>JAGQSC010000002.1 GCA_020439745.1 Acidobacteriota bacterium | reverse complement strand
TCGGTTCGCCACACCCGGACGACATGACGGAACACACGCTGCAATGGGGCGAAGTGAACCTAAGCGAGACATTCGGCTATCACCCATTGGGCATGATGACGCAACACCAAATCACCGCGGTGGCCGGAATCCCCGGAGTAATTCCAGGTACGATTCAGATTCACCACGGCCCATTCGGGCAGGTCGAGTCCATGGACACGCCATACGGCGAGGCGGTTTACCAATACAACAACCTAGGGCAACTCACTAGCCAGAACTTCCAAGGCAAAACCACTCATTACGCCTATGATTTGGCCGGTCGCATGCTTCTGGAGACAGAGCAAGACGATATAGGATCCACTGGCTACGAACGCGCTTTCGCCTACGACGCCATGGGTATGTTGTCCAGCCTCACAGAACGAGGTCCACCGGACGATGAACTCACCCAGCTATTCGAGTACGACCTATTCGGCCGCATGCGCGGCCAACGCAACAGCGCGGCTGAAGCCATTGGCTGGAACCTGTACACGTTGTCACCCGCAGTCAGCGGCAACGAACAAAAACTGCCGATTGCCGCCGCCCAAGGCACTCTGACCCAAGAAGTCTTGATGACTTCACGCGCTGGACGCGGCCAGCCACAAGTTCTTGGATACACCTATGGGCCCGCGGGTCTAAGTCACGTGTCCGCTTTTCCGACAGGTGCATGGAATCAGGGCTCTATCAGTCCTCAACTGGCCGATCCCTTCCAAAACGTGATCGGCATGTTGGAGCCACACCACATGAACGGATCGCCCGGTACCGCCACACTTGCGATGGCGACCCATTGGGATGTGTGGGGTAATGGCGTTTCCTTAGACCCAGTGGGCTTGCTGGATCAGGTGGGGTCACTGCCTTTCGACGGATCACTCATGAACGTTCTGGGTCAAACCTGGGAAGTCGCGCCTGAGGAGTTGGGTCTTTCCAACTTTGCCAACGAAACAGATCCCAACACTGGCTCAGCCTGGGCGGCCCAAGCCAAACACAAGCTACTCCCCGGTTACAGCGGAAAGCTACGCGTGGGTGGGTTATTGGAGCCACCTGAAGAAGCACGGCAAACGCCTACGGGTTTAGCCACCACGCCCTTGGGCGCACTTCACGATTTGGGTGCACGCCTCTATAACCCGCTCAACCAGCGCTTCACGCAACCCGACACATGGTCCATGTTCCAGGTGAACCGTGACCACTTCACGGCAGACCGCTATCTGTACGCAAACGCCAACCCTGTGATGCATTGGGATGCCGACGGACGCCTGACCACACTGAAACTGGCCATGGGATACAGCACCATGCCTGGAGATGTGGGCGATATTCAATATGCGCAATCTCAGTCGGAATGGTTCCAGGCCCAGTGGGAACGCCTTAAGGGCGAATACAGTTTTTACCTGAACATCGCGGGCGCCATTCTGGATGCAGGTTCGGTAATCCTGCCCTACAACAAGCTGGCAGTCTTTGCTGATGGATTTGGTGCACTGAACAGTCTGTTCCAGGGAGATCTTAAGGGTGCGGGTCTTTCAGCCGCATCGGGCATTGTCACGCTGTTTGCCGGTATTCGCGTTTCAGCCCTTCCTAAGTTGTTGCGTTTCTTTAAGACGGTACGCGCTATCCGTACGGCAAGAGCCATTATTACGACACTTGAGGCCTTGGATATGGCCAAAGCCGCCCACGACATTCTGACGGGCGGTGGTGATCTGGACTCGGCGTTGTTGGAGGGCTATGGCATCGAGAGTTCCATCTTGGAAGCACAATCGCTACTCAACGGACAAGCGACCTGTTTCCTGGAAGGGACGGAAGTTCAACGCGGGGATGGAACCTACGTACCCATTGAGTCGGTACAAGTTGGTGATCGCGTCATGAGTCAGTCTTCAAAGGATGCGCCGCTGGAAATCGACCCCGATTCCTGGCGTAAGGTGACGTTGTGGATGCCTTCCAATGAACCGATCAACCGCATCATCGAAATCCATATGATTCGACCATTGTCTTGGCTACATGCGCAAGATATCGAACTTGGAAAGCCGATATTCGTCGTATTGGACGAGCTGGGTATACAGGCTGATGCGCTTGTGATGGCGGTTGAGCCATGTCCCACCGTTCAGGACGGGCCGGGTCGAATCGTGTTGACCACATTCACGACCCAGACAAACGACTTATTGGAACTGCGGCTCGAAGATGCGATCGAACCGGTCTACCTAACCGACGAACATCTGCTCTATTCGGATGACCGCGAAGATTGGATATCTGCCGACCAGCTAAGACCCGGTGAATGTATCCAAACGGAAAACGCTTCAGTGTGCGTGGCAGGCGTGGAATGGCGGGTAGGCCAATTCACCATTCATAACCTAGAGGTGGACACCACCCACAGCTACTACGTAGACGGCGATCTACTTAGCCACAATGTCAATGGAAGGTCAGTCACGCCCCGATTGCGGCGACAGCAAATCTTCGAGCGGTATCTAGATCGCAAGACATTCAAACGCGTCGTGAAAGGCAAACACCACCTCTATCCCAGGGCACTGGGGAACATCTTATCTTATGGACACCGCTCGCTCACGTCTCTTTCATCGATAGATCACACCGTTTTGCAAGGCGCACTTAACAAGTACCTGCGAAGAATCACGAAAAAACTTCCTGACGGACGCGTGATCGACATGTATCCGCGATCCGGTAACGCAGGGGCATTAGTCCGAAAAGAGTTTTCGCTAGTAGAGCGAACGGAGGCCCTGGACCGTTTCTATCGTAACTTCATGAATGGGGCGTACTACTCAGCATTTCGCATGGAGGTCAATGCATCAAGCAGATTGGGCAAACTCGTTGAAGATTTCTAACGGCATCAATTCAAAAAATATCATCAAGAGATCACATCGTCTGCAATCGTCATGAGGAGAGCTATGGCAAGTAGCCAACCGACGGATTTGGCTTTGTTCATCGTCTGCATCTGAAAGAACTGCCTGACGTTATGCTTGTAGAGATAGACAAAGATCCACCCATGAAACGCAATTTGGAACAAGACTCAGGGTGGGGAAACACGCAGTCAAGGAAGCGATCTGTCGCCATCACCGTCAAGAAAACTATTGGCGCACACCAAGTCGATTGGATCGCTTGGCAATTTCAGGGTCTTAGCTTATCCAGAGATCTTGTTCTTCACTCGGGGTGTCGCACCTTGGTGCTTGCGGGAATATCTGTTCAAATGGAAGACATCACCGCAACAGTAACTGACAAGTATCTATGCCCTGTCAAGTCGCAGATAATTTTGACCCCTTTAGTCGCATATTTTTTTGACCCCCCCTTGCGCGATTAGTTTTTAGATAACCCGTCAATTTCACTTGGGAATGGAACGCCAGCACTGCGCTTTTCCTTTAGGCGGTATGAGTCCCCTTTGATGTTGATGACTGTAGATCGATGGAGAAGTCGGTCGAGTGCCGCGGAAGCCATTACTGGATCATTAGCGAAGATACTTCCCCACTGGCTAAATGGCTTATTGCTGGTCAGAATAATTGATGACTGATGGTCATACCGTTTGCAGATGACTTGAAACAACAACGATGCTTCGGTCTGATTGAGTTCAAGGTAGCCCACCTCGTCAATCACTAAGACAGTCGGATGAATCACTACCTGCATGGCCCTGTGCAATCGATTTTCGCCCATCGCTCGATTGAGTTTACGAACCAAGTCAACTGCAGAGGTAAAATAGGCGCGTTTTCCCATGTCACAGACCAATCGTGCAAGAGCTATGGCCAAGTGCGTTTTTCCCACTCCAGGTGGGCCCATAAAGACAACGCAGCGTCCTTCCGCGAGATACCTTCCTGTTGCAAGTTCATCGATGAGTTGCGGATTGACCGAAGGTTGCGCCTCAAACTCAAAGTCATCGATTCGTTTGAGATAGGGAAAGCGTGCCATGTTGTAAGCTATGTCCACGCGCTTTTTCAATCGCGTTTGGATCTCAGCTTCAAGCAGTCGGCCCAGGAAGTGGCTATAGGACCATGATTCGGCAGCAGCTTGCTGGCTGAACTGGTCCAACAAGGCGTTTGCAGTGTCCATCTTGAGTTCATTCAGAGCCTCATTTGCATAAGATTCGTACACGGCACTCATGAACACACCGTTTCGTATATGCCCAGGTCACGAACCTCAACATCTTTATCAAAGTGCATGACATTAGATTTCGCTGGTGGCTCGCTTTGCCCCAGGGTAAGCCGCCACATCTCAGCCTGATGCTCAGCGTGTATGGCGAACCGTATTGATCGACCGGCCAGTTTTTCGGTGAATGGCCTTAATCGAATGACCTTCGCGGCTCATTTGCTTGATGTCCATTTTTTCGACCTCCTCATCCACGATGAAACCTCCATTTGTCACGAAGGCTCCATTAAATCAACGATTTCGACCCTCTTTAGCCTGATCGAACTCATATCAAGGGGGGTCAAAAAAATATGCGACTAAGGGGGTCAATTTAATATGCGAATCTACAGGGATTTACAATGGCCGGCTCTGTTTGAGGTTTCAGCTTCATAAGCCAGGTGGCCAGTTCTACGGAAAACCGTCCTGTCGCATCCATAACCACACGTGTTTGAAGGGATGCCTGTGATTCCTTCTCACAAGCAATGATGTCCTCGGCCCAACTAAGCATGGCCCTTGCACCTTCTTCATCACGCCGAAACGATTT
>JAGQSC010000005.1 GCA_020439745.1 Acidobacteriota bacterium | reverse complement strand
GGGATTATGAGAACCAGGAACCGTGTTCCTACGCTCGATCAAGCCGAAGAAATGTAACCGGTTTTTCCGGGTCGCCACCGAACCTGACCGAACACCGAACGTATCCCGAACCCACTCGGGTCGGTATCGCCGGTCCGGGGTGCGGAGCCCGAACCCGCTCAACGGCTTGCGTAGGTTCGGTACCGAACTTGGGCCGAACGTGGGCCGAACTGCAGCCCGTCGGACGACCGCTCTTCATGTAGACCGGCCTTGTGTGCGGCGGTGCGTCAATCATTACCCGTGACGCGGTAGCTTAGACAGGAACCGGCGAGAACCGGACATTAGCACCGTCGTCCGAGGCGCTAACACTGCGCGCGCCCCGCCGACCAGAGGCGGGTCCCGGTCCGGCCGAGCCCTGGCGTTCGGGAGCCCTTTCCAGCATCGAGTCTGGTCGTGGTGGTTCTGTTATTGAGCCTGACGACCTCCGGGACATCGAGCGCCCCTCAAGGAGCGCTCACTCGTGACGTTACTCATATTCCCAGGTTTGCCGTTTGCCCTGAACCTAGGTGACCGCCACACGTTGACCGGCGAATCGATCCGCAGGGAACGCGCTGCGATTGCCCCATCGTGACTGAGCACACTACAAAACACCACCAGTGCGAAACCGGAGAGACGACCGGTCAGAATCGTCGGAATGCGCAGCAAGGACACTACGACGACGAATAACGCCGATACCCGTCAAGCCAAAACAGAACAAGGCTATGGAGTAAGGCTCTGAGATCGTAGCCATTGACAACAGAAATGCGCTTGATTGACCTGTGATTCTATTGAGTGCATTCCCAACGATTTCGCCATTATCATTTATATCTTGAGCGGAAGTTAGCAACCAGCCTTCAGCTATAATATTATTTTCTAGCAAAGTATTGAGGTCGATTAACGCGCCGTCTTCCCATAAGAATGCGTGAGACATTCCGTCTACCGCATAAAAACTGCCGACAATTTGTCCGATATTGTTAATTCCGTAGGCGTAACTAAAACCACCTAGCGTACCCAAATCTATCGCAGCGGTATTTTTCCATAGAACAGCACGATATCCGCCTGCAGCCAAAGACCATCCTACAGCCTGACCAGAATTGTTGATTGCTTCGGCTACGCTAAATCCCCCGTCTAAATCGCCTAGCACGGTCGCTGTACCTCCGGTCCAAATGACGACATCAGAACCAATTCTGCCAGCGACTTGGCCAACGTCATTGATGTCAACGGCTTGACTCGAAATGCCCAGGTATGTTGTTCCCGCCTCACTATTCCATACTACGGCTTTCCGGTAAGAATTAGAGAGGGGAGCGGAATTTCCTACGATCTGCCCATGATTATTGATAGCAACCGCACTATCGTAATAATAAATTGTGTCTAGAGTCGTCGTCGGTGCAAGCATGTTATCCCATATCACGGCCTCTCTGGATGTTGTGTAATTAACGCTCAACCAACCCACAACTTGGCCCAAGTCATTTATATCCGATGCGTAACTATTGGTGGTTGGCGTCGACAAAGGGGCGCCCGTGGAGCCGTCCCATATGGTGGCGCGAGTGTACCCACCACAACCAAAGCATGGCGCATTAAAATCGGTATTTCCTACAATCTGCCCTAGGTTGTTAATTGCAGAAGCGTTGCTGCGCACCCCTCCTGTGTACGGTGCGAGTTCAGTAAACTTATAAAATGTAGCCAAGGCTGGACTATTGAATACAAGTCCGACCAGCAGAAGACCAGCCAGGCGCGAAATATCCACTGAGAAATTTTTCACTTGATTATCCTTTTCTTCTTCATTTCTGCGAGGGTCATAGTTCCGAAATCCCGCTCGAGTTCAGGCAAGTCTTTGCCGCAGTACTGAGAGGCCGGTGCCACTCTGTCCGCGTAATCTGTGGTCTGAACCGTGGTGCATCCAGGCAGTAGCTCGATGCTTATTCCAACGAGCGCGATTGCTCTGATAGTCGATGTGGCCCCAGCATGACAAGCCCTCCTTGTTGGCGTAACGCGTAGCTCTCGCAGTGCATTTGCCCGTGCAGTACACTTTGCTGTCGCTGTTGATCGTGACCTCTTAAGTCACCAGCAGTATACGACGAGCTAACCTTTGTCCAGGTTGCTTTGCCAATCAAATCGGACGCCGACACTGATCCTTACAATCCAAACTCGACCCACAGCGGGAAGTGATCGGAGATCCGGTACGAGATCTCGTTCCTCGACAACGACGTGTCGCGATACACATACGGCAAGAAGTCGGCATACCCGCCGGTGCGGTAGTCGAG
>JAGQSC010000019.1 GCA_020439745.1 Acidobacteriota bacterium | reverse complement strand
TCGCTGGTCTTTTTGAACACACGGATGTAATTATTCCGCTTGTTGGCAGACGCGACCAGGAAGGCATGTCGTTCAGCCACCCAAACATTAAAGTCCACGTCGTCACGAAACCCATGGGTCGCGGTATTTTTCGGAAATTTGGCCTTGTTCTTTGGATGTTTCGGAACGCGAAAGTCCTTCTGAAATGTTTTCACAGGTGCGATGCAGTCCATACGCCTATTCCCGGCGACATAGGCACACTTGGCCTCTTTATGGCTCGAATAATGGGCAAAAGGCTCTTTATTCGATACTGCGGTAACTGGACGAACAGACGCACTCTGGCTGAACATTTATGGCATAGGATCATGCGCGCCTGGCACCCACCCAATACCATCACCATGGCCACTGGAGGCGGTCTCCAACCACCTGACCCTGAATACCCGTGGATACCATGGATATTCGCCACTTCTCTCAAGGCACAACAACTTGAAAAGCTAAAGCATCGTGCCCTTCAGAAGGTCTATGTAGGCGATGCACCTCGATTGCTTTTTGCGGGACGACTTGAACCCGGTAAAGGCATCGAAATAGCCATGCACGCCCTCAAATTTGTTCGCGAAACGCGTACCGGCGCCACGCTCACTGTTGTTGGGGACGGAAGTTTGTCTTCACACTTGAAATCGATTGCAGACCGCGAGCGAATAGAAGGTATTGATTTTACAGGTCAAGTGGGTCATGGCCGCATGCTCGATCTAATGATTTCAGCTCATATCCTTGTCTTTCCATCATTAAGCGAGGGTTTCCCTAAAGTAGTAATTGAATCTCTTGCCTGTGGCGTTCCTGTGATTTGCCGAAAAGTCTCGGTATTGGGGTATCTGATCAATGGACACAACGGTTTCTCTTCGGCGGATCTCACGCCTTCGCAAATCGCCGCGTCGGTAGAAGATATTTATGTTGAGGAGTCGATATATCGGACCTTTTCGAATTCTGCCATTGCTTCTGCGCAAGACTACAGCTTAGAAGCATGGCAGTCGAAGATACGATCGACCTTGAATACCTACTGGGATGAATTCCCTTGAAGGTATTATTTGTGGCAGGTACCTTGGCCAAGGGAGGCGCTGAAAAACAGCTTTACTTGACCATCAAGGCATGTCTTGTATTAGGGGTTCAGGTTCAAGTCGTCGCATTTGATCGCTCGCAATTCTGGGAAAACAAGATTGACGATCTTAAGGTCGATGTGATCAATATGCCTGAAAACCGCTTTGTACGGTTGATGTGTTTGTACCGCACGGCACGCGCATTTAGGCCGGATTTGATCATCGCACAACATTTCTTTGCCAGTCCTTACGCCGTGCTTGTCGGAAGGTTGATCTCTGTTCCTGCAATCGCCGCGGTCCGCAACGATGGCTTGCAGGAGTTGGGGTTACTCCCCAATTGGGTGTGTACGTTTGTGTTCAAACACTGCCGAGCGGCGATCGCAAACACCAAAACAGCCATTACAAACTTAAAGGCACAACAGGTTCATTCAGAGTTGATTCACTTGCCAAACACCGTAGAAATTGACACATCACCTCGGAAGCGGTGTTTTTCTGTTGCTGGTGTTTCCATCATTTTTGTAGGTAGGTTGGTGCCACAAAAACGAGTAGATCGGTTTCTTCGTGTCATCAAAGGGCTACAAGAGGCATCCCTACCCATTAACCAGGTACAGATTGTAGGGGACGGCCCTTTGCGAGATGAATTGGAACGACAGGCAACCGAGCTGGAATTGGAAGTCAGTTTTCTCGGCATTCGGGATGATGTGCCCGAATTACTGAGTCGAAGCGACATCATGATGCTCACATCTGATTACGAAGGCTATCCCAATGTTATTCTTGAAGCGATGGCGTCGGGTTGTTTGGTCATCAGTACACCTGTTGGGGGCGTCCCCGAATTGGTCGTCAACAAACACAATGGGTATACATGTGATGATGAAACTTCGATGATCAACACTGTGTGCCAGCTGGTAGCGCACCCTGAACTGGCCGAGTCCATCCGAGAACAGGCACGGCTGACCGCTGCCGCGCATTCCTTTGGGCACCATGTAAAGCGGGTGTCGAGCATTCTAAAAAGGTTAACGTGACTTCACCAACAATCACTGAAACTCATCAGGTACAAGCACGCCCCCATTCGTTTACTCGAAGTCGAATGCGTTCGTACATGCTGTTCTTTCTTGTCGCAATGCACATTCCCTTAGGTATTGCGATGCATCAAAGTGAGGTTTTGGCTACGTCGCATTGCATTGGGTCCACCATCATTGGGGTTGCCTTGGCAATTTCCGGAAACGTGCGCCAAACCATCATGGCCCTTTGGTATATTTCGGTGGCCGAGGTTCTTTGGCGCATGACGGGCGGCAGTCTATCTTGGGAATACGGAAAGTACGCTTGTGCGCTTATTTCAATCACACTGGTCGTGAGAAGGCGCCTATTCCATTTCCGTCAACCCTATCACTACTTCTATTTTGCACTGTTGATTCCTTCTATTTTCGTGATGTCGCCCATTGATCTAAAAGAAGTCCGCTTTAACTTGAGTGGTCCCTTTTGCTTAACGGCCTTCATGATCCTGATGGAGCGAACGAGAATCGGTCAACCAGAAATCATCGACACGCTGCGCGCAATTATTCCTCCCGCTTTGGCCGTGGCTGCTATTGCCACTTTTACAACTGTCGGGGCAGGCAGCTTATATATCACCCAATCCAGTCACGTCACTTCTGGTGGATTTGGTCCTAACCAAGTTTCATCCACTATTGGTGCTGGAATTTATGCATGTCTTATTCTTGCGTTCCACAAAAAAGGCCTGCTGCGAGTGATCCTGGTGTTGGTAAGTTTCTGGTTGATTGGTCAATGCTTGCTGACATTTTCTAGAGGCGGGATCTGGACTACAGGTGTTGCACTGCTTGTACTTTGTGTGGGCTTCTTACGGTCAACAGATGCAAGGCGAGCCACTTTGATGATCGGCCCCATTGTCGCGGTGTTTCTGTGGACCATCTTATTGCCCTATTTGAACTCACTTACGAGTAACCAAATGAGCGAGCGGCTTAGCGATGTCTCCAGCACCGGGCGATTTGATATGCTGGTGGGCGACTTAACCGTTTTTTTGGAGAATCCGTTCTTAGGTGTAGGTCCGGGCGGTTCAAAAACCATGCATGAGGAGGTCTTTTACTATGCGGCTTCCCACACAGAACAAACTCGTATGTTAGCTGAACACGGTATTTTGGGTGCTTTTTCGCTGATTCTCTTGCTTGGCACCATCATCTTCCGTTGTTTTGATCCACGACAGTCGAAATCAGCGTCGTACCTCAAGTTGTCACTTGCGGCTTGGGGTTTGTTTTATATGGTACACGCTGCATTTCGCTCGGCATTACCAGGGCTGATGATAGCGTTTGCTACTTCACAACCCGATCGACGTACTGACGAATGAAGCTTAGCGACGCACTGTGGCGGTTGAGTGAGTGGGCTTTGAACCACCCGATGCGCGCGCGATTGGCTTATTTGGATACAGCTCAGTGGTGGGACCTTGAGCGCATACGAGCTGAACAAAGGCTTGCACTTGACAACCTCTTTAAGCACTTGCATGAGCATCCGGCATGGGCGGCAACCTACATACAGCTAGACGGTTTTCCGTTGTGTGGTAAATCAGATCTGAACCGTATCTTTTCATCCACTCCCAAACGCCGAGGCATGTATGCCGTATCCTCTTCCGGTTCTACGGGCACCAACACACGTGTATGGTGTGATTTGCCGACCGCTGCGCGTTACCGCGCTTGTTTTATGTTGGCGCTGCAATGGGCCGGCTGGAAAATAGGCGAACCCCACATACAAACCGGCATGAATGTTAGGCGGGGTCTTTTACGTCGCGCAAAAGATACGTTTCTGCGAACCAGTTACGTTTCTTGTCTCAACTTAACTGATAACGCTATGGCCCAGACGCTTTCGTTGATGGAGAAGCGACGCATCCAGCACCTATGGGGCTATCCAGCAGCGTTGTGGACATTAGCTCAGTTTGCCCAATCCCAGGGCTGGAATATCCCCTTAAAGACCGTGATTTCCTGGGGCGATAACCTATATGGGCACTATCGCGAGAAAATTGAAACCGTGTTCCGATGCCGCATTCACGACACCTATGGCATTGGGGAAGGGGTGCAGATCGCCGCACAGTGCGGTGAAGGAAATCACTATCACATCCATGCGTTGGACGTGGTTCTGGAAGCTGTTGGCGATGACGACCACCCGGTACCGGTCGGAACCCTCGGCCACGGTGTGGTAACGCGACTGCACCCCGGACCTATGCCACTGGTTCGATATAAGATGGGAGATCTGGTACGGCTTTCCGATGAAAGCTGTCCTTGTGGTCGCGGCTTGCCGCTGATGCAAGCTATAGAGGGACGGGATACCGATCTGATTGTAACGCCATCGGGCAAGGTGCTCATTGTTCATTTTTTTACGGGCATATTGGAATACGTGCCCTGGTTGGACTCATTTCAAATCCATCAAAACGAACCAGATGAGTTGCTGATTCAAGTAAAACCTATCAGTGATTGGCAGACATCGTTTGAAACCGAGATCACGCAGCTACTACGCGACCACGGCCTAACCGACATGCGTCTGGTGGTTGAGAACGTGGAACAGTTTTCCGTTTCGCCTTCGGGAAAGAGGCGCTTTGTCGTCAATCATCTGGCGCCAACGCAGCGCGCCAACTTGCAACAATCCTAGACCAGTCCCGTTGGTCCGCGAACGCTTTGCCCGCATGAGAAAGCTGCATCACTAGCTCAGGGTGATCCATAAGGCGCATCACCTGATCCGCCAATTGCTGCACATCTGAACCCACCATCAAGCCGTTTCCCTCGTGTTGAACCAGGTAGGGGATTCCGCCTACATCGGTGGTGACCACCGGCAAACCTAATGCCATGGCTTCTAAGAGGGTAAACGGCTGATTATCCATAGAGCTGGTGTTGATCATCACATCACAATCCATTGACAACCCAACCCATTCACGCTGCGATAAAAGACCTTTGAACGCAATCAACTCGGCTACACCCAATGATCGTGCGAGCTCCGTCAACTCATGTAACCTATGTTCTGGATCCGGGCCAACTATTTCCAAATATGCCGATTTGCCTCGATGCTTCAGTTCAGCAACCAGGCGAATGGCCATTTCTGGCCGATAAATTCTGCGCAACGAGCGCACAAACAGTAATCGCCCCTCACATCTGCGTCGTGGCGTAAAGGGAAATTCCGCCGTGTGAATACCATTGGCGATTTCCGTGGCTTCAAAACCCATCTGCTTGACCACTGCACCCAAGTAACCAGAAGGGACCACCAGACGGTGAGCACGCTTGAAGAGAAAACCGAAATATCGCGGATACCGCTTGACGCGTTCGGGTAATTTGCCACCATGCAGGCTTAAGACCACACGTGCGCCCCTCAAGCGAGCCACAAAGGAACAAACCAATGCGTACCAAGATCCCATCCCACTGTAGGTATCGATCAAAACAGTGGTTAATCTTCGTTCAAACAGCACAGTACCCATCATTTCGGCAAGCCGGTGCAGCTTGGATACCTTGTCAGAAACCAACACCACGTTCATGTTTTCAGCTAAGCGTGGGCCTAGCAGATCTACACCTGTCGCTGTGAAGCCCTTCTTTGCCAGCCGATTGCCCACGTATACAATAGTCAAGTTAGTCTGATCTCCGAGGTTCCATTGAAAATAGATCTAATTGTTGGCGCACGACCTAATTTTATGAAAATTGCGCCAATCGCCCAAGCCATGGATACACATAAAGACAAATTGAGCTATCGACTGGTGCATACGGGTCAGCATTACGATCATACGCTAAGTGATGCGTTCTTCCGGGATTTGGGCATTCCAACCCCTGATGTCAACCTGGGGGTAGGCTCGGGATCTCAAGCCGAACAGACCGCCAACATCATGGTTCGGTACGAGCGCTTACTGAATCAGCATCGCAGACCCGATATGACGTTGGTGGTTGGCGATGTCAATTCAACACTGGCCTGCGCGATTGTCGCAAAGAAAAGAGGACTCAAGCTGGCTCACGTAGAGGCCGGACTCCGCTCATTCGACTGGACCATGCCGGAGGAAATAAACAGGGTTGCTACGGATGCGCTTTGCGATCTCTTTTTCACCACCTTGCCATCCGCTAATGAAAACTTGAAGAATATGGGCATTGCCGACGATCAAATCATGTTTGTGGGCAACCCCATGATCGACACCCTGCTCGGCCATCGATCAAGATTCAAAGCACCGGATTTTTGGGACGTGCTTCAGTTACAGCCCAAAGGGTTCATCACTTTGACCTTACACAGGCCTGCCAATGTCGATGACACCCAATCACTGTGCCTGTTGTTGGAAGAAATCTGTAAAGCTACCACCTACCCCATCATATTCCCCATTCACCCGCGTACTCGCAAGAACTTGCCCGATGCTTTCCAATGCTCACATCTTCACCCATGTCCGCCTTTAAGTTATCTGGAATTCAACTACCTAGTGGAGAACAGCGCATGTGTGGTAACGGATTCCGGGGGCATCAGTGAAGAAACCACCATCTTAAATGTGCCTTGTCTGACGTTGAGACCCAACACGGAACGGCCCGAAACGGTGACTATGGGTACCAACGAGCTATGTGACCGAGATAATGTGGCCGAACGGATTGGCTTAGCACTGAGTGGTCAATGGAAAAAGGGCTCACCGCCGCCTCTGTGGGACGGAGAGGCGGGCGACAGGATTGTAGCCCATTTGTTGCGATGGTCTAAGTAGTGCGCATCTTCTATTTCTATCAGTATTTCACAACCCCTGAGGGATCATGGAGCACTCGGGTCCATGATTTCACACGAGAGTGGGTTGCACGCGGGCACAATGTAACCGTGGTGACTGCGGTTTATGCAAAATCCGATTTGCGTCCCATCAGGTTCATCGACACCCAAACATTTAACGGTGTCACCGTAAAAATCATTAATGTGCGCATCGACAACAAGCAATCAACACTGCAGCGAGTATTCAGTTTTCTCGTCTACATGTGGATCGCCAGCCTGTACGCACTATTCGGCCGATATCAACTGGCTATTGCGTCTTCAGGTCCACTGAGCCTGATGATTCCGGGGATCATTGCGCGTCTCATTCGGCGTAAGAAGTTTGTCTTTGAAGTACGTGACCTATGGCCACAGGGAGCTATTGAATTGGGTCTCCTCAAAAAAGGCTTCATGGCAAACACCCTACTCTTTATGGCCCGTTTCGCCTACCGAGTAGCTGATCTGGTTGTGACCCTATCTCCAGGAATGACCCAATATATCCAGCAGCGCTACAAAACACACAACATCACCACCGTTACCAATGGCATTGACTTGGCGCTCATTCCTGACGATTTGCGAAAGCCTGTAACGCCTTATGCCATCTATTTCGGCAACCTCGGCGAAGTGAATCACTCCATGTTCTTGGTAGATGTGGGTGCTGCGTTGAAATTCCTCGGTCGAACAGACATTGAGATCTGGATTTTCGGCGATGGTCCGTTGAAAGAAACCTTGGATCAAGCCATCCAACAGCAGGACCTCCATCACATGAACCGACACGGTCTTGTTCCAAAGACTCAACTCATGGGCAAGGTGAAGGACGCACTAGCCACTTTGATCCCTCTCATGTCGCTGCCGGTTTTGAACACGTCATCGCCCAATAAGCTGTTCGAATCGGTGGCATGTGGTACGCCAGTGGTGCAAACCACCAAGGGTTGGCTGGAGGAGTTGATCGAGACGCACGGCGTCGGAAAGACCACCAACAACGCCCAAAAAGCAGCTGAGTTCTTAATCCAATTAGCAGACAACGCGGATTTGCGTGCTTCATTTAGAGACCGTTGCGTGCGTCTTGCCAAGACAGAATTTGGTACCAAGAAACTGGCCTTGGACATGATTCAGGCCATCGAACAGCTTTCATGAAAATCCTGCTGACTGGCGGATCGGGGTTTGTTGGCAAGTACATCAGCCGACAGCTACAGCATCAAGCTTTGGTTATGTTGTCGCGTCACATCACAAAACCAGGAGACATCCAACAGGATCTGCGCCGGCCGTTTGCCCTTCCACAGTCTTTTGATACCGTGATTCATGGGGCGGGGTTGGCGCACGGCAAGCCCGGATCGTTTAACGAAGTAAATATTCAAGGAACGCGCAACCTGCTTGCTGCTCTTTCCAGACCACCGCAGCAGCTCGTCTATATCAGTTCTGTGGCTGTATATGGTTTGACCTCTGGCACGATGATTTCAGAACATCACCCGACTGTACCAACGGATGCATACGGGAGCTCTAAGCTCAAGGCAGAGCAGATGTGTCGAACCTGGTGTGAGAAGCACAGTGTCCGTTTTTGTGCCCTCAGGCTGCCTTTAGTGGTGGGATTGGAGGCACCCGGAAATTTTGGCCGCATGGTCCAACAGCTTCGACAGGGCTGGTATTTGGGTGTGGGCGAAGGCGCTGCAAGGCGCAGTATGGTACTAGCGGACGATTTGGCTTCGATTGTGTTAAGAGCCGCAGAGGTAGGGGGCACCTACCATTTGACAGATGGCGTTCATCCTTCTTTTTGCGAACTGGAAGACGCGATCTGTCAGGCGTTTGGAAAAAAGTCACCCAATCATTTGCCGCTGTGGGTGGCAAGAGGGATGGCTGTAACCGGCGAAGTGATGGCCGCGTTGCGGTTGCCGGCACCTTTTCGCAGCGATACGTTTCAAAAAATGACATCTACCTTGACCTTCAATGATCAGGCAGCGCGAACGCAACTGGGTTGGTCACCCAGATCCGTATTACGTTGGATTGAGGAGAACATGCTTTGATCGCATCCCTCATCAGTTTCACCGTCAGCCTTTTCATAACTAGGTTCTTGGTGGGTTGGTTGAACCGTAGGGGCACCCTCGACCGACCCAACCATCGCTCATCCCATACTGCGCCCACGCCGAGGGGTGGCGGTTTGGCTATCGTAACAGCCTGTACTCTTGGATTTGCTTTGGCTGGCGGCACTTCGCTTGATTGGCTGGGCTGGTTCTTTGCACCCATGTCATTGGCCCTGCTCGGATGGTTAGATGATTGGAAGGGTGGCATTTCCGGGGGCTTTAGACTACTAGCGCAGTGCCTGGTAGCCTTTGTTCTGATTTGGTTCACCTCTCCGCTTTCGCACCTGCCTCTGCCCGACCCGGCAAATCTGGCGCTCACATGGGTCGCCTGGCCGTTGAGTGCATTATGGCTGGTGGCGGTGGTGAATCTCACCAATTTCATGGATGGCATCGATGGACTGGTGGCCAGCCAGGGTGTGATTGCCGGTATCGCCTGGTCTCTTTATTCAGGAGATGGGCCAGGATATCTGTTCGCGGCGGGATGTGCCGGCTTCCTGTTATTGAACTGGCACCCTGCCCGCATTTTTATGGGCGATGTGGGCTCCTTCTTTGTTGGCGGAATGATCGCCGTCCTCCCTTTTAGTGTCTCTGGTGACTCAAGTGCATCTTTGCTGATGACGGCACTGTTTTGGTGGATGCCGCTTTCGGATGCCAGCTTCACGCTGCTGCGCCGGATTGTAAAAGGTGAAAAGGTTTGGCAGGCGCATCGCAGCCACCTTTACCAGCGTTTGGTGATTTGTGGTTGGTCCCACGCTCAAGTCAGCCTGCTTTATGCATTACTCGGCATCTCGATCGCGACCATTACCTTAGTTTGCAAGCACACGGATCGGCAAATGTGGTTGCCACTTGGCACCGCTTGCGCGTTGTTCACCCTGCTTGTATCGTTAGTGGAGCATCGCGAACGAAGATGTTCAAAGGGTTGACGCCCTTCGAGAAAATAGAGTAGCTGATGAATGCACCGCAATTCACTATTTCGCCACGGGTTAGGGTTCAGATTTTTGAACAAGAGACGCTGTTACTTGATTTGGAGTCTGGACAATATTTACGACTTAACCAAACCGGTCAGGACGTTTGGCGTCTGCTAGAACAGGGTATGTCCGTTCCAGAGATTCATCAAGCATTGATCCACGCCTACGATGTACATGCAACGCTGCTGGACCAAGACATAAAAATTCTGATCGACGATTTAGTGGCGCGTAGGCTCATCGTCCCTGTTGTTTGATGCCCACTGCATGTCCGAAGGGCTTGGCTGCATAGTGGACCACGCTCAAACCCGCAGCGGACAGTTCGTCTCTAACCTCTTCTTCCGTGAAATAATGGTCAAACGTGCCTTCCAACGTATCTCCGAGTTCGACCTTTCGGCGATTGAAGGTTAAAAGACTTACCGCTTTGGCCACCCAGTAGATCCATTTGATGCGTTTGGATGCCTCATGACGGACGAAAAAGGAAATCAGAATCGGCGCGTCAGGTTCGAGTTGATCGGCCATTTTTCTTAGAATGCGGATCCGTCGATCACGGCCAATGATGTGAATATAGGCGCCCCAGCCGAGAATGGCCGCTTGAAAAGACCGATCAAATCGAGGTACTTCATCCGGATCCGTGAGCAAGATCTCTGCCTCAACGCCCTCACGTGATAAGAGGGACTGGGCATAGCTAACCAGCGACGGCTGGCATTCAAATCCCGTCATTTGGTAGCTCTTTCCAGCCAGAGCCAACAGTTCACGCCCACCTCCGCAGGCTCCAAGCAAAAGAGGCCCTGAGGCAGGAAACCACTTCGCAATTGCCTGTTCCTCCCAGTCGAATAGACCCGCTTTATTGTGTTCATCGGATTGATAACGCGCCCATTGGCCGTACTGGATCTTCGCGACTTCGGCAAATCGCGACGGCCGCAACACCCCCAGCCAGAAGCCCTCATGGGTGGCTGTTAGCAAACGACATAGACGACGAACTGTTTTGTCAGAGGCAATGAATAGTCTTGTTAGGAACACCTACAGAGCGCGCTAACCCTGACCCATCTTATCCATCATGGCTGCTCCGCCATCTTCAGCACCGCCCGATTTTTGGGTGACTTCAAAAATGAGACCCAAGATTTCTAACCTTGGGGTTGTGTAGGGTTTCTTTGCATCTTTTTCCTGATTTTTTTGCTCGAATTCATTGTTACTCATAATTATTGAAACCCCTTAGCCACAATTCCAGGCACGCAGGATACCATAAGTCACGTATGTGCGAGATATTTGTCACTTCTGAGTGTGAGAAACGATGTAGGTGTTCCAGATATCGATTCCGGTTAACCCACGCGCCGCTACACCACCTATCGTCACTTTCCAGCAGGGACTTGAGCTGCTTGACCTCGCGAACCACACTTTGAATCACGTAGTCGTTCAGATCTACTTTCAATCGGCGCGCCTGCACCGCTTCAGGAAGCCAGTCAACCAATGCCCTGCGAACCAATGTTTTCCATTTCGGACCTGCAATCCTCACTTCCAGTGGCACGGAAAACACAAATTCAATCAGGCGTCGATCCAAAAACGGGTAGCAGATATCATACCCCGCGTAGGCGCCTTTGGGTTCGTACAAATCCAACAGCCAAACCGTGTTGGGGTGGGTGATGTCTTGCCAAGTTGTTCGTTGCGTGATCGATACATGCGGCGGAAGCTCGTCGCTGACAACGGCGGGATAGCGTCCATATTGTTCCGCAAACCGCGGTTCAATAAAATTCGGAGGATGCCACCGCTTTGCGCCTAGCCAACTCTTGATGCGCATCTTGTGCCTTACCGGGACAAGTGTCTTAAATGTGTCCCACCCAATGCGCCACAAAGGCCAATGTGACGCGCCGCTGCGATGGATGTGCATCACCTCACCTATGGCCTTCAGATACTGTCGGCGCAATACCAAATCTCGAACGTAGTAGCCTTCTGTCAACACCTCATCGCCACCAAATCCCATGATCAGCCGTTTTGCTCCATGGGCGTTCAAACAACGCACCGTTTCAAGAAAGGTACCCTGACCCATATCCGCATAGGGTTGATCGGCCTGAAACATGACTTCATTGAGATCGTCCAACAAAGGTTGGTTGTCCGCGGTGAAAAGTTCATGGGAGAAACTGAGTTGCTTGGCCACCGACATGATTTCAGGCGTTTCGTTGCAAGCAGGTTGCGCGTAGCCCGCAGAGATGGCCACCAAAGGAGGCGTTTGTCCTGTTCGGGCCAAATGGTCGGCACACATGACAATGGAGGTGGAATCCAGACCGCCACTCAAATGGCAACCCACGGGGTGATCCACGTTCAGCCGAACGGACACTGCCTCCACCAGCAGGTCGCGGAAATGATCAAAGTAATCCTGTTCGCTTGCGAATTGGTGCCGTTCCTCCATCGCTGGCATCCAATAACGGACCGGCAAGGCGTTTTCATGCTGCATGTCCAGGTAGTGACCGGGCAACAAGCGTTTTACACCCTTAAAGAATGTGTGGGTGGTGTCTTCGAACCGCTGGAACAGAAACTCGCCCACTACCAACGGGTCGGGTGCCACTTCAAACCCCTTCTGACACAGGATCTGTTTGGGTTCGCTGGCGAAATAAACGGTTTTTCCACGAACAGCATAAAACATAGGTTTCGCGCCTAGGTGGTCTCTGGCCGCTAGGAGCCTCTTCCTGTTCGCGTCCCAAATGACCAGAGCAAAGTCGCCATCTAGATGATCAAACAGGTCGCGGTCCCATTTGCGGTAGGCCGCCAGCACCAAAGCCGCATCGCCCACCGAAGGGTCGACTCCGAGCTTGACTGCGAGCTCCTTACGGCGGAATAGCGTCAAAGACGCGGCCACAGTCGTGCCATCCATCTCCAACGGCTGATTGGCGAGCTTGGCCTGTTTATCATGCTCAAAATGGGCATACGCCAAACCTACGTTTGCCTGCACCCATTTTTTCAAGCCGTGGGGGCCGCGGTGCACCATCAGATCAAGGCCCCGATTCAATTCACCCGGATCAACGGGCTGGCCATCCCAGTGAACGATGGCAAAAATTCCGCTCATGACGCCTGTACCAATTCTCGCAGGAGCGTCTCGGTGTCGGGTAGTTTGCAAAGATCGTCGGGAACCGTTAACCGGTGTCCCGGCACAGATTTAGAAAGAACACCATAACGATCGAATTGAAAGGACCAGATCGCTTGTTGCCGTAATTCGCCAAAGCCGTGTCGCAGCAGATTCTGCATTACCTCCGGCGGATCCAATGGCACGAGCCTGGGGCGCTCGGCCCCAAGATCGCGTTCCATGAAGCAAATGTGACCCAATCTAACGTCACGATCCACCAGAGGCACGACTGGCTTGCCGACACGAAATCGGCATGGCAGCAAGTCGTCGGCAGCAACCACCCAATGGGCAATCAAGAAACGCGCCAACGTGCTTTTACCCACTCCGCTTTCTCCCACCACGGCAACGGCACAGTCCTGCAGCACCAACCCACAGGCATGCAAGGTGAGGTGCCCTTGCAGCGCGGCGGCAAAGGGCAACACACGCCGTATTTGTACTGCTCGCCAGTCGAGTTCATCCTTAACCCCGCTAATTCGGGCTTCTTTACCATCACGAGCAACCACGCAAAGATTAGGGCCTCCGGGAACAGGGATGTCATCTGCCAAGCATTCAGCCTGCTGCGAAAAGCGAATGGTTACCCACCCATCGGCCGCACCATCCGTTGAAAGTGCTGCCCGGTGAGACGCCATCACATTCATGCCTGCCACCCGGTAGTTAAACACTCTTTCTCCGCTTCAAAGTTCTTCACACTATAAAATGTAGGCATGATTTGCAACCGGACCTCAACGTGACCGACTTGAAACGGCGAATCGCACGAGACATCGCGCTCACACTGTCTGGCCAAGCCCGATCTGAATTACTTGAGCCTGAGATACAGGCGTCCATTGCTGAAGAGGAATTGGGCCCTCTGGTTTGGTATCTGTTTCAAAGTAACGAAGTGCTCGTACATAAGAAAAAAGCCATTCAAACGCTCGCGCAGAACGAGCTCTTTCTGCACGAGCGTGATCGAATCAATGCAACGCTCAGCCATGGCGGCATACGGCCCATCTGGCTGAAGGGTTCGGTTTTGATGGGCCTCTATCCCCACCCCACCTGCCGGCCTATGTTGGATTTGGATTTTTGGATTCAAGGAGACGAACGCACGGTTACACGTAAACTGTTGGAAACATTAAGCTATTTACCAGAACAAGCTCATGATCGTGACTATGAAGTGGCCCACAAAATCCAATCCGCGACCACACATCACGATGTCTATTTCGGAGGGCCGGGCGGACATGTGCAACTTGAAGTGCATTTCGAGTTACTCAGTAAAATCGTTGCGCATGAGGCATCCTATGAACGCTTACGCGCCGAAGTGAATGAACAACACCCATTGTTGCAACTCAATACCCATGCCAATCTGGTTTACTTGAGTGCTCATGCACTCCTGGGTCATAGCGAACAGGAACTGACATTGCTTCGACTCTTGGATGTACACTTATTGATCCAGAAGCAACCACCGAACTGGGACGCCTGTTTAGCGCTCGCGGAACAAATGGGTTGGGACAAAGCCTTCAAGCGAATGATGCACCTGTGCGCAACCTATTTCGACTCATCGATACCCGCACCATACCACAATCAATTTGAACCGTTGAGCCGATTCCACCCCAGAACGGCCAAATCCTTGGCGCGATTGAAATACCTCTCACTTGGTCAACGTGCTGCCTATATCCTTACGCAACTGGTGCCCAAGCCAAGTTATATGCGTCAGCGTTACGGTCAGGGAGGGCTCCTGCGATTGTATCTGAGGCGTTGGTGGCACTTGATCCGCACAGTGACTGGGAATCACAAAGGGCTGGATTAGGATGGCAGTGTCTTAAGTAAACGGTCGAGGATCGTTTCGTGGGTCATTTCCACTTTAAGCGGTGTCACTGAGATGAAGCCGTTTTGGTAGGCTTCATAATCCGTTTTTTCGCCACGTTGGAATTCCGGGTAGTAGGGTCCCAACCAATAATAGTCCTGGCCTCGGGGATCGGTTCGCTTGACCACTGAGCTCTTGAAGCTGCGATTGTCTAATCGCGCATAACGGACACCACGGATGGGATCGTGCGGTACATTGATGTTCCACACCGCCTGGCGAAATACGGGGTCACCCTCAATCACTTTGCGCGCAAAATCGACGGCCACTTCTGCAGCACCCACAAAGTTGAAGCTGCCATGAGACCTACCAGCCGATACGGCGATTGAAGGTATGCCTTGAGCAAAGCCTTCGTAGGCTGCAGCCACAGTCCCAGAATACGCCACATCCTCACCTAGATTAAGCCCGTGATTGATGCCAGAAATGACCACATCGGGTTTTTGGTCGTCCAGTACCGCATGGATCGCCAAATGAATGCAGTCGGCAGGACTGCCGTTGACGGCATAGGCATCATCGCCCACTTCACGGAGCCTCAACGGTGTGTGAATGGACAGTTTATGGCTTATGCCCGAACAATCGCGATCCGGTGCCACGCTGATCACTCGGCCAAGTGGTCTAAGCGCTTCGCGCAAGATCGCGATTCCCTCGGCAAAATAGCCATCATCGTTGGATACCAAGATCGTAGACATGCCGAGCATTATAAGGCCAGAGCGCCAGCGTTGAAACCTGCATGGGAGGTGCTTGACGTTTTCCGCGCGCCCAAATCGCGATAAGCTTAGTCTCATGCGTTGGTTATGTCTGGTTGGATTACTGGCTTCCTGTACCGGAGCTCTGAGAGACCGTACCTGGAACCGTTGGCCTGGGACTTCGGACCATCAAGCCGCACAATCGCTGATAAAACACGCCATCGCAGCTCATGGCGGCATGCGTGCCTATGACCACGGACCCATTCTGCGCGTGCATTTGCAAGACGATTGGCTGGGATTTGCGCGATTGAGGCGGCCTTGGCCATCAGATTCCATGGAACTTGTGGTGGACCCCAAACGCTCTCGGCTGTTCATGGCAACATCGGTTGAAGATCTTGGCGCGGGAATGGGGTGGTTGTGGGACGGCGACCGGCTCTTTCGCATGAACGGTCAGAGTTCAAAACAGCTCGAAGAAAAACCTGGACTGGTATTCATCATGCGCGCATTGGCTTACTTGCTTTCATTGCCATTTAGCCTAGAAGGAGAGTCAGGGATTTCTTATCTGGGCAAGTTCAGCAAATCCTTTGGCGAATACCATTGGCTCCAAATGCCTGAAACCAATTTGGATCCTACCTGGTTCTTAGGCATTGATCCTGCCACGGGTTTGATTGGGTCATTGGTGAGCCCGGCTCCTATCCTCGCTGGTAACGACATTCAGTTCGAGGCCATTTGGAGCCAACCTGTTGAGGTTGCGGGCATGGTGATTCCTTCGATTCGCAAAGTGAAGGCCCGCGACGGTGAAATCGCCATCCACGAAGTGACCCTGACAAATTGGCGATTGGCCAGTGCTCAGGAAGCAAGGTTAATGGACTGATATCCCCTGGGATCGGTCGGTTAGTTACCGGCATTCTTGGCCCGTGAGCGCACCGGGTAGTCAACGCACGCTCCCCGCCAGTCCCAGCCAGTCCCGGTGTCAATTGAGGCGGTCGAGCACGATCGATGGGTAATGGGCACAACCGATTATTCAATGATTTGTGCGAAGTCCTTTACGTCGTCCCTATCGGGACTCGGCGTCTATTTCTATCCACACACCCAGGGCTTGCGCCCCGCGCTACGGTACACGGTCCCTTACGGGACCCTGAATAGGCGTCGATGGTTCACACGCCATAGGGTTCTTGCACACAACCACCCCGGTTGGCTTCGCCAGCCATCCCTCCGGTGGAGGGGAATAAGGCCCCAACTGGCTTTTCTCCCTTTAAGGATGTTCGAAGCAAGGGGAACTTCGCGTCCTCGCGACTTCGCGTGAGGTAGATTTCCTAGCGAATTGTGCCCGTTTTTAGTTTCCCGTGCAGTGGAGGGGAATTTTAAAGCATGGACTGATCGCGATGACGCTAGGCCGGTGTAGAGTTTGGGCTTCAGTTGCGCTAGGATCGCGCAAAGGGGGTGATCTATCGTGATTACCGACGCATTTTTGTTGGACTTACCCAAGACCGACCTGCACATACATTTGGATGGCTCCTTGCGAATCGGGTCCATCATCGATATGGCTAAGGAACAAAAACTCAAGCTGCCTTCCTATGAGATTGAGGGTTTGCGTGAGTTGGTATTCAAAGACGGCTACAAGGACTTGAACGAGTATCTCCATGGGTTCATGTATACCTGTGCCCTGCTGCAAGACCCCGAATCACTGGAGCGGGCGGCCTATGAACTTGCGTGGGATAACATCAATGAAAACGTGTTGTACCTTGAAGTTCGATTCGCACCGTTCCTGCACACAAACGAAAAACAAGACATCCGTCGAGTCCTCGAGGCCGTGGACGCGGGACTCAGGCGCGCTAAACGCGAATACAATGACCAATTGGTTCGCCAAAACCTGTCTTCGCCACCCTTTGAATACGGCATGATCACGTGCGCCATGCGCATGTTCACAGGCGGATTCTCGCCTTACTACAAACAAATCAGCGAAGCGCATCGCTTTGCACCTCATGACACGTTATATGGCTTGGCCTCGCTTGAATTAGCGCGAGCCGTGGTCAGTGTGCGCAATGAAACGGGACTGCCTATTGTCGGTTTCGATCTAGCCGGTGCGGAACTGGGCTACCCTGCTGAAGACCATCGCGATGCCTATGATTACGTGCATAAGAACTTCATGAAAAAGACCGTGCATGCGGGCGAGGCATACGGCCCAGAGTCAATTTTTCAGGCCATAACGACACTTCATGCCGATCGCATCGGTCACGGTTATCACCTGTTAGACGAAGATTTTGTCAATCGAGACAAGGTGAAGGATCCGGCGCAGTACATCAAGAACCTGTGTCAGTTCATTGCCGAATCACGTATGACCATAGAAGTGTGTCTCAGCTCCAACATGGATACCGACCCCAGCCTTACGTCCATATCCGATCACCCGTTTCGGCTGATGAAGGAAATGAAACTGTCCACCACCATTTGCACGGATAACCGCCTGGTGTCGCGCACGTCCATGGCTCGGGAACTGCGACTTGCTGTGGATAACTTTGCTATGACCACTCGAGAGCTCAAGAACATCATCATCTATGGCTTCAAACGATCGTTCTTCCCCAAGGACTACCGTCAAAAACGCATCTACGTGCGCCGTATCATCGACTACTACAAATCCATCGAAGAAAAGCATGGCATTACCACAGAGGCTGTTAACGATTACTGAGCATTAACTATTTGTAAAGTGATCTTCGTTCGGGCAGTTGGTACTATCAAACGAGAGGTATTAACGCCGGGAGGCGGCCTATGCATGTCGCAGACACATTTCACAGGCTAATTTCACGAATCACGAATGTTGGTTTTTGGGTTCCAGGCGCAGACAAATGCGCGTGAACTTCCTGGTTATGTTCTTACTTGGCAGTTGGTTTGGGTTCCAAGTCGCTTGCCAACAAGCCATCAGCCATGATGAATGCCTCATCATCAGAGACATCACTATTGAACGTATTGACGTGTTTGGTTCCAAGAAGAACCCCAAGTGGTACCAAAAGATGTTCCAAAAGACACACATGCAAACGCGTGAGCCGATTATCGAAGAGGAATTACTGTTTCATGAAGGCGACTGTTTTGATCCGCGTCAAGTGGACGAAACCGAACGCCGTCTACGTGAGATGGGCATTTTTGCTGAGGCTACCATCCAGCGCTATGTTCATGACGACTTAGGTGTGGTGGACTTGAAAGTGATTGTTGAAGACCGTTTTACCCTCCGCGTCGAAATGAGTTTCAGTCGCAGAGGCGGTCTGAACAAAAGCAGATATTCATTGGGCGAACGCAATCTGTTGGGTTTTGACAAGGAAATTCATTACAGCTCCAGTTACCGCTCCGATGGCACTCAAATCCAGCGAGCCGTGTTCGAGGATCCGCGATTTCTCTCACAATACCAACTGTCTGCAGAATATGACGACACCGACGAAGGGAAGTACCGCAATTTTGCTTGGCGCAAACCGTTTTGGAGTCTGGAGGATTCAGATGCCTTCCAGTTTGAAGCATGGGGAGACAATACCAAAGCTGATATCTACCAGGAAGGCGGCGAAAGTATTGAGATCGCCCATGACAAGGAGCACGCGGCTTTCGACTGGATTCACGAATACGGTAACCCACTCAAATCCAAGCGACTCAATCTTTCACTTGGTTGGGATGCTTACCACTACCTAGAGAACCACGAGTCGATCGTCGTACCACCCAAGACGGAAGACGTCCATCTATCTGCGGCGTATACCTGGGACACTCGATATCGTTACCTGGAACTGACCCACATCGATTCGCTGAACTTTACCGAGGACATCTCGGAACATCTGTCCGTTACTGTGGGTGCCGGAACACTACAACGGCATCGGAGTTCAAATGATGAAGTGATGTTCACCTGGCAATCTGAACTGCAACAAATCAAAACCTGGAACAAAGCGATTCTCGCCTGGTCACTCGCTGGCTCGGGACGCCACAACGACCAGGGCGGCTTAAGTGCCGTGAATATTGCTTCCTATGGTCACCTGTATCACAAGGCCACAGAACGCCAAACATGGGCCTTGGGGCTGGCCTACCAACGTCAATATACGAACGACGATCTTTATCTTCCGTTAACCCTTGGTGAGGACAACGGGCTTCGAGGTTACCCCGCCTTTTCCCTGACGGGCGACAAAACGGGCCTTTTGAACCTGGAACACCGATTGCGCTACGGCTGGCCACACGGCCGACTAGCCCTCGGCCAGGTGCTGTTCATTGATGGCGGTTTTGCACTGGATCCCCACCAAACATTTAACCAAGACCTGATCCATTGGTCGGCCGGTTGGGGACTGCGATTGGGTCTACCGTCGCTACTCGGTAAGCGCGTTGCCCGCATTGACTTTGCCTATCCACTGGACGGCGGCTCCATATCTGTGTCGGCATCTGTGGGCCAAGTTCTACAATTCGATCGTATCAATCAAGGCTTCAGCAAGGATTACTAAAGACGAGTTATCCATGTCCTTTTGTCTTAGACCATGGTCGCAAAATTTCGACGTTTTCATAGGGTTTAAGGGGTGGCTGCAGACTTTGCGACGGACCACCCCGTCTGGCTTCGCCATCCACCCCTCCAGTGGAGGGGAATAGGACCCCCAACGGGTTCTGACCGATGCGATCCTGGTGACTTCACGACCTCGCATGAGGAAGAGCTCAGTTGAGGAAATGATCATGAGGCGGGAACTCTCTCAATTCCCCTCCACCGGAGGGGTGGCGTAGCGCCGGGGTGGTTTGCCTTTTTCTGCGCTACATCGAATCAAATGGGAACAAGAAAAGACATAACCTCAATCTGTTCGTTGTTATTTGTATGAGTCCATTTACTGCCAAATTTGCCGTTCGTTTTTCTTGGATGCTATGGTCATCACTGCGATGAAGTGTAAGACTACCCAGTGGAGGGGAATAAGACCCCAACGGGTTCTGACCGATGCGATCCTGGCGACTTCGCGACCTTGCATGAGGAAGAGTTCAGACGGCGAAATGATCATGAGGCGGGGACTCTCTCAATTCCCCTCCACTGGAGGGGTGGCGCGCCGCGCCGGGGTGGTTTGCCTTTTTCTGCTCTAGATCGAATCAAATGGGAACAAGAAAAGGCATAACCTCAATCTGTTCGTTGTTATTTGTATGAGTCCATTTACTGCCAAATTTGCCGTTCGTTTTTCTTGGAAGCTATGGTCATCACTGCGATGAAGTGTAAGACCACCCACTGGAGGGGGTATGCTCGTCGGGCTTTAATAGTTCATGGAACTGGGAGCGGGATACAGCCCAGTGCTTTTAGGGATCCCGTTACCAGCAAGGGCCTGGGTCCATGCGCCAATTCGTCAATACGAACAGGACGCACATGGGCCGGCCATGCACTTAACGGTACGCGCTGATCGTAGTCAGCATCTAAAACCGATGTGCTGGCTGCCAGCGGTTGGAGTATGGATAAAACTTCATCCGATCGTCTCGATCCGGACAGGGCAAGCACCAGGTGAACCGGCTCTGTTTGTTCTTTGAACCAATGGGCCAAATCGAGCCAGGCCATGGGGTTGTGGCCCCCGTCTAACCACACAGGCCCGTTCCAATGGATCAATTGTCGTCTGCCGGGCGGAAGGGACCAATGAGATAGCGGATGGCGTAGCTTTTCCAATATGTGCGCAACTATTTCCCGATTGTTTTCGGCTTTGGTTGTTGAGCAATCGAAAGCAATCGTTTCGGGTCCTACACGTTGTATCCGTTCCTTGATCACCGGATCTTGCAGGAGCGTACCCGGGCAAAAGAAGGGGTGGTTGGGGCGCATGATTTCTATTTTTTCGAGCGCTATGGCACGAATGGTGTGGCCCAACTGGGCCTGATGGTCCAGTCCTACGTTGGTCACGCATGAAAGGCTGGGTTCCAAGGCATTTGTGGCATCCAATCGACCGCCCAATCCCACTTCAAGTACAGCCCTCGTTAGGCCTGCACCCCGAAACATCAGTAACGCCAGCACCAGCAACCATTCGAAATACGACAGATCTTCATCCCGCAGCCCTGCATTTTGAGCCGATTCATAGGCCTCCAACCAGGCATGATCGTCGAAGAATCTCCCTGATTTCGTGATGCGTTCACGAATGTCCCAAACATGGGGTGACATAAACAGCCCCACATCTGGACCCAGATTTCGAGCGAGATTCCAAGCCACAGTGCCCTTGCCATTGGTGCCGCCAATCAGGCAGATATGCAGTGCCTGGTGTGGCTCACCCAAACGACGTAACGCATCTTTAACGCGTTCTAAACCAGGACGATAACGCGTCCAGTCGGTCTGGTTGAGGACGGGAAGCCGAAGTGTCAATCAGTCACAGGTGCCAGAAATGTCAGGTAACGTACGAGCTTCTGTTTCATTTCACTGCGCGATACGATGGCGTCTAACATACCGTGCTGCAACAAAAACTCCGATCGTTGAAACCCTTCAGGTAATTCCTGTTTGATAGTTTGTTGAATCACACGAGGGCCCGCAAAGCCGATCAATGCCTTAGGTTCTGCAATGTTAATGTCACCCAACATGGCATAACTTGCCGTCACTCCACCAGTAGTGGGATCGGTCAATACGGAGATAAATGGGACACCGGCATCAGACAACCGTGCCAGTGCCGCACTGATCTTTGCCATCTGCATCAAGGAAAGGGCACCCTCCATCATACGGGCGCCACCACTGCATGAGAAGATGATAACCGGCACCCGATCTTCCAGACCTGTCTCTATGGCCCGTGTGATCTTTTCGCCGACGGCTGAACCCATGGAGCCGCCCAAGTAATTAAAGTCCATCACAGCGATGATTGTGTCGATTCCGCCCACCGCACCTCGCGCTACATGCACCGCGTCATGTTCTAGACCCCTTTTTTCCAGGCTCTTCACCTGATCACGGTACTTCTTAAGTCCTTTAAAAGTAAGTGGATCTGTGGAGCGTACCGACGTATGTAAATAGGTGTATCGACTGTCATCAAACAGACTGTCATAGCGTTCTTTGGGGTCAATTCGGAAATGGTAATCACATTTCGGACAGACGTTGTCGTTACGTACCAGTTCCTTGCGGTAAATGATCTCGCGACAACTGGGACATTTCTGCCACATCCCTTCAGGCACAATGACTGTTTTTTCTTTCTGAACCTTGATCGGTTCAGATTTCTTGATGAACCAAGTCATTTATTCTGCCCGGTTTGATTGATATTTTTTGTGGGTTGCGACTCGTCGATCATCGCGCATTTGCCATCGAAGATGGCTCCGGGCCTTATGTCCAGCTTCTTCACACGCACGTCTGCAATGATTCGACCACCCTCTTGAATCTGCAGGCTATCGCAGGAACTCACTTTGCCGCGTAGTTCACCCATTACAATCAGTTCACCTACTTTGATGTCGGCATTGACTTTTGCCGTCTTGCCGATAATCAATTGGTTTTTGGAGGTAATTTCTCCAGTAAACTCACCGTCAATGCGCATCTTGTCGTCAAAAAACAACTTACCTTCAATGCGCGTTCCTTTTAGGATCAACCCACTGAGTACACCTTGGTCGGCCATTAGTCCTCCATCTCCTCTTGCTGCGTCAGCCAATCGTAAATGCGTTGTAATTCGTCTTGGGAGCTATAAGGTATCACAACCTTACCCTTCTCTTCGTCTCCCTTAATCGATACCGTCGCGCCGATACAACGCGACAGCATACGTTCAGCCCGCTTGATAAAGACATCTTTCTTTTTGGGTTTGATTTTGGGTTGGGCATCTTTGGCTTGGTGGAGTCGTTTCTCCAGTTCGCGAACTGACCAACCTTCTTTGACCACTTTTTCTGCCCAAATAACTGCCTCTTCATCGTGATTCATCGTAATCAAGCACTTGGCATGTCCAAAAGTGAGCCGCGTGTCTTCAATCATGTCTTGAATAGAGGGTGGCAGTTTCAAAAGGCGGATGGTATTTGAGATGCTTGCCCGGCTCTTGCCCAGGTTCTGCGCCAGCGTCTCCTGGGTAAAGTCTTTTTGATCCAACAGGTTACGATAAGCCATAGCTTCTTCTATGGGGTTGAGTTCCTGTCGTTGAATGTTCTCCAAAAGTGCCACGGTAAGGCGTTCACCGACGGGAATCTCTCGGACCACAGCCGGGATTCGGGTGAAGCCCGCTCGTTGCGCGGCACGCCAACGGCGTTCCCCAGCAATGAGCTGGTAGCGATTGGCGACACGAGTGATGATGATTGGCTGGATCACGCCATTGTGTTTGATGGAAGCGGCCAACTCATCCAGTAGTTGCTCGTCAAAGCGATGCCTGGGCTGCTCTGGATTGGGATCAATCTGGTCAATGTCCACATCAACCAATGTCGTTTTTTCTTCGTCTAATCCCTGTGGAATCAGCGCATTCAGGCCCTTACCGAGCCCCAACCTTTTGGCCATTGAGGAACTCCTTTGCCAGTTTTAGGTACGCCTGGGCGCCTTTACTTTTGATGTCATACAGCATTACCGGTTTTCCGAAGCTGGGTGACTCAGAAACGCGGACATTGCGCGGAATAATGGTGCGATACAGTTTTTCTGAAAAGAAAGTGCGCACGTCGTTCAGCACCTGGTTCGATAGGTTTGTGCGTTCATCGAACATCGTGATCACGACACCCGTTATTTCCAGCTGCGGATTGATTCGCCGCTGAACTAGCCGTACGGTATCCATCAAATCACGCACACCTTCCAATGCATAGTACTCAGCCTGGATAGGTATGATCACACCGTCCGCAGCCGCAAGCGCGTTGACGGTTAACAAGCTCAATGAAGGCGGACAATCGATAAAGATGAACTCGTATTGACCACGTATCTCGTCGATGATGTTCTTCAGAATAAACTCGCGTCCCATCTCGTTGACCAGCTCCACTTCGGCAGCGGCCAGGTCACGGTGACCTGGTACGGCAAAAAGGGTCGGCAATTCGCAAGCGACTACCGCTTGAGCCAAGGGCACTTCACCTGCCAGAACGTGATAGATATTAGCAGTTGCTGTTTCTTTGTTTATGTTGAGGCCGCTGGTGGCGTTACCTTGGGGATCGAAATCCACAACCAACACCCGTCGGTCAATGGCAGCTAAAGATGCGGCTAAATTGACTGCGGTCGTCGTTTTTCCAACGCCGCCCTTTTGATTCACGATGGCGAGGATCTGTGTCATCTATTCCACCTCACGCCGAGCGTTCCCGCTGATGGCGTTGGACGAAGACATGAAGTACAGCCAATGCAGAGGCGGTCATACCGCTGATACGTGAAGCCTGATCTAGCGTCTCCGGTTGAACGTTTTTGAGTTTCTCCAGGATCTCATTGCTGAGTCCTGGAACGGTATGGAAATCGAAATCAGTTGGAATTCGCAAGTGTCTCAAAGACGCGATCTTGTCCAGTGATTCTTGTTCTTTGGCGACATAGGGCGCGTAGCACACTTTTTGTTCCACCAAGCTCTGGTATTCCGATTCCAGTGCCAAATCTGGAAATGCCTCAACCAGTGCCGATAACGCGACCTCGGGTCGCCGCAAGAGATCGTAGGCCGTGGTCACCTGTTTCAACTGAATGTTGATGGGTTCAAGTCGTTGGTTGTTTTCGGCGCTAGGCGTAATTTTGTACCGCTCTAACGCATTCAAATCCCGCTCGATGGCCGCGTATTTGGCGTCCACCTGCTTCAATCGCTCCGCGCTGATGAGACCCAATCGGTGGCCCAATTGGCACAGTCTTTGGTCCGCCGTATGGACATCGAGCATAAGTCGGTGTTCGGCCCGGGACGTAAACATGCGATAGGGTTCTTCCGTGCCACGGGTGACCAGATCATCAATCAGCACGCCGATATAGCCCTGTTCTCGACCCAACACAAAGGGATCTTTTCCTTGAATCGCGCACGCCGCGTTGACGCCCGCCACAAAGCCTTGGGCCGCCGCCTCTTCATAACCCGATGTGCCATTAATTTGGCCCGCCATGTAAAGGCCCTTCAAGCGCTTGGTTTCCAGCGTCGAACGGCATTCTGTTGGATCAATGTGATCGTACTCCACGGCATAGCCGGGTCGTAGAATTTCGCAGTGCTCCAAGCCTGGGACGCTGCGGTACATTTGTTTTTGCACATCGATGGGCATACTGGTCGACATGCCATTCACATAGTATTCGACCGTGTGGTGGGATTCAGGTTCAAGGAAGATCTGGTGCCGGTCACGCTCAGGAAACTTGACGACCTTGTCTTCAATACTGGGACAGTATCGCGGCCCCACCCCCTGAATTTCTCCCGAAAAGAGGGGTGAACGCTGCAGATTGGCCTGAATCACTTCGTGGGTACCGTGATGGGTATACCCGAGGTAACAACACACCTGCTTGAGTTCAGTCGATTTGGTTTCGAAGCTAAAAAATGTCGGTTCGGGGTCGCCCCATTGAGCTTCAAACTTCGAGAAATCGATACTGTCTCGATGAATACGCGCAGGCGTACCGGTTTTCATACGACCTGTTTGAAAACCCACCTCACGTATACTTTGAGCGAGTTCCATGGAAGCTAGTTCGTTGGCACGGCCTGCCTGGTAGCGTGCTTCACCCATGTAGATTTTTCCACCGAGAAACGTGCCGGTGGTGACAATCACCGCTTGTGCCCTTATTTCGTCGCCATCCAGCAAACGCACCCCAACCGCGCGCTCACCTGCAATCAGGAGACGGCTCACGATACCTTGCCGGAGCGAAAGGTTGGGTGTTTCTTCCAATACTGCGCGAATCAAGTTGCGATACGCCACCTTGTCACTTTGAGCCCGCGGCGCTTGCACGGCCGGTCCGCGCGACGCATTGAGCATCCGGAACTGGATACCGGTACGATCTGCGATCGTGGGCATCAACCCACCCAGTGCGTCCAATTCACGCACCATATGACCCTTTGCCAAGCCACCGATGGCGGGATTGCAGGACATTTGCCCGACCATATCGAGGTTAATCGTGAGCACAGTGGTTTGCAGACCCATGCGCGCACAAGCCCAAGCCGCCTCACAGCCGGCGTGTCCGGCCCCAATAACAATGACGTCAGGTTTAATCATTTCCCCAAACAAAAACTCGCAAACATGCGATCCAACAGGTCTTCCACTGTGGTCTCACCGGTCAGCTCGCCCAGTTGCTGCCTCAATTGGTTGAGATAGCTGCTGAGAATTTCCTCCCCATGCCCATCGGAAGTGTCCTGAATGGCATGCTGGAGTAGGGTGATGGCCTGAGCAACCACATCCTCTTGTCTTTGATTGATGAGGTAGGCGCTCTGTCCGGTCACAGCGGACGACAATCTTAACACAATTTGCGCTTCCAATTGGCTCAAACCCCGACCATCGCGAGCCGAAATGGCCAGGTCTGCTCCGGTCGCCTGAGACACATCGGACTTGTTGGCTACGATCAACAACCGCTCACTGGGTAGCACTTCGGGCGGCGGAAGGCTGGGTATACCATGTTCGGGGTCCACCAACACCAGCACCAGATCCACCTCACCGAACAAGTGCGTCACCCGTCGGATACCCTCCGCCTCAATCATATCCTCAGTTTCACGCAGTCCTGCCGTATCGATCAGAACCACAGGGAGCCCGTTAATTTCCACTTCTTCAGCTAAATAGTCACGAGTGGTACCTGGCCATTCGGAGACAATGGCGCGTTCACGATCCAACAAGGCGTTAAAGAGTGTACTCTTGCCCACGTTGGGCGCACCGGCCAGAAGCACACGAAAACCGCGTTTCATTCCCAAGGCAAAACTGGCCGTCTTTTTCAATTGCTTTAAGTCATCCAACATGGAGCTCAGTTGTTGGAGCATCAAGGGCCGCTGCAAGGCATCGATATCCTCTTCCCCGTAGTCAATCGTCGCCTCGATATGTGCCTGTATCCCCAAAATGGTTTGCACGTGCTGCTGGAGCGCCTTGACTAGGGGGCTGCTGTGTTGTTGGCGTATGAGATCGGCTTGAAATCGGGTTTTTGCGGTGACCAATTCATGAAGCGCTTCGGCTTCAAGCAACCCCATTCGACCTTCCAACAGGGCGCGCCGGGTAAACTCACCGGGTTGGGCGCGCTCTGCACCCGCATCCACTAGGTTTCCAATAATCTGATCACAAAAGACCGGATTGCCATGACAGAAGATCTCACACATGTCTTCGCCCGTATAGGATTGGGGAGCCCGGTAGAAAACAAGCGTGATGTCATCCACCAACCCTTCGACGTCATGCCAGTTGCCACGGCGCAACCGCCAAGGTTTGAGTGGTCCGGGATTCTTGGGCACAAAGAATCGAGCGACAAGTGCTTCGGTCAAAGGGCCGGAGACTCGGATGATGGCGAGCGCGGAGGGTTGCGGGAGTGGGGTGGCAAGGGCCACCACAGTGGATTCAGTCATGTTCCACGTGGAACATCAAGACTCACGGGCGCGCCGTGCGTCCTCCAGAAACCGTGCCAAACCCACATCGGTCAAAGGGTGTCGCACCATTTGCCGCAAAACCTTAAGCGGTAGTGTCGCTACATCGGCACCCCACATGGCCGCCTGAGATACATGCAGGGGCGAACGCACCGATGCCACCAGAATCTGAGTGTCGAAGCCGTAGTTCTGGAACACCGCAGTCATGTCGCGAATCAGCTCGCTGCCATCGCGGTCGATATCATCCCATCGACCCACAAAAGGCGACACATAGTGCGCGCCCACTTTGGCCGCCAACAAGGCTTGAGCCACCGTAAAACACAACGTGACATTGAATCGCACACCTTTGGGTCGCAACCGCGCCACGGTCTGAAGACCCGCCTCGGTCAAGGGCACCTTGACCACCACATGTTCATGCAAACCCGCCAACACCGTCGCCTCGGCCAGCATGCCTTCCGCATCGGTGGCCAGCACCTCTGCACTCACTGGACCCTGCACCAGCTCGCAGATACGCGGAATCTCCTCTTCCAATTTAAGACCTGCTTTGGCTATCAAGCTCGGGTTCGTGGTGACGCCGTCAACCACACCCAAGGCAACAGCCTCCTCAATCTCTGAATAGACTGCCGTGTCCAAAAATAACAACATGGCTTACTCCTCTTCTCCCGAGGCATCCACGGTTTCGTCTCCCAACTCATCGTCGGCAGCTTCATCAGGCGGCAAGATCCCAATATCCACCACGCGGTCGTCCTCTTCATCCAACTGCAGCAAGATCACACCCTGGGTCACGCGGCCGATCTCTCGGACGTGGTCCAAATCCATACGGATGAGTTTGCCAAATTGACTGATCAACAACACGGAATCGTCGTCCTTGACATAGCGCACCCCGGCAATCGGCCCGGTTTTCTCGGTCATTTTCATATTCAGAATGCCGCTGCCACCGCGGTTCTGAACACGGTATTCCGCTACCTTGGTGCGTTTTCCAAAGCCATTTTCACTGACCGTCAGAATACAGGCCTGATCGTCGTCGATCACTGCCATTTCGACCACCTCATCTCCCTTGGCCAGACGGATACCAATCACACCCGTGGCGGTACGGCCCATGGTACGAATATCGCCTTCTGAGAAGCGGATACACTTGCCCATTTTGGTAGCCAAGAAGATATTGCGCTCACCATTGGTCTGACGAACGGTGATTAACTCATCATCTTCGGAAATATTGATGGCTCGAATGCCACCCACACGGATATTCCGGTAACTGCCGAGCGTCGTCTTCTTGACAATCCCGTTTCGCGTTGCAAAAACCAGATTGACGTCGTCGTCGAACTCGCGAATCGCCTGGAATGCTACCACCTTCTCACCTTCATCCAAGGCCACGAGATTGACGATGGCTTTGCCCTTGGTGGCGGCATCGGTCTGCGGAATCTGGTGCACCTTCATGGCATACACCTTGCCAAAACTAGTGAACATGAGCAGCGTGTCATGGGTCGACGCCACGAACAGGTATTCCACAAAATCATCGTCATGGGTGCGCATCCCCAATCGACCCTTACCGCCCCTTCGCTGGGCGCGGTACATGGTCACGGGCGTCTGCTTAATGTAGCCTCGATGACTGCAGGTGATCACCACCGGTTCATCGGCAATCAAGTCCTCAATCGAGAAATCGCCTTCCATGTCAGAGATTACAGTACGCCGCTCGTCGCCAAATAGCGTCTTTACTTCGGTGATTTCCTCCACCAACACGCGGCGCAACTCTTCGGGGTCCTGGAGAATCTTGCGCAAGCGTTCCATTTCAAGTTTGATGGCTTCAAACTCATCAATAATCGACTGGCGCTCCATGCCGGTCAATTTCTGAAGCCTCATTTCCAAAATGGCTTGTGCCTGTTCGGCGGAAAAATCCCAGCGCTCAATCATGCCGGCTTTGGCCTCGGCAGGCGAAGCGGACTGACGAATATGCTGAATCAAAGCGTCAAGGATGTCCAACGCCTTGACGAAACCCTCAAGGATGTGGGCCCGCTTTTCCGCTTTGCGCAACAAATAGCGCGTGCGTCGCTGAACCACTTCCCTCCGGAATACCACAAACTGGCTCAACACCTGTTTGAGTCCCAGAACCCTCGGTTGATTGCCCACCAACGCAAGCATGATCACACCAAACGTACTTTGCAAGGGCGTCATGCGGAACAACTGGTTCAGAATCACTTCAGGAATCTCAGCACGTTTTAGCTCAATGACAATTCGCATACCGTGTCGGTCGGACTCGTCGCGGATTTCGCTGATACCCTCGACGCGACCCTCTTTAACCAGATCCGCGATCTTCTCCACAATTTTCGACTTGCTCACCATGTACGGTATTTCGTCGATGATGATCCGCGTGCGACTATTTTCACCAAAGGTTTCAAAATGATGTTTGGCGCGCACAACCACTCGGCCCCGACCCGTTTCATAGGCATCGCGAATACCGCTGCGCCCACAAATCACACCACCCGTGGGGAAATCAGGTCCCTGAACCAGCGTCATCAGGTGCTCCTGATCCACATCGGGATCCTCGACAATCGCCAACAGTGCATCACAGATCTCGTGCATGTTGTGCGGTGGCACGTTGGTGGCCATACCCACTGCAATTCCCGAGCTCCCATTCACCAACAGCGTGGGAATACGCGTGGGCAACACCAAGGGTTCAGAAACCTGTTCATCGAAGTTGGCCTGCCAGTCCACCGTGTCCTTGTCGATATCGGCCAGCATCATTTCCGCAATGGAACGCATACGCGCTTCCGTGTAACGGTAAGCAGCAGCCGGATCGCCATCAATGGAACCAAAGTTGCCCTGGCCATCCACCAAGGGATAACGCATGGTCCAAGGTTGCGCCAATCGAACCAAGGCATCGTAGACCGCCGAATCACCGTGGGGGTGATACTTCTTCAGCACTTCGCCAACCACACCTGCACATTTCGAGTACCGGCGGTTGGATAACAACCCTTCGTCGTACATCGCATAGAGAATCCGCCGGTGAACCGGTTTCAGGCCGTCGCGTACATCAGGGAGCGCGCGACCTACGATGACGCTCATGGAATAGTCCAAATAGGACTGCTTCATTTCCCGCAGAATGTTTACGGGACGTTCTTGCTGCATGTTCGGTCCTCTCTAGATATCGAGGTTTTGCACGTTCAGCGCATTGGTTTCAATAAACTCGCGCCTCGCTTCAACTTCATCGCCCATCAGGACACTGAAGAGGTCATCAGCTTCCACCAAATCCTCAATCTGAACCTTCAAAAGCGTGCGATTCTCAGGGTTGAGTGTGGTGTCCCACAACTGGTCCGGGTTCATTTCGCCCAAACCCTTGAAACGCGTAATTTGGATGCCGCGCCGACTCATTTGATTGATGATGCGCAATAAGTGTGACTTATCCAAGCCATACTCCACTTCGCCACCACGCAATTGCACTTCAAACTCCGTGTCGACAAAATCAGGCAATTCCGATATGAACTCCCGCAACATTTTGTATTCCGGTGAATGAATGAGCTGAAAACCGAACCGTATCTGGTGCGCATGACCGCCAGTTTGGGTGTTCATCACCAACACTTCTGCTTCGTAATCCTCATCCTGCTCTACTGCCACAAACTCCAAGCCCTCTTTTTCCAGAGCGGTACGTAACTGTTGGATATTGGCCGGATCGCGGAAAAACTCCAAATCGTCGCGGGTGTACTCCAATAAAACGCGAATCACGGCTTCGGTAATACCCTTGCGTGCCATCAGGTCGCGGATGTTTTGTTCTCGATTCAACAACCCGATCTTGGCCACCAAGTCGTCGCCTTCAATCACGGTACCCGTGCGCACCAGTTTTATGCTGATGTCACTGGAGATCTGGTTCAACAGTACCTGATTCAATTCCTCGGCACTCTGCAGATACAGCTCTTTCTTGCCCTTCTTCATCTTAAAAAGCGGTGGCTGAGCGATATACAGAAAACCGCGTTCAATGACTTGAGCCATTTGGCGAAAAAAGAACGTCAACAAAAGGGTGCGGATGTGCGCGCCATCCACATCGGCATCCGTCATGATAATCACTTTGTGGTAGCGAATACGCGAGATGTCGAACTCAGTGTGGATGCCCGTACCCAAGGCCTTAATCAGGTGCTTGATTTCATCGGAGGAAATCACCTTTTCGAAGCGGGCTTTTTCCACGTTCAAGATCTTCCCTTTGAGGGGCAAAATAGCTTGATTGCGACGTTCACGACCGCTCTTGGCAGAACCACCCGCCGAATCCCCTTCCACGATATACAATTCCGACATGGCAGGGTCTTTCTCTTGGCAGTCAGCCAATTTTCCCGGCAATCCACCCATATCCAGAATGCCCTTGCGTCGCGTCAATTCTCTGGCTTTGCGCGCGGCTTCACGGGCCTGTCCCGCCTCGACGATCTTGTCGATAATTTGTTTGGCGTCCTTGGGGTTTTCCTCGAAGTGCTTCGTCAAAAGTGAAAAAGTCGCCGTCTCCACAGCACCCTTTACTTCGTTTGACACCAACTTGTCTTTGGTTTGCGAGCTGAATTTGGGGTCAGGCACCTTCACCGACACCACGGCCACCAGTCCTTCCCGCGAGTCCTCTCCCACCAAATTCACCTTGACGTTCTTAGGCAAGGGATTGTCGTTGACGTACTGATTAATCGTTCGCGTTAACGCAGCCCTGAAGCCCGCCAAATGGGTGCCACCGTCGCGATTGCGAATATTGTTGGTATAGCAATAGACGTTCTCTTGGTAGCCGGCGTTCCAACACAGGGCCACCTGTATCTCCATGCCGTCACGCTCAGAGCTAAAAAACACGGGCTGCTCCAGAAGCATCCGCTTAGATTTACTCAGATAGGTGACAAATGCACTAATGCCACCAGAAAAACTAAAGTCGTTGCTCTGTCCTGTTCGTTCGTCCACGATGCGTATGCGAACGCCTTCATTGAGAAAACTCAATTCACGCAACCGTTCGCATAACTGATCGAAGCTAAACTCTGTGATCTCAAAGATCTCTGGGTCTGGCAGGAATCGGATCTTGCTACCCGTGTGCTTGGCATGTCCCATCTTCTGGATCGGACCTGTGGGATAACCTGACTCGTACCTTTGAAAATAGAATTCGCCACCTCGGCGAATTTCCATTTCCAACTCTTTGGAGAGGAAATTCACACAACTCACACCCACACCATGCAGGCCGCCAGATACCTTGTAAGAGTTCTGATCGAATTTGCCACCGGCATGTAGCACGGTCATGATCACTTCCGCCGCAGATCGACCTTCTTCCTTGTGCATATCCACGGGAATCCCGCGGCCGTTATCTTCCACGGTCACCGAACCGTCTACGTGAAGGGTCACTTGCACCAAATCGCAATAACCCGCAAGGGCCTCATCGATGGCGTTATCCACCACCTCATACACCATTTGGTGGAGTCCTGAACCGTCATCTGTGTTGCCGATATACATACCCGGCCTGGTACGTACAGCATCCCGATCTTTGAGGACCTTGATCTGATCCGCACCATAAGTATTTCCGCTTAAGGTCATCCACCATCCCTTTCAAGGCGAACCGTTCCGGTGTCCACCTTGAACACGGTTCCTCGTTCAAACCCTCGAATTATAGCATATTCGGAGGTGCTGACTAAGGTTTGGCCGGCCTCCTCGGCCACGGCCATCACCTTGGACCAACGCGTGCGATCTAGTTCGGCATCGGCGTCATCCAACACAAGAATGGGCGCAATCCCCGTCGTTTTGTGAATGAGCGCGCGCGCGCCAAACACAAGTGCCATGGCCACCGCTCTCATCTGACCTGCGGACGCCACTTTTCGCGCATCCTGTCCGCCCAACGAAATCTCCAACTCGTCCAGATGCGCGCCGCCCAGCATTCTTTTTTGCAATAGTTCGCGCGCCGACAGCGACAACAATCGCTTCTGGTACTGGCCCAAATCGCTGACATTACGGGTGCGGTATTGAAAAGTCAAAGCACCCACATCGGGAAACCATTCCGCAAAATAGTCCAACACAAATGGCATCAACGATTTCAGGGCGGCTTGCCGGCGAGTCACCAGTTGTTCACTAAGTGCCGCCCAACCGTGCTTGAAACTTTGATACAGCGCCAAATCGGAACCATTGCCCAGGCACTGTTGTAGTTGCTGTTTGTAACGCCGGTAGCGCCCCAGGTTTGCCAAGTGTTGATTCTCGAGATGGGCAGCCACACGGTCCAGAAATCGACGTCGCTCTTCAGGACCACCTTCCACCAAAGCTACGCTGTGACGGGTGAACGCAAGTATTTTGGCTTGTGACACATAGGTGAGCGTGTCGCACGGCTTACCAGACAGTCGCCGACGCGTTCGTCCCTGTTCCAAATGAAGCGCCATCCATGCCTTGTCACCGTTCCGTTCCAGGCTGCCCTCCATCTGGCATCGGGGATGTCCGTGACAAATCATCTCACTCAATGTGGAGGCGCGAAAGCTTCGAGACGTCAACAGAGCATAGGCAGCCTCCAGAACCGACGTCTTGCCCTGACCGTTATTGCCGACAAACCAATTGATCCCAGAACCCAAAGACAGGGGCTCATGGCACAGATTTCTCACGCCTTGGGTTTTAAGCCAAAGCAGGCGCAAGCTGCGTTAACCCAGGAGTCTCATGGGCATAATGACATGTTCATATTGGATCTCGTCCAAATCATCGGCAATACGAAACAGGCCCTGATTGGTGGCATCTTTGAGGAATAAACGGATGCGTTCGCAGCTCATATTCTTCAAGAAATCCAACACATATTCCGCATTGAATCCCACATCAAACGCCTCACCTTGATAGTCGATTTCAATTTGATCGACCGATTCCCCTCGTTCTGCGTTGCGCAAGACCACCACCAGCCGATTGGGTGAAAAACCAAGCCTGACCAATTTGGACTTGTCGGAGCTCAACACCATTTTTCGTCGCATGACGTCACTCAAAACACTGCGTTCAAAGACAAATTCCTTGTCATTGTTGGTAGGAATGGCCTTCTCGTAATCGGGGAACTTTCCATCTATGGCGCGAGAAAAAAGAACTCGATCACCAATTTTGAAAAACAATCGACCGTCAATGATGGCCAACAAAAAAGGCTCGTCGCTGTCTACGGATCCCAACAATTTTTTCAGTTCGCCCATGGTTTTGCGCGGAACGATGACATCAAAATCCCCGTCACCCGCGTTTTGTTGACTGCGTAATACAGACATTCGGTGGCCATCGGTGCTGACCATCGTCAACTGACCCTCGAGCAATCGCCACAATGCACCGTTGATTGCGTACTTATGGGGATCCGAAGAAATCGAAAAAAGAACCCTGCCGATACACTCAAGCACAAAGCCACAAGGTAACTGGACCGCGTTCGAGAAGTCATAATCAGGGATACTGGGAAAATCATGGGTGGGCATCGTTTCAATGGAAAACTGAGCGGCTCCGGAAACGACATCCAACAAACTGCCCTCGCTCATTGAGAGGCTCACCTGCTGCCCTGAAAGCGTGGCAAGCATGTCTTGGAGCCTTTTTGCGTTCACAGTGAAGGCCCCAGCTTCCACCACTTGTGCAGGACAGTGACTGATTAGACCGACTTCAAGATCAGTGGCCTTCAGCGTTAACTGGTTGCCTTCTGCCTCAATGAGGATATTGGCTAAGATAGGCATGGTGTGTTTCTTTTCAATCACACCAGCCATTAACTGAAGTTCGGTAAGCAATTCGGCACGAAGGCTGTGAAATTCCATGGTTACTTCAACCTTAAAGGGATCTTTTTAAATATCTTTAGATAAAAACCGTAGACTTTGTCGGTGTTCGCTAAATCTGTGGAAAACTCTTGTAAGTACTTCATTTATAAGCTCTTAAACCTGTTAAAAAGCCCGTTGAAAAACTTCTGATGATCCATGATCGGGGCTTAAAACTTGCCTCTTTGAGGCAAATCATAGCGCGTTTTCCCTTATTTTGATCAGGTGCCCGAAAAGATGGTTGTGGAAATCTGTGGAAAACCGCTGGGAACTCAGTGATATCCATGTCTTTTTGCTGATGTTGGATTGCGGAAAACGTGTCCATAATCGTTAAAGCAGAGATTTCTTGAGACCATTCACCAGGCGCAAAGTATCGGGGTCGATGGTCATCGTCTTCTCAATTTTCTGAATGGAGTAGAGCACGGTTGAGTGGTGTTTATTGCCGAACGCCAACCCTATTTCGGGTAACGACATGCCGGTGAGTTGGCGGGTGAGGTACATAGCGATCTGTCGAGGTTGCGCCACCCTTTTCGAATTATTTCGCGAACACAGTTCTTTGGTGGTGAGATTGAATTGTTCTGCTACCAAGCGTTGGATGCGTTCACAGCTCAAGGATTGGTTTTCTTCCTTGATCACACCCCGCAAACACTGCTCAGCCAGATCGAGCGTGATCGTACGGCGACTCAATGAAGCGTAGGCAATCACCTTGATCAGTGCGCCTTCCAGCTCCCGTACGTTCGTCTTCACCTTACTACCAATATAGAGCAGCACATCGTCGGGTAACACCACGCCTTCGGCCTCAGCCTTCTTCCTCAAAATTGCAATGCGGGTTTCCAATGGCGGGGGTTGGATATCGGCGCTGAGTCCCCATTGGAACCGGCTCTTAAGGCGCGCCTCCAGTTTGGGGATATGACTGGGACCACAATCAGATGACAAAATGATCTGTTTCTGTTGTTCGAACAGCGCATTAAACGTATGGAAGAACTCTTCTTGGGTCTGCGTCTTACCCGACAGAAACTGGATATCGTCAATCAACAACACATCGACTGAGCGATATCGCTCGCGGAACGCTTCACCCTTGTTAAAGCGAATGGAGTTGATGAATTGATTGGTGAACTCTTCGCAGGTGGTGTAACACATCTTCAAATGAGGATGCGTTTCAAGCAACTGGTGACCGATGGCGTGTAGCAGGTGCGTCTTACCCAAACCCGAGGCTCCATAAAGAAAAAGAGGGTTGTAGGACGTTGAGGGCGCATCTGCCACGGCTCGAGCAGCCGCGTGAGCAAACTGGTTACTACCGCCAATCACAAAGTTTTCAAAGCGGTACTTGGGGTTTAAGCGAAGATGCTCACGGTTTTGTTGGTGTGCCGTGGGTTGTGTGCGATTCTCGTCGTTCTTCTCGACGAATTGGACCCGCAAATCCCCATGCCCCAATTGAGCCAAAGCGGTCTGAATCTCATAGAGATAATTATCCTGGATCCAATCGATGAAGATTGCCTGGGGAACCCAAACCGTGAGTTGACCATCACTCTGGTCCATCAACTTCGTCGGTGTGAGCCACTCTTCGATATCTTCTTGTGCGATTTTTGTTTTGAGTTGCGTGAGTACGCGAATCCAGAGATCAGACAATGAGAGTCCCCTGTGCGATGGTCATACCATTGCGTCTTAACCGATGAATCGAGGGTCGTGCACCCACGTGCACGATCGTGGGGGGTCGGACAATGTTCGAAGCCTAGCACAGGCTTATGGGGGTCACAAGGGCGTTTTCAAAGAAAATCTGAGCCTCTTCGGAAGGGGCGTTTTGTGAGGACTGGTGGGCATTTTTTGCTCAAAAGTCAGTCCAGATTTGACTTGGCTGACGCAGTGGCACGGAGGGGTTGGCGAAAGCTTGCGGGATTGACTTTTGGTTGGCTTTCCGGTAATGTCTTCGGGTTTGACATCTTAGCGGGCGTTTGGCCCGAACTGTTCGAGGAAACGCCATGAAGAGAACCTTTCAACCCAACAGAAGGAAACGTGCCAAAACGCATGGTTTCCGTGCTCGAATGAGTACGCCTGGTGGTCGCAACGTTATCAGGTCGCGTCGTGCGGCTGGTAGGAAGCGCCTCGCGGGCTAAGTCCTTTCCCAAAGCGGTTCGGGTTCGCAAACGAGGTGAATACCAGCGCGTCTTCCGCTCTGGGTTTAGAGTCGCCACCCCGTATCTCATTTTTGTGATCCGTACCAATGACCAAGGTCATGCCCGTCTGGGCATGGCTGTTTCAAAAAAGGTGGGTGGTGCCGTGCAGCGAAATAGAGTGAAGCGGCGGTTGCGAGAAGCGTTTCGTGCCATGCAGCACATGTTACCTGCCATGGATATTGTGGCGCTGCCCCGTCCAGGCATACGCGAAACGCCCTTTGCATCTATTGAAGACTGCTTCATGCGATTAAACCAACGATTGAAACGCGTCAAATTGCCCACAGGGAGGGAACTGTGAATTACCGACGATTCTTAGCGATGATCGTGGCCTGTATGGCCTTTTTCATCGTCATGGACCGTTGGGTGGCACCAACCCTTGGTTTGGTTGAAGAAGTTCCCATTGAGGAAGAGCTGCCTGACGAACCGGTGGATGTGGTTCCAAGTGAGACTGAACCGATGGCTGAACCATTGCCCGTCGAGGCGGAATCCTTTGAGGTCACCGAAACGGTTGAGGCGCGTGAAGATTGGGTGGAAAACGATTGGATTCGGGTTCGCCTCGATAATCGCGGAGGCGTTGTTCGCGAAGTCATTCTGAAGCAATTTCATGTCAGCGTCTCAAATGGAGAACCCATTCGAGTCGTGGTGCCGTCAAAACACGCTCCAGGTGAAATTGTCTTGAGTCAGGGTGGGAAAGCATCGGAGTGGATGTTCCACGTGGAAACACCCGACTCACATACCGTGGTTTACAGTGCGACACGCGGCCAAGTGCAAATCCGAAAGCGATTTTCGTTGTCCGACCGCTACCAACTGGAACTTGAATGTCAGGTCACCGGTGACCCGCAAGCTCTTGTGGTGGTGGCGGATGGATTGCGTCCTATGTCGGCCAAGGACTTTGAACGGCCCGGGCTGTTATCCATGGGTGCCATCAACCCCAAACTGATGGAAGTCGTGTGGTTTGCGGATGGCGATCGCGAGAATCGGGCTGCCGCGAAAGTTAAAGATTCCCTATTCTCGCCCCTTTTGGAAGAACCGGCATTCATTTCGTGGTTCGGTATGTCTGACAGCTTCTTTGGCAACGTGTTTCGGCCCGACGAACCGGTTGGACAAATCATGGTCGCATCTCATGCAGTAGAGGGTGGCCAAAGCGATCATGAGCGCGTACCCGTGGTGGCAGTGACCGTTGACGAGACCCTGAAAGGGTCCTTCTATTTCGGACCTAAATCAGCCACGGAGTTGAAACGCATAGATCCTGACCTCGTAGACTTGGTGGATTACGGGGTCGCGGGCGTCCTCTCCAAACTCCTTTATAAGGCTCTTTCCGCACTACATACATGGACCGGGAATTGGGGCTGGGCCATTGTGCTCCTGACCATTCTCATTCGAGCTGCGTTGCTTCCCATGACGATTCCTTCCGTACGCTCCTCATTCCGGATGCGAAAACTACAACCGCAACTGGATGCATTGAAAAAGAAGTTTCCTGGAAATGATCTGGAAAGCCGCCAGAAAATGCAGATGGAACAAATGGCGTTGTACAAGAAGGAAGGGATTAATCCCTTTGCCTCATGCTTCATCATGCTGCCCCAAGTACCCATTTTCATCGCCTATTTCTCATTGCTGAGGAATGCCATTGATTTGCGGCAGTCGGAGTGGATTTGGTGGATTCAGGACCTTAGTGTCAAAGACGGAACCTTTGTGTTGCCCATCCTCATGGGTGCCACCATGTTCCTGACTCAATTAACCATGCCCATGCCTGGCGATCCTGCTCAGCAAAAAATGATGCGTTTTATGCCCTTGATGTTCACGCTCATGTTTGTGGCCATGCCATCGGGCTTGATTTTGTATATGATTACCAGTAATTTCTTTCAGTTAGGTCAGACCATGGTGATGAAATGGAGATACCAGGGGGCATGAGTGAATTTCTGCCGGAAGTCTATACAGGACGCGACCTGCAAGAGGCTGTGTCCGAAGCGTCGAAGGCTCACCCAAAGGTAGCCAGCCAATTACAAGTTCGACTGGTTCCAACTGAGGAAGCAGGAGTATCCGTGCAGGTAGCGGTTTGCCCGCCAGGTGAAGCCTACGCCGAGCAAATTCAGGCTGTCCGTGACATGACGGAGTCCCTGTTACACACGCTGGACATTTCGACCGAAGTTCACGTCTCCGTGGACCATTTTAGATTAAACCTAAGTTTGAGTGATGCTGGACGCTTAGAGCGTAACCAGGGTCAACCACTCAGTGATTTGGAAACCCTCTTGGGGCGCTATCATTCTGGGCTTTTTAGTGATAGTCCTTTGGTGGTTACCCTCGATCATCCTCTTTTGCAACGCCGCGATGAAGACGAGGTCGTTGAGCGGGCATTGGCTGCGTGTCAGAAACTAAGTCATGAGGGCGATTCGATTCTGTTGGATCCGATGAACTCCTATGAACGTCGCCTGGTGCATGTTGCCTTGCAGAATTATGCGCAGTACCAAACGGAATCCGTGGGCGACGGCAGCCTTAAGCGCATCCAGGTTAGCCTGGTCACGAAGGGTGAGGCTTCATGACCAAGCGGTTGAAGATCACATTCGGTGCCCCAAAAACATCTTACCTTCATGCTGGCGACGTCTTGGAATTGCAACTTAAAGTGCCTCATTTGGGTGGCGCGGCAGAGGAATCATACAGTTGTGATGCCCCGTCGATTGAAACCACGGGTGCTTTTGCCATCATGCACGGTTCCCGTCAAACGATGGGCGTCTGCGTCGTTCCGGTGAGGTTTCCGTTACAGGAAACCATCTATCAGGTTTATCGTGAGTTGTTGGAGATCTGTCAGGGACGCACGATCTACCGCATCTGGAATTTCGTTCCATTTATTAATGCTGAAACCGAGGGTTTAGAGAATTACAAGTCCTTCTCGATTGGTCGATCCATGGCCTTTGAACGAGCGTTTGGTCAGCAGTTCCACCAAGTCTTACCGGCCGCGTCAGCGGTAGGCGTTGAGGACAATGTGTTCGCCCTTTATTTTGTGGCGGGATTTGAAGACGCAACACACGTTGAAAACCCGGAACAAGTGTCCGCATTCAAATACCCCACAGAGTATGGACCGCGCCCACCTAGCTTTGCCCGAGGCACTCGAGTCGAGGGTGATCGTGTGTCCGCTTATATTTCAGGGACGGCCGCTATTAAGGGGCACGAATCCCAGGGCGTTGATTGCCCACAAAAACAGTGTGCCATCACCTTTGAGAATCTCGATCTGGTCGCACGTGAAATGAATCTATGCTTGGCGCAACTTCCCGCGGAACAAAGGCGCTTTAAGGTCTATGTTAGAAACAGAAAAGATGCCGAATCCCTGATGACGCAATGTACCGCACATTTCGGACCCCATGCTCAGGTGACTTATCTTTTGGCAGATATTTGTCGCGCAGATTTGTTGGTGGAGATCGAAGCCTCGTTGGGTTGAACTACTGGTTCAAGGACTCCAGCTCCGCGATGCGTTCATCAACCCAATCTTTCACTTTCTCAAGATCGCGTTCAAGTGTCGCCCGATCAATTTCCTGACGTTCCCAACGTTGCTTGAGTTCGTCGAACTTGTGCTGCGCCTGATTTTGCAGCTTGACAAGCGAATCTTCGGGTATATCGTTGGCCACGTCCTCGAATTTCTTGGTTACGGTGTCCCAGCCAGACTCAAATTGGCGTTTTAGGTCGGACCAGTGTTTTTTGGCCAATTCCTTACTGACATCCGCGTGTTTGATATAGTCCAACGGACTCCAATCCCTTGTGTCCAGCCAAGTTTCTTTGAATCCAAACTCGGACTTTTTGACCAGTTGAAGACCTTGCTTGTCGCGAACAACATGGTAGTTTCCAAAAAATACAGCGATTGCAAGCAGCAAAACTGTTAAGGCGATGAATTTCTTCACAATGTCCCCTTTAACCATTTTCGTTTGCCGCGCTCGCGCTTGGCTTTGAAGAACGCTTGCATGACCGACCGACAAGTCGCCTCCATCGTACCGGAAACCACCTCGATTTGGTGATTGAATTGGGCCAGTCCCGATTCCCCATAAAAAAGCGTGTAGCCGCCCTTTGGATCGTTGGCTCCATACACGAGTCGCGAAATCCGAGCCTGAACCAATGCCGCGTAACACATAGGGCACGGTTCTAAGGTCACAAAAAGTTCAGCCCCAGGAAGACGGTAATTGTTGTCATAGCGACCCGCTTCGCGCAGTGCCAAAATTTCTGCGTGGGCCGTAGGGTCAGACTGGCCGATGTTTGCATTGCTCCCAAGACCCATGATCGTTTCGCCACGTACCACCACGGCACCCACGGGAACTTCATCTGCAACGGCTGCGATTTCCGCGAGCCGCAATGCTTCACTCATAAACCGCTGATCGCGTTCATTCATGCTCACCAGCCGGAAAGGACCAAAAGACCTGTGTACCTGCCTTGACGGACGATTCTATGTGACAGGCGACGTGCAACAAGTTTGCGTATCCATGTGCGATGGTGAGTCCAACGCCCAATCCAGCCGAAGGCTTATCAGGATTATTGGTATAGAACGCATCGTGGGCATGTTCCAAGTCGATGAGGTTCATCCCTGGCCCTTGATCCGAAATGACGATGGTAGGTTGGCCATCATGTGATTCCCAGTGTAGTGAAAAGGGGCCAGCGGTATGGGTTGAAGCGTTCTCGAGGAACTGTCGCAAAGCCGACTCCACAATGAGCGGATCCGTTTTGATCATGGATTCATCAGCGCCCGAATGATCTTGTGTCAAACGTTCACCAAACCCAACAAAGGCATCATTGAGAAAGCTAGCTAAGCCCGATGCGCTGATCAATATCGGTCTCGGTGTCACCTTCTGATGATGCAGACGCTCGTATTCGTGGGCCTGATCCATTAACCGCGTCAGGATCTCTAGATTAGCCACAATAATAGAAAAGTCTTCTCGTTGGCTGTCTGTAAGGTGTTCCTGAATTTCACGATGAAGCAAGCTCGTGAAACCCGAGATCACCTCAAGAGGGTTCTTTAGCTGATCTATCAGGAGGTTCATTAACTGGGTGAGATGCTCTTGATCGGCACGAGCTGTTTCCGCTTGACGCCCCAATTGTTCGATGAGCTCGTCGCGGGTTCTCAGTTCGTCTGTTTCATCTTGGGTCGATTCGATGCCAATGGGTCTAAGGAACGCCAAGAATCCTCTTCCAGTGCCATCAAAAAAATCAAAGACGGATGTCTTAATGGCAAAGTCGAGCGTCTCGCCCGTTCTGCTCCGCAGAGAAATGGGTAAATTCTCGTATTTGCGACCGCTTAACATGGCTTGCACATATTTGTTGAATTTTACCCGTTGCTCTGGAATGGTGAAGAGATCGTTGATGAAGTCAGAGTTGCGCATACGCTCTTTTGAATAGCCAATGCTAGAGCGGAGCCAGCGATTTACAAAAACGACTTTTCCTTCGCCGTTGAACCCGATCATGCCCAGTGGCGCTTCGTCGAGTACCATATCCAGTTGATGCCTGATCAGTTGAGCTTGGTCGGTAAGCGCTTTGAAATCAGACCTATCCTGCACTTCAATAAAGAGGCTGGTGCCACTATGGTCATGGTGTACCAAAATGGTGAGGTCCACCTTTAGGTCTTCGGAATCTTGCGTGATACAGGTGACATCGCGCACGTGAAAGCGGCTTTTGCGGCGTAGATCTGAGAGTTTGGGAAAGATTTCCATCCAACCAGACTCACTGAATATTCGTTTCAGCGGCAGATCTTCCACATCCTTTTTGCGGTAGCCAAAAATCTTCAAGAAAGCATTGTTGCAGCCCATCAATGTCAGTTCAGGCGAATCGACGATCAGTAACGGATGGTCGGAAACTTCAAGTAAGGACTCACTGCGTTTAAGTTCGCGATTCGCTTCGACGCCAGCCTCCATAGCCTGGCTTTCCAGCTTGTGAATATAGGACTGTGTCCGTGCCTGGCTTGATTTTTCGTCGGTCACATCGACCAGCATACCCACGACGTATGACTCCCCCGTACGGGAGGTCACCTGATAACAAGACTCCAGCGCAATACGCTCACTACCGTCGGCGCATCGGAAACAAAATTCATGACGGTCAAAAAAGCCGTCGCGGTGAAGGTGTTCCACCATCACTTTGCGATCTTCCTGGTCCAGATACAGTTCTTCAGCAATATCCAGTTTCAAGACATCGTCCACGGTTTGGTATCCCAGCATCTTCACCATCGCCTCGTTGCAGTGAACGAAACGCCCATCAATCGTGGATATGTACATGCCATCCCTTGCATTCCAGAAAATGGTTTCATAGGGTTCGCTGAGACTGTGTGATGTGCTCGTCTTTCCAGTCATTCGTTCGACGATGTCCAATTCAGTTCGATCGAACCAGTGGATGAGTTGCTCCACCATGGGAAATTCTTTTCCGTGTAGTTGGCGCATCAAGTATCGACGAAGGCGGTGTAAGCGATCGACTATATCGGGCAGTGTTTCGTTAGCGGCCTCTATCTCCCAACGAAAGCGATCATCGGCCGGTTCGCCCGCTGCCAAAAGTTGGGGAATTGCCCTGAAAATGGACTGCCAAGCCGGCGAAACGCCCACCAGGTCACTTTCGGCAAATTCCTGAATTGCTTGCTCAACCCATTGACTCAGTTGGTCCACGGTCAGATAGGCATCCATGTGGTTCATCTTATCGCGAGTCACATCAAAGGGCTACTGCGGAGATGACAGCAAATCTGCCACCAAGGCTTTCAGTGGTTCCTTCAAATCACTGCGACTGAGGGCGTAGCGAATAAAAGCCTGGGCATAGCTCAGACGGTCACCTACATCCAGATGGGTCTGCACGACAGGAACCGCAAATAGGCGCCCCAATGCTCCCAGTTGATTGATCGCATGAATGTGGTAATACTCACCTCCTTGATGGTGAGAAAGGCCGTGTTCTAGAAGCGAAAATAGTTCGGGTGTAAACACGTAACGCCCCAGGCTCACCAGCCGGCTTGGCTCGGTTCCCGGATTGGGTTTTTCCACCAACTGCTTGACTTTGATGGGCGGGCCAAGATCATCGGGTGCCACAACCCCAAACCGAGACACGTCTGCACCGGGCATGTCCAGGACGGCCAAAACGGACCCACCCGTTTGTTGATGGACCGCCACAAGTTGTTGGCTGGGGTTAGGTCCGGCGCCCATGAACAGGTCGTCTGGGTAGGCAACGATAACGGGTTCATTGCCGGCAAAGGATTGCGCCAGCAGCAGGGCATGGCCGGTGCCATTCATTTGCTGTTGTCGAACAAATGTGGTTCTGAGCGCTGGCGGTTTGATCATTTGTGCCAATTGGTCTCGATGTTCCTCGTGGAACACTTTTTCGAGTTCCACTTCGCGATCGAGAAAGTCTTCCAAGGATTTTTTACGCCGAGAACCTATGATCAAGACTTCTTCAATCCCGGCATCCACGAATTCGTCGAGGATAAACGAAATGGCGGGACGGTCCACCAGAGGGATCAGTTCTTTGGGTACGGTTTTGGTGAATGGGAGCAGTCTGGTACCGTATCCAGCTGCCACGATGACACCTTTCACGAAGTCTCTCCTTTGAGATCGTTTTTCAATTGCAGTTCCAGACTTTTCCATGCGTCTTTTAGAGCGACCTGTGAATTGGAGCCGTATGTAGCAGCGTGGAACTGGTCCAGGAATGAGGCAAAACGTTGTTTGGCTTCGACGGAAAATGGGGCTGACTCAAGGTAACGCCGCCAGGTCTCGGACCCCCTTCGCACGCGCCAATACCGGCGTTGAAGTTGTTCAAAACGTCGTTCCCATAGCCTGTTTTGTCGCCGTCCTCGTATTTTTGTCCCAATGATCACGGATGACAACACGGTACCTATGAGCAAAATCCAAAAGATGGTCATTCGATGGGACCACAGATTGTCGAACGTGCGTGACATTAAGGCGCCCAGCTCTTGGTAAGCCTTTTTCTGCTCGGCATAGTCCCAATTGAGAATCATGGTATTCCAATAGTGCTCTAATAAAGCCAAACGGTACTCAAAAAAGCCGGGAGGCACGGCCTGGGAAGGCGGTGTGGGGTCGATGGTGTGCCAATAGCCGTCAAAAAATGCCTCCACCCAGGCGTGGGCCGAAGATTCTGTTACGTAATAAAAAGAACTACCTTCTTCAATGGGCGGCATGAGAAAGCCTGTGACTAATCTGCTGGGAATATGTGCCCGTCTGAGCAGCAAAACCATGGAACTGGCAAACAATTCACAATGTCCTTCGGGTCGTTCCAACAAGAAATGCCGGATGGGATCTTGTTGTCCAAAATTGTTGATCTCCAAGCTGTAAGAGAAGGACTGCTTGAAGTGCTGCATGAGCAAAGCAATCACTTCGAGTTCACTCAATTCCGGTGACCAACCCAGTTCTGCGAGGATGCTATCCAGATAATCCTGTGAAGGCAGCGACTGCAAATAAATTTCCCGATGGGGTAAGTCGCCCAACAGGGGCTGTGATCCATAGTGCACGGTATATGTCAGGGAGCTGGGTAGCATTTGGGGAAAATGTAGCCCACCATAGTCATATGCCATGTGAATGTCTTTCAACTTCGTGTCAATGCGTACGAGTTCGTTAAAAAAGAAGACGGTGTTTCCGATTAATGGCTTCACATCGAGCTGAGCCGCGTGCATCATCCCGTCGGGATCGGCTTTGAGAAATTTGTAACTGCCATTGTGACTGAACTTCATGTTATTGGCGTCGCTGGAAAGCGACCAACCGGCATTACCAGATTCGTCTATCTCGAATAGATCCAGTGTCTTTCCTTTCAAATAAGGGTTGGCTACGTATCGATCTGTGAGCGGAGTGACATTGAGCACATGTTTGCTGGATAGGCGTAGCGTACCGATGTCATTGAGCATGACCCGGCTTGAAAATGCGCGTATAGATTGACCCGTAACACTGGGGATCACACCGTAGGAGTGATGGGGTAGTCGCGGTAGTGACCAGAAAATGACAACGGTAAGGATGGTGATCAGACACGTGTGTCGAAAAGCTGAGGGAAATCGATTGATGACTAATGCCCTGAAATTGAAGCGATGCATCTCGCCCAGATGCAGGTTCAGAAGGACAAAAGTGAGTGCTAGTACGTAAATCAACGTTCCGGCGGCCAACCACATGCCGTTTTCAAAACGGAACTGAGATAGAACCACCAGAAAGGAGAGCATGCCTATGAGCCGAATGGGCGCGCGATCCCTCCGTTCGCCGTAATACTCGTATGTCAGGCAGAATAGGATAAGAATGAACACGGCCAGCTCGCGTCGATAGGTGAATTTCCAAACAAGTATGAACACCAACAATGCTGCAGCTGACACGAACTTCCAAACCACCAATCCTCTCAGTCTGGTGGCGTCAATTGGAAGAAACAAGGGTACGGCAATCAGTGTTTGGGTGATGAATAATGCGACCGATTGTCGTCCTACGAGTAATGGCGTAAAGAAAGAGGACCACGCGAGAAAGGCCAAAAGCCGAGTGATCTCAACGGGAAGACCTTGATCCTGATGTTGATCCATAATCGTTGCCACCTATTCCGTCACAAGCCTATCATGGTGAACTCATGTGGGGTATGGGATGACCGAACGAAAATCTGGTGTCTATCTTTCGATTATGGTGACCGACTTCTTGGTGTGGAGTGCCACAACGGGTCTTTATCCACTGCTAAGTCGGTTGGCCGATGCTGAGTTAGGTGATTCAGAGGCGCCCAATGTGATTGCACGGCTCGTACTTGTATACACGTTGTCTGCGATGGTTGGGAGGGCCATCATGGGGCGCAGTCTACGTCGTCCTCGCGAGATAGCCAGGATGGCTACGGTATTGGTGATGTTTTCGTATGCGGGCTTGTTTCATAGCCAACCCGTATGGTGGATGCTGGCTCGGTCAGTGCAAGGATTCGCGATGGGATGCTATGCGATCAGTGTCATGATGTTGATGTCGTTGGTGATTCCACCACACCGACGTATGCGGGGCTTTGCCTTGGTAGGGATGGCTGATTTCCTCGGGTTTTCGTTTGGCCCGGTGCTGAGCGGACTGTCAGTGGCGAAACTGGGATTCAGCGCCACTTTGTGGCTGTTCGTAGGTCTGATGGTGTGTGCGGTGATCAGCGCGTCCAAATTACCGAGTCACGAATTGAACGCCGAAATTAATCGTGAGGAAGGCAAGCAATACCCTTGGCGGTTCCTGCCGCTTGCCATGGCCTTGTGTGTCGGTTTCTTGTTTCACATTTACTATGGCAACTATTTGCCGATTAGTGTGGCCACCCATAGCTTTCCGGTTGAAACCCTCTTTTTCGCAGGCTACATGGTGGGCGGAATCGGGTACCGGTTAGGGTTTGTTGGATTGATGGAGCGCTTGCGTGGCTATCACAGTTTCGCCTTGACGTTACTGTTGATGGGCTTGACGTCAATCAGCGTGTCGTTGTGGCCAGAAAACCATGTCCTTTTGGATCCTATCGTATTTGTCACGGGTTTGATCTACGGATTGGGCCTGGAGGCCCTGTACATCTTCAGTCTTTCCTGGGTATCCCAGCATGCGGATTTGAAAGAGCGAGCCAAGGCATTTGTGGTGGTATTTTCCGGTATTGATGTTGCAGCCGTGTTTGCGGGATTGAGCTATGGTGCTGCGGTATCAGCTTGGGGCATTCCAGGCTTATTGAGAACGCTGCTGATTTCCAACCTGCTGCTCTTGATCCTACCGTTTATGCTCGCGCGAACATTTAAAGAGAGTTGATTAGAAATTCAAATCAGGCTCGATGGGTCCAAATCCAGCCCGGGAAGTTTCCTTGAAATCGGAATCCATGTGTTTACCATTTTCGTACATCTTGCGAATGACGAGATCGAGGCTGATGCGGTGTTGCTGCAAAGTCATGGCATGCTGTGCGGAAGCCAGTGCCTTTTGGGCATAAATACCATTGCGTTCGATACATGGTATCTGCACATAGCCTTGCATGGGTGTGCATTCCAGGCCTAGTGAATGTTCCATAGCTATTTCTGCGGCATATTCGACCATGTATATGTCGCCGCCGTAGAGTTGAGCGACGGCGGCAGCCGCCATGGAACAGGCGGCGCCAACCTCTCCTTGGCATCCCACTTCAGATCCGGATATGGAGGCGTTGGCTTGAATTAAGCCGCCTATACCGGCAGCTGTGAAAAGTGCATTGACCACAGCCGAGTCAGAGAATTCTCGGTGGAGCTGACAGGCGCGTAGAACGCCGGGCACGACGCCGGCACCTCCGTTGGTGGGTGCTGTGACGACGCGACCGGATGCGGCGTTCTCCTCGGAAACCGCATAGGCAAAAGCCGTCGCCAAACGACCCAAATCGTTCTGCCCAAAAATGTCTGTGGCTGAAGGGTGAGATGCCGCGAGGTGCAAACGTGGTGCCCGACGTTTCACCTTCAAGAGACCCGGGAGAATCGGTTCGGTGGGGTTAAGACCGCGTTCAATGCAGGTCTTCATGACCTGCCAAATACGCATCATACGGGCGTTACAGGTCTCGCGATCGATGCCGTCAACGGCGCAGGTATTTCGTTTGACAATGGATGACAGGGGCACACCTTCCCGTCGTGCGATCATCACCCATTCAGCGGCGTATTGATAGGGGTGGGGCTCCATACGATCACTGACGTGCTCACCCTCACCCTCTTCTTTGATCATGCCGCCGCCAATGGAGTAGAAACGTCGTTCCAGGATCATCTCTTCGCCGCGGTAGAGGCGCAAAGCCAAACCATTTTCATGTTCGGGCAATTGCTCGTCGGGCGCCCAGACCAGGTCACGGTCCACATGAAATTCGAGGGTGCGTCCCGCAAACTCCAATTGCTTGGTTTGCTGCACCCTGGGAAGGGTGTTGTTGATGATCTCCAGATCGTCGTCAACAGGACTGAGCCCAGACAATCCGGCCAGGATGGCATTGTCCGTCATGTGACCCTTACCGGTGCGTGCTAGCGACCAATAGATGACAACTTCCAGGCGGTCGAAGTCCGGGCAGTTATCCATATGTTCCACGGTTTGCCTGAATCGGTTGCCAATCAGAATGGGTCCGTGGGTATGGGAAGAACTGGGCCCCAAAGACATTTTCAGCGTTTGAAAAGCACTGACCTGGGAAGCTCGCATGACCATCCTCCTGCGCTAATGTAGCGTAAAAAGGAGGGTCCTACCAACTATCCTCGATTGTGGAGTTTCACCAAATCCGAGATGTTTTGCTGCGTTCCCCAACTGGCAATGGCTTCGCGTTGGTTAATTTGCTGTATTTCTTCAAGCAGCGTCATGGTGTCCGATGTCTGAACGAATTGTGGTTGAGGGATCTCAGTAGGTACTTCTCGCTCTGCAGGGCGCACAAAAACGAGCGTGAAGATGGCAGCGATGGCGGCTGCCCATGCGATCATACCCCATGGTTTGGTGTCTGGCTCCAGTGCCAAATGCGCCTCTCGATGTGCCCTGAATCTCTGGCCACATGTGTGGCAATCAACGAGATGTTGTACCCATTCAAGACGGGTGGACTTGTCGATGGACCGATTGATAATGCCCAACATTTGATCTTGTGAGAGATGTTTCACTGGACCCTCCACGCCATCTTTTTCTTGATGCGTGTCATTAGATTGCGCACGCGACCTTCGCTCACGTCGAGCATGGTGGCGATTTCATCGTAGTTGTAACCTCGGAGGTGTGCTCGAATCATTAAGTTTTCCTCGTCAGAGAGCCCTTTCATACGCGTTTCTAGCTCCATACGCGAGTCGAGATCCGATTCGGGCTCTGCCAACTCCAGATCGTCCAGGCCTACAGCGCTTCGCTTTTCTACCATTCGGATGGCATCCCACAAGGTGGTCTGCACCGTCCTATAGAGATAAGACTTGAAGTCATCTATCTGGCTCTCACTTTTTTTGAAGGCCGACCATAGTTTGATCCATATTTCTTGAGACAGATCATCCTCTAGGTGGCGCAGTTGCCCGCCGTAGTATTTGCGAATCAGATCCAGGACCAATCGTTGGTATTTCGCGACCAGCTCATCAAAAGGTGCACGTTTCATAGCGTCTATTGTACTGCGATCGCGAGGAGTCCTACGTGGCGTTACTGGCTTGGAATTTGCTACTCTGAAGTCTGCGAGGTCCAGAGCCGCCGGATAGCTTAAGTTGGGCCTCGGGTTGGGGTTATCTTGGCATGACGCGATCGCTTGTTTGGGCCATTTTGACATTTGCGCTCTTGTTCTTCGCCAATCTCGCCGTGTTTGCGTTTTTGTATTTCGAGAGTCTTTCCAGCGCTATGGTGACTCAGAGACTTGTGGCGTCGGTGAATGACGCGCGTTCTGCCCTGCACCAATCCATGGACCGGCAATGGGATGGCCGTCTGGATCACTCTGAAATCTCACAAAACGTCATTCCGCGTCTCGCTCAGACGAAGGCATTCAAAGCCTTGGTGGTTTTAGACGGACAGGGCAATGTGATTTATCGGGAACGCATCAATCAATCTCGTTTCACTGAAAAGGACCTTGAACCCAAATTTCTGCCCATAGACTTTCGCCAAGACCTGAATCTTGGGCCGCAACGACAGGTGGCGGTGGAATATGATCCCGACGTATTGGACCGGGAGGTTCGGCAACTGCAGCAGGATCTTTATCAGAAACTTGGTTGGGCGGTGGGCGTATCAGGGGTCCTGCTTTTGCTGGGTTGCATCTACGTGGTTGCTGCATATAAGAAAGCTCAACGCATGTTGAATCAGGCGCAACGAGCCGACCAACTGGCCTACGTGGGAACCTTGGCCAGTGGCTTGGCCCATGAAATTAGAAACCCTTTGAACTCGATGAATATGAACATTCAATTGATGCAGGAAGAATTGGAAGAGGACGGCATCGCAGACCGACCCGAACTGACCGAAATGTTCGATGCAACACGACGAGAAATTCAACGGCTGGAAAAACTGGTTTCGGCTTTTCTTTCATACGCACGTCCGACCCAACTCCTACTGCAACCAGCATCCATCAACGAATTGACGCAGTCCATCCTGAGGTTTCTGGACCCTGAACTGAAACAAAGGCGAATTGATCTGGTGACCGATTTCGCCGATTCATTGCCAACGGTGAATCTGGATGACTCCCAGATGCGCCAAGCTTTGTTAAACGTGATCCAAAATGCCATCCATGTGCTACAGGCTGAGCAGACCTTGAACATCACGACGCGAGCCGCTGCCGGAGATCGTGTTTTGGTCGAAATTGAGGATTCGGGTCCGGGCATTGCTCCCTTGGAACTGGCCAACATTTTTAAGGTCTTTTATTCCACCAAACGAGGAGGCACAGGATTGGGCTTGCCGATTGCCCAACGCATCGTCGAATCTCATGGCGGGGGAATTAAGGTTGAGTCTGAAGTCGGTCGTGGTACCAAAGTAACGTTTATCCTCCCCAAAGCAGAGGTTGCATGAAAGAACCATTATTACTTTTACCTACCAGGCTTGAATTGGAAGCTGTCATAGGTGGAACGGGTAATAGGGGTTACACAGTGGGCATAGGTCCTGCTGCTGCAGCGATGATGTCTTACCACTGGGCCTCTCAAGAAAAGCCATCCATGGTTGTCTTGTTGGGGGTAGCTGGAGCCTACGAGGGTCGTGGTTTGAAGCCGGGAGACGTGGTTTGTGGTCTATCGGATTGCTTTGCGGACCTGGGGTACTGGGAAGGTGGGGTGCCACAAACACTTGAAGACATGGCCTTGCCTATGCTGCAGACAGGTGATGAAGAATGGGGCACCCGTTTCGATCTGCAACCCATTTGGGATCTTCCGGCCCTTCCGATGATTACGGTATCCAGTATGTCCACGTCCCATGAACGGGCAGCTGCAAACCAGCTTAAGTTTGGTGCGGCGACGGAATCCATGGAAGGCGCCGCAGTGGCCATGGTCTGTCGTTTTCTGGACCTTCCTTTTGCACAGGTGCGTGCTGTTTCAAATATGGTCGGTCCGCGTGAGCGGTCATCGTGGAAGATGCAGGAGGCGCTTTTACAACTTCGTAACCTGGTGGAACGACACCTGTGAAGACGCTCGCCATCTCTCCCTGTCCCAATGATACCTATGCCTTTTTTGGCTGGTTATGCGGCCATGTACCCGGACCTGAGGTGAATGTTGAATTCCATGATATTGAGGCTTTGAACCAGATGTGTTTTGCCCGTCAGGCGGACATATGTAAGGTCAGCTTTCACGCCTTTTTGCATGCAAGTGAATCGTACGCCATGTTACCTGTTGGCGCTGCTTTGGGTTTCGGCTGTGGTCCATTATTGGTCTGTCGCGAGGAACACCTCAATGCGCCGCTGGAAACCTTAAGGGTTGTGTCGCCGGGCCGTTGGACCACCGCTAACCTGTTACTTGAGTTATGGGGTGGCCCAAGACTGCAACTGTCATATATGCCGTTTGACGAGATTATGGATGCCGTGTCAGCACGCCGAGCCGATGCCGGTCTGATCATCCACGAATCTCGATTTACCTATGAACAAATGGGTCTGGTTCAACGTGTCGATTTAGGTTCATGGTGGGAAACTCATGCCCAAGCACCTATTCCGTTGGGGGGGATTGCCATCAAGCGCAGTCTGGGGCGTCACTTCGCGCTTAAGGTGGCAAAGGCGCTCCGCTCAAGTTTGCAATACGCCGATGACCATGTACGGGACGCCGATGCGTTTATGGCTAGGTATGCCCAGGAAATGGATCCGCGGGTGATGCGACAGCATGTGGATCTGTACGTAAATGCGTTTACCCACGACTTGGGAAAAAAAGGGGTGGCAGCCATAGAGCAATTGGGTCGCAAAGCTCAAGCGGCAGGCAAATTACAGTTGCCCCTAATTGACCCACTGATCGCCTGCTAACGCGTTTTTGCTTTGTCCTTAATCAGTTGTGACCAGCCAGCCTTGTTGGTCTGTCGTGTTCTCGCGATGGCCAATGCACCGGCCTCCACGTCCCGAGTCACGGTGGTACCGGCAGCCACATAAGCGTCATCACCAAGATGGATGGGGGCCACCAATTGACTATCGGAGCCGATAAACACGCGATCGCCCAAGGTGGTTATGTTCTTATGGACGCCATCGTAGTTGCATGTGATGGTACCAGCACCAATATTACACTCCCGACCTATTTCGGCATCGCCCAAGTAACTCAAATGACTGGCCTTGCTGCCTTGACCGAGCTTGGCATTCTTGGTTTCCACGAAGTTGCCCACTCGTACATCGGGTCCAAGATGGGTTCCAGGGCGTAAATGGGCAAATGGTCCGACTGCTGCACCGTTGTCGACCGTGCTCTTGTCAATGACGCAGTAGGCACGAACCTCCACAGATTCGCCAATCTCTGCGTCGATTAACAGGGATCCCATGCCGATCGAAGAGCCCGCGCCCACACGCGTCCGGCCTTCAAGCTTAGCCCCTGGATGCAGTGTTGCTCCTGGGGCCACACATGCGTCGCGATCCACATACACATTCTCGGCAATCGGCATCAATACACCGATTTGCATCAGGTCACGTCTCTTTACTTCGTAGGCATAGGCATTGAGATCGGCATAGGTTGTGGCATCGACCAGTGCTTGAAGTGCGAGCGGATCTACGTCGAGCGTGTTTCGTGATGGGCTCCGATCAAAGAAGTCCCTGTCCTCGGCAACCATCGAACGGTTTTCAGCGCGAACGCCGTAAGGTCTTAGATTGGTGGCGAACAGAGCGGCTGGTGCCTGGTCGATGAGTTGCTGTAACAGTTCGGCTGTCATAAAAGGGAATGCACCATCAACCCAAATGAACCCTTGATGGTCTGGGATGTTTTCGGGACATGCACCAGGTTTCAGGGTGATCAGGTCGCAGTTTCCCAGCTGATCAACCAGGCGTTGCATGTGATCGCCTACGCCAATACCGGCAATTGATTGGGAAATGATCTCGGGCTCAACGCGCCAGATAAAGATTCGCGAAGCGCTCACTTGGTGAATAGGAAGGCGAACTTCTTGTCGTTCAAGTGGCCATGAAACGAACGCGAATTCTTGGCATAGCCCACATTGTCACGATTCAGGCTGACCGCTTTTTGAAGGAACTCGGCCGCTTTCTCCAGACGACCTTGCTCGGCTGCAATCTCTGATTTCAGATACAGAGAGACGTCTTGTGAAATATCAATCTGGTCCAAGATCTCCTCGGCGTTCGCGTAGTCACGACGGTTCATAAAAAACACCGCTTGATTCAATGTGGGCTTTTCCTTGTCGGATGAACCGTTGGTAGATTGCCGATCGGCTATGGTTTTGAATTGGCGTAGCCTGTTAAGTGTAAAGATGTCCAATTCAGATGTTGAAATGAGCGTGTCCATGGCCTTGGATGCCTTGCCGAACTGTTTTTCCTGAAAAAGTTTGACGGCTTCGTCCAAGTCGATCTTTTTGGCCATATGTCCCCTGCTCCCATGCCTTTTCGTTCCAATAACCGAGGTGCGGTAAAAAAGGCTAGCATATCCCGCAAATATCGGTCAAATAGCGACGCGCTCGATGCGAGCCCCCGCCATGACCAGCTTTTCATCCAGTCGGTCATAACCTCGGGCCAAGTGCTGTATTTCGTGGATGACAGTTTCACCATCAGCGACTAGGCCGGCCAATACAAGTGATGCCGAAGCGCGCAAGTCCGTGGCCTGAACGTCGGTGCCAGAAAGGTTGGTGGGACCCGTTACAATGGCGTTGTGACCATCAATTCGAATGTCAGCGCCCATGCGTTTCATTTCCACAGCGTGCATGAAACGGTTTTCGAAGATGGACTCAGTAATGAGCGAACGCCCTTTGGCTTGCGTCATGACGGCCATATACTGTGCTTGCATGTCAGTTGGAAACCCTGGGTGGGGCATGGTTTGCACATCTTTGCCCAACAGACCCGTATGGGGTTTGACCTCTATCGTGTCGCCATTCACGGAGAGCGGCAGACCTACGCGTTGCATCTGTTCCAGAAATCGAGATAAATGGTTGGGGCGGCACTTGTCAATAAAGAGGTGGCCTGCCGTAATCGCAGCCGCACATACGTAGGTGCCAGTTTCGATACGGTCAGGAATGACCTCGTGCGTGGCTCCTTTGAGTTCACGAACCCCTTCTATGGCAATCGTGCTGGTGCCCTCCCCTTTGATTTGGGCACCCATGGCTCGAAGCAAGTGAGCTAAGTCCTCGATTTCAGGTTCAAGTGCGGCATTGTGGATGACGGTGGTACCCTCAGCCAAGGTAGCTGCCATCAACACATTCTCTGTTCCAGTGACGGTGACCTTGTCGAAGTAAATTTCAGTGCCTTTGAGTCGAGTACATCGCGCTTCGATGTTTCCGTGTTCCAGCGTGATTTCAGCACCTAGTTGTTTCAAGGCATTGATGTGGAGATCCACAGGTCGTGCGCCAATGGCACAGCCCCCGGGTAAGCTGATTTCGGCGCGACCTAACCTCGCCAACAATGGACCTAAGGCAAGGATCGATGCGCGCATCGCCTTTACAAGATCGTAGCGCGTGGCATGGGCGTGAATGCTGCTTCCATCAATTTCAACACCGTGACTCAAGTTCCTGACACCCATACCCAACTCGCTCAGCAGCGTGCACATGGTTGCCACATCATCCACTTGAGGCACATTGGTCAACGTAACGGGTTCTGAACTGAGAATGCACGCAGTGAGACAAGGGAGGGCGGAGTTTTTGGCGCCACTAATTGCGACGCGTCCATTCAAAGGTCCATTGCCTTGAATTACGAGTTTGGCCATGAATGAGAAGATCCTTTTTGAATTTGTAGGTAACGTACAACACCCCAAGGGTCGGGATGCCAAGAAACATCAAAGATTTGCTTAAGCGTTTCGTTGAGTTGGTTTGCGTGATTATGGCCCAACTCGAACCAAGCCTGTCCACCGGGTGCGAGCCTTCGATCGAGTTGCTGAAGAATGGCAAAGAGATCATCGGTTCCATCCTCGCCGCTATCCAGTGCCAACGCGGGTTCAAATCGCCGAACACCGGACTCTACCTCATCATTGCGTGCGACATAGGGGGGGTTACTAATGATCCAATCGAAGGTTTCCGTGTTCGGAATATCACGCCACCAATCTGACTGATGGATGTGTACCCGTTCGGCCACACCCATGTGTGCCGCGTTTTCACGTGTTAATTCGAGGGCTTCCCTTGATATGTCAACCAGGGTTACGCGGGCGTTGGGAAATGCGGCGGCTAGGCTCAGGCCAATCACACCGGAACCACAGCCGAGATCGATAATGGTGCTCCCATCAGAAATCTGTTGGCGCAGTAACGATACCAAATACTCTGTCTCCTGCCGAGGACACAGCGCCCGCGCATCACTTTTGAACGTCCAGTCCAGAAACTCAACCGTACCCTCGATGTATCCGATGGGTTCTCCTGCGGCAAGTCTTTTCAGATCATCCCAATAAGCCTCAAAAACCGCTTGATCCAGTGGCTCATAGTTATCGAACAGGGATTGTTGCGTGTGCCGTTGGAGCAACCGACGCGCGATCCACCGCTTGTCGACTATAGGTACCTCTGCCAGCACCACGTCGGCCAACCCAAGGGCCTCAAAAACGTGCGTCATGTGCCCGCAGCTAGCTGTTCCTGGATACGTTGGGCCTCAAAAAAGGCACGACACGCACGGATCATTTCATCCATAGCACCATTCATAAATGCGTCCAGTTGGTACAACGTAAACTTGATACGGTGGTCCGTGACGCGACCCTGGGGGAAGTTGTAGGTACGTATCTTTTCCGAGCGGTCGCCGGAACCCACTTGACTCTTGCGTTCCGCTGCAATTTTTTCTTGTTGTTCGCGTTCCTTGAGCTCGTAAAGGTGGGCACGCAACACACGCATTGCCTTTTCACGGTTCTTGATTTGGGATTTTTCATCCTGACAAGAAACGACGATCCCTGTGGGGATATGGGTAATTCGAATGGCTGAGTCTGTGGTGTTCACGTGCTGTCCACCAGCCCCGGAACTGCGAAAACGATCCACACGCAAATCGTTTTCGTCCAGATCAATATCGATGTTCTGAGCTTCTGGAAGAACTGCCACTGTGATTGCAGAGGTGTGCACCCGCCCCTGGGTTTCGGTTTGAGGGACGCGCTGAACACGATGTGTGCCACTTTCGTATTTGAGCTTGCTGAAGACATCCTTGCCCTCTACGACCGCCGTCACCTCTTTCAGGCCCCCAATCCCCGTTTCACTCACAGACATAGTCGAGACGCGCCAACCTTGTTGTTCGGCAAATCGTGAGTAGGCACGATACATTTCACCGGCAAAAAGTGCTGCTTCCTCGCCTCCAGTCCCTGCCCTGATTTCGAGAATCACGTTTTTGCCGTCTCGATCATCCTTGGGCAACAAGAGACGTTGCAATTCCAAAACTTGAGTTTCGAGTTTTCGCTTTAGCGGGGGCAGTTCTGCCTCTGCTAATGCCACCCATTCGGCATCGGATTCAGGGTCATTGAGGATTTGCTCGTATTCATCTCGTTCCGTTTCCATGGAGCGGTAGATTTGAAATGCCTGAACGATGGGCTCGAGATCGCGATGCTGTTTGGCTAGCTTCTGAAAGGTATCTGGGTCTGATGCCACGCCAGGATCGCTCATTTTGGCCACAATTTGATGGTATTGGGCTTCTATCTGGCGAAGCCTTTCTGTAATTCGCTGGATACTCACGAGTATATTTCCTTCGTCCTATCTGATGGACGACGTCTATGGGCCTTTAGGGCAAGACGAGTTGGCCTACTTCCACACCCTTTTGATAAAAACGGTCCTGGTCCAAGCCTGTACCACCGGGAAGACCATCTTTACCAAATGAAGCCAACGCGTAGTTGTCGGGCTCATATTCGGGAACACCTTCTGAGGCGTAGGCACGGTAGTGAAATGGGTTGCCCCATTCATCGGTGAGGTCAGGACGATGGTCCGGTGGCAATTTTTCCAGATCTTTGAGGGTCAAGGGAAAACTGATGTAGCGTAACTGGTACTGGTCCAGGGCCAACGCGATCCGCGTAAATTTCTTGGAGGCTTTCAATCTCTGGTTATCGATATCCATTTGGTACAGCGACTCCAGGTTTGTGTATTCACGTTGCGCCCGCACGGCGACTTCAGTTTCGTTGTATTCGATACTGATCCGTTGGAGAAGTTCCAATGCGTGGGTATAGTCCTGGTTATCGGTATATTTCAAGGCAGCTTCGTAGAGCCTTTCGGCCTCCGCCTCACGTACATCCTTACATCCCCAAAACAGGCAAGTGGCCAGTGCAATGAGACAGATCTTCAAGCTCGTTTTCATGACACACCTCGATCCATGCGTTCCCAGTGTCATTTATACCCAAATGCGAGTCGTGTTGCAAATCACAAGCATATGGGCGATGCGCCCCAAGAAAAAGTAAAGGCGCTGACCCGAAGGCCAGCGCCAATTGGCTAGGAGGAGGAGATTCACTTACGTCCTTCAATGGAGCAATTCGTATGCCAATGTAAACTCAACTGGGTTAACGCTGATCAGGCGATTGATTAAGTTATTTGTTTTTAGCTGTTTAACAGCATGCCGTATGAAGTTGCTGATCATGGTCGTCATGGAAAGGAATCGTTGTGATGGATGTCGGACGCGATCCGTCCTTTTCGGGCGTCAGCTGTCAATGCCGAAATGGCAGCGTCGGCTAGGGGGTTTCGCGAAAATAGTCAAAGACGCGGGCTGCGGTCTTGTGGCCGATCACTTTTCCGAGTTGATCCAGGCTTGCGGCACGAATTGCCTCTACGCTCCCAAAATGCCGCAAGAGTTTTTGTTGGCGGAAAGGACCAATGCCTTCGATATGGGCTAGGTCGGATTGGGTCATGGCTTTTCCACGTTTTTTTCGGTGAAAGGTGACGCCAAATCGGTGGGCCTCGTCGCGGAGCTGCTGCAGCAGGCGAAGGGCCGTGTCGCGGTAGGGCAAAACCAAGGGTTGGTTGGTGCCCACCCGATAAACCAGTTCTTCGCGTTTCGCCAGGCTGATCAGTGGATGATCGCCTAAACCCAATTGGGACAGAACCTTGTGTGCAGCGTGGAGTTGACCAAGTCCGCCATCCACGACGATGAGTTGCGGTAGGGGTTGACCCTCATCCAGCAACCGTTTGTAGCGTCGGTGGACGACTTCAGCCATGGATGCGTAGTCGTCAATACCTGCGACCTGTTTGATGTTGTATCTTCGGTATTGGGACTTGTCAGGTAGGCCTTGACTAAAGTGGACCATAGAGGCGACCGTGTGTTTGCCTTGGATGTGGCTGATATCGAAGCATTCGATGTGTTCCGGCAAATCAACGAGATCCAAATGATTGGCCAATTGCTCAAGCGCCTGGAGCGGTTCATTCTGTCCTTTTAGTTGATAGGCTGTGGCGGCGTTTTCTTCAGCCATCGCCAGGAGTTTGAGTTTGGCACCGCGTTGCGGCTCCACCACACTTAAGGGCGTACCTTGTGCTGCCATAGTCTCCATTAACAGTTCAAAACGGGCGGGCTGCCTGACCACGAGATCACGTGGTGGGTCCTCATGGTTCATATAGTAGTGGCTGATCCAATCGACAAAGTCGTCTTCTGGGACGCTGTCCCATTCCACCTGATGCTGAGTGCTGCGCACCAAGGATCCATTGCGGATGGAAAGAATCACGATGCATCCCTCCCACTGATTCACCACCATACCCACGGCGTCCAAGCGATCATAGGGCAGTTCGGTAACGACTTGAGATCGTTGGACGGCATGAACGGTACCCAAAAGGTCACGCAGATAGGCAGCCTTCTCAAATGCTGTGGCTCGGGATGCCGCATCCATGGATGCCTTCAATTCTTGGATTAGGTCATCGGTCTTGCCTTCGAGAAAGAGCTGAGCCCTTTGAACACCCTGTTGGTACGTGTCGCGGTCAACCAGGAAATCGCAAGGTGCGTCACATCGCTTGATATGGTACTGCAGGCAGGGTCGATATCGCTTTTCTCCCAACTCAAGATCGCAGTTTCTGATTTTGAAGTGGTGATGGAGGACGCGGATCGCCTGACGCGCGTTACGCGCACTTGGAAAAGGTCCAAAAACGCGACCAGCTCTGGATTTCTTTCGCCGGGTGAACAAGACGCGGGGATAGGTTTCGTCGGTGACCAGTATGTAGGGATAGGTCTTATCGTCCCGCAGCATCACGTTGTATTGTGGCTTGTTGTTCTTGATGAGACTGTTTTCCAGAAGCAAAGCCTCGGCCTCTGTCGCGGTAACCACCACACTAAGGTCCGAAACCAACTGGATCATGCGCTGAATGCGCGGGCCTCGATCATGATGGCTGAAATAGGACCGGACGCGGTTCTTTAAGTTACGCGCCTTGCCGACATACAAGAGTTTTTTCTTGCGATCGCGGAACAGATAGACCCCTGGTTTCGTCGGGAGGTCGCGAAGTGCCTGCTTTAGGTGGTCGGGAACGGACAAGCCTTGCCTACGGTTTTTTTCTGCGACCGCGCTGCATATCGATCCTACTCATTTCTCGGCGGATGGATGAAAAGATGAATTCATCAACCTTGGGTCCCTCGTCTCGAATGCGAACGGCTCGCTCGAAGACCTCAAAGGCCTTGTCTTGTAGGTTCATTGCTAACAAGACCATGCCGTAGTGGTACAGGTGATTCAGGTTTTCCTCCATGGCTAGTGCCGATTCGAGTAGTTCGAGTGACTCCTCATAACGGGCTTGTTTAAAGTAAACCCAGCCGAGTGCATCCAGAGCATGGTGTTTGAAATCTGGCGAGCTAAGCCTCAATGCTTCGCGTGCGAGTTGTTCCGCCTGTCTCAGGTCTTGACCCATGTCCGCCATGGTAAGAGACATGCCGTAATTGGCAATGACTCGGCCATATCCATCTGGGAACTCAGCCGCCATGCGCTCCAGAGCTTCGACCGCATCATCGAATCGGCCCAAGGCACGCAGTGATTCCATTTTTATGGTGTAGGCTACACAACGGACTGAGACAGGGATTTCCAGTCCCAACAGCTGGCCGGCAATCTTCAAAGCCTCATCGAAGCGCCTCAGTGAAAATACCAACACGGCATAGGATGAAAGCACCACGTAGTTCAGTGGATATTTCCGCAAGACTTGGCGGTAGTGGGGTAAAGCTTGCTTGTATTTGCCTTGGCGGAAGAGCGATTCGGCAAAGGAAAACACCTCCATGCTTTCGGCATCGATGTCGGGGGGTGGTTCATTTAGCTGCGGTTGTCCGGTCCGCAAGGCTTCGCGGAATTCCAATTTGTTGGGATTCAATTCCAGGGCCGTGCTGAAACAGTTCCGTGCTTTTCGGTTCCATCCTCGCGCAAGATAGGCCAGTCCTAGATTAAACCAGGCATCCTCGTGTGTGGGGTCCAACTCGGTTGCTAACTCCAAGTGCTGGGTGGACCCCTTTGCATTGCCCAGTTCACGTTGTGACAAACCCAATAAATAATGTGATTGGGCCTGTGGTTTGATAGACACAGCGCGTTTGAGAAAGTACTCAGCTTCGGTATGGTTGCCCTCAGTTGAGTAAATGGAGCCGAGACACAGATAAGGCAACTCGTCATTGGGATTGGTGGTAATGGCTTGTTGCAGGAGTTCTTTGGCATCATCGAAATTGCCTTCGCTGTATTCGATCAGCGAAAGCAGTACCAGCGAATCCTCGTGGTTGGGATTGGCACTGACAGCCTTAATCAATAAGGCTCTGGCATCCTTGTTGAGTCCCTGGTCGTGAGCTTGCTCTGCCAAATAGAACGCCAGTTCGTAGTTCTGTTTGTCCAAAGCAAGCGCGCGTTTCAATGGACGCGAGCTCTCGTCGTATCGATCGGAGAGGATCATGAACTCGGCTTCTTCGATGAGTGCTTTGAACGAAGCGAACTTGTTGGGTGCACCGCGATAGAGTGCCAGAAACCGACTCTTCATCTGGGTAAAACGTTCGCGGTGCCGGGCATCCTCCATTTGTTCAAGCATGGTGGCTTCCCACCGTTGGTGTAGCTGTTCCTCCTTAATCAGGTTGCTGTCCTTGAGCGTTTCGATCAATGAAGACAGGCCCGAACGGGTGATAAACGCATTGCGCTCTATGCTCTCTAGCGACTCAGACAACCGATTGAGGTGATCGAGCACGTTGCTCAGGGTGTCCTCAATATTGGAGATGCGTTCCAGAAAGTGGTCTTCCATGGAAACCCTGGGCAGCTCTCGCTCTTCCCATTGTTGATCGCCCATGAGCACGATCAGATTCTGACCGCATTTGCGACAGGTTTCGGCGTTTACCGGGTTTGAGGCCAGGCACAGTTGACAGAAGATCAATGGGCACGCACCGGTTCGACCCACCGTCCGTCGTCTTTGATGAGTCGGATCAAGGCCTCAATGCCTTCTTCCTCGGGAACGTTCTTGCGAACTTCCTCGCGGCCGCGATAGAGCGAAACTCGCCCCAGTCCTTGTCCGACATAGCCGTAATCAGCATCTGCCATCTCTCCTGGCCCGTTGACAATACATCCCATGATCGCAATGTCCAAACCCACCAAATGCTCCGTGGCCGCCCGCACCTTCGGTACGACTTCGGTGAGGCTGAACTTGGTTCTGCCACATGAGGGGCAAGCGATGAACTCTACCTTGCTCTTTCTCAATCCCACCGCTTGTAAGATCTCATAACATACAGGGATTTCTTCTCGAGGGTCCTCAGCTAGACTCACTCGGATGGTATCGCCGATACCATCTGCCAGTAGGGTGGCGATGCCAGCTGTCGATTTGATGCGGGCATAGCTGCCGTCACCGGCTTCAGTGACGCCCAAGTGGATGGGATATGCATTGAATCGGGTTGCATAACGTTCCGAAAGCAAACGGTTTGCGGCGACCATCACCGGTACGCGTGATGCCTTGAGCGATACAACCAGTTCATAGAAGCCCTCGTCTTCACAGATATCGATAAATTCCAAGGCGCTTTCGACCATGCCTTCGGGCGTGTCACCATGGATGAAGAGCATGCGTTCTGAGAGCGATCCGTGATTCACACCGATCCTCATAGCCGTTCCGTTCAGTTTGCATGCGTCAATCACGCGACGCATGTGTTCTGCAATTTTCTGCCGTTCTTCTTCAATTTCCTGGGTCGTGAATTCCTGGGCCGCGTCTCTGCGTTTAAACACGAAGAGGCCGGGATTAATGCGAATTTTGTCCACATAGGGCGTGACAGCTTCGGCGATTTTCCAGCCGTTGTGATGAATGTCGGCGACCAAAGGTATGTCGCCATGGCCGCGTTTCTTGAGTCCTTGACGGATTTGATCCAAGTGACCCGCGTCCTTCAAGTTAGGCGTGGTGACGCGAATGATCTCACAACCGCGCTCGTAGAGATCAATGATTGAATGGACGCAACCCTGAATGTCACCTGTGTCTTCGGTGATCATGGATTGGACCGCTATGGGGTTGGAACCCCCAATAGCACAACTGCCAATATGTACGGCGCGCGTTAGCCTGCGGTCGATCATCGACCCACCTCCCTTGGAATGCACCTATCCTAGCTGAACCGCGCAGTGATTCAAGTGGAAGTGAACTCGAATACCTTTCCCTGTATGTCGTAATCGAGTTCAAGGCCTAGGTCGTCGAGCTCCTGAGTCATCTTGCCGTCAAACGACGGTTTTAAGTGGTAGATCATAATCTTGCAGGGACGCTTTAGCTTTTTGAGGTCTTTGGCCAATAACTGCGGGGTCATGTGTCCGGAAGCAATCGCCAAATCGGTCATATTGTTCGGGAACGAACAATCCACAATGACACCTTTGAGGTTCTCTTTCTGGTTGGCGATTTCCCAGATCTGATCCGTATTGGTTGTGTCTGCCGTGTAGAGGATGGCTGCACCGCTAAGCGTGGACTCCACCAGAAATGCACAACAGGGAACGATGTGGTTGACTGGAATGGGTGTGATGCGTAGATGTCGGATGTGTATGGTTTCCAGCGGTGACATGGGCTCAAGCGTCATGCATGGCTGTGATTCATTGGGCAGCTTGGTGAAATCAGGCCAGATGACATCATTGAAGATGTGTTGGCGCAAGGCATCCAGGACAAAAGGACTGGACCATATGCGAAGGGGTGATTCCGTCAGACCGAACTGGTTGTCGATGAGATAGGGCAAGGAGCCCGTGTGGTCCATGTGTGAATGTGAAATCACGATGTCGGTCACTTGATATTGCCTGTCCAGGTTCAGTGCGGTAGTAAGGCAACCAGCATCCAACGCCAGGAAATCGTCGATCAGGAAGCTGGTCAACTTGTAGAAGTTGGCATTGCCGCCGTATGAACCGAGTATTTCAAGTTTCATGGGGAGCCTTTTGTCTCGTTTCTGGCCAAATCCAAGTCATTGTAACCTTTTTAGCGTGTTGCGTTGGCGTGAATCAAGTGGATTTGCAACCTGACGCCACCGGCCTTGCTGAATTTACCAATTCCAGCGGATGCGATCCGTGTTGAGGATCACAGGATCGCGGATAGAATAGAAGTATGGTTTCAAGGCGGAGCAGCATCCATGCTTGAGTATATCGAAGTCGCCGATGTGGATACCGACTATCAGTGGGTTGAAGTTGAGTCCAAAGACCAATTGAACGACGCGCCCTGTCTGGTGCATTTGATGATTCAAGACGGATTGGACATGGCTTATACGTTCATTCAACGCTACCAGACGAAACAATCGATTACATTTACATTCAGCGATTCGGTCGTGTCTTCATTGCGCGAGTTCTTTCAGGAAATCAGATTGGCACAAATCATTCACAGTGGTGGCAAGGAGCTTGGTGAGTTGGCTGTGATGGTACGGACCCAGACATTGAGCTTGACTTCAAGCGAGCGGTCCACCTTGCGCAAGTCCAGGGCCGCCAGGGTGCGGATGCTCTTGGACGAATCGGTTCAACTGATGCACAAACATCAATACGATCAGAGCCTAAAGCGACTTTCTTGGGTTCATTTATTGGATCCCAAGAACGAAATGGCGTTCGAGCTGCGCATCGTGTGTTTGCGTTCCGCAAAGCGGATTTCAGAATGTGTGGGTGTGTTGGAAAGGTGGATTGAGGCCTATCCCAATTTGATTGAACCCCGATTGGGACTGGGTGAAGTGTGGTTGTATCTGGACCAGGACGCCAAGGCTCGCGCCTGTTTCTCTGAATTGCTTGCAATGGATGGACGCAACTGCATGGCGTTGTTGGGGCTGGCACAAGCAAAGGCGAGATTGGGCGAAGACTATTTGGCCGATCTGTCGAAGGCGTTCTTGATTGACTCTGCTTACACCAAAGAAATCGCTGAACATGTGTTCGATTTCCGCTCTAAGAAACCGGAGCGATTGGAACCTATGACATTGGTACAGGTAGCCGAACGTTATGGCATACCCATCAAGCGGTTGCTCGGTCGAGCCCAACGCGGCGTCTTGCCCTTTCACCGTGGATCTGATCTTTTGCATTTTTCACCGACAGAACTCGATCGCTACTACCAGACCCTCAGGAAGTTGGGACTGGAAATACGGAGCCAACCAATCGCCATCCGTTCTCAGGAACAGCTCGATCTCTTCGAAGGCGAGTCATGATAGATAAACCGTGGCCCGATGTCGATATGACCTGGGTTCCTCCGCTCTTTGAAGACACGGACCTCAATGATGTGCCGCGATACGTATTGGAATGGAACGCCCCAGATTCGAGCGACCCAACATGAATTGGATGCTCTTTGGATTTAGTGCGATCTTATGGGGTGGCGAACACGAAGTTCGACGCTTGATGATGGGGGATATACAGGCACGAATGACCACACAACAGCCTTCGGTGTGGGGTACCTTCGAAGGGAATTATCAGTTTGCACTCGAGTGGACCCTGGAGGGCTTCGAAGGTCCCGTGCTTTTTCGACGTCAAGTACGCCGCTCGCCTGATGGCGGCGTGACCGTCACAGAATCCTGGTTTCTTGAGCCTGGTGATTTGGGTGCATTATGCGAGATTTGGGGGCATCCTGATCGGGTGACTTGGGACAATATTCTTGGAGATATCGAGAATGGCCGCGTGGTTGCGGAATCCAACAGCGGGGCGTTACTGATTCTCAGGGAATACCCTTTGGCCACGGACCTGAGGCGGGTAGCACCGTTCCCATTAGACGCATTGCCCACCGAACATTACCCAGCCCTAAAGTTTGACGACAAACTCAACGCTAAGAAGGGTTCTCGATTTGCCAATTTCATGGCTGAGGTCTTCTTGGATGAGGTTCTGGATCTGGACGGGGTACCACTTACTTTGTCCAAGCACTGGAATATTGAAGGAGATTTCAGCCGCATTAGTCCCAAGGTCCGAGTGGACAGAAGGATCAGGCTCGATTTGTCCGGCACCTATTCGGTGTTTGATATTTATAGCCTGGGTGCGGAGTTTCTCTTGGGGAACCGGCTTCGAGGCGATGGGGAGTTAATAGAGGAAGGCGCGTTTTTGAATCTTGAGAAACGGATCGTGGTGATTCGCGACGGTTATGATCGCTGGTTCGACGCTTTGTTCACCAAGATCGTACCCACTAGCGAACTGCCTTACTCCACGCACTCATTTGATCGCATGCCAATCGGTATCAGAGTGGTGTATCCCAGCACATCTGGACTGACATTGGCCGAACTGCGCGAAAGGCCCACCTCATTTGGCGACCAGTACCCCTGGAAACTCAACACATTTGTGGGATTGCAAGGCACGTTTTTTGTCAGCGTCAGTAAGAACTCGTCCAGCGCCGTGGAGCTACGTTTTGGCGGACGCGTGGAACGCCTGTTGGAATTTGACACGCGCATACGCCCGGATTTTGACGGCCCGCTCGATCCTCTGCGATTGGTATTAGGAACAGCGGCACAGTACCGCGTGAAGAAGGGGTATGGTACGCGCCTCTTCATGCAGAAATTGGTGCCGTTGGATGATCCCGTACAAGTAGACGAGGCACACCGAGCATTGGAACGAGGCGTACGCATAAATGGATTGGCCTTCGGTGCGGCGGCTGTGATCAACTTCTCTTTCCGTCGTGATATCGATTCGTTTCTGGTGGATCGTTTCATTCGTGGGCGACTGCCGGAAATGACATGGGATCGGGCCGTGTACAGTCGCTACAACAACAGCGAATCCTATGCCAAGTTGGGGATTCGTCTGATCAACGTGCGCCGCAGGACGACCATGCTGGATGACGACTGGCGAATGGAAGATATCGAACAAGAAAACGAAGTCACTGGACGGGCCCTATCATATGCATCGAGATTCAATTTCCGGGTCCTGGACATATCCGACCGCAGGACCACGCAACTGCGCGGCTTTGTAACCGACATGATGGATCCTTCGGGCGATGCCTTTATTGAGGTCGTGGATTTGTTTGAGGACGATCGCTTGTCATTCCACGAGTACCTGGACGTGAGTCGTCGGATCATTCGTTGTCTTGGTAATCGGGCCGAACTTAACGAAATCAAGTCCTGGCCCTCGTTACCGCGTTATCGGGAAGCGCAATTGGGGTACCGAATGGTCCTCGACGAAACCTCAATCAACGATCTCAGTGACACCTTGTTGCGGTTAAAAGCCACCAAAGGACATGACGTGAGGGGCTGGTTTCGCTTGCACCCCATCCTCTCTCGGCGACTTTCTCGAACGAAAGACGATCCTGAAAAGCAATTTGGAGTGGTCGGCAAGATCCTGTTCAAAATGGTTCGCGACAGCGGACCACTAAGCCAGGTTCTGGATGCCATGCCGCAAGGCGCTGTACGTATTGAATGGCGGGCACATTCCCATGACACTGTTAGCTTGTTGGGTAACGCCGGAGATGCGGTGATTGATGCACCCATGCTCGCTGCCTGGCATACCTGGGAAACTATGTCGGTAATCGATGACTTGTTTGTGGAACAGAGCATCCAATCACGGACGCGGTAGGTTTTGCGATTTGATGGGCAGGCATAACCGATTGATCTCGCTGCAGGCGTCCTTTGCAGCATCGCGCACCTCGGCAAAATCGGCATCTGGATGGGGAAAACAGATGGCTCGAGATGAGCTTACCAGTGCACCCAGACCGTCTTTGTTGAATGCAGCTCTGACAGCGTCAAGCGAACCGCCCTGCGCCCCGTAACCGGGAACCAAGATCCAGCTGTGTGGCATGAGCTTACGTAACCGGGCCATGTGCCTGGGATAGGTGGCGCCTACCACGGCACCCACTGTGCCATATCCGCTCGCCCCGCGTAGGGGTTCTGTCCATGCTTCCACGGCCTTGGCCAATCGGTCAGAAAGCGTTTCGCCGGAAGAGAGCATGAGATCTTGAAATTCACCGCTGTGTTTGTTGCTGGTCTTCACCAGAACAAAGACACCGTGTTGCTGGTGCTGAATGAACGGGTGAATGCTGTCCGATCCCAATAACGCGTTCAGAGTAATTGCGTCGCTTGGATAGGGCGTCTCGAACTCTGAATCCTGGAGATAGGCACTCGCATAGGCCTCGGCCGTACTACCAATATCGTTGCGTTTACCGTCCATGATCACAATCCCATCGTGCTTTTTGACCACTTGAATAACCGCTTGAAGCGCCTCCATGCCTCGAGGACCAAAGCGTTCGAAGAACGCCAACTGAGGCTTGAACGCTGCAGCGAAGGGATAGGTCGCATCTACCACACCGGTCATGTAATCAACTATTACGGTGTAAATATCACCCTTGCGCTTCTGGCGAAATGATTCGGGAATCAGGTGCCAATGTGGGTCTAGACCTACCACCAACCGACTGTGTTTCTGCTCAACAACGCCAACCAGGCGATCTCCAAAATGATTCATCCCTACCCTCCCACGGCGGAGATATTATAGACAGGAGGAGATGATCTGTGATTGACGACTTGCAACACAGGCTGCAGGCCGCTGCAACGCTTCAGAAAAAGAATTGGTGGGAATCCTACATGAAGGGGGTCACGCCTTTTCGCGGTACAGAGATGAAGGCTACTCGCAAACACACGGCGGCTTGGCTGTCGGAACACGGGATCCTCGACGAGACCGTGAACCGGCAAATGGCAATATGCACAGAGTTGATGGCGAGCCGTTACGCTGAGGACAAGTTAGCGGCGCTCTTATGGCTGGCTGAACATCTGCTCCCCAGATTGGAGCACGGGCGGGATTTGGCTACGATTGCTGAATGGTTCGATGCTGGATACATCGCAGATTGGAATGTCACCGACTGGTTTTGCGTGAAACTACTGGGGCCTTGGATGGCGCGCGGGGGCTTACCGATGGCGGAACAATTGGTCACCTGGACGAAAGCCACGTCGCTTTGGCGCCGACGAGCTGGCGTCGTGTCATTTGTTCCCTACATCAAGAAAGCCGAACCTTTTGGGGGCTATGTGGCCAAAGCACTGGAAGCCTGTCACCAGTTGGTGCTTGGGAATGACCGGTTTGAACAGACCGCTGTGGGTTGGCTGTTGCGGGACCTCAGTCACGTGCGGGCTCAAGACGTGCGCAAGTTTCTGGATGATCATCGAGCAAGCATGAGTGCGGAGGCGCTGCGGACGGCACAGGCCAAACTGCGTTTGAGAGCGGATTGAGTTCACTTGCTCAGGGTTTCGGTACGCGCCTATTTACGCTATGATGTCAGGCCGAAGTTCGTGAGGAGGCGGGTCATTTGAGGAAACACAACGAACTGATAGCGCGCGAAGGCTGGCCGTTCATGGCACCCTTTCTCGTGTTAGCTGCTGTATCTTTTACCCTCAAATGGCCGTTGTGGGTTGGGTTGCTTTGCCTTTTGCTGGCAGGTTATGTGGCTTATTTTTTTCGCAACCCCTACCGACAAATACCGGGCGATGAACGGGATCTGGTTTCTCCGGCCGATGGCAAAATTGTCCATATTGGACGCGATGAACAACAGCGTTGGGTGATTTCCGTGTTTCTCAATGTGTTTAACGTGCACATCAATCGCTGCCCCATGCAGGGGACCATCAGCGAGATGACATACACCGAAGGAAAGTTTCTCGCCGCCTACGATCCCCGCGCTTCGTCAGAAAACGAGCGCAACGCGATCCGCATCAGTCAAGGCGAACGCTACGTTGACGTCACCCAGATAGCAGGATTAATTGCTCGGCGCATTGTCTGTTGGAAAAAGAAGGGCGACCAGGTTGGTCGGGGAGAGCGTTACGGTTTGATTCGATTTGGCTCGCGAATGGACATCAACCTTCCTGGTGACGCCGTGCTTAATGTGGCCATGGGACAGAAAATTCGCGGTGGCAGCGATATCCTTGCCAGACTACCGGAGCATGCGCATGCCGAAAGTCTCGCGTCGTAAACCGCCGTGGTTACAGGTACCCCTTGCAGGTGGCGATAAACACCATCACCTGAAACGGGACTTGCGTGAACGGAAGCTATACACCGTTTGCGAAGAAGCCAAATGCCCAAACTTAGGGGAATGCTGGTCCAGCGGCACGGCAACCTTGATGATTCTCGGCGAAGTGTGCACGCGTGGCTGCCGGTTTTGTTCGGTCGCTTCAGGTAATCCCAAAGGGGTGGTTGATGCCGATGAACCTTCAAAGTGTGCGGAAATCGTCAGTCGAATGAACCTGAACTATGCGGTGATCACTTGTGTGGATCGCGATGATCTCCCCGATGGTGGAGCTGGCCATTTCGCTGCGGTCATTGACGCGATCCGAGCTGCCAAACCAGACTGCTTTATCGAAGTCCTCACTTCGGATTATCAAGGTGAACGGGCCAGTATCGAAAAGGTCTTAAACGCCAAACCCGATGTGTTTGCGCACAACCTGGAAACCGTTGCATCGTTGACACCCACGGTTCGAGATCCACGCGCTACTTATGCACAGAGTCTGGCTGTCTTGCAGATGGTTAAGGAAATGGAACCGCGAGGTATCACCAAATCGTCTTTGATGTTAGGTCTTGGTGAGACTCATGACGAAGTCAGGCAATCCATGATCGACCTTCGCGAAGTGGGTGTGGACGTTCTGACATTGGGACAATACCTTCAACCAACCCGAAAACACTTGTCCGTTCAACGGTTCTTACCACCAGACGAATTCGATTTGTTGGCAGACCAAGCGCGCAGATTGGGTTTTTTGTATGTGGCGGCCGGGCCTTTGGTGCGGTCGTCTTATAAGGCTGGCGAATTCTTTTTGGCCAACCTTTTGGCAAAACAACGGGCGCTCTCGGTACGCGGCGCTATGGAAGTCTAAAGGAGACAGGCATGAGTTTTGAGTTCAAATTACCTGAAATCGGTGAAGGTGTGATGGAGGGTGAGATCGTCGAATGGCATGTTGCTGTGGGCGATCAAGTTGCTGCCGACCAACCCTTGGTCTCCGTGTTGACCGACAAGGCGACCGTTGAAATTGCTGCACCCGATGCAGGCACCATACAAGCCATTCACGGTCAACCGGGCGATGTGGTCGAAGTGGGATCGACAATCGCCGTGTTTGGCGATAGCGGAGCGGCTCCAGCTGCACCGTCTAAACCAGCCCCCCAAAGCAATGCACAAACCACCAAACGCGAGGCGGCAGCGAGCTCGTTCTCTTTTCCGTTACCAGAAATTGGTGAAGGTGTGATGGAAGGTGAGATCGTTGAGTGGTATGTGGGTGTGGGTGATGCCATTGCTGAAGACCAGCCACTTGTTTCGGTGCTTACGGACAAGGCGACCGTAGAAATACCCGCCCCCGTTTCAGGCACCATCGTTTCGTTGGCTGCTTCGCCCGGCGATATTGTGGCGGTGGGTGCGGAATTGGCTGTGTTCAGTGGTGCAGGAGTTTCGGACCAACCGGCAGCGCAACCCGCACGGGAACCTGCTCCGGTTGTGGCCCCTGCTACAAGACCTGCGATGGTGGCGGGTGAGAATCCGTCAGTCAGCGCGTTCGGAACGCCCTTAGCCACGCCAGCTGTACGTCGCCTTGCCGGACAGCTCGGTGTCGATTTACATCAGATCGTAGGTTCGGGTCCTCATCACCGAATAACCAGAAGCGATGTCGAATCCTTTAAGGCCACGCCTGCAGCGAAACCGGCCCCTGTCGCGACGACAGCCGTTGAAACTGCACCTTCGTTTGCACCCACATCCATTGCACCCAGTCAGGGCGAGACCCGTGAGCCCATCAAGGGTTTGCGTAAGGCGATCCATGCCAACATGGCCAAATCGAAACGCATCGTCCCGCACTTCACCTATGTGGAAGAAGTGGAGATGGATCGGCTGGTGGCGTTGCGTAACGGACTTAAGGACGATGCCGCAGCTTCGGGTGTGAAACTCTCCTATCTTCCGTTCATCGCGAAAGCGATCGCCCTATCCATCCGCAAGTACCCCATCATGAATGCCTCGGTGGATGATGCGGCGATGGAAGTGGTGTTCAAGCACGATATCAACTTGGGTATTGCCACAGCGACCGAACATGGATTGATGGTGCCGGTTGTCAAACATGCCGATCAGAAAACAGTACTTGAGATAGCCGCGGACGTCGATGCACTGGCTGCCCGTGCACGAGCACGCAAATCTTCTCCTGCTGACCTATCGGATGGAACGTTTACCATTACGTCCCTGGGTCGGTTGGGTGGATTATTGGCGACCCCCATCATCAATCACCCGGAAGTGGCGATTTTTGGAGTGCACAACATCGTAGATCGAGCGGTTGTACGCAATGGTCAAATCGTCATTCGGAAAATGATGAACGTGGCTGTGTCGTTTGATCATCGGGTGGTGGATGGCGACGTAGGTGCGTCGTTTACACAGGAAGTGAAGAGTTATCTGGAGAATCCAGATAAGTTTCTCCTTTCCCTCAAGTGAACCTATTCGTGACCTGCGCGGCCGGGTTTGAATCCCTTTTGGCCGATGAACTCAATGAGCTGGGGTTGCGTGACGTTCGAGTTTCTCGGATGGGCGTTTACGCCCGCGGTGATGTACCTACAGCCCTGAAAACAGCGCTCTGGTCACGGGTGGCTGGGCGTGTTTTGCTCACCCTGTGCAGTGGCCCGTGTAAATCACTGGAAGATCTTTATGCGATGGCGCGCACGGTCGCGTGGCAAGACCACGTACCTCCGCGCACAAGCATTGCTGTCGAAGTCCATGGCAGCGGAGGCGTATTTCGCGACACGCGAATCGTAGGTCTAAAAGTGAAGGATGCCCTGGTCGACGTGGTGCGTGACCATTGCGGATCGCGACCCGATGTCAATAAACAATCACCTGACCTGCGGATTCATGTGGCTTTGAAAGGACCTGAAGTCACTATTTCGCTGGACCTGGGTGGTGGACCCTTACATGAACGCGGTTATCGTCAGCGCAGTGTGGACGCCCCGATCAAGGAAAACCTCGCCGCCGCTATCCTATTGCGTTTGGAGTGGCCCAAATTCGCAGAGGCAGGAGCCAGTTTCGTCGATGTGATGTGTGGATCGGGCACGTTTCTGATCGAAGCGGCCTGGATGGCCATGAATCGCGCGCCCGGGCTGGACAGGGCGAACTCGGCGGCCGCTTCGTGGTTGGGCAGTCGTTCTGATCTTTGGGAGACGCTGAAAACAGAAGCACGGGCATCGATGGTGTCCGCAAGCCAGGTGTTTCGGGGGTTTGACCGGGACGAGCGTGCTGTTCGAGCCTGTCGCATGAACCTTTCCAGGGCAGGCGTGGAAGGTGATGTCAGCGCGGCACGCCGTTCTGTTGAGCAGTGGCCGGACTTTGAACTGCCGGTGCCGGGTTTGTTGGTTTCCAACCCCCCTTATGGCGTACGGTTGAGTGACGAAGTTCAACTGGTGGGTCTATATAGTCAAATAGGAGAGTTCTTGCGCAACAAGGCAGATGGTTGGCGGGTCGGCTTATTGACGGCCGACGATGGTTTGGGCAAGTTGTTGGGTATCAAGGCTAGCAAAGTCACCCGTTTTTATAACGGTGCCATTCCCTGTAGTCTCGTTGATTTGACCGTGAACGAAGCCAACGTTCTTCACAAAAGCGACGTGACGATTCAGCCCTCTGAGGGTTTCGCCGTTCACTTGGATCCAGGTGCGGAGATGTTTCGCAACCGATTGATCAAGAACCAAGAGCGGCTTGAAGACCCGATGAAGGGCGTGAGCTGTTATCGCGTCTACGATGCTGATATGCCTGAATACAATGTGGCCATCGATCGCTATGACGATCATGTGGTGATTGCCGAATACGCACCACCCAAAACGGTCGACGCCGGAAAGGCGGCTCGTCGATGGCGAGAAGTCCTGTTGGTGGCACCGGAAGTACTCAAGGTGGACAGGACAAAGGTGTCATTGAAAATACGGCGACCGCAGTCAGGAAAACAGCAATACACGCCTGCGAACGACATGGGCGAGCCATGTGTTGTTCAGGAAAACGGGCTGCGTTTTGAAGTCGATTTGTGGCAGTACCTGGATACCGGATTATTCCTTGATCACCGCGATGTGCGCGTGATGCTGAGAGAAAAGGCCCAGGGCAAACACGTGTTGAATCTGTTTTGCTATACAGGTTCCGCCACCGTGTATTGTGCGGCAGGTGGTGCCAAGAGCACGACGTCTGTGGACATGTCACACACCTACCTCGAATGGGCGCAACGCAACATGGCTCTGAATGGGTTTACCGAGTCCAGGCACCGGTTCCATCAGGCCGATGTCTTTTCATGGATGGAACGCAATCGCGAGTTGTTTGATTTGATCTTCATGGATCCTCCCTCTTTTTCCAATTCCAAACGGATGAACCGAACTCTGGACATCCAGCGTGATTACTTGGGTCTGATCCGCCGTGCTTTGCACCTTTTAGACGAGGGTGGCGAGTTGGTTTTCTCGACCAACCGCCGAAAATTCAGATTGGATGAAGCTGAAGTAGCTCGTTGTGGTCTGAAGGTGACGGATGTGACGAAATCTACGATGCCAGCCGATTTCGATCGCCTGCCGCCCATCCACCAATGTTTTGTGATGCAGCGCTTATAAGAAAAGGCTCGTTCGTCGATAAAAGAATTGTAGGTATTATGAATATTCAAGATGCAGCCCGTTACCTTGGCGTGAACCAGCAACACATCCACCACTGGCAAGAGCATGAATTCCTGCCAGGATCTGGGTTGGAAACCGAGGACCTTGACGCGTTCTGCCATTGCTTTCAGTTGCAGAAGCCGATCGGCGATGTTCTGACCGATGTGCCTTGGGCGCTCATGCGCGGAGGATTTATTCGAGACATTGACGGTTCCTCTGTGGATGAAGTGCTGGAGAACGCGCTTGCTGCTATGGAGTTACACCCACAAGCCAATCGGGAAATGATACTTAATGCGCTAAAAGAGCGTGAACGTATCTCATCGACGGGTGTGGGCCACGGCATTGCTTTCCCGCACGTTTCCAGTCCCAGTTCCCTGGATTTGCCTTACAGTTCTATTTGCTTGGTCCAACTGAAACGGGCTATTCCCTATTTTTCCTTCGACCAAAAGGAAGTCAACTTGCTGTTTGTGTTGCTTGTGCCCCAGACTCAAGCACATCTAAAAATCTTGCAGCAACTGGCTAAGAACGTGCGGAACCCGGTGTTTCGGGAGACGATTGCAGCTGCCGATGGCATTCAAGCGGTGATTGACGCGCTGGAATAGCCAAACCCTGTCTCGCGTCATACAGCTGTCGGGGCTTGCAGCCCAAAATGACAACATGCGCGTGTTGATTGCGGCCCTAAACCAGGAACAACAACCTGATCCCGTGATGCCGTTGGGTGCACTTTGTGTGGCTGAGACGGCTCGAGCTGAAGGATGCGAAGTAGCGTTTTTTGATGCGTGTTTCTCAGGAGAAGCTTGGCGAACCGAACTTTCAGGATTGCTGAGCGATTTTCAACCGGATCTGGTGGGCCTGTCGTTGCGCAACGTGGACGATGTGGCTTGGCCCAGGGCGCGCTGTTTTCTGAGTCATTACCAAGAGGCCTTGACCTTGGTGCGTGAAGCATTACCAAGCTGTCTGACTGTATTGGGCGGGTCAGCCTTTTCCCTGTTTCCCCAGGCATTGATGGATCTGCTCCCAGCAGACTATGGCGTTGCAGGATCAGGGGAGCAGGCTTTTGCGCAGTTGATCCAGTGCCTCATGAACGGTGATCGGCCCAAACAACCCATTCTCCGAAGCTCGTCAGACGTGCATGCATTACCAGCGCTAGATCTAGTTGACGTGAAGCGATATTTGTCTGAAGGCGGCATGTTGAATGTACAAAGCAAAAGGGGGTGCGCGTTCAAGTGTAGCTATTGCACCTATCCCTTGTTGGAGGGTCGGCACGTGCGTATGCAGTGGCCAGGGTCAGTGGCACAGTACCTGAAACAAACACAAGATGCCTATGGTGTGGACTATGTCTATTTTGTGGACAATGTTTTCAATGTCCCAAGCCATCACGCCAAAGAGCTATGCCGGGCCCTGATCGACGAGGGGGTTGCGATGGGTTGGACGGCTCAAGTGACCCCTGTGGGGTTGGATCGGTCACTACTCCAGATGATGAAAGAGTCCGGTTGTACCAGCATCGATTTGGGGACCGATTCGCTGAGCGAACCCACCTTGCATGCTCTAGGAAAATCTTTTCGGGTCGAAGATGTGGAACGTGTGTCCCGGTGGTGTCACGAGATCGGCTTGAAATTCTCGATGAGTCTTATCCTGGGCGGACCTGATGAAACAGATGAGACCTTGAATCAGACCATCACACGCGTGAGTGCCTGTGCACCCACGGCGGTGGTCGCTTTCTTGGGTGTTCGTGTGTATCCATGCACGCCCGTTCACGGTCGCTTATTGCGCGATGGATTCTTGGATGGGACCGAAGATTTGTTGCGTCCTCTCTTTTATGTGAGCCCTCAGGTGGAACCGCACCTGCTCCAAACCGCAAAAGAGCTCAAAAAGGTGCGGCGGAACTGGTGGTTTCCTGGGCTGGAGGGTCCCAGTCGGTTCTGTCGGCGGGCCCGAGCCCGCGGTGTCCGCGGTCCGTTATGGGAGCTATTGGGTTAAACTCGAGCACATGAGCAATTGGCAGTTTGACGACCTGGACCGCGGCCATCCAGCGGTGATTTTTAAAACAGTCACCGGTAGTCATCTTTATGGAACGCAGGGACCTGAAAGTGATCGGGATGAACGCGGTCTGTTTGTGGTTCCGGCCGATCACTACTTGAGATTGGATGAGGTTCCCGCGCAAGTGAGCGATGACCGAGGTGACCGGGTGTTTTATTCATTGCGTCGCTTTTTTGAACTGGCAGCAATGGCCAATCCCAACATCTTGGAGCTGCTGTTCGTCCCGGATGAATGCGTGTTGGTCAATACCTGCTACATGACAGAAATATCTCGCCACCGAATGGCATTTCTTTCGAAACGCGTCTTTGATTCTTACGTCGCCTATGCCCATACGCAAATCAAGAAAGCACGCGGCCGCAACAAGTGGATCAACAACCCGTGGCCGGAGCAGCCACCCTGTTTGTTGGATTACTGTTGGTTCCTGCCCAACCCCACAAACGCTGAACCTCGCTATCGACCTGTCTCATTTCACGAGAGCGGGTTGAATCCCTCTGAATTAGCGGCTGTAAAAGTGAATCACAGTCCTTTTGTCTATCGCGTTTATCTACTGGGTGGCCCTGGTTTGGTGGCAGACGGTGCGATTCGGTCTCGTAGCGTGGCGCGCGAGGATGAGCACAGGTGTATTGGTCTGTTAACGGTGAACGAAGAGCGGTTTGCCCAGGCGAAACGGGACCACAAGAACTACTGGCAGTGGCGTGATGCACGCAATGAGGCGAGATGGCGGGACCAAGAGCAGGGCGTGTTGGATTATGACGCCAAGAATATGATGCACACGTTCCGCTTACTTTTTTCAGCGAAGAAACTGCTTACCGAGGGTGAACCGAAAACGCGTTTCAGCGGCGCCGATTTGGATTACTTGCTGAGCATACGGCGTGGCGACTTTTCCTACGATCTATTGATAGAGCGGGCCGCCAAACTGACCGAGGAGTTGGAAACATTGACGGATTGCGCGCCTTTGCCTGAATCGCCAGATCTTCCATTGATCAACCAGTTATTATGCGATGTGACCCAACAATGGGAGCGCGATCATGCATGATGCTATCCAATCGGCGCTCGTCTCTATGGAGCAAGAACACGGCGTGAAGGTGTTGTATGCCTGTGAATCGGGTAGTCGCGCTTGGGGTTTTGCATCGCCGGACAGCGACTACGATGTGCGATTCATCTACGTGCATCCACTAACCTGGTACCTAAAATTGGGGGCGCAACGCGATGTGATTGAAGCCATGTTACCGGGCGACTTGGACGTGTCCGGTTGGGACCTTCGCAAGGCGTTGCGTTTGTTGATCAAGAACAACGGTGCGTTGTTGGAATGGTTGCACAGCCCGATTGTCTATTGCGACCATGGTGGTTTTCGACAATCGGTCTGCGACCTTTTACCTGAGATATTGAACCCGAGAACGCTTTTCTATCACTATCACGTCATGGCCGACCGACTGTGGCGGGATTGCCAATGCGTTCAAAACATCTCGTTGAAGCGTCTTTTTTATGTGTTGCGTACCCTCTTGGCGGCGGGTTGGTTGCTTGAGAAACAAACGGTGCCTCCAGTTCTATTTGACGACCTTTTCCAACAAAGTGAGCTACCCACAGATCTTCGAGACGCTGTGGTCAACATGAAAAAGGAAAAGGAGACGCTAGGCGAAGACGCGACATGGATGTTGGGCGCACGTCAACGGGCATGGATCAATGAGACGATAGCCCAACAGAAAATGCGAGTCGAATTGTTGGCGACGCCCGAAAAACGCTCGTATGGAGATTTAGATGATCTCTTTCGACGCACGGTGATGATCGATCATCATGCATGAAAACGAAATCTTCTCAAAACTTCGAGCCCGATATCGATTGATTAACGAATTGATGCATGCTCGACAGTTTGCTTCTGCTGAACGTGAACTTCGCCGTCTTGTGGAAGAGGTTCCTGAGCACGCAGATACCAAGGCTCTGCTCGCCTTTTGTTGGACAGAGTGTGGACGATTGGATGATGCTCAGGCGCTTATAGAGTCGCTTGTCAGCGACAATCTAGAAAGCCATATTTGTTGGCATGTCATGGGCCACGTCGTTGGAGCTGAATGATTTTTAGCCTCATTACTCCTCTTCTGAGAGCTGTTGCAGTTGCTCCTTGAGCTCCCGTGACAGGCGCTCTTGCTCGACCGTAAGTGCCTGTTTCTGTGCCGCCATTTCAAGCTCTTTGAGGCGTTGCGCCAATAACTGGCGTTGATTTGCCAACTCTACTTCATGCGTTTTCAAGGCGTCTAGAGCCTGCAATTCGGCCAATCTCTTTTCGTTTTCCATGCGCAATTTGGTTTGCAACTCTTGCAGTTCCTTTTGTTGCAACTTGAGTACCTCGGCCTGTTGCAATTTGGCTTCCGCCAGTGCCGCATTGCGCTCGGCCTCTAGGGCGATGAGTTGTTCGCGGGCCATCTTCATTTGTTCTGCCCGCAGCGCCTTTTGCTCCTCTTGGCTTCGGTTTAGCTCTTCAGCTTGCCGCAGCATTTCAACCTCTCGTCGCATGTCGGCTTCCCAGGCTGCAGCATGTTCGGCTTCTCTTTGTGCCTCAAGTTCTGCGCGAAGTGCTTCGTTTTCCTGTCGCAATGCTTCCAGTTCTTTTTTGAGTTCTGCCTTCTCGTCTTTTTGAATAGGCAACTCAGGTGCATTGGGCAGCCAGATCATGCCCTGCAAACCAAAAGCGGCCACGGCAATGGCGATGGATATCCCCAGTCTGTTCTTTTTGTGGTTCAGCATCATATTCTTAACCCTTCTTTCAATGAGGTTTGGGTGCCCGCTCATGGGAAATGCACCCGACCGGTGTTGCGTCACGAGTCGTAGGATGAGTTGTGCATAGGCTTTACGTGCGATGCCTTGTTGGATGGCCTGTTGATCGCAACAGAATTCTGCGGCTTCCTTGATTTTCCTCAAGGCCACCCATACCAGGGGGTTGAAGAAAAAGAGATTGGCCAAAATCCATGCAGTGGTTTGCTGCAAACTGTCTAACCGTTTGATGTGCGCCAACTCATGGCAGGTAGCAGCATCGAAGTCTCGCCGGTCAGACCACATGCTTCCATTTGAGCGGTAGAGAATGTGCGGGCGCAAAGTTCCCAAAGTAAATGGTGCGGCGGGATGGTCAATCACGCGCGCTTCGATGGGCCGCCGGATACCCATCAATTGACACCAATGCTGCAGCCTTTGTCGGTGTTTTTGGGGGAGTGGCTCGCCCTTGCGTGCCCAAGCGCGTGCTTTCAGCATGTGGCGGACAAAAATCATGGAGAACAATACGAAACCGCACATCCAGATTGGGCCCAGATGCTGCCACCTGTCGGCAGGCTGACTTGCGGCCATGATTTCAGGCGCGATGGTGATCGGGGTAGCGGATAACGTCACCGGCTCGGCTTGTTTCAACACCAATCCGATGAGTGGCGCCAGCGTGAGACCTAGGAATGCAAAGATCCAGATTCGGTAATACCATTGAGGATTCAGTCGTTGCTCGAGCTTGTGGTTCAGGGCCCAAAGCGGCAGGAACCAAAGCGCTTGGGATAGCGAAGCGACAACGACCCATAAGAACACCTCATTCATGGCGTTCCTCGAATGCGTCAATCATGGCCTTCAGGCGCTTGATATCCGCTCGGTTCAAGTCTGCCTGGTCGGCAAGATTCTGCACCAATAGACCGGGCGAGTCGTCGAAGAACCGGTTGAGCACAAACTGCAGCGCATTCTGTTGCGCATCACTGCGCTGAATGAGCGGAACAAACACATGAGCGCGCCCGTCTTGTCGATGGCCCACACAGCCCTTTTTTTCTAGGACACGCAACATGGTGGAGACGGTGGTATAGGCGGGTTTCGGATCCTGGTCCAGGGCCTCTACGAGATCGGACACCCGTGCCTCACCCAATAGCCAAAGGACCTCCATGATAGGCAGCTCCGCATCGGTGAGCGTGGGTGATGTTCGTCGTGGCATGTCCACCTACTAAAGAATTAGTAGTTACAAGATAGGTGCCGCAAAAAAACTTGTCAAGCTGTTTTCTCATCTCTCACACGAAATCAGTCTGTGAACTGACCAGATAGCAATCGCTGGCGATAGATGGGTTGTGATGCAGTTACTTCTCTAAACCAAGTTGGCTCGAAAATCGAACCGCATGTTCCGTAGGGCTGTATGAGGGAAAACTTTTGTACGTTTCCCATTCATAGGTGAACACCACACAAATCTGTTCGCTTTTGCGAAGCGCCTTTCTCGGGACCGAAAATATCAGTGACCGCCCGGGAATCAGCCATGCCGTTGATGACATGCATCCCCCGCCTCCCATGCAGGTGCGCTTGCCTTCTTCGTCTTCGAGGTAATAGATCAGACCCACCTCTGCACCATCTGCCAGTGCGCAAATCCCATGATCAGGTGTGTGCCAAATCTCGCTGCTGAGATACATGCTCGCAGTTCGGAATTGTATGGCCCAATGTGTGTTGTTATGGAGCCGGAGCCAAACATCCCTTCCTTTGCGACTGGAGAATGTGGCCTCGCCAGTTTCGGCCAGACGCAGTTCCATGGGCTGAATCGCTTGGCCATGGCGTTCGAATTCTATGTATATTGCTGGCTTGCTCGAGTCCAGACGAAAGTCGGGAACGGTATTGTTGGCGGATTGCGGTGGGCTCGGTCGCTCGAGCGTTACCCACTTCCTTTTGGGCTCTTGTCCGAATACAACCACAAATCCCATTAACATCACAAAAACCATAGCCTTTATCACATATCACCTCCTCTTTGAGAGGTAACGTTTGGACGTGCGATTCATTAGAATCAGGAACCCAAGGAATTACGGCTCTCCAGACACAAAAAGGATCAGAAAAGCTTGGGAATGTGCTACATATGTGTGACGGAGATACAGTTGATGGGGTAGAGATATGTTGCGGATACTATGCGGTTTGTGCGTCTTTCTGAGCTTGAACATCTGGGCCCAAACCACTTTGGATGTGCTTGAGAATCAGGACGTCGACGTGACTGAAGATGGGGTCGCGAACAACGATGTGGGTGTGAGGCATTTGAGCGGCAGTCCTCCCACGGGGTTTATTCGTATCAACGGTGCCGGATCCGCGTCTAGCGGGGACAATTTCGCAAATACCGATTGTGTGGATGCTCTGGCGGCGGTGTACACGTTTACGACCTTTCCGCCCAATGCGTATTTGCCAAGTGAAGGCGACGTGACCTTGGTGAAAGACGGTTCTCGTTACGGAAAGTTCGTCGTGAATACCATTACACCGAATGTGGGTATTAACATCACCTATGTTTCACTGGGCGCTTGTGGTGGGTCGCCACCGGTGTCTAGTTTTACGAGCTCATCCTACGACTTAATTGGGTTTTTCACCGATACCTCCACCAATTCACCCACTAGTTGGAACTGGGACTTTGATGGATTGGGGACTAGTGGCGTTCAAAATCCGGCGTTCTATTTTGGAACTGCGAATACTTTTACCGTGTCGCTAATGGCTAACAACGCGTCTGGCATGGGCAATACGTTCATGGACAACATAACCGTAAGTCAAGAGCCATCCACCACGCGTAATGTTGGTCAGGCTTTCGATTTTGACGGGGATACCACCAACGATTTGAACGTCATCGCACCTGATGGTTGCGGTGGCAATGCCACGCTGCAAATGACAGGTGGGGCCACTTATGCAGATATTTCAGGACAGGACTATAGGACGGTCACCATGGGTGATGTGCCTGGGATGATTACGGGTAGCGGCAATTTCTGCGGCACAGAAGGTGCCAACGGACTCTTTAATGGCATCTTCGTCCGCTCATCGAATGGCAGCACATACAAAGTCTGGTTCCCGGAAATTACCAATAGCAGCGTGCGTGCGATCTTCGAAGTGCTGATCATGGTGCCAGTTGAGCTCCAGTATTTTGAAGTCGAATAGGCACTGAACACATCATCCGGGGACTTTGGTCTCTTCGTTTGTGATTTTCTTGTTTGACCATAGACGTCTCATGCTCTAGATTGTCTGTTGTAAACAAAATTTGCAAATTTCGATTTTTTGTACATGCAACCAGATGGTCGAGGAGCCTGTTATGGAACGTTCTGTATTGGTACGCGTACTGCTTGTGTTGAGCCTGTCTGTGGGTGTTTATGCTCAAGTGGCGTCGATAAGATTAGAGAAACTGACGATGGGTCAAGATGCCGATACCCCGCCCGGTCCTAGTGTGGAAGTGGGGTCTTTGGTGGAATGGACCTATGTTGTTACCAATAACGGAAGCGTTCCTCTGGACCATGTGTTCATCATCGACGATCAAAATGTGGTGGTCAGATGTCCCTTGTTTTCCTTGGCACCCGGCGAAACCATGGAGTGCATGGGACGCGAGCCTGCCCAAGCGGGTCAATACCAAAATGCTGCGACGGTGTTTGCGACCGATCCTAGTGGCATGGAGATCTCAGATTCCGATTTGAGCCACTATTATGGCGGGTCCTTTGACGTGGCCATCGACGTAGAAAAATCCACCAATGGTTTTGATGCAGATGAAGCACCAGGCCCTTCAATTACTGTTGGCGATCCGGTCGTGTGGGAATACGTGGTGACCAATACGGGTACAACCCTGCTCACCGACATCGTTGTGACCGACAATCGCGGTGTGGCAGTGTCCTGTCCTACCACGTCATTGATGCCTAATGAATCAATGACTTGCACCGCGCAAGGCGTGGCCACCTTGGGCCAATACAGTAACGTGGCCTTGGTATCGGCATTTGGACCCAACGGTGCATCGGTCAGTGATGTGGATACGAGTCACTATCTGGGCGTGAACCCCAACCTCAGTTTGACCGTGGATCTGCTGGTCAATGGCATCGATGCAGATGACCCGCCGGGACCGACCTTTAACGCTGGGGACGCTCTGACATGGTCGTTTGTGGTCACCAACACAGGCTCGGACACCCTCACCGACCTCGCGGTGTTTGATGCTTTTGGGCTGGTGGGACGGTGCAACACGAATGTAATCGGTCCCGGTGAAACCCTCGTCTGTACGGCCAATGATTTTGCGGTTGCCGGAGCCATGGCCAACGTAGGCACAGCCACAGCCCGCGGTCCTTCGGGTGAACAGGTTCAAGCCACGGACCCCTGTCACTATGTCGGATTGGAAGTGGCCAGATTCATTGGCATGGAAAAGTGGACCAATGGTGTGGACGCCGACTTTCCTCCGGGACCTGTCATCAATGTTGGAGATCCTGTTGAATGGACATATGTAGTCTCTAACCTAGGCCAGGAAACGTTGACCAATATCGTGGTCACCGACGACCAAGGTGTCGCCGTTTCATGTGCGCCCATCATCGAGTTGCTTCCGGGTCAATCGGTCACCTGTACAGGTTCTGGAACAGCTCAGGCAGGTCAGTACGTCAATACGGCTACGGTCACAGCGACACGACCCAATGGGACTTCTGTCTCAGCCTCCGACCGCAGCCATTATTTTGGCGATGACTTTGAACTGAGTGTGGATATCGAGGCGCTTGCCAATGGCGTGGATGCCGACACACCACCCGGACCCACTGTGAACGTAGGATCGGTGGTCAGTTTCACATTCGAAGTGACCAACACGAGTTCTGTCACATTGCACAACATTAATGTCACCAATTCGGCTAATCTGGTGGTGCGCTGTTCCGGTACCAGCTTGGAACCGGGCGCCTCCATGATATGTACCGCCAGGCAAGCCGCACAACCCGGTCAATTCGCCATGGTTGCTACAGTCACCGCTGATGACGGGGCAGGTAACCAAGCGCGCGATTCCGACGCCACCCATTATTTCGGCCAACAAGCTGCGCCGCAGATCTCCCTGCAAAAACTTACCAACGGCGAGGATGCCGATCTGGCACCGGGCCCCAGTGTCTTGGAAGGCACGCCTGTGGTGTGGAGCTATGTGGTTAGCAATACGGGTAGTGTGACGCTGTTCAACGTCACGGTAAACGACGACCAGGAGGGAGAGGTAAGTTGCCCTATGGCCAGTCTCGAGCCAGGTGCGTCCATGACGTGTACCATTTCGGGCGTTGCGCAATTGGGTCAATATCAAAATCTGGGTGTGGCCACAGGCACATCCTCCACTGGGCAAACAGCCAACGCGTCCGACCCCAGTCATTATTTGGGTGTCTCGCTGCCCCCTGAAATCGACATCGAAAAGATGACCAACGGTGAGCAAGCCGATGAAGCCCCGGGCCCCCTGCTGAATGTGGGTCAATCCATTGAGTGGACCTACCTGGTCACCAATACGGGAGAAGTAGCCGTCGAAGACATCGCGGTTACTGATGACCAAATCGGCGCAATTACCTGTCCATCAGCCACGTTGGAACCCGGTGAATCGATGATTTGTACCGCTACGGGCGAAGCCGTTCGCGGTCAGTACGAAAACCTGGGTTCTGTAGTCGTCTTTTCAGCAAGTGGTCAACAGGCAACGGATACCGATCCCAGCCATTATTTTGGTGTAGGTCAGGGTGCAGATGGTTGTTCACATGGCTATTGGAAGAACCATCCAGAGTCGTGGGTTGGCTATGCCCCTGAGGATCTGTTGGTTGACGTATTTGAACAAATCGCGTTGTACCCAGAGTTGGCTTCGGACACCTTGGACGACGGCTTGAGATATGGGGGTGGCCCCGGTGCTCTTGGTGGCGCGAAGAACCTGATCAAACAGGCCGTAGCGTCTCTGTTGAATGGGGCCCACCCGTCTATCGATTTCACCTATTCAGATCTGGTGGTCCGTGTCTTGGTGAACAATGCGTTGGCCACTCTCGATCGCAACGAGATGTTGAAACTAGCCGAAGCTCTGGATGAGCAGAACAACACTGGCTGTAATCTGGACGCTGCGGACGATCAGTAATTGATAGGGGCCGCCTCGCGGCCCCATGTCGCCGAGTTGACAATCAGTGCAGGAGGCTTTGGCGCGCGGTGCCTATCGCAGGGCACGCAACCAATGAGTCCCGCAGGGACGCCACAGAAAAGGACCCGTTAGTCAGCCATTGACATCAACGTCAATTTCACTAAGATGCCGGTGAAGGGGGGAAGTGATGCATGTACATTTGACTCATGAATCGGGTTTGAGTTTTAAGGCGGTGAGCCGCGATCACGAGATGGTCAGCGACCAGCCACGCACCAATGGTGGCGAGGACAAAGGCATGACACCACCAGAATGGTTCCTTGCCTCGTTGGGAAGTTGTGTTGGGTTTTATGCCGTAAAGTATTGCGAAGCACGTGACCTGGATAGCCGAGACTTGCGCATTGAAGTCGAAGGCAGCAAATCGACGGAAAAACCGATCCGCATTGCGTCCATTGAAATTCGAGTGTGTTTGCCGTTTGAGTTAAGTGAACGTCATCGTGCAGGTCTAAAACGGGCGGTCGATTCCTGCATCATTCACAATACGTTAACGCACGCGCCAAACCTAACCACACTGGTTCGCGATGGCTGTGATTGCCTGGGTCCCGTCTAATTCATGATTAAATAGTCCAATTCACCAATAAGGATGGCCGTCATGAGTTTCATGTGGTGCCTCGCTCTGTGGACATGGGTGGGGGAACCCGATCTTCTGGGTCGCGCGTTGCAGGCTTTGGGTGGAGAAGAAGCCCTATCCCAACTCACCTGCATTCATGTCTCAGGCCAGGTGTCGTCCTCCGGTCTGGAAGGCCGTTACCAACTGTGGTTGGAGGCGCCGGACCGGCTGAAGACCTTATTGGATTTTGAGTTGATCCGCATTGAGACCTTATGTCAAGGGGACGAGGGCTGGACAAGGCAGGCCGGAATTTGGCGAGCGCTTGAAGGCGACGCGTTGGATCAGGCCCGCAGATCCCATTTGTCGTTTCCGCTATTGGCGTATGCGCGTCGCGGCATCCGCGGTCGATCGCTGGGCGCGAAGGAGATCGAAGGTCGCAGGTATTGGGGGCTTGAGTTCCAGGAAGGGGAGGATCGAAAGAACCAGTTTTGGCTCGAAGCGGAAACGTACCTGCCACACATGGAAGTACGTTGGCAAGGCGATCAGGAGACAAAGATTACGTATGACGACTACAGAGTGGTCGCTGGTTGTATGGTTCCGTTTTCGGAACGTCGCGACACCCCGCAAAGGCTGGTCCAAATCACCCTCGATCAGGTGGAAGTTGTCGAACGCTTCGCGCCGGGTTTTTTTGAACATCCTGATCAGCGATATGCCGACCAACCCTTCGGGATCGGTTTGATGACGGTTCCCCGAACGATTTACAAAGAGAATGACGGCCTTTTTGGTTCCATCAATCAAGAGAGTTGGTTTTTTCATGTGGTGGTGTCCGAAACCTACGGGCGATCATTGACGCCTACTCATGCGTCCCTCAAATATTATTCAGGGGAAGAACTGCTGGAAACGCGCACGCTCAACAAGCCTTCGCTTTCAGGTCTGTCGGGCGTGCGTTTTGCCACGGCAGCCGGATTGGACGAAGTTTTCGATCTTCGTTTTCAATGTTCTTTTATGACAGAGCCCCCGGTGGATAAGATGCAGGTAGATCTGACCTTGGTTGCGCATGACGGCACGACTTTGAACGAGTCCCTGGAGGTGACGCTGAGCCGTTATGAACCCAAAACCGAGCTTTGGTTCCCTTTGGAGGGTTATTTCGTGATTCTTGCGGGCGGTGACTTCAACGAGCACCACGCGCAGGAGTGGAGTCAACACCATGCTTTGGATATTCTGGCGCTGGGACCTGATCGGCAGTTGGTATCGGGCTATGCCGCTACAAATCAGGATTTTGTTTCGTGGGGACGAGAAGTACTGGCACCGGCAGATGGGGTTGTGGTTTACACACGCAATGACGTGCCCGATAACGCCAATCCCCCTCGCGTGGACAAAGAATCATTGAACAAACTGCCCGACCCACTTTGGCGGGTGGGTGGCAATTCGGTGGTGATTGACCACGGCAACGGTGAGTTCAGTTTCTTGGCTCATATGCAACAGGGTTCAGTGCGTGTAGCGATGGGCGAGGTCGTAAAACGAGGCCAGGTGTTGGGCTTGCTAGGCAATTCGGGCAACTCCAGTGCGCCCCATTTGCACTATCACCTCATGGCGGGCGACACGCTGTTTCGCAGTGACCCCATTCCGCTGCGTTTCAAAAATGTCTTCTTCGACGGTGTTGCCAAGGGATTTGCCACAGGTCCCTTGAAGCGGGGCGTCTACTTGCGCGCCAACTGGCAATAATTCGGGCAAGCCACATAACCAGCGTCACAAGAGCGGCTGCATCGATCTGTGCCCCAATTTCGTCGTCCCGGAAGGTGCAAGCTAATTGAAGCCAGTGAGAAAAGTGGCGGGTTTCTGACCCTTATTTCGGGGTAGTTATCAGAGCGTTCTTTTTCAAGGAGTGATCTGGTTATGCTGGCTTGGTATGTATTTCAATTGAGTATTTGGTGTGGATTTCTCTTCCATCCGATTGGAACGGGTTCTGTGTCTACAGCGCCTGGCACGGTTTTGTCGGTGCAGTTGGTGCTTCAGGAGGGCGATATACCGGCGGGTATTGCGGGTCTAGCAGTAACTCAAATTCGATCACCCTTTACGGACGGTACTGGAAAGGTTGGATTTACCGGTACCTTGAGCGATGGCATGAACACCGATGGCTTTGTTTGGTACGACAGCGGCATCGTGTTTGTGAATAGCTCGGTGATGTTTATGTCTGGCGGTGAATCGACTATGGGTGTAGGCAATCTCGGACAGTTCATTTTTAGTCCGGCTATTGGTGCGGATGATACCGTTTGGACGCATAACGGGTTGCTGCTTTCTGAATCGGATCCTGCACCTGGGTTTGCGGCACCTGCCACGATTACCTTCTGTAGTCGACCTCAGATGCAACCTAGCGGTCAGTCAAGTTGGGTCTCGGGATTGGACCTGACAGGTGTTGGATTTACTCAGGCTCGTGTGCTTTATCGGAGTCCCACGTCCTCAGCTGGAGATGTGATTCGTGTTTTGGCGTCTGGCGATCTTGTAGACGGATTTGCGATTGCTTCGCCGTCAGGAATTGATTTTGATTATCATTTTTCCGACAACGGAATGCATCTGATCGCTGCTCTTTTTATGGATACAGGTGTCCCCGCTTCGGATGGGTTTGTGTATGTGGATGGCGTTTTGGTGGCGCGGGAATCGGAACCCACCGGCCAGGGTGACCACTGGAACACATTCTCCAATGTCACCATCAATAGGTTTGGAAATTATCTGTTTAGTGGCGATACCAATGGTGCCGTTACCGAAGATGAGTTCATCGCTTTTAATGCACAAATTGGGCTTCGGGAAGGGGACCTGCTGGATGGGGTCCTCCTGTCGAGTCCGGCAACCGTGCAGGCGTTATCCATCAACAATCGCAATCAATCGGTCTTCATTTGGGGTCTCAGCGCCGATGAACATCTGTTTTACGCCAGTCAGGCTGGTCATCTCGCAGGGAGTCGTCGCATCCTGTCGACCGGAGATTTTGTCGATGTGACAGGCGACGGTGTTGCCGATGCCATGGTTACAGACCTGAATGCATCAACCATTGTGGGGCCTGGTTTGGATTTCGCTGATAACGGTATGTTGTTTCTTTCAGTTGATCTGGATTACAGCATGGGGTCTCTGGATGCCGTGATAGGTCTCGATTTGTTTGCCATTTGTCCCCAATTGAATGATCAACTTCCCATTTGGCCGGATACATGGGACGTGATCGATCTACTCCATTTCATATGTATGCCTTGATGTCGCCGAACCTCAAAGTCAGCAAAATTCCATCCTCTGACGTGAGATAAGCCTGAATGTCTCCCTGAATTCGTTTGCGGCTATACTGTCAACAAACATGTAAAGGCCATCATGAGTACCGATTCGTTTCAGGGGACCGATCGCTATGTGATTCAGCGCAAGCTGGGTACGGGCATGACTGGAACCGTGTACGAGGTCTTTGATCGGGTCAAACAGTCCAACCTGGCCTTGAAACTACTGTCGCGTTTGGAGCCGGCCACGTTGTACCGATTCAAACGCGAGTTCAGAGCCTTGGCTGATGTAAACCATCCCAATTTGGTTCGTCTTTACGACCTTGCCTCGGATCAGGGTCATTGGTTTTTCACCATGGAGATGGTCGAGGGACAGGATTTCCTGTCTTACGTTCGAGCCAGGCGACCGGACGGACTTGGGTTAGACGAGCCCGAAGAGCGGGTGGACATCTTCAGGCTGCATCACGCGGCTGAGCAGCTAACACATGCGCTGATGGCGCTCCACGCTACTGGAAAGATCCATTGTGATCTAAAACCCAATAACGTGCTGATCACACGGGAAGATCGACTCGTGCTGCTGGATCTGGGACTTGTGCGTGATCTGGCTGGCGGTCGTGTGTTTGAAAGTATCGACGAATCGATAAGTGGGACGCCCGCTTACATGTCGCCTGAGCAAGGTGCCGGCATTCGCGTGGATCCTGCCAGCGATTGGTATGGGCTTGGTGCCATGATGTACGAGGCACTCGCTGGTCGATTGCCCTTTCAGGGCAGCGTGGTCCAAACCATCATTCAAAAACAACACAACGATCCGCCCTTGCTGACCGAAATCGATGCTACGATACCCGCCCACCTTGCCAGATTGTGCATGGCTCTGCTGCACCGCGACCCCATTAAGCGGCCCAACGGGACTCAGATCCTTGAAGCATTGGGATCAAAGGTTGAAATTGGGCCCAGCTCGAGTGGTCGCACATCCGAGTCACAGAGCTATCTGATGCGCTACGACTTACACAACATCCTCGTGGCCAACCTGGATCTTGTGAATGCTGGTGCCATGAGAGCCGTCATGTTACACGGCCCATCGGGCATGGGAAAGACCGTTGTTTTGCGTATGTTCCTCAGTCATGTTCGACACGAACACAGCGACGCACTGGTATTTGAGGGTCGGTGCTTTCAGCGGGAGTCGATGCCATACAAAGCGCTCGATCAATTGATTGACACCTATTCGCGCTACCTGAAAAGCCTTTCCGACGAGGAAGCAGAGGCCATGGTACCTAATGACATCCATGTTCTGGCTCGGCTGTTTCCTGTGCTTATGCGTGTCAACGCCATTGCTCGCAGGCCTGGCCTTACGGCTGCCATTCCCGACTCCTTTGAACAGCGGCGCCGTGCTTTTGCGGTGCTGCGGGAGTGCTTTGCGCGCATTGCCGAAAAACGTTTACTTGTCTTGGCCGTGGACGATTTGCAGTGGGGTGACCTGGACAGTGCTCTGTTGTTGAATGACGTGATGCGTGGGCCAGATGCGCCGTCCCTGCTCTTCCTTGGTAGTTATCGAGACGAGGAAGCTGAGTCCAGTGCGTTCCTGGATACATTGAAGTGGTCCGAACTGGAGACAACCAGTAATTGGACCGAGATGGTGGTGGGTGAATTGACGCCCACGGAATCGATAGAGTTGGCACGTCGCTTGTTGGGTTCGCAGGATTTGGCAGAATCCATGATTGAGCGGATCGCGCTGGAATCAGACGGCTGCCCGTTCTTCATAGAATCATTGGTTCGCTATGCCGTTACGGACCGCTCCAATGGACCCGACTTGGAAGGTGACAGCGCATCCGCTCTGGTCATGCGCGTGATTCAAAAACAGGTTCAGGCGCTCCCGGAAGATGCGCGAAAGCTGCTGGAAGTCATTTCCTTGGCCGGCAAGCCAATCGATCTCGAAGCGGCTCGCCAGGCTACTGAGCTTACTGATATCCATGGAGCCCTGGCGACTTTGCGCGTGATGCGCTTTGTGCGCATTCGAGGGGACCGCCGTCAGGAACGCGTAGAGTGTTATCACGACAAGATTCGAGAAGCTGTCGTGGCGCAGATTGACCCGGACAAACTCAGCGCCTATCACATGATGCTGGCGCAGACTTTTCATTTAACGGGACAAGCAGATCCGGAAAGTCTCGCGTTCCACTTTCAAGAAGCCGGTGAATCGGATCGGGCCGCGTCGTTTGTCACGGAAGCAGCCGATCGAGCCTCTCAAGCGCTGGCTTTTGACCGGGCCGCCCGACTTTATAAGATTGCGCTGGATCTTGAGAAAGGTCCAATCGCGCCTCAAATGTATGTGAAATTGGGTAACGCGTTGGTCAATGCGGGCAGGGGCGCAGAAGCAGCCGATTCTTTCCTGTTGGCCGCGCAGGGCGAGAAGGCCGCAGTGGCATTGGAACTACAACGCCGAGCAGCAGAACAGTTACTGATCAGCGGTCGCATTGACCAGGGTATGGCGGTCATTCAACAGGTGCTCCAAGGGATAGGGATGAGCCTTCCTCAGACACCTGGTAAGGCCTTGTTGTCTTTGCTTTTGCGGCGGCTACTGCTCAAGATTCGCGGCGTTTCGTTCCGCGAACGGGACACATCGCAGATCTCTCAAGAGGAGTTAATTCGCATCGATGCCTGTTGGTCCGTATCTGTTGGGCTGGGCATTGTGGATCCCATACGCGGTATGGATTTTGGTACCCGCCATTTGTTGTTGGCACTGAAGGCAGGGGAGCCCTATCGTGTGGCCCGTGCTCTGGCTATTGAGGGAGGCTATTCAGCGACCTCGGGTCGTAAGAAATCGAAACGGACCCAGTCGTTGATTCTTGCTTCCACCCAAATAAGTCAAAAGGTGGATAACCCGCACGCGTCCGGACTCAGCCACATGGTTTCTGGTATCGCCTCATATTTAGAGGGTAAATGGCGCGTGGCTTTCGATCGCTTGGAGCGTTCGGAAAAGATCCTACGCAGCCAATGTACAGCGGCCACTTGGGAAATCGATACGTCGGTACTTTTTTTGATGCGATCATTGCTGTTTATGGGTGGTTACGCCGAGGTGTCACAGCGGCTTCCGGCTTTGCTAAAAGATAGTCAGGCGCGAGGCGATCTCTATGCAGAGAACAACTTGCGTAGCCGTATAACCTGGGTCAGTTGGTTGGCAGCCAACGAGCCCCGAATGGCACTTGAAGAGCTGGATGTGGCACGGAAGCAGTGGTCGACCAAGAGCTTTATGATTCAACACTATTGGCACATGACTGGAGTTGGAGAGACGTCTCTTTACAATGGCAAGTTCCGCGAGGCATTCGAAGTCTTTGAATCCAAATGGCCGCAGGTCAAGCGGGCCATGTTTCTGAGAATCCAGTTCACCAGGACAGAGGCACTATCGATTCGTGGTCGTTGTGCCTTGGCGGCATGGAGTATCCATCGCAAAAAGGATTCAAGAGAGATGAGGATCGTGCGCCAAACAGTGAGTAGGATGATGGGGGACAAGCTGTCGTGGGCGCGGCCACTTGCCCTTTTGATGGATGCCGGGGTGTGCGCAGGCATGGGTGAACGCGACCGTGCGGTTGCTTTGCTCAATCAGGTGGCGACTGAAGGCGAAGATCAGAACATGCACGGCTGCGAAGCCGCCGCCCGTTATCGATGTGGCCAGTTGGTGGGTGGCGACCAAGGGAGGGAGATGCGTGAGGCCGCCAAAGCATGGTTTCAGGCACAGGGTATTGTCGACCACCGAGCTATGCTCAATGTACTTGCGCCCGGTTATTGGGATTGAGTACAAAGCTGGCCCAGCAATTGGATTTTGGATTTCACCGTGTCGTCGAATGGATGCGCATAGGTGAGCCGAATACAGTTGCGATACTCGTCACGCGGAGAAAAGAGTGGGCCCGGTACGAATGAGATTTGATACTGCTTGGCGCGGTCAAAGAGCTTGAAACTGTCGGTCCCATTTGGAAGTGCAAGCCAAAGGACGAACCCTCCTAATGGATGCGCGATACGGGTCCCTTCTGGAAAACAGCGTTCCAACTGGGCAGTGAATTGAGCCAGCAGACCTTTGAGTTGCTGACGTAGCTTTTTTAGGTGACGTTGATAGTGGCCACTTTGAATAAACGCAGCCACAGTTTCTTGAGTGGGTGTGGCGGGAGCCAAAGTGGACATGAACTGAACCTGTTTGAGCGAGTCGCGGAAACGCTCAGACACGGCATAACCCACACGAAGTCCAGGCGCCAGTGTTTTGGAGAAACTCGAACACAGGATGACCCAGCCATCCGTGTCGAATGACTTCAACGGTTTGGGTCGCTCACCTTCGAGGTACAAATCACCATACACGTCGTCCTCAATAATCGGCACTCGGTGACGTACGGCCAGTTTTACTAGGGTTGATCTTTCATCCTGTGGCACCGAGCATCCCAGTGGGTTGTTGAAACTGGGGACGAGCAAGATGGCCTTGATGGGTTGTTTTTCAAGGGTCATCGCCAGTTGTTTGATATCGACACCCGTGTTGGGATGGGCTGGCACCACGACCGCCTTCAAACCCAAATTATCCAAAAGCTGCAGCACATTGAAGTATGTAGGTGACTCAATCAACACGTGATCGCCTGGCTGAGTCAGTCCCTTAAGACTCAGGTAAAGGGCTTCCATACACCCGTTGGTAATCAGCACGTCCTCTGCAGTGAAGCGACATTGGTGATTCAGCCCATGCAACGCGATTTGTCGTCGAAGGGCTGGGCCCCCTGGTGGAAAGACATAGTTCATCATGCGGTTTGGATCTCGGCGGGCAACGCGACTCAGTTGATTGGCCACGCGTTGTAGCGGTAAGAGCGTGGGGTGGGGCGAAGCACAGCCAAAATGTAGGAACCGCGGATCGTGGAGTGTTTCCATAAAGTCATTAATGATGCGGCCCTTGTCCACGGCGCATGTGGACGATTCTGCCGTGTTGGTGAGGAGTCGCGGGATTCGCGACGGAAGCAGTCGGACAAAATAACCGGACTTGGGACGCGACTCAATCATGCCCCTGTCCTCCAACATGCCATAGGCACGCATGGCGGAGGTCATACTCACGCCCATGACACGACTCATCTTCCGCAGAGATGGCACTCGTTCTCCGGGTTTCAAGTCGCCGCGTCGAATATGATCGGCCACCCGTTCGGCCAGATCTTCGTAGATGAACATATCTCCTCCACCATCTGTTGCCCTTACTTATCACAAAACTGTATCTGTTATCTAAATATCTTTGTCGCTATCATGCAGCTCATGGAGGTGCCATGGTTTCGGCGACCCTTTGCATGAATACTGAAGTGAGCCGCGGTGCTGTTTGGTTGGAGGGGGCCACGCGCGTGTTACCCCTACTCATCGGGGTCTTTCCCTTTGCCCTGATTGCCGGGTCCACCGCCATATCCGTGGGATTGACACCTTGGGAGGCCATAGGCTTTTCTTTGTTCATCTTTGCCGGTGCATCCCAATTAGCGGCTTTGGAGTTAATGGGGAGCCATGCGCCTATCTACGTCGTTATCGTTACGGCCTGGATCATCAACCTGCGCATGCTGATCTATAGTGCGGCCATGGCCCCCCATTTCCGACATTTGACACTTCGATGGCGCAGCCTTGTCGCTTACCTATTGACGGACCAAGCTTTTGTCCTGGCGTCATTGAGATTTGAGGATGAGCCGCGAGCACCCCACAAGCGCTACTATTATTTAGGAGCGGCCATGGGGCTTTGGATCACCTGGCAGATTGGAAGTGCGTTGGGCATTGTGTTGGGCGCTCGAATACCCCAAGACTGGTCATTGGACTTCGCCATCCCACTGACCTTTATTGCACTGATGGTGCCGGCCTTGAAAGATCGAGTAGCCGTCGCTGCCAGTTTGTCTGCTGGGTTATCCGTATTGCTGCTTGCATGGATGCCCATGAATTTGGGTTTTATTGCCGCGATCGCAGTGGGGGTAGTCGTTGGATTGCTGGTAGAGGGTGGTCGATCTTGAGTACGGTACATGTTTGGTTCGTAATCGGTGTGGTGGGGTTGGTGACGTTTCTGCTTCGGTTTGCGTTTATCGGCTTGGGTGATCGACTCAAAGAGCCTGAAGTCTTGCGACGCATTCTGCGACTGGTCCCACCTACGGTTTTGACCGCGTTGGTAACAAGTAGTTTATTCCTCCAAGAGGGGAAGGTGCCGTTAACACTTAGAAACCCTGAATACCCAGCCGCACTGATTGCGGGACTGGTGGCGTGGCGCACCAAGAACCTGCTGTGGACGATATTGTCGGGCATGATTGCGTTGTGGCTATTCAGGTGGCTCTGACTTCCGCTTTTGGGCGGATTGTGCTTTGATCTGAGTACTGTTCCAGAATTACATGCGTTCGAACTTCGTGCCTAGCTTACGTTTTGGTCACGGAAGGCATGTCCTGGGGTAAAAGGGAGAGAAGAGATGAAAGTGCTGAAGATAATTCTGTGGTTGTTAGTAGCCTTAATCGTGGTGGTTGTGGGCGTTGGTTTCTTTTTGCCGAATACTGCCCACGTGGAACGTTCGATTGTCATCAATGCTCCGGCATGTCACGTATATGCTTTGGTGAACAGTTACCGCGGCTTCAATCGCTGGTCGCCCTGGGCTCAGATCGACCCGGCGGGTACCACGTACGAAAGGACTGGCCCTGAATGGGGTGTGGGTGCGAAGCAGAGTTGGAGCAGTGACAACAAGAATGTGGGTTCAGGTAGCCAGGAGATCGTTTCGTCAACGGCATGTAGCGAAGTTCGTTCAAAACTCGACTTCGGACCGCAAGGTGTAGCTGACGCCTTCTTTGTGATGGCGCCCGAAGGTGATGGCACCAAAGTCACCTGGGGTTTCGATACAGCATTCGGCATGAATCTGATCGGACGCTATTTTGGTTTGATGTTCGACAAGATGATCGGTGGGGATTACGAAAAGGGACTGGCTGCCTTGAAGTCTTTGGCTGAGAGCGCACCGCCGTTTGATATTTCCGGCTTGGATGTGTCGATGGTGGAAACAGAAGCAACACCCATCGCGTACTTGACGATCACGACAGGTACCGAGAGTGAATCCATTGGGGCAGCCATGGGCCAAGCCTATGGTCAGATTTTGGCCCAGCTTGCAGCTAAGGGCGCCAAGCAGGCCGGCCAACCATTGAGTATTAACACCGAAATCCGTGAAGACGGGTATGTGTTCGATACCGCCATTCCCATTGAGCCCTTTGATGGTGAATTTGAAGGTGGCGTCATGATGGGCACCACTTATGCCGGTAATGCGCTTCAATTCGTACATAAAGGGCCTTACCATGAGCTGCCGAACACCTATCAGAAGATTGCGGCGTTTATGGAACTCTACGCCTTTGAAGCGTCTGATCGCTCGTGGGATGAATATGTCAGTGATCCAGGTAACACGGACGAAGCCGACCTAATCACACACATCTATTTCCCGGTTGACTAGGATTGGGAAAACGGCGGCGGATGGGGAATGTTGATTCCGAAACGGTGATCCAAGACCTGCACAAATTCGATGGGTTCGAGCATTCGCGTGGTCTTGCGGTCACCCGCCCATTCTGTCCATTGCAGATCCCGCAAACTAATCCGACCAGATGCAGTAGGTAAACTCACGGTGCTGATCTGAGTGAAATGGCTGTTGGGCGACGTAGACGTGTAGTGGTTACCCATCTCGATATCTGCCGCAGTGACATGAGCGGTGGAGAAACTGTAGCTATCCTTCCATGTTCCGTCGTCCAGGGTTCGCATCATCCAGCCCCAAGGTGCTTCCATGCTCAGCCGATAAGATGCACGTTCATCGGTGAAGGTACCCTCGCTTAATGGCAACACGAACTGAGGCCCACCTGCCCCAAATCCCACGTCTATCGTCCAATCTCCTTCGGGTAAATGAACCAGATTCAGTTGATGGGTTTTTCCACTGGGTTCATCGCCAAGGTGCACTCGAGCCAATAATGCCCGAGCGTCGAATCCAAAGGATCGAAGTGCCCGCAGCATTAACCCGTTGAGCTCAAAACAGTATCCACCGCGCCGATCGGTAACTAGCTTCTCAAATACAGTTTCCGGGTCAAGCGATACACCTCGGCCCAAGCGGATGTTTAGATTCTCAAAAGGAATGTGAAAAAACTGCGCGCGATGAAGGGATTTCAAACCCTGCAGATTGGCTTCAGGTGGCTCCTTGAGACCAATGCGCAGTAAATAGGCGTCAATTTGGTGAGGACTAAGGTGATTGTGCATGGAAGAATCATATCCCTGGGATTACGGGTTATCAACTGGCTTCGTCTTGAAGGCTGAAAGCAATTAATCGCTAGTAGTAGAACACGAGACACGGGTCGGAGGGTCAACCTTAACGGTTGTGCCTGCCTTCCCTTGGAGACTGGACTCAAAGCGGAAGTTGTAATCCCTCAACCGCAATCGTGTAGCCTCGATTCCTGACCGTTTTGGCGGCATCGCTTGTAGGGTTCAGTGCCGGATTCGTATGGTTGAGGTGGATGAATATGATCTTCTTTCGGTGATGTTCGGACATCTGATCGAACCGGTCCATGCTCTCGGTGATGAATGGATGGGGGATCTCGGTCATCGCACGACCCGGAATCTCGCCATCGGCATAAAAGGTGGCGTCCAGAAACGCGTAGTCGACGGATTCGATCAGCATCTCGATCCGGGTGCCTTGGGCATCGAACCGTTCCCACTTGTCGATATCGGGCAAGAAAAGGACCGATTTGTGAGGGCCCTGAATGCGATATCCCACAACTTCTGAGTACTCTTCGCGATGGGGTACGCGGAATGGGGTCACGGTGAGATGGTCAGTGAGGCGAATTCCTGCGCCTTCTTCGAGATGATGGAGCTGTAAGTTCTTGTAGCGCACCAACTGGTCCCAGGGTCCATTGGAAGCGAGAAATTTGGCCATTCGAGGCATCACAAACACAGGCACGTTTTGGGCACCCATCACTTCGTGGCCCAGGTGCATCAAACCCGTGTAGTGTCCGATGTGAGCGTGGGTGATGAAGATGCCATTCAGGCCGGGCCTGTCATCGGCGGGCTCCACGGTATTCAAATGGTGGAGTTGGTACTTAAAGTCTGGCGTGGCTTCAAACATCCATCGCTGGCCGCTGGCGGGATCTACCAGCCCCAAACAGGCCGCGAACCGACGCATGTGAGGATCGTCCCAAGCCGGATCCCCTTGGGTTCCCGCTTGCGGCACGCCTGCGTCCTGGGCGACACCCAGTACAACCACGTATGGCTGCGGTTCCTGCCCAATCATCATTACGGCCAACATCAGCCACATATCGAACCCCCTTGAATGACATGCGTGTGATCCAAAGCGCGCATAGGTGAAGTTCAGAAAAAAACCATCAGGAAAGCGGCCAACACGAAATAGATGACGACGGTCGACCAGAACGAAATGGGTTGTTCATCACGACTGACTTGCTTGCCCCACATGCCGGATTTAGCGTACACCTCACCCTGTGAAAGCGCATAAAACGCGTACAAAGCCACTACGGCACCCAAGAGCTTGAACATGGTGTCATTCTACATGAAGCCGAGCTGAGCTGTGATACATTGATCAAGTCATGGATAGTGCATTTGATCGTGCTGATCTTTTTTTTGAATCACTGGGTCGTGCATTGATTTTGTTGGACGATCAATTCCGTATTATTCAGGCGGGTCGCAGTTTTGACGGCCTAATTTGCGATGGTGCGGCCAATCGAGTTTCAGGCCGAACATTGGACGATTTGATTTTTGGCGAACGCCAACAAACCGTCACGGAGATCAAACGCCGGTTAAGGGCCGGTGAAGTAGATGAAGGTCGCCGGGCATTTCTCAATTGTCCTCTTCGCGGCACCAGACTGGTGTCCGTTTCTTCCGCTGCAGCGCCCTCTGAAATCCAACTCGAAGATCCGAACGCCGTCTACTTCTGTGCCATCAAGCCGGCCCAAGATCAGGCCACGACCGCATTTGGCCGCGACTTTATTGCCGTCTCGCCAGCGATTCAACACATCGATCATATGATTGATCTGTTGCAACAGAGCGATGCCACAGTATTGATAACCGGTGAGAGTGGCACGGGCAAGGAAGTCATTGCACGTGCCATCCATAAAAGGTCACCACAGAGAGAAGGGCCTTTCGTCGCGGTTAACTGTTCCGCTTTTCCTGACACATTGCTGGAGAACGAATTGTTTGGTCACGTTCGTGGTGCCTATACAGGAGCTCATCGCGACAAGCCAGGACGACTAGAACTAGCTCGTGGAGGTACGCTGTTTCTTGACGAGATCGGCGACGTACCCCTGCCGCTGCAAGTGAAACTGTTGCGTGTTTTGCAGGAACGGCAATACGAGAAACTGGGCGACCCGAGAGCCCTCAAGCTTGAAGCACGAATCATTGCCGCCACCAATCGGGATCTGGAGCGAATGATCCAGAGGAATGAGTTTCGCGATGATCTGTACTACCGGCTTCGCGTGATTCCTATCCACATACCGCCCTTGCGCCAAAGAAAAGAAGATATTGAAGCCTTGGCGAGGTTTCTCATGACGCGTATTGCCGAACGCACAGGGCGACAACAGTTTCTACCTTCCTTGACCATGAGGGCCCTGTTGTCGTACCCCTGGCCTGGCAACGTCCGAGAGCTGGAAAACGCACTCGAGTACGCCGCCACAATCAGCCAAGGACAGTTTATTCAGGTGGATGAATTGCCCCAAGACATTCGAGATCATGCCGAGGTCTCGAAGATTGGGCATGAAACACGACTATTTCCGGAGCCTGTCCCAATAGAGTCTCAAAAAACGCCACGGTCACAATTGGTGCAGGCACTCACACAGTGCCGATGGAACAAATCAAAGGCTGCCGAACATTTAGGGATCAGTCGCACGACGTTGTGGCGTCGCATGAAGGCCGAAGGACTCGTTTAAACAGTTTGTTTCATGTAGCGACCAGTGCCTGAAACAAAGTGTAACAAGTCAGTCTAATGAAACAAATTGTTACATCGCCGGAAAACCCTGTAAAGGTCTGAAAATAATAGACTAAATATCCAATCTGGGATTTGGCATACCTGTTGCCCTTATGCGGCAGGAGGTATGTCATGAAAAAGCTGCTTATTCTCGGTGGTGGAACTGCTGGCACCATGATGGCCAATTCCCTCGTCGATCGATTAGGAACCGAATGGCAGGTCACAGTGGTGGAACCGGATCGCCATCATGTGTACCAGCCAGGGCTCCTTTTTTTGCCTTTTGGAATGCTGGACGATCGCAAGCTAACGAGACCGAGGAATCACACATTCAAACGTGGCGTGCAGTGGAAACCTCTGGCGATTCGCCAAATGGATCACGCAAAAAAAAGCGTGGTTCTTGATGATGATTCCGTCTTGGAGTACGACTTGGCGATTCTGGCGAGCGGTACCCGCATCCGCCCAGATATGACACCCGGCCTTGAGGATGGACCGATTGCAGGTGTACACGATTTCTACACGGTAAGAGGGGCCCAAGCTCTGCGTTCTGCCCTGGCGAATTTCAAGGGTGGGCGACTCGTCGTAAACGTCGTGGAAATGCCTATCAAGTGTCCAGTTGCTCCATTGGAGTTCCTTTTTTTGGCGGATGATTATTTTAAACGACGCGGTATGCGAGATGACGTGGAACTCGTCTACGCCACACCACTGGATGCGGCGTTCACAAAACCTTATGCTGCCAAAACGTTGGGCTACTTGTTGGAAGAAAAAAATATCCGTTTGGAAACCGAGTTTATGACCGCGGAAGTTACGGATAGACGGTTGGTTTCCTATGACGAACGCCACGTTGGATTTGATCTCTTGGTGTCGGTACCCATTCATTCGGGCGCGGCATTCATTGGGACATCAGAACTGGGCGACGAGTTGGATTTTGTACCCACTGACAAACATACATTACGCGCGCTGCAGATGGAGGATGTGTTTGTGTTGGGCGATGCCACGGACCTTCCGTCATCTAAAGCCGGTTCTGTGGCGCACTTCCAAGCAGAGATACTCAAACAGAACATACAGGACTACGTGGCCGATAAACCCATGAAAGCCGCGTTCGATGGCCATGCCAACTGTTTCGTGGAGACAGGTGGCGGAAAAGCCATGTTGATCGACTTCAACTACGATGTGGAACCCCTGCCCGGGTATTTTCCCGTGCCGCATTTGGGTCCCTTCTCTTTAATGGCAGAAAGCCGGATCAACCATTGGGGAAAACTGGCGTTCAGACCCATCTACTGGCACGCATTACTGCCGGGTAGGCCACTCCCCATCTCTCCACAAATGAATCTCAGCGGAAAGAAGCAGATTGCATCTTAAGGAGGACATGATGACGACCGCTACCTATACCCATGTGGCCATGGACAAGGATGGCTACCTATTGAACCCCACTGAATGGACCATGGATCTTGGCGAGGCCATTGCCGATGACTTGAACATCCAATTGACCCCAGACCATTGGCGCCTGATCAACTTCGCCCGTGAAGATTTCGCCAGTAAGGGACAATCTCCGGGACTCCGGCGCATCGCCCAACAGACGGGTGTCGCGATAAAGCAAATTTACCTGTTGTTTCCCAAAGGGCCCGGAAAATTGATTGCCAAGATTGCCGGGGTTCCCAAACCCAAGTCATGCCTGTAGGAGGAAACGATGAACGTACTTGAAAAAGAAGTCAATCAAGAAGAGACCCAGAAACACACAATGACAAAACTCGCGATTATCTGCTCCAAAGGCAGCTTGGACATGGCTTATCCCGGACTAATCTTGGCAAACGCTGCGCGTATGTGCGGGGTGGAAGCTACGCTGTTCTTTACGTTCTGGGGTCTGGATATTGTCAACAAAAAGAAAATAGATCATTTGCACCTAACCTTTGTGGGAAATCCGTCGGTGCCTGTTCCGGCCATGATAGCTGGCTTGCCTGGCATGGAAGGCATCGCAACAACCATGATGAAACGGGAAATGGAGAAGCTGGATATCCCAAGCATTCGAGAGATGCTGGAGATCCTAGATGATGCGGGGGCGGAAATGTATGGCTGCCAGATGGCCATGGACATGTTCAAGCTGGAAAAGGACGACTTGGTCCCGCAAGTGAAGGAAATCATTACCGCTATGGATTTCATGGATCTCGCCGCCGATGCACAAATCATCTTCATCTGATGGGTGATTTTGGGAAGCCCGAAAGGAGGGTGCGATGTTGCGAAAATATCAAGTAATTCGATGGTTGGGGATCATGGCGTTACCTTTGTGCGTGTTTGGCACGGACGGTATGAACCTGGAGGGCTGGGGTCCAGTTTCGACAAGTCTTGGCGGCGCTTCAATGGCTTTTGACAATGGACTGGCAGCCGTGATGAATAACCCCGCTACTTTGGTCTACATGAAAGACGGCAAGGCCCAATTTGAGTTTGCCATCCGAAGATTAGGACCCGATGTGGAGACATCCGTCTATACGCCCCAAGGTGAGCTGATAGCCACGTCCATGTCGGATGCGTTTTATATGCCTTCCCTGGCTTGGGCGAAGCGACGGGGGAACTTGGTCTACGGGGTAGGCATGTACGCGCAGGGAGGTATGGGCTGCGAGTATCCCGCCGATTCATGGTTGGGCATGGATTACGGATTAACACAGCGTTCGGAAGTAAGTGTAGGCCGAGTGATTGCGCCTATTGCCTATCGGCTTAACGAACGCATGAGTATTGCCGGAAGTTTTGACCTCGTGTGGGCAGGTCTGGATTTGCAGATGGCGCTGAATCAGGCCCAGTTCGTGGATATGGCCAACCCGATGGCGCAGAACATAGGTGCCGTGAGTGGCACCATGATCCAGGCTCTGGGTTCTATGTTCGAACCATTTGGTGGTCAGGGCATTCAGTCGATGAATTACGCCTACTTCGATTTCAGTAACGATAGCGATTTTACCGGTGCTTCCCGTGGTTATGGGATAGCTGGAAAATTTGGGTTCCTATATCGTGCCAGTGACCGATTCTCGATTGGCGGCACAATCCACTCCAAGACCTACTTACAGGATTTGGAGGCAAGACATGCTTCCATGACGATGTCAGTTCGCATGGACACAGGTTTGGCTCAGGGGCAAATGCCGAGTGGTACCTATGCGGATGTGACCGTGCCACTGACGGGCAAGGTAGCGGTGCGCGACTTTCAATGGCCCTGGACCTTTGGACTGGGCATGTCATATGCGATCTCGGACCAAACCATGCTGGTAGGTGACTTCAAGTTTTACCAGTGGTCCGATGTGATGGATGACTTTGTGATGTCGTTTGACGTCGGACAAGCCTCACATAATGGGAATTTTGCAGGCCTGAACATGGAGGCCACTTTGTTCCAGAACTGGGACGATCAGGCGGTATATGCGCTTGGTGTTTCACATCAAATGCGTCATCTCTCAGTGAGAGGTGGTGTGAACCTGACAGACAATCCCATCCCGGATGCTTACCTCAATGCACTCTTCCCAGCGATTGTTGAAGACCACATCACTGCAGGGTTGAGTTATCCTGTCGGCCCGGGTGCGGCCCATCTGGCATTGGTCTACTCATTGCAAAACGAGGCAACTAACCCCGGCAATGGAACCACCATTCCGGCCGTCACATCGACGCACGAACAACTCAACTGGAGCTTGCAATACAGCCTTGACTTCTAGCTTGCACCATCGCGATGGTCAACGTCAGCGCGGGTCTTTGACTCGCGCTGGCGCGTTTCTGGCCCGTTGCATACCTCAATAAGCAGTGCTGTTTCCGAAAGTGACTTGAGCCACACATCAAGCCGATTGAAGAGGTTTTTATTTGGTGGTGACCCCATGCTACCACCCTAACAAGCGCATGTTGGTGTTCGGTTAGGGTGGCGTGAGATGTCGGTTAGTTAATCTTTGGTTCCGATGCGGCAATAGCAGGAAGTGGTAATGGGGACGTCGGCTCTGGAACAGGCCTTTTTCAGTTGGTCCTTGACCGCTGTCGCATCCTTACCTTTACGTTCGGTGCATTCAGCGAGACCATGAAGCGCCCACACGTTTTTGGGATGGCGTTTAAGATCGGCGAGATACACCGATTCGGCTTCTTCGATCTTGCCCTGTTCCAGCAGTAAGGCGCCCAGCGCATGTCGCGCCGGTTGCATCCAACCCCAAGGCTCGTCGTAGTTAAGAGCGTCATCGCGTGAGACAGCTTCCCGCAAATGACGGAACGCATCCTCGAATTGGCCCTTGCGATAGGCGATTTCGCCATCGACCATGGCCGATGCCACACCCATTACGTCCTTGCAACTGTTGTTGAACAGAAGTCGGCTCTCGGGTATTGCTTCCACCGCGGCTTGGAACAAGGCCCGTTCGGCATCTGCCTCGTCCACGCGCCTGGTGGCTGCGAAAGCCAACGTCCTCGCGTGACGCCACACGGCACGTGACATGAAGTGATCGCTGGGTGGCTCTGGTTCTGCAAGAATGGTGTCCCAATTGCCAAACCGGATAAATACATGAAGCCGGGTGGCCAAAAAGGCTTCGACGAAATCAGCCATCTGGTCCAGGAGCGGCTGAGGCACGATGATCGCCTCGGCGGCCTCGAGAGCAAGTGCACGCTGCCCATCAAACATGGCGGAATAGACGATGAAGTGATAGTTGTGCAGGCGGTAAAGGGTGTAGAAGTTAAGGTCGCCGCGCATGGTCACAAAGGCTCGGTCCGCTTCCAGCCCCTTTTGGTTGGCAATGATGGAGTCTTGGTAGTTCCCGACCAATACATCGATGTGGGCCGGCATGTGCAGCAAGTGGCCTGCACCCGGCATGGCGTCGCGCAACACATTGGCTGCCGGCATCGCCTTTTCGGGATGAGGCGAAGCCTCCATGGCGTGGATGTAGTAGTGGCATAGGGCTACGTGTTTGGGCCACTTCGACAGACCTGCCTCTAACGTGCCGATAATTTCCGGGGTTTCGGGTGCCATCTGGCCCTCAGGTGTCCAGTGTTTCCAGGGCCTCAAGATCATGAGCGACTCCGCAAAAAGCGCCGTCACGTCTGCGTCGTTGGGATAGTTGGCTGCCACCTGACGCATGGCATCCGCATAGGCGCGGTTCCGCGGCTCCTGTTGATCGTCTAGCCCGTAGCGGGTGCCAATCGCATGGATGAGTGCCATCTCCACAGGCGCACCTTTCAACGCACTTGCTTTCTGGACATGTTCTGTGGCACGGGCCCTTGCTGTCTCGTCCATTTCCACGTTGTTGATGTTGGGACCCGATGCATAAGCGATACCCCAATGGGCCATCGCACATTGGGGATCGGCCTCTAATGCACGTGAGAAGCAGGCAATCGCCTCTTCGTGATTGAATGCGAAAACCAAAGCCAGTCCGCGGTCGAACCAAAGCTGAGCGTCACTGGATTGCGTGGTCACCTGGCGGTGAAAATCACCGATGGCATAGGGTGATCGATCAATCCCCGACACCATCAGCAAAATACAGAGAACTTGCATAATTCCTCCTTGCCCCTCAATCTCGCGTCCCAATACGCAAAAATCCAGTTGTGGCTTATTCCTGTGCGCAAGGATGTGAATGATCTCCATCGATGTTATGGGTCACCCCACGTTCGTCCTTGTGTAGATCCTGTGATTTGGGTTGTTTTTATGGCTGGGTGGCACTTACTTTTAACGAAACAGGATGGCTTGTGGGGTTGATGATGAAATGGGCGCTTGGGCTTTGGCTTGGTTGTTTGGTTTGGGCACAGGACCCGATTGGGTTGGCCGCGATTCCGCATTTGGAAGGTGGCGATGCATCGGAGCGTTTGATATCGGCATACGTGCAAAGACACCCACAGATCGATCAGATCATTGAGCCGGACGATGCCGGCGACCTGTTCCGCATCCTCAACCGCATGGCCGACGAGGGCAAACAGGTGGGCTTTCTCATCATTGCCGGTCACGGTGCCCGCGAGAACCCAAGTGTGAAGTTGGGGAAGGGCATGATCATGCCCGACGATGTGAACGTTTTGGAATTATGCCGTGAACTGCAACGCTCCAAGGCAGCAAAGCGCGTCAACGATGAACAGGGTGTCGTCAATTCAGCCGTGGAGTTCTCCATCGAACAGACCACCAAACGACTGGCCGAACTGAGGACCGTATCACGAGCGCTTGCACCCGGCGCGGAAGTGGTGCTCCTAAACTGTTCCTCCTACGCCACGCCCAGTGGCCAGGCGTTTGTGAGTGATCTGGGCCAGGCATTGATGTCGCGGAATGGAGGCACCATACGCGCCTCGCGCAACGACATCACCATTGGGCAGGCAGAGACCTTGTTCCAGTATCTGGTGCGAAAGGCCACGGGCGCCGCACCTCCAACCGGTGGTGAGATTCCTGTGGAAGGGGACTGGGACGTGGTGCCCATTGCTGCGCGACATCAAATCGACCCCCAAACCAACTGTCCTGCACCCATACCCAATGCCCATTTCTTGTTCCTTCATGGCGTGGATTTTGAGGTGCTGAACCCGGAGACTCGTCAATATGAGTCAGGGACATCCATGAAAACACCGACCTCGGAATGGCACTTGGACGATGGCTCGTTCCGGTTCGCGTCGCAAAAGGATGGCTTTGAGGTGGAAATCTACTGGGACGATATGCCCATGGTTTTGGAACCCCTGAATCCTGTACCGTTCAATGTGCAGATCCATAAACGAGGCCCCCGTCTGGCGTCGGTCGCCATGACACCAGTCATGCGCATGGAGACATGGCGGTTATCGTTGGCGCATGGCACTCATGCCCAGCGTGTGGGTGTCAATGCGCATCGAGTCACCTTGGAAAAGGAGACGGATGTAGTGGATGGGTACATGGAACTGCAAATCGAAGCGGCAGGCTATGGCGGTGATGTGGTGGATGGCGAAGTGGTCGGCGCATCGGGTCGCATGTTCAAGCGCAGCAAGCCCGGGGAATACGATGTCTTCTTCTTGGAGCTCCAGTGTCACGGCATCGCCAAGGTTCGCTGGACCTTTGTGCCCAGAGACTCACCGCACCGGAAAAAATAGTGATGAAACCTGCAACAAAGAAATAAATGACTTTTCGGTCATCTGATCATATATTTCAGTTGGATCCGCTATTTGCCAACTTTGGAGGTGGCTTATGTCACTTTGGACGATTTACCCCTTTTTGGCAGGGCTGCTAGGTGTGGTCACCATGAGTCTTGTCCTACGCGAAGAACGCTGGATGCACCTGCCCGAACTACATTTCATTTCTCGGTTAGGCAGTGTGTTTCACAGTAAGGACGAATCACAGATCAGCATGAAGGCGCTGCACTTTCTGATGGGTGTGATCTTTGCCTATCTGTATACCGCTCTGTTCTTAATTGTGCCCACGCCGAGTGAGCCATCGGCTGTGCTGATTGTGATTACCTGTGCCTTGATTGGTGTCACCCACGGAATTTTGGCCATGATGATGATGACGGTTTTGGTTGAAGAAGATGCCCCGATTAAGAGAGAGGGCGGATTTCAGCCAGCCGAAATCATGTCGTTCATGTTGGCCTATGCGGTTTACGGCGCCACGATTGGTTTGGTCATCGGGATTGTCCCTGGTCTGTTCTAGAGGTTGCCAGGCAACACGTATGCGTCGTCGCGTGAATATCTCACACGAAGCCACGAAGACATGAAAAAGGGTCTGACGCGAAGGCGCGAAGCTCGCGAAGAATCGAAGCCATACACGAAGTCACGAAAGGACTCGCGCGAAGTAAGTGATTTGTTGTGGGGCCAATAGTCAAGGAACCTTAAACCGATTAAGCCACTTTTGAAGGTCCCGTCGGCGACCAGGCGCTCGCGTACGCTCAGGGTCCTCGCGTCATGTTTTCGTTCTTCGCGGGCTTCGCGCCTTCGCGTGAGATCTTTGCGCATTCGATATGAAGGGATACAGCCTCCCATTTGACTGGTCTCAATATGACTGCGTGACTCAATCAATCAACAGGCTTCGCCATCCGCAAGCCTCGTGTCGCAGGCGACGATGGTATGCAGGGACAAAATCAGACGATGAGAAGTATTGACTGACCAATCAACCCGCCCAGTAATGCGCCTGAAAGTACATCGGAAGGGAAATGAAGGCCTAGTGTCATACGCGATAGGGCTGTGAGGATGGAGAAGGGCACCAGTAGCCATGCCAGAAGCGGGTAGGCTTGCACCAAGATCAATGTAAACGACACGGCGTGGAGGGTGTGGCCGGATGGAAAGCTGTAATGGTCCAAGGGAGGAATCAATTGGTCCACATCGCGGTGGATCATGAAGGGTCGTAGTCGCGATGTGCGCTGCTTGATGGCGCGATAGGCGACAATGCCAATCACCGCAGCGACAGCCATTTGGCCAATCACGCCCCAAGCCGCATGGCCCAACACAACGGGTAGAAACATGGCGACCACCACCCATATCCCGCCGTTACCTATGCGACTGATCATTGAGAAGAATCGTTGTAACCACAGACGTCGCTTGATGCGGTTCATAACCACACAAACCGGCGTCTCCATTTGTTCCAGGCGAAAAACGGCAGATCGAAGCATACTAGGCATGGCATTCCTTCCCAATGGCTACGTCACATAGAATCTGTTCCAAATCGTTGACCACCGATTCCCATTCACATTTTTCGGCGGCAAGCCGAGCCGAAGCGCCCATGGCTGGAAGTTGAAAAAGCTGCTTGGCTGCGAGAACGGCCTGTGCGAGGTAGGCCTTGTCATCGCCAAATGGTGCCAGAAATCCGTTGATCCCGGGCTGAACAAGTTCCCTTGCCGCCGCACCGTCATAGGCGACCACCGGTAGGCCGCTGGACATGGCTTCCAGGACCACATTTCCGAATGTATCGGTCATGCTGGGAAAGAGAAACATATCTGCCGAAGCGTAGTGTTGTGACAGTTGAGGACCTGTGAGTGACCCGGTGAAGATAAGCGAGGGAAACTGCTGTTGCAGTCTTGCACGGGCGGGTCCATCACCCACCAATACAAACTTGGTCCCGGGAATGGCTTCTTTAATGTGGTGATAAGCCGATACCGCAAGGTCGATATTTTTCTCAGGTGCTATGCGACCCACATAAAGCAGCACCAGCTCGGACGCGTCCCACTGACTTCGTAGCGATGCGCTCCGGTGTTGGGGACCAAATTTCTGGGTATCAATGCCTCTACCAACCACATGCAAATGGTCGTAGCCTTGTTGCTGCAGCGTATTGAGTAATTGCGTCGTAGGAACCAATGTGGTTTCCGTCTGATTATGAAACCACTTCAGGTAACGAAAAAGGATGGGCTTCACAATTGAGAATCCGTAGTGTGCGCTATATGCATCAAAATGCGTGTGGTAGTCACTCACCATGGGGATCTCGAGCGCGCGCGCAGCGCGAATAGCTGCCCAACCCAACGGTCCTTCAGTGACTATTTGAACCACGTCAGGTCGTTGCTCCTGCCAGAAGCGTTTGAGGCGTCCAATTTCAGGTGCGCCGAATTTCAGGCCCGGATAGAAGGGGATCGGGTATCCCTTGGTCAGGAACAAACCGTCGCTGACATCGTCTTGTTGTTGAAAACCATCTTGATGAGGGCAAATAACCTGTACGTCGTGGCCTCGTGCGCTGAGCCGTGAGACCAGTTGACCAATCGTGAGGGAAACACCATTGATTTCAGGAGGAAATGTCTCTGTGACAACAGCAAGTCGCAATTTCTTCATGCTAAGCAAGATAACGACTGCGCGTTAGCACGTGATGAGCGGATCGCGAGCCTTTTGCTTTGGTTGTGTAAGGAGTCGCCTATTCCTGGACGTTGACCAGACTGGTGATCTCCTCCCAAAGATCAAACGGGTAGGCGCCGTTTAGTTGCGATGCTCGATGATGTCGCCTGAGCCAACTGATGGCAGCGTCCGCACGTTGCGAAGCCTCCATGGAATGCCAATCCGGGGCGCACGCCAATTGAGTTGGGTGCAGCAAAAAGCTGGGGCCGCTCAACGCCTGATGTTGCGCATCAGAGGTAACGAGCAAACGGTCAAAGCCTCGGTAATAGGCCCTTGCAAAACGCCGTACGCGATCGGTTGCAGCTTGAGTCTTGGCAGCGTCGCTGTATGTTTGAAAACCATCATGACTCACACAATGCACGGCAATCCGAAACGTGAATCGCAAGTAAAGACCCGCGAGACCCACTAGTGGTGATCCACTACACACAACCTGATCATAATCGCCGTTGGACAAAGCCGCGTGAATGGACATCAAATCGGGTACCTGGAACTGATAACCCGCCAAGGTGACGCTGGTGATCGGGGCGAAGTGATGTTGTGCGAACGCCCGTTCCTCCACCGCAATCATGCCGATGTCAATCTGGGGAGACTTGGCCACAAGTTGTTGGTGAAATGCGTCATCGTCGTCACTTGTCAACCATAGCGTTCGCGGTTTTATGCCTGGCGAGAGGAACGTCTGTTCCAGTTTACGGTGTAGATCCGCATCTTTGGACATGGTGTGAGCCGAAAGGCAGTTGGCGCTCGCTACAAGCAGGGATGCCAGCATGGGAAAAGATGACTGATCCAATCTCTTACTTAGGTTCAACGGAACCACATCAGGACTGGCGATGTGAGGTTCGCCGGTGAACAAGGCTCTTAGATGGCTAGGCATCTCCATTTTTTCGAACGGTTGACCTGAGCCCTGGTTGGTGTCTTTGTTCTGACTCGCTTTTGATACAACAATCGCCTGAAACAGGCGATACAGGTCGGGGATCAGACCCCTTAGTTCAGACAAATAGGCTTCCATACTTTCCTTGCGCGATAGGGCCACGCGCTTCAGTCGATCCACTACGGGTCCATATTCCGTTCCTGCCATCCACCGCACTACGGGTCCGGGCGGCTTCCCGTGCAATGCATCCTGCAAGGTCTTCACGAATCGCATGGATGTTTTGTGGCGCTGCAATTCCATCAGTCCGTTGCCGATGGCCAGGCAAGTGAGTTTGTCCTTCAGCGATCCTTGATGCATGAACAGCCGAACCAGGCCCGGGTCCTTCATGTTTGTGGCCAGTTGGCAGAAGTAGGAAAGTAGGGCTGCGCTGAGCTTGGTCTCTCCGTCGATATAACCGAAAGGTGACGTTCTTCCTTCACGAATCGCTTCAAGGGCGAGTTGGGACAGGGGGGTATCCTGGCGACGGTGGGCCAGATCGGGAACGGTACACCATGTGCCGCATGAACCTGCGAACAGGCCCATATGATCGTCAGACCCGCCAATGGCGCATTTGTAATAGGGCTCCGCGTTGAAGTCAAAGGGGTCCAGTCCTGTTTCCTTTTGCCAGTGTTCCATCTGTGTTTCGTCAATGGACCGCAACCACCGCCACGTCAGCAAGTTGTGTCGGAGGCCTCTTTGCCCGTTGAGCACTTCGAAGCGCGTAAACACCATGGCAAACCGGGCCAGAATACGACTGGGTGCAATCTTCCGCGGGTTATAGAAATAGGTGGGGTGGGCAAGCACCAAAGGAATCTGGTGTTCGTTGGCGTATTGCGCGAAACGGTACAGATCGCGCCTGAGGATATGCAGCTTTTGCTCTTGATCCGGGGTGAAACCATAGGTCAGCACGTGTATCTTTACGTCTACATCCGGCAGCGTACAAGTGAACTCACACCCTGGCAATACGTCCACGCCGCGATCCATCAAATTCCAGCAGGACCGCGCGTTATTGTGATTGGTGATGGTGATGACATCGCTGCCGTTGCGTTTGAGTTCGGCTACCAGATCTTCGGATGGTAGCCAGGTCTCCGGTAATCGCAACAATCGACCCCACAGCTCTTCTGTGACGTTACTGTTGTGGTCGTGGCAGTGAAGATCCACGCGCAGGGTATCGTCCAGATGCAATGGCTCGATGGATTTCATATACAGGCCATAGAGATCTGAAAACGTGCGTTGTCGTGACATAGAACCCCCAGTCATGGATCAATGTAGAACCGATTTGAAAGGCTCACAAATGGGCCTGTTTTAGGGTTATTTGCCAGGAAGCTCTTTAAAACTAGCGAATTAAATCGAGGCCTTACCTTGATCTGACAAACGGGAAACGTTCTTCTTGTGCAGTGCTCATGGCTCCCTAGTTGGCAGCTAACTTAATGGGTACAGGTCTTGATCATGAGACCAACGAAATGGCCGTCTGGCGAAGTTCGCCGTGCCCGCCAGCAAAATAACAATATAAAGACATTTTTATGTTGACATGAGTTTATGGGATGCGTATGATCCGGGTCCTGAGGTTGATATGCACGTCTCGTTTGAGTTTTTTCCACCCAAAAATGCACACATGGAAGCCACACTCTGGCGCTCTGTCTTTACGCTCGAACAATTGAGGCCTCGGTTTGTGTCGGTAACCTACGGCGCAGATCCGCTCACTCGCGCCCGCACCCACAGCGTGATTGAGCGGATTCGTGAGCTCACACGCCTAACCGCCGCGCCCCATCTGACCTGTGCAGGCGAGACGCCTGAAAGTATTCGCGCGGCCTTGCGCCGATACTGGGCCCGCGGGATCCGTCAATTGGTGGCCGTCCGTGGAGATCTTCACGACCTGACGCTGCACCCAGATCTTCGCTATGCCGAAGATCTGGTGAAATTGGCGCGTAGCGTAGCCGATTTTGAGATTGCCGTTGCCGCCTATCCTGAAACTCACCCCGAAGCACCTAATGCCGCTTTTGATATTGAGAATCTCAAGCGGAAACTGAATTCCGGCGCTGCGCGCGCCATCACGCAATTCTTCTTCGACAACGATGCCTTCCTGCGATTTCGTGATCGATGCGCGCGCGCCGGGATCTCGTCTGAGATCATTCCCGGCATTCTTCCCATTACCCGACTCGATAAGCTACGACGATTCGCCAAGCGTTGTGGGACCACCATCCCTAATTCACTGGATGCCTATTTTGAAGGTTTGGACGACGACCCAGACACCTTTCGCATACTGGCAGTGAACTACGCCATCGACCAGGTTCGCCAGCTGCAGCGAGAGGGTGTGCACGCCTTTCACTTTTACACATTGAACCGGTACGACATGACCTATGCCATCTGTCATGCGTTGGGTGTTCGGCCCCAACCGGTTCGCGCAACTGCATAAGGAGTACTCATGACCTTGGCGCGCCAAACTCAATTCGAACCTCAAAAGGGTCTCTTCGAATGTTCGCTCAAACTGGACTGTGGTCTATTTGCGCACCGCGTCAAGATTGCCTACGAACTGGTAGGCCCAACTCACGCACCTCTGGTCGTGGTGATGGGCGGCATCTCTGCTCACCGCTCAGCCAGCTCCCAAAACAGGGGTGGGTGGTGGCCAGAGGTCGCTGGGCCCGAGGGCGCTTTGGATCCCAAACGCTATCGTTTGCTCGGCATCGATTTCTTGGGAGGCGCGGGTGAGTCATCGGGACTCAGCGACCTGGCCACGGAAGTTCCTTATCTCACGAGTCACGACCAGGCCCGAGCGTTGCACGCTGTATGGCGCGGACTGGGACTTTCACAGATCAACGCATGGGTTGGTGCCTCGTTTGGGGGTATGGTGGGGTTGGCGTTTGCGGACCTGTACCCGCACGCTGTCCATCAGGTGATCGCTGTTTCGGCCAGTAATCGGGCCACCGCCAGTGCGTTATCGCTTCGCTGGATTCAGCAATCGATCGTGAAACTGGCGCGTGATGCGGGTTACGAGCAAAAGGGCGTCGTGTTGGCTCGTGCGTTGGCCATGACCACCTACCGCACACAGCGAGAATTCAACCAGCGATTCAACAGTGCCGACGTTTCAGATGACCTCGCATCAGTGGCCAGCTACCTGCAGCACTGTGGTGAACGTTTTGCAGAGCGATTTAGTGGGGACTCGTTTGTGGCGCTCTCTAACGCCATTGATCGCCATTTCGTGGACCCGAAGTCTCTTCGTGTCCCCGTCGCACTGGTATCGGTTCGCGAGGATCAATTGGTGCCCTCGGATCAGATGACCCATTTCGCGCACCAGGCCGCTTGTCCCGTAACGGTTTTTGAGTTCTCTTCGAGATACGGACACGACGCGTTCTTGAAGGAACCGGAAACGATCAATGCCATCCTGCGTCAGGTGCTGCAACCTCATGTGAAACGGTGTTTTCGTGGGGTGAGAACGTGGAGGAATCATGAAAGTTAGTCTGGCTACCCAAGCGGTCCGTCATGGGATCGAAACCGATACCCAGCACGGAGCCGTGATTCCACCGCTCTATCTATCGAGCAACTACACCTTTGAAGACTTCAACGTCAAACGGCCCTACGACTACACCCGTTCCGGCAATCCTACCCGCGATGTGCTTGGCGAAACACTTGCCGCCTTGGAAGGCGGTCAGCGAGCCGTGATAACAGCCACTGGCATGGCTGCGGTGACGCTATGTACCCATTTGCTGGAATCCGAAGACTTGCTGGTGGTTTCCATGGACTGTTATGGCGGTACCCACCGCCTTTTTACCCATCTGGCAAAGAAGGGCCATTTCCAGGTGATGTTCGCCGATTTGACCGATCCGTTGGTGCTGGGGTCCTGCCGAATCAAGAAGCCCCGCATGTTCTGGGTAGAAACCCCCAGCAACCCATTGTTGAGAATCACCGATATCACCGCTGTCGTTCAGGCAGCGCGAGCAGTGGACGCCCTGGTGGTCGTCGATAACACGTTTTTGTCGCCCGAACTCCAGCAACCGCTGCGGTTGGGGGCCGACATCGTCGTGCACAGCACCACCAAGTACATCAATGGGCATAGCGATGTTGTGGGCGGGGCTGTTGTGGCCCGATCTACTGAACTTGGAGAGCAATTAATTTGGTGGGCCAACTGCCTGGGCATCACAGGCTCTCCGTTTGATAGCTATCTCACGTTACGCGGACTGCGCACGCTGTCGGCAAGAATGCGCATACACTGCGAAAATGCCATTGAAGTGGCGAACTGCCTGCGCCGCCATCCACGGGTACGACAGGTCTATTTCCCGGGATTTCACGATCACGTGGGTCATCAAGTGGCTGCATCTCAGCAAACGGGATTTGGTGGCATGGTGAGTTTCGAATTGGAAGGTGGTCAAGCTGACCTTGCTGCGTTCATCCGTCGATTGAACTGTTTTTCATTGGCCGAGTCGTTAGGCGGGGTGGAAAGCCTAGTGGCCCATCCCGCTACCATGACCCATGCTGCTATGGATGCTGGAAGTAGAGCGTTAGCAGGCATCAGCGATCAACTCATTCGACTTTCAGTGGGCATTGAAGATCCTCTCGATTTGACTCGAGATCTGAATGCCGCTTTGGACGCCCCCCATACCGTCTATTTGCGAGGCGTCCAGTGAGCTTTGAGGTCCACAAATACGGAGGGTCCAGCCTGGCTAATGCCAGTGGGTTTCTCCGTGTCTCGGCGGCCATAGGTCGACCCAAACCACACCGAGTCTTAGTGGTTGTTTCGGCGCCTTCTGGCGTAACCGACGCCATCATCCAGTTGTTTGAGCAGGGTGAGGGGATCCAATCGCTGGCCGGGCGGTTAAGGCAACTCAGCAACGACTTGGGTTTAACGCTGGAAACCTATTGGGATCAGGAATTTCAGAAGCTCAACCTTGCAGTATGCGAAGGAGAAAGAGCAGATGCCTGGTTATCTCGCGGAGAATATTGGTCCGCCCATTTGCTGCACTGTCTTTTGCAACAACAGGGTGTGGCCGCCAAACTGCTCGACTCGGCTGAACTGATCTGGCTCGATGACCAGGGGCGGGTCGATTGGACCTCCACGTCGGACGCTGTTACCGCAGCCATTTCTGGACCCCAACAACTGTGGTTGGCGCAGGGATATGTGGCTTCGAGCCCTCAAGGAGCAAGACGGACGTTGGGACGCAACGGCAGCGACTATTCGGCTTCCATTGTGGCGGCTGTCCTAAAGGCTACCAAGCTGGCTATTTGGTCAGATACCGATGGCGTTTTGACAGCTGATCCCGATCAGATTCCCCATGCTGAACGTATTCCAGAAATCAGTTATAGCGCGCTTGATCGTTTGGCTCGATTAGGTACGGGTGTGGTTCATCCTCAATCGGTACGACCGGTCATGGATCGGGGTATTCCCCTGAGTTTGGGTAACAGTTACCGTCCCAACGGGTTCGGATCTGTGGTTCGTGCCGATGCCCATCAGGAGAAGCCAGTGATCACGGCGCTAACGGACCTTGGTCTTATCCGCATCAAGCAGCCTGTGAACGACGTTCCCGATTTGGTGCTAGGCGTTGTCCAACAAGGTGATCATTTGGAGCTTTTGGTCAAGCGTGCAGATGCCGACGCTGTGTTGGAAACCGTGGCACAAGCGGGTGGGTACATGGACCTAAATGCGGCGCGGAGTGCCGTTTTTGCGGTGGGCCGGGTCGATATCAGCGTGCTTGAAGCAGCGCTCAGATCCAAAGGTTTCCACGGCTTGGTGTCCCATCAGGGAGAAACCGAGTCATGGGTTTCGGTGTTGGGGGATCACGCTCAAGTACTCGTGTCACTTGCACATGAGTGCCTCGTGGAACCGGATCACTTGCAAGTGCTGGTTTTAGGTGATGGGGCAACAGCGGCTTCCTTATTGGAGGGATTTACCCTTTACCAGCAACGCTATGAACGACTTCCGTTCCGGTTGTTAGGCGTAATTGGTGATCGGGAAAGCGCCTTTGAGCCACAAGGCATGGACCCTGATGAATGGGAACCATATGAGCACCATCAGACGGTCACACAATGGGTTCGGCGTGCCCAGATCGTCGGCGGTCGGCACAAGGTCTTGGTCGATACACGGGACAATGCGACAGTAGCCGAGTATGTCGGTTGGTTGGAGCAAGGTTTTGATTTGGTGACCGCAAACATGGCTCCTTTGGCTGGTAAATGGTCGGACTATGAACAGTTGCTGCGTGTCCAGCAACGCCACCAGGTACGTGTCTATACCGAAGGTACTGGTGCTGTTGGGGTGCTCAATCGGTTGAGAAGCCTGCTGGATACCGGTGACAGCATTCATTCCATTCGAGGCGTCCTGTGTGGCTTCCATTCCTGGCTCTGGTCCCGCCTTTTGAAGGGCGAACAGTTCTCGGATCTCATCATGGAAGCTCGAGAAACGGGACTTCTGGATCCCTCCTCAAGCGAAACGGTTCGCGGCTTTGGTGCCCTGCAGCGGTGGATCTTGATCGCGCGGATGTGCGGCTTTCAGGCAATGAACCATCATATTCGCTTCAAGCCGTTCGATCTGGAAAGCTTTGGTCCCTTTGGGTCCATGATGGATAGCCGCATTCAGCGTTTCGTGGAACATGCAGTCGAAAGGGGCTGCCGACCCACGATGCTGGGGTCTTTGGCTTCTGACGGTCAAATCGAACTTTCGATTGAAGAAATTCCCGAGTCCGATCCCGTTTCCCGTGCAGCTCCTGGTGATGTTTATTTGGAACTGCGCACCCAACGCTTACCGAGTCCGATCATACTAGCGGGCCCTGGTCTGGGGCCAGATGCCACCGCCGCAGGCCTGATGTTAGACATCGTTAATCTGCTGGAAAAAAGGGGCTTATCTCAAGAGTGCGGCCCACTTGGTGGTTCCGATGAACGATTCAATGTACCGTTTGAACTTGACAGCTGTGCGTTTTGAAACTAAGTTTTCGCCATTACGGAGTGACCTGATGACCAAACAACACACATTTTTTAATTCCAGTCAGATGATGGCCGTGTGTTGTTGTCCTTGTACCGAGGACGAGGTCGGCGCGGCTTAAGTCGTTCATCCAAAGAGATAAACGACGCCTTCCTCGGATCAACACGGGGAAGGCGTTTTTCATTTTGAGCGCTTCCTTTCCCACCTTAAACGGTTCTTGATTCGAGCGACCTCGTCCTACCCCAAAAAAGCGCAACTCGGGCTTAGGCCCCGATTTTGGGAGGTATTTGGACATGGAAGAAGTAGCTAGTTGGGAACCACAGATTTCCAAACTGTCCGTTGGAGAAATTTTGCAGTGGTCAAGCCGTACTTTTGGTCATGACCTGGTTTTTGCCACGTCTTTGGGTCTGGAAGACCAGTTAGTGGCCCAGGTGATAGCGGATCTCCGCTTGAACATCGACATCGTGACTTTGGATACAGGGCGCCTTTACGAAGAAACGCAAACGCTGATCGACCAAACGCAAAATCAGCTAGGTCTCAAGATCCGAGTGATCACACCAGAACATGAATCGCTAGAAAAGCACTTGTCGGAATGGGGCCCACTCGGGTTTAGACAGAGTGTCACCGCACGCCGAGCGTGCTGCGCGGTGCGTAAGGTGATGCCCCTGCGTCGCGCATTAGCGGGAAAACGCGCTTGGATTACAGGTCTTCGGCGCGATATGAGTCCATGGCGATCGGATGTACGGGTGGTGGCGCACGATCACTCGTTTGACGGCATCAAAATCGCGCCCTTGTGGGATTGGACGCGGCCCATGGTTGAGTCATGGGTTGCCGACCGAGGCACGCCCGTTCATCCACTCCATGCTCAGGGATATCTGTCCATTGGTTGCGCACCTTGCACCCGACCGGTTGCAGAAGGTGACGATGAACGCAGTGGACGTTGGTGGTGGGAACGCCACGAACAGTCCGAGTGCGGGCTTCATTGGCATGAGGGCCGTGTGCTGGCCAATCCGTTGGTGCGGTGAACCATGTGGATGTCAATGGTCAAAGCGATTAGCTGGCGGATCTGGGCTACAACCACCACCGCGCTGGTTGCCTTCGTCGCTACAGGAGATTGGCGGTTATCGCTGTCGATTGGCGGTCTGGAAGCCGTGGCCAAAATCGGATTGTTTGTGGCACACGAGCGGATTTGGACCCGAATTCAAACAAGAGAGGTGAAGCATGTTGACCACGTCGCACATTGATGCGCTGGAAGACGAAGCCATCCATATCCTCAGAGAAGTGGCGGCTGAATTTCAAAAGCCGGTTCTGCTGTATTCAGTGGGTAAAGACTCCACCGTGCTCCTGCATCTGGCCAAAAAGGCATTTGCGCCAGCGTCGATTCCTTTCCCTCTGTTGCATGTGGATACGGGTTACAAGTTCCCGGAGATGATCGCGTTTCGCGACGAAATGGCGCGCCAATACGGTGTAAGGCTTATTGTGGCGCGGAATGAAATGGCCATTGAAGCAGGTGCCAATCCACTCGATCTCGGGACCGATGCCTGCTGTGCCCAACTCAAAACGCAACCCCTGCTTGAAGCGTTGCGCAAGCATGCGTTCGATGCGGCCATTGGCGGTGCGCGGCGGGACGAAGAAAAGTCACGCGCCAAGGAGCGCATCTTCTCGTTTCGTGACCAACACGGACAGTGGGATCCCCGCAATCAACGTCCCGAACTGTGGAAACTGTGGAATTCGCGATTGAAACAAGGTGAGTCGGTCCGCGTCTTTCCGCTTTCTAATTGGACCGAACGCGATATTTGGCAATACCTGCGGCGGGAATCACTCCCTTTGGTGCCGCTTTACTTTGCGAAAGAGCGACCTTTGAAGCGAGTGAATCAGCAGTGGCTTCCCCTTGAGAACCATCCACTGCATCACCGACTAGAAGGGGAGGAACACTGGATTTCCTGTCGCTTCCGCACACTGGGTTGTGTGCCGTGTACCGCGGCGCATCCATCACATGCCGCGAATCTGGACGAGGTGATTGCCGAAGTTCAGGCAGCGACGACATCTGAACGGGGCGGACGCCTCATAGACCAAGGCTCGGATGACGCCATGGAACGCAAGAAACAAGCGGGCTATTTTTAGGAGGAATTCATGCGTGATGTATTGAGGGTATCGACCGCAGGTAGTGTAGACGATGGCAAAAGCACGTTGATTGGACGACTGCTGTACGAAACCCAAAACGTGGCTTCTGATCAATTGAAACAATTGGAACATAAGGGTGAATTGGATCTGTCGCGATTGACCGATGGGCTGCGAGCCGAACGCGAACAGGGGATCACCATCGATGTCGCTTTTCGCTACTTGAACACGTCGGAACGTAGGATTGTATTGGCGGACTCACCGGGCCATGCCGCTTACACGCGCAACATGGCGACGGCAGCATCGGACTCCGATTGCGCGGTGATTCTGCTCGATGCGCAAAGAGGTATTCGTGATCAGAGCCGCAGGCATGCCTTGATTGCCAGCACCATGAACACGGCGCACTTGATTGTGGTGGTCAACAAAATGGACTTGGTGGATTACCGTCAATCGGTGTTTCAACGGCTTGAAGATGACTTCGGACGATACCTGGCTTCGCTGGGTAAGACGGACGCCATCACCATTCCGGTTTCGGCATTGAAGGGCGACAACGTGGTGGTGCGCGGTGCATCGATGGGCTGGTACCAAGGACCTACCCTTCTGGAAGCGTTGGAAGCCATACCTCTGAATAGGGACAGAAAAACCCAGGCGTTCCGCATGCCCGTTCAGTGGATCGCACGTTCAGAGGGCTATCGCGGAATCTCTGGAACCGTTGCGTCTGGGCACATCGCTGTGGGAGACGAGGTTCTGGTCATGCCAAGCGGTCAAGGAGCTCGGGTTGCCTCCATTGCTACGGCGCGGGGCGGGGCAGAACGCGTGGACGCAGATACAGCCGTTACCTTGACCTTTGATCGAGACCTAGACGTGAGTCGCGGCCATCTGCTTGTTCATCACCATTTGCCGCCTAAACTGACCGATCGGTTACAAGCTCGACTGGTTTGGTTCCATTCAGAACCGCTCCAACCAGGCCAACATGTCTGGCTGAAGAGTGCTGCCTCCGGGTTGGCAGCCATCGTGGAGCGCATCGATCACGTGCTGGACGTGGATAGTCTCAATACACGAGCCGCAGATCGGCTGGAACTCAACGAACTGGGTTTGGTCCAGCTGAAGATGCATCGCGCTATTCCCATCGAACGCTATGTCGACAACAAAACGACGGGCAGCTTTATCCTGATCGACCCGGTGGACAACCACACACTGGCTGCGGGCATGGTTACGGATCTTGATTCCGATCTCAAGTCTGGGTTACCGCCCAGTGTTACCATCCGTGGAGAGGCCGATGTCACCGTTTTTGCGCGGGTACTTCAAGCATTACTTGCGCGCCACTCGAAGCCTGCTTTGGTGTTGACGGGCCGTGAGCATCCAGAGTCGGTGGATCTGGCTGTTCGTAGTGTGGGCGTGATCGCATTATGGACCCACCCTCACCCCGGGGATAGCACCTGGGCTGTGGTGTTTGAAGAGATGGACGACGACCAAAAGGTCCGGGTTGCGGAAGGTCGGATTTCCATCAATCGACATCTGGTCAGCCCGGAAGAGGCTGCACTGATTGTGGCTCGCCATTTAGACGGAGGTCGCCATGAGTGATGTGGAACGTATTAAGGCCGAACGTGGCCTGAATGGCGGCTTGACCGAAGCCTTTCGCGACTTTGAGCGTCCCGATATTGAGGAGGATCTGGAACAGGTCGCCAAGTCACACGGTATCTATATGCAGTTCAACCGTGCCCAATCGGGACGCGAAAAGGACTGGATGTACATGATTCGACTGGCTGTTCCTGGTGGGGGTCCACTCTCTTACAACCAGTGGCAACTACTCGATGATCTGGCAAGGAAACACGCCATTAATCCTCAAGGCGAGGCATCCTTGCGGTTGACGACCCGGCAAGCAATTCAGTTTCACTGGGTGGACAAACCCGGGGTATTGGCCATTGTCAAAGCGGCTGCCGAGTCGGGGCTGCGCAGCTTGAATGCCTGCGGCGACAACGTGCGCAATGTGATGTCGTGCCCCTTGGCACATAGGGGCCCATTCCCAGCAAACGACGTGGCCCGTGATCTCGCTCAGTGGTTTGAGTTACCCTTGGCGCCATTCATTGAGGTGTTTGCCATCGACCCCAACGCAGTTGAGGATTCGGGTCCCCGATTTGACTATGGGCCCCAACTCTTGAACCGCAAATTCAAGATTGGGGTGGGTGCGATCACACGGCAGGGGGATGAGCTGGTTCTGGACAATTGTGTCGAAGTCCGAACGCATGATCTCGGTTTTACCCCCGACCTTGAGTCTCACGGAGAACGAGTGTGGGTATGGGTAGGCGGGGGCCAAGGCGAAAAACTGGGCAAATCCACCGCCTCCATGTTGGCCTTGCCATTGGCACGGATTGATCGTGGGCAACTGAGGCAGGTCGCGAACGCTATTGTGGGCGTCCATCGCGATTGGGGCAATCGTGAGCAGCGCCATCATGCGCGGCTCAAGTACCTCATTCGCAGTCAAGGGATCGAATGGTTCCGCAAGCAAGTGAGTGACCGAAGTGGCATTAGGCTCGGCTCATTACGCGGCTTACCAGATGTGGGTGCGCGACATTTACACCACGGATGGATGCGACATGGCGAGCAACTGGATTTTGGTATGTTCGTGGAAAACGGTCGGCTCATCGATTCGAGCCCGAACGGCCAATTGCTGCGTTTGGTGGGCCAACTATTGGCATCGTTTCCCGTCTCGGTTTCGATCACAGCCAATCAGGATCTGGTGTTTCATGGCGTGCCAAATCAGGCGACACGGGATTTCGAATCATTGCTGGTCGTACATGGTTACGGCCAGCGATATGGTCAACCCTATTCGAGGCTGAGGCTGCAATCGGGTGCGTGCGTGGGACGTGACACTTGTCGCTTGGCCTACACCGACAGCGAGAAATTCGAACCCCAACTGATCGATGAATTGGAGGCTTTGGGGTGGGGTGATCTTGTCACGTCGATCGGTGTCACCGGCTGTGAACGTCAGTGCTTTCGCCCAGGTACCAAAGCTATTGGCCTGGTGGGTTCCGGTTTGAACCGGTACCAGTTCAAGTTTGGCGGCACCGAGGACGGCCGCCATCAAGGACGACCACTCCGCTTGGAAGGCAAGGAGTATTTGCGATCGGTGCCAAAAGAGCGGGTGACGCAACTGTTGAACCTGTTGTTTCAGGCCTATCGCAAGAGTGCTGTGGACGGGGAGAGTCTGGGCACCTTCAACCGCAGGTTGGGCACCAGCGGCCTGGTGGAACTGTTCAGCGGTCACGGTGACACGGCTGATCTGATGGCCAAGACTGTGCCCTACAAGGAGTATGAACATGAGTTTGAGCATCGTGTTACAGCCGCGCGGTAGGCGGGCCCTAATTGTGGGAACGGGTCCCATGGCAGACAGCAAAATCGAACTGCTTCAAAAGGCAGGTTATTGCGTAAGCCATGTGGCCGGACCTGAGCTAAAGGAGGATGATTTCAAGGGTATTTCGTTGGTGGTCGCCGCGGCAGATGTGAACTCCAACCGAAAAGCACATCAATACGCAAAGCAGAAAGGGATTCTCGTCAATGTGGCCGACGTACCGTCCGACTGTGACTTTTTTTTCCCCGCCAAAGTGACGAGAGGTCCGGTTGAAGTGGCCGTGTCCAGCTCAGGCACGAGTCCTGTCTTAGCGCAGTGGATCCGCGACCGCATTGGCCAAGAAATCCTGACGGACAAAGTGGCACACCTGGCTACTCTATTGGGCGCACTGCGTCCACAGGTCCAGCGCCGTTTTGACACGTTCGAAGAACGGCGCGCTTTTTGGCGCCACCTGGTTCCAAAATGCCTGAGTCGACTAAAAGAAACGTCGCAAGCGGAAGATATGGCTAGGTTGGTGCGGCAGGCTGCGTCCGAGGTGATGTCATGATGGGATTTGTTTCGTTGGTGGGCGCTGGGCCCGGCGCAGCAGACCTATTGACCTTGCGTGCGGTCTCCGTTTTGCAACAGGCCGATTGCGTGCTGTATGACCGTTTGATCGACCCGGCCGTGTTGGATTATTGCCCCGAAACCTGCGAACGCGTGTTTGTCGGTAAACGGCCGGGCCGTGATCAGGCAGCGACGCAAGGCATGATCATGGATGTCATGGTGCAACGTGCTCGAAAAGGCATGCATGTGGTGCGTCTTAAGGGCGGCGATCCTTTTGTATACGGCCGAGGTGGCGAGGAAATTGCCGTGCTCATCTCGGAAGGGATCAGCTACGAGGTCGTACCCGGTCTGAGCTCGGTCGTTGCGGCACCAGCCGCGGCAGGGATTCCGCTCACCTATCGCGGTCTCGCAGCCTCGTTTGGTGTATTTACCGCACAACGCGGCAAGGGACTTCCACCTGCAGATTTGGAAGCAGCTGCGCGGGTGGATACGGCCGTTATTCTGATGGGTGCGGCGGCCATCACGGATGTGGCACATGCTTTGCGACGCCATGGCCGCGCTGCCTGGACACCTGTTGCCGTCATCAGCCATGCGACCCTTCCCCAACAAAGTCAATGGATTGGTACACTCAGTGATCTGGAACAAGGAACACTTAACTTTGAATCGCCCGCCACCATCGTTGTGGGCCCAACCGTAACCGTGCTGACTCAGCCGGTCGCGCAAACCCGTATTTCATGAACAAGGAGCAAACATGAATATTTACGATCGTGTGGATCAAGTGATTGGTAACACCCCTCTGGTGCGTCTGGATGCCGCATCTAAAGAAACGGCTGAAGTGCTCGTGAAACTGGAGTTCCAGAACCCCGGCGGCAGCGTCAAGGACCGACTGGCGTTAGGTGTAATTGAGGATGCGGAACGAAAAGGAAAACTGAAACCCGGCGACCTGATCGTCGAGGCAACCAGCGGTAACACCGGGATTGGCCTGGCCATGATTGCCGCCTCCAAAGGTTACCGCCTGAAGCTCACCATGCCCGACACCATGAGTCTGGAACGGCGGCGGATATTACTTGCCTATGGCGCTGAGTTGGTGCTGACCCCGGGCGCTAAGGGCATGAAGGGTGCTATTGAGGTGGCTAATCAGATTGCTGAGAAGGAAGGTGCCTTCCGGGCACTTCAATTTGATAATCCGGCCAATGTGGAGATTCATTACCGCACCACGGGACCGGAAATCCTGCGAGATACGGATGGCCAACTATCGGCCTTTGTGGCAGGGGTTGGGACAGGTGGCACTTTTGCCGGGGCTGGCAAGTTCCTACGCGAAAAACTACCCAACATCAAACTGGTCGCCGTGGAGCCGGTGGAGTCGCCTGTGTTAAGCGGTGGTGCACCTGGTCCGCATAAGATTCAGGGCATCGGGGCAGGTTTTGTGCCGTCCATCCTCGACACCGACCTGATCGATGAGGTGAAAACCAGTAGCCTGGACGACGCCATCGCAACTTCTCGTAGCTTAGCCACGAAGTACGGCTTGTTGGTGGGCATTAGTACGGGCGCCATTGTCCATGCAGCCCGTAGGGTCGCCCGCGAACTCGCATCTGAAACTGGCAGTGGTGCGGGTCTTCGCGTTGTGGCCATCGTTCCCAGCAACGGCGAACGCTATCTGAGCACGGTCCTGTTCACCGATCTACCTGAACCCGTCCTCGCCGAAATCTGATTAAAGCTTGGTCGTGTGCGATGAAAATGGATCGGCCACCGGGCAAAGTCCCGGTGGCCTTTTATTCCCCCTCAGGTGGAGGTACATCTAATGGTTTTCATCGTAGCGCTTAAACGCACTTTTTCAACCACTTTTACAATCAACGCAGCCAGGAGTTAGAGGCTTGATGGATTCGATATGTCTGTAACGCCGCGCATCATCTCGTCGAATCGAACCATCAGGTAGTCGTATTCCAGATGGTCATAGTGGCTGTGACCTGCATGGTCTGGCAGGTTGTCGCTAATCGGGGCCAACAGGGCAAGCGTTTCCAAATTGGATCCGAAACTGGCCAAAAGCGCGGCATCGTGCCCCCACAGATTGCGATGATCGGTCTCTGATCCTGCTTGAATCAGAACTTTGACGGTATCTGACCTGCCCATGAGCGCGGCCTTCATCAGGGCTGTTTCACCCCAGATGTCCTTCTCATTGAGATTGATCTGGTTGGCATGGGCCAGTTTCTCGATGACGTCCGTAGACTGGGTTTCTTGGGTCATGGCCGCGTAATGGAGTAGGCCTTGGCCATAGTGGTCCTTAGCCGTCCACGTGCCTCCCCGGTCCAACATCGCCTCAAAAACGGTGAGGTCGCCATTGAGGGCTGCGATCATCAGCGGCGTGATCCCTTGATCGTCTGGAAGATTCGGGTTTGCACCCTGATCGAGCAAACTCAGGGTGAGCTCGGAACTGCCAAGCAGCGAGAAGCTCAGGACCGAAACGCCGAAATCGTTTTGTGCGTTGACATCCGCGCCGCGGCTGATGAGTAAGTCAGCAATTTCAAGGCTGCGAAAACTCACCATGAGGAGGGTATCGCCATATTTTGTGCGTTCATGGACCGACAAGCCCGAGTCAAGAAGGCGTTGGACCTCGTCTAGGTTGCGGTCGGCAATGGCCTTGACCAAAGGACTCGTTTCGGGGCCAGCCGTGCGCAAATGAGACGTGGTCGTCAATTGATAAATGGGATGGGGTCCGGAGTAGGTGCCCATCATTCTGACGGCCGGCACCTGCAATTCGATTTGGTGACTGAATGCATCCAAGGTTCCCTTGACGGCGGTTTCAAGATTCGAGTTGTTTTCGACGGTAAGGTCAAAAGGTCCTGATTGTGTGGTTTCAATGCGAAAGTGACCCGTCAGGTCGGGTACCGTTTGGAACTCTGTACCATTTTCGAAACGCAGCGTTACCGTTGATGTTAGGTGGTTGATGGCCTTGGGTGTCTCGCTGGTAATGAAGCCGTGGATCACGTGATCCTGTGCGGATGCGCCCAGTGCAAAAGCAGCCAGGCCCAATGCGACCCCTGATCGGCGTAGCCAATGATAGGCGGGAGCCTGTTCTTGTTGGGTGGTCCATGGGTATTTGGGTGCCTGGTTGAAACGCACACACAAATTACCTTGGTTTTTTCGTACCAGCCATTGCAACTCCCGGGGATCGAGGGCGTCGATCCAATGGACGTGTTTTTCGCAGTGCTTGCAGAATCGTCGGGTGGATGAGCCGGTCATTTTGGACCAGGACTGGTGGCAGGGTGATTGGACAGTTGCATGCTGGGCCATGGGTCACCTCTTATGATTTGGATGTACATCCTATTCAACGCGCCCACACTCACTTTTCCAACACAATCTTAGGCAAACACTGCTTTTACGTAGCGCTACATGACCTTTGCATGGTCGCTAGCGCACTCCCTCATTTCTCGGCCTTGTAACACTACGTCATCCACATTAACAACGGACGGTTTTGCGTTTCTTGCCCAGGCGCCCCATTTGGACCACTTTGTCGATGTATTCAGGCGCTGAGGGCACTTTGCATGCCGTACCCCCCATGTCCACCTTAACTTTGCCCAGTTGCTCGCCGATCTGGCGGGCTTTGGCGCTGAGTGCAGGTACGTAACAGCCTACACCAATGACGAATCCGTTCATGGTGTATCGCACACGGTTGGGGCAACGATGCAGTTCTTCGGCTACACGATCCAAAAGTGCGCTTATCGCCTGATGATCCAACTCATCATCTTCAGCCACAGCCACTACGCCGGCTAAGGTGGCCCATCCTGTGGTGGCCACTTGTTCCAGATCACTTTCAATCCAAGTCAAGCCCAACGACCAACCGTGAGGTCCTTCGGCAGCCACACCGGCAATGCCGTATTCGTTTACCATGTACCAGGTCGATGACTCGGCCCAGCGTGTAAGTAGCTCTGGCGTGGCTTTGCGGGCATCAGCAGCCAGGGTGGCAAGGTACATGGCATCGCCGTTGCCCGTATCGAACAGCGCTTCAGCCATAGCCTGATCGTTCTTGATGCGTTTGAGGATTTTCTTGAGGTCCGCCACTTTGACACCGAACATGTTTTCGGGCGCGCCGTGTTTGGCCAGCATGGATGCAGTTTGTGGGCTACCCATGGTTTTGAGTTGATCCATGATTTCGGTTATGGTCACGGGGAACTCCTAAGGTATGAACCAGGCACCTTCGACGGCGTGTTCTGCTGAACTGAGTTCCTGGTGGGTACCCTTTTCCCGGTCATAAATCCAGATCTGATAGCCCTGGTAACTGGCCATGGCATGGGTGGCTTCTGAATCTGGTTTTTTTGCACGCGCCGTCATCAAAACATAACGGCCACTGGCGTCCGCATTGGGGAGGCGAACATCCTCGCCCCATTCGGGTTTGCCAATGGGTTGCCATTGATCGGGGGTCTCTGCGCGCTTGATCAGATACACATTGGTGGGCCGGGGATCGCCTTCACCGCTGTTGTAATGGATCGCTAACCAGCTCGCATCATCGAACCAACTGCCATGCGCTTCGAAACCATCGGTTAGCTTTTGGGTTTCCATGGTTTTCAGGTGGGTTGCATATAGGGATAATGGGTGGTCGAAATACGTTTTGAAGTCGTTGGACACGGTGAGTAGGTAGGCACCGCGTATGACTGGGTTGAAGTCCAAGCCGTCGCGTTTCAAGAGCAGCGAGTGGCTGTTACCGTCGCGGGTGCAGGTCCAGATCTCGCCGCTCACAGCTGTGGCGTGCTCGTCCCTCAAATTGGTGCTGATGCGGTTGTAAGTAATCAGCGGACCGGGTCCGAAAAACGGCTCCATGACTTCAAATCCATCTTCACTGCGGGTTAGTTGACGGCGGACCCCCTTCGATGTGATTAGTACTAGTTCTGCCTGTCCATCGATGGGAGTGGTGAAGATGAGATCACCCGCTTCGTTGGCCTTTGGATAAAACTCGGGCTCCTCGCTGTGGGTGAGCCGGTGCCAGGTCTGCTCGGGCAGTTGCACGCGATAGAGGTCGGGTTGACCGTCTCGATTGGAAAGCACGACAAAGTCTTGTTTGGGCAACGAAACGACAAAAACATATAGGAACAAAACGAACATGGCGAATCCTGTCGGGGCTATTTGCGATCACCTTAGCAAAAGTGTGAAAAGCTTCAAGTACAAACGTCCAAATGGGAGGCGCATGCGCTATGATGGGGGTGAGTTGGATATATGAATGATGCTGTTGACCAACCACACCAGCGCCCCAGTTGGGATGACTATTTTCTTTCACTGGTTCGCGAGGTTTCCAAGCGCGCCACTTGTAATCGGGGCCGATCGGGTTGCCTGATTGTCAAAGACAAGCGCATTGTTTGCACCGGATATGTGGGATCACCTCCGGGCATTGAGCATTGCGACGAAGTGGGCCATCTCATGAAGCGTGTGATGGACGATGCCGGTGACGTAAAAATGCATTGCACCCGCACCATTCATGCGGAACAGAATGCCATCTGTCAGGCCGCCCGCTATGGCATTCCTCTAGAGGGCACAACCCTTTACTGCACCATGGAACCCTGTCGCACCTGTGCCATGTTAATCGCGTCGGTGGGCATTGCACGCGTAGTGGCCATGAAGCGTTATCACGCTGGGCAGGATACACAAGCATTATTTGAACGAGCTGGCATCGTATTAGATGTCGTAGACGAAGCCACAGAGACCTATGCAGGACAGGCGCCTCCTTGATCGAAGTACCCTACGAATCGCTGAGTTCGCAAGCCCTCGAAGGCTTGATAGAGTCCTTTGTTTTGCGCGAAGGCACTGATTATGGCCATCGGGAATTTGGTTTTGAAGAAAAAGTCAAGCAGGTCAAGGCACAACTTCAACGCAAAGAAGCACTGATCGTTTTTGATCCAGATTTGGAAAGCGCCACAATTCTGAGCCGTGTCGCATGGAAACGCCATGTCGACGCGCATCCATAACACCATATTCGTTAACCCCCAAGGAGGGCATCATGAGTCAAAACACCATGGATTTGGTTCGCAAGAGGAACCCACATGAACCTGAGTTCCACCAAGCAGTGGACGAGGTACTGGAATCGATTGCGCCGGTTCTGGAACGGCATCCTGAATACAGGGCTGCAGGAATAGTCGAACGGCTGATAGAGCCTGAACGAACGGTGATGTTCCGTGTTCCCTGGGTCGACGACAAGGGTCAAGTACAGGTGAACCGCGGATACCGCGTGGAGTTCAACAGTGCAATCGGTCCCTACAAGGGCGGACTTCGCTTCCATCCCTCCGTCAACTTGAGCATCTTGAAGTTTCTCGGATTTGAACAGATCTTCAAGAACGCATTGACCACCACCATGATTGGTGGCGGAAAAGGTGGCTCCGATTTCGATCCCAAGGGAAAATCGGATCGCGAAGTGATGAGTTTTTGTCAGTCGTTCATGAGTGAGTTGTTCCGCTACATTGGGCCATCCACCGACGTGCCCGCCGGTGATATCGGCGTGGGCGGCCGCGAAATCGGCTTTATGTTTGGCCAATACAAGCGTCTGGCCAACCGGTTTGAGGGAGTGTTCACTGGGAAAGGCTTGAACTGGGGTGGCTCGCTGATTCGGCCCGAAGCCACAGGGTACGGTGTGGTCTATTTCGCAGAGGAGATGTTAAAGACGCGCAACCAGTCGCTGGCAGGCCTGCGCGTGTTGATTTCAGGATCCGGCAACGTCGCCCAATTCGCTGCAGAAAAAGCTATGGAACGCGGTGCCAAAGTGCTCACCTTCTCAGACTCTGATGGGTTTATCGTGGACGAACAGGGTATTGATTTGGACAAGCTGGCGTTTGTCATGAAGCTGAAAAATGAACGCCGTGGGCGCATTCGCGAATATGTGGATGCCTATCCCCATGCGCATTATCAGGCCAGTAACCCTACGGCCGAAAGCAATCCACTTTGGGACATCAAGGCAGACGTGGCTTTGCCGTGCGCGACCCAAAACGAAGTGCTGGAAAAGGATGCTGAGAACCTTTTACGCAATGGCGTGTTCTGCGTCAGTGAAGGTGCCAACATGCCTTCCACACCCGAAGCCGTTTCGCAGTTTGTAGACAATGGCATCCTTTATGGACCCGCCAAAGCAGCCAATGCCGGTGGCGTCGCCTGTTCCGCGTTAGAAATGAGCCAGAACTCCATGCGATTGTCCTGGTCTCGTGAAGAAGTGGATCAGCGTCTCCACAGCATCATGATCAACATTCACGACAACTGTCGTCGAACCGCCGAACAATTTGGCCACGCCAACAACCTGGTGATGGGGGCCAATATTGCCGGGTTCTTGAAAGTTGCAAACGCGATGCTGGACCAGGGCGTGGTATGAACCCGGGCTCGCTGCCCTTCCGTTATCGCAACCTGATGCCCCATCAGGTTCGCGATATTCTGATGGTGGCGAGCTTTTATGACTGTTTCGTGCTGGAGGAGGACGGTCGTTTTTCCGATCGCCTCCTCAGCCAATACTTGAGCCTTGACCTGTCCAGTCCGCCTCACTTTCATCATGCCACTTCGGGCAAAGACGCGTTAGCCATGTTGGAGAAGCGACGTTTCGACATGGTGTTGATGACGCCGCATTCATCCAATGAATCGCCCACCAGTTTGGCCTATCAGATCCGTGGACAGTACCCGGATCTCCCGATTGTTCTGCTGACCTACGAGCAGTCAGATGCGGCCATGTACTCCGAGATGGCGGGCGATTTCGGCATCGATTTGGTGTTCTTGTGGACAGGCGATCCGCGATTGCTGGTGGCCTTGGTGAAGGCTGTGGAGGATCACTCCAATGTGGCGCACGACACCGAAAACGGCATGGTTCGGGTGATCCTTGTCGTCGAGGATTCACCTTTCTACTATTCGGCGTTTTTGCCGGCCATCTATTCGGAGGTTTTGTCTCAAGTCAATTCGCTCTTACCAGAACGTTTGAATGAACGGGATCGCCACTACCGCATGCATGCGCGACCCAAGATCTTGCTGGCGCGCAACTACGAAGAAGCTCAATCACTCATCAAGCGTTACGCCGACTACTTGTTGGGTGTGATCACGGATTTGCGTTTCAAAAAACGCGGCAAATTCAATCGACGAGCCGGGCTGCATTTGGCGAAGTACATTCGCAAGCACGATGTGGACCTGCCGATTCTGTTTCAGTCTCGCGATGAATCCATCAAGCCGGCCCTGGAGGGTGTCAAAGCACACTTCGTCAATAAGGGATCGCCCGATCTTATTAAGGAGATTCGAGAGTACATGCGCCGCTACTTTGGCTTTGGGCCTTTCATTTTTCGCGAGGCAAATGGGACCTATGTGGGCGAGGCGCAACACATTGAGGATCTGGTTCACGCCATTGAAAAAGTGCCTGATTCCAGCTTGGTCTATCACGCCGAAGGTAACCACTTCTCAAATTGGCTCATGGCGCGAAGTGAGTTTGCATTAGCCCTTGAGATAAGACCGGTTCGAGTCTCGGACTTCGAAGATGTCCCCCACTTCCGCGACTACATGGTGGCGAGATTGAAGTCGTTCTTGGAGCGACGACAAAGGGGTCAGATCACGGAACTCCGCGATAGTACCCGATTATTAGAGCGCGATTTCACTCGCATTGGCAGTGGATCCATAGGCGGTAAGGCCCGCGGCATTGCCTACGTGAGCCATTGGCTTGCCGAAGCAGCCATTCACTCTGAATTTCCTGAAGTCAAAATTATCGTGCCCCGAACGGCGGTGCTAGGAACCGACTTTTTTGACCGCTTTGTGGAGCGCCATCAATTGCGTGAACGGGCAGCGCAGGAATCCAGCGACCGAAAAATACGCAACCTCTTCTTGGAACACGAACTGGATGACGAAGTCTTGGAATTTCTCAAACGGATCGTCAACGAAATCCATTATCCCATCGCTGTTCGATCTTCATCACTGCATGAAGATTCGCAATTACAGCCACTTGCGGGTTTGTACAGCACCTTCCTCTTGCCCAATGAAGGCAGTCTGGAACGCAGGCTGGAGTTGCTCTCACGCGCGGTTCGTCAGGTTTATGCGTCGTGTTTCTTCAACAACGCGCGAACCTATCTAACAGCCAGTGCGTTGCGCTTGGAACAAGAAAAGATGGCCGTGATCATTCAACGGCTCGTCGGGAGCCGTCACGGCGACCGGTTTTACCCTGATTTTGCCGGTGTGGCCCAATCCCATAATTACTACCCACTCAAATACAGCTCCGCTGAGGATGGCATCGCGACCGTCGCATTGGGTTTTGGACTCACGGTCGTTGAGGGAGGCAAGGCGCTCAGGTTCTGTCCCAAATATCCGAATCACCTGCCACAAATGTCGTCGGTGAAAGATGCACTTGCCGCATCACAACGGGAATTCGTCTACCTGGACACCACGCGCCGACCGCGGACTAATGTGGAGGGATATTTGGCCAGTGGCGGGCTTGAGTTGGCGGAAGCCGATGGCACGCTTGCGGCTGTGGGTGCCACCTATTCGCCCGCAAACCAGATGATCTACGACACCATTTACCGCCAGGGAAGTCGATTGGTTAATTTTTCTGGAGTACTGAAGTTTGGCCGTTTTCCGTTGGCTGGGATTCTGTCGGAACTCATGGATCAGTTTCGCGTGGGTATGGGTTCAGCCGTGGAGATGGAATTTGCCGTGGCCCTTCAGGGAGCCCAGGGTAAACCCGAGTTTGCCCTGCTGCAATTGCGACCGCTGGTAACCAGTGGTTCCGAACGTGAGGTCACGTTGTCCAGAGTGAAGGAACGGATCATCTTGCGCTCTGAAGCGTTGGGCAACGGCGTATTCAAACGATTGACCGACGTCGTGTTCTTGGATCCAGATTTGGCTGATTTTTCCCATAGTCGCGACATCGCCCGAGAAATCGGCCAAATCAACCACATCTTGATGAAACAGCATCGATCCTACATCCTGATTGGGCCCGGCCGTTGGGGTACGGCTGATCCTTGGCTGGGCGTTCCAGTCACATGGAACCAGGTGTCGGCCGCGCGCGTCATCGTGGAGGTGGCAGGCAAGAAGGCCATAGATCCCAGTCAAGGAAGCCATTTCTTTCACAATCTGACCGCTTTGCGTGTGGGCTATTTCAGCCTGGACACAACACGGAAAAACCAAGTTTGTGATTGGGACTGGCTAAAAGATCAGGAGCACCTGAGATCCTCGGGCCCCTTGCATCATATTCGTTGCCGCAACGCCTTGATGGCTTATATCGATGGAAGGTCGGGCAAAGGGTTGATCGCTGAAGCGCCACCCCAGGAGCCGTAGATATTTCGGCGATCCAAGCAATTACAGATAGAATGTGGGCCAGGAGCAGCTTATGAGCTTGGTGGGTCAACATGTGGGGCGTATTCGCATTGTTGCCGTGATTGGGTCTGGCGGGATGGGCGAAGTCTATGAAGGATTCGATGAAGACCTAAAGCGTAAGGTTGCGGTCAAGGCGTTGAGTGATCGATACCGCTTGGATGATGATGCCAAAGGTCGGCTTGAGCGAGAAGCGGTCGTCCTGTCCCAAATTGAGCACCCCCATATTTGCCGCGTGTACGACTTTATTCGCAGTGATCTGGCCGACTTCATTGTGATGGAACTGGTGCAAGGGGAGAGCCTCACTCGTCAGGTAGCTCGAGGATTAACGCGGGATGTGAAGTTGGGTATTGCCGCGCAGATCGCGGATGCACTTTTGGCCGCCCACACTTTGAACATTGTCCATCGCGATTTGAAGCCCGACAACATTATGGTGACTTCTCATGGCCAGGTGAAGATTCTCGATTTCGGACTGGCCCAATCGGTGGTGGATGCCAATGCCCCAACGGTCACGTTGTCGCACGATGACAGTTCGTCGGAAGACGTGCCCGGTGTCTTCAAGACCCGTAAGGGCTATGTGATGGGCACGCCTATGTTCATGAGCCCCGAACAGGCGAGAGGTGACCGATTGACGGTTGCCAGTGACGTTTATGCTTTTGGGCTTTTGCTGCAGTGGATGTTCATGGAGGAGTTGCCCCACGACGCGGAGCTGAGTAGAGCGCAGCTCTTATGGAAGACTATGAGCGCAGAAACGCGACCGGTCGTGGGATTGGAACGAGATCTGGCCCGTTTAGTCGAGGATATGAAGAACCCTGACGCCGTGCAGCGACCGCGAGCCCGTGAAGTACTCGATCGTGTTCTTTGGTTGATCGACAAGCCGAAACGGCGCGTGCGCAGGTGGCTTTGGGGGCTTGCTATCGGTTCATTGCTTGTGGGAACCGCTGTGTCCAGTTGGGGCTTTTTTGTGGCTACGCGGGAAAAGCATGTGGCAGAGATGGCCGCCCACGAGTCGGAAATGACGCGACTATTTATGCACGATGTATTGACGGCAGCTAATCCGCGAGCCAAAGGACGTGACGTTTCGATCATAGATGCCTTGAGCAATGCGGAGGAACGGCTTGAGTCTGTTCAGGACGAACAGGTTCGCGCCAGTATTCATCATACCTTTGCGGACATTTACGAGGCACTGGGCGAAACCGAACGGGCGGGAACGCATGTAGATCTCGCCTACAAGTCTCGCAAAGCGAAACTGGGCGAAACGGATCTCAGAACGCTTGAAACACTTCACTTATTGGCAAAAGTTCTCACTGCTGATGGTAACTACGAACAAGCCCTGCAAAAAGTGGATGAAGTCATTGGGGAGCGCGAATCGCAACTTGGTTCCGACCACCCCGATACGCAGGCCAGTAGGCGACTCAAGGCGCAGATCCTCATCAAGACAGGGGCCTTTGATCAGGCTAAGCGTTTGTTGGAAGGGCTGTTGGAGACACACGGTCGAGTAGATCCGCTTGAAAGGGAGACCAAGGCTGCGCTCCAGCAAGAACTGGGATCGGTATACTACTATCAGGGCAATTTTGCCGAGGCGGAGCGCTTGTTTCGCGGTGCCTTGACCGTGTTCGATGAGATCCACGGTGAAGACCACCCTGATAATCTGAACACACGCCAGAACCTGGTGGGTGTGTTGGTGCAACAGGGCCGCATGGATGAAGTGGTTCCGCTCATGGACCGAATCGTGGCATCCGCACAAACGGTGTACGGTATTGCCCATCCTGATACGTTGGCATTTATGATGAACCGAGCGGTGTTGGCCATCAATATGCGCGACTTTGTCACCGCCTCACAACAGGCAAATCTGGTGGCGGAACGTGCAAGCGCTGCCTACGGGCGTGATCATCCTCTGACGCTGAAAGCTCAATTTGTCGTATCCAGCGTGCTCGAGTACCAAGGCGATGCACAGTCAGCGATCGATGGGTACCGGAAGGTGAATGAGCGCCAGATCGTGGCTCTGGGTCCGGAACACCCTGATACCTTGGAGACACAACGGCGCCTGGTAGGGGTGCTGAGGTCGGCTGGGTTAGTGGATGAATCCTACGCTTTGAGTGAACGGGTTTATCCTTTAACCGAACGATTGTTTGGGACGACACACCCCAATACGTTAAGGGCAGGGGTCACCCATGCGTCGATCTTGATGGAGAAGGGACGGTTGACCGAGGCCGAAGACCTGTTGTTGGTCGTGATGACGCGTTGCGATAACGCACCTTTAGAACTGGTTCACGCCCAACGCACTCTAGCCCGCGTGAAAAACCAACAAAAAGACTACAAGGCAGTGGAAACCTTGCTCACCGAGGCGCTTAAGGGTTTCGAAACCTATGTGGGCAAGGCGCACGCCGACTGGAAGGAAATCGCAGAGGACTTGGTCCAGTCGGTCCGCGACCAAGCCGATACAGCCCGCGCAGACTCCCTGGCCGCCGAACTGTTTGAAACGCAATGAGTTTTGGGATTAGGTCCCGAAAGGGACCATGTACTGTAGCGCAGGGCGTGAGCCCTGGGATTTTGGTACGCCCTCCATTATTGGGACATGGCGTTTTTGCACCTAGAAGCCAGACAACGTTTCACTTGGTGAATGAGCTCATCCATGCCCGATTGGACGGGTGGTGTCAGGTCCAAACTCAGTGTTTTGGGTGTTTCAATGCTCACGGTGAAGAGGTCGGTCTCCACTTGACCGTCCAACAAGTGGATGGCTTCCAACATGTCCTTCAACCCAATGTCATGAGCCGATAAGCTTGAGGGATAGTCACTGGCATAACGGGGCCTGATGTGTTGCACGGTTCCTGGGGGTTGATCGTCCAATGCGGCGTCCATGATGATCAGACAATCCGCATCGGTGAGTGGACCCAGCAAATGGAAGCCACCCGAGCCGCCGTCCAAAACCGCAACACGGTCGGGCAGGTCTTCCTTAGCGAGCCTACGAGCTGCGTGTACGCCCACACCTTCGTCACCCAAGATGAGATTGCCTAGGCCCACAATCAAGACATCAATCTTTTCGGTCAAGCACGTCCTCTCGTTCAAATTTCCAGCCACCCACCATGGACGATGTGGTACCCCGTCCTTCAACATAGTCGTGATAAGCCACGATATAGATATGAACCAACGTGAACAGAACAAAGAACCACATCGCTCCGTGGTGCCACACGCGCGTCGCGCCATCTCCTCCAAGCACTGGGACAACCCAGCCAAATAGTGATGCCACCCAGCCGTCACTCATGGCCGCGTACAGACCGAATCCCGTGGCAATCTGAAACACGCTGAATACGAATAGAATCAGGTAAGACAGACTAGCCAATTGATTGTGACCAACCGTGGGATGTGCGGTCCTGTCGAATTCAAAGATGTCCACGCGCAGTACTTCCCACAACTCGCGAATCTCCGCCTTGGTTTTGGGAAAAAACGTGCGCAGGCGCGCGTAGCGATTGCCCACCAATCCCCAATAGAAACGTATCAGCAAATTCAACATGAACACATAACCGGCAACAAAATGGATGAATCGAACGTTGCCAAACCAGTATTGTTGATAGGCCTCGGCACTATGGCTCAACGTGGCCGGGTGGCCGATCAGATAACCGGTTGCCATAAGCACGATTAAACTGGCTGCATTCAGCCAGTGAAACAATCGAACCGGTATTTCCCAAACATAAATGCGTTTGTAACTGGGGCTCGTGAGGGTGATCGACATAATTCCCCCTTAGGCTTCCACGTGAAAACGTCCCAGGTGATTGCCGTGGGGATCATAGAGATGAACCGCACAAGCCAGGCATGGATCGAACGAATGAATGGTGCGCAGGATTTCCAGGGGTTGGTCGATATGAGCGACCGGGGTGCCAAGTAGCGAGGATTCATAGGCCGATCGCTGCCCATTCGCATCTCGAGGCGAAGCATTCCAGGTGGTGGGTACCACGAGCTGGTAGTTATCGATCTTGCGATCTTTGATACGAATCCAGTGAGCCAGTGCGCCTCTGGGTGCCTCCGACATGCCCACCCCTTCAGCCACGTCAGGCCAGGTTTCCGGTTCCCACATATCCTGGGTGAACGTGCGTGTGTCGCCGGACTTGATGTGCGTGATCAGGTCGTCGTAGAACTCTTTCATCCAATGCACGGCCAGCCTTGTCTCCAAACCGCGAGCCGCGGTGCGACCTAACGTGGAGAAAAGCGCTTCTACGCCCACACCCAAGTGTCCCAACGCTTCATGGACCACTTCTTTCACATCATCTCGGCCATGGGCATAGGCCACCAACATGCGTGCCAGAGGACCCACTTCCATGGGGTGGTCTTTCCAGCGCGGGGTCTTCAGCCATGAATACTTCTCATCCACATTCAAGTGTTCATAAGGTGGTTTGGGACCGGTGTAATTGAATTCGGTTTCCCCGTCAAACGGGTGAAGTCCGGTGTCATCACCCACAGAATAGCGATACCAGGAATGGCTGATGTACTCCTTGATTTCACCTTCGTCGCGTCCATTGACTTCGTGGACTTCGTTCAGATTGCGATCCAGAATGGCGCCGCGTGGAAATTTGAATTGGTCGACATCTCGGACCCCGTTCATGGGCAAGTCGCCATAGACAAGGTAGTTACTCAATCCGCCGCCGATCGCGGCCCAGTCCTTATAGTAACTGGCAATTGCCAGAAGGTCGGGCAAATACATCTGCTCCACGATATCTATGGCACCTTTGATTAGATAACCCACGTGGTTCAGGCGTTCTGTGTTAATGGCGTTGACTTCGTCTAGGTTAATCGAGCAGGGTACGCCGCCAACAAGATAGTTTGGGTGCGGGTTCTTGCCACCAAATATGGCGTGGATTTTCACCAGTTCTTTTTGCCATTCAAGGGCTTCCAGATAGTGGGCCACGGCCATCAGGTTGGCTGCTGGGGGTAATTTGTATTGTGGATGTCCCCAGTAACCGTTCTTGAAGATACCCAGCTGTCCGCTCTCCACAAATCGCTTGATGCGATTTTGAACGTCCGCGAAGTATTGGGGCGAGGTTTTCGGCCAGCGCGAAATGGACTTGGCAAGAGCAGAGGTTTCGGTGGGGTCGGCTGAAAGGGCGTTGACCACATCCACCCAATCCAGTGCATGCAGATGATAGAAGTGAACCACGTGGTCCTGGACCATCTGCGTGCAGTACATCAGGTTGCGAATGAGTTCCGCGTTGGGGGGAATGTGTATGTCCAAGGCGTCTTCCACACTGCGTACCGAGGCCAATGCATGCACGGTGGTGCACACACCACAGGCCCGCTCGGCGAAGGCCCAAGCATCGCGGGGGTCTCTGCCCCGCAAGATAATCTCAAAACCTCGCACCATGGTGCCCGCACTGTAGGCATCGGTGATCACGCCGTTTTCTACGGTTGCCTCAATGCGCAAGTGCCCTTCGATACGGGTTACGGGATCGACGACAATGCGTGCCATACGCCCTCCTTACGAATCACTGGTTACGTTGACGGATTCGTCTATGGTTGCCTTGATCGCTTTGTGTTTTCGGACATTGGTCCAAACAGCATGTGCGCCCAGGGCACCGGCCGTGGCGACTGTTGCCACGGTGCCCACCTTGTCAGCGGTGGCCTCGATACCAAATCCGGGAAATGCCGCTAGATGTTGATAGAATGGCCCGTTGTCCCAGAATCCGGCCTCACTACACCCGATGCATCCGTGGCCCGACTGAATAGGGAAACTGGTGCCTTCATTCCATTTGGTGACGCCGCATGCGTTGTAAGTGACGGGTCCTCTGCAGCCCATCTTGTAAAGGCAATAACCGCGACGGGCATTCTCATCGTCCCAGGACGCCACAAACAGACCGGCATCGTAGTAGGGACGGCGATAGCAGGTGTCGTGGACCCGTCGTCCATAGAAGGAGCGCGGCCGGCCGCGACTGTCCAGTTCCGGAGCGCGTCCGTACACCAATAGGTGTGTGACCACGCCCGTCATCACATCGGCAATCGGTGGACAGCCGGGCACGTTAATCACCGGTCGATTGAGGATCTTATGGATCGGTGTCGCATTGGTGGGATTGGGGCGTGCTGCCTGAATGCATCCATTGGAGGCACAGCTTCCCCAGGCGACAATTGCTGCAGCACCTTCCGCAGCTTCTTTCAAAATATCTTCAGCCGACCGTCCGCCAATGGTGCAATAGACACCATCCGCACTCATAGGCACGGATCCTTCCACCAGCAAAATGTAATCACCGTGGTGGTCGCGCATGGTTTCATGCAGGCAGGCCTCGGCCTGGTGACCAGCGGCTGCCTGAAGCGTTTCGGTATAGTCCAGCGAGAGGGTGTCCAGAAGGACGTCAGCAACAATGGGGTGCGATGCGCGGATAAAGCTCTCGCTGCAGCAGGTGCACTCCTGGAAATGGAGCCAGACGACTGGAGGCCTCGGTTTGGTGGTGAACTGTTGGGCGACCTCTGCTACCGCGTTACTTTGCAATCCGGAGAGGGCCGCCGCATATGTACAAAACTGCAAGAAATCACGGCGTGAATAGCCCTTCTGAGCCATGATTCCCCAGATAGAAGGATCGGTCATGGTGAACTCCCTTCTCGGCCGGAGGCCTTGTTACCCATCCTTCAACATAGGTTTCAAAAAGGCCAAAAGCAAGATTAGATGATCATGTAATGTTATTTTTGATCCAAGTGGCCAGCGGGGCGATGTCTTGGTCAGCGCCGATCTCAAAAGTGTGAGCGCTCGGGTTGAGCGCTTTGACACGGTGCCAAAACGATTCCACAGAGAAGCGGACGTGGGGCAACAGGTCCAACTTGGTCAGGACCACCGCATCGGCTCCCGCAAAAATAGCTGGATATTTTTCTGGCTTGGTGTCGCCCTCGGTGACGCTCACAGCGACCACGCGAAGATGCTCGCCCAGATCGAAATCGGCGGGGCATGCGAGGTTGCCCACGTTCTCCACGATCAGTAAGCGTGGCGTATCATCGAGTTGATGGAGCGCTTCGTGCACCATATGGGCATCCAAATGGCAGGCTTGGCCCGTTTGGATCTGAATGGCGGGAATACCCACGCGCCGCATGCGCTGTGCATCCAGTTCGCCGCTCAGATCACCTTCTACCACCAATAGGCCTTCCAGTTCGGGTGCCATTCGTTCCAGCATCCGGGTTTTACCGCATCCTGGGGCACCCATTAGATTGATGCAGAGCGTGTGGGAATGGTCGAAGTGGTGCCGGTTATGTTGTGCCTGATGATCGTTTCGTGCCAGCAGCACATCGCTGTGGTCCTCGGGTTGGCTGGAACAGCCGCAATCGCGACACATATTTGCCTCCTGAATTGATTGGCAACTCGCGTTGCGAGACCTATATTGCAATATAGATGTGTATTAAAGGATCTTCTACTCCGATATTATGCACGAACTAGGCGTTGCCCAACAAATTGTGGCCGAAGTGGCCAGACAAGCTCCCGATCAGAAGATCAGCGAGGTCGGGGTGGAGGTGGGCGTGTTGAGTGGTGTGGTGGTACATGCGTTGCAATACGGTTTCGGCGTCGCAAAACTGGGCACGCTGCTGGAGGAAGCCACATTGACCGTGGCCACGGGGTTGAGGCAAGCCGAATGCGCGAACTGCAAAACTGAATTTCAGTCCGATCAAGCTTGGTCGTGTTGTCCTCAATGCCAATCGGATCGGGTGAAATTTCGAGGGGGTGATGACGTGCGCCTTTTGTTTATCGAGGTGGTTGAATGAAATGGTCATTGAAGCATCAAACGCAACTTCATGCCAGCGCGCAACGCCGGCACTTTGATACCCACCAGTGTTACGTGGTTGAGTTGCTCGGATCCCCTGGATGTGGCAAGACTTCACTGATCCGAGCATCGATTCCTCTCATGGGTCCATGTGGCGTCGTCAATGGAGAGATGTCCAGTTTCCACGACCACACCGATTTTGACCCTAACTGCAAGTGGACCATGCACATAGACACATCGAATCGGTGCCATCTTGAAGCGAGAGATTTACATGCGATTCCTGACGAAAACTTGGATCGGGTTCCCTTTGTGTTCGTGGAAAACGTAGGTAATCTGGTGTGTCCAACCAGTTGTCCCATTGGTGCTCATCTGAGGGTGTTGGTGCTCAGTGTGGCAGAGGGCGCGGATAAACTGGCGAAATACCCGGTGGCGGTCTTGGCGGCCGATGTCCTACTTATTAGCAAGACGGATTTGTTACCTTTCGTATCGTTTGATTTGGAGCAGGCCCGGCGCGACGCCCAGCGTTTGAATCCATTGATCAGTGTTTTGCAAGTCAATGACCAGGACCAAAACCTCTTGCGTCCATGGGTGGACCATATCCAGGTCCGGGCCAACGCTTACCACCTGTCAAGGGGGCTATGCCCATGGCATTGATCGAACGGATACGCCTTCAAGTGAAGGGGATGGTACAAGGGGTCGGCTTTCGACCGTTTGTATTTCGCCTGGCGCAGGAAGAGCAATTGACGGGATTCGTCAATAACGGTGCCCTGGGTGTCACCATTGAAGCTGAAGGCGATTCCGAACGCGTCGCAAAGTTTGTGAGCAGGTTACAGGGCGAGCTCCCGCGGCTTGCGCGAATCGTTGCCATTGACATGTCTCCTTTGGAGCCTTTGGGTAACTCTGATTTTGTCATCGTCGCAACGACTCACGATCAAATGCCGCGAACACTCATATCCCCCGATGTAGCCATGTGTGACGACTGTTTGAATGAACTTCATACGCCGCTCGATCCCAGATTTGCGTACCCGTTTATCAATTGCACCAATTGCGGCCCCAGGTTCACGATCATCAGGCAGATTCCCTACGATCGTCCTTACACTTCCTTGGCTGCATTTGCCATGTGTGACTTCTGCAAACGCGAGTATATGAATCCTTCGAATCGTCGTTTTCATGCGCAACCGGTCGCATGCCCAAATTGTGGTCCCCACGTATGGCTCGAAGCGGAGGGCTCACCACCCCTGCGGAAGGGCGTATTTGCGATCGCCGCAGACCTCCTAAGACAAGGCCGTGTCTTAGCGATTAGAGGTTTGGGTGGATTCCATTTGGCGGCTGACCCTCGCAACTCCCGCGCCATCGCTAAGCTGCGCACCGGTAAAGGGAGAGAACACAAACCGTTTGCTGTGATGGTCGCCGACCTAAAGATTGCGGAAAAACTGTGTTGTCTGACTCCAGAATCCAAAACCGTACTGGCTGATCCGAAGGCACCCATTGTCTTGTTGCCCAGGCATGACGATTTTTGTGATGGGGTGGCTCCGGGCCAGTCCAAGTTGGGACTCATGTTGCCATACACACCCCTTCACCAGTTGCTTTTTGATCAGGGTTTGGATGCGTTGGTCATGACCAGCGGCAACCTGAGTGACGAACCGATTGCCACTGAAATCGATGAGGCCAAGGCTCGATTGAAAGGATTGTGCGATGGCTTTCTGCTCCACAATCGCGACATTGTAGCCCGTTGTGACGACTCCGTGGTCAACATGACAAGCCGGGGTGAAGTACTTATCCGCAGGGCAAGGGGCTACGTTCCCGAACCCGTCTTTTTGAAACGCGGCGTTCCCGTGAATATTCTTGCATGTGGTGGCCAATTCAAGGCCACAAGTGCCTTGGCGCGTGATGACTGCGTGTTCCTATCGCAGCACTTGGGTGATCAAGACCATGCCCAGAGTTTCGCCTTCTTTCTAGAGTGCACCTCGCATTTGCAGGAGATCCTGGAGATTGAACCCGCTGTGGTTGCCTGCGACCTTCATCCCGAATACCTGACAGCCAAGTGGGCGCGGGCCCAAACGCTGCCACGTGTTGAAGTGCAGCATCACCACGCTCATCTAGCTTCATTAATGGCTGAACATCACATTGAAGAACCGATCCTGGGTGTGGTTCTGGATGGAACCGGATATGGGTTGGATGACACTATATGGGGGGGCGAACTCTTATTCGGAAACGCCAGGGATTTTGAGCGACTGGCATGGTTAGAACCGGTACCCATGCCGGGCGGTGAACGTGCCATCAAAGAGCCACAAAGAATGGCGATTGCGTATCTCAGGCATCTGGTACCGGACCGTTGGATGGATCATCCCTTCACGTGTCAAATTGACGACAATAAAATTGGAACATGGTCACATATGATGGCTAAAGGGCTCCATGCGCCACTTACGTCGTCCTGTGGTCGGTTGTTCGACGGTGTTGCCGCAATGCTCGGTATTCGTTTGACTGCTACGTACGAAGCACAAGCGGCGATTGAACTGGAGATGATCGCACGTGACGTATCACGAGTCGATCCCTGGCCTTTCGAGTTGCATCACTTAGAAGCGCTTCCCCTGAAACCGCTTTTGGAGCCGGTTGTACAGTTACGTCATAACGTGCCGCATCTGGCTCGAGCGTTTCATGAAACATTGGCGGCCTATTGGGTGAGAGCCTGTGAATTGGCACGCGATTTAACCGGATGTTTTCGCGTAGGCTTGACGGGTGGTGTCTTCCAAAACGAACTCTTCACGGAGAGTATGGTCTCTGGTTTGGAAGCTGCGGGATTCGACGTCTTCACGCACCGTCAGGTACCGCCCAATGACGGGGGCATTGCGTTGGGTCAGGTCGCAGTTGCAGCGGCCCAAATTGAAGCGGGGAGGGTTCTATGTGCCTAGCCATTCCAGGCAAAGTTATCTCACGCGGCGTGGAACGAGACGTATTGATGGCGTGTATCGACTACGGCGGCACGCGCAGACAGATATGTCTGGAATACACGCCCGAAGCTCAAGTGGGTGATTACGTGATTGTTCATGCTGGATTCGCCATCAGCCTCATGGACGCGAAGTCGGCGCAAGAATCTCTAGATGTGCTTAGAAGTTGGGCGGAACACTTGGAGGATGGGCCATGAAATACGTCGATGAATTTCGCGACCCACAGTTGGTCAGGGGTTTGGTAGATCGCCTCCATCGAATCACGCACCATTCGTGGGTGGTGATGGAGGTATGCGGTGGCCAAACCCATGCCATTGTCAAACACGGTATCCAGCAGATGATTCCGTCGAAGATTGAATTAGTCCATGGTCCCGGCTGCCCGGTTTGTGTCACGCCGCTCGAATTATTGGACAAGGCAATTATTCTGGCGGCCAGGCCGGACGTGGTGTTCACCAGTTTTGGTGACATGTTGCGTGTACCGGGCTCGAATAGTGATCTGATGACCGTGAAGTCACAGGGTGGTGACGTACGCATCGTCTATTCACCGCTTGATGCAGTTGCTTTGGCAAGGAAGCTTCCCCACAAGCAAGTCGTGTTTTTTGCGGTGGGTTTTGAAACGACCGCGCCCACCAATGCGATGGCTGTGTGGCAGGCAAAGGCGGAGGGATTGACCAATTTCTCCGTCCTGGTTTCTCACGTGCTTGTACCGCCTGCAATGACGGCATTGTTGGCGGCAAGTGATAACCGGGTTCAAGGATATCTGGCGGCCGGTCACGTGTGCACCATCATGGGAACGGAACCTTATGAACCTATTGCGGCCCAATACAAGGTACCGATCGTCGCGACGGGATTTGAACCCACCGACGTCCTGGAAGGTCTGTGCATGCTGGTCTCGCAACTGGAAGAGGGTCGTTGCGACGTTGAGAATCAGTATGCCCGTTCAGTGCGGGCCACGGGTAACACGCTGGCACAGAAGCGGGTTCAGGATGTGTTTGAGATTACGGACCGGAACTGGCGGGGGATTGGCCCAATTCCACTGAGTGGGCTTGCTTTGCGCGACGCATTTAAGGATTTTGATGCGGCTTCCCGTTTTGAGTTGGGACATCTGGACGTGCATGAACCGGAGGTCTGCCAGAGCGGATTGGTTTTGAGAGGTCAACTGAAACCCTATGACTGTCCGGCATTTGGGACACAATGCACGCCGCAACACCCCCTAGGTGCCACCATGGTGTCGTCAGAGGGGGCCTGCGCGGCCTATTACCAATATGGGGCGGTGCCACCATGAAATTCGTTTGTCCTGTTCCCAGACTGAAATACGATCAGGTACAAATGGTCCATGGTGCGGGTGGAATGGCCATGGGCCAATTGATTGATGACATGTTTCTCGCCGCCTTTGACAATCCCCTTTTGCGTTGCAGAGACGACGCGGCTGTCTTGCCGAACCAATGGGCCGTGAGCACCGACTGCTTTGTGGTGGACCCGATCTTCTTTCCCGGCGGCAATATCGGCACGCTTGCCATCTATGGAACGGTTAACGATGTGGCGGTCAGCGGTGCCACACCTCGCTATGTCACCGCTGGTTTCATCCTGGAGGAAGGGTTCTCTATGGTGGATCTGCGAGTGATCGTGGCTTCCATGCGCGAAGCTGCCGATGATGCAGGCGTTCAGATTGTCGCCGGTGATACCAAAGTGGTTCCTCGCGGGAAAGCCGACAAGATTTATATCAACACGACGGGATTGGGCATCTTGCAGGGTCCTGCCCTTTCCGTGCATCGCATAAGGCCCGGCGATCTTTTGATCGTAAGTGGCACATTAGGCGACCATGGCATTGCCGTCATGTCTCAGCGGGAAGGCCTGTCATTTGAAACGGATGTAACCAGCGACTGCGCCGCGCTTTTTGACCTGGTTCAGTTAGCTGTTGACCAGGGCAAGGGAGCGGTGCATGCCTGCCGGGACGCGACACGTGGTGGACTGGTTGCGGTCCTCCATGAATTTGCCCAGGCCAGCCACACCTTCATCCAGCTTCATGAGGCACAGATCCCAATCAGGGAGAGTGTGCGTGGTGCCTGCGAGATGTTGGGTATCGATGCCATGAATGTGGCAAACGAAGGCAAGCTGGTTCTCGCCATAGCGCCAGAGGGCGCAGATGCAGTGCTTCGTGCATGGCAGTCTCATCCTTTGGGGCGGCAGTCAGCCATCATCGGTGAAATCCACGACGAGGGCGTGGGTGTCGTCATCAACACACGGTTTGGTACGCAGCGGGTGCTGGACTTGCCGGTCGGTGAACCGCTACCGCGGATTTGTTAGGAGGTATGCCGTGAGTGGATCATTATGGGCTCTTTACATTTCGACGTCATTGATTGCGGCACTTCACGCGCTGGCCCCTGACCATTGGATTCCCCTGGTGCAGCTGTCTACGGCTCAGGGTTGGCCGTCCAGGAAGCGCCTTTGGATGACTGTGCTAGCTGGAATGGGGCATGTGGGTGGCAGCGTGCTCATTGGCTGTGTGGGTGTGTTGTTGGGTATTTCGTTAAGTCAGGCTGCTTGGTTTGAGAATCAGCGGGGCTTTGTGGCAGGCCTCTTATTGATTGGCTTTGGATTGGCCTATACCGTTTGGGGGTGGCGCAATCTGGCTGACCGCGGTCATCATACCCGCCGGCGATTCGGAGCTGCTCTGGTGCTAACGTTGGTCTTGGGGCCCTGCGAACCTCTGATTCCATTGATGTTTTTGGCCTACGCATTTGGTTGGTTCGCGATTATTGGTGTGGGCCTGCTCTTTGGTGTGATCACCATCGCCATGATGGTCAGCCAGGTTTCGCTGGCTTCATTGGGCATCGAAAGAGGTCGTAGATTGAAACACCTATTGTCGAGCCATGTCACAACCGGATTCGGGATTGTGATCACCGGATTAGCAGTGATGTTACTTGGTCTGTAGCGAACCCTCTGTTTGTGTTAAGTTGGTGATTGTGCTCGATCTGATCAAAAGTAACCCTTCACTGCAAGCCATGTCTGGTTTGGATGCTGCATTCTTGTATTTGGAACAACCCCATATGCCCATGCACGTGGGGAGCTTGTGTATTTTTGAGGGTGCGCTGAAGTTCGACGACTTCCGACTCGTCTTGGCCCAAAGAATGTCCAAGTTACGGACCTTTCGCCAGAAGCTGGTGAATGTACCCCTGTCTGTGGATCGGCCATTTTGGGTAGACGACCCCCACTTTCGTTTGGATGATCACCTACACCATACGGCACTGCCTGCACCTGGTGGTTGGCGGGAATTGCGCCGACTGTGTTCGCGTCTGTTTGCTCAGACACTGGATCGTGACCGACCTTTGTGGGAGTTTGTGTTTGTTGAAGGTTTGAACAACATTCCGCAAGTGCCCGCTCAGTCCACGGCGATTATCAGCAAAATCCACCATGCAGCGATTGATGGTGGTTCGGGGAACACCATTATGAGTGTGCTCTTCGATGCCCAGCCCATTCAACCGAACGGAGATGCGCCCGAAATCAAGGCGGCCAAACCGATTCCTTCGGATCTGGAGTTAATGGCTCACAGTGCTGCCGATTTTGTGCGGCGACCCTTCAAGTTGCCGTCGATTTTGCTAGAGACGGCACGTGCCACGTTGCAATCGGGTACGTTTTCGCGGGTCCTGCGGCGAGAGATGGCCGTTCCCTTTCGCGCGCCTCACGTGCCCTTCAACCAGCCCGTTGACAGAAGCAGGCTCTGGAATACGGCGGTGCTCGACCTGCGAAGGGTCAAAGCCCTCAAGGACTTGATGAAGTGCACGTTGAACGATGTAGTGTTGGCGATTTGTGCGGGCGCATTGCGGCATTACCTATTACAACGCGAGTCGCTGCCCGAAGCACCACTGGTAGCTATGGTCCCCATCTCAACGCGCAAGTCGACGCAGCGTCAGGATCTGGGTAATCAGGTGGATGCCACCTTGGTGGAATTGGCCAGTCAGATTGAAGATCCCATCGAACGCCTGTGCCAAATTCAACGCAACATGGCACATGCCAAAACCAATCACAAGGCGGCCAATGCCAATTTGATCATGGAATACAGTGAATTGGTGCCTTATGGGGTGGCTGGCCAAGCGGCTCGTCTTTATACGCGAACGGAGCTGGCGAAACGCCATCGGCCCCTGTTCAATTGTGTGATCACCAACGTACCGGGTCCTAGGATTCCTCTCTATTTGGCGGGACACCGCATGATAGCTTCCATGGGGATGGCACCTATTGTTGACGGTGTGGGCTTGACCATCGTCGTATTTAGTTATGGCGATCTTTTGACGATCAGCCCAATGAGCTCGCCTAGGGTCATGCCCGACCTTGACGTGTTTGCGCGACTCTTACGTGAGTCGGCCAACGAGCTGGAATCCGCCGTTCAGGCACATGGAGCAGAAGCACATGGAACCGATTGAACCACCGTCCCTGTGGAATCTCATACTGGAAGGCAGATGGATATTCGAGTTGGGCAGCTATTACGCCAGTTATCCGCTCCTGAAAAAAGCGCCCAAGGGTGACGGCCATCCAGTCATGGTTCTGCCCGGTTTTATGACAGGCGACTTGGTTACCAAACCATTGCGTCGATATCTGAAAGCCATGGGTTATACCGTCTATGGTTGGGAGCAAGGCATCAATTTTGGCGATCACTTCCATCCCGAAGATGGGTTGGACGTGGAGACTGGGGTCATTCAGCACCTGGATGCCATCCACCGTCGCCATGGACAAAAAGTGAGCTTGGTGGGTTGGAGTTTGGGCGGCGTCTATGCTCGCGAGATTGCCCGAGCGTTTCCTGAGCATATTCGTATGGTGATCACGCTTGGCAGTCCCTTTCGCGACCCGATCACGGCAACCAATGTACGTTGGCTATATGAGGCACTCAACGGATACAAATTACAGTCTGTGGATAGATCCGTGTTTGCGCGCATGCGTACGCCGCCTCCGGTACCTACCACGTCCATCTACACCAAATCGGATGGCATCGTCAGCTGGAAGAGTTGTTTGGAAGAGGAGAGCAAAACCAGTGAGAACATCCGTGTTCCGGGCAGCCATCAAGGATTGGGGCATAACCCCATTGCGCTTATGATCATCGCCAAGCGCTTGGCCCAGGAAGAAGGTGCCTGGTCCCACTACCATGCTGAGGCCGATGCCGAATTAGTATGAAACAGATGGTTATTGAGACGGAACGCCTGGTCATGCGTCGCTGGGTACCTGATGACCTAGTGCCGTTTGCAGCCATCAATGCGGATCCAGAAGTGATGCGTTACTATCCTTCGCCGCTCACACGCGATCAGACGAAAGACTTGATGGACCGCATGCAGAGCCACTTTGAGCGACACGGATTTGGGTTATGGGCGTTGGAAACACAGATGGATCATGCGTTTGTGGGGTTCACCGGGTTGATGGTGCCGCGTTTTGAGGCGCATTTCACACCGTGCGTAGAGATAGGCTGGCGTGTGGCACGTGCGCATTGGGGACGTGGCCTAGCGACCGAGGCGGCATTGGCGGCAGCCGAATACGGGTTTCAGACCTTGGCACTCAAAGAGATACTCGCGTTCACGACGCCCGCCAACACGGCCTCGCGGAGGGTAATGGAAAAGATTGGCATGACCTATGAGTTTGATTTCGATCATCCCTTGATTGAGAAAGGACATCCCCTCAAGCGTCATGTTTTGTATCGCTTGCCAGCCCCGGAGTCAGCTGGTGGCTAAAGACATTCATATTCGGCTCGCTACTGGCGCTGATGCCCCGACGATCGCCGTGTTTGGACGGCAAACCTTCCACGATGCGTTTGCAGCAGACAATCATCCCGACGATCTAAAGGCCTATCTGGATGTTGCTTTTGAACTGCAAAGGATCATGAATGAGTTAAACGATGAACTTGGATTCTTCATGTTGGCGGAACATGCGAACGCACCCCTTGGGTACCTACATATCCGCAATGCTGAAAGGCCCGACTGTGTGGGCGACTGCGAGTCGCACGAACTGGTGCGCTTTTATGTGGACCGCATGCAGATTGGTGGTGGACTGGCCCATACTCTGATGGAAGCAGGTAAGAGGGAAGCCGTGAAGCGCGGCGCGACCTCGTTATGGTTGGGCGTATGGGAACGCAATGCCCGCGCGATCGCCTTTTACAAGAAAAACGGATTTCAACAGGTAGGCACCAAAGCCTTTGTGCTGGGCAGTGACCTGCAAACCGACCATGTGATGTTTGCAACGCTTCACAACGATGCAAATTGAACGCGTCGAGTTAGTAGTGATACTTTGGCTTTGAAGCAGGAGGACCCTATGAAGCATCTACTGTGCCTTGTGTTTATGGTTAATGTGGCACAACCCCTGATGGCGCAAGTGGACAATATTTCTTTCTTCGGTACCATCAACAATGTGGGGGTTCTCAATTGGCCCAATGGGACATGGTATGTGAGCGCCATTCTGGTAGACGATATGGGTAACGAGATTGCGCCGCTCTCAAACCAGGTGACCTTCATGCTCACCGACACCTGGCCTTCGATCACGGTCACAATGACAGCCACGGCGCCGATCACCTACTTCCTACGCTTCTATCGAGATGAATCAGGTGGGCTGTGGCTCCGGTAATTGCGATGCCATGTCGCCCACGAACATAGGGTTGGCCAATAGCCTCAATGGCGGTTGGACCACCGGCACCGTGGTCCCAGTGGAGCTCACTTCGTTTTCGGTGGAATAGTGCTTCCGTAGGAAATCATCGATCGTTGGTGTTAAGTTCATGGCTACGGTTGGCCGTCACTCAACGCCAGATCGGTGAAATATTTACAAAGAAACCCCATAGGCGCGGCTTCCCCGGGACAAATGCAATCAAGAATGGTTGAACCCATTCGCATTCAATATTGGACCCCCTAGTCCCAACATCAGTTTTGGTTTCGGTTCCAAGCTATACTGAAACCCTTTGGAAACAAACGCACAATCCAAATTGAGGTGCCTAATATGTTGGGATCCCAGATTGGACGGATACGGCTGATTGACAAGATTGGCGAAGGCGGTATGGGTGCCGTCTACGTGGGCTACGATGCCGAACTGGAACGCAAGGTTGCGGTCAAAGCTGTGCTGGATCGCACCCGTATTGACGATGCGGCTCGTGCTCGATTCCTACGCGAGGCACGCACGCTTTCAAAGCTCGAACATCCAGGCTTATGCCGCATCTACGATCTGATTCATGACGATTCGGGCGACTACATCGTGCTTGAGCTGGTGGCGGGCGACAATTTGCAGCGGAGACAGGCGCATTTAGACGATTCAGCCAAACTCAACATCGCCAGCGAACTCATGGACGCGTTGGCGGCAGCCCACCGAGTTCAGGTGGTACACCGCGATCTCAAGCCGGCTAACATCATGATTACCCCAGAGGGTCACGCGAAGATCCTTGACTTTGGCCTAGCTCGTACGTTGGTGGATCCCCTGGCCGTGACCGCCACCGAATTTGACGTTCCCAAGCCGGACCGGCTTCCCAGTGGGGTTTTTCGGACCAAACAGGGATTTGTGGTGGGTACGCCCATGTTTATGAGCCCCGAGCAGGCGCGAGGCGAAGCAGTGACGCCCGCCAGCGATATCTATTCCATGGGTCTTGTCTTTCAGTGGCTTTTTAGTGGCACACTGCCTTATCCCAAGGGAATCGCCCCCGAGCAACTTCTTTGGCGTGCGATGAATGGAGAGACCCTTCCCGTGATTCACACGGATCGGGAACTGGCGCGACTGATGGAGGACATGAAAGCGACCGATGTGTCGCTGCGACCTCGCGCACAAGAGGTGCAGCAGAGGTTGTCGCATATCTGTGATAAGCCGCGACGCCGTCGTCAACGGTTCTTATTGACCCTGACTCTGGTGAGTTTGGTAGTTGGGTTGGCCGCTTCATTACTGGGCTACCGACATGCCCTGGCGCAACAGCGACAAGCTCTTATTGCTCGCGATCAGTCCGACGAGTTTGCTCAGTTTCTGATTGCGCTTTTTGAGGAGGCTGATCCCTATGCCGCGAGCCGGATGGGCAGGTCGGTCAGGGATGTTCTGGACGTGGCTTCCGAAGAAATTGCCACACAACTCACGCGCCAACCGGCTACCCGCGCCCGCATGATGTCTGTATTGGGTCATGTCAACCGCATGAACGATGAAAACGAAAAGGCCCTACAGTTGTTGACCGAAGCAGTACGCATGCAACGCGAAATCGAAGACAAAGGACTTTCGATTTCTCTGGTCCGTCTAGCGATGGTCGAACATAAACGAGGCCAAATTGAGCGCGCGTGGGCCTTAATTAATGAAGCCGAAGCCATGATGCATCAAAACGATTCATCTCAACTCCACTTGGCAGAACTGTGGGTAGGCAAAGGCAAGGTTGCAGAAGCACGGGGCGATCATGAAGTGGCCAAGTCTTGCTTTGAACGCGTTGTTGATCAGGCACGAAAGTTGGACCAGCGGGAAGCTCTTGCCGATGCACTATTCAATCTGGGTCGGAGTCAGTCAAACCTCAAAGAATATGATGCGGGAGCGTCAAATATTCAGGAATCGCTGGCATTGACTCGGGAAATCTATGGTGATGCTCATCCTCAGGTCGCCTTGGTGCTCAACAACTTCGGCTATTTGCGGTATCAACAAGGTCGCTTTGCCGATGCGGAACGACTCTTTTTGGAAACCTATGAACTGCGAAAACGAATCATGCCCACAGGCGATTCGAGCATCGTTCGTGCATTGTTCAATCTGGGCGGCGTGCGCATGGTCACGGAACAGTGGTCAGAAGCGGCAGAAATCTATCAAGACTGCTTGCGCGTCCTGGACGAAGATCCCGAGAAGGACCCCAAGACTATTCCTGCCGCTTTGAACAAGTTAGCGCTGTGTTACCTGTTTCTGAATCGAGTCCATGATGCCGATGGCCTGTTGCAACGGGCTCGTCTCATGCTCGAACAACAGGTACAGGCTCCAGACCTTGAACCCTCGGTGATGATCAACGCCGCCTGGTGCGATGCGCTATTAGGTCGACCCGATGTCGGTAAGCTCAGACTCCTTGAGTGGTTGTCCCAAGCGAGTGTTCAAAACCCCGATCATTCCGATCTTGCCCGATGTCACGGGGTTTTGGGACTGTGCTTCATCAAATCATCGGACTGTGTTCAGGCCAAGACGCACATTGCCGAAAGCCTCAATCTTTTTGGTACCAGCACAGACCCCATGGCGAAACAGGTGCGTGCTTGGTCAGAGATGTGCCCTTGAGAACGCCGTATCTGATCGGATCTTAACGGTTCCTGTTGACTTGAAGGGACTGCGAGCGCAGACTGCGTTTACGTTTTCTTGAGAGCAAACCATGAGCGAATCCTACGATGTGATTATTGTTGGGGCTGGGACTGCCGGCTGCGTTTTGGCCGATCGTTTGACGATGAGCGGGAAGTTGAAGGTGCTGCTACTGGAGGCGGGTGGGTTTCCCAAGAACCGTTTTATCTCTGTGCCTGCAGGTTTCGCGAAGCTGTTCAAGAGCGAGGTGGACTGGCATTTTGAGTCAGAACCGCAGGATGGTGCCGGCGGACGTCGGATCTTTACGCCGCGAGGGAAAATGCTCGGTGGTTGTGCCAACATGAATGCCATGATCCATCAGTGGTGTCATCCCGCGGATTTCGATGGATGGCGAGACATGGGTGCTGAGGGTTGGGCATGGGAAGACGTGGCGCCCGTATTCAAATCCATGGAATGCCTCTTGGGTGATGAGGGCGGTTCGGACCGCGGGCGAACCGGTCCCATGTTTGTCACCCCAAACCGCAACGCCCGTTCCTTAACCCGTGATTTTGTGGTCGCTTCGCGCAAGGTGGGATTGGGAAACGACCCAGAATACAATGGACGTGCTTATCAAGGCGCTTGGGTGGCCGAACTGGCGCACAAGGATGGGCGACGGTTCAGTTGCTATGACGCCTTTCTGAAGCCGGCGATGCGGCGGAAGAATCTAAACGTCATGACAGACGCGCACGTGGTCAGGCTGGTCATCGAGAATCGCACGGTAAGCGGTGTAAAAGTGCGTCGCGGTGGGGTCGACACCACCTACCAATCACGAGGGGTCGCGTTGACGGCAGGTGCATTGGCATCACCGCAGCTTCTGCTACTTTCGGGCTTGGGTCCGCAAGCCGAACTCGGTCCATTTGGGATTGATGTTGTGAAGGACCTGCCACAAGTAGGCAAACAGTTGCAGGAACATCCCATCCTTCCGATGGTTTTCAAGTCCAGTAGCCAGGACACCTTGCTCAAGGCCGAATCGCTTATGAATGTGTTGCGTTACTTGGTCCTGAAGAAAGGTATGCTTGCTTCCAACGGTGCTGAAGGCATCGCTTTTACTCAGATTGTGCCAGGCCACGTTTCCGCACCTGACTTGGAGCTTATTTTTCTGCCGTTTGAACATCGCAGTGATTTGCTGGAGCCGCCCACAATTCACGCCTTCTCCATCGGGGCCGCTGTGGTTGCCCCCAAATCCCGAGGGCAAGTGACGCTTCAAAGTGATGACCCGCACATCGCCCCGAAAATCGATTTCGGCCTGCTTACCGATCCAGAGGGGATTGACGCACGCGTCTTGTGGGGGGGCGTAAGTCTGGCGCGGGACATTGCCGGAACCATGCCCTTGGCGGCTCAGAACCTGGGTGAGCTGCGACCCGGTTCGGACGTGACCACCGAAGATGAACTGCTCAGTTATGCTGCGGAACAAATCCAGACGGTCTACCATCCCAGCAGCACCTGCAGCATGGGTTCCACAAGCCATTCAGTGGTGGATTCCAGACTTAAGTTACGTGGATTTGAGGGGCTATGGGTGGCGGATGCCTCCGTGATGCCCACCGTACCACGTGGTCATCCCAACGCTGTGGTTGCGATGATCGCAGAACGAGCGGCAGGTTGGATTCAATCCGACCTTGGTTGAGGAATTAGTCGAATTCCATTTCCATGATGGAATCAACGTTGCCTTCTGAGTACAAAAGCACCCCTTTGTGCCGTACCATGAAGCCTTCGATCAAGTCTGCATGAACCACAATGCCACTTTTTGCGGTGTATTGTCGGTGATCTTTGTAGGCATCCAGAAAGATAGCGTATTCTTGCGCAAAGAACTCGAGGTTGGGAAAGGCCATCGTGCCGTAGGATTGTTCGCCGTATTGACAGACAAGCGTGATAGGCCGATCGACGCTAACATTCAGGCCACGGGCAAAATGAGGGACCTTTGGCGACTGCGAACAGCTAACCGCCAGGAGAAGAAAAATAGGTGCCAGATAACGAAAGACTGGGTTCAAGGTTTCCTCGTTGGGTTTTGTTCTCCCGAAGGCTAGCGGAAAGGATCTTGATTGACAACATGATTGATGCAGGAAAAGATCTCGCCGAATCTTGAGTCGCTAGGTATGATTTTCTGACCGCTGACCGCAGTCATCAGGGGCACGGCCCATAAAGGCCGCCGAGGATCACAAAATCTTCCATGCTCACCTTCCCGTCCACATTCAAGTCACCCAAGGGTCCGCTACTCACCCACAGAGGGAACATCTCGAACAGATCTGCTGGATCGATGATGTTATCGCCGTTCAAGTCACCCGGACAGGGCACGCTTGTGTCACAGTACAGGACATGCACGCCGTCTACACCCGCTTCTACCACTGATCCGGTGCCCGTATCAATCGCCTGAAAACGCACCCGCACTTGGTTGGTAGGTGTGACGAAATCACCGATCGCGAAGGACTTGTGTGTCCATCCGCCCATGGTCTCGGGTCCCATGGGACCAATGGACTGCAGCGTTTGCCAAGAACCGCCATTATCGTCGGATATCTCGACAAGGAACAGGTCGTCCTGTGTTCCCAAATGAGATGAATACCAGAGCCAGTAAACCAATAGTGCGTCGCCTGATCCTGCGGTGGCATCCATCGTTGGTGAGGTGAGTATGGTTGTTCCTCCGTCCACATCGGTGTTGCCCGGTCCATCTTCCGTCACAAAACAGAATCCAGAACCATCAGCGTCGGTCGGTGGGTCCCCTCGCTCGCCTCCGCCAGATGGGACCGCTCTTTCCCAAATGCCAGCAGTGGCATCGCCCGTCACAGACCAACCCATGTCGGTCTCAAAGTCATCGGAAAAACTAGATGAACCGATATCGGCCACAATCAAGTCAAATCCGAGCGGATCGGTAGAATGGACGGCATAATAACGGTCACCAAGCGTCGTTTCACTGGAAAAATCGATCTTAATGGAGGTACCACAGGGTACTTCCGGTAATGCTGCATCGTAAACGTTTGGAGCCACTTCAGTCATGGAAATGGTTTGCGTACCACCGCCATCACCTAAGTCGTAGTGAACTTGTCCCGTACCGGACATGGGCAGCCCTTCACCCTGGCCCGTGACCTCAACCCGAATCGTTGTGGGTCCTGGCATCAGAAATTCGGGAATACCGTTGGGAAATGTGAACAGTAGGGGTTTACATACACCTGTAGGATTGGCCAGGGCCAGTTGGAGATCGGCATGCTCGCTGGCAGTGCCGTTATTTTCGCCACCACCCGTGTTACAGCCAGCATGGGTGTGGATACCAATCGCGGAATCGGTTTGCACATGTAGGATCGGTGATCCTGAATTTCCGCCAGTCGTATCTGTGGCGTACTGCAGGCTGGTACCGGCATGTCCGGTAAATGGACCGGTGTGTGTTTTTTGGACTTGGTTCCAGGTCAGCGGCGCTAGTACGCCATCGGTCGTTCCGTATCCGGTTATGGTGATGTCACCGGCCACAGGCGGAGGCAGCGTCAGATTGAATGCTACGCCTTGTGCTTCGAAGGGGGTGAGATTGGTATTGGGATTGGCAAAACAACCCAGATAAGCCCAGTCGTTGCCAATGCCTTGGCCGCCATTGGATTGCACAGATGCAGGATCAATCGCGTATTGATCATCTGGGCCAGGGTGCTGAATCGAACCACCGGATGTGGATAGGGGCACGTTGAATTCCATAATTTCTGCCGTGCTGCCAGTGCAGTGACCCGCAGTCAGGAAGCAGTGGTTGGTGTCGTTGAACAGCCACCCGGTACACCCGATAGGTACGATTCGACCTACCCGATCGTCGGCAGAAAGAACACGGTCGTCAGTTGGCCCGCAGATGGATCGCTGTACCGGTGGTGGACCCGCAAGTACGCGAGATATCTTGAGGTGACTTGGTGAGGCTCCTGGGTCGGTTATGACTTCAAGCAACACTGCGTCGCCGTTGAAGTAACACGATGAATTTTGCCACTGACTGAGATGTGTGGCGTTCATCTGGAATACACTTCCGTCGCTAAGGGACAACATGCGTATTACGGATGGCGCCGCACCCTCACCTAACACGATTTCATCGAAGAGAATTCGGATCCATGTCGCTTCGGGTACCTCAATCAGGTGTGAAAAGATGACGCCACGTGTAGCAATGCGGTTCACGATAGGGCCTGAATCAACAGTCACGGCTACGACCTCTTGGTCAAGCGGGGCCGTTTGAGCGAAGGCGATAGATTGTAGGCAGGCACCAATAGCGACACAAATCCATTTCATGACGAATCTCCTCACGCATCTCTAAAAAGGGCTCAAGGTCTCGATTATACGACGCGTCGTGCAACTTCGTGGAGTCGTGACTGTGATGTCCCGACATACACCAGCATTTATTGGGTTCCTAGATCTTGCATTTGTTGACCAAGGCGAGGGGCAGGTTCGAGGTGTCGGTGCTGAAGCACAAACGCACCGTTTTGGGGCTGGCCTTGATTTCTGCTCGCGCTATGTTGCCATGGTTGGTCGCGTCGCTGACGATTAGAACTTTTCGTTTGGTGGGCTCTAAGACTTCGATCTCGATCGTGGCATCCATGGGCAGTATCAGGCTCTTGATGGGGCAGGTACGGTTCGCGGCGATGGGCGTCAACGTCAAGGCCTTGCAGTCGATGGAGACCACGGAGCCGGTGACGTTAAACGAATAGGCGGTGGACCCAAGGGGGTTGGAAACAATCACCCCATCACACAACACAGGGTTGAAGGCCAAGGGCACCTTGTTGATCGACAACCGCAGCTTACAAGTCTGAGACGTCATGCGCTGTAAGTAAATATCGTTGAGTCCATATCCGTGATGGGGGTTGCCTTTCAGATCAGTGGCGTCAACCTCTAGCAAAGGGAACTGCCACATGCCAAAGGCGCCATTGGCAAGCCTTGCGAGGTTGCGTTCCATCTGAGGTTCAACGGTGTTCATCATGAACCCTACATGACCGTAGTTCAGACCATAGAAGGGGATCCCAAAATGGCTCAGTGGCCCGGCATAGTGGATCATTGTACCGTCGCCACCTAAGACCACAAACACGTCTACATCATCTGAAGGGCTAATCTCAGATAGGGGAACGCCGATAAATGATTCGTAACTCAGGCCCAGCTCGGCACACTGCCGCTCGAACAGCGACATGGCCTTCATAATCGTCTTTGTTTTGTTCTTCGGCCGGGGGTCGGCCAAAACGGCACATTTTTGTACCGGGAACCCCGCGATCATGATGTTTTCCCTCGATTAACGTGCCAGGAGCTTATCACAATCCTTCGAAATCATCGGGTACCTCGACGTTCATCGAGAGGATGCCCATGCCGTGCGTCTTGCCTTGGGCGTCTGTTTTCACCGATTGGGAACCACCGCCGCCCAGGCTATCGTGCAAGATGAAGTTGAGCGCTAACAGATTGGGTACTTCGTAGCGATCCACTGGACCTCGGCAAATGGCGTGGAAGTGTTGTTTGACGCGTTCGGCGGTCACTTGACTTTGAATAATGTCGTAACCGGCATGGGTGTAGGCGATCAGGCCCACGTTAGAACCGTCACCCTTATCGCCAGACCGCGCGTGGCAGAAGCTTGCCAGACTGATGCGTTTCACCTTACACCTCCACCACGTCGACATGGCTTTCGATCAGTTCTCGCCGAATCAGTGCTGGCCAATAGGCCACAATTTCTTGGGGTTTAGGACGTCCCCCGGCGAAACCTGTCACCCCTGGTGGGCCGCTGGTCACTAGGGGCGCGATCTCCTGTCCGAACCGGTCCACGGCGTCGCGATTATGGTCTTTTACGGCCAAACGCAGCACCACTTCGGGCGCGCTCGTCGCTTGAGGGACGATGCCCTCATGACACACGCCCACACCTAAGTATTCTGTGAGTGTGTCCTCATAGGTGAAGCCAGCACGTTTCAAGCGGCGCCACACAATGTCCGCACATTTCTGGGCCTTCTCGTACGCATCGGGTCCCGAGATGGTCAATTGACCAGTCGCTTTGTAACCGTCCAGGTAAGAGATCGATACTTTGAGAAATGGCGTATGAGGCTGGCCTTTCACGCCCGTCACCGTCACTCGATCTTGACCTGATGGGCTGAGCTGGATCGAAGTGAAATCGGCCACGCAGTCTGGCGTGATGTAGTTCTTGGGGTCGCCCATCTCGTAGAGTAACTGTTCTGAAACCGTATCCACCGTCACCATGCCACCGGTTGCTTCGTGTTTGGTGATGGTGACGCGACCTTCTTCGCTGACTTCAGCAATGGGGTAACCGAGATCGTCCATGTCAGGTACCTCACGCCAGCGGGTGAAGTTACCGCCTGTCGATTGTGCGCCACACTCCAGGATATGGCCGGCTATGGTGCCCAAGGCCAATTGATCAGGGGTCGACCAGCCGAACTCGTACATGATGGGTGCCAGCACAAGTCCTGGATCTGTGCCTCGGCCGGTTATGACGATTTGTGCACCCGTGGCTAGCGCATCGACCATGGGTTGCGTGGGCATATACACGTTGGCGGATAGGATCTCGCGAGGTTTGGCAAACAGGCTCTCGCCTGTATCCATGTTTGCCAAGTGTTCGCCTCGTTCGCGAAACTCGTCCAATCGATCCATGATGTTGTCGCCGTGAACGATGGCGATTTTCATACCGCTGATGCCGTGGCGCCGGACTGAATTGACGATGGCCTGCTGGCAGGCCTTTGGATTGACACCGCCTGCATTGGCGATGACTTTAACGCCTCGCTTTACCAAATCGGGCAGGATTCGATCGATAAAACGCACGAAATCACTGGCATATCCCTTGTCGGGACTCTTCATTTTCTGGCGTTGCATGATGGACATGGTTACTTCCGCCAAATAGTCCAAAGTTAGATAGTCCAGCGGTCCGCCTTGGACCATGCGCATGGGTGCGTCAACGCTATCCCCCCAAAATCCTTGGCCGTTGCCGATGCGAATGGTTCGTGTCATCTCATCTCCGTCTCTTGGCGCGCATGATCTCCATGCAGTTTGTGCACAGCGCGTTATCTGGGTCACGCGGCACCACATCCAGTGTCTGTTTTCGGCCACAACGAACGCATTGGATGTTGTACATCAACCTTGGGCGCGTTTTGGTCTTGGCCGTGGACGCTTTTTCGAAGCAATCGGTGCACAAGAGCCGTTCTCCGGGATTGGGTTTGAACCTAAGGCGCATTTCGGTTCTGCACACACCACAGCGTACCCGGTAGTGGCGTTTGGGCTTGGGTGCCGTTTCAGTGATTTCTTCAACTGCTTCGGGTGGTTTGGCCTGATGGCATGCGGCACACGTAAAAGGCCGATCCTGTTTAGGTAGGAACGAAACAACCACTTCAGTCCCGCATTCATCGCAAGGGGTGCGGAAACGTCGCTTCTTCTTCTCATACACCACCACCGTGCCGGGCTTGCCAACCGCTTCGATTTCCCGGCATACGCGGCATAATATGGCGTCACCCACTTTGGGAGCCATGCGCAAAGTGAGGTTGGTTTCGCAACGGTCACAATGGGTTCGGTACCGTTCGCGGCCGCTGTCATCGGTACTAATCAACAGACCACTTCTCAGCCTTGCAGCTTCGCTATCTGCCTTGTGTACCTTAATTTTTGGTTTATCGTTCATGTTGTGTCACCGGCTAAAAGCCGCAGCCCATTCTATCAATACTCATAAAAACCGCGTCCGCTCTTTCGGCCCAGGTAGCCAGCATCCACCATCTTCACCAACAACGGGCATGGACGGTACTTGTCGTCGCCCAAGCCGTCATGAAGCACGCGCATGATGAACAAGCATGTGTCCAATCCTATGAAGTCGGCCAAAGTCAATGGTCCCATGGGGTGGTTCATGCCCAGCTTCATAACTTCGTCGATTGCCTCTTTGGTGGCTACACCTTCGTAAAGCGCAAAAATGGCTTCGTTAATCATCGGAAGAAGCACGCGATTGCTGATGAATCCGGGGAAGTCATTCACCTCAACGGGTACTTTGCCAAGGGTTTCGGTGAGTGTCGCAATGGTCTTGGTGCATGCATCGGACGTGGCGATTCCGCGGATGATCTCCACCAGCTTCATGACGGGAACGGGGTTCATGAAATGCATGCCAATAAAACGATCAGCGCGTTGGGTGACTGCTGCTAATTTCGTGATCGAAATGGAGGAAGTGTTGGACGCCAGGATCGCGTGTTGGGGAAGAATGGCATCCAATTTTCGAAACAGCTCAAGTTTGATGTCTAGTTGTTCGATGATGGCTTCCACCACCAAATCGCAAGCTGCGAGATCGTTCAAATTCGTCGAGCAAGTGATTCGTGCCAAAACGCTGTCGCGATCTGCTTCTGTAGCGCGACCCTTGTCCACGTTGCGTTGCAGATTCTTGGTAATGGTACCCATGCCTTTGGCGACAAACTCATCTTTGATGTCGTTCAAAATTACGTTGAATCCGGCCTGCGCAAAAACGTGGGCAATACCGTTGCCCATGGTGCCGGCGCCGACAACGCCAATCGTACGTAAAGTCACATTGTTCTCCTTATCGAATGATGTGTTCGCAATAGGCGCATTGTTTCCTGATACGACCGTCCGCATTCCAAGAAACGTGAAAGCGGCTGGAGAGGTAGCTTTCAAGAAGCGTAATGCATTTGGGATTGGTACAGGTGAGGACGCCTTCAACCAGGGGTGGAATTTCAGGGGTCATCTTGCTTTGGACATGACCGTTTCGGATGATGGAGATGGTAATGGAAGGGGATAGCAGGGCCAATTTGAGTAAGGTGGCTGGGTTCACATCCACATTTTCAATCTTAATAATGTCCTTCACGTGCATGCTCGGACTGTCGACGTAAGAAGCATAGTCAATCTTGGTTCGCAGTAGTTCTGTCGGAAACAGCTTAAGGATCTCAATTCCTACCCCAGCCTTGATATGGTCCAGTACGATTCCGTTTGTAATCCGCTCGATTCTCATCATGCCACCACCCCCAAACACGCGGCGATCAAAGCCATGCGCATCTGCAGGCCATACTCAGCCTGTCGGAAATAGCCCGCATTGGGTAGGGGGTCTACATCCACCGAAATTTCCTCGTTGCGAGGCAGAGGGTGCAGAATCAGTATGTCGGGTTTGGCTTTGCTGAGTGCTTCTTTGTTGATGATGTACGAATTCTTGCGCCTCAAATACTCCTCTTCACTGAAGAAGCGTTCCTTTTGAAGTCGTGTGACGTACAGGACATCCAAGTCTTCAATGCTCTCTAAGCGCCATTCTCGTTCCTTGAAGTTCGCGCCGGCTGATTCCAAACTGTCCCGAACGTATTCGGGTATGTTCAACCCCTCTGGTGCGAAAAACTGCATTTCAGCACCGAATCGGGCTAACAGCCTCGCGAAGGTGTGGACGGTACGGCCGAATAACAGGTCACCCAGAAAACCGATCCGCAGTCCTTCAAGGCGGCCCTTTTCTTTGAGTAGCGTGTAGGTGTCACCCAAGGTCTGTGTGGGATGAAGGTGGGCACCATCGCCGCCATTGATCACTGGGATCCGGCTGTAGGTGCTCGCGGCAAATGCCGAGCCTTCCAGTGGGTGCCGCATGGCAATGATATCGCTGTAAAGCGCGACGGTCTGGATGGTGTCGGCCAGGGTCTCCCCCTTGGCCACTGATGTGCTGGCTGCTTCGGAGAATCCCAGCACATGTCCGCCCAGGCGAAACATGGCTGATTCGAAACTGAGCCGTGTACGGGTGGATGGTTCCCAAAACAAAGTTGCGAGTACTTTGCCGGCAGCGACATGGCGCGCCTTGTCGCGGCCCATGTCTTGTAGCTGATTGGCAATTTCTACCAGATGCAGGATCTCCTCGGTTGCGAGATCCGCCGTATCAATGATGTGGCGGCCCGAAAAACTGCCCATGATTTTGTTACCTCGGTAATGCGATGTGGGTGTCGCATGAGACTCGGGTCGCGCGTGGTGCACACAAACAAACAGGTGGCGCGGCCCCGAAGCCACATCCTAACACTGGGGTGGCATTGGGACAACCCAGCAGCTTCGCAAAAAAGCTAATCCCCTCCGCTGGGTTGGGTTATGCTTTGGGCATGAAGGACTGGGTCTTTGATGGGGTTTTGACCGAGAACGGTTGGATGAGTCCAGGTGTCGTTTCCGTGGACGAACATGGACGTATCGCAGGTGTCCAATCAACTTCCCAGCGCGAGGTCATCGAACGTGTGGCGGGATTCGCGATTCCTGGCTTGGTCAATGGGCACTCACATGCCTTTCAATACGCCATGGCCGGTTTGGCGGAGCACGCGGCTGGAAACACAGAAGACGATTTCTGGTCTTGGCGCGAATCAATGTATCAATTGGCACTGAATGTAGATGTGGAGCAGGTGAAAGCCATAGCGGGCTGGTTGTATGGACAAATGTTACGGTTTGGATATACCACGGTCGTGGAATTTCACTATCTGCATCACAACAAGGACGGCAGTCACTACGAGCCCCAAATCAAGATGGCAGTGGCGTTATGTGAAGCTGCGCGTGATGCCGGCATCCACTTGGTCCTGGTTCCGGTGTATTACAGGCTGGGTGGTTTTGGTGCACCCGCTAAAGATCATCAGCGCCGGTTTCTGTTTCAGGACGTGGCTGCCTATCGCCGGTTCATTGATGATCTGATCGCCGTGGTCCCTCAATTTGATGCTGAGTTGGGGATGGGGCTCCACTCGTTGCGCGCGGCGGGTCGACGCGAAGTGATCGACCTGTTCAGTCATGTGCCTGAACGCATGGTGCGTCACCTGCACATCTCGGAACAACAGTCCGAAGTGGACGATTGTCTATCTATGTGGGGCGCCAGGCCCGTAGAGTGGCTCGTGAACAATGTGGATGTGGGACCCTGGTTCAGTTTGGTCCACGCCACACATATTCAAGACCATGAGGTCAAGGCGCTTTGCCAATCGCAAGCCAATGTGGTGATCTGTCCCACCACGGAAGCGAATCTTGGCGATGGTTTTTTTCCCATGCATGCGTATCAAAAGGGCGGAGGCCATTGGTGTATTGGCAGCGATAGCCACGTGGGCTTGAATCCTGCCGAGGAGTTGCGTTGGCTGGATTACGGCCAGCGGTTACTGCAGGAAAAACGAAATGTGTTTTGCCGCAATGGGGTCACCGACAGTGCGTCCTGGATGTTTACACAAGCACTGATGGGCGGCCGCAGAGCGACTGGCCATTTTGATCGAAGTTTCTTTTCGGTGGGCCTGCCGTTTGACGCATTGATTCTGGACAGTGGGCACCCGTTGATGGCCACCAGAGATTCCTCGAGACTGGCTACCTGGGTGTATGCCTTTGACCCTCAAATGCTTATGGGCACAGTGAAGTCAGGACAGTGGTGGGTACGACATGGCGAGCACCGGCACCAATCAACACTCCAAGCAAGCTTTGTCGATCGGGTCCAATCCCTTTGATCCGATGCGTTCGGTCTCATGCGAGTGGCGATCTATGGTTGGATTGTTTTGATTTCTTGCTTGATCATGTGTTAAAAACCACATACTGCCAAATTTAGTAAGGCAGCTAACAAACCGGAGGGGGAGAAAAATGATGATTGCGTCTTTGTGGCTGCTCGCGTTTGGGGCACCTTTGACGAATGAAGTTCGGTTATCGGCAAGTTATGGCCAGCCTGGATCCGATCTATCGAATTTTGGAGACCAAATGGTTGCAGGTATGGGATATGCCTGGCAGGTGGGCAATCAGTCTTATGTGCCGCTTGAACTGGAAGCTACTGTAGATTCGGGTTCTTACCCTGACTATGAGTTCTGGGCCCTGAATGTCGGTTATGAGTTCGTGGCAAATCCTTGGTTCTATTTCTTTGTAGGTGCTGGTTACGGACATATCGAATTAGGGCGTAGAGATGAAGATGGCATCAATCATTTTGCTGGACTCGGGCTTCGTTTTGGCGACCATGTCCGGTTGTTTGGTCGAGGAGACTACTTTGTGGCCGGATCCTCAAACGACGGTTCCATTGAATTCAATAACCTCAACCTCAATGTCTCTCTGGTCCGAATCGGTTTGACATTCGCGTTTTAGAAAGGCACAGATCATGATTTTGTTGTTACTTTGCATAGCGTTTGGCGAAAGTGAAGTTCCCTATTTTGACGAGGGCCGTTTGGAGTTTGACTATTTTAGCGATCAGCTCTTGGAGTTCCGAAAAACGAGTCAGATAGATTTTCTTTGGGTGAAACCCGGGTTTGACCTGTCAACTGCCTCCTTGAAATATGAGGCGTGGCCAACAGCGACCTTTATCGGAGAAGACGCTGACGGCAGAGATGAAGACGACCAGAATCTTGCCATCACCATTGGAACTTTGACTCCTCAAACCCTGAGAAGCGAGCTTCTTCACAGAATCAAGTTTTCGCCCGAGCGAGATGTCGTGGTTCGGGGGCGCGTATGTGATGCCAGCACGGGTTCGGAGGGAGGGAAATACTTCGTTGGGTTTGGCGTGGGTCAAGGCAGTGTCGCCGTAGATCTCAAGTTTTGCGATGCTCAAACTGGCGAATTACTGGTTGCGATTCATCATCGCATCGTGAGCGGCTCTAACTTCTCGACATCCAGTTCCAAATACAATGGGTGGTTGAAGAAAATGGTTAAGTCTGTGGCTAGCAAGGGGTTTGATGCCTTGTATTCTGCAGGCACGAAACCAAAACAGGACAAACGACCCAAGGACTCCGAAGCCGAGCACGTTGATCGTCAAAAAGAGGATGAAGACACCTTCTAAAAAACCCACATCATTCGCTTATGTTCTGGCCCGATTGGTCGAAAAAAGAACATAGGAGGCATGTGATCTATGTTGGGTCTGGTTGGGTTAGCGGTTATCGCCCTATTTGTGATGAGACGGCCCCTTCGGAGATTGATTCAAAGGATGGTAGAGCCCGATTTTTCGTATGATGAGGCAGCTTTGCAGCGGTTAATTCAACAAGCCAAACGGGAGCGGGTACCCCGGGTGAGACGCAAAGCCTCATGAACGTTGTTGCGCCCATGGGATCGGTAGCCCGATGGTCCATTTTCATGGCACTTTTTGCGATGTCGGGGTGGGTATTCGCGGGATCGGATATGCGCAGCAAGAGCTACAAAAAGTCATTTGATCAGGCATGGAGCGCTGCACAGGCCGCTTGCGCCAGTCATGATTGGAAGATCAAGGAATCTTCCAAAGCGGATGGCACCATGCTGGTGCGCACCAAAGTGAGTGCGTTCACGTGGGGAGCAAAACTCCATATCAGCATGCATGCTGTTGCTGGCGAAGTGAAAGTGGTCGTCACGGCCAGTTCCTCACAAGTGACCGATAAAAAGAAACTCAAAGCCGATTTGGATAAGTTCTTTTCAGCGTTTGAAGCTTCGCTTTAAGTCACTCTGTGCTTGAATATTATGCTTGGCGATAGGCGTCCTGTACCCATGCCAGTAATTCGGCATCAACTTCCGCCATTGAGGAGATGCGAACGCGATGGCTGACCATGCTGTTGAAACTGCCCGACGCCTCCAGGCGTTGGGTGGTGGGTTCACCGGGTAGCTTCAGACCCAAATCCAGTCGAGTCTTCGTACTGGGCTGAATGATGGCGAATTGCTTCGATCGTCGCACACTCATGTAGCTCTTCTTGGGTGCCCATTCAATGTCATCAGCCATGTCAGACACAGCGGCAACCAGCGATTCGTAAATCGGTTTGAGTGCCTCTTTTCCAACAAACCAATCGTCGGGTGAGTACTCTGACTGAGGTGATTCCCTGGTGGCGGGGTGGCCCTTGGCATAAAGCACAACTAAGTTGGCATAGCCATGGGTCATTCCGTGTTTTTCTTTCAGGAAAGTAACCTGATCTTTGTGTTTGGCCAACCCGCTTTTGCGCACGAGTTGTGCTAATTGGTCTATCGTCTTACCTGTTTTTGCTTCCAGATTGCGGATCATACTCTTAGCGGCTTCATCCATGATTAAGTTCCTCCTAGACGTTCTCTTTGCGTCCACCAAAAGAATACGAACCCCACTAAACCGATGAGGTCCGTCCAATGGGTGGCTATGGCGGGATGGAGCCACGGCCCCATAGGTATGAAGAATAAGGCAGACAGCAATACCAAACCTGCGCGACTTAGCGTGTTCAGATTGCGGTTCCAATACCCCGCCAAGGCGGCACTGAGTGTCACGCATCCCAGAGCCGCCCACAACACGGCACCCGCAATTTCACCGATGGACGCCATGGTTCCATGAGCGTTGATCATCAGGAGTTCTGGTTGGTAAATAAACAAAAACGGTAGAACGAAGCCAACCAGTGAGAAGCGAAATGCGAGCATGCTGGTCTTCATGAGGCCGCTACCTGCGATCGAAGCAGCAGCGAACGCGGCCAACGCAACGGGCGGTGTCACCATGGACATGAGCCCAAAATAGAAGATAAACAAATGTCCCGCTAACGGCGGAACTCCTAAAGTCTTGATCACGCTGCCCACAAACGTGGCCAACAATAAATAACAAACCGCCGAGGGCAGTCCCATTCCCAGAATCAACGAGGTCACCATGATCATCAGGAGCGCCAAGAACAGATTTGACTGGCCCAGCGGTATCAGAACCTGTGGCAGCTTGGTTCCCAGCCCTGTCAGCGTCACGACACCAATAATCACGCCTACACAGGCTGCTGCAGCGATCAAGGGAATCGCATTCACGGCCGTTCGTTGAAGGCATGTGTACAGTTTGTGCCAACTCAAACGCGTTTCGGGATGTACCGCAGCGATCAATATCAGAAAAAGCATGGCTACGGATACGGCGCGGAAGGGTGATCTCCCTGCAATTAACAGAGCCACCAGGACGAGCAAGGCACCCAGAAAGACACTGAGGTGCAGCGCGAATAAAGCCGGCTTCTCAGCTTGTTGCGTTTCACTTTGAGCATTAATTTTCCCTGACCAGAAGTGAACAGTCATCAAGATGGCGAAGTAGTAAAGGGCCGCGGGAATGATGGCAGCCCGAATGATTTCCAAGAAGGTGACTGGAGGATCGATGAGTTCCAGCATCATATAGGCGCCGGCACCCATGACAGGGGGCACAAGCGCGCCGCCAGAACTTGCCGCCGCTTCAATGGCAGCGGCTGTTTCCGGCTTGAACCCCGAACTCCTCATCAGTGGAATGGTAAAGGTGCCTGTGGTGGCTGTATTGGCAACCGCACTGCCTGAAAGCGAGCCCATCAGGCCACTACTCAATACGGCAACCTTGGCTGGTGCACCCCTTGATCCGGCAAACATACGTCTCGTCCAGTTGATGATGACTTCGGTGGTACCAGTGGCTTCCAACAGAGCACCAAACAGGATGAACAGAAACACGTAGGTAAACATCACTCTCAGCGCAATACCAAACACTCCTTGGCTGTGAAGGAAGGTCTGACTGGTGACGCGTCCCAAGCCGTAGCCACGGTGAGGAAAGAACCAAGACGGTAATTCGGGACCAATGAACGCGTACATGAGAAAGATCAGTGAGAGTAAGGGTAGTGCCCAACCGACACTGCGACGTGCGCCCTCAAGTACGAGGAACAAACCGACTATCCCGGCCGCAATGTCCATGGCATGCTCCACACCTGCCCGATTACCCAAGCTCACACCGTCGATCCATAACCCGTCAAATAGAGGCTCGGATTGGATGAAGATGTAACCAAACACCAGGCACGCCAAGCCAACAAGTCCCATGTCCATCCATTGGGTCCAGGCCCTTCTCTCGCCTTTCCAAAAGGTGGGTTTGTGCCAGAAACACAAGACCAGTCCGAGTCCGCCGAACATGGAAAGTTGGCCGTGGGTGGAGAGGAATGGATAATTCACCTCCACCAGTGTGAAGACGGCTAGTGCAATTCCGAGTAGGGCGGCCAGAAGGTGCATGGGCGTTATGGCTCGGGCCAGATCCCTATTTCTCGATAGAAACGCACAGCGCCCGGATGATACGGGATACCCAGGTTCCGAGCTGCGTTTTTAGGGTTGATTGCCTTACCCGCTGGATGACGTTGTGTTACGGCGTCTCGATTTTCGTAGATGGCTTTGGTGAACTGATACACCATGTCTTCATCGGCCGTCTGGCTGGTAATCAGATGCATGCTTCCCACATTGAGACCCGCAAATGCTTGGTCCTGACCGCGATAGGTTCCGGCAGGCACTACGGCTGCATGAAAAAAGGGATACGCCTCGATCAACTGGGTACGAGCTGTGTCGTCAAATGGAATGAAAGTGATGTCCTGTGAGGCGCAAGCCTGCGTGATGGAGGCCGTGGGTACGGCACCGCCCAGAAACGCCGCGTCTGCCGACCCGTCGCCAAGCATCGCCACAGCGCCATCTTGGGTGTTGTTGAGCGGCGTGAAGTCGTCATAAGTCAGACCATGTGCTTTTAAGAGCGGTTTGATGAAGAATTCGAATCCTGCACCGGCTGGTCCCACACATACGCGTTTGCCACGCAAATCACCAATCGACTGAATCCCTGAGGCACTGGGTGTGATGAACATGGCGACATTGGGTGCAAGTGTCATCACGCTGGCAATGGGTTGTGACGCGTCCCAACCCTCCTCTCCGCGAACGGCGAAGTAACTGATAGATGCGTTGGCCAGAGCGAACTCCAACTCTCCTTTAGCGATACGGCGAATGTTCTCCTGGGTGCCTTTAGTGGCTTCGGCCGTGACGACCCAGTGGTTTCCGGGCGCCTCACTGGCCGTTTGAGCAATAGCGCCGCCAACCACAAAAAAGGCACCCCCGCTGGGCGCTGTACCAAGACTGATGTATCGAGGCGCATCGGTCTTTCCGCAACTCAATATGGCCAGTCCGCAGACAGCCAGTGTAAAATTCTTCATCATTTCCACCTTTTCTGCCGATCCTATCACGAGCTATAAACAGATCGGCAATTCCTACGTTTAAGGGAATGAGCTTGTTGCAGGAGCGTGTTTTGGCTAAAAAGCGTGGATCGTGTCTAAAGAAACTGGTGATTGGCTGTGCAGGCATCATAGGTCTGTTCCTGCTGGCTGGACTCTCTTTGACACTGCTTGTGGTCTTTACAAAACCCGAGGAACCCAAGTTTGAAAATGTAGCCACTGAAGATTTTGTGCATGCCGAGAACGAAGGCCTGGGTATTGACGATGTGGGTAAGAAGCCAATTATGGTGATCGCGCGCGTGTCCAAAGCGAGCGTCAAATTCATTCCCGATGGCGATCCCGGCAAAATCACGGTCAACGGCGAATATGACACGGCAAACTACAAACTGAGTACGCATGTGAAAGACCGTGGAGATTATATTGAGTATCTGGTTGAATTCGACACAACGCGTTCATTACCGGGTCTGATATTTGGCGATCAGGCGGATAATCTGGGCGACAACAAACTGAACATTCACCTTCCGTCGGATCGCGTGCTTGGCGTCAAGCTAAGGTCCAGCATGAGCGATACGCATATGGACCTCACGGGTCTAAGCGTGGAAAAACTGGATCTGGCTCAGAGCATGGGCGAATTCAACATGGAGTGTTTGGAACCGAACAAGGTGGATATGAAGGAGCTTGAGGCGGAGCTGGACATGGGACAGTTCACGGTACTTGACTTTCAAAATCTGCGCGTCTCTAAGGTGAAGTTCAATGGTTCGATGGGTGAATCACTGATCGCTGCATCCGACCGATTGCTCAACGATGTGGATGCCGACGTGCGTTATTCCATGGGCGAGATGACGATTATGGTTACCGAAGATACCCAGGTCGATGACCGCGTTTCAGTATTTATGGGCGGATACCAGGGGTTGCGTGAAACGGAGACGGATAGTCATAAACTCACCGTGCGCGGATCGGTCACCATGGGCGAGATGCGTGTGAGTCGGCAAAGATACAAGCGCTCACTGCGCGATGCTTTACTGCGCGTGGCGATCTATGAAGGGGGCGAAGCCGCCCGCGACCTGTATCTAAAGATGTCTGACAGTGAACGGGATACGTATGACTTTGGTCCCGACCAGCTCAACAAACTGGGGTATGACCTGTTGAGTCGCGATCGCGCCGAGGATGCTATCACCATATTCCAACTCAACATTGAGGTGCACCCTCATTACGTGAACGGCTATGACAGCTTGGCCGAAGGTTATCTGGACGCGGGTGAACTGGAACAAGCAGAACACTACTATTCAATGGCATTGGAATTGGATCCGGATTTCCGTCATGCACAGAAAATGTTGGACAGGGTCCATGAGCTCCAGCGCATGGAAAACTAACGCGACTGGCAGAACCGTTCGAATTCTGGTTTTGAAGGGCGCATGATTACCATACCGGCGATTGAAAGACCGAGAAACGCGTAGAACATCAAGCGGTTGGCACCGGTGAATGCCAGCACCAAGCCCAAAAGGCTCGGCGCTTCCATCAAGACCCAAGAAATGATGCAGGCCGATCGGTATTGGTCCATGGGTTGACCTGACCGCTTCTTGCCCAAAAGCAATCGCCGAATAAACAAGGCGGATCCCGCCATCATGATGGCCACAAAACCCAAGGGCAATACGAGCGACTCTCCAAACGAACCCGGTTTTGATTCACCGCCCATAAATTGAACAATGAGCGCGTACGGCAACATGGAAAAGAGCATGATCATCCAGATCAGGTTCAAAACCTTCCAGGGTGATGGACTGTTCGTCATGAAGCGTCTTTGGTTTCGTTTTTTTCCAGCTTCTTTTCGTCTTTACCCGTGACACTATCTTTGAAATTGCGAATGCCCTTGCCTAGGCCAGCACCAATCTGTGGCAGTCTTTTGGCGCCAAAAAGCACGATCACCAATACCGAGATAGCCAATATCTCAGTGAAACCCAATGATGGTAAGAAAAGCGGCATAAGACCCCCGCATGTCCAGATAGCTCAGTCTACCATGAATCGCGCGTGCAACTGGCTTACCAGGAAGGACACTTGGCGGCTTGTAAGGGTTTATCTAGTTGCTTTAATGGTACCGATCAGCGCTACAATTCTGCCATGCAACGCATTTGCCTCGCAGTTTTCTGTTGTTTGTTGGTGACCTGTGGTCGTAAGGATGTCCATCGGGATGGGAGTATCAGGCTTCGAGGTGAGAAGCCGATAAGCCTAAGAGGTGCAGAGGCCGGCGAGTTATTGCAGGAAGGAACGGCGTCTTGGTACGGACCGGATTTTCATGGGCGCCAGACAGCCAATGGTGAACGGTACGATATGGATGGCATGACTGCAGCACACAAAACACTTCCATTTGGTACGGTGATTAAGGTGGTCAACCGCGACAATGGGAAGACGGCGGTGTTGCGCGTCAACGATCGTGGCCCCTTTGTGGCGGGACGGATTTTGGACGTTTCTCGAGGGGGTGCCCGAGCATTGGGCATGATTGGGCCTGGAACGGCGCGGGTCAGTATCTACTTACACAATGCTGCGACCATGGAGAGAAAACCTACCAAGGGTTATTGGACGCTGCAAGTTGGGAGTTTCGGGACCTTCGAAGCGGCGCGAAACGTGTACCTGCGATTGGAACACTATGGCGTGCCTGTCGAGCTACAACGCTATGACAACCTGTACCGTGTGAGGCTGGGCCAGTTCAAGAGTGAACAAGAGGCTGACAGGCTGTGTGAGCTGTTGAAGGATGAACATTTGGGCTGCTGGATTTTGCATGTGGATTAGAACTTGGTGGATGCTAACTGCTTGGGGTGCTTTTGCCCAGGACCTGAGCGGCGTGCGGGTTATGTCGCCTGCCGGAATTCAGCCACTTTCATTGACGTATGAACAGGGCCGTCTTTTCGTGGGCTTGGAGACATCCATTATTGAGGTGGATTGGGAGACGCGAACCAGTCACCACGTAGGTCTTGAGGAACATCGAATCACGGCGCTGTTATTACGGTCCGAACGGTTGTGGGCGGGAGCCGTTTCCATTTACAACCTTTCCACGCCCTTTATCTATAGTGCAGAGGTCTCTGATCTCAGTCAGTGGAACGTCGAGCAGGTGTTTCCTCAAGGCGAGGGAAATGTTCGACGATTACTTTGGTGGGATAACGAGTTGATTGCGGTAACGGTGAACGGGGTCTGGCAAGGAGACACCCAATTCCTGCACGAAGGTTCGTTGATCGATGCTCAGGTTCACGACGGTACCTTGATGGCCCTGTTCCAGGACGGCAACCAATCAGGTCTTTGGATCTGGCGCGATGGCCGTTGGCAGCAATCCTTTGAGATTCCATCGGATATAGTGGCTTTCGCCAGCTCCGGTGAAAATATTTTGTTGGCAGCCGCTAATGGCGATTTGTGGTTGTCCGTTGACGAGACATTGGAACAATTCGATCAAGTATCGGTGAACCCGACCGCGGTGGCGTGGGACGGTGATGCTGCTTTGGTAAGTTACTCCGATGGACTGGTGGCGAGTGTTGGATCGGGTCCTATTCAGGTTTTTGGGCCGGGCACGAACCTGGCATCGGTGCAACCCGTACTGGCATCGGAAACACTTTTTGTGAATTGCCAGGCTCAATCTCCCTTCGTCCCCGCTCCCTGTAGAGGTCTTTATCACTGGTCTCAGTTGGGCAAACTGGACTTGAATCAGGATGGTCGATTGGATCGAAGTGATGTGTCGGAGCTGTTGCTCCGCTGGCACTCCGGTGAAGGCGATTTGACAGGTGATGATTGGATTGGACCCGAAGACCTCGCTTTGGTCTTGACCTATGTGTCTCCTTGAGTCAGCTTGGGTCTTCTCAACATCGCTTTGAATTGCGATGATAGGGGAGCAGGAATATCTTTCGAGAAAGGCCACCCATGTCAAAAACAGTGGAACGTACACTTCTAGAAAATGCCATTGTCAGGTTTAGTGGCGATTCTGGTGATGGGATGCAGCTTACGGGTACTCAGTTCACCACGACATCTGCCAATTTGGGCAATGATATCGCCACGTTTCCCGATTTTCCTGCGGAGATTCGCGCTCCGGCAGGAACCGTTCCCGGCGTCAGCGGTTTCCAGATCCACTTCTCCAGTCGCGATATTCACACGCCGGGTGATCGACCTTCCGTTTTGATTGCCATGAATCCAGCGGCTCTAAAGGCAAATATTGATGACTTGGAAAATGGTGGATTGTTGATTGTCAACAGTGACGCTTTTAGCAAGGCGAATCTCAAGAAGGCAGATTACGAAACCAATCCACTTGAGGATGGATCGGTTGAACGCTATCGGGTGATCAAGATTCCCATCACGGAACTCACGCACCGCGCCGTCGAAGAGACCGGATTGGCCAAGAAGGAAGCTGACCGGTGTAAGAATTTCTACGCACTGGGCATCGTCTATTACTTATTCGATCGCAACATGAATCTCACCTTGGACTGGATCAATCGCAAATTCGCTAAGCGACCGGAAATTGCCGCGGCCAACCGCCTCGCATTGATTGCTGGCAATAGTTATGCAGATACCACAGAAATCTTCACAACCGCCTATTCCGTTCCGCCTGCATCGCTTACCAAGGGCAAGTACCGTTCGATTACTGGGAACCAAGCCACGGCCATCGGGTTCGCAGCGGCTGCCAAGTTGGCGAAACGGACACTTTTTTATGGATCGTACCCCATCACACCGGCATCAGATGTCTTGCACGAATTGGCCGCATTACGCCACTTCGATATCCAAACGTTTCAAGCCGAAGACGAGATTGCGGCGGTCTGTGCTGCCATTGGTGCGGCTTTTGCCGGCAGCCTAGCCCTTACCGGCACATCTGGACCAGGCGTATGTCTGAAATCGGAAGCCATCAACCTGGCCATCATGACTGAACTTCCGCTTGTCATCCTTAACGTTCAAAGGGCGGGTCCGTCCACGGGCATGCCTACCAAAACCGAACAATCAGACTTGTTGCAGGCGATGTTTGGCCGCAACGGTGACTCGCCAGTCGTCATCTTGGCGCCGGCTACACCTGCGGAATGTTTTACCTATGCCATTGAGTCTATTCGCATTGCCACCAAGTATATGGTTCCCGTGTTTATTCTCAGTGATGGGTACCTGGCCAATGGCGCGGAACCCTGGCGGATTCCCGACGAAAATGACCTGCCCCATATACCTGTTTCAAATGTGGCTGCTCACAGCGAGTTCCTTCCTTTCGAACGAAACCCTGAGACGCTGGCACGGGGATGGGCGGTACCTGGTACAGCCGGCCTTGAGCACCGGATTGGTGGATTGGAGAAATCCGACGGAAAAGGCAACATTAGCTACGATCCCGACAACCACGAACGCATGACCCATTACCGAAAAGAGAAGGTCGCTCGAATTGCCCATGACGTGCCTCCTCTGGAAGTCTACGGTGATGAAACTGCTGACACATTGATACTGGGTTGGGGTGGAACCTATGGTTCCATCTTCACGGCGGTCGAATGGCTCAACCAACACGGCGTGAAATTGGCCGGAGCACATTTCCGCTACCTGAATCCTTTTCCGGCGAATACGCAAGACATCATGCGACAGTACAAGCGGGTCATAGTGGCAGAAATCAACACAGGTCAATTGGATTGGTTGATTAAGGGTCAGTTCAATATTCCCACAACGCCTTATCAGCAGGTTCGCGGCAAACCTCTTTTGGTGTCCGATTTGTGCGAATTCATCCAAGGTTTGAAGTGAGGTAAAGGCATGACTGAATCAGCAACCCTGCAAAAAAAGGATTTCCAGTCTGATCAAATCGTGAGGTGGTGCCCCGGTTGTGGTGACTACGCCATCCTGTCTGCGGTTCAAGGTGTGATGGCCGAATTGGGTGTGCCTCGCGAAAATATTGTGTTCATATCGGGAATTGGCTGTTCTAGCCGGTTTCCATACTACATGAACACCTACGGGTTTCACACCATTCACGGTCGTGCGCCTGCACTGGCCACTGGCGTGAAGCTGGCCAATCCGAACCTCAGCGTTTGGGTGATAACCGGAGACGGTGATGGGCTGTCCATAGGCGGCAACCACTTGCTGCATGTGTTGCGTCGCAATATCGATGTCAATATACTTCTGTTCAACAATAAGGTCTATGGATTGACAAAGGGTCAGTACAGTCCCACTTCGGATCAGGGCATGAAAACGAAATCCAGTCCCGATGGCGCCATCGAGTATCCCATCAATCCAATTCGGGTCGCTTTGGCTGCCGAGGCCTCATTTGTGGCGCGAACCTATGACGCCAATATCAAACACATGGCCGAGGTCTTCATGGAGGCTGCACAACACAAAGGAACCTCGTTTGTGGAGATCCTGCAGAACTGCGTAATTTTCAATAAGGATGTCTTTGACGACGTCTATGATCGGAAAGTCCGCGATGACCACATGATTCACTTGGCGGATGGCGAACCCCTGATTTTCGGGTCTGAGGAAAAGAAAGGAGTCTTCTTCACGGGTTCTGGGTTGACTGTGCAAAAAATCAGCGATAGCTCGCCTGAAGGTCTGATGGTTCACAATTCCAAGGAGCACGCGCCGTTTTATCCCAACATGTTGGCCAGCATGGAGTACCCCGCGTATCCCGTCCCAGTTGGTGTGTTCAAGCGTATCGCGCGACCTACTTACGAAACGATGTTGCACGATCAGATAAAGGTAGCAAAGCAGCGCAAAGGAGACGCCTCACTGAAGAAGCTATTTCATGCCGGAGAGACCTGGGACATTGGCTGATTTTCGGGAACCCATTGTCCTTGCAGGTTTGATCTGCGCGGCTTTGGTGGTATCTGGAATGGCACCTTTTGACCGCTTTACCTGGTGGCTTGAAGTAGCGCCGGTGTTAATCGCCTTACCGTTGCTAGCGCTCACTGCAAAACGGTTTCGCTTGACGCCATTGCTCTATCGTTTGATTTGGCTGCACATGCTGATCTTAATTGTAGGTGGCCACTACACTTATGCGCGCGTGCCTTTGGGCGAATGGGTGCGTGATTGGTTGGATATAAGTCGAAACCACTACGATCGCATGGCGCATTTCGCACAGGGCTTCATCCCGGCTATTTTTGTTCGTGAACTCATATTGCGGAACCTGGGACGACTCACCCGCTTTTGGCGTTGTGTGTTCATCGTCAGTGTTTGCCTGGCCTTTAGTGCCTTTTATGAGATGTTGGAATGGTGGGCTGCCGTCGTAGGCGGCGATTCTGCAGAATCTTTTCTCGGTACGCAGGGCGACGTGTGGGACACACAATGGGATATGTTCTTGGCCATGGTTGGCGCCATATGCGCGCTTATTACCCTATCGGGTCACCACGATCGGCAGCTCAGTTCATTGGAGGATTTATGAGACGGAGACGAGGTCCCTCAAAAGTCCTGGTTTCCGCCATTGTGGTTGTCGGACTTGTGATCTTGGGCGTGTCATTCTCGGATAACCTGCCCTTTTTGCAGAAGTTCCTGCCCAATTCTGGGGAATATGCCACGGAGTGGGAGGTTTACCAAACCGCCGTTCGGGCCGTAAAACAAAGGGTCAAAAAACCCGAAAAGGCCGAGTTCTTGTCGCGGTCCGCTGCGGTTAAGGACGTCTATTACGATGAAAACCAAGGCCTCTATATGGTCGACTCATGGTTCAAACAGGCCAACTTCTTTGATGGCATGGAGGAGGCGCGCTTTGTGGCACAAATTGGTATGTCAGGCGGCGAGCCCTATGTCATTACCGTTGAGATTCAAGCCGGTGGGTTCGGTCGTATGAAGCACGATTTCGAACCGGGCAAGTAGTTACTGAACGTAACCCAACGCCCTCAGCTGCTCCAGCTCGGCATCACTCAGTTCATGGCCGTCGTGGACGGCAGGTCGTTTTGCGAAGGCAGACTCCCAATTTGTCAGGTAGGTTTCCATCGCTGGCTGGGGTTGCTTGGTCCACTGTGAATTTTCGTGTCCCTGCTCCTTGACGCCCCGCGGATACAGCTCTTGGGGGTCCAGGCCGGGCCACTGATCGCGATTTTCGAAGTACTTCCACGTGGATCCGTATACTGCCAGCTTGTCCGAATCTCGAAAATAGGTTTCCGTAATTTCGTAGTCGCGACCGCCGCTTGTGTATTGGCCATCTTGGTTGAGTAGAGGTCGTCCGTCCAGGCCCTCTAGGGTCGGTATGTTGAGCAGATGTAAAAGCGTGGGCGTGAAATCGATCAAACCCACCCGCTCCGTTATCACAGACTGTCCCCACCTCTTGTCTGGCGTGTAGATGATCCACGGTACCCGAACCTGGCTTTCGAACAGCTGATATCCGTGATAACGCGCGTGAGTTACCGACGTGTGGTCATCGAGCCCTTCACCATGATCACTCACCAATACAACGATCGCGTCCTCCCAGCCTGGTCGACTGGTCAAGTCTGCGACAAATGAGCCAATATCACTGTCTACCTGTTTGATGGTCTGCAGATACTTGTATTCCGGTTGATCGCGGAAATGGGCGCGAAAATCTCGACGAATCAGTGACAGGGGACCGCGGTCAAATTCATGAACTTCCATCAAAGTAAGCTGCAAGTAGACAGGATGGTTGTTTTGTCGCTTCAACCATTCATTCGCTTCTTTGAAGATGGTTCTTGCAGGGTTCAGCCTGTTTACGGCTTGATTGCTCGTTTGGTCGTCTGGACCCATCCAATCGAAGACCACATGGCTATCTACATAGGTTTCGAAACCCTGATCGAAGTTGAAAACCCGATTGGTGTTGGGGTTTGCGGTCATACCAAAGGTTTTGTAGCCCACACCCTGTAGATATTCGGCCAAGGTTGTAAACGGGTTGCCCAACACGTCACCGAGCTCGCGATAAATGCCAAGGGTTCGTGGATAAATGCCGGTGAACAGGGAACCCATGGAGGGACGGGTCCAGCTTGAAGGCGCAATGACATCGTCAAAGCGTATTCCTTGAGCCGCCATACGGTCCATGTTGGGACTGGTTTCCAATGGAAAACCGTAGCAACCGAGCTTGTCTGCGCGAAGCGTGTCGATGACAATCACCAAGACATTAGGTCGATGCGGCGCTTGACGACATGCCAGTGTGGCCAAGCAAGCAACCAAGGCAATAAAGCGAATCAAGACGACCTCAAGAAAGCCGTTCGTAGCTGAGTAGGCCCTTAATGCGGCGCAGCGACCCAAACACCTTTTCCAAATGGTCAAGCGAGTGGATCTCCACGACAAAATCGAAAATACCCATACTTCGTTGCGTATCGACCGATGCTTTGAACTGCTTGACGTTGGTGTCCGTGGCGGCAATTCGTTGTGATATATCGGCAATCATTCCGGGCCGGTCTTCGGTGTACACACGCACCCGAACTCCGAAAATCTGTTTTTCGGAATGGCGCTCCCATTCCACATCAATTTGCCGTTCTGGACTGACACCCATTTGGTTCAGAGTCTTACAGTCCGATTTGTGAACGGCAACGCCACGTCCCCTGGTGATGTAACCCACGATGGGGTCGCCAATGATCGGGCGACAGCATTTGGCCAGATACACCAAAACGTCTGATTGACCGCGAACGGTCACTTGTTGCTTGGACCGGTTGGTGATGCGATTGATGGCGCTTTTGATGCGACTTTCTTTGACTTCAAGCGCCGTCTTTTTGTCCTTGGCCTCGTCTGGAAGAAAGGGTTCAACCGCTTTCACGGGCGATATGCGCCCAAAACCAATCGAAGAATAGAAGTCCTCGATTTTCTTGGCCTGGAACTTATCGAGTTGCTTGGCAATCACGTCCTTGGTGATGGCTTTCAGCGGTACTTTCTTTCGGCGCAACTCTTTTTCGAATATTTTCTTCCCGATATCAATGGATTTGGTTTTTTCCTCAGCGCGCAACCACTGACGGATCTTATTCCTCGCAGAAGGTGTTTGCACAATTTTCAGCCATTCCTGGGATGGCGTTTGGGTGGGCGACGTGGTGATCTCGACGATGTTCCCGCTATGCAATTGGGCCCTCAACCCAATCATTTTGCCGTCAACCTTGGCACCTGTGGCTCGGTGACCCAGTTCGGTGTGGATCATGTACGCAAAGTCTAATGGCGTGGCGCCTCGAGGCAGCGTCTTGATTTCGCCGGCTGGCGTGAAGACAAGAATGTCGTCGCTCTTGAGTTCGCCCTTAATGGTTTCCAGAAACTCGTGGGCATCCTTGACCTGGGTTTGTTCATCGGCGAGTTTCTTCAGCCAACGCGTGTAGTCCGCCTTACCGATGGACATCAGACGTCCGTTCTTGTAGGTCCAGTGCGCAGCAACCCCTTCCTCCGCGATTCGATGCATCATTTGGGTACGTATCTGTACCTCAAAGGGCGAACCTGATGCGTTGATCAGCGTGGTGTGAAGGGACTGGTATAGGTTGGGTTTGGGCGTTGCAATAAAGTCTTTGAAGCGACCCGGAATCGGACGCCAGCGTTCATGGAGGATGCCTAACATGGCATAGCAGTCGCGAACGGAATCCACAAAGATACGGAAGGCGTAGTAATCGTAGATTCCCTCAATGGTGGTGTTCTTGTTGACTAATTTATTGTAAATGGAATAGTGACTTTTGATGCGGCTGGTGACCTCACCGTGAATGTTGTTTTCGGCAAGTAGCTGCTGAATGGATTTGGTTGTCTGGTCGATCATCTCGCGGTTCTTCTTATCGCGAGAAGCCAGTTGACGGTCCAGATCGCGGTAGGCTTGGGGCTTCAGATTCTGAAAAGCCAGCTCTTCCAACTCTGTTTTGAAATGAGCCATACCGATGCGATGCGACAACGGTGCGTAAATATCCAGGGTTTCCTGGCTGATACGGCGACGTTTCTCGTCGGGCAAATGGGATAGTGTGCGCATGTTGTGGAGTCGATCAGCCAATTTGACAATCAATACGCGCAAGTCGATGGCCATAGCCATAATCATCTTGCGGTAGTTCTCGGCCTGTGCCTGATGTTTGTCGCGGAACTTGACCTTGCCGATCTTGCTCACCCCATCCACGATCAAAGCCAATGCCGTTCCAAACTGAGCGTCCAGATCCTCAACGGTAATATCACAATCTTCAAGGACGTCGTGCAGGAAGCCCGAGGCCACCGTCTCCAGATCCAGCTTGCTCTTGGCAAGGATCATAGCCACTTCAATGGGATGGTTGAAATAGGGCTCACCGGACATCCGGGTCTGGCCCTCATGGGCCTGCGCACCTAGGCGAAAAGCTCGGTCGAGGAAGTCGATGTCGGCGTCAGGATGGTGGGTTCGGACCTCTGTCGCCACGTCGTCAAAACGCGTTGCTCCAATGCCCATGAAATTGGCCATCGACGACACGGCTTTCTTGATTACCATCCATTGACCTCAACCAAAAACGGGACTCCGAAGAGTCCCGCCTTGATGTATGGATCTTAATATGGCTGGTTAGGCCGATTTTTTCAAGTGACGATTGACTTGAACCGATTGTGCCAGACCAATAAACAAGGACTGGCCACAAAGATCGATGAATAGGTTCCCACGATAATACCGATCAACAAGGGGAAGGCAAAATCGGAGAGCGTCACGTTGGCACCGACATAAATCACAATCACCACCAACAAGGTTGTCAGCGACGTGACCAGGGTTCGGCTAAGGGTTTCGTTGATGGAGCGGTTCAAAGTTTCCGCTACATCGGGTTTGCGTTCGGAGTGCAGATTATCGCGAATACGGTCGAACACAACGATCGTGTCGTTCAACGAATAACCCACGATGGTTAGGAACGCGGCAACCACTGGGTTCGACAATTCCAGGCCCACCAAAGAGAACGCGCCCAACGCAATGGTCACGTCATGCGCCAATGCAAGGATGGAAGCTAGCGCATAACCCAAGGTGAAGCGGATCGTGATGTAAATCAGGATGCCCGCCATGGCCAACAGAACGGCTTCCCATGCGTGGGCCAACAATTCAGACGCGATCGACGGAGAGAAGGTCTCGTTAGAGGTGATGTTGTAGTTACCCAACCGGAACCGGTTATTGAAGAAACTGTCCAGTGCGGCTTTGTCTTCACCGTCTTTGACTTGAACGGCAGATAACACCCCGGACAGGTCCGTCACAAAGTCGGATTGGGTTGCGCGGTGTTTGATGACCTGATCGGCGATATCTTTGTACGAATCCCCCAATGGACGCTGGAGCGGGTTGGTCTTGATCAACAACGCGTTGAGCAAGTCTGCGGTCGTGCGGTTGATCGCCGGATAAATCAATTCCAGGCCGCTATACAGTTGATCCGCACGCTCGGCGTCGGCTGCCTGAGCAATGGCTTCAGCACTGTCTTGAGTGGCCGCGGCAGCAACCACTTTTTCAGCCGTTGAGCGATAGGTGGATTGAATCACTTCGTCTGTGTCGTTCAATCCGTAGGGGTTCTCCAGGACCAGTGCCTGCGTCATGGAGTCGACATCTGTTTTCTTTAGAATTGCAGCCAAGGTTCCACCCTCACCGCTCAATTCGGCAAATGCGTGCTCCAGTTGACGTCTGCGTGCTCTTGACGCTTCAGCTTCCTTGCCTTCTTCGACCTCTGGCTCCTTGATCTTCACGGTGAACGAAGATCCGGTGGATACTTGGTTGCGTACGATCTGCGCCTTGTTGTCCACGTGACTGACAGAAGCGCGAACATCAGCAGTGTTGATTTCTGCACTTGGGAACTGGACGGTGATCTGAGAACCGCCGGCGAAATCCACACTCTTGTTGACGCCCTTGGTGAATATCAAAACCAGTGAAGCGATCACCAGGATGATTGACAAGGCACCAAAGCGCCCTCGTTTTCCAATAAAATCAATCTGACTCATGATGACTCCCCGTTATACGTTTTGACGACCAATTGGCCATATCCCGAGCGTATCGGGTTGTTTTCGAGCCAAATAGCTCAAGAAGAATGTGTGCGAACAGAACACAGCCGTGAAAATACTGCACACGATACCGATCATTAACATCACGGCAAAACCCTTAATCGGTCCTTCGCCCATTAACAGCAAACAGAAGGCCGCGATGAAGGTCGTGATGTTGGCGTCCATGATGGTGATGAACGCGGTTTTGAAGCCGATGGCCACAGCCTGTTTGGGTATCTGGCCTTTCTTCAGTTCCTCACGTATACGCTCGAATACGAGCACGTTGGCGTCCACCGCCATACCAATCGTGAGGATGAAGCCCGCAATGCCCGGAAGCGTCAGGACCGCGCCGAGACCTGCCAATATGCCCAGGATCAGGATCAAGTTGAGTACCAGCGCCAAGACCGAATACACACCAGCGCGCGAGTACCAGAACATCATAAAGAAGATGACGAGTACCAATCCGATGGCCGCGGAAATGGCTCCTTGGTTACGCGCATCTCGTCCCAAAGTGGGTCCAATCACGCGTTCTTCCAAGATTCTAACTTCCGCTGGCAGACTACCGGATTTGATCTTGATGACCATGTCCACGACTTCCTGCTGCGTGAACTGACCGCGAATAATGAAGCGGTCGGAAAGCATGGATTCAATGCGTGGGTAACTGAGCACCTTCTTGTCCAAAACAATCGCGAGGAACTGACCCACGTTGTCTTTGGTGGTGTTCTCGAAGATCTTGCCACCTTCACGGTTCAACGTCACACCCACAGCAGGCAATCCACGATCATCGCGACTGGGATGCACGTCCAAGATGTGACGGGACGTGAGTTTCACCTCTTGCAATAACAGATATGAAGGACTTCCGTTGGGAGCCGTGGTCGGGAAAACCTTGGTTCCGGCTGGAACGGTCCCGCCGTAGGGACGAAGCAGTTCTGCCTCTGAAGGCGCGCCAATGGGCGAGTTCGGGTGCACCAAACGCCACTCCAGTTTTCCGGGCTCTTTCACAATCTTCTGCACGCGTTCCACATCGTCGGCGCCTGCGAGCTCAAGGATAATCCGGTTCGAGTTGAGTGCTCGTGTAATCACTGGCTCGGTCACACCCAGTTCGCCGATGCGGTTTTGAATCTTGTAGACCGCCTGCGATACTGCGTCGTCCATCACTTGAGATCGTTTGCGATCGCGAACCTTGAAGGTGAAGTCGCTGCCCTCTTGCTTGACGATCCAGTCGTTGCCGTAGCGATCATTCAATTCGCTCAGCACTTCAGGTTTGGTACTGGAAGTCACGCCGGTCAGGGTGACCTGCTCCTTTTCGATGTCGAAGTCGGAACCTGCTACCGTGAACTCGTCTCCCTGAAGACTGGTTTTGATCGAACCGGCCTGTTCTTCAATGAACTGGTGGAGTGCGTCAACCGTGTCCACCTCCAACTGCATAAAAATGCCGCCTCTAAGGTCCAAACCCAGGGTGATGTTGGGTGTTTTCCAACTATCTTCATCGTCTGCGGGTTTGAAGAGTACAAACAGGCTTACGAGTACCGCAAGCGCGATGACTGTCCAACGAAACCTCATGATTAACTCCTAAACGTATCCTTACCCATCCATGGCCGCACCTCAGCTTGCGTGCGGCAGAGCGTTATTTAGATTCTTCCTCTTTTTTGGTGCTGTCTTGTTGGTGGCCCGCGACAGCGGAGCGAGAAATGACAATTTTCACCTTGTCTGCCACCTTAAGTCTGATGCGATCTTTCTCAACGTTGTCGATTTCACCCCAGATCCCGCCTGTGGTGATGATCTTGTCGCCGGCCTTTAAGGCATCCACCATCTGTTTGGTTTCTTTTTGCTGCTTGATTTGAGGCCGTAACAAAAAGAAATACATAATGGCAAACAGGCCCACAATCATAATGAGTGAGTAGGCTGGCGATTGTTGGCGCTGTGTTTCGGGTAACATCAGCAAGATTTGGTCAAACATCAATGTGTCTCCAGAATTGGTTGTGTCTCGCCGTGAATGGATGCGATCTGTGCCGCAAATGCCTCAAATTGGCCCTTTTCAATGGCCTGGCGGGCACCGTTCATGACGGATTGGTAATAGGTCAAATTGTGTAGTGACAACAGCGTGCCCGAGATCATTTCTTGGGCGCGATTCACGTGGTGCAGGTAAGCACGACTGTAGGTGTGACAGGTGTAGCAGCTGCAGTCAGGGTCCAAGGGCGACTCATCGTCGCGGTACTGAGCCTGTTTGATCACCACTTTGCCTTCGGAAGTAAAGGCGCAGCCGTTGCGCGCATTGCGGGTGGGCATCACGCAATCGAACATATCGATGCCGTTGCCGATGCCAAGTACCAGATCGGCGGGTGTACCTACACCCATCAGGTACCGCAGTTTCTCTTTGGGTAAAAGCTCGGTGGTATCACCGAGGATCAAGGCCATTTCGTCTTTAGACTCGCCCACACTCAATCCGCCCAGGGCAAACCCGTCAAATGGCATCTGAGTCAGGCAACCTGCGCTTTCGCGTCGCAAATCGGGAAATACCCCGCCCTGGACGATGCCAAACAAAGCCTGGTGGGCAGGGCGTTTGACGTCTAGGCAGCGTTCTGCCCATCGGTGGGTGCGGCCCATGGCCGCTTCAACTTCATCGCGGCTGGCCGGATAGGGCGCGCAGTCATCAAAGGCCATGGCAATATCCGAGCCCAGCTCGGCCTGTATTTGTATCGAGCGTTCCGGTGTCATCGACACCATGGATCCATCGATGTGCGACTTGAATACGACCCCTTCATCGGTGGTCTTCCGCAACTCGGACAGGGAAAAAACCTGGAAGCCCCCACTATCCGTAAGAATGGGTCCGGACCAGCCCATGAACTTGTGCAATCCGCCTAATCGCTGAATGCGCTCTGAACCGGGTCTCAGATTCAGATGGTAGGTATTGCCCAAGACAACTTCTGTGCCAGTCTCACCGATCTGGGGCGGCGTGAGCCCCTTGACCGTGGCTTGGGTGCCCACTGCCATGAAGGCTGGCGTCTGGAACGTTCCATGTGTCGTCACAGCCTCGCCGCGGCGGGCGCGTCCGTCTGTAGCCAGATGTTTGAATGAGATTGGATTCATGATTACCGATCTGGGCGCATATCTTGCTCCGAGTACATGACTCGTCAGAAGAACCGGTTTCTCGTTTGACTGAGGTCTTGGACCAAATAAGCTATGGATGCAACCCCACAACGCCGGACCCGGTTTTGCAAGCTGAACAATATACCATAGCGCTTGGGGAGCGGGAAGTTAAAGATTGGGTTCCATCTGGAGCCGAAAAAAATGCGACTTTCCCGCCGGGGGCCGCGTCTAAGGCATTGAGTCGGGTCATACGGACTCAGGTCAAAGCCCACCGTGCTTGTGATACATTAAACAGTTTGGAACCGATTCGGGGAAGGAACGGCATACGTTGGAAGATAACTACGATTCACCCACTGTTGCAGACGAAAAACCGCTCATTACCTTGGCCAGGAAACGATTTGGCCAATACCTCATTGAACGCAATCGCATCACGCCCAAGGATTTGGAACGCGCTTTGGGATTGCAACGTGAGTCCGGCACAAAGATCGGCAAGATCCTGGTGGATATGGGATTTTTGACGGAGCGGGACGCCTGTCTGATTTTGTGTGAACAGCTCCATTACGAGTTTCTAGACCCCGAACAGTACCCCGAAGCGCCACCCGAATTGGAAGGCATCTCGGTCAAATTCCTCAAGAACAACCACATCCTGCCTTTGACTTATGATGCTGAAAAGAAGCATCTGGAGCTGGCGGTGGAGGATCCGGGAAATCGTGCGGCGTTGCGTGCACTGAGCCAGCAACTGGATTGCACACTGGGCCTGAAGATGACCACACCCACCGATATTCAGGATGCGTTGGAACGCGTCTACGGTGAAGGGGCTACCCAGCTCGAGAAGATCGTGGATGGTGTGGAATCCTTTGACGAGGACTACGACGATGTGGAGCATCTGAAGGATCTCGCCTCGGAAGCGCCCGTGATTCGTCTGGTGAACTTGATCATCAATCGAGCCGTCGAACATCGGGCCAGTGACATCCACATCGAACCCTTTGAAAAGACACTCAAGGTTCGTTATCGGATAGACGGTGTTCTTCAAGAAGGCGAGTCTCCACCTAAGTCATTGGCGCCTGCAGTTATTTCCCGTATCAAGATTATTTCCAAATTGGACATCGCCGAAAAACGGGTCCCTCAGGACGGCCGTCTCAAAATGCGTATTTTGGGTCGAGAAATTGACTTTCGTATTTCGACCGTCCCCACGCTGTATGGTGAGTCGGTGGTGTTGCGTCTGCTCGACAAGGAAACCATATCGCTGATTGATCTCGGCAGGTTGGGATTGGCCAACGAAGTCGAGCGTGATTTCCGCGAACTCGTCTCACATCCCCATGGCATCGTCCTTGTCTCCGGTCCCACGGGTAGTGGTAAGACGACCACCTTGTACGCGGCGCTCAATTTGCTTAATGACGCGAAGAAAAAGATCCTGACGGTTGAAAACCCCGTGGAATACCAGCTGGAAGGGGTGAACCAGATCCACGTGAATGAGAAGGTGGGTCTGACCTTCGCCAATGGTTTGCGCACCATGATGCGACAGGACCCCGACATCATCATGGTCGGTGAGATTCGCGATGCGGAGACAGCGGACGTAGCCATCCAGGCCAGTCTTACGGGTCATATGGTGTTCTCAACCATTCACACCAACGATGCGGCTGGTGCCGTGAACCGTTTGCTTGACATGGGTATCGAGGACTATCTGCTTGTATCCACACTGCTCGGTGTATTGGGCCAACGTCTCGTGCGAATGGTCTGTCCACAATGTAAGGAAGGTTATCAACCCGATTTCGGTTTTCACAAACACATCTACAAACTTGTGGATGATCCGACATCGGTTAAGTTCTATCGGGGCACCGGTTGTAAGAATTGCAGCGAAACAGGGTACACAGGGCGCATGGGCATTTATGAGTTGTTCAAACTGGATGACGAGGTGCGCCACCTGATCATGCAAAAACCCGATATCGGTCAGTTGCGTGCGCTTGCGCGCAAGAAGGGTATGCGGTTTTTGCGCGAAGATGGTTGGAGCAAGGTACTCAAAGGTGTCACTTCGGTGGAAGAGCTGTTCCGCGTCACTCAGGAAGATATGTAATGACCACCTACTACTACAAGGCCACCAACAGCCAGGGCAAAGTGGAATCTGGCCAGCTTGAGGTGGGTAGCAAACAAGTAGCTCTGGACAAGCTCGCCAAGTTGGGTCTTTTCCCGATCTCGGTCTCAGAAGAACAGCAACGCCGAGAATTGAATATCAAGAACATTGATCTTGAACAGTTCCTGCCGTCACAACGAATCTCTGGCCAAGACGTGCTGGACTTCACAGATAAGTTGTCCACCTTGTTGCGGTCTGGATTACCGCTGGCAAGAGCGCTTAACCTATTGATCGAAACCACGGCTCATGAGCCCATGCGCGATGTCATTAAGCAGGTGCTCAAGGACGTGTCGGCCGGTAAGTCGCTTTCCGAATCTCTGGGCAGTCATCCCAAGGTCTTTGAACGCTTGTTTGTGAACATGGTTCGGGCAGGCGAGGCAGCAGGTGTGTTGGAACAGATTCTGGAAAACCTACGTGACTATCTGCAAAAGCGGCAAGAGCTCAAGTCATTCTTGATTTCTGCCATGATCTACCCAGCCATTCTCTTGCTGACAGGTTTGGGCACAGTTCTGGTCATGGTGATGTTTGTATTGCCACGGTTCCAGGCTGTGTTTGACAAGGTGGGAATCGAGTTGCCCTTTGTAACCCAATTCCTGGTGCAAGTGACCAGCTTCTTGGCAGCCTACAAGTGGCCTCTGGCCCTTGCGGTGATCGCCGCGGTGATTGCCTTCCGTCAGTGGACCAGCAAGGAAGAAGGTCGACTGAAATGGGATCAAATGAAAATGAAAGCGCCTCTGGTTGGCAGCCTGATCACGCAGATTGAAGTGACCCGATTCGCCAACGCGCTGGGCATTCTTTTGAAGAGTTCCGTGTCTCTGTTGGAAGCCATGAATATCGTAAAGGACCTGACTGATAACAGGGTTTATCAGAAGGCAATGGACCCCATCATCAAGGGCATTAAGAAGGGCGACGGTATGAGCTTACCTATGGTTCAGTCCGGCGTGTTTCCTAAAATCGCGGTGCACCTGGTGACCGTGGGTGAAGAAACGGGTCGATTGGGCGATATGTTCCAGAAAATTGCCGTCATGTATCAGGCCAATTTGGAAAAGTCGATGAAGCGGTTCATCGCACTTTTCGAGCCGGTCATGATCCTGTGTATGTTTGTTGTCGTGGGCCTGATTGTGGCCGCCATGCTGCTGGCGGTCACCAGTTTGAGCCAAACCGCGATGTGATTGATTAAAGAAGAGGTGAGCCATGAATCGAGTGAAGGCGTTTACGCTAATTGAAATGATGGCGGTTGTCGTGATCATCGGAATCCTGGCAGCAGTCATTGCCCCAAAATTCTTCCATCAGGTTGGAAGTGCGGAAATTACCGCTGCGAAACAAGATATTCGTAGTATTGAACAGGCGATCAGCCTGTATCGGATGGATACAGGTGGGTTTCCAGATACGTTGCGCGATCTGACCCGAGAACCGGACAATGTCAGACGTTGGAATGGTCCCTACCTGCCTCATGAACCGAAGGACCCTTGGGGCAACCGATATGAGTACATTGCGCCCGGTAACGATGGTCGACCTTTCGACGTGTGGTCATTGGGTGCAGATGGACAAGACGGTGGCGAGGATGATGCTGCCGACATTACGTCCTGGAAAACGGACGAGGACTGAGACTCAACGTGAAGGCGTTCACCTTGGTCGAGATGATGGTGGTGGTCATCATCATCCTTATCCTGACCGGTGCAACTGCGCTGATGCTGGCCAATGGCAGTGACTCCGCGCAGGTTCGTCGGGATGGTACCGCGTGCGTGGCGTTTCTGCGCAACATGTGGGACGTCTCCAAAGCGCACAGTGAACCCATCGTGTTGATCCCCAATTTCGAAGAAGGCACGCTTTCCTACATCGAACCCAAATCTGGTGTGCAAGCCAAGGCCCATTTCTTCTCCAAAGCCAAGGTGCTGGGCATCCTTGTAAACGATCGTTTGATCCACAGCCAAAGCGAGGACGTGGCGCCAGTCGAGGAAACGGAAGACGAGCAGGTGGACTCTGTGGCCAATGGTATCTATTTGTCGGAAGGCCGCGGTTTATCCAGAGTAGGCATTGTGTTGGGGGTTCCCAAAGAAGAGAGTTTCAAATTAATGACCCTCTCCCGACTGAATCTGATTACCGGTCGAAGCGAGATTATCGATCTTGAACCCGAGCAATGGTTCGAGATGCTGGATGAGGCTGAAGCTCAATCTGAGGCACCCCTGTGAAACGCGGATTCACACTCTTGGAAGTCATGGCGGCTGTCATGATTCTGTCCATTGCCATGGTCGTGTTGATTCGCGCTCAAACGGAGTCGTTGAATGCCGTGTTGCGGGTGCAGAACTACGAACGCGCCGTCTTTATTACTGAGAATCAATTACATTGGACCCTTCTGGACCTGAACGAGGCTGAACATTGGTCGGAATACGCTGAGTTGAGTGGTGACGATGGTGATTACGACTGGCAGGTTCTGATTGATGAAGCATCCATGGAAATGGAGTCCGATACCCACACCGTGATGTTACGCATTGTAGCGGAAACCAGTTGGCCGGACGGCCGAGGGCGCAGCTCATACCAATTGACCACCTACTACCTTTGGGGCGAGGACGAATGAGACGGGCATTTACCCTATTGGAGCTCATGGTGGCGGTGCTCTTGGGCGCGCTTGTGGTGGCGATGATCGCTGGATCGTTGACGTCTAGCATGCGTGCCTGGGAAGCTGAACAGACCCGGATCTCCGAGAATTACGAACGCCGGACCGTGCTCGATATGATTAAACGCCAATCATCGAGTATCTTTTATCGGCGTGACGCAGACAACTTGGTCCGCCAAGACAACAGCAGCCCCCTTGGTCGACGTCAGGCAAATACGCCGCAACAGAAACCGGTCGATCCGCGCATGCAGAACCAGAACCAGAACCGCACCAACGTGCGTCAAAATAACGTGGGCAACGAATCGTTCACATTGCCGGGTGGCGCCCATTTCATCAAAGGCGGGCCCCAGGGTATCAGTTTCCTTTCCACCGTGTCATTCCTATCGGATTTCCCGGGCCAATGTGCCGTCAAATATTTTGTCGTTCAAGTGGAGGAACCATCTGAAGATGGCAGTTACGCGCCACCCGAATCGCTAACGGCTCCCGAAGGGTTTTTGGATGCCGAAGCCGAAATACTTGAGGGTGGGTTGTGGTTGGCAGTCGAAGAAAAGAACCTATTTGTGATGGAAACCCAACAGCAAGAACAACCACCTCCGACTGTGGACGCGGAAGGCAAACCGGTTGAAGAGCTTGAAAATGTCGAAACCGAGGATGATACCGAGGAAGACATGTCCTTCATGGATACCGAGATTGAGGCTAGCCATAGCTTGGCGTTATTGGGCCCGTTGCGCAAATTTTCGGTCCGCTACCGCATCCCCAAGAAACATGGTGCCGATGAAGAAGATACCGAAGAGGATTGGGCAGAGTCCTGGGACTTCAATGAAGACAATGGGTACCCGGGCGCGATTGAGTTCATTCTGGTTTTCGAAAAGCCGGGATTGGACGATCACACAGAGACAGAGGATTTGCCGGGTATTCGTATGGTGATACCGGTGTACGACCTGCAAAACATGCGTCGGGATCGAGGCAATGATGTTCCGTTCTAACCAACGTTCCAGCATTCTGATTACGGTTCTTTGGATCGTCATCATCATGAGCGTCATCGCATTGGCAATGGCTTATGAATCGCGCAGCGATGTGGATCGAACGGTGCTTTTTCGAGACCGTGCGCGTGCTTACTGGCTGGCCCGGGCGGGTGTGGAACATGCCAAATATACCTACGCCGTATCGCGTAATCGTGCTGACGAAGAGTTTCAACAGAAAGCCAAAATGACCTTTGAATTCGAGGATGGCTACGCGATTTGCCTGATGGAAAGTGAAACCTCGAAGATGCCCATCAATTCGGAGAACACCGAATTATGGCGTCAAGCTTTTAAGATTTTTACCGAGGACGAAACAGAATTGGATCAACTGGTCGATGCAGTCCTCGATTGGCGTGATCAGGATGAGGAAGTCCGAATGAATGGCGCAGAGTCCGAGTATTATGCCAGCCTGAGTCCACCCTATCGCCCACGAAACGGATCATTCATGAGTATCGAAGAAATCATGATGGTTCGTGGCGTCACCGAGGACATGTTTTATGGTCGCATGAGCGAAGGCAAACAAATGCCCGGCCTCAAGGACATCCTATCGGTCGATAACCCAAACATGGGCAGGTTCGACATCAACTCATGCCCGAAAGAGATCTTAATCGCATTCCTGGAAATCACGCCCGAGGAGGCTGATACCATTATTGCCGCCCGTGAAGAGAAGATCTTTGACAATGTCAATCAGGCAGGTGAATTAGTGTCCATAGAAGCTGCCGACAAGTTGAACAGATTCTTTATTGCCTACCGTGGCAATCAATTTCGCATAAAATCAACCGGCCATTTGTATGAGTCGGGCGTCAAATACACGGTGGAAGACAGCGTGCGCTACGTAGGTGGAAAACAGCTCTTTATGACCATGGCGCACGTGGATTTCAGCATGGAACACGTAGATGGCAGCATCAATACCGAGGAAGAAGACGAATGAAGCCTAAGGCAGACCTACAAATGGAAGTGAACCTGCGCACGAAAGGGTGGGGGCTCGCCATTAACCAGGACCGTTTGGTTCTGACCGCAGTGCGGAATCGCTTCAATCAGATTAGATTTGTGGCAAGTGCGGTTCTTGAGGATCTATCTCAGAAATCTGATGAGGACGTCAAGCAGTTCATTGAAGATTTTATGGATGAACACCGCCTGAAGCGCGGCGAGGCTTATTTGGGGATGTCCCAACGAGACGTGCAGCTGCAAATGGTCGAGTTCCCGCTGGAAGCGGCGGACTCATTGGACGAGGTTCTTGAATACCAATTGGAGAATCTCTTTCCCGGTAACTATGATCAATTCGATTTTTTCCACCAGATCGTTAGCCGCCACGAACAATTGGCGGTATTGGTGATCGCCATACGCAAGGAAGTATTGGGCGCGATGTATGCGCGTATCAACCGCTGGAACCTCCAGCTTGCGGGCGTAACTCTAGAGTCCATTGGGTTGACCAATGGGCTGACACGGCTTGAAGGCGAAGCACATGCCACACAGAAAGTAGCGGTCTTTCACTTTGCCACCGAGGCCATTGAGTTAACGATTATTCGCGAGGGCAAGTTGGTGTTGTCGGAGCGCATCCGCATAGCTAAAGAAACCCTGCACCGCGACTTGATGGCAGGGCTGGAGCAGGCATTCAGCGAAGCGCGCTTAGATCCCAATGAAGTGGACAAATTCTTCCTTAGCGGTGCAGTCGATGAAGAGGCGGAAATGATGCTCCGTCATCAATTCGGGTTCCGCTTCGACCCGCTCAAGGACAGCTTGGAAAAAGAGATACCCCCGGAATCGGTGATTGGTGTCTGTTTGGCCATTACCGCTGTATTTGATAAGAATCCGTTGCAGCTTAATTTGTTGCCTCAGTCACTGCGCAAGCGACACCGGCACTTGCCGTTGTTGATCGCTTCATTTGTGGGGGTGCTTGTCTGCGTGTATTTGCTCTATGGCGAATACACATCCTATAAGAAGATTGACGAAGAGTTGACTTTCACCTTGCAGCAGAGCGAGCGACTGAAAGGCCGCGTCGAGGAACTAAGTGCCCTGCAGTTGGAACACGAAACCAAATCCGATGCGGTAAAGTCGTTTTACAAGTTTCGCTACTCCGATTCTATGGCTTTGAAACTCCTTTCGGAACTAACCAACGCATTGCCGGACCACACGTACCTCACCAGTTTTTCCATACGAGACGGAGATCAGTTGACCATTCAAGGGGAGTCCGAAGAACCGTTTGCCGTCCGATCGAAACTTCAGTCACTTCCGTTCCTGACCGACGTCGACACCAAGAATGCCATTACGCCTGGGCGCGATCCGGTGAAAAAGAAATTTACCTTCGGAGCACGGATCCAGCTGGAGGCATTGCGATGAAGAAATACAGCTCACGTGAGAAACGGTTGCTGCGTTTCATGATTGCCGCAATTGCCATTGGAGCTTTTGTCGAGGTTTATGACCGATTTGATAAGAAGAAGCAGGACATGCTGTTGCGTATCGAGAGCGAGAAAACGGCGCAGGATGTCTACTGGCAAAAGTTGGAAGTGGACGAAGAGAAACTGATTGCCGACATCGAACGGTTCAATGATGTTTTGAGTGACGCGGAGGATCGGGTATTGATGATGCCTAACGAGTCCGATGCCAGTTTCAAGGTACAGGAGTTCCTGGCGAAAGTGGGCGAGAAAGCCCAAATAGGAATGAACAGTCAGAACAAGCGCAAATCGGAAGTGGTCTCGGAAGACAAGGGTATCTTGGAGTTGCGGACGTATTTCGGATACGACTGTTCTTTAGAGGAGATGCTCCAGTTCTTCGACATGTTGCGTGAGCAACCCTATTATTACGGGCTGGACACCCTGAACATCAACTCATACAGCCGACGCCGCAGCCGACGACCCTCCAAGGAAGAGGATCCTAATATCGATCGCATTCGAGGATCGATGGTTATTTCCACGCTTTACTCAGCTGGGGAAGGGACCTTTGAGTTTGTCGAACTGGAACCACGACCGCGCATCACACCAGAGATCTCAGAAGAAGAGATGGGCGAGGAAGTCACGGATATTGAGGGTGAGGAACCCGTTGTCAGCAAACGGGAGCCGGCCAAAAAACCTGAGCCCATGCCCACTTTACGCGAACAAATCATGCCCCAGCGTGATAAATCGAGTAAAATTGGCGGCCCACCGCCTATTTCGGACAATGGACGGTTGCCTGCTGCTGAAAACCAGCGATTGACGCCCAACGCCAATCGCATTGACAAAATTAAGACCCTGGACAAGCGACTGCCGTCCAAACAAGAGATGGAGGAGGAATAACATGCGCATAACGATCTTTCTGGCGCTCATGGTGTCTCCGGCCTTGGCCCAGGATTATTTGGACAACATCCTCAGACGAAACCCGTTTGATCCGGACCGCGGTCAGGTGGTTGAAACGCCTCAGGAAGATGTAGCGCCGGTCATTCAAAACCTGGGCATGCCCACACTGGACGGCACCATCATCATCGGAGAGATCAAATACGCATTGTTTACCTATACCGAAGAGGGTCGTCCCAAGTCATCGCGTTTCCGTGTGAACGAAACCATCCAGGGTTATACGGTGGTGGAAGTAAGTCGCGAGGCCGTTCAGCTCAAGGGTTCCAATGATCGGCCGATTTTGGTGACCATGTATTCGGACAAGAAAAAGAACCGCGGCGGGACTAAGGCTGCAGTCGGCGGACGTGAAGCGCGCGAACGCGCCATGCGTGCCGCGGAACCAGAGATTATTACGACTCGAAGCGAGTCGGAGCAGAAGGATGACAAAAAACGCGAGTCTCGTTTTCAAAAACGAGAAACGCCGCCAGCCAAGCAACCTGCTGCCAAACCTGAAGATGCTAAGAAAAGCAGTATGGACAATAAGATATAAATCGATACAAAGGGCAAGAATTCATGATGAAGAGCCGATGGTGGACGCTTTTGTTGATGGCATGTGTCATCAGTATTCCGGCGTGTAAGAAAAAACAGAGTTTAGTTGACAAAGCCTTCGAGGGCAAAGACTTCGAACATCGTATAGGCGAGCAGGTGGATCACGTAGAAGTACCTGACGATGTTGAAGAGGAAAAGCCGGAACCTGAAATCGTGTTGGTCGATAATATCAACGATCCCAAAGGCGACTCCGAGTTCCTGACCACAAAGAAAGAGGACAAAAAGGCATATCCCACCGATCGGCCCGTCAAAAACAATCCGCCAAGCCCCATCCTAAACTTTGAAGATGCCAAGCTTTACGACATCATCCACGCGCTTTGCGAAGTGATGAAGATCAATTACATCATCGACCCCAGTGTCAAAGACCAGACCATCACCATCAGCATGGTCGAAGGTGACCAGAAAATGACGACCTTCGATGTATTCGATCTGGTCCTAAAACTCCACAACTTGACGTACATCGTGAATGACTCGTTTATTCGCATCGTTCCCATCGATTCACCGGACATTATGCCCGGTATCCACATCCTGCACGGGACGCTTCCTAACCCAAACCTGATGCGTGAGGAATTGGCCATCCAGATTGTGCCGTTGCGCTATACCACGCCTCAGGACATCACGGCCGTGATCCGGGAGTTTCTTAGTCCCTCAGCTCGGATCATGGAAGAGCCCATCAATAACTTGCTGATCATCATGGACAAATACAACTTCATCAGCAAAGCCATGGAAGTGATTCCGATCTTCGATGTGAATGTGCTGGCCAATCGCAAGATGGTGCTCTATTCGCTGCAGTATGTGGACGCTGTGGACACATCCAACGAGTTGTTAGAAATACTCGCTGCCTATGGGTTTGAGGGCGACGATCGCGTGAAGTTCTTCCCCATTGTGAGCTTGAATGCCATCATGGTCGCTTCCAGCGTGCCTGAAGTGTTTGATGAGCTTGGATTCTGGATTGAGAAACTAGACAAAGAGGCCCAGTTCGAAGAACCACAGGTGTTTATCTACTATGTACAGAACACCACAGCTGATTCGTTATCCAGCACTTTGAGCCAGATCTATGGGTTTCGCGGTGCAGGCGTGGGTGGACTTGGAAGCGCTGGCGCATCACAACGCCGCTCCACAAGCCCCAACCAGAATCCCCAAGACCAAAACAACCGAACCCAAGACATCAACAACCGGCCCAACAACCAAGGCGGCCAAGAGAATCCAGCACTACAGAACCTGCCGGGCGCTGAAGCGGCACGCAACATGATTGTCGACGTGGACAACAACGCATTGATCTTTAACACGACTCCTCGCGAGTACTACAAGATCCTGAAGACCGTGAAGCGTTTAGATGTGTTGCCGCGTCAAGTGTTTATGGAAGTCACCGTCCTCAATATCTCACTCAAGGATGGCTATAACCTGGGTTTTAATTGGAGTATTGCTTCCGGCGACCAGGAGGCGGAGGGGCGCAATCGGTCGTTTGGCTATTCCGCAGACGGCAGTACGTTCTCGTACAGCTACACCACGCTCACCAAGAATGTGGTGGCCGCCGTGAATGCAGCCAAGAACAAGGGTTATGCAAACGTATTGCAACAGCCACACATCATGGCGTTGGACAACAAACAGGCATCGATTTCGATCGGTGACGATATCCCTATCATCACCTCCAACATCAATATTCCCGGGGGCGGCAATACCAACAACAACGTCATCACCTCCAATAACGTGCAATACCGCAAGACCGGTGTCGATTTGCAATTTACGCCGCATATCAATGCCAACGGTGTCATACGACTCGAGATTAATTTGGGTATTTCCTCCGTAGGCGCTGAAGTGTCGGCTGCCAATAGTCAACCTTCTATTTCCACCAATAACCTGGCAACCGAGATCATCGTCCGCGACAATCAGACCATTGTGATGGGCGGCATGATCTCGGACAGTGAGCAGTGGGGCAAGAACACCGTGCCTTTTCTGGGTCGGATCCCTCTTTTGAAGCACCTGTTCACCAACCGCGATGCGTCCAGCAGTAAGGCTGAGCTGATCGTGTTAATTACACCAAGACTTGTAGACAGCGAAGAGAAGTCTATTGAGATTTCAACCGAATTCAAGGAGAAGATTCTCAAGGAATTCGAGAACTTCAAGGATGAACGCGACTGATGTATCTGTTACCCAAACAGAGTTACGGAAAACCCGTTGTGTCCCGTGCCGTCAATGCATGGGTCGACATTCAGGCACCTGCAGAAACCGTGTTTCGCTTTCTCACCGAGGACGAGTTTTTGGTGACCTGGTGGTCTACGCGTTGCGTGTCGGACCCAAGACCCGGTGGAATCGTGACGTTTGAATGGGACGGCGAGAATGCGATGACCGGTGAAGCGTTGTATCGCGAGTTGGAATGGCCCAGGCGCGTGGTATTGCAGTGGACGTCCGCTCAAGGGGAGCCGGTGGTTTCAGACGGCAGCGACCAACGTGGCATGCGTTGGTTGCCTCTGAACATCTACGAAATCTGGCCCTTGGGCGACGGATTCTGTCGATTGGAGCTACATGACTACGGCGTGGCCACCGATGCCAAATACACGGCGCTCTACGAAGCCACTTGTGAAGGCTGGTACCAGTCACTGACGCGATTAAAGAAGGCTGTAGAAAAACGTACCCGCGTTTAGGAAAGAGCTGCTATCTCTTCTGTCTGAAGATGGACCATTGCGCCATCAATAGGACGAAACCCACCACGGCAAAGCATACCAAGGGTGGGAACACCTCATAGGTACTGTATAGACCAACCAACGCGATAACGATGACTTGATTCAGGTGCACGAAAGCCGTCAACAGACGGGCATTCCCGGCGGCAAGCCTAAGGACCAGGATGTTGCTACAGGTAAGGGCCAAAAGCAGGATGGTCATGGTCAGGCTAAGGCTCTTCAGTACATCCATCATGCTGGGTTCCATGCTCATAGGCAGGCTCAATCGCGTCTGCTCCATGTGTTGCTGCAGATCGGCAAGGCTGGCGTCTTCGGGTGGGGGTGAGAAATGACCCATGGTATGCAATCCGGCGGTGATGAGTATGAGGATGGTGGCTGTCAGGAAGAGCTTCTTGGTGTTCATGAGTCGTCCTTGCATGGTTCACTGAATCGCATGGCGAGTGTATGTTAATTTAGTGCGAGATATGGATTGTTTCACAGTGATCTTAAGGGTTATGGCTTGCGGGGGATAGGCATTTCGTGTACTCGCGTGCAGAACGGAATGCGTGTGAAGCGGTATGGTTGCGTTTCGTGCATGCCATCAATGCTGGCGATAGAAAACCATGACCGAGATTTTGTTGAACTTCTCATGCGCGGAGACGGTGACTTGGGGGGGGTTGATTCACTTGAAGAAGCAATTGCGCACCAGGATCATTCCTTCGGAAATGAATGCGACGTCAGCGCGATCGGCTGTGTTAATGCTGGTCGAACAGATGGAATTACTTCTGACCTCTGACCACTGAACTGTGAGCCAATTCACAATTGGGCCATTGGTTGCTGAATCGGTCACGCACACAATGGCAAAATGGTGGCTTTTGGGGGTAATTTCGTGCGCTTCATTTTTTTGTTGTTGAGCTGTTGGTCCATAGCCCAACCTGTATTCGTAGATCCGCAATACACGGCAACGCTTATCCATTCCGGTAACGGCGTGACCACCATTGAGTTTGACCCTGCCGGGCGATTGTATGCTTGTGAAAAACGGGGTGTAATCCTTGTTCTCCAACCCGATGGATCAGGCCTTTTTCAGCCGGCCACGGTGTTCGCAGACTTAACGGCCGTGGTGGACTTTGATGGTGAATGTGGACTTTTGGGCATGGCTGTCGATCCAGACTTCGCCAATACCCGCTATATCTATGTTTTTTACACAACCACTACGGATCAGAGGGTCGTTCGTCTCACGGCCAATGCGTCGTTCACAGCCATGGAACCGGGCTCGGAAACGGTGCTGTTAAGCGGATTTCCCCGCACGGCCATCTTTCATAAGGCGGGCTGCCTGATCATGGATCCGGCCAATCCCAACGCATTGTTGTTGGGGATCGGGGACGACGGGTATGATGGTGTCTGGCCCCTGTTTGATGGCTTGCCCCGAGTGCAGCACGTGGACTACTGGCACGGTAAGATCCTTCGCATCAGCAGCGATAACGGCCAGGGTTTAAGCGACAACCCGTTTTGGGATGGTGATCCCAATAGCATCGCATCGCGAGTCTGGGCGGTCGGTTTTCGCAATCCCTTTCGCTTCACGGTGTACCCCGGAAATCTCGTGCCCAACGTTATCTACAACTCAGAGAATGGCGACGCCACCGATCGGATCTCATGGGCTCAAATGGGCTCAAACGGCGCGTGGAACGTGGATGGGGACGCGGGCGGATTTCTCAACCCCCCAGATCCCAATCATCGCGTCATGGCAACCTGGACTCCGTCGGTTTTGGGCATCGCCATTGCCCATAGTGGTCCTTTTGCGCCCGGTGGGCCCACGGTGTATGTGAGTAATTGGTTGAGTGGCATCAGGCGTTGGCATGTGACCGGACCCGATCGCGATACGTTGTCCTTGATCCCGGGCGATGGGGGTGCCTTCTTTACCGAAGATATCACCGGTACCGATATGAAGTTCGGCGCAGATGGCCACCTTTACACCAGCCACAGTGGTGGTGATGACGCCTTGGGTACTTGGTACCCCATCTGGCAGATTCGGTATGTCGGAGGCACGCCGCCGGTTGCTGACTTCACCACCAATCCCAACCCGCCGGAGGGTGTGGCCCCGCTCAACATCGATTTCACGGACATGTCGACGGCACCCGGAAGCGCCATCGCCTCGCGGAGCTGGGATTTTGGTGATGGCAGCACCAGCAGTAGCGCCAGCCCCAGCCACATTTATGTCGACCACGGCAGCTATACCGCTCGTTTGACGGTCCAGAACAACGAGGGCCTGTTAGATACGGCTGAAACGCCCGTTCACATTTATCGCAACTTGTCCGCCACGCTGACTGGTGCAGTCCATGACGGTCGCGTCCTGCCCAGCAGTTTGCTGGCAGCCGACACCGAGTTACGCTTTTATCAACTGGATGGCACGCCTATCCCGATCACGGGTGGCGTGGGCCCGCAAGGTAATGGCCTGGTCGTTAGCGGCGGGATGATTACCGGTATGGTGGACCTGTTGTTGACGGGCGATGGCGGACTGATCAGTGCGGGCGAACCCGCTCCTGACGGGGTGGACCACGCCTTCATTGGGTTCGCCCTGCTTCCTGGTCAGAGCAACGCCACATTAGATCTCCATTTCTACCTTTCTGATTTGATGGTCAGGGGCAGAGTGACCGACCTGATGAATGCCCCGGCACAGGTGGATTTGGGTCTCGCCTTCACCACCCCAAATGGCTGGATCGATGTGGCCGGAGGTCGCGACCTCTTGCCGGGATTCGGGACCACGGGGTTCTTGCACCGGCGCCTATCCGATGTGATGGGCTATTTCCATTTTGCCGTGCCCACGGCCCATGGCTTGGGAACCTACTTCGTGGACGCGGTGAACGATACCGGCTCCAGCCAATTCGCCAGCCAACAGCAGTCATCTACGCTGACCGGTTCATGGGACTTGCTGTTGCAACTGGGTCGTTATGCGGGTGGTACCGGCTGCGACAACTTGTCAGCCATTCCCATCACCCCCAATGTAGATTTTGATTTAGACATTCAACCCATCTTCAATGCGAACTGCACCAGTTGCCACAATGCCACGGCTGCTAACAGCGGGGGCCTTAATCTCCTTCCAGGTGCCGCCTTCAATGAGTTGATTTCGGAACCAAGCGCCTTTGTTACCGGTTTGAACCGGGTGACTGCGGGCTCGTTGTCCCATAGTTTCTTGTTCGAGAAGATCAACTGCGAAACGCCCCAAATTGGGACACGCATGCGTCCCACCAATGCGCTTTCCCTGGCCGATCAGGCTTTGATTCGCGACTGGATCGACCAACTGGATGACTCCTGCCTGTTGGCCTTCTACCAACAGGTGGCCATGTGGCCCCAACAATCGGTACTCGATTTGCTCGACGATCTTTGTCCTTGAAGATTTTACGATCCTTCACATCTGAAATGCGTATGGGTGTTTAGTTCAAAAGACACGTTTAACTTAGGTTTGAAGGAGTATTCAATGCGTAGTTTGATGATCTTTGGTGTGGCCTTAGCCAGCTTTGCACAGCCTCCATGCGATGAGGCACACAAAGGGCAGTTTGATTTTTGGATTGGTGAATGGAATGTCTATGACACGGCTGGAACACTGGTGGGCACGAACTCCATTCAACCCATGTTTGAAGGTTGCGTGCTGCAGGAAAACTGGGAAGGGGCATCGGGTTCCAAGGGTTCCAGCTTTAATTTTTACAACTCCAAAGACGCGGTTTGGGAACAGTTCTGGGTGTGGCAAAACGGCACGACCTTGCATTTGCAAGGCGGTCTGAATGAAGGGTCCATGGTCTTGTCTGGAGAAACAACGGGAAAGGAAGGTCGCATATTGGTAAATCGCATTACTTGGACGCCTAACCCGGACGGTTCGGTCAGACAGCATTGGGAAGTCAGCAAAGATGCAGGTGCCACGTTCACTTCGGTGTTTGACGGCCTTTACAAGAAAAAGAGCTAGAGACAGCCTCATCCCAACTAACCGCCGCTTGCGCTAGAATGTTTGCATCTGGTCTGGGAGGCGGTATGGCAGTTTTGGACGTTCTGCGAATGGGTCACCCCTTGCTGAGGCAGCGGGCACGAAAGGTAAGTGACAGCGAGATCCATTCGCCGGAAATGAAGAAGCTGATTGAGGATATGGTTGATACCATGCACGCGCACGACGGCGTGGGGCTCGCTGCACCACAGGTTGGTGCCTCGATCCGCATGGCCATCATTGAGTTGGATCCGGAAAATGACCGATATACCTACGGTGGGGAAACCCGTTTGGGTGTGTATTTCAATCCCGAAATTGAGGTGTTGGACGAAACCCCGCAATCTTTTTGGGAGGGATGCCTTTCAGTACCGGGCCTGCGCGGGAGAGTAACTCGCCCCCGGCAAGTGCGAGTGCACTACACCAATCTTGAGGGCGAGCGTTGTGTCCTTGAGGCTGAAGATTTTCTGGCCACAGTGTTTCAGCATGAGTTCGACCATCTGGACGGGGTTCTGTATGTGGACAGGCTCGAGGACACGCACCAACTGACCTATCTAGACGAATTTCACCAGTTCTGGCTGGGCGACGAGGCTGATGTCGAAGTCTGATTGGCAGTCATGCTATCGACAGATGCATGAGGCCTTGGAGTCGGTGTTTCACGCACATTTGTTGGCTCTGGCGTCTTATCGTTTCGCCGAAGCGGCGCAGTTGTTCTGCGTGTACCATAAACAGCTCAATTTACATATTGAACTTGAAGACACGCTTGTGATTCCTGTGTTTAAGCGCGCTGAGCCACTCAAATACTGGCCAGCCAGTACATTCCTCGCCGAACACCAAAAAATTCAAAAACTTGCATCTTCTTATGAGTCGAAGCTCCATCATCAACCCGGCCTCGACCTCAGGGACCATTTGTTGGCGTTGTTGGAGGAGGCTCGGCGATTGCAACACTTGATTGAGCACCATCATCTGCGCGAAGATCGTGCCCTGTTTCCCGTGACAGCTCAATTCGTGCATCCTCGCGAAGCATCTCATTTGCTTGGGGAAAGTGAAGCCAAGTGGGATTCCCTTCAACGTGAACATGGAAGTTTGATTGCCGACATGAAGGCTACGGTGGAACGGCATTGGCAGCGCCTACTGACATGATGCTGTCAAGGCACATCGTTTACCCTGGTCGTTACGAGGTGACGTCATGATCCCAGCAAGCCTGTTTTTGGTGTGACATGCGCCGCGCCGACCGCCTTTTCCAAATCATTTTGCATCTGCGCCACCGTCGCTTCATGACGGCGGCCCAATTAGCGGATGCGTTGCAGGTGTCCGTACGCACCATTTACCGTGATGTCGCGGACCTGTCTGGTTCTGGTGTGCCCATTCTGGGCGAGGCCGGTGTGGGCTACATGCTCGCCAAAGAGTTTGATTTTCCGCCACTTATGTTTGATCGAGAAGAGATAGAAGCGCTCACGTTAGGTGCCCGAATGGTTTCGGCATGGGGTGGCGCAAGTTTGTCGGCCGCTGCCTCGCGCGTGCTGGCAAAGGTAGACGCCGCGTTACCAGACTCCTTGAAACCTGTTATCGAAGCAACCACGCTATTTGCCCCAGATTTTCATATTGGTAGTCTGGTATTGGAGCGGACGGACATTTTGCGTCAAGCATTGCATGCTCGCCTGGTGGTGCGCTTTGACTATACCAATCGAAAGGGAGAAGCAAGCAGGCGCGACGTCCATCCGTTGGGGATGTATTTTTGGGGTAGTACCTGGTCTTTAGCGGCGTGGTGCGTGTTACGCGGAGATTTTCGTAACTTCAGATTGGATCGAATGGTGGATTTGGTACTGACCGAAAAACACTTCGACGATGATCCAGAGCGCAATTTGAGTGCGTTTATCCGCCAATACGATTGATTTAGGAAAAACGTGCCTTGTCGAATGCCTTGAGCAGTGCTTCCTCTTTGCTCACTTTTCCGGCTGTCACCAATTCCATCAAGTGATCGTCCATAGTGCGCATGCCATTCTTTTTGCCCGCCTGAATGACAGCTTGCAGCTTGTTGGTGTCTCCTGAACGGATGACGGCTGGAAGGGAGCCTGTAAAGAGCAGGATCTCTTGTGCTGCATAGCGCCTACTGCCATCGGAACTGCGTAGCAGTTGCTGCGAGACGACGCCGCGAAGTGTGTTGGCCAGAACGGAACGAATCTCGTCCTTTTGTTTGGCGGGAAACACATCCACAATTCGGTCCACGGTTTTGGCAGCGGAATTGGTGTGAAGAGTACCGAATACAAGAATACCCATTTCAACGGCTGTCAGCGCCAACTCAATGGTTTCCCGGTCACGCATTTCGCCGACCAATATCACATTGGCGTCGCTCTTCAGTGCACCCTTAAGGCCCGAATAAAAGCTGTCGGTATCGGGTCCCACCTCGCGGTGAATGACGGTACTTTGCTTGCTTTGGTGCATGAATTCGACGGGTTCTTCAATGGTAATGATCTTGCGACGTTTGTGGGAATTGATGAAATCGATAATGGCAGCCAAGGTGGTCGACTTGCCGCTGCCTGTGGGTCCCGTAATTAAGATGAGTCCAGAACGCAATTCACCAAAGCTCTTGAACGAGTCGGGCGCTTCCAACTGTTCCAGTGTCAGGATTTTCGAGGGAATCGTGCGGAACACGGCACCCAAACCGTGCATCTGCTTCAGGTAACTGGCGCGAAAGCGCGCCCGATCGCCCATGGAATAAGCAAAATCGATATCGCCTCTCTTAACGTAGCGGTCCCAATAGGACTGATCCGCGATCTCGCGCATTAGCTCGACCATCATCGGTTCTGTGAGGACAGGAAACGATTCAATCGATTCCAAGTGCCCATGAACGCGGAGTTTGGGCTTTTGACCTTGGTTCATGTGCAAGTCGGACCCGCCCTTTTGCAGCATGATCTCAAAGAGTTGATCAATCTTAGGCATGACGTGTCTCAATCACTGATTAACTCCAAGTGCATTTGTCCGTCGCCGGCCACGTACTTGGCGAAATTCTTCACATTGATGGCGCGGTAGAAGGCTTCCCGCCCATCAATCAGTTTCTGGTCGACTAATGTCTGCAACGAATCGTCCAACAAGACCATGCCACCAGCGCGGCCGGTCATCATGGCTGAACCAATCATGTGGGCATTGTCCTTGCGAATCAAATTGGAAATGGCCTTGTTGACCAACAGCACTTCATAAGCGGGAACCATACCGGTACCATCCATTCGGGGGATGAGCTGTTGAGAAATCACGCCTCGTAGTGATTCTGACACCATATTGCGGATGATCTGTCGTTCGTCTGGAGGGAACGAATCCACCAAGCGATAAATGGTTCGAGAGGCACTGGTTGTGTTCATCGTGGCCAACACCAAGTGCCCGGTCTCGGCTGCCGACACGGCTAATTGCATCGATTCCAGATCGCGAAGCTCGCTGATCACGAGCACGTCTGGATCTTGTCTGAGTGCCCCCCGCAATGCGGTGGCCTGACTTTCCGTGTGTTTCTTGATCTCCCGTTGTGTCATTTGACACTTGCCGGGCGGATAGACCACCTCAATCGGATCTTCGATGGTAATAATGTGATCGCTGCGCTCCTGGTTGAGCATATTGACCAGCGTAGCCATGGTGGTCGACTTTCCTGAACCTACCGGACCGGTAATGAGAATCATGCCCTGGGTCCATTTGATGAGGTTCAGGCATGAAGGGGGCAGGTTGGAAGCAGCGAATGAGGGGATTTCATTGGGAATTACCCGTGCCGTAAACGTCCAGCCGTTGCGTTCTCGCATCATGACCGAGCGGTACCGATCACTTCCGATTTGATGAACGAATTCCAGATCGCCTTTCTTGATGAAGGCTTCGATCATTTCGCCGCTGATTGAGGCCCGCAAGAGGTTCTCAACCGCATGTTTGTCGAGCACGTGATCATGAATACTCACCAGCTTACCAAATCTTCGAAAGGCTACGGGGTTGTTGGGCGTTACATGCAAGTCGGATGCATTGTTCCGCCGTGCTTCCTGCAGGTAGGCATCAAGGGTACCAGCCTCAATCTGGATCTCGGCCTTAGGCGCAGGAGGCTCTGGTGCCTTTGCTTCGGGTGGCGTTGGACTGGCTTGCTGTGGACTGGCCCCTGGCGTATTTTGCCGAATAAAGACCATGAGTTTCTGGCACACATCGGAAGCGATGATGCCCTGCTCCACCAGCACGTCGGCAATGGTCTTTTGAGGCGTAACATAGGCTCGGGCCGCCATGATCTGCTCGCGGCTAGCCAGCTGGTTGGTGTAGATGACTTTTGCGATGAACTCGTTGTTCAAAGGAGGGGCCTGTACCGGAAAGAATGAATTTGACTATAGCCGCACTGCTGGGGCAGTGCAAACGATCAATCCTCGTGATCCATCGACCGCCTGTGCCTTTTCTTGAGCGATTGACGTTTTTTGTCCTCTAACCTTGCCCGTTTTGCTGCGGCAGTTGGCTTGGATGCCACACGTTTCTTGGGTTTTTCGCAAGCCCTTTGAACGAGAACCACTAATCTCTGGCGGGCATCAACCCGATTGCGTTCACGGCTTCGATATCTGCGTGCATGTATCACCAAAACACCGGCTTCGGTCATTCGTTTTCCAGCTACCTTTGCCAGACGAGTTTTAACCTCGTCTGGAAGGGCCGTGGAACGAGCGGCGTCAAATTTGAGAACGACGCCCGTTTCCACTTTGTTCACATGCTGTCCGCCCGGTCCCGACACCCGCTCAAAATCTTCGTGGAGCTCGTCTTCACCGATTTCTATGAGATCGTTCACGCGCAGACCCATGTCTTACCATCCCTTGGGCTGATCTTTGATTTGTTCGTCCAGCCATGCTTTAAGTGGTGCGAAATAATCAATCACCGCGTTTGCATCCATGGAGGTCTCTCCCGACAGCGCAGCCAACGCGTCCGGCCAAGGTTGACTCAATCCCATCTCTAGCATGGTGTTCAAGCGTTCGCCTGCTTTCTTGCTGCCATAAATCGATGCCCGATGAAGCGGCCCAGTTTGGCCTGCTTCCTTTGCCAGTGCACGGTGAAACTGGAACTGAAGGACATGAGCTAGGAAGTAACGGGTGTAGGGGACATTTGCGGGCACGTGATACTTGGCACCTGGATCGAAATCCGCTTCACTGCGCGTGACCGGTGGTGCGATACCTTGATACTTCAAACGAAGCGCCCACCAGGCTTGGTTGTACGATTCAGGAGTTACTTCACCGGAAAAGACCTTCCAGCGCCATTGGTCGATGAGTAGTCCGAATGGCAGGAAAGCTACCTTGTCGAGAGCAAGGCGAAGAAGCAGACCCGTATCCTTCGATGGGTCGGGTTCTTCGTTCAGAAATCCCAGGTCCACCAGGTATTTGGGTGTGATCGAGAGCGCCAATGTGTCGCCCACGGCCTCATGAAAGCCATCGTTGGCGCTGCCCAAGAACATGGTGGGTTGTTGGTTGTAGGCACGTTGATAGAAGTTATGGCCCAGCTCGTGATGGATCGTAATAAAGTCTTCATCGTTGATTTCGATGCACATCTTGATACGCAAGTCGTCAATATTGTCCAGACACCATGCGCTGGCATGGCATACCACATCGCGGTCCTGAGGCTTGGTGAACAGTGATCGCTCCCAGAAGGTGTCTGGAAGCGGCTCAAAACCGAGGGATGTGAAGAAGGCTTCTCCGTATTTGACCATTTGGATGGGGTCTGTCTTGCGTTCCTGAAGAATAGCCGTCAGGTCGTAGCCTGGATCTGAAGATGCAGGTGCGACCAGAGGATAGATATTCGACCAGGTTTGTGACCACATATTCCCCAACAAGTGAGCTGGTATGGGTCCGTCTTTGGGAACGACCTCATCGCCATAGTGTTGACGCAGTTTCATACGGACGTATGCGTGGAGACTCTCGTATAGAGGTTTAACTTGAGTCCAGAGTCGGTCTAGTTCGGCCTGGAAGTCCTTTCCGGGCATATCGTAGGCCGACGTCCATAAGTCGCCTAGATCCTTGAATCCGAGATCACGTGCACCCTGGTTCGCCAGTTCGACGTAACGCGTGAAATCCTTGCGCATCTCAGGCGAAATCGTACGCCACCCCTGCCACGCTTCCAAGAGCGCTTCAGGATCGCGACTGGAAGCCAACGTGGCGCTTAGCTCGCCCAATGAGAGACATGTGCCGTCTTCACGGCAGTAACGGCCCTTGCCGTATACGCCTTTCATTCGGGTCGTGATTTGCGTCAGTTCCTCGGCCAGCTTGGGATCGCTCGGTGTGGGTAGTGTGATGGTCAGTTTTAGTAATTTGAATTTACGGGCCAAATCGGCAGGTAACTCCAATCCGTCAAATCGCGTGGCTTGCTTGGCATAGTCCATGTTGGCGACCAACAGTCTTTCTGTGGCCTTAGAGGTCAGTATCTCCGTGTCGTAGGTGATGAAATTCGCGTTCACCCACGCGGCGTGGCTGGCCTCAACGCCGAGCCTTGCTAACTCTGCCTCCACATCGTCCATGAAGGACTGTGCCTCAGCTACCGTTGGTTTTTTTTCGGTGGCGTGCGTCCAAGCGCCAAAAAGAATAAGCAACGTACAGATGATCCCTCGCATAACAACCTCTTCCATGTTTTTGATCGATAAATGATACAGCATTCGTCCCTACAATCGACTAGACTCGGCGCTTAAGGAGTTTGAATGCCCGGAACCGTCAATCCTCTATGGCCGCGTTTAGCTTTGACTGTGGGTGCCATGATAGGGGCAGGAACATTCCTGGTGGCCAAATTCGCGACCGAACGATTTGAGGTGCTGGAACTAGGTTGGTTTCGCATTAATCTCAGTGCCGTGTTGATTGCCTGTGTCTTTTTCGTGCGGAACCGCCGACTGCCCCAATTACCTCGCGAAGATTGGCCAAAAGCCGTTGTACTTGGCATGACGGGCATCACCATGAATCAGTTGTTGTTTCTTTACGGCATTCACTTCGCCCCGGCCATCGATGGCGCTTTGCTGTATGCGGCTACGCCAGCCTTGGTGCTCATGGCCGCGCGTCTCTGGTTGAAAGAACCATTAACCGGCGGCAAGGTAGCCGGAGTGTTGGTAGCCTTTCTGGGTGTCTATGTGGTGCTGCGCACGCGGGGACTCCAATTCGATCCAGCCTACTTGAAAGGGGATCTGTTGCTGGCATTAGCCGTTGTTTTTTGGGCCGTCTACACGCTGGTGGGCAAGAATCTACTCAAAAAACACGACTCGTTGGCTGTCAATACGGTGAGTTTTGCCATAGGCGCTTTGAGCCTGCTGCCCGTGGCACCGATTGTGTTGATGGGTTTCGATTGGTCGGGTCCAGGCTGGCAGGGCTGGTTGGGCCTCGCCTACCTGAGTGGTATGACCTCCGTGGTCTCGTTCAGTTTATGGTATTGGGCATTGCAACACATGGAAACAAGTCAAGTAGCTGTATTTACTAATCTGCAGCCTCCATTCACAGCCTTGTTTGCTTGGATTTTTCTTAGCCAGATACCAAGCGCTCCGATTGTATTGGGTGGTACCTTAGTCATCGTGGGTGTCACCCTGGCACAAGTCAAATGGCGGAGAAGGAAACCAGCATGACGTCCAATCCTTATGACGAGATACCCTACGCAAGCTACGCATTCCCGTTGGCTCATATCGAAAGGTTGGCAATGGTGGGTCGGCTGCTGGGGATTCCTACCGCACCGCCAAATTCCTGCACAGTGTTGGAAATAGGATGTGCCAACGGTGGAAACTTACTTCCCATGGCGGTTCACTATCCAGACAGTCGCTTCCTTGGTATTGACCTTTCGCGAAAACAGATTGAAATGGCACGTTCGCGCATTGAACAGGACGGACTGAATCAGGTTGAAGTGCGACAGCAGTCGCTAACGGATCTACAGCCTGAAGATGGTCAGTTTGATTATGTCATTGTGCATGGTGTGTATGCCTGGGTGGACGAAGATGTGCGTGGCCACGTTCTGCGTTGCTGTCGAGAGAATCTCGCCCCCAACGGCATTGCGTTTGTCAGTTACAACACAAAACCGGGTTGGAACTCGGTTCAGTCATTGCGCGACTTGATGCTGTTCCATCTGGAACCTATGTCAGACCCGCATGCACGGAGTCAGGAGGCAAGATCACTCCTACGCTTCCTGAGGCAGGCATTGGCGGAAACGGATACTGCTTATGGCCGTTTCGTGCGCGAAGAGTGCGACTTGCTATTGGGTCAGTCACCAAGGTATCTGGCTCATGACCATCTGGAAGATGTGAATCAGCCCGTCTATTTTCTTGAATTCATGGAGCAGGTGAGAGGTTTGCAATACTTGGCCGACGCCCATTTGCCGAGCATGCATCTGGCGAATCTCGGTACCGTTGCAGCACGGGAGTTGGAAGCTTGCTCTAATCTCTTGCTGCGAGAACAGTACATGGACTACCTCACCAATCGCCGTTTTCGTTGCAGTTTGTTGGTTCATCCAGGTCATCAAGTACTACGCGACCTCAATGCTATTGATGTGAGTCCTTTCAATTTATCCGCAGATGTGGCTTTTGACCCATCTGAAATTGATGGGGATGAGCCCGCCACCATGACCGTGGGTAAAGTTCAGATCACGGTTACCAAACGATGTGAAAAAACCGCTTTGACCTTGTTGGAAACCGAAGGTCGTATGCCTTTTGTGCAATTGGTATCACAAGTTGAAATGATGATGGGTGCGAGGTTGAGTGAATCCGAGCAAGGCGGCCTTATGCACTTGATGGCGCAGTTAGTATTGGCAGACGGAGTGCAATTGAATTATGGCCCAAAACGGCATCAATCTGTGGTGGGTGACCGGCCGGAAATGTGGTGGTATGCCAGAGCCGAAGCCCTACGCGACCATACAGTGACCAATCTTTACCATCGGGCCATGCAAATGAGTCAGGCGCAGTGTGCTTTGGCGCAGTTGTTGGATGGCACCCACAGCCGCGAAGAATTGGAAGATGCGGCCATCGCATTGGAACAAGCAGAACTCGTCGCATTGGGGGGAGAATCGTTACAGGAAAAGCTGAAAGCGGCTGAATTGTGGGTGGCGACTCAACTGGAGATCTTTGCCCGACATTGCTACTTGGTGTGACCTAGTAACCAACGGGCCTCAGCTTTGGCAACCAGATCGCCGTTACTGTCGCGGACCTCGCTAATCAGGCGACGTTCCTCTTTTTCCCCAGACAAGACACCACCTTCGTCGCAACAAGTAGCTGTCATAGTGCCTCGGCCTTTCTTGAGGTATTCAATCGAGAGGCCGACGAGAATCGTGCGCACGTTTTTGGGTTGTTGGCTGATCAGCGCGAGACCCGTGCTGAACTCGGCAATGTTCATCAGCGCAATGGCGTGAATGGAGGATAAGTGATTGCGTACAGCGCGTCGATCCTTGAAAAATACCTTAGCGCTTCCAGGCGACAATTGAAGTACCTTCGGGCGGATAGAGCCTGTATAGGGAATGCGCCAAGCGATTAGCCGATTAAACAGAAAACGTCCCATGGGATAAGACGACATGCGATCCCAAGATCTCATCAACTCGGACATGTTTCCCCCATCGTTTTGGATTGTTCAAGCGCAGCCGCGTAGGTCTTGACAAGATCCGCAGCAGACTCGATGCGGTGAATACCATGCACGCTTTTGCCCGCCTGCAAATAATCTCTATCCGACACTTCGCGGAACAGTGATCGTTTGAATTTCAGTCCAGATCGAAGAAACAGCAGCGTTCGCATGATTTTCTTCCGTTGACGACCACGAAGCATCCACCTGGCAAACGGACCTGATTGGGTGCCAACACGTTCAATGTATGGCGTGTTGATGACGGATACAGGAACCCCGGTGAGGCGTTCAGTGAGCACAATATCGGATTCGGATGATCGGACAATGGCTTGCTTATAGTCGTCGTGTGCCGTGCATTCGGTGGTTGCGATGAAGCGTGTCCCCATCTGCACGCCGTCATACCCCATAGCCATGGCGTTTACGAATTCGCCGGCGGTACCCACGCCGCCCGCACAGACCACAGGAAGACCGAAAGGTTTGATTTCTTCGAGGAGGGCATCTGGCGATTGGTTGCCTGCGTGCCCGCCGGCACGATTATTCACGGCGATGAAACCGTGGACTCCTCCGTCTTTCGCCTTGGCCGCATGTTTTGCGTGGATGACGTCGTGGTAAACGATACCTCCATGGGGCGCGACCATATCCACCACCCATTTGGGATTACCAAGTGAAGTGATGAAGAATCGGATCCCTTCCTCGAGTGCTTCCTCGATCCAATTTCTCATGCGGTTCTCATAGGTCTTTGAGGCGTGTTCGATGAGGGCATTGAAGCCGATGGGTTTTTCGGTGCGTTTGCGGATGGCACGGATGCCCTCACGGAAGGGGTACTTATGCACGTAGACGAGTGATACTGGCTGGACAACACCGATGCCGCCCGCCTCAGAAACAGCCGCAACCAATTCGGGATTACTGCACGGGTACATGGGTCCGCAGATCAGTGGCGTCTCGATACCCAACTGTTTTTCAATGGTCATGTGCACCTCGGACCCATTCGACGGGACTATTCTCAACGCCTATATTACACATCAGACGGCAGGTTCGGTTAGAATCGTGTTTAGGTGGAAGGTCACCATGCAAAGACGAAGTTTTCTCCAATGGCTGATGTGGACTGCCGCAGTTGCCAAGAGATCCGATGAGCAGCTTCTGGATCTCGTCTATTTTCATGATTACCCGCCCTTCAGTTGGCGTGACAATGGCGAACCGATCAAAGGGATCTTTGTAGACATTGTCAATGAGGCCATCGGTAACCGCATGAAGCTCAAGGTACAACATCGAGGCCTACCATGGGGTCGCGCACAACAGCTGGTTCGGCAAGGTCAGGCAGATGCGATGTGTACGGTTGTCACACCCGAACGATCCGAATACTGCCTGGCTTCGAGCGAGCCGGTGATTACCGTAGATATGCGACTGTATTGTGCGTCCGACCACGAACATTACGAGCGTTTGAATCAGATCCAATCTTTGGACGAGCTGTCTTCTTTTAGGATTGCATCGTACATAGGAAACGGATGGGCCGAACGGTTGCTGGGTGACTTCAACGTAACGTGGACCAAAACATTGGAACAGTCCATGAAAATGGTGGCATTGAAGCGAGTTGACGTGTCAGTGGACCCTGAACCGGTGATGCGCTATTTCATGAACAAGCTGGGATACGCGGATCGGCTTCGGGTGCTCAGTGGCGTTCTGGACAAAGTCGACTTTAACTTGCTGGTCCGAAAGGATTCATGGTTTCGGTCAAAAATGGCGGGTTTTGACGAAACCATCCGCAAAATGCGCCTTGACGGGGCGGTCAAAAAGATCCAGGATTCTTACTTAATCAGCTAGCCTTTGAACAAAAAAACCCGAGTAAGGCAATCTTGTGGTTGTGCGGTGTCGGGTGGCTTTGGCATCGAAAAATTTCTGGCCAGGAACTGCCTTTGTTTTGGAAAACCATCGTTCGCGATCTCAAGCGGGCCGGGATTTCGAGGAAGCTCGTGCTGTACATTGTCATGTGCAGTACCGGCATCGCTCTTTTGGCCACGGCAGTCCAACTCTATTTTGACTACACGTCGGACATGCATCTACTCGATCAACGCATGGACCAGATTGAGTCCAGCTTTTGCGAGTCCATTAGTGATGCCCTGTGGAACTTGGATCATGACCAAGTGAGCACCGTAACGGAGGGCATATTGCGGTTGCCGGACGTGGTTTACGTGGAGGTCATCCCAGAGGAAGAGGGACAGGCCATACAAAGAGGGACACACCGTGAACGCTACGTGAAGACGCGCTCATTTAAGCTGTCTCACCAGAATGGAAGCGAGTGGGTAACTGTGGGCTACCTGAGTGTGGAAGCTAGTTTGATTGGTATTTTCCAGCGTTTGAAGCAGAAGTTCTTGATTGTGCTCGCCACTCAGGGTGTGAAGACATTTTTGGTGGCCTTGTTCATGTTTATCATCTTCAACACATTGATCATTCGTCATTTGGACCGAATCGCAGAATTTGCCATCAACAATCGATTTACGGGCGAGAAACCCAACGTCTTGTCGCTAGACAGGCAGCCGGCAACGCAACCCGACGAAATCGACGATGTGGTCATAGCCATCAACCAAATGCAAACCGATCTCTATCACACCTATCACGATCTCGTGAAATCCAACGTGGCATTGGACGAAAAGACCCGTGAACTGGCTCGACACAAGCAAGAGTTGGAGAAGGAAGTTCAGGCCAGAACAGCCGAACTCAAGAAGGCGCAGGAGTCGTTGTTAGAGCAGGCGCATCAAGCCGGCATGGCCGAAATCGCTACCGGGGTCCTCCACAATGTGGGCAACGCGCTCAACAGCGTCAATATTTCGGGCCAGTTGATTCTGGAACGGGTATCAAGCTCCAGTCTGCGCAAACTCGAAAAAACCATGAAGTTAATTGAAGAAACTCGGTCCATGTTTGAAGATGCTTCCAATGAAAGACTGGCAAAGGTGCCTGACTTTCTTTCAGCGCTGTGTCGTCGATTGGCCGAAGAGCGAGATTTTATCCGCGACGAGGTGAAGCGCATGCATGATCACCTCACTAGCATCCGCAATATCGTGAAAGACCAGCAAGATTATGCGGGTTTCGGCGGCTTCGACGAGACGGTGGACCTCTGTGCCCTTGTCAAGGAAGTCGTGCATTTGGAATCGACGGCGCTTGAAGAATCCAGTACGACTTTGGGGTTAAACATGGAACCCATTCCGTTGCTGACCTTGCCCAAAGCCAAGATTCGTTATGCGCTCCTTCATTTGATCAAGAACGCGCGTGAAGCCGTTTTGGAGAATCAACCTGGTGAACGACACATAGAAGTGCAGCTATTGGTCAATCACAAGCATGTTCATTGTCGCATCAAGGACAATGGCTCAGGCTTGGCCTATGCTTCTCAAGACCGCGTGTTCGATTTCGGTTACTCCACCAAAGGCGTTGGCCGCGGTTTTGGTCTGCATACCTGTTCGTTGGCGATGAAGGAATTGGGTGGAGATATATGGGCCGAAAGCGATGGCGTGGGAAAGGGCAGCACATTCACACTGGTGTTTCCGCTCACCCTTGCGCTGTCGGTTTGATTCAGATCAGTCTGTTGATTTGGTCGGCCAGCCGGCTAACCACGATTTGATCATCGCTTTGGAAAATCTTGACTTGACCTGATTTGGTACCTGAGGCGACATGTTGAAGCCATTCACTGTACCTTTCAAACTCGGGACTATCGGTGTCAAATCGAAACCCTATCTCGTAATTGGTGGTTCCATCTGGGTCTTTGCTGAGCTTCACGCGTTGAAGCGAGCCATGCAGCACGATTGCGTTCACTTTAGGTAAGTCCAGCCGAACAACATGGCTTAGGCGATCGACTTGCATCCAGTTCGTAATCACGATTTGGCAACCTTCGAAACTCACGTCGCGAACCCACCCATGATACTTGCCATCGATGGTCGCCCTAACCTTGCCGCGTAGGCGTGCTCTGCTTGCACGAGGTTTTCTATCGCGCATACCTTCTCCCCTAATGACTCTACTGTATATCATTACGCATTGAACGCGCCAATGGATTTCATAGTTACGTTAAAATGTGCGACATGTTCACCCATCTCATCATATTCACGCTAATTCAGAGCGGTGTCCAGGACCAGAAAGTCCAGTTCGAACGCTTGGCAGCCAAGGTTTTGCAGCAGGGCGAATTTCAAGAACGGGTGATTGAGACGGCGCGTTTGTTTTTGGGAGCCCCGTACCAGGCAAGAACCCTTGAGCAGGAGGGAGAAGAGCGGTTAGTGGTCAATTTGGATGCCTTTGACTGCACGACGTTGATGGACAATGTCCTCGCGATGAGTCGTGCGGTCCAACAGACACCTGTGACATATGAGCGCTTTTGCCGCGAACTGGCATCGGTACGCTATCGCGATGCGGTGGTGAATGGGTATGCCTCAAGGCTCCACTATTTTTGTGATTGGGTCTGGGACGCTTCACGTAGGGGCCTGATTACTGATCTCACAAAGGAACTTGGTGGTAAGGTCAATCCAAAGGTTGTGTCGTTTATGACTCAGAATCCCCAGTATTATCCGTCGCTCAGCGACCCCGTAACCTATGCGGCAATTAAAGCTGCCGAGGATCGGCTGAATGCCACGACGCGGTACCGCATTGAGGAAGCCGATATTGCGTCAAGCGAAGCTGGTATTCGGGATGGTGACATCATCGCACTTACGTTCTCAAAACCGGGATTGGTGATTGCGCACGTGGGTTTCGCGGTGCGCGTTCATGGGCGTGTCCACCTGCTCCATGCATCGTCCGATCTCAAGAAGGTGGTCGTCAGCGATCAAACGGTGGAAGACATGATACGCAGCAGTAACAGGTTTGACGGTATGATGGTGATGCGTCCCATTGCCCCGCAGTCTGACATTCATAATCCCAGTCAAGGAGGGTAATCTCATCACCGACCACAGTGTTACCGCTCTTTTGAGGGACTGGCAGGAAGGCAATTCCGGGGCCTTAGATCAGTTGTTACCGATGATCTATGACGAGTTGCGTCGAATTGCTCGGAATTACCTCGCTCGTGAGCGGGTCGGTCACACGCTTCAAGCTACGGCGCTTGTCAATGAAGCGTTCATGAAGCTTATTGACCAGGAACGTGTGTCTTGGCAGAATCGGGCTCATTTTTTTGCACTTGCCGCTACCATGATGCGACGTATTTTGGTCGACCATTCCCGACACAAGAACCGAGAAAAGCGTGGGGATGGCGCAATGAAGGTCACCTGGAGCGAAGCCATGGAAAAGGCTCGTGAGAGTGAAGTCGATGTGTTGGCATTGGACGATGCCCTCACGGAACTGGAAAGACTAGATGAAAGGCAGGCCAAGATCGTGAGTCTGCGATACTTTGCCGGACTCACGGTTGAAGAATGTGCCGAAGTCTTGGAAATCTCCGATCGAACGGTGAAACGGGAGTGGCGAATGGCTCGGGCATGGCTGCATCGGAGATTGACAACCGCTTGAATTGGAATCGCGATACAACCCCATTGATTAGCGTGTTTGATGGGCTGTTCGAGCGCCGATATCGTACGGTCCTCAGAGCTGGCGGCGATGAGCCCTTTTATCGTGCCGCAACCCAGCTATCCGATCGACACGTGATCTTTTTTCGTGCAGACACGTTTTCCAGCGCGTTACATGAAGTGGCCCATTGGTGTATAGCTGGGGCGCGACGACGACAGATAGACGACTATGGTTATTGGTACCAGCCTGATGGTCGCACGACTAAGCAGCAACGTGTGTTCGAAGCTGTTGAAGTGAAGCCTCAAGCATTAGAGTGGCTTTTCGCGGACGCTTGTGGACATCCATTTGTGTTGAGTGCAGATAATTTGAGTGGCTCGATTGGCTGTTCTCCAGAATTTGAGCTGGCGGTTCGCACACAAGTAGCGCGATACCGCGCAGATGGTATGCCGGCCAGGGCCAAGCTATTTGCTAAGGAACTGGTGGCACTGGGTCCCGTTTGATGATGATGTAGGTGCGGTCGTCGTCAAACGGCGTATCGCCCACGAAATCTTGGAGCGCGGCTTCAATAGCATCACCAATATCTGCGGCTTCCTCAGCGCGATGTTGCACACATACATCAATCAGCTTTTCCATTTCGAACTCATCACCATGAACATTGCGCGCTTCCGTCAGTCCATCGGTGTAGATCAAAACGAAATCACCCAACTCCAATTGTTTCTGCACTTCGGTGTAAGTGTGTATGGGAAGTAATCCGATAGGTAGGCCGGTTCTTTCGAGGGGCTCAACGCGTCCATCGGCGCGAATCAACAAAGCTGGGTTGTGACCGGCATTGGCAAACGTCAAAACCCCCGAATCTCGGCTTAATGTCATCAGAAACATGGTGGCGTATCGGTCCGCCGAAGTACGTTTGATCAACAGTCGCGATAGCTTTTCGCATATTTGGTATGGTGACAAACCATCTTCAATGGGACTTGCGGAAAGGGCCTCAAGCGAAGCGGTTAAAAGCGATGCTGCAACCCCCTTGCCGCTGACGTCAGCCACCATAAATACGCATTCCTCGCCGTTTTTTCGGGTTACCGCTTCGTAGTAGTCGCCAGAAACTGCACGAGAAGGCGCGTTGTGAGCAACGATGTCGTAACCCTTGAGATCAGGCAATTGGTCTGGAATCAACATCACCTGAATGGTTCGGGCCAGCGACAGTTCCTGTTCCAAAGCTCTGCGGATAGCCGCTTCTTCGCTGAGTGCCGCATTTCGAATCTTCAGTGCGGCCACAGACGCCAACGAAGCGAGTAATGCCATGTCCTGCTCGGTGAACTGGCGCTTGACAACTTTCGAACTCAAGACGATAAAACCAAGCGAACCCAAATCGTCTTGAAGGGGCGAAGCCATGAGTGACCGGATACCTGCCGTTTGAATGCTCTCTGAGGCTGAGAACCGCTTGTCGGTCGCCAAGTCAAAAACCAGCGCCGCCATACCCTTTTCAGCAACCTCTGTAATCAGGCTTTGGGATAGGGGCACATCGTCAGGCAGACCTTGTTGGGTTCGTTTGGCTGCTTTGCTGTACGAACCATCAGCGTCTTTCAAGAATATGACGGCCTGTTGGGGTTGCAACAGATGGAAGACTCGGTCGAGGATCAATTGCAGTAACGACGAAAGCGACATGGACTGGCCCAGCGCCTCATGGATTTCGTTGAGCAATTCGAGGCGTTCCACGTATCCGCGCAAAACGTGGTCGCTCCGCCAAGCTTCAGATGTCTTGAATTCCTGGGTGCGGACCAAGTCGGATGCAGGCTTGATAATCATGTTTTCGTTGGTGATCGGCGCACCGTCATCACTGATGTCAAACAGATTCGTGTCCACACGAATGACCGTTTCTGAGATCTGGATCATGTCGCCGTGTTTGACTGTGGCTGCGCCGTTGATGCGATGACCGTTCACAAACGTGCCATTTCGCGATTGCAGGTCCTCAATCACCAGACCATTGGCGTGGGGGGCCACCCGCACGTGGTGACGCGAGAGGAATTGGTCGGCAACTACAAGGTCAGAGGTTGGTGCCCGTCCAAGCACAACGGGGCTGTTTGGTCCGTCATAAACGAAAGAGGATCCCTCTGGGGGTTTGATGTGCAGGCGATAGGAAACCATGTGCGATCAGCTTAACCTAAAAATGCAGACTGTTGGTAAACGGTATGTGTGGTATCTTGTGGCGCTAACTCGCTTTTAGGGGGAGCTCCATGGAGCCGTTGCGGTTAGCACTCATAGGTTTTGGTAATGTGGGACAAGGCTTCATGCGAGTCCTGTCAAAGACTCAGGTGCGTTGCGTTGTGGCTGCTATTGCGACCAAACGCAACGGATGCCGGCTATTCCGTGATCATCAACCACCCAGCCAACTGGCCGACTGGCTACAGGAGCCCCACGAAACACTGACCCTCGAGGAACTGGTGGCGCACCCCCATATCGACGTGGTGATTGAAACCTTGCCGACAGACCTGGACAACCCATCCAATGTTATGGATATTCAAACCGCTGCCCTCAGAGCCGGAAAACACGTGATCACTGCGAACAAAGGTCCAGCTGCTCACAGCTATCTCGCACTTGCCGAACTGGCCCGCGAAAACCATGTCATCTATGGCGTCGAAGCGACCGTCATGAGCGGGACGCCTGCGATACAACTCATCCATGCCCTTCAAGGTGCTCAGATAAAGCGGCTTCAGGGCATTTTCAATGGCACGTCAAACTTCATCCTTAGCCAGATGGAGGGGGGTTCCCAATACGCAGACGCACTCACTGAGGCTACCCGGTTGGGTTATGCAGAACCCGATCCTTCAGCCGATGTAGATGGGCTGGATATTCGCGCCAAGCTGATGATCTTGGCCCAAGTCGCTTTTGGGGTATCACATACCACACAGGACATACAGATCGCTGGTATCCGCGATCTTGACCAGCGTTTGGTAGCTGAAACCGTCGCGGCCGGCAAGAGGCTGAAGTTGGTAGGCCTATTGGACCCCAAAAGCGCGTCAGTGCGTTTGATGTCCCTACCTGAAACTGATCCGTTGGCACGCATATCGGGCGCGACGAACGGAATCGCTGTGACTACCGAGCTGTTGGGGACGGTTTCCCTCATTGGTCCCGGTGCGGGGGCCGAAGAAACCGGAACGGCTCTTTTGGTGGATTTGAATAGAGTGCTGGAGGTGAATCATGGCTAGAGCGGCATTGATCGATCACTATCGCAAATTGTTGCCCCTTACGCATAGAACGCCCGTGGTGAGTTTGATGGAAGGATTTACACCACTGATACGCGCTCCGCGGATTGGGGAGATCGTGGGTGCTCAGGTTTACCTGAAATATGAAGGGCTCAATCCCACCGGATCCTTCAAGGATCGGGGGATGACGATGGCGGTGAGCAAGGCACTGGAGGCCGGAGCGCAGGCAGTGATTTGTGCTTCAACCGGCAATACATCCGCATCGGCGGCCGCGTATGCCGCCCGAGCGGGCATCCGTTGTGTGGTGTTGATACCCGAGGGTAAGGTGGCGCTGGGAAAGTTGGCTCAAGTAGCCATTGCTGGAGCAGATCTGGTGGCAATTGATGGCAATTTTGATGAGGCCCTGAACCTGGTTCGAGATTTGTCGGATCGGTTTCCCTTAGCGTTGGCCAACTCTGTAAATCCGTTCCGTATTGATGGCCAAATGACCGGAGCCTTTGAGGTCGTTGACGAGTTAGGCGATGCGCCGGATTATCACGCTTTACCTGTAGGCAATGCAGGCAACATCACCGCCTATTGGCGTGGCTATCAAGCATACAAAGCTGCAGGCTATTCACGGCGGCTGCCGGTTATGCTCGGGTTTCAGGCCGCAGGTGCGGCTCCCATCGTCTTGGGTCGAGTGGTGGACCAACCTGAAACGGTGGCAACTGCCATTCGTATTGGGAACCCCGCAAGTTGGGCAACCGCTGTTGCAGCCCGAGACGAGTCGGGTGGTTCCATTGATGCCGTAACCGATGATGAGATTTTGGAGGCCTATCAACTTCTGGTACGCAGTGAAGGCGTCTTTTGCGAGCCGGCCTCTGCGGCTTCGGTGGCAGGCGTAATCAAGAGATCCAAACAACACCCATTCCGAAAGCGGGACGTGATTGTCTGTGTGTTGACCGGACATGGCCTAAAAGACCCACAAACTGCGGTGGATTGTACGAAAGAGGTCGCGCGTTGTCCTGCAGCTTTGGACGCGCTCGCAGGATTATTGGGGCTGCGATGAGTTGGCGGATCCGTGTGCCGGCGACTTCGGCCAATTTGGGGCCGGGCTACGACCGTCTTGGCCTTGCACTGCCACTCTGGTTTGATGTCGTTGCCATCCCAAGCGAGGCTTGGCGGATCGAACTTGGTGGCGAAGGGCGAGAGCGTTTCCGATCTGATAATACCCACCCATTTGTTCGGGCCTATCATCGCGCCTGCAAGGATTTTGGATGGGACGCCCAGCGCTTTCATGTGCAACTGAACAGTGAGATCCCCGTCTCATCGGGACTGGGAAGTTCGGCAGCATTATGGGTTGCAGCGGCAGCATTGGCTGAGCTCGCTGAAACGGGGACCGTCCACCGCGACGTTATTGCCGAGTGGGGATGTCGTCAGGAAGGTCATCCTGACAATGTGATGCCCGCCGTTTTTGGCGGGTTGAGGGACGGCAACATCCAACACCCAATTCACCCGTCAATTCGTGTGCTTTGTGTCACTCTCTCATGTGAAGCAGCCACCCAGGACATGCGGATTCTCGTCCCGGCTGCGCCCCACGTTGACGTACTCGAAGAAACCAATCACCTAGTTGATACGCTTTTGGCGGGACTGAGGGGCGGAGATGCCGCTAAATTGGCTGTTTCCAGTCAAGACGTACGACATCAACCCTACCGTTTCGCTGCGTTACCACAGTCTCTGATGGTGTTTGAGTGGTTGCAACGTCAACCTTGGGCAATTGGCCCGTTTCTCAGCGGATCGGGTCCTACGGTCTGTGCTTGGATTCTTGAGGGCGATTCCCATTGTGCGCGCATTCGTGATAGTGACTTGAGCATCCAAAAGTGTTGGGTCATGAAACCGGAAACAGGGGGTGTCGTTTGGGACCCACACTAGCGATTCGGGTGTACAAGTTCGGCGGCACCTCAGTACGTGATGCTATTCGCGTGATGGGTGTGGTGCAGTTGATCGCACAAGCTCGACAACCATTGATCATCGTTACTTCGGCCCCTGCTGGTATTACAGACCTTCTTCAGGGGATTACCGACCATGCGACCGCCCAATCGGCTGTGACCAACCTGGCCGATCGATTCCTCGCGCTGGTGAGCGAGGTTGTGGCTCCGTCGCATCAGCGCCAGCTCAGCGCTTTGGTTGGCCGACAACTGGAAAAGGTGCGCGCCCCTGAAAGTGATGCCGATCGCGCCAAGCTCATGTCTTTAGGTGAATCATTGATGGCACCCATCCTAGCCGCCAGCTTGCAACATCGCGGCATTCGTGCCGTTGCACTTGATGCTCGTGAACTTATCTGTACCGATGGTGCTTACCTGGGTGGACGGGTGGTGTTTGATGTAACCACGAAACGCATACAGGCTGCGGTGGAGCGTGCATTAGCGCATCACGGGGTGATGGTGGTCGGTGGATTCATTGCCGGGAACGCCGCTGGCGAAACGACTACACTAGGTCGCAACGGATCCGACTACACGGCTTCGATCGTTGGGGCAGCTGTGGAGGCCGACGAAGTGTGGATTTGGACGGATGTCGATGGCATCTACACGGCGGATCCGCGACATCACGCTGCTGCGACACTGATCCCGGAAATTTCATTTCGAGAATCGGCCGAGGCTGCCTATTTCGGGGCCAAGGTGGTCCATCCCTTCACGATGTGGCCGCTATTGGATTCGCAGACGTCGCTGCGCATCAAAAACACACTTAGACCAGACCAGCCAGGCACTTTGATCTGTCACGAGCCTGAACGAAGAGGTTCGCAGCTAATTGTATCCACGGTGGATCCTGTTGTGGTGGTCACGGTTGGCGGCTACGGACTAGTGGGGGTGCCGGGCGTTGCGGCAAAGGTGTTTGGCAGCATCGCCGCAGCCGGTGTGAATGTGCTCATGATTAGCCAAAGCTCTTCGGAGCACAACATCAGCTTTGTCGTACACGAACGCGAATCCGAATCGGCTGTTTCAGCCGTGAATATGGATTTGGCCGGCTGGATCTCCGATGAACACCGTGTAGATCGCATATCGGTGATCAAAGATGCTGCTATTGTCACGGTGGTTGGGGAAGATATGCGCGGGCGCGTGGGCATCGCTGGCCAGATCTTCTCGGCACTTGGCGAGGTGGGTGTCAATGTTATGGTCATAGCTCAGGGTTCATCGGAATACTCGATCTCCATTGTGGTGAAGTCGGCCGATGTTCGTTTAGCCACGGATGCTATTCTCAATGCGAAAGGAACTGGATCATGACGAAATTACACGTGGGGATTCTTGGGGCAACTGGTGCTGTTGGCCAGCGGTTGATTGAAATGCTCGAGGGGCATCCCTGGTTCAAGGTGACTGAGGTTTGTGCCTCAGAGCGTTCGGCGGGGAAGTCTTTTGGAGATGCGGTCGATTGGCGCATGCAAACAGCACTCAGTCCCGCCATCGCCAATTTGGTCGTCAAAACGTGTACGCCGCCTCTGGCGGTTGATTTCGTGTTCTCAGCCCTGCCGAAAGAAGAGGCATGGGTGGCGGAACGCGCTTTTGCTTCCTTTGGTACACCGGTCATCTCCAATGCCAGCGCCTATCGTATGGTGGAACACATACCGCTCGTCATACCGGAACTGAACCCTGCACATACCCAAATGATTCCTATTCAGCGTCAGGAAAAAGACTGGAAATCATTCATCGTGACCAATCCCAACTGCGCCACGATCGGCGTGGCATTTCCTTTGGCCGTCGCACAACGATCTTTTGGGTTACGCAAGGTCCAAGTGACCACGTTCCAAGCCCGATCTGGTGCGGGTTTTCCCGGCCCTCCTCCCGAGCTCATCGATGACAATGTGCTTCCCTTCATTTCGGGTGAAGAAGACAAGTTGGAAACGGAACCACAGAAAATTCTGGGATCAGTGGACGCACCGGCGGACTTTTCAATCACGGCTCACTGCAACCGAGTCAATGTCTCAGATGGCCATTTTGAATGTGTGAATCTGTCATTGGCCACTTCAGCTAGTGCCACGGATTTCAAAGAGGAGCTCCTGCGCTTTCGTCCACCTGAAATCGTTGCCGGCCTACCCTCCTCGCCAGATCAACTCATGTGTGTTTTTGAAGATGACAACCGGCCCCAACCCAAAGTCGACAGAGACATGGGCGGGGGTATGACCATCAGTCTGGGTCGAATCCGTCCCTGTCCAATCTGGGATTTGAAATTCGTGGTGCTTTCTCACAACACGATAAGAGGTGCGGCTGGAGCTGCGCTCTTGAACGCAGAACTGTTGGTAAAACAGGGGTTCATTCCCAAACCGTAATCGATCTGGCAACAAATTGTGTGCTGGGTGGAGTCGTGCTAATGTAGCGGTCATTGAATCGCGCGAAAGTTTGAGCTGATGCCTGACAAAGACCCTCATAAACCGTCTGACGGGAATGAAGAAACTGTGGCTTGGCAGCGCCAGGAAGAATCAGGTGCGTCACGCGATCCGTTGATAGGCGTCACCATCGGCGATAAGTATGTCGTAGAGCGAGAGTTAGGCCAGGGTGGCATGGGCTTGGTGTATCTCGTGCGCCACAAGTCGTTGGACAAGAAATTCGTCATTAAGATCATACGAATAGCGGCTGTTGAATCCGATGGAGAAGTGGCGTTGCGTCGGTTCAAACGCGAGGCTCGAGCCATTGCGCGTATTGAACATCCTCACGTGGTGAGCGTGGTGGACTACGATGTTTATGCTGGTCAGCCCTTCATCGTGATGGACTTCATTGACGGACAGGACCTGGGCGAGTACATGAAAGCCGAACATCCCAATGGGATGCCTGTTCCGCTTTTCCTTCGGTTGTTTGGCCAGATGTGCGACGCCATGCAAGCCGTTCATGCTGAGGGCATTGTGCACCGAGATCTGAAGCCCAGTAACATCATGGTGCAGCAAACCAAACGTGGGCCCATGGTGAAGATCCTCGATTTTGGTCTGGTCCATATTGCCCATGGTGAACTGGAGACGACGCGTCTGAAGTTAACCGGTACGGGTCAGTTAATGGGAACGCCGATGTATATGGCCCCGGAGCAGTGCCGAGACCAGGAAATAACGACACAAACCGATATTTACGCGATGGGATTACTTGCTTATGAAATGGTAACGGGTCTTCCTCCCTTCCATGGCTTTAGTTTCTTTGAATTGATCAAGAAACAGGTGAAGGACCCTCCTGAACCACTCGCGAGCAAGCGCGACGATTTGCCGGAGAACATCTGTAAAGGCATCGAAGTCGCATTGATGAAAGAAAAAAACGAGCGGCATCAAACCATGTCTGACTTTAAGTCAGCACTGGGCGTTTTAACGGAAGAAGACTCCTGGGCGAGTTCGTCCTATCCCATTGTGACCCGGCAACAGATGGAAGCCATGGTGCAAGCCAAGCGGCCATGGTGGGAAGAGTATCGATGGCCACTATTGATCATCCTGGCTGCACTCATTGCATTGGTAGTGATGTTATTGTCTGGATCGGATAAACCAGTGACGCCAACCGTTCAATGGGAAGCGCCGGTCCTGTTTGATGTGTGGCATCCACAGACCGAATGGCAGCTTGAAGATCCCAATTTGATTAAGAACCCCGTGCTCGTGCCCAACAAATCGAAATTCGTGTTGCTACAAGCGGATGGAACTGTGAAGATCGTCGATTGGGTCCATCCCGTCGACACAAAACGCTTCAAGTTGAATTCGTTGAACGATGGGGCATTGTGTGGCGGTGGAACTCAGCTTGCTGCAGTTACAGATAGCGGTTGTTGGCTGAACTTGGTCGATCTTGAATCGCAACAAACCGTGCAGTGGAACATGTGCGAAGGATGGCAGACCGATCCCGTAAAGACCGTTGTGGCGGCTCATGGCAAAAAGGCGTTGATCGCGTTGCAAACGGCACGGGGACTATTCCTGCGTGGCGAGCCAAATTGGGATGAGCCCATTCGAATCTATCAATGGCCAGCAGAAAACGGTTTATCTCTTTTGGCGTTCAATCAAAGTGATCGCTGGCTCGTGGCGACCAATCAGGCCAATGAACTGGCTGTATTTGATATCACTTCGGAAAAAAAAAGCCTTCATTTAAACAATCGCTTGATGAATATGGCTTAATCACTTCATTGTCCGTGTCTGATGCCTTCATAGCAGCGGGTACGGAGCGCGGAGATCTGTTTCTTTTTGAGGTAGACGGTCTACGGCGTGTTGCACGCTTTGGGACACGATCTGGGGCCATAGTACAGATCTCCTTTTCGCCTGATTCAAAACAGGTGTTTGCGCGGTCCGATCAACAAAGCCTTTTTCTTTTGGGTGTACCGGGACTGGAAGTGCAGCAAGAAGCGGTTTTGCCGCCCGGCGTTACGTGCACATTTGGAGATGCTGGATATGGATTTCTCCGAGAGCCTGAAGGCAGACTGATCCAGATCAGGTACCAAAGCGACAATGCGGCGTCATTCGACGATCACAGTGCCAAAATCTTACGGCGCGGCACGGGCTCGTCGTTCTTCTTTGTGGGCGACGACAATAGCCTCAACCAATGGGCCGATGGTGAAGCTCGCGTATTGACCAGGTCTAATGACCCAATTTGCGACTTAGCCGTCAATGACCAAGCGACCATCATAGCGACGGGACACAATCAGGGGATGGTACGTCTGTGGGACATGGATTCCGGACAAGAAAAAGCTGAGGCGATGACCGCCATTTACCCTCGGGTTGTTGTCCTGCAAGGTCAATGGGCCTGGACAAATGGCTCCTTGTTGATGATGGGCCCAAATCTCAATGCCACTCCACCACTGGTCGACATGGTGGCACCCATCTCTACCCTTGCAGTCACACCTTCGGGAAATCGCATCTTCGCTGGCACCGCCGCTGGGGAATTGGCTTTTTGGGAGGATGGTAGCGTGTCGACCGGCCAGTTGGGTGTACCCATGACTCAGTTACTGGGTGTGGCTGAGGACCGGGCTCTGATACTTACCGGTGATGGCCGTGTATTTCTGGCCGTTAGACAAGAGGACCGTCTTGATGTGGGGGAATTGGGCGGTTTCCCTCAAGGCCTAATTCACATGGACGGCGTTTTTGGATCCGGCGAGTCCGGGTTGATAGCTTTTACGTCACCCCACCGCGTGATGCTCACAACCTATCCTCAATTCGAACATACATGGCTGACAGGCGGATTGGAGCAGGCCCACTGTGCGTTGTTTATGGGAACTCGGAAGCTGGTGATTGCCCAAGAGTCCGGTTTCCTCGTCCATTCTGTTTCGGTTTCCGAAAAAAATTAGCGCTATTGCGCACAAACGATGTAGCAGATACGGGCTAAAAATCACATAATATCTTTCATTTCAGGCACTTGGCCATTTGTCTGAGTTTGGCTTGGAAATTGCCCTTTAAGCAGCGGAGGTTGATTATGGGTATCTTTTCTCGGATCGGTGAAATCGTGAACGCAAATGTCAACGCTATGTTGGATCGAGCCGAAGACCCAGCCAAGATGATGAAGCTCATGGTTCATGAGATGGAAGACACCTTGATGGAAATCAAATCGTCGGCTGCTGAGGTTATCGCCGATGAGAAGCGACTGGCCCGTCAAATTGCTCAGAACGACGAAAAAGCAAGCACCTGGAGTCAGCGCGCCGAGCTTGCAGTGAGCAAGGGCCGAGACGACTTGGCACGTGAGGCACTGGAACAGAAATTCGCATATGAGAGCCGGTCGGAACAGGCGAAATTGCGACTCAATGATCTGGAAACTGTCGTTCATCAGTACCGAACTGATATCCAAAGGCTGGAAGAAAAGCTGAACTCTGTTCGCATGCGGCAAGCGAGCTTAGAAGAACGACGCCGTCAATTGATCAAAAGCAAGAAGGTGTCAAATCATATCTATCGGTTGGAATCCGATGCAGCGTTGGAGCGATTTGAACACTATGAATCAAAAATAGACCGGCTTGAAGCCGATGCTGAGCTGCAAGTTCCCGCCTCAAACCAATTGGATCGCCGTTTTCTCGAGTTGGAGCACCAGGCGGAGGTGGAACAGGCTTTGGACCAACTCAAAAGCAAGCGAAAGTCCCCAAAAAAGGACTAGCTCAAGAAAACACCGTTCATCGTGTTGGTGTGTCGTTTTCGGGTGGACCTCGTTGCGCAATTAGCATCCTCTGTCGCTAAATGGGGCCCACCCGTTCAGACGCAGTTCCGTGCGGGTTTAACTTGCCTTTGCAAAAAATGTGGCATAAGTTGAATAGCGCCACATCCGTCAACATGCTTGCATTTGTGAGAACAAAATCACGTGTGACCTGCTGAAGGGTGTAAAACCCGAGGAACGCTCTTTGTGACCAACCAAGTATCGGAATGAACGCTGTCCTGCGGTGAACAACAAGGAAGAACATGAATTTCAAGAAATACAGCTGGTTGATCGTTTGCTTGTTCCTAGCTGCAGCACTGCCTTTTGTGGGTCAGAACTTTCTCACCCATCGCGATTCGGGAGGCGTCATTAGGCCGACCCTGGAGGCTTATGATGTGCAACATTATGCGTTGCAGGTTGTGGTCAATGACGAGTCCCAATCCATTGAGGGCACTTGTACAATCACCGCCATCGCATTGATGGACATCACGACATTTGAATGTGATCTGGACGCCGTTTTTACCGTACACGATGTGTCAATGGACAATGGCGAAGCGCTGAGGTTCGACCACAAAGCAGGCGTCATACGTGCCGACAGAGCCATTCGCAAAGGGGATGAGTTTTCAGTGACCGTTGGCTACAGCGGGAAGCCGGTTACTTCGGCACATGTTCCCTGGTCTGGCGGGTTTGTCTGGGCAAAGACCAAGACCGGCGAGCCTTGGATCGGCGTGGCATGTCAAGGCGAAGGGGGCGATTTCTGGTGGCCTTGTAAGGATGACCCTGCCGATGAACCTGATCGAGGCATGAACATCGAAATCACGGCGAGGCAGGGTTTGACGTCGTTATCCAATGGAAGGCTCGAGGGTGTGCTCGATAATCAGGACGGTACCACCACGTCGCGTTGGCACGTTTCGTATCCCATCAATACGTATCTGGTAACCGTAAACATAGGCCCATACGAAGCGATCCGCGTCCCCTATCATGGTCTTGATGGGGAACGCGATTATGAGTTGATGTTTTGGGCATTACCTGAGGACCTAGACAAAGCATCTTCCACGGCACAACAGATTCCCGGCATTCTGGGTGTTCTAGGCAAGTATTTTGGCGAGTATCCTTACCTCGAGGATAAATGCTGGTTTGTACAGACGCCCTTTCTGGGGATGGAACATCAGACCCTGGTCGCTTATGGCGCGGGATTTAAAAATAATGAGTATGGTTTCGATACCATACTCCTGCACGAGCTGGCGCACGAGTGGTGGGGCAACAAGGTTTCCGTTTCTGACTGGGCTGACTTTTGGATTCAAGAGGGTTTTGCGTCATATGCAGAAGCGCTTTATGTGGAAGACACTTTGGGTGCAGACGCTTATTTTGCCTATATGTCCGAACTCAAGGCCCGTATTGCCAATAAGAAGGCGTTGATTCAGGGTGATCACGTGCCAGCGAGCGTTGCCTATCACCAAGACGTGTACCAAAAAGGAGCTTGGGTACTGCACACGCTGCGTTTTCTTGTGGGTGACGAGACCTTTTTTGAGATCCTCCATGCGTTTTGCAACGATCCCCAATACACCCACGGTAACAATGTAAATACGCAGGATTTCGTGTCACTAGTTGAACGGAAAGCCGGCAAACTAGACTGGTTTTGGAAACACTACCTGCATCACGCCAAGCCCCCAGCCTGGGTCATGGAACGCCAGTCCCACGGTGAGCACGAAGAAATAACGCTGCGTTGGCTGGATGCGGACATCACCATGCCCTTTCCACTCTCGGTGGGCGGTGAAATGAGACGTCTGGTTCCCAAGGGTGGCCGTGTATCGCTTGAGGTACCCAAAGGAGCTGAAGTCGTTGTGGACCCCCAGGGCTGGATGTTGACCAAAAGTTAATTCCTTAGCAACAACTCGCTCCAGATGTCGTCAAGGGGCTGCAATCGAATGCCCCATAATGCTGTGATCGATCACCTTCAATATGGAAATGTTTTCCGAAACGTGTGGCCTGTAACATGGACGCTGTATTCCCACACACGGCCATGGGTTTACCCTTTGGGAACACATGATGGTCGTCGAGGGTCATTGCATCGGGACTGGAGGTAATCGAACCTAAATAAGTGGCCCGTTGACCGTAATCCTCGCAGATGTCTTCAAGCTCATTCAATTTGAAGGCGCGAATTGTTCGGGAATAGAACCTAATGCCTCCAACTTTGTTGACGATCTCATCGTCCTCAAGCTGAACCGGAGTCGTGGATAGTATGCGGACATCAAGACATCCCAGTTCTCTCATCAAGCGACGAAAGTCCTCGACGTACATAGCTCCTGCGAGGCATTCACCGACCAAGACAGGGTCGGACTGTAGCGGCAATGGCACCCGTCGATCGGCAAAAATATCGGCAAAAAATAGCTCGCCACCCGGTTTTAGGACGCGAAATATCTCTTTGAAGACCGCTCCTTTGTCAGCTGATAGATTGATAACGCAATTCGAAATGACCACATCCACCGAGTCATCGGCGATTCCCAGTGACCTCAAATCTTCAATATTGCCCAAGTGAAACCTGACATTTGGAGTTGAGAACCCGAATCGCTCCATTTGAATCGACAAATGACGCTGGGCCACTTCAAGTTGTGCCTCAGTCATGTCGACACCGATGACGTGGCCGTTGGGACCCACCAGCTTGGCGGCCAGATAGACATCTCTGCCGGTACCACAGCCAAGATCAAGCACAGTGCAACCGTCCAGGCTCTCGGGCATCGGTGAGCCACATCCGTAGAAACGATCCAAGATTTCGGGCTCGATTAGTTTTAAGACATCCCTTTGGTAGGCAGGGACGGAGTCCACTGGACAACAGGCGCTGGTTTTAAGGTCTTGGGATGATTTGAGGGTTTCGCCATAGTAGGCCTGAACGTCGGCGCGCCTTGTGTTTGTATCCATGGGTTCTCCTTGTGCTAGGTCAACGTGCAAAGCAGTCATTCTATTCCTATGATCGCGTGATAGCATCCCTAAATGCGCATCTTGATCATGAATTATGAGTATCCGCCCATCGGCGGCGGAGGGGGTTGGGCTTCAAGCCAAATTGCGAAACAGCTTGTGGTACTCGGTCACCAGGTGTCCGTTCTGACCACTGACAGCGGACTTTCAAAAACGACGAGACGCGATGAAGACGGTGTATCTGTATGGCGTTGCGCCAGTTATCGACCCGATAGGGATCGCGCTGGACTTCGAACCATGGCGTCCTTTGTGGTGCATGCCCGGCGCACACTTCCCCAAGTCATGGATGCCCATCGTCCGGAAGTATGTCTCATCTTTTTTGCGTTCCCAACAGGACTTCTGGGACTCGGCCTCTTGTCGCGTTGGCGTATTCCATACGCCGTCGCGTTTCGAGGCGGTGATGTTCCGGGCCTGGAGCAACGTGTGCAATGGATGCACCTATTATTGAAACCGTTGATGAAACGGATCCTGCGGCACAGTGCCGCAGCGACGGTCAATGCCCGTAGCATGGCACCGTTTGTGGCGAAGTTGGCTGACGAGCAGGTGACGGTGATACCCAACGGTGTGGACGTCGAATTCTTTGCACCCAACGATGGGTTTCGAACATCCTTGCCCACGTTTGTTTGTGGTGGCCGATTGCAGGCACAAAAAAATATCGTGTTGGCCCTTGATGCAATGGCGGACATCGCAGAATGTCGAATGACGGTGGTCGGTGATGGTCCGCTCCGTCCCTCACTCGAAAAACGAGTCCACTCTTTGGGTATTTCCGATCGTGTCCGATTCACGGGTTGGCTGACCCGTGAGGCGTTACGCCAGGAATTGCAGAAGAGCTGGGCACTAATCAACACCTCGCATTACGAGGGTCACTCGAATTTGGCACTTGAAGCCATGGCTTGTGGTTTACCCGTCTTGGCAAGCGACGTGGTTGGAAACTCCGAGTTGGTGGTCCATGAGCAAACAGGTCTCTTGGTGGCAAATGAATCGTCGTGGGTTCAGGTGCTCAAAAATGGTGTCGCCCGTCCAGATGATCTGAGGCGCATGGGTGCGCGAGCTCGGATCTTTGTGGTTGAAAACGCGTCGTGGATGGCTGCAGCCAAGCGTTATGCAGATCTGCTGGGGCGTTTGGCCATGGCAATCGACTCGACGGTTCCGTTTCGCACGGATCGAACCGAATAGGTGCGCTTCTGTTGTGATTCGTAATAGGTTCGCATCACCAGTTCTGCCAACAAACCCATACATACAAACATGACACCGGTAATGAAAGTCATGGCTGCCAGTAAGGGCAGTGGCGTTTCGATGAATGACTTATCACCGAAAAATTTGTAATAGATAGACGCCAGTACACTGAGAACCGTTATGCCGAAATTAAACAAGGCAATACTTCCAAACAGATGGATGGGCTTACTCACAAACCGATCCATGAACCCGATGACCAGTAAATCGAGCATCACACGATGGGTGCGGTCCAGACCGTATTTGGAAGAGCCACGAGTGCGGGGTCGATGGTTCACTTCAAGCTCGGTAATACGGGCACCGTGCCAGCTGGCAAAAACAGGGATGTACCGGTGCATTTCTCCATACAATCGCACGTCGTGCATAATCTCGCGCCGATATGCCTTCAAGGTGCAACCGAAATCGCGCAGGGGAATGGAAGCCACTTTTGAAATCAGGCCGTTTGCGATCTTGGAGACCAATCTCCTCGAGAGCAACTTGTCCTTTCGTTTAGCGCGCCAACCCGAAACCACGTCATAGCCTTCGTCCATTTTGGTTAGCAAGCGCGGAATATCAGCGGGGTCGTTTTGTAAGTCTGCATCCATCGGCACGATCACATCGCCTTGTGCGAAATCGAAACCTGCCATCATGGCCGTGGTCTGCCCGCGATTTGAACGTAGGTGCACCACGTGAATGCGCGGTTCTCGATCGGCCCATGCGTCCAATACCTGTTCGGAGCCATCTGTGCTGCCGTCATTCACGGCCACGACTTCCCACTCGCGATCCAATTGCTTGAGTACCTCTAATAATTCCTGAAACAACGCGTCTAAATTGTCGCGTTCATTGTAAATGGGAATGATGACGGTAACCATGGCTGCACCATAGCACAAACCCGGCGTCAGAGAGGATGAATGAACCCTCTGACCGCTTTCCAGCAGGCGTCCGAGTCAATAATTACATGGCCTTGTAGCTGCAAGGTAATGGGTTGTATGCCGGCGGCTGCCGCTACGGCTAACCCGTGTTTATGGGGAATGACTGGATCGTGATCACCGTGTACGACCAGGACACGCTGGTGGTGGCTCATTCGACTCAGAGTGTCGAATGCCTTAGGCACGGCCCACCAGACCACGAAACTGGGGTAATGATCCTTGCTAACGTTTTCAAGGGAGGTCCAGGGACTGAGCAAGACAAGGCCATCCAAGCCATCGAGTTGCGCCGCCACAGCGGCGCCCAGTGACCATCCCACAGCATAAAGAGGTCGGTCAGGATACTGGGATCTGGCCCAATCGGCCATGGATCTTGCCGCATGAATCAGGTTATCGGGCGTGGCCTTTCCTAAGCTGTTGCCGTAACCCGGAAAATCAATGCAGATTACCGTGCCCAATGAGAGTAAGTCTTGCAAAAGGCCCGAGTCTCTAATGGTCCCCAAGTGTTCACCGTTGCCGTGGAAATACAAGACCACTGGACCTTCGCCTTCGTGAATCCAGTAACTAGTGCCTTGGTGCCTACCTGACTGCCATCCTGGAGGAGGCTGGCCCACTTCGGTCTTTGGCGCGGGAAACAAAGCTGATTGGACGAGCCATCTGGGGCCCCAAACGAGCACCAAAACGAGCACCAACGCCAAAACGAGCAGGGGTGTACGCATCAAAGCAGTTGGATTACGGCGTCTGCATATGTGGCCGTGGTGCCTTTGCCTCCGACATCCGGGGTGCAGATGATCTTGTCGGCGAGAGCTCGGTGCACCGCGGCTTCTATGCGACGGGCGCAATCAACCTGACCCAAATGTTCCAACATCATGACCGCAGAAAGGAGCAACGCAGTCGGGTTGGCCTTGCCCTGACCAGCAATGTCGGGTGCTGAGCCATGGACGGCTTCAAAAATCGCATGGTGCCGTCCTATGTTGGCCGAGCCGGTAAGTCCAAGGCCGCCCACCAAACCTGAAGCGAGATCTGAAAGGATGTCCCCGAACAAATTGGTCGTCACAACGACATCGAAACGCTCTGGACGAATCACCATTTGCATGGCCATGTTGTCGATAATAATGTCTTCGAACTCGATTTCTGGGTACTGCGCGGAGATTTCGCGTCCCACGTCAAGAAACAGACCGGTCGTAAGTTTGAGAATATTGGCTTTATGGACCAAGGTGACACGCCTACGGCTGTTCTGACGGGCGTAATCAAATGCAGCGCGAATAATGTCTTCACTGGCTTCACGCGTGACGACGGCGATGCTTTCGGCATGGGTCTTTGCTTCGTTCGCCCAACGCTCAATTCCACTATAAAGGCCTTGTGTATTCTCGCGGAACATAACCAGATCGACTTTAGGAAAGGGCGTATGAACGCCGACGAACCGTTTGGCGGGTCTGATATTCGCATACAGCTGGAATCTCTGGCGTAGTCCTACATTGATGGAGCGAAAGCCCTTGCCAACGGGTGTGGTTAGTGGACCTTTCAGCGCATATCTGTGTTTGTCAATCAATGTAATCGTGTCATCTGGCAACGGATTCCCGCTCTGCTCATAGGCTGTCATGCCCGCTGTGGCGGGCACCCACGTGATATCGGCGCCTGCTGCCTTGAGGATGGCTACCACGGCCTCCGAAATCTCGGGTCCGATACCATCTCCCTGGATCAATACGACTTCACTCATGCCCATCTACTCCTGCCAGATACCTACTTGTGTATTCTAGCAAACCAAATTCGGGATTTGTGTGGGCACAGAACGCGTTAAAATAGCGCCTCGACCTTTTGACCTCAAGGAGGCGGCATGGGAAGTAGACCCAAGCCACACGCGACACCAGCCACCCAACTTTTGAACCGCCATAAAGTGCCCTTTACTGTTTGGCACTATGATTATGTCGAACGTGGCGGCGCCAAAAGGGCTTGGGAACAATTGGGGCTGGCGGAAGAGTCTGTCATCAAGACACTCGTGATGGAAGACGATGAAGGCGTCCCGCTCTTGATCCTGATGCACGGACCACATCGTGTGTCGACCAAGGAACTGGCGCGGCAGATCGGTTGCAAGAAGATCCAACCCTGCAGCCCAGAAAAGGCCTTTAAGGTGACTGGCTATGCTGTGGGCGGCACCTCACCGTTTGGAACCCGACACCAATTGCGAGTTTTTGCGGAATCGACCATACGAGACCTGGACGAGGTTTTTATCAACGGCGGCGCGAAAGGGTTCCTGGTAGGGATTTCCACTGAAGATCTGGAACGGGTCTTGGAACCCACCTACGTCAATGTGGCTATTTGACGCTTGCCCAAGATGTCCTGTAAGACACGCGTCAACATGCCTTCTGGGTCCATAATTTGACCGTCAAAGGCGGCACGTATCTCGGCCGCCGCGTCATTCATGATGCAAATGTTGCGCTCAAACCTCTCTTCGGCATTTGCCTGCGGGTCATATTCGCTCAAATGCGTGTTCAGTTCGGCTAACAGTGGGATAGCGAATTGATCCACAAAAGTGGTGCGCTGAGTCTGTGGCATGGCGGTGGCCCATTTCCTGAAGTCTTCCTGCATCGCCACGTTGAGTTCAGCCGCTTGTTTCAGTTTCTGTTTGTTTCGGGCCAGGAAAGACATGTCGGTCAAGCGCTCCCAGAAATACAAGAAACCAACCGTTGACCAGTATGAAATATAGTCCCAAACGATCTTTGCAGGCATCACTTGATGGTGGCCAAAAATAGGGTACTGATGAAGGTAGACCGGCAGCGTTGCGTCCACCAATCCCAGATATATTTGGTCATATACCTGAGTTCTCGCCAGGATTGACTCTCCCTTAATGTCTCTGTCTACCAGATCGGCGATCAGGGTATTCGACAGTGCGATGAAGTCAGATCCTGGCGAATAAAAGGGATCCAGAAAAGCGCCTGCTTCACCGGTCACCGCAAGCCGATCAACGCTAAAAACGTTCATGCTGCCATGGGAAAAGTGTTTGAGCGCCAGAAAGTCCTGTGGAGGAAGGTGTTTGAGCGCTTGTGCACATTGAGGTTCAAATGCGTTCAGCCAGGCCAAAGCCCTGTCGTGACTGTTCATGTCAGCAAGTGCGTGCATGTTGGAGTCAGCCACAATACCGACACTGGTGCTGCCGGAACTCAGCGGAATCAACCATACCCAATAGCCGTTGCCCATCAGGTGGTTTGTGCTCAACCAGCGACTTCCGGGACTCTTGCAACGTGCGATCCATTCAGGATCCGAGCACCAGTCGTCTATTTTCACGCGGTCGGCCACGCGGAACCAGACGGCATGTATATCGTGGTTGTTGGATTGTTGCCATCCCAGCTTGCGTTTGAGGAGCGCTGCCCGACCCGCCGCATCGATGAACCATTTTGTCTTGAATAGGCGTTCCTGACCCTTGTGTATGGCTGTGATTTGATGTTCAACCTCAGACGTGTTGATGCCCGTGACACGGGTCCCGTCGAAGACGTCAATACCGGCATCGCGGTTTAAGGTCACCAGGTGGTTTTCTAAGATGCCCCTGTCAAACTGATAGCTTGGAGTAGGGTAGGTCTCGCTCACCCCCAGTTCAAGGCGGTCACCAATCTGTCGATTATCATCGTGCCCAAAGAAGAAGCGTAGTCCGTATTTTGGGAGTTGGTCTTTGGCAATGTGGTCCGCCAATTTGAGCTTGCGAGCAAAGTAGTGAGCGCCAATTTCTACGGATGATTCACCTACTTTGTGGGCAGCCGTGGGATAGGGCAAAGCGGCCTTTTCGATGACTGCAAGTCGCAAGTTGGCATGGGCCAGGCGCAACTGTCGAGCCAAACATTGGCCTGCAAGACCACCTCCCGCAATCACGACGTCGTATGAGTTCAAGTTTGCTCCTCCAGAATTTGTGGGCGAATCACCTGCCAGGCCGTGTTTAGGAGTGTGCCTAAGTCAGAGTGTTGCGGCTTCCAGCCCAGCAATCGGGTTGCTCGATCGTTGGACGCCCACAGCTGGGGTGGGTCACCTGGGCGTCGCGCGCTGATCACGGACGGGATCGGCCGACTGGTGACCTTTCTGGCAGACGCCAACACTTCCAAAACACTGAACCCACTTCCGGTTCCCAAATTGCATATCAGTGAGCCATGCTTTGCAACAGCTTCCAGCGCGCGGACATGCGCGTCGGCAAGATCTGTGACGTGGATGTAGTCACGAACGCAGGTGCCATCAGGGGTGGGGTAGTCATCTCCAAATACGGACAGGGACGGGCGCAATCCGGCTGCGGTCTCCATGACAATGGGTATGAGGTTGCGCGGATCTGTTTCAAGTCCCTGTACACGGCCTGAGGCGTCGTAACCGGCCGCATTGAAATAGCGCAAACTCGCATAGCTAAGGCCTGAAAGCTGGCTGTACCAACTCAGGTGTTCCTCAATAGCAAGCTTGGTGTAGCCATAGAAGTTAATGGGTTTGGTGGGGTGATCTTCGTCCAGAGGAAGGTAAACAGGATCGCCATACACGGCAGCCGTCGAAGAAAAGACAAACGCCTCAATCCCATATTCCAGACAGGTATGAATCAGGCCCAAAGAACCGATCAAATTGTGATTGGCATAGGTCACGGGAATATTCATCGATTCACCGGCCGCTTTGAGCGCAGCGAGGTGTATGACGGCTTGCGGCCGAAATGCTCGGAATACCTGGTGCAGAAACGTACGGTCGCGAAAGTCGCCTTCAAAAAGCTCGGCCATATCGGGTACGTTGATGCGGTGCCCTGTGCTGAAATCGTCTAGCACGGCGACATGGAATGGACCGGCATCGAGTAGTGCCAGTACGACGTGGCTACCGATGTAGCCGGCACCTCCCACAACCAGCGTTCTCATTCGATGTGTTCCTTGAATCGCTGCATAACACGGCGGTCCCTTTTTGAGGGTCGCCCCTTGGACTTGGGTTGTAGCCTTGCCAGATCTCGAATGGTCTGCAGCATCTGCTTCTGATCAAGGTCCAGGCCTGGGTCGACCTCTAATTGATAGCACTGAATAGCATCACTGGCGCTGACGCGTTTCTCGATCGCCTTCATGACCGTGTAGGCGCACGTTTGTCCATCGCGTTTGAGTGTCACGACATCGCCTATTCTGATGGACTTATGGGGCTTGGCAGACTCGTCATTCACCTTCACCTTGCCGCCGGAAATAGCCTCAGCGCTCAAAGCGCGCGTCTTGAACAGACGGACGGCCACCAACCAGCGGTCCAATCTCACTTTTTCCTGATCCATTAGTTCTCCGCTTCGTCTGCTCCAAGCCAGGAACTGAGTTGGCTGGCCACGTAGTCGGCGATTGCCTGTGCCCGTTCAAGTTGGTAAACGGTGGAACTGATACCATCGCATTCGATTTCAAAGAAGTCTCCATGATGGGACCTGAGAATGATCAGTTCCTTCTCCACTGTCCATGTTTGTTTCACTTCTGGGTCATCAATACGTATGGTTATCCGGCACATGGTGCCTCCTGCAACTTCATTGTACCTCAGGCTATTGAATAGGGCCGCTAAACAGTTTGTCCAGTGATGCCTGTGAAATACTGTGATAATTGGAGCGAGATTTGCGATAAATCGCGTCAGCCAGTTCCTTGGTGTTGGGGTTGGCCAAGAGTGCTTCGTATAGGGGCATCAGGAATTTACGGCGCCCGATGGTCCCGAGAAACGTTTGCACGGCATCATAACTGGGCGTGTAATTGTTGGCGATGCAGAGGGTGAACCAAGTGCACGCAATTTCTGCATTGCCCGTGTGGGTAAGCCCAAAGGAGCGATCGAGGTCCGCTAACTTTTCAGGAGCCAGTTGCTGGGGAAGGCTGCGAAGAAAGTGGAGCCATTCCTGCGTGACCCATTCATCGGTTTTAGGCAGTGTGCCGCTGGTTGCCCAGTTCTTGGCGTCATCCGTTCTTGCCTTAAAACGGGAGCTCGAAAGTCGGACCATATCAACGGGAATACCTGGCTGGTACACCCAATTCTCGACACGCTCCCAGATGTCATTGGGATTGCCTTGAAGCTGAGCCTTTGCATCGCTAAGCCAATCTTCGGTGGTTAGGGTTTTGAATTTGTATCGGTGAAAATATCCTTTGAGATAGATGTCAAATGCGTCCCTTCCGAAGGCTTGTTCCATTAACCGCAACATGTTTGCGCCTTTTTCATAAGCGACATCGGACATGCCGTCGTCGGCATTGCGGCCTTTGAGATCAAGCTTCAGTTTCGTGTCCTCGGCCGGCAGGCTCTTCACCGCAGCTTGAAGATCTTGCTGACCCAACAAACCCATCATCGCGGCGAGGTCTTTACCGTAGAGTTGCTCCATGATGCGGTTCTCAATATACGTCGTGAATCCCTCGTTCAGCCAGAAATCGTTCCAAGTGGCGTTGGTGACCAAATTGCCGGACCAAGAATGGGCCAGTTCATGCGCGAGTAGGCTGACCAGCGACCTGTCACCGGCAATGACGGTAGGTGTGGCGAAAGTGATCCTCGGGTTTTCCATCCCACCGAAAGGAAAGCTTGCAGGTAATACCAGAATGTCCCACCGCTCCCACTCGTAGGGTCCCAAAAGTGATTCTGCAGCCTTGAGCATCTTTTCCGCATCGCGAAACTCTGCTGCAGCGGCATCGACCACTCCCGGCTCGGCGTAAACACCCGTTCGGTCCGACAAACTCGCAAACTTTAAGTCTCCAACGGCCAGTGCGATCAAATATGAAGGAATCGGTTGGTCCATTTGAAATGTGAACACACCGCGTTCCACATCGTGGTCTTTGTGGGCGGCACTCATCACGGCCGTCAATCCGGCTGGCACGCGGATGGTAGCTCGGTAGGTGCCTTTGATCGAAGGCGAGTCCATGCATGGTATCCAAGACCTTGCCAATGTGGCCTGAGACTGAGTGAAAACAAAGGGCTTGTGACTCTGAGTAATTTCGGATGACAGCCACTGAATGGCACCTGCTGAAGGCGAGGTGGTGTATTGAATCGTGACTTGAGTTGTTTGATCGTGAAGCGTTACGTAAAGTGCCTGCCCCATATAGGCCTTAGCCGGAGACAAGGTGTATTCAAGGGGGTTGCCCGCACCGTCTTGGACGGCTTGAATGATCAGTTGATCGGTATCGAGAACCAATTTGGGCGCACGGCGATCCAGGTCGAGAGTCACCGTCCCCGCGATGGTCTGCGCCTCGAAATTCAGGCGTAAGTCTAACGTCATATGCGTCACCTGTACCTGATCGGTATTTGCGTAACTGTGGGGGTCCATGGCGTTCAGAACCATCAAAAGCGCTCCAATCATGTTGTTTTCGAATTCCTTGTCGCTAATTTCTACAGATCCATTAGGATGTTATGCAGCGTAACCCAAACTGGATGAATCACTCAACTCGACGTACGAGCAATGGGGAGGACAAGATTGAGAATCATTGTGTTGTTATCCATATCCCTAGCGATGCCTTTGTTAGCCCAGGACCTGCGATTTAGGTTTGGATTAGAGTCCGACATGAACTACCGCGATTCCGATGAGGCCAAATTCGGGATTCCTTTTCCATTTCCCGAAGAGTTCCTGCCTCCCGGAGAAACGAGTGGCTCCTTGGAGACCGTACAGGCGGGTAGTTATTATGAAATGTCCAGATTCACGTTGGTTGGACACATGGAATACGGCCAATGGTCGGGCCACGCGAAGGTGGATGTGATCGACCTGTACGATCGCAACCCTACCTCCAGTGACAGGCAGTGGGACATGGACGAAATCTGGATTCGTTATGGCACTGAATCTGAACCAGGCGACGTGCCGGAAGCGCGCTCTTTTTTCGTGAAGCTGGGTAAATTTGGCAAGTTTGAACGCCAGGACGACCGTCATCTCGTGAGCTATGGCCTGGCCAGCACGGTGTTCAATCGATTAGAGGATGCTGGCATGGAAGGTGGATTTCAAATCACCAAGAACATCTACGTCAAGGGAAGCTATACGGTTGGGAACCCTCTCTTCCTGCGCGACGCCAATGCCTTGGCTGGAGACAACGGTTCACCGGCCAGAAACCCATTCATCAATCCGTTCCCGGATCCGCCCTACAAAAGTGGGTTTGTCTTTTTTTATGATGCTGAGATCGAGGACCTTCGATTTTCGGAAGCAGAGCTGGGTCTGGCTGGCGGCTTTTGGTATGGCGACGATTACGGGCGGCGCAGCGTAAACGTTTTGGTTTCCTATTTCGAGCGAGATCTACGCGACACGGTCGACATGCGAGGATCATTTTATGGCGGTGACATGGATTTGCTGTTGGGGGTCGAGGAATTGGGGTTACCTCCAGGACTGCCTTTGGAAGGCAAGTCTAAGGAGGAACTAACCATCACATCATGGGTCTATTTTGATAGCGGAACGCTGTTTCTCCAGTCGATTGACTCTGAGGTGGCAGGTCTTGGTCGGACAGCACTTGAAGGTGAACTCTCCTGGACATTCAAGCTCCCCTTGTGGTTGGCATTCCAAAAGAGCCAGATACTTCCGTCGGTCACACCGGCCATTCGCTACTCAAAACTGGAGCCAGATTTTGTGGGGAATGCCGGTGTTTATCCAACGCCCAGCGTTTGGTGGGAATGGAAGAAGCTGGATTATGGGGTCTCGGCTCGACTTTATCGCGGCTGGCGACTCTTCATTGAATACAGTGACAACCAATTCCTGCGACTGGGGAAATGGGAACACGCTGACGAGTTCTTGACCACCTTGCGATGGCGCTGGAACAGCGAACAGGAGAAGTGATCATGCGTTATTTTGTCTTGCTTTTCGTAACTTCAGTATTGATCGCGGGAACCTGTGAGGGTACCGTTCAGACCACACAAGAAACCGTACCCGGAGGTGCGGTTGTGTTCATGGAACTGTTGGATGGCGAACCTGAAGCTTATGTCATTGAAGTGCGTGATCGGTCATTTATGCCGCAGATCGCGCTTGTTCCCCGCGGGGTGCCTGTGGTGTTTCGGAACACGGGATCACTGGCGCATAACCTGATCTCTCAGAGCGGTGCCAACGCCTTTGCCGGTGGACGCTTGGACGAAGGCGAGGACGAAAGACGGGTGTTTACGAGCAGTGGTTTGGTGGAAGTGAGGTGCAAGGTCTACGGTGATATGCGTGGCATTGTGCTGGTGCGGGATAGAGTCGCTTGGACTGAAGTTTCGGCAGATGGATCATTTAGGTTAAGCCAATTGCCTCCAGGACGATACCGCCTTGGAGCTTGGGTACCGGGTTACCCTTATCTTGAGAAAAGGATTCAGGTAAGGGGGGATGGCCCCACAACGGTGAATCTGGTCTTTGATGAGGCCGTCACATCGCCTGTAGTTCAAGTCGCGAAAGCTTCAGCACAACCCGTTGTCGAGGAATCTGTGCCTGAAACAAAGGCCCCTCAGCCAGTCGTGAATGATGAGCCAGAACCCGTCATGACTCAGGAACCCGAACAGGTAGCGCAACCCGAGCCAAGCCCGGTTTCGTCCCCAAAACCCGCGATGGCGGATGTAACCAAGCCATCGGTGTATTCGGTAACAGGTAACGTTTCGGTGACGGGCGATGCGGGGAGCGACCCCATCGTAGTGACCCTCACTGGGGGTTCATTGGTAGGCCAATCTGCTTCCGGTCGGTTTGAGATTATCACACGCGACAAGACCTTTGTCCCCCGTGTACTCGCTGTTCCCAAGGGTTCTGAAGTTCACTTTCCAAACTCAGACCCCATCATCCATAATGTTTTTTCGGTTTCCGGGAAGAATGCTTTTGATGCGGGACGTTATGCCGCTGGTGAAGGTGTCTCTCACACCTTTAAGCACGAGGGGCTAGTCAAAGTGTTTTGCAATGTCCATCACGAGATGAATGCCTACGTGCTGGTCGTGGACTCACCTCACATCGCATATGTCGGGCCCAACGGACGTTTCAACTTCAACGATCTGGAGCCGGGCGAATATGTATTGTCGGTGTGGCATCCCCATGGAGAAATGACGACCCAAAAAGTAGAGGTCGCAGCTTCAGATATTTCTGATGTCAACTTGCACATCAAGCTTAAACAGCGGAGAATTGCTCACTTGAACAAATCTGGCAAACGTTACTCGCGTTCCAGTGCGGAGAACTATTGACGGTGATTTCACTAAGGCACAAGGTCTGGTTGGGGATTGCATTGATTTCGGTCGCGCTCTTGCTGGGCGTGGCCGCGGTCTTTGAACATTCCTCCCGCCAAACTGCCAATCAGGTGATTGAACAAGGGTTGAATAGAGCTCGAAGCACCATTGAACAGTATGAAAAGGACGTTCGAGCAAAGCTCCAAGCTGTGAACGCTTACGTCAGCGGTAATAGCGCCTTCAAGGCTTACATGGCCGAGGCTATTGAAGCCGGTGCCACCGAATCCATGATCGACCAATTTGAGGAGATCCGCCGATTCTCGGATTGCGATTTTGCCATGGTGACCGACGGGAGCGGAGCGATTGTGGTCCAAACAGGTGGCGATTTGGATGATCGCTCTTTAGGCGATATCCAAGATGCCTTGGGTGCCTTTGACGAAGGCGGAGAGTCGGTGAGTGTGTTGGGCCTCGGACCTGCGCTCTACCACGTGGTTATGAGTCCCATTACCATCGGCGATGCCCTTTACGGTTTCGTGATGATCGGATACCGAATTGACGATCAAGTGGCTGAGCAGTTCGCGGATCTGACAGCCTGTGACACAGCGTTTGTCATGAATGGCGGCCAACCACGCATTAGTGCTGCTTCGCTTCATACGGCAGCTCAACAACTGGACCGGTCTGCGTTAGCAGCAACATTTGCCAATTTGCAGGCCAACCAGGTCCACGAGATCAAATTGGCGTCTGAAACGTTTCGCGCGGTGACCGGGAGCTTACGCAACAATCGAGGTGCAGCCACTGGTCAGTTTGTGGCACTTCGATCGGTTGATCGCGAAATGAGTCCCTTTCACAAGATGATACGAACGGCGTTACTTTGGGGCGCAGTGGCCATTGCGCTCATGATTCCGTTGAGTTTCTTGGTGTCTCGAGGCATCACTCGGCCCCTCAGCCAACTCACCCACGTCGTTGAGGGCATGCGTCAAGACCACTTTAATGAAGGTGACATCCAAACGGGACGCAAAGACGAAATCGGTGTCTTGGCCCGAGCATTTCGTGAACTCGTTCAAGAATTACGTGAACAACGTGAGCTGATCGAGTTTCTGGAAAAAACAGCACAAAAGACTGTGGCCTCAGAACCCATGAAACCGGAAGTGCCCAGTGGTGGGACCTTGAAGGCGAATGCGATTCTGTCTGGGCGGTATCGTATCCTGGAAGTACTGGGCAAAGGTGGCATGGGCCAAGTTTATCGGGCGCATGACATGACACTTGATGAAGCGGTTGCGCTGAAAACCTTACACATCGATGACGAAGGTCTGCGCGAAATGCTGAAGAACGAAACCAAACTGGCCCGACGCGTGACCCACAAAAACGTGGTGCGCACCTACGACTTCCATTTGGCGCACGATCTGCAATTCGTCACGATGGAATACATCGAAGGCAGAACACTTCGCCAGGCCATGCGTGGTCTGGAACGTTTGCCGGTGGCCATAGGAAGCCGCATCATGCGGCAGGTTTGTTTAGGCCTGCACGCTGCCCACGAAGCTGGGGTCATCCACGGTGATGTCAAGCCGGACAACGTCATGATCGACAATCGCGGCGTCGTCAAGGTCATGGATTTTGGCGTTGCACGTGCCGCCAAACTGGAGCGAAGTAACCAAATGTACGTCACTGGTACGCCGGTTTATATGGCTCCCGAACAGATCATGGGTGAAACTATGGATGCTCGTAGTGACCTGTACAGTGTTGGCATCATGATGTACCAAGTCTTTTCAGGCAAGGTCCCTTTTGAGGGAAGCAATACCACGCAGATTTTTCACGGTCACTTGAATACGCCAGCAGCTGCACCGCGAAGTCACTACCCCGGCTTGCCGATGGAGCTGGAGCGCGTGATTCTCACGGCCATCAACAAGAAACCTGAGCACCGATACCAGTCCCTGGTTGATTTGGAAGCAGCCCTGGCAGCCGCTACTTGATCCTTCGCTTTTTCATTCTGGTCGTCGCTCTTACTTTCGCTGAGATGTTGTTGATTATCGAGGTTGCATCTCGGTGGGGAGCCTTGTGGACCATTGCGGGCTGTGCACTGACTGGTCTCATCGGTGGTGCTTTGGTACGTCGTGAGGGTTTCAGGTCGTGGCAACAGATTCAGAAACAGGCGCAAAGCGGACAGCTGCCCGCTGTTGAGTTTGTGGCAGCTGCCATGTTGTTTGGTGTGGGTGCACTGTTGTTGACACCGGGGTTTATCACGGATATCGCGGGTTTCATCGGCGTTATTCCATCTGTTCGGATGTACTTTGCACGTCGACTTATTGCAAGGTTTTCCCGTCCAAAACAGGGTGGTGGTGTTGTTGTGGAGACGGAGGCCTGGACCAAAGACGACTGATTTGGTACGAAATTTGCCCTTCGTCCATCAAGAACGGCACCCATTGCGCAACACGGACTCCGTTTTGCGGGTTATGAGGGGCCGGGGGACTGGGATTGATTGCGCCATTTTGGCGCGTGGGCGGTCTTTTTTGCGCCCATCATCAGACATGTGAATGGAGTGAGGTATGGAACATATGGATCCTGATCAAGTCGACCGCGAGGTGTTGATTGATGTGCGTGGATTAACGAAGACCTATGGACCGATTCGCGCATTGGACTCAATCAGCTTTCAGGCGAAACGCGGTGATATTCTCGGGTTTTTGGGTCCCAACGGGGCTGGCAAGTCAACGGCCATGAAGATCATCACCTGTTTTCTGGAAGCGGATTCCGGCGATGTGGAAGTGGGCGGCAAGAATATTCGGGAGCACTCGATCGAAGTGAGACGCATGATTGGGTATTGTCCGGAAAGTGCGCCCGCTTATGGCGAAATGACGGTGGATGGTTTTCTGCGCTTCATATGTGACGCCAGAGATATTGAAGATGCGACTGCTGCGATTGATCGCGTGGTAGAAATGACAGGGCTCGAACGCGTGATTCACCAAACCATCGAAACGCTGTCAAAAGGCTACAAACGGCGAGTTGGTTTGGCTCAGGCATTGATTCACGACCCAGAGGTGCTTATTCTTGACGAACCCACCGATGGATTGGATCCGAATCAAAAAGCACTGATCCACGAACTTATCAGTAACTTATCCAAGAATAAATGCATCGTGCTTTCCACACACATCCTCGACGAGGTGGAACGCATCTGTAACCGCGCGCTTGTCATCAGCGAGGGAAAGATTTTGGTCGACGCTACGCCTGAGTCACTCATGGAGCAGGCACCTAATCACAACGTGATCAGAGTCTCATTAGCATCTGCCAACGACGCCATGATCGACGAAATTGGCAAGCAATCATGGTGCAGACGAGTGGAGCGCGAATCGGAACAGACGTTTGAGGTGGTGCCCGTAGATGGACGCAACCATTTGAGTGATTTGTTGAGCATTTTGAAGGACGCCGAGCTGTTGAGCATCCACCTACAAGAAGGTCGTCTGGATGAACTTTTCCGCGCGATCACTAAGGGGGTGGCAGCATGAAGTTCACAGGTCTTAAGTCCATCTTCAAACGGGAATTTAAAGGCTATTTCGCTTCACCGCTGGGCTACATTTTCGTGGTGATCTTTCTCATGGGTACCGGTTTCCTCACCGTGTCCCGGGACTTCGGCCGATTTCTCGAAATTCGCCAGGCCAGCATGGATTCCTTTTTCCAGTTCGTACCCTGGATCCTCGTCGTGCTCGTTCCCGCTGTGGCCATGAGATTGTGGTCGGAAGAACGAAAATCAGGAACGATAGAGCTTTTGTTCACACTTCCGGTGACGTTGGAAGCCTCATACATGGGCAAGTTCTTTGCCGGCTGGAGCTTCCTGGGCTTTTCCCTTTTGCTCACGACTCCAACCGTGTTGGTGGTGGCATGGCTGGGTGATCCGGATTGGGGCGTAATCTTCACAGGCTACATAGGATGTGCCTTACTGGCAGGTTCCTTTTTGTCAATAGGCATGCTGTTTTCCGCGATGACGAAGAACCAGGTCGTGGCGTTCATCTTGGGCATTGCGGCTTGTATTGTTCTGCTGGTGTTGGGCCTGCCTCAGCCGCTTGAGGTAATTGGAAAAATCTTTGGCGCCTACACCGAACAAGTGTTTGGAAGCTTGAGTATCATCGACCACTTCAGCTCATTTACCCGTGGTCTGATTGAAGTCAAGACCCTGTTCTATTTTGTGGTCGTAACCTTTGGTGCGCTGACAGCCGGCATGATGGTGTTGCGCCAGACCAAGTCGGTATAAGGAGGGGGAACATGAATCGCATTATTACGATCGTCTTAATTGCTCTTTTGACGGTGTTCACGGTGCACACCGTGTACATGAACACCGATGGTTGGCGTTTGGATTTCACGGCCGACGGAATCTATACCTTGACAGACGGCACACACGACATTCTGAACAAGATGAATCACGAAGGTGTGCAGCCAATTACGGTCAAGCTCTATTACTCGGAAACGATTGGCAAGAAATTGCCAGCGTTTATCAAGAGCTTCATCACCTATGAACAATATGTGAGAAGTTTGTTGTCTGAGTACCAGCGTTACTCGCAAGGCAAGATTACCGTCGAATTCTACGATCCCAAGGCCGATAGCGACGAAGCACAGGACGCAGCAGATTATGGTCTTGACGGCAAGATGCTGAATCAGTACGGCGACCAGTTCTTCTTTGGGATGGTCTTCGAAACTCAGACTGGCAGCAAAGACGTGATTGATTTCCTTTGGCCGGAAAAACAAGAGACCTTGGAGTATGAGATTTCGAAACGCATCTACAGCCTCTTGTGGCCAGCGAAGAAACGCGTGGGCATTCTCTCCAGTTTGGACGTCATGGCGGATGATAATCCTTACTACGCGCAGTTGATGGCAGCACAGGGCAAAGCTGCTCCAGAGACCTGGACCATGGTCAAAATGATGAAGGAAACCTATGACGTATCCAAAATCGATTTGGAGTCCGACCAAATTTCGCATGATGATTATGATCTGGTGGTGGTGATTCACCCGCGTTCATTGGCGGACAAATCACTGTGGGCCCTTGATGAGTGGATTGTCACCGGTGGCAATACGATTGTGATGGTGGATCCCTATGCCATTCGCGATCAGGCACCCCAAAACCCACAACAGCCCTTTGCGCAATACCAGTACAAGCCCTCATCGAACCTGGAGCGGTTGATGGAGAAATGGGGACTTCGTCGTGTTGAAGACCAAATCGCTGCCGATTTTGATTTGGCCGTAAAACGCCCCGTTTCGCGTTCTGGGCCTGCAGAAACAGTGATTGTCGACATGAACATCACAGACAAGACACGGGCTACTACGCTTAATACAGAGCTCCCGGTTTTTCAGGGCTTGAACAACATTCGGTTCTTTATGGCGGGTGTGCTGGAACAGGTCGATACGGAATCCAATTTGGAGATGATTCCATTGGTTCAAACCACTGAAAAAGGGGATGCCTTGAATATGAAGGCGGGGTTCCCCTCCGGAAACGAGCTCACGTTCATGGATGCCGGCAATCCGGGCAAGTTATTGGATGCCTACAACCCGCAGGGGCAAAAGATGATTGCCTGCCTGTTACGTGGGCAGTTCCCCACGGCTTTTGCAGAAGGTGCTCGATTCCCGGCCTCCACGCCTGAAACCCCTCCTGGAATGCCACCTGGATTCCAGATGCCGCCGCCAGAAGATGCGGAGTGGATTGAAAAGGAAGCCGTGACCGCCGACCGTTTGGCTCCTGCTTCCGTGATGGTTTTCGCTGACGTGGATTTCATCGCCGATGAGCTGGCGTTTCAGCAGAGCTTCTTTGGATTGGCCGCGGCCAACGACAACCACAAGGTCATGCTGAATGCACTGGACTACATGCTTGGTTCTGAAGAGTTGTTGCGCGTCCGAGCCAAATCATCCATCAAACGACCGTTTGTGGTCTTTGACGAGATTGAGGCTGCTGCCGACCAGGAGTCCTTGGACGAGGAACGCAAGTTCAGAGCGGAAGTAGAACGTTTCCAAAAGGAGTTGTCTGACAAGCAAAGCCAGTTGTCACAAAAGAACACCCAACTTCTGGAAAAGAAAGTGCAAGACGAGTTGACCGAACTTCAAGAAAAAAAGAAGAACGCCGAACGACAACTTCGTGAAATTCGCAAGACCAAGCGCGCAGCCTTGGAAGGTGTCGAAGGACGCGTGAGATTCATGACCATGTGGTTCACACCCATACTGGTGTTTTTGTTGGGCATGGGTTTGTTTGTGCGACGAAAAATGAATGAAGCGAGCGTGTTAAGGGGGACCAAATGAATCGCAATCAAAAACTAGGATTGGCGACGGTTGTCGCGCTCATTCTGTCTGTGCTCAGCTTTATCAGCTCACAACATCGAGGCGAACGATTTGAGCGCGGCCAGAAATTCCTGCCCAACCTGAACCCTGACGAAATCGTGGAAGCCACGATTACCAAAGGTGATCAGGTCACCCAACTGAAACGTGTGGGCGATGAGTTCACACTGGTTTCCTCCAACGGCTATCCTGCCAAAAACGAGGCGGTCAATCGTTTCATCCGCGATGTGCTTGGGCTTAGTCTGGAAAAACAAGTGGGTCGCGGTGACGACATGGATCAGGAACTCCAGTTAACCACGGAGTTTGATGAGTCTATGCGGGTGCAGTTCAAGAACGCTGCCGGCAAACAGATGGTGGATTTTGTCATCGGGAAGTCACTTGAAGGTGGCAATGGCAGCTATATCAAACGTATGGATGGGGATGCGCGCAACGTGTACCTCACCTCCAGTCGAGCCTATTTGACAGCTGGCGATGATGGGTTCCTGCGTAAGGAACTACTAAACGTCGCTCAGACCGAAGTGCAACGCATTCGGGGCGCAGGCTACACGATTGAAGACCAGGAAGGCACATTGAAATTGGTGGGCCTGCCTGACGGCAAGAAGGAGTCCCCGGCCGTCGGTCAGTTGAAGACGGCACTCACCAATTTGAGCTTTGACAAAGTCTACCTTGCTGACGACGCGCAAGTAGCAAACCTCTCGTTTACCCAGCGTGTTACATATGACTTGAAGGATCAGTCACATTACACGCTTGAATTGGCAAAGTCAGGCGATAAGACCTACCTTCGCATATCGGGAGAGCATGACTTGCGCTCGATCAATCCATCTGAACTGGAAACAGACGAGCAAGTGAAGGAGAAGTCAGAACAATGGGAAGCCGCCGTAAAAATCCAAGAATTCACGGCTTTTCACGGTTCATGGGTTTATGAGCTAAGCGAGTATGTGGGCAAGAAGTTCTTGGCAACAGCCGCAGAACTCATGGAAGACGAAGAAAAGAGCTGATAGCCGGAGGCGGGTCGAACCCGCCTCCACCTCAACTTGAACTGTCTTAGAGGGCTAGGTCGAGCTAATATAGGTGCGTCCGCCGTGGAAGGAGGGGGAAGATGAGAGCACGCACGTGGATTTTGATGTTCTTTTCCGGCATTCTTGCTGCTCAGACGCGAATTCCCACGCGTCACAATCGAGATATCCAAAGATCATTCGATGATCTTAGCTATCGCTTGAATCGCAGCATAGAGGACCACAACCGCGGGTTTGCACCCAGCGGCCCAAGTGACTTGCTGCGGTTGTTGGAGGACTTGCAGCATTCCGTGGCCGAGAATGCGAATGTCAGGGTGGACACCCAAACCAGACATACGTTTGACCTGGATGTGGATAATCAAGTGACGTTTGGGGGAGACCCCCAGTTGCCCAAGGAGAACAAATCCAATGGGCGTTGGAGCTTTCAACCCATCCAATTCGACGTTATCATTCCCAATCTCTATGTATTCGGAGTTCAGTTTCAAGCGAACCGAACCATACGAATCCGTTCGGTAACACTCCACTTTCACGACGGAGAATCGGTGATCCATAACGGTTGGTGGGACGTGGATCGCGGTAATGGGCAGGTATTTGACAAGCGTGATGCGATTCCCATGCTCAATGCCTGGCAAGTGAATAAACCGAGGCGAGCCAAACGCCTACGAGCGATTGAAGTGGTTGGCTCCGCGCAGGACAGAGGGCACGCGGCACGCCTTTCGTTTGTGTTTCGCATCCCAGACCCTGCCCAGACACCCTACGCACCTGCTATGGAACTAATGGATCGCGTCTCAGTAGCTTGGTCTCGTTTCTCGCAATTGGATGCACAAACGCTCAATGCCATGTTGATGGATATCGGACAGATTGCAGATGCGCTTGAAATAGACTTCTGTCCCAGGTTGGTGGCCCTCTAAGCTCATGTCCGAAGCCAACACGATCGACACCGTCTTTGACGTCCACACGCCCGAATACACCGAGTTTCGTTACTACAGGGCCGGGGTATTCGAACGGATGTTTGCCTGTGCCATCGATCATCTGATTATTTTCTTCGGTTCGTTGATTATGTTGTTTGCATTTGGATTATTGGGGGTGCTGGGTGGCGATTTGATGGGGCTCCTGCTCTCTGGATCCATTTTGATTCTGGTCGCAATTGCCTGGTTATATTTCGCGGTGTTTGAAGCCCTTTGGGGTGGGCGGACCCCCGGCAAGGCCCTGTTCAAATTGCGAGTCGTTTCGGGTGAGGGCACACCCATGCACCCCACTCAAGCGCTGATTCGCAACCTGTTACGCGTCGTTGACATGATGCCGAGTGTCTCCCTGGTGGGCAGCCTTTCACTCATGCCGTTCTACGCGCTTGGTTTTCTGAGCGTGTTCTTCTCGCGCCATAATCAGCGGCTTGGCGACCTGGCCGCAAACACGGTCGTGATCAAAGACCGCACGGCACGTGAACGCACGGTGAAAGTGCCGCCAGTCGTCGAATCGGCACAACTCAACGCGTTACCTAAAGGGCTTGTTTTGTCACGGGAACAGGGAAGGGCTTTGACCTCGTTCATTCAAAGGCGAGAGGATTTTTCTGAACTGCGCCGAGACGAAATGGCCATGCCGCTGGCACAACAGTTACGCAAACGATATGGCTTAGACGAAAGCCTGTCGTTCGACATGATTCTGTGCCTGGTTTATGTGCGCGTGTTTGGGGCTTCTTCATGACGCTTTACAAACTGGCAGAGCGCCAGAAAGATTGGCATCGTCTTGAGCAACTGATGGCCAAACGCCGTTCAACCTACTCTTCCAATGACGCCATTGCATTTACACAACTCTATCGCTCCGTGTGCACGGACTTATCGCTGGCTTCAGCCTATCACGTGCCAGAAGAAACAGTTCAATACCTGCATGAACTGGTCGCCAGAGCTCACAACCACTTCTACGGTGCTCAGAAATGGACATTTACCAATCTGAGGCTGTTGTTCTTGCAGAAAATTCCACGATTGATGGACAAGAACATCTATTTTCGCTTGGCGTCTGCCATGTTCTGGGTACCCTTTTTGATTTGTACCGCCCTCGCCTATGTGGATCCGATTTTCGCCGAACGTGTGTTGGGGCCCATTACCATGGCGCAAATCAACGAGATGTATTCGGATGGTTTTGAACAACGTTCTGTGTTTGCCGGTGGAGCAGGTACCAGCTTCTACATCTACAACAACGTTTCAATCGCTTTGCAATGCTTTGCCTCTGGCCTGTTGTTGGGGATGGGGACCATCTACGTCTTGCTTTTCAACGGGATCTATCTGGGTTCGGTGTTTGGCTTCATGCTCAGTGGACCGCACGCACATCATTTTGGTGAATTCGTCATGGCACATGGGCCATTGGAATTGATGGGTATCTGCGTATCTGGTTGTGCGGGTATGCGTATGGGTTTTGCCATGCTGATTACCCACGGAGAAACGAGGATCCGTTCACTGCAAAAATCGATGAGTGAGGTCATGCCCATGGTTCTTCTGGCGGCCACCATGATCAGTTCGGCTGCCTTTATCGAAGGTTTTGTGTCGCCTTCCGAGTTGCCTGCTACTTTTAAGGCAGGCGTCATGGTCGTCAGCGCAGCAGCAATCACTGTCTACCTTAATCTTCCGAGATTGGGCGTGAACCGTGAAAGTTGAAGGTATTCGGTTCAGGTTGCGACCTCGGTCGATGTTCGAACTGATGGATCTAGCACTCCTGATGGTACGTCAGCATCTGTCCGGTTATGCATGGATCACTGTAATCATGGTGGCTGGCATGGCAGCTCTGAATGGGTCGATCCTGTATGTGATTGACTGGCATGCACTTGCCTCGATTATTTTGATCGTGGTTGAAGCACCGCTTTTAGGATTACCTTTGATCATCTACAGCGCAGATTTGCTGTTCAACGATCGACCCAGCGCCATCGAGGCTCTAAAGCGTTCATGGCAGGTTTTTCCGAAGATGTTGCTTGAATATGTGCCGTTGCGAATCTTGCTTTACGTACTACCCTTGGGATTCATCATCTACCAATTCAGATACCGATTCTCTACCGAAGTGGTCGTGCTGGAACAATTGAGCGGAACCCGGAAAAGGGATAGGTTGCGTTTTCTGCAGACCCACGATCGGCATGGTGCCGGTCTTACGTTGGTGCTCTATGCGGTGGGGCTGTTATCTGTTTTGGGGGGACTCTACACCTCAGCCATGATCCAAAATACCTTTCTCGGTCAGTTCCGGTTTGATCAGACTCTGTCGGCTGCACCCGGCCTTATGTTGATACACATCATTGGTGGTCTGATCATCGCCTACTCTTACGTAGTCGGCTTCGTCGACTATATTGACGTACGAACTAGCAAGGAAGGTTGGGACTTGAGTTTGGAATTGAGGATGGCGAGCTTATCATGACGCTTTTGTTCTTCGTGATGGCTTGGCAACTCAATGAGCCGGAAACCGTTCAGGATGTCCTTGAAACTCAAGCTGAGACCTGGTGGGACTATGAGGCTGGGGAAATCAAACCTATCGACCCACCCAAAACAAAGTCCCGACCCCCATTTCGAACGAATGGTCCGTCGCTTGGGACTTGGGCGTTCGAGCTCGGAAAGATCGCTGCTGTGATCATAGTGTTGGCGCTTTTGACCGTCATTGTTTTGACGTTAGTGAGGGCCAGGCGTTTGGTGGAGGTCGATTCGTCCAGTGAACAGGAACGAGAGTTTGCCAAACTAAGAAAACACTTGCTGCCAAAGGATCTGCAACATGAGACCGGTGATTTCCTGGCATTGGCCCGCCAAGCTCGAAAAGAAGGTCGCATTAGGGATGCATTTGCCTATTTGTTTGGCCATGTATTGCTCACCTTAGATGCGCGTCAGCTCATTGATCTGGATCCCGGTAAAACCAATTACGCCTATTTGAGAGAGCTAAAAGAAGGGGCCGCCAAGGGCTATTTCCAGGAATTGGTCCCAGCCTTCGAGGTCCACTTCTTCGGGCCAAACCCGAATGATGAAGCACTGTGGGATGAACGATACAAAGCCTTCCGACAACTGGAACGAGGACTCGGTGAATAGGGGTGCAGTTTTTCTACTGGGATTGATGCTGGTGACCTGCAGCAAGGCGCCAATCACCCACCCATATGGGGTTGATAACGGAAACAGTATCAACGGTATCGGTGTCTTTCATGCCCTCCTCAAGGAACGCGGGATGAAAGTCACCAAGTCCATGTTTCTTGATTCAGACGAGGATTACGATTGGGTCTTTTGTTTTGATCGATATGGTCACGGCCTTTCGGAAGAAGATTTTGAATCGCTTCTTAGCTTTGTGGATGGAGCGGATGATCCGCGGGTTGTGTTCTATATCTGCCCTACTTATGTCAACAATCGCGCTTTTTGGACCGAACAAAGTGAACGGTTCCCAGATCGAGACGACCTGGACCAGGTGAGGACCTTTGCCGACCATCAACCCGACAGGATTAACCATTCATTAGAAGTCTTCCCCATGACACGTGAGGCTGCGGACCTGGAGATGTCGCTGGTTTACGATTGGCTGGACGGCGATGAGATAGGGCAATACCCCCTGGACTCTGTATGGACAACGGATCAATATCACGACGACCTGTTATACGCAGAGAATTCAGCCTATGCCACCATGATATGGTCCAACAAAGCTTCGGACCACCAGGAGGGTGTCGTCGTTTTTGCCAACGCCTACATGTTCCTGAACTACGCGTTGGTCAAGGCTGAACATCGCGATGCGCTCAATAATTTCCTGAACCAATTTGATTTTGGATCGCGCGCCTGCCTGGTCGAGTTTCCTGGGGTGAGTCAAGCAAACGACAACAGTATCCTGCACTTCCTGAAAACGTTCCCAATTAATCTGTTGGCCTTACAAGGGCTTCTGTTGTTGGCCCTGTTCCTTTGGCGGTCCAGCCCCATTGTGGGTTACGGAGACCGCGAGCGGGTCCGTGAACGCATTTCATTCCGCAAACATCTAGAGGCCTTTGGCAAGTTGCTCGCTGATACGGGTCGCGTAGATGCTGCGTTCGCCATTATCTCCCGTAACTTCTGGCGAGAAAACCCAGAGCGTACCCTGTCCCTTGACGACGCTATCGAAGAGATCAATAAGAAACTGGAGAGTCCATGAACGAAATACCGATTGAATCCAATCCAATCAGGCAACTGTACGAACGAGTGTCCAATCAGGTGCGACGTGTTTTTGTAGGCCAGGAGGCCATCTTTGAAGGAGTACTTGTGGCCTTGCTTTCCGGTGGGCATGTTCTGGTGGAAGGTGTACCGGGCTTAGGTAAAACGTTACTTTCTCGAGCCATGGGAAAAGTGCTGGGTTGCACTTTTAAACGCATTCAATTTACGCCCGACTTGATGCCTTCGGACATCACAGGCTCGCATGTATTCGACGAGAAGAGCAGTGACTTCAAATTCCATCCAGGCCCCATTTTCAGCCACATTGTATTGGCTGACGAGATCAATCGATCTCCGGCCAAGACCCATGCGGCTCTTCTTGAAGTCATGCAGGAACGACAAGTCACGGTCGATGGTAAACGATACAAGCTACCGGAACCTTTCTTGGTGGTTGCCACGCAAAACCCACTGGAGACCGAAGGTACCTATGCCTTGCCCGAAGCTCAGCTGGATCGATTCATGTTCAAGTTCCTCATTCCCTACCCGGATGAGTCCCACGAGATCGAGATTCTCAAGCACTTTCTTGCTCCGACCAGTCCCATTGACCGTGTCGATACGGAACTCAAGGCTGTGGTCAACAAAGAGCAACTGGCTGCCATTCGCGCTATGACGACCAAAGTGCGTGTGGATGCGTCCATTCTCGGTTTTGTAGCCAAGCTGGTGCGCAAGACGCGCGAATGGGATGATCTCTACCAAGGAGCCTCACCGCGAGCGGGCATCACATTGATTCAAGGTAGCCGTACCTTGGCAGCCATTCGAAACCGTAACTTCGTGGTTCCCGACGATATCGTGGATCTTGCGTTGCCCACCTTTCGACACCGCGTGATTTTGTCCCCAGAAGCAGAAGTGGAAGGGATGTCGGTCGACCAGGTGCTGGGCAAAGTGATTGCCTCGGTGGAAGTGCCCCGTTGATTTTTCCCACCAGGCGATTGGTTATGACGGCAGCAATTCCCGCCATTGCCAGTCTGCTGGTCGTCCCTTTTCCTGCGTTGTGGATGGGGATTCTAGGTATGAATGCCCTCATGGCGCTTGTTTGGATTTGGGATTTGGCTTCCATTCCTCGTGCCGGCTGGTTTCAAGCACAGCGGGTTTTGACCAAAATCATGTCGCACGACCAATGGCATGAAGCCATGATTCGGTTGGACGTACGCGCTCCAAAATCGGTGACTGTCACCGTGTGGGAGGAGGTCCCACGCAGTGTTGAAGTGGCACAACTGCCCTTTCAATGTGAGGTCAATGGTTGGGAGCGCCTGGAGGTAGCATACAAGCTGAAACCGCTTCAACGCGGCAGGCATCAATTGACTGCGACTTGGGTGTTAGCGCAAACCCGTGCAGGTTTTTGGCAACGACAGATACGTCTTGCTCATGAGTCCGAACACCATGTGTATCCCAATCTGCGTCGCCTGGAGTCTTTCAAGCTTTTGGCGCGTTCCAACCGCGAGAACATGATGGGCGTCAAAAAGGTCAGAAAACTGGGCGGCGACCAGGAATTTGACCGCCTTCGAGATTACATATTGGGAGATGAGTATCGGGATATTGATTGGCGTGCCACGGCCAAACGACGACAGCTCACGGTGCGAACCTATCGTCAAGAAGAGAACCAAAATATTGTAGTCATGCTCGATTGTGGACGCATGATGACGTCCGTAGAAAATGACCTTTCGCTGCTCGACCATGCGATCAATGCCGGTTTGCTGATGAGCCATATCGCCTTGAAACAGGGTGATCGCGTGGGCATGGTGGCTTTTGCCAGTGATATTTTGAGTCAGGTGCCCATCAAGGGTGGATCGGGTCATCTAAAGCAGTTGATTCACGCCAGTTACAACCTGTTCCCACGCCACGAAGAATCGCATTTTGATCACGCATTTCTCCATGTGAAAAAGACATTCCACAAACGTGCACTGTTGATCCTAGTCACTCATATCCTCGATCAGGTGAATGCGGATCGAGTGGTCACCCACCTCACAAATCTGACGGGTAAGCATTTGCCTCTGTGTGTGTCTTATCAGGAGCCGGCCTTAAGGGATGTGTTGGCTCAACGTCCCACCGATGCTGCGTCCTTCTATCAGCTGGCGGCAGCTGCTCAGATCAGCGAATGGAATCGCAAGGTGATGAGCGACCTAAAGAGTCGGGGCGTATTGGTTCTGGAAACGGAACCCCACATGCTCAGCGCCAAACTGATTAACACCTATCTGGACATCAAAGCGCGCCACCTACTGTGAAGCCGAATAGTCACGATTATGGCTTGAACGATTCCAAGTGCTCAATGTACCAGTTGGGAAAACCAAGCTGCCTAGCCGGTTTGGCGATGCGTTCCACGTAGTCGTCAGCTGCCTGGCCTCCGCTCAATTCCGGTGCGATATAGGTAAGTGCGGGGATCCATCGATCGGACATGGTTTGGACCAACACCGCCTCGGGCAGGTACCGACCGCCCAGGACGTGTGCAGCATGGTCGTAGAGGCGGGAAAGTTGTGTATGGGTTCCTGTAGCTGCAATGCCATACACGGTGTGTTGATTTGAGCGCGCCAGATTGGCCAGTGGTTGAATGGTAATCGCATAACCCGGAAGACGTGCCACTTCAACCTCGCGGGGTACGTAGTCCACTTCCTTCAGGACGTCCAAATTCATATAGGACCCATAAAAGAAGACCCAAATCTCGTGTTGTGACATAGTTAATCCCTCGCCGTCGTCTTTCAAACCCCCATGTGAAGCTGGAAATGTTCACCGTGGGTTTCAAGAATGTTCGAGAAAAACCAGCAATAGTTCTCAACTTGCGGACGAGTTCATCACGATCCACGATGAATCTATCCACCCAACTTTGATCAGACTCGCCTTCAATGGTCACCCAGCCACCACTGAGAATTAGTTCCTTGGGTCCGCAGGAAAACAAATTGGCCCAGGAATTGAAAACACCGGCTGCTGCACGAGCACCTTCGGTGTGAATGATCGTGGGCCCGAGAAAACAGAGACCAACATGGGGTTCATTCTTGGCTGGATTATGTGTTGGTGTTTCTTGTGTTAATCAGAAAGATCGCGAAGCATATCGTCATCGATTCGAACAGCGCGCGGATCATTGATGAAATCACGATAGTTAGGGAATTGATGATCGGGGCAAGCTAGCAATAGAAAATCGTGGAAAGGGCCGCAAATCGTACGAAGCAGTTCCATAGAGTTATGTTTGAAATTTGACATAGTGGATCACAATTCTATAAGATTCTATCGATTTTAGTTGGTAAGGGGTCTTGTCATGCGAGTTCTATCGATTTTGTTGATGATGACACTAGGTCTAAGCGCATTGGCTCAAACAACCATCCAATACGATTCCGGGAATACGTCTAATCTTTATGACATAACTTCCAATGCAGGCAACTTATTCACAGGTCTTAACTCGGCGGTCGCGGTGACTCAGTTAACGTATTTTTTTGGTCCCACAGATCTCCAACCGGCCCACCAATTCCGATTCGATGAATCCATAGGAGGCGCCAATTTAGGCCTTCAGACGGTCAACCCCACGACGGGTATGAACGTGGATGCCATCACGAACTGGGATGGCATGTTCACCGGCACAGACTTGTTTGTGCGAATTACCCCCTACAGCGGAGGACCTTCGTTGGCCTTGGACATCAGCGGTGGAACGGGCGTTCATGCATTCTTATCGACGGGTGCGCCAGTTACAGCTGCCAATCCTGCCAATTTTGTGTTGCGAATAACAGGAGCAACAGGATTACCTGTGGAGCTACTCGAAGCTTCGGTAGAGTAACCACTCCTCTCTAATCGGGCCTTGATAAAATCTGGAGGTGACACTCCTGTGCCATTTTCCGACGAGTTTGGTCGAGGAGCGTAAGCCCATCTCGCTTCTTGAATAGATCGCGGCATTTGATCTCGGATTCGACCTGAGTCATTGGACGAGATGGATATTTATGTTCCATCCGGATCAGCCAAAATTCAAGTTTGTCTTGAAGTACCTCAGATGTCTGGCCTTCTGAAAGGTGCTCCACTGCGTGATAAACGATGGGACCCCATCGTGCCACCTGGTCCATCCCAATAGTTCCGGTGTCTCCTCCATGTGGTGCGTTTGGGAGAGACGAAAATTGTCTCGCAGCATCTTCAAAACTAATGGCTCCATTGAGCACATGAGTTCGGAGGCTGACCAAACTTGAGAAAATATCGATACTTGTGATGTCGCTTTGTGATTTCATCATGATGACTTTCAGATCGACCAATTCAGGGTGTATGAAGTATTCCGGATGGTTTTCAATGAACTCCGCTACAACTTCATCAGGATACAGGGTCGCCATGGACGATCGAATACCCTCAAAATAGGCGTTGGCAAGAATCATGTCCTCGGAAAACTCAATTTGTGACGCCAATTGTGCACTCACCCCATTGGCGACTTGCCGAGCGGCCCGCACATGTGTCACCAAACTAGCATGGACTGTCTCTAGGGACAGGTTTTGGTGACCGGACACAATACATGAAAAATCCGATCTAAAAAGGTGGGTCTTTTCGGCAACGGCAAGTTGCTCGTTGGGTGCGCCATTGAGATTGATATTGGCTTTCTCGAGAATATCCTGTCTATCGCGATCTAAGGCCACCAAAGCCATCTTCTGTCGGACCTTGTCGCGTGCTTGTGACTCCAAATCGGCCATGGACAGTCCCGGAAGTATACGTTCGCATTGAAGGATTACCCATCCCTGTTGAACCCTTATTGGCATGCTGATCGCGCCTTCACCAAGAAGATTCGCAGCGTTGCGGATTGGGTCCGGTAAGCGATTGAGGTCAATCGTGCCGACTAGCCCTCCTACATGTCGATTGCTGCTGTCAGAATGGTGGCTGGCCAATTCGGAAAAAGCGACACCTTCAAGCGCCCTCGCTCGTAATGTGAGGAGTTCATCGTGCCTGAGTTGGCTGTCAGATTCACGGTCGACCTTTTTGAAAATCATGCGCAATTTGCGTTTTTCAGCGTCGTCATGCCTTGATTTAAGACGCTGGGCGACTACCTCCACCTCGTTGGGATCGGGACTCTGAGCATCCTTGAGCCGTGCACAATAGGCTTCCTCGAGCAGTGTTAATCTCGTCTGCTTCATGGCGCAGGCAATATCGTTTCGATTGGCTATTCCTGATTGTTTAGCCTTGTGTGCCATCCAACGGACGGCTGCATAGGCCTCAATTAGCTGCGCTTCGTTTGTGAGTCGCGGGAAACGAGACGCTTCATGAGCCACTTGCTCTCTGGTTATGTTCCCCAAATCATAGGAAGCGATCACCGTGTCCGAGGTTGTCAATTGCATGATCAAAAGGGTAAAGACAATCAATGTGAACCTATTATTTGGAATTCAAGTAACGAAGTTTGTTGTTGCAGAAACTTCTGTTCCAGCTCATGGATGTGCTGGAGGACATACATTTGCCGCACTTGTTCTTTGACGTTTTCAAATGGTTGCTCTCTGGGCGGTTCAAATGCGATGACGTCGATTAGGTACAGAAATCCATCGAAATGGAACAACGGTAAACGGCCGGGTTCCCTTTTTTGGGACACGTACTGCCAGGCCTTTGCTGGGATACCCTCGGGAAAAACAATTGAATTCAAGTGTTCAACCTCACCGCCTACTATCGCTGCGGCTTCGGCCAGCGAATGATGTGCAAAATTGCCTGAATCCGTGGCCAAGGCGAGCCTCTCGGGGGTCACAGGCACGCAAAGCGCATCAACAGTCGCTTGCATCGGTTTGTGAAATAGTACGAGGCGTGATTTGAAAAAGGTCTTCAGTTCCTCCTGGTCAATGGCTGTTGATATAAACTCATTGACTGCTTCTCGGTAGGCCATCGCGCCGATGCGGTGCTCTTGTCGGGCAAAAATAGCTTCACTTAGAACTGAGTGTTCCTTCAGCCATGGCTCAACAATATTTACATAGGTGCAAATCAACAGCCGACTGTATTCAAAGTACAATTGGGTCCATTCCTCAGGCGATATGACCGGTGCAACAAGAGGCCACTGATGTTGAAGCGCAGACTGGAATTGTAATACTGAAATACGATTACTACCCAGCTTCATGAGCACATCCTGAGGGTCTAGTTTCGTCAGTTGTGCGGGAATCGGTTCGTTGGAAGACACCGCTAACGTCGGCTCGCACAACGGGAATTCACGCATGATTTCGGTTTGAGCTTCAATGCGCCCGAGGAATGTCAATGGGTTAATGTAATCTGAATAACTGGATTGGACTGCGCTCAAGATGTCCTCAACGAAGAAGATGGCGTAGCCCCCCCGTATCTTCACGGGATTAGAAATCGTTTGGCGGTCCATCGAGAACACCATATTGCCGATTTCTTCGGGTAACTGTGCTTGGGTGAGCAAGCCTAGGGCACCGCCGTTTAAGGCATTCTCCGATTCAGAGTACTGCTTGGCAAGTTCCTGAAAAGACTCCCCATTGGACGCACGCAGCCGAAGTGATTCCAAATACTGGATGGTTTCTTGGTCGGATCCCTTTTGGGAGGCGCGAAATAGATGATTCACGACGCGCCGCTCAGGCCGATTCAACTGATCCTGAATCTGTGTGTACCGCCTTTTTGACGCTTCATCAGATCTCGCTACGAGGTCCGACGAACGTTCCGACTTTAGGTAGAGTTGAACTGCATCTTCAACTCGCAGAATTTGAAGGGCATCTCGTTGATCTTGTCTGAGTGATTGGGGATTGACATTAATAGCTAGATTGCGCTCAACAGCGATACGCAATGCTAAGTGGTGCATGTCATTATTAGTCGGTTCTGTACGGTGTTCCTCCATGAATCGTTGGCGAACCTCGGAAACAACGATCTGACCTCCAGAATACTGTGCAAAGACGAGATCTTTGTCCATTCCCGATTGGCTAGAAGGAATCTCGGGCTGATGACATGCCACAATAATCAGACAAATAATGCATCCAAAACGAATCATTTAGCATCATCCATGAGTGCTTGGGCCTTTTCGAGGCAGTCGGGTTGCCTGCAATGGATCAGCAACTTGTCAAACAGGAGGTTCATGGCCTCTTTGTCGCTGCGCTTCACGGCCAGCGACAGGGAGGCCAGGTAGGCATTTGCATACGAAGGATCAAGTTTTAGACTTCGGTCGAATAGTCTTTGAGCTGTAAGATCATCACCGAGTTCCATATATGCAAGGCCCAAATTGCAAACATGCCTTGCGACATAAGGCTCCTCGTCAACCAGTCGTCTGAACGTCTTTATTGCCGACTCCGTATCCCCTAATCCCATTTCCATGACTGCCAATTCAAAAAGCACACCGGTATGTGCGGGATCGAGCGCCAAGGCCTTTTCGAGAGGTTCTCCATAGGGGCCCGAACCCGCCTTTTTGATGACTTGAGCCAGAGCCAAATATGCGTTGGCGCTCGGGATTTCATGCACGAGCCTATTGGCAAGGGATAGGGCGCGATCATGCGCATGTTGTTCCGACAAAACATAGATGGATCCAATCAGCAATGGTTGTGGAAAATAGGGTAACCATGTCTTGGTCTGTTCAACAAGGTTTATGGCAGGATCAAATCGACCCAGTTGGAAGAGTACGGATGCCAACAGGGCAGCGTGCTTGGGATTCGCGTAATTCTTGTAAAGTTGTTGGGCTGGCGCGAGGGCATCCACAAAACGGCCATCGCAGACGTACTCTTGGTAGAGACTTTCTAGTGTGTTGTTGCTAACCATGTCCTGTGGTGCTGGCCCATCTGATTTGAGGACTTCGTTTACTTTGATGTCTATTGGGTCTCGCGGAGATGATACATATCCAAGGGAAGCCAATCTGGCCAGGACCTCCGGGTCTATTTCGCCCAGCGCATTAGAATCATCTTCACTGTCCAGCTCGATCGATAGTGCTGCCAATCGCTGGGTCATCCTCTCAAACATCTCGCTGTCTTTTTCTGAAAGATCTACGGTTTCTAAGGGATCTGTCTCAAGGTCATAAAGCTCCGGTCTTGGACCGTAGATCAGCTTGTAAGGTGGAACAAACAAAACACGAAGTTCTCCCCAATCGTGTGAAATACGTCCCGATAATCCTTCCGCATAAAGCGCACTACTAGTAACAGGGCTCTGTTCTTTACCCCACATGATGGAGGTTCTCGAATGACCTTGTATTTGAGGCAGTGCAGGAATGTTCAGCATATCGATAATCGTGGGCATGATGTCCACGGTACTTACCCAACTCTTGATACGATGTGCCTGTTTCTGAGCGCGACCTTTGATCATGAGAGGCACATGCAGCGTTGAATTGTAGGCAAGCAGTGCATGGGTATATTCGCCGTGTTGTCCCAGCCCTTCTCCATGGTCGCCAACGACAACAACAACTGTGTCGTCGTACACCTTCTGTTGACGCAGCAGATCCAGTACTTGACCAATTGCGTAGTCAACGTAGGAGATTTCACCTTGATAAGGGTCGTAGTGAAAGCGGTCTCGGAATGGAGATGGTGGCCTCAAGGGTTGATGTGCATCCCAGTAGTGAACCCATGCAAAGAAGGGTTGATCGGCGTGTTCACGTAACCAGGGCAAGAACGCTTCATTTACTTCGATGGCAGTCCGCTCATCGAAATAGGGGTTCAGCTTCTTTTGGGCTTGGCCACTATTTATATGGTCGTCATAGAAGGTGAATCCCTGGGAAATGTTGAATCGCCGATCCAATGGGTAAGACGCCACCACTGCACCTGTTTGGTACCCATGGTCGGAAAAAACCTCAGCCATGGTAACGGCGTCGTCGGGTAACTGAAAAAAACCGTTGTCTCGAACGCCATGAAAGGGTGGATAGGTTCCCGTCATGATGGATGCATGAGATGGTGTGGTAACAGGCGCAACCGTAAATGCTTGTTCAAAAATATGGGCTTCCGTCGCGAATTTGTCGAGATTGGGGGTTCCGGCGTCCACTTTTCCGTAGGGACCCAGCCTGTCAGCACGAACCGTATCAATCGTGATGATCAAAACCGAAGGTGATTTCACATCTTTCCCACAGTTAGGCAACATGATCAGGCACAGAAGAAACACGACACTGCAGGTGTTTTTCAGTTTTGACACACCTATTTCGGTTGCGAGTGACTTAATGAGAATCAAAATGGATGACACCGTTTGCGTGAAAATTGATGTGAATATGGTCTTCCAGCCATCAATCCGTCCGATAGCCTATCACATACCTTAAGCGAGCTTTGCTGATCAATTTCTTTGCAAATTGTCTTTGAGTTCCCGCAAACGTTTCTCCAGGGTCCAGGTCCAGTTGGATTCATCGAGCAGTTGTGCACAAGTCAGGGCGTCGACGGCCTCGGGCCACTGCGATTGGGCGGCGTCAATCTCGCTCCTCAGAGCATAAGGCGTGCTGGTTTCCTCAAAGAAGCTCTTGGTGGCTTGATAGTAGTGTTCTGCAAGAGCGAAGTCTTTGCGTCTTAGCGCGCATCGTCCCAGATTGTGATCTACCAAAGCCATCATGTGGGGTGAACCCAGTTGCTCGAACAACAACCGAGCTGCCTCCAATTGGCGCTGTGCTTCGTCGAGCTTGCCGATGGCCAGTGCAAACTCGCCCATGTCATTGCGCAATGCAGCCTCTTTGTCGATGTCCTGATAGGATCCCAACAGGCTCAGACCGTATTCGGCTATGTCGAATGCCTGTTGGGATTCATTGCGTTCGTAGCAGATCAAAGCCAGCGAATGGAGTGCCCAAATGGAGCCCAGTTCGTCATCCAGCTCAAGATGCGCTTTGTAGGAGTCATAGGAGCAGCTCTCGGCCAACGTGAACTTGCCCATCAGCCTATAGGTATCAGCCAAATTGTTCATAGACACGGCCCATTGGGGTCGGCTAGCGGATTGCTGATAGATCGCAATGGCCTCTTTGGTGTGTTTTACAGCTTCTTCGAGATGGCCCGAACCTTTCAGGCACTCGGCCAGGTTGGAAAGAGCCTGCGCGGCCCGAGGCTGGTTTCCTTGCTCGCGATAGAGCGTCAGTGCTTGCTCAAAATACTTCTGACCCACATCGTAGCGTGATTGTTGCCAGGCGTTACTCCCCATGTTGTTATAGCTGTCGGCCATGCCTTCTCGATCCCGAAGCTTCATGCGAATGTTCAAGGCCGACTCATGATAGGCATCCGATGCAGCCAGATCCCCCAAAGCAGATGACATGGCGCCTAGATTGTTGAGCACTTTCGCTTCGCCAATGGGATCCCGTGCACGTCGGTAACTGTCTCGCGCCATTGACCAGAGCGCGTTTGCTTCCTCGATGTGACCGGCGTAATAGGCCATCACGCCCAGTTGTCGATGAATGTGCGCCATCCCATTTTCATCGCGAATTCGGGTGTAGTGGTCCAAAGCTTTTTTCAAGTGGTCCTTGGCTTGATCGGTATGGCCACGGCGTTGGGCGATACTGCCCAACAGACGATGTGCATCACCGATGATGGGGTCACTGGCATTTTGATGGATGGACAGTGCCTCATTGAGCACGTTGATCGCTTCGTCCCAGTCACCGGTCTTCTCCATGCAACTGGCCAATTGCAGACGTGCTTGGTTGAACTCTGGGTCAAGTTGCAGGCAGACGCGAAAGAAGTCCACAGCCTGGGGGGCTCCCTCGCTTTGCAGCCGGTGTACGCCTACGGCATAGATTTGATTGACAAAGCTGCTGCGTGAAACCATAGAGGTTTGTAGGTCAGCACCGGTCATTTTGTGAAAGAGCTGTTTTCCGAAAAGGGAGGCGCCTTCTGCGGGATCGCGAGAATCTACTGTGCCGGAAGCAATCTCTCCGCGGTCGCCGTATATTTGATAGTGGATTCGAAATCCTGCCTCGGAGGAATCTACCCACGACGAAACCGTGAAATCCAGGTCCAATGCCTCAGTCATTTCGGTCAATTCGGCTGGAGACAATACACGAAGGGGTCCGTCAATGAAGGATTCCAGGTGTTCGTTGGGAACCAATGCCAGATGCTGAATGCCTGCAAGGTGCAATTCGGCAAGATCTCTCAATCCCGTGGAAAACCATTGTGAGTCACCCGAACTGTCCAGGTTCACAACGGGCAAAAGGGCTAATCGGTTCACTTTGCGCGCTTGCAGGAGTGGTTTTGGTTGGGCGAAGCGCCATGTCAGGATGATGGCAGCGAGCAACATGAGAGACGTGTAAACGCCCGCTCGGATGCGCCTGATGCGCCTCGCTTTCACCTTGGGTTTGAGTCGTATCGTTTCCAAGTCTCTACGCAATTGTTCGGCGGTGGGACGGCTGTTTGGGTGTTCCTGCAAGCACGATTCAATCAGGGCGCGTACGTCTGCATTCATCGCATTCTCAGGAATCGGGGCCACGCGTGCGTTCATGACGTGCATCAGGAGCGCTGGCTGAGGTAAATCGTCCGCATAAGGTGAATGGCCGCAAAACAACTCGTACATCAACACACCGAGGGAGTAAATATCGCTGGGTAAGCCCACTTCCTCGCCATTAGCGGCTTCGGGGCTCATGTACTTCAGGGTGCCGACGATCGATCCGACGGTGGTTTTACTTGATCCGGATGCACCATCTTCCAGATCGCTCAGATGATCCGCGATGGGGTCTGGCACTTCTTCCCAATCGTCGCCTGTTTTGCGTCCCAGCCCAAAGTCTAGGACTCTAATGGCGCCGGAAGCTTCGATCATCACGTTGTCGGGTTTGAAATCGCGATGAATGATTCCTGCCTGGTGCGCCACATCCAACACTTCGACCAACGTATGAACGATCTTCAGTTTTCGTTCTGTTGCCAAGTTGTTGGACATGGCCTCGGTAAGGGTAACTCCGTCGATGTATTCCAACACCAAGAACTCGTGTTCCCGCCATTCAATCAAGTCGTAGATCCGGCAGATATTGGGGTGATCCAATTGAGAAAGAATGCGTGCCTCGCGCAGGAACCGCGTCAAATCCAGGGGTGAGAGGCGTCTTTCCGGTGAAAGCGCCTTGAGGGCCACGGGCCGTTCGAGCATTTCATCGAAACCCAAATAGACGTGGCCCATGCCCCCTCGACCGATGAGACGGTCGATGCGAAACCTGCCTATCCGATTGGTTTCATCTGCGTTTACTGTCAAGAACGACCTCGAAGCAATGAATGCTTCATGTTACTTCATTTACGCCTGTTATGATGTCTGTGTGGAGGATAGGTGACCGAACATCCACAGCGTTTTGGACGGTTTGTGGTCTGCGCGGAAGCGGGTTCCGGCGGGATGGGTGATGTCTTTAGAGGCCGCGACCCTTTGCTTGATCGCGATGTGGCCTTAAAAGTGATGCAGGCCAAGCGCCGCCTGAGTCCCTTAGCCAAAGCTCGGTTCATGAGGGAAGCGCGAACGCTGTCTCAGTTGGACCATCCCAATATCTGCCGCATTTACGATTTCATTGAGGACACCCGTCAGGATGTGCTTGTCCTTGAGTACTTGGATGGCACCACGTTGAAAGCGGCTACGCGGTGCCGGATGATTGGAAAAGACGATTGCCTCAAGTTACTGATTCAAATCGCTTCGGCACTCGAAGTGGCGCATAAGGCTCAGATCATCCATCGCGATCTCAAGCCTGACAATCTGATGGTTCTGAGGGATCGCAGCGTCAAGGTGCTGGACTTTGGGCTGGCGCGCTCTTCTGAGGATCACGAAATAGAGACGAGTTCGAACGCCTATGTTCACGAGTATTCGGCGTCTGACACAAAAACAACAGAGGGGTCTTTGGTAGGGACGCTGGCCTACATGTCGCCAGAGCAGGCCCGAGGGGATAAGCTGACGACTGCCACGGACATCTATTCGTTAGGCATCGTCATGATTGAAGTGCTTACGGGTCGCCGAGCCTATCCTGAAGATCTGACACAACCGGCCATGTTGGGTCATGTGGCTTTTCGCAAGATCATACCCTTTGATCAAGAGATCGGTGATGTGGAATTGGTTCGGTTTTTGGAAAGGATGACCCAACCCGATACAACGCTTCGACCGTCGGCGACCGATGTGAAGCTGGAAGCACAGCGACTCTTGTCCAGGCCGGCCCGAGCCCGTCGTCGTCGAAAAATGGCTTTCGCAGCGACCGCAGCATTAGCGCTAATCGCCCTATTCACGGTTCAAGCCATTCGCGTTCGTCAACCCACCTGGAAGATGGACGATCCTCAGGTGCGCACGGTTCTATTGCGAGAAGCCCATGAGCAAGCCGGTTGGATGGCTTTGTTAATGGAGGCTCTGGGTCAATACAAGCTCTTAGATGTTCAATTGGCTCACAGCGAGTTGTCTCCCACCAAAACTGAATTTTTAGTGACGACCCAGTTCGAGACGGACCCCAACCAGGCGACGTTGGTATTCACCATTGAGGATGGCAGCGGTCACTCGCTTTCAGAAACGGTATCCGCATCGGAGATGACACCCGCTTTGTTTGGGGCAGCGCGACGTATTGCGTTTCAACTGGGAGCAGGGGGATCAGTCACCTCAGAGGAGTCTCACAGCTCAGACCCATTGTTAAACGAAATATACGCGCATGGCGTACAAATGATGGAAAACCAAGGTGAGCCAGCTGCGATTTCTTTCTTTGAGGTCTGTGTGCAGTTGGATCCCAACTTCTTCCGGGCGCAACTGAGGCTGGCCCAATGCCTGACTGCCACAGGCAAGTTTGACGAAGCCATGGCCATTGCCCGTCGTGTGACCGAACAACCCGATCTCTCTTTGCGCCAAAGGGGATTCTTGAGAATGGGCTTGGTCCAGTTAGAAATAGGTGAACTAAACCAGGCCTTGCATTTTTTCGAACAGGCTGAGTCGGATGCGGTGACGGCCAGTGATCAACGACAGGTGGCCGAAGCACAGTTGCGTCAATCGAGCGTCTATCGGCGGCAGGGTGTGCTTGACCTGGCCAGAAACACGGCGGAAAGTGCCGCTAGGACCATGACCAAGTTGGGTGATATGCGTGGATTGGCGACCGCCGAATCTCGCTTAGCTGCAGTTTATCGTCAAATGGGTGATATACGGGAAGCGATGTCGCGTTACGATCATGCCAGACAGTTACAGCAGTCATGCGGAGACTGGCAGGGCGTGATTCGAACCGAATCCAGCATGGGCTCGTTGAGCCGCCTGTTTGGTGACTTGAAAACTGCAGAATTACATTATCAAAGGGCATGGAATCTGGCTGTCGAACAGCAGGATATTGAGCGTCAGGCCTCTTTGGCCAACAATCTTGGAGGTCTTGCGGTTCGTCGCTACGATTATGAGAATGCAGTACAACATTATCAAAAGGCAGTGGCCTTGCATCAGGTTTCGAACCGCCCGTCTGACGAGTCCCTTGCTCGCCACAACCTTGGATGGACCTACTTGCAGCTACACCAATGGGATCGGGCTGAAACGGAGCTAGGCCTTGCATTGGAGGGTTTTGCCCGGGGTGGTGATAGCAGTCGTGAGGGATATGGCTTGTTGAGCTTGATTGAACTCTATTTGGCGAGAGATCAGTTCGAGTTGCTAGAAAGCCTATTCGAAGATGCGGGATGGCATTTGTCACAAGACTTGTCCGGCATGGCGCGACTTGACTTTTTAAGAGCGGAACGGTCAAGAAGAACAGGGTCAATCGACGACGCTGATCATTGGTGTCAGGCATCGTTCCTCAAATTCTGCGAGACAGATGAACTTGAAGGTTATCTGCACGCCGCCTTCCACTTGGCTAACAGCTTGTTGAAAAAACATCAGATGGCGGACACGGAAAGGATTGTGGACGACATGTGGCAATGGCATAGTAGCCACATGCTCACATTGGAGATGAAGTCCAGACTAGAAGCCGCAAGAGGGAACGACGAATTGGCTGAAAGTCTGCGAGAAAAGGCTCGTTCATTTGCGCCCCACGCCTACGACTTGGAGTTTGGCGAGGCGCGCTAACCTCTTTGGCGGGGCGCAATGGCAAATGCCACCCCAAAAAGAACAGCGCTGGCCAGAAAGACCAGATCGGGTCGTTTCTCGCCGAACACCGTCCATGCCAGCAAAATGGCCAAAGGAATTTTCAGGTTGTTGGCAACGGCCAGCACAGCGGCAGGAACGAAACGGCTCCCACGGTTCCATAAATAGAAACCTAGCGCAGTGGGTACCAGTCCTAGGTAGAGTAGGGCTCCCCATTGATCTGGGCGGCTGGGTAAATGAAAAGAACCAAATGCCAGCATGACGGTGGGAACGACCAGCGCACCCAAATACAGCCACGCCATCATACCCGCTTCAGGTCGTTGGTTGGAGCACCATTTGCGGTATCGCAATTGACCCCAAGCGAAGCAGACATTGGCAAGCTGAACCAGCAAGATGCCGACCAGAGTAAGGGAGCGCAGGTTCCATGTTTTTTGAAGCAGGGCGGCAGCAAACACTGCAATCCCCGCGGCACACCATAGACGAGTGGACCGACGGCCCTCCACCATAAGTGACACCCAAAGCGGTGTGGTGATCGTGAGTAACGCCACTTCGCTGCCTGAAAGGTATTGAAAGGCACGAATGTACAACACGTACATGGCACCAAACTGTACTGCGCCGATCAACATCCATTTGCTGGCTTGCTTCCAGGGCGCTGGTCTCAGAAATCCCGCAAAAGCGAGGCAAGCCAGGACTAGGCGGATCCATGCAACCAGGGTGGGATCCACATCGGTAAGGGTCCTCTTGATGAGCCCAAACGGGACCGCCCACAGAAGGGAAGCAAGTACGAGATAAGCCATAAAAGCAGAAACCCCGGCGTGAGCCGGGGTCGCTGATTAGTTGGAGAACCGACTGCCTTCCAAGAAGGCTTTCAATTTCCGGCTTCGCGAAGGGTGTCGCAGCTTGCGCAGCGCTTTGGATTCGATTTGACGGATGCGCTCTCGGGTGACCGCAAACTTCTGACCCACTTCTTCAAGCGTGTGTTCGCTTTCCTCACCCACACCAAATCGCAGGCGCAGGACTTTCTCTTCGCGAGGAGTGAGCGATTCCAGAACTTCCTCGGTTTGTTCTTTTAAGTTAATGGAAATCACCGCATCCACGGGCGAAATGATCTTGGAATCTTCGATGAAGTCACCCAGGTGGGAATCCTCTTCTTCGCCGATCGGTGTTTCGAGTGAAATCGGTTCTTGTGCGATTTTCATGATCTTGCGTACTTTGGAAACCGGGATCTCCATTTTTTCGGCAATTTCTTCGCAGGTGGGTTCGTGGCCCATCTCCTGGACCAACGCGCGAGATGTGCGAATGAGCTTGTTGATGGTTTCAATCATGTGCACGGGAATACGAATGGTGCGTGCTTGATCGGCGATGGCTCGCGTGATGGCTTGCCGAATCCACCAAGTTGCATAGGTTGAGAATTTATAACCGCGTCGATATTCGAACTTGTCCACGGCTTTCATCAAGCCAATGTTGCCTTCCTGGATCAGGTCCAGGAACTGCAGGCCACGATTGGTGTATTTCTTGGCAATCGATACGACCAAGCGCAAGTTGGCTTCGATCAGTTTACGCTTTGCGTCTTCCGTTTCGAATTCACCCTTTTTCAGTTTGGTGTAGTTCAACTTGAAACGTTCGATGGAAGCGCCAATCTCGCCTTCGAGCAAGTTGAGCGCCATCACTGAGTCGTGTCGGTCTTTCTCCAGTTGTGGCCTTTGTGCCTTGTGTGACTTCTTAGCCATTTTCTGGTCGATCTTCTTGATCTTGTGTTCGTATGTGATGATCTTGTTGTAGTAGCGAGCGGCCATATCGATGAGATGACCCAATTCCTTCTGGCTGAAAGGGATTTCGCGAATCATACGGGACGTCGTCACGCGCAAGCGAACCAATTCCCGTTCCATTTGGGCAATTCGTTTTTCAGACTTGGAACGTGTTGTGGCCAGACGGTTTTCGGCTTTGCGGACCTCGCCTTCATGGGCGTCCAGCTTCTCGAAGATGGCGATCATGATACTTCGTGTCTTTGCTGAATCTTCATCGTCATCGGTCCCGAATTCCAGCGTGTCTTTGATGTCTTCGGGTGCCATCTGCAAGGTGCGACCCATCTCTAAGATCTCGGGAATCAGAAAGCGAAATCGGGAAAGTGCCTTGAACGTAATCTTCTTGCCACGTTCGATCTTTTTGGAGAGGAACACCTCTTTTTCGCGGGTAAGTAGTGGCACGTTACCCATTTCTTTGAGGTACATGCGCACGGGGTCATTGGTTCGATCCAGCAAGCTCGGTGATAGATCGATCTCGTAGCCGCTGTCTTCCCGTTTACTGTCAGGTATTGCGAATACGGACTCTGATGTCCGGTTGGATGAAGACTTGCTCTCGCTGCTTTCCCCTTCGCTATCTTCTTCGATCATGCGAGGTTTGCCTTCCTCGTCGATCAGTTCGATACCGAAATGCGCCATGGACTGGTACAGGTCTTCCAGTTCCTCTGGCGTGACCATGTCTTCAGGCAGACCATCATTTATTTCTTCGTATGTAAGATAACCGCGCTCTTTACCGAGCTCCAAAAGATCATGAATCTCTTTGGGAATTTCCTCTGACTTCAAATTGACCACCTCACCGCATCAATGTGCAGAACCTTGGATTCTATCGAAAACTGCGCATGGGATCAAGGATGGGACCACATGCACCTATTTGGACGAGCGAGTCGCACTGCTGACAGAACGTCCTCTCAGCTCGCGTTGTATCTTTGTCGGCCAACAGCTATCTCCCTTTCGCTGACGTGTATCACGCCAACAAAGATCCGAACACCCGCATCCTCATCGCAAGGCAATATAAGGTCGCGAAATCAAAAAAGCAAAAAACTGGCACATTTTGTCTATTTATGACTCAGGAATGGGAAGAATCCATAGCCTATTAATGACTGTATGAGCGACAAGAGTGGGAGTCCGACGATCGCGTTGTGGTCGGATACCTCCACGCGATCAAATAGGAATATTCCCATGGATTCCCATTTGTATGCGCCGCAACAGTCTGTGGTGTCGTCCTTTGCAATCATCTCGCTGAGGAAACGGTCACCGATTTCGTGACGTGCGGTCATGGCGGCCGTCACGCAGCCGGTGGTAATTCGATCGCCATGAACCAACGCGTATGCGCTGTGCAGGTAGTGTGTCTTGCCTCTTAAGCGTTGCAACTGAATGAGTGCTCTGTCATGGGTACCGGGTTTGCCCAACACTTCACCCTCGATTTCAAGGGTTTGGTCGGAACCCACGATCACCGAATTGGGCCGCTCTGCACTCAAAGACAAGGCCTTTCCCAAAGCCCGATCGATCGCCAGTTGTTTTGGGGCACCTTTGACTTCTTCTTCATCGAAGGGCGGCGCCATGGCTTTGAATGGTAGGTTCAAACGCGCGAACTGGGCGAGTTTGTATCGCGACGTACTGGCGAAGACTAATGGGGTCATGCTTCGTATTCCGCTGCGAGGTCTTGATCCTCGGTCACACGAACCTTCGCGATTCGCTCCGTCAAACGCGCACTCAGACGCTGCCAGATGAACTGAGCGAGTCGTTCGGTTGTGGCGGGATGGTCCACAAAATAGGAGTCTCCATCGCTGAAGTCCTTTCCGGAGAATTTCTGGAGAATCTCTTCATCGATCGCCTGATCAAGGGAGGCCAGGTCACATAACATGCCTGATTCGGGGTCCATAATGCCCTCCACCCAAATATGCACCGTCCATTCATGGCGATGGGATTGCGCATAGGGCCCGAAACGGTCGCGATTTTCTGATTCCGTCAAATGAGGTAGTCGATAGTGGTGGGATGCTTCAAATCGCACGACTCGCACAAGTGTATGCCTAGGCAACGGAAATGCCTCCGTCCACCGTGATGCAAGAACCGGTCATCCAACTACTTTTGGGCGACAAAAGAAACTCGATCATGTTGGCCACGTCTTGCGCCGTGCCAACTCGCCCCAAGGGGTGTAGCGGTGCTAACTGTGTCATCTTCTCGCTTCGGGAGGGATCGGATACACGCTGCGGATCGTGGATTTCTGTGTCGACCACACCGGGAAGAACCGCATTGACACGAATGCTCTCCGCAGCCAGCTCCAGCGCAAGACAACGCACCAGATTGTTTAATCCTGCCTTGGACGCAGCATAGGCTGCGGTACCGGGAACCGGACGCAGCGCCAAAGTGGATGAAACCATGACGATCGATTTTCCTTGGCCGGCCTTGAGCAGGGGTGCGGCACAACGCACAAGTTCTAAGCTGGCTACCAGATTGGTGTCTAGATATGCTCTGAACATTTCGGGCGTGAGATCCTGATAGCTCGACATACCGTATTTGGCGGCATTGATGACCAAGCCATCCAATCGGCCCCCTGAAGATTCGCCAATTGACCGCATCACGTGGGCAATCTGTTCGGGTTTGGCCAAATCGATCGAGTAAGCTTTGGCGTTCAAGGACCGAGAAAATTCATCGAGTTTCGGTTGGTTGCGCGCCATCAGGTGCAGGTGAACAGCTTGTCGTGCAAGCGTGTTTGCGGTAGCGGCCCCGATACCCTTGCTACCCCCAGTGATTGCAATATGCCAATCCTGCATGTGTCCTCCGGCTTGCCCTTCTTGGGTCAACCCTATATCTTACAGGGAGTCGTGAAGGAGATGCAGTGAAGACTGGCGTTCTTTTGATTCAGTTGGGTACACCCACTGCGCCCAAGCCGGGTGCCATTCGACGATATTTGAGGCAATTCCTCGGTGACTGGCGCGTGATATCCATGCCGGCCCCTTTGCGTTTGGCGTTGCTGTATGGGGTCATCCTACCCTTTCGGCCCGGACGGGTAGCGCATGCCTACCAACAGATTTGGACGGATCGCGGTTCGCCGCTTATGTTTCATACTCAGGATTTGGCCACAAAATTGGCTGCAGAGATGGGTGAAGATTATCGGGTGACTTATGCCATGCGGTATGGTGAGCCGTCCATTTCACGCGCTGTTCGGTCTTTTCGGGCCCAGAATATCCGCCGCTTGGTGGTAGTTCCGCTTTACCCGCATGATGCTTCCTCAACCACAGGGAGCAGTATTGAAGCCCTGTACAAAGCCTTAGGATCCAGCTGGCATGCGCCGGCACTAACGGTGGTCCCAGCCTTTTTTGATCAACCCGGCTATCTGGAATCTGTCGCAAAAGTGGCCCGTGGCACGCTAACACAACCCTTTGATCATTATTTGTTCAGTTACCATGGACTCCCAGAAAACCATTTGAGCCGTGAACAGCCTTATTGTTTTTCCCACAGTGATTGCTGTGCGCGCATGGTACAAGAAAATGCGTTTTGCTATCGGGCACAATGCTTTGCCACCACACAGTCGATTGCACAACGATTGGATCTGGCCCGCGACCGGGTCACGGTGGCGTTCCAGTCGCGTGTGGGTCGCGGAAAATGGATACAACCCTACACGGATGTGGTGATCGAGCAGCTAGCGGAAAAAGGTGTCAAGAAACTGGCCGTTTTTTGCCTGTCCTTCACCGCGGATTGCCTGGAAACACTTGAGGAAATCGGTATCCGGGGCAGGGATAGTTTTCTGGCTGCTGGCGGGGAAGACCTGAGGCTTGTACCTGCGTTGAATGCCACGGATGTCTGGGTTCGGTCGCTGGGTGACTTCGTCCGAAGTTACGGACCCAAATAGGTTCGCGTCAGTGTCTTAACCATTCGCTCTGTGGTGATGAACACCCAGTTGTATTGGTCATGGTAGTCTTCGAGGGGGTTGGCCGCCAGGATTTCGGCCTCTGTCTTGCCCGCTTGCGCCAGGTTTTTGATGCGCTGATCGATGGTTTTCAAAACGGAGAGGTCTCGTTCAAGGTCGGCGCGCGTGGCCAGTGCTCCGTGGCCCGGAATGATGCGTGTTTCTTCATTGCACAGCGAAAGTATGCGTTCCTGACCGGCGATGTAACCCGCAACCGTTCCACCTGAGTCCAAGTCGATGAATGGGAACATACCGTTGAAGAACAAATCACCAGCGTGAATGATATTCGCGTCCACGAAATGGATGACCGCATCGCCATCGGTATGCGCCTTGGCCACGTGAAACACGAATGCATCGTGTCCGTTCAGGTGAAACGTGACTGAATCGGAGAATGTGAGTTCGGGTAAGACGTCTTTTGGGGCAGGCACCATGCCATCGGCCCCTTGGATTCCTTCCTTCAACATGCGATCGCGGATGTGTTGATGTGCGACGACTGTGGTTCCGCTCTTGGCCAAAACTTCGTTGCCCCCAATGTGGTCTCCATGCACGTGGGTATTGATGACGAAATCGATGGGTTGAGGATTAATCTTGGCTAATGCGTCAAGCATCAAGGAACTGTAGTTGGCCATGCTGTCGTCGATGAGCACCAATCCGTCATCACCTGAAAGCAGGCCCAGGTTACCTCCTGTGAATCCGCCGATCCCTTCAAGCATGTGAATACCTTCTGTCAGTTTCGTAACTTTGAATTGGATCTGGCTGTCCTGGGCCAAACACAGGCACGCACAGGCAATGGGAAAGATGGTCTTCATGTAGTGGGGTCTCCCTATGTGTCTTGGAATGTCTTTTATTATACGACGCAGCCGTTGATGCGAATGACTTGGCCCGTGCGTCTGCCCTCTACGCTCTTGGCGTATCCCAGCGCCGCTTTGGCCGCGGAAACAGCATCAAAACCTCGGAAAAAAGGTCCGTAGTCGGGAAGGGCTTCTTCGATGACGGTTGGGCTCACCAGGTTGATTCTGATACCCCGTGGCATCTCAATGGCCGCCGACATCACAAATCCCTGCAAGGCACCATTTACCATGGAAGCAGAAGCGCCAAACTCTATGGGTTCGTCGCCCAAAATACCGCTCGTTAGCGTAAATGAACCCCTGTCGTTGATGTGGTCCATACCCATCATGACGAGATTCACCTGTCCCATGAGTTTATGATTGAGGCCAAGCTGCCATTGCTCTTGTGTGAAGTCCATGAAGGGACCAAAATGCACGTGGCCTGCCGCACACACCAAGGCATCAAAAGAACCGATTTCTGTATACATCGACATAATGGAATTGGGATCGCTAATATCCACAGTGAGATCGCCTCTTTGGCGCCCTACCTTTACGATATCGTGACGATCTCCCAATTCATTGACCACAGCCTTACCAATGGTCCCTGAAGCACCTACAACAATGACACGCATCATGGCTCCTGAAAGGCACGATCCATGAGGTCGGCCTGTTCGTGTTTGTGGCTCGATGAGGATCCCGTCGCAGGACTGGATGATTCCGCGCGCGCCACGAAATTGAGGTTGCGGTTGGCAATTTGCCGCTCGAAGTGGAAGTGAATAAACGGCCAAGCGCCCATGTTACTCGGTTCTTCTTGGATCCAAGTGACGGGTGCTTGCGTGTCGAAAGGGCGTAATGCCGCTTCCAAGTGGTCGTAGGGGATGGGATAGTATTGTTCCAATCGTACGATGGCCACGTGTTCTGCCTGTCGTTGCGCCCGCGCTTCCAGCAGGTCGTAATAGACTTTGCCACTACACAACATGATCCTCTTAACACCTCTGGGGTCAACTTCCGTATCGGGAATGACACGTTGGAATTCACCAGTAGCGAGCTCTTCCAATGTGGACGTGACCTTGGGATGGCGCAGCAAGCTCTTGGGCGACATGACCATGAGGGGTTTGCGAATGGGCCGAACCACTTGGCGTCTGAGGCAATGGAATAGTTGGGCAGGTGTTGTCAAGTTGACGACTTGGATGTTGTCTTCAGCGGCGAGGTTTAAGAACCGTTCGAGGCGGGCGCTGGAATGTTCAGGTCCCTGCCCCTCAAACCCATGAGGCAAAAGCATGACCAATGAATTCAAGCGGTTCCATTTGTCCTCGGAACTGGTGATGAACTGGTCAATGACGACTTGAGCCACATTGCAAAAATCTCCGAATTGGGCTTCCCAGATCACCAAACCATCCGGATAGTCCATGCTGTAACCGTATTCAAATCCCAGAACAGCGATTTCGGTCAAAGGGCTATTGAACACGCGGAAAGGAGCCTGATCAGCCCGCACGTGTTGTAACGGTACGTATGTCTGCCCGTTCTTAGTGTCGAACAAAATAGCGTGTCGGTGACTGAAAGTGCCGCGGCCGCTATCTTGACCGCTCAATCGAACACGCGTGCCCTCGGCGACCAGTGATGCATAAGCCAATAACTCGGCCGTGCCCCAGTTCAAGGGCTGCTTGCCTTCACTCATCTCACGCTGTTGATCCAGGAACCGCATGATCTTGGGGTGGGCGGAAAACGTGTCCGGCACGTGTGTGATGCGCGTTAAGTAGTCAGACAGTGCCGTGATATCCACGCAAGTAGCCACATCTGGCGTGTCGGCATCGGGTCCGCCGCGATACTTGCCCCAGATATCCATGCCCTCACGGAAATGCGTGTAGGTGTAGCTCTCCTCCTTGGAAGTAGCCAGGTCAGCTTCCAATCGAGCCTTGGACTCTTCAGCGATTTGGTCGGCTTCAGCCTGTGTTATTTCACCCATCTTCAAAACGTTGGCGATATAGGCTTCACGTACGGTGGGTAGGTTCTTGATGATCTCGTAAATCTTCGGCTGGGTAAATGTGGGGTCGTCGCCTTCGTTGTGGCCGTACTTGCGGTAGCAGTACATGTCGATCACCACATCCATCTTGAACTTCTGTCGGAAATCCATAGCCAGCTGTATGACCTGCGCCACCGCCTCCGGGTTCTCGCCGTTTACGTGGAAGATGGGTACTTGCAGCATGCGTGCTACGTCGGTGCAGTACTGAGTGGATCGACTGTCGTGTGGCAGCGTGGTGAACCCGATCTGGTTGTTGAGTATCACGTGAATGGCTCCGCCTGTGGCATAGCCATCAAGGCGACTGAGGTTGAGGCTTTCCTGGGTCACGCCTTGTCCCGCAAAAGCCGCATCGCCATGAATGACCAGAGCCAACGCCCGTTCGTGGCGTTTGTCACCGAAACGGTCCTGCTTGGCCCGTACTCGGCCGAACGCCACCGGTGTCACAAACTCTAGATGGCTGGGATTGAAACACAGGGACAGGTGGATGTTGTGACCACTGGCTGTAGCCCGATCACTGCTGTAACCCAGATGGTATTTCACATCGCCTCTTCCGGTTTGTGATTTGCCATCCACATCCTGAAACTCACGAAAGATTTGGTGGGCGGGTTTGCCCATGATGTTTGCCAGCACATTGAGTCGTCCGCGATGGGCCATAGCTAACACGACTTCGTCAATCCCATGACGGCCTGCCTCTTCAATGGCCCAGTCAAGCAGCGGAATCAGGCTCTCGCCGCCTTCGAGTGAGAATCGCTTGGAGCCGACGAATTTGCGATGTAGGAAGCTCTCAAATACTTCGGCGTCGGTCAACTTGGAGAGAATATGAACTTGCTCCGCTCGGCTCATGGGCCGCTCATTCATGGTGTCTTCCATGCGACGCCGCAGCCATTCCTGAATTTCCATGTCATCGATGTGCATGTACTGAACGCCGATGGCGCGGCAGTAGGTTTTCTGCAAGTGCTCCAGAATATGACGCAATGTCCTACCCGTTATTTCGCTGCCGATGGAGGCGGTGAACCGTTGGTCCAAATCGGCTTCTGAAAAGCCGTAATGGGCGAGGGTCAACTCGGGATGCTGGGGTGTCTCGATATTTAGCGGATCCAGCCGTGCAATCACGTGACCCCGTTCGCGATAAGCGCGAATCAGATTGTCGACCCGTTCCTGACGAGAACCCGCAACGCGAAGACGTTGCGCCAAAGTGGTCAACATCGCCTTGGTGAATCCGTGCCTCTGATCCATCAGGTGCTCAAAATCAGCCTTACGGATGCGTAGCAAGGTCAGTGCGGTTTGCGCCACGATATCGGCCGATCGTGGACGAGAATCCAACACAGCTAGTTCTCCCACCACCTCACCAGCACCCAACTGGGAAATCAGCTCGCCCTGCCTCATGATCGCTACGATGCCATCCAAGATGATATAGAGGTCGTTGCCTACCTGGCCTGCGCGGGCCAAGGTCTCACCGGCAGATACGCCCACTCGTTCCGTAATCTCGGTCAACCCCATCAAATCGTCATGGCTCATTTCCGAGAACAGTGGCAAGCGGCGCAAATATCCGGCGATCCCGCCAGTTTCTTCCAGCAACACGGGCCGCGATGTGTCGCTGTCCCACGATGCAAACATGTTGCGCAAACTAGGGTCTACCGAATTGGGGTCTGCGAGGTATTGATGAAACAGAGCCTCTATGTAGGTGACGTTTTGGCTGTAAACGTCTAAATGACTGCTGTTCATGGTAGTTCTCCTTGAGTCAGTCAGTATACCGAATTTCGAGGATGCCGGGCAAAGCGGCCCTTGGAATGAACATCGAGCTGTGTGTGTTTGGCAAACTAGTGGCTGTGTGCCACATGGTACAATGCGCCACCTTTGGAGTTTTCTTGGATCAAACGCTACATCTGAACAAGTTCAGCGACCCACAAATCACCGCTAAGGGTGAAATGCGCGCTTCCGTGCCGTTTAGGGCTCTGAACACGCTCTGGTTCAACACGGGCACGCTGTGTAATCTAGCCTGTGCCCATTGCTATATCGAGTCGAATCCCAAGAACGATCGGTTGGCGTACCTGTCAGTTCCCGATGTGGTGCATTACCTGGACGAAATCAGAGAACTAGGCTGGGATACCCGTGAAATTGGTTTCACCGGTGGCGAACCCCTGATCAATCCGCACATCATACCCATGCTTGAGGTCACTTTGGCGCGGGGGTTTGACGTAATTGTTTTGACCAACGCGTTTCATGTCATCGGTCGTCACAAGCAAGCTTTGTTGGGCTTGAAGGACAGGTATGGGGATCGGCTAATGTTACGTGTGTCACTGGACCATTACTCGGCCGAACTTCACGATGAAGAGCGCGGGCCACGAGCGTTTGAAGTCACGACCCGGTGGCTAAAATGGCTGTCTGACGAGGGATTCCACATCGGTGTGGCTGGACGACAAATGTGGGGTGAGTCGCAGGAGCGTTCTCGAGACGGGTTCAAACGGTTATTTGATGAACTCGGGCTGCGAATTGATATGGCCTCCAGTCGGCATTTCGTACTGTTTCCCGAAATGGATGGCAACATGAACGTTCCGGAGATTACGGTTTCGTGTTGGAGCATTCTCAATAAGAATCCGGACGATGTCATGTGTGCCAGTTCGCGTATGGTCGTCAAGCGGAAAGACGCCAATGAGCCAGTGATACTGGCGTGCACGCTTTTGGCCTATGATCCCCAGTTTGAAGTAGGTAAGAGTCTTAGTACCATGGATCGCACAGTGATGCTCAACCATCCCCATTGCGCCAAGTTCTGTGTGTTGGGTGGCGCGTCCTGCTCAGGTAATTGACTCGAGGCGTGCCGAGCCGGACGTGATTTCTGCCAATTGGCGTTCAAATTGAGTGATGGTCTCGACCGGTATCTGGATGGTCAGCTTCACACCGGCGGCAAACACCTTGTCATCCGTCAAGCCTTCCACTTTGGCGATCAGTGATTCAACCGCTGTGAGATGGGCGTAGTCCATCTCGCAAGTGAACCTCTGGCGATCCATGCGCTCAATAGTCTGAGCGCGATCAAGTGCCTCATTCACAGCCTGGGCATAGGCCCGGGCCAATCCACCTGTACCCAGTTTTGTGCCTCCGTAATAGCGCGTCACCACAGCGACCAACTCGCCAAGTCCCGAGTGCATGAGGACCTGCAACATAGGTTTCCCGGCAGTGCCATGGGGTTCACCGTCGTCGGAATATCCCATGTCTCGGGTGTCGCCCGGTGGTCCCGTCTGAAAGGCCCAGCAATGGTGGGTGGCGCCTGGAAACTCATTCCTGATCTCTTGAATAAATGACTTGGCTTCATCTGCGGACGCCGCACGCGCCACATCGGCGATAAACACACTGCGCTGTATGTCGATTTGGTGTCGAACCGGAGTGCTCACAACGCGATAACGCATGGTTGAATACCTGAGTCTATTCGATGCCCGGTCCCTTGTGTGTACCGTTTTGGTGGAGGATCAAGGCTGTCAGATTGATGCGGCCAGCTTCAATCTCCAAGGCTAGAAGCAGAGCGGTAAACGTCTTGGAAATACTGCCGATTTCGTCGATAGTCTTTTCGTCGGGCTTGCCTTGAGGGATCGAACCTGCGGCCCAGGTCGAGGTACCTTCCGCTGTCACAATACCTATGGCGATCGAAGGGAACTGACCGTAAGCGATACGCTTTTCGATGTTGATGCGAATACTGTCATCAATCGTCGCTGTGGGCGCGTCCCAAGCCAAACTAATCCAAAACAACACCATGGCGGACATAGAACCTCCTCAATGCAGTATTGCATGTAGTATCGGAAAAAGGGGCAATGATTGCCGATCTCAGCATTTGAACGAAGGGTCTGTTCTTTCACCAGGCGCATCTTCATCGGTACGATCCGCCTTGGGAATTCAATTGTGCGATAGGCTCGGATTGACGGATGCATGAACGCGTGAATTGGCGTGATGACTTGATTCTGGATTTGTTGCGGCCTAGATTTCAATTAAGCAATTCTTGCATGACATCAAAACGCACATGTGCTATTAATAATAGTATTAATTTATTGCCTTCTAATATTATGGCTAAGAGGGGGTGTTTCTTGACCCACCGAAGTTTTCGAACGATTCTTGTGATGATTTTAGCGCTTTCGGGACAGCTATTCGCTCAAGTAACATTACAGCCTGGAGGCGTGGACGATAGCGTGCCACCGCTCACGGATGGATCTGTTTTGTTCAGCACGTTTTCTGGTATTGCGACCCCTTCATGGGCGATATCTGTACAGCAGTTTACGGTCACGGGCGGGATGACAGGTCTTCCCGCGGGATTTGCTACGGCCGGAGCCGATGATTTTGTAATCAGCACCGCACAGCGGGCCTGGCAGATTACCTCAGTTGAAGTGAGAGGTTCCTATTTTGGCGGTTCCGGGCCAGCGGAATCGGTGAATGTGTATATTCTTGGTAATTCGGGCAGTCTTCCCGATACCACAAATCTATCAGCTGGCGCGATTTATGCCTACGAAAACGCCAGCTATACAGATGTGGGGACTGGTGATTTTCGCGTGGATTTGCCTGGGAACGGCGTCCTATTAGTGGCGGGTACCTACTGGTTGGTTTTGCAACCGAATATGGACGTGTTTGTAGGGGGTCAGTGGGGCTGGACTGAGTCATCAGCGGCGCCGGATACCGGTACGATTGTGGGTTTTGAAAGTGCCTGGATGCAGACTGACCCATTATTCTCAGGCGTTTGCGTTGCGGCTTGGGGTGCGCGAGTGACAACCTGTAACATGGTGGCACCGCCCAATGCCACGCCCAACGAGCACGATTTTGCCTTTGCGTTGACGGGAACACAGTTGACGGCCGGCGTTTCGGTGATGCCCACTGTGAATGTGAACACGACCGAGGCGGGCGGTGCATCTTCGTTTGATGTGGTTTTGACAGCACCGCCTTTGGGCGGTAACACCGTATCCATTGACATCTCTTCCAGCGATGTGGGGGAGATGGTGGTGAACGGCATGGCAATGGACACACTGGTGTTTAATCAGGCCAATTGGGACATACCTCAAACCGTGATTCTAAGTGGGGTGGACGATGCCATTGCCGATGGCAATGTGATGTTTACTGCTGTGTTGAGTCCGGTCGTGTCCGGCGATGCAGGTTATTCAGGAATTGATCCACCCGATGTCACAGGCACCAACTTCGATGATGAAATTGCAGGAATCACGGTCAGTCCGCTCATGGTTTCTTTGAATGAAGCGGGCCCAACAACCATGATTGCCGTTAATGCCAACACGGCACCCACCGATAACGTAACGGTCCCCTTGTCCTCAGCAGACATCACAGAATTCACTGTGCCAGCAAACGTCGTGTTACCGAGTGGCTCGACAGCTCCAGTAATGGTTACTCTGACACCCGTTGATGATGATATTGACGACGGTGATATGAATGTGATGCTGATCACTGGAGATCCCACCTCGGTGGGCGATGCCGTCTATGATGCGTTAGGCGCCGCAGATGTAATCGACGTTGCCGTGAATGTGCTTGACGATGACACGGCAGGCATTACAGTGACCCCAGGAGGCGTTGAGCCGCTTCAAACCACGGAAGCGGGTGCAGCGGTAAATTTTACAGTGGTCCTGAATTCAGAACCCACGGCTGATGTGACCATCGATCTTTTTTCGAGTGATGTGAGTGAGGGGTTGCTGTCTTTGGCTAGTGTTACCTTCACGTCAGGTAATTGGGATACACCGCAGAATGTCATGGTCACAGGCCAGAACGACTTTATCGATGACGGTGACGTGAATTACTTCGCCGTGACCGTTCCTGCATCCAGCGTGGATATGGTCTATGACGGAATCGACCCAGCTGATGTGAGTTGTATCAATCTCGACGATGCCGATACGGCGGGGTTCACCGTGACCCCCACCAGCGGATTGGTCACATATGAAGATCCTATGGGCCCCTCAGACACCTTTACAGTAGTCTTGGATTCAGAACCCACTGCCAACGTAACCCTGCCTATCACCAGCTCCAATCCATTGGAAGGGGTGCCGGATGTGGCTATGTTGGTTTTTACGGCAGGTAACTGGAACGTGGCTCAGACCGTAACGGTGACCGGTGTGGATGATGCAATTGCCGATGGTGATCAGGTGTACACCATCGACACGGGTGATCCAACCAGCAACGATCCTCTATACCATGCCTTCACGGCGTTACAGGTGGAAGACGTTATGTGCACCAACATTGACGATGAGGTTGCCTGTGGTCCTGTGATGATAGATGTACAGATAGGCGGGGCTGTCACCGTGACCGGGGTGCCTGGGTGCATTTTCGATCTGTACGATTCCAATTGCACTTCGGATACGGGTCAGTGGGTGTTGTTAGCAGCAGGTGTTGTCATCCCACCGTCTGGTGTGATTGTTGTGCCTGGTGTCGTGGGTACAACAGACACCTGTTATGTGGTGACCGCCACCGGCACATTTACGGTATTAGGTCAGACCATCACCGTGCCCACTCTTAGTGAAGCGCTATTGGTGTTGCTTGTGATCGGCTTGGGCTTGTGCGCCATCTGGCTGCGCAAGTCGCAAGCGAACTAGTGATTCAGGAAGTTCCTCCTCCGCCAAGGATTCCTGCCGAATCCGTGTCGGAGGGGACAGCTTGAGGTCCCTTGGTCAATTGCTCAATCGTGCCCAACTTGATGCATTCCGGCTTAACGTAGGGCGCCTTTTTATCCCGAATTTGAGTTTCATTTGATTGAGTCATACTATTCACATCATAATCAGTGCTTTATTTGGTTAAAATATAGAACACATGTCAATTTCGATCAAGTTGGATTAAAGAATAGTTGTGCTATTTGCGGAAATTTTTCTAATAAACAATTCCGTAAGGATGGAAAACAACAGCATCCCACCTTCGGATCCGTCCAAATACTGCCGAAACGCCTGCAGGAAACGTTTTGGCTCTATCAGGCCATATTCAGCCAACAGAGAATCGTCCATTAATGCAACGATCTCCGGTTCTGCTCGCTTGAGTCCGCGTCTGTAGAACTCTTTCAAATGCGGCTTTTCGAGGCATTGAAGGACGGAGTCGGGGAGTAGCCCTTTCATGGATTGGCGCATTAAGCCCTTGGGTCGACCCAGCCAAAGTAAGTCGGGTTCTATCTGCAGTGAGAAGCGCAACAGTTCTTCACTCATATATGGATGTCGATAAAGGCAGGCATAGTAACGGCCAAATCGTTCCAGCCAATGAACGGCCCGACGGACACCTCCCATGCGATCCCATGCCAGATTCGACTGGCGAGACCGTCTAGTGAGGGTTACCGGCATGTTTGGATCTAATAGTTTTGTGGCCTTTTCAGTCAACCACGGGATGGGCGGCGTCTTCTTGATGCCGAATCGATGTGAAAGACGCCAGGCTGCATCGCGTAACGAAGTGGGCGGAATACCGCTAAACATGGAATCTCCGCCGTGACCCGTCAACATCACGTGGCCCTCTTGACTCGTGAGCCAAAGTAGGGACTCTTCGTGAATGAGATTCCAACTGTCGAATGGGTTTTCCGGAATCCATTGTTCGGGATACATGGGCTCGGTTAGGATGGGCTTGTCTTCGCAATCGATGTAAGTGAGAGGCAACTTAAGCGCAGCTGCGGTTGCGGCCGATCGCGCAGACTCATCACAACTCGATAGTGTTTTGAAGCGATAAGCAAATGCCGCCAGACGATGGTCGGATTTGAGGTCTACAGCCACAGCAGCGAGTGTGGATGAATCCATGCCGCCGCTGATGGGCAGTCCGGTAACGTGATGGGGATCTAGGCTGTGGACCAACTGCTTGCGCAATAGGTCTCGAATCGCAGCCATGGCATCCTCTTTTTTGCGAATCCCCAGATTCTGTGGCGGCAGGGGTAATTGCCTTCGACCTTCCTCGTCATCCGTTCGGTTGACTACAACGCCTCGTTCAAGGCCACGAACACATTCAAACAGTGGCTCATGGTCTCGATACCGACCAGCGACCCAGGAGACCAATGCCTTGATCGAAAGATCGAAACGGTTGCATGCCATCGCGATCAAGCGCGCCTCAGTCGATACCCAAAGTCTGTCAGCGGTGAGACGGTAATATAGGGTGGCAATCCCGAGACGGTCACGAGCCAACCACAAGGAAAAGGGTTTTCGACACAACTGGACACAAGCCATGGGTATCTCCGGCATGGTATGGACCGCGGAATACCAACCACGAACATCTGGCTGTGGTAACGGGTGACCTGTCGGCGACGTCCACCCCACCAGCTCACCCTGTTTGTCGACGATTTGGGCAGTGTTGTGCCTGCCAAAGGTCGCAAAGGCAAAGTCGTTGGCGCTGGATACCTGAACAGGTACCCCGTGATCTTCCGCCCATTGTCGCGGTTGTTGCATTTCAGTTTGCAACAAAGGTCCCTGGCGGGCATAGATCAACAAGAATGACGTCATGAAGTTATCGGCTTCGAAAAATACTGTCTTGCTTCATAATACGCCAAATGAGCATCAGCGACCGTCCGGTGCTGCAAGATGGGGGCTCATCATCTTGGCTTTCAGGCGGATTTGCGATTTTTGGCTAGCAAAAATGGTGACTTGATTCTCTGTGTTTACCCCAAGGTCGAATTTTGGCAGCAATGCCAGATTTCTAAAAAAGTAATCGAGTCAGTTCAGTTGGCGAAAAACGTCAAGCTTGTACTCCTGGATCGTTGTGCGAGGAACCCCGGGTTGAAACTCGGGGCCCGCAGGCGAACGCCGTGCCTTATTCCACGGAGAAGGACTGCAGTTCTACGGGGACCATGCCAAAGGTGGCGAGAAAATCCATGTCGAATGCGTTTGCGGCCACCTCCGCCCAAGCCTCTGACAGATGGGTTTCTGTAGCGGAAGTGGACGTGAGTCCCCAGTTGGAACCGTCTGTGTACACATTGCCGTTATTGGTCATGAGGATGGCGCCATTGTTGGCGTCGTTGCTGACACCTTGGGTGGTAATCATGACCAAGTACGGTGTCCCTGGCGTGAGGTTAATCATCAATCCGCTGAAGTTCAGGTTTCCTGCGGCGTTGACTTGAATGGCGCCGCTGTCAAAAAGTGCGGCACCGGTAGGTCGATCGACACCGTCCCATTCATAGATGTAGACGCGGCAATCAAACCCGCTGGGTGCGCCACCAAATTCCAGGGTGAATTCGGTCAATTGGCTTTCCGAGGTGGGCGTGGGCACGATAAACGTTTGGCCTGTGGCCCTTCTGACGGACGAACTACCGGTATTTTCTTGAATCCCCACCGTGGCGCCGTTGTTGTTAATCGTGATGTTGCCTGCCCATAGAGCAATACTTGAAGACAAAAGAATTAGTAAGAATCTACCCATGTTTCACCTCGTTGGGCGCATCTTAGGATGATCCGCTCCAGATCTCAATCCTGGTGGGTGGATGATCAAGATGGAGGCCGGTAATGCGGCATTCAAACCAGACAGTGTCCATGATGGTCCGAGGTTTCCCCGCAGTAAAATGGCGTTCGTGCAAGCCATTCGTGGTCGATGCCGCGCATCAGCAATGCGGAATCGAATTGAACGGTCCCGACAGGAAACAGGCGCTCATCTTCGAAGAAACTCGAGTAAAGATCGTCAACGACTAACGGTGTCACGCTCCATGACTGGGTATGTCGCTCCAGTCAGTCTAAGATGACGAGGTTTAAGTGTCTATAGGCACAGAACCAGTCGTTGCCTTTGAGCGCTTGTACGATGGCATTTCTACTGAATTGTTCCACCGAGTCTAGGACACTCAAGGCACCCGTTGAGGCATCGGGATCCATCACATTTCCCTCACGACTCACATGGAACAGCGCACCGTTTATGTTCGACTGGAAAGGATAGAGGTTACATGAGATCTCAATGGGCGGGTATCCGAATAACTCATCCTCGACGCCACCAGTAAAAACCATCAACGGGTCCGATTGCTGGCCGTCAAACCTGTCCGCGTACCCACCCGCCATCTCATAATGACCTGCCTTCATGCCAAATAGAGTTCTAACGTATGTAGGTCGCCAATCTGGCCATGTGAAGGGTTGTGCCGGTGCAGCAAAACACAATCTTTCATCCTTGCTGACATAGTAGTTACCCAAGTTCTCGTCTTTGACAAGCTGCCAAGTTGTTTTTGCGACATGGTCCATGAGGGCTTGGTATTCGGGCCATTCTAGGTCACAGGTCCGCAGGCGGTTGATTAACATGGTTTGGTGGTCCATCAGTAATGGTACCTGGCTTGGAGGAAGTCGATCCGGTCTTCACGTACAAGATATACGAGTCGATGCTCTTGCGTCAGGCGTCGTGACCAAGCTCCTGAGAGCAAATACTTTAGGGGCTCAGGTTTGCCGATACCGTTGAATGGATCGCGCATAATTGCTTCGACCAAATCCAAGGCTCGAAGGGCCAGTTTCCTATCCGTTTTCACCCAAAACCGCAGGTCTTCCACGAATTCGGGCTGGAAAACAGCAACACGAGGCTCCTGCCTACACTTCTTCTTGGCCAAGGCCTAAAGTCTCGCGCAATTGATCGACTGTTGACGGCCCAGTGTCTTGGTTCTGGGCGCGTGCTAAGGCCGTGAGCAAACGTTCCGCGTTTTTGGGCGCGCGAAGCAAGTGTGCTGTTTCCATGAGGCTTTCCAGTTCATCTGCGGCAACAAGGGCCACATCGCCTGCGTTTCGGCGACGAATGATGACGGGTTCGCGGGTTGAAACTGCTTCATCGCATAACGCGGCCAGTGTTGCTCTAGCCGCCGAATAGGTTGTTACAGTGGGCATCGCCGCCTCCTAGTTGTACAAGGTTATTGTACATATGCGATTGGCGTCGGTCAAATCAGTGCCAGAGGTTATGGATGTACGTTTTCCGCCAACTAGATACGCTTTGGACATCGGCGGAGGTAACAATCACTGCTGAGAGTCAAATTGGCCGACATAATCCGAAACATCACCGCTGGCCGGGGTTGGTTGACCTTTTCTTGCCCTACCCGGTTGAAACCCGGGGCCAAGTATAAGCCGCGCCTCTGGCGGGAATGCTGGTGCTTAATTAACTGGTCTCGCGCTGGGTCTAACGCGACCCTGTCTTTTCCTTCTTTCTTAATACTAGCCAATAGATAAGTGAATAGGTAATGCCCGGGACACATCCCATGTCCAACAAAATAGGGGACCACATGACGTAGGTGTTGATGGTCAGGGAAAAAAGGCAAAGGCACCCACGCCTGACAAACCGCCAACCAAGGGTACCCAAGACGGTTGTTTGCCTGTCTTTTTGGGGATTATGGTGGACAGGTTTAACGCAATGATCCAGAGCGATAAAACACCGAGCACAAGCGCCAGCACCCAACGTATGAACACCACCGGGCTTTCCGCCGTATCGCACCTCTCGTCACGCCACTTGCCCCAAAAACTGGGTCCGGAATCGCAAGAGGCTGGCTTCTGACCCCTGACAACTGAACACTTACCACTGACTTCTGACTTCTGACCACTGAACTGGTACGCCCGGAAGGATTCGAACCCTCGACCCACGGCTTAGAAGGCCGTTGCTCTATCCGACTGAGCTACGGGCGCATCGATCAGTGCTCTGTGGAGCGCCGCATTCTACCGCAATGGCCTGCGATGGGCAATCTGGATCGGCCCAAGGCGTCGCTCCCATGATAGGCTTGGTGTCATCACAACCACTCGCTTGAGGTGCAATATGTTATGGGTCCTGATTGCGCTGGGCATTCTGCTTTTGATCGTCTTGTTCGATCTGTTTCAGACGAAACACGCCATCCTGAGGAACTTCCCCATCATTGGTCATTTCCGTTACCTGCTGGAGTCCATTGGGCCCGAACTACGGCAGTACATCGTCACCGGCAACGACGAAGAGCGACCCTTCTCCCGCGATCAGAGGCGTTGGGTCTATGCCAGTTCCAAGAAGCAAAACGAGTACTTTGGCTTTGGCACGGATAACGATCCAGAAATCGCCACCAATTACCTAATACTGAAACAGGCGGCGGAGCCCTATCGTGCACCCCAGATCCATGACCTCAGTGACCGCTTTTACCCCGTTCCCTGCGTGAAAGTACTGGGCGGGTACCGAAACCGGGAGAAGTCATTCCGACCGGCTTCCGTGGTCAACGTTTCGGCCATGAGTTTTGGCTCACTCAGTGCTCAGGCGGTGGAGGCTCTGAACCGTGGCTGCCAAACCGCATCGTGCCTACACAATACGGGTGAGGGTGGTGTGTCCACCCATCATTTGCGGGGTGGCGACCTTATATGGCAGATAGGTACCGGTTACTTCGGTTGCAGGGCACCCGATGGTAGCTTCAGCATGGAGCGCTTCAAGGAGACAGTCGCCAAGGATGCGGTCAAAGCCGTCGAGGTGAAATTAAGCCAGGGCGCCAAACCGGGATTGGGCGGTGTGTTGCCGGGTAAGAAGGTGACGGCTGAGATCGCAAAAGCACGTGGTGTCTCGATTGGCGAGACGTGTATCAGTCCCGCCTATCACACCGCCTTTCGCGGCCCTGACGAGATGCTGGATTTCATCGAGCAGTTGGCCGAAGAGAGTGGGGGTCTGCCCATTGGCATTAAATCGGCTGTGGGCGATATCAGATTTTGGGAGCAACTGGCCGATCTGATGGCCAAGGGTGATCGGGGTGTGGATTTCATCACCATCGATGGAGGTGAAGGTGGGACAGGTGCTGCGCCACTCAGTTTCTCAGACCATGTTTCCCTGCCGTTCAAGATGGGATTCTCGCGGGTCTACCGCGTGTTTGCCGAGCGGGGTTTGTGTGACCAGATCGTGTTTTTGGGTGGTGGTAAGTTGGGTTTTCCCGAACAGGCGATGTTCGCGTTCGCCTTGGGCGTGGACATGGTGAATGTGGCTCGTGAGGCCATGTTGGCCATTGGCTGCATTCAGGCGCAACGCTGCCATACCAACCACTGTCCTACCGGTGTGGCTACACAAAACAAATGGCTCGCGCGCGGTCTGGACCCCACGCACAAGGCCTTCCGACTGGCGAACTACATGGGCACATTGCGCAAGGAGATTCTGCGCTTGAGTTGGGCGCTGGGCAAGCCCCATCCAGCCCTAATCACCCTAGAGGATTTCGAGATCATGGACGGCCTATATGGTGCGCGTCACCCGCGCACCTTATTCGGCTATCAGGAAGGCTGGGGCCTGGTCGGTGAAGACCTGCAAAATCAAGCCTATTCGCTGATGGACGAGATCTTCAATGGCCGTCACTGAGAGTTTGGGGGTCACATTTTCTCGGAGTTAATGACCCCTTCGGATGGACATCAGTAGCGAGAATCCCATGACACCCGATACCAGATAGCCCACAATCCCAATCACAGGTATTTCGTGCCAGGTGGGTGGAATACCCGAAAGCACGATGAGCGAGGAGCCGACGATCATGGAGGCCAGAACGATGGCGGATGAAATGCGGTTGGCGATGCGTTCATTGGAGTTGATCAGCGGGGCGAGGCCTACATGTTCGAATTCGATCTTGGCCTTGCCGCGCCGGGCTTGACGCAGGAGTTGGCGAAACTCGCCGGGGATCTCGCGCAACAGGTGGATCAAATCGCCTCCGGCTGAGAGTACCTCGCGCGTAATACGTTTGGGGTTGAGACGGTCCAATTTGATGTCGCGAATGTAGGGCGCAATCTTCTCGACCATTTGCAGGTCCGGGTCCAACTTGAGTCCTATCCCCTCGATCATGGCCAATGATTTGAGCAGCAGGAACATATCCGATGGCATGGAAAGCCGGTACTTGGCTGCCAGCTTCAGCAGATGGTTCAACAAATCACCTAGCGCCATTTCGTCCAAGCTCGTGCCAATCAGGTAGCGGTCCATGACCTCGGCCACGTCGTTTTGGATGCGTTGGAGTGGCAGGTCGTCGGGCGCGCGAACCAGTTTCAGCAGCACATCAGCGGCACGGACCTCGTCCTGGTCCACGATGGCGATAAGCAGATCGGCCACCAGTTCGCGGCTAGTACGGTCTAGTCGACCCATCATGCCGAAATCCAGATAACTGATGGCGCCGTCTGGAAGAATGAGCAAGTTGCCCGGGTGTGGATCGGCATGGAAGAAACGGTGTTTGAATACCTGTTCCAACATGAGTGTGGCGCCGCGGTCGGCGACCTGTTTGGCATCGAGTCCAGCCGCAGTCAGCGCTTCGCTAGATATGGGCTTCACACCTTCGATGTATTCAAGCGTCAGAACTCTTTGCGTGCTCAAATGTTTGTAGACTTTGTGGATATAGACGCGCTCATCGCCTTCAAAATGGCGTCTGAAGCGTTCGATGTTGGATGCTTCCAGTGTGTAGTCCACTTCTTTGTGGATGGCCTCTGAAAACTCATGCACAAAGTCGGTGGGCTTAAGCGACTCGTACTCCAGGACTCGTTTCTCGACGAAATTGGCCACATCGTGAAGGATCTCCAGGTCCAGTTCCACCCGTTTGCGCAGGTTGGGTCGCTGAACCTTGACTACCACCTCTTCGCCGGTCTCCAGCTGCGCGCGATAAACCTGGCCAATGGATGCCGACGCCAAGGGCTCCTCTTGGAACTTGGCAAAGTAGGCCTTGAACTCGAGGCCCAACTCGTCTTCCAAAATTGTGGACATGGCATCAAACGATGTGGGCTTTACGCGGTCTTGTAGTACGGCCAGTTCGTCGATGATATCGGCAGGCACGAGGTCGGGTCGTGTGGACAAGATCTGACCCAATTTGATGAAGGTGGGTCCCAGTTCCTGGATCATGGCTCTTAAGCGTTGACCGCGCGTCATGGCATCAAAGGCACGGTGCTGTTTGCGCGAAACCAAGCGCAACCCCTGATGGACCACATTCTCAAGACTCAGGCGATGCACCAGATCGCCGAAACCGTAGCGAAACAGGATCGAAATGATCTGGGAATACCGTTGAACGTGTTGGTAAGTGCGCCCAATTGAAGAAATGGCTTTGAACAACAGGTCCCCCAAAACTTTGAGAACCAGTCTAACGCAACACGGCTTAAATGTCGTCTTGGTCGGGGAGACAGGATTTGAACCTGCGACCCCCTGCTCCCAAAGCAGGTGCGCTACCAGACTGCGCTACTCCCCGACGGAAGCGCGAGTTTAGCTTGTGTAGCCGAGGTTTGTCAATCCACAGAAATACAGCTTGATTCCGGTGGCCTAGAACTTGCTTCCCAAGAGGACATCGATGTGGTTGTAACTTTCACCGCGTTTTTCCGTTAGTCACACGAGAGGGAACGATGATTCGATGGCTTAAAAATACACTGGGATTGGTCGCGCTCTTGTCTGTGGTGACCGTGTTAACATCTCAACTTTCCGGGCTCAACCTCGTGTTTTCCGCGGTGATCGGTGCTGTGATCTCGATCCTGATCGTGTTGATGATGGACTCCAAGTCCAATCGGGATAGCCTTAATACCACGCTCATGCAATTGAATCCCCCGCCCAAAGACAGCGAGGTCAACTAGCGTTAGGGGTGTTGATACACGACCAGGGTCACGTTGTCCGGTTTGGTGTAGATGGGTGAGCCCGGGGTTTGCCAATTCAAGTTGGCACGGATCACTTCCTGGTATAGCTCGTTCAGTTTCTGCTTGGATGGAAGCGATGAGGAGAGCAGTTCCAGCACGGTTTTTGGGTGAAGTGTCTCAAGTCCATCAGAGGCCAATACCAACACATCACCTGATCTCAGTGCGAAATCCTGTGCTTGCCAATCAGAGTCGTAGTTGCGGCCGACAGCGTTGTTGATGATATGCCTTTGGGACAGATACTTCTCGTTGGCAAATAAGTCGGTCATTTGGCGCAGGTTCAACCAGTCGCCATGGGGATCCAACATGGTCAAGTTACCTTCTCGGTAGGTGTACAAGATGACATCGCCCACCTGAGCGACTTGGCATTGATCGCCTTCAATTCTTAAAGCCGTGACCGCCGCCTGGCTAATTTCATTGGGGAAAGTCACGAACTCGGGTATTTCTACGGCCAGATCCTTGGCCAACTGAACCAATTGATGACAACTGTCCAACAGAACCTGATGAAGTGATTTCTCTGGATACCGATTGAACTGATCGAGAATCACGAACGAAGCAACTTCGCCCACCAGGCAATCGCCCACGCCATCGCAAACCACTAACTTTAGCACTTCACCTTCATCGAAGATCCCGAATCCGTCTTCGTTGATAGCTTTGTAATTGACGCCCCGAGACGTAAGGCCCACTGCGCGTTCGCCGTGTACGATCCCATTCTCATTCCCAGCGCAAATGTGGCTGCGATCTTGCCGGTTAAGCATTTTGTAGAGCGCCCGTGTAGCCAAATTTTTCAGGATGAAACTCTTGGATTCTGACTCCACATAGCGAAACCAGGTGTAGCTGTCCATAGCTGTGGCAATGTACTTGACGTAGTTGGGCGCTAGATGGCCAAACAATCGCGACAGGCCCGGATAGACCATGTTCGCGGGCATCAGGTTGGCGATACCTTCGTCACTCAGGGTGGGAATGTCGACGGGAAGTTTTTCCATGGATACCCCAGAATGGATTTGTCCGAAGCGGAACATAGGTTGCTTGGCTGCGCCCTATCATTACATTGTTATTGTGGATCTTCCAAGTAACGATTCGATGACTCAAAAAGCGCCTGAGATGGCCAATTGTCGTACCATGAAACACATCGGACACAGGGAGCAAGTAGATGAGTGAAAAAAAACGAGTGGTCATAGCGCCGGCATCTTATAAGGGGACCATGGAACCGCGTGTGGCAGCGGATGCAATCGCAGAAGCTTTCCCGGGTTGGGCCCAAACACTGATTCCTTTGGCCGATGGTGGTGAGGGTAGTTTGAATGCCTTGATGTCGCGATTCAATTGTCGATCGGAACACGCGCCTTGTGTGGATCCACTGGGCCGATCCATCCGAGCTGAGTATGGCTTGAACGCAGATGGCGTGGCAGTCATCGAAAGCGCCAGGTGTTTGGGTTTGGGATTGGTGGATCCCAGTGAAAGAAACGTGATGGCCGCTTCGTCGTTTGGTTTGGGCCTTATGATCAAAGACGCCGTGTCGAAAGGCGCTCAGGAGATTTGGATCGGTTTGGGTGGCAGTGCGGTTGTTGATGGTGGAATCGGCATGATACGCGCGCTTGGTTACCAGATTCTCAATGACAAAGGTGCAACGATTCACTGTCCCGAAGACGGACTTCCGACACGTATCGCGAAAGGCGACTTCAAAATCACAGCGAAACTGCACGTGTTGACGGATGTCAACAATCCCTTGTTAGGACCTGAAGGTGCCGCCATGTACATGGCCCAGAAGGGTGCAAGTAAAGAACAAATGACGGCCCTGCACGAGTTTCTCCACACATCGGCTCGGGCCATGGAAGCCAACTGCGGCAGACGATTACGTGACAAGGAAGGCGCAGGAGCGGCTGGCGGATTGGGGATGGCGTTTGACTTTTTGGGTGCTCAAGTATTGCGCGGCGGCCCCTTCTTTGCCGATGTAGCCCTATTGGATGAAGCCCTAGAGGAAGCCGATTTGCTGGTGACCGGTGAGGGTGCTGTGGATATGCAAACGCCTCGTGGCAAACCGGTTTCAATTGCCATTGATCGTGCCTTAAGTGCTCGTGTCCCGGTAGTCGTGTTATGTGGCAGCTGGCGTGACTATCAACCGCCGCGGAATGTTTCCATCTTTACATTGCAGCCATGGGACGGAGAATCGCCGGCTGAAGCGCTCACAAGACTGGCCCGGCAGGTCGCGACGTTGCTTTAGTACTGCATTTGGCTGGCTGGTACGTAAAGGCGAGACATGACGATTCATACAATCAGAGCTGGCTTGTGCAAAGTTGCGGCTTAAAGTCTAAAAGCCGCCATTTCTTCGGCATTTCGTACGAGGAGTGTGCCGTTGACGAGGACGGGATGGTTCCATGTCTTGCCCTTCAAAGCAGGCACTCGAGCCCATTCCTTAAACTCATCCGGTTTGGCTTGAACCAAGGCCAGGTCGCCTCGTTCGGATAGCACCAACAATAGGTCTTGGTCGGTCAGCAATATTAATTGACCATTGCCATAGCGGCCGCCTTTCCAAACGCGTTCCCCGCTCGTCAGTTCGATACAGGCAAGAATGCGACCGTCAAAGCCGTAAGCATAATCGCCGTGTACCACAAAATCATTGAAATAGGGTTTGAGTCCTTGCGTGGTCCATACTTCCTGAGGTGCAGACAACGGATCTTCCAGATTAAGGCGGCGTAAACCGCTCTCAGCCGTTACAGCCACAAGCAGTTCACTGGATGACAGAACGGCTGGCTGAATAATGGGGTAACCCTTCCATGGGTACTCCCAAAGAATCTGCCCGTCTTGGGGCGCAAAACTGGTGAGCCCTCCTTCGTGCAGTTGCAGTACTTGCAATCCAGATCCCGACTCAAACAGTTGAGGTGTGCAATAGCTCACGCCGGATTTGGGACCTTGCCAAAGGGGATCGCCCGTCAAGCGCTGGTAGGCAATCAGTGTGCCCGCTACTGGCACCAACAGGGTTTCACCGGATACCACCGGCGAACCTGAAAAACCCCAATCAGGCGTGGCGACCTCCGTTTCGGCTGCGGCATCGCGCTGCCACAACAATGCGCCGCTGGTGGCGTCGAGTGCATTGACCAAACCGGTTGCACCCAAGGCAAACACCATCCCTCGGTCCAAAGTGGGTGTGGATCGCGGTCCGGCACCTGCATTAGATTCCCAGAAGCGGACGGGGTCTTCGTGGCGCCAAACTGCGGCACCGGATGCCATGCGATAACAGGAAACGGTTTCCACCTCGCCTCGCTGTTCTTGGGTGTAGAAGTAATCGCCCTGCACGGCAAAGGATGACCAACCCGGTCCAATGGATGATCGCCACAATTCTTCGGGTGGATGCGTTAGCCAATCACTGTGAATAGAGGTGCCGGAGACGCTTCCGTCCTGACGGGGACCTCTGAATCCAGGCCATTCCGGCGTAACAAACGCTATGGCCGAGGCCTCATTGAGGGGTTTCGCTTGAGCTAGCATCAACTCCTCTGGCGTGGGCGTCCAGCGAAAGGCAAAGTCTTGGTCCACATCACCTGTAAAACCGCCGGTTCGGACCAAAGTCCAGGCACCTGCAGCCAGGAGCATGAAGACGGGCAGGGTCAGGAGCTGGCGCCGTTTTTGCCAATTCCTTCCGATTAGGGCCCAACCCACGAGCGCGAGACAAAGGGTGGGTACCACATAGACGGGATACATCATGCCCATCATGCCTGTATTGATAGAAGGATGAATTAGGGGCCTGACGATGATGGGTGCCAAGACCATGGCCAACAACGCCCACCATCGAATGCCGTGAGGTGTCTTACTGAAAAAGGCCCACCACAACATGATAAGCACACCCAGCGCCAGTGACCCCAGAATGGCGTAGGGAATGCCATCTTCCAAGATCAAGGGCAGGCCAAAGCGCAGCCCCCACTGCAAAGCTAGAAGACAGAATCCGGGCCAAAGTCTCATTTTCATGGCTCCCCCAATCGCGATTCAGTATAACTCTTCATCCACGATTGGAACCGTCAATCGGTTTAGTGCGAGGGTGCCGGCCAAAACAGTCTCCTTTTCAAACGCAATTTGGCCAGATCTGTCGTTGGAACGTCAGAGACCTGGTGAGTAAGCGTTATCGCGACAAAAACCAATTGCAGGGGACATGGTTAGACGGTCGCTGGGGCCAGTGACGCTTAGAAAAGGCGGCTGATGGATATACCACACGCCGTAGATTGCTTCATCGGGTGCTTGATTAGTCGGCTGAGGGTTTTATCGCGTGGCGGTTCAGAACCTCCCACGCCTTTCCTGATTGGATGGCTTGAAGTGCTTGATCCAAGCATTCCTCGATGGAATTCTGTTGGCGCACCGCTTGAATGGCAAAGCCGGCATTCAACACAACAAGATCTGAATACACACTTTGTTCCCGATCTCGCAGAATTCGGTGGAACAGATTAGCCTGATCACCTTCCGCTTCCAACTGGTCCAGCGATGTCCACGTGAAGCCCACCCGTCTGGGATCGAAGATGGTACTTTCCATCTCACCGTCGATGAGTGACGTGATTTTCGTACGAGTGGTTAAGCTGACCTCCGCCGTTTGATCTTCGCCGTAAACAAACAGGCCCTGGCTGCCCAGTGGAAGAAAGGACTCACCATAAAGTTCGGTTTCCTCTTCCTTGGACACAGCAATCAGATGCGCGATGTTTTGTATCGGGTGCAACAGCGGTAGGGCGATGGAGAGGAAGTTAGGGTGACCGAGTGGTTCCGTCAACGCCCTCAGAGGGGCCAGTGCGGGAAATGCGGCTTCTGCATCCACAAAGGCTATTCCGGTTTTCGATGGTTTTTGGAGCGAACGGTTTATAGGTATTTGGAGATCTTCGAGTATCTCGAAACGAGAGCAGCTTTTCCGAGACGTGCGCAACATGAGATTGATTACGTCGATACCACATGCGGCAACCACAAACGAAACAGCTGTGTAAACGTGAAAGGAATGTCGTTCCCAGGTGCCTAGATCGGAGATGGAAACCACTTCACCATCATAAGGGACAGAATCAATGAATGGCGCTGCGACTGTGCGAAACGCCAACAACTCGTGGGACGTCAGTCCATTGCGAATGAGCAGCGAAAGGAATGCACCTGCCAACACAGGGTCAGCCTGCCCCTCCAGCAAAAGCCGAAACGAAGACTCCAACTCGGGAGATGCAACTGACTCGCCTGCTTGAAGACAAATCACTGCCTGCATCAATGCCATGGACACCTCTGCTGTCTATTCTAAATCAGCGCCGGATGAGGTGGGTGGTTTTAGTGCATGTTGCAGGGTCTCGAGTATGTTTTCTGCTTTTGGCAGGGCCGTGAACTCCCAGTCGGAATAGATCTGGCTCTCCTGATAAACAGTCAAGCCCGTTTCTGACGATTTGGGCCGAATACCGGTGATCTGCCTGGTCTTCACAGCAAATACCGACGACTCATCCTGACCTGGTTGACCGTCCTCTTCCGCCACCGGTTCAATCATTCGTTGCAACACGCGAACCGTGCTTTGATCTTTGGGGGTGAGGTAGATGAGATCCCATTCACCCGTCTCGCTCAGTGGGTCTGGATATAACGAACGGACCATTCTGGGTTCAGAATCAACCAGTTCTTCCAGGTCAAACGGAAATCGTTTGAACTTGAAATAAAAGCGGCGAATACCTTCAGCCAAGTGTTCACCGCGGTAAATGAGTTCCGCTTCTTTAGTTCGCTGGGCCTGGGTGCGAAGCGGCGCAATGGCCATGGCCAAAAGAACCGACATGGTTGCGGCAAGTACGATGGCCACCACCAATACATGACCCCGTTCACCATTCACGGTATTCAGTGCCATCCAGTGCGGTTTGGTCGCTACCACTCTTCACATCAAAAACACCGGGCTCGTAGCTCGAATCTTCGTCGTCAATGGTGTCCAGTAACACCTCCACCCATGTGTCGGATCGAGTGGTCATGGGGTCTTCCGGCATGCTGCGCAAATAGCCTTCATCCACTAGGACCCCAAGGCTCTCGGGGTAGTGGCCCTTGTCGGTGTTGTAGGCGTCCAACGTGAGACGTATTTGGGCGAGATTGTGACGCAAGACAGTTTCACGAGCCTTACGCACGCGATTGCGATGTGTCGAGGCTGCCAGGCCCGCAATCAATGCGATGACAGTAAGAACCACCATGATCTCCAGCAAGGTAAATCCGCGTCTCTTCACCATGTCCTGTACTCCGTTCCGTCCAGTGCCACGCCGTCACTCAGCGAGTAGATATCAAAGAGGTTTTCCTGGCCCCAGGAAGGACTGTCCACATCGTCTTGAACCGAGCGCATACCCCATTTCGCTTCGCCGGTCATGGGATCAACGGGGATACGGCGCAGAAACTTCATGATCTTGCCCTGTTGCTTTGTCAAGGTAGCGCCTTCGAGCATTTGGTCAAAATCGGCCGGATATCCCAACTGATCGATGTTGTCCACCTGAATCTCGCCAGCATCAGCCATGCGCTTGAAGCGGTCGATGGATGTGCGCACCTCCATTAAGGCCCGTTTAAGTTCCAGTTCCTTACCTCGCTTCACAATTTTTTGGGTGGCAGGCATGGCTGCACCTGCCAACAAGGAAAGGATCACCAACGCGATGATCAATTCCAAGTAGGTAAAGGCTCGCTTCAAGGCGCAACCTCATACATGGCTTCAAGGGCTTCCACAGGCAATTCGTTACCTGCTGGGTCCATCAATGACGTTCGAACAAAGGTCAACGTGCCGTTTCCGGGCCCTATGGCTTTGAAACGGAGGTTCGCAAGAATACCTGAACCGCTGAATCCGGTTCCCTCTTCTCGCTGGTAGATGACCAGGCTCACGCGTCCTTTTTCATGGTTCCAAGCGGGGGTCAACAGGGGTTTTTGCCCGCCCGTATTGAAATTGCCCACGTCGACAGCGTCAATCTGTAGGACGGCGGGGTCGTATTGGATGGCAATCTCCCCGCGTTTGAGTTGGTCCACATTGGTCACGAAAACTTGCACGTCAAACGCCTCGTCCTGGCGGGCGGCCAATTGTAAGGGCGTAAACGAAAGCACGGCTGGTGTGGGTAATTCCTCATCCATCGTTTCTTCGGGTTCAGCTTGGGGTGCGCGACTCTCCTCAGGATAAAAGGGTTCTCGAACCGATGGCTCAGGATCAGGTACGGCCAAGTCCATCGCTTTTGCTTGCGAGTTGAGCTTTCGGTTGCCATAAAGGGAGGTCAGCGACAGCGATGAAATCTCATAGGAGTCCCGATCAGAGTTACGAATATTGTGCCCGCGAACGATGATGGGTTTCAGTGTAAGAATAATGTCTGTCTGAGTGATCACGCTATCGTCGTTTGCAAACAGCCGCCCAATGACAGGAATGTCGGCTAATCCAGCGATTCCGGTTAGTGATTTGCGCTCATCGTTGGTTAACAACCCAAACAAAACGTTGGTTTCCCCATTCTTTAATCGAATCGTTGATGCCACTTTTCGTTGGCCGAGAATGGGCTGCAGCGATTGGGAAATGACCGACGAAACTTCCAAGTCCAGGGTGAGCGTGATTTCGTCATTATGGTGGACACGAGGCGTGAGCGACAGCTTGATTCCGATGTCGTTGTAATTGAAGGTGGTTAGAGGTTGGCCACCTAACTGGCTGACAGGTGATGAACCCGTTCCTTGTAACCCTATTGGTGTGAAGGATGTTGAAGCGATAGGGATCTTCTGTCCAATCAAAATGGAGGCTTCTTTACCGGCCGTTACCCTCAGATGTGGGTTCGCGACCTGTTTCGAGTCGCCGGTTTCCTTGAGGAAGTTAATAGCTACAGCAGGGACAATGGTCAACAGATCCTCAGAGCGCAAATTTGGGAAAAAGCCACGCAATCCCACGTCATCGTCACTGCGGTCGAGGGGGTCAGCAATGACACCCACCGAATATCCACTCTGTCCGTCCACGGTGGACACAGGGAGCAGCCCCACTTGACGCATGGATGTTTTGTTGACTTCCAACAACTCCACTTCAATGACCACTTCTGGCTGAGGCTTGTCGTTGGTGGTGATGATGCGCTCAGCGAGGGCTATTTGCTCGGGCGTCCCTTTGATGGTGATTGCATTCAACTCGTCATTGGCTGCGTATTCTTTCATTTCGCCTAATGTTCGCAAGTGGTTCTTCAAATCATTGGGCGTGATGTTGGACAGATAAAAAGTTCGGATGACCTGATTGGTGTACTGCTCTTTGTTTTGTTTGTTGTCCTCAAGAATGATGATGGTATTGCGGTCGATGATCTTGAAAAAGTGCCTGTTGAGTACCATCAGGGTATCGAGCGCTTTAAGGAAGTCCAGGTTGCGTAGATCAATGGATATCTTGTCCGAGCGGATCTTGCTGTCCACAAGGATATTGATACCGTATGCGCGGCCCATCGCTACATAAATGTCTCTGATATCTTTGGGTTGCGGAAAATGTAAGTTGATCGGTTCCCACGTGGTGGGCTCCAAAGCGGGAAAGCTGGAGTAGCCCAGATCGTCCTCTTCTTCGACGGGTTGTTTTTCAGATTGCTTCTTTTCAAGGGCCTGGATGGCGTTCTGGCGCATTTCGATGGCGGTCTGATTGGCTTCGTCGTATCCGAGTGAGAGATTGAATTCGAACAATGCCTCGTCCAGTTGTTGTTTGTTGAGATAGTGGATTCCGCGTTGCAAGTGGGTTAAGGACGCACTGACGCGAGCGCGCTGCTGCTGGATTTTGGCTTTGGCGTCGTTGGGGTTTTCCTCCAGGATCTGGCTCCACAATTTGTAAGCCCGATCCCACTGACCACTGTCACTGGCCGCTTTAGCATCTGCCGTCACCTTTCGAGCGGCACAATTTGCCAGACCCAAGGCCAATATTCCAATCATCAGATAACGCATCAAGGGCTCCTTACCAACGGACATTGCTTTCTTCTGCATAAGGGATCCGGATATCGTGTGCTTGCGCCAGGTGCCGGACAATCACCTGTTCGGTATCGATGCTTCGAATTTCATAGATATCTTCAATGCGGTCACCGGCCGAAAGTACGTACACCACGTCGTCATATTTCAGTGCGACGCGCATTCTTTGGGCATATGTATCCTCGAATACGCCCAGGATGGTACCGTCAAACTCCGGTTCGGGCTCCACTTCGGGAACAGGATCCGATTCGATCGTGGGAATTTCTGCCTGAATGCGCATGGCCTCAAGTTGTTGTGCCCGTTCGGCTTCTAAGCGTGCATCGATGCCGTATTCAAACGGGTTTCGTGGCGATGCTTCCGCCGCCGCCGAATCCGACTTGGTGGAGAACTGGAGTGTAGGGTGACGTTCCATCTTGTCCAGAAGGCGGGAGACTCTGGGGTCGTCGAGGGCTACGCCGTCCTGTGTCCAGCCGAACTCGCTTTGGCTCCCACCCATGCGGGACCACAGATTAGCCACCAGCAGAAGGCCGGCAATCAGGCCAAATACGTGCACACGTTTCATGACCCTCTCCTCTCGAAATAGGTGGCCAGGCTCAATCGTGCATTTACAGCCCCTTGAAACTGGGCAGACTCTTCGACGGAAATCTGGGTGACCATCAACTGTAGGTCGGAACGTTCAATATCATTCACGAAATTGCGAATATCTCTGTATCGACCTTGAATGGGTAGCTCGACTCGGTAGAGTTCAAGGTCCGCGCTTGGGCTTTCCGTGGATGCGTAACGAACCTCACTAATCTCAACACTGTAAGTGGCACCCAGTTGATGAAGGGCCTCAGAGATAGCGATCATGCGTTCGTTCTTTTGTGTGAGGAACCGATCCCTTAGATATTGGATCTCGGTTTGATTGTTTTGAAATTTGATCGCCAGTTTTTCCACACGATCGGCATCGCGCTGTGCGCGTTTCAATTCGAGTCGAGCAGCATCCATTTGACCTACAGCGTCCGCCGCAAGGATCCGTTCGTCTGTTGCCCAGGACCAGGTGAGGAACCAGACAAATGCAAGCACGGCAAAAAGCACAATCTGACCGATTGGCTTGCGTAGCCAGTGGGTCATGAGCCACCTCGATAAGCGAACTGTAGTTCGAAGGTGATGTTCCGCGCGGCGTAAGTTTCCGAATCGAAGCGGATACGACTGAATGAGCTGTGGCTTTGCAGTGCGCGAATGAACGAAAGTTGCGCCTCTTTTGTTCGTGCGCTGCCGCGAAGACTTAGTTGGCTTGAATCAGATGTCTGAACGCGAATAATTCGCACATCGGGATTCACGAGATTAGCGAGGTCGTCCAACAGTTGGACCCAGTCTGTATTGAATGCCTTCTGAATGGAGCCGTATTGTTCCATCTGCCGGTCGTAATTCTTGATGTCGACTTGCCCCAAGTCTCCCAGGGCTTGATTCAGGCTTGCGATTACCACGGCTTTTTCGTTTTGCAGCTCAGCCAATTGTTGGTGCGATTGCTTGTTTTCCGCACGAAGTTGAGCTCCGTCCCAAGCGGTCCACAAAGAAAGCGCCAAAATCATCACATTCATGCTCATGATGGCGTATAGCCAATAGTTGTGGCCTCGAAAGGGTTTTGGTGAGAAATTTAATGGATGGCTCATGTCAAAACAGCCCCCGCATGCAGCAATTGCATGACTCTTTGGATCAAGGAGCCATGTGCGGCTTCCACATGAACGCTGCGTGAATCATGACCGAGGGCTTGAGCAAGGGGCGCTAGGAAAACATCCCTTTCTGACGACAAGCTCGCGAGTACCCAAGATTGTCCAGGCACCTGGGCTAGATCACTTTGAACCAGCGTTTGTAGGTCCAGGTCATGATGAGGTGTGGTGGGCAAATGACGATGACGGAAATCGATCACTTTGCGTTTTCGGTCGGTGGCGACCACGGTGTAGGTCGTGTTCGATAAGAAAAGGACGGTTTGGCCAGCGTATCGGCGATGACCAAACAGAACCGATGAAATGGGGCCAATATATCCCAGTTGCACTTGAACTTGGCTGAACACATCCATGACAGAGTTCACCCAGGGCGTGGGAAGGCTGGTGGCGAGAATGTGTTTGTCGCGCAAGACAATGTAACGAAGTGTGGCTTGATCTACGGCGTAGGGCAGATAGCGCTTCATTCTCCACTGCACGAGGGAACCTATCTCTTGTCGGGAAATGTTCTCCTCGGGCGCCAGTCTCAAGGGTCTTGCCCACGCATCGTCTACCAACAGGACCCCTCTGCCCGAGCTCACCTGTTGGGCGGCCAATGATTCGGACATCAGGTTCGCGTCGGGTAGGCCCTGCACGGTCCATTCAGTCTCCCAGAAGTGGGGAAGGCTGCCTTGCATGCCTGTGGGTGTCATCGTAAACCAGGGACTCATCAGTCGATGAATGTGACTTTGTTGATTTCGTGCAACGTCGTCGATCCTTTCTTGAGGAGGTCCAGTGCTGCTTGGCGAAGGAAGCGCATCCCCGTTTGTTGTGCCAACTGTTTGAGTTCTGCAATACGTCGTCGTTCCACGATAGCTTGACGCACATCATCATTCACTTGCAGCATTTCTGCGATCACCGTACGACCTCGGTAACCAGTTCCGTGGCAGCTCAAGCAACCCTTCCCGTGAAAAAAGGCGAACTCCCTGAATCCTGTTTGCGACAGGCCGGATGCTTCCAGTTCATGAGCGGGAATGGATTGAGGCTGTTTACAGCGCGCACAAATCAGGCGCACGAGTCGCTGCGCGACAACCCCATTCAATGCGGATACAAAGTTGTACAAGTCCACGCCCATATTTACAAAGCGGCCAATGACATCAATCACGTTATTGGCGTGGACTGTGGTGAAAACGAGATGGCCCGTTAATGCGGATTGAATGGCAATCTGGGCTGTTTCGGTGTCGCGGATCTCGCCGACCATGATCTTGTCGGGATCGTGACGCAGAATGGAGCGAAGACCACGGGCAAAGGTCAGGCCCTTCTTTTCGTTGATGGGTATTTGCGTCACACCGGGTAGTTGATACTCCACGGGATCTTCGATGGTCACGATCTTGTCTTCGGGGTTCTGGATCTCAGTGAGGCAGGCATATAGGGTAGTGGTTTTGCCGCTGCCCGTGGGTCCCGTCACGAGCACCATGCCATAAGGTTCACGGATGGAGCGCCGCAGTTGCCGCAACACATCACCTTCAAAACCCAGGACCTCCAGGTTCAAGGATGTGAAATTTTCGGTGGTGGATTCCTTGTCCAGGATTCTGATTACAGCATCCTCACCATGGATGGTTGGCATGATGGACACGCGAAAATCAATGACACGTCCCTTGATCCGTAGCTTGAATCTTCCGTCTTGCGGGATTCGTTTTTCAGCAATATCCAATTGTGACATGACCTTGATGCGCGAAATGATGGTGACGTGATGTCGCTTGTCAATGGGTTCTAGTGCTTGATACAGAACACCGTCTATTCGAAATTTGATGCGAACCTGGTCAGCAGCGGTCTCTATGTGGATGTCAGAGGCTCGGCGTTCGAGTGCGTTGTAGATGGTGGTGTCTACCAGTCGTACCAGAGGGGAACCATCGTTGACCAGACGGGATGCATCCAGTACCTCATCATCGTCGTCGGTGGACTCGAATTGCAGTCTGAAATCCGACGTGGCGTCCTGTAATACACGACGTGAACTCTGTGACTCTTTGAGGATGCGTTCAATGTGTTCCCGATCGGCTATGACCGGAGTCACCCGCCTTTCGGCCAGCATTTCCAATTCGTCCAGGTGGGACAACAACTCGGGATCAGCCAGCGCTACCAGCAGCTGGTTGCCCGCAACGCCAAGAGGCAGACAGGTGTACTTAATCATGTACTCAACGGGCATCAGGGAAAGCAAATCGCCGCTCAGATCAAAGTCACTGAGGTCTCGATAGCTGAGGCCGTGCTGTGTGGCTAGTGTCTGTGCGTGGGCACCCAAATCAATCCCCCGAAATAAGGTCGGCGACGCCGAACATAGGCAAGTACATGGCAATGACCAATGCAGCGATGGTAAGACCTACAAGTAACAAGATGAAGGGCGCAATGACGTTGCTGATCATCTCTAGCTTATCGCTCGCATGCTCTTCGCCATTCTCCGCGATATAGGCAAACATTTCATCCAAGGTACCGGTGGATTCACCAATGCGCACCATATCAGCGACTAGCGACTCGAAGGGCAGGTGTGTGTCAATGGCGGATTCCAGACTGGATCCGCGTTCGACTGCTGCTTGAGCGGCTTCGATGTGGTCAGCCAATATGGGCGATGCCGCCGATCGTGCGGTAATGGACAACGCTTGCGGCACTGGGATACCGCCTGTGATCAACATATTCATGGTCCAGGCGAACGCGTTCTGGTTCTGCAAACGCCACAGCGAACCCAAGAAGGGGATCCGCCACAGCCACAGATCTAGTTTTCGCTTGCCCCACGCCGTACGTGAAAACAATGCGACAGCTACCGCAAGCAATACGAACCCGAGCGCCATCAAAGTCCCATGACGGCTCACCAGGTCGCCCAGAGCCATGACCCATTCGGTTACGATGGGCAGATCTTGCTGAGAGTCGCGGTATAAACCCGCGAATTGGGGCATGGCACGACCCAGAATTACATATAGGGCAACGATGCCCACGATCATCAGGAACGCCGGGTATGTCAAGGCGTTGCGGAATTTGCGGCGCATGTTTTGCAACCGGGATTCCTGGTCTATGAATTGTTCCAATACGTCGGGTAGGTGACCGGACTGTTCGCCGGCGAACAACAAAGCAGGGTAGTAGGATGGGATTAAACCTTCAAACCCTTTGAATGCAGCAGACAATGGCTCGCCCTGAACGACGCGATCAAGCACCTGACCCACCAACGCCCGAAGTGGGCCTTGGGGCATGCGTTCCAGCACCATGCGCAGGCTCTCAGCAATCGGCATCCCTGCTTTGACAAGCCCGCGAAACTCGCGGTTGAAGAGGTTAAACTGACGAGATGAAACCCGTTTGCCAACCAGATTCAAGTCGCCGAGTGACCACACGCGTTTCACATCGAAGACAAAATAACCTTCTTCCGCCAGTTTGCGTTTGATCTCAACGGTTGAAGACCCTACGGCTTCCTTAATGGCGATTTCGCCGTTCCCGGTGCCAACCTTGGCGCGGAAATTAACCATGACCCACCTGACGATACCTCGCGGAGAGCATACTCAATTCACGCTCGTCTTGTCGACCCAAGCCAAGCACAAACTCGCGATCATGACGCAATTGGACCTTGGTGCGCACCAAGACAGATCCACTTTCTCTGCCTCGGATGACGAATGGGTCAATCACATTGATTTCACCGGTTACCTTTTGGGGGACACCTTCCAGGTCCAATTGACCTAAGGGGATGGATTTGGGAATGTGGTGGCCCAGAGTGACGGCTGTGACTGCTTGAATGTAATAGTGCTCAAATCTCAACATGTTGCGCATGGGGCCCGCGATATCCGTCTCGGGATAATCCGGATTCGGGGTCATGGTCGCCAAAATCAGACGCCACTCAATCATGGAAACGGCGGATTTGCTAGTGACTTCATCCAAGCAGGCCAGATTTTCTTTTCCCGCGGTCCGGTAGCCTAGAGGCACAGCGTCCCAGTGCGAAAGACATTGACCACCTCGGGGAAGTGAGTCCACGACCAGCATGATTTCCAGTGTGTTACCGCCCATGATCGTCCACGTCAAACATGACAAAGGTGGTTCCGTCGTTCAATTCAACTGCGAATAGGGGTGTGTGGTAGGTCGGAGGGGGTTCCGGCTTAGGCCACTGAAACCATGCGACCAAACCTAAACCCAATAGGGCAAAGCTCACTTTCTTCAGCATTTGGCGTCGGTCCAAGCGTCTTTGAACCGAGTCGTTGAGTGATTCCCACCGATTCATACTACCTATTACGCGGCGGCACCAGCTGTTGTCTAATAGGGTTCAGAATCTCAATCGGAAGCAGGCGTATTAATCCAGATATCTACCTGGTCCACGGAGGAGTTACCATATGTGGTGGTCAACAGATCGGGGCGTCCATCGCCCGTGACGTCGCCACAGGTGATGTGGTTCATACCGAATGGCGCTGGCACCAATGGAATGATCGGACTCCAACTACTGCCGTCTCTTAGGTAGGCGTGGCCTGAAGAGATATCGAAATTGGTGGTTGCGATGTCAGTCAAGCTGTCGTTGTTGAACAACCCGGCACAGAAATGGACCTCACCTACCCCATAGTTGAGATCAATGATGTGAATCGTCCACAATTGAGTCGAATCCGGGGGCGCGTCAAACCAAGCTAGTGCACCAAAACCATTGATGTGGGCATAACCCACCACCACTTCAGGTGTGGGATCGCCGTCCATTTGTGTCGCCATGATGTCTAGGGGCTGATCCAAGGTTGCGATTAGGTGCTTGCTGAAAATGGGATTGCCATTGATACCCGTGCGTGTGTTTTCGTACCAAGCCAACTCGTCGGCATATGTCCCCGCCCCGACAATATCCAGGATGCCGTCCTGATCCACATCAACGATAACTGCGCGATTGCAGTGCTGCAATGCACCGTCAACGGCGCGTCTGGTTGACCAAACCAAGGGAGCACCACCTTGATTCTCAAACCACCAAATGCCCGAAGGTTGAGGCGTTCCGCTGCCGTCTGTGGCCTCTATGGCGGCCACCACCAGGTCGGGTCGTCCCTCACCGGTCAGATCACCTGCCTCCAGGCGCAATGCCCCCCAAAACGTGAGTCCGGTGATGGGGTTCGTGGTCCAGGAACCCGCGGCGCCCGGATTGGCATACCATGTGACTTCTCCTGCGGATGAAAAGCCAATATTGCGGTCGAAAAGACCTACGGCCGCTACATCAGGTCCATTAATCCCGTCAAAATCCGCGATGGCCACGTCGGTGGCCACAATGGCGCCGGGCAGCGAGATTTCGGTTGTGGTCCATGTGGTACCCGTACCGCCGCCTGTGCTGTCGCCGCCGTTGATGTACGCGACGACTTGGTCAGAGAGGCTGTAGGCCACCATGACATCCATGTCCAGATCCCCGTCGATATCCGCGATTTCTAAACCTTGTCCATGGACAAAACTGTCATCAAGCAATTGATTCACAAACGTCACGTTGTCCGTTTCGTTGAACAGGCAACCAATGAGGTCGGAAGTATCCAACAGGCCATTGCCGTTGGTGTCCCAAGGTGGTCCCAATGGTGCTTGCCATTGGTCCCAAGTCAGTGGGCATCCACCCATCCCCCAAACCAACATGATCCACATCGCGTACATCCTCTTTTTTTCAATCTAGGGCCGGGCGTATGTCTCCGCCAGTGTTTTGGGCTTACCAAATTCATACCAAGCAAATACCGATCACTAACGATTCTCCAACATTAGCTTTCTAAACTCTGCGTCGTGAGGAAATTTAGTTGAGGTTAGACATGACTCGTAATGTGCTGGCGACCATTATTGGCGCCGTATTAGGGGTTTCGTCTGTGCTGCATGCAGGCGAGATCAGGGGAAAAGTAGTGGATGCAGCTTATGGCGACGACTTGATTGCGGTTGCAGTCAGCTTGGGCGATGGTGCCCAAGTTGTGTTTACAGATGTAAATGGCGCGTTTCGCTTGGTAGGTTTGGATCCGGGGACCTATAGCGTGACGGCGGCCATGGACGGGTTTCGTACCGTGACCGTTACTGATGTCGTGGTGAATAAGGACCCTGTTGTATTGGAACTGGCCATGGAGTTGGACACTGACTTGGTGGAAGCGTTGGTCGTGACGGCCGAGTTGCTGGAAGATTCAGAGGCAGGACTCTTGAGACATCGTCAAAAGTCCAGTGCCATTTCGGATGCCATCAGTTCAGAAATGATTGCCAGATCGGGCGGCGGTAATGCTGCGGATGCGATGACACGCGTGGTAGGTGCTTCTGTGGTTGGCAGTAAGTACGTGTATGTGCGCGGATTGGGCGATCGCTACACCACCACGCACCTTAACGGTGTAGAACTGCCTACCGCTGATCCAGATAGCAACGCGTTTCCTGCAGATCTGTTTCCTTCCAATGTATTGGAGAGCATTGTGACGCAGAAAACGTTCACCCCAGAGAAGCCGGGTAACTTTTCGGGTGGTCTGGTAGATATTGGAACGCCAGAATACCCATCGAGCTTTACGATGAACATTTCTTTGAGTTCGTCCTACAACACCAGCACGACGCTCAAGGATGATTTTCTGACCTATGACGGGAGCGGAAGTGATTGGCTTGGCCGGGATGATGGGCTACGTGCGCTTCCGTCGATGCTACAAGGCGGTGCTGCGTCTGTACCGGACCTTGTGCAAGCCCGCCAAGATGGTCAATTAGCCCAGCAACTGGATGCTATCTCGCGCTCTTTTGAGCCGGTGATGGCACCCTCCCATCAGGAGGCACCTCTCAATGAAGGGATGTCGGTGTCTCTAGGTAACCAGCGCAGCTTGGGCGACATGACGCTGGGTTACCTCACCAGTCTCAGTTACAGCCGCAAATACGAAAAACGCGATGACTTAACCATGTCGCGTTGGAAATTGACGGATGCCTCCGCCAGCAACCAGATGCTCACCAATCAAAGTGACTTCGTAGGGGAGTATGGCGAGGATACGGTGGCTTGGGGTGGAATCCTCAACCTGAATTTGATGCTCAATGCCAGCCACCAGATCGGCTTCAATACCATCTACAACCAAAATGGTGAGTCCATCTCATCTTACGCTGTGGGTCGATGGCCAGAGCAATTCTCATCTGACAATGCGTTCCTCGAGAACCGCGTCATGAAATACGCAGAACGCAACCTGACATCATTTCAACTGACCGGTGAGCATTATCTTGGGTTCCAGGGAGCGGTTCTGAGCTGGTCCGCGTCTTCGGCGAAAACATCGCAGGACGAGCCGGACACGCGCATATTCACCAACAACTATTCAAATCGCGTCGTGAATGGTGAACCGACTCAGATCTACTCGATTGCGCCATCCATCTACAGTAACCCCGCTCGTTATTTCAGGTCTCTGGAAGAAAAATCGGAGAACCTGAAAATGGATGTCGTTCTGCCCTTCGAACAGTGGGAGGGTTTGCCTGGCAAATTGAAGGTCGGCCTTCTATTGCAAAACAAAGAGCGCTCGTTTGACGAGCTGCGTTATGAGTACGTCAGCGACACCGTCAGGTACGATGGCGATGCCGAACACTTTTTTGGGCCCGAAAACGTGGGTTTGATTGGTTTCGACGAAACCACGGGGCGATACCAATTTGGGAATGTCATTCAGTTGGCGCCCGACTCACGGGGCGGCGCCTATGACGGTTCTGAGGATGTGCAGGCAGGCTACGTTCAGTTGGAATTGCCATTCAGTTCAAAGTGGAAGCTCATCACAGGCCTGCGACATGAAACCACCCAGTTGGACGTGTATAACGAGCAAACAAGCGGATCTTTGGACGAGAAAGATTGGTTGCCTGCCCTTCATTTCCTTTATGCGGTGACTGATCGCATGAATGTGCGCGCCTCGTATGGCCGGACGCTCGCCAGGCCCACGTTTCGGGAAAAAGCACCTTATGCCAGCTACGACTTTTTGGCCGATGGCATTTTTGTCGGTAACCCTGATTTGAAACGCACGATCATCGATAACTTCGATATTCGCTGGGAATGGTTCAAGGGTGCCGAGGAAGTGTATGCTGTTAGTGCTTTCTACAAAGACTTCACCAACCCCATAGAGCGCGCCTATAACATTCGTTTTGCCTCGGAGTTCGGTGAGCAGACCTATCTCAACGTACCTTCAGCTCAAGTCAAGGGGATTGAGTTTGAGGTTCGACATCGTTTTGATCAACTCGTCGTGGATCGTGGTGGGTCCTCAGTATTTAGCGTGAGCGCCAACGTGACGCTCATCGATTCAGAAGTGGATATTCCCGACGAGGAATACCAATTGCTTCTACAATTCGATCCTGAGGCCAGCCCTTCGCGCGAGCTGCAGGGGCAGTCGCCCTATATCATTAATTTGGGAACGCATTACGACCACATTGATTGGGGTACGTCGGCTTCAATTTTTTACAACGTTTTCGGAGAGCGTCTTGATCAAGTAGGCGTCGGCGCCGCGCCCAGTGCCTTTGAACAACCGCGCGACTCGTTGGATGTCACCTTTTCGCAACGCATTTATCAAGATTTCAGGCTGAAGATCACGGCCAAAAATCTTTTGGATGCCCCTGTGGAAGTGGTTCAGTCGTTCAAAGGCCAGGACTACATTCAACGACGGTACACGCAAGGCAGGTCGTTCTCGCTCAGTTTTAGTTTCAAGCCATAACCCTTTGTGGAAATGGTCATTACAGGAGGAATCATGTCCAGAATCATAGGGACACTGGTGGTATGGGCTGCTGTCGCAGTCCAGGCGCAGACCGTGATCAACGATGCGTCCATTAATGCCGGTGAAACCTTAACCCTAACCTCGGGAAGCACCTACATGCTCGACGGATTTGTGTTTGTCGAAGAAGGGGCAACCATTGTTATCGAACCGGGTGTCGTTGTGAAGGGCCTTGCCGCCCCAACCACAGGCGATAACTCTTCTGCTCTAATCATTGCCCGGGGCGGAATGATCATGGCCCAAGGGACGGCAGCACAGCCCATCATCTTCACAGCAGAATCTGACGACGTTTCCAACCCATCCGATCTGACCTGGTCCGATCGCGGCCTTTGGGGTGGCATCATCATACTTGGCAGAGCCACAACAAACCGCGGTGTCGAAGGGCAAATCGAAGGTATCCCTTCCGGTGAGGCTCGTGCGGCTTACGGTGGTGACAATGACTCGGACAACTCCGGTGTATTGCGCTATGTATCGATTCGGCACGGTGGTGCTGAATTGGGCCCTGGCGATGAGATCAACGGTCTCACTCTTGGCGCAGTAGGTTCAGGCACAACTATTGAGCATGTTGAGATCTTCGCAAACCTGGACGATGGCGTTGAGTGGTTTGGCGGTACCGTGAACACCAAGTGGTTGGCGATCGCATTTTGTGGCGATGACAGTGCCGACTGGGACGAAGGCTGGAGAGGTAACAACCAGTTCTGGTTTGCGATTCAAGGAACCGACAATGCGGGTCGTATCGGTGAACATGATGGTGGCACCATTCAAGAAACGGCTGAGCCCTACAGCTTGCCCACCATTAGCAACGCCACCTATATCGGACCTGGGATCAATGCCTTCCCACAAGGCGATGGTTCAGAAGCCATTATTTTCCGTGACAACTCGGGTGGTTCCTATGTGAACAGCATCATCACCGAATACAACGGTGCCAACGACGGAAAAGGGATTAGCGTCGAAGATCTTGAGAGCGGCGACGATAGTCGTGTGCGTCTTGAAGCGGGCCAATTGGTTCTAGCCAACAATATCTGGTGGCAATTCGGTAATGGCAATACGCTGGCCGATATTGCGCCGCAGGATTTTGTGGCTGCGCACTTGGCGGCAAACGTCAACGCGATCGCCGATCCACAACTGAATTCGGTGAGCCGCATCAATGACGGTAGCCTGGATCCCCGCCCTTCAACCGGCGGTCCCGCGGCTGCTGGTGCACAGATCCCCGGTAACCCGTTCTTTACGGCTGTAGGCTATTTAGGCGCATTTGCACCGGATGGGCCAACTTGGCTCGAAGGCTGGACCGCACTTTCACAAACCGGCCACTTGTTACGCACATCAGAAACCGTGGTACTGACCGACGAGTCCATCAACGCTGGCGAAACTTTGCAATTGACGGCCAATAACGAGTACTTGCTAGATGGCTTTGTGTTTGTGGAAGATGGCGCCACCTTGATCATCGAGGCTGGCACGGTCATTAAGGGCAAGCAAACCCCTTCAAACAGCGACAATGCATCAGCATTGATTGTTGCTCGTGGCGGTCAAATTCAGGCCAACGGTACCGCTCAAAACCCCATCATTTTCACGGCCGAATCGGATGACGTTCAGAATCCCAATGATCTGACCTGGTCTGATCGCGGATTGTGGGGCGGTCTTATTCTGTTAGGTCGCGCGACCACCAATCGCGGTGTAGAAGGTCAAATCGAAGGTATTCCTTCAGGTGAAGCCCGCGCTGCTTATGGCGGCGATGACGACACCGATAACTCGGGCGTTTTGCGCTATGTGTCTATTCGTCATGGTGGAGCTGAGTTGGGACCTGGCGATGAAATCAACGGATTGACATTAGGCGCCGTGGGAAGTGGCACCATCATCGAACACGTGGAAATCTACGCCAATTTGGATGACGGTGTGGAATGGTTTGGCGGCACGGTGAACACCAAATGGCTCGTCATGGCATTCTGCGGCGACGATAGCGCTGATTGGGATGAAGGCTGGCGCGGCAAGAACCAATTCTGGTTTGCGATTCAGGGCACCGATAACGCTGGTCGTATCGGCGAGCATGATGGCGGTACCATTCAAGAAACTGCCGAGCCCTATTCAACACCCCAGATCTCTCATGCCACCTACATCGGACCGGGCATCAATGCCTTCCCACAAGGCGACGGTTCCGAAGCCATTATCTTCCGCGATAATTCCGGTGGCACCTACGTCAATAGCATTATCACAGAGTACAACGGTGCCAACGATGGCAAAGGCATTTCTGTGGAGGACCTGGAAAGTGGCGATGACAGTCGTGTTCGACTGGAAAACGGTGATCTGAAAATGGTCAACAACCTCTGGTGGCAGTTTGGAAACGGCAACACCATCGAGGCCATCGCACCACAGTCCTTTGTGGCCGATCATCTGGTGGCTAACAGCAACACCATTGCAAACCCGTTGTTAGGTGGTGTGAGTCGTGTCGCCAATGGGGGACTCGACCCCAGGCCTTCTAGTTCGGGTCCCGCTGCGATGGGCGCGTTCCCACTCCAGGACACGTTCTTCATGAACGAACCTTATCGAGGTGCATTTGAGCCAGGTAGTCCGCTCTGGATTGCTGGTTGGACAGCACTTTCACAGAACGGCCACCTCGGCTTTTTCACAACGGTACCAGGCGATCGTTTGTTGGGTCACATCACACGACCTGACGGCGGGTTCCGCACGGAGTTGCGGATGCTCAACCAGGGCCAATCTGCTGCACAGGTCACCCTGCAACCCTATCTGGCCGACGGTAGCGCCATGGCGCCCATGACCATGGACGTGCCCGGTGATGACTATAGCCGCGTGCTCACGAGTGACTTATTTGGCAATGAACCGGTTAGTCACATCGAAGTAACGGCCAATAACGATGTCATCGTAACCGCTTCCTACCGAGTGAATGGGTCCGGTGCTTCTGCTGAACTCAACGAGTCGGTGCGAAAAGCCAATCTGTTCCGCATCTACCAGGGCGAATCTGACTTGGTGTTCGATGGACTGGCGCTGGTCAATCGCGGTGACAGCCCAGCCACTGTAACCGTCACGCAATGGTCCACAGGTGGAACCGTTCTGGCGACGACTACATTGACTTCTGACTTGGGTCCCAACCAGAAAATGCTTCAGGTTCTGGGTGATGTGCTAATGGACGAACCCGGGTCAGTCATAGAAGTTCGTTCCTCTGAGCCTTCAGAGGCTGTATTCCTTCGTGGTACGCCTCCTGGCGTGTCACCTGGATACTTGTACGTAGTCGTACCAGTATTCGTGGAATGACCTTTCCTCACCCTGCCCTTCCCCTGGGGCGGTATGGCGGGCTTCGGCCCGCCTTTTTTTTAGGGCTGCTGTGCTGCCAGCCAACGATCCGATTGTTCACCAACGGCCAGGGCAGCGAGTGGAATCACCTCAAGGTCTAAAGCCAACAGGGACCTAAGTTGTTGCATGCGCTGTGTCCGAACCCAACTGGCCAGGTCACGCACGTCGAGACGCGCTGTGAGGGTTTCCAAGGGTTGTCCTGCCAACGTATCAGGGGTGTGACGCACCCAGCGGTCGACAACTTCCCACGACTTATACAACAAATCGAGGTCGGCATTGCGTGTTTTGGGTGTTGCAGTGATCCACTCCTTTTGCGTTTGCGCAAACACGATCGCCCTTATCTCTAATACGGCTTCACGTAACTCAGGAGGTAGACCCCTGAGGGAGTTTTGCAGCGTTCGGTTGGCCAGATCACGGATGTGCATGAGTTCGTGATTCAAGATACTTCTCTGGTCCATGCTATTCAGGGACCAGAAATAGCGGCTTATTCTAAACTCTGCGTGTTCGCCAGAGCGAAGCGATACCTCTGTCACAGTGGTGTTTTCCTGAGGCTCACCCCTGACATATGCGTTCTTGAGTTGAGCGTACCGGGCTTCAAACATGACCCCATGCGCATCGACGTCCAGGTCGGAAAGGAAAAGCGAACTGAGTGCGAGTATCAACGTCATGGAGTTAGCCCGATATGAGGTTTCTGTTAGGCTTCTGTTAGATAGTATCGGTTCTGTAACCTCCAGACTCAAGCAATAAATGCGCATTCATAGCTGCGAACGCGCAGCTTACGCGATTGAACAAGGAAACCCATGTGACTTTTTCGCTAAGTTCTACCGACTCCTACATGCCTGCCCATCACCTTGGCATGTGGTCCATAAAGCAAAAAAGAAGTGTTTTTGGGTTATTGGCACATGATGGATTGGAAGGCCGGGCTCAACGACTGAAGCCAGGAGACAATGGATTTTGCTTCGGTGGAAGGGTTGGTTTGGGTCCAGTCACCTGCCTCGAAAAGAGTTACCTGTTCGCCATTACTACTATGGGCCAAAAAAAGGACCTGGCCGTAGTCGTAACATACCTGTTTTCGAGGCTCTAATTCTGTCTTTGCGGCCTGTGCGACTAAGGCCAGTTTCTGATTGAGATCAGACCGTTTGACGCGATCAATTTTCGTGAATCTGTCTGAGACCAGGGTGGCTACGTCCTTACCGGGACCTAACTGTTTGTAGGCGTTTACATCTAAGGACGAGGCGTCGTATTCGAATACATTGCCTTTGGAATCAACCACCAGGCCACGCCATGTGAAAGCTTTGGCGTGATTGGTGTACCGTATTTCAAACACGGTTCGAGCGGGTTCAGTTTGGCCCTTCATGGTACAACCTAGAGTCAGTCCACAAACCAGTAACATCCATTTCATGACATATCACCTCTTGATAAACGCCAGCGCCTCGTCCCTATTCATCGGCTAAACTGGTGCTTACTTTAGTGGAAGGACCTTTGCATGGCCAGATGGAAGTTGGTGGGTTGGGACGGCTGGTGGACCTTACTGCTTTCGAACCTCATTGTCATAGGCACGTTGGGCGCTACCTATGTGTGGACTTGGTGGCAGGTGTATCAGACCGCGCGGCGCAGTCGCAGCGACGGTGGTGGTCACTTGTGCCTGGTGCTGGGTCGTCAGTTGGTGGCCAATCGGGCGAGTCCCATGTTTCGAATGCGGTTGGATCGCGCCTGGTCTCTTTTTCAAGCTGGTCAAATAGATCGAGTTATGGTGTTGGGGGGTCTTTCTAGCGGGAATAGCCGTACCGAAGCAGACGTTGGGGTGGAGTATCTGATTAATCTTGGGGTGCCCGAGCCTTTATTGGACGGAGAAGGAGCCTCTCGGCATACGCTGGAGAACCTCAAGAATGCACGCAAGAGGTTGGGATCGGACATTGAGGGTGCCGTCCTAGTGACGAATCGTTATCACCTCGCTCGTTGCGATGCATTGGCCAGAGGCATGGAGTTGCCGATCCAGATGTGTGCGGCTGAAGAAGCGCTTCGATTGGATTGGACCCATATCTACCTCATCAGCCGTGAAAGTGTCTTCGTGCACTGGTATCATGTGGGGCGCATTTGGTCCACTTGGACGGGCAATCACAAGAGTCTTTCGAGAATTCAATGAGGGTTGGGTGATGAATATCGCTTTTCAATGCGTCATGATTGCAGGCGTACTGCCGTACCTAATCAATGGCATCTCAAAGTTCGGACTAAAGGGTTTTGACCCACACGCACCGCGAACTTCGATGGAACAACAGGTGGGCTGGCGCAAGAGAGCTCATTGGGCGCATCTCAATGCGTTTGAGAGTTTCCCGTTCTTTGCTGCTGCGGTGGTGATCGCTCACCTTCAAGCTGCGCGGACGGATCTTGTGACCGTGGTCAGTGTGGCGTTCGTGGTGCTCAGAGTCCTGCATGCTGTGTTTTATATCGCCGATTGGGCGCACATGCGGACACTTGCCTGGGTTTCCAGTCTGGGCTGTGTGTTCGGACTCTTCCTAATCTCGCTGTAGGCAGCGGCCAGCCACCTGGTGGGAGGGTGGAATAGACTGCTTGTGGTTGTGGTCAGTGAAATTAGCTGTGAGTCGTGTGGCGTGTTCTCCAAATGGTTCTCGTGCGAGGCTCATGTAGCCTTTTGGCGTTTTCGTGATGTGTTAAGGTTCAGTGATTTTTGGGGTAGGGTCTGTGATGGAAGATATTCGAGAACTAGAAACGGAACGACTGCGATTGCGACAGTGGACTGTGGAGGACTTTCCTACGTTTGCCGACTATTACTCGCGGGCACAAACGGCTCAGTTTGTGGGTGGCGTCAAGACCAGAGAAGAGGCCTGGCGTCATATGGCGCTTCAGGCAGGACATTGGTCTTTGATGGGATTTGGTTACTGGCCAGTAGAAGAGAAGGGAACCAGTGATTTTGTTGGCTGTGTCGGTTTATGGCAGTCGATCGATTGGCCCGAAATGGAACTGGGTTATTGGCTTCTTGAAAAACACTATGGCAAGGGTTATGCCCGAGAGGCCGGCATGAGGTGCAAGGACATCGCGCGCCACGTCTTGAAGGCACCTTCTCTGGTGAGTTACATCGATGCTCGCAATAAACCCTCTATCCGTCTGGCCGAGAGAATGGGAGCCGTCTACGAGAAGACCGTAGAACTCGCAAACTACGGCCCCCATGGCGTCTACCGCTACTTTTGACGAGGTTTCTCGGTACTAGCTTCGTCGCTATGATTGGCGACGGCCAGATCAAAAAGCATTTGAAACGCAACATAATATCTATGGGATTCACGGATCTAAAAAGTAGACATAAAGAATCCGCAGATGACGCCGATTAACGCAGATATTGAAGATCCTGGGATCAACTTTTTGCGGTTCCGTAGGGACCGTGAAGTGTAGCGCGGCGCGTAGGCGCCGGGTAACCGTCACCCACACCAGCCAGTCTCGTTAGGGACGTTATGTTTTCCATACGCTGAACTTAACTTCCGCCATACATTCGCGCACGACTTGTTGTGTCTCGTGTATGGTTGGGGTTTTCTCTGATTACCCTTCTTGGAGGAAAACCAGTTGATAGAGCCAGAATGCAACCTATGGTGCGAGACGTTTCGCCCATCAACCATGTTGTCCAACAAAGACATTGAACTCAAGAATGCCAACGATCCTGGTGACATCGGAACGATTGGCAAATATCGCAGCGTCCCCACGCCTTATGGTTCGTGTTGTGTGGTCGCGCCGGGACATATTGCTGAGACAGACCCGATATCAGCTAGCGGATTTCGTGCACGAGCACATGCAGGTAACAGAATCTCGTGTGCGGACAAACCAAATACACCGTCCTTATCGGGACTCTGCATGGGTGGGGCGCCTGACCCGGCGCTCACGCGCCACGCTATGGTATCTGGTACCTACGGGACCTGGAGCCCTGCTGTGTTTGAGCAAATTCCGCTATGTGGGTTAATGCTGTTTTTTCGGCAGCTATTTTGCGAATACGACACGCAGCACTTCACCAGTCTCGGTGGTTTCGATCAATTTTTGGTAGGCCTGGTACAAAAACGGGTTCCCAAATGTCAGAGACGTATCGACGGATAAATGGACGACCTCCAGGTTGAATCGCTTTCCCAATGCGGTAAGCGATTCGCGTTGAAACTCCCAAAGGTGGAACGGCGGGTGAAGCGGTGAACAGTTGATGACATAAGGCCGTAACAAGCATCGCAATGCAAAATTTGCTAGGCGTGTCTTGGCATATTTGGCATTTGGTACGTTCAGGATGCAAATCCTGCCCCCTTCTCTTAACAAATCAACCGCCTTGTTGAAGTCGCCGATGGGGTCGGTGAGATGCTCGAAGACTGCGAGAAACACGATCAAGTCAAATGAGTCAGAAAACTCCGCCTGCTGGAGCGTGGATTGTAGGATCTCTGGCCCATCGTGACGACTGGCTGCTCGAAAGAAAGATGAGCTGGGTTCGAGGCCTGTAACCCTGTGGCCTTGTCGATGGAACGCCAAAGCCATATTCCCCAAACCGGAACCCACATCGAGGATTCGAAGCGCGGAATCCTTTCTCAGTGAAGCGAGATCCAGAATATGATGAGCCACCTGATCCCAACCCGATTCTTTTGATCGAATGAAGTAGTCTTCGGTTGGAAGGTCATAGTGGCTGTCGATGGACTCAGGTATAGGCATAGGGTTTGGAAAGACAAGGCCACAACTCGTGCATCGAGCGATGGTTACGTATTGATCGGCGCTACGTCCAATCAGCCTCTGTCTACCAGATCCCCTGAGTCCAAAATTGGCGAGGTTTCCCTCGCATATGGGGCAACCGTGCCTTTCAATAAATCGATATTCGGTCTTATTCTGCTCAATCATATATCCAGCACATTGTGAGTTGATTCCACCGAATTGTACAAATCACTTTGGTTCCGTAGGGACCGTGAAGTGTAGCGCGGCGCGTAGGCGCCGGGTAACCGTCACCCACACCAGCCAGTCCCGGAAGGGACGTTATAGAATACATGCGTGGCTACGAATTTTGAAGCAATGCAGTGTGGACGTATGTTTTCAGGACGGGTAGGCATTCTGATTCGAACCAGGGGTTTTTGGCGAGCCAGATGTTGTTGCGTGGGCTGGGATGTGGCAATGGAAACACCTGTGGCGTGTACTTCTTCCAGTTGCGCACGGTCTCGGTGAGTCGCTTGTCTCCCAGATGGTGCTCAATCGCGTAAGATCCCACCAATAACGTCAATGAAACCTGTTTCATGTGAGCCATCAAAGTGTCCCTCCAAGCCGGGGCACAGGCTTTGAGTGGCGGTAAGTCGCCGGATCGTCCCGTTCCCGGAAAACAAAAGCTCATTGGCAGAATCGCGATCTTCTTTGGGTCGTAAAAGGTGTACCGGTCCACTCCCAGCCACTGTCTCAGTCTGTCACCACTGGCGTCGTCAAAGGGCACACCGGACTTGTGAACCTTGCGGCCCGGTGCCTGGCCAGCAATCAGAATTCTCGAGTCACTGTGTACTTGGAGGACGGGATTGGGACTGTGTGGCAGCAGATCCACGCATAATCGGCATTGCCGAACCTCGGTGAGCAGTGTATCCAGGGATTGAATTAGACCACCATCCGGCGCGTGCTGGTTGGCCCCGTTTCAAGATGCAGCACCCCTCGTGGACATACCGAAGAACATACGCCGCAACCCACGCATGAAGCCCGTACGATGTCTTGGCCACGTTGGGCGTACCAGCGCACGTCGATACCCATCTCACAATAGGTGGAGCAGTTCCCGCACGAGATACATTGACCTCCGTTGGTGGTGATGCGGAACCGCGAGAAGAAACGTTGGATGATGCCCAGGATGGCAGCCATCGGACAACCGAAGCGACACCAGACCCTGGAACCGAAGATGGGGTAAAACCCTGTGCCGATTACACCCGAAAAAATGGCGCCAATCAGGAACCCGTAAGCCTTGGCAAAGCTTCCCGATGCACTGCCCAGGAACCCCCAAAGGTGGTTGGCCCACAGCATGCCTGTCGTGACGAAGACAAAGACCAGCACACTGTAAATCAGCCAGCGTTCCAATTTCCAGGATGCCAAAGTCTTACTGCTGTTTTGGCGGAACGGATCGCCCAAGGTTTCCGCTAGCCCACCACAGCCGCAGACCCAGCTGCAGTACCAGCGCTTGCCAAAGAAGTAGGTGAGGACCGGTGTGATGATTAGAATCGACCCAATACCCCATGCCAGCATGGTGATACCCACCGTGCCACTGTTCGCTAGATGTGTGACTTCGGATGGGAACATTTCATAGTAGCGAAGCGGCCAGATGTTGGTCCATTCGTAATAGGGCTGATTGAGTGCCAGCATAATGTTGGGTATTAAGAAAGCAAAGCCTAGTTGAAAGAACATGACCGACAAGGTTCTGATGATCTGGTAACGGCTGTGGCGGTACTTGGCGATGGCTCGGACCCCCATCACCAGCACCGCGACTGTATAGAGAAATCCGTATAGGAACCATTGGCTGACGCTGCCGTCAGATCCGATGGCAGATTCGCCACTGATGGCGATTTTGATGGGATCGACCCAGACAATCAGGTTGCGCAGTGTAGCCGGGTAGAAATACAACAGTACATAAAAACCGGTCATGAACACGCCCATCGCCCAAGCTGCTACACCACGCCTGGTTGAAGAGGCACTCATGATGTAGTGGTTTTTGATGCCAGCGGGTTCAGAGAGTATGGGTCTTAGGGAGACCAGTACGCTGACGATGAGAACTGCCAGGCAAATCCAGCCAAGACTGGCCGGTGGGTTTGGCGATAACACCATAACGACAAATCCGAGGGCAGCGAGACTGGCTGCTGCGGCGCTAGCCTTGGTAGCCAGAGGTAGAGGGGGATGTTCACCAACCAGCTGGAGACTCTGATCCATATGTAACTCCTAAGCCCCGACACCCAAGAACCAGCGCCGCTTCTTACGCAACTTGATGGGCGGTTGGTTGGGATCCATGCGGTTGTATTGATGCACCATCTGTTCCTCGAAGCGTCGGAAGAACTCGGGATCGAAATTGGCTTCTTCCAGATGCTCGAATACGTAACCGAGCGTCCGTTTTTCCTGCAACCAGCGCTCAAAAACCTGGTGGCGGTAGCGAATGCCAAACGCGTTCATGCCCGTCAATACCTGGTCGTCAGCCCGGTAAACCAGGCGGATGCATTGCTTACCATTGGCGTGTTCCCTGTAGAATGATCGTTCCCAATCCGGTACCTGAGCGAGAAGCTGTCCGTATGTGTGGTACTCGATGTCGAAGAACTTGGCCGAATTGAACCATACCCCGCGGTTGTAAGCCGTTCGTGCGCCACAGATTGTCTTCGCTAGGGCTTCACCCTGCATACGGCCGGTGTACCACAATTGCTCCACGCGATGATTGCCTTGTTCGTCGGTAATTTCCGCACAGTCACCCACGGCATAGATATGGGGATCCTTGGTCTCCAGAAACTGGTTCACCAGAATTCCGCGTTTGGTTTCAAGCTGGGAGGCCTTGGCGAGATCTATGTTGGGGTGAACACCCGCGGTGATGCCGACAAACTGGCAGGGGATGGCCTCACCCTTGTCAGTGATGACAGCTTTGACGCGGCCCTGCTCGTCTCCAACTATTTCCTTGAGCTGGGTTTCAGTATCCAGTTGAACATGATGTTCGGCCATGTGCCGACCCACCAATAAACCCTCTTCCCGGCGGAGGATGTTGCCCCAGTAATGCGTCTCGCGGACTAGGAACCTGACGGCAATGTGGCGGGTGCGAAGCATTTCGGCCATCTCTATGCCAATCAATCCACCACCGACAATGACCGCCTGCTTTACATCCTTGGTGTTCGCTTCCATTTGGGCGAGGTCTTGGAGGTTAACCAGTCCTTGCACACCTTTCAGGTCTTGGCCGGGCCAATTGAAGAAGTTGGATTGGGACCCTGTGGCTAGCACGAGGGTGTCGTAGTCCATGCTGGACCCGTCTTTAAAGGTGATCAGCTTGGCCTGAGGTTCGACCTTGCTAACCCAAGCGCGCTTCAATTGAATGCGGTTCTTCTCCCAGAAACTGCGCTCGTAGGGCTCAGTGTGGGACTGCTCCATGTGGCCCATATAGATGTACATCAACGCCGGGCGTGAATAAAAATAATCTGATTCGCCCGAGATGACCGTGATCTGATGGTCGCTCTGCTTACGGATGTGCCGCGCTGTAGTGATGCCAGCGATGCCGTTGCCGATAATCACGATGTGCACTGCCGACCCCCGTTTTTGTTTTGTCTTGGAGGAAACGCTGGATGCTTCAGCCTTATTCCAGGAACCGATTAATGCGTGTGACTTCCACCACCGCGACAGTTGGGTGAGTCGGCGACCATTCCGTTGCGTGACATCCACTCGGTGCTGGTCCAGAGGTGGAGGGAGAGAGCGTGCACGCCCTGTTGCAGGGGTTCCGCTAAGAGCTGGTTGACCTTTCGGTGTCGTTGAATGCGGTTGAGGCCCTCAAATTGATCACTCACGGCGATTACCTTAAAGTGCGATTCTGAGTCCACCGGCACGTTGTGCTGGTGGCTCTCGTTGATGACTTCCAAATGTGACGGATCCAGCGTCTCCATCAACGATTGAATCTTGTGTTGTAAGGTCACAAAAGCCCCCAATCAGCTAGGATCTGGCGCGTGAACAGTTCGCGATTCTTGTGGGGTGAGGCCTCCCACTTCTTGGCAATGGCGGCCAACACGAAAGGCACTGAGATTACTCGGCCGTTGACGTGTTCGATCACTTGTTCCTGCCAGGTTTTTTCGTCCACAGCGAGTGCTTCTAGCTCTGACTTCGTTTCGGAATTGAGGTCGCCAATTCCTTCCTGAATCAATGCGATAGCCATCAGACGCAATTGATCTTGAGCACGCGTCATGAGTGGTGAGAACCCGCCGCGGTGGCAAGCGTTCGATCGCGATAGGTTTCGCGTGACCATTCCCGAATGCCTTCCGAAACTTCGTTGTAACACTCCGCCAGGATGCTCCCCAGATCACGACCGTTCAGTTCAAGGGGTGCAGGACCCAGGTTCTTGATTGCGGTATCAGGTACGGCTTTGGAATAGGGGTCCAGTGGCGCGGCATAGTCGTTACGGTCGACACCGTGCCAAAAAAAATCAAGCGCTTCTGGCGTTAGGCTCTCTCTGGGCGCGGCCAGTGGCCCTGATTTCGGCCGCCCTTGTTTCCATGTTTGTCGCAAGGCCTCGAGTATTTGTGTTTTCAGTCGACCGCGCCAAACGAAGATCAAGAACGGATCCAAGTCGAAATGTTGAGCCAGCACATAGTAGGTAGCCGCAATGTGCTTGCATGGGTTGGACCAGTCCGGGCAGTCACATTCGGACTTGAGATCTTCAAGGCGTTCGGGGAATAGACTGGCGCCCGCATAAGAGAACACACTTTCAATGTCGGTGGGCATGCGGTCCAATAACATTTCGGCCGCATAAATGGCACGTTTCGTCATGTTGTGCAGGATGAGTTTCCAAGTGTGGTCGGGAAGGGGATCAAACTTGATGGAAATTCTGTAAGATGACTTGCGACTACCTTGGACCGAAGCAGTGACTAGGCCACTAGAAATGTTGATCTTCAGGACTTTTGCTTCCTGAGCATAGGCTTTACCGCGGGCAAGTCTACCGCCGAGTTTGAAGGACTCGAGCACCTTGATAAATCGCTGTGACCACCAGGTCTGTTGTGCTTGAGGCGGCATGCCCGTTAAGGTGATGGTGGGGTTGGCCTTTTTGCCATTCTTACCGTGCCCACGCTTGTTGGAATAGCTCATAGACGGTCTCCGTGATCAACTGAAAGCGAGAGCACCTCGCGCAAGTCTTGAGTGGAAAGTTGTGAAATCCAGTTGTCGTCGGTTTCGATGACGTTTTCTGCCAATTCCTTTTTCCGTTCAATCATCATGTCTATTCGGTCTTCCAGTGTGCCAATGGCTATGAGCTTGTGCACCTGCACATTGCGAGTTTGGCCTATGCGGAAGGCTCGGTCGGTCGCTTGGTTTTCAACGGCGGGATTCCACCACCTGTCATAGTGAAATACGTGATTGGCTGCTGTGAGATTCAATCCTGTTCCACCGGTTTTGACGGTTAAGACAAATAACCGGGGTCCAGTGGGGCTTTGGAAGCGATCCACCATGGTTTGACGTTTGGGCTGGTCTACGCCACCGTGTAGGAAAATGACTTCCTCTTCAAAGCGTTCGGAAAGGTAGTTCACCAGTATATGGCCCATCTCTGTGAACTGAGTGAAAATGAGTGACTTGTCGCCTTCGTCTAGAGCTTCCTCGAGCATTTCGGTCAGTCGCATTAGCTTCCCTGATCGTTCGTCGACCACCCCTTCTTCCTTGAGGAAATGGAGCGGGTGGTTGCAGATCTGCTTGAGCTTCATCAGGGTGGTTAACACCAGTTGATTGCGGTGGATACCCTCTGCGTTTTCGATGGCCTCGATTTGTTTTTGAACATAGGCCTTGTAAATGGCGGCCTGCTCGTCAGTGAGGTCGCAGTAGACTTTCATCTCGATCTTTTCAGGCAAGTCTTTGATGATACGTTGATCGGTTTTCAGGCGCCGCAGGATAAATGGCCGAGTCAATTGGCGTAAGAGCTCACCGCGTTCCTTGCTCTTTTGTTTTTCGATGGGTGTGGCAAAGCGGGTTTGGAAATCTCGCTGGGTGCCCAAGTAGCCCGGATTCAGGAATTCCATGATCGACCACAGTTCGGATAGCTTGTTTTCAACAGGTGTTCCGGTCATGGCGATGCGATGGATGCAGTTCAAGCCCTGAATAGCTTGTGTTTGTTGGGCTTGTGGGTTTTTGATGTTCTGCGCTTCGTCCAGTACCACGCGATGCCACTCCACTTGGTCCAAGATGTCTTGGTCTCGATTCACGAGGTGGTAGGTGGTGATGATTAGATCGTATTTCTTGTGAATCCGCAGGAAATCGGATTCATCCAATCGGTCCGTGCCGTGGTGGATCATCACTTTGAGGCTGGGTGCAAATCGCACGGCTTCACGGTGCCAGTTACCGACGACAGACATGGGACAGACCAGAAGGGTGGGCTTACCTTTAAGTTGGGCTGCGCCCAAATGTTCCCGCTCCCAAAGTAACAGCGCCAATAATTGGATGGTTTTTCCCAGACCCATGTCGTCGGCAAGGCAAGCACCAAACCCTAGATGATGGTGGAAGGCCAGCCATGATTGGCCCAGTAATTGGTAGGGTCGCAGTTTGCCTTTGAACTTTTGCGGTTGATTCACGATGGCAACTTTTTCCTGGTCACCGTTGAACAACTGTGCCAAAGCGCCGCGATAGTCGAAACGCGCTTCGTCCATGGCCGACCTGAGTTCATCGGCCTTGAGGCCCATGTTCATGGCGTCGGCCAATCTCATTTCGCCCTTGGACTGGTGTTCTTCAAAGAAGGACACCGTGTGCAAGAGATCGTCTTGTTGAATCTCAATCCACTGTCCACCAATGGGCAAGAGACCCAATTTGTTTTTGACCAGCTTGGCAAAGGCGTCGCTGGAAAGCGCCGTATCACCAATTGAGGCGCGCCATTCAAAATTGACCACCGAATCAAAACCCATCATGGAATCACCTTGGAAGGCGGAGCCATCAATTTTGAGTTTTGTTTTGAGCGGCTTGGACGATTTGGTCCACCAGTTAGGTGTGATCACGCTGATCCCGGCCTGCAGGAGATGAGGGGTCTGCTCGGCTAAGAAAGCGTGGGCCTCTTCGGTGGTCAAATCTACGTGTGTGGGGTTGGCATACTCCAACGCTCTTCGAAGGGGTTTGAAGTGTTTTAATGCCCTGGCCAAGCCCTTCAGTAGTAACTCAGCCAAGGTCTCACCGGTACTGGTTTGAGTGGGGACCGTGTTTTCCCAAATGTCCTGGGCCCAAATATGATGTGAGTCTTGTCGCGCATGTTGCAGCGAAAAGGCAATGCGCCAAATTCTCAGTTTGGGGTCAAGATCTTCAATCGTGGCGCCGTCAATATTGGGAGGCAAGACGGTTAGACAGGTTCGCCATTGTGAGGGATGCTGATTGTCGTCGCGATGCTTTAGCCAGTTCAATGTGAGTGCCACAAAAGCGGCTTGAACATCGCGCGCTGCGCTAAATGTATTCAACTTTGAAAAGGCGGCTTTCATGAAGGGCAGTGTCAACATGTCCAGGGGATTCTGTTTCTTGCGCCGACGATTGCCCTTAGGCTGGGGGAACTGAGCGAGAATGCGTTGGCCAGTAACGTTTCGAATCATGTAGTCAATGGTGGTGTTGAAGAATTCCTTAATGATCGCGTCTTTGGTGCGACGCGTTCCATCGGCAAAAAATTCAGCCTGACAAGACTCCGGCAATTTGCGTTTCAGATGTTCCAACTGGTTGGCCAAGATCCGTTCGTTTAACGTCCAATGCGCCTTTACTTGGTGATCCACCTCGGTTAGTCCAGGCCAATAGGTACCGTGAATCAGGCAGTACAGCACTAGGTTGGCCGCTTCGCGCCAGAAAAAAACCGAATCGCCGCAACGGAAATGGACTTTGTCTTGACGACGAGGATCTAAAAGCCACTGGAGCGCCTTTGGTGGCGGAAGCAATACGGCCGGGACGCGCCAAGGATCCAACCGAACGGAAGCTTGCGGTCGCGCATATCGCGTAATGAAGGGTGACGGAAGCGGGCTGTTTGCATGGCTTGGTAACAGCAAGTCGATGGCGGTAAGGTGGCGAAAGTTACTGTGGTCATGTTTGCTTTCTGGCAACAGCGAAGCCAAAAGACGACGGCCTTCCAGCGCAAAAGGATGAGGTTCTGCTTCTGAATGTCCGTTTCGGCCCCCCTTCGCGTGAATGGGGAACTCGGATATGGGCGAAAACTGGTTAGCCCTTTGAAACAGGCTCTCGTCTTCGACCCATAACATCAGGCCGGGTTGGTCCGTGCGGGAGGTTGTCCACACACCGTGTGTAATCAGCATGCTACTCCAGGCATCTAAAGGGACAAGACTTAAAAGTAATCCTTACGCGTCGTTTTGGTGGGCGGTTGTTGATTGCTGTGCTCTTCCGCCAAGACCGTAGCGGCCGCGCTTCCGTTGAAAGACAAAAAAGAAAAAGCGCTACAGTCGTACTTAGTATAGCTCAACCCGACAAAAGGTCCCACAAAAAAGTTTACCACTTGGCACGGTTGTCCCAGTGGGTCATGAAAGCGCGTTGGTAAGAGGCTTCCAACTGAGCTAGTTGGCTGCGAGTCCGTTCCAGTTTTGGCAAAGCATCGGTTGAAGGGTCACAGGCATCGATTTGTTCCATTTCGCTCAGTGCCTCGAAGTCAGATTTGGGTGTGGTGTTGAGAAACTTGAGAAACTGGAGGGTTCTCAAGGCGTCAAATTTCTGATGACAGGAACGGACAAAATGATCGACGTCCGATACGTTGTTGCGTATGCGGCGGAACGTTTCCAACCCCCCAATTCGATCGAGAAACAAACCCAATTCGGTGTCGATGTCATCGGTGTACAGGTCATAAAACTGCTGGAATAGGCGAGAGAGGCACATGAAATGCGACATTGAATAGAGGGGAAACTGTTTCTGGAGTTGGGGAAGGCTCTGTCTCAGCGCGTGTCCCGTCCCGAATGGCACTCTATGAGAGGGTCGCGCTGCTGGTGTTACTGTGGCGTCTATCCATCGGATCACGGGCCCGGACTTGCGCAAGGCTTGCAAGAAGTAGAAATCTTCGCCCGCTTTGCGATCGGGCATGGTGGCCAACTCGTATCCGCGCCGCGTACATGCCATGGCCGAGCCTAAGGGCAGGAACGCATAGGGCGATCCAGCTCGCCACAAGCCCACTTGATACCAGCGCATGTAGATTTCGTATCGAAGCGTCTGTCGGGCGTTTTCTGCATCAAAGTCCACGGGATGGTGGTAGGGGGCGGTCAAGGCGATCGCATTGGGGTGATGGTCAAATGCGGCCCTGACCTTGGAAACGTAATCGCTAGGTATGGTTGTGTCGGCATCGAGCGACACGCACACGTGTGCGCCAGCCTTGAACGCCGACTCAAACAGCGTGCGCCGAGCCCAACCAACGCCGGCTTGTTTCCGTGAGGGTGCGGCCGCACCTGTGGCATCTATGACATGCAGCGGAAATCCGAATGAGTGTTGCCGGATCCAAGCTAGGGTGTCTCGATTGTTCGCTACGGCCTTGGCATGCGATGGGTCGGACTCGTCCTCATACGCGTGGTTGATGCAAATCCATACCTGAAAATCGCGATCGTTCTGGGCCTCCAGAGAAAAGAGGGTAGAGGGCAGCCAGTCGCGTTCGGCATGGGCCGGTACGCAAATGTGAAGAGACATCAGTGAAGGGCTGCCCGAGGCGGAACTGCTTCCATGGCTTCCGCTTCCAGGTCGAGCCATCGGTCCAGGCGTTTTTCAATGGGTAGTGGTTCAAAATAATGTCTGGCCAAGCTCAAGAAGGACCGCGTATGTCGAGATTCGCTTTGCGAGAGCTTGGTGTAAAAGGCACCCAGCTCATCCTTGAGTTGGCCTCCTATCAGGCCAAATCGCTCAACGCCACGGGCCTCTACGACGGCGCCTACTAAAAGTCGATCCAGCAAACGCATTTCTGAGTCGGTCGACATCATGCCGATGAGGCATGTCACGTAGGGGTCTTTCGTGTCCCGTTCCCAAATCAGGTTGCGCTCGTGGATTAACGCCATGACCTGTTGGTAATGGAGCAATTCTTCGCGGGCCAGTTGAATCATGGGTTTGTGCAATGCGAACTTATCGGGGTATTGAACCACGAACGAAACAGCCATAGCGGCTGCTTTGCGTTCGGCAGACGCATGATCCAGTAGAAACGCGTTGAAATCGGCCAACACAGCTTCCAGCCAGGCGCATGGACTGGCTGCGCGAAGTGTGACGGACATCAAATTGCAGTGAGCCAGCCGTTGTGATCTGGTGCCGTTCCGTTTTGGATATTGACCAAAGCGCTCCTCAAGCGAGCGGCGTTGGGCCCCATCTCACCGTTACCTACTTTGATCTCCTCACCCTTATGAATCAAGGTGCCGACGCTTGCCAATACGGCCGCAGTGCCGGTCAAGACGGCTTCGCCGTTGGGTACCCATGCCAACAATCGGTCCAGTGGGATGGCCTCTTCGCGGACTTCGTAGCCCAACTCTCTGGCAATCGTGAGGATGGAGTCTCGTGTGACACCGTGCAGGAATGTGGTGTCCAATGGTTTGGTGATTAGTTGACGGTCATTGAGAAGCATGAAATTAGCCGCGCCCGTTTCTTGGACATCGTTACCAGGTGCAAATAGGACCTGATCCACGTGTAGGTTGTTCTTGGCATCCTGAATCATTTTCAGGGCGGCGGCATAGTTGCCTCCCGCTTTGGCCAGACCGAACTCGGGGCTGGTGCGCCAGTGCGTGGTTTCGATGCTCAGACGAAGCGGCTTGATTCCACCCTTGAAATACGAGCCCACAGGTGAAACCAGGACATAAAAAAGCGCGTCTTTGGAGGGCGTTGCGGCGGACCCAATGCTGGGTTCGGTTCCAATGAGGGTAGGTCGAATGTACAGTGTGCCGGGATGTTGGGGGACCCATTCGCGACATTGACGAACAAGGTCCACGATCATGGCGCGACAGACCGACTCGTCCGGCAACGGCAGACACAACAACTGGGCGCTTTGCTGGAGTCTTGCCAAATGAGCATCCAGTCGAAAGATATGAATGCTCCCATCGTCAAATCGGTGTGCTTTCAGACCTTCAAAACAAGCTGAAGCGTAGTGAAACACGTGGGCGCCCGGGCTCAGAGAGAGTGGTTGCAGAGGTTGCACGATGGGCTCGCTCCAACTGCCGTTTGTATATGAGGTAAGAGCCATTTTGTCGGCCAACACCTTTCCAAAGGGTTGTTCAATTGCGTGTTTCACCTGTTCTGTGATCGTCATGATTGTGTTTCCTCCATAGCGGGTGGCTCAATGGGTTCTGTTTTGATGACATCGTACTTCTTAAGTACGACTTGTCCTGCGGGTGCGCCCCTTCTCTTACCTACGTTCTTGCAGGTGGTCCAGTGGACGGCCACCTTGCCCGCGGTTCTCGCTTTTGAGAAAAATGCGGCATAACCTGCAGCCAGTCGCTTGACCTCGCGCGTGCATTGTACGGGTCTTGAGGGGTGTCTTGCAACCACATGACTTCCGGGCATGCCAGCCACATGGAACCAAAAATCGTTGGGGTGACCTATCTTTAGGCTTAGACGGTCGTTGGCAGTGGCTGTCTTTCCGACCCATATTTCCCAATCGTCGCCCACTGAGTACACTCGGATCTCGGGATCAGTATTCATGAGCTGATGCGAGATCGTGTTGGGCTTGGCTATCGGTCATCAGTTGTGGCATCTCGCGTCCAAGCGCTGATAGACGTTCCTTGAGTCCGCGAATTCGGATATGCACACCCTCGGCATCATGATAGGTGTGTACTACTTGACCATAATCACTGATGCGGTAAAAGCATGCGGATTGGTCTGTAGGCAACAGATAGTCGTCGATTTGGATGCGGTACGAAAAGAATTCGACAATGGTTTCGCGCAGTTCGTCTAACCCCTGCTTATCCACGGCGGATACGAATATACCGTGGGGATAAGCGCGTTTAAGCGTCTTTCGTTCCAAATCGCCGACTAGGTCAATTTTGTTGAAAACCATCAGGTGGGGCACGTCATTGGCTACGATGCTCTTGATGACTTCGTCGACCGTTTCCATGAGTTCTAAAAGGTGCGGGTGGCTGGCGTCGATGACATGGCACAGCAAGTCTGAGTCCCTGACCTCAGAAAGCGTGGACCTGAATGAGGCAACGAGATCGTGGGGCAGTTTTCGAATGAATCCCACCGTATCTGACAGAACCACCTTCAATACAGGGTCAATGGACCAAAGTCGCGACGTTGCATCCAAGGTCACGAACACGCGATCGTCTGCCTCGACATTGGCCTTGGTGAGTTGGTTCATCAATGTGGACTTGCCGGCGTTGGTATAACCTACAAGTGACACGTTCTGGATGTTCCTGCGCTGCTTCTTGCGCTGGTTCCTGCCCACCTCGAATCGGTCAAGACGGGTCTCTAGCCGTTCCATTTTTTGGCGTGCAATGCGGCGATCCACTTCCAATTGTTTCTCACCTTCACCACCACGTCCGCCAATACCGCCCATCTGGCGATGTAAGTGAGACCACATCTTCTTGAGACGGGGATATTCGTATTTCAATTGGGCCAATTCAACTTGGGTGCGGGCCTCCTTGGTTTTAGCCCGTTCGGAGAAGATCGTCAGAATGATGAAGGTGCGGTCATAAACAGGGACCGGAAGGATTTTTTCAAGGTTGCGTTGTTGGGCCGGCGATAGTTCGTCGTCGAAGATCACCGCTGTTAAGGATTCATTGACAACCAACTGATGGATCTTTTCCACCATACCGCTACCCACGAACAAAGCGGGGTTTGGTTTGTTTCTCTTTTGCACGAGTCGAAACCGACCATCGAGACCCACGTTCTCGGCCAGCATTTTCAACTCGTCCAGATAGTCATCAACCTGCCAAGCTTTGTCTTGGGGCAACTTGAGCCCAATCAGAAGAACGGGCTCCATTTACCGTCCCATCACGTACAGGATTAGGGTGGGATCAGGCAATCCGCTGCTCCATCTCAGCTGTGTATTTACCCGTGCGCGCGGCGCCATTGCACTGCGACCGGTGATAAAAGACGTCTTGTGCTCGAGATACGTGATCGCTCTTACCTGCCCAGGCCCTAAGAGCTGGATCTTGAAGCGCACGCCCATAGGAAAAACTGAGCTCCCATGGAAGCGGACCCTTGTTCATAGCGCTCAAATGGGCAGTAGCCTCTTCGGCTGTCTGGCCACCCGAAAGAAAGACGATGCCGGGAACGGCGGCAGGGACGGTCCGTTTCAGGCAGCGAACCGTACGTTCAGCCACTTCGTTGATGCCTGCTCTTTGCGGGCAATCCTTGCCAGAGATCACCATGTTTGGCTTCAAAAGTATGCCCTCGAGCAGGACGTTATGGCGCTTTAGCGCAGAAAAGACAGCATCTAATGCTTGGGTCGTCACTGCCTCACAACGATCGATATCATGATCGCCATCCATAAGCACCTCAGGCTCCACAATGGGCACGATATTCGCCTCCTGGCACAATGCGGCGTAGCGCGCCAGGGCTTCGGCGTTGGCTTCAATGCAGCCGACTGAAGGGATTCTGTTGCCAATGGTGATTACGGCACGCCATTTAGCGAACCGGGCACCCAGTGATGCGTACTCGACCAAACGATCTCGCAAACCGTCCAAGCCTTCCGTGATCTTCTCACCCTTTGTGCCTGCCATGGATTTGGCACCCGAATCAACTTTGATCCCTGGAATGATGCCAGCCGCGTTGAGGATGTCTACCAATGGTGTGCCTTCTGCATTACTTTGTCGTAAGGTCTCGTCAAAGAGAATCACGCCACTAATGAACTCGTTGGCGTTGGGCGTGGTGAACAACATGTTGCGGTAATCGCGGCGATTGGCCTCGGTTGAATCGATTCCGATGGATTGGAATCTCTTGGCAATAGTAGGGAAGCTCTCGTCGGCGGCGAGTATGCCTTTGTTGGGTGCAACCAGGGCACGAGCTGTCGCTTGCAGAATCTGAGCGTTCATTCAATCCTCCTAATCATAAAGGCGCGGCTCTCTCGACAAAAAAGGGACTGAGCACAGACCGCCCGTGGCTAACATGCCTAAGAATAGCAAGCATCGGGTGTTCAAGCCAAGTTAGATGTTTGCGCGTCCGATTTAAGGGACCAAATGCTCAATAGCGTGGATGCCAACAACCACAGCCAAACTGCGATACGAAGGGCCTTAGGCCCCAGCAAACACCATGGATTGGGGCTTGGAAATACCTGATAGGGTATATGGTACACAGGCGATTCAGCCTGATAAAGTGACGTGGCACCGTGGATCTCGCCTTGTGGATCCACCCAGCAGGAAATGCCCGAGTTGGTAGCTCTCACCAACGGTACACCTCGCTCCACGGAGCGCCCGCGTACCAATTGGAGGTGTTGGCTGGATGCCTGGGTTTTGCCGAACCAAGCATCGTTCGTGAGATTTACCATCAAATTCCCGCCGGGAAATTGGGACACAAATCGGGGAAATGTGGCCTCGTAACACACCAGCGGTACGATTTCCACATCACCAATGCGCAAAATCAAGGTGTCTTTGCCGGGTACAAAGGCACCGAGGTTGGGGTCGAAGTAGGCTGCCCACTTCAATAGCCATGGCAGCGACTCACTGAAGAGGACGAGCTTGTTTTTGACGTATCGTTGCGGAGGCTCATGGGGTGCGAATAACCAGATTTCGTTGGTCAGTAGGTCATTGGGCGCACTCCCAACGGCTCCCAGGATAATGGGTGTATCAATCATCTCTACAAGTCGTTGCAGCTCATCCTGATATTGGGGTGCCTGGTCGAGCGGGAAGGGTAGCGCAGTTTCCGGCCAGGCAATGAGATCGGCCTGAGGGGCTATTCTCCTTGAAGGTAAGGCGTGTGCTTCATAGAACTCGTATGCTGCCAATGACTCGCGTTTCGCCCATGGTATCAAGTTGGGCTGTATGACGGCGACTTTGATCTCACCATCTTCGTGTGGATTGGGCAGTAGTGATCCAATGCAAAGGGTAGCTAGTCCGAATAGCGGCACAAGGGCCCAGCCTCGATGCGTTACTTCTTGACGACTGAGTACCAGCGAGATGCCGATGAATGCTACTAAAAACGTCACGCCATCCGCACCCCAAAGGGCGAGTCCATCACCAAGCAAGGGTGTGCCTGCCAGAGCGGATCCCAAGTTCCAAGGAAAAACGTAGGGAAACAGTTCCAGTTGAATGACATACCAGGTGGCCGCATAACCCATGGCCCGCAAGAAAGGTGATTTGAAGGGTGCTGTGAGGGGCGCCAAGCACAGCCAGAGCGCCATATCGAGCCCGTGATACGCCCAGAAGAGTAGGGAACCAACGGAGCAGACCCACAGGGGCTGACCACCAAAGTCCCGAATTGTGATGAAGATCCACCAAAATGCTGATGCCTGCATGGCAAAACCGGCGGCCCAGCCCCATAAGAACCGCTTCTTCCAGCTCAATTGCATATGAGGTAGCAACGGCACAAGTAAAAAGAAGGCAAGTACCGACCATCCAAGTGGTGGGTAAGCGGCGTTTAGGATGAATGCGCACACCAGGGGCCCGATCAAAAGTCGTTTGAACTTCACTTCTTCTTGAGCCACTTGTTTGGATTCTCTGGGGTGCCGGAGGACCTGATTTCAAAATGAAGAAATGGACCTTCTAGTGATCCTGTGTCGCCTGATCGTGCTATTTCGGTGTTGCGTTCCACGAAATCGCCCTTTTTCACTAAGAGGCGCTCGTTGTGAGCATAAAAGGAAGTCACGTTTTCTCCGTGATCCACGATGACCAAGTTGCCGTAACTTTTGAACCAATCCGCGAAAATAACTTGTCCGGAATAGACGGCCGTGACTGGCGTTCCGATATCCACTTTGATATCGACGCCTTTTTGGCGTCTTTTGGTGTTAAATTCGGGGTCGCTCAAAACACCGTAGGCACGCAGAATTGGACCTGACGCAGGCCAGTCCAGGTGACCTCTGTAGCGGGTCACGGGTACCCGAAGATCTGCCGCGTCAGGATCGTCGGCACGCAGCCGCTTGATCATCATGTCCAACTCTTCCCTTTGCAGCTCAAGCTCGCGGGCGAGCGCAATCTTCTGGTTGCGTTGGCGCTTGAGTGCGTTGAGTCGCGCCGTGCGTTCTTTCAGGAGATGATCCAACTCCCCGCGCTTGAGTGAAAGCGAGGCGTGGGCTGCCTCGGCTTGGGCCTTGACGTCAGCGAGGGACGACTCCACCAATCCCAGTTGCTCATAGGTGTTTCGGTAGTCAAGGAAAGCCTGATGATCCCGTTCGGTCATATATTTGGCGTAATGGAATGCGCTCAATAGGCTCTCAAGTTTGGATTGAGAAAGAAACACGTGTACATAACCGAGATTGCCGCGTTTATATATTTGGCGGAGTCTTGATGAGATGGCTAGTTCTTGATCTTTGGCCTGACTGAGCAGCTCGGTCCGCTGTTGTTCGATACGCGCCTTTTCGCTGTCAGCGAGCTGAATCTTCAACTCGGCTCGCTCAACTTCGGAGCTGAGAATCGCACGTTGAAGTTCGAGACGCCCCACTTCATCGCTCACTTGTTCCGTATTTTCTGTGAAGTTTGAGATGGCCTGACGCAGCCTATCCAGATCGCGATCCACGTGGTCGATCTGTTCATTCAGCTCCTTTTCATTCTTGGGCGCCTGGTCGGGCCACCAATAAAGGCTTGATAAGAGCAGAGCGAGGACCATGTTAACGGTCGAAGTGTGTCATGTCGACAAAGGCCTGGTATCGCTTGTTGACATCGTCGGTGCCGATGGCTGCAAGCCGGTCCACTGAAAATGACTCAACCGTAAAAGAGCCCATCACACTGCCATGGACCACAGCCCTGCGCAGCGCGTGAATGTCCAACTTCTGCCGGGCCAGATAGCCAAGAAATCCGCCGGCGAATGAGTCACCAGCACCGGTCGGGTCAACCACCTCACACATGGGGTAGGCAGGTGCCACAAACACTTGATCGTCGTACCAGAGCAGGGCCCCATGTTCGCCGCGTTTGATGCAGAGAATGGTTGGACCCATGGCTCGAATGGTGCGTGCCGCCTCGATGATTGACTGTTCGCCACTCAATAAGCGCGCTTCGGAGTCGTTAACAATGAGGATGTTCACGCGCCTCAGCGTTTCGATCAATGCCTCTTTGGCATGGCTGATCCAGTAATTCATGGTGTCCAGTGCCACTATGCGTGGATGTTCTACCTGGTCAAGCACCTTGTTTTGTAGTTCAGGTGCGATATTGCCTAAGAACACGATTTCTGCCTTGCGGTAGTCATGAGGAATGACGGGGTTGAAGTGCTCGAAGACGTTGAGGTGGGTTGCGTGCGTAATCCGATCATTCCAATTCCCCAGGTACTCACCTTTCCAATAAAAACAAGGACCTGACTCGCGGATCAAACCTGTGGTGTCGATTCGATGCGATTCAAGTAACCGCATGTCGGATTGTTTGAAGTCGTCACCGATCACAGCAACCATGCTGATGGGCGTGAAATGCTGTGCGGCCAGCGAGAAATAGATCGCCGATCCCCCCAAGGCCCGTTGCCTCGATGCGAAGGGTGTGATGATGTCGTCATAAGCGACAGAGCCCACTACCAGGATGGACATGTCTTAGCTCCCGCAGTCGACGTATTTGTTCAGAATGGCCTTTAGTGCTCGCTTGCGTTCTGCCGGCATGTTGGCTTCCTGAGTCAAAATGGCAAACTGAAGCGCGTCGTGGAGCGGGTTCTTGTGGTCAAGATCGATTTGAGCGACCGCGATGGAAACAGTGTCGGTGGCTGCCTGCGCATTTTGATGCAAAGTCTTGATCACTTGGTCCACGGTGACTGCCTCTTCCTCCTCGTGCCAGCAATCATAGTCGGTGATCATGGCCATGGTGGCGTAAGGGATCTCCGCTTCCCGGGCGAGTTTGGCCTCTTGGAGATTCGTCATGCCGATGACATCTGCACCCCACGAACGATACAGAAACGATTCAGCGCGAGTTGAGAACTGAGGACCTTCCATGCAGACGTATGTGCCGCCTTTGTGACTGGTAACGCCCGCCTGGATGGCTGCTTGATACATGACCTCTTGCAAGTAAGGACAAAGAGGGTCGGCCAAGGACACATGGGCCACAATTCCTTCGCCGAAGAAGGTGTCAGGACGGTGACGGGTGCGATCAATGAATTGGTCGGGAAAGACAAAGTGGGTGGGGGCGTAGGCTTCCTTCAGAGAACCCACTGCGCTTGCAGAGATCAAGTAACGTGCGCCCAACATCTTAAATGCGTAGATGTTGGCTCGGTAATTGATTTCAGTAGGCAGCATGGTGTGGTTCCTATTGTGTCGTGCCAAAAAAGCCACGCGTTTTCCGTTTAGCATGCCTGTTACAAATGAGTCGCTCGGCGTGCCAAAGGGCGTTTCGACGCGCACTTCCTTGGGGTCTTGAAGATTTGCGAGGCGGTACAATCCGCTGCCCCCAATGATACCGATATCAATCTGTTGCATTTGTAGACTCCTTGTTTTTGACAGCCGACGTTAGCCATGACTGCAATCGCTTCTTCTGTAGCTCGCTGGCCGAATCGTTTTTCTGAAGGCTTAGGGGTTTTGCCTTGGGCGTAACGTCAGCAGTTAAGGTCATTAGCTGGCCAGCGCGGCTTAGGCATACCTCGGTGGGTGTGTTTTGACCCCTGGCCGTAAGAACCGTTGCCATCTTTCGCGGGACCACTTGTATGTGATCAAACGCCAATATGACGTCACCAGCGGTAAAGCCCGCCTTCCAGGCAGCGGTATCGCGCAGGACGGATGTCACGGTGCAGGCGTCTGGTGTTTCATTGACAATCAAACCCTCAATCTCAAATTCGGTCGGCGCCTTGAATCCATTTTGTTGCGGATGGTCATCTTCTTGTTTCTCGGCAAAACGCAGGCCCAGGTCTTGAATGGCCTGCATCAGTGGAAGCTCGTTTGCTTGTTTGATGTGTTGGTCCAAGAACTGAGCGGCTTCGGCGCCGCAATTGTCACTCAGCCAGCTTGTGATGTCAGTTGACGAGACGCTTCGATTTAAGTTGAAGAGATGACGCATGAGATCGTCAAGTGAGTATTTATCCTTGCTCTTGCGGCGAATCGTGGCGTCTAAAGCAAAACCTGAAAGCGCACCTGCGGAATAGTAAGAGACTTGTGCGTTGGGTCTGGCGCTGGAGGGCTGGTATTGGTGGATCCATGCATTTCGCGATGCGTCTTCGAGGCTCTGAACCTGCCTGCCCGGTGTTTCGAAATAGGTGGTCAAATCTTTTGCCCAAGTGTCCAGGCTCGCTTTCTCGCTGATCAACCCTGCTCGTAGAGGAACCAACTGATCATAATAGGACGTGATTCCTTCGTGGAACCACAACAGGTCCGAATACACCTCGGTCTGATATTGGTATGGGGTTAAAGCCTGGTCTCGAATCGCTTTGACATTCCAGGCATGAAAATACTCATGGGCGATGAGTCCCAGGAATCGGTTCCAGCCTTCGCTGGTAAGCAACGCGTCTGTGTCCACACCGAGCAATGTACTTGAGCTGTGCTCCAATCCGCCGCGTGCCCCATGTGCGAAGAAACTCAAAAAGACAAATCGATCGAAAGGGGCCTTCTGAAAGGTCATATATATTTCGCTACAAATGCGCTGCATATCAGGAACCATGGCCAGGACATCGCCTGCCGCTAAGCCCGCGATGGCCCATCGGTGAGGAATGCCCTGTACCTCAAAATCGAGTATTTGCAAATTGCCGGCTACCATGGGGCTATCAACCAGCTGATCGAAACTGTTTGCCATAAATACATGGCGGTCGGTTTCAGGCAGAGCCGCTGCCACTCGCCAAGTGCTAGGTACGGATACGGTGACCTGATGGGGTTTGCTCCGAGAGGTTGAGTCGTAGACAAGCAGGCTGGCAGGGTTCAGCAACGCGTAGTCATGGGTGAGTAGGCTGGTACGAACCGATGCTTCGTCTGTGAATACCGCGTAACTGACACTAAATGGCTGATTCTTCACCACGTCTACAATCCATGAGTCTTTTCTAAGTCTTTCATGATTGAGCGTGTCGCCTTCACTCGTGTGTGCCTCGAATGACTCGACGTGGCGGGCAAAGTCTCGGATCTTGTAGCTGCCCGGAATCCAGTTCGGCATGGTCAGGGTCCGTTGATACTGTGCACTCGGATTGAAATGGATTTCTACATAGATATAGGGATGTTGGTGATCTCTAATATCCAGTTCCACCGCCACAGGTTGTGGCTGTGTCCATGTCATTATTCCCACTACAAACAGGGTTAGCATGCACAAGCTCCGCCAGACAAACGCAACAAGATAACACAGACTCTTGGTTATCTAGGTCGATATCGGGAGTCCAATAAGGCCATCATCGCGCGTAGCCCTGTTGCTTCGCCGCCCACAGGGTGCCCTGACGATGCTTTTGGGTTCCAGGCATAGGCATCGACGTGGATCCAGTTCTGCACAGGCTTCACAAATTCGTGGAGATACAACGCGGCGGTGATTGATCCTGCAAACCCACCCGAGCTGGCGTTCGCGATGTCTGCTACTTGGCTATCTAACATTTGGCGATAGGGCTGCCAAAGTGGTAGTTGCCAGACTGGGTCTGCGACGCGAAACGACGCTTCGCGTAAGGTATCGGCCAGTGTCGAAGAGGGCGTAAAAAAGCCCGGTAGATCGGGTCCCAAGGCAACACGGCAGGCACCTGTGAGGGTGGCCATGTCGATGAGGAGGTCGGGCGATTCTGAGGCTGCTTCAAATAAGGGATCACACAGAATAACCCTGCCCTCGGCATCGGTGTTGTCGATTTCAACCGTTGTCCCTTTGCGCGTGGTGATAATGTCGCCCGGCCGATACGCGTTTCGTCCAGGGGAGTTCTCCACGGTGGGTACCAACATCCTCAGGTGAATGGGCAACTGTGTGGACATCACCCACTGCGCAAGTGCCATGACAAGTGCCGCACCACCCATATCTTTCTTCATTAACCGCATGCCCGATGCGCTTTTGAGGTTCAGGCCACCTGAGTCGAACACGACGCCTTTACCTACCAGGGTCACAGTTGGGTGTTCCGGATTCCCCCAAACCAGATCGATCAATCCAGGCTCGCGACTGCTTCCTTTTCCTACAGCATAGATGGATGGGTAGTTCTCTTTGAGCAAGGACTCGCCGCGAAAAATAGTTAACTTGGCATTGTGTGCATCGGCAAGGGCACGTGCCTGATCACAGATTTCATCAGGCCCCAAGTCCGATGCAGGCGTGTTGACAAGATTTCGAGCAAGGAATATGGCATCCAGCTGTGCCGTAATCGATTGAAGAGGAATCGATTCCGGTATGAGAAGCTGACCCTGCCCACTGTTGTTGGCTTTCTTGTAGCGATCAAAGAAATAGCGTGACAGACCCCATCCCAAAGCAGCCTGCACCATTTCGTCTCGCTGCAGCGGGAGGCGTGACAAGTTGTATGTGCCTTTTGGTAGACGCGATCCCAGATCAGCGAACAAGAACAACAGCGCTCTCGGGTCTTGTGGCTTCTGTTCCTGACCCAACCAAATGCTGTCCAATTCGCCTGTAGCGCGGTGCAAAACGGCGAATTGACCCCAGGAGCCGGAAAACCGGGCCGCCTCGCATTCGGCTTGAACCAGAGGCGTAGCCGACTTCAATTGAGCCTGTGTGTTGGTTTGATTTTGAAAAATGAGATCGGTGGATTCTGTTGCTTGGGACACGAGGCCGTAGGCCATTTAGTCAACTCCTCGGTTTGATATTCCCAACATTCTAATCAATCGCGTCGCGAAAGGCACGTAAGGTGTCTTTGCAGCGGTTGGCATTGTCCTTCCCCATTCTAATCAACAGTTTGTGGATGGGCGGTAGTGCCTCCAGTTGTGGATCCTTGTAGATGTAAACGCCAGAACTACCAATCACTTCAGGCGGCGTTTCCGGGACATCCGCATTCAGAATGCGGTCAATGGCTTGTAAGAGGGTTTGCTCCCATGTGCCATCTGGGTTCCCCAACTCACCGTAGGCCTGTTGCAGCAAAGGCTCGATGTGGTGATAAAGCTGGCTGGCTTTTGCCATGTCCACCTCTTGCATCGCTGAGACTAGCGGCTCGAAACGTTCATAGTTTTCGATCGCTACAAATAGACGGTCACCCCGCTCAGTGACACGGAATTCGCCTGCTGGCCGAAAAGCAAAGATTTGCTTGAAAGGGTTCTTGTCGCGCGACACCAAATCCGAAGTGGTGACAAAGCGACGCAAGAGATGTTGGATGCCCTTGACGCGGTCTTGCAGGGGCGGTTGGGTTAACTGACTCCAAGCCTGCTTCATCTCAGCATCACTTTCGTCTAATGTGGGAAGCACGAAGTCGGGCCAAGTTGGTTCGGGTTCCGTTTCAGCCTCTGTAGGTAGCAAAGGCTCTGGCTCCGGTAGGGTAGGCGTTGTTGGAGCCTCCATGACTGGGTTCGCAGGCTCAGCCGGTTGGACCTCTTCTGTCTTGCGAAAAGCGAACCACGCCAACAGTGCCACAACTCCCACAACCACGACCATTGTAATGATGATATTGCGCATAGGACTCCCTTCGGTAATGCTCTATTCATTCTGACGCGGTTAAATGGATTATGGTCTCAGTTTTTACACAACACTTACGCCGCCAATCACTCGCTATTTACACATGCCTTTCTTTATGCGTGGTGGGGGGGCCGAGAAACCCTTATGTAGACCTGAAATACGTCATGTGTTTGGTGTTTTTGCTCGGGTGGATGAGGACCGCAAAATTTCCAAGAGTGAACAGGCTTATGATTCTCTGGTTGCTGTTCCCTTTGGTGCGGATGCCGCTCTCAGGTGATATGGCGGCATATCTGACGGCCCTGCCTATGTGGATGTTGCCGTGGCTGGGTGCCTTCGTGGATTTGGGTCCCGGAGAAAAACGCGCCATTCGCAAGGGCATTTGGGCAGCCGGAACCATAACGTCGATCTACGCGCTGATGCAAGTGCTTGGATGGAACTGGGAGGAATTGGATCTGGCAGGTCAAGCTGTGTCTTTTTGGGGGAACCCCCACCTCAGCAGTGCTTTCTTGTTGATAGCCTGGGTGCTTGGAGTGCCCCCTCGTCACAAATACTGGGTCGTTGGTGGAAAGCTGTTAATGCTGGCGGCCCTATTGGCGTGTCAATCCAAGATAGCCCTGCTGGCTTGGATGTTGGCTGTGCTTGCTGGCAGGCCTCGACGGCGGCTGTGGTTATCGGTTTGCGGTGTTGGCTCCCTTTTGTTGGCAGTGCTGTTGGTGAAAGATTTGGCACCCCTGAGAACCTACCAGTTCCAATTGGCGACCTATGTTCAGGACCTAAATCGGCAGCCACCCCTGATTGACGATCGAGATCAGGCGTTTAGGGGTAAGTGTTTAAGCGCTATGGTGCGCGCTTCGCTCTGGAACACCTCCGTACGAATGGCGCAAGCGAAACCATTTATTGGTCATGGTCTTGGCCAGTTCAAGCGTGTCTATGCACTCCATGCAGTGCCCGGCCAAGATGCAACGATGGACCATGTTCAAAGGCCCTTTTCTGCGCATCAATTTTTAGCTGATAGCGCCGTTGCCTTTGGATGGCCATGGGTTTTGGCTGGATTGACCTTATTCGTGATGTTCTGTCGCAAACTGCCCAACCTCATGCAAGTCGCTATTTTCGCTCAGTTTGTGATGGCGCTGGCGACCAATACCTTCCTCAATCCTGTCTTGTGGTTTTGGCTCATCGTTCTGGTTCCAAAGAGGTTCTACGAGACTGCGATTCGAAAATGCCTGGTTGTGCTGGTGTTGATCGTGTCTGTGCTGTTGTGGGTTAGTTGGTTACCCGTTTCGATGCGATTGGGAGCTTGGTTACACCCCACGCAGGCATTGGCTCAAGCTTCCAATGTGGGCGATTACCAACGGATGATGACCTACAGCCGATTGGCCTATTTGCGCGATCCTGCGGGTCCAAATGAGTGCTATAACCTTGGGCTCGCCGCGCTCAATTTGGCTGAGAGCCCTGATGACGCGTACGGTCAGCTGGGTGTCTGCGCGCTGGCAGTCACGCTGAAACGCGTTCCGCGCCATCAGTTAGCCGCACATCGCTTAGACGAATTGGCTACAGATCCGTTCTGGCAGGCGAGCAGCACCTATTTTTTGAGCTTGGAGTTGGATGGTTTGTCGAGCCGTTTGCACGAATTGGTGTTGGCCCGTGCGTACAGCCAAGAGAACTGATAAACTGCGCCCTCGGGAGGGCGCATGATTCACTTAGACGGCTCGACTTTATCTTTGGCGCAACTGGTCGCCATCGCAGGCGGCACAGAGGTGGCCCTGGCCGATTCAGCGCGGGAGGCGGTTGAACAGGCACGGGTCGTCGTTGAGCGGATTCTTTCTAGTCAAGACGTCGTTTATGGCGTAAATACGGGGTTTGGCAATTTTGCGTCGGTGGTGATACCACCCGATCAGCTCAGCCAGCTTCAAGTGAATCTCATTCGAAGTCATGCGGCAGGCGTGGGCGAGGCGCTCGACCATCCAACCTGTCGCGCCTTGATGGCTCTGCGCGCGAATGTACTAGCCAAGGGCCATTCTGGAATTCGCACGCATAATCTCGAGGCCTTGATTGCCGCGCTGAACGCAGGCCTACATCCTTACATTCCAGAAAAGGGTTCGGTGGGCGCGTCAGGCGATTTGGCTCCATTGGCTCATCTCGCATTAAACCTGATGGGCGAGGGCGTCGCGTTGGAAAATGGAAGCCCTGTACCTGCCCTTGACGCTCTAAAGAGGCGTCAATTGCAACCCATCTCACTTGCCGCCAAAGAAGGGTTGGCTTTGATAAACGGAACTCAAGTGATGGCCGCGATAGGCGCTCTGGCGCTTGACCAGGCCTGGTCATTGGTACGCCATGCAGATTTGATCGGCGCGATCTCGCTGGAGGCACTGCGTGGCTCGCGTCGGGCGTTTGATGCGCGGATTCATCAAACGCGACCGCACAAGGGACAACTCGATGCGGCAGAGAATCTGTGGAACCTTCTCGCTTCAAGTGAGGTGATGGAGTCACATCGCAACTGTGGCCGCGTGCAGGACTCTTACTCACTGCGTTGCATGCCACAAGTACACGGTCCCACTCGCGACACCCTGGCGTATGTGCAACAGGTCTTGGAAATCGAAATGAATAGTGCCACCGATAACCCGATGGTCTTTGCAGAGCAGGGGGAGTTGGTGAGCGGTGGGAACTTTCACGGTCAATCCTTAGCCCTCGCATTTGATTTCGCCGCAATTGCGGTAGCTGAACTGGCCAACATTAGCGAACGTCGTATTGAGCGCCTGTGTAATCCCGCACTTTCTGAATTGCCGGCGTTTTTGGTGGCGCAGGGTGGACTTCACTCGGGCTTCATGATTGCCCACTGCACAGCTGCTGCCTTGGTTAGCGAGAACAAAGGCCTCTGTCATCCCGCTTCGGTAGACTCGATATCCACATCAGCGGCCAAGGAAGACCATGTGTCCATGGGTACCATCGCTGCGCGTAAGTTTCGGGACGTGGTGGGCAATGTTCGCCGGGTGCTGGCCATTGAACTGTTGGCTGCGACTCAGGGGCTCGAGTTCTTGAAGCCGTTAAAACCGGCCAAGCCGCTTACTGGAGTCGTCAATGCACTGCGCCAAAAGGTCAAGCCATGGGATGGCGACCGTTATATGGCTCCAGATATTGAAGCCGCCGATGCGCTTATTGCGGAGGGTAACCTGTTGGAATTAGTCGGCTTCCAATTGCATTGATGACCGGCGTTATTTTTGATCTGGACGGAACCCTCCTCGACACCCTGGCCGGTATCGCGTATTCAGCCAACGAGACCTTGGCAGCCAACGGACTATCGACCCACCCTGTATCAGCGTACAAAGAGTTTGTAGGGGCGGGGGTCAAAGTGCTCTTTGAACGTGCTGCCCCAGGACAGAACCCCGAGCCGATCATCGCCGATTTTTTGAGCCGGTATGAGCGGTCCTGGTTGAGTAACAGCCATGTTTATGCGGGCGTGCTAGATATGTTGAAGCTGTTGCAAGAACAAAACATGCCCATGGCAATTCTATCGAATAAGCCACAGGTCTTTGTGGATCAAGCTATTCAGGGCCCGTTGAAGAGTATCTCTTTTCGAGTGGCTTTGGGACACCAACCGCGAAAACCGCTGAAGCCCGAGCGAGGTTCTGCGGATGAAGCGATTGAGGCAATAGGTCTACCGAGGACTCGAATTACCATGGTCGGCGACACCCCCATTGACATTGAAACCGCCCAGACGCATGGGATGAATTCGGTGGCGGTCAGTTGGGGCTTTCGGCCGGTTGAAGAACTGACATCGGCTGATGCAATCTGTCATTCTGCGGATGAACTTGGCGCTTTTCTGTTGGATCTTCCGTGCTAGGATGCGCCCTAACTGGAGGACTTAATGACGGCAATTACGGTATACAAATTGATTCATTTTGTGGGTCTATTCACCGTGCTCATGGCGTTTGGTGGGCTTCTTTCTCACCTACGCAACGGAGGTAGCAAGGAGAATCCTTCGCGCAAGGCGTTTGCCATGTCTCATGGCATCGGTCTGCTACTCATGCTTGTGGGCGGATTTGGTTTGCTAGCAAGAATGGGCATTCATTGGCCTTTACCCGGATGGGTATTTGGGAAGATTGTGATCTGGCTGGTATTGGCTGGTATGTTACCCATGAGTTACAAGATGAAAGACAAAGCGCGTGGGCTTTGGTGGGTGGTATTGATTTTATGCGGACTGGCAGCATTTCTTGCCTCGTCCAAGATTATTTGAGAAAGAGAGGAATGCATGGCTGAAATTACACTCAAAGGAAATCCAATTCACACGTCAGGAGAATTGCCCGGTGTGGGGTCAAAGGCACCTGACTTTAGTCTGACAACCACAGACCTGTCTGATATTGGACTGTCTCAATTCAAAGGTAAGAAAGTAGTCTTAAATATTTTCCCCAGTGTGGACACACCCGTCTGTGCCACTTCGGTACGTGCGTTCAATCAACGAATCGGCAATGTCGAGAATGCTGTGGTTTTGTGTATTTCTCGCGACCTGCCATTTGCGCTGAAGCGTTTCTGTGGTGCGGAGGGATTGGATCACGTCATTTCGGCATCCGAAATGAGAAACCTGGGATTTGGAGATAGTTACGGCATTCGTATGGTGGACGGCCCGTTGGCCGGTTTGCTCGGTCGCGCCGTGGTTGTCGTGGACGAGCAGGGTGTTGTCACTCATGCTGAGTTGGTCCCTGAAATCGCTCAGGAACCTAATTACGATGCGGCCATGAAAGCAGTTAGTTGACTATTTGACCAATAACACCGGGGTCTGGGCAAAGTAGGCTACCTGATGGCTTACGGTGCCCAGGCCACGCGACATTTCCTGAACATCCACGCGATGCGAACTCAGAACGATCAAATCGCAGCGGTTGGTCACTGAAAACATCACAATTTCCTTGACGGGTTTGCCATAACGTAGCTCGGCCTTGATGGAAATTTCATCATCGTCCCAAGGTGCCATCAGCTCGCGGATCTTCTTTTTGGCCTTTTCCTCCAAGAGCGCAAAGAACTCACGGCTCTCGTCAAAGTCCATATGTTGAATGGTTTCTATCACGTGTAGCACGGTCACTTTACCGTCATGAATGCGGGCCAAATCAACCGCAGTCTCCAATGTGGGATGATTGCGATCTGAAAGGTCTACTGGGACAAGTATGTGTCGGTACATAGCAGTTCCTCCCATCCTATTCTCTCACCAAGAGCTCTGGCAAAGTTGTTCAAAACCCGATTTGAGGTCCGAAAAATTGACCCACTTACCCCAAATGGCAAGTACCCCGAAGACTATGAGAAAAGCCGGGGTTGCACGTTCAAAGTAGCGCCACATGGTGGGCCCCAGCTTTTGCCCAATCAGACCGATTAACAAGGTAGCCGGTAAGGTGCCAAGCCAAAATGCGGCCATAGCAAGACTCCCACTCACAGGATGTCCGGTGATGCCTGAGGCAAATGCGAATGCATACAGGTAACCACAAGGCAGGAGTGTCGACAGCAGACCAATCAACATGGGTGTGGTTGCCTGAACGCGTGCAGCCATGAGTCGTTTCAGAAATGGGCTGGGCATGGGTAGCTTCACTTGATGGTAGTGGGCAATGCCAATCAGGATCATGCCCGCACCCATAACTATTGCCAAGGTTTTCTGTGTGGCAACATAGGCGCCTAAGCTGAGTACGGATTGTCCCAGGAGCCCAGCCAAGCTTCCCAGTGCCAAATAGGCAACCAGCCGCCCGGTCTGATAAGCCACATGGTGGCCCAAACGCACTGGCTTCAGGTGCAGGCTGTAATAAGACACAAACGGCCCACACATGGCTGCGCAATGGAAGCTGCCCACAAAGGCTGCAATGGGGATCAATAGAAAGGCATTCATTGTTGCAAGATTGTTTGATGCTCGTAAATGCAATCGTCGGTCGTACCCGTGAGGGTGACTTTCCAGAGTCCCGCGCTCACGTGACCCGTTGAGGCGCGATATGTGCCGTCACCCAATGGTTCAAAAACAATTTGATGGTCGGCTGACGCCTGCTGAGGTCGATAAAAGTAGGCATGTATGTCACTGGGAAATGGGGTTTGGTCTTTATGAGAAAGCGTCAAGGTTGCTTGATTACCTGTTACTTCAAGTTGCCAATTGAAGGCCTGTGCCCGTCTCCGTGCCTCAAGCGTATCCTGGTACCGAATTTCGCGGTCGTAGTAGTCATTGCTGGTGAGCTCAATATCGATGCTATGGGCCGAGATGAACGCAAAGATGTGTGCTATGACCGTAAATGAAAGTAGCGCAAAAACCATAATTTTGTAGGGGTTCATGATGAGGGTCCTATCAACGTCACTTGGTTCTCGAAGACCACTTGGTCGTCTTGTTTGAATTGAAGTTGAACCTTTTCCTTTCCCGTGTGTGAGAACTCCGATATCGGTTTGGCGATGAAAACTGGGACGACGGAGGTGGATTGGGGTTCAACCTTCCACTGGGGCAAGGGTGTAATCAACTCGAATTCCTGGGGAACGTTCGCTGACAAAACCAGTGGGTCGGCAGTCTGGTTGGCAATTTTCAGTTGGAACTGGTTGATCACCTTGGCATCCTGGACGCGCATGCTTTCACCGACCGAGCGCAGCATCTGAATGGTGAAACTTCGTTTATGTGCGAGCGCCCACATACCGCATGAAAGCAACACAAGCAAAAGCGCGCTGTAGATGATGGATCGAGGACGGATCGCTTTGCGGTTTTTTTGATCCAATTGCCTTACCGATGTGTAGCGAATCAACCCTTCGGGTCGATTGACTTTGCGCATCATTTCGTCGCAAGCATCGATACAGGCCGTGCAATTGACGCACTCCATTTGCAGCCCCATACGTATGTCAATACCGGTGGGGCAGACGGCCACGCAGCGATTGCAGTCGATGCAATCGCCACTTGTGTGGACTTGTCCCTTGCGCCATTTCCCGCGGGGCTCGCCGCGGCGGGCATCATACCCAACGATTAGTGAGTGTTCGTCGAGCAACGCCGATTGGAATCGACCGTAAGGGCAGGCAATGATGCAGAACTGCTCGCGAAACCATGCGAAATCCGCAAAGAACACAAACGAAAGGAAGGCCATAAACATGAACCAGTTCCAGTTGGCTTCGGGTGCATGAAAGGTCATGTAGACGACATGATCAGAACCTGCGAAATAGCAAAGGACCGTGTTGGCGAAGTGGATGGAAATAGCCGCGAAGATGCTCAGTTTGAGGGTTTTCTTGCGAATCTTTTCCCAGGTCAACGGACCTCGATCCAATCGTTTTCGCTTGGTGGCATCACCTTCGATCCAACGCTCGATACGGCGAAACACGTGTTCGAGAAAAACGGTTTGTGGGCACGCCCAACCGCACCATAAACGTCCCCACTGAGCCGTAATTAGGAAGATCCCTACCACGGCTGCCACGACAAAGAACCAAAAGATATACAGGTCTTGCGGCCAGAACACCAGTCCGAAGAACACGAACTTGCGATCGGCTACATTCAATAGAATGGCCTGTTGCCCATTGATCTTGATCCATGGCAGCACAAAAAAGAGCGCGATCAAAATGACGGATACCCATTGACGTCGTTTCAACCAGAAACCACGAAATTGGGCAGGATAGAGCCAGAACCGGCGTCCTCCTTCTCCAATCGTTGTGACGCGCTCTTTAACCGGGTGGGTTGTGGTCATATGCCTATTCCTGAGTCACGAATTGACCTGATTCATCCACCAATTCGCCTTGGGGCGCAATACCGGACGCGGGTGTGGTACCTCTCAATGATCGGATAAAGAAAGCCACGGCATCGAGATCATCGGGTTTCAAGACGGGTTTCCACGACATCATCCCTTTCTCCACGACGCCATCCGAGATCACTTGGTGGATATTGGCCAGGGTACCGCCATGAATATAGTAGTCGTCCGTGAGGTTGGGGCCAATTCCGCCGCCCCCATCAGCGGCATGGCAAGGCACACAATAGGTGTCGAATACGGTTTTGCCCGTCTCTTCCCAGCCCCCAGCAGCATAGCGAGCGTCCAAGTCCAACGATTCGGTGGTCTCCGCTGGAGCGGCTGCCCGTTCCGCTTCACGAGCCGCGTTTTCGGCCTTCCAAGCCGCTTCGGGAAGCTTCTGGGGATTTATCCAGTGGTAGTAGGGCCAGTAGAACACAGCAAAAAGGGTGGTGACCCAAAAGATACCGAGCCACCATCGCGGCAGGTCGTTGTCCAGTTCCTCGATTCCGTCGTAATCGTGGGGTACATCTACTTTTCTGTCTTCACTCATACCTGCTCCTCCGCGCCAGGCGCCTGATCATCGTTTAGTGGGAGTTGTTGTTGATGTTTGTAGTCGGTTCCCTTGAACCAAATCCGCAGACACACGACGATGAATGTCGATGCCAACAAGACTACGGCCAGTTGGGGAAATAACGTCAGATTCGTGGTGCTCAGTACATCCGATAACATCTGTTACTCCTTAATGTCCGTACCCAGACGCTGCAGATAGGCAATCAGAGCAGAGATTTCTTTGTCTGCCATATCTTGAGCACCGGATTGGGCGAGGTCTTGTCCAATGGCTGCTGCTTGTGCGCGGGCGTTGGCTTCGGCTTGCCTGATGTCAGTTTCGTTATAAGGAACACCAAGCTTGGTCATGGCCGAAACGACGTCCTGGATGTCTGAATAGTCCGTGTCGGCCTGAAGCAACCATGCGTAGTTAGGCATGATCGAACCGGCAACCACGGTGCGGGGATCCTCCATATGCCTCAAGTGCCACAGGTTTGGATACCTCCCTCCCACGCGATGAAGGTCGGGCCCAGTTCGCTTGGATCCCCAAAGGAATGGGTGGTCGTAGACGAATTCACCGGCTTTTGAATACTCGCCGTACCGCTCGGTCTCAGCGCGAATGGGTCGAACCATTTGAGAATGGCAATTGTTGCAGCCTTCGCGAATGTATATGTCCCGCCCAATCAGTTCTAGGGGAGAGTAAGGTTTGACTGAACTGATGCTGGGTACATTGGATTCAATGGCGAGCATGGGAACAATTTCTAGAATCCCACCAATCAAGACGGCAACGGTGACACCGACAGTAAACATCAGTGGCGCGCCTTCCAGGCGCATATGGAACTTGCCAACCAGTGGATCGGTCTTGCGTGCGGGTGCTTCAGCGGTTTGATCGCTGAGGTCTGTGGCTGATTTTGCCGTTTTCACCATGTTGAACACCATGATGAAGGCGCCTATCAGATATAGAGCGCCGCCCAATGCCCGAAGATAGTAAAAGGGAATCAGGTTCACCACGGTCTCCACAAAGTTGGGATAGACCAAATAACCCTGATCATCGAAATCCAACCACATGAGCCCCTGGGTAATGCCTGAGATGTACATGGCAATCATGTAAATCAGGATACCCACCAGACCCAGCCAGAAATGCATGTTGGCCAGTTTTTCGGAGTACAGTTTGGTTCGGTAGAGCCTTGGTAACATCCAGTAGATACAGCCGAAAGACAAGAAGCCTACCCATCCCAAAGCGCCACCGTGAACGTGGGAAATAGTCCAATCGGTGTAATGGGACAGTTTGTTCAGTGACTTGATGGAGAGCATGGGCCCTTCGAAAGTAGACATGCCGTAGAACGTGATCGCAACCACCATGAACTTGAGGATGGGGTCTTGACGCAGTTTGTCCCATCCTCCACGCAGAGTAAGCAACCCATTGATCATGCCGCCCCATGATGGCGCTATCAGCATTAAGCTGAAGAGCATCCCCACAGTCTGCGCCCAGTCGGGTAACGACGTGTAGAGCAAATGGTGTGGACCGGTCCAGATGTACAGAAATATGAGCGACCAAAAATGGATGATGGAGAGCCGGTACGAATAAATAGGTCCATCGGCGGCCTTGGGCATGAAGTAGTACATCAAACCTAGGAAGGGGGTCGTGAGGAAGAAAGCAACCGCATTGTGCCCGTACCACCACTGCACCAAAGCGTCCTGAACGCCAGCATACACAGAATAACTTTTGAAGAGTCCAACCGGAATGGCCAGTGAATTGAAGATATGAAGAATGGCGACCGTGATGACCGTAGCGATGTAGAACCAGATCGCAACATACAAGTGCCGTTCGCGGCGCTTGGCAATGGTGCCGAAGAAGTTAATGGCAAATATCACCCAAACCACTGCGATGGCAATATCAATGGGCCATTCCAGTTCGGCATATTCCTTAGCTGTGCTCAGACCGAGCGGTAAGGTGATGGCAGCGGCCACAATAATGGCTTGCCAACCCCAGAAATGGAGTTTTGAAAGGCCGTCGGAGAACATCCTTGCCTTCAGTAGACGCTGGGTCGAGTAATAGATACCCGCAAAAAAGGCGTTGCCGGCAAAGGCAAAAATGACCGCGTTAGTGTGTAGTGGCCGCAGGCGACCAAAAGTTAGCCACGAAGTGCCAAAATTCAGGTGCCAGTCGGCCAGTTGCATGGCGATAATGACGCCAACCAACATGCCAACGGCGCCCCAAACCACGGATGCCCATATGAACTTACGGACGATGGCGTCATCGTAAGAAAATCGCTCAAGACTCATGATTTTCGTTCCTTTCCTCAGGTTCTTCAAACAGAATTCGGTAGGCCGGCGTGTCCAAATCGTCGAATTGATGGTTACGGTGGGCCCAAATGTAAGCGGCCACAGAAATCGCGGCCAGAATCAGCGTGACGGGAACCAACATGATCAAGATGCCCATCGAAAGTCCCCTTTCACGGTGTAGTTGGCAATGGCAATCACAGAAAGTGAGCTCAGCGGCATCAGAATGGCTGCCCATAGTGGGCCAATAAGCCCCTGCCAAGCAAGGAAGACTGTGATGACGTTGTAAAACAAAGATAGGGTGATGCCCTGTTTGGTCGCACGCTGTGCGCGCCGACTCAACTCGAGAAACAAAGGGATCAATCGGAGATCGGGCCTTGCCAGAACGACATCGGCCATCTGAATGGCGGCCTCAGTGGCCTGCGCATGTGTCACTCCTATTGTGGCTGTACCCAGCGCGCCCATGTCATTGAGCCCATCTCCGATCACAGCCACCTGATGGCCGGTATGTACCAGTTCCGTGACGGCCTGCAATTTGTCCGTTGGGTTCATAGCTGCCTGGAAGCGCTCAATCCCGAGTTGATGGCAAACGGACTGGACTGGGCCAGGTCGGTCGCCTGACAAGACGCTCACCTCCATGTGGCTGAGGTCGGCAAGTGCCGATGGAGCTTCTGGTCGCGGTCGATCTTCAAATTCAAACAACGCCGCAGGTTGGCCATCGATTAGCACCAAGACTTGTGTGGCTGTGGGTGAGGTAGGAAATTCAGAAAACGCCGCATGAATGGCTTGATCGGTACATGCATGGGGTGCCGTCAAAACCACATGATGTCCGTCGACACGGCCTTGAACGCCTTGGCCCGGTGTGACACGAATTTCTGTCACGGATGTCGGTTCAGCCGACACCGCGAAAGCTGTTCTGAAGGCCTGAGCAATAGGGTGATTCAAATCCCGTTCAAGGGCGATGATGGCACCCTTTAACCAATGTTCTCGTGGTGTGAGCCAGTGACTGCGAATTAACCCTGGACAACCCTCTGTCAGCACACCGGTCTTATCGAAGATAACGCGGCTTATCATTGGCGCTCGTCGCCATGCATCTGTGGACCGCACCCAAATCCCCAAATTGGAAGCCTGACGAAAGGCCGTGGCTAATGCTGTGGGTCGTGCCAATGCCAACGCACAGGGGCAGGCAACGATCAGAATCGTCAGCGCACTTCTAAAGGCGAATTCGATGTGGTCCAAATGGGTCAGGAAGGCAGCTAGAGCCGTGATCAGCACGGTTGTGGTAAATACCGATGCCAAAGTCTGCTCGCTTGCGGGTATGACCTGAGACTTCAGACGATTCGCCAAATCCCTCAGTCGCTCGCTATCAGAATCACTGAAACGGGAACTGGCGCAGATTTCAAGGGAACAGCCTAAGTTGATCGCGCCCGCTGGAACAGGAGACCCTTCTCTTTGATGGATGGGTTCCGATTCGCCACTGACCACATGCAGGCTGAGCACTGCATCGTCGCTGCGGAGTTGGCCATCCACGGGAACGAGGTTGCCGGACTCGATGCGAATCAGATCACCTGGCTCGATTTGTTGCGCAGTGACAGAAGACCAAGACACCCCATCCCATCGTTGAACAATCTGGGGCATGGTGGCCACCAGCTGTCGTGTGTGACGCAGCGCTTGATTTACGCCTCTTTGTTGGATGAACCTGCCAATGAGCAGGAAAAACACGAGCATGGCCATTGAATCGAAATAGAGATGGTGTAATTGACGTGTGAGTAACTGATGGATGCTCAGGCACTCCGCACTCACCAGCCCGATCGAAATAGGCAAATCCAAACTCAAACGCCGGTTTCGCAGACCAGCCCAGGCCTTAACAAAAAACGGCCGTGCGGCATACAGGATGACTGGTATGGAAAGGACCGCAGTAATCCCGCCAAACAGAACGCCAAACGCATCCGACTCAAGCCCACCAGTATAGAGCGGCATGGTCATGAGCATCATATTGGCGGCCAGGGCACCTGAAATGCCTAAGCGCAGTAGCTCGGTCGATTGAGTCCCATTGTCGCCTTGGTGGGGGGAGAGCTTGACTTGGTAACCCAGAGCATCTAGTTCTTCCGCGGCCGACCGGTGGTCGAACCGCGCATCGACACTCAAACTCAATTCGCCGCGGTCGAGGAACGCGCGGGCTTCGTGCACGCCGATACGTTGTTTCAACCCTTTTTCGATGAGCCATACGCATGCGGCGCAGGTCATGCCATCGATGAACCAATGACATGTGAAGGTACCATCTGCCTGTTCATGCAGATGCTGTTTTCGATAAGTTTCGCTTTCAAGAAAATCGTAGGTAACCCGTTTATGTTCGCGCAAGTCGGGCATGTCGGTCCGCGAGATCTTTTGCAAGCGGTAATAATCGGTCCATCCACGTTGTTGGATGATTTGGAACACCGTCTCGCATCCGCTGCAACAGAAGTTGCGGTCCAACGGAGTCTCTCGCGCGCAATGCAGGCAAAGCCCATCTGTGTTTGTTTGGTGGTAATGATGCATGAACCTGAACAAATATGAGTATAAGACCCGGCAATCCGCAATTGTAATCGGGCACGTGCGAGGGGTCAAGAAAATTAACTCGCACGCGCTTCTTGCGTAGAATGGGGCATGGCGAAATTGAACAGGCCAGCGTTGTGGCCCAAGTTGACACGGATTCTTGCTCTGGCAAAACCGGAATGGCGTGTCCTGACCCTAGCAACCGTATTCCTGCTGGTGGGCAGTGTCATGGGACTCGCCTACCCACAGGCTGTCCGCATACTAATAGACAGCGCGATCGGTGATGGCTTGGCTTCCATCGATCAAACCGCGCTGATCCTGGTCGCTATTTTCGCCGTTCAGGGGGCAGCGGTGGCGCTGCGGTATTACCTATTCACCGTAGCCGGTTACCGGATTGTCACCCGTCTGCAAAGTCAAACTTATCAGCACATCATGGCTCAGGAAGTGGGTTTTTTTGATGCCCGACGTACGGGCGAGCTGCTGAGCAGGCTCACTTCGGACACGACAGTGCTGCAAAACACGGTGAGTGTCAATATCTCGATGGTGTTGCGAAACTTGGCGTCCGCCCTGGGTGGAATAGCACTGTTGTTTTACACCTCGCCGCGTTTGACACTGATCATGCTTATTGTGATCCCCCCAGTAACTGCGGGTTCAATTTGGTTCTCGCGGGTCATTCGGACCATGTCCCGCCAAGTGCAGGACGATCTCGCTAGAGCTAATGAAGTGGCCGAAGAGACATTGTCGGGCGTGCGCATCGTGCGCGCCTTTGCCCGCGAGAAAGAGGCGGCAAGCCGGTATGGTGCTACTGTGGAAAAGGCCTTTTCCTCACATCAGAGCCGGACTAGTAAGATTGCTTGGTTCCAAGGTGTTCTGACGTTTATCGGCTACGCGGCGATTGCGCTTGTGCTGTGGCACGGTGGTCATTTGGTCATGGATGGGGTATTGAGTTTGGGGAGTCTTACCTCCTTTTTGCTATATGCCATGATTGTCGCCTTTTCGGTGGGTGCGTTAGGCAGTCTCTTTGCAGATTTCATGCGGTCAGTGGGTGCCGCTGACCGATTATTTGAGATCCTTGATCGCCAACCCGAAATATCGCATGAAGGCGGCCTGGTCCCTGATTCATGCCGCGGTGAGTTGATGCTTGACGACGTTCAATTCGCCTATCCTACGCGACCTGACGTGCTGGCCATTCGAAATCTGACGTTACACATTGCCCCAGGTGAGGTGGTGGCGTTGGTCGGTCGATCAGGGAGTGGTAAATCAACGGTGGCTTCACTGATTACCCGATTCTATGATCCACAGGCCGGCAAAATAAGCCTCGACCAGGTTCCATATGCCGACTTGAATCCACACTGGCTACGCGAGCAAATAGGTGTCGTGCCTCAGGAACCCACCCTGTTTTCCATGTCCATTGCGGACAACATACGGTATGGCCGACCCGCAGCCAGTGATGCCGAGGTGATCGAGGCTGCGAAAGTGGCCAACGCCTACGAGTTCACCATGGGTTTCCCGTCCGGATTTGCCACCGAAGTGGGAGAGCGAGGGGTTAGGTTGAGCGGTGGCCAAAAGCAACGGATCGCTATCGCACGAGCTGTGCTCAAGAACCCTGCAATCTTAGTATTGGACGAGGCGACCAGCGCACTAGATGCGGAAAGTGAGTTTCTGGTTAAGCAGGCGCTGGATCGACTGATGCAAGGACGAACGACACTGATCATCGCGCACCGCCTGTCCACAGTAAGAGATGCTGATCGCGTGATTGTCTTAAATCAAGGCCAGTTAGTAGAACAAGGCACCCATACACAGCTGATGGATCGGGGTGGTGCTTACCGCGATCTGATCGAGCGACAGTTCGATCGAGTCAGTTGACGATCTGTTATCGTTTATTGGACAATCCAACGCGGAGGCGTTATGCGGCAGCTGGGTTCACTCGTCATGATTGTGATCATCGTGTTCGGCATTGGTTTCGTAGCCAGTCTTTTTAAGCCGGATGCTTGGTTTGAGTTCTTAGAAAAGCCGTCCTGGTCTCTGGAACAACAATGGATGGCGCCACTTTGGTCGATCAATTTCGCTTTGATCTCCATTAGCTCCTGGCTGGTATGGACACGACGTGGTGTGTCCCGAGAATCCGTAACTGCTTGGTGGTTGCTGGGCATTCAACTGGGGTTAGTGGTCGCTTGGTCGTTTGTGCTTTATTCCGAGAAGAGCTTGGGCCTAGCCGTACTTTGCGCGTTGGGGCTGGGTTTGGCGGTTCTAATGAACGTCGTATATTTCGAGAAGAACTCCCGCGCTGCGGCGGGCCTCTTGCTCCCCTACCTTCTTTGGACTGGATATATCGGCGTCTTTAGCGTGTCTCTTTACTGGTTGAATCGCTAAATTCAAGCGCGGCGCATGCGCACCGTCACATCTTTTCCATTGACGTTCCATGTGTGGGTTGCATCCGGATCAAACCCTTGATCCATGCTAACCGACAAGGTTTCTCGGGCAATTTCATCACCGTGCACGCGCAGAAGTTCTGTCGTCCATTCACCCGCGATTTCCAGCATGATCCGGTCTTCGACACGGTAGCCGGCCTCTTTTCTGGCGTTCTGGATGCGGTTCACCAACTCGCGTGCATCGCCTTCCAGTAGGAGCTCAGGTGTCAGGTGTGTGTCCAATGCGACCACCACATCGTTCTCGCTGAGTACCACAGTCTCTTCGCGTTCTTGGCGGTCGATCAGAAGGTCATCTCCGCTTAGTTCGTGGCCTGCCACCACGATGCGGTTATCGCGCAGGAACGCTGCGAGCTGTTTGTGGCTCAACGCGCGCACGCCCGCACCGACATCTCTCAGTGCTTTGCCCAGGCGTGGACCTAACACTTTGAGGTTGGGACGAGCACTGTAGGTGACCAGTTCCGTTTCATCCTCCAACACCTCAACCCCTTTGATGTTCAGTTCTTCCTCAACCACCTCAGCCAATCTCTTAACCGCCTCGCGTTGGTCGGAGGGCACCACCACTGACATGGCACGCAGTGGCTGCCTTACTTTGAGGTCGTGCTTAGCGCGCAAGGAGCGGCCAATATTGACGATCGTACGTGCCAACTGCATGTCGGACTCAAGATTCGATCGAACTAGAGACGCCTGAACGCGTGGGTAATCGCAAAGGTGAACGCTCAAGGGCGCTTCTTTATCCACACGCCGCACCAAGTTCTGGTAGATGGCTTCGCAGGTAAACGGCAGACAAGGTGCCATGACTTTGGAAAACTCGGTCAAGACGTAATAAAGGGTGTTGTACGCGTCCTGCTTGTCGCGATCGTTGTCAGCGCGCCAGAACCTGCGACGGGAACGGCGAATGTACCAATTGGTCATCAAGTCGACAAACTCTTCCAGTTCCGGAATCACGTTGTACAGATAAGAGCCTTCCATGTGTTGGGTCACATTGGAAACGAGCGTCTGAAATTTCGAAATGATCCAACGGTCCAGATCATTGCGTGAATCCGTAAGCGATGGTTGAGGCTGATAGTCATCCAAATTGGCGTAGGTCACAAAGAAACTGTAGGCATTCCAAAAGGGAGACACCACCTTCCGGAAGATTTGAACGATACCCTTTTCTTGGAACCTCAGTGGCTCTGCACGCACGACCGGCGAGTCGATCAAGTACGAACGCAGACAGTCCGCACCGTACTGGTGGATGACTTCCATGGGATCCGGATAGTTCTTCTTTTGCTTCGACATCTTTTGGCCGTCCTCCGCGAGGATTAGGCCGTTGACGATCACGTTCTTAAAAGCGGGTTTGTCAAAGAGTGCGGTGGATAGCACCGTGAGCGTATAAAACCAACCGCGCGTTTGATCCAGTCCTTCAGCAATGAAGTCGGCAGGAAAGTTAGCCTCAAACACTTCCTTGTTTTCAAATGGATAATGATTCTGAGCATAGGGCATAGAACCTGACTCAAACCAACAATCGAAAACCTCCGGGATGCGCCGGTACTTTTTGCCGTTGCGTACGATTTCGAACCCGTCGATGAAATGTGAGTGTAGATCTGGGACTGCTTCACCAGTTGCTTCTTCCAATTCGGCTACAGAGCCGAGTGCAATCAAGTCTCCGTCATCGCTGCGCCACAGAGGGATCGGCGTGCCCCAATATCGATTGCGCGAAATGTTCCAATCACGTGCATTTGCCAACCAATTACCGAATCGATTGCTGCCAATGGATTCTGGGACCCAGTGAATCTGGTCGTTGTTTGCCATCAGGCGGTCTTTGAGTTGTTCCACTTTCACGAACCAGGTGCTGATGGCCTTATAGATCAGCGGGGTGTTGGAACGCCAGCAAAAGGGGTAGGAGTGCTCAATCGTTCCGTGGTGCAGCAGTGAACCACTTTCTTTGAGCGTTCGAATGATGTGACGGTCAGCGTCTTTTACGTGTTGACCCGCAAAATCAACGACTTCGTCGGTGAACCTGCCCTCCATATCTACGGGATCGACTAGAGGAATCTGGTGGTCCTGACATACCTGAAAATCCACTTCACCATAGGCTGGAGCCATGTGCACGATCCCTGTGCCATCTTCGGTGGAGACATCCGACGAGCTGAGCACTCTGAATGCACCCTGATCGACCAGCGTTTTGAAATAGGGAAACAGAGGGCAGTAAGCGCGTCCAAGTAAATCACTTCCTTTACACGTAGCCACAACGCGCAATTCTTTCTTGAGGTGGGAACGGTAATGTTCCAGGCGGGCTTCGGCCAGGATGTATCGATCCTCGCCGTCTTCCACTGTGACGTAATCCATGTCGGGTCCAACGGCCAGCCCCAAATTGGAAGGAAGGGTCCAGGGCGTAGTCGTCCACGCGAGTATCCAGGTATTTGGTGAGTCTTCCAACTGAAAACGAACGGTAATGGCTGGGTCCTGGACCATTTGGTAGTTCATGTTGGCTTCAAAGTTGGAAAGGGGCGTCGAAAGTTTCCATGAAAAAGGCATCACCCGATAGCCCTCGTACACCAAGTCCTTTTCCCAAAGCTGTTTGAAGACCCACCAAATGGATTCCATGAAATCGCGGTCCATGGTGCGGTAATGATTACGAAAATCGACCCAACGCCCCATGCGTCGGACGACTACTTCCCATTCTGCTGTGTATTTCTGCACGATGGAGCGGCAATACTCGTTAAACCGATCCACGCCATAGGCTTCAATCTCATACTTACCGGAGAGATCCAGACCTTCCTTCTCCTTGAGGTCTTTGGCCGCTTCGTTTTCCACCGGTAATCCGTGACAATCCCAGCCAAAGCGTCGTTCCACGTACTTGCCTTGCATTGTCCAGTATCGAGGTACGATGTCTTTGATGGTGCCAGCCAGCAAATGCCCATAATGCGGCAAACCTGTCGCAAAGGGGGGGCCATCATAAAAGACGTAGCGCTCAGCGCCTTCACGCTGCTCGAGCGACTTTTCGAAAACACGGTGTTGGTCCCAAAACGACAAGACCTCTTCTTCGAGGCTTGGGAAATCGGTTTTGGCTGGAACTTCTTTGAATCTGGACATGGCTGGCTCCTCAAGCTAGACCCAACAACTTAGTTGATCTTTGCTTTCCTGTAAAGAAGTGAGGTCGACGCACGCTTGTGTGATCTGCATCACGCACTGGTCTCGCTCGTGGTATATATTTGATGGTGGGAGGCCAGATCCATGCGCCGCGACGAAATCCTCGAACGACATAACTTAGCGGGACTGAACCTGTCCGGATATTCACTGGGTGGTGCTGACCTTTCCAGCAAGAACATGCGCGGTATTGATCTTTCCTATGCTCATTTGGGCAACGCGAATTTGCGTGGTTGCGATTTGCGCAATGCCAATTTGCGCAATGCCAATTTGGGTGCGGCAGATCTGACTGGCGCTGATCTGCGATACAGTGATTTGCGCGCATCCAATATGGAAGGTGCCATCATTCTCGGTACCGACTTCAGAGAAAGCATGCGCGACGAACCGTTGCCAGCCGACATCGTGACTGTGCAACGCAGTATCATGCTGGAAGAGACAGAGGCGTTTTCGCAAGCAAAAAACGATGGCTACTTGCCACTAGCGCACTGGGGTCAAGCCTATAAGTTGGAAGGTGGCGACACGCTGAACAAGAATCGATCGTCCTGGCAACTGATCAAACGCAAATTAGGTGGCGTGGTGTTTGGTGATCGCGATACGTTCAAGGAAGTACGATTGGTGCAACAGTACAAACATTATTCACAGTGGGCCTACTTGTTGACCCAGACCGGGTTTGAACGCATGGTCGGCTTATTGGGGTTCAAAATAACCCGCAAGTAAGCACTAAGAGTTCCACCTGCTGGATGCGCTCTTGATGGCCGTTACAATCAACGACGACACATCGATTAGGTTGGTGTGATGTGCAATCGTATTGCAGGTCAGCAAACGTGCATGACCCAATTGCTTGAGCAGCGACTCATCCGAGAAAACTGCGTGAATGGCAATGCAGACAGGTGGCGTTTGTGTGTGCTGCGTGACTAACTTCAGCGTTTGAATCATGGTTTGTCCCGTAGAGACAATGTCGTCCAACAAGACGGGTGTCAATCCGGCATTCTCTGGAAGGGGTGGCAAATCAATCTTAACCTGGCGATCACCACTGCGGGTCTTTCGACAAATGACGAAGGGACATGCGAGCCTACGTGCCACATCGCGTACCCACTGCTCACTCTCTGCGTCGGGTCCAATCAGCAATGGGTTCTCAACGTTCCCTTTAATCCATTCAGCAATCGGATGCGCTGCATGGAGCGTTGTCGTGGGTATCTGATAGACCCTTTCTAATGCACCTATGCGGTGGAGATGGGGGTCCAACGTGATGAGGTGGTCAAAAAAACCGGAGAGTAATGACGCAAAACTGTGTGCGGTCACAGCCTCTCCTGACTGGAAAGCCTCGTCTTGACGAAGGTAAGCCAAGTAGGGTGCCACCAACTGCACGGAACGAGCTCTTTGCGCACGCGCCGCTTGGGCCGCGAACAAGAGGGGGAGCGTTTTCGCATTGGGTTGATTCAAAGACCCAATGAAGAACACATCCCTTCCAGCAACATTTGTATCAAGACGCACATAGCTTTCGCCATCGGGGAACGTTCTTTGGAAGAGGGCACCCATTTCCACATCGTCAAGTGCTGCCAGGGGCGCCTTGAAATGATCTTCGAGGTTGAAAAGTAGGGGCTTATTCATATCAATTAAGTAAATGGGCCGCGCACGCGAGAGACCGTCCTTCGTCTTCGCGCTGGGCGATCCACTCCGACAGGGTTAGGTACTTTTTGTCCGTATTACAAACTTTGCAGCAAGGCACGATATTGTGCCTTGTGGATCTGCCGCCACGTGCGATCGGTGTTTTGTGGTCCATGGTTAAGTCGTTGGGGTGAACGCGTTCATGACAGTAGTAGCACTGTCCTTTCCCTATTTGGTTACGCCACCAGGCCGATTGTCGAATCTCTCGAGCGCGAGCTCGTTCCTGACGGATGACCTCCTCGGATACGGTTTCAAACGACATACTAAGCGTGTGCCACCCGGGCGAAAGCAGCAATGGCTTTCTCCAGATCGGCCTGCGTATGTGCAGCGGAAACCTGGACGCGGATTCGGGCCGTACCCATGGGTACCACTGGATACGAAAATGCGATTACATAGATACCCTCATCCAGCAGTGCTTCAGCCATGTGCGAGGCCTTGCGTGCATCACCGATCATGACAGGGACAATGGGATGTGTACCCTCAAGAATCTTCAGACCGGCCTGTTTCATGCCCTGCCTAAAAAATTGCGTGTTTTCTGCCAGTCGGTCGCGCCACTGGGTGCTGCTACTCAACATATCAATCGCGCAGATCGAGGCCTGAACAAGACTGGGCGCCAGCGTGTTGGAAAATAGGTAGGGGCGCGATCGCTGTCGGAGCAAGTTGACGACAGCTTGACTAGAGGCCGTGAAGCCGCCTGAAGCACCTCCAAGTGCTTTACCGAAGGTGGAGGTGATGATGTCTACCCGACCCATCACACCGCAGTGTTCCGGGGTCCCTCGGCCCGTCGCACCCACAAATCCAGTGGCGTGCGAATCGTCTACATGGACCAAAGCACCATAACGTTCAGCCAGATCACATACCGCCGCAAGATTGGCAATATAGCCATCCATGGAAAAAACACCATCCGTGGTGATCAGTTTGATACGCGCCGATGAGGCATCTTTCAGACATTGTTCCAATTCGGCCATATTGCTGTTGGCATAGCGAAAACGCTTGGCTTTGCACAATCGAACCCCATCGATGATGGAGGCATGGTTGAGCTGGTCTGAAATCACCGCATCGTCTTCGGTGAGCAGCGTTTCGAATAAGCCGCCATTGGCATCGAAACACGAGGAGTACAGAATGGCATCTTCCAGGCCCAGGAACGTCGCGATACGGGCCTCTAGTTCCTTGTGGATATCTTGCGTGCCACAGATGAAGCGAACCGATGACAGACCAAATCCATGACTGTCCAATCCCTGCTTGGCCGCTTCGATTAGTCTGGGATTGTCGGCCAGACCGAGATAATTGTTAGCACAGAAATTGATGAACTGACCTTGAGTGGTCCGGATACTGCGGCTCTGAGCGGATTGAATAATCCGCTCGTGCTTGGTTAATCCAGACTGTTCGATTTCATCCAGCAGCGTTTGGAAATGGGGGTCGTTGTTCATGCAATCCTTCCGGTCTAGTTGCGACAAGCGACTTCGGTGAAATTGAACCACTCGTCTCGTGTGTTGACATTCTGAAACTGAGGAATCAATGAGGCTGGTACGTCTGGCTCACTGCGCGACTCCACGGGGACCGCTTGATGCAGGGCAAAAATGTCGTTGCGTATGGCAAGATCCATGATGGTCTGCGCCGAAAGCGTGTAGATACCTGCAAGCGGTTCACCGAACGCTCGGCCCGGCAAGCGCGGCCAAAGCACAGGCTTACTGAGCGTCTTGTTTTGCTCTTTGATCCACAGCAAGGTTTCCAGTGTCATGTAGGGCATATCAACTGCCAGGACCAACAGGGGCCCATAGCCCAGCGACAGCGCAGCATTGATGCCTGCAATGGGACCGGACGCGCGGTGATCGTCATGGACAATAGGTCCCTCAACCCAGTCACAGTCATCAGCCAAGTCTCCCAAGAGCAACGGCTGTGTGCCGAATGCCTGCGTGAGCAGGTCGTACAGATGCTCCCCCAGCGTGGTCCCATTTTGCAGCTTCAGGGTGTGTTTTCGAACACCCATGCGTGTGGACATACCGCCTACCAGCAGTGCGCCCCTCATCATGGTTCAATCTGCTTTCGAACGGCTTTCCAGCACATCATCATGTGGGGGAGTCCTCGAGTGGGTAATGCCATGAGCGCCACATGCTCAAGTTTAGACGGCTCAATACCCAGTTCCAGCGCTTTACGGGTATGACTGGCTATGGCGCCCTCCAGTCCCGCACCTACACTGATAGCGAGTTTGGTCAATGCGATCTCTTTGTCGTCCAGGCCCGGTGCGGCCCGCAGAGCGCGATTGACGTGTTCGTAGCCAGCCAGAACATCGGGATAACGCTCTGAAAATAACTGGTACGAAGAAGGTGTGTTTTCACTCATCAATACCTCACAACGCCCCTATTCTACGCAACGTTTGGACCCATGACGAGTGCCGTTATGGAAACCCCCAATGTTAGCAGCCGATTTTTCGTCGACTAGAAGCTGAATTGGAATGTCGATAAAGCGTGAATTGGCGGACCAAAAGGAATACGGGGAGCTATGCATATGGCAACGGAAATCATGTGGGTCACGGTCGTGAGTCTTTCGAAAACCATGACTGCAACGATGTCAATCATCCTTTTTGAAGGGGTTAGCTTCGGCCAAGAAATTGAGGTGCGCGCGGATTGAATCTACGATGTAGACCAGTTGGGCACTGTCTCTTTTGTCTTTGGCAGACAAGCTAAATCGCGTCGGGCCGAACCCCTAAATGGAGGCCACTTACTAATTTGTGATCTGAATTTGACAAGACCGTCAAGCGCAATCGATTACATAAGAAGATGTTCCCAGCAGTTCCTCTCTTCTGGAGTTAACGCACGGTCCCTTAAGCCGATGAGCATGTTTCGGTATTCGTCAATATCTGTCACGTCAAACACGCGACATGAGTCAACGGTGTTGCTTCCGATGACGGTGATGCGAATGTAACGGCCGTCGGATGATGGCTCAAGGAGTAATGGGAAGCCCTTTTGTCTCGGATGCTTCATGCCAAAATCAAATTGCGACACACAGGTCACCCCTTTTTCCCGTGACTCATGCAGGCTTGAGATCGTGGGAAGTCCAACCACGATCGTGAATCGGTAGTGAGCAAACCTTTCGTTTTGGTGACGCACTCGGTCCCATATCTCTACCAAAGAGAGGACTTCATTGATGATCTCGTTTTCCGTGGGCGTGGGCTTTTCTTTGAGCCATTCCTCAAAGGTTTTTCGGTCAGCGATATGAAAAAGATAGTTGTCGCGCACCTCAAGGCATTGAATTGATCCGCTGACGATGGGCGTATCTAATAGCCTGTAGCGTAAGTGATGGCACTCCGCGTTCGGGTTCAACAAATCGTCAGTGACCAAAATGATTAGCGAATCGCCAGTGTTCAGATGTTCAAGCGACTGGTCATAAAACCCTTCGTATGGATCAAGTTGGACACAGTTGCCGACATCAAATGGGGCGCCTTCGTTACCCATCATGAAATAGTGACTGAAGTTGAGGGCTGGCACAGCTGGTTCTCCTTTCTTTCGCGACCCGGATTCAGGTAATCGAGTCTAACTGATGAAGGCCAAGCTTGATTCAAATTAACCTTCTGTCGACAAAGGGGTGTGGGTGATTCTTTGTGTCCAAGGCAGATAATTACCTTTGAAAAAAATAGTTTATTTGTTCTGTGTTGACTTTGTATGAATTGAGACCTACTATATCGGAATAACGGGTCCTATAATAAGCGGTTTAATATGCTTTTTTCTCCACCTTGTGAACATGCCATTCGCGCCTTGATCTTTCTCGCTGGCCGAGACGATGGGGCACCCGTGTCTGTTGCCGTGATTGCAGAGAAGTCCGATGTACCGACTCAGTTTTTGGCAAAAATTCTCTTGCAACTAAAGAATCATCGGTTATTGAAGTCCATGAAGGGACCTGGTGGTGGTTACCTACTGGCCCGCACGCCGGACCAAATTAAGTTGATTGATATCGCGAGCGTCTTTGAGAATCCACAGCGGGCCCATACGCAGTGCGTTTTGGGGCTGGATGTGTGCATGGACGAACATCCATGTCCCCTTCACAATGAGTGGAGCCGGTTCAGAGATACACTTGACCGCCAGTTCCGCGAGATCACGCTGCAGCAATTATCTGAGAAGATGGACGAAAAACGCGCGCACATCTCAAACATGCGCCTTTCATAAGTTTCGAGCTGTAAACGTATCGCCTTGGGCCATGTCGCCTGTTTCAAAGCCTCGTTTGAACCAGCGCATGCGCTGTTCTGAAGTGCCGTGTGTAAATGCATCGGGCACCACGTAACCTTGAGCTTGTCGTTGGAGCCGATCATCGCCGATGGCGCTGGCTGCGTTGATGGCTTCTTCCAAATCACCCCGCTCAAGCAGTTGGCGCGCTCTTTGAGCGTAGTGGGCCCAAACGCCGGCATAGAAGTCGGCTTGCAACTCTAACTTTACCGACAACTGGTTGTATTCGGTTTCACTTAATTGTGTCCGCATCTGGTGTACTTGACTGCTGGTTCCGAGCAGATTTTGAACGTGATGTCCTACCTCATGGGCAATCACGTATGCTTGGGCAAAATCGCCAGGCGCACCCAACTTGGCAGACAGATCATCGAAGAAATCAAGGTCGAGATACATCTTGTGGTCGGCGGGGCAGTAGAAGGGCCCTGTCGACGACTGAGCAGCTCCGCAGCCTGAACGGACCGCATCGCGGAACAAGACCAACGTGGGCTCTTCGTAACGACGATTCATGGCGTCGAATAGCTGATGCCAGGTATCTTCCGTGTCAGCCAAGACAGCGGACACGAAATCCGCCCGTTCGGTTTCTGCTGCCGTTTCTGAATAGGGTGACTCGGATGATTGAGACGCGACCTGCTGATCGCTTAGCAAGCCAAGCACTTGGTCGGGGTCTGCACCCATAAACACTGCGATCAATGCGATGACGACGGCAGCGAGCCCAATCTTAGGCGCGGCCCTGTTTCTCCTCCTATCTTCCACGTTTTTGCTTCGTCTTCCCTGTTGCCAGCGCATGTTGACTCCTTGCTGCGGGTCTCTTTGTCGTTTCGGCGACGGGTCATGAACCCTTTAGAGGTTCAGGTTTCTTTTCGGACGGTAAATCCAGCCGCGCGGATCAGCCCAAGCAGTTGACGCCACTGCGTTTCGTGCTCATCAATCTCGCGGTCCAATTTGAAGATCAACTCGGGGTCACTCCAAAACGTGAGTGTCAGTTGGTTGCTGTCTGATTCGGTTTGCGTGCCTACGGGGGCGGGTATGCGTTTCAGTCGCTGCCAGGTGGTGAGGGCAGGTACCTCGTAGCGGGCTATGCCAAGGTCCACCATGTCCAGGTACGAAAAAGTTTCTGTGGCTGTTCCTCGGGTAATCTCAAGGCCCTGAATGTCAAATCTCAATTGAGCGGGTCCCAGAGATGTGTCCTCAAGATGATTGAACAAGACAATACGTTGGGGTGCATCAAACATGCGTTTGAGGTACGACATGAGTTACCTTCTCAAGAAGTCCTGGATGGCGGTGCCGAAGTATTCCACCTCGACCAGGAAAGAATCGTGACCCGAATTGGCGTTTAGTTGGCGGAACTGGGTGTCGTTACCTTCGTTCTTGAGAGCGAGGTACACAGCTTCCTGCTCGTCCACGGGAAATAGCATGTCGGTGCCCACGCCCATGATCAGGCTTGGTGATTTGATGCGAGCCACGCCTTCGCGATAGGAATTGAAACCGTAACCCAAGGAAAACAGATCCATCGCTTTGGTCAACAAAAGGAAACTATTGGCGTCAAATTGATGGGCTAGTTTGTGGCCCATGTGATGGAGATAGGATTCCACCTGAAAATCGGGGCCATAACTGTAACCCGAACCCGTTCGCCCCCTGCCGAACCGATCTTCCCATTCCTGTCTGGAACGATAGGTGATATTTCCTATTTGACGGGCGACGGCCATACTGCCTACCGGTTTTTGGTCCGTGTCGTAATACCATCCTCCCTGATAGGCAGGGTCATTGAGAATCACCTGTCGTTGCACGTAGCGGTAAGCAATGGATTGCGGACCAGTTCTTCCGGTGGCGGAGATGGAAATCAGGCGGTCTACTTGATCGGGGAAACATGCCGCATACTCCAAACTGAGCATGCCTCCTTGGGAGGCTCCGAGTACCCCGTGCAAACGGTCGATGCCAAGGGACCGAATCATGCGGTTGGCGGCGTGGGCAAGGTCTCGGATGGTAAGAGGAGGGAAGTCGGGCCCATACCTTCGGTTGGAATTGGGACGCAATGAGGATGGACCTGTGGAGCCAAAGCAGCCGCCCAAATGATTGACGCAAATGACGAACCACCTATCGGTATCTAATCCACTACCCGACCCAATCATGCCTTCCCACCAACCCGGTGCAGTGTTACCGGGATGGGATCTGGCGTGTGAGGAAGCTGAAAGACCTGTGAACAGTAATACAGCGTTACTGCGGTCCTTGTTCAATTCACCCCAAGTCTCATAGGCCAGGGTAAATTCACTGAGCTGATCGCCCATGACAAGGGGAAGCGGGTTGGGATCATTGAAAACTAAGGTGTTCGCTACCTGGCGCTCTGCGTCCATAAGGCGTTTATTATAGTAGAGCCCACAGAATTAGGGGTAGTCCACAGGATACGCATGAATCGGACAGATGCTCGGCTCCAGGAAGCTCGCCATATTTGCAATGTGTTGATTGCCAAGGGACATGAATCCATGTTGGCTGGTGGATGCGTTCGCGACAGGTTATTGGGTCGCGTTCCCAAGGATTACGACCTGGTCACTTTGGCGACACCGGAGACCGTTACGGACATTCTATCTGCCCAATATCAAGTCATTCCGACCGGTCTCCAACATGGCACCGTAACGGTTGTAACCTCGCTTCAGAACGTGGAGGTGACCACTGCCCGCGCTGATTTATGGTGCGATGGGAGACACGCCGAGGTTGCCTGGAGTGATTTCAATACCGATGCTCATCGACGGGACTTCACCATAAATGCGTTATTCGAGACCTCACAGGGTGAGTTGGTCGATTACGTGGGCGGTGTCGCCGACGCGCGGTCGTCTGTGCTCCGTTTCGTGGGAGATCCGCGCAAACGCTTGCGAGAAGATGCCTTGCGCGCTTTGCGATATTTTCGCCTTTTGGCGCAGTTGGGATGGGCCGCGCGTCCAGACGCGATCGAGGCGGTTCATGGGGAGCGCAAGTTATTGTGCAAGCTGTCCAAGGAACGCGTATTGGCCGAATGGGACAGAATTCTCTCTGCGCCATACCCTGCGATTGTGGTGGATCTCATCAGAACTGACATCATGACTCATGCACTGGGTTGGTGGCTGGGTGATGGTACGCGCTTGGCCTCCATTCTAAGTGAACTGGTCCCATGCGAGAACGATTGGTCCGATCTCAAATGGTTTGCCTTCTTTGGCGAATCGATGAATTGGTCAAACTGGCACGACCTGGAACCCCGCTTAGACCAATTGCCGCTTTCGCGTCGTCAGAGACTTGCCGTGAAGCGATGGTCCAAACTGAGCGATTTGAAGGCAGATATCTGGACCCGCTGCGGGATCGCTTTGAAGTTGTCGCAACGTGATCTACGGAAACCCGCTTCCGTGGTGTTACCGGACATGGACGTGCGAGGGAAGGTTAGCCCGTTCTTGGAGCCACGCGAGGGTATGCCACCGCTTCGCGCCATTTATCCCTTGTTTGAGCCAGCCAAGAGGCAGTTCATATTCCAATTAGCCCATATGACTTGGATCTCCCGCGCTTGGTCGGATCTATCTGAATTTAAGGCGCTTATGCGTGATCGGTTAAGGCAGGAGACATTTTTTTTGGATTTGGCGTGGGCGGATCGCGATGCAAAACGTATAGTGAATACAATATGTGAGCTCTAGTGGCGCGAAAGGATGATTCATGCCCTCACGAGAACGAGTCTTGAATTGTGGTCAGTTGAGAAGTCATTTACTGCATTCCTTCTTTAACGACATGGAGAATGACAAACGCAGCGTAGGGCTGGAGTTGGAGATTTTCCCTTTTCGTGAATCACCAGACAGAGCGCATGGTTTGGTGCCCTTGTATGGGGACGGCGGTGTTGTGGAATCTATCCACCATTTTGCCGCGCGTCATCCGCAGTGGAGTTATGCGCCCAATGCGGAGGGCAGTGCGCGTTTTGTTCACCAGGACGGTGCCCAGATCACGTTTGAGCCCGGCGCACAAATTGAATATAGCTCGGCGCCCCATGCCAATCTGGAGCGTGTGATTCGGGCGATGAACGGATTCCTCGGCGACTTGAATCACAGCCTTTCTCAAGAAGGCATTTGGCTGTACCACAGTGGACTGAATCCCTGGTATCGCGTGGACGAAGTAGGTCTTCAAATGCAGAAAGACCGCTACATCAACATGAACAACTACTTTGCAGCTCGCGGTCCCTATGGCCAGAAAATGATGCGGCTGTCCACGTCCTTGCAAGTGAACCTGGACGTGGGAACAGCAGATGTTGCGCCTCGTCGATGGCTCGCAGCAAACTTGATGGCTCCCATCATGACTGCCGCGTTTGCAAACTCGCCGTTTTGCGAGCAAAAAGTTACAGGTGCCAAGAGTTTCCGCTCCGTAATATGGCAAAGCCTCGATCCCACACGAACTGGCTTTCAACGCGGGCTCGAAGCTGCAGAATATTGTCCCTGCCCTGTAGAGCAATACCTTGAGTTCGCTTTGGATGCCTACTGTATGTTCCTGCCAGACGATTCGGGGCACATGGTGTTTGATGGCAATTTCCGTACCTTTCGGCATTGGATGGAGTGTGGTTTCCACGGACAGTATCCAACTCTCGACGACTGGTTGACCCACTTAAGCACACTGTTTCCTGAAGTGCGTCCCAGGGGATTCTACGAAATTCGATACCTGGATGCATTGAGTGCATCGTATTGGATGATACCGGGCATCGTGCTGACGCATGCGCTTTATGATGAGTCGGTACGCGAGAAAGTGATCGAGCTGCTTTTGCCTTACCGTACCACCTTAACGGGCATGTTGCGTGAAGCAGCCACGTTAGGTCTGGAGGAACCTGACTTGGCGTCGCTGGCCAATCAGATTTTCGGCCTTGCGCTCAGTAGCACCGAACGTGACGGAGATGAGCGCTTAGCCGGACTCCTGGATCACTACATCCGGCACTTTACATCGCAACGCAAATGCCCCGCCGACGAGCTATTGGCTCTGAACGACGGGGCAGTCTTTACGCCGCAACAGTATCGAGACTACGAGAAGCGCACAGCCGAAGCGATTAATTCCGCTTTAGCTCAGGTACAAAGTTAACCGTCGCCAACCGAGTGTGAGCGGTATCGCCTACAAGAGCAAATCCTCGGATGGCGACATTGCTGGTGACGGTTAAATGCGTATATTGAGAGGCTAGCTCAAGAATATCCGACAAAAGGACTACCCGCTTCCCATAGGCGGCAACATCCAGGAAAACGTCGCGAGATACTTGGCCCGCCTGGTTGTAGGCACGCAGAGAAATGGCTGCCCGCTGCCCCTTATCGTTGACAAACGACAAACCTACCCAGCTATCCATGGAAGATGGCAGGTAAGGCAGGGTCAGTTCTTTGCTTTCCGCGAGATTGCCGGTAATGGCGGTAAGCTGGTCGTTATCGTCAATGCCGGTGAGCAGAAAAGCGATAATTGGTGAATCTGAATTCACGGCCAATCGAGAAACGGGTGCTGTTTCATTGTGCAGAAACGTCTGTACGAAATCGGCCTGGCGAGTTTGCGCATCCAGTACCAACACGCCTTGCGCAATGGCGTTGTATTCGGCATCGTATCCCGTAATGGTGACGGTGGTGTCTGAGAGGTTGGGGTTACACAGAATGAGTCCGTTCCACCACCCATTCTCCCTCATGCCAACATGATCAAAGTCCCATTGTGTGTCGGGTTGTTGGTTGAGCGGCATGGTGGCTACCTGACCTGAATCGCCCAGTTTATTCAATACGGCGAGTCCAGCCCCAGCGGCAGCTGTAGCGTTCAACTGCAGCCAGGTTGCGCGCGAGCCTTCACTCATATAGTCGTCTTCATCCAAGACTGCGGTTGCACCGGGCACCAAGATGGCTCGTATCTGACTGGGCGATTGATTGGGTAATTGCAGATAGAACAAATTATCTTGTTCCAAATCGGCGGAAAGTACGTAGGTCTTGGTTTCCCAAATATTGGGAAGACTCGGTATATGAGGCAAGTAGAGGGTCTGGTTCAGGTCGGGAACGGCGCTGAAGACATCAAAGGTGTCTGCGAACGGATCTTCGATGATGCCTGAGGCAGAAAAGGGTCGATCACTGAGCAGCTCCATCCAGGCCAAGACACCCTCAGCTTCGGCGCCAAAAAGATCAGCGACGGAGAGATCCATGCTGGCGTGGGGTGCTAGCGGTTGAACGCCGTGCACGCGCAACGTGATGCCATGTCGGTTGAAGAGAATGGCGGTCACGATGGAGCTTTGATCAGACTGGTTCACCACGCGCGTCGTATGTTGCCAATTGTCGCGGTCGTATGCGGTGTAGGGCATGACTTGACGGTAGTAGTTTTCCGCGCCAACGAACATGTCGGCGGTATTGCGAATTCTGGGGCCCAGAGGTATCTGTTCGCCCTCAGTCACAAAATCATTGAACACATAGGCGTAAGCGGCTAAGCGCAGATCCACGTCTTCTAGATCGTTGAGCATGCAAGCCTGAAGGCCCGTCACGTCGATCCGGGCCATGGGTGGTATGGTCCCCCCTTGAAGATGGAGCCCGTAACCGACAAATATGCCCTTGGTGTAGATCTTTTCGATTTGCCAGGTGGTGCCTTCCAGCGTGGAAGCTTCGATATCCACATCGGCGAGATAGGCTGGTTCGTCGATGTTGAAATCTGAGGGTTCACCCAATGCGAGGAAAATGGGGTTGTAAGGGACCAGGCACAGATAAAGCGATGTTCCCGGTTCCCACTCAAAATCGCTGGTATTGGTGTAATACACCGTGTCCAGCGGTGCACACCAGTGCCAGACATCAACGGAATTGAGTCGGGTCATGGGCAATGAATGGGCGGGACCGTTAAACTCACCCGGCGTCACATGGTATTCGAATCGAGCCACGTAGAGTTCGCCTCGGGCTATTTGATTGTCATTTGAAAACGAAACGCCTGTGTTGTTGCCAGGAACCACATTGTTACCATCCTCAACACCAAACGTACTTGAGTCATACGAGATGAAGTCGAGAACGTCGATGTCGCCTGGGTTGAAATTAGGTGTATTGGCGTAATTCACACAGAGTTCGGTGCTGGCTAATCCGCTTCCGTCGTCAAATTCGTTGCCGTTTGTCGGTGTCGATGCGTTGGGACGAATGGAAGCGTAGTCGTCGAGTCCTACTGAAAGAGACACCACGTTGTTGGCATCCGGAGAGGCGGGACTACCGCCCACCGATAGCCAAGACGAGGTGGGGAAATTTACGCGGATCCATCCATCGCGCTCACCCTTGATCAGACGCACCAATTGAACGGCGTCAGCCGGAAGAGCTGGGTTTAGCATTGCGTTTCCATCAACGCTGAGCGCCAAATTAATGGGCACATTCTTGGTGGATCCCGGTCTCAAATCCACACGTGTCTTGGCCCAACCATGGCCTCGGACGATACGAAAGCGAATGTAGATGGGGTTTGCCACCGATGCCGACGAAAAGTCATTGCCATCGAATGCCAGTGTAAAACTCCCGATCAACTCGTTAGAGCCCTCGTGGTATACAGATGCGATGTTGGTCCTCACGTCCACTGAGGCTTCAGTTTGGATTACCGCCATACAGGCAAAGCAGGCGATAATGGACTTTGCTTTCATATCTAGCTCCCGATTCCAAGTAGACAGGTACAGTTGAGCAAACCCTGTGCCATTCGGTTAAGGGGTTTACTAAGAGGCGTTTGTGTTGAATTGCGTGATGAAACAAGGGGAAGCTGGAGGTCACGCCTGCTCTTGTTTTCCTCAATGGAGACAAGCATGAGATCACGGAAGACAAGGCTGTTGGGAGAGATTGTGACTTCCATTGAGGGGAAGGGTCGTTGGCGAGAAATGGTGTTGCGTGGAAGGTTGCCGGTGGTGCTGGGAGAGGCTGCGGCCCGACATGTTCGAGCGGTGCATGTCCAAAGTCAACTCGTACAGATCGAGATGGACGATGGTTACTGGGTGAAAGCGCTTTCTGAGCGCCGAGCCGAAATCGCGAACCACTTGCAAAAACTGCTGCCGTTTATGTCCAGATTGGAATTCACAGGCCCGCCGTTGAGACGCCGGGGTTCGACTTAACTATTGACTTTTCAGCCAGCGCTGATTATTTTGGTAGTATATCTAAGTTTTACAATCACTTAGAGCCAGAAGCGGGCTAGTAACCGCTCGTGCGATCGAGGGTGACGCAATGACCAAAGCTGATTTGATTGAAGCTGTGGCAAGAGCGACGGAACTGAGCAAAAAAGACGCCGAAGAAATTGTGAACACGTTTCTTGAGAGCATCATTGAGTCGCTCAATCGCGGTGAAGGCGTAGAACTGCGAGGATTCGGCAGCTTCCGCATTCGGTCACGTGGGAAACGGGTGGGCCGCAACCCGAGAACCGGTGAGAGTGTGGACGTCATGGCGAAGCAGGTGCCCTATTTCAAAGTTGGCAAACAACTCAAGGAAATGATCAACAAGGGTTAGACCAGGTGGCGGAATTCAGCGGTTCCAAAGTCGCTGGAAGCTTGTACCAACACTGCAAAATCATCACCTTGCAAAGCAGGGATGTCGAAGGTCGCCTTATAGGTGCCTTCGCGATCGGTTTCGCCTTGGCACAAGACTTTTGGGCGGTGAGCCGATGAAACCAATTTGACACGGATGCTGGCACCCTGAATGGCTTCGTTTTCGGTGGTGCGCGTTCGAAGCCTAATTTCGTTCGTCCGACCGCGCGAGATGGGTGGTGTATTGTCAACTTCCAGGATCAGCGATTGATCTGAAGTTTCCGCTGCCAAATAATCGGTAATCACCTGATCAAAATCCCGTTCAGTCAAGAAATCAACAGCATCGTCGTCGTCGGTATCATACTTACCAATTTTGATGCTTTTGATCACCTTCTTGTGTTGCGTCTCCATGAGCACCACGATCTCTTCCTCGGCCATGGTTTCACGGTCATTGTCGTAGGTGGTGCGAAACGAATCGAGAATCTCGCCGCCCATATAGACCAATGTTTCAATTTTTGGGTTCTTGCGCCCTTTGTCTTCCGTCTGAACGTGATAGACTTTGGCTTTGTGTTTGACGTCGGTATTGAAGCCCGTAATCATGGTGTCACCTGAGGAAATACAGCCAATAAATAGCACTGCGCTCCGAACGCTGTCAAGTTCGGTAGAGCCCTGCCAAAGAACGATTTCTCTATGTTTGAGTTATCGGGGCACGGCTTATTCAGGGTGGCAGGTGCAATCGCACTGTGTGAGCGTGCAGAGTAAGCTGGAGTTGGTCTTGAAACGTATTCTCGGCCATGCCGTTCGGGTGGTAGCCGCTAGCCGAACCGATGCGGGCGTGCACGCCCGCGGCCAGCACGTGTCCTTTGCCACCGCGAATCCCATTCCCTTAGATGCGCTCCTTCGGGCCATGAATCATCATCTCCCATTGGATATTCGGGTGCGTCGGTGTCGGGCTGTGGCCGATGACTTTTCAGCGCGGTACCATGCGCGTTCAAAACACTATGCTTATGTGATCATTAACGCGGCTGAGGTGGATCCACTCATCGCTGATTTGGGATGGTTCATCAAGCGACCCTTGTGCCATGAGGCCATGCATGAAGCAGCGCAGTTGATTGTGGGCACTCGTTGTTTTAGGTCGCTGCAAGCGTCACGTGATGTGCGCCAAGACACGGTGACGACAATGTACCGCACTCGAGTCTGGCGAAGTGGTACCGTTCTTTCTTTTGAGGTGGTGGGTCGAAACTTTCTTTATCATATGGTACGCAATCTCGCTGGAAGCCTGCTGAAGGTGGGTCTAGAGGAATGGCGCGTGGATGAGTTTGGAAAACGACTGCTCGGTGGCGATCGCAAGGGCATGGGTGTGACCGCGCCGGCTCACGGGCTTCACCTAGTGAACGTAAACTACGGCGACCTTTCTGAAAGTTGGGATTGTGAAGGCGAACAACTGGTGCACTGGCTCGCAGCAGCCGGCAAGATTCGTTGACCGAAATCCTCGGCGACACTTACAATAGAGCTATGATTGCGCGATGGCTGATTGTTCTGGCTTGCGTCTCGCCCACATTTGCAGGTGAGATGGCCAATCGCGCCCAGAAATTGGCGGCTATCAGGGCCCATTCCATTCTGCCGGAGAGTTTGAGGTGGGTGGTCAAGAAGCACGGCAACGAGCTGTTTGAAGGCATTGATGCCGGTATGCAAGTTCCCTATACCCAGGTGAATGGGTCGGTCATCGACCGTGAAACCTTGCGCATCACGGAGCTGATTGATGGGCGTGCCCCTTTTTCACGAGTGGTTTTTCAAATGGGCTATGTTTCCGGTCTGTTGGGTCAATGGTTGAACCCATCGAAGTCTCGCAGCGAGACTGCCCAAAGGGGCTTTGACTACTACACCAACGCCAAATTGCAGCGGTTCCTATTTGTGTTTGATGGTTATGATGAGTTGCGCCAACATGCCACTCCTTCCGATTACCTGAGTTCGGTGGCCGGTCCCTTGGACAATTACGGGCGCCTGCTAGACCTCAACTACCATCGAATCGGCGGTAATTGGCGTTACGTGTTCGACGAGCGATCCGCAGTATTTGGCGTGTGCGCCATCTATTTTTCGAATGTCGCGCGTTGCTCGGCCCAATTATGGCGACATGCATGGCATAATGCGCGCGGTGACGCCACCAAGACGCCTTTTGTGATTGTGGACGCAAGCCAATTGGAATCCATTCAAAACGCGCCATAAGTTGGTGACACAAAAGTTCATGGGGAGGGTCATGTGGCCGGATTACGCGCCTTGATCAGTGTATCTGACAAGAAGGGAATCGCAGCGTTTGCTGAGCAATTGGTGGCAAGGGGTTTCGAAATCATCAGTTCGGGTGGAACGCATCGTCACCTTAGCGAGCATGGCATCGCAGCCACCAAAGTATCTGACATCACAGGGTTCCCAGAAATCCTTGATGGGCGTGTCAAAACCTTGAATCCACGTATACACGCGGCGTTGCTGGCTCGATACGAGCTCAGTGACCATCGCGATCAGTTGTCCAAGCATGGAATCGACCCCATTCACCTGGTGGTCGTCAATCTCTACCCGTTTCAGGCCACTGTTGCCAAGGCGGACGTAACCCTGGCCGAGGCTGTTGAGCAGATCGATATTGGCGGTCCGGCCATGATCCGAGCTGCTGCAAAGAATTTCAAACACGTGTTTGTGATTACGGATCCCGTCGACTATGAGGGGTTTCTGAATCTGCGCGATGAGGATAAGGACATCTTTCGTTTGCAGTTGGCGCGAAAAGCGTTCGATCATACAGCTGCATACGATGCGTGTATTGCAGATTATTTGGATGCCGAAAATGACAGGTTTCCGCCAGTACTGCGGGTTCGTGCTGAACGACAATCTGTCCTCCGATACGGGGAGAACCCTCATCAGGAAGCCGCTCTGTATACCTGGGGCGATTCGCGTCCGGGATTTGAGCTTCATCAAGGCAAGGCACTTAGCTACAACAACCTTGTAGATATGGATGCCGCTTGGCGATGTGCCCGCGAGTTTGAAGCTACGACCGCGGTAATTGTGAAACACACCAATCCATGTGGTGTGGGTCAAAACAAGAGCCTGGTGGAGGCATTCATCAGAGCACGCAAAGTGGATCCCGTCTCGGCATTTGGTGGCGTCATTGCCCTCAACTCAACATGTGACGAAGCCACTGCTGAAGCTATCAACGAGAATTTTGCTGAGATTGTCGTTGCGAGAAGCTTCACCGAAGCTGCGCTCTCACTCTTTCGCAAAAAGAAGAACTTGCGCGTCATTTCAATGTCAGACGATGGACGCCGTACGCCCGCATGGGAACTGAAACGTTTGGAATCGGGATTGTTGGTCCAAAATCTTGATGATAAACGTGTCCCATTAAGCGATTGGCGCCTTGTATCGAAAGCTCAACCCAAAGATGCCCAGTTGAATGCCCTACAAATTGCCTGGCAGATTGTGATTCACGTGAAGTCGAATGCGATTGTTTATGCATCCGAGGACGGTGCGCTTGGGATTGGAGCGGGCCAAATGAGTCGGGTCGATTCAGCGCGGATTGCGGTTCAGAAGGCCTCTGAGGCAGGATTCAATCTCACGGGATCAGCCATGGCTTCAGATGCATTTTTCCCTTTTCGGGACTCCATCGATGCGGCAGCTGCTGCCGGTGTCCGAGCCGTGGTTGAACCGGGTGGTTCCATTCGCGATGAAGAAGTGATCCGAGCTGCAGACGAGCATGGTATGGTGTTGTTCTTCACAGATACACGTCATTTCAAACACTGACGGAGAAGCCATGTTCAAAAAGGTGTTGATTGCCAACCGAGGCGAGATAGCGATTCGTGTCATTCGCTGCTTGCGCGAATTGGAAATCGAATCAGTAGCCGTTTATTCAGATGCCGACCGCGACGCGCTTCATGTACGTTGGGCCAATCAAGCGGTTCGATTGCCAGGCAACACGGCAGTTGAAACCTATTTGCAATCGGAAAAGATCTTGGAGGCAGCCAAACGCTGTGGCGCTGAAGCCATCCATCCAGGATACGGATTTCTCAGTGAGCAGGCCGGTTTTGCAAGGCGCTGCCGCGAAGAGGGCATCGCTTTCATTGGTCCCAACCCCGAGGCCATTGAGCAGATGGGCGACAAGACAACGGCCCGCGATGTGATGAAAAAGGCAGGCGTACCCGTAGTGCCGGGTTTCCAGTCTATGGACGCGACGTTAGCGGAAGCCAAAGACGCGTCCGCCCAGATGGGCTACCCAGTCATGCTGAAGGCTGCGGCTGGTGGTGGCGGCAAGGGCATGCGAATGGTTGAACGGGCGGAGCAATTTGAGTCGGCCTTTCAGCAGGCACGGTCCGAAGCAGCAGGCGCTTTTGGCGATGACCGCGTCTATATCGAGAAATACCTGATGCGGCCAAGGCACATCGAAGTCCAAATCGTCAGCGACAAACATGGCAATCATATTCACCTGGGTGAACGAGAGTGCTCCATTCAGAGACGTCACCAAAAAGTGGTGGAAGAGGCACCATCGCCCGCAGTGAGCGATGACAAGCGGGCGGAGCTGGGAGCAATTGCCCTGATGGCTGCGCGAGCGGTGAACTACGATTCGGTTGGAACGGTCGAGTTTTTGATGGATCAAACGGGCGCCTGTTACTTTCTGGAAATGAATACCCGTTTGCAGGTTGAACATCCCGTGACCGAGTGGATTACGGGTCTCGATCTAGTGCGCATGCAGCTTGAAATAGCGGCTGGCGATCCACTTCGGCTGGACCAGAAAGACGTGGTGATTCGCGGCCACGCCATTGAATGCCGCATTTACGCGGAAGACCCCTATCACAAGTTTCGTCCATCGCCGGGATTGATTACTTATCTCGGAACGCCAACCGGTCCCGGTGTGCGCGATGATTCAGGGGTTTATCAAGGTTATGAGGTACCCATTTACTACGATCCAATGATTTCGAAGCTATCGACCTGGGGGGCCGACCGGAATCAAGCGATTGGGAGGATGATTCGTGCTTTGGGCGAGTACAAGATTGGCGGCATTGCACATAATATTGATTTTCATCGCCATCTGATGCACCATCCGGCGTTTGTGTCTGCCGATTTGGACACGTCGTTTATTGACCGGTATCCGGAATTGACAGCCGCGGCAGCCACGAATGGACTTGAACACGTGGCCGTGATTGCTGCCAGCATCAAACACTTTCGAGAGAGGATGCGCCAATCTTTGGCTACCCAGACGAGTCAAGCAGACACGAGCGCATGGAAGCAAAGTGGGCGCCTAGGTCAAGGAGGTCGTTCGTGGAATTGATTGCCCGAGTAGATGGACGCGAACGGCTCGTTACCTTGAAAGCACTGGAGAACGACCATTTCGAAATAACCATTGATGGGCGAATGCACCTTGTCGATTGCAGGGAACGTGTCGCAAATCTCTATTCGTTGCTCATTGGCGAGGATTCCTACGAGGTGCGTGTCGGTGATTCTGACGCCCGTGGTCGCATAGAAACACAGCTTTACGAAGAAGGGTATTTGCTAGAGATTACGGATCCTATGAAAGCGATTCTCGAGGCTTCTGGGCGAAAGAATGCAAGTGGTGAAGCCTCTGTTGAGGCGGTAATGCCGGGAAAAGTTCTTCGTATTGCCGTTGCTGAAGGTGACCGGGTTGAGGAGGGTCAGCCCATCTTGGTCTTGGTCGCCATGAAGATGGAAAACGAGATTGAGGCGCCTAAGAGCGGCACCGTCAAATCGATTCATGTCGGCGTCAATGACAGTGTCGAAACTGGTGCGTTACTGATCACCATCGCGTGAATCAGTCGTGGCTGGTGGATGTAGCGGTGCCCGTGCCTTTGCCCGGTGCTCTGAGCTATCGCGTGCCGGAACCCTTGTGCGACACGGTTGCTGCTGGGTACCGCGTTCAGGTTCCATTTCGCGGCAAGACATTGTGGGGTATCGTCATGAGCGATGCCTACATAGGCTCCCGTGCAGGTGTGCGCGATCTGATTTACGTCGATTCGCAGCGGCGACTCCTTCAACCCGATATCGTGGAATTGGTTTCGTTTGCGGCACATTACTATCAGGCACCCTTGGGTGAGGTGGTGAAACTGGCACTGCCGCCGGGTTCGCTTTCGGCCAATCCAAGCTGTTATTCACTGACTCCGGCTGGATCGAATTGGTCGCAATTGCATCCCAACCGCTTGGAGTCTCGATTGTTGAGGTCTCTGGTGAGGCCAATGTCCCGAAACGCTTGGGAATTAGCGGCGCAGTCAGATTTGACATACACCCAACTGCGCGCTTGGGAGGATGCCGGCTGGATCGTACTGGATCGTCCAGACCGCCGTCATGCAATACCCAAGGTGGACGTGGTTGAAATGACAGATGCCGGGCGATCTGCAGACGTACCTGCCCGTGCCCTCAAGCAGAGACAGGTCATGGAATTCCTTCAGAGTGGAGGCCCGAAAACCGTTCGCGAAGTCAATGCTCACATTGAAGGCGGTTCGGCCACCTTTTCTGCGCTGATAGAGAAGGGCTGGATCCATCGCTTTCAACTGGACGAAAGTGAATTCGACGTGGCTAGCGCGCAACGAAACCAGTCGACACTCGTTATGACAGCGGAGCAGCAAGCGGCGTTTGCGTTTCTTGCATCCAAGTTGCAAGCGGGAGGATTCACGCCCTGCTTGTTGTATGGCGTGACGGGGTCCGGCAAGACGGAAGTTTATCTGAATGCCATCGAGCGGTGCTTAGATCAGGGTAAACAGGCCCTGTTCTTGGTGCCCGAGATTTCGCTGACCCCAATGATGAATCGGCGAATTCAAGCTCGGTTCGGTCAACGACTAGCAATTCTGCATTCAGCCTTTGGGAAGAACAAGCGCGTTCGAGAATGGGCGCGAGTCATGGATGGCACGGTTGATGTCGTGCTTGGTGCTCGATCCGCTGTGTTTGCGCCACTTCCACAATTGGGACTGATCATCGTTGATGAGGAACACGATGGGAGTTACAAGCAGGGCGATGGGGTGCGCTATCATGCGCGCAGTTTGGCGATGGTTCGGGCTCATCGCGCGGGCATTCCTATCGTGCTGGGCAGCGCCACACCCAGTCTTGAGTCGTGGTACTTGGCCCAGACGGGTAAGATTCAGCTGTTGACCTTGGCCGAACGCGCCAATCAGAAACCTTTACCCGAGGTTCAGATCATCGATATGCGTGAGGAATTCAAGAGACAGCGGAAACGTGCGCTATTCTCCAAGGCTCTGATCGACCACATGGACAAGGCGGTGGAAAACGGCAATCAAGTGATGGTTCTTTTGAATCGACGTGGCTATCACAGTTTCATGATGTGTCGAAAATGCGGCGACGTGTTGATGTGTAACCAGTGCGAAGTCACCCTCACCTACCACAAGGACCAACACCGGCTGCGCTGTCACTACTGCGACGCGCAGAAGGCGGTACCGAGTTCATGTCCTGCGTGCAGTGAGAGTGCATCGGTGCTGCAGTTCTTTGGTGAAGGGACACAGCAAGTAGAGGCGGCATTACAAACGCGCTATGGCTGCGAAGTCGTGGATCGGCTAGACCGCGACCGCCTTTCGGCGAAACACACGCACCACTCCATTCTAGAGCGCTTCCGCGCAGGTCGTACGCGCATCCTTGTGGGCACTCAGATGATTGCCAAAGGACATGACTTCCCCAATGTGACGGTGGTAGGTATCTTGAACGCGGACATGAGCCTGAGGGTTCCGGACCTCAGATGTGCAGAATCTACCTTTCAACTGATTACCCAAGTTGCGGGACGTAGTGGCCGCGGGGAACTTCCTGGCCATGTCGTCGTTCAAACCTACATGCCGGAGCACTACAGTATCCAATTGGCTTCGATCCACGATTACTTGGGTTTTGCCAAGCGAGAAATGCATTATCGGGAACGTTTGTTCTATCCGCCTTACGCGCATTTAGTCCATGTGATCGTCAAGAACCGCGACCGTGACAAGGCCTTGCAAGAAATCAAATGGTTGGCCCGAGAATTGAGCATGTCAAAACAGGGCACCAAGTTAGTCGTCTTGGGACCAAGCCCAGCACCGCTTGCCAAGGTCAAAAACATCTTTCGTTTTCAGATCCTCATCAAATCGGATCAACGTGCATGGATGCACGAACTGGTCCACCGAGTTGTGGCTTCTGGGATCGAGAGCCGAGTGCTTCAGTTGGGTGACGTGGTCGTGGATGTCGATCCGGTACAATTCTCTTGAGTTCCACAACGGGAGGCATCATGAAGTCAATTCTCGTACTAGCCATTGCTGGCGGACTGATGGCCCAGGAACTAACAATTTTGGACCCCACCAATGGCGCGTATGTGTCCGGTTCTTATGAAGTAGTGCTGCAATGTGACGCGCCTAACGAGGTTGTCCGCACGAAACTCGAAATAGATGGGAAGGTGGTGTTCGACGAATCGGGTTGGCATTCGTCGCTGGATGTCTTTTTTGGGGAGTCATTTGATCGGCGTGTCATTCAGGCATCAGTGGCGCTTGCCGATGGAAGCGTGGTCCTATCGCCACCTATACGCACAGATGAATTGCGTGTCTTTTATGAAGAATCAACACGACTTGTCTTGATCTCGGCCATAGTACAGAGCCGATTTGGTCGTTCTGTGGAACGGTTGGAACGTGAAGATTTCCGCGTGTTTGAAAACGGCACGCCTGTAAAACTTGAGACTTTCAGTCGGGAACAAGTACCGCTTGATCTCGTGCTTGTTTTGGATACTTCGTCATCGTTGCGCGGCGCCATGGATACCTTGAAGAAGGAGGCTGTGCATTTTCTGGATCAATTGAATAAGACAGATCGTGTGGCTCTGTTCAGCTTTGGCAATGCATCTGAAATCGTGATGGACTTTACGAATGACGCCAAGATCATGCGCCGCCACATTGAGGGATTTGAGGCCTACGGCGAAACAGCTTTGTTCGATACGCTCTTGTTGGCGCTGGATCGCGTGGCAAAGCGGCAAAGAGGTAGGCGTGCCATCGTGTTGTTCACGGACGGTCGAGACTCCATCTACGAGGAACCACAAGACAAAGCGAGGCTGTTTCGACAGACTATTACCCATGCTCAAAATGCCGAAGTGGCGATTTTCACGATTGGCTTGGGTAAACGCATCAATGAGGATGCCCTCTCGGCCATGGCCGATGAAACGGGTGGGCGTTACTATCACGCGGATGGATTTGGTGACTTGACGGAGCCTTTCAATCGCGTGCTGACGGATTTGCGTCAACAGTACATGTTAGGAGTCGTACCCTTGGCGACGTCTAAGGGATTTCAGTCTCTGGAGGTGAAGGTCAAGAAATTCGGCGCACGAGTATTGGCGCGTAAGGGCTATACGCTTGAATGATGCTTTGTGGGCCTTCGAGAATACGCTGCTTGAGGATGCCAAGGTAACCGGGCTCGGCCGAAAAAGTGCTGAAAAACTGCGTGCAGCGGGCCTTGAGCGTGTTCGTGATCTCATATGGCATTTGCCAAGGACCTATCTAGATTTGACTGCAGCGACCCCCATTCCTCAGGCGGTGGTTGGTCAAAAGGCGCTGATCCGAGGCCGCGTCATCCATACGGCCGTCCATCGAACCTCCAAACGCCGCATTCCCTTTTTTGAAATGCTAGTTGACGATGGATTGGGGACGATTCGGTGCATTTACTTCAATCAGCCATACCTTGTGCGGAACTTCCTGAAGGGTGCGGAAGTGGCGCTCTATGGCAAGGTGGATTTTGACCGTACGGGTCGGTACCTTTCAAACCCGAAATCGGTACCTTTCACTGAATCACCTCGAGTCCAGCCAGTCTATCGACAGATTGCCGGGCTGAAGACAGATCGTCTGGCGCAGTGGATCCTGTCACTAATCACCAGCATGCCTGATGAAGATCCGGTGCCCCATGAGATCGGCAGCGCATTTCCAGTTAGTCGCAAAGACGCCTTTCGTCTGCTTCATCTGCCTGAATCCATGGATCAGGTCCGGGAGATCGCTTCGCGCCAGTCGCCTGCCATCAGACGACTCATTTCCGAGGAGCTGTTCTTTTTCGCATGGGGTTTAAAGCGTCGTTCGCGAGGGAGGAAACGCGTGGCTGCGCTGTCGGTGGCTAAGGCGACCAAGGACGCGTTTTTGGGTACCTTGCCGTTTACGCCTACGGAAGACCAATGCAACGTGATGCGTTCGATCGCAACGGAAATGGAACAGGGGCGTAGGGTCTTTTCCTTGGTCCAGGGTGATGTGGGATGTGGCAAGACCCTGATTGCTTGGTTTGCTGCGTATTTGGTGGCCATGGCAGGTGGTCAAGCCGCAATTCTCTGTCCTACCTCGGTATTGGCCAGTCAGCATGCCAAGGATGCGTGCTCGGTGCTGGCCCGCTTCAACGTTCGAAGCTGTTTGATGACATCACGCTTATCCTCAGACGAACAAGAAGCGAATCGGCAAGCCATTGCGAAAGGCGCCATTCAGGTGATTGTGGGAACACACCGCCTCTTCCAAGACGACATGGTTTATCGGGACTTACGCTTGGTGGTGGTTGACGAGCAGCACCGGTTCGGCGTCAAGCAAAGGTCGAAACTATTGCGAAAAGGCAAGAACGCCCACTATCTGGGACTCTCTGCCACCCCCATTCCTCGCTCCTTAGCGCTCACCCTTTATGCGGATTATGACGTTCATCAGATTATGGAGATGCCCAAAGGTCGTTTGCCTGTGAAAACCATTTTGAAGAAGTCGACGAATCGCGATCAAGTGGTCCGCTTTGCAAAAACGCGAATCGCACATGGAGAGGCGGTGTTCTGGGTGGTGCCTCTGGTTGAAGGCGACGAAGAAAATGCCACGCGATCTGCTGTTGACGTGAGCCAGACACTGGCTCAGAGCTTTGGATCGGGTCGGGTGGGACTAGCCCACGGCCAGATGGAACGCGGGCTGGTGGAAGATGTGATGCAAAGACTGCAAGCAGGAGAACTGGATGTGGTCGTAGCCACAACGGTCATTGAAGTGGGTGTGGATGTGGGTCATGCGACGGTGATGGTGATTGATGGAGCAGACCGTTTTGGCTTGTCACAGCTTCACCAGTTAAGGGGTCGCGTGGGCCGCAGAGACCGACAAGGCACCTGCTTCTTGATTGTGGATGTACCTGTGGCCCAAGAAACGCTAGAACGCTTACGGGTTATGGAAAGGATCCAGGATGGGTTCGCCATCGCAGAATACGATTTGGCTCAACGCGGATTTGGCGCACTTATGGGAACCACACAAAGCGGGTTTATGTCTTTTCGTGTCGCTGATCCGTGGCTCGATCGCCAGCTCTTCTTGACGATCAAAGCCGTCGTAGATAGGTTGGCACCTGTCCCTGAGTACCAGCGCTGGGTCGATGGGTTTCCTTTTGCTCAATGAGGGGGATGCAACTGAGATTGGTGGGCCTAATTTAGGTGGGCCTAGAATAGATGGGCCAATTTTTGGAAGGACATTAAGTTGGTGGGAAATTGAGTTGCGGGATTGCATCCCCCCGATTTAGCCACGGTATGGATCCGTAACCATAACAATACTATCACGGTGATTGGAGATTTCGACTATAAAAGCGAGTGATCCCTACCTTGACATCCCGTGCTTTCCTTCATAAACTGGCCATGTTGCGTGTATATCCATAAATTCTATTTATTTGGACACATTTTCTGAATGAAAAAGAATATGTGATCCAGCAATGGCCCTTAGCTCTTGAGCAGGAAGGAAATGCTTCTTGAACGACCAAAAGCCACCCGTCAAGAGAAGCTCAAAGGAGATTCTCGAGGAACTCAAACAGCTCTATCGTGAAAAAGAATATGTTCGGGCCTTGGAACTCTGTACCGAACTTGTGGCGCGTCACCCCGGGAACGCCGATCTTGAGGGCCTTTTTGCCAAGATAGAAGCGCGCGTCAAGGCAACGGCAGCGGCCGCTCCTGCGACACCTCCACCTACCGAATCGACCGTTTATTACACCGAGCGAGCAGAATCATCGGTGAGTCAGGAGACCCCTGCTCCCACCGGTGATGCGGGTGATTATGTGCAACAAGGCGTAAAACTGTACGAAGTGCAAGATTACGGAAACGCAGTCAAGGCTTGGGAAACGGCTTTGAGTATCGATCCTGAAAACACCATGGCGATCGACTATTTGAATAATGTACGTGCCATGATCGGTGCCGAACACACAGCTGAAAACGATGAGGATGTTCCCGATAAGAACCAACTCCTCACTATTTACAACGAAGGTCTTCAGCTTTACAAACATAAGGATTTCACCGCGGCGCTGGAGAAATGGGAGTACATACTCAAGTACCACCCAGGTCACAAAGAGACCCAGGAATGTATCCGAAAAACGAAGGCGGCTTTGGAAAAAGAGCAGGAATATGTGGACATGCTCAATGAAGCCGAATCAGACTTCCGCACGGGTGATCACGCAGAGGCAGAACGCAAGGTGTTGCATCTCTTGATCAAGGCACCTCACTTGGAAGGTGCTCAGAAGCTCAAAGAAGCGATTGAGGAGCGCAAGCGCCAAATCACGGAGATCCGTTCGCTGGAAATTGAGGAAACGCAACCCCAGCACATTTCGTCTGCCACTGATGATGAGATCACGCGCTATTTCACGCCGGACGCTGCCGAAGGCCGTAAAGCCGAGTCGCGCAAGGTTGTCAAGATCGTGAAGCCCAAGAAGGAACGTAAGGTCTCCAAATGGTTGATTGCGGTCATCGTCTTGATTCCCATATTGGGTGTAGCCGGCTGGCAGGGATGGCAAATGTATCAACGGCAGCTGGTGCTAGAACGAGCCGATGTGCCACTTCAAGTCATGCTCCAGGAAGAGGCATGGGACGATCCTGAACGACGCAGTGAGGATCTCGTGAATATCGGCATGGATTACTTGGATGAAGGTGAGTTTCTCTTTGCCTATTACGCGTTTGAGCAAGCTAAGAATGTAGCCGAGCCGCGACTAAAAGATCTGCAGGCTTTGCCTCAAAAGGATGAAGTGGTACAGGGTCAAATTACGCGTCTGGACAACGTCGTGAAACAGGCTGGGTCCGAGTTGGAACGATTGCCCGATCGGTTCGTTGCCAAAGACGTGAGCACTGATCAATTGAAGAGTGTGGATAAATACGTGGAAAGTGGCGACGTAGTCAGAGCCGAAGAGGTTTTGTCAGCGGCATTAACGGCCGATCTGAACAATGATTCGCTTCGAATTAAGCTAGCGGATATCGATGAGCGACATGCATTGTCCAAAGTGAAATTAGGGGAATTGGACGAGGCCCATATTTATTTCAGGCGCGCTGCTGTGCTGAACAAAGCCAACAAGACTCTGTTCAAGCATCTCCGCGTGATAAACATGTACTATGACGGAAGCATCACCGCAATCGACAAGGACCAGTGGTTCTTCTTCTTCACACACTGACACAGTGACTTGGCAGCCGACGCGTTGCCTGGTGTGTGGGTCGACCGAAATGGGACACGCCGAGCGATGTCCAGACTGTGACACTTCGATTCAAGTGATGGTTGACATTGGTTTGGCACGTGACAAACCCCGTTTCTTGTTTGGGAGATTGCGACCCGACGAAATGACCTGGGACCCATTTGAGGGTCAGCCACCGCCGCCCATAGACATACCGGAAGCAACGCCGCCTCCTGTCCGAAGGAAAGAGGCCGCGCCTGTAATAGCCATGCCGGTCCCGGAGACGGAGTCGCGCCCGGTCGAAGAACCGGAGTCCAGATTCTCATGGCCCATTGATGTAGGTGCCTGTTTACTTATGAACGCATTTGTTTTGTTGTTTGTGGTTTGGGTTTCGCCGCGCAGCTTCCAACAGTTGATCACGTATTCCCTGATACCAGTGATCTCGGTGCTGCTCGTATTCACGGGCCTATACTTCGGTCTATTTCTCGGCTTGTTTCATCGGTCTTTTGGCAAGATGATCGTAGACCGAATCAGATGAGGCTCAGTTATCCAAATCTTCCCAGCGTTTTGGCCAATCTCCTTTGAGCAGACGAGACAGCCCCCGATCGGCTAATAAAACACCCTTGTTCTGGCAGTCTGGACAGTAGTTACATTCGTTTTCTGCATAACGAATGCGTTGCACTGGGGCGTTACATTCCCGGCAAGGCTGTCCGTATTTCCCATGAACGGCCATTTCAGCGCGAAAGGCCGTGACCTTTTCTGGGAAATCGGTGCCGGTCTCGGATTGCATTCTTGTGATCCATGTGGATAAGGTCGCATTGGCTGCTTGGAACAAACGTTCTATTTCTTGATCGGTCATGCTGTGCGTTCGCTTGTGGGGTGGTAGCTTGGCTGCAAACAGGATTTCATCTGAATAAGCGTTACCGATGCCATCGAAGATTCTGGGATCGGTAAGTGCCCGTTTGAGCGATCGATTCTGTTGTTTGAGGCGTTCTGCAAATGCGTCAAGCGTCAGTTGGCGCACGTCCAAGCCACCTCGGCTCAATGCTTGCGCTTGTATCCAGTTATCGAAGATGTGTAGCGATGCCCGTCGTTTGCTGCCCTGTTCAGTGAGGGTCAGCCAGCCGGACGGGAATTGCCACACGGCAAGTGTCGTTTTGTTGGCACGGGGCTCGCGGTCAAACCAATGGAGTCGTCCTGTGATCATTAAGTGAACGACCATAACGGCGCCCTGATCAAATACAAAGGCGATCCGTTTCCCAATGCGTTTCACACTAACAATTCTCCGATTAATCACATCGGTTGTGGGCTTGACAGTGCGGAGCAGGAAGGGGTTCAGCACCCTCATGTCCCGCAATGGTTGTGCAACCACTCGGTCTTTCAGCGCGCCTTGGTAAAGCAGGATATCCGGTAGCTCGGGCATAAAAAAAGGAGGCGCCCTTTGAAGAGCGCCCCATTCCAAATTATGTCAGCAAAACTTAGATGACGCTGCCGCGAAGTGGGATGCGCACTTCAGGCTGTTCTTGCACATTGGTCTTGACGATAATAGCGCCTTCAAAACGACCCTTTTGTGCCTTTTCGGACAACGTGATTTTGAGGGTGGCCCCACCTTCCTCGTTGGTCACTTCTGCTGTGAATATGTCAACAGGTGTCTTTTCCGTGGGCTTGTCAGGCTGGGTCAAGAACACGTCGATAGAGACATCTTCTTTGTTCACAACCAGTTTGTTTTCCGCTGTAGGCTGCAAGCGAATCATCGCTTCGCGAGGCTGGCCTTCCTTAGAGCCGAACATGTATACGGAGTTGGGCTGGGCGGAGACAGGATTTTCAATGAGAACGTTGACGTTGGTTTTGACAGTGGGTTGAGACTCGCTGTTGGTATTGAACGATACGAAACCGCGCAACCGAGACTCGCCTGAAGGTACCTTGGCGCCGTCAACGGTGATGTTGATCTTCACGTTCTTGTCGTCGATGCGCTCCATGGACGTCATCATGAAAGGCTGATCAGCCTTGATATCGGTAATCTCCAGTTTCTCAATGCGCTCGGTCGATACCAATAGTTCTTGAGTGGCTGTTTCTCCGCGCTTCAGGTTGTTGACGAAGATGGAGGGCGGCTTCACCATGATATCCACAATAATTTCAGCCTTGATCTTCACGATCGTGCGGGGGTTGGTAGTGTCATTGGTGACGATGGTGACGTTCTTTTGGATTGGGCCGCTGAAACGACCTGAGTTAAAGGAAACGGGAATGACACCCTCTTCACCGGGTGCATATGTGGTTTTTTCTGGTTTGGCTGACGTACAGCCACATGATGTAGACACGTCTTTGATTTCAAGTGTCGCGTCACCAGTATTCTTAAACTTGAATTCGGTATCTACCTTGGACCCTTTTTCGATCTTCCCAAAATCGTGCTCCATACGTTCGAATTCAATCTTGGGTTGTTTTTCGTCCTGGGCGACGGCAAATAGGGACAAAGCAGTCATGGCCAGGCCCAAGAAAAGGATGTGTTTCATGTGACGGGTTCCTCCGATCGGTTTTTGCACAACCGCATATGTTAGCAAATTTCGTGCAACACCCCAAATGCGACGTTTGGAGGAACTTTTTTTCCAAAAGGACGACAGATTGACCGGGTCAAAGTCCGCTAACGGCCATTTCGTCGATCAGTATGCCCGGAGTCAGAATCGTCCACCCCGGTTGCACCTCTCGGGACAGGGCTCGGATGCTTTTGAACATGTGGCGCAAGTTGCCGTTGAGTGTGAATTCCATAATGGGATATGCCACTTCGCCGCGCTCAATCCAGAGTCCCTGAGCGCCCCGCGAATAATCGCCGGTGGAGATGTTGACACCCTGGCCGGAGAGGCTTGTGACGTAAACACCGTGGTCGATTTGACGGAGGATCTCTGCCTCGGACTGGTGGCCCGGTTGAATGATGATGTTGCCGGTGCCGCCTGCGTGGCCTGTGGTGGTCATGCCGAGTTTGTTTGCGGAGTAGGTGGATAGCAGATAAGTGTTGAGCGTACCCGAGGACACGATCTCGGATCGGCGACAGGCAACACCCTCATCGTCATAAGGGTGGCTAGCGAGTCCACGTTGAATAAATGGGTCGTCGGTAATCGTGATGATAGAACTGGCCACGTCGCTGTTCAAATGATCCAGTAAGAACGACTCGCGTCGATACAAACTGGACCCATTGACTGCGGTCAAAAGGTGTCTCCACAAACTCCTGGCCGTGGTCGCGTCAAAGAAAACGGGATAACGACCGGTTTTCGGCTTGCGAGAACCGAGAAGCCTGACAATATCGGCTCCTGCCATTCTACCGAGTTCCTTTGGGTCAGGTAGTTGGTCGGCAAATCGAACCTGATGCGACCAGCCGCCTGCTTGTTTGCGACCGGTATTCAGATCACCGTCTTTGACGTGATCGGCGGCAAATCCACTCGCATGGACGCCTCCCGCGGTCGTGGCCAATGCCACAGAAAACCCGAGGCTGTTGGCCATGGCCGAATAGCCGGTAGTGGTTGAAAAAGACGCGCCATTGGATTGAATACGTGGGTCGAATGACACCATCGCTGCTTCACAACGAATCGCAAAAGCCTGCTTCTTGGTGACATCCCACTGATTGAATTCGGCGTCAAAAAGATCCAGTTCCGGAGGATCAAAAGCCAGGCGATCATAAGGCGGAAGACTGTAGGCTTCATCAACATCGGTGTAAGCGCAGAGGAAAAGCGCCTTGTCAATCAAGCTGTTGAGGTGATCGCGTTGGGTATCGCTTGACTGAACGGACGCGCGCCTTTTGTTTTTCGAGACGGTGAGTGTGGCACCGTTCGATTCGGCTTCGACCAGGTTCTCCAACTCGCCACGACGTACTTCACATTCAAACTCTCTGCTGTGGTTGACATGTGCCTCGGCTGTTTCTGCGCCCATAGCCTTGGCACGTTCAACCAACCATTCGGCAAGTTCTTTGACGGAAGTTTGATCCATTAAGCGCCTCCCACGGTCATCTCGCGGATTTTGATCGTTGGCAGGCCAACCCCGACGGGCGCTGACTGCCCGTCCTTGCCACAAGTCCAAATACCGGAGCTGATGGCAAAATCGTTACCGACCATCGTCACCTCGCTTAATGCATCTGGTCCGTTACCTATCAACGTGCAGTTCTTGACGGCATGAGAGACGCGGCCACCCTCTATCCAATAGGCCTCGCTGGGGACAAAGGTGAAGTTGCCATTTGAGATGTTGACCTGTCCGCCCTTAAACGTTTTGCAGTAAAGACCCTTTTCGGTTGATGCAATGATTTCTTGGGGATCGTAGTCGCCGGGAAGCATATAGGTGGTGCGCATTCTAGGGATAGGTTGGTAGCGGTATGACTCCCTGCGACCGTTCCCGGTGCTTTCCACACCGAAGAAGCGGGCAGAGGTTTCATCGCACATATAACCAACCAAGCGGCCTTGCTCGATCAGGGTGGTTTTCTGCGAGGGGTTGAGTTCGTCGTCGATATTAATCGCACCGCGGTCGCCTTCAATCGTGCCGTCGTCAATAATGGTACATTGTGCGTCGGCCACCTTTTCCCCAAGACGATTGGCGTAGGCACTCGACTGTTTTCGATTGAAGTCGGCTTCCAGAGGGTGCCCAATCGCCTCGTGTAAAAGGATGCCCGAATCACCGGGCGCGAGGATTACAGGCCACATGCCCGATGGCGCAGGTCTAGCGTCGAGCAGTAAAAGTGCCTCATCGACAGCCTTTTTCGAGAGTTCGATGGCGCGATCTCGCGTGAGAAACGACGCACCCAATCGTCCGCCATCGCCGGCCATTGCGGTTTGGCGTTCGCCGCCCCGTTCCACGACAACGCTCACCGTGAAACGAATCATAGGCTGAATATCTTGGACCAATCGTCCTCGGCTGTCGGCCATGAGGATCAACTTGTGCGCTGTGCCCAAATACACGCTTACTTGTTTCACGTCACTGTGGTGAGCTCGAGCCGTTTTGTCGGCTAAATAGATCAAGTCAATCTTCCGCGGCATGGGTTCGTCAATCACAGGGTCGGGGACCGGGTAAAACGCGCCGATTCCGAATGGAGCCACCTGGACTGCTTTTTGGTCGCCACCCTGATGGGCAATTGCAGCTGCTGTCCGTGCTGCCCGCTGAAAGTGTGACTCTTCCATCACTTCGGTGTAGGCGTAACCAGTCTTCTCGCCCTCGACGACGCGTACACCGGCCCCGCATTCAATACTGGCGCTGGCAGATTTGAGGATGCCCTCCTCCAATCCCAAGCCTTCGTACCGGCTGTATTCGCAGTACAAATCGGCAAAGTTGGCACCCCGACTCATGGCTACGGTCAGGATTCGGTTGATGATGGCCGGTGTGAGACTAAAGCGTTCCAGCTGCATGGGTCCTCCAAAGGACTCCTAGTGTAGCAAGCCTTGTGATCGGGAACACACTAAAGGTGGATGGGTCTTGTGAGGTATGGAGCTCCTTCCTATACTTAGGGTTCTGCTAACAATTGTAGGGGAGGCGGCTCATGCGCGCAGTTTTCATGTTGTGGATCGGGTCCGTGATTTTTGCTCAAGTGGATTTGGAAGAAGTGTTGTCCGTGAATTTTGACGTCGTGGGCATTGAGCATGCTGGCGATGAGCGCTTGTTTTTGGTCGACCAGGACGGACGAATCATGATTTTTGATGGTACCCAGGTATTGGCCACCCCCTTTTTGACGATTTTGGTATCCCAGGGATCAGAGCGAGGTCTGTTGGGCCTTGCTTTTCATCCAGACTATGCCATGAATGGCTTTTTCTTTGTGAATTACACCAACACGTCGGGTGACACAGTGATTGCCCGCTACCAAGTATCAGCCAATCCAAACATCGCGAATTCAGCTTCCGAAATGATCTTGATGACCATTGATCAGCCGTTTTCTAATCACAATGGTGGTCAGATTGTCTTTGGTCCAGACGGTTACCTCTATATCGGTATGGGCGATGGTGGTAGCGGTGGTGATCCCGAATGCAATGGTCAGGACTTGTCAACCTTGCTTGGAGCTATGTTGCGCATCGATGTGGATGGAGCCGTACCCTATGCGATCCCGGCGACGAATCCCTTTGTGGGGATGGCCGGTGCCTTAGATGAGATTTGGGCCTGGGGATTGCGCAACCCATGGCGTTTCTCGTTTGATCGGTCGACGGGCGATCTGTACATAGCTGATGTGGGACAGGGTGCCCGTGAAGAGGTGAACAGACAACTGTTGGCATCTATGGGTGGCGAAAACTATGGCTGGAATATCAAGGAAGGTTTCAGTTGTTTTGGCTGTGGCACCTGTCCAGGTCCCTGCATATGTGGTGATCCAAGCTTGGTGGATCCTGTCCTGGATTATCAGCATGCCTTAGGTCGCTGTTCGATTACGGGTGGTTATGTTTACCGCGGTAGCTTGGTATCCAGCTTAACGGGCGACTACCTTTTTTCTGATTACTGCACAGGCGAACTCTGGTCTACGACACCTGGCGTCTGGACGAGAGACGACCTTGGCCTGTCGGCATTGGGTTTCGGTGTGACCACCTTCGGCCAAGACGCTTGTGGTGAGCTTTATGTGGCCGACATAGGCGGATCGCCCAGACGGGTGTACCGTTTTGTCACGACGCTGATCAGTGATTTGTATCCCGGTTGGCGCAACGCGAACTATGTGGCTTGCACAACGCCTCAAGTTACCCTGTTGCGCTTGGTTCAATTGATCAACCCCTAAATCGACCCGATCGAGTGAAGTGGCGTGCAACCGCATGCAACCTTTTCGGCTGTCCGTTCGTACATCATTATGATATCTTTTTGATATCATCACCAATGAGGAGGGAACACATGGAAACAAGGGAGAGAATCGTCAACGTGAGCTCAGGCTGGGGTATGCTGGTGGTGAATATTGCCAGCTATGTCGCCGCGATACTGTCAATCATTGGGGGTGCCATACAGAACGCGCCTTGGATGGCCATTGTCGGCATTGCTGTGCTGCTGATAGCGATCTTAACGTCGGTGGGTTTTTTTACGCTGGAGCCCAACAAGAATGCCGTATTGATCTTGTTTGGTGAGTACAGGGGCACCGTCAGTCAAGCCGGATTCCATTGGGCCAATCCGTTTTTGCGCAAGGAAAAAGTCTCTATGAGAATACGAAACTTCAATACCGAAAAACTCAAGGTCAATGACCGCGATGGGAACCCCATTGAAATCGGGTCTGTTGTGGTGTGGCGCGTGGCCAACGCCGCGGAAGCGGTCTTCGATGTGGATGACTTTGTGGAGTACGTGCACACGCAAAGTGAATCCGCGGTACGGCACATGGCCACCAAGTACCCCTACGACACGCCAGGAGATGACGATCACCGTCTGTCATTGCGCGGCAGTACAGAGCAGGTGTCTCAAGCGCTGTCGGAAGAGCTGCAGGAACGCATGAAGCGCGCCGGGATACGTGTCGAAGAGGCTCGCCTCAGTCACTTGGCCTACGCTGCGGAAATTGCTTCGGCCATGTTGCAGCGCCAACAGGCGCAAGCCGTGGTTGATGCGCGTTCGACCATCGTGGAGGGCGCAGTCAGTATGGTGGAGATGGCATTGGACCGCCTCAAGGAGCGGGATGTAGTGCAACTGGACGAAGACAAGCAGGCGACCATGGTCAGCAATCTGCTCGTGGTCCTGTGTGGCGACAAGGCGGCTCAGCCTGTGCTCAACACCGGCTCGCTTTATCAATAGGGCGGTTGCTTGGCTTCCCGTAAATCGGTTCTTGTGCGCATGAGCCCCGAACTTTGGTCGGCGCTCAATCGCTGGGCGAGCGAAGAGTTTCGCTCACTCAATGGCCAGATTGAGTTCTTACTCCATAAGGCGGTTCAAGAAAAGAAGCGGGAGAATAGAGACCAGAAGTAGCTGGAAAAGGCCCCAGATCTGGGGCCTTTTTGTGTGTCAGAGATTGCTTGGCGCAACCGACGCAATAGACGACCATTTTTCAAAGGCTGTTTTGATCATGGCGTTTCTGTCCTTGGCCCAGGTGGCCTGAATATCGCCATTCAGATTGAAAAAGAGTTTGCCGTCTACGATGGCCCAGAAGTTGGGGTCTCCGACGAATTTCTTGCCCAAGGCCACGCCATAGGCGCAATAGCCGCCGAACTGAGGCGCATACGCCTCAGGTGAGGCATCGAAGGCCTTTTTGTTGGCTTCAGATGAAAAAAGATAGGTTGCCCCTTTGAAGTCGGAAGTATGAAGTCCAGACCCTCGTTGGGCTTCCTGAGACGTAAAAAAGGAAACAACATCGTATCCTCCGGCGGCCACGGTGCAAGCACCGTCCTGAGCGATTAGATGGTGAGTCAATAACGGAAGAATAACAAGAATAAGATTGCGCATGGCTGCTCCAATTCATGAGATATGTGTGGCTGGTAAACCAACCTTTCGGGCTGAAAGGTATACCGATCGGTATCCTTGTGCAAGTTTTTTTGGTTCTTTTGTGGGATGGACTTTCGTTATGTGATGCCGGTCACCAAAAGAAAATGATCTTGTGGCGAAGGGAATACAGAGGTAGACTGGTCGGTGGCATGTCAAAACGCGAGCATCTCATCAAAACAGCGATTGATTTATTCCAGAAGCACGGCTTCCATGCCACAGGTGTGAATGCCATTCTTGAGGCCTCTGGAATTTCTAAGAAAACTATGTACCGCTATTTTCGGTCGAAGGACGAGTTGGTACTGGCCGCGTTACGTCACCAAGACGGGGTGTTCCGGAACTTCTTCATGCGTGAGGTGGAGAAAACGGGCCCAACCCCGCGCGAACGGTTAATGGGCATTTTTGACGTGGCTGAACGATGGTTCTGTGATCAACAATTTTATGGCTGTATTTTTATCAATGCCGTTGGGGAGCATGCCAACAAAGGCTCACCGGTTCGCCAGGTGAGTCGAGACTTCAAAGCCATGATGCGTGGGTATATCCTTGAGCTGTGCCAAGAGGCGGGTCTCGTGGATCCTGAATCGACAGCGGACCGGTTGGCTATCCTACTCGAGGGTGCCATTGTCACGGCGCAAGTCTCGGGTCGTTCCGATGCTGCGCGAACAGCCAAGAGTGTGGCCACAATGGTACTCTCAACTGGCTCATGAAGGCTGATCTGATGACCTCGTTCATCAAACGTATGTCGCGATGAAACTTTGAAAGCGATGCAACGATCGCCTTTTCCGGACAGAATCGACGCGCGTAATCGTTCCGGCACGGCTGGAAAGGCACCTACTTGTTGGCTGTGAAGACCATCCACGATGATTGAGTGGTGACCGTGTGGCACCTAAAAACCCTCGTTGCCCAAGTAGGTGATTCGCTGGGCGAAAACGGTCGCTGCCAAAAGGCAAAGCACGAATCGTGAAGGAATCATGCAAGTCCTTACGACCCTGAGGTATGGAAGTTCTGAGACCGCTCAAGGATTTACCTGGTTCTGCCGATGAATGGAGCGGACACAACATGACTCACACAGATCTTGGACCGACGACGCACAGTGACCGGAATCCATCGGCGCCGGAAAATCTCTCATACCCTAGGACCATAGGTCCCTATCGACTGTTAGGTGTCTTGGGTGCGGGCGGGATGGGCGATGTCTACCTGGCCCAACAGGGTGAGCCGTTGCAGCGCAAAGTGGCACTGAAGATCATTCGCTACGGACGGTGCACCAAGGATGTGATGACGCGTTTTGAGACGGAGCGCCGTGCACTGGCGTTGATGAACCACCCTTATATCGCTCAGGTTTACGACGCAGGTTCAACCGATGACGGAAGACCTTATTTTGTGATGGAATGCGTGGACGGTTTGCCGATCAATCAATACTGCGACGAACACGAGTTATCCCTGGAAGACCGCCTGTGGCTTATTCGCCGCGTATGTGAGGCGGTTCACCACGCCCACCAACGGGGCATCATTCATCGGGATTTGAAGCCTTCAAACATCCTCGTGATTCAGGGCAAGGGAGGTTTTGCCATCCCGAAAGTCATCGATTTTGGTGTGGCGAAAGCGATCGGCTCGGTACGCGATGAGATGGACGCGGATACACTGCCTGAGCGAGTCGTAGGCACCCTTCACTACATGAGTCCTGAACAAATGGAAGGATCAGAAGACGTGGACATTCGGACGGATGTTTACGCCATTGGGGTGTTGTTATTCGAATTGCTTGTGGGTCGGTTGCCCTTTCAGGTATCGCAAAAGGGTGGTCTATTGCTGGCCCACCAGATCCTCAATTCCATCCCTGAGTTGCCCAGCACCCTGGCGGAATCCTTGGATTTGGATAGTGATGTGCTCAAAGCGCGCGGATTGGAGCGGCGTGGTCTGGTGCGGGCCTTGAAGGGCGATCTGGATTGGATCGTTATGAAAGCGCTCAACCGCGACCGCGACCAACGATATGGTTCGGTCCTTGAGCTTGAAGCTGAATTGCGCAATACCATGAATCACCATCCTGTCGCTGCCCGTCCACCCAAGGTGGGTTACCGAATGCGTAAGTGGATCATGCGTCATCGGCTGGTCAGTTTCGCCATTGGTGCAGCGCTGATTTCCGTGGTTGTTGGAACCGCCGCTATTGCGGCAGCCTACTCCAAGACCGAACGCGAACGCTTGCGTGCAGTGGCCAGCGAAGCCAGAGCGTTGGAGGCGCTTGATCGTGCTGAAAAGTTGGAGGCACGGGCAAATACAGTTAATGGCTTCTTAATCGATATGATCGGAGAGCCCAATCCAGAAGAGGGTTCCCGCGATGTTCGCGTGATGCAAGTTGTCGAAGCGGCAGAAAAAAGCTTAGTTGACGATGACGATTGGTCTGACGAGGAACGGGCCGCGTTGCATGAGGCCATGGGGCGTACTTATGTCGGGTTGGGTGAATTTGATCGTGCCATCACGCACTTGAGGTCCGCGTTGAAATTTCTCAGTCGCGAGGAAGAATGGCGTGAGCGTCTGAATGTCAAAGTGATCTTGAGCCGTCCGTTATTTGAGCTGGGCCGCTTTGAGGAAGGTATGGCGCTGCTCCGTGAAGTCGTTGAGAGCCAACCGACACAAGGGGCTGACGACATCATGAGTCGCGCGCATAACAACATGAGTTTTCACTTCATGACCCATGGCCAATTTCGTGAAGCCGAACATCATTTACGCCAGTCCCGCGAATACGCTCTGCGTATCTATGATGAGCAACATCATGAAGTGGTCACTGTCGATGCAAATCTGGGCGTGCTGCTGATGCAGATGGGCGACAACGAAGCAGCCGAACCCGTATTAAGGCGGGTATTGGATATTTATCTTGTTCAACTCGGTAAACAACATCCCAATACGCTCACTCAAATGAATAACTTGGGTTCGGTTCTGAGTCAGCTTAACAAGTTGGACGAAGCGAGTTCGCTGCTTAAGGAGTCCTACGAGATTCAACGACAAACGCTAGGCGATGCACATCCCAATACGCTTGGTACGTTGAACAACTATGTCAAAGTACTCTCAGGTCAAGAACGTTATGAAGAAGCGCTTCAGCTACAACGTGAGCTGGTGACCAAGGCCGAGCAGGTGTTGGGGAACAATCATCCCAACAGTATTACGACCAAGATCGGACTGGCTCAAATTCAAATTGCCATGAAAGCGACCGATGACGCTCGTCATACGCTAGATATCGTAGAGCCTCATCTCGCGGCTACGTTCCCTCCAGAACATTACCGATATGCAGATATTCTGCTCAGTCGGGCGATGGTGGACGAACTCGATGGCCATCAAGAATCGGCTTTGGCGTTCTACGATCGAGCCTTGAATCAAGCATTAGCAGCGGGTCTGCCGCCCAAGGCACTGGAGATATATAGCAAACCTTTTTTGGCGTTTCTTGAGGAATCAGGTGATGTTGAACGGATGGAAAAGGTGAAGTCCAAGGCAGCAGGAACTATTCAGGAATGATGTTTTTCTGTTAGGTTTCATGGTTGTGTCGATCTTTCATGAACGCCTATCGCGCTATCAAGCCCGCGAACGTCCCGATCTGGGGCTTCGGAAAGCAGCTGTGCTGATTCCTATTCAGCGCTCAGAAACGATTTTCTTTACGCAGCGGGCGTCCCATTTAAACCACCACCAAGGACAGATCAGCTTCCCAGGTGGGCGTTTGGATGCGGGCGAAACCGGGTGGCAAGCCGCATTGCGCGAAGCCGAAGAGGAAGTGGGTTTGGCCGCAAGTCAGGTAGTTCCTTTAGGTCGAATTGATGATGTGTATTCACCGCTTGGCTATCATATTCAGTGCTATGTAGGTGCCGTGTCCGACGATTGGACCCCGCAACCGAATATTCACGAGGTAGACTCTGTGATTGCGGTGCCACTCGAAGAGTTGCTGGATGAGGCGCGTCACTCCATGAAGCCCTGGCCGCGTGATCCCACCATTCAAGTTCACTATTTCGACTTTACGGACGCCATGGTGTGGGGTGTTACGGGATGGATGACGCGGATCTTACAATCAGTTTTGCGTGGCGAAAGCGTGCCTGACCTGGGGTATCGGCTTGCCTGATGTGGGCCTGATTCAATGTATAATGCTCCCTTCGCATGGAGGTGCGGTTTGTGGTTTGAAGAATTGATCCACCAGCGTATGCAGAATCGCGATGGAACACCACTTGCCTCATGTGGTTCCTGCAACCGATCCCTGGCATCGCACGATCTTTTTGTGGTGGCCAAAGCTTTCGACAAGGGTCGCTGCGTGCTGGAGACCGCTCAATGTCACGTATGCCTGCATTCCTTGCAGTCCTATCTTTCCGACCAATCCAGAGAGAATTTGATGCTGTATCGCGGCAAGCGATTCAACGCGTATATGACCGATGAAGCGGCCCGACAATCCTACTATCAACAGGACCCAACGTGCATCATCACCGGCGAACTCATTACTTCGCAAGAGACCTTTGAACTTTATGCCGTTCACACGGGCGAGTTTCAATCGGACGAAAACTACTTTTTTGTGGGCTCCATCGCGATTGAGCAGATGTCAGAGCTTTTGAGCGAGGAGACACGCAACCACTGGCAACGTTTTCTCAATCAGCTTGATCCCACGGGCCCTGAAGTCATCGTGCCTTCCTTTTTTGGTTGAGATGCGCGCAATCCTGCAAGCCTTTATGCGGTCTTCTGGTCCCCATGACCGGAGATCGGCGTTTTTGCTCTGGTTAAAGGGGTTTTGTATGGGTGCGGCCGACATTATTCCCGGTGTGTCAGGAGGCACGATCGCGTTGATTATGGGGATCTACGAATCACTCCTGAAAGCCATCAAGTCGATCGATGATCAGTTTCTAGGGAACTTGATCAGACTTCGCTGGCCCGAGGCCATTGCCAAATCTCATTTGAAGTTTTTGATCATATTGGGTACCGGAATCTTGTGTGCTCTCTTCTCGCTAGCCCGCGTCATCCACTATTTCTTAGATCACCACAAGACTCAAACCGCTGCTTTGTTCTTAGGACTGATCGCAGCTTCAATCTTTTTTGTGGCGAAATTGGTTCCTCGTTGGACGGCAGCGCGTCTGCTGGCCTTTTTGTTCGGTACCTTGGGGGCCTATTGGTTGGTGGGTTTGATCCCGGTCCAGACACCAGACGAGCTGTGGTTTGTATTTGTGTGTGGCGTGATCGCCATTTGCGCGATGATTCTGCCGGGAATTAGTGGTGCCTTTTTGCTGTTGATTCTCGGGAAATATGCTTATTTGACGGCAGTCTTGAAAAACCCCTTCAGTTGGTCGAATATCCAAGTGATTGCCGTCTTTTCCAGTGGCGCGGCTGTCGGTTTGGCGGGCTTCTCCAGAGTGCTCTCGTATTTCCTACAACGCTATCACCATGTGACGATGGCAGTGCTGACGGGTCTCATGGCTGGCTCACTCCGTAAGATATGGCCTTGGAAACAAGTCCTGGAGTCCACGATGATTCGCGGCAAAACCTATATCTTGAGCGAAAAAAACATATGGCCTGCGGATTACGATCAGGTGTTCTGGGTGTCTTGTTTCCTGTTTTGTGTGGGCATTGTCGCCGTGGTTATGCTGGAACGCAGTGCTTCACTTGACCGGTAGCCCTTTGATCAACATGGCATAAGGGTCTGTCGGTCGGTACATGGTTTTGATGATCATCATCAAGGCTTTGTCTGTGAAGCTAAATGACTTGAAGGAACCATCTGCTTGTTTGCGACTCAAGAGGCCCGAGACCACACGGAACCCCGAGTCGTCGACCCTAAACCTCACCTCGATGGCCTGCTCGTCTTCGTCTCCTTCTGCAATTTCATAGGTGTTGTAAAGAAGTAACATCTTGAAACTCAGGGACCATTCGTATTGATGGGATTGGAGTGCGGTCAACGCCGCTTTATGGGAGAATTCCCCGCGGAAGACCACGTCCGTGTGGTCTTCACGCCATGATGTGGCGGTCCAATGGGGATAGCTGTCAAAAACGGAGCCTACTGCTTCCGCTGGGCGAATATCCAACTCACCTTGCCGCACGCGATCGATGGCAGAAGGCTCCTGCTGCGCCAAGAATCCGAGTAGTTGGAGGATTCCAATCAGATTCATCGCACCCTAGCTCGGCACCCTGCTACAATCACTGCCAGTAGATGCACTTTGAGAGGTTTTTCCATGCGTGAATGGTACGTCATATTAATCGTCATTGTCTTATTCATTGTCGGATTCTTTATTCTGGGATCCTTGAAGCTCTGGATTCAGTCAGTTGTGTCTAATGCTACGGTTTCTCTGGTTCGCATCATCTTGATGCCGATCCGCAAAATCAACTCCAGCCTCATCGTAAATAACTACATTGTGGCGCGCAAGGCCGGTGTACCCGTCACCGTGGAGGAACTGGAAACGCACTACCTCGCAAAGGGCAACGTCACCCGCGTGGTTCATGCCTTGGTGGAAGCAAACAAGGCCAATATTGATTTGGATTTCAAAAAGGCAACAGCCATTGATTTGGCAGGTCGCGATATTCTGGACGCCATTAATACTTCCGTGAATCCAAAGGTAATCGATGTTCCTGCGGTCAGCACCAATAAATCCACCATCGACGCAGTTGCCAAGGACGGCATTCAGTTGCGGGTGAGAGCACGTGTAACGGTGCGAACCTACTTGCCGCGATTGATCGGCGGCGCCACGGAGGACACTGTGATTGCCCGTGTTGGCGAGGGAATCGTATCGGCCATAGGTTCAGCGGAGTCGCATAAGCACGTGCTCGAAAATCCAGATGTCATTTCCAAAACGGTGCTGCATCGCCAGCTGGATGCAGGTACCGCCTTTGAGATTCTGTCCATTGATATTGCGGATGTGGATGTGGGCGAGAATATTGGCGCAAAACTTCAAACAGACCAGGCAGAGGCTGATAAACAGGTGGCTCAAGCACGCGCTGAGCAACGGAGAGCTATGGCGGTCGCTGCAGAGCAGGAAATGCAGGCAAGAGTCATGGAGAATCGCGCCAAGGTGGTCGAGGCAGAAGCGCAGATCCCGCTCGCAATTGCCGAAGCGTTCAGATCCGGCAACTTGGGCGTCATGGACTACTACTATTTGAAGAACATTGAAGCCGACACCAAGATGAGACAAGGATTGGCTGGCGACGATAGTCCTGAGAAGACGAAGTAAATGGACATCATTCTTCGCCTGATCGTCCGTCTCTTCGAGGCGATTTTTGAAGAAGATGTCTCGCGTCGACAGCAGCAGCGCCAGGCGACTCTTGAGGATTGGCTTGCTCAGGCTGGGGGTTCTCAACCCCCGCCGACCAAGCAGGCTCAAAAGAAAAAGGTATCGAAACCAACGCCACAACCAAAACCGACACTTCAATTGCCGCCAACTCCGCTTCCCATCCTGGACCAGAAGAAACCTAAACCTCCCAAGAAGAAGGTTGACTTCACCCTGCCAGGAAAGACACCGATTGAGCAGTTGATTTATGCACAGATGATCATGGGCCCCTGCTTGGCTGTGAAGGCTCGACGCGGACGTGGCATGAGACCTCCGGTTTTTGAGGGTCAAGGCAAAACTTGACTTAGGTCACCGAAAACCTATTTGTGGTTTTGTTAGCTTGGACTTCTGCCGATAAATAGGCAGGGAGTGGCTCATGGAACAGGACCCCATCGTCGTCACATACAAGCTCAGTCTGCCCAGTGGTGACACATGTACCTATGAATTGAAGTTTGAGCCGGAGCGGTTTGAGCTTTTGCACGACGAAGGTGATTTGCCGGAATGGACGCGCATGGACTACCAACAATGTGTCCACTGCCCACTTCGTGCTGAAGACGTTCCCGTTTGCCCGCTGGCGCGAGGTATTTCCGCCCTGGTTGATTTTTCGGCTGAACTGCCGTCCTACCATGCTATGTCGGTGGAAGTGGTTACGGCCGAGCGTACCTATCAAATGGAAACGACGGCCCAACGAGCATTGAGCTCGATCATGGGGTTGATCATACCTGCCAGTGGCTGCCCCTATACGGAGTGCCTCAGACCCTTGGCTCGGTTTCACGTGCCCAACGCCTCGCAAGAAGAAACACTGGCTCGTGTCATCTCCTTCTACATGTTGTCGCTGCATTTGGTCGGTCGCAAGGACGAGGTCCAGAAGCCTGCTGATTTCGAAAAACTGAAGCGGATCTACGACGACCTACACACCATTAATCGGCATATGGCTGACAGGCTTAAGAATGTGTGTGGTAAGGATTCCACGCTGAACGCCATCGTCATTTTGGACACCTTCACCATGTTCTTGCCCATGGAGATCGACGATTCGTTAAGGCAGATCAAGTCGCTGTTGGAACCCATGATGATCAAACTCGATGCTTTGCCTGAGGACGAGACTTAGGGCGACAACAGCACTTTCAGGCAGCCATCTTTGCGTTCAGCGAACATCCGGTATGCGTCAGGTCCATCGCTAAGCGGTACTCTATGGGTGAAGATCTCGGTCAGTCTTTCGCTGTGAGCGATGGCTTGAGGCATCAGTTCATCCATCAGGCGACGAGCCGGACAACGACCGATGTGGACGGTCAGATTCTTGTCGTAAGCCTGGTTGGGCGTGAAGGCAAAATGAGGTTCGTTGTGAACGCCTACGATTGAAATGATGCCGCCTGGCCTGACTAGTTTATAAGCCAATAATGAGGCCGCGGGACTGCCGACCGCCTCCAGGACCGCGTCAAAAGCACCTTCATACCGATCTACTTCGCTTGGGTCTGCAGGAATACCACCCCAGCGTTTCGCTTGTTCTCGCCTTTCAGCGATAGGGTCAAAAAGTACGACGTCTCGCGCACCTCGCCACTGACAGGTCGTCAAAGCCATCAAACCAACCGGTCCGCCTCCGATGACAGCGTAGGTACCCCCAGGCGCGACATGGGCCTGTTCCGCACAATAGCCGCCCGTTGAAAGTACGTCACCCAACAAAAGAGCCACCTCGGGCAAGAGTGGACCGGTTGTTTTCAGGGTACTGTCTGCAAATGGGACCCGAACGTATTCGCACTGTCCTCCTTGGAGACCGGTTCCGCCTTCCACCCATCCGAACAACTGACCCATGGCACAGCGGCAAGGGAGTCCGGTGGTACAAGGTCGGCATGTGCCGCAGCAACTTGTGAATGGACTAAAAACGGTGTCCCCGGTTTTGAGAGTACTCACCTCTGGGCCTAACTCGATGATCTCACCTACAAACTCATGACCCATGATTGTACCCGGGTCCAAGCCCGACTCGCGTCCATGGTACACGTGCAGATCGGACCCACATATGGCCGTATGCGTAACCCGAATGATTGCGTCCCGACGGTGTTGAATTTTCGGTTCAGCTACTTCCTGTATCTTTACCTTTTGCGGACTGTCAAACGTAAGTGCGCGCATTTTTTTTCCTTGCTATTTTCTGCACCAGTTGACCACATGCCCCCGCAACATCGCGGCCACGACTGCGGCGAATGGTCGTAAAGACACCGTGTGCCAAAAGAATATTGGCGAATGCATTGGTTCTTGATTCATCTGGCTCCACGAAACCCGGACTTCCTTCGTGCTCGTTCATGGGGATGACGTTCACCAGGCTAGGAAACCGCTGACTCATGGCCGCCAGTCGGCGCGCATCTTCTTCTGTGTCATTGACATTCTCTATCAACACATAACTCAGCATGACCCGCTCGCCTTTGCGCAACGGATATCGTTCCAAGCATCGCATCAGGTCTTCCAGTGGGTATGCGCGATTGACGGGCATGATTGCCGAACGCGCCTCGTCCGTCGTGGCTGCGATACTCACCATGAGCTGAGGTCGTTTCTTCACCGTCGCCATTTGTTCTATTTTTGGGATCAAACCTGATGTGGAAACAGCCACATCTCTAGGTGACAGATTGAGACCTGCTGGGTCAGTCAGGACCGACACGGCCTTCAAGACCTGATCGAGATTGTGTAATGGCTCGCCCATCCCCATAAACACGACATTGAAGCGTTTTGTCTTGCCGGTCTCGTCAGGGTGTCTTTGCTTGATGTTCAGTACCTGGCTCACCATCTCGGCGGCGCTTAGGTGCCGATGCAGTCCCATCGTGCCGGTTGCACAGAAAGTGCAGCCCATGGCACAGCCAATTTGCGAACTAATGCAAAGGGTGTGTCGGCCCGGAAAGGGCATGTAAATCCCTTCAACAGAACCCCCCGATATGTGAAATCGGTACTTGGTCGATCCGTCATCGGATTGATGGGCTTCTACCCGATGGATCGGGTCCAGTTTGTCACTGGAAGTAATTTTGTGCCAAAGCCCCCGCGGCAGCCTTTGACCGTCGAACCACGACGGCAGGTTGGGGCCGTATCGGTGTAGCAATCCGAATAGGGTCGGTCCATGAACCTCTCGGTATCCCATGGTGAGGATTTGTTGGGTCAATTCATCGCAGGTGTACCCGTATATATACGGCGTTTGCTGATGAGGTCGAAAGTCTTCCCACGGATATGGATTCATGTTGTGACCGGCTTTGGGCCTGAGAATACGTTGAACAGATGCCAGGCCTTGGCAACCTCAATATTGGGAATAACAGGCGTGCCTTGCCGGCTGGCACCTGCAACATCCAGAACGAGACTGGCCAGTTCACGGCGCCGCTGAAACGGGCTCTGCATGACTGCCAGCATTTGAATCCTGTTCAGAGGAATGACCCAAGAACGCAGACCCAGAAATCCCGTTTTGATGTATACGAAACGGGCGTCAACGGCAAAGGCGGTTTGTTTGTAGGTGAGATGAGCGATTGTCCACGAGAGGATGCCCGCAATGACCCAGAGCACCAGGGCCGTAATTAGGTTCATTTGTTGGAGCCTGAAAGCGATTGCGAAGATCAAACTTGAACCAAACCACAACCAGCGAAACTGGCGCGTTCGAGTATATGCATCCACCTTTCTCCAATTCAGGCTCGCCCATTGTGCCTGGGGCCAAATGGCTTGTACGTACTGGTTGACTTCAGGTTGATGGGCCAACGGAATGAGCAAATCGGTTTGTTGCTGATTTTGTTGTTGTTTTTCCTGGACGCCCATATGTCCTGCGGTGCAAACCGTCACTTGCAACAGATTGAAGGGTCGCCGAATGGCCGATGTCACGAAGCGCAATGCTTGAATTCTGCCTGCGGGAATTGTGAGGGAACGCACGGTGAATAGGCCGGTGCGAATCTTGATATCCGAACCGGGCATCGTCACTTGAAACCCATAAAACTGGATCAAGGCAAGTCCAATACTTATGGCGCATGAAAGGGTCAGGATGACCAGAAAAGATACAACCACGGCGAACACAACCTCCAGATGAGATCGTTCGCTGAATTGAGTAGTAATCTGTGCTGCTGTGGATATCCAGTTCTGCGTGGCGCGCACCATGTCATCTTCCCAGAACTCCAGCAATGCGTATAGACCCGCAAAGATGACGCCCATCCTGTTTGTGGTGGCACCCAAGACCACGATGTCTTTGAACGAAATTTGGTAGATGGGTGGAACCTGTGCAGTCTCGGAGCCGTCGGGCTGCGTCACCACATGTCCCTTATTGGCCACAATGTAGGCTTCCAGATGCTCTGCCGCACCGATGGAAATGGCTGGTAGAGAGGCCTCAGCCTGACCACCGCCAGCGGTCTCCAAATCAACGCGTACTACCCCAAACGCACGTGCTATCAAGGATTGCGTGGTGTTGATGTTGTGAATACGCGTTGCTGGAATGGATCGTTCCTTGCGGGAAAGAATCCCCTCTTTGATGACCAGGTGGCCCTGCGTGAGTGCATATCGATAAGACATGAATCGCAGCGTGATCACAAGCAGTGGAACGACAATTGAAAACACGATCAGGAAAACCAACAAGAACATATTGCCTTTGATCGCGAAATAGCCGCCTAATACCAATCCAAAAGCTGTCTGCTTCAATTGACGCAGGAGCTCAAGCACCAACATGGCCGGATGGAGCATCGACCATTGCTGACTAGAGGTTTGCATGGGTATGGCCCGCTTTGGACAGATAGTCCCGCAACTGTTGCGCTTCATCTTGGGGCAGTCCCGGGACAGTGAGTGACCCCAATTGGGAACCTGCAGTGTGAACGATGAGGGTGGCGAGGCCAAAAGAACGTTCGATGGGACCGGAATGCGTGTCGACGTGTTGGATGCGCGTAAACGGAACCGAGGCCACATGTTTGAATAGGACGCCATTTCGCACCAACATGTCATGTTCGCGGATCGCCAATCCCCAATGTTTGTAGGCGATCAATGGCCACACGATACTCAAAACTGCTAGCGGCAGTAATACCAACATACCCTTGATCAACCAAGGCGTAATTGCAGCTCGAGCCATACCGGTGATTGCGATCGAGACAGCCATACCTCCTAAGAGAATGGTCCAGCTGATTCCGCGGCTGATGATCCACAAGTATCGTACATTAGGATCAAGCGTGTAATAGGCTCTGTCGGCTGCCGGCGCAAAGTGAGCCAGATCTGCGCCCAGATAAGTAATGCGCCGGAGTGGGGGGTGGATCTCTGGTTGTTGTGTCATATCAGCCTCAGAGCGGGTTGTACCACTGACGCCCGATTCGGTCAAATGGCTCTTGTAACAGATTGATGGCGTGCGCCTCTACTCAACCTTTGCAGAACATTGAACGGACTTTTCTTGGTGGGGGTTTTATCTTTGAATCAACACAAGACAAAAGCCGGGAGAGGTAATTATGTATCTGGAATGGTTTGACGTTGAAGAAAACAATCTTCACAAAAAGGCTGTCCTCACTTCACTCGTCGCGATTCTTGCTGCGATTTGGATGCCTGGCTTTGATGCCCCAAACGTGATTGTGGCACCAAAAGCGGAAACAAGAGTTGTAAGGGTGCGGCCTTCAGCACCTCCGCCACTGGATGTCGTTAAGAACCAGGTGCATGAGATGCTGGCATTGCGACCCATGCCTTCGGACCCAGAGGCTCCGGAAGTGATCTTGGAAGTGGAAAGAGAGATTCCAGTACACGTGGATCCGTTGGATACAGGTGACTGGAGTCTTGCAGATATATCACCGCCTTCCCCAGGTGCTGTTTCCATCAACACCCAGGGACTTGAACCTCCAATTATTACAAAACGGGTGCAACCTCTTTTCCCGGCTCAGGCAGCCAAAATTGGCTTGTCCGGATACGTGATCCTAGAAGCGGTTCTCAAAACCGATGGCACTATTGACCAGATTCGGGTGCTTCGACAAGCTCACCGAGGGAAGTTTGGCTTTGAGGAACATGCGATTATGGCACTAAAACAATGGTCATTCTTGCCCGGCACCATCCATGGCAAACCAGTAGATGTTCGTTTAACTCTGCGGATAGATTTTGAATTGAACTGACACTCCTCCCGACCCCCCCGTGGGAGACAGGTTACACTGTCTCCCACGTTCTTTTGCGCCACCTTTCAGACTATGGATGGGCGGGGGAGTTGAAATGTTTGTATTTTGGTTGGGGTTGTTGGTTGGAGAATGGTCGTCTTGGCACCTGCCGTGTGGCTCACCAAGCTTGGCGGCCCATATGGCGATATCGACTGATGCGATTCATTTGGTTTGGATCGAGCCTAAGTCGAAAGACTGTGGCGATGTGCAATACGCTGCCTGGGATGGGGAAACCTGGACTGAACCCCAATCCGTGCGGTCAGGTTGTTCGCTTTTCATCAATTGGGCCGATACACCTAAGGTCGCAGCAGTTGACGGTTGGGCACTTGTAACTTGGCCCGAACGCATGGGTGAAGGGACCTATGAATATGGTGTGTATGCCAGTCGCAGGATGGACGGCGTGTTTGGTGAACCGTTTTGGCTACACGAGAGCAGAACACCCGCTGAACACGGATTTGTCTCAATGGCTCCCCTGAATGACAAGATAATGGCCGTATGGCTCGATGGTGCCCATATGGTGACAGGGGGCGCCATGGAACTGCATGCCCGTTGGGTAAGCCCGACACAACTTGGTCCGGAGCAGCAAGTGGATGATCACACCTGTGAGTGCTGCTCCACGTCGCTCGCAGCACGTGGTCAAGGCCTTGAAGTTGTTTATCGCAACAAGACTGATGATCATGTGCGGGACAGCTACGCCGCTACATGGGTTGATGGGAATTGGACCGAAGGCCACGCGATTCAAGATGATCAGTGGGTGATTGAGGGCTGTCCCGTGAATGGCCCCGTGAATGCGCCACATGGGAGTCAGACGGCACGTGCTTGGTTTACCGGAGTGAATGGGGCAGCACAGGTATTCGTGGCGAAAGGTGATCAGATCATCAAACTCAAGGGTGAACCCATGGGACGGTTGGGTATGGCTGTGTTAGGCGATCATGTCTTTGTGTCATGGATTGATGCGGCCGAAGGTGGCACAGTAAGAGTTGCTCGCGTTTCACCGCAGCAACAAACTGCTTGGGCGGTAGCGTCCGTTCCTGAGGGCCGAAGCAGCGGTTTCCCGCGTCTTGTGGTTTGGCATGATCGCCTTTGGCTTGCCTACCAAGCTGAAGAAGGCGTTTTGGGCGCGCAGATCAAATTCGAAGGCATGTTTGATTGAATTTGTGGGTGTGCACGATTTAGATTGAACCCAAGTGCTCAGTCGAGGTTGGTCCATGCGTTTCTTGATGAGTCTGCTCTTCTTATGTCTCTGGGGCGATGCTCAGAACTGGCGTTGAGATAATCCGCGGCCGCAAGGTGAGACGCTGAACGGCATTGGCGGGAGTGCCGGGATTGTGGTAACCGGTGGGGTTAACGGCTCCATGGTTGCCCAAACGGGAAGTGACCGTTGGCAGTCTTGGACCTGATCGTCAATCTGCCTTGAGCGTTTGCAGGATGGATTGCCACAGGAATCGACCTGCAGGACCAAGTGACCGGTCCCGGCTGCGTACCAACATCATTTGAGCTGACTCAGCCAGGGCGTCCATAGTCAGACGAACCAATCGCCCTTGTTCTAAATCATCGGCAACCATGGGTGCTGGCATATTCCCCCAGCCCAGACCATCACAGAGAAACTGGCGCTTGGTGAACAAATCGGGTACTCGCCAAATCTTAGCGCCCAACGCAACACCCAAGGAGACATCTTTCCAGCGTGCACTTTTTGAGCTGACCACAATTTGAATGCAGGCCGATAATTCCGTTTCATCAATAGTATTGAGCGTGGCAAGGGGATGGTGCGGAGCCGCAACCGGAATAAAGTCAACAGTCCCTATCCAGACACGGTCGAGGCGGTTGTCCCTGTCGATCACATCGCTGATGGCGATATCCGCAGCCTGTTCGAGTACCAAAGCCTCGCCGCCGAACACCTCTGAGCCGTAGACCAATTGCGTCGCGGGGAATCTCAATTGGAATTCACGGAGTGGATGTGCAATTGCCGCCACATTCCAGATGGGCGTGATGTCCAGCCGCACCATAGCTTCTGCGCCGGATACGATTTCCTGTGCAAGGTCATGGAGGCTGCGGAACCCATTCAATAGACTCCGTGATTTACCCAAGAGTAATCGGCCCTCTTGCGTCAACTCGGCACGATACCCATCGCGAGAGAAGAGTGATAGACCAAGCTCGTCCTCCAGCGTCTTTATGTTGTAGCTGATGGCAGAGGTCACCTTATGTAGTTCAGCTCCAGCGGCCGCAAAGCTGCCCAGCCTGACCACTGCTTCAAAGGCCCGTAACTGATCGGTATTCATGAGACTCCGAACTTGATCTGAAAAATTGAACAAGTATAGCAAATCTATTTGTCATTCGAAGAACGAGATTGGCCGTATACATGAATTGTTGAAATAAGGAGGATGCCATGTGGCAGAAATTGATTCAGACGGATCGTGGATGGGATGCTTTGGCAGTACGATTGGCGCTTGGTGTCATGATCTTCCCTCACGGGGCTCAGAAAGCCCTTGGATGGTTCGGCGGATACGGATTCGGTGGAACCATGCAGTTCTTCACCGAGCATTTAGGGATACCCACTGTGTTTGCCCTTTTTGCCATACTCGCTGAGTTTCTAGGGGGAATCGCCTTGATTGCCGGGTTCGGTACGCGCTTGGCGGCTATTTCGGTCGGGGCGACGTTGTTGGTAGCCGCGGGGATGATGCACCTCGATCACGGGTTCTTTATGAATTGGAGCGGGCAACAGTCTGGTGAAGGCGTGGAATTCTTTCTGCTGGCTACGGGGTTGGCTGTTGCAGCTGCGCTTCGTGGGGCAGGCAATTTTAGTTTTGATCTTTGGTTAAGTGAAAGGAGTTAAATATGACACAGACCAAACAGCGTGTGCATGCGTTAAACGAAATGATTCTGAAAGGTAAGATCATGGAAGCCATGAACGAGTTTTATGATCATGATGTGGTGATGGGTGAGAACAATGCAGAACCCACGGTTGGCTTGACCGCAAATCTGGAACGGGAACAGCAGTTCGTGGATCACACCACTTGGTATGACTGTAAACTACTGGACGTGGTGGTTGATGGGGACACCAGCATGACACGCTGGTATTTAGATTTTCACAACACTCAATACGGCGATCGTATGGCGTTTACCCAGGTGGCAGTAGCCAAATGGCGCGACGGTAAGATTGCCGATGAGCGTTTCTATTATCAACCACAGGTGGTTGCCTAATTTTCGAGAAAACGGACGCCGGCGTTATGCGTCGGCGTCCCCTTGAAGGTGTTGCTCCAGCTCAAAGCGCAGTTCAAAGACCGCGCCCTGGTTGGGACCATCGCTGAATGCGTTGATAGTACCGCCGATATCAGTCATAGAGTTGGCGCAGGAATGCAAACCCAAACCGCGGCCCCTTTGTTTCGTGGTGTAGCCATATTGAAACAGACGTTCCTTTTGTTGTAGATCGAATCCAATACCGTTGTCTTTGATACGAATGACCACGGTACCTGAGTCTTCTAGCACCGCCACATCAATGCGCTTTTCATCATGTCCCCGCATGAGGGTGGCATCGATGGCGTTTACCAGCAGGTTGGCAATCACATGGGCCAACTTGAATCGTTGTAGCCAAAGTGGCGGTATGGGTGCGAAATGAGTGCTCACGACGATTTTGTTTTGCTCTAATTTGCTGCGTTGAAGCGCGATCATATCGGTAATGATGGCCGCAATTTGGACCGTCTCTCGAAACGCCAAATTCCGATTGGCGTAGTCCTGCTGCATTTGGATGGTTTCGCGCATCATGTCAATTGCCTTGACCATTTGGTCCAAGTTCTCTTTGGTGAAGGCCTTTTCCTCACCCAGTTTCTCGTTGAGCCGGTGAAGGTAAGGGAGGATCTTGCTTCCCTTTTCGTCGTGTTGTAGAAAATCGACAAGGTCATTTTCGTGATCTTGAAGCAGATCACAGACTTTTCGAACGGCGTGAAGGTGCGATTTGTCCAGATTGGCGCGAAGGGTTTCGGCCGTGATACCAACGCCGTTTAATACGTTGCCGATATTGTGAACGACTTCAATGGCCACTTCGGCCATGCCCGCTTCATGGGCTTGATGGACCAGTTGATCCTGGGCCTCTTTCAGGGCCGCGTTGGAACGTTCCAAGGCGACATTCGAATCCATCAAGGATTGAGTACGTTGTGCGACTACCAGTTCCAGGGCCCGTTTTTGCCTACTAAGGGCAGTCATTCGACCGTAAATGAGCGATGCACTGAACAGAAATACCAGTAGGGCAAACCAGGCGGTTTGGTAGAAGTGAGGCCGAATATTCAGATGAATACTTGCCGTCGATTGGCTCCATACCCCTTCAGAGTTGGCTGCTTTGACTTCAAACTGATATCGGCCAGGGCTCAGGTCGGGGTAATTCACGTAATGACGGTCGGAGGGGATGGACCAGTCGTTGTCCAGCCCTTTCATGCGGTATTGGTAGACGTTTCGAAATGGGTTGGAGAAATCCAGAGCTGCAAACTCAAAGGCAAAGTAATTCTCGTTGGGGGATAGTTCTAGATGAGGTGCTTCACCGGTTCCAATTTGAATGGGGTACACTTCATCCATGATACGAACGACATTAATTGCGACCGGAGGATGGTTGGTACTTTGTTCGAAATGTTGCGGGTTGAAGTAAGAAATCCCGTTCGTTCCGCCAAAGAACATGGTGCCGTCGGACGACATGAGTGACGCGCCTGAGTTGAATTCACTGCCTTGAAGTCCGTCATCGGCATAAAAATTAATGAATTGCTCGGTATTTGGGTCAAAACGTGACAGTCCCGCATTGGTGCTCATCCACAATCTGCCGGTATCTGGCTCTTCCAGAATCCCGTAAACCACTTCGTTGGCCAGACCCTCGCTTTCTCCAAATACCTGGAATGATCCATCGTTAAAGAGGTTGATTCCGGAAGATGTACCGACCCAGACTCGGCGCCTACTATCCACGTAGACGGCACGAACGGTATTGCTTGACAGACTGTCGGGCAGGTCTCTATCTGCCTGGAACAAGGTATGTGTTCCGTCCTTGCGGTTCACGACGGCAAATCCATCGTGGCAGCCTACATAAAGCGTGTCTCCTTCGCCGCGAGCAATGCTACGAATGCGTGATCGCCCGTTGACGGCCACTCCGAACTCTAGGGTCTTATAGGTATGGTCGCTGGTATCGTAGTCGATAAGACCGCCGACACTGCCTAGCCAAAGATGGCCATCTTCATCGATGTAGCCTGCATCCAGCCAAAGAAAAGGCTCGGGCCACTCACTTGATAAACGGTGGATTTCACCATTGTCCAAGACGTTCAATCCCCCGCCAAAAGTGCCAATCCACATGCGTTGCTGCACATCTTCCACAATAAACCGTACTGCGTTGGAGCTCAGGCTTTTCGGGTTTTGCTCGTCGTGAACGTAACAGAGAAAGCGGTTCTCGGATCGGTCCCAAACGGAAATGCCTGAGTTGGAACCAAACCACACCTTTCCGGCATGATCAACCGAGATCGACTTGCAGTAGTTACCGCAGAGCCCAGAACCGTCAGGTGCTTGTTCCAGGATTTGGAAAAGCGGTCTATTCACATCATATTTGCTGACGCCACCGCTCAAGGTTCCTATCCACACGATACCGGAGCGATCCTCAATAATCGAACGCACATAAGGGTGCGGTAACCCGCCCTTGTCACCGGGGGAAACGGCGCAATAGCTGTAGATTCCATCCTGATACACACAGACGCCGTCATGGCGCGTGCCAATCCACACCCGACCGTTGCGGTCCCGCATTAATCGGGTGATAAATACACGCCGATTCACATCATGCAGCCTGTCTGGGATCGTGAATTTTGTTTTTCCGGTTTCGGGGTTGAGGATGTAGATGCCGTGGCTTGTTCCAAACCAGATATCTTCCCCTACTTGTAACCCACACCAAACTTGTCGTTCCTCAAACCGGGGATCGCCTAGTTCGAAATCAATGTGCTGCACACAACCTTTGTCAGGATCTACCCGACAAACCCCCCCGCCGCCGTAGCCCGCCCAAATTCGGCCCTGTTTATCCTCCAGCACACTCAAAGTAAGGGCATCGTTTGGAAGCGAATGGCCATGTTCATACCAATGAAAGGTCTCCGTATCGGGATCAAAACGTGACAGTCCTCGCTCACAGCCGAGCCATAATTGTCCGCTCTTGTCTTGAATCATAGTCTCTATTCGGACGCCTTCAGGTTGAAGTGGGTAATGTTTGAATTCGGTGCGATAGGGATCCAAGCGACTAAGCATACCCTCCCTGCAGGCAATCCACAGGTTTCCTTGCGGGTCTTCGGCTAGGCCTTTGACCCAGTTGTCGGCTAGGCTGTTGGGGTCACGGCGGTCATGGCGAAAACCCATGAGTTGGTATCCGTCATAGCGCCAAAGCCCATCCTGTGAACCAAACCACAGGTACCCAATTCGGTCCTGTTTGACGCAACTCACGTTCAATAACCGCGCGTTGACTTCAGCAGGTGGTGTTGAAAAACGCATATGTTCCAGCGGGATGCCGGAAAAGTTGAGGGCAAACCACACAATGATCACAAACCAGCCACCCATCACCAAAGTTCACTAAGTCTAGCAACTGCGCGGGGGAACCGCGAGGCCTTACTTGCTGGGACTTAAGTTGTGTCTCGCTTGAGACAACTTGCTTGTGGATGGAATGTCTCTGGCGACAGTTGCCAGCGATTGGTGGCCAATTCGGCAAAGGATACATTTTCTTGGATAGCTTCTGCAATGCAATCGCCGATGGCTCGGTGAGCTTCACGCAAAGGCATGCCCCTGCGGACCAAAACCTCCATTACATCAGTCGCCAACAAGAGTGGATCCTCCGTGGCATGGCTCATGGCTTCTGCATTCACGTGCAAAGCTTGAAGTAGTACAGGCATGACGTCCAAAACGAGGTGCATGTCACCGACCAAAGGGAGTAACAGCGTTTTGTCTTCCTGGAAGTCCTTCATATAGCCCATTGGCAAGCCTTTGGTGAGCGTCATTAACCCGGTGTAGTAACCCATTACCACTGCTGATTTCCCACGGATCAGTTCGCAAATATCGGGGTTTCTTTTTTGAGGCATCATGCTGGAACCAGAAGTCACAGCGCCAGAAAATGAAGCAAACCCAAATTCGTCGCTGGTCCATAGAATTAGGTCTTCCATCAACCGTGAGACCTCTAACATCCAGTGGGTCCAAATAGCCGCGAACCGGATGACATCGGCGCGACTGGAAACTGTGGCCAATGCATTGCTCGGGGGTCCCTCGAATCCAAGTCGATGTGCTTCGTAATGAGGGTTTGTGGGCAGGGTGGTGCCATTAATGGCGCCACTTCCCATGGGACATTCGCGAAGCAGGGACTGTTCGTATTGATCCAAATCTTCGATGCACCGTGACCACCAAGTGGCATGCGCTATCCAGTATTGCCGCAAAAACATGGGTTGGGCGCGGCGAAGGTGTGTGTATGAGGGCACCATTTGGTGATCGGCGCGGTCTGCCATTTGAACCAACACGGCAATGGCGTCTTGCAGTTTGGACCGCAAGGTTGTGGCATTTTCAAGAAGGTACAAACGCTCGTCGAGGAGCACCTGTTCGTTGCGCGACCGGCCCATGTGCACCATGGATGCCCATGGGCCCAATCGCTCTACTAGAAGACGTTCCACCAGTCCGTGAATGTCCTCGTCGCTTTCAAGCACTTCGATCTGGCGATTGGCAAATTCACAAGCCAATTCGTCGATGGCTTCCCGCAGTGCACGCGCCTGCTCCTGTGAGAGCAGTTCGGTTTTGTCGAGCATATCCACATGGGCTTTGCTCCCCAGTAACTCGTGAGGCCAAAGGGCGTAGTCACGATCGATGCTACGGTTCAGGGCCCATGCTTGGGGTGCCATTCCCTGGTTGATCTGACTACGCCATAGTTGACTCATGTAAGGACGCCGAGTAGGACAGGATAGGGCTTGCTGTGATATTTCATGCGCTGCAGAAACACCAATGCGTCACTGAACGAGTCGTCCCAAACATCCATGTGCCCAAAGCCGCTCATGGCTGTGTCAAACAAACTGGGATTGCAGGTTCTTTTTTGAATCAACATCTGTGCACCCTTAATCACCATATGGATTTCACCCTCTGTACCTGCAAAGATTTGATCTATAGCGGCATCCATTGCGGCGCGCATTGGATGGTCCCATGCGCCTTCATAGACCATCTTGCCATAAATGTTCGATTGCTGGTCCAGATAATCCAGGGTGGGCTTGGGGAACCAAACCTGCGCCAGTGCGGTACGAGCCGCATAGAGTAAGGTACCTGCCGGGGTGTAATAAATGCCTCTGGATTTAAGGCCGTTGGTCCGTGTTTCGACAAGATCTTCCCAGCCGTACCCCGTGGTGGCCAGCTCTTGATTGAGCTGCTGAATGATTTCTGACAACGCCATGGACTGCCCGTTCAACGAACACGGCAGTCCGTCTTTGAAACCGATGTGAATGTGCGCAATCCCCGGCGACAACATACGTGACCCAATCTCGTCAGGCACCGGGTGGGTGAGATCTTCCAGGGGCCCCCCTTCATAAGAGGTATGCCACAAATTGGCGTCCACAGAATAGGCAAACGACTTGGTGGGCAGATCCACGCCCGTCTTGGACAACATGGCCAGAGCACTGTCCCGATCTTTCAGGTCCCATTCACGCCATGGCGCTATGATGGCCAGGCCTGGTGCCTGATGACGAATGCGCTGTTCAAACCGCAGGTAGTCGTTGCCTTTTCCTGTAGCCCCATGACAGATGGCTTGTGCGCCTACTTGAAGTGCGATTTCAACCAAAGCGTCGGCGATGAAGGGTCTGGCGATGGCAGTTCCCAATAAATACGAGCCCTCATAGACCGCTCCAGCCTTGAGCATGGGCGCAATGCCGTCTTGGACCATGGCCTGAATTTTATCGACGATGTGAACCGAGTCGGCCCCCAAAGCATAGGCACGACTGCTCGCTGCCTCCAAGTCCTCATTCTGACCTACGTTCACCAGAACGGCCGTCACCTTTTCAGCTTGCTTCACCTCTTTCAACCAGGGAATCGCCGTGGATGTATCGAGTCCACCTGAATAAGCCAATACCACGTGCATCGCGCACCTCCATTCAATAAACCGACAATATATATGCATAAAAAGCGGATATCAAGCATTATTTTGCATAATATGGCAGATCAATGAGAATAAGTGCATGAGTGTAGACCGGGTATTGTTAGAGATTGTCGATGGACAGGATTGCGAGAATCAGCAGCAGTTGGTTCGCGCTTTGCGGTCTCGAGGCATAAGGATCACCCAATCAACGCTGTCCCGTCATCTCTCTAAGCTGGGTATTCGAAAAGAGGCAGGTGTTTACGTGCGTACCGATCAGTCGATGTTGCGTTCGCCAGTTATCGCCATTCACGAGGCGCCACCCAATCTGTTGGTCATTAAGACACCGCCCGGCCATGCGCAGCCAATTGCCTACAGGTTGGATGAGTCCACGATGAGAGGCGTTGTGGGGACCGTAGGTGGCGATGACACGGTGATCGTTGTGGTCAGTCCTCCCGAGTCGTTGTCCGCTGTGCGAAGAGAAATCATGGCCATGATTGCGACGTCCTAATGGCCTATGTATATGAGATCACGGGATCCATGCGTAACATCCCTGTGGATACAGAGCTTATCTTTCCGAACATTCAGACATGTATTGCCTTAACCGGTGTGGCGGGTGGGAATCTGGTCGGTGCCCATGCCACCCTAGCTGACCGAACGCGTATGTTAAGGATTGGGCGTGCGATGCAGAAACGTGCGACTGGGCTCAGTCATATTTTTGTGGTTGGTCCTGCCGTGGGTTATAACCTGGGGCCCCTCACTGATGTGGCTCGTGTCCATGTGCTGGTTACGGAGGCGTATATCGACGTTCGTGCCGTTGCAACCCCCGGCAGGCCTCAATTCTATAAACGGCCGATGAACGGCGATGTCTGGGAAGCGTTGGATTCGAAGCTCTTCAGTTAAAGTGCAGTTCTGTTTGCCCATCATTTTCGTTGAGCACGACGTCCCAGTGGTCACTGGCTTGGTGTTGCTGCAGGAATTGCCTAACGGCACCCTTCAATCGTCCTGAACCATGACCATGTATGAATATAAGGTACGGCTGGCCCACACGAAGGGCCAGGTCTATGGCCCGATCAACCTCCAATAAGGCATCGTCCACGGTCATCCCCAACAACTTCAATTCAAGTGATGGGTTGTTGTTGCTGAGTTCAGAAAGTTCCTTCACCTGCGGTGGTGTTGCGGGATCCGTTTGAATCGTATGAATGACGTCGTCAAGCGATGCTTGGAGCATCATCCCGTTTAGATTGACGCGGGCTGTCTTTCGATCCACCGCGACAAGGACACCATGTCGCGCAAAGCTCTGTACATACACTGCATCGCCTGGTCGCCAAGCGGATGAGGGTTGACCTGAAGAAGGAATTTCTATCTTTTCGACGGTGGGCTGAATTTCTTGCTCAATCATTGAAAACTGTTGGGCCGCTTCTCGCCGGTCCTTCTTCGACGAGAGCTCAGCCATCAAACCGCGAACACGCCTTTCCAACTGTTTCAGCTTGTTCTGAAGGCGTTCCTGTGCCTGATCTTCGAGCCGCGCTGCTTTGGATGCCAGTTCGTTTGCTCGCATCTCGTTTTCTTTCTGGCTTTTGTGAAGTGCGATTTCTTTTCGCCGGACTTTGGCTTTGGCGCGGTGTAATTCACGGGCCTGTTTCTGTAACTGGGTGATGGCGGATTGAACGTCGACCATATTATTGTCCAATAGCGATTTGGCGCGTTCCATCACGGCCTTGGGAAACCCAGCCTGCTGAGCGATTTCCAACGCATGAGAGCGCTCTGGCACCCCCTGGGTAAAACGAAAAGTGGGCACCATGAGTTGCGGGTTGAAGGCCATGGAGCCATTGACGAGGTTGGGATGTTCCAATGCAAAAGCACAAAGCACTTGGTGATGGGTGGTGCAAATTACATGTGCAAGCGATGCCATGAAGCGCTCGAGCAGGGCCTGACTCAGCGCGTCGGCTTCCATGGGATCGGTGCCAGACCCCAATTCATCAATCAAAAGGAGGGCGTTTTGCGGGTGTTGATTGGCCATCATGTTCAGTGTTTTGAGATGAGACGCAAACGTAGAGAGGCTCTGGGCCATGGACTGATGATCGCCGATATCTGCCAGGATGGTGTCGTAAAAAGGAACCTGACTGCCCTCCGAGACAGGAATGGGGAAGCCTGAATTGGCCATCAAGCTGATCAGACCCGTGGTTTTGAGGGTCACAGTTTTGCCACCTGTGTTGGCACCGGATATCAGAAGACCCCTCTGAATTGCGTCCAACTGCAAATCAAACGGAACCATGATCCGATCATCAGGGGCGTGTCCATCCTCTTGCCTCAATGAAGCATATGCTGCATCGAGAAACGGATGTCTTGCATTCTTTAGATCGAGGGTACGCAACGAATTTGGCACGACCACCTGACTTTGGGTCTCCTTGGTGACCAGAGCCAAAGCCTGCATGCGATCCATGTCCGCCAAAAAGGACAGCAATGTTGAAAATGAAGGTTCAGCGACGATCAATGTCGTTACCTCGCGGGAAATCCGAAGCAGTTCTTCGCGGATTTCGCCTATCAGCTCCACTTCGCGATTTTGCAGTGCAATGATGGATTCGGGTTCTATGAAGACACTTTGCCCGGATGCGCTGGAGTCTTGCACCATACCCCGCAATTTCCCTTTGAAGGAAGCCTGCACGGCGAGCACCTTTCGACCATTTCGTTCGAACACAATGGACTCACTGAGAACATCGCGATTCTTTTCGATGATCTGCAACAATTGCCGTTCAACCTGGGCATGAATCTTATCTTGTTCGCTGATCAGTTTACGGTAGGTAGGCGACGCATCGACTGACCAGGTACCTTGCGCCGTAAACAGGCTCTTGAGGCGGTTATGGATTGACACGAAGCTTGCTGAAGGAGGTTGTCTTTCGCATGGCATCTCTTCTTGTTCTAGCCAAAACGCCGTGACATCGCGAAAACAGATCAGTTTTTCCGAAGAAAAGGGGCTCAAGTGAGGGTTTCGGTCTAGATCGGAAACCGCGGGCAGTGCCGGAAAGCTGAATGGAGGCCGGTGTGCCAACCACTCGAGCCAACGGTTCAGCGCTTCAAAATGGGTGATGAGGGTGTTCTGGTCCATGAGGTCTTGATCTGAGATCAGTCGGCGACCTTCGGCAGTCTGGGCACGACGGCCAAAATACCCCTTGATTTGATCCCACGCTAAGTCACGACGCGTGACGCTTTGGAGTTCGGCGAGATCGCTTAGTCTATGGCTTGAATCCATTGCAGTAGCTTTTCCCGCAAGGCGCGAAACTCTGCGGTCTTCTGGGTATTGAGCGAGATGCTGGGGTGCTTTTGACCTTTTGGTGTACGTAGTTGTATATATGACATTTTATTGAAGCGGCCAATAGCGAGGTCAAAGGTGACTTTGTTGATGGATTCCCGTTTCTGTATGGTTCCAACGGCATACAGCAGTTCGGCTCGATCAATCATACCCTTGAGAGCGTCCTTGGTTGTCGTGTTTTCACTTTTGAGGTCACTTAAGAGGTACTCAGCTACCGCAAAATAGGACTCCATCAGATTGACAAGTAGATGGCTACACACGTCGAAGGCAAGACGCCCAATGGGATCTGCACCTCGACGAAGGTAACCGGCCTCGCGTTTAAGCGCACCCATGTCGACAAAGTTTTGAATCGCGTTTTTCAAGAGTTCTTCCGAGGGGTAGCCCTCGGGCATGACAAACTCTAATTGGAGTAACTCGAATATTTCGGATGCGAGTCCGGTGATTTGATCCTCGAAGGGTTCGCGCAGACATTTGACGGCCGACGCGACAAGCGCCAGATCCAACATGAAATGAAGCCCGTTGTTTTTGTAATACTCCATTTCCGGTCGTTTGGCAGGAGGGATGTTGATGATGGTTTGACCTGCCACTTTCACGCTGACAATCGTCTCCCACTCTTGAAATGTTTGGGTGGCATTTTCCAAGGCAAGGTCAAGACTCTTCTCTTGGAAGGCCAATTCGACGCCTCGACGATCAAGGTAACGAACACTGAGTACAAACAACGCTCGAATCTCTACATCCGTCAACCCGCGTCGTGGGTTGCCCATAAGGATCCCCGCCAACACATTGGCAGCAGTGATGGTGACCGATTGGTTGATTTGTTGCATCACTCGGTGGCCCAATGCGTGGAGCAGCGGCAATTTGTTACGGAATCCGATGTCTTCTGGTCCCAAATCATTATCTGCCACGAATTGGCGCAAGGAAATCGGGTCGTTAAAGCGAATGCGTATGATTCCGTGTTTCTTCCGCAAAAACTTTGGTGTACGAAGCAAAGAACGCAGGTTCTCCTTTTGCTTTTCCTGACCGCTCATTTCACTGAGGTAAGAGGCTCCTTCGAATACGCGACCGTAGTCGATGGTGATGGGGACTAACGGCACATCTTCCACCACACCTTTCGTCCAGGCATCGAGAATCATGCCTAACATGCCCACCTTGGGGTGAAGCAATTTCCCAGTGCGCGAACGACCACCCTCCATGAAAAACGCGATCAAGTGTCGGTCCCTGAGTATGTGGCGTATGTATGCGTCAAACACCAAAGGGAAAATCGGTTCGCCTTTGAACGTTCTGCGGATAAAAAAGGCACCCGCGCGGCGAAAAAACATCCCCAATGGCCACTTGGACAGGTTGTCGCCGGCCGCAAAGCGAGGGTTGTTCATGCCCTGCTTTTCAAACATGTAGGCAAAGACCAAGTAGTCAGCGTGACTGCGGTGGCATGGTAAGAACACCACGGGCCCTTGCTTGCTCAGTTCGCGCATGCGATTGAAGTCGCTTGGCTTGAAATCAATACCTTCCAAGGTGCGCGCCCATACAAAATCAAAGATCAAGCGCAGGAAATTGATCATCTTCTCAGAAGTATCTGAGGTGATGTCATGGAGATCTTTGTCAGCCTCTTTGAGCACACTTTCAAAACTGCGATTCTGGCGCTCGGCAACCTTCGCGAGTTCAGCGCGAAGCCGCTTCTCTTTGAGAATACGACGTACCTTTCGGCCTGTACTGCGTTTATTGGGGCCGCGATAAGCGCGGTCCTCGTTGTTTAAGTGGAATAGAAGGGTCCACCGCAGTTTTTTCTCTAGTGCGACCTCGCCGAGTTCGCGTTCGCCCAAGCGTTCCATTTCAGCATCGAGGTCGATTTCCCGAGAAAAGAGCACAATACCCTTGCTGCCCGAGAGTATGAGTTGAGCTAAGGTCCGAAATCTTCCCGGTACATCATAAGTACCAAAGAAGATGTCGCGCAGCGTTCGTTCCGTGTTTTTGCGTTTGCGGGTGAGAAAGACGGATGTGGGAAGCATGTACGTTGGCGCGCGACGACGAGAACGCGTCGTGGCAATTTGGCCAAACAACCCTTCGTAATGATAGTCAGCATCCTGGAACCAGCCGCGACGCACCTTCAAAAAGGTCAGCACGTGTTGACCTTCATCAATCGCCTGAAGGAGATCTCTCACTTCATCCTTGCCAATTCGTTCTTCGGACTGAAAGATCCGTGAAAATACCAAAGGAAGGGCGCGGCTCAATGGCATCCAGAGCAGGGGGTTTACACCGTTGACACACGTGGGTGTCGGAAGACTGTGCTTGCGAAGCACTTCTGCGATCACCAACCATTCGATAAACGAGGCTGCCCGACCCACATAGACGATCTGCCCCCGCTGTGCGACGGACGTTAGATGTTGTTCAACGCCTTCAACGTGTTTTACCCGTCGAGTAAATGGTTGCAGTATGACCCGCAACACATGATAGATCCAGCCGAACTTTGGTTGGGTCTCTATCATATGGACCGCCTCTGGCTCAGCAAAGCAACCGCGTCAGCGGCCATACCTTGGCATTCACCAATAAATCCCAATCCTTCGGTCGTTGTGGCCTTGATGTTAATGCAGCTGATGTCGATGCGCATGATTTCTGCCAATTTCTGACGCATAGCGGAAGTGTGGGGTGCAAGCTTGGGAACTTGAGCTTGAATCGTAATGTCGGCGTTCACCAGGTCAAATGAGACGCTCAGATCGGCCCAAACCCGTGCCAATAGTTCTGTGGACCGAATCCCTTTCAAGGAGGGATCGTTATCCGGGAACCATTGTCCTATGTCACCCCTGCCCGCTGCCCCTAACATGGCATCGATTAAGGCGTGAATCGCCACATCGGCATCGCTATGCCCCAACAGACCAGGACCACCGGGTATTTCAATGCCACCCAAGAATAGTGGCCTGCCGGCGTCGAATCTGTGGACATCGTAACCGTGTCCCATTCTCAAACTTGATTGCAAATGCAGGACGTCCTCCGGTTGCGTGATCTTTTTGTTGGCGATTGAAGAAGGAAACACCATAACAGTATGTCCCTGCATTTCTACCATGGTCGCTTCGTCAGTAGCCATGGGGTCGGGAGTTGCGTCATAGCAAGCTCGCAACAACGATGCCTTGAAGATCTGGGGCGTTTGAGCCAACCAAACACGATCTCGATTCAGCGTTTTTTCAACCGTGTCTCGGTCGACCCACTTGACGGTGTCAGTTGCAGGTGTCGCATAAATTAAGGCACCGTGTGATGTCGCTGCTGCCAGTGCCCTTTCAAGCGTGGAAGGGTCCCAGTAGGGGCGGGCTGCATCGTGGATGATGACCCAAGTATTGGGGTGAGGATTGGCTGATTCAAACGCATTGCGCACAGATTCGTGTCGGGTGGCGCCGCCTGTCACAACCTGTGCTCTTGTTCCTATCAGCGACTCAAAAACATCACGGTGATCCAAAGGTACCGGTACATATGTGGGTATGCCTTCGAACAGCGCCAGGGTGGCCTCGATCAAAGTTTGACCCCGAAAAGGCATCAGCTGCTTGGGGTATGGCAAACCCATACGAGTGCCAGTGCCACCAGCGGGAATAATCGCAATCGCCTTCTGATTCATAAAGTTATTCTAGCTCTTATTGAGCTATTGAGCGCCTACCGAGGGTTGCGAGGATCGCGAAGTGTATTCTCTTTGCACCATTTCCAGGAATTGGCCAAAGGGTACGCCGCCGTGGACATGCGTGTCTCTGGTCCGAACACTGAGCACCGGATCGGCGACCTCGCGGTCACCCACGACGATGATGTAGTTCACGTGTTCGAGCTGAGCATTGCGTACTTTCTTATTGATTGACTCGCTGGATGCATCCACATCAGCACGAATGCCTTGGGCCTTACACGCCAGGCGCCACTTCTGGGCTTGCTCGTGGTGTCGATCCGCTACGGGCAGGAATCGAACCTGTACCGGAGATAGCCAAAGCGGGAACTTAGCTGCGTAGTGCTCCACGAGAATGGCAAAGAAGCGTTCGATGGAGCCATACAGTGCACGGTGCAACATGATCGGACGCACCCGCTCGCCCTCTTCATTGATGTAACCCAAATCGAAACGTTCCGGGAGTGACATATCCAGCTGAATGGTGCCGCATTGCCACGTTCTGCCTATGGCGTCCCGTATGTGGAAATCGATCTTTGGACCATAGAACGCACCATCGCCTTCATTAAGTTGATAGGGCATGCCGTATTCTTCAAGCGCACTGCGCAGTCCTTCGGTGGTCAATTCCCAGTCTTCATCGCGACCAATTGACTTTTCGGGCCGCGTGCTGAGCTCCAAGTGGTAACTCAAATCAAACTGACTGTAAATGCGATGAGCCAACCGCAGAACCCCCAGTATTTCGCTCTTGATGTCGGTTGGTTTCATGAATATGTGTGCGTCATCCTGGTGGAACGAGCGGACGCGGAACATACCCGAAAGGGCACCGCTCATCTCGTGTCGATGAACGTTGCCTACCTCAGCGACTCGCTGTGGCAAGTCACGATATGAGAACTGATTTTCTTTGTAGAACAACATGCCGCCTGGACAGTTCATGGGCTTGATGGCAAAGATCTTCTCCTCGATTTCTGAGGTGTACATATTTTCACGGTAGTTGTGCCAGTGACCCGATGTTTCCCAAAGTTCTCGACCCAACATGGCAGGTGTTTTGATTTCCGTGTAGTCGTCCTCAATATGCAGCTCGCGCCAGAAGGCCATCAATTCATTCCAGATCACCATACCGGCTGGGTGGATAAATGGCATGCCTGGTCCTTCCTTTTGGAAAGAGAACAGGCCGAATCGCTTGCCCAGAATTCGGTGGTCCCGTTTCTTGGCTTCCTCCATCTGGTGGAGGTATGCTTTGAGTAACTTCTTGTCGGGGAAACTGATGGCATAAATGCGCGTCAACTGGGTGTTGGCGCTGTCGCCTCGCCAGTAGGCTCCGGAGGTTTTGAGAACCTTGAATGCCTTGGCCATGCCTACTTTGGGTATATGTGGGCCGGTGCACAAATCCACGAATTCGCCTTGGCGATAGGCAGACAGGCCTTCCTCCAGATTCTCGATCAACTCTCGTTTGAAGGGGTTGTTGGAGAACTCTTCCAGTGCGACTTGTTGCGAGGGGTATTCAATGCGATGTGTCTCATAGTTGTCATTCAGAATCGACTGAATCTCTTTTTCGATTCGGTCAAAATCCTCCTCGCTCACTAGGAGGTCGGCGAAGTCGTAAAAGAACCCCTGCTCAATGGGTGGGCCGATGGTGGGTTTTGCTTCTGGGAATAAGCGCGTGACTGCCTGTGCCAAAATGTGGGCAGAAGAGTGCCAAAAAATGCGCTTCCCCTCGTCGTCATTGAACGTAAGGATACGAACTTTATCCCCATCTTGAAGCGTGCGACTTACGTCCCGCGCTTCGTTATTGATCACGGCAGCTACGGCGTTGCGAGCGAGCCCAGGGCTGATTTTCATCGCCAGATCAAAGGCGGTCGATCCAGGCTCCAACTGTATTTGAGATGCATCAGGTAGCGTAACTTGGATCATGGTGTCTCCCAGACTGTCCCGCGCACAAATGGGGACATGCTTCGTCTCTAAGACGCAGAGTCTAAGGAATGTAGTCGATCACCCCAATTGTGTCAAGTTGGCGGGGTTTGGGATGGCTAACCAGTTCATTCGTACCCCGTAGATGACAATCATTCAGGCTGATCGGGGTGAAACGGGTGGGGATCCTGTGACGCTAGATCCTGAATCGAGCTGTTGCGTAAATCTTTGGAAAAACAATCGACCAGAGACCTCGGTATTTACGTCCTTTCCTATAGGATCTGGCCCGAAACTTGCCTAATTCATCGACAACATTGCAGGACCGGAATCGTAAGACTCAGAAACGTCGCACTCGTCAACCGGCACGCTGCGGAGGTCTATCATGAAAATCGAACTCAAACCTATCGGACGTCGTTCAGGAGGAACCGTGTCATGGGACCCGGAAACAGGGGAGATTTGGGGGCCTCAGTCGGAAGAAGTACGTGAACTCATCGAACGAGCGGTTCGCCGTGGTGGCGTCGTGACCCATCCCTACCCCACTTTTTACGAAGTCGACGACCCGTGGCACAATGTGCGAGATTTTGCACTTGTGGTCAGTCAGTTTTGGAAAGTCCCGGCCATCTTGCGCGAAGAGGTGGCTGTCTGATCAGCGCGTTAGGTTGGTTTGACCTTGTTCGGTAACCAAAATGTTGTCCTCAATGCGGATACCGCCAAATGGGATCAATTGGTCGATCAATGACCAGTTGAACGTGTTCGTGTCATTGCGCTTGGGGTCCAAGAGTACGGGGATGAAGTAAAGTCCGGGTTCAACAGTGAAGACCATGCCTGGTTCCATTTGACGTGTGAGGCGAAGGAATTTGTGATCCTCTGGTGGCGGTGCCAGTATGCCGGTTTCATCTTTGAAATGACCGCTCACATCGTGCACCTGCAAACCCAACAAATGACCTGTACCGTGGGGATAGAACAGGGAGGAAACCTTATCTTCTTCCAGTTGGCTGCGTGAACCACGGACAACATCATGTTCCAGGAGCAGATCGAGAATACCTGCATGGGCTTGCTCGTGGAGTTCGATGTAGGAGATGCCGGGACGCACCTGGTCAACCAGATGCAATTGCAACTTGTTCACACCCTCGCAAAGTGCCGTCATGACTGGATGTACGCTATCTTGAGTGTAGGTTCGAGTGATGTCCGAGCAATAACCATTGGCACGGTGACCTGCATCGATCAACAAAAGATGGTTTTGACCCGGGTTAGTCATGCGCTTGTTCTGGTAGTGCAGGATTGCTGATTTTTCATTGACCGCAACGATATTGGTGTAGGGTGTGTCGAACTCAGTCATACCAGCGGCTAACAGGTAGTCCATGTGAATACCCCATTCAGACTTGCCGGCCATGAACGCTTGGTGCGCAGCCTCATGCCCTTTCAAAGCGTGTTGATTGGCAATGCGTATTTGTTCCACTTCAAAGGGTGTTTTCACGCTACGGTGGTAATCCAGTCGGTTGCGAAGGTGACGTTCGTTATGGAGGTTTGAAGGAAGACCCATTTGAGAAGCAAACGCCGTGTTCTCACCCATGAACGCGATACGCCGGTTACTGGGTAAGAGATCCATGATTTGGTTGGGATCACTCAGTGGAACGACCTCAAATGAGTCGGCCCACCAAGAGGCGACGTTGAAGGTCTGTTCATACCAAAAATCTGTAGGTACGACCTGAAAATATCGAGGCTTTTTGTGGGGTTGGACCAAGACCATTTGGTCAGGTCGTGCCACCGGCACCCAACGCATGTAATGCGCATGCGCTTCGAACGGGATGTGTTTGTCGTCACCGAAATACACACCCTCTGTACCGCTGTGAAATAGAACGGCATCAATTCGAATTCCTTCTGGCTCCAGTAATGACAAGGTTTCCTCAACTTGTCGTTGGAGTGTTTGAATGTGCGCGGCAAAAGACTGGACCATCTTTACTCCTTGGGGGCTGCTTCCAGGCGAACCTCCTCATTCTCGGTCATGAACTCGCAGAACTCAAGGAAAGCGTGATAGGAGTCAGGCGAAATGGTTTGCGCCGGTAGGGCATAACGTCGCGTGAGTTCTAGTGTTTGTGAGTCAACCACGTTCACATTGAGTGCGAATGAACCAAATTCCGTTTCCTTTGTCACCCATCTGGGTTCGTTTTGCCAGCGCCATCCATCAGGTAAATGCAAAATCACTTTGCCGACATTGATATGGGGTTGGTCAATTTTTACGGGCAAGTTTCTGCTGGGCAGACTGGCGTATTTCCCCTGAATTGAGTTGCGCGGAATCAGATTCTCGATGATCCAATTCTGATTACGTTGAATCAAATCTCTATGCGTGAAGCTGCTTTCGATCGCAAACTCACCTATGGGTCGGTCTTCATCGACCTTGGCCTCACTGACCTTGGCACCCGGGAAATTGGCATTCACGCCAACCTCTACCCTTTGGCGAATTTCTGGGCGGTTTAACGTGGCAAAGTGCTCACTAAGCTGACTGGCCAGTGACCCGAAGAATATTTCTTCGCCCTTGGCATGAGCCACGCCTTCATCGTCGATTTCGATGTCGTATTGGAATTCGATACGCTCAGTTTCGTCGTCAGCAGATGGAATGTCTACTAACACTTTGTCATGGTCTTGTTTCAACCACAGGCCATTGGCGCCACGGTAATCAAAAGGAATGTAGCCAAAAGGCAGGTGCTTTCGGTTTGGGTCCACCCAGATGGTTTCGCCGTCAAGATTCAGTCTGATCAACGCGTAGGTGAAGAGGTCGGGCAGGGGAATGTCAAAAGCTACGTCGAGTAAACCGCGCGGGCGTGCCAATACCATGGTTGCATCCAGGCCTGCTTCTTCGTAAAGCTTGGCCAACAATAAGGATGCGTTGCCATGTTTGGTGGACCAAACCAAGTTGATGTTCTGATAAAACTGGTTTTCGGGTTCCACGGCGTCCACGACTTCGCGATAGATAAGTTCTGCTAACGCTCGAGGATCGCTTTCTTGCTCCTGCCATTGCTCCAATTGCGTCTGCAACGTATCCGTCATGACCATACGAAGTCGGACTGCGTTGATGAAAAAGTCGCGAATCTCCTCCCAGTTCGTGTTGTAGGTGAATGTGGCTCGAGGCAGAAATGTCCCAGGATTAGGCATGGAGGGTTCCGGAGCCACGGGAGGCATATCTTTGGTCAACCATCGCACGATGGTCATCCCCTGCTCCTCGTGGATATCGACAGGATTGGGGAAATTACGGGAGTAGATATCTGGTTTTGGTTCCAGATCTGATGGATACACCAAGACCAGCTCGCTGTGGTGATAGATACGGTCGACACCTTGGAAGACGAAGCTCATGCTACCGTCGAGGCCGTCTCGGTCGTAGTAAGCAGGTGGCAGGTATTCGATGTGTTCTTCGTCAATGAAGTCACCAACCCCGATCCCACTAAGGGAGATCGTCGATTTGTTTTCGATATCGGCTGGATAAAAAACGGTGCCTTCATTCTTGATGGTACGCAGTTCGAGCACCTCCAAATCGTTGCCCAGAGATATTTCGCTTTCGCTGTCCACACCGTCCTTGGTCAGGACCCGGGTCACCAGGTGGGTGTATCTCATTTGTGAGCCATCCGGAAACAGGCGAACCATAAGTTGGTCCAGTAAGAGCTCTGAGTCGGCGTTCTTGGACATCGGCGCATTTTTGGCCGCATCAATCACGTCTTGAGTCTTGATGCGCAGTGATTCGAAGGCTGTTGAGCCATCCAAATGACTCAGCATTTGGCGGAAATCGGCATCTGCGGGCTCGATTTCTAGATAATCCAGTATCTTGGTTCGAGCGGCGTCCATGTTGCCCTGGTAGCAGTCAAGGTTGATCAGGTCCAACAACGCCGCCCGGTGGCTGGGATTGCGGTCCAACGTGACTTCCAGCCAGTGTCGTTGCTGGGTACGGTCGCCCAATCGCGCGTAATTGGAAGCGATGTTGTACGGATAGTCGTCCTTTTCGGGATACAACTCCCAGCGCGACTCAAGGTCTGCAATCGCTCCGGCATAGTCCTCATTCATTTCCAGCAAATCGGCGCCGTATCGATCCCAGGGTGCCAAAGCGGCCAACTTCTCCAGTAAATGTCGTCGATCAACCACGTTTCCTTCGGCCACAGCATTGGCCAATCGCAATTGCAAGGCCCACATATGCTCGTCACCTAGAGATTCCAGCTTGGCCAAAGCCTGTTCACGAATATCCACAAGGCCTTCAGCGATGGAGATATCCAGCAAAGTCTCGATGGCTTCACAATTCAGCGGAGACATTTGCAGCGCGGCTTGAATGGGCGCCAGCGCCTCCTGGCTGTATCCGGCTTTTAGCAACAGGCGGCCCAAACGAACGGTGTTCTCGGTGGTTCTGTCGTCCACAGCACAGAGCTGGGAGAGGGTTTGGTATGCACGACCCAAACTCTCTTCTTGAGGCAAAAAGCGCAGCCCACCAATCAGTAACTCAGACAGTGCCCCTCCGATGATTTGGCTATTTGGCCAGATCTGGGACAGTTCATCGAAACGCGCCAGTGAGCGTTGAAAATCTCGCTCACCCGCTGCGAGGTAACCGTCCACAAAACGGGCCAGTTCGGTCGATGATTGGTCGACGAACGCTTTCAAACCGTAGGTGGTGGGTTTCGCAGGCAGTTTCTGGTTACTGACATCAAGCTGAGGATAACCAGGTTCGGGGAAAGAAAGTCCATCCGCTTCCAGATTGAGTGAAAATTGACCATTCTGACCGCGGGTCTGAGTGACCTTGACCATCACTTCGTGCAGTCCAGCGGGCAATGACGCCGTAAATGCTTTCACTCGCCCGGTTTCCAACTCCAAGTGTGGCATGTTCAACAGCTGTTTCCCGTCGACGTAAATTGTGATGTTCTGGTAGCTGAACACGCGGAAGAGCGTTGTGGCTGGTTGGTCTAGTTGAAAAGCCGAGAATGCGTAGACAATCCCCGTCCCGGCAGCTCTGCCTTCTGGAATTACAACGCCACTGCGAAAGGAAGAAATGGGTTCATCGGACCAATACGCCGCTTTTTCGGCTGGCCAGCTTCGGTCATAGTCTGGGATTGGGTTGGCCCCAAACCGAGAAGCGAAGCGCCATTGTGTCAGGTACGAGGACTGCTCCAATGCTTGTTGGAACATGTCGCGATTGCCTTGGCGGCTGGCGATGTGACGCAAGTGATTGGAGTAGTGAATGCGCAGTTCGGGGCTTGTGGGTTGAACGGTACTCAATAGCTGACCCGCTTCCATGTCCCATTGAGGATTTTGGTCGCGTTGCGACTTCATCCAGACCATGACAAATTCGCAGGCGGGGTCTTGAGGGTCTTTTTCCAAGATGGTCATGGCTGCCCTTGTTAGTTCGTCTCCCGGTCCCTGTGGCGTGAATGTGAGAAACCAGCCTATTTTGGCCAACGTAGGATGCTCTGCCAAAACCATTTCTTGCTCGTAAAGGGCCCGCGCCGTTTGAAAGCGGTTATTTGCGAGTTCCGTCCAAGCCTCATCTGAAGCGAATGCAAGGCAACTGAAACATAGAGTGAGTAAAATTTTTCTCAAAGCGTGCCTCCTGACTGGGACCAGCGGATCGATTGGTTTAATGCTTGATCGTGAGCCAGGAACAAATCGCGAAGCGCCTGATAATCGCTGGGCTCCACACGATTGGATTTGAACCTTAGGGAGTAGTTGACTCTAATTTTTTGGTTAGAGGGGCGGTCAAACGTAATGTGCAGGCGGACATGGCTGTCTTCCAGTTCAATGGAGTCCGGAAGCGACTGCACCACCAAATCGTCTGGCGTGGCGATGTCCATTCGTATCACTTGCTCCCTTGGCGTGCCCATTTCAACCGGGAAAATACGTCTGGAGTTAGGCGTGTAGAACTGAGTGAGCGGATCGTTCAAGAGCCTAAGAGGTAATCGATAACCATTTCCGTCCTTTTGCAGGAGCTTGTCGCTTTGTCCGCGAAACGCGAGTTGAATGGGCTCTTGCAAGCCATGATCGTGACGCTCGACAGAGTCAACTTCGAGACCGGGAAGCAGGGAAGTCATCAAGTTTCGAACGTTTTGGTCTAACTTGGATTCAATGGAAAGATATTGACGAACGGGTGGCCCTTGCGATCCCGCATAAGATAGCTCCCCTTTAATGGCTGCACGGCCATCGGCATTGAGGTCGACATCGAGGAGGTAGGCACGCTTGTTGTTTTGGTTGAAGGGTATCTGTGTCAATGTGCCCTTACCATTTTGATCCACGACCAGCGCCAACGCGCCCTGGTCCATCTCCGGCAGTTCGTAAAGGCCAGAGAACTCTGCTGTTCCGTCCAAGAACAGGTTGAACTCCGGCACGTAGGCGATGGCGTGATTAAAATACGACAGCGAGGCTGGGAATGTGTCGATCTTACCTTTATCGTAGGTACGTACGATGGCGATATTTGCGTCTACGCCAGCTTCCCGAAGCATCGCCACCATGAGGCTAGCTTTGTCCTTACAATCCCCAAACTGGCGATTGCAAACTTGATTCACTGGGTAGGGTTTGAATCCGTGAATGCCAAATTCCAATGCTACGTAACGAGTATGTGTCACGACGTACTCGTGGATTCGTTTGAGGATTTCCAGGTGGTCTTTCGTATCGCCAACCAATGAATTGACAATGGCCTTGGTTTCGAGGTCCAACTGCAGTTGCGGCTTGATTAACTGGGCATACCACTGAGACATATCTTGCCAATCCGAAAAGGTCGAAACACTAATAGTGGGCATGTAACCTGAGAGTCCCGGCATGCGCGATTCGGTTTCGTATGGGGGAATTTGGTCCATGCGCCATTGGTACACCTTATATTCGCCATCTTCCGTTATGTCCGGTTCGGCATCCATGTTTGTGGTGCGGTAGACGATCTTTCGCTCTTTGGGAACCAAAACGGTGTACTGAGCCGCCCGCGTGGGGTATCTCGATGCAAGGTAGGTCAAGTCACCGAAGTAGTCGCCAAACATGTTAGCTGTGTCGTGATCGTCTATCCGGTACTCCAATTGGATCCGATCTCCAATCTTCAATGGCGGAAAGGCGATTTGGTAGGCGAGGAGGTCGTAATACATACGATATTCAGGGTCGCTAATCCGAGCGCGACCGGTCTGTGTGATCAGCATGCGTTCGTTCCCTCTCAAGAGCACTGCGGAAATCAGTTTGGTTGATTGGCGCAAAGGGGCGTAAGAGAACGAGTATCCCGGCAAATCTGTGATTCCCGATGGATCGGTAATTTCGTATTCCAATTGGTGATAGAGAGAACTTTGCCCGTCGGGCGCCACTTTGACGACGGTGTTGTTCACGTTGATCACCACGCCGGATTTATGAAGGACGGGCACATCTGGGCTTTCGATGCGATATGCGGCAAAGAAGTCCGCCTGATCTTGTTCCAATGCCACGACCATTCGTTCCAGCGCAGGGTTTTGTGGTCTCAAAGCCAAGGACTTCTTGAGGAGTGCCAACGCATCTTGGTCACCACGACGAAGTCTTATCTCGCCAAGCGTTTGTAGCAATGAGGGATTTTCCGGAGTCTGTTGAGCGAAAGCCGTCAGCAGGTCGACTGCTTCATCAAATCGGCGGTTGACACTCAAATACTCGGCATATTCCTGGGCGATATTTAGGGAGTAGGGAGCATCCCGCATGAGTTGGCGGTAGGTGCGGTCTAATCCCTCGATATCGCCACGGCGTTTGAGCAGATCTATCTTGCGTTCGGTATATTTGGCTTGACCTTCTCTGATGGCCAGGATGTCATCCAGAAGTCGCTCGCTTTCGCGGTCAAATTCCATGGCCCAGTAGAGATCGCACAAATCCATCATGATCCAGGGCACACCAGGATACCTCTTGGACAGTTGTTCTGTTCGACGAAGCGCTTCTCCCGTCAATCGGAGCGAGGCCAGGGTGTTATTAAGCAGGATATCTGCTGGCCAGTAGGAAGGGTCAGCGAGCTTCGCTTTTTGAGCGTAGTCGCGAGCTTCCCAATAGCGATCTTGACCCAGGGCTACTTGGCCTAGTTGGGTGTATCCCCAAGCAGAATCGGGAAACTGTCGCAAGAATCGGTTGATCAGGGCCACGCGTTCATTGGGTTCATACGTCAGTGAATAGATCTGTTCGGCCAGTTTCTGGCTGGGAGCTTGCTCATATGCCGCCAATAAAACATCACGGGGGTTGCCCAGTTCGGAATGTTGACTGAACTCCTTGATTAACATCAAGCTGCCCAGCTCGGCTTTGTTTGACGCCAATTGCAACAGTTCAGAAAGTCCTGCCGTTACTTGGGATGGCTTACTGCGGCCCAGTTTGTTCCGCGTGGCTGCCGCACATTGGATCGCTTCCCCTTTCGCATTCGTCAGGCGGGCAAAAAAGCCTAGGTTTGAGTCGGACTGGGTCGTTTCTCGGTAAATGGTAAGTTGATGTTTGCCCTTTTTTAGACGTGTTCGAACCACGAGTTGGTCCGGGTGAGGTGTTTGATCCTCCTGTGTGTCAACGATAAGCGTACGGTTGATCCAAACGCGGATCCGGTCGGTGAAACCCAGTCCCAGTCTCACAACTTGCGCCTGATCTAACTCAAAACTCGTGGTGAAGTAGGCACCTGATGATTGATTGGGAAAGATGGCGGTATTCGCGTGAAGAAATCCGTAGTGTCCCAAGCCTGTACTGAAATGATCCTCTTGACCCCATGCGCGCAGATTCCGCCATTGAATTTGACGATGTGCGCCCTGTTGGGCTTGGTCGGTCCATATCTCGCGCAAGTCGGATTGATATTCACTGACGGGACCCAAAATTTGCCATTCTTCCACATAACCCAGTCCGGTGATCAATTGTTGCAGTGTGTCAAGTTGGCCCAATTGGCGGTACAACTGTGTCAAGAAGAAGGCCATTTCCACTCGAGCATCTTGGTGCTTGCTATGGTCGAACAGGTGTTGGATGAGATTCAATATTTCGGATTGCCGACTCGATTCATGGCTCAGGTAATAAAGCTCTTCTGCTACAAGCATGGCGGCCAATGGATCTTCGTGCTCGGTCAATTCGGATACCCGCTGGGCAAGCGTATCCACATGGGCATCCGCAAAGTTGGAGTCGGCAAAAATCAAGCTGGTCGCTAATATCAGACACAAGACTCGTAGCAAAGTTACACCTCCAGATGAGTTGCCTGGTGCAAGAATCATACGCAATGTGCCGTCAATTAGGTTGCGTGCACCTACAATTGTGCGACTATTCCCCCAATTGGAATCCGGTTTGGAGGTGTACTTGGTGTTCTCGAGGGACGCTGAATTCAAGGACTGGAGAACTGGAATCGATGAGGCGGGACGGGGGTGCTTGGCGGGTCCCGTCGTGGTTGCTTCTGTGACGTGGCGCCAATCTTGGGCTGAACAACAGACATGGTTTTCTGAGGTAAAAGACTCGAAAATGATGACGGCGACTCAGCGAGCTAGGATTTGCACCGCACTGTTGAGATCCGTTCGAGTCAGGGTATCTGTGGTCCACCCTTTATTGGTGGACCTCATGAATGTGACCCAAGCTAGTCTTCACGGGTTTGAATTGGTGGCGCCTCCAAGCCGAGAAGACCACGCGGTTATCGTTGACGGCCATCTTAAGCCAGTCACACTTGCCTATGCGCATGCGGTCGTGAAGGGTGATCGGCATGTGAGCTGTGTGGCTGCCGCCTCAATTGTGGCAAAGAACTATCGCGACCAACTCATGGTGCAGGCTCCCTTTCAGGATTACGGATTTGCGGTTCACAAGGGATATGGAACGGCACGCCACCTTGAGACGCTGCAGCAACTGGGGCCCTGTCCCTTCCATCGAAAGTCTTTTGAACCTGTGCGCAAAGTCACGAGGCCCAGTGCCGAGTTGGAGTCATCCCTTTGGTGGGCATTGAGTGCGTCATTGACACAGGGCGAGCTGCAAGATATCTGGATGAAATTTCTAAGTGAATACCATCTTGTGGATTTGTCTTTTGCACACCGAATCACCGCTAGATTTCAATCGATGGGGCTCAAGATCCTACCGACGCCCGATGCATTCAAACCAGAATGGGGGCGGCATTAGATGGAAACTGATCCACGGGCTAGACTTGACACAAGTCGCGTACTATAATGCTGGACTTGCGCGTACCGTGCGCCAAGGGCCTATAGCTCAGTTGGTTAGAGCCCCCGGCTCATAACCGGGCTGTCCCAGGTTCGAGTCCTGGTGGGCCCACCATTAAATTCGAGGCTTTGTGATGCGATCCAATCCACTTCGGCACGAATCACGGAAAATTACCGGTCAACCAGAGGTGCGAAAAACGCACCTTTTTTGCTTTCTAGGACCGTGGAGGGCGAATTGAACGAAGCTTTGAAGTCATTGAGAGACTACCAACAAATCCTGCATCGTGTGGCTGAACTGGAACGGCTGATGTCGTTTGTTCCCGAAGATGTGCGTTCATTGGAAACCGAATGGCAATCCATGGAAGCGCGCATGGCGGAATTGAAGACCCGCCAGGAAGAGCAACTCGCAACACAAAAGACGCAGATGCTCGCACTTGAAGAGGCGACCGATAAATCGAAGAAGTTCGAGCGGGATCTTAATGATGTCACCAATAGCAAAGAATACAACGCGGTGATTAAGGAAATTGACGCTATACGCAAACGTCTTAGTGGTCTCAATGAAGACATTTCTCAGCGCATGGTCGAACTGGAAGATATTGAAACCAACACGGCCGAATGTGAGCAGCTGGCTGCTGAGTCCAAGAGTAAATACGATGAGGCGCTTGCCGCGTTTCGAGCCACGCAAAGTGAAATTCAAACGGAGCTTAATCAACGTATTTCTGAGCGCGATCAGATGAAAGCTGAGATTCCTGCAGCATTGATGAAGCAATTCCAACGCATCGCCGATCGGCGAAATGGGATCGGACTCGCTTTGTGTGTGAAGTCGGTTTGTTCTGCCTGCAACGTGCATATCCGTCAAAACGTGGTGGAAAAGATTCGGCACAATAATAAGGTGATCCAGTGTGACAGTTGCCAGCGGATCCTCTACTTCGAAGAGGAAGTTCTGACAACCTGATGGCGAGAGTCGCCGAAAGCGCTATGCGGGACCGATTGACTCAGGTGGAGTCACGGATTGACGCGGCGCTCAGCCACTCACTTCGCAACAGGGAGAATCTCTGCATGGTGGCGGTTTCCAAGCGTCAACCACTTCGCGCCGTTCAAGTGGCCCACGATCTGGGTCTTCGACACTTTGGAGAAAGTCAGATTCAAGAGGGTGTCCCAAAAATCAAGGCCGCACCCAAAGATATTCATTGGCATTTTGTTGGGCACCTACAAAAAAACAAGGTACGAGCTTGTGTCAAACACTTCCAGTACATCCATAGTGTTGACAGCGTCAAACTCTTGCAACGAATCAATCAAATTGCCGGGGAAGAGCGTTTTCGGCCCGAAGTGTTCCTACAGGTGAACCTAGCCATGGACCCAGATAAACACGGTATGACCGCCGAATCCGTTGCCGTGGTATTGAAGGAAGCACTCGGTTGCCCTCACTTGAGCTGCATTGGGTTGATGGGAATCCCGCCCCTGGATTTGGGTGAAGGTGAAACCTTGGGCTTTTTCAAAGACTTGGCAAACCTGCGCAGTACACTGCGCTCTGAGAATCCTGAGTGGCCTGGTCGATTGAGCATGGGCATGTCACGAGATTTTGAGTGGGCCATTGCGGCGGGTGCCAATTACGTTAGGATAGGCACCGAGATCTTTGGGGAGCGATTGGCTTGATTGCGCTTAAGCTTTTTATTTTCAAGGTATTAATCCTCGCGGTAAATGTCTATTTGGGCCTGATTGTGATCTACGTAGTCTCCACTTTTTTTGTGAATGATCGCGATGCACCCTGGTTTGTGTTTCTCGAAGAAATGATTGAACCGCCGCTAAGGCGTATCCGCCGATGGACCCAAGGGAGGACCACGGTTGGGAATCTTGATTTCGCACCGGTGATCTTAGTTTTCTCCGTGCTTGTGATCGAGCGATTGTTGATAATCCTTGGCCAATAAAGGTTGGCCGATCGCCTTGTGATATCATGGTTTATGCCTTTTTTCTCCCCGAAGGTGAACGATGATTACCCCACTTGAGATTCAGAATCAGGAATTTGCGTCCAAAATGCGGGGTCTCGACCCGCAAGAAGTGAAACACTTTCTCTATCTTTTGTCCGAAGAATTCGCCACGCTTCTAGAACAAAACCATGAAATGTCAAAAGAACTTTCCGTGTTACGGGCCAGGGTTCGCGATATGGAAGATCGCGACAAGATCCTGAAGGATACCCTGATATCAGCTCAGCAAATCAAGCGTGAGATTCACGAGAACGCAATCAAGGAAGCCGAACTCACAGTTCGTGAGGGCCAATTGAAGGCGGAGGGACTGTTTGAACATGCCAAGAAGGAAGTGGACAAGGTTGCCCGGCAGGTTCAGGAAATTCGCCGTGTGCGCAATGACATGCTGGCTGAAGTTGAGATGATGGTGGCCCGATTTACGCATTTTGTGGAAGCAGAACGACACATGGCTCACGAGTCCGACAAGCTCAGAAGTTTCAGCAACGAATCCTCGCGACCCGTACCGGTAGAGCGACCCCGGAAAGAAGCCTGATGCGGCTTCTGCTTGATCATTTCGCCCACATCGCAACACCCAAAGGACAACAGGCCATCGTAGGAACACCTCAATTGCTCCATTGGCGCGACGGCGCCATCATGGTGGAAGGTGACGTGATTGTGGATATTGGCACGTCCCAAGAGGTGCATGAGCGTTGTAGAGAGCCCAACCAGATCTTAGACATGTCAGGCAAAACTGCCATTCCGGGACTGGTCGATCCACATACGCATCTCGTGTTTGCCGGGAACCGAGCTGACGAATTTAATCGTCGCCTCCATGGTGAGACCTATGTGTCTATTGCCCAGGGTGGCGGCGGCATTCATGCCACCGTACGAGCGACTCGTCAGGCAGACGAAAGTGACCTGCGTCGACGCGCCACACGTGTGCTTGACCAAATGTTGCTCCACGGGGTCACCACCATCGAGGCCAAGTCAGGCTATGGATTGGATCATGATACGGAATTGAAACAGTTGAATGTGATGCGTGACCTGTCAGCTAGTCATCCCGTGGACATGGTCCAGACGTTTATGGGTGCCCACGAAGTACCCAAAGAATACAAAGGCGATGCCATGGCTTACGTCGCATTCCTCAATCGGGACATGTTGCCCGAGATCAAGCGTCGCGGTGACGTTCGCTACGTGGACATTTTTTGTGAGCGTGGCGTCTTCGAATTAGAAGCGACTCGCCTGCACATGCAGGCGGCGGCAGAACACGGCTTCGGTTTGCGTTTTCATGCCGACGAGCTGGTGCACATGGGTGGTGCTGGACTGGCAGCTGATCTGGGTGCGGTCAGCGCCGATCACGTGGTATATGCCAGCAAGTCTGACATGAAGAAGATGGCGGATGCCGGTGTGATTGCGACCTTGTTACCGGGTACTAGTTTCTTCCTTCGAGGTAACTATGCTGACGCCAAGGCATTCAAAGAAGCGGGCTGCGCCATTGCGCTGAGTACCGACTTCAATCCCGGTTCCAGTCATACATGCTCCCAAGCATTGATGATGGCGTTGGCCTGTATGAATATGGGCATGACCTTTGAGGAGACGTTAGTCGGGACCACGCTCAATGCAGCTGCAGCCATCCACGAGGCACATCGCGTTGGTTCATTGGAGCCCGGGAAGCTTGCCGATATCGCAATCCTGGATGTGGAAGACGCCGTGAACTTAGTTTATTACTGGGGGATCAATCATGTCTGTCACGTCATGAAGGCAGGTAGTTGGGCGGTATGGCAACGCCAGATTAGGCGCCCCGAATGACAGGCCGCTGAATTTCCGCTAGAATGCCAGCTTTGCGCCAGAGGAGGCGGTTGTGGGTCTTTCAGCGGGAATTGTCGGCTTACCGAACGTGGGCAAATCGACCATCTTTAATGCGTTGAGTTCGGGCAAAGCACAAAGTGCAAACTATCCGTTTTGCACGATTGAGCCGAATATGGGCGTCGTAGCCGTGCCTGATGCACGTCTGCATCGAATTGCAGCCAAAAGACCTACCGAGAAAATCATCCCAGCCGTATTGGAAGTGGTGGATATCGCTGGATTGGTGCGCGGTGCTAGTCAGGGTGAAGGGCTGGGTAACCAGTTCTTGGGCCACATCCGAGAGGTAGACGCCATTTTGCATGTGGTGCGCTGCTTTGAGGATGAAGATGTGGTACACGTCGAAGGTGGCGTGGATCCCATACGAGACATTGAGACCATTGAAGTGGAATTGATTCTCGCGGATATGGATGCCATTACGAAACGCGAGGCGCGCATCGCAAAGCGCAATGAGCCCGGGTTCAAACAAGAGCGTGAACTGCTTGGTCGCGTGAAGACGCTGTTGGACCAGGGGCGATGGTTGGGAAATTTGGAGTGGACTGATGAAGAACGCACCTTGCTGCGTCCCTTGTTTCTGCTTTCCATGAAACCGGTGCTTTTTTTGGCCAATCTTCACGAAACGGATATTGGTGCAGACAATCCTCATCTAACCAAAGTGAGGGATTATGCCGCTGGCCACGGCGCGGGTGTGGTGTCTATTTGCGGTCGGATTGAGGAAGAGCTTACCGAGCTAGATGCGACGGAATCCAAAGAATTCCTGGCAGAGCTGGGCTTGGCAGAATCGGGTCTTGATGCATTGGCACGGGAAGCCTATCAACTCTTGGGGCTTCAGAGTTATTTCACAGCTGGACCCAAGGAGATACGCGCATGGACCATTACCAAGGGGACCAAAGCGCCCGAGGCTGCGGGTGTCATTCACACTGACTTTGAAAAAGGGTTCATTCGAGCTGAAGTCTACACTCTGGAAGACCTGGAACAATGTGGTTCGGAAGCGGAGATTAAGGCGCGAGGACTGATGCGTTTGGAAGGTAAAGAATACGTGGTTGCTGATGGCGACATCATGCATTTTCGGTTTAACGTCTAACGTTTTCTACCTCTAATCCGATAAGATAGGTACAAGTGCGTGATGCAGGAGTGCCTATGCGCATGTTGTGGCTGAGTGCATGCTGCACCTTGGTCTTTGGCCAAGTGCGCGACCTGAACCTAGCAGAGGGAGATCTGCGCGCGGTGATTGTCTCGGCACTAATGATCGTCGAGCAGTCAAGCGAAGACCCGAGATTGGCACCCCTTTCGTTTCTGCGTCCGCTCACCGAAGAGCTTGGGTCTGGGCGAATGATCGTGGATCGTGCCGTGCAATTGGAACAGAGCACCCGGGGCGAAGTGCCTGAAGTGATTGTTCGAGCGACGCCGTCCCAGCTTGCCCAATTCATTAGTACCCTCTATCTGAGAACACATGCGCATTCTGCGTTTAGTTTGATGACCTTTTCCAATCCCATTGAACATGCCTCATTTTTGGCTATTGTTGATGCCTTGGATGGGTCGTTCGATTTGAAGTTAAGTACCACGGACCCATCGGGTATCTACCAACTCTTGATTGTGGAACATGTGCCCGTAGCGTCGCTTTGCTTTGATCGAAGGCTGGATGCCCGTTGGAATGACAGACGCGACTTCATTGACGCTGAGTCATTAGCTAAGTACCTGCCAAAGAAATGGGTGCGTTTCATGTCGTCCGAGGCAGATGCGATGGAGCGGTTGAAGCGACTAGACAAAGCCATACGCAAGGAAATTCAGCCGGTGGTGGAACCTTATGCAGAAGATTTCTGGCAGTTACCGCTGGAGACCTTGCTCAGCAAGACCGGTGATTGTGAAGATTTTGCCAATCTCTTTCAGGCAATTGCTGAGACCTACGGCATATCAACGCGTGTGGTTGTGGGGTACATCAAGAGAAATGGCGACGGTAAACGCGCAGGACATGCGTGGTGTGAATATGAGGGTGTCATTTTTGACCCAACCGTTAGCGATCCCGGTAAACATACCTACGAACGCGAACTCATGTACGACTCACATCATTTCTTTGCGGTTCGGTCAGCCGACAACTCGCATGTTGTTCGTTGATTGCTGCTTCAGGTTCGCTAAGAAACGGCGCGTCTCAATGGCAGTAAGTGGTGAGGCGAAGTAATTGCCCTGGGCCTCCTCGCAACCAATGTCCAGAAGGTGTTGCACATGATCTTCGTGCTCAACACCTTCTGCGATGACGCACATCTTCAGGTTGTGCGCAATGGCTACGATGGCCGAGGTAATGGCGGCATCGTCCGGGTTTACATTGATCTCTCGAACAAACGAACGGTCGATCTTGATGCAGTCAATCGGAAACCTCTTAAGGTAACCAAGCGACGAGTAGCCTGTTCCGAAGTCGTCAATACTGATGCGACATCCCATGCGGTGAATGGCATTTAAGGTTTCTACCGCAAGATCGCTGTGATCCATCAATACTGATTCCGTGATTTCGATTTCAAGGTATTTGGGTTCAAAAGCGTGTTTGCTGAGGACATGTGACAATCGATCCACCATATCGAATTGCGAGAATTGCTTGGGTGAGATATTGATGGCAACTCTAATCGGATCCAGTCCTTCGGCTTGCCAACGCTTGGCTTCCGATATCACCTGCTCAAGAACCCAGTCTCCAATGGATCCAATCAGGCCCAATTCTTCGGCTGCAGGAATGAAATCAGAAGGTGGGACAACGCCCAACTCGGGGTCCGTCCAACGAATCAAGGCTTCGAGACCGGTTAGTTCTCGCGTCTTCAGTTCAACCTGTGGCTGAAAACAAAGACTGAAATCGCAGTTGCGGACCGCCTTGCGCAAGTTGGATTCCAGCCTAAGACGGCGGACTGCCTCTTGATGCATCTCGGCATCATAGATGTTGATGGAGCCGCTACCCATCTTCTTGGCGTGGAAAAGAGCGATATGTGCGTTGCGCAATAGGACTTCCGCATCATCACCATGAGACCCTCCGTAGGCTATGCCTATGCTTACTTCCATGGCTATGTCGCGACCATTGACATGCTGCGGCTCGGCGATATGGGCTTGGATCTTGTGTGCCAGGGCCAACGCATCGTCCAATTCTGGCATCTCTCGATGTAATATCGCGAAATCGTCGCCTTCCAATCGGGCCAGTGTATCGCGCGCATCAATACAGGCGTCCAGGCGTCGACCGACCTCAATCAGCACATCGTCACCCACCTGGTGGCCGAAGTTGTCGTTGATCATCTTGAATCGGTCCAGATCCAAATAGAGTACCGCGTAGTGCGCGTCGAACTTGCCTTGGTGATTTACCGCCCGCGTGAGACTGTGAAGGAACAGCGACCGTTTGGGCAGCCCAGTCAATGCGTCGTGCATGCCGTGGTTGGTGATGTCCGTTTGTGAACCGGCCATTCGGTAAGGTGTACCCTGGGCGTCGCGAACCGCTAGTCCCCTACAAAATACCCAGATGTAGGTACCTTCTGCATGAAGGATGCGGTATTCGGAGGCAAAATTCTCACATTCACCTTCTAAGTGCCGGCGCAAGTCGGATTGTACACGGGCGCGATCATCGGGGTGTATGCGTTCGAACCAACTGGCATCTGCATCGCAAACATGTTCGTCTGAAAACCCCATCATGGCTTTCCAGCGCGGCGAAAGGTAAATTTCTTGGGTTTTCAGATTCCAGTCCCACAGGCCGTCATTGGCTCCTTCAGAAGCCAGGGCATAGCGTTCCTGGCTTTCCCTGAGAGCCTGTTCCGATTCAAGCAGGTGGAGCTGCGTTCGAATGCGCGCCAAAGCTACAGCGGTGTCAATAGGCTTGGCAATGTAATCGTTGGCACCCATGGAAAGCGCTTTGATAATGTCTTTGCTCTGTGACAGAGCGGTGATCATGATCACCGGCAATTCCGAAAGCGGGTGTTTCTCGCGGATGCGATGCAGGGTTTCGAATCCGTCCATCTCGGGCATCATCACGTCCAACAGCATCAAATCGACCCGTTTCTCGTCCGCTAAGCGAATGGCTTCCAAACCGCTGTCAGCAGTGACCGCGTTGTATCCAGCGGCACTTAGGTGATGGTACAAGATCTCTCTGTTTAACTCATTGTCATCCACAATGAGTATTCGTTTTGGTGACACTACGACCCCGAGGTTACATCGTTCCTTAGTCACATTATCGGCTATTTACACTACAACTAAAGAACGAATCGCTGCACGGTACTCAATTTCTAGAAAATCCAAATATTGACTTGAAGTGGATTACCTTTCAGTGGGAGGGGGTCCTTGCTGCGTTGGTGTTGGCAGAAGTATGCAATCCTATCCAGACTGCTGGCCAACCCATTTCATCCGTACCAAGCGCTCATGCGCGAATAGCGATGCCGTCATCAATGGTCGTCTGGCAATGATGGCTTAGCGTTTGAGTCCCAGAGCGACGAGTTGGGTAGGTGTTTGTCCTATGGTCATGCGAGGAGCGCACCGGGTCTCTTGGTACTGTCTTGCCAATCAGATCAAAAGTGGCATCTTCTCGAAATTGAATGCAGATTGTGAACAAAACGGTTTGTCGTCATGGGCGGTTCTAGGTGCGCATTTGTGGCATATGGATGGCGTGTTGGTTGGGCATGGCCCAGCAGCTCAATTTCAAGGCATTTTCTGTACGCGACGGTATGCCGCAAAGCCAGCCATTGGCGATTTATCTCGATGATTCGGGTTATTTGTGGGTGGCGACCTATGCCGGATTGACGCGATTTGATGGTGTCAATTGGAAGGATTACGGCAGTCCGATCGGTATGCAAGCTGCCAAAACATCTTGTATTTGTTTGAAAACAGACGGTACTCCGCTGATAGGTTATCAAGACGGGGGGGTCTGGAGTAGAGATGATGGGCAATGGACCCATATCTTGCCGGATGCCAATCCGAGGGCTATGGTGACTGTGGATGGCCGTACTTTTGTGGCCACGTCGGTCGGGCTTCTGGAACTGACTGGCAATCAAAGCACGAGTATCTTCACCTATGATCAGTCTTTTGATTCTGATCTTGTGTCTTTGCGCGACGGTCGTGTCGCGTATTTTGCGCCCGAAGGGGTGCTGGTTCGCCGTGGATCCAACTGGGAGCCTGTGACAATTCCCAGGGGATTACGTGCGTTTGCCTTGGTCCGAGGAGCAGCCGAAGTGATGTTGGTGACTCCGGATGGAGTATGGGACAGCCAATCACAAGATTTGATTCCATTTCCGGATGAAGATCTGCTGGTGAACGCATGCGTGGCTTCGCCAAATGGGAACCTGTGGATTGGTGCACAAAATGGCATTTGGTTGCGCCATCAAACCTATTGGATACACATCACCACGCAACATGGCCTGCCCAGTGACGACATTGGTGATGTTCTTCTGGACGAAGAACAAAACCTTTGGATAGCCACCGTGGACTCACTGGCTGTCTACTTACCGGGTCCTTTTCAGCGATTTGGATTAGCTGATGGCCTGCCAAGCCCTGTGGTTCGTGCCATTTATGTAGACGCCACAAACCGTGTCTGGATCGGGACTCGGGCTGGTATTGCCTATGAAGACAAGGGCGTGTTCATACAGCCGGATCCACGCATGAAGCCTTCGGTTTACGGCATCAGCCAGGACACCGATGGCACCGTTTTATTTGCAACCGCTGAAGGGCTTTATGTATGGGATGGTTCCCAATTGCGGACCATTTCAAAAGACGAAGGCCCCAATTTTCCCATGCAATCCGTGTATGTGGACAAGCGCGGCAGAAGATGGATTGGCCATAGTCAATTGACGCTCTGGCATCGAGACGGTTCATACGAAACTGTGGAGATCGGACTCAAAGGCAGAAACGTGGTCGCGTTCACTGAAGATAGTCACGGAAAATTGTGGATAGCCACCTCAAATGGTGTCATCTCTTTTGATCCAGATTCGGGAGAAACCCGCGATTTTTCCGCACTTGCCCCTGCCACGGCCTGGTCCATCTATTGCGATGAGCGGGACCGAATCTGGTGGGCAACCAACGGATTGGGTGTGGTTTGTGTGGATGGCGAGTCCGTGGATATTATGGATAAAGAACAAGGCCTTAAGAACAACTTTGTGTGGCAAGTGATGGCCCACCAGGATGCGCTATGGCTGGCCCATAACCAAGGCATCAGTTTGAGGACTCCTGCAGGCCAATGGTTTAACTTTGATTTGGACGATGGGATTGCTGGGCTTGAAGCCACAGCCACAGCCATCGCTCGGGACAAGAACAATGGACTGTGGTTTGGTTGTGGCAAAGGCTTGAGCCGTTACATCCCATTCTTGGAACGTGCTCATAACCGAGAACCTGTACCTGTCATTGATGCCATCCGCGTGAACGGAAAGGAAATAAGTCCCGGCCAAACGCTGGCCCATGAACCCGATTTGACCATCGACTTCCACGCCATCCACTTGAGAGGACGTGTGCCGTTTCAATACCGATTAGTTGGTGCCGACCAACAGTGGTCTGAATCACAGGAGTCGCCTCGTGTGGTTTTTGCCAAACTAGGTTCTGGCAAATACGTGTTTGAGTTACGAACGCTGGACGCATTGGGTCGTCCTTCAAAGCAGGTTGCGCATTTTCCGTTTGTGGTGCGACAGGCTTGGTGGGAAACCAGTTTGTTTCAAATTGGCTTTTTGGTGATGTGTGTTTTGGTTTCTATTTGGATTGGCCGTATGCGTATTCGTGCCATCAGGAAGCGCAAACGTGTCCTCGAGCTGGAGATCAGCAAACGCACCCAGTCTCTGCGGCAAGCCAATCGGGAACTGGTGAACTTACAGGAACAACTGGTGGAGTCCGCCCATGTTGCCGGAATGGCACAACAGGCGCGGCAATCTCTACACCGCATCGGCAACACCTTGAATAGCCTGCAGGTGTCCGTCCAGGAACTAAAGGAAAAAGCAGGGGACCCTTCGGAAGTGGCGTTTATTCATAGGCTGGTGGACCGACTAGAACGTAATTCAGATACAGCGACAATTGAAACGATTGTTGCTGCCTTGCGTCGATTCACGGGTATCCAAGGAAAACGCACCGATGCGGCACTCCACGAACTGAGAGATCTGGAACTTTCTGTTCAAACTTTGTGCGATGCCATCAAAGACCAGGAGAATATGGCCGCAATGCCGCTACTCCAGCAGCGCGTGAATTTGTGTACCCTTCTCAACGAGATTCGAACGGAGGTCACCACTGCAACCGACGTAGAACGCCTGCAAATTGTGTGTGACGATCATAAGGTTGTCGAAATTCCCCGTTACCATTTGAAGAAAGCACTGACCACCTTTTTGAAATGGTCTTTGGACGGCCATGCAGACGATCCCGTGACGATTCACGTGGGAGAAAACCCGGCGCCCGCCATTTGTATTTCGGGTTCAGCGCCAAGCCTAAGTGGATCGGCACTGCAGCACCTGTTTACTCAGTACCATGATGTCTACTCCAGCCAAGCGCATATCGACATGCATGAATCAGCCAATCTGATTCAAGAGGTGGGAGGAAAGATTCGTGCCGAGAAGAAGGGGTCGCGTTACGAACTCAAGATCTGGTTACCACATGGTGGTCAGGAAACGTTCTTGGAAAAACCTGATCAAGTCTCTCTTCATTGACGTGCTGAAGCGGGCTCGTTACTGCTCAACCTGAATTCGCGGTGACCAGCACTTCCAGCAAATCCATGCACAAGGGATCTGTCTCCAGATCTACCCAATGATCCAGCAAATCATCGCCAAGTCGGTAAGAATCAGATAGATCGATTAATCGTTCCAGGTAGATCTGTCGATAGGGATAGGGTGGCTGAGCCTCCAGAGCGGCCAGCAAAGCACCCAGTCCTTGACCGTTGGGTTGGCTCATGGCCATCAGGTAGTGGCCATTGGTTTGTGCGGTAAATGACCCGGAATTGATTAGCTTGTGCGCCTGGATGCGCACCGTTTCAGCCTGATTTTCCGACAAGAATGCGTTGAGCGTATCAATGTCTGCGCGGTCAAGCGAAGCTGCTGGCCAAAATAAGATCATCAAGGCCAGGGCGGCGGCCAACACTGGCACTGCGAATGGCCAAAATCGCTGAGGATTGGGCGCATGGATCAATTTTCGGGCAAGCGCTTGACGGCGCTGAACCAATTCTTCCTCTGTGGTTACGATTGTGTCTCTTAAGCGGTTGCCTGGATCCATTGTTGCACCTCATCGTGTTGGCGGATTTGTTTCCTTGCTCGATTCAACTGGCTCTTTACAGTTCCGGACCGACATGACAGCAAATCCGCGATTTCTTCGACGGTCATACCTTCCAGATAGTGGAGTTGGAAGCAGGTTCGAGGGCCTTTCGCCAGGTGGCGAAGGGCCCGATACACGCTTGCCAGTTTTTGTGATTGTTGGGGATCAATAGCCTGGCTGGGCAGTTCCAGCCAACGCTCTTTCTTGCGTTTCCGCTCCAGATCGATGCAGCGATTGAGCGCAATGCGCAGCAACCAGGTTGCAAAGGCACAATCACCTCGAAAGCGACGGACATTCTTGAATGCGGCCAGGAAGACTTCCTGGTAGATATCATCGCGATCGAACTGGTCAAAAGTGAAACGGTGGACCACCGACATAATGCGGTGGTCATGCCGTTCAATCAACTGCATGAAAGCAGTTGCGTCGCCCTTTTGCGACTGCTTGACCAGTTCGCTTTCAGCGAGCATCAATCGTCACTTCGCCTTTATGGGTATCAATGCGAAGGGGCCAAGTACCGGCGCCCAGTTTACGCTGGAGCACCATTTCGTGATCATCATTCCGCTGCATTTTGAGGTCGGTCCCTTGAAAAATGATGTCGCCCTTGTGGGTTTCGGCCCAAATGTCTACATCGGCCAAGCGCCCTGTTTTCAGCGTCACTTTCCCCTTGTGGGTGTCCACTTGCGCTCCTTTGAACACCACGAATGACACTTCGATCACGCCTTTATGAGTGTCAAGAGTCAGGGGCCCTTCCACGTTGAAGATGCGACCCTCACCCTTGTGGGTGTCCAGCCTCATTCGACCGGTTGTGGCTTCAATATCCAAATCCGACTTATGGTCTTCAACCGTGAGGTCACAGTCGTCAGGCACGAATATGGTGAAGTCCACGAAGGGGCTTTCGGTGTCGCGTTTTTGCCAAATACCGCTGAAATCGGCGTCGCGGTAATCCACTTCGGCTGTCACTTGGTTACCGTGTTGGGTGACGTTTACGGTGACTTGGTCCAGTGTTTCGCCTTCGTAGTTGTCCCACTTACGGACGTGCACCGTGATCTGGGGCTTGCTGTGGCGCCGAATTTCTACATGACCCTTGTGGGTCTCCAGTTGAAGGGCGCTACCGGCCGATACCTCGAATTGATATTGTTGGGTCGCTTCATGACTCAACAACAAACCACTAAGTAATACAAATGCAATCATCATGACCTCCTTCGGTTTTGTTTGGTTAGACGGGGTTAGGAGTCATATGGGTTACACGTAGGTTAAAATAGCCCAAAAAAGCAAGTGAGATGACGTGGCCCTCTACCGTTTTGGTGAATTTGTCTTCGATAGCCATACGGGAGAGCTGCAGGGAGATGGTCAGGTTGTCGAGATGCGACCGAAAGTGGCGCATCTTCTTGCCTTGTTTCTGGAAAACCGTGGCAATCTGCTTACCAAGTCGATCATTATGGAGCGTGTTTGGGCCGAAACGGCAGTTTCCGATCAAGTGTTGTTCCAAGCAATTCGAGAACTACGAACCCATCTGGGAAGTAGTGCACGCGACGAACGGTTCATTCAGAACTTTCCCAAGAAAGGTTACAAATGGGTATTTGAAATAGAGGAAGGGCGCGAGGTCGTCCCCGTGACACACCCTAACACGACCCTGTCTACCTACCGATTAGACCGTTTCGAGATGGAGTGTCTGATTGGGAGCGGGGGTATGGCGTCAGTTTGGAAGGCTCGAGACACCAAACTCAACCGCGATGTGGCTATTAAGACATTTCGAAGCCCTTCCATTCTGGAAGATACCCAACTGCGCTTCAAACGGGAGATGGTAGCACTAGCAGCCTTCAATCACCCATGTATTGCGCAAATCTACGAAGTAGGTGAGGGGTATTGGCCGCCAGAAAACCCCACATTGGTGCCTTTCCTGGTGATGGAAATGGTCAAGGGCGAAACACTCCGTACCTGGTTGAAACGCCATCGACCTTCAACAAGCGAAGCGCTTTCGTTGGCAAGGCAATTGTTGGAAGGCCTGGCGGTTGCCCACGATAGAGGCATCGTGCATCGGGATATCAAGCCGGAAAACATCATGGTGACTGATGAGGGCCACATCAAAATTCTTGATTTAGGGTTGGCCAAGTTGGCAGCTGATTTGACCCCAAGCCCACAGGTTACCCATGAATCTGACGACACACCAAACCTCACCCGCGAGGGTGTATTCGTCGGCACACCCGGTTACCTTGCACCTGAACAACTTGAAAACCTAGCCGTGGATATTCGGGCGGATATCTTTTCGTTTGGCGCCGTTTTTTTCGAGATGATTTGCCACAAGCCTCTATTTCGGGCAGGACCCATGCACGAACAATTGGCATCGTTAATGTGCTTTGAATTTGACCCGTCTTTATTGCCGACATCGGCACGCGCCTTTTCCCAAGTACTGGTGCGTTGCTTGAATTCGGACCGAAACCGTCGGTACCACCATGCACGCGATGTGTTATTGGACCTTGAAGATACTCCTGAACATAGTTTTTCCTGGGTTCGTCCTTTGATAGGGCTGGGCTTGCTTGCCATCGGATTGTGGCTTGGCCTTTTGGTGGCGGGATTAAAGCAAACGGAACCGCCCCAGGCAAACATGCGAATTCTGGCTCAGGAAACCAATTACTCTGTATTGGCGCCTGATGTCTCCATGTTCGCGTATTCGAAGGTGAACCAGCCCGGAATATGGGTTGCTCCGATTGGACCTGGCGAGTCCCGTAGGATCTTGGACCGCGAACTTGTGGGTAACCTTGCGACGGATCCTCGCGGTGAGTTCCTCTTTTTTGATGCAGTGGATGCCGAGCAGCATGCTGCCATATTCGAAGTGCCCTGGTCGGGGGGTTCTCCCCGTCGGATCACGTCGGGCTGGTGGCCCGCTGTTTCAAGCGATGGCACCAAGGTGGCCTGCTTTGATCAGCGAGACCATAAGAACGTCTTGATCGTCGTGAATCGGGACGGAACCGATCGGACCGAGTGGTTGGTCCTTGAAGGAGCTGACGAACCATACGGTTTGGCCTTTGACAAAGATGAACTTATCTTGTCGCGCACGGATGGATACCATCATGCTTCGCTTTTTCGTGTCAATGAAAAGGGTGACTTGACGACCATCGCGCAAGTGGCGGGATGGTGCGGTCGTGGTTTGGCCGTGGCTGGCGACGGCTCCGTAGTTTGGAGCGTTCTGGAGGCAGATGGTTTGGGACCCAATTTGGTGCTCAGCGGGCCACGGCACCAGCCTTTCACCCGCGTTTTCTCGTTTCCCGGTCGGTTTCGCAGTCCAAGCTTGGATCAATCTCGAGCACATTTGTTGGTACGTCATGAACAAGTCACAACTCGGCTGATGGCTTGGAATCTGTCTGAAGAACCGGATCCGCGAATTCCGGCACTGGTGGATCGTTTTGAATGTTCTCAACCGAGATTTGACCCCACAGGCGAACGACTGGCCTATTTGACGCGTAACTACGAGATCTGGGTATTGGACTTGCGGGATGGATCGACCTATCCTGCTATTGCCACGGGTGTGGCGTCGTGCAATCCGGCGTGGTCGCCCGAAGGAGATCGTCTCGCCTATTCCAGCGTTTCCGAGACGCAGAGCGATTTGTGGATTGCTGGTGTGGATGGATCGAATGCGCGTCCCTTGACACAAGATATGGCCAACGACTTTCAACCAGTTTGGCATCCCGATGGCAAGTCGATTTATTGGGTGACGGACCGCGATGGCGTGGAAGAGGTGTTTAGGATGACCCTAAATACCGGAGAGATGAAGAGATGCATGGAAGGTGTTAATCCGTCGATTTCGGCAGACGGCCGATTCCTGGCAGCCGTGATTCGCTCATCCACCACGCAAAGCCTTCACGTTGCCGAGCTTGACCGTGATGGAACCATCGTGAACGAACGATTCGTAATCAATCGGGCCAGAAGTGCCGGCAAGGCAGGAATGCGCCCGAGGTTCTCGCCCGATTCCCGTGAGTTGGTGTTTGATGAAATGGATGTTCAGGGAAGGATACGCGTCGTAGCGCTCATGCTGGATAATCCCGCACAATCCCGCGTGTTGTGGCAGCTACCAGATGGCGCGAGTCTCAGCAATTGGTACGACTGGCACGGGTCATTGATGGTGGGCGGAGTCGTTTCGGCCACGTCACAGCTCATACTGGTTCCAGATTTTGATCGCTGGGTGTCGGTTTTTAGCCCTTAAGGACAGCTACCAAATGACTGGATTAATAAGGCGCCATCCAGAATAGTTACCGTGCCATCGCCATCCAAATCATACGTACTTTGCCTCCAGTTTGGCAAAAGCAAGAGAAGATCATCGAAATCCACGTCGGAGTCGCTGTCCAAGTCTCCGATTAACATACAGGGATTCGATTCAAATGCACCGATATCTGGCGATGGTCCGCGGTTCTCACCTAAGATGTCGTCTACTGGACTTTGAGTGGGATTGGCGACATCAATGGCGAAACTACCAGCGGCAATTGCCGCTAGTTGTGCGAGCCGTTCAAATTCACTGCGAATGCTGAGGTTTCCACTGAGGAACTGCATGGCGAGGGGATCCCACCGGGGAAGTACAATCCCCGCGTGGATTGGTAACATTGGGTTACCTTCAATGCGGTTGCTGTCGTCGGTGTAGTTCACCAGTTCACCTGCCTGGAACGGGATGGCGGATCCGTTGTTCCAGTAGAGATTGTTGTCGATGGCAAAGGTGTTGGTGTCGGCTGGGGGCGTGTCAGAGAAGTCATTGTTGCTGGTGCCAAACTCAGCACCCATGGTGCCAGTTGGGTCTGACCAGATGTTGTTGTAGAAATAGATTTCTTCATTGATCAGATTGGAGCCTTCGCGGTTTAAGCGCATGGCAAACGCCAGCGAGGGCAGGTCACCAACTACCGTGTTATTGCGGAAGGTGATTTCACGGCACCCCTTAACGCCAAAACAAGCCCGCATGTTGTTGCTCGAGTTACCTATGAAGAGGTTGTTCTCTACCAATGCGTCGCGGGCTTCGTAGAAACCATGCCCGTCCTCACCAAACAACAAAAAATTGGATCCTGAAGAGCCTTCCCAATTGAGGAAGATGTTTCGGTGAACATGGAACTGTTCGTTTTGCGGTAACCCGCCCGAGTTCTTGATGACGATGTAACTGCTCGTATTGTTGTTGTTGACGCGACCACTGCCGACGAAATCATTGAAGAAAATATTGTCGCGGACTTCCACATTGACAACGCCATTGATGTCGATGTGTTCGTCGGAGCCCGACTGGTTATAAAACACATTGCCTTCCACCAGAACATCGCGACATCCGTTATTGATTTTCAACAAATCGTTGTTGTAACTGTCGTGAAAGATGTTGTTACGGATGATGAGCCGCTCAGTATTTGCGCCCTGAACCTGCATCACAAGTGGGCCCGCGCCACTACTCGTGTGAGCGATGTCGAAGCCCTCCAGGGTGATCCCTGATCCATCGAAACAAGTGAGCACGGTACTGGTGTGGCGCAACAGGGCTAAGTAGGGCGGATCACTTTGAATGGCGATTCCGTTGACAAAGTGTTCGTCCAAACGTATGCGGCCTGAATAAAGGCCTGCAGCTACCAAGATCGTGGCATGGTCAGGGACGTTTTCTACGGCAAACTCAATCGTAGCCCATGGGTTTCCCATACTGCCTGACCCAGTTGTGTTCGACCCGGTCGTCGAAACGTAGAAAACTTGTCCGAAGGACATGCCTGTCAAGCAGAAGAACAGCATGGTTTTGGCCATAATTAGGACCGCCAAGACAGGGTAATCATGAGCCTCACTCTAACTTGAGGGTCAAAAAGTAACAAGCACTTGCCGGATTTGAGTCACGACAAAAATGGCGTGTTAAGATGCTGATAGAGATCCTAGCTAACACAATGAATATCGCCTGCCTGATGACGACGTTGGTCCTTTTTGCCTGGCAGCAGCCGGGAGAAGGATTCTCTGACTTTCGCCATATCACCTCTGAAGATGGGCTATCGCAAAGCACAGTGTGGTGCATTAAGCAGGACCAGCAGGGATTCATGTGGTTTGGTACTGAAGATGGGCTGAACAAACACGACGGATATCGTTTTGCGGTCTACCGGCAAAGTATTGAAGGTGGCGGATTGACAGACAATCGTGTGTTGGCCCTTGCCATGGACAGCCGTGGGTTTTTGTGGGCGGGAACCAAGAATGGATTGAACCGAATCGATCCAATTACTATGGCAATTGAGCCGTTCTTTGCCCAAATAACCGAGGGACTCAGTGCCAACTACATACGTTGTTTGCTGGAAGCAGCAAATGGCGGCTTGTGGATTGGGACCTACGAGGGCGGCGTTTGTTTCTTTGACGTCGAAAAGCAACGTTTTTATGAAGTGAATGCCATCCCCGATACGTGTATCGATTTTGACGTTCGAGCCTTGTGCGAGGACGCGTTCGGTCGAATTTGGGTAGGTACGAATGAGGGCCTTTTTGGCTATTTAGATGATGAAGACCGCGTTTCGCTTTCAACCGACCAGGGGCTCAGTCACAACCAGGTTCGGTCCTTATGCGCTTCTCGCGATGGCTCTATTTGGGTGGGCACTACGCGGGGGTTGAATAGGTTGGAAAGTGAAACTGGGAGATTGATTCCCCTGTCCCACCTTTTGCCTCCAGATCATGTGCTACATACGGCCTGGATCAATACGGTTCGTGAAGACGAACGCGGCCATATTTGGGTGGGTACAGTGGACGGGCTATGGCGCGTCGTGCCAGAGACAGGTGATTCTTGGCAGGCCAAGCGCGATCCTCTGTCGCAGGCAGGATTATCGGGCAACGATGTACTGGACATCTACACGGACCGCACGGGACTGGTTTGGATCAGCACCTATCAAGATGGCCTCAATGTGATGGATACCAAGCCGCGCAAATTCGCATTGGTCAAACGCGACCCGCGCCTTGAACACAGTATTTCGGGCGAACGGGTTCACTCTTTGATGTTGGATCGGAAAAACCGCATTTGGGTGGGTACCGATGTGGGCCTGGACGTAAGTGACGACCTCAATACCTTTCGTCACGTGGCCGTTTTCCCCGACGTCGCGCAAAGTCGAACGTCCACATCGGTCATGTGTTTGGTTGAAGACGGGGACGGCGAAATCTGGATTGGCACCTACTACGGTGGACTCCACAGACTGAATCCCGAAACTGGACGACTCACACGATACGTAAAACCGCCTGCAGGCGAAGTGGGACTGTCCGATAACACGATCCAGACCCTCTTTGCCCATAGTGACGGCCGCATTTGGGTGGGTACGAGACAGGGGTTATGTGCGTTTGACAAGCGGGAAGACGGCATTCAATGGATTGATCCACTGCTGCCTAATGGAGAGCGTTTAAGCAGTCGAAGCATCAAAAGCATTGAGGAAGGTGACGGGGCCACTTGGCTGGGTACCTATACGCGTGGTCTACTGCGTCTGAGCGCCGATGGGTCTGAGCTGGTGCAACTGTCTGATAAGGGTGACGAGGGCAAAACTTTGGATCACGCTTCCGTCAGTTGTGCCTATTTTGATGGTGCGACTTTATGGGTGGGTACGGCGCAAGGGCTCAACGCGGTGGATCCCTTATCGTTCCGCGTGGATTGGATTGGCCGAAGAGTCGGCGTGCCTGTGAGTCCTGTACATGGCATTCAGCCTGGATCACAAGGTGAACTTTGGGTGAGCACCAATATGGGTCTATTCCGCTTGGATACCAGGTCCCAGACGTTTAAGAGTTACGACATCACCGATGGTCTTCAAAGCAATGAGTTTCTTGAAGGATCATCGTTTCACGCAGCCGATGGACAGTTGTTTTTCGGGGGCCTGGCAGGCTTCAATCACTTCAAGCCCGATGAGATTGTCGACAACCAACATGTGCCCAATATCATCATTACCGCCATGAAAGTACATGGCAATCCGGTACCGTTTGAACAGGCCATGGCGAATGGAAGTTCATTGGAGTTTCGTTACGACCTTAACTTCATCACTTTTGAGTTTGCGGCTCTGGATTTTACGTACCCCAAGAACAACGAGTTCTCATATCAGCTGGAGGGTGTAGATGGGGATTGGGTTAAGGCTGGCACCCGAAATTTTGCCAGTTACACGCAACTGCCCCACGGCAATTACACGTTCAAAGTGATTGGTTCAAATAACGATGGGGTTTGGAATCTTGAGGAGAAAGCGGTCCATTTTCGAATTGCGCCACCTATTTGGAAGACATGGTGGGCCTATATTCTTTACGCCATTGGCGTGATCGGTCTTGTAATGAGTATCCATTTCTTGCGCCTACGCGCACTGAAACACACAGAGCGTGAACTCAAACGCTTGGTGCGGGAGCGGACGCACCACCTCGAAGAGACCCAGAAGAAGCTGGTGGAAACCGCGCACCGTGCTGGCATGGCCGAAATCGCGACAGGTGTCCTGCATAACGTGGGTAACATCCTCAATTCAACGAATATCTGTGTTGATCAGGCTCGGAGATTGGTCACGCAATCCAACCTGCCCCGTCTGAAGAAGGCGAATGACATGCTCAAGGAAATGGAAGACCAACTGGATGCCCATCCTAAAGGGAAGTCCCTCATCCGCTTTTACGAGACGCTTGCCGATGAATTGGCCAAGGAGCAGCGCTCGGTAGAAGGAGAACTGGAGCAGCTCATGGGGGCCGTACAAATGATGCGTGAAATCATTGAGGTTCAGCACGACTATGCACAAACAGGATTTCTGGCCGAATCCATGACGCCTGCCGAGATCATTAATGAGGTGCTTTCGTTGATGCATGTATCTCTTGAACGACACGGCATCGAAGTCAATGTGGACGGTCTGATTCAGGAACCCTGTCAAGTGACCAAAACCAAAATTGTGAATGTCGTTGTCAACTTGATCGAGAATGCTAAGGACGCATTGGAGTGTAACGTCGAACGCAATCTACCAAAACGTCTCGATATTGAAGTTCGATCCACAGGTGACGGGTTTGTCATGATTAAATTCACCGATAACGGCTGCGGAATCGACAGCGATTCATTGAGACAGATTTTCACCTTTGGTTACACCACAAAGGAAAAAGGTCATGGCTATGGCTTGCATACAGCGGCCAACGCCATGACCGAGATGGGCGGATCCCTCACTTTGATCAGTGATGGTTTGGGTAAGGGTGCGTGCGCGGTTCTGCGCATTCCATTGGTGGTCACTGATCAGGCGGGTACACCTGCCTCCACGGGGACGGCCGTGCAGCAGTAACAACCGGGCGCTGCGAAGTGAATGTGCACGTAAGCGACCTTGGGGTTCTCAAATAGACTGTTCAGGGAATCTGAGGCGTCAACGCCTTCGCACACACGTGCATTGGCCAGATAGCCCTTGTGCGTGTAGGCGCGCATGGATAGTTGACGTCCTTGAAAGAACGGAGGGCAGACGCCTTGGTCGAACTGTGCATTTTCCGCCTGCTCGCGAATATAGATGGGGCCTGCCGCCCTGTAGGGCGTGGAAACCGCGTGGTGTGTGTAGTGCACCAGCAGCACGCGTTCGCCCGGTTGTGCGTCTTGCAAGCTGACCCTACAGGGATAGCCTGGATAGCCTTTGGCGATCACCCATTCACTGGGCATTTGATCCGTATTAAAAGTCTCTTTGGTGAGGGCCTCAATTTGAAATGTGCGTGTCATAAAACCTCCTGATGCATCAATTTATTCGTGACAGGTTGTGACATCTTCCTAATCCCACCGCAGTAATCGTTTATAGTTGTGGGAGGAGCACACATCGTGGATATCGCAGCATTTCGTGCGGCCGCTTTATCGTTGCCGGAAGTGGAAGAGAAACCCCATTGGGAGCGAACTTCGTTTCGCATTCGCAACAAGATTATCGCCACCTTGGACGAGTCCAAACGGCTGGCCGTAATCAAGTTGGACGAATCCGATGCAGAAGCACTTGCTCGGGCATTGCCTGAAGCGGTGAAGAAGCGGTATTGGGGGGTACAAGTCTGGACCGAAATCAACCTGGATTTGGTAGAGCTGGCACTGGTTGAGACGCTTTTGCGTGAAACCTGGGCCAAATTGGCGCCCAAGCGACTCGCCCGCAGATAGGCTGACCTTTGAATTCCTTGGTTTTGGAAATTACTTACTCGGAGTTGGATTTGCGACGTGCCATGACGTTTGCAGTTAAACGACAAAAACCGATGCGCGTCGTTCACTGGCTCTTGCTTGTGCTCGCCCTGATCATACCCATCACCTATTTTTTGGATCCCGATGCGTTTCGTGGAACGATGGGAATCCTATGTGTGGTGATGCTGTTGATGGTGATGATTATTTACCCTTTGATTCGGTTTGGCCTGCCCAGGTTCTATGCGCGTAATTTCATTCGCAAGCAACCCGGCTTCCAAGGATTACAGCGATGGACGTTCAGCGACTCAGGCGTAGATGTGCACAGTGATTTCTCCGAAGCACATACCAAGTGGGGCCTGTATGTGGGATGGGCGGAAGACACTGGCGTGATCCTGTTGTATCTGTCGAGTCACTTGTATCATCTGATCCCCAAGCGCTGCCTGAACGATGATCAATCCCGTCAGCTCATGGCCCTGCTCAACCGATACCTGGGACCAAGCTAGTGAGTGTGGACGCGGAAGATCCAGCGGTTGCGGGTATCGTCGCGATGATCCACTTCGAGCTCAATGGCAGAGCCCAGGCTCAGGATCGTTTTGTGGTTGAGTGTGGTCCAAGCAGTGCCTGGACCGTTGAGAACCAACTCACATCCGAATTGCTGCTCTACGTCAGCGCGATATAACTTTACTTCAATGGGTGGGTCATCCATCTGCACATAGGCCTTGGTGGCGGTGAGTCCCAAAACGGTCGATGGGTGTCTGGGCGTCGGGTCCTTTCTCAGCTCGTGCTGAAAGAACTGATCCAGAATCAGCAGATTACCTTCTTTCGTGAGTCTGCCTTGGATGTCTTTGGCGCGGTTGCCCGACTTGATGATGCGGTCCCTAATTTGCTCGTCCCGTTCACGGCTGGTTCTTGGCACCGCGCCCAGCGCTTCGAGCAGCTCTTTATGGGTAAAGATGCCCACTGCCTCGCGCATCGGCGCAGAAAAGCGGGCATAGATGGGAGCACCAATCCCGAAATGAAGGCCCGGTTCGTCCTGAAAAGACGAGCGGTGGTTCAGCATGCGGGCCTGACGATCCAGTGCCCAAGTCACTCGGTGATGTGGACCTTCGATGGGTAAGCGCTCCAGGTACTCGGCAAGGGACTGAACGTCGGGTCCTTGCCAGACCCAAGGGTCGTGAGGCAGCCGATAATGAGTTGCCGTAATGGATGTTAAACGCGCAAACTGCTCTAAGTCATGCGGTTGTGGGGCCGGATGGACTTTGAAGATGGACTGAACGTCTTCTGAGGCATGACGCGTAATCAGCTTGGCGCCTTCAATGTTACACATTAGCGATAGTTGTTCATTGTAGCGCTCGACCGGCAATGCCTGGTTGGAGCCTACCGAGAACTTGAGCGGATGGTGCTCTGAAACGCGTACATCAATACTGCGATGACGAAACCGAATCGCCTGATGTTCACTTGCCAACTTCATCCGAATACGGCCAACTTGTTGCAATGCTCTTAATGAGGAACCGCAATCATCGGGCGCTTCGACATCGCCGTCGAGCATGGCCTGGACTCCGGGGTAACTGAGCTTGTGCCTACTCTTGATTTTCGCCCGGTGGACTTGGGTCTCAAGCACGCGACCCTCACGATTGAGCGCTATCTCGAATACCAATGCCCGCCGTATGACATGAGGATTTAGCGAAATCAGGTCTTCGCACAAGATGCGTGGCAACATGGGCGCGCTGAGACCGGGCAAGTAATAGCTACTTCCTCTGACAGCCGCTTGTTGGAACAAATGGCTTTGCGAATCTACATAATATGAGGCATCAGCCAATGCATACCAAACGACAAATCCGTTTTCGGTTGCGTCCACATACAGCGCTTGATCGAGATCGCGACTGTCTTGGTTGTCAATAGTCACAAATGGAAGATGGCATAGGTCCGTAAGTGAAGGGTGGTTGAAGTCGGCTCGTTCGACGAGTTGCTTCGATTCGTGGATGGTTTGATCGTCGTGAATCAACATCACGTGATGTTTGTGAAACAACATGGCCCAATGGAGGTTGAAAGGACTGGATTCAGCAATTCGGGCGACCAATTCAAAATGATCGCCTTGGACGCGAGCGGCCCATAGTTCTTGGTGCTGGGGATGTTGATCATCTGCAAACAAAAGGGGGCGTGGTCGCTCATCTGGTGATCGACGTCCCGTCCATTGTCCGGCATCAAAGAGTACTTCAAGAGGTGTTTTGGGGGATAAGGTCATCGTGTGTTACCAGCTGCAAGCCTATCAGAGACGATCCAAAAATCCCACGACTGGCATAAAATAAGGCCATGTGAGGTTTTCCTATGCGTGAAATGATCGGGCACTACAAGATTATCGGTGAACTGGGACGTGGCGGCATGGGTGCGGTCTATAAGGCGCACGAAATGTCCTTGAACCGCACTGTGGCCATCAAGGTGTTGGCTGAATCACTGACTCGAGACCCCACCTACGTGGCTCGATTTGTCCGAGAGGCGCAAAGCGCGGCGGCCCTCAATCATCCCAATGCAGTGAGTATCTACTTCATTGGTGAAGACAAGGGACTGCACTATTACGCCATGGAATACGTCAATGGCGAATCGGTGAAGGATCTGCTTGAACGGGAAGGGGCCCTACAACCATCGCGAGCATTAGCCCTTATCCGTCAAGCACTGACAGGACTTGAAGCCGCCCATAAGTTGGGCCTGGTCCATCGCGATATCAAACCCGCCAATATCATGATTACCAAGGACGGTGTAGTCAAATTGGCGGATTTCGGCTTGGCGGTTCGGCCGGAAACCGATACGAAACTCACCGAGACAGGTATGTTCGTCGGCACACCTGGCTATCTGGCACCTGAACAGTGCATCGGCGAAGACGCTGACGCGCGGACCGATATCTATTCCATGGGCATAACCCTATACGAGATGTTGACGGCCCGGCCGGCATTTGATGGAGATTCTGTACTGGCTATCTTGCACAAAGTCACGCAAACCGAACCTGCGGACCCACGGTCACTCAACCCTCATATAGATTCCGGAACCTATCAACTGCTGCAAAAGATGATCGCCAAGCAACCGGAGTCGCGGTTTCAGGATTGTGAGTCGTTGAATGTGGCGATCGATCAACTAACGCAGGGTGGGAAAACGGTTGCAGTACCTCCACCGGTCCCTCCTCCGGCGGTCAATATGTTTGCCGAAACGGAAGTCATGGCACCGGCATCCGTGTCACAACGCCGGTCCAAGGGCATTAGTGCGGGAGCTGTTTTGGCTGTTTGCCTTGCCTGTGTGGTGGTCATTGCTACAGCCGGAGTTGCTTATTGGAAATGGGGTCAGCCAGACCAGACGAACCAGTCGGTATCGGCAGTTCAGACGGATGCAACAGTACAAGACACGTCGAAGGATATTGAAACCTTGCAAACGCAGCACGATCCAACCATGGTCGAGGATCAACCAGAAGAAACTTCATCTGAGTTGATCACGGCTACCCTTGAAGACGAGGAATCCGACTCAGATACGACATTACTATCGGCATCATCGGCGGACACCGAAGCCGCGACTATGGGAGGAGATCCCGCAAAGGCGGAGCTTGAGTCGGAGGCTAGCCCTGTGGCGCAGCCCCAGAAGATGCCTGCCAAGACCAACGAGGTTCCGAGGACAGATACACGAGCCGAACCTACGCCAACCGCCAAGGCCGAAATGCCTGAAGAGCGAACCATATTCATGGTACCCGCAGGCGACGCGCTGTTGGCATTGCCCATCAGGGACGCATTAATGAAAACGCTGTCGCAGCGCACCCATGTCGTTGACGAACGCTTGAACCCCCAACTGGAATCGCTCGTGAACAGTCATCGCGATGCGTCTGATCTCTTAGCTGGCCTTGAGGGTTCCGAAGTGACCGGATTGATCTACATCACGGTGGACCTGTTGAGTGAACGCACCTTGCGATTCATGAACCGCAACGAACCCGCTTGGACCTCTCAGGTCACCATCCGTTATCTGGACCGTTTTGACGATAGCCGCAATACCATGTTGTTCTCGGATCGACGCGAGTACACTCGGGTGTCGGCCGAACGTGTCGCCAATCAGATTGAGCAGAAGATCAGGCGTGATCTGCAGCGCCGCTTTCACGGGCGGTCGCGGTAGGTGGATTGACGCGTGCGGTCCACCACTAATTGAGTGACATCTGGACGCGAGTAATGGCCCGCAGGATCGAAATTCTGACGCTCTTCGAGCACCTGGCGATAATCCAGTTCCGCTGTGAATACACCCTCGCAATGTACCTGAGGCTCCAAGATCCAACTGCCGTCGGGTGCTGCGATACACGATCCTCCATCCGTCAACCATTCTGGAACCTGTTCACGCATTTCCGCAAAATCTGCTTCATCGGGGATTAGTGACCGATGAAAGGGAGCGGCCACAGACACCACGAAACTACGCCCTTCCTTGGCTAAGAAGGGTGTAATGTCATGGGTATTGCGCCGACTACCGGGCCAAACCATGACGTGCAGATCTTCACCCAACGCATACAGGGCCGCCCGAGGTAACGGCATCCAGTTCTCCCAGCAATTGAGGGCGCCCATCGTGAAAGGACCCACCTGGTGACAACGTAGACCATAGCCATCCCCTGGTGACCACACCAGTCGCTCTTCGTAGGTGGGACAGAGCTTGCGGTGTACGTTTACGATGGTGCCGCTGTCATCGATCGTGACCAAAGATGCATACAGGCTATGTGCTCCGCGATCAACAGGCCGTTCAATGATGCCCAAAACCACTGCGGTCTTGGTGTTTCTTGCCGCCTTCGACACCTGATTCAGGTCGCCTGCCTCAATGCACACCGCGTTTTCCGCATAACGCGCGAAGAGTCGTTTTTGGCGTGGGTTGTTGAATTGGGCACCGCCCGTCCACTCGAGCCAGAACGGGTAACCCGGAACCAGGGCTTCCGAGAAGACCATAAGCTGGCAATTTGGTTCCTCAATCAGAGCATCGACTACTTTTGAAAGTGTCTTTTGCTTGTCAAGCCAGGCAGGACTCAGTTGCGCAAGTCCCACTTCGAATTTGGTCATGGATCGCCTCCCGGAAGCCTAAGCTTAGCTGAACAGGATGTAGCTTCAACCATTTTTGGGATTCGATCGTCTAATGGGATATGGGAGGTGAACCTTGTTGATGATTCTGTGGTTGTATCTCGGTGATCCCGCTGTCCATTCCAAGAACTACATCATGAGTTACGAGCAGGCTTGGCGTGTCTGTAAGGAAGTATGCTCAGTGAATGGGTGGGAGTTGGTTGCGTCGAACAAGGAGACGGGGACTCTCGAAATCAAAGCTAGCGAACGAGCATTGAAAGTAGAAGTGATTCAGGGTAGTGACTTCGTGACCGTCACCGTGACTACGGAACGTAAGGACGATCGTCCCTTGGTAAATCGCTTTGTGTTTGTCTTTGAAGAGCTGCTCTAGCGCTTCTCAAATGCATCCAATAATGCGCCGTAGCCTTCCTTTTCCATGTCTTCAACGGGGACAAAACGAAGCGCGGCAGAGTTAATGCAATACCTGAGACCTGTGGGCTGTGGACCGTCAGGGAAAACGTGGCCCAGATGGGAGTCTGCATATTTGCTGCGGACTTCCGTTCGCGCGTAGCCCAATTTGGTGTCGGTATGTTCCACGAGCTCGCCGATGGGTTGGGTGAAACTGGGCCATCCGGTGCCAGACTTGTATTTGTGGACGGAACTGAAAAGGGGCTCGCCCGACACGATATCCACGTAGATGCCCTTACGCTTGTTATCCCAGTACTCGTTTGAAAATGGCCGTTCGGTGCCTTCATTTTGCGTGACTTCGTATTGCAGCGGCGTCAATTTCGCGCGAATCGCTTCGTCAGATGGTTTCGAGTAGGCGAGTGGCTTGGGTTTGAAGTGCAGATCATCGCCCCAAACACTCTTTAGGTAAGCATCCCGACCGGAGCCGTTGCGGTACCGCTTATAGTGGTCGGGGTTGGTCTTGTAGAAGTCCTGATGGTAGTCCTCTGCAGGGGTAAATGATTTGAAATCAGTAATCGGCGTAGCGAGAGGTCTGTCGAACCTACCGCTGGCCTCTAACTTAGCTCGGGATGCCTCTGCTGCAGCGCGTTGTTCCGCTGAGTGGACAAAAATCTCTGGTCGGTATTGACGTCCGCGATCTACAAACTGACCGCCCGCATCGGTAGGATTGATTTGACGCCAATAGACTTCAAGCAGCGTTTCGTAGGAAATCCTCGACGGGTCGAAATGTATTTGCACCGACTCAGCGTGCCCTGTATGACCCGATGACACCTGCTTATAAGTTGGATCTGGTTCGTCACCGCCACTGTATCCAGATATCACGGCATATACGCCGGGCAACTTTTCAAACGGTGCTTCCATGCACCAGAAACAGCCTCCTGCAAATGTGGCAACTGCTGCATTAGGGGGTGGTGCATGATCCTGGTAAGCAGGTTCCCCAACTGCCACGCCTGTGGTACAGGCGGAAATGATGATTAGAGTCGTTGCAAATGCATGGCGCATGAAGACCTCCTGGCTTTTCCAATTGTCCTAACACTCATGGAGACTGATTCATTTCAACAAATCATCGCTAGGGGTTATGCTAGGTGCTGTTTTTTGAACCATGTCACATGCTCAATCCATCCAAACCCCATCGAAATGGCTGATCAACGGTCCGGCAGACGCCTTGCTTTTTGTGGCGGCACCTTTGTGGATTGTTCCCGCGGTGTTGTTGGCTAACGAGCGCGTGCCACAGGCGCAACTTGCCCTGATCGTGGCTGCATTTGGTGCGACGGGCCATCATCTACCCGGGATGTTGCGGGCCTATGGTGATCGCGCACTGTTCCAGCGTTTCCGGACGCGTTTCATATGGGCCCCTTTGTTCCTGGTCACGATATGTGTGGGTTCCTATGCGTTGGGTTATACGGGCATTGGTGTCATGGTACTGGCTTGGGGTTTATGGCATGGCCTGATGCAAACGTTTGGGTTCCTGCGGATTTATGACGGGAAGATGGGGGTCGTTGATTCCCGGTCAGCGCGGCTTGATTTTTGGATGTGTCTGTCTTGGTTTGTGTTTGGTTTTTTGACGTCCGACCATAGAACCTTCGCTTTGATGGACCTCATGATGCAGTCGGGTGTGAATTTGCCATCTCGGTTGTCGGCGCAACTGTTCTATGGACTATTTGCCCTGATAGTGACGATCATCACGATTACATGGTTCATGCAACAGTGGCGCCTGCTCCAGTCAGGCAAGACCAGCCCCGTCAAATGGGCACTGATGGTGTCGAGCATTGGATTCTGGTGGTTCGCCATGATTTGGCCGTCCAATATCATTCTGGGCGTTGCCATGTTTGAAATTTTCCACGACGTGCAGTATTTGGCCATTGTATGGCTGTTCAACCGCAACCAAGTCAATCAGGGCCGATCCGTGGGCGGCTTCACACGTTTTCTGTTTCGCAAGCGCTTCTCGTTGGTGATTTTGTATCTTGCCTTGGTCTTAACCTATGGAGCATGGGACTTTGTGGATACGAAACTTTTGCCTGACACATGGGCGCCTATGATGGTGGGCCTGATGGTGGCGTCGGCGCTCCTGCACTTCTATTACGACGGGTTTATTTGGAAAGTACACGAGGCCCACACCGCCCAGACATTGGGTTTACAACGCCAGGAAAAGCAATCAAGAGCCGTACGATTGCCTTGGAAATGGGCCTATTTAGTGGTTCCGCTGATGATCATGGGGGTTCTGCAACATGGTGAATTGAAGGGAAAAGCGGAACGCCTGGAGGCACTGCAGACGCTTATGCCTCACAACCCCGTGGCCCATTTGAGCATGGGCCAGTTTCTCAGGCAACAGGGAGACCTTACTGGTGCCCGTATCGCATTGGAACGAGCCGTGGCACTGAACCCAGGTTACGCTGAGGCTTGGAAGGACCTGGCCCATGTACTTTTCGATATGAAGGACTGGGAGCAGGGCGTGTTTGCCTTGGGAAACGCTAAAGAACGGGACGCCCTTGATGGAGATGCGCTTTACGCTTATGCCCATGGACTCCGACAGACAGGTGCCTGGACGTTGGCACTGGACACCTATGAGCAGGCACTTGCTCGAGGTGCTTCAAAAGCGTTGGTTTTTCAAGGCATGGGCCTTTCGTGGTTGGGCCTGAATGAAATTGATCGTGCTCAAGAATGCTTTGAAGAGGCGCTACAGACCGAAAACCAGGCAACCAGTATGCTTAACCTGGCGGTCATCCAGGTCACCAAGGGTCATTTGGAAGAGGCCAATTCCTGGTTGGAACGCGCATACGCTGCCGAACCAGAGAACGTCGACGTCCTGATCGCCCTGAGCCGCAGTTTGATGGGGCAAGGCGTGGACACCGAGGTTGTGACCCATCTAGAACACGTGTTGAAGATCCAGCCGGAACACGTGGAGGCGAATCAATTGCTCGGGGCCCTTTATGTGGTGTCCAATGAACCTGAAAAGGCTGTGCCTTATTTGGAACAAGCCATTCGCACACGTCCAACCGTGGATGCACTCGTGGGATTGGGCCAAGCAAAATTGCTACTCGGTGACTACGACCAGGCGGATAAGAGACTGTCAGAAGCCTTGGAGATGGATGCCAATCATGCAGAAGCCTGGTTCTATTTGGGGCTGGCCTGCCAGAAAAGAGGCATGTTAACAGCCGCAGAAGCAGCGCTTGATCAAGCCATCACTCATGACGCACGCATGAGATCGGCCCATTTGGCAAGAATGCAACTGGCCGTTTATGGAACAGACTGGCTCAATTTGCGCCACCGCGCCTTATACATGCTCGAAGTGTTTCCGGATGATCCTGACGGGATCAGGGCACTGCAGTTGGCCAATCGCGAGCTAGGTCGCTGAAACCTCTTCAAAAAGCTGTAACCATCGTTTGGCGTCCCGTTCTGGGTCCGGTGATTGTGTGATGGCCGAGACGACGGCAATACTGTCGGCCCCTGAGCGGAGCACTTCGGGTGCTCGCTCCAAAGTGATGCCCGCGATGGCCACAACCGGGCCTTGCACCCAATTCCGCCAGCGGCGAAGGCCATCTGAACCGTGTGGGGCGAACGGCATCTTCTTGAGCGTGGTTTCATAAACAGGTCCAATGGCGATGTAGCTGGGCCGATGTGCCTGGGCTCTCGCTAGCTCAAAGGGTGTGTGCGTACTGATACCCAGTCTCAACTTGGCGCTCTGAATGGCTTTCAAATCTGCAACGTCCAAGTCCTCCTGGCCGAGGTGTACTCCGTAGGCATCGTGTTCGATGGCCATACGCCAGTAGTCGTTAATGAACAACTTGGCACCTGCCTGTTTTGCAAGATGGATGGAAGCTACGAGTTCGCGCTCGAGGTCTTCTCCTTTCAGGTCCTTGATTCGGATTTGTGCGGTTTTTACACCCCACGAAAAGAGGCGTTTTAGCCATGATGCCCGGTCCACGATGGGGTAGAAACCAAGTTGACCGCATGGCGGGAAGCTCTCGCGATCGTGTTCGGCTTCCAGGGTGACCCAGGGTGCGTCTGCGGCATCTGATGGCCAACCCGGTTTGGCGAGGCACCCATGTCCTGCCCCTGTCGCACGGCTCAATCGCAGACCCTGGTTGACAAAGGCTTTCCCGATCACCACGGCATCAGGCAACGGATAGCCCAATGCGCACGCTGCCGTGATCGCAGCGGACAGGGTACATCCGGAGCCATGGGTGTGGGTGGTGGAAAGACGCGGGCTTTGTATCCAAAACGACTGGGTGCCGTCGGCATAAAAATCTTGTGCCATTTGACTGGTCATGTGTCCGCCCTTTATGAGCACTGCGCGGCAGCCCATTGCGCAGATCTGCGTGGCCGCTTGACGCATCTCTTCAGGGGTGTTGACGGGACCACCGATCAAGAAACTCGCCTCTGACGTGTTGGGTGTTAAGAGATCGACCTTGGGGAACAGATGTTGGATCATCGCGTGACGCACATCGTCGCTCATTAGTACATCACCGCTTGTTGCCACCATGACTGGATCACAAATGTACGACACCTGTGCTTTCTCAATCATTCGGGCGGTTATCATGACCGATTCAACGTCTGGCAACATGCCTGTCTTGATAGCCTTTGGAGGCAGGTCAAACCACAAAGCGTTGAGTTGGGACTGCAGCAAGGCATGGGATACACCTTCAAATGCATCCACATGTACGCTGTTTTGAGCGGTTACTGCTGTGATCGCCGTACAACCATGAACACCTAGTGCATTGAAGGTGAGTAAGTCGGCCTGGACGCCAGCGCCACCTCCGGAATCTGAACCGGCAATGGTCCAGGCAATCACGGTTTTTGGTGCCAAAAAGGGGTACCCAGTGTGGGTGTGCTTGGTTTCGCTAATTCGCGTTCAGGCATCACACCCGACTCAAAGGCCATACGTCCAGCCTCAATAGCTTTGGCAAAGGCACCGGCCATGATGACGGGATCACCCGCTAGCGCCACTGCAGTATTAATTAACACGCCGTCATAACCCATCTCCATAGCCTGTGCGGCATGAGACGGTTTGCCGACTCCCGCATCCACAATCAAATTAACATCCCCGAGCCGCGCTCTTAAGACCGCAAGTTGAAAGGGGTTTAGCAATCCCTTACCTGAGCCTATGGGTGCACCCCAAGGCATGATAATGCGACATCCACTCTCCACTAATTTCTGACACAGCACCAAATCATCCGTGCAGTAGGGAAAGACTTCAAAACCCATACTGATGAGTTCACGTGCGGCTTCCAACAGTTGGAAAGGATCGGGTTGCAAGTTGTAATCATCGCCAATGACTTCGAGCTTGATCCAATTGGTTTCGAACAGTTCGCGCGCCATTTCGGCGGTGGTGACGGCTTCCCTTGTGGTGCGGCATCCCGCCGTGTTAGGCAGTACCAGGGCGCCACTGGATTTGATTAGATCCCAAAACGCCTGTCCGCCGCCTTGTTGGGGTGCCTGACGGCGCAGTGAAACCGTTACAATCGAAGCGCCCGACGCATGAATGGCGTCGCTGAGAATCTTTGGGGATGGATACTGGGCGGTCCCCAGAAGCATGCGTGAGTCAACTTCTCGATCACCGATTAGCCACATGTCAACCCCCTTGCATGGGACTTACCACTTCAATATCATCCGCATCGGCTATGAGATGAGTGGTGTAGGCGTGACGCGGCAGGAAATGGCCGTTAATAGCGACCGCGATTTTCATTTCGAGGCGGTAGCCACGACTTTTCAGCAGGTCTTGAACTGTGAGGGGCCCTTCCAGTTGGACCCATTCGCCATTGAGCATCAATTTCATGTGCATACTTTGAAGATCTGAGGGTAATGGTCTGAACTCTGGTGTTGAACCCATTCGCCAATAGACTTTGCCAAGGCGGGTCCGATTAAGTAACCGTGTCTATAGAGCCCATTCGCCGTTGCGAGCCCTGCAGCAATTTGGACCTGAGGAAGATTATCAGGCAACGCGGGGCGGCAATGCACGACTTGTTCTAAGATACGACCTTCGGCAAAACCAACGTGCAGGCTAAATGCGGCTGAGAGCAACTCCATGGCTGATTGTGCGGTAATGGGACTCATGTCATCGCTCTCGATCATAGTCGCGCCGACTAGGTAGATCTGATCGGGGCGGGGCACCACGTACAGCGGATAACGGGGGTGCATCAATCGAACGGGCCGGTTGATGTGAACGTCAGGGGCATGGATGCGCAACAACTCGCCCCGCACGCCGCGCAATTGGGGAAAATACTGTCTTCCTGCAAGTCCGCGACAATCGATCGCAATATCCACATGGAATGCGGAATTTTGCGTTTGAATTTTTTGTGGTGTGACGCTCTTGATTGGTGTGTTCGCGTGCCATTGGGTGTGCTTGCGAAGTTTCAAAGTCGATGCCTCAAAAAAGGCGCGCGAAGAGACTTGACCCTCAAACGGCAAGTAGATCGCACGATTGAACCTCGAATCCAGTTGCGGTTCCAGTTGTTGAATCCCCGCTCGGTCAACCCATTCAACACCGATAGGGCTGGGTAAACGACGCATGATTCGACCGTGTAGCGCATCGAGTTCGTTTCGATCGGACGGGTGAGCGACGATCAAACTGCCTTCGTCCTGGAAGAAAATCGGCGTCTCAAACGAACGCGATATGTCCTTCCATATCGGCAATGAGTCTACACCCATTTGATGAATCAAAGGTTCCGCTGAGCCCAATTCAGAGAAGGGTGCCAACATCCCTGCCCCGGCATAGCCACAAGAATCTTTGCCGTTATACGTATCCCCGTCGACCAGAACCACTTCAATGCCGCGGTCGATTAGATCGAGGGCCACCAGTCGGCCCAACAAGCCGGCTCCTGCAATGCCTACTTTCATGTCAATTGCTCTGAGTTGTCTCCACGTAAATCTCGGACCCCAGCTCTCGGAATGCCTTCGATTTCTCACGCATGCCTTCGGAAATGGCGTCTGACTCGGATATGTGATGTTCGGATGCGTATTCGCGCACTTCTTGGGTGATTTTCATGGAACAGAATTTGGGTCCGCACATGGAACAGAAATGGGCGACTTTGGCGGCGTCTTTGGGTAAGGTTTCGTCGTGAAAATCACGAGCCGTGTCAGGATCTAACGAGAGGTTGAACTGGTCCTGCCAACGAAACTCGAAACGAGCTCTGGACAGGGCGTCGTCCCGTCGCCGTGAAGCCGGGTGACCCTTGGCAACGTCGGCCGCGTGGGCCGCAATTTTGTAAGCGATGATGCCCTGTTTGACGTCGTCTCGATCGGGTAGGCCCAGGTGTTCTTTGGGCGTGACATAACAGAGCATGGCACAGCCATACCAACCAATCATGGCGGCGCCTATTCCCGATGTGATGTGGTCGTAACCAGGGGCGATATCGGTCGTCAACGGACCCAACGTGTAAAACGGAGCTTCCGCACACACGTCCAATTCGCGATCCATGTTCTCTTTGATCAGATGCATGGGCACATGCCCGGGACCCTCGATCATTACTTGTACATCGTGTTCCCAAGCAACTTTGGTGAGTTCACCCAAAGTATCCAATTCCGCAAATTGGGCCGCATCATTGGCATCGGCCAGAGACCCGGGCCGCAATCCGTCACCCAGCGAGAAACTGACGTCATAGGCTTGCATGATCTCGCAAATATCGCGGAAATGCGTGTAGAGGAAGTTCTCCTTATGGTGAGCAATACACCACTTGGCGAGGATCGAACCACCCCGCGACACGATGCCGGTTACCCGGCGCGCGGTCAATGGTACGTAGCGAAGTAGAACCCCTGCGTGGATGGTGAAATAGTCAACGCCCTGCTCGGCCTGCTCAATGAGCGTGTCGCGGTAGATTTCCCACGTCAGGTCTTCGGCGATTCCGCCTACTTTCTCAAGTGCCTGGTAGATAGGTACTGTGCCTATGGGGACAGGTGCGTTGCGGAGAATATATTCCCGGGTCGTGTGAATGTTCTTACCGGTCGAAAGGTCCATAACGGTATCTGCACCCCACCGGGTGGCCCACACCATCTTGTCCACTTCCTCTTCGATGGACGAGGTGACGGCTGAGTTGCCGATGTTGGCGTTAATCTTCACCAAGAAGTTACGGCCAATGATGGTCGGTTCAAGTTCGGGGTGATTGATGTTGGCCGGTATGATGGCACGTCCAGCAGCCACTTCGGCGCGTACGAATTCGGGTGTGATGACCTGGGGGATATGAGCACCCAGCCCGTAGCCGCGCAATCGATCTTCGCGTTCCCGATCGACAACGGCGCGGGTCTCTTCCCGGCGTTGATTTTCGCGTATCGCGATGAACTCCATTTCTGCGGTGATTTCGCCACGACGTGCATAGTGCATCTGAGAGACGTTTCCGCCCGCTTTCGCTCTGCGAGGGGTGCGTTGGAAAGGCGTGGTGGTTACACTGTTCCTCGCTCCGTCATCCTCAGGTCGTATCGTGCGACCCTCATAAAATTCCGTATCGCCTCGCGCAGCGATCCAATCCGCCCGCCTGGTATCCAAGCCGCGCAACAAATCTATGGTTGCATTGGGGTCCGTATAGGGTCCTGTGGTATCAAAAACAGTAAATTTTTCGCCATTGCTCAACGCGATTTCGCGCATGGGCACCCTTAGTTCAGGAAAGGTGTCCCCATGCACGTACACTTTGCGCGAAGCTGGGTGCGGGCCTGTGGTTATTCGGGCCTGCGAATCCTCACTGGTAAAGGGTTTTGAATGGGTCATAGGGGCTCCTTTGCACGGCAAAAAAACTGGGAAGAGCATAGCATAATCGAAGCAATGCCAAGGCCATCAGGTGTCCTGTGATGAAGCAGCGCCTTGTGCGTCATGGCGGCTCAGGAATTCTTGAATGACAGCGATGAACCGAGGCCCGAATCGTTCCCATCTTCCGGGTCCCATCCCAAACACTTTTAGAAACTCGGGACGGTCAGTGGGCTGTTTTCGGGCGAGATCCTGAAGGGACCGGTCACCACAGACCATGTATGCGGGAATCGCTGACTCAGCGGCTATCTCCCGTCGTTCTTGACGAAGCCGATCGTACAGTGCTCCGTGGGTTGGGGTTTCTTTTGGCGTCTTAGCAACGCTGCGAGTCGCAATTAACGTCACTGGCAATTCAGACTCTTCCTTGCCGAATTTGTCTGGACGTAGCAACCAATAACCGCGTTCGTGCATTTTGATGATGGGCATTGCGTTCCCGGTACTCTGCAGGTAGCCTTGCTGGGCAAGCTGATTGATCCAATCGTGAATTTGGGTTTTTGCGTATTGCCCAAGTAGATTGTGGACGCTGAGTTCCGTATGTTGGTTCGCTACGATACGCGCGTCCCGTGAACCTGAAAGAACTTGAGCCACGTATCCCGCACCGAATTGTTGACCCGTCTTAAGCACGGCAGAAAGAATCATCCGACTCACACGCCGCGATTCTGGAATGGAAGCGAGTTCTCCAAGGCAGTAGTCGCAAGCGTGGCACGGTGATTGGTGAAATGGTTGTCCGAAATATTCGACCAATATCTGATGTCGACACCCCACGCGATAGGCGTAGTCACTCATGTCATGCAGTTGCCGTAAACGCGGTGCCTGATCCATCGGTTCGTGATCAATAATCGTACGCCAGAACATGATGTCGCCTTCACTGTAAAAGAGGGTGCATTGGGCTGGTAATCCATCCCGTCCTGCCCGTCCTGACTCTTGTAGGTAATGCGCGAGTGATCGCGGCATCCCTGTGTGCACCACAAAACGCACGTTTGATTGGTCGATGCCCATGCCGAATGCTACGGTAGCAACCATGATCTTGGCGCGCTCCTCGGCAAAGGCTCTTTGATTGTGTTCGCGTGTTTCGTGATCTAGACCTGCGTGATAGGGCAGCGCGCTGTAGCCTTTCTGTTGAAGTTTGGCGGCTATGCGTTCCGTTTCTTTCCGGGTCAAGCAATAGACAATACCCAGGTCCATGGGATTGTGCGATGCCATCACAGATTCCAGTTGGTTGGCGATATTGTGTCGTGGGTGGGCGCGATAGGTTAGGTTGGCGCGAAAGTAATCGCCGACGAGGACCAAGGGTGATTGTAACGATAGTTGGTCCGCAATATCGCGTCTCACTTCCGGCGTGGCCGTCGCCGTGAATGCGTGCATGCCCACATCAGGAAGAGCTGTCCGCAGCGACGCTAATTGACGGTACTCTGGCCTGAAATCATGGCCCCATTGACTGATGCAATGCGCTTCGTCAACCGCCAGAAAACTGACGTCTATTTGTGGCAGGATTTCCGAAAAACCCGGCATAGCAGCTCGTTCAGGCGATATATACAGCAATTTCAGCTGCCCACGCATTAACTCGCGGTAAACCTGTTTGGCTGCGTCGGCATTTTGGGCACTGTTGAGGCATCCACTTGGTATCCCTAACAGCTGCAGGGATGTGACCTGGTCTTGCATCAAAGAGATCAGCGGAGAAATGACGACGGCAGTGCCCTTCATAAGCACGGCAGGGATTTGATAGCACAGCGATTTGCCGCCCCCAGTGGGCAAAATCGTCATCGTGTCTCGACCGTTGATCACCGATTCGACGACTTCTTGCTGGTGTGGCCGAAACGATTCGTAGCCCCATATCTCCTTGAGGGCAGTAAACGGTTCAATCATTCTTGAGGTGCAAGTTCTCTAATATTGGCAATGCTCTCGAGGACGTAATTGGGAACGGTGGCTGGATCGGGTTGGAACCCAGGATTGATGCTGAGCGCCTGTTTCAAGCTGGCTAGTCCCTCTTCAAGCACCTCTTGGTTGTGGTCATGGCGTTGATAGTGAATCGTGAGCAAATACAAGCCCCGCAGCCAATGGTAGCTGCCAAATTTATCAACCCCTTCGAGTTCAATGCTGTCCAGCATCTGAAGCGCGCCCTTGGGATTGCCCTGTTTGTAGGGTGTGATGGTGGCCAGCAGAGCGGTCCTTATGGCGGTCTTGTCAGGTGGCTCGTCGACTTGCGCCTGTGTTTTGATGGGCTCTGACGGTTGTTGGGCTTGGTGCGTGGTTGGCTTAGTTTCTGGAGGCTTTGACTGGGTTTTTGTGGGAGGTTTCTGGTCGACAATCGCTAATTGGGGCGTGGATTGTGCTTGGGTCAACTGAGCGCGCAGTTCCGAAATGGAAGGATGTTTATGGTCTGTGCGTTCAATGTCGGAAATGAGTGTCTCCGCCTCCTGGTACTTTTTTTCAGATATGGCCAGTTTGGCAGCCAAGGACCGCGAATCGATATAACCGGACTTGGAGACGGACACTTTTTGAATCCCAGCATAGGCATCGGCATTGTCCGGAAACTTCTCTAGCACGCTCTGGTACTTGGCTTTCGCCTCGTCAAAACGGTTTTCGTTCAGAAGCCGCTCAGCTTCGTCCAGTTGGATGCGGATCTGAGCGATTCGGTGCATTTTTGCGGTGGCAGCAGCGTCTTTGATTCGTTGACAGTCGTTGTTGTACTTAGCAACCAGGTTCCGATTCTTGTCGACATCGCCTTCGCCTGCTTGCTGGGACTGGTCCACCCAATCTGCTGCTTCCTCCACGTCGACATGTTCGAGTGAGAGCGCCAGCCAGTAACGTGGTTGATAAGGCTCGAAGAATGTACCCTCCACCTTGACTTTTTGTGGTTTGCCGTTGAGTCTCAGTGCCTCGCGGAACTTTGAGACGGCTTCTTCGTAGTTGCCTTGTTCGTACAGCGCTTTACCTTCGGCGAAAAATGTCTTGAACTCTCGATCCGATTGGACCGGTGCATAAAGAAGCATCAGGATGAGTAAGCCTCTCATTTCAAGTCATCCATCAGTAAGAGATTATCGGTAAAGGCGAATGTGGCGTGTGTTCTGGCGGGCGATCCGGGTCTTACTAATGCGACCATTTTCTGTTGGTTACCCTGAAAAGAAACGTAAATCGTGTATTCGTCTTCAGGAAGATCCAAGACCAGTGGCAGCCTTTTTTCCGTGACAGAAATGCTGGCGCCCGTGCTGTCGTTAATGGCCACTAGCTCACCAGTGGGGTACGCCGAGATGATAACCGTTCCATTTTGCACGGGTGCCGGTTCGGGCGGTGCAAACCACTTGGGCACGAACCACAAGGCGATTAACATCAACACCGCCAATACCGCGATGGCCATATTCCGGCTGAGGGTCGCTTTGGGTGCTTTCCCAATGGGTTTGTCTTCTCGTACAGGCGGCCGATTGATGTCTCGCTGCATCACTGTGGCATCGGTCGCTTGTGACTTGAGAACCTGTGGCCGCGTATGGATTTCGTCCAACGGTGAGGTGGATATGTCGTCACCACCTAGTTTTTGGTAGGTAGCGGCCAGAGCGGTGTAACAGTGTCGAGCATTCTGGAATCGGTTTTCCGGTTTCTTTTCCAACATCTTGAGGATGATGGCTTGAAGATCGCGGTCGATCCCTTTGTGAAACGTCTCCGGCGGGTCCGGTGGTTGATGAATGTGCGCATACAACACCGTCATCCAGGCTTCCGAATCGAAGGGCACGGTGCCAGTTACCATTTCATACAAGGTAACGCCTAATGAGTAAATATCGCTACGACCGTCGATTTCCTGGCCCATTGCCTGTTCCGGTGATACGTACCGAGCGGTTCCCATAAAAGTGCCCGCAGCGGTGAGTCTCGTTTGGTCGGCAACCTTGGCAATCCCGAAATCGCTGACGATTCCTTGATTACGACGGTCCACCAGGATGTTGTCCGGCTTGATGTCGCGGTGTACGATGCCCTTGCTGTGGGCATACTCAAGCGCCTGGCAGGTATCCATGGCAATCTTGATGGCCCGTTTGTCTGGAATGCGACCGTGGGTGCGGATCAATTTGGTGGCCGTGTCGCCCTCAATGAACGACATGGTGAAGTACACGAAGGGTTCCTCGTGTCTCGTGATGACCTTAGAAGGCGCTTTGAAGTTTGACCAATAACCCGCTCGTTCAACTTCAAAAATAGTTACGATGTTCTGATGGTTGAAATTGGCTGATATGCGCGCTTCTTTGACGAATCGGTCGACCACGTCCTTGTCCTCTACTAACTTGGCCGAAAGAATTTTGAGGGCCTCAAGACGATCCAAATAAAGATTCTTAACTAGGTACACCCAGGCAAATCCGCCCTTACCCAGCGCGCGTACAACTTCATATTTGGGACCATCCTGACCACCTCTGGCCACCTGCTGCGGACGTGATTCATCGCCCGGCAAGACGATCGTTTCGTCGGTGGACCCAGTGGGCTCTGCTGGGTCTATATCAAATTCCTGGTCCTTTGGGTCTTGATTCATAATCATGGGCTCATAGATATGCTAGTCAACGCCTGTGGCTTCCTGCAACCGACAAACTGCCTCGCGTTGCAAACAAAGTAATGGAACAAGCGAACAACACAACGGGCCAAAGCCAAACCTCGACACGATCGTAGTACTGGGCCGTGGCTTTTGGGTCTTCGCCATCGAATAAGACCGTGGCGTCACTTCCTACCTGTACCCTTGTGACCATTGGATATGCGACATAATCGTCAAATACGTTGTTTTCAAATCGTTGATCAACGAATTCAATCGTGATGGGTAATCCGTTTGATCCCGTGTTCCCTATGGCGACGATGGAACCTTTCGCTTTGAGGCGCGTGTTGGTTTGGAACAACGTATAAGCCGTGAGCACCAAAGCTGCTGTGAAAAGGATGCGAGCGATCCAAGTGATCAAATGGCGTTTTTCTTCTTTTCTCATAGGCTCATCATATTCAATTATGGAGTTGTGGCATAGGTTTGTCTTGCAGGGGACAGGTCGTCTATACTCGCATCGGCAATGAACCTAACCGCGCGAAACACACAATTATGATCAAAGTTTGGGACAACTACCGCGTTCCCGGGCGCGTACGGCTGATGTACTACTTGATCGCGATCAACGTGCTGGCATTAATGGCCACGATGGATGATCCCGGTTTGTTGCGAGCTGGCGGGGTTGTGCCGTTTGAATGGTTTTCGGGCCAAGCGATTCATGCCCATCGCGCACCTATCTTGATCACGGTCATATGGAGTATGTTCCTACATGGTGGCTGGAGCCATGTGTTTTGGAACATGCTGTTTTTGTTGATTTTTGGGCGCAATGTGGAAGCCAAACTGAAGGCTCCTCGGTTTTTTGTCTTTTACATTTCTTGTGGTATCGCTGGGTTTTTGGCTCACGTGATTGCCAATCACGAGTCCACAAGTCTCGTTGTGGGTGCCAGTGGCGCCATAAGTGGTCTGATGGGTGCTTATCTGGTTTGGTTTGGCGACCATATGCTTCGTATCAGGTTGGGGTGGCGAGGAACGCGCATACGGGAATTCGAGTTCCCGGTCTGGATGGCTATTTTGATGTGGCTCATGCCCACGCTGCTCAACGCGTTCTTGCCTTTGCCCGGTAGTGTGTCGCAGGTTTCTTACATCTCACATGTGGGTGGTTTTGCTTGGGGTTTCTTTCTTGCCAAGCAACCTATAAAGAGAAAATCGATCCAGTGGGATGTAAAGAAAGGCGAAGGAGGATCCAATAGGGGTCCATTTGTCAATGATTAGGAGGGTGCAATGTTTTGGATTTTGATGATGATGGGAGGTACGCCCATGACTCAGATCGAGGATAGTTATCGTAAATTCGCAGAAGTCCAAATGGTCGTTGAGATGGATCACCTAAAACCCTGGGAACGGCAAGTGATGGTGAAGCTACAACGCGTAGGGGAGATTTTTGACCGCATCTACCTGTCACAGGTCTGTGATGAAAATCCACAAATTCGCGAAACGATCGCCTCAAGCGAGTCAGTGGATAGGGACATCAGGCTGCGTATGTTCGATTTGCATTTTGGGCCCTGGGACAGCTTGAACGGGGACAAGCCCTTCTTTGGCGAGAAGATTCGGCCTCCAGGTGCTGGTGTATACCCGCAAGATATGACGAAGGAAGAGTTCGAGGCGTGGATAGCTGCACACCCCGAGCAGTCATCCGATTTTCGCAGTCTGTATACCGTCATTCGTCGGAAAGGGGATCAGCTTGTAGCTATTCCGTACAGCGAAGCTTACAAAGAGGATATCGCTCAAGCTGCCGCTTTGTTAGAAGAAGCAGCAGCAATCAGTGAAAACGCGAGTTTGAAGAAGTTCCTGTCACTCAGAGCGCAGAGCCTGCGCACTGACGACTATTTTGAGTCGGAAATGGCGTGGATGGATTTGGATAGTACCATCGAGGTGGCCTTGGGACCGTACGAGGTGTATACCGACCAGTTGATGGGATTGAAGTCGTTCTTTGAGATCTTTCTTACCGTACGAATACCGCAAGAAAGCGCTAAGCTGAATCGCTATAAATCGTTTCTGCCAGCTATGGAACGAAATCTGCCGATACCTGATGCGCATAAGAACTTTAAGCGCGGGGCAGAGTCGCCCTTGGCGGTCGTCGACCAAGTTTCGGGTGGAGGCGATAATCGACCAGGTGTTCAAACAATTGCGTTCAACCTCCCCAACGATGAAAAGGTACGTGAAATGAAGGGCTCTAAGAAAGTCATGCTACGCAACGTGATGCGTGCCAAATACGAACGGATTCTGGTGCCGATGACTGAATTCATACTGGTGGAAGAACAAAGAAAATGGGTCAACTTTCAAGATTTCTTCAACGAAGTTCTGTTTCATGAACTATCCCATGGATTGGGGCCTGGGAGCATTGTGGTTGATGGCCGAGAAACCACTGTGGGTGCCCAGCTTCAGGAGACGTACTCGAAAATGGAGGAGGGGAAAGCCGACGTCATGGGTGTGTACAATCTCTTGTTTTTGCATTCACAGGGCGAAATGCCGGAGATGAGTACCGACTCCTTGTTGGCCACCTATTTTGCAGGTCTGTTTCGATCGATGCGGTTCGGTGTACACGAAGCGCACGGAGGGGGTGCTGCCTTTCAATTCAACTACCTCAAAGAAAAAGGCGCCTTTTCCACTCAAAATGGCTTGTTCATGGTGAACCGGGACGCCATGTTGAAGGGCATTGAAGCGTTGGTCCGCGACGTGTGCATGATTCAAGCGCTGGGAGACTACCAAGCGGCTAAGTCGTTTCTTGAACGCTATGCGACTCTGCCTGCCGAAGTGGCTGCTACCACTGCAAAAATGACAAAAATCCCCGTGGATATCAGACCTGTCTATCCGAAACTGTGAACTAATCTGGTCAATCAGTGACAATTAAGATAATCTTTAAGCCATATGGTCGGGAATCAATCTTCCAACCCTGAAAAGGACTCAGGCATCCGAGAACGGGTACGTTCTTGGTTGAGAGACTCCATTTCGGGCGTGAACATCGTTCAGCGGATTCAAGCCAACCTTTGTCGTGTGTTTGGTCTGAGCGATGCTGATTTTGAGGAGGAGCCCGGCAGGAAACTGATATTGGCGTTGGATCAGATTGTCCGCAAGGCCAAACCATTAACGCTCTTGTTTGAAGATCCTGAGGTGTGGCATGCGTTTGAAGCACTGAGCAAACAGTTCTCTGACGATACTGTGCCGCTCACGATCAAAGATCCCAAAGGACAGGACCATACGCAGCACGTGAAATTGTTTCAAAGCCTTACGCACTATGCCTTGTCCAACCGGAACGATGAATTGCGAATATCTGACTATCAAAGAGCATTGGAAGCTCCCAACACCGGATTCTTTGAGCGGCGTCGTCTCCATAAACAGATCGCCGAGTGCAAAGCACGCAATGCGGATCGAACCCAACTATTTCAGAAGATAGTTTTTTATGAAGCTGATCGCGTGGACCAGGGGGGTCCGGTACGCAGTTTGACTGTAAAGGGTCACATCATCTCGCTATCCCAACTGACTGAGCAGTTGGCTTCCTTGTCGCAACGGTTTGATGCTTTGGAGGATTCGGGGCCACCTTTGGTTGAGCCACCCCTCAAGGTACAACCACCACCTATGAGTGAGCCAACACCCCCTGCGGTTGATAGAAGGCCTCCTGTAGAGGCCTCTCGTCCCATTCCTGCGAAACCGCAATCGGGTTCACCTGAAGTGGTGGACTGGGCTGAGTTAAAAGGCGAGAATGGGGAGACCGACGCGGATCGGTCGTTCAGGTTGGATTTTTAGGGTCAAAGATGCATCCCAATATGTTGCGATTGGGGCCCCTCGACGTGCTTTCGATGGGCCGAGCGGACGCGTGGATCACCGTAGTCATGTTTCACGGCTATGGTGCGGATGCTTTTGATTTGTTGCCTTTATCGCAGGAATTGACGAATGGTAGGCGAGTACGTTGGTTGTTTCCGCAGGGTGTTCTTGAGGTACCTCTTGGATTCCATATGATGGGTCGTGCGTGGTTCCCTATCGACATTGACGCGTTGAACCAGGCAATGGCACAAGGAGGCCATCGCGACTTTGCCCGCGAACGTCCTCCGGGCATGAACGAAGCCTGCATGGCTGCTCGAGCGATGTTGGATGAACTGAACATACCGATGGGCCGGATTGTCTTGGGTGGATTCAGTCAAGGTGCCATGATCGCCACTGAATTGGCATTGACCGGGCAGGAAGCCCCAGCTGGATTGGTTGCCTTTTCTGGCACACTCATGGATGCACCGTCTTGGCGCAGGGCAGCTGAGAAAAGAAGTTCGGTTCCCTATGTGCAAAGTCACGGCCGGATGGATCCCATATTGTCATTTACTGCTGCCGAATCGTTGAACCAGTTGCTGCGTTCAGCGGGACTTCAGGGGTCTTGGATACCCTTTGATGGTGGTCATGAGATACCACGTGCTGCCCTCGTTCAAGTAGACCAGCTCATTGCAAAACTAGACTGCAACAAAAAGGACTAAACTCTGATCCCTTTTGTGACGTTTTTAAGCACTGATGCTCGGTTCCGTGTTGACTGTGATATAACGCCTGGAACCATCAGGGGGTAATGCTAATGATTCGAACATGGGTCGTACTGTGTTTTGGGGCCTTGGCCTGGGGACAGACACAGATATTCGAAACGCCACTCAGTCCCAGGATCGCAAACTACAAAATTGATGTGACTTTAGATCCTGAACATCGGCTTTTGGATGCCGCTGAACAGTTGATGTGGACCAACACCACTGAACACGAAGCCACTGAACTCCAGTTCCATTTGTATCTGAATGCCTTCCGCAATAATCGTTCTACGTTTATGCGCGAATCGGGTGGACGTCACCGCGGCAACGAGATTTCTTCAGATGGCTGGGGATACACAAACGTTTCGTCAATAAAGGCGCGCCTCTTGGCCGAAGAGGAGTCAGGTCCTTACTGGAATGCTTCTCAGTGGCCCACTCTTGGCGAAAGTGCCTGGTCGTTGGACCACGAGTTTATCTGGCCTGATGATGACAATCAAGATGACAAGACTGTCATTCGTGTGGTCTTGCCAGAACCCGTTCCCCCCGGGGGAAGTGTTCTGGTAGACATCGACTTTGAAGCTTGTCTGCCATCACCACCCTTTGCGCGAACCGGTGCCAAGGAAGAATACTTTTTTGTTGGCCAGTGGTTTCCAAAGATTGCTGTTTTCACGGACGAGGGTGTGTGGAACTGCCACCAATTCCATTTGAATTCCGAGTTCTTTGCTGATTATGGAACCTACGATGTGTCCATGACGGTTCCCGAGGCCAACATTTTGGGTGCTACAGGACTTGAGGTTTCGGTATCGGAAACAGGTAATGGCATGAAGACTCACGTTTACCACGCCGAAGACGTACACGACTTTGCCTGGACCACCAGTCCTGATTTTGTTGAGTTCAAAGGTCAAGCGCAGGATGTGGAGATTCGCGTATTGATGCAGAAAGATCGCGCGTACCAGGGCGAACGTCATTTGATCGCAGCACAGCATTCAGTTACCTATTTTCAAGACTGGTACGGTGATTACCCTTTTCCCAACTTGACCGTGATCGATCCCAGGCGCGGTGCTGCAGGGTCAGGTGGCATGGAATATCCCACCCTCATCACTGCGGGAAGTACCTACGGTTTACCTGAGTCGTTACGCGCAGTGGAATTGGTCATCATCCACGAGTTTGGTCACAATTTTTGGTACCACCTACTCGCGTCCAATGAATTTGAAGAGAGCTGGTTGGATGAGGGCATCAACACCTACACCGAGATTCAGATCATGGCCGATTTGTATGGCGAGAAGAGTGACTCCATCGATTTCCCCTTTTTCAAAATTGGCGGACTTGATATGCACCGGAATCGGTACGCGTCCGGCCCCGATCTGGATCCCATGCTCAGAGATTCTTGGTCCTATTACAGTGGGTCCAGCTATGGCATTAATTCATACAGCAAGCCAGGTGTGGTCCTGACAACCCTGCAGAATTACTTGGGCCGAGAGACGATGTCCAAGGTCATGAAGACCTACGTAGAACGACACTCGTTCACCCATCCCACCACGGAAGATTTTGTGGCCATTGCCAACGAGGTGTCCGGACAGGACTTGACCTGGTTCTTTGATCAAGCCATTCACACCAATCGGGTACTCGATTACACGGTTAGCTTTATCAAGAGTACAGCTATCGATGAGGGTGCTGGGTTTGATTTTGACATCACCCGAGACGATCTGATGGCTGGATTGAAAGATGACGACGAGAAAGAAGAATCAGACGATGAGGATAAGACCTATCGCACAGAGGTACGACTCCGACGATTAGGTGAGTTTCAGTTTCCGGTTGTTCTGAAAGTCGTGTTTGAGGATGGAGAAGAAGTGATGGAGACATGGGATGGCAAGGATTTGTGGAAGAAATTCTTCTACGAGCGCAAATCCAAAATCGCATCCGCCGAAATCGACCCGGACCATTTGATACCGCTCGATATCAACTACACCAATAACAGCAAAACACTTGAGCTTCAAAGGGAACCTATGACCCATATGAATGCCACGTGGCTGGACCGCTTCCAGATCGTCCTTGATCTGCTGGCACTTTGAAGGAGGGTGAGCTGTGATTATCAATACGTTCAAGAATGGTTGGTCCAAGAGTTGGCAGCACAAGTCTCTGGCGCTTTTGTGGTTCCTGATGATTGTTCTTTTTGCATGGCTCGTATCTGCCCCGCTCCGCGCTGGAATGGCACATATGGCTGGCTATTCATTAGTGGGTCAACAGCCGTTGGGTTTGATGAGCTTCGATTTCATGACTGATTTTTTACTTAACAGCGAAGGTTTGTTGGCATCGGCGATGGCAGGGACCATGGTGTTAGTGGCTCTTTGGCTATTCACGTCGATATACATGACGGGCGCAATCCTCGGTTCGCTGGAAGGCGATCGGCCTGTGACCACCACGCGGCTGGGTGGTAATGGCGGGAGGTACTTCTTCCCATTCATCCTTCACACCTTGTTAGTGATCGTACTGTTTGGAATTTCTTTGTTGGTACCCAAACTGTTGGGCATGTTGGGGGACGCGATTTGGGGCGAGGATCCCTACGAGAACATCGCATTTTGGTATGGGATATTCAAGATTTCGGTCACGGTACTCCTGTTTTGGTACGCCAAGCGGATATTGGACTACGGCCGTATCGATCTGGTGCTTACCAAGAAGGCCAGTGTGTGGCGATCGTTCGTGAGATCGCTTCGCTTTGCAAGGGTCAAGGTTCACCTCGTCGTTGGGCTGGGTGCCAGTTTTGCGGCGATCTATGCAATCGCCTTTTATGCGTACTCCAAGTTCCGATTGTCGCTCACGTTGGAAGTAGGTAAAGGTGTGATCATTGCCCTATTGATGGGTGTCGTGTTCACGGCGTTCAGGGCACTGTACCGCGTCGCTCAATGGCGTGCCGAGTTGGATCTCTACCGTTCCTTCCTGCCACCCACCGTGCTGCCGGAAGCGATTGATGTTCAGGAAGACGTCGATCGCGTGTTTGAGAGCACACTTCCCGGGGTAGAAGACTTCAATGAGCCTTTGGTGGCCACCGAGCCGGAGCCATCTGTTGCGGACGAGCCAGCACAGCCAGTCATATCCGATGACGCCTTGTCGGGCATTGCCGATGCAGTAGACAAACACCAACAGCAGGACTAAGAAAAAGGTCCCCGATCAATCGCCTAATCACACTCAGATGAGTCAGGGGGGGAGGGCGTGTGTCTTAAAGCAACTATGATCGGGGACCTATAAGCATGGTGGTCGCTTGCAGCCCGCTTATCGGGCGTCGAAGGGAATATACGGCCCGATCATCGATGGGGTCGTGTTACAGATCACATTCCCCCGGATTCTCCTGCTTTTTGCTAAACTCCCGTCTATCGAGATGAACGAGGTGGTTTAATGGCAATAAGGTCGCCGCGAGGTACACAAAAGTCGTGCAAGGGTTGGGTTCAAGAAGCTGCATTGCGTATGCTTATGAACAACTTGGATCCCGAAGTGGCAGAACGCCCCGATGATTTGGTGGTGTATGGCGGCATCGGAAAAGCCGCCCGCAACTGGGACTGCTATGAAGCCATCATAAGGGAACTTCAAGCATTGGAATCCGATGAGACCCTGTTGATTCAGAGTGGCAAGCCAGTGGCTGTGTTCAAAACCCATGAAGATGCACCTCGAGTGCTGCTGGCCAACTCGAACCTGGTACCGAAGTGGGCTACCTGGGAGGTTTTCAACGATTTAGACCGCAAAGGTCTGATGATGTACGGCCAGATGACCGCCGGCTCTTGGATCTACATCGGGACTCAGGGCATCCTTCAGGGTACCTACGAGACATTTGCCGAAGCGGGCCGCCAACACTTCGGCGGCGACCTGTCTGGTCGGGTCATCTTGACGGCCGGCTTGGGAGGCATGGGTGGTGCTCAGCCACTGGCAGCTACGATGGCCGGTGCTATCTGTCTGGCCATTGATGTAGACGCCACTCGCATCGAAAAACGATTACAAACACGTTACCTGGACGAATCCTTCGATAACCTTGATTCGGCCTTGGCGCGCATCGAACGAGCCCGCACCCAAAAGGAAGCGATCTCGGTGGGTGTACTTGGGAATGCTGCGGATGTGTTGCCTGAACTGTTGAGACGAGATTTTCAGGCCGATCTGGTCACAGACCAGACGTCTGCTCACGATGAATTGAATGGTTACGTGCCCAATGGCTTCACGTTTGATGAGGCGTTGGCTCTGCGGCAAAGTGACCAAGAACGCTATCGAAGAGAAGCGATCAGAGCCATGGGCGAACATGTTCAGGCCATGCTTGAATTTCAAAAACGCGGAGCCCACGTGTTTGATTACGGCAATAATATTCGCGCTCAGGCAGTGACTGCGGGCGTCGCGAATGCTTTTGATTTCAAGGGCTTTGTGCCTCTGTATATCCGGCCTCTCTTCTGTGAAGGCAGTGGGCCCTTCCGTTGGGCCGCACTTTCCGGTGATCCCGAAGACATCGCCACCACGGATCGTGAACTGAAACGTCTATTTCCCGACCATAAATCGCTGCACCGATGGTTGGACAAGGCTGCAGAACGCGTTCAGTTCCAGGGGTTGCCTTGCAGAATTTGTTGGTTGTCTTACGGTGATCGCGCTAAGGCGGGCTTAATGTTTAACGAATTGGTGGCGAGCGGGGCTGTCAAAGCGCCAATCGTCATTGGCCGTGATCACCTGGACTCCGGATCGGTGGCTTCTCCCAATCGCGAGACTGAAGGCATGAAGGACGGATCTGATGCCGTGGCCGATTGGCCTATCCTCAACGCACTCATCAATACGGCTGCTGGTGCTTCATGGGTGAGTGTGCACCACGGAGGTGGCGTCGGTATGGGCTATTCGCTGCATGCGGGTATGGTTGTGGTTGCAGATGGGACTGAATCGGCAGCTATCCGATTGGGTCGTGTGCTCACGACGGATCCCGGAATGGGCGTCGTTCGCCACGTGGATGCGGGTTACAGGCAAGCCGTGGATGCAGCCTTGCGCAAAGGCGTCCACATCCCTATGATGCCCCGATCTTGACGTGTCAATGGATGGGTTCGCGCTTAGACCTTTCCTGTTTGTTTCCAAATGCCCAATACCCGTCCTTCTGGGTCGGCAAACAGACAGAATGCTCCCACATTGGGCACTTCTTGGAAAGGCAAGATAATCTTGGCACCTGCGGCTTCCAACTTACTACGCGTCTCTTCCAGATCGTCTACATTGATGTAGAAAGACATATTACTGGGCCACGGTCCTTGTTTGGGCTTCATGATGCCGCCACCGATGCTTTTGTCACCGGACGGATTCACTAACCAATATTCCATGTCTGGAAAGTGTTGTATGTCCCACTGGAAGACGGTTCGATAGAAATCAGACAGTTTTGCTGGATCTTGAGACCAAAATTCGAAATGTTGGACCCCGTGCGTCATGTTCCCTCCACGAATTGTTTGTTTTGAGATGCATTTGTAGGTACGCGCCAAAGTCTTCAAAGTTGCTCGCTAGCCTGCTTTCTGTTACCTTGTAGGCACATTTTTGGGAGGGTAGGTTGTTGCGTTGGCTGTGCGTGTTCAGTGGGTTTTTATGGCTCGGCTGTAACTCTAGCGTCGTCTCTTCCGACCTCGAGGCCAACACAGACTTGGAATTGATTGACACCATTGAAGCGCCGCCAGAGCCTGTCATTGAGTGGCAACAGGGTCAGTTTCAGTCTGGAGTGGTGTTTTTCGATCAAATGATTGAAGCGGGTGTCCCTGCCAACACGACACAGGAGATTATCGACGTTCTGCGTCCCGTCTACGATTTCCGAAAGTCTCAAACCAGCCATTATTGGTCGCTGGGCCGCCAGGATGGAGAGCTTGTCGCGTTTACGTTAGATGTATCGCCAATCTTGGCTTACCAAATATCGTTTGGGGAAGATGGGCCGGTGCTGGAACGAAACGATGTGCCATTAAGGACCATTCCGGAAATGGTCCATGGCACCATTGATTCGTCCCTGTTTGGCGCATTGCAACACGAAGATCAAGGCGCCACCCTGGCCATGAAGTTGGCACGCGTTTTTGCCTGGGATATCGATTTTTATCAGGATCCCCGGAAAGGCGACCAGATCGAGATCTTAGTGGAACGTTCTTACATTGAGACCGACGATGGATTGGTCTTTTACGAGTTCGGCGAGATCCTTGCCGCACGTTATGTGGGTGCCCGCGAAAGCTATGATGCGTATCTGTTTGAAGATGAAGATGGGGATCCGGCTTACTTCAACGCCAAGGGTCAGTCGCTCATTCGCGATGTATTGAGGTCACCATTGAAGTTTCAACGGATCACTTCCAAGTTCACCAATCGGCGATTTCATCCGATCCTGAAAAAGAACAAACCGCATCGCGGTGTGGATTACGGTGCGCCTGTAAACACGCCTGTGATGGCCGTGGCCAAGGGGAAGGTGATATCCGCAGGCCGCAATGGTGGTGCTGGTATTGCCGTGGAGCTCCAGCACCGCGGTCAGATGGTCACCCAGTATTTCCACTTAAACAAGATCGCGAAAGGCGTCAAGCGAGGAAGTGCGGTCAAACAGGGACAAGTGATTGGTTATGTGGGGCAAACGGGCTACGCCACGGCGCCCCATCTGCATTTCGGGATGAAGCTACGTGGAAAGTATGTGGATCCATTGAGACAGAAATTCGAACCGGGCTTGCCGGTTCCATCCCACCGGATGCCCGATTTCACCGCTCTGGTGGAGAATCTGTCTGAACAGTTTGGCGTTGGATCCATGGGAGTCGAAGTGGCTGAACGACAGGACTCCCAGTAGGCAACGCTGTTCCTGAATTCACGTACAAGGTATGATGTCACCGGATTTTTTGGGAGGTGTCTTGTTGCAATCGCCAAGCTCATTGATTTCGGACGTAGAAGTCCCGACCACGCAGCGTACATTACGCCAGCTGGACGCAATCGTCGGCGACGAAAAATCAATCAAGCTTCGCTTGCCTGTACTCGATCCTTCGGTGAGGGGGCAGGTGTTGAACACCTGTCGTGAGTTGCTTAAATCAGCACACCCAAAGGTCGCTTTGACCCAAGAGTTCTCTGCGCAACGCGTCTTGGTGGCCGATCGAAAGCCCGTTCCAGGCGTACGGAATCTGATCGCTGTGGCCAGTGGCAAGGGCGGTGTAGGGAAATCGACTCTAAGTGCGAATCTGGCTGTCGCTTTGGCGCAACTGGGTGCGCGGGTTGGCTTGTTGGACGCCGATGTGTATGGACCCAATGTGGCGGTGATGTTTGGTGCCACCGATCCACCACGTGTGAACGACCGTCAGTTGATGGTGCCAATTACAGCACATGGCATTCAAATCATGTCCATGGGCATGCTGATACCGCAAGGACAACCATTGATCTGGCGGGGTCCCATGACGCACAAAGTGGTCCAGCAGTTTCTCTACCAGATCGCCTGGGACGACCTCGATTATCTGATTGTTGACCTACCACCTGGGACCGGCGATGTGCAATTGAGCCTGACACAGGAAGCTCCGTTAAGTGCTTCGGTATTGGTGACTACCCCGCAGAAAGTGGCTACTGCCGATGCTCGAAAGGGATATGAGATGTTTTCCGAAGTGGGGGTTCCAACCCTAGGATTGGTGGAGAACATGAGCGGGTTTATTTGTCCCAATTGCAATGATGTCCATGAGATTTTTGGTATGGGCGGTGGCCAAAGGATGGCGAACGAATTGGGCGTGACTTTCTTGGGTAGAATTCCCTTGGATCACAGTATTCCTTCAGATTTGGGCGAGGGCAAACCAATTGTCGTGCGCAACCCTGATGGCCCGATAGCTGAGGCGATAAGTGATATCGCGTTGAATGTCGCCCAAGCCCTCATGAACCTTGCCTTTGAACGCCAACAGTCGGGACACTTTTTCCCAATGGAGGTTTAGCTTGGGTCACGGCGAACCAACCAGCATTCGACATTTTGTAGCCGTGCATTCGGCCAAGGGCGGCGTGGGCAAATCCACCGTAACCGCCAATCTTGCGGCAGCTTTGCATCAAAGAGGATACCGCGTGGCGGTGCTGGACGCGGATATCCATGGACCCAGCATGGGCCTGATGTTCGGTGATGATGCACGCCCCGAGAGGGGACCCAACGAAGATTACGTGTTCCCGCGGGAAAAGCATGGGATTCGTTTTCTTTCCATGGCCAACCTGGTCAACGAAAAGACGCCCATTATTTGGCGTGGCGCAATGGTTCACAACATGATCGGTCAACTGCTCAACGGTGTCTTATGGGGTGAAATTGATGTGATGTTGGTCGACTTGCCGCCCGGTACCGGAGATGCTCAGTTGAGCCTGGCCCAGGCGGTGCCCTTGGCAGGTGTGGTTGTGGTGACGACCCCCCAAGAACTCAGCCTTGTGGATACGGTTCGTGGATTCAATGCCTTCAGACAAGTACAAGTTCCGCTGTTGGGTATTGTGGAGAACATGGCGGGTTTTCTCTGCGACTGTGGCCATGTGACACCGGTTTTTGGTGAGTCTAGTGTTGAAATTTTGGCTGAGGAGTTTGAAATCCCCATGTTGGGTCGCATTCCTTTGGAGTCTGAGGTTTGTTTGGACAGCGATGCCGGTGTTCCCGCAATACTGGCGCATCCTGATTCGGCTGCAGCCAAGTCCATCGGACTCGTTGCAGATGCCCTCATTCAGAAATTAGAACAAACCGGCGCAGCAGGTGCGTTTCAACTCGTATGGCGCGATATGGATTGGAACGAGCGCGTGGACCATCCTCCCGAAACTGAGGAAGTGAGCGGAGATCTGCGCGCCGTCTGGCAAGTGAGTAATGATGAATTGGGATTGTTGTGGCAGGATGGACAAGCGGATGTGTTAGGTGTCCGATCGATTCGGCTCGCCTGTCCTTGTGCCGTATGTGTGGATGAATGGACGGGTGCCGCCAAATTGGACCCCGAATCCGTGCCCATGTCACTGAAAATAAAACATTTGAATACGGTAGGACGGTACGCACTGGCAATTGAGTTTAGCGATGGTCATGCGACTGGTATCTACCATTACCATCGTTTGCGGCGCCTGGCCGTGGGCGAAGCAGGGAGCGAATCATGAAAAGCCTGTTATATGTGTCGGTACTGTTGATCTTTGGTGCATGTACCCATGAGAGCGGTCATGCGCGTGGTGAATTGGAAGTACAAGAAATCGAAGAGACGGCCACCATACCTCAGATTGTCCTGGTGGATCGCATCGAAGAAGTGCAAGCCACGCTAGCTTATGCGGATGGCGTCGATGGGAGCGAGGACAAGGTGGTTAGCAAGTGTCTTTCGTGCCAGTTACATATGAATGGCGACCATCACTATGCGGTGCACGTGGAAGGTTACGAAGTGCAGTTGTGTTCGGATTCCTGTCAAAAAGCCTTTTCTGATGATCCTGCAGGTATCACACTCGCTATTGCCAGTAATGCACCCGTCGAAAACGAAGAAACAGTGGTTCAGTGAGCTTCCAAAGTTTCACTGAATTCTATCCCTATTACTTGGCAGAGCATCGTGATGCGCGCTGTCGGCGCTGCCATTTCGTCGGGTCGTTTTTGGTGATTTTGCTTGTGTTTGCCGGTGTGGTTGTGAATCCCTGGTGGTTTGCGGCTACACCGGTGGTGGGCTACGGATTTGCCTGGATCGGTCATTTTGTCTTTGAGAAAAACAGGCCTGCCACCTTCAAGCACCCTCTTTACAGCTTGATGGGCGACTGGGTGATGTTCAAAGACATGATTATGGGTCGCGTATCCTGGACCTAGTTCCTTTCCAGCGCTGTCCGCCAGCTGGCAACATATTTCTGTAGGTAGCCTGGCCAGGATTGGGACATCACTTCCAAATCAAGGGCCATGCCCAATCCATTGGTCCCCTGAGCTGCGTAGTTGAGGTAGAGGTTTGCGAAGCGAACGCGATTCATTGCGTCCAATTCGTCGTCGTCGATGATCGCCAATACTTGGTCTTCAAAGGCAAATCGATCAGGGTGATTGGCAAAAGCGCGACCCAATCTTTCCGTGTTTCCAAAATAGTGATGATCATCGGATTCGACGACAAATGTCATACCCAGCGTCAACGGCAAGACGTCAATATTCAATGCATCGAGCTCCGCCAGATAGGTACCTCGGCGTGCTTGCGCATAAGACGCGTCGGAGTTCCGAGGAAACCAGTCGTTGAGCAGACTCAGATGGGCTTGCATAAAGACATCCCATTCGTTTGATTCGGCAGAAAGTCGTGCAATGCTTTGTGCATGGTATCTCGGTGCACGATCCTGGCTGCAGCCGCCGGTCACAATGTAAGAGCGCTTCATGGACAGGGCCCATTTCGGACCCAAATGAGATTCAACGGCCTGCTCAAGCTGACTTCGCAGGCGGTGTTGGGATATGGTTTCTTCAGCGGCGGCCTTCAACAACACAATAAACTCTGAGTGACCGGCTAATTTTTCGGTCCGAGTGAGAAATGTCTCCTTCTCGTCGCCGGCTTTGACTGCGGCATCTAGATACGAAATAAGTGCATCATATTGAGGCGAAGGGGGTTCGTCGTAGTTCATGGGCTCGGCATCGGGAGCCAAGGTTCCAGTGGGATCGATCATACAATCCACATAGCGGATTAGATGGGTGTATCTTTCTGGAATTTGCGGCGCCTGCAAGGTTTCAGTAAGACGGACTATGACCAATCGCGAGCCAATCCTTTCCCACAACCATGAGCCGTTTTGCTCATCTGGATGAAAGTTGTAGGGTAATTCCGATTCGCCGATGAACTGGTAGTTATTTCCCCATCTTGCGATTGGCACGTTAGAAAAGAACTCGTTGACTTGTCTCTGATCTGAAAGGGACGTGCGCGAAGAGTCAGCCCTTATTATCTGGATCACTTTGTCCAATGTTTTGGTGTTGCCCGTGAATACATAAACGTCTGCTGCGCCCTGGCTTAGGGCCGTGCACGATGCTTCGGTCTGGCACACCTGAAAGTTTTTTTGCCTGCGGTCAGCAATCTCTCTGAGTTGCCACATGGTTTGGTCTGCGTAGATGTAGCCGTTCTCGTAGGTTTTGAATTCACCGCACCACAAAACGCAAGTCAATAGAATCATCATGGTGTGCCCTCGCTTATCGTGATGTGTTGGTTTCAGTATGTGAGCAAGGACGGTGACTTGCTAGGAAAGGTTACGTCAGTTTTGTGTAAACGACTGTGTGAAACCAAAGAATCCTGGACGTAAGGTCCAGGTTCCTTGTCTGGCTTGTATCACGGGTGCTTTGACATCTTTTTGAGGTAAGACGATGTCGTCAAAGGGGACGGGCATGCCGTCCTTGATCACGTGGGTTAACATCGACAGATTGCGACGATACACGACATCTTGGCCGTCTAACGGGTCGGCAATGTTAGTGGTTTTAAGTGCGTCCGTCCATTGTCGCCCGGAAAAATGTGGCTGGCGAAGTACCCACCACGGATCGAAATGTAATAGCTCTGACATGACTTCCACGTCGTCCGTTGTGAGAGTTTGGTGCAGGGCCAGCTCACCATCGAACTGAATGCGTTTCCGGAAAGCATGGACGCGGATGCTTTCACTGGGCATTGAAAACACCCGCGCCATCTCGTGGTCGATCACCATGTTGGTGTGTACGAATCCGAAATGGTCAAAAAAGGGAAAGACCGAAACCAGTGTTCCATGATGTTTAGCGCGATAGAGGCGTGAAGCGCTTACTGATTTCATTTTATGCGTCTTTGATCTCAAACGCCGCAGCGGCCATGCCCATCAAGGGGCCGGAATCCAATGTCTGTGACAATGGGCTGGGTACCACCATCAATGCGCCCTTTTCCTTGATGGACTCATAGGTCATGTTCATGGCGCGCAGTTGGAGCGCGGTAGGGTTTTGATGGTACACCTTGGAGGCGAGTTCCATTTGGTCGGCCACTTTGAGTTCCGACTCGGCGAGAATGATACGGGCTTCCTTTTCGCGGTCGGCTTGTGCTTTGCGGCTCATGGCATCTTCCAGGCCTCCAGGGATCCGCACATCGCGGATTTCAACCGACTGAACGGTGATGCCCCACTCTGATGTCTTGGCATCAATAATCGTTTGAAGCTCGTCGTCGATGGCTTTACGGTCGGAAATCATGCGCACCAGTTCGGCCTGGCCTATCACATCGCGTAGTGTGGTCTGAGCGACCCAACTGATGGTCTTTTCATAGCCTTTTACTTCTAGAATCGCTTTTTGAGCGTCTGTGACCACCCAAAACAGGACGGCATCCACATTCACGGGCACCGTGTCCTTTGTTAGGGTTTTTTCTGCTGAGAACGGGGTTGACCGAATGCGCATGTCTACGACGGCTGGTAATGTATCAATCCATGGAATCAACCAGGATATGCCTGGGTTGATGCAGCGCTTGTACCGGCCGAGTCTTAATTGGATGCCGCGCTCCCACTCATTGATCAGTCTTGGTGAGAACGAGAGGATGGCGCCCGGAATCACAACCAACCACGCCCAACGGACGTCGGGTGCCCAGGCCATCATGGCAATCGTAGCCAAAAGAGTAACTGCTGCAACTGCAAAACTAATTACGTTAAAACTTCCTTTTAGGATCATGGAGGCTCCTTCCATTTGATTTCGATGAGCTGTGTGAGTTGTGCGTGATCCAGCTTCGCCCTTTTGGCCCGCTTAATGAGTAGGGAGGCCAGCTCCTCTATGGGCTTCATTTCGTCTTCTGGTACTTTTGATGTGGGTGGGTCAGCTGATACGAATGTTCCGATCCCTCTTTTGAGTTCAAGAATGCCCGAATTCTGGAGATCTCGATAGACACGAGCAACGGTGTTGTAGTTGATGTTCAAGTTCACTGCTAATGCGCGAACAGTAGGTAAGGGCTGATTGGGAATCAAGAAACCACGTCTTATTTGGAGTCGAATCTGTTCTTCCAGTTGAACGTAGATGGGTATGCCGCTTGATTTATCGAGTTCGAGCGGAAGATCCATGTCGCGCCTCCTATTGAACTAAATATATATTGAACTAGTTCACTGTGTCAATAAAGGCCTTCCCTTCATGATTGTGGTCGGCTTGGATTCAGTTCGATCGCTGACGGGCCTGCACAAATTAATGTTACACTGGCGCATTCTCAATACATGACGGACAGAACTTGCGCCTTGCAATCTTACTGGTGGCAAGCATTAGCTTGGCCCAGCGATATCCCATTTCTACTCTAACCATTCAAGATGGTCTGATTCAGTCAACGGTCCAGTCAGTCGCGGGCGACGCGTCAGGTCGAATTTGGATGGGCACGCAACAGGGGGTATGCGTATACGATGGTTTTCAGTTTCGATATCCCGACACGGCCCGAATAATCAATGCTGTTCGATCGATGGATGCCGATCGCGATGGCAACGTCTGGTTGGCCACGGACCGCGGCCTGTACGTTTTTTCAGAAGATGTGCTGACACCTGTTACTTTTGACGATGGTCGGCCAACCTCGGTATGGGACGTTGCCATCGACGTAAGGGGCCGGGTGTGGTGTGCCACAGAAGATGGTCCGGCAATCGTGGAGCGGGCTCATCTGGAACTGCTACCGGAACTGGTGGGAACGTCGGTTCTTTCCGTGGCCGTTGAGCGCGATACCCTGTGGTTTGGAGGTCGGCAAGATGTGATCATGGTTGATCCAATCTCCCGGACCGTGCGGGACAAGATCGCAGTTGGCTCGGCGGTTTGGGCCGTTACATTCTATGGAACGGATTTATGGATCGGGTCAGACGTGGGTCTTTTTCGGTTTCGGGACGTCTTGGAGTCCATGGGTGCGCGTATGGGAATGGTGGGTGTGTCGATCACCAGTTTTCTCAAGGACCGATCAGGCAATCTGTGGATGGGTACCGATCACGGTGCTTACCTATTCAACGGATCCGGAACAGCCCGCCAAATTAGTACCGACGAAGGTCTGAGTCATTCCTCCGTATACGAAATGTATCAAGATCGGGAAGGCTGTATCTGGTTCGCCACCGAAATCGGTGCGTCTTGTTTGACTTCGCTGGCCTTTCTTCAATTTGATCGCAATCATGAGCTAATTGGAGATGCCGTGTGGTCGGTTTGTCTGGATCCGTTAGACAGATTGTGGGTGGGTACCGATCGCGGCATCAGCGTTCTACAGAAGGGGAGGTCCATAGCCCGTTGGCGGGCGACCGACGGACTTCCCTCATCAGTTGTTCGTGCACTTGCATCCGATGTGCAAGGCATGTGGGTAGGTACAACCCGGGGCCTGGCTTTGATCGCGGGACAAGACGTGCATGTTGTGGATCCATTGGAGCAAAATTATGTGCGTTGCCTCATGGCTAAGCAGGGCCAACTGTGGGTAGGTACCAATGCTGCTGGTGCATGGCTGAGTTCTGATGGTGGTTCCAGTTGGCATCGCGTGATGGGCTTACCCAATCCGCGCATCTATGCGATCGCGGGGCTGGATGATGGATCTGTCTGGCTTGGTACGGAAGATGGTCTGGCAATATGGCGCAACGGCATCATGGAGGTGGAACGGCCGCCAAAACTCCCCGATGCGAGGGTCTTGTCCATCTTGCCCCTGGGCCAGCATCACTATTGGGTAGGCACGGATTCCGGTCTTGCGGAGATCAAGGCTGGCGAGATAACGCACTACACCACCGAGAATGGGTTGGTCGATGGGGTCTGCTATTTCATCTTACCTGGATCCGAGGAGGACGTTTGGGTGGGTACCAATCAGGGGCTGACACAGTTGACTTCCAGTGGCACGAATCACTTTACCGAATTAGATGGTCTCAGCTATCGCGAAATGAATGTCGGGGCGGCACTCGTTGATCGCCAGGGTTTTTTCTGGCTCGGTAGTTATCGTGGTCTTACTCGGGTTGACCTCCCCTTGATTCCTGATCGAGGACTTGATCACCCCATTCGTCTGGATCAGGTAAAAGTGTTTGGCCAAAATGTACCCACCCAAGATCTTCGGCTTGCCCATCATCAGAATTATCTGCGTTTTGAATACTCGGCTGTTTGTACGCGAAAGCCGAGTGCCTTGAAGTTTCGTACTCGCATCAGCGGCTTGGATCGCGAATGGAATCTCACCTCAGATCGCCACGTCCAATACGCTGGCCTCAAACCTGGTAATTATCAATTTGAGGTAGAAGTTGCCGATCACCGAGGCGTGTTCGGTGCCCAGCAAGCGATGCTGCGGTTCTACATTGCACCGCCGTTTTGGCAATCGCTTTGGTTTAGGCTCCTGGGCTTGAGTCTCGTCGCAGCGCTCGCGTTTTGGGCCTATTCCGACTTGAACCGCCGAAACAGACTGCTGCGGCACGAGATTATCGCTGAGAGAGCGCAGATGATGCGCAAAGAGGCTGAACTTCGCTTGATGCATGCGCAGATGAACCCCCATTTCATTCAAAACACGCTTAACAACGCGATCTACTTCGCACACAACGATGCAGAAAAAAGCGAGCAGATCCTGACGTGGCTTTCCAAGATGTTGCGGCATTCATTCAACACCATGGCGAAGGTGTGGGCCAACTGCGAGGATGAATTGGATTTGTGTCGTAACTACCTGGAAATACAGGCACTGCGTTTTGAGTCGCGCCTGTCTTTTGAATGCCATATGGATCCCGAACTCTCTGAAGAGGCCATACCTAGCTTAAGTCTGCAGCCGTTGGTGGAAAACGCGGTCGTTCACGGATTTCGTCGTTCACGAGCAAAACAACTCATCAGTGTGGATATCCGGCTCGAAGGCACATGGATCTGCGTCGAAGTGATTAACCCCGGTCCACCCTTGGGACACCCCTTCTCGCACTACATCAAGGACGACCATGCCTTGGGCAATATTGAAGCCAGATTGAAATTACTGTGCGGGCGCCGATTGGAGTATTCATATTCGGAGGGCAAGCATCATGTTGGGTTCCGTTTCCAACCCCTTGACCGCGCTCATCGTGGATGACGAAAAGGCTGCACGAGGGATGTTGCGCCGCCGTCTGGAAGCCTTCGAGGATGTGCGCGTGGTGGGTGAGTCAGACGATGGGATCAGCGCTATTGCACTCATCAACCAACTCAAACCAGATTTGGTTTTCTTGGATATCCAAATGCCGGAAGTCACGGGATTTGATGTGTTGCCGTACTTGAAGGAAAGGCCGATGATCGTTTTTTGTTCTGCTCATGATCAATACGCCATCCAGGCATTCGAGGAACAGGCGCTCGATTATCTTTTGAAACCCGTGAGTCACGACCGCTTGGCTCAGTGTCTTGAGCGCGTGAAACGGCAACACGGGTATCGCGTTCATTTTGAGCAGAAACTGGAAAAGCTCATTTGCCACCACCGTGATAGCTACCAGGTAGTGTGGCTGCGCGAGGTCCGGACGATGCACAAAGAAGGACGCTACACGGCAGTGGTTACCAATCAAGGTTCCGTTTATCTGACCGACCTCACTCTGGACGAACTGGAAAGCCAACTACCCTCACAGTTTTTCAGAGTGAATCGCTCGGGTTTTGTGCGCCATGAAGTGGTACAAAGAATGCGACTCAAACCGTCGGGATCCGGAGAAGTGCTGTTGGACGACGGGAGCTGGATTCCTTTGGCCAAACAACGCATCCAGTCCTTTCGCGTGTGGTTGGCGGGCCCATCCGTCCATTGACACCATGAATCCGTAGGTTCACAACATTGCGCATTGCCCATGATTGCTCGCCGCAGGTAGGATCCCTGCCATCGCCTAGCAATCTAATCGACCTGATTTCTGCACCCCGCTGATGGTGCGTCGTGAATCGCTGCGAAATTTTGAGCAGAGGAATTTCGTCCAATGGAGTTAAAAAGAGTCTCGTTGTTACTTGTGTTGGCCAGTGTGGCCATAGTCGGCTTTGCCCATGAAGGCATAAGCCTTGAAGAAAGAGATAGGCTGGTCGCCTTGCTGAACGACCAGGACTTGGGGCCCGAGATTGATGAAGCACAGCAAGTTCAGTGGCCGGAAGACGATCCGGACTACCTGATGAACTTGGAGCAGAACCCCAATTGGTGTGCCACACCCGATTTGGCAGAAATCATCGAAAAGGCAAGACGAACCGGCATGAAAATGGCCCCTTGCGAATTGATTATCAGTGCCTGCGACAATGCATCTACGCGCGACGCCACGTCACTTTCGCCGATAACCATTAATGTCTTCTTTCATGTGATTCGCGGCACAGGTGGCGGGTATGGCGTCAGCCAGTCCACCGTGAATGCCACGATCGCCTCCATGAACAGCTACTTTTCTGCCACTGGCATTCAGTTCCGTTTGGCGGGTACCCGTTTCCTCACTGACAATGATCTGAGTTGTGTCGATGAGGTCAATCTAGACAGTGAGTTGAACCTGATGAAGACCCGTTATGCATTGAATCCAGGCGAGCAACTGAACATCTATGTATCCTGTTCCAATCCTGCCCAGGCGGGTAGCTATGTTGCAGGAAGCGCAACCATACCCCAGTTAGTTGCCTATGGATATGACGATCCGTTAGGTACCCAGGGCGGGTTGTGGCTGCGCGACACGGTGGTGGGCGCTAATAGCAAAACTGCCGCACACGAAGTGGGACATTGTCTGGGCCTTTGGCACACCCATGTTGCCATCTCCGATCTCGAATATCCCTGCAGTCATGAATGCTACGAGTTTGCTTCGGGATTTGAAGGAGATGTGCGTGGTGACCTGTGCGCCGACACACCTTCTACGCCAGTCAACTTTCCCAACCCATCTTGTTCCAATGCGCCTGGAAGCGACTGCCAAGGCACACCTTGGAATTCACAGCCGGAGAATATGATGGGTTATGCGTCGGGCTGTTCCAGCTATCTCTTCACCGCTCAGCAAGCGCGTCGCATGCAGTGCTACGCACGAGGACCCTTGGCTGGTTGGCTGCACAGCACACAAACTGAACTTCAGAACGGGGTGGCGGAGTCCTATTCCGTGGCCCTTGGAGATCTCCAACATTTCACGGTAAACCTTCCCAGCAATGTAGGCTCATTTTCAGTCTCCATGAGTGGTTCCAACGATGCCGATCTTTATGTGAAGCGCGCTGCCATCAACTGGCCATCGGACCAGGGCGAGCATAACGAGGCGGAATTTAAGGCTCCCTACATAGGCGGATCCAGCGAGTCTGTGTCGTTTTCAAATCCGGCCTCGGGTTCTTGGAACGTCTACGTACACGGCTATGAAACCTCTGCCGGGTCGGTCACTGCAAACTGGCAGATCATCTCCAATCCGCAGTGGTACGGCGATTCCTTATCGCGGTCCACACCCCATCCTTACGGCAATAACCGCACCTATGACTTCACCTACAGCCACGCTGGAGCGCAATCTGTGGCAGTTCATTTCAATCGGCTGGACACCGAAAGCGGTTACGACTTCGTGCGCGTTTATGATGGCAATGGCAATCTGGTCTATCAGGAATCGGGCAATAAGATCAACAGCGGCTCCGGGTCCGCATTTGGTCGCAGCGATGGCTGGTGTATCGTTACCGGCTCGTCCATGACGGTGCGCCTCACCACGGACGGCAGCGTCACCGATTGGGGCTACCAAGCAGATTCTGCTGCGTACTACCAGTAAAATACCTGTCCGGGGCCTTGTGCCCCGGACGCTCAATCTAGATCCACATCGGACAAGGGTGGATGAATCCAATCGCGAAGTTTGTTGCCGCTAAACCTTGGTCAACCGTTAACCCGACGGATTAGCCTAGCGCGCAATGTTTCCACATCACCCGCTTGATCCTCTGACGTCCATTGAATGACGCCCACCTGCCTGAGTGCATCCGCATACAAGGCCGGAATGTGGCTGGTCACAATTTCCCAGTCAACCGTTGTTTCCTTCGCCAATAGTTGAAATAATCGAACTGCAAAGCCGTCGATCCCGGAAAATTGAAACCTGTTATGGCTGTAGATTATTTTCAAAAGGAAACCCGATGCCAGCCAACCGGAAGGACCAGCCCAAAAAGATCATTTTCTACAATCCTATCAGCACGCAGCGGGGCAATACACCGTTACCCATCAGCCTGATGCAATTGGCTGCCCAAGTGCCAAACACCTGCGAATGGCAGCTCATCGACGGCAACTTGGTTGGCGACCCGGCCACACAAATCCTGGCCCAGGCCCAAGGCAGCCAAGTGTTTTTGGCCGTCACAGTCATGCCCGGACCCCAAGCCCAACAGGCGATTCAGGTTTGCCGCCAAATCAAGCGGGAACGTCCCGAGCTATTTGTGGTTTGGGGCGGCTATTTCCCCACCCAACACCCCAAACTTTGCCTGACTTCCGGCTTTGTTGACGCCGTGGGTTACGGACCTGCTGACGATTCTTTCCGCCACTTGGTTTTGGCCTGGGTGGAAAATCAACTGCGCCCAATTCCTGGCATCCTAATGGCCTCGGAACCCGCGCCAATCATGCACAAACCGCCCTACCGCAACCCCGATGAACTACCCGATCTGCCCTACGAAAAAATAGATATGAGGCCCTACCTCAACACCAATGTTTTGGGCAAACGTTGCCTAGTCTACCATTCCAGCGTGGGTTGCCCCTATTTTTGTTCTTTTTGTGCGGTCGTTGATATGGCCAACGGCCAATGGAGGGCTCAATCGGCTGAAAAGATGGCCAACACCCTCTTCGCCCTGCAGGACCGCTACGGACTGGATGCCGTCCAGTTTTTTGACAACAACTTCTTCGTCAGCCATAAACGCTGTGGCGAATTTGCCGATCGGATTCTGCATAGTCAGCGCCGGATGGCCTGGTGGGGCGAGGGCAGGATTGATACGCTGCTTAACCATTTCCCTGTAGCGGTACTTGAAAAGATGCACAAATCTGGCCTCAAAATGGTGTTTTTAGGGGCGGAAACCAGTGATCCGGTAACCATGGAACTGTTTCAAAAGGGCGGTAAGCTGACCCCGGACATGACGCTGGAACTGGCCGGTCTGTTTCGGAAAATTGGCATTGTGCCTGAGTTCAGCTTCGTTTTGGGCAGCCCGGACCAACCCCTGGAAAAGCTGTTGCAGGATTTTGAATTCATTCGCCGAATCAAAAGCATCAATCCAGATTCGGAGATCATCATATATCTCTACACACCGGTGGTTTTGCCGGGAAAATTAAACGATCTTGCAGCGGCCCACGGGTTCAGTTATCCAGAACATTTAGAGGAGTTTGCCGAAGACCGATGGGTGGAATTCGAAAAGCGCAAAAGCGCCAACCTGCCCTGGTCCAAAGCCCAAAACCACCGTTTGATCCTCGATTTTGAGGCCGTGATCCAAGCGCGATTCCCAACCCAGACCGACCGTTTCCTCAAAGACTGGCAACGTCTCGCGCTGAAATCCGCGGCCAGCCTTCGCTACCGTTTTAGAAACTACAACAAGCCCCTCCTCGTTCGGTTCCTACGCCGCCTCTTCCAGCCCCGCCAACCCGAAGTGGAAGGTTTTTCATGAAAGAAGCCTGGTTGAAAACCGTTGGGTTGGTGCGCGGCAAATGGGCCCATGCTCAGGCCAAACAGGATTTTTTTTACCTGGGCTGCCATTGGGTAATAGAAGCCAATGTGGTTAACCCCAGCCTGATTTCGGCTAGTCGCGTCTTTGCCAAACAGGCGATCCAGGTGATCCCGGACCAAGCCAAAACGGCCTTGGACTTGGGAACAGGTAGTGGCCTTGCTGCCATCTTGTTGGCACAAAAAGGTTTAAAGGTGACCGCTGTGGATGTGTCAACTGCTGCGCTTGAAAACGCTCGGGCCAACGCCACCCGCAATGGCGTCGAACTGACCCTCTTCCTTTCCGATTGGGACGCAAGCATTCCGCCCGGTCAAAAATTTGATTACGTGGTTTCCAATCCGCCGTATTTGGTAGATGCTCAGGATCCCGCTTTTTCAGCCGGTGAACAGTTAAAACAACTGCTGCGTTGTTACCATGCCGTTCGCCGGAGACTGGCGCCGGGCGGACAGGCCTTGCTGGTCTCATCCTCCTGGTCTGGGCGCAGTTTGGTACTGGAACATCTTGCGGCGGCTGACTTGCGCATCCTGCAATCGGAGAAAAAATTTTGTGGCAATGAATGGCTTTTTCTGGATCAGTGCGAGGGCGTGCCATGCAGTTGAAATCTGCGCTCTCTGACTTGATCTATAAGCCAGGCAAGCGAATCCGGGCACTGCCCATGTTGATCCTGATGCCGGTGGAAGGGTGCAATTGCAAGTGTCGAATGTGTGATATCTGGCAGAAAAAAGCCACTCAGATTATGCCTTTAAGCCAAATCAACCAGCTTTTGACCGACGCATCCAACCTAAAAACGAACCACCTGGTTTTAACCGGAGGCGAAGCGCTTTTGCATCCCGAAATCGATGAAATATTGAAGCTGGCCAAAGGGCTTGGCATGAAGGTCACCCTGTTGACCAGTGGGTTGTTGATTCGCAAAAAAGCGGACCTGATTAGCCATTATGTAAATGAACTGGTCGTCTCATTGGATGGCCCGGAGCGTTGCCACGATCTGATTCGCGGCGTGCCCGGCGCGTTTGCGCTCACCCGTTCCGGATTGTTGGCACTTAATCCTCGGCCCCGTATCATCGCACGCCATGTTGTGCAGAAGGACACATTCGCCCACATATTGGAAACGGTAAAAGCCGCCAAGGACTGGACGGCAGACCACATTAGCTTTCTCACCGTGGATCCAGATTCGCAAGCCTTTAACCACACGGAAGCCCATCCGGACTTAAGCCTCAATGAAGCGGAATGCCAGGAACTCTCGGAAAAGCTGGCCCGGTTGGCCCGCGAAGAAGGCGGATTCGTTTTGGAACCCGCCCCAAAACTGTTCGCCATGGTCCAGTATTTCCGGGCCCAGCTTGGCATTGCCGATTTCCCGGGTGGCCCGTGTAATGCGCCTTGGAACTCCTGCGTAGTTGAAACCAATGGCCGTGTGCAACCCTGTTTTTTTCAACATTATGGAGGCGATGACCCGGTCGGTGTTGGGTTGTCGGCACAATTGAACCATCAACGCGCCATCCGGTTCCGCAGCGCGCTGGATGTGGCCAATGACAGCATCTGTAAAACCTGTGTTTGCCGGCTCTGGACCCCGTGGAGAAATCGACGCGATGTGTGATTTTCAATTCCTTTCGCTGGTCCTCGTCTGGCAGAAGGCCGCACAATCCGTGTCCGCGATGATCTTATGTACGAGGGGTACTGAGGATGAATTCTATAGGTTCAAGTTAGAGAGACAACACCCCGGGCACCAATATTTCGAGGGGTGCAGCGGTTCCCCGATTCTAAACACCGCAGGAGGACAAGCCTCATTCGTTTCAGGGATAGATGGCGAGGAAAATGGGGTTTTTGGCCCAAACCGCAATATGTAGACCTTACATTCCCGTCACATTTAGAACCCATCCAAAGTTTCATTTTTTGACGCGTTTTTTACAGCGCGATGACAATCATTGGTGATCAGTGGTCTAACCTTTTCTGAGTAACCTGGGAGGTAGCTATGTTTGGCACACTGTTCTTCTTGTTTGCTGTTTTGAACTGTGCGGATCAATCCGAGAACGAGATGCTGGTTTCGAGTCGGATTGTTGAGGCGGGACTGTTCAAGAATGGGCTTGTAATCGTTACGGAAGAAATTCCGCTCAATGGGCCCGGAACCTATCGGCTGGAAAGCTTGCCGGAAGCCATCCATGGTTCGCTGTGGGTGGAAGCGGGCGATAAGATTGTCGCCCGGACCTCCAGCAGGAGCCACTCAAAGCCATTGACCTCGACCGATTTGGATGACCTGACTGACGTTCTGAACGGCGAAATGGTTTCCCTCGTGTTTTTTGGAGAGGAACCTGAGTTGACTGGGCGATTGGTGGGACCATCCATGGGGCCAATGCTCGTCCTCGAGACGCAGAACGGTCATTTATTTGTTGAAAAGGATCGCATTGAAACGATCAGAGCCCACGAAAAGGTGACACTGGAGCGCAATGTGGATAAGCAAGTGTTGTTGTTCCAGATTGGTGACACCGACGCTTCAACCATTAGATTCCACTATTTGACCCGTGGGATGTCGTGGGCTCCGAGTTATCACATCAATCTAAAGCCTGATGGGCACATGACATTGACGCAGAATGCCGTCATTCGGAACGAATGGCGTGACCTGAACCAAACTGAGCTGTGGTTAATTTCCGGTTTCCCGAATTATGAGTTTGCCCATGTGACCTCACCACTGACTAGCGACTGGCACTCTTTCTTCAATGCCATGAATCGCCCGACGAATTCAGGGCAAATCGACCTGACTGCCAATGTCATGCAACAGGTACGTATCAGCAGCCGTTATGATGCTTGGTCAGAACCCACACCTGGGGGAGAGGGACTAGACTCTTTTCGCCAAAGGATCGGCGCGTTTGACCTAGACTCCGGGGAAGCCATCATGATTCAAACGCTACAGAAGGCAGCACCTTATCAACGCATCGTTTGCTGGGAGGTTGCGAATCGCCGTGCACCCGACGGACGAAACTTATCGACCTCCCACAATGAAGACCCATTAACCGTTTTGGAATTGTGGGACACGCTTCAGTTTAACAATCCATTTGAGGTGCCTATGACCACCGCGCCAGCAGCTGTGTATCACCAAGGGAACCTAGCTGGTCAGAGCCTATCGACTTGGGCCAATCCGGGCGCCGCAACTAGGATCAAAGTGACACGTGCCTTAAGCGTGGAAGCCAATGACCATGAATGGGTCGAGGATGGCGAGCAAAAGGAAGTGAAACGTTATGGAAACCGCTACCTCCAGCAACACGTAAAAGGCAGCCTCGCCATCCGCAACACGCGAACGAGTGTTTTGGATATGGAAATCGTCAAAAGGGTTACGGGACGATTGGTCCGTGCAGATGGCGATCCAAGGGTGGATTTGTTGGAAGAAGGCGCTTACCAAGTAAATTTGAGAACGGAACTCAATTGGCGTTTGTCACTTGAGCCTGGCGAGAAGGTGGAATTCGACTATGAATACGAGGTCTTGGTTCGCATCTAGTCTTTTGCGCTGGACAGATTGGCTGGTATTCCAATGACCTATTGATCAATTCTCAGGCACAACAACAAGCACTACTGCCTTCCGAATGGATGGTTTGCTAAGCCGTTTGCCTGCAAACGCTTGAGGCCCTCTTGCCGGGCACTCTCTGCCTTTTCCTGTTGGCCCATTTCAAGCAACAATACGCTCATTTGCACGTAGGTTCGTGCCACGAACGGATGGATATTGGATAGGCGAGACTCGTACATGGTTAGTGCACATTGGACACTTTCCAAGGCGTCTTCAAAATTGTGCCGTTGACTTTGCAGCAAGGCCATGTTCTTCAGCGTTTCGGCGATCAGTGGATGCCAATCTCCAAAGGCCGCAAGCCGAGTTGTGAGGCATTCATTGAGAATCGACGCAGCGTCATCGGGCTTTTGCTGCATGAGGTACACGTAGGCCAGCGCCTCTTCGCTTAATGATGCTTGCCAATGGCCTGGGTGGTACAACGTGACAGCGACATTAGTGCTTTGTCGATAATAGGATATAGCCTTCTCCCATTCACGTTTTCCCATGTAGAGATCGCCCAGGTTTAGTAAGTTGTTGGCCAGTTCGGAATCAAAGACCTGTAATTCACGGCGCAAATTCAACGCGCTGTGCAAAAGTGGCGCTGCGTCATCGTATCGGCCCATGGCATAGAGCAAGCTACCGAGGTTGTTCATGCTATTTGCAACAGCAACGTTCTTGTAACCGAACATGTCGATTCGTTTCTCAAGCACATCCACAAGCACGGGTTCCGCCGCGTGATAGTCTCCAATAAAATGAAGGGTTCGTGCAATATGCCTTTGATTCTCGATGGTGTCTGGGTGATAGGGCCCCAGACCTCGCTCAAAAAGTGGTGCAGCTTTGTGAAACGAGTTTAGTGACGCTTCATACCAACCCTGGTTGCGATAGATATCACCTAATATCCGATACACTTCGGCCTTCATGGCCATATCGAGATTCTGGTCTTGATCCATGAGTGCTTCGTTTCGTTGCAGAAGGGACAATACTTGCTTTCGTTCTTGGGTCGTTTCTGCGGAGTTCGTGAGGTCCCAAAGAAGATGTTTGACGTAATCCTTGATATCAGTGGCGCGTTTTGCTTGGATCTGGGCCCGATCGCGTTCTGTCTCAATTCGACGTTGGTTGATAGCCAGAGTGTACATATAGCCCGCAAGCATCAGCACAAGTAGACTGATTACGCTGGCACCAAAACGATGCCTTTCAAGGAAGCGTGAGACACGATAAGAAAAAGCATCGCCGCTGGCAGCCACCGGTTGTTTGGAGAGAAATCGCTGCAGATCATCGGCCAGGCTCTGTGGTGATTGATAACGGCGATCCGGCTCCTTTCGCAGACACATCAAGACAATGTGTTCCAGATCTTTGTGAATACGCGCACCGGTTTTTGATCGCAGGGAAGGTGGGGCTTGATGACAAATCACACGTTCCATCGCTGCGAAATCACCAGATGGAAAAGTTTGGGCCGGATGCTCGTTGATTAATTCAAATAAGAGCAGCCCCAACTGATAGACATCAGAGGCTGTCGTGACGTGTTTTCCATGCACCTGTTCCGGGCTTGCGTATCTGGGTGTTAAGACATGGCCCAAAGTGAGGCTTCTATCTATGGCGTGATCGGGATCGAGCATCTTGGCGATCCCAAAGTCCAACAGCTTCACCTGCCCATGTATGTCCACCATGATGTTAGAAGGTTTCAGGTCGCGATGGATGATCAGGTTCTGATGAGCAAAATGGACGGCCTTGCATGCGTCAATCATCAACGCCAAACGGTTTGAAAGACTTAGTTGGTGCTTGGCACAATGAGTAACGATGTCGTGGCCTTCGATAAACTCCATCGCAATGTATGCACAACCGTCGACATGTGAGCCGCCGTCAAGGATACGTGCAATATGAGGGTGAATGAGGCCCGCAAGGATGCGTTTTTCCCGTTGGAACCTGTGCAAACCATCGTTGCTCAAGGCAAGCGCCGTGTGGGCGATCTTGATAGCGACGCGTTGCTTGAACTGACCATCAGAACGTTCTGCTTCGTAGACCGAAGCCATGCCACCCCGACCCACGGGTTTGTGCAGGATATAGGCGCCAATCCTAGTGCCACTCAGATCCGTTACTTCAAATGATTCGAGTGGCTCGGTTGCACAGGCTAGCGGGAAATCTTCTGCCGCGAATTGCAACAGCGATTCAACTTCGCGAATCAGTTCACAGTCGCTTCCGCAGCGGGATTTCAGCCACTTTTGGCGATTCTCAACGGGAACATCTAGAGCTTGGTCAAAAAGGGAATCAATCTGTAATCTTCGCTCGGGGGTGAGGGCGTCAGTCTTCATCTTCTCATCTCACGGCGAAGCCAGGCGCGGGCACGTTGCCAATCCCTTTGCACAGTGCGCAACGAGAGTTGGAGATGTTCGGCGGTTTCTTCTTCGCTCAGACCGGCGAAGAATCGACACGCAACGAGTTGCGCAAGCCGCGGGTTGAAGCTGTGCAAAACATGCATGGCATCGTCGATTGCCAATACATGCTCCGGTTGATGTGACTGTGCCAACATGTCGGGCTCTAACGTTGTCGTGCCCTGTCCGGATCCCCGTTTTAAGGCGCACCGCCGCCGGGCATGATCGACCAGAATCTCCCGCATGGTGGTCACGCATATGGCTAACAGAGCGTGTCGATCCTCGGCCGAAGTGGCATTCTTTTGGGCCAGATCCAAGTAGGTTTCGTGCACCAACCCGGTCACATCGAGGGTGTTAAACGAGGATTGGCGCAGGAGCCTGCGCGCTTTGCGCCTTAATTCCTGGTAGATGCCATCCGTGAGTTCAGCCAACGGATGGGACGGCGTGTCTGAATCTTGATGTGTCACACAAGCCCCTGAGTCCCTGGCAGTGATCCTAGCATGGACCCCCTCGGTACTCGACACGCCGTCCGTAGAAATCATTGCGCGGATAATGCCTGAGCGATGGTCTCTCCGAAAAACCTCGCCGAATCCCAGTTCTGCGCGGTGATCACGTTGATACCGTGACTCGTGTCCACCCACACGTCATCGACGGCGGTCCAAGACGCACCCAGGCTATTAGGTGCGAATGGTTGAGCTCCGTTTTCAGTCGCGTGCCAAGAGGCAGCTACACCGTTGTTGGGGTACGTCGTTCCGTTCAGCATGAGGGCCGGTGATCCGGCTTGGTAGGTACACACCTGTTTGCCGTACAAAGGGCTGGTTCCATCTACCCGCGCCCACGCCAGCACTGAAACCCCAAAACATATCGCAGAAACCCACTTGTCCTGGTCTACGAAGTCATTGATTAAATCATTAACCACCTGCTTGGTGCCCGAATTGCCGGCATAGGTATGGTTAAGGTAGGTTCCCGGAAAACTGTACTGGTATTGGCTTGATCCCCAACCGCCCACGAATACGATGGCCGAATAATCTGTGGCATCTACATTGGCCAACTCCAGATCAGGTTCAAGCCCTTCGAATCCGGCGGGTTCTCCGGTGCCTGCGTGGGGAAAACTGACTGCCAATGTTTCCGCTGCAACGACCACTTGAATCCCTCGTGCTTCGAGACCTTCCCTCGTGTCACCGTATTCCTGATAATAAAAGTCCTGGTTAGCAATTACCATTAGGACCGGTTGCGGACGGGTGGGTTCCGTGATGATGTTTGACCGAATCTCGTCCGCCAACACAAGACCCAGCGCTGCGCCTGCGCGAAAATCTTCGGCCGTGATGATGTTGCCATCGACGATGACATCGTCTTGTGATGTCGTTGGGTCTCCTACGGAGCCGGAAGGAACCATCGTTGCCATATTTGATTCGATGTGCCATCGGGTTAATGGATGCCACATGGTCTCACCTTGAAGGTCGAAACTGGGCGAGGTTCCGGAATAGGCAGTTACGGTGCGGCCCGCAATTGGCGACACGCCGTCTACACGTGCCCAGGCAAGTACGGATACACCATGGCAAATCGCAGCCATAGGCTTTTCTTGGGCACTAAAATCGTTGACCAGTTGATTGATGCGCGTTTTGGCGGTCAGGTCACCTTGGTAACTTGCCTGGTGGTAGGTTCCTTCAAAAGCGTATTGGTAGGAGGCCGCACCCCAACCTCCGACAAATAGAATCGCCGAGTAGTCGTCAGCGTTCACCATTGATAAAGCCAGATCCGGCTGCACGGTAGGTGAACCACCATGGGGAATGGCAGTGCTCGTGCTCGCGGCGGCCACGACTACTTCGAGACCTGCCGCTTCAATGCTCATGCGCGGTTCGGCGTAATCGGGATAGTAAAAATCCTGGTTGGCCACGACCATCAGGACGGGTCGTGGATGTTCTTGTGCCAAAAGCGGCAGCAAGCAACAGAACACAAGTAAAACAGATTTCATTAGGTAACTCCTTGATTGGGTTGGCGTTTCCGCGCGGGACTCGACCTCATAAGGCAGTCCCGAAAAAACGCCTATAACCCCGCCAGGTAACCGCAGGTTGTGTGATCTGGATCATGTGAATGTTGAATTGAAGGGACGGATATCCTCGATCCGATGGGAATCATAGGTCGTATGTCATGGGTCCGATCGGTCCAAGAAACATGACTCCATAAACCCGTTAGGGGGTTCAGACCGTATAAAACCACAGTGCAATCAAACCATGCGAGGTTCACCATGCGTTGGCTGATAATCATTGTGTCGTTGTCGGGATGTGTACAGAAGCAGGTTTCGGCAGATTTGGCACCTGCTATTCGATCAGGTTCTGAAAACCCGCACCAGGCAGAAAATGACCGGCTGATGAAGGAGGTTATGGCATCCATCGCGGGACGGGAACGGGAAGCCGCAGGCTTGGTATTCGAAAACGTTGAAAATGAAGCGCTTAAAAAGATACCGGCGCAAAGGTTCTTGCGCATCATGAATATGGGATACAGCCGCGCGTTAGGGGTGGCCTGCACCCATTGCCATGTGGATGACGATTACGCCAGCGACGAAAAACGGCCCAAGCGGGCTGCACGGGAGATGGCGGCTCTCCATCGACAAATCAACCAGGAACTAAGCAAGATGCAACATTTGGAGCCGCGAGAACAGGCGCGCTTCATTAACTGCAGCACCTGTCATCGCGGCTCCGTGGATCCCATGGAAGGGTCGTTTTGAGGGGTTTTTAATGAGGTGTTTCGGACTGAGGGAGCCCCCCAGTCCTGTTGGTTTACTCAGCCACTTTCCTCCGGTGATTGAGGGCTAACGCCATAATTGCCAAGGTAATCGTCAACAGGATTAGGCCCAAAGTACCCAAGGTTGGTACAGGGATTGCCCCCGTCATGAAGGAGTCTGTAACCACGGGGATGCTTTGTTGTCCCACTTCGTAAAGCGTGTTGGGGGTCACGACAACCGTGTTGTCGGTTGCCATACCGCCGGCTACGACCGTCATGTCGAATTGGAAGCTGGGACTTCCCGGGGGGCTAACCCGAACCGTGTAGGTACAGCCATCGTCGCCAGATATGGCGATACCCGTTTGGCCGATGGGTGGCTCAACCACGAATGTTGGGTCCACACAAGCCACATCGATCACCCACATACATTGCGCCGTATCGCCATCTGGTCCGGTGATTAGGGCTGTGATCACGGTGTCCATGACCGCTACATGAGTCGCGTCCCAGGTGATGGTGTTATCCGTGCCGGGCATGCCCACGGTAGGCGTCATAGGGACCCCGTTGATCGTGGCCTGGTTTGCGCCACTGGAGACGAGCGTCAGCGTGATGACTGTACCGATATCCACCGGTGTGACCGTGGAATCGGGATTCTGCGTCACGCTATCACAGGTAGGTGCAACGTAATCTAAGGTGCACACCACCGTTTCGGAACAGGGTACACCCATGGCGTCGACCCCGTTGGCGGTGATGGTGATGGTCATGGCTGATGCCACGATGGGCCCCACGTCAAAAGTTGGGGTGGGGCCCGGTACATTGGTTGTAACTCCGTTGTAGGTGATGTCCCAGTCCAGGACATCACTTCCGACGAGATTAACGGTCACCATGCCGCCCAACGTGGCGAGCGTGGTGGGGCAGGTCACGTTGTTGGTGGGGCACTGTAAGCCGAGTACAGCGCTGCAAGCGATGTTGTTGCCAACCCCTGGCCCAGAGCCTGAAACGTTGTAGGTCCCAACATGGCTGGCACTGAGGTTCATCAACGCAGCTGCATTGTCGAAGAACAAATCAAGGCCGCTCACGCTGGGAGCCGTTAAGTTGACACTCAATGCATTGGGACCCGTCAAAAGGCCAAAACGCGTCCCATCCCAGACGGCATTGGTCAAGGTCACGTCCGCGTTGGTATTGCCTCCGACCACGGGCATCGCATCAAAAACCACGTTGCAGGTGGCGGGGTTCCATGCCACGGTTTCTACACAGGGGACCCCCCCGACAAAGTTACCTGACTTGATGGGGAACTCGACCTCGTAGGTGATCGTGTAAACAATGCTTGATTGAGCAGCGGACGGCGAGCCGTCTCCCTGCGTGTTGATGGATAGAAGCGTGGTTGCTCCACCCGAGGGGATGGTTGTCGAAAATCCATCGCTCCCCATGACGGTGATTTGATCGACTGAGCTCGTATTGGGCATGGTGAAGAGCAGGTCACCCCCGACACCCCCAGCCATGGGGTCCAGATAATTAATCCCCAGGGGACCTCGTGTCTTCGGAGGTACGCCTGCGTTATCAGTGATCGTAACCCCGCTGCAGTCGGGGACACCAATAATGTTGACGAAGCCTGGTCCGGTTGACAAATCGAGATCAGCCGACACCAGCACTTCGGTGCCGTCATCGTAGGAATACACATTGGCATCGGTCACCACACTGTTGGACGTGGGCGTGATGATCAGTTGCGCGTTGCCGGGGTTGGCGATGATCGGGATGACAAGCACGGCCAATAGATGATCGGTATTTGCCGCCGTCGATCCGATGCTTAAGCCTGCAAGGTTAATAACGAATCCTTGCTTGCGTCCAACAGCACCCTGGTTGTTGTTGATGAACCAATTGGCGTTGCCGTTCCCGGCTAAGAAATTGATGGCGGGGCCTTGGCCCTCGGTCGCCTGATTATATGTGACGGTACACGTCGGGGTGCCGGTGCCGCTGTTGTTGTTCGTTAGATTGGTGGCTGGATTGGTTATGCCGCTCAGACTACCGGCAGTAAATGCATTCCCCACAGCCATTTCCGTGGTGATTCCGCCCGCTATGATTCCAGTATCTCCAGTAATTTCCACAGTGAAGGTGACGTCTCGCAAATCGGTGGGGCCGTTCGGGTCATTGATGAGAATGGGTACTTGAACACAGCCCCCTGCGGGAAAGCTCGACGGTGAAACCGTTAGGTCTCCAATGCTTAAAGACATCGATGTGCCGGAAATGTTCACCACACCCTGCCCCTGGGACAGGTCAAAGTCCGCGACGACCTGTACGTCGGTGCCGTCTTCATAGGTGTACACATTGGCGTCAGTCACTACATTGTTGGGTGTAGGCGTAATGACGAGTTGCGCGGTACCTGGATTGGTGACGATTGGGATCACCAGCACACCGATAAGGTGGTCTGTGTTTGGCACGGTTGTTCCAATAGTTTGGCCTATAAGGTTAATGACGAAGCCCTGTTTACGTCCTACGGCGCCCTGATTGTTGTTGATGAACCAATTTGCATTGCCGTTGCCGCCAAGAAAATTGACCGCTGGTCCCTGACCTTCCGTTGCTTGGTTAAAGGTGGTCGTACAAGCGGGCGCACCCGTCCCGCTATTGTAGTTCGTCAAGTTGGTGGCAGGGTTAGTAATACCGTTCAGACTACCTCCGGTGAATGCATTGGCCACGACCATGTCAGTTGTGATTCCGCCCGCAATGATTCCTGTATCGCCGGTAATTTCCAAGGTAAACGTGATGTCCAACAGATCCGTTGGACCGTTAGGATCGTTGATAAAAATGGGTACCTGAACACAGCTTCCGGTGGCGAAGCCCGAGGACACAGTCAGGTCGCCTGTCTTCAAGTAAATAGTTTGGCCTGCCCAAGCCACAGCGCTGACCAAAATGATCATGCAAAGAGATCGTTTCACGGTGTTTCCTCCCACTGGATGTTCGTGATAATGCGGTGACTAATTAGTTTATTTTTCAAGGTGTGATGGCTCACTTATTCTATCTGCTTCTCGATCTTCAGCCCAGGCATTTTGACCCTTTGGCTCAAGGATATTTCAACCAAGAAAAGTTAATGCGCCATGTCCAATCTCTGTCGAATGAGATTGGCTGCGGGTGTCGTTATGGACTCAGGAAGGACTGCGAAAATGTCTTGGGCGTCGATACCTCGTTCAAGCAGGAAGTTAAGTTGCGACTCGGCTGCTGGCTGCTGGTCGGTTTCCACAAGAAACCTGAGCAATTGCATGCGTAGCTCATCCTGATCGGGAAATCGATTCAGTGTTTCCTCTATTGTCGCTTGCCACGCTTGGGTTTGTCCCCTCGTTTGCTGAATGTGTGCCACATAGAACCAGGGATCAGGTATGTCTGGGGCCAGGTCAATCGCCACTTGGCTTTGTCTTAAGGCTTCATCGAGCTGATCGAAGCCGATCAGCAACTTGATATAGTTGAGCCGAGTGCGAACTGCTTCAACATGGCTGTGACCCAAAGGTTCTAAGATCCTCAAGGCATCTAAGTAGTACTTCTGTGATAGATCGAAATTGCCTGATCGTCTATGAACATTGGCTAGGTTGTTCAGTGACATGGCCACGTCCACATGGTCCGGACCCAATTTCTTTACCTGTACGTCCATAGTCGCTTGATACCATCGTTGGGCTTCCTGATAGTTGCCTTGGGCATACGCCGCTGCCCCTACATTGTTTGCAGAAAGCAGGGTCTGTTGATGTTCTTCACCCAAAACTGCAAGGCGAAGCTCATAGGCCTGGCGGTACAAGGCTTCGGCTTCCTCAATGCGATTGGCGGTAAACAGGGCATTAGCAAGATTATTGAGCGATTCAATGCTGTCTGGGTGGGTGGCACCTAAGACCCGTGTCCTACGCGCTAATACGTCACGGTACAAGACCTCCGCTTCATCCAATCGGTCACTTCGACGCAGGGTGTTGGCCAGTTGATGTTGTGTGTACAGTGTGTCCTCGTGATCGGGGCCCAACTGCTTTAGTTGCATCGCTGCGGTGGCCCGCAATAGCTCTGCTGCTTCAGCCACTTTATCGCCCCTGTAAAGGGCATGAGCATGTCTTGTTTGGGCGCGTAACCTCCTGGGGTCTTGCATACCGAAACGGGACGCGTAGTATTTGGCCACGCTTCCTGAAAGATCGGCGCTTTCATCAAATCGGCCCTGGCGGAGCCGAACATCAGATAAGTGGTAACAGGCATCCACATACTGTTCACTGTCTGCAACGACCAATGTTAAGGCTTCCATCAGCATGTCATCGGCTCGATCTATATCGCCAAGTGCGATAAATGTCTTCGCCATGGTGACCAGTATTTGTGCTCGCAAGTCGGGCTGCCCTTGAAAACTGTCCTTCAGTGAAGCGGCCTGTTTTTCCAAAATCTCATACATACGCACGTCTCGCCCGTCAACACGTGGGTCCGGCGAAGTGAGCAGATCCTCCAAGAACTGGTTGATCAACTGATTGCGTGCGAGTTCGCTTTTGTATCGCTTTTGCGATGCCTGGGCCCGAAACATGTTGGTGGTCGCCCAAACCGAAACCATGGCCAATGCAACGACAAATCCGACACTCGACAAGACCGCCAATTTGTGACGTTGAAAAAACTTCCTGAGGCGATACCTTCGGCTGACCGGTCCCGCCATAACCGGCTGTTGCGTGAGCAGGCTTTGTATGTCTCGAGCGAAGTCGGCAACGGTCTCGTAGCGTTGGTCTGGGTCTCTCGCAATGGCTCTCAAGGCTACCCAGTCCAACTCGCCCCGACATTGGCGAACGAGGGTTTGGAAGGGTTGGCCTCTATTGGCGGCGATCGACGGACTTGTGTTTTCCAGTCCACTCAAGCGTTCGCTGGGCTTGGGCGGATCCTTTTTCAGCACGTTCATCACGTACGAGAACGATGAGCCCTCTTCGGACTCAAAGGGCAGCTGGCCGACTATAAGTTCGTAGAGAACCAGACCCAGCGCATACACATCCGTGCGTACATCAACCCCCAGACCGGCAGCTTGTTCGGGACTCATGTAGTGCGGCGTCCCCACCAATTGTCCGTCAGCTGTCAGTTTGCCCTTATCGCTGAGGTCCTTGGCCAGGCCAAAGTCTATGATCTTGAGATGCAATTGATTTTGGTCCTCATAAACCAGGATGTTTGACGGCTTTAGGTCGCGGTGGATGATGGTTTTCCGATGGGCATGTTGCATCCCCTCGCAGGCCATGAGTAGCAGTTTCAGGCGTGTCTCGTGATCCAGTTTGTGCCCATCCGCGAAATCGGTTATCGGTTGACCAGGTACGTATTCCATCGCGAAGTAGGGTTGGCCCTGATCCGTGGCGCCTGCATCCAGAATCACTGCGATGCGCGGGTGATTCATCATGGCGAGCGTGTCTCGTTCTAGCTGGAAGCGTGACAGGAGTGATTGCGACATTTTTCCTGCATGAAGTAGCTTCAGTGCGACCTGGCGGTGGACAGGTTCACGTTGCTCAGCCAAATAGACGACACCCATTCCTCCCTGGCCGAGTTCGCGAATCAGCTGATAAGGTCCGATCAAGGTCATGGGTGCTTTATCGTCGAAACGACCCGCTTGCTGAAGAAGGGATTGATGATCGAGTCGCATTTACAATTGGCTCGGTATCTTCCATATGGCTACGGATCTTCACCGGATCATCGCTGCGGAGATTACAGTTTATGCTTCAATGCGGGAATTTGAGTCCCATACTCAGGATGTGGAAGTTAATACCCGGATTAGGGGCGTCGATTCCACCATTAGAAAAATGCTGAAATTGATAGGCGATGGTGGTTTGCACGCGTTTGCCGAAGTTGAAGCCGAACCCGATATGGTCTCCAAATTGGAAATTTGTGGAGAATGTCTTGGGGCCCACGTCGCGTTCGGTGAGGTAGTGCAGTCCTATGCCGAACTCCGCAAAGGGTTGCAGGGGTCCCCACCAACGATTAGGTATGAGTTTCACTACGGGTGTTACACCTAAGTCACGTAGCTGACTTGCGCGGTCAACTTGATCGGGATTGTCGAATGCAGCGTAGTTCAGTGCCAGCGTTGTCTCGGCTTTGAAGTGATTGAACTGGCGTTCGTAGATGTCCCAGTGTAGGGCCATTCGAAAATGTCGGGTATCTTCGCCGTATCCAGCGACGAACTCGATGGCATCGACAGACGACCATTGTTCAAAGGTAAACTGACTGTCTTGCATCAGTAATAGAAAGAGAAACCACATAAATCAAACCTCAAATAGTAGACCAGTCGACTAGTATTCAATGTCGTGTCGTCCTCACAAGCTACTGCAAAGGAATTAACGCAATAGGCTCGTGAATGTGACCGCTAAGAACTGCCTTAACGGAATATCGCTGTGGGTCAGTTTCATGCGCATCATCGCTCCCTGCCACGCGTTGATCAGGAAGTCAGCAAGATCGCCAGGAGATAGAGCTGGCGAAAGTTCGCCTTCTCGCTGCGCCTCTTCCAAGTTAGCTTGGAACAGCATGCGTTGTTGTGCCCATTTGCGCTCTAAGATGCCTGACATCTTTGGGTTTTGATCCGCCAATTCCTGCGTGAGATTGCCAATCAAACAGCCGCCCGAATAGTCATTGCAGGCACACATGTCGATGGCGGACTCGAAAAACGCTCGCATACGTTGCAGGGGTGAGACACCTGCCTGGGTCAAAGTGGCTTCAGTCATGGCCAAGTTTGCTCGAGCGTAATGTTCTAGGATTTGTTCACCAAAATCTTCCTTACTCTTGAAGAAATGATAGAAAGAACCCTTGGGAACACCAGCCTCACTCAGGACCTCGCTGAGTCCGGTATTGTTGAAACCCTTCTCACGCATAATCTCGAGTCCGGTCTCAATGAGTTTGGTCTTGGTGGCATGTTGCATACTAAACCGACTGGTCTATTTTATTGTCGGCGAAGACGTCATGTCAAGCCGATTATGAAACTACGGAGCTGCCTGCGATAAGGTTTCATCTACTTTTTTCGAGCATTCTGTTGCGATTGTTCAAGTATCTGGAAATAAAACTGATATGTAAGTGCAAAAACTTGATTTGAGAACGCATTGGACCTACATTTTAGGTAGGCGGACGAACCGCCCCATATCATGCCGTGAACCACAGATGATGGTTGATAAACCGGCTTGTCTTACACCTTGGATTGAGACTTTGGAGGAGGATACCATGGTCAGTAAACTGGAAGCGCTGTCTTATCACGAATCGGGTCGACCCGGTAAGATTGAGGTCAGAGCCACCAAGGCATGTCATACCCAGCGCGACCTGTCATTGGCTTATACCCCGGGGGTCGCGCAGCCCTGTCTGGAAATTGAACGCGATCCCGCAAATGCCTATAAGTACACCTCGAAAGGTAACTTAGTGGCCGTGGTGTCCAATGGAACGGCTGTGCTCGGTTTGGGGGCCATTGGTGCGTTGGCTGGGAAACCCGTCATGGAAGGCAAGGGTATTCTGTTTAAGAAGTTCGCGGACATCGATGTGTTCGACATCGAACTGAATACCACCGATCCGGACGAAGTCATCCGTGCCGTGGAAATGTTGGAACCCACGTTTGGCGGCATTAATCTGGAAGACATTAAGGCCCCTGAATGTTTTTACATTGAGGAGACGCTCAAAGCCCGACTAGAGATCCCAGTCTTCCACGATGACCAACACGGAACAGCCATCATTTCTGCTGCTGCGCTCATCAATGCCGCTGAATTGGCCGGTAAAGACATGAAGGAACTGCGTTGCGTGTTTTCAGGTGCCGGTGCGGCGGGCATTTCCTGTGCCAACCTGTTCGAAAGACTTGGTGTGCTGCGCGAAAACATCATGTTGGTGGATTCAAGAGGGGTAATCTATGAGGGCCGCGATGAGTCGTTTACCCCATACAAGGCACGTTATGCCCATCGAACGCATGCACGTTCCCTTGCCGACGCCATGGTCGAAGCAGACGTCTTCGTCGGTTTATCCAAGAAAGGTCTGGTCACGCAGGACATGGTGAAGTCCATGGCGCGTGATCCCATTATTTTTGCCATGGCGAATCCAGACCCGGAAATTACCTATCCTGAAGCCATGGAAGCGCGACGAGATGTCATCATGGCCACAGGTCGCAGCGATTACCCCAACCAGGTGAACAATGTTCTGGGATTTCCGTTTATCTTTCGCGGTGCTCTGGATACTCATGCACGCGCCATTAACGAGGAAATGAAGTTGGCAGCTGTGCATGCATTGGCTGCATTGGCACGTGAAGAGGTCCCTGAATCCGTTGCCAAAGCATACGGTGTCGACCACTTCAGTTTTGGCCGAGAATATTTGATCCCCAAACCGTTTGATCATCGAGTTTTAGTGTGGGAAGCAGCCGCTGTGGCACAAGCGGCAATGTCTACAGGTGTGGCGCGCACAACACTGGATCTTGATCAGTACAAGGAGTCCCTTGCACAACGCATCGGTTATGGCCGCCGGGCTATGCGTTCCATCAAGGCACGAGCTAAAGCGGCCACAAAGCGTTTGGTATTTCCTGAAGGTTGGGATGTCGATATCCTGCGAGCCGCGCACACCGTGCACATGGAAGGGATCGGTCAACCGGTGGTGCTGGGAGACGAGCAGACGATTCACGCGCTGGCCAAGCAACACGAAGTGAACCTAGAGGGCATCGAACTCGTAGATCCTGGCTTGAGTGGGCACCTCGATCGATATGCCAATTGGTACTACGAGCGACGAGCGCGCCGTGGAATCAGTCGAGAGCAAGCACATCGCCTGATGAGCAATCCAACCTACTATGGTCTGGTCATGCTGGCTTTGGGTGATTGTGACGCCGTGCTTTCTGGAATGGATTCGGATTACCCCACCACCATAAAGCCGGCACTGGAAATCATTGATCTCGATCCTGGCGTGACACGTGTGGTGGGCCTCTATACGCTGCTCAAAGACAATAAGGTCTTGATATTTGCCGACACCACGATGAACGTAGACCCCACCCCAGAGGAGCTGGTCGAGATTACTGCCGGTGCTGTGCGTGTGGCCAAACGTTTTGATGTGGAACCGCGGGTGGCTTTGCTTTCATTCTCAAACTTCGGTTCTGCCCGAACGCCCGAATCAATCAAGATGGCGCGGGCACTTGAGTTGATCCGCGAGCGCATGCCCGACCTGGTGATTGATGGTGAAATGCAAGCGGATACAGCCCTCAATACGGCTTACCGCCTGAAGCGATTTCCATTTACCAGCCTGAAACAAGACCCCAATGTATTGATCTTCCCAGATCTCAATTCAGGCAATATCTGCTACAAGGTTACCCGAGCATTGGCGGGACTTGACGCCATGGGTCCCATACTCGTGGGGTTCTCTAAGCCCGTTCAAGTACTGCACCCCGGAACGGAGGTCAGTCACATTGTGGATATGGCAGCTATCGCAGCGGTTGAGGCACATAAGACCCGCTGGTCTAGCCGTTGAGGAGGTGTTCTGAATCCAACTCCCACTTCAGGATGTCTTGAGTCGTGTATTCAGGACGTAACGCAAAGTCGTTACCATGGCTTGATGACAACTCAACCAACATTTCGTGAAATTCAGACTCTTTGAATAGGTCTTCCAAAGCACTGGCCAGCTCCATGGCTGTGTCATAGCGCGCGTTGGGGTCCTCGTTCAGAGCCTTGTCCATAATGGCGACAAAGGTTGGTGTGACTTCTTGAATCTTGGGCCGGTTCAGGGTCCGCCATGGGACGGGAGCGGAAAAGGGGGATTGCCCGGTGATCAGCTCGTGCGCAATTACGCCAAACGAAAAGATATCGGACCGAAAATCTAACTTATGCGTGGTAAAAAGCTCGGGCGCAATATACCCAGGCGTACCATAGGCACCTTCGCGAGCGGCACTTTTAGGGGGCTTCTTGGGCCTTTGTCCAAATGGCACATAGGAGCCCTCTGTCTTTGCAATGCCAAAGTCGAGTATTTTCACCAACAACGATCCCTCGTGATTGCGGGCGAGCATGATGTTCTGGGGATTCAAGTCGCCGTGTATGACGCCTAATTGGTGGACGTAGGTGAGGCCATCACCGATCTGTTCGAGTATCTGAGCAATGGCGGTCAGTTCAAAACGAATGCCGTCCGTTAGTGCTTTAGCCAATGGTTTTCCATCCACGTACTCCATGACAATAAAGGGCGGATCGCTTTCCACCTCGAACGGGATCACGAGATTGGGGTGGATCAGATTTTGATAGATGTGCATTTCGCGCATGAAATGGTCGCGAAACGAATCAGACGTATCGAAGTTCTTGAGTGACTTGATCGCGACGTTTCGGCCTGTCTGATCTTTGGCAAGATAGACAATCCCCATGGCACCCTCACCTAAAACACGGGTGACCTGATAGTTCCTAAATGTGGGCATGGAATTGCTCATGATGTACTTATCAATATATGCCCTTGTCCTCAGACCACCAAGCAATTAAAAAGAAAAAGGCGCCTGATGGCGCCTTCTATGTCTTTTGAAGTAGGTTAGCTCACTTCGTGCGAGTCATCACAACTTCCATTGCCTTCATTTCCTGACCCATCATCTCGAAATACATCACAAGAGTTTGCTTGTCTGTACCTTCGGTGGTCATCACTTCCCGGACCTTAAGGTCACCCATGGGACTCGACATGGTGCCTGTCATGACGAGCTCGCCCTGATCATTGTAGTTACCCTCTGTGTACATGAATCCGGTACCCATGTTGTCAATCCAGAATGAAACGTACATTTTCTTGGCATTGTCGTAGCCTTGGACATTCATACCTTCAAAGGGCATGCCCATGAAGCTACTGGTGTGACTGGAAACCAGGTAACGCCCACCCATGGCCAAGGTGTTGACCATCTTTCCCTCGGCTTCCGTGGGCTCGGCATTGGGATCCATCCAATGTTTGGATTTGACATCAAAAGTGCCCGCCCATTGCGCCATATCGGTGTGTGGTTGACCTGGCGTCAGGAACGCCATCCAAGCTTCTTGTTCTGCGGCTGCGTCGGGTTCTTGTGCCCACAACGCCATACTAAATGCGCACATCAGGCCTATCAGAAATTTCATACAATCCTCCTAACGATGTTCCGTGTGGGTGCCTATTGTAACTTGAGTCCTGACGTTAATGCCATGCTCCGATAATGGCACCCATCACCACAAATGCCACTACCTGATAACCCCCATTGATGAGAAAGAGTTTGAACGAACGCCGTTCAAAAAGGTATATGGTGCCGAGGGCCATTGCCACCCACCCCAATCCCGCTAGAGCGCCAGCCGTAGCGCCCCAAGCAAGGTCAGATTCGGGGCCCAGAAATGCAGCAAGGTTGAAGGCCATGATCAGAGCAGCGACAAATGCACCCCCGTAGATGACAGCTGGATTGCCGCCTTTCAAGTCGTCTTCGGTCAAACTGTTTTCTTTCATCCATCCCTGGGCAAACATGATCGGTGAGTACCATATGCCCCCGATCAAAAAGGTGGATAATGCAGCCACGCCAATGGCCCAGTAGTTGAGTTGTGAAAGGTCCATCAAGTCCTCCTTGGAATGCGGTGTCTGTGTTGGTTAGACTAGGATATCTATTGGCATGAACAATGAACGAAACGACGAAGACGAATATGAACGGTCCGAACGCGAATATGGCCGACCTGAATTCGCTCCGTGAAACGGAACTGAATGACGGATTGATTCGTCTTCTGGTGATCCCTGCGTTTGGAATTTTGATCCCAAATGCAACGGACCTCTTCCACGGTGTACTCTTATTTTCAGGGCAATACTGGATGGGATATCTGCTGTTCCTGTCGTTGTCCTTTCTTATCTGGCACGGGAACAGATGGTTTCTAATCAAACAGCGCATTTTTTATGACTGGTTTCGTCACGCTACTCGCAAACTGGTTCTGCTGGTTTTTGCCAATGTCTTTTTCACGGCTCCCATCACGGTCATCGTTTTGTGGGCGTGGTACCGATTTGTGAACGTGGAGGTCAATTGGACAACTATTGAAGTGGTATGTCTGATCAACGTCATCTGCGTCATGTTTGTGACTCATGTGTATGAAACCGTTTATCTCATCAAGCAGCGAGAAAACGATTTACTGCGATTGGAAAGATTGCACCGGATGCAGGTCGAGGCCGAATTAATGGCTCTCAAAAACCAGTTAGATCCCCATTTCGTGTTCAACAGCCTTAACACGCTTTCACAATTGATCGATGAACAAACCCATCAGGCGCAAGCATTTACAGAGCACCTAGCGGATGTCTACCGCTACATTCTGGCCAGCCACAATCGATCGTGGGTACCGCTCAATGATGAGTTGCGCTTTGTTCGATCGTATTTGGCGCTGTTGCGCATTCGATTTGGTGATGGACTTGTGATGAAATTGCCGGATATAGAAACCGATCAACTGTTAATTATGCCCATTTCTCTGCAGGTGCTGGTGGAAAACGCTGTGAAACATAACCAGTTCAATGAACGATCACCATTGCTACTCGAATGCCGGATTGAATCTGAACACCTTGTGGTCGATCACGCCAAGTTCCCAAAACGTGACGAGGGGGTCGGTACCGGGATCGGCTTGAAGAATCTCAATGAACGAGCTCTTATCCTAACTGGGCGAGGCATCACTGTCGTGGACGACGAGCGCTTTTCCGTGGAGATACCACTGATGAGGCTAGCCTCGTGAACGTGGTTCTATTGGAAGACGAATTGCCGGCGGCTCGTAGATTGGTGAACCTGCTCAGGCGGAACCTTCCCGTTGTGGATGTATTAGCGCAGTTGACATCGGTCCAGGAAGCCGTCGATTGGTTCGGCACGCACCCCGAGCCTGACTTGGTCTTTATGGATATTCAACTGAGTGACGGCGAAGTGTTCGGTCTTTTTGAATTGGTGACATTACATTGTCCCGTCATCTTCACCACAGCCTACGATACCTATATGCTAGAGGCATTTCACAACAACGGGATCGAATACTTGCTGAAACCCATCAAGGAACAGGATGTGGCTCTTGCGATCGAGAAAGTACGTCGATTCAAAGGGCATTTCAACCAACGGTTGGCTTCGTTTGTGTCCGACCGTCGAATTGGCGAAAAACAGCGGATCCTCGTGCGCAAGGGCGCTGCATTTCTGTCGATTCCCATGGATCAAGTTGCCTATTTGCAGTCCGACCACAAATTGACGTTCCTCACAGACTTAGACGGTCGAAAGTACCTGTGCGATCGGAACTTGAAGGAACTGGAGCATCAGCTCCCAAGCAGATCCTTTTTTCGATTGAATCGCGCTTATCTGGCCCATGTTCAATCCATCTATCGCTTTGGGCCTTTTGATAGAGGTCGTCTGTGGGTGGAACTGAAACCCGATTCTGATGAACAGATCCTGGTGTCACAAGAACGCGCGTCGGAATTCAAACAGTGGATGGGTGCCTGATGGAATCGCGCAAAAGAATGCCAATTAGGGCGCTTAGGGAAATCGTTGTTCGGATGCAATCGGGTCGGGCAAGTGGTGAATCTGGGCCATGGGTGCATCTTTTTTTGGAGCATCTGACTGAAATAGACGTTGAAAGGGCAACTGTTTTTGAGACCGAACTGGCGTGCCTCGAGTCCACGAACACGGAAGAAATCACTCGTTTGATGGCACGGCATTGTGACTGGGTGGAATCTCAATACAGTATCGGTTTTTGGCGTCACCCTTCATTGGTATTCACGGCTCTTGGATTGGCATTCATGGTCTTTTTGGTGATGCTATCGCTGTTGTACTACCAGTGGATCCGGTCTCAGTCGTGACGTGGTAATTGTGACAACTCATGCAGTCGTCGGTGACATCTTGGGCACCGTGACAAATACGACATGAATCGAGTTTCATGGCTGCAAAGGATGACTTGCCGGGAGCACGGTCGGTGACAGCTTCGTGACAAGCATCGCACTTCATGATGGCGACGTGGGCAGCATGATCGAACACAGTGAATACACCATGGCTACCCCCTGAATAAGGGGCTCTAAAGCGGGGTCCTTTTTCTTGAGGGAGGTGACACTTGTCGCAACCTGCTGACAGGATCTTGTCAAAAACATCCAGTTCGAGCCTTGTGGACCAGGCGGATAGGAATCCGTCGGGATGATCACCTGGTCGATAGTAAAGGCCTTCACCATTCTGGTACCAACCTCCAAAACTGACCCATGCAGAGCCCTCCACGGTTATGTTTTCGTTCGGGGTTGTTTTCTTGCCAAACAAGTCATCGTCCTGAACCTCTCCCACCAACAAATCACCAGAGAGAAGGTCGTCACCCAGCAGGTCATCTGTGAGTAAATCATCCCCTCCACTATCTGCTTTTTTTTCTTTGCTCATGGGCTTTGGTGCTGGTTCTCTGTGTGTGGGCAACGGTTGGTTGGATTGAATCAATGCCCATTCATCATCCATCTGTGGAAACCATGTGGTCAAGGCTGATGTCCAAGTGGCTTGATCCATTCCAGCGAAGAGACGTCCATTTTCATGTTCGTCGCCCAAGGTACTTTGGCCGGACCTTGCCGTTTCGGCAAAGAAAACCTTGACGGCGATGGCGACACGCTGTACCGCCGCCAATTGCTGCTTGTCGGCCGACTCCAGATCCAGCACATCTAGTTGGTCCCACACGGCCAAATCTTCAGCTCGCTCCTGAGGCAGATAAGCCCGAACGAATGGCGTGAGTGGATGGTCTGAAAAAGTGGGCCAGTCACCCACAAAATAGCCATGGGCTTCCAAAGTCTCCAGGTCAATTCCGGGTATGGCCCACACCAGAACACCCGCCTCACCTGCTGTAGTGTTTAAACGCACATCTGCTAGGTGGCAATTGCGGCAGCTTTCCTCAAATGTGGCGATGGTTACACTGCCCTGCGGGGTCACCTGGTGACACCCTCCACAGGTGAATGTCTGCTTTTGCTCGGGGAAATGCTTGTTGGCATGGCTTGAATGGTCAAATGCCAGCACACGAGGGGAAGCTGGGTAGTCGGCGAACTCAGGATGCTGCCGCAAATTGGCAACGTGACGGTTATGACAAGCCTGGCAAGCGGTTCTTGCGACCTCAGGCAATTCTGATCCGCGATGTTCTCTGTGGCACTGTACGCAATCGAGTTTACGACCCTTAGCATCGGCTAAACCATGGGCGAATGTAGGAGCCACCCCTCGGTCATGGCATGCGAGGCATTGATCATTCATGTGACCCGATCCTGCGTGGCGCAGGACACCCGCAAAACCCTCAACCAGCGCGGGATGACAACTGGCACATTGATTGTCGATGAACCCATGGGCGGAGCTCAAGCGTCCCGGGGACACCCATTGACGGCCAAATCCAAATACAAACCCGGCTAATACCAACCCGAATACAGTGATCACAAAATACCCGGTGATCTGACGGCGCACAGATCGCTCAGAACGTACGGGTTGACAAGACGACTCATGAACCGAACATCTCCCGTCCGGGAATGGACCACTATCGCATGCCCCTCCGAATGCGACGGTTCTTGTACAGATAAAACGATACCCCTTCATGGATGGCTTGCACATCGGACCAGCCTTGCATTGACCCTGATGGGTTGGTCCCCTGGAACACGGCTCTCCCTGGGCGAGGCGGCCACACACCCAATTTCGGTCCGGTCTGTCGTAGGGGCTGTCCTGGTGGCGGAATGACGGATTCATTAGATTGACCCCGCGTTGAAGAGGTACACCCAAAAGATATGAAACCCAATCAAGACAATTAGGGCGTGGGTCAATGGAATGTGAACAAATAGCCATCGTCGGAGAAGCCAGGTGCCTGCACCCTGAACATCTGTATTGATCTTGGCAAACGCCAATTCACGGAGTTGATTCAAGTTCTTCCACTCAGGTTCAGCCATGAACCGCTGAATCTGGGCAAATTCTTGATCGAGCCACGCATGTACCCGTCTGCTTCCTGTCAGGTGTACCCATCGATGGGTTTGCTTCCCAAAGAACGAAGCAAGTCGGCGTTGGTAGAACTCCGCCAAAGTTGTGGAACCCGTATCCGACACGGAATCCAAGGCCAGTTGGTCCGCGGCCAATTGAAGTTGACGCCTGATCACTGGAATTTCATCGGCAATGATGACGTCACCGTGTCGCGCTAATCGACGGGGCATGGTTGTTGTGACAATCCAGCCCAGACATCCCGACATCCAAGTTGCTGCGAAACAGCTGTATAGCGCCCATTCAAACAAGCCGTCCGGGAGGCGCAACCCCGTATGCCAAAAAAATATAAATGCAGCCATGAAGCTGATCCACACATGAAGTTGCATCCACTGTTGTGCAGAACCTAAAGGTAAAATCGAGAGCCATTTGCGAAGCTGATACGCCGCCAGAAATAAGGTACAGCCCGTTAATGTCCAACCTGTTAAGCTGGCAACAGGCCCGATTCTCTCAAGTGAAAGCCACCACCACCAGGACAACAACAAACAAAAAAGCGCGAAAAGGGCCTTGTTCATGGTTGAAGCCAGTTCTTGAAAGACTGTGTCTGACGCATATCGATACGTTTCAAAGCATCGTGAGGACAGGCGTATTGACAGGCAGGGCCGGTTACTTGATCCGAGCAGAGGTCGCATTTTGTGGCCTGCAGGCGAGGTCGCTCGGTGTCTAAGTCAAAATGCGGTTCACCGTGGGCATCGGTTACTTCAACCATACGTATGTTGTCGTAAGGACAGTTATTGGCACAGTTCGAACAACCGATGCATGTTTTTGGGTTGATATCTACGTCACCCGTGATTTCCTTGCGGTGAATGGCGCCGGTTGGGCAACCTAACATGCAGACGGGATCGACACAATGCATGCAGGCTGAAGCCACCATTAGATGCTGATGCCTTGGTCCCTGCCGAACAAATCTGGGATTTCCGTCATGTGCCCGGCTACAGGCTCGCACGCAGTCGTCGCAACCTGTACAGCGATTGAGGTGGATGAGCATGGTCGCGGTCCCATTGTTGTGTCGACCACCTACTATGAAATTCAACAATCCCTCATCCATTCGGTCGGGACTCTCTACGTAGTCAAAGGCTTGACTGGTTGTCTGGAGGTCAGGCACTTTGGGTGGATGGAATCGGCTTGGCAATCGCGGGAGTACCAACTCTTGGATCAAGTCGGCAGGAACCCGAAGCAGGTTGACGTAACCCACGGCGCGAAGAGAATGCTTCAATGCAATAGCGCGACCTGTTTGCGTTGATTGAATCAACTCTTCTAACCCGAACGCATCGCCGCTTCCCAAGTAGCCGATAGTCCGGTGACCTTCGTTGATTTGGATGCTCTGACGCGCGAATCCCGCCCTGATCAGCAACAGGTCGTTAATGTAGTCACCTTCCTGAGCGATGAGCGGTTCCTTGGCGATTTGCTGGCCGTGGCGCGCTGCATCGGTGCGGCGGAACTCAGGATACCAATCGAAATCTCCGTAGCTTTCAAATTCGGTTGCGTCAACCAATTGACCGAGTTGGTGCACATCGAGATGCTTGAACAGACTGGATTCAGCGAGGTGCGTCTTCAGGCTTCGCTCACGATAAATCTGGTCAATTTCCTGGCGGAACTCTGTGGAGAACCGACGTAAATCTCGCAAACCTTGCCACCGTATCTCGATCATTTGGCACACGTTTTCGGCGAAGATCGTGGCCGTTCTCGGCGTGCGAGTCAAGGCGGCAATTTCCCCAAAAAATTCACCTGCTTGGATCGGAATGGTCGCATAGCGCTCGATCACAGATTTGGGGTCGGACAAGTAGGCTCTAACCTCTTGGGTATCACTTGCTAAACGTGTTTGGGTTTGCAAGTGACCGGTCGACCCTTTGAAAGGAGGCCGATACTCAGGCTCGTGGTGGTTGGTCCATAGTTGTTTGAATGCCTGCCAATGGGTCCGCTTTGGCGTGGGCGTGTGCCCTAACGCAGCGTCCTCGATCTCGGGGCTGGTAACCACGCGCACGCATCCTCGTAGAATGAAAAACGCAGACGTTCCGTAGTCTCCCCTTCGAACGATAATATCGCCTGGCATGAAGGTGACAAGTCGTGCATCCTGCTCAAGGAGCTCTTGGAGGGATTTAGACGCCGGAAATTTGGAGGCATCGATCTTGGAGAAAGGAGCCATCTCCAAAATACGGTTGACGTCCTTTTCTTGCATGCGCCTGTCCAGCGCATTGCCATAAAGTGAAAATTCAAGATTGTTGTCAGGGCCTAGATTCAGCACGTCGCCTCAATTAAAGGGCCGGTGATCCCTTGTAAGTAGATGGGTCAGGTAACAGAGCGTCCAGGGCGGAAAATGCGCTGCCGTCGTAGCTGCGTGCCAATTCCTGGCCGAGTTCGCTTATCTGATCAGCCACCCTATTTAGTGCATCAGCGTTGTTCAGCTTGAGTTCAACGCTATCTGCAAGTTCAATGATCTTTTGCACTTGGGCCACAGGCTGCGTTTCCTGAATTTTCTTTAACCTCAAACCTGCCAATTTTGAGCGTTTGGCCATGGATACGGCGTATTCAGCTTTGGCCGTGGCCAATGCGGTGCCCCGCAAGCTGTACTCGAGATCTAAAACTTGGCCCAGGATGAACATCATGCGTTTGCGATTGGCACTGGCCTCCATGTTCTGATCGCCTGTATCGCTGCGAAGGAAGTTATGGCGAATTTCGCCTTGTGACCAAGAGACCAATTCGAACGCACTTCCTGCCGTGTGACCCCCTTCGTTGACTAACCGTTCATTGGGGACTGTGTGGCACTGAAAGCAGTTTTCGGCTACCAGATACAAGTTGTCGGGTCGCAACATACCACCTGCAATTGCATCCGCCAGTCGTTTCACCCTGTGATCAGGCGACTCGTCCTCCTTTTTCATGTCCTTGCCGCCATAATCATTGTGAACGTCGATCCAGTTCTTGGCAGGTCCGTGGCACGATTCGCAGGATATCCCAGCTACGGGAACAATGGCATCGTTTTCAGGGATGGAGGTGAAATGGCAGTTAAGACAGTCACTTTCGCGTTTGATTCGCTTGATACCCATTTTCTGGGCAATTTGGCGCCCCTCTTCTGACCGAGTGATGTCAAAGAAGCTCTTATGATGCTTGGTTTCTTTCCAAACAGCCAATTCATTTTTGTGGCATTCACCGCACTGGTCTGGTCCGACGGTGAGCTCAGGATCCATATGCTGGGCTTGGACCCATGTTGCGATGACACATATCAATAGAATGCGAATCATGCTTCCTCCTAGGCATCAATGATCAAATCAGTTTTTGGGACAGCAATACATGTTAAACAACTTCCGTCTTCAATCGATGTCCCTGGGTGGCTTACGTAGTCAACCTCGCCCGACCGGATGGCGGTCATGCAAGAGCCACAGCTTCCTGCCCTGCAACCTGAATCGATGACAATTCCATGGGCGGTCGCAAAGTCAAGGATTGAACCTTCCTCGGCATTCCAAACACATGTCATATCCGATTTGGCGAATGTGACTTTTGCCGTTGGGGTGGTCGTTCGCAAGGGTTGGCGAATGGCTGAAAAGACTTCTTGCTGAATATCGTCATCTGGAACGCCCCAATCACGCAGTGCCGATCGCATGCCAGTCATCATCGATTCGGGCCCGCACATCAGGTACGAATAGTTGTTTGCCGGCAAGAGTTGTTTGAGCAAATCTATGGAAATGCGACCTCGATGTTCAAACCGTCGGTCTATGGGGGTACCCATGGGTAACTGGCTGTAACAAATATGGAGGTTCAGATTATCGTGGGTATGGGCCAGCTGTTCGAGTGATTCTCTAAAAACACCGTGTTCACGATCCCTAATACCCAGAAAAAACCACACTTCGCGTTGATGACTCCTGCCAGAATTGCAGATGCTACGGACCATGCTAAACAATGGAGTTACACCGATGCCAGCAGCCAAAAACACCACCGGGCGAGGGTCCTCTGGGTCCAAAACGAAATATCCTGAAGGCGCTGCTACATCCAGGATCGTCCCAACTTGTACCTGATCATGAAAGTAGTTTGAACAGATTCCAGGACCTTCCGGTCCTTCAATGCGTTTGATGGTCACGCGATAAGAGGGTTGTTGGAGAATACTACTCGTGCGGGGATTTCCTATCGGGTAATCGGGTGCATCGGACAGTGAATAACATCTGCGAATCACTTGATGCTGGTGCTTAATCTTGAAGGTTAGAAACTGACCCGGCAAGTATGAAGGCAGAGGTCTGCGATCGTGGGGCAGGAGGGTGAATGAGACCACGCCGGCACATTCCTCGTGGCGTTCACTAACTGTGAACTTGCGAAATCCGGACCACGAATATGTGTTGCTCTCGTTGCGTTTCAGGAGTGCAGCTGCGGCATCCAGTCGGAGCCGCCATACTTGGCGTTCATCATGATCGCGTTGGCGTTGTGCTGCAAGTCTCAGAGATCGTTGACGAATCGCTGCCATCAAGAAGGCTGCCAGCGCGGCAAAGGCGAAGCCCACAGCAATGCGGGGCCACATGGGCGATGTGATCCAGTCCATGATCACTCAATCACCTGGTCCTTGAACACAGGCACGAAACGAAGGTCTTTCCTTGATGAGTCATCAAAACATAAGACAATGCTGGTTTCGAATGACGCTTCGCCGGGAAAAAACATGTTTGGATGGGACTCCTCTTGAGGTGCTGGCGCAAGTGCCAGCTATTGACGCTCTCCTTAAGCAGGAGTTGCAGACTATCTTAAGGGGCGAACGGTTCCCAATCAACGTCGAATCAACACATCCTTGAGATGCGATTTGTGATGGGGTGATTGTCCTTTGAACAAGATTCTTGATAATATTCAGTCACAATCTTGAACACGTGGTCCCTATGAGAGCATTGCGAAAGCAGACGGTCCAGGCATTGATTCTACTTGCTCGCGCCTGTGAACACCTTGATTTTGGCGATCAAGACGCGACCATGCCTGGCGAGGAGCAGTTGGCCCAGCTTGCTCACGACCCAAATATCAAAGCATATGACCAGTTTTTGGATGAACTGTCCGTCGAAGAGCGAGCCGAATTGACGGCACTTTTTTGGCTTGGTCGCGACAACCAGGTGATTCCCGACGATTGGGATGATTTGGTGGACAACGCGCTAAAGGTTTCAAGTAACGATCTGTATCGCGCATCCAAGCGCAAGATGCCCCAAATTCTGCGTTACGCCATGGAACGCCTGGCAAGGCACAAGCGGTATCAGAAAATAGCCGAAGCACCCATGCCTCTCACAGAGGAAGAAGTGAAGCGAAGTGAGCAACTGGTAGGTCAGTTTGCAATAGCTTCATTCAAGGAACGCTATGGCTCGGTCTCTGGTATGAAACGTTTGATCGATATGATGGAGCATAAGAACTTCCTGGTAACACCTGAGGACCGCCGCCTTTTCGGATTACCACCTCGCGAGAAAGATGGTTTTGAAAGTGTCCTGGCAGCCGCCTCCAGCAAGAAGGATTAAGTTAGTCGCTGCCCGGCTCCGACGAGAACGGAATTAATCCTTCAGGAACACCGGATTGAAACTTGATCATGCCTGAGTTTTTCAAGTCCTGCACCATTTGTTGGGCCGTCTCCAAAAGACTCATGGCACCTTGCGGGGAAAGGGCAAATTGATGCGTGACGTGTAGGCTCGTCTGCGCATCTTGTCCTTTTTGGGCCAATTGGATGGCGGCACTCAACTCAACCAAATCAAAGTGACCTACCTCAAGGACGATGTCGGGGCCCACTCGAGCGTAAGTAAATTTGTGAGCTTGAGCCGGGGCCTGTGCTTGGCTTGAAACGATGCGTTTTGTTTTGATGGAAATGGGTTTGGGTTTCATGGCAAATCCTTTGACGTTTTCTCTATTCTAGCCCCGGTTCCCTATTCTGTCGGTTATCCGGGGACGCTTTCACCGATCTCCCACCAAAAAGGGCGCTAGAATAGCACGAAGCTTTCGAAAGGAACTCGCTCATGTCCGTGCACGTTATCGACCACCCGCTAGTCCAACACAAATTGGGATTGATGCGTCAAGCGCATATTTCCACCAAGGATTTCAGAGATCTTTGTTCGGAAATGGCCCGTCTCCTGACTTATGAGGCGACAAAAGACCTGGACGTGGAGCCGATTGATATTGAAGGTTGGGCAGGGCCCGTAACCGTGCAACAGATCAAAGGCAAAAAGATCACGGTGGTTCCGATTTTGAGAGCCGGGTTGGGTATGATGCCCGGAGTGTTGGACTTGCTGCCTGGCGCTCGAGTTAGTGTGGTGGGTTTGTATCGCGACGAAGTCACCCTGGAACCCTTCTTCTACTACAAGAAGATGGCCAATGAACTGGAAGAGCGAACAGCGCTGGTATTGGATCCCATGTTAGCCACAGGGGGAAGCTTGTGTGCCGCCATTGAGTTTCTCAAAGACACCGGCTGTACGTCGATACGATGCCTGCACATGGTTGCTGCGCCCGAAGGGATTGAAAAGGTGCAGGACCTTCACCCTGATGTCGACATTTACGTAGCAGCGGTGGATCGAGGATTAAATGAAAAGGGTTATATTCTTCCAGGGCTGGGCGATGCCGGCGACAAGATTTTTGGGACGAAATAATGAGTGTCTATGATTATGTTGTGAAGAACGCCGCTGGGGACGATGTCCGTCTCTCTGACTACCGTGGGCGGGTGCTGTTGATCGTCAATACGGCCTCCAAATGTGGCTTTACACCCCAATATCAGGGCCTTCAAGAATTGGCTAATCACTTTGGCGAGGACTTGGCCGTGTTGGCCTTCCCGTGTAACCAATTTGGCGCTCAGGAACCGGGCCAGAACAGCGATATTCAATCATTCTGCCAAGTGAACTACGGGGTCACCTTTCCAGTCATGGCAAAGGTCGACGTGAACGGAAAAACGGCTTCGCCACTGTTTGTCTACTTGAAGGAGGCCATGCCGGGTCTGTTAGGCAGCGAGGCCATCAAGTGGAATTTCACCAAGTTCTTGCTGGATCGCCAGGGCAATCCGATCAAGCGTTATGCACCCACGGACAGTCCGGAACGGGTTGGCCGCGACATCAAGGGGTTGATCAGCCAATCATGACGCAACGTTTGGAACAGAAAGACGCCTTCGTCCAAAGCTGTCGTGCGGAGATTGTGGAAGTACGTAACTGTGGTGACAGGTGGGCCTTGGTCTTGAATCAATCGGTGTTTTATCCCGAATCGGGAGGTCAGTTGGGTGACCGAGGCACCCTTCGAGTGCACGAAGCCGAACTGGAAGTGGTGGATACGCAAATTGATGATGGCAGGGTGCTGCATTTGGTAAAGGACTGCACGGGGGTCGGTGCAGGAGATGTATGTGAAGCTGTGATTGATTGGGGTTTTCGTCGTGATCAGATGAGCCAGCACACGGGTCAGCACATGCTTTCGGCAGACGTATTTTCACTATTTGGCGCAGAAACGGTGTCTGCTAGGCTGGGTTCGACGGCATCGACCATTGATCTCGACTGTGAACCCCTTGAACCAAACGCGTTGCAGGACCTGCAGGCGCTCGTGAATGAGCAAGTCATGAACGACAAGGCCGTGCGTGCACATTACCCAGACAAGGCGCAACTGGATCAATACGGTCTAAGACGGTCGTCCAAAGTGGATACGAATATTCGTTTGATCGAAATAGAAGGTATTGATGTCACACCTTGTGGCGGAACCCATTGTGCCGCTACGGGGCAAGTTGGTCCCGTAATGATTATCGCGAATCAGCGCTACAAGGGCGGTTCGCGAATTACTTTTTTGGCTGGTCGACGTGCTTTGGATCGCTATGAAACGCGAGACAGCCAGATCCATGCTGCGGCTGATCTGTTCAAATGCGCGCCTGATGAACTCCATGAAGCGATCTTGCGCCAACAGGCTGAGCTCCGTAAGGTTCAAGAGCGAGTAGGCGCTTACCGAGCGAAACTGCTCGATGTGGAAGTAGCTGAGGAGTTGAGCCGTGTTCAGGGTACGAGTCATGTATTGATTCGCCCGGAATTTGAACCAGAAGAGGCGCGTCGTTTTTCGCGGCAGTTGCAGGAACAATCAGGCGCATCGGTCCTAGTTGCCTATGGGCAGGACCGGTTTATTGCTGATTCCGCATCCGTCGACCTTGCCCGGTGGTTGAAGCAGAGGGGGGGCATGTTCGGATTGAGGGGCGGGGGTAGGGGCTCCCATGTCGAAGGCATGATCAGCGAACCCATTACACCCGAATGGCTCAAAAATTTGGCTGACGCCCTCCTCTAAGAAAAGAAAACCCGAGGCCGAAACCCCGGGTCCTTTGATTGTGGTTGGATGGGACAGCCCACCCTGTTTTTGGTTAAGGACAAGCCCCGAAATTGTTCATGATCAACAGGTAGTCGATCAGATTGATCACGCCGTCCATATTGATGTCATTCATGAGTGTGTTGTGCCAATCGGGGTACATGGCGATCACGTCGTCCATATCGATCAGGGTGTCGCCTGTGATGTCCCATGGACAGGGTGCGACCTGTTCACAGGTCATAGGCGCAGCGGACAGATCGTCCTGAATAAAGTCACCAGGTGTGCCGCCTCCGTTGGAGAGGCCAACCAGACCATCGGTTTCATCCATTTGCAGATGCGTGATATGAATCCTGCCGTCATGGAAGAGTTCCAACTGGAAGTTATTGGAATTGCTTACGTTGTAGCCGGTTACGTTTTCCCAAGTGACGGCTACCCGATCTGCCAGTTGACGCACGGTGACTGCCCCGCCAGCGAGGTGTGGGCTGTAATCATCAAAATGGGCCGAGATTCGGCGGAACCCAAAGTGGGCGTCCAGAGACTCGGTCCATTGGGTGTCTCCGCTGTTGAAGGTGATGTATCCGTTTGATCCAACGAAAATGGAGCTGTAGTCAGATCCGTAGAAGTTGAAAGGTTGGTTGAGTACTACTTCAACGAAGGCATCTTCGCCCAGCCCAAGGTTGGTACCACCTGCCGGATCCGTGGGGAAAGATGCGGACGCCCAGCCGCACATGGTGTAGTAGTTGCCTGTTCCATCAGGCTCAAAGGCAGTTGTATGGTTTTCAAGATCAAAGGTTCCGAAGAGCTCGGTGAAATAGATGGGTTGATCCAGTGTGGTGAAACTGAAGGCAGTCGCGTTGGATGAGTCACCACAGGTATTTGAAGACAAAGCACGCCAGTAATAAGTGGTAAGCGAATTCAATGTCGTGGATACGTCATAACTATTGGTCGTAACTACCTGGTCTTCAATGATGTTAGTGAATCCCATGTCGCTGGCCAATTGGACGCGGTAGGACACCGCGTTTGCATCGACTGCCCATGTCAATGTGGGCCGCAAAGCTACATCGACGGCACCATTGCTGGGTGTTTGTAGGGTGGGGACGGAAGGAATCGCATCGAATACATTGAGGATGAGATTTCGTGTCGCTGTCACCGAAGCACTCATGGCGGTGACCGTAAATGGGTAGCTGCCCGGAGCCACAGAGCCCGTGCCCGTGAGTGTAAGTACGGACGTTCCCGACATGATTGGATTCACAGAAAAGCCCGGCGTTAAGCCAGCAGGCAGCCCTGAAGTGGACAGAGTCACAGGTTCTGTAAATCCAGCAGCGGGATCAATGTTTACGTCATAAGTGGCGTTGTTGGGGGAGCATACGGACTGGATACTATTGTCCATGCTCATGCGGAATCCAAAGAACACACCACCTGAAACGACGAGCGCAAAGTCCGCGTCAAGCACCCCTTCAGTTTCGGTGTGTCCATCTTCAACCAATTCTGCAGCCGTTACTTCAACTGTCCAGTTGCCGGAAGCGGGGTTTTGGATGAATACGTTTTCAACCGTGTCAACGCTGTTGGCGGTTCCGCCAGCAGTGGAGTAATTGCCATCAAGCAATCCGACATTACCCCAATATTCGGTCATATCAGGCGCGGTGACTTTCAAGTCAAGGTTGTTGATGCGTGCCTCAGCGGCCGCAGGGTTGCCCGGTGGATCGGCGAAGATCATGGTGACCTTGAGTTCTGGTTCGCCCGGAGATACGACGATCGTGTAGCTGATCGACTGCATGTTAGACAGCACATCTTCCTCATCGACGAAGAACATGTTGGTGCGCTGGTCATACAGATTGCGGGGGGATGGCATGCCCCATCCTTGGTGGACCCGCGTCAAGTCGTGGGCTTGGCCCGAGAATACATATTGGTCCGCCGTGTTGATCATGGCCGCTTTGGCAGTGGTCATGTGAGGTCGATTCGAAAAGACCGAACCACCCGGATCGAACGGATTACCAAATGTGCCTTCCGACCACATTTGGAAAAACAGACCGGTATTGCCGCAAATATTAGGTGTCGCACCACTGGTGCCTCCAAAATTTGCAGTATAGGCTGTAGTACTTCCCGTGGTTGTCGTGAAGGTGGCATCGTAAAAGTGACACAGGTCGGGCTTGATACGGCCGTCTTGACCAGGACCAATGGATCCGCCGCTACACCAGCAATCGTCTGCCTTAGTCAGCGTGTTTTGGTGATTGACGGCACCGCCTGAGAGAATGTTCTTAGCCCAGGCCTGGGGGCGTGAGTCTTGGTTGCCTGCATTACTCTGTGACTGGCAGTGCAGAATGTCGAAATCAAACAACGCCGAATCGGTATCTGCGGATATTGTTGTGTAGAAGAAGGTACGGGCTGAACCGACGCTAGCTGTTTGGAATACGGCGTTGTAAGGTGCTTGGGGCAATTCGCCGGTGTGCGTATAACGCGGCATGCCCACGCTGACCACGTCCCAGTCCGCCACAATGCCTTGGCCGTCTGGCAGAATGCCACGACCCATGGGGTTACCCGTACCATCGGCGAAAACGATGCCGCTACATGATGCGCCATGGGAATCTGAGTTCACGGCCGTGTGTTCAATGAGTGGGTGGTGATTGAAATCCACATGGGTCATATTGAATCCGAGATCGATGATCTCACCGCGTACATCTTGACCTGTGTATCCAGTCATGGTTTCCAGGTAATTGACTCCGGTAATCTCGCGCGAGATATCCATGTCGGCTTCGCCGGGACTCCAACGATCGATGAATTGGATTTCATTGAAGTGAACGACTTCGAATAGTTGTTCCGGAGTCAACGTGGCTTCAATTAAATATTTGCCTGCGTCATCGCGGTCAATCAGTCCGCCCAGTTTGAAAATCTTGGCCGCCACTTGCTCCTTGACGTCCAATTCATGGGACCAGATCATGATGTTGTAGCGTTGAAGCGGGTAGTAATCCTCAGCTTGTTGCGCATGATCGATGATGAAGTTTTCCAGGCGGTATGCGGGTTCGTATGGCCCCACCCAACGCACAAATGGCTGGTTGGCCACAGCGTTGACTAGGTGTGGGCCCATTCGTACCACATAGGCTTGACTGGGCAGGTGCTTGTAGATCTGCACACCCATGCTGTCCAGTTTCGTGCGGTAAGATTCCAGCGCCTGAGTATGGAACTGGACGACAAACAACTGATTCTCGGGCCGACTTGTAAACTGGGAATCGATATTTCTCGGCCCGGAGATAAGAGGATCAAAGGAGTCATAGCGCAGTTTGATGCGAGTGTCTGACTGTTTCGTGGTAAGAACTTGCCCGTTCTCAACAATTTGGTAATAGTTGGTCTGGTCGTCTGAGTCGGTCCACAGTTGGACTTCGATCTGACCATCAGCCACGGTGAAAGAGCGGGTATTGGTGGGCACGCCCGAAAAGACAGGCAAAACCAATGAGACACCAAAAACCGCATACAAAATACGCATGGTTGCTCCCCTTATTTTTTTTTGCATGAAGCGCAATCGTTGCATCCTATCAAATGCACTTGTCGAGGATCAATGGTCAACCATGAATTAAAGTGTAAGTACCTGCTGTATTTGGTCGCGACACAATGCTGCGACCTGCGCTCGCGTGATTGCTTCATCGCCCGTTTGGACAGGGGACGTAATGTGGACATGGATCTCGCCGGGTCTGACTCTGAAACCAGCGCTAGGCAATACCTGTAATGACCCCTTGATAGCGATGGGGGCGATGGGGACCTGGGCGTTGATGGCCGGTTGAAAGGCACCATGTTTAAAGGGTCCCAACGAGCCAGTTCGGCTTCGGGTGCCTTCAGGAAAGCAAACAAACGATCGACCTTCTCGCATCGCTTGGTCAGCGCGATCCAGTTTTCGAGCGGCTTCCTTATGCCTGGATCTGGTAATCAACACCATACCCATCGCTCGGATGTACCATCCCAAGAACGGGATACGGCCTAACTCCTGTTTCACCACGAAATGGAGCGGCATGGGTAACGCCACCATCAAGGCGGGAATATCGATAATGGATTGGTGGTTTGCGGCAAAAAGGTAAGTGGTACTCGGTTGGATGTGATTCAAGCCATGTACCGTTACTTTGGCTCGTGCACCCCACAATAAGCCAGGCGCCCAAACATGTTTCGCCAATTTGTGCGCCAGGTGAGATTTGCCCGTTACTAGCAGACTCAGCAGCGCGATCGTGATCCAACCGCAGGTCCAAAGTGCCGTAAAGATAGCTTGAATGGTATTGATCGCGAACCAAAAAAGATACATGCTCAACATTTTTGCAAATAATAGATAGCGACAATGGTATCCTACTGCCGATATTATTCCATGTCATCGAATTTCTCGAGGTTGAATCTCGAGAATTATTGGCTATTTTTTTGAAGGAGATGGGGAACACAATGAAGAGATTATGTACTTTGCTAGGGACTCTTTTTTTCGTGGCTGGATTATCTTTCGGGCAGGTTGCTGCGAACGATGTAGGCTTGGACGTTCAAAATACGGGGCCCTTTTTTAATGGGATCGGTTCGGACGGCGGAGGCATGTGCCCGCCTGCCGGTTTCGTAACGGGTTCGTTTTCGGGTCTCAACACACAATTGGGACGGATTTTCCGCGACGGCATTCCCAGCGCCTGTCCAAACAAAGCTTATCCCGGCATTTTTAACCCGGGTACCACATACAATTACGAAACCTATACATACACCAACACGAGCGGAGCCGCCGCGTGTGTGACGATCAATTTTGATCCCAACAGTGGTGGTGGCGCTCCTTGCGGCACCAATGCTCATATGAGTGCCTACCTCAACTCCTATGACCCCAATAATCAGGGAGCTAACTTCCTTGGTGATGTGGGTTCAAGCGTGACACAGCCATTTTCATTTGAAGTTGCTGCTGGCCAGAACGTGGTGTTGGTTGTGACCAACACGGCATCGGCCGCAGTTTGTGATTTCTCATTCGAAGTGGTCGGACTGCCTTGTCAAGCTGGAGCGCAGATTCCAACACTCGGTCAGTGGGGATTGATCGCATTTGTAGCACTGCTTGCTGGCTTGGCGTTGTTCGTTCAACGCCGCTTGCGCGCTTAAATTTTCAGACGTATCGAAAGAAAAGCCCGCCAAGTGCGGGCTTTTCTTTTGGTTGCCGCTCGGATATGGACCTATTCCGACTCCAACTTGATCACCATGGAAATGGCTTCTTGGTTGCCCGATTCTGCGGCCTTTCGATACCAATTAAGGGCTGATACTTTGGAAGCTTCGGTTCCTCGTCCACTGAGGTAAAGGTCTGCCACCACTTTTTGAGCCAGTGTATGGCCAGCCTGTGCCGCTTTGTGGAGCCATGAGAAAGCTCGTTCATCCGATTGTTCGCGGCCCTGACCTTTCAAGTACATCATCCCCAAGGTCCATTGTGCGTCTACGTGGTCCTGAGCTCCTGCACGCCCGAACCAATCAGCAGCCTCTTCGTGAGAAACAGGTGTGCCGAGTCCGTTGTAGAGCATCCAACCCAAATTGTATTGAGCGAGTGCCACACCTTGTTGGGCCGCTGATTGTGTCCAACGAATAGCCTCTTGATAATCGCGCGAAATGCCAACTCCCTTCGCGTACAGCTGGCCCAGGACAGTTTGAGCTTTGGGGTGTCCTAGCTGCGCGGATTGTAGAAACAGCGAAGACGCTTTTGCAGGGTCTTTGGCCACACCTTCACCGTTTAGGTACATGTCTGCCAAAGTGAACTGAGCGTCCGCGTCGTTTTGTTGCGAAGCGGACTGCAACCATTTCACGGCTTCATCAAGATTGATAGGCGTCCCCATTCCGGAGCGGTACATGCGACCTGTCATGGTCTGAGCCTCGACAACACCAATCTGTGCAGCTCGCTGGAATAATTGAAGCGCCTTTTCGATATTTGCTTCGTATCCGTCCGATCCACGCATGTGCCCGTAAGCCTGCGTCAAGAGCTCCTCAGGTGTGAGGGACTCGACAATAGGCACATACTCGATCGGAGCCGAAACGGGTTGTGCAGGAACGATGTGGGAAGTTTCTTGACGTGTCGATTCGCTTCCTCGGTATGCCAAAAAGACCATCAGTGTTAGAGCACCGGCAATCACGATGGCTGGTCCGATCAGCATACGCCAATGGAAACTGTTAGAATGCGTTTCTGGAGGAGCCGGTGCATCCTGACGATCATCAACCATTGATTAATTACCCCTGTACATGGAAATTCAAGGTGATTGGGCGAAGTCCAGAGGATCTTCGTACTGCGATTCAACAGTCACTCTCTGGTCGCCGATTTGAACTGGCCTTATCTCGCCGCAGCGTCAAAAAGACATACTGCAGCTACAATCTGAATCTATGGGTGCAAGACGCGAGCCAGCGAGACGCAGCCTATCAAATGCTCAAGGACCTGCCCCAGGTTATGATGGTTCTTTGAATCGAACCCAGCCCTTTTTTATGTTTGCTTCTCTGAACTCAGACGCGATATTCAGGATCTGTTCACGAGAATCGCTGATACGTATTTCCTGCTGTAGCGGATCTTTTCGGCCAGCACTGTAGTCCGTGTAATTCATGGCATATTCTGAAAACGAACGATCCATGGCGGATTTCTCGGTTTTCCATACGACTATTTTGCGCACGGCAATCTTGTCCTTGGTTTCTTTGATATAGACCTCTCGTCTCAGTAATTGAACCTCCGGGAATTGGATTTGCTGACGGGCGGACTCGGATTGATCGACAAAAATGTGATCTGTAATTTGACTGGTGCGCAGGTCAATCGGATTGACCGTCTTATCCTGGCGAAACCTTACAAACTTGCAGTGTCTCAGGCTCGCAAATTGTGCAGAACGCGCCAACCGATAAGTGTTCTCGCGTAGATCCAAAACAGCTTTTCGAATCGGCAGACCATTGCTCTTTTCCGCCACCATATCTGTCGCACTGAACTCAATTATGATCTGAGGTTTCACCATATGAAAAGGCGTTTGAAATGCACTGACTTCCATGAACTGTGATTCTGCAGGAATCGAGGTGAGTTGTTCGTAGAGCTGTGACCGGTCGAGATCGGAAAATCCCTTGTCCACAGCCGCGAGCACTTGGAGCGTGTTATCGTCGTTCACTAATGCGGTCAGTACGCTGGTGATCATGCGTAGGTCGTCATCCGCTGAATAACCAATCACCACGGCGTCAGTTGTGTGTTGTGCCTTCAGTTTGTAGCGAAAGGTCAGGTCAGATCGAATCATCAATCCTTCCGCATTGTTCTGATTGACCCATTGCTCGTAGAAAGCCGCGATGTCCCCAATATCAGTGGTTTGTATGAGGGGGGGAGGTTTCATGGAAGACGACGCGAACAGGTCCTCCAGTCGTTTTCGGATTTCACGATAGTCGCTGAACGTCTCGTGGTCCAATTCCAGGATGTCGAATGGTGAAAAACTGAGCGCTTTGAGTTCATGAGTGGACTTTGGGCTCTTGGTAAGTGACATCACGTCAAAGACCCGAGTTCGCGCCAGATCAGGCTTTCTCACAAATAGCTCGCCGGGGATCAGCGCTGATCGGATGCCCTGGGCCTTGAACAGATCGGCAGCTTCGTCCAGACAGGGTAATCCGGCATAGGCATAACCGCGGTGCCTGATCAACAATGCCTGATCGCCATTGAAATAGAGATGCGCATGTTCTCCGTCCAGTTTGACCGACGCATAGAATTCGTTGCCTTGGATTCGGTCCAGCCCGGCTCGGTCAATGGATTTGAACTTTGATGCGATGCGCAGTTTGTATTCCTTGACCTTTTGGTACAAATCGAAAGCAATGGCCTCGATGGGGATTTCAACAAAACGCCCAAGGATCACTTCGGCTCGGTTGAGATCAATGTCCATGCTGTTGGAACTCCTTCAGTTCCAGATTGCTCAAATGCAAGGTCAAGCGATAACGATCGCCATCTGTGGTACCCATGAGGAACGCGCGGTAATTGAGTCCGTCGCGCTGGAATCGAAGGGGATCCCTCCCTCTTTCACCCGCACCAATCATCACCGCTGAGCGTTTGTCTTGAAGGTGTCTGGCTGCCTGAAACAGAAAGTCATAAGTCAACCCATTGACATGATGCAATTGATAGACCTTAGAGAAAGCCAGCATACGGGCAAGTTTGTTGAGTGGTACGTATTTGTTGGTCCAGACCAACGGTATTTCCACGGTTATGTTTGAGGGTTGGGTCACATGTTCAGATTCTTGGCGGAGTGTACCGTCCGGGTCAAAGGTTACATCCACAAATCGAAGGTGGTAGGCGATCCGGTCCTCGTCATCGACGTACACAGTCTTGGTGGATGATGTGGTTTTTCCCGAATAGTCAAAGTCGATCTCCGGATCACCTTCAATGAGTAGGGTCTCGATTTCCTTTTCTTCGGAAATGGCACGATTGGCGATCCGCTTTAGATTGGATTGAAAAGTATTCTTGATGACTCTGACCGAGAAGACCTTGTCCCCACCTTGTTTCCGGAAAAATACATCGCGGCCTTTGGTAACCGATGAAAACGCGACATGCGTATCGCGCTGGTGGTGGTCTGTTAGATTGATGGCCCGCATTCGTCCTCACATCATGCTGAAGTCAAGTTCATCTTCGTCGTCCATATCTTCGATTTCAAAGCGTTGTGGACGGTCGAGAAAGGTGGCCTCAGTAGGTTCGGCAACCATGAGAAAAAGGGCGTCGTCGGCCGGATTCACAAACGCCGATTTCGGGGAGTGTCCCGCCCGGTAGTTAAAAGGGAAAACAAACATGCCCTCCATCTGAGAAAGGATCTCGATAAGTTCAGGGATGCGCTGGCCCCTCAGGATGTAAACGCTATCAACTTCATGCATAAAGAAATCGTCCAATGTTGCTTTCTGCTGAAGCGTCACAGGCCCATCAAAGGTGGATGGGAACTGTTCGATGGGTTGGCCTAGGTTGTCGACGGGCTCTAGTGAGCTACGATCGCACCATTGCCACCCCTCATCGATATAGCCCATGCCGGTGGAGTGGATTAAGACGCTGCCCCAATCATCAAGATAGGCTTTCGTCAGTGGTGTGTGGTCAGTGGCGCGCACACTGACTTCTTTATGGCCGTAAAGCTTGCCGCGATCCAATTTGTCCACCGTGCACTCATACTCCACGTCATCCAAAAGGAGTTTCAGTTTGCGAGCCATTGAATCATCACCCGATAAGTTGCTGGCCACTATAATATCAGCCAGATATGAAACGGCAACGGTCATGGCTTTAATCATCACTCAAAGCAATCGGCTAGAACGATTGGGCGAGGCCTTAGGGGTTTGGCTCCGACATCCGGCTCCCTTGCCGCTTGAACAGGACATTGTCGTCGTTCAGAGCAATGCCATGGCCACCTGGCTGTCCCGAGAGATTGCGAAGGACAGTGGCATTTGTGCCTGCGTTTCGTTTCCATTCCCGCGAGCTCTGATCACCGATCTTGTTACATCGGTTCTAGGTACTGATGCCATGTCGCGTTTCGGTCGCGACCGACTGGTTTGGGACGTGCTTGAGGCTTTGAAGCAGCGGTTGTCGATGCCTTTGTACGAGCCGATTCGCGCCTCGATGGGCGAAAGTCCAGATCGGCGATTGCAGTTTGCCGCAAAAATGGCGCACCTATTCGAGCAATACACCGTTTATCGAATGGATATGTTGGCGCACTGGGAGCAACAATCCTCCAAGGATTGGCAGTCGGACCTATGGCGCACCGTAACCGAGCACTTGCGCGAGTCACCGGTAAGGTTGGTCCAGTCATTTGTTACGGCCTTACCAAGCGCGTCCTTGCCCAGGCGGATTTCGGTCTTCGCGCCGCCTACGCTTTCTCCGCTTTACCTGCAGATCCTGCGAGCCGTTTCCGATCATTGTTTGGTGCATGTTTTTGTGCATGCGCCTTCTGCCTTTTTTTGGGGACATACAAATACATCGCGCACAAAAAGGGATCATGCCGATTCTGATTTATTGGGTGCATACGGCCTGGTAGGACGTGATTTTCAGTCCATGTTGGAGGCGGAACCCTATATCCAAGCCGATGTGGATTTTTTCGAAGAGCCGTCGCGCGAGACACTGCTCGGCCGCATACAGTCGGATATCTTCCATGCCAGGCCCATGGCAGAAATTGAACGCGTTCCCATGTTGTCTGACGACACGTCTGTTCAATGCCATAGTTGTCATTCTTCCACTCGTGAAGTTGAAGTACTACGCGATCGATTGCTTCATTTGTTTGAGACCACAGACGTGGCCCCCCATGAGGTGCTAGTGATGGCACCGGATATCAATCAGTACGCACCGATCATAGAGTCTGTATTTGGTCACGACCCCAAACACCCACTATTTATTCCATTCACGGTCTCAGATCGGGCGCAAAGCGACGATTCACCGGTCATATCCGGGTTTCTGAAGCTGCTCCAGTTGTGTTCTTCCCGTTTGGGCGCACCCGAAGTGATGGACTTCTTGGCCCACCCACCTATCAGTCAGAAATTTGGATTGGAAGCTGACGATCTAGACCAAATATCAAATTGGCTGATGAATTGTGGGCTGCGCTGGGGTCGTGACCGTCAGCATCGGCACCAATTGGACCAGCCTGGGAACGATGCCCATACTTGGCAATTCGCTCTAGACCGTCTCTTCATTGGATATTGCTTCCCGGGACGTGATTATCGGCTGTTCCATGACCGATTGGGATATGACCACGTGGAAGGGATGGACATGAATCTGTTGGGAAGACTGTCCCAATTCACAGAGGTTCTCATGGCGGCCCATCGAGATGCTTCGTCTATATTGAGCATGAGCGCCTGGTGCGATTTGATGGATCGATTCATCACAGACTTCTTTGAGCCAGACCATCACTCGGCCTATGAGATCTATTGTCTGAGACAAGTTGTTCAAGAAATGAGAGTCCATGCTCCGGCTTCAGGCGACTTGTTCTCAATCGCTACGGTTATTTGGTTCATCAAACGCCAGCTGGCCGAATCCGTCGTGCGATCAAGGTTCATGAACCACGGTGTGTCTTTTTGTGCGCTGCTGCCTATGCGTGCACTTCCTTTTCGCGTGATTTGTCTATTGGGTCTCAATGAAAGTACCTTTCCTCGCAACGAGGTGAGGGACACGTTTGATCACATGGCGCAGAACCGACGAATAGGCGACCGGTCTCAGCGCAATGATGATCTGTACCTCTTCCTGGAGACGATTCTTTCTGCGCGCGAGAAGCTCTGGCTTTTCTATGTGGGGCAAAGCCTCAAAGACAATCGGTCGATGCCGCCGTCAGTTGTCGTTTGTGCATTGTGGGACGCCATCGCAGCGCGTACCACGACCGCTAATGGAGCAGACCTCATTTGGGATAGGTTGGTGGTTCGCCATCCGCTCCAACGGTTTAGCCGCCATTATTTCGAGCGGACAGATCCTCGCTTATTCAGCTTCGTGGTCGAACATGCCAGTGTGGCTCAGAAACGATCCAGTCCGCCCTCTCCACCACCACCGTTGTGTCGCGAATCACTGGACATCAAGCCGCCAGAAACCGTGGATCTGAGCGCATTGGTCCGGTTCTTTAAAGATCCGGTTGATGCTTTTCTCAGACAACAGCTAGGTGTTAGCACGCGTCTGCATCATCGAGAATTGGTCCAAGATGAACTCATCGCGCTTGATCCACTCAGTCGCAGTGATGCGGCGAAGCTACTCATCCGCAACAAGTTGTTCCATATTCCCGCCGGTCGCGAAATCCTCTCGGCCAAAGGGATGTTGCCACATGGCAGTCTCGGAGAACGGGTTTATCTGGATTTAGAACGTATCGTCATTCCCATGTACCACGAACTTCAAATGCACTGGTATGAACCCAGACAGGCACCCAAACAGATCCAAGTGCATTTGGATGGCGTTGTCCTTTCGGGTTCGATCGCGGATTGGGTAGGTGGGACTCTGGTTCGTTTTAACGTAGCCAATCCTACCGGAAAACATCTGCTGGCCACATGGATCCAGTTGCTGGCTATCGCTTCCTTCGAGTCGTTTGATTGGCAAGCGCGCCATGTTTTTTATGAGAAGAACAAGGACCGCATCAAGATCAAGACTTACTTAATGAAGGTGCCTGATCACCCACAAGATCTGTTGCAACGCATCGTCCAGATCTACCAACGAGGGTTGCAAAAGCCGGTTCCCTTAAGACCTGAACTAGGCTGGAAACTGGTTGCTCGTGAAGACCATGACCTCATGGATCGGTTTGTGAAGGCATTGGAGGGTGAGTCTGATGAGTTTTGGGTGCGTTTCTTCCCTGAACCCTCATCAGTGGCTCAAGAATTCTGTGACTTGGTGAGGGACGTCTTTGAGCCCTTGCAGGCATATTGTCATGTTCAATCCTGAAACGGTTCCCCTGGCGGGCCGCCACTTGATTGAAGCCAGTGCCGGAACAGGTAAAACTTACTGTGTTATGCAGTTGTATCTGCGTTTGATGCGCCAACTCGGTGGCGATGTAGACAAGGTACTGGTGGTCACATTCACTGAAATGGCGACTGCAGAATTAGTGGAACGGATCCGTTCATCACTAGCAGATGAATTAATCAAAGATAAACCACACAAATCATCGCTCCAGACGGCGATGAACTCTTTTGATCGGGCGCGGATCAGCACGATCCATGGATTTTGTAGCCGCGTATTGCGGGAATTTCCACTCCATACCGATTCCATGTCCGATTGGGAGTTGGTGACCCAACAAGACCGTTGGTTAAGCGAGTTGAAGCACGACTTCATTGTTCGGTTCACCTATTCACTCGACCCGGAAACCATTGGTGAACTACCCACAAATATGGATTTGGCAAAGTTTGCGGCTCGTGTTTGTGCGGATCCCAGAATGCCTATCTTGGCTGACAGCCCTCCCGCCCACCTGGAGTCGGTGGGTGTATGTCACCAACGCATTCGGGCGTTTTGGCTGGATCGTGAAGCTGAAATCAAAGCGGCTGCCCGCACAGCCAAGATCCACCACAGCACCCTCAAACGGTGGTCAAAACTTGAAGATGACGCCATGTCCTTGGTTAAGGATGCGTGTGTTTCGGTAACCGAACAGGCGGACTCTATCGGCTTTGATCACGAGCTGGTACATCTGGCGAGGAACCTTTTGGCGTGTGCACGCGCCTGGAGCCAGCGGTTCTTGGTCGAATTCGCGGCGTTCGCCCGACAGGAGCTAGCTCTGCGCAAGAATCGCGAGCACGCCGTCTATCACGATGACCTGTTAAGTCGTGTGGACGCTGCTTTGTCGGGCAAATCGGGTGTGGAATTGGTGCAAAAGATCCGGGATCGAATTCCCTATGCCATTGTGGATGAATACCAGGATACTGACCCCGTGCAGGCTCGTGTGCTTGAACGTATTTATGGTGATCATGGGTGTCTATTCATGATCGGTGATCCCAAACAATCCATCTATGCCTTTCGCAATGCCGATGTGGACTCCTACCTCAGAGCAGCAAGAAATTCCAGCACAACCGTCCATCGGTTAACGACGAATTGGCGTTCGTCGGGACAACTGGTGTCTGCGATTAATGGTTTGTTCCTAAGGTCATTGTTCCCTTTAGAAAACGGCTTGTCGCCTTTTCTTGTGGAAGGTATTGACTATCACCGTGTCGGCTCTGCCCATGCTGATGTCAAAGAGATCTGTGTCGATGGTGAAGTAATCATCCCTTTCAATGTATCAGTGATCGAACAAGACGAACTGAATGAGCAGAAAGCGGCTTCGGCTGCAGCCGCTGCTATTGCTCGATTTCTGGCGGAACGGCCGACAGTAGACGGGCGCCCGCTGCTTGCAGCCGACATCGCGGTGTTGGTGGATAACCACGACCAAGCGGCATGGATCATTAGCACCTTGCGTGCCTTAGGGATTCCGGCAGCCTATCAAGGCGCTCGTTCGGTGTTTCGATCATCGGAAGCTGATGATCTTTTCGTTATCTTATCGGCCATTCTTGAATGCAATGATTTGGGTATGGTCCGACGTGCATTGGTTACGACGTTACTGGGCTGCACCGCCAATTACGTGCATCAGCTCAACGTTTCTGGTTACTCGGAGTGGATGGATTGGCTATCGCGATTTCAGGTCCTACGCGACCTTTGGCACAAGAAAGGGTTTGCCCGCATGTTCCGCGCCATGCTGGACCTGTTTGGGATCGAGGCGCGCCTCATTGGGCAACCGGGCGGTGAGCGCAAAGTGACGAATATTTTGCATCTTGGCGAAAGACTGTCCGAGATGTCCAGTCGCCATCACTTGGGGCCCGCGGGCTTGGTCTCCTGGCTTTTCGAGGCTGGCAGCGAACAGGCTGCAGAAGACGAGATGCGTCTGGAAACAGATGAACACGCAGTCCAGGTAATGACCATTCACAAAAGCAAGGGACTTGAGTTTCCGGCGGTTTTCTGCCCTTACATGTGGAAGTATCGGAGCTACAAAGCAAAATTCTTTGAGACGGTGTCGTACCAGGGAACGACATCCATTTGCCTCACCGATAGCGATTATTGGCTTCAGCTGCAAGCACAGGCTGAACAATCGGCTGCCGCTGAATCCATGCGATTGGTTTATGTGGCACTCACCCGAGCAAGTTCGTATGTTCATGTCATCACAGGTGACCAAAAGAGGATAAGTCCGCTGAACGGCCTGATTCTGGGTATCTGCGATTGGCACACCGCAAGAACGGCGCCGCCACTATCAGAGGTATCAGAACTTTGGCGACGGTCTGGACTGTTACGCATGGAAAAGTTTGTCGATGCCGGCTGTGACATTCCGACTCAAAAGAGCATCGAAAAGTTGACCTATAGGGCCCTGGCGCGAACCAAAGCTTTACCAATGGGACTCATGCAATCCAGTTTCAGTATGATGACATCTCAATCCCTTGATCTTGCGCAAAAGGGGTGGATCGAGGACGAACCCTCAGAAGATGAGCGAGGTGAATCCATCTCCTTACCCTTGGCCTTCTTCCCACGAGGTAGTCATGCAGGTACCTGTCTGCACAGGATCCTGGAAATGATTGATTTTTCGTCTGCCGCCGATTGGCGAGCAGAATTCACTGAAAGCCTCAATCGATTCGGTTATTCGGAAGAATGGGCCGATCCTCTGTTTTCTGTGATGGAATCTGTGGTGACCACGCCTTTACAGCAAGATGGGATGACTCTGTCACAAGTGACCTCAAAGAAACGCCTGAACGAATGGTCATTCACGTTGCCAATGGCGCTGGTTACGGGTGAAGTCAGCCCTGAGTCGCTTCTCGACGCTTTGAGCGTTGCCAGTTCACCTACAATCCAAGCGTATCGCCCCTATCTCTTAAGACTTCATTTCCGTGCCATGAAAGGTTTTCTCAAAGGCATCGTGGATCTGGTGTTCGAGCATCGCGGGCGTTGGTATGTGATCGATTACAAGAGCAATGATTTGGGGGACCACCAGCTGGACTACCACCACGAGAGATTGGTGAGTGTGATGGCGAAACATCACTACGTGCTGCAATACCATATCTATGTCAGCGCTTTGCACCGCCATCTCAAACATACATTGCCCGGTTATGACTATCAGACTCACTTCGGGGGCGTAGCCTATTTGTTTCTTCGCGGCATGACAGGGGATGCAACCTACGGGGTGTTCCGTGATCGGCCGCCTCAGCAGCGCATTGAGGCACTCGACAAGTTGTGGGGCCTGAGTTGATGTGGCGGAAATGGATCGAGATGGGGTTCTTGTCCAATGGGCATGTGTGTTTTGCGGAGACATTTGGGCGGCTGGCCAAGGTCAGCGAGCATGAAAAGTTGGCATTTGCCTTGGTGTGCCGAGCCGTCGAACAGGGTAGTAGTTGTTTTGATCTCGCTCGGTTACCCACCCAGTGGGATGTCCATGGCGAATCGCACAATCTATCTTGGCCAAATCCTCGAGATTGGCTCAACTGTCTCAAGAAGTCAGGTTTGGTAGCGATGCCGGATGGGCAGTCACCCAAACCTTTCTTCTTTGATGGAGAGTCGCGCCTTTATATGTGGCGATATTGGGAGTATGAACAGCAGTTTACCCAGTTTTTGAACGCGCGGATCAAGATGCCAAAAACAGAAATCGATGCAGAAGTCCGAGCGCAAATCCTCAGATTCTTTCCAGCAGATCTGTTCGATGAACATCAACGTGACGCGGCTTTTGTGTCCGTTCGCAGTCCCTTGGCGATTATTACAGGCGGACCGGGTACAGGAAAAACCACGGTCGTCACGCGCCTTTTGTTGTTGTACATTCAACGCGCATTGGCTGGGGGTCGATCGCTACCACGTATGGCGTTATTGGCGCCTACAGGCAAGGCTGCATCGCGTTTGATGTCCTCTATTCAGTCTCAAGTGAAGTTGTTGCCAAAGGATCTTGTTGGGTTAGCCCAATATCTGCCGAACGAAACCAGTACGATTCATCGACTGCTGGGATACCAGCCATTCGCCCCAACCGAGTTTAGACATAACGCGACGAATCCTCTCTCCTTTGATCTGGTCATAGTCGACGAATGCTCCATGGTTGATCTGCCATTAATGACCAAGTTGACCCAAAGTCTAAGGTCCGAGACTCGTTTGATCCTGTTGGGTGATCACCATCAATTGTCGTCGATCGAGGTCGGTTCAGTCTTAGGGGATCTTGTGGAAGATGAGCATCTAAGTCGTGATTGGTTGAGCCGGGCCGAACCTAACCTGAACAATCACGTGGTCGTTTTGAAAACTAGTTATCGAATCGATGCGTCCAGTCAACTGGGCCGGTTGACCCACGCCATTCGAGGTGGGCTAAAAGAAAAATGTGAACAGTTGCTCACCACCTGTGATGATATTGAGTTGTTCGGAAGCGCGATCAATAGCAGAGATTTTGAGAACTGGATCATGGAACACTTTGGCGATCTTGGCGGTGACGATCCGATGGATTTGCTGGCGCGCCAAAGTGAATGTCGTCTATTGTGTGCCCATCGATATGGCCGTTTTGGATCATTGGCTTTGAACACATTGATCGAGTCGTTGCTCATGGAGAAGGGATTGGTAAAGACTGGTGCCAAATGGTACTCAGGTAGGCCGGTCATAATGACACAAAACCATCAACAGCTTGATCTGTTTAACGGTGATATGGGGGTGGTGTTCCGCCAAGCCGATGGAGCATCGCGCGTGGGTTTTCTGGGTTCTGACGGTCTTCTTCGGTCATTCAATCCCATTCAATTACCGGCTTGCGAGACCGCATACGCCTTAACGATCCACAAAAGTCAAGGCAGTGAATGGCGTCATGTGGGATTGGTATTTCCCGATTGGGTATCACCCATCATGACCCGTGAACTCGTGTATACAGGCTTAACGCGTGCCCAGGAGAAGGTGAGCATCTTTGGCTCCGTCCCGACTATTCTTGCAGCAATTGATCGACGTGTGGAACGTGCCTCGGGTCTTCGTACCCAGTTTCGCAGGGGTCAATCTGTAACCGAACCCACGTCCCAACAACTTGAACTGTTTGAATAAGGGCGCGTTATTGCGTTCACGAGTCTTGCTAAACTAGATCTAGACGACTATGAACATATCTTGATTCTTAAAGAGGAGCAGTATGAGTGAGGAACAGGTCAAAAGTGCTGAAACCAATGGTTGGTTGGTGAAAGCACTCGATTGGATTGAACGCATTGGTAATAAACTTCCAGACCCTGCGATTCTCTTTTTAGTCGCTATGGTCGCCATTTGGTTGTTGTCTGCGGTGCTGGCGCCTATGTCTTTTACGGAAATCGATCCGAGGTCGGTAACACCAGATAATCCAGATGGTTCGGCTATCAAGGTGATCAATCAGTTGTCGGGGCCTGTGATGGCCGAGTTTCTTGCGAACATGGTGAAGACCTTTACCAGTTTTGCACCATTGGGCATTGTTCTGGTGGCTATGTTGGGCGTGGGCGTGGCAGAGCATTCCGGTTATATCAGCGCGGGGTTGAAGTATTTGTTGAGTTTCACACCCAAGTCGCTCTTAACCCCCATGCTCATACTCGTGGCGATTGTCAGCCATACTGCCACAGATGCGGGTTATGTACTGGTGATTCCTCTTGGTGGCGTGATTTTTTTTGCCGCAGGGCGTCACCCCTTGGCCGGGATCGCAGCTGCTTTTGCGGGCGTCTCAGGCGGGTTCAGTGCCAACTTCATTCCATCTGGGATCGATCCTCTGCTGCAGTCTTTTACACAAGCAGCAGCACAGATCATAGACCCCGATATTCAGGTAAATCCTCTATGCAATATCTTCTTTACTGGGGCGAGTAGTCTCTTGATCGTATTGGTTGGTTGGTATCTCACTGACCGAATTGTAGAACCTCGCTTAGCCCACGCTGAAATCGATGGCGACCCAGACGAGATTCCCAAAATGCACGACCTTTCAGCCACCGAAAAGAAGGCATTCATGTGGGCCAGTTTGGCCATGATCGTTGGCTTGATCTTCCTGGCGGTTATCGTGTGGCCCCAGGATTCGCCCATGCGAGGTCCCGACGGAGCCATCACAGATTTTAAGGCGCCGATCATGAGGTCTATTGTCCCCTTGATCTTCTTGTTGTTCCTGTTACCCGGTGTCGTGTATGGCTACGTGAGTGGTGTCTATAAGAAGTCTAAGGACATGATTGATCACATGAGCGAGACCATGCGCACGATGGGTTACTACATTGTAATGGCCTTCTTTTGTGCACTGTTTATTGCCGCATTTGGTAATTCGAATATTGGCGCGCTGTTGGCCGTAAAGGGCGCCAACTTCTTGCGTGAAATGAACTTGGCACCACAGGTAACAATCACCGGAATCATTTTCCTTTCGGCATTCGTGAATTTGTTGGTGGGCTCAGCTTCTGCAAAGTGGGCTTTAATTGGCCCGATCTTCGTACCCATGTTAATGCCGCTTGGAATATCGCCGGATCTCACACAGGCGGCCTACCGCGTTGGTGATTCCACATCGAATATTGTCACACCGCTGATGCCGTACTTCCCATTGGTTGTGGTCTTTTGTCAACGTTACGTGAAGAAGACAGGAATCGGTACATTGGTGTCTATGATGTTGCCATACAGCATCGCTTTCCTGTTGAGTTGGTCCGTCTTCTTATTGATCTATTGGGGTTTGGGTATTCCGCTTGGACTTCAGTCTTCGTACACCTATCCCTAGATAGTGCGTCAGGCGGGGTTCATGCCTCGCCTGGCATGATGATTTTGTGACAGCCACATATGGTGGCGTGTCTCTCCAATGCGCTTCGTAAAGCGGCCGCGTCAAAACCCTTTTCCGGCCAGATGTTTTTGATCACGAGTTCTTGGTGCTCTGTTTTTCCTTCCAAACGGCCCACCATTTTCTCTCCCCACAAAAGTGGCTGCACATACCATCCCCAGGTTCGTTTGGCGGCCGGCTTGTAGACTTCCCACACGTAATCAAATCCAAATATGTGCTGCACGAGTTTGCGGTCCCAAATCAAAGGTTCGAGAGGACCAAGGATGCGCATTTCGTGATCAGGTTCCCATGAGATGGTGTCTAATGCACTGAGAGGGGCCAAGAAAGTTCGGTTATGACCCTCCACTTTAAGTCTGACTATACGACCAGCTTTGATGAGCTGCTCCACAGCAGATGATTTCCTCAACTTGTCAATCGTGGACCAGCAAGGCCCGGCTGTTTCTGCTAACAAGCCAGCAGATTGAATGCGGTCTTCGATGGCCCATGATGCGTAAGTCCATGATGGTTTTGTCCATTGGTCAGGTAACGCTCGTTGTGGCAGATCAAAGTATTTGTCTCGCTGCGTTCGCTTGGCCACCACCACTTTGCACGTGATCCACAAAAGCTCCAAGGCTAGGGTTGTCAATGAACTGGTCCCTTTCCAACCACTCCAATCCAAGGGGTCGACCTTGCCACGGTCGCTCAATTCCGATGCTCGAATGGGGCCCCGCGCTTCGATTTCTTCAAGCACGGATGCCACAACTTTCTTGTTTAGGCGGGACTGTCGATCTCGATGCTTCCACCAACTGGTTTGCACGTGGTTGTCGCGATATTGAGGAAAGGAGGCTGCATCGATGAGACAGCGTTCTTTGGCATAGTGTTCAAATCCCAAAGGCGCGAATAGCTCGGTCCAACCACCCACGCGATAAGTGTTGAGCCTACTCGCCAGTACGAAGTCTGGGTTGCAGCCCATGGGATTCAAGGGGTCGATCTGAATCACGCGTAAACGGTGAAGAATCGACGGCGCATGATCGTGACGCTTTGTGAGCCCCAAATGATGAATCAGAAATCGACGGGCCTGTTCACTGTTAATGGTGTATATGCGGGGCATGGGATGTAGTCTTGCTTAGATCGTACACACATGGCAAGTGCCTTCCACGGTGTCAATAAAGTAGAATGAGGAGCGGAGGTCGTTTTGATTGAAGTAGATGCAGCGGTTGTCGGTGCTGGGATTTCCGGCCTGGTCGTAGCGCATCGGCTGAAGCAGACCGGCCACACGGTGGTTTGTCTGGATCCCAATTCACCCGGTGGCGTCATTTCCAGTCGCTTCGAAGGGGGGTTTCTAACCGAGAGAGGGCCCAACAGCACGCTCGAGACCTGCCCGGAAATCACCAAATTGATTGCCGAATTGGATTTGGGTTCGGAACGTATTTATGCTTCGGATCGGGCCAAGAGGCGCTTCATCTTGCGTCGGAAACGGCTTTATGATTTGCCCATGTCGCCTATTTCGTTTCTAAGCACGGGTTTATTTAGTATGCGTGCCAAAGCCCGCCTGGCGCTGGAGCCATTCATTGGAAAAGGAAAGCCAGGCGAGTCTCTTGCGGATTTTGTCAAAAGACGATTGGGCCAGGAGTTTCTCGACTATGCGATTAACCCGTTTGTGGCCGGTGTTTATGCGGGAAATCCACATCTCTTAAGCGTGGCTGCAGGGTTCCCCAAACTGTACGCATTGGAACGAGATTATGGTGGGCTCATTATGGGTGCTCTACGTGGTGCGCGAGCGCGCAAGAAACGTGCTGAAGTCGCAAAAGACCGAGCTCGCATGCTCTCATTCAAGCGAGGTATGGGTGCACTCCCTGAACGGCTCGGAGCGATGTTAGGTGCGGATTGGATCGAGGACCGAGTGATATCCTTGGCTAGAAATCCTGGGGGATATCGCCTTCAAACCGCGGGAGAAAAGGCGCTACACGCCCGGGTGTTAGTGCTCGCGGTACCTGCAATGACCGCGGCCAACTTGCTAGACGACCTGGATCTTGACGCGGCCAATGCGCTGCGGGAAATTCACTACCCACCGGTAACGTCGGTTGCTTTGGGATTCAAGCGGGAACAAGTCGCGCATACCCTCGATGGATTTGGTTTCCTCGTACCTGAGAAGGAAAAGCGCATGATTTTGGGTTCACTGTTCTCCAGTGGCTTGTTCCCCGGTCGGGCACCCGAAGGCCATGTGCTTCTGACGACGTTTGTAGGCGGCACAAGGCAACCGGCACTCACCGATCAAACGGATGAGCAAGTTGCGTCTATGGTCTGTCAGGAGTTGTCTGAGATACTGGGGATCAATGGTGACCCTGTGTATAGATCCGTTACGGCATGGACGCATGCGATTCCCCAATACGATCTCCAACACCTGCAAAGAATTGAAAGGCTGAGCACGCTTGAATCGGACAATCCCGGAATGTACTTGCGTGCCAATTATCGTGACGGGATCTCCGTTGGGGATTGCATCAAGGCCGCCGAGGCAACAGCATCCCAAATCATGGGTTACTTGAGAGATTTCTGAGAAAGGGCACAACATGGAATTGGAAGCTTGGCGTCGTTTGGCCAGCAAGGAATGGCGAGGCCAGGATGCATCATATGAACAACGCATAAGCGATGAAGGCATTCCCATAAAGGCGCTGTATACGTCGGAGGATTTGACGTCTCGAAGTTATCGCGAATCACTTCCAGGAATTGCCCCCTATACTCGCGGCCCTCGCGCAACCATGTACACGGGTCGGCCTTGGACCATTCGCCAGTATGCCGGATTTTCAACGGCTGAAGCGTCCAACGCCTTTTATCGTCGCAATCTCGCAGCAGGGCAAAAAGGCTTGTCGGTTGCTTTTGACCTTGCAACTCATCGGGGATATGACTCGGATCACCCCCGTGTGGTAGGCGACGTCGGTAAGGCAGGCGTGGCCATCGATTCGGTTGCGGATATGAAAATCCTGTTTGACGGCATCGATCTTTCGCAAATGAGTGTTTCGATGACCATGAACGGAGCTGTGCTACCCATACTGGCCGGTTTCATCGTTGCTGCTGAAGAACAAGGCGTTACCAGGAATCAACTGAAGGGCACCATTCAGAACGATATCCTTAAAGAGTTCATGGTGCGCAACACCTACATTTACCCACCCACTCCTTCGATGCGCATCGTGTCCGATATTATTGCCTTCACAGCCGAAGAGATGCCAAGTTTCAATTCCATATCCATCAGCGGTTATCACATCCAGGAAGCAGGTGCGAATGCTGCCCTGGAATTGGCACTGACCTTGGCAGATGGGCTCGAGTATGTCCACGCGGCACTCCAATCAGGCCTTGATATAGATCAGTTTGCACCGCGATTGTCGTTCTTTTTTGGTATCGGCATGAATTTCCACACCGAAATAGCCAAGCTAAGAGCCGCTCGCATGCTGTGGTCGGAATTGATAGGTGCCTTTGATCCTAAGGACACACGGTCACAGATGTTGCGGACCCATTGTCAAACGTCGGGTTGGAGCCTAACGGCTCAAGACCCCTACAACAACGTCATACGAACCACTTTGGAAGCACTTGCAGCCGTGTTTGGGGGAACCCAGTCCTTGCATACCAACGCGTTGGACGAGGCCGTTGGATTACCCACCGACTTCTCCGCTCGAATTGCCCGCAATACACAACTGATCATCCAGGAAGAGTCACATATCACCCAGACCATTGATCCATGGGCGGGGAGCTACTTCATGGAATCGCTCACCCTAGATCTGGCCCACTCGGCCCGCTCGATATTGAAACAAATCGCTGATTTGGGCGGTATGGCGAAGGCCATCGATCGAGGTGTGCCACAACGGATGATTGAGGAATCGGCAGCTCGTAAGCAGGCCCGAATTGACCGAGGAGAGGACGTGATTGTGGGGGTCAACAAGTATCAAGCTCCTGATGAACCGCCCATCGACGTCCTAGACATCGACAATACTGAAGTTAGGCGTAACCAGATCAACCGTCTTCAAGAACTACGTGCAAATCGTGATGACGTGCGGGTGGAATCGGCGCTTAATGCGTTGACCAGCGCGGCGGCTAACGGAAAAGAAAACCTTTTGTCATGTGCCGTGGAGGCAATGCGAGCTCGGGCGACGGTTGGGGAGGTATCAGATGCACTTGAAAAGATTTACGGTCGTCACAAAGCGCAGTACCAGGGTATAGCTGGCGTGTACGGCGCAGGTTTTGGAAAAGATGCTCAGTGGAAAGAGCTCCACGATCAAGTTGTCGCCTTTGGCGTCAAACACGGGCGCCGTCCGCGGATTCTCATTGTCAAGATGGGTCAGGACGGGCACGATCGCGGTGCTAAGGTGATCGCGACGGCCTTTGCGGATCTGGGATTTGACGTCGATGTGGGCCCCTTGTTTCAGACGCCTCAAGAGGCGGCTCAACAGGCGGTGGATTGCGACTGCCATGTGGTGGGCGTGTCCACTCAAGCAGGTGGTCACAAGACGCTGGTACCGCAATTGATTGAGGCTCTTCGGGCACATGGCGCTGATGATGTGCGGGTTGTATGTGGAGGCGTGATTCCGCCGCAGGACTATGATGCGTTAATGCAAGTGGGTGTCAGCGCCATCTTTGGGCCAGGAACACGCATCCCTGAAGCTGCGGCTCGCGTATTGTCGGAAATTGATCAGGCTGTCACGTGAAGACTGAGGAATTAATTGGCCGATTGAAATCCGGCGAACGCAGGGCCTTGGCCAAAGCCATAACGCTCATTGAAGGTGCCCGCCCTGACCAAAGGGATCTGGCTCAAGAAGTTCTTCAATCGGTAGGTGTCGTCCGAAACTCGAGTTTTAGAATCGGAATCACCGGTGCACCCGGTGTGGGAAAAAGCACCTTTATCGAAAAGCTCGGGATGCACCTGTTGTCGTTGGGTCACCGAGTAGCTGTACTAGCAGTTGACCCATCGAGTAGCCTCAGCGGCGGTTCAATTCTCGGTGACAAAACGCGCATGCCTGAATTAGCGGCTGACAATCGGGCTTTTATTAGGCCAAGCCCCAGTAGTGGAGCTTTAGGCGGCGTGAATCGCAGAACCCATGAAACCTTGCTTTTATGCGAAGCCGCTGGATATGACGTGATACTGATTGAAACCGTCGGTGTCGGCCAATCCGAGGTGACAGTCACTGAAATGGTGGACTGCCTCGTGTTGCTCGCTTTGCCCCATGCTGGTGATGAAGTGCAGGCCATCAAGAAAGGCGTCATGGAGGTGCTGGACCTGTTGGTAGTGCACAAGTGTGATGGATCCTTAGTTGAGTCGGCCCAACAAACCGTTCGCGAGTTTCGCAATGCCCTCCAATTGGCAAGACACAAAGTGCCAAGTTGGACCCCACCTGTTCTGACAGCTAGTTCTTTGCATGGCCTGGGTATCGACGAGGTATGGCAGCAGGTTCTAGCCTTTCAAAAGACCGTCAAGAGCAATGGTTGGTTTCAACAACAGCGACTGACCCAGAATGAAGCATGGTTCCAACACGCCTTTCAGGATGAGGTTCTGGATCTCCTTCAGCGTCATCCAGGAATACAACAATCCATTATTGAAGCTTGTAAGGCGGTTCGGCGTGGTACGGTCGCACCGTTCACGGCCGCGCGCGAATTGGCCGCAACCATATTGGGTGGTGTTCCTTGAAGATGAGAATAGCCTTGTGTTCACTAAACCAGACGCCTTTGGACTGGCATGGCAATATGAGCCATATCCGGAGCGCGGTCCGCCAGGCCAAGTCCCGAGGCGCCAGAATCATTTGCCTGCCTGAATTGGCCGTGACAGGTTATGGCTGTGAGGACATGTTCTACAGCACCTATGTAGCTGAGCAAGCGTTTGATGCGGTGCTGGAAATAGCTCGAGAGACAGGTCCAGAGGTGGTGCTTTTGGGCTTGCCATTGGTGCATGAACGCCTCACGTACAATGCCGTTGCCGTCCTGAACGAAGGCAAGATTGTCGGTTTGGTGTTAAAGAGTCATCTTGCCCGGGACGGGATTCATTACGAGCCCCGATGGTTTCGAGCATGGCCTTTAGGCAAGCGTGACGACTATTGGCACGATGGAGAGGCGATACCCTTGGGTTCTCTTGTTTTTGAAGGGGCTGGCTTCCGTTTTGGCGTGGAGATTTGTGAAGACGCTTGGGTCGACGACCGTCAGCGCCCCTGTTTGCACTTGGAAGGCGTGCATCTGGTGTTTAACGCCTCGGCTTCACATTTCTCGATGCATAAGATTCAGATACGCGAACGGATCGTGAAGGAGAGTTCCCGTCGATTCGGCTTTGCCTATGCCTACGCCAACCTCGTGGGTTGTGAATCGGGTCGAGCCATTTACGATGGCGAGTTGTTGTTTGCGACTGATGGTGAAATCGTCAGGCGCAGCCGACGCCTTTATATGGGCGACTGGGAGACGCTTTGCTGGGACATAACCTACGAACCCAGGGTCCCATTGACCGCAATTTCTGTAACGCTTGAAGAAAAGGAGCGTGGTGAAGATGGATTGGTCCGGTCGACGCGGGATCTACCCAGTTCCGATGAGGAATTTGCAGCCGCGGCGACCTTGGGGCTGTGGGATTACATGCGAAAGGCGCGGGCCGAAGGGTTTGCACTTTCCTTAAGCGGTGGTGTCGATAGTGCCACCACGGCTGTATTGGTACGCCTCATGGTCGAGAGAGCTATTGGCGCCTATTCGCTTGATCGGTTAAAGGAGATTCTCGCGTATCTCCCAGACCAACCTGCAGAATGGACAGCCGATGCGTTGACACACCGACTACTGGTGACCGCCTATCAGTCCACACGAAATAGTGGGGACGTGACACGAATGGCAGCTAGATCTTTGGCCGAAGCGCTGGGCGCTCGACACCTCGAATTGGATGTCGACATGGTGGTGTCTTATTACACCCAGCAGATTGAAAAGGCGCTTGGACGTTTGCTTACTTGGGAACAAGACGATACGGCCCTACAAAACGTTCAGGCGCGGTCACGGGGCCCCAGCATATGGATGATTGCGAACATCGAGAATCGATTGCTTTTGACCACGTCCAACCGGTCAGAAGTAGCAGTGGGTTATGCGACCATGGATGGGGACACCTGTGGCGGGTTAGCGCCTATAGCGGGTGTTCAGAAATCGTTTCTGCGTTCATGGCTACGTAAGCTAGAAGCAGGTAGCGTTGCTGGATATAGGTGTTTTCCCGCCTTGAAAGCTGTGAACGAGCAACAACCCACCGCCGAATTGAGACCTGCCGATCGCGAGCAACGGGATGAAGACGACTTGATGCCCTTTGAGGTGCTGGACGAATTGGAGCGATTAACAACAGGTGAACGACTGAGTCCCGTACAGGCTTATCGCAGGCTCAAGGTCCAGCACCACGCTCGAGATGCCTATCGCTGGACGCGAAAGTTTTTTCGCTTGTTTTCTGTGAGCCAATGGAAACGTGAACGATATGCGCCTTCCTTTCACTTGGATGATCGGAGTTTAGACCCCAAAACCTGGGCTCGGTTTCCCATCTTGTCGGGTTGTTATGAACGCGAACTATTGGATCTAGATCATGCGCATGAAACAGAGATGGGCAGCTGACCAAGGCGGGTTAACGGGTTATGCAAGACCAATGTACCAAGGCTGGAGAACGCTGGATCGTTGAATCACAGCACGACATGCCCGGCTGGGAAGTTCGAGCCTACCGCAAGTCCAAAATAATCATCGATGGTCGTCCTTTCTTCGTAGCCGAAAAACAGGAACATGGGCGCCGGAAGTTCGTTTACTTTTTGGCACCCTGGCCAGACGACCTGAATGACTTGCCTGGTGACGTGATTCACTATGATGAAGTCTATAGGCAGGCACGGCGAAAGGCGATCTTCAGGAACCGTCAGGGGATGGCAGCCATCATGATGTCTTTGATGGTGTTGCCGTTGATTGGTTATCTGTGGAGTGGCGCAAAGGACGCGCTCCATGAACGCTTTGGCATCGACACTGTATTAGCGACTCAAGGGTCGGTCTTTTTATCTTATCTGGTCGTTGTTTTGGCCTTGGCGTTTTCGGTCATCGGGCTGGTGACCCAAACGTTACCCGTCTTCAAGCTTTGGGGTATGTGTTTGTTTTTTGGGATTGATTCTCTGCTTCGCTGGGACCGTATGCACCGTGGTCACGGAAATGTAGGGTTCTATGAGTGGCTGTTCCGCAATCAGTCCTTGTGATACCCCGAACGGGTGACCGATCCACGACTCGAACCAGATGAGGATCGACTCGAAGCATGGTCCCCCGACGAGGAATGGCTGTGGTCTCGCCGAACCGCTCGGCCTCTATATCGAGGTTCATGTCGATTCACATAGCCTCGAGGAGAGACGCGATTGCCTGGCACGCCATATCCTGTGGTAACGCCCCAATACCAGTCTGAGTACCAGTAGGGATAGTTCCATACATTCCATGGTGCAAAGTAGCCGTAACCCATGGCAAACCAAGGGTTCCAGTATCCTGACCAGTAACCCAATGGTTGGTAGTGGTTCCTGTAGTAGAGGTCCTCATCGTATGCGTCATGATCTTCGTTCATGAGTACCAAGGTATCGATGGCCCAGTCGGGAAGTCCGTCGGACTTCATACGCTTGAGCCGCTTCAGATCCACCGAAAATGCCACGCCTTGATCACGGATCTCCGCTTGAAGGGCATGCCTGTCCGTGGTTGTCTTGACTCGTTGGACAAATGTTTCGTAGTCCATTTGTGCCAGGGCTGACACGCAAAGGAACATGATCATTAATGCGGTTCTCATGGTGGTACCTCCTAAAACCTCAAGTTTATGCCTGCACTTGTGTGTTGAGCATCAAGCTGGATATCGCCAAACCCTTGAAAGTCGTCGCCCACGTCGTCCTCAGCTACATCATAAGTTGTGGCTATATCCAAGTCGATGTTCTTTGAAAGATTAACGCGAATCCCCAGAGCCCCTCTCAGTGAAGGGGTTGAGCCTTCAGTGAAGAAACTGTCATAAAAGACGTCCAAGGTATCCACATCCACAAAATCGCCTTCCTGACTGAATTCCCATTGAACGACGCCAGCGCCCAAAACGAGGTAAGGCACAACTGCCTTGGGCGCCCACGCCCGACTCCCATAGTAGCTTCCTGCGCCGAATGGCGTGATCATGGTTAGGAATCCTACCCATGTTTGATCCAAACGGGTCGTTTGGGTGATGGAATCGCCGTCCTCAAATGTGAAATCACGGTACTCGGATGAGACCGAGTCTCCAAAACCTGTCACACCGCCTCCTAATGACACGTAGTTATTGAGTTGGCGGTAAATGTTGATGTCAAAACTGATGCCGTCCAAACGATTGCGGTCAAATGTCAGTTCCTCTTCCACGAAATCATACAGTTCACCGTCGGCCTGAGGCTCAAACCAGCCACCCCGAATTTGCATCAGCGTGTGGCTATCGCCGACAAAGTAATCGTTTTGAGCCATGGCTAGGCAACTGGTAACGAATAGTATCCATCCCATCGATTTCATGTATTCACCTCACACACAAGCTATCTCTGTTTACAAAGCGAACCCTGTGCCAAACATTGATGCCCCGGCTCGTGTTTGTAAGCACCTCTTTTTAATGGCCTTTTCTTTGTGGGCTGTGGAATAGTCGAGAGCGCTTGTCACTTTGGGAAGACGGCTTGACCGCTTTTGGATACGGCATTGGAATACCAATTCGAACACATCTGAAAAGCAAGGAACTGGAAGATAGCTGTCAACCCACACATGGGCCAAAGGATCTGGCCTCCCCAGTGGGAATAGATGGCCATACCAATGATCGGTGCGACGACCCAGGCTGTCGCGAATGAAAATGTATACAGGCCCATGTAGGCGCCGCGATTGTCATCGTCGGATAGGTTGGCGACTTCGCTCGAAAGGAACGGCACAAACAGCATTTCACCAAACGTCCATACAAAGACGGTCAACGCTAGGGTGAATCCAGATCCTGCAAGGGGCATCACGCCCAAACCCAAGCCTACGAGCAGAGCCCCGACCGCGATTACTTTCCAATGGCGTGCCGTCGCCAATTTGTGAGCAAGGAGCATTTCAAACACCACAATCAACAGCGTGCTCAGGGCCATGAATAATCCAAACTGGAATTCAGAAAAACCTCGTTCTTGTGTCAAGTACAATGGCCAAGTGGTTAGGAGTTGAAAGAAAATGAGCATTGTCGGATACGAGAGTCCAATCAGAAGCCACATCTTTTTGTCTTTCCAAGGCGAATGGCTCGTTGATTGCGATGAACTGGGTCTACCGCCTGCTTGTTTGTGATAGGGCGTGGCCATCAGGAACAATGCTGCGAGCAAGCATGTCCCTCCATCCACCCAGAAAATCCAGCTGTAATCGATGCCCACAAGCAACCCTCCGATCGCTGGGGCTACCGTCATACCCAGGTTCACGGCCATGCGAACCAGGGCCATCGCGCGGGCTCTGTCTTGTGCCGAACAAGCGCTGGTGACGGCTGCACCGTTGGCTGGGCGGAAGGCCTCACTCATGGTACTAATCCACAAGAACGATAACGCCACGCCTTCCGGTGTGGTAACCCTTAGTAAAGCCAATAATCCAAGGCCGCTGAGTAGCAGCGACCCTACTTGGATCAAGTGGTAATTGAAAACTCGGCATAATCGACCGCCGAGATTGGCACCCAACATAGCGCCTACGCCATGAGCGCTAAGAGCTAACGTAACTTGGCTTGGACTGGCATGCATGGCGGACGTCAAGTAGAGTGCGACAAAGGGGAGTACCATGTTTCCCGCTCGATTGATGAACAGCGTGATTGCCAGTACCCAAACAGCGCGGGGAAGTCCGGAATAGGCCTCGCGATAAGCCCACAACAAGGCACGGATCATAGTCGTCTGCTACAGGTATTGATCCAAGTGAATGATCCAAGGTGGATCGGACGTACTGACGAAGTCCTTGGGCATGCGGGCCATGGCCTGGTTGGCCCCTTCTTTGGACGCAAACAAGCCCCACATGGCAATGAAACAGGGACGGTTGCCAATTCGTCGAGGAAGAATGTACAGGTCCGGATCGTTGCGGTGATTGGCGAAGTGTTGATCTAACGTAGTCATCTCGCAAGCCACGGTAAAGGCGATCGCGTAGCGTTTTTGGGACGCGCGCAGCATGGTGACATGGTCTTTGGCCAGGGAGTCGTAATACTCAAAGCTACCTGCCTGTGGCTGCGCCGCCGTTGGGGATGGATCGGGACTTGTCGCATGTTCTGCGACGTTTTCCTGAGGCGCGTTGTCGAGTTGCAAGGCAACTTCGTCTGGTTCCAGGCCCGGCGACAGGTTTTCAGATTCGTTCGCTTCGGGTTCTGAGGTTTCCGGCAGCTTGCTTTCGCTCTCCGCGAGTGATTCTGTGGCTTCGTCTGGGACCTGTGGCTCAAGCGGTTGAGTCGTTTCGGTGGTGGGTTCCGTTCCTGTCCTTGGGCTGATGAGCTCCATAAGTTGGTCTCGTTTGAAGTATCCGGCGGCGGCCAGACCTAACACAACGATGACTCCAACAATTAGGGGAAGCTTACTTTTTCGTGGCTTTGAATGGGTTACCTGAAAACTGGACTCAGATGTCTCCGGCAGGATGAATCCCCGTTCCCGCAAGTCTTGTTGGCTGGTCGCTGGAACAGTTTCGTCGTGGATTGTAGGCATAGGTGCCGTGGCTTGTGCATCTTCATCCAACGCCAGATCATCCGCATCGTATTCGTCGTAAGTGATTTCTCGACTGGAATCATCCATCAGCGTGTCCAGGGGGCGTGCCGGCACGGTCTCTGTTTCGTCAATGAGACTCGGTTGATCATGAAGGCTGGGATGGGGCGCCGTTTCAGAAAGGACCCTATTGAGCTCAGATACAGGATCGGCTGCCGCTGCTTCCGCATCACCAAATTTCTCCGCTAATTGCTTGCTGAGGTCTGGTGTTGTGTCTGTATCGAACCGGGACATGGGATCCAGATCCTGAGCAGTCACAGGTAGGCGACCAAAAATGGTGTCTTCCAGTTGAGCCTTAATATCGGTGCCATCAGGAAGCGTGCTGGCACTGTCCAATTCGTCCAACAGATCATCGGCACTCAGGTCTTCTAATTCGTCGTCGCCAAGTTCCATGGTTTCCCGTTCTTGGGCTACGAGGTTAGCTGTTCCGAGCATAACCAACGTGTAAGCGAGCCGTTTGGCCTGCCTGATATCCAGAGTTGACTGGTTGGCGATGCGTTCGATGGTGGCAGTTTGCTGAATGCTGTTCAAGGCTTCCAAGTAGTTGAGAGGAAGGTTCAAGTCATCGCGATATTTGTCCAGATTCCGATTGAGCTGAAGGGTTAACCCCTCCGGAATATCAACCGGGAATTCAGGATCCTCCACCAAGAGAAACGACTTAACAAAAAGTGGGAGCGTATAGATTTTGAGAATGGGGATTTTAGGTGGTAGGTTGCCATAAACCAACTCGTAGGCACCGCTCTCGGTATTTACGACTCGACTGACAACCCTCATGATTTGTTGTTTCAGTGCCAAAGCCAATTCGTTCGGCGAAGCCAAACCATCATCTCGGATCCGTTTGCCCAGGCTCAGACCCTGTTGCGAGTCGCCCTTCAATTGTTCCAGCACGTTCGGAGAAAGGACGTTCATCTCGGTGAGAATGTCGGCAAAACTCTCACCATCGATATCGGAGTTGGCATAAACCAAGTTACCCTTCTGGAAAAACATTTTTCGCTTTTCCGGACGTGTAGTCAGACTGCCGGTAAAATCGGTCCGCACTAATTCCATGAGCTTGGCATGGATTTCGTAGTTCCGATATTCAGTATGAGACATAGTAGTCTTAATCCTACATAAGTATCTTGGAAATCCAAGTACAACTGCTGTTCTGTACTACATGATGGCCTTTTTTTAAGTCTCTTTCAAACGAAATGAAATAAAAAATACTGATAATGCCAATGTTGACCTTTTACACCCGCATTTTGAGGTATCGGGCTAAGGCTGGAGCGAAGTAAGTAAGAATCATGTCCGCACCTGCTCTTTTGATGGCTGTGGTCGTTTCAATCATGGCGCGTTCCTTGTCCAACCAGCCCTTTTCAGCTGCGGCTAGGATCATGCCGTATTCGCCACTGACATGGTAGGCTGCGATCGGGACATCAAATTGGGCTCGTGCTTCGGCGATAATGTCTAGGTAGGCTATGGCCGGTTTCACCATAACCACGTCGGCTCCCTCTTCAATATCCAGTGCGATTTCCTTAAGCGCCTCTCGGCGATTGGCTGGATCCATCTGGTAGGTCTTCTTGTCACCTGACTTAGGAGCTGAGTCTAATGCGCCCCTGAATGGGCCGTAAAAACAAGAAGCGTATTTGGCCGAATAGGCCATGATAGCGACATAGGGGTGACCCGCCTGATCCAGTGCTTGTCTGATCGCGCCCACGCGACCATCCATCATGTCTGATGGGCTGACCATGTCTACACCTGCGTTGGCATGGCACACAGCCATACGCGCCAGGACTTCGTTGGTGGCGTCATTGACAATTTCACCATCGACCACGAGCCCGTCGTGGCCGTGATTGGTGTAGGGGTCCAATGCGATGTCTGTCTGGACGTAGATTTCAGGAAGCTGCTTTTTGAGTTCGCGAATGGCTCGGGGAATCAACCCACGATCATCGTATGCGGATGTGGCTTGATCGTCTTTGTCAGCACAATATCCGAATAGGTTGACGGCTTTTACACCTAAATTTAGTAACGACTCACATTCCCGAATCAACATATCAATCGAGAGATGGTAGTTTTCCGGCATGGTGGATATCTCGCGTCGGACCCCATGACCCTCAACCACAAACATAGGGTAGATGAGGTCTGATGGCGAAATACTTGTCTCTCGAACAAGACCTCGCATGCTTGCATGCCACCGATTGCGACGACACCTTCTTCTTATCTCCATGGCACTTCCCTCCTGGCTGCGCCCATCTTAGTTCGGACACAGTTTTTCATCAAATTGGCACCCTTGTTAACGTTGCAACCCTTTGCTCAAAACCCCCCTACAGCGGTTATTGGGACCTATATGTTGCGGTCTCGTAAATTTGTGACCCCATTTATGGGTATGTGACTTGATCCTACCGGCTCGCCTTCGGTATAGTGAAACACGTGAACATATCATCAAGCTTGGTACCTTCTTTGTCACGAACCTCTCCCTTGACGGTGGGGTTGCAGCTCCGTGTATTGGGGAGTGGCAGTTCTGGCAATTGCAGCTTGATTTCACATGGTGAAACCCACGTGCTGATAGATGCCGGCTTCTCGTATCGCGAGATTAGCGAACGTTTGGTTCAGTATGGTCTACAGCCTGAGCAGTTGACCGCCGTGCTTGTGACGCACGAACATGGTGATCACGTTCGTTCGGCACACACCATCAGCAGAAAAATGAAGATTCCGATTTTCACGACTGAAGGGACGTTCGCAACAGCGCTGCAGGAAAAACCGCTGTTTGACTGGGTTGAAGTGTTTCCTGGACGTAGTTTTCAGTTGGGCGCCATGGTATTTCATCCGATTACGCTGCCTCACGATGCAGCTGACCCGGTTGGGTATCGCATCGAATGTGGCGGTCGCGTGATGGCGCATATGACGGATTTCGGCTATGTCAGTTCTCTGGTTCGGGAGAGTTTGCGCGGATGTGATCTGATCTTGCTTGAAGCCAATCATGACCTTGATATGTTGCGTAACGGGCCATATCCCTGGTCGCTCAAACAGAGAATTGCGAGTAAGCTGGGCCACTTGTCCAATGAGGCGATGCTTGAGGTCTTGCAGGAGATCGCCCATGATGGGCTTGAACACATCGTGTTTGGTCATCTGAGCGAAACCAACAACAATGTGCCATTGCTAAGAGCACAGGTCCGTCAGACATTAAGACGCATGGGCCTTCACGAACTTGCTTTCACGATTGCCCGCCAGGATCAGATCTGCGACCTCCTTGAAGTATGAGTGAGTTTCCACCGGGCACTGCGCCCAGTTACGGTAGTGCGACGCGAGTCATCCAAATTGTCTATTGGTTGCATCAAAGCCCTTTGGGTCTGGGTCTGACAGAATTGGCTGAGCGTCTGAGCGTATCCGAACGGACGGTGAATCGGTATGTTCATGTTTTGCAGGAAGCCTTAGTCGATGATGATGGTCGGAGTATGGTCGAAACCGTTCGCCATCAAGCAGGGGTACGCATGAGGTTTCGCAAGCGAACGACGCCCCTAGATGGTTCAGCGCTTGAGTTGCTGAGCCTGTTCCTCGCCCTCGACTTGATGAAATTTTTGGAGGGAACACTGATTCGCGAAGGGGCCCGTGACCTAATGGACCGATTTCGTGACCTGCTGCAAAAAACCGGCAACCACAAAGCCGCTCTGATGATGAAAGACATGGACCGTAAGTTCTTTCATTGGTCAGAGGCACCTAAAGACTACAGTCACAAAAACCAAGTCCTTGAGCGGCTCATCGATAGCCTGGTGAGACAACATCACGTGAAGATCAGTTATCAGGCACCTCAGCGAGACAGCAAGATTCACGTGATCATGCCCTTGACGCTATTGATGTATAAGCGAGGCCTTTACGTGATTGGCCGCGCGGATACAAAAACCTTGACCTTCGCCGTGGAACGCATTCAGGAAGCTTGGGTTCTTGAAACTGGATTTGCTTACCCTGTGGATTATGATCCTGCAACGCGATTTCAACATCATTTTGGTTTGATGGGGGGCAAAGCTGAAGAGATTGTGCTTCGTTTTGACGCTCAGGTAGCCGAGAACGTGGTCAGCAGGGTTTGGCACCCGGACCAGAGGGTTGAACGCCTCGATGATGGGTCAGCCCGTCTGTGGCTGCACGTGGCGCCCAGTCAAGAGTTCATAGGTTGGCTTTTATCATATGGTGCATTTGTTCAGATTGAGACACCTGCGCATCTTCGACAGGCGCTGGCAGCTCGTCATCGTGCGGCGTTCGAGCTATTGGACAAATTTGAGTGACGACACCATGGACTGTGACTCTGAGGCCCATTGAACCAATTGCTCAGCGTCTGCAGGATAACCCGCATTGATAAAAATGACCTGGCCGCGATCGACAACTGCCCACAGATCTACTGTCATCTTGAGAGTCTCACCTGCGACAATGGCTCGGGCATTCATGCGTGCGTGCCATGCATCGCGACCACCCATTTTTGTGGCGACGGGTGCCTGTAACACCTCCGACTGGGACTGGGTCATGATTTGTTCCAAATAATCCCTGGCCACATGTTCTGAATCAAATGTGATCGGGTACACAGAAAGGTTGATGGTCGGATTGACTCCCGCATAGGGTTCAGGAAAACGCGTGATGGAAAGATGATTGTTGAGCGTCGCAAACTTCAAGACCTGTTTAAGTCGTATTGCGCGTTTCTCTTGTGTTGCGGGTGAGTCTTCGGGTTCGGTTGTCCAATGAAAATGCCAGTCCTCGTGTCTCGATATTGAGATACCCAGAAGACGATTCACGTATTCAGTCGAGGAAATATTGGGCTGGTGAATCCATTGGTGATCTTCGGTTTGCTCGAATCTAAACTCGTGATTATTGCCGGTAATCCGCAGTTCGGGCGCTTTTGCTAACTTTTCGTTCAGGCTATAGATGATTTGGTAAGCCATGATTTTTGCGTCGTTGGCGCCATCAGCCAAATTGGCGCAGTCAATTTGAACGCCCCTTGATCCGTCTGGTAATGCAGGCAAATCAGACCAAGTGACTTGAACTGAGGTCTTCTCGTTCAATTGGACATCCATCGATTCGCTAAAAAGCAACAACATACACAGCCACATATTGACCTCCCGGCATGGGGACCATATCACGTCGTGGATTAGTGGTGAAACCTCAACAAGATCATCTGCTTACTGTCGCCGACGTACGACCTGAGTACTTCATCATAGTCAGGCAAATCGCAATGAGATTCGAAGTCCTGCAAGTCTGGCTCGCGAATGATCACCCAGCTTTCGGGGTTCAATTGCGTAAATTCAAATAAATCCGGTAAACCCAACAGCTTGGGTTCAGAACGATCTGTGGCCAGGGTTGATAATTCAACCACATGTCGTACACCGTAGAATCGATAGGCGGCCCGAAAATCAACCATCGCAAGCGGGCTGGGATCATCTCGTACCAACTCATTCACCTGGGTCATGAATGCTTTGGCGCTGCGTTGCGGGTTGACCCAAGGCAAAACAATCCCATACAGCAAGATCACCAAGACGGCTGAAGATGCAACCTGGCTCCACAAGAAGGGGACCCATCTGTGGCGCGAAACCCACCTAATCGAAAGCAGTACCAGGCAAACCCATGAGACTGCCGCGAACACGAACAGGGAGTGGGGTGGTTCGCTTAGTTGTGGCGGCAATAAATCGTTCTTGATGACGATCGCCAGCAACAAGCCCGCGGGCAATAACCAGATCGCAGAGGTAAACCCTGCAACCCACCTTACCAGGCGACTTTGGCCGATCTGTTTCAGGATGTGAGGCAAGACGACGGCAGCAAAAGGGAAACATGGCATCAGGTACAGGTTGCGTTTCCCTTTGCTAAGGCTGAAAAACACAAACACGAAAGCGATAAACAGCCAAGAAAATTTCTCATGTTGTGCCAGTTGACGCCATCGTTGCTTTGAGGCGGGTATCCCTGCGTACAGCAAAAGCGACCATGGGAAGAAATCATAAAGGAAGGTGGTGAGGTAGTACGTGATGGGTTTGTGATGATGCCAGGGGTTCACGTAGCGCACCAGGGTTTGATCGAACAAAAGGTTGGCAAAATAATGCCACTGTTGCTGCTGCCATACCTGAATTCCCAGCGCTGCCAGCCAGATGAGGGGTGGTATCAACGACCAGGTCATGGCGTGAACGGGAAAGCGAGCGTCGCGATGCATCAATCGATACAGCAGGCAGGCACCAACGGGAATCAGCCAGGCCACTGGGCCTTTTGCCAAAATGCCGAATCCCATGGCTAAGCCCATCAATGCGGTTCGTCGCGTGGCGCCTGTCAGGTGCCTGTATCCTTCGATCCCGGCAATGGTGGTGGTGAGGCACAGGAGCATGTCGATCTGAGCCATGTGTGCCTGAAACAGAAACCGATAAGAAGCCATGGCTATGAGCGGTGAAACGGGCGTGTCGGTACCTGTGGTTTCCCGTTCCCACTGGAACAGCAAGCCGAAAATGGCGAGTGCGGCAAGTGCGCTTGGCAATCTTGCGGACCACGGACCTATCTCTCCTCCCAAGATCGTGCTGGTTGCGGCGATCGACCAGAAAAAGAGGGGTGGTTTGTCGGGATACGCGCGTTGATTGCGATGAGGAAGCAGCCAATGCCCGTCACGCATCATTTCTTGTGCGACCAAGGCGTAGCGCGGCTCGTCTGGGGCGGAGAGGTCGTACCCGCCCAAGCCGAAGAGGAAAAAGGCACAGGCCAAGAATGCGTATCCCAGGCCGGTCAGGTTTCGGATACCTGCCTCCTTGCTCGCTTGATCAAGACAATATTGCGACTGTAGTTAGCCACGCCCACCAACTGCCCGAGTACGAAAACGAGATTGTGGATTTTGATGGCATAGATCAGGACAAGCGTGCCGCCAACCAAACTGATGATCCAAAAAGATAGGGGTACGTGGCTGGATTTGATTCGTTCAGACGCCGCCCATTGGACGATCCAACGTGAAAAAAACAGAAGTTGGCCTACGAGTCCGACAACGGCCCAGGGGTCGCTGAGCACACTCATCCATTCTTGATTCATGGTGGTCCCTCACGCGCTCTTAAGGCGCTGCACCTCTTGGGCGATTTTTTGATATTTCAACTGTCGCCGTTTCATCCATCGCACGGCCAAAAGGTCGAAAAATGATTTAAACACGCGGTTCCAGACGCCATAACTCGACGTACCGAAGAGGCGAGCATGGTGCGAGACGGGTACCTCAATCACTGTGAATCCTTCCATCTTGCAAAGTGTGGGCAGGAACCGATGAAGTCCTTCATAGAGTTTTAGGCGGTCAAGGCATTCTTTGCGAAATAGTTTGAGGCTGCAACCTGTGTCGGTGATTTGTTCGTCCGATAGCCAGTTGCGTATCGCATTGGCTATTCTGGACGAGATGCGTTTCAAAAGCGTGTCTTTTCGATTTAGGCGAACACCGCAGACACACCCGACCCCCTCTGCCATGTGTGGTTGAAGTTTGACGAAGTCGTGTGGGTCGTTTTGTAGATCGGCATCCATAGTGAGCACATAAGGGTTTCGAGCGTATCGAAAACCTGCATCCATGGCTGCGGTCTGGCCTTGGTTGATCTGGAACTGAACCACTCGATATCGGCTGTCCCTTTGTTGAAGCTGCAGGAGCACAGATTGGCTGCGGTCTGTGGAACCGTCATTGACAAAGATGACTTCCCACTGTGTGATTTCCGCCTGATTCATGGCCGATTCAATTCGATTGGCGAGTTCTAATAGATTGCTTTCTTCATTGTAGATAGGTACGACCATGCTGAGATCCATGGAGCCCTCCCGTTTTTGAAGTATATGAAGGTATGAATCATGAATAAGGTTAAATTTTTGTTAGATTCGACTCCTTTTTTGAGTCGTCCGTTGGATCCATGTGCATATTGATCATCCAGCGGCAGTTCGAAATCTCTCGTATTTTAGCAGCAATCCGATCGGCGATGGTATGGGCATCGAGCAAACTAATGGTGCGCGTAAACACCAAGTGTACGTCGACAAAGTGGATCCCGGCACTTTGGCGTGTGCGCAATTCGTGGAAACTGTTCAGGCCGGGCTCAGATTCCATAATTTCTCGAATGGTCTGCACGATATCTGGACTAAGCGCACGGTCCATAATCATATGGAACCCTTTGCGGATTAATGGAATCGTGGCGTATACCAAGTATCCAGCCACACCGATCGAAACGATGGCATCGATGGATGTCCAGCCGGTGTACTGCACTGCAACCAAGGCAATGAGGATACCGCTGTTGCTCAATAGATCGGCCTTGTAGTGCAGCACATCTGCTTCAATCACCATGTTCTTAGTCAACTTGGCTACATGATTCAGGTAAAGAACCAAAAACACAGTGGCAGCCAACGAAAAGCCCATGGTCCAGGTAGCTATGTCAACTTGCTGTAAGGGCGTCGCGACGATGAGTCGCTTGATGGCAGATACCATGATCACCAGGGCGGAGGCGAAAATGATCAAGCCTTCTACGATACTTGCAAGGGCTTCCAGTTTGCCGCGGCCGTAGTTGTAGTCTTCGTCGCTGGGCTTATCGGAAGTCTTTAGGACCAAATAGTTGAACAGCGAAATGATCAAATCAAATGCGGAGTCGGCTGCGCTGGCCAGCAGGGACAGCGTACCCGTGGCAAAACCCACGCCTAACTTAAGCGTAACCAGTACAAGCGCCGTAACCGAAGCCACCATGGCGGCTGTTCGTTGGTGAAACAAGTGCCCTCACTTTCGGGCGAGATCATAGCACCTACTCGAATTGTTCAAAGGCCAGAATGTTATCTAGATAGGCGCCGTCAAAACCCGCATCGAGCAACAGAATTAGGTATTGGTCCAAAATGATGGTTTGCCATTGAGGATCCCAGTATCGCACCCAAGTTTCGTCTGGATAACCCTCGTAGGCTGCAACCAGCCAGTTTGGATTGCCGATTGCCCAATTGGGCTGCCAATAGCTGCGCCAATTTTCAGCGGCACCAATGTTCATATACGCAATTACAAGGCGTCGACCCCCCTGGGGTTTGGTTTTCAACATAGCAACTTCTTGAGGCGTCAGTACTTGGCCCTGATGATAGGCATCAAGAATGATGATGTCGTGGGAGGAGTTGCGCAATGCGGATAGATACGAACTGCGATCCGGATATTGGTCGGGCGTGATGAGATAGAGGAAATTTGCGGCGTCCCGCAAATTGTGGATGTCTAGACTGTTGGCCTGATTGACCGGATAGGTAGGTACCGCATCAAGGTCATAGCTGCCTGCAAAAGCAAGAAAGCCTAATGCATTCGCGCGTGCAAACACATCCGTTACAAATGCTTGTGATTGACAGTATTCAGCGGCCAATGGCCGGACTCCATATGCGAGAGCGGTTTCTAAGAACGAGGTTAAGTACTCCGTGTCGCCCGTCGGGGTTGGCCGATCAAAATCCTCCTGGCCATAGTACAAGTGTTCCTGCGCGATGCCGTCAATCCAGGCGAGGTAGTCGATTCTGGTCGCACCATCAATTCCGCGCACCAGCTCCAGACCGTTTTGCGGAATGATGGTGAAACGATAGTTGTGTTGACGGGCGCGCTGCGCAATGGTCTTCACGAAATGCCGCATCTGGTCCCTAGGGTTCGTCGAATTGGATGCCGCCAGCATGTTTGGTGCTTTGACCTGAAAGAGGGATGTGGCAAGTTCATCGGGTTCTGAAGGCGCGGACTCAAAGAAAAGGGTGCGACCATCAGGTGACCATGCAGGTGCGCCATCGTAACGCCCCGTTCGGTTTGTGACTGTGATCGGACTGCCACCTGAAGGCGCGATCACCCGTAGCTGAATGCTGGCTTCATCGCTGGACGAATAGACCAGATACTTGCCATCGGGTGACCAACTGATATCGGTTTGCGACCGCGAGCTGGGTTGAACCGAACGCAAGTTACTGCCGCTTGGGTCCATGACCATGATTTGCCAAAGTTCGCCGGATTGTTCACGCCTTTGAAAGACGATCGCGCTTCCGTCTGGTGACCAATTGGGTTGGCGATCATCGAACCCATCTGTGAGCCGTGTTGGCCCTGTGCCATCGGCTGCGATTTTGTAAATCGAACCCTGGTCGCTTAGGTTCCTCAATTCATAAGTCAACCATAGTCCATCTGGACTGAAGCTGGGTTCGAAGGCGCGACCATTGGTGCTACGAGTGACTCGAAAAACATCACCGCCCTGCGGGTTAGCAGTCCAGATCTCGTCACGGTCCTCCAGATCCCAAGAGAATGCAATTCTCTGGGTAGGTACATTCCATGAACTGCCTGGGAGCATGACGGCGTCGTGGTCGTGGTCGTCCAGAATAGTAGTTGCGTCGGTTACGGACCAGATCCCGGCGGGACCATGGTTATACCCCCCGTGAAACAAGGTGCAGTAAACGGTTTTGCGATCTGGCCCCAATACTGGATTCTGGGCGCTCTCGCCTGGGGGAGGCGCCCACACCAATGTCGCATCATCTGGTTCGATTGTTGGAAAAGCAGCATTTTGCCACAAAAATCCAACACTCGATCCCGGTGGCGACCCCCGCAATGCAATCAAACTGATATTCTCAGACGAAACGATTTCAAAATGAACCTGACCTGGTGGGTTGAAAAGCGATACACCAGGTGCGCCCAGGACAAAAAGGGTCTTGCCTCTGGGTGCAAGGGCGCTGGCAATGACTTCCGTCTGCAATACCTCACCTGTTAGCCCAAGCATGTTCACATGAATGTCCGTTGCCTGAGTCCCAAGATTTACGGCTGCGATGCCATCAAAAACCACTTCCCAATTGCCGGGATACAATAACCAACGCTTCGCTGACGCTACAGAAGGGGATACGTGAGCCGGCGATGATGGGGGATTGACCGATTCGTAAGCGGCGGTAACCTTGATTTGACTCAGGGCGTAACGCAATGAGGCAGCCTGATCGCCTAGAACCGTTGCCGCGGATAGAAACCGCGTTTCGTTGGGGCTCAGCGACAAAACATAGGTTTTCACCATCTGTCCGTTTGCGTCAAACGCATCGAGCGTGATTCCTTGAGGCTGGGCGCTTGGGTTAGCAAGGATGAGGTCGGTGCGGAAACCGCCTCCTGGCCGCGTCAAATGGGGCAGCCATGTATCTTGAACCAGCACATTGCAGCAAAGAAAAAAAAGCATCGCATTTCCTCGCATGATTGAATTCTTGTGATTGATGCGTAGACTGTGTCTTGGACCGGACATCCATTATCATCCACAAAGGGGAAGAACCGTGCATCTGGTTTGTGTGACAACATCTAGGGCTGACTACAGTCACCTTCGATTGCCTTTGTTGACCTTGGCGAAATGCCCTGGACTGAAACTAAGCGTGGTAGCCACAGCGGCTCATTTGTCACCACAATTTGGAAACTCAGCCACGGAAATTGAGCGCGATGGGTTCTCGGTCTTTGCGGTGCCCTGTCTTCTGGCTGGAGATGATGATCAGTCAATAGCCACTTCCATCGGGTTAGCCACGATTGGTATGGCGCAGGCATTCGCGCAACTGCAACCAGATGTAGTGATGCTGATTGCTGATCGCTACGAATTGATGGCGCCTGCAACTGCGGCAATGGCTATGCGCATACCCATTATTCATTTGGAGGGAGGCGAAGTGAGTGAGGGCGCTGTGGATGATTGTGTTCGCAATGCACTGACAAAAATGGCACATATCCATCTGACACCTCATTTACAAGCTCGAAATCGGGTCTTGGCCATGGGAGAGGAGTCCTGGCGGGTTCACGTAGTCGGCGCGCCTTCGCTGGACCATCTGAGCCGCTTCAAATTGATGGAAAAATCGGCGTTGGAGAACGTACTGGGTGCCCGCTTGGATCCTGCGCCGATTTTGGTGGCCTATCACCCCGTAACGCTGGATGATGATCCGGCACAGGAGTCCAGAATCTTCTTTGAGGCTTTGGAAGCCATCAATCAGCCCGTTTGGTTTTGCTTCCCCAATGCCGATCACCGTCACCAACAACTAATTCAAAGCGCAAGGTCCTTTTCCAGTGCCCGTCACCACTCACACATCTTCGTGAATTTGAACCCCCATACGTACTTCAGCCTCTTGGGCCACGCACAGGTGCTTTTGGGTAATTCGTCCAGTGGCATTATGGAAGCAGCGTCGTTTGACTTACCCTGCGTCAACGTGGGTCGACGGCAACAGGGGCGGTTGAAAGCGCCGAACGTCATCGATTGTCCAGCCGAGAAAGACGCCATCCTAATTGCTGTGAAAAAGGCCATGTCCGCCGGTTTTCGCCACCGAATCAAGGGCTTGGTGAACCCCTATGGCGATGGGACCGCATCTGAGCGAATTGCCGAAATCGTTCAGAACCTACCCGATCGTGCTGCTCTTCTGCATAAGAAGTCGCTTCATCCACCTACCGATTGTTGGCGCGCATGAGTGAATGGATTCCCCTTAGCAGGCCAAACATTACCGAGGAGGACAGGCGCGCGGTAGCTCAAGTACTGTTGACGGACACATTGAGCAGAGGACCCTCACTTGCACGTTTTGAGCATGACTTCGCAACTTATTTAGGTGTGCGCCAAGCCGTCGCTGTCTCCTCTGGGACGCAAGCGCTTGTGTTGGCCTTGCGGGCGCTCAATCTAGGACCGGGCATGCGCGTCGCGTTACCCTCGTTTACCTTTGCGGCCGTGATCAATGCGGTCTGGTCTGTGGGGGCCACACCGCTTTTGGTGGACAACGATCTGGAGACCTGGAACATGCGATTGGACGGACTGGATGGCCGGGCTGATGCCGTGATTGCCGTTCACAATTTTGGTCTACCACTGGATATGCGGCTGCTCAATGGGCTGTCACTGGACGTGATCGAAGACGCTTGCGAGGCATTGGGTGCTCATCACAATAGCCTTCTGGCCGGAACCAGGGGGCGTTGCGGCGTGTTTGGCTTTTATCCCAACAAGCCTCTCACCACCGGTGAGGGTGGCATGTTCGTCACATCCGAGGCCGAATTAGCTTCGCGTGTTCGGTGCCTCGTGAATCAGGGTCGTGATCCCGCAGGCGGATGGCTGGACCAAGTTGATTGGGGATACAGTTGCCGGATGAGCGAGATGCAGGCTTCCCTTGGCCAGTCTCAACTCACATGTCTTGATTCCAGACTCGCTCAACGCCGAGACGTCGCGTGCCAATACCGCCAGCTTCTCGAGGGCGACAGCCGTTTCGGCTTGCCTCCAACCGCAGATTATCTCGCCTGTTCATGGTTCACGTTCCCCGTGCTGCTGACGCGTCACGACCGCGATCAAGTAGCCGACGAACTGTGGCAACTGGGGATTCAAACCGGTCGCTATTTCCCGCCCTTGCACCAGCAACCCGTGTTTCGGAAATATGGCGGTGAGCAATTGGGCACGTTACACGTCAGTGAGCAGATGGGCCGAACCTGTTTGTGTCTTCCCCTATATCCTGATTTGCGTCATGACCAAGTGAAGCGAGTTGTGGAGGCGTTACATCACGCCTGCAAATAAAGACAATGATTGGGCTATGCTAGCGACGGTGAGGTGATTCATGTGGTGGTTCTTTCTACTGGTCAGTTTTCCTAATAATCCGGCAACTTGGCGTTTGGATGTATTCGTGACACACGGACGCCAGACTGCGGTGTATGCCGTCGACGCTTTGCGCTTGGAACCCGTGCCATGGTCAGGATCGGAGAGCGCATTTATTGAGCCTTTTGATTTCGGAACAGATCGGATGGAGTTACGTGCCTTGGATGGGACACTGCTGTTTGCTCGGGGTAGCTCCCTGGTCTCCACCGAGTGGCTGTTGACGGGCGAGTCTGAGCGTGAGTTTAAGACGTTTCATGAGTCGTTTCGCTTTCCTGAACTCTCCGATGAAGCCGATCTGGTGATCAAACGACGCGACGCTCGTAACCAGTTCGTAGAAAAAGTGCGGATACGCATCCGTCCCGAAGAACTGAACCCTGCCGTGCCCGACCCCCAATTGGTGCATGATCTCGAAATAAACGGCAAACCGCAGGAGAAAGTAGATTTACTTTTTCTGGGGGATGGTTACACGGTATCAGAACAGGATGTCTTTTTGGCTGACGCCAACCGCCTGATGGAGGCCCTTTTTCAAGTTGAGCCCTTCCACACGCAGCGGCGTTCCTTTAATGTCCGAGCCATTTGTCCACCCGCAACCCAATCGGGTATTGCTCGGCCGTCTACCGGCTTTTACCGAAACTCGCCCTTGGGTTGTAGCTACGATTCATTTGGGTCCGAACGCTACGTGCTTACCATGGAGAACAGGGCATGGCGAGATGTCGCTGCCCGCGCCCCATACGAGTACGTGATTATGTTGACCAATGGCGAAACCTATGGTGGCGGTGGCATGTTCTCAGTTTTTGCCACAGCAGCCGCTCACAATTCCTTTGCCGAGTACCTTGTGATCCATGAGTTTGGTCACCATTTCGCCGGCCTGGCCGACGAGTACTACACCTCTCCGGTTGCCTACCAACCCCCAGAAGTGGTTGTGGAGCCGTGGGAAGTCAACGCAACCGCGTTGCTCAATCCCGATCAATTGAAGTGGCGTGAGTGGGTTGATCAAGATACCCCCATTCCGACGCCTTGGCCCAAGGAAACCTTCGAGGCACAGTCCAAAGACTACGGTGTGCGGCGAGCCCAGATTCGCCAACAGAAACTGCCGGAACATCATATGGATGCCTTGTTTCTTGAACTGCAAAAACAACAAACCGAATTGTTGGGTCAAGCAGAGCACGCGCATCAAGTTGGCGCCTTTCAGGGTGCCAACTACGACGCGAACGCATTCTATCGGCCTCAGGCAGATTGCATCATGTTTACCCGCAATCGGGTCCCGTTCTGCAGAGTATGTGCGAACACGTTGAACCGCGTGATTCTTTGGCAGGCTCCCAAACCTCATTGAACATACGCTCCTTGGATTGGCGAACGCCCCAAGTTCGTGGCTATCTGGCCATGGTGGTGGCCAGTTTGTGTTTCTCGGTTATGGGTGTGGGTGTTCGGCTGGCCCGAGATGGGTTCAGTCTACCGCAGCTGGTGGTCGTACGCGGGACCGTGGCCATATGCATGCTGTTGCCTTGGGCTTTGACCCATCGGTCTGCACTTGGGGGTAATGCTCGTTTTTGGCTCGTGGCCCGCGCACTGGTTGGGACATTGGCCGTGTATGGGAATTTCTACGCATTGCAAACCATTCCCTTGGGAACGGCAACGGTCCTCAACCAGACGTCACCTGTGTTTGCGGTACTCTTGGTGTGGGGGCTCTTCGGTCGGCGACCTCAACCCGTAAATGTGGTTGCCGTGGTCACGGCCATCACGGGTACGATTCTGATCTTCAAGCCCTGGGCCCCAAATATCCACGTTTGGGGTTGGTTGGCTGGTCTGGCGAGCGGCTTTTTTGCCGCCATCGCTTTTATCGCCATCCGCCGCATGCGTTTTAGCGAGCGGCCGGAAGTGATCGTGCTGTGGTTCTCCGTAATCTCAGCTTCATTGAGCCTGCCCTTTTGTGGGTCGGACCCCTGGCCCGTGTCCCTGACTGTATGGGCGTACGGTGTGCTTGCGGGACTCGGTGCCTATGGTGGACAGTGGTTCATGGTGCGCAGCTTCGCCTATTTGACAGCCACTGCGGGCAGTACGGCCGGATTGTTGGGTAGCGTGTTTGCCGTTGGTTGGGGCATCCTCTTGTTTGGCGAGGTGATGGCGGGCTGGGAATGGTTAGGTATTGTGTTAGTCATTGGCTCAGGCATGGTGCCGGCCCTAATCGTGGGCAATCGCCAATTGGCGGAAAAGCCCAGCCCATTCCGTTGGCAGCCCCGCAACTGAACACTGACTTCTGACCACTGTATGCTGGCCTCTGACCACTGACCACTGTTATGCTATAGGGCTTATTTTTAGGGTGACTACCCGGAGCAGGTGTATGGACAAGCATTACAGTCATTTACCCATTGAAGAAAAGTGGTATCAACATTGGGAGCGGAGCGGCGCCTTCAAGAGTGAAGTGGATCGCACCAGACAACCCTATTGCATGGTGATTCCGCCTCCCAATGTGACGGGTATGCTGCATATGGGTCACGTGCTGAACAACACCATCCAGGATATCCTGGCGCGCACCAAGCGGATGCAGGGCTTCAATGTGTGCTGGGTGCCAGGTACTGATCACGCCGGTATTGCGACACAGAATATGGTCGAGAAGGCACTCCGAGCTGATGGCGTCGATCCTGACTCGCTTTCCCGAGAGGAATTTCTGAAGAAAGTCTGGGAATGGAAAGACAAATTCGGTGGGATTATCATTCAGCAGTTAAGAAAGCTGGGATCAAGTTGCGACTGGGATCGCGAACGGTTCACCATGGATGAAGGCCTGTCTCATGCAGTGCTGCAAACGTTCGTGGATTTGTACCACCAAGGTTTGATCTACCGCGGTAAGTACATTGTTAATTGGTGCCCTGCACTCCAAACTGCGCTTTCGGATGACGAGGTGGACCGGAGTGAGGAAGCCAGTCACCTGTGGCATTTTCGGTACCCGCTCAGTGATGGATCGGATCATCTGGTGGTGGCTACGACACGGCCCGAAACCATGTTGGGTGATACTGGTGTCGCCGTCCACCCGGAAGACGAACGTTATCAGCACCTCATTGGCAAATTCATCCGCTTACCCATCGTGGGTCGAGAGATTCCCATCGTAGCCGATGAACATGTGGATCCAAGCTTTGGAACCGGTTGCGTGAAAGTAACACCTGCCCACGACATGAATGACTTTGAAATGGGTACGACACATAACCTGGAGTTCATAGTGATTATGGATCGAACCGCGCACATGAACGAACAGGTTCCAGAGATGTTCCAAGGTATGGACCGAAATCAGTGCCGCAAGGCCGTGGTTGCGGAGATGGATCGCCTTGGCCTTTTGGAGAAGACAGAACCCCATACCGTAGCTGTAGGTCGCTGCTACCGCACCAAGGACATCATAGAACCCTATCTATCCGAACAATGGTTCATCCGAATGGAAGGGATGGCGCAGCGCGCGCTTGTTCCAGTCCAAACGGGAGCAATCACCTTTTATCCCGATCGCTGGGTCAAGACCTACGAACACTGGCTCACCAACATCAAGGATTGGTGTATTTCACGTCAATTGAAGTGGGGCCACCGGATTCCCGTCTGGTACTGCCCAGAAGGCCATCAGACTTGTGCGGTCTCCGAGCCTGTGGATTGCGCCACGTGCCATAGCCCTCAGTTGACGCAGGATGAAGACGTTCTGGATACCTGGGCCAGCTCATGGCTGTGGCCCTTCTCCGTGTTTGGTTGGCCTGATACCACGGAAGACTTGAAGTATTACTACCCCACGACGACGCTCGTAACCGCAGCAGATATCATCTTCTTCTGGGTAGCACGAATGATTATGGCGGGCCAGCAGTTCATGGGTGAAGTGCCGTTCCGTCATGTCTATTTCAACGGGATTGTCCGCGATCTGGAAGGTCGCAAGATGTCCAAAACTCTAGGCAACAGCCCCGACCCTCTCGATATCATCCGCGAATATGGGGCCGACGCACTTCGATTTACGATCGTCTACCAAACACCCTTTGGGGCCGACAGCCGATTTTCGGCAGAGTCCTGTGATTTGGGCCGCGGATTCTGCACCAAAATATGGAACGCTTATCGCTTCGTAGACATGAGTTTTGAAGGGGTCACAGCCGACGAGAACTGGATGGATGCGCCACAGGATCTGGTGGGTCGCTGGATTCTCAGTCGCCTGTCTGCAACGGTCACTCAAGTGACCGAAGAAATTGAAGCGTTTAAACTAGCCAACGCAGCCAGCACCATTTACAACTTCTTTTGGGGAGAGTTCTGCGATTGGTATGTGGAGTTCTTGAAGCCTGCCATTCGCGAAGCTGATGATGCTGCGAAAGCCGCGTTATTGGGTCGAACTCAATTCGTCGTTGACGCTTGTTTGCGATTGCTGCATCCCTTTATGCCGTTTGTGACTGAAGAGATTTGGCAAAGCATGCAGGCCCGTGAAGGTGCCTTGTTGGGGGCTCAGACATGGCCGAAATGTCCTGAGTCTTGGCTTGATATCCATGCCGATCAGGCGATGGACTTGTTGCAGTCCCTAATTACGGCCATTCGAGGTGTTCGAAAATCCAATAACTTGCCCAATTCTGCTGAACTATCACTGGTGATTGATGCGGATGAAAGAATGTCAGCGCTGGTTCGTGAAATTGAACCGCAGATACGGTTCCTTGGACGTATTTACGAAATAGGTGCGTTGGGTGGGCGCGATGTGGAACAAGGTTGGGTGCCGCTTGCTCTTACCGGACTGAACGCGTATCTTGATTTGCGAGGGCATCTGGATGTGGAGGCCGAAATCGAGAAGATTGATCACAAACTGCAGAAGATGGAAAAGGAGATTCAGGGTTTAGAATCACGGTTAGGTAATGAAAACTTTGTGGCTCGAGCTCCCGAAGAAGTCGTTGCCAAATGTCGCGCCGATTTGGAATCACTACATGGGCAGCGTCACACTTTACTGCAATCTCGTGAAGACTTCTTGCAAATGGGTTCCCGCTGAATGGCCAAGAAATGGTCGGATATGGTCAGACGTGGAGAAGGCGTTCAGGTTGAATTCAAAAGACAATGCCCCAAGCTCAAACGCTTGTCACGCACCCTTTCGGCTTTTTCAAATTCCAGCGGTGGCACGATCTTTATGGGAATCGACGATGAAGGGGAAATCGTTGGCCTGGAGAATGCCAAGGGAACTTTGGAATTGGTGCAGCAGGTCAGCGGATTCTATTGTGATCCACCCGTGAAGATCAAAGCGGACTTCTGGGAGCCCATGAAAGGCGTCAATGTGTTGGTGGTCCAAGTCCCTGAAGCTGCATTGAAACCCGTTTACGCCGTGGACCCCAATCGCTCGGACGATAAATGGCCCTACTTCCGTTCCGATCGCGAGAACCTACCGTTAGACCGCAAGAGCCTGAAAAACATGAGCAAGGTCACCAGTGAACCCGTTGAGGATCATGTGGGAGAACTCGACAAAACCGAGTTACGCATCCTGGATAACCTGGATACCCATCCTCGGCAAACACTGGGACAAATTGCCAAATCCATCAACGTGTCCACCCATCGAGCCAAACGCATCTTGGTAGGTTTGGAGCAACGAGGTTGGGTCCACGCCTTCTTCAATGAAAAGAGGCGCGAATATTCTCTTGCGGTGGTCTGGAAACGCAGATGACATGGAGTAACCGCCAAAAACAATCGGCCTTTGTGCTGATACTGGTGATCCTCGGTATCGGCTATATGTCCCTCAAATCGAATCCTGATTCCCCCGAAGCTGCCATTGAAGCGGCGATTGACGCCATGATTGAAGGCGCGGAAGCCAAGGATATCGATCCCTTTGAAGACCACGTCAGCCCCAGTTTCAGAGACGAATCCAACCGACCCAAAGACGATGTTTTGCGCATCGTGCGAGCCATATTTTTGCGTCACCCGACGATTGCGATCTCCAAGGTGAATCTCGACATCACCTCAACCACCAATCCGGCCGTCTACGATGCACGTCTATTGGTACTTACCGGTGAAGGTCTGTTGCCTAAGGACAAAGCCGAATTCTACCTGACGTTTCGACAAGAACAAGGTCGCTGGTTGCTATGGCAGGCTCAATGGGGCGATGGGTATGGGTACTGATGGGGGCGACGTGAGCAAGATTTCCGGAAAACTGACGTTGATCATTATGGACGGTGTCGGTCTTTCGCCCTACCGCGAAGGAAATGCCTTTCAGCAGGCAAACACACCAACCTTGGACCGTCTGATGGCCTCCTGCCGGATGACGACTCTGGCTGCTCACGGTAAAGCGGTAGGTATGCCAAGCGACAGTGATATGGGCAATTCTGAGGTGGGTCACAATGCGCTCGGCGCGGGTCAAGTTATTGATCAGGGCGCATCACTTGTTAACCAGGCCTTTGCAAACGGCTCGCTTTTTGAGGGACCAGTTTGGCGCGCTTTGACTGACCAACTTCGCCAAAGCCAGGGAACCTTACATTTGATCGGATTGTTGTCGGACGGCAATGTGCACTCACACATCGATCATCTGGAAGCGCTGATCGATGGTGCCCACGATGCAAAAGTTCACGCGGTTCGATTACACGTTTTGCTCGATGGACGGGACGTAGGCGAGACGACTGCTCACCTCTACTTGGATCGTTTGGAGCGGAAATTAACGGCCCTGCGTATGGCGGGATTCGATATTTGTATTGCCAGCGGCGGCGGTCGCATGGTTTTGACCATGGATCGTTATGAAGCCGACTGGGACATGGTCCAACGTGGTTGGGAGCATCACGTGCTCGGCGAAGGTCGAGGGTTCAAAGACGCCAGGACCGCTGTGGAAGCATTGCGGTCCGAGCAGCCCGGGGTAATCGATCAGTTTCTGCCCGGCTTTGTGATTGTGGATGAACACGGCCCCGTTGGCACCATCCAAGATGGGGATGGTGTGGTGTTTTTCAATTTTCGCGGGGATCGCGCACTGGAGATCAGTCGCGCTTTTGAGTCTGGCCCCGAGTTCACGGCCTTCAATCGCAAGCGCGTACCTAAAGTGTTCTATGCGGGCATGATGCAGTACGATGGGGATCTGTGCATACCCAAGCAATACCTGGTGGGCCCACCAAGGATCGATGGCACTTTAACCGAGTGTTTGCTCGATGCGCGGTTGGCCCAATTTGCGATTTCAGAAACGCAAAAGTATGGACATGTCACCTACTTTTGGAACGGGAATCGGTCCGGAATTACGGCACCGTCTCTGGAATGTTTTGTCGAGGTGGCTTCCGATCGAGTGCCCTTTGAAGAGAGGCCGTGGATGAAGGCGGCAGAAATTAGCGACGCCATGATCAGGGAGCTTCGAAACGGCGATTCCCGCTTTTTACGTGTGAATTATGCCAATGGCGATATGGTCGGCCATACGGGCAATCTTCAAGCTACCATTGCAGCCATGACTTGCTTGGATTTGGAATTGGCCCGGGTACTAGCAGCTGTTGAAGCAACTGGCGGTGTGGCTTTGGTCACGGCCGATCACGGTAATGCGGAACAGATGTTTGAGATGGATGCGGTCGGCCACATCAAACTCGACGAGCAAGGCAACCGGCTCGTGAAAACATCCCATACACTCAATCGCGTGCCCTTTATTCTGTTTGACCCTCATGGTCAGGTAAAAGGCTGCTTGCGACAGGAGCCGTCGCTTGCACTCAGTAATGTGGCAGCCACCGTGACTGAGTTATTGGGTGTAAATCCATTGGCCGGATGGCGCCCATCCTTGCTGGTGCCCTGATGACATCAATCACCATTCTGATTTTGGCCAGCCTGGTCGCTTTGCCCGTGGGCGGGCTGTTTGCACGTTTGATGAGTTCGCACGGTTGGGGTATCGCCGCCTTGAAAGGACTCATGGCCAGTTTCTTTGGCGCCTTGTTGCTGGTCCATTTGCTACCAGAAGCTTACGAACGACTTGGCCCGTTGAGCCTTGTGTTGGCGGGTCTCGGGTTCTTGATCATGGTCGCATTTGAGCGTTTGTTGCCCGGTTCGGGTCACCATGCGACCGACGGGAATTCAAGGTTCTTCACGGCCGAAATGCTTTGGATAGGCCTGCTCCTGCATCAACTCACTGATGGTGTAGGTCTTGCCTTGGCTTCGTCATCACTGGCTGACGACTTGCCCATGGCATTAATGGTGATTGCGCATCGTATCCCCGTTGCTGCAATTATCATGTGGCTTTTTTTGCGAGAAAAAAACGAACGCGGCGCTTGGGTGCGACTTGCCGCGATGGGTGGCGCCACCGTGGTTGGGGCGTTGGGCGCATCCTGGCTTGGTCTCTTACTTGACTCGGTGGTGGTCAACGGGGCCTATGCGCTGATTGCCGGTTCATTTGTTCATTTGTTGATCCATGATTTCATCGACTTTCATGCGCATCGGCGTGTGGACCGTAACTGGGAGTTTGGGGCTTTTTTTGCCGGACTCGTGATTTTCGCGGTGACCCAGTCCTACCTGGGTGATAGCGATGTTCATCTACACGCGCATGGTTCGCCGTCTTTGTCATTCGGTGCGGCTTTTGTGGCACTTTTGCAAGCAACCGCGCCCTACTTGCTGCTTGGCTTGATTATTTCCGGTTTGTTACACGCCTATATGCCACAGAGGCCTGTTGCCTGGCTTAACCGGGGTGGTCCCTTGAAGCAAGCAGCTAAGGGCATGTTGTTTGGGCTCCCATTACCCATCTGCTCCTGTGGCGTGTTGCCGTTGTTTATGAGCCTGTCGAAAAAGGGTCTGCCCACAGCGGCCCTGGTGGCATTTCTGGTGGCTACTCCAGAATTGGGCGTGGACTCCTTCTTGGTTTCTGTGAAGCTGTTGGGTTGGGAATTCTCCATTGTGCGATTGATCGCAGCCATCGTCCTCCCCGTGGCGATCGCTATGTTGGCAGTGTCTTGGCTCGGCACACCCTTAAACGTAGAGCAGGAAAAGAGTTGCTGTGCCAAGAAGAATGCGGAATCCGCGCCGGTAAGTTGGTGGCGATTCGCGTTTGTGGATCTGGTCGACGACATTTTCCCACTGATTTGTTTTGGTTTGATCGCTGCGGCTTTGGCTCAAGTGCTGTGGCCCGTGCAGTCGGTACAGAATCCGTTTGGTCACTGGGACATTGTGCTGCTTGGCGTGATTGGCATACCGTTTTACGTGTGCGCCTCGGCATCGGTTCCCATTGCGTTGGTTTTGTTGCAGCACGGATTTTCGGTGGGTGCAGTGCTCGTATTCTTGTTTGCCGGTCCGGCCACCAACATATCGACTATCTTGACCGTGAACAAGGTGTTTGGTGAAGGGAAGGGGTTGAAACTGGCCGCATTAGCATTGGCCGTTGCTGTGGTGTTTGGCGTTTTAGTAAACATCTTTTATCAACCAACTGACCTCGACTTTCTGGAATTACACGAACACCATTTGAGGTGGTGGGATTGGATCACGCTTTCGGCGATGGGTCTGTTGGCGTTGGCAAGCATGTGGCGGTCTGGGCCTTTGCACTGGATCTCGTCATTAGCGAGCATGGTGCCGGGGCTCATTCATCATCCGCCTCAAAGTGAATCGGCACACTAGAGACTTAACCAGGACTGCCCAATCTCGTATAGATAGGGTATGTGCCCCCTTCCAAGACGCACCTTTCTGCAAACCGTTGGTTGGCTTGCAACCGCCAGAGGCTTTGGCGATCGGATATCAGTTGAATCACTGGTTGAATCATTTGTCCATGAATCGTTTGAGTCAGGTCTCAATCTAATCGCGAACGGATTTCGTAACCAGCGAAATGTGGATAATATCTTTAAGGCCATATTCATAGCGGGTATACGTGAGATCAGACCTCGCCATGTGGGCGGAAAGCTGCATGCCGTGATGATGGCTCAGCCGCTGCGAGAATTGGCACGCCGCCTTCATAGGCGCGATAGATTTTGTCTCGCTGCCTGGCATCTGCACGACCTGAAGGAGAGTCTTGCTCGTGATCAACAAGATGGTGACTGGTCGCTTTCCACTTTTGATAAGGAAGGAACCGGCGAGCCTGGCAATTGGGATGAGCTGAGGGAGGCCATGGAACGGTGGGACGACTCTGTTTCAGACCGAGCTGTTCAACGTGCACTCCGAGTGATTGATGCAGAAGATCTTGCGATGCGCCTGGTTCCCTATGCGGCAGGTAGTTTTGTGAACATTGGGCACAAGATGATCCTGGCGACACAGGTCCTGAGGATGCAGCGAGGTGTAGGTTGGGATTATGGTGAATCTGTCCTGAGAGCTACCGTCCATGGACTGTTGTTCCGCGGTGATGGCGATGCCCAAAATGAAGGAACCGAACTGAGCTGGAAGCTGGCGGACAAACTATCCAACGTGCCACTGCGCTACCACAGTGACAGTGGTCGTACACTGGGTTTGTTGCTTCATTTGCGGAACGGTACGGCGCAGCAGGCGCAAGAGTTGGTATTCGAGCGGCTTCGGTCCGGCGAATCCGTTCGCGCGGTATGGGATGCTCTTATCCTGCGAGCCGCCGAAATAGTAGCCAGTCGTAAGGACGTTGACCGGCCAGCGCGACGGGAAGCCCTGTTACCCGTCCATGCAATCACAGTCACTGAATCGCTTGAATTCGCCTTCTATGATGCAAACGAGCTTCGAACCCGTCGATTTTACGTGTTACAGGCCGCGAATTGGTTGCTTCGCATGGACCAAGCGCTTCGTCGAATCGTGGGTTTGAGACAAGACGTTGCCATCTTGGATGAATGGTGGTCTGCCAGAGCGAATCTGGTAGGGACTACACCACCCCAAATTGGGATGTCGCATCTTTTGGAATCAGGATTTGAGATAAGCGCCTGGGTTCAGGCGCTGGTGCGTTCGGGACAGGAACATCACCAACACAAATACCTGGCTGCCTGCCTCAACCTACTTGACCGATTCGACCCAGAGCTGCGGCCACTGCTCTTATGTCCGATCTTTGGTTACATCCCAACACCCGGAGATCCGCCCTCTTCTTTGATGCAGCGTATTCGTGAGGAAATCCGTTAGGGATCCGCAAAGGGCTCAGCATTCATGACGACGTAGTAGTCGACAGCCCCAGACGTGGCAACGGGCTTTGATAATTCCAGAGGCCATGTCTGCTCGAATGTCTCACTCGGTCTTGGTAGTCTGAGCCATGAATAGCAGACAAAGAGGCACGCGACTAAAGCCATCACCATACGCCACCTCGTCCTGGTTGACCTTCGCGCGAGTCGCCGTCTTACCCGCAACAGACCACCCGTTGGAGGTTCTACTTCGGGTAGCCAATCATTCAGATCCATCGCGAACGCCTTTCAGTGATTTCATTGCGTGGTGCACGCGTGAGGCCACAGTGCCGGATGATATGCCCAACGTTTCGGCAACTTGTTGATAGCTCATATCTGCAAATCTTACCAGGAGTAGGACCGTCTTTTGTTTTTCCGGCAGTCGATCGATGGCCTGTGCCATGAGCTTGGCGGTTTCCTTGCCAATGAAAAGGTCCTCGATCGAACGAGCCGTGGATTCCCACCCTTTGAAGCTCACAAATTGGCGCAGTTTCAGCCAGCGCCTGCGATTGGCAGCCAAGTTGGTGGCGGTTCGGAACAAATAACCTCGGATATGGTCCGGATGGATATCATGACGGTTTTCCCAGACTCGGACGAATGCCTCGTGCATCACGTCCTCCGCATCTTCGTGTTGCCAAAGCCAGCGATAGACCACATTAAACAGTGCTCTGTGATGAGTTTGGTAAAAATGGTCGAAGTCATGGGGCTCCAAAACGAGAACACCGTCCCCTTACATGGTTTCAACTGAAACTAAGTAGTAGATCTGGCTACCAACATTGAGTGCCTCGCGAATTTCTTGATCGTCACCTTTGTACGTCAAAGTGGTCCCAGCAATCAATGCAGGCTTCCCCGGCGTCAAGGCGATCTGAGTGCGCACACCCGTTGCGCCAAAATCGCGATCGACACCCCTGATGGTGAGCTCGCCTTCCCACTGCGACCCATTTCGAGCAAAGTCGGGGCTCATGTTGAATCGATTTCCAGATATGTCGGTCAAAGTGCCTGCTGACCCGGTGATGTGAAGGTACTCCAAAAGGTAAACGCCGTCTTGAGCGCGTAGCTGCTGATCGAAATCGGCACTTGAAACGGACGCCAGCGACGCCCAAAGATCGGCTGGGGCAATGACCACCCAGCAGGAAAGCACATAGTTTTCAACCGCCACGGGTTCTGCAGAGGCCAAGCGTTTGATCATCTCCGCGAATCCACGCTGCAGATGGTCTGGTCCGATCAACGTGAGATTCCCTCCGGGCATAATCTCCACTCGGGCGATCTGGGCACCGTCACCACTAATGGAACGGAAATGACGGTTCATATGGACGCGGATCTGGTGGGCCATGCCGCTTGGCACTTGGTAAACCTGCAGCTCAGTCTTGGACGCTTCATTGATGTTTGCGGTGGGGTCCTGACGATTAAAGACCAGCGCGAACAAGCCCATCCCGGCAAGCACCAATATCAACACATAAAAATGACTATCTTTCACAAAGACCTCCTTTGGTTTCACCACATTAGACCCTTGACCCTGCGATTTCTTCAAAAAATACTTTCAGAACGACGCGATGTGTTTCGTCGCGTGGCCGGATGTGTAATCCAGATCACCATTTGCCTTGCACACTTCAACCATGGATTGGCTTCACATGTCTTTGACCATGAACACCCAAAAGGGTGCAATTAAGGAGAAAAGCCATGAAGAAGACACTCGCAGTTATGATCATCACGTTGCTTGCAACCCCAATATTTGCAGGCTTGCGACATCGCACGTATCATCACCACACGTTGGTTGTGGCAAAGCCCATCGTGACAAACCAGGGGTATGTCGATATCAACTGCAACCGCGACCGGGCACTTGTTTATGTCAATGGACGGTTGGCCGGGATGGCAGATGAGTTCGACGGTTTTCCCAGCAAGCTCCATTTGAAGCAGGGTGCCTATCGCATCAAGATCGAATCAAACGGAAAAGTAAAGACATTCGATCTGTTTGTGACGGCCGGTCACGAGATCAACTTAGACGTTGAATTCTGATTGGACCCGGAAAAACGCGCCCATAAGGCTGAGATTAAAACAGACTCGGCTCACCCGACTCCAACTTTTCGAGGATCATGTTTGGGTAAGCGTCGATCAGGCTTATTGCACAGTCTTCGCGCACCAAATAGTCATATCCTTCATAGTGAAGATCAGCCAAGCTTGCCAACATGGGATTCTCGGTAGCCAACCCCGGTATGAGGGCAACATCGAAAGGAATATCGGGAATATCTCGAACGCATTCGTTGCAGCGAATAGGTGGATACTTGTCGGAAAGTTCCTGGTCAACCGGCAATGTGTATTTGGGAAATACCGCAAAGAACTTGGGAACATGATGGGTATCCACAACCCCTTGTTTGGCATTTAATGCACGCGGACTTCGCGACAACCATGAAACCACCTCCACTTCCTGAGTTATGAAGCTGTCTCCCAAGTGTTGCCGCAGTGACTGGACCAATTGAGCGTCTCCAATCATCCAATGTTCCGCCATTAATGGTTGGCCTTTAATCTCCCGCTCCCAATTGGAAACCTCGGTCGTGAAGATCTCTACCTTCAGTCGTTCTCTTAAGTCGGGATATGGCATGGAACAGGTGGAACAGGTGTGCATGGCTTGTTCCCGATTGGCCACATAAGCAAAGGGGGGTGTTTTGATGTCGGTAATACGTAGGTAATTCATTCACGTGTCCTGAGCTTGGCGATCTTAACACGAACTGTTGTTGGCATTCTGCTATGCTGCGGGTACCGCAACTTCTAAGGAGAATCCCATGAATGTGCCACCTCCTATTCAAGCACCGCGAAAAAAACCGGTTTGGCCCTGGGTTGTGGGTGGTTGTGGATGTGCGTTGGTTGCTGTGGTCGGTTTTGTGGCCGCTATTTTTTTCGGTGTGTTGAAAATGACCGAGGCACCTGAAGCGGTCACCAGGCAGTTTGCCAACCATCTTGCCTCAGGCGAGTTTCCACAAGCCTACGAGTTGTTTTCTCCGGCTTTGAAACGCGAACAGAGCTACGAGGCATTTGAAACAATGATGCTTGCGAATTCGGAGCTGCTTCAAATCGTGGACCTTACATTTACAAGCCGCAACCGCGATAACAATGTGACCTCCTTCAAAGGCACGGCAGAGCTGGTGTCAGGAACAGATATTCCCGCTGAGTTCGAGTTGGTTGAAATTAACGGAGCATGGCTCTTGACGCGTTACTCACTGGGCAACTGATCTGGCCGGTTTCTTGCTTCCCGTATAATCTAGTGAAGGTTGTATGTGGGGGTGTAGGATGAAACTCTTCAACATTTATTCGCTTTTCGTATTCGTTTTGTGTTGCAACACACTGGCGAGTAACGTGTTGGGCGATCGTGTCGTTCCCCACCTTGCCGCGGCCAACGGTGGCTTTGAGACGTTCATTTATCTCACCAACACGTCTCGCCAACCGAAGACGATTACGTTATCGCCATATTCTATGGACGGTGTACTCAGTATGGCGACAACCCACGAATTGAAGTCTGGCGAAATTTTGCGTCTGCAGGCTGCCGCGGTTATGCCCGGTGCGAGCCATTTTTTTGTCAGCGGCTCGAATCGCGTAAGTGTATCGGTTTCATTTGAGTCGGCGTCTTTGGATGGCGCCTCAGCTTATCTTGGGGAACAGCCAACAGACATCCGTTCTTATCTGGTTTATCCCGCCTCTACCCACACGAATTCCGTTTGGGAAGGCTATGCCCTCGTGAATGTGTCGAGGTTTTCTGCGAATGTCGTGGTGTCGGCATTGGATGATTCAGGTAAACCCATGGCGACCCAAACCTTTTCACTGGCTTCTGGTGCCAAGAACATTGGGCTGTACGCAGACTTTTTTGGGGCGGACTTGAAAGCCGCGGCCGTCCGTGTGGAATGTGACCATCCCATTGCCTTGATGTCGCTGGCTGGAGTAACTGGCGAGGCTTCCTTATGGAACGTGGTACCAGTGCGGGAACCGACATTTTCACTGGTCGAGTTTTCAGACGATACGCCAGACAAATTGACTGCGGATGTGTTTGAAATAGACCGAATGGTTTTGGATGAGGAGTTGTTGCGGGTTCAAGTGACCCTACCGACGTCATGCGCTTACGAGACAGAGCTGATCATGTCGGGCGGTTTCAAGGAATCACTTCCGGTTCAAGCCGATCTGGTGGTTGTGTACCGTATCGTTCCCGGCTATTGTGCGCGCCAATTTGAGTCGACTGAGTTCACCTTCGACCTAACTTCGTTAGCTGAGAACTATCGCGGTGCCTATGGCGAAGAGGGCGACATTGAAATTCACGTTTTTGATTCCGAAGGTGAGCACGGCACACTTCTTTTCGACCCCTACTAGGTCCGTAACATATTTTTTTTCAGCGAGTTACATTTATTGTTTTGCTGAGACGATCGCCTGACTCGTGAAAAATGAGTGACGAGTCCCTTTCGACCAGATATGTTGGATGGAAACGAAGCAGTGAGGGGCTATGCCAGCGACCATTAACGGCATTGGAACAAGCTATTACGGCAAGGAGAACCTGCATCTCGATGAGGGTGTGTGCGAGTTTTGTGACACCTACGCTCCGATCAAGTCATACGACACCCGTCTCTTTTTTTGTGTGCTTTATGTGCCGCTGATCCCACTTGGGCGAAAACGCATTTTGGACGAATGTAGTCATTGCCGACGTCATCGAGTCATGCCATTGAAACATTGGCATCAACTGCGCGTCGATGCCACCGAAGAAGCGGGAATGTTGTACAAACAAAGCCCAACTGAAGAAAACGCTGAGAAGTTGGTTCTGACGGCGGCCTCGTATTTTGACCGGGATTTGTTTGATCTTATCAAGGAGTCTTTTGCTAAGAAATGGGCTCAAAGTCATGCGGTCATGTCGAGTTTGGCCGTGGCCGCTGGTCATTTGGGTGACCACGAGATGGCGGTCTCTTTTTTTCAAAAGGCGCACCAATTGGATCCGCAAAACGCGCAAACCCGCAGAAATCTATTGTTGGCATACCTTAGGGCGAATCAGCCCGATGATGCCGGTCGGTTAGCTTTGGCATCGGTTATGAACGCGGATGACGTGCCTATCCTCAGGCATGTCGTAGGCCAGCTTTATGCCATGAACCGAACGGTTGTGGGCGATCAGTTGGCTGACAAGTTATTGGAAACCTTCCCACAGCTCTCCTCTGATAAGGCCTTCATAAAGCTGCGAAAGAGTCGGAAGGCGAAATTGCAGAAGAATGAGTTAGGGATAAAAAAGGGTGCTTCTCGACTCTCGCGATGGTTTCCTTTGGCGATCCCTGTGGCATTGGTGCTCGGCGGCCTGTGGCTGGTCACTCATGCAGCGAACCATGCGGATGTGTTCCTAGTCAGCGGAATGGACGATCCAGAGCGCGTGGTCATTGATGGCGAGATACATAATCTTGCTGCTTTTGGTCGAAAACAAATCACATTGTCCAAAGGCAATCACCACATTCAGCTTTTCGTGGCAGACCGGCTGATTGAAGATGAGGATCTTTTTGTGGATAAACAGCGGCTGTCAGATGCATGGGGTGATGGAGGTTGGATCCTTAATCCAGATCGCGTGGCGGTGGTTCAGCAACAAGATTCTTATTATGCATTGAATCCAGAAACCGCACCTGAGGGTGAATCAGTGACTTTCTGCGGCGAATATTTTTATTTGCTTCGGGATGTGGATTACTGGTTTAAGAAATTCCCCAAAACCGTTGAATTGCCGTCGTCCAAGTCCACGGTCAAGAAGAGGAGGGTCATTCATAGGACCTTCGTCAGCCCATTAAAGGCTATAGAGGTTGTGCTTGATGACCTTGAACACGATGCTCTTGTCGAGGTTCTGCGCCGTTGGGTGGCATTGGGTGAGCGCGACTCCGCCGTTCTGAGCGTATACGCAGCCCTTGACAGCGACGATCCGATCTCACTGTTGCGTGAACATATGGCTGCCGAGCCCCATGAGGTAGCGTGGCACCGAATCTATCAGCATTATCGTGAGTCACAGGGCGATTATGATGCCCTTGTTAACGAGTACCGCGAGCTTTGGGAGGAAAACCCGCAAGACAGTCGCTATGCCTATCTTTTTGCGCGATTACAAGGTGATCCTGACAAAATGACCAAGTTGTTTAAGACTGCTGAATCGCTTGAGCCTGAATGCCCATGGCCATTAGCTGCGCTAGTTGATGATCTCTGTAGCGAAAGCGCGTACGAGCAAGCACTCGGTCACGCTAACAAAGCGTGCGAATTAATGCCCGGTGAATTTGCATTTCGTGAACGACGAAGGCTGGCATTGTACGGTCTCAAACGATTTGAGGATCTGAGGATTATGGCGTTTGCCGACAAACAGCTGGCTCCAGATGCCGTTGAACCTGTCGTTGAATTGGTGACCATAAGCACGTTGGCGGGAAGAGGCTTGCCTCAAGGGGACATCAACACCTTTATGAGTCATGTCCACAATGATTTCGAGTCAGAGGCCAGACAGCACTTCCAGGCATATTTCGAGTGGCTCGCGGTTTATGCGGAAGGTGATGTAAAGCAGTTCATGGATCATGCGCTGACGCAGCAATACGGTGGATACGAGTACCTACTTCTTTCAGGGAAATATGATGAGCTGAAATCATCGTTGGAAGATCATGGCGATGCCGTGGACTGGCTGTTACTGTGGTTGTATGCCGACGCTTTGGCGCAAACGGATCACGAGGGATGGACAAGGGCATTGGAGATCATGCGAAATGGGACCCACGAACAAGTGTACATGGCTGATGCGTTGGAAGAAGGGGCAGCGGATCGGTTCGCTCCTGTTGGAGGCGCGGGCGAGCTATCGGTCTTGTGGTTGGCTATGGCAAAACGCGATCCCAAACATGCGGTCATGTGCCGCAACAAGGCTCGCAATTTGAATGTGGTTCCCGACTATCCACATGTGGCGGTTAACTACATCTTGGCAAGGTAGGCGTCATGTCAACCGGTTTTGACGGATGAGGTTGACCATTTGAGTCAATAGACCCATTTCATGGTATTCCCCTTTCGCTGCTGACAAGCCAGACTTGCTTCATGAGCAGTATGATGAATGATCACGCTTTCCTCCCAATGCGATTGCACCCAGTTGTTTGGTTCCTCGCCTGCTGGATGCCCCATGCCGTGGGCCAATCCGGCGTGGGTCAGGTTGTTCCGCTGCGACTGGTAGAAGGACAAACTGACTGTGGTGGATATGGTCGCCGCGTGGAGATTTTGGCAGACGTGACCGGATTCACAGGTGCTGGCGGCGAGCCCGTGGGGCTCAATGGGTTCTTGGCCATCGTCAATATGCAGGATCCCCAGACTTTGGCATTCATCGAGCCTGGCAGTGCGCCTGTGGCTTGGAGCATTCGGGTCACACAACCTGCGTGGGTGAGTTCTTCGGTGTCTGTAGCTGGTTGGTCAACGGATACGGATGCGGCGAATGGGGAGTATCTCTTGGCCACACTTGTCTTGACTGGAAATCAAGGATGGGCCCAGCAAGACCTAGCGGTTGGATGTCAAGTTGCGTCGCGCATGGTCTCGCCAGGAAATGGACCAGAACTTCTGGCGACCGACCCAGGACCCAGCTTGGCGACCTGGATTCCCTTGACGTTTGACATAGCTATTTTGGATGCAGTAGCTGAATGGCTGAGAGACTCGATACGATTCGATTTTTCGGCCCCAAGTGGTCCTATCGACATACGTGACCTTGTCCGCCTTCTCAATTGCACGCCTTGATACTCATATGGGCATGGTCAATTGAATGCGAACCCCGTTCTTTGACTCGACCTGCAAGTCTGCACCGATTCCTTTGGCACGTGTGCGCATGCTGGCCAACCCTTTCCCGATGGGCGCTTGGGCGTCCAAGCCACGTCCATTGTCGTGAATGACAAAGCGAAAATGGCCCGGATCAATCTCGGTTCGGATATCTACCTGAGTGGCTTGTGCATGTTTGACCACATTGTGAATGGCTTCCTTGAAGATCAGAAAGAGCTCTCGAGTATGACCTACCTGCCAGCCATCACCTTGCCCCTGCACCTTGCGTTGAAATTCCAACTGGATTTGAGCACGGTTCAACGTACTGGAGGCGAACAATCGCATGCGTGCAATCAAAGTGTTCCAGGACTCGTTGTTTTGATCCAAAGTCCACAGCACGTCACGAAAATGTTGGATTACCGTCCTCGCTAGATCCGCCACCTGCTCGAATGTTTGACGTACGTCACCTTGGCTTCTGACCTTGCCCAGTTCGGCTGTTTGGGCGATGTGGGTGAGCATCACGCCCAGATCGTCATGGAGGTCGTTGGCGATACGCTGTCGCAATCGAGCAACCGCGAGTGCTTGACCCATGCGAATACGGTAAATGGCAAGCGCTCCGAGCATTAAAAAAGTGACCGCCAAGGATCTTGCCCACCAGGTTTCCCACGGGGCTGGTGCGACGATTACATTTAATCTGGCTTCTTGTGCGCTCCAAGATGATCTGTCGTTGGTTGCTTGGACACGAATCTGATAGCTACCTGCACGCATATCCGTAAAGCTAATACGCTCTTGCGGCAAGCAGGGTAGCCATTCGTCACTCAGTCCCTTGATTTGATAGCGAAACTGGGCATCTTGAGCCGACGTGCTGGGAGCCGCGAATTGCAGTCCCACGAAATCCTCTTTGTGGCTCAGGTGAAGTTGATCCATGTATTCCAATCGACGGTCTATGAGGGCCTTGTCCAGTTGTTCAAGGTAGCGAACAGGTTGATTACGTACGAATAAACCTGTGAAGAATACGGGTGGTGGATTGGGTGCCGCAATGAGTCGTGACACGTCGAATGCGAACACGCCTTCGTAACTGCCGAAATAGAGCATGCCACTGTTTGAGGCGGCAAAACTGTCCCCATTGAATTCCAAAACTGGGAAACCTGCAGCGTGAGCCTCACGGCTCCAACCCCCTTCAAACACATGGATGAGTCCATTATTCGTGGCAAACCACAGGTCACCGTTTTTGGCTTCGACACCGCCATAGACGTATTCGAAGGCCAGCGCATCATCGAGTTCATGAAACTGCCCTTGATTTAGGGTCCAGAGTCCGTGGCCGTAGGTAGATATCCATACGCGGCCGTGACTGTCCCGCAGAGCGTGGAGGACAAATGGTGATGGGTCCAATGCATCTGGCAGACCTTCGAAGTACGCGACCTGATTTGTGTCACGGTGCCATTCACCGATTTCTTCGGCGCTGGCCACCAAAAACCGATCTGTTTGGAGGGGAATGATTGTGGTTAGCGTGCGGCTTGAACGTGTGAAGACCCGTTGAATCAGCGTTTGGGTTCGCCCGTTTTGGTAGCTCTTGATACCTAATGCACCAAATAGAAGCTCACCATTCGACAATTCATGGATCACCGTCACTGGACCCGATATGACTTGGCCCAAATCGATGCGGTCCTGGTCGATGCTATATGGGAAGGCCCCAACCAGACTGCAGATCCAAAGTGTGTTCGTGGAATCTACATGGAGACGGGTTGTGGTGGCGGTAGGCAAATTGTGAGGCACGGGCGAGTCTGGATTGAGGACGACCCGTGTCTGTCCCGTGAGTGAGGCCACCGAGCCATCACCCATTTGCCCCCACACTGTGCCATTCTTGTCTGTGGCCAAAGAGAAAACGTTGGCACCACTTTGGCCGGCCGGTCGGATGTAACGGATCCTTCGACGTGCGACATCTGCCATGTCCACCGCGCCCTCCGACGCGGCCCACAGCCGTCCTTGACGGTCGAACATCACGGCGGACGATCTGCCTGAAACAGAGAATGGGTCTGAGGGGTCTGGCGTAAACACACTTAATTGAGACGTATCCAAGTCCAGGCGCAGCAATCCGCCCGCAGCAATCCAAAGAGCCCCTTCTGGATCAAATGCGATTTGTTCACTGCCGATCAATGGCGGGATGTCACATGAGAATCTCCTTATTTCATGGGTAATTCTGTTGACCATGACCACGCCGGTTTGCGACAGTGCACACACCCGATCGCCACGAATGGCCATGCAGGAGATGACCTCGGAGTAAAGCTCAATGGCCCGATCCCGATCTTGGGGTTTCGTGTACAGGCCTCCGTTTCCTGCGAACCAAGGGGTACCCTCCTGGTCGAACGCGATACATTTGAGGGTATGGGGTATGCCGATGCTGGTTGGTGTGTCATGGGTCACCTTAGGGGTGTTAATTCCGACGACGCGGATGTAGGTTTCCCCATCACGGCGAAAAACGCCCTGCTTGGTAGTCACCCACAGCTGACCTGACGCGTCAAAGGCAGAGGATCCAATGGATCCATGCATTTCTGGGCCGAGGATTTGCGACACTCGCCCGGTTCGAAGGTCCAACTGCATCAAGTAGTCGGTGTAGGTGACAAACGTCAGTTGATCATCAAATACATCGCACAATTCACTGATGACTCCGCGATAGGGTTGGTCGGGACTGACTTCCCAAGCGATGTCTGTTTCTACACGTGTGCCGTCATAGCGGGCAAGTCCCGCTTCGCTGGAAAACCAGATGAACCCCAATGAGTCCTCAATAATATCCGTCACCGCGAAACTGGGCAGTCCATCGCTTTTTGTCAGATGGTCAAACGCGATTTGTGCGCGAGTGGGAATGGTTGCCGCGACGAAGAAACACAACCATACATGGCGGCTATTCATGACAGAAGTTGTTCGCCCAGGCGGTAGATGTCGCCCTTGCTGTGGACGTTTAGTTTTCGATAGATACGCTTGATATGCGAGTGAACGGTCCCCAGCGAGACGCACAAACGATCGGCGATCTCCTTGTAACTCAAACCGTCCAGAATGGCGGCCACGACCTCCTTTTGCCGATCAGTGAGGTCCGATTCTGAGGGTTGGGCGCTGTCTGGGTGAAAATACTTCACCAGCTTCATGGCGATTTGAGGGGTCATAGCGGCACCCCCTTCTCGCAACAGATGCAGGGACTGTACGATCTGATCAAGCGGACTTGATTTAAGCAGATAACCTGAGGCCCCTGCCTGCAACGCTTTGAAAATATAGTCCCAGTTCTCGTAGACCGTGAGCATGACGATGTCGGCTTCTGGCCAGCGGTCGCGCACCATCGATGCCCCTCGAATGCCGTTCATGCCCGGCAACTCGATATCCAGCAGGACTAGATCGAGATGGTCCACATGTCTTGCGTCCCAAAGGAAATGCTCCATGCTGTCGCTATCCATCACCACACAAAAGCTGGGTTCCGTGTCAAGCAGAGCCTTAAGCAGGGAGCGGGTCTGAGGGTCGTCTTCAACGATGGCGATTTGCACGCTTGTGTCCTTTCCAATGGGCCTACGACAATTATAACGATTCCCAAGAGACGGGATGTCGTTGATGGGTGTGAGGCGCCGGTCGGAGACCAATTTACCCAGTTTATGGTCTTTATTCATCCTCGGGTATCGTTCACATTGAACCTATCTGATTGCTGGGAGTGTCGTCCATGTGGTTATGCCTTCTCTTGTGTTGGAATCCCGGGGATACGGCTGTTCCGTTTGGACCCCTCGTTTTACCCTGGATGTTGGATGATGGGTTATTTGAGCCCGGCGACGATATCTGGCTGCAGGTCATCTACAGCGCTTCTCCAGCTGGGGATGAACTCTTTTATGAGCCAGGAGAGAAGGTTTGGTGGATTCAGGACAAGCCAGTCATGGTACTTGGCGCCACCGGGATGCCGCTGCCAAAGGACGTGACACGGCGGGCGACCGTATGGGTCACGTTTGAAACCGACGACCAAAGTTTTGGGCCATATGAGCTGTTTCCCCGCCGCGATGCGGTGACTATCACCTCAAAACCTGAGCAATGGTTCGAAGGGCTGAAGGCCGGCTTGCCCGGAGTGGATGCCTCGTACCTGGCCCAGGTGGCCCATTTCATGGTGGGTAACCTGTCCAGCCTGGACGTGCAGGGCACTAGCTACAGCATCAGCGGTGTAGGGCCAGTCATTGATTCGGATGGCGATTGGATCGGCGGACGGCTGGAGGTGACCAACGACTCAAGCTGCGTCTATGTAGGGTTGGGTGCGGGTTCAGTCCCAACAACCACCGGAATTCATAATGTTGGCGTGGGGATAAATGCCTTAGAAGCGGTCACTGAAGGCTCATGGAACACCGGTGTGGGTTACAAATCACTAGCGAAGTTAACAATTGGAAACAGCAACACGGCAGTGGGTGAGTCTGCGTTGGAAAATGCAGTATTTGCTTTAGCCAACACCGCGGTTGGCGAAAACGCATTGCGTTTCGCCACTTCAGGCACCAACGCCTGTCTGGGTGCTAGAACTCTGGAATCGCTTGTAGATGGGACATCGAACACAGCATTGGGATCCTACGCGCTCAATAAACTCGTATCTGCGGACATGAATGTCGCGGTGGGACACAGTTCTCTCAACAAGAATCTCGCTGGGGGTAATACGGCGGTTGGGGCCGAAGCCATGCGCGAAAACACCACGGGCGGTGCTCAAGTGGCGATTGGGAGTGGGGCCCTAAGAAACAACACGACCGGTTTCAAAAACACGGCTGTCGGGTTCCGCGCTCTTCACAACTCGATCTCGTCGCACGAGAATACGGCCGTTGGCTTTGAAGCGTTGTTCAATGACAATCATTTGAGTTACTTGTCGGGAAATACGGCTGTGGGTTATCAAGCGCTTAACGCGAATACCAGTGGATACGGGAATGTGGCCATGGGCCATCACGCATTGCGATTCAATGTTGACGGCTACATGAATATCGCCGTGGGTAAGAACGCCCTTTATTCAAATACAACGGGTTATGACAACGTAGGTCTGGGATCTCGAGCTTTGTATAAGATGGATACTGCCTATTCTTGTACAGCCGTGGGGTCATATGCGTTATACGAGAACATCTCAGGCTCCAATAACACGGCACTTGGCAGTAACGCGGGCCCTGGATCCATGTTGAGCAATTTGAGTAACACCACTGCGTTGGGATACGGGACCGACACAACAGCGTCAAATCAGGTAAGGGTGGGTGGTTCATCCATCACCAGCATTGGCGGACAGGTTTCCTGGACGACCTTGTCGGATGGCCGGTTCAAGGAGGATGTGACCGATGAAGTGCCCGGTCTGGATTTTGTGCGTGCTTTGAGGCCGGTGAGTTATCGCATTAACCGAGATGCTGTGGATGCGTTCCTCCAGATTCCAGTCGAACAACGTCAAAAGAGGGAAACGGCCTTGAGCGAGGTGACCAACGGGTTTATCGCTCAGGATGTGGCAAAGTTGGCAGAGGAAATGGGGATTCCCTTCAGTGGTGTGGACAAACCACCCAATGACCGGACACCCTTCGGTCTGCGTTACGCTGAATTCGTGGTGCCACTGGTGAAAGCGGTTCAACAACAACAAGAACAGATCGAGGCGATGGCAGCGCGCATTGAGCAGTTGGAGCTGGAATTGGCAGGCGATTAAAGCTTTATAGCGTTTCGCAGACGGAAAGTTGGCTTTTTTGGGTCACGGGCTTTGGGAAGAGTCACATCGATTCGGAGGCATTTCTTCACCAAATACTCGATGATATACTTGGTCAAATCATTCGAGGGATGGTTCCATGAACATAAACAGACCGCTCAATAAATGTCTTTGGGAAGTTGCCGTCACTCGCTTCGTGCGGCTTACAATGTTGGCACTGTTCTCAACGAGCTTGTGCGCGCAGATAGTTGCATTCACCGGCAAAGATGCCAACGCACCTGATGAGTTCGCTTTTGTTGCCTTGGAAATGATTCCCATGGGCACGGTGTTTTACGTCACCAACAATGATTGGAATAACACGACTGGAACATTTTTAACCGGCGAAGCAACGATCCAAATCACAACCACAGCTGCCATCGCGAAAGGGGTTGTGAGCCAGGTCATATATGATACGGGAACGAACTACAACGTGATTGGCAGTATCTCGGTTATGCATATTTCAGGCACGCAGGCATCGGTTTCCGCTGATCCACATTACGCGTTTGCGGCTTCCAATGCCGGATCGCCGCTTAACAGCGTCACGGAGATTTATGCGTATTTGGATACGGATTTAGACAACGCGAACGGTACGTCGAAAGACCCGAGGATAATGATGAATCCCAGTCCCAACGCAGTCTTCCAGGATTTCGTGGGCACCAACTGGGTAGGCGTGGACTTTACCGGAAACCGAGCCACAGCCGTACTGGCGGATCTGACGAATCCGGCCAACTTCACCACCAGCTCTGGTACCACCAACCTCACGCTAAATTTGACGCCGTTCACCAATCCAGGGCTACCGGTTGATTTGGAGTCGTTCTCGGTAGACTAACCACGCTTTTGAAGTTGTGAAATTAGCTGCGGAGGGGGATTTTTTCGGCCCTTTGGCTAATCGGTAGCGGCTCGCCCACGGCGCGATCGGTCATCAGGATGCCGTCCAGGTGGTCCATCTCGTGCTGTAATAGCTCTGACAAGCTTGCATCGCACGCGTCCCAGCAATGGCTTTTTCCATCGCGATCCTGAAACGTAATTGAGATCGATACGGAACGTGCCACCTGGACGATATATTCTGGGACAGACAGGCAGTCATCCCAAACCAAATGCGTTTCGGGGCTGGACCAGGTGATGGTTGGATTCACCAACGCAACGACGTTGTCGCCCTGAAGCATGGCGATCAATCGCGCATCAATCCCGCATTGCGGAGCGGCTATGGCGCGTCCGTACCCGGTTTGCTGGCGGTAATGCCTCAAAACACCGGCTAGTTGATCGATCCAGTCACACAGGCGCGGCTCTGGCCATGAAACCGGAGGCATGGCCTGCTTCAAAAACGGATCACCAATGGTCAAGAGCCTAGTCATCAATAACTTCCATGCGATGCCTCATTTCGTATTCTATTTCAATGACCCTCTAAACAGTTTGGCTAATCACAGTTTCTCTAAAACTTGTTTAATCTGTTGCGTTGATGAACAGAATCGCTAATTCGGCGTCGTGATATCCAACAGAGTAAGTATCCCCAGCGCTCAAGAATCGGTCAGTCCAAACTAGAACCGATACTGTCCCAATGATTACAAGTCACCATACTTTGCTTCAAGACTTAAGAAAGCATTGAACATGTCAACGAGCAAGGGGGATGTCTCTTCGACTCCATATCCCGGTGACCCAGTTGTTCTCTTATAAAGATTGACTCCAAACAGGGTGCTGGAAGGCCTGAAATCCACTCTCAATGAGAAATTTCCGCTGGATAATGCCACTCCGCCAGCCGCTATCGAGATGGTCGAGATGACCTTAGTCGCGAGTATCCTTTTTGCCTTTTTTGTCTTTTCTGGCAGTCCATTTCGTCCTGCTTCTAAAGACTCTGATTGGGGGTGTAACATCGTTTCTGTAAATTCCACTTAATGTGGTTCAGCATGAACTGGTGGAGGAGGGCGTAGCCCGACGGAAGCAGTTCATGCTTGAAGTGGCGGGTCAAAACTGCTCTTTTTGAGTT
>JAGQSC010000001.1 GCA_020439745.1 Acidobacteriota bacterium | reverse complement strand
GGTGAGATGTGCCAGTTTGGAGAAGGCATCTTTTGAAGCAACCGTAGCAAAATATGCAGTCCAGCCGCGTGTAGTTTTGTTGAGTTGGCTGATGAGCTGTGCCTGCGATGTGAATGGGTGCGCCTCAATAATGCGCTTAACCTCCAGGTAGTGTCGTTGCATCGCGTTCTTACTGGGTTTAATGATGGTTTTGAAGCCAAGTGGTAAGTTGGGTGGATAACCCGTTTTCCCCGAGCGATTCTTACCCACCGGGTATTGACGCACGTGAAATCCCAGGAAATCGAATCCAATCTTGCCATCATGTTGGTGAAATGTGTGGGTAATGCATGTTTTGCTTGGTTTCAATTCCAACCCCATCCCGGCTAACCATGTTGACACTGTTGCCTTCGCTTGCTCAATGACGGGCAGGTCTTTGTGCAACACCACCAAATCATCGGCATAACGAATTAATCGCGCCTGTGGGTGTGCTTTCGAGACGGCCGTTTCCAGACCGTGTAGAGCGATGTTGGCCAACAGTGGCGAAATGACCCCGCCCTGAGGCGAACCGGCGGGTGTGGGGAAAAGCTGGTCTTCTTCCATGACCCCAGCCTTGAGCCAGGCTCGGATGGAACGGCGAAGGGCAGGAAAAGTTTCCAGTTTTGCCAACAGTGCGGCATGGCTAATGCGGTCGAAGCATTGGGCGATGTCTGCATCGAGGACATATTTTGCCCTGAGGCAGATAGATTGAAAGATGGCTTCAATAGCATCATGGGCGGAGCGTCCTGGCCGGAATCCGTAACTGTTTGGTTCAAAGCGAGCTTCCCATTCGGGTTCCAGGGCAAGCTTGGCTAAGGCTTGCTCAGCTCGGTCGCGTATGGTGGGGATACCCAAGGGGCGCATCTCCGTTTTACCTGGTTTAGGAATCCATACGCGCCGCACGGGGCGGGCTTTCTGTCGTAGTTTCAGCGTTCGCGCCAGATACAATCGTTGCTTGGGTGAAAGGCGTTTGACGCCATCAATGCCGGCAGTATTCTTGCCGCGATTGTCTTGCGTAACCCGTCTGACAGCGAGGCACCGAGCGTGCCAGGAGTTAATTAAGAGCCTTTGGAGCTTGTGAATTGTTTTTCTGTCATCCTCAATTGAGGCTTGGTAAATACGCTTTTGGAGCTTGAAGACCGACCGCTCGAACTTCTTCCAGGGCAGGTCTTTCCATTCATACATCGGTTGTTGCACCGTGTTCATAACCTGTTTACTCCTACTTGTGTCCTTACCTTCCAATCATGCGTCCCCACGTCTGCCTATCCGGGGCATTACCCCCGGCCTTTGCTTCTTGGGGAATCCTTCCCCGACCGGCATCCGGTTGGCACCTGCTCAGTCTGGCTGAGAGCACGGGCGGGGTTACTTCGTTCCTGTGGTTCGTTTTGCGTATCCTTAGGGTCAGACTATACACCGGGTTTATCGGGGTGAACCCTGGTCGCGCGCGACATACGCCAGGCCCTTATCCTTTCCCATTTTGGGCAAGCCAATAGTCCGCGTAGGCTT
>JAGQSC010000018.1 GCA_020439745.1 Acidobacteriota bacterium | reverse complement strand
GGAATGTGGGAAACGGCACGTTTTCCATATTTCCACAAACATCCGACGCCTAATACCCACCTTGGCAAACCTGACCCACTAAATGAATTATTCTTGTACCTGGTCCGATTTACCTTGACACGCTCCGAGGCAGCATGGGCCGTTCAAGCTGAGCGAAGTCGTCGAGCCGCGATGCTTCAAGCTGGCGCTCCAAGGCAGGTACAGCCCGGTCCGCAAACACAAACACCCCGAGCCATGCGGCCACGATCAGCGATAAGCTTCTCATGACCGCATTTTAGCGTTTATGTATTTTGTCAGCGTTCTATTTGAACCACCCTTAGAAATGCACACCCATAAAGCGAGTCATATCAATCCTTCCACGTGACCTGCCCCCCGACACTCTCACGCAAGACGACTCAGTCAGGGATGCTCCGATCGGATTCATGTAATGCGGTAACCAACCCACGAATACCAGTCTGAAAGACCATCGGTGCACTGGTCCTAGCCATCATTTCTATCGATGGCCTTCCTCTAACACATCAATTTCCAACACAACACTTGACACGGGCGTTCATACCAGCGTCCCCATAATTCCCTATCTGCCCTTGCGTTTCAGTTTTCTTTCAAGTCAATTGCTTGGAGGCCGACTCCTTGTTGACACCCATCTACTTCTTCAACCCAAAGATCAGTTAAGCCCTCGGGCATAAATTCAGGCCTTCGGCTACTCTGGCCGGGCCAATTTCTTGCATTTGGCCTTAAGAACACGTCTACCTTGACACCAATAGCGATAAAGGTCTTTATTCCTCCATACGAGTCTGTGACATATTGTTCAATCACACTACCATCCTCGTGTTTCCTCAACTCGTAAGGTACATTTCTTAGGGCAATTCCTGACTCGTCCTCCACAACCCCGCTGAATTCACAGTGAGTGTTTTTCAATTTATCAAATAATTCGACTATTAGCGGGTCCTCGCGAATTCCTTCCAAAGAAACATCGCTTAGTGGGCAACAATACCCTTCTGGTGTGATTTCCAGTTTATCAGGAATGCTTGTGGTTTTTTCGATCCTTGACCTATACAATCCGTATACATTGGTTCCTACGATCGCACTAATCCCGAGAAATACTCCTGAACCAGTTATTCGAAACTGTCCCTGCAAGTCTGTCTTGGTCACAATTCTTGTCGCTTTTATTCGTTCATCCATGGATTTCGGGTTGCCTGAAACAACAGGTTCTTCCCACCAATGGCTATCCCGACCTTGAACAAATGCGACAATCAACACATTGTCTACCGCTTTATCTGACTCCATGAGCGTAAATGATCGATCTATTGGACTACCTGATTGGCAAGAGACGAAAACCAACTGCACGAAAGCAAGAACGGACCAAATTTGTGATCTTTTTTTCATGGTTTGTATAGATTCCTCACGAGCTCTTCCCAAAACGGCTTCACTTCAGGTCTAGGATCATTTGGATCCCTTCGATACGGATTGTCAACCATTGCACTATGGCTGGAAATTCCAAATGGCTGCGCATCAATTTCTACAAAGTTTGAAGGCAGACTATTCTTGAATGGTTTCGGGGTTCCTCGCAGACCTAGTGCTCGAGGGTAACCATAAGGGCCTAATTGACCTACAACGCCGGCCCTTCTTATCATCATATCCGCCTGGTATGCATATTTCAGAACATCGTCAGCCTCAGAATACATGTTGATTACACGGTTTACTGTCGAAGGCACTTTTCTGAATTCTCCCTTAGGGGTCAGGTCGAAGAAGCCATTGTTTCGATAGTATACCGTTTGATCAGCGGCTGCTTCCAGGTGAACCACATTATGGAGATTGAGATATCGGTATCTTGAATTTGTCCGAGCGACTTCAAGTCCTTGAAGTAACACCTGGTTGCCCAGGCTGTGCGCGATAATATTGATTTGGGCATTTCGTCTTGCTCGTCGAATGTCAAGCAACAAGTCGGCGAGATTTGTACCTGTTTGACGTGCATTCTGAACATTGCGACCGAAATAGAGGGGGTCCAAGGTTGTACCGCTCTCACCCAGACTATCGGTTTCAGCAAGGAATGGTTCATCACCGCGCCAAGAAAGTGATATGACATCTCCCTTAAAACCCGATAATGTCAAGCGGTCATAGATTTTTCGAGTCCATTTCTCAATCGCACTTAGCTCTGTAACGTTGTACCCATGAATGAACACAAGCACATCATCACCGAGCAGTTTTGGTAGGGTCGTGTTTGTTGGGTTACGTCGAGGATCATACCCAAGCACGACATCCCCTTGGGTTATCACGTTTCCTTTCGCATCTCGTGCCACTTCGTAGGAAAAGTCAAGCCACTCGTTTATGAATTCATCTTGGTCCCCAATATAGTTAGGACTAGTGGTTTGTCGAGCATTCATGATGTAAGCGGCCAGTCCATCCGGATCCCAGAACATGAGGGGGTTGGCGGTGGCATAGGCGTAGGGCTCGGTGAAGGAGCTGGGATCATAGATATCGGGGAGTCGGAAGTCGGGGGTGAGGAAATGTCCCAGGCGAGGCGAGTAAAAGCGGTGGTGCATATAAATCAGACCGGTGTCCTGATCAGTTATGTGACCCGCCAAGCCAATAGGCGGTACCTCGAAACCAGCTACCTCCGGCAAATCCATAACCGCGTCCACGTTGCCTTGCACGTAGGGAGATGACGCAGGCGCGGCCAGCAACTCACCCCAAGGATTGATGGGCGTGTAGGTCACATCTCCGGTTTCCATGTCCTGCCACGCAAATGGAGTTCCTAAATGGTCGGTGAAAAGGAAGTAACTGGGACCACCAAGCAAGTCCACCAACATGCAGGGACCGAAAGGTCCTCGAGCAATGGCATGGGTCCATTGGGTGATCCCGCTATCCAGTTGGAGGCCTAAGCCGATAACTTGTGAGCCATTGTAGAAATAGACTCGCCGAGCGTTGGGAACCGGTGTCTGGCTGCTGCTGGAGCGTCTCCCCATGTGATCGTAAACCGCACTATCGGTGTGCGTGCCCCGTGTGGGGTGGATGGCAATGCTTGTGCCGATCCGGCGAGTGGGCGTGAATTCAAACTGAACCTGCAGCTCTGCGCCAGAGCTGGTTTGAACATCACGCAGGTTCCCCAGTTCGTCGTATACGAGAGCCTGAATGGTCCCAGAGGTGTTCTCGACACTACTTTCGATTCGCCGCTGATCGGCTTGCAGATCTAACGCTTTTTGAAGATCCAGCACCAATTGCCCATTAACCCTACGCGCAAGGCGCGTGGGCATTTGATTGATTACAGGCCCGTATTCTTCATCAATCGTCGAGCCATCGGATCGGAAAATCTCGATGGATTCGAGCTCTAGTGAAGGTGTGTACTGTGGGGTCCAAGTTTCGTTGTAGCCTGGGCCGGCTTTGTAGATACGCGTGATGTAGGGATAGTGATCAAGCGGGAACTCGGCGCATACATCACCGGATTGGGGTGTGGACCAGTCGAGATCGAGATCGTAATCTCCTCCAAAAATACGTTCCAGGCGTCCTTCGGCTCCGCGTATCACTTCGAACGATTGAACTTCCTGGTCTCGCGCCCATGACATGGCCGTGGGCATGCCCAATTCCCAGTTTGTGAATTGCACGCGATTACCTGCCACACTCACCTGAGTAAGATTGCCTTCTGTGTCGTAGTCATAGTGCAGGGTCATGCCACCCTGAACATCAATCGACTTCAACCAACCCTCTGGTGAATAAGCATAGGTCGCTTGTGTCCCGTTGGGGTCCGTGTATTGGTACAGAAGGTCGGGATTCTTAATCTCACCCGTACCAAACAAGGGATGTTCGTCCTGGTAAACAAGATCTACTAGGGGTTGGCCATCGCGTGTTAGTGAGGCCAGGCGGCCCTTTGCGTCGTAGCCATGTGTTTGAACTTCAGTTTGTCCGAACGCGGTGAACGTTGTTTGGTGTACCCGACCATCCTGGTATTCGAAGGATTGATAGGGATTTCCAGCCAAAAGGACATCCGAGACTTCGCCATTTCCGTTATAAGAAACTGTCTTTTCAGCGAGACCCTCCGTCTCCATGCGTTCAACCTGGCCCTCTTCATTGAAATGCAGGGTGACACCACCGGGAAGATGCCAGGTGGTGAGATCCTGATCATCAAAAAGGTCGTACGTATTCCCCAAATAGGTGAGCGAGGCAGGTGCGCCCCATGCATTGAAGGAGTAACCCACAGGCGGACGGAGACCGCGCTGAATTTGTGAGACCGCGCCGTAGCTGTCGTACCACACACGATCGGAAAGGCCGCCGGGCGAGCTGGTGGTGATGCACGAAGGAATGACACCTTGATCGTAATGTGCGTCAATTTGTAGGACGTCGCCAATTTCCACCTGTTCAGGGAAACCCAGTGAATTGTAGTTCCTGAAATTGATCGGATGGCGACCACCTGTCACCGAAGATAGGTCCCATCCGTCATATGCGTAGGTATAGTCTCTGTTCTCGGTTTTCACGAAGGTGGGCCGTTGATCCGAATCGCGTGATACCTGGAGCCGAACGAGTCCATCGTCTGTAATTTTGCGAACCTGACCGAGGCCATCGAATTCAATGGTGGTTGGATCTGATCCCGGTGGTCGGATGGTGAGTGATCGACCGAAGTTTTCCCACTCGTATTCCGTTGTGTTGCCAATGAAATCGGTAACGTTTTCGATGCGACCTGTGAGCGGATTAGCATTGACGGTTGCTTTTGGTGCAACTCCATTCTTGGCGAGCCCGGGCTTTTCCACGCTCCAAGATTCACCTAGCCGTTCAGTGGCAAATCGGCGTTGCGCGCCGAGCCAGTGATTACTGGTGCTTGACACCCGATCTTGACGTTCCATGACGTTCAGGAACTGGTTGCCTTGAACGTTGGGACCTTCCACATCCACCTGTCGCGGCTCGCTCGTGGCTCCGAAATACTGGTTGTTGACTTGCTTGCCGCGATTGTCCACGCCACCTGACAAACGACCGCGAACATCCCAGTCGTAGGAAGTAGTATGACTTTGCACATTTGTCGCAGAGGTAACTCTGCCAATCGAGTCATAAGCAAGTGATGAGGTAACTCGCCCGCCGGCGTATTCTGTCGATTTGGGTGCACCGAATTGATTACGCTCCGTGACTCTCATTTCGTAAGGCCCAACGTTGGATTGGGTCAGGAAGCCATTCACGTGTTCTGTATAGCTCAAATCGGATGACGAACCCAAGATCTCGACGTCTCGCACAAAACCTGAATCGTCTGGTTTGATGATGTCGCGGGTTAATAGTGTACGGTCTATTTGTGCATCAACGCCCAATCCTCTCGTCAAAGAGATTTCGCCCAGACCAAAGCTATCAAGGCGTCGATGTTCGGAGTAAGTCTCGTTAATTCGATCATCAATTGTGGTGACTTCGTTTTGGTAGTTGAAATCGATGCCAGGGTTGATCTTTCCGGGCGGGGGATCCTCGGGAGATATGTTTTTTATGCGGGACCAGCCATCGTACGAAAGTAGGGCTACGCCCATCTGGGTGTCCTGTCGTTTGATGACGCGCCCTAGCGCATCGGTTTCGTAGACAATCTGTTTCGATTGTTCATTTGCGGTGTTTGGTTCGACGGTCTTTGTAATAGACAAAACGCGCGGGTTATAGGCGTCTTCTACTTCGTAATGGTCTTGGCTGCTGTCATTGTTGTAGTAGATATCGACAGGTTGGTTGGTGTCCCCGTGATAGCTGATGCGCTGCAATACATCGAGTCCATCGGTGACTTCAATAAGCCTTCCCAAGTCGTCGTATTTGAATTCTGTGGTGCTTTCGTCCACGCCGATTAGAGTGGTCGATGAAATAAGCCAACCAAGTTGATTGAAGTCTTGATGAATAACCTGGGCTCCGCCGTTGGAATCGGTCGTGATTCGCATTTGTCGATCAAGGTATCGATATTCAATCGTGTCGAGGTTGCCATTAAGGTACGAGATCTCTCTGGGACGACGCAGTGAGTCGAATTGTGAATAGCTAGTTTTTGCACCCATGTCGACGACTTCAATGATGTTTTCGAATGGGTCGTATTCAATTTCTGTGGATTTGTGGACCGAGTCGCCAGGAATGGGTACCTTCTTGAGTAGACCACGACCCGCTCGATAACCACCTCCGAAAGGCACATAGAAGTAATCTGTGTTTGCACCTTCCTCGAAGCCGTCCAAACCTTTGGTTTTGATGACGGTGCCACTGGGTGAAAACGTCTGAACGATGTTTTCGCCTTCTATGGAGGTGGTGGAGTTGCTGGCCGTTGTATCGATGGTGAATGTATTGCCCACAGCGTCTGTGTAACTTGTCGGGAAGTCCATCAAAGGGCCTGAGTTGCCATAATCCCAACTGACGGATTGACCTAATCGCTCGTGCAATCGCCTTTGTCCGAGACTGGTGTATTCAAAACGCTGGTTTTGGTAGTCATCGGTCCGTAACAACAGATCGCTGCGCATTCCATTGTTTTGTTTGGTCCACCCCAGATTGAATTGGCGTTGGCCCATCTTGTGAGAGCTGCTGAGCATGTTTCCGAATGCCGGGGCAAAAGTCACCCCGCGTTTCGGTGTAATAACTGTCGAACCAACCTGAACTTCGGGGAAACCAACGTCTATTGGCAAGCCCAAACTGTCCTTTAGTATGGTCAGTTGTTCTGAACCAAAGGATGTTTCAACCCCTGAAATTCGCATTGAATCAGGATGGTTGTATAGGTAAGCGATCTCATAGTCATCCATTTGAACGCGAATAAGTCGCTTGACAACCAAATTCCCAACTTCCGCTGGTGTTTGATTGATACTGATTGGTTCCCACTCAAGACTCTGAGTGAAACTATAGTTGACATAAGGTGATGTCCAACTTACTTCTGTTAAGTAGCCATCGCCGTCGTAGGTGTATTCGATCGATTGATTGTCGTAAGACCAATTCTTGACCAGACTGCCTACAGATGAACCTTCATAACCAACTTCCGCTGAACGAGATAGGCCTACGCCTGTTCTTTCGCGGATCTGATTTGGTCGCGTCGTAGGTTTGTTTGTCCTATCGAAAAATTCAATCTTGTTCTTCCACAATGCCCCAGAAATTTCTTTGACGGGAATCTCACCCAACCAATTTGGTGGCACATCCTGTTCGGCTGTGAATCTGACCACGGGATATCGCATTTGATAGGCTGCGTTTTGTGCCGTCTGCCATACTTGGTTCAATTGGTCGAACAATAGTTTAAGCGCAGGCCAATCTCGGTCCGTTCTTAAGACATACTCTGCGGCTTCGCGATGGCTAAACACCCAACTATTGGCATTTCGCCTCAATGTGCTAGCCAGGTCTGTGACGATAGGGCCTTGGCTTGTGATGTCCACTTCTACCTGAAATATCCCTGGGTGTTCCAGAACTAGCGAGGGAGAGACCAGGCTAGAAGAGTGCCACCCATTTGGCCAGCTGCCATTTGTGACATCCCACCACATCTGAATGCCACCATGAAGCATCTGACCATTTACCATACCTACGCCAAAAGACCCGGCTTGAAGTGCGTAGTCACTATTCAAAGCGCGCTTCAGCGAGAAGTCGATGCGTGGATCTTGGTTGGAAGCCTGGTAGTCAGACTCGAACAAATCCGGCATCAATGATAAAGCGTCTATTTCCCCAAGCAACCGATAGGGGTCTCGGTAACGTGTTTGCGAAGAGCGATAGACCACGAGCACATCTGTCTCACCTGAGTCAAAGATGGTGCCGTCGATACTGACTTCATATATCAGGTTGAACCAATGAACGCCCTTTTCTCGCAGACTCTTTTGGTTGTTTGCGTCAAGATAATAACTGCGTAGAAAATCTGTGTTGAAGGTAACCAGTTGACCCTCTACGGCGGAGATCTTGATGGGTTCGCTTAAAGACGTTCCATCGCCAGTTCGCCAGGTGAACTCGATATCGGCGGTCTCCGACATTTCAACCGCATAGGAACCCATTTCCATTTTGAACTTGGTCAGTTGATCGTCTGGTCGGTCGGCGGCCTGCAAGACCAAGTGGTCCGACGTCTTTATTTCGAGGTTAGCTTCTGGGTTCGAAAGCCAATCACCCAGATCAATGTATTCCCACCCGACTGTACGATAGGTTTTGGGTGAGATAAGTATTCGCTTGAGTCCGATTTCCGGGACAGAGAAGCCCCGCGAAACGCCTATAAGCGTTCCCTGATGCATGATCATGGATTCGAAATCGTGGTTCATATCTTGACCACGGATCATAAAAGCTTCGTGATTGAAGCCGGTGGAAGCATCGTTGCTTTCTAACCAGGATCGCAAATCCAGAACAGACAGTTGCTGATTGCGGCCCTGAACGGCAACGAAGCCCGCATAACGATCTACAGCAATATTAGAAATGCCTGGGTTGGTAAAGTGAATCCGTTTGTATGGTTCCATCGGTGTGGGTGGAATTTCTTGCTGCATATCTGGATCAAGGAGATACGCTTCAAGGTAGCTGTCTCCGGTGACAAATGATCGATGGGTGGTTACAAGCACATCACGATGGATCAGGCCTAATGTCTGATGCCGAAACAGAATGCGTTGAGCGGCGCCGCTATCTACATCGCGGTTAAAAAAATAGTTTGGGTTGTTGAAATACGACATGCGTCCCAGCATGCGACTGTCCCATAGGTTGAGCGGGTCGCCACCCGCGGCAACGCCAATCATGGGGGGCTGGGAGCTGATGTCAAATGGAAAGACCGCCGGTTGGCGGGCACCACTGATAACGAATGCCGGCTCAAAAAACGCGCCATTCTTGCGGAAGAAGGATGTAATTTCTGCACAATCCAGGGGAATCGGGTAATGGGAAACGATTCCCAGTTTATTCAAACGAATCGCGTATTCGGATAACCGGATCTGTTGTGTCACGTACTGGTTGTGTAGTGCCTCAAAGCCAACTTCGGGGTCCAGTATTTTTTGAATGTCATAGACAATCGTCGGGCCTGGCGAACCTGCCCAACCGTAAAAACTCTGAATCAGATGGTGGCCGACTTTGTCGATCCCCAAAGGACCGGTATTCTCGCTAAGGGGCATGCGGACCAATAGGTCGCCTTCATCTAGATGGCCGTCGTATCTGTAGAGTTCCAGGATGTTTCGTGAGCCAATGGACGCATAGTAGTTGAAATAGACCAGTGCAATCACAGAGCCATTGGGTAGGTCTTTCAACGCCTTGTCGGATTCCTCGTTCTTGATGACTGCCGTGTAATCAGACGCAGTGGCATCCATTGAAAGTTCGTGTGGCAAAAACACTTCTAAGTTAACCAGCGTGTTACTACCTCTGAGTCCATTCAGTCTGGCTACCCAAAGAGGCTTGCGGTCTTCATATGGATTTTTCACATCGAACAGGTGGAGGTTCAGATGCTGGAACCCTTCTTTTTCTCGATTCAAATAGAGAATCAGATTGCGGTAAGCCCAAATGTCGGTCCCGTGGTCGCGTAGTTCTCCGTTTAAATCATCGTCTGGGTCGCGTACTTCAAGTTCGGTGGTTTGGAATGTGGTCCGCCATAGTTGCGTCATGGCATTACCAGCATCATCCGTAAGACCACCGATTGTGAGCGTGGTTTCCGCGTCAAAATTTAAAGGGACATCAGGAACAGCAAAGAACTCGCAAACCAGCTCGTTGCTCAGTTCCACGCCAAAGCGGTCGAAAAACGTCAAGTTGCGGTTTTCCCCGCCCGAAATCAACGTGACATTTTGCGCGGTTACACCAGAAACCGGCTCATTTAAGCGAACATAAAACTCAGTGTCTACAGGAACACCCATTTGGCCGTTTCTCGGCAGCGTTTGAATGACGACCGGCGCGCCCATGCAACGGTCATCCAATTCGCCGCCTGGACAGGCGCAATCTTGCGTCCGGTCAACGACAAGGATGTTGGGATTGACCGTGGTCTCTTCGTTCGACTGATTTGCAACCGTCAGCGCGATTCGAAGAAGATTGGCTTGTGCACAGAAGGATGTGGGGAATACGGCTGCAGCATCGTTGGAACCCGTCAATTGCACATCGTCGCTCAAATCAATCCCGTTGATGATCAGAGTTGGGCTTCCGCCTATGGGTTGAGAACTGGTAATGCCAGCTTGAAGGCGGCGATTCACGCCCATGTCGACCTGGTTCAATGAGTTGAGCTTGGCTGTTTCTGATTGGTTTATGGACCATTGACTATCGATCTGGTCTTCGACCGTCCATCTGACGGAAATTCTTGGAGGCAACTGGCCGCCGGTCTGAATGATGTGCTGTTCGGGATCGAACTCAGCTTTCCGTCGGCCTTCATATTTGAGATCAACACCCAAAAGATCACGCACGGTAACGCCCGAGATCACAGTCAGCTGCACGAGTTGACCAGTCAAGGGATCCAAGCCGACCATATTGTCGTGGGGTGTACCGAACCAGGTGGCTACAGACCTACCTGTAATGTCAGATCGGCCCAGCGGCACAAAGGTCACGTTGCCTTGCGGGGCGATGAGTCGATAGATGATGGCTTCACGGACTGGCAACTGTAGGCCCGAATCAATTCCGGGATACTGGTTGTGCCAACGCGCGGCAGCAAATTGGCGATTAATGCCATCAGCCGGGGCACTCAAACAGTCGATCGTCATGTTGGTGACAAACTTCGAGAGACCTGTCAAAGGGTCTTGGTAACTCGTGTCATGCCCCCAGGTAAAAATACTCGCTCTTGTCGCTGTTGATTGAACTGAAGAGGCAGAACCGCCTTCAGACAAGATAAGTGAAATTTCTTGAATCGATTGAATTTTTTGGGAACCAGTTTTCTTTGTCTTTGAAACCAACTCTCCATTTGTGATTCTCTGAGTGTCCAACACCCGGCCAAAAGAGATAGGTGCGGTGATAGTCGGATCATTTGGATCTACAGGTATGGCTTGCGGCTCGCCTACCCTCAAAAGGTGAATATCCTTGTTGTCGTGCAACTGCCCATCAAAAGGGAACACAATGCGCCCAGAAATAGTCGGCAGTGTGCCCGGTTGACTGACCACCATTTCAAGACCATTCAAGAATCCGCCAGGAGGGATGTCTGACCAAGCAGGAACATCTCCTAGTGCTAACTCGGCCTGGGTTTGATCGATCGACAACAACTGGACTTCGGAATACGGGTTGCTGTGAACACCGTCCACCCATAACTCCGTCCCATTATCGAGCTGTATTCTGGATGGTTCAGTGCCCAGGACATAAGTGTTAGGCGCGGTTTGCACAAGCGAAATGATTCTGGTGATCCACTCACCATTCTCGTTCTTTACGCTCAGTTCGATGGCGTCACCTACTTGAGCATCGATACTTTCACTAAATGCGCCGGCGGGAAGACTCAATTCGAGTGTGAAATAGGTGGATGGATTAAAAATTCTGAGTTTGGAGTTCGCGACCACAGCCGCTGCGGGCGCTTCCAGATACATGTTGGACCCGTCCCATCTGAGGTGGAAACGGGAGGTATCCGTCAATTGGACTTGGCCCGTGGCTCTTGTCGTGAATGTTACAGCCTGTGGGCTCGTGATTCGATCGCCGTACAGGTTTTCCAAATTGGGAAGAACCTGCAACGAATAGGCGCTTGAAGGGGACAATACTTGCAGCGGAATCAGGCTGGCTGAAAGGCGATCATCGTTGGGTACGATCTGAAGAGGTACGGTGCCCAAGTCACCCGTTAGAACAAGATTGCTGGCGAGATTGTCGTAATCAAGCGTCAAGGGCATGTTGAAGGTCAAGCTCATGCGTGGGATCAGCTCTAGATGTACTTCACCATCGATGGGATCAGATTCCACAACGATGAACTCCGGTTGTCCCAATGGCAGATTGATACCGGTTAATAACGGCTGGCCCAGGGTCTGCGCAATGGCTGTACTGCCCGATCTACGCGTTTCCTGGTGATAGCCTATGATTTCTATCGGTTCTGCCGACTGTAGAACGACTGTCGCAAAACTGCCATCTTCACGGCTGCGTGCCAGCCATGGCAGACTTGAGTTCGAGATTCTGACTTGATTCGGTTGAACTGAATCCGACACTACACCACGAATCTCACTCACCGGGTGAGAGATGCCGACAATCGCATACTCACCGGAACCCAAAATAGGATCAGACAGATTCTCAGCTATCCATTCATCGCCCTGTTGAAACGCTTGGCCAACGAAAAGCCATTCGGAATCCTGCCGCCGTAACACGATCACATTCTGTGATTGAACCGATTTGATTTTGATTGTGGGTGGAACAGGCAATGTCCCACCTACCGAGAGATCAAATCCCCCGATCAATTCAGTTACGTTCAAGAATTCTGGCACGTCAATGGGTGCCGTTGGGCGCACAAATATCATGATGGGAAGTGACATCGGATGGTTAAAGGAAATGGTGATATTTCCCAAATCCCAATCGGGTGACTCGATGAACCCGCCCAGATCTGCCTCGCCTGGCAACGCTTCGAAGAAGATCTCCGCCGAGCGGGTGACATCAGGTGAAACTTCTTCCACGGCTCGAACGCTTAGTTCACCGCCAATTGCGCTTGGCTGTACGAAAGATCCGAAATCATAGCTATAGCAGAAGAGATCAAACTCTGATACCGGTAAATGAAGTGCACCATCAATCCGCTGATGTGATTCCTGAGCCTTGATTCTGCATTGTGCGCCCGACATCGTTCTGCCATCGGTGGTAAAGGAGCTAGAAATATGCGTTGATGGCTCATCGATGATGGATACGCGCGACGGATTTGTGTCGGAGTTGGACGAAATATTGGCGGGAATCAACTCAAATTGGTCCCTGTGCAATTGGGCTCCCATTTCAGCTGTCGGTGCGCCAGTCCATTCATCACGTGCTGAGACGGCAAAAACCTCACTGGACAGATTGTCAAAGTTGAATTGAGCAGAGTTGGTCTGCGAGGTCAATTCCCCGATGACGGTCCAGTGATCTACTTCATGGGCCAAAAGAACTAATCGTGTGCCAGGGGTTAGGCGGTTTAGATTGTTGATCGACCAAGTCAAAGAACCGCTGCCAGTGGCCCCGTGGACTTCAACGACACCGATTGGTGAATAACCCAAAGGAAGAAGTTCAGGGATACCCTGGAAACCAATTTCGGTCATGCTTGCCGTTCCAGACCAAGAACCGTCAAAAAGCAAAGACATGTTGTCTGTATTCACAGTTACACCATCAGCAACTTGAACAGACGGGTTGCGAGGTGTTAATCGCAGATCCGGAACGCGCCAGACTTCCTTGGCTCGCGACAACTGACGCGCCAGATAGGAATACTCGTTTGACTCGACCACGACACGTACCGGGAGTCCAAATGCGTAGTATTCAAAATAACCGTTCGCATCTGCGAGAACACTGACATTGCCCTCGGGCGTCGCTATGTTTACGGATACCCCAGAAACTGGATAACTCGTCATGTTATCCAGAACACGGCCATGAACATAAATTGGCGCGGCGATCTGGACGAACCCATAACGATCGACACGGTTGCCAAAGCTGTCCTCAGCTGCTGCAAACACTGGCACAGTTTTCTTGAACCCATCCGCTACAAAAGAACCCGTAAAAGGATCGCCATTGGAACCGTCGTGCACAAGTTGATTGTCTACAGAAACCTGAAAACGAATGATGTTTTCCGTGGGCAAAACACTAGCATTCACATCAAATGAAGCTCCCGGACGGACAAGTTGGGCATGGTTCAATGTGATTTCTGGTAGCTGAGGCTCATAAAAGACCGTGATTTGATCTTGACCCGTAAGTCCTTGTGCGTCCGTGGCAATGTACGTGAAGACATTCTCCCCACGAACCAGTGGAACTTGCGCATCTAAGAACTGACCTGACGTCAAAGAGACCGGGGTGCCGTTGCGGGTGAGCGTGGGTTGGGTGTCGTAACTGTCATGGACGGTGCCGTAGATGTCGATTACTGGTTGGTTGGTGCGGTGGTTGGCTTCCGGGTAGGTGATTCGCACCACGGGCGGGGTGTTGTCCAGGTAGAGATCTACTTTGCCGACACCGTCCAGGTAGCCTTCCTTGCGGCCGAAGAAGATGTAAGTGTTCACCCCAGCATGCAATTGGACAGGGTGACTGAAGGTGCCATCGGGATTGACCGGAATCGGTTGATCCTTGGTATCGACGGTTGCATCGGCGGGGATCACGTGCCCAAGTACGATCTGATTGGGATCGGCGAAGGTGCTGCCGTGAGGTGGTGCATCAATGATCACCTGTACACGGTCCAGTTCGCTGAGGTGGCGCACCGGCACCGTCAAAGGTTGTGAGGATGTATGGCCCAGAGTGTCGGTAGCTGTGGCACCGAACAGGTAGTCGTTCAGCGGTTCGTCGATAGGTACGGTGATGGTAAGTGTACGTTGTGAGCCGGGCTCCGGTGGGAAAGCCACGCCATTCAGGCTGACATCCAGGGTCTGGATACCGCTGGGGTCCTGCGCCGTGACGGTGACGGTGTAGCTGTTACCCCGCACGAACAGGACTGGCGCCTGGTAATCAATCACGGGTGGTTGGGTATCCACTGTGACTGTTCGTGTGATGGTCACGGGTGTTGCAGTCTGATAAGTGGCAATGACGTCCACCTGGTGGGTGCCATCCGCGAGGTTCAACACGTGATTCCAGTCGTTGCCATTGACCGTGGCGGACTGGCCGGCCACCGCGACGGCCGCACCAACCGGACTGACCGTGCCGCTAAACGTGACATCGGCTTGGGGATGAGTAGATGGGTCAGGTGGTTCCACAACCACCAACTCCAGATTCAAGTCCAACACGTCTACGGCTTGTTGCGCTTGTCCTGTGAGTCCCGCCACATCGGTGGCCTGTGCCTGAATCTGTAACGAAGTACTCAGGAAATCGGCTGGGACCGGCCAACTGCCGCTGAAACTGGCATTGGGGCCGTCATATAGGGTTTGGCCCTCCACTCGAACCAGCAATTGACTGATGGGATTCGCGTCCTGGGCGTCCACAGTAAACAGCAGTGTTTCGCCGCGACCTACCTGGCCAGGTGCATTGATCTGCACGGTAGGCGGTTGGGTATCCACTGTGAACGACAGGGTGTCTTGTGCTGTAAGGGTGAGTAACCTCGCTTCAGCCGTCAGCGTATGGGGTCCATCGGTTAAGTTGAGGGCGTTGGTCCAAGTGGTGGCACCTGAACCCAGGGATTGGCCTTCCAGGAACACTTCGGCTCCGGCTGGCGTGACGCTGCCCGAGACAACCACTGGAACGGTTGTGACATAGCTTTCCGCGGTGGGCTGATTGAAGCTGATGGCGACCACAGGTGCTGTGACATCTACGGATGTCTCGGCAAAACCCAAGTGACCCAGGCTGTCTTCGGCCTCCACCCGCAAAACAAGCTGGGTGTTCATTTGACTGAGTTGGGTCTGGAGCTGATGACTGGTGGGACCCGATCCATCGCCTTGCAGCACCACCGCACCATCCACCAGCACGCGAACCATTGCGAGATGCGGATCGGCCGTTGTCCAGTCAAAGCCGAATGCCTCTCCTGCCTGTACAGAAGCAGGCGCGTTGAGACTCACCTGGGGTGGCAACGTATCGCGAATCACATTAACCTGGTCCTGGGCGCTGTATGCATGGAAATTGGCGGTGGCCACAAGTGGTTGCGGTCCTTCCACATTTAAGGGGACCTGGGCCGAGAACTGTGCATTGTTCACGACCGCTGCCACACCGTTTACATCTACCGACGCACCGTCATGACTCACCGATCCATCCACCTGAATGGCTGTCTGGTCGGTGAGGAAATCCGCTGTGGGGCTTTGGATCTGGATGCTGAGTTGGATGGGATTCACGGTCACCGATTGCTGGGCCATACTTTGGTTGCCCAACTCGTCGTGAGCCGTAATGTCTATTTGATATTGGGTACGCGTTTGATCGTATGGGACGGTTTCTGTGTGACTGGCTACGGCGCTACTGGAAATCAGCTGACCATCGAGCCTTACTTCCACCAGAGTAATCAGATGGGCGTCGGTAATTTGCCAATCGAACTGCAGGTTTTCGCCTTGTGCCACTGAAAGTGGTGCGTTCAAAGTGATTTCAGGCGGTGTAGCATCGCGAATTACGGCGCGCTGGTCTTGGGCCTGATAAGCATGAAAGATGGCATCGGCAACCAGGTTGTGAGTGCCATCCTGATCCAGCAAAACGTTGGTAGACCACGATGTCCCATTTTGGGTGACAGACTGACCATTCAAGGTCACCTGTGCACTCGATTCCGACACCGTTCCATTGACCTGAATACTCGTGGCGGCAGTCAGCTCGCCATCAGGCGGGTCGGTAACAGCGACCGACAGTTGGAACGGGTTGATGGACACCGTGTGTGTGGCCGTTACTGGTGGGTTGAGCCCGTCGTCTGCTGTGATCTGCAACGTGTGTTCTGTGATGTTGGGATCGAAAGCCACGGCCATGACATGTTGGCTTTGTGGGTCGCTGGAAATAGGTGTGCCATCCAGCTCCACCACCACGTTCAGTGCATGAGGCCGCGCATCGGTCACCAACCATTCAAAGGTGAGTTGTGTTCCCTGATCCACCTGGGCGGGTGCCGTAATGGCGATCACCGGCGGCGTAATATCCCTGAAAACCGATACCTGATCGGAAACGAGCGGGAAGTTGGCCAGAACTGCCTGGGCCTGAATGGGCAGACTCCCTTCCCCCGTTAGTGGAATCAGCGCCTGCCAGGTACCCTGACTGACCACTGCCGAAACGCCGTCTACGGTTACGGTTGCCTGAGGTGGGTTGACTGTACCTGTAACTTGGACCTCATTAGCGTTGGTCTCAAGCCCGACTTGTGGCTGCAGGATGGCGATCTCGATTTGGGGTGGAACCACCACAGCTGTTTGATTGCCGTTCGCGGTGTGGCCCAATGTATCTTGAGCCGTCACCTGATACTCAATCGACTGGAGAGCCACATCGAAAGGGACATTGAAACTGTGATTGCCTGAAGCCTGACCACTGGCGATCACTTGGCTGCCGGACGGAAGGACCTGTGTCACCACCACCGATTGGGCGTCCAGATGGGGGTCGTTCACCTGCCAGGTGACCTGGATATCCTCACCCTGATTGACAGGACTGGGCACTTGGAGTTGGATCTGTGGTGGCAATGAGTCAAGCGTGATGGGCAATTGTGCATTGGCAATTCCGCCACCCAGCTCTGCCTGAAATTCAAATGTCTGATTGCCTTCCACCAGTTGGGCAGGTGCGGTCCATTGATCGCCGACTTGATTCATCACGAGACCTTGTAGGCTGACAACCGGCGCATCGGCTGGGCTCACCGTTCCACTGATGGTAATTGCGTTCTGAGCCGTGAGACTGCCAGGCTGGGGACTGATGATGGTGATGGTGACATCGGGCGGCAATAACGCCATGGCGCCTAACGATTCGGCTTGTTGGCCAAACTGATCGGTGGCGCGGAAGGTGAACGACCATTGTGGTGAAAGGTCTGTGAAAGGCACCTGCACCTGGTACTGGCCAGACCAACTGGCCTGGGTTGAGGTCCAACTTTGGACCAGCGCACCGTCACGCCATAGTTCGATTTGCTGAAGTTGCGTATCATCCGTGGCTTGTAAGGCAAGCAAAAGTTCGGACCCACGCACGATGGAGGCGGGCAAATTCCAATTCAGTTGGGGTGGTGACTGGTCGGAGTAATACGAAAGCTGAGACTGGGCTTGGCGTTCCACGGTTTGTGCCTGGAAGCTCAGTGGATTGGTGCCTGCCGCGAGCGGCGATTGGAACTGGAAAACACCGTTGGTGACGGTGAGCTGTTGGCCCGAAGGTCCAAACACGCGGGCCCAAGGTGGCGACACGGTGCCCGTTCCCTGCACGCTGGTGGCATGGGTTACCCAGCCATTGGCGGGTGCGAAATTGCCCAGCTCCAAGGGTGGGTCTTCCAGCGCACAGGCACGGGTAATGGTGCCCAGACTGGTGTTCAACTGGAAGGTGAGCGGGTCTTGTAGTTCCCAGGGATCAATGGCCCAGGTGACGGCGGTTTGGCCGTTGCCCAGTGTTTGCGATTGCCCGTTGGGCAGAACCAGCTCGGCCGAAGGCGTGGGCACAAAGGCTACGACCTGAATCGACGAGCCGCGCAGCGCCTGTGCAGGCACGGACAATGTGGCCTGTGCAGTCTGCAACTCCACACGAATCTGAACGGATTGCGATGACTGGTTACCGGCATGGTCAACGGCCTGGAATTGCAGCTGATGAGTCCCATTGGACAGATTCTCGATCACCCACTGCCAAGAGCCGTTGCCGGCAAACACGGGGCTGCCGGAGAAACTAAGGCGGGGGCTGGGGTCCAAATTGTCGGCGAGGGTGCCCTGCACAACGATGGGTAACTGAGTGATGAGCGCGTTGTTTTGGGGGCTCGATATTTGAATGACCGGCGGTGTGCGATCAATGATGCCGCTCACTTGGTCGCGAGCCGTCTCGCCTTGGCCGCCGACTTCGGCGGATAATGTGAGTGGTCCTTCGTCTACGATCATTTGGGTGGACCAGGTAGCTGAAACAGGTAGGGACTGACCATTCAGGGTGAGGGTTTCAGGTTCGCCGGACGTGGTGCCGGCCACTGCGAGTGGCTGTTGGTTGGTGATGAATCCGTCTTCAGGCTGGTTGATGGACACATCCAGTCCCGAACCCAGCTCTAAGAAACCAATCGTTCCAGCAGGCCAGATGTGCGGGTAGCCCAGGCGATCAATGGTTAGTTGATCTGCGATTTCTACGCTTAGGCCGGAGATATGGGTGCGTTTGAGCAGGTTACTTCCGGAGTTTGCACCCAACACATAAATAAGGTTGGGGCTGGCCACGTGAAACACGTAGCGACTGTAATTCTGTTGGAAGGGGACTTGGAGCTGATTCTGCAAGCGACCGTCCAGATCGAAGGTGGCGAAATTGGGCTGACCCCGTTCACCCACCCACCAGGTTGCGCTAGGCGCGTGGAGCTGAATCTGATCCGGTTGAAACGGTAACTGCAGGGTAACTGAAGCGCCCATCTTGTTCTGCACGAGATCCAGTTCGGCCGCCTGGTTTCTGTTAAGCAGGCCCACGAATACCCGGCCATCTCTGGAAAAGAGTCGGGTTCGGGCGGTTGCGCCGAGTGCCGTGAAACGAAGGGTGGGATCGGCCTCAAATTGATTGCCCATAAAGCGGAAGCCGCAAATCTCAAGTTCGGAACCCCGTTGGATGCCTACGATCAGTCGGCCTTGGCGACCGGGCCAGAACGCTGCCGAAAGTTGGGCCACGCCAGCCAACGACGGATCTGAATCGGAGGGTTCCAGTGTGGCGCGCAATGCACCCGTGCGCGGGTCCAGGACACGGATGCGGGCCCGATCGGTGATGCCGTAATCACCCAACACCACTAATTCTCGCGTGCCATTGCCATCCAAATCGGTTTCCAGCAACTCAATGCGCTCGTTCAAGCTATTGGGTAGCAGAAACTCCGAGCCGGCTGGCGTGGTAATCAGGGTTACTGATCGGTCTGGTCCCCGCGAGCCAGTGAGCACAATGCGGTCGAATTGGGCCCAAAGCGGTGCCGCCAAGAAGATCAGGAAGTACGTGATGATGGAATGGCGTTTCATGTGCTAGACCTTAATTCTGCCGCTTGGGTGGGGTGAAATTCAACACGTCGATAGTGCCACTGAGATGGTTCAACTGTTGGGTTTGAATCTCGTCGGCACAAGTGAGATCCCAGTCCACAGTGAGTAATGACAGCACCAGCCGGCCCCAATAGGACTCGCCAATCTGGTACACGCCAAACGGTCCATCGGCGGTCAAAGTTGTCGCGTCATTTGCGGTGATGGTAACTACCGGATCAGCGCCGTGGATCACTTGGCGACCGGCGAGTTGTTCGGGGAAGGCTTGAGTGCTATCCACGAGTTGACTGTCCATATTGCTGTCTGCCTCGGCGACGATTCGCGTGCCCAAAGCTGTCAGGACCGTGGGTGTGGTGCCGTAGAAGTTCGGGTCCACCTGCCACTGATGAGCAATGCGCAGATGCCCTTGGGGGTTCAGGTCATCTTGAACGTAAACGGTACCGACGGCGCCAAAAAAGCCGTCGCCGTACCAGGTTTCGGGTGAGTTGGCCCAAAGCTCGCCGCTGAAGTTATTGCCCCCAGGTGCATTGACATAAAGCGCAATTCGGCCGGCCGAAGGTGAAATGTACCCCGTGCCTGTGTAGATGGATTGACTTTGAGCCAATACCTGGCCAAACCCCTGAATGCTGTTGCATATGATCCATACCGACCCACCAGAACCCATGGTTGAGTAATCCGCTTCTGAGTAGTAATCGCGACCCGCGGAGATGATACCTTCCAACGAGATTTCGTCTGCCGTGATTTGCACGACTCCGCCTCCGCCGCCTGGTTTGTCTGGCTCTAAGAAAGAGCCGTAGGGCATTTCGCCTGGTAGTGTAGCCGGTGGATTAAAGTTGTCATCTTGGAAAAGGGCGGCTCCGGTATGACTGAATCGGTTGCCCAGATAACCTTCGCCACCATCAGCAGAAATGGACGTACCCGAGGCGATGGAGACCAGACCTGAGGCGTTGATCCGCAGCGGTTCGCTCTTCATGTCGGGAATGGATTGAATGCTGCCGGAGTTCTGCAACGTCAATTGGGGCAGGATCAGTGTGCCACCCAGATAGAGTGGCGCTTGGCTGTCGTCTAATGTCAGCGTTGTACTGTTGATGGATCCTACTAACTCCAAGTTGCCCCTTGATTGGAGAGGTTGGATGAGTGCTTGGTCCACCTGGATCTGACCGCCCAGTCGCGCATTGGAATAGGTCGTGCGCCCGCGGAGATCCACCAATGAGGCAGGATTGAATAGCAGATGACCTGAGTGAACATGGAACTGCGTGCCAGCCATAGCTGGTGCATCCGAAACGCGGGCCCGATTCACATGAAGCTCTGTAGGTGACGCGTCCAGACCGGTAAAGGGCGTTTGGTTGGGCGCGTCGGCCACGTCGGGTCCAAAGACATCCAGCTTGCTGGTCCCCGGATAGACGGTGTAAATGGTCCCAGCACCTGCCTGGAAACCTCCAAAAGCGGTCGTGGCCCCTGTGTACGTGAATGAGCCGTCACTGCGCAACGCGATTCGGCCACCGCCGCCACCCGGATTTCCGCGAGTCAAATAGCCATTGGCCTGAATAGGACCATTGCCAGTCAGCAAGCTATCTGCGCGCAAGTTGACGGACCCGCCGGAACCGAATTGGCCGTTGTAAAGTGCACCATTGCTATTGATAGCGCCGAATAGGTGGATCTCGTCGGCGTGTACGCGGATGCGGCCACCGCCATTGGCAGAGCCGAGCGTATAGGGATCCACGAAGGAACCGTAGGCACCTTCGGTTTCGCCGTCGCCTAAACCGCCGTGTCCATGTCCGGCCAACAGTCCCAGTGCGGGATGGGTAAAGTCTTGCGGGTAACCTTTGCCGGTAAGCTCAACTTGGGCTCCTTCCGTTAAGAGGAAGAGGTTCTGTATTTCAAGGTCGACACCTTTCGGATCCATTGCGTCAACAGTTGGTTCACTTGTGAGGATTGCGCCCGGTTGCAGCACCAGCGAGGCGAAATTGTGCAGCCCGTCAATGGTGTGGTTTCCGGGTTGCAGGATGAGATGTGCGCCTTCGTACGAGAGATTGCCCGCATCGATTTGGGCATTATTCAGCGACTGTGATGCGGTTCCCCGTACGATCAGGTTGCGTTCCAGTTGGCCGGTATTACCGAAGCTATCGGTGGCAATCAAGGTAAGCAATTCAACCGCAGTGCCCCCTGGATCCGGATGGTCGATGGTGGCTTGGAAGGGCGCAGCGATTACGTTTTGGGTGTTGCCGTCGTAGACAAATGATACCTGGGTTACACGTAGCGGATCCACGCTAGCCACGCCTTCAATCTGTGCCGCTATCAAGGACCAGTTCAGGTTGTCATTACCCAGTTTCCGCAGTTGCCAGCGAATCCAAACGCGTTGACCTGCGAAATCATTGAGATTCACGCTGATGGTGGTAGCACTGGCAAAGGCGAGACAGGGGCGTTGTTGCCATACCGGATCAACTGCGCTTTCGAATTGATCACCGTATCCACCAGTGATACGAGTGCCGAGATCCGTCCAATTTTGACCGTCAGTACTCACTTCCACGACCACACCAACAGCGCCTTGGTTCAGGGAACCATCGAACATGTGGTCAAAAACTAGCGAGGCTTCAACGCTGGGCAATTCGATGGGTGCCAAGACAATTTGGGCCAGGTAGTCATTTTCATTAGAAGGCATGGAGAAGGTGTATCCCGTGGAAGTGGGTGTGATCTCTGCGAACCCAAAAGGGTTGAACTGAATCAATTGAGGGAGCGCATAGCCAGGGTCCATGAGTAGTGGGAAGCGCGATTGGCTCAGATCATGAACATCAGGTGTGATTTGTGTTTGGGTTGCAGCCTGAACTTCAGCCCATTGTGTCGGATTGGTCAGGCCAATAACGGGTGGCGTGTGATCGGGGACCAAACTGAAGGGTACCTGAAGCGACATCTGAAGTCCTTGTGCACTGATACCTTGGAACGTCCAATTGGCCACTTCTGGAGTCAGCGTATCCGGAACAAGCACATATGAATAGCCTTGGTCGCGATCCAATGGAATGGGCACACCACCGGTATCTAGCTGGAAACTGGCCAGATTCGCCGGTCCACCGGGATTGGCAATATGAATGTCGTCGATAGACCAGGACCCGCTTGCGGTCGTGGTGCTGTTGCTGAAGTAACGCCAAATCACGCGGACTAGTTGATCGGCCCAGGGTGTCAGGTCCACAACAGTGGCTTGGTAGGCGTAACTCCCTGACCAAGCGAATTGTCCATTGATGGGGTTGGTGGCTTGATTGATTTGATCGTTATAACCACCCAACAGGAACGCGGTAATTGGGAATTCTGCACGCTTGCTACCTGAATAGGTCTCCACGAATAACTGCGCGCCATCTATTCTCGGATTCACATTCATGGTGTGCCAAAACACCAGTCTGGCGTCTGCCGCAGGCACAAAATAGGGGGATATCAATGATGAAGTGTGGTTACCGTAGTCTCTCACTCGCCATGCGTGGTTACCGCTGTGGGGATTGACGGTATCAATGCGCCAATCGTAGGTGGGTTGGGTGTCGGTATGACTAAATGACTGGTCGCCGTTTTCCGCATCGTGGTCCAGCCAAACGGTTTCCAAGGCCAGCGCGGCTGTGGCATGGCCTTCCAACTGGTTGGCGTTTTGACGCAGGGCCAAATAGGGTCCTTCAAAATTCCAACTAAGCACTTTGACGGGCTGTTGTAAGGTGGTGGCATTGCCGAGCGTATCACTGGCGGTGAATTCTATCTGGGTGTCCTGGATCAGGGCTGTTGGCGCATCTACGGGGAGGTTGCCCACATAACTGCCGCCCGAAGGAACCAATGTGGCGACCGTGCCCAGAAGGCTGGCCGTAGCGGTTTGGATGCCGCTGGGATCGGTAAGGATCAGTTCGATCGCCAATACCTGGTTTTCCTGAACTGAAGATACGATCGGCGCAACAACTTGGACTTCGGGACCCAATGTGTCCGATGTGTCGACGATGACATCAACGGAGGTGGTACCCGTATTGCCGTTGATATCGGTGGCAGTGACCTGGATGGGATAGGTTCCGTCGCTTGCAGGCGCCTGGAAGGTGAAGTCCACAGGGTCGCCCCAGGTGCCGGCAATGTAGACATGGTTTTGGGTGCTGCCATTGAACGTGGCTTCCAGTTGCACCACTGCGCGGTTGTCGGTGCCCGATGCGGTGACTGTGAAAGGTTGGTCCGGCGGAATCAAGGCGCCGTTTGTGGGTTGTGTGATGATGGCCACCGGGTCTTCGGTATCGGTTGGCACCACGGTGAGGTTTTGCACATGGGGCGCAGAAGGCGTGCCACTCAAGTCGAACAAGACCACAGTCAGTGGAACCTCGGCAGCCGTGGCAGGCGCCTGCAGTTGCACGGCATAGGGACTGCCGCCAGGAATGGTTGTGGTCTGCCCGTTCCAGGTGATTTCCGCTCGATCGAGGCCCTGATTGTCGGTGCCGACGACGGTCACGTCAAACAACTGATTGGCATCCAACACACCGCCGATTAATGGACTCACATCCACTTGTTGTATGAGTGGTGGTGTTTGATCGACCACCACCACCCGCACTTTGCTTTCGCCCAACTGGCATTCGGCACAAAGGTCCACGGCATCCAGTACAACTGCCAGCTGATAAGCATCGCCTATTTGCAGTGTTTGAACCTGCCCCTGGAGCTCGAAGACGGCGTCAGTTCCTTGTTGCTGTTGATTGAGGATCTGGTGTCGAAATTCAGTGTTGTTCTGGAAGAACAGGTGGTGTTGTCGGGCATCCTCAACCAGGGTCAGGTTGGGGATGGTGAGCGCAGTGGTGTCGTTGGGCGCATCGTATACCTGTGAAAAGCCCGTAGGCAGGGTGCCCGGGTTGAAGCCCGGCAATTCGGTTGGTGCTGAAATCGTGTCTAGACGGGGCTGAATGGTGAGTGTGCCGAAGGCGTGAACGCTGATATTGCGTTCGAAGATGGTGCCTGAGCTGCGCTCACCACGGGCATCGGCCGTCAGTGTGCCATCAAGTTGCGCGTACTGCACAGAGATACGACCACCGCCGCCGTTTGCATTCAAGTTATTGATACTGGCCGCCAGGTCCAGGTCGCCCGTAATATGATCGGCTTCTATCCAAATGGAACCGCCCGCGCCTTGATCGCCGGAGGCGTTTGCTGAGATTCCACTCATAGTCACTGTTTTGAGATGGATAGCACCACCGCCACCCAGGTTGGTAGATGTGGATGAGCTACCAAAAGTGACTGGGCGGAACAAAGAACCGTAGGTTTCATTGGTGGTGACACCGGCACCGCCGTGACTGTTGCGGATGCCGTTGTGGGCGTAGTTTCGCGCACGCGAGAACACGTCAACCACACTGGCTCCCAAGAACTGGAGATCCATCGCGGTCAGATCCAGTTTGGGCTCTTGTAGCAATGCAGCTGTATTTACGACGGAGTGGCGCAGCAAACTGTCGGTTGCGGTCAGGCTGGTTAATGTCAGTGGCTGATCCAAGTAGAGTTCGGCGCCATTCAGAACCAGGTTTCGTGCCTGCCAATCCGGCTGTTCCAGGATCAAACGCAGTTTGGTCGTGTTCAGCACGAAGGGTTCAGGCAACCCTGAGAGGTTTCGCGCCCAAATGCTATTCAGATAGGCGCCTTCCAATTGCAATTCACCCACTTCCACGTCACCCGAGAAGTGGAGCTGGGCGCCATTGCGCAGGATCAACTTGTCCAACTTCAACACCAGTTGTAACTGGGTTCCATTGGCAACGGGTTTCGGTAAATCGCGATCAACCGTGATGGAGGTGTAATCACTGGCCACAATCACTGCATCAAATGAGGGCGAGCCCGGAATACGCAGCGTCAAGCCGGCCAGGTCAGGCGGCAATTCCCAACTGGGATCGTTGAGCGTGCGTAATTCCGTGGGTGTGGTGTCGCTGAAGAGCTGCAGCTCATGAACACCGGGAATACCAGTGAGTCGGTATCTTGAAGAGTAGTCATCGGACGATGCAGAGGTGGTTCCCGCACGGAGATCCTGGTCAATCAACAACTCTCCAAAGGCCTGTGTTGCCGACTTGAAGAAGATCGTTCCAGCACCCCCAAGGTTGGTGTTACTGGATACCAACTCGTGGGTTGCGTCGAACGTCATGGTGTCGCGGAATGCACCGTCGTTGCCGTACATTACCGCGATCCGGCCGCCACCATAGCTCTGGTTGGATGGCTTGGTTTCAACGGAACCGTTGCCCTGGATGAGGTTGGCCTGTAGGAAAATGGACCCACCGGAACCATTGCTAACGCCATTCGCCCGCATCGATCCGTCCAACGTCATTTGATCGGCGCTTATGCGGATGAGCCCGCCCCCATCTCGGCTTCCGAACCGGTTGGGTGATAAAAAGGAACCAAACGGGCGCGCATCAACGTTGTTGTTGATGCGACCAAGACCGCCATGGGCTGAAACACCCGTGCCTGCCGGGTTGTACACGGTTCCTGGCGGCCATTCGAAGCGATTGCGCGTGACTTTTGCGAGGTCATCACCTGTGGTCACTTCGGAATCTGCATTGAGCACAAAAGAGCCACTGATTTCGGCAAGGATGGGATACGCCTCATTGCTGCCCGTGGCACGATCGGAAATCGTCCAAATCGATTGGTTGTTCAAAGAAAGTGATCCAGCAAATAGACCTGGGTCGTTTGATGCCACTTCGGCTTGTAATGTGGATGCGTTCAGATTGAGAGATCCAACAGTAAGGGGATAACGGTAGATGAGCATGGATCCATTGACCATTTGGATCGAACTGAAATTGGCGGGGTAATTCAGCGTCAACTGGAAGTTGTCTAGAACAAAATCGTCGATCCCTATTGGGCTATCCAATGTGACAGCACCATTGGTAAACGAGAATCCTGGCGGTGTGACCAGGCTAGGTACATCGATAGACCCGCCGTCCAGAATCAATGATTGTGTCACCTCAATGGGATCGATGGAAATCAAATGGGCGTTGCCAAGAACCTCCAACACGTCCAGTCGGTGGAGACCCGAGTAGCTGGTGCCGTTAGGCATGTTGGGGAACGCTGTTTCTGGCAGCAGTTGGGTGTCGCTGTTGCTGATGATGCGGGCTGGCGCTTGGCCGTCTATTACGACAAATATGCCGGAAAGACTGTCAGGGAATCCACTGCCCATGATCTCGCCATTGCCCGTACCTGCGTCCGTCACTCGCATCCCCAAACCGGGTAGGATGGTTTCGCGATCGCGACGGTTGCCGCCACTGAATCCACTTAGTCCTGCGTTGTCCACCACCAAACGACCCAACGGCCATTGAGCGGTTTGGTAGAAGACCGTACCCGCGCCGCCACCGGCGATGGCGCGTGCTTCAACCACGCCGCCAAACTGGCTGATGTCGTTTATTAAGATGGCGATACGTCCGGCGCCGCCTCCGTGGTTGCCAATATTTGCACCATTTGCGCGTAAGGCGCCGTTACCCGTTAAAACGGGTCCTATCAACTGAATAGAGCCGCCTGAGCCGTGTGCGTTGGTAGAAACGTCCACTTCTCCATCAAGCATTAGGTTGGTTTGCGCGTTAATCACAAGCAAGCCTCCAGCTCGGTTCAAGCCATTGCCTATGGATTGTGGTCTGTAATAACTGCCGTAAGTAGCTGTAGAGCTAGGATGCATGGACAGACCTGCGTGACTCTGTCTGCGCGGGTCAGATGAGCTAAATACATCGCCACTTTCCGTTACTGCCACGGTTCCAGAGATCGATATGTCTTCGCCAATCAAGCGTATGGATGCGCCACGTCTGTCGGGCGTTTGTAAAGTCGCTGCAACGTTAATGACGGGCGCGTATAACTCGCCGTCTAGATTGACCGTACCGAGTTGATGATCAAACTGTGGTGTGTGTAATTCACCTGAAATCTCCAGTTGGTAGTCGCCGCTCGTGGCGATCGCTGGCATGGTCAGTAGCCCGTGGAGCCTCACATCATTGGCAAATGCAAATGTATTCGCACTCAGGTTAGTCCCGGTACCACCATCCAAAGTGCCGTTGTCGAGGGAGATAATGGTATTTGGCAATTCGCCGCCCACCATCAGGCGGGCACGGTTGCCCACGACTACTTCATCAAAGATAGCATTGACGGAAAGAAGGTCGCCGTTCGTCCATGGAATGGAAACATTCGCCGGAAGCCATACCTCGTCACCTACGACATGATCCATCACTTGACCATTTGGCGTGAGCGCCGAAATAAGTTGGAACCCAGTCAGATCCAGATATTCAATGCCCGACACGAAAGTCAGTACCTGGAACTCATCGGGCCCAATCAACTCCGTACGTGAAATAACGTCTGTACCAAAAGCGGCTGGTCCCAATGCGGTAACAAAAGTGGCTAGCGAATTGGCGTGACTATCGGTATTCTCGATGTACAGCAGGTCCAGGTAGCCATCGGCTTGCGCAGCATCCAGTGTACGCCGATAAATCGTTCCTGCGCCGCCGCCGGTGTTGCTATAGCGAACGCCTGTCGCGCTCGTTTGTCCTGCAAATGTACCTTCAATGGCGATGCGGCCGCCGGAGGCACCGTTGGCCTCGATGTTTCCGAAGCCATGAAACGCGTTGGCCTTGAGCCAAATGCTGCCGCCCGAGCCTGGATTGTTAGGCACAATCGTCGTGCCATTGGCGCGAACGTTGCCCACAATCCATTGGCTATCGGCAAAGCAGCGCAGGACACCACCACCACCATAAGATCCCGGCCAGATGGGCGCAAAGGGTGAACCGTACACTTCGCGCAAGTCGGTCCCGTTCTGACCTAGGCCCGCGTGTGATCCCGTACCACTCGGTAAACCCAGTTCGGGTGGCAGCCCGGCGTAGCCATCGCCGTTCAAATCGATGCGGCAACCGTAATCCACCACCAGGTGGTCGACCAGATCCAACTGCGTACGGACCACTTCCGGCATGACCGTGCGCGTGGCGGTCTGACTGAGTGTGGCGCCATTGACCAAAACAAGACTCTGAAAGGGATGGAGCCCATCAATCACGTTGTTGCCACCGGCGAGGATAAGTGTCTGGCCATCGTATTGCGTATCGTTGACACCCACATTCACACCCGTTACTACTGTGCCATCGATATTGTTGATCTGAACATCTTGACGCGCAGATTGACCGCCAATATCGCGCACCACCAGCGAGACGATGAGGTTGGGTTCACTGCGCCATGATTCTGGCAGCGAGTATGTGGCATCAATATCGTCCTGGATCCCCGATAGGGAGCCCTGTAAAACCGGCGCATCGTCAATCATGACCGTGTAATTCCACAGTCCATCTGGATCGGCAGCCCGGCCTGCGACGCGTAACTGGAGCCCAGCCGCGAGGGAAATAGGGAGCGGTTGCTGGTCGATGGGCGCCAACATGGTCAGGTCGGGGGGTCCCGTGGTGGTGACCGGATTCACCATAATGGGGCTTTGCGTCTGAAACGAATTGCCCCGCCGGTCAATCGCCGTAGCCAGCAAGATGAATTCGGTCGGTGTGTTTGTGAAGGGTGCATCAAAGGTAAAAGTGTAGGGTGAGGTGCTTCCATATCTCACCTGATGGATGGGTGGGTCGGACATCACGTCCAGTTCCACTCGGTCCATGTTGAAGTTATCGGTAGCATCCACTTCCACGCGAACTCGTTCACCGCCGAAATACTCGGTTCCAGCGACAGGCGCTGTGATCAAGGCTGTGGGTGGCGTGCCATCGATGACTACATCCACGATCCCTGTGGACGTGGTTTGCTGGCCCCAATGATCGGTAATAGTAAGGGTGTAGTCGAGTGTAGGTACCACTACGTTGTTATTCACGTCCACAGTCACTGTGCGATAACTCACGGTACCCGCCAAAGCACCAGAACTGTGGCCCACAGATGTGCCCTGGTCGCGGAAGCGCATGTCCCAGGACTGTAAACGACGGTCGTCGGCCACATCAAAAGTCAGTTGAATGTTGGAGATGGGATCAATCGGGTTGGTCACAACCGCACTGTGAATCACGGGTGGTTCATCCACTAGCATCTGCAGAATTCCCAGGTCCAGGTGTTCGGCACCCAGCAATACGTCCGTGTCCTGGTAGTAAGCAAAAATGGAGGGATCTTCGATCAATACCTGGAACGATGCATTGATGGGCAGGTTCTGAAACCGGAAACTGCCTGCCGCATCCGTGATTGTGGTTCGGTTTCTATCCCCACTCAGCACCACTTCCTGACCGGATTTGGGTTGACCTTGCAGATCCCAAACAACACCAAAAACATCACGGGCGGGCGCCATCAACACATCGATCACGGTCGACTGGCCTGCGATTGCTACGCCTGGAGCTGATCCTGATCTTTGTGATTGAGCTTCCACAGCCAGCACTTGCACAGGACCAGCCACCACCTGTTCCAATTGATAAGCACCACTGGCATCAGCCAATGCGTAGCGGTTGAACCAGATGGGCAAACTATCTGCCGTCAACTCAACTTCGGCGTTGGGGACCGGGGTCTGTCCGTCATCTTCGTAAACGTGACCAAGGACCGTACCGGTTTGCATCAGGTCAATATCCACGCCCACACGCAGTTGTCCGTTTTGTGTCAGTTCGGGACCTGCCACAAAGCCGATCTCATTTGCCGAAGCGGCATACACCTGGTGGTTGCCCAATGGCAGCAGATCAAAAAGGTACACGCCAGATGCATCAGCGAAGGTCCAGAAGGCCCCAATCTCCACTCGGGCGCCCGCTGCCAACGAGCCATCGTTGGTTCGCACCGTTCCCGTATAGTCGCCCGTTGGCCCCACATCAACGGTAATGAAAGAGGTGGGAGAAAGACCCATCTCGGCAAGTGCACGCGCACCCATCCCTACAGCCCGGGCCTTCAACTGAACCGTGCCTGGCATCAAGCCACTGAACACGATGCGCCCGTTTGCGTCCGTAGCTACGGGCGCGCCGTCGTTCAGGCTCACGTCGCCGACCACAGGTGTCACGCCGTCGACCAAGTCCACCACCAACGCGTGGTTGGCAGGCTGCACTTGGAACGTAAACGTGGTGTCGGAAAGCACATTGCTGGTGTTGCGTACCTCCAGTCGAACGCTGTTCGAGCCGATGGCCATGGACGGGGGGAAGTAGGGATAAGTGGCCGAGAGTTCACCCGCGGCATAGCTGAAATCAGACGTCACGTCTTGACCATTCAAACGCACACGGATCGTCGACGGATCAATATTGCTTTGAGGGTCGTTCTCCTGAAGCTGAAACACCATGTTGTAGGGAGTAGAAGTGACCGTTAATCCTGAATCAGCAAAAAGCGTGACCGGTGGCGTGGTGTCTACGTAAATCTGGCCCAAATCCAGAGGAAGCGTGCCCGTACTAACGCTGATGGTGCGGCGAGCAGACTGTGCCTTGATAAGCAGGTCAAGAGAGCTATTGACTGGGGCGCGATCCAACACGAAATCACCACTGGCGTTCAGCGTAACTGAACGCGAATGGCCGTTGAAACTGAAAGACACTTGAGGTGTGATGGGTGTTGGAGCAATAGCAATAGCTTGACCGGAAATGGGCACCGATGCACCCGTTTCAAGCAACACTGCATTCACACCACCCACAAGTGTGCGTGTGTCGTTAACTTGAAACCAGCCGCTCACGAGAGAAGCAGAAAAGGTGACTGGCCCAGGTACCAACTGATCCACCACAAAACTGCCATCGGACTGTATGTTCACCGACCGCGTAACACCGAACTGGTCCACAGTGATGGAACCGGACGTAAAAGGGACGGCCGAGCCATCCTGTATCTGGCCCGTAACCAGCGCTGTTTCCAGTAGCGACACATTGAATGAATGATTGCTCGAAGGCATGCTGAGCGTGGTATCGGCCAGGGCGCTGTAGGAAGCGTTGTTGGCATGCAGGCGGTAATTGCCCGGATACACATGCGTGATGGCATAGGTTCCTCCGGCATCACTCGTTGCCTGGTAGACCAAGGAATACTGTGTGGATCCGGCTGGACGTTTCCACAGCTCCACGGTGGCACCGGGCTCCGGTGCGCCTTGCGGAGACAAAACCACGCCGGACAATGTGTAACTGGCCGGGAACGTATGATCCTGTTCGTAGGAGCCGCCATCCATGTCCACGTTGAGATTCAAAATCGCACTGGTCGCTAGCAGGTTGCCGTCAAAGGCGTGGATCTGGTAATTGGCCAAAGGCGCATGAGTGAAAATGTAGGAGCCGTCAGCCTGAATGGGTGTGGTCAGGGTTCCCGTGTTATCTGAGTGCAAGCGAACCTCGCCGAAGTTGACGGCTGATCCATCGCCCAAGCGCACCATGCCAAATACTTCAGCCACACCACCCAAGGTGAGATCCAAGTTGTGTGGAATGGGATAACCACCGCCATCCACATCGATGACACCCTGAACGGTCGTTTGACGGGGAGAGAAGGGATCTTCGGATTCCATGACGAATGAACCAGCAATCACCGGTTCCATGTAATAGAAGCCATTTGCGTCAGTTTGCACCAAGTGGGTTAAAGGTTCTACCATACGCACCAGCGCGAAAGACGCAGGCGAACCATCGGCAAATCGGACCGTGCCGCTGACATGCGTTGTTTCGTTCAACACCAGTTGAACCTGTCGGTTCTCGCCATGGCTATCCAGAACCACTTCCAAGGCATCTGACTGCCTTGATATGGGGTCAGACACCGTAAATCGATATGCCTGGCCCACATTCAGGTTGGCCATGTAGAAACCGCCGTTGACATCGGTAGGAATGCTGCTGAGGGTGTACCAACGACCGACATTGTCTTGCGTTTGGACGGCCACAACCAGTAAGCGGCCGGGTACATCACCCGAACTCATGCGCACTTCGCCCGTGACGCTACCTATCCCGAGGAACTGCAACGAGGTCTGGATGGGTGAAGGGTCGAGGGCCGTGATGCGTAAACTGCCGGTGGCATTGGCAAAATTCGCAGGCGACTCGGCCTCCATTTGGTAGTACCCCGGCGGAAGCTGGGTGAAATGGGCCACCCCGAGCTGATTACTAAACGCCAGGTTGCCAAACGACTGATTCCCCTGCGATGTGCTCATGCTCACCATCACACCACTCAGTGGCACACCGTCGGGATCAAGCACGGTCACATCGACATCCTTGGTCCCAATGAAATACAGGTCCAATTGGTGGGTCACGTTGGGTTCAGTCAAGGACACGGAGGTCCGTGCCACGGATGAGGGAATGCCAATTTTGCTGGCCGTGAGTGTGTAGCTGCGCAGCGGTAAGTTCTGGAACAAATACATCCCGTTCAGATCCGTTCCTGTCACCAGTGGGTAACCGAGACCATCCAGTTCAACCTGTGCACCCACCACCGGATTGCCTTCGAAATAGACGACTCCCGTGAGATGCGCAATAGGATCCAGCCTCAAATCCACATCGACATCCGGGAAAAAAGCCGAAGTGGTGACCGTCGCTCTGCCAATCAGTGCAGAAGCGGGGTCTGTGCCTTGCAGCTGGTAGGTGCGCATGGGCAATTCCGTGAACTCGAAGCGGCCTTCCAGGCCCGGATCACCGCTCGTGAGCCTCTGCTGCAACACCCGACTGCCCTGCTTCAGCGCCACTTCCGCGTCGCCAATGGGCATTTCGCTGTGGTCAAGGAATGTGCCCGAGATGGATGATGATGCCTCCAAACGCACCACCACCTCAAAATCGCCAGATTCGTTGGGAAGCACGAATGAACGCAGTGCCACCAAACCGTTTCCTGAAGCGGCCTGTACCGTAAACGGGCCAATGGGTACCTGGGCGAACGTCACTTCCGGTTGGGCTGCGGTGATCTGATCAATTTGGCTGATGCGGCGCAAATCCACATCGCCCACGGACTCGGGGTCAGTGGGATCTGGGGGCGGCGTGTAGAACACATTGTCAAATTCAATACGGATCGCTGCAAACTCAACCGGTACACCTTCATGGTCTTCCACCCGAACCACGACATTGCGGCGATTCTTAAGAAAAAGGTCCTGGCGGAAATTCAACGATTGACGCAGGTCAATGGTGGCTACATCAAAACGATCACTCATGGGATCGTAGGCCACCACTTTCACACGCGTGGGATCGTTGGTATTTACCAGGCTTTCGTAGCGGTAGTTTCCGGCCGGATTCGTCCAAAGACTGACAGTCGTGGCCTGAAACGAAGCCTGCACATGAACCCGTTCTCCAGCCGGCAACCCTTGATCGTCGAAAACCGTACCGAACAGGTTGGCCAGGCTAGCTTCTTGAAACGACAAGCTAATTACTAGTGGATCACCAGGATCGCGCGGGTTCAGGAAACCCACTACCGTTTCGGTGTCCCCATAAAGTGGGTTGGTGGCCCAAACCTCAAAGTCGCCTGAATTCAACGTGTTGAACTCAATAACACCTGTCGCATCGGTCAGCAGGTCATGAGTCAGTGCAAACTCAGGCATACCGTACAGATCTGGGTCTGTGATTGGGCGAAGCGACTTTAGTCGGACCTTGGCGAGGATAGGGCTGCCTTGGGGATCAAACACCTGAACCCGCATGGCTGACGTGGGCCGCTGCTGGATTGTTAGACCAGGAATATCTTCGTTGTTGACGATGATTTGTAGTGATGCAATCCCAGGTTGAACCATGGCCGAAAGATTGGTCGAACCGCGTTTGGTGGCCGTGAATTGCCAGAACCCATCACTGTCTGTCTCAGCCACAGGATGCGGTGTGCCGACATAGGGTGGCGAGAATATGGGCTCAAAGGGCATAGGTGCCCCAAACTCGTCAAGCAAGACACCACTTAACTGGACAGGCGGATCGAAATTGAATAACAAGTTATCAATTAACGGATTGGCATCGGTCAGGAAAAGATCTACTCGAGCATTGGGGTTGGTGGAACCCGGCAAAAAAACGCTCAGCGAAAAAGACAGATCGAGTGGCAAATCGGTAATTTCGAAATTCCCGTTGGCGTCGGTTTGCTGGCTGCGACCGGCGGCAGCCACCCATGCGTCGGCGACGCCAATTCCATCGATGGTGACGCGGCCGCGGGCGATACCACCAAACTGCAGCTCATCGTCTTCCTGGAACAACCAGTCAAAGGTTGACACCTGACCTTCCACGACGGAGATTTCGGCTTGTTTGACGCCATATTGTTGAGAGATGAGAAGGAGCTGGCCAAAGCCGGCAGGCATATTAGGAAGCAGAAAACGCCCGTCGGGTCCAGTCTGAGTGATGCCGCTAGCAGGAAGCGTTAGCCCACCCACTTCCAGTTCCGCCAACACGTCACCGTATCGGGCAAATACCACATAAGCCCCTTCCAAAGCAAAGAACTGACCTTGTTCTTCAAATTGAATCAGGCCGGCCAAGTGCCCCAAAGGCGTGTCGATGTAAATGTCTAAGTTGAGTGGTGAATTGGCCTTGGTCAGGTACCCGGAAACCAATCCTAGATTCCCGTCAGCCAGCGCCTTTACCGTGATGGGTCCCACATCGATATTCGGAATAAGATATCGCCCCGCAGCGTCCGTCACGGATTCGCGGTTCTGCACGGGGTCCAGTTGGTGGGTCACGTAAATCGGTGCAAAAGGTGCCGGCTCTCCATTGCGGAAAACCGTTCCTTGCACTACACCCCGATGGAAGAAGGCGAAGTCTGCTCGCAAAATCTGGCCAGCGCCACCCGGCCACAATTCTTGTGCGCGATAACGACCATCAGCCGTGAATACGCCGATCATCACGGCATTGTGGCGACCCTGTGGGCCCGTATTGCCTAGAGCGAAGGGTACAAAAGGCGCAAAATCAAATCGGTACATCCCATTGGCATCTAGGCGAGTCCGGCCAAAAACTCGGTTCTTGTTGTTTTTGCCTTCCGGTAGAAAGAGCATCACTTCAGCGTCAGCGAGATTCGATCCTGCGTGATCGACTACCTCACCCTCTACAACCACACCAATGAACCAATTGGAGGCAACGACAGTACCTGACTGGGTGGGCAATGTAGCGCCGGCAATACTGCGCGCGCCCTCAATGCGGTAGGTAATAGGAAGGTATGGACCTAGGGGCATGCGTGCGCTGACAATCAGCGAGCGGCCATCTTGCTGAAGCGAAGCATCAACCGCAGGTTCTCCATTGATGAAAACGTGCTCTTCAAGCGGCTGAAGCGACGCGAGGTCGAGCCCGGAGGTAAATGGCAGTAGAATGTGCCGGCCGAACTTGTCCGCAGATCGCATGCGTCTGGGATCCAGTTGAACCACTTCTCGAAGTCCAAATGGCTTGGCAGCCAAGGGTGAGCCGTCCACGTGAAATGCAGGCTGGTCATAAGGCGCCACGAGCATGGTGCCTTCATCTGGATCCAACCCAATGCTAAGGGGACCACTCACGTTGAGATTGCTTGTTTCGACGAGACGCAAGCCCTGTTGACTGGGAAAAACGGATGCTATAGATACGATCGTCCCAGCAGGCCCAGATACTTCAAACACGGGGGTCTGTTGCGCCTTGCTGATCCAAATTAGGTGTTGCATTGCAGAAATAGGAATGTGGGTGCCAAACGGGATTTCGTCCACACCTACCCCTAACGAGTGTTCGTCGTTGTCGGTTGCTGTAACTGCGATACCTGGCTGATTGGCCGTCACTACAAGACCAATTTGATTGGGCAGGTCATCTAACTCTCTGGCTATTTCACGGACCAAGTCCCCTGAGCTGAACTGCGGAAACAGGACATTTAAGTGGGAGCCAAAGGCGGGCCTTGGATCGGCATTGGGCATGATGTGGCGACGCAACTTATCCAGAGGCTCGTAGCCTGCGACGCCGTTCAGCCAAGTACCGAACAAGCGCAACGTACTTTCCTGCGGCGGCGCACCAAACGATTCCACCAGAGCAGCCTGCACCATTTGCTGGTTCAACTCGCGAACAGCAGCAGGTGCGATCGGATCCAGGGTCAGCGGCAGCGTAGCTTCGCTCATCTGAGCAAAATCCATCCCCTTCTTAGCCATGCGACGAAGGGGTGTCTGCAACGCGACTGGGAACACGTTGAATTCAGGCGGATAATGGAACACGTACGGTGAGATGACCTCGCCGCTTTCACCGACGCCTACGTAAAGATCAACCGCGGCACTGGGGGTGCCATTTACTTTCAGATACGAAGCCAACACCTTGCCCGAAACGAGGGCTTGGAGTTGATAGGTAATGGTTCCTTCTTCGCCGGGACCCAGGTCACCAAGCACCTGTGTGGGGTTCACGCCCTGAGCGAGCGCCACACCCGCCATGCGGAAGGGATCCAGCGTGACCGAAAACCCGGATAGCTGCGCTTGCGATGTGTTTGTGACATGCATGTGTAGGTCGTAGGTCTCCGATTCGGCCACGGCGTCTGGGTGCTCGAAAGCGACCGAGAAGCTGGGGTTGCGCACGAACACCCGTGCAGAAACGGTGGATTCCAGTGGCACAGTTTCGTTAGTCACCACCACATCGCCTTCCATTTCCACCTGGATGTCGTACATCCCTTCCACATTTCCTATCAGGATGTACTGAGAGGAAGCCTCCTCGCCGGGCAGCGCGAAATCACGATCGTCAGCCGTATCACGTTCGCCATCAGGACCCAGATTCACCATGGACTGAATGCGAGGTTGATGGGTGGTGAGTGGCTCGCCGTACACATCGGCTGCTGGTAGCACCAGCTTGGTTTTTAAGCGCTCCAAGCGGACATCCAATCCGTTGGGGCCTTGATTCAAAATGATCGATGTCACACTGAAATGCGATTTCAGATAGTTGAAGTTACCTGGAATAATTAGAAGACCGTTGCCCTGAAAAGAACTTGGCTCAGGAGGCGTGAAGTCACCCAGCGGCACGTCCGTTTCCTTCTTGAAAATCTCAATGGGAACCGGTCGAATGAACGGCTTGAAGGGATCTTCTAAGACCACGGGCTTAAATCGGTCATTCGGGACCTTGGGGTAAACGACTTTGGCGTTCACGCGCTCTTCTTTGGAGCCGATCACCATGTTGAGGGTAAAGCTTACCGAATGGAAGTCGTCGGCATTAAAGATGTACCCCAAATCCAATAGCTCTTGCTGACTCAACTCGCGTACTTCCACGCGAGTCACGAATACATCGTCGATCACTTCCACGTGTGCTTGGCGTGGCTCCGCAAACTCGATCACCTGATCGGCACTATTCACCAGGCGCACATCGGTTAACTCATAGCTGCCAACTTGCGTGAGCAGATTGCGATCAATCTCGACTTTCAAACTCTGCGCAGGGACATCAATCAACACCGGTGCGGCGAGTCCTTCGCCGATGAAGCTGGCTTTCAAACGCATATCCGGCTGCAGTAAACCGTCGTAGGACAGTCGAAAACTCAGGGGCTCTTCCACAAATCCCAGCAGCACGGTCTGGTGTTCTGGCGACAGAGTAAGCCCCAGCCGTTTCATTTCAAATCGGGCCGAACTCATGGGCGAATCGCCATACTGGCCCCAGGCCGTAATCACCGTGAAAATACAGATCAGTATCCGAACCATTGGTGCTGGGACACCGAACCCCTGCTCAAATTGGCAACGTCAAAATGAGTCTAACTGCGATCGATAAATTAAGAAATGAAGACAGCCGGAGCGACCGAGGTCTCCTCCCCCCCTGCCGATAAATTCTGGGGCAAATCAAAACAAAATGCCCTTATATGACGCCGTCCATTGCACCACAGAAAGTGTGATTTGGCCAGGGTTTTTTGAACATTTCAGAAATTTTCTGCGAATGGACATGTTAAGTGATGCGAAAAGAAGCACCTACGTTCAAAGAATTCGCGTCAAATTGATGTTTTCACCAGATTCAGGCCGCCTGACAAAAATCCTCACAGCCAAGGAACTTCCCAGCAATTGTAGGCCTGGGCCCGGAATGCCGACTGGAAAATATCTTCAAGGCTAACGCCGTAATCCCGATTTTTCGCTTTTTGCTTGTGAGACAAATGCGTCCATCAGACGCAACACCACTGCTTTGTCTTCAGTGTCTAGATTCTGAAGTTCGATCAATCTTGCTTTCAGCGCTTGGTCAACCAATTCATCATTATGAGTAATGCCATGCAACAAGTAGTCAACTGTGGTTCCAAATAAATCTGCAATTAGCACCAACTTTTCTGCAGGAGCAACCAAGTAGCCTGACTCGTATTTATTGAGTTGGGGCAGGCTCACAGACAGATGTTTGGCAAGTTCTTTCTGACGCCAGTGACGACCTTTTCTTAACAATTTGAGCCTTTTCCCAAACCCTGCGGCCAATTGTGACCCTGCCATGGTGCCCACCTCTGTTTCAATCTTTGGTTCATTCTAATCACAGTTCAATCTTGCACTTGACAACACATCATTTTGGGAACATGTTTAATTCCTAAAAGGATGTTTTGTGCGTCAATCCGAGCCGCTTCCCATTTACTCCACCTTCGATGATCAGACCCTGATGCGGGAAGTAGTGGCCTACTACCACCAGACCTTGAAGCAGACAGATGAGGCCAGGGACTACCTGGCCAAGCGCGGGATCCTGTCTGATGAAGCCATCGAGACGTTCCACCTGGGCTATGCCAATCGAACCTTGTGCACCAAGATCACACCCCGCCACAAGGTGGAAGGCCAGGCGCTCAGGGAACGCCTGGTCGATTTAGGATTTTTCCGCAAGGCCACAGGCCATGAGCATCTGAATGGTGCCTTGCTGTTTCCCATCCGCGAGCCGGACGGAACCATCACCCAAATCTATGGCCGCAAGATTAACCCGGGCTTCAAAGGCAAGATCAAGCATCTCTACCTGCCCGGCTCCCATCGCAGTGTATGGAATCCAGACTGCCTGGCCGAAAAGGATGTGATCCTTTGTGAATCACTCATCGATGCCCTGACCTTCTGGGTGCATGGTTTCCGCAATGTCACCACAGCCTATGGGGTGCAAGGGTTTCACCCCTTCCACATCGAGGCCTTTCTCGCAGGACATGTGAAACGCGTCTTGATCGCCTACGACAGCGATGAGGCAGGCGATAAGGGGGCAGCTAAAGTGAGTAGCATGCTGCTGGAGGCAGGCATCGCCACTTACCGCGTGAAGCTGCCTTGCAAGGACATCAATGACTTCGCCAGTCGTGAGAGCAATCCACCTGCTGCCTTGGACATGCTACTGGACAATGCCGTCTGGCTGAATGAAGGCGAAGAATCATTAGAGATCTATGGCCGTCATCGACGGCCTAAAACCACACCAATCGCGGAGCAAAGTATGGCTGCGCCAGATGAGGGGGATCCCGGCCCATCTCCAGCGGATGGGTCGGGGCTTGACGTGCAGCAGGATGGCGAAGACCTGTTCATCACCATCAAGGATCGGGTCTACCGCATCCGTGGCCTGGAACGGAACATGGGCAAGGACCAACTCCAAGTAAAAGTGCTGGTGAAACGCGGAGACCACTTCCACGCCGATGCCTTGGAGTTCTACTCGGACTACCATCGTTCCCGCTTCTCCAAACGGACCGCCCAGGAACTGCAACTGCCCCACGACACCATCCGCAAGGACATCGGCAAGGTGTTTTTTACTTTAGAAGCCAGGATGCGGATGCTGACCGAAGCAGCCATGACGCCGGCGAAAGATGAGGTGGAACTGACCCAGGAAGAAGCCAACCAGGCCCTGGACTTACTCACATCACCCCAGCTTGCCCAACGGATCCTGGACGACTTCGACCAGTTGGGCTTGGTGGGTGAATCCAGTAATAAACTGCTGGGCTACTGCGCAGCTGTATCCCGCAAGCTGAACCGCCCCTTAGCCGTGATCATCCAAAGCTCATCTGCTGCTGGCAAGACTACGCTCATGGAATCCATCCTCGCCATGATGCCCGAGGAAGAAGTCATCAAGTACTCGGCCATGACTGGCCAATCCCTGTTCTATATGGGCGGCAAGGACCTGAAACACAAGATCATGGCCGTGGTGGAGGAAAAGGGCGCTGAGAGAGCATCCTACTCGTTGAAACTCCTTCAAAGTGAGGGTGAGCTGACCATCGCTTCCACCGGCAAGGACCCCAAGACCGGACAGATGGAAACCAGAGAATACCGAGTCGAGGGACCTGTGATGATCCTGCTAACCACCACCGCCATCGACATGGACGAAGAACTCTTGAACCGTTGCCTGGTGTTATCGGTGAACGAAGGTCGTCATCAGACCCAAGCCATCCACCAGATCCAACGGGAAGCGGAAACAGTTGAAGGCTTCCTGGCTCACCGCAAGGCCGAGTCCTTGAAACAACTACACCGCAATGCGCAGCGACTACTGAAACCCATTCGGGTGTTCAATCCCTATGCCCGTTACCTCACCTTCCTCAATGACAAGACCCGCATGCGCAGGGACCACAAGATGTACCTCAGCCTGATCCAGGCCGTGACCCTGTTGCACCAGTATCAAAGGCCGATCAAGGTCCTGGAGGCTGATGGCTTGTGTGAACCCTACATCGAGTCCACGCTGGAAGATATCGAGCTGGCCAACCGCTTGGCCCATGAAACACTAGGTCGAACCCTGGATGAGTTATCACCTCAAACAAGGCAAATGCTGCTCCACCTGGAGGACCTTGTCCGTCATCTGGCTGAAGGTGAAGGGATCGAAGCCTCCGAAGTGCGGTTCACCCGCCGTGATGTCCGTCGTCACTGTGGCTGGACGGATTATCAGGTCCGTTCCCACATGAAGAAGCTGATGGACCTTGAATACGTCATCACTCACCGCGGTACCCGTGGCCAGACGTTTGTTTATGAGCTGGTCTACCGCGGTGAGGGCACAAACGGAGAACCGTTCCTGTTGGGCTTAATCGATGTGGCCCACCTGAAACAACGCTACGACACAAAGAACGAGCATCCATCCCATGAGTTCGAGCATGAACCAGAAGACATGGAGCATGACGATACCCCACAACGAGCACTCATCGAGCATCCATCGAGCATGGGTCGTGCACGTCTTCAACCACAACTAACTTCAAAAGCAGCAACTATTTAGCGGCTAAATGAAAAGCAAATGGCAAAAACGCATATCAGGACCACCCTTTTTTAGCCGCTTTCCTTTAATCGTACGAGAGGGGGACGCCAATGACCAAGAATCAAAGACCTTATGCAGATCCGAATGACACTGAGAGCCTGATCGTTCTTAAGGATGCCTACATCGTATGGCAGCAAACGGTGAATTATGCGCCGGATACCAGCAAGCGGTTCAACAGCATCATGTGGAACTTCATTACCTGGTGCCATGCTCGAGGCATCACGCAACCCATCGAAGTGAACCGCCAGGTGCTTGAGAGCTACCAACGCCACCTGTTCCATGCCAAGAGTAAACGAGACGGTGGACCGCTGAAACGGGCCACGCAGTCCGGCATGCTGGTACACATCAAGGGTTTCTTCCGTTGGCTGAACAAGAAGAACTACATCCCATACAACCCGGCAGCCGATCTGGAACTACCCAAGCGGGAATACAACATCCCCAGGGTCATCCTCACCCCCTTGGAAATGGAAAAGGTGATGAGCATCCCCGACGTGGAAAACCCCTTTGGTTTGCGGGACCGAGCCGCCATGGAGCTGCTGTACTCGACGGGCATCCGCCGTTTCGAGGCCTGCCGCTTGAAGATCTACGACCTGTTACCGGAGCAGGGCACCTTGACCGTGCGCCAGGGCAAGAACAAGAAGGATCGCGTGGTGCCCATCGGTGATCGAGCCCTGGACTGGATCGACAAGTACATGCTGGAAGTGCGAGCGCAGTGGGCGCCCGACCTCGATGTGGGGTTCCTGTTCCTGCAGAAGAACGGCGAGCCAATTAAACCCGAACTGATGAGCTGCCGCTTACGAAAATACCTGGTGAGAGCTGGTATCACCCAGCCAGGTGCTTGCCATGTCTTTCGCCACTCCATGGCCACGGCCATGCTGGAACGTGGGGCTGATCTGCGCTGTATCCAGGAGATCCTGGGCCACGCCAAGCTTGAAACCACGCAGATCTACACCCATGTATCCATCCGCAGGCTCAAGGAAGTCCATCGCAAGAACCATCCAGTCGGCTAAGGCTGACTTTTTTCTTTTAGCAGCCTCATAAATAGCCGCCATTCTGCCCCTCGGGCTTACAATGCGGTCATGAGAAGCCTTTCGCTGATCGTGGCTGCATGGCTCGGGGTGTTTGTGTTTGCGGACCGGGCTGTGCCTGTCTTGGAGCGCCAGCTCGAAGCATCACGGCTCGACGACTTTGCTGACCTTGAACGGCCTCTACTGCCTGAGGGCACTGCCGTGGTGGTGGTCGGCATCGATCTGCCGCCGCCCTGGGATCTCACCCTCATCACCGTCCAGACCGGCATCCTCAGAACCTGGCACCCGCCGCTGCTGCTTCCTGGCGAATATGGGTGCCCGAGCGAGATCGTGTCAGGCCTCAAAACCGCTTACCCGGGCATTTTTCCTGAAAACGAGAGTTATGCCCGGGATTTATCGCTTGTAAGTGACTGGAACACATCGGCTTGGATCCATGTCCTACGTACGACCATGATGGGCTTGATAGAACACCGCTTTTACTCGCCTCGCCTGGGACACTTCCTCACCCCCGACTTCCGACTCCCCGACATCTATGATCCCAGCTCCTTCACCGAACCCTACGCCTACGCAAGCGCCAACCCCCTCATGTTCTGGGATCCGGATGGGTTGTCTGGTTGGTTCTTCGACGGGACATGGAACGATAAAGACAACCCCAACTTCGACAAGACCAACATTGCTGTTCTTTGGGAGCTTTATCAAAGAAGAAAATTCTACATAAATGGATCAGGAGCCAGTCTACCAGGTGAAAGCCCCTTGATAGATACCTCGAGATACACTCCAAAGGCGTTTGGTTACGAAGTGAGAGGTGTTCTGCCCTATGCCACCGAAGATACCCTATATCATGGGTTCACGGGCTATGACGTCGAAGATAGGGTCTTGTATCAGTTCAATGAATTCAAGAATTACTACCGAGGAGAAATTGAGAAGGCACTCGCCGGAGATCCAAACGCAGATTTAGAAGTCGACGTTTTTGGCTTTAGCAGGGGTAGCGTAACAGCAACATCGTTTATTAGTTTGATTTGGAATGAAGGGGTTGATTTTACGTACCAGGGAAAGACATTTAACTTCAAGCCAAACATCCGCTTCTTAGGCTTATTTGACAGTGTCGGTTCAACAGGAATCCCTGGCAATGATGAAGAAATTCCAATCGTGGATACTACACTTGCACCAAACGTGCAGATTGCTCGTCACCTTTATGCTTTTGATGAAAAAAGATGGAAATTCGGCCTGTACAGAATCGAAGACTTGCAAAATCAGATATGGATTCAGAAAAGCGGACAAAGAAGACTACCGCGCCTCCTAGAAGTTGGCGGACCTGGATATCACTTTGATGTTGGAGGAACTGGATCTCAGCTCTCAAACACCTATTTGAACATTATGTCTAGGTGGGCCGTCGAAGCTGGGGTTCCGCTGAGCCGCCCGGCCTCGTTCCTTGCCTCAGGGTACGATCCAAACGTTTACGCACATCAAAAAGTTGATTCAGAAAAATCTTTTATGTACTGGATTGATGTCCAAAGGCGAGAACACCCTCAATTGGCTGACGCAATTTCGTATCCCCTCACACGCAAGCCTGGCAGTGTCCCGCCAACTAGAAACGTAAGGTTCAGAAATGCTGAGCGTTGGCGCGTGAATCCAGATGCGCGGGTGCGAGGAACAATCGAATGGAACAATTCAAAGCTATTGAGTCACGGATATTATGACTGAATGGAGTAACACAATGCTCGCCAAAAGAGTAATTCTCATTTTTGTTAGTTTCGCCATGCTCGAGTGCTCAGCAAGACCAAGATTGGTTATTTCATTGGTTGTTGAAAATAAGACGGATCTGCTTCTGGAGAACGTTATAGTTCCAATTGGCATTTTCAAAAACGGGTCGACGATGTATCCCCAGCAATCCGCGCAGCATTCTGCAATAAATGAACATATTCCAGACATATTTAACGTTTCCTGGCAGGTAGCCGGAAAAACTTATTCAGAAACTCTGAGAGTGACTGAGAAAATGAGATCTTCGGCATACAGAATGGTTCGAGAGACGTCAAGCGCGTCCTCTGATCAACGATTCCAGAGCTTGTATTTCGTTGTGACATTTGAAGCAGCCGACAGTGTGAAAGTTGAATTTAGATTGACCAATTAGCCACTTGTTCAAGGTGCAATGTCCACGTGTTCGGAGTGTGTTTTTGCATCTCGAAGCGTAAAATGCTTGGTATACATGATTTATATAAAAAAGTTCACTTGTCGGCTGTTTTCCTCTGGTAGTCCCTAGCCTCAACTGAATCAAAATGCGGTCATGAGAAGCTTATCGCTGATCGTGGCCGCATGGCTCGGGGTGTTTGTGTTTGCGGACCGGACTGTGCCTGTCTTGGAACGCCAGCTTGAAGCTTCGCGGCTCGAAGACATCGCCCAGCTTGAACAGCCCACGCTGCCTGAGGGCGCTGCCGTGGTGGTTGCCGGCATCGATCTGTCTCCGCCTTGGGATCTCACCCTCATCACCGTCCAGATAGGCATCCTCAGAACCTGGCATCCACCGCTGCTGCACCCTCAAAACTCTAGCCCCCAGCCCCTAGTCCCTAACCCCTTCAACATCCCAAGCCCCTCATCCCTAGTCCCAAGCCCCTTCTCCCCAATTCCCAAAACCGCTTACCCGGGCATTTTTTCTGAAAACGAGGGTTATGTCCGGGGTTTTTCGCTTGTAAGTGACTGGAACACATCGGCTTGGATCCATGTCCTACGTACGACCATGATGGGCTTGATAGAACACCGCTTTTACTCGCCTCGCCTGGGACACTTCCTCACCCCCGACTTCCGACTGCCCGACATCTATGATCCCAGCTCCTTCACCGAGCCCTACGCCTACGCAAGCGCCAACCCCCTCATGTTCTGGGACCCAGATGGGCTTACTGAAAGGGGAATGCTTCGATCCTCCGATATCCAAGCGCTCAGGTTAACGGGAGAGTTGTTTGGAAGGGACCCCGCCACAACTGAGCGCCTTGTTTCTCTATTGGAAAGAAAGCCTGTCACGCTTTCTGCCACAGAGCCATATATGAATCCCGGAGAAAAAATAAAGTACGGCCTGATGCAATCAGCATTTACGGGTCAGATGAGTCCGGCGATTGGAGAGGGTTTTGCCGACCTGGGAGTTATGGCTGCAAAAACAACCGTCAAATACGTCGCTATCGGTGGTGGAATTGTAATAGGCGTTTCCACTTTGGGAACCGTACCCGTTATCTACATCGCCATCATCGGTGCCGGGGTTGACGCGACCATGCAGATCGACCGTAGCTTGGAGTCGTTTGGCACATCAGGTGAAATCACTTACTACGACCCTGCCCGTGGAATTGACTCCGCGCTAATTGGCGCATCACTAGGGGGTCCTTTATCAAAAGCTCCTCCAGCCTTGATCTACTCCCTTCAAGGAGTAGGAGGCGCCCACTCGGCGTATCAGATTTATGAAGGCAATTACGTTTCAGGAACAGCTGAAGCCCTATTAGTAATAGCCCCATTATCAAACCCTCAGTTTCGTGCCGAACTACTTGAAACTATGGGACTAGGTGCAACAAGACCGCTGACTGTCGAACAAGAAGCATATTTGTTGAATTCGATCACCGAGACCGCATTACGCAATACACGAATAGTTGAATTGGTGCGGCGTAACAGTCGAGGACAAGCGATTGGCGAAAATGGCAGATTTGTATCAGATCCGTTTCGCGTATCCATACCAGAAGTGTCGAGACCTTATCTCCGACGCGCTACAATAGAAGAAATATTAGCCAGAGCTCCAAGAGACCATGAGGGTCGACTACTAGATCCAAATACATTTGAGGTTATTCACGATATGTATCATATAGGGCATAAACCAGGATACGAATGGTGGCGAATAAGAGATCGGTCAATTCTTGAAGGCTGGTCGCGGGAACAGCTTATTGAATTTGTCAATAATCCTGATCTTTATCAAATAGAACTTCCAGCTAACAACTTGAGTCACCGATTTGAGCTGCCACGATGATGGACAAAAATGGTCGGACAGAGCTGCATTACGCAGCGCTCGAATGTAAACCAACTGTGATTGCTAGCCTATTTGAATCAGGCGTTGACCCGAATGCTGCTGACAACCTCGGTTTTACGCCGCTTCATTTCGCAGCCCAATCACAATGTGCGGAAGTCGTATTGATGTTAGTTGAAAAAGGCGCAGAGATTGATAAAAAGAACTCGGTGGGGAACACACCATTGGGGCTTGCTATATTTAACTACCGTGGCGATGGGGAAGTAATAAAGATTCTTCTTAAAGCTGGAGCTAATCCCAATCTACAGAATAATGCTGGGGTCAGCCCAAAAACACTTGCCCAACGTATTGGTAACTATGATGTTAGTAAGTTTTTTTGTTAGAAACATACATGTGGACCTGGGCACTGAACATGATTATTAGGTGGAACAGCGAAAGTTGGAAATTGATGTGTTAGAGGAAGGCCATCGATAGAAATGATGGCTAGGACCAGTGCACCGATGGTCTTTCAGACTGGTATTCGTGGGTTGGTTACCTGTACTAGTCACGACCTGATCTGACAGTTACCGTTTCGGATGAGAGGCGTGTCAGATGTCGTTTAAACCGAGTACTTTCTCCTGACAGATAGAAAGTCCGTCGTTGAATGTTGTGATAGGTGTCCGT
>JAGQSC010000017.1 GCA_020439745.1 Acidobacteriota bacterium | reverse complement strand
GCAAACACGCGCTCAGCAGGAAATATCACCAATTGGTCGAAGCAGGAAAAAAACCCAAACAAGCCCTCTGTGCCATCTCACGCAAACTCTTGGTGATCGCTCGGGCCATCGTCGTCAACCAACAACCCTATCGAGACAATTATCGACTCAATTCAATCGAAGAGCTGACACAAAAAGGCTCTCAACCCACTTGTGGAGAAATCTTGGAGGCCTGTTGAAAAAACACTCAAAAAACCCTTGTCTTTAACCACACTATCTCCATGAGAGGGGAATTGACACAACTTTGCGCTGCCTCACTCGCTTCGCTCTTGTCGGGAGCGCACGCCACGGCCGAACCCGGGGTTTACGTCCCGCGCTACATTCTGACATCGCTGTGGGATCGGACACCTCCGGCTGGAAGCCAGACTCACATTGAGTGCTTCTAGGTGTCTGATTCGGGGGATTCGGTTGGAGTGGTTTGTTTGGGGATGGCGAGTACGTAGGACCAGCCAAAGAGCAACGTCGTGAGGCTGAACTGGATCAGCGGCGGTAACACCAGATACTTGTAGGAGACCGCTACCAGGGCAGCCGAGAGTAGTGCGTTGAAGGCAGCCAGGGTCTGCATGAGCTCTGCTTGGGCGTGGCAGCGCAGCGAAATGAAAAAGTTCTGCACGCCTAGAAACACCACCAGCAGGAAGAGGCACCAGCTGAAGCCGGTAAGGAAATCGCGCATGGTGCGTTCAAAGCCCACATCGAAGATGAACTCGTTGAACAACGTCCAGAAAATACCACCCTCAGCACCTGCGAACGCTTGACGAGCGTCCTGGAAATGTCCCACCAAATGCAGGAGTCCTGTCACCACGAACAAGGCGCTCCCCCACTTAAACAACAAAAGGCCCCAGCGTGTCATATGTCCTCACATGCGGAAATCAGGCTCACCATACCATGAAACGAGGACCCCTCACGTGAGGTGCGCCACCAATGCTGGATAACGCCGCCCAAACCACCAGGCGCCCAACAAACTCAGGCCGCCTGACACCAGGAAATTCACCACGTAACCCGCATGTTCGGCCACAAATCCGCCCACCACGCCTGCCAGCGACGTGGCCATGACCACCGCACTGGCCTGGATGGCGTAATCAGTCGCCGCCGTCTCAGGTGCACACACATCCATCATCACCGTGAAGATGGCTGCCGTCGCCATGCCGCCCGTGAAATGTTCCAGGGCACAGACGCCATCCCTGATGAGCATTGGGGTGTCGGCTCCCACCACGGCATAGAGCGCCACCGCGATCGCTTGAATCACGCCGAACCACAAAACTGCATGCAACCTCCCCAGCTTCACCACCAGGGCACCTCCGGCCAACGCGCCCAGTAACCCGGCCACAAAACCAATGGTGCCCAGTAGCTTGCCGATCTCCCACAACGCCATGCCCTGGTCGCGGAAAAAGGGCTGTAACATGTTGGAACCAATGGCGTCGCCAAACTTGTAGAACGCCGCCACAGCCACCCAGGGCATGAAATGGGCGCGACGCATACGTTGCCATAAGACCTTCCAGGACCCACGAACTGGTGTTACGGTGCGTTTGGCAGGCCTCGCCCACAACAGCGGCAACAAACACAACACCATCATGGCGGCGATCAACCAGAACATGCCGCGCCAACCCAACAAACCGAAGGCCATCAAGATGAAACCACCACCCAAAATCATGCCCACTCGGTAGCCGGCCACCTGAATGCCATTCCCCCACCCGCGCTCGTGGGGGGCCAAAATGGTCACGGCCAATCCATCACTGGCGATGTCTTGGGTGGCTGCCAAGAGGTTGGCCAGAAAGAAGCCCCAGGCCAACACGCCATAACCCGAGTCTGGATTCCAGGCGCCTAGCCCCAGGAACAACAGGCAACTGACCACCTGTAACCAAAAGATCCAACGCCGCCGGCCGCCAAGGCCATCCACCAACGGTGCCCACAAGAATTTAAGGGCCCAGGGCAGCGTGAGCAACGAGAGCAACCCGATTTCTGGTAGCGAGGCACCGCGATCGCGCATCATCACCGGCAACGCCTGTTTGAAAAAGCCGTAAGGCAACCCCTGAGCCAGGTACAGACAGGTCAACAACACCATTTTCTGCGAGACGCGCACGAAAGACCTCACTCGGGGATAGGCAACTCTAGCAAATTCCTGGCAACAAAAACGACTTCCCCGACGGCCATCTTAGTTTTTTGGCGACCTTCTTTTTTTGCGCTGGGTCAATGGTTCCATGAGCCCTGAGCCATTGGAAGCACTGCGTTTGATCTGGCAGGAAATCAACATGCTGAATACGTCATTGAGCGGGCAAATCGATCAGACCTACGAGCAACTCGACCCCACGAACGTCTGTTTGGATGCGACGAATGATCGTTTAGACGCTCGAACGACCGGCTTGCTCATTTGGAACAGGCAGCAATCGTTAAATCTGACAAAACCAGTCAAGCGCAGATGTGTGTACTCACAGAATACCTGTAGAACACCAAAGACAATCAACCGCTATCAAATACCTTTGAAACACCACGCATGCGGGTCGAGCGGTTCGTGGGCCGGTTTCCCGGCCCTGTAAGTTCAGTTGGAACGACGTACCAAGAAGATCGCAACGCCGGCAAGCAACGCGACAAATACGATCATGATGCTGGGTGACATGCTCGGCACAGGTAGAACAATTGTGCCAAAAGTGATGCCGTCCATTCCATTCGCCGTTTGACCAATAATCGTTACAGCTCCGGTAATGGGGTCAATTGTGGTCAGATAGTTAGGTCCAGAACCCGTGCCCCCATCGTTCAGAATGCCGTATAAAGTACCGCCCGCATCTTCAAGCCCTCCAAAGCGATAAAACGAGGTAGGTGGTGGACCAATCGTCAAGGCAGTCGCCAGCGTCGCCATGCCCGTTGCCTGATTCAGCGTATACAGACTGGTGTCTTGAGCAAGGTAAAGCGTCGATCCGAAGAAAGTCATGCCGTTGCCTGGCGCAAAACTAAGACCCGTGTCTCCCACTAATGTGGTGGCTCCCGTCATGGTGTTCACCGTAAAAAGGGTATGTTCAGGATCATTGGCACCATCGTAGAGGAACAGGGTTCCATCGGCCCTAAAGGACAAGTCCGCCACAGAATTCAGCCCGGTCGGTCCAATCTCTGTTCCTGCCCCTGTATAGGGGTCAATCGTAATCAGAACGCCGATGTTTGAACCATCTGCCCGCTCAGCGTGGCCATAGATCATGCCATCCGGTCCCATGTCGATGGATCCGCATCGTTCAAAGCCCAATGGTCCAACCAATGTCGCTACACCGGTTACCGTATCAATTGTATAAAGGTCCGCCATCCCGTCAGATCCCTGATGGGCTACGCCAAACATCGTTTGTGCTGACACACTTCCCGCCCAAATAGTCACGAGTATGATTGATATTGACTTCATTAATTCACCCCAATAAGAGATTGATTCCAGGTGTGATTGTACCATTGGCGGCTCAACGACGACCTAAGCTAATTCCACAGGAAATGATTCCCACCTTCATGCGCCGCTCCTGCTAGAATGCCTCTCACGAGGAGGCAATATGGCTGCTTTACATTCGAGCCCAACACCCCAACACGCCTGGTTACAACGAGCTGCAGGGTCCTGGTACGTGTCCTGTGCCTATTACGCGGCGCCCGGTCAGCCGCCGATCAAGGTTCAAGGCTCCGAAACCGTGTCCCGAGTAGGTGATTTCTGGACCATCAGCACGTTTGAAGCCGACATGATGGGCAGCCACATCAAAGGACACGCCACCTTGGGGTTCGACCCCATTGCTCAGAAGTTTGTGGGTACCTGGATCGACTCCGCCACCCCTCACCTATACCGGTTCAGCGGATCCCTAGACGGGAACCGGCTCGAGATGAGCGGCGAGAACATTGACCCTGCCAGCGGGAAACCAGCCATGTATCGCAGCGTGGAGGTCCGCGACGGTCAACAACGCAGCTTCAGCCTGCACGTGAAAGTGGGCGATCAAGCTGAATTCAACGTCCTGAAATACACCTACACCCGCAAGCCTTAAGTTTGTACGTACTCGGTCTTATCCTCTCGGTAGCGATTGGTGTGTCGCTCGGTCTGCTCGGCGGCGGCGGATCCATACTCACCGTACCCATCCTGCTCTACGTGTTTGGTGCCAGCGAGCACCAAGCCATCGCAACCAGCCTCTTTGTGGTGGGTACCACCAGCGGGATTGGTGCCTTGCAACATGCACGACGCGGCAACGTGAATTTTCGGGTGGGCATGCTGTTCGGCATCGCCAGCATGATTGGCGCGTTTGCCGGTGCCCGTGTGGGCAGCCACCTACCCGGCCAATTGCTGTTGGGTCTGTTTGCGGCCATGATGCTATTGACTGCAGGCGCCATGTTGCGCAAACGGCGTGAGCCGGCCCAAGTGAGCCAATCCCAACGTGGGGTGGCCTGGATTATCGTTGATGGTCTATTGGTTGGTGCTTTCACCGGGATGGTTGGCGCCGGTGGCGGGTTTCTGGTGGTGCCGGCATTGGCGGTACTGGGCAAGCTACCCATTCGGCAGGCCATGGGTACTTCGTTAATGGTGATCTGTTTCAAGTCGTTTGCAGGGTTTGCCGGTTACGTGACCTCAGTTGAGCTGTCTTGGACCTTGAGCCTGAGTGTAACGGTAGCGGCCGTGGCAGGCACCTTCATCGGAACCCGCATGGCCCACGTCTGGTCACCCGAATCACTGCGGCGTTCGTTTGGCTATTTCGTGCTGGCCATGGCCATCTATATCCTTCTGCGAGAACTGGTTTTTTGAGCGGTTTTCATACAGCCCATGCTAGTCTTTGCCCTGAATTGAAGGGGTGGGCATGAGCGAACGAACCATGAAGCTATACGTGCGTTTCTTTTACGCCAGCTTCGCGTCGTTTTCCTTTGGCATCGCCACCCAACAAATCATGATGTCGCTGCTGATCATTCTGGGCACGGGTCTTACCGTGGCAGGTTACCAGCGATTCGCCAGTGCCTATTCCGGCATTCAGAGTGCCGGTATCTTCCTAGGTATCATGCTGGCTTTGGTGATTACGCACCAGTTTCTGACTGATTTCCAAGATCAAGCTCGTTTCCACTGGGCCTTCGTTGTGTTGTGGTCGGTGAGTATCCCGCTGGTCCGCCAGATCAACTGGAGTACCTTGCACCGAATCCTGGTGATTGTGTCCGTCCCGGGTTTGCTGTTCAGCATGTACACGCTGCTTGAACCGGCTGAATTCATGTGGGCCTTGAAAATCAATTCGTTCCACATGTACCCCAGGGCCTACGGCTTTGTCTCGAACCCCATCACCAATGCCGAAGGACTGGTGGTGATTGCCGGCTGGACCTTAGCCCGCTTGCCCCACATTCAAGGCAAACGCGAACGCAATTGGTTGGTAGCACACCTCGTGGCCATTGCCTTGATCATTGTTTTTTCTCGAGTCAGGGCAGGCATCGTGGGGCTGATCCTGGTATTCGCCATTCACGCTATGTTGATCCATAAACACCGGGCCAAGTTGTTGACGGGCGCTTTGGGGATCCTGCTCATCTTTGTGCTTACCATTCCCATTTTCGGATTCAACAAGGCGTCCATCGATGAGCGTCTGGCCTTGACCCAACACAGCCTTCGTATCTTCCAAGACCATCCTTTGATTGGCATTGGCTGCGATCAGTTCGACAAGTACCCAGGCGAAGGGATACCTCCCGACTCCCACCCCCACAACACGCTTCTGGCCATCGCCACAGAGTTGGGACTGTTTGGTTTGTTGGCTTTTCTCTGGTTGATGTTCACCATCGCCAGGCGACTGGTTTTACTGGTCATGCAATACCGCTGGATCAAGGACGATTTGAATTGGGTAACGCTCGCAATTGCTAATGCGTTCGTCCTATTCCTGGTCTTCGGTCTCACCGACTACAATTTCGGAGACACCGAACTGTTGATCTTCCACGGTTTCCATTGGGCGCTCATGTTCCGCATCCCACTCCAACATGAAACGTTGGAGACCGCTGACTAACGGGCCTGGAAAGCCTCGCGTTGCACTTACAGGGGGCGAGTGGATGCTTGTCCTTTGGGCGAGGCCAGGTAACACCACGCCTCTTCAGTCTCCGAACCCACTTGAACCGAAATCACACGCCGTTGATAGCAGGACCCCTCATAGTCATCCAGAATGGGCCATTCCTTGGCGTGCACATCCACCAACATGCCTTTGAGGATCGCTTCAGGTGCCGCGACCGCGATGGGATAAGGTGTGTCTGCTAATTGTCTGCACTCGTAACCGGAGGCACTGGCAGTTTGGCCAGCCAGTTCACGTCCCAATACCCGGCGCTGTATGTCTGGCACCAAAAGCGTTCCGTAGACAAACAAGCGCATCAGAATGCGCGCTTGATGGCACCCAAAATGCCACGCACCAAGGATCGACCCATTTGGGTACCGATAGAACGGGCGGCACTCTTCACAAACGCTTCGCCACTGGACTGGCGGCGGGACGGCCGTCGTTGATTGCGGCGTTTCTCTTCGGCCTCGCGTTTGGCTGCGCGTTGGGCTTCACGCTCCATTTGGTCACGACGTTTCTTCAGCAGCTCGAAGGCTGATAATCGATCCACCGTGCGTTCATACCGCTTGCCGACGCGGTTGTCGGCCTGCACAGCGCGGCGCTCATCAGGGGAAGCCGGGCCAATGCGCGACTCAGGTGGTCGCACTAAGACGCGTTCCACCATGGTGGGCACACCCTTTTCGTCCAAGACTGAGACTAGGGCTTCGCCCACACCCAACTGAGTAATTACTTCCTCGGGGTTCAAGTTGGGATTCTGTCGGAACGTACTCGCCGCCACCCGGACCGTTTTCTGATCACGCGGTGTATAGGCCCTCAGGGCATGTTGTACGCGATGTCCCAACTGACCCAGGACTTCGTCCGGAACGTCGGTTGGGTTTTGCGTGACGAAATAGACGCCCACACCTTTGGAGCGGATCAATCGCACCACCTGCTCGATTTGGTCCACCAACGATTTCGGGGCATCTTCGAACAGCAAATGGGCTTCATCGAAAAAGAACACCAGCTTGGGCCGATCCAGGTCGCCAGCTTCTGGCAAGTCCTCAAACAACTCCGCCAATAGCCATAACAAAAACGTTGAATACAGTCGTGGTCGCATCATCAGGTTCTCGGCGGCCAGAACATGAATCAATCCACGACCATCCCGGTCACAACCCATAAAGTCTTTGAGGTCCAAGGCCGGTTCGCCAAAGAAAAGATCTGCTCCTTGTTCTTCCAGCACCAGTAATCGGCGCAACACCGCACCCACCGATGCCTTGGATACGTTGCCGTAGGTCACCGTTAGGGTCTCGGCCTGTTCAGCCACCCATTGCAAGATGGCATGTAGATCTTTGAAATCCAGAAGCGCCATACCTTCGTCATCTGCGACGCGAAAAGCGATGTTCAGCACACCTTCTTGCGTATCGTTCAGTTCCAGCAAGCGAGCCAACAAGATAGGACCCATCTCACTAATCGTGGTGCGCACTGGAAAACCCAACTCCTGCAGTAGGTCCCAAAAAACCAGCGGATAGCCTGCCAACTGGTAGTCATCAATCCCGATCTGATCGAGCCGTTTCTGCACCTTGTCATTCATCTTCATGGGTTGCGACAAACCGGACAGGTCCCCTTTCACATCGGCCAGAAAGACCGGCACGCCCAATCGCGAAAAACCCTCCGCGAGAATCTGTAAGGTGACGGTTTTTCCTGTACCCGTGGCCCCAGCAATCAAACCGTGCCGATTGGCAAGTGCCGGCCTAATGAACACATGACCGTTGCTAGAACCACCTATGAGAACCTGGCTCATCACAATCCCTCCACTGCTGTTTGCACGATCATCGCACAGACTGATGACCCTACCAAGCACCTCACATCGGCCAATCAAGTTTGTTACAAATACAACAAAAAATGTTGAATAAATGTTTTTTCAACGAAATGTTGGACGGACGGTTGGCACGTGATTAGGCTCCAAATCCACCGCAGCCCGCGGATTGGAGGTTTACATGTCTTGCCTGGTATGTGGCGCTCAATTTCAAGCACCGGCAAACCTGATCGTGCATCAGGTGCTGTCCTGCAACGAGTGTTTATCGGAATTCGAAGTGACGGACACAGAACCGCTCACCTTGGTCGAGTTGCCGCCCAACGAAGAGGATTGGGGTCAGTAATGGTTCAGGTGGCACTGGTTCACGGCATTGTCCGCGAGGAAGAGCGTTTGCTGTTGAACGCCTTGACCCAACACCCTGTGATTGCGCCCAGGTTAGTCCACGAGTCGGACCAGGCGCAGATAACCCCAGACAACACAGATTGCGTGTTGATTCGCAGCGTCAGCCATCATCACGCGCGGACCATCGCCTTCATGCTTGAGCGGCGCGGCCTGCTCGTCGTCAATCCCTCTCAAACCATTGAACTCTGCGGTGACAAGATCCGAACGGCCATCGCCTTAGAGCAAGGCGGAGTCCCCCAACCCCGGTTCCGCACGGCATTTTCGGTGGATGAAGCCTTGCGCCGCATGGATGAAGTTGGATATCCCCTGGTGCTCAAACCACCCGTCGGCTCATGGGGCCGACTGCTCGCCAAAGTGAACGATCGCGATGCGGCCGAAGCCCTGCTTGAGCACAAGCAAGTCTTGGGTGGACCCCAACATCATGTCTATTTTTTGCAGGAATACATTCCCCAAGCCGGACACGACATCAGGGTGTTCATTGCTGGAGGCACGCCTCTGGCTGCCATCGAACGTCATGCCGATCATTGGATCAACAACACCGCCCGCGGCGCCACAGTCGCCAATCGCCCCCTGGACGAGGGGTTACGCAACCTTGCCATCGCGGCCTCTGCAGCCGTAGGCGGGGGTTTACTCGCCATTGATGTACTTGTCTCAAATGGTGAGTACCTAGTCAACGAAGTGAACGACCGCATGGAGTTCAAGAACAGCATTGCACCTACAGGCGTCGATCTACCGCAAAGAGTCGCTGAGTACCTCGTTCAGCACGTAGGAGTATTCGTATGATTCGCGTGTCCGTTGTGGGTGGATCGGGATTCACAGGTGGTGAACTGATCCGTTTGCTGGCTTATCACCCCGAAGTGGAACTGGTTCAGGTGACCTCGGAACGCCTAGCAGGTATGCCCGTAAGCACCGCACACCCCAACCTGCGTCACATGAGCCTTTCATTCACGTCTGCAGAGCAATTGGCTCCGGTGGACTGTCTGTTCCTGTGCCTGCCTCATGGACAGCACATCGCTCGCTACACCGAGTTCCAGGGCATCGCCCCAAAAACCATCGATCTCTCTGCAGACTTTCGCTTGAACACACCTGAAGCCTATGACCAGTGGATGAACATCGATCATCCATTGGGACACGAGCTGCAAAACTGGGTCTATGGCATCCCCGAACTGAATCGGGAAGCCCTGAAGTTGTCCCCGCACGCCACGGGTGCCGGCTGCAATGCCACAGCGGTGGTACTGGGTCTCTGGCCCTTGGCTCAAGCGGGGGTCATTGGCGATCTGCCCGTGATCACCGAAGTCAAGGTGGGCAGTTCGGAAGCAGGTGCGGAATCGCAGGCATCCTCGCACCACCCCATTCGATCGGGATGCGTCCGCAGTTTCCAACCCACCGGTCACCGGCATACCGCTGAAATTGAAATGATCCTCCGACCTTACGGCGTCACCCGCGTGGACCTAAGCGCCACCGCCATCGATATGGTCCGAGGTATCCTGGCCACCAGCCATGTGTATTTGAACCAAACCCTCGATTGGCGGGACCTGATGGGCATCTACCGTGACTGTTACCAGCAAGAACCCTTCATCCGGCTCATCGCCAACCGTTCCGGCCAATACCGAGTGCCTGAGCCCAAATACCTGGCCGGTACCAACTTTTGCGACCTTTCCATCCATTGGGACGCTCGCAGCAATCGCGTGGTAGTGCTCAGTGCGATCGACAATCTTATGAAAGGAGCTTCCGGACAGGCTGTCCAGTGTTTCAACCTGATGCACGGTCTCGATGAAACCACAGGCCTTACCTTTCCGGGGCTGTCACCGGTGTAACATGTGCCGCTTTGCCTATCTTCAAGACGATCATCCGTTTGACATCGAAACATGGTTGCACCGCTTTGCCAACAAATGTCGCCGCAGCCGCGAATTCCAGGGCGACGGATGGGGCATCGCCTGGTGGACCGACCGAGGATGGCAGTCACACGTGTCTCTGGATCCGATTTGGGAACGGACCTCCATTCGAATGCCGCAAGCCACTCGCTTCCTGATCCACGCCCGCAGCGCTCATCCCGATCACCCAATCGCCCTCCACAACAACATGCCCTTTGTGGCGGGCCACCAAGCGTTCGTGTTCAATGGCGAATGCCAGGGTGTTCGTTTGAGCGTGCCAGGAAGTAGCGGTGCCGCCAAACTGTTCCATCTGTTGCGCGTGGACCACTATGAAAATGGTCCTCAACGCTGCTTGCGGATAGCATCGCTGATGGAGCAACGGTCACGACGCGTTCGAGCCAACAATTTCGTTTGGGCACGTGGACCAGAAACCCACGTCTACACTCAGTTTGACGAGCTTCCTGAATACTTCACCGTGCACTTCAGAAGCACCGGTCGTCAGGTGATCGTGGCATCCGAACCCTTGGACGATTACCCCTGGCTTGGGTTACCCAACCGTCAACTGATGACGGTGACCCGCTCTGGCCGAATCGATTTTCACGAGCAGGAGCTGCAATCATGCGCCTCATAAAGATTGGCGGTGGCCAAGCGATCAACTTGGAAGGTCTGGCTATGGATCTGTCCTCGAGGTCCCAAGACACTGTGATCGTCTTGGGCGCTCACGACGCGCGCGATGAACTGCATGCGGCGTTGAGCCATGAAAAACGAACCGTGAGGTCACCATCGGGCATGGAGAGTGTGGTGACGGACGACGTGATGATTGGCAGCATCGCCATGGCCTATGCGGGATTGCGCGCCTGTCAGGTGGTGGAAACGCTACAACGACATGGTGTCAATGCCTGTCATTTAAGTGGCATGGACGGGGGACTGATCCGGGGCACTCGCAAACGGGGCATCCGCATACAAGAAAACGATCGAACGGTGTTGCTGCCCGACCGATCGGCTAAACCCTCCGAAGTGAACACCTCCCTCTTGTTGAGCCTCGTGGAGGCAGGCATTGTACCCGTGATCACCATACCCATCATGGATGAACAGGGTATGGCCATGAACTGCGATAACGACGCGATCATCCAACGCCTATGCGAGACCATGCCCATCGGCGAGGTGATCCAGTTAATCGAAGCACCGGGCCTACTGATGGACATCCAAGACCCGGAATCCAGGATGGCTGAAGTCAGCGAAGTGGACATTGAGTTGCTTTATCACCAGGTACAAGGTGGCATGAAGCGAAAGCTGCATGTGATCCGCCAGATGCTGAAGGCATCAGATGCCGTGATCCACCTTTGGGACGGGCGTGTGGATCGTCCCTTGAGCCAACAAATTGGGACACGCATTGAAAGGAGTTTCCATGCCAGTCATTGTGAATCATGACAGCCACCTGTTCGACGTCGCCGGACAACGCGACTTAATCATCGAGCGCGCGAAAGGCTTTGAATGCTGGGATGTGGCAGGCAACCGTTACCTGGACTTCATGTCGGGCCACGGCGTGATGAATCTGGGTCACGGACGCAGGGAAATCGTCCAGGCCGTAGCCCAACAGGCGCAAAGCCTAACGCATATGGGCTCGGCGTTTGAACATCCCGAACGCACACGTCTGGCGCAGCGACTGATCGGATTAACCGGCATGCAAGGCGGCCGTGTGTTCCTCTCCAATTCGGGGACTGAAAGCGTGGAAGCCGCCCTCAAATTCGCCAGGCACCATACCGGTCGCAGCGAGATGATCGGCTTCATTCGAGGCTTTCACGGGCGTACCTATGGTGCATTGAGTGCGGGCTTCAATCCCAGACACCGCAAAGGGATTGGGTCATTGCTTCCTGATTGTCGGCATCTGCCGTTCGGTGATGTGGCTGCATTGCGCCGCACCATCAGCGACCAGACCGCAGCTGTGATCCTTGAACTGGTGCAGGGTGAAGGAGGCGTCCGTATTGCCGAACCCGGCTTCATAAATGCGGTACAAGACCTCTGCAGGCGGCATGGCACCCTGTTGATCATCGATGAGGTTCAAACCGGCTTTGGTCGCTGTGGACAACCCTTTGCGTTTCAGGTGTTTGGGGTTCAACCTGACATCTTGTGTCTGGCCAAGGCGCTGGGAGGCGGTTTTCCGCTAGGTGCTACGGTGTTCCGATCCGACATCCAACCTGTACGCGGGCTCCACGGCTCCACCTTTGGAGGCAATCTGGTGAGCTGTGCGGCGGCCCACGGGTTTCTCGACCTATTTGAGCGGGAGTTTGAGGACCTGGAAGTGGCTGAAAAGGGTGCGCACTTGGCGGAAAGCCTGCGCGCCATGTCTCGAGTCACTGAGGTGCGACAGATGGGCCTGATGATTGGTGCGGATGTACCCTGTCAGGCCAGTCTCTTGTTGCAGTACTTGCAAAACGACGGACTGCTGGCCATATCTGCGGGCCCTCAGACTTTGCGGTTCTTGCCCCCACTCACCATCAGTTGGGATGGATTGAATGAGGGCATCCGCATTCTGCGACGAACGCTTGACTAGTCCCGTGTTCCGGGAACAACCGTCAGTTGAACCGATTCACCATTGCGCATGACCACCATTTCTGCGGGTTCGCCCACCTTCAACGTATCCATGGCATAGGTGTAATCGTAGATGTTCTCGATCTTTTTACCAGCCAACGACACGATGACATCGCCTCCCAACACACCCGCTGATTCAGCGGGGCCGCCCTTGGAAACCCCAGAAAGCCGTACACCTTTCAAGTCTCCCTGTGCATAGTCGGGGATGGTGCCCAAATACACGCGAATGCCGCGGCCTTCTCCTGTATTGGCAGGTTTTTCCATGGCCACGTAGTCAGGTTGCGTTTCGCTGAGCATCAGTTGGCGGGCCAACAGCGCGACGAACTTGGTGATCTGGTAACAGCCTTCGATGTTGATTTTCTCTGGTCGATCGCGCGGTGTGTGATAGTCCTCGTGGGCACCCGTAAACGCGCTCAGAATAGGCACCTTCTTCAGGTAGAACGATGTGGCATCGGTAGGCAGGTAACTGTCATTGGAAGTTTGAATAGACAAACCCACTGGGACATTGGCTCGTTCGATTAGACCGGGCCAAACCGAGCTGGAACCCAAACCTTGAACCACCAATGACTTGTCCAACCGCCCGATCATGTCCAGATTCAAGTAAGCCGCAAATGTTTGCGACAGGTCTTCGGTTTCATAGACTGAGACAAAGTGGTTAGAACCCAGTAATCCCATTTCCTCGCCCGACCAAGCCATGATGTACAGGTCCCTGGCTGAATCCAGTTTGCCCTTGGCCCTTTGATCGATCAGGTACTGAGCAATTTCCAACATGCCGGAAACACCGGACGCGTTGTCATCGGCACCGTAGTGGATCATGCCCTTTTCATCGCCACGGGCCAGCGAACTGCCGCCCTCACCCGTTCCCAGGTGATCAAAGTGGGCGCCGATGGCAAGTGCAGGTAATGTGGGTGACTGATTGGCGGGCAGGATGCCGATGATGTTGGTGCCGGTCTTCTTCTCGTGCACCAAATCCACGTTGGCCGTCAACTGAACACCCAAATCCACACCCATCATGACGTCTCCGGAATCCAATTCCTTCTGCAGGGTCTCCAGAGATTTGCCCGAAGGCTTGAGCAGTTCCAGCGCTACTTCGTCGCTGATAGAAATAGCGGCAATGCTGGTACCGGAAATCGTGGCGTCGTTCTTCAAAGCCACCAATTGATGTTCCACGCCGGACAGGGGACCGCTTACCACGATGAGTCCGGCAGCCCCTTTGTCGCGGGCGACCATGGCCTTGTAGCGCAAGCTGGCATAGCGGTTCAGATGGCGTTTCACCGCCTCATCCACGTTTTCCGGTGCATATCGCAACACCATCACCCATGCGTCTTTCACATCCAGATGCACGTAGGAATCGTAGGACGGATCGTGTTCGGTCTCCGGTGCCACGATTCCGTAACCGGCAAACACGACTCGCTTATTCGATACAAGGCCAGGCGATGAGAATGAAAGAGGTCGCCAGGCCTCGTCAATGACCCAGCTTGTCTCAGGTGTTTGGAGGGTGTTGTTTGGACCCAGTGACACACCTGCCTTGAATTCAAACGGTTGGAAGTAACTGGAACCTTGAGGCTTCAGTCCGATGTCTTGAAACACACCGGCAATGTATTCGGCTGCTAGTCGCTCCCCAGTCTCGCCTGTGGGCCTGCCAGCCATGTCGTCTGAGGCCAGGATTTGAATGTGGTGCATGAGTTCGGCGCTGTCGATCTCCGGGTTTGATTCAGTGGGTTGCAGGGATTTGACGGCCGCCTCGTGATTCCAGTTCGCCATGAAAATCTGCGAGGTGCCGTTGGCAGTGCGGTTGGATGTCCAAGCCAAGCGGTTGCCATCGGGCGTAAACACGGGCAGTCCATCGAACCCATCCGTTGTGGTGATGCGAACCGGTGTGCCGCCTTTAGGTGATACCAGATACAGTTCGAAGTTGGAGAATCCGTGGACATTGGTAGTGAAGATCAAGTATTCGCCGCTGGGGTGGAAATAGGGTGCCCACGACATGGCTCCCAGTTTGGTGATGGCATGGGGGTTACTGCCATCGGCATCCATGATCCAGATCTCGGCGGTGGCACCGTCTTCCGAGAAATGGCGCCAACAGATTTTGCTGCCATCGGTATTGAAAAAGGGACCGCCATCGTAACCGGGCATATCGGTCAGTTGCGTGATAGCACCGGTTGCAACGTCCATAAGAAACAGATCGATCATGAACGCTTTGTCCAGTTCGAACTTGGCCTGGTCGGACGGGCTCATGGGCTTTTGGTAGGCTATTCGATTGGAAGCGAAGACGATTTTCGAACCATCCGGCGACCAGGAGGCTTCAGCGTCGTAACCAAGCGCGTCTGTGATTTGAATGAGTTTATCGCCCTTGAAATCTGCTGACCACAAATCGAAGGTCTCGTCGTAGTCCCAGGCGTAGCGGCGCTGTTTCCCGCTTTCTCTGAGCGCGATTTCTTCCGCCATTTTCAGCTTGGCATTGGGGTCCGCATGGGTCGATGCAAACAAGACGCGATCATCTTGTGGGTGAATCCAGGCGCAGGTCGTTTTGCCCACACCGGTCGAAATGCGCTGCACATCCCCAGTTTCCAGATCGGTCAAATAGATCTGATAGAAGGGGTTGCCAGCTTCGCGTTCACTTTGGAAGACGAGCAGACTGCCATCACGTCCAAAATAGCCTTCTCCGGCGCGCTTTCCCTCGAACGTGAGTTGACGAACCTGATCCAGGAAACGGGCTTCGCCTTCCTGCATCCACAATCCCGCACAAATCAACCAAACAAAGCCACTCATGGACACTCCTCTACCAAAAACAAACGAGCTACCTTAGCAAAGGCTGTTAGGGTTGCCAACTGTTGGTCTATTGTCTTGCGCCTATGGAACGTCTTCGCCTGCCATTACCGCCTCGATATAGACAAACAAATGAAATTGATCTTTATTCTTAACGGCGCCAAAGGCTGCTGAATAGGGTTTGATACCGAAATCCGTGAATTTCAATGGAATCCATGACTCGGCTTTCAGCGTGTCCGATGTCAATGCCACATGAACTGGTACCACCACCTGACGTTTGACACCGTGGATCTCAATGTCTACCGCCAAACTTGTGGGCAGTCCCTGTTCGTTAACCGCCTCAACCTTCACAGCTTCAGCCGTGATCTTCTTGTGTTTGGCAATATCCAGTTGTTTGGTGCTGAGCATGGCCTCGGTTATTTTCTTGCGGTCGCCCTTATCGACTTCAGAGAATTCTTCGTCCTTGGCTAGCAGACCCAGATCCCAAAATCTCTGCTGCCACCGTTTTTGATGCACGGGCTCATCCACCACCAAATCAGTCACATCCAGCGAGAAGGTAAACGAGAGTGAGGTGGCATCGGCTGCATCCCAAACCACGTCGACCTCGTATTTATTCGCAACCACCATATGGTTATGCGCGAGGCCCGAAGCCAATCCCGCCTTATGTGTGACTACCGCAAAACAGGAACCCTCTTGAACCTGCCAACCTTGAAACAATACAACCTGCATCACGACCGCAAACCAAACCATAACTCACCCACGAAAAAAATCATCATGATCTATACTTACGTTCACCACTGTTCTTGTCAACGAGGATTCGTGCGCAAACCTAAATGGTTCATACCGATGATGTTGCTCAGTTTGGTGCCCGCTTGGGTTCTGGCCGATGGACCCACGCGCATACAGAGCAGTCCGCCCCTAAAGATTGTAACCACGAATCGCTATGAGTTCTTTGTGTTCGGGATACCCCCAGATCGTGTGCGCTACATTTCCGAACAGTGCGATCAATTTCTCTCCGACATCGAGAAACAATGGAACGTGCGCCTGTCGGAAAAGCCCATTCCCGTGGCCATCAGTGTGGGGACAAGGCACCAACCCTTCACGCCTTATTACGATTGTCCCCATTGGATCAGCAGTGGTTATTCGAGCCAACAGCGGAAGATTGTCATTCAAATTGCCGATCAGGCCCTGTTTGAGCCTGAACTCGTGATTATGAACTTGAAGCGGGAGTCTATTCGTTACTTGTTGCGCCCCAATGGCCGGAGCCTTCCCCATTTTCTGGAAACGGGTATGGCCTTTCTCTTTAGTCGATCATTGAATTCTAGAGACGGGTACCGAGCTGTATTCGCATTCGCCAAGACCAAGGACCTAAAGGCGATCGCCAACGACGAAGTAAGCACGCCAAAGGCCCAAGTGCTCAGTTTCTATTTCGCGGACTGGCTTTGGCGCACCCACAAAGAGCCCATGCAGGCCTTCCTACACCTTTACCTAAAAGACAAACGCGCTGACGAGGCACTTGCTGAAGTAGATTTGGTCTCATTGAATTACCTGCTGGACACCTTCGACGAAAACGAGCGCCACGCCTTTGGATGGACACGTATTGTGCTTACCACAGACGCCTTACTGGTTTTGGTCGCCTTGATCGTGATCGGGTTCTCAGTGAAAAAGATCCGTGAATCCATGGTTTGGGCTCGCACGGGCCCGCCCGTGATCATTGAAGCACCCAACCCAGAAGCCTTGGAGATCCAATCCGCGCTTGACGCGCTGAAACGACAGCCCCCACGCCGTAGGGCACCCCCCCGTCCGGTCACCAAAGAGGAACAGATTATTGAAGAAGACGTAGATGCCTTCTTTGAAAAACACGCGGCCACCAAAGAGGTGGCATTCGCCGATGTCGACGAAGTGGTCGTGATGGATGGTGGATTCTCCAAGCCGATCGTGGTTCCCAAGGAACCACCACCCAAACCCCCTCCGCGAGAGGTCGCGAAGGCCGAGCCTGTGCGGCTCCCTCCTCAGCCCGCCATTCGTCCGCCTGAACCCAAATTTCCAGCTCCTCAGGCTGATAAAGACCCCATGGATGACACACTGGATCAGCACCTGGACCAGCTTTTCGGCTTGGACGAAGACGATGTTTAGTCGTCGATATCTACTGAAATATCAATGATCTCAGCATCCACATCCTGTTCCAACTCAGATTCCAATGAAGACAACACCCGAGTGACAAAGCCTGCATCAGAACCCACAGCCACAAAACTCCATTCCCCGAAACGGTGATCATCCTGCGAACCCGATTCACATACCGCAAAATGGGTGAGTCGACCGTACTTCTGTCGCAGACCGGAAAGCCTGTGTCGTTTCTCCTTAAGGGAACGACACCCATGCAAGCGAAACTGCACCGTTAAAATCCCAATCACCATAGTCACCTCAAAAACGTCCACAAACCATGACTTCTTTAGTAAGATAGCAGTGTAAAGGTTATGTAAATAAGATGAAATCTCGCCCAATCAGGACCGGGCGAGGCCGATGATGGAGATTAGGACGGGGAGAATGAACGGTTCATAATGGATACACCCACTTTAATCCTGGCGCTCAAAGAGATGATCGCCATGATCCCCGAAATCAAGGAAATCAAAGAGGGCATCCACCATCCTCGTGTAAAGGCTTGGCGGACCCGCGTGCTTGATGTGCTGTCTGAGGGTGGTAAGGCCTGTGAAGCCGCCTTGCGGTCTATGAAGAAGATGGGATTGGAAACGCTTTCCTTGGAAGACACTTTTGTCAATCGTCAGTCATATATCGGCCAGTTAGAGACCATTGAGCGGGCGCTTCGACAAACGCTCCAAACCGTGGAAGTGTTTGGACGACCAGAAGATAGGGACATTTTGCCCCACTGGGAGCCTCCCAGCGTCAAAAAGGCCAAGGGCACACTGAACATTGGGGACGAAGAGGTGGATGCTCACTCCATTTCGCAGCACGAGATACTCACCTGCTTTGTTGCCTTTGTCAAAGCGAGTAACGATCTAACCGAAGAGATGCGTGCAGAGCTGCTCTACCACTTAACTCAGATCTTGAATAACGATTTGTACCAGCCCTTCTTCAGCCAAAAATTGGATGTCCTTTTGGCGCACTGGCCGGAGTCTTCTCGCTAGCTGAAACCTGTTTTTCTTGCCAGGTATTCAAGTCAACGGGATAATGGTGCATGCCACAGTTCGCCAGCAAGATTTCAAATGAGGAACTTGAAGAACGCTTCAAGGAGTACCTGTACAAGCATAATGGTAAATTCACGCACGAGCGCATGGCCGTCCTTCGAATCATCTACGAGGACGATGAACACCTGAGCGTGGACGCCATCCTGCAAATCGCCCGCGATCGTGATCTGAGTGTCTCGCGAGCCACGGTTTACCGTACGTTGGACCTGCTGGTGCAATCCGGTTTAGCCAAGAAACATCAGTTTGACGGTCATGAAACCGTATTTGAGGCCGCGCTGAAGGAAGGTCACCACGACCACATCGTATGTGTGGACTGCAACAAGATCACCGAGTTCTTCGACGGCGACCTAGAGCGGATTCAAAACGAAATCTTATCGAAATACGGGTTGGTGATGGTGAAACACACCCATCAGTTGTATGGCCGCTGTATCCGGCCAAACTGCCCTGAAAAAGAGGCACTCAAGACACGTTGAGCCAGACGGGACAATGGTCCGACGGTCGTTCCATGCCTCTGATCTCGTCATCAATGCCGGCGTCTTTGCAATGATCCTTCAATGCGTCACTGGCGAGAATATGATCGATGCGCAGACCGCGTCGCGGCTCGCGTTCAAATCCTCTGGAGCGATAGTCGAACCAACTGTACCGGTCCGTGGCGTTGGGGTAGATCATGCGATAGGTATCCGTCATGCCCCAAGAAATCAGTGACTGAAACCATTCCCGTTCCTCGGGTAGGAAGCTGCATTTTCCCGTTTTGAGCCATCGTTTCGCGTTGTCATCGCCAATCCCGATATCCTCATCAACGGGGGCTACATTAAAATCACCCATCAACAAAATGGGATCGCGGCTGTTGTAACGGTCATGCATCATGGTGATCAGGTCGCGATAAAAGGCCGTTTTCCCCGGGAACTTCACCGCGTGGTCCCTGGATTCGCCTTGAGGAAAGTAACCGTTGATGACGCGAATATCGCCCATGGACGTGGGAAGTGTTCCCTGTATCAGGCGTCTCTGCTGATCTTCGCCATTGGCTGGGAACCCCAGTTCCACGTCCAATAGGGGCGATTTGGACATCAGCGCCACGCCATAATGGGTTTTCTGGCCGTAATAGACGATGTGGTAACCCATGTCCCGAATCTCTTGTTCCGGGAAATCGGCGTCTTGAACCTTGATTTCCTGCAGCCCAATCAATTCGGGCTGATAGCGCTCGATCACCGCTTCAAGCTGGTGAAACCGAGTCCTGATACCATTGACGTTAAATGACACAAAAATCATGCTTTGGGCCCAAAACCAGGAGGAATGAGGCCCGGCGTGATCAAGCTCATGCCACCGTCTACAGGTAAAGCGATACCGGTTATGTAACTGGATAGAGGATGGATCAGAAAAAGGGCCGCCAGGCCGATCTCACTGCCCTTGCCCATGCGTGGGACGGGCATCATGTTCAACAGCATATCCGTCTTTTTGGGATCCGCCATGAGCCGTTTCATACCCTCCGTTTGATCGATGGGACCAGGAGCGATCATGTTTACCAGAATGCCGTAATGACCCCATTCCACGGCCATGGAACGCGTAAGATTGAGGACGGCTGCTTTTGCGGCACCCGAATGCGCGACGTACGATGCCTGACCCCATGCGTAGGTGGCTCCCGTATTGATAATGCGCCCATAACCGCGCTTCTTCATGTGTGGGAAGACCGCTTTCGAGAAAAGAAAGGTGCCGTGCGCTACGATTTCCATGACGGAACGGAACGCGTTTTCTGACATCGCTTCAATCGGGCAAAGAAAGTTTCCTGCCGCATTGTTGATCAGGAAATCAACCTGACCGAATCGGGCCATGTGCGCATCAACCGTTTGCGCCACGTCATCGGCCTGCCTCACGTCTCCGGCAACGGTCAACACATCACCCAACTCCGATTTCGCGTGGGCAAGTTTCGATGTATCTCTTCCCGTAATCGTTAACTCTGCGCCATGGGCGATCAACACCCGGGCAATTTCCAGTCCGATACCCGATGATCCTCCGGTAATTAGACCTTTTTGACCCTTCAGGCAATTTTCTTGAAACACCTTTATCCTCCTTGAACAACCCCATCACCATAGCAAACTAATGCATTTATTCTGGAGTAAAACATTCTCATGCACATTCGGGTTTATAATCATGAAGTGATTGAGGGTATGCATGTCGGTTAGTTCCTTCCCATATCAAGTGATTGAGGAGTATGTCAAAGGTGGCTGCTCGATCATTTATAAGATCAAACCGACTGGTTCTACGTCATTTAGCGGAAAACAGTTTGTGCTTAAGTGCATGCTTCCCGATGACGATGACCCCAGCGCCGACCAGCGCTTTTACATGGAATATGAGTTCCTGCGCGCTTATCCCCACCCCAACCTGGTGGAGGTTCGCGAATATGTTCCTGACTGGAATGGCAACCCCGCCTATGTGATGGAATGGGTCGAAGGACAGACTTGGCAGGCGTTTTGGCAAGACAAGGATGTCTTTGAACACCTGAAGATCTTCCTGGAACACATTAGGGAACTGTGCGAAGTCCTGGATTTTATCCATAAACACCATATCGTGCATCGGGACCTGAAACCGCAAAATATTCTGATTGATCCCAGCCAAGTGGTGAAGCTGATTGACTTTGGCATCATGAAGGTTGAGAACCTCACGCTTTACACCAATCGAAACACATTTATGGGCAGCGCCTATTATGTGGCCCCGGAGTGTCTCAGCGGTGATGAAGTGAATTACGCCGCCGACATCTTCTCACTGGGCGTGATGATTTACGACATGTTGACCGGTACCAAGCCTTTTCGCGGTCATACGTTGGCTGAGACTGTCTATCAACGCCTGGTGACCCAACCCAAACCGCCTTCACAGTTGCGAGATCTGCCCAAAGAAATTGATACCTTCATGGAACGGATACTCCATAAGGAACCCCATAAGAGATTTGGCTCCGGAGCTGAAGTTTTCATCGAACTCGACCGCATTTTGGGTAATGCCCAGCCGCAAACCGATGCCCAGCCCTCGCCGCCCATTGACTTGGTTTCCAAGGGCGCGTTCTTACACAGCCATTTTCTTGACCATTGTCGCGACAAGATCATCGAAAAGAACGTCGTGTTTATTCAGGGCGACGTGGGGAGCGGCAAGAGTACCCTTGCCGAGAACCTGGCCCAAAAAGTCGCACCTGATGCGGTGATCAAGATCACGTGCAATAAGAGTCTCAACCAGATTGACTTCATGGAACTGGTGATCAAGAACATTTCGCTGCCATCCAAAGCTGATCCGGACATCAAGCCCTGGATCAATATCATTGGTAGCGTGCTGCCTCAGTTGGGGTGGAAAGTACCCAACTACGACCAGCAAATTCACGAATCGAGCATTCTATCGGCATTCATCAATCTCATTCGTGCGAGCCAACATCCATTTGCCATATTGATTGACGATGTGGATCTGGCATCGGAGACCTTTCACAAGTTCCTTCGCAACATTACGGATCACATCGCCAATCGGGACGATGGGCGCGTGCATATGATCATGACTGGAAAACAGTCGGTGCCTGAACTGGGCGACAAAGTTGAATTGCTGCCGATGTCGTTTCCCGATGTGTTGACCATTTCTGACTACCTTGCCTCGCAATTTGGAGACTGCCGCGTTCCTCTGGAAGCCGTCATGCAGCTCATCGAAGAGTCCGGTGAAAACATTCAAGCCTTCCTAGACCTGATTCCCAAGTTGAAGGGCAACAATACCCTTTTTGTCCAGGACGGCACCCTGTGTTTCATTGATATTCGTATCGTTGAAACGAAACCCATGAAAGCCAAATCCAATATTCCCGAAGAACTCAGTGAGTTTTCCCACGAACAACTCAACCACCTCGAATGGGTGGCACTGAGTCCTTCTGGTCTGGACTTGAAAGTACTGCAGAAGGTGGCTGACGCCACACTGGACAAGCTGGCGATCACCTTGAAGAAGGCGGATGAGCTTGGTCTATTGGACTACTCTGCGTCTGGCATGGAAGGCTTTCGCTGGAAAAAGAAGAACGTCAAAGACTTTCTGGTCGATTCGTATTCATCTTCGGATCGCAAAAAACGCTACAACAAGATTGCAGAGACCATGGAACGAGAGACCGAGGCGTTTCTTCCGTATTCACCTCCGTTGTGGCTGATCCTGTCCGAGCTGTTTCACAAGTCAGACAAAGACGAAAAGGCAGCCAAGTACGCGGTAGACTACGCCCGGTATTGCTTTCAAAATGCCAACTATGAGCCGGTTCGCAACATCCTCAAGCCCTATGTCGCATACCCCGCCCTGCAATCCAATCAGGAATTTTGGAGCATGTTGGCGCTTGCCCATCGTCATACCGATCCCAGTCAGGCTTTGAAGTTCGCCAAGCGAGCCCTGGCAATCGATCAAAATATCAACAGCTTGTCCCTGAATGCGATTCTGGAATACGATCAGGACAACGCGGACCGGGTCAATGAACTGATCTCCCAGGCCTATTCGGACCAATTCATCAATCAAGTTGATGTGCATTCATCGACCCAACTAATCCCAATTCTTGTAGCCATGGGTTATCAAGATCGCGCGGACCGGTTGGTGAAAAAATTGGAGAGCCAACTCTCCAGTCGAAGTGACCTTTTTGCCAGCAATATCATCGCGCTGGTTGAGACCCAACGACTCCAAGCGCAACCTCAGCAGTTGGTGAACTATTGGCAAAACAAAAAGATTGAGTTATTGCCTCAAAACGAATCGGCCATTGCAGCCATGCGGTATCACGCCTATATCCAGCTTTTTCAGTTGGCCAAGGCCCATGAAACCATGTCCACGTTCGCCGACGGTTTTGTCGACCGCACGGATCGCGAGACGGCGAGGTTTCGCGAATCGTTATTCCTGTATCTGAACTTCATGCGTGCCGAGGACCTAAGAAAACTGATTGCTCGCATCAACACATCCAAAGCCTCTCATGAGCATTTGGCGTCACTGACGCCATTGTGCCAACTCATTACTGAACTCTTGTTACGAGACGCGAAGATCTTTCAGTACGATCACTTGATGGAGTCGCTCGGAGACCTCGGTTCCAGTGCCAAGGCATGGCTCAGCTCATTCCTGGCCGCGATGCGTCCAGACCTCATTTCTCCCGAAGGGTTCGAAGCGATTTACGACAAACTCACTTCATCGCCGTCTGCATTTGTACGCCTACAGATTCCTCGTATTCGCTTGGTCCGTAACTACTTCAAGAACGGTCAATCCTTGGACAAACCCTTCCGAGAAGCGGTTGATTATGCGATCAACAATAAACTCAATATGGAGCTATTGCGGCTGGACGCCTTGCGGGAGTTTCTGATTGCGGAAGATCGATTGAACCCAGCTCTGTCCTCTCAAGTTCCCATAGAACTCTCGCAAATGGCAGATGCCCGGGCCACATTAAACACGTTGCGAATGTTCTTCGGCTAATCCATTCTCATGAATCCATTGTTTGAGATGGCCGAGCTGTCCGAGTTTGCGGGACATGACCTGGTGGATCAGGCTCGTGATGCGCTGGATGCTCAGTCGATCAGCAATTACCGATTCGATGCCCGAGGACGCATTGAAGCAGCCGTCAAACCTACGCCAAAGACCGGATTGAAGCCGGGATTCGCGCGGATCACGCGCAAAGGGTCCAATATTCGGAAAGAATGCAAACCATGCGGCAAATCGGCCTGGTGCATCCATCAAGTCATGCTGGTGTTGCACCATCTTGGCGTGAAACCTCAGTTCACGAGGAAAACGACACCTGCTCAACCCAGGCCTGAATTGGGACTTCAGATACAACTCAACATAAACGATAACGGCGGTCAGATCGCCATTCGCGCTGCATCCACTCGGCGGACTGTGGCGCAACCGCAGACTTTCCTACTCGAAAACCCGGTGGCGTTGGATCTCTCCGAAAACCAGGCACAACTGATCCATGAACTCTGTACGGAACAAGAGTCGCAATTAATGGTGGATCGTGCTGATATGAGCCGTGTCTTATTGGCTTTATGGCGTAAGCCTCTGGTCCGCGAGGATGGGTCGTATTGGCAATGGGACACCATGGTTGCCCGCCCCGAAGTGCGAGTTACTTTGAACCACCGATTCTCCTGGAAACGCAACCAAGACCCAGCCTGGGAAGCAGGCCTCACCTGGTGCCCCGGAAAACCCGGCTTCTTTATTCAGGGCCCGCGCATTATTCGCAACGCAGCAGGATACACGCCCGATTTTGAAGGGTTGTTCGCTGAATCCGAGGGAACATCCGACGTGGATCCCAACGTGATCCAGCGTCTGCTTTCCGAACGCCACCATGTTATTTGGGAGACAGAAAGACCCCAGGTGATCACAGTGAGTGGTGCGTATCGGCTGGATCTCACTCCGGAGATTGGCGGCTTGAGAGGCGTTTTGAATGTCATTGACCAGGGCCAGAGCTGGCCATTAGCCCATTGCGGACCCGGCCTCAACCTGCTGCGCATGGGCCAAAAATGGGGTTTGTTGCACCTATCGTCTTTCGAACACGGCCAACTCCAAAAACAAATGGCTCAAATGCGTGTGCCCTGGGAGGATCATGCCTTTCAGCTCAGGACTCAGTCTGCAAGGCGTTTTCTTTCTCAGCCCGTGATTCCCAAACAATGGGATGTTGCGCGGGAATCAGCGGACCGTTGGTTTGGCTTTACAAGGTCAGAAGTCAGCATGCAATGGCATCCCGATGCGCCAACAGAAGTGACCGTGGACGGGGAAACCTACGTACTTTCTGATTTGCTGGGCCGGGTGGAATCAAAAGATCTGGTGCATCTACCTTCAGGGCGACTGGTCCACATGGACACGCTCGAGCTGCAACGCATGGGGGCCATGGACCAGGGCCTGAAGGCTATTCATAAGGACATCGACAAGCGATCTGCCCTGAAAGATCGTTTGCTGGGAAAACCGGAACCCCTACCACCCTTGCCCGGGCTCGATTACGAGTTCCTTAGACCGTATCAATGTGTAGGTGTCCAGTGGCTCCTTCAGCGGCACAGGCTAGGCGAACCAGCGCTCCTGGCCGACGACATGGGTTTGGGAAAGACCATTCAGACCGCTGTGCTGTTACGCATGGTTTCATGCGACAAACCTCAACTAATCGTGGTGCCCCGCTCACTTTTAGGCAACTGGGAACGCGAACTCCATCGCTTCACTCCGGGTCGCAAATTAATCATTCACCATGGCAGTAATCGCGCATCGGACGCTGAACTCCTGCGCCAGCAAGACGTCGTCATCACCACTTATGGCACCCTTCGCGCCGACCTGGATCTAATGCAGTCCATTTCATTCGCCACGATTGTGCTGGACGAAGCTCAAGCCATCAAGAACCCACATTCACAGACCAGTCAGGCCGTGTGCGGGTTAAGAGCACCCCATCGCATTGCACTTTCGGGTACGCCTGTTGAGAATCGCATGGAGGAACTGTGGTCTCTGTTTCAATTCTTGGCTCCGGGATATCTGGGTGAACGCGAACACGTGCGCCATATTGGTGAAGCGGGCAGTTTGAACTACCAAATTGTCAGGGACTTAGTCGCTCCGTTCATCCTGCGGCGCCACAAGTCAGAGGTCCTGAACGACTTACCCGAACGCGAAGATGTAACCTTACACATCACCCTATCGAATGACGAGCGTAGGTTCTATCAGACCCTACAAAGCGGCGCTCAGGCCGTGATACACCCGAAATCGGGCAAGCGAAACACCATGGACGTACTGACGTTGCTTCTACGCATGCGACAAGCCTGTTGCCACCCCAAACTGGTTGACGAAGACTACATCGGTCCCCAGTCGTCCAAGATTGAAGTTCTGATTGAGCACTTGACGGAAGTGACCGCCAACCAGGGCGCAGCGTTGGTGTTCTCCCAGTTCACGCAACTGTTGAAGTTGGTAGCCTTTGAATTGGAAGAAGTGGGCATGCCCTTTCTTTACTTGGATGGCCAAACCCGTGATCGAGATCAACGGGTGGCGGAATTCCAATCAGGCAAGGCACCCATTTTCCTGATCAGCCTCAAAGCCGGAGGCGTGGGTTTGAATCTGACACGGGCCTCCTATGTGTTCATCCTCGATCCATGGTGGAATCCCATGGCCGAACGCCAAGCGACGGACCGTGCCCACAGAATTGGACAAACGCAAAAGGTCACTGCCTATCGGATGGTGGCCGAAAACACCATTGAACAACGCATCGTGGAAATGCAGCGCGTAAAGCAAGCCTTGGCAGATGGACTCTTCGACGATTCGGGCTCAGGACTGGCCCAATTGACGGACCGCGATTTGGAGATGCTTCTGGCTTGAGTCATCGGGTCGCGTGTTTCGTGATAAAATTGATCAAAATTGCGACGGGCGACGACCTGTTTTTTAAGGCTACGCCCCGCGTCACACCATCAATACAGGAGTTGAGTCATGGCGAATGCCACGTCTGAATCATTTGCGTTTAAAACAGAAATTCAAGAGCTGTTGCACCTGATCGTACACACGCTGTATACGCATCAGGAGATTTTCCTGCGAGAGCTGCTATCCAATGCCACCGATGCCTTGTCCAAGGTGCAATTTGAGTCACTCACCAATCCCGATCTTTACGATAAAGACCAACCGTTGGAAATTGAGATCGAAATCGATAACAAGCTGAAGATGTTAACGATCACTGACACAGGTGTGGGTATGACCCGCGATCAACTGATCCAACAAATTGGTACCATCGCCCACTCCGGCACCAAGAAATTTCTCAACGAAATCAAGAACATGAAAGACGCTTCCGCGCCCGACCTGATCGGCCAGTTCGGAGTCGGTTTTTATTCGGTGTTCATGGTAGCCGACTACGTAACCCTGGAAACCCGGTCCATGGAGACAGATGCAGCCGCGGTTCGGTGGGAAAGCGACGGCTCAGGTTCCTACACCTTGTCCACCAGTGAGCGGCGTCGACGCGGTACGTCCATTACGCTCAAGCTGAAAAAGGAATTCGAAGAGTTTTTGGAAGAAAGCCGCATCAAGCAACTCATCAATCAATACTCGAACTACTTACCTTTTCCGGTCCTATTGGGAAAAGAACGCGTCAATCAACCAGAAGCATTGTGGCGAAAACCCAAAGCCGACATCTCGGAAGATGAATACAACGAGTTCTACAAACAAATCACCAACGACTATCAGGACCCGATCTTTGTCGAGGACATCGCTTCCGAAGCTCCGGTCCAGTTCCGGGCCCTCTTGTACGTTCCTCCAAGGGCACCTGTGGAATTCGCTGGCGACGAAGCAGAACATGGCGTGAAGCTCTACGCCAAACGCGTCTTCATTCAAGACCACTGTAAGCAGCTACTGCCGCGATTCCTTCGATTCATGCGCGGCATGGTGGATTCAGAGGACATCCCTCTCAATGTGTCGCGAGAGATGATCCAAAACGACCGCAACATTCTGAAAATCAATAAGGTGATTACGAAAAAGGTAATCGATGCGTTAAAGAAATTGGGCGAAACCGATGAAGAGGCTTACCTCAAGGTTTGGGGTCAACATGGTCGATTCATTAAGGAAGGCGTGCATAGCGAAGCCGAGCTAAGAGACAAACTGTTGCCGCTGTTGCGCTACACGACCACCAAAAGCGAGCGAAAACCAAACGCCACCTTGGAAGGCTACGTGTCGCGAATGAACGACACCCAAAAGGCGATCTATTACGCCGTTGGCGACTCGGTCGACCAACTCATGAGATCACCACAACTCGAGTATTTCCAGAAACATGACATTGAAGTGATCCTGGCCACGGACCCTTTGGACGATCTGGTATTTACCCAGTTACCGCCATTCCAGGAAAAGCGATTCATCAACGTGGAATCAGGCGATCTGGACTTACCCAAAAGCGACGACGAAAAAGCGGACGACGCTTCACTCAGCGACAGCTTGAAACAACTCAAAGACAAAGTGCGTTCGGTGCTGCAAGAACAGGTAAACGAAGTTCGGTTTGGTCATCACTTGGAAAAGGCACCCTGCCGTTTCTATAACGCCAGCGGTGGCATGAGCCATGCCGTCAAAAAGATGGTCTTTCAAATGGATGGACTCTCCATCCCCATGAAACGTGACCTGGAACTCAACCCCAATCACCCGCTGATTCTGGCCCTGGCCGAAAATAAGGACGGTGAAGACCAGGAAAAACGCATCCGTTTGTTGTTCCATTTGGCCCATCTGGCTGAAGGTCAAGTCTTTGAACCACAGGAGTTGGCAGAACTCATTACACCCTATTTGAGCTGAACATCACGAGTGCCGGTCTGCGGGCCGGCACAACGGATTTTGGGTTAAGATAGCCGCATCATTCCAGCGTGAGGCGTTTGTGCGGCGAGCATTCGAGCGTAGATTCAGTCCATTCATCGAAATAGGTCGCGCCATGTGGCAGAACAAGTTCAGCCTGCGCTACGCTTGGCGAATCTTGAACCGAGGCGTTTGCGACGGATGCGCCCTTGGCACATCGGGTCTGAAGGACTGGACCTTGCCGGGAATTCACCTGTGCTGGATCCGATTGAATCTCCTCCGGCTGAATACCATGTCCAAGCTGGATGCCCATCTTTTGGCCGACATCAGTCAATTGGATCAGATGGATGAACGCAGTTTACGCAAACTGGGTCGCATCCCCTACCCGCTCTTGCGGCAAAGGGGTGAAACAGGATTCACTCGTATCTCATGGGATGAGGCGTTGAGCCTGGCGGCGCGCCGCATCCAAGTAGTGGACCGCACCAAACTGGCCTTTTACCTGGTGTCCAGAGGTACTGTCAACGAAACCTACTACGCCATTCAGAAAGCCGCTCGCGCCATGGGTACCAATCACGTGGACAATTCGGCCCGCATCTGTCATGCACCGAGTACCGTAGGCTTAAAGCAAACCACCGGTTTCGCGGCCACCACCTGCAGCTATACAGACCTAATCGGATCCGATTGGGTCATTTTTTTCGGCAGCAACGCCGCCAACAACCAACCGGTCATGATGAAATATCTCATCATGGCCAAGGAAAAGGGCACGCGAGTGGCCGTGGTCAATCCCTATCTGGAACCGGGCATGCAGAAATACTGGGTGCCTTCAAACGTGAAATCTGCCGTGTTGGGTACCCCCATCGCCGACGTATTCTTCCAAATTGCACCCGGTGGCGATATCGCGCTCATTCAAGGCGTCCTTAAAGAGATGATCGATCAATCGCTGCTGGACGATTCTTTTATTCGAGAAAACACATGTGGATGGCCAGAGCTCGAAGCCCAATTGCGACAGCTAGAGTGGTCCGATATTGAGTCCCAATCGGGATTGGCGCGGACTGAGATCAAGCGATTCGCAGACTTGTTCGGAAAGGCCAAAAGCGCTGTTCTGGTTTGGTCCATGGGTATCACCATGCATCGTCATGGTGTAGACAATGTGAAGGCACTCGTGAATCTGGCGCTCAGCCGCGGCATGATTGGCCGACCCCATTGCGGTCTCATGCCCATCCGTGGCCATTCAGGAGTTCAAGGTGGCGCCGAAATGGGTGCGGTCCCCAACGCGCTTCCGGGCGGCATTGCCATCGATGATGAACGTCGCAGTGAATTGGAAGCGCTCTGGGGTTTTCCGATACCTGAATGGAAGGGCGATTATGTCATGGACATGGTTCATCGCGCCCACGACCACAACCTGGAGATCCTCTATTGCATTGGCAGTAACCTGATGGATGTGCTCCCTGACCGTGACTACGTCACGCGTGCGTTGCGGCGCATTCCCTTGCGCATTCACCACGACATTGTGCTCAACAAACAGATGTTCGTCGAACCCATGGATACGGTGTTGGTGTTACCTGCCACCACGCGCTACGAAATGGCTGGCGGTAACTGTGAGACCACCACAGAACGACGTGTGGTGTTCAATCCCGAAATACCCGGTCCGCGGATTGAAGAGGCTCGTGATGAGTGGCGCGTGATTCAGGATTTGTGTTTCCGCGTCACCGAAAAACCGCTGTGCCCATTCCAATCAACCGATGATATTCGCAAAGAAATCGAAATGGCGGTTCCCGCATATGCCGGTATTGGCGCGTTGAAAAAAGCCGGTGACCAGTTCCAATGGGGCGGCACCCGATTGGGAGAGCAAGGCTTTAGCACTCCGGACGGCAAGGCCAGGTTTTCCACCGTTTCCGCAGCGGATGTACGGGCGTTGGATGACCGGTTTGTTTTGTCCACGCGGCGCGGCAAACAGTTCAACAGCATGGCCTTCGTGGATCGCGATAATCTTGCAGGTGCCCAGATTGATCATGTGATCATTAGTGAACACGAGTTGAGCAAACGAGGCTGGTCTACGGGTATGTCCGTTCGGGTTCGTTCAAATCACGGCTCCATCAAAGGAAGACTAGCCACGGGCAACATCCGCGATGGGATGGCCATGGTCTATTGGCCCGCGTCCAACGCCTTGATTGATTTTCGCGCCACAGAACCCCATTCCGGCATGCCGGCCTTCCGTGAAACGGTTGTAAGCATTGAACCTGAACCAAACGACCAAACAGATTAGTCGCCAGCGTTTTACGTCCGGTGAATGGAAGTCCGCCCAGGATTGGGTGGCCGTGGAAGATCCGCTCGAATTAGCGATTTGTGTCGACGGTGTCGACCATCAAGTTGCGTTAACCATGCGAACCCCCGGCGACGACGAGGCCTTACTTGCAGGTTTCCTGTTCAGTGAGGGTGTCATTGAGCAAGGTCAGTTGCATGGATTCCGACACACGCCTCAGCGCTGCACGGCGTTGATCAAAGAAGGAACGCCGGTCGATTTATCGGCTCTTCAGCGCAACGTCACTACAAACTCAAGTTGTGGCATATGTGGCAGGCCAGACGCATCCAGTTTGAGACCTGCCAAACCAGTTACTGCCGATTGGGGAGTCCCTCCTGAAATACTCATGAGAACTGCAGAATCGCTGGATCAAGCCCAAGCGGGATTCAAAGTTACCGGCGGGTTGCATGCAGCTGCTTTGTGGGACGTGTCAGGTCAGCTGTTGATGCTGCGCGAGGACGTGGGACGCCACAATGCCGTGGACAAGTTACTGGGTCATCTCATTTTGAATCACGCTTTACCCATCTCTCAAGCTTGGCTGATGGTGAGTGCCAGAGCTTCCTACGAGTTGGTTCAAAAGGCGGTCCTTGCTGGTATCCCTGTCATGGCGGCCTTTGGTGCACCCTCTAGCCTGGCTATTGAGACCGCCGAACACGGTCGTCTAACCCTGGTCGGTTTCCTTAGTCCCCGTTCGTTTAACGTGTATACCCACCCTAAACGACTACACGTCGATGGCTTCAAATAATCGACTGAGATCGGGCTTCAAGCCATCAAAATCCATAAGACTGCGGTCTGCCAATTGGGAAGGCTTGATGTTTTGGATGGCTGAGAATATGACGTCCGTTCGTCCAGGTTCCTCCAACTCCCACTGCTGAAGCATGTTCTTGATGACTTTGCGCTTCAGATTTTCTTGAGAACCGCACAGATCACAGGGAATGATTGGGTGCCCCATCGCTTGGGAATAACGTTCGATGTCATGTTCATGGGCGTAGAACAACGGGCGAATCACGATGTGTTTTCCGGAGTCGCTAAGAAGCTTTGGAGGCATGGCTTTAAGAGACCCGTTATAAAACATGTTGAGAAACAAGGTCTCAATCACATCGTTTCGGTGATGTCCCAAGGCGATCTTGGTCGCGCCTATTTCATCGGCACATCGGTATAGAATGCCCCTTCTCAGTCGCGAACACAGGCTGCAAGTGGTCTGACCTTCGGGTATCACGCGTTTGACAATACTGTAGGTATCTTCCTGCAGGATTCGAAATTCAACCTGCTTGTCATTGAGGTATTTGGGTAGGACATCTTCCGGGAAGCCGGGCTGTTTTTGGTCCAGATTGACGGCCACCAACTCAAATCGCACCGGTGCCTTGCGTTGCAAGACCATCAGAATATCCAACATGGTGTAGGAATCTTTACCACCCGACAAACAGACCATCACCCGATCGCCATCCTCGATCATGGAATAGTCCTTGATCGCCCGGCCCACTGACGTGGTCAATTTTCGTTCCAAAACCTTAACAGATCCCACCCAAACCTCCTGGAACTCCAAAGATAGCTCAATTCATGCAGCCCTAGCAACGATCCGTGGGGACTTCATTCTTAACCTACGTGCAAAAACATGGAATAATGACAACACCAAAAAACTTCGGCTCAGGAGATCTTCATGAGTGAGCACCCATTTGGCCATATTGCCGACAAAGTCAAAGAGCTGTTGGAACATGGCCAACAAACACTGAGGGACCAGGTTACCGCCGCTCTTGAAGCTGCCTCAGCCATTTCGGGTCCTCCGACTGAGGATCGGCTCGACAGTTTTTATCAATCGTTTCGACTGTTGGCAAATGCACACTCTCAAGTCGATTTACTTACTGGGCTACTCAATTCGACTGCGTCGTTTTCACCTCGGGTGGCATTATTCATCGTCAAAAATGATCATCTTTTTGGCTGGGCCGCCAGAGGCTTCGAAAAGAGCTTTGAACAGTCTGTCAAAAAAGTAAATTGGGCAGTCAGCAATTATGCTGAACTCATGCGTGTAGTTAGTCAGCACCAGGCGATACACACGAATTTCAGTGAACTGTCCGATCTGGCAGACGAGATTTCTAAGTTTGATGGTTTTGTCCCACTCAAATCCGCGTTTTTCCCGATTCAGGTGCGAGGTAAGGTGGCGGCCGTGCTTTACGTGGACTCCGGATCCCAGGCAACTTTGGGTAACTTGGATGTGCTGGATATGCTGCGCTACATCGCAGGTCTCGAACTCACCATGATCACACTCAAACTCAAGAAGGAAGGCGACTACAAAACAAAAGAAATCGCCAAAGAATCGGTTCCTCCCAGAAAGGCGGCGCCAGAACCGGAACCCGAGCCGGAACCCGAGCCGGAACCTGAACCGGAACCGGAACCCGAGCCAGAACCAGAACCCGAGCCAGAACCTCAATATGAACCACCGGTGGCGGCTACACCCCAGCCTACTTTCACCCCACCATCCAGATCCGATGCCGGGGACGAAGATCGCAACGTCAAAAAAGCCAAACGCGTAGCTCGAGTTTTGGTATCCGATATCAAGCTGTATCACGAAGCGGAAGTGGCTCAGGGTCAGCAGCGCGGGAATATGTACCAGATGCTCAAAGAAGATATCGACCGCAGTTTCCAACATTTTCGCGAGCGCACCGCCGATATCGCACCTCCCGGCACGAACTATTTCAAAGACGAACTCATCCGTCAGCTCGCAGACGGTAACGCCTCCTTGTTGGGTCAATTACCCTTCTGAACCTGCTTTCACACATCCGATCACTCGGGTTCTGGGGCGTTTACCCCACGTTTGTCATAGGTACCTGTTACTTCGCTGCCTGTCAGGTCGCCGGTCAATCGATTGATCCGTGGGCGTTGATCATACTTGTTAGCGGCTCGATTACCGTTTTTGCGCTAGATCACGTGATGCAGGCATGGTCTTTCGAGCAATTAGCGCAACGTCATCAATTGCCCCGTGCTGTCATACCCGTGCTCATCGTTCTTTGTGGACTCCAAGTGGTTGCACTTGCGAAGGTCACCGCATCACTGCGGTTGTGGTGGTTGTCCTTAGCCGTTTCTGGATCTCTTTACGCGTTGATCGCAACGCGCAGGCAGGGATGGCCCGGACTCAAAGAAGGCTTTGGAGCTGCCTGCTTCACATGGCTGGTCTGGGGCTCTTTGGCCTGGGACGGGAAGTACCTGGGCTCCTTTTGGCTATTGGGACTGAGTAACTTTCTATGGAGCTCACATTTCGACAGGACGCGCGACCAACACAATACCCACCAAACCATGGCCACCCGATTTCCTTCCATAACCACGCCCCTGGCGCGCCTGGCAGCAGCGGTTAGTTGCATCTTGTGGGCGCCCACTGACGAAGCGTTCGCGTGCGCTGCGGTGATGCACGCGTTTTGGCCGAAAAACCGCCGACACATTGACTTTGCCTTCCTCGGAATTTGGCTTTGGTGGGGCATTTACTGGTTGGCTCATGCTTTTTGACGCATTGCAGCAACTCGGCTTGACACCTCTTTTTACCCCTGCGTAAGATGGGCCGTGCCACATAACCAACGCCACGTACAAAGGTGAACGATGAATCCTTGGTTGATGACCCTTGCGCTTGTCCTATCTTTTGTAGGCTTCGGCTATTTCAGTCACAAGCGGCTGAGTATCCTTATGAAGCTGCGACCCGAAAACCGTTGGCAAAATGCGGGTGCTCGCCTGGCAAATGTGCTGTCACTCGGCATTTTCCAAACCCGCATGTTGAAGGGAGAATGGAAAGCAGGGCTGATGCACCTGGTGGTGTTTTATGGCTTTTCTGCACTGCTGATCCGCAAAATCCAATTGTTTGTGAGCGGGTATGATCCGTTCTTCGTTTATCCTCAATGGTTCGGTGGCCCCTATGCGGCACTCAAAGACGCCATTGAGTTGGCGGTTCTGGTGGCTGTGGCCTGCGGTCTCTACCGGCGCATCTTCAATCGACCCCAGCGACTTGAACCGAATAAAGAGGCCTTCCTCATACTCAGCATGATCGCAGTGATCATGATTACCGACCTGTTGTATGACGGATTCAAGTTTGCCCTGCACTCAGCGGCCTACGAGGGACTGGCCCATGAACAGGCGTGGGCATTTGCCGGCAACGCGATTTCGCAGCAATTCAACGGCATGGCCGAGTCCACCTTGGCTATCGGATATCATGCCTCCTTTTGGATTCAGATTTTCACCGTGCTCACGTTCCTCGTGATCATACCCATTGGCGAGCATTTTCATATCGTCACTGCTTTGCCTACGCTCTTCTTTTCTCAGGGCGGAACCACCAAGGTCGTCCCCAAAGTCGACCTGGAGTCTCTTTTTGCTGAGGATGCCGATGCCGAAGAGCCAAAAGTGGGCATTCGCACGGCGATGGATCTCAGTTGGAAAGATGGGCTGGATGCATTTACCTGCACAGAATGCGGACGATGCAAGACCTCCTGTCCCACCTTTCTAACGGACAAACCCCTTTCGCTGAAGTGGGTGCACGACAGCGTGAAGCACCACCTGGAAGACGAACGAAACCAAATCATACAAGGAGAGAAGCCAGAAGAAACGCTGCCCCCGTTAGTGGGCGACATCATCAAGGAAGATACCTTGTGGGCCTGCACGACCTGTGGTTATTGCGAGTGGTCTTGTCCCATAGAGCTGCAGTTGCTGCCAAAGATTTACGGTATGCGTCAGCACAAGGTGATGATGGATTCTGAGTTTCCGGCCGAACTTCAAGACGTGTTTTCCAACTACGAACGTCAAGGCAATCCTTGGGGTCTTAATTCCGCCACCCGATCGGATTGGGCGAACGGTCTGGACGTGCCGGTTTTGGAAGATCCGGCAGATTCTGAAGCTCTGGACGTACTTTTTTACGTGGGATCGGCACAGTCATTCGACAACCGAAACCAAAAGGTCGCCCGAGCATTCGTCAAGATTTTGCAAACAGCAGGCGTGAAGTTCGCCATCTTGGGCTCGGCAGAGGGATCAACCGGTGAATGCGTTCGCCGCGCCGGTAACGAGATGCTCTTTCAAGAACTGGCAAATGGCCTGATAGAACATCTCAATGGCTTGGCGGTAAAACACATCGTCACCTGCGATCCGCACGCATATAACTCGCTTAAGAATGAATATCCAGAATTCGGGGGCACCTATCGCGTCGTTCATCACACGGAGTACATCGATGAGCTCATCCGCAGCAAGAAGATCGCCGTTACGCCGCAATTCGAGAAAGTGATCTATCACGAACCCTGCTATATCGGTCGGCACAATGGGATCTACGACCAGCCTCGTTCCATTATTCAAGCGGTGAGTAAGGATCAGCCGCTGGAATTCAAGCTCAATCGCGAAAAGGCCATGTGCTGTGGCGCCGGCGGTGGGCGTATGTGGATGGAAGAAACCATTGGAAGCCGCATCAACGTCGCTCGCGTAGAGCAAGCCATGGAGGGAACCCAACCTCAGGTCATCGCAACTGCTTGTCCGTATTGCACGATCATGATGACGGACGGTGTTGCCCACATCAAAAAGGAAGAAACGGTACAGGTGAAAGATATTGCAGAGCTGGTGGCGGAATCCTTGGCGGTCCGAGTATGACCGTACATTTGGACCATTCCGACCTTGTGAGCACCGTCAATTTTGAAAAACCCCCGATGAACCTGCTGACCCTTGACGATATGCGGAGCCTGGTTGAAGCGCATCAATTGGCAGACGCTCATCCTAATACGCGCGTCATCATCACCCGATCAGGTGTACCGGGCATGTTCTCCAATGGCCTTGATCCCCATTACGTATTGTCGCTCACGAACACGCAGCGCATTGATGTCTTTCAAGGCGTGGCTGACATGTTTTGTGCCTTGGTCCACCTAAAGAAGCCGCATCTTGCGGTGATTGAAGGTCCGGCCATGGCTGGTGGCGCGATCTTGGCCTTAACTGCGGATTATCGGGGTTTCGAAGTTCAGAAAGGTCGCATTAGTTTTTCCGAGCCGAAAGTGGGCTTGCCTATCCCCCAGGCCGTGGTCAAAGCCATTGCCTCCGTGGTACCGTCCCGATACTTGAGGGACGTGGTCATGCTGGCAGCGAACCTGGATGCACCCGCCTCTTTGGAATTTGGACTTGCGGATGCGGTCGGAAATGAAAAAGAGATCCAAACTTGGGTCGAAACAACGGCTACAAGGTTGGCACGCCTGAGTCCTGCAGTGGTTCAAACCACGAAAGCCACTCTGAGACACAGTGTTCGCGAGTCCGCACAACAGTTCGCCAAAGACTTAGGTGGTTTTGCTACCTTTGTGGGCGACGCCTTTCTGGGTGAGGGACTGCGCGCACTGGTCGAGAACAGGCATCCCAATTACACGCGCTAAGCGAGTTCGGCGATGGCTCTGGCGCAGCCTCCTGCTGGCGGGTGCGATGGCTTTTGGATGGTGGTCGTGTCGTCCTGATCCCAACCAGGACAAGCGATTCAAGCACTCATTTATTCCCGTGGACGGGGTTCAGCTCCATGTGATTGAGCATGGCAGCCCAAGTCGGCCAGCGATTCTCTACATTCACGGATCCCCGGGTTCCTGGGACAATGCTCTTTCCATCGCCATTCAGGACCAACTGTCTGACTTTTGGTTTGTAAGCTACGACCGCCCCGGTTTCGGGCAATCCCACAGCCTGAACTGGAGTGGTTCCCTGGATGAGCAAGCGGCCATCGCAGAGAAGGTCTTGAATCTGAGCCCATACCAGGGGCCATGTATTGTGGTGGGCCACAGTTTTGGTGCACCGATCGCCGTAAGATTGGCCATTCGCTGTCCTGATCGCGTGAAAGCGTTGGTGCTCATAGGTGCCGCCATTGATCCAGACCTTGAGCGGATCCAATGGTTCCAACGATTGGCCAACACGAAATTGGCCCGCGCATTATTGCCCCAAATGTGGGACTACAGCAACCAGGAACTGCTTCCGCTGAAGTCGGAACTTACGGCCATGTCCCCTGATTGGGACGGCATCGCTTGTCCCATTACCATGGTCCACGGCGGCCGTGACCGACTCGTGCCACCGGCCCAAGTTCATTACGCCAGAACCACGGACCCAAGCGGCGTTCGCCAAGCCATCTTTCCTACCAGGGGCCATTTTCTCCCCTGGCAGGAACCTGAAGCCATCGCCGCCATCATCAGCGACATGTGAGGTTATTTTTGGGGCAGTTTCAGCTGTTGCCCCACCTTAATCACATCGGGATTCTTGAGGACATCTTTATTGGCCTCAAAGATCTCCATATAGCGATTACCTTTGCCGAAGTGTTGTGAGGATATTTTCCACAATGTATCGCCAGGAGCTACGGTGTAAACGCCGTAGATGTCTTCGTTGGCCACTTTGATGTCGGCCTCGATTTCGTGTTCCCAACCAGAATAGGTCTTGATCTTGTCCCACAGCAGATCTTTTTCCAATTGATACGCGGCGACGCCTCCCACTTTCAACTTACCGTCTGCCTCGTCCACATAGCCATCTGCTATCTTCAATGATTCGCCCAATTTGAGTAGCTCATCATATTTTTCACGCAACATCTACGCCTCCTGTAAACCACTGGTTTTCAAACATCCTAGCATCACTGCCCAAAGATGGAACGCAAGATATAAAAGAAAATCATGGAGAGCAAAGCACCCACGGGCAGGGTGATCAGCCAGGAAATGACAATGCGGCCAATGACCCGTAAATCCAAGGCTGCAATACCCCTCGCCATGCCTACACCCATCACGGCACCCACCGTAACGTGGGTCGTAGAAACAGGTAGTCCGGAACGCGAGGCAATCACAACGGTTGCCGCAGCAGCCAGTTCCGCGCAGAATCCACGACTGGGCGTAAGTTCGGTAATTTCTTTACCGATCGTCTTCATGACGCGAAACCCCATGGTGGCGAGGCCCAGAACGATACCGCCTCCACCAATCAACAACACCCAATTGGGCATCGGAGAAGACTGCAACACGGTTCCGGTATCGACGATACTCAAAACCGCAGCCAGCGGCCCAACTCCGTTGGCGACGTCGTTTGATCCATGGGCAAAAGCCATGGCGCATGCTGTGATCACCTGCATCGGCGCGAACACCTTTTCCACGCTGGCAAAGTGAAACACACGTTCGGCATCCTCGTCTACTTTCACGCGCCGCATGAAGAAGTGTCCAACGGCTGCGACCATGCAACCCATGACCACCGACCAGAACAAGCTCATGACTGGCGTCAACTTGATATCCAGGTGCTTGAGACCCTTGAACAAAGTCACCAGGGCAATGAAGAATCCTACCAAGAACAGGTAGGCAGGACCCCATTTCCGTGCACTCAACAGCGGTTTATCGCTGTTTAGAATCAATTTGAGCACGGATAACATCAGGAAAAAGGCGATCAAACCGCCCAACAAGGGGGACACCACCCAGCTCGCGACGATCTGGGCCAGTTTTGACCATTGCACGGCATCGACACCTATCCCCACCGCAGCAAATCCCACCAGGGCCCCCACAATCGAATGGGTTGTGGATACAGGCCAGCCCTTCCAGGACGCCACCATCAACCAGAAACCTGCGGCAAGCAAAGAGGCCAACATGCCATAAACCAGTAGGTGAGGTTGGTCGACGATGGTGGTTGGATCAATGATGCCTTTGCGAATGGTTTTGGTGACATGCCCACCAGCCAAGACCACGCCAAGAAACTCAAAGACAGCCGCGATAATGATGGCTTTCATGACGGTCACTGCTTTGGATCCTACCGATGTGCCCATGGCATTGGCCACATCGTTGGCGCCAATGCCCCAACACATGTAACCCCCAAAAACGAGGGCCATGATGACAAAGATACTTCCGTGTTGCGTAAGAATCTCCATGTCAGCTCCTATTTCGCCAACATGAGTCGGAGCCGGTCACCCGCTCTCTCTGCGTGATCAGCCAGGTCACCCAGCCAACCAATCAACTCGTACCACATCATGACAGACACGGGATCGATGGTTTTCTCAGCGGCAAAGAGCGCCTTTAGAGCATTCACCAATTTCTGATCGGACAACGATTCCAGCCGATTCAATTCAGCAACCATGGTTTCCACGGAGTCCCGTTCCCGTCCGCCAAAGCCGGTTTCAATGAGTTCATCAAACTCCTCGACCATGGTCACGCACTGACGGCAAACGTTCATCACACTTTCAAGCAGAATCTCGATGGGTTCTGCAATCGCGGATGGAAAAGGCATGCTCCTTAAGGTCAGGTTCCCAGCAATATCTTGAGCTACATTGGCAATGGCATCCTGGGATTCCAAAATACCCAAAATATCCCGACGATCTACCGGCAGAAAAAAACTTTTGGGTAAATGCAGGCGAAGATCGGCTTCGACATCGTCGGCTTGACTTTCGAGATCATCAATTTCAGCGGCCACCTTGGCCAACTGCGCATCATCATTATTCCTAAGGTGTTCGAACAAAAATGGCACTTTTTCCACACACTGACTCACCAGCCTCATATGCTGCTGAATTGAGGCAAAAGGCGATTTACCAAACAATTTGGACAGTGGACTTGACACATGTTCCTCCTCATAATCCGGAGCCATCCTAACAAAAACCTAACGTACTTCCCTACCCAAAAAAACTATTGCATTAGGTTTCGCCCATGCTATTATCTTTCTTGCCCTTACAATTCAGTTTACCTCCCCCTCTATTGGTAAACCTTTTTGGGCAAGGCCCGCCACCGGCGGGCCTTTTCTATTGATGCCGCAAATCCTGCGTTGATCATCCTTTATAGTGCCGGCGGGCTCGCTGGACTTAGACCTTCAATCGTTCTATATTGGGGAGCCAACCTCAATACATGGATGTGTTCCTCCCAGTATGAAGCGGACAGTACAAATTATTTCTGGTCCCCTTGAAGGGCATTCGTTCACGATCGAACATGGAAGCCCGTTAACAGTTGGTCGTGGCCTCAACAACCATATCGTCGTAGGACACGACCCGTGCATGTCGACAAAGCACGCCATCTTGCGGGTGAACCATAACGATTTCGAGGTTTGTGACCAGAACTCGTCCAACGGGACCTTCATCAATTCTCGAAAAGTGAAAGCTGGGTCCTTTGAGAAGGTCACCGACTTCTTTGTGCTTGGATCGACCGTCTTCACGATCGAAAAATCATCTGAAGAGAACAACCTGGCGCCCATAAGCGGAGATTCCAGCAAGAGCAAAAACTGGCAGAACTTTCCTGTTTACGCCAGCGCGTTGAAGCAGGCTCAATCCTTACGCAATCCGGCGGTGAGCGCGTTTCATCTCCTGGTTGGACTGCACGAACACCATCCCGACCTGGTCAACAATTTCCTCAAACCCCTCAAAGTGACCATGGACGATGTGGTCACTCGTTGGACCACGCACCACTTTTTTGAGATCCCATATCGTTGGCTCAACGATTTCTTGAAGTTCCAGCTCACATCACAGCCGCCCAATGCCTTCTATGTGTGTCCCAAGGTACAAGCCATCATGGAGATTCAAACGTTGATCGGCGAATTTGATGCGGCCCGATTTCTTAAGCTGTTGCTGGACGAGGACTTCAACATCTTGTCGGCGCTGCTTGATTGGCATGAGAACAAGACCAACTGGTTTGCATCCACAACCAAAAAGAAAAGTGAAACGACGACCCTGGGGACGGGTCCCATATCCGTCGAAAAGGAACTCATTCTGCCCGAAACGTTCTGGACGGACATACACAAGGCCATCAACAAGAACGGGTTCGCCGTTTTGAAGGGCAGTAAAGGGTGTGGCAAGACATCAGTGATGCACCGAATCTTTCATCCCCTTGGCCATTTTGAGTTCCCCCGAGCCTATGCCGACGAGGCAATTCTCTTCGACTCGCGGGTGTTCGTCATATTCAATAGACCAGAGCACCTGCGCATGTACGTGGACTCCATCATCCGCTCTCTGGGCCGCGACCGCGTGGTAGGCATTGATCATTTTGACCATCTGCTCGAATCCATGCAGGAATCCTACCTGGACCGTGGGCCGCTGATTCACGCCATTCGCAATCGTAGGTCCAATCTCATGATCTCCATTCGAGATATCCATTTCGGCATGATAGGCGATCTGTTCCAGGAAACCATCATGGTGGATCTCGATCGTTACGTATCGCAAGTAAACACGCAGATACATCAGCATTTGATCAAGAATTTCGAACATCAAGTGCGCTGTCTCGTCTCTCAGGAAGCTCAAGAGTTCTTCGATGATTACATTGCCGGCCCAGCCCCCAATAACTTCGATGCTATGGGCGATTTCTTGCGCCTTTGTGCCAGTCGATCCCACGGCATCGATTTCCCTTTTAAAGAGCTCGCCGAAGAAACCCGAGCCATGGGCATGTTGGGCAAGGTCTTTTTCCGAGACATCTACGACGAATGGATCGGAAAGACCCGAGCCACGACCAGCAAACAGCCCATTCTGCCAAAGCAGGTTCCCCAAGCTGCCGTCACCAAGATCGACGATCAGACATCAGAGCTCTTGTTGCAGCTGGAAACCTTGGTCCAAACCTTCGTCAAGAATGAATTTAAGGTCTCGTTACACTATTCAGATCAAACACGCAGTCTTAACGAAGAGCGGATGCTATCCAAGGAACAAAAAATTGAGGAACTCAAATCCCACATGGTGGTGTTGCTAACCTCATACCAATCCAGCTTTAGAACCTGGTTCGATGTGTTTTGGGAGCGCCTGGACCCAGAGGCATTGAAGAACGTTCCCGGCATCGGATCCAATGTCAAGAAGCTGTGGAGCGAATATGCAGCGAGAGCCAACCTAATCGACACAGCCTATGCCGAAGACCATTTCCACGAAGTAGCAGCTCGCGTGTTTATGGATACATGGAAGTCGCAGAGGCGTCAGTAATTACTGAATGGCTAACACCACATCGGGTCGACTACCATAAATACTGAACATGGGTTTGGCGCGAAAAATGCGCATGCCCTCATCTTCTTCAACTTTCAGATCATCCGGGTTGTTGGAACCCATGAAGTCCCGCAGCTTGGACTCCAGTTCACTATCGTTGGCATGGTCCACTAAGAACCTTGACAAGCAACCCACGAAAAAAGCATAACTCAGTGTGTACTCCACGAAGTCACGGGCAGCTGGTGACTGACCCGGTCCAATCTTGATGGCGGCCAGGCAGTTCATACCCATAATGGCCAATTCACTTTGCGCTGATTCCGAACTGATGCTGCAGAACCCTTCGTAGCTCAAGTCATGAGCTTGGTCGCGCGTGAGAACCAGTTGGCTCTGTGCGGTCTCTTGCCAATGTCCCGCTGCGGCCAGCAACTCGCCGGGCCATTGGTGTGCTGCCAGGGCTTGGGCCATGACGGATAGCATGGCAAAGCTCCCAGGTGCCCAGACCGCACCATCGTCCTGACTGAACTTGTTGACACACAGGAACAACCAACGTGAACCTGTCTCGTCTCTTTGCTTCCGCCACTTGGCATAATCAGGTCCAGAAAGCCGCGAACTGAAATCATGCATATGTTGCATATGCTGAAACGACCTGACCCCAAAAAGCGCAGGCGATGCGTTGAGCAACACAGGTACCGATACGGACTCCGCCATCCGGCCGAGATGATAAAGCGTGTGAAGATCGGATTCCATTTTCGTGAACTCAAAGCTGGTGGCAGCCAAATCCAGCCTCGCGGCATCACCGGAATCGGGTTTCACGAAGGTGAGGAAAAACGCATCGCACAGTTCATCTTTATCACAGTCAATCAACGACAGCTTCACGTTCTTGCCGAGACTGCCAAACACCGATTTCAGCCCACGCCAATGAGCATGCAGTTCATCGAATCGGGCATCCTTCTGGATCTGCCTCAGCACTTCTGCTTTAAGACCCTCAAGCTCATGAACCACCGCTTGACGTTTGTGACCCTGGTACGTTCCTTCAGAAAAGGCAGCTTTGAGTTGCGGTAATTGCGGACCGTCGTCTTCTTCGTCTCCTATATCCACCATGTTCAACAAGTCCAAGGCGGGGCCTTGGCTGGTTTTCATGGCCATGGTTTTCACCACATTCAATGGTGAATGGTTGCTTAACAGCGCGTTCACATCCAGTGGCTGTTCTTCCGATGCCGCGCCAAAAGCCTGAATGGCAGCCTGTAGATCTGAAAGAAAAGGGACGGCCGACACCACACCCTTCTCCGAAAAACCCTGAAGACCGGTGAACACCAGTTCTACTTCAAAATCGCTGACTGCTGGCAAGCTGATCACCGTGCGGACGGATGGTTTCAAGTCGGTGAAAAGACTGTCCCAAGTGTTGCGGTTCACCGCTTTGAGTTCGTAGGACGGTCTTTCTTCATGCTGACCTGTGAAGTTACCCAGGATGCAGAATTGAAATTGGAGGTCCTCTTTTACCCGCGCACCCCCTAGAAATGGCTGGATATTCATAATTACACTCCCTAATCCTGGATTCCGTATTTGTTCAACATACTGTAAAACGTGGTTCGCGCTAATCCCAATCGCTTCATGGCTTTGGTCTTATTGCCGCCGCAAGCGGTGATGGCCACTTCAATCACTTGCCGCGCATAGCGATTGAGTTGTTCCTCAAACTCAAGGCTCTCAGCCACACCCGACGAGGCGCCCAATTTAGGATCGTTGTCAGACAAAAACTCTGGACCAATCAAATCGGGATCATCTTCAAACACCATGGCCCGTTCGATGATGTGTTTCAATTCGCGTACGTTGCCATCGCGATATTCACGTTGCTTGAGTAATGCCAGCGACTCCTCGCGGAACCCCTTATAGTTCAGACCAAGTTTCGTGTTAAACAACTTGACGAAATGTTCGGCCAACAGTGGAATGTCACTGGGCCGGTCCCGCAGGGGTGGGACTTCCAGGGTGATTCCTCTGAGCCTCTGAAACAAATCGTTGCGAAACTGGCGCTCCTGAACCAATCCCCCTAAGTCTCGGTGCGTGGCGGCAATCACCCGAGTCCGGACCACTTCGGGTCGATCCGAACCGACCGGCATGATCTCGCCCAGTTCGAGCGTCCGTAACAGCGCGACTTGAATATCCATGGCCATCTCGCCGACTTCATCCATGAACAATATGCCACCTTCGGCCTTTTTGAAGAGGCCTTCACGGTCCTTGTGGGCGCCTGTAAAACTGCCCTTCAAATGCCCAAACAGTTCACTCTTCATCAAACTCTGTTCGATGGCACCACAGTTCATGGCGATGTATGGACCTTTACCTTCGCTCAGATTGTAGATGGCCCGCGCGACGAGTTCCTTGCCGGTACCAGACTCACCATGTATCAAGACGGTGGACGGCACTTTCGCGACCTTGGTGATTTGATGGAACAGCCGCAACATACCTGCATCCGCCGAGACCATGTTGATCTTGGACATGGCGATTTCGCCTTTCATTTGATCCATCTCAAATGACTGACGTTGATACTTCCAGCTATTGCCCAGCATCAACTCCACATCCTGAAAAATCTCGCTGACTACTTTGATTTCACTGGGTGCAAAGTTGGGCGCTTGAGGACTCCGCTCCAAATAGCCCACACCGACCACCTGTCCCTGGGACAGCGTGGGCACACACAACATGTTCTTGATTTCGAACCGGCTAAACGAACTGCCAATGTTTCGTCCCTTTGGTGTGATTGGCATCTTCGCTGAGTAGTGTTGCCTTGAGCTGGGTATTTTCTGCAGGATCTCCCAGGGCAATGACTCCTGCACATTTTGAAGATCCGCACCCGCGCTGGTACGAGCTTGAAGGCAACGCAGGCCCCCGGCTCCGACAGCCAGATACGCGCCTCGATCGGCCTGCAACGCCTGCATAAGCTCGTGCAAGGCCGAACGCAGAATGGAGTCTGACGCTGACAAGTCACACTGAGTGACAATGAGATGAAAAACCCGATAACGGTCGATCAAGAAAACACCTTTTGATCAGGAAAAATTCAATTGGAAAGAGCCGTCGTCCCAACCGATGGTCAGTTGCTCACCCAATGCTTCCTCCATCAATTGAGACAACACTTGATTTGCAATAAGCGGCAACAGTTCCGCATTGATGATGTGGTCGATATTGCGCGCGCCAGCCTCTACCAATCGGCATCGATCCGAGATGGATTGGATGACTGAGGGTTCGACCAGCGTGTTAATGCCGTGATTCTGCTTGAGCCGCTTGACCACTTTTCGCAGCTTCAAGCCAACGATTTTCTTCATCACCTTTTCGGCAATCGGGAAATAGGGAAGCACGGTCATACGCGCAAGCAACGCCGGCTTAAGAAACTGGTTCAGGGTAGGTCGAATCGCTTCCAGCAATTCACCTGCGTCGGGCCATTCATCACCCGTACACATGTCTTCGATGATCGAACTACCCAAGTTACTGGTCATCATGATGATGGTGTTCTTGAAATCGATGATCCTGCCCTCGCCATCCGCAAGGTGCCCTTTGTCGAATACCTGATAAAACAGGTTCATCACATCGGGGTGCCCCTTCTCCACTTCATCGAGTAACACCACCGTGTAGGGACGTTGACGGACAGCTTCTGAGAGCACCCCGCCCTCTCCATACCCGACGTATCCCGGAGGAGACCCAATCATGCGCGACACCGTATGTTTCTCCTGATACTCAGACATGTTGATCTGCACCACGAACCGCTCACCACCAAAGAGTGAATCGGCCAGGGTTAACGCCATTTCCGTCTTACCAGTTCCCGACGGACCGACGGCCAAAAATACACCAATGGGTGTGTCCGGGTTATTGACCTTGGCCTTTGAAGCCTTGATGGCCCGTGCAATGCGTTCCGCCGCATGGTCTTGTCCCAGCACGCGTTCCTTCAATTTGTCTTCGATTCTGAGGATATCGGCCAAATCATTCTTGACCATTTTGCCTACTGGTATGCCAGTCCACTGGCTAACAATGGTGGAAATGGTGCGGGGTGTGACCCGGTACTCAACCAATTGCTGTTCTCCTGCCAATTCCGCGGCTTGTGCCTGAAGCTCCGACAGTTGCTTGGCCAACGCTTCTCGTCCCTCGGCGCCTTCGTTGATCTGCAGCTCCAATTCAACGATCTTGCCCACAAGGTCACGTTCCGACTCCCACTTCGCACGGATGGAGGCACTCTCCGTGCGGGCATTTTCCAGAGCTTCCTCCAACTCCTTCATACCTTTGTGGATGACGCCCGTTAGTTCCGTTTCGTGCTGCTTGTCGGCAATCTCGTGTTCCATTTGACGAATCCGGTTTTCCAATGAGGTCAATTCAAAAGGCATGGAGTTCAGTGACAGACGAACCCGCGCACAGGACGTGTCCAGCAGGTCAATCGCTTTGTCCGGTAGCTGTCGACCCGAAATGTACTTGTCTGCCAAGGATGCAGCAGCCTCAATAGCCGAATCCAGAATCTTCACATTGTGATGCTTCTCGTATTTGGATTTAACGCCGCGCAACATGGCTGTTGCCTTACCAACCTCGGGCTCGTCTACTTTGACGACCTGGAAGCGACGCTCCAGTGCGGGGTCTTTTTCAATGTATTTCTTGTATTCCGACCAGGTTGTAGCAGCGATCGTGCGTAACTGCCCACGAGCCAAAGCTGGTTTCAGCAAGTTGGCTGCATCACCAGATCCGGCGGCGCCCCCTGCCCCAATCAGCGTATGGGCCTCATCGATAAACAGGATCACGGGCACCGGCGATGATTGAACCGCCTCAATCACGTTCTTCAGGCGATCTTCAAACTCGCCTTTCATGGATGCGCCAGCCTTCAGTTGACCCATATCCAGGTTGCGAATCTCTACTTTTTCAAGCACCGGAGGTACGTTACCTTCGCAGATCTGTAACGCGAGTCCCTCGACAATGGCCGATTTACCTACACCGGGTTCTCCCACCAGGATAGGGTTGTTCTTGCGACGACGGGTGAGAATATCGATGACTTGATGAATCTCATGGTCACGTCCAATGACTGGGTCCACATTACCTGCACGCGCCTCAGCGACCAAGTCCGTGGTGAACTCGTCCAGGATCCCGCCGCTTGCACTGGGCGTTACCTTCCTTGCCGCAACTTCTTCGCTGCCATCGGTGAGCTCGTCAAAACGATCCACCAAATCAGACTCGTTGATGGCACCGAACGCTGCGATGCCAGAACCAGAAACCCACACCTTGTCGCGCAACATGGCGACCAACAAATGACCCGAACGAACCTTGGTCTCACTCCGTTCGAGGCTACCAAAATTCCAGGCCAAAGAAAGGAACTCCAACAGCGCCGCAGAGAATCGGGGCTTTGAAAAGTTCCCGTCTTTCAGCGCAGCTAATGAGGATTCCAGGTCGGCCCGCACACCGTCAGCCTGAATGCCCAGGTTCGTAAAGGTCAAATGGATGTCCGAGCGCGGATTATCCAGCAGCTTCAACAACAAATGCTCGATGGAAATTTCGTGGTGGCTGCGTTGAATGCAGGTTCCTGCTGCCGCCTCCATTGACTTGGTCATCGCACCGTTGAGCCTGCTGATCAGAGCCTTGATGTTCTGTGCGTCCATGGGTATTACTCCTTGCTGCGCGGTAATTTCGATATCAGAGTGAGTTCGGCGTTGACGCCTTCCAACTGCAAGTGGGGCTGAAGAATCAAGTGAAGATCAAAGAAACCGGGATTGCTTGCATCTTCCTTCACCGACACCATCCCGCCCCGCAAGGGGAACCGACTGCGGATGTCCATGTTCGGGTCGGGCATGGAAGTTACCAGCTTCTTCAGCCAATTCGCCAACTCCAACTCAAGTGTTTTGGCCTCTTTCACTGTACCCACGTTCTCCCGTTGAATCACTTTCTGATAGTGCGCAATGCGCGACACGAGGTAGATGTAGGGAAGACTGGCCGCCAAGCGGTCGTTACTGTTGAATACACGTGACCGATCCCTGAGATAACTTTGAATGGTAGGTGCCGAGAAGACACAGGGGCGATTGGTTTCTTTGAAGTAGTTTAGCACGACAAAGCCCTGGTCACTGAGCTTGTGTTCCTGGTAGTCCGAAAACACGATTTCCAGGGGATAACGGTTTACCTCTAGACCCTTACAACCAATGGGAAGCGGTTCGATATGAGGAATAAGGCCGCCTGTACGCGGACCTCGGATGTGTACGCACCATCCATATTTTGAGAAGCTGCGCCCCAGAATCATGCCAAACATATAGGTGGCATAGGTCCAATTGGTATCCGAAAGTTGAGCCACTGTCTCGTTGAAGCGAAAACTTTGGAAAATGTAGTCGGTGTAGGGTCTGCGAGCCAATACTTTGGGGAGAATCAAGGCCAGGTAACGGGCGTCCTCTGCCTGCCTCAGTTGACGCCATTTGATAAACTCGCGACCTTCGAAGAGCAAATCAAAATCTTCGATTTCTTCAACGGATTGGTAATCCTTCACATTGAACAGGCCGGGCGTCGCATTCGCCACAGCCGGGCAGTGACAGCTAGCTGCGACCTTTGAGATCATCTTCAAGAGGTTCAAATCAGGTGCAGTATTGGCGAACTCGTATTGCAACAACACCGATGCATAAGGTTCGCCCCCGGCCTGGTCGTATTCGGTTTTGTAAAGGTGGAAGAACAGGCCACTATCGCTTAGATCGAAATACTCCTCAAAATCATCCTGCAAATCCCGTTTGGAGAGGTTTAACATCTCCAACTTGACCAGGGGTAAATCCCCGATATCGTCAACCAGCATGGCCAGGCCTACCCATGTGGATTCAAGAGCTTTGAATCGTGGATGGTGGATGATGGCGTTCAGTTGCGCTTCTACCGACTGGTTGATGGCCATAATGATGCTGTCTAGACCCACCCAGATCTCATCTTGGTCGCCCTCGAACAGGGTGAGTAGGTTGACCAACGCTGGGTTACTCATATTGATTCACCACAAAGGCGTCGGCTGACCCATCGCGTAGAACTTCGGTCTGAAACGTGATCTTGGAGACCTTACTACCTTCTCGGACCTCGCCCGTAATGTGATAGGTGGCGCGAAACGTGTCGTTGGCTTTCTCTACAAAGCGTACGTTCAATTTCTCCAATCTGGGTTCATATTTCTCAAGCACCTTTTTTATTTCCAGTCCCAATGAATCCAGTGACTTAGGCAAAGACGAATAGACGTAGTGGATGTCCGGCAATCCAAAGTCAGCGATATGAGCCACCATGCCCTGTCGGGTATTCAAAACCTGAACCAGATTGGACTGTATGGATTCCACCAGGCTTTCTTCCTGATTGAGCCTCAAGTTTTGACCGGTAATCTTCTTCAGAAAGTTGTATCCATGATTGAGGCTCATAAACTGCCTCCCAAGCGAACCAGTGCCGGCTCGGTACTGGGTTGGCTGAGCGCCCAACAGTCCGCACTGAGGCGATGTGCACCCAGTTTCAATGAAGGCACTTCCGCCGCCCTTAACTCCAAACTCAAGCCACACGCCCATTGGTCTTGAGTGTAGGCGCGCACAATGCCACCCATCAACTCATGCCAATCCCCGCCTGGCAAGAACCGCATGTACCCTGCATAGTCGAGCTGCGCAACTTTGATATTGAAACGGCCATTGATATCGCGGATTCGCGATCCGATCAAGAATGTACCGCTCGCACCCAAGGTGAGTTGTTCACCAAGCTTAGATCTCTGAAAAACCGGAATGGGAATGTAGCGTTCTTGGTGCTGTTCAAACTCAAAACTAAGGTCACCGAAGAACGAGCGCAAAACATTAGCCAAACCCAATACCGTCTTTTCTTTGCGTTGGAATAAGGTGAAGTGATGACGTCTGAGGCACTTGATGTAAAGAGGCGCATGGTCATCGCCAGGAATCCCTGCCAATGCACACAGGAACTGGTCCATCTCTTCGTTCTCGGGATGTTTGGCATCCACGCCGTTCTCAAGGAATATCTGCGATCGTCGCCAAATCGTGTACAACGAATCGAACATGCGGTGATTAAAGAGATCGAGAAAATCCTGAAGCGCGTTCAGGCCGTCGCGATGGTGCAGGATTTCGTCTGAGAAATAGCCAGGCAACACACCCAACCCACCATAAAGACCCTCAAAATTGATCGTCGCGGTCATGGTTTTTTCAGTGACATGCTCACAGGCAACGACCGCTGGCTCAAACACGCGACTGGCCCGTTGCTCAATGCGCAGATGTTTTCCGTCATCTGCAGCCTTGCGCTTCAGACGCCTGATCTCCTGAAATAGGTGGCTGGCTTTGTACATGGCTAGTAAGCAGCGATGTGCTGGAACTGTTCTGATTGGTCTGAGTTATGGATGATCAGTCGAATAAATGAGTTGATGGGTGTGTATGCACGCAGAAAGTGGCCGAACACTTGGGAAAACAGTGCCAAATCACCGTCGTGCTGAAAGTAAGCTTCCTTACAATGCATCTCCAGCTTACGACCAGCCACGCTTTGGCCAAGCATGATCAGATGATCCTTGGCATCGGAGACTTTGTCGATCCCTGTAATTTTTCGTTTTCCAGCCTCATTCTGAGGAATGTTGTAAAGCTCAAGCAGCCGCCTCACCCCTTCGGTATTGGCCAAATCAGTGAAGTTTAGAGCCATATGAGACATAAAGTCCCAATCGCCCCTGGTGTGGATTTCGGGCCAGTATGCTTTAGTCACCTGAGTAATATTCTTGCCAGTGATGGTTTCGGGCACGGTTTGAGATAGTTGGCTGATTTGCCCGATCTTGAGTGTCTGAGCATGATGCCGATTGGTACAGCGTGCATTAATGGAAATGGTCTGGTCTCTGAGCACGTCCGGCGATTCTTCATCCAGATCCAGAAAACGGATGTAGGTATCCCAGCCCTGGTCAAAGGCGTTTTCGCGACGAAGGGTGTAAAACCATCGTTTCTCGCTCTTGACGCCCACATGGGTGAAATTGTAATAGGGCTGAACCTGAACCTTCTTTTGTTCCTTTGAAGCCAAGACCCGGTCCACCGAAGACACCTCAAAGTCATTGCGTGTGAGATCGGGACTGAGGAGATATTCGATCTGGCGACCGGTCACTTTGAACGGTTCGCAGGGTTTGGAAAAGATGTTTTGGACGGGTACACAAAACAGTCTCAACGAGTCCTTTCGGTATTGGTATCCCGACGTAAACGGTCGTTTGAAAATGAAATTGACCTGAAATTTAGTCAAATCGTCGCCCTGTCGCTGCAAATAGGGCGCTAACCCCTTGATCTTGAAGAACAGGTAGCGTTGCGGAAAATCGAAGTAATCACGCAAGTGATTGAGCTGCGAGAAGTGGTGATCTTCGGTTTGGTTCAGAGAATGGTCTGCGTTGAAACCGCTCCACTCCAACAGCAGATCCTCTTTTCGCGTCACGGTGCCTTTTAGTTCGATGCGTTCCAGAAACCTGGAAAGTTGATTGTATAGCTCAAAACTCTCGCTGGGGTCGCCGAACACAAAGAACTCCAGTTCGTCAAAAACAAGCGATTTTGCTTGCGCGCCCGGGTGTACCGTTAACTCAGCGGAGAGTGAAAAATCAGCTTTGGTTTCGGGGTCCACGTACACGCGATCCAATGCCAAGGGTTGGACCACCACCTGGTGCGTGGTGGTGAATTCAAAGCGGGCGCCATTGGGTCCGACTGCATCGGACGACACCGACGTACCCCTGGGAATGGTTACCGGTTTGTCCAGCATACTTTCTTGGGGGCTCAACTGCACGATGCTTTTGCTGGGAAGGGGCCGCAAATAGGCGGGATAAATCAGGTTAAACAGCGAGTGCAGCAGATCGGAGAACTGGTGATTCATGAACCGCCGCATGCGGCCCACCAAGAAGGCGAACGCTTCGATGATGCGCTCCGAGTGCGGATCCCTCAGTTCCGGGTTCAGACCTTCCAAGCCCAGATAGCGCGCAATATCTGGATGGCGCTCAGCAAAAACCTGGCCCTCTCGGGCCAGGTATCTCAGCTCTTCTTCGTAATAAATCCGGTCATCGCGCGAAACCATGGATGATGTCGATTACTTCTCGTCTTTTCCTTTAGGCATCTTGGAAACCAGTGACAGGGCCACGTTCACACCTTCCACCTGGAAGTGGGGGCGAATGAACATTTCCACGTTGTACCAACCCGGTGACTCCTCGATGTCGGATACCACGATTTTTGCTTCTCGAAGTGGCCGCTCGGCTTTTAACTCAGCACCCGCGTTGGGCATCGTGGTCACCAGTTTCTGGATCCAAATATCCAGTTCCTTCTGCAGATCGGCTTTCTCTTTGGCGGCACCGATGTTCTCGCGTTGTATCACTTTCAAGTAGTGCGACAATCGAGATGCGAGGAATAGGTAGGGAAGATTGGCAGAAAGCTTGGAGTTGGCCGTTGCCTCTGCGGTATTGTACTTTTTGGGTTTTTGCGTGGACTGGGCCGAGAAGAAACACGCATAGTCGCGGTTCTTGTAGAAGGTCAATGGAATGAACCCGGCCTCGGCCAGCTCCAGCTCCTGCCGATCAGAAATCATAACTTCCGTGGGAATCTTGATCTTCTGTTCGCCTTCGTCTTCGAACATATGTAATGGCAAATCGTCCACCACACCACCGGCCTGTGGTCCACGGATGTTCACGCACCAGCCGTTCTTGCTGAAGCTTTCTGTAAGCCGACTGGCAAATGCCATCGATGCATTACCCCAAAGGTAACGTTCGTGCTCTTTACCGGTCACAGTCTCAGTGAAATTGAACCCCTTGGTGGGATTATTCTCGGGATCATAAGGTGAACGCAACAGGAAGCGCGGAAATGTGAGTCCCAGATAACGGGCATCTTCGCTATCGCGCAGGGCACGCCACTTGGTGTACTCCATCTGGCCAAACAGATCTTCCATGTCCTTGACCTTATGTAGGTCTGTGGATGAATCCAATCCGAACATCTTCGAATTGACGGATCCAATGAATGGGCAGTGACACCCGGCAGCGATACCAGACATGTTCTTCAACATGGCAATATCGGCATTGGTTTGATTGAAGTAATAGTTGCCAATTACTGCACCAATGGGTTCGCCGCCAGCCTGATCATATTCCTGCTTGTAAATGTGCTGGAAGATACCGGATTGGAGCAGTTCGGGTGCATCCTCCATGTCAGACCGCAGGTCTTCCTTGGAACAATTCAACACTTCAATCTTGATATTCGAACGGAAATTTGTACGATCGACCAGAAACTTGAGACTGCGCCAAGCGGATTCCATTTCCTGGAACTTCTCATGGTGCATAATCTCGCTTATCTGCATGCTCATCTTTGAGTCCAGCCCGCGGATAATGCTGTCGATGTGGTCACGATCGAGCTTTTCCACTTTCTTGCCGCTGGACAAAAGCGCAGAAACAAAATGATTGACTGCCGTCGCGATACGCTGGCTTTGACTGGCATTTTCAACTTGAGAGGCTTTACCGATACCTTCAGTTGGCGTCGCCAGATCGACCTTGCTTAAAAGACTGTCTAGCAGTGATAGCTCTTGTCCTTGACCTTCAGCTTGCTGTTGTGACTTAGCCATGGGTGCTCCTTCTTCTATTCAATGTCGATTTATTTGGATTCGTCTTTTTCGATCAGCGGCGCGATCTTATCCAGCTGTGAACGCAGCGCATCAATCTTCGCAGGATCTTCGAGGATCTTGCTGAGCTCTCTGCGGAAATCGGTGTTGTTTACCACGCGACCTTTCAAGTCCATCAGTAGCTTGCGCACTTCCAGTAGTACCTGGAGATCAGGAACCTGACTCGCGATATTTTCGGGCATGAAGTCTTCCAGTGACTCAAATTTGAGGTCCACTGCCATCTCATCGCCCTCTTCGCCTGAGAGCATGTTCTTGACCGAAAAATTAAGGCCAAGGTTCTGTTCTTTCATGACGGAGTTAAAGTTGTTCTTATTGACATTGATTTTTTTGCGATCTTCCACCGGTGTGTCGTCTTCGCGCATGGTGTAATCGCCAACTAACAGCAGTTTCAGGGGCAGCTCAACTTCTTCCTGAGCATCACCCACATATTTGACGTACTTAATGTTAACCCTGGAAGCGGGAATCTCTTCCTGGTAACTACCTTTGGCCATGGGACCCTCCAAAAAAGTGGTTCGGTATGTATGAGACGAGTGCCTAAAAGGTTAACACATTGTGGCATGTTGCGCAGCAGTTCATCACTACGGAATTCGTGACATTCCCAACGATCCCAGTCAGATCCGAACATTCGAAGGATCGCGGGGAAACGGCTTTAGAAGGCTATTTGGCCTGAGCGGACATGTCCTTAAGGCGCTGGTATACTTCCATGATCTTGGCGCTGTAGCCGTTCTTATAGTCCTTGCCATTCATCAAGGCCATGTCGATGGGGCCAGGACCTCGGTTATAGGCCGTCAAGGCCATCTCGTCATCCTTATACATTTCCTTGTAGAAGGCATAGATCTGGAGGCCGTACTTCAGCGAAGTTTCCGGATCCTTCAGATCGCCAGACATGGCCAGCACCTTTTGCCATTGAGGCATCACCTGCATGAGTCCAGTAGCGCCTTTGGAGGAAACCGCATTGGGGTCAAAGCCGCTTTCGATGTACATGATTGCCAGAATCAGATCGGCGTCCTGGTTGTACATACCTGCATAGCGATGTACCAGCCGAGCAATATTAGCCGATTGGACGGGATCCAGATCGGGTTTTAGCATGCACATTTTCAGGTACAGCACATCTTCGGAGGTCTTGCTGGCCACGTAATGTCGGAGGTCCACGATTTCCTGGTTCACAGCACGGGTTTGTCCCTCCAAATAGGCAAATTGGCCCGTTTGTTTGCGCACCTGCTGCTGTGTCTGCCAAGAAAAATAGACGGCGCTTCCGGCGGCTGCCAGTATCAACACACTGAGCGTTAGAAAGATCAACACCAGGGGTGACGTCCATGATGACTCGCGTATGAGGGCGAGTCGACGTGGCGCGACCAGTTCTTCGTCAAGTTGATCTATGTGTGCCATATCCTGCTCCTGAAAAAACCAATACTGTTTAATCTGGCGCGTCAGCAGGCTGAACGCAAGTAGCGTTTAGATTTGCAGGATCGTGACACTCGGTGCGTCTTTATGCGAATCCAAGTGAAAACCCCGGGCCAATAGGAATCGATCACCCTTTTCGGCCAGGCCTAGTTCGACGATCATTCGGCGTGCCACCTCAATGGGGCGCTCCAGCGATTGCGGCGATGCCACCACCGAATGGACCCCCCACAACAAGTTCATTTGACGGCATACCTGAGGTGATGGACTGATGGCTACTATGGGCGCTGCCGGCCGTGCCGAACTGACGACGTTCGCTGAGCGACCGGTACGAGAAATAACTGCTACGGCACGCACACGCAAGTCCCGGGACATGAGTGCTGTCGCTTTGGCAAATGCGTCTTCTGCGCCAAGAGGAGGCTTCAGGTGGTCCAGCTGAGCGATGTGCTCGAAGTTGCCGCAGGTCCACATGTAGCCTTCAGTACGGCGGGCAACCTTGTCCATGGTCTCAACGGCCAAGGCTGGAAACGCACCCGCCGCAGTTTCGCCGGACAACATGACCGCATCTGAGCCGCGCCAAACTGCGTGTGAAATGTCGGTCACTTCGGCGCGCGTGGGCCGAGGATTCCGTATCATGGAGTCGAGCATTTGAGTCGCCACAATCACGGGTTTATTCGCTCGCCGTCCCAAGTCCACCAAGAGGTCTTGAACAATCGGCACATCCTCGGCTGGTAGTTCAACCCCCAAATCGCCGCGTGCCACCATCAATCCATCCGCGGCCTGAATAATCGATTCAATCTCATTAAGGGCTTCCGGCATTTCGATCTTGGCGATAATCGGTGGACAATTCTCACCAACCGCCTTGCGGAGCGCTTCCAAATCCCTGGCCGATCGAACAAAACTCAAGGCCAAAAAATCCACACCGAGTCCTAGGGCAAATTGGGCGTCGCGCAGGTCCTTTTCGGTAGGCGCGCGTACGCTCAAGACAGAGTCGGGTAGGTTCATGCCCTTACGATCCTTAAGCAGACCGCCATGCGTGACCTGAGCTTCTACCACACCATCGACAATGCCCATCACTTTGAGCTCCAGATTTCCGTCATCCAGAAGGATGCGGGATCCGGGCTTCACATCACCAGCCAATTCCGGGTAAGCCGAAGGGATCCGGTCCCCTCCGCCATCAGTCTTTTCGGAATGGATAAAGACCGTCTGATTCTTGATGAGTTCCATTGAGCCGTTGACAAAGGTGCCCACACGTATTTTGGGACCACACAAATCAGCCAGCACAGCTACATGGCGGTTGGCTTCAAGCGCCACTTGCCGCACGGTACGGTATGCATCCTCGTGCCCGGAATGATTGCCGTGTGACATGTTCAATCGAAACACGTCCACACCGCGTTCAATCAATGAAGCAATCATCTGCGGGTTGCTGCTTGCGGGACCCAGGGTCGCCACGATTTTGCAGCGCCTCATACGAAGTTGGACCGCGTGTTGCTCCCACAAAGACATAGGCCCTCCAGAAACCCGATGATACACGATTTATCAGTTTGTGGAGGCGGACTCCCCATTCAGAAACGCCAATGCCCTTTGTTGCGATGCATAGTCAATCATCACCAGCGAGGGTTTCACCCGACCCAACATGGGATCGTATTCATATATCTTCTTTTGCAGGAACCACGGCAGCGTGGCTTCTCGCTGTTCTTCAGGCTGGCAAATATCTACTGGCTCCGTTCCCTTGCGGTAGATTTCCAGGATCTGAGCATCTTTAGTGCACTCACAGTCGTTGGTCAGACGAGTGCCGGTATTCTTGTCGATGGCCAACTCAATGACTCCGTCGGGTTTGCGGAAATCAGCTTCAGGTAACTTATCCTTAATGGCCTCAAAATAAGAGATCCAAATCGGCAACGCTGTATTGGCGCCATTGGCATTGCGACCTATGGTCTCTTTGTTGTTGTGGCCAACCCAAGCACCGGCCACTAAGGTTGGGTGATAGCCCACGAACCAGGCATCCGTATAGTCGTCTGTGGTACCGGTTTTGCCCGCCAAGGGAATGCCCAACCGCGAAGCGCGATGTGCCGTGCCACGGGGCTCGTTGACCACAGATTGCATGGCACTGGTCACCAGGTAAGCGTTCTCGGGCGACACCACCTGTTCACCCCGAGGCAAATTCTGTTCAATGATCTGACCACGTCGATCCACGATCAAGGTAATAAATCTAGGTTCGAATTGGATCCCTTCCTTGGCAAAAGCGGAATAGACCGCGCACATATCCAGCAAACTCATTTCAAAAGCGCCCAGCGCCATTGAGGGATAGGGCTGCAGGCCGGCGTCATCCAATCCCAATCTGTATGCGTATTCAATCACATGGTCATAACCAACTGAATTCAGGAGCTTTACGGCTACAATATTCTTCGACTGAGCCAAAGCCTGTCGTAAGGTAATGTTGCCAGCGTACTGTAAGTAGTAGTTGTGGGGTTCGTAGACTTCGGGAGCAGGTTTGAGGCCGAGCCGAATGGCTCGTTCCTCGGCCGCAGATCGTGTTCTAGGTCTGACCGTACCGAAATCGTCCACCGTGAACAGACTGGGATCGACGAACATGGTGGGCTCGTCGAATAGTTTGTCGGACAGGGTGAATCCCTGTTCGAGTGCGGCGCCGAAAATGACCGGCTTGAACGCGGATCCTACCTGTCTTTTGGCTTGTTCAGCACGATTGAATTTGGAGCGATTGTAATCGTAGCCACCGACCATGCAGATGATATCTCCGTTTTGCGGGTCCAGCGCCAGAAAAGCGCCTTCAATGACGGGATCCTGCTCCAGGACCAGTTCCAGTGGAACTGCAGGCAGCAGTTCCCCGTCTTCAGCCACTGCATCATCGAGGTCTTGAGACACGACCTTAGCGGCTTCATCCTTGCCATTTTCTATGCCGCTCACCCTGAAGAGAGGAACATCGCCTTGCTTGAACACGTGGGTCAGATCTTTTTGCCGCGTCCAGGACACCTGGTCCAAGCCGACCTCAAACATTCGGTCGCGAATGCGCACAACTGCCTTTTCAGCGGTGACAGACATTACGACCCCACGCAGCTCGACACCGTCTTGCAGCGGTGTGTGCCAACTGGGGTCGAAATATTGATTCAAAATGTCGTCTTGAGTGGCAGTGGCTCCTTTGAAGATACTGGGGCAATCCCAAGGGCGGTAGCCACCTCGTTTGTCCACCTCTTTCAGTCCTGTTACCACGGCCCGTTCGGCGAATTCCTGGTGGTCGAGGCTCAAGGTGGTATGCACGTCCCAGCCAGAAGACCGAACTACCTCTTCCCCGTAGGTTTGGAACAGATATTCGCGGACCTTATCCACAAAATGCGCGGCAACGGGGCGGGCCTGCGCGTTGTTGCGTTCCACCAATACCAAAGGTTCCTTCTTCGCGGCCTCCATCTGTTCGCGTTTGATGTAGCCCTCTTCGTACATCCGAGTCAGTGTCAGGTTGCGTTTTCGTGTGCATGCATCAGGGTTGCGATAGGGGTTCAACCGCGAAGGTGCTTGCGGGATGCCCGCCAACGTGGCACATTCCTCCAGATTCAACGCACCTACGGACTTACCAAAATAGAATCGGGCAGCCGCTTCAATTCCAAACTGTTGGTTACCAAGAGGTACCTCATTGGCGTACATGGCGAAAATCTCGCCTTTGGTGAACATGGACTCCAGTTGCACGGCCAGAAACTGTTCCTTCAACTTGCGACTATAGGTGTCGCGGGTGTCCTTGGTGATGTTCTTGACCAACTGTTGGGTCAATGTCGAGGCACCACGACGACTTCCCGAGATGAGGTTGTCTTTGATGGCGCTCATGATGCCCAGTGGCGACACCCCGATATGTTCGAAGAAGTCCTGGTCTTCAAGCGCCACCAGGGCATTGACGAAGTCAACGGGTATGTCTTCGTACTCCAACAGAATGCGTTTTTCTGACGAGATGATATCGATCAGGTTGCCGTGGCGGTCGTAAATGCGCGTGAACATCTTTGGTTCATGGGACCGCAAGGTATTCAAGTCGTCATAGGATGCGCCGCGATACAGAATATAGCTGGCCAAGCCAATACCCAAAAGCACGGCCAACAACGCACCGGAACTCATCCAGATCACCAATTTCACGGTAAAACGCCGATCAAACAGCTTCATAGTTTACCCCATACATACACGTATCACTTCTTCAAACGTGGTTTCGTTGGCTAACATCTTTCGAATACCACATTCTTTTAATGTTTCCATGCCCTGGTTACGCAATGTTTGCTTGATCGTGAAGGTATCTTCACGGCCCATGATCTGTTTGCGTATGGCATCGTCTACGGCCATCAGCTCGAAGATACCTGTACGGCCGTATAGCCCGGTATAGCGACAGTAGTGGCAGCCTTTCCCCTTTTGCACCTTAAGGGGGCGACCCGTCTTGGTGCGAATATTGAGTGCCTGAAGTTGTGCGTGGGTCAGTATGTCGTCGGCACGACAGTGCGGACAGATCCGCCGTAGCAAGCGCTGAGCCAACGCGCCCAATAACACGGACGCCAGCAGAAAGGGTTCAGCACCTAAGTCAAACAGGCGTGACACGGATCCAGGTGCGTCATTGGTATGGAGGGTGGAAAACACAAGGTGACCCGTTAACGCCGCCTGCAACGCGTAGGTCGTGGTTTCCCCGTCCCTCACCTCTCCCACCATGACGATATCCGGATCCTGACGCAAAACAGTTCGCAGTGCCCCGGCAAAACTCAAATCCAAAAGCGGGTTCACCGTCACCTGGTTGAAGGTCTCGTAGACCATCTCTACGGGGTCTTCGATGGTAGTCACATTAACGTCACTGGTCGCCAGTTTCTTGAGTGCGGAATAGAGTGTCGTGGTCTTACCACTGCCGGTGGGTCCAGTGACTAAAATCAATCCGTTGGGTTCGGAAATCATCTGATCGAAGGCTTTTAATTCCTTGTCGCGGAAGCCCAAATAATGCAGATCTTTGAATACCACTTCAGGATCAAATATCCGGATCACGAGTTTCTCACCAAAGGCCACCGGCAAGATGGAACAGCGCAGTTCCACTTCCTTGTCTTTGAGTCTGGTTTTGATGCGTCCGTCCTGGGGCTTTCTGCGTTCCGCAATATCCATTCGACCCAGCAATTTGAGTCGAGAAACCACAGCAGCATGGACTTTGCTCGACATGTTCTGAATATCGTGGAGCACGCCGTCAATACGGAATCGAATCAATGAGTTGTCCCGTTTGGGCTCGATGTGGATGTCGGATGCGCGTTGGTCGAACGCGTAATGCAACAAATACTCAACCGCTTTGACCACATGCGAGTCGGATGCTTCCAATTCCCGTTCACTTTTGAATTGAACCAATTGTTCCAAATTACCCAGGTTTCTGATGGGTGATAGATCTTGCTCGGCTCGCTTCACCGACTGGCGGAAACCATAGAACTCCGTGAGGATGCGTACGATTTCGCTCTTGGGCGCTACCACGACGCGCACGGCCATGCCTGTGTTGCGCTTGAGACTGAAAATCAATTCGGCATCAAATGGGTCTACCAGCGCGCACTCAAGGTGCTCACCATCTTCAGCGGTAGGAACAACCAAGTGTTTTCGCGCAAAAGGCCTCGAAATGTGTTTGGTCAGGATTTCCATGTTCACTTTGAGTGGATCCAAATGGACAAATGGAACTTGCTTCTTATCGGCAATAAACTGGGTCAGCTTATTCTCGTCTAGTTCCCGGCCCGGTTCAGAGAAAAGTTCAAACGCCAGCACCACATCGATCGCATGGACCGAGTTAGCATTCGCCAACCGACCCGCATAGTCATCGCGATTCTCGCGAAAGATCTTCTGGCGGACCCGCACTTCCTGCCGTAGCAGATCATTGGATTCCTGCTCGGTAATGAAATGGCGCTCTCTCAACAGAGCCAATAAGAATTCGACATCCATATTCAAATCAACGCACCCACTCGGATAATATTGGTTTCTCGAACACGGGCAGCGACCCAACCGCAAAGAACTTGAGCACGGCTCGATAAATACGATTGGGGAGTACCGGCAACCCGTACCAACTGAGTACGTAGCGTTCCCGTTCACCGTCCCAAATCAATCGACCACGAATGATTTGATCAAACGCGGGTCCAAAGGGAGGAAGTCCAATCTCATCGAACCAGGTCACATGGTCCACGTCACGGTTCCCGTCGTCGAACAGCATTCCGAAAAACCTACCCCGGTGATAGGCCCATAACCCCTGATTGCTCAATGCGTTCATGGTTGCCATTCTACAGGGGATATCAGGCGAGAGCCAAGTGACGAGGCTCGCATTTCACCTCTAAATAGGTCAGAGTGGAACGACCGTAGCGACGGTGATGGATCTTTTCAATGCCGTCTTCCAAAGTGAGCTCAATACTCGACTCGTGTTCACAGATCAGCCACACCGAATCCGCCTTGATTTGCAGGCACATCTTTTGAAGTCGTGCATACCATTCCGGCTCTGAAAAAGGTGGGTCCACAAAGACGGTCACACAATCCCGTGATGTTAGAACGCCCCAATGTTTGGCAATGTCGCCCACCCGCAAATCAATCGATGCACCGAGTCGATTCGCGTTTTGGTCCAAACGCGCAGCGGCTGCCGCATGTTTCTCAAAGGCGATGACGGGCGAAAAACCCATGCTCCAGGCCGACAGCGCCACCACTCCTGAACCCGCAAAGGCATCGATGAAGGCGCCATCACCACGGTCCTGAATGGAGCTAAGTAGAGCTTCCAAGGTTCTTGCGGATGTGGGCCTTAGCCCTTTGACGGCAGGAAACGAGATGCGACGTCCACGCAATGTACCACGTGGAATTCTGACCTCACCATCAAGGGAGGCCGTCATTTCAGTTTTCGTAGCCCGCCTTACGCATGAAAGACCGAGCCAGCTCTGCTTCCTGCGTTCCGGGGTAATTCTTCACCAATTCGGACAGGCGAGCGATGGCTTTGTTGTGCATATTGAGATAATAGAAGCACTTGCCTTGATAAAGCATTGACTGGCGAGAAAAATCACCCTGGCCATATTTCTCGATCACTGAGCCGAACTGTTCCATGGACCGCTGGAAATTCTTCATTTCGTAATAGGAGCGACCCAGGTAGTAATGGCATTGCTCCGCCATGGGTGAGTTGGGAAAGTTATTCAGCAACTCTTCAAATCCGTAAGCCGCTAGTTCGTATTTGCCTCTGGCGAAATCACCGTAACTGGTGCGGAACTGGATTTCCACGTCAGAACCGGCAACGGTCTCTACGGCGGCGCCGGATTCAGAGCCATTTGCAGAACTAACTTCCACTTGAGTTTGCGACTGACGACTGGAACGAGACTCTACATCGGACAGGCGCGCTTCCAATTGAGACAGTGTTTCGCGCATCAAGTTGAGCTCTTCACCCTGATCGGCAATCCCCGTTCGGTCGGACAACACGCTGCGAATCTGTTGCAGTGTCTGATCGAGTTCCGCTTTTTGGTCCCGATTGGAGGTTTCCAAGCGGTACACCTGTTCCTGCAGGCTGGCCACATCGCGTTTGATCTTGATTAACTCTTCGTCGCTTGAGCACGACAAAATCAGAACCGCGCAAAGCGCCGCAGACATGCGTTTCATGTCATCTCCTACAAGAAAAAAAATGGGGCGGAAGACTCCGCCCCGTGTTGTGGTATTACTCGTTGATGCTGAGTACAAAGTGAGCGCGACGGTTTTGCGCCCACGATTCCTCATCATGGCCACTGGCTTTCGGCTGCATTTCGCCGTAGCTTACTGTGCGCATGCGGGAGGCATCTATGCCCAAGCTGACCAGATAGCTGCGAACGCGTTCTGCGCGGCGCTCGCCCAAAGCCACGTTGTATTCTTCGGTACCGCGCTCATCGCAGTGACCTTCGACCAGTACGTTGATATCGGCATTGGCGTCGAGAACTGCAGCATGACGCTGCAGGGTGGCGCGTGTGTCGTCGCGCAAGTCAGACTTATCGAAATCGAAGTACACGTCGCCCATAGCACCCTTGAGCGTTTGAAGACGTTCGATAGGTGAAGGAGCGGTTTCGGTTTCAACAGTGACCGGTACAACCGGCTCGTCGACAACCGTCTCAGTAGGTGTCGTGGCGACGGGAACAGGGGGCTCCGTCGTCTCTTCAGTTTTTTTCTTACAAGAAATAGATAGCGACATCATCGCTACGGCGATCAGAATCCAGTGCAAGCGCTTCATGTTGGTAATCACCCTCCAAAGGTGTTTATTCTAGAAAATCGAGTTATAAACCCAACTCCCGCGAGTCGATCGCCCCTAAGCCTAGAAGGAAAAACAGCGGCAGTCAATGGTTTTTGGTTCACGGAATCCAAGATGGATTGCGATTATTCCCGCTCCGGGTGAGTTGCGTCAGATTCTCGCCCGTGCGGTTCACCATGTATAGTTGCCAGGACCCAGTTCGGTTAGAACAAAACACAAGGCGTTCCCCATCTGGCCCCCAACTTGGGTCTTCGTTGGAGCCTTCGAAGCGGGTCACGCGATAAGTTTTCTGGGTTTTCATGTCCATGATGAATATGTCAAAGTCGTTTTCAAAGCGACTGACGAATGAAATGTAGTCGTAGTGCGGATTCCACACCGCGCTGTCGCAGTAATCATAGTCATACGTGACCCGTCGCAAGTTCAATCCATCGGCGTCCATTTGATAGATCTGAGGCGAACCCGTTCGGTCCGACGTAAACAAAAGCGAGTTGCCACCCGGTGCCCACGCAGGATTGGTATCCACGCCCGGGTGTCGTGTAAGCCGCAACAAGTCACTGCCATCCAGGTTCATGACGAAGATATCGACGTTTCCTTCATCGGAAATGGAAAAGGCGACTTTACGCCCATCCGGTGAGAGCGCAGGTGTGGACGCCTTACGGTCTTGATCGGTGAACAGAACAACAGGCCTAGCTGTCAGGCTGGGCTTGTAGTACAAGCCGTAGCTGGCATTGAAGGTATACGCTTTTTCGTAGACGCAATAGGAGATCAAGGTGTTATTGCCCGAGACCGTGGCCGACGGCGAAAGTGCGATGCCCCCTTCCGTCAGCGGAATGGGATGGAAGCCGTCATAGTCCATCATATAGATTTCCTTGATGGGTCGTTCACCATCTGGGGTGGTTCTGCTGCGTTCGCGGGTGTAAATGATCTTTGAAGATGCGAATTGAATATTGCGCAGGTGCAGCATGATCTCGTCGGCAATCACGTGCGCTGTCTTACGGGCCAACTCGGGTTTTGTAAAAAAGGCCTTGGCAATGATGTGTTGCTTCGTAGCGACTTCGAAAACGCGGACCTCCACATTCATACGTCCTTCGGCGTTTTTGATGGAGCCCACCACAAGGTGTTTGGCTTCGATGCTGCCCCACTCTTCAAAGTCGATCGGGCCGATGTGGGGACTGCGGATCAAGCGGATTCGTGACTCCGAGAGTACATTGAAGAACCCCGAATAGATCAGGTCGTTGCGCAGTACCTCGTTGATGGTGCGCCAGGCCTCGTCATACATGCCCGATCGCTCCAACAGCGCAAAATCAGGCACTGCGATGTTGCTTTTCTCGATGCGTTCACCTACAAGGTCCACTTCCACATGAGTTTGTGACAAGCCGATTGCTGATATCCACAAAACCAGGCCAATTCTCTTCATTTATTGCTCCTCAATGCATTCATCTATCATTCACCGTATTTGAAATTGATGGTGAAAATGAGTTTATCGTCGCGATAGCCTTGCGGCAGTGGCGGGAAACGGGAACTGAGCACAGCCCGTTTGGCAGGACCATCCAAGAACGATTTCCCACTTGATTGAGCGATTTCCACATTCTTAATGGATCCATCGCGCAGGATGTCAAAGGTCACTTTGGTGGTACCACCTTCCAGACCACCCTTGGTCCAGCGGCGACTGACCTCCTCGAGCACACTGCGGTAATACTCGATGAACTCCACGTCTTGATTCAAATTGACGGGTCCCGCTAAGTCGAACGCCACGCCACTTTCTTCGGCTCCCCCGGTGCCGCCAACATCGGTTCGCTTGGTTTCGTTAACCACAGGCGGAGCTGGGTCGTCCTTAACCGTGGTCGGCTCTGGCTTTTTGATGGGTTTCTTGTCGCGGTTCAAACCCACCTGAGCATCGTTCGGCTTCTGCGCAGGCTTGGCCGTCGACTTCTGCTGGGGTGGCTGCTTTTTTTGCTGATTGCGCATGACCGGCGCCTTGTGTTCCTTGCCGCCTTTTTGGGCAATGGCAGGGTCGGCTATGCCCACAGCTATGGCTTGCATTTGAGGGGGCCGCTGGTTGGCCTTGATCAGTCCCGCCAGAACCATAGCGGTGATGGCACCCACGTGCAGCACGATGGAAAAGACCACGGCAGTCTTGAATCCGTAATTCGCCTGTTCTGCCGGAACTCGTGCAAGCAGCGACTCGCCCATCTTATTTCGCTTTCGTCTCGGGAGGCAGGGTCACCAGACTGACTTCATGGATGCCCGCCTCACGCATGTCTGAAATCAGCCGGACCACCGTGCCGTAAGGCAGCGTCTGGTCAGCACGCAAGTAAACGACCTTATCTTTGGACGCCGCTCGCGCCTTTTTGACATTCTCCATCATCACTTCAGGTTGAAGGTATGTGTCATTGAGGTAATGTTTGCCGTTCTTATCGATGGATAACACCAATGCGTTTTCCGACTGCTGCATTTCAACATTGCCTTCGGGCAAGTCGATATCCACACCAGTTTGCAAGAGCGGTGCCGATATCATGAACACGATCAGTAACACCAACATCACGTCCACAAACGGCGTGACGTTGATTTCGCTCATGGATTGTTGCGGGCCTTGGCCCATGGAGAATCCCATCGTTCAACCTCAGGTGAAATTCTTTTCCACGATCCCCAGAAACTCCAGCGAGAAGTCTTCCATGGAGGCGGATGCAGCACGAATTTTGGACGTAAAGTAGTTGTAGGCCATGACGGCGGGGATTGCGGCAAACAGGCCAAAAGCTGTGGCGATCAAGGCTTCAGCGATGCCGGGCGCCACCACTGCCAAGGATGCAGATTTGGCTTCGCCAATCCCGCGAAAAGCTTCGATGATGCCCCAAACGGTTCCCAGGAGACCGACAAAAGGCGCTACAGCCGCGGTCGTCGCAAACACAGTCAGGTTCTTTTCTAGTTTGGACAGTTCGACAAAACTGGCACGCTGAAGCACGCGATTGATGGACTCTAAGCTCTTGACCTTGGGTTGACCCGAAACGCCTGTATTGTAGTGCTTTAATTGGAAATTCAGCTCGCTGAATCCCGCCTGGAACAGGCCGACCTGCGGCGAAAAAGGGTACCGGTCGCAAACGCTCTTGACTTCTGAGAAGCGAACCGAATTGCGAAAGACGCTCAAAAAATGCGCGGTGTCCCGATGGGTTTTCTTGAGCAATAGGTGTTTCTGGCCGATCAAAACCCAACAGGCTATGGAAAAAACCAAAAGGGCAAGCATGACCATCTTGGACACCAAACTGGCCTGCAATACCAAACTCAACAAATCCTGACTGGGAGGCACAAGCAATAACATAGATATCCTCAACTCAAACTTTAAGATCTATCAGCACCGAATCGCTGGTGCAATGCATGCAAAACAACGGGCGGCACCAAATGAGAGACGTCGCCGCGTAACGATGCAACCTCTTTGACCATCCGGCTGGACAAAAATGAATAGGAACTCTTCGGCATAAGAAATGCCGTTTCGATTTCGGGCGCCAAGTCGCGATTCATCATCGCCATTTGGCACTCGTATTCAAAATCTGACACCGCCCGTAAACCTCGGATCAAGACCTTGGCTCCCATCTTTTTCGCAAAATCGACAAGTAGTCCCTCAAAACTGACGCACGAGACCTTCGGATTGTCGATACTTTCTGAAATAAAATGCATGCGCTCTTCCACTGAAAACAGCGGGCGTTTTTGTGAGTTGATCAAAACGGCCACGACCACTTCGTCAAACATCTTTAACGCTCTCAATGCCAGGTCCACATGGCCGTTCGTTAAAGGATCGAACGATCCTGGCAGGATGGCACGAATCATCAATACGCCCCTAAATACTCGGTCAATTCACGGACCATTCTACGCGTTGGCGCCTTCACTGACCAGCACTGCCCGGACGCGCGAAGTAATCGTCAGCACACATAAAGCCAGCTCCAACGCCGCAACACCCCGAACTCGAGTCACCTATCATGTTTAATTCGAAACATTTAGACATGAACGTTGCGATTGAAGCGATCCACAGCCAGACGTCTTTCGAGTCAGTTATCCAACATGCCCATGGCATGGGCTTTCAGGGAAGCCGAGCCGGAATCGCCGCCCATCAATCGAGCCAACTCGCTGACTCTTTGTTCACCCGACACTTCATAAATGGAGGTACGTGTTCTTGTTCCGTCGATGACTTTTTCGATGGTGAGGTGTTGGTTCGCCTTACTAGCTACCTGAGCGAGGTGGGTCACACAGATGACCTGATGGCGGGCGCCCAATTCTGCTAGCTTGATGCCCACATGGTTGGCGGTGGCCCCACCGATGCCTGCATCCACCTCGTCGAACACCATGGTAATCGGGGCTGATCGTTCAAAAGAACAGATGACGGCTAACAAGACCCGCGAGATCTCACCACCCGAAGCGATCTTGGCAAGGGGTTTCGCGGTCTCACCGAGATTGGCCGCCAAAAAGAACTGCATCTCTGCGTTGGGTAGACCAAGGATCCTTTCCTCGGGGAGTTCGGCAGGCCACTGGGACCAGTGGTAGCGTGGCTCAAACGATGCATCTTTGAAAGAAAGATGAATCAATGCTTCATTCACGCGTTTGGCAAAGGCCTCGCACGACTTTAAGCGCTCTTGGTCCAGCTCTTTGCGCGATTGGGTGAGCGCTCCATATGCAGCTTGAAGATTCCGCCAAGCATCCGGCAATTCAGCCGACTGGCTCAACAGCGTTTCCCTCTTGTGCTTAATGGCGGCCCACTCTGCCATGACTTCTTCCACGTCTCGCCCGTATTTCATCATCAACTGGTTCAAGGCATGGACCCGACTCTCAAGTTCAGCCGTTTGCTTTGGATTGTCGCTCACACTCAATTCGTTCAAATCGCGTTGAAGCTCGCGTAAAGTGTCTCTGGCCGTTTGAACTTGTTCGCGATAGGGCTCCATGTGAGGGTGATAACCCAAGATGAAGTCCAAGTTCTTGGAAACCCTGCCGAGATCAGGTAGCACGCGATCATCCAAGCACGCACCTAAGTCGTGAGTCGCCGCACGCAAGTCCTCAGCATGACGTAGCCGTTTCAGGCGTATTTCGATGTCCAGGTCTTCCTCGTTGGGTCCGACTTTTTCGATCTCTGCAATTTGCATGGACAGGCTATCAATGGCTCGTAACCGTTCCTGTTCTCCGTCGACGATCGCCCAATAGGAAGCAAACTGCGCCTCAAAGTGCTTGCGCTGAAGCACAAATTCTTCTGATTGCTCTTGAAGTGCCATGCTCCGATCGAATAAGGGTAAGTGGTGGGATGAAGACAGCAATTGATGTTGTCCGCCTTGTCCATACAATTCGAAAGCGATTTCCGCGTATTGCGCCAACACCGAATTTGGGACAGCCACTCCGTTGACAAAAGCCCGAGACCTACCTTCTGAAGTCACCTCGCGGCGAAGAAAGAGCTGAGGGCCTTCCAGCAGATCCAAGTCTGCCTGGACGTCGCATTCAAATTCTGCTTCGACCACAGCTTTGTCGCAGCCTGTGCGTACCAGATCGCTTGCGGCCCGGGCTCCGGACAACAACTGCAATGCGTCCAGTAGCAGCGACTTACCCGCGCCGGTCTCGCCTGTGATGCACACGAAACCAGACTTGAATTCGACGGTAACAGATTCAATGAGGGCTAGATTCTCGGCCCGCAAGACACGCAACATGAAGGACTCCAAAGGTGCGAGTGTAGCATGTTCTGAACCGGGATTCGCTCTTCTCGGGCGCTCTAGTCTTGGTCCAAATAGGCATCGACAGCATGGTCCTCAAACACGAGCCTGCCACCTGTGTGCCCGGCCGTGATTCCGAACCAAAGCAGGATCAGGCTAAGGGTCATAAGCAACCATACAAGCTTGTCTCTTTGGTTCTTCCATACAAGGGTACCCAAAGCCAGCGCAACCGCAATCCAAGCTGATATGACCAGACGTTGACCGTGCGATTCATGTTCTGCCAATAGCGTCGACGTCACGACGGGCTTGACCAGAACCGCTTCCGTTTCGCCCAGACGACTTGCAAGAGTCGCGGAAACGGCCAAAACCAGAGCAGTAATGAACCACAGTGACGACAATGACGGTATCCAATGACGTCGAACCAAACCAGCAAGTACCAGAAAAGGCAGGACCAGTGTCAGCGCAAGGGGTAAGTGAACCCATAGGGGATGCAGCGGCATAACGCTCCTATTCTAGAAAAATTCCTGCCCGTGCGAATAGTGCTGCCTTGCTTTACTTGATCAGGTCCCAACACCACAATCATGATCTGATCTGAAACTGGTACTTTCGATTCGGAGCGGGGATCGCTAGAATCTGTGGCCAAGCCACGTGGGAGGTTTTCATGGCCATTGATCGACGCAAGTTCCTGGCGAAAACGGGATTGGCGCTTGCAGGAGCGGGCGCTGCAGGATGTGGTTCTCAGCCATCGGGTTCCGCAGCGGTGCACACACAGCCCCAAATCACGTGGCGACTCACGTCCAGCTTTCCACGAGCGCTCGATACCATTTTCGGTGCTGCTACCCAATTGGCCGAACGGGTTTCGGCCCTAACCGCTGGACGCTTCAAGATCATTGCCTATGAGGCAGGTGAAATGGTGCCCCCATTTCAAGTGTTGGACGCCGTCCAACAAGGTACGGTGCAGATGGGACATACTGCCTCGTATTATTTCAAAGGGAAGAACCCCATTTTGGCGTTCGACTGCACGGTTCCCTTCGGTTTGACGGCAAGGCAACAAAACGCATGGTACTACTACGGCGGCGGGCTGGACATGATGCGCCACGCGTTTTCAGATTTCGGCATCATCCCATTTCCAGGTGGAAATACGGGCATGCAAATGGGTGGTTGGTTCCGACGTGAAATATCCAGCATGCAGGATCTCGCCGGTCTGCGCATGCGCATTCCCGGCCTGGGTGGCGAGGTCATGCACCGTTTGGGCGTGACGGTGCAAGTGCTTGGAGGCGGAGACATATTCCCGGCACTAGAAACAGGTGCCATCGACGCCACCGAATGGGTAGGTCCCTATGACGATGAAAAACTGGGGTTCCACAAAGTAGCGCCCTACTACTATTACCCAGGATGGTGGGAGCCGGGACCGTCCCTCTCCTTTTATGTCAATGAATCGGCTTGGTTTAAGTTACCTTCTGAATACCAGAACGCCCTAGAAGTGGCAGCAGCTGAGGCCAACGTGCACATGCTGGCGAATTACGATGCCAAGAATCCTGAGGCGTTGGGTCGCTTGCTGGAACAGGGAGTCCAAATGCGGGCCTTTTCGGACGACATCATGACCGCAGCACAGAAGATCTCGTTTGAATTGCTCGATGAGTTTGCCGCACAAGACGTGGCTTACGATAAGGTCTATCAGTCGTGGAAGAAATTCAGAGAATCATCATACCAGTGGTTCTCGACGGCAGAAATGGCGTTCTCAAGATTCGCTTTTTCACTTTGAGCCCTAGGAAATCACGGCACACACGCTCAACCTGAGCCTTCCAACGCTCCGGTCAACCTGATATTCTTGTTCGCTTTGGAGGCCGGCCCATGAATGACTCCTTGCGCCAGGAAATTAATCGAAGGCGCACCTTTGCCATCATTTCGCACCCAGATGCGGGCAAGACAACGCTCACTGAAAATATGCTGCTTTACAGTGGTGCGATCCGTGTTTCCGGTTCTGTGACCGCCAAGAAGGGCCAAAAACATGCGGCCTCGGATTGGATGTCCATGGAACAGGAACGGGGCATTTCCATTACCTCATCGGCCTTGCAGTTTGAGTACGGCGACCATGTGATCAACCTGTTGGACACACCGGGGCACGAAGACTTTTCAGAAGATACATACCGTACCTTAATGGCCGTGGACAGCGCAGTCATGGTACTCGATGCGGCCAAGGGCGTGGAAACGCAGACACGCAAACTATTTGCAGTTTGCCGGGAGCGCGGCATTCCCATCTTTACGTTTATCAATAAGATGGATCGTCCCTATTTGGATCCATACGACCTGATCGACGAAGTGGAAAACGTTCTGGGTATTGCGGCGGTCCCTGTTACCTGGCCTGTGGGCGAGCCCGGCGATTTTCGCGGCGTTTTTGAACGCAGCTCGCAATCTGTGCATCTGTTTGAACGAACCGCGGGCAACAAGCATCGGGCCGCGGTGACCACGGGCGGTTATGACGATCCCCACGTCACGCAGTTAGTCGGTTCGACGGCACATAATCGACTGAAACACGATATGGAACTCGTCGAAGGTGGCATGCACCAGTTCGAGCTGGATGCGTTCAATCGCGGTGAAATGACACCGGTCTTCTTCGGCTCGGCACTCACCCATTTTGGTGTGGAAAACTTCATTCAACAGTTTATTCAATGGGCACCCACACCTCGACCCAAACACACTTCCTCCGGACTCGTTCAACCCGATGCGCCTTACTTCTCGGGTTTCGTGTACAAGATCCAAGCGAACATGGACAAAGCACATCGCGACCGCGTGGCCTTTATCCGCATTGTTTCAGGAAAATTCGAACGCGGTATGAAAGCCAACCATGTTCGTCACGGTCGGGAAATCAAGATGGCTTACCCATGCCGTCTATTTGCAGGCGAGCGCGAAACCATTGACGACGCCTATCCTGGCGATGTGATTGGTCTGGTGAATCCAGGCATTTTCAAGATTGGGGACGTCATATCGGCAGGCCCGTCCTTCTCCATCAAGCGATTCCCGGTCTTTACGCCTGAACGCTTCCTGGCCGTCACCTTACCCGACCCATCAAAAAGAAAGGGATTCGTGAAAGGCATGACTCAGTTGGGCGAAGAAGGTGTGATCCAAGTGTTCAATCCTTCTGGCGGATCGGTTCAACCCATCATTGCGGCTGTGGGTCAGCTGCAGTTCGATGTGTTTTTCGCCCGAATGGAGGAAGAATACGGTGTGCCTCTGCGCCACGATACCTTGCCTTACACGGTATGTCGTTGGGTCGATCCTCAAGGTTATCAACCCCAATCTACGGATCTGCTCAAACAGGTCCATGATCACGATGGCCAATTAGCCGTTCTGTTTCAGGGCGACTGGGAAGTGGACTATGCCGAACGGCAATATCCCGGACTCAAACTCCTCAGTGCACCACCCGGACTGGAAAATATCTGGGAGTCGTAATTCGCTTCACAATCACTCCGTATCATGGGAGTATCTTTAGAGGCAAAGATGTTCGAATCGGCAGAAATCGGCCACAAGATTGACAAACAGACCTATTCGATCCAGGTCCCTGAGTTACGGGCCTCATTGGTGGAAGCCCAATACGAATTGAACGAAGCGAGACAGTTCCCCGTAATCGTGGTGGTAGCTGGTGTTGAGTTTGCCGGACGCGGCGAAGTCATCAACACCCTAAATGAATGGATGGACCCACGTCACATCCAGGTTCATGCATCTCGGGCCGCCACTTCGGTGGAACTTGAATACCCGACGCTTTGGCGATTCTGGCAGGACCTCCCACCCAAGGGAAAGATCGGTATGTTTTTCGGGTCCTGGTACACACCCCTTTTTCGCGAACTCGCTAACGGCAACAAGAACACCGCCGATTGGGAACGAGCCATGGAACGCATCATTCGGTTTGAGAAGATGTTAGCCGACGAAGGTGCCGTGATCGTGAAGTTCTGGTTGCACTTATCGCAAGATGCTCTGAAGAAACGCATCAAGAAACTTGGCAAACACGCAGAGACGAAGTGGAAGGTGGCGAACCTGGACCCAGGCATCGTCAAGAACTATCAGTCGTTTAAGTCGCTGGCCGAATCCGTAGTTATTGAGTCTTCACGGGCCCATGCCCCCTGGATCGTTGTGGAGTCCAGTCAGCCCAAGTTTCGCAATCTCACCGTCGGGACAGCGCTACTCCAAGCCATCCGTAGTCGTCTCAAACACGGTCATACCCATTCCATAACAAGCGTCGCGCCCATCCATCAACCATTGGACCAACTCGGTCTGCTGGACACGTTGAACTTAGACTGTGCACTCGATCGGAACGACTATAAACAACAGCTGAAACACCATCAGGGTAGACTTCATAGGTTGGCCCATCACAAGAAGTTTCAAGATCTTTCAGTGGTCTTAGTGTTTGAAGGAAATGATGCCGCAGGCAAAGGCGGGGCCATAAGACGTGTAACGGGCGCCCTCGACGTGCGTCAAATGAAGATCCATCCCATTTCTGCACCCACCGACGAAGAGTTAGCGCAGCCATTTTTGTGGCGATTTTGGCGCCGACTTCCACGCAGGGGTCGTATTGCCGTGTTTGATCGAAGTTGGTATGGCCGCGTGTTGGTGGAGCGCGTTGAGGGGTACTGTGGACAGGACGACTGGATGCGGGCTTACAGCGAAATCAATGAGTTTGAAGAGGAGCTTTCCGAGGCCAATATGTTGGTCATCAAGTTTTGGCTGGCGATCAGCAAGGACGAACAGCTAAAAAGGTTCAAGGAACGCGAGCACGTACGCTTCAAGAAGTTCAAGATCACACCTGACGATTGGCGGAATCGAGAAAAATGGGATGCCTATGTTCGGGCAGTCAACGACATGATCGATCGTACCAGTACAGCCCAATCGCCCTGGGTCTTGGTTGAAGCCAACAACAAGTGGCATGCCCGCGTGAAGGTGGTTAAGACCATTGCGGACCGACTGGAAGATGCACTTCGATGACCAGCCCTCAGGAGTCGTGTTCTTGCTGATCTACATCCATGGTATGGACAGTGGTCCGTTTGGACGTCGCGCACTCCGGCTGCGCGAAGCGTTCCCCAACATGGTCATGCCTCAACTTACCAACGAATTGACCTGGCGAGTAGACGCCCTCGCCACACTCATCATCGAGCCTTCCATATTGGTCGGGTCATCGTTGGGCGGACTCACAAGTCTCGTATTTGCAAGGGATTACCCAGAACGTGTGCAGGCTCTTGTGCTAATTGCGCCGGCTGTCGGTTTCTTTGACCCCGAATACGACACTCCGGAAATCAACGAGAAGCTATGTGAACTCGTTATTCCGCCCAAAATACCGACCTTCATATTGGCGGGCACCCAAGACGAAGTGATTCGACTCAGCGCCATCGAGGCGCTCGTTGCCAGAAGCGAACCCGGCCCGATTCTCAAGCAAGTAACGGACGATCACCTCCTACTGTCGGAAGCGGCCTGGAGGCTTCAACGGGAAGCGATTGACAACGCCATGCAACTGGTTAAGGAGAGACCCAATTGACACTTATGATGTTCGTTTGCTTGTTTTTCCAAGAGACACCTTCCCTGCACAAAAACGTGCAAGGTTACGAAACCATGGTGGACCTTTCGTTTACCGAGGACGAACGAACCTTAATGGAAGGTGAATTAAAGGAATTACTGGCCGCTTATCAGTCACTGCATCAATGGAGTTTGGGTAACGACATACCGCCAGCGCTTGTGTTTCAACTGAGTAAGCCGCCACCCGAGGGTCCCAGCCTGTCCCACTGGTATTACCCGCCCATACCCCCCCGTCCCGAAGATCTAAACGAGTTGGCATTCGCATCGGTGGCTGAACTTTCAGCGCTCATTCGTCACCGCGTGATTTCGTGCTCCGAACTCACTGAATTGTCCCTAAAACGCCTCAAACAACTGGGCCCCAAATTGTCGTGTGTCATTTCGCTCACAGAAACGCGTGCTCGAGAAACGGCTGCTGCCAGGGATCGAGAACTCGACGAAGGCATTTATCGCGGGCCACTCCACGGAATACCCTATGGAGCCAAAGACCTTCTGGCAACCGCCGGTGATTTGACCACTTGGGGCGCCAGACCCTTTGAGCACCAGCGGACGGAGTCAGACGCTAGAGTCGTTACGTTGCTAGAAGAAGCGGGCGCAATATTGGTGGCCAAACTCAGTTTAGGTGCTTTGGCTTGGGGGGATGTTTGGTTTGGTGGCACCACCAAGAATCCTTGGAATCTGGAACAAGGTTCCAGTGGGTCCTCGGCAGGATCCGCAGCGGCCACCGCAGCCGGGCTTGTGCCATTCGCCATAGGCAGCGAGACCTACGGCTCCATAGTGTCTCCCAGCACGCGTTGTGGCGTGACGGGATTTCGGCCCACTTTTGGGGCTGTGTCGCGACACGGTGCCATGGCCCTGTCCTGGTCGATGGATAAGTTGGGCCCCATCGCGCGGACGGTCCAAGACTGTGCCATGGTTTTTGATGCCATTCGAGGTGTGGACCCGCTGGACCCGGCTACGACTCAGTTTCCATTCAATTTCGATGCAGCTACACACCTAAAGAGCCGCAAGATCGGTTTTGTAAGAGGACAATTCCCTGAGCCCAGCCCCGTGCTCGACCAATTGGTCTCGTTGGGTGCAGAACTCGTACCCGTTGAGTTACCGGAATTTCCGGTCTCATCACTCAGTCTCATCCTCACGGCGGAGGCCGCGGCGGCGTTTGATGAACTAACCCGCTCCAACAACGACGACAAACTGGTACGGCAAATTGAACAGGCCTGGCCCAATGTGTTTCGCGCCGCGCGAACGATCCCTGCGGTTGAGTACATCCAGGCCAACCGTCACCGGGTGGCCTTGGCTCGTCAAATGGATCCCATCTTTCAGCAGATTGACGTGTTGGTGGCGCCGCCTTTTGAAGGCTCCACCCTTTTGTTGACCAACCTCACCGGACACCCAACCGTGGTTTTGCCCTCTGGCTCCTATGACGGAACGCGCATTCCAAGCGTCACGTTCATCGGCGATATCTACGGAGATGACGAAGTCTTGGAGGTTGCGTTTGCCTATCAACACAGCACGTCCTGGCACTTATCGCACCCGCCGGATTTTAAGTGAAACCCATATCCAAACGACTACGCATCACGATTCAGTTATTGATTGTGGCGCTGTGCCTTGCGGCTGTCTGGTGGACCGTTCGGAAGATGGGTTTTCAGGCTGTGGCCGAGGTAGCCTTGCACGCACATTTGGGGTGGCTGTGTTTGTCCTTCGTGCCCATCGTCCTTCGTTTTGTGGTGTGGTCAGCCAAATGGCAACGTATGCTCCGTCGAACAACCGACGTTTCTCATGGTGCCGTGTTTCGAGCCGTCTTGGCAGGAGCCTTTATTAACCTGGTCACTCCCACCGCAAAACTGGGTGGCGGCATTGCGCGGGCTTTGATGATCCACAAGGCCACAGGACTGCGCAAGTCGGTGGCCTACGGCTGGTCTCTTGCAGATCAGCTCACTAACTCCTTAGGTAATGCCTCGCTTTTGGCGATTATTGCGATCATTGGCTTCACGGTAATGGACGACCCACAAATCGGATTGACGCTCCTAATCATTGGGTTTGCTGCCGCGCTTGTGGTTTATGTGTTCCTGCGTTTGCGTGGGTTTTTTTGGACAACCTTACAGAACGCCACGTGGCTGAACCGAATTAGAGGGTGGCTTCCATTTGGTTCTTCAACGGAAGGCAGTGCCAAAAGCGGGCTTGCCATACGCGTGATGGGTCCCCTGCTGGGTCCCGAGAATACGCACGGACAAATCATCTCGGATATGGCTCTGGGTTCGCTCTCGTTCGCATCTTTGTGCGTGGCCAACGCAATGGTTTTCAAGGCTCTAGGCAGCGAAGCGTCATTGCTTTCCATTACAAACGGCGTGATTCTGGGCTACTTTGCGGGTACCTTGGTGGGAACCATGGGCGGCATTGGCGCTACGGAATTCTTCCTCGTCCAGATCTACACGGCAATGGGCGTTGAACCCACAGTCGCGATGGCTGCCACGCTGCTACACCGAGCCAGTTATTATGGAGCGACCCTTTTGTTGGGTGGCGCAGCCGTACTTATGGAAACCGGGTCGAGTTTTGATACAAATCTAGAAAAAGACTCATAAAGGCAACTACACTTTCGGCCGATAAAACATGGGAACGCAATCATCGCAGTTCTCAGCGAGCCCCATGTGACCCATACAGACCCGTCCAATACCTACATCAGAGAAACTTCCCCACATCACCTCGATTTGGAGAAGGAGCGCCTGTTGCGCGACCTGACACAATCAAATCTGGAAAATGTCAGGTTACGTGACAAACTGGATAGGCTCGAGCAACAACTAGCCGGGCAAAAGGCGTCTGGTTACGACTACAAATCTTTTGATGCACTTGATTGCTTGATTTGGGTTCAGACTTGCAAAGGTGTGGTCACTTTTGCCAACCATTTTTGTGAGCAAATGACCGGCAGAACTCGCAAAGAGTTAGAGGGTGAAGGGTGGCGGTCACTGGTACATCCCTCAGATTTCGAGGGTTTGTGCGCCAAGCTCGGCGCAGCCAGCAAATCGATGTCCTCCTTCACGACTGAGTTTCGGTTGCTCAAACCAGACGGCGACTATCGCTGGATCCAGGCACAATACGAAGTAAGTGGAGAAGCAGACACCCGTCTGTATGTGGGCATTGGATTTGACGTCACACAGCAGAAAACAGCGGAAGAACAATTGAAACTCATAGCCGAAGGGTCCGGCATGGGATTTTGGAATCTGGATCTGTCCACTGGAGACTTGCTGGTCAACGATGTGTGGGGTCATTTGCTTGGATTTAACGTGCACGATACCGAAACGAATCTGCAATGGTGGCGATCGTTGATTCACCCTGACGATCGCGAAAAAACGCTCACCGCCTTAAGGGCTCATATCGATGGGAAGAGCCCCAGTTTTGAACATGAGCTTCGCATGGAACACCGCTCCGGATATTGGCTATGGTTTCTCGTCAAGGGGCGCGTGGTGGAGTGGAGTACCAAGGGACATCCCCGACGCGCAGCCGGCACACTGATGGATATTACTGAACGTGTGGTTATGGAGCAGGAACAGCACCGATTCGAAATCAAAATGCAGGACGCGCAAAAACTCGAGAGTATTGGCGTGTTGGCAGGCGGTATTGCCCACGACTTCAACAACTTGTTGATGGGCATACTCGGTAATGCCGATTTGGCATTGTCCAAATGCGATCCAGGTTCTGAAGCGACCCAATGTTTGGACGCCATCGTACGCGCATCATCAAGAGCAGCAGACTTGTGTAAGGAACTGCTTGCCTACTCGGGCAAAGGTCAGTTCATTGTGGAACCTGTTCAATTGAATGAGGTCATTCGCGACATGTACCATTTACTCGACGTCACCATCAACAAAAACGTCGATGTCGATTTCCAGCTCGCATCCAAACTTCCAGCTATTGAAGCAGATGCGACTCAAATTCGACAGGTAATCATGAATCTGCTGACAAATGCTTCCGAAGCTATCGGCTCCAATTACGGCGTTATCTCTGTTTCTACCCGCGCCCAGTTTCTGGATCAGACCATGTTGAGCAAAATGGCTCCTGCGGGTGAGTTATCCTCAGGTCACTATGTGCTGTTAACCATACAAGACAACGGTGAGGGCATGGACGCCCAAACACGTCAACATATCTTTGACCCATTCTTCACAACAAAAGCACACGGTCGTGGCTTGGGCATGGCCGCAGTTTGTGGCATTGTGCGCAGCCACCATGGGCTCATCGAGGTGGAAAGCACGCCCAACGAAGGATCCAAATTCACCCTGATCTTTCCAGCAAGCGAACTGGAACCCATCCCCGCGGAACGGGACGTCCTCCAGTCCCACCATATCAATGGTGGTCACATTCTCTTGGTGGAAGATGAGCCCATCGTAGCCAATGTCACAACGATGATGTTACGTCAAGCCGGCTATACCGTCGAAGTAGCCAAAAACGGAGTGGATGGGGTCCGCGCTTTCACGGCTAATCATCAACATATCGATCTGGTGGTATTAGACCTTGCCATGCCAATCATGAATGGCGAAGAGGCACTAAAACGCATGGTCGCTGTGGACCATCAAGTGAAGATATTACTCACCAGCGGATACAACGAACAAGGGTCCATCGACCAATTCACGCAGAACCGAATCTCTGGGTTCTTACAAAAGCCATACACGTCCGAACGCCTCATAACAGAGATTCAACGAATCCAGTCCAATGGCGCCATGCGACTAACTCGCTAGCAACTGCTCAGCCAGCGTTGCGTATACATCCACGGCCTTTTCCAGATCTGCGATCTCAATAAACTCACGATCCGTATGCGCATCGAGAATAGAGCCCGCACCCCAAAGAAACGCTTTCCCATGGAATTTGAAATAGGGAATGTCGGTATTAAAGGCAACGATGGTTGTGTCCCAACCCGGTAGCACTGAAAGGTCTGTGGGGTCGTTTCCTGCGATCACTTCCACGTGGACCCGATCAGCCACAATACGCCTCACTTGCCGCAAGACCGACTGATGATCGGTCACGACTCGTACCAGCAACTCAGCCCGACAATCGTCAGGCACCACATTAGCGGCACGTCCGCCTTGGATGAGACCCGTGTTGAGCGTTGTCTGCCCCAAGGTCGCTTCCTCCGGCCAGTCTGCATGATGCAAATCGCTGAGGACATCAATCATCGGAGCAATGGCAGAGACACCCAGGTGCGGGTATCCGGAATGGGCCATCTTCCCCTTCGCAGTTAACCTGAGCTTTAACATGCCCTTTTGCCGCTGCGCCAATTTGGATTCTGTTGGTTCACCGACAATCAAGAATTCAGGGTCCAGCCCCAGTTCGTTGGCTTTGACCATGCCACAATGATCTACCTCTTCCCCAACGACATACAACATCCCGAAGTCATCCATTCCCTTGGCTCTGAGTTCCTTGGCTGCCAACAGTTGCGCAGCGATAAGACTCTTCGTGTCACAGGCACCTCGACCATACAGTCGAGCACCCTCAAAGTGAGCCGGATAGAATGGGGGCACTGTGTCGATATGAGAGTTGAAAAGGAGCCGCGGTTTCTTGGATAGGTGCGCATAGATGTTTTCCCTGCCATCTGCAACATGTTGGCGCCTGACTTCAAATCCCTCACGATCAAACCAGTTGTGTAGCCACGAGGTCATCGGTTGCTCTGAACCTGAAACCGATTGCGTGTTAATCAAGGCAACTGCTAAATCTACAACATCACTCATCTAATGTCCTTTCCATGATTCTCTGCGTAATTAACCCATCAAATGACATCGCGCCGCGAAACCGCCAACCCAAATGAACATGACATCCGGCACATTGAAGTACCGCCCAATTGCATCCCTTAAACCAAGTGAACACTACCGACGGGACCGAATCCACACGACATCCTTCCGCGTAATGAACACACATAATCTCATACATCAAACCGGCAGGATTGGCGAATGTGTGCGTGACAGCGCCGTTGATGGCCACCTTGGCACCGGCATCGCACAACACCTTCATACAGGGCCGGCACGTGATCACACGACGAGGATTTCCTTGCTGGGTCTGGCCCCTTTTTTCAGGAGCCTCGATGTCTCGCATCAGACAGGTGTCTTGAATTGCCTGATAAACCATATCAGCCACACGGCGGTGCACACCAATAATCCCGTCAGTTGAAGCCAAAACAAGGAGGACAAGCGCGGCACTTGTTGTAGGTTGGCTTGAATCAGACTGTACATCATCCAGATCATGAACCAGGCTTGAAGGCTAGCGTACCATTCTAGTCCCGACTGAAGTCGTGATCGGGCCTCGGGCCAGTTCTCCTGCCGAAGCCAGTACTCGCGATTCGGTACGTTAACCAGAGATCGAGGGATCCAACGTAATGTCATTCCAAGGCCAAACAACAACGCCCACAAACCAAACACAAGCACGACGTAGAAAATCCAAAAACTCGACTTGTCCTGCCAACCATTTGCAGCGCCTCCGGTTGCAAAATGGACAGCCATCAGGTCGGGAAGCCTAGGGTGAACAGCCACATATTGAAAGGCCATAAAGCAGGCTGCCAGCATCATCATCAGTCTTGGGACCATCATGAATTCACCCTGCAACCATCTTACACCGCGCTATAATTGCGGCAAGGTTTAATGACATCTTTGAGGCATCTATGGCGCTTCCAGACAAACTGGGTCGATACCGAGTAGAGAAACTGGTAGGCAAAGGGGCCATGGGCACCGTCTATCGCGGTTACGACCCCCGAATTGATCGCACGGTCGCACTGAAAACCTTCACCATTCAGGCACTTGATCCCGATGACCAACAAAACCTGATCCAGCGGTTTCACCAAGAAGCCCAGCTAGCAGGGAAACTCTCCCACCCCAATATCGTCACCATTTTTGATGTGGGCGAGGACTTCATTGCCATGGAGTTTCTGGAAGGCGGAAGTCTTCAGGATCTGCTAAAGAGCAAGGGCAAGCTTCCGTTTCATGAGGTGTCACGTATCCTGAATGAAACCGCTTCCGCCCTGGACCACGCACACGCCAAACAAATCGTGCATCGCGACATTAAGCCGGCCAACATCTTGCTGGTCGGCCCAAATCAACAAGTCAAACTGACAGATTTCGGTATTGCCAAGTTGATCGATGGCAAGATGACGGCGACCGGCTTGGTTCTGGGAACGCCTTACTACATGTCACCGGAACAGGTGATGGGAAAACGCGTCGACTATCTAAGCGACCTGTTTTCTTTAGCCGTCGTCACCTACGAGATGATCACTGGCGTTGCGCCTTTTCCTGGGGAGACCATCACCACGGTTGCCTACAAGATCGTTCATGAACCGCCACCACCATTAGCGCCCACCCCCATTTCGGCTCAGTTAGACAAGGTTCTCGCTCGAGCACTTGCCAAGGACCCCGCAAATCGATTCGAGAATGCGAGTGCATTCGCTCAGGCGTTTCAAGCGGCCTTATCCGCCGGTGGGTCGGATGCGTTGACAGCCACAGAAGTTATGCCAGCACCTGCTATGGATTCACAGACACCCGCATCCCGACCCCGTTCACGGTTCTCGCCATGGTGGTTGGCGATTCCGGTCCTTGTCGCTTTTTTGTTGATTGCAGCCTTCTTTTTCTCCAAGAAACAACCCCCTCCAGACCCCCAATCCCTATCGTCTCAGGCATCAGTATTAGAACCTGCCCAACAAGATGATGGATCAATGGATCTAGAATTGCCGACTGAACAACTGGAGGTGCCTTCGACTGACGATGCCGTTTCGGAGCAAATCTCTGAATCGAATGCTGAGCAGCCCCATTCGGCACTTGCCCCTGTCACGGTCGAGAATCCGCCATCAGCACCACCCCAAACGTCCAAAAAGACGGAAATGCCGCCCGCCGAAAAACAACCTCAACCCACCACAAAGTCAAAAGCGTCGAACCCTACACCCACACCCAAGCCACCTGTTGTCCCGTCTCACTTTTCCGGTGTTTTGGATGATGATATGGGCAAGTTGAACCACATGGTGAAACATGGGAACGCACTGTATCTAGCGGACACCAGCTCTGAATCCATACGGATTTGGGATTTCTCCAAGAAATCGATTGTGAGAGAGATCGAATTGCCCGACGAACCAGGTGCCATTTGCGTGGACACCCACCAAAATATCTATGTGGCTGATCCTGGTGATAACACCATTCGTCGATTCAAAATAGATGGCAACGCAGATCTCACGTTTGGCAAGAAAGGCGCCCTGGACTTGGACCTGGATGGATGCCTTGGAGTCACGTTGGATGACAAAGGCCTGATTTGGATTGCTGATACGGATAACAACCGGATACTGGGTCTGAACAGCAAATTTGCCGTCGTCACCGAGATTGCGGATGTCAAGAAACCCTCCCGTATACAATTCGATCCATCAGGGGTTCTTTGGGCGATTCAGCCCAGTGAGCATCGACTTATCGCATTCGATCGCAAAGGCAAGCAATTGTGGACCTTAGGCAGTGAAGGCAAGCAGAATGGTCAATTTGATGAACCTCAAGATATGGCCTTCATGGATGGATTCCTATTGGTCGCTGATTTCGGAAACGACCGCGTTCAAGTCTTTGACCGCTCCAGCCGAAAATGGTTCATGAACCTCCAGGCCGACGAACTCAAACAACCCACCTGCCTTGTGATGCTTCAAGACCGTCTGCTGGTTGGCAATCGGAAAGGCACAGTCATCGCATTTTCAAACTAAGAAAAGGAGTCCTCTTTGGTAATCGTTTTTTTAGCGACGCTCTCGACAAACCCACAAGGCACGTTACAAATGGAGTGGAACCAATGGCAACAGGCTCCACTTTACAGTTTTTGGGACCTCCATAACGATGGTGTGGTGGACATCCGTGAGTTGCTGGTCTTCACGCAAACCACTTTTATAGATGTTACTGTCCCGGCAGGAGCCAACTACAGCCACAGTCTGATGGTGGGCGATGACTACCTCACAGCCGGGATGGCTTGGGGCGATGTCGACAACGACACATGGCTGGACCTTTATTTGACCAATGCCAACGGCCCCAACACCTTGTTGATGAACAACGGGGACGGCACTTTTTCGGCTGACCTTGCCAATCCCATGGTGAGCCTGCCCTTGGTGCCAAGCGGGGGCGCCACCTTTGTCGATGTAAATAATGACGGCTGGATGGACTTATACGTGTTGAATCACGGCATGAATCGACTGTTCATCAATAACGCAGGACTCTTTTCAGATGCCACTGCATCCAGCGGGACGGGGGATCTGGGTCGCGGCCAATCGGCAGCCTGGGGCGATCTCGATTTGGACGGTGACCTGGATCTATACGTGGTGAACTGGGGCCAGACGGGAAACTGGGAAGACGCGCTGTTCCGCAACAACAATGACGGAACGTTCACAGATATTACGGCTGCCACCTTGACGACGGCCATCAACAAACCGGGATTCGCCGCCAGCTTCGTAGACTTCAACAACGATTCATGGCCAGACCTTTACGTGGTGAATGACAAAAGTGCGGCAAACGTCCTTTGGCGCAACCAGGGTCCAGGTTGCGCCTCAAATTGTTTCCTGGACATTTCGGTTTCCTCCAACAGCAACACCCTAGTGGACGGCATGGGTCTGGCAACGGGGGACTACGATTGGGATGGGGACCTGGACTTCTACTTCTCGAATACGGGACCCATGGTGCTGCTTGAGAACCAGGTAGCTCAGGGAACTGAAACTTTTATCGACCAAAGTGTGGCGTTAGGCGTGGCATTTGATTGCATCGGTTGGGGCGCATGTTTTTATGACTATGACAACGACGGATTCTTGGACCTGGCACTTGCAGTCATGGACAACGATCCCTATAAAGCCAATCGCATGTTCCACAACATGGCTGGTATGGGTTTTCAGGATGTGTCGTACCGTTGCGGCGTAGCCAACCAATTCGCCAGTATCGGTATCAGCTATGCCGACTACAATCGCGACGGGTATCTCGATCAGATCGTCGGGAACTATGGTTCCGGATTTGCCCTTTACCGCAATACCGGTAAGGAAGCACAAGGCAATCAATGGGTGTCTTTTTCTTTACGGGGTACAGGGCCAATTAACGCTAATGCCATCGGTGCCAGAGTCGTTTTGACCACAGCCACCAAATCGATGATGCAGGAAGTCAAATGCGGTTCCAGCATTGGTTCCAACAACCAACTAGAACTCCACTTCGGGTTGGGTACTGAATCCATGACCAGCGCCCTGGTGATCTGGCCCGACCAAACCATACAACCGATCCCAGCTCCGCTGCTCAATACCATCAACCAGGTGGTCTATTCCAGCCCATGATTTGGTGCCTCTTCATATGGTCAATACAGGACCAGGTGTGGGCACAGGTGGGCGATCGCGCCATCACCCGCGACCAAATTGTGACCGCTGCAAAACCGCAATTGACCCGTTTGGCCCAGGAAACCGAAGCCATGCAGCAGTCTGCCCACCGAGTGGCTGCGGAGGGTCGCGACCGGTACCTCAACTCGCTCAAAGCGCAGCACCTGATTCGCCAATACGAGGTCATCCAGGCTGCGCTTCAAGCGGCAATCGACCATACTTTGCTCGAACTTGAAGCGGCCCGTGTGGGCATTACCACCGAAACGCTCAAAAACACGCAGCCCCTTGATTGGCAGAAATTGGCGGCCAAGCATGGCGTCCACATCAAACTCAGACCACCCTTGTTTGATGTGTGGGACGATGGGGCACGTGCCATAGGCCACGGACCGCACCAGGTCGTCGTATTTGGCAGCCTCAACTGCCCGGACTGTCGCGACACCATTCAGTTTTTCCTCACGCTCATGGACTCCATTCGATTTCAATTCCGACCTTTGGCCTTGCCTGAAGGTGTGACCGATGTCGATCGTTGGAGCGCTTGCGCCAGTCGGCAGCCGGATTGGCAGGCGCAGCTACAATTCGCCGCTGCCAACGATGAGGTCCAAGACCTTCACTTGGAACCCGATTGCGACCGCGCAGAGTCCATTCTTGAACAGAATCTGGACGATGCCAGCGCTGCGGGTACCGTTAAATTGCCCGGGATCTACCTAAACGGGCAATTCTTGCGTTTTGGGGACCCCAACGAACTGAAAAACAGGGTAAACGTACTATTGCACTTGCCCTAAGCTCAATCAGCACTTAATATTTAGCTGATTCACTAGCATCGATGTCATAGCATGGAGGAGAAAATATGCGTTGGCTTATGATTTTAATGGCTGCATGCAGCCTGTTTGCACAAAAAAACGAGGGTCCAGACCCGGAGGACAATACGGGATTCTTCCGCGGCCCAGGTCCTGATCCGTTCGGCTACACCTACGACGACACCGTCCCCTTTTCATTTATCGATATTTCAACGACGGGAACCCCCGTTGTTCTGGGTGACGATACAGTGTCAGGGGCTTTGGTGATGTCACAGAACTTCCCATTCTACGGCACTTCTTACGGCATCGTCGAAATGAGTTCCAATGGATTTCTGAATTTTACCGTTGGTCAAAGTAGTGATCTGAGCAATTCGTGCCCACTTCCAGATGGAACAAACTCGGGGGCGCAAATTTTTGGTCTCCACGACGACTTGGATATGGGTAACAATGCCGGTCAAAGTGGATATATCGAGTATTTCAGCACTTGCCCCCGTGCAGCTTCCCAAGCTAACGGTGGTTCGTTGGGTTGCACGGTGATCATGTGGGATAACTGCGAGCATTTCTCTACATCAACCGCTTGGGATTGGGAGATTATCCTGTTCCATAATAGTGGTGAAATTGTGGTGCAAGTAGATGCCGGCAACCCCGAAACGGGCAGTGGCTCCACCACCGGTATTCAGAATCCAGGTGGCACTATTTCGTTGACCTACGCTTGTAACCTGGCTGGGTCCATACCCGATGGCACCGCGGTTTCCTTTATCGACACCAATTATGTCGGTATCGACGTACCGGCCCTCTCAACCAAGAGCTTGGTCATCATGATCGGAGCTTTGATGTCGTTGGGCTTGCTGGTAGCTATTCGTCGCCGCACAGCCTAATCGTCTTAGACCATGTGAAGAAGGGCCGCAACTGCGGCCCTTTTTTTATGGCCCCACTTGAATTCGCACCAAATTTGTACTATTTTAATCATGGCGTCCCGTGTGAGCGCTGAGAAAACAAACTAGGCCACCTATTTTGAGCTTCAATCTGACGCGAAAAACCGATTATGCCCTGATTGCGCTGTCACAATTGGCCCAGGCATGGACTCAAAGTGAAGGTCCTGTGAGCGCGCGGACAATCGCTGACGCCTATGATCTGCCTGCACCGCTTTTGATGAACATCCTGAAACAGCTCCACCACGCACATCTATTGGATTCCAAACGCGGAATCAATGGCGGATACCAGCTTATGCGGGATCCGCGAAACATATCATTGTTACAAGTCATTGAAGCTTTGGAAGGCCGCGTAAATCTGGCTTTATGCACCGAGTCCATCGACGAATCACACAATTGTCAGATCGAGGATCAGTGCCCCATCAGTCACCCCATCCAGCGTTTCAATAGCCTATTGAATAATTTTCTTAAGACCATGACCTTGGCCGACCTAGTGGACGACCCAAACTTGGCCCGCCCCTTAGGAGTACCCGTATGACATCACAGCCCATTGAACAACTGGCCAAACGGGAATACGGCTACGGTTTCGTGACCGAGATTGAGGCGGACACGCTACCTCCCGGCTTGGATGAGTCGGTCATTGCCCATATTTCCAGCAAGAAAAACGAACCGCAGTGGCTACTGGATTGGCGTTTGAAGGCCTACCACACATGGCTGAAGATGAAGGAACCACATTGGCCACATTTTCACTATTCGCCCATCGATTACCAGGCTGTCTCCTATTATTCGGCGCCCAAACAAGCCAAAGATGCACCCAAATCTTTGGACGAAGTGGACCCCAAACTCTTGGAAACCTACGAGAAACTGGGCATCCCTATTCACGAGCGCGAACGCTTGGCTGGTGTCGCAGTGGATGCTGTCTTTGACAGCGTCTCAGTGGCCACCACCTTCAAAGATAAGCTGGCGGAAAAAGGCGTCATATTCTGTCCCATTTCTGAGGCGGTTCATGCCCATCCAGATCTGGTGAAGAAGTATCTGGGTTCAGTGGTACCTCATTCCGATAATTTCTTTGCGGCCCTCAACTCGGCCGTGTTTACAGACGGCTCCTTTGTCTATGTTCCCAAGGGTGTGCGTTGTCCCATGGAATTGAGCACGTACTTCCGCATCAACGCTGCTGCAACTGGCCAGTTCGAACGCACTTTAATCATCGCCGATGATGACAGTTACGTCAGTTATCTTGAGGGGTGCACGGCACCGATGCGCGACGAGAATCAGCTTCATGCCGCTGTGGTCGAATTGGTCGCACATGATCGCGCGTTTATCAAGTATTCAACGGTCCAGAACTGGTATCCCGGTGACGAGGATGGCAAGGGTGGGATTTACAACTTCGTCACAAAACGAGGATCTTGCGAAGGAGCGCGCTCGCACATTTCATGGACACAGGTGGAAACGGGATCAGCCATCACCTGGAAATACCCATCATGCATTCTGAAGGGTGATGATTCTGTGGGTGAGTTCTATTCGGTGGCCCTTTCCAACCACTGCCAGAAAGCCGACACAGGCACCAAAATGATTCACATAGGGAAGAACACCAAAAGCACGATTGTCAGTAAGGGCATTTCAGCTGGGCGCGGACAGCAAACATACCGGGGTCAGGTAAAAGTGATGAAAGGTGCTGAAGGTGCTCGTAACTATACGCAGTGTGACTCGCTGCTCATTGGCGGCCAGTGCGGCGCCCACACGTTCCCTTATATCGACGTTCGTAACCCGACGGCCCAGATCGAGCACGAGGCCTCTACGTCCAAAATCGCCGAGGACCAGCTGTTTTATGTGCAGCAGCGCGGGTTAGATGCCGAGAACGCGGTGTCCCTCATCGTGAACGGATTCTGCAAGGAAGTGTTCAAGGAGCTCCCCATGGAGTTCGCCGTAGAAGCCACGAAATTACTTTCCGTGAGTCTTGAAGGTAGTGTCGGTTAATGACGTACTGGAGCAACCATGATTGAAATTAAGAACTTAAGAGCCTCCGTTCAAGGAGAAGCCATACTAAAAGGACTGAACCTGAACATTCAGGCAGGCGAAGTTCATTGCATTATGGGACCCAACGGATCGGGGAAAAGCACCTTGGCTCAGGTGCTGGCGGGCCGTGATACGTATGAAATCACAGCTGGAAGCGTTTCTTTCAAAGGACAGGATCTATTGGAAATGGCACCGCACGAAAGGGCCTGTGAAGGTCTGTTTCTCGCCTTTCAATACCCGCATGAAATTCCAGGAGTCAGTGGTCTGCAGTTTCTCCGTGCGTCCGTGAATGCGGTTCGAAAACATCGCGGCCAGGAGGAATTGGATGCCTTTGACATGATGCAGCAACTGAAAAAGGCAGCTGCTGAGGTCAATATCCCGTTCGACGAACTGAAGCGATCCGTGAACGAGGGTTTTTCAGGTGGTGAAAAGAAACGCAATGAAATGCTGCAGATGGCCCTACTTGAGCCATGTTTTGTGGTATTGGATGAAGTAGATTCAGGTCTGGACATTGACGCCCTAAAAGTCGTCTCCGATGCCGTCAATCGCATGAGAACGCCCGACCGCGCATTCTTGCTGATCACCCACTATCAACGACTGCTCAATTACATAGTGCCCGACAAAGTACACGTATTAGTAGACGGTCGTATCGCCAAATCTGGTGGCAAAGAGCTTGCCTTGGAACTGGAAGACAAAGGATATGCTTGGGTTGCGTCCCATGCTGCGGCGGAATAGCCCATGACCGAATTAGAAGCACTCATTGAAGCAGGCCCCGACCACTTAAAGCAAGTGCGCCAAGAGGCATTGGCCAAGTTCCGCGCTATGGGTTGGCCTGACGCGCACGAAGAAAGCTATCGATTCACGCGTTTGCGCCCATTCATTGCGGAACATTTCGAAACCGATGCACCTGAAGAAAATGAAGGTGGATCGAGTGTTTCCTTCCTCGATGAACCGATAACCGTTCGCTTTGAAAACGGTCGTGTCATTTATCCCGAACTTCCCGCTGGGGTCCGAATTCAAAACTGGACCGATCAAAATGAACGCGTTGGTCATCCAATTGAAGAAAAATCGCCATTCCGTTTGCTTAATACGGCATTAAGGTCTTCGGGCGCTTGTCTGCAAATTGAGGGCGAGCCTCAATTACCTATATACCTTCAGTTTTCGGCTCAGGGATCTTCGAGAGCCACACATCCACGCGTCATGCTTCGATTAGCTGAGGGGGCTCATGCACAGTTAATCGAACACTTTGTCAGTACGCCGGGCAAGGCGTTCACAAATGCGGTCATCGACATTGAGCTTGGGGCGAATAGCAGCCTGCAGCACATCCTGATCGTCCAAGATGGTGCGGAACGGTATCATTTCCGCGATGCTCGTATACATCAAGACACCGCTTCTCATTATTCAGGTACCTATTTTCACCTTGCTGGGCACCAGGCTCGCCACTATCTGGAAGTGAACCTGGAAGGTGCCCACGCCGAGACCGAACTGAACGCGCTCTTGCTGGCCAAAGGACAAGAGCAAGCCGAAAACCAGTTCACTGTGCGGCATATCGCACCTTCGTGCAAGAGCCGCCAACAAGTCCAATCGATCGTCGACGAATCGGGTCATACCGTTTTCACAGGCAAGGTCATCGTGGGTGAAGACGCACCCAAAACGGATGCGGGTCAGTCCAACCGCAACCTACTGCTTTCCAGCACGGCAAGAGCCGACGCTATGCCGCAGCTTGAGATCTACACGGATGATGTGGCTTGCCGCCACGGTTCCACGACGGGTAATTTAGACCCAGAAGCCTTGTTTTATTTGATGGCCCGAGGTTTGTCTCGGCAAGAGGCGAGGCTGATGTTAATTGCAGCATTCGCCCATGAAATTGCTGGTCGTGTCAGGCTTCCGCAATTGAGGAACTGGGTGGACGACTACATCACAAACCGCTTCGGAGGATCAGTATGAGCGTTCGAGCACCTTTCAACCTGGATGTGATTCGAGCTGACTTCCCGATATTGCGGCGCAAGACTCCGGAAGGCAGAACCATTGTGTACCTGGACAACGCTGCCACCAGTCAAAAACCGGAGTCCGTAATCGAAGCCATCAGCCAGTACTACCGCGCGCACAACGCCAATGTACACCGCGGCGTACACGTTCTCAGTGAAGAAGCTACCCAGGCTTATGAGTCTGCCCGTCAAAAAGTGGCGCAATTCCTCAATGCGCCCAATGAGCGCAACATCGTCTTCCTGAGAGGCACGACCGAAGCGATCAACTTATTGGCCCAGTCCTACGGACGTCCCAACCTTGGCCCTGGCGACGAAATCCTGATCAGCCACATGGAACACCATTCCAATATCGTTCCTTGGCAGGTGGTATGCCGCCAGACAGGGGCTGAATTGAAAGTGGTGCCGATTGACGAACACGGTGTTTTGGATATCGAGGCATTCGAAGCCATGTTGTCGGAACGGACACGTATCTTCTCGTGCGTTCATGTTTCCAATGCATTGGGCACGATCAATCCCATCAAGCGCATGGTGAGTCGCGCCCGGTCTGTGGGTGCGATCACCATGGTGGATGGCGCACAAGCGGCCCCCCACATGCCGATCGACGTGCAAGACCTCGATTGTGATTTCTATGCAATTTCGGGTCACAAAATGTTTGGACCCACAGGCATAGGCGCGCTTTATGGCCGTGCGGAACTACTGGAATCCATGGACCCTTATCAGGCCGGTGGAGAGATGATCAAATATGTGTCATTCGAAAAGACGGTCTACAACGAGGTGCCCCACAAGTTTGAAGCTGGTACCCCCAACATCGCCGGAGCCGTTGGCCTAGGTGCAGCCGTTGACTATCTGAGAAGCATTGATTTCGAAGCTGCCATGGGACATGAAGAGGACTTGCTTGAATACGGCAGACAACAATTGGAGCGGTTACCTGAGGTCCGACTAATTGGTACGGCTAAGGAGAAAGCGGGTGTGCTTTCATTTTGGATGGAGGGCACGCATCCCCATGATGTGGGAACCATTCTCAGCCACGAAGCGATCTGCGTTCGAACCGGCCATCATTGTGCCCAGCCCGTAATGCAGCGGTTCGGCATACCAGCGACCATTCGGGCTTCACTTGCTTTCTACAACAATCACGAGGATCTGGATGCCCTCATTGAGGGGCTGAAAAAGGTGAAGCGAGTAATGCTGGGATGAATGACCTTCAGGATCTGTACCAAAGCGTGATTCTTGATCACAGCCGGAATCCGCGTAATTTTCGTGCGATTGACGGAGCCAATGCGAAGGCTGAAGGCTATAACCCCCTTTGCGGTGACCAGGTCACGGTCTATCTGACACTTGAGGACCACCTCATTACCGATGCCTCATTTCAAGGGGTTGGGTGTGCCATCTGCACCGCATCCAGCTCCATGATGACGCAACAGGTGAAGCGACTCTCGTCTGAGAAGGCACTGCAATTGTTTGAGCTGTTTCACGACTTGGTCACCACCGCAGAAGAATTTGATATAGACACATTAGGCAAGCTGGCAGTATTTTCGGGCGTGCGAAATTACCCCATGCGGGTAAAATGCGCGAGCCTTCCATGGCACACCTTAAAAGCTGCGCTCGAACAAAAAGAACAGCCGGTGACAACGGAGTAGTCCATGAGTGATCTCGAACTGGAACTTGAACAGACAAGACTCGATATCATTGAATGTCTTCGCCAGGTTTTCGATCCAGAAATACCCGTAAACATCTACGACATGGGTCTCATATACAACATCGACGTGCAAGGCGAAGATCGCAAAGTCCATATCGACATGACGTTAACCACGCCCAACTGCCCGGCTGCCCAAGAATTACCAGCCCAGGTTCAGTTGGCTGCCTCGCAGGTGCCCGGTGTATCCACAGTGGCAGTTGACATCGTGTGGGACCCACCCTGGGACCCTACGAAAATGTCCGAAGAAGCTCAATTTCAACTAGGCTTCATCTAGTGCGCATCTACGGTGATTTGCGATCCGGAAATTGTTATAAGGTCAAGTTAATCCTACACCTACTGGACCGCCCCCACGAATGGGTAGACGTGGACGTCATGGCGGGCGCCACCAAGCAACCCGATTTTCTCGCCATCAATCCCAATGGCCGCGTCCCTGTGGCTCAGATACCGGGCAAGGGTGTGTTAACCGAATCGAACGCCATACTCAATTACATCGCTATGGGTACGCCTTATTATCCCGAGGATCCTTGGACTCGGGCCAGGATTCAGCAGTGGCAATTTTTTGAGCAGTACACGCACGAACCATCGATTGCGGTGAATCGCTTTATCATGCTCTTTCAAAACATGCCTGAGTGGCGTCAAGCCGAGTTTGAAGCCAAAGTGACGCAGGGCTACCACGCACTTGATGTCATGGAATCAGCGCTGAGAAAACAACCCTTTCTGTGCGGTGACACCTACACCACCGCAGATATTGCGCTATACGCGTACACCCACGTGGCACACGAGGGTGGATTCGACTTGGGACCCTATCCATCCATCATTGAATGGATTGATCGGATTCAGTTTTTGCCGCGACACGTCACATTGGATCAGGCTAAGTCCCTATAGCTTAAGCCGAGCTTGAGGCAACGATTTCGTGGGGTTCGAGCAATGGGAATCGCATCACAAATGTCGACCCTTTGCCTTCACCATCGCTCGTAGCTAGCAACTCGCCCCCCATCTCGGTCATAAAAACTGCACTGGTGTGGAGGCCAAAGCCGTGTCCATCGGGCTTGGTGGTATATCCATGGTGGAAAATGCGATCCAAATCTTCGCTTGGAATGCCACACCCGTTATCGGTCACGCATATCTCCACCAAGCCGTCCGGTGCGGTATCCACACTGATCAACAGCCGACGTTTCTCGCGATTGTCACGCATGGCCTCGCGAGCATTTTTGATGAGGTTCGTCAGGACATGTATCAGTTTGATACGCGCCACATTGCCGCGTGGCGATTTCAAGTATTCGCGTTCAATGGTGACGTCGTGTCTTTTAAGCGATCCCACCTGCAGCTTGATGGCATCATCGACAAGCTCCTCAATCGAGGTGTTTTCCGTGTACATGCCCGACTTTGCGTAGGTTTGCTGCGTCACGATCACATCACGCATCAAATCAATCAAATGGATCAGTTCGTCCGACTCATGGAGCAACAACTCCTGATCCTTTTGCATGGATTCGGCTAGTTTGTCCAGGTAGCTCATCCAGACCTTTCCTTTTGGATGGTTGCTAAAGAACTCCGGTAAATCATCTTGATGGCTTTGGAGCATTTCGTTGGCACGCAGCAAACCTTCGACTTTCAGGTCAATGAGCGATTGTTGTTGGCGTTGTACGGAGATGTTCACACTGTTAATGATATTGCCAATGTTGTGAAGTACACCGGTGGCGATCTCGGCCATACCTGCGCTATGTGCGGTTTTGATCAATCTGTCCTGTGCCACTTTCAAGGCCTGTTCCGTTCTCTTGCGATTGGTGACATCGCGAAGCACGCCATGTAACACAATGCGTCCCGAAAGCGGAAAGGAGGTGATCACCGCCTCGGTCACAAACTCGCTCCCGTCGAGCCGACACATGGTCCACTCGAGCGATTGGCTACCTTCATTCATGGCCTGTTGGTAGACCCTCCTGATCAGACTGATCGAAGGCTCTCCATCCGGCTGAACGGCGGGAAACAGATCTTTGATGGTGAGTGATAGGAACTTAGTCTTGCTGGGACATCCCACCAAATTGAGCATGGCGTGGTTGCAGTCGATGACACTGTTCATGTCCCCAACCACAATTGCGTCGGCCGACTCATTAAACAAAGTACGAAACTTGGTTTCACTTTCACTCAGCTGGTGGGTGCGTTCCTCAACCATTTCTTCCAGATGCCGATTGAGTTCTGACAATTCGCTGCGTGCCACTTCAAGTTCGGCATTGTTGCGTCTCAATGCATCGAGAGACCCTTCCAATTCGGTGGACATCGTATTGAACGCTTGGGCTAGTGCGGTAATTTCGTCTTCGCTATGCACTTCTACTTGGGCCCCATATCCGCCTTCAGCCAGGGTCTGCACGGCTTCTTTCAGTTGCTCCAAGGGAAAGGTGATCTTCTCCGCCTGACGCCTTGTGATGCTATAACCAGCGGTCAACGCAATAAACCCCAATGCCAATACCACATACAACATACGCATCAAATCGCGTCTATAGGTGGCCTCAGCCTCGGCCAGCTCGCGGTCTAATGACTTGGTTGAGAATCCAAAGATGATGACGCCCGCCATCGGGTCGTCCTTTTCTGCGTATGGAAGAAAAACGGGTGCCGCGAATTCAAAGTATCTCTGACCTTGGCGTTCACTCACACGGTGCCCCGGACGACTCAAGGACATCGCCCATTCAGTGGTCCGATTTCGCTGTGTTGTCTCACCCTGTACCTGTCCTGCAGGATCCTCGGGTGTCACCCATACCCAAGGTTGATAATCCTCATGGCGCACATAGCCACCGAACACGACATCCTTGTTTTCCGAAACCGTTCTCTGGACCATATCTGAAACGGTGGATATGGAGTTATCTTCAACATACACGCGAAGCAGAAAGGCACTATTGGATACGAGCAACGTACCCTTTTCGAGTAGATTCTCTTCGACATGGGCGCGATTATCTTTCAACCGCTGTGCCATGGTCTGGTTACCAAAATAGAAGAACGTGATTAGCACAAAACCAACCAGGGCCATCAGCGTAGCCGCGGTCTGGGTGGTTAATTTTTGCCGAATCGTCTTCATAGTTATCTTTGAATGACTACATCCACCTGGCCCAATTTTTCATTGGCAACCGTGAAAAGGCCTTCTTGATTCAAGTTAAGCACGGTCCTTACAGCGACTGGGTTCACAACATGATTCTCAGTGAGTTCAAAGTTATTGTCTACTATTTCGAAAATTGCGTTGGTGATTTGGAGTCCTATCCCTTGATGGTCTGGTAACACTGCGAAATGCCCGACCCCTTCGACAAGGGGGCGCACACCCACGACTACAGGTTTCTTCATGCGCTTGATTCTCGGAATCCAAGCATAAGTTAAGGCTTCACGTGATAGTAGGCCCGAATCATTGACCACCCACAGCGCGTCGAGATTACTTTTCTTTAACTTGTCAAACGCCTTTCGTACGGCACGGCTCATATCGTCATTCACGTTCGGGATGGCGACGCCAATTAACTCGATCTGTTCTCGCGCACACAGATCCTTTTGTCGTTCAAAGAACTCTTGCGACATTTCTCGATAAATCACGCCAACCCTATCTACGGGTTGTTGAATGAGATCGCGCAGACTTACAAGGCTCGTCACGGCTGGTACCTCATAACGGATTCCAATCACCTGATTCAGCCCCACCACGGCTTGGTCCATGAATAATGCCATACAGGCAACAGCTGGTATTTTGATGTCTGGGTTGAGTGTCTGAAAGCGCCTGAAATAGTTGATCGAAACATTATCCATTAACACAACGACTCGCGGCCCGCTTGACTTGATGTAGTTTTCAAACTGATCGTATCCCGTTCGCTCGTTCACCAAACGATGACTCACTTCAAAATCGTGACCCAACTCCTCGGGAATCACTTTGAGTACCTCGTCAAAACCCCCACCATCGGGTCCTAACACCATAATTGGTGTTGTCCCAAACGCAGGGAGTAGGACAAACCACATAAAGAGAAGCATCTGTCTCTTCATGGCTCCACCCATCTTTCCACCCCAATTGCTGTAGCCAATTCGCCTTGTCTTGATTTGATTAAGTCCAGCAACTCAGCGCGATTAGAAACCTGAGCAGCAACGGCCATGGTTGGTAAAGGAGATCTAACGTTGGGAAGCTCCTCTACTTTCAATCCCAGCCTGGAACGCTGACGGAAAAAGTCGACTTGAGACGAGGAAACCAGAATCGTGTCCACATCTTGGAACTGGAGAAGTGTCAACAAATCCTCTAGCTTGGAAACCATGCGCAGTTTCGGGTTGGACTCGCCCGTGATCTGAGCGACGAACTGCTGCATGCTTCGTCGACCCAGAATATCTACGACGCCAATCACGCCCTCGCCAGTAGCTGTGCCGGAGTCAACTGAGACCAACATATAGGGTTCACTGGTTGTGCCAGCACGTTGACCATTGAGCTCTGAAGAAAAGATCGTTAACTCGGCAATTACAGCGGGATAAGTGATGACTAGCTCGGGCGGGTCTTCTTGAATACGCTTGTAAAATTCCTGAACACGGCCAAAAACGACCATCTCAAGCTCTGGGAATATTGTCTTTAGTTCATCTTGTACCGCTCGCGGTCGGTTGACAGACGGCATGAATACGTAACAGCTCTGTCTTTCCTGCGCCCACAACGGCAGGAAACATAGCCAGATCACTGCAATGGCCAAAACCCGCATGTCTTATCTCAATCTTGACGTCTTGAGCCATTGTAACACCCATCAACGCAGCGTATTACCAAGAACCTCATGCGGTTCCAATTGCTATATAAGAAGGAACAAAAGGAGATCGCAAAACTTCAGTTGGACAAAAAAAAGGCACTGAGACAACAAAGTGTCCAGTGCCTTTGATGGATGTTAAGCGGGTTTATTATGCGTGACGTTTCCTCGCAACGAAAACAGCGGCGCCCGCCAAAAGAACCAAGAAAGTGTATAGTGCGTATTGATTCAGCGTGGGCACTTGTGCCCCACCGCCGGTCGCACCCACGATGGTGATGCCTACATCACCTTGATAAGCCAAAGTTCCCGGACCACTTGCGCCTCCGAAACCACCGATGCGAATCCGGAAGGTACCGTTACCGGGAGCCACAAAAGTGAGTTCACTCTGAAGACTGCATGAATCATCATTACAATCTTCTTGCGTTGTATAACCGGCACCAGACCAGGCTGAAAGACCCGTATCGAAACTAGATCCACACGTCGACAGGAACAGTGTTTGGCCAGCACTCATAGTGGCATCGAAATACATATCGCACCCGGATGTCGCCGTACAATCGAAAGGAATCGATTGCAAGGTGCCGTCGGGTTGCGTCATCATGGGACCAATGTCCGTTACGTAGCTAGGGTCGCAGTGAGTTTCCGCGCCACCATCGCCCTTTTGTGCCCAAACAATCAAACTCATCGAACACAAGAATACAGTTGCTAATTTTTTCATTCTCTTAGTCTCCTCCAACTATTTCAATGAAATGCCCATTAATATTAGGTTTGAACTCTATTGTACACAATTATCGCGCTCTGATGAGTTTCTATTCTTCGGTTCATCACCCGCCCCTATCCAAACTTGAGCTTGATCGAATGTAACCACTCGACATCCATCATCCTTTGCTGAGCCTTTGAAACGTCGACAACAAAAACATACAAACACAGACCTAACACTTGTCTTTCCAGCAAATAGACGTTAGATATTGAGTACAGACCTGAACGGGAAACAGCGTGAAGTACCCCAAGCTTTGGCTCGTGTTATTCGCAAGTGCCGGACTCTTGGCACAAAACGAAGTGGATCCGGCCATGACGGATCTTTCGCTGGAAGACCTTTTGAACTTGGAAGTGGTCTCGGCAACGAGAGGAGCAGTACCCTTAAGAGAATCGCCAATACCCCTTTCACTGATCACGGCGAATGATATCGAGATGTCTGGCGCACGTGATATCCCTGAACTCCTACAGCGGTTGGTCGGCGTGGACGTGATGAAAGTGGGCACGTCCCAAACCGAAGTCAGTATTCGCGGCAAAAACATCAACTTCAATCGTCGCTTGCTCGTGCTGATCGACGGCAGAAGCGAGTATATCGATCTTATTGGCGTGACGCTTTGGCATTTGATTCCCATATCCGTTAGCGATATTGAACGAATCGAAGTCGTTCGCGGACCGGCCAGTTCGGTTTACGGCGCCAACGCCTTTGCCGGCGTGGTCAACATCATTACGAAGCAACCTGAAACCAGTGGCGGCCAGGTTCACATCAGTTCGGGCAATGAAAACCAACCAAGTGGCCATGTTCGCGCACACCTGAAGCACAACCAATTTTCTTGGCTGCTTCAGGCCGGTTTTGACGAGGCTGAAAACACGAATACTGCAGTCTACTTTCCTGGGTTCAATCGCATTCCCACCACGGTGAACTTCGAAGACGATGCGAGCAGTAAATCGGTGAGCAAGGTTGTGCTTAGTGGCATTTATGATTGGTCTGACGACCGCTCACTTCGAACTGAATACGGAACAGCTTTCGGTGACATGGAGTTGATTCCACAGCCAGGATTACCGAGAGCGGATTGGGACGTGAGCAACCAGTTCTTCCAATCTGAATACGTACACGATGCCCACCACTTAGGTCTATGGCGTTTTCAGCTCCATTTTCGGGATTTCTCATACAAAACGCAGTTGGTCCCAACAACCGTCGACGTGCTGAGTGCCGAGGAACAGGGCAACAGTTTCTTCCCAAGTCTTGATGACGAGCATCTCTTTGATGGTCATTCCAAGATGCAATCTCTGTCCTTGGTTTGGCAAAACAGCACGCCCAGCGGCAAAACGACAGCTGTCGCTGGCATTGAATACCGCCACATCGACAACAAGGGTGGCTTGGTTCCCCAGCGTTCCAAAAATGTGGCATCGGCCTTTGCCAATCTCACCTATCGGACCAGGTCATGGCTCCATCTCACGGGCGGCATACGATTTGATCACGATTCGATCACGAGCAATGATATTGGCTACGCCTTAAGCGCCAACATGTTGCCCGAATGCGAGCATGACCTTAGAGTGACAGCGAGACGAGCCTTTAGGACGCCGAGTCTTTTTGAACTTTATACTGATATCGAACTCAATGTGCCCAGGCAGAATCACCGCGTGCGTTTCCGCGGCAATAACCAACTGAACGCCGAAGAAATTGAAACCGCTGACATCACCTATACCATGCACGTGGGAAACCGATTCCAATTGGAATTTGAAATTTACTTCGAACGCTACAAAGATCTAATCGGAAATCCAGAAAGTGGCCGATTGACGGAGATCGAATTTGATCCAAACACAAACCAATTCCTGACCACCACTTCCTTTGAGAATCTCAGCGACGCAGAAAGTCGCGGTCTTCAGCTAGACCTCCGCTATCAACCAAAACCAAATCAGAGTATCTTCTTGAACGCTCACTGGGCAGATCCGGATGAGCTCAACGATGTGCCTGGAGAGACCTTTTTCACGCCACAGATCACGTTAAATGCCGGTTGGCGGGTGACTTATGGGGATCTCTCCACGCAACTCACCTTTCGTTACGTGGACAAAACGGATCCCCATGAATTTCCCAGAGGTGACCTTTCAGCGAACGGTCCCAATTTCACCAGAGATCATCAACAGCGTTATTCCGTTTTTGCTTCGTATTTTCGATGCCGCGTACCGGCAGTTAAAGGGCTAGATCTGTTTCTGTTCGTGGACAACATCTTCGATGACCACTATGTGGCGTACTACGAATTCGATTCTGTGCTCAATGCTGCAGGAGAAGCGTTTGGTCGGGAAATCAATGGAGGCATCATTTGGAAATTCTGATCCTATGCCTAACGATGCTCCACGAAACAAGACCTCCTATTACGGTCGCGCCCGGGCTCCATCTTGAACTCGCATACGACGTGGCAGACCCGCACCCCAATGGCCTTGGCCAGCCTTGGGATATGGAGATGGATCCACGGTCTGGACGGCTATTTGTGGCCCAATCAACAGTTGGTGGCGGCAATATCCTCTGGATTGATTTCGACTCTGGATTGGCGGGCCAACTTCCCTTTTTTAGTCAGGCCCTTGGTTTCGCGCCCGACGGAACCCTGTACTTCGGCGTCAGCAATTTCATTTTGGGAACCTGGGAACGCGATTCCGACTCCTTCTTAAAGTTCGCCATCATTCCGTCGGTACGTGGTGTGGATGTGACGCCTTCAGGCCACTTGTTTGTGGCGCAGGGCAGTTTCGGACCGATTGGGTTGTTTCCCGACACAGTATTGAGCGTGGATCGCGGCGATGGATATTTCGAGCCACACTGGTCTTCAGATGATGCGCAACAGCAGACAGGGTTGCCGTTGAATGTCATGACATCTCTTTCCGTAAGTAGTCAAGGAAGCTTGTTTGCGGGATATCACACCGGTGAGCTCATCGTTCGTCACCCCAACGGTCAATACGAATCACTGAATTACCGCAGTCAAACCATCGGCGGCCTCAACGAGCAGCCCACATTTGTGGACCACCTTGACCTGCTATACCAGTACGACGTAACGACCGGTCAACTCTTTGCCATCAATGGCAACGGTCGTGTGTTCTTATTGGCCTACGGCGACGATATGAAGGGCCAGCGATTCAGTAACGGCGCGGTTACGAGTGACGGCACGTCGGTTTTCATAGCTGCTGACTACCAAAAGATTTATCGCCTTTCAGATCTTCAAGGCACTGCCATTTCCGACTTCATTGAGACACCCCGGTCAGACATGACCGTTTCTTTTACTGTTTTGCAGCAAGGTGACGAAATCCCGGTTCAAGATGTAATGGTACGATCAGCGGCTGGAATGATGGCCAAGACCGACGCTGATGGGTTCGCAGCATTGGCCTCCAGTGATCCGCTTCACGAAATCACGTTTTCCAAACAAGGCTTTCGTCTTTTGTTTCTCAATGTGTTCGTCGACGAAAGCACAGCAAACCACTACACGGTCAGGCTCAATCCAGGCTTGCCCGAATGGTTGGCGCCTGGTCTGGAGGCACAAATCTTGTTCAACGAACGTGAACACGGTATTGCCGGTTCGTCAGATGTATGTGCGGACAGCCAAGGACGCATATACTCCATGAATTTCAGGCCGGGCACCATAACAAGGCATGATCCCGTAACTGGCGAAAGCGAGGTTTTGGCATCGGGGGGCGGGCTGGCCAACTCTTTTGTGGTGTCCCTGGACGAAGACCATAACATCTATGCCTCCATCGGCAACGAGGGTGTCATGCGTCTTCCTGCAACTGCGGCGTTTCCACTGTTTCTGACGATTGATCCCCAGGATGCGGCACAAGTGCATGATCAGTACGGCAATGACCTCACGTTTTCACGCGTACGCGATGTGGATGGTATGGTTTTTCTGACAAATGGAGACTTCATCATGTCGTCTGGCGCGGGTGGTGCTCCGTCACCTGGTTTTCCCAATGGCACATTCAACACCCTGATTGTAAAGCGACCCACAGGTGCGGAGTCAGTCTATAGCCGGGGATTAGTACAAGGTGCCCCATCACCCTTATTCAACAACAACGACATTGCGAAACGGGACCCACAGGACAGAGTCATGGTAGGTAACCGCAATGGCGACGTGGTTCGCATTAACACTTCGGGGGATGCCGAACTGATCTGGCCCGGCAATGGCGCGGGTAAACCAGACGGACTCGGCGCATTCAGTTGCCTCAACGATGATGGTCAGGGCCATCTCTTCGTCAGAGGGGACACGGGCGACGGCTCGCAAAGCGTGATTCGTATGATCCACCCGAGCGGTCTGGAACTCCTACCCGTCGCCATTGGATTGAGCCAGTGTTTTGGCGGATTCCAATTTAGCGACGATGGGCGCGAGCTGTTGATAAGCGACGATCACAACATTCTTCTTATCAAATCACCAGATGAAAGAACGATCGCGGACCATCTACTCTCACCCAAGCGTTCAGTCCTGCAGCTCAGCCAAACCACTCGGACCATGCCCCCAAGCCATCGGCACTCCTACCAAGAAAAGTAAAACCGGATCCTTTACTCGACTATTTCCTGGTTTGAGTGATAGAATGGTGACTGTGAAGGGTTTTTGCCTTCCAGCACATAGAGACGTTCAGGATGCAGTCCCTATCCGATTGTACGGAATCGCTCAAAGATTCAGGGCCAATGGCTCATAAGGAGTGTTCTACGATGCTATTGAATCAATCCATCCCGCAGTTACTCAAACAGGCGTCCGCCCACTGTCCAGATGCCGAGGCTTTTGTGTTTTGCCAATCCAACAGCCGACTGACCTGGAGATCACTTGACGAACAGGCAACCCGTCAGGCGGCGGGTTGGTTGAAGATGGGTCTCAAGCCCGGCGATCATGTGGGGATCTGGGGAACCAACGTGCCCGAATGGGTAGTGACTCAGATGGCTGCTGCAAAGTTGGGCTGCCCCTTGGTTACCATTAATCCAGAATGGAAAGCCTCCGAACTCGATTTCGCGATCACTCAATCACGATGTCGATTATTGGTCATGATCGACGGTTTCTCCAAGAAGACTGGCGACAAAACGTTTCACTACGATTATGTGGACATGCTTCGCTCTTTTGCACCTCACATATTCACCCAATCGACCAGTGAACATTCCCTGAAATGGGTGGTGTTGATTGGCACCCAAGAAATTTCTGGTTTGACGCCATGGGACCGAGTCATGGACGTGAGCCCTGAATTTGTGCACCGCGTAAATGAAACCCCTGTGACGCCCGAACGGGTTGCATTGATCCAATACACATCCGGAACCACGGGTTTCCCAAAAGGTGCCATGCTCACACACCACAGTGTCGTAAACAACGCAAAGGTTGCATCGGACACGATGGGGCTCACATCCAGGGACCGGCTATGTGGACCCGTACCGTTTTACCATTGCTTTGGCTCCATTCTGGTGAATCTGGTGGGTCTTGTATCACAAGCGACCGTGGTGATTCCCGCGGATCGATTCGACGCACATGTAACGTTGGAAGCCGTTGCCAAGGAAAAATGCACGGCATTGCATGGGGTGCCCACCATGTTTATTGGCGAGATCGACGACCCCATGCGAAAAGGCCTCGATTTGAGCTCGCTTAGAACCGGCATTATGGCCGGAGCACCCTGCCCTGTTGAGTTGATGAAACACGTAATCGATGATTTGGGTGCAAAAGAATTGACCATTGGATACGGCCTCACAGAAGCATCGCCACTCACTCATCAAACGCGACCCGATGATGATTTGCTTTGTCGCACGTCAACCGTGGGGAAACCCATCACGGGAACCCAATCCAAAATTGTAGATCCACAATCACTCGCAGAGTTACCGAATGGCCAGGTGGGCGAGATTTGGGTCAAAGGCCATCATGTGATGTTGGGCTACTACGAACGCCCAGAAGAGACAGCCAAAGCCATCGTCGACGGATGGCTTCGAACCGGGGACCTCGGTTTCCGCGACGAACATGGTTATTTCCACATCTCTGGACGTTTAAAAGAGCTGATCATCGTGGGCGGGCACAATGTCTATCCCGCCGAGATTGAGCAATCCATCATGAGCATGTATCCGGATGTCATCGAAATGGTGCAAGTAGTCGGCTTGCCCCACACCAAACTGCAAGAGGTCGTGGGCGCAGCGATCCAACTGGCCCCCGGCGCCGATTTGGACCCGGAGCAACTGAAAACTCGCTGTAAAGAAGTCATGGAATGGCCCAAGGTGCCTCGTCAGGTGTTGATAGTTCATGATTTCAGCAAAGCGATGACCGTTACAGGCAAGGTTCAAAAACACAAGATTAGGGACTGGTTCGATCACTGAATCGTTCCGGTCAGCTTGCGCTAAGTGGTGGGGTTCGAGATACTAACACCATGCCACTCGCCATCGCACACCGCGGCGACTCCATTCATTTTCCAGAGAATACATTGCTGGCCTTCCAGGCTGCGTGGGATCTCGGTGTAGATGCTATTGAGCTGGACGTGCAGATGAGTGCCGATGGCACTTTGGTTGTTTTTCACGATCGGAACTTGAAACGTATGACCGGGAATACTCGGTCTATCGATCAGGTGAACTGGACAGATTTGTGCGACCTTGATGTGGGCAGCTGGTTCTCAGACTTGTTTCGTAGTGCGCGCATTCCCCGCTTGATCCAGGTGTTGGAATCGTCACCATGTACGCTTCTTCTGGAGATCAAACCAAGAGCACACGCCAGTCACAACATGCAATTAGCCATCAAATTGGCCGACCTGCTGATGACAAACGCCCGCTGGTCGGAATTCCCCATCCTCTGTTATGACGATCATCTACTCCGTGCCATCCATGCGAACCACCCGCAACTGAAAATGGTCCTGAATCGTGATCGAGGCGCGCTGATCCGCGATGACCAACACCTGCACGGTTATTCGTTCTGGATAGGTGCCCTCACCGAAAACTGTGCTAACCGCGTGAAGGCACGCAACAAGCAGCTTTATACGTTTACCTGCAACAGCGACGATGAATTGCACTTGGCACGAACATGTGGTGCCCACGGAATCATGTCGGATGATCCGGGATGGTTGCAAGCCGAGTTGGTTTCATGACCGACCGCGGTGCCATTGATTTAGGTTCCACCAACATTAAGGTAGCCCGATTAACCTCGGACGGGCATATGACGTTGATTGCCCGATACCCCGCTCCCAAACCCAAGGGCCGTGGCTCTGTGCGTGAGTCAGATGCCCAAGCATGGCTGGACGCAGCCTACAACGGGTTGCGAGCAGCTCGGGAAGCGGGCATCAAACGGCTGGGTCTTTCGGTCCAGCGTTCGAGTTTTGCAGTTTGGCGGGAGTCGGATGGTAAACCCCTTTCCGCGTTGATCAGTTGGCGCGACACACGGGGCCAATCATGGTGCGATCAGAACGCCGACCAGGTCGCTCGTATCAAAGAGCACACCGGAATTGTGCCCAGTCCTCATTACTTGGGTCCCAAGGTCGCATCACTTTGCAAGGAGCGACACCCGGCTTTCGCGTCCCTGCAAGGAGGCGGCTCGATTGTCGGCACGTTAGACGCCGCCGTGTTGTATCGCTGGTCCCATAGTAAGAACCTGGTCACCGCACCTTGTGTAGCAGCGCGCACCTTGTTACTAGACCCGGTCACAGCTCATTGGGATCCGGAGCTGCTGGCGTTGTTTCGTGTCCCACGTACCTGTTTACCGAATATTCTCACGGCCAACGACTTACCTCTTTTTGTGAGTGGTGTCCACATTCACTCGGTATTGGCCGACCAATCGGCGGCTTTTCTAGCCATGCGTCACCAATTCCCCCGTATGCCCATTATCAATGCCGGCACGGGCACATTTATTATGACCGAACGCGACGATCCGCCGCCTATCGGCTATTTGCGCATGGCGTTTTGGGACCATATGCAGGGACCAAACTGGTGCTGGGAAGCCACTGTCAATGCAGGTGCAAAAATCTTCCCTGAACTGGCAGGCGTGCATTCACGCCGAAGTGAACTGCGCGTTGATGACCTGGCCAGTCCCGAAGTGGTTGGTTATGGCACGCCATTCTTGGATCGAGGCGCACCACCCATCTCCTTTGTTCGAGATACCCAGGCCGCAGCGGTTGCCTATGCTTTCCGCATAAGAGCCATACTGGACGATTTCGATGTTGCAGCTGACATGCCCGTGATTTTGGGTGGCGGCTGTTCAAGAAATCCGTCTGCAGTCCAAGGCTTTGCCGACATTATCGAACGCAAGGTGTACCGGTTAGATGAGGCCGACCTCAGTGCTTATGGTGCCATCCAACAGATCGATCCCCAGGCCCCGCTTGCTCCGCTCACCTACAGAGAAGTGGCACCAAGGAGCGCATCCTGGACACCCCTTTACGATGAGTGGCGCCAAAACCACCCTCTGTTCACAGATGTCAGCAAAAAATAGATCATTCATCTAGATGGCGAACCAGGAGACGGCGAGGGTCACTGCGAACAGCACGGCAAAACCCAGCCATGTGACGCGTTTCAGGGTCTTGGAGCCAGTAGCGAGAACCAACACGCCTTTGGATGCCACGTTGGCAACCACGGCCAACACAATCCCTCGCGCTGAGGTGTCCATAGACATACCGCCCTCAGGCTTACACAGTTCCGCCAAAGACAAGGTGATTGCGTCCACATCCAACAAACCCGCCAGGAAACTCGATGTATACACACCCTTATCGCCGAAATGGAGTCGGGCCAGGTGCGAAATCACGAGGATGACGGCATAAAGGAGGCCAAAGGCCAGTGCGGGACCCAGCTCAAAGGGGTTCGTGAAAGAGGGCTCATCTTTACTAGTGTGTTGGCGATACTTACGGAATAGATACAGCGCGTGAGCCAGTGTGATGAAGAGGGCCACGACCATGGGTATCCAGAGAGCACGCAGCAGAGCCGCATGCACGATGGCCACCTCGATGAGCACGCGCACATACATCACAGCCCACGACAGGATGATGGCCATGGCGCACAATTGGCTCAGATTGGGATTGGAGCGGCTCCGTTGTGAGAACGACAGCGTTACAGCCGTGCTGGAAACAAGGCCGCCAAGAGCTCCTGTTAAGGCGACGCCTTTGTCGGTACCCACAAACTTCATCAGGAAATAGCCCACGAAGCTGATGCCCGATATCAACACCACCATGAACCAGACTTTGAAGGGAACGACAACATCAAAGGGACTTGGGAGCATCGATTCATTGGGCAACAACGGCAAAACCACCAACGTGATCACCGCAAACGTGAGTACGGCTCGCATATCATCGCTGGTGAGTTGACTGGAAAAGCGGTCCGTCTGAACCTTGAGCGCCAGAATGACCGAGGTCATCACGCCCATGCCTACGGCAATTTCTATGTCCGCTAGCACAGCTAACGCGCCATAGAGGAACGCAGCCACGGCGGCCACCTCGGTGGTCATGCCGGTTTCTCCGCGCTTAACACCGGCATAGTAGGCGATGGCAATCAGCAATCCGATCACCACAAGCATGGCCACAAGGATCGAATACTCGTTGTAGAGATCGCTCAGGTACCCGGATACGGCGCCCACCAGTGAAATCAGCGCAAAGGTTCTTGCACCAGCAAACAACTCCTGGCCGCTATCTTTTTGGACGCTGTAAGCAAGCTGACGTTGAAACCCAATGAGCAAGCCAATAAGCACAGAGGCCCCAAATCGCCAGAATAATGCGGTGATGGGATCTGAGATCACGTTTCCTCCAACGACTAGCGGCATACCTGTAGAATACTAGATCATCAAGCCGGGTGTGCATGAAACTGTTACTTATTCAGTTCGTATCACCTACAACGCATATTGCCATATTAGGAGAGCATTCCATTGAGATTACTTACACTGCTGCCGTTGACCCTGGTCACTTTTTTTGGCTGGGCGCAAGATTCAGACACGACAGAAGTTACGGAAAACATTGTGGTTAAGGGCGAATCCATCGTTGAACCCCCGCAGCGGGGTTCCATTGCCACCAAACTAGATGTGCCCATCAAGGACACTCCAGCCAGCGTAAGTGTGGTCACGAGTACCTTGATCAAGCGTCAGGACGGTGACGTGTTGGGTGATGCACTGCGCAACATCAGCGGCATCAATATCCAATCGGGATCGGGTGTTTATGATTACTTCCTAATCCGCGGATTTGATTCGCTGACCAGTGGTCTTGTGCTCACTGATGGCACGGCTGAACCTGAAGTCTCTGTTTACAACCTCTACAATATTGAACGTGTCGAGGTACTTAAGGGGCCGGGCGCCTTTCTTTATGGTGGGAACCCACTTTCTGGGACCGTGAACCTGATGCGCAAGAAAGCCGTCTTCGAGGATGTGGGCAAGCTGGACCTGAGCTATGGCAGCTTTGGGCACAAGCGAACCAGTGTGGATTACGGGGTGAGCAGTGAGGACCGCGGTGTGGCGTTTCGTATCAACGGCATGTGGCGAGACACGGACGGCTTCCGCGATGGACGTACTAACGAATCGATCGCGTTTAACCCCACATGGTTGTTCCGTGTGAATGAAACAAACACCATCAACGTAGATGTGGAATACGTGGACCTTGAATACATACCCGATTCCGGGTTGCCACTTTACAATAACCAGCTACCCGATGTCCCGAGGGAGCGGAACTATCAATCGCCCTCCGATATTTCCGATCAGCAGGTACAACGCTACAAAGTTGAATGGCAAGCCCAACTTAACGACAACATCACGCTTATTGACCGTCTCTATCACACGGAGTTGGAGTGGCTTTCCACCGGAACCATCTTCAATGGCGTATTTCCATCGCAAACGTCACTCAATGACGTCTATCGCACCTTGATCAAGCTGGATGATGATCAGCGCTTTACCGGCAATCAGTTGGAACTGAAGGCCGATTTCAGCACAGGTGCGGTCACCCATCAGTTGCTGACAGGTTTGGAATACGTGCGGCAAAAGGATACGTTTGATTTGGACGTCGGTTACCTGCCCAACATCGATCTCTACAATCCCGTTGAGTACGCCACCGACACATTCATACCCCTTCCGGGCCAACACCAAACGGGAGAGACCGAAGTTGATATCATCTCGCCTTATGTGATCGACCACATGGAGTTTGGTCCCAATTGCCACGTATTTATGGGAGCCCGTTACGACGCCATCGATTTCAAAGACAAGGTCACAGGATATGAAGGCGATTTTGACAAGGTAAGCCCCATGTTCGGTTTCCTTTGGGGCGCAACGCCCAGCCAGAGCTTCTATGGCAACTTTGGTCAAGCGTTTGCCGCGCCTTCCACCCTTGTACTCACCCAAGACAGACAACCTGAAGAGAGTCAGCAATTTGAGATTGGCTGGAAGAAGAATTGGATGTCGGGTCGCTTGAATACAACCTTGGCACTTTTTGATCTGGAACGCGAAAACATTGCGATTCCCGATGACAATGGCGTCACCAAACAGACGGGTACTCAAGACGCTTCTGGACTGGAGTTTGAGCTGGCTGCCAATCTGCCAAACCGAATTCACGCCTACTTCTCCTATGCCTATACCGATGCCGAGCTCACCGAATTCAGAGAATCTCAGTTCTTCCTGGTGGACGGCCAACCGTTCCTGCAGGTGTTCGATCGCTCAGGCAACATACCCGCATTTGTTCCCGATCACCTGATGAATATCTGGGTCGGCAAGGACTTTGATTCGGGTCTGGGCTTGGCGGCAGGTGCCCGTTATGTGGACGACCAGTTCATCGCTGAAGACAATGCCTACTCAATTGATTCAGCTTTAACATTGGACGCTGCCATCTCGTTCAAGACGGCAAGATGGCGTGCATCAGCCAACGTTAAGAACCTCACGGACGAGGAATACGATACCCGCGGATTTGGCGCCACGTCCGTCATCCCCGGCGAAGGAATCTCGGTCGTGGGCAAATTCGAGATACATTTCTAAGTCATTTGGGCGGCCATCAAAAGGCCGCCCTGACGATTTCATCCCATAGAAGTTGATACGACCGTACTAACGGGGAATTTGACGCAAACACCCCCAAGGGTGCGCATTCTAGTCCCATCTTTTCTATATCTGAGGCCGACGGGATGATCGTTTCGAGAAAACCTTCGTCATTCAGTCGTGCATATTCGCAGATATCGCGATGCATGCGCTTCCTGCGATCGACTAGATTGAAGAACGGTAAGGTCTTAGGATGAGCCAATTTTTGCTTCATCTGATGGAAAGTACGCATCGACAACGTAGTCGGAATGAGTGGGACAACCACCGCATCTACCACACCCAGCAAATCTTCAATCGCAGCACCAGCCATGGGGGGGCAGTCAAAAAGAACCGCATCGAACGCTTTACTCAGAGGCTTGACGGCACTGGCGAACCCCTTTTGGTTTTTGAGGTGCTGATCAATTTTTCGAAGCGAATAGTCGGCAGGAATTGCATACAAATTGTGTATTTCGGACGAACAGACCTCCTTGAAGGCCCCCTTTTTCTTGGCGAACAGACCTTTGGACCCCTTGTCCAGACTTGGCTTTAACCTTAGGTAATAGGTGGCTGCAGCTTGTGCATCCAAATCCCAAATCAAGGTACGGGCCCCGCTTTGTGCGGAAGCAAAGGCAAGATTGACTACCGTGGTAGTCTTGCCCACTCCGCCTTTGAGGTTATACACAGCGATCAACATAGATTCAAAGTCTAGGTGGCCTGGATCTGCTTGTAAACCTCATATCACCATGTGTGGTTCGCGTTTTGAACCCATTGACTACTGCGCCGGACCTCCCCCCTCATGGCTTCGTTTTTTGCGACTAGCGAGGCATCAATCACGCCGAGCATCATAATCAACCGAACGTAGTCCGGCTCTTGTGCCAATAACCTGGCATGATTCACCATGTGTTCGCGCTGTACAGCGATATCGTGATGGTCACCCAATACATCAAGTGCCCCCTTCAATGACCCAAGAAGCGCAGGCGCATCTTTACGAATACTGGCAAAAAACTCCAGCAGATAGCGTGTTCGCTTCAACTGAATACGCATTTTGTGAAAATCGGTATCTGGGCTGTCGGGCCGAAGCTGATCCGCCAGTTTGTGAACGGAATTGAGTTGTTTTCGAATCCAGATATCGCATCGTTTGCCAATGAGATCTTTTGCCCTTTTGCCCTGCTGTCCCCTGAACCCATTCTCAAGCTGCGATTCCCACGTTTTCATCAAGTGATCGAACCGCGGGGAAACGAGACCCTCTCGCATTTCCGAGAACCGTTGGGTGCGCCACATTAGCAGAAACTTTTGGTATTGTTTGAGTTCATGAGTAAACGGCGCTTCAATATTGACCTCGCTTAACCAAAGCAGGAACACGTCCAGATCGCGGACAGGTCCCGTAATCGTACCGAGCCAAGCAAACTCCATACGCCACTTATGCTGGGCTTCAGTGGATAAAACACCCTTAAACGCGCGCAATGCCGATCTAATCCGCCGAATAGACACGCGGAAATCGTGGAGGAACTCGGAGTCTACATCGCACACCACGCCGTCGATGTTTGCGCGCAGCACATCAGTCAACTGTCGGAAAATCAGTACTGCGGCCTGCATGCACGTTTGGTCCGCTTTCAAGGGCACCTTGATTTTTGAAGAATAAGCTCGGGGATCCACACCCGCCCTCTTGAAGCGCAAACTCACAGCATGCTCGTGGCTCATCGGGCTTAACCCCAGCTTGGCGTGGCTTTTCCGTGACGACCACAACAGGTGCAAACCAAACGCGGAAGTAATCACCACGCGTCCCAGATTGGGCAACGCCCCTTCCCATTGTTTTTCGGTCCATGAACATGCCAACAGTAGTTTTCTCGGTTTGATGATCGCTTCGATATTTGCTGCCATACTCTTGGGCAAATCCAGTACCTCGTTGGCAAAGGAAGGACACACTGTGCGTTGGAGCACATCGCCGTCTCTTATGCGTGTCAATCGCAAAGCAATCGTGGACTGTGGTCCAATGCGCTCCCATTCAAGCGTCAACCCCCGTGCGAATAAGCGGAAATCAAATGTGTCCACATAGCCCAGCTCATGGGGTCCAATGTCCCCCAACTGCGACACCAAATCGCGGAACTGTCCTTTGGAAAGACGATAAAGATACCGTGCTGGCGTTTGGGTCTTAACCATGAGCCATTCTAGCAACCTATTTCGAATGAAGTTCTTCGAAGTCGCAGTGACTGGTACAGATAATGCTACACTTTCAGTTGCAGTGTTCGTTCCTGGGGGTATGCTATGCGTTACCTGTTACTACTCTTGATGTCCTTCCCACTGATGGGCCAAGACGGTTGGGTGCCTCATTTGGTTGGCGCCAGTCGCATTTTTCAGTCTGATCTAATCATCACCAACGATTCTCAAAATGTGGGTCACGTCTTCTTTTACAGCCCACGTAGTCATATCATTCGAGACGTTGCTGTTCGTCCCAATGCACGCATCATCGTTCCGGGCTACGAACTTGAGCAAACCCACGTTTCATTTCAAACATCCAGTAGTTTGACGCAAGTGGCCGTTCAATACACGAGTCAGGTTTATCGTCAATCCTTGGTGGTCCCCCAACCGGCACCCCGCGCGCAGTACTTTCGTTTTGATTACTCATTCTCCAATCAGAATTGGCTCGGATTAGCCATTGTCAACGTTTCCAACGTGCCCATTCAGATCACAGCCGTCAGCATAGACACGGCAGCAATGCCCATCGCCCGTCAAATGATTGCGTCCCAGTTGGCACCCAAAGACAAGGCCCTAACCACATTGGAGGGCAGATTCTTGCAAGATGCCCACGGGTTGGAATTGGTCAGCGATGGTGATTTTGTGGTGTTGCCTCTTTTGGGTACCACTCGCGAGGCCAATGGCCAATTGATGAATTTGCAACCGTCTGTTCAACGGTCCCGACAGTTAGTTGCAGCCGTATGGGGCGGATTCGCATCCGACGATGAACGAGTGACTCTGACAGCCGATCGGTTGACTTTTCAGGGTGTCTCTGTACCCTACGACTCGAGTTCGATTTTTGACCTTTGGTTGCAATCGGGATTCATGGAGCTATCCCTGAATCCAAGTGAAAACCCGTGTTGTGACATGCGTTTCTATAGCCTTGAGTTGAGTACGGGCAAAACAGCGAATGCGCTCTCCTACAGCGATGTGGATTTGCAGTTAGACGCGCCTGAAGCCCAACAGTCCGATGAATTAATGCGGCTGTTGTTTCTCGAGGCGCAACGGCTCACCGGTGTCAAATCCAGCGTCTTCCCTCTGGACGAATCACGATGATCATTGCCTTTGTTTGGTTCATTTCTTCGGGCTGGCTGCCGCACGTTCCCGATCCGAGCGGTCTGTTCGAAGCACGCCTGATTGTGACCAATCCCACTGAAATCCCTCAAGATATCTCCATCACTGCTTACGATGCGAACGGGTCTATCCTCAACAACATCACGGTCAAAGTGAACGCACAAGCCTCGGCAGAGATGACACCAAGCACCATTCACCCGCAGTCATCGCATTTCCTCATTGAGGGAACGACAATTGCTGACATGGTCTACCGGGCCAAGCTGGTTTCTGGTCCTCTCGCCTCTATACCACTTGTTTCAAATTCCAGCCGTGCCTGGCGATTGAGACCTGGCGATTCAAATACAAGCTGGGACGGCCTGGCCATGGTAAATTTGGGCAATGGTCCTGCCACCGTGTGGCTACGGGCATTTGATGCGGATGGCCAGCAGACGAGCAGCCTCTTGTTGTCATCCGGTTTGGCACCCCAGGCCAAACTACTCCATGTGGTGGAGGCAACTGGTGCAACCATAGATATTGTGGCCGATCAACCCCTTGCTCTGATTGGGTTGAGCGGCGATCAAGACAACCGCTTACTGTGGACGAATGTGGCCACACCCTACGAACCACCTATCACCAGCATGACCTACGCGTTCACACCGTTCTTTACCCATTCATTCGACGCGCCTGTTGATCTTCTGTTTCCCCCTGGAGACCCGGATACAGCCTACGTCGTGCAGCAATCAGGATTGGTACAAAAGGTACCATTTGTCGAATCGGGCCAACCCACAGTTTTTCTGGATGTCCAAAACATTGTGACGCACCAAGGAGAAATGGGACTACTTGGTTTTGCCTTCCATCCCAATTACGCAAGCAATGGCGAGCTGTTCATCAACTACGTCACCGAAAAAGGTGGACCCCGAAGAACCGTAATCAGTCGCTTTCAAGTGACTTCCGGCGTAGCTGACAGTTTGTCTGAAGAAATCATACTGGAAATTGAACAACCCCGAACCAACCACAACGGTGGTCAGTTGCTGTTTGGACCTGATCATTATTTGTACATTCCACTGGGAGATGGCGGAGGCGCTGGCGATCCGGATCATAACGGACAAGACCGAAAAACATTACTGGGATCCATTTTGAGAATTGATGTGAACCGCAAGGATTTCGGTTTGAACTACGGCATTCCCAAAGACAATCCATTCCTACCTCTGGATGATGGCAGCCGCTTCGAAATTTATGCCTACGGCATGCGTAACCCATGGAGAGCCAGCTTTGATGAGCAGGGTCGGTTCTGGGTGGCCGATGTGGGCCAAGACCGATATGAAGAGATTCATCTTGTGAACATTGGCGACAATTGTGGCTGGAGCATTGCCGAAGGCACTGCTTGTTTCAATCCATCCACGGGATGCTTGCAGGACGGCCTGGCCCAGCCCATTTACGTCTATGATCATAATGACGGTGATCGTTCCATAACCGGCGGCTATGTGTATCGCGGTCACGATATACCCTCACTGAGAGGCCGATACATCTTTGGTGATTTTGTCAGTGGACGGGTCTGGGCGCTGCTTTACACCCACGGAACGACACAACGCACGCTCCTCACGCAGTTGCCACCCTTCACCCTTGCTTCGTTTGCCGAGACACCGGACGGCGAACTCCTCGCCTGTCTCTTGAATGGAAGCATCGTTAAGTTGGGATGGGACCTTTAATTGTATTCATGGATGTTGATCATTCATGTGTTGGGGGCTTGCGTGTGGACCGGTGGCCACCTGGTATTGGCCACCAGTGTGCTTCCGAATGCGCTGAAAACAAGTGACATAGAGGCACTTTCGGCTTTCGAAGCGCGTTTTGAGCGGATTGGCATACCCTCACTTATTGCGCAGGTCGTGACAGGAATCTGGTTGGCACACCACTACCTGCCTAACCCTTTAAGCTGGTGGAACTTCGACCAACCCGTCCACGCGCAAATCAGCCTCAAACTCTTGTGCTTGGGCTTTACGGTGGCGCTTGCTCTTCACGCCCGGTTACGTTTGATCCCCAACCTGAATCAAACAAATCTGCGTTTTCTGGCCCTACATATCTGGATGGTCACGCTGCTGTCCATTGTTTTTGTGATCGCAGGGTTATCCATTCGAGCACCTCTGGCTCTATAGCTTAGGTTCAAAATACCAACGGTCGCGGTCCGGATCCCATTCATCCCAGGTGGGTATTTTGGTTAATGCATCCAGCCGGTCAGGCGGCACGATCCCGCCAACAAGGAAGGCCTTTTGGCGTTGCAATGGATAAGGGTTCCGCAAATCAAAACCCAATACGCCAAGGATCCCGCGCGCCACATACCACGTGGCTTGGGGATTCCAGCCATGGGCGATCTTTATCACAATCCCCAAACCCTGGCTGTAATCAGGATGATCAATCGCTAACCCAAGTAACCCGTCAGCACCTTCTTTGGCGATTACCTTGCCTTGACAAGATTTGATAATCGTCGTGTCTAGGCGGTTATACCCACCTACCAGATCAGGTTCGCGAACCATAGACTCCCATATCCAGTCTTCATCCCGGTTACGGGCCAGCCCCGCATAGCATTGGGCCAGTTCATTCACCGTCATCGACACCGTGGGTAATCCGTCACCATCTCGAGCAACTCGAAGTGGCTTCCAATCGGTTCCCAGATAACCTCGAACCTCGTGGAGATAAGCGGCAAAAACCGGATGAGAAGGTAAGGTGTACCCCGATCGATTCCAGCCTTTCTGCCGGCACCCGTTCAAAATAGCCGCATGGTGGCCCGAAGAATTGTTGTACCAGCGCCTGGGTCTGCGAACTTGGCGACCGAACTGCACCAAGGGCAGATCCAAGGGTGTTTGCATCAAGCCCCATTCACCCTCGCTCAATAGCGACTGGGCCGCTTCCACATGCTGAGCGGTTCCGTTGTGACTGGCGACGCTGATGGCCTTCTGCTTCCAGTTGCAGCTTGCCAGTTCTTCTCTAAATACTTTGATATAAAAGAGCTTCATCATGCTGCGCCCATAGCACAACACGTTACCGCCGAAGGAGTGAATACATTGTTCACCACTATACCAGGACACGGCTCCGTGAATCGTGTTTTCACTCACGCCGTTACGTCGGTAGTCCACCAACGGTTCCCATTCCACCTCACGGCCGGAGGGAATTCCTTCCATTTGATCGCCCAACGACGATTTGGGGTAGAGATCTGAAGGATCCAATACGGTCATGATTCGTCATCTCCGTCCATGCCGGGCGCATCATTCAGCGAACCCAAAACATTGCGATCACCAGCATAAGCATCAGGATCATCTTCGTCGTACTCCAGATCCCGAGCAGCCATGCTGGTAGGTGTCAACTCAACGATCGCGGCACCCGTTCCATGCACCGGCTCATAGGCGTGCACTTCTCCACGGTAGCAGTTGTTCTGCCCCATAAAAGCTGCAAGCCACCAGAACGGCTTAAAGTTGGTGACCTTGTGGACCCGGGCTTCTCGGTGGAACTGGCGCGAAAGCTGACTTACGTCTTCTAATCTACCTAGTTGGAGAAATTCCAGATACTTGCGGTTCCATTCATCGTCTTTCAAAGAATGAATCCGATCTTCAGCCGGATCTATAGGCTCAATAAACAACCGATTGGACAGTGCGGAAACAGAAATAGCCACTGCTCGTCGATTGGACTGAGCCAATGCGTCGCGACACGCCTTGCCTAGGACGATGGTTTCAGCCCGATCAGAGTAGACATTGCTCGAGAGGATCACGGCGGGCAGGCGGTTATCGGGATTCAGCAACTTAAGTGCGACCACGCTGCCCGTATCGATCGGAAAACCATGATAGGCCACTGTCCGGGCATGTAGCCCGCGCGCGACACAGGCTTCGCGACACGACTCGGCAAATTCCGGGTCCATGCGCAAGTTGTAGTGAATGGACCCCAGCTCATGCCATTCTTCATCCACATGCGTCCAGACAGGATTAGGTAGAGCTTGGATTTGATGGCCGATAATGCTTGGCCAATAGGTCGAATAAATTACCAGTAAATCGGCATCAAGTGCTTCGATTGATTGACGAGCCGTCTCGTAGGCTGTCCTGAGCTTTTGCCATCCTCGGTTTTTCTCCGGACACAAATAAGGATGCGGCATGCCGGGAACCAACCATCCACTTAGCACGCTCATGATCGTCCTCCATAGGATTCGTGATCCCAGCCCACCACGGCATTTCCGGTACCAATTACGCTTCCGTAGGCGTGGACGTCTGCACCGTATTCCGGATAATCGAGCGCTGCAATGAGCCAACTCAGTGCGCCTGAATCAGTTTCTGCGATGGTTTGATCGGTGAAATCGGGCATCAGATCAATCAATTCCCGTGTTTTGCCTTTACGCATAAGGTCCAGCATGCGCATATCCCAGAGGTACTGGCCGTGATGTGTGATGTGTTCCTTGCTCATGTCTTCAGGTAAGGGTGGTTCGGTAACGAAATGCCTGTGCGACAGGGAGTTGCTGGCTAGAAGCACTGCGCGTTTGCCACTTGCCAACACCGCTTTTCTCGTGGCTTCACCCAACTTCAAGGCGTTCGCTTGCATATACTCCGTGTTGAACAGCTTGGCGGATCTGTGCGAGGAGATGGCGACGATCGGCTTATCCCAAGCGGGATGCGTCAAATGACACGAAATGATGGTTCCATAATCCACCCTGAAATCAGGGTTGCGCATCATTTTAGTCACCATACCCATCTGGGCTGCTTGCTCACAGATGGCTTCAGACAACGTCACGTCCACATCCAACTCATAATGAAAGCGAAACAGGTTTGGAAAAATAGGATCCACCGATATGGACTTGAAATGAGGGACACCTAGAAAATGGGTCCCTACCATGGTCTGCCAATGGGGTGAAAAAACAACCAGAACATCAAAGGATTTATCGGCAAGCGAGCGGCGGAGCCGTTCGTAACCCCAACGTAAAACCTCCCAACCACATTCAGCCCGTGGCTCATTCTGAGGGGGATTCTCGGCGTAGATCAGGTGAGGTGGATGGGGTGCCAGTGCCCCCAAAACGATGCTTCCTTCAGACAATCGATCCCTCCCTCATTGCAATCGGCGCCAGCATAACACACCGATGAACCCGACTGTGCTAAGTTGCACAGATGTGCCTTCAGATCACCTGCATCTTGCTTTTTCAGTTCAGTCCGCCCGTATTCACCGAGGTCGCTGACCAGGTGGGCCTTATTGCCCCTCACGGCTTCGTGGGTGGCATTGTGACGGAACAACAAGCTATCTCTGGAGGACTGGCTACTGGAGATGTGGATAATGACGGTTGGGTGGATGTGTTTGTAGTTGGAGGCGATGCTTTTCCTCATCATCTCTATCGAAATGTTCAGGGTCTTTTTGTGGACGTAACTTCAGGTTCGGGACTGGAAATGGACGGCTTGGCCGTTGCGGGTCCCGCCTTTGGAGATTTGAACGGTGACGGTTTACTGGATTTCCTATGTGGCGGCATTCAGGGCCAACATCCCAGAGTCTTTCTGAACACAGGTAACCTACAATTCCTAGAGGTGACGATCTCATCGCAGATCCAGGCAATCGGTGATACGTTTAGTTGTGCCATGGGCGACTTCAACAGGGACGGGCACCTTGATGTGTTTCTTTCCCACTGGGGCAGTCCCTTTGGCGATGGCCGTCTTTGGCGCAATAACGGCCAAGCTGTTTTTACGGATGTCGATGATCTCGCAGGCACAGCAGCACCTGGTCCGGTTGACTATTCATTCAGTCCCACTTTCACCGACTTCAATGGTGACGGTTGGCCAGATATCTTATTGGCTTCGGATTTCGGTCACTCCCAGGTCTTCATGAACCGCGGCGACGGGACGTTTCTCGATATTACCAGCGCCGTGATTACCGACGAAAACGGGATGGGCTCAGCCGTTGCAGATTTTGACAATGACGGGGATATGGACTGGTTCGTCTCCTCTATTTGGGATCCCGATGGGTTGCCCAACGGTAATTGGGGCATCACAGGCAACCGAATGTACGAGAATTCCGGCAACGGCGCTTTTGCCGATATCACTGACCACGCGGGGACCAGACAAGGATATTGGGGTTGGGGCTCGGCCGCCCAGGACTACAACAACGATGGTTGGATCGACCTATTCCACGTCAACGGCTTTTTTGGCGAATTGGCAGGTGAATTCCATCATGATCCATCACGACTCTTTGTCAATCAATCCGGTTTCACATTTTTGGAAACATCTGAGATCTCAGGTATCGCGGACACGGGACAAGGTCGCGGCGTAGCCTGTTTCGACTATGATCGCGACGGCGATATCGACATTCTCATTCAACAAAACAGTACGCCTGTCCGCCTCTATCGCAACGACACAAATACTGGCAACTACCTGACGATACAGTTGCAAGACACTCAAGGTAAAAGAGCAGCAGGCGCAAGAATAGTTGCTTCCACTCCAGACGGCATGCAACAGACGCGCGAGATTCGGGTGGGCAGTCATTTCGTGTCACAAGACCCCGACGAAGCCTTCTTCGGTTTGGGGCCCAATCAGCGTGTACAACTGGACGTCATTTGGCCCGATGGCGCTATCTGGCATCTACCTTTTTACCCCGCCAACCAGGTGGTCGTGATTCGTCGAGATCAGCCAGCACTACCCGTACCCACCTTGAGTGGGTACGGACCGCTCTTCTTGGCTCTGTTGGCGCTGGTTGTGGGTTTACATCAACTCCGTCGCGGTCAAGGTTCATAAGAAAGATTCATCACATAGTTCGTGTTGCGGGACGTGTAGTTATAGATCTGGATGGTGTAGATGCCTGGGCTACTTGCGAAACCTTGGAGTGTCTCCGGGTTCGCTACAGACTCAGACATTGCTACCAGACTACCACTGGGCCCATACACATAAATGTCCAGGTCTCGCCTGGATTGAGTCCAACTCACTGAAATGTCGATCACACCGCCGCTGACCGAGCGCGTATAGGTGTGCGTGGCGCGACCACCAATCGATGCCGATAACTGCTCCGTGATGGGGCCAGTACTTAAAGAGATCTGCTGGGAGACCACCGCAGATGCCCCATCATTGTCGGTTACGGTTAAGGTGACTTGATAGTTGCCGCCTGCGGCGTATCCATGTTGGGGATTGACAGAGGTACTCGTAGCTCCGTCACCGAAGGACCAGCTTCGCGAAACGATGGATCCATCTGTATCAACACTTTCATCGGTGAAACTTACGTTCAGTCCACTGACGGAATAGTTGAACGACGCGACTGGCGCCACATTGGAAGAACCACGGATCCAAATGGGGGCAGACCATGCCCTTTGCCCGTCAGCCTGGGTAATGCGTGCAAAGAAGTAGCGTTCCTGCCCGTTTGATTGAGGCGAAAAATTATGAGTCAAGGATGATGTCATCGAGCTTTGAACCACCGTTGCGGTTCCCCCACCGACATCACCTGCAAAGAGCTCAATCAAAGATGTCGATTCACCATCTGGATCGTTGGTTGCAACTTGAATCACTGAGTTGCCACCCACCGCTACATCGACCGTGCTGGCCATACCAAAATCGTTACCGCCCACTTGCACCCACAGGTCAATCGCCAAATTGTAGTCTTCGGTCGCATAGACTCTACCCGCACGTAGTGCTTCCAAAATGTCTGCTTGAGACAATGAGTTGGCCAAAACGGCGGTTCGCTGCTCATTGGCCAGGCCCCAGTTGTCGTAGTGGGTATCCTGGTCCCCTGCAGGACCTACCCGATATCCTTTTTGGAGCAGATTCAGATAGTAGCTTTCGTAATTGGATGCACTGGATTCGCTGTAATCTAATGCGGTGGCAAAAGCGGGTCCTGACTTGACTGAAACAGCTGAAACCGCATCATCCCAAGCGGCATTGTAAGGTTGGTTGAAGATATTATTGAAATGATCTGATCCCGGATGGCAAAGCTGGCCGAACGAAGCAACTGACCCGATTTGTTGGAACAATGCGTTGTAGTCTCCTTTATCCACAAACACATCGTAATTACCGGGCTCCCAACCCCAAAGCTGGTCGTGAGAATAGATGACATGACCCCCGGAAGAAATGGTGCCCCATTCCGTCCCAAAAATCGCCACAAAATCATTGCTCTCACCGTTGACGGTGTTTGCCTCGCTGACACCTGCTGCATAATCGGCATAATCCATTCCGGCAGCTTGGTGGTTATGATCTGACATCACCAGCCAATCCAGACCGCCCAAATCTCGAGCATAGCGAAACCCCGCAGCAGCCCCATCTGAGAGAGGATCCAGCCCCTTATTCCCGTCTGAATAGGATGAATGCGCATGCACATTACCGAAATAGATACCGTATTGACCCGTGCTTAGGGGTCTGCTGGTCACGCGAATGGATACGGTATCAATGGATTGTGTTTGACCATCTGATGCCATCAGTTGAAATGTGAACAGGCCTTGGGCTGTAAAGCTGGCTACGGGTTTCAAGACCGAACCATTGGACAGTGTCGCGGCGCTGCCGTTTCCCGAAACTAAGGTCCATTGATACGTGAGTGGATCACCATTGGGATCCGATGCCATCCCGAAGAGCGACGTGTTTGCCGTCAGTGCGTCCAGATAGACTGTTTCATCGGGGCCCGCCCAAACGGATGGAGATTGGTTGCTGCCGCCACCTCCACCACCTGGCCCTGTGCCAGGCGTTCCAAAATCGCCATTGGGCATAGCTTCCGTTGAAACAATCCAGTTCGAACCAAGGCTATTGTCCACATTCAAATCCATCAAAGCCATGGACGCACCCGTGGGATTCGGCCATGCCGGTCCCCCGTCAAAGATAATCTCGTCCACCAACTGACCTTGGTCATCCGTCAGAATTATTTCGTCGGCGCCATTGGTCAAGTTAAAGCTGGCGTATTGGTAATTCACGACAACCCCGCCGTTGGTCGTCTGATTGGCATTGCGACCCAAAACCGCAAAGGACCCGCCGTTGATCACCACGTCCGTCTGAATGAGGTGGCTGTCTGTGCCTTGGTCGCTGATGGTCCAACCATTCATATTCACAGATTGTGTGCCGGGATTGTAGACTTCAAACCATTCGCCCGCACTGTCGGCCACGGCGCTGGGATTCTGCATCACCTCTGTGATGATCAAGCCGGCAGCAACCAGACCATCGGGACCTTCTCCTGGGGTACCTCGATCTCCACTTGCCAAGACGTTGGTGGCCTCTGCCCAATTAACAGCTTGATTGTTGTCTTGAAATGCCGAATTCAGCTCCATCGATGCGCCAGCAGGATCAGGCCAAGTCGGGCCTCCATCATAGGCAACCCGATCAACAAGGCTTTGGTCCGGTCGCTCGATCACGAGCTCATCAGCCCCATTACTCAACGTAATTCCTGCATACTGATAGTGAACAAAAATACCGCCATTAGTCGTGGCATTGGCGTTTCGTCCCAACACGGCATATTGACCCGCCTGGATCACCACATCTGTGTTGACGATATGCAAATCGCTGCCATCATCGCGAATCCGCCATCCATTCAGGTTCACGGGACCCGGTCCCGGATTGTACAACTCAAACCATTCGCCTTCGGTATCGGCAACGGCACTTGGGTTTTGCATAATCTCGGTGATCACTACGACTTCAGCGCCTTTGGTTAACACACGCAAATCAGTGGCGCATTCGCAATGGTGTTCATGGAAAAAGATCAGTGCGCAGAACAATCCGTACATAGATAGACCTCACGATTACGGGCAATCAATTGTTATTTTGGAATTGTCCCTAGTTTGCCGCAACGTGACGGGTCGAATCAATACTTTTTGTGCATCAGCGAGTTAGATTTACGTTAGCTACACGTGCCTTTTGTGACGGGTCCAAAGCATGGCGACCAGTCCCAGCATTGCGATAAAGAGCAAAACCCGACCAGGTGATAGAACCGGAACCACCAGACGTCGCTCCGTAGATATTTGGGTGAGGACCCAGTCTGCAATGGGGAAATCAGGTAAGACCGTGAGTTCGATTCGATTGAAGGGGACTGAACTTCGGATGTAATGAACGGTGTTCCCTGCTGTCGTACTCACTTGAACTGAGCCGATGAGATTTCCGTTGTCATACACGAATAGGTTGAACGGACCAGCCCAATCACCCACGCCCACACCAAACTGGGTTCCATGGGTATCTAAATCAATCCATATGCGATCGGAATCATTGAATGGATCTCCAGGCGCAAGAATGGCCAGATTCCCGAACATGTCGATGGCTGCCAATCCGAAACCATCGCCCGTTTGGGTATCATAGATACCCGTTCCAGACCGCGTAACAGCAGTAATATTCGTCACCGATGAATCAGGGAAAAGCGACTGTATCGAACTTCCCGACACAGGTCCAAGCGGAAACGAATCAAAGTCAACCGTCACTTCAGGAACTGTAAATTGGGCGATCTCCACCACGGGCCCATCAGGCATGCGCAGAACATGCTCACTGGCGAGATCAGAAGATTGCGCCAGTGACCAATGAGGAAAAATCACTGCGGAAAACAAGAAAGCCCTATTCATGATGCACCGTTTGATATGAAACCTCTGGCGGACATCGATTATTGAATACCCGCAAGTAAATCACAAAATCAGGCTTTTCCCCAAATGGCAGTGGCTAGTTCATCGATTTTTGTTTGGAGCGAGCTTGTTGTCGTTCTCCTGCTGAAAGGATGGACTTACGCAGTCGAAGGGACTTGGGTGTCACTTCTACCAACTCGTCTTCACGAATAAATTCCAACGCCCGTTCCAAGGTCATGGGCAGTACGGGCGTGAGTACGATGCCCTCATCGCGACCTGATGCTCGCATGTTGGTCAATTTCTTTTCCTTACACGCATTGACATCCAAATCGTTGTCGCGATTGTGCTCGCCAACGATCATGCCCTCATACACATCTTCTCCGGGCCGTACAAACATGACGCCCCTCGGTTCCAAGTTAAACAAGGCATAAGCCACAGCCTGACCCGTTCGATCGGCGACCAACGAGCCGGTATGCCTGGCGGGAATGTCGCCACGGTAAGGCTCAAAGCCTTCCAGATAAGCATTCAAAATGCCCGTTCCCTTCGTATCGGTCAAGAACTCGCCGCGAAACCCAATCAAGCCTCTGGAAGGAATGGAAAACTCCATGCGTACCCGACCTGAACCATGGTTAATGAGGTTGACCATACGACCCTTCCGCTGAGAAAGCTTTTCGGTGATCACGCCCACAAACGGCTCGTCCACATCGATAAACACATGCTCGATGGGTTCGTGCCGCGCACCGTTCACGTCCTTTTCAATGACTCTGGGCCGTCCTACCGAGAATTCAAACCCTTCACGTCGTAGCGTTTCTATGAGAATGGCCATCTGCAGTTCGCCACGACCCTTCACCAACATAATGTCCTTTTCGTCGGTTTCATCGACTTGAATGGCCACATTCTTCATGGCTTCTTTAAGCAAACGTTCACGCAGTCTGGCCGATTGGACGTATTTTCCTTCTCGTCCCACCAGCGGAGAAGTATTCACGCTAAACGCGATGGAAACCGTCGGTTCATCCACAGTAATGCGAGGCAACGGCTTGGGTCTGTCCGCCGAGCAAATCGTGTCACCAATGCGAAACTGCTCTGCTCCCGAAAGGATTACGATATCGCCAGCAGAAGCCTGTTCCACTTCACGCAACACCGGTCCGTCGTACACCTGTACTTTACTGACCCTCAGGTTCACGGCACCGTCTACGCCCAAACACGAAAGAGACTCGTTGCGGCGGACCACACCATTTCGCACTTTGCCCACAGCCAGCCGACCCAAATAATCGGAATAGTCAATATCAGACACCAACATCTGGAAAGGTTCGCCCGGGTCGTAGTTAGGCGGCGGGACATGTTCAAGAATGGCCCTGAATAGAACATCAAGCTGCTGCGGTTCGGCACCTAACTGTTCGAAAACGACGCCTTCACGTCCAATGGCATAGTAGACGGGAAACTCCAGTTGTTCTTCGGTGGCGTCCAGATCGATGAACAGGTCGTAAACCTCGTTCAAGACATCTTGAACCCGCGCATCCGCCCGATCGACTTTGTTGACAACCACCATGATGGCCAGTCCACTGGCCATGGCTTTACTCAACACAAACCGAGTTTGTGGGAGCGGTCCTTCAGAAGCGTCCACTAGTAGGATGGCCCCCTCAACCATGCTCAAGGCTCGTTCCACTTCGCCGCCGAAGTCCGCGTGCCCTGGTGTATCCAAAATATTGATGCGTGTCTCTTCAAAGGTCACAGAGCAGTTTTTGGCGGCGATCGTGATCCCGCGTTCTTTTTCGAGATCCATACGGTCCATTAATCGGTCATCCATCTCCTGGCCAGGTCGGAACATGCCGCACTGGCGAAACATTTGGTCGACTAACGTTGTTTTGCCATGGTCCACATGGGCGATGATCGCAATATTGCGAATATTGGCATTCACGGATTTACCGCTCAATTCATACCTCTCTTTTCTTACGGGGCGGTGTCACTGGATTTCCTGGACGACTACGCCTTCCTCGATGGGATTCAATACAATCTTCGGGCGTTCGTGCAAAACGCCCTCAATATCCACTTGGCCTAACAAAGTCTCTTGAACCTGGCCTTCAATCAGGAGTCGGACTCCGGTGCAGTTGTCCACATTGCGGTAGAGCGCGTTCACCAAGCTGTACACCATGAATAACTCACGTGTTGTGCCAGCACTGATCCGCGTGAAAGTGGACGAATCAAAATCAATCACAATTTCCCCATCAACCATAAAAACCTCACGAACCACCGTTAGGTTTGGCCATAGGGCCAGACCTTGTTCAGGGTCCGGAGGTATGGACAAAGTCTCCACAATTTGTTTGATGCGCGTAATGGGGTCATCCGTGGTGAAGATTGTGCGTTTTACTGGTACGAGATAATCCAACTCAGGATGAAGGTAGTAGGTAATCACTTCAGTTTGAGGACGCAACACGTCCACATCAGGACTGTCAGCCTGCACGATGGGCGGCGGTGCATTTTGAATAACTTCTGGATCGTTTGATTTGGAACAACTCGCAATCAAAAGGGCCAGAATCACGACCCATCTCAAGGAGTTTCCTCCTGCATTTCGGCAGTCTGCGATGCAGAACGACGTTGCACATCACGATCATAACGGTCAATGGCCCGTGAGATTGCACGTACCACTTTGGCCTTGAACTCGTAATCACGTAGCTTTTTCTCTTCACTGGGATTGGATATGAAAGCCACTTCGATTAAGACTGCGGGCATGACCGCCCCTTTCAGTACTTTCAGGGGTGCCTGTTTGACTCCGCGACTTCGAACACCTGCCAAAATGTTCAGCTCTTCCTGGATGTAACGTGCCACACGAAAACTGTCATCGACATGTTCACTCTGGGCCAAATCCCACAGCAATAGATCCAATTCGCTCCCGAACTCGGAGTCCTCCCCTGCGGTGTCCTCGTCTTCCTGATTCTCGAACGTCACCGTATAGTTTTCTGCAAAATCATCCTGTTCGTCGAGACTTAAGTAATAGGTCTCGCTGCCCCAGGCGTCGGGACGAACAATGGCATTCATATGGACGCTGAGAAACAGGTCTGCATTGAAATTGTTGGCCACACCCGTGCGCACCTTTAGTGGCAGGGCGAAGTCTTCGTTGCGGGTCAACATGACCTCGTACTTGCCTGTCGCTTCAAGATGCCGTTTCAACTTGCGCGCCAAATCTAATGTGACCATTTTTTCTTCGAGGCCGCTGGGGCCGCGTGCGCCGAGGTCCTTACCACCGTGACCGGGATCGATCACAATTCGATGAATACCCGGCGATTCTTGCGCGGAAGCATCGTGGAAGGCAGCGACCGGGTCAACAGCAGCGGTAAATGTTCCAGATATCTTCACCACAAGCTCCGACTGGGTAGAAGCAAATGGTTCTGCTTGGGTATTGCGAACAGTGGGCCCCAATTTCAAGTGAATTTCGCTGGTGCTGTCGGGCAAATTGGTGAATACAGAAATGTCCTCAATGGCTTCGTTAAGTTCAAAGTAGGTCTTGTCGACGGTGATGGTGGGCGCCTTCACAGATAGAATTAGAAACTGACCAGACCGATACAAGTTCGGAGCTTCAATGCGTTTGGAAAACAAAAACGAAACGCGCATGAACCCTTCGGTCCACCTGGTACGCAAGGCGATATTCAGACGCTTATCATCGGGCAAATGCACGGATTTGGACGTAGGTTCATAAATCAGATCCTTGCCGATCACTTCCGAGAAGGTCTGAATCAAATGATCCACTCGTACAAATAGAACCGAGTCTACAGAGCGCATCTGAACCGTGAGCTTCTTCCAACCGAGGTCGACGCGCTGAGATTCCGTTTCAAAAATGATGAGCCGATTGAATACTGTGACGCGCAGGCCCTGATCCGTTCGTTCCTGGGCATATCCAAGTGCCCGGCAAAAATCCGAGACACTCACAAACGGAAGGCCCGGATGATCCAGAGTAGTCAATGGATACGCTGTTGTTCCGCGGTAAAGAACCACATCATTGTCAGATTCCACCAAGGTTAACAGCGTACAAATCACAGCAATCAGCAAGACTCAGCCTCCCACAACGACCGTCATCATAGCTCAAATTTGGGTAGGTCTTTTGGATTTTGCATGTTCTGTACGTAATCAATACACGACACAGCCTTGAATTGGCTCAAAACCCAGCGAAGTCGCTTTTCCGTATTTCGCAATCCAGCGTAGTGGCTGAACTTGATGCCACGAGGTAGGTCAACCACTGCGTGATCAGGATCCAACTCCCACGGATGAATCGCCAACATCAGATAGTCCTTTTGAGATCTAATCCGTTTCAGTTGATGGCGAACGTACCACCATGGCAACCAACGAAACCCCCAACTCATGGATACCGGTGCGGCGATTCCAAAAAATCGGCCCATGGAAGGCGGCATCTCGACAATCTCTCCAAGGCGTGAAGGTGTTTGGGGATATCGCTCATTACCCACGATCTTGAGCGGAACCAAAGAGGCGTCATACTGAATACCCAACGCCGCCAATTCATGATTGTAGCTTAAGAGCAGGTCAGGGGTCAGACTCCACATAGGCGCACGAAATCCAGAGACTCGAATGCCCGTCTTCTCGGTAAAAGCCACCAACCCATCTAACCATTCCAATCTCAGCTGCTCCTCAGCGAGCGTCTTCCATGTGTGATGGGAGGACCCATGCCAGGCTATTTCGTGACCCTGATCTTGAATCTCATGGATGAGTGCCGGGTAACGCCGGGCCAATTCACCGATCACAAAAAAGGTCGCCTTCGCGTCGTATTCATGGAACAGCCGCAACAATCGATGGGTGTTATTTTCAATGCGTGACTCGAATTGTGACCAATTCTCGGGATCGGCATATGGCATCAAATCACAAATGTGGTACCAGTCTTCCCAGTCCACCGTAAGTACAAAGTCCTTCTTGCCCGACACCCTTTACCTCTTTGGCCAAACGCAACATGATACCGGAGCGCCTGTCAACATCAAGGGTTTTGTTGCTGTCCAAACAGATGTTTGCGATGTTCTGGTTCCAGTTTGGAAGGCAATCGATCCCGCAGTGGGGCAAATCCTCGCCTCACAGCAGGTCTTTGCTTGATCGTTTGATGCCAACTTGCCACTGCAGGGTAGTCATTGAGGTCTATTCTGTGGGCGCGGCGCGCGGATACCCATGGATAGACCGCCATGTCTGCAATTGAATAGGTTTCAGCGAGAAACGGATGCTCACCCAAACGGGCGTTGAGTACTTCATACATCAGGGTCGCTTCTCGATAATAGCGTTTCTGAGCATAGTCAATCATCTCAGGCGCATAGTTAAAAAAATGGTGTGCTTGACCCAAAAAGGGGCCCAAATTACCCATTTGGAACATCAACCACTGCATGACAAGCGCTTCCTGCCTGGGTGTCTCTCCTTTGAAACGTTGGTATTTGTTCGCCAAATACCAGAGTATGGCACCCGACTCATACAACGTCATGGGTGCTCCGCCTGGTCCATGATGGTCAACTAGCACGGGAATCTTGCCGTAGGGGTTCAATGTGCGAAATTTGGTGGTGTGTTGTTCCCCATTGAGCAGGTCAACCGCGATCAATTGATAGGGCAATTCTAACTCTTCAAGTAAAATGGTGATCTTTTGCCCATTTGGCGTCGGCGCGAAGTACAGTTCAAACATTTGATTTATCATAGGCGATTGTTATGGCAGTAGCGACACACACCCAAGAGATCATTCGAGCACACCTGGCCTGGAGTCAGGCCGATCCATTCCTGGACAATCATAGCTTACGAGTGATTGAAGATGGTGCCGTGGTGTTTGAGGGTGCCCAAATTGTGTCGGTGGGTCCATTCCACGGAATCTGTGCCCACTATCCAGACGCACTCGTGCACGATCACAAAGGCTGCTGGCTCATCCCGGGGCTCGTCGATGCTCATCTGCACTTTCCTCAGACCCTGTCCAGGGCGCAACCGGGACACCAGCTATTGGAGTGGCTGAGCGGTTCCATATTTCCGGCCGAATTGGCTCTTGTTGATCCTGAACATGCCCATCACGTGGCAGAACTCTTTACGCGGGCTTTGATACGTTCAGGTACGACCGCAGCTGCTGTTTTTGGGTCTCAATTCCTTCAGGCCAATCTCAGTTTGCTGCAGCAATTGGAAGCCACGCCAATTGAGGTCTTTCTCGGCCCAAGTCTCATGGACCAGAACGCACCGGACGGATTGATCACACCCGCCCAAACGGTATGGGATGATGCACAAACCTTAAAGAACGCAATGGCGAAAAATCCACGTCAGCATTTTGCATTAACGCCTCGATTTGCCCTTTCTTGTAGTGACGAACTGGTTGAAGTGTGTCGGTCCTTAGTCCAAGCAGACCCACATTTACTGGTTCAGACTCACATCAATGAAAGTCCCGCCGAAATCGATGCGGTTTCTGCCATGTTCCCCAGCGCCAGAAGCTACTTTGATGTCTATATACAGCAGGGTTTGGTCAGTGATCGCATGTTGTTGGCCCATTCCATTCATACATCCGAACAGGAATTGGAAGCGATGTCCCGTTGCTGCGTAAACGTGGTGCACTGTCCCACCAGCAACGCCTACTTGGGTAGCGGCATCCATCCCTTGCGCCAACACCGGGAAGCCGGGGTGCGCGTATGTCTGGGTACGGATGTGGGTGCGGGGTTGTATTTTTCACTGTTGGACGAATTGAAGAGCGCCTATCTGCTGCAAAAACTAAGAGGTGATACGTTGACGCTTGCCCATCTTCTGGACCTAGCCACTCGTGCGGGCGCTTCGGCTATGGGGCTCTCAGACCGTGAACGAGGCTTTCAGGCAGGTGGCGTCGCTGATTTTGTCTTAATCGACCCGAGCCATGCGCTATTGCCACCTGATGATCGAAGTCCCGAGCAAAACCTGTTTTCCGCCATTATGACCAGTGGATCCAAACTGATTGCCCAAGTTTGGGCGGCAGGCAAAAGTCAATGGGGATAAACGTGCTTATTGAGTAGGCCCGTTGAGTGACCAATCATATTCCAAGTAATGGATACGCTTCGGCTTCTCGTCTGTTCCACGCAATCGATTGACGGTCGCGATCACAGCTTGCCGCCCACCAAAATCGCCTTCGTACCAATCAAAGATCTTGGAGAGTTCCCAAACACCATCCTCGCGAAAGCGGTTTTTTGTCGCGTCCAAGACGAATTCTTTGGCAAGCTGTTCCATGGCCGATTCCACATTATCTGCGGTGAACACGATACGCGTTAGTTTCGGGCACGATCGCGAGGCACAGTTGATAATGAAATGGATACCGGGATCAACCGGTCGCAACCATTCCTTTTCAATGTCGTTCAGCGCGTATTTGCGCCCGCCGATGGACCAGCGCTCCTGTGTAAAGAAGCCGAAGAACCTTTTGATGTCGCGAACAGAATCCACTGGCCAGGCCTCTAACACGCCCTTCAACGTACATGCGTTATAAGCATTTGCGAAAAAAGCAATCCGTTCGTTTCGTGCATTAAGGTCGAGCGGATTCACTTTGTCGAGTGACAAGACGTAAGAATCAAGCGCTGATTGGAGATCCGGGTCAGCCTTCAGTTTCGCGTAGTCCACCGTGCCGTCCGCCATCACCGCGGCATCAAAAACGGCCTGAAGCCCTTGCGGTTGGATGACGTTTTGCGCCGCCAAGGCCACAATCAAAACCCACATCAATTACCTCCACCACCCAAAACAACCATCAGCCCTGCTTCATTCCCGACTGCGCTGTCGCAGTGCCTCGTAGATAAGTGCCGATGTTGCGGCGCCCACATTCAAGGAGTTCACGTGACCCGACATCGACAGATAAACCAAATGGTCGCACGTCTCACGTGTCAACCGCCTGAGACCACGTCCCTCACTGCCTAACACGAAGCAGATTCGCCCCCTATAGTCAGGTTCGTGCCAAGGTTGCGCATCCGGACAGTGTTCAGCACCAATCATCCAAAATCCGCGCTCCTTGGCTCGATCCAAAGCCTGTTTCAAGTTCCCTACATCGAACACCGGCAACCATGCAAACGCACCTTGCGAAACCTGTGCCGCCATCTGATTGACATGAACCGACCTGCGATCCGGGAGAAAGATGGCCTGCACACCGGCACCTTCGCAGGTGCGAATGATCTGCCCCAGATTCATAGGATCTTCAACCTGGTCCAACACCAAGATTAAGTTGGTATCTTGACGCTCAAGCACATCTTCCCAGTCGCCCCAATCCGGTGGTTTTACCCAAGCGGCACAACCTTGCGTGGCTGGTCCGAATGGTGTTTCACCCTTAATCAGTGGCTCCACATCAACCACAACCCTAAGGTTCTCGCGTTTTAACCAATCTGCGGCTTTGCGGTCAAGCCAAAGCCGTTCCACCTTGACATGGGGAGATCTCAAACATTGAAGCACCCCATTTTCACCGGTAATTAAGAAACCGTGGGTCGGCACTTGAGATGGAGCCGACCAACGCTGTTCCCGACGAGAACGCCGATGATTCATGTCATTCGATCGAGCATGGCCATGGCCATTCGAACACCTGTACCGGTGCCCCCAGCAGGGCGATAAGCATCGGGTTTTTCGAAAATAGTCGCTGCAATATCACAATGGGCCCACTTGTAATCCTTGGCGAATTTTTGAAGGAACAGGCCCGCCGTGATCGTCCCTCCCCAACGTGAACCCGCCACGTTGGCAATATCGGCCACTTGGCTTTTGAGCATTTCGTTGTAGTCGTCCACCAGTGGCAGTTGCCAGAAGATTTCATCCACTTCCTGACCGGCCGTGAGGATTTCGTCGACCAGTTTCTGGTCGTTGCCCATGACACCGAATACCTTGGGGCCCAAGGCAACCAAACAGGCGCCCGTCAAAGTAGCAAAATCAACGACGTAATCCGGTTGGTAACGGGCTGCATAGGTCAGTGCATCCGCGAGAATCAATCGGCCTTCGGCGTCGGTATTATTGATCTCGACGGTGATTCCAGACATCGAAGTAACCACATCGCTTGGCCGGGTGGCTGAGCCAGAAGGCATGTTTTCGACGGCTGGCACCAGTCCCACAACTCGGTGATTGCAACTTGAATCACGTAACACGGTCATTAAGCCAATCACAGCAGCGCCGCCGCCCATGTCACCTTTCATTTCGGCCATTGCATTTGCCGGTTTCAATGAAAGTCCGCCTGAATCAAACGTCACGGCCTTGCCTACAAACACAAACGTCTTACCCGAGGGTGACGCTGGCTGGTAGTCCATGACGATCAGGTGGGGCGGCCTTTGGCTGCCCTGAGCCACACTGAGAAGAGCGCCCATGTTCAATTCCTCAAGCTGAGGCTTGTTGAGCACCTCTGTTTTGAAACCGAATTGTTCGCCCCAACGCTGCGCCTGCTGGGCCATGGCGGTCGGGTCCATAATATTAGCCGGGTATTGACACAGATCTCGGGCACGCAAGGTACCCTGAGCAATTTTGAACCAGCGGACCACTTCTGGCTCTGAGGCGGGTCCAACATGAACCGAAAAGTGTTCCAATGATTTGGGTAACTGATCTGTTTCACTTCGCAAGTTATTGAACTGGTAGTCCCCTAAGACGACGCCTTCAACGACTGCCCGGCGAGCGGATGGATCAAGACCTGAAAGTGACAGTGATACGTGCGTCACATTCTTTTCGCGCAGCAGTTTCAGAGCCGATGCAGACGCCTTTCGATAACTATCGTTGGTGGGCTTGTCACCGAGATTGAAAAACAACAGTCTTTTCACCGACAACGATGCAGGAGCGATAGCGTAGAGGTTTCCACCAAACTTAGTGCCAAACTCACCACCGTCCACGAAAGGTTGAAGGAGCTCCTGCAAGTTCGAATGGTCACCAAGGCATACGCCATCTTTATTACAAAAAATAATGTGGGCAAAGGCGTCGATGTCCGACACACGTCCCTTCAAAACGTTGAATTCCATGTTTATGACTCCAAAAAAATAATTAGGCAGAACGGCTACCAATAAAGGCGGCCAATGAACATCCAACCACAACCGACGCAACGACCCACCAACGCCAACGATGGAGTGGATTTGGCACTCGCTCAGGTGCGCCAGGGGTGGATTTCTGAGTGGTCTCCTGCGCGTTATTAACTGTCACGTCACGACTGGGTGCAGGGGTTCCTGTGACGGTGAAATGGGGCTTTTGACCAGGACTGGTCGCTTGCCACTGGTACAAGGCCACGTTCTCCGCCATATCGCGATCGACCAGCTCGACGCCCGGACCCGTCACGTCGAGGTTGGCCGGCAATACAAGCATCCGTAACAGTCCCTGCTCCTCTGTAATGGGCACATCAAAAGAAAAGGACTGATTTTCGTATCTGTGGGTGGTTGTCACGATTAACTGGGTGCGCCCAGGTTTTAAGGAATAGGACAACACCCCACGCGTCCCTGGTTCTGGCGCCGCTTGACGTAACGGCATGTTGTTTTCAAATCGGGTGGATACATTGATCTCTTCGTATCCGGGGACGACATCATAGGAGAACACGCCTTCGTCTCGTTCAAACACCAAGGGTGGGTCGGATTGATTATCCAGGTTGTAGAAAAACCCGAGTTCAATGGAATGCTCATAGGCAAAGATCGCCACACTTCCCAACGAGGAATGCACCTCGACTTCGTCACTGGCATCGTAAAGGGTGATCACGATCGTATTGCTGGGATTGCCGTCCCAGCGTTCCGAGTACACTGTGGCGCCAACCCTAGCCTGTACAAGAAAGGACTGAGACTGATTACCCTCAGGTACTTCGACTTCAAAAGATCCATTGACATTCGTTAACGAGGCAACCGGTGTGAATCCCGACTGCAAATCGATCAGTTGCACCAGGCCAGCTTGGCCGGCTTGACCTGTACTCCCGTTGACCAGACGACCTTTAAGCGGTCCAACCTGAGCCAACGAAAGGGCACAAACCGTCCAAACCATCAACGATTTCAATTCACGACCTCCCTTGCTTCAAAACCCCGCCATCATAGCAAAGGCTGTCGTCGCTGACCATGACCAGAAGCAGCGCAAACACGACCGGATTGAATTGACGGGACCCCCCGAACAGTGTACCTTTTCAGTGTGGGGACTTGAATACCTAAGAGGAGCGCTTACCGATGCAGGTGAGAATCTGGATTCCTATGACAGTCATTCTAGGGGCGATTGGATGGTTGGCTTTTACTAACTTCGAAAACGCTAACTATTTCTATAGCGTGGATGAGTTACCGGCCATGGGTGATGCCGTATACTCAAACTCAGTCAAGGTCAAGGGTCGCATTGTACCGGGCAGTATTAGCAAAGAACCTTTGCCGGTCAAGTTCGTGATTGAAGAGAGGGACGCAAAGCTGGCGGTTCACTACGTGAGCGACGAGCCTCTACCCGACATGTTCAAAGATCACGCTGAAACAGTTGTTGAAGGGCACATGCGCGCCGACGGCGTGTTTGAAGCTGTTCATCTGCAAGCCAAGTGCGCTTCAAAATATGAGGCTGCCGGCCCGCAAGCGGAACACCCCGACAGCGTACCAATTAGCGCTGAACCCACTAATTAGGGGTATGCCATGCACACGTTTAGCATGACGTTCATTCTAAGCACGAAACCTCATTCAGGTATTAAGGTCAAGCCCTTACGGGCGCGCATAAAGAGTGACCGAACGGCCATGTTCAAAGAATCGGCCCCTAATCAGTGGGCTCTGGCGATGCGCATCATGGAACCGGGCATACAAAAATTTGAAATAAGATTCGATACGGATTCCTGAGATGGCAAATTTAGGGAATTACGCTTTGATGCTGGCGTTGGGCACCGCTTTGTTCGGAACAGTTTCATCGGTGATTGCGGCGGTATATGCGCGCGAGAGGTTCCGCAAAAGTGCGGTCCGAGCTTTCATCCTCACGTCGGCACTGGTGTTGGTGGCCGTGGTTTCATTGGCCACACTCATCATGAACGATGATTTCTCATTAGCCTACGTCTACAGGTTCTCCAACAGAACCCTGCCATCGATCTTTAAGTTAACCGCGGTTTGGGGTGGCCATGAGGGGTCTCTTCTGTGGTGGACTTTGATCCTTTGCGTCTACACAAACCTTGTCTTGTGGCGTACCAAAGCCGCATCGAAATGGATGATGAGCTGGGCCTACGTGTTCATCGGTATCACGATGATCTTCTTCCTGCTTATTAACAATGTGGTGGCAAATCCATTCGACTTCTGGGCGCAGGTAACCGCCGATGGAAACGCAATACCATTTACACCAAGAGACGGAACTGGCCTCAATCCTCAACTGCAACATTGGGCCATGATCATTCACCCGCCTCTGCTTTACACGGGCTACATTGGCTTTCTTTTCCCCTTCGCCATCGCCATGGGCGCACTTGTAACGCGCATGGAGGCCCGGGAGTGGATTGGCATCATCAGACGCTGGACGCTTTGGGCATGGCTAATCCTGACCGTCGGTATAGTTCTGGGTGGCGCCTGGGCGTATATGGAATTGGGTTGGGGCGGTTATTGGGCATGGGACCCGGTTGAAAACGCTTCCTTCATGCCTTGGCTCCTGGGTACAGCCTTTCTTCATTCGGTCATGGCCCAGGAAACACGAGGAATGTTTAAAGTTTGGAACATTCTGTTGATTGCGGGCACGTACTGGATGTGCATTTTTGGCACGTTTATTACCAGGTCGGGACTGATCTCGTCTGTGCACGCTTTCGCCGAAAGCAGTATTGGCAATTACTTTATGGGTTACCTTGCCATCATCGGTGTTGTGGCTTTAGGCATTGTGATCACCAGACGTGGACAGCTGCGTGACGACAACACCTACGTCTCTTTCGCCTCCCGAGAAGTAAGTCTGATCTTCAATAACGTGTTGCTTCTGACCATTTGCGTCACCATGTTATTGGCCACCGTGTACCCGATGTTGACCGAAGCGGTTTACGGCACCAAGCGCGAATTGCGTCATGGTTTCTACAACACGGTGGAACTGCCTATTTTCCTGGGTCTCTTGCTACTTATGGCCGCTGGACCGATTCTCACATGGAAGCGCACCTCCGCCCAATCTGTAGTCAAACGCTTTACCGTACCTGCCATCTTCGGCCTCATCGTAGCTATTGCCGGGTTTATATTCAATGAAACCAGCCACATGGCTACCGTCTCCGCGGCTGTATTAACATTTTTGGGCATCACTATCTTCCACGAGTTCTACCTAGCCAGTAAACGACGAAGGTCGCGCAGCGGCGAGTCGTGGTTCGGCGCGGTCTGGTCGTTAATGCGCATGAATCGTCGCAGATATGGTGGCTACGTCGTCCATTTCGGAGTGCTATTGATTGGCATTGGACTGACTGGAGCTGCGTTCAAACATGAAGCTAAGGCCGATCTGGGAATAGGGCAAACACTGGACGTCGGTGGTTACCAATTCCAAGTGGCCGCCATGGATCAACGAGATACGCCCGACTATTTTGCACTTGTAGCCGATGTTAACCTGATCGAAAACGGCAAAGTCATCAAGCGTTTCCATCCTGAGCAACGTGTTTATCGAGCCTCTGAAATGAATGCCTCGGAAGTAGGTATTGCCGTCACATTGGCACGTGATTACTATGTTGTGGTGGCCGGAACGGCCGAGAAACACACGCGCGAACATCCAGTTGGGGTCTTCCACATTTACGTCAATCCGCTTGTGATTTGGATTTGGATCGGAACTGGCGTCATGGTCTTTGGCACGCTTGTATGTATGTATGCGCCACCTTTGAAATTAAGGGTACGCGAAACCGTACGGGCTGATCTGGATATGGAGACCGCGTGACCTTATTCATTGGTGTGGTTATCACGATCGTCGGTTTGGCATGGGTGATAGGCCCGGTGCTTATGCCCACCATGATGCGCCAGAGCCACGACCTCGAATTCGAGAGATTAGGTTCTCTTTATCAATCACTCCGTCACCTTCACAAGGACAAAGTGAAATTGGCAGAGGATGACTTCAAAAACATCGAACGGCGGCTGATGCTGGATATCGCCCGGAACTACGAGAAGATGGGGGTCGACCCTCAAGGCGATCAACCCTGTTTGGGTTGTGGTAACCCCATCCGACCTTCAGACAAATTTTGTGACAGTTGCGGGCAGACCAGTGCGCCTCGTGCTGCCGCAGGTGTCAACTGTCCTGCATGTGAAGAACCACTCAGCGATCTGTATAAGTTCTGCCCTCATTGCGGCAACAAGGTCGAAGCCTGATGTCTTTCGAGGTTCACCTCGACAAAATTGACAAAGTTTATGGCGAGACCTGGGCCCTCAAAGGAGTGAGCGCTACGATTCAAACCGGTGACCGAATCACCATTGTCGGGCACAACGGAGCCGGAAAGTCCACACTACTGGGTTTGACCGCAACGCTCACCAACCCTACCCGTGGCACCATATGCTACGAGATAGACGGAACGGTTGCCAAAGATCGGGGTCAAATCCGCCGCCACATGTCCATGTTGTCCCATTCGCCCATGCTGTATGCAGATCTCACAGCACGCGAGAACCTGAAATTCTTCGCCGGTCTTTATGGCGTCTCAACGGATCACCACGGCATCGACTCAAGGCTGGAGAAAGTGGGCATGAAGGCAGCCGGAGATACGCTCTTTCGCGCCTGTTCAAGGGGCATGCAGCAACGTATTAGTTTCGCGCGAGCTATGTTGGGAGATCCTGACCTTTTGCTCCTGGACGAACCCTTTTCAGGATTGGACAAAAAAGGCACGGAACGGCTGAAAAACATCCTGATGACTGAGTACCGCCATGGTTGGCTATTGGTCACTCATGATCTGGGTCAGGGATACGAAATGGCCAACCGATTGTGGATCTTCAAACACGGTCGATTGGCACATAACCTCAAAAAGAGCGAACTCGATTTCAAGGAATACGTGTCCCTGTGCGAGGCCAATCTGCCAGAAGAAGTGCTGCGCTGATGCCTAACCTCATTCTCTTGATGCTCTCCAAAGACCTGCGCCGTGAACTCAGGTCCAAGGAAGTCTTTCTGTCGTCGTTCCTTTTTTCACTGATTTTGCTGTGCATTTTCTACTACGCCGCTACCTCAAGCAGCGTGGCCTTCGAAAAACTTCCCAACACCGCATTATGGATCTGTATTGCATTCTCGGGCACGATAGGTTTGCATCGGACCCATCAAGCGGAACTACAAAATGCCTGCTACAAGGCGTTGATGATGGCGCCCCGCGACCCTGGCTTGTTGTTTTTGGCCAAATTCGCCGCAAATGCCACACTCCTCACCATCATGTCTTTACTCCTTCTTCCCTTGATTGCGCTTTTCTTCAATCTGGATCTCGGTTCGAATTTGCTCAAAATGATCCCGGGCCTTGTGCTGGGAATCGCTGGGTTTGTGGCCATCGGTACGTTAACCGTAGTCATATCTGCCAACACGCGAATCAGTGACATCTTGTTTCCTATCATCCACTTACCCCTAGTTGTGCCAGTACTGATTGCTGGGGTAAACTGCACGCAGAAGGCGATGCTGGGCGAGATTTCGTGGACGGGCATTCAGATTCTCTGCGTGTTGAACCTGGTTTTTCTTTCCCTCGGATTCATGACCTATGCCTACCTACTTGAGGAATAAGCGATGAAAACGGGTTCACTGCTTCCCCAAACCATACTCTTGGTATTGACCATTGCGACCATGGAAACGGCGCTGATTTGGGCACTGCAAATAGCTCCAGCCGATAAGCTCCAGGGCGATGTACAACGTATCTTCTACTTTCATCTAGGCTGTATTTGGCCCGGGTTTGTCGCCTTCTTTTACGTTTTGTACGCCTCGATCCGCTATCTCATCTCTCGGGCATCCAAATGGGACCGCCGCGCATTTGCTTCAGGCCAGGTAGGCCTGGCCTTTTGCACGATGGTACTTGTCACGGGACCTATTTGGGCGAAACCTACCTGGGGGGTGTGGTGGGCCTGGGACGCGCGCCTCACCTCCACCCTCATCATGTGGCTGATCTTCTTGGGCTATGTCATGATGAGAGACTATATCGACGATCAGAAAATGCGAGAGCGGTTGAGTGCGGTGCTTGGCATTATAGGTGCCTCTATGGTTCCGTTTGTCTATTTCTCAACCCGCTGGTTTGAGGTGCAACACCCGAAACCGGTGGTGATGGGTGATGCAGAGAGTGGCATCAAAGACCCCAACATGGTGATTGCCCTTTTGCTGGCGCTGGCCGCATTCACATTGCTCTATCTCTTTCTTTGGAGGCGGGGCACCGAACTTGCCGAGGGCGATGCCAAGTTATCTGAGCTGCGAATGCGAATGAACGCCCTGGAGGAGGAAGCGTGAACCAAGAACCCGCGAACAATCTGATGTATCTAACTGCTGCCTATTCGGCGATATGGTTAATTCTGGCCTACTTCTTGACCGTATTGGTTCTCAAGAATCGTCGGTTGGCACGAGAACTAGAGCAACTTGAACAACGCGTCTCAAACATGGAGAAAAACAAGGCTCCATGACCCCCTATCTACATGTTGAGGCCTATGGAGCGGGCCCAACCGTGGTTCTTTGCGCAGGGTTAACCCAGACGACCGCCAATTGGCGGGGCATGGCGCGACAGAATCCACACCTTCGTTGGGTGATATTCGATCCTCGGGGACAAGGAAAAAGCGAACTAGGCGCGAGACCGTACACACTCGACGACCATGTAGAAGACCTTATGCGTGTGGTCGAAAGCCATGCAGGCGGGACTGATATCACATTGGTCGGTTTTTCTCACGGTGGTCGGGTCTCATTGCGTGCCGTAGCACAACATCCCGATCGTTTCTCCAAAATGGTGTTGGTCAGTTGTGCATCCGAAACCTCGCCCTTGCGTCGTGCCCATATCACTTCGTGGGCCATGTGCCTTGAAATTGGCGGCGTGGACGCCTTGGCTTGGGCCTCACTACCCACGATTGTGGGCGTTCAGATCCTACGAAAATTCAACGACCTTGACATGCTGGTCAAGGGAATGGCGACCCGAAATAGTCGCGAAGGTCTGACGGCAATGTTTGAAGGCATGCGCGATTATCCAGAAGTGCGCATTGATGCAGAACGTATTGATGCTCAAACCCTCATACTTCGAGGGGAACTCGACCCCTTAGTCGCGACCTCAGATATGCTTAACTTCAAGGCATGGATTCCTCAAAGTGAGCAGAAGGTGTATGCGGGCTGCGGACATACTCTGGCTCTTGAAGAACCCGACCAATTCATCCGTGATCTGACCTCATTTGCACAGCGTTAGACAGGTCTGCAAAATGCACCTCAACCGCAATAATGATTGACATTGATATAATGTCCACCAGTAAATAGGATCAAGGGACAACGAGCGAGGCACAATTTGGGACTCTTAGATCTATTTGGCGGAAAAAACAAATCGCCGCAGGAACTATTAGCTGCAGGCAAATACGAGCAGGCGCTTCAAGGATTTCTCAAAGTCTTCAAGAAGAAGCCGTCAGACCCCCAATTGATGAATCAGATTGCGGATTTGTATCGTCGACTGGAGAAGAACGAACACGCTGTGGAGTTCTACGTCAAGATGGGTGACCACTACGGTAAACGTGGATTCCTCAACAAATCCGTAGCGGCATTCAAGAAGGCGTTGAGTATCTTCCCGGAGAACGAAGAAGTATTGGTGAAATTGGCCCAATACAATGATCAGGTCCCCAAATACATGATCGACGAGCGGATCCTCGCTCAAATCCGCAAACTAAAGGGTGAAGATCCCGACCAACCCGCTGATCCCTTGGAATTGACCCTTGAAGGGTCCTCCATGGTGATGATGGTAGACGGGCCGGCTCCACTTCCAAGCGAGGAAGAAATCGATCTGGAAGACGACGACGGGAATGAAGTTGTCGATGAGGCTGAGGACAAGGTCAACGAGCTTGTTGACAGTCCAGAGAAACAAGATGATGACGCAGTTGAGGAAATTGAAGACGAAATCATCGACATCGAAGAAAGTGCACCCACACCCAAGCAAGACGAACCCGTATCCTTTGTCTCACATTCCAGCATGGAACTGACAGCGGAGGATTTGGAAGGATCTTCACTGGAAATCAAGCCTACGGATCTTTGGGATGAATCCATCAAATTTGATGATACGGAAACTGAAAAGCCAGCCGCTCCCAATCAAGCGAATCCACTACCAGATACAGATTCGAGTATTTGGGAAAAGGATATCTTCGACAGTGATGAACCTGCACCCGAAGCACCTCCAGTCGTCGAAGTTAAGGATCCTGTGGACACCAACCTCAAGGAATCCGCGGTTTTCAAGATCAGCGGAAATCCATCGGCAAGTGCCGATGATGATGACGGCATGTTCTTTTCCAGCTTCGACGACGCGATTGACTCACTCTTCCAGCCCGCCACAACAACAACCAAACCTGAACGACACGAGCAAAACAAAAAACACTGGCCTGTGTTTCGGACATTACCGCGCCAGGTGTTCCTTGACCTGATTGTGGCCATGGAAGAACGCAGTTACTCCAAAGGTGACGTCGTAGTTCGCCAAGGTGATCAGGGTCGCGAACTGTTTCTGATTACCGAGGGAACATTTGAAGTGTATGTGGACGCCAAGGGTCAAAAAAACAAAGTGGCACGCCTGGAGTCAGGCGACTTCTTCGGCGAGGCTGCGCTATTGACCAAACGGCCACGCAACGCCACGGTGGTTGCCACAAGCCCCACAGAAGTCTTAATATTGGAAAAGGACCAGTTCATAACTCTGGTCAAACAACACCCCACCGTTCTCGAAGCCATTCAGACCGTGAATATTGCTAGATTGCAACAGAATGCGACGAGATTTCGATAGAGTTAGGACATGCGTGAAATAGTAGTTTATGGAGACCCTGTGCTCACCGAAAAGGCTTCGCCCGTTGAAGTCTTCGATGAGGACTTGGCGCGGCTGGCAGCAGAAATGCACGCCATCATGGTAAAAGCGCCCGGTGTGGGACTGGCCGCACCCCAAATTGGCGTACCGGTTCAGATGGCGATCGTCGATGTGTCCGTGGGCGAAGATCCAGATGAATTGCACATACTGATCAACCCGGAAGTCATCGAAGCCGAAGGCGCACAAAAAGGCGAAGAAGGCTGCCTCAGTTTTCCAGACATCACCGCGGTGGTCGACCGTCCCCTTCGTGTTCGTATTAGGGCTCAGAACCTGGCTGGTCACGTGGTTGAAATGCAAGCCGAAGGCTTCAAGGCCCGGGCATTTTGTCATGAAATCGATCATCTCAATGGAGTCTTGATGACGGATCGGGTTTCGCGTCTCAAACGCGAGATGATCAAGAAAAAAGTCCAGAAGCGCGTCAAGGCGGGCACTTGGCACCCTTGAGAATTGTGTTCATGGGGACACCTACTTTTGCGGTGCCCAGTTTGAACGCATTACATCGAAACGGTCACCAACTTTTGGCGGTCTTTTGCCAGCCAGACCGCGCAAAAGGCAGATCCAAGGCGCTCCAGATGTGTCCCGTAAAGAGTGCTGCCCTAAAATTGGGGATCACGGTACTTCAGCCAACGAGTCTCAAGGACCCACACGTGTTGGCCAAAATTGAATCGTTGAATCCCGATGTCATCGTGGTCGCAGCCTATGGAAAAATCCTCGGCAAGCGGTTACTAAGGTTACCGAAGTATGGCTGCATCAACGTTCATGCATCGCTTTTGCCACGCTGGCGCGGTGCTTCTCCTATTCACCAAGCCATCCTGGCTGGCGACTCAGAAACTGGCATTTCTATTATGCGGATGACACCAGGCCTGGACGCGGGACCGGTATACCAACAAGAGAAAGTTTCGATTGCACAAGGTATTGACCGCACCTCACTGGAGGAACAGTTGGCTCGGTGTGGCGCTGATTTACTGTGTGACGTTCTGCAATCCATTGAACATCGACAACCGCGACCACAAGACGAGTCTCATGTGACCTTTGCGCCCATCATCACCAAAGAAATGGGATTTGTCGACTTTGAGCAATCGGCCTTCGACATTGAACGCATGACTAGAGCCTTCCACGACTGGCCTGGCGTTTGGTGTCGATACGGAAGCAATCGCCTAAGACTGATAGACATCCTACCGATGAGTCATTCGCACCAATTCCCTCCCGGTACGATCATTTTTTGCGATCGAAAGACGTGTCGCGTGGCCGCCGGCAAGCATACTGTTTTTGACATTCTCAAGATTCAACCTGCCGGCAAATCGGCCATGCCTATCAGCGCCTTCCTAAACGGTCATCCTCTTTCGAGCAATGATCGCCTTGAACTGATGTCTGAACCGGATGATTAAACCTTTGTGGCGCTCAGTTGTCATTAATGGTGATGATGGACCGAGGACCTCACACCATGGCGATTGCGCTTACGCCTCATACAGCGTTGACACAAAACGCCATGGGTGAGGATCTCAATCTTGTTCAACAGGCACTGAAGGGAAAGTCTGATGCGTTCAATGCTCTGGTCACAAAATATCGTCGTGTGGTGTACGCCGTGGCTTACCGATACACGCGCAATCACGACGAAGCCGATGACCTTGCCCAGGAAACTTTCATCAAGGCCTACGAAGCACTTGCAAGTTTTCGGGCAGATGCATCATTCAAAACGTGGCTGTTGCGCATTGCCACCAACCTCAGCATCAACACCACAAAAAGCGGGCGTATTTCCAAGGATTGCGGCCAAGCCCCGCATGAGTTCAGTCTTACCGATCACCATCATGGCGACGAAAACCTCATCCACGAACAGAGGGCTCTGCGCCTTCGCGAAGCAATCAAACAGCTTCCCCCAAGACAAAAGGAGGCATTAATGCTCAAAACATACGAAGATATGACTTGTGAGGAAGTCGCGACCGTCATGGAGTGTTCCGTTGGGACCGTCAAAGCAAATGTCTTTAACGCCTTGAAAAAGATAAGATCCATATTGGGAGACATGGCATGAGTACACATGACGAGCTTTTCAATAAACCGCCTACCGAAATGGACGACGAAACCAGACAACTCGCTTCCCTGATGGATGAACTTAGCAACGAGCCGGCTCCTGACCCGGGCGCACTTTACTGGCACCAGTTCAATCACCGCCTCCAGTCCGCAATCTTAACCAAGCGAAACAAATCGTCACGTACTTGGCTTCCACTAACTGTTCTTGCGGCGGCGGCTGCCTGGCTCATATTTGCAATGCTACCCAAATCACCGTCATTAGATCGTCTGACAGACGAGGAGTTGGCCTACCTGGAACTTGTCTTGGAGACAGACGTAACATCACAGGAGTTGATGGCATTTGATCTGGGACAGGGAAGCGATATCATTCTTGATGCGTTTCATGACGAGAACATGTGGCAGGTAAAGGACCTGAGTCCAGAAGAACTAGACGCATTTTCTGAGACCTGGAGATCGGAGGGTTAAACAAATGAAGATCGCCATTGTACTTACCGTCTCGTTGTGTGGCCTCACGACCCTGGCTCAACCTAACCGGCGTATGGATGATGCCAGAGAGACCATCCGATTCATTCGCCTGGCGGAGACGAAAAAGAAGTTGGCATTGTCGGATGAACAATTGCTCAAAGTGAATGAGCTGTTTGACGCTTTTGAGGAAAAACGTTTCGATCTGGTGCGAAGCGAACAAGAGCTGCGACGAAAAGCGATGGAAGGCCGCCTGTCTGAAGATGAAGCTAAGTCGACATTCGCATCGTTCATGGAAATCCGGGATCAAATCCATCAGCTGGAGCGCGTGCTTTGGCAGGATATGAGTGCTTTTCTTTCAGGGAAAGAGACCATTGAGGTCTTTCAATTCTATGACCAATTCCAAAAAGAAGTATTTAGGCGCGTCCGCAATTTGCAGGAAAAGCGCAATCGGCCCGTCAATCGGATGAACCAGTGAATATTCAGAGATACCAGATTACTCTGGTGCTCTTGGCGGGCATATTCCTGGCCAAGCAGTGGGTTGCCGAACTGAACTATCTGCACTACATTGCGTGGCTTGGAGCGGGGGTCCTAGCCTTCTTGACCATCCTTGCTAAAGAACCAAAGCGAAGTGATCTGTGGCATGGCTTCGTATCCTATTTCTTCGTCTATTTTGGGTTAACGGCTCTGTACCAGTTGACGAACTGACCGGTGAAGAGACTCTCTCCACCGGTCCCATGTTCAGCGTTGATCCAAGCGGTTGCGAAGTTGTTCGACTTCCTCACGCAGTTTTTTCAGCTCGTCGTGAATCGATTCCAAATCGTCTTGTCGAAACGAGAAGTCCTGAATAAGAGGGTGAAGCGAGTCTTCATCGGATCGACCGAAAAACACGTTGCCGGAGGCGTCCTGCCAACGCATCTCGTGTCCACGCGCAAATCGATCCAGAGTGACACTCAGATCCATCTGCGTGCCCTTCCGAAATACGGTCAGATTAACTTCATCGTCGGGCTTGAAAGACTGAAGCACTTCATGCAGATCGCCTTCGATCTTGTTCCCGTTGACGGCAGTGATCACATCTCCTGCCACAAGACCGGACCGTTCGGCGGCAGTGTTCTCAAGCACACGAGTCACCAAGATACCAGACTCAACCTCAAAGTAACGAGCGAGCTGTTCGTTGAGCTTTTGAAACTCAACACCCAGATAGGCTCGATCTTCATACAAGACTGCAAGCTTGTGCGGACGCTCTGCGCGCATGAGCGCCATGGGTGAAAGAATGACGTTGGCTTTTAGTCGGTCACCATTGCGGATGTATTCAACCACTGCGGTATCACCTTCATGTAACTCACCCAGCACCTTGGTGATATCACCGACTTCGTGGACTTGAGTGGCATTGATCTTCGCTATGATGTCGCCTGCTTCGATACCTGCGTTGGAGGCACCCAGTCCTTCGACAACATGGTTGACTAGTACACCTTCTCCTTGATAACCGTAGCTGTCTTTCAGTTCTTTATCCAATGGCTGTAGCATGACGCCCATCACGGCGCCTTGTCCAGACCAAGCCAAAATCATGAAAATACTCACTAACATGTGACCTCCTTTGATCAGTAGATAACTTTATTGGGTTGAGGAATTGGCGTTTGAGCGTACACAAGCACGTGTTTGTCATCGGCAACCCGGTACCGTCGCACGGCGTAGGTTTCGGACGGTAGTGAGACTTGACTTTCTGTCCATCCAGCCAAAAGAAGCGCATCGTCGGACGTTTGGGCTGCCATCGGCGCCGAATCAATCTCGTTCAGTCTGTTGTTTGGCTCTGCGGCTAATCCCAGAAGCTGATGCGCACGGTGAGCAACGTCAGGATCTGCGACCATCAACGCGGTAATAAAGAAGAACGCCAATGCGGCCGCACTCGCCCACAAGAAAGGGGTGCGAAAACGCGATCCGCCGTTCATTTCAACGAGGAGGCGCGCACGCAGCTGATCCTTGAATGGGTGATTGTGTGTGGATTCGTTCGCCACTTTCGTCAAAACATCCTTCAAATCTCTCATGGTCGTAGCCTTTCTTCGTCAAGGTTTCTTGTAGCCTTGCTAATGCTCTTTGTACTCTCATGATCACAGAGCCTTCCCGCTTACCGGTAATTTGGGCTATTTCACGAAATGAAAGACCCTCAAAAAACCTCAGCGCTAGCAGATCCTGATCCAAGGTCTTTAAGGACGCCATCGCCTGTCCGAGCACAGGTCGAAATTGCCGCCATTCAGTTCGCCGCTCTAGATCTGTCGTTGCCACAGGATCTTCATGATCGGTTAACTCTTCGAACTTAAGGTTTTGGTGTTTCCTGAAATAACTACTCATTTCATTACCAGCAATCCGGTACAGCCAGGGTAAAGCCGTTCCCTTGTGCTCTCGGAACTTCGGCCATGCACGCCAGGCTTTCAAATAGACGGTGGCCGTCAAGTCTTCTGCGTCAGACCTAGTTCCGACGCGTCGCCAAACATAATTGAAGATGGTTTCGAATGTCTGCTCGTATGTCGCGAGGAACCGTTCTTTTGATCGGTCCCGAATCGTGCCATTCATCATTCAGCCCTCAATACCTTTAACGCATCTGTCCCAAAAATCTCACACTATTTTTTGACGCGTTAACAGGTATGATGCTCAATGAGATGGAATGGGAAACGATGGACAACATTAGACGTCTGCATCACGCCGTGGATCGCGGCGTGGACGAAGTCAGTCAAAGCTACAACGACCGACTGCAATGCAGATCAGGCTGTCACGGGTGTTGCTTAGATGGAATCACGGTCTTTCAGATAGAAGCGGACCTCATCCGCGAACAGGCATCGACCGATCTACGCGGTGCATCACCCAGCCCTGCGGGCTGCGCTTTCTTGTCCAGTGATGGGCGTTGCCGCATTTATCATGCACGGCCGTATGTGTGTCGCACTCAGGGTTTGCCATTGCGCTGGCACACTGACTTGGACGAGGAATTGAGAGACATATGTGCGTTGAACGATGAAGTCGACATTATGGCATTGTCGCCCGATGACTGCTGGACACTGGGACCCATCGAGTATCAACTGCAGCGAATTCAAAGGGCCAAATATCAAGCGCTTCAGCGTATCGGGTTACGGGAACTCTTTATGGAGATTAGTTCAGATGAACCATGAGTTGGGCATTCCGGAGTGGGAGCTCAATCGCTCCTTCGCTTCTCGAAGAATCGCGGAACTGGCGCAAGCCTCAGGTCTATTTCTCGCCCATTTTGAATATCGCACCGCTCTTCCACTACCGGAAGACTGGCTTCCACAAGGTGAAGAAGATCTCGCGCCTCAATGGCACAACGGCATCCTAGCAGAACACAAGACTAGTCACTTTCGAAACGATCTAATGATCGGGAGTTATCATCCGCAACACCAATCTGCTTGGTCTAGCCATGAGCTGTGTCACGGCCTGGTGGGATTTGCATGGGAGCCCGATGCGTCTCCATTCTCACATGCATTGGCTGCACGACTGGCTGAGCTTTTGCCAGTTACGCTCTTCTACTTTTTCGACGATGCCAGTTCAAGGCGTTGTGAACTCCATCAGTTTGGTCGACCACTTCACGGCGCACCTTGTCTTGCATGCGAGCGCGCCTCTCAGTCGGGCCCGAGGGCTCTCGATGGACAACGCATGGACGAAGGACTTCGATTTTTCGAAGCAGAATTGAAGGCGATCGATGAATCGCGACGAGTCGGACGTATGGTGCCCCACCACCACGGTGTAATAGACCTGGCATCCGATGCTGCTCAATATGTACATGCTCAATTGAACCGTTTACAGAGCAGACCATTTCAGCGCTTTATCGATGTCTTTTTTGCACCAGAACAAGGCTGGCACCCCAGTTTTGAGTCGCTGCGCGCCCGCGTCCAATTGCTCAAAGACGACTTGTTGGGATTGAGGACCTGCCCACCCTGGAGCGCATCGCCCAAGACCTGGATCCGCCAGGACTTGGGAATGCGCCTTATTCAAGTAGCCGCAGACAGCGAAGGTGATGTCTTGGCAGAGCTCGATCAGATGATTGAACGACTAGCCTCTGAAGATGTGGATTTGAATGACTTGATGTCCACGTACGAATCACTCACCGAGGAATTTGTCCTTCCTGATCGAGAGACAGTTTTCTCCACCGGCTATCCTATGGGCAGTCATTCAGGTCGTTCGGTTCATCAAATCCTCGAAGGACTGACATCGGTTTGTCCGCTCGCCCTCAATTATCTCGCTGACGAGCCAGAGTCATGCCTCGCAGTGGCAGAAAAGTTCTCCCAAGCAGACGGGCCCCAAAGGCGGCCCCTGGGCCATAGGTTTTCTGATTGGCTGGCGCAGCAAGGCGCATCCACAGCCTTGGAACTCGCTCGATTTGAAGCCACCTTGTGCCAACCCATACCCTTGGATGTTTATCGGGTTACATTGGCGAACATAAGTGACGACCATGGTCCGTTGGCAATCGCTAGCGATTGCCGTTTGATTTATCTATCCAATGAGGCCGCTCAGATCGCGGACCTGGGCGAGGGTGGTGCTGTGTTGCTTGCCATCCAACCCAATTCTTCTGGAGAACTGGAGATCAAGATCATGGATCCCGAATTGGCTGAGCCGCTCTTTAATGGCCAGGTGGATGATCCGGTTACTCGGGCCTTGTTGCTCCAATTGGGAATTCTCGTACCGGAACGATATGGATAGCCCGATTAGGATCGGACTGCCCATGTGGGCGAATGCCCAATGGAGAGGGTCGTTTTTTCCCAAATCAGCCCCTGCCTTGGATTTTCTCGCACACTATGCAAGTTGTTTCACGACCGTAGAAGGCAACACCACTTTCCATGCAACCCCCGACCGTGCGAGGCTTGTGGATTGGGGCGCGTCCGTGCCACAAGGCTTCAAGTTCTGCTTTAAGATCCCCAAGACTATTTCGCACTCTGGAAAACTGGCCCATCAGATCGACGCCATGAATGCCTTTCAGAACCACATTTCCGTCTTGGGCGACAAATTGGGGCCTATGTTCTTACAACTACCCCCTCATTATGACGATCTGGTGGACTTGGTCTCATTGCTCAGTGCCACGAAAACGTCCATACCGCTAGCCGTTGAGTTAAGGCACGCAGATTTCTTCAAGGAGGGCGCTTTCCAGCGTGATGCGTTTCAGATCCTCCGGGAACTCGATATCGGTTTCGTCAATTTCGTGACAGAACACCTGCACCGATGCGTGTTTGAAGATCAAGATCTCAAGGCTTCTCAGGCTGAAAAGCCCAAAGTTCCATCGCTATGGGCAACGACCAACCAGTTTGCTTTTGTTCGGTATGTGGGGAACCCTAACCCAGAACAGGACCAGGACGGTCTGAGCGAATTGGCACGTCATACAGCACGTTGGGTAAACCAGGGAAAAACCGCATACATCTTTGTTCACCAGATACCGTCTGATCGCCTTTCGCCGGTCATTGCTCGATCCCTTAGTAGTGAACTTGCAAATCACATTGAGTCGCTGTCACCCTTAGCCATTTTCCCCGCGGAGAGACACCAGCCCTCACTTTTCAATGAACCCTACCTTTGAGTCCTGGTAACCGTTCAGCCATGCCCAAATGTGGGTTGCATCCGAAGCACAAGAAATGGGTTTCCAGCGAGACAGTCTCGATTCATCATGACAGCCACTGGTTACCGCAAATCGAGCGACACCAGCCCGATGCGCCATATCCATATCCAATTCGGTATCTCCCACCATCAGGGTCTCTTCGGCCTGCACAGACAGCTCATCCATGATTTGATGCAACATGAGGGGGTGGGGCTTTGGTTTGCTCTCATCAGGACAACGCGACGTGTGGAAAAAATCGACGAGCGAATGCACGTCCAATTCACGGTTCAATCCGGCACGCGATTTCCCGGTGGCCACAGCTAGCAAGTAGCCACCCGACGCGAGCGATGCTAGAAGATCACGGATTCCTGGAAACAGTTCGCTTTCGGCTAGCTCACCGCTGCGCCACCTGTTTCGGTATCCTTCAACGAGTTCCGCTTTCTCACCTTCATCTGCTTGCGGAACGGTTGCCGCCATGAAATTCATCAAGTCCAGTCCTATGGCATCTTTGACAGCCTCATCGGTAGGAGGCGAAAAGCCCAAGTCACGACAAGTCCATTGGGTACAAGCAATGATTCGGCCCACTGAATCTACGAGGGTTCCGTCCCAATCGAATACGATCAATTTCATGTAAGACTTCCTTTCAAATGCGGCGCTCGAGCTTCAACCAATTTCACGCGTAACAGTACCAGAATCGCGGCAAGCTGAACGGGTACGAAGAAAAGAAGCACCTGATTGAATGCAAAATACTCGTGAAGATAACCGGCCATGCCCATGCCAATCACGTTGCCGCCCCCTGCAAGGCAGGTCGAAAAAAGGGATTGGTAGCTTGCTTGCTGTTGGCCACCGCAATAGATCGAGATCGCATTGACTGCAGCAGCATAAAACAAGGCAAATCCAAACCCGTGAAGCACTTGGGTGACAGCCACAACCCAAAGCACTGGCCACAAACCAAGTGCTGTCCAGCGAATGAGGCTGGCAAACAATGCCATCATGAGCAAGGTGCGCGTTCGCCAACGCGCAAAAAACCACCTGGTCAGCAGAAACACACATATCTCCGAACCCACACCAATGCTCCAGATAGGGCCCGTCCAGTATCCGGCAACACCACATTCTTCCAACAACAAGGTGAACCCATAGTGATAGGGTCCAAAACACATCCAGTGAAGCACCATCGAGAGCAGCCAGATCCACCAGATACGATCCAATTTGGACCAAAACCTCTGATTGACCCCCGAATTCATCGCTTTGCGTTCGACTGGAAGGCCAAAACTAAAAAATGCTGTAGCCACCGAACAAAACAGGGATCCCACAAAATAGGGAGCCACCTGGCTTTCCCAAGGGACCGAGCTGAACATGATGGCCGCAACGGCGAATCCGAGGCTCCCCATGACACGAAGCCGGGCAAAGGCACCGGGATCGGCACCTACGCTCTTCATGGCTAATGTATCCAAGAGAGGCACAATGGGTGCCCTGCCTGCCGCAAACAGCAACATGCACAGCACAAGACCCAGCCGCCACTCCGATGCCGTCAACAATTGTCCCAGAGCCATGATTACCATGACACACGCGGATGATTTGATGATTCGGTCTGCAGAGTACCAACGATCGGATACTCGCCCCATGATTGAGGGCAAAATCACAGAGATCACACTGAAGGCTGCATGGATGAGGCCTATCTGTGATTTGGTGAATGAAAGATCCAGCAATACCGGTGTCAGATAAGGCAGCAACAACCCAAGCATGGCAAAGTAAAAGAAATAACTGGCACTGATCACCTTGACCTCCGGTGATGCGTCGAACACCCCTGAAACTGGCCATTACAGCAAAACGGGGACCCCTGGGCAATCGTTTCTAGATATTCGTGTTGTAGAACGATATGCGAATGTGTGTGCCGGGATGATCGCCATTGACCACCCTAATGACACCGCCTAACTGGGCAATTGCATTCGCCGTGGTGTGCAGTCCTAGTCCGGCGCGGCCTGGTTTTGTGGTAAAGCCTTGAGAAAAAATACGGTCCCGATCTGCTTCGGCAATTCCTGGCCCTGTGTCTGACAATTCAACATGTATACCCAGACGATCTTTAAAGCTCCTAACCCGGATCGTCTTTTTCACGACGTGCGACGATTCAATCGCCTCACAGCTGTTCTGAATCATGTTGATCAGTGCCTTGAGCATTAACGACCGCCTGCCTTGGATGGGTGAAAGCGGTGCCAAATCCTGAATGATCTCGATCCCATGCTCGTGGATCAGATCAGACTTCATCTTCAGCGCATCAAGAACTATTTGGTTGATGTCAATTTGGTCATGTACCCGTTCCAGTTTGACAAAGTCCTGCTGGGCTGAAATCAATCGATTCAACTGTTGAAACCTCTTAGTAATTGCAGAAATTTCATCCAGCAGCCGACGTCGTTGGTCTGGCACATGCTCAGGTAAAGCCAAGAGTTCTTTGATGATCTGCTTTCCGGTCTCCGTTTCTTTGAGGTAGTGCAGCCGGTCCTGATCAATTTGACCCAACTGCTCCGACAACCGCAACATCCTAGTGGGAACGGAAACGCTGTCCAATGCCGATACCAGTCCCTTGGAGGCTTCATCTACTTGAGTCAAGGCGTCGCGCACCTGTCCTAACACGCTTTTGGCGATTTCCGCCATGCCTGCACGGTGCGCCGCCTCCACCATTTGGTCCTGAGCATCTATCAGTCTGCGACTGCTTTCGCGCAGCCCGCTGGCCCGTGCCTCAATTAGGTTCGCCAATTGTGACTCCCGTCGGCCCATCTTCTGCTGTCTTGCCGTGTAGCTGCGCCATATGATCGCAAGCAATCCCATCCCCACCAGCAATCGGAACCAGGCCTTCTGATACCAAGGCAATACAAAACGAAAATTGATGCGAGCGGGCTGCTCGCTCCAGACGCCACTATCATTACAACCCAGTACCTCAAATGTATAATCACCACCTTTGAGGTTCGTCAGTACCACACTTCGACGCCCCTTCATATCCTTCCATTCATCGCCGTGACCCTTAAAGCGGTACTTATAGCCCACGCGGTCAGGTACTCGAAGGCTGAGTGCGGCAAACTTGATTTCCAGTTTCGAAATGGTGGAAGGTAGTGACATGTTTTCAGTTACGTCTAACACCTCTCCGTCTGCAATGACTTGCTTTATGGTCATCATTGGCGGCACCGGATTAATCACCAACGCTGCGGGGTCAATGCGCACGACGCCTTTGATCGTAGGAAACCAAATGACGCCATTGGGGTCGACAGTTCCTGCCGGTGCGCTACCTCCGTTACATTCCGAACTCTTCATCCCATCATCGGCTCGCAGAACTCGGCAGGTAACTTGATCGGTCTTACCGTCAACCAAGTCATAAAGATCACTTACCAAGACGGAAAAGATGCCGCGATTTGAGCTCATCCAGAAGCGACCACGACGGTCGTATAGGATCTCTAGGATCTTGTCGTCAAATAGACCCTTCTTGCGGTCGACCACGACGATTTCACCTTTGCGAACCAGGTTCAGCCCCTGATCAGACGTACCCACCCAAAGGTCGCCATTTTCATGCTCGTAAATAGCCAGGATCTGATTGCTCGATAATCCATCCGCTTCGGTTAAGGCACTGAACTTTCCATCGCGGAACGCATTCAACCCCCCGCCTCGAGTGGCAATCCACAGGGTTCCATCTCTCGACTCATGCAGATTTCTGATGAGATTGGATGTCAATCCGTCAACAGTTGTATAGGTTCGCATGACGCCTTGAATCAAGGAAACCAATCCCAATTGGGTCCCAATCCAAATGGCTCCATCTCGGGTTTGAATCACCGTGCCCGTGCGCAAGGTGGGTAGTCCATCAGACACGCCATAGGCCACCAAGGAGTCGCCGTCGAAAAAATTTAGTCCGCCACCATAGGTGGAAATCCAGATGCCGCCCTGGTTGTCCTGGTTGACCGCTAGAACGCGATCATCCGTTAGGCCTTCAACTCGGGAAAGCACTGGGTTGGCAGGGTCTTCAAGCCAAGCAACGCCCCCTCCATCCATACCAATCCACAGTCGGCCTTCCCGGTCCGACAACACGGAACGAACCATATCGTTGGGAAGTCCCTCGGTTGTTGAGAAGGCCGTGACACTGGCATCTCTAAAGCGAACGAGTCCCCCCCCATCCGTACCAGCCCAAATACTTCCTTCATGATCCTCGAACAATGAAAGGATTGAATTGTATGGCAAGCCTTGCTGTTCGTTGAACTGCTCCACCCGCGCGTTACAAATCCTGAATATGCCATCCCGAGGTGTGCCGGCCCACACACATCCATCCCTATCTTCCATGACGGTATAGATGGCAGGTTCATTTTCAGGGCGAATCGGGACAGGGGTATAGGTATCATTATCAAACACATACAGGCCTTCAACGGTGCCTACCCAATAACCACCCTCAGACCTTTGAGTGATTGACCAAGTGGCTTTGCGAGGTCCTAAGGGTTTCAAGATACCGTCTTCGATTGAAGCCAATCCTCCGTTGGTGCAAGCAACCACACCGCCCCCAACCGAACTACCCATCCACCAAACACTGTTATGCGGTAGTCCGTTTTCTTGATTAAAGAACTGAGGCTGATCACCGCCTAAAAGACAAACGCCGCTCCCCGCCGTCGCCACCCATGCCTGTTTGCCCTGCACGTGTATGAACGTGATGATGCCCCGCTCGAATTGATGCATGCGGAGATTGTCTGAATGGTCCATGGTATTTAGACGAATCACTTCGCCCAAGTCTGTGGAGTACCAAATGTAACCCTGGTCGTCGAGACTTGTCGTGTTAACGAGGTTGCTTGACATGGACGCGACGTTGAATTTGTCAAAAACGTCAAATTCGACCCCATCAAATCGCACCAGTCCTTCCTGTGTTCCGAACCAAAGATAACCCAAATGTGTTTGGTTGATTCCTTGTACCGAGTTCTGTGGCAGACCGCTGGCCGCAGACCATGTATCGAACACGTATTGGGTAAGGCGTTTATTTGGATCGAGCGCCAAAACGCTGGTGGACACGAGCAACACAGCCAGGAGTCTACTCATTTACCTGCTCCATGGCGATCGATCGCGTGTTCTCTACTGGTTGAATGGGAATCTCGATCACAAATGTGGCTCCCATTCCCCTACCCGGACTCTCCGCTCGCAGCACCCCTCCAATGCGATCGATGACGCGGGCACAATAATGCAACCCAAATCCATGCCCATCTGTCTTGGTGGAGTAACCAAACTCAAATAGCCGTTCCAACTCCGACGCGACGATTCCATGACCCGTATCCTTCACTTCAACAACGACCACGGGACCGCGGCGATAGGTTTTCACCGTAAGCGTTTTCCTCTTGCTACCATTTTGACTCATGGCCTCTCCGGCATTCTTCACCAGATTCGTCATGATCTGAAGGAAATCGGAACGATACACGCTCACCTGTGGCAGTGGTTTCAAATCTTGATTGATTTCAATACCCTGCTCACCGAATCGACCAGCGAACATCTGAACGACATTTTCTACCAGGAATGGAATGTCGGTTGCTTCCAAGGTTCGGCTCGACCATTCAACTTCTTGCTGACTGTCGATGATATCGTTGATGTGCTCCAACTGTTCACGAAGCACTTTGACCTCAAGCAGAAATTCCTCTTGCTTGGCAGCTAAAATGGGTGCCAGCCGTGCTAACACATCGGGCATCTTGCTTCCCTGCTCATGCTGAGAGATAAATTCGGCAAGGTCATCTCGATGATCAGAAATGAGTTTGACAATGCGGGAAACCACTCGCACTGAAGTTGGGTCGATTAGCATCTGATGCAACAAGGTGGCAGATGTGGTAGCGGTATTCAGGGCGTTGCCAATATTGTGTAGCACTTCCGTAGCCATTTCTGCCATCCCGGCTATTCGCGCATTTTCGGAAAGTTGCTGATTGATATGGACAATTTCGTCGCGAATGGCGTCCAGTTCCCGTGTTTTCTCGCGCACCACCGATTCCATTTCAATGCTTTTCTTGCGGTGGTGACGCACGCGTAACCGGTCGGCAACAAATAGACCACCCATGGCTAAAAGAGCCATTAACCCGATAAACCAGGTTCGCCGATAGAACGGTGGTACCACGGCGATGGATCGTCGTACCGCTTCTACTGAATGGACCCCGTCCTCGTTGACCGCTTCAACTTCAAACGTGAACTGGCCGGCCGGAAGACTGGAGTAAAACGCCACGCGATCAGTGCCTGCGTCGATCCACTGATCGTTATATCCGAGCAAGCGGTACCGAAAATGAATGCCCATTGGTGCCTTATAGCTGAGTGCCGTAAAGTGAAACTCGAAGTGGTCGGTCCCTTCTGGCACACTTTCACCTGGCAGCAAGAGTGTCAAAGGATCACCATACCCCATTTCTTCAATTCGAACCCGTGGCGCGAAGTTATTGACGATCCGCGACGCGGGATTCACTTGAACAAGGCCTTTCATCGTCGGGACCCAAATGTGACCTTCGTCATCCGACCAAATGGAATTGCCACCCAGAAAGTTACACTCCAACGACTTCATGCCGTCCTTGGTGGTAAACGACTTCACCTCAACACTGGATCGAAGCCCCATGCTGAATCCATTGATTTGCTCCCTTGTCAGATAGTAAACCCCGCGATTAGATGTGAACCACAAACCATTGCGCGCATCGGCGGTGAGCGCAAAAAGCGAATCGTCATAAAGTCCATCGGATGCCATCAGGTGAATGAGCTTATTCCCATCCCAGCCAAACAGGCCCTCGGCAAAAGTCCCGATCCACAGATTACCAAGACCGTCCAGGGCCAGGTCGTTGACATGGTGACTGCCAATATCCTCGACAAATGTCGAAAGACTCTTGTGAATGTGGAAGACACCGCTGTGTGTTCCAGCATAAATACCATCACGGCCATCGCTGATGATGGCCGGTACCGTGAGACCATCGGTCCCTGGTACCTTCACAAATTGGTCGCCATCCAAGAAAAAGACGCCTTTTCCATCGGAGCCCAACCAAACTTGGCCGTCGGGACCCATAAAGAAGCTGGACATAAATCGCGTTCCCAGTTCTTTAGTACCTAGTCGGGTGACTGTTTCTCCTGCAATCTTGTAAACTCCCGCTTGATCCGTTGCTATCCATGTGATGCCAGCCCGTTCCACGACTCCGAGCACCACTACGCCTGTACTGATATCGGCGTGAAATCGCTCAAAACGCGCACCGTCGAAGTGATAGATATGACCTCCATCGGTGCCTACATAAAATTTCCCCTTTCCATCTGGAAACACGGTCCAGGTTGTCTCGTTCTTTAGGCCCAGCTCCGAGGTGTAGGGAACAAAGGAACAATCGGTGTATTGGTTCAAGCCGCCACCTAAGGTACCGACCCACAGGTTCCCTTCGTGATCTTCGAACAACGAGCCCAGAATCTCATGGGAAAGACTCGGGCCCGGGTCAAATCGGTCCAATCGATCGTCCGCTAGGCGCATGAGACCGGCGCCGGTTGTCGCTATCCAAAGATTGTTGTCATCGTCTTCCAGTAGGGCGGCCACCGACTTTTCCGATTGATGAAGGGGCAATGCAACCGCGCTCATCTCACTCTGGACCATTGTGAACAGGCCACTGGTTTCTGTGCCTATCCAGATACGTCCAAATCGATCCTCAAGCAGCGCACTCACTTCAAAGGGCACCGCAACGGGAGGCACAAACTCAAGTAAGCGTCCATCCTCTTTGAGACACAACAACACTTCGTTCTTGGTGCCCAACCACAGATTTCCGGACCGGTCGAAAAGCATGCAAGGCACGACGGGCGCATAAACTTGATCGACGTGTACACCCTTTCTTGTCTCTTGGTCCCATCGGAACAGGCCCGCACCCAACGTACCTACCCACAACGAGCCGCGGGACCACGCCATACAGGTGACCGGAGCCCCTTGCGTGGGTAACGTGATTTCCCGGACTGTTCTGCCCTCTAAATGGAAAACGGAGCCCGCTCGGTTGCCAAACCAAATCTGACCCTGATCGTCGGTCGTCGCCGCGCGAATATCATGATTCTCCAGGATTGGATGACTGAGTTTGTCCCATATCTTGAAACGGACACCGTCAAACTGCACCAATCCTTCCTGCGTTGCGATCCACAAATAACCGTCCGGCCCCTGCACGATTGCCTGCACCGAGTTCTGCGGCAAACCCTCACTGTCTTGCCATACCCGATGCACGTACTGAGACAGATGTTTGGATGGGTCAAGTGCCCAAAGTGGAAGACCCGCAAACGCAACCAGCCACAAACAGGCAAAGCAAGCATAGAGACGGTCTGTGAATCTGCGGAGTGTCATACTTTGTTTTTCAAGTTGTTTACAATAGTCTTACAGGAAAACTATAGGATTATGACTGCATTTGCAAGAATCGCACAAGACCAAGGAGCCCGGCTAGCCAGATAGGCGTGCCTTTGCTAAGATCGCCTGCCGTTGCTGCCGATTGGAGCGCGCTGGAGGTGGACCGTTGAACGATCAAAAAATTATCTTTTCCATGGTCGGGGTAAACAAGACGTATCCGCCCAATCGCACCGTGATCAAGAACATCAGTCTCTCGTATTTTTATGGTGCCAAAATCGGTCTGCTGGGATTAAACGGCGCCGGCAAGAGTACGGTGCTAAGAATCATGGCTGGGATTGACGATGACTTTCAAGGTGAACGGATCCTTAGCCCGGGACATTCCATTGGCTACCTGGAACAAGAGCCCCAATTGGACCGCACAAAGTCTGTTCGGCAAATCGTGGAAGAAGGAGCAGCCGAAACCGTGGCACTCCTTCGTGAATACGATGCGATTAATGAGAAATTTGCTGAGCCCATGGATGTCAACGCCATGGAAAAGCTCATTCAGCGACAAGGCGATGTGCAAGACAAAATCGATGCGGTGGATGGTTGGAACCTGGACACGAGGCTGAATATGGCGATGGATGCCTTGCGCTGCCCGCCTGCAGAAACCCAGATAGACGTACTATCGGGCGGAGAAAAACGCAGGGTAGCCCTTTGCCGTCTTCTGATTACTCAACCCGACATACTGTTACTCGACGAACCCACCAACCATCTAGATGCCGAGTCCGTGGCTTGGCTTGAGCGCCACCTGCAAGATTATAAAGGCACAGTGATCGCCGTAACTCATGACCGCTACTTCCTCGACAATGTCGCTGGCTGGATCATGGAACTAGATCGAGGGGAAGGCATACCCTGGCGTGGCAATTACTCGTCATGGCTCGATCAGAAGGAAAAACGCCTTGCACTTGAGGAACGTCAGGATTCAAAGCGGCGCAAAACGTTAGCTCGTGAACTTGAATGGATTTCCATGAGCCCAAAAGCCCGTCACGCCAAGTCCAAGTCACGAATCAAGGCCTACGAGTCACTTCTGAACGAAGAGACGAAGGACAAAGAACGAGAATTAGAGATTTTCATCCCCTCTGGACCCCGATTAGGCGATGTCGTCATTCGATGCGAAAACGTGCGCAAACAGTATGGTGACAAACTTCTGGTAGACGATCTGAACTTCAATTTGCCCAAAGGGGCCCTCATTGGCGTGATAGGCGCCAATGGCGCAGGTAAGACCACCCTGTTTCGCATGATTACTGGCCAGGAAAAACCGGACGCCGGTCAAATCGAACTGGGTAGCACGGTGAAGTTAGCTTATGTGGACCAGGAAAAAGAAACATTGAACGCCGATGCGTCCGTCTTCGAAGCCATCACCGATGGCAACGAAATCATCAAACTCGGCAACATGGACATGAATGGTCGCGCCTATTGTTCGCGATTCAATTTCTCGGGTACCGATCAGTCCAAGAAAGTTAGGGACCTCTCTGGCGGCGAGCGCAATCGCCTGCATTTGGCACGCATGCTCAAATCGGGCGCCAATGTGTTGCTTTTGGACGAGCCAACCAATGACCTTGATGTAAACACCTTGCGTGCACTTGAGGACGCACTTGACCATTTTGCAGGATCTGCCATCGTCATTTCACACGACCGCTGGTTTCTGGATCGCGTCGCCACGCATATTCTCGCCTTTGAGGGTAACTCTCAGGTCGTCTACTTTGATGGTTCCTATGAGGAGTACGAAGAGAACCGCAAGAAACGTCTGGGCGATATCGCCCCCACCCGCGTCACCTACAAGAAGCTGGAGAAATGAACCGAGATCAAAGAGTCGGCGCTGCGGCTTCCGGTTGGAGCACATAGCGCTCTACCATGCCAGTCAACCATTTATCGATCTCATCGCTATTCATGAGGCGAGCATTTGGGACTCTTTCAATCAAGGCCATGGTGAAATCAGACACATCCTGCGGTACGTCTGGATTCACGTCGCACGCGGCGTCGGGTTTGCGCTTCATAATGCTGTAAATGAGTGTCACATAATCCGAACCCGGGAACGGGCCTGCACCGGTGAGCAATTCATAGAGAATGATGCCCAATGCATAGAAATCAAGATAGGGTCCAACCTCCTTTTGCCCGGATATGTATTCTGGCGGCAGATAGGAAACCGTGCCCGCCAACACACCGGTTCGTGTAATCGACTCGTAGCCTACGGCCTTGGCTAAGCCAAAATCCAACAATCGAACGCTACTACCCAACATGGCCAATCCCTTGGCGCTTACGGGCAATTTCTCAACCGTAATACTGCGATCGATCATGATGTTCTCTGGTTTGAAGTCACGATGGACCACACCTTGGCCATGCATATAGTTCAAGGCGTCCTTGAGAATGGCAATCATCATCAAGGCGACCTGAGGGCTTACTTCCTCGCTGTCGATCCATTGTCGCAAGGTCACGCCATCCACACATTCCATGGCAAAATACACGCGATCACTGTGTTCACCCTTGTTGAAAATACGAACGATATTGGGGTGCTGCAGTGTTTCACAAATCATACTTTCCTGCAGGAACCGCTTTTTTCGCGTGTCGTCTGGCACGAACTGGTCGAGCACTTTTAACGCGACCATGTCGTGATTGGTGACGTCTTGGGCCTTATAAACGGTGCCCATGCCCCCCTTACCAATCTCCTGAATCACCTTGTAAGGGCCGATGAACATGGTTCTTCGCCAGTGGGCCATGGCGCGAGCCACCGCACGTAAGACAAAGTACAGACCATTGAGCAAGGCTGCAGCCAAAACGACGAGTAGGACACGCATCCAAGTTCGTTCCCATATGGACGGAATCACGCGTATCGGCAAACTCAAATGGCTTTCCAAACAGTCTACGTTGGAGAAGCATGTTTTTAGTCGCAAGACATAGTCGCCAGAATTCAAAGAAGTGATTTCAAAGCTGCGTTTTTGCGAAAGTGGCAACCATGTGTCATGCAATCCATCCAGTCGCCAGAAGAACTGAAACCGATCGGGACGTCTCAGGTCCAACAACGAAAAATCAATGAACATGCCCAAAGCCTGTCCCACTGGAATTTCCATGGCTTCAAGCTTGAAACCATCTATAGGAACGGCGTCTTGACGTTCATTGTAAAGAGCTTGTGTGATGAGCGGGGCAACCGAAGGCTCGCGTTTGAATTGAAACATCGGAGGGTCGATGACATTAATGCCTTTGACACCTCCAAACACCAGTTTTCCATCAGGCAGTTTGAGGGCACAGCCACTATTGAATTCGTATCCTTGCAATCCGTCGCTGCGATCTAAACAGGTCACTCTACCTGAATTCGTCTCGTAGCGAGCAATGCCCCGGCTCGTGGATATCCAATAGGCAGCACTTTCATCCTCAAGCACGGCAAAAATGGCATCGCTGGGCAGACCTGCACGGGTGTCCAGCACCGTAAATGACGCTTGCTCAGGTTTGTTTATGGCCTCTGCAACATCGCTTTGTGCCAATATGGCCAACCCACCTGTGGTGCCAATAAGAATATTTCCCTCGTTGTCCTCTCTAATGGCGTCTACCGTGTTGTGTGGGAGTGACTTTGCGTGTCCGCCAGCCCTGAATACCGTAAATGACTCGTCGCCGAGCCGCTTTACAGCAAGCCCTTCCACCGTTCCCACCCATAGTCGTTGATTACGGTCGCAAATTAACTCCCACACTCGATTACTGGGAAGTTCACCCCTACTTGCGTCGTAATGATGGACCAATTGATCGTTTCTGTAACGGAAAATACCATCGCCATTCGTGGAAACCAAAAGGTCGCCCTGGTATTCACAAATGGCTGAAACACCCTTGGCACTGGCCGCCGAATGGACATGACGCCGCGCGCCAGACTCATTGATCACATGCAGGCCGCTTGATGTTCCAACCATGAACTCGCCAGAACCTGTAGGCGCAATCACAGTGATCTGACCGTCCAAGCGATGATGTAGTTTGGGAGTCCCCCATGTCTCGTCCACCACAAAAAAACCACCGTTGTGCGTCCCAAACGCCAAATCAAGCCCACCTACGTGGCACAGGGCCGTCACATCGTCGACCGAACCTGGTGCGGAAAACCCACGGTAAAACTTGACTGAGTCTGTCGTTGTGTCAAATTTGAGTAGACCCGATCCATAAGTACCCATCCACACGATATTCTGGGCATCCTCATACATGGCATAAATCCACTCCCCAAAATAGTTGGTTTCCGCAAGTTCAATTCGTGTGGCCGACGCCAAATCCAAAACAAACGCATCGATGTTGGCTTGACTTACCCACACATAGCCATTGGAGTCATGCAAGAGATTCTCAATTTCCGAAGGCTCTTTCAGTAATTCCGTGTAATTGTCGATAATCTGACCATCACGCCTGACACGCAACAATCGACCCTTTGACGTACCCACCAACGCATGGGCGCTACCCGAGTTCGCCAACGAGGACACCTGCTCGCCATCCTCAAGACCCAACAACGCGCACGTGAAAAATCGATCTGATGCGTCAAATCGATGGATATGTAGTCGTCCATTACTATCACCAAACCAAAGATGGGATTCATAAGCGAGGACAGCAACGATGTCACCTTGATGATCCACCTCATACGGATGTCCATCCACCCAATACAGAGAACCGTCCGTCAACACAGCGAGATGGCCTGCAACCGATAAGATCGATTGTATTTCAGTGTTTGATTCGGTTTGACCAGGTATTGTCACTTGCTCGAACTCGGCTGTCCCTATACGATGCCTTACTAATCCGAAAGAACCAGTACCTATCCAGAGGTTTCCATCCGATCCAGCCCAAAGAGACCTAATGAGGTTGTCCGGTAGGAATGAATTTGACCTAGCGAAATGTTTGAATTCCCGCCCGTCATACCGATTGAGACCATCATAAGTCCCTACCCACAAGAATCCATAGCTATCTCGCGTGACTGCATAAACGGTGCTTTGAGACAAGCCCTGGTCCGTGCTGATCTGGTTCAACTGAATCTGACGCACCTGAGCAAATCCAAGATACGAAATTGTCAAAAGCACCATTGCACGAATCATGAACGGATCATATCGTCTTTTATTGCAAGCGCAAGCTGGGAATGTTTCTTCTGTCCCATCACCCAACCTTTGACTACGGCAACTCATCGACCACTTGAAAACTCTTCAAGTTCAATTTGGACTGATGATCAGGGGCTCCGGGACGTCCGTCGGCATGGATGCCCTTCATATACGTCTTATCCCACGACACGTCATGTTCAGAAGAAAGTACGCTTCTTCGATTTTCACGCCACTGTTCAAATCTCTCTTTCGTGTGTGGGTCTCGGTCCAGTGTCGTGAGTTCTGGTTCCACAGATTCAATCAACGACCGTTGAAGTGGAAAGAAGCGGCAGAACGGTTCACCTTTGTCAAAACGAATGGCACAGTCCTTTCTTGTGACCATCCAAGTCATAGAGAAACTGGTGGATGCCCAGTCTGTTTCCATCACCGCAGTCAATGGATAAATGCCATCTTTGGGCAGGTTTGAAGGACCCGTGATGTAGAGATTGTATCCCGGCTCCGTCCGAAACACGTATCCGGGGTAAAAAGTCAGCATACCTGGGCCAAAATGGGTATCAACGGGTAAATCACCATCACCCATATCCTTTATTTCCATGGAGTTGCTCGTCGAAGACCAAATCACTTCAAAGCTACATGACGACAAAATCTCCCATCCGTATTGGTTGCCAATAGTCAGTGGCAGGCAACGATAACCAAAGCGCTGAGGTTGGTCGTCAAGCCAACGACGTGTAAGCGGAGCAACACGTATGGTACAGCTCCCCCGAGTTTTATAGGCCACTAATTTCACTTCCGCCCCCCTGCAATCAATATCTGTGTCTCTGACATGTAGTCTAAGATTGACACTATGATTTTAGAAGAGTTTGAACGCTGCTTTCGACCCTACGGATTCAAAGTTCACTGCAACGATAGACTCGTGACAGCGTTTCGAAACGGAGCTCATCTCCAAGGGATCCCAAATGAGCACAATGCCCCAAGAAACCAATTCATAGCCTGTACAGGTGGAGCGGATCTCTATCAGGTGCCCGTTAGAAACACGGCTGATCTAATCATGATCTCATGTTCAGCAGGAGGTACACCTGTCCATCTCTTCGGGAATGCCTTTCAGTTGCACACAGATCTGGTCCATCAACTTCCAGTATTCAACCACCCTTTCGATCTTGCTGTTCACTGCCAAAAGGCACGCATTCCCATAATCTCGTTCTGTCCCGGCCCTCCTTTCTTGGAAGCCGATCCTCCCTGGCACCTACTTAATCACGTGGCATGGAGCCACCCCAACAACCAGATGGTCGTAAAAATTTTCGGTGAACGCAGGACGGGCACAAACGCTTTATCTAAATCCATTGCCGCCAACCTGGACGTACAAGTCGCAAGCTACGCTTTTCTTGGATGGAAACACCGTTTGGCGCCAAATCCCGCTGAAATTGCAGCATCCGTATTTTGTCCCGTTCAATTCTTGGTGACCGTCAGGCATCCCTACACTTGGGCGTGGTCTATGTACAAGAACCCCTTCCATTTCCGCGCAGACCGCAGCTTTGAGGAATTCTTGAAATCAGAAATTGGTGACAGTGCCGACGACGGGTTTAACAACCGGTATGCCCATCCCGTCGATATGTGGAATATCAAATACCAGGCATACCGACAATTGGAACACGCCTTCTTTGTGAAATTGGAGCATTTCGCGGTACATCCACTTGATGTTCTCACCGCGCTGAAAGAACGCACCCAATGCACCATGGCCGCGCAACCCAAGATTTACACCAGCAGAATCGACGAAACAGGAACGATCACGTCATCTGAATTTAAGCAGGCCACATTGGACCCGCGGCAGATACCCGCATTAAGTCGCGCTTCGCTGGATTTCATGAATTGCCATTTTGACTGGCATCTGGCCGAATCGTTCGGCTACACAAAACAGCGGTCTTTGTAGATTGATAACCCTTCACGGTGGTGAGCCAAGCCTACCCAATAGGTTGGTAAGTCGGTTCGATCATAAATGATGTCTTCAAGCTCCAGTTGGTAATGATCTCTTATGCAATGAGCGAGCGGGGATGTACGGAAGTCTCCCGCTACCAGTGAGGCCTGCCCGAGCGCCTGAAAAACACGAGCCACACTCCACCGTCTCCCTGAAAAGCCATTGAGATAACTGCGTCGAGGTGAAAAGGTTCGAGATCCTACGGACTTCAAAGTGGACGCCAAATCGCTAGGATCAAACTGAGCGACTAACCCTGCTCCATCCGGAAACGCCGATGCGCCTCCACGTGCTGCTTTATTGAAGTCGCGAAACACCACAACGGGCAGATCACAACACATTGCTTCATGTAGTCCGCGATTCTTGCCTTCAACAAGGGAGGTCAACACATAGGATTTGGATTGATTGAGTGCCCGCCTCACACCTTCAGCGTCGGTATACCACCTTGTATCCACATAACCTGATGGCAGACTCTCAACGACTAAACGCCACAGTGCATACTCGTCTTGGTCCATTGCGTTGGGACCGTCGAAACCAGGCAGAAAGAGAACCCTAATCTGACCATATTGTCGCCAATAGTGCTGCAAGGCTGCAGCAAAAATGTCCAGGTTCTTAAATGAAGCGAGCCGAGATAGACAAACCACGTCATAGGTTTTCTCGACCGAATCAGGACAAAAAAATGTATCATTTGTCCAATCCGCCTCCTGGATCGGCGCGAATAACTGCCAGTCCCTGGCGCTGTATTTGTCTCGAAACCATCTTTCACGTGCCGGATTCTCGTAAAGGCATCCCAACACCTCTGCATCCTGGCTCCAAGGAATAGAACACCACCTACTTGTTGCCAACAAATAGAAATACTGCTTGATTTCTGGTATCTGACGCACAAGGTAATCCGGCCCCATGGTCATCAATACCCCTTTTTGCAGACCGCCATGCAGCATGTATGGAGGCGACAAAACGAAGGAATAAAGATCCACCGGATCATCATCTGCCATGACTTCCCAGGTAAAACCATCGAGCAATTGATAATCAATATGATCGATACCAATTCCTCGTGAGAGTTCTTCAGGAAATACGCCTGTCACAACAAAGCCGCATTCATCCGTATCGGAACTTCAAGATTAATAATTGCAAAGAACACGCATCCAGGCAACATATCGGGGTGGATACCTCACGACACAAAACAGTACCCAAAAGTACGCATTTCCACATCCAAAAGTCAATAAAGGCAAATTAGATAAAAAATAAATTCGGTAGCAAAAAGAAAACGAGTTGAAAAATCCACGGCCACGAACAAGAATAAGACATCGCCTGCATGAGTCAAAGATTACAAAGCTCAATCAAAGGAGAAGAAACCATGGGAAGCTCAACCTACATGACCCAGAAACCACCAAGAGATGCACCGGCACCAAAGCCGCCCCGTGAATCACCCGATCCCAAACCTCCACGGGATGCGCCAAAGGCCTAAGTCATCAAGGCGGCTCATTCGAGCCGCCTTTCTTATGTGTTTTGGATGCAAAATTTCGATAAACCTCTGAACACTTCGCCTCCGACACCGTAAATTGCATCAAAACGGAGGCAACCTGTGGTTTTCTTATTCGCACTCTTGACGCAGGTATCCATAGCGCCAGAGAACGAGCCCGGAACCGCATTAATCCTGGAAGGCCAAGTTACGAATATCGATGGTCAGCCTATTGCTGATGCCGAAGTAACTGCCTGGCATACGGACGCCAAAGGTTATTATGGTGAAGATGCGTCTGGCGTTCCCAGATTGAAGGCCACGGCAGTGACTGACAGCTCGGGGTGGTACCATTTCAAAACCATTCGCCCCGGTGGCTATGCCGGAGAGAACATGGCGGCCCATGTCCATTTCGAAGTGAAAGCAACGGGCCATACAAAGGCCGGTGCCACGATCCACTTTGCCGATGATCCTCGTGTTTCGAAGGAACAAGCCAAACAGGCCAAATCCAAAGGATTCTTCTCCGACATCTTGGTGATCGAAACGAACACCGACGGAATCCAGACAGGTCGACGTGATTTTCGATTACAATAAACAACCATGAAACAGGCGATCTTCATATGTGCCCTGGTGTGGGTGCCACTGGCTCACCGAATTGGACACGCCTGGCATGTCAGCCACAAGCCGTCTGAATCCAGCGCCTTAGCGATACAACCGGATGGCCTCACCACCCTGCAGTCGGCTGCTGACGATTGTGGCCTTTGCCTCTGTCACCTGGTGGTGATGCTTCAAAATCCACATCGCAAGTTTGATCGTGAATACTCGTCAGCTCCCTTTTCGAGTCCTGAACACCAAAAGCCCGTCAAATCGTCTCTTATTGCCAAGAGCCGCGCTCCGCCAAACTGACCTCTTCTCATCGTATCTTTTTGAATCAAAGACATGGAGGATGTCATGACGTGTTTCTTGATGCTAATGGCCATTCTGGGCCAAGGCACAATCAAGGGTTTGGTACGTACCCAGGATGGTCAGACCATCCACAATGCCGTTGTTCAACTCACACCGGGAAAGCTTCAAACGCTCTCCGACGAAAAAGGCCAATTTACCTTCAAGGATCTGCCTTATGGGCAGTACCAAATAATCGTAAGCTCGGATCGTTACGGTCGATCGAGCTTAGCCGCAGATTTGCAGCAACCTGAAGCAACCTTTGAGGTTGTCTTTGATTTCACTATTCACAACGAGATCACGGTTACGGCCAATTTGCCGGGAATAAAGACCAACGAGTTAGCTCAAGCCGTGACGGTCTTGTCGACGCATCACTTGGATCTCAAGCAACTGCCTACGCTGGCTGAGACCTTGAAGTCAGAGCCCGGTGTGAATGCTTCACCTTACGGCGCGGGTTCCAGCCAGCCCATCATTCGAGGACTATCAGGCAAGCGGGTCCGTGTTTTGGAAAGCGGTGCAGAATCAGGTGATGCATCAAGCGTTAGCGCAGATCACGCATTATCGACCGATATTGAGGCTGCTGAACGCATCGAAATCCTCCGCGGTCCAGCCACGCTGCGATTTGGTAGCAGCGCCATTGGTGGTGTCATCAATGTGATCGACAGTCGCATCCCTCAATATCTGCAAGACCAAGTCTCTACCAGACTAAACACCAGCACCAACTTGGATGACTTCAGCTTAGGCGCCGAGAGCGGCGGCTCGGTGAAAAGCATTGCCTGGCACGTAAACGGGCACTATCGTCAGACTGAAGACTACAGACTACCAGGAGACTTGGACCAAGATCGACTCGCCAATTCGGCCACTGAGCGAACTAAAGTGACAGCAGGCATGTCATTCATACGAGATCAATGGCATATAGGTGCGGCGTTGACTTCCCTAAATTACGAATACGGTCTGCCCGGAGACGAAGATATCCGGATAGACCAGGACCAAAGCCGTTTGGATTTGCGCAGTTCGTTGAGCCGAGATGGGTTCATCCATCATTTGGATCTGCAACTCGCCGCCACTGACTACCAACATGTCGAGCTTGAAGAAGGAGAAATCGGCACCACCTTCAACAATCAATATGTGGAATTCAGAACTGAAGCTTTTCATCGGCCACGCCACAGTTGGCAAGGATCAGTAGGTGTGCAGTGGCAATTCCGCGATTTTGAAGCCATCGGTGAAGAGGCATTTGTGCCCCAAAGCGAAACCATGCAGACAGGGCTCTTCATCGTCGAGCAACTCACGCGTCCATCATGGTCCGTAGAGTTGGGGTCTCGCATAGAGATGCAGCACATACAGACCACAGATCGGGACAAGAACGATACTTCGTGGTCTTGGTCGGCGGGATTGGTGATGAATCAGGATCAACCACTGGTGCTTCGTGCCAACCTTTCCCAGTCCGAACGTCCCCCAACCGCCGAAGAACGATTTGCATTCGGCCCTCATCTGGCCACCGACGCATTTGAGGTTGGTAATCCTGATCTGGACAAAGAATCAGGACTAGGAATGGAATTGGGAATGAAGGAGCAGATGGGCCGGCTCAAAGGCGAACTGACCCTATTTCGCAATGAAATCTCCGGCTACATTTACGAACGGAGGTCCGGTAGGAGCCGTGAAGGATTGGACGAATACGTTTTTACTCAAGAGGACGCATCTTTTTGGGGCGGAGAACTACATTTGGATTGGAGTGCCATCCACAGGGACCCCCACCACCTGGAGATCGAGTTGTTTGCCGATGCGGTTCGAGCTGAATTTGACCGAAGCGGTCATTCTCTACCACGCATGCCGCCCTTCCGATGGGGTTCACGCGCGAGATATGAAGGCGCACAGATGTGGGGTCAAATTGAGTGGATCGCAACAGACAGTCAAAACAAAACCGCACCCTTGGAATCTCCCACCGTCGGTTACGACATGTTGAACCTAGCGCTGGGAAAACAATTTATTGTGGGTACTACGGTAATTGAACTTACGTTTAAGGGCACAAACCTCACAGACGAAGAGGCGTTGATCCATACTTCATTCATCAAAGAAAGGTCGCCTGTGCGCGGCCGAGATGGTCAAATCAGCCTGGAAGTTCGGTTCTGAACAAAAACTGGATTTCAATGACCCCGAAGCCGCTGATAGAATGGCGACATCACCAAAAACGAGGGTATCCGTGTTGGGAAGATCCATTGTTACGCTTGATCATTTCATACTCGACCGCCAAATAGAGTTTCGCTATGCCTCCGGTGAGTTATCGCGCATTCTGTACGACATCTCATTAGCCGCCAAAGTGATTAACCGCGAGGTTAACAAAGCTGGATTGGTAGATATTATGGGCATTACCAACGCAACCAATGTACACGGTGAAGAGGTTAAGAAGCTGGATGTCTTTGCCCATCGAGAGATCATCAAATCTCTGAGACTAGGTGGTCAATGCTGTGTTCTGGGATCCGAAGAAGAGGAAGACATCATTCCCATTCGCGCCGAGGACAGTGGCGAGTACATTGTCTTATTCGATCCTTTGGACGGTTCTTCGAACATCGACGTCAATGTCTCTATTGGAACCATTTTTTCCATTTACCGCCGCCAAACTGCGGTCGATTCGGTGGAGGGCTTGCGAAAAGAGGCCTTGCAACGCGGTGTCAACCAAGTAGCCGCCGGTTATGTCCTCTACGGTTCAAGCACGATGTTGGTCTACACCACAGGCCACGGTGTCAATGGGTTCACCCTTGATCCTGGGATCGGGGAATTCTTATTGTCCCACCCCAACATCCAAATACCAGCCAAAGGCAAATACTACAGCACCAATCAGGGTTATTACCATCTCTGGGAAGAAGGTCTCAAAAACTATATTCGCTACTTGATTGAGGATGATCCCGCAACCGGTCGCCCTTACAGCCTACGGTACATTGGCACGTTGGTCGCCGATATCCATCGCACGTTGCTCTACGGCGGCGTGTTTTTCTATCCGGGCACCCACAGTGCACCTAAGGGAAAATTGCGGTTAATGTATGAATGCAACCCAATGGCATTCATTATCGAACAGGCAGGAGGTACGGCAACGGACGGATTCCAACGAATCTTGGATATCAAGCCCGAACGCCTTCATCAGCGTGCCCCCCTCTTTATCGGCAGCAAAGTGGACGTAGAGCAGGTCCACCATTTTCTGCAAAAAGGTCGTTAAGCGTGGTGGCGAACCAGGACCAATGATCGATCGTCTCGCGGAAAAAACTCGTCGCCATCAATGCGGACCATCACATCGTCAATCGTGCGACGCGCAGAAGCGCCCTGACGAAGGTAAGGTTCCAAAATACCACAAAAGGACATGATTGCCGGATCAGAGTGGTTAGGCAAATCGTGGTTGAGGCTGCGATGGACCTCATTGAAACTGGCCATCACGTCAAGAGATGTATTGGCCTGGAAGGAAAAATGTTTGATGGGCTTGCGAGGCATGGCAACCGGCGACAAACACTCGTCAGGTACCTCCGATTCGAAACATCCGTCGGTTGCAAGCACTAACCAATCACCTTCACCTAGGCGAACGTTATGGGGCACATATCGCTTACGCAGGGGCTCGCGATTGGCAAAATAACCCAGCGGAGGGCCTTTATCCGGTTCCAAGTAATAGAACTGATTTTCGTCGGCCTGATAATAGAACAGGGGAAGCCCAGCGCAGAAGAAGTTGAAGTCTCCTGTATCTGAATGCAGTTGACCATGTATCCCGGCGGCTCCTCGTGACCTTTGCCGCAAAGGAACCGTGTTCATCAACAGTTCTTGAGTGATGGGACCGCGCATCATGTCGTTTAACTCTTCAAACAACGAACTTTCAATATCCCGCGATCGCCTCAAATGATGGTCAATCATATTCAGCAGATAACTGCGAATATGACTGGACAGAAAGAGTGAGTCATAGCCATGGTTGGCCGTATCGAAAATGGAGATACCCACGTCTTGCTTCACCCGATCACCACAATCACTTAACAGGGCATAATCATGGCCAATCACAAAGTCGCCACCGATTCGCACGCTCGAGTCCACACCCAAATCACTTAACCAAGGCGTGACGTCATACTCATGGCCTTCGAAGCGGAATCGGTTGTTATTAAGTGCTCGACCAGCCAATTCAAAACGATATTTGTCAAATGCAAAAGCAAGTGGCAGCAACTTGTATCGATTGAGGTAATCGCGTACAAATGATCTCAAAAAGGCAACTTGCGAGCTCACTGCACGCTCCAAAACAGCGCTAGACACACACCTTCTCCTGGTGAAATTATGAATGGGTCCGCCCCCTCGGCTGGACGATAGCTACACAGGCACCAATCTAGCGCAAGTCGAGAAAAAAGAGAATGATGAACGTCACGCATGCTCATTGATTTTGATCCGCAAACAGGTTCTGGTTAGAATATGAAACATATTCAAACACAGGACTGCCAACTATGCTTCCTTTACTCGCTCATTGGCTCATATTAACGGTGGTAATCTTCTTAACCTTCACCCTAGTGCCAGGACTAGAGGCAAAGAAGAAATCTACCTACTTTTGGGTTGCGCTGGTCTACAGTATTCTCAATGCCATTGTTTGGGGCGTTTTTGGCGGATTTCTGAAATTGGTATCGGTAATAACGCTGGGTTTGATCGGTTGGCTTGTCAATAGCTTTGTTCTCTATTTGACCGATGTCTTGATCACCGATTTTAAGGCCAAAAATCCGGGGTCCATTTTCATTGGAGCCCTGTTGATATGGTTCTTTTCGCTGCTCTTGAGGTCCTTAATTCTCTAAGAATCTACGAATCAACTGGCGATAGTTGAACCGGTCATTTTTTGAAGGAGATTCCTTCTGGGCCTGAGCCAAGTGAGCCTGCGTCATCAAACCGCGAGCCACACGTGCTTCGACCAGATCACTGACTATGTCGCCCCAAAATTCTGGGTGACCCTGTATGCCCAACGCCAACCCTCGATAGCTGAATACTTGAATCGGGGTCTGCTGGCTGGAGGCGTGAATCACGCAGTCTTTGGGCAGACGTGTCACATGGTCTCGATGGATCTGTAACAAGCGGGGCCATTCGTTAACACCCATTAGGGCCATATGACCTGTCAAGGGTTTGGTTCCCACTTCCCAATCACTGTTGCGGGAGGTCTCTCCACCCAATGCCCACGCGAGCGCTTGATGGCCAAAGCACACACCAACCACGGGTACTTCTTGACCAATATACGTGCGCAGCTGCGCTTCCAGGGCCAGCATCCAATCTAATCGATCATGCGCGGTCGCCGCACTGCCTGTCACAATCACGCCATCCACGTCTGGCAAATCGCTGACGCCATCTCGCACCACATCTCGTTTCAGCCAGGTTTCACCAGTCCGCATTAACAGCGATTCAAAAAGATCGCCGTAATCACCGTATTTTTTTTGGCAATACGGCGATGCGTCACCGGTGATCAACGTAAGAAGGCGGTTGTTTTTCTTCATGGGTTCCAATAACGGGAACAGGGTCCCAAGTGATGTGCGGGGCTCAGAGACCCGGCGAGACGCACATGGTAGCGTTTATTTCAAACACAGTGAATCATTAGTTGTTGTAATCAATTCGGGGGAATACTCCGCATGCCAAGGCTTCCTATGCCAATTTGGGAAGCAATTTCCTGTGCCCGAGTGCGGGTTTGTCGCTGATTTATGCTATTTTTTGTCCATTCAGTGGACTGAGGATGAATGATGATCGTTGTCTTATTTTGGACCGTTGTTCTTGGTGAGAACCCCACCATGGTGCACCTTGAATTCAAGGAAACAATGGCCAACCTGCCCGGCCGATTGGGTTCGATTTATTATCAGCAGTTTTACCTGTCAGGTGACCAGCTTCGCATCGATTACGGCACTGAATCGTCGCGAATCATCCAGCTTCGAGATGGACTCGAAGTGGCGCTAGATCACATCAACAAGACCTATAGTCAAGGTGCTGTCACGCCAGACGACGATACTCAGGCCATGATGTTCCAACGGTTTGAACCCTTTCAACAGACCTGGCAAGAGTTGCCCTGCGAGGTCTATTTCTATCGACAAACAGAGGGCGATGCTCCTTTCCAAGTTGAGTTGTGGTTTAGTGATGTAGGTGATGGGAAATGGGATTCAGTGCTCGACTATGCGTTGGGCATGGCGGGCACGTCCGTGTTTGCAGACGGGCGACCCAAAGGATTTCCGGTACGCGTGTTGATCAAGGTCGAATTGGACGGGCAGTTACGGGAATCATTAGAGTTGGCCTTAATCGGCGACGACACGACCGACCACGACCCACGACTGTTTGCGATTCCGGCTGAATACACACCCCAACCTTCACCGTGAACAAAAAACAATACTTGAGGCGATTGCTCAAGATTGTCCTTGAGCCTCGGATTTTTGTAAGAGCTCATCGCGCAGCTTCTTACGAACCCAAATTTCGCAACCAATTGGCACATCCTCTGTTCTGAGATTCGGAAATATCATCGCAATTCTCCAACGATTGTCCAACGCGACATCGGGAATGCGGATGTGGTGATGGGTTTGACACAGCTGCGCCGTGGTTTCACGCTCGTCAAAGCCGTTGATCAGCAACACAGTCTCTTCGCGGAATGGCCATCCAAGTTGTGGTGAAGAGAAATCAGGAGCAACAACGACGCCTCGACCCTTAATTTCAAAACGGTCCACAACACAAATCAACTTGACTCTATCGTGACGTAATGCGTGCACCTATTTTGAGTCTTCTGATTCCGATGTCTGATTGATTTGGTGGAGCATGTCCCTGGCGTTCTTGAAGTTAGGGTCCACTTCCAAAGCCTTTTCGTACCATTCGATGGCCTCTTCTCGATGTCCCGTCTCCAATAGGAATTCTGCATATGAGTCGTAGAGATTAGCCACTTTGGGATGCAGGTCTATGGCCAGTTGCAGTAATGATGAACCACTCTCGACCAGCCCTCTGTTCTTCAGCATGTAGGCATAGCCATTCAATCGTCCAGGCCCAGCGTGGCCATCTGGTCTTAATTTGTGTGCCTGTTCCAAGTATGATTGCGCTCGTTTCAGGTCACCCATAACCAGATAACCGATGGCGGCTTGTACTCTTGAGGCATCATCGTTGGGGAAAAGCACCAAACAATGCTCCAGTCTTTCGATCGCTCCTTTTGAGTCACCGGCCAGAAACAGTCTTTGGCTTTCATCTTCGAAAATCGGTGAGAGATCGGGTTTGATGGGCGCATCTTTCCAATCTTTGGCGTTTAGCTGAAGGTCCAGTTGTTGTTGTTTCCATGCATGTTGGATCTCTGGTGTCCACAACTTGTTCCAGCTGTCCGACCATTCAGGGAGGGTCTTTTGCAGGCGCTTTGGCAACTGAAACGCCCGCGGAATATCTCGATTGCGTCTCATCAGTTCCTGGAACGCCACAAAAAAGGCCAAGGGACCTTCGCTATGGACTTTGGCCAACCAGGAGGCACCCAAATCCGCAACCAGGTATTGGGCCATGGTACGGCCAACTGTGACAAATGCCTCATTGGCTATGGGATGCCGACCCTGATTGACCAGTTCGCGAAGCTTTTCCACTTTTTTGGTGGTCGCCACTCGATTCAAATAGGCAAATGCCTCTCGTGTCGCTTCTCGGTCTTGTGGATGAGGCCCAAAATACTCAAATGCCGACAATCCCCTTCGAAAACACGTGATCACGGCGTCCAGCAACCACTGGTCTCTAGGCTCATCAGCCACCAAAGGCAGCGACCATGTTTCTCCAACTACGGTCTCGAATAAGCGCTGCACATAAGGCATGCGATCGGCCCCTTCAAAATTGCAGGCCACCGCAATGGCAAGTTGATCATTCGGAAAGGCGATCAAGTAGGTGCGAGTCTCCGCTTGAGCGCCACCATGGGCCACGGCAAAACGTCCATTCACATCGGTGATGGACCACCCCATCCCATAATCGGTAAACACACCGTTGGTGGTTTTCATGCTGGTCCACATCAAAGTTCGGGACGCATCAGTCAGCAAATCACCTTGCATCAACGACTGGGCAAAGCGCAGCATGTCAGGTACCGTGGAACGGGTACCGCCCGCTGCAAAGCGTGAACTGATATCGACAAACTCGGAATTGATCAAATCCCCTGAAGCACTCAACCTGTAACCACGCACGCGGTTGGGGATCAAGGCATCAGCACTGTCCATGCGTGTGGCCAGCATGCCGGCAGGCAACCAGATGTTATGACGCAGAAACGCACCATAAGATTCTCCTGAAGCGCCCTCAATCACGGCACCCAAGAGATTGTAGCCATAGCTCGAATAGGTATAGTGCGTTCCAGGCTCAGCGACTAGATCGAAGTCCTTGAACACAGCTAGGGACGCTTCTGTGTCCATGGGAAATTTGAAATGGCCTTCCAAATCGTAGTTCTTGTAGTGACTGATTCCACCCAGGTGACCCAGGAGCTGACGTACGGTGACAGGCCAGGGTTTGCGGGGAAAACTCGGCACATAGGTTTGAACCTCGGCATCCAGATTAATCTTTCCTGCCTCAACCAGTTTCAGCACGGCTACGGCTGTCATGGTCTTGGTCACCGAAGCAAGTCGGTAGGCAGAGATTTCTTTGGCCGGAACCTGATTCTCCAGGTCCGAGAAGCCGAATCCCTTTACCCACATATCACCCTTGTGTATGTAGCCTATGGTCAACCCGGGCGTTCGGTCACGGTTCATCTGTTCGTGCACGAAGGCTTCGAATGATGCGAGTTGGGCCTGGGCTAACCCAGCACAAATCAAGATCAACAATTGAATTCGTGCAAGCATGGAACACCTCTTGCTTTTGTGGTTGTCTTTTCACTCTATCTCATTCATACGATATGAGAAAGGCGGTGACCCCGATGAATTTGATTTGAAGGATCAAGCTATTGACATACGCACGTAATAACGCAAAAAAGGGTCGGACAAGCCGACCCTTTTTGAGGTGTGCATTAGAATGAGCTTAAGAAGCAGCGGCCTCAGACGAAGGACCTTCCACCAGTTCGATGTAGGCCATTTCTGCGGCATCGCCTAAACGACGGCCTTTCTTGAGAATACGTGTGTAGCCGCCCGGTCTTTCTTGGAAGCGGGGGCCGTATTCGGTCAAGAGCTTCTGCGTGATCTCTTTGTTTTGCAGCCGGGCAAATACCAAGCGGTGCGCTTGAGGTGTTTGCCGCTTTGCAATCGTGATCAATCGCTCTACGTATCGGCGCAATTCAAGTGCCTTGGGCACTGTCGTCGTGATCCGACCATGTTCCAACAGCGAGATGGCCAAGCCTTTGAGCAGAGCCTTCCGTTGATTGGTGTTTCGATTGAGATGGCGATAACCTTTGCGATGTCGCATGACGTCTACCCTTTCAGTGCATCAAATGGTCGACCTGCATGCCCAAGGTAAGGCCCATTTGCTGCAGAATCTCTTTGATTTCATTCAATGATTTACGGCCGAAATTCTTGGTTTTCAGAATTTCTGACTCTGTTTTTTGTACCAATTCGCCAATCGTGCGAATGTTCGCGTTCTTCAGGCAGTTGTGACTGCGCACCGACAATTCCAGTTCGTCCACGGAACGTTCCAGCTGTTCTACCAGACGCTCTTGTTCCTCATCAATTTCTTCAGCTTGAGGCACGGCAGGCGTTTTCTCAAAGTGAATGAAGATGCTCAAGTGGTCGCGCAAAACGCTACCCGCGTAGCCAAGTGCATCTTTGGGATGAATGGACCCATTAGTATGGATTTCCAATGTGAGTTTGTCGTAGTTGGTGGATTGACCCACACGAGCCGCGCCCACCTGGTAATTCACCAATTTGATGGGACTGTGGTTTGAATCCAAAGGGATGTAACCAATTTCATAGTCGTCGTCGTAGTTATCTTCGGCTACCACGTAACCGCGATTCATACGGACAATCATTTCAGCCTTGAAGCTCGCGCCCTCACCCAGGGTAGCGATATGGATGTCTTTGTCGAGTATCTCCACTTGCGCATTCGTCTGAATATCCGCAGAAGTGACGACACCTGCTCGCGAGACATCAATGGTCAAACGCTGAGGTTCCGGGCTGTGCATCTTGATAGGAATGGTCTTGAAGCTGAGGATGATATCCGTCACATCTTCAGTGATCCCAGGAACCGCCGTAAACTCGTGCAGCACGCCTTCAATCTTGACGGCCGTAATAGCTGCACCTTCAACCGAACTCAAAAGCGTGCGGCGTAACGCGTTACCAATCGTGGTCCCGAACCCGCGCTCAAACGGTTGTGCAATAAATTTTCCATAGCGATCCGTAGATTCGCCCTGTACGAATTCAACGCGCCTGGGCCGTTGAAACGTCTTAACCTGAAGCATGCCTTGCCCTCCGAAAAAGTGTCAAAAGAACCGCGATTAGACGCGGCGGCGCTTGGGTGGCCTGCACCCGTTGTGCGGAATAGGAGTTACGTCTTTGATGGAAGTGATTTCAAAACCACATGCATACAAAGCCCGAATCGTCGATTCACGACCGGCACCTGGTCCGTTTACTTCCACATCCAACGTCTTCAAACCATAGTCGCGCGCCTTGTTGCCAGCGGTGGTTGCTGCCACCTGTGCGGCAAACGGTGTGCCTTTTCGGGAGCCGCGAAATCCTTCCGCACCCGACGAGGCCCAGCACAACATGTTTCCTTCTTGGTCTGAAATGGAAACGATGGTGTTATTAAAGGTCGCTTGAATGTGAGCCTTTCCGTGAATAACGGTGCGGCGATCCTTCTTGCGCACAACCTTCTTGGTAGCGCTTTTACCCTTAGCCATGAATTCCTACTCCCTTACTTCTTCTTGCCCGGAATGGCAATTCGACGACCGCGACGGGTACGCGCATTGGTATGCGTGCGCTGTCCGCGTACTGGCAAATTGCGTTTGTGTCGATTGCCGCGATAGCAACCAATTTCCATGAGGCGCTTAATGTCCAGGCCGATACGCTTTCGCAGATCGCCTTCAACTTCACCCTCTTCTTGAACGATGCGGCGAAGACGCGAAACCTCTTCCTCCGTCAAATCCTGAACTTTGGTGTCCCATTGAATGCCGGCTTTATCCAAAATAGTGCGTGAACGTGTGCGACCAATCCCGTAGATATAGGTCAAACCCACTTCCACTCTCTTTCTGGCTGGCAAATCAACCCCAGCAATACGAGCCACTGTAAACCTCCGTGCGAATCCCGTGCTTCAAAAAACTATTTGTACCTGTAAACGATGCGGCCGCGGTTCAAATCGTAGGGGGATAGTTCCACCAATACTTTGTCACCGGGCAAAATGCGGATGAAATTCTTTCTCATCTTTCCTGAGATATGCGCCAGCACTTGGTGCTTGTTGTCAAGCTCCACCCGGAACGTCGCATTGGGCAACGTTTCCAGGACCACTGCCTGCATTTCAATCGCATCTTCTTTCGCCATTCGGCCTCCAACGGGATTATCTGGCCCGAGGCCAGAGTCAAACCCGCGTATTCTATCACTTGTTGCGGTTTAGGCGCAATCGCTTATGCATAGCGACGCGTGCGTGAACGAGTGCGCATGGACTTGTTGGTGAACCCGTCGTACTTGCGCATGATGAGTTGGTTCTCTACTTGGTTAACGAAGTCAAGGGCCACACTGATGATAATCAGCAGGCTGGTTCCGCCGAGTACATGGGCAATTTGCAGGCCCGTCCCCGTATTGAATAGGGTTGGCAGGTAGCGGTCAAAGAAGTCGCCACCTAACCAGCTCGGCAAACTATTCAACTGCATACCCGAAATGATCCAGTTGGGAATGATGCTGACCAATGAGAGATACAGACCGCCCCAAAAGGTCAGCCGCTTGAGTACACCTTCTATGTACTCTTGTGTCTCTCGACCTGGGCGAATGCCAGGAATGGACCCGCCGTGCTTCTTGAGATTCTCCGCTGTATCTTTGGGATTGAACAACATCTCCACGTAGAAGAATGTGAAAAACATGGTTGCCACAAAGAAAAGTAGGTTACTAAAGGGTCTTCCCGCCGCCAAATGGGCCAGCAACAGGTGGTAAAAGGAAGTGGCGGTTTCAGGATTTGGAGCGCCTCCAAAACCCTGCAGCATGTTGGGGATCTGAATGACCGATGCCGAAAAGATGACAGGAATCACACCCGCAGAGTTCACCTTGAAGGGCAGAAAACTGTTGCCCCCAGCTACCTGACCTTGGTTCGTGACGCGTTTGGCGTACTGGATCGTAATCCTCCGAACACCCAGCTCGAAGAACACCACAAAGACCACAATGCCAATAATCATGGCAATAATCAACAGCATCACGGGTCCAGACACCTGATGGTTCACGATGGCTTGGTACAGCGACTGAACCGAGGAAGGCAGACGAACGACGATACTTGCGAAGATGATCAACGAAATACCGTTACCGATACCGCGCTCAGTGATCTTTTCACCCAACCACATGATGACAATCGCACCCGTGGTCAAGGTCAGCATCACAATGAAACGGAACAAGAAGGTGCTGCTGATTGACGAACTGACAATGCTTTGGCCTTCCTGGTTCATGGACAGCAATAGCGTCGTGATGCCATAGGAATGCAACAATGCAAAACCAACGGTGAGATAGCGGGTGTAGCGGTTGATTTTGTTTCGACCCTGCTCACCCTCTTTGGATAGCCGTTCCAGGTAGGGCACCGACTTTTGCAGGATTTGCAGAATGATGGACGCCGTGATGTACGGCATGATGCCCAAAGCGAATACGGCAGCGTTGCCCAAAGCACCTCCGCTGAACAGGTTCACCATATTCAGCAGGCCGGACTCGAAATTGAACATACTAGCGAGGGCGTCTTTGTTGATTCCTGGCACCAACACCTGGCAACCCAGGCGGTACAAAAACAGAATGAAAAACGTCATGTAGATACGTTTTCTCAGTTCAGGAATTTCAAAGATGTTTTTAACGGTCTCGATAAATCTTTCCATCAGTTCACTCTTTGGGGGATTTGAATCATGCGTCTACAACGACGCAGGTTCCTCCGGCCTTTTCGATTTTCTCGCGGGCCGATTGACTGAATTTGTGGGCGTGGACGGTGATGGCCTTTTCCAGGTCACCCTGTCCGAGGATCTTGATCCCGTCGCGCATATTCTTCACAAGTCCAAGCTTGCGATAATCATCCAACGTGATCTCGGTCGCCTCACATGCCGCCAATCGGCTGACATTGATGGCCACCAGTTCCTTGCGGAAAATATTGGTGAACCCACGCTTCGGTACACGGCGTTGCAGCGGCATTTGACCGCCTTCAAACCCGCGCTTGGCCGAATAGCCACTGCGTGATTTCTGCCCTTTTTCACCGCGACCTGCGGTCTTACCCAGACCTGAACCCGGACCCCGTCCGACGCGTTTGCGCGTGCGGGTGGCGCCCTGGTTCGGTTTCAAATCGTTGAGTTTCATGGTGATACTCCCTTAGCTTTCGAGAACCTTGACCAGGTAGTCGACTTTCTTGATTTGACCGCGCACTTCGGGGCAGTCCTTGAGTTCACGAACTTGGTGGAGCCTGTTCAGGCCCAGCGATTTAACCACGAGCCGATGTTTCTTGAGCGTGCCAATGGTTGAACGAACCAGTTGAACTTTTACGGTGCTCATGAAGTCATCTCCTGTGTGTCGCGACCCAAGGTGGTGGCGTACTCAAACGGGTCGCTGAGTCGCTCCAAGCATCTAAACGTCGCCTTGACAATATTGATCTTGTTATCCGATCCCAGTGACTTGGTTACGATATCGCGGATGCCTGCTGCTTCCACAACTGCGCGAACAGCGCCACCTGCGATAACGCCCTTACCTTCCTGGGCCGGCTTCAACATGACGGCTGCGCCGCCAAACTTTTCGGTAATCTCATGGGGGATGGTGTGGTTGATGATGGGGATGCGGATCATATCGCGCTTGGCAGCCTCAACGGCTTTCTTGATCGCGGCAGGTACTTCCAGGGCTTTACCCTGACCGTAACCTACATGTCCTTCCCCATCGCCCACGACAACCAAAGCCGAGAAGGAGAAGTTCTTACCACCCTTAACAACCTTGGTGACGCGTTGGATGTTAACCACACGGTCTTTTAGATTGATTTCATTGATGTTCGTTGGACGTTTGCTCACAATTCGCTCCTTCAATCAGCCGTCAGATCTTCAGGCCGGCTTCACGCGCGGCTTCTGCCAGCGCCTTAACACGGCCGTGATAGCGATAACCACCGCGATCGAAGACAGCGGTCGTGATGCCCTTGTCCAGCAAACGCTGGGCAATATGCGTACCCACCATTTTAGCGCCAGCCACATTGCTACCCTTGGCATTTGATTTGAACTCTTTCTCAATACTTGAGGCAGAGGCCAAAGTCGTACCAGCCGAATCGTCAATGGCTTGAACGTAGATCTGGCTGTTGCTGCGGTAAACCGATAAGCGTGGCCGCTCAGGTGTACCATGCACGATTTTGCGAACGCGGTGATGAACGCGCTGTCGTTTGGCTTCCTTGGTCATTTTCATGGCTTCCTCGCTTACTTCCCGGACTTACCGGCTTTGATGCGTATCTTCTCTTCCTCATAACGAATGCCTTTACCCTTGTAGGGTTCCGGCTTTCTCAGGGAACGGATATTTGCTGCTACCTGGCCAATCAACTGCTTGTCGATGCCCTGCAATGTCAGAATGGTGGCCTTGGAGGCCTTGTCGATGTCTGCCGTTGCGGAAATGCCTTTCGGCAAGGCGAAGTTGATGGGATGTGAATAGCCCAGGTGAAACTCAATGTTGTTGCCTTGAACAGCCACGCGATAACCCACGCCCACAACACGTAACTTACGTTCAAAACCTTCGGTGACACCCTTCACGCAGTTGGCTGCCAAGGACCTTGCCAATCCATGGCGCGCCCGAATCGGCCCCAACTCTGAATTGCGTGAAAAAACCAACTCACCGTTTTCCAAGCTGGCTGTAATACCTTCAGGAACCGGAGCCTGCAATTTGCCTTTAGGGCCCTCGACTTGAATGGTTCCACCCTGAATGGTGGCTTTTACATTGCCGGGGATGGCGATCGGTAATCTTCCAATACGAGACATGTCCGCTCCCTTACCACACGCTACACAAGATTTCGCCACCCACACCCAATTCTCGGGCTTGGCGGTCGGTCATGATGCCTTGTGACGTGGTGATGATGGAAATCCCAAGTCCACCCAAAACCTTGGGAAGCTTGTCTTTTCCGCGATACATACGGCGGCCGGGTTTGGATACCCGTTTCAGCCCATGAATTACCGGGTGGCCGTCGTTGTTGTACTTGAGATAGACGCGAATCGAGGGGAATGAACCCTTCGGCTCCACGACTTTGAAATTCTTGATGTAACCCTCATCCTTCAGGATGCGGACGATTTCCTGTTTCACGCGGGAAGACGGGATGTCCACCTTGTCGTGTTTTGCCATATGACCGTTGCGAATGCGGGTCAGAAGATCAGAAATAGGATCTGTAACAATCATGATCTTGCTCCTTTACGCCTTGCGGAACGGCATACCCAGATGGGTCAGCAGGGCCCGCGCCTGATCGTCATTGTTGGCCGTGGTCACGAAACAAACGTTCATGCCACGTACCTTGTCAATTTTGCCGTAGTCAATCTCTGGAAAGATGACTTGGTCCTTAAGACCTAATGTGTAGTTACCGCGACCGTCAAATGACTTGGTCGGGACGCCGCGGAAGTCGCGTACCCGCGGGAGCGCTATATTCACCAACCGCTCCAAAAAGGCATACATGCGTTGTCCACGCAGGGTCACCCGGCAACCAATAGGCATGCCTTCACGCAACTTGAAGTTCGAAATCGACTTGGTGGCGCGAGTCACAACTGCCTTCTGCCCAGCCAGTGCCGATAATTCAGCGACAGCCGCGTCCAAGGTCTTGATGTTGCCAATGGCTTCACCAACACCCATATTGATCACTACCTTGGTGAGGCGGGGAACCTGCATGACATTGGTCAGACCCAACTCATCTTTGAGCTTCTGCCTGACATCCGATAAATATTGCTTGTCCAAACGATCCATGATTGTACTCCAAATCAATCCAGCAACTGGCCGGTTCGCTTGCTGAAGCGGTGCTTCTTGCCGTTGTCAACCTTGAAGCCCACGCGTGTCGGCTTACTGTCACTGGGGTCTACCAACATCACGTTGGACAGATTCAGTGGTGCTTCCTTTTCAATGATGCCGGCCTCCTGGCCGCCACCAGCGCGTTGGTGCTTTTTCACCAGGTTCAGACCTTCTACCAGCACGCGGTTCTTTTCCAGAATGACATCCAGAACCTTACCTTGCTGTCCACGGTCCTTACCCACCATGATTTGCACCGTATCGCCTTTTTTTATCTTCATCGCCATGAACGAGCCCTCACTTCTACAGAACTTCTGGCGCCAACGAGACGATCTTCATGTACTTTTTGTCACGAAGTTCGCGGGCCACAGGACCAAAAACACGGGTACCAATAGGTTCACCGTCTTCTTTCACAATGACTGCCGCATTCTCGTCGAAGCGGATGTAGGAGCCGTCCTTACGGCGGAACTCCTTCTTTTGGCGGACAATCACAGCCTTTACGACTTTCTTCTTCTTGATCGTCCCACCCGGTTGCGCCTCTTTCACAGAAGCAGTAATGATGTCGCCGAGCTGGGCATATTTGCCCACGCTGCCGCCATGAGCGCGAATACACATAATCTTCTTCGCACCCGAATTGTCAGCAACACTGAGGATTGTTCCCATCTGAATCATGGCAGATCCCTTCCTTCAACTTCCAAATGATCAGGCTTGAGCCTGCTCGACAACGCGCACCAGACGCCAGCGCTTGCGCTTCGAATAGGGCCGCGATTCGATGATCTCTACGCGATCACCGATATTGGCTTCGTTGCGCTCGTCATGTGCGACGAACTTCTTGGACTTTTTCATGGTGCGCTGATACAAAGCGTGCGCCATGCGGCGTTCTACTTGAACCACGATCGTCTTGTCCATCTTGTTGCTGACGACGGTACCGATACGCTTAACCCGTTGTCCTCGTTGATTTTCCATTGCTAGCCCCTTACTGCTTTACCGATTCGCGCTGACGCAGAACGGTCTTGATCCGCGCGACATCGCGCTTCTTGTGACGAATGCTGACCGGACTTTCCGAGGTACCGATGGCATTTTGCATGCGGAGGTGCATGATTTCACGCTGTGTTTCCAGCAGCTGAGCACGCAACTCGCCGTCATTCATTTCACGGATTTCATCCATCTTCATGACTTACTCCTCCTCATGCCGGGTGACGAACTTGCACTTGATTGGCAGCTTCTGAGCAGCGATTTCAAACGCTTCCCGAGCCAACGCAGTGTTCACACCTTCCATCTCAAAAAGGATCCGACCGGCTTGCACCACGCATACCCACTTTTCAACCGAGCCTTTACCTTTACCCATCCGGGTTTCAGCAGGCTTCGCAGTAATGGGTTTGTCAGGGAACATGCGGATCCAAATCTTGCCACCGCGTTTAATATGACGCGTCATGGCAATACGGGCCGCTTCGATTTGGCGGTTGGTTAACCAGCCACACTCAAGCGCCTTGAGTCCGTACTCGCCAAATGAAAGATCCGTACCGCGCGTTGCGTTGCGGCTTTTGGCTCTCTTTTGCATTTTGCGATACTTCGTGCGATTTGGCATTAACATGATGTTTGCTCCTTCTCGTAGCGACCTTCAGGTTGGTTCACAACCCGAACACGGATCAGGGTTTGTTGATCCAGACTTTGACGCCGATGATGCCGTAGGTCGTCAACGCTTCGGCAAATCCATAGTCAATGTTGGCGCGAAGCGTTTGCAGCGGCATCTGACCTGAAAGGTATTCTTCAGATCGCGCGATTTCCGCTCCGTTCAGCCGGCCCGAAACTTTGATTTTAATTCCTTTTGCACCAAATCTCAACGCATTTTCTTGCGCTTTGCGCATGGCGCGGCGGAAAGAAATCCTGCGTTCCAACTGGTTGCAGATGGATTCTGCGATCAACTGGGCCTCGATTTCAGGTTTCTTGACCTCTTTGATGTTAATGGTTACATCGTGTGTGGTCTGATCGGCAATCCACTGCTTCAGCTTTTCCACTTCAGCGCCCTTCTTGCCGATGATGATGCCCGGACGTGCCGTGACAATATTGATTTTTAGCTTGTTGGCTGCCCGCTCAATGTCGATACCTGCAATCGCCGCATGGCGCAGACGATTTTTTAACTCGCCGCGTAAGCGAAGATCGGTGTGCAAGTAATTTGCATATTCGTGTTTGGCGATCCATTTAGAAGACCAATCACGAGTCACAACCAGGCGGTAGCCGGTGGGATGTACTTTCTGACCCAAGGTATCCTCCCCTTATCCTTCGTTGGAGATTTCGATGGTGACGTGATGAAACCGTTTCAAGATGCGAAACGCGCGACCCATTGGGGCTGGGCGAATTCGCTTCATAATGGGGCCACCCTCGATGACGGCCTTGGAGATGCGCAGATCGTCGACATCCACCATGCTGTCTTTTTGTTGTGCGTTAGCTACGGCCGATTTGAGACATTCCTCAATGGTGTGGGCGGCGCGTTTGGGCGAAAACTTGAGTATCGCAAACGCTTCTTCCACACGGCAACCGCGAATTTGATCGATCACCAGGCGCGCCTTTTGAGCGGAGCCGCGGATGAATCTGGATTTTGCTCGTGAAATCATATCGCTTCCTCTCTAATTAGCGGCGCTTGGAGCCTTTGCCGTCTTTTTGACCGGCATGGCCACGCCAGGTGCGGGTCGGCGAAAACTCTCCGAGTTTGTGACCGACCATGTTTTCTGTGACATAGACGGGAATGAACTTCTGGCCGTTATGGACAGCAATGGTCAAACCCACCATTTCGGGAAGGATGGTTGAGCGACGCGACCAAGTTTTGATCACGCGCGTATCCTGCTTTTCGCGGGCAACCGTCACCTTTTTTTCCAGGTGATGATCTATGAAAGGCCCTTTTTTCAATGAACGAGGCATGGTATCTCCTTCCCTACCTTATTTCTTTCGGCGCCGAACGATCATCTTGTCGCTCGGTTTGCTACGGCGCGTGCGATAACCCTTGGTTGGCTTACCCCAAGGTGTACAGGGGTGACGACCCCCAGAAGAACGACCTTCGCCGCCACCCATGGGGTGATCGACGGGGTTCATGACCACACCACGGTTGTGGGGACGGAAACCCATCCAACGAGTACGACCGGCTTTGCCGATGCTGCGGTTTTCATGCTCCGGATTGCTGACCTGACCAATGGATGCGCGGCAATCCAAGAGGACCAGACGCATTTCACCGGATGGCAATCGCAGTGTTGCGTAGTTGTTCTCTTTGGCCAACAGCTGTGCGTAAGCACCTGCGCTGCGGGCCATTTGACCACCCTTGCCGGGCTTCAATTCGATGTTGTGCACGTTGGTACCTACGGGGATATTGCGCAGCGGCAGTGAGTTACCGGGCAAAATATCAGACTCAGGTCCAGCTACCACCGTGGCGCCCGCCTTCAGACCTTGTGGTGCAAGGATATAGGCGAACTCTCCATCGGCATACTTGATCAGCGCAATGTGCGCGGAACGGTTCGGATCATACTCGAGTTGAACCACCTGACCAGGTACATTCACTTTGTTGCGTTTGAAGTCCACCAAACGATACAAGCGCTTGTGGCGACCACCGCGAAATCGGATGCGAATGCGGCCCTTGTTGTCGCGGCCAGCTTTGAATGACAACCCTTCAGTCAGCGACTTGCGGGGACCTGTCTTAGCCAGTTCCTTGTGCACGGGCTGCTTTAGTTGGCGAACACCGGGTGACGTTGGTTTATACGATTTCATAACCATCTTATTGCTCCTCGTTGAACCCTATCAAGTACCTTCGAAGTACTCGATCTCACCCGATCCGGGCTTTACCGTAACATAGGCCTTCTTCCAGTCAGGACGCTTCCCTTGGTTACGTCCTACCCGGCGAGTTTTGCCCAGTACGTTGACCGTGCGCACCGATTCCACTTTCACATCGAAAGCCAGCTCGACAGCGCGTTTAATTTCTGTTTTGGTCGCATCCGTTCGCACGCGAAACACGTGTACGTTGCGACGGGATTTTTCTTCCATGCCCTTTTCCGAAAGGTGCGGAGCCAGGAGCACTTGAAACAACCGTTCGCTCATTTGGACAGTACCTCCTGTAGTTCTTGAACCGCACTGGCGGAAATGATCAGCCCTTCATACTTCAACAGATCGTGAATCGAAAGGCCTGCGGGCGCCGTGAACTTTGCACTGGGCACATTACGTGATGCGAGCACCAGATTCTTGTTTTCGGCTGAATCCACGATCAGGGCACGGGGATGCTCGTTGATCACGGACATGGTGGAAATGAATGCCTTGGTCTTGTGAGAATCGAGATCCAGATTCTCCATCACTTTGATCTGGCCTTCGGCCAATTTCATACTCAGGGCAGAACGCAATGCACCGCGGCGCTTCTTTTTGGGAAACGCATAGGAAAAATCGCGGGGCTTGGGTCCATGAACGGTACCACCACCGCGCCATTTCGGGGTACGGATATCACCCACGCGTGCGCGACCTGTGCCTTTTTGTTTCCACAGTTTGCGACCGGAGCCTGCTACTTCGCCACGGGTCTTTGTGGAAGCTGTTCCAGCACGACCGCAAGCAAGGTAATGATTCACCGCTTCCCACATCAGGTGGCGGTTGACCGGAGCGGCGAACACGTCGTCCAGCAATTCGATGGAGCCGGTCTCTTTGTTCTCTAGGTTAAATACTTTCGCAGTAGCCATGTGAATCGCTCCTTAACTCTTGCGAATGGTCACGATTCCGCCTTTAGAGCCTGGAACCGCACCCTTCACCAAAATCAGGTTCTTGTCTTCGATGATCTCAACGACCTCGAGATTGCGAACCGTAACCCGTTTGTTACCCATTTGGCCGGGCATCTTTTTACCTGGGAACACGCGTGAGGGCGTGGCACATTGACCAATCGAGCCCGGAGCGCGTTTGAAGTTACTGCCGTGGGTCATGCGACCTCCACCGAAACCGTGGCGCCGAATCACACCCTGAAACCCTTTACCGCGGGAGGTCCCGGTCACCGTCAGCTTGTCGGTTTTCTCAAAAACCGTAGCGGACAACTGGTCACCGACTTTGGCGTCACTGGCTTCATTCAAGCGGAATTCGCGTAGATGACGCATGGGTGCAATTTGGCTTTTCCCCAAATGTCCCACTTCCGCCTTGGACAGTTTTCGCGGCGTGTTCTCTTCGACGAGTCCAACCTGAACCGCGTTGTAGCCGTCATGCTCGGAAGTCTTGACCTGTGTGACGACACAAGGTCCCACTTCAAGCACCGTGACGGGAACCACGCGACCCTGTTCGTCGTGAACTTGAGTCATGCCGACTTTTTTTCCAATGAGTCCTTTAATCATGTTTCATTACCTCGCTTGTTAACGGGCGCCGTTTTTGTCTTTGCCAAACGCTTTGATCTCTACATCCACACCGGCTGGGAGATCCAACTTCATCAGAGCCTCCACGGTTTGGGGGGTAGGCTCGAGAATGTCGAGCAAGCGTTTGTGCGTACGCATTTCGAACTGTTCGCGCGACTTCTTGTCGACGTGCGGCGAACGCAGAACGGTGTACTTACGTATGCGCGTGGGGAGCGGAATCGGTCCCGCAATCACAGCGCCAGTGCGCTTGGCAGTATCCACAATTTGCTTTGTGGACTGATCCAAAATGCGATGATCATAAGCTTTAAGCCTGATCCGAATTGTTTCATTGATCATTTGGGTCTCCTCACGCTATTCCATTAACAGCTGTTGTGGGGCGAATCGCTCTTGAACGTCTTTTGGCGCTTCCTCATATCGAGAAAACTCCATCGCGTAACTCGCACGACCTTGCGAGAGCGAGCGCAAGGACGTTGAGTAACCGAACATTTGGGCCAGAGCCACTTCAGCAGTGACTACCTGGGCATCGGGCCGTGAAGCCATCTGTTGAATCTGGCCGCGGCGGGCATTGAGATCGTTGACGATGGCACCCATATATTCTTCAGGCGTCACCACTTCAACGGTCATAACTGGTTCTAAAATAATTGGATGCGCTTCTTTGAGCGCCCGTTTGAAGCCAATGGCGGCACCGGTCTTAAACGCGACCTCAGTCGACTCGTCATCGCGCATTTCGGCGTCAAGTAACACAACTTCCAAGTCCATCAGTTCATAACCGGCAAGCACACCGGATTTACTTGACTGCATGATGCCTTCTTTGACGGCTGCCACGAACGAAGGAGGTATTGCATCCGCCTTGAGCTCAGAGCGGAAAACAATACCAGCTCCCCGCTCGGCAGGTCTTACCTTGAGACGCAACACGGCAAACAGGTTCTTACCTGCCAAGTGACGCTCGTAATGCTCGTCCATGATCGCTGTACCAGCAATCGACTCACGATAGGCCACTTGCGGTTTGCCGACGTTGGCTTCAACTTTGAACTCACGCAGCATGCGATCCACCAGCACTTCCAAGTGCAGTTCACCCATGCCAGAAATAATTGTTTGACCCGAATCGGCATCGGTACGCACGCAAAAGGTAGGGTCTTCTTGGGTCAAGCGCGCCAATGTTTGAGTCAGTTTCTCCTCATCAGCCTTGGTTCTTGGCTCAATAGCGATGTGGATTACCGGCTCAGGAAACTGCATCCGCTCCAAAACAATCGGCTCAGAAGGATCACAAACAGTGTCTCCGGTGACCACAAACTTGAATCCGCTGACAGCGGCGATGTCGCCCGTTCTGACTTCAGTGATGTCTTCGCGCTTATTGGCATGCATTTGCAAAAGGCGACCCAAGCGCTCCTTTTTTTGCTTGTTGACCAGCAACAGCGAATCCCCCACGTTGGCCACACCGGAATACACGCGAATGAACGCCAAACTACCCACATAGGGGTCACTCATGATTTTGAAAACCAGTGCAGAAAACGGTGCCTGGTCGGATGGCTGTCGCTCAATCACATCATCAGAATTAGCGGGATGGCCCTTGATGGCACCCACATCCGTAGGGCTGGGCAAGAAGTCGCGGACTGCATCCAAGAGGTTCTGAACACCCTTGTTCTTAAGGGCTGCGCCACACAAAACAGGCGACAACTTGTGTTTGAGTGTGGCTGCGCGCAAACCCGTCACAATCTGTTCGGACGTCAACGTACCTGTTTCCAAATACGAATCCAACAGATCTTCGTTTTCTTCAGCCACGCGCTCTACCAACACTTCGCGAGCCTTTCGAGCCGCTTCCAGGTATGCCTCTGGAATCTCGACAACCTGGTACTTTTCGTCCTGGTCGTCGCTTTCCCAGATGCACGCCTGCATATGAATGAGATCGATGACACCTTTAAATTGATCTTCACTACCAAGGGGCAACTGAATCGCAACCGGGTTACCGTTCAATCGGGTGCGGATCATTTCAATGGTCCGTTCGAAGTCGGCGCCTGCGCGATCCATCTTGTTACAAAACGCGATGCGCGGAACATGATAACGATTCGCTTGTCGCCAGACCGTCTCCGATTGCGGTTCCACACCCGCAACCGAATCGAACACAGCGATGGCACCGTCGAGCACGCGCAACGAACGCTCCACCTCGGCCGTGAAATCCACGTGGCCGGGCGTATCGATGATATTGATGCGCACATCCTTCCAGGAACAGGTTGTTGCAGCGCTGGTAATGGTAATACCCCGCTCTTGCTCCTGTTCCATCCAATCCATCGTGGCGGTACCGTAATGGACTTCGCCAATCTTATGACTTACGCCGGTGTAGTAGAGGATACGTTCCGTAATGGTCGTTTTCCCCGCATCGATGTGCGCCATAATACCGATGTTTCGGATGTGTTCGAGTGACATGGTTCGAGCCACAGCAACAATCCTCGCGAATCGAGACAAAACCCAGTTACCCGGGTCATAGGTTTAATGTTTTCTAACGGATTCTTTATCCAGGCAAGTTAGCGTTGCACCATTGCTTGCCTGTGCCTATGTTGAGAAAAAGGCGGTTGCAAAGCGGTTTCAACCCACTACCTAAGGTAGCGCGCCGACCTACTTTACCAACGATAATGGGCGAAAGCCTTGTTGGCATCGGCCATACGGTGCGTATCTTCCTTCTTCTTGACGGCATTGCCGCGGTTATTCGCTGCTTCAAGGATTTCGGCGGCGAGTTTTTCTCTCATCGTCTTTTCGCCGCGTGCGGCGGAATAGTCGATGAGCCATCGGATTGAAAGTGAAAGTTGACGGCGAGGGCTTACTTCGATGGGCACCTGATAGGTGGCACCGCCCACGCGGCGAGATTTAACTTCGAGCGAAGGCTTGATGTTGTCCAAGCCCTTCTTGAAGACCCGCAACGGATCTTCGCCACTCTTGTCTTTAACAATGTCGAACGCTCCATAAAGAATGGATTCAGCGGTCGACTTCTTACCCTGCTTCATCAAGCAATTAACAAACTTGGCGAGCAAGGTGGAATTGTATACAGGATCAGGTATAACTTCGCGCGGTGCTACTTTGCGTCTTCTCGGCATGACTTAAATTCTCCCAGCCTTACTTCTTGACCTTCGGGCGCTTCGCGCCGTATTTCGACCGACCCTGAGCCCTGTTGTTCACACCCACAGAGTCCAACGTGCCACGAACTATGTGATAACGAACACCAGGCAGGTCTTTTACACGGCCTCCACGAATCAGCACAATGGAGTGCTCCTGGAGGTTGTGACCAATACCCGGAATATAACTCGTCACTTCAATACCATTGGTAAGACGCACACGAGCCACCTTGCGCAGTGCCGAATTCGGCTTCTTGGGCGTAGTGGTGTAAACGCGGGTACAGACGCCGCGACGTTGCGGTGAAGCCTGCAACGCGGGTGATTTCGTTTTCGCAGTTTGCTTGACTCGACCTTTGCGAATCAGCTGGTTAATGGTAGGCACGACAGACTCCTGAAATCGTTCGATGTTACGGCACATTGCTGAACGTGCGCGCAAACCCGGTGATGCTAGCACGGGGCAAGATACGTGTCAACACTTTCGCTGACGCCAACAGTAGGGCCGTTGCGACGGCGAAAGTCCGCATTCTAAACGAGAAGCGGCCCCTTGCCAATCCCGAATCGCAGCGAATTAGAAATAAGTGACTTGTTCCAGACAGGGAAAGTACACGTGAATACTCATGGACTCTTTGTCCGGCTGCGCATTCACCATTTGATGGATGAGCCCGGGACCAAAGGTTAAAACGTCACCTGCAGGTACATCAAACGATCGATGGAATGTCAATTTACCGTCCTTCTCCGAAAAGACGCGATTGCCCACCATGCCATCCACAATGAGCACAGCACCTCTTGTTCCGGCACACCCGTGGTCATGCGTTAAGGTTTCTGAACCCGCACCCCAACGTAATAACACCAGTTCATAGCCATCATGATGGTGAAGAACCTGTCGGACATACTGGCCCTTCTGGGGCTCGTCGGCCAATTCCCGCAGCTTGGTCGGATTCAAGGTGTCGGACTGCAATAGCGCCTTCACTTTGACAAGCGCCAAATCACCGCTTTCGGCCCATTCATCTAGATGTTCTATCCACTTGGATATCACAATCACTCCTACTTCGTCGCAATGGTCACCGGATCTTTTCGTCTGGCGAAGGCGATCGTGTACCCATTGGACTGTTGCGCCAAATGGACGCGTACGGGCGCGGAAAGAGGATGCACAATCATCTCCTCGAGTTCGCCCACTCTCACCTTGATGCCAGGATAAATCCACTGAGCACAAAGGTCAGCTTGAAGATGGTAACACAGTCGACTGGAAACCTGTCGTTCAAACCATTGCTGACGTCCCCGGTCGATGACGTTCATCGAGCCAGCCTCACGGAACAGTTTTCGACGGTGTGCGATCCAGTGTTGATAAAAGATCTTTGCAGCTAATTCAACCTCGGTCTCGACCGCACTTTCATCCCCCAGGATGCCGATCATCAAGTGCTCACCTACGCGCGTTTTCCCGCCGGCAAGCACGCTTGAGCGTGACTTACCAATAAACCGACCCGCCACATTGACGACTGAATTCTCGCAGGTTTCGCCCAACAACAAGGCCCCACCGCATACGATCATCGAGTCTTTGATGCGACCCACTTCCATGGAGCGCCTTGCAAAAATTCCCATTCGGCCGCAGTCATTGATGCCACCGCGAACCACCAAATCACCCTTACAAAGGATATGAGCGTCTTGGACATTTCCATTGATCTCCAGGAGTCCAGTCACTTCCAGGGACTCAATACCCCTCAGGTTGCCAACCACGCGTAAGTCACCCTCGTGATAGAAGGACCGCCGGCGATTGAGTTCGGCGCCTTCTACGTCAAGCCGTTGCCTGCGTTCGGCACGTATGTCCCACAGAGAAGACGAATCATCCACAAACCCTGCAATGGTCTCGTCATCTGTGGGTTCGTCCATGGCAGTCAAGTCACCCAGCAGTTGTGTAATGTCTGCAATATCAAGTGGAATCGTCACCACACCATGGGCCCCAATGGCACGTGCCTCCGACTGAGCGCCGATGTCTGATGTTTCTGACCAAACGAATATGTGGGGGCCCGAGTCCAATTGACGCATGGCCTGCACAATAAAACGGATCGGCATCTCGTCGGTAGTCGCATCGACGACCACCAAATGTGGGCGATAAGACTCATAACAGGCAATGCATTCCATGCCGTTGGCAACGCACTCCAGTTCATGGACCCCAAGCTTTGCGAGGCTATCGGCCGCAACCTGGGCTTTCTCCAAGTCAGGTTGTAAGAGCAGTACACGAATTGAATCCATGAACACGCCTAAACATCAAATCTCAATCGGTGGCTCATTCTATCAGTGGTTGCACCTCACTGCCAGCTTTCAGAGGCACAGCAGGTGTCCACCATGGTGGACAAACCATGGGGTGGTTCCCATACAAATATGAGCTAAACTCTTAACCATGCGCGTTTCCGCGGATTTGGCAAGGCTCATGCTTCTATTCAATATCCGCTTTGCTGGAGGTAAGCAATGAAGCTAACTGTGCTCACCATCACATTAATCGGGGCAGCAATGCCACTGATCGCTGGCAACTTGCCCATGACTGACGACGAAAAGGCCTGGTTGAAATCGGTGGAATTGATTATTACACCTGACGAACGCAAGGCTTTTAAGAAAGAATGCAATACTCATTTGGAGCGAAAAGCCTTTGTGGACCTTTTTTGGGCCAAACGAGACGAAAACCTAGACGATGATCGCAATGCTTTTAAAGAAGAATACGAAGCGCGCATGGATTATGTCGTCACACACTACCGCGAATTTGTCGGACGCCCTCCTCGAACTGATCGAGGTTATGTCTATATGTTGTTGGGGAAACCGGATGCCGTTGAGTATCGCACGGATCCCATGCTCGTTGGTTTCAACTACAGAAACCCCTTCCCCCATTTTCCTGCCGAACTATGGATTTACAACGATCTCGACTTTGGTAACGGAAGACGGCGCGCGCTCGTTCAAATGGTCCCCAAGAACAGTTTCGGTGACTATGTAGCCCTGGTGGATGCTCAGATGGATCGTCTGCTTCGGCGAATTAAGTACGAATTTATCGTTCATCCGGATCTGGAGGAAGCACCTGTTCACGCAACCTCAGAAAACTTGCAATCAGTCGACGTCGTGGAAGCTGCCACCAGCTCCGCCGTACCAACGCGGGCGATACCCGTACCCACACCCACAGAAACCACCACCACCACTACGGCCTTCGACACACAAGCCGCTAATCGCGTGGGTATCGCAGCACGATCCGCACGTTTTTTTAGCGCCAGTGGCAAGACACTGACCTTAATTCGCGTCGGGTTCCCCACCGATACGCTTCCTGTCGATGACGGTAAAGAGATCACTTTGGCCTTTCAGTTGAAGTACGCATTGACGAAGGAACACAAGACCATTATTTCTGACGATCAGAATCAACAACTTAGTTTTCCCAACCGTGCGGCCTGGAAAAGGCAATCCCATTACACCTTTGAAGTTGCCCGAATGCTGGAACCGGGACGTTACACCCTGCAAATACAATTGAAGGACTCGAAGGGCGAGCTTTCATATTGGCAAAACCAAATTGACGTGGAGGGTTTTCCTCAAGACACTCCTGCCATGACACCGGTCGCCATTATGGACCCTGACATTTCTTTAGATAAGGCCAACTTCAAACTTGATAACAGGCCCTTTACACCCAAGCTCAGCAACCTCATTCGGCAGGGCGATGTGTTTTACCCGATTTTTGAAATCGTCAATCAAAAACCTCTTCCAACGACCGACGACATCAAGATTCTCCTGTTGAGTGGCGACCAAACCGTCAAGAGCTGGACGCTCTACCCTGAAGAGATGACGCCTTTGGGCGAATCAGCCATGATTTGTCACCCTGAGATCAGTACCAACAACCTCAAAAGCGGTTCCTACCAGTTTCGCGCTGAGGTAGAGTTGACAAACGGTGATATTCTTGTGTCTCAAACTGAAATAGAGGTTCAAAAAGACTAAACCTTGCTGCTCGCGCTTTTCGGGCTCTTAGCTCAAACAGAAAAACCTACTGGGTTCTATCTCAAAGAAGTCGTTAAGATCGACTACCCCGGATCCGAGGCGATTGTCCTTGAGAATCACACCTGGGTAGGAAAGAACCGAGTTAGAACCGATCGGTTGGACCTAAACACGACCATCATTTACGATTTGGATATACATATTGTCTACGTCATTGATCACAACACGAAAACCTATCAAATCTCTCGTGCGCCGGTGCCTAAGGACGAATCAAGACTGAGTTTGATTGGGCTCGCCCCCATCAAGGAAGGTACGCTGGAACGGCGATCGCCGATCGCTGAAAAAACGGGAAATCGCAAGAAAATTGGATCATTTGTGTGTGAGGAATATCGTCTGCTCTATCCCCCTGAATACGGGATGGAAACGACAATCTGGACTGCCTACCACCATTTGATGACCAAAAGCTACGTGCGCAAAATCTGGTATTCAGCTATCGGAACCGCTCCTCCTGGTGATGTGAAATATCTGATCAACGAGATCCTTCGCGCCATACGCGGCGTACCGGTTCAGACCATCACATCGGTGGAGTTAGAAGGACACAAAATAAAGACCACATCTACACTCACTCAAATCGAGCCTTACTATGAGGACGAGATGCAATTGATGTCCATTCCTTCAGGTTACCAGATGAAACGCACCCTGTGATTCGTCTGTTGGCCTACGTTTGCCTCGCCATCACGGTTGAATGTCACACGCGCCAAGAGACGTACACCATCTATGCAGCCTCTAGTTTGGCAGGTACACTTGACCAAGCCATAGAAGAGCTCAACCTCACTAGCAAGATACAAGTGGTATATGGCAGTTCCTCGCAGTTAGCGCGGCAGTTAGAGGCTGGTGCCTCGGCAGATCTATTCATCTCCGCGCACGACCGATGGACGAAAAGGGTCCATACCGCCCTTCCCGTGATGTGCTTGTGGTCTAACCAGTTGGTAATTGCCTCGAGCGGTCCAAGGGACGATGACCCCTTTACCGACAACGTCCGTATTGCCATGGGAGACCCCGTTCATGTGCCACAAGGCATGTACGGTCGACAGGCGCTTACATCTATGAACCTGTGGAAACACATGGAACACAGAATCGTCCCAGCACCTGATGCACGCACGTGTATTCGTTACCTCAGCACGGGCATGGTCGCCTATGCTGTGGTTTACAAGTCAGATGCCATCCGATATCACTTGCACATCCATCAACCCATCGATTCAGATACCCATGACCCGATTCGCTACCAGGCCGTTTTCCTCGATCCTCCACCGGAATGGTTCACGAGCCTTGCCAACTCAGACGTATTCGGGCGCCAAGGTTTCCAACCTTGTCGTTGATGCTCTCTGACCTGGAATGGCAGGCCCTCTGGCTGTCGATCAAAGTAGCCTTGGCCGCAACGGCATTGAACCTGCCCACCGGATTCGCAGTCGCTTGGGCACTCACACGCAGCGCCATACCCTGGAAACCATTCTGGCGGTCCGTGACCCTGCTGCCACTGGTAGTCCCGCCCGTGGTGATGGGATACCTTTTATTGCTCATGTTCTCGCCCAACCATAGCCTGGGTGCCTTGCTGAGCCAGGTTGGGCTGGTTATCGCCTTCAATTGGAAAGGCGCCGTCTTGGCCAGTTGGATCACAAGTTTCCCACTTATGATTCGGTCTATGGTCGTTGCGATTGAACGACACGATTGGCGGCTTGAAGAAGCCGCCATATGCCTTGGCAGTTCGCCACTCAAAACGTTTGGTCGAATCACGCTACCGCTCCTGAAATCCGGCCTAATTGGCGGATCGGTGCTGGCATTTAGCCGCGCATTCGGCGAATTCGGCGCCACCGTCACACTATGCGCATCCATTCCTGGCGAAACGCAAACCCTTCCCTTGGCCATCTACAATGCCGTGCAACAACCGGATGGCGATGCAGCTGCCCTGCGCCTTACCCTGATATGTGCCGCCGTATCAGTGGTTGCAGTGGCAGCAAGTGAATGGGTATCAGGACGGAAAGATCGATGATGATTGTTCGATTCAAACTGAATTACCACGGGTTTCATCTCCACGTCGACAGCCATATCTCAGGCAATCGTCTGGCTGTCCTGGGCCCTTCGGGTGCCGGAAAAACTTCCCTTCTCAGAACCGTTGCCGGTCTGACGTATCCCGAGCAAGCGACCATCGAATATCGGGGCCAGCTGTGGCACGGCGGGTCATCGAAATGGGCACCTCATCAACGAAGCATCGCGTATGTGTTTCAGGAACCTCGTTTGTTCCCCCATCTAACTGCGAGAGACAACCTGACCTTTGCTGGGGCGCTGGATGATCGAGTTGTTGAAGCACTGGGTCTTGAATCAGTGCTTCAAAAATTGCCCAGGCACTTATCGGGCGGCCAACAGCAACGACTCAGCATTGGTCGTGCACTAATCAGCCGGCGACGCTTGCTGCTGCTGGATGAACCGTTCACAGGTCTCGACGCCACACATCGTGCGTCAATCATGCAATTCATCGATCAATGGTGCGTCGAACATGATATGGACATGCTCATCACCACCCATCACATGCATGAATTGATGTATTTCACAGACCAATTTCTGGTCATTACAGGTTCAGGCCCTTGTTTTCAAGGAACCATGTCTGAGTTGATCAATCACGAACGATGTCTACCGTTTCTCGTAAGAATGGGCATCCAGAACTCAGTCTTAGGCGAAGTCATCCGACAGACAGTTGACCACATGGAAATTGACGTCAGTGGGCAAACATTTCACGCACCAGGCCATGCCAAATGCGGCACACGCATGCACCTGCGATTCCGAGCGGAGGACGTCATGCTCCTAAAAGGGGCTTCGGCATCCCTGTCCGCTCAAAACCAGATCCGCGCCACGATTCTATCCATACACCCCGTCGATCAGGTGGTCTTACTTACCTTAGACGCGGGCCAGCCCATCTATGCGGAGATCACGCCAAGGGCACTGCAACAACTCAAACTGAAAGTCGGAGACACCGTCACCTGTCTGATCAAATCCACCGTTGTCCGACTTGACCATTCATGCGGAAGTGTCACAGACTAAAAGGTTTTTTTGCGCAAGCGATCTTCTGCTAAAGTGACATCCGCAAAGTTAAGGGAGCGTGATGAATAAGAGCTTACTGGTTAACATGATCTGCGTCGTAGTCGTTGTGTTGGGTCATACGGTGACACCTGCCTCCATACAACACCATGTACTGAATACAGGTTACTTCGCATTTTCGGGTGCCATAACCAATTGGCTGGCAGTCTACATGTTGTTCGAAAAGGTACCTGGCCTTTACGGCTCAGGCATCATTCCATTGAGATTCGAAGCGTTCAAGAGTGCGATCAAAACCATGGTTATGACCCAGTTCTTCAGTTTGGAGAACATCAAACAATTCGCCTCCAAGGAGGCGATCCAGGAGTTCAACTTCGACCCAGTCATCGAGAAGATCAACTACGACCATATGTTTGAAGGACTGGTCGAGGCGATTAACCAATCGAAAATAGGCAGCATGCTCTCCATGTTTGGCGGTAGCAAGGTGATCGAACCCATGCGCGAGCCATTCGCACAGACTATGCGGACCAAACTGAAAGAACTGGCCCACCAGCCGGAATTCAAAGAGGTGATTGAAAGCCAACATCCGCTTCATCTCGACGAACATTTGCAGGAGAAGATTTCGGAGATGGTCCAACACCGCTTGAATCAACTAACCCCTGATGCCGTAAAACGTATTGTCGAACAGATGATTCGCAGTCACTTGGGGTGGCTCGTGGTGTGGGGAGGCGTGTTTGGTGGCCTGATCGGACTGGTTTCCAGCTTCGTCATCAAATGAAAACGGAGTAACAGATGAGTGAGATCAAACAAATTTCAGTGGGTTCGTATTCACACTTTGATCAAGACGCCAAGGTCATCATGGACCGAATCTGCTTATTTGCATTAGCGGAAGATGGCTCGGTCTGGATGATGAAGGACCCCTCGGGGGACGAATCATCCGAGTATTGGACGCCTCTGCCGCCCTTACCCTAATCCTCTTTTTCTTGTTCGGCTTTCTTTTCTCGTAGCTTCTGGCGATACTTCTCCATCTCTTCTCGTTCTTTGCGTTTGAAGTACTCTTCTTCTTTGTCGTAACCCTGTTCTTTGAGTTGCTCCCGCATATAAACCTCCGTTGGCTCCCAAACGTTTTATTCTATACGCAGTCGGGGAAGAATGATCTTAGCTGCGTACACCATGGTGGGAGGTTTTCATGCGATTTGCTGTGCTGTTATTTTCGACCCTCGTATTCGGTCAAGTTCAATTCGGCTTGGATTTTCGCGGTGTCCTGCCACAGGGCGACCTGGAAGAAAACATTGACGATGATGGTTTTGGATTGGCAGGCCGGCTGATGTTTGACGTACCTGTTGCACCGCTTTCCGCAGGTTTTGAGCTGGGATATATCCATTTTGATGATACACGGGTAAACGGACGGGGCGACATTGACGAAATACGCACTGATAATGCTGCCGTGACCCTGGACGTGATTCTGCGCTTGCAACCGCATCGCGGTCCCGTACGCCCTTATCTGGAAGGATTCATGGGTGTTCACTATTTCGTGACGTCCACCACTTTTTTCTATGACGATTTTGACGACGACTTTGTCGATGTAGAACGCGACTTCGACGATGCGGCCTACGCGATAGGTGTCGGTGCAGGTGCTGAGTTCGTCATCAGTAGCTGGCGCGATGACGACGGCGATCGAAGTGCTTTTTCATTGCATTTCGGGGCGCGTTACACGCGGGGATCAGATGCAGAATATGTCATCCCCGACAGTGTCGAATTGGATCGTGTCGGCAACATAAGCTTCGAAGTGGCGGAAAGCGAAACCGACTTCATCGATGTGCGTTTTGGTTTCGCCTGGAAGTGGTAACAAAAAAAGGGGCGCCATGCGCCCCTTTCTTACGGATTGGATTCTAGACGATTAGAACTTGAACCCCACGTCGAACTGGAACCAGCGCGGCGCTTGGTAGAAGTTCGGATCGAGATCGTTCTCGTCCAGGTGGTAGTGTGTACCTTCAACCGGTGTTTCGGTGTATAGGTTGAACGCAGGTGCGCCCGTGGTGTCGATCGTAATGTTGGGATCAGCACCCAAGTAGGCAGCCGTGTTCAGGATGTTGTAGCACTCGAGTTCGAGGAAGAACTCCAGTTTGCGGATCCGTAGCTTGTAGTTCAATGCCAAGTCCGTGCGGTAGAAGTCATCAGCACGGAACTCACCACGACCCGTAAGCCAATACACGATGGAATCCGGGGGACTCACATAATCGAAATCGGCAGGATTCGGTAAGCCCCAATCTTCATAATCGCGTCCAACCTGGAAGCCAGCCACATAACCATATGGCTCGCCACTGTTGAAGCGCTGCAACAGGCTCACGTTGAAATCGCCAATGGGAGTGGGTTGGTCATACTGTACCCAGATGTTGGCACGATGACGCTGGTCACCAGGCAGGTAACCATTCGGGTTTCGGTTCGGATAGTCGTTGAATTCGGGATAAGCTGTCGTGGTGCTCACCGAAATGGAACCAGAGCCCGACGTCTCGCCTACGATGTTACCCACCAGCTGTGACCAGGTGTAGTTTCCACCAATCGAGAAGCGGTCCGTGAAGCGATAGTCCGCTTGCAACTGAACAGAATCGTAGTCGCGTGTGTACTCGCCATTGGAGTTACCCAATACGGCACGATCCTCAAACACACCTGGCGTCACTTCCACTTGACCGGTACTTTGGTTGATACGGTCAATATAGAAATTATCGTAGGAGCGATTGACGTAGCTGGCTTTGAAAAAGCCCTTGTCGGAAATGGGTGTGCCATAACTCACAGTGAATTCCTCTACATTGGGTGACTTCAGGGATTTCTCGATAATGGTCGTCACACCGGGGAACACCAGGAAGTAGGCATCATTCAACGCGTCCTGGTTGGCCAGAATCTGTTGTTGAATCGCATCGCGACCCTGCGTCATGTCAATGTCATAAAGACCCGAGAACCATTCGAAGACATCGGCCACAGACTCGGTCGTATCACCGAAGTAGTACCAACCCATGCGAGCAGGAACACCCGCAGAAGAGATGTCATCGGCAGCGTTGGCGATCTTCGCGATGTATTCGCCGTAACTGGCCGAGAATACGTGCTTACCGTTTCCAAATAGATCGTAGGAAACGGAAAGGCGTGGACTCAATGCGTCATCATCTGAAAGAGGCGTTCCGTCTTGAGCCTTCACGTCGTTCTTGTCATAACGTACACCCAAATTGAAACGCCACTTGTCGTTCAAGCGCCAGTTGTCGTTCAGGTACAAGGATTGTTGCGTGAAATCACTACCTTGCGAGCTCTGAATGATGGGCCAGAAGGTGAGAATTGAGTTGAAGTCTGCCGTGAAGATGGGAATGGCATCCGGAAACGGATCACTGGCAAACGGGTTGTTTAGGTCCGCAGGCGTATCCCAACGTGCATAACTGGCAAACAAGCGCCAATCAGACGCAGCTTGGTGGTTATCAGACTTCAACGATTCTTGAAAGTCGGAGAACCCAAACACCACATCGTGAGAACCAAGGCTCTCGGTTGTTAGGAAGTAGGACAGCTTGCCACTCATGGTGCGGTTGTCACGTTCCTCTGGGGGATCGGAGCTGAAGAATGGGGCACCAATATTGCCGCCCACGCCTTCAATAGTCGAACCAAAAACAGGATCCTGATTGGTTCCGCCGCTGTTTTCAAAGGTGAATTCTTTCTCAGCGTAGATCAGGTCCAATGTCAGTTCGGGCGTCAAAATGCCGCGATAATTGAAAGACAACAACGTATTCGGCAATTGACGTTCGGCCACGAGTGCCGATTCGTTTAAGACGCCAAACTGATCATCGTTGAATTCCGACGTGTCGCGGCTCTGGTACGAGGCCACAAGCGTATGACCTTCGTAAATGGTGCCCGTGAATTTGATCTCAAACCGATCATCATCTAGGCCTGCTGGCCAGGTATGTGCCGGAGGTGCCCACTGACCTTCGGGATAACCGAGTCGACGAGCGATGCGGTCGGGCATGGGTGTCCCTGCGAGGATATCAATGGAGCCTTCGTCACGTTGGCGTCGACCCGCAAAGAAAAACCATAAACGGTCCTTCAAAATGGGGCCACCAAGCGTCACGGTTTCGATGTCGTTCACCTTATCGGTGCGCTCGAAGTCAGCCGACGCACCCTTGGGTTTGGCCTGCCAATCGTCGTTGGTGAAATTCACGCGAATGGAGCCCGAAAAATCATTGCCACCAGATTTGGACAAGGTATTCACCACACCACCGGTGAAGTGACCGTATTCCGCAGAAATCGCACCTGTAAGCACGGAAACTTCCTGAATGGCGTCTTCCACGATGACATTGTGAGGCTGACCGCGAACGTTCTCGTTCACCACAACACCATTCACAAGAAAGAGGTTTTCAAAAGACTGACTACCGGAAATCGAGATGTTACCGCTGGGACCACCATCCGTAACGCCCGGCGCCAACAGCACCGCACTGCGAATGGTGCGACCTGCGGGCAATTCCTCTAACTTATCGAATTCCATGTTGGACGCGACTTCCGTTTGATCCAGGATCGACTCGCCCGTGCCAACCACCGTAATCACCTCTTCGGCGACGGGGTGCAGTTTAAAGCGCGGACGCGCCGTCTGGCCGAGGCCAAGGTTGATATCTTGCTTGGCTGTATCCATGCCGGGCATGGTCGCCGTTACGGTATAGGTTCCGGGAGGAATCAAACGGAACAGAAAAGTACCGTCCTCGCGCGTTACGTCCGAACGGCTCCCCTGCAACGCGTTTGAGTCGATGTTGACAACCACACCAGGCAATGGTTCACCTGTATCGGTCGTCACAACACCGGCTATGGTCGATGTCAGCTGTGCAAACGCTCCGAGCCCAAACAGACTCAGCGCGCTGAACACAGCGAACGCTTTGGTCATTCTCATAATCTTTCTCCTCAAAAGGCTTAGACAACTACGGGCCGACCATCCATCATCCATCCACATCAAAGGGGAAGCGGCCGACAAAAAAATCCCGTTCATTATGAAGGTAAAGGTTCGGTAAAACAAGAGTATGGTTCGTGTGGATCGCGATTCCAGCCCCTTGGATTCAAGTTTTTGGACTTTTTGAGCACTTCACCCTCGTTCACCCAGTGTTTTCGCGACTTCAGAATCGTAATTCAATCGCTATCGCTGATAGATCAAGATCGGTGCCACATTTTTACAATGTGAATGGTCCCACAAAAAAAGGGGCCCGGTTGGGCCCCTTTTCTCTCGATCGTCAGATCGCGAATTAGTGGGTGCGGATTAGGTTACCTGCCGCATCCAGTTTGGGTTTTCGGGTAGCAGGCGCGAAGATCAGTTCGGCCTTGCCATCGCGTTTTGAGTTGGGACTGGTTTGAATGTTGTACACCTGAACGTTGTCCAACAACCAGAAAGTCTTGGTACTGTTGCAAAGAACAACCAGGGCTACAGGTCGACCGGGTTCCAGCGTGTACTCAAAGCTCGATCCGCCAATGGCTTGAACCGCGCTTACCCAGCGGAACCAGCCCTGGCTTACTGAGTTGAACTGACTACCGCCAAAGTCAAATGGCGTTCCAGTAGCATCGGCATTCCAAGCCAAGCCTGTCACAAACTCAAGGTTCTCCGCTTCAGGGAACTTCAGGTACAGGGCCAAGCCTTCACCTTCACCCGTTGCTGTTTCTTGGAACGTCAAGAATGTGAAATCAACAACCGTGACACCGTTGTCGGGAACTTCTACATCAGGTGACTGCAGGCCAGAGATCTCCATGGCACCGTTGGGTGGTGCCTCCATCAGTGCAGAAGATCCGTACTTTGTGGAACCAGCCAACTCATCTGAGAAGCGCCAATTGGCTTGCTGATCGCTGTCATCCTGACCGATCCAAACGGCTTTCGTGTAGCCATCCAGGTCGCTCGAAGAGTCAAACGTTTCCAGCATCAACGGGAAGCCGGAAACCAACAAGCCGTAGTTTGTGCGAGACACGGCATCGCCTTCGAACAACGAAACCATGATGTAATAATCGCCCGCAGGAAATACTGCAGCCACGGATTCATAACCACCGCCTGCAGCCGAATAGTGAATCGTGGGATCTGTATGCGGATCCACATCGAACCAGTTACCATTCGCGCGTTCGTTGGAAAGTACGAACATGTCAATGTCAGCCAACGAGACTTCCGGTGACACGGCAATGATCAGTTTGGTGGGTTGGGAAAGCGTGATCTTATAGACGTCCTCGATGTCGTCGGAACCGCTGCCGTAGTTGTTCACTTGAGTACCTGCATCGCTTTGCGCCAGTTCACCAACCACGTTGATGTTCCAAGCACCACCCACAGAAGTCAGAACCTGTGCACTACCGTAGGAGTTGTTGTTTTCGACTTCTTCAACGATGGTGCGTTCTACGGGACCAGGGCCGCCGCCGGATTTCGCACGCAATGCTGCGTTGACGCCGGAGAGGAAGGTACGTGGGTTGTTCAGATCGCCCCACAACATGAAGCCGGCCCATGAAGAACCGCTGGATTCTGCGCGAACCCATGCGCCTTGAGCGCTACCAAACAAATCAGCACCCACGCGGGTTACTTTCTGGTTGGGTTGTACACCGGTAATCGTGGTTTGCGTGACTTCAGCGCCATTGGCATTGTAGAGCGTGAATGTAATGTCTGCGGCGGAATCGCCCAAATTCAAAGCCACATAACCAATCCACTCAGAAGCGCTGGCTTGATAATGGGCATAGTCCAAAACTTGATTGGATTTGTAGTTGCCCTGTAATCCGGCAAAGAAATCGTCGGCCGAGCCATTGGCAGAACCAAACAATTCGTATCCCACCAAGTCCTGATCTGACTCAACCTTCACCCATGCGGTACCCGCAGGAACCGGGTCCATGGTGTTGGCATCGAACAGTAGCGTTACTTTTTCGTTGGTGGTCATGGTCACATCGCGCGAACTCAGTACAGCGCCCGAAGCGTTGTAATAGGTTTCAGTCACGTTTGCCGCAGCGCCACCCACGTTGATGTACACCATACCTGTCCAGAACGTGCCTGTATCAGTGGCCACGTGCAGGAATCGCAGGGTTTTGCCCAATTGGGTGTCAAGACCCAACGAAGCGCGACGCTTGGCGCCGTTGATGTAATCGAAATACTCCATGGCAGCAAGGCCGCGGGCATTGGATTCCATTTCCACCCAGTTGATGCTGGCGAGATCGGTCCAATAATCGAGCACATCGTGCTTGGCTTTGGCATAGGCTCCGCCGTGTTCACTCACAACTTTGATGCTGCCGGAAGGGCGAGGACGCAATGCGGTTTGCATACCGGCAGATGTGCCATTGATGGCCGAAAGCGTGGTTGAAAAAGTAGCCGTGTTCTTGGCCACGTGAGGCATGTAGGCACCGTCATCAAGAGTTGATGCGGCCCAGTAGGCAGAACGCGTTCCGTCGCCCCATAGTTCGCCAATCACGTAAATTTCTGTATCGGATCCCACCTGGATCCAATCTACATCGGTGACACCGGGCCACAGTTGTGACACAGGCATCATGATTTTGCTGCGGGCACCAATACTGGTGACACCATCAGCTTGACGAACGGTCATGCCGTCAGCCGAAAAACCAAAAATATCGACATTGGTCGCGGCATCACCGGGATTCACCAGATAGAGGGCCGTGTCGGCGCCATTGGATTGGACTTCCGACAGGTAATATTTCTTGACGCGATTGGATTGGCCAAAAACGGCCAGACCCAATGCGGCAAGGCAAATTGCCATTTTAAACTTCATGAACTAAGTCTCCTTGCTGTAGGTTCCTTTGATGACCCCAATAAACCCCCATCACAAGCCGCGTATTTCAAGTGATTTAACGGCTTCCGATGAGCGCTTCTAAAAGTCTCTTCGCGTGTGAAATGCGCGAGAGGATCAATGGATATAAGGGATTTGCGCATAGTGCAGACCCTAAGTGTATGAAAAACAGATCCATCTTGACAATAGATGAGTGAGAATTGATGCGGTTTTACATCTTGTAACACATGTCCGGACCCCTAAACGCGGATCCTGTTTGGCCTATAATTGGTGCATCGGGAGGGCACATGGCCGATCGTCAAGTAGATGTGGCAGTAATAGGTGGTGGACCCGGTGGCTGCACCTTTGCCATTCTTGCGGCCCAGGCGGGCCTGAATGTGGTTGTGCTCGAGCGAGAATCGTTTCCGCGTCACATGATCGGCGAATCATTACTACCCAACAATACGCCCCTATTCAAGCGGCTGGGATTGTTCGACGCGATCGAATCCGGTGGTTATCAGAAGAAGCCGGGAGCCGTGTTTACGCACGAGCCCACAGAGTACTCTCGAAAAATCCGTTTCCGCGATGCATACCAATGTCAGGCACCCTATGCCTACCAAGTGGAGCGCGCGTCCTTTGATCGCATGTTCATCGATCGGGCGCGGGAGGTAGGTGCCACGGTCATTCAACCTGCCCAAGTTGTGGATGTCCTTGGCGACGTCAACGAAGTAAGAGGCGTGTGTTACCGCGACGGTGAAGGGACTCACAAGATAAACGCACGATTTACAGTGGACGCTTCTGGTCGCTCAATCTGCCTTGCCAAAAAGCTCAGTCGGATTGATCGCGATCCCGTCCTCAATCAATCCTGTGCCTATGCCTACTTCGACAAATTCCAATTCAGCCCCATTGCCGAAAACGGCGACATCGAAATCCTACAAACCGAGGATGCCTGGGTTTGGTTGATTCCGTTGTCTCAAGAGTTGGTGAGCGTGGGCGCGGTCTGGACAAAAGAGCACATCAAGCAGCAAAAAAGTGATCTGCCCAGCATGTACCGCGACTTGGTTAAGCGATCAACCGTTCTGGCTTCGCGGCTTCAAGATGCGAATCAAGTCGGGGAAATCAGATCGGTCGCCGATTATTCGTACAAAATAGACCCAGCCTGGGGAAAAGGATGGCTATGCATTGGCGATGCGGCCGTCTTTGTGGACCCCGTCTTTTCCTCGGGAGTGATGCTCTCCACACTCAGTGCCGAACGTGCCTTTGACCTTACGGTTGATCAGTTGAAATCGGGCAAAGTCCCCACACTAGACCGCTTGAGGCGATATCAGAATTGGATTAGTCGTGGGCTCCAGAGGTTCAAATTCTATATTTACGGCTATTACACCCCTGGCTTTCAGAAGGTGTTCTACAGTGATCCGCCACTCAGAGCCTTTAGACGAGCCGTTGCTTCAAACTTGGCAGGTAATGTGTTTGACCCCTCGTTAGCAACCAGGTTCTGGACGTCACTGTTCTGGTTTAATGTGCGGCGAGAGAACCGAAAACTGGGCTACAAATCCAGTTTTGCCGGACTATCTTAGGATCGGATAAAGAACCACCAAATCAAGGCGACCGCCACAACCGCGCTAAACCCCACGATTGCCAGGGGAAACTTACTTTGTTTGCTGACCGATGTCTCGTTCTTGTTTTGAGTTATTTCGTCGATCGCAGACCCAGATTGTTCTTGGGCCACTGTTTCACCGCAAAGGGCACGATAAAAATCTTCAGTCGACTGGAACCTGTCTCTGGGCTCTTTGCTCAACGCACGATCAATTGCCCGAACGATGTGTGAGGGTACGTCCGATCGGATCTTGAGAATGGGGTCTGGCCGCTCACTGAGCTGCTTTTCAATGATCTCAATGAAACTTTCACCGTCAATGGCCGGCACGCCCGTCAACATCTCATAAGCCAAAAGCCCAATCGCATAAATATCTGATAGCTGATCCACCGTGTTACCACGGCATTGCTCAGGCGACATGTAAGCGGGTGTGCCAATAACCTGACCGGTACCTGTCAATTTCAGAATGGCTGATTCAAATTCCTTGGCGTCCACGTGAACCAATCCGAAATCCAACACTTTGATGCTGGGCCCTTCATCGGTTTCCTGAATCATGATGTTGGTAGGTTTCAGGTCACGATGCACGATCCCTTTGGCATGAACGACAGCCATTGCATCGCATAACTGCTGCATGATGGTTTGGAACATTTCCAGGGGGATCCCCATCGCGTTCTTTTCCAGGAGCGCGGCCAGGGTTTCACCTTCGACATATTCCATGACAAAGTAAGGCGTGCGTTCGTCGATCGTGTCGTAATCGACGACTTCTACGATGTTGCGATGGGGTACCTTGGCCAGTGCCTGAGCTTCGCGCCGAAACCGCTTGATCGCCACATTGGCGTGCTGGTCCACAAGATGTAAGCGAATGATCTTTATGACATACTTGCGGCCGAGCACCTTGTGTTTGGCCAGGTAAAGAACACCCATACCCCCAAAACCGAGTACTTCTTCAATGACATATTTGCCGCCAATGACGTGGCCAATCATGTCATTGCCGCTTTCCAAGACTTCGCGGCTTACCTCTTTGTCATCGGGAATATCGCCCCGTTTTGCAAGCTCTTCCTTCTTCCACAGATCACTTAAACCCATAACTCACTCACTGGCTCCAATAAGCGCAGACCCACCCCCGGGCCAAGTAAAGACTGGTCATGCCTCACTCTACACCTTCAACCCCAACCAAAACAAGGGTATTCACGAAACCTGGTCGTCGTCTATTTGCTCCTGTCTCAGCGATTCTGACCGCTTCACGAGGTCTTCGGCCATTTGTGTATTGACCATGTATTTGGGAACCTGGCGATTGAATTCAGCAATTCGTTCGAGCACAACTGGATCATCGGGATCCAATCGGTGCATCTTCTTGAGGATGGCCACGGCTTTTGCGAAAAAGCCCTTTTCCGTATAGAAATTTGCCAGCTCGCCGAATGTCTCCTTGGCGTCGGCCAGTTGTTCGTTCTTGAGATGCAGGTCTGCCAATTGGCTGAGAATCATGTGGTATTTGGCGTGGGTTTCGCTCTCCACAGGACGACTGGCATTCAAGTGTTTGACAAGCACTGCAACGGCTCTTGGGTAATCGCTGGCGGTGCTTTTTGTCAAGTCCACGGGTGATTTCTTAAATGGATTCCACACGGCAAACTCCTTTAAATCTCCTCGGCTCCTGCAGGAGGTGGATGGTTCGTTATATGTATACCACCATTGGCGTCCCGCCACCGGTACACGCGTTGCTCAGGCGCCTGAATAACCGACGGCTCTTGTGTAGCCTGTTTTGTATCACCATCGATGGTTTCGAGTTGGTCGGGCGATAGCGCGCTGATCTTACGTGCCAACGTCAAGAATCGTTCATCATTCATGACTGCCCAAGGTGACTGCTTTAGTTTTGTTTGAAACTCGGGATCGTTCAAGATTGCCTGAACTTCTGGGTCATCTTGTAGTTGATGTAACGCTCTTCCTGCCAGAGCCATCCATGAAGCCAAGCGTTCACCTTGATCCTCTTCCATGCCCAATGCGCGTGCAGCATCCTGGACGTCAGGGTCATTGATCATTCTTTGAAATTCTGGATGCGCTTGGATATGGGCATGGTCGCCCCTTGAAATGTACTGTCGAATTTGCGGGTCATTGAGACAAGCACCAAATCCTGGATGGTTGATAATGGTTTTGGATGCAGCGGTGACTGCACCGGGATTCTGGGCAAACGTACGGGTCCAGTGCGAATCACTGTCGGGCTGAATCCAGATCGCGACCCGCTCCGCAAATCCGCTGCTCATTCGCTCAATCAAACTCGGGTCGGACAACTGGCTGCCCCTGACCATCATGATCAGCCAAACCATGAGCAAGACATAGATCAGTCCCACTGCCATATTGATCACACCAGCAACGATTGCAGCCCAGACATTGTCCTCGCCGGTCTCTCTCAGTCGCTTTGCCCTTCGCCGCAACAACCAACCAGGAATGGCAAAAACGGCACCCACACCGAAAAATGCAATGGAGCCACCCAAGAAATAGGCGGCAACACCCGAAGACAATCCACTGAAACGCAAAAGGTCTCCCAGAGGTAACGCGAGTTTCAATGCCATGAAGTAACCCAGCAGCAATCCAAACAATCCGAGCAGAACCGCTGCTAGTCCCTTGCGATAACCCGAAAATGCAAAAAAGGCCAAAGCGAGCAACGCCATGTTATTCATGGTTAGACTCTAGTTGCCTTGACGGCATTACACAAGTCATGGATCGCTTCACAGCCTGCCACCAACCGGGGCCCAGGCCTACCGAGCAAGTCCTCGTCAACAGCGTATACATGACCGTTACGGACCGCATGGATCCCATGCCAACCGTCCCTTTCTAATACCTTACCCGTCTTTAGTTTATGGAAGGGAACACCACACCACGAAACGAGGATAAGTTCGGGATCTCGTGCGATGACTTCATTGCTCCCGACTTCCACTGACTGTCCTGCACGGTCACCAAAGACCAATGATGCCCCGGCCCGAGCGGCCAGGTCGTTGGTCCAACAAGCTCGTCCGGGTGTGAATAGGGGTTTTGGCCACCACTCCAAATAAAGACGAACGGGTTCTTCGCAAAGCACATCATGCGTTCTCTCGAGTCGGAGATGGAGCTGTGCGCATGTTGCTGATGCTTGGGCATCCGCATCGCAGACTTGACCCAGGTACATGATGTCTTGCAATACCTCATCTATGGACAAAGGCGCGAGTACAACTAATGGGACACCACTCTTATGCAGCTTAACCACGTTCTTTTCCATGCCAGGCACCGAAAGTGACGCCACGACCAAATCTGGATCCAAGGATAGTATCTTCTCGACATCGACATCGAGATCCATACCTAAACGGGGTAACCCCTGTATCGATGGTGGGAAATCTGAACTGGCATCAAGGGCAATGAGCCGTTCGGCTGCGCCAAAACTAGCCACAATCTCTGTATTTGACGGGCAAATACTGACAATCCGATGCGGCGTAGTTGGGGGTAGCCGGTCAAAGTAACGCCTGTCCCAAGACTCGGGATTCCCATTGACATGAGAAGTACGAATACCTCTTGCCGTCAGCCAGGCACGCAACCCATAAATGAATTCCGAAGACTTGATCTCACTGGGAACTTCTTGGCTTACTAAAGTCCAAGTCAATGGTCGCGGGAACTGGTCCCAGACCATTTGTGCCTCCTCAGCCCGCCAAAGCGAACCCGAGGCGGTGGTGAAAACCAGGGATCGGTCTACCATCAGCGATAAGGTTGATGCATTTTCACGGGTTTCACTTTCCGCGAGGCAAGTTGATTGAGGAACTCCACCATCACCGAGAAAGCCATGGCTGAATAGACATATCCTTTGGGGATATGATGGCCTGTTCCATCACCTATGAGTGAAACACCAATGAGAATGAGAAAACTCAGTGCGAGTATCTTAATACTGGGATGGCGCTCAATGTAGGCGGCGATGTGGTTTACACTGATCATCATGATTATTATGGAGATCAATACGGCAGCGACCATGACTGCTACGTGTTCCACCATACCCACTGCGGTGATCACTGAATCTAACGAAAAGACAATATCCAGAAGCATGATTTGAACAATCACGGCGCCAAAACTGGAGGCGGTCCGCTCCGATTTGCTGCCATCCGCGCCCTCCAAGTTTGTGTGGATCTCGTGTGTGGCTTTGCCGATCAGAAACAGACCGCCCAGGAGAAGAATGAGGTCTCGTCCCGAATAACCGTGTCCCATGATCTCAAACAGTGGGTTTGTCAGGCGAACCAGCCAGGACAGGCTAAACAACAACAAAATACGGGTGCCCAGCGCCGCAAGTAATCCCATCTGTCGGGCTTTTGGCTGTTGTGGTTTGGGGAGTTTCTCCGAGATGATGGAAATGAAAACGATGTTGTCGATACCCAACACAATTTCCAACAACGTTAAAGTCAATAGCCCTATCCAGGCATTGGGATCGCTAAGCCATTCCAAACATGCCTCCTAATTAATTGAGTACTCACACCATAGAGAAATTGGACACGTGCGGGCAACGTTTTTCTTGCGACAACGAGTGTCGGCCGGTAAACTGCGGGCTGCTTGCGAGGAGGGCTCATGAAAGGGATTGTATTGGCGGGCGGATCGGGAACGAGGCTTTACCCGATTACCATGGGCATCAGCAAACAGCTGATACCTATTTACAACAAGCCCATGATTTATTACCCCATTTCGGTTCTGATGCAGTCAGGCATCAAAGAGATACTCATCATCTCCACACCGCAGGATATTGCAGGATTTGAACGCTTGCTGGGAGATGGTTCGCGTTTTGGTGTCCGTTTTCAATATGCGATTCAGCCCGAACCCAGAGGATTGGCTCAGGCATTCACCATAGGTGCCGAATTCATTGGCCAAGACCCGGTCTGCTTGATTCTTGGCGACAACGTGTTTTACGGTCACGATCTGTCAACGTCGCTCTTACGGGCCGCGCGACAAACCGAAGGCGCCACCATTTTTGCCTACTGGGTGAGGGACCCCGAACGTTATGGCGTGGTTTCATTTGATGAGTCAGGCAAAGCAACCGAAATTGTGGAAAAGCCCACCCACCCCCAATCACCCTACGCGGTACCGGGCCTCTACTTTTACGACAATCGTGTGATTGACATCGCAAAGAACTTAGCGCCATCGGCACGAGGCGAATACGAGATCACCGATGTCAACCGCAAATACCTAGAAATGGGAGAGTTGTGCGTTGAAAAACTGGGCCGAGGGATCGCTTGGCTGGACACGGGTACCTATGAATCCCTGCTTGAAGCCAACACGTTCATTCAAGCCATTGAGCACCGGCAGGGCCTAAAAGTGGCTTGCCTGGAAGAAATTGCATTTGAGATGGGCTTCATCTCCGCCGCAACCTTGGAGGAACACGGTCGCGCCATGGCCAAGAACGAGTACGGTCAATATCTACTACAGTTGTTGGACCATCACCGCTAAGTAGAATTACCAATTCATTACACGGTCCTCATCACCAGCTCATGCCATGGCAGGAACGTGTACTAGTCTGTTGGCCGCATTGATATGGGTCCCTGCCATACTTCAGCGCTTTCTCTCACATCAACAAGAAAGAACAACGTAACAATCGGATCACCTGCCAGTAAGAAAAGCACAATGAGCACCATACGTGTAACTTATTAGCAGCTTACATGAAGCGCCTATATTACGTGCTGTTTCGACACGTGGAGGTGCTTGTGATTCAAATTGCGTTTCTCGTTCTGCCCTGGACGCTCATCAGTACGGGCGATGCCAAGTTAAACCCAAAACCAGCCGTGTGCTACAAACTAGGAGATTCAGGAATTGCGGCGCCACAGATCATGCAACACGTGGCGCCCTACTACCCACGTCGCGCTTATGCGTTACGCCTTGAAGGGTCCGTTCTCCTTCAAGCAATATTCAAAGCAAACGGATCCATAGACCAGATCCAGGTGATCAAACCCCTTCACGGAGGCCACTATGGATTTGAGAATGCTGCAGCAGAAGCGATCCGATTGTGGCGGTTCATACCCGGCAAACGACAAGGGACCAGTGTCGATGTACAAATGCTGGTCTCGGTTCAGTTTGCGCTTTAGTACTCAATCAGACACAAAAAAAGCCGAGTGCTTCACTCGGCTTTTTTGATGATTCGGTAGGCCTGTTACTTAATTTCCCGATGCAGGGTGTGCTTGCGCATAAACGGATTGTATTTCTGCATCTCAATGCGACCCGGAGTGTTCTTGCGGTTCTTGCTGGAAACGTAGCGAGACGGCGGGAAACCAGCTTCTTTAGCTTCGGTACATTGCAAAATTACGTTGATACGATTGCCCTTCTTAGCCACGCTTCACTTCCTTACTCGTTACCAAAAATACAGACGGACTTAGCCGCAAGGCGTGATGATACCCAAAACGTCCCATCAACGCAAGTGTTTGTTCAACACCCACAGCACATAGTCGCGCGAAGTTAAACAAAGTCATTTCAAATCACGTGGGTGGTGGATAAAATCAGACTGACTACTCCGAATTTTGAAAGGAGCTCCATATGAGTGAAGCATCACGTATTTATCCGGTCCAAGACAGAATCAGGTCCCAATCCTATTTGAAGTCACGTGCTGATTACCAAGCCATGTACCAAAAATCCGTCTCAAATCCAGACGAGTTTTGGCGCGAACAGGCCATGCGTATCAGTTGGTTTCATCCCTTTGACCGCGTGTCTGACTGGGACTTGGCGCAAGCTTCCGTCCGTTGGTTCGAGGGGGGCAAGCTCAATGTCTCGTACAACTGTATTGACCGCCATTTGGAAAGTCGTGGTGATCAAACTGCCATCATTTTCGAAGCGGACGAACCCGAACACGCACGGCACATTAGTTACCGCGAGCTGCACGCGGAGGTTTGTCGTGTAGCCAATGTCCTGAAATCTTTTGGCGTCAAGAAGGGCGATCGTGTCTGTATCTACCTCCCCATGATTCCTGAGCTCGCCTATACCATGTTGGCCTGCGCGCGCATCGGCGCCATTCACTCGATCGTCTTTGCCGGCTTTTCGGCAGACGCCATCCGCGACCGTATTATCGACTCACAAGCATCCATGGTGGTTACCGCCAATGAAGGGCTGCGTGGCGGCAAACGCATCGCCCTAAAAACAGTCGTGGACAAGGCCGTTGATGGGCTGGACGTCGTGAAAACTGTCCTAGTGGCCAAACACACAGAGACCGAAGTCAACATGGTTACCGGTCGTGACTTCGACATGGCGGAAGAAAAGGCACGACAGCGCCCAACGTGTCCGCCGGAATGGATGGATGCAGAGGACCCCTTATTCATCCTCTACACTTCGGGGTCCACAGGCAAGCCCAAAGGACTGATGCACACTACGGGCGGTTACCTGGTCTATGCATCACTCACCCACCAATATGTATTTGATGTGCATCCCGGCGATATCTATTGTTGTGCGGCAGACATAGGATGGGTCACCGGGCATACCTACATTATCTACGGTCCACTGACCAATGGCACGACAACCATCATGTTCGAGTCCGTACCCACCTACCCCCATGCGGGCCGATACTGGGACATGGTGCAACGACACAAAGTGAATATCTTCTATACAGCCCCTACAGCCATTCGGGCGATTGCGCGAGAAGGCAATCAATGGGTCGCCCCCTATGATTTGTCGTCACTTCGCATTCTGGGAACCGTGGGTGAGCCCATTAATCCGGAGGCCTGGGAATGGTATTACCAAGTGGTTGGCAAGTCGCAATGCACGATTGTCGACACATGGTGGCAAACGGAAACCGGAGGCATATTGATCACGCCTCTGCCAGGCGTCAATGACCTGAAACCCGGGGCCGCAACGCTTCCCTTCTTCGGTGTTCAGCCCTGTGTTGTGGACCAAGATGGCCAAGAGATCACCACCACGGAAGCCAAAGGGTATCTGTGCATGAAAGCAGCGTGGCCCGGTATGGCACGTACCGTGTACGGCGATCACGAACGCTTCAAACAGACCTACTTTTCGCAATATCCTGGACTGTACTTCACCGGCGATGGATGCACCCGAGACCGTGACGGCGACTACTGGATTACGGGACGTGTTGACGACGTGATCAATGTCTCGGGTCACAGACTGGGAACAGCCGAAATTGAGAGTTCCATCAATGCCCACGAATGGATTGCCGAGTCGGCAGTCATTGGTTACCCCCATGAGATTAAGGGGACCGGAATCCTGGCGTTTGTCATCCTGAACGCGGATGCCGGATCACCGTCCGACGCAGATGTTTCCAATGCTGTGCGAGGTCAAGTTTCCAGTGATATCGGCAAAATTGCGCGACCAGATATGGTGCTTGTGTGTCCTGGATTACCAAAGACCAGATCGGGCAAGATCATGAGGCGAATCTTGCGTAAGATATCGATCGGTGCTTACGATGATCTAGGCAACGTGACTACCCTGGCCGATCCATCCGTGGTGGATCAGATCATCCAGGTACACAAGAACCACAAGTAAGGATAATTCAGATGCGAAACCTGTTGTTATGTGTTTGGAGTACCTTGGCCCTTGCCCAAGGCGGATTGAGGTATTCCATCCAAGTCATTGAGTTTGAAAACAAGTCGGGCTGGCATGGCCAGTGGGAGCTGGGTCACGCCTGGGATGCCCTGCTCACCGATTCACTAACCCAATCGGGCAAATTTATCGTGGTGGCCGACCCGGAAATGCGGGCTGCAGCCATGGATGAACAGGATTTTGCGGCTTCGGGTCGAACTGCTGGCGGCAACAAGGCCCCACAAACCGGCCAAATGACGCCTTCCCAACTCTTAGTACGAGGCGTAATCCACCAATTTGATGACGGAACATCGGGCGGAGGCGCCGGTGCAAGCTATAAAGGCATTGGTATCAAGGTCAAGGGTGGCACGGCCCTCATCTCGGGCGTTATCTACGTGGTGGACAGCACAACCGGTACCGTCACAGCCTCCCATGAGTTTCAGCAAGAAATGAAGTTGAAAGGCGTGGGATTGAGCCTGTCTCGTCATGGATTTCACGGCGACGTGGGTGGCTTTAAGAAAACGCCCGCAGGCGAAATGATGAGCAAAGCCTGCGACGAAGCCACTAGTTTCGTCGTCAGTCAATTGGATCGCATCCAATGGACCGGTACCGTGGTGAAGTCTGGCAGCAAAATCATCGTCAATCGAGGCGAACGCGAGGGTGTCACCAAAGACATGGTGTTTGCGGTGGGCGAGTCCGAAGAGATCCGCGATCCGGACACCGGTGAGCTGCTGTACACCGACGTCACAAAATCGGCCACGATCAAAGTGGTGGACGTAAAAGAGAAAATCGCCATTTGTGAACTCGTCAGTGGCGAAGCGCCTATTGAAGGTCAAACCATATTCTCAAACTAAGCGATCGACAATTTCCTCACAAGCCTCCGTCAGATGAGGAAACTGAAATACAAAGCTACGTTCTTCCAGCCGAGCGGGACGTACCCGCTGGCTGGTGAGAACCACTTGAGACATCTCACCCAGACCCAAGCGTATGGCCCAAGCGGGAGCCGGTAAAAAGGGTCGCCGATGAAGCGATTTCGCCAAGATCTTGGTGAATTCGTCGTTGGTGACCGGCTCAGGAGACACCGCATTGATGGGTCCATTCTGGGGCCGTTGAAGCCAATCTGTGATGATCGCAACCAAGTCTTGGCGGTGAATCCAACTGATCCACTGTGCCCCATCGCCGAGCCGGGAGCCCAATCCCCATCGAAACAGCGGAACCAGCTTAGCCAGAGCACCGCCCCCATTGTCCAGAACCATGCCAATGCGTAAGACTGTCCAGTGCTTTAGTTGCGGGGCCAAAGCTGCTACTTCGGCCTCCCATTCACTGCAAAGTTCAGCCAAGAAACCCTTCCCCGCCCGAGATGATTCATCACACCACTCACTGCCACGGTCACCGTAAAACCCCGTAGCAGACGCGTTCAACCAAACTAACGAGCCTGGCTGAACGGATTTGGCGGCACCTGCCAATAGGCGGATCGAGTCCAATCGCGATGATCGGAAGAGAAGCTTGCGCTTGCTGGTCCATCTTCCCGAGGCCAGGTTCTCACCGCACAGGTTGACTACGGCGTCTACACCTTCCATACAACGTTCGTTGATCTGGCCTTCCTTAGGGTCCCACTTCCAGTGCAAATCGGCGGACGTTTCGGATTTGGCACTTCGACTCAACAGGGCCACTTCGTGCCCTGCTGCCTGTAAAGACGTAATCAAGGCACGCCCGACAAAACCCGTTCCTCCAGCAATCAAAACGCGCATGATTCAAACTAACACAAGAGGTGTTCATAGCTGTAGACTCAGAGTGGTCAAAGGAGGTGCTTTGATGAAAGTTATTGCCGATATTTGTGTCGTTCCCTTGGGTGTGGGCACATCTCTTTCGAAATACGTTGGAGCCTGCAAACAGGTGTTTCACGAGAGAGGACTCAGTCATCAGTTGCATGCCTATGGCACCAATGTGGAAGGCGAATGGGACGACGTGATGGCCGCCCTGAAGCAATGTCACGAGCGTGTGCACGCACTTGGCGCCCCTCGGATCACCACATCCATCCGCCTGGGCACCCGCACCGACCGCAACCAAACCATGCAAGACAAAATCGATAGTGTCCGTAGTCTTACCAACTGATTGACCACGGTATCACTTGACGGCCGAAGGCCGGAGAAGTGCGCTCCCGACAAGAGCGTAACGAATGAGGCAGCGCTTTCTCGCGCTACCTCGCAAACCGAATCTGACCACCAAGCGACGCGAATAGTGAGCTTAGCGAATACAAGTGCCGGCTTCCAGAGTTCAGCTTACAAGCCCGCAAAACCTGCCATACGGCACGCGAGCCTCGCTTCGCGTCGACTCACGGTGCGTCACATCGGTTATGGCGTCACTTCATTCACAGCGCTGGCTCACTCGCTTCGCTCATGTCGCAAGCGCGCTGCAAAGAGCCTTCGACTCCTAAGCCGGAGCAATGGCTTATAGGTGTCGAAGCGTAATTTCACCGAGGGATTGTTGGCGGTCGAGGAATTGGGCCTCGAAATGGGTGCGGGGTTCGTCGCAGCGAACCGGACCGCAATAATCAATTTTCAAATGTGAAAGACGCGGATGATGACAGGCGGCGGTCAGCCATTCTCGCAGATAGAAATGCTCATTGGAGGCCAAGAGGATGATGCCATTGGGGCGCATGATGCGGCTAAACTCGCATAGCACGGGATGGTAGGACCAGCGTTTGCCTGCGTGTTTCACAGGCCACCAGGGATTTGGATAGAAGATGGTCAGACCGTCCAGCGATTCATCCGGAAGACGGGCCAATAGGGGTGTGACATTGGTATGCAAGGGAAAGACATTGCACATCCCTAGCGATCTCTCCTTGAGCCGATTAATGCGTACCGGGCTCTTGTCCACACCCACGAATGCGGTCTTGGGATGCCGAGCCGCTTCTGTGAACACGAATAGACCCTGGCCACAGCCCACATCCAAGTGTATCCGCTCGTAGGACCAGACCTCGTCAGGCATCTCGGGCACCGGAATATGCATGAACCTACGCAGGTAGCGGTTCAAATCAGCTCGGCGCCACGATTTCTGCATCTTCTCCAGTGCTTCGCCTGCCAGTGGCGCGATGGGAAATTGAACAGGATCTTGCGGATCTACGGGGGTACCCATGACTCAAAGCAAGTAGTCGGAGGGTATCAGGTACTGCCCCAAGCTGCGCTCGTTTTGTCGTCGCAAACGGTGCAACCGCGCAACCAGTGGTCGTAAATGCTCCACACCGCGCTGAGTCAAGTCGTTTAAGCGCAAGTGCGCGTCGAGTATGGGCAAAGCATCTGGGGCGAGATTTTCGGCGTGATACAAGGCTTGCTGTGCCTCTTCAAACATGCCTCCAAGCATGTACGTTTGAAACAGGCCCAACAGTATTTCGACGGAATAAGGGTTCATGGCTCGCGCGTCCATAAACGCCTGAAGCGCAAAATCTAGGTAGATTTCATGGTGAATTGCGGAGAGGTTCCCCTTCTTGTCGCGGATCTCGCGGTCATCTATTTCAAAGAACTCCAACAATTGGGGCGTGAGATAGAAGTGATTGTCTTCGGCACCCAACATGAAAAGATCCAGAAATATGCGTCCCAGCACGAAATTACTGATGTAGTAGTTCTCACTCAAGGTGAGCGCCTTGATGATCTGCGCCAGAGCATGATCGATGTTGCCAAACTGCAAATAGGCGTAGGCCAGGTAAGTACGCACGATGTTTTCGTACCGGCCTTTTCTTGTCAGCGTCTTTGTCCAGGTTTGAATGGCACGAGCAAACAGCATCGTCTCGGACCGGTGCAGGTGGAAAGATGCCGTGGGTGGTGCAAAAGCGGTCTTGGCTACCGTGCAATCACCGCTGATCCCTAGATCTTGCATGAGTCGAACCAGGCCCAAATTGAAACCGACTCGCTCGCGGTAGGGACCTATTCCCGTCATCTTACTTAACTTCGAAAACGCCTGTTCCGCTTCTTCCAGTCGTTCGAGTTTGGCCAAACAACAAGCGCGAAGATTCAGCGACTGTATGTCCCGAGCAGAATCCATAACTCTCCGCTCGGCCATGGTCATGGCCCGAGCGAAATCACCCCGCTGATAGCACAATTCCGAGACAAAATGGCCTGAAGCCTTTTTCGGCAACTGGCGGGTATGTGGGTCGGGGGCCAAGCTCATCGCGTTCCTTGGGCAGTGGCCAAACGAGCAACGGGAACCCTATAGGGAGAACACGACACATAATCCACCGGTGTTGAGGCGATGAACTTAATGCTGTCGGGGTCTCCGCCATGTTCCCCACAGACCCCCATCTTGATGTTTGATTTGGTCGCTTTTCCGGATTCAGCGGCCATACGGACCAACTGACCCACGCCTTCGGCATCCAAGGTTTTGAACGGGTCGCGGGCGTGGATGCCCATTTCGATATAAAGCGGTAAGAAGCTGCCACTGTCATCGCGTGATAAGCCCAGGCAACATTGGGTCAAATCGTTGGTACCAAACGAAAAGAAATCGGCACTTTCAGCAATCGCAGCTGCAGTCAATGCAGCGCGAGGGGTTTCGATCATGGTGCCAACCGGAATCTCGAAACCCGATTCTCCGATAATGCCGCTAATGGACTCGCGAACCACATCCAATTCCTTCTTCGTCCCAATGAGCGGGACCATGATTTCGGGTTTTGCGTCCACGCCTTCCAATCGAGCCCGTTTTACCGCTTCAACCACAGCCCGTACCTGCATCTGATAAATCTCTGGATGAGAGATACCCAGTCGGCAACCGCGGTGGCCAAGCATGGGATTGGATTCATGGAGGTCCTCAACACGTTGCTTGACGTAACTCACCTCGCGGTTCATTTCGCGAGCCAGCCCCTCAATCAGCGCATCCGTATGAGGCAGGAATTCGTGAAGCGGCGGATCGAGGAGCCGTATGGTTACGGGTAATCCACTCATCGCAACGAACAGCTCATAAAAGTCTTCGACTTGGAACGGTAAGAGATGTTCCAGAGCTTCTCGGCGATCTTTGGCGTTTCCGGCAAGAATCATTCGCCGCACCCAAAAGATCCGCTGTTCGCCAAAGAACATATGCTCGGTGCGACATAATCCAATCCCCTCAGCGCCCAAGGCTCGAGCCAGCTGGGCGTCTTCCGGAGAATCGGCGTTGGCACGAACGCCCAGACGACGCATGGGATCTGCCCAGGTCATCAGCTGTTTGTAGTAGCTGGTCAGACTGTCTGGCTCTTCGTCCCCTTCCACAAGTCCACGCACCAGTGAAGAGGGTTGCGTGGGAATATTGCCCTTGATCACTTCGCCGGTGGAACCGTCTATGGAAATCGGCTCACCTTCATGCAACACGGTTTCGTCAAATCGTACGGTCTTGGATTGGTGATCCACGACCATTTCTGAACATCCCACGATGCATGGCTTACCCATGCCGCGAGCTACCACTGCAGCATGGGAGGTCATGCCGCCGCGTTGGGTAAGGATGCCCACGGAACTGTGCATACCCGCTATATCCTCAGGTGATGTTTCCTCGCGAACAAGAACAACGGCTTTACCCTGATCACACAATTCAACAGCGCGTTCAGCCGTCAACACAACCACACCCGTTGCTGCTCCCGGTCCCGCATTCAGGCCTTTACCCAACAGGCCACCTTCATCCAGCACAGCCTGCTTGGCTCGGTAGTCAAACTCCGATGCCAGCAATTGTGAAAGTGAGTTGGGATCCACGCGGTTCACGGCTTCCTGCGTCTGAATCAGTCCCTCGCGACATAAATCAACAGCAATACGTAAGCTGGCTTGACTCGTTCGTTTTCCCGTGCGGGTCTGCAACAGATAGAGCACACCGTTCTCAACCGTGAATTCAATATCCTGCATATCTCGGAAGTGACCCTCAAGGGCCCGTACGGTGTCCAGTAACTGTACAAATGCCTTAGGCATGACGTTTTCCATTGATTTTGGATCGGCACCCACAATGGGGTGCGGTGTACGGATACCTGCCACCACATCTTCGCCTTGGGCATTGACCAAATATTCGCCATATAACAGCGAATCGCCATTGGAGGGATTGCGGCTAAAACAGACACCTGTACCGGACGTGACGCCAAGGTTCCCAAACACCATGCTTTGCACATTCACCGCCGTGCCCATGGATCCATCCAGGTGATGGATTTTGCGGTAGAACTTGGCTCGAGGGTTCTCCCAAGATTTGAACACTGCCTGAATCGCCCCCCACAGCTGCTCCATGGGGTCTGTCGGAAACGGTTGACCCGTGTATTCCACGACAACATCTTTGTAATCATCGACCAACTGTTTCAGGCCGTTTGCGCTGATTTCAGAATCGACTTGAACCTTCTCATCGCGTCGGGTCGCTTCCAATAATCGTTCAAATTCATCATGATCCACGCCCAACACCACTTGCGCGTACATCTGAATAAACCGTCGGTAAGAATCGTAAGCAAACCGCTCATTTTGGACGGCTTCGGCCAATGCTTGGACGGTTACGTCATTCAAACCGAGATTCAGGATCGTATCCATCATGCCAGGCATGGAGACAGGCGCACCGGAACGTACGGACAAAAGAAGGGGCATACCCGTACCACCGAATTGTTTGTCCAGCGATTGAGACAGCCATCGTAGCGCATGCTGAACCTGTTCGTTTAGCATTTCGGTCACTGACTGGCCGGCATCCATATAGGCGCGGTACGCTTCGGTCGTGATGGTGAATCCAGGAGGCACGGGAACACCAATCCGGCACATTTCAGCCAATCCAGCGCCCTTGCCGCCAAGCAACGCCTTCATGTCACCCCGACCGTCCGTAACGTCCTTCGAGAATCGATAGACAAGCGACATGCTTTCCTCCGTTACTTCGTCTCTAACTGGGACAATTCGCCCACCTGACCCAGTGTCACCAACATATCACGCATCATGGCCTTTCGATTTCGCCGTACAACCGAATCGTCGACATTCACAAATACGCCGCCCGGTGAAAAATACAGATCGACAGGTTCGGCCAGCTGATTCATCAGGTCCATCGCCCGATTGTAATCAAAATGGGAAATGGCTCCGTCAACAGCCGATCGCACTTCCTTGAATTGATGCCAAAGGTCACGTTCAATGCCAACTTCGAGCAGGCCCTCGTCCAGTGACGTCAGGTCGGACAGTTCGTCCGCAATCACATTTCTCATGCGCTTGAGATTCAAAGCAAGTGACCGGAAGTTGGTTTTCTCCATTTGTGCCTGAATGGCTTCTGCGCGCTTCAGAACCAGGTCAACTCGACTGAATCCAGGGACCATAGTCGCCTCAATCAAGTCATGGGCATAACCCATCCGCTTCAACAAATATCGAATGCGGTCGGCAAAAAAGTCCATGACTAATGGCGTCAGCACTTCGCCATCCGCACCGTATTGAGCGATGCTGGTCGACACCATATTTCCCAAATCCAAGGGCAAATTTCCTTCCATCAAAATCTGGATGATGCCCAACGCCGCCCGACGCAAGGCATAGGGGTCTCTCGTGCCGGTAGGGATCAGTCCCATGGAGAAACAACCTACGAGCGTGTCCAACTTATCGACCAGCGAAACCAATGCGCCCGTTTGTGTCGCGGGCAATGCGTCTTCGGTCCCCACGGGTTGGTAATGCTCATACACAGCACGCCAGACCAACTCGGGTTCACCTTTTGCCCGCAACAACAGGCCACCAATGACGCCTTGAAGTTCAGGAAACTCAAAAACGAGTTCACTCATCAGGTCGGCCTTGGCAAAGCTCGCAGCCTTCTGAGCACAGTTCTTGGTTGCTTCGTTCCATCCCATTGCATGAGCGTGATCAACCACCTGTGTCTCAATCCGTTTGACCTTATCCAAGTAAGATCCCAGTTCGGTTTGAAAGGTGAGATTCGCTAGTTTTCCTTTTAACGTCGACAACTCTTTGCTGCAATCCGATGCCCAAAAGAATTGAGCATCCCACAACCGAGCCTTCAAAACCCATTCGTTGCCCTTCTTGATCAAGCCACCATCTTTGGGAACGGAAGCCAGCGACAAGAAATACGGCATCAACTCACCCTTTTCGTCTTGAATGCAAAACGACTTCTGGTGGCTCCGCAAGCTAGTAATCAGGATTTCTTTTGGGATGGACAGGAACTGGCGGTCAAACTCGCCCAACACCACGTAGGGGCATTCCACTAGGTCGGTGACCTCTGCCAACAAATGAGGATCTGGCACCAGCCGCCCCTGGATCTGATTGAGGCAGGACTGTATCTGTTGCTCGATTGACGCCTTGCGTTCCTCGTGACTGTTCACGATGCCATTTGCTTTCTTCCTGGCATCGAAATCGTCAATCCCGGTCACCTTGAATTGGCGTGCCCCGTGAAATCTGTGCCCGAAACTTGTATCGCCAGTTTCGACACCTGCAAAGTTGAACGGAATCACCTTGCCATCCAAAAGCGCCAACAGGTTGCGGACCGGGCGCACAAACAGGGTTTCTCCCATGCCCCAGCGCATATTCTTGGCAAAGGTCATTGACTCAAGCACCGCGGGAACGATTTCTGCCAAAAGATCGCAGGTAGGTCGGCCTTTGATGGCACGAATAGCAGCAACCACCTCGCCCTTTGGCTGCTCAACACGAGTGAGCTCGCTTTCAGACAGATCTGGGTTCTTTCGCAAAAAGCCGAGCAAAGCCTGAGATGGGCTTCCATCACCTTGGTAAGCAATACGAACCGGTGGACCCAATACTTGCTCTTCACGATCTTGCTGTTGGAGCTGAATGTTCCTCGCAGCTACCACCAATTGGCGCGGCGCCGCGGAGGCTGTCATATCGGTAAAGGATATACCTTCTTGCGTGAGGGCAGCCTCAATGCCATTTTTCAAGTCATCAGCGGCCTTGTGCATCATGCGAGCTGGGATCTCTTCGGTTCCAACCTCCAACAAAAACTCGCTCATGATGCCGCCTCCATTTGCGCTGCCACTTTCTCGGCGACCGCACAAGCTAGCTTCCGCACACGTGCGATGTAGGCCGGTCGCTGGGTCACACTGACGGCACCCCTTGCGTCGAGCACATTAAACGTGTGGGAGCACTTCAACGCATAGTCAAAGGCAACCAATGGGAGGTCTGCATCCAAAACGGCATAGGATTCCTGTTCGTACTTGTCAAAGAGCAGTTGATGCAATTCGATGTCAGCCAATTCAAAGCTGTATTTGGAGAATTCGTATTCCTCGCGCTTACGTACGGAACCGTAGGTTACGTCACCAACCCAAGGGAGGTCGAACATGTTGTCGTATCCACCCAAAAACATACACAACCGTTCGATGCCATAAGTGATCTCTACGGACACAGGTCGCGTATCAATGCCACCCACCTGCTGGAAATAGGTGAACTGAGTAATTTCCATCCCGTCCAGAAGCACTTGCCAGCCCACCCCCCAGGCGCCCAGCGTAGGGGCCTCCCAGTTGTCTTCCTCGAAACGGATATCGTGTTCTTCAGGACGTATGCCAAACGACTTCAGGCTCTCTAGGTAGAGTTCTTGAATGTTGTCGGGTGAGGGTTTCAAGATCACTTGAAACTGATAGTGTTTGTGCACGCGAAAGGGGTTCTCGCCATATCGACCATCTGCGGGTCGGCGACTAGGCTCCACATATGCCACCCGCCAAGGATCAGGGCCCAATGCCTTTAGAAAGGTGTGTGGATTCATGGTGCCAGCCCCAGTTTCGATGTCGTAGGGCTGGGAAATCACGCAATCCTGCTTCGACCAGAAATCTTGAAGCGATAATATTAGCTGTTGAAAGTTCACTGTTGCTCCGATAACAATGCCATAAGTGAGCGCCGCGCTTTGAGTTCCAGGTTCAGTTGCTGTTTGAAAAGCTCACCAAAAAGCGCGAACACGCCTTTTAAACCCGACCATTCTAGAGCAAGGTCGGAGAACTGCTCAATCCTAAGTTTGGTTGCCTTGTTGAGCACGGACATAAGGCCTGTGTCCAATTCATCGCGATCGGGCCCCGAAGCCAACCCCATCTCGGACCTTCGCCACGGCTCATGAACCGGTGGCAGGAACCCATTGAGTCGAAGCAGCCAGAATTCAAAGTACAGGTGGAGCCTTGTAGCCACAGGTGCAGACTGAGCCAGATTCAAACTCTTCCGAGCGTGATCTGCGAGTCGAAAAACCCTTTCATCTTGCTGATGTGGCGGTTGAATGCGCATCAATAGTTCGGCCCAGCAGTGAATCAAAGACAATCGCAAATAATCGGACGTTTTGAGAATGTCCTGATCGATACAGTCAAGCTGTTGCACGGTCTTCAAGTCTTGGTGCTGCCGACCTGAAAGTGTGAGTTCCACTTCCACAAAGGGCGTCAGGATCGCCTTGGTAAAAGTGCGACCTGCGCCCAAACGCACCACACCCTTGACGAGACCATGCTCCGCGGAGAAAAAGTGAACCGCGAATCGGTGATCCGTCAGTTGCGTGTGACCCAGGCAGAATGCCCGACCGATCACCTCTTGCATGTCACAATCCTAGTGGCGTACGGAACGTGAAGACGATGGAAAAATACACACAAATCGCTACTAGATCATTGAGTGACGTCACGAATGGGCCCGTCGATATAGCCGGATCGAAACCCAGTTTCTTGAGTGCTACCGGCACAATTGTACCAGTCGTAGCGGATACAGTCATGGTGCACATCATGGCTAAGAGGATCGTTAGAAGCAAAATAGGTCCGCGCCAATACCAGGCAACAAGCCCAATTAATACGCCGCAAATAGTGCCCAAAGTCAAACCCACACGCAATTCCCGTAAGGTTGACCTTTTTGCCTCCTGCCATTGAACATGAGATGTAGAAAGATATCTCGCCATGATAGTGGCGGATTGAACACCCACATTTCCGCCCATCGCGGAGATCATGGGCACGAATACAAAGAAAAATGCGGCCTCCTGGCCCAGCCCTCCTTCGGTCATGTGCATGACGAACACCACCAAAAGACTGCCCAGAAAAGAGGCCAGGATCCAAGGTAGTCGCAACTTGACTATTTTCACGACATCGTCTTTGACAATCAGTTCCTCGTCCGAAGAACCGATGCCTTTGAAGAGATCCTCTTCCGACTCCTCGTTGATGACATCAATGACGTCATCTACGGTGATGATGCCTAAAATGCGCCCTTCTCGATCGACAACCGGTACGTTCACCTCGTCATAGCGCGTGACAATATCCGCGACCTCTTCCTGGTCATTATCCACGTACACCTTGTTGTAATCCGTACGCATAAAGGTTTTGAGTTTCGTTCTCGACTGATTCAGCAGGAGTTGGCGCAAACTCACCATTCCCACCAACTTGTCGTCTTGAGTCACATACACAAAAAACAGGTTGGCTTGATCGAAATCCAGAGAACTACGGATGAGACGCGTGACTTCTCCCACAGTGGCTTCTTGGTCCACGGCCAGGAATTCATTGGTCATCATGCGACCCGCCGATTCCTCGGGGTAGGTCATCAACTCTAGGACTTCTTGTTTGTCCTTACGACCCAAGCGGTTAACCAGGATGTCGCGCGCTTCTTCTGGAAACAGATCCAGGATGAACACCACATCATCGTCGCTGAGTTCTTTAAAGATCCAGGCCCATTCTTGATGCGTAAATTCTGAATACAAAAACGGCAGATAGGAAGGATCCAATTCGATCAGAATTTCGGCGCAGGTGGCCACATCCGCCAGAAGCAAAACTTTGAACACTTGAATGAGCTGTTCATCGTCCATGCTTTCAAGCGCTTCGGCGATGTCCGAAGGATGTTCGGACGACAACAGACGCAGCAGAGAAACACGATCATCCTCTGCCAGTAGTCGGGGCAGATCCGTGCGCAGCCGGTCTATGGCATGGATTGTGGAATCAAGCGCTTCGCTCATGCCCAGCCTCCTAAACCCCGCAGACGGAACAGTATAGCAGAGCGCCAGTGGCACGCCACTAGGTAACCTGAACCACCTTGCCTTTGAGAACGGTCAGACTCAAGCGTCCATGAACAAGGTCTTCGACCTTAGAGCCCGCCATGGTGTATCGCCAACCGTGAAACAAAGGATGGCTGGACACATCTTTTCCTCGTACCAACTGATCGACAAGAGATGGCAAATCCTTTTTGGTCACCAGCCGAGACGTAGAGATCTCGCTGTCACGAGCTATTAGATGTAATAACGCCCATGCCAATTCCGCTACAAGGTCTGATTCCTCCGATGGGATTCGTGTTTTAGTGTGGAAAACAGGCCATTGATCTTTGGGAATCTTGCGGGCTTTCTCGTGGACTGCCATAAGATCATCAGCGAAGCTCGAGAGGGACAATCGCGTGAAAGATCGCCGGGCCTTTAAGTCTTCCAAAGTCACGTGCTTCATACGCGCCACACTAATCATGCCTTCATCCGACACAACAAAGCGGATGGGTTTGTCCAGTGCGCGAGCGCGAAGCTCTCGCCACCTGGCAAGTGCCTGTAGCACGACCAGGTCACGATCAGGCAAACTAGACCACTTCTTGACGCGCGACCAAGCTTGATCTGGGTCTGACGCGTAGATGGAAGGATCCATACTCTCAGCCATTTCCTCGTCCAGCCAGGCCTGTCTACCGAGTCGTTGGCTGCGTTTGCACAACTCCTCATATGCGGCAATTAGGTACCGCACATCGTCTCTGGCGTAGGCAACCTGCTTGGTCGTCAGCGGGCGCTGCATCCAATCCGTGTATCCATCGCTTTTTTGCAGTTGTACACCAAGCGTCTTTTGAACCAGCGCCCCATAACTGATTTGCTCGCCCAGTCCACACATGGCGGCGGCAATCTGAGTATCAAAGACAGATCGCGGTAACTTACCCATTTTCAAATTGAAAATTTCCAGGTCCTGTCGGCCGGCATGAAGAATCTTGACGATCCTGGGGTTGTCCATGATTTCGAAGAAGGGTGCCCATTGGCGTACTTTCAATGGATCTATGAGGATGGGCTCCGATCCGGGATAGGCGATTTGTACAAGAGCAAGAGCGGGATAGTACGTGCGTTCTCGCAGAAACTCTGTGTCAATAGCGATGTGAGGATGTTGACCTAATTGCTGGCAAAGCTGTGCCAGCCCCTCGTCGGTGACAATGTCGAGTTTAGTCATATCAATACGCCAGCCCCACAGCATCTCTTCGTGGGTCTGATGCGGCTTCAAGCCGACCTTCGCGGAAGGCCACAGAATTAGCGGCACCGATTTTCCAGGGTGACAGCATCACACCCACATGCCCCTTCCCTGTTAACGCATTGACGGCATCTGCGTTCAATGCCCTTGTCTCATAGATCACCCGATCAGGTAACCACTGATGGTGGAACCTGGGTGCCGCCACCGCGTGAGAGACATTCATCTTGTGGTCGATGGTGTTCAACAGAACTTGAAATACGGTGGTTATGATGGTGGACCCGCCCGGAGATCCCGTTACCAAAACTGGCTTCCCGTCCTTGACAACAATGGTAGGTGTCATCGAGCTGAGCATGCGCTTGCCGGGTTTGATTTCATTGGCAGCCCTACCGATGAGCCCGTAAGAATTGGGTGTATTCGGCTTCACAGAAAAGTCATCCATTTCGTTGTTAAGTAGGAACCCTGCACCCGTCACGACGATTCGGTTACCATAACCCCAATTCAGGGTGGTGGTGATGGCAACGGCGTTGCCCGCTGCGTCGATCACCGAATAGTGCGTTGTTTCGCTGCTCTCTATAGGCCAGGTACCGTAGCTGATCTTCTCGCTGGGAATCACTTTGTTGGCATCAAAATTGGCAAAACGCTGAGCGGCGTAGGACTTCTCAGTGAGACGTGCCGAAGGTACATCGACAAAATCTGGATCGCCCAGATATTGGGCGCGATCGGCATAGGCTCGCCTTTCAGCTTCAATCATCAGATGTGCCACACTGCTGCTACCCCAGCCCATGGAAGCCACATCATAAGGTTCCACCATGTTCAGCATATTGACAAGCAATACCCCGCCCGAGGAAGGGGGCGGCATACTGTACACCTCGTGGCCACGATAGCTGCCCACAATGGGTTCGCGCCAAACCGATGCGTATTTCTTCAAATCCGTAGCTGAAATCAGGCCTCGCCCTCGTTCCATTTCGGCAACGATTAGAGACGCGGTCTTACCCTCATAAAAATCTGCGCGACCCTGCTTTGCAATCCGTTTCAAGGTAGCGGCTAGATCGGCTTGGCGAAAGAGTTCGCCCGCCTCGTAGGGCACACCATGTTTGCTGAATACGGCCATAGATTGGGGATAAGCGGACATGCTATTGAGCACATCTTTGAAATCTTCAGCGAGGGCCACAGACAAGCGAAACCCATCTTCAGCCAAGGCGATGGCTGGCGCTAGTACCAACTCCCGACTCATGCTGCCCTTGTTTTCCAGTAGCTTCAACAAACCGTCAACACTGCCCGGTACACCTGAAGCCAAATGCCCTTTTGTGGACAGGTCCGGAATCACATTACCGGCTTCGTCCAGGTACATGTCACGATGAGCCTTTTCCGGAGCGGTTTCCCTAAAGTCAAGGGTTTGAACCGAGCCATCCGCCAATCGAACGACGGCGAAACCCCCGCCCCCCAAATTACCTGCGGTCGGGTGGGTCACGGCTAGTGCAAAACCCACGGCCACAGCGGCATCTACCGCGTTACCCCCTTTTTTCAGAATCTCGATACCCACCTCGGATGCTAGTGTCGAGCTGGACGCAACTGCGCCATGGGTTCCTGAAATTGGGTAATCGAGGCCTTGAAGGAGAAACAAACAAAGGATGAGCAATTGTCACTTCCTCAAACAAATTCGGCTGAAGTGTATCACGAGGCGACGTTGGAGCGCGCCTTCACAAGCTGGGGTAACAGCAGTTGTTGCCATAGCGAGGTGCCACAGGAGGAACGGAAAAAACCAAAATGACCCACACGTTTGATGCCTAGGTCTTGTGGCTGTATGCGCACCATTTGGCGTTTCGCATTGCAATAACATGCGTGCAATGACTGGATGTTCTCAAGCGACATAAACTCATCATCGGTAAACGAAAGAGAGGTAATGGGTGTATTCACTTGTTGGTAAAGGACTTCAGCGGATTCAGCACCCATCGCGTACTCTGGGTGCAGACACCAACGACGCCACTGTTTCATCACATTAGGTGGCACGTCTCCGATCAATTTCAAACGTTTACCCGGAAAATAGCCGAAAAGGAATAGAGTGACCGGCACCAAAAAAAACCAAAAGAAAGGCACCCTGCGCCTTAATGGCAAAGCATTTTCGCGCCAATAGCCACTTCCCGAGGCCACTGTGATGATCTGACTGATGTGCTGATGGCCCACCACAAAAGGAATGATCTGACCACCCAAGCTATGCCCGATCCATATGATTGAAGCACCGTCCGCACGTTCAATGACCCAGGACAAGGCTGCTGAACAGTCCCATTCAGCCCAGCCCCTAACATCCGCGTGCACCTTTCTCAGCGGTTGATCACGGGATTTACCCATACCACGATAATCAAATGTGGTAACGCCATAGCCCCGCTCCGAAAGCCAGCTCGCCAAAGGGTGATAAAACTCTTGACCGGCACCCATTGCGGGCACAATGAGCACTTCTCCCTCGGATGCTTTTTCAGGAGCAAAATGTGCTGCGGCCAGTGAAGTACCGTCTCGCGCTTTGAGTGTGAACCACTCCACGGACTACTTTTTGGCCGGTTCGTTAGACGCGATAAACTTACCCTTCGTGATGTTGGTGTAGTCATTGAGTACCTGAATCGCCTCTTTTAACACAAAGTCTGGCAGATCCACGTCATCAAGGTTTCCTTCAACGTCCGTCTTTTGGGGTGCATATCGAGCTTTGCGAGCGGCCTTGCGCGTGGCGTCCCTTTGATCGGCTTCGTCGATCTCGGCACGACGCTTTGATTCGTTAAGGCTGATCCGATTCTCTCGCTTACGTTTGAGCCACGCTTGGTAGTCGTCATTCAAGTATTGGAACTCAGGCTCTTTGGACACGCGCTGTTCCGATTTCTGACGAATCGCATCAAGAAACGGATTGACCCGCCCATAGTCGGTATGCGCTGCGCCCTCAATCTCGTCCCAAGCCATGGCATAGTCCAGATGTTCTTCACCGAATTCATACCGATCGTAGGGTGATGGTAAGACGACATCGGGCACCACACCGCGGTTTTGTGTAGAACTACCGGAAATGCGGTAGAACTTGTGGGTTGTGAGCTTTAAGGCACCTGCCGTGGATTCTTCCAAGTTCTCTTTGATGTACTCCTCTAACGACCTGTCCAGGTCAATGAGGTTTTGCACGGTACCCTTGCCGTGAGTGGCTGAGTCGCCGATGACAAGTCCTCGGCCGTAATCCTGTATCGCCCCGGCAAAGATTTCCGATGCTGAGGCGCTAAACACGTTGGTCAAAACCACCAAGGGCCCGTCATAGACCATGGCTTCATCCGTGTCTTCCAATACCCGTAACTGACCGGAGCGGTTGCGTATCTGAACGACAGGACCGTCTTTAATAAACAATCCAGTTAGTTCGACCGACTCATCCAAGGAGCCACCAGAGTTGTCGCGTAAGTCGATGAGGATCCCTTCAACGCGAGCTTCTTCCAAGTCGGCAATTAGCTTGCGCACGTCCCGGGTGGTGCTTTTGTATTCGGGATCGCCGTTGTACCTCGCCTGAGTGTCCAAATAAAACGAAGGTACTTTAATGACGCCATACTTATGGACGGTGCCATCTCCCGTGGTAACTTCCTCTATGCTGCTCGACGCATCGTCGGAAGTGATCATCACGCGATCACGAGTGAGACTGACGACCTTTGTTTCACTATTACTCACTGAATCGGCCGGAATGATATGCAGCTTCACTTCAGTGCCTTTGGGTCCGCGAATCAGTTTCACCACGCGGTCAATTCGCATGTCCACAACGTCAACGGGTTCTTCACTGCCCTGGCCCACCGCAAAGATCTTGTCGTTGGGTTTCACGTCACCAGAAAGTGAGGCAGGTCCCCCCGCAATGAGATCGACGACAATCGTGTATTCGCCTTCTCGTCGCAATGTGGCACCGATCCCTTCAAGAGAATGGCCCATATCAATGTCGAAATTGTCTTTTGTGGCAGGCTTCAAGTACAGAGAATGGGGATCAAATGACTGGGCCACTGCGGATAAATATCTTTCCAAAACGTCAGTAGCATCGAATTCGTCGAAGTCCTTTTGTAACCGCTCATAGCGCTTGCGCAATAGGTCACGGGCCTCTTCATCTGTCTTACCGCTCAACCGAAAACGCAGTGCCTGATCTTTAACACGGAGGCGCCAAAGCTCGTCAAGCTCTGCAGTGGTCTCCGCCCAGGGCTCCTCGGATCGGTCCACTACCACGGATTCGTCCAATGTGTAGTCGAAGTCCTTTTCCACCAACTTCATGGCCAAAGCAAGTCGTTCATCGACGCGTTTCTTGAATCTATTGAAGATCAAGAACGGCTTGTCTATTTGATAACGCGCACCACGCAAATCGTCATCCAGAGTGGTTGCAAAGGTCTGAAATGACTTGATGTCCTCAGCCAAAAAGAACATCCGATTGTAGTCCAGCGACTGCAAGTACAAATCTAAGGTGCGCTGCGCCACTTCGTCGTCCACCATGGCCTTCGAGTAGTGGTAGTAGGTCAAATATGACGCCACGAGTTTGGCCAACTCGGGTTGGTGCTCCTTGGCAGTCAGATTCGAATCAGCTCGTAACCAGCTGGGTATCAACACCATCAGCATCGCTAGCATGATTGAAAAACGCATGTGACCTCCGCGCGGCGAATCGTTCAATAGCTTTGGCTTACGCAATTACTGTACCAAAGGTTCCTCATGTTGACCTACTTTTACCATCGCACAAATATGTGAATTACTTAAATGGATGATCTTGCCAACGGGTGAACTTCCCAACCCTACGATATGCGTCTGCATACGCCATGTAATGCTGGGCGCGTTCTACTAACAAGGCGCGTTCAGACTCTGTGAGTGGTCGCACCACTTTGGCAGGTCTGCCAAGCGCCAGCATACCGGAAGGGATTTGCTTACCTTCAGTAACTAGAGAACCCGCACCGATGATTACATCGTCGGCGATCACAGCCCCATCCATGACAATCGAGCCCATGCCAATCAAGACGCGGTTGCCGATGGTGCATCCATGTGCGATCACGCCATGACCAAACGTCACGTCGTCACCTATGTGAAGCGAATGTTCCTTGTAGGATGTGTGAAAGATGCAGTTGTCCTGAATATTCGTGCGCTCACCCACACGGATTTCGTGGACATCTCCGCGTATCGACACGTTAAACCACACAGAGCAGTGCTCACCCAAGCGCACATCGCCGTTGATCCGGGCACTCCGATCCACATAGCATGAGTCCGGTATCTGAGGATTGTGGGTTAAATGCTCCAGTTCTAAATGCATGGCAACCTCCTAAAATTCAAAGGGAACAGGAGCCGAGAATCGAGCAAATTCAGGCCCCATCTTGAGTTGATGTACGTACCGACGCATCTCACATAAGCTATCCGTTGCGAAATCAAGATTGAGGGCTTCTTTTAAGGTCAGCACCGCATCTGATTGTACAGGCTTGGCTAGAAAGTTACGCAACGCGCCGTAATCCCGGATTGTGTGAGGCTCACCTCCGCGAATGCGTAATCCCAAGGAGACGGTGGCCGCGAAGTCTTGTACCGCACGCCCTCGCGCTTCCCAAACTCTGCTTTCCGCGATCAAAAAAACCGATTCGAAAAACGAAACAAGCGCCTCACTATCATCCAAATCACGCTCTTCGCAGACTGCGGTTTCCCGACCCGCAATTCGCGACGAAAAAGCCCCAAATGAGCGTGACCCCGCAGGCTGAATAGGGATATCCAGGCCGCAAGAAGGTGACTTGGATTTGAAAACGTACCCATCAAATACTCTGTTGAGCTGCGTGTTCCATGACAAGAAGTCGCTAAAAACCGATCCAGACTGGTTGCCTACCAGTTCAAGGCCATGCACACCATGGCGTGCATGCATCGGTTCGCGGGGGACCCCCAATCCCATGGCTACCTCTGGACAAAAAGGTACCCATTCAACCCAACCACCGACTTTCGCCAGGACGGTTTGCATGAGTTTGTGTCCGCCGTCGTAACGGACCTTTTCACCCATCAGACAGGACGAGATACCAACGCGGGGTTTGATCACATCGGATCCAATGCGACACCCACCAAGACTGGCTCAGGTACCAACACCACGCCAAATTGATCAAACACCTGCCGACGAACCACGGAAGCAGCATGGACAACATCTTTGGCGCAGGCACCACCCAAATTGATAATCGCCAGGGCATGTTTGGGCGAAAGCCCAACCCTGCCAAAACGCGTGCCTCGTTTCAGCCCTGCGTGCTCAATCAACCAACCAGCCGATAACTTAAATCGACCATTTTGGGTGGGATAGGCCGGGACGTCAGGAGTGTCTGCACGCAACCGATTGATCACATCGGGTTCGACGATTGGATTGGTGAAAAACGAGCCGCACCCGCGACTGTTGGGGTCATTGGGATCAAGCACCATCGATTTGGACCGCCTGATCGAAAGTACGGCGTCTCGCACCGCGCTGAGGGTCGTCGGTGTGCCCGAAGCCGAAAAAAAGCGCTGAACATCGCGATAGCTGACGTTGCCGTATTCGCTGGGTTCCAGGAACAGCGTCATTGAGGTGACCACCCAATGAGGATCCCGCTTGAATAGACTGTTGCGGTACGAAAAATCGCAAGCCTCACGATCAAAACACTTCGTCATTCCCGTTTCAAGTGAAACCGCTTCCACCGACTGAACGACCTCGCAAATCTCTTGACCGTAGGCACCGATGTTTTGGATAGGCGCCGCACCTGCGGCCCCAGGAATACCCGATAGACACTCAACGCCACCCAGTCCCATACCCACCAATCGTTGAATCACCCTGTCAAAGGGTTCACCGGCCGCAACTCGTACTGCAGTCGCGCCGCCTTCCATGTTTGTCTGAAGGCCAAGCAGATTGATATGCAAAACCAGACCATCGAAACCTGTGTCGTCTATGACTAGATTGCTGCCGCCCCCAAGAACCAGAACCGACCATTTGCGGCTGTGGGCCAGGTCCAGGGCCTCGCACAACCTTGCTGCCGAATCCACATTCACAAACCAACGAGCTGGACCACCCACAGCCATACTTGTGAAACTCGCGAGCGCACGATTCGATTGCAACCAATCTGGGTCCAATACAGGTCACCTTGCCACTTTTCTTGGAATGCGGGATGATGGGCCACTTCGAGGGCAACACCACCAAATGACCGCATACTACCTCATTCGCGATGTTCGCGTCCCCATTCAAGCAAACAGGCCCGACCTCAAAGAGACAGCTTCATTAGCGCTCGACGTACCGATTTCTCATATCGAAAGCGCAACTTTGGTCAAAGAATCCATTGACGCGCGGAAGCGCAGCGCAATTTCCTGGCTGTGGCAGATTGAGGTTGTGCTGACCGAGCCACTAAAACATACGGGACAGAATGTGGCGGCTTTGAATACGTTGTCGAGCGACCTCAGCAAACCCCAGGGTTTGAATCGCAGCGTCGCTTCCCCTTCACACCCTGTGATCGTAGTTGGATCTGGCCCAGCCGGCCTTTTTTGCGCACTAGCTTTAGCAGATGCAGGCGTCAAGACCCAATTAATTGAGCGGGGCCAACCGGTAGAACCCAGAATGAGGGACATTGGCCAACTGCGCTCCAAAGGCGTGCTCAATCCTGAAAGTAACGTGTGTTTTGGGGAGGGTGGCGCTGGCACTTACACAGACGGCAAACTTTACACGCGCATCAAACACCCGTTTGTGAAATGGGTTATGGGTCAGTTAGTCCAGTATGGTGCACCGCCCCAGATCTTGGTCGATGCCCATCCACACTTGGGCACAGACCGATTGATGCGCATCATTCAGAACATTCGCCATCATCTCCTGGATCGCGGTGTAGACATTCAATTCAACACGAGAATGGACGTCCTTCTGCAAAAGGATGGGCGGGTTGCAGGTATTCGTGACCAAACCGGAAAAGAGATCACGGGCGACCGCGTAGTGTTGGCCATAGGCCATTCGGCACGCGACACCTTCAACATGCTCCACGAGATCGGCGTTGCCATGGAGCCCAAATCGTTTGCGGTAGGTGTTCGCGCCGAACACCCACAAAACCTGATCAATCAGGCGCAATACGGAGACTCATCGGTAGCAGAAATACTCGGTGCCGCCGAATACCGCCTCACTTGCCAAGTGGAAACAGAGTTTGGCACGCGTGGCGTCTATTCGTTTTGCATGTGTCCAGGCGGACTGATCGTGCCGACCCCTACAGAGCCGGGGCAAATGGTTGTGAATGGTATGAGCAACGCCAATCGGTCGGCGCGTTTTGCCAACTCAGGAATCGTTGTGCAGGTGGAACCGGAAGACTTGGTCCGTGCCGGTTTTGAAAACCATCCATTAATGGGCCTAGCATTCCAACAACAATTGGAGTCCAGATGCTATGCAGCGGTCGGCCAACCCTATTTCGCGCCAGCGATGACCATCGAAGATTTCCTGGCCAACCGACATTCGGGCAAACTACTCACCTCGGACTTTAGGCCCGGAATTCAAGCATGCGATCTCAACGAATTACTTCCCCCGTGGCTTGTGGTCCCCATGAGGACTGCCCTGCGTAACTTCGGCCGCAAGATCAAGGGATATGAGACTGGGATGTTGCTGGCGGTGGAAAGCCGTAGCAGTTCCCCCTTGCGCATCACTCGTGGCATTCATATGCAATCCATCAACACAAAAGGGCTCTATCCCGTTGGGGAAGGCGCTGGTTATGCGGGTGGCATCATCAGTGCCGCTGTAGACGGCCTCAAAGCGGCAGAGCAGATCCTGACCGAACTGAGTGTCAAGTAAGACTCGACTTACCCACACGATCGAGAAATTTTTGAAGCTTTTTGATACAGTTGGCCTTGATAATGCGCGCGTCTTGATTTCCTGGGTCCATTTTCAACACTTTCTGGCAATATTCAATCGCCACCACATAGTGTTTCTGCTCCATTTCGCGGTTGGCTTTCAAGAGCGTGTCGTGGGTGAGCTGACTGACAAAACTCATACGCAAACTACGTTGCTTCTTGACCTCCGCCAGTCTGTCCATGAGCGGTTCGATCACAGCCGTATTGTCTACATAACTGGTGAGCTGTTGGATAAGGCCTTCAGCGTGATCCACTTCTTCACTGCGCAATGCTTCCTCTATGGACTGGATTCTCTCCTCCACCAGTTTCCGAACGTAGGAGACCTGGGCCTTTTGCAAGTCCGCATCGACGATGGTTTCGTCGTGAAGTGTGTCCACCAAGGCTTCGGTCCGAATCACGTTGTCCAGATCGGCGGCGAGATCCATAGCCGACTCGTATCTCCGGTCGCGGTCCTTTTCTAAGGATCGGCGAACCACTTGATTTAATGATTCAGGAATATCGGGAATGCGCGGTGTCTCTTCATTAATGATTCGCACCATGGTTTGGGAGAGGTTCTTACCGACAAACGGGTGATTTCCCGACAACATCTCATACAGAATCACGCCCAAACTGAAAATATCGGCGCGGTGATCAATCTTGAGACCGGTAATCTGTTCGGGAGCAATGTAATTGATGGTGCCAATCACCACGCCCGAGGTGGTCAATTGGCTGTTTTTGAAATGGGCGACGCCAAAATCCAACACCTTCACATGATCATCGTTTAACAAGAAGATATTGGCAGGTTTCAAGTCTCGATGGATGATGCCTTGCTGGTGTGCAGCGTGAATTCCTTCACACACCTGTTTCACAATATCCAGCCTCTTCTGCAGTGATAGCTTCATCTTCTTGCCGCGAATGATGCGCTCGAGGGTTGTGCCGTCTAGGTATTCCATGGCGATATAGCAGGTGTCTTGGTCTTCACCCACGTTGTACACCGAAATAATATTGCGGTGGGTGAGCTGGCCCAAGATGTTGCCTTCACGATAGAAGCGTTCCTGCATATTGGGGTCAGACAGATGCTTCTGGTTCATGGTCTTGATGGCTACTAACTTGCCGATCCTGGGGTCGATTCCCTTGTAGACCACGCCCATGGATCCTTTTCCCAAGACCCCGAGTATCTGGTACTTACCGAGTTTGGACAGCGTTGCGGTCACGAATAAAACCATTCCAGCAGGAAATAAGGGAGACGCCTATTCTAACGCCGAACATGCACGCTGGCAAACTTAGCCACAAACCTGATTTGGAATCTTCCATACGCACTCGTATATGATTTGTGACAAATCGACGAGGAGTACACCGTGACGCCTGAACCACAACCCTGGGCCCATGAGTTCGATCAAATACCCTACCGCGCCTACCTCAATCATGCGGCTTCCACGCCTTCACCCAAATCAGTTTGCAAAGCCATCCAAGAATACGCAGCCACATTTTCGCATCAAGGTGCACGGGCATGGCCCAAGGGACTGGCCATCAAGCAAAGCCTGCGTCAGAAATTGGCGCAACTGGTTCACGCGACGGACGCCGAAATTGGATTGACGCTGAACACTTCACATGGGCTGATGGTGGTGGCGCAGGAATTCCCATGGTCGCCGGGGGACGGCATCGTACTAGTCAAGAACGAGTTTCCGGCCAATGTCGTACCCTGGCTGCAAGCTGCTAGAAACCATGGACTTCGAGTGCATTGGCTTGAGCTGGACGACATTCGTCAGGAAACGCAAGCCTTTCATCGTGTGATGGCAGCCAAACCCAAGCTCCTCGCCATTTCTTGGGTGCAGTACCAGACTGGTCAAGCAGTTTCACTGGCTCAACTGAGTAAAGTAAGGGCAGATTACGGGGTGGCGATCTGTTTGGACGCCATCCAGGGACTGGTGCCGTTGACCATGGACTTGAAGGCCACGGCAATAGACTTCGTAGCGGCTGGGGGACACAAGTGGTTGATGGGACCGGAGGGGATTGGATTCCTTTACATCAATCACCAATGGGCTGAACGCCTTAATCCGGGGTTGGTGAACTGGCTGAGCCAAACTGATCCCGTCGATTTCCTGGTTCAGGGGCCCGGTCTAGTCAATTACGACAAGCCGTTTCGCCAAACGGCGGATCACATTGAATTTGGGACCAGTAACAACTTGGGTGCCGCCGGATTAGAAGCGGCAGTCAGTCTGATCCTAAAAATTGGCCCAGACATCGTCGCCTCACGTATCCAGTCATCGGCCCAATACACTTGGCAACAATTGATCGCTCAAGGAATTCAGGCGATACAACCCCATGCCGGCATCGTATCGGTTCCCTTTCCCACCAAGCCGCAGCCCATCATTACAAGACTCGCGGAACACGGTGTCATTGCGGGCAGCCCCGATGGCCACATTCGCTTTTCCCCGCACATCCACAACACCGAACCCCAAATCCAATGGGCGGTCGAGCAACTGGCCAAATCCTTTCAAAAATAGATTGGATGGTTAAGCTGCGCAATCCCTGCGGGATCAAAAAAACTGCATTCGATGCCGGTATTCACAATCGCATTAGAACGCTCACTGAGCTTTGTTCCTGCGACCAAGGATTCCATCGTTGTCACCTGGAAAAAGCCGGAAATCAATTCTCACTACAATTCACATTTGCTTTTCAGCCGCATGTCTAGAGAAAATCCTGCAAAAAAATGAGTGGGGGTTCAGAAAACCCAGTCTATTGGCGGTTTTTGGCTGGCTGGCTATAATGCTCTGGTGCTTAAAACACACCCTTAAGGAGCAACCCATGGCCATCGGTTACACAGAAGATCAGCGCGTACTTGCTGATACCGTGAAAAAGTTCGCGGACGAGCGCATACGTCCCCACGTGAACGACTGGGATGAGCGGGAATATTTTCCTGCGGATTTGTTCAAAGAGATGGGTGATTTGGGGTTGTTGGGCGTGTTGGTCCCTGAAAACTATGGAGGCTCCGGCTATCGCTACGTGGATTATGTGGCCATACTCGAGGAATTGGCGGCTGTTTGTGGCGGCGTGGCATTGGGTGTGGCTGCGCACAATTCATTGTGTACTGGCCATATTCTTCAGCATGGTAGCGAAGCACAGAAACACAAGTACCTGCCAAAACTGGCGTCGGGTGAGCACCTGGGTGCATGGGGATTGACCGAACCGGGGTCAGGCTCTGATTCGGGCGCCATGATCTCCACAGCAAAAAAGGTGGATGGCGGCTGGATATTGAATGGCACCAAAAACTTCATCACCCATGCCATCAGTGGCGATGTGGCTGTGGTCTTGGTAAAAACCGAACCCGATCTGAAGACTCGAGGTATTTCGGCCTTTATCCTGGATCGGTCCATGCCTGGTTGGTCAGGTGGCAAGAAAGAGCAGAAGGTAGGCATGCGTTGCTCAGAAACCGCGCAGTTAGTGATGGAAGACTGTTTTGTGCCTGACGACAATCTGATCGGTCAGGTGAATGAAGGGTTCAAGCAGGCCATGATGGTGTTGGATGGCGGCCGTATTTCCATTGCAGCGTTGTCGTTGGGTATTGCGCGAGGTGCCTTTGATGCCGCCTGCGACTACGCCTCTCAGCGTCATCAATTCAAACGCTCCATTGACAGTTTTCAAGGGATCCAATTCAAACTGGCCGATATGGGTACCCGCATTGATGCTGCTAGGCTTTTGACCTTGCGCGCTGCCGAAAATAAAGACGCGGGTCACGGTAAGACCGTCGAGTGTGCCATGGCCAAATACTACGCATCGGAAGTGGCTGTATGGGCGGGTGAAGAGTCCGTTCAGATCCACGGTGGTTATGGTTATCTACGCGAGTATCCTGCGGAGAAGTTCTGGCGCGATGCCAAGCTGTGCACCATCGGAGAAGGCACCTCCGAGGTCCAAAAAGTAGTAATTGCTCGCGAAATCAAACGGCAACGCGAATCTGGATACTAAGCCAAGTGCGTGTGGTTGGTATCACGGGCGGTATCGCGTCTGGAAAGTCCAGCGTCGCTCGTTTTCTCATGGATCGCGGGTATCACGTGATCGACGCAGACCAAGTCGCGCGTTGGGTCGTTGAACCCGGGCAACCGGGACTTCTGGAAATAGCCGAAACATTCGGTGCTTCGATGATCAACGTGGATGGCACCTTGCGACGGTCCGCACTACGGGCACTTATCGCCAAGGACCCGCAAGCACAACAGCGCTTGAACCAGATCATGCACCCGCTGATTCGTCAAGAAATCGAGAGACAGGTCGCCGATTTTGAAGCCCAAGGGGAACAACTGGTGTTCGTGGAAGCGGCCTTGATGATTGAAGCTGGTACGTCACACAAATACGATCATGTGATTCTGGTAACCGCCCCGCTCGACGAACGGCTTCGGCGATTGGCAGATCGAGACTCCATGCCACGAGACCAGGCTGAAATGCTCATCAGCAGGCAGTGGACTGACGAGCAGAAAATACCCTTCGCCGATTCAATCATCGAAAACGGCAGTAATCTCGACGAGCTCCACATGGCTATCGACTATGTGCTAAACACAATCACATCCACGCCCAAATAGGCCAGCGGTCCTTGCATGCCGCTTACCCAGCATTCGATTCAGTGAAGAACGTTCGGGTAATCCCAAGAGAATCGTGAATTCTCAGGTTACTCAGGGTCACTGATTGGGTTATGGTTGGGTAAACATCGCGTACTTGGGGTAGATGCATGCCGCCTACGTGCAAAACGTCAACAGCTTGGTCCATCCTCTGCTGGCTTTGGGCGGCAGCGATTTGCCCACCGCTTTTCGGTCAGCTCTATCAGATTCGAAATTACACCAGTCGCGATGGATTGGCTCATGGTGCCGTGTTTGACGTTTTTCAAGACCAGGAAGGTTATATCTGGATTGGCACATACGGGGGCCTTTCGCGTTATGACGGCAACCACTTCACCACAGTCACCAACAATCTCGACCGTGACCTTGGCCAGGTCAGGAAGATCTTTCAAACACGTTCCGGCGATTTCTGGTTTTGTACCTCGACGGGCGCCTATCGACTCCATGGCGACCAATGGGATCATTTCTCCGACGAAATGATCGAATCCAACTATTATCTATGCGGTGTGGAGTTGAGGTCTGGCACCATTGTGCTCGGTACTTATGGATCCGGCATCATTATGTTGGATGGTGATCGGGTTCAACGCGTAACGACCAAGCAAGGCTTGGCGAATGATACGGTTTGGGCACTACTGGAGGACAGTGAGGGCGCTCTTTGGGTGGGTACACGTGGAGGCGGATTATCGCGTTGGGCCCACGACGAATGGACCACATTCAATCAAGATAACGGTCTGCAGGACAACAACATATTCACCTTAGCCGAGTCTCCTGATGGCAAAGTCTATATTGGTACCGGTGAAAGCGGAATTAGCGTGTACAGTAGTCAGGGCCTCCAACCCTATCGACACAATCAGGCCCTTGCCAGCCAGAACGTGAGTACCATTGTTTTTGGATCCGATGGAGAGATGTGGATTGGCACCTTTGGTGGCGGCATATTGGCACTTAGTGATCCTCCATTTTTTCAAGCAGGCGAAGTCAATGGCCTTGCATCTGATTATGTGACTGCCCTTATGCAGGATTACGAGGGCAATTTCTGGGTGGGTACCTACGGAAGTGGTGTCTCTAAATACATTGGTCGGTGGTTCGAGAACTACACCAAAGAAAACGGACTCTCCAGCGGTTTTGTGACTGCAGTATCTCAAGATCGGACAGGTGCCATGTGGTTTGGCACGCGCGGGGGCGGTATTACCAAACTCAGTGATGGGGTCTTGCAGCGATTTGCACACCAAGACCAGCTGTCAAGCAACATTATTCGAAGCCTGTTGCACGATTCGCAAAATCGGTTTTGGATCGGCACAAATAACGGTTTGAACCTCGTTCAGAACGACACTGTCCGTGTTTTTACCGAGGAGGATGGGATTTATGGTGCGTACGTGGGGTCCATTGTAGAAGATCCGTCAGGCAATATTTGGGTCGTGACCAACTACCGCAATGGGCTAGGTGTATTTGCCTATATGGATGGACGTTTTCAAGAACTCACTTGCGATCTTGACCTACCCTCATGGTTCGTCCAGGACATGCAGTGGGACGCGACCGGAAAACTATGGATGTGCACCAATTCATTCCTGCTTATGTATGATGGTGAATCGTGCACCAAATACGGCACAGATCAGGGTTACCTGGAAGGTGACGCGACCGGTATTCTGATTGACAACGATGGAATCGTGTGGTCCTCGTCAAGTAAAGGGCTGACACGGTTTGATGGATCGAAATTCACCACGTTCACGACTGCAGACGGATTACCCACCAACAGTCTGTTTTCACTTTTGTCGGCACCTGGAAACGAACTCTGGATTGGCAGTAACCGAGGCGTCATTCGTTTTGATGGCGAGACTTTTCATAGTTATGACCACAACGATGGCCTGGCTGGAGATGAAACGCTATGGGACTCAAGCTTTATTGATCGAAACGGTAATCTATGGTTTGGAACATCCACGGGTGTCTCCAAATACCAACGCGTGTTTGAACGCCCTAACTTGAATCCGCCCCGAATCAAAGTGGAACGGGTCAATGTGAATGGCCTCGATCAGAACCTAGGCCAGCACAAACTTCACCACGGCCAAAATGAAATCGAATTCAGTTACACAGCCCTTTCATTTACCAACGAAAACGAGGTGCGTTATCAATACAGGCTACTGGGTTTGTCCGAAGCCTGGAGCCCCGAAACAACAGACAACGTCGCTCGATACGAACGTCTCCCCCCTAACCAGTACACGTTTCAAGTGCGCGCAAAGAACAACGACGGCATTTGGAGTCAGGCCCCTGCTGAGTTTCGATTCACCATAGCCAAACCATTTTGGCGCACGAGAGCATTTGTTTTCAGCGGTGCTTTGGTCCTGTTGGGATTGGTCGTTTTTCTCGGATATCGCTTCAATAAACGCACGCAAAGACGCCATCACAAATTAGAACTGGCCCGTTTTCAGCAACGATATCAGGCACTCTATGAACACGCACCGGACTTGTACTGCAGTCTCGATCGAGAAGGCAACATCCTACATTGCAATCAGGCCATCCATTGGATGTTGGGTTACGAAAAGGTCGAGATTATAGGCAAAAGTGCTTGCAACTTTCTACACCCAGATGACCGTAACCAGTTGCGGACCATTCTCAAGCAGCAGTTCGATGAGAACGGACGATTTGAAAATGTGGAAGCGCGGGCCATTGCCAAGGACGAGTCTGTCATTTGGCTCAGCATTCATTCCAGTCTGTTCCAGGACGAAGACAAACCATTGGGCATGACGCACACCATCTGCCGGGACATCACCAGCCGGAAACGATCGGAATTATCGTTACAGCAAGCACAGCGTTTGGAGTCGCTGGGTCTACTTGCAGGTGGTGTGGCGCACGACTTCAACAATCTGTTGAGCGCCATCATGGGCAATGCTGAGTTGGCCACCAACCTGTCTGCCGGTGAACCTCAGATCAACAAACACCTCACCAACATCATGGTTTCTAGCCAGCGTGCGGCAGACCTGACCACCCAGTTATTAGCCTATGCAGGGAAACAGCCCCTAGATCCTGATGCGGTTGACATCAATCAATTGATCAAAGAAACCATGCAACTGTTGCAGTTAAGCGTACCCAAGGGCGTAGAGATGGCTTGTGATTTGTCAGAAGGGCTCGCACCTGTCATGGCGGACAGAGGTCAGCTCCTTCAAGTGGTCATGAACCTGATCACCAACGCTTCCGAGGCCGTCTCCAAAAAGACGGGTCGCATTTGGGTGAAAACTGAGGCTGTCCGGGACGTACATGAGCTGGTCACTGATTTCAACAACCTTGATCTCGATCACCCGGACGGATGGGTATGCCTCAGTGTGGAGGACAACGGGCAAGGGATCCCACCCAGTGACCGAAGACACATCTTTGAACCGTTCTTCACCACCAAGTTTGCCGGTCGTGGTCTGGGTCTGGCAGCCGTCATAGGCATCGTCAATTCCCACCGCGGCGCCATCCAAGTTCAGTCGGATCCCGGTGAGGGGACACGGTTTCGTGTCTATTTTCCGGCCACCCACAAATCATGCAAGTCATCGGTCACCGCGAATTCAAGCCACCCTGCTGACCGCACCATCCTCATTGTCGAAGACGAGCCCCTGGTGAGAGAAATGGTAGAAACCGTCCTTCAGCATCATGGCTACCGCACCATCAGCGCCGAGGACGGTGCCCAGGCATTGAACACGTACCATGCACACCGACAAAATATCGATCTGCTGCTCATCGATATCACCTTGCCTGTACACAACGGCGATGCCGTCCTGAAACAAGTAAGAGCCACTTCTCCAGACATCAAGGCGGTCTTAACGAGTGGATACGGACAAAACCAAGCCATGGCCGCCTTCAAAGATTCACCCACCACATGGTTCATCCACAAACCCTACCGCCACAACGAGTTGCTGGCGGTCATCGAACAGGCGCTTCACGCTTGATGCACAGCTATTTGAACAGCGAGTCTGGGAATATGTTGCCGGGCGCCATGATGTGTTGCGGGTCGTACTTACGTTTGATCGCTACCATCTCTTGAATGTCCCGTTCGCTGTATTGCATGGCTAACAATTGGGATTTCTTTTTGCCTAGTCCATGCTCGCCACTCACGCCCCCACCCAACTCTACCGCCAACTGGCAATGTTTGAACAACAGTTCTCGGTCTCTTTGGTATTCGCGTAGGTCCTTGGCAATGAAGTTGAAATGAGGATGGCCATTGCCGATGTGCCCAAACACCACCCAATCAGCGCCGTCCTGATCGTCGCGAACACGTGTAAACATCTCGGTCAGCCTGTTTAGGGGTACATACCAGTCGGTCCCCACCTTGCCGCCTCCATAATCGCGATACTGGGCGGCGCGTTCGTTGATCGTCGCTGGAATCAGATGCCGCCAATGTCGCAACATTCGCTGAGCTGGTGCATCGGTAAAGGCCTGTACGGCATCCAACAAGTGGGCGGATTGCAAATGATCGAAGATCCCCTCCAAATGATCCAGCCATGTCTCCAGAACGCCTTGGCAATCTCCAGCGAATTCGAGCTTTAGGTACAGTGCTGCCTCCGCCGTTTCCGGACATTGGAAACCATCGGCTCCCTGTACCAGGATGTCCAATGCAGCTCGGTCCATGTACTCGCAGCAACGCAACTCACCCGAGGAACGCTCAGCCATCTGACCCACGGCCCACAAGGCATGACCCTCATTCTCAAAAAAGACGAACATGGAGACAAATTCCGGCACGAACGGTAGTACTTCGACGATGACCTCGGTAATCACACCCAACGTACCCTCGCAGCCGATCAACAGATCCACTTCAGATTCACGGAACGGATAGCCACAGGTATTCTTGTGGGCACTACCCTTTTCGTCCGCATAGCGCATCACACGTCTGATTTCTCCATCCGGACGCACGTATTGAAGTCCACGCACCCAGCGTCTGGTGGACCCGTACTTGAATGAATCCTCGCCTGATGCATTGGTCGCAACGGTCGCGCCCACCAGAATCTCTTCACGACTAGTAGGGTCAGGAGGGTAAAAAAAGCCTTGCGCCGCGATGGAGTCCTGAAAAGCGGCTAAATTCGCCGCCGCACCCACATAGGCCAACCATCGTCCGGGCTGTTCCGGATCCTCGTGAATACGCCAACCGCTTTCCAGCTTTTCGCTGCTCATGAGAATACCGTGATCCGCAATAGCCGCTGCCGTTAGGGATGTCTGATTACCGCAGGGCGTCACAGGAATGCCATGGCTGTGACAGTAACTGAGTATGCGACTCACTTCCTCCACGCTTTGAGGACGCACCAATGCGTCTGGCATAGCCACATGCAGTGGGTCAGAACTGTACCCTTCCAGGATGTCGCGATCCTTAATGGCGCCCAAATCATTGGGGATGTCGTAATGTGGCTTCATCGTCGATTCCAGGGCTTCGTTGGGCTATACTTGGCCAGCTAGTTTAATCACGAGCGAACCACGATATCAAGGACACACCAGCATGGCCGGTATTTTCAAAGCATACGATGTTCGAGGAGTTTACGGGAGCGCCCTGAATGAGGAAATTGCCGAGAAAATCGGACGCGCATTCGCAAACATGATTGGCGCGGGCAAAACCATCGTCTGTGGCCGTGACGGTCGCCCACATTCAGTACCCCTTCGCGATGCACTGACGTTGGGACTCCGCGAGGGTGGTATGCATGTGGTGGACATGGGCTTGTGCACGACGCCCATGACCTACTATGCGGGTTTCACCCACGGATTTGATGCGTCGGTGATGGTCACCGCATCCCACAATGCCGGCGAATACAACGGCTTCAAGTTCTGTCGCGAAAACGCCATCCCGGTTGGTTATGACGACGGCCTCAACGAAGTTGAACGACGCGTCCATGCACAACAGCTCCCCGCCGCCCACACAGTTGGACAGTTCAGCCACGATCAATTCAAGGAGGGCTATCTCTCCTACCTACAGGACCATCTCAAAGCAAACAAGAAGTTCCAGTTCGCTGTCGATTGCGGAAACGGCATGGGTGGTTACCTCATAGGTGACTTGCTCGAACGAATCGGACAATCGGCCGAGGCGCTTTACTGGGATCTGGATTTTAGTTTCCCCAACCACTTGGCTAACCCGTTGGATTTCAACACACTTAGGGATCTGTGCCAAACCGTAAAAAACAAAGGACTGGATTTTGGGGTGGCTTTCGATGGCGATGCGGATCGCTGTTTCTTCGTGGATGATCAAGGAGAAGTCGTACCTGCCGACATCCTGACCACGTTGATCGCCGAGGATTTCCTGATTGAACGGGGCCCGTCCGCCATCATCTATGATGTCCGCAGTTCCCGTGTGGTGCGCGAAGTCATCGAGTCTCATGGCGGGACTCCCGTCATGTGCCGCGTAGGTCACTCGTACATGAAGTCCATGCTGCGCAAACACGGCGGATGGTTTGGCGGCGAATTGGCCGGGCATTTTTATTTCCGCGACTTTTCATACGCAGATAGCGCCATGTTGACCATGATCACGGTTATGAACATTCTCGACAAGCACGGCAAATCACTGTCTGAATTGATTGCGCCCTACAAGAAGTACGTGCCGTCTGGAGAAATCAACTACGTCACCGAAAAAGCCGACGCACTCATCGCCATGGCCCAGGAACGCTATGCCAAAGGCGAAAAACTCACGATTGACGGTTTACGCATTGACTTTCCCGATTGGTGGTTCTGTCTGAGAAAGTCTAATACCGAGCCCTTGTTACGACTGGTCATTGAGGCCAAGACAAAATCGCGCCTAGATGAAGTGCGTGGCGAGTTGTGCGGGTGGCTGGAAGCCGAAGGCGCACATACTCACCACCACTAATTAGCGGGATTTAGCCACCCTTTCATTCCAGCTCTCTCTGCCGGCATCATGGGGTATTTCTCTCATGGTGATGCAACCCTCGACAGGGCATACCAACGCGCAGAGATTACAACCCACACACTCATCTTCATCCACCCAGGGAACCCTTGGTTTGTGCGCGTGGAGCGGATCATGGGCCACAGGATCTTCCAGTAAACGCACGCTTTGAGCGTGATCGTGGGCACCGTGATAAGCCTGACAAGGCGTAGTCCCTAAATGAATGCATTGATGGGCGCCGTCTTGGCAAGCGACGTAACACAGCTGACAGCCGATACATGTTTCCGCATTGATATCGGCCACCACGCGATAGTTGAGATCTAGTTGTCCCCACTCCAAGTAGTTAGGTATAGCCATACCCACCAACTGGTTTGCTCGGGCAAGCCCTCGCTCGTCGAGGAAACGGCTCAATCCGTCGATCATGTCCTCTACAATGCGATACCCGTAATGCATGACAGCCGTACACACTTGAACTGTCGTTGCGCCTAAGGCCATGAATTCAGCTGCATCGCGCCAATTGGAAATACCACCTATCCCCGAAATGGGGATCTTCACTTTTGGGTCACGCGCCAAAGCCGCGACCATATGCAGTGCAATCGGTTTCACAGCGGGGCCGCAATAGCCACCGTTGGTTGACGCATCCCCAACACGGGGCATAGGCACCATTCGATCCAAATCCACACCCATCAACGATTTGATGGTGTTGATCAACGAGAGCCCGTCCGCTCCTCCGCGCACAGCGGCACGACCCGGATCCAGAATATCGCCAATGTTGGGCGTCAATTTCACCAGCACCGGCACGTTTGCATACTCCATCACCCAGGAAGTGATTCGTTCAAGCACAGAAGGTTCTTGTCCTACGGAACTACCCATCCCGCGCTCACACATTCCGTGAGGGCAACCGAAATTCAGCTCCAACCCATCGGCGCCTGCATCTTCAGATCGCTTGATGATATCGCGCCACTCCTCCTTCGTTTCCACCATCAGGGAAACCACCACAGCATGCTTGGGGTATTTTTTTTTGACTTCGGCGATTTCCTTGAAATTCGTTTCTAGGGGCCTGTCGGTGATCAGCTCTATGTTATTGAAGCCCGCGATCCGGCTACCCTGGTAGTCAATCGACCCAAATCGGGACGAAACGTTGACAATAGGCTCGCCCAGCGTCTTCCAAACGGCACCGCCCCAACCTGCATCGAAGGCCCGCATCACCTGCTCGCCACTGTTAGCAGGCGGTGCAGAAGCCAACCAAAAGGGGTTTGGGCTCTTAATGCCACACATGTCCATTGATAAGTCAGCCATTTCTTCTCCTTAATAATCCAAACCCCAGGATGCCAACATCGCATATGCGGCAATGCGCCCATCAGCCGCTGCGTTGACCACCTCACGCCCGCCATTGACACAGTCGCCACCTGCATATACGCGAGGATGTGATGTGCGACGGTGTTCGTCGGCCACAATCCGTCCATGACTGTCGAATGCCACACCGAGGTCCATGGTTGCTGCAATCCGTTCCTGTCCCACGGCTTGAACCACCCATTGACAAGGAACGGTATAGGAACCTTCAGGCACAGCGACCCTCAAACCCGTCACCTGCCCATCCGCAGACTCGATGGCCACCGGTCGCGCATTTTCCATAAAGCGGACGCCTGATTGCGTGGCTTGCTTCATCTCGTGGGCATAGCCGCTCATGTGACCACGGCTACGACGATACACCATAATCACTTCCGCGGCCGTCAATTCAGCCAGCTCACGGGCAATGTCGATGGCCGTGTTACCTGCGCCCACCACAGCGATCTGCCTCACGTGCTCACCAATGGTGAAAGACGCATGGTGTTTGATGGCCCGAATCAGAAAGGTGGCACCCCAAACACCATCCGCATCTTCACCAGGAATACCCAAGGACCGATCGCGACCCAAACCCAACCCCAGAAATACGGCGTCGTAGTCATCCAGTAACTGATCCACGGTTATGTCTTTTCCTAAGGCAACGCCGCATTTCAATTCAACGCCGTGTGACAGAATCCATCCCACTTCGCGCAAGGCGTCGTCGGACACCAACTTATATGGCGCGACGCCGGTCGTGTTGAGCCCACCGGGCAGCTCGTCACGTTCGAAAACAACGGCTTTCACCCCAGCAAGTGCCAGGTATCCGGCACACGCCAGGGACGCCGGACCACTGCCAATCAGTGCCACCTTTTTGCCCACCGCCGGCCTGGGCGTAAACAGCTTTCGTTGACTTTGCACTTCGTCTCTCAGACCTTCAGTCGTGGCGTATCTCTGTAGACGGCCAATGGCTATCGGGGTCTCGTTGAGGTCATTCAACACACAAGAACCCGCACACATAACCTCAACCGGGCAGACTTGGGCACACGAAGCGCCAAGCATATTGGCACTGAGTATGGTGTGGGCAGCACCGCGCATGTTTCCATGTGCGATTTGCTTGATGAAACCGGGGATATCAATAGCGGTCGCACAGGATTTGATGCATGGTGCATCGTGACAGAATAGACACCGATGGGCTTCCACCAAAGCCTCCGCTTTGGTATACAGCGGCTTCTTGTCCTCGAACTTCTTTTCCAGGCGTTCGTGGGGAAGTTTCCAGGCCATTCAGGTCCCTCCAATTTCGGCAAAAGCCTTGCCTAGTTTGTCCAAGCCTTCATCAATTTCGTCAGCCGTAATATTCAACGGTGGTGCCAGACGCAGCACGTTACCGTATAGCCCGCCTCGACCGATCAAGAGCCCCTGCTTACGGGTAGCTTCAAGCAAGTCACCGACCGCCTTGCCATTGGGCGTACGATCACCAGCCAATTCATCGACCACCAACTCGACGCCTATCATCAGACCCATACCCCGCACGTCGCCAATCACTCGAGGGTACCGTTCTTGAAGCGCATCCAACCCCTCACGGAAGCGGGCACCCATGCGGGCCGCGTTTTCAACCAACCCATCACGCTGAATGACGCCAATCGTGGCATTGGCCGCCGCAGTACTCACGGGGTTGCCGCCAAAGGTGGAAATGGTGTTCTTGGTCAGTGAATCGGCCACTGCTGGCGTAGCGATCACCGCTCCCAGAGCATAGCCATTGGCTATACCCTTGGCCATGGTCATCACATCCGGCTCCACGCCATATTGCTCGATGCCCCACATGGTCCCGGTACGGCCAAACCCTGTTTGGACCTCATCTGAAATGAAGATCCCGCCATATTTGCGCACAATTTCGGCTGCGATCTGGTAGTACTCTTTGGGTGGAGTAATGAAGCCACCCACACCTTGAATAGGCTCTGCCAACATGCCCGCTACCCTACCGGTGGTCGTGGTGACAATAAGTTCCTCAATGTCTTTGGCACAGGCTACTTCACAAGAAGGGTAACTCAGTTTCAATGGGCAACGGTAGCAATACGGCGAGGGAGCATGTTTCACCGCTGCAACTTGCGTGGGAATGGCCCGCCAGGAACTGTGAGCCGTCAGACTCTGGCATAAAAGCGACCGGCCGGAATAGCCATGTCTTAAGGCGATCAGTTCGCTGTTACCGGTGTAAGTCTGTGCAATCATGACGGCCGTCTCATCAGCCTCAGTGCCAGACGCCGTGAAAAAACATTTCTGCAGATGGCCAGGCGTCATATGAGCCAGTCGTTCCGCCAGTTCCACCATGGGTAAGGTGGGATACAAGGTGGTGATGTGATTCAAACGTTGGATTTGCGCAATCACGGCTTCGTTGACTTCGTCGTTGGCATGACCCACGGATATCGTCAGGATGCCGCCAAAAAAGTCGAGATAGGTGTTGCCATCTAAATCCGTGACCCGGCTCCCTTTGGCATCGGTCACGACGACTGGTTCCTTGTAGAAGTTCTTGACGGATGGGAACAGATACGTCCCGTGTTTCTCGCGAATTTCGGCGGAGGTCGTTGTCTTAGTAGTGCTCATGGTGCCACCAGATCGTTATAGGCATCAGGTCGACGGTCGCGGAAGAACTGCCAAGTTGATCGCACCTCATCAATCATGTCCAGGTCAAAGGACGCGACCAATAGTTCGTCTTTGTCCTCGCTGGCTTGAGCAAAGATTTGACCTCTCGGATCCACAAAATAAGAGGAGCCATAAAAGCGACCGATGTTCCAAGGCGCTTCGGTACCTACACGATTGATGCAGCCCATAAAGTAGCCGTTGGCAGCGGCATGAGCGGGCTGTTCCAGCTTCCACAGATACTGGGAAAGTCCAGCCACGGTTGCCGACGGGTTATAGACAATTTCCGCACCGTTAAGACCCAGGGCGCGGGCACCCTCTGGAAAATGACGGTCATAACAGATGTACACACCGACCTTGGCGTATTTCGTTTGAAAAACGGGATAACCCATATTTCCTGGCCGGAAGAAGTACTTTTCCCAAAAGCCCGAGGTGTGTGGGATATGCGTCTTTCGGTACTTACCCAAATAGGTGCCGTCGGCATCGATGACGGCAGCGGTGTTGTAGAGAATACCTGCTTGCTCTTTTTCGTAGATCGGTACGACGATGACCATGTTGTATTTGCGCGCCACTTCACTTAGGAGTTGGGTGGTCGGGCCAGGTACGGATTCGGCCGATGCATACCAGGCTGAGTCTTGGCCCGGGCAGAAATAAGGCGTGTTGAAGATCTCCTGTAGACACAGGATTTGGACCCCTTGTTTCCCGGCGTCCTCAATCATGGGTAAATGCTTGTCGAGCATGGCCTGCTTGATGGCTTCGATGCTCCCCTCACCTTCGGTCATGGCGAGACTGGTTTGAATCAATCCAGATTTGATCATTCGTGGCATACTTCTGCTCCTTCTTTTACGGCAATCCGTTGTAGAGACCGCGCTTCACAAAGGAGCCGTCCCCTTTATTACCCAAATAAGTATTGTCTTTTACGATGATTTTCCCTTTTGAAATCACAACTTGGGGAAATCCCTGAACCTGAAATCCTTCGTAGGTGTTGTAATCGACATTCATATGGTGCGTGCATGGGTTATCCACAGAAATGGTTTCCGTGCGATTCGGGTCGAAGACCACCAAATCTGCATCGCTGCCCACGGCAATCGTCCCTTTCTTGGGAAAGAGCCCAAACATCTTGGCCGCCGCGGTGGATGTGAGCTGCACATATTTGTTCAGGCTGATTCGCCCTTGAACCACACCGCCGTTGTACACAAGCGCCATGCGATTCTCCACACCGGGCGCGCCATTTGGGATCTTGGCGAAACTATCGATTCCCAGCACCTTCTGGTCCTTGAAGCAAAAGGGACAATGATCCGTGGAAATGGAGCACAGGTCACCAAACTGCAAACCACGCCACAGTTTGTCCTGATTCCACTTGTCGCGCAGGGCGGGCGTCATCACATATTTGGCGCCCTCAAAACCCTCTTTTTCGTAATAGGTATAATCCAAAAACAAATATTGGGGACATGTTTCGGCAAACGCGTGCACGCCGCGATTCCTGGCTGTGGTGACCTGCTCTAGGGCATCGGAGCAGGATAGGTGCACGATGTAAACAGGTACGTTAGCCGTCTCGGCAATAGCGATGGCGCGGTGGACCCCTTCGGCCTCCATGCGTGTGGGTCGGGTGAGCGCATGATATTTGGGGGCGGTCTTACCTTCGGCCAGCGCACGTTTCACGATTTCATCAATCACAATTCCATTTTCGGCATGCATGCACACCACCGTTCCATCTTCACCGGCCTTGCGCATGGCTCTAAAAATAGTCCCGTCGTCCACATACAACACTCCAGGATAGGCCATGAACATCTTGTAGGACGTGACGCCTGCATCGGCCAGCTGTCGCATTTCATGGAGGCGTTGATCCTCCATATCGGTGACGATCATGTGAAACCCGTAATCGATGGCCGTCTTTCCGTCGGCTTTGGCGTGCCACGTCTCCAAAGCGGCCAAAGTGCTCTGACCCTTGGTTTGAATGGCGAAATCGATCAAGGTGGTGGTACCGCCAAAGGCCGCCGCGCGAGTACCTGTCTCAAAGTCATCCGCCGAAACAGTCCCCCCAAACGGCATGTCCAAGTGGGTGTGGGGATCAATCCCTCCGGGAAACAGGTACATGCCTTTGGCATCAATCACTTGGTCAGCCTCCATCTTGAGGTCTTGACCAATCGCAGTGATACGATCGCGCTCACAGTAAACATCGGCGTGGTAGTCATCCACGGCGGTTATGACCCGCGCATTTTTGATCAACAACGACATATCTATCCTCCTTTGGATTGAGGGTTCAGCCAACGCATGCCGACCCAATAGGCCACAAAGGCCGCCGTGAACCCCGTAAACCAGGAAAGGGTATACAGCCAGTCGAGTGACTTCACCCACAAACCCGTCATGGCCGTAGCCACACCAATCAGCAACGCAATCAATCCAACGGGATTCACGCCCTTGTGGTACCGGTAAGGCCCTTGAACCTGAAACAAACCAGCCACATCAAGCTGTTTGTTGCGAATGAGAAAGTAGTCGGCGATTAAGATCCCCAGAACCGGACCCAGGAAGCCGCTTACGAAGATCAACAGTCCGCTGATGCGATCCAACAGCCACCAGGGTGCGATCACGATGCCGATGATGCCTGTAATCAAGCCACCACCAAAAAACGTGATCTTGCGCGGAAAAGCGTTTGAAAACGCGTTGGCTGGTGCAATCACATTGGCGGCAATGTTGGTTGATAGTGTGGCAATCAACATGAAAAACTGAGCGAACAACACGACCATCGGGTGTTCAAACTTGCCCAATAAGGTGACCGGATCCCAGGGTGCGTCTTCCGCGATTAATACGTCAGGAAAGAGAACCAGAGCCGCAGAAGTCACAAAAACACCTACAAACGAATAGAGCACCATGGTTCCTGGTAATCCAATCAATTGCCCGGCAATCTGTTCGCGTTGGGTGCGCACAAAGCGCGTAATATCGGAGATGGAAATCGCCATGGTGGCCCAGAACCCCACCATGGCATTCAGCCACAACAGGTAGGTCCAGAACGACGGACGTTGGGCTTCTCCCGATTGCCATTGAGCCGTCACAGATGACGAGGTCCCCTGTGCCCCGTGGAACTGTACGGACAATGAATCGATGGTTCCCGAACCCAATTCTGTGATCGAAGACAGCGGCACCGATTGCGGTGATTGATGGATGGGATAGGTGTTTGAGCGGCCGTTGACGGAGAAGGACATCGCTTTCGGATGACCTTCCAGATCCACCACTGGACGCAGCACCAATGACTGCGAGGATTCATCCAAGCGCGCGGTGGCACCCTGCATTTGTTTACCTTGGTCTAGAACCACACCAAATCCGCCCGCTTGAGATGCGCCCCACCCAATAAGCCCCAACCCGATCAGGATCAGAATCGGGGCCGCATAGCTCTCCAGCCATTTGATGCTTTCGGTGCCTTTCCAGACAAAATAGATGTTGATCAGCCAGAAAACTCCAAAACCGATGAACTTGCCAACGGTCAGGTCAGGCGACATGGATTGCCCCACCAACACACAGCCGATGGCGTAGATAGCAAGCCCGCCTATCCAAGTCTGAATTCCAAACCAACCGCAAGCCACAATCCCGCGAACGATGGATGGAAAATGGACACCCAACACGCCAAACGGCGCTCGAGCCATCACCGGAAAAGGAATGCCGTACTTCACGCCGGCATGACCATTGAACACCATGGGCAGCGTCACGATGACATTGGCCAAGAAGATGATCACCAAAGATTCGACCCAACCCAGTCCACTCTTGATCATGTAGGACGCCAGAATGTAGGTGGGAATGCACACAGCCATGCCCACCCAAATCGCGGCCATACTCCAGGTGTTCCAGGTGCGCTCCTCCTCTGGGGTGGGCGCCAAATCAGGGCTATACAGCGGCGAATCACGAAAATCGGTCATCAGCTCATCCAATTGGTGCGCGCTTCGGGATTCCACTTGCGCGTGGTTTTCTTGAGTTTGGTGAAGAATTCGATCGAACTCTTGCCGGTAATATCGCCAACCCCAAACTTGGATTCGTTCCAACCGCCAAATGAGAACGGTTCACGAGGTACAGGCACGCCAATATTCACACCGAACATACCGGCGCTGGCCCGTTCGCGAACGTAATCGGCCATGCCGCCTGACTGAGTGAACACAGCCGCAGCATTGCCATAGGGATTGGCATTTTCAATTTTGATGGCCTCATCTACGTTGTCCGCGCGAATGATGGACAGTACTGGTCCGAAGATTTCCTCGCGCGCCACGGCCATGTCGGGTTTCACGTGATCAATGACGGTGGGTCCCACGTAGTAACCGCCATCGAATCCCGGGACGTGTGCGTTTCGTCCATCTAACTTGATCACTGCGCCCTGCTCCTCAGCCTCGTTGATGTAGCGCTCAATACGGGCTTTGGCTTCGGCCGAAATCACAGCGCCCAAATTCATGCCCGGCACCACTTTCCGAGCTTCTTGAACCACTCCATCTACGATGTGTTCCACGTCACCTACCCCCACCATGGCCGATGCGGCCATGCATCGCTGGCCAGCACATCCTGACATGGAGGCCGCCACGTTGGTCGCAGTCATTTCTGGGTGCGCATCGGGCAAAACAATCAGATGGTTCTTGGCGCCGCCCAAGGCCAATGCCCGTTTCAGATGGCTGGTCGCTCGCGCATATACAAGCTTAGCCACCTTCGTGGAGCCCACAAAGGTCACCGCATCAATACCCGGATGATCACAAATGGATTCCACCACGGCTCTGCCGCCATGAACCACATTAAACACACCGTCTGGGAGCCCAGCCTGATGTAGCAAATCTGCCAAACGCAATGCGCTTAGAGGCACCAACTCCGAAGGTTTGAGTACCATGGTGTTGCCAAGGCAAAGTGCGTTGGGAATGGTCCAATTGGGCACCATGTTGGGGAAATTGAATGGCGTGATACAGGCCACCACACCCAAAGGCAGATGATCGGTGCGACATTCCACACCGCGACTGACCTCCATCACCTCACCTGCAGCAAGTTGCGGCAAAGCGCAGGCAAACTCGGTGACCTCAATGGACTTCTTGACCTCCGCTCGCGCCTCGTCCAGGGTCTTGCCATTTTCCTGGCGGACCAGATCAGCCAGTTCTTCTTCGTGCTCCATGAGCAAATTGCGATAAGCGTAAAAGACTTGGGCGCGCTCTTTGATGGGCAAGGCCGACCAGGCGGGAAAAGCTGCGCGTGCCGCCTGAACAGCCTGATCGACATGAGTTTCGTGGCACAAGGGCACTTGAGCGATCACTTGTCCATCCAAAGGACAATACACATCCAGTTTCTCCACGTTACCTGCCGACATGAAACTGCCGCCAATCCAATTACTTAGTACGGTCATGGGTACCTCCTGGCCATTCGCCAGCCCTCGTTGTAAAAACTCGAAAAGAGAACTTTGATTATAGTCCGCAATCCATTTGCAATCCACTGAGCGGCATTTGAAACGAATTGAGGAAAATAAGCGTTAGCATGACAAGGAGGCGACATGTCCCGAGTTCGCAAGATTGTCCACATTTTTCATGGTACACCCACTCAAGATGGAGCAGGTGTCCAACTGACCAGGATGATTGGCACGCGCCAGTTGCCCTTACTCGATCCGTTCCTCATGCTGGACGTGTTTCGTTCCGATAATGCCCAGGATTACATTGCCGGATTTCCCAACCACCCTCATCGCGGTTTCGAGACTGTTACCTACATGAAAGCAGGTCGGATGAGGCACAAGGACCATTTGGGCAATGAGGGTCTGATGGAACCGGGTTCGGCACAATGGATGACGGCCGGCCGCGGCATCATTCATTCCGAAATGCCGGAACAGTTAGACGGACTCATGTGGGGTTTTCAATTATGGGTGAACCTGCCTGCAGCGCTTAAGATGACAGCACCCCAATACCAGGAAATGGGACCTGCAGATATCCCAGACGTTGTGCTAAACGAGCGCCTCACTGCACGACTGGTAGCTGGCAAGCTGGGCCAGACCAACGGACCGATCCATCAACCCGCCACCCAGCCCTTGTTTGTCGACCTGATCGCATCTGATTCCACTGACGTTCAGATTGATGTGCCCCAATCGCATCAAGCATTTCTGGTGGTCTACGAAGGTACGTTCAGCATTGACGGGACATCCCTGCAACCCACGCAGTTGGCTCAGCTAGGTGACGGGGATCGCGTGGTTTTGACAAGCCACGGAAAGGCGGGCGCACTACTTGTAGCCGGAAAACCGATCGACGAACCCATTGCCCGTTACGGCCCCTTTGTGATGAACACCGAGGCCGAACTCAAACAGGCGTTCGATGACTATCGCAGCGGTCGCTTTTGACCGTCTTCGATGTGCTGGACGAGCACTTTTGAGAACGCGAGTGCCTCGTCGATATCTTCCTTGAAGTGATCAGGGCCGAGTAACGACACCAGTCCAGCCTTGGTGAACGCCTTCAAGGGTTGGGCATGGACCCCCGAAAATACCAGATGCGTGTGATCTCGTTGGCAGCGATGGGCCAGTTCCGTGAGTACGTGAATGGCGGTTCCATCCACGGCAGGCACATTGCGAATACGTACGATCAACACGCGCGGCGGCTTCTCAATAGTTCGCATGGCATTCTTGAAGGTGTCGATCATGCCGAAGAAAAAGGGTCCATTCACCTCAAACACTTCCACATCTGGTGGAACCTCTTTCAGGGCCAGGGCCTGGGGATCTTCGACAAACGATTGGTCGCCGCGGAGTTCACGGGTGATCATGTTGACATGGGAAATCTCCGCCATCCGCCGAATGAACAACAGCGAAGCGAGTACCACACCCACTTCGACGGCCACAGTCAGGTCCACAAGCACGGTCAACATGAACGTGAGTACGAGCACAAACGCATCGCTGCGTGGACCGCGCAACATGGCGACAAAATGGTGGCGTTCACTCATGTTATAGGCAACGACTACTAATATGCCCGCCAACGCAGACAAGGGAATCAACTTGGCCCAGGGTCCCACCAACAAAAGCAGAATTAACAGCACCAGGGCATGGATCATACCGGCCACAGGCGTTCGAGCCCCACTCTTGACGTTGGTGGCCGTTCGAGCAATCGCACCGGTAGCGGGGATCCCACCGAACAGGACACTGGCAATGTTGGCCACCCCCTGTCCGATCAGCTCGATGTTGGGACGATGCCGTCCACCGATCATGCCATCGGCTACGGTTGCCGAAAGTAACGACTCAATGGCAGCCAGCAACGCGATGGTGAACGCCGGATTCACCAGTTTTGGCAACTGATCCCAAGCAAAGTCAGGCATGGATAACCCAGGTAGAGAACGCGGCAGTTCGCCGAATCGAGACCCGATGGTCGCCACGTTCAGATCAAACGCAACCGCAACGGTTGTGGTGGCCAACATGCCGATGAGCATGGCAGGCAGTTTGGGCCAGTAGGTACGACACACAACCACGATGACAATTGTCGAGAGTCCGAGCAGTGTCGTCGTGGCGTCTAGCGTCGAAAAGTGACCCACCAAAGCCCTCCATTTTGGAATGAACTCTGCGGGTACATGCTCGATGTCCAAACCAAACAGGTCGCGGACCTGGGTCGAAAAGATCACCACGGCTATTCCGGTGGTGAAACCCGTAGTGACCGGGAAAGGGATGAACTTGATGAGGCCACCAAATTTGAAAGCGCCAAACAGAATGAGCATCACGCCGGCCATCAGGGTGGCCACGGCCAAGCCCGCTGTGCCGTGCTCTAGCAATATGGCCGACACAATCACGACAAAAGCACCCGTGGGCCCACCGATCTGAACTTTGCTCCCGCCAAGCGCCGAGATGAGGAAGCCAGCCACGATGGCCGTGTACAGTCCCCGTTCCGGCGGGAGACCCGATGCAATGGCAAAAGCCATGGCCAAGGGCAGTGCCACAACCCCAACCGTAAGGCCTGCAAACAAATCGGCTACGGCTTTGTCTTTGGAGTAGGTCTTAAGTTCGGAGACCAATTTAGGGGTGAACATGGAGGCGCCTCGCAACCTGTCAGCGCAGCATCATCAGCCCTTATCTGGCGGCCGTCAAGGGGAATCTAATCTGCCCGCCCCTGCGAACTGATCTCCCCGTGTTCTCCTTGAGACAAGGGACTGATGGCACCTGGCTCTCCCGGTTCTGCGGGACTGATAAAGCCGCCGTGCTCACCTTGGCGTCGGCTTCGCACAGCTGCGATGGCATGTTCAATCGCACTCTTCAATTTGCGCTTTGGCTTTTGTTCGATGATGCGGTGCAACGCCTCCAGAGATTGGGTCGAGCCACAACGAGCCAAACCAGAGGCCGCATCGCAGCGAACCTCCAAGGCCACACGTTCATCGCGGACAATCTGGAGGAGCGGAGGCTCGAATTCAGGGCGGCCCCAACTGGCCAAGGCCTCCACCAGAGGTCCTGCATCTGACATGTCCACGATGGCGTCCATCACTTCGAGGACCGGAGCAATTGCATTCACCTCACGCCATTGACACAAAGTAAGCGCATAGGCGTACGCCGTTTCGGGATCACTGAGCCCTTCCATCAGATACGGCAAGGCGTGACTGCGACTGAGTCCCGCCAAGAGCAAGACCCACCTTTTGCGATAATCTGCCTCGGAAGCGTTCGCACGTTCGATCAAAAAAGGGACCGCGGTCGATCCCATCATCTGTATGACGGTCTTGGTGGTGGCTTCGTCGCTGGAAACAAGGCACTTCCCAAGCCGTACAGCTTGATCATGGCTAAGTGATTTCTCGCCAAGCGCCTGGAGATTCAGTTGCCGTACTCGAGGCGAAGGATCCTGCAGAAAATTGTCAATCAGTCGGTCTGTAACGCTCGCTTTGGATGTCAGATTCTGATGGATTTCAGCCAATGCAGATACCGCTTGACCCAGGGTAACAAACGCTTTCACATGAGCGCTGATCTCCTGGCCCTTCATTCGAAAAGAGACCTGTTCCAGCAACATCACGGCACGCATACGGCGGGTCAAATAGGCCAGAATGGTATGCATCCCCGGCCCTTTGAATGTGTAGAGCTGGTCCAACCTTTTGTCCCCTGTCCCGTCCTTGAACCAATCCATGATGGTCTTTTCTTTCTTGCGACGGACCTGAAACGGATAGGCGAAGGCTCCGGGCGCCAAAGTCAATTTCCCAACGACGAAATCCAGTTCCAACTCGTAATCGAGCTGACTGAGGGTCATGGCCGTCCCCATGCGACGGGGCTCGAAACCTAGTGCTTCTGCCTGGCTCTTATACTTAGTGCGATTCCAAAGGACGCGCCCGGTAAGGACACCACCCCCCACCAGTGCCGCAACGCCGAGCTCAATCATACAGTAGCGACACTAGCCAGCATGTTGGCTTAGGAAGGTGGTGAGGTGTTGGTTCACCTGTTCCGGTTCCTCCAGAGTGGACGTGTGACCAGCTCTTTTGATGATCTCCAGTTGGGAGCCCTGAACCAGATGATGGATGTGCTGAGCCTTCTGGGGGACGGTACCCACGTCCTCATCACCCACCATGATCAAGGTGGGTGCCTTAATCAGCGCCAACTCTGATTCGATACCCAACCTGTCGATCACACCCCGAACGGCTCGAGTAATCCCCACCCGATGGTTGTTCATGATGCGTTGTGCCAATTCTTTACGTAGGGCTTCCCGTTCTGGATCGCTCATAAACGTCTTGCCAAACATGATGGGCATCACGCGGTTGATCACGGGGCCAAAACCGAACCAGCGCGCGATGAAATTGAGCATCCGATAACTGACAACCTTTGGTTCCACCTCACAAGAGGTTTCCAACAAGATCAGTGACTTGACCAAATCAGGCCGCCTGGCCGCTAAACGCATAGCCACAAAGCCGCCCATGGATAGGCCCACCACGTGACAGGCCCCTATTCCCAGTGTTTCGATGAAGGCGACACAATCTTCATAAAGCGTGTCCATGTCAAACCCGGTCATGGTCACTTCGCTCTGACCCTGCCCGCGAAAATCAAACGCCACACAGCGGTACCGATCCTTTAACGCCTCATACTGCGGCTCATAAAGACGGGTATCCCACAACAGGCCGTGTAGAAAGAGCACTGTCTCGTTGCCGGATCCTCGCTCGATGTAGTGAAGTTTGACGCCATTAAAGATGCCTTCAGTCATGAACGACTCCATTCCGCGGCCTTCTGCTTAGCCAGCCGCTCCCAACGCTGTAATTCCGATTTGCGGTAACTAGGCGACGTTCGAACCGCCTCCAAAGCGTTTGCAACCAACTCCTTGGCTTCTTCAGATAGCCCTCTGGCCTGTTTTACTTCGGCGAGGTAAATGAGACCCTGCGGATCGAATTCGCGTTGACCGACAAAACGCGAAAGATGGTCTTCGGCGGCATCCAAATCGCCCGCAAGGAAATGGTTATGCCCCAGGTCTCTGAGACCTTCCCACTGGCTGTGGCGCGGGTTCTGTTCAACCACTTGAGCAAGCAGCGAAATGGCTTCAGCGTGATCACCGCGTTCGGACCTCAAGCGACCCAAATGGAGCAATGCATCAATTTCTCGGCTATCGATGTCCAAAGCCTTGCGGTACCTGGATTCGGCCTCTTCCCATTGCTGCCGGGAGTGATAGATAAGTCCGAGTTGCAGTTGTGCATCAGCATCGGCGGGATTGACGGTAGCGGCTTCCAGATACTTTTTTAGTGACTGAGCATTTTCGAATCCGCGTTTGGCTTCGCTCAGTCCACCACCCAAGTACACGAAAAAGAGGATGAACACCATGGGAGAGAACAGAAAGAACACGTTCTCAGCCATGAAACTGGCTGGACCCACACTCGCCAGGCTAGCCACGACGATGACGCCCGCCACGACCTGGGTGGTTTTAGCCAAGACTCGCACCACAGGCAGCAAGAACCAACCAAAAAGGGCCTTGGCAATTACGACCGCAGCCACTGCGATGGTCTCGCTCATCGGGAGCGCATAGGCTGCCAAGCCAATCAACGCGAGCGGAACATGGGCCGCAATCCAAGCGGAACTGGCGCACATGGCCGTCGGCATAAACGAGAGTGTCTCAGCCCGACCAGAGCGACTGGCAATCCAGCACAAGAACATCAGAATCGGTACCAAACAAAAGGGAACTGTGATCACTTTGGCAAGGGTCGCGCCCAGACGGAAATCCAGTAACCACCAGCCTTTATCGCCAATCAGCGGTAAGGGGTCCGCTCGGTAGGGCGAAAGTGGCAGCAACGATGCATCCAAAGTTTCAGGATCAACGCCTTCACTTTCTGCCAATCGGTGCCATTCTTCCAACATGGTCTGATACTCGGGGTTGATGACCAGCTGATGGTGCAACAAATGCTTGTTTAACCCGAGATGCACCAAAACAGCAGCGCCCAGAAACAGACCCACCGTCAACCACACAGATTGCTGGTCCAGTATCCGGCCAATAGCGGTTTCTGGGACCCGGTAAAACCAAGCGAGATACTTCATTTCGGCGGTTGTACGTCCCTTCCGGGTGTCCAAGGTACACCCAACTGATTGAGCTCATCTTCCAAAGGCTCCAGCTGTTGGCCAATCAAATCGTCAAGCATCTGTGACACGTCAGAGATACCGTGCACGGCCCACTCATAGTTCTGAAGATGGTTCGGCGTGGGACCTTTTGTGGAGAATAGGTTCCCCAAAGAAATGGCGAAAATGCGGTCATTTAGAGAGGGCTTACCGGGTTCACCCAGACGAGCCACAATCCGATCACCATTCATGCGGTCCTCTAAGTTGTAAAGATTCGATTTGATGTCAAGGATTCGGTCCATCACTTCAACCGCAGCGGTGGAACGCATTAAAGCCTCTTCAATGGCACCTACGCGCGTGCGAGTCTCTTTGAGTCGTTCGGCCAAGGCGGTGGACGTTCGTTGCAACTGTTCGATCTGGCGGTAGAAGCGCGTCACTTGAACGGGGTCAGAGGCCGGTAAATTGTGCTCATAACCCGGTAACGGGACCACATGGAACGAACAACTCGAAATCAGTGTGGTGACGCCCTTGACGCGTTTGGACATCTCCACCGTGTAGGTTCCGGGTGCAGCCAGCCAACCTTGATTCCCCAGGAAATAGTCGTCATCTCCTGCTTGTGGTTTCCAAGCATCAAGCTTAGGGTACCGCAAATCCCACGCAACCCGGTGATAACCCGCTTCTGCTGAACCCGACAAGTGTCTGACGATCTGTCCACTTTCGTCCTTGACCGTCAAGATTACAGCCGGTTCACCTTCCTGCTCTTCCTCGTGGTACCGCTCAAACGGGCCAATAGATGCCTTCCCCTTCTTTTCAGCTTCCTGACGCTGCTTACGCGCCGACTGGTAACCCTCGGACAGGTAATAGGTAAACACCGCGCCAAATGGTGGGTTGTCGGCCCTGAAGAATCCATCACCTTGATAGGCTTTGGGTTGCATGGCCAAAGGTCTGCGCTGGATGTACCAATAAGCATCCGGCACATCAAACAACGTAGCTTCGTTGTTGAGTTGTTCTGCGGTTGCCTGCCGCAAAGGTGATATGTCGTCTAACACATAGAAACTACGCCCAAATGTGGCCGCCACCAGATCGTTCTCACGTTTCTGTAAGGCGAGGTCGCGCACAGAAATCGTCGGCATTCCACCTGTCAATTCAATCCAGTTCTTCTGATCCAAGGTAAAGAACACGCCAAACTCGGTGGCGGCAAAAAGTAGCTTGGGGTTCACGTGATCTTGGACCACGCGCCATACCAGGTGCCTTTCTGGCAAATTGCCGGTGATCGACGTCCACGTTTTCCCCCGGTCGGTGGACCTGAGCAAGAACGGTCTAAAATCACCGTTCTTGTGGTTGTCGGCGGCCACATAGACGGTGTTCGCGTCATGAAGGTCGGCCTTGATGTCGTTCACAAACACGGGTGCTTTTGTGATGGATTGCAGGTCTACCTTCCGCCAGTAAGTCCCCGAGTCTTCGGATATCTGGATCAACCCATCGTCGGTGCCTGCGTAAAGTAGACCTTCCTGAACAGGCGACTCGGAAAGTGACGTAACATTTCCGAAAAAAGACATCGCGTACAAGTCCCAAGCCGCATCGATGCCCCAGGTGCGACCCATGATGGGTTGCTGCAGTCTCTGTTGGCCGCGGGACAGGTCACTGGAAAGGGCCACCCAGGAATCCCCACGATTGTCACTGCGCCAAACCCGCTGGCTGGCGTAGTAAAGACGAGCAGGATGGTGCGGACTGATGAGTATGGGTGCATCCCAGTTCCAACGTTCAGGGGGATCTTCGGGACTTGGCTGAGGTTTCACGTAGACGATTTCACCGTTCTTGCGATCGTAACGGACTAAATTCCCTTGCTGCCATTCAGCATAGACGATGTCGGGATTCTCGGGATCCACGGCCGGTTGATGACCATCCCCAAACAACGTGATGAACCAGTCACTGTTGCGAATGCCGATGTTGTTGTCCGTCTGGTTGGGACCGCCTTGCGTGTTGTTGTCTTGCGTGCCGCCGTACAAGTTATAAAACGGCACGCCGTTGTCTACAGCCACCTTATAGAACTGTGTAATGGGCATGTTATTGAAAAACCGCCAGGTGGCTCCGTGGTCATAGGTCTCGTAGAGACCGCCATCACAGCCAGAAAGCAGGTAGTTGGGATTGTCTTTTCGGAATGCCAACGCATGGTTGTCGCTGTGTTTGTTGGTTTCACCCAGTTTTTGAAACGTCTTCCCGCCATCATTGCTGATATGAATCCACACGTCCATTTGATAGATGCGATCGACCACGTGAGGACTGGCATGGATTTCCTGATAGTAATGAGGACCCGTACCCCCGGAAATGTAGTCGCTGCGTTTCTCCCAGGAAGCACCGCCGTCGGCGGATCGATAGAAACCGCCTTTACGTGCACCCTCTTCAATCGTGGCATAGACAAGACCCACCTTGATGGGTGACAGAGCCAAGCCAATCTTGCCCATGTCCCCTTCTGGCAACCCTGTTTTGAGCTGTGCCCAAGTGGCGCCACCATCAGTTGACTTGTAGATTCCGGAGCCTGGACCGCCATTCATAACCACAGCCACATTGCGCATGCGCTGATGCATGGAGGCGTACACCACTGCCGGGTCGAAAGGGTCTAGGTGTACTTCATTGCAGCCGACGTATTCGCCTTCACCGAGGATCTTGGTCCAGTTGGCGCCGCCATCCGTGGTTTTGAACAGGCCCCGTTGGCCGCCAGCGGACCAGAGCGGACCTTGAGCGGCCACATACACCACGTTGGAGTTTTTGGGATCAATGCGGATAGATCCAATGTGCTCAGACTGTTTCAGGCCCATGTTGGTCCAGGTCTTGCCACCGTCTTGGCTGCGGTAGACGCCGTCTCCGAAGCCTACATGACGGCCACTGACGTTCTCGCCGCTACCTACCCATACGGTCTCAGGCGCTTGCGGATCGATGGCCACACAACCTATGGAATAGGAGGTCTGGTCGTCGAATACTGGTGTCCAAGTGGTGCCGGCGTTTTCGGTCTTCCAGACGCCTCCCGAGCCTGCGGCCACATACCAGGTGTTTTCATGATTTGGATGGATAGCAATGTCAGCGATGCGCCCGCTCATGAGCGCAGGCCCAATCGATCGCCATGCGAGCCCTTTAAATGTCTCCGCTTTCAGCTTTGAATCGTCGGCAAAGCCAGTTACCACAAGCAAAAGAGCCACACAACAGCGCACCATCCGAATCCTCCGTGAATAGATGCGGGTATCTTAACGCATTGCACAAAAGCGAGTCAGCTAAGTTGGTTGGAGGACTAGGCTCACTCGCTATGAAATGACAATAGTGATACGTCAATCAAGCGTAGGCACCGTGTATTGCCAATGAAAGGTGTCAGCGTCCGATTCCACCGCGATCAGTTGGCACACGAAAGGCTCATTCGATTCAATTACAAGCAACGAGCCAGGGGTGTTTGCAGTTAATGGGACACGCCGCAATTCTCGCGGCTCGAGGGCGATATCCAGAATTTGTCCGTCCATAAATCCAGCAACGTTCAGAACGTCAAGCTGGGCATTGTAAAGTTGAAGTTCAAGGTCGTGTGAAGGAAGCAAAAACCGATGTAGATGACCATAACTCGCCGCATCAAAGTCGAAGCTTTGGCCCGGTTCATTGGTGGTTCGCATGAAAATGCGCAACTCGTCCGGTCCACCGTCAATGAGCAATAGTGACCGATCCATCGGCTGCGAAATGGATGTCCTGCCCGGTGGCGCTTCGACAGTCTCCATGAACGGCAGCCCGTTTTCTCCTAACCATTGCAGCAGCAACGGAGTGGTGTCACGACCCAAATTAATGATTTCGAGTGATGATTGCTGCGCGTGGCTACGAAACATCCAATAACTTGGGTGAGAGTCCACAGCGAAGCCCAGTGTACCTGATCCATCAAACAATGCGGAGGACGTTGCAAAGGAGCACCAATATCCTGTTGATTCGTTGCGAATGTTGCAACCGTCATTGTTTGTGGTGGCATGAACCTTTAACGTGAGGCGTTCACCTGGCTGCAGGGGTTCCTTCACGTCCACCAGAAGAAAGACGTGTTGTGGAGTCCCATCACGTTGTGTATAGGGCAAGGATGCCCTGCCACGATCAAATGCGGACTGATACCTATCTCGGCTCCGCTCTGATGATCCACCCAAGGTGAAACTAACGGGAAACTCGGCACTTGGCGGCCGATTCACACCTTCCGATTCTACCCAATAGCTTGACGACGCCAGCACCTGTAGCCAGATAGACTGTTCACCGCGTCGCCAACGTGCAATACGCAAGCTGTTAGCGGGTGCAGCCATTCTTCCTGGCTGATCGCCCTCTAGTAAGAGCGGTAAGTAAATCGGCTCGCTGTTGGAGGCAGCATATTCGAAATCAACCAGTGTTTGAGACAGCACCAGAGACTCAGGTAATCGCAATTCCAAGTGAATGATGTGGCTCTGATCCACTTCATACAAGGCGTTACCGTGCAGCGTAAAGGTCCACGAACCCAGTTGCTGTTGATTTCCTGATGTCAATACAGCGCGAGGTTCCGGTTGGAGCGTGATCTGAGCGAGCAACCAAAAAAGAGCTATATGCATAGGGCCTCCTTCCTACAGATCCATTTCGCATTGCAGTTGGTAACCTGTTTGGTTGCGAAACTGAACGTCCGCATGGCTGGCGATCTCCAGCAAATAAGGGCATTGATCGGGTCCGAGACGATTGCCTGTGAGCCGCAGGTATTCAAGTTGACGCAATATGAGCAGCGGTTGAATGTCACTAAGCTCATTCACCAAGAGTTCTAAGTGTTTCAGTCTTTGAAGTTGAGTTAGGTCCCCAAAACCTTCGATCTTGTTGAAGTTAAGGTCCAGCAACCGAAGAGAAGGTACATACGAAAAGGAGGGGACGTGGGTGAGTCTATTTTGCGCCACTTTCAAATTCACGAGATTCACGGCATGCAGGGGGGGCAACACCGATAATCTGTTCGAGGTCAAATTGAGATCCGTCATTTGGTCGAGTCTAAAAAAGACATCAAAATCCTCAACATAGTTATATGAAACGTCCAGCCATTTCAGACCCAACAAGGTCCACTCGCCAGGTATTCGGGCAAGACGATTCCAACTTAGATCCAAGTGTTCAAGTTCCGGATTTCGCCAAACAGATGGGATTGCCTCGATTCGGTTGAAACTGAGATTGAGCTGTTGGAGTTGATTTAAGTGAGTGGCCGGTGTGAGCGACAAGATACTGTTGCGACTCAAGTTCAAGATGCGTAGAGGTGCTAATGGATGCACTGCGGGAATTTCGTGAAGGTTGTTCCCGCTCAGATCAACTTCTTCCAAACTGGGACAATTGTAAAAATTGGCCGTTGTGTGCCGCCCATCGCTGAAATCTAGGGTCCTGAGAAAGGGCATTTCGTTGGTGAAAGCTAGTGGCGTTTCCTTGATCCGCTCGGCGCATAAATGCTCTAGTGTCGTGAAGCTCGAAATGGAATCGAGCGACCTGATTGGGTTGTCGTCGATGATTAGATCACGCAAACGCGGAAGAGGCGCAACCGGGACAGTGGTTAGCTGAGCTTTTGCCAAGTTGAGATAGGTCAGGCGCGGGGTTTCCAATGTGACGTGGCTGAGCACGTTGTCGGACAGGTCCAAATCAACCAGTTCAGGAAGGTCGAGTTGGATACTGCGGATCAAGCATCCATTCAAAGCGAGGTGGGTCAGTCGCCCAGGCAAAGTGAGTTGACTTGGGTCGAGTGGGTTAAACCCCAGCCGAAGCTCTTTCAGCATAGGCATCCCCGAAAGATCAATGACAACTATGCCTGATCTCGTAAGGTCAATCGACTCCAATCGAGCATGAACGAGGCGCGGCACGTTTGAGAACGAACAATTGGCTAAGTCTAGTCGCAGGAGTTCTGGCAAGGCCGACAAATCAGGAACCTCGGTCAAGGGATTACCTGATAGCGTCAACTCCTCAAGCGACACGGGTAAAGATTCTGACGTCAATTGATGTATGAAGTTATCGCTCAAGTCTAACTTCCGAAGCTCAGTGAACAATTCCAATCCGCCTATTGATCTAATGGCTAGACCCTGTGCGTTGATGCACTGAATTTGCTTGGCCTCATAAAGGCTGATGTGGCCATCGCGCGGCGAATTGTCCGCGATCTGCATCACCAGGGCACGAAGATTGTCGTCAACCAAGTCGACTTGGGCCCGCTTCAACTCTGCTCCTGGCTTGGGGATATAACTACTGTCCGTGCCGGATTGACTCACTTGGGCCGCCACAAAGGCGAACGTTTGATCAGAATCAAGTGAAAGCGAACTCGCGTCGACACCGCTGAAATCAAGCACCCTTTTTTCATATGGGCCGAGACTCATTTGGTTCAACACGGCACCACTTGTTGACCAGACTAACTGTGCAGGTTGATCCGAAGTATTGACAATCGCTACGCCAAAGGTACCCGAATCCACGGGATGCCAATCAACCAACATTTTCTGGCTCAACCCATCGCTGGGTTCAAACAGCGGCTGTTGGTTGAGTGCGCCTGACAGTGCGTAGCTCCATCTTACCGAGACAGATCCGCTCGAAAAAGCAGCATGACTTGCCTCAGGCCCAAACAGATCTTCGGACGCGACGGCCAGTGTCTCGTTTGCCGGTACGGTAATGTGCACAGGATCCACCGCACTGCCTGACTGAGAATAGACGTCAAAGACCATTTCTTCTGGCCGTTCGGACCGATTAACCAGGTAAAGCGTCATGTCGACCGAGGAACCCTGTGTTGGTACGTGCCCGATCCAAAGTCGTTGCCCCGAATCGGCAAACGAATAGCAGGTGATCAAAACCATCAACATCAAAACGTCACCTCCTCGGTCAACTTTGGAAGTGGCGCGATGTTTCTTACCCACCCCTTGCCTTCACCATCGCCGTATTGTTGTGTGACTGACGCAAGTATGGCTTGGGTGCTTCTCAACCGAATCAGAGTTGGTTCTTCTGTGAGGTGCACATCGAGCGGTACATGCACCATCCTAATCAGCGCCAACGAGAGTTCCATGACCGTATTGATTTCTCCACTCTCAGTTACGGTTTCCACGACCACCTGAGCCGATTCGGGATTCCAATTTGCCAAATTGATCGTTGCTTCACCCCGAGATCCAGCATGCAGCAGGTAGGTCTGTTCCGCGCCTAATTGCGATTCCTGAAGGCTGAACACCTGACCAGAGACGTTCTGAAATGCAAACTGGGCGATTACTTCATCTGCTTCTTCCAAAGATATCCACGGTTCGGATGAAACGATGTCTTCCAAAGAAAAGAGGTTGGATCCTGGATAGGTCACACATACGGAAACACTGAGTCGGCCTACAACCACCACAGGCTTTTGTTCAGAGGTCGGATTAAAGACCCTAAGCACTGGTTTCAGGTATGCATTCTGCCAAAAGAAGAAGGGTCTGCTTTCTTCAATCCCGATTGCAACAGTGTCACTACCGTTGAAATTAGCCGAAGTAGCATCGCCTAATCGTATCCCGGTGCTGAATTCCTCAGTTAACACGCCTGTTGTCAAATAATTGAACGCAATCGTATCGAAACGCTGTTTGGCGTTGAGATCAGGGAATGACTCCAAATAAGAGTAGCTGGTGTCCAATATCAGGAAGGTGGGAACCGCTTCGTCCTGGCGGTAATTGGCCTCAAGGTTGGCTTTACCGAGGGCATAAAGTGGCTCATTGTGTGCCATATCTAGATCCACAGACTGTCCCAAGGTCCACTGCACGCGGTGATAGAGGTCTGGGGGACTCAATTTTCCTTGAGGAGACTCTACCCATAGGTTGGATGACGTTAGGACCCTGAGCCAAAACTCACCTTCTCCTCTTTGCCATCTGACGATGCTCAAGGAATGGCTGGGGGCCCTGAGCTTAGAATCATCACTGGATAAGAGCGACATAGCCAGATTGATGGGGGTATTACGCCTAAGTGCAGTCTCCACATCTACCAAGGTCTCCGCAAGTCGGGTGTTTTTGTCCAAGCGAAACCTGAGGAATACAGGGGTATCAGGTGATGCCTCATAGAAATCATTTCCGTTGATGGTCATGGTGATCTTGCCAGCATGCTGACCAAACGAATCATTGTTCATAAAGGGTGTGGTTGTGTCCAAGTCGATGTTTGCCAGGATCAAGAGGGGTAACCAACTCATGGTGACGCTACCTGATCATCGATATCGGGCAAAGGAGGTATGGACCTGATCCAGCCGACCCCATCACCCCTGTCCACAAACTGCGTGATGCTTGCATGAACTGGGTCTATTCCCTGGATGCGAACGAGTACCTCCTCTGCGGTCAGGTAGGTATTCAACGGGTGCTCCAGTTTTTCGCCTGGGCCAATTTCCAGGACCTCGGCGAATAGAACCTCGCCCGACGGGTCGGATATGGCGAACGTAATCTGGGTAGCGGCTCCATGGTTGGGGTTAACCAGAAGTAGCACGGTCTCCCCCTGCGCACGAATGAGGAAACGATGGTCGGTGTTCCTGGTGGATGTGTCCATACTCAGCAGGTGGTCCGAACTGTTTTGAAGCATCAAGTGCGTCACCAGTTCATCATGTTCGTCGAAGATGAGCGACCGACCAGATATCGCGAGGTCTTCGAGTGAAAAGAAATTGACGCCTGGCCCAATTTCACGCACCCACGTCGCCTCATCGTTTCCCCGAACAATGATGGGTCTATGTTCTGTGGTTGGATTAAACACACGAAGGGTCGGTTGAAGCGTGGTCTCGGGCCAGAGTACCTGTTCGCGAACCTCTTCAACTGCGATGCCCACGGTGTCATGTCCACTGAAGTTGGCAGACGTGTCGTCGCCCGTTCGAATTCCCGAGCTGTGGTCTTCAGTTGTGACACCTATTGTTTGACGATCAAAAGCGATGGTGTCGAAGTTCAGCTCTGATTGCGTACCTTGATTGGCCTCCACAATCGACGGTTGTGTATTCACCAATATGAAGGTGGATACTGCACCCTCATTTCGCGTGTTTGCGGTGAGGTTCGCAAGCCCCATCGCAAACAAAGGTTCGTTTTGAGCTCGATCCCCTTCGACTGCTTGTCCAATGGTCCACTGCACTCGCCGGTTCACGTCTGGAGGTAATAGAGTCCCATCTGGAGATTCGATCCATCTTGAGGATGTAGCCTGAACCTTGAGCCAAAACTCACCTTCATCCTTGTGCCAACGCACAATGCTCACCGTGTGTGGCGGGGCACGCAAAACCGAGCCATTACTGGCCAACAAGGACATAGCCAGCAAAATGGGGTCATTACGACTAAGCGCCGTTTCGACATCCACCAACGTTTCGCTGAGCCGAACCCCTTTGTCCAGTCTGATGCGAATAAACACTGGGGTTTCGGGAGAGGCTTCAAAAAAGTCGTTACCGTTGACGGTCATCGTGATGGTGCCCGCTCGCTGGCCCAACGACCTGACATTTACTTCGGGAACGGTTGATGTGAGTTCCACGTTGGCCAGTACAAAAAGGGCGACAAAAATCATGGTGTACCTCCAGGGCAGTTGAGATATTCGTGGTTCTGATATCGATAGGAAACCTCGACCCCCCGATTGATGAGCGTCTCGATCACCGTGCATTGATCCGCACCCAGATAATTGCCCACGACGTCCACAATCTTGAGATTGGGGAGGGCAAGTAGGGCGTCACATTTCTCGAGTCTTCCGCGGGATGCATAGACTTCCTCAAGGTTGCCTAAGGACTGGATTTGCATGGGAAACGACGTCTGTTTGGCATAGTTCATCTTAAGCACCTTCAAACTTTCGTATTGAGCTGGTGAAAGGATGATGTCCGAATCTGAAATATCTAGCGCTGAAAGACGAGGCAAGTGATGGTCAAGCCGAACGATTCCATCGCATGCTCGCAATTCAAGCGATCTCAACGTTTCAGGAAGCGAGAGGTTCTGGCTTGTCAGCATCTGATTACCGCTCAAATCAAGTGTTTCGAGCTGGGGCAACTCGTAAAAAAACGAATCCATGCCGCAGTAGTCGAGTTCGAGCACGTGGAGCGTTTGCGGTAACAGGAGTTGTTTGCCGGACAAACCGGGGTTAACACCCAGGTCTAGCGTTTCGATGCTCGAGTTTGAGAAGTCATTCTCTGTCAGACCGCAGTACCGCAAGTCGAGCGACCTCAAGGACTGTGGAAAGTTTGTCGACAGTAACTGCAAGCCCGGGTTTTGCTCCAAATTGACCGTCTCAATATCCGTGAACCCTTGAAAATCAAAGGCGTCTATTTGGTTCCTCACTAGAGACAGTTCCTTCAACGGAAGCTGGTACCAGTCTGGGATAAATTCAGTCAAGCCCAAGCGATTCGCAATCAGCACCGACAAAACATGAGACTCGGCCAACCGAGGCAAGTGAATCACTGGATTGTCGCTAAGATCCAACGATTCCAGATTCAAAAGCGCATCAATAGGCCGAGCATCCGTGATGATATTGCGGTCGCAATGCAGTACTTTCAGATTCGTGGCCGCCTGAAGCCCTTCAAGTGAACGAATCCCTCGTTTTGCGCAATTAAGTGATTCCAGTTTCTCCATCTCGAATCGCGTGAGCTGACCATCTTCGGGTTGATTGTCCAGTAAGCTGAGGAGCATCTGTCTCAAGACGCCGTCACGAATATCCACCAGGTCTTGTGACGGAATTTGCTGTTCCAAAAGTAGGTCGCGCGGGAAGAAATGACTGTTTTCGCCTGACCAGGAACGCTGAGCCGCCGTAATCGCTAATCTCTGGCTGGATTCAATCTCAATCACGACCTGATCATAGTCATCAAACTGCTCATCCCGTATTAGCGCCTTGGCACGCGGTTGAATCTCGAGGCGCTGGACTGATTTTTCCGCAGACATCACGCGGACGTCGACCATCGCCAACTCATCTGATGTATTGACCAGCGACAGTCCAAACGCACCGTCCACCCCATGACGCCAATCCGTCAAGGCTCGGTACGTAGTCCCCGGGTGCAGTCGAAACAGGGGTTGGCCCTTACCACGGCCTTTAAGGTCATAAGACCAAAGGACTTGGCCATTGGTACTGCCCACGCGCACATGGCTGGTGATGGGTTCAAAAAATGGATGAGCTGGTTGTGTCTGAAAGGTATGCGGCGCCAAGGCCATCTGAAATGACGTCAAGGCCACACCCTGTTCATCAAAAGGAAAGAAATGAAAGACTTGGGTCGTGTCGGACTCATTGACCAGCGACAGTGTCATTTCATAGGGAGACTCAGGTGGCGGGATATGTGGAATCCAGCCTCCCGCAATAGTTTCTATAGCTGTCACAAAAAACCAAGACAACTGAATGGAGCTCTTCAAGCTAACCCTCCTCGCTAACGATTTATCAGAGAAAGGGCAATGCCAATGCCAAGTCTGGCGAACGTGCCTTCAACTGCCAGGCGGAGGCGTATTTCAGGGCTCGAAACCGAACGCGTCAGCTAGGGATGGCTGACTCATTTTGCAGACTCGGGCCTTAGCGTGAGTCTCGCTTAGAGCTGCAGGTGTCTCGAAGATGAATGGCACCAAGGTACAACTGGGTGATTCATCATGCACGGACCTTTGCATTGTTTGGCCAAGGGCCAATCCCTGAGTAGCCCAGAGTCAAGGTTTGCGCAGCAAACCGGACCCTAGGTATGGAGTCGCATAGTCCGAGCGCTGTAAGCGCGACGCCAAATCTCATCCCAATAACATCACACCAAGCCCGGGGTAACTATGAACACCAACGATTCATCTCCGGGTGGCAATCTATGAGTTTCGCGCTTTCAGCGCTTGGCTCATAAATGCTTTGGACCTAGGGTTTTCAATCTGCTTCGCAGATCTCGACCCTAGGCTATTGAGGGCTTGGCCTTCGGCCAAAATCCCCCTGCATTTATTAGGTCGTCCCTGGACTGAAATTGACTTTGGATAAACGCTGAAACATCCACAATTATTCGGTCAGGGTTCAGCGGCTACGCACCCAGCAGTTCACTTTGGCAGCCGACAGTGCCCTGTCGATTTTGCCTTTTTCTTTGGTCGCTGAGGTGTGGTCGGGAAAATAACCGACCAAGAGCCGTGTCCAGTCACTTTCCTGGTCCAGGAACACGCGATAACCCAACTTCGCCAGTTGCTCACGAAGCGGTTCAATCTTGGCTCGGTCCTTGGAAGCCACAACTTGGATGAAATAACTTCCACCTGTTGACCCTATGGGTCCGTCCGTAGCCTGGGTAACCGGAGGTTTTGGATCCGGTTTTGTGCGTTCAACCACGGGCTCTGGCGCCTGCTCTTTGGCGGGATCTTGACTCGCTGTGGTCGTGGTCGTGTCAGGTTTCTTGTCGTCCAGGTAGGCCACATCAATGGGTTTGGCTCGTTCGGCTTCACGGTCACGCTCGAAAATGGTCATCTCCATCTCGATTGGGTTGGGCGCATCATCGTCTTGAGGTTGATCCGTTGCTGCAACCTCTTCCACTGGAGCCTGCCACTTGCCATCATCCTTACCGATGACCATACCCAACAGTAAGAACAAGACGTTGACTACAATCGATGCCACGATTAGTTGGAAAATCAATTTCTTTGAGACGTAAATGCCGCTATCCATGTATCCTTCAGCGTGTCGTGATGACTAGACTATTATAGTTGAGATTACGGAGGTTGGCTTGTTGCGTTTCACGGTTTGCATCTTGGGGATGACTTGCTTCTTTGTGGCGTGCGGACCTCCAACTGCCCAAAAACGCGAGGCCATTTCCTTTCAGGTGCTGTCCCATGGCGAATCCATCGATTTGGGGCCACACATTGTTGCTGGGCAAGTCACCGTGTTCGAAGTGTTTGCGGATTGGTGTGCCCCCTGCAAAGTACTCGACCTGAGCCTGCAGGACTTGGAGCGGACCTATGGACCCCGTATCACCGTTCACAAACTCGACCTGGTCTCGTTTGATTCCAACTTGGCCAAAAGCATGAATATCAAAGACCTACCCTATATGATCGTCTATAATGAACAGCAACAAATGCTCAATAGTGGCCCGTCCAACCAGGTACTCCCTCAGCTGTTGCGATATCTCAATCAATGAACCCAACCATCCAAGACCTGCTCATAGCCTTAAAGCGCGGTGATCGCGATGCATTAGCGACTCTGATTCAGCAGGAATCCAGCCGCTTTGAGCGCTTTTTTCTGTCTCAAGGCACGTCCACCACCGATGTAGACGATCGATTGCAAGACTTTTGGATTAAGGTTTGGTCTAATCGCAGTCGTTACAATCCGGCAAAGGGCAGCACGAATTGGCTCTACACCATCGCTTCGAGACTGGTTATTGATGCCTTTCGCAGGCATAAGGTTGAAGTTCCAATCGTCGAATCCATGATCGAATATGCGTTCAACGAATCGTTAGATTACAAGCAGTTGAAACACATTTGCCTCGAAGCCTTGCCGGCGCAACAGCGTTTGGTCTTTTATCTGTGTGCCGTTGAAGGACTCACACCAAGTGAAGCCGCAGAGATGGCTGGAATGAATCCGTCCACACTCCGCAACCACTGGATGATCGCACGCAAGAAAATCCAGAACCTGGTCAGCGATTTGTTCCCCGACAGGGCTCCGTAGGAAATTCTTAGAATCTGAATCCAAGCCCCAACGTGAACGCGATGTCTTTACTCCGTTCGGTAGGTACAGTCTCACCCAGCGGGAAACGATCCCCCAACTGGTAACGTTCACCAGATTGCTTGAACCCCAAGACCTGGACATCACTATAGATGGCACCTAACAGCAGTCGAGCCGAATCGATGGTACTGAAAGTGAAGTCGTTCTTCAGTTGATCGATCTTGCCTTTGGAAAGCACGGCAACAGATAGGCCTGCCGCCAAACCGAAATTCGAGTTTGCGTTGCCTTGCCCATCGGTCAAGCTCACGCCGAACCAGGCACCGATGGGCATGCGACCCTTGCTAAAAGGTATTCTGGGATAAGCAAAGGGTGCTTCAAAAGCAAGCAGAAGACCCGCCGTCTTGCCCGAAGTCTTCTGATTAATCACGCCATCGCCAGACGGTCCTTTGACCACTTCAAACTCATTTTGAGATTGGGTCGAGAACAAAACAGCCGTCAGCGGCTTGGCACCTTTGATCAGATCAGCCACCAATTGGTCCTGGCCGCTTTCAATCTTTTTGTTCATGGCCTTGACCAGATCATCCTGGGGCTTGACTTGGTGCTCGTCCAAAGCCTGCTTGAGTTTGATGATCTTTTTGATATCGGCCTCGTCCTTCACCATTTCTAACAGACGCGTATCGACCAACTTAAAGGCTTCCGATTTTGTTCCGTCCAACATGCCGCGTAGCTTGGCCATGTCGGTCATATTCAAACTGGCCAAGTCCTTCGCTTCGAGATTCGTCTTTGCAGCCAGAGTGCTCAAATCAACCTGGGCCAAAAAGGCCATCCACAATATCCACATGTTTCCTCCTCGGTCCATTCATCAGATACGACCCACGCACTCGGCCGCCCGTCGTTTCTTGGTTCGGTAAATCTCATAACGCACAGTTTGATCGACCTGCACCAACATCACGTTGGAGTGGCCGGAATAGAACTGATCGAATCGCGATTGATAAGAAACGCCGCCCGGTGTTGTATGTGGGTTGTCTTCTTCAAATTTACTGATTTTGCTCTTACCTAGTTGGTTGACCGGGCTGGACATGAGCTCATGGATCACCAGATCGCCAGCGGGACTCGTCACATTCATGTGCGCCTGATAAGAGCAGTGCATGTCGCCAGTCAAGAATACGACCTGATGCAGCTGGTTCTGTGCAATGAAATCGATGACCTCGTTGCGTTGTCTTACATATGAGGCACCGCACCACTTATCTTCGGAGCGCACCACATCCATGACGAACGGCACACTTGAAACGACAAACTTGTAAGCATTTGGGCCAACGCCCACCAGCCACTGCTTGAAATGATCCATTTGTTCTCGGTCTATCATCTGGGGTCCTGATGCCAGATAACGTTCACTGCGCGTGTCCATCACGAAGAAGTGGGCTTGCCCATGCTGAAACGCATAATGCAGAAACTCAGAACCGTAGGTTTGTGGATTGTGAATGTGCTGGAACTCGCGATAGACCTTAATCGCCACATCCCTCACGGCATCACACTGCTCATGAGCCACATCATTGGCGAAATCATTGAATATCTCGTGGTCATCCAGAATCATGTAATGCGGCAAACGAGTCAATAACCGTCTCATCTCGCGGCAGTCATCCCAGGCGTCCAGATACTTGCGCCGGAAGTGACCATCATCGGGAAAGGGGTCACGGGGAATATCGGCGTAGATCTGATCACCGCAATACATGACGAACGCTGGATCTCGCTCCTCGACCAGCTCTTGAATTCGGGCAAACGCCGGCCCTGGCTTGGACACAGAACCCAAACTGTGCAGATTACAGCTGCCAAGCAAAAAGGAAAATGGCTTGTGATGTCCGGGCACCGGCTTTGTCGTGAACGATCCTTCCCCATCTTCAGGCACAGTGAGTTGGGACTCGTCGAGCTTGGGCGCATTTCCGAATCGCACACGACAGTGAAACGATGTGTCCGGATCCAACCCATCCACCTCAAAGACCCCCGTAAAGAAGTGACGCTCCTCGAGGTTCATGATCAGGGCCCGTCGCCACGGCGCACCGTGCATCCGAATGTTGAGGTACGCAAAAGGCTCCCGTTGGCCACCACGCACCCAGATCCGCGCGTGATTGTGGTCAACATGACCAATGATTAGACAAGTCATGTGCTGCCAGCCTTAACCAAATTTTATTAAATTTTATAAAAACTAACACGCAACACAATTGTTGCCGAGTGACAAAAGTCATGCATTTGGGTGACTAATGGCAAATCGAACCCTGCCGATGAAACATACATGCCTATCGAAAATAGGGACAACTGAGGCAGCATGGTTTGACGGCGTTCAACAAAAAACACGATTGTCAACCACACCTGAGGTGAAGGAATGAAATATCTATCTTTACTTTTGAGTCCGTTGTTATTTGGACAGATCCACCTCGCAGATCGCAAAGCAGATGGAGACCCAGGACTAGAATGGATGCGCGGGGCCCATGGCCTAGCCGTGAGCCCCGACGGAAGACATTGTTACGTGCCTGGTTCTTTGGATCATGGATTGACGGTCTTTGCCATCGATCACTTTTCGGGAGAGCTCACTTTTGTGGAAGCCCACCAGGACGGCATGGCACCCATAACCAGCCTCGCATCAGTTCGCGGTGTTGTAGTAAGTCCTGACGGCAAACACGTCTACACCGCAGCACTCACAGATAGCGCGGTGACGGTGTTTTCCCGGGACAGTGTATCGGGCGCCTTGACACTGGTACAAGCCATCTTCGATCTGGACACCGGAGGGTCCTTTAATGGCTTGGGTGGCGCCATGTCGGTGGATATCAGTCCTGACGGCAATCATGTATACGTAGGTGCCCGGAGCGACGATTCCATCGTCGCTTTTTCACGAGATACGATGACAGGCGCTTTGGCCCTGATAGGGGTCTATACCAATTTGAGCGGAATCATTACGGGTCTGGATGGCGTGGAGGACATCTGTGTGTCGCCAGATGGCAACCACGTCTATGCAGCCGCAGAAACAGACCAAGCATTGGCAGCCTTTTCAAGAGATCCCATCACCGGTGCGTTGGCGTTCGTAGCATCATATTTTGATGGCGTGGGAGGCATTGACGGCTTGGGATGTGCCAACGAACTGGCCATCAGTCCCGATGGACTCAATGTCTATGCGGTCGGTCAATACGGTGCACCGTCAGCCCCATTTTGCACTTCCGGATTTGACGACTGGCTTGCCGTCTTCTCGCGAAACCCCGCAACTGGCGCGCTCACCTATTTGGAAACCATCTCACCGGTAGACTTCAACTTCCCGATCAATTGTGGCGGTGTGGCCAGTGACGCAGGGGTAGGTGTCAGTCTGGATGGTCAGTACCTCTACGCAACCGTACCTTGGCATGCCGCCATCGTTCAAATGGACCGCAACTCATCAAACGGCATGCTGACTCCGTTCAGTGACCTTTGTGCCGATCTATCCGATCCCAATGCAATCATCGATCTAATCAGTACGACTCGAGTCACGATTGGCCCCCATAATCAGAGGCTTTACATGGGCTCTCTTTCCCCCGGCACAGCATTGGTTTTTGAAACAGATGCGTATCATACGTTTCGTGAGGAGGTTGCGAACTGGCCAGGCCTAAACATAGCCAGCCTGTTGAGCCTTTTCAATGCATCCCTCGCACCCTAAACGCAAACGCCCCATTGTTCTTGGGGCGTTTGCTATGGGATCACTGAAATTGGTTTAGAAACGCATCGCTCAGAAGAAATCGGGCAACCCGAACATGTTCCCGCTTCCCTCGATGTTCGCGCTGACTTCCTCGATGCTCCTCGAGGGCGGCTCGTTGATCATCTGAGAGCAGATCTTTGAGGGGCATTCCCGCCAAACGAATCCTCAGCCGCGTCGCCTCGCGTAGTTGCCTCAAATCATGTCTCAACCCGCGCATCTGCTTTTCCAGGTTATCGTCCACCTCACCGTTCTGCTCAATCTGACCACGAATCTGTTTCGCAAGCTGAGCCAATTGAGCCTCTGTCTGCTTTTTCTGTGACTCAGATTCTGCTTTGATCTGCTCCATTTGCGCCTTTACGTCTCGCAAGGTTTGTATTTGTGCCTGGCTAAGATGTAACTGCCCCGCAACCTCCGCGGCTTTTTGTTCCATGTGCCACTGTTTAATAAAAACGACATCCGGGTTTTCGCGAAGTGATTCGTCGCCCGGTTGCACGGTGTTGGTGAATGCAAATGTGATGATGGATCCGATGAACACAACAATGATTCCTCTCATGGGGATCTCCTTTGATTTGGTCGATGATGACCCAGTCATTGGAAAGACAATCGCACGTCGCGCCGGGTTTAATGCGCGTTATAATGGGACTTAGCACTTGAGCAGCTGGGGGCGCTGGACTTGCAAGACAAGATGGCTGTGGCGGGACCCCGCTTGCTGGCCTTTTATCAAAAGTTTTTCGATTTCTGGTTTCCCATCTTCTTGGTGTTGGTGCGTGTGCCTTGGCTCATCGACCCTGTTGCGCGTTTCTTTATGCGTTTGTTTGCGCTCGTCAAACCTCGATACTTCGACGCTATTGCAGGAAACTACGAAATTATTGTTCCAGGAAGGAAGAAAAAGGAATACCGCGCCATGGCCAAACGGATGATGGATTACCACAGCCGTTATTGGATTGAATTCTTTCGCTATGCCAAATTAGCGCCTGAAGAAATATGGGACCACATCGTCAATCACGATGCCTATTACCGCGTCTTCGAGCAGATTGGCAAACAGGGCGCCATCCTAATCACTGGCCATATGGGGAATTGGGAATTGGGCGGCTTATTTGTCAGCCAGATTGGACGTCCCACCAACATTGTTTATGTCCGTGATCGATTTAACATCGTGGAACATTACCGATCCAAGTTTCGCGGATTTGGACGCGTCAATGAAGTGCCAGTCGACCGCAGTCTGTTTTCGGCGCTCCCAGTCTTGCGGGCCTTGGAGGAAGGCGAATTGATTGCCCTTCAGGGCGATCGTGATTTCAACGACCGAGGAATTACTGCCGAGTTCTTCGGGCGTCAATGTCCCTTCCCGCTGGGACCTTATCAGTTGGCCCTTTCAGCTCGCGCACCGGTGATCCCCGTGTTTTTTGTGTTTGACAAGCAACCGGGAAAATATCGCATCATCACCTATCCCGCTTTAGATGTGACGCGTACGGGACCAAGAGAACAACGTGCACGACACCTACTCAATCAATATTTGCGGTGTCTGGAAGATGTTGTAAAACAGTACCCCGAACAATGGTATTCGTTTTATCCCTTCTTTGAACAAGAAGTCACCAAACCAACCCACAGTCAAGCCAGTTGACTATTGTGCTCCACTTTGCGCATCTTGCACTTGCTGCTGCATCTCTTGATAGATTTCAGGCGCAATAGACGACGCTAAGTTGTCAAAACCCCTTGAGATCATTTTGGTCACAATGCTTTTCTGCTCTGAAATATCGCCTTTGTCGGCAGCTTCTTGATACCACTTCCTCAATATGGTGGTCTGGCGTGACTCCCACTTTCTATATTCCGAATAATTCTGATCTAAAAGATTTGCAGCGATGTAATCCAGTGCGGCCTCATAGTTGTTGGTTCTTTCAGCGTCACGCGCAAGACGCGCATAATATTCAAACTGCAGTTCTTTAACATCCGTGTCCTGGGGGAACCGCTCCAAATAAGAACGCACTTCCTTGCTGAAATCCAAAAAAAGCTTATTATCGAAAAGGAACTTAATATAGTCACGTTCTATATTTGGATTCTTCGATGAATCGACCCATTCCTTATATACTTTTGCAGCATCGCGGAGGTTGCCCGCTGCTTGCAGTTCGTTGATTTTGGCTAATTTGTTTTCAGATCCGCAGCCAATGAACAACGCAATTCCTGCTAACAAACCCAACAGCGTTTTTTTCACGCGTTTCCCTCCTCATGAAAAACTGTGGTTACTTAACTAATTGTACTATAATTCGCAACGCGAACTTCAGACCAATCATCAATCCCTCGAATACCAATTCAAAAAAGACCAACGGCGTCCACTCATCTTATCGGTAGTTTTATGGCAAAACAAAAGAGCCGTTTCTTATGCGAGCAATGTGGATACGAGAACCCCAAATGGATGGGTCAGTGCCCAGAATGTGGGAGTTGGGGCTCGCTCAGTGAGCAACGCAGTTTGCCCAAAACAGCTGCATTGGGCCACGTATCAGCAGAACCCCTTTCAATACAGTCACTTCCATCGACAGGTGGGCAGCGGATTATCAGTGGCATAGCCGAGTTCGATCGGGTCATGGGGGGCGGATTGATGGAAGGCTCCATCATCTTGTTGGGCGGTGAGCCCGGAATTGGCAAGAGCACTATTTTGTTGCAACTGGCCGATGCCATGGCTCTTCAACACAGAGTCTTGTATGTATCTGCCGAAGAATCGGCACCTCAACTTAAGTTGAGAAGTGACCGTTTGAACCTGCGGAACAGTTTTCAAATATTGGTTGAAACCCGATTCGAAGCCATCGAACAGACTGCAAACGACATGCGTCCCAAGTTGATCATTATCGATAGCGTGCAAACAGTGGCAGTCATGGAAAGTGATTCTCCAGCAGGTTCACTCGCACAGATACGCGAAATCACGACCCGCATGTTGCAATTGTGCAAACCCAACAACATCACAGCGGTCTTAGTCGGTCATATCACCAAGGACGGATCCATCGCAGGGCCCAAGTCACTGGAACACATGGTCGATGGTGTGTTTTATTTTGAAGGTGACAAGATGCAAGATCTGAGGCTAATTCGCGCTCAGAAGAACCGGTTTGGTCCCACTGGCGAATTGGGCATATGGCGCATGACAGATATGGGACTGATCGAAGTGAAGAACCCCAGTGCGGTTTTGCTGGCACATCGACCACTGAACGCACCGGGAAGCGCCGTAGTTCCGTGTATGGAAGGCACACGTCCGCTCCTGATTGAGCTCCAAGTATTAGCCAGTCATTCCGCATACGGAACACCTCGAAGACTCACCACCGGACTGGACAGTAATCGGGCAGCTATGTTGTTTGCCGTGCTCGAAAAACACCTTGGACTCCATTGTGCCGGTCTCGATCTCTTTGCATCGGTCGTCGGTGGCATCAGTGTGCGAGAACCTGCACTTGATCTGGGCCTGGCCCTTGCCTTGGTATCCGCCATTCGCGGGACACCCCTGCCCAGCGACCTTGTGGCTTTTGGTGAGGTGGGTTTGGTAGGCGAATTGCGGGCCGTGCGTCAAACCGAATTGAGAATCAAGGAATGTCGCCAATTGGGCTTCAAGCGGATGATCTGTCCGCAGCGCGACGATTTGCAGGGCGAGGACTTGAGGATGGCGCGTAATGTCGCCGAAGCAGTCGAGTTGGCGTTCGATCACTAACACTTGCAAAAGCATGACTCATGACTCATGTTTTAGGTGTACCAATAGAGGTGATCCACATGCACGTGCAACAGGCGATCCTACCAGCCATCAAGGCGAGGTTGATTCAAGACGGTTCCCTAGACGAAAAGGCGCTGCAAGAGTTAGCCCTCGAATTTAACGTGTCAGGGGCACACATTCGCGGTCTGGTTTCCTTTTATGATGACTTACACCAGGACCCGAATGCCGTGCGCATATGTGAGGGTACATCCTGTAGGCTGGCCAGGCAGGGAAAACGCGATCTAGGAAGACATGTCTATTGTCTGGGACGTTGTTACGAAGCGCCTAACGCATTGGCGGCCAATGGTCAGATCCTCGATCGGACGGTTCTTGCCAATGGCCATGATGGGTTTCGAGATCCTGAAGAGGCACCACCTTGCCCCGTATTTTGCCTGGCTTCCACACCTGCAGTGACCCGACGAATCATGAATGGCGATCATGCAACGCTGAAGCAGGCCTTGAATGCAGAGGTTTACACGGCTTTGAAGCGATCACTGCAATCGACGCCGTCACAGATCATCGATCAGCTCAGTCAGGCTGATCTTAGAGGCAGAGGCGGCGCAGGATTCCGCGTGGGCCAAAAGTGGGCAGCCTGCGCGGCGTTCCGTTCAGACAAGAGATTTGCGGTGGTCAACGGCGACGAAGGTGATCCCGGGTCCTTCGTCGATCGGGTCTTGATGGAACAGGATCCACATGCCGTGCTAGAGGGTTTGGCCTTGTGTGCGTATGCGATTGGTGCCCATCATGGTCTGATTTATGTTCGGTCCGAATATCCATTGGCACGCATTCGCTTGGAGCAAGCGATCCTTGAAGCACAACAAGCCGGCATCCTAGGCGATTCGGTCATGGGCAGCGAGTTCAGCCTGCAGGTTGAAGTCGTTTCGGGTATGGGAAGCTACGTGTGTGGTGAAGAAACCGCGATGTTGCAATCCATCGAAGGCCAACGGGGAGAAGTAAGATTGCGCCCACCCTATCCTACGGAATGTGGCCTATTTGGCAAACCTACAGTGGTCAACAACGTGGAGACGATCATCGTCGTGCCACAGATCATACTTTGGGGTGCGGATCGTTTCTCGTCATTGGGCACGGAGACCTCAAAAGGAACCAAAGCCATGTGTCTCAATCACGGCTTTGCCCGACCTGGCATCTACGAGGTTGAATTTGGCACAACACTCCAGGAAGTGATCGATGCGGCTGGTGGCGCCAGGGCGGGACGATCTCTCGAAGGTGTTTTGTTGGGCGGCCCCATGGGGTCCCTGGTCGAAAAATCGGATTTTGATGTGCCTATTGGATTTGAATCCATGCAAAAACGCGGCATACAACTTGGCCACGGTGGTGTGGTTGCCTTGCTGGATGGAACAGACTATGAAGCCCTGTTTCATCATCTCGTCCAGTTCATGGCCGCAGAATCGTGCGGCAAGTGTATGCCATGTAGCCTGGGGTCTCGCCGACTACTTTCATGGATCGAAAAGGGAAAAATCGCTCCTTTGGCATTGAAGGAGCAGGCGCTATGGATTTCTAAATCAAGCCTTTGTGCGTTCGGCCAGTTGATTCCCCAGAATCTCGTTCAGGTTCTGGACCGTGTCGGAGGCCATCATGCCTGAAGCCACCATCAACGGAAAACGAATCAGCTTTCATCAAGATGACACGATTCTTGCGGCAGCAAGGCGTTCAGGGATTGACATACCTACGTTGTGTCATGTTGAAGGTCTCAGACCAGAAGGCGGTTGCCGGTTATGCCTGGTCGACGTGAAACAGTTGGGCTTGAAAGCAGCATGCCACACCCCCATTAGTCCTGATTCCGTCATTGTCACGCAAACGCAGGAACTCAGACAAATGCGAAGGTGGATTCTGGAGTTGTTGCTGGAGCAAAGAAATGTGTCCGACGTCCTTTCCGATTCTGTCTTTGCACGCCTGTGTCATGAGCATGGGATCAATATCACGACCACGGATCGGCGCCATTTCGATGGTTATCTAGGTTTCGACCCGAAGGCTTGCATTGTCTGCCGAAAGTGTATGGTGGCCTGTGATTTGATCCAGGGACAGAACTGTTACTCAGTCCAGAACCGTGGCGGTCTAACGCAGCTGGCACTGGGTGTGAATGACGGCTTCACAGGCAGTCCTTGCACCTATTGTGGCGCCTGCGCACCGCTTTGCCCCACTGGTGCCATCGTAGACATCAATCTTCCGCATGACGTGAGCGTCGATTCAGTATGTGGCTATTGCGGCGTAGGTTGTCGGGTTCGCGTCGGTGTGAATGACGGACAGATTGCGGCTATTGATGGCATTACAGACGCAATGGTCAATAGAGGTCATCTTTGTGCGAAGGGCCACTATGCCCGTCAGTATGTTTCGAGTCCAGATCGCTTAACGACCCCACTCCTACGGGATGGTGACGACTTTAAACCCATCAGTTGGACACGCGCCATTGAAGTGCTAGCCGATGAGATCCGGAAGGCAAAATCCGAGCATGGTCCAAACAGCCTAGCCATACTCACGTCTTCTCGTGCCACGAACGAGTCTGCCTACTTAGCCCAAAAACTGTTTCGCTCGATCATCGGTACCAACAACGTGGACTGCTGTGCCAGGGTTTGTCATTCATCTACAGCACTGGCACTGCGGACGGTTACCGGAACGGGCGCGGCGTCCGCCTCCTATCAAGACATCGAGCGTGCCACCTGCATTGTAGTTGCCGGCGCTAATCCCACCGAAGCACACCCAGTGGTGGGCGCTCGCATCAAGCAAGCGGTCAAAAGAGGCGCCCGTTTGATTGTCATCGACCCTCGAGCCATCGAGTTAACTCAATTTGCAGATGTCCATTTGTGGTTGAAGCCAGGAACCAATGTGTCTCTGTTGAACGTTTTGGCGAAAATCCTTTGGGACGCGCAGCAGGTGGATCAAGCCTACCTCGACGAAAAAGTTGAAGGAACCGAAGCATTCAGCGCCCACCTGGATTCTGTTGACCTGAGCGATGTCGCCCAAACAACTGGCGTGTCTCTTGATGATCTTCACAGCGCTGCGGCATTGCTCAAAGGTCCGACTCTCTTTGTACACGGATTGGGATTATCTGAGCTCACCCAGGGAACGGAATCGGTGATGGCTCTATGTAACCTTGGCATGTTAACCGGAAGCATCGGGCGGTCAGGTGCGGGCATGCTGCCGCTGCGTGGGCAAAACAACGTTCAGGGCAATGCCGACATGGGGGGCATGCCCAATTTGTTTACCGGATACCAACCCATGGATGACCCGGAGGTACGACATCGACTAGCAAACCTATGGGGCAGCCTTCCGCCCGCACAGCCCGGTTTGAAGTCACCTGAGATGTTTACTGCCGCGAAGATGGGTACCCTCAAATTCCTTTGGTTACAAGGCGAGGACGCGGTGCAAAGTGACCCCAACACAAGGGACGTGATTGAGTCGTTGGAACAGCTCGATTTCCTTGTGGTTCAAGACCTGTTCCTGAACGAAACGACCCCTTGGGCGAATCTGGTTCTGCCCGCATCCTGTGTACACGAGGAAGACGGCACCTTTACCAACGGCGAGCGGCGCATCCAACGAGTTCGCGCCTCAGTGGCCCCACCGGGCGATGCAAAATCGGATTGGTGGATCTTTCAAGAAACGGCTAGAGCGTTAGGCGCAGATTGGCATTATGAACACCCCTCCGAGGTGATGGACGAAATTGCCAAAGCCGTGCCTCGACTATTTGGAGGAGTCTCTTATCAACGGTTGGAAGGCGACGGGTTACAGTGGCCCTGCCCTCATAAGGATCATCCAGGCACTGCTACCGTCCATGCGTCCGGATTTCTGCGAGGCAAGGGTCTGCTCACAGCCTTGCGCTACCTACCATCCCCTGAACAAACAAACGAGCAATTCCCATTGATGCTAATCACAGGAAGGGTGTTACACCATTACAACGTAGGGTCCATGACCCGTAGGACCCCTCAGCTTGCCATGGCAAGCGCGGATGTACTTGAGATGAATCCAGCCGATGCAGGTCTGCTGGAGGACGGCACCATGGTGACCCTCAGAAGTCAATGGGGCACCACGTCATTGGTCATGAAACGAGCCGACCGTGTCGCTCCTGGCACCGTGTTTTGTTCCTTCCATCACCCCGAAACAGGGATCAACAAAGTGACGGGACCCCATACAGATCCTCAATCGAAATGTCCGCAGTACAAAGCGACGGCCGTGTCGGTCACGGCCGTCCCCTGATTCGATTAGGCCGTTTGACCTTCAGCATCCAGTAATACCGACGATTCGGATTCCTGCGGCTGGCTTCGTAACAACATCGCTGGAAGCAAAGTGAAATCGGCGATGAGAGCGGTCGTGAGAATGATCGCCGTCATAATGCCAAAGTTGATATTGGGCACGAATGATGCAAAAGCGAAGGTCCCGAATCCGGCAACCAGAATGACTGTGGTCACAAGCAATGCGGGTCCTGTATGGGTAATCACCTGTGCCACGGCATAGGATGTATCCGCCCCGGATTGGCGCCACCGATTGAAGTTCGACAGGAAGTGAATGGTGTCGTCCACGGCAATACCCAAGCACACACTGGCCACGATCACCGTTCCAATATCAAGGGGCTTATTCAAGATCGTCATGATGGCGCCACCGAATATCAGTGGAACGGTGTTTGGAATCATGGACAGAAGTCCCAAACGGACCGACCGAAACACGACGACCATCAAGATGGAAACCAAAACCAGCGCCAGACTAATAGAAACGATAAAGGTACCCACCACGTAGGGGTTCAGTCCATGCCAAAGTGGTGTTTTGCCGGTCACATACGCATTCAGACCCAGTTCCGCGGCTTTGGCTTCAATGCGCTTCATCTCGACCAGTGAGGTACGCGACTCGTGTAGCGTCCACATGGCGGTCAGGCGGATCATGTCGTAGTCCAAAGTCATGCGGTCAGTGAGTTCCATGCCCTGGGGCAAACCCATGGTGTAGAGCAACAACTCCTGCGCAATTAAGCCCCGGTCGTCAGGAATCACGTAGGCCTCTTGTGCTTCGTTGTGTAACGAGCGGTTGATTTGCTTGACGATATCCACCAGCGAAACGGTTTTGGTGACATAGGGCAATTCGTTCAACCAATCCTGAAACACATCGACCTTATTCAAGAATTCCGGCTCGTAAATGCCGTCTTTCTCCCCACTGTTAACCACAATTTCCAGGCCCATGGATCCGCCGAGGTTCTCCTCAATGAATTCGTTGGCCACGCGGGTGGGCACGCTTGGCGCAAAGTATTTGAAAGGGTCGGAATTGACCACATTGCGGGAGGCTACGTAAAGCGAAATGACGCTAAACACGGCAAACAATATCAAGACTGGCGTACGCCACTGTTGAAGCCACCGAGTGTAGGAAAGGCTCCAAGTCGAAGGCTCAAACGTTCTTTTCTCTTCCGGCTTTTGTTTGATGTTGATGGGGATCAAAGCCAACATGGGGCTGAGAACCAATATTGTAACGACCCAAGCGATTAGGGTGCCGACGCCCGCCAGAACCCCCATGGACATAATAGGTGTAATTTTAGCGGTGGCAAACGAAAAGAACCCAATCGCCGTGGAAATGGAGGTCAACAACGTAGGTTGCAGGTTCTTCACCAACGTGCCACGAATTGCTTCGAGGCGCTCCAACCCTTTCTGGCGGAACTGAAAAAAGGTCACCATGATGTGCACGGCATCTGCGATGGCGATGGCGATGAGAATGTGAGGGACAATCGCCGTCAAGTTGTTAATCTTGATGCCCAACCAACCAGACAGACCCATGGTGATGGATATGCTGGCCACGATTACGATTAACGGCATCAGCATCCCCGACAAACGTCTGAAGAAGAACAACAGGAACAGCACGATGGCACCTAGTAGTGCCGGAACCATGACTTGCATATCTTGTTGGGTCACTTCTTTAAACGTCTGCGTCACAGCCGCATTGCCAGTCAGATAGAACTCATGATCACCCAAACCTTCGTACGCCTTGATTTTCTCTCGCGTGCCTTGGATCACTTTTTCGAAGTCTGGAGACCCGCCTATCGCAGGTTTGAGTCGCGCAAATATCACTGCCGTCTTGCCATCCTGACTCACAAGATAACCGGGAATGACCTCATGGTTGACGGCCACGGATTCCCGCTCCTTGAGCACCTCTTCCGTCAATGCCTGATCATCCGGGTCGGGTATCAAGGGATCCACAAAGAGTTCGTCTTCCCCATCGACCACTTCGGCGTGAGTCCAGTTGTAGTTCGTCAATGAATCCACACGAATGATTTCAGCCACTTGCCACATGTCCTTCGTCAGGTTTTGCAGCAAAGTGGTGGACTCGGTATCAAATATCCCCGACGGACTATGAATGACTACAGCCACGGCTTCGTCATTGCCGAATCGACGCTCGAAGCGGTCAAAGGTCTCCAACAATGGATCGCCATCGCGGAACCAGATTCTATATGTGAAATCGGATTGCAGGCGCGTCACGCCAGGAATGGCGAGTACAGCCATAACAAGTCCCAGCAACATCGCTGATTTTGGGAATCGCAGAATCAAGTCTGCAGTCTTCATCGATAACGTTTTCTTTTCCATTTGTGGCGTCATGGCAAAAGCTCCTTAGAAAAATCGCTTCAAAGTCAAAAAAATCTGATTGGCACCATCGAGCAGTTCCAGCCCCTGGGCCAACGTACGTTTCGGCGGTGCGTCGATGTATCTCAGTCCGGCCGAAACCGACCAGGTATCACTCAGTCTTTGGCTGTAACGCAGATTGGCCAGCCATTCGTGGCTTCGTTCGAGGTCAGTAATCACAGTTACCAATAGTTCACGTCCCGCGATGTCATTGAACGCATGGCGATACCCCACCAGTAGATCACGCTGGAAGGTCCCCAAGGCGGCACGCTCTGATTCGTTCACCCCGAAATAGTTCTGTGCTTCCATAATCAGTGTTGGGGCGGCGCCATTGGCAGAAATCCAACCGTATTCCCATCCGATGGCGACTTGGGTGTGATCAGGTACCGCATCCCACTGAAAATCCTTGTGCCCCACTTCCAGTTTCGCAATCGAAGCGCCCACTACTTGTGAGTAAGTGCCTCCATACTCGTGGACTGGCAGGTAATAGGGCTGTACTAGGGCAGATGTGACGTCCACGTCCACGACAGGTTGCAGTCGGTCTTGATGGTCCAGGTAGTGTAGGGACAGATCGGCGTCCCCAAGCACTGCATTCCAACGCAAACCCCACTGGAACCGCGAATCTGATGTATCCAAATTCCCATTATCGTCAAGCCAAAGAGGCTCAGAGGTAGAAAACCCAGGTGGGGCAAACGACAATCTTGAACGGCTGCCCGGAAGCTCGGGGCGCTCCATGCGTGGCATGTAGAAGGCTTCGATGGAACCCACAGGTAATCGGCGTCGCACCGACAGCATGAGTTCACCCTTCTTTTCCGGGTTCTCAATATCACTGTCAAAATTGCGCGCATTCATCACGTCGGCGGGGTGAAAAGCTTCAGTAGCGGTCCAATTCAGCATTTGATAGCCCGCCCGTACGCGCCAACCGCGATCATCAATCGACAAGAAAAGTTCCTCAAATGAAGCGTTATCCCGATCGTGGTCCTTGGGGTCGACCCGTCCAAATCCCCGAGCAGCGACGCTGAAGGCACCGCGTTTCAACGAAGTCTCCAAACGCACAAACCCAGCCGTCCCGCTGTCGATGGTGCGCATGTCATCATCTGACTCAAATTGTCGCAGTTCCGTTGCTATTTCGGCCTTGAAATAGACGTCCCACTCCCCAGCGCACAGGCTGAGCGCAAAAACAAGCGTCCCGATCATGAATATCCCTTTATTCTGTCAGTGATTCCGACGTAAATTGATCTTCCGCGATCTCTTGGCCAAGTTGCCGGCTTTCCCACTTGATCAACGACGATTTCAATGTCTGTACATTCTTCATCTCAATCTCGTGGACGCGCCAGAATCCATTTACTTGTCGGTAATCCTTGAAGACACCGACCTTGAGTAATTCACCCTTTCGGTCGTAGTACTCAATTCGCACGGGGTTCATCAGGTCCTTAGCCATCCAAACGATTTGCTTGCTATAACCACTTCGTGTGCTGACCGGAATGCGTTCCAGCTTGTAGCACTCACGGGCCTCAGCGGACTCATCACCTAAATAGGTGTAGCTATATTTCTCTACTTCCTGGCTTCCCAAATCCTCGTAGGCGAATTCACTACCCATAAAAGATCCCGACTTGTTCTTCGAACTAATGCGTTTCACGCGTTTCAATGCCGGCAGGTACAACCATTGATCATCATCGTCCACCTTGTGGCTCCAAGTGAGCATCTTGGTACCCTTCACATCCGCGGGCCATAGGAACATAGAAACTGACTTGTCGCCATCGTCTTCCATCTCCATGGTTTCAGTTGTGAGCTTTCGCACCGTTTGGTCGCCGTGCGCATTGATCAAAACCATCTCCATCTCGGAGTACTCAGACACAAAGCCCGCATTCGCGCGATCCGACTCTTGGGCGATCTCCAATCCCCGACGGGCGGCATCCTCATTCAAAATCAACAACAAAAAGAACCACATATACGACTCCTAACAAACAGGTCAACTTACTGAAGTAAGCGTTCACTAACTTCAGTGATACGCAAAAAAAGGTTAAGGGTTTAGTGCCTCGAAGATCTTTTTTGTAAAAAGTTGAATAGCACTTGGATTGTAGTGGGTGGCAATGGCGGACTCGGTGAGGCCCATGCCACGTAGACTGAAGAGAACTGCCTCATCGCACAGGTTCTGGGCGTTGCACGCGTAGGGGATAACACAGGTCTCTGGCAAATGATTGACCGCTAACATGACGGCCAGATGGTGTGTAAACCACAATCGGTTTTCAATGGCTATTCCTGGATTCATGTCTCCAGCCGCTTCCGCAGACTTGGCGCTGGCGGCCCACAAATCCATCCACGGCATGACTTGATCCTTGATGAACATCCGCGCAAACCGGCCATCATCCAGCAAACTGTTGATCATTAGGCGGCAAAAATGTTCATTGTTCACGGGATCGTCCGGATGGTTTTGTTTGTGTAGAAAAATAGAATTCATGATGTAGTAAACCGAGTGCACAAGGGTCGAAGTGCTTGGCTTGATTTCGTCAATAAAGCGAGAAAACACCTCGGCATGGACACAGCAAAATTCGTGGAGTGCCATGTACAGATCTTCCTTGCTTGGAAAATGCCGATACAGCAATGCCTCTGAAACGCCTGCTGAATCGGCGATTTGTCTGGTAGTTGTAGCCGCAAATCCATGGACAGCGAACAGTGGCATAGCGGCAGCCAAAATCGCGGCTCTACGTTCGTCAGCACTCAGTCTGGGTGGGTTCACACGACCTCCTACAGATAAGTTAGTGAACACTTACTTTGTTGTCAAGTGATAAAGTCACATCATGCGCGAGATCAGCAAGACACAGCCCGTCAACGCCACAGCCAACGAACCCCAATTCGAAAGGTGTTTCTGCAGTTCACTGTGGAACAACATAAAAACTAAGAATGCAATCCCAATAACCGATAATTGACCCAATTCGACGCCCACATTGAATGAAATTAGATGCCATGCGCCCCTTTGCCACGAATCGAGATCCATAACCACCGAAGCGAATCCGAGGCCATGAAGCAGTCCAAATCCAAAAACTACAAGCAGTCGACGGGTCTTGATTTGGGTGGCCAGAAGGTTTTCCACACCTACATAGACAAGGCTCAATGCAATCAGCGATTCGACCAGTTGGCTAGGCAATCGAACTACACCATAGGCAGACAAAGCCAACGTGGTCGTATGCGCCAAAGTAAACGCGCTGACCTGCCAAAGCAGGTCTTTTGGCTTTCGAGAAAACAGAAATAGTCCCAACACGAACAAGATGTGGTCAAGGCCCAAGGGCAGGATATGCATGTAGCCCATGGTCAAATAGTAAAACACTTGAAGCTGCCGGGTTGAGCCCCTGCCGATGGGAGGACTTTCAAGGCCCTGCCCTACGAGGCCCTTGTACGTGATCTTGTCATCGATGAACACCTCCAGCATCAGGGGTGGTAGGGCGCGAGATGAAAACAGCGTGAATTCACGCCAATCCTCGGGCAACGCACCTACCAATTCTGCCTTAACGCCAAAATAGCCCTGATCGCCGGGCGCCTTCGCTGGCATCAACTGCAGGATGAGAGGTTCACCATCCACACGCAATTTGATGCGCCGTTCGAGAAATCGCTTGGCCTGCGACCATGCCTTTTCCCGGGCATCCAGCTCCATCGATTCCAAACGGTCACGGCACTCTTCGGAAGGTGTCTGGGGGCTCACGCCCAAAGCATAAGCGTCCAAATCACAAACCAGTTGCACCACCACCTGGTTGCCTCGGACCACCAATGTTGCTTGAGTTTGTTGGAAATCGTGGGCGATGAGTGGCGCTGCGAACAACGCCACCCACCACTTAAAGGTGTCAGCCACCCGTTATGGCAAATAGCTTGTTGCGCGTTGCGATGTACAACACGCCATTGGCGGCTGAAGGCGTGGTGTACACGGCGGAACCCATGTTGATTTCATTCAGCACTTTCAGCTCTTTGCTGTGTTTCAGGATACAGACGTCACCATCTTCATCACCGATGTAGACTTTGCCGTCGATGATGACAGGAGAACCCCAAACGGCTGAAAAGAGATCGTGCTTCCAAAACAAATTGCCGGTCTTTACATCCAGGCAGTACAAGAAGCCGTCCAGATCCGTGATATACAGCAGACCATCGGCAATCGCAGCAGTTGACATGGTACGTCCAAAGTCGTCGTTACCGCGATGCCACTTAGCGGCTGTGGCCGTCACGTCACCGGTCTTCGTGCCATCAATGGCATAGAAATGTCCAATACCCGTTCCGTGTTCGGGATCTTGCCCTACTCCAATGAACACCTGGTTATCAAAAATAACGGGCGTCGAAATCAGATTGTTACGCGTACCAAATCCGCCCAGCTCCCATTTGGAGTCCTTGGGGTTGCAGTCAAACTTCCACAACAGTTTCCCGTCATCGGGATTCAACGCGTACACCCAACCGTCACCACCGGGGAATACGGCTTGCTTCTTACCGCCCAACACCCCAAATGATGGCGTGGACCATTGCCCATGGAGGATGGTCCCCAAATCACCATATTCCCATTTCAATTCGCCGGTTTTTGCATCGACAGCGATGAAACTGGGAGACCGTGGCGAAGGGAGATTCAAGTGACCTTCATCCACACCATTCCCGGTCACCAAATAGATCACACCATCTTCCAAGGCGGGTGAGGATGTGGCCAGGTTATGAGGAAACACGCCGAGCTCTTCGATCATGTCGTAAACCCAAACGATATCGGCATGTTGTTTACCCGTGTACTTCTCCTGGGTGTAGGGTCCGTCGTTCTCACCATCCGCGAAGCCTTCCAGATCAACACATACCAATTCACATCGATTGGACACATAGTAAGCTCGGTCACCATCCATGAATGGCGTGGAACAGACACCTTGGAGAGGCCAATCGTTAACCCTGCCCGCACTCAACTTGTCATGTATGGCTTGCCAGAGAAAGCTGCCATCCGCCTCACTGAAACACATGACGTTGCCTTTGTCGCCAGCTACCTCTGGGTCACGAAGGCCCTCATTGTTGGTGCCAACCAGTATCTTTCCCTTGTAAATCACAGGGTTTCCGTAGCTCTGAGATCCCAAATCTGCGGTCCATTTGATCCCAGTCCCGCTTTCTACATCCCAAGTGATAGGCATGTTCTTTTCCGTCTGGTTGACCATGTTGCGTTGGTTGTTACCACCCCAGGTTGGCCAGTCTCCGGCCATAGCCACCAACGGACAAAAAACCAATAATCTAATCATTGTCGATCTCCTCATGGATTCTGAAACACTTTCACGTTGTCAAAGAACACTTCGGTTCCAGGTGAATTTTCCGAAATACCTACCGAGTAGGCATAAAGGCCAGGACTTCCGTCGGCCCTTGCAATGGGGTCGGTCATTTCGACGGTCCATGCCTCCGGTTCCGCTTCACCTTGAGGCCAAACCTTGCCGTGAACCGTTGCGGTTCCGTCTGCATGATGGTCAATTGAAAGCTTGGCGGTATACCACATGTCAGGTTTCCAGTCGAAAGGCACATCAACCTGTAGTCTCGGTATGGGGTCCCAGGTCACCAATCTCACGACAGGTGATCGCGTCGTGCCCATCAAAATCAACATGTAGCCCGAATGAATCAACCCCATATCGGGATAAAAACGCTTTTTCTTGGCGCCGCTCATATCGGCTTGCACGGTGTAGTTGCCGGGTATGGGTGGCATGATGTAGGAACGCAGCCGAGCGAACTTTGGGTCGGGTTTATCGGCTAGCTTCCGCAAGACCTTATTGCCGTTAACGTCCGTGACCGCAGTCTTCATTTTGGACGTGATCCACCCAGACGGATTCCCATCCACGGGTAAGCTCTCAAAGTCCTGATGATATGGAAGTGCCGGAACCACTCGAACTCGGGCCTCAGCGCTCATCTCACCCACTTTGGCTATCACCATACCGGCAGACATACCGCCAGTGGCCGTATACGCGCCTGCTTCGACACTACCTGGAAGACCTTTGACGGACCAAGTCGCATCTACTTCTCCTATCAAATGGCCATTCGCATCAAATTGGCGCGCATGGAATGTTTGCTTCTCGCCCACCGAAAGCACAGTTTCAGCAGGAACCACTTGCAAATGCGTGGGCGGTCCCACTTCACCTTTGCTTACCAGCGAAGGCATGGTTTCACTTTCTTGTTTTTTGCCCTTTCCGATGCAAAACAGTTCGGTTCGGTTCGGTAGTAACACGCGACCGTCCACGATGGCAGGAGATGCGTGTATTTCGATCGGTGCACCGTTTTCAAGGTGAAAAGCATCGTTATCCAATTCTCGGCAACCCTTTTTGTCGACTTGAAGCACGTGCCACTTTCCGGCTTCCTCGCCTACGTAAATCTTTCCGTCACCGTAAACCGGGGAGCCTTTGGCCGCGTTGCCATAATTAAATTGCCAGAACTGCTGGCCACTGTCAGGGTCAATCGCATACAAATTGGCGGCGTTGTCACAGGCAAACAACATTCCGTCACCCAGCGCCAAAGACGCGTAGCCATCCCCCAACCCGTCAATACGCCAGCGTTCATGAGTCGCAGTCACATCACCTTTGCCAGTTGCATCAATGCATACCAAGCGCCCCATCACCGAAGTGTCGATATTTTCTTCGGAATGTGCGGCGTAAACGTTGTGACCCATCACGACAACTGAGGTATTGAGTCCGCGCTTGGAAAGCACAAACTTCCAAACAGGTTCACCTGTAGCGGCCTTAAATGCCTGAACGGTTCCATCTGCAGCGCCAGCAATCAACAAGTCCACGCCTTGAATGGTCGCAATGACGGGTGTGGAATAGGTCGTATCCAAAGGCGTTCCGTCCGCAGCGGTCCACCACACGACCTCACCGGTATTCTTGTTCATCGCCAAATAGCGATGTAGGCCCTTGCCTTGAGGACCCCAGCTTGAATTGAGGAAGCTGACGATGACAAGGTCACCATACACAATCGGTGAATGGGTCCGCCCACCATAACCCGAAACGCGACCAAACTCTTCGGTCAATGAGCGGTGCCAGATGATCTTGCCATCGCGATCGAAACAAAAGAATAGGCCTTGAACGCCATGGGCAAAAACATATCCGGTCTCGGGATCCACGCAGGGATTGGCCCAGCCCAACCTGTGAGCGACAATATCAGTCAGAAAAACGTTAAAACGATGTTCCCAAATTAACTTTCCGCTTTCCAAATCGAGGGCGACCACGCGTTCCTGGAGCCGCTCGCCCTCACCAGCCGCGTTGATCATGAACACACGCCCATTATGGACAACCGGAGCCGATCGCGTTCCGTAAGGCGCTTTCCACAACAAGTTCTCACCCTCTGCCGACCATGTCTCGGGAAGAGATTCTGCTTTGGCAAAGCCATTCTGCTGAGGCCCACGCCAATGGGTCCAATCACCAGCCACACTCAAAACTGCCGCGACAAAAAACCACACCAATCTGTGCATCTATGACCTCCCTAGAGTGAAGCGATTCGCTATTCTACCTTGCTTTAGGGATGTCGACGGCAGTGCAGTTCAACTTAAGGGACCAGAACGGCAATCATCAAAGGCGCAGATCTGGTCCTAAAAAGTTGCGAAGTTATCCTGTTCTGATCGTCGGCATCAGCAAATGCATACGAAAACGGAGGTCATTAAGTTAATTCAATAAACCGTGCCTTCGATACGCAGATCTTCAGTGATCGTGCGCAGTTCACTCAAAGAATCTTCAATGGCGCGCTGAATATCCAGCAACGGTAGCTGGCTCAAATCCGCCCGAACTTGGGCTATCTCTTGCATCGCTGCCTCCAGCTCAGCCCGAACCTCGTCGAGGTCGTTTGCATCCAGTTCATCCAGTGCATCAGCCACTTCCTGATTCAGGGCCGACACATCCAAATCTTCAATTTCTTCCATAGCATCAGATAATTCGCGACGCATCTCGTTAAGTGCATCTTCAAACTCATCGAATATGTCATCCATGGCATCAGCAACCACATCGGCCACTTCGTCTTGATCAACGTCTTGAGATACGTAGATCGTTACACCAGGACCACCCATCATGAGCAACCACATTATCCACATTGAGAGCCTCCAAAAACGTTCATGTACATGTTATGTCGTTGACTGGCGCAAAAAAGTTTACATCCCTCGTTTTCTGCTACAGTGTGCAGGCTTGGGGGCCCGAACATGACACGAACCATTGACGGCTTGATTACAGCCTTAAACGCTTCGCCCGATAATGCACCACTTTTAGGACTCGTTCTTGAGACCTGCCTGCGCGAGGAAGCCTGGCCCGAGGCAAGAGCTCTGCTGACGCGTAAAGATATCGACTTGAACATCGCAGATGCGAAGACGCAATTGGTTCTAGCCAAACTACTTAATCGCATCGGTGAACACCAAATCCTCATGGATCACTGTACACTCGACACCGCAGAACTCAAATTGGAGCAGGCCCTTGCGCTGAAAGCCTTGGATCAGGCAGAGGCGGCCAAAGATCGCTACCGAGAGGCGGTTGAGGCCAACCCCACCTTGGAAGATCCAGATACATGGGGATCCGTTTCGCCTCGAGAGCGCGAAGTAGCAGGGACTAAACTTAGGGTTTTTTCCAATGATCAAACGGATGAGACCGAGATCCGACGGCTCTTGGAACCCGATCAACGTCGGGTTGTATTTGAGGATGTGGGCGGGCTGGAAGATGTCAAAAAGCAGATTCGCAAGCGTATCATCACGCCTTTTGAAAAACCTTCTCTGTTCGTGAAATTCAAAAAAAGGGTTGGCGGAGGCATTCTACTTTACGGACCTCCGGGATGTGGCAAAACACTATTGGCTCGAGCAACGGCAGGCGAATGTCGCGCCTCGTTTTTTAACGTGGCCATCAACGATGTGTTGGACATGTACATCGGAGAGTCAGAGAGCAAGCTGCATGCGCTCTTTGAGAATGCACGAAATCACAAGCCGGCCGTACTCTTCTTCGACGAAATCGAAGCGCTTGCGGGCAAACGCCAGTACACCCGCGAATCGACTTCCTCCAAATTGGTCAGTCAATTCCTTGCCGAAATGGACAGCATGTCTAGTCACAATGAGGGAATCCTATTGATGGGTGCCACCAACGTGCCTTGGGCCGTTGATCCCGCTTTTCGCAGACCGGGCCGATTTGACCGGGTTGTGTTCATACCACCCCCTGATCGAGAGGCACGCCGTGCCATCCTCGAGATCCATATGATGGGACGACCCCAAGAAGCGGACGTTCGCCTGGACATCATCGCTCAGAAAACATCGGGCTACTCGGGCGCTGACCTGGAACAGATCGTCGAGACCGCAGCAGATATGGCGATTGATGCCTCTCTGGATGCTGGAAAAGAGGTGGATATCGGTCAGGCCCACCTCATACGTGCCACCGGCGAAGTGAAGTCCACCACGGTGGAATGGTTGAACACGGCGCGAAACTATGCGCGCTATGCGAACGAAGGGGGCCAATATGACGACGTTCTCGCCTTCATCCAGAAACACGGCAAATGACCTATCACATCGCTGACGAACCCAAACCATCCGGCCTGGCGCACCTGGCCGTTCATCCGCTATGGCCTCTGTTCGGCGTGATGTTCGCCGGTACCTGGTTGGCTTGGCCCTGGTTTGCGTTCAACGGATTCGCCGTAGGCTCCCCCACCAAGTGGCGTGAGTTGACGGCCGTAATCATTGGATGGCTATGCAGCGTGGTGATCCTGTTTGCCATCATATTCGCGGAGCATAGCAAACTCCTTACATCGGATGTGGGCCGCTGGGTTTTTTTGATCACCAAGGACATCTGGATCATCACTGTATCCTACTGGATCTTCACCACTCAGACCCGAACCATCGAGTTGTTCCAGTACACGGGCGGCAAGCTACGCAACGGCTTGTTTGCGGTCGTCGTCAGCTACTTCGTCAGCCAAAAAATAGCGCACGTAGCACCCGCATTCATCGTGGCTGTATTCGGGCGTTGACATAATGACTACCCGACTGATTTTTGAAGCAGAACATCTGTTGCGAGCGGGCAATCCCGATGCGGCCATCCATCGCCTGAAACAGGCTTTAACCGAGGACCCAGAACAAGCCGAGGCCCACGCTTTGCTGGCAGCCGTGCTGTTGGCTCAAGAGCGAACGCACGCAGCGGCGCACGAAGCCAAATTGGCACTGCAACTGGACCCCAACCAGGTAATGGGCCGAATTGTCGAAATTCAAACACTGCTGCTGCGACGCAAATTCAACCAGGTCTCTCAACGCATTAATGAACTTGAGGCGTTAGAGCCCGCTCTGCCACACAGCCACCAAATGCGCGCACAATTGTGCCAGTTACAGGATCGACACAAGGAGGCCATGGTGCATCTGGAACGTGCGCTGAGCATGGATCCAGATAACATCGATGTACGGACGGATTTGGCTGAGAACCTGTTTCAAAATGGCGACTGGAACAAAGCAGAAGAGGTTGCCAAGACGGTCCTTGAACAACAGTCAGACCATGCCGATGGACTGGCACTAATGGGCTTGATCCACCTGAGCCGCGGCGAAACCGAATTGGCAGAGTCCATTGCCCGATCGATATTGATCGAAAACGCAGAACACCGTCAGGGGCAGCGGTTACTCATTGCCATCAAAACCCGTCGAAACTGGTTCTTAGGAGCGTGGTGGCGATTTCAGAGTTGGATCAGCCGTTACGGCGCAAATCGAGCCATATTGATCCTGGTCGTAGCCTATGCGTTTTTTCGAATGGTGGACGGATATTTGGCCTATCATGAACTGGCAAGCGCCCGAGGTCTAGGGCAATTGATATGGCTCGGCTTATGCGCCTACACCTGGGTGGCACCCGCACTTTTTTTCCGCAGCCTGAAGCGAGAATTGGACAAATTTAAGTTCTCCGAAGACTTCTAAGTGGCGAATGCCTTATCAATGGCTCGACAAATCGGCCGTAATTGCTTAAGTTTGAGTGAATATTCAATTGGAACCACATATGGGATCCGCTGTGTCATGGCTTCGTGTGCTGACCATCATATCGGTGGTATGCGTATGTTCTGCCCAACGCGTCCACTATCGATTCCAGCGGTTGTCCGTGAACGAAGGCCTGTCACAAAGTGACATCTATGCCATGGCCCAAGACAACGACGGATTCTTGTGGTTTGGCAGCCAAGACGGCCTGAACCTTCATGATGGCGTCAGTTTTAAGATTTTTCGATCAGATCCCGACGTGGTTGGCACACTCACCAATGATTTCGTCAATGCATTGATGATCGATACGGAGGGTATGCTCTGGGTGGGCACGCGAAACGGACTGTTTCGCTTCGATCAGGCGAGCCAGACCTTTGCAGAGGTTTCAGCATTTGTAGACGGACATTTGGGCGATAGTCTAATCACAGCTTTGGAATTGGATTGGCGCGGCCGATTGTGGATAGGCTCCGAACGTGGTGGCCTGCATGTGATTGAATCCCATCAATTGAAACAAGTCCCTTTGCCATCATCTGAAGCGCATATTCTGAGTCTCCTTGGTGATTTAGATGGGACGATGTGGGTGGGTACTCAATCCGGCGTCGTGGCCATTGACGCAGCCAACTATGAACCTAAGGGATCGTGGCTTGAAGGGACGCCCGTTCATGCATTGAAACGAGATGCCACCCGTGTGCTTTGGCTTGGCACTAGGCGTGGGCTGTATCGACAAAGCGATCACGAATTCGAGTGGTTTCCACCCATTAGTAACCATGTCTGGTGCCTCTTGGAGGACAGCGACCATAAACTTTGGGTGGGCACAGAAAGCGGTCTGTGGGTTCTGAACAGCGACCGTACGAACTATGACCTGCTCACACACAACCCACACAACCAGAGCAGTCTGGGCAACGCTGATGTACGCGCCATGATGCAGGACCGTACGGGTGTCATCTGGATCGCCACTCGTGGCACAGGTATCAACAAACTGGCGCAACCCACGCCCTGGTTTCGGCACTACGTGGCCGATGTCAACCAAAAGCAGAATCTTAATGATTCCCTGGTTTGGGAAATCTTCGAGAGTCGTGATGGCTTGGTTTGGATAGGCACCAAAACGGGCGGTCTCAATGTGGTCGATCCAAAAACAGACCACTTCACACATTACCAACACGATCCAAACAATCCCGCCAGTATCGGTTCCGACTGGGTATTTGCGGTAGAAGAAGATCGTCTGGGTTTTATTTGGGTCGGCACCTCGGGTGGTGGTCTCAATCGACTGAACAGAGCCACCGGAACATTTGATCGCTGGATACACGTGCCAGACGATCCGAACAGTTTGCCCAACGACCGCGTATTTGCATTACTTGAAGACCGGTATGGGCAACTTTGGGTGGGCACCAACAATGGACTGGCTCGTATGGATGAGAATCGCCGTTCGATGCAGGTGTTTCTGCCGGACCCAAATGATTCCAACGCCATCAAACACAACCAAATCAGGTCGTTGTATGAAGACCACAAAGGCGATATCTGGGTCGGTACGACACGCGGCGGTGTCAGCGTATTGTCTGCGGAGGGACGCCCAACGAGGCATTTTCAACATCACGAAAACGACCCCAACAGCCTGGCGAATGACTGGGTGCTATGCGTCCTAGAAGACTCCTCGGGTCGCGTTTGGATAGGAACCGATGGCGGACTGAACCGACTTGAAACATCGGGATCCATGCGACGATACCGCGTCAAGGACGGCTTGCCCAATGAAGTGATTTATGGGCTTCTGGAAGACGAGCGGGGTTTGATATGGATCACAACCAACCATGGACTTTCGCGGCTCAATCCCAATGATGACAGTTTCCGCAATCTCGACGTCCAGGACGGTCTTCTGAGCAATGAGTTCAACCAGGGTTCCTATCACAAGGCAGCCAATGGAGATCTGTTGGTCGGTGGAATCGGTGGCATTACCCGTTTCACGCCCCATTTGGTCACTTTAGACCACCGTCCGCCTCAGGTGGCACTTACCAACTTGCTGATCTCCAATAAACCGGTACCCATTTCAACAGCGGACCACCCTACACCGCTGAGCAAACATATTCAGAGCATGGATGCGATTACCCTGTCTTACCGCGAGACGATGTTCGCCATTGAATTCGCCGCTTTGCATTACACGGCCCCAGAACGTAACCGCTATGCATACCGCATGGCAGGTGTTCATCAAGACTGGATTGAAGGGGATGCCAAACATCGCGTGGCTACCTTTACCCGTCTCAGTCAGGGATCCTATGATTTTCAAGTGAAGGCAGCTAACAAGGACGGCATATGGAGCGAACCCATAAGTCTCCGGGTTAAGATACTGCCACCACCGTGGCAGACTTGGTGGGCGTACCTCACTTATGCGGCAGTGTTGTTACTGGCAAGTGCCTTATTCATTCGTTTCCGATTACAAAAGGAAGCAGAAAGGCGCGCATTTCAGAAATCGCTGGCCACGCGAGAAGAGCGTCTACGCCTCGCTTTGGGGGGAAGCGGCGACGAACTTTGGGATTGGAATCTGCAAACTGGGGAAGTCGCACGAATCAATCCGCTCAAAGGTATTCACAGGCCATCCAAATTAGACGGCCCGAAGGATGCGCCATCAGATACGCGCGTGCATCCCGAAGACAGTCACATTCTGCTGAACGCCTTACAGGCCCATCTATCTGGCCAGGCAGAGGATTTCGAAGCCGTCTATCGCATTCAAGCCGATTCGGGTGAGTGGCTGTGGTTGCGGGCACACGGACAAATCGTCGAACGGGACGGATCCGGACAAGCCACTCGAGTAGCCGGAACAACCACTGATATCACGGCCAACAAATGCGCCGAAGAGGAACTTCGTCGACTGAACGAAGAGCTGGAGGAGCGTGTCGAGAAACGAACGTCCGATCTTAGAGACGCACAGTCTCGGCTTATCGACGTGGCCCATCGGGCCGGAATGGCCGAAGTCGCTGCCGGAGTGTTACACAACATCGGCAACATTTTGAACAGTGTCAATATTTCGACCGAAGTGCTTTACGAACGCCTCAACAGCAGCAAGGTACATGACCTGATTCGCATCGAAGGATTACTTGCGAGCCACCGGCAAAATCTGGCACAGTTCTTCACGGAACATCCAAAAGGCAAGTTGATCCCCGAATATTTGGACACGCTACTTCCTGGCCTCAAGACAGAGCATGGACGGCTCACCCAGGAAGTAGAGGAACTACGCGAAGCCATACGTATGATGACAGACGTCATTCATACCCAACAAAGCTATGCAACGGCTGGACTGTACACAGAAAATACCGACGTCACTGAGATCGTAGACGACGCTTTGAAGCTAATGCAGACGTCACTCCACAAACGGGGCATCCAAGTGATACGCCAATTCCAGGCCAATCCCAAAGGAAATGTTCCTCGTGTGAAACTGGTTCATGTACTCACCAATATCATCAAGAACGCACGTGATGCCATGGCAGATGTCGAACATCCCCAACTCACCATTCGGGTCTCACAACCCAGCAAGGATCAGGCAGCCATTGCCGTTCGTGACAATGGCTGCGGGATAGAATCCGATCACCTGAAACGTATCTTTGTACACGGATTCACGACCAAACGAGATGGTCACGGATTCGGCTTACATACCTGTGCCAATGCGCTTACGGAGATGGGCGGCTCCTTGGAAGCTTACAGCGACGGTCAAGGAAAAGGATCGACCTTTACGCTGCTGTTTCCACTGGATGTTCCCTTGACTGAACCAACCACACACTGACTTATTGCTCCTCCCCTTTTACAAGTCGTGTCACATTCCCCTCGGCATCAAAGAACCGAAGACTGCCTTCATCTTTGAAATACAACACGGCTGCCCCCTTCGACTCAGGGCCATGCAGAGCGACACCCCCACCACCATGTGCGAATTGAGCCACACCAATGCGCGTGGTTTTGCTCGCATCATTGATGTAAATGCCGGTACCTTCCTGATGGTGAAAGGCGACAAGCCGATCGACTCCATTCTCGTCACGGATCAAAAGAACCGGCTCGCCCTCCTGAAAACCGAGTTCGGCCCGTACCTTACCCGACTCATCCACCAACTGAAATCCACTGGCCTTGATCGAGTCCGGTGTCCATCCTGACATCCAGATCATGGCCATTGACAACACCCACCCCACGACCAGCCATCGATTCCGTTTCTCTAAATCAGATAATCGCTGTTCCATATCGTACTCCTATCAAAAGTGACACAATCCTAACCTGAACATCCACACATGATTCAGGTTGAACTATGGGTTTTCGCCTGCAAGAATGCCATAGTTTGGGAGGAATACATCCATGATCATCTTTGGAACTCGAAGTGTCACTTCCACACCGGAAAGAGGTGAGTTCTTCTGCCCCAATTGTCGCAGTGCGCAGACATTCAAACTGAAGCGGGTTCGCAATTTCTTTACGCTGTACTTTATCCCCCTGATCCCGCTTCAAAAACTCGGCGAATATGTACACTGTGAGGGTTGCCAAGGTGACTTCGTGGTCGATGTCCTTAACTTTGATCCCAACATGGTTACCGACAGAGCCCATGAAGCCTTTGCTACCGCGCTGCGCCGCATATCCGCAAGTGTATTATCAAAAACACAAGCAACCGGCAGGGACCAGATTGCTCAAGCGGTGGCCGTCTATCGTTACCATGCCAATGACGGCATTGATGAGGATGAGTTACGAGACTCATTGGCTCAAGTAAACAGCCATGAGCCTTTGGCTAACCACGTGGCTGGCATGGACGGGAACCTCACAGATCCAGCCAAAGAAATCATCATACGGCTGGCTTACGAAACCGGATTAATCGCTGGCGATCTCAGCGAAGATCTATACCAACAAATCGCCGAAATGGCGATGGCACTGGGCATGACACCTGCTCATTTTAGGGGCGTTATTGCCGGTGACTAAGCAGTTCCTTTGGCACCTAACCGGGATGGCCATTCACGGTCTGGTCTTATCAGGACCTTGGATCATCGCCAGGTACTTGGACCCAGAATTCTCACTCAGCTGGGCAGCGCTTCTTTTGTGGTGCGTCATTGTCCTAGTCGGGCTGACTGAATCCATTGTCAGTCGAAGATGCACATCTCGTCAGCCTGTCCGTGTTTTTGGTGAATCATTGAGTCCTTCGATTGGGTTTGCACTGCTGATTGTGTTTTGGCTATCACTGATGTCTGTAGCGCTTTGCAACACCATTTCGGCCCTCAGCACAGCTGTTGGGATCGGTCTCGTAAGCTGTGGTGTTTGTTTTCGCTTGGCTGCCATTCTCAAGTTGCGCGCCTTCTTCATCAGCGAGTTGGGCCTTTTCAACCACCATCCACTGATCACCGATGGTATTTACAGCCGCACAAGAAATCCTGCTGAGCTGGGCACGTTAACGCTGGCCCTGGGAACTGTCGTTTATGCCGGGTCAACATCGGGCGCGTGGATGTTTCTGACGGTGTTGATGCCACTCATCACCTGGCGCATCTTCCGAGAGGAAGGCATGTTGAAAGAGGCTTTTTCAACTCATTACGACGATTACCAACAACACACACCCCGCTTGATACCTTTCCCCAGGTGACTTGAGCTAGAGTAAACGCGAGGTACGCTATGAAATTGAGAAAGATCGCTGTATTGGCTTCCGCCTTAATTTTGGCGCTCAACGGTTACGGCCAAGACCAAGAAGAGGACACGGAACTCAGACTCACCCGACTGGAAGCATTGGCAGGTCGTATCAAACTCGGAGGCTGGTTGGACTTCGCCTATGCCGACAACGATATCAAAGGTCAACAAGATTTCTTCAATGTCCAACATGTCTATCTCAATTTCGACATTTCGATCAATCAGCATTGGCTGGCATTCGTAGAAATTGAATATGAGAATCTGCCGGAAACCGGGACAAGCGAGGAAGACGATGGACGCATTATTCTGGACCGCGGCTACATCGAATATCGGTACCATGCAGGTGCCCGATTTCAAATGGGCAAATTCAGCACACCTGCTGGTATTTGGAAGCCCGAACACTGGGCGGTAACCACGGATGCCACTTTGGAACCGATCATGGAACAGCTCGAATTCATACCCGACAAATCCGTGGGTCTTCAGTTTCTCGGGACCCGCGAAACGCCATCGGGTAGCTTGGAATATGCGGTCATTTTTACCAATGGAGCCGAAGCATCCAACACACGAGGCCGTAATGGCGCCGACGGACTTGGTGGCGATGTGAGCTTTCGATTTCCAAAACGTGGCATGCTTGGCTTTTCCTATCATCGATTAGAAGACGATCGCGACGAACTTGAGACTTCGGAATACGGATGGATGCTTTATGGAGAGCTGAATATTGTTCCCCAAAAGTTGATGGCTAGGTCCGAGTTTCTCAGCTATGAAAAGCCGGATAACGCTAATGCGCGAACGGGCTATGTCAAGCTCAAGTGGTCCTTCCACGAACGACTCTATGCAAACATCCGGTTTGATTACGCGGCATTTGAGGGCCACGAAGAGGGCGTTGATCGCCAGCAAACGGAGGCATTGACACTGGGCTACTGGCCTCATCCACGCGTTCGAATAAAGGCTGAAATGGCAAGAACCCATTACGACGGTTCAACACTGGATGACTTTCGCGAATGGTCCGCTTGGATAGGCCTGACTTTCTAAACGATGATCTGGCTACTTTTTGTCCTTTGGTATCCCGGTGACGATGCGATCATCGTCATCACAAGCAAGGATACCCAGTTGGATGTTCTTCAACTCTACCAGCTGAGGTCGCTCTACTTGGGGAAGACGGACCAGATCAAGGGTGAGCGCCTCACGCCATGCCAGATCAAACTGCCCAAGGAGTTGCGAAACCAATTCGAAGATCTCGTGTTTGGGCCGTCCTTCGATGTCGATCTGTACTGGGTTAACCAAGGATTGAAAGGCGGGGTAAAGCCCCCACTCACTTTTCATGATCAGGCTATCCTGATGGCAATCATATCCCGTAATCCGGGTTTCGTAGGTTTTGTCCACGTCAGCCAAAGAGAACACCTACAGTCATTCCGGTTAAAGGAGATTGTCATCAAGGATTAGTTTGCATTCGGGAGGGTGAACCAAAATAGCGAACCCCCGGAATGGCTTTCCATGCCGATCTGACCACCCAACGATTCAATGGCTGCTTTGCAAAAACTCAGACCGAGACCATGACCGCCATGACTGCGGGCTCGGTCCCCTCGGAAAAAGCGGTTGAAGACCAAGGCCTGCTCATCTTTTTCAATGCCGGGACCATTGTCTTGAACCGCAAAGTACACCTCATCGTCTCGCTGCGCGACGGTCACATCGATCTGGCCACCAGTCGTTGGACAATATTTGGCAGCGTTGTCGATGAGATTGAAGATCACGCGCTGCACCGCTTTTTGATCGGTCCAGACGGGGCGTGAGAGACTGAAATGTCGCTTGATCAACAGATCCTTGGTTTCTATCAAGGGTTCAAGCAGGTCGAGTACTACAACAGTCTCATGTTCAAGGTCCACAGGTACCGGCTCCCACTTCACAGTGCCAGATTCTGCCGCAGTGATGTCGAGTAGTGTGTTCACCAAACCGAGAATATGGTCACATTGATCGACCACCAATTCAGCGATGGCGTCGTTTCTCATATGGGTTTGGCCACTTGCCACTGATTCGGCAACGCCACGCATGCGGGCCACTGGACTGCGGATATCATGGGCAATAGTGTTGGTCATGTAGTGGACATTGGCCACCAAAGCTTCGATTTGATCCATCATTTCGTTAAAAGTCTGAGCAAGCGCGTCCGCCTCAACGATGCCATAGTCGGGCGTCACTCTCTGGCTCAGATCACCCTGTTCACGAACGGCAACGGCCGCATCAGTGACTCGAACAACACCTTGGATTGACTTGACTGTCAACGCATAACTGACAAAACCGCCCACCAGCATGATCACCAGCAGGGTAAGCGCAAAACCGAGACGAGTATTGGTGATAACGGACTCGACCTCTGAAAGGCTCCTGCCGAATTGGTACAGGTTACGATTAGGGCTTAGGTAATAGATTACCCTTGCGTCCTGCCCATCTCTCCCGACGCCTCTCAAGGTTTCCCAAACGAAGGGTTGATGTTCAATGCGTGCACCAGGAAGCGGTTTATGTGTAACTTCTTCCCAAAAGCTCATATCCGAAGTCAGTTCCGCGTCACCGTCTTCACTGAGAATCCTGAAAAAAGTTTCAGTGGTTCCGCTCACATAAGAAAACTGGGTCAAATGAGCCTGCATGCGAGCTCGATTGTCTTCACTCAAATCGGCAAATTCATCCACCAGCAACAAAAGGTGTGTTTCCAGCTCGCCGTCCACACGGTGCATGAGTATGCGAACTAATGCCATGTCCAGCGCCACGTATGCAAAAAGCGAGAACAGTCCAAAAACGGCAAGTTGGCTGGCCAACAATCTGGACCGCAACGTCCGGTGCCACATCAGGGATCACGCACGACATAACCCGCCCCGCGAACCGTGTGAATCAAAGGTGGGTAACCTGGCCGCTCGACCTTCTCGCGTAGTTTTGAAATTCTTACCTCAACCACATTGGTCTGAGGGTCAAAATGAAAATTCCAGACATACTCCATGATCATCTTGCGCGAAACGATTTGTCCTTTGTTGCGCATGAGGTACTCAAGTAACTCAAACTCCTTTGTTTGAAGAGGGATGACCTCGCCAAACCTGCGCGCTTCCCGATTCATCAGGTCCAGCTCCAAGTCACCGACGCGCAAGACGGTCATCTGCTCCGAGCCGTCTGTTCGCCTGAGTAGCGCTTGAATGCGTGCCAAAAGTTCGGCAAAGGCAAAAGGCTTGACCAGATAGTCGTCCCCTCCTTTTAGAAGACCGGTCACCCGATCATCCACCGATTGGAGCGCGCTCAAAACCAAGATACGTGAGCGCATTCCCGCGGATCGAAGTGCCTCAATCACCTCAAATCCATTCAACTTGGGCAACATGACATCCATGACAATCAAGTCATAGGGATGACCAAGGGCAAGATCTAAGCCGGATTGACCATCTTCAGCCAGATCCACCACGTAGCCGGCATGACGGAGTCCGTTACAAATCACTGATGCTTGCTTGGGGTCGTCTTCAACCAAAAGAATTCTCAACCAGCACCTCAGCTTCCAGGCTATAAAACATACTAATCGACCAGTTTGCCGCGTTTCAATGCGGAAATGGAAAGAGACCTAATGAAATCATTTGCATCATTACCCAAAGTTGAATTGCACGTGCATCTGGATTGTTCCCTAAGCATGTCCTTTGTCCAATCACACCTACCCCATGTTTCACCTTCTGATTTCTTAAACGATTATGCATTAACCGCAAAAGTAGGTTCACTTGCAGAATTCCTGAAGAGAATCCCCCGCTCACTCGCGCTTCTACAGGCACGAAATCAATTGACAGGCTCCGTCTTGGACCTTGCCAATCAACTGCGCCAAGACAATGTCATCTATGCTGAAATCAGACTTGCACCGCTCCTGCACACACACGTTCTCACCCAAGAGGAGGTGGCTGATACGGTTTGTCAGGCCGTACAGCAGGCCAGCAAAACACATGGGATACCACTGAGCCTGATCTTCTGCACATTGCGCCACTTCAACCACAAACAGTCCATGGAAACGGCTGAATTAGCGTGCCAATTTAACAGCCATGGCGTGTTGGGATTTGACTTGGCCGCAGATGAGGCCGGACACCCGCTAGATGCCCATGTAGCGGCTTTCAAGAAAGTACAACGGCACGGTATCCCTTGTACGGCCCACGCAGGCGAAGCATTGGGCTCTGATTCGGTTCGAGAAACCCTGCACAGGCTAAAACCTCTTAGAATTGGTCACGGGGTTCGTTCTGTCGAGGACCCAACGCTCTTGGACGATCTGGTAGCGGCTGAGGTACATCTGGAGATCTGCCCGACCAGTAACGTCTTGACAGGTGTATTTCCGACCATAAACCACCACAGCATCGACAGCTTGCGACAAAGCGGTGTTTCGCTGTCCATCAACACCGATGGACGCACGGTGCCGCTCACCACACTTGAAGCTGAGTACGATAAAGTAGCGCGGACCTTTGGATGGCGTGAAGCAGATTTTCGACACGCCAATATGCAGGCACTCAAGCATAGCTTTGCCTCTACAGACATCAAGGAGATGCTACTAGGGCAGCTTCAATCAGCCGGGCAGTAGTTAATTCGCTCAACCATCTGGGTTACGGTCGAGTCGGGCCAAGCCGCCCGTTCCCGGTCGCGATCGTATGCGGAACACATGAAACGGTAGATGCTGCGATCAGCAGCAGCCACGAAGCGTATTCCCGTGTTGGGTTCAACTGATATCGCTCGGAGATCGCCACTACAGACCGCATCTGGCGATTGGAACCACTGAACACCACCATCATCGGTCATCATCACGCGTCCTGAGCTGCTTATCAAGGTCATGACGTTTGAGTCGCTTGGCGCCACGTGCAGCAACGTCAACGGCTCATTAGCTGGTGACTCGATGATAGGCAGCCACGTCAACCCCCAATCGGGGGACATCACGATGTTTTCTCCAAACACACCATAAAGAAGGCTCCCACCCGGTTCAAAGATACCGTTGATCTGCTTGACCCTAATTGAAGATGCCAATTGCCAAGATACACCGCCATTCAGGGAACGCAGCGAACCGAGATCGTGGGCCACCAATATGCGGTCAGGATTTTGAGGGTCAAAAACGATTTCATGGCGCCCATTGGCACTGCCAACTGGAATACCTACTGGTTCCCACGAGGACCCGCCATTGTGCGTTTGATAGAGCAAATGATTCGATCCAGCATGAGACATGACCAAGGCGTGATCCGGATTCAGAGGGTCCACGGCAATCTCAATCATCTGATTCGTCGTGCCGGAAAACCCTTGAGAGACAAACGTCCATGTATCTCCGCCATCGCTTGACTTCATGGCAGGGATCGAGTCACCGCAAACATAGACCACATTCGGTTGCGATGGGCTTACCGCCACTGAGTTCCAGTGACCGGATTGACCGACTTGTTGCCAGTTGAGCCCCCCATCCGTGGAGCGCGATATTCGCCCCGACCATCCCACAGCAAAGGCACGATGAGGGTTGTTGGGAACAAGCGCCACATCTCTCATATCCGCAAAGGGCAAATTGGCGTTCACAGGTTCGAACGTCAGTCCTGCGTCGAGGCTACGAAAAATGCCGTCATGTCGAGTACCAATAAACACTCTGTGATTCTCAGATGTTCGCAATGCCTCCGCACTGTCCTCCCAAAAGACGGGACTCCAACTGAACACATCCCATGCAGCTGCCAGAGACAATTGATCCCCGCCAATGAGAAACTGATTGGTGTCCCAAGCCGCAAAATCGCCAGCAAAGAAACGGTCGAAACCGATCCCCTCCGTCAATTGCCATGACACCCCGCCGTCCTGACTGCGGTAGCTACCCATAGCAGAACCGCTAGCTGAAATAATCTGCTGTCGATCTTCGGGATGAAACTGGAGCATTTGAATATCGGTATAGCTCGCGGGCACACTCGAAGGCACCCAAGTCACACCGCCATCGGAACTGGTGCAGATGCCCAGATCCCCTCCCGCAAATACGCGATTGGGATCATCTGGGTCGACCGCCAAACTCAAAATTCGACCCATGCCCGGTATGGTGAATTGAATCCAGTTTTCACCGTAGTCATCGCTAACCGCACCCATCCCTCCTTGCACGTTGGCGCCGATATAGAGTCGTGTGGTCTGACTGGGCGCAATGGCGAGACTACTCACCGAAGGGATGGGAATAAGCGTGATTTCCCATGAAGCTCCCTGATCAAATGAACGGTAAAACAACGGTTCGTTGGAGGCTGCCACGTACACCCGTTCCGTATCCAGCGGATCCATCTCAATGCAGGACACATCGATCGGTAATGGGTAGGTAATCCAAGAACCCCCCCCGTCTACAGATTTGAACAATGCACCCCTGCTCCCGGCAAAAACGAGATCTCCAAACTGGCGTTCTACGGCCAGCCCCTGTACGTCTCGGACAAAGTAGGGGCCTGCCTGGTTACTCCATAGCGTCAATTCACCTGCGAGGCCATAACCATCAACCGACACAAATGTCATCGCTAGTAGAGACAAAGCTGGAGGAATCGATGTTAAATAGCGCATGCTTCACCCGAATTGTGATCTCATGTGCTCAAAAGGGCAAAATCAATGCCACGCTGGCAGAACACCTTCATTTTCCCGTATTTACATGTAATCGACGATCATCGAAAAATGGGTCAATCAGGTTGGGTCATAGCCAAGAAGACAAATTGAACCTGTGCCGGTGACAGCGCCTTTCCAAAGACGACCCATACCCTGTCACGGGTTGCAAAGTTTTCCACAGCGGAGACGACTACTTGCCCGCCCTGGTCAGCGCCAGTTTTATGGCCTGTGCTTTATCGGTATTGAATCGCACAGTCACCGAACCGCTTGTCTTGGAGTCGAATTCAGATGCCTGAAAGCTAATCTCTAGTAACCGGCCATGTATTTGAACCACATGGAGCTTCTTCATTTGATCTGGCTCCAAAGGAAGGTGCAAAACGGGTGTGCGAAACCTGAATGCCGCAAAGCTTTGATCTGTGATGACCAAAGCGCCAATGAACCCCGTTTTCCGATAGGAACAATAGCGTCCGGGTGCTCGGTATTGACGCAACGTCACTGTGCCCGTAACACCTTCATCGATGACGCGGATGTGTTCTTGCTCCAACGCGTCACGGAACTTGGCGGGCAGGCACCCCCATCCAAACCAGCGAAACCAGATGCTTTTTCTTCCCATGCGTTCCCCCTCTTAGAGATTTCATACGTAACCGGCAGCTTCGAGTTCCTTTTCGTTCAACGTGTTCTGAAGTATGTTAGATCGAACACACGATAAGAGGCGTACTATGAATACTGCCGAGTGGCACCGAATTGTTACGCAGCGAGACGTTCAGGGTCTGGCACAGATCCTCGACCACCACGCTGTGTTTTATTCGCCAATCCTCCACACGCCCCAAAAGGGCAAAAACGTGGTGCTGGCATACCTACGAGCAGCACTTAAGGTCTTAGGTACTGACCAATTTCGTTATCTGCGTGAAGCCAGCGGCGACCATCTGTCCGTGTTGGAGTTCGAAACTCAAATAGACGACATCATGATCAATGGGGTCGATATCATTCACTGGACTGATGCGGGCAAAATTGACGAGTTCCGCGTCATGATCCGACCCCTTAAGGCTATCGAAGCCGTTCACGCAGCGATGAAAGCGGAACTCACCCGCGGCTCATAAGCCCGTTGACAATGCATAAACTGCAAAGCTACCCAACCAATGTCCACCTTCATAATGTTCAGCACTGACTGCTTGAACACCTGAAACAAGGTGTCGTTGCGCCTCAGTCAACAAAACGCTGCGTCTGGGATCCGTTTCCGGTAGACCTGCAGCCATGCCCTTTAGCATCCATGCACGAGACAGATTAAGACCGTCCAAGTGAGCCAACTTCCCATCACTGGGGTCCGTTACCACACCCAGCGGCAACCAATCGCCCCTGCCGTCAAGGGGCATATTCGGCATGAAGGCACCTAACCATGCTGCATATTCTGTTCGACTCATGAACCGCCGCATCAAATCAGCAACGGCGAGGCACGGGGACAAGAAGTCCTGGCCAGATGGCTCGTAGTCCATGGGACAACCGACATCTGACCTGTGAAATTCAAGTGCCTTGTCTCGAATCATTTGAGCAAACGCTTTATCCCCCGAGACCACGGCCCAGTCGTAGGCAAGGCCAAATGCAAATGCGGTTTGGGAATGTTCACCGGTCCTGATGGGGTATGCCAGTTTTGGAACCCATTCTCGAATCCTGTCGGCCGAAATCTTCTCCAGTGGTGCCAGAATTGCGACCCATGCTTGGCCTCGAGCATCGTCCCAGCTGCGCAGATCAGCCATAAGCTGTAGCAACCAGGCGAGCCCATAGGGCCGTTCAAAAGTTGCCCGTTCCGACACGCTTAGGTAAGCGCACTCGGCCGCGACCCGATCAGGCTGGAAACTCTCCTCCAGTGCACGCTGCACATTTTGAGAAAAGGCCGAATCTGGATACAACCGCAACAGCCGAACCAGAAGCCAATGACCATGAACCGCCGAATGCCAGTCAAAACATCCGTAAAACACGGGCGTCAGTTGTTGCGGTGTTTTCGCGTCACTATCGTCAATCAGTATGTGACTGATCTTGTTTGGATAGGGCCGATGCACACAGTCCAGAGCGAGCTCGCTCAGATGCGCTGCCAATGTTTCGTCCAGTTGAACGGTTTGGGCTCGAATTGAGGTAGCACACATGATTATCGCCATCCATCTCATTCCGTCAGTCTAGCAGAGGATGGGATTTGTGAAAGGATCCAAAGTAAGATATCCGAATGGGAATTCATGCGTCGAAATGGTTGGTGCCACCCCTGCTGCTGGTTACCTGTCTCATAAAGTTTTCTTGGCCATACGCAGTCCTCATCGCCGTTGGCTGGTTGTTGTTCGTTTGGATTGAACGGCTCGTAGGGCTGATGCGCGGACCTCAGGGACCAGAACTGGTGCTGGAGTCAATCACCATCAGTCATTTCGTCGAGAAAGTCCGTTGGTGTCTCGATCGGTTGGGTACACCTTATGAGGAGCGACGGTATGCGGGAACCCTTGGAGCGTTCTTCCTGGGTCGTACCGTGCCTCGACTGTGGATTCGGACCGGTGCGGTCATGTCGCATATCGGTAATTCAGCCGAGATCATACGATATTTGTGGGGCCAATATGGCTGCCGAGATCCTCAAACCTATCGATTTCTGGAACCGACCGATGCCGTCTGCCAATGGGAATCCGCCACCGATCAATATGGCGTGGATCTACAACGCTGGGTCTATGGGCACGTGCTGGCGAAGCCCAAATTCACGTTAAGGGCTTGGGGCATCAAGGACCCTCGGGTACCCCTATTCCAACGCCTGGCTATTCTCCTCCTTTATCCGCTGCTGCGAATGCTCATGAAACGGGCCTTCCACCTGACACCAGCCACGCTGGCCAAAAGCAGACAACGCATTGAAGCATATCTAGAAAACGTGGAAGAGGTGCTCGCCAAAGGACCCTTTTTGGCAGAGACACATTTGACCATGGCCGATATTGCATTGGCCTCATTGTCAGGCGTCTGGATTTTCCCGATCCAATATGGAAACGGCACATGTACCGCAGCCATACCACCCGACTCGTTGATTCCAGAAGCGATGAGCTGCGAGATTTCTCAGTGGCGCAAGATTTATCCCATCACCACCGCACACATTGAGAAACTGTATCGCAACGAAAGGCATGTAACCCTCAAAGCAACATAAATAGACGCGTCACGTATCTACAACCACGAAAACGCTTTGGGGGACTTATGGAGAAATTGACTCTACTGATACTGGTGTTGGCTGGATCGAGCGCATTCAGCAGCGACATCAATAATCCAAAAAAAGCCGCTCATCCAAAAACCATACACACACAAGAAACGTTGAGAGTAGGCGCGGATTCAGGCGACGATTTTGTATGGTTTGGTACCCAGCTCAGCCTGGATGTGAACTCTAAGGGCACGATGTATGTGGCCGATCCGGGGAATACCCGCATCGCCGTTATTGGTTCGGACGGGGCTTTCGTGCAAAGCATTGGCGCCAAAGGTGCTGGTCCTGGTGAATTCCAGGTCGTCACCGGCGTATGCGTACTCAACGACGATCGGATTGTGGTCACCGACGTGTTCGGTCCATCGACTAAGGTCCATTTTTTTCAACCCGATGGAACTTACATCGAAACCAAGCAACCTGTTTTTGGCACGATCTTTACCAACGTGAAACCCAACTACGATGCCAGCCTCTACGGAGGTCTTTACGTAACCTTTGACCAGGCCAATGCCAAGATGAAATTTGTGGCTGGCACGTTAGACGCCACTTTTCAGCCGATATCGACAGCCGCGGAGGCCATTCGGTCCACGCCTGATTTCACCCGCTTTGGCGAAGGCGCATATTGGTCTGAGTACATGGGTGAGAATTTCAGGATTCTCAAAGACACGGCGGTCGTCGTCTTTGACCGCAAAGGTAATCGATACGACGCCGTTATTAACCAATACCACATCAAGATCACGCCCAATGGCTCAGATTATGCATTGATCGTCACCAAGGATTACGAACCTATCTATAACGCACCCGAGGAGATTGAAGCATTTGTTGAACCCACCAGGGACGCCATCGTGGAACAACTCCCACCGAACCTCAAGGGAATCGTGACCCATGCAGTCATCAAAAAGGCTATGGAATTGGCAGAGTTCCCTCAAGTGAAACAGCCCATCTTTGGGTTGTTACCTATGGACCGTGGATTCGCAGTTGTTCACGACATCAGTTACACCAAGCAAACGCAGTTTCTCGATCTCTTCAACGACAAAGGTCAACTGATCGGCGATTGGGCGGTTAAAGGGCTCGGGCCCAACCCGTTTGCCCCAAGTCTCATATTTCGAGACCAATCGATCTATCGGTTCGAGCGTAATGATGATGGTGAGTTCGATCTCGTTCGTTACGGTTACGAAATCAAGTAAATAACACGAACCTTTTCACAAGGGCCCGTTCGGTGCAATGACACCGAGCGGGCCTTTTTTTTCTTAGAGTTTGGTGATCGCGAGCCGATAAGACATAACAAGTTGATGGCCTTTCGATTCCCACAAGTGCCATCAAAAAAAATGTACGAAACGGCTATCAAACCAACACTCTAAGAGTAGGCGGGGAATTGAGATTTTTCGATTCCAACGACCTGAAGAGGTAGGCATGATGCGAACTATTCGGCTTCACCGCAAACAAGGCTTCTCCATCATTGAGCTGACGACGGCGCTAGTGCTGGTGTTCATCATTGCTTTGATGATCACGCCAACCCTGCAGTCCATCGTGTTCTGGTCTCGAATTCGGAACGACGTCTCCAATCTGGAGTTAGTGATTCACAAAACCATGGGCCAAAGCGTCGCCCGCGGTGCTGCTGGGCGCCTGCGCATTGAAAACGGCACACTTATTGGCGAAGTCCAACTGCCCGATGCGACATTTGAATTGGTGGATTCACATACCCCAGTGTTTGGCGCATTTGGACGCAATCAAACGAACGAAACGCCCTGGTTGAACATCAGTGATCTGGACCCCTCGTCGTTTACGGACGACACCGCAACGATTAACGGAATGGGCATGGTCGTCGCTCCTGGTGGTGTCTTTTTCCTCAATTACCAAGGCAACGAAGCGGCGATCGAACTGCTTCCAACCGGCATGGTTGTCACGCATTTCCAACGCGCAGGGAGTGACATATGGAGTCAATGAAAGAACGCGGATCCAGCCTGATCGAGTCCATGATTGCCTTGGTCATTTTTCTGATTGCCTCCGTGGCTTGGCTGGCACTTGAGACCTCACTTGCCCAGCAATCGGGACAATCCCATTTGATTTCCCAGGCCATGCACGTCGGACAGACCACCATCGATAATTTGAGACAAATCCCATTTGACCAACTGGTCGACAGTGTAGACCCCTTGCACTTCACATCCGAAGGCGAATTCTCCACCGTCGTGGATGATGATTTCTACGAAGTCAATTGGACCATCACCGAAAACGAAGATCCCGTCTTCAAAACCGTGGATTTGTTTGTCAGTTGGGACGTATACGGCGCCGATTTTGACAATGCCATAGAACTGACATTTGTGAGGTCACAATGAACAGAGGGTTCACACTCATTGAACTGATGATTGGCCTCTTGATTGGTATGTTCTTGGCCGCTGCCATGACATTCTTCATTGGCAATGCCAGCCACAATTTCCAGGGTCACAAGAACATCGTCAAAGACCGCAGCCACCTCAAGAAGGGCCTGTATGTACTCAGCCGCGAATTGATGGAGCTGGGTGTCTATGCCGACGAATCGGGCTACATCGTGATTAACGATGCCAATGTCTTCTACATGGATCTGGACGCCGACGTCAATGGCAACAACTTCATTACCTACTGGCGACCTTCTTCGGATATGGACACACTTGCCAGCCAGGATCCCGATCGAGACCCGGGCTGGTTTCAAGTTCGCTACGATTTGGCGCAGCGAACCGATCCAGTCACCGGACAACAAAGGGATGCCTTACAACGGGATGGCGTGCCCGTTTTATTCGGTATCCAGGAGTTTCATATTGAACTTGGCGCGGACTTGAATGGAGACGGACTGATTGTCGAAGACGATGGCGAATGGATTGATACGCCACCCGTGACCGTTGCAGATCGCGAGCTGATTTATGGTTCGCTCATCAAAATACGTTTGACCTTAGCTAACGAAACGCCCGTTGTTGATGGCGCGCCCATTCTCAACCGCATTTCACAGGAGATCTACCTTCGGAACAGAGGTGCCATATGAACAAAAGGGGTTTCAGTTTAGTCATCACGCTCGGTGTGATCGTGATTCTGGGCATGCTGGCCTTGGTTTCCTTGGCAGTTGTACTGGCCGACATTAGTCTCTCGGGCAGCTTATACTCACAAGGGATCACCTTGAACGCCGCAGAAAGTGGCGTCCATCAGGCATCGCCTCTCCTGCTTGACGATGCAGACACAAACTTCACCAATGTGTTGAACGACAATGGCGGTGAGGTGCTGGTAGGGACACTCGCCTACCCGATGATCGCCTCAGGCATTGTGAACTTCAACGTCATTGTGCGAGATAACAACGATCTGGACGGCGACTTCAATACTGATACAGATGGTCGGATTATCGTGAGCTCCGTGGGGTCTCTGCCTTCTGGCGGTCGCACGGAAGTCGAGGTCCTGCTCAAATACCTCGGCACTGAAACCGAATACGCACAGGAAAGTGGAGGCTCGAAGTCCAACTCCGCATTTTCAAGCGAAGTCGACATTGACAGCGGCTTAAATCAAGTCATGGACGGAGGGTGATCCTATGAAACGCAGTGCATTTTCCATTATTGAGTTAATGATTGTCGTCGTTATCTTAGGAATCCTAGCGGCGATTGCGGTTCCATTGTACAGCGGCATGGTGGCACAGAGTAGATCGGCGGACGGAAGCGCGGCGCTTTCTCAACTCAAAGCCAAACAGGAAGTCTTCCGCTCGACCCATTTCCGCTACGCCAGCACCTTGACCGACCTACCGGGATACGATGCAGATCCCTTCAATTATGGCACGCATTATCAGGTGACTATCGAAAACGCCACCAACACCACATTTCGCGCAGTTGCAGCCGATCGGCAAAAGGCCATTGGCGGTAAGGAACCCGGTGATGACGTGTGGTTTATCAACGAGACGACCAAAGACCCAGTTCACCAATCCAAAGGCTGGTAAAGAGATGAAGAGGAGACCGTCATGAAAAGACGCATTTTGACCATTTGTCTGGCGTTGGTAGGAACAATCGCCATCGCTGAGGATCGGACGTTTCCCACGGGTTCCTTGATCATCCCCATGGATTCGCAAACCCAGGACACCTTTAACGACGGTATCTTTGAAGCTTATGGACTGGTCTATGAACTGTTGGTCCAAGGCGTCACGGTTCACGTGATTATTAAAGAAGACAAACAGTCCAATGAAGATCCCGATTTGGTGACGACCGATGTGCCCATCACCGTGGTGTCGGGTGAACTCTTCGTGCCCGTCGACCCCATCCCCCAACAGTATCTGGGTGGACCATGGATGATTGATGCCCAGGATGCGGCCACGGCTCTGCGCATTATTTCCGAAAGCTCGCCGCTATACGACCACGTAGTGGTTCATCGATTCGACGAACCCGTCACCGCTCCAGTGGGCGCCACCTATCAAAACACGCCTCGACAAATCGCGTTGCTCAACAATTCAGACAATGAGGGCGAGACTCTTTTGGCCTGCTACCTTGAGTTGGCAGGTGTTCCGCAAAACTATTATGTGATTCTCGATCCAACGGATGTGGCGGCTGGTGACCTGACCGTTGCCGATTTCTTCATCCTGTGGGTACCCCATTTCATACCGGCTGATGAGCCCTGGCCAGATGCCACTGAGACCGAGATGATCAATAACGTGTTGGCCTTTGCCGATGCAGGTGGCAACGTGCTTTACACGTGCAAATCCATTGATACTTGGGAATCGGTCGCCTCGCTCATGACTTCAACGTTCATGGGCATCAACGGTACCACGATAGATCCCACTGTTTACGAGAATTTCGATTTGCCCTTTTCTCAAATTGGCGACTATCCATTTGTACCCGACGTGACCAACGATACACAGAATTACCGCAATTATCAGGCAGGTGATACGCCAACTACTGGCACGTCCAGCGGCAACACCTCAGCGTGGAATCAGAACGTGAATTTGATTGCCCGGGACTCCACAGCTGACAATCCATGGACTTATTACGCCATGCGCACCAAGGACAGTGATCCGAACAAAGGTAACTTGCACATGATCGCCGGACACCGCTACGTCAGTTGTGAACCCATCATTTCGCCCGGTGTCACCTATCGCATAGACCTCACCATGAAAAGTTGTAGGCGCAACGTGCCCGAATTCTGGACCAATCCAGACGCCGAAGTGACCATTATTCTAGAGTACGATGGCGGCGAAGAGTCCTTGACCATTGGACCGATGAGCGAGGGCACTTTCGCTGATTGGGCCAATACAGATTTCTTAGCCCAAACCATTGATGGTCGTACCAACTACGGTCCGGGCTGCAACGGCCAGGGAAGTCCTGCAGGCACTGATCACCTGGACGGAATTTTTATTACAAACCAGACCACCAACAACTATCGCATCACCAACGTGACGGTGCTATTTGACTGCCATTGCGGCCACGATTACGTGTTTCAGCAATTTGACATCCAATTGGATAACGGCCAATGCGGTACCAGCAGTTGTGGCTTTTGTTCCGATGTGTATCCCAACTACAATCCGCGCAATTGCGACAACGGCACGGTGAGTTTTGTGCCGCGCAGTCGCAAAGGTGGTGGGACCGATGTGATCTTTGCAGGCGGAACGGGCGACCCCAACCAGCCACCTGTCCCGCGACCGCAAAACATCGGAGGCATTCGATACATCCTGAACACGCTCTTTAACAACATCGTGGATCCTGTTGCCGTGCAAGAATTTGCCCGCAGCGGTCCCGTAGTCGATGATGACGTCTTGTATTTCGGCACCTTTGAGTATCCGGGCAATGCAGGCCATTTCCGCGCCTATCCATTGGTAGACAGCAATGGTAACAGTCTGGCTGGTACCCTGACCGAGAGCTGGGACGCAGCCGGATTCGCTATAATGCCTGCCTGGACAGACCGCGTGCTTTTTACCTACATCAACGGAGTACGCCAACCAGTGCACCAAGACAATGCAGCGGTTATCGAAGCTTACATCAACGACCCCAATGACACCGTAGCCAGTGTGGCCGAAGACATCAAAAATTTCAGGGGCCAGTTCCGCGCCAAACGTTTCGGCGGTGTGGAACGTTCTACCCCAGCCATCGTACCGCCCAACGAACGCTCTAACAGTAACCGTCCTGCGGTTGGATATGTGGGAACCACCTATGGTGTACTGGAGTTCATCCGACTCGAAGATGGCGTGGAAATGATGGGCTACGTTCCAGCTGCGCTGATGACCAAGCTTAAGAACATTCGCAGCGACGATGCGGACAGACCCAAAGTAGATTCATCGCCGGTCGTTCTGGATGCATTCCTACCGGTTGACCCCAACAACCAAGTGGGTTCCAGGCATTGGCGAACCATCGTCGCTTCAGGACACGGCACCGGTGCCAAAGGGATCAGTGCGCTAGACGTGACCGACCCAACCAACCCCACCTTGTTGTGGAGTCGCTTTGACCCCAACGTATTCGGCTACGCCCAGCGCGTATCCGTGGCGCGCTACAAGAAACAGGTGGGTTCACTGAGTGTATTGGGTTATGCCGCAATTGTGACCACCAACGACCCGGACGATGTCAACGGACACGGGCTCAGGATCTTTGCGCTCGACTTACAGACTGGACAATCCATTTGGCCCAGCCCATTCATTCGTAGCTACAATTCAACCGGCCAAAACGATCTGCCGGCCTCAGCGGCTGTAGCCGATTTGGATAGCGACAGTTTCGACGACAGCCTACTGGTAGGTGACCTGAATGGAAGGCTCTGGCGCATCGATATTGCCACGGGCAATGCCATCCCACCTTCGGCATCGGCCAACCCCGCAATACCATTATTCGACGCCAGTGTCGGCGCTGTACCATCGACCAACGATCGACCGATTGCAGCCACACCTTCGGTGGGCGAATATGCCGGCCACAAGGTCGTTGCCTTTGGCACAGGAGGCACGGACTGGTCGGGCGCCCTCAACAACATCGTCGTCGTGTATGACCTGAAAGACGAGCAGTTGTTGATTCCACCCATCAACCTGGGTGAACTGAAGCTCTACGCACCCATCACGTTCGCGGGCGGTCGCATCTTCTTCGTGGCCGTGCGAGGGTCTCTCAATTCGGCGAACCCAACCTTTGATTTGCCGGACGTCAATGATCCAACGCCGTCGGCATTTCTGTTCTCGGTTGATCTGGATCCAACTGCAACCAACCGCGTCACTCAAACAGAATTCACCAAGAGTCGCGCCTCGGTCTATATCAAGAACGGCCAGGTGTTTGGCGGATCCATCGACGGTACCTTCAAAGGCTTTAACGATCGTGTGGACCAACAAACCATACGCGCGTTCCAACAACTGATCTGGAAAAACACGTCACTTGACAACTGAGCCACAGTCGTTCGTCATTCGTGACAGGAAGTAACGTGATCGTCTTCGCTTTCACGTTACTTCCCCTTGTCCAGGAACCGGCACTTACGGCGTCAGGTGTGTTGGCACAAGCCCGTACGGCCTACTCGAAGCTCTCTGTGTACAACGTCAAAGGGGTAGTCACACTCAAGGGCGGCGATCTGAAAGCCCAATTTGTGGTGAAGTACCATGCACCTGGCAAATTACGCGTGGAATGGGTGGTCACGACCATGCCACCCAGGCGTGGTGCTTTGATTTTGAACGATGGCGCTACGTTTTGGTTTGACTCCCGACGTGACAACCAGATCCACGATACTCCCTTTGCGGATTTGATCAAACAAACCTCGGGCGACTCGTTTGGCAGTAGCTTTCACTTGCCAACCATCCTTCTCAAAACGAGCCCCATCAGTATCTTAGATGTAAATGAGTCCAAGCTTACGGAAGTGATCACGGCGGAAGGACAGTCCATGGCTGTCATCCAAGGTACCTATCCCGGAGATCAATCATCGCCCTGTACCTTGTGGATCGGTCTCGGCGACGGCCTGATCTACCGCATTGAGACGCCTCTTGCCGTAGAGACGCACCAACCCCTTTCAACAGTTCCTGCGTCTGAGTCGTTCGCAATCCCCTAAGGGTCAGGTAAGGATGCCGGGGCCATGAGTTATGTAACACTTCATGTGCAACGGCCTTTACAAACTATTTTCAAAATTCATGTATCAAACCAATCGTTCGCACACACTTTAAGTTTGATGTTCCAAATAGACAACTAAATCCGGGGTCGCGGGCCAGAGGTCTGTTCCTGAATTGTCACACGGGGAGCAATTCAATTTCAGGAGTTGTAATCATGAGCTTGTTCAAACGGGGACTGTGGCTAGCTGCCGCATGCTTCACCTTGAGTCTTTTTGCCGGGAACGGCAACAACCAGGCGGTCGATATGGACGCCTTGGATGAATTTGATCACGCCTTTTCTGTTCAAGCAGATGGCGCTGTGATTGTAGATGGCGAACGTTTCGAAAGCATGGCGGAGTTTCAGCTTTCCGATAAGTTCCGTTTTGAGAGTCGACGTTGCAAAAGCGAATTGATGCCCATGGGTTTGCAGGAAAAGGCGGCCAGTGACTGCACGAAGAACCAGACCGTTATTCAGAACGAGTATTATCCCGCGCAAACTTACACCGTGCAGGTTGTTTTTCATGTGATCACCGATACCAACGGAACCGGCGACATCTCCAACAGCCTCCTTCAAAGCCAAATCGACATTCTCAATGAAGACTTCGGTGCCTTCAATGGCTCCCCAGGAGCACCGGGTTTCGATACCGGCATTCGCTTCGAATTAGCCGGTGTCACGCGAACCGCCAACCGACAATGGTTTAACGATCGTCGCGAATCACAATACAAGTCGCAATTGGGCTGGGATCAGGATCTCTACTTAAACATCTACACCAACGAGGCCAGTGGTTACCTTGGATATGCCTATTTCCCACAAGATATGGCTGGCCAGACCTTAGATGGAGTTGTTCTCAACTGGACGGCCGTAGGACGCAATGCGCCTTATGGTGGCATCTACGATCAAGGACGCACGGCAACTCACGAGATTGGTCACTATTTTGGCCTTTACCACACCTTCCAAGGTGGCTGCGACGGCTCCAACCCCTATACAAGTGGCGATTTGATTGCCGACACCAATGACGAAGTCACCGCTCGCTATGACTGTGTACAAACCACGTCCTGCAGTTCTGCCGACCCCATTCACAACTATATGGATTACACCAACGACACCTGCATGGACCACTTTACTGCCGAGCAAGCCAATCGCATGGTTTGCGGTTTGGTTAATTACAGGCCATCTTTGTACGGTGGAAGTGGAAGCAATCAATCGCCCAACGCAGCCTTCAGTTTCTCCACCACGGGTCTCACCGTTGACTTCACGGATGGAAGTTCTGATCCTGACGGCAATGTCGTCAGTTGGTCATGGACATTTGGGGACGGCAGTACATCATCGGCCCAGAACCCCTCGCACAGCTATGCCAGCGCAGGTACCTACATGGTATCGCTCACCGTAACCGACAATGGTGGCGCCAACGCCAGCACATCCCAACAAGTCACGGTCACCGATGGTTCAGGTGGCGCAATCTCGTTGTCGGCCGTGGGCTACAAAGTTCGCGGCTACCAGAAGGCAGACCTCACCTGGAGCGGCGCTTCCGGTTCCACCGTGGAAATCTACCGCGATGGGAATTTGCTGACCACAACTGGTAACTCAGGTTCATTCACCGACAACATTGACAAAAAAGGTGGTGGCGTCAGCTACACCTACGTCGTATGCGACTCCGGCGAATGCTCAAACCAAGCAGTCGTCCAATTCTAAGTTATTCTCCACCCGGGGGCTTTCATGGCCCCTAATGGGGTTGGAGCGTGATGGCGTTCCAAACGTCCATCACACCCCGACCCAATTGATTTCTATAGGCCGTATTCAAACTATTCACTTCGGTGCAATTGTTGAGAATACGGCCTTTTAGGTAATTTAGAGGGGCCGAAGGCACCAATTCCAGGATGAGTGCCGCTTCGCCAGCTACCATAGGCGCGGCCATGGAAGTTCCAGACCGGCGCACGTACCTGTCTCCGGGAAGACAGCTGATCACCAATTCTCCGGGCGCACAGATATCAACCTCGCGGCCGTAATTGGAAAAGGAAGATTTCTGACCGTAGTGGTCCACGGATGCGACTGCAATAGGTTCCATCTCGGAAGCTGGATACTTTAGAAAAGCGTCGTTCCTATTTCCAGCCGAAGCCACGACGAGCACGTTCGCCTTTCGAGCCTGGTCAATCGCCCCAATCAGTAGTTCCGAGGGGTCAGAAATGCTCATGCTCAGATTGATGATCCGAGCACCGTGCTCCACAGCATAATTAATGGCGCTCAGAATATGGGCCAGTTCGGCATTTCCATCCGAATCGACGGCTCGCAAAGGCATCACACTCACGTTGGGTGCCATCATTTTGATGATGCCTGCCACGTGGGTTCCGTGCCCCCACCCCTCGTCTACAAAGCCGTTTTGGTTACTATCCAGTCCGCTTCGTTCGTCCTGAGGTTGGTCGTCATTCGCCACGAAGTCCCAGCCCGCTACCAAGTTGCCTGCCAAGAAGGAGTGATTTAGGTCGACGCCAGTATCCACAACAGCGACGACAATGCCCTGCCCTTTGGTGTAGGGCCAGGCGTCGATGGCTCTCACGTGCTCCGTAAAAGGTTGACTGAAGAGGGCCAGGTAATCCATGTCGATATCATCGAGGACCCCGATTGTTCTTTGGTTGATTTCGAAGTCATCCAGAATGCCTATGGTACGCTGGTCCAAATCAACCAGATCTTCGGGTCCAACCAGTTCACTTGCCTGGTTGTCTTCCGACTTCAAGACGTTGCGGTTTCGTTTGATCTGTTGATGCAAGGCCTGGCCACTCAAATGCGTATCGATCGTAACCTTGAATACGTTGGCCATGCCCACCGGCTCTGTATGGACGATCACAAAACCCGACAACGCATCGGTTGCCGATACGCCATCTGCTAGCTTGATGATGACTGAATGCTCAGATGCCAAGGCACCCATGCAAATCCAAGCCGAGCAAACAAAAAATCGAGTCATTGCAATCCTCTACCTCCCGACAACACACGACACATGCCTTATCGGAGTACTGGCCGGAGTCCATGAGTCAAGAATAACTGCTCTGGTTCAATAAATCGAGCGTTAATCCGAACGAAAGACCCCATATAACTGGATCCCCGCCCAAGATCGAATGGAACGATCCGCACCAATTAACGCCCGGCAGGCACTTTGATGCGCCTCACGCACGCTCATTTCGCGCATTGATTCATAAAAGTGGACCATCCACTCGGCTGTTTCGACATCGTCCACTTCCCAACTACAACCCAAGGCACCACAGGCACCTGCCGAAAAAAAGTGCGTCACAAACCCGACCAGCTCATTGGATAAATCGTGAGCCATCACACCTGATTGACAGGATGCCAGATTCACGAATGCACCGCCAATATCCACACCTTCCAATTGATATAGAAAGAAACGGTCACCTCCCAACTCAAGGTATGAACGTTCCGGCTGAGCGGCATCAAAGTAACTGTGCCCGGCAAAGTGAAACAGGCTCTCGCTATCCAACGAAGCCAAGAGTTTTGTGTCAAAGCGCTCACTTTGTTGTACCGGATAGATCGAAGCGATGGTGCTTGCTTCCTTTGCTTTCGGATCCCCATCTCGTTGAGAGCAAGCTATCAGGGCACGACGAAAGTGTTTTTGTGGATGTCGCAGGCCGTGCGCCAGGATGCCCAAATTCGGGCAAATCGATACACTCATCTCTTCGATTAGAAACGTTTGGTTCGTGATCAGGGCCCCAAAAGGAAAACGTTGCAGCTGCTTGTGGGGCACAATCAAAAGTTGTTTGCCCTCCATTTGAGGCAAGAGCGTGCCGCCTAGTCTCACCAAGGCCTGTCTCAGTCGGGTCTCGCCCAAAGTCGAGCGACTTGCTTGCGTGACATAACCAATATCTCGAAGTAACGAGCTGTCCAAAGGAATGGCGGACTTGATGACCTTTTGGTCATCGATCGCAAGTCGGTAAATCTGCTCGTCAGTCACAAAAAAGACCAGAACGAGGGTACCTTCAGGCAATAGTGCTTGGATATCCGATAGGGACACATCAGAAGGCATATACAGAGAAAGGCGGCGGTGGTCCTGCAACGATTTTTTTGTTTTTTGGATGGATGCCCGACATGCTTTTCGACTGCGAACGACCTCCGTCACTTCGGCGGCGGATGCGCATGGATCTTGTGTGAGCCGTGAGAGCTTGCGATCCAAGTGTCCCGCATGATCCAACAAACTCTGGAGTTCGTGGGCCAAACGATTGGGTGGGCCCGTGTCTTCAAACGGTCCCTTCATCGCGTTCATGAGCTCGCGGCATCGGGTCATTTCCAGTAACTGGGCGATGACGTCGTTCGATTGCCGCTCGTTCCACTCGAACAACCAGGCGACCAAGCGTTCATAAGCGCTTTTTTGATGACCGAATAAGCTCCGCCTGCGGTCACTGGAGTCAATTGTGGACCGGGTTTCCTCCAGCAACGCAATGACGTGCGCGAGCTCCCGTATGGCAACGGCTTTTCTGCCTCCCCGCGCACATTCACTCGCAACCAAGAATCGTGCTTCAACGGCCGCCATGGTGCTGATAGGTCGCTTCAACAACACGCGTATGCGCGCCATATCGTCTCGACCAAACTGATCCAAACACGCACGGTGCTTGGCAATCAGGCAGTTCATTTCTTGTTCGAAGAGCCTCTTGTCGCGAAAATATTTACGTGCTTTTTCGATGAGCTTCGATGCCCGCTCAAAGTGGCCATCTGCCGCCACTAACTCGGCAAGTAACACATCACACAAAGCCAGGTAGTGCTGGTTTTTCTCGCGTTTGAACACTTTGCGAGCCTGCAACAAAACGTCGTCAGCCAGGTCGGGTTCCCCGAGACACATCCAAGCTTTTGCGGTGAGGTAGAGTACCGTCGCTTTCTCAAAAGATAGTGACCGTTGTTGGAACTCTTGGACCAGCGCATCACTTCGATTCACGGCGTCGCCAAAATTGCCAACGGAGATATCAATCGAAAATAATTCCAAATCGCAATACGCCACACCCAAACGGTCCCCAACGGTCAAATAGAGGCTGCGGGCAGCATTCAGTTCATTCATAGCCACTTGAATGTGTCCCAAAATACTGTGCACTTCCGCCAGAGTCTGGTGAACGTAAGCCGAGTGCAACGACGACCCCAAAAGCTCGAACTGTTTCCGTGCATGATTGAGATGCACTTGAGCTTCGCCAAATCGGTTACGAGATAGTTCCACACAACCGAGATTGTGCAGCGCAATTGCCCACAGGTTCTTGTGGTTTGTCTTAGAAACAATGTTCACTGCTGCTTCGAGCAATTTTGCCGATCGATCGTATTGCCGACGTCTATGAGCCATGACGCCAAAATTGATCCATGTCTTCGCGAGATCGACATGATTGGCACTCGAATCGGTGCTTATGGCTTTTCCGTGATCCGAAGCACGTTCAAATGAACCTCGCCTCATGTGCATGTCCATCAGCGCCAAGTGGCATTGGATCTCGCCCGGTCGGTGTGGGACCGCTTTGAATCTCCTCAATGCAACTTGCATCCAGCGGAGGGCCCGGTTGTTTTCTCCCAACGCACCGTAATACCGACCCATCAGGCGGCTGCTTCGTGCCGCCAATAGGAGATCGGATCCTCGAACCAACCTGCGTAGTTTCGGTTCATACGCTGATGCGCTTTCGATGTCCTGCTGCAGAAGCTTCAAAAACTCTCGCTCAAACGCAGAGAAATCATTGAGCAGGTCAGATGTTAAGGGGACCCCACCGCGAGATGATCGATCCAATGAACCGTTTTTCCTTCATTAATGGCTATTCGATATTTGCCGGCACTCAGACCCTTGAATTCAAAACATCCATCAACCATATAGGTCTGAAATGCGATTTCGCCACAGAACACGAGTACGTCAGCAAATAGCAACGTATCGGACACGGCGAGCAGATGGCAGCCATCCCTTCCTTCAGCAATCTCAATCATGATGTCGATTTCATCAGACAATGCCACATGCATTCGCTCGATGGTCATGGATGTACGCATCAAATTCGTATGCTCAAACACGATTTTCGGGCTGGCTGTGTGTCCCTCCATCAATTGCTGTGCCCACTCAACTAAGTTGTCCGGAACGTCCAGCGTTTTTCTGCCGAGCAGCCGACGCACTTTTCCCCAGAAATCCAAGTGACGAGTCAATTAACAACCCCTAGATGAATCAAAATAACATGCCCCATCATTAAGTGGTTCATTTGAGCCAGCTTGATACATTCTTCTCGTCGATGCCCATCCTTGCAAGGATTTTTTTAAGTTTTACCAAACATCGTGAACGAGTCGGTCCCACCGAACCCATCGCGATTCCCAACTGATCGGCCAATCCTTGATAGTCGGTGTCGTCTGATTCATAGAACAGCCGAACCAACAAAACCCGACAAGTGTGGTTCATTTGCAAAATCGCATTGCGTATCTTGAATTCCTGGACCTGACGGATTAATTCCTTTTCCTGGATGTCAGACTCTGATTGCGACTCAAAAGCTTCTAGATGGCCTTCCATGAGTGTGGACTTCGCCTTTACGGTACGCCATGTAATACGCTGCGCCACGCGACTTAGCCAAAAAGACAGATCGTCCAGCCGGGTTAGATTAGCCAACTGCTTATAAAGGGCCAGAAAGGTCTCTTGAAAAACTTCGTCACAGTCATCCGGCTCCAGTTTGGCTTGAACGGGAAAGTGATAGACCAACCGCTTGTAACGCTCAATCAATGTTGCCCAAGCTCGGTCATCTCCAGCCAGGCATCGTTCGACCAAGAATTGGTCTACAACGCCGGTATCCGCATTAGACTCGGGTTGACTGTGTTTGGTACGCCGCATGCCGTACGCTGTTCTCCTCTCGCCCTCACACTGCTTCTGCATGTTATTATCGGTCAGATCATCGCATAGGATAATCGATCGTGCGTTTTGCGCTGTTCATGCTTTTGACGTTATTGCCATCGTGCACACGCACCGATCCTGATCGAACTGTCCGAATAGGGTTGATGCGTGACGTGGATTCTCTCAATCCCTACACCTCCACATCGGTTGAAGGCGAAATCGTGGCCGGCCTCTTATTTCCGAGGCTATTCGAGGAACAACCGGGTCAAGGTAACGCACCCGAACTCAGGCCCTTCTTGGTGACCGTCTACCATTGGGACGACACACAGAAAATCCTTACCCTTGATCTCGATCCGACTCGCCAGTGGCATGACGGGAACCCCATTACATCAAAAGACGTTTCCTACAGCCTTAAAGTCCAAATGTCGCCCGAAGTACCGTGGATCAGCGCTGACACAAAAGCCAACATTGCGGATTGGCAAATCATCGACCCACAGCACCTAACCGTACGGTTTCACCGAGCTAAAAGGACCAATCTGCTGGATCTCAATGAAGGGTTCATGATTCCAGAGCACGTTTTTTCGGTGCACCCCTTCGGTAATTGGTTGGAAGTGAACTGGGCACAGCATCTAGTCGGTGGTGGGCCTTATCAATTGAAAGGCTACGAACCCAATCAATTCTTGCGGGTTACTCCCTATGGGTTTTCAGGTCCCGACCTGGTTTTCACCTTTGCCCGTGATAGGGAGACTCAATACATGTGGTTGGAATCTGGATTGATTGACTACTCATGGTCATTGCCTCCTCATCGCATGCAAACCCTCCCTCCACCACTCGTTCCAAAACCATTTCCCAACCATCAATTTGCCTATCTGGTGTGGAACCCTATTGATTCAAGTGACTTGGACATCAAAGATCAATCGTCACTTAATGAACACCTCAAATCACACCCTCATCGCTTGTTTTCTGACCCACAGATTAGAGTTGCGATTGAATTCCTACTTGCTCGAGATGCGTATATCCAGCAACTATGGGGCAACCTAGCCCAGTTGCCAGCAACCCCATGGTCAGTGGGTATGTCATTCCACAAAACAGCCATTCTCCCGAGGAATCACGATCCCAACAAAGGCATACGCATGCTGGAAACCAAGGGTTACCTGGTCAATCCCGAAACCGGTATTCGCGAGAATCTTTCGGGTCCCCTTGTTTTTTCTGTACTTTGCAACACGGGAAGTCAAATTAGAGAAGACTATCTGTCGCTCATCCAACGTGACCTTCGCCAGTACGGTGTACGCATGGATATCGAACTCGTGGAGCCCAGCCTTTATTGGAGCCGATGCGCTGCGAAACAATTTGATGCTGCGTTTGTGATGTTCAGACGGGAAAACCGCCCTGATCTCGCTGAACTCTTCCACAGCCGGCATGCTCTTGGCGATGATGGCTTTAATTACAGCTCATGGTCATCAGCCGACCCGTGGCTTGATCGCCTAGAATGGGCAACCGATGAAGCTGAATTAGACACGTGCCTGGAACACATTGAGAGTCTTTTCTATGAGGAGGCGCCTGTGACTTTGCTCTACGAAACATTACAGGCGGCTGCCACCTCTCCGCTACTTGAAGCTCTTAAGCCAAACTACCTTGATCCGCTTTCCGGCATTGAAAACATTGAGTTCATTCCGTAACTGGTTAGCGCCATGGCTGAGAGTGGTCGCGGGTTTGTGGTTAATTGCCACGCTGTTGTTTGTTTTCTTTGCCGTGATCGACCAAAACCCTATGGACGTTTTCGTGGACCCGCGGCTTTCCCAGGCCACTAAGATGCGAATTGAAACGCAGTTTGGATATGACCAATCCATTGGCGTTCAGTACCTGCTTTTCCTGAAGGGTTGCGTGACGGGTCAACTAGGCATGTCGTTCGTCTACAAACAGCCCGTGGCTCAGGTGTTGGCCCCGACCATGCTCCGCTCGTTGATTCTGGGAACTATTTCAGTAACGATTGCCGTACTTGGATGTTTGGCTTGGCTGAGTGTCATGGCCCGATCCAAGTCATATCGAGCCAAATGGGTTCCCGTTATTTTGCTTGTGGTTCCATCTCTGGTGTGGGCTGTAACCACGCGATGGCTACTACTGACGGTTTTTGATTGGTACCCCTTTGCATCCTACACAGGGGGCATGTTCCGTTGGTCCATTGAGGCTGTTATTCCCGCTTTAACTCTGGCGCTGCCTGTATCTGGATATCTTGCCTTATGCTTGCAAGCACGACTAGACGAGATGGACCATATGCCCTTTGTCATCGCAGCATGGGGACGAGGCGCATCCCAACAACAAATCTTGTGGCGGCACAAGTTCCGACAGCTTTGGCCAACCGCGGTTCAATTGCTGGCACTTCACTTACCGGCAATTGCCGGTGGATCATTGGTCATTGAATGTATTTTCGGATTTTCGGGATTGGGTTTGCTCCTGGTTGACGCGGCGCTTGGAAGAGATCTTCCTCTACTTTCGGCTGCTTCGCTCTATGTCAGTGCATTGGGTCTTCTTGGATACGAATTGGGTAACGTATTTCAACGGAGACAATCATGACCATCGCCCGATTGAGCACCTTGTCAGCTTCAGCTCTATGCTGTCTTTTCATTTGGCTCGCCGTTTTTGTCCATGCCTGGTACCTCATTTCAATACCGATCGTGTTGGTCACAATGCACAAGCGTTTCCATGCCAATCCCGCGTTTACGGTGGTCATCACCCTCCTGGTGCTGGCTTTGTTTCCAAATCTGTTTGCGCCTGACGACTTTCAGGTATGGTCCCAGCCCTCAAAACACCTGCTAGGCCAGGACCGACTGGGCCGCGATCAATGGATATTGCTTTTGATGGCACACCGCGTTTCAATCCAGGTCGCTTTACTCAGCGCATTATTGGCCAGCGCAGTCAGCATCGTTTTTGGCATCATAGTTTCTATCACATCAGGTATTTCGGGTTCGGTTATGCGTACAATCCACCGTCTTGCGCTCGCTTTCCCCATTTACATTCTCATCCTATTCGGGGCCGCCGTCACGCCCGGTGACCTTTATCTGCGCAGTATCGTGATGGGGTTGCTCATGTGGGGCGAAGCAGCACGATTAATTGAGTCGCGCATCACTGAATTGAGCCATGCGCCTTTCAGTATCTTTGCGCACTTGCGCGGCGAGGCAACGTGGCGGATCTGGATCTGCGAATGGATGCCCAACATGCGTGTGCCAATAACCGCGAATTTCCTCATACTATTTTCCAGTTGCCTCGTCCTCGATGCGGCACTGGGATATGTGGGCGTTGCCCAAGAGGGGTTGGGCCGACTGCTGAACACGTGTTTTCAGAATAACTCCCTGCGCATGGCCGGGTTCATTGTTGGTTTGCTGTCTACATGGCTCGTGGCTATGAGAGCCCATTTGGAACTAAGGTCTACTTCCGAACTCGACACGGTCCTTTTGTAATAGGTCCAGGTTCACCATTCGACCCGCGAAAATAGGTTCATGGCTCGTGGCGACCACCGCAATTCCTCTTTCGCTAGTCACCTGTTTCAAATAACGCAGCACCTGCTCACGCAGATCCATGTCCAGGGACACCACACATTCATCCAGTAGCAAAATCCTAGGCGATTGTGACAGCGCCCTGAGCAAAGCAAACCGCTGAAGCTCACCCGTCGAGAAGTGAGCCGGAACCCTATTCTGATCCAAATTTACCAAGCCCAAGCCGGCTATCATTTCATCGGCTACGTCCCCGAGTTGCACACCCAAGGTTCGACTTGGATTGAATGTACGTTCCACTTGCTGCCAAACCATTTGAATCGACTTTCGCTCCTTAGAGCTACGTTTCCGATAGTCTGTTGCCAGGCATCTGCCTTCCAAATAGACGGTTCCAGGGAGAAGACCCACGATCTGGTGCAAAAGAGTTGTTTTTCCACTTCCAGACTTTCCTATAAGCCAAATCCATTCACCGGCTGCCAAAGAGAACGCTACGGGTACCTGAGTAGGAATGACACCTCTGAACGTCAAGAGTTCGGTGCCCAACTCCGAATCCCACGCGATGGATTCCATGCTGAAGGTCTGTTGTGCACGCCAAGCCTCAATCCCACCCAACCAGGCACGTCTACCACCGTTGATCACCAGCACTCGGTCCGCGTAAGCGTCAATTATTTCAGTTTCATGGGTAATAAAAAGCAGGCGAGCTTGAATTTGACGGCAACGTGTTCGCAGAAGGTCCATCAGTTGACCCTCGCTGTCAGTGTCCAGTGATGCCGTAGGTTCATCGCAGGCTATCATGTTGAATTGCTGTGCCACCACCATGGCTACCATCAATTTTTGGCGTTCACCGCCAGAACAAGCATCTGGCGTCCTACTCAGTAGCGCACGAGACAGGCCAAGTTCATCCATGACCTGACGAATCCGGTGCTGAACTGAGTGGCTGAAATCTCTGAAATGGTCCTGGATCGCAAGTCCGGGCGTGAGACCCGAGCCAGGGTCCTGGACGACCAAAAAGGAACCCGTTTGCGGGCTAAGCACCGCTTGGCGGCGATCTTGACCATAATTGAGTCCAAAAAGGGCGTGAAGCCACAAACTTTTGCCGCATCCTGATGGACCGGTGACCGCCAACACTTCGCCAGGTTCCAAATGAACCGCGTTGATGTCAACCAGCAACTGGCCGTTCGAGCTATGCACTTGAACTCTGGGTAGCTCCAAAGATTGCCTGGATGTGGGTCTCATAGCGCCATTCTACGCCAATCAAAGCACAGCTCATTTCTCCCCGCATCCATTTGCTGCTACATTTTTGGCAACAGTTTTCTCGGGATGGTTGTCATGGTCAAGAAACAAGTGATTCACGTATCGACGCAAGAAGGCTACGACCGTTGGTCAAATGCCTACGATCAGGAAGATAATCCACTGGTATCTCTTGATGATCAATTGCTGATACCGTTATTACCTGATGTTAGGGGTCTAAAGGTGCTTGAACTGGGATGCGGCACCGGTAGAGTCACCCGACATTTTTCCAACGCGGATCAGGTGGTCGCACTAGATGTTTCTAGTGGCATGCTCGAAGTTGCCAAGAAGTCACTTGCTGGACATCCATTTGAATTCCAACAATGCGATCTCAACCAACCATGGCAGCTCGATCATACGTTCGATCTCATCGTAAGCGCGTTAGTCCTGGAACATATCTCATCTCTGCTGACCTTCTTTGCATGTGCCAAGCAATCAGCCCGACCCACAACGAGATTCATCTGCTCGGCCATGCATCCAGCCATGTTCCTACTACAGAAGCAGGCCCATTTTGTCGATCAATCAGGATTAGAAATCCGCTTCGAAAGCTTCAACCATCAAATGAGTGATTTCATCAATGCTGCCTTGAAGGCGGGATTCAAATTAGAGTTCGTCCAGGAATGCATCGTGAACGAAAAACATCAGACGTTGAGTGCCAAATTGGCAAAATTTGAAGGCTGGCCCATGTGGCTTGGCATGGGATTTACGACCGACCCATGACGCTCCTTGCCTGTCTGCTCGCGTTCCAGTTCCCCAGCGAAACCTATGACGCTGCCAATGGGCTTGATAGCCCAACGGTTCTCAGCGTGCACGCCCACCAGGCTGGTCGTTTGTGGGTGGGCACTTATGAGGGCCTACTTTCATTTGATGGGCACGAATTCAGTCATGCGAGCCAGCTACCCATTAGTCGAGTTAGGAGAATCGTTGATGGCAACAGCGTCAATTGGGTAGCTTCATTTAGTGGTTTGTTCGATCTATCCCACGCCCAAAGAGTCACTGAACTGGACAATGTTTACGATGTGCTTGAGACCGATGAAGGACTATGGATTGGTACTGGAACCGGTTTGTTCCTTTTTCACGACGACAGTCTGACGGCGGTGGATTTAGGGCTAGAATCACCTAGAGTGTTAAGACTTGTGGCCTTTCAACAAGGCATGTGGGTAGGTACCGATCAAGGTCTATTTCGATTTGAAAACGGAGGCTTCGAAAACATTCAATTGACCTCATGGCTCGCCGCTCCGGCCGTGTATGACATCGCAACAAGCTTGGGCGTCACCTGGTTCGCGACGGACCTGGGGCTCGTGAAACTGGAACGAGACCACCTGACACACTTTGCTGTTGGCGAGGGATTGCCTCATCATGCGGTATGGTGTGTAACCATCGATTCACGTGGATGGGTGTGGGCCGGCACCGATGCAGGTTCCGCCCTTTCAAAAAGTGGCGCCCGTTTTGCCACCGTCAACCCCAGTGATCCTCTGGGGTACACCACCATCTATGCCATTGAAGAAGATGATGAGGGGAGCATGTGGTTTGGAACATGTACCGGCCTCATTCACATGGTGGAACCCCTCGTAAATGCTTCTCTGGACTTGGCCATCAATACGTCTGGCATACTGGAGCACTCCTCACTGGGTTTGTTACGGGGCACACCCCAGGGTATCTGGACTGATGATTCGTTCTTGCTAGAAGCGCCCTTCGTCCGCACCATGCTGGAAAGCCGAGATGGAAGCATTTGGGCCGCTACGCGAGAGGGCGTGATAAAGCGGACATTGGCTGGGGAAATCGTTGTGTTTGATGCTGACGACGGGCTTTCAGACACCCATGTTTTACACCTTGCAAGGGCCAGCGAGAAGCAGATCCTCGCCGCCACCCTATCGGGTTTGTTTAAGGGCGGCATGGACGGTTTTGAGCGAATGCCATGGTCTCGCAACATTCGAGTCCATGGGTCCATATGGGAACCAGATGGAATTTACGCGGCCACCGAACGTGGCGTTCTTTTTTCCGACGCCCCGACTCGACAAACAGCCCGCAGCCTCCTCGACGAGGAAGCGTTCTGCCTCATGATGACCAAACGTTACGGTCTGGTGACGGGCACCGCCCATGGACTGGTAACCCTGCCCGAAGGGACCCGATACTCTCCCGAGACCCGGGTTCACGCACTTGCCGAAGACGAGTACGGCAATCTCTGGGCCGGCACAAATCGAGGATTAGAGCGCTTTACGGGCCACCGGCTTTCTCGAGTCTGGCCACATGAGGGATCCCTTGAAAGTAATCTCAATGCCCTCCAGTACCTAAGCGACGAAAGGCTCATTCTAGGACACTACGATGGGTCTATCGCCTGGGACACAAAGCCTCTGTCTGCCAGTAACACCCTGAGAGGGCAAAGTGAGTTGACCGCCGAGTTGGGTGGGCAGCCCCTTACAAACAACACAAGCTTTACGCAAGCGAGCGACCCCTTCAAAATAGTCTTTAAGGCTTCGTCGCTCAAGTACACCCATCACTATGCCCTGGAAATACAACAAAACGACCAAACCTGGCGGCAGCAGACAAACCCTCTTCAAGTCTCTCGCGACGTTGTGGGCGCCCATCAACTCAAAGCACGCGCTACCTTTCCTGATGGCAGTCATAGTCCCGAATTGAAATTTGGCTGGACCATCAAGCCTCCGATCTGGAAGACTCCTTGGTTTATTGGCCTGTGTCTGTTGGTCTTATGTGTATTAGCCGCTCGCGAGATGAGGCAACTGCGCACAAAAAACCAGTTCTTAGCCTTACAAGCACGTGAATTGGCGGACCGATTCGCAATGGAACAGGCCGAACGGCTACACCGCGAAGCCGAAATTCGCATGTTACACAGCCAGATGAACCCACATTTTCTTCAAAACGCGTTTAACACCGCCATCGCGCAGCTCAAACGAGCTCCTGACCAAACCGAACATCTCTTACGTCAGTTGGCTGTCTTCTTTAGACGTCATATGCAAGCGAATCCAGACATTTGGGCCACTGTGTCTCAAGAGACAGAGTTGGCCGAAAGTTTTCTTTCGATCCAAAAAATGAGATTCAATGATCGATTGAGCTACCACATTCATGTTCGCGACGAGGCACGGGCACTCCGTATCCCCGCACTCATGCTGCAACCCTTACTGGAGAACGCCACCCTTCACGGATTGAAGCAAACTACTGATTCTGTTGAAGTTAGTCTGGAAATAGACACCGTGGAGGAATTCGTTGAAATTCGTGTTTCCAACGATGGTGATCGCAGCCTCGACCATCAATGGATCAAGGAGGGCCACGCCCTGGACAACATACAGAAACGACTGGCCATGATGGATCAGCAACCGCTCACTTACTCTTTTGCGCAAAACAGGCACCTTTTCATATTGCGAATAGGACAGCCATGATGCGCGTTTTAATCGTTGATGACGAGCCATCTGCCCGCCAATACCTACGGGATCTACTGGAATCCATGGACGCAATCGAGGTAATCGGAGAAGCACGAGACGGACTTCAAGCTGTCTCCCTGAACAACAAACTACGTCCCGATCTCTTGCTGCTCGATATCCAGATGCCCGTTATGGACGGACTCTCTTTGATCCCTTACCTCACCCACCGACCCATGATTGTGTTTATTACCGCATATGATCAATACGCCATCGATGCATTTGACTTGGCAGCGATCGACTATTTGCTAAAACCAGTGGAGCCGCAAAGGTTACGCCGATCTTTGGATCGTGCATCACAGACATGGGAACAGATATCGGCGTTGCACCATCGACACCTCATGGATCGCCAATTGACGCACATTGTCTGCAAGACAGTACAACAGCATCTTCTGGTGGACGTTCGAGAGATTCAATTGATCACGAAACAGGGCCGATACGCCGCAATCCAAGTATCCGATTCATGTTGTCACTTAAGCGAACTCAGTCTAGATTATCTGGAATTACACGGAGGCAACATCTGGTTTCGTATCAATCGCCGAACTTTGTTGCCCCTGAACCAGATAGCTTCGTTCGAGAGCAACCGGGGCGGGACCGGATCGGTAACCACTCGATCCGGAGCCGTTATGTCCATCAGTCGTGCGCGAATGGCTGATTTTAAGTCGTGGATCCAAACGCACACCAAACAGTGATCAGGGAAGCTGCCATCCATTCACGATACGCCCAAAATCGAGCACCGACCGTGTGACACCCCATTCAGGGAGCACATCCTGAAAAGGCGCCAGAATAGGTGTCCATTGCAATGCCGGATCGAGACTCATGAACAGCGGTGGTGGTGGCTGCGGCCGGAAAATGGTCAACGCATCTTCCATCACCATCACAGAAATATTAAACCCATTGGTAAGTGACGATTGCTGCAGCATCTGCTGCGTTAATCCGTCAATGATCTCAGGGATCGGCAACGGCAGCGGCCCACTAGTCGTGGGTTGGTGGAATTGGAACGGAGGCATTTCCACAACCACCTCAGGACCAAGTGGCTGCACGCTTACCAATGAGAGTTCGACCAATTCAGGCGTAATTCGCTCGGGCGTGAGCTCCATATCATTGAAGAGATTGAATACAACCGGAACATCGTCCATCACCAATGCACAACATCCAATCATCTGAGGATCACAGAATTCGCTGGGTAATAGATCGTCCCAGGTGATTTCCACAGACGACCCAGGTGGAACGGTCACCATGCCGCCAGTGACACTTTTGTCGGCTGGGAAAATGTTGGGGACGAAATAGGCAGTGCCGTTGTTGAGAGCGACCAGGCTAGCTGGATCACCCAAACCCGCAAAGCCGAACGATTTGGTAACACCCATGTCCACACGGTAATTGGTGAGTGTCCACGACGCCTGATTGACGGTACCTGGGCCTACGAGAATGAAGGGTGAATTGGGCAGCACCGAACAATCTGCACTGGCTTTCACTTGAAATTCAGCCGTGTCATCGGGCAAAGGTAGACCTGAGCAGTTGTCGATGATCTCAACGCGAAACATCCCTACATCACCATCCATAAGTCCCGCACCCATAATCACTTCAAATGGCACGGGTACCGTACCCCTTGCGGGAACAAGAATTGAACCCGAAAGTGACGTGAAGCTGAAGCCAGGAGGATTCAAAGGATCAGGAATAATGGTCCAGCTAAAAAGACACTCCAGATCAGAATGATTGCGAATCCAGAAATCAAGCATGTGTGCATCACCGATGTGACCGATCACACCTCCGACGCCAAACGGCGCGCCCGGAAGCGGTACACCCCCGGCGAACCCACCTCGGCCATTACCCCCACCATTACCAGCACCACAGTTTACACCCGCGGGCAAGGCAGGCTGAGGTTTGTTCGGATCCCCCTTGAACTTGATACCGATTTGCGTCCAGATGTTACAAACCTTCGCCGCATTCGTGGGAGTCGGATCGGCGATGTACTTGTCGACTGCGCGTTGGTAAGCTCTCAATTTGGCGGAGTAGACACAAGCGAAGAGTGGACAGCAAGCCAGTAACAACAATATCAAGACTCGTTTCATGATGACCTCCAGGCTTTTGCAGACATCATGGGGCTGAGAGCGAGTCAACGCATCAGATACTGTCGCGAATGGTCGACTTCAATGTCACGAATGGTTCATCAGGGTTTGGTCGCTTGAATCGCCCAACTGGCCGTAGGCAGTGAAATACCCTCAGGGGTCTCATATCCGCTCAAGAATGCCCTGACTTCGCGCTCAATCTCAGGCAGTTTCTGGAGCCCCAACGCACCTGCTTCGCGAATGATTTCGCCCATTGGACCTATCTGCATCTGAAAACGTACCGCTTCGTCCATATTTCTTCCCATGGGCGCCAGAATATCGATGGGGTGGTGGACGACATCCGTGAATCCGGCAGCCTCGAGGAAATGGCGGTTGCGTTCTTTGTCAAATAGAAAAAAGGGACCGGGACCGCAGGTTTGCGCATCGTCTCCTGGTTGCGGCAAATAATTCAGAGCGATCTTCTTGCACTGGTCGAAACACACATTCTCAGACTGCCCGCGCCAAACAATGAAAAAGACGCGCCCGCCCGGCTTCATGGCTTTATGGAAATTTCGGAAGGCCAAGATATGCTGTGCGAAAAACATCACCCCAAATCTGGAAAAACACAGATCGAATCGTTCCTCCCCCAAATCAAGAGTCTGTCCATCGCCACACAAATAGCTGATTTCTGGCCGGCCCTCTGTCTCCTTCCTTGCGATGTCAATAAACGACTGATTGCAGTCAAGTCCGACCACGGTGCCTTCTGGTCCAACTGCGTCAGCCAACCAAACACAGGACTCACCAAAGCTGCAACCAATATCCAACACACGTTCTCCAGGCCGGACCGTAAGGTACTGCTCGACGGCTTTCTGATTGGCCATGCTGTTGGCTGCAAACACATGACGGAACTCGAGCCATTTGGGCGTGAGAATATCGTTCCAAGTTTGAATAAAGAGCGCGTTTGGTCCGTCGTTCATCGTAGACTCCTTGTGGCATTGCATCGTCAACGTTACAGCAGTTTTCATTTCGAGGACAGCTTCATTCGTTGTAGCGGGCATCAAACACTTGATAACATGGCTCTTCGTTCCGCACATGTACCAAGGAGCCGTTCAATGTTCATCGCCTTTTGCCTATTGGTCCAGGATGTCACGCTACACAGTGTCCAATTTCCCGAAAACAAGTCGGTGAATCTGTCCTTTTCAGGAATGAAAGGGGCTCCGGGAGCTACGATTGATGCCGAAGTACGTTTCAAGTCAGGACAAGCGCAAATCGAACTTGGGTACCGTAACCTGAAACCCGCTGTATTGTTCGGCGGCGACGTTACTTGTTATGTGCTTTGGGCAGTCACGCGTGACGGGTCAGCAGAGAATTTGGGTGAAGTGATCACGGCCGATGGCGACCGTTCGGCGGATTATGCCACCGGCATCAAACACTTTGCTTTGATGATCACTGCAGAACCCTATTACTTGGTGGATGGGCCGTCACCCTTGGTGATGTACGTGTCAGATCGAACCAATCCGAAAAAAATTGCCTCCGATCCATTTGTTTTCTCGTCATTTGCGGCACAACCTATGGTCGCAACACACTCCATTGTCAATGCCGAGGAAAGTGAATCGCACAACCTAGTACTCACACAGGCTGAAAAGGCGTTCGAGCTCGCGGAGCGCCTGGAAGCCAAAGAAAATGCGCCGCACATTTACCGAGACGCACGGGTGGCTTTAACTCAGGCCCGTAATCTCGACAGCGCCAAGAAGCGGAGGGAAACTATTGATTACGCCCGAAGATCTGTAAGTCACTCCAACGAAGCAATCCGCATGACCTTACGCGTGCGAGAAGCTCAGGCATTAGCACAACGAATAGCCGAGCAAAAAGCCGAGTTTGAGGCCATGCAGGCCAAAGTGAACCAATCGGCGATGCTCCTGGAAGCGTCATTAAGGGCACAAGCTGAATCAGCTGAATCCCTAGCGGAAGCCAAAAGAAGCATCGCGGAAGCAGAGCAGCAACTAGCCATGCTCAGCAGCGAACGCGCCATGATGGAGCGCGAGCGAGACAAGGCTCTGACAGAACGAGACGTTTTGAATCGTCAAAAAGAGACCCTTTCGACGGAACGCGACGCCTTGATGTCTGAACGCGAAATCTTGGTCCAACAAAGAGATCAGCTCCGACAAGAGCAATCTCATCTCGAGCAGGAACACGCACGACTTCTAGACGAAAAAGAAACTCTAAGCCAACGCCTTGAGGGTGCCCTATCCCAGGTAGCCGATACACGAGCATCGGCGCGCGGATTGATCGTGAGCCTTCCGGACATCTTGTTCGATCCCAATCAGGCTCAACTGAAGCCTGAAGCACAAGTGGTCATCGCCAAACTGGCCGGCATCCTGCTAGTAATGCGCGAGTTAACCCTGCAAGCAGAAGGCCACACAGACGCCACCGGTAGTGCCGACTACAACATGTCACTGTCTCGTAAGCGTGCTGAATCCGTGGTTTCCTTTTTGAACGCACAAGGTATCGATGCGTCACGCATGAGCTTCGAAGGATTCGGGTTCACGCAGCCCGTGGCTGACAACGAGACGAAAGAAGGCCGCGCCAAGAATCGCCGTGTCGAGATGATCATCAAGCAGTAACCGTGAAAACTTTGATCTGAGGCACGTGCACCCTATATCCATCCCGGGGTCATAGGACTGAGTCGAAATCCTCGACCCCAGGATTATTGGATTTTGCATTCGAACAGAATCCGTTCGAAAGGAACGCCCTACTGTTCTTGGAAAAGTCGGGTTACTTCTTCAAAAGACTTCAGGCCGTCGAATCCGGCTTGTTCTTCTGAGTGAATCACCATCGGCCCAGAAGTCGTTACTTCAATGGCTTTTTTACTTTTGAATGTTCGGTCTTCTTTGGAGTTGTAGGCCACAGAGATCGGCCCCGAACCTTGATACTCCACCATCATCTTGTGGATGTCTGTTCGCAGTGATTTTCGCGCCAGCAAGCCCTTGTTGCGTTCACTCACCACGTAAAGGTAGGCCGTGTATGTGCCCGGCTCTACAAACTCCGCACCGCTTGAACGGTAGCACCGTATGGGCTCTTCCTCATTGGATTGCCCCTTATATCCAAACACAATCGGCTCCATGCCCGGACGATCAGGGTCACTCAACCGCAACTCGATCTCCAGCGCCTTGAACGACGATTTGTTGCTTTCTATTTGAAATTCAATGAACTGATGAACTCGGAACGCGTCCATCGAGACTCGAGATATGGCTCCTGGCTGGTTCACCATCATTTTCGGCATGGGTGCATTGGCCCCATGAGTGCCTTCAGCTTGGCAGTCCACAACAGCTTTCAGAACCTCGGACGGTACGCGGCTGGCCAGCTCAACGACCGTTTCACCATCAGTTTCAAATGAGACACAGTTTTGTTCCAACATGGTGACGATCACTGCCGTGTCAACTCGCTTGTCAACCAGTTCGTATAGTTGTTCCTTGGTGATTTGGCCAATGGCCAGGGTCGACCAAAAAACCAGCAACAGGCTTGTCTTTTGGATCATAGATTTCTTCCTCGCAAATAAAATCCCACTCAATGAGCGGGGATACGGATTTTAGCACAGGCGAAATCGCTTGTATTCATGGGAAATCAAGCCATTTTTCAATCATACCTTCGGCTGTGACTTGCACGTGTAGCTGTTTCTTGGTTCCACTTTCAACCTCTACTACCCTGATATCGTAATCACCCGGCTCCAATATGAATTGGCGGGGATTGGTGTCCTCCGACACATACGTCCGACTTTCGATCAAGACGTTCGGCGCCTTCTCGATAGTGACCGTCATATCCGTCAATTTCCCATCACGCTTGCCGCCCAGTCGCAAGAGCCCACTCTTGAAATCATGGCTCAGAACTAATGGCTCTTCGCCTACCACCACTTGGTTCCAGCGATGACGCACATCGCCACCGAGCTCGACAGATGCTATTTCAACGTCATAAGTGCCCGATAGTACTTGCAGAGTTTTTGGGTTGTGTTCTGCGAGTGTATAGGTTCTTCCAACGGCAATGGCGCGGCGTTTCCCATCGCGAAAGACCTGAACCGCTGCATCAGACAGCTGACCATTTCGGGTCACTTTGACCACCACGCTCCCGGCATTGAGATTCAATTCAACCGGTGTCACTTTGCCCGGCTCGATTTGGACAATCTGAGGATCGGGCAGAACGCCTCTGGTCGATAAAGGACGAAAATCCAGCCGATAGGATCCCGGCGGCAACGACGTAACTCTGGGGTTCGTGGCTGGGTCGTTGTAGGTTCGCACGGCTGTGACCGCCTTTTCATCACTCAGATCTGTGATTGAAATGATCACATCGGCAATCGCACCACCGATCTTAGCCGTCACGTTCAAAACACCTCGATCACCCGGTTGGAACCATGACGTGAGTGCAGACTCCAACTGAGCGGCATCCCCAACGTCCCAATATGAGCCCCGTTGTGCTAGGCACTCAAGGTCCACGGGGTCCATGCCCTGTAAATCCAGCCCAATCACTGATATGTCACGGTCAGGGAAGTTTGAACGGGCAGCGTTTATCACAGCGCATCCATCCCCTTCACATGACTCCAGTGAAGTGCTGATGAGCAGCACCCGGCCATCTGCTGCCAAGGTTTCCAACGCCTGAGTTATGGCCAATGAGATGGGTGCGGTCCCTTTTGGATTCAATCCGTCGATACCCATCATTAGCTCTTCCTGATCTTGTCCTGCCCCCGTATTGAGCCAATAGACGTCCTGGCAATCGCCACGCCTTTGGCCCCCAAAAACCAATACACCCACTGGTCCGTCCAGGTCTTTGAGCGTCTTTTTGAGGACGCGTTTCAGCAGTGTGACTTTGGCAACGCCGTCCATAGGCGTCCACATACGTTGTGACGCATCTAGGACAACCACGGTCCGGTGCTGCGCTCCACCATGAAGCGGCAGCACCAAACTAAGGATCAGGAAAGTAGTCGCTGTCAAATTTTGTGGCGCTTGACCATCAACGCGCCTGCCAACCCAAGCAGCCCGATCAAGCACAACAGCATCATCTCGGACAACGTGGGTACAGGAATGACCACTTGAATGGACGTGGGATCATTCAGTCCACCTGCCGACGGGTCATCCGTCAGTCGCAGGGCATCGTTGATGCCATCACCGTCGCTATCATAAAAGATCTGGCCTTGGTTATTGATAACCGTGCCGCCGGTACCCATGTTGACAGATGCAAAGATGTCGATGATCACGCTTCCCCCTGGTGGTATGGCCCCGTTCCAAAGTACGGTGTTCATACCGGGATCCACATTCAGCAACCCTCCCCCGCTGACTAGGTTTGCCGATTGAAGCGATACACCAGGTGGCAGAATGTCGGTGAATTCATCACTGGTTGGATCGTCGAATTGAGCGTACGCAGACGCGTTGGTCAGCACGACTTGATACACCAAATCGTCGCCCTCCATCACAATCAGCACATCCGCAATTGGAGCCACGGTCATGGTCCCCGAAACATCTGATGGCGAAACAGAGGTTGTGGTTAGACTGTCATTGTTGTTTCCTGGAATAGGGTCGGGGTAAGTACTAGACACATCGGCCACAGTCACCAAATCACCCAGGAACATTGCGTCTACGGTCGCCATAATGTTGTAGGTCACTGTACCGCCCACCAGCAAGTCGACCGTGTCCGTGATGCTTCCTCCGCCGGCAGCGGTACATGCGGATCCCGCCGATGATGTGCAGGTCCAAGTGATGCCGTTTAATCCGGCTGGAAGCGTAACATTGACGGTCCCTCCCATCACGTCGAGTGGTCCAGAGTTGGTCGCCGTGACGGTCAAATTCAACACTTCGCCCGGATGTATCAAGGCAGGGCCAGTTATGCCAATGGCCAACTCTGCATCCGTCTCCACAGTGAGCGTATCGCTGGCCGTGCCGCTGTTTCCAAGTGAGCTGGTCAGATTTCCCGTCGTGTTGACGTACATACCGGCAGTTGCTGAAGTCACATCCACACTCAAGGTACAAATGGCACCCGCGGCCACAGATCCACCTGTGTAGCTAATCATGCCCGTTCCCGAAACCGCGGTGATGGTACCGCCCATGCATCCCGTCGAGGCATTGGCTGGGGTCGCTACAATCACACCGCCGGGTAACACATCCGTGAAGTCCAGCCCCGTTGCAGCCACGGTACTGGCGGAGTTGTCGATGGTAAATGTCAAAGTGGACGGTGTGCCCCCAACTATGAAGTCCGGTGCAAATACCTTGCTAAACAATGGAGGTCCATTGACGGTCAATGTATCGCTGGCCATGCCACTGTTCCCCAGGCTCGATGTGAGGTCACCGGTCGTGTTGACGAAGACACCCGCGCTCGAGGTAACCACATCCACTGAGACGCTGCATATGGCCCCAGCACCTATGGTGCCACTCGTGTAGGTGATCATACCCGTACCCGACGTGGCGATCAGGGTTCCGCCCGTGCAGCTGGTGCTGGCATTCGCAGGCGTTGCCACCGTCATACCTGGTGGAAGCACATCCGCAAAATCTAACGAGGTTGCGGCCACGGTGCTGGCGGTGTTGTCAATTGTGAACGTCAGCGTGGCAGGCACGCCCAATACCGCGGGATCAGGCGCAAACGACTTGGAGAAAGTCGGTGGCGGATTCACCCGAAGTGAGTCCGAAGCTGGCCCGCTATTACCGTTTGACGATGTCAAATCGCCCGTCGTATTCACAAAGGTGCCTGCGGTTGAAGCCACCACGTCGACCGACAATGTGCAAACACTTCCGGCCCCCACCAAACCAGCTGAATAACTTATTAACCCGCTACCAGAAACCGCGGAAACCATGCCGCCGCAGGTCGAGACCACATTGGCGGGTGTCGCCACCGTTAAACCTGCAGGAAGATTGTCCATGAAATTCAGATTGCTGGCCGCAATCGTGCTGGCACTGTTGTCAATCGTAAACGTGAGCGTAATCGGCGAACCAATCAAGCCTGGATTTGGCGCGAAGCTTTTGGAGAATAGAGGTGATGGATTTACCAACAGCATGTCCGATGCACTATTTCCCGATACACCCATGCCACCGACCACGCCACTAATCGCTGACGTCGCATTGAGATAGCTTCCGGCAGCGGCACCACCGGGCACAAGCACTTGCACAGAAAAATTGCAGCTCCCACCCGCAGCCGCTAATGAACCGCCAGCCAAAGAAATCAGCGATGTACCCGACAAGGTGGAACCGGCGCCACATACATTGGACATGGGAAGACCCACTGCCGTGGCGCCCGCCAACATCGCGTTAAGGTCGTCCGTGAAGCTGACGTTTGTGGCACCGTTGGATGGGTCTGAGTTGGTCAATGTGAAATTCAGGTTTACCAAGCCCGTTGGCGCCGAATCACCTGCAAACATCTTCGTGATTCCCAGCGGCGATACCGTTAATGTGTCGACTGCTGGCGACCCACTTACGCCTATTCCACTGAGTGTCCCGGTTATATTGCTCGTGGTGTTGGTCACGGTGGTACCGGGCACTGCACCAGCCGGAACCTGAACAACCACAGTGAATGTCGCCGAGGTCATCGGTGCCAAGCTACCACCGGTTAATGTGATGATCGTAGTACCAGACACCATCGAGCCAGCACCGACGACGTTGGCCATGGGCAGGCCGGTCGCTACCAGTCCTGGAATCACACTGTTCAAATCGTCCGTAAATCCGATTCCTGTGATCGACGCCGTGGGGTGAGTATTGTTAACCGTGAACTGTAAGTTAGTGGTCCCACCCGGAAGAACAGGATCGTTGAGGAACGTCTTCGTCAAAGACAGCGGTATCAGCAGGTCCAAATTGTCAGTTGCACCAGGCAGTGAAACCATGTTTCCGCCGATGGTCGCAAAGACACTGCTTGTGGTGCTTGGGTAGGTACCTAAAGCGGCAGCCATCGGAATGTTCAAAGTCACGCTAAAGGTGCAACTGGCCGATGGCGCCAAGGTGCCATTCGTAATCGTGAGCAAAGTCGTACCAGAAATGGATGAGCCCACACCACAAACATCATTCATGGGTAGTCCAGAAGCTGCAAGGCCTGTCAATGCGGCGTTTAGATCATCCGTGAAGCCGATGTTGGTGGCACTGTTCGTCGAGCTGTTGTTGGTCAGCACGTACTCCAATACGACCGTTCCACCGGGAATGCCCGGGTCCATGAACGTCTTGGTCAATATCAGTTCAGCAATTTCGAGCGTGTCGCTGGCCGATCCGCCCACAACGCCTAGTCCCGCGACTGTCGCCGAGATGGGCGACGTGGTACTCGGATAAGACCCAGAAATAGCGGATGCGGGAATCGCCAAAGGCACCGTAAAACTACATACATCTCCGGGATCAATGCTGATACCAGATACAGACAGTATGCCCATACCAGAGGTCATCGTGCCGGTGCAGCCCATGGATGCGGGACCTGCCACGGTCAACCCGGCCAACGCAGCGTTCAAGTCGTCCGTAAAGCTGACGTTAGTCGCCGTTCCCGGTGCGCTCTCACTGAGTGAGATGGTGTATTCAACGGTAACCATTCCACCAGGTACACCTGGATCATCGATAAACGACTTAGAAATGTCAGGTGCAGCGACAAGTAACATCGCATCGCTAGCCGCATTGCCAATGACCGGCAACCCACCAATTTCACCGGTAATCGAAGATGAGCTGAAGAGATAAGCGCCGCTGGGTGAAGCTATGTCGCTAGTGAAGCTGACCGTAAATGTGCAACTGACACCTGGCATTAAACTTCCACCCGTAAACATAAGCACACGATCACCTAATAACCCGGTTACCGAGGTTGTACCCGAACCCATACACTCCATAGGCCCAATGTCACTGATTGTCATGTTGGGTAATACGGCGTCCAAGAGTACTTGAAAAGACAGATTATCTACAGTCGAGGCGGCATTGTTGGTGACCGTGAATTCGAGGGTGGCAGTACCGCCTGCCACGATCGGATCATCCGTAAATGACATCGACAAAGTGGGCGCGTCGTTGACCACTAGATCATCCGTAAGCGGTCCAGACAGAGTGCCGAGACTAGAGGTCACATTGCTCGTGGCATTTGAATAGGTGCCCGGAGTTGCACCAGCGGGGACCATCACGGGCACCGTGAACACACAGGTCGTGCCCGGGTTAAGCAGACCATTGGCCAATGTCATCGTGGATGTGCCGCTGATGCTGGAGCCTGGTCCACACACGTCGTTCAATGGCAGTCCCACTGCCGTAACGCCCGCCAACATAGCATTGAGGTCATCCGTGAAAGCAATGCTACTGGCCACTTCGTCACGGCTGGTGTTGGCGATTCTGAACTCAAGATCCACCATGGTTCCCGGCGGTACAGGATCACCCAAAAAACGCTTGTAGTTGAACGGCAAAGGACCTACATCCAATTGTGCGACCGCGAAACCTGAATTGTCAGGTCCCGCAATGACATCGTCCGTTCGGTTGACAAAAGAACCCGTCCCAGTGGCTATCACGTCCACGGCAAGCACACAACTCGATCCCGTTGCTAGGAACATGCTAAATCCCGTGATAGTGGTCGACCCGCTTGCTGCGTTGATCGCCCCGCTACACGTGGTCACTAAACCGTTGGGAGATGCCACTTCAAGTCCGCCCGGTAGAATATCCGAGAAATTGAAAGACTCGTTACCGGAATTCAGCGTGTTGTCAAAGACCAAAGACAACTGTGTGACTTCGCCTAATGTGACCGAACCTGGTGAAAAAGTCTTCGATACGCCTACCCGCAAATCATCCACCGTCAAATCGTCACTGGCAGGTCCGCTGTTTCCTGCCGACGACGTCAGGTCGCCTGTTACCAACGAATGGGTGCCAGGCGTACTGCTGGTCACAAACACTGAAATGGTGCACAAAGCGTTTCCCGCCACACTGCCGGCGACTAATGAAATGCTGGATCCACCGTTTGGAGCCGAGAGTGTTCCCCCACATAAATTGCTCGCGCCCGATGGGGTAGCCAGGGTCACTCCAGCAGGCAAGGATGCAAAAAAGTCCAGTGCTGAGACCGGTGTCCCTGACGCCGAGTTATCAATGGTGAACACCAGTTCACTCGTGCTGCCTGGCCCTATAGTCGAGGGTGTAAAGGATGCTGTAAAGGTAGGCTGGGCCCAACTCAAATAACTTACCAAGAACAATGAAAATATGCCTAACCGTGATCTAAAGTCACCCATCCCGTTCCTCCTCGTGCACTACAAAACGAATTCTCGATGTACCCCAAGCATAGCATTGCGTTTTGACAAAAAACAGATGCAACGCCTACATTTCAAAGTGAATTAAGGTGATGCTCAGAAGCACTTAAAATCGGCTCACAGTCGACGATACGCATGGCACGCAAACTCCACTGCATCAGGAACCGCCAGACCCTGAACCCATCGCCATTAAGACTACCGTCAATGACTGCTTCGAGTAACAAAGCGAAGGATCCCAGCATGGCAACCGCCAACCAGTCAGTATCAAGTAACTGGGTGTTGTTGTTGAAAAAGGTACGCAGACCTGCACGGTAGATCCCCAAGGTCCGTTCACGCAACGCAGCATAGGGCCCACCAGCAAGGATCAGTCGCGCCAACTCTCTATGCGCAAGCATGGCTTCCACCAACACATAGATCGAACAGGACAAATGGACCCATCCCGGCTCAAGCTCTCTTGTCACTTGATCCGCTTGGCATTTGACCGATTCCATGAGTCGCTGGACGACTGCTTCAAGCAAGGCATCCTTGTTGGGGAAATAGTGGTATAGGTTACCAATGGAGGTGGCAGCTTCAACGACCACATCCTGCATGGTCATATGTTCAAATCCCCGCTCATCAATCAACGCCAGTGCAGCATCCAAAATCTGGTTCCGCCTCATTGCGTGCAATTGCGGGTCAACACGACGCGCCATACACCTGACCTCTTGACAATTTATAGAACGTGATTCTACATTTGTGTCAGTCCCACTGGCAAGGAGTAAGCGATGGCGGAAGCTTTCATCTACGACGCGGTGCGAACACCACGTGGAAGAGGTAAAAAAAAGGGCGCGTTACACGAAGTGAGACCCATCGACCTATTGCGCGGTCTCTTTTGTGCGATTGAGTCACGGCACCACCTGAACACGCAACGTGTTGACGATGTCGTCCTTGGCTGTGTCACACCAATCGGAGAACAGGGTGCCAACATTGCCCGAACCGCCGTGCTTTATTCGGGGTGGCCCATGTCTGTTCCCGGTGTCACGTTGAACCGATTCTGTGCTTCAGGATTGGAAAGCGTGAACTTGGCCGCAGCAAAGGTTGCATCGGGCATGGATCAATTAGTGGTTGCCGGAGGTGTGGAGTCCATGTCGCGCTGGCCCATGGGCAGTGATGGTGGCGCCATTTTTATGGATCCACTGGTCAACGGCGACCAAGGATTTGTGCCGCAAGGCATCTCTGCAGACGTGATTGCAAGCCTAGAGGGATATACCCGGGAGGAACTCGATCAGTTCGCGATGTTATCTCACCAGAAGGCTCATACCGCAACTGAGGCAGGTCATTTTGCAAAATCAATCATCCCCGTCCAAGACATCAATGGCCTTACCCTGCTTGCACAAGACGAAACCATCAGAGCCGACGCCAGTTTGAATTCGATGTCGCAACTGGAGCCTTCATTTGCCGGCATGGGCGAGATGGGTTTTGACGCAACCGCCCTGTCCAAGTACCCGACAGTAGGTCAGATACGACATGTGCATCACGCCGGTAATTCATCGGGCATTGTGGACGGTGCTGCACTGATCCTTGTGGGCAGCCGTCAGATGGGTCAGGAACTCAACATGAAACCGCGAGCTGTGATTCGATCATGGGCTGTTGTGGGTAGCGAGCCCACGATCATGCTCACAGGACCTGCCCCTGCATCGCGGAAAGCCCTCGAACTAGCAGGCATGGAAACCTCCGACATCGACCTATTCGAAATCAACGAAGCCTTTGCGGCTGTTGTCTTGAAAGCGGTCGCCGACTTACGCCTGAACAGAGATCAGGTCAATGTGAACGGAGGCGCGATTGCCATGGGTCATCCTCTGGGAGCAACAGGCGCTGTGATCCTCGGTACACTGCTTGACGAACTGGAAAGGCGCGACCTGACAACCGGTCTCGCCACACTCTGTGTGGGCGCAGGTATGGGCATCGCCACCATCATTGAGCGGGTCTAAGGGAGGAACGCATGTCCATACGCACCGAACGCAATGAAGATATCGTCACACTCATATTCGATATGGAAGGCCGCTCCACAAACGTGCTCAACGCGGCACTGACCGAGCCGTTTCAAGCAGCCATCGAGTCCCTGGAAGGTGACACGGATCTCAAGGGCGTCATCCTCACCTCGGCCAAACGCGACTTCATTGCTGGTGCCGACATTGATATGTTGGCTGCCGCTTCCGATCCCCGTCAGGTGTTCCAGATGATCGAAGATTTCAAGGCTTTTCTTCGACGTCTCGAAACACTGAGATGTCCGGTCGTGGCTGCCATGAACGGAACCGCACTGGGCGGCGGTTACGAAGTAGCATTAGCCGCCCACCATCGCATTGCGCTGAACCAGCCTAGTTCCAGGATTGGTCTACCAGAAGTCACCCTGGGTCTGCTTCCGGGAGGTGGGGGCACCACTCGATTGCCCCGCATGATCGGTATCCAGAACGCTCTTCCCTTGTTGTTGGAGGGAAAGCAGTTGCGGCCCGACGAGGCGCTAGCAGCCGGCCTGGTGGATGAACTGGCCAGTTCACACGAAGAAATGCTGCAGAAGTCCGTAGCCTGGATCCAGGCCAATCCAGGGGCAAAGCAACCCTGGGATTTGCGCAAATTTCGCTATCCTGGTGGCGATTCAAAACATCCAGCCGTCGCGCAGATGTGGGCCATTGCCCCGTCCATGCTGCGCGTCAAAACCCACGGTAACTATCGCGCCCCAAAACTAATCATGGCTTCTGTATTCGAAGGCAGCCTGGTGGACTTTGAAACCGCCAGTCGTATTGAATCGAGGTATTTCACCTCGTTGGCATGTCATCAAGAATCGAAAAACATGATCACGGCCTTCTGGCACCAGCTGAACGCGATTAAGAAAGGCGCCAGCAGGCCGGATCGGTTGGAAAAACGATCCACGAGTAAGGTCGGTTTATTGGGCGCGGGCATGATGGGTGCCGGCATCGCATACGTGTGTGCCAAGTCAGGCATGGACGTCGTTCTCAAGGATGTGACCCTTGCGCAGGCTGAAAAAGGCAAATCGTATTCGCAGAAGCTTCTGGACAAACGTGTGCGACGAGGACACATGTCTCGCGAAAAAGCGGATGCCATCCTTGATAAGATCCTGATAACGCAACAGATACAAGATCTGGCCGGTTGTGACCTGATCATCGAAGCAGTGTTCGAAGATCGAGCCTTGAAAGCACAGGTCACCCAAGAAACCGAATCAGTCATTGGTAACAACACTGTATTTGCGTCTAACACATCGACATTACCCATTACCGGCTTGGCGGAGGCCAGCAAATCACCAGACCAATTCATCGGTCTTCATTTCTTTTCACCTGTGGACAAGATGCCGTTGGTTGAGATTATTCTTGGCAAGAAAACATCGGATGAAACATTGGCTAAGGCCTATGATTTTGTGCAGCAGATTGGCAAGACACCCATTGTGGTGAACGATTCACGCGGTTTCTACACGTCACGCGTGTTCAGCACCTATGTCAAAGAAGGGATAGCCATGTTGGCCGAAGGTGTCAATGCGGCCAGAATTGAACAGGCCGGGCTACAAGCAGGCATGCCGGTTGGTCCGCTGGCGGTTTCAGATGAAGTAAGTTTGGGCCTCATGCACATGATCATGAGACAGACCGAGCGAGATATGCGTGACGAAGGAAAATCGGTTGAAGACCACCCTGCCAACCAAATCATTCAGGATATGGTGGAAAAGCACGAACGCTTGGGTAAGAAGGCAGGTAAGGGATTTTACGACTACCCAACGGGGGCCAAGAAAACACTTTGGCATGGGCTTGAAACGTACGATAAGAATACGGATACCCCGTTGGAGGAAATGAAACAACGCATGTTGATGGTGCAAGCTCTTGATACAGTCCGCTGCTACGATGAGGGTGTCTTGACATCAGTGGCAGATGCCAACATCGGCAGCATCTTCGGCTGGGGATTCGCCCCATTCAAAGGCGGCACCCTGCAATACATCAATGATTTTGGTTTGGCCGCCTTTGTCGCCAAAGCTGACCAGCTGGCCGATCAATACGGGTCCCGATTCGCCGTGCCGAATAGCTTGCGCGAGCGGGCGAAATCGAACAACACCTACAAGATGGAGTCACCTTGAAAAGCATTTACTTCACTGAAGAACACCACGCATTCCGCGACAACGTCAGAGACTTTGTAACCCGTGAAGTGGTGCCCCATGCTCCGAAATGGGAAGCCGATCGAATGATTCCTAAGCATTTTTGGAAATCGCTTGGCGACTTGGGCTATCTGGGTATTAATCACCCAGAGGTATTCGGTGGATCTGAGGCAGATTTTTTTTATTCTGTTGTGTTCCTCGAAGAAATTTCTCGGGCCGGTTTTGGCGGTTTGTCAGCGGCTGTAGCTGTCCACGAATACATGGCGACCGCGCATCTGAGCCGAACTGGAAGCGATGCACTGAGACAAAAATATCTCGCGCCAGCCATTGCAGGAGACATGCTAGGTGCCCTTGCGATCAGTGAACCAAACACCGGTTCCGACGTTGCGCGAATCGAAACAACGGCAGTTCTGGACGGAGAAAATCTCGTCGTAAATGGCTCAAAGATGTTTATCACCAACGGGACCTCTGCCGATTTCATCACGACAGCAGTGCGCCTTAGAATGCCCGAAAAACCGCCTGGCATTGCGCTTGTCATTATTGACGGCTCAAGCCCAGGAGTTTCCACCTCCAAACTGGACAAGATTGGGTGGCACTGTTCCGACACAGCGGAAATTGGATTCGACCATGTGGTCGTGCCCGTCGAGAACATTATTGGTGAAGCGAACAAGGGTTTTTCCTACATCATGGAATCATTCCAGCTTGAACGATTGGTGGGTGCCATTATGTCCATCGGCGGCATGGATGCATGCCTGGAACAGACCATCAACTACATGACCAGTAGGCGCGCCTTCAAAACACCACTCATCCGGTTCCAGGCATTGCGCCACCGATTGGCCGACCTAATGACGGAACTGGAAACGGTGCGACATTTCACGTATCACACCTGTTGGCTGTTTGATCAAGGCGAGGTACCCGTGGCCGAATGTTCCATGGCCAAGCTAAAAGCAACAGAGTTGTCCAATCAGGTGGTCGACGCGTGTCTTCAATTTCATGGAGGCTACGGCTACATGGAGGAATACCCGGTCGCAAGGATGTACCGCGACAGCAGAGTGGGAACCATTGTTGGCGGTACCAGTGAAATCATGCGTGAGATCATCGCCAAGATCCAATTGGACTCGGTCATTTACAAAGCGGCCTATGAATCGGAATCTCCCGCCGAAGCCGAATCCATACATGAGATCATGCAGAAACTACCTTCTCAACTGAGGACGGAACGGGCAGCAGGAGTTGATCTCATCGTCAGTTTTGCCTTGAGCGGAGATGGTGGCGGTAACTACACTGTTACCATCAAAAATGGCGTTTGCTCTGTAGATTCAGGACTGGAAGAACAGGCCCACTGCCTGGTTGAAGCCGACGCCCTCACTTATGCCGATGTGGCAACAGGGAAAATGCCGCCCGAAGCCGCTTTCATGACCGGGAAGGTCAAGGTTTCGGATATGCCTCAGATGATCAAATTCACCGGTCTCTTCTCAAAAGGTTCTTCATGACGATCAAAGGTCCCATCGACGGGACCTTAGTTCTTGATCTTACCCGCCATTACCCAGGCCCACTAACAACCCGTTTGTTAGCCGAGTTGGGGGCGCGTGTGATTAAAGTGGAAGAAAAAGGAAAGATCGATCCTGTCCGAATACTTCCGCCCGCCGACCGTGATCTGGTTCCAGCAGACGAGGCACTCAACGCAGGAAAGGAGAGTCTAGTCCTAGATCTGAGTGCACCCGCCGATTTCCATCTCCTTGAGCAATTGGTACGTCGGGCTGACGTACTGATTGAACCGTTTCGTCCAGGATACTTGGACCATAAGGGAATCGGTTATTCATGGGCCTGTGCGCTAAACCCGCAACTGATTTGGGTCTCATTAACCGGATACGGACAAGATGGACCCATGAGTCAAGAGCCCGGACACGATATCAATTTCGCGGCGATGTCGGGCATCCTCGCGTTGAACGGGACGGGAAATGGCGACGTAATGCCCCTGCCCATCCAAGTCGCGGACACTGCGGGCGGAGGATACATGGCGGTGATTGCCACGCTCGCAGCTTTGTGTGCACGCCAAAAATCAAACATCGGGCAACAAGTTGACGTCTCCATGGTGGAGGGTCTCCTGCCGCTTGTCAGTTTGCAAATGGCTCATCAATCACTAGGCGATATTCATCCAGGAGGTCATCCCCTGGCCGGTTCACTCGCCTGTTACAACGTCTACCCCACAGGCGATGGCCGTCATGTGGCACTCGGTGCACTGGAACCCAAATTCTGGAGCCGATTTTGTAAAGCCGTGGCTCAAGAGGACTGGATAAGCCGTCAGTTTGATTCCGATCAGGCATTGTTAATTGACGAAGTCACGGACCTGATACGTCGACATGGGCTCGATTACTGGGTAGGCATAGGCATCCACCATCACTGTTGCCTCACAGCTGTAAATCGTTTATGCGACCTCAAGTCCGATCCCCATCTTATGGCCAGGAACGCACTGCACCTCCATAACGGTGTCATGACAGCCGCGCCTCCCATTCGTTTTAGTCGTACTCCTTGCACCACACCCTCCCCCACCCAAGAGCCCGGCGCGGACAACATACCGATACGTCAAGAGTTCACGTCAACGTGAACATTTCAAAAAAATGCAAAAAGTTACATTTAACCTAAAGTTGACACCATTCACCGCCGATAAAGTTACTATTCATCATCCGGAGTGCTCATGGTTTCAAGCAGCAGTACCGACCAACGATATGTTGTCGGGCTGTGTCATTCAGACAGCCGCGACCAGTGTTTTGAGAAAATAGCTCAGTTCTCCAAGGGAATTGCCCACGAGCTCAACAACACATTGCAAGGTTTGGGTATCGGATTCGAACTTGTTAAGGGCTCACTGGAGCCAGAAAGCCCCACTTTTACCTATCTCAGCTTAATGAGTGAAGCCACCCAAAGACTCAATTTCCTTGCGAACCGGCTCCGAGCATTCGACACGCTGAAAGAATGGCAGCCCACTCGGGTTTCGGTTCAAACCTTGATTGACAGCGCATTTCATGAACTGACGCCTGACTTAAGTGAGACGGTCGATTGGAACACTGTAATCGACACCAAGCATGAAGCGATGGTCGACCCACGGCACATGTCCTTGGCATTGGCTGCTGCACTGACAAATGCCGCCGAAGCTTGTCCTGAAGGTTGTGTCAAGACAAAGACGCGCATCACCAAAAGTGGGTCTCGAGATCTTTCGATTGAAGGTGGCGCCGTGGTGGTTTCCATCACCGATTCTGGACCCGGACTCCAGCATGCAGAACGCATTTTTCAGCCCTTCTATTCAACCAAAGGAAAGGGACGGGGATTGGGGCTCCCCTTCATTCAGGCAGCATGCATGCGAAACAAGACCATCACCGTCTTTCAAAATATGAGTTCGGGCACACGTGTTGATTTTTACCTGCCGCGCTTTTAGTTGGGTCTGATCCACGTTACCCAGCATATTTTTTCTTAAACATAGGGTAATGTTAGAATCCTGCTTTCATTTTTGACGCGTGTTTTCGTCCAAGGGGAACGCGACTCTGTCAACTGAGGGATGGATCATGAAACGTTCTGACTGGACTCGAAGTGAAGTGGCCGAGATCTACCGCAAGCCGCTGATTGAACTCATGCATGAAGCCGCTTCGGTTCACAGAGAAAGGCATGATCCCGCAGCCGTTCAAGTGAGCAGGCTGCTCTCGATCAAGACAGGCGGATGCTCGGAAGACTGCGCATACTGCCCACAATCGGCCCGCTACCAAACGGCGGTTGGTTCACATAAGCTTATGAATGTTGCCGATGTGGTTGAAAGTGCTACCGCCGCCAAGGCGGAAGGCGCGACTCGTTTTTGTCTAGGCGCGGCTTGGCGGGAAGTGAAGGACAACAAGGATTTCGACCGAGTGATCGAAATGGTGACTGCCATCAGTCAGATGGACATGGAGGTTTGCTGCACCCTAGGTATGTTGACCGAGTCTCAAGCAAAAAGGCTCAAGTCGGCAGGACTCCACGCCTACAATCACAATCTGGATACATCTCCTGAATACTATGAATCGATTATCACCACTCGGGACTTCGACGCACGCCTCCAGACCTTAGAGCATGCGCGCAATGCGGGTCTTTCGGTGTGTTGTGGCGGCATTGTAGGACTTGGTGAAAGTGACGATGATCGAATTGGGCTGCTCGCCTCCTTGGCATCCATGAATCCACACCCTGAATCGGTACCCATCAACGCCCTTGTCCCAGTTGCCGGAACGCCTCTCCAGGATCAACAACCGCCCGACACCTGGACCATGATCCGAACCATCGCTACTGCACGCGTCCTGATGCCAGAAGCTCGAGTTCGACTTTCAGCAGGCCGACTGAATATGTCCGCCGAGGCCCAGGCCCTGTGTTTCATGGTTGGTGCCAACTCCATCTTTTCAGGCGACAAACTTCTGACCACACCCAATCCGGATCAGCAAGGCGATCGAGCCCTGTTCCAGATTCTGGGCCTGCGAGCCATGTCCTTAGAGGTCAGTTCAAGACCTTCATGAGGCAGTTGCCCACCAAACACATGGACCTACTGCAGCTCCGGCGTCAACAACAGACCTTGCGAAGCTTGGAGACTGCGACCGGTCCTGTAGACCTCAGCTCAAATGACTACCTGAGTTATGCCCGCGATGCCGAATTGAACCGTGCCATCCATCGTGCAACCGTCGAGCTTTCCCACGGATCCAGCGGTTCGCGTTTGGTCACAGGACACACGCATCAGCACGCACGGGCCGAAGCTATCGTTGCGAGATTTCATGATGCCGAGGCTGCTCTGATCTTCAATTCAGGTTACGATGCCAATCTTGCATTGCTCAGTACCATCCCAAGGCGCGGCGAGTGGGTGTTCTACGATGCTTGGATTCACGCATCGATTCGTGACGGGATTCGTCTCGGATTCGCTCGCAACACATCCTTCAAACACAACGACCTCAACCACCTCAAGCATCTGTTAACGCGCTGCACAGGCACCAGCTATGTGATTGTGGAATCCGTGTATTCCATGGATGGAGATGGACCTGATTTGGGGTCTCTTGTTGCGTTATGTGCACGCTTTGGTGCCCGATTAATTGTGGATGAAGCCCACGCTACTGGCGTTTTGGGGCCGGCCGGCAAGGGATTAGTCGTCGCTCGTGATTTGCACGATCATGTCTTCGCGCGGGTCCACACGTTTGGCAAAGCCATGGGTGTGCATGGTGCCGCCATCTTAGGTTCCGCTGATTTGCGCGAGTATCTGATCAATTTCGCGCGACCCTTCATCTATACGACCGCGTTGCCACCTTCTTCAATGGTGGCGATCCAGCTTGCCTACGAACACCTTGGAGCACACCCGGAACATGTCGCAGAACTCCACCAACTCATCCGTGTATTCAAGCAGCGTTTTCAGTTCGAAGGCGCGATTATCTCGAATTCAGCCATACAAGGATTGAAGGTGCCTGGTGCTTCAGCCTCGGTCCATTTAGCCAGCCGCCTTCAAGAAGAGGGTTTCGCCGTTAAGGCCATGCGGCATCCTACCGTACCAGAGGGTCAGGAACGATTGCGCATCTGCCTTCACCGTCATAATTCGATCACAGATATCGATCGACTCGTTCAGACCATCAAGGAACTTTTGCGGTGATTTTTGTGACCGGCATCGATACCGGAGTGGGAAAGACCCTTGTTTCAGCCATCGCGGTTCATGCCCTAGGCGCAACCTACTGGAAACCCATCCAAGCAGGCGACCTTCATCAATCCGACTCAATGATCGTCCACGAACTCACGAACTGTGCCATTGTTCCAGAAAAAGTTCGCCTGAAACGCGCCTGTTCCCCACACGCTGCCGCCGCCCAAGAAGAAACCCTCATCCGCCTGAAAGAGATCCAGCCACCCAATCGGCGACCACTGGTCGTGGAAGGTGCAGGTGGGATCATGGCACCTATCAATATGAAAGAGACCATGCTCGATTTGATGATCCATTTACAGATGCCTGTGCTCTTGACGGCTCGCCACTACTTGGGATCCATCAATCACACCTTGATGACTTTGACCTTGTTACGTGAACGCGTCCCAATATTAGGCATTGTCTATTCGGGTCAGGTGACTTGGTCTAGCCGTGACGTTGTGCGTAGCCAATTCCCTGAGGTCCCCGATTTCCAGATACCTAACCTTGACAAAGTGGATGCCCATGCCATAACTTGCCAGGCCCACCGCTTTGCACCTGTCCTCAAGCAATGGGTCGCTCGTTGGCAGGCACATCGCAACGAATCATGACAAGGGACTTGACATCAAGGCTGTTTCCAAACACAGTGAGGCCGTAAAGGAGGCGTCCATGCTATCAATGGATCAATTCAAGAATATCGTTGCTGATCAGCTGGGCATTGACCCCAAGCGAATTCAGCCTGATTCCCACATGATGAATGATCTTGGTGCCGATTCACTGGCGATGGTGAATATTATTGCGGAAGTCGAATCACAGCTCGATGTGGAGTTTGACGATCTTGACTTCGATGAAGTGCAAACGGTCAGTGATGCATACCAGAAGATGATCGAGGAAATCAGTTGACGAATTGGCCGGAGGGTCCCGCAACTCCCGGTTCCGAGCGCAGCTTTCTTCAAGAGCACGGTTATCTGGTGGCTCGTGGGCTAGTCCCTGCAGATGTCTGCACGCGCGCCAAAGAGGCTTTCTTGAGCGAGATCAAGCCCAGCGATGACGCGTTCATGAGACAGACGACGACTCGGGCCGAACGTCATAACCTCTCTGAATACGGTCTCATGACCAATCCCATGTTGGATGTCCACAATATCCAAACCCATTTACCTTTTACCGAAGCTGTGTTGGGCGTGTTTACCCATCAATCCCTGCAAGCAACACTCAACGAACTCTTGGGCGATCAACCCGTTATGGTCCAGTCCATGTATTTCGAGAGCAGCCGCGGCACCGATGCACACATGGACAGCCATTTCATGGATACAGAAGAAAGAGGTGCGCTTCTTGGGGCCTGGATCGCACTCGAAGATATCGATGTCTTGGGCGGGCGTTTCTGCGTCTACCCCAAAAGCAACCGACTGCTGGAAGACGGGGCGTTTGAACCCCAAATCACCCAGTTAGCGCGAGCCTACGAGGATCAGTCCGTCTCCGTAATTCAGGGTTATCAGCTTCACGGCAAATCCTTTTCCCTGAAAGAAGTCACCAAAACACGTAAGTACCTGATGTCGCTCATCAGAGCGTCCGGAGTTGAACCTTACGCACCGGCCTTGAACTGTGGGGATGTGGTCTTTTTCTCGTCCAGGACGCTACACGGCAGTCTCAAACCCGGCTCTTCGGAACTTACGCCTGGACTCCTTGGCCAAGGTGCTGGCTCCTATTCAAGGCATTCGCTTACGTGCCACTGGATTCCTAAAAATCAGGGGCTCGTCTTTTATCATGCGATCCGGGATCCACTTCAGCTTGTCTCGCGCCACGGGACGCTGTTTCGCCAATCCCCTTAATGCACGGAGTTGATCATGCTTTCACAGACCGACAATCTGATAGACATGCTCTACTCGAGCGTTCAAACCCAATCCAACAAGGATGCGGTGGTATGGGACGATCAACCAACTAGCTACGAGTGTCTATGGCTGGCCTGCACCCAATTTGCGGCCCTGCTTCAGGACCACGGCGTGGGCTCAGGTGACCGAGTGATTCTGCAGCTCTCCAACTCTGCAGAATTCTTTCACGCCTATTATGGGGTGCTCATGTGCCGCGCGGTGGCAGTTCCCATCTTTCACGGGTCATCGCCGGCGCGTTTGGCCACGCTGGTCAATTTGTCGGGTGCGACCACCATTGTTACGGAACATAGTGACATCACGTTGCTGCTCGAAGAACTCAAGCCTCATCTCGAGGGACCAGCCCCCGTGATTGTGGATCTGCGAGGGCCTCGCCCCAACCGATCGGTTTCGGAACGACCCGCACAAGATGACCTGGCCATGTTGCAATACACATCGGGAACCACAGGCAATCCCAAGGGCGTCATGCTCACGCACGGTAACCTTCTGGCCAACATCAGACAAATGATCCCAGCAGCCCAATTTGAGCCTGAGGATGTGTTTGTAAGTTGGTTACCGGTGTATCACGACATGGGTTTGATTACCATGACCATGTGCCCCTTTTACTTAGGAGCCAAACTCGTGTTGTTGCCCATTTCGCCCAAACCGTTCACCTGGTTTTCGGCCATAGCGCGACACAGAGGCACCATGACCGCATCACCGGATTTCGGCTACCGATTTGCCACCAAGTTCACACGGCGCTCTAAATACGACCTCCGTTCACTGAGACGGGCGCTGATTGCCGCGGAACCGGTTCGTGCCTCCACCATTGAACGTTTCGAGGAAAAATTTGACCTAAACGGCGTCCTGAAACCGGGATACGGTTTGGCTGAGGCTTCGGTCGCTGCGAGTTTCTGGCACATGGACCGCCAGGACCGATTGATCGACGAGGAAGGTCATGTTTCCGCGGGCAAATCTATTCCAGGTATGGAAATCGCTATTGAAGGCACGGCTGAGCCTTACGTTCAAGGCGAAATTCTGATCAAAGGTCCCAACTGCACTCAAGGCTACTACCGCAATCCCGAGGCAACGGCGGCTTTGAAAGGACCGAACGGATTCTTACGTACTGGGGATGTGGGCTACCTGGACTCCGAAGGTCACCTCTTTATTGTAGGTCGTGCCAAGAACATTATTATCCGTGCCGGACGAAACTTGGCCCCTCGAGAGATTGAGGAAGTGGCCGAAGAAGTGCCCGGTGTGCGCCTGGCCGCAGCCATCGGTGTGGATGCAGGAGGGATTGAAGGCGAACAGATCATCCTTTTTTGCGAATGGGAACGGGGGCGTGCCAGCGATGATGATCAGGCTGAACTGGTTCGGCAACTTCAGCAACACACCCACGAAAACCTTGGCTACCGACCCGATAAAGTCATGTTGGTCAAACCACAGTCCATTCCCCGCACCTACAACGGTAAGCTACAGTACAGTGCGTTGAAAGCCGAATACCTGAAGAACAAACGGCACATCCATGACTAAGGTCCAGGTTCGCGACACGTGGAGTCTGATCCTTGCAGGCAAGATCCTAGCCTGGTATATGCGATTGGTTTACCTGACCAGCCGAAAGACATGGATTCACCCTGAATACATGCGCGAAGCCCTGGAAGGGGGCAAGCCAGTGATTGTGTCGTCATGGCACAATCGCAACGTCATGGCCATTTATACCTTTCAATCGGTAGCCGGTCCACACGCCAAGAAACTCGTGCCCTTAATCAGTGCATCTAAAGACGGAGGTCTGGCTGCCTCTGCCATGCGTAGTTTTGGGCTTAATTCCATTCGAGGCTCCAGTAGTCGCGGGGGTATGGTGGCCCTGAAACAGATGACCAAGCACTTGCAAGAAGGATCGCACGTGGCCTTTACACCCGACGGTCCCCGCGGTCCCAAGTATTCCGTGCAAGGTGGTGTGGTAGCAGCTGCGAAGCTGACGGGAGCGGTGATTGTGCCCATGACCTACCATGCCAAACGACACAAACGCCTCAAATCATGGGACCAGCTCATCGTGCCGCTGCCATTTGGGCGACTTCAGTTCGCATACGGTCCGCCGATTGTTGTGCCACGCGACACACCTTCACACATGCTCAATGAATATTCCGACCGTCTTCGTGAATCCATGCTTGAGATCAATCATGTGGCGGGGTCGTTCGATGGCTAAGCCAGCCGTGCGCCCACCCGGCCCGGATGAAAGGGTGACACTTGTTCATCGGATTCAGCTAGGTGCGATCTTGCTCTTTGAGGGCTTGGTACGCATGTTGCCCCATTCATGGGTCCGCGCCATGGGCTCATCCCTGGGATGGTTCGCCTATGCCCTTTCGCGCAAACACCGACGCATTGCGCGCATTAACCTGGATCTTGTTTTCGGAGAACAACTCACGCCACGTCAGAAGACGCAGATCATTCAACGCACCTATCGCCATTTTGCCCACGCACTACTGGAAACCCTCACCTTGTATCGGCTCAATTCCAACAACTTTGAACGTACCGCAAAGTCTCACAATCAGGGCGTTTTTGAACAAGCACTGGCCAAGGGTCACGGTGCCATCCTGTGCACGGCCCACTACGGTAATTGGGAAATCATGAATGCGGTCTTAGGCCTTCAGAAAGTACCCATGTCGGTGATGGCCCGCCCCATTGATAACCCCTTGGTTCACGTGCATTTAGAGCGCATTCGAGGGGCAACCGGGAATCGCATCATCTACAAACACAAGTCGGTGCGAAAGATACTTGCGGCATTGGCCGAAAACCGGGTTGTTGGGATCGTCAACGACCAAAACGTACACGATAGGAATCGAATCATGATTCCGTTTTTTGGGCACATGGCAGCAACCACACCCACACCAGCAGCCATCGCTTACAAAACCGGTGCACCTATCATAACCGGCTATTCGGTGCCTAATGGCGATGGCACGTATGAGTTGCGTTACCACCCAGAACTAATTGAGGCCAACCCGAACGCAGACAAGCTTGAAGAGATCGATCGAATCTCGCGCCTACTCAACGAGCGGCTTGAAGCGCAAATCAGGGACGTGCCTCACCCCTGGTTCTGGGTGCACAAGCGATTCAAGACCGGTGAAACCGGACCCAGCGGCATCTACGATCGAGCCTGAGGCTATGATATATTCCCGAACTCATGCAACAGATTTGGCGACCATACACACAAATGAAGACCGCAGAGCCACCCGCATGGATCGATCGCGCAGAAGGTGCACTGCTATACAGCAAGGAAGGCCATGCGATCATCGATGGCATTTCATCTTGGTGGGTGAACCTTCACGGACATGCACACCCCCGCATTGCGGCCGCCATCGCTGAACAAGCTTCACAACTTGAACACGTTATTTTCGCCGGGTTCACTCATGCTCCCGCCGAGCGGTTAACCGCGAAACTTATCGCCCAACTTCCAGAAGGGCAAAACCATGTGTTTTTCTCGGATAACGGTTCAACTGCAGTTGAAGTGGCGTTGAAAATGGCGATCCAGTCGCAAGGTCCCGGCCGCCAAGGCATACTAGCCTTCGAGCATGCCTATCATGGTGACACCTTTGGTGCCATGTCAGTGAGTGGTGCGTCGCTATTCACAGCACCGTTCTCCTCGTATCTCTTCGATGTCCAGCGCATACCTGCGCCCACACCTGGTCGCGAGGCGGAAGCCCTGGATTGCCTGAACAAACACCTCAAGCAGGGAAGCTATAGCGCGTTTATCTTCGAGCCACTGATTCAAGGCACGGCAGGTATGGTGGTGCACTGTGCCCAAACCCTGTCACGAATGATGGACCTCTGCCATCAATATCAGGTGATCACCATCGCCGACGAGGTCATGACCGGATTTGGGCGTACGGGTACGTTGTTCGCCTCCGACCAACTCAGTTGCAAGCCACGAATCATGTGTTTTTCCAAGGGATTGACAGGTGGGTTCTTGCCTATGGGTGCCACCAGTTGCGACTCTTCCCTATTCGAATCGTTTCTCAGCGATGACCCCAAGAAGACCTTTTTTCACGGTCATTCCTATACCGGTAACCCGATTGGATGTGCTGCAGCGCTTGAAAGCCTGCGGATCCTGCTTTCCAACGAATGCCAGCACCAGATCACATGGATTTCCCAACAACATGCCGCATTCGCGGACCGTATCAAAGCGCATCCACACCTGGCCGATTTGCGGCGCCTGGGCACGATCTTGGCCCTCGAGATACGAGCGGACAGCGGTTATCTCTCAACGCTGCGACATGATCTCTACACGTTCTGCCTTAATCGAGGCGTGTTGCTTAGACCCTTGGGCAACGTGCTTTACACCATCCCCCCTTACTGCATTACAAGCGAGCAGCTCCAACAGATCCACGAGACCATGGAGGCCGCGCTTTCGACTTTGGGCACCACCAGATGAAGCCAATCCGAATCAGCGGATGGAGTTCCTTCTCCCATCTGGGTTGTGGCCTACGAGATGCCCAAAGCGCCTATTCAGGCATGCCACAGTTCAAACCCAATCCTTGGCGGGCTGAACTCTCCGGTCCCGCCATCTCAATGCTGGAAAGGGTGCAAAGGGAACCGCGCTTCAAGTACTTGGATCGAACTGTGGTGATGGCCATCGCTGCCGCCAGAATGCTGGATCGGCAAGAAACGAATACGGCTGTCTTGATCGGCTCTTCCAGAGGTGCCACCGGTGCCTGGGAACAAGCACATATGCGTTTGCTGGGGGGTAGCCGCCTTCATGGCCGAACATCACCTGTGACCACACTCGGCAACATCTCGTCGTGGGTGGCACAGGATCTGGCTCTGGACGGGCTTGCCTCCTGCCACTCCATGACCTGCAGTAGCTTTCATCACAGCCTTATTCACGCCATCGCCCTGCTGCAATCCGGAATGTCAGAATCAGTGATTGCGGGTGCTTCTGAGGCACCGCTTACGGACTTTACCCATGCGCAGATGTCTGCCATGCGCATCACCAGTCAAGCCGAGGATAGTAGTGAGTTTCCGTGCTGGCCCGGGAATCGTCAGCGCAACAGCATGGTTTTGGGCGAAGCGGCCTGCCTCACGAAACTAGACCTGATCGATTCGCCTTCACGGGTTGGGACGATTCGCGGTATCGGTGTGGCTATGGAACCGATTGACCATCCCATCTCCATTTCCCCCGAAGGCACGGCACTTGAGCGCGCTATGAGCCGGGCCATCGCCTCGGCCGAATGCGAGCCTCTCGACATCGACGCCGTCGTGTTGCATGCACCGGGAACCGTGCTCGGCGATACGGCCGAACTTTCGGCGATCCAATCGATTTTTGGTTCCCCTTTGCCCCAATTACTCAGCAGTAAATGGCGAACCGGTCACTGTCTGGCAGCGTCAGGAGGTCTCAGTCTGGAATTGGCGCTGATCGCTTGCCAAGATGGTGTATCGCCCTACCAGCATTTCGGATTTGATCTGCCGCAAAGGAAGGGTCCTATTAAGAAGGTTTTGGTGAACGCCACAGGATTCGGCGGAAACGCCATTTCCCTCCTCGTAACCCCATGAAGATGCCCATAGACCCTTGGCTGGCAGAGATTGCCCAGCGACTGATGCAGGATCGTGTGTTGGTGGTGACCGCGCCCCCAGGTTCCGGAAAGACCACCCGTATTCCGCCGTACCTTCTCCAACACGCTGGGGTGGGTGATGGCGCCATCGCCATGCTGCAACCACGTCGGATCGCGGCTCGAGCCACGGCTCAATTCATGGCGCAACAGCTTGGCGAAACCGTAGGCAAAACCATAGGCATGCAGGTCCGATTCGAACGGAAGAGCAGCACGGCCACGAGAATCATGGTGATGACCGAAGGCATTCTCATTCGAAGGCTCGCCCATGACCCTTTCCTCGAGGGCATCGATCTACTGATGCTTGATGAATTCCATGAACGGTCTCTGGATAGCGATATCGCGTTGGCAGCCGCCAAAGAACTCTTGAACATGCGCCCCGAATTCAAGTTATTAGTGATGTCTGCAACCCTTGATCAACAATCCTTAACGTCCTTCCTAGGCTGTTCTGCGATTCAATGTACCCATGCACCCTATCCATTGGCGATCGAGTATCGGTCCACTCATGCTCGCGACGCCATTGAGGATCTGGTCGCGCGCGAGGTCCTGCAGCTACCTCGTGACCGCCGCGGCGTGCTTGTGTTCTTATCAGGTATCTCTGAAATCAGGCGTTGCGCCCAAAAGCTCCGGACACTGGACATACCATGGGAGGTGCATACTCTATATGGTGCACAAGCAAACCGCGAACAGGATCGGGCTCTGGCTCCTGCCACCACCCCCAGGTTGGTTTTGGCCACCAATATCGCCGAAACCTCGCTGACAATACCAGGTATTGACACGGTCATCGATTGTGGATTTGCCAAAATAGCGTTCTTTGATCAAACGCGTGGCCATGACGCACTGAAAAGGCAGCGAATCAGTCTGGCCAGTGCCGATCAACGCGCGGGTCGTGCAGCTAGAACGAAACCTGGTTTGGCCATTCGACTCTGGTCTGAAAACCGACAGGCGACTTTGAAGCCCCATGATCTACCTGAAATCAAACGTCTCGATCTCACGCCCATGATCTTGACACTGGTCTCCTTTCACGGATCTGACTTGGCCTCGTTCCCCTTCTTCGAGCGGCCGGACCCACGTCATTTAGATGCCGGGATAAAACTACTCCATGCTCTTGATGCCCTCGACGACTCTGGCAGGCTCACCCCCTTGGGTCGTAAGATCGCTAGTTTTCCACTGCATCCTCGATTGGGTGCCATGACCCATGCCGGTGCTTCGGCCGGGCATGCAGAATTAGCCGCCGCATGTGCAGCAATCATCTCCGAATCATACGACCAGCAATTCACGCTTCGGGAAGCAATTGACAGAATTCTCAACGGTACAGCCCCATCCAATCAGGTCCGCGCCTTTCAACAAATTCGGAAGGCCATCAACATCGAGAAAACTCAAAACGAGAATATTTCGCTGGGTGAACTGCTGTTGACAGCGTTCCCGGATCGCCTTTGTCGGATCCAAAATCACATCGCCACCTGTGTCTTGGGCTACCAAGTGGAAACATCGGGTCAAACTGTGGACTCTGAATACGCTATTGCTGTGGATCTCAAGCAACATCAAAAAAGGTATTCCGCACGCGCTTGGGAACCGGTAACGCTGGAAGAATGCCAACGCGTTGGCGCATTCACACGGCGGGAAAGTGCGGCATTTGACGCACAGAACCTACGTATTTCGGGTGTTAGAGAGCTGTTGTGGATGGGGTACTGCCTCAAACGCGTTGATGGCATCGAAATTGACAATGCGACGATTGACGCCTGCCTTCACGAACAGATTTCCGCCCATTGGGAGCGAATCTTTGATCCCAATGAACACGCCAGACAATTAATGGCGCGTATCGATCTGGCGGGGAACCTAAGACCCGACCTCAATTGGCCTAATCTCAACTCGAGATTACTTCAAACTATCATGGTCAATCGGGTTTCGGGCATCAGAGATCTTGGCACATTGAATTCATTCGACTGGTCGGAAGCACTCGGCGCTCAGTTGGACTGGGCTCAGAGAGATTGGCTCAATCAACAGTTACCGCAGGCCATCGTAGTCCCCTCGGGCCATGCCATTCCCATCGATTATGCCGCCTCAGCAGAAAACCATGGTACACCTGTGCTTGCGGTCAAACTACAGGAGATGTTCGGTTGCCAATCGACACCTTGCATCGCTGAAGGACGACTCCCCCTTTTGCTCCACTTATTGGCGCCCAACGGCCGTCCCGTGCAAGTAACCTCCGATTTGGTCAGTTTTTGGAACCACACCTACTTCGAGGTTCGCAAAGAACTAAAACAGCGATACCCAAAGCATCCATGGCCGGAAAACCCCTTAACCGCTGTTCCCACACGAAAAACTAACAGGCGCAGGCCCAACTAGTGTAAATACAGGCGAATGGCACCAAGGCATAGCATTGCGCATGAATTTTCGATCATGTAATGATCTTGTTTTAAACGACTTGTTCAATACAGTGATTCGATGCAACGAAAATGGTGCAATCTGCTCCAGCAGTGGGTAGGTTTGACTTTTGTCACGATTTCCACATGTTTTCCACAGCAAAATGTTAGAAATCTGTAAGTGGGAACCCATCGAAATTTGGCCTTGCAGGCGGTCCACGAGAACGATAAGATCCAGTGTTTAACCATTTGAACGATTAAGGGGAGTCTCTATGAAGTTTTCAGCATGGGTGGGCGTAGCCTGCCTTCTTCCAGCAATGGCCCAAGATCAACCCGTCGTCTACACGGGTGCCGAAGTCAGCGAGCCCGTCTATCCCTATGTGATTGACGTGAATTTGGCGGATCTTCCGGTACTGCCCGATTGGCAACCGGGCGATCCCATCAAAGAGATCCCCCGCCGCAAGGAAGGCAAACCCATTGAATACACGGAACCCAAGGACACGCGCGATCCACTGCTAGACCTCCAGGACCAAGTGACTGTTAGAGGTGGGACGGGTTTTGCCACACCCATCTTGAATTTCAACGCGCAAGGTTTCACGGGAGCAAACCCGCCCGACACGACCGGCGATGTTGGGTTGACTTACTACGTACAGGCGATCAACGGCAGTGGCACACGGTATACCATCTATAACAAAGCGGATGGAACGGTTGCGGCTGGACCCTTCACCATGAACACATTTGCGCCATGCAGTGGAAGCGGAGACCCAATCGTACTTTATGACGAACAAGCTGATCGCTGGCTGTTGGCCGAGTTCGGCGATGGCAATTCAATTTGCGTCTTGATCTCCATGACCAATGACCCAATTGCCGGTGGCTGGCATCTTTATGGATTCAACACCCCCAACTTCCCTGACTACCCGAAATTGGGTGTTTGGAATAACTCCTACATTTTGACCACGAATGAAAGTGGGCCCAGCCCCATCTATGCCTTGGATCGCGCTTCCATGCTGGTTGGTGCTGCAGCCACATCACAGCGAATGACCGTTCCCGACTTGTCGGGATTCGGCTTTCAAGCTGTTACCCCAGCTGATTTGGATGGCGACGCTCCGCCAGCCAATGCGCCAGCATTGATCATGCGACACCGCGATACTGAGGTTCACGGTGGCACCGCGCCGGGCGGCGACCTGTTGGAACTCTGGGAATACGATGTAGATTGGGTGACGCCAGCCAACACCACACTGACCGGACCCATGAATATTGAAGTCACTGATTTCGACTCCAGTCTTTGTGGACTGACTTCCTTCAACTGTTTCCAGCAAATGGGGTCTGGAACAACCCTAGATCCCCTGCGCGAGGTGATTATGTTCCGCTTAGCCTACCGCAACATGGGTACGCACCAGGCCTTGATCGGCAACTTTGTCACCGACGTGGATGGAAACGACCGAGGGGGCGTGCGTTGGTTTGAATTGCGCAGTACCGGCGGCGCATGGTCCCTCTTCCAAGAAGGAACTTATGCACCCAATACAGACAACCACTCTCGTTGGATGGGTGGTATCGCTATGGACGAGAGTGGTAATATCGCGCTGGGATACAACGTTTCCAGCAGCGCCATGCACCCCAGTCTGCGTTACGTGGGCCGCTTGGCAGGTGATCCCATGGGCACCATGCCTCAAGGCGAGCACAGCATGGTTGAGGGATCAGCGCCCAATGGCTCTAACCGCTACGGTGATTACGCCAACATGAGCATTGACCCAGCAGATGGTTGTACCTTCTGGTTCACCGGTATGTACAACCCAGCCACACAATGGCAGACCCGCATCACATCCTTCATGTTTGATACCTGCGGTTGCGAAGCCGCCGTACCGACAAGCCTGACGGCCATGCCTAATGGGGCCAATCAGATCGACCTAAGCTGGTCCGCCGCGGCAGGCGCCAGCAGCTACAGCGTGTACAGAGCGCTTGGCGGTTGCCCCGGTTCCGGCTACCAACTGGTGGCCAACGGCGTGGTGGGTACCACCTTTTCCGACACGTCAGTCTCGGGTAACGGGACCTACTCTTATGTCGTCACTACCTACGACGGACTCTTGGACTGTGAGTCCGGACCTTCCAGTTGCGCCGATGCCACGGCCACAGGTACCTGTTTCCTGCCACCGGATTTTGCCGGAGTCGCCCAAGTGGTTGACCCACAAAACCCCAGCTGCACCTTGGAAATCAACTGGGCCGCAGCATCCGATTCATGTGCCAGCGGCGGTGTGGTTTACAACATCTATCGATCACAAACTCCTGGGTTCATTCCTGGGCCGGGCAATCTGCTGATGTCATGTGTGAACACCACAAGTTTCATGGACACAAGCGTCAACAACGGCATGACCTATTATTATGTGGTTCGCGCTGAGGACATGTCCGGTACAGGCAGCGGCCCCTGCGCCAGCGGTAACGAGGACACCAACACCGTGGAACTGTCCGGTGTACCGACCGGCCCGAACATGACTTCATTTGAAGACGATATGGAAGGTGGATCGGGCCTCTGGACGATGGCGCCCGGCCCCAACGACCCAGGCGGTACAGACCCCTGGCTCCTAGTGACCAACATGTCTGCATCGCCGGTTACATCCATGTTCGTGGACGAGATATCCACCGTCAAAGATCAAACCCTTCAGACGGCCTCGGCGGTTGTGCTACCGCCAGGAACGGGCGCATTACTGCAATTCATGAACCGCTACAACACGGAATCTACCTTTGATGGTGGGGTACTTGAATACTCGACCGATGGCGGAACATCCTGGTTCGACATTCTCGCAAGCAATGGCGGAGGCGTCCCCGCAGATCCCAGCCGATTTGTTCAAAACGGCTATAACAGCACGCTTTCGACAGGATCTAGTAATCCGCTACCCGGCCGTCAGGCCTGGTCCGGTGACAACAGCGCCTTCCAGTTGGTCATTGTTGACCTTGCCGATTTTGGCGGTCTCAACGTCCATTTCCGCTGGCGGTTTGGTTGTGACAGCTCAGTGACTGACGACGGCTGGTACATCGACGATGTCCAGATCTTCACCCCAACAGATTGCAGTGATACCGGATGTCCGGTGGACAATACGCTTTGGCCCAACACCGATATCTTGACCTATGTCGCCTGTGTGAACATAGCGCCCTAACCGTTGAAGCCCAATCCGAAAATTCGGATTGGGCTTTGACTACTCTAAGCGAACATCGTCAATCTGGAATCCGTGTGCGAATCACATAGGTTCCTGAAAGGCTGTCGTGCCAGAACCGTTCCGCCAAAAAAGAGAATGGCTCAAACGGGATGAATCGGGCCAAGGTACGTCCGACCACCTGCATGAACCGGGGTTTTTCGCGAATCGCGTTCACTACCTTAGTGCCCGTAATCAGTTTGCCTGGAGTCCGACCCATGAGGTATTCAAAGCCCACATAGTAACCAAACATCAACGCCAATCCCAACAGGGCCTCTGGTATGCTCAGTAACCACGCCACCAAGGCCTCGCTGCCCGATAAAGCGATGGCAAGCCCCACCATCCATGACATCACCAAGAAACAGACATAATCAATGAGGAAATTCAGAAATCGCCGCCCATTGCCAGCAAGGTCCCACTCAACAGGACGTTCATCTAACTCTATTTGAACTTCAGGTGCTTCGAATGGATTGGTTGCCATTGTTTCCCCCTAATGAATGCCACATTCTAACAACAGATGCGCCATTGAAACATGCTAGGCTCTACCCACCATGAAATGGCGCACCACACCCGACACCCGTTTTGAGAACCTGGATGGATTTCCCTTTCAACCCCATTATGTGGATGTAGGCGGTGGGATGCGCATGCATTACGTGGATGAGGGTCCTCGTGACGGACGCGTCGTACTTATGATGCACGGTGAACCGTCTTGGTCGTACCTGTACCGCCACATGATCCCCCTCTGCGCGGCAGCGGGGCATCGAGTGATTGCGCCCGACCTGATCGGATTCGGCCGGTCCGACAAGCCTACCAAGATGAGCGACTACAGTTACCAGCGTCATTTGGATTGGTGCACCACCTTCCTGAACCATTTGGAATTAAGGGACATCACCCTGTTTTGTCAGGATTGGGGCGGACTCCTCGGTCTGCGCCTGGTGGCCAATGATCCGGACCGTTTCGCTGGCGTCATCGCAGCCAATACCACCCTTCCGACAGGCACCACCAAAACGCCTACCGCCTTCAGATTATGGAAAGCATTCGCCATATTCAGCCCTTGGTTCCCCATCTCGCGCATCGTCGCCATGGGCTCGGCCACCAAGTTCACCAAAGCGATGCGCCAAGCCTACGAGGCCCCCTTCCCTTCATCCGCCTACAAGGCGGGCACTCGGGCATTTCCCAGACTCGTACCCGTGCGAGAAGACGATCCCGAAGCCATCGCGAACCGCGCAGCTTGGGATGTGCTCCGCCAGTTCCGAAAACCCTTTCTCACGGCCTTCAGTACCGGCGACCCCATCATGCGCGGCGCCGACCGCTATTTCCAAAAGTCCATTCCTGGCGCCCAGAACCAGCCACACACCCGCGTGCGCGGCGGTCACTTCCTGCAGGAAGACGCTGGACCCGAACTGGCAGATATCATCAATCGCTTCATCGCATCCTATTGAGACAAGCCCAACAACGCCAAAACTACAGCTATTAATTCATCCAATTCCTAAGTTCCATCGTAATAGAGAGCGATATCGCATTTAGTGAGCATTTATTATTTGCCTGCTCAATTTTACTTGCTGTTCCAACTGCACGACAAAAGGAGGATCTATCTATGACAATTCTCGCAATATTCAAAGGAAGAATGACAAAGGAGCAATACGATTCGCTACGACAGACAGTCAACTGGGAGCATAATCAGCCCGAAGGCGGCACATTTCACGCTGCCAGCTTCGACAGTGAAGGCAATATTCATGTCGCCGACGTCTGGGGATCGGAGAGAACCATGAATGACTTCGTTGAAAACCGATTGATTCCTGCACTTGCCAATCTCAATATTGACCCCCCAACGGTTTCCACGTATCCAATCCACAAAATCGATGCCTATAGCTCGATAGAAAAGTACAAAATATAGAAGTTCCGCCGTTCCCTGATTACCACCCAATACGGCTTATTGAGCCTTTTCCACGTGATAAGTCCCCTAATTCACCCTACTTTCAGTCGTCCGAGGCGACAACCAGCCCCACAAAAATTGATCCGAAGGCAGTTGTGTCAATTTCGGCACATGCTCTGTTGCAGAACCCCACTTTTTACAGCATTTATGTGGAAAACCCAAAGTTTGTTTTGTTACCATGAATCGACACCAACTCTTAGGGGAATCCATGTCGTTTTTGTTCAATCTAAAGAGACACCTATCCAAGGGCGTTTTGCTTGTGTTTTGTCTGAGTGGCACCGTTTTATTGGGTCAGATGGTAGCCTTCACGGGCAAAGACTCGAATCCTCCCGATGAATTTGCTTTTGTAGCTCTGCAGGATATTGCCGACGGTACTCAGATCTTCTTCACCGAGTCGGATTACGACAATACGGCCGGCACTTTCTCCACAGCAACAGGCGGCACCGAGGGAACCGTGATGTTCACTGTTTCCGGCACGCTAACCACAGGAACGGTCGTGCAAATCTCCGAAACCGGGGTCGACACGTTCACGGTGACAGGGAATCCCGGTACTGCCACCATTGTCGGCAGCAACAGTTGGAGCGCAACATCGGGCGACCCACATTATGCTTACTCCTCGTCAACACCTGCAAGCCCTTGGTCAGATGTCGATGAGATACACGCCATGATCTTTGCGACCAATGCCGCATTTGGTACGTTAGACCCTTCGATGGGCACATTCGCATTTCCCAATGCCATCGTCGTTAATAATGGTTTCTCTGGGGTCATCGTTGCCGTTGATTTCACGGGCGATCGCATGAATGCAACCCATGCATCACTGGCGAATTCTTCGAACTTTACCGAAGGGGATGGGGACCTGGATTTGACTGCTTTTGGGGGTGTTCCAGTGGAGCTGATGTCCGTATCGATTGAATAGCTACAATCTCCCAGGCATTTTGCTTCTGTCTCGTTCTACCCCGACCAAATCTCAATTCGAACTCTTCAAAAGACCACGTACCTACAGCTGTCCAACCGCCTTGATGCGCCACGCTCTGTCATGGTGATCGAAAATCGAACTCTTATCGAGTGACGGCGCACAACCTAGAGACTATTTGCGAACTGCATGGCCGTATTCACATACGTACTATTCGATCTCCAAATTGACAGGCGTTCGATTCAACTCAAGAATCACATTAGCGATGCATGTTGAATCATGTCTCATGGGCCCCGATCCTTTTGGTTGCGTTATCATTCAAATGACTTGAATCATCATCCCGCTGGCTCTCGGCCTTGGTGAAAGTGGGTTCCACATGACGATCTCGACCTTGCCTCAGATATCTAAACTCAGGATCGGGGCACGACTGCTCATGATGGGCGTGTGTCTCATTAGTCTGCTCAGCTGTCGGCGTCAAGAATCGGCCACTTGGCAGGGGTATGTTGAAGCGGAAACGCTTTTTGTCTCCGCACCCATCGCCGGTACCGTGAGCCAAGTACTGGTTCAACGCGGCGATCAGGTGGATGCCCAACAGTTGCTCTACGAGATGCAGCCCGCACCCGACGATGCCGCACTGGTCGCAGCCCAAGAGCAGTTACGCGCGGCCGAAGCCGAACTGGCGAACCTGAAAAAGGGTTTACGGCCCGACGAGATTCGCGAGATCGAGGCGGAACGTGCGCTGGCCGAATCGGGCATCGCCCTCGCCAAATTGGAACTGCAACGCATCGACGATCTGGTGAAACACGACATGGCCAGCCAAGAATCACGGGATCTAGCTCAGGCCGAACTCACGCAACAAAACACCAAGTATGAACAGGCATCTGCGCGTCTCGCCACCGCCCAGTTAGGCGCCCGATCCGACTTGGTTGAAGCAGGCGAAGCTCGGGTGCGTACTGCTCGCGCCGAAATCGATCAGATTCGCTGGCGTTTGGATAACAAGTCCCAATACGCGCCCAGTTCCGCCCAGGTACAGGACGTATTGTTTCGCGTGGGAGAATTCGTCCAACCCGGCCAGCCCGTGATCCACCTTCTGGCAGCCGATCGAATCAAGATTCGCTTCTTTGTGGACGAGCCCAGTTTGCAGGCGCTGCATCAGGGCGATACCGTGACCGTTCATGTGGACGGCAGACCTCCATTTACGGCACGCGTAGGATTCATCAGCACCAAGGCCGAATACACACCTCCCTTCATTTACAGCAAAGAGAACCGCCAGCGATTCGTGTTCCTGGTGGAAGCATGGCCCGATGATGGTCTCGACCTCCATCCTGGCCAGCCTGTAGACGTGGATCGCGTAGCCATGCCATGAATGACGCCATTATCCGAGTGCGCGACCTGAGCAAGCATTTCGGCGACAAGATCGCGGTCAACAAAATCAGTCTCACCGTAAATCAAAAGGACATCTTCGGCTTTCTCGGTCCCAACGGCAGCGGCAAGACCACCACGATTCGCATGCTCTGCGGCCTGCTCACTCCGGACCACGGTGAAGGGACATGCCTCGGTTATGACATCCGAAGCCAGTCTTCGCTGATCAAACGCGAAGTGGGCTACATGACCCAGCGCTTCAGTTTCTATGAGGACCTAACCATTCGCGAGAATTTGAGTTTTGTGGCTCGAATCTACGGCATGCGCGACGCCAGATCGGCTGTGGATCACGCTATTGGAGGTTTGGGCTTGGGTGACCGGCAACATCAACTGGCAGGGGCCCTATCCGGTGGCTGGAAGCAGAGACTCGCTTTGGCAGCCTGCATGCTGCACCGCCCAAGACTTTTACTTCTGGATGAACCCACTGCAGGCGTCGACCCACAAGCCAGACGTGATTTCTGGGATGAAATTCACGGGTTGGCCGCACAAGGCGTCACCGTGCTGGTGTCGACCCATTACATGGACGAAGCCGAACGCTGCAACCGCTTGGCCTACATCTCCAAAGGCCATCTGTTGGCGCAGGGTTCGCCGGAAGAGCTGGTGGGCGCCGCTGGCTTGCACACCTGGGTGGTGGAAGGTCCCGACATGCCCGAATTGGCACATCAAGTACGCGCCATTCCAGCCGCGCAGCACGTGGTGCTGTTCGGCAACAGCCTCCATGTTTCAGGCACCGACGGAGACGCCTTGGAAGAGGCCCTGTCCAGGTTCCGCCGCAACCCCACCTACACCTTCCAGCGGGGACAGACCAGTTTGGAAGATGTGTTTATCCATCTGATGCATCAGGGGGTGCCGTCCTGATACCGCCCTTCTCGTTCCATCGCTTCACCGCCATCGTGCGCAAAGAGTTCATCCAAATGAGGCGCGATCGCCTGACCTTTGCCATGATGATTGGGATCCCCGTCATCCAGCTCACGCTCTTCGGGTTCGCCATCAATTCAGATCCCCGCCATCTGCCCCTGGCCATCAGAGCCGCCGAGAACAGCCCGTTCTCCCGCAGTCTCACCTATGCCTTCACCAACAGCAGCTATTTCACGGTGGTCTCGGTCACCGAATCTGAAGCCGAGGCCGAAGACCTCCTCACCCGCGGACGCGTGCAATTTGTGCTCAACATCCCGCCCGGCTTTAGCAGAGCCTTATTGCGCGGCGAACGGCCCGCCCTGCTGTTGGAGGTGGATGCCTCGGATCCTGCGGCAACCTACAACGCGCTGGCGGCGATGAACCAGTTACTGGCCGATCCCCTACCCTTCGATTTGAAGGGTCCGGTCTCCAATCTGCGGCCAGGTCAACCCCCCTTTGAAATCACGTTGCAGCGGCGCTACAACCCGGAAGGCATCACTCAGTACAACATCGTACCGGGCCTGATGGGCGTGATCCTGACCATGACCATGATCATGATGACGGCCCTTGCTGTGACGCGCGAACATGAACGCGGCACCATGGAGAACCTGCTGGCCATGCCGGTGAGGCCGCTGGAAGTGATGATTGGCAAGATTGTGCCATTCATCCTGGTGGGCTACATCCAAGTGGGCGTGATTCTGGCCGCGTCGCGATGGGTTTTCCACGTACCCATGTTGGGGTCGCTGGGTTTGATCCTGTTTTGTGTGTTGGTATTTATTGTCGCCAATCTGACCATGGGCATCACCTTTTCCAGCGTGGCCCGCAATCAGACCCAAGCCATGCAGATGTCGTTCTTTGTCTTTTTGCCCTCTATCCTGCTGTCGGGATTCATGTTCCCGTTCCGCGGCATGCCCATTTGGGCACAGTTTTTGGGGGAACTGCTGCCTTTGACCCACTTCTTAAGGTTGGTGCGCGGCATTCTTCTGAAAGGTCACACTCTGGTTCAAGCCTGGGAGAACCTGTGGCCCCTGTTCGTGTTCACGACAGTGGTTTTGTTGATTGGCCTGCTGAGGTACCGCCGAACGCTGGATTGAGGGGGAATGGGAAGGTCTTGCCTTGCAGATTCAGCCAGGTCGTTAGGTTTTCGGTCGATGGGTAGCGGAACCCCGATGGGGTTCTTTGGATTTGGGTACTGCGACCAGCGGTAACCCTGCGTACCGCGTGGCAACCACTGGCTATTTCTGCGCAATCCCTCAGGGATTGTGGAGACCTCTGATTTCAGCGGTAAAAACACACGTACAAGGGGCGGTAGCGAAAATTAGATATGTTTGGCTCATCGTATTGGTTTTTTTTCGGTCGTGGTAGTTAATGAATTGGCACGAAGAATTGTTTTTTGTGTAATTGAGGTAGTGGTGCGTATATGCGGACGACCACCCCGTCTGGCTTCGCCAGCCACCCCTGGTACGTTTAAATAGCAGCCGAAATTAGAGACATAGCGAAGGTAGCCGTCGTCGTAGTCGTGGTTTCTTTTTGCTTCTTTTTCTTTGTGGGAGCTGTGGAAACTGTGGAAAGGTGATTACTCTGCCTTGCTTATGTCTGTGACGTAAGTGGGCAGAGGGGGGAACGGAGCCGCACACCCCGTGAGCCACGAGCTCGTGATCGGAGATTGAGCCCGTTC
>JAGQSC010000016.1 GCA_020439745.1 Acidobacteriota bacterium | reverse complement strand
GTGGTGAAATTGGTAGACACGCACGGTTCAGGTCCGTGTGCCTATTACTGGCATGGGGGTTCGAGTCCCTTCCTGGGCACCATGAATACGAAAAGGCCAAGCAGAAAGCTGCTTGGCCTTTTTTTGTTGTGTCTCTGGTCTGCAACAATGATGTTTTGTGGTTTGGGATACTGGCTAAAGAACCAATTAGACAGGACTTGTTAGAGTGATAGATCTTTGAGCAGGGATTCTATGGGGGGTAGGCGATCCAGTGACAGGTCTTGATAAGTAGCTGGATGCGCGAATAGACGGATCTTGCGGACGCCTTGTAGGAAAGCCGACCCAAGCGCCTTGATCACGGGGCTTTCATGTTCAATGGGGACTTCGCGGCCGTCATTCATTCTCACAGCGAACGTTTCCCAGTTGGTGGTCTTGTAGGCGGGCGGAACGTCCCAGACCAGCATGTGAGGTGACAGGCTTGACCCGCCCTTGATCTTCGCGATGATTTGCGCCCGTAAGCTTTCGTCCTGCAATTTCAGGTAGGTATCGGGATCGTGGTTGTAGGCCAGCGTGTAAACGCGCTTAAACGGAAGTCGTTTTCCGTGGATGCAGCGCAACAGCTCTCGACCGTCGCCGTTCGATTGCTGCCAGAGCCATTCGAAGAAGCTGTGGTCATTGAATCCCAACAATTCGTGATGGCTGGGAACTTTGGTCAGCTGACGACAGCATTGTTGGAGCGTGGTGATGAGTGCACGGACGGTGTGCCCCCAATACACCGATCGGTACATCCAGTAACGCGCGAGTTGAAAGCGCTCCGCGCTCAACAGACCCTTTTCGTGCATGCACAGGCTGTTTCCTTCGCGGTTGGGCATCAGGTTGGTGATGAATCTTTGCCGGTCAAAACCGGTACCATAGTCCACCCCGCAGAAATAGCTGTCACGCGGAAGATAATCGCATTTGTCCGCATCGATGGGTGAATCGATCATCTGTCGCAACAGTGGCACGGTGTGTTGGCGCCTGAAGAAGCGGGTGATCATGTTGGGATCCAGTCCAAACTCTCGGCGTATGATGGCCGAAAGGTCCTCACCCTCGTAGCTCAAGCGCCCCTCAATCAAATCGATGGTCACTTGTTCGTGTTTGGGGAATCCTTCCAGATGATCCAATTGATGGGAGCAGGGGTAATGCCCGATATCGTGTAGGAGCCCAGCCAGCATCACGGAAAGGTAGTCGCTTTCATCGAATGATTGATGAAACTGAGGGAATCGGTCCAAATGGCGCAAATAGTCCAAGACATTGTGATACACGCCCAACGCGTGCGAAAAACGCGTGTGTGTGGCGGAGGGGAACACGCGATCGGCCAAGCTGAGTTGACGTATCGCCCGAAGTCGCTGAAACGTTTGCGAATCGATGATGGCCAGCAATCGATCCGTGACAGGGACGGACGTGTTGGGCGCGATTTTGATCGATTGCGTGGCGGAAAACTCCGGAATCGCGTGGATGAGCGCTCCCGGTGCGTTCTTCAAACGGGGATTCCTCTTGTGGCCAGGTCGGAACGGAAATCTTTCGGTAGGGAAAAACTCATGTTCTCCTCAACGAATTCGGATTCTTTGACCTCGCTGAAACCCGCCTGTTTGAGTTTGTGGATGATGCCTTGGACGAGGATATCAGGGGTAGATGCACCGGCTGTAATGCCGATGTGCTGTACCTGCTTCAAATCGATGGAATCCATCTCGGCGGCGGATGGAATCAGGTCCGCATTGCAACCCAAGCTGCGTGCCACCTCAACCAATCGCCTGGAATTCGATGAGGTGGGTGAACCCACAACGATGAAGTAATCCACGTGAGGTGCAACGGCCTTCACGGCATTTTGGCGATTGGACGTGGCGTAACAGATATCGTCCTTTGGGGGTGATTCCAGGTTGGGGAACCGATGCTTTAAGGCCTTGACGACGGTCATGCAGTCGTCCACGTTCAAGGTGGTCTGAGTGAGGTAGATGGTTTTTTCGCCTTCGGGTTGAGGTAGGGCTTGAATTTGGGCTTGTAGTTGTGGTCCGTCAACCGGTTCGACGATGGTGATGTGATCGGGCACTTCACCGTAGGTCCCAATGACTTCGACGTGGTTGGCGTGTCCAATCAAGAAGATGTGGTAACCCTTTTTTGCGAATCGAATCGCTTCCAGATGGACCTTGGTGACGAGTGGGCAAGTGGCATCAATCTCTTCCAGGCCGCGGGTCGTTGCCTTTTCACGCACTTCCGGGCTGACCCCGTGGGCCGAATAGATCAGTTTGGCTCCCATGGGGACATCGTTCAGGTCGTCCACAAACACAGCGCCCTTACTGGCCAAATCGTCGACCACGTGTTGGTTGTGAACAATTTCGTGATTGACATAAATAGGCGCGCCATAGGCTTCCAATGCCAAGTCGACGATCTTGATGGCTCGCTCAACGCCGGCGCAAAAGCCGTTGGGCCGACAAATAGTGATGGTCTTGGTCAAAACACGCTCCTCACACGCTGTCGGATCATGATAGCAGTTTTGTGGGGGCCAAACACCATCCTGTTGTGCGATCGGGTTAGAATGCCCAGTTCTTGGAGGTGCTCATTGAGCGAAGCGGATCAAGGCGCACGAAAAAGAGGATGCATCCTCAAGCTCCTGATTGTCTGGGTGTCGATTTGGGTGGTTGTAATCGGGGTTATTCTAGTGATCCGGTTACGAGCTGTCACGGATCCACAGGACGTATTGCTGCGCGCGGATCAGTTGGTGAAGTTGGACTTACCGGATAGGTTTGAGCCCTATCGCATTAACCGCGCATTCGGGTTGGAAGTCATCTCCTTCTGGGACACGGAACACATGGCCGATGAACGCGCCCAGGCCATTATTGCCATTCAAAGGGATGATGACTGGAAGGAATGGACACTGGATAAGTTGCGGCAAAGCACCATGATTGATTTGGAGAAACGCCTCAACGAACTGGAGTTCAAGACAAGAGAACAGAGGCTGGAACAAAACGCATCGGGCATCGAGGTCATCCGCTTCTCGGGCGTCCAGAAAATGGACGATGGGTTGAAGGAAGCCACCTGTTGTTATCGTTTCGTGATGAGTAAAGAGGGCCCGCTACGTATTCAGTCGTTGGGATTGGACAGTGCCTTCCCGCCAGAAGAACAGATTGCGTTGCTCAGCGCAGCCAGACCTGCCGATTGATTTTCGCGGGTTGGCTCCAGCCGTAGATAAGGCGTATATTAAGGTCATGTTTGCACGGCGCTGGTTACCTGTCTTTCTACTTGCCACGTTCACATCGGCCACAGATGGGCCCAGTGAGACGGAGCGCCTGAATTCACAGCTCAATCGGCTAGCCGAGGTTTTGACTCTGGTGCAGGTAAATGCCGTTGAGGAAACGGATGTGGATGTATTGGCAAAAGGCGCGTTAACGGGCCTTGTGTCTCAATTGGATCCACACACGGTCTATTACGCTGCGGACCGTTATCAAACCATGAAAGAAGATCAACGCGGTTCTTATTTCGGCGTGGGCATTCACCTGGGGCAAGACAACGGCAGGCTGACCGTCATAGCGCCTATGTCGGGTTCTCCAGCCGCATTGGCCGGGTTCCGAGCGGGTGATCAGATCCTCTCCATTGATGGGACAGATACCCAAGGGTTGAGTGTGGGTGAAGCCATTCGCATGTTACGGGGACCTCTGGATTCGACGGTTACATTGCAAGTTAAGCGAGTGGCTCGCGACGAAACCGTGCAGGTGACGCTCGTTCGAGCGGAGATACCCACCAGCAACATCCGATCCTACTTCATGTTGGATCAGACGACTGGCTACATAGCCCTTAAGGATTTTGGCGAAACAGCTACCCACGAAGTGATCGCGGCCATCGGCTCATTGCAGGCCGAAGGCATGGTGAACCTAGTGTTGGACTTGCGCGGCAACCCCGGTGGCCTGTTGCCACAAGCGATCGGTGTGGCCGGTCTGTTTCTGCCCGGAGAGAAGACGATCGTTTCCACCAGGGGGCGCATGAGTAACGCCAATCAGGAATACGTTTCGGAAGAAATCTCGCCGATTGCGCCCATGCCCCTAATTGTTTTGATTGATCGAGGCAGCGCCTCGGCTTCAGAGATTGTGGCTGGTGCCATCCAGGACCATGATCGAGGTCTCATTGTCGGTGTCACTTCATGGGGCAAGGGCCTGGTTCAAAGCGTGTTCCCAGTAGGTAACGGATCCAAAGGATTGGCGTTAACCACGGCGCGTTACTACACCCCTTCAGGACGAAACATCCAAGGCGCCTATGAATCCATGAACGAATATATGCATCCCAAATCATCAGAGTCATTGTTTTTCACCGATGAGAGTCCGGTTGGTGAGCGGTTTTTCACTTTTGCCGGTCGCGAGGTGTTGCAGGTCCGCGGCATTGTACCCGACGTGTACATTGCCTATGACAAGGTGCCCGATGCCGTGTCAAAACTAGAGCTGGGCAATAACGCCTTTTTCAATTTTGCGGTCCTGAATCAGGACCGATATGGTGAATTGAATGCGGATTGGGAGCCGCCCGAAGCGTTGTTGGCAGATTTTCAGGCATACCTGATGGATCGCAAGCAAAAGGTCGATTGGGAAGAGCTCAAATTACATCGCGAGCTGCTGCTCGAAAAACTCTCCTTTCAACTTTTGCACAGTCATGACGCGGATACAGCATGGCGATTTGCGGCTGCGCACGACCCTCAAGTACGGGCTTGCCACGACCTATTTGACGAGGCGGCTGAACTCTTGGCGGTTTATTTGGGCACGGCCAAGTTACCCGACAATTATGCCTATGGACTGAAAGAGTACGCCCGAGCACACCGACAAGACCATTAATGGGTGCGTGCGCCCAAAATCACGCGCCTCTGGGCGCCCGTAACGCTGGGGAAGTTACCTGGGATTCCATGCATGTGTGCGTGGGCAAGCAAAGCCATGAGGATCGCTTCTTTCGAGTCAGGATCCATTCCGTAGGAGCTGGTATCCGAAACCGAACGCGGTTGAAGACGAAACGCAAGGCGTTCCATCAAGTAGGCATTCTTGACTCCACCACCTGATGCGATGACCCTTGCTGAGCTGGTGGGGTCCATTTTTTGAATGGCTGCGGTAATCGTTTCAACCGTAAATTCCACAGCTGTCGCCAATCGGTCTTCAAGTCGCTCAATGTTTGAGAAGAGCGATAACACGTCGTGACCGTAGGCTTCTCGACCCGTGCTTTTGGGACCCGCAATGTCAAAATAATCCGACCGTGCCAATTTATCGAACACCTGAAAATGGATTTGGCCTTTGCGTGCGTAGGCGCCATCTCGATCGAACGGTTCATGGGGCAAGGCTTGGCGCACCAGCGCATCCATAATCATGTTAGCGGGACCTGTGTCATAGGCCACCACGTCGTCAACTTGGGGTGAGGCCGGCAGATAGGTCAAATTGGCGATACCGCCGAGATTGAGCAGAATCCTCGGTTCCGTCGATGCAAACATGTGAAAGTCGATGAACGGCGCCAATGGTGCACCTTGACCGCCGACCACCATGTCGGCCCGTCGAAAATCAAAGATGACTGGCACTTGAAATGCCGCCGAAAGCTGGAAGGGGTTTCCAACCTGAAGAGTGCTGTTGGTTGGGTTTGGGTGAGGCACGTGAGCCAAAGTCAATCCATGAAAACCAATGGCACTTATGGACTCGGGTGCCACCTCCCCACAGGCTATTACTGTGTTGACGGCTTTCACGACTTGAGTGGTGTAGGCTTTTTCAAATGCCAAATAGGTTTCAGCCGACCATGTTCTTGATTCAGCCAACACAAGTGCTTGGGACTTGAGTTCGTCCGACCAGGGTTCGGTGGCTGCAACCTGACAGAGGAAGTTACCGCTTTGACTCACGGACACCAAGGCCACATCGGTCCCATCACAGGATGTGCCGGTCATCGTTCCCACGTAAAGCTCTCGTTCCAATGGGCCCTCCATCAGGAATGATGCACTCAATCAATCATCGGCGCCATGGCCAAATTATAGGTCAACAGCAGATCGACGCCATTGCTTGTAACCAAACGCATGGTCCAACGTTGCAACTTGTGTAGGCGAGCCGTCCTTTTTGGGCGTCGCAGAGCACCGGCGGTTTGATCGATAGCCGCGATCGTGTAAACTGGGTTACCCTTGATTTTCAGGGTCAAAGAACCGTATGTTGGATTCGCCATGTCTTCACGATCAAGAGCTCGTCAGTTTGCCGTTCAGATGCTGTACCAAATCCAGTTAACAGGTCAGCATGTGGATGACTTGCGCGATGGGTTTTGGAATCGAGAAAAAGCGGACCCGAAAACGCGGTCCTTCTCGGAGGCTTTGGTTGAAGGGGTGCTCGAAAACATAGCCGAACTCGATTTGGAAATTGGCGCCTATGCCAAGAATTGGTCGGTGGAGCGAATGGCCATTGTGGACCGTATCGTGTTGCAAATCGGTCTTTATGAGTTGATTCATCACCAGGATGTGCCTTGGAAAGTAGTCGCCGACGAAGTCGTAACTTTGGCTAGACTCTTTAGCTCAGAACAAAGTACGTCCTTCATCAATGGCATCATCCATGCCTGGGGCACCAACAATCGACTAGAGGTCACACCGTGATTTTGGTGCCACTGATGTGTTTGGCCTGGGGCATGCCGGGCGCACCGGTGCTCATTGGTGGCCAACGGGCGTCCTTTGTGGTGAGAGATATTCGGACCCCCGTCTTTCCTGACTATCGTAACAACGGGTTTTCGCAGCGCACCCGTCAACTCGATTCGGGCATGCAAATCACGGTTGAGGTGGACAATCACCCCTTAAACGCTCGGTTGCGTGGTCGGAGGCCCTTGGATATGCCCGCACACCTGGCGGGTTTGGCTAGAAGACTGGATCAGGCTGCGCAGGGCCGTCTCGTTGACCAAGTAGAAATTATTTTCCATTGGATGCGCAATGAAATTGCCTATACCGATGAGGGCCCAGCTGTTGTTCAGGATGCAGAATCGGTGCTGGCTCGAAAATCGGGTAACTGTGTCGGATTCTGTAATGCGGCCATGTACCTGATCAGTAAGCTTGGTGTGGCATCCCGAGCGGTTACGGGTGTGGCCTATAAAGACACAGATTCGGTGAAGCTCAAGCTGGAGGGTCTTGTCTTGCATCGATGGATTGAAGTCGACTACCCGGACATCGGCCGGGTCTTTTGTGATCCCTCTGGCAAGATACACTTCGTTGAAGCGACCTATGTGGTTTTAGCCGTTCATGGCGTTCACGATGTGGCAGAAGGCATGCGAAGCGCCTTGGGTGGTGAAATTGAGTTGATTGCGCTTTTGGATGGCATGAAACACATATCCAATCGCAACGACATTGACGGCCGCATTTCAGTGCGACCCAATTCCCTGGTTTTACCTCAATACCCGTGAAGTTCGTGCACGAGACTGGCAATGTTCCCAAGAATCAAGTAAAAATAAGGTAGACATTCCCAACGCCAGGAGGGTGGTTATGCATATTAACGACCTGTTAAAAACCGCAACGGAGCGCAAAGCTTCCGATTTGCACTTAAAGGTAGGCAGCCACCCCATCATACGCATTGACGGTCATTTGACCCTACTAACCGAGGTCAACCGCTTGATGCAAGAAGACACAATTTCCATGGCGTTTTCTATTTTGAATGGGCGGCAAAAGCAAAAGTTCAAAGAAAACCACGAAATCGACGTGGCCTACTCGGTACCGGGATTGGGCCGTTTCCGCTGCAACATCTTTCAACAGCGAAACACGGTGGGTATGGTACTGCGTGTGATTCCCGTTCGTATTCTAACGATCAGAGAACTGAGTCTTCCGACCACCATTGAAGATATTTGTTTGGAACAGCGGGGAATGATCCTTTGCACGGGCACCACCGGTTCCGGTAAGTCAACGACGCTGGCGGGCATGATCGACCATATCAATGCGCGACGTACTGAACACATTATTACCATCGAAGATCCCATCGAATATCTCCATCGCGACAAGAAGTCTATCGTCAACCAACGCGAAGTCGATGTGGACACCAAATCATTTGCGTCCGCCTTGCGGGGAGCATTGCGGCAAGACCCTGATGTAATTCTGGTCGGTGAGATGCGGGACTACGAGACCATTGAAACCGCGATCAACGCCGCTGAAACGGGCCACTTGCTGCTGTCCACGCTACATACGCTGGACGCGACGGAAACCATTAACCGTATCGTGACCGTGTTTCCTCCTCATCAGCAGAAACAAATCAGGTTACAGCTGGCTGGCGTCATCAAGTCCATCATCTCCATGCGTTTGGTGCCTCGAGCGGACAACCAAGGCCGTGTTCCGGCGGTTGAGATCATGATTGCCACGCCTTATATTCGTTCCTGCATTGAAGAAAAGGAAAAGACCAAGCTCATTCATGACGCGATTGCTGCTGGTGTTTCCCAATACGGGATGCAGACATTTGACCAATCGCTTTATTACCTGTGGAAGAACAATCTGATTACGTTTGATGAGGCTTTGAAGCGCGCTTCCAACCCAGACGAATTCAAACTGAAAGCACAAGGTATCCAGAGTACCAGCGATATTGCCCGGGATTACATGGAACGCTCGATTTCGGGTTCCAGCGGCATCGATGCGCCAGACGATCCGGGTAACAGTTTTGGTGGAGGGAAGACCGACGAAGACGCTCTGTTCGACTTCTCAAGTCAATTGGATGAGTAGAAGTTCGCTTTTACAAACGTAGATGATCGCAGACAAACTGTCGTTTGTCCGGCATCCCACTTGAAGTCAAACCAGGATTTTAAGCATACGCTGCACCGCGACATTCACGGTGCGTTAAGCAGGGGGTCACGGCTCATTTCCCCCTCTATTGGCCATGACTTTTCTCTCAAGATAGGGCGTGTCAGGGGAAATTGCAAGAAAAGCACGAGGAATCATCGTTGATGCTTAATTCTTGAACTGTGATCAGTTCCCGATGGTAAATAGGCTCGTGATAATATTGAGATTCGGACTCAATGGGACTAAGGAAAGACGATGACGCAATCCTCGGAACCAGACGGCCCCACTCGCATCGCTCGGGTGGAACATCTGTCGGTGCTTCAGAAATCAGACCGCTTGATTATGACCCAGGTCAATGGGTCAAACCGCGGACGAGAGTTTCGTGTGCTTTCGTTGCAAGAGGCGTTGATTGGTCGCGGTGAGAACGTTCAGATTCAGTTGGACGAGCCTGGCGTTTCTCGTTTTCATGCAAAGATTTCCTATGCCCGCTCAGAGCCGACCATTGAAGATTTGGGTAGCACCAATGGCGTATTTGTCAATCGCAAACGCATTTCTCATTCACGGCTGATGGATGGAGACACCCTTCAAATATGTTCCAGTGAGTTCAAAGTCCAGCTGGTACAAAACGATAGCAATTTGAAAGTCTCTGCGGTTGATCCGCAGCACATGGACAAATTGACGAATAAGCTGAGAACGGTCAGTCGCGAGTCAGACCAACCGCGAAAGAGCCTGCTCAACGGTACGTTGGCCTCGATAAATTTAGCGTCCTTACTACAGATCCTGCATATTAATGGGACCAGCGGCACTTTGGTTGTCAAGAACCCCACAATCGAGGGTGAAGTGGTCATGGAAGCGGGGCAGGCTGTGCATGCCCGACTGGGTCCGTTCGAAGGGAAGAAGGCGTTCTTTAGGTTGATGGCGATTGTCGAGGGTGACTTTGATTTTTTTTCGCCGAGTCGCAAACCCATTCCAACCAGCTTGACCCAGAGTTTACAAGAACTGCTGATGGAGGCGTTAGTCGAACAGGATGAGATTCCTGTCTATTTAGCAGATTTACCACCTGCTGGTGAATCACTGTGTATGAATACACAGGTTGCGGTGTTCTTGCACAAGTTCCCTTCCTCAGTCTTCGAGGTGTTGCGTGCCGTGTCTAAATTTCGCACAGTGCCAGAGATCATGGAGCACGTAAACATACCCGATTTGCAGGTGTGTCGCATTCTCTTGTTGCTCTTGCGCGAGCAGGTGTTGGTTCCCGGGGAAAGTGAGGCACCCCAAGACCTTCAGACTGGTGAGCATCTGGCTTGTAAGATCGATACACTGCGCCTGGCAGACGGCGTAGAGGACGTCTGAGAGCGTTCGGATTGTGATAGACTTCGCCGTTTAGACCGCGTAAGCGAGGTGTCCACGTGCGTTCCTTGAGTTCCGAACAACTGAGAGAATCGTTCCTAGCCTTTTTTGAGGACCATGATCACAAACGCGTCCCATCTTCGGGCCTGATCCCAGCGAACGACCCCACACTCCTTTTTGCCAATGCCGGTATGAACCAATTCAAGGATGTGTTCCTCGGGCGTGAACAGCGGGCCTATCGAAGGGCTTGTACCTCGCAGAAATGTGTACGCGCCGGGGGCAAACACAATGACCTGGACAATGTCGGTTATACGGCGCGTCACCATACATTCTTCGAAATGCTGGGCAATTTCTCGTTTGGCGACTATTTCAAAGAAGAAGCCATCAAGTTGGCTTGGGCTTTTCTCACTGAGACACTTGGCATACCAAAAGAACGTCTGTATGTGACTGTCTTTGAGGATGATGATGAAGCTGAGAATATTTGGCATCAACAAGAGCGTGTTCCCAAGGACCGCATCTTCCGTTTTGGCGCCAAGGACAATTTTTGGGCCATGGGCGATACTGGACCCTGCGGGCCATGTAGCGAAATCTTCTTTGATTTTGGGCCCGAGGCCTCCGATGAAGAGGATGCCTACACAGGTATCGCCAACGGCTTGGATCGCTACATGGAAATATGGAACTTGGTGTTCATGCAATTTGACCGGCAACCCGACGGGACCCTGAATCCGTTGCCCAAACCCAGTGTGGATACGGGTATGGGTTTGGAACGGGTGTGTGCTGCGGTACAAGGTGTGCTCACCAACTACGATACCGATCTGTTCACTGACCTGATCGAACCCATAGCGGCTAGGCTGGAATTGCACAAACCCTTTTCGCGATCTCAAACCGTGGGGTTGAGAGTGATTGCCGACCATCTCCGCGCCATTTCGTTTCTGATCGCGGATGGGGTGGTCCCCTCCAATGAAGGGCGCGGGTACGTGTTGCGACGTATCATGCGACGCGCCATGCGGTTTGGTAAACAATTGGGCACGGATGGTCCCTTTCTTCACGAGTTGGTAGCATCGCTTGTGACCAAAATGGGGTCCGCCTACCCCGAACTCATCAAGGAACAACCCCAAATAGAAACCCTGGCGTTGGTAGAGGAACGCCAGTTCGAGTCCACCTTGAATCGCGGTCTACCAATCCTTGAGAAGTATTTGGAACAACTGAAGGCCGCCGGGCAATCCCACATACCTGGGCAGGTGATGTTCTTCTTGTATGGGACTCATGGATTCCCCATAGATTTGATGGAAGACATTGCTCGCGACGCGGATCTCTCGTTAGATCATGATGATTTTCGTCAACTGATGGAGGCCGACGCCAAAGCATCGGCAGCGGATGCTGACTTCAAAGCAGATACGGTGAATCCGGCTTACGAAAAGCTGCAGGGCCAAACAAGACAGACTTGCCACGACGGGACCGAAGGTTCTGGCGTGATTCGGTTAATTCTAGTCGATGATGAAACCGTGACCGAACTGAAGGAACACGTGCTTGCCCAGGTGGTTCTGGATCAAACCCCGTTCTATGCCGAATCAGGGGGACAGATAGGGGATCGCGGATTTCTGAAGGTGGGTGATTCCGAATTTGGTGTTGAACACACCACCAAAGTGCTCGACCGGTGGGTTGTTCACCATGGAATTCTCAACTCGGGGTCCATTCGGGTCGGCGATTCGGTTCAAGCCTTGGTTGATGCAGAAAACAGAGCCAACATCATGAAAAACCACACCGCAACGCACCTCCTCCATCGTGCGCTACGCGATGAACTCGGCCAACACGTACGGCAAGCGGGCTCCTTGGTGGATGGAGACAAAACGCGATTCGATTTCACGCATTTTGCGCCGATGAGCGCCGAACAGATTGAGCGTGTCGAACTAGCCGTGAACCGCGAGATCTTGGCGAATCACGTTCTGAGCATCGCACATATGAATATCAATGATGCCAAACAGGCGGGTGCCATGGCCCTGTTTGGTGAAAAATATGCTGAAGAAGTTCGAGTCATTGGTATCGGTGACTATTCCATGGAACTCTGTGGTGGGACGCATGTGCCATCCACCGGAAGTATTGGATCGTTCAAGATCATTTCTGAACGTGGCTTGGCCTCGGGAATCAGGAGAATTCTGGGTATCACAGGCGTTGCTGCATTTGAACGATTCCAGCATTCAGAAGCCATTTTGCAAGAAGTCTCTGATCGCTTTGCATTAGGTAGAGAGCAAATCGTCGAATCATTGGCTCGTTGGCAAGCAGACAAGAAGGCCCTGGAAAAACAGATTGAATCACTGAAAATTCAAGCTGCTAAGGGCGGTAGCGGCAGTGAGGCCATTCATGAAGTGGGCGATTTCCGCGTCCTAGTGAAAGCGGTGGAGCAAGTGGCAGGTGGCGCACTGCGTCAGCTTGCCGATGAACTCATGGCCCGGATTCAGCGTGGCGTTGTGCTCATAGGTTCCAAAAACGACGGTCAGGCGCAATTGATTGCCAAAGTCAAGTTGGAGGATGGCATCATTCACGCCGGCCAACTTGTGAAAGCGATGGCAGAAGTCGTTGGAGGAAGCGGTGGGGGCCGACCCGATATGGCCATGGCAGGTGGCAAACAAGGCGAGAAGATTGACGATGCATTAACGCTGGGGCTTAGCCAAATACGCGCGTTGATTAGGGCTTAGTGCTTAAGCAAACTTGACCTACACTCGATTTTCCCCGCATAATGGGCTATTGGGTTGATACCAAAAGGGGTCTTCGTGCGTTGGTTGATGGTCTTTTCTATGCTGTTATGGGGGTCTTGCCTCCTGGCACAGTTGTTTTCCTACAAGTCGCCCAACGGCCAATTGGTGATTACTGATCGGCCCATCAAAAAACCGGGCTATAAGCTGGTTGACAAATATATTCCCAAAGAAGTGAAAGCAGCGGAGCGACGCGCAACGCCGCTGAATTCTAAATATCAATTATCTTGGGATCAGATTGATGGACTGGTGGATCCCATTGCCAACGCTTACGGCGTGGACCCTGAGTTGGTGAAGGCAGTTATTGAGATTGAATCGTCGAGGAACTATCGCGCACTTTCTAACAAAGGGGCGATGGGACTGATGCAGTTGATACCAGATACCGCAAAACGGTTTGGTGTGGCGGATGCTTGGGACCCGCGAGAAAACATCAAGGGTGGCATCAAATACCTTAAGTTCCTGCTCGGCTATTTCGAAGGGGATGTGAACCTGACGCTTGCTGCCTATAATGCGGGCGAACATGCCGTGGATAAATACGGCGGCGTGCCTCCTTACCGAGAGACTCGACGTTACATCAAGAAAGTGCGTCAGTTTTATCAGGACGAAATCACGACCTATGATCCGACCATTGGATACAGATCCGTGCTTTGCTCTCGTCCAGGTAAGGGTCCCGTAAAGCCCGTTGCACAACTCGCAAAGTAGACTGACACCACCCATAGCCATCGTGACGGGTGCATCAAGCGGCATTGGCGAAGCCTCTTCAAGGCTTCTGGCGCAGGCTGGATATCGCGTCGTGCTCGTCGCTCGTTCCAAGGAGAAACTCGCTGCCGTTTGCAGCGATTTGAATGATCGCGGACTCGAGGCGCATTTTGAGGCAGGTGATCTGTCCACGGGGGAAGTCACCCAGGCGATCATGAGCCGAATTGAACATTTGCTGGGGGTGCCGAACGTACTGATTCATGCGGCGGGTGCAGGTGCGTGGAAGTTCATTGAGGAAACCACACCTGATGAGGCGCGACGTATGATGGACGCGCCGTATTTTTGCGCATTCAATGTCACGCAATTCTGGATGCCCCACTTCTTGAAACGCGGGTCCGGCAGGATCCTGTTTGTGGGGTCTCCCGCGTCGTTGAGTCCTTGGCCTGGTGCGACAGGTTATGTGGCTGCAAGATATGCATTGCGCGGCTTGAACGAAGCGCTGTATCAAGATTTGGCTGGCACGGGGGTCACAACCACGCACGTTGTGTTTGGCAAAGTGAGCTCGGGTTACTTCCAGCATAATCCTGGGTCTGAAGCCCGAATTCCAAAGGCAAACCAATTGTCGCGAACGATTCCACCTGAAGAATGTGCACGTGTCATAGAACGGCTCATCGATCACCCCAAACGTGAATACTGTTATCCCGCACTCATCCGCTGGTTTTTTCGCTTCCCAGCGTTGGCTCGTTGGGTCGGTCGAGAAACGGGTTTCCGGCATTAGTTGTCTCTGTTGATTGACACAACTGGCTGTAGGGTGATGGGTCGACAAGCCGAACTTGATTATGTTGCTGATAAATAAAGAGTTGGCTTAAAGTTTGCTCACCAGTGACTTTTGCGGAGGGCTGGATGCGAGTGCTGATTACCGGTGGGCTCGGATTTGTAGGGCGGGCGCTGACCAAACTGTTATTGGATCACGGCCATGAGGTGGTCGTCATCGACAATTTGAGCACCGCATTGGTAAGCCCAACCTGGTTTGCGGGCCGCAGTCAGTTCGATGCAGATATCGCCGATGTGAGAGATGTGGAAGCACCCACCGGACGCATAGACCGAATCGTACATCTCGCGGGGCCCGTGGGCGCCTTTCATATTCTGGATCGCCCTCGTTTGGAAGCGGAAATTCTTGGGCTCGCTCGTCATGTCACCAACTGGGCTGTCAATATGCGGGTCCCACTTCTATTTCTTTCGACCCTTGAAGCCGAAGACACGCTGGTTAGACCACAAGCACCAAGGAACACCTTTATCCGTGCAAAAAGGCGCGCCGAAATGGAGATTGCCTTTACCCTTAGCCGAGCGTCGCTTCCATACTGGGTATTGAGAAGCTGCACCATTGCTGGGCCCGGTCAGAGTTCTGCTGCGGGATTCGCGGTTCCCCGCATGATGGAACAGGCTCAGACGGGAAGACCGATTACCGTATTCGGGGATGGCCATCGATCCCATGAGTTGTTACATGTGGATGACGTCGCTCGCGCGGTCGAGATTAGTTTGTTCAGCCCCGCTGGGACCTATGTTGCCCGCGGAATGCACACGAGGGTTATTGACTTGGCGCAACGCATTAAGTCGGTGACCGCTTCGCGATCCGAGATTGCGTACTTGAACCCCCGCCGTGCCGTCCACCCACTCTACCGGGAACCCATTGAAGACTTGCAGGTTTTCTCTCCGTCCGTACCTGGCTGGGCACCCAAAGAGAGTATGGATCGTATTCTGTCTGATGCGATTGTATTGTCGCGGCGCTGCGAACGTCGCCGCAGCGTCTCCTAGGTGACTTAACCGGCCGATGCCGGTTAGACTACGGCCATGAGGCCGCTCGAAGTAATTTTGTTTGTGGTACTTGCGCTGCAAGCTTTGGCCATTGTCTTTGGCCGGCGCAAGCAACTGCTACCCCCATTGATGGTTGCAGGCATGGGTGCCTGGCTTGCCCAGTGGTGGGTGGAAGGTGGTCGTTGGCAGCTTTGGCCTGCCTGGGCACTCTTGGGAATTAACACCTTTGCGCTGATGCTGCTTTTTGCAAATAGACAGAGATCTGATCTGCCACGCACACGAACCTATTTTCGTTTCATGCTATTTACGTCGAGCTGGATTGCTGCAGTTTTTCTTCCTTGGACCATTCCTGTGTTTCAATTGCCCGATCCGACCGGTCCTTATGGCGTGGGCGCTACCTGGTTGGAAGTGGAAGATTCAGGTCGCCGGTTGATGCTCAAATTGTGGTACCCAGCAATCATAACCGAACACGACCGCTCCGAACCCTATTGGCCAGATGCCGAACGAATGAGTCGCGTGATGGCGGGTTCCTGGCACATGCCATCCTATATCTTCAGTCACCTCGATAAGGTGAAAACCAACACTTATCTGGGGGCATCACCTCTTGAAGGGCCACTGCCCGTGATCTTCTTTTCGCATGGCTACTTGCAAGGATATGTCAATCAAAACCAGGGATTGATTGAAGAGTTAGCCAGCCACGGATATGTGGTTTGCTCGGTTACGCACCCATCCGAATGCTTGGGTATCCAATACCTTGATGGTCAGTTCATCAGTTACGATGAAGCCCTGGGTAATCAGTTCAATGATGAGGTCTCCGCTTTTCGCGAGGCGTTGATGCCGCTGGCCGAAAACCCCCACTTTGATCCCAATTCGTATGCGTCTTTGGCGCCATTGATCCCAACAGTCCTTGAACGTTCCGACATATGGGTCGATGACATGATGATTGCCTTCAATGCGTGTGAGAAAATCCAGACGGGTGAGTTCGAACACGCGTTGACCGGACGACTGGACTTGACGTCCGTTGGAGCTATCGGCATGTCGTTCGGGGGCGCAGCAGCTGTTGAGTGGTCTATCGTCGATGATCGGGTCGGTGCAGCTGTGAACCTGGACGGTTTCCACTACGGTTCCACCCTTTCTGGAGCCGAAATCACGACACCTTACTTGCTATTCTCAAGCGAGGTAGCTCGACGATGGCGCAACGACTTCGCCCTGTCCCATGCACGCAATGAAGCAGTTTGGGTGTTGATCAATCAAAGTCAACACTTTGACTTCTGTGACTTCGCGTATTTTGGGCGCATATATCAGTGGCTGGGCCCGCTAAGTCCTGTGGGGGCGAGTCAGATGCACCAAATTGTCGACCGATCGAGTCGCATGTTTTTTGACGTGCACCTGCGTGGCGAAAGCGAAGCGCAATTCCTGGCCTATCTCAGTGACAGCGACGTCTGTGACGTTCAAGTGTTTTCAACAGATGAACAGAACATGGTACGATGAGCCGTTCAACGTCACATCTGAGGTTGTCGTGATTGGTGAGCGTATTGCTCTGGTTCTTGTGGATGATGATGAACAGATTCTGGTCATCGTCAGTCAGTACCTGTCTTTTTCGGGATTTGATGTTCACACATTCAATAATCCCCTTACCGCGCTTGAATTTATTCGAGAACATCAACCGCGGGTGGTGATCAGTGACGTTCGCATGGAGCCCATCAATGGTTTTGAGTTTTCGAAGCAAATAAATGGCCTACCATCGCCGCCGCAAGTCATTCTGATGACTGGCTACTACCAGCGCGAATTTGAAGCATTGGCCGAGGCATCTGGTGTTGCCAAGATTCTCGAGAAACCTGTCAGAGGCGACGACTTAGTGCAGATTGTTCGTCAACTCATTTATCCATGACCGACGGTTTCTTAAACATTTCGACGACATATTCCGATTGATCTAACAGAAGCTCCGTTTACTTGGTGGATCAAGATGGACGACCGCATCGATGAGCCATTTGAACACATACCCATCAGCATCATCGCCGCAGATAGGCAGGGTAGGGTCACGTACGCTAATCCAACTGCGGCGCAGTTGCTGCAACGTCCGCTGTTGGGTCATTCGCTAACGGATGTGTTAGGTGTCTCAGCAATCTCAGAAGGGGTAAGCCAATCCCGTATCCAAGGTTCTTATTACAAGGTTTTCATCAACCACACCGACCATGGCCGAATATGGGTTTCGTTATTTCCAATGGACGAGCGGTCAGAAATATCATCCGTATTGGACGCGATACCAGATGGATTGCTCTTTGTCGATGGGACAGGTTGTGTTGTGGATTGCAATTCAAATGCAGCGCGATTGATTGGCTGCCCTAAGAGCGATTTGATGCATCGGCATTTTGCGCAAGTTCTTCAGTTGGATGAGCCATGTGCACATTCGTTGAGCCTTACTCTGACAACAGGCGCAGCATGTGACGATTTGAATCACGAATACAAACGAAGTGATCACGAACCCATATGGATGTCGATGAATGCCCGAGCCCAGGTGACCAAAGAGGGTGATATTACAGGTGCCGTGATCACATTCAAGGATGTGACGGCGCAGCTCATGGTTGAGAGCCTGATGCGTGTCAAAGACAAAGCCATTGAGTCGTCCATAAACGGGATCGCCATGTTCCATCCGACGGGAAGGATCATCTACGCCAATCGCTCGTTCCTACAGATGATTGGAGCCGCCCATATCGGCGAGATTATGGGTGTCCAGATCTCTGATTTCCTGATCCCAGCTCTGGATCTGGATGCGTTACAGCATTTGGGCGTGTGGCAGGGCGAATTGCGGATACGGAAGAAGGGTGGCGATACGATAAGTTGTGTATTAGCAGTCAGTTCTGCATTCCTTGCATGGCGGCACGAGTCCGTGTTTATGGCCTCGGTTTCGGACATATCGGACCGAATAAAAGCAGAACGCGAGCGTGAGAGCATGATCACCCAACTCATGGAAGCTCGTGACGCCATTACGGCGCGCGACCTGTTGAATCAAGCGATATTGGATGCTGCGTTTGATGCAGTCCTGACGCTGGATGCCGACGGCAAAATTGTTCAAATGAATGCATCGGCTCAGGCATTGTTCTTATGTGGCGACAAGCATCCACCAGCGCTTACGGACTTGGTGGTTTCAGGGCCCAGCGGTTTCCAAGGGAGTCTACTGAAGGGAAACACTTCTTTCGATGCGACCGGTGTTAAAGCGGATGGAACACCGTTTCCTATGAGAATCGGTATCCATCAAATATCGGCTGTTGACCGGTTGGTGGCAGTCATTAGGGACCTTACATCAGAAAAGCAGTTGGAGGCACAATTGCGACATGCCCAAAAAATGGAGGCGATTGGTCTTTTGGCAGGAGGTGTCGCCCACGATTTCAACAACATTCTTCAGGGCATTGATCTGGCTCTTGAACTGGCGCGGTCTGACTCCCGTTCCATTGATCAGGCTGCGTCTTTCATCGCTCGGGGAAAGGACCTCATCCGTCAAATACTGCGTTTCAGTCGTCGCACACCTGAACAGCAAAACACGCCTTTGACATTGAACACGGTGGTGGGTGAGGCCATGAAGTTGGTACAGTCCACCATGCCTTCGACCGTTGTCTTGGATTTGCAATTGGGTGAAACCTGTGTGGTCAAAGGCGATCCTGGAGATATTCAACGGGTCATCATCAACTTATGCACCAATAGTATCTATGCCATGCGTGAGTGCGGAGGAACCCTAAAGGTGCGAATCGCGCAGTCAGACCTGGGCCCGACGAATGCTTTCCATGTAGCTCCTGGACACCATGCAATCGTCAGTGTTTCAGATTCGGGTGAAGGGATGGACGAAGGAGTCCTCGACCGCGTGTTTGAACCCTTCTTCACCACGAAGCCAGTCGGTGAAGGAACGGGATTAGGTTTGTCGGTGATTCATGGAATTGTCTTGAACCACCGTGGTGGCATCGCGGTAAAGAGCCGCGTTGGTTATGGTACGTCCGTAGAGGTAGCGCTTCCATTGATGACGGACAGCCAGGTTCAGTCGCTGCCATCAGAAGTCTCCGCAGGTGGCGGAGACGAACGTATTCTTTTGGTCGACGATGAAGCACCCATTGTGACGATGCTGGGTGCGGTACTGGAGAAGTCCGGATATCGAATTCAAACGACGACAAGTAGTGTGGAAGCTGTGCGTTGGGTTCAAGCAGATCCTGCGGGATTTGACCTTGTGATTACCGATCAGACGATGCCCGATATGACCGGCGATAAAGTCGCCAAGGCAATCGCTGCTGTAAACCCCAAACTACCGGTTGTCTTGATGTCTGGATTTAGCCAGAAACTGGCCCAATCCACGCCTTCAGCACTGGGTGTAAGACGTATTCTTCTCAAACCCGTCAGTGCCGTTCAGTTCCGGAAAGTGGTACGTGACGTCCTTGACGAGAAATTGGTATGTGAGGATCAATGATATGGCGATTTTTTTTCTGTTGATATTTTGTCAAACCGACACGTTACGTACGACACCAGGTTGGTTGACTTGGCATCCGTCAGGACAGAGCCTTGTGTTTTCAGTCATGCAGACCAAAGCGGACTGGTCAGACTTTAAGCCTGACAAGTGGCATTTGATTCAGCTCGATCTGTCGTCAAACAAAACGACGATATTGGATCGTGGCAGTATTTATGCGGATTACGCACCCGATGGTAACTACCTTGCAGTCGCACGTTTGGTGGATGGTCAACGAGACATTTGGTTGAGAGATAAGGATGGTCGCTGGTCGCAGGTGACCCATGATGAATCTCGAGAAAGTGGCCCGGAGTGGACTCATGATGGGGCGGGGTTGTTGTACAACGGCGATGTCGATGGTCATATGGAGATCTTGATCTGGGATCGCTCCAGTGGGGAAGTAAAACCGGTAACTTCATGGGCGGGACCCAAACCCTATAATCCGCAATGTGCATTCAACAAGGGTGACATCTTATTCTATTTGGAGAAAGGTGACGGCAAAGACCAGATCTTCCTCATGTCGTTGGGTTCTGGATCGATGAGAAACCTCAGCAAAAACGATCACCATGAGTACTTTCCCCGTTGGATAGATGATCATAGCTATTTTTTTCAACGGGGCGATGAAGGTGTCTACATGCGCCGAATTGATGATCCAAATGATGCGGTGTTGCTGATACCTGAAGGAATATTTGCGTGTGTCTCGCCGGATCATCAGCGGTCGGCATGGTTTCAGCGGACGGTGAACGGTGTCGAACTGAAGATCAGTTCCTGGCCATTGAACGCAAAAGAGACCTCTGTGGTTTGGGACGCATCGCAATTTCCGTCGGACTAATCGAAACGCCCTTCAAAATCGTAGTCGCAAACATCGCGGTGAGGTTGGACCTGTACGTCAAGTGTACCCATGGTTCTTCCGTATTGTGGATCGACCACGTTGAAAATCTTGGATTCAATAAAAAGTTGCACCAGATCCCCATCAAGTAGGCCCTGCTTGGCTTCGTCTTCCAAGATCGCCAGGGCACGCGGCGCGGGCATGGCAGCTTTATAAGGACGATCAGATGCAGTGAGAGCATCGTAAATGTCCGATACGGTCATGATCTTGGATCCTAAGGGGATATCGTCGTCAGAGAGCCCTTTGGGGTACCCGCTTCCATCCAATTTCTCATGGTGGGCAACGGCAATATCAGGAATACGGCTGAGTCCTGTGGTCCAGGGAATGCGCGCCAGAAAATCATAGGTGTGCACGACATGCGACTCTATCTCACTGCGTTCTTCCGGTGTCAAGCTGCCTTTTCGTACGGAAAGCGCCATGAACTCTGCTTCAGTTAAGAGTTCCAACTGCCGATCGCCCGCACGAAAAGACGGCATCATGCGGATCGCTTCCAGGTTGTGGTAGCGTTCATCAGGGAGTATAGAAGGCTTGTTAGCAGAAACGATCTCCGAAAAGAAATGGTCCAGTTGTTCAATTTCTTGATGCATGGCTGCATCCAAGGCCGGGGCCTTTTGTTCGTACGCCGTGACCCCTGCTTGACGAATCAACGAGATTTTCTCTTCGGCAGCTTTCCTGCGGATTTGTTCTTTGAGTAGCTCGTATCGGAACCACATGTGGTCAAGCCCGTTGAGCGGTAGTTTGTCTGCCTTGACTAGGACGTGTTCGCGAACGCCCACTTTGCCGAAATCATGTAACAAAGAGGCGTAGCGCAATTCCCGGATCTCTTCTTCACTAAACGAGACACTTCGAAATCGAGGACGGTCAAAGCGCGGCATGGCCATGGCCATTTGTGTCGATAACTCAGCTACTCGGAACGAGTGACCACTCGTGGTAGGGTCACGCTGTTCGATGGCCGTCACTGCAGCGCTCACGAAACCCTCAAATAACTGTTGAATGTTTGCAATTAGGATACTGTTATCGATGGCGACTGCAGCTTGACCGGCCAAGGCGCGCAAGAGGGTCACAATGTCGCGGTCAAACGATATCGTTTCTCGCTCCGTCACGGCCGCACTGACCAGCTTCACAGATCGGTCTTTTTTGCGGTTGATGAACTGAAGCACGCCTATCACTTCTTGTTGATGATTGCGCATCGGGATGATCAGCATGGATCTGGTGTGGTAACCCATTTCGCGGTCGAAAGAGGAGTTGAAACGCCAAGGTGCGTTGGCCGGAGGCTTGTGGACGTCTTCCAGACACAAGACTTCGCCTGTGAGTGCCACAAACCCAGCCAATGAATTCTTGTCCAGGGGGAACTTTTTTTCCTCAAAAGGGAAATCGATCGTATCGTTCTGCGTGAGCTTGAATATGAGGTTACGACGATTCTGCTCGTGACGTTCCATCAAAAACAGGGAAGCGGCATCGCAACACGCGAGATTTCTACTCTCAGTAAGGATACGAGCCAGCAGCGTGTCCAGGTTCTTTTCCGCACTTAATGCAATGCCAATATTAGTCAGCTGAAGCAATTGGTTGCGTTCTATACCTAACGTGTGTTCCATCATGCGTTGGCGAATCAACAGACCGGTGTGGCGGATTCCGGCTTCAATGGCCTTGAGTGTCATGTTGCGGGGCCAGTTTTGGGGTACTTCCAAGTCGCTTTCGGTATGGGTGTTGGCAATGATGTAGGACATGGTTCCGCATTGACGTCTCAATCCGTCCATGCCGTCAAACTGTTCAATAAGTTGATGGTCGGCCAGGATAATATTTGGGCAGTGGTCATCGGGACGTGTGTCAGCGTTGAGTTCGCGAATGACCAGACCTCGCCGCTCCAGCTCATCGATGAGGTGACGTTCGGAAAATCCAGGACCGTGATAGATGGTGTACATGGTGACTAATAGGCTATTCTAACTGACGCTCATCAGTTCCGGAAAGACCTACGTGAACGGGCTGTTTGACAGGCTGAAAATGCATGGTGAATACGGCTCCCTGATTGTGACCCTTACTGGTGGCAGTTAAGTGGCCGTTCATCGCATTCATCGCCTTTTTACTGTAGTGCAGACCGAAGCCGTGTCCTCCAGGTTTGGTGGTATAGCCATGTTGGAACAGATGACGCATCTGAACATCGTCCAGCCCCACACCATGGTCCGCCACACTGATGAACGGTGTGTGTTTGTCGTCATAGCCGCATGAAATGTGCAGGGTTTTTTCTCGGTCCGAAACACCCGAGTAGGCTTCCACTGCATTCTTGGTGAGGTTGATCAATACATTTACAGCATGCAATTCCTGACAGAACGCTTCGGCATCGTTGTCTAAATCTGTTTCCACTATGACGTTTCGGCGGAAGAGGAATTGCTGCTGGATCTGCAGCGCATCGTTCACGATATCAGCCAGGCGCATTCGTGATTCTTGTTCTTGTGTTCTGGCCAGACGTTGTTGTGTCTCAATAATGTCACGTATGAGATCCAACTTTTTACTCAAGCTTCCCAACTCTCGGCCGATGTGGGTGTGTTCATCCTTGAGCACAGTTGAAGCTTCTTTGATGAAGGCGGGCAGCAGTTTCCCTTTCGGGTCTTTTGTGAGGTAAGTCGACAAGTCGTCAATATGATCATGCATCATGTTGCCCGCCCGTTCCAGAAAGTGGACTTTAGAGCGAAGTAAGATTCGGTCAATCTGTTGGGCCGAGATCCGAAGAGAGTTGAGTACATTCCCAATATTATGGAGCACGGAAGTTGCCATAATGGCCTTTTCTCGTTCGACTTCAAAATTGACCGCCGCCTCGCGCGCCTCTTCCAAGTCTTCGTGCAATTTGGCTGTAGTCAAATGCGTCTTCAATCGTGGAATCAGTTCGTCTGCGGTGACAGGCTTCAGAACGTAGTCATTGGCACCAGCTTCAAAGCCTTCCGCGAGGTCTTCTGGCATGGATTTGGCCGTCAACATGATGATGGGTAGCTCTTTTGCGTTATAGCGTTTCCTGATTTCCTGGCACACATAGATGCCCGTGTGGCCAGGCATCATGATGTCCAACAGCACCAGATCATAAGTGGGCCCGGCGTCCAGGAGCTGAAGGGCCTCCTCGCCCGATTGGGCTTGAGTTACTTCAAACCCTTCGGACCCCAATTGACGCATCAACACGCGCAGGTTCACGGGCTCATCATCAACGACCAGGATGCGGGCCTGGATCGAAATATCTCTGGCGACGGTTTCCCACTCTGTCTGAGTCAGCCCAGCCAATGTGTCGCCGGTAGACGACAATCGCTCACTACTTACCGGCAGGTCGAAACTGAACGTAGTGCCAATCCCTTGTTTGGACTCCACTTTGAGTTCGCTTCCATGGAGCTCAACGAGCTTTTTGGTAATCGCCAAGCCTAATCCAGCGCCTTGTGAGCGAGCGGTTGGCTCAACGTCAAGCTGTTCATAAAAATTGAAGATACGGTTCAAGTCGGAAGGTTGTATGCCGATGCCGGAATCATGAACGAATATGTGAAGACGGTCTCTGTCTTCGTAGGCGGAAACCTTAATAGCTCCAGATTCGGTAAATTTGATCGCGTTGCCCACCAGGTTGTACATGATCTGATGGACTCGATTCTCGTCTGCCCAGGCTGCAGGCAAATCTGTAGGGACCAAATTCATCAATGCCACGGGTTTTCGGCCGATTAACGGCCGCAAGAGACTGATGACAATGTTCGTCAATCCGTGCATGTCAATGGCGCGATGGACAATCTGTATGGTGTTCTCCCGGATCCTTGCATAGTCAAGGATGTCGTTGACTAGATTGGCAAGTCGCTTGGCACTTGCGAGGACCACAAACAGATCGGACCTGAGCCCGGGCTCCAACTCACCGTTTGAGCCTCTGAGCGCGGCATCCACGAGCCCGATGATCCCATTGAGCGGTGTTCTCAGCTCGTGGCTGGTGTTGGTCATAAACTCGTCTTTAAGTTGGTCCAAATGTTCCAGACGTTCCGCAAATGCCCTTTCTTGAGCCAATTCCCGTTCTTTGTCTTCCAGCAGACGTGCTTGTTTCTGGTCTCTACGTCGTATGAATTGGAGCAAGGCAAGCATCACCAATCCCAGAGTCGCAAAACCGAACAGTGACTGAGCCCAGGCAGTCAGCCACCACGGGGGTACGACTGCAATGGTGAGAATGGCTGGCTGATCACACCACAAGCCGTCATTGTTGGAGCCCATGACTTCGAGCTTGTAGATACCTGGATCCAAATTCGTGTAATTGATGCGGTTGATATTACCCAAATCGTGCCAGTTTTGATCGAATCCTTCCAGCCGATACCGGAACTTGTTCTTGCTGGGATTGGTGTAGTCCAGGGCGACAAACTCCGCAGAAAATGCATTCTTGGCGTAGGGAATCGTCACACGGTTTTTGGTCCAAACAGGTATTTCAAGGGGTTCTTGGCTATATCCCAATCTGAAGTCCCGAAACGCGACCAGTGGCTTATTGTTGTTGAAAATCAGTCTTTCCGGATGAAAGGCATTCAGCCCATTGATACCGCCCAGGTATAAGGTGCCGTCTTCACCTCGGTACGAAGCGCCCCAATTGAACTCGTTACTCTGTAGTCCGTCCCGCACATCAAATACGAGGCAGGTGCCCGTGTCCGGGTCGAATTGCGTGAGTCCTTTGTTGGTAGATAGCCAGAAACGGCCGAGACGGTCGGGAAGAATGGCATAGATCACGTTGTTGGGTAAGCCATCCGCCTCCGTGAAATGGGTAAACTTTTCGGTAACAGGGTCAAGTCTATTGAGACCGCCGCCTTTGGTGCCCAGCCAGATAATGCCGTCCTTGTCTTCATACAATGGCCGCACGAGATTACTACTCAGGCCACCTTCTTTGTGAAGATTGTGCGTATAACTAGTGTACGTTCCCGTCACGGGATCAAATCGCAGAAGGCCGCCATCGGTGCCCAACCAAAATGTGCCTGATCGACTCTCGAGAATGGATGAAACCCTGTTCTTATCCTGATTGGCACTTCCTTCCGGCTCGAATATGTGATGTAAGAAGATCCGCTTTTGCGCATCAAAGCGATCCAATCCGTTCGATGTGCCCACCCAAAGCGTGCCATTGCGGTCGACCATCAGCGATCGAATGAGGCTGTGGTTGACGCTGGTTGGATCAGATGGATCATGTAGAAAGCGTTCATATTGGTTTTTGTTTGGGTGGCGGCGGTTGAGCCCGCCGCCCCACGTACCCACCCATATATAACCGTCCGAGTCCACTGTAAGACAGCGTACGTAGTTATGGCTGAGGCTATCGGACCGATTGGGTTCATGAGATTCCTGAAAAAGAACGATCGGTTCGCCAACCCGAGTGTTCGGGTAGTCAGGCGATATCGCTACGACACCAGATCCGGTACCAAGCCACAAACGGCCTTTTCCGTCTTTGGCGATGGCTTTGATAAAGTTATCGGGCAATGAGTTTGGGTTGCGTGGTTGATGGTACAGGTGATTAAACTGCAGCCTTCGCAGATCAAGGCGATTCACGCCTCCCACAAAAGTACCTAACCAGAGAAGACCTGAGTGATCTTCCGCGATGGACCAAACGCGGTTTGAGGATATGCTTTCAGCATCGGCAGGTTGATGGTCATATTGTACAAAGCTATCCGTTGAACTTTGGTAGATATACAACCCACCGCCATCGGTGCCGACAAGCAGATTACCTCGGCTATCTTCAAAAATGACTTGCACATCATGATGGTATAGGTCGTGTTCTTCCGCATTACCGGCGGTGTAATTTTTGAACCGACCAAATGTTGTGGCGTCCACTGTCTCTAGACTGCGACATAGGCCCGATGTCGTCCCTACCCACAATGTGTGGTTGCTATCGACCAAAATGGCGCGAATGGAGTCAGAGGGGATGGTATCGGGGTCATCCGGGTTATGCAGATAGGGCTCAAAAAGATGTTGACCGGACTTTGCGTTCGCTAGAAGTTCGGAGCGGAGTCTGTATAACCCGTGAAGTGTGCCAATCCATACATCACCATTGGCATCGGTAGCCAAGCAATACGTTAGGTTACTTTTGAGACTCCCGACTTGATTGGGGTTGGCTGAAAACTGCACGAATTCATCTTTATCCCGTAACCAACAACTGATGCCAGAGTCCAATGTCGCGATCCACAGGTCCCCTTGTTGGTCTGTGACTATGTCTGCGACGTGATCCCCACTCAATGAACGGGGATCACTTGGGTTATTCAGGTAACGCGTGAAACTGTCATTCTTGCTTTCAAAGCGATTGAGTCCGCCGCCAAACGTACCGATCCAAAGCGACCCGTCGGGGCCCACATGTAGGGACAGGATATGGCTTTCTGAAAGCGAGTTCAGGTTCTTGGGATTGTGCTTGTAAACGTTAAACCCAACACCGTCATATCGGTTCAATCCGTCCTCGGTTGCCAGCCAAATCAGTCCGTCATGATCTTGGACCACATCGTATACGGAACTCTGCGAGAGACCATGCTCAATGGAAAGGGCGCTGAACTCCAGATGTTTGCCAGCTACGGAATCGCTGCCCCAAACGTGGACGCACCCCAACCACACACAGAGCGTGAGAATCGGGAGTCGAATCAGTGTGTTCATGGAAAAACCAGCTCAATATGTCGCTCATTCTACCAAATGAACGGTCAAGGACGTCAAAAGAAAGAGGTTATGGTTTCTATTCCATTTCCACTTGGACCAGCGTGATTAATCGTTTTAGGGCGTGCTTGACCGTTTCGGTATCTTCGTGACGCAGTAGTACATAACCCTCACCTTCGTAACTACTTGATTTCAATTGTCCCTTTTGGGGGAGTTGTACATCAACTACCAGCCCGCCGATTTCTGACTGCGCCTTATCCAGTCCGTGTATCGCCTTGACACGACCCGATTTTTGGCCCCTCAAGTAGGCTGCACCGACGGCATACTTGCGTTCCGGGGGCTGAAATTGTCCGTGAACTACGAGATTGGCCCAGGATTGATAGAAGTCAACGTCATGTGCGTATGAGATGATCTTCATGATTTGGGCACCTGGAGGCCGAGCACCCACTTCAGATATGGCGATGCTATGATCGCGTCTGCGAAACCATTCCATGTGCGTGAGCCCTGTTTGCATACCCAAGACTTGGTTGGCTCGTGCTGCGACCGCTCGAATATCCGCGTATTCGGGCCCGTCAATATCTCTTGGAAGCAGGACACACCACTGTATCCAGGGGTTCTGCATCACTTCGAGGGGCGTAGGGTAGTAACGCGTTAGGCTGTGCCACAGTGTCTGTCCGTTGCGGCACATGGATTCGAATGAGTGTTCACTCCCCACCACAAATTCTTCCAGCATCACAGGACTACCATTTGATGGGGGATGTTTGGCCAAGTAGTTTTTCAACTCGGAGGGTGACTTGATCTCATAGGTGTTGCGTGTGCCGAGTCCGGCTGGTGGCTTAACGACCACCGGGAACCCAGTCTGTTGACAAAAATCAATGGCCTCTTTGGCAGTGTGAGCCACTGCATGTGCTGCGCAAGGAAGCCCATGTTGGCGCAGCAGCGTTTTCATTTGCGATTTGTCACGGAAGTTGAGCGATGCCTGTTTGCCAAGACCGGGTATGCCCAACATGTCCCTAACTTCACCCAAAGTGACTTGCAATTCCTCCAGATAACCCAACAGGCAACTTATTCCCCCCAATCTGCTGCCTATGAATTGGGCGGCTTTTGCCACCTGTATAGGGTCCAGCGCATTCTGGATCTGGTAATGTGCTTCGATGTTTGGCTTCAGATCAGGTGGAATGGCTGAAGCGGGGTGATGGCTGATGATACCGAGTTGAATGTTGGGCAATTGCGCGGTTGCTCTGAGAAACACCAAGGTACCGGGCATCAGATGCGGGGCCAGGAAGACAACGTTTTTGGTCATGGGACATCCTTCATTCAATTACCACTCGAACGGTCGTAATGAGCTTCTTAAGCGCCTGTTTGACCACTTCGGTATCGGTATGACGCAAAATTACGTACCCTTGTCCTTCGTACCCACTCCCGGCCGACTGGCCAGCCTGTGGCAATTTATGTTCAATAACCAGTGATCCAACATCTCTTTGAGCCTGCTCCAATCCTTCTACCCGTTTGACACGGCCGTAGCCGCTGCCTCTCAGGAATGCGACGCCAGCAGCATATTTCCTTTGCGGTATGTCAAACGTCTCGAACACCATGAGTTTGGCCCAGGCCTTAAAGAGGTCCATGTCGTGAGCCACGCTGTGCAATGTGGTGATTTGTGCGCCGGGCGGTCTGGCTGCGACTTCAGAAATGGCGACACTTCCGTCCCTTCGCCGAAACCACTCCATGTGGCTCAGTCCGGTGCCCATGCCGAGCGCTTTGAGCGCACGTTGACCGTGTAGTCGGATTGGATCGAATTCCGGCGCATCGATTTCCCGGGGTAGCAAAACACACCATTGGATCCACGGGTTCTTGAGCACTTCCAGTGGCGTGGGATAGTAGCGCGTGATGGAATGCCACACAACTTCGCCACGGATAGAGATACAGTCAAAGGAATGCTCCTCACCTTGAATAAACTCCTCCATCATGGTGGGATCGTGATGGTTGGGAGGGAGCCCGCTGAGCACCTGCTTCAAGGCCGCCGCGTCATCGACTTGAAAGGTATTTCTGGCACCGGCGCCTGCACGGGGCTTAATGACGATGGGAAATCCGACTTCCGACACAAATGCCATCGCTTCGTTGGGTGTGTGCGCCAAGCAATGACGGGCACACGGTACCCCCTGAGATCGCAGTACGGATTTCATGGTGGATTTGTCGCGGAAATTGTTGGCAGCCTCAACGCTTAAGCCTGGTATGGAAAGGGCCTCGCGAACCTGTGCCAAGGCTACTTGAAGGTCCTCCAGCGCACCAAACAGTCGCTGTACCGGGCCAAGCTCTGCGGACAATGCGCGCGCTGCTTGGAGGATTTGCCTGGGGTCCATCCCGTTTTGAACACGGTGGTGGGCTTTCAGCTTACTGCGTATGTCCGCAGGTAACAAGGTCAAGGGATCCTGACTGATCAGTCCCGCTCGTACGTTGGGCAGCCCTGCCACGGCGTCTATGAAGCGAACGGTAGCTGGCAAGAAATAAGGGGCTACAAAGATGACGTTCAAAAGCAGCTTCCTTTCAATTCAGGGTCGCGCATATAACTGCAGGCGTTCGCCCACATCGTCGGCCATCGCTATGGTTGTTTGCAAGTCTGGATGGCGCATCATTAAGAAGCCATCGGAGACGAGTGTTTGACGCCAATTTCGGCGCATGGCACCGACGGGCAACAGATTGTCCCATACGATGTGGTCGCCCCACTTGCGCTGGATCCAATCGCGTCCGTCCATGCGAAAGATACGACCCTGGCCCTGTGCCCGCTTGAAAATGGTTGCCACGTTGTATTTGCGCTGCACGACAGCTTCAAACTTGCCAAAACACACCGAACGGCCCCATTCGCGAAAGACGTCGATATCGCATGCAAAATTCATTTGATCCACTTGCCGAGCGCCTGGGGGGCGCGCCCCGATCTCGCCAAATACCACTTCGCCATCTGCCTTCTGATACCATTCCATATGCGTGATACCACTTTGAAAACCCAACGCTTTGATCACGTCAAACCCCATCTTGACGCCTCCAGTCAATTCCTTCTGATGCACATGTCGCAGAGCGATGACCTGCGGACTTATCCACTCATTGGTTCGCGCCACGAGCGGCCTGGGACGGTACCATGCGATGTTGTAATACGCGATCTTTCCCTCAATCGTGATCGTGTCAAAGGTGTACTCTTCACCATCGACAAATTCCTCGACGCTCACCTCAGGGACATGTTGAAGTTTAGGCAGAACGGAACGGAGTTGATCCGAGTCGTTGACGCGATAGGTGTCTGCTGAACCTGCACCAGCAATTGGCTTAAGGATAATGGGAAAGCCTATTTCGTGGGCGTAATCCCAACAAGCGGCGACCGTGGTGGCGCGATAGTGCTTGGGCGTCCTAATACCGGCTTGGTCGAGCTTTGCTTTCATGGCTTCCTTGTCGCGAAAGGGAACCGTGTCGTCCACCGAAAGACCGGGCGCGCCAAAGGCCTGTCGTACCCGGGCGGCAAGAATCATTCCGGGTTCCCATAAGCACTCAACGCGGTCGAATTTGGGCGCCTCACGCCATTGGCTGACCCGCGTCAACACATCATCTTCCCGCCACAATGAAGGAACTTGCAAGTATCCGGTTAGCGACTTGCGAGCCATTTCAGGTAATGCTTGAGCGGGCTGATCGCCCACACCCCAGACACGGGCACCTGCTTCGGCGGCACCTCTCGTGAAGTGAGGCATCTCTGAAGGATAACCTGGTGAAAGAATCAGGAGGTCCATAGGTTCCTCACTATACGTTCAATATTTTCCGGTAGATTTCAATATAGCGCTTGGCAGTCACTGAATGGTTGAATTGATCTAGACTTTCTTTCATGATTCGCTGAATCTGCGTCGCCTTAACCGTTTTCGGCAATAGGTGAAAGGCCATTGCCTGGTCCACGGCCCAGCGTAATCCTCTAGCATCGTAGTGCTTGAACAGGAAACCGTTGCCCTTGTTGGCCGCAACATTGAGGTGCTGCACCGTATCGTGTATACCACCTGTATCTCTTGCCACAGGCAAAGTGCCGTAGATGGGTCCGATCATCTGAGGTAACCCGCAGGGCTCATAAAGTGAGGGCATAAATAGAAAATCAGAGGCTGCATATGCGACATGGGAGAGGCGCTCATCAAAGTCGACCACAGAGATGCGGTTGGGCACATCATGAAGTTCGACGATTTCGTTGAAATGGGTCTGGAAGGGCCCGTTGGCGACCATCACCACCTGCAGCTTGTAACGGGCGTAGTCAGAAACAATGGAAAAGAGAATATCGGCAAGCAGTTGGCAACCCTTCTGGATAGGATCCAGTCGCGATGGCCAGTAAAACAAGGGCGCATTGGGATCCACATCCAGTCCGAGAAACTGTTGCAGTTTGACCTTGTTCTCGCGTTTTCCCTCCGCGTAGGTCTCGTCACTGTACCGCCGGATCAGGGCTTTGTCCGTTCGGGGGTTGTATTTGGGGTCCGGAGAATTTAAGACTCCCGCCGCCAGGCCGGCGTGATATTTGTTGACGATCTCGCGTCGCAAGTGGTCTTTGACGAAACTGTGGTGGCCGTCCACGATTTCCAAAAGGAAGTTGGGGCTCACCGTGTTGATGAAATCGGCTGCAAAGATACCTGAAGCGAGAAAATCCACATAGTTGGTTTTGTACGAATCAGAAAATGACTGGGGTGCCCTGTCAAAATACAAGTAGCGCCAAAACTCGCGGCTATCGATACCCACCTCTTCAATGTGTTCTAGGTTTGTTTTCAAAGAGAAGATGTTGTGGACGGTGAACAAGGATAGGATGTTTTGCCGTCGAGCAATGGCAGGTATGAGCCCGGTCATCCAATCATTGCAGTGGATGATGTCCGGATTGACGCGAGGGATGATGTTATTGATGACTTCGCGTTGGAAAACCAATGCCAGTTTCATATTGATGGCTGCGTAGTCGTCGTAGACTTTTTCACGGTAGTAAAAAATGCGGTCTTCAGCCAGGTGAATGCGTTCTTCGGGCATCTTGCTTTTGTAGATGCGCAGTTCCTCGTTGATGAAATGGCCCACATTCACATGGAACATTTGGCGGTAATGTGGCAGGGCCACGTGAACATCCGCGCCCTGTTCGTATAGGGTGGCGGCCAGTGTGGCTGAGACATCGGCCAAGCCGCCAGCTTTCGCGTGCAAGTGGTTGGCTAAGTTGCCCATGCCTTTGGGTAAATATGTAATCTCAGGCGTAACGATGAGGATGCGTTTCTTTTCGCGTCGCCGAGCTGCAGTCATGACGCCACCTCGCTGCAAAACAACCCAGAAGTCCCTGTTTTGAAAGACCTTATCCTGTAGGCGGATTATAGCTTACTGGTGGCGAATCCGCCAAACGTCGCATGAAATAGGCCTATTTATTAGAAAATCAGCTATTCTCGTGGACTTTCGATGGGGTTTTGGTTATCCTAACGGGTTGATTTTGAACGAGGAACTGTTCTCGTTCAAAAAGCCCAATAGAGGAGCCCTCAAAATGGCGGACGCCACGAAAAAGACAAAAACAAAAAAGACAACAACGACTGCCAAGAAAGAGCCGGTAGCCAAGAAAAAAACCACAGCCAAAGCCAAACGCAAGAAGGTTACCCTTCACTTTAAGGCCGAACCGGGTAGTGCTGTATTCGTCGCAGGAACGTTCAACGACTGGAATCCCAGCGACAAGGCGATGAAAGAAACCGGTGCCGGTGAATATCAGGTTAGTCTGATGCTTGAAAGCGGTGACTATGAATACAAATTCGTGAGTAATGGACGCTGGTTGCCGGATCCCAATGCAGACGGCTGGTCTCCAAACCAGTTTGGTTCATTCAACAGTGTGCTGAAAGTGCAAGCCTAACCGGCCAGCGCTTTTCATAGCATCAAAAAAAAGGCCCGAGCGATGCTCGGGCCTTTCGCTTTTTAGGCGTGCCGATTTAACGGTTTTGCTCCATCTGTTCCAAGCGCTGGTGCAACATCTGGATGGTTTTTTGTTGATCAATGGTGTAGAGCGTTAACTCTTCAATCTTCTCAAGCAATTGGAACTGAAGCTCAACCATGTTCATCTTGTAGTTGGCAGCTTGAACGTCAGCTTGGGAGGGGATCCCAGGCAAATGCTTGTTCGTTTTGACGAAATGCTCTAGATCAGCCATTGGCATCAAAGCGTAGTCTGCCTCGAAGACGTAATCGGGAACTGTCTTCGGAACCATGGTGGTCAGAGTTCCATCGATTTCCAAATTACCATCGGCATCAAGCGCCATTTCTTGGTTGTCACCGTCGTTGAAATTCACCCGGAACTCGCTGCTTGTGTTATTGAAATCGATCGTGTCAGATCCGTTGACCATACGGAATGCCACGCCACCACCACTGGCGTTGTTCATTTCAATCATTGAAAGGAAGGTTGACGAAGCAGTCGTATCTTGGATCAACAATTTCGCCGTTCCGTTCGAGCGATTGATGTGTTGCGACGCACTGGGCGAAGAGGTCCCCATCCCAATGTCGCCGTCCGTATCAATGAAGATCGCGTTCGAAGGGGCAGACGGTCGGATTCGCAACGGAAGTGTCGAACCGTTTGTGGCATCGCGAACGAAGAAGTTCGTCTCATTGCCCGCTACATCCCAGGTCTGCGGTGTGAAACCTGATGATCCGTCTTGTGCCAAACGCATGGTAGGGGTGTTGCCTGAAACGACATGGATGTCAGTGACAGGTGTTGACGTTCCCAGACCCATTCGACCACCGTCATCCACATAAAGTGAATGGCTGGGGGCCCCTGCTTCAATGGTGAAGGGAGTTCGGCCACCATCAATGTCGTCGATGGAGAATTTGTTAGCACCGCCATTGGCCGAATCGTTTGCAGTCAATTGCCAGTCGCGCGATGGAAAACTGGCGGAAGATGAAGTGTCTTGAAACTTAATCCGCAGGTTGTTTTCTTTCAGACGAATCGTGTCAAAGCCGAAGCTCTCACCATTCACACAATCCAAGCCCACACATGCACTGCCATCCACGATCAGGTCGTCGGCGATCACTTGATCGTCGGAGCCATCGTCGTCTTGGTCGATTTCACCATCAGCCGCTTTGGCAGAGTGGTGAGTCGTGTTATGAGGCTGGCTTTGTGCAACTGGCGTCAATACGCCTTCCTCTTGAGGCAGTACGAACTGTCCGTTGACGACGCGAAAATAGCCGCTTTGTACGAAATTGGTTCCCGGAGCCACCGCGAGGCCCACTCGCTGGTCACCGTTCTCAGTAACCGACGTTTTGTCAGCCCTGTTCCATTTGGGTGTCGCACGCAACTCAAACGTGTATTCACCGTCTGCAAGCATGCTCTCGTTGAGGTTAATGGCAGGGACGTCCCAGCCTTCGTAGGTGCGATGGAAAAGATTGCCCTGCCCGCTGACCGTCAATTCAATCGTGTCGTAATCACCCAATGTCTCAAAATAGATGATGTCTGCGTTCATAATCGTCTCGGCAAGGTCCTTGCCTTTATCTTGGGCCATCACCAGACTGGCGGCTGCCGCCAGCACCCATGCAATGGCCTTTCCTGGCTTGAATGTTGTCACAATGATCCTCCTAGCTGTTCGTGTGAAGTATCCCCACTCACTCGACCCCAAATACTTGTTTGGTTAAACCAATATCTTAACTCAAGTCGTCGTCGCTTTTGACGTCTTTTCATTTCATTTTGTGATCGGCTGCTCATGAAGATAGTGTCTGTCCAGCGGATATGCAACTGAAAAAAATACGTTTTTTGAAAATTCTGGCTCAACGGCCAAATTGTTCCAGTACTCATTGCCACGTTTGCCGGGCGGTCCTACACTGTTAGATCAACGAGGTCACTTGAACGCAAAAAACAATGATGAAACCAAAAGGGCAGCCCATAACGCGCGTGTCCTAATGATGGGATCCATAGGCACATTTGTGATTTTGGCTGTGAACGGTGTATTGATACCACGTGTGCTAGGAGTCTCGGATTATGGCCAGTATGCAGCTGTGGTTGCCTTGATCGGATTTTGGATGCTAGCTTCCGGTGTAGGTTTTTCGCGAGTGGTCGTGCTGAGGCTGTCGCCGTTATGGCAACAGGGGCTGAAAAGAGAATCGGAATGTTTTGTTTCGGCCACGCTTACGGGATCAGCCATTATTTCCTGCGTCGTGGCTTTCGGTTTGTTTTTGTGGTTCTCGCGTGTCACCACGGAATCACACTGGTGGGTGATGTGGGTTGCGCTTTTTGCTTTGACGCGTCTCTTTCTGGAATCGACGCGTGTGTTGTTTACGCCCATCGGACAGGCAAGTTCTGGCGTGATCCTTGACTTGATCCGGTCGGCTGGCTCGTTACTGGTAGTTTGTGTCGCGTACCTCTGGGCTGGAGTCGATGCAGTTTTTTGGGCCTTGAGCTTATTTTTCGCGCTGTTGGTTGTGTGGTCGTACCGCATGCTCAGACGACTCATGGAGGTGTCATTGGATCTACGCCAACTCGGACTCTTGAAGCCCTATTTGTCCTTCTTGGCAATGGGTCACGTTGGCACGCTTTCTTCGGCCCTGCGGGATTCGCTTTCGGTGTACCTGGTGGCGCTCTTGTGTGACGTCAAAATGGCGGGGCACATTGCCATTGCCGTCACGCTTGTATCCAGCATTAGGGCTATTTGGCAGAACGTTTTTCGGGGCGTTTTGCCCGTGATGTCTGAACTTGTAGCCTCCGCTCAATTGACTCGATTGAGGATGTGGTTAGATACCATGAACCGCGTGAGTGCCGCGGGTGCCTCGATCCTGTTTCTGGGGTGGTTGGCAATTGGCCGGGATTTTGTTGCATTACTACTCGGCACAGAATTCGCGCCGGTGTTTGCGTTCGTGGCGATCTACTTGGCTTCAGTGCCGTTTCAGATTGCGGTTCTCATTAATAACGGGCTCTTTAACATTCAAGCTAGGGGTCGCGCTATCGCCGTTTTGAGTGGGATTCAGTTGGTAATGACATTGCTCTTTTACGGGATTATTTGGCTAATTTTGGAGCGCCACCAAGCCGCCACGGCGATTGTGGTTGTCAATGCATTGGTGCCCGTGATTTCGTTAATGATTGTAGTGATTGGGCTTCGACGCGACGAAATACGCCTGTCAATCACACCTTTCCTGTTGATCGTAAGTTCCAATTTGGCTGGGTTCAGTGTCTACCTGTTTTTGGATTCAATGGTAATGAGGGTGCTGGGTTTAATGGGCGTCGCGCTCTTGTTTGGCGTGTTTGCGGTGCGATTTCGGTGGATCAGCTTGGTGGCCTGTCGGTCAATGATCGCAATCTTCTTTTTCCGCAAGAACACGCCCAGATAATTGGCCATAGATGTCTTTGTAAGCCGCAGCTGTATGTGTGATCAAGAAGTTCTCTTCAATTCGCGTTCGTGCGGCCTTTCCCATGGTATGCCTGAGAGCTGGGTCTTCGAGCAAACGTACGCAGCACGCGGTCATTTTCTCAATATCGTTGGGGGGAACCACAAATCCAGTCAATCCATCTTCAAGGATTTCAGGGATCCCCCCTACCTCGGATGCAACAGTTGTGACACCGTGAAGACCGGCCTCGAGTAGGGCCATGGGGTGGCCCTCATAGCTGGAAGGCATGAGCAAAATCTTTGTGCTCTGGTAGAGACCATGCACATCTTCGGGCGCAATGTTTCCTTCGAAAGAAACTCGATCCTCGAGCTGCCATAAAGTGATCAAGCGTTTGAGCTCAGGATGCTGCGACACGCCCACAAACCTCAAGGTGGTCTCTGGACGAGACATTAGGATTTTAGCCAACACGTAAAGACACACTGCGGGACGTTTACAGAAATTGTCAGAACCTACAAATAGAATATCGGAGGGTGAACTTAGCGTGTCTTTTGGTACCGGCAGTGTGGTGCCGTTGTGGACAACGGAGTTTTTTTGGAGGCCGTAACCCAACGATTGTCGAGCGGTTGCATGGCAGACATAGACTGTCTCGTCTGCCAACCATCTCATCAGGCGTTGTCCCATGGATTGCATCGCTGTCATTAAGTGCAATTTGAGATTGGGAATGAAAGCCATCTTTATTTGAATGTTGCCAATTCGATAAGGTCTGCATGCTTTTCGATAGGTAGGGGGGTGAATGTGTAGGGTCGCAATTATGGGTGTCTTGATACCCAATATCTTCATCAGTAGTGGCAGCAACACGGTTTCACCGGCATGGCAATGGACCACATCGAAACCTGCGGTACGGCGCGTCATGCTCATGATCCCTAGTACAAAACTCAGCGGTGTGGATCCTAACTCAATGATCTGAGGGTCGTGTGCACCTACTTTAGACGTGAGGACCCATGAATGGATCCCGCAGGCCAGATAGTTACGGTGTAGCTGCCTCACCATTTCGCCAACACCGCCGATGCGGGGAGGATAGTAGGCACACACCTGCAATAATTTCAATTTGAATTGGCCTTGGCCCAAACGCTTTCAAAGACATCTGAATAGTGATTGGCAATACTTTCCCAGGTGTGTTTTGCGGCCGTTCGAGCGGCTGCATCTCGAATAGATGTGAGCTCATCACGGGCCGCTTGGCTAAGTAGAGAAGTTAACTGTTGAACATCTCTTGAGTCAAAAAGCAAAGCATTCTTGCCATGAATCAGTACATCGCTGATACTGCCTACATCGGAAGCAATAACAACCGCACCTCCTGCCAATCCTTCCATGATGACCGTGGGAAAACCCTCGGCAACGCCGGTCTTGGCGGCCCGTGACGGTACGATAAGCGCGGTACACGACGAGATGGCTGTGGCTACGGTTGCATGTTCTTGCCGTCCAAGGAATGCAACTCGGCTCGAAATGCCCAGCTCGCTCGCTTCACGTTTCAAGTCACCGGCCAAAGGCCCATCTCCAATGAACGACACATGCCCGTCGATTTGGTGTTTCAAATTAGCAAAGGCACGCAATAAATCCTGGGGACCTTTGCTTTCAACGAGGCGCCCAACATATAGAAAATGGGGTGTCGTCGACACGGGCCCTTTTTGAAAGAACATATCCGGGTCGTAGCCCATGGGGCGCACTGAATGCACAAATGGTGTGCCGATTAAGTGTTCGAGCTTACGGGTCAGTTCTGAACCAACCACAATAAACGCGTTGGTGTGTTTCGCCACTTTTTTTGAGATCATGTGTCCGCCCGGGACACGTGACAAGATGTTGATGTCGCCGCCATGTACCGTGACGACGTGGGGAAGTTTGCTCCGCGCCATAGCGAAGCACAGACCTTGCGGGACGAGCCAGTGTGAATTCACCAAATCAAACGGTTCACGCGCAGTCTTTCTGATATTGAGGCTTTGGCAGGCCATGAGTGACGGGGCCTGAATCAAGGCCAGCTTGGAGGTTTTTAGGTTCGTGGGCATGCCGTGGCCGTGGGCGAGCTTTTGCCATGATCGGGGCCAGAAATAAGGGTACCGACGCACATCAAGATCGTCCTTGGCATCACAGTCGGCAAACGATGGCGCGAGCACGGTGACGTCAAAATGTTTTTGCAATGCATACACCAAATCCCGGACAAAACGAGGCCCGCCTTGATCGTTAGGTCTAGGAAATGAACTGGTGTTGATAAGTATTCGTCGTCGCAATGCTTCCCAAATACCATGCGTACAAGAGTGCATCAAATCCTATCATTGCTAACCCCGTTTTCCTCAATCCTCCATTTGGATTTGATGGCGTTTATGAAACGATGTTTGACCATGGGCCACAAATAATCCGCACCCGATTCGGCGGCATGGGCTGAAAGCTCAGGTAGTTTTTCCCTTGAATGCCAAATATTGAGTAGTGCCTCTTTCATAGAGCCCACGTCGTAATCAAAAACAATACCGTTATAGCCATCTGTGATCGTATCTGTGTGTGTCTTGATGCGACTAGCGAACACGGGCAGTCCTGAAACCAGATATTCAAAGAGCTTTGTAGGTGGGTTGTAGTTCCAATGGGGCTTGTTGGCCCAGATACAAATACCCATGTCTGCTCGTAACAGATAGTCGGGAATGCGATTTCCGGGAACTGCGTCGTGCAAACTCACGTCTGAACGGATGTTAAGGGACTGTGCCAGATGATGACAGATAGCCAGTTCTTGGGGTGGCCCACCCACCAGAGTCAATCTAAATTGGGCACCTTCAGATTTGGCTTGAGCGAGTGCCTCGAGCATGATGTTACGGCCCCGATCTTCAGAAATGGATCCCACATACACCAAGTGAATGGGACGATCCCCACGGTAGGGTTCGCGCGAGCCTGCAACCTGAAAGCGAGCGTCTACTCCCATCGCAACACACACGATTCGTTCTGTTGGGACACGATGTTTGATGAGATCGTCTTTGAGTCGTTCGCCGATAGGCATAACCACATTGGCCGCGCGTGCACCCTTGTAGTACAGCGCTCGCATGGCGCCATTGCGGGGAAGCACAATCGGTGAAAGTGCTGACCACCTTGACTTCGCAGGGTATGCATGACTGGGGTGTTCATTCCAGTACAGTGCGGTCCTTGGATGTTTCAGAAAAGGCAGGAACGGCGCAAAGAAACTGTTGCAAAAAAAGACGCCAAATGGCTTGGTATTCATCAGGTAACGATTGGTTTGGACGAGGTAATGTGTGAGGATAGGCCAAGGCTCACGGATACACGGTATATGATGGAATCGTTCTTGTGGCAGGCCAAAATGGACGCGTGCATCAGGAGTATTTGATACGACAGTAACCTCAAAGTCCTCGCTAAGCGACTGCACGCGATTGTTGAAGTCGTTGTATCCTGGGCAGTTAGGATAAATCCAAGTGAAGAATGCGATGCGCGGTTTCTTGTTCATGAAACGATTCGCTGGAGGCAGATCGCCAGATCATCGGCGATGGTGGAATAGTCTCGGTTTTTGGTGACCCATGCTCGTCCCTGTTTGCCCTTAGACCGCAGGACTTCTGGGTCCTTCAATGCGATGTTGATGACCTCAGCAAGCGCATTGGCCTCGTAAGGCACAAGGTATCCTGCACCGCTTTTCTGGATGATCGCTCTTTGTTCTGGATGTTCGGTTGCAATGACTGGCTTTTCCAGTGCCATGTATTCAATGAGCTTGGTGGGCGAAGTACTGGCGAGTACGGGGTTGGTGTCATATGGAGAAAAGCACAGATCGCTCTGGGAGACATAGGACCACGCGATGGGTCTATCCATGAACCCTTTGAAAATGACGGTTTGTTGCAGGTTTAGCTCGTTGACGAGTGACTCGAGTTCGCGGGTGTGGCGAATGTCCTGTGAATCGCCGATCAGGAGGAATTTCATGTTGGGTTTCGGATTTGATAGGGCTATTCCGTGAATCAAAATGTCTAGCCGCCTGAGCTTCGAGAGCGTGCCCAAATAGGTGAGCCAAATCTGATTGTCAGGCTTAGTGACATTGTGAGTTGGATAGGGGAGTTTTAGGTCAACCATTGGGACGCCCATGGGTATGGCTGTGATCTTCTGCGGATTGATTCCTTGTTCGATAATGTCCTGCTTCATCTTCTCGCTTTGAGCAAAAACATGAGTGGCGCGTGGAAGAATGAACCGGTACAGGCACCTTCTTGCGATGGGCCCACGAATTCGGTTGAATAAGTGAAAGGTCCAGGAGTTGTGATTGGAGGTACTCCAGGCCTCTGGGAACGGGAACGATAGCCAAAAAATAAGTCGTCGCGACGTAACCATTGAAACCAAGGTCAAAAGGGTAGCGATGAGGAATTTATCCTTCACTAGAATGGCAGCATAACGCCTTTTCCTTAAGAAGAGCAGGGCCCACAAGTCATTGCACACGTCCAACAGATGATTAATGGCAATCGACATGAAACTCCGGCCCCCTACGGCGCATACCAGCGATTTGTGAGTGCCGTCCCATTCTTCGTCAATCTTTGGGGACCCTGATGATTGAAGAACCCAGTAAAAGGAAAAACCATATTCAGGGAGCCTTTTGAGAATGAGTTCCGTGACCTCAACACGCAATTCTGGATATTTGTCTCTTGTAAAAAACAAAAATTCCTTCACTTGTTAGGCACCATGTGAAGCGTTTCTCGCGACGCCAGCTGATAGAAATCGTTGCAGCGTTCGCGTATGTAGGCGCGTTGGTTTGAACGCCACCCCTTGTGTTTGGCCGTGCTACGTGCATGAAGTTGAGTGGCAACGTCTTTGGGCAGAGACACATTGCAGAATTCAAAAATTGCTTTGAGCGTTGATGCTTGTTGCGTCACCAAGTGGTCATAGTCAACAGCCACCCACTGGTCACGTGGAAGATGATCGCGTATCCAAAAAAGATGGCTGGTTTTGCCCAAATAGGCAGCACAAGCCTTAGTGAGAGGTGACAATGACCATTTCCCCAGTCGACGATGTCGCGTGCTTTCGGCAGGAGTCAACTGATCCAATCCACATGACTCGAACAGTCGGTCGAGTGGTTTTCGTGCCCAATTATGGACCAGTGAGTAAATGACAGATTCTGGGTTACGAAGCATCCAAACGAGACGTGCGTCTTTGGGCATCGAAAGGTATTCTTCAAACCGACCGTCCAAATAGGTAGTTTGAAAGACACATCTACGGTGTTGTTCATAGGGACGGATCCCACTGAGGATTTCAGCACCCTCAAGTTCGCCGTTACCACGAATTCGATAGTCGTCGATGTCCGGGCTGCGGAACAAAAGGTTAGCTAGGGCAGTCGTTCCAGATCGCTGGCATCCTGACACCAGGATGGGTTTCTGAAACCTGTTTAACGCCAGTAACAGCGCTCGAGGGTTGTTCGCGATTATTTGGTGAAACCTCTCCCATTCTTTGACACTGGAGTGGGGTACCAAGTTGGACAGTAGCGATCGGACGGACATGATGAAACGTGGAGCGTTCCTAACTCTATCGGGCGCGGACTTTGACAGTTTCACCCACTTCATTCAGGATTTGTCGCAGGCCGTCGTAGTCGGGGTATTTCATGCGCATCCAGGCATTGGCCCAGTAACCACCTTCGATGGGACGAGTGGGTGAACCGGGTGGCGGGAAGTGGCCGTCAATGATCCATTGTCCATATTTACGTTCTATGTGGTTAAGCCCTTCATAACCCACAATCTTCCCATCACGGTCGGGTCGCAAGGCAATCATGCCTGCAGAGTAGTTGCGAGATGGAACGGCTCCCGGTTTGCGATGCACAATCGCGTTAGCCCACTCTTTATAGATATCCATGTCGTTGGCGGCGCAGTAAAGGTCCCAAGCGCCAACGCCCGGGGGTCGACAGCCAATCTCTGAGAATTTCAGGCCTTTGGGCCCCGCGAACCACTCCATGTGGGTCGCAGATGTGCCAATGCCAAGTGCCTGTATCACCTTGGCCCCCATGTCTTTCACGTCCTGGTAACTGGATACGCCCACTCGGTTCGTGGTGACGATTTGGGGTGAAATCCAGCGGGTGCGCATGGCTTCCAAGACGCCTGGATAGTAGTGAGAAATAAACTCATGCACCACTTGACCACCGATGGTGATGGTGTCGTAGAAGGCCTCGTGACCTTCGATGAACTCCTCGCAGGCAACCGAATATCCGCGATGGACACCTGATGACTGGATGGCAGATTCCAATTGCTCGTCGCTGTTGACTTTGACGGTGCCTGCCGCGCCTGCCCCATCGGGAGGCTTGATAATAATGGGATACCCCACCTTTGCTGCGAAGGCGCGGACCTCATCAGCCGAACTGGCGCCTGTCGACTGAGCGCAAGGGACGCCGGCCTCGCGAAGTGCCTGTTTCATGGCAGGCTTGTCGCGGCACAGGTAGGCCGTTCGGACCGAGGTACCCGGGATCTTGCAAGCTTCGCGCACCTTAGAAACGGGAAGGATATGCGCTTCCACGGTAGCTTCTAGTCGATCCACCCAGCCCTTGCCCTGCACGCGTCGGACCGCCTCATACATCGCCCCTTCATGAACCACCGAAGGGACATGCTCGTGGTGATTCAACATTTCTTTGACCGAGCCGGGCATGGAATCATAAGGCACTTCACTGATGCCCGTCACAAAAGCACCGACCTCACGAAGGGCACGGACGAACTTGGTTTGGTAGGTAGGGAAACACGGCTCTACGAAAATCACATGCATCGGTCACTCCTTAGGCATATTGTAGCTCGGGTACAACCTCGGTCAGTTGGTTCAGATAGTGTGGCAACATCATTCTCCAAGAGGACCAGTCATGACCGATGGTTGGCCCCCAATGGTGAAGGTGGCATGGTATGTTCCGATGTCGCATAACGTCTGAGAGTTGCCATGCACGGCGCGGATTCTCGTAAGGCCCTGAGCCAAAAGCCATGATCAATTTCTGCTGTCGAATCTGAGCCACTTGAGTTTCTGGTGCCGCGCCTAGGAAATACAGTGGACTGGCAAGGTACAGGTTTTCATCGCGATGACCGTTTAGGAGACGGGCCAGCTCAAACGTGGGTGACATGCAAATCGCCGCTCTGACCTTGTTCGGATAGCGACAAGCAAGAGCCATAGCGTGAAACGCACCCAACGATGCGCCAGCCGTGATGACCGGTATTTGATCGCAGTCATGGGTAATTATGGGTAGCACCACATCGTGTACGAAGGCCGCGTATTGATGGAAGAAATGGGCGAGCACCGTTGGCTGGTGATCCTCAAAAAGCAGTGCCTGTCCGGGTACGTTGTCCACAGAATAGACCTTAATCCGTCCAGCAGAAATCAGCGGCTCTAGAGCGGTAATCAGATGAAATCGAGCAACTTCGCCGGCATCACCCCCTGCCGTGGGAAAGAGAAGCACCGGATCGCCCCACCAACCCCATCTCTGAACACGTACAGATCGTTGAAGTGGGGGCGCGGTTACAACCCAACTTGCCTCACTTAGACCTGACATTCGCGTTCACGCCACAACTGAATCCGTTGCCAGAAGAGGTTAGTAAATTCATCCACTTCGTGTTCTGGGAAAAGGGCTGCTACTTTTTTGCGCACGGCCTCACGGGCCATGTCGGATGCAAAAAACTCATAGGCCACTTCGTTCAGATGACCTAGGTGCTTGGCGCAGAATTCTTCGAATTGGTCTGCCTGCAAGCGTTCTTTTGCGAGAGCCGCGTAGGCTGAGATGCGCTCTCGGTAGGGCATGTCCTTGGCCGCGATTTGATAGAAAGGCTCCCAGTCGAGGTTTCTTCGCATCTTGCGCAGCGTCACGGCACAAAAGACCGACCAGCGAATGTTGGCCAGAACAATCCAGGGAAAATGGTAATGCAGGGACGTCACTTGTGAGTCTGGACAGGGATTGGCGAAATCTATGGGAAACCACTGACCATCTTTACGCAAGGACTCACAGGAATTGAAGTCCCATCCAAAAAACGTGTTGATCGTAAGCGTAATGTCGCGCAAAAGCTCGGTGTCTTCGTCGGTAATATCGATATCGATTTCGTAGCGATTATGGAGGGCTGCCGAAGGGTTGTAGTTCACGTAACGAGTCTGAGGACCCAACCCAATGCAGCGGACGAATCGATCAAAGGGATCGACGCCCTTTTGAATATGCATAACCTTTTTGCCAGACTCCTCGTAGGAGGCACGCAATTTCTGTTCATCGTCTATTTTTGTGACACCCACCCACGCGCCACCGTCGTAAGGCTTCATAAACACGGGATATCCCAAGCTCTCGCCAATACTTCCAAGGTCAAATAGTTTTGCATACGACATCAAAGTGTGACGCAAATCGGTGGTCGGCTCGTGTTCTTTTGGAGGAATGAGCCATGTTTCAGGGATGGGCATGCCTAACTTGATCATGGCGCAGTACGAGGTTTGTTTTTCCATGGATTGAATGGACCATGGATTATTCAACACGTACAGGTCGTCCATGATGACGGCTTTCTTGATCCACTCGCGTGATGTGTGAAACCAATGCGTTAATCGATCCAACACCACGTTGTATTTGCATGATTGGCGCAAGTCGAACGGTTCAATGGTCACACGCTCAACAGCCACTTGAATCGTATCGCCTTTGTACGGAATGGAAAGATTCAGGCGTTTCATGATCTCTTCATAACAGATAGGCCAGCAGATATCGCCGCCCAATGAAAGTCCAATATGCCGTGTGAGTTTGGCCATGTGTAGCTCCTCCGGAGATCACAATATATGGGTTAGCGCACTAAATCAACTTGAAGGCATTGCAGATATTCCATCGTCAATGGTGACCTTTGACTCGTGCTTTAAAGGGATCGTCAAGGTTGCGGTGGCCCCTTGGCCTGGGCCATCGCTGTGTAGACTGAGGTTTCCATTCAATTCCCTCAGTGTGTTCGCGCAATAATGAAGACCAAAACCTGAGGCACCTTCTTTGGTGGAAAATCCGTACGTGAAGGCACGATTTATCTCTTCGGGCAATAGACCGATGCCCGTGTCTTTGATCGAAACCGTGATCGTGGACGAGTCGCAGCTCAAATCAATGGATATGTGATGGTTGCGGCCGCCTTGGGCATCTATCGCGTCGACCGCATTTCTTAAGAGCTCCCTAACCACGCGCATGATGACGACCCGCGGAATGGCTATGGTCGGAAAGTTATCGCATACCTTCAAATCCACGGCAAACCGCCCTTCACGCAGCCATTCTGGGGGTTGGTCCAACATGTCCTTTAGGCGTCCTGCAAAATCAAAGGGTTGCGTCATCGACGCGTTTGCCGCCAGATCTTCCTGGTCGCGAACCACTTGGGTAAGCAGACGCAACCCTTCCGTGAGGCTGTTCAACTCAGACTGCGTGGCTGATGACCGCTTCTTTTTGAGCGACGCGAAGCTATCGAGTACCGGAGGCAAACGTTCCGTCAATTGGTTGGGTTGCAGCTCCGTTGTCAGATTTTTTAAGCGATCGAGAATGGCGTATTCGGAGGAATCGCGCACGTAATCTTTGATGGCGTGAATGGACACCGCCATGCTGTTCAGCGTGTTGCCAGCTAAATGAAGAAATTGGCGGGCTGATTCTGCAACACCGGCCTGATGTGCGGTTTCCACCAACTGTTCTTGGACATGAAGCAGTTCTTGATTTGCGCGCCGCAAAGCACGGGTCTTGGCAGCTACCTGCGTCTCAAGTTCTTGGCGTCGCTGCTCCATGCGTCTCGTTCTCAACTTGACGATCAACAGCACCACCAATCCCAAGCAGAGAATGCCCATCAAACGGCTCAATGTCGTCTGCCACCATTGAGGATGAATGATGAAGGGGAAAACGAGAGGCTGTCCCATAAATCCATTGTCAAGAACCGACCTGACCTCGAACTGATATGTTCCTGGATTTAGGTTCGCAAAGGTGACACCGCGTTCTCGAGTAGCAGGCGACCATTGTTCACCAAGTCCAATAAGTCGATATTGATACAAGGTGGGTCCGTTCAAGTGAATGGCGTTGAATCGAAATGAAATGGGTGGTTGTCCCCAGGTGCTTTCTCCGTCGATCAGACCATCGACTGACGTGAGATACGTGGGCAATTCAGTAATAGTGGGTGACTTCAGTGAGGGCGTGTAGGTGGAAATACCACTTCCACTTCCAAACCAAATGTCTCCATTGGGTAGCGCCAAACAGGCCGTCGCCGCTTGTTCAGCATCTGCGAGGCCGTCACTGATATCGTAGTGTTTCCACTGGTCAGCGGATTTCTGACTGATACCTTTTCCGTGCCCAATCCACAAATCCTGGCCCTGTTTGAGGACCTGCCATGCGTAGTCGTTAGGTAGGCCATTGGTTTGATCGATAAATGACATCCCCTTGTCTGGGTGATATTGAGCGACCCCGTAGCCGTTGGTTGCAAACCAAGTTGTGCCATGGTCATCCGTTTCTATGCTCCAGATACTGGTGGCTATCTGGGCACCATAATCTTCGAAGTGGCCGGAACGGGGGTCAAATAGCTGTGGCCCTCGTGAGGTCCCCAGCCAAATCGTTCCATCATTTTGTTCTGCCATCGTCACCACGCTTGCGCTGGCCAAGTTATCTCTTCCATATTCCACAAATTGACCGTTGCGCCATTCAAAAAGCCCCCGTCCCCCGAGCCAAATTCTGCCCGATGCGTCCACCAGTAGCGATACCATGATGTCGGTTGGCAATCCATTTGCCTGTGTGTAGTGTGTCGATTGGCCCTTGTCCAGAACGGTGAATCCATGACGTGTCGCGAACAACATACGCCCAGACCGGTCCTGATCGATGTCGTAAATCAATGGATCAGGAAACAGCTCCAGAGGTAATGCTTCAAACCGACGCTTGATGAATCGTGCAGGACCTCGCCGGGTACCTGCCCAGATGATTCCGTCGCGATCCCTAAATAAGCAGCGCACAAATGGGTGTGGTAGTCCGTGCTCCACCGAATACGATGCGAAAGGTCCATATTGATATCGCGCCAGGCCGCCATCGGTTCCGACCCAAAGGTTACCGATCTTGTCATACTCGATGGAACGTACGCGCGAATCGGGTAGCCCGTGTTCCTTTGTGAGTCGGCACCAATTGACACCGGTCCAGGCAATGAGACCAGACGAGCAACCGAGCCAAGTCAAGTTGGGATCGTCATCGCAACTTGCGTCTCCAACCGACACACCCTCGGGATAGGGGATCCATTGAGGTTCCGGCTGGAAAATCAGCACGCCGCCATCGGCCCCAACCATGAGCTCTTTTCCAGCAAAACTGGTGAGGTATTTGATGCCCGAAAGCAGTTTTGGGTGCTCAATCGTCCTCAGTTGATTACCGCTGGAATCAAATGAATAGACCTTTGAATGATCGGCGATCCAAATGGTGTCGCGCACACGCGTCAAAGCAATGTTGGGATTCGGATATACACACACCAGCACCTGGTTATTCCAGCGGAACAATCCGCCTGTGGTCGCGATCCACAAAACGCCGTTTGAATCCATGAGCATCGTGTGGATCGTCGTTTGGCTCAGCTCTGGCAAGATGGGACGGGCTTGGGGCAACACCGTCCAGAGACCTTGATTCTCGAAGGAAGCGATGATAGAGCCATCGCTGAGTTGCTCGATGTCCAGGATTTCGGAGGATGGAATTCCATTGTGGCGCGTCCAAGTTATCCATTGCGTGCCGTCATATCGGGTCAATCCCGCGTAGGTAGCCAGGAAAAGAAAACCCTCGGAACTCTCGAACAGATTGAGCGGTTGACCCAGGGGTAAACCGTCTTTGATGTCGAAGGTTCGGATGTTGAACCTCTGGGCATGGGCTGTTGTGCCAAGCAGAAGAAACAGAATAAGTTGACGCATAGGATCCTAATCAAACATAGCGCTTGCGGTGCCCGTTGTCACATCTTATTCGTAGACCATCCAGAGTGGTCCTGGAAAGAGCCAAGAAAGACCTTCCCGCAATCGATCACGCCAGTTCTCCCAGTTGTGGCCATCTCGAAATTCACGGTATTTGACGTTGATTCCCGTTTCCTGTAGCAACGGCACCATGGAACGATTTTCGTAGATCAATGACTCGTACGTCCCGCAACTTACAAATATCTTTTCGCTGGGGCGGCCAGGATGTTTGCGGAATTCGTTGACGAAATGTACGACTGGATCAAATGCGGGACTGCGCTGGTGCCAGCCGATGTCCGTAAATGCAAAACTTCCAGACTGAAGGAGTAATTTGCCGAAAATGCCGGGGTACTTCCAAGCGGTGTGCAAGGATGCCACAGCACCGAAGCTGGCACCCATGAGGCAACGGGTTTCGGGACCGCGTTGAAGGGGGAGACGGCTTTCCAACAAGGGTAGGAGCGACTCCACGACAAATTGTGCATGTGTCTCATTGGCGGCATATTCGTGAATGCGGTCTTCTGATTGCGTCAATGCCGCAATCATGGGCGGGATCTCTAGCCGATGAATGAGATTGTCCAATACGGTTTTCAAGGAGGCGTATTTCAGGTAGTCCTGTCCATCATGCACGACCAATAAGGGATAACGTCGCGACTTGCGGTATCGTGCAGGAATGTAAATCAAAACCTTGTGGTTCCGGGATCCGTTGGGGTGATCGATATAGAGTTTGTGGATACTGCCTTCGCGGGCATTTTCATCCGATTGCACCCAAAAGGGGGGCTCATATCCGGCCGTATGGCACACGGAATTGGAACCGAAAGGGTCACGCGCCATGCGGGGATTCAGCGGATCTCTGATCCAGGAGTGCTGATCATTTTTGACGACATCGAATTTGTATTCAAAACGCGAGTGTGGGGGGACTTCAATGGTCAGATACCACAGATCGGTACCTTCAATCCGTTTGAAGTCTTGGGAGGTCGGCAGTCCATAGATAAAGTGCTGAAGGAGCACTTGGTCCGCTTCGCCGCGATAGACGAAGGTGACGTAGCGATCTTCGACCAAAGGAAATTCCTGATTGCCAATCCAGCTATCAATTCCTTCAGACTGGGGTTTGGACTGCTCTAGTGCCCGTATGGTTAAGGACATGCAAGCTCCAGCGGTTGTGTTTGACCATCTTGAGTTAATGCGCGAGCCGCCAGGGCCGTATGCCAGTTGGTGCCATCCCAATGAACAACGGCGCCGGCATCAAGTGCCACACAAAGACTGGTATGGAACCTTCGCGCAAATAGGCTCACTCTTATGGGGTCGTCGAGCCTTAGGCGTTGATCGGCATGTGGTAATGCGATTAAACCCCGATGCAGGCCCAGCCCGCTTTCTAGGAGTTCGGCGTTACCGGCACCTTGAGGTGGACTGTCATGAAACAAAACAATGCGTTCTGAAATGGCCATGGCCCCAGCCGACCAAGCCACAATGGGCAATCCGTCCGCTGCTTGGGCAATATTGAACATACGCATGCGGTTGAGGAGAATAGCCACGTGTCCACCTGCAATGCAAAGCGCATCACAATCATGCAGATCGCGCGCGACTGCTTCGGTTTCAGCCTGTAATCCAGGCAGTTTGTCGCGCTTCCACACTTGATTGAATGAGGCATGTATTTCACGTATCCGACTCAAATGATGCTCGTCGAGCCGTCTCACATCAGCAATTGCCGACTCTCGTTCCAAATCCATCAGGTCAGGATCTTCGCTTCGCTTCAGAAAGCGTCGCGCCACGTCTAGCAGTTTTTCCAGTCGCATTCTGTAGATGCGTTGGAGTCTGAGGAGCATGTTTTGACGTTCGCTGTATGCATGGTGGAAATCTGGCTCGGCGTTGAAGACTCGCTCTGCCCGCCGGTACAGGTTGAGATTGGTGACGTCCAGGTTGAGATGCTCCGCCAGTTCGTTGATTTCTTCTTCGCGTTCTTGCCATCCGGCTGTTATGACGGCAGTCCGACCGCAGAAACTGGCTTGCTTGAAAACGTCCGCCACGTTGGGTTCAAATCTCTGCGGTCCCAGTAATGTAACCCGCGCCAATTTGTTCAAAGCAATAACCCCCGGGGCACTTTATCAGATGAAAAAATCCACGTCGAGGGGTATGAACACACGCAACCTGGCATGGATGGAATATTCACGGCCCTTCGCGTGTTTGATGCTCATTGATAAGAGCCCCCTATCAGGGTGACTCCTTCAACGTGAATCGTGAGACGGGCGGAGGCTTTCGTTGGATCAACCAAAAGTGATGCGGCTGGCGCCGAGAGTAGACTTGGACACGCCCTTGTGCCAAGCGGGTCGTTTGATTTTGATGCATGCCGGTGAGGATTTGGACCGGGAAGGCATAAGACGAACGCCCGAGCGCTTTGCCAATGCTTATCGCTTTTTGCTCGATGGATACGAGATGACTGTTCAAGACGCGATTGGTGAGGGCGTTTTTGAAGCTGAAGGACAGGGCGATCTGGTTGCGGTTCGAGGCATTGAATTTTATAGTTTGTGCGAGCATCATGTCTTGCCGTTTTGGGGTCAGGCTGAGATCCGTTATTACCCCGATGGCAAGATATTGGGCTTATCCAAGTTTCCTAGACTCGTGGACATCTTTGCACGTAGGCTTCAAGTGCAAGAACGTCTTACCCATCAGGTAGCTCAAGCCGTCATGGATGCCGTTCAGGCCCGGGCCGTACACGTACGAATCGTGGCACAACACCTCTGCATGATGATGCGCGGGGTTGAAAAACAACTTTCGGACACGTTGACAGAAGTGACCTTGGGCATTGAGCAGCTGAATTCCTTCCAGCAGGCGCGGTTATTGCAACCCCATCCATAGAACAACGGGTCGGCGCACGCGATTGAGCCATCCCCCCTATCCCTCCTCGGCGAGTGCCGACCCGTTTCAACGTTAAAAACCTGCGCACGCGTTCACGTAGAGCCAAAAAATGTGTAGACTGATTGTCTTCATGTGAAAGGACAGAACGTGAAACGCCATGAAATGATACATAGCCCTGCGATCGGGCGATCCATACACTTGTGGTGCTATGGTCACTGGGGCCTTCCCGTGATTGCATTTCCGACCGCAGCTGGATTTGCCCATGAATGGGAACGGCAGATGATGGTTCAGAATCTCGCCCATTTGATTGGATCGGGGCGTATCAAGTTGTATACACCTGAAAGCACTGTGAGCCAGTGTCTTACCAACAAGACAGACCCACCAGACCTGCGTGTGCGGCGTTTGATGGCCTATGAAGATTTTGTCATGAACCAGTTGGTACCCTTCATTCGCCATGACTGTCAAAGTGCCCAGATCCCTATTGGTCTGGCAGGGGCCAGTCTTGGTGGTTATTACGCGGCGAATTACGCGCTCAAACACCCGCAGACCTTTGACTATGCACTTTGCATGAGTGGTCGGTATCTGCTAACCCATTTCACGGGCGGATTCTCGAATGGTGATGTCTATTTCAATAACCCATTGGCTTATGCGGCCAATATGGCTGGTGAATGTTTGGACGTAGTAAGGGCCCATACCCACGTTTCGCTGGTTTGCGGTCAGGGTCCCTATGAAGAGGGCTGCATTGAAGAAACCATCATGTTAGCCGACATGCTTCAAGCAAAGGGTATTCCACATACTCGTGATATTTGGGGCAAGGACACCGCACATGACTGGACATCGTGGCGTCGTCAAAGTTTGATTCATTTGACGCAGAGATACGGCTAGTCCTTTCCGCGCAGGTATTTTGAGAGGTTCGATTGAGAGATCAATCTGGACAACATAACTTGAGGATTTCACGTGCGGTCAGATCGTTAGACGGACTCATGGCCGGTGACGCATTCGGCGAGTGCTTTTATGGCCAATCGTCCTTGGTCAGTATGCGTATTTCACGGAGGGATTTACCCAATCCACAGTGGATGGCTACTGATGATTCAATCATGGCTTGTGGCTTAATGGAGGTATTAGCTCGCAAGGGCCATGTGGACCAAGATGTCCTGGCTTCTGTGTTTGCCTACAACTATCAACGCGATCCTTTGCGTGGTTACGGCAAGGGCGTTCATCAACAATTGCAGATTCTGGCCAATGGCGGAGACTGGCGGTTTGTCTCACGTGCCCAGTTTGCGGGAAGTGGCTCCATGGGTAATGGCGCTGCTATGAGGGTAGCGCCTTTAGGTGTCTATTTTGCCGATGATTTGACGGAGGTTATGAGTGAAGCGAAGGCCCAAGCCGAGGTCACGCACGCACATCCGGAAGGGATATGGGGAGCTGTCGCCGTCGCATTAGCTGCCGCTTTGGCTTGGCAGATGCGGCATGAATGCGACGATGACCAAAGGGGTAAACGTCTTTTGCGCGAAACTGTGTCCTTGATGGATGCGTCGGAGACTCGTGAAAAGCTGATGCAGGCAATGGCTTTTGACTTCTCAATAGAACCAGAAGAAGCGGCTCAAGTTCTGGGTAGTGGGCAGCGCATGCTGGCCCAAGACACGGTGCCTTTTGCAATTTGGTGTGCAGCCCGCCATTTAGGCGATTTTCAGGCCACCCTTTGGTCTACGGTAACCGGGTTGGGAGACCGTGACACGACCTGCGCCATTGCGGGAGGTATTGCTGCTGCTGTGGATCCCGTCCCAGATCATTGGTGGTCGTGTCTGGAGCAATCGCCCTTTATCGACTACCTACGCGATGGCTTCGACTGTGACTGACGCTTTGTGGGACGCTGTGATGGAATGGATCTGGGCATCACACGTAATTGTGGTTCAGGCTTCGGTGTTCCTTTACCGCGAACCTCACCAAAAGTCATAGACGGCGCGGTCCACTGATTAAGGGCGTCCAGGAACTGACGCGTTGTCCGATACGCAAATTTGCGTTGGCGCAGGTTGGCAAAAGGGTAGCTTTTCGGCGCTTCGTTTAAGGGTCGTTGGATCAGTGCCTCGTAAGTCAACTCATGTTCGCCGAAGGGATGCTCAAACGCTCGCTTCATCTGTTTGAAGATTTCCTCCAAAGCGTTCATGAGTGTGCGATATCTGACCCATCGGTGGTTGTTCCACGTCAGCAGTGTCCCCTCCGGTGGATGCGCGGAAAAGCGTTCAGCCAACAGTCTTGCAGCCGCTCGTCCCCGGTTGGACAGATTTGTGATGTGTTGGGGTGGCATGTTCAGATTCAGGCCACCCTCATCTTCAGACAAAGCTACATGCACGATTCTGTCCCGATAACCCGGGATGCGCATTTGCTCGTTGTCCTTCCAGTTCTGCATACTGTCCATGATGGCCGCCAAGAAGCCCGATAAACTTAGTTGATTCTCGGATTCGAAACGGTACCAGCGCGCGGCACGGCCTTGGCCGTTTGTTTGGGGCATCCAGACTTTGCTCTCCTTATCGGGATGCAATGGCGTGAGGTTGATGGCAAATGTAGGCCTGCGTGGTAAGGCAGCGTCAAAGAAATGGATGGGGAAATTACTCGCGATTCCCCCATCTGAAAACCAGTTTCGCTCGGGTACTTGTTTGTCAGTTTCCCGAGAGAAATCGATGGCATAGACTGGAATCGCGCTCAGAAGCAGCGGAAACGAAAGTGACATGCGCGTAGCGACGAGGACCGGTAGATGTTCGGCTTCGGGCCAAAAATACAAATCACTGTCTTTGTACCGTTTGCTGTGGCACACCATCCAGTCAACGGTATCTTTTGGGAAGAACGTGGAAAACACTTTTGGGTCAAAAAAATACGTGCTTGCGGTATCGTTTAAGTGCGGTAGACAGACGGGACGTCCCTGTGTGACGTTCGTGGTCATCATCACGAGATTGATATCGGGCTCTGATCCATGACCGGCAAGGTCACCGAATGTCAATGGCCGCTGCAAACCGCTGATGCGTTTGATCAGATCATCCAGCCAACCCGTGAGCGACTTGGGATGGTCGTGGTCATCCAATCCGCGACAGAAGCCATAGTCATTGTTTTCGATCGATCGGATGAGGCCGCTTTTGATCTTGAGGGCGATTGCGGAAAGTGCGAAGCCAATTGTCAGTGCAGCAGTCGGTACGCAAAGCCAGTAACTTGGACTACTTATCCATGCGGGAGCCATCAGCATTAACCCGGCCGCCGCTCCCAGTAATGCGTTCGGCCAAAACCAACGCAAGCCAGCAACAAGTAAACGCAGCCAGCGACCGCGGGGATGACCGAGACAGGCGAGTGCGCCATGAAAATAGGGACGAGTGGTTGGCTGGGGCGAGAACAACGCCAGCAAGTTGGATGACTTGGTACGTGGGGATTTGCCGCCCAGCCATTGAGGAATTCGTTGGGATTGCTCGAAAGCGTCGGGTACACCGTGGGCGTGGCCGTAACTGGCTGCAGCCGCGACTGCCGCGGCAATGGCGCCGGCCGAGGTACCCCCAATATTGCGGAAGCGATAGGTTTGAGCCAACTCATGGATTGCTTCGGGATAGACGACACCGCTGGTTATGCCGCCCTTCATGATTAGATCGCATTCTCGCATAAGCCACCTCGAGTAGAATCGTTAAGGTGATCTTACTATTTTGGTGCAGCGACTGCTCGCATGATCTGCTGAATATGCCTCAGAGACGTGACCCAATCTGTCTTTTCCAGCTCGCGATGTTGACGAAGCACTTCTCTGGCTCTTTCGATGTCGATCCAGATCAACGATGCCTGAAGATCGGTTTCAGGAGTTGTCAAGGAACCGTGATAGCGTGCTAGCCAGTCCCGTTCGGCTTGGCGTTTGATGGTTTCGTTCATGACGGCTTTTTCATCTGGGACCTGCCAGATGTGCGCAAGTTGTTCGCTGTGGGCGGACCAGTAGCTAGGCCGTGCATAGATACTGCTATCCGCGTCGCTATAAATCAACGGCCACTCCAGTGCGGTCAAAGCCGCGATGCATGGCTGCCAGTCTTGGGTGTGAGGTGCGATTACCATGTCAAAACGGTATTTGTCGGATAGAGAGACCCAATTACCAGAACCATTCTTCAGTGCGTTCTGATCCGCGTCAACCTCTGCCGAATAGCGGTCAAATCGGCCATCGACAAAGGTTCTCGACTGTGGCAGCCAATAGGCTAAGTAGCCTCCCATGAAGTAGGGGTTCAGCACATTGCCATGGAGTTCGTGATCCTTGAGAAAAGCGACAGCGCGGTGATTGAATTTGATGGCATCGAAAGCCATGCGACGATACAGGTCGCGCTGATATGGGTGGCTCAAGGGAAAGAAAGTGGCCTGTGTGCTGGGGTGATTGAAGTGACAAACAACGGTGATCAAGAACAGCATTGATGAAAACACGGGCCATCGCCTGAGGTGGTGTTGCATGGCTACGATGATAACCGGCACCATCCACAGGAATCGTATGGCATAAACCAACGCAGCAAGGGCCAATACAGCTTGAACGGTCAGTAACATCTCGGCCATTTCTGCAGTCTGACGGCTCGATACGAAACGTTTTGCGATCAGGATTGTGGCGGCGAGCAAGGCAAGGGACAAGCAGAATGTCGCTATGTGTAGGGTGGGCGATGAAAGCGGAAAGTAGGGGGGTATGCGAAAGAAGGTGAAAGCACCCCACTCATCAATCACGAGGCTCAACGGATTGTTGGCATTGTGGGCAAAGAAGAAGGTGTAGAGGTGTGGACCTCGAGGGTTAAGGCTCAATGCAGCCATACTCAAGCCCATCACGGTCACAGACGAACGCGCGTTGGGATGGCGGTACATCAAGGCTATCCCACAGGCCGCACTGACCATGGGCAAGTAAACCATGACCAGCGAATGCGCGTTTCCCCAAAAGACAATGATCAAACAGAAAAGCGCCATGCTGGTTCTGCGCCAGCCGTCAATGAGTCCGCGATTGAACAGGGATAACGCCAGATAAAAACAAAAGATCGTAAAAAGATCGGGCCGCATTTGGTAGAGGCGTTGATAAGCGAACACCACGAGCGTCCCGGTTGCGAGAAAAGCGAGCCACCGATCACATCCCATGGACCGGGCATATCGCCACACAGACCAGAGACAAATCCCGCCCATGAACACGTGGTAGAAACGCAATCCATACAATCCCACCACGCTGTGAACAGAAGCCAAAATAACCTGGAACAACCACTCATGAAAAAAGGGCTTGTCGGAATGGGCCGTAAACAGAAACGGATCTTGCGTAGGAAACCCATGTTCAAGAATGATCTGACCCGTTCGCAAATGCCACCACATATCATCCGTGTACAGGGGTCTTCCCAGTTGGACGACCAGAATGACGGCACAATAAACGCCAGCGAGACCGAGCATTGTTAAGACCAACCAGCGCTGCAAGCTACTCAACTCAGGCTTCATTGCTGATGCCCCAGTCATTTGAGGGCGACCGTGAGGTGTGGATTAGGGCAGGTGGGAAATAGAATTTGCATAGTAAGCGAGAATATCTCTTTCGTCCTCATTGGCGAGTATCTTGTGGTTGGTTTGATGAACGAATCGTCGAAGTAAAAGCATATCCAACGCTGCGTCAAATCCGTCTTCCAGATCCGCATCGTCTAACATGGCAACGCTTCCGTGGCTCACCCTGGCATGCAACCAATCTGCAGCGGCTGTCTTTAAATCGAGTCGGGACCAAGTTCGGTTCGGTTCGGCCAGGAGAATGGTGCATAAGGCAGAAAAGGGAAGTACCGGCACTTCGGTGGCGATGGACGTCATGATTTCGTCGGCGAGTAGCTTTATGGCTTCGAACCTTGATTCTCGGTCCATGGACGAGAATAGAATGTTGTGTTTTTGGGCAAATGCCGCAGCCGAAATCGGGCGACCAAAAACCACCGCCGCGATGCCGAAATTACGCCAACGGCTGCGAATCATCAGTGCCAAATTGCGACGCAAAAACTGGCCTGTGGTCTTAGCGGCAAACCAGCGGCTTCGCGGCGCCTGATCTGGATCCAATGATCGGATCAATGATCGATCCTCTAAGGTGCGATCATAGTTAATACCTACGGGAATGAAAATCACATCGCGATCGCTCTTGTGGTCAAAATTGCGCAGCATGTAGTCGAGCAAACCGAGTTTGGCTGGCTTCAATGCTCCGTCTTTACTCAGTCCTCCTTCTGGAAACGCAGCTTGGCATACCCCCTCCTTGGTTGCCATGGCAATGTATCGTTCCAAGACTCGGCGATAAAGTGGGTTGCCACTGTTGCGCCGCACAAAGTAAGCGCCCATGGACTTGATCAGTGACTGCAAAGGCCATACTCTTGCCCACTCACCTACTGCATAGGAAAGCGTGGTCCTTTGAGACGCCAAAAAAGAGACCAGTACATAGTCCATATTCGATCGATGATTCATCATAAAGACGATCGTGGCATTGGTGTCCACGGACTCGAGTTCCCTTTGATCGCGAAAACGAACGCTTACCCGGTACATCAGCTGTACGACATGTTTGGCCAGCCAATAACCGAAGCGGTAGTACAGATAGGCATTAAAAGCAGGCACGATTTCCTGAGCGTACCGTTTGACACGTTGCGAGAGAGCGTCCCGTGGTACCTGGGTTTCCACGGCCTCTTTCTCCAATGCTTCCATCACCACGGGATCGTAAATCAATCGCTGAATCAAGACCCGTCGCCGCGTCAGCTGAAAGGGTCGAATGCGTACGTCCAGACGCTGGTTCACCTGGTCAATCACCGCATTAATGCGCCGGCGCAGAAACCATCGAACACTAGGCATAAAGACGCGGTCCAAAAGCGCAACAAGGGCCAAGACAGCCATCAACACAAAAAGCCAAGTTGGGATTGAAATCATGATCGTAATCAACCACGAATGGAATCTTGAAACAAGAGGCATTAAGATGTCCGAGTTCCACGCATGTGCCCGACACGGCATGAACAATCCCAGGTGTTTGGAGAAACCATGAAGCAAATGAAAACGCCCAACACGTTCTTGATTGTTGGATCCATCTTGGTGTTGGTAGCACTTTGTACCTGGATCGTCCCCTCCGGAGTGTTTGATCGAGAAAAGCTTGGACATCGCGATGTAGTCGTACCGGGTACCTACCATCAGGTGGCAGCCGAGCCTCAAGGAATGGGTGCCTTGATGATGGCGCCCATCCGCGGATTTGTCGCCGCTGCGGAAATCATAGGTTTTGTGCTGATTGTGGGTGGCGCGTTTGGTTTGTTGCAACGTACCGGCGCTGTGGATGCGGGAATCGCGGAGTTGGTCCGCGCTACAAAAGGCTCTCAGTTGTTGGGGATGGCTGTGATCCCCTTGTCGATGTTTATGTTTTCATTTTTTGGGGGCTTGATTGGCATGAGCGAGGAGATCTTGCCGTTCGTATTGGTGTTTGTCCCGCTTTCCCTAAGTTTGGGATATGACTCCATAGTGGGTGTGGCTATGCCATTCATAGGAGCAGGCGCGGGATTCGCTGGTGCCTTTATGAATCCCTTCACCATTGGCGTGGCACAGGCCGTGGCGCAATTGCCACCTGGTTCCGGGTTTAGTTACCGAATAGTTTGCTGGGTGATCATTACGATGGTGGCCGTATTATTTGTGATGTCCTACGCCCGCAAAATCTACAAGAACCCAAGTCTGAGCCCGGTTTACGATTTGGATCAAATCAAGCGCCATGAATTGAAGCTGGATCAACAAGCTGAACTTCTGTTGACGGGTCGTCACGTGGCGGTACTGATCACGTTTGTTTTGGGTATGGTGGTCCTCGTGGCTGGCGTCCTGAAATTAGGATGGTATATCGAGGAGATATCAGCTGTTTTTCTTGCCACGGGATTGGCATGTGGGTTGGTCGGTCGCTTGGGTCGAAATGATGCCGTAGACGCGTTCTTGAGTGGGTCAACCGCCCTGTTGTCGACCGCTTTGATCATCGCTTTGGCTCGGTCCATTTTAGTGATTGCTGAGCAGGGCAAAATCATTGACACCTTCTTGCATGGTTTTTCATCCATCCTGGATCATCTCCCAGCCGTGGTTTGTGCCCAGATCATGTTCTTGGTCCAAACTGTGCTGAATTTTTTTGTGCCCTCGGGAAGTGGGCAAGCAGCGCTCACCATGCCAATCATGGCGCCGCTGGGCGATCTTGTTGGCGTGTCGCGCCAGACGGCTGTGCTTGCGTTTCAATTTGGAGACGGATTCAGTAACCTGATAATCCCAACGTCTGCCGTGTGTATGGGTGTGTTGGCGCTCGGCGGGATTCCATGGGAGAAATGGGCGCGGTGGGTTCTACCGCTGCAACTGTTTTTTGTGCTTACGGGGATGGTTCTGTTGATACCGCCCTTTTTCATGGGTTGGTAAGGACTTGCCTTTTTTGCCAATCTTGCACTATATTCTCGTTAAGCCCCGTATTTAGAGGATTTGCGAAGTCCGAGGGGTATTGGTATGGAAAAACGAGAAGAGACACGCGATCGAAAGGCGATGCGGGTCGCATTGGATTCGGGACACGGACCGATTTATGGCAACACGGAGAACGTCTCTCCTCACGGGATGAGGGTTGTGTTACACAACAAACGCGTGATCAATCCTGGTCAACACGTGGGCGTCACTGTGACCAGACAGGGCAAACAGTACGAATTATCGGGTCAGGTTCGGTGGTTCCGATTCGAGATCCTGAACAACATTCTCGGATTGCAATTTGATGAAATTAATCAATCGTTTTGTTCAGACATTCTTGGCATGGCACCTCTTGGGTCTCAGGAACAACCGTTCACCAAGAAATTCGAGGGCAAGGAAACGCTCAAGAACGAATACGATACAAATATGAAGTTCGGTGGTTTGTTTATTCCCTTTGAAGGTGAGTTGCCACCGTTGAACCAAAATGTTTGGGTAAGCATCAAGATGGGACAGAGCAATGAACAGTTTATGGGACGGGTGGTGATCCATCAGCTTGGCGGATTCGGCATTATGTTCGCCAGTCCGGACGATGTGGCGGGCCGCATATCCAAACTGATCAACTGATTTTGATCTGTCTGTCCAAGTCCCGCAATGCAGTGCGTAGTCCTTCTTCCACGACAGGGTGATAAAACGGCATATCCAGCATCTCTTCGACACTGAGGCCTTGCTGTAACGACCACGCGAGCAGGTGGCCTATGTGCTCGGCAGATGGCCCCAGCATCTCGGCGCCCAAGAATCGACCACCGGGCTCTCCAAAAACGAATAGGGCTCCTTTGTTCTTGGCCATGACCCGGCTACGTCCCTGACCCACAAACGAAACACGTCCAATCAATGGCTGATTCAGATCCTGAAAGGAAGGCCCAACCATGGCTATCTGAGGGTCGGTAAATGCGATTTGGAGCGGCGTTCGTCGATGACCCGGCTCAATATGAGGATACATGGCGGCATTACGACCGGCAATTCTGCCGGTGTCGGAGGCTTCGTGAAGCAACATGTGTTCGTTCATCGCATCGCCAGCAATAAAGATAGAGCTGCTGCCGCATTGCATGGTGCGGGGATTATGATGCGGCACCCCATTTGTGTCGAAAGTTAACCCGGTCGTTTCAAGTCCTAAATCTGTAAGCTGGGGGCGTCGGCCGCTGGAAATCAGGAGCCGATCAAAGGATGCCTCTTTCAAAGCGCCCTCTTTTGTGAGGTAACTGACAAGCGCGCGGCCGTTTTGCACGCTGGCGGATACGACCTTGGTTTCCAGCTGCAGATTGAGTTCCTGCCCAAGTACCGATTGGACTTGTGCTTGCATTTCTGGGTGGGTCAGAGGTCCCACTCTAGCGGAACGGCCAAAAACCGTGGTTCGCACGCCCAGTCGATGCAACGATTGTCCAAGTTCAAGACCAATGACGCCGGGACCGAACACGGCCACAGATTCCGGAAGTTTGGGCCATTCGAAAACAGATTCGTTGGTGTCGACAAACTCCGAAACTGATTCGAAGGTGGAAGGTATGAACGGCGTCGAACCGGTAGCAATGACGATTGAGCGTGCTTCGATCTCAATTTCATCGTTTACTCGGATTCGGTTGGGCCCCGTGAACCGTGCCCTGCCACGGATCTTATGGCGCGCATCAAAGTTTGCCACGTCATCGGTTACAAAACCGACAAATCGGTCGCGTTCGCTTTGTACGCGTCGCATGACTTGGCCACCATCCACCCGAAGCGGCCCGGTTAAGTGAATGCCAAAGACATGTGCTTCCTGTGCCACGTGAGCCGATTCAGCGGCTGCAATTAACAGTTTGGAAGGCATGCAACCCACGCGAGCACAGGTTGTTCCGTACGGACCTGACTCAATCAATGCGATTGAGTCGGTGTGTTTTTTCGCAGCGCGGTAGGCATTCATGCCTGCTGTTCCAGTACCGATTACAGCCACATCCACTCGATTGGTTTTCATTTGGTTCCTTTCATCGAAAACTAACGGGTCACCCGTTTCACGGGAACCTTTCCGTGCAGTTTACATTGACCCCTCATCAATCAAGGCTAGAATAGCCATTCGAAATGGAGGTACCTAATGTTGCGTATTTGTTTGTTGAGTTTTTTGGGTCTGATGGTTTGGGGACAATCCCTACCTGAACCTGGCGAACGTGAAAAAGGCGAGGAAACTCAGATCAAAATGCGCGACGAGTGGTTTCGAAATCGCCGTGGATTAGACCAAATCGCCCGACCGGATTTGTTGCGAAAAGCCGCACTCAAAGAGCTCATGGCAACCAAGCGCGATGTCACGCCGGAATGGCGAAGTATGGGTCCCAGTTCCATGGCCATGGTTGGATGGATCATGGGTAGGGTTTCCGGACGTGTGACGGGTCTGGTGATCGATCCCCGATCCAATGACGTGATGTACATGAGCTCGGCTGCAGGGGGCGTCTGGAAAACAACCAATGGCGGCGATTCGTGGACAGTTCTGACGGATGGACTAGGTACCCAGACCGTGGGATCCATTGCCCTTGACCCACAAGACCCTGAGACAGTTTGGATAGGTACAGGTGAGTCGTTTAGCAGTTGTGGCGGGTATTTTGGGACTGGACTCTTCAAGTCTACTGATGGAGGTGCGCACTTTTCCCCGCGCAATGGATCCAACAACGAATTAGAACTGTCGTTCATCAGCGCGATTGCAATCCACCCCAGCGACCCAAACACAGTCCTTGTGGGTGGCCACGGTTATTGCGACAACGGCAGTCAAGTTAATGGTGGGCTGTATCGCACCACTGATGGTGGCCAATCATGGGTCATGGTGCATTCCGGACCTGTGAACGACATCATTTTCGATCCCCAGTCACCGTCAACCGTGTATGCGGCCATCAGCCGATGGGGTCGCAGCGGAGACGGGATCTATAAGTCCACCAATGCCGGTCAAGCTTGGACGCGACTGAGCACAGGGCTCCCCAATGCCGGTCAAATGGGCCTTTCTCGGATTACCATGTCGCCCAGCGACCACAATACACTTTATGGGCTGGTTGCAGCCGATGGTGGCACGACTCTGTATGTCACGACCAATGGCGGCAACAGCTGGCAAGTCCGTAATAGCGATGCATGCGAAGGCCAGTGCTGGTACAACTTGTGCCTGGCTGTGTCACCTACCGATAGTAATCAACTGCTTGTGGGTTCGATTCGATTTGCGCTTTCTGTGGATGGTGGCACGACATTGAATTACCAGACTGCGACATGGGGCGGCGGTCAAACCGTGCACCAAGATACCCATGTTCTGGTGTATGACCGAACCGATCCCAACCGCTATTGGGTGGGCTCCGACGGCGGCATTTGGCGGACTGATAACGGGGGTCAGAGTTTTAGTAACCTCAATGGGGACTTGAACATCACGCAGTTTTACGACATTGCAGTGGATCCTGATGACGCAGGCATCATCTACGGTGGCGCCCAAGACAACTCTTCGTCCGCCACAGAAAACAATGAGGTGTGGGACCTTACCGTGGTGACTGGTGACGGATTCATGAATCTGGTGGACCCCAGCGACACGCGAATCGTGATTCAAACTTCATATCCCTATGATGGCTATCCCACCTTGTTCCGATCGACCAACCGCGCTCGCTCCTTTCGCTGGCTTGGCGTAGATGGATTAGGCCAGAACGAACCCTGGCCATGGGTGACGCCCATGGATCTGGCACGGCCTACGCGTCAAAAGGGAACCAGCATGTATATCGGTTCAAATCGCGTATATCGAACCTTTACAGCAGGCGATAGTTGGACCCCCATTTCCGATGCGTTTTCATCAGATCCGATTTCCGTGATTGAGGGTAAAGCGGTGGGTGACGCCGTGGTCATGTATGTGGGCACCAGTGACGGGCTTGTATCTCGTTGTGATGATGCTCTGGCCAGTACGCCGCAATGGGAAAACGTCTCGGCCGGACTGCCGGATGACAACATCTCTGATGTCGATTTTCACGTGAGCAACCCGATGCGTGTCTGGGTTACCCGGTCGGCATTCGGTGCTTCGCGACTCTATCGCTCTGACGAAGGTGGGCTCAACTGGAAGGCCGTTGGATCGGGGCTACCCAATGTCCCTGCCAATACTGTTGCGGTGGATCCATGGAACCCGGACCGAGTATTTGTGGGCACCGATATTGGGGTCTACATGAGTACGAATGCTGGCGATTCGTTCACGCCGTTTATGAACGGTATGCCAGTAGGAAACGTGGTCGTGGATCTTGAAATCGATGACAGTCCCTATGCACTAACTGCGGCCACCTACGGTCGTGGAGCCTGGCAAATGCTCTTCCCTCGCACCGTAGAACTCGCCCAGCCGGTTGCATTTACCAAGACGCAAAACGTGTCTTTGACCCATGAACTCGACTTGGTGAACCCGCACGGTCAAGACATCCAGCTGTCTTTGGCCGTGACCGATGATGAAGGCAATACCTTAGGCGAGTCGGATCTGACGATCCCCGCCTATGGTCATACCCGAGTTCCAGCTCAGTCGCTGACCCAGGTCGGTGCCGTTGGAAAATGGGCGGTGGAAGGGACACACCTGCCCCTGATCCTACAAACTTCTCGAGACCAAGAGGGCAAAAGGTTAGCTGCTTCTTGGCCTACCGATGAGGATCGCGACAATCAATTGGTCTTGACGCATCTCGCGGCAAATCGAGTAAGGTTCTTTACAGGCGTCAGTTATCGAAGCAGCCGTGACAGTTCCATTCAGATCCGCGACGCCATGCGTTCACAAGATTTGGGGCCAATCACAGTTGGAGCCACGAAGAGCTTGGAGCTGGGCGCGGTCTACAGTAGCGGATTTGACGTGAGTTGGGCGCGTATTGAAGCATCGGATCCACTGGCGCAACTGGACGGATCCTTGAGTTTTGGGACATGGGACGGGTCCGCACAATTGGCGGTTCTTCCCATGGCACAAGCACCCCACGACAAAGTCATCTATCCACACGTGGCTTCTGATACCGGATTGTTTTGGACGGGTCTTGTCACGCTGAACCCCAATGGCCAGCCCGCCAATGTGACCTACAAGTTTTATGCGGCGGATGGATCGGTCTTGGACACGAAAGCCGTCAGCCTCGCCCCCAACACACGCCAACTGGTCTTATTTGATGCGTTGACCGAAACCGCAGAAGCAGATCCCGCGCTGCCTTCTCCTTTGGTCAATGGTGTTGCCTGGGTGGAAGCTACTTCCAATCGAGGAATCTATGGATTCGAGTTGTTTGGCAGTGCAGCGTCCACGGCTGATTACATGGAAGGAATCAGAGCGGTTGGTGAGACCTGGACCCATGCAGTCATGCCTCACGTCGCCGGAGAAGCCCAGATGTGGAACGGTCTTGTATTGGTAAATCCCGACGCGTCCTACCAGGAGTTGGTGATTCGATTGCGGCGAGCCGACGGCACCGAACTTTCGGCCTATCTGTTGGGGCTGAACGCCTTCGCCAAGCAAACTCTGCTGTTGACAAATCTGTTCTCGGCATCGGAACTCAGCGCTGCTGCAACCGTCTGGGTTCAAGTGGAAAATGGCACAGGTGTTTTGGGGATGGCCCTGTTTGGTGATGAGGCGCGCCAACAACTGGCTGGATACGAGCTGATCCCGGTTCCCTGATGGATCGCGAACAGTTGGTTGAAGCTCTAACTCAGTCTTTCGGCGATTTAAGGCTTTCGCGCGAGGAACGAAAGTCGCTTCACGCGCTGTTGGGTCCTGTCATGGATGAAAATGACGTGCGGTTCCTGCGTAACCGGGCCTTTGACTTGGTTCGAACAAGGCTGGCAGACAGTGATGAAGTCAATTGGCTGCATGATGTGGTGAAGCTATTGGACCAGAAACGGGACCTACCAAATCCGTCAGAGTTTGGCTTCAGTCCCGGGCCCGATTGCCGTCAATTAATTTCAAATGCCATTCGCCGGGCCCAGGCACACATCGATGTGTGTGTCTTTACCATCACCGATGATCAGATCACCCATGCCTTGCGGGACGCCGCCGCACGGAAGGTGACCGTCCGCGTCATTGCTGACGACGATAAGTCCACAGACCGCGGAAGCGACATTCAGAAACTGCGCGATTGCGGCATTCCGGTGGTAACTGACGCGAACCCGGATCACATGCACCACAAGTTCGCCTTGTTTGACCAGACCCGTCTGCTCACGGGCAGTTACAATTGGACGTTATCGGCTTGGCAAAAGAACTACGAAAACCTGATTGTCACCAGTGATGCTCAGTTGGTACAGGCCTTCCGAACCGAATTCGAGCGGCTTTGGGGTCTGTTCTCCTAGTTTGCTCGGTCGATGCGGAACTCTGAACATCCGGGTAAGCTAGATACGAACGAGCGGCCCATTAACCTTGCCGGCGTCCTCGACCCCACTTGGTCAAACCCGTGTTCGATCCAGTGCTTTACTATGGCGACCGGCGCTAAAGCCGTCAAGGTGTAGCCATTGGGCGTTTGCAGGAAACCTTGAATGGCCGCGCCGTGTTCGTTCACTGCCTCGCCCCACACGTAGGTGGGGTACTTGTCACGTTGGGCATCGGAAGGCCCTTTGATAGAGGCCTCGATTTTGCGTTTCATGCGATTCTGAACGAAACCCAGCGACAGAAATGGCCTGATGAACCGGCTCATTTTGGCTTGACGCACGGTTTTGGCCGGTGCGGCAATGAACACGTCAATGTTAGGGATTCCGGTTGTGTAGAAGGCCGTGCTCACATCGCCCCAAGCCAACCCCATCGCTAACTGCTTCTGCCCATTGCCAAAGTCGATGTGACGGGTCGTCAGGGGACAAGCTTGTATGACGCCATTGCGCCGATGGCGTACGCCTTGTCCCAGCCCTTCCACCATGGTCTTAGCCGTGCCGGGACTGAATCGGCTTTGGGATGCAAAACCCAAAGTGAGGTGGGTGGCATTGTGAAGATTGGCAGCGAGCGTCATGGCCATGCAGTCGGTAGGGACCACATCAAAACCCACACCAGGGCAAATGACGATGCCGTTTTCTTCGGCTTGGCGATTAACGGCGGCGCTGTGGGCGTACTCAAAGACATCAATCTCGCCGGTAATATCAAAGTAATGTTTGCGGGACTGCAGACATGCTTCAATCATGGGTTTGGCGGTGGCCGAGAAAGGGCCTGCACAGTGAATGACTAACCCTATGTCGTCGAGCATGTCGCGAAGAAACGCCGCATCGTCCAATGGAAACGACTTCATCTCGAGATCGTACTTAGACGCAAGAGGTGTTAGTTTCTCAGCGTTGCGGCCAGCCAGGATCGGTTTCAGACCCTGTTTGACGGCTTCGCGCACCATTAGTTCGCCACTATAACCGTAGGCTCCGTAAATCATCCATCGTTTGTTCATAGCTCATCAAACCGCAATTGCGTGCACAACGCAAGCACGGAAGTTGAGGAATGGGGGTCCATGGAGTGGCTAAATTTATGTGTTGTTCTCCGTCATCTGCAAATGACCGATTAGTTCTCCCTCAATGCGGCAGCCAAAGGAATCCTTGATGCCGAATAGGCCGGAAATAGTCCGCCTACGAATCCGATAGTGCCTGCTACGATCAGGCCAGCGATAATCAGTTGCTTGTTCACCGTAAAGGCAAAAGCTACCTGCGAAAATGTGGTCCAATTGAGTGTCGCGGCCTGATAACCATCCATCGCCAGATAAGCGAGCGTAGCGCCAATTGCGCCGCCAAGTAAGGACAAAAACAGCGACTCAGCTAGGACGGAAAGGATGATGGGTGGTCCCGAGAATCCGAGGGCGCGAAGGGTTGCGATCTCACGAGTACGACTGGTGACTGCTGCGTACATGGTATTGGCCGCGCCGAACACCGCACCTAACGCCATAAGAAAGGCAATGAATCCACCTAATACCTTAATCATGATCGAGAGTTGCCCAGACTGCTCAGCGTAGTATTCAGTCTGCCGGATTACCTTCACGTCCAGTCGTGGATCGGATTCAAGACGATTCTTGAATTCAGGGAAAATGTCGGCGGTATTGAGTTTGGCGTACACGGATTGAAACGTATCGCCGCGATGATAGGCAGGCTGCAGTACGGCTGAATCTGTCCAGATCTCGGACTCAGAAATACCTCCCGACTCTTCGAAGATGCCGACGACCTGCCATTTGTTGGGGCCCATCTGGATGGAAGAACCTACATCGAGACCCGCGAATTCTGCGGCTGCGGCGCGACCCACGACGACTTCGTTGGTACCCCAGGCAAAGGCGCGACCCTCGATTAACTTCCATTTGCCGCGCACGTTGAAGGCCTGGGCCTCCACGCCACGAAGAGGTACGTTGGCATCCGTTCCTGTGTCGCGTTTGGGCAGGTTGATAATCACAAACAGTTCGGCCGACGAGAGTGATCCTTGTTCATTGCGAGCCAGGCCTACATCATCGGCAATGACCCGGGTACTCTCGCGGGTCAAACCGCTCATCATTTCCGAATCCGAACCGGAACGCATGATCATGGCTACGGATTCATCGCCCGCCACATTCATGGTTCGTTGAAAACCCAACGCGATGGAGAAGACACCGATCATCACCGCGACGACACCTGCTATGCCCACAACCGTCGTAATCGAAGAAGCTTTGCGTTGAGGAATGGTTTGAATCGCGAATTGAATCACCGCAATGACTTGTGAAATAGATTTCATCACTTACCTCCTCAACGCATCAGCGATTCGCAATTGGCCGGCTTGAAAGGATGGGATTGAACCTGCAACCAGTCCCACAGCAACCGTGAGGGCTATACCGATGAGAACCGTTTTGACCGGTAGATAGAAGACTGGGAAGACGCCGCTCAGCGAATCTGACATACCCGACACGGCAAGCCATGACAAGCCTAGTCCAATCAATCCGGCAGTAGCGGTGAGCATGATCGCTTCGCCAAGAACCATGGCCCATACCGATCGATCCGTAAAACCAATGGCTTTGAGCACGCCAAGTTCCACAATGCGTTCTCGCACAGACTGACCCATGGTGTTTGCAGCAACCAACAGAATGGTGAAAAACACCGCACTCATAATGGCGATGATGATTGACGTAATGTTGCCGATTTGTTTGGCAAATGCCTGAACAAAGGCACCTTCGGTTTCAGCCTTGGTTTCGTAGGGTGAGTTTGCGAACATATCGTCGATGTTCTTTGCCACATCGGCGGCTTGGTCAGGGTTCTTGACCCTAACCACATACCATCCTACTTGGCCTTCAGCACCGCGACGGGTCTCGTCGAAGTAGTCGTAGCGGAAGAAAAACTGAGTAAGATCGACGCCTTTCTTCTTGCTGTCATAAATGCCCACAATATCGAATTCCCAGGTACGTCCGCCGTCCTTCTTGGTCCAGATTGTGGCTTGGATGGGAATGCGATCGCCGATCTTCCAACCGAACCGGTCCGCCAACTTCCGCCCCACAATCGCACCCGTACGGGTATTGAGCCAGGCATCTCGATGGTCTTGTGATAGTTCGTATTCGGGGTACATATCAAGGAACGGAATGGGATCGACCGGCATTTGTGGGAAGAAATTCTTGGGATCTTGATAGATCCCGCCAAACCAAACAAAGTGTGTCGCCAGATCGATTCCATCCATCTGAGCCATTCGGTTTCCATAACTGTACGGAAGCATCTGGATGATACTGACCTTGTGTCGCACGACCAGTCGGTCCGCCCCAGCAACGTCCACGCCTTGGCTAAGTGCCGTTTGCACTGCGCCCAGCAAGCCGAACAGGATAAATGCGACCAATACAGACATGAAGGTGAGCGAAGTTCGTATCTTTTTGCGTCCCAAATTGGTGAAGATCAGGCTTAGGTACTTCACGGCTTGAATTCCGAAACCAACTTACCGTCTTCCAGGTAAAGCGTGCGACTGGCTCGTGCCGCAGCGTGGGGGTCGTGGGTAACCATAATGACGGTTTTGTGATGTTGCTTGTTGAGTGTGGTCAGCAAATCCAGGATTTCGTCCCCAGTCTTGCGATCGAGGTCACCTGTGGGTTCGTCGCAAAGCAAGAGGGTAGGGTCCGATGCGATGGCGCGTGCAATCCCTACTCGCTGTTGTTCGCCACCCGATAACGTGCGTGGGTAATGGTTGAAACGGTGACTGAGTCCTACAATATCCAGGGCCAGCTCGGCTTGTTTACGCCGCTCAGATTTGGATAGGTTGGTCAACAAAAGCGGCAGTTCCACGTTGCGCACCGCATTTAGGACCGGTAGCAAATTGTAAAACTGAAACACGAAACCCACATGGCTTGCTCGCCAAGCTGCTAGTCGAGTAGCGCTCATCTGATCGATGCGTTGCCCATCAATGGCAATCTCACCTGAGTTGGGCCGGTCCAAGCCGCCTACTAGGTTCAAAAGCGTACTCTTTCCAGAACCAGAGGGTCCCATCAAAGCCAAGAACTCACCCGCAGGGATGGACAGGTTCAATCCGTCCAATACCTTTATCTCTTCCGATCCGCGTTTGAATGTGCGGACGGCATCTTTTACCTCTACAAGAGTCATGGTTGAACCTCGATCGATTGATTTTCTTCAAGCGACTGATCGCTATGGGTGATCACTGTCGCGCCAGCATTGAGTCCAGAGAGCACGCGTATGCCGTTGGCGTCGCGATTCCCAAGCGCCACTTGTCGTAGGGCTGTTTTGCCGTTTTCGACGACCCAAACCCGATTTTCGCTACCAGAGAATTGGACGACTTCAATGGGGATGTAGATTGCGGACTCAGTGGATGTGATGGGGACCTCATCGTGAAAGGTCACTTTCACGCCCATATCCGGCAGGATCCGTGGATCTAAGGCGTCAAAGGCGATACGTACTTCCACCGTGGCCTTTTGCCGATCGGCCGTGGGGATGATAGCCAACACCTTGCAGGGGATGGCCCAGTCGGGGTAGGCATCCAGGTTGGCGGTGACCGTTTGTCCTGCACGAATGCGATTGATGTAGGCCTCATTCACGTCCACTTCTATCTCTAAGGATTGCATGTCTACAAGTGTGCCTATACCTGTGCGGGTGAATCCGCCTCCTGCGGAGACTGGGGAAATCATTTCGCCCGGTTGGGCGTCCTTGGACACTATGACTCCGGAAAATGGCGCGCGAATCAACGTATCCTCAATTTGCTGGCGCCAAACATCCGCTTGTCGTTCTGCGACAACTACTTGCTCTTGTTGCGCTAAAAGGCGTGCTTCGAGCGATTCGCGTTGTGCCTGGGCTGTGTCCCGTTCAGATTCAGTGGCAAAACCCTTGGCCTGCAAATCCACAATACGTTGCCAGTTCATTTGTGCTTCGCGGATCAGCGCGTGCGTTTCCGCTGTATTCTTCTTGGCCGCACTGATCTGCGCTTCCACCAAGGCCAATTCCCGCTTCAGGTTGACGTCGTCTAATCGGGCCAGGACTTCGCCTTCGGTGACATGCTGGCCTTCTTCAATCAAGACCTCGATCACCTTCCCTGTAAACTTGGACGACACGGTGGCTATGCGGCGAGCATTCACGTAGCCGGACGCATTCAAGACGCTGGTTGATAACCGAGCGCCCACCTCTCGAACGGTGGCTACTTTGACGATTGGCGCTTGATCCCGTTGCATGACGAGCCAATAAGTTCCGGCTAGCGCCGCGACTAACAAAACAGCGATCCATACCCATGGCAATCGTCTTTCCGGCTTTGCATCGCGGTCAATGCGCAGCGATGCTATCTTTTCTTGATTAATGGACACGTCGTTCCCCCAAGCACTGATTCCAGCGCGCACGTGACAATCATACGCGATCAGCAATCAGATGTTATGTTTTGTGTTGCGGGCTTCATAAAATTGGGTCCAATAGGCCCATAGCCTTGGCAACGTCTAGGAATTCTGGGTCAGACCAGTTGGCCGCAATAAGTTTGCGCGCACTTTGCCTGGCCTTTTCGGTATCGCCCAACGCCCAGCTACTCATAGTGTACAGATGCAGGGCATCGTTCAGCTTGCCCTCGCTTGCGGCCTTCTGCATGCGGCTTTGGACTCTCTGGAAGTAACCCTTCGACTCCTTTTCCAAACCCATTTCACGGTAACCGATACCTTGTAAGTAGTCTGCGTCGGCGGCCAAATAAGCCAAATCCATATTGCCTTGATCTTGAGCGGCGAGGTCAGAAGCGATGGCACCTGACTGGCCCGCATACTTCATAGCTAATTCCACCTGGCCTGACTTCAGATAGACCTCTGAAAGAGCGGTTTGGGTGTAGCAAATATCCACTTTGAACTGTACGTTGTCGGGTTCAAGCGTAGCCAAAAGCATGTCGTTGTCGAGTACTTTGAGGTAATGTTCTGCGGCGCGCATATAGTTACCCAAGCAAAACTCCGCGATAGCCATGGAATAGAGGTCAACGCCCCACTTGCGGATGAATCGGGTGTTAGAGGGGTTGTCTTTGACCATCTTTGCGGAGATGGATTCCGACTGGGTAAAGACATCCAGGGCATCTTGGCAACGGTTCTCTTCAAGATACAGGCTGCCCATGCCTACGAGCGATCGAATGTACTGGTAGGTAAAACGAGGATCACGTTCAAACAGGGATTTGGCGATGCGAATGGATTGCTGATAGTAACTGAGGGCCGTGGGTTTATCGCCCTTTGTGAGGTGCAATACACCCAATCTGTATGTGACCTCAGCGTGCTCTTCCTGCCACGACAATTCGTTAGGATATTGCTGTGTCAAATTCGTCCAAGTCTTATGGGCATGTTCACCGCGTGCAAGTGCCTCGTCTAGTTGGCCCAGATCTTCAAGGACCGTTGCGTGTTGTCCTTCGATTCGCGCTCGCATGGCGCGGTTGTTGTCGGTTTGTTGGTCCGAGGGCAAGTCTTTCCAGTAGTGCTCTGCACGATTCAAGACATCATGCATCACTTCGGCTCGCCCGATTTTTTGCAGATCGGTGTATAGATCATCGACGAGGAAGTTGATCAGCGACTCGGCGTCACGCCGCGCCTCCATGGCCTGGTTACGTGCTTGGGTGACGGCCCGCAGATGTCTGAACCCGCCCGCCATGGCAGCAACGATGGCAAGAACCACCGCTAGTCGCGCCACACGACGTTTTGGTCGCTCCATAATAGCTGCCAAACGCATGGCCACTGTTCGAGCGTTAATCCGTTTCGTGGGGTCCGGGTGAAGCATGGCTAGCAAAATACGACGAAGGTCCCGATCCAAACCATTTAGGTTGGCATAGTGACTGTGCAACACGGCTTCCAGCAGGTCCACTCGCGATGTCACCTCGTAAGGCTTCTTCCCGGTGAAGAGATGTAGAAAGGTGAGACCTAGTGAATACACGTCGCTGGCTGGGGTGGCGGGTTCGGCTCGTGCCTGTTCGGGACTCATGTACATCAATGTCCCCACCACCTTGCCGCCATGTGATGTTTCCGCGGCGCTAGCAGAAGTGGATAGGGCAGCGAGGCTGTGCGTGGTGTCCTGCGATTCGGTGCGTGCCAGCCCAAAATCGAGTATCTTGATCGTCTTTTGCTTGGTGATCATGATGTTTTCTGGCTTTAGGTCGCGGTGAATAACGCCTTGATCGTGCGCGGCGGCCAGTGCATCTGCAATTTGAAGCGCCTTTTCAAGCGCCGATCTGAAACTGGGTTTGCCCTCTGACCATGTTAGGAGCGTGGTGCCTTCAATGTACTCCAAGACCAGGACTTCGCGATCGTCAAGCTCGATGAAATCATGAATGCGACAGATGCCCTGATGGTCAAGACGCGAGAGGATACGCGCTTCGGCCAGGAATCGTTGTTTGTGAGCAGCGTCCAATCGATGCCCAGCGTGAATGAACTTGAGCGCCACGGTTCTCTGCAGTGTTTCATCGAACCCCTGGTAAATCTCGCTCATGGCGCCTTTGCCAATTCGTGCGCGAACAAGAATGTGACCGATTTTTTCGTTTAAGTATTGTGAATCCATAGTCGTGGGCTCGTGTTCACCCTCATATTATCGCGATCGCCCTGTGTTAGGATGAAAATGATTTTTCAATGGACGATTCATGGTTGAGCGGGATCCCAAAACGCCATCGTACTCTATGTCTACGCCCGATGAACGCTTGTTTGGTTCGGATCATGAGCCTCCGCCTCAACAGTTCGGACGCTTTCTGATCAAACGCATCATTGGACGAGGCGGCATGGGCATTGTCTATCAAGCTGAACAAACGGAGCCGTTCCATCGTGATGTGGCGTTGAAGTTCATTCGACGCGGCTCCTATGGCGAAGGTGTGATCAAACGTTTCAAGTTGGAGCGCCAGGCTTTGGCTGTGATGAACCACGAGAACATCGCTCGGGTTTTTGACGCCGACGCCACCGAGGATGGCCAGCCCTACTTCGTCATGGAATATGTGGCTGGTGACCGCATCGATCACTTCTGTGATCAGAACAAGTTGAATCTGGAACAGCGACTGCTGTTGTTTCGCGATGTTTGTGACGCCGTGCAACATGCTCATATGAAAGGTGTCATTCACCGCGACCTGAAGCCATCTAACATTCTGGTTACCCAAGATGGTAACCGCATGGTTCCAAAAGTCATCGATTTTGGGGTGGTGAAGCCACTGGACCCAAGTATGTCGGGCGATAGTCTGCACACGGAACAAGGCAAGTTGATGGGGACCCCTCAATACATGAGCCCCGAACAGCTTTCAATGGGTCAGGAAGATGTGGACACTCGGGCAGATGTCTATGCGCTTGGGGTTCTTTTGTTTGAATTGCTCACCGGCACGTTGCCCTATGAGGACAAATGGGACAACGTCTACCAGTACATCGTGAATGTTCGTAAAGCCGATCCTCCACTTGCCAGTGTCCGGGTTCGTGCCATGGATCGCGAAAAGATTCAGGCGGTGGCAGCAACGCGTGGCGTGGAACCCGAAGCGTTGATGAGGCGACTATCAGGTGATCTGGACTGGATGTTGTTGCGCGCCTTAGCCAAGGACCGCAACGAACGCTATGCGACGGCATCCGGGATGGCTACCGACATCGACCGATATTTGCGCGATGAACCCGTGTGGGCCAGCAAGCCTACCTGGACCTACTTGATGCGCAAGTTTGTCAGACGCCACAAGTTGGGTGTCGCGGTGGCACTCGCGTTTCTCGCGGTTCTGGTAGGGGGCATCGCGACGACCAGTTACGCCATGGTTCGGGCTCAGAAGGCCTCAGAGGAGGCAGACCGTCAGCGGTTAGCGGCAGTAGCCGCTCGTGACCAGGCAGAGGAAGCAGAACGGCGGTCGCAAGCAGTGAATCAGTTTCTTACGAACATGATTTCGTCAGCAGACCCTGAGGAGGGTCATCGAGATGTGAAGGTTGTCGATGTTTTGGCTCAGGCAGCAAATCAGGTGAACACATCGTTTGCAGATGAACCGGCCGTTGAGTCGGCCGTTAGGCGCGCGATTGGGCAGACCTTTTTGGGACTGGGCCTTTATGATGAGGCACAAGCCCAGATTGATCTGGCTCTACAGACCTCACAGCACCATCTGCCAACCAACCACAAAGAGATTCAAGCGGGGCTCAGGGACCTAGCGGATGTGCACTATCATCGCGGGCGCTATAAAGAGTCTGAAGCCATCTATCGACGTTTATTGGATACGGTACAGAGCCAAGAGCTGGTGGACCCGGTTGAGGTGATCGACTTGAAGAACAATCTGGCGTTGTCGATTAAGTTTCAGGGTCGATTGCAAGATGCTATTCCCCTTTATCGCGAAGCACTTGCGTTCCGCATCGAGCATTTTGGACCGGACGATGATCGAACCATTGAGTCCATGAACAATTTGGCTGTGGCCCTTAAACGCCCTGAGGAAAAAGTAGAGGCCGAGTCGCTGATGCGTCAGGTCTTTGAAAAGGTTCGTGTGGTCAAAGGCGAGAACCACCCTTGGACACTGAGTACACTCAATAACCTCGCCTACTTGCAAGCCGAACGCGGTGATATGTATGAGGCCATCGTCTTTCATCGTGCGTGTTTGGCAAGAAGAATTGAGGTGTTGGGCGAATTACATCCTCGCACCCTTCAAAGCCGAGATGCTTTGACCCAGTGCTTACTGGCGACGGGCCAGTTGGCAGAGGCCCATCAACAGATTGCACAGGCCGTAGACGGTTTTAAGCAGGTCCTGAGACCTGATCACCCGAACGTCCTGCGCAGTAGCCTGCTTTTGGTGGGTGTGCTGGTGGATGTTCACGATGTTGATGCAGCGCAGCGAGCCATGGACGAATTGGAGCCGCGCTTGGTTGAAGCGTTTGGGGCCGATTCAAGGCTTCTGTTTGAGTTGGCATTGCACCGCTTGGGACTCGCACTTCACTTGGGTGGACCGGTTGAACAACAACTGGCCCGACTACATGAGTTTCAACTGGACTTGCCCTGGTACGAGGCCGTGATTGATAGCTATTCAGCTGCGAGCAAGGTTCACAGCACCGATGATTTGGTGCAGTGGGATCGAGCCAACCTGCGATTAAGCCAATACCTGGAAGGCGCTGAACGTCACTATGCACGCATGGAACGTATGTTGGCTGAGGCCTACGATAAGCAGTCGAATGAACTCCAAGTCGCCGCGACTCGAAAACGATTCAAATTGCGTTGGCCTGATGCACGCACGGAACTAGAGTCGATCCAGAAACCCTTAAACTGATCCAATCTCGTGGTCACAAGCGTACACAAACAGAAGGGGCATGTGATGCTGGTTGATCGCGAAGTGATAGAATGCTTCATCTCCTGGGGGGAGTTGAAGGTATTGGAAGCATTGAATCAGGACGAGCTTGCACCGCTTATGGAGCGGGTCACCCATGGCGATCAAAAAGCACTGAGTGATTTGTACGATGCAACGCGGTCACGTGTGTTTAGTTTGGCATTGTTTATGGTTCGCGAAACCGATTTGGCTGAGGATGTCGTGGTGGATGTGTATGCACAGATTTGGCGTAACGCTGCGAGTTATGACGAATCGAAAGGCGGCGTTTTGAACTGGGTGCTGATGATGACCCGTAGCCGCGCCCTGGACGTGATCCGAGTTAGGGGACGTATTTATGCCCGAGAGACCGGCCTGGATGATGCGGAAACTCTGTGTCATCCTGCGGAAAAAGGGCCAGAACAGATTAGTTTGGCAGCTGACCGCGCTCAGAAAATACGTCGAGCGTTGGGCACATTGCCACTGGAACAAAGAGAATTGATTCTCGCGGGATTTTTTTGTGGGCTGAGCCATGCTGAGTTGGCAGACCAGTTCAGACTACCCTTGGGAACCGTAAAGTCGCGAATGAGGCTGGGATTAACCAGTCTTCGCCGTCGCCTGGAGGGGGTGGTTTCATGACGTGTATCTGTCCACAGTCACACACATACATTGAGCGGTTCATTGAGGGTCTGCTGACGGGTGTTCCCGTGGGTGACACCGATTGTGAAAACTGTCGCAGGGAAGCGGAACAAATGGGCCAGGTCTGGCCCCACATACACGAGGTGATTCCCGTCCTTGAACCGTCCACCCGTACCAAGGCGCGTGTCATGGCTCTATGTATGGATGGCGAAGTACCCGTACAACCCTGGAAGACTTGGCACGCTGATGTCTTGTCGTCCGACTTGAAAGTGGTGCCTGCTCGTGAAGAGGTGTGGGAGTCGACCCAGTTTGAGGGCGTTGAAGTCAGGAGATTGCACGCCGACCCGAACGCAGACATGGTGACGATGATGGTACGCATGTCGCCGGGAAGTGCCTATCCACCCCATGTTCATGGCGGCGCGGAGGAGTGTTTTGTGTTGTCAGGCGAGTTGAAGGTGGGCTCACACATCCTGAGTAGTGGCGATTATCAATACGCGCCCCAGGGTTCAACGCACCTCGTACAGGCCACAGAAAAGGGTTGCCTGCTGCTGATCCACTCCTCATTCCACGACGAACTGCTGGTCTAATAAAGTAATTTCACATCTTCCATATGGTCTGGAAGTCGGGTAGGTCCACCAGGAATCGATTCAGCCCGAAGAGGTTCAGTCGGATCGCAGCACCTATCAGGGCACCTGCCATGAACCCGCCAATGTGGGCTTCGTAGGCGACGCCCGATACTCCTGACTCCCATAATTGGCTTTGAACCAAGAACCAAAAGACAAGATAAATAAAGGCGGGGATTCGTACGACGGTAAAAATGATGGACCATCCTACCAGTCGAAATGGGAATAAGATAAAGTAAACGCCCAGTATTCCAGAAACAGCACCTGATGCGCCCATCAGTTGGAGGTCATCTCCCAAATGGCCCCACATGAATACGGCACCTGCCGCAATGCCGCATGTCATGTAGGTCATCAAGTAACCGATTTGACCGATGCGATCTTCAATGAGTCGTCCAAATGCGTAAAGGAAATACATGTTTCCCAAGAGATGCAAAAGGTTGCCATGCATGAATGCCGAGGTCACCACTTGATAAAGGGTGGCGCGAGAAACAACCAGGGTGTTTAGGTAAAGCGAGGCACCACCGTCGATGTCGAGAATTTGATAGCCAAAGCCAACGGCGCAGGCACCGATCAATACCATGGTCACCAAGGGCGCTCGGCTCACGTGTCGTGACATTTCAATGGGTAACAGGAAAAGGAAGGCGAAGAACCTGTCCCTTTCTTCGATCTCAATCCAGTCTTGATGGTCCGCCAATTAGGTGCTCATTGCAAAGATGATCACCGTGCACACGATCTGAATGATGAAAGGCTTCTTCAGATCATGCCAATTCATGTAGATGACGTAAAAAATGATGAATGGAATGAACATGGTTGCCAGCGCCCAAAGAATACCCAGTTCGGTCCAAATGTAATAAATGAAATAAAGCTGGCAGATAAGTACGATAATCGCCGGTATCAATATCATGGAGTCCCCCTCTGATTCATGTGCCTGTCCGTAAACGACATTGAAAGGTATCACGCCGGTAGTCTCGCGACAATCGAATTTACAGGGTCCAAATATGCTGGAGCTTTCGATCGATCCATCGGCTGCGATAACTTGCCTTGCGTTAATATCCCTCTCGTTCTTCAATGGATGATTTACCTACTGGCGTGTCGGCGTGATGCAGCTGTCCAATTGCCGAAGGAACGGATAACCGAACATGAATGATCAGCGCAAGGTTTTGGGTGTTCCCTTAACATTGCTTCCCTTGAAAGGGATGGCCTGGCTCACGGCAGCGTGGTTGGTTGTGGCGTTCTGCAATATGGTCGTACGAAACAGTGGCATAGAAACCCATCTCCCCTACTACTTCCCGATTTCGGTGTTCATCGGACCTGAGTTTCATGGCACAGGAATACCCTATCTGGTTGGATTTCTGGCGTTGGCCGTTTGGTCCTTAGACAGGGTAGGGCGATGGAGACCGACAACCGTCTTGTTGGTTGGATTGCTTTTGATTGTACTGGGAAATCTGGGACAGGGCAGTTGGCGTGAGGGATTCATTGACCCATTCGTGGAAACGACCATCCAGTACTACCACGATGCCGTGGACATCCGCGATGGGCGTGAGTGGTTGAAATCATTTAATCAGCATCAGGTGTCACTTCAGACCCACGGCAGGACACATCCACCGTTTGCTGTGCTGGTGCACTATTGGCATTTAGGTGTTTCGAGCAACCTCTATGTGTTTAGCCTTTTGTTTCTCGTGTGGTCTGCCAGCGCTTTCGTCTGGTTTTGGTGGTTACTCAAATGTTTGGGTGTTGCTCGTGAAAGATGTCACCAATTGACCCTACTCTTTTGCCTGGTTCCGGCTGTGAATATTTACGTGGGGATTAGCCTGGACGGTGTCATCCTCAGTTTCATGACGATGTACCTCGCCGGACTTGCTGGGGTGATCAACGGCCGACATTTGGGCTGGTCGACTTTGTGGATGGTGGTGGGATGCATCGGTGCCAACCTACTGACTTTTCTGGGGCTATTCTTGATTGCCGTGACAGGGATTGTTGTCGCGATACAGGTCTGGCGCTCACATGACTCGAGATTAGGCATGCCCTTCTTATGGGTGCTTGGTTCAATGTTCCTTGTCCTGGCGCTTTTGGACGTACGTTTTGGTTACAACCATTTGGAAGCGTTTTTGACGGCATCTGCGATTGAGAATCCACGGGGGCTGTTGCTCATTCATGAGCCTTGGGTCTATCTCGCTTCGCGCTTTGAAGGGCTGTTCGAAATGGGACTGTTCTTGTCGTTTGCGTTGCTTGCGTCCTGGAAGCAGGCATCGACCCCAAACACCCCGGCAAGATCATTGATCATCGCCGGAACCGGCGCGTTTGCGCTGTTTTTGCTAGCTGGTGTCTATCGCACCGGCGAGACGGCTCGGGCCGCTTTGTTCATCTACCCATACCTACTCCTTCGCTGGACCGAAACGGACGAAACGCATCTGAAGGCCGCCGCCCTGTTATGTGGCCTTCAAACAGCTTGTATGCAGTTACTGGGTAACTATTTCTGGTGACCCGGAGTAGCGAGGCGCGCGGCTCGCAACCAGACTACTGAAAGTGTTGGTCTATCTGCACGCCGTAGGGTTTGGCTTTGGCCTCTGTAGGGAGTGGGATCTGCTGTGGATTGAAAGTCATCGATGGGGCGTAATTGGCGATGGCAACCGTACCTCCATCCTGATTCAACCCAAACAAGCGACGAATGTCATTGAGCACGGTGTCTTTTCGTTGAACTTGCGTTGAGTCGGCTCCCTGAAGGTCCGACAGTGTGATCGGAATCTTTGGTTCGAAGGCCTGGTTCCCGCTGCAGGTGTAGCTGAAGTCATCTTCGATGGTGATTAGGTCGCAGAGTAGATATTTGGGATTGGTGCCGAATTTCCCGGCAAACACACCAGCATCCGGCTTGCCGTCCCCAAACAAGCCCGCATTCATGAAGAACAGGTTCTGCTTCAAGGTCAAGGCGGGCATGCGGTCCTCGGGCCAATCATGTTGCATAGCGCCGCCTGGATTGAAGGCGAAGAGATTGTGGTCAAATACGACCGCAGCAGCACCGCCCTTGTGGTAGAGGTTGATGCACGAAACCTCTCCGGAAGTGGGGTCGGGGTTGTAGGGCCAGTTCAAAATAAAGGAATTATTGGCAAACCGCATGGTTTTGACGACGGCGCCGCGGTTGCTGCTGGCTTCGGTCTTTAGGGTCTTAATGTTGTTGATGAAGAAATTGTTGGTGATGTCGATGGTCGCATTGGCGTCTGCCGGCATGATGAATGGATCGAATGCACCGTGTGAACCGTTGATGAAGACGTTGCTGTCCACGACAAGATGTTGGGTTTTCAGCTGCGAGAAACTGATCATGTTGTAGGTACGCGATGTACCCTTGAGGATGCTGTTCGTTTTGGCGTCGTACTTGTTGGAGGGTGCCGCATCGAAAACCAATCCGCTGATTACCAGCTCTCCGATTTCTGATTTCTTGGCGAACTGCAGAAAAGCTCCGTTTCGACCTTCAGATGTCACTAGATTCACAAGGTTGGTAAAGGGATTGCGCTGTTTGTACTGATCGTCGTATCCGCCCAGGATGTGAAGTTTGGCTTCGGGATTGGTGAGCTGGGGTACCATCCAGATTCCCATGTTGGCCTTGCCCGTGTAAGCACCAGCAGCCACCTTCACGATGACGGTTTGAGGTCCTGCCTGGTTGGCTAATTGGGCAGCCTGAACGAGCGCCTTGAATAGTTTCCGTTCGGCAAATGTCGATGAACCGTCGGCTTGTGATTCGGCGAAGGAATAGGCTTCAGAATCACGGGGGCCCACGAGAATGGTCTGTGCCATGGAAGCGGCACTCAGGAACAGGATTACTACTGTTTTAGTCATCATTTGATCTCCGAAATTTCATGGTCAAAGGCACGTGGTGATCAGGCCGCTCAGCGTAAGAACGGTTTCTGAGCTTGTCCAGTTGGGGTACAAAAGGGCCAAGTCGTTCAAGTCAAATCCGTCATTACCCACATCAAGTGTGCGACAGATATCTGTAGGCAGCACTGGATCCAACAAGAACAAGCCGCCGCTGCGGTCTGATGTAGCAATGATCCCGGTGAGGTTCAGGAAGAAGGACTCCCAAGCGCCGTCTAACTGCGCTGCATTGTTGGCAGGAAAGGTGTCGTAGTCCCCTTGAAGTTGCAAGGTGGTGGGATCCGTCGCATCCAGGACAACCATGCCCCGTGTGCCGTTTGCCAGAAACGCGAAATCCTGAAAAACAGTCACTTGATGGTCAATCGCTTGGGTGGGACCGGTCCATGTTTCGATCAGCGTAGGTGAGGTGACGTCACTCATGTCGAAGACCCGAACGGCGGTGTTGCTGCCCAAAGGCTCGTCTCCCTGATCGCTGGTAAATAGGTACCGACCATCGCGAGACATCCAGCCGGTGCGACAATCAGTCAACCCGGTTGGAGGGGTGTATCCCCCTATGGTTGTGGCGCTATTGGTCATGGGATCCAGATCGTAGAAATCGCTCAGATCAATCACATAAAACGAGGTGCCGGTAAACGCGACGCCTAACTCCATGCCGTCGAAGTTGAGATCGTACCAATTGCTGGATAGAAACAGGTCGTAGGTAAATGCTACGTCCCAGGAACCCAGATCACAAGGGCCTGTAGGGTTGCTGATATCCACCGCAAAGACTCCTGCGGACTGGTTGCTGCCTTGTACAAATCCGATGAACCCGGACGGCTTGACACCCAGTGCCACATTGGTTGCCTCAGTGAACCCCAGGAACCCAGGGCACCAGTTGGGTGTGACCTCGGCTATGCTCACGGGCACATTGCTCAAGTCGATAATTTGGAGCCCCCCACCTGAGCCTGGGTGGGCCACGTATGCGTAGGCAATAAACGGATCATCGTCAAAGACGTAGATCTGTACTTCCTTGTCAGGGTTGGCGTTGAGGGGTGCCACCATGCCAATTTCTACGGGCGAGACGGGGTTTGTGATGTCGAAGACAGCGGTGCCGCCGTCCGTGCACATAATGGCGTATTCGCGGTTGGCCGGATCGCTAAATCCCCAAATTCCAGCGCCTTGTGTGCTGGTCAGAGAAAAACTCGATAAGGGAACTTGAGTCACCAGGTCGATATTATTCTGCGCATTCGCGGTCAGTGCCAGTAACAGCAATGATATCCGGCTCATAGATGCTCCGTATTTGGGGGTGATGTGTGGCTATTCTAACCCCTCCTATTGTGTTTAGGGCAACCTGAAACACGCCGCTTCATGGCTGTTGCGCACAAGCACCAGCCCATCTGCATATGCCATCGTATTCCACGTCTTACCCTCAAGGGCTTGGAAGCTGCCAATTTCCTCGTACTTATCGGGTGATGCTGTCACCTGAGCCAGCGCACCACGTTCCGAAAGAACCAGGATGTACTCACCTAACAACAGTATTTGACCATGCCCGTAACGTTTACCGCGCCACACGCGTTCCCCATCGGCCAAGGAAATACAAGTCAGGGTGCCATCATCCAGACCATATACATAATCATCGACTTTGACTAAGTGCGTGAATTTGGCTTTCATGCGAGGGGACCGCCAGGTCTCAGTTACTGTTAACTGGTCACCGCTGGATTGGATGTCGAGCAGGGCAGAACCTACGCCGTACCCACTGGAAACCAGGATCTGATGATCATTGATACGCATCGGCTGGGAAACGTTGGGTTGCTGGTCTGACCAAGGGAATTGCCACAGTACGCCGCCGCCATGCGGGTCATATCCTGCAACAGATGAAGACTGCAGGATGACAATTTGTGTGCGCTGTGCCAGATCAAATGCGGTGGGCGAACTGTACGAGGCACCATCGTCACCGCTGCACCAAAGATCAGAGCCATCAATCAGGGAAAAGGCACACAGAGCGCGCCCTTCACCGCCTACACTCACAATCACTTGATTGTCGAAGATGAGTGGTGAACAACTGGTACCCCACTCGATCACGGCATCGTCCGTGAGCAGTTGTCGACGCCAAATCACCTGACCTTGTAGGTCCAGGCACTGAAGCAGGCCCATGGCGCCGTGGGTGTAGATACGCCCCCCGTAGATGGTTGGAGTGGCACGAGGACCCGTGCCGCCAATGGTATTGCCGTAATGTGCTTGATTGACAGTGCTCCAGAAAAGGGTGCCGGTTTGCAAATCGTAACAGGTCACCACTTCCTCTTCGCCGCGCTGTTCCATCGTGAAAGCCAGAGGCCCTGCAATGGCAAAACCAGACCACCCCTCGCCAATCGGCTGTTTCCAGACGAGCTCGGGCAGCGCGCCTTTCCAGCTTTTGATGTGTGTGTCACAGTGTCCATTTCGATTGGGGCCAAGGAATTGTGGGAATGACAGCTTCAGATCCTCATCGGGAATGGCAGCGTTCTCTGTTGCACTGGGCAGCGCCTCTTCGGAACGCCAACGCCATTCCAAAATGGGTAACACGTCACCGGTAACCTCTCGCACCACAAACAGCTGCGAACACCCTACCGCCATGATGATCAAGCCCGAAAACCCAATGAGTCGGACCTTCAAAGGGAGGCGTGAGAGGAAGAGCAACCAGATCAAGATCAGGAGTAACGTCAAGACTTGGATGGATATGAGGAGCATGAATCTCGACTGCATGTTCACGGCTTCAGTCAGCGAGATGCCTGTGGTCACCGCCAAGTCAAGGATCAATATGGCGATCAATACCTTCCACCGTGGCGTGCGTGTCATGGTTGCTCCTTATGCGTTTGGACCTATAATCGCACATGCTGAAAGGATGATGGCGCATGTTCCCTATATGGATATTCATTTTGGCCCAAACCGGCCATCCCTTTTCTGACCTCAGTTCTCTCTGGCATCCCGTCAGCGACGCGCGACTGGCTTCGGGCATGCCCGGCCCGGCGTACTGGCAACAGCGAGCCGACTATCGCATTGATGTCATACTGGATCCTGCAAAAAAGCGCTGCTTGGGTCACGAAGAAATCGCCTACACCAATCATTCACCCCACGATCTCAGTTTTCTTTGGCTGGCGTTGGACCAAAACATCTATGCCCCCAATTCACTGAACCGTGAAATGCGCCTTGCGCCTGATTTCTCGCAGATCGGACTGGTAGATATCTATCCGTTTTTGGTGAGTTCCTTTCAGGAATCAGGCATTGAAAAACTCACGATTCGCAATGACCAGGACGATGAACTGGACTTCACGATTCGTGGCACTCACGCGCGCGTGCTTTTGTCGCAACCGCTGACCCGTGGGTCCACGCTGAATCTACGGGTAACTTGGGAGATGAACATTCCCATGGTGCTCACGGAGGATGATCGATCCGGATATGAGCCTTTTGACGACGGGGCAGATGTATATATGTTGGGCCATTGGTTTCCACGGATTGCCGCTTATACGGACTACGGCGGCTGGCAGATTCGCCCGTTTACGGCGGCCAGTGAGTTTACCCTGGAGTTTGGCAACTACGATGTGTCCATTACGGTCCCTGAAAACCACTTGGTCGCAGCCACGGGAACACTGACCAATGGAAGCGAGGTCCTGAGTTCAGATCAACGGCGCCGACTCGATGCAGTCAAGAACCATGATGACTTAGTCGTCATCCAGTCCGAGGAAGAGGCGCGACAGGCGTCGAAGCGAAAGGTGGGTGGAACGAAGACCTGGCGGTTCCAGGCTGAGTCCGTGCGTGATTTCGCGTGGTCCTGCTCATCGCAGTTTGTCTGGGAGGCAAAAAGGGTCCGACCCGAGGGGCCCATCGCAATGACTTTTTTCCCTTTGGAGGCAGTTCCCCTCTGGCATGAAAAGGCGGTAAACGAGACTGCTCAAGCACTTGACTTTTTTGAATCTCGTTTGTTTGCGTACCCCTATGGCACGGTAATCTGTGTGAATGGGAGTATTCCAGGCATGGAGTACCCCATGTTGGCGTTTTGCGGTTCCAGACCGCAAGATGACCCCGTGGCCAACGCATTCGAAATCTCGAATCGATTTGCAGTGATCATCCATGAAGTGGGCCACAACTTCTTTCCCATGATGGTCAATTCCGACGAACGCGAATGGACCTGGATGGACGAGGGCATCGTCTCGTTCCTGTCGTTGGAAGCTGAACAAAAGATGTGGCCTGGCTTCCCATCGGATATTGGGGACAAGGAAGCGATGGGTTTGTGGCTCAAGCACAGCGATCAAATGCCCATCATGACTCGGGCTGATCTAACAGAAGATGTGGCCGGTACAGCCTATGCCAAGACCGCGACGGCGTTGCGTATGTTGCGAGAGGTTGTGCTCGGTGCGGATGAATTCGATCAGGCACTTCGTGCTTTTGCAGTGGCTTGGAAGTTCAAACGGCCCCTGCCCGGTGATTTCTTCCGTTTTGTGAATCAGTATTCGGGTGTTCCACTGGATTGGTTTTGGCGGGCCTGGTTTTATGAGACAGGTCACCTGGATGTCGCTTTGGAAGGCGTCACGAATTGGCAACTTGAAGAGGATCAAAATCAGGACGACGGCCTGCTTGATCTGCTCAAAAATACCAATTGTTATGTGATTCGTCTGGAAAATGTAGGTGGCATTCCGATGCCTATCACCATAATGCTCGAATTCGAGGATGGCCAGACGACGCGTCATTTACCTGCTGAAATCTGGCGCCACGACACGGAAAGAGCAGAAATCCTTGTACATACGCGCCGAACCCTGGTTTCCGTGACGCTGGACCCGGACAAGTTACTCGTGGATGCCGACCGCAACAACCACACAGCCAAAGCACCGTTTCCCAAGTCCCCTTATCAACTGCACGACGATATGACGATCATCAACGAAAGCCAAGCACCAGATTAAGGTGATTCTCTTCCTTGCGCATCTCCAATACGAAATCGCGAGTGAAATAGCCAAACAACCACAAACAGCCAGAGACCGCTAACAGCACGCTGTTGGATATGGTGATGTCACCTTGGGCGCCCATACCGAACAAAAGCAAATAAACGCCGATCAGACCCGCACCCACTGTGGATTCAACGCATATCAAGAATCCTGACGGTGCGCGCTCGGCCACAATCAGGTGGCGATAAAAGACAAGCAGCACCACGTCTCTCAACAAGCCCTGAGCAAGTATCAGAACGCCACTCCAGCGGAACACATCAGTGATCGGCCATGAGTGACCGGCGCCCAGATAGGAACCAAACGGACTTGCCAGCAGCATCAATAAGCCTAACCCCAACTCTATGCGGTGATATCCAATTTTCATTCCGGCCTCCAAGCTAGGGAACATGTTGATAGGGAAGCGATATTCCCGAATCCGTGAAAAATGTCTTATTCTAGAACCTCATCATCCAAGGAGGTTTGCATGTCATCAAGATGGAAAGCACCCATCTTCCTGTGCGTTTTTTGTCTGGCTGGCTGTGCGGATCTGGTAACGACCCAGGCCGTAGTCGCAGAACAAAAGAAAGAGGAAGCCGAACGAGCACAACAGCAAAAGGAGGAAATGGAGCAGAAGCTCAAGCAACTCCAGCAGCAGGTTCAAGAAGATGCCAACAAAACCAGAGCCTATGGCGAAGACGAGTAATTCAAAGTACCGCCAAACCCGATCGCAGGGTGCTCGACAAGAGTCTTGCATCTTCTCGATCAAAACATAACGGCGGTTTGATCTTCAATACGTTGTGGTCGGGTCCATCGCGACTTATTAACACAAACCGGCACTTTAGGTGTTCTACAAGCTCGGCAGCCAACGCCCCATCTGGACGTTGCGTGTCAGGGTTAATCAATTCAACACCTAGAAACAATCCACTGCCACGTACATCACCGATTCGTGGGTCATCAATGGCCTGGATTTGTCTTTTGAGACCCTCACCTACGATCCGCGCATGGTTCTGCAATTGCTCCTGTTCAATGATGGCAAGCACTTCCAAGCCAATGGCGCATGAGACGGGGTTCCCGCCAAACGTGTTGAAGTACTCCATACCGTTGTCGAATTGCTCAGCGATGTCACGAGTGGTCATGACTGCCGCTACTGGGTGACCATTGCCCAGTGGCTTGCCTATGGTAATGATATCGGGCAAGGCGTCGTGCGCTTGAAATCCCCAGAAATGGCTGCCCAGGCGACCCAGACCAATCTGCACTTCGTCGGCGATACAAACACCGCCCCGCCTGCGGATCAAGTTGAAGAGCTGGGCTAGGTATCCCTGGGGCAGGGGTAGTTGACCGCCGCAACCCATCACGGGCTCCGCAATCACAGCGGCTGGCGCACATCCGTCAAGGAGACGGTCCAACTGGTCAACATAACGCCGTGCCGCATCTGGCCCCTGAAATAGACCTCGTTTTGGATCAGGCAGTGGCAACTCAATTACCCAATCTGGTTTGCCGCCACCCCCCTTACCCTTGTATTTATAAGGACTGATAGCAACCAGAGAGGTCAGGTTCCCGTGATAGGCACCTTCAATTACCACGGTCTGATTTCTACCCGTGGCGGTACGCGCCAGTCTCAAGGCGAGATCGTTCGCCTCGCTACCGGAATTCACAATGTAACAGACCTGGATCGGATCGGGTGCCGTTGCCAGTAAGGCTTCAGCGAAGTCAGTGAGGTTGCGATGCAAGTACCGCGTGTTGGTGTTGAGTTCACGCACTTGCCTGCAAGTGGCTTCAACCACACGGGGATGATTGTGCCCCACATGAGGCACGTTGTTGACCGCGTCTAGATACACATCGCCGGACGCGGTGTACAGGTGCTGCAGCTGTCCACGGGTCAAATGCAGTGGACGGCGATATGAAAGCGACAACGAGGGACCCACCACATTTTTGCGGATGTTGAGTAACGATTCCGTATCGTCCTCACAAGCGAGCCCAATCAGGCGGCTGGGGTCAGGGCATATGCTGGCCCACAGTTGCTTTTCTGCTGGCGTACTTGTTCCTGGCAAGTCGGTGGTTTGTCCCAACGTGTCAAGATACAGCTGAAGATGGAGGTGGGGTGGCCAACCCCCATTAATACTGGAATCCCCAATCTCGGCGAACACTTCGCCTCGCGCCAACGACTGACCCCTCTTGAGTGATAGAACCGAACGCCCAAGGTGTCCGTAAAGCGTGTAACAGGTGACACCTTCCAAAAGGTGCTTGAGTACCACCGTAGGACCATAGTCGCCTTCAACGGCATGATCGAACACCCCGTGCACCTCGCTTGCCAATGGTGCTGATATTTTTGTGCCTGGAACCGCAAATACATCGATGCCCAGATGAACGGTGCGCCTTGTACCCGACTCCGACATGAATTGAGGCGCGTTGTAGCAGGACCGAAGTTCTAAATAGCCGCCATAACCCACAACCGGTCCCGTTGTGGCTATCAGCGATTGCATGTGTTCCATGGCTTGATTCATATCGCCGGGAATGGTCGTGTTCGGACCGAGATCAATGGGTACGGCGTTGCCAAGCTCAATAGCGGGGTGAATGTCGGCCCGTTGTAGGGCCATTCGCGCTTGGGCATGATTGGGGTGCGGCTCAAATCCGCAAGCGCTTCTCAGTTTCATCAGAACCCAAATGGGCTGCATGGAAGCCAAATGAAACATCAATTGCCATGCGGGTTGCTCACTGACCAATAGGTACTCATTGTCAGGGTGTTCTTTTCTGTTGGCGGCCGAATAACACACACTTACAGCCAGCCTAGCGCAAATGGCGGGATACAGAGCTTCCAGTTCGTGGGCCGTAAGGGGAAAGACTTCATGAAAGGCAGAAACCAGATCACATAACCCGGTTAGGGGGTCATCCAAGCCCATCAAGCTATAGGCGGCTGTGATGGCAAGATCAAAGACTGTAGGACCGTACACCATATCGCCAAAATCAATTACCCCAAAGGGTAACCACTGGTCACCTTCCATGCGGACCAGGATGTTGTAATCGTTGCCATCGTTATGCACCAACGTGTGTCTCAATCGAGATAGGTCTGCCAGCACCTTCTCCTCGAATTCGTCAAGGAATCGGGTTGCCATAGATCGTCGGTGCGCATCGTCGATCCATTTCAGGTTGGGACGCGCATCAGACGCGCGTTGCAGGTCCCACTTCAGGTAGCGAGACGGAACGGACGCATGATCGAATGAACGCAAAGCGCGATTGATTCGGCCATAAAGCAATCCTATGCCCCGAATTAATGGGGAAGGACGAGTGGGGAGATCGCCCACAAACTTCCCTTCGATAAAACTGACAAGACGGCAGAGGTACCGGCCGTTGGGCCGAACGATTTCTGTGATTTCCTGACCTTGATGGTTGGGTATCACCTTTGGAACAGCAATGCCGTGCGCGTGCTGGCCCAGATGGCTCAGGACAAGATGTTGCGCTTCCAATTGCGCTCGTGGTTCTTGGAGATTCGCCACCTTGAAGACAAATCGCCCTGACGTTGTCTCGACTAGAAAATTCTGGTCGGCATAGCTAACCAGATCGGTGATGGTCCCTATCAACCCATAGTGTTCCTCGCAAACCGAAGCAACCTCGTCGACCGACCAGCAAGGTACCGACATATCACCTCCCATGGCTGTGGAGCTTATCACAGCCTGATCCGCATAAAAATCGCATCACGAGTATGATGTATATTCACAAGATACGTCGTACTTAAGAATATTATTGCAAAGATATGGAGATATGCAGAATAATATTCGAGTGAGGTGGCTTGTGGATGAGTTGGATCGTCAGATACTGATGTTGCTGCAAAAAGATGGTCGAGTTTCGAATGCGGCCCTGGCCCGCACGGTGGGCCTAGTGCCTTCAGCTGTGTTGGAACGGGTTCGTAAGTTGGAGGCGCGGGGCGTGATTAAGGGTTATCGCGCGGTCTTGGATGAAGTCCAGATTGGCCTGCCCTTGCTTGCGTTCATTCACGTTAAGACCAAGGATGGTTGTTGGAGTGACGACACCAGTAACAAACTTAAGGAGATTCCTTATGTTTTGGAAGTACACAGCATTACGGGTGATGACTGTTACCTGGTCAAACTGCGAGCCCGTGACACGTCCCATTTGAATGATATGCTGCGGGACTATTTGAAACCCATTGAGACCATCGTCTCAACCCACACCACCATTGTCCTTGAACGCACTAAAGAATCGACGGTATTGCCGGTTGAGGGAACAGATGACTAAATGGTTGTTGCTTGGCGGATTCGCGGTGATCTATTTCGTGTGGGGCTCGACGTATTTAGCGATTAAGTGGACGGTTGGGGAAATCCCGCCTTTCTTGATGATGGGTTGCAGATTTTCATTGGCAGGCGCGATGCTATTAGCCTATGCGAAACCCAAACAAATCAGTCGGGCGCAGGTGTGGCATGGATTGGTGTTGGGGATGACCATGGTGGTGTTGGGAACAGGCGTGGTGGGTTGGGTAGAGTCCTATATCCCCTCGGGTCTGACTGCATTGCTGGTCTCCGTATCGCCGATCTGGATGATGGCCATGGACGCTGTGGTACCTGGAGGGCGCGTGCCCGGACGCAAGGGCGTGATGGGTGCATTTCTTGGGTTGTTCGGTTCTGCTTTGTTGGTCGGCTCAGACGTGTTCCAGGGGACGAGCCAGTGGATTGCTGTGGCTGTGTTGGTGGGTTCTACTTGGATGTGGAGCCTTGGATCTCTTTTCGCCCGATACCACAAGGTTGAAGCGCCGCCGTTGGTTCTGCCCGGTCTACAAATGTTCATCGGTGGTTGTGTCTTGATGTTGATTGCTGCGTATCGAGGCGAATGGGTTAGCGTGAGTTGGCGTGATGTTTCTGTACAAGCCTGGTCGGCTTGGGCCTACCTTGTGGTTTTTGGATCGGTGTTGGTTTTTCCCACCTATGTATGGCTAATGCGGGTAAGTACGCCTTCTCGAGTGTCTACCCACGCGTTTGTGAATCCCGTGATAGCCGTGTTGTTGGGATGGTTGGTAGGGGGTGAATCTGTAAAGATGGCCATGATTTTGGCCGCTGGGGTGATTGTGGTGGCGGTAGCGCTGATGACTCAGGACCGCGGTTCTTTAATCAGGCCGGTTTTGGGACGAAAACGCTGTACATCCTTGTGACAACGGAAGCGTGGTGCGTTCTAGATCACTGAGAATGGCCAGGGCTTCCTCTCTACTTGATCCGCAAAATAAGGGATCGGCGCGAAACGCCTGACAAAAGCCGGGCCGTTCGGGTTGACCGTAAATGGCACATCGCATGTCTGTAGTCAGATGGATGCAGGGTTCACCCGCGTGTTTCGGGTGGTCCATGCCAAATACAACCTGCTTGAAAGAGGGCGCAATACAACATGCACCACAGTTTATGCGACAATCCATGCTCAAGTTCCTGATTGGATTATGCGATAAGAGACCCATGAAAAGGAAGCATACCTATGGATGCGGGCTCGCTTAGCTTCGAACAGCTGCAATCGGTTCACGACGATCTATCAGGCGTCTTCACTTTGCACCAGGAGCTCATGGTGTGCGGCGAAGTGGCACTAGCGGATGAAATTCTGGATCTTTTTGCCAGTTTGTTAGAAGTGCACATGAACCAGGAAGAGAATCACCTGTTTCCGCTGATCATTCGCCTGCTGAAGATGGCCCCAGATCGAGCGGTCCCGTTGATTGGCGAACATGAGCGTATGATGCTGCTTGTCCGCATTTTCCAGGTGAAGATGAAAGATCTACTCAAATTGAGTGCGTCGGAACAGAGACGGGGGATCATCGACCTGTTGGACCAACAAAGTGAATTCAAACATCTGTTCGTGTCACATGATGAATCGGAACATGAGTTGTTGTTGCCCGGCTTGAACATGATTACGAATGTGGATGAACGGATACAGATCATTTCTGATCTAATTCGGGATTGGCAGCGTTCCGTGCAACGAGCTTTGCCCCGGCTTCGTGATGCTCAAGAGTTTCTGACGGAACATGATCGAGAACGTACTGTGAACTGATCGTTTGACGAAACATGTCTTTTCAACCATATTGCGATACATGAAAGTGATCGCTGTTTGTGGAAGTGAGAAATGCTGCGTTGCAGGTATTCGCAGCTAGTGACACGATTGAGCTGATAAACTTTTTTTCATGTCTCATTCCCCAAACGCTGCCGCAATGGCCGCAGGTCACGTTGATCACCTACGTGGATTGCGTGAACAACGCACCTTAGCTTATGGCAGTTTAGATATCGCTTTGATCACGCCCACGGCACCTATCGCCAAGATGATCGAAGAGAATATCCATGTGAAAAGCTCTGCTTGATGTAGGAACTGAGCCACAATCAACGCTGTTTCAGGATTCGTGATGAAGGCAGCAGAAATGATCAGACCGGACGAGGCTGTGACGATTTTCCACCACTTCACCAGGCTTTCCGGTTTTGAGATAGCCACCATTAGGGCCACGCCTACCACCGCGGCCACCATAATGGGCATCAACATTTGAAAGGTCCTGAAACTGAAGAAATTCATCAGCCACTCGGAATAGGCCCGTAGCGGCAGCCACAAACAGATTAATGTGAATCCGGCCATGAGGTGGTTTTGACGCGCTTTGGATGCTGCGCTGGACCGTTCTGGGTGAAACGCTTTGAAAATGAGAAACAGATAGAAGAAAGCTGCCAGTAAAAACACCAGTGTGTTCAGTCCCAATGCATACCATGCAACCCAACTTGTCCCTGCCCAGTAATCTGAAACAGACGCAAAGGGTGAGGATGACTTCGAGCCTTCGAAGTCCTTTCTAAGCGCTGTGCGTTTTTTCTCTTTGGCTTCCTTTCCCATTTGATTTGTTGCGAGGTACTTGCTTCTTAAGTCGTTGAGCTTTTCACACATCTCTTGACTGGTTTGTGCATGATTGCTATGCCGGTCATTTTTGAGGAAGTAAGGTGGGAAAGGCGCTCGCCTAGCGTCGAGCACGCTTCCTGCGATCACCAGCAGCCCAAGGGAAATCCCTCCAGCGATCCAGCCTAACTTTCGTTGGGATGGGAGTTTCCTCCATTCGTTCAACGACATGCCCTGAATCACGCTGTAGCAGGCCAAAGGAAAAACGAATATCAAGTACACACTGAATGCGACTTCCTGCAGCGCTAATAGAAGCCCATCCCTCCCCGAGTGGATATAGACCGACACCGGAAATCCGAGGGCTATGCCAAAGAGACTGACAGGTATCGACAGTGTTTTTTTGTTCATCGTGTTGACACCATTGAAGAGCATGTTGGCGTCCATTGGGAAGTGACTTTAGTCACGCGTTTTGCTTGACCCCTGTCAATGCAACCAGTAGGGTATGGGTTCCGAAGCCGAGGTGTGAATGATGGCACTGATCGTGGAACTGATGTCCACTTGGACATTGGATTGGACCGAAGCTTTTGGATTCATCACAGGTTTGGCTTGTGTCTATCTGGTGGTGCGTGAGAATCCTTGGAATTGGCCCTTGGCGATGGTCAATGCTGTCTTTTTTCTCGTTCTGTTTTGGCGGACTCACCTTTTTGCGGATTCCATGCTGCAGGTCGTTTATTTCTGTATCGGGGGATACGGTTGGTGGAATTGGTTATTTGGAGGCGAGAACCATTCGGCGCTTTCGGTTTCAAGAACGGGAGCCAGGCTGCTTTCCGTTTACCTGTTTGCCTGCATGTTGTTAACGGCGGCCATCTATGGGGTGTTGGTGCATACGCCCAGTACGGTTCCATTTTGGGATGCCTTGACGACCTCCATGAGTTTTGTGGCGCAAGTAATGCTCACCCGTAAACTGATCGAAAACTGGTACCTATGGATTTTGGCAGACGTGATTTACATCGGTCTGTATGGGTATAAAGGCTTGATTTTGACGTCGATTTTGTATGTTGTCTTCTTGGGACTTTGTATTTTGGGATTGCGCCAATGGCGCGAAGGGCTGGACTCCAACAGTTCGTGATGATCTGTGTCACATTTTGTGACGGTGTGTGTGTCTGAATCCCAGGCCCATGACAAAAGTCACAGAATGTACGCTTTTGTGAACTTAAACCCTTTAAGTAGTTAATGAAGGTTTGGGGGTTTAGATGGGTTTGTTTCAAAAGCTGATTAGTCATGAGGTTGCCGATGGGGATGTGATGCCCCAGGTGGAGCAGTACATCAATACGGGCCGCGTACGGCAGGGCTATGAACTGTTAAGCCAAGCTGTGCAGAAAACCAATCATCGCCTGGATTGGCTCGAACTCCACTGGTCCTTGGCGAAACGAATGAACGACGGCGATAACGGTTTTGTAACCGCTGGAAAATTGCTTCGGTACTTTTTGAGTAAGAAGGAAGGCCGACGTGCCTATATGGTTTGGCATGACTGTCTGCATGGTTTTGGCAAGCGTTTTCCCGTCATGGCTGATCTCAAGTTGGCGGAACTGTTAATGCACCTGAGAATGATTGAAGAAGCAGGCGCAGTGGTGATCACTGCCCTGGAGCAACTCAACGCCAGTGAGCCTGCGTTACATGTCCAGAAGCTGGCAGAGATTGCGGCGGTAGCTGCACCTGCTGTACTCATGGAAAAGGTCAATCTACTGCTTCGCCTGCCCCAATTGACACCTGTTGAACAGCACGCAATTCAAGCTGCGGCCCACAAGGCCATGCGACGTGTACGCGCCCATCATGCAGACAGTACCATTGAAGTGCTGGAGGACGAAGACGAGGAATACCCTGACTCGCGCTTTGATGTGTCGTACGTGAAGCTTGAAACCATTGTCGCTTGGGGCCTCAATATTTCTACGGGTCACGGAGAGCGCAAACTCATAGCCTATGACGATATCGTCGAAATCGTCGTGGCCGGGATCAAGCCGCGTTCGGGCCAACCCTTCCTGCTGATCGATTTGTTCCTCGATGGGCGCAACGTTATGCACACTGAACGGCGAGTGATCCGCATTGACAGCAAACGATTAAATCCCATGCGCGTGGTCTCCGGAGCCAAGAACCCGTTGGACGCGTTTTTGAGCATCGCACGTGACATCCACAGCCGGTCAAGGCGCGCTGTCATCGTGCCCTCAGGAGAACTGGTGCAGCAGACGCTACCCATGTTCTCCTCATTGGATGAATACGAAAACGCCCTGGGCGGCTAGAAAGTCACAACCAAGGAAGTGGTAAATACACGGTCCGTGTCGTCCAACTGGAACGGCACGGTGCCTGTCTGGACGTCGTCGTCAAACAGTGGGACTGATTTGTAGGCCGGTTGATGATCGTAGAGAAACTGTAGGCTGGTTTTTAATGCCAGTCTCGCATTGATGTTCACAGCATAAGAAAAGACCACATCGGCGCGATAGTCATCGGTATCATTCAAATTGAGAACGACATCCACGTCGTTTTTGAACGTTCCATTTTTGCCGAGCTTGCGCATATAGGCTGAATTGGCTCGCAAACCGGCATATTCAGTTTCAATGCCTTCAACGACTTGCACAGGCTCTTCATCGGTGTACTGCAGACCTACTTTGTTGCTGTAGCTCATCTGATCATTCTTGATCCATATATGGGCGATGCCAGAAGAAAGGGTGGTTCGGTTCTTGATCCCAGCAAATTCATTGCGGTCCCACTCAATTCCCGAGAACCAGGAGGTCATTGCAGAGAAACTGTAGTCGTATTGAGCCTTCATCGCGTAGCGCTCATCGGATAGGCGTGTTTCTGTGTTCTCGACAAAAACAGGGTTGTTTGCTTCCCCCACTGCAAACACCGTAGTGAGTCCGCTTTCTGCACGAACTGCTGCCAAATTGAGCGCAAAGGCGTGTTTTCCCTTAGACCATTTGGTCTCATTCTTGAACCCAATCGTGGAAGATTCTGAGTTACCGCCGGTTTCTACCCAGGACAAATCAGTGGTGTTGGACCAAGCCTTCGATTCGGCTTCTTGAGCCATGACGGAGGCTGTGAGTATCAACCATAAGATCAATCGCATGTGTTTGTCTCCTTTGTGACAATTTGAGCTTGGTTATCGGGCCGCTTTCGATCACACATTAGCGCTTTTTGTGTTCCTCAGTTTGTGTGAGCTGAATGATTTGTGTCGGCGCATCGCTCAATGTAACATGAGAGGCTGAATCCATGAGCGCGGAGGCCGAGATGCGATTTGTGATGATGTTGGGTGTGGTTTGCGCATGGTCACAAAACCCGTTTGAAAGCGGGTCTTGGATCGATTTGAGCTATGCCTTTGATGCCAGCACGATCTACTGGCCAACGGCGCAGCCCTTCGAACATGAAACGGAATTCGAAGGACGCACAGAAAAGGGTTACTTCTATTCGGCCTATCGCTACAGTGCTTCCGAACATGGCGGTACCCATCTGGATGCGCCCATTCATTTCGCAGAGGGAAAAAAAACATCCGATCAATTGGAACTGAGTAAGCTCATGGGCCCGGTAGCCGTGGTAGATGTCAGCGAAAAGGCATTGAAGGATCCTGACTATCTGGTTTCAGTGTCTGATCTGACCCAATACGAGTCTAAGTTCGGTCAACTTCCTTCGGGTTCAGTTGTTTTTCTTCGCACGGGATATGGGCGTTTCTGGCCCGACCGCACCAAATACTTGGGCACAGATTTGGTGGGCCCTGAGGCCGTGCCGCACCTGCATTTTCCCGGCCTTGATCCCGCGGCCGCTACCTGGCTGGTGAGCCAGCGCAAGATTGTCATGATCGGCCTGGACACGCCCAGCATCGACCGCGGTCAATCCACGCTTTTCGAAGCGCACCAAGTGCTCGCCGCTCACGACATTGCCGTCATTGAAAATCTCGCCCAGTTGGAAAAGATACCTGAAAAGGGCGCTTGGGCGATCGCCATGCCTATGAAAATCGCGGGTGGAAGTGGTGGGCCTGCTCGCGTCGCGGCGTGGATTCCAGACTAATACTTCTTCCGGGTATGGGTGCAGACCATCGGATGTATGGCCCATCAATTACCCAACTGCCCCAGGTGGTTCGACTGGACTGGGACCACGTTCATCCCGCCAAGTCATTATCCGAAGTCGCTTGTCAAATGATCGAGATGCACGCCATCTCGGCCCGTGACCGGATAGGCGGTTCTTCACTTGGCGGCATGGTGGCCTGCGAGATCGCGCATCAGCTGAAGATGAAGTCTGTGGTGCTCATCGGTTCGGCGCGGAGCATACATGAGTTGAGGTGGTTTGCACGACTTGGATTGCCACTGGCAAACCGACCTGTTTTCGATTTTTCTCGGCGACTTGGGCGACTCGTGAACAGAAGCTTGTTTTTTAGGATGTTGGCTGATGCTGATTCCCTGTTTATGGTGAACATGTGTCATGCATTGCGCAACTGGCGAGGCGGTGATCATCGACTCATCACCTTCCGTGTGCACGGCTCCCGAGATTTGCTCATTAAGTGCCCGAGCAATCCTGATGCGCTGATTCTTGGAGGTGGGCATATGATCGCTTGGACGCATCATCAACAGGTGGCAAACGCCCTTGAGCGTTGGTATCAATCGCATTGCGAAGATGCGTGATCAGTTTTAGCGAGGGCTTTTGTTAAACTGCGATCCAACAGATCGGCCGCGCATACGACACCTTTGTTGTCTAGGCGCGCGGCCATGTTTTTGGCGTTTTGCAGGTATCGGGGTTCAAGTGCCTCTTTCAGACGGGCGAATAATGTGTCGCCTTTGAGTTTCCGGACAGGCAATGATGGAGGGCCCAACCCCAGCTCAGCCACCCTTTGGGCGTGAAAAAACTGGTCGCCCAAATGGGGCACGACCATTTGAGGGAGACCGCTCCTGGCCGTCACAGCAACGGTACCCGCACCTCCATGATGTACCGCCAATCGGCAGTGCGGTAACACGTGGCGATGCGGTACGTGTCGAGCCACTAGGACGTCTGAGCCCAATTGCCATTGAGAAGCGTGAGGGTGTACCACCAAGGCCCGTTCACCCAAATCTCGGCAGGCCTGCACGAATTGCTGGACGACAGATTTCGCGGAATGATGGTGCATGCTTCCTAAACCGCAATAAATGGGGGGAGTTCCGTTGTTGAGGTAGGCCGTTAACGATGGATCTGGCGCCGGATCACCGGACCACGCCCAGTGGCCCGTGACCACGCCTTCTTCGACATCTGTTGGCTTGGGTGTCAATTCGGGATCAAAAGCAGCGAAGAGTAAGCCACTGCATGCGAGGTACTGATACATGTGTTTGACGGGTGGCAGGTTAAGCGCGTCTCGTGCACGGGTCAACGTGCGTGTGAACCAAGGTGTCATAGCCGACCTCATTGCAAACATGGCTTTGATGAGGCTGGCGCGTCGGATGATGAGTTTGCGGCTACGGCCCAAGGGCATGGGAACCGGGATCTCATGGCTCTCTAAATAACAAGGACTGAATATCGCGTAAGCGTAGGGCTTTGCATAATACTCACACAACGATGGTGCTGCCACCTGAAGCATGGAACCGATCACGCAGTCAGCCCGCTCAACAAACGGCGCTAGGTCTTTGAACTGCCGGCCGACCTCGTCGAAGACCCGCTTGAGAATCGTTGCTTCGTTGTAGGTACCGCGTAAATGGGCCCCAAATGGCGATCCACATGGGTGACACGCAAATCCGTGGCCGGAGACCGTGGTCACGTAGTCTGGGGGAACGCAAAAAGTCGTGGCATGACCACGTGATTCCAATTCGTGTGCCAAGGCCATCAAAGGCAGTATGTCGCCAAGCGTGCCATAGGGAGCCATAAGCATATGTGCCATAACCACAACATCGTTAGTTCAGCCTGCAAAGGCAACAGGCATACACGATCTAAGGATATTGAGGTTGGCACGTGTAGTCATTGCTGTTTGGGCAAGGATCTTGCTCCTTAGGAATCAAACTAGTTCTCCATGGGGGTGGACATGAACGCGCTATTTTTGTGCCTGACGATATGCGTGCAGGTAACCCTGCCGCTGAAAGATTTTGAGACGCTTTGGAGCGCCGCACATGGCGAAGAATCGTCGAAGGAGGTGTCCGCTGCCTGCGAATCTGCGGAGGTAGTTATTGAACGCAATCAACATGCGCTTGAACTGAAAACCGTCTATGAAATCGTAGTTTTTCACGATGGCGTTGCCGAGATCGATCTGGGATCCGGGCACTTGCTTCAGGCCTCGTTCGGGAACTTGCTATGTGGCGTCAAAAGCAGTGAAGATCGCAATATACTTGTGATTTCGGGCGCCACGCCAGGTCGGTATCGGGTGATAACCGAGAGTGTGTTGCCATTGACAGTCACGCGACTGGGGGCGTTCGAGACATTTGCTGGGTATTGGTTGACTCCGTCCGCTTCATCTATATCTGGGAGGATCAACGATCCAAATACCACGGTGTCGGGCCCGGGCATGTTGCGTGGTGGCGCGTTGTATGCGGCGGCTGATTCAAGAGTGGAATTTCAGATTCAAGGTCAGGAAATTGCCCGACGAACCGACATGGTGCTAACCAGTCGATGCGAAATTTTGGATTCAATGGGTCGGATCCAACGAATGTGCCAGGCTCGATTCCATCTTTCGTCGAAGACGGAACACTGGGAACCTGTTGACATTACCTTTCCGGCGTCTTTGGGAATACCCAAAACGACGGCGCCCGATGGCGTACTTATTACCGTTTCACAAGACAGGGTGCGTTTGGAGGTTCAAGGCGAGTCTGCCGACGAGTTCCAATTTGACCTGGTTTGGCGATGGGACACAGCAAGCGAGATCGAGGCACCGCTCTTGTCGGTGCCGCAAGCCGTGGACGCTAAATGGATAGTGTCCACCGAGATTGAAGGTGATGGCCTGCTCTCGCTACTGGACCCTAAGGATGCCATCAAACTGGATGTATTGCCTAGTTGGGCCAGCATCCGCCGCGAAGGCGTACCTGCTTTTTCTGTGACGGACATGGGGCGCGCGCCACGTTGGATTACGGCCTGGTCCGATGGTGTCGAGATGTTGGCCATTCAAATTACGGAGGCGACCTTTCAATATACGTTGAGTCCCTGGGCAGAATCGTTGTTGGAGGCTCAATTCAAAGTGGTCTGTGGTTCCGTGGATACCTTGTCGTTCAAGTGGCCCAGCGACTTGAAGCTGATGGTGATCGACAGGAACGGGACCAAAATCACCGGTGTGGAGCGGGAAGGCAGGTTATCAATCCCCATGCTCCCCAATCAAACACAGGTGGTCACCATCGAAGCGCTTGTAGATTATCAAGAGTCGAACGGGCATGCTGTGTTGCCAATGCCGCATTGTTCGGCACCCATCACGGACGTATCCGTCATTTTGAGGCACCCCGACGAATGGTGTGACGTGTCTTTTGGCAGAGGCACCTCCGCAGGTACAAGTCCATTCTCTAGGCCACGTCCGCCCGGTTATCACGTGACGTCTAGAACCTGGGTGGCGCTGCAATCCGAACTGGAGGCCTTGAACGTGACCTTCAAGACCTGTGCCGAGAAAAGGAGATGGTTATGATCATTTTGCTGTTGTGTTTAGCCCAAGAAGTGACGTTGCCGTTGTCTGAGTACATGGCGCTCAAAGACACGGTCGCCGAACGTCAGTTAACTGAAGCGGTTCAATCGGAAGCAGCCCGCTTGGTCTCGTGCGCCATATCGGCAACGGTCGATGACGAAGCGGCAGACTTAGCCATCACCATGGAATTAGATGCGCGTGTGGGATTGGGCAGTGTGGCCTTCTCCTTGCCTGGCTGGGCCAGTCGTGTACGCGTTGAACCCGATACGGGCAGTATTGTGCGTGACGGCAAAACCTATCGGTTCATACCCAGCGACAAGCAACGTTATCGCGTGACGGCATCAACGCATGTCCTTCTAACCGGTGACCCGGGCCATCGCATGCTTCGATTAGCGCCCATCGGCTCGGCGGTCACCGAGATTGACATGACGATGCCTAGTGATTGGCGCATTGATTCGTGTAATGCAGGTGTGGTTGCCGATGCACTCAACGGAGATCAACGGCGGGTTCGTCTGGCCCCGTCCAGATCGGCCGCTACCGAAATCGTGTTCCGCGACATGGCCGAAAACGTGGTCGAGAATCTGGTGCAATCAACGCGTTTTGACCTGGTGGACTTGAACCGACTTGGTGCCAGTCACAGCACGGGATTTTATGTGGAGGTGATTCAAGGCGAACTTCCTATTTATGAGTTGAGTGGCGTGGCTTGGCAAGAGGTAGAGCATTTCGCTACCGATGAAGGTCCTCAGTTGGCGGCTACCGAGGATCGCGTTCATCGCAGTCGCAGTGGTAGCGGGTTCCTGAGCTGGCAGAAACGAGGTGAGCCAGATGGCCAGTTGGCCAACGTATCCTGTAATGCGCCCCAAAAGCATCACTACCTGGTGCTGGCATCCCATCAGTCAGTGGATCTGACGCCTCAGCCCGAAAAGGCTTGGCGTCGTCTGGACATCACAGAGTTGCCCGACATGTTTGGCAAGGTGTTTCCCAATGCGACGCCCTTGGTGGCCTGGCTACGCACGGATCCGTCAACAGCCGTTTCCTATGAATTACGTCGATTTGAGGAGGCTCCTCGCTTGTCCGAATGGATTGAGGTCCGCCAATCGACGGTCATGCTCACTGACGAAGGACAGCTAGTGGTGCGTGATGAGGTGGCCCTAAGAGGCTCGAACAGGGCATCTTTACATCTACCGGCAGGTTTTGAGTTGTGGACAGCCAGTGTCGAAGGGATCGGAGTCCGGCCCATCGTCCAGGGTGATCGGGTGATCTTGCCCTTGCCTTTGTCCCGCAACGCCGAAGTGAGGGCTGAACTAGTGCTCATAGGCAATCTGGGCAAAGTGACGAAACGCCAACCGCTGGAACTGGTGTTGCCGCAGTGGGACAGCCCGGTTCTGCGACACGATTGCCGCTGGTTGTTGCCAGAACGGTTCAAGTACCGCTACCGAACGGGAGACCTTGCTCCGGCAGCGTTGGAAGGCGCGCGGAGTTTGGTGATGTGGGACCAGACATCGAGCGAACCCAAAGAATACCCCGCGGGATCCGCGCAACTATCAGGAACAGTGACCGACCCTTACGGTGGACCACTGCCCGGTGCGGTCGTTGAGTTGGATGCGGACAATATGTACGGATCCAGAAGCGAAGTCTCGCGCGCTGATGGGCGTTTCTATTTCCAAGGCCTGAAGCCGGGGTTTGCTGTGGTGAGGGTGACGTTGCCAGGTATGCAGTCTCAAAAACTGCAAGTGATGCTGAAGGAAAGGAGACGTTTGGATGTGACCGTCGTGCTTACAATTGAAGCTGTGTCTGAAGAATTAGTTGTTACCGCTGCTCCCGATCGGGTTGGTAGTTACTATGGGACTTCAGGAAGGACCACGCCTCATTTCGGGGGAGATCGGGATGATCGCCATGCCGAGCTCAAAGCCAAGTCGGTGCTTCGGTCGTTGACCAAAGAGGCTGGCAAGTTGGCGGGTGTGAAGCCCATCCCGTTCGACTTCCCCGAAAGTGGCAAGTTGATGGAGTTCTCTGCCGTACTCCCACCAGCCCAGGTGGCACTTGCCTTGGATGTGAAGTAAGGCAATCGCCACCCTGGTATGAGGAGGCCGACATATAACTTGGCCGGTGGGTCTCACGGCCCATCGGTCCAGAACCCCAAACCTAAAACCAGCTAGCAGTGCGTTTGCAGACGCCCACCAACAACAACATCACCGGCACCTCGATCAGTACGCCCACCACCGTGGCCAGGGCAGCTCCAGACGAAAGTCCAAACAACATGACGGCTGTGGCGATGGCTACTTCGAAGTGGTTGGAAGCACCAATCAGAGCGACTGGTGCGGCGTCCTGGTATTCGAGGGCGAGCAGATTTGCGGCGCCGTACCCCAAACTAAAGACAAGCACGGTCTGGATGAACAGGGGGATCGAAATCCACAGAATGGTGAGTGGATTGGCCAAAATCGTCTCGCCTTTGAAGCTAAACAGCAAAACCAGAGTCAGCAGCAGCGCACTGATGGTAATCGGCGTCAAGCGTTTGAGAAAGTGCTGTTGGAACCATGCCTCACCTTTGCGGCCGATGATCCACTTGCGCGATAGGTAACCGGCCACCAAGGGTAGGGCGACATAAATGGAGACGGACAAGAGCAGCGCTTGCCAAGGGACGGGCAGTTTCCCAACACCTAATAGGAATCCGCCCAGCACACCGTAAAGGACAAGCATGGTGAGTGAGTTGATGGCCACCATGACCAGGGTCAACCCGTCATTGCCGCGTGCCAAATAACCCCAAACCAAGACCATGGCGGTGCAGGGCGCAATGCCCAGCAAAATACAGCCGGCAAAATAGCTACGCCAAAGAGGGATTTGGAGCATCGGGATGCTATCTTGAAGCACGACCACGCCAGCTCCGTGCTCTGCGCCAACGGGCAGATCCAGTCCAAACGGCATTTTCACCCAATCCATAGCGTCGGTTCCGATGAGGTTCTTGAGCAGGTATCCAAGGAAAAACATCGAAATCGCATACATGGTGAAGGGCTTGATGCACCAGTTGACAAAGAGGGTGAGGAAGACGGGCTTGCCGCTCTTTCCCGCCTTGACCACTTTTGCGAAATCGATTTTCACCATGATGGGATACATCATGAAGAACAGGCAGATGGCGATAGGAATGGAAACCACGGGTGCACCCTGGATCTGCAGGCTCATACCGTCCAGCGTTTTGGCGAGGCCGGGCGCCGCTTTTCCCAGGATGATACCGGCCACGATGCACAGGCCTACCCACAGACTCAGATACTTTTCGAACACCGATGTCATGTGTCTAGTCGGTAGGTCAGTCATGATTCAATCCTTCGGGCAATGTTTCGATGAAGGCCCTGATTTGATCACGCACCTTTCGGTAACAGTCCAGTTGTGCCTGCTCCGAGGCACCTTGCTCGGCGAGCGCCTTCGCCATTTGGGGTGGGTCCTCAAACCCGACATGGACCACTTTGCAGTCTCCGGGAAAGACCGGGCAGGTTTCGTGGGCATGGCCGCAGACTGTGACCACGAAATCCAGGGGAATGTCTGCCAATGCATCAATGGGTTGTGAGCGATGGCTAGAGATATCCACGCCTACTTCAGCCATCACTTTGACGGCATAGGGGTTCAAACCTTGGGGGTTGGTACCGGCTGAATAGGCTTCGATCACCTCGGACTTGAGATGTCGCGCCCAGCCCTCCGCCATTTGGCTGCGGCACGAGTTGCCGGTGCATAGGAAAAGCACTTTTAGTTTTGACATAAAGGCCTCACTTTGGCGGGCAGCATGATTCGCCGTGCTGTTTTCTGCACAAGTCTTCCGGATCAAAGGCCATGATGGTGGTCAGTGTTTTGGCGTCTTTTTCGGCATCGGGACTAATTTTGAGTCGGGCCTCAATCCAGCTGATCAAGGAGTGATACTCGGCTTTCTCGCGACACAGTCGGTAATAAACCCAGCGTCCCTCTTTGCGGCTGGCCACCAGTCCTGAGGCGATGAGCACACCCATATGCCGTGAAGCGGTGGCGCCAGTCACCTGAATCAATTCAATCAACTGACAAGCGCACAGTTCGTCGTACCGCATGAGTGCGGCCAGCATACGCAACCGGTTCCGATCGGCAAGCGCCTTAAAAACCCCCGTCAACAGCTCCACAGTCACCTCCGATTGCATATTTAGCTAACCAACTAAATATACCACTGAATGGTTGTCTGGAGTTAGAGAATGCCCGACTTGAGATTTGTCGCTGACTCAATTGCTTGGCCGCAGTCGGCTCGAGTCTTAAATGCCGACTGCGGCTCCGTAATCGCGGATCTAACGGATTTCGTAGTTGTAGACCACCACTTCGTTGTCGCCATCTTCATTGTGCATCATGGTGTAGGCTTTGCCGTTCTTGAAGACCATGCGAGGGCCGAACAGGTCAGCCAGACCATCTGATGGCGAGTCCACATGGCCGATACAGGTGCCGTCGCGAAGGAACAAGTCGGCATTGAACGATTCATCTGCGAAATTCACTTCTCGTAACGCCAGGAAGCCCAGGTTCTCAATGGGGATGATGAAATAGACCGGGGGTTTGACCTCTGGCAAGTCGGCTAGTTCCAAGGCTTTTTTGATTGTTTGATCATTGACGATCTGTGCCAGCTGCGGTGCCTGCTCGAAAATGGTGTCCTGCAGCCATTGGCCTAGTCCATCCGTGTCTGATTGTTTCATGGCAATGGGTTTGTAGGCCTTGTTGATCGACTTGACCAGCGTCTTGCCGTCAGCAGCCCTTTCGTCGATCTGGTACTTGTGTGGGTAGTTGATCAGTAGGCTGCCGTCGGCATAAAACGCTACTTGTTGATTACCCTGGTTCATCAGTCCATTCATTTGCTTACCAATTAACTCACTCCAGTAACTGGGATCACCGAATCGCGATGGGTCGGGAATGGGCCATTCAGTCGACGAAAGGTATTCGATGACGTTGAATTCTCGGTCGAGGATCGCCGATTTGAAAAACGAAGGACCTCCAGTCGTGTCGATTTCCATGACGAGGCCGAACGCGACGGTTCCTTTCGGTGAAAAGGAAGCTCTCGCCACAAGTTTGGAAAGATCCATGCTTTCGTACACCGACTCGTATGCGTAGTCATTGTCAAAAAACGTGAATTTAACCGATGCTCCGCGTGGTTCCGATACCATGGCACCCCGCTCCATTAGTTGGAAGAAGGTTGGGTTATTGGCTTCGCCAGGACCCTCGCCTGCTTTCACAAGTACGTCCACGAATTCACCCTTTTCGGTGAAATGTAAAACCCGTTTTCCCTTCGGGTCTAAGACATAAATCTCTCCCTTTTGATTCACATCCAAATTCGCTGGTACGGTGCTATCGAACCAAAGATACTCGTCACCTGGCTCGATGGCGCCAAAACGCAACACTTCCTCGAAAATGATTGATTTTGATCCTGTTGCTTCAGGATTATTAACTACGTCCCCAAAACACAATGCCATCATTGTAAAAATCATCTGTCCCTCCCATAGGCTTACCACCCAATTGGACTTACGACGCGGTGCGTCATTTGTTGCGCCTTGACAAGCGCTCCGGCGTGCCTATGATCGAGAGTCATGATCAGGATAGAGCCCTTTTGATGGCTGCTAGGACCATAGAAACCGCCCGTTCGATACTGGCTCGCGCAGCTGCTGATGGGCCATTCCTTGAGGGCGTCATTCGGGAAACGGTGCACGCGATTCGATTGGATGGCATGCAAGGTGTTCTGTTCGGCGTAGACGGCAGTAGGGAATACACCAGATTGTTTTGGCATGAGACATGGCAGGAACCCAAGACACGATCTGCCGCACTCCATTCTGGAGCTGGACAATTCAGCGTCAAGAAAGGGGATCTTGATGTAGACCCCGACTTTGAAGGCGTCAGTGTCGTCGTACCCATGTTGGGTTGGTCTGGTGATTGGCTGGGTCTCTTGGTGGGCTACACTGGGCATCCATTCACGGATACATGTTTGGAGGTACTTCAGTTATTAGCTGCGCCATGCAGTCAAGCCGTGACTAACGCATCGAATCGCTCCGTGTTGGTGGAGCAAGAACAACGACTAGCCAGATTGATCAGTAACCTACCCGGAATGGTTTATCGCTCAAAAATAGACACTCGTTGGACAAAGGAATTCATATCGGACGGTTGTTTGGAGTTGACGGGATACACAGCCGCCGAATTTATGTCGGACAGCGTGGCATTTGTGGACCTTTTGGTGGATCCAGCGTATCGAGAAGTGAACGATCATGAGGCCCTGCGTGCCATCCAAGAGAAACGGCCATTTTTGTTTGAATTCGCCATTCGGACGAGGTCCGGTGAATTGAAACACGTGTGGGAACAGGGTGTACCTGTCTTTGACGAAAAGGGAGAGGCCATAGCGATTGAAGGGTACATTACCGACATCACGGAGTTGGTGACCGCTCGCGGTGAATTGCAGGCCCGCAGCGAGGAACTCAAGCTATTGGTCACCGAGCGAACGAGAGATCTCGCGGAACGCAATCAGCAGTTGAATGCGGAGATTGAAGGGCGCATCGCCATCGAATCGGAGTTGAGGGCGGCCAAAGAGTTTGCCAATGCTGCTATTCACAATATTCGCAACGTGCTGAATAGCATTAATGTGTCGTCATATCAGATGGCTAACATACTGGACGAGAGTCGATTGCGTGTGCTGAAGCGTTGCCTGAGCCTGTTGGATTCAAAGCGAGAGAATCTGGTTGACTATGTCGCCAACGACCCGAAATCCGGCCTTTTGATGGATACTTTGATCCAGTTAGCACCCATTCTTCAATCGGAACAGGGTTTGTTGGCTCAAGAGATCACCGCCTTGCGTCGGTCTGTTCAACTCATCAACGATATTGCTACCAGTCAGCAGTCGCTGGCCCGTGAGTTTGTGGACGAGGGCTCAGATCTGTCGGACATCGTGAAGGATGCATTGCGCATACAGATGAGTGCCGGCCTAGGCCAGACCATCGAAGTCACTGCAGAAATCCCTGCAGGCATGGTTGTTCGAGGTCCCAGCACCAAGGTGGGCCACGTAATCATGAACTTGCTTAAAAACGCAAAAGAAGCCATGCTCAGCAACAACCCGGACAATCGAAAGCTAAAGCTGGCAACCCGTGAAATCAGTCCAGAATTGGTGGAGTTGTCAGTGGAAGATAACGGTGCGGGCATGACACAGGAAACGCTTGACCGTTTGTTTTCCTATGGCTTTACCACCAAGGCCGATGGACACGGGTTTGGTCTGCATTACTGCGCGCGGATTGCCAAGGATTTGGGCGGGGACCTTGTGGCCCATTCCGATGGTCTGGGCCTAGGTTCCCGCTTCGTTTTGATGCTTCCTCGCGCCTCCAGCTAGTTAGAGATGGAAATAGTCCTGCCGGCAGTACCTTCAAAAACAATGGGGTTGTCGGTTAAAAACAGTTGGGCTTTCTCCAATGGGATTTTTGCCACGCCAGCTTCTTCCCGTTCCTGATTGAATACGGTGACATACGCATAGCCATCGTAAGAGCCACAATAGCGGCTAATATTCGACCAGCTCCAGGTAAGCGGTATTTCTTGACCTGCTGCATCCAGGCAGATGGCATGGTCTCGGTCGTCGGGTTTACCCATCCAACGATTGACCACTAATTGGTTATCGGGACTAAAAGCCATCTCGCGAACCACCGGAAAGTAGTCGGGATAGGCTTTGTCGAACGAGATATTCTGCTGCTGACTGGGCATGCGTTCCTGAATCTGGGCGAATCGTTCGTCGGCCCAATCGGTATCGAAGGGTATTCGGGGTTCAGTTCGGGTGAGTGTTTGAATGACCTCGCCTTTCGCGGTGTCGATGACATGAATCTGAAAACGGTCGCCTTCATTGAGATAGGCGGTTTTGCCGTCAAGCGATACGCACATGATAGGGGATGTAGACACGGGCGCATACACGGCTTGTACACCCTCGGGTCCCATTTCCACTCGCATCCCACTGGCAAACCCAGGATCTTGGATGAGTTTGATCTGACGAATCTCTTCGAAAGCGTCGTCAGCTATATAGAGCGCCGGTTCTTGGCCTTCGTGGCTGTCTTCCCATGTACCGTAAAGCCAACCAGACGATGTTCTTGCCAGGGCAAGATTACGACCCGGCAGGTTGACGCGTTTCACAAAACTGCCGTCATGGGTGAATTGACTCATGGCGTTGGTAAGGGCATCCGCTACAAACACGCCTTTGCGATCCACAAATAGATACATGGGGTAGGTAAACTCACCAGGACCCCTGCCTTTTGCGCCGATATCTTTGAGTTGTGTGCCGTCGTGGTCCAGATGAATGATTCTGGATTCCGCAAAGTTCACGATATAGATCCCGTGTTCGGAAACGCGAACCTCTTCGGCACCCAATGGCTGAAATACGCCCGTTTCGTTGAAAACCCAATTGGCATTGTTGGATGCCAGCACAAGTAAGACAAAAAACATACATACCTCCGTGACAGGCATAGGGCAAGTGCCGTGCCACACGGGTTTGCGCTGATTCGGCGATAAAAGATCCTGAAATGGGGAACTAGCGCCCCAATTGGGGGCCCAGCGGATCTTAGCCGCCGGGCCTCGCCTTTAGCTGACTTTTTTGGCCCAGGAAATACAATAACCGGTGTTTGTTACCAAACCTTTGGGGATCAGGGTGCATTTGCCCATGCCCTCTTTGGCTTCGGTGTAAAACTGGCAATTACCGCAGTTCTGATCGGCCTTTTCTGATTTGTCCACGTACTTAAGTGTGTCGATCAGAGCTTTGTTGCTGTCGTACTCACGTACGTGTTTCTCATCCTCAAGCGGCACGTAAGCTTGTACCTGTGAAGCCAAGCCAAGGCCAGCTACTGCGACGGCCGATTTTTTGACAAACGAACGTCGGTTCATGGTCTCTTTTTTCATGTCTTTTTCCTCCGTGCTCACGCAACCCAGATCGTTTGGGTCAACCTGGGTTCATTCATCATAAGGATTCGCGTGATGGGGTGTCAATGCAAGCCTGTGTGGTTTCGTGGAATTGGAAATCCACAGATTTTTGACTGATATGGCGTACGACAAGGCTGGCGCAAGCAAATCCGAATGCGCCGGTTACAAATCCAGCGGTTCCGTGGATGACATTGCGGTTATCACAGGTGAAGAAGGGGTTGTCACCTTGTGGGCATACGCAACGAAAACCCTGACCATGGTCATATGTCAGCTCCATGGGTGCAGACACCGGTTCGGTACTGTAAACGGTTGGGATGCCGAAAAGACCCGCGTCAGGGAAACCGTATTTGGTCCGTAGAATCTTACGAATAGAGCGGGCCAAGGGATCCAGTTTGGTCTCTGAAAGATCATCAGTTCTGATTTGGGTAGGATCCATTCGGCCACCTGCACCACCGGAACTAACCACCTTGATGTGGCGTTCCCGGCAAGCCGCTAGCAGGTGTGCTTTTGAGGTGACGCTGTCAATGGCGTCGATGATGTAATCGGGATTCAAGTCCAGGATCTGTGCGGAATGATCGGCGTTATAGAAAAGCGCCAGCTCTTCGACTTCGGCTTTGGGGTTTATTTTTCTGAACCGCTCACCCAATATGGCGGACTTTTGTTTGCCAACGGTTCCCTGCATCGCGTGCAGTTGCCGATTGACGTTGGTAATGCAGATTTCATCAAAGTCAATTAATGTGATCTTGCCGATGCCAGACCTTACAATCATCTCAGCGGCATAGGAGCCTACGCCACCCAAACCGATCACCATCACATGGCTCGCCATCAGTTTTTTCATGGCTTCGTCGCCCACCAGACGGCCCATCCGATCAAATCGCCGATGCAGTTTGTAGGTTTCGAGATCCTCGTGTTGGAGAAAAGAGTGGGTCATGTGTCCTCCCTTTCCATAGTTTAGTCCGAGCGGATTGGGTCGTCGAGGCCAAACAAGATTCTGAGCGCTTTGCTGGATTGGTCGAGGACCTTGGCTGTTGGGCGTCCGGTGAGGTCCGTCACGGCCTTGGCCACATCTACGATGATATCGGGTCGATTGATGTTAGTTCGGCCCGAGGGATGCATATCGGGTGCATCCGATTCCAAGGTGATGGCTGTCTCAGGAATGTGTTTCAACTCGCGCTTGAGGACTTTGTAACCGCTTTTCAGCAAGGCGCATCCGATCGACACGTGCAAACCTAGTTTCAAATACGCGCCCGCAAGATCGGCAGAGCCACTAAAACCGTGCACGATCCCGTGAAAGCGACCGCCCATGTCTCGCAAGAGTTTTAAAGCATCGTCGTGGGCCTTGACGATGTGTAGAACTACGGGTTTGTCTGCGTCTCGAGCTATTTCCAGTTGGCGTGTGAAGTAGGTGCGCTGTATGGCCCGACTCGTTGATGTGGGCCCTCTCAGATAATCCAGACCCAATTCGCCCAAGCCGACCGCATCCTTCAGTTTTGTGTGAAGTTGTTCCAAGGCCTTTTGAAGTTTCGCGGGTTCAGTGTTGATCACTGTCCAAGGGTGTAGGCCAAACGTCATATAGATCCCGCATTCCGCCACTGTGCGTTGGCGTGACCAGTCGTCGGGATCCACGCCGCCCATGACGAATCCAGTGACGCCGCGGAGGCGCGCCGTTGTCAAAATCTCCTGTCGATCGCGATCCATCCGCCTATCAGCAAGATGACAGTGGCCGTCGATCCATGTCATACGTTGGTTGGGTTCATATGTACATCGATTTGTTGGTAGGGGATACCTATGCCAGCTGCATCGAGCTCAGTCTTAATGGCATGAATCAAGGCTTCGCGAGCTTGCCAGTATTCATTGGTGTCACACCACATGCGTACTTGCCAATCCACCGAAGACGCGGCGAGATTCATCAGGAGTATTTGGGTGTCCTTGTCCGCAAGCCGGAAGGACACGGAATCGACCGCCTTTTGCAGGGTCATTCGAGTGGTATTGAGGTCTGCGTCATAGCTGCACCCCACTGTGAAGTCCACACGCCGTGTGCTGTGATAGGTGACATTCTCAATGGTAGATCCGAAAATGGCACTGTTTGGAATGATCAGTCTGCGATTGTCAGGTGTATTCAGGGCTGTGGTAAACAAACCCAAGTCGTCGACGGTTCCGGATTCGCCGCCTGCACGGACGAAATCGCCAATTTTCAGCGGGCGAAACACCAATAGCATGACTCCGGCGGCTATGTTTGAAAGGCTGCCTTGAAAAGCCAATCCAATGGCCAAGCCGGCGGCGCCTAGCACAGCTGCAAAGCTAGTGGTTTCAATGCCGAAAATACTCAAACAGGCCAGCAGACCCAAAAGTAGGATCGTGACCCCTACAGCATTGGAAAGAAAAATGGTTAGGGTCAGGTCAAAATTCAATCGACCCAGTGCGCGTCGTGTAAAAGACCGAAACACCCTCGATAACAGCCAAACAACAAGGAGAATCCCAAGTGCTGCGAGTAGGCGAAGTCCGTAGCTTATGGCGTAGGGTGTGAGTGCCTGCAAGTCAATTTCCATGGGTTTCTCCCTCGTGTGTTGCTCTATTCAGCATACCTGGATTCAACAACCCATCCAAGTAGGCCCATTCGGGTGCCAGTATTGATTGAAATTGTGGGTCCACTGGCCATGGGTGTGAGGGGAAGAGGTGTGTCTGTTCGTGAGCCACCAGGTAGGTGATTAAGATGGCCACAGTTTCAGGTCCTAACTTAGAAGATACATGAGTACCACCTTGAATCAGATGCTCCATCGATTGCATGGATTGGCGTGCGTAAGATGGGTCCCAAGGCTCGGGGAAACACTGGCCGGCCGGTGTCGAATCGCCCAGAAAGGATACCAACAACATCGTTTGCTGGAGTTCTGGATGGGAGCGACGGGACATAACCTGTCGAAGACCGTCCATTGCCGATTGGGGTCCCACAAGCATGGCCTGGAGCTTAGCCCGAAGTACGATCGCTGGAATGAAATCGGGATAAATGGCCAGTGCTTGATCGCAGTACGAATGCGCAAGGTGCCAGTTAGATTGGTTGTAAGCACCCTCCGCGCTCAATATTGCGGCGAACAGGTTTGTCTTTGACTGAGCCTTTACGGCTTCGAGAAAGGACTGTTCGGTACGCCATTGAGGGACGACCCAAAATGTCGTGCGCAGCAGTAGCAATCCAACCCCCAGAAAACCGGCCATCGCGAAAAGATGTTTGGGTAACCTCGCGCAGATTGTGGCGACAGCGCATGCAAAAAAGGGCGTCACTGGGTAGATGAGTCGCAGGCCTACATTGGTGCCCATACTGGCGATATAGTGGGAAACAGGCGCGTAGGTGACGGCCATGGCCAGAATGAGTGCAGTGAACAACTTGTCACCTGAACACCATCGCTTCCAAGAGACATATCCCACGACCGCCAGACCCACCAGCGGCAACCATAGCAAGGGCGTCTGCCACGATTGAATCAGTGGAACCGATCCGTAGCCATAGATCACCCGAATGTTGTCTGCTGCCAAGAGCGCTCGCCCGTAGGTACCCACTACAGCCATGGGACTTAGCCAGCGCCAGATTCCTGTCGTGTTTAGAATGGGATTGAGCATGATTTGGCGGTCATTGATGGCCTGACTGAGCTGCAATGGGAACAGCCAATGACGGAGGACCAGATAGGCTAATGCACCGGCCAGACAGGACAACGCAACTCGTTTTGCGCGCCGCGTGTCTCTTTGTACAAGGAAGGCTGCAGCAGCGATGAGTCCCAATCCTGCGGCCGAGATGCCCGACTCTTTGATCAGGGGAAGTGCAAAACACAATACGGAAAGCCAGGTCCATGAAACGGATCGCAAGATCAATAAGACGAGACTCAATAGTCCCGTGGTCACCAACAAATCACATATGCCAACTACCGATGCGATGGCCTCTGTATTGACGGGATGCACGGCAAATAGGAACAGGGCCAGAACAGCGGCCTTGGGTGCTACGTGAAGCCGTAACATAGCGCGATGCATGAACCACACATTGAGTAAATGTAGGGCAATGGCGATGACGTGCATGGTCCATTGCGGATTTCCGAGTCCCGCAAGGATTCGTAGAATCATGCTACCTAGTGGACGGTACTCGGAACTGTCCGCAGCATCGCCTATTGCGGAATACCAGTAATTGGTGGTCCAAATCTGCTTAATTTCCGCCCAGGTGAATGGCATCGGAATTACTTGTAACTTGGCGTCCCACAAAAGGTCTGCGCCAGCCAGAGAACCATATGCAACCAAAACAGCGGCCAGCAAAGCAAAACCAAGTGAGTATCGCTTGATCAAAGGAAGTTACTCATGGGTTTGTCTGGTTGGTGATCACCCGTAATCATGGTAGACATTCTATCGCAAAGATCGAGCAGTTCCTGGAGGGCGAATATGAATCGTGATGCCGCGTATTGGATTGACCATCTCAGTCTTTCAGCACACCCAGAAGGCGGTTACTTCAAAGAAACCTATCGCAGCGAAGAGTGGGTTGAACTGCCTAGATTTTCGGGCCGTCGACCTGTTTCAACGGCGATTCTCTATCTTTTGCCTCAAGGTTCCGTATCGCAATGGCATCGCATCAAATCAGACGAGATTTGGCATTTCCATGCCGGAGAAGATCTGCGTTTGGACGTAATCATGCGTGACGGATTGCATAGCGTTTTGCGGATTGGGCCAGAAGGACCGTTTCAAGCAGTTGTCCCTCACGGTAGTTGGTTCTCTGCAATTCCTGAGGGTGCGTTCGCGCTGGTGGGCTGTACGGTGGCACCCGGATTCGATTTCGCAGATTTTGAGATGGCAAGGATTGAAGAACTCGTTGAGCGATTCCCCCATCTAAGTCAGGTTATTCGGGCTACTTCGTTTGATTAGCACGGCTATCAAGTACGGTCTTTATTTTTTCGGAGAGTGTCTCTAAGCGGAAGGGTTTCTGAATAAAACCGAGACATCCTTCTTCGAGGATTCTCTGTGCCTGATCGTGGACACTGTAGCCACTTGATAAGAGGGTAGGTGCATTGGCATCGATGGCCTTAAGTGCTTCGAACAGATCGAGACCGCTCATGTCTGGCATGATCATGTCGATCATCACCAAGTCGATCGAATCGTGGTGGCGTCTGTAAATTTGGACGGCCTCACGGCCGTTGCTTGCGCGAATCACCTGATACCCCAAGAGTTCAAGCATGTCCGTGGTTACTTGCAGTACCTCTTGTTCGTCGTCCACCACCAGGATCAATCCGTTGCCGCACACCAACCCTCGCATACCCTCGTTCGTGGATACGGGGCTTTTCTCGGAGGCAGGCAGAAAAACACAGAACTCAGATCCGGACCCTAACTCGCTGTCCACGGTGATGATGCCGCCGTGTGCTCTAATAATTCCATAGGCGGAAGCCAACCCCAACCCAGTGCCACGTCTCTGGTGGCGGTGTGTATAGAAGGGCTCAAAAATTCGCGCTTGAACAGACGGTTCCATGCCGACACCTGTATCCCTGATGGAAATACACACGTAGTGACCTGGGTCCATGTTGAATGGCGCACAAAAGCGCGCATCCAAATCTCGGTTGTAAGTGGCGATGAAGATATCGCCGCCCTCGGGCATTGCCTGCCAAGCGTTGACCAAAATATTCAAAAGGACACGCTCGATTTGTCCTTTGTCAGCATCAGTAGCACGAACTGCCTGATAATCTTCATGGATGGTGATTTCTTTGCGCGTACGGCCAAAGATTTTTGCGGTTGATTCCACCAATTCATTGATGCGGATGGTTTCCACTTCGTAGGATCCACCCCGCGCAAACCCCAGAAGTTGTCGTGTCAGGTTTGCCCCGCTTTGGACCAAGGTCTCAATGTCGCTACATCGTGCGATCAGAGCCATGGGCAGATTTGATTCATGCTTGATTAGTGAGATGTTGCCTTGAATGCCCATGAGCAGATTGTTGAAGTCATGGGCAACACCACCGGCAAGCGTGCCCACGGACTCCAGCCTTTGCGCTTCTTGTAAACGGTTCTCCAGGTCCTTTTGTTGGGTGATGTTCCTTAGGAAATTAAGAGAACCGGGTTTGCCTTCCCAGTTAATTCGCACGGTACTAAGTTCTACCCAAAGTGTTTCTGCCGCCCTGTTAATGATTCTGAATGAATAGGTACCGGTGGGGGTTTCACCGCGTATTTGATTGATGTAGTTGCGCGCCACGGTTTTGCGATCTTCGGGATGGACCAGATCGAGTACGTCCATCTGCAGCAGTTCGGCTCGTGAAAACCCAATCATGCCGAGCGCTCTAGGGTTGGGGAACTTGATGCACCCGTCTTGGGCAATGAAAATGGCATCGTGGGCATTTTCCACCAGTGTGCGGTATTTTTCTTCGGATTCCCGGACTGCGTTCTCTGAGAGGCGTCGTTGCGTTACATCCCTTACGATCGCCACTTTGAAGGTGCGATCTTCCATTTTGAAGGCGTTTAAGCTTATGTCCGCATAGAATTCGGACCCATCTGCCCTGCGAAACAGCCACACAAATACTTGAGCCTCGCCTTGGCGTACTTTGGCAAGTCTGCTCTCCGCGATGGACGTGGACTCTTCGCCTGAAGGCTGATTCTCTGGCGACATGGCAAACGGGGCTTTGCCAATGAGCTCAAGGCGACTACAACCGAACAGGCGCTCAGCTTGTTCATTGCAGTCCGACACCAACATATCTTCGACGACCAAAATTCCATCGTTGGCTTGATGAAAGAGAAAGCGGTACTTCATCTCGCTGTCAATGCGTCGATTCTGATGGATGATGGTTGCACGAACCAGGTATGCAAGCACAAAGGCCAGTGCAAAACCTGCAATCAACAGAATCAGGTCTGCGGTGGTCGTGACTCCTGAAAGCGATTTGTCCAAAGGAGACATGAAAATCTGCCATGTGCGGCCTGCAACGTCGAAACTTGCCTTTGCTACAGGTGGATGTGATGCGTCTGGACGAGACTTCTCGAAAACCACTGTCGAGTCGTATTTCATGAGCAAGCTATAGTGATCGGTTATTTCGGGTGTCAGACAGGCTTTGACGACTGACTCAACGCTGAAAACGCCATTGAGAAAGCCATACAGCCGACCGTCAACAATCACCGGGAAATAGCAAGTCACACCCATGCCACCCTGAACCAAGCCCACCGGAGTCGTCGTGGTAGGTGTCCTGAGTCGCGTGGCCTCGCTAATCGCTTGACGTACTTGCGGGTGTTTATTGGTGTGGAGGTTATGGCCCAAGGCGGCTTTGTTGGCCTCATACGGCACCACCCATGTAATGAATCCGTTTGCGTCCACCCAGTTCAGGGCTTGCATGCCGGGGAATTGTGTTTGCACTTGCAATGAACGCGCTGAAAAGGACTTTTCGTCGGTGGTCCTATTCGATTCGAGTTCCATGCGGAACATGTCCACAACCCGCATACGTGTCGCAAAGAAATCCTGCAGTCGCGTGCTCAGCTGTCGGGCTGTAATCTCTGTTCGAACCCTCACAGATTGTTGCCTGTGGGAAATGTTGGCCCACCAAACGAACGCCATCAAAAGTGAGATGGCTACAAATACGCCCGTTGGGAGCAGTGATCTACGGAGTTCAGACTTGATCATGAGGTGTTGGGTCCGAGCAAGACATGCCAGCTTAATCTTCTTTTCGACCTGAGTGCTAAAATCTTTATCTAATGGTTAGCCTATTGGCAACTATTAATTGATTTGTGTCAGAGTGTTGGGCGATTTTGAGTTAGACTATGCGTACGGAGTCACACATGGATTTGGTTGAAAACACTCAATTCAACAACCGCATTTTGTTGGTTGATGATAATGAAGATATTCACATTGATTTTCGCAAAGTGCTGGAACAGACAGGCGATTTAGGCGATGAGCGACTGGACCAGCTCGTCCAGTCACTCTTTGACGATGTGCCCCACAGCAAAAGACATGTCATTCATTTTCAAATAGACTCGGCCTACCAAGGCGAGGAAGCACTGGAAATGGTGGCGGAAGCTGAACGTGAGGAGAAACCTTACGCAGTGGTTTTCATGGATGTACGTATGCCACCTGGTCTGGACGGCGTTCAGACTATTCGTCGCATCTGGGAAAACTACCGTTTTACGGAAATCGTCATCGTAACAGCCTATTCCGACTACACCTGGGACAAGTTGGTGGACGAGCTAGGACTCAGCGACAAGCTTTTGTGTATCAAAAAACCTTTTGACCCAATGACGGTGAAGCAGCTGGCTGTCAACCTGACAAAGAAATGGAACACGGCCTATCAGGTGCGCCGCTACATTCAGGTCTTTGAAAAAGAAATTGGCGAAAAAGCAAGGGCACTGGATCAACTGATCGAAAACCTGTAGCTAAACCATCACTCGGTCGGTATCCAAGTCTGACTGTAAATAGGCTTTCTGCATGGCTGCTTTCAATTGCAGGAGTTCGGCCGTGAGCTTGCCGACGACGGGCGCCTCTTCAAGAAGCACATTTAGGTCCACACCCCATTGGTAAAAGACTTGGCTTTCTCCCGTCTCCAATCGCGGAGTTAGGAGCACGACAGATTGGTGACGCCGAATGGGTAGCGCGATCTGCTTGATGCTATTTAGGAGATTTTGGCCCTCGGGCGATGCCTGCACAAATCGTTGGTCCATGATGATGACTTGGAAGGCCAGCTCTTGAATAAAACGTATGGCGTCGCCGGCTGAAGCCACGTGGTGCACTTTGAAGCCGTGTTCTGTCAGCGTCTTGAGAATGGATTCCGTAATGGCCGGAACCTGTGTACACAGCAGCACTTCGCCCACGGAAACAACGGCTTGTTGCTCTTGCGGTGCGGCTACTGGGGGCTTAGGTGATGGCTCCACCTTTTGACGGCTCAATTCGTGGAACTTGAGCTCCAGTTCGGCCATTTTTAAGCCGAATTCCTTTTGCAAATCCAGGCGCAAGTTTTCCAAATGGGGCCGCAATTGGTCCAGAGTCATCCCTGCCGATGTGGCGCTGGGCGTGCGGCTTGAACCAATCTTGGAAGGTTCCTCTTCAGCTGGAAGATCCAGCTTTATTTCCATGGGTTTCACGGAATCGAGGCGGTTCATCCAATCATCAGTGGAGTCGGGACTGAGTTGCTCGTTGGCAAGGTGGATTTCTTCGTGATACTGAGTAGGTTGGCTGAAATCAAAGACGTCGGTTTCGGATGATCCCCCTACTTCTTCAGCCACATCGGTTTCTGGCCCGTAAAAGAGATCGTCTCCCACCGGGTTGACAAATCCACAAGAAACGCAGCGCTGCGTATAGGTTTTGGGCAACGGAATGTCTGGCACAAGCATGATCGTTCCGCACTTCAAGCAGGGTTTGTTCACGGTGACTACTCCTTATGGTCCAGTCCAATGACAGGTAAGTCGCGTATGGCGCTATCTGAGATGAGATTCGAACTGCCTGTTTTGGATGTGGTCTGCCGCCGTGACTCGCCACCAAAATCGCCCATTTTGAGGTTCAAGTTGTTGGGATTAGTCGCAAACTGCAGTGCCGTGTTTTTGTCGATGATGCCTTCTTGGAACATTCGGATCAGTTCCATATCAAACGTCTGCATGCCATCCATCGTGCCATCCACCATGGCTTCTTCCAGGTTGCCGCCGGCACCAGGTCCCTTTTGCACGTAGGAGCGTGTTCGCTCGTTGCTTTTGAGCACTTCCATGGCCAAGACGCGACCCTTCCCATCGGCTCGAGGCACTAAGCGTTGCGACAAGATATAGCGGAACGTCTGGCTGAATCGGGTCCTAATAAGCTCTTCTTGCTCTTTGGGATAGACACCGATGATGCGTTCAATGGTCTTGGCGGCATCGATGGTGTGCAGCGTGGAGAGAATCAAATGGCCAGTTTCTGCGGCTTCAATGGCGATGTTCATACTTTCCACATCGCGCATTTCCCCGACCATAATCACTTGAGGTGCCTGTCGTAAGGCGGTGCGCAAGGCGCTGGAAAAACTAAAGGTGTCGCCACCCAACTCGCGTTGGTGAATCATGCTCTTGCCCCGGCTGAACAAGAACTCAATCGGATCTTCAATGGTGATGATGTGATAAGCGTATTCTTGACTCATGAGGTTGATGATGGCGGCCATGGTTGAGCTCTTTCCGCAACCTGTTGGGCCTGTAACCAGCACGATACCGTTTTTTAGATGGATTAGATTGCGAATCTGTTCCGGTAATCCCAATCCCTCAAATGTAGGGATGATCGTGGGGATGACACGCATGACAATGGCGATGCTACCCCTTTGGCGAAAAATATTAATCCGGAATCGGCCTGTCTTTTCCAAAGTCATCGACAGGTCAGCAGAGCCGGTTTGCGTAAACGTCTCCATCGCCTTGGTCTTTCCGTGGAGCAAACTCAGAGCCAACATTTCGGTTTGGTAGATGGTAAGGGGTGTCAGTTCGCGGATGGGAATGGCGTGAAGTGTACCGTCAAGAATCACTTTCGGAGGGTAGCCCGGACTGAAGACGATATCGGAAGTGCGGGGCAATGCATTGAGAATGCGCCTCAAGATGGGGGCAATATCGTATGGATTCACGGTGCTTACTCTTTCATAGGAGGGTGATTTTCTATTATCGGTGTGCGAACCGGCTCCTGGCAAGAAAAGGATTAGTGCCGCATTTGTTGACGAAGGAGGAGGATAAAGAAAAAGGGAGCACCGATCATGGATGTGAACACGCCCACGGGTAGTTCGGCCGGCGACATAGCAGTTCGTGCGATCAAGTCACAGAACACCAACAAAACGCCTCCGGCGAGAGCTACCGCCGGCACTAATAGTCTGTGGCGCACCCCGATAACCAAACGACACATATGTGGCACAACCAGTCCCACAAACCCAATGGGACCCGTCACACTTACGACAATCGCCACCATGGCGGACGTGAGCAGAAACAGTCTTTGTTTGGTTCGCTGAACATGAAGTCCACGTGCATGGGCCAGCTCCTCTCCTGTGAGCAGCAAATCCAAGGCACGATTGTGCAGCATGACCATTGTCAGAAAGACGATAGCTGCAGGCACTAAATAACTTGTTTCGCGATAACCGGCAACAGCAATCCCACCCATCAGCCAGCGTATGATTTGAAAAGACTGTGCGTACGAGGATATCGCCTGTACGAAAAGAATGAGGCTCGAAAAGAAAAAGGATACGGCAACACCGGCCAGGAGCATACTTTGTCGCTCATGACCGGCGCGGGACCTGCCAAACACCCACACCAAAGCTACAGAGCACCCCGCCCCGGCAAACGCACCGATGGGTGTGGTGACGGTCATGAACAGTCCTGGAACGCCTGCCAACCAAATAGATACCGACGCGCCAAAGCTGGCGCCCGTGGCAATGCCCAGCGTGAACGGTGTCGCCAATCGGTTCATGAACAGCACTTGAAATACCAAACCTGCAACGGCGAGTGCTGACCCAGCGCCCAATGCAACGATCACACGCGGCATTCTCAGTTGCCAGAATATGCGCCCTGCTGTGGACTGAGGTTCCCAGACTTGGCCCCATTCTAGGGATGTGCTCCCATGAGTTAGACCCAAAGCGACAGCGATGATTAACAAGACAACCAGGCTAACCATGAAAGTGGTCGGCTTCACGAGTCTATCTCAAAGGTAGGGTAACTGCGCGATTGGTCGGATGCGTGCCATTCGGTAAACGCACAGCCATAGAGTTCCGGCAACAGATTCACAGTGGTTTCCCAGTTGCCACTATGAAACAGCTCTCCCCGGCTGAGGGCTAAGACTTGGGGGCGTAAGGCCAAAAAAGGGTTCCAATCATGGGCTACGACCACCAGATTCATATTCTGACCATGTAACCGTGACAACAACCGAACCAAGTCGGCCGTGTGCTTGGGATCCAGGTGGGCGTTTGGCTCGTCCAGGAGGAGCACTTTGGGTTCCTGAGCCAATGCCGCAGCAATCATCACGCGGCTCCTTTCGCCGCCACTCAATTCGTCCAAGAACGCATCGGGCAGATGCGTTGTTTCAGTCAATGCCAAAGACTCTTTGATGATTGCGGAATGTCTATTCCCGGAGTGAGCATATCGAGCGCTGGCCATGAATGACTTCACATCCACGTTGAAATCCGTGTCGAGAACCTGTGGTACATAACCGATCATGCGCGCGCGTTGGCGCGGTGTAAAAGACCTTAGGTCTCGGCCATCGAAATGGATTCGACCGCGGTAGTCTGCATGCATGCCAATCATACATCGCAACAGACTTGTTTTGCCGGCGCCGTTAGGACCAATCAGAATCGTGGTATCGCCGGGGTTCCACTGAAAGGTGACGTCGCTCAGAATTGGGCGACCGCCACGCACCAGTGTGAGCCCTTCCACTTGGACCTTTACGGCCAAAGGGCACGTCGCATCAGTTCGAGTGTTTGGGGGTATCGGGGGCCGGGCGTTAGTACGGACGCGTTGACCACGGCATAAATACGTTTCTCTCGTGCAGCACGAAGACCGTTCATGGCATACCAGGGTGCCAAAACCAAATCCCTATCTGCCGTGTCCTCAGGCACCAACTCAATAATTACATCGGGGTCTAAACCCAGGATGGCTTCCTGACTCAGCTGTGTGAAATAGGGCGTCGATTGCACCAGTACATTGGTGCCTCCCGCCATTTCAAGGAGTTCGTTCAGAAACCCGGCACGCGCGACTGCGAATACACTGCGTAATCCGTCAGAGTTTGTTTCTTTGCCAATACTCACCAGGCACCGCAACGGGACTTTCGGCGAGACCCATGTTTGCTGTTGCTTCAGTGACGCACTCAGTTGCGCGGCCGCCTGCTCTAGGCCTAGAATCTCGCCCACTCTCATGATGCTGTCATGGATGTCTGCCACGGTGAAGTTTTGGATGGTTTCCACACGGAAGCCCAAACCTTGCAGTCGTTTCGTGATCTGTTGATGTTCAGGTACGGCGAGGATGATTCTGGGATTAAGCGACACGATGATTTCTATGTTGGGGTCCAGGTACCCGCCCACATGGGGCAAGCTCTTGACCTGCTCCGGATACGTACAGTAATCCGTGACGCCGGCCAATCGATCGCATGCACCTAAAGCACAGCAGATCTCCGTCAGGTTGGGTGCTAGTGAGACGACGTCTTGAGCGTGTGTGTGGCGTACCAAAAGGCCAAAGAGCATGAGCGTTTTCATGGCGCTCATCATACTGGTTCAAGCACCAGGGTGGAAGGCAGTTGTCTTCGCAAAATGATGCGATCTGAGCGCCAACGGCGTATACTTAACACCTATGAGCGAGAAGCCAGCTAAGCTTTATTGGGTCGCAGGAGGCAAGGAACAGTCCTGCGCCTTGGATGAGTCGGATGTGACCATGGGTCGCAACGAAACCAACCAATTAATCCTTAGCGGGTCATCCATCTCTCGTGAACATGCCCGCGTGTTCCGCAAGAGCGGGGCTTTTTTTCTCGAAGACTTGGGATCAAGCTGCGGTACGTTTATCAACGGCGTACGTATGCAGCCAAATCGATCTTATGAATTGAAATCGGGCGATTTGCTGCGAATTGGCAAACAACAAATGCAGTTCTTGGAGTCAGACCGTCGCGATGCACCCGAACTCATGCTCAAGAACTCGTTGACCACCAGCATTTCACACGAGCATCTCCGTTCCAGAATCAAACAGTTTCGTTCGGAACTGACAAAAGCGTTTGATGAGCGATGGACGTGGCGTGGGCCCTCGAAAGAAGCGCGTCGCGATTTGGATCGCAGTCTTGAAGAGATATCGGTGTATTTCGAGTCGAAATTCCAGGAATATCGGATCCTGCAGGAGATCACTCAAGTCATTGCCAAGATTCTGGATCTTCGTGAACTCTTGACGACCACATTGGAGTTGGTCAGTACGGTGCTCAGCGCAGATCGAGGATTTATTCTCATGTACGATCCCGATACCAAGGAACTGCGCACACTGGTCAATCGCTTCTTTGACCCGCAAGAACCAGGACAGGCCACGCCTCATGACTTGAGCTTCAGTCATACCGTGGCCGCAAAGTGCCTGGAACGCCGTGAGATCACTTTGATCGAGGACGCGCTTCGAGACCAGAGATTCGAAGGAGCCATGAGTATCATGGCCTCAACCATTCGTTCTGTGGCGGCCATTCCTCTGATATCGCAGTCAGGCGATGTGATGGGTGTCATGTATTTGGATAACTTGCGTCGACCTGGCTGTTTTCATGATCATCAGTTGGAGTTTATGGAAACTCTTGCGACCCAGATATCTATTGCGTTTGAAAACGCCCGTTTGTATACCGAAGCCGTGACCGACGATTTAACAGGTCTTTACAACAGAAAGTTGTTGGATGCTCGCATCAGGGAAGAAATTCGTAAGTCGCGGCGACAGATGCGTCCCTGTAGCCTGTTATTGCTCGACATTGATCACTTCAAGAAGGTCAACGATACCTATGGCCATTTGCAAGGGGACAAGGTGTTGGTGCGGATTGCGGAAGTGTTGCGCAACGCTGCCCGCTTCTCCGATGTGGTCGCTCGCTACGGAGGCGAGGAATTCATCATGCTCCTGCCTGGGACTGACCGGAAAGGTGCAACGACCATGGCTGAACGTGTGAGGTCGGCCATCGAAGAGACACCTGTGCCTATGGACGAAGGTACCGTCTCGGTGACCGCAAGTGTGGGCGTAGCCAGTTATGACGGTTCCTACGACCTGGGAACGAAGGCGTTGATTAAGGCGGCCGACACCGTGTTGTATCGCGCCAAAGAGTCAGGTCGCAATCGCGTTTTGATTTGTGAAGAACCCATTGTGGGGTCACCTTCCCTCGCATGAACAAGCTGACAGATCAGGATTGGTGTGATCTGGTTTGGCTCGATTCGCTGCAGAAAACACATACGTTCTCAGATCAGATACTCAAGGATTCGTGGATCGAGGCCCGTAAACAATCCAAAGGCGCGCTGGACACGGCGCTCAGGCGGGCCCGCTTCCTGAACCAAGCGGTGTCAGTGGATTATGGTGAACCACCTCGAACCAAAAAGTTGTTCACGCAAATCTTCTGGATCGTTATGGGACTGGCGTTTCTAGGTGGACTCGCTTCCAATGTGCTCGGTGGATCGCAGTCGGTGAATCTGCTCTCCAATCCGATGACTGCTTTGTTGGTGTGGCAACTGATCGTGATTCTGATATGGGCATTTCGAGCGATTCTGATCCGAAAAGCAGCAGAATCGGTCCGGGGCATAGGGGCTTTGTCTGTGCGGGTGTTTGAATGGGTGGCGTTACGTTCTAAGCACAATCCAACACCCAGACAGGCGGTCCTTAAGCGGTTTTGGCAATCCTGGCTGGGCCACCACAAGGTCAAGGTACTTGCATTAGCTTCTCGATGTTTGCATTTGGGATTCTGTTTCTTGGTAATCGGTTGCCTAGTTGGCCTTTATCTGAGAGGGATCGCCTCTTCCTATGGTTTCATTTGGGAGTCCACTTTTATTGACCACGCAACAACGGTGCAGTGGCTGGCGGACCACTTTTTTTGGCTACCCTCAAAGATGTTTTTCTTGAAGGTTCCAGGCGTACTGGAGACGGGTACTTGGATGCCCGGCGCACCTTGGATTCATTTGTTTGCTGCGGCTTTCATGACCTATATTCTCGTGCCTCGTTTGGTGATGTTGGCCCTGGCTCAGCGACAATACACGTTGAAGCTCAGTCAGTTACAACGCCCGTACTTGGCAGGACTCATTGCTGAAGCTGAGCTTGTGGACATTGCTCGTGTTGTCGTGCTGGCACATAGCTATCACTTGGACAAGCGGCATGCGGCATGGTTGGAGAACCGGATACTTGCGTCTTTGGAGCACAGTACGTTGCACTGGGTTCATGTGGATTGGGGTGAAGAACTTGATGAGTCTGAACGGTTAAGTAATGCTTGGGTGGTGGTGGTGTTCAATGGCGCCCATACGCCAGAGCAGGAAGTACAGGGCGCCTTCTTGGATGAAGTCAGACGCATGGCTAGCCCCGCACGTATTTCCGTGGTTGTGGATAGTTCGGCATTGACTGAAGAACAGTGGGAGCCGAGAAAGCTTCTTTGGACACAGCTATGTGCTGAGCATCAGCTGAAGATCGTGTGGTTGAATATGGCTGCCGAACCTTCAGCGTTGATCGTGGAGCAAGAATTGGCTACGGCAGCAGTGGCATGCCCATGAAGATAGAAATTACTCTGAGCCTCATATCTCACACCAACGTCGGTAAGACGACATTGGCTCGCACGTTATTGGCAAGGGATGTGGGTGATGTGAGCGATCAGCCTCACGTCACGGATGAGTCTGAACGCTTCGTCTTTCTCGAGAATGAAGACGGTCGTTTGGTTTTGTGGGACACGCCAGGATTTGGCGCGATCAAGAAGGGCCTGTTACAGCGTGTGCGCCATGACAAAGGCGCTTGGCAATGGCTGCTTCGCGAAGTGGTCGATAAACTGGTCAATCGATCACTGTATTGTTCCGTGGAGGCAGCGCGTAACGTGGGAAAACACGCGGACGTCGTGATTTACCTCGTGGATGCCCGACTATCTCCCCAAGATTCCCCGTATGTTCAAGACGAACTGGAACTGTTGGACGCGATTGGAAAACCTGTGATCATCGCGCTCAATCAAACTGCGGACCAAACAAAAGCACTGCAAACATGGACGAGTCTGATGGGAACAAGGTCGGTGATCCGCGACGTCTTGGTTCTGGATAGTGTTCGACGATCGTGGCATAACGAATCGAAGTTGCTGAAGTCGCTGTTGCCGCTGCTTGAGCCTGAAAAGGCTGATGTGGCGCGTCAGTTTCTGGCGCTGCGAGAGCAGAACACCCTCGATTCCGTGAAGCAGGCTGCTGATATGATTGCCGATTTACTGGACTTCGCCGCGGATCAGCGAATCGATGCGACGGACTGTTCAAAACGCGAAGCGGTCGACCGGCTATCTGCCCAGCTACTGAAAGAGACCGAACGATTCACCCTGGAGATGGCAGCGTTACACCACATCGATGTGGAGGGCAATGCGGTCTTTCGACGCCAGTTGGAGGATGTGTCGGGCCACTTCCAGTTGATGGATGAGAAGAAGACGGGTTTTTGGTCGGGCGCCATTACCGGGGCAAGTACAGGACTGATCGCGGATGCCATGGCTGGCGGACTCAGTTTCGGCGGTGGTTTTGTGTTGGGTGCGGTGTTGGGTGGACTGGGAGGCATGTCACTTGCCCATGTACTGAACGCGACGCGAAAGGATGAGGCTCGCTGGCAACCTGCAGTGATCCATGAACTCCTGTTGTTTGCCCTGCAGATTTATCTGGTATGTGCCCGGCACGGCAGAGGCGGTGGTACCTTGAAATTGGATGACCGACTCATATCGGCCGATGACATTCAGCGAGCTGCCCAGTCCATTGGCGCTGCCGTGCGTATCGATGCCAGTGATCACTTGAGCAAAGCGATTTACGAGTCGATCGCGACTTGGATCAACGCCTCTGAGCTTGACAGTAAGGCAGCCAATCCGTAAAGTGCGCTCATGCGCCCGTAGCTCAGCTGGATAGAGCGTCGGACTTCGAATCCGCAGGTCGGGGGTTCAAATCCCTCCGGGCGTACCATAAACCGTTAGGTTTGCAGCACCTTAGAAGGGTGTCGGATTTCTTGCGGTTGAGGGTGTAACAAGGGTGTAACATCAGATGGCCACCAGTTGGTAGATATTGGTGGCCACACCTTGGACAACATGATCACCGCGCCCCAATATGTGGCCGTATCTTTCGGCAATTAGGCGCGGGCTTGTTGCACTCAACCTTGACACCAGATCAACATCACCGTTGGACGCACGAAGCGCCTCAGTGATGCCCAAGTGTTTCAGGTCGTGCATGGTGAATCGACCCACGCCAGCCAGTCGGCACGCGCGGTCAATGGTTTTCCCGATGTCGCCGTAAGGTCTCATCGTGATTGGATTCGGGACAAGCCATCTGCAAAGCCTCGGAAATCGCTCCAGTTCGCTTGCAAGCTCTTTTGGAACTCGCACCCTTACTGGCTCCTTGTATCGCTTTATGGTC
>JAGQSC010000015.1 GCA_020439745.1 Acidobacteriota bacterium | reverse complement strand
CGCCTCTGAGCTTGACAGTAAGGCAGCCAATCCGTAAAGTGCGCTCATGCGCCCGTAGCTCAGCTGGATAGAGCGTCGGACTTCGAATCCGCAGGTCGGGGGTTCAAATCCCTCCGGGCGTACCATTTCCTCGATTCGCACAACGCAAAATAGCCAACCTGAATCGTCCTTACTGCGATGAATCACCACCGCGTATAAATGGCTACCCTTAAAGGCCGCTCGACTACAGGCGCAGTCCTCTCGATCAATTTGCGAGTCGAATGTGAACGCACAAATTGCAGGTTGAGGTCGCCTGACGGACTTCGGTCAATCCCGCTAGGGATTGTGCTGATAGAGCCAGTGGTTGACTCGCTGCAAGCGGGGCTACCACTGGTTTCTGATTCACCGCAAGCAGAACCCCGACGGGGTTCGCATCCTATTCTGCCGTTACCAGTGGTAGGCCAACCGCTGGCTATGTTGGTGTCATCCCTAACGGGATAAACACTGTGTATGTGAGTCTTGAGGACATGAACAAATGAATTGCGGATGATGTCGTGATGATGTTGTGGCATTGTGATTGCTACTGTTTGCTTTGCAATTGTGTGCGCTACCGCAAATAGTTGGTTTGGCGTTAGTTGAATAAGAACATTAGTGGGGTGAATCGGTGTTTGATCTTAAAGTCTCTCGCATTACGGCGTTGCTTTTTGGATGGCTTGCTTGTTCCTTTGTTTTGGCCAATGTGCATCAGATGACCACCATCGCCGACATTGATTATCGGGGCACTCATGAACTTGCAGGGACGATTTCCTTCTCGGTGGATGGGAACGACTTCACTTCAGATCCAATTCATTTCCCTGTATACGTTAGATTTCGATTGGAAAGTGGCGTTGTCTTGAGCGAGACGTTGGTTGCTCCTGCGCCCGATCCGGCGCTTCACAGGCCTTACTATTTGGCAGCTTTCATTACAGACCCTCCCACCGCAACGATCAATATGCCGCCAGATGCGATTTCCCTGGTTCGCTGGAAATCAGGCGAAAATGAATTTTGGATCCGGGTGAACACGCCGAGCGATGAATGGATTGACGATAGCGGTGTGCTGCAACCACCTACATGGAACAAGCATGTGCAATTTCGTATCGGCATTAGCGGAGCCCAGTCCACGGCGGAGCTGGCAGCGTTGTACGCCGTTGGCAAAGCAAATCGACCCTCAAACGGTGATGTGGATGGTGTGCCCGCTTCAACTGAGCTGTGGGTGGATGCGTCTTCGAGCATTCTGACACTCTTCCCAGACCCAGACAGCGAGTTGGCGTTTTATTCACTTGCCACGGACGGACAAACGGTAGGCGTCGAAACCGCCGAACACAGCTTTCAGATAAGGATGGGGGACGCGACGTCTGCAAATCTCTCTGGAGACGACGTGATTGCACGAGCATTCGCGTTGGGTCGGTCCGTGCCGGCGTTGGGGCCTAAAGGCCTGACATTTCTACTCATCGGATTTATGGTTCTGGGTTGGTTTCGAGCGCGGCAAAACAGAATCAGCCGTTCAACTGACGCGTCTTCGTAGCCAAGACCCGCTGCGCGGACCAACGGCTATTTTTGTGCAATCCCCATCAGGATAATTCCGAGGTCTCTGGACCGGTTGGCGATATTCCGCGCGATTCTTTCTGGGGATTACGTCTTTGCCCACGCTTATTTATTGGGGCGTTCCGTGGCCGCGCTCAGCCTTTTGGGATTGGCTGTATTGGGTGGGTTGCTCTTGCTCTGCGCTGAGCGCTTCGTGCGTGGCGCTTCCGTTCAGCGTGCTTGAAGGGGGCACGTCGTATTCGGATCGGTAGGGTGCGGTGATGTCCATGTCCGAATTGTAGACATCGGACGACACTTCAAACAGTCCGAGCAGTATATGGAACAGGTTATCGTGACTCAGTGAGGCGGTGGCCGCCTGGCTTAACCCTTGTACATCAATTTCGTAGTGCTGGCCAAACCACATCAACATGGCTACATTGAGCTGGGATTCTGGTGCGATTGCATAAGGCAGGCCGTGTAGATAAATACCCTTTTCACCTAGCGACTCGCCGTGGTCGCTCAAGTACACCAGACCTGCTTCAAAGGACCCATCGTTTGCCTTGAGTACATTCAGGACCTCGCTGAGAAAGTAGTCCGTGTACACAAGCGCATTGTCATAGGCATTGGTGATTTCCTCGTCGCTGCAATCACTGAGTTCTGAGGTGTTGCACACAGGCGTAAACACTTCGAAATCAGACGGATAGCGTTTGTAGTAGCCAGGACCGTGATTCCCCATTTGGTGGAGTACGATCAAGATATCGCCGGTTTTGTGGCTGTCGATGTAGTCCTGCAATCCGTCCAGCATGCCGATATCGCGACATTCCGGATCACAGACAGGGTTTCGCTCTGGTGTTTTGAAATCCTCATAAGCAATCCTGTCGGCGGCATGCTTGGAGTCCGAATTGTTGTCTCGCCACAACACATTCACGCCCGATTTACTGAGCACGTCCAACACATTCTCGGTGTGATTGGCTTGATTGCGATTAAATTCCCCGTGACCGAGGATGGAGAACATACAGGGAACCGACGCCGCAGTGGAAGTTGCACAGGCCCAAACATTCGGAAAACTGATCACCGATTCCTGGCTTAAACGAGGCATGGTGTTTCTCGGGTACCCGTTCAGGGAGAGATGGTCGCTGCGTACGGTTTCTCCGATCACGAGGATAATTAGTTCTCGGTTGTCGTCTTCTGGTGGGGTGTGCGCCCCCTGGCCAATCTCAGCTATAGGTTGGTCATAGGTGAAAACTTGTTTTTCAATCGTCTTCACCACTGAGTAGATGGGAAATATGGGGTTGACCATTTCGCGGATTGGCTTGTGTTCGCGAAAAAACGAGGCATATGACTTGCCTTGAGTCGCTAAGATGGCAACCATCACGATCAAAATCGCCAACGTGGTTTTGAAGCACATTGCAATTTGGTGCCTTATCGACGATTTGGCCAGTGGCATGTAGGCAACGACGATGCTGGGAATGAGTCCTAATATGAGCACCCACAATGCCGACTTGAACGTGACGAGTTCCAAGCTCTCGGAGACGTTGGTCTCAAACACGTTTTGAATCATCTGCATGTCGTAAACCGTCCCATATTGGAACGAATAGAAGCTAGTGACAGCAGAGACCAGCAACACGGTAATCAATACCGGCTTTGCCACGACTCGGTATGAAGCAAGAATGAGTGGCAACGCGATGATACTTCCGGTCAATATCAGTACCGAACTGACGAAAATGAAGTGGTCCTTCAAGGGATATTGTTCAGCCAACGTTCTGAAGAACGGCACATTGTGAAACACAAGCATGAACATGGCTGCGAACAACGAGAGTGCAGTACTGCTGATGGGTCTTAGTTTCATGGGTTCCTGCAAGCGTCAAAAAGATCGGCGTTGCTCGAGGTTAGCAACGCTCTAATTTGCATTCTACGGCCCGCACGCAGCGAACGCATGTTTCTTACAAATTGATAATGAAGTGCGACCTAGCCCCAACTACTTCGCCATCTTTCGGAACCAAAAATCGGACCAGATCGGGTACGAAGACCCTCAGGGTAGAGGGTTAGACGTCTTGGTAAAAATGGATGCGATTGCCGCTGGGATCGAAGAAACCAAATTCGTGTGTGCCCCAGGGCGTATTGCGGCGCAGTGCCTCTGGTTTCACCAAGCCATTTTGTAAACAAGTCTCAAACATGTCCGTGATTTGTCTGACTTGGATGCGTAGGTCGGTTGAAGTCATATCCTTCGGGAATTGAAACTGAAGGTGCAGTTCCAAGCCCGCGTTTGCTATACCTGCATAATTCAGGGGTGTATCGCCGCTGTTGAACAGCATTCGGAACCCCAATTTGTCGCAATACCAGCTCACATCTCGACGTACATCTTGAGATGCAAGCACGGGATTCAGCTGCATCCAATGACCCGGTCCGGAAGCAGATTCACGGTCCACGTAGAAAGGGCAGTCACCGGTCTCCTGGCCAAATGCCAAAGTGTATCCGTCCGGATCGCGAATGATGAACTCCTGATTGCCGTACTGCTCCTTGTACGTGAGGGGTTGTGTGACTTCTGCGCCTTTGGCACTGAACTCCTCGAGCAGGGCCTTGGCATCTCTGACCCAGAAATACATATCCCAAATCTGCTTTTTGGGTTGGATGAGATCGTGATTGTCCTGACGGGATAACATGACAATCATCCCATCACGATCAGGCATCGCGAATCCGGGTGGGTCACCCCAAAGCTGAGGTTCGCGGAATCCGAGCACATCCACGTAATACCGTACCGAACGCTCAATATCTTTGACGAAAAGCACGGGTGCCGTGCCGAAGAAATCTCGGGCCATGATTATGACGACTCCTCGCTGGATGATGCTTGAACGTACGGCAAGCAACCCCACAAGTTATGCCTGGTGTGTCATTTTGCTGGTTGGTTGGCTTGTGGCCGATTGACTTGACCCTTACATCGGATGATGAAAGTATTTTTGAATAAGAATCAAAATCAGATTGTTGGTGGTCCAGTGAGGTGGGTTTATGAAGGCTGTTGCGATTGCTGATTGGTCTCAGTTAGCGGAATTGCAGCCAACCTATGCGTTGGTTGCAAATGTGGATTTGGTCATCGTCCGTTATGGTGGAGATGAGGTTTCGGTACTTTACGGTCGGTGTCATCATCGCGGTGCATTATTGGCGGATGGACATATCGCCGGAGAAAACCTGATTTGTGGCGTGCACGGATGGGACTACCGGTACCAAACCGGCATCAGCGAGTACAACAACGACGAACGCCTTCACGCGTTCACAGCGTGGGTCGAAGACAGTCAACTTTGGGTGGATGAAGACGAAATCGCCGCTTGGGAGCATGAGCATCCTCAGGCTTACCAACGCGAGACTTATCAGGGTACCTTTCAAGACATCCACGGCACTCCGGACGAACCCCATGTGGGATTTATTCAGGAATTGGCCCGTCATGGCCTGTCCAGAACCGGTCACCACGGCCCCAGCGGGGCCATGGGTGTGGCCCGCGGCGAGCTTCCCAGTTGGGACGATATCCAATTTGTGGTGGCGCAACTACATCGCTTGCCCCAGTTGGATGATGTACCTGTAGATACAGAGTTGGTGATCGGTCCCAATGCTGCGAAACCACTGCGGCTGGAAATTCCCATCTTCGTGTCTGACATGAGTTTTGGCTCGCTTTCTCGGGAAGCGAAGATTGCATTGGCAAAGGGCGCCCAAATGGCCGGGACAGGTATCTGCTCGGGCGAGGGTGGGATGCTTCCCGATGAGCAAGCAACCAATGAACGCTATTTCTATGAGCTCGCATCAGCGCGGTTTGGCTTCTCAATGGAAAAAGTGAAACGCTGCCAGGCATTTCATTTCAAAGGTGGCCAAGGGGCCAAAACAGGTACGGGCGGTCATCTGCCCGGAGCCAAGGTTACTAAGGAGATCGCTGCTGTTCGAGGGCTGGAACCGGGGCAAACCGCTATTTCACCAGCCCGATTCCCGGATTGGAACTCGCTTTCAGACTACAAGTCCTTTGCCTCAGAAGTCAGGCATGCCACGGGAGGCATACCGATTGGGTACAAGCTCAGTGCACAACACATCGAAAAGGACATAGACGCGGCGCTTGAAATAGGTGTGGACTACATCATCATCGATGGTCGTGGAGGCGGAACGGGTGCTGCGCCCTTGATTTTTCGCGATCATATTTCGGTGCCCACCATACCGGCGTTGGCGCGAGCTAGGCGACATCTGGACAACAGTGGTGCGAGCCAGGTCAGCTTGATTATTACGGGTGGTTTGAGGACGCCCGCTGATTTTGCGAAAGCCATGGCGTTGGGCGCAAATGGCATTGCTGTTTCCAATGCAGCGATTCAAGCGATCGGGTGTATCGGAATGCGTGCCTGCAATACAAATAACTGTCCCGTGGGCATCGCAACTCAGAAAGACCACTTGCGGGCTCGCCTGATCATTGATCAGTCCGCGAGGCAATTACAGCGGTTCTTTTTGTCGGCGGTGGAGTTGATGAAGCTACTTGCTCGAGCATGTGGTCACGTGCGACTGAGCGACTTAAATTTGGATGACCTGACTACATGGAACCGGGACATGGCGTACCTTTCAGGGGTTGCGTATGGAGGGGTGTCTGATTTGTGAGCCGTGTGATTGGTTTGATTTTGAGTTATCAGCATCTCAAAACAGGTATGGGATCACCTCTTCCATTTTGGGTTCTAGTTGCTTAACCAAGGACTCCGGCGATTCGCCTTGAACCGAAAATGCGGTCACGATGGTTCTGGTCCTGGTACACACCAGCGATGTCCGTAACTCCCATTGCTGTGGGTCTTCGTCCGATGATTCTGATGGCACGGGTTTCAATTTACAGGTCATGGCATATGCGATTCCGCCTTCCTTGGCGGCGGAACACGGCTGCTTTTTCAGGCTTTCAAGGTCCTCAGGTCGAATCCCTACCGTGTTGAATACGTCGATCATGGCGTCCTTGTTGATCCAGTGATTGACCAGCTTCTGCGACATGGCGAAATCAATTTCTTCGGTGAGGGGATCTAACAATGCCTGGGCCTGAGAGTTGTCTGCGGATTCCACCCACAACAGTCCTACGTGATTTGGCTGGGGCTCTCCAATCAATACACTCCAATAAGCCGTCACGAATGGCCATTTCCAGTAGACAAAACCCACCAATACAAGTGCCACAGCCATGAGCATGGGTTGAAGTCGCTTGCGTCCAAGAAAACGCTCAGGCCGCCATAATGGGTGGTGGGGTTGTGCCCTTCCGACTATGAAAATGCGTATTTTCTCGGCGATATTCTTGAGCTTAGTGGGTTCCAGTAGTTGGCCGTCTAGGCTCATACGGTTTCGAACTTGAGCATATACAGCTTCAGAAAGGGCAATCGTTCCCGGTTCGGCAATGGTCTGAACGCGCGCTGCAATATTTACGGTCTCCCCAAATATGTCCCCATTCTTCTCCAGGATTTCGCCGAGATGGATACCAATCCGTAGCTTGAAATGGTCCGATTCTGCCAGCGGTTCATTGCGTATGGTGATGGCGCCCAACAGTTCTTGTGCACAGCTCACAGCCTGTGCGGCGGTGGGGAATTCGGCAAGCGATCCATCCCCTAGGAACTTGATCAACTGGCCCTGATGCTTGGGAACGATTTCGTGAAGTGTGTTCTCAAAATCGTGCACACAGCGCATGGCTAGATCTTCATCGCGATCCATCTTGGCCGAGTAGCCGACGATATCGCAGAACATGACCGCAGCCAGCCTGCGGTTCTCACCGAATGTTTTCACATCCTGTTCCATATGAGCCTCACGCGATCCAACTCATAAACAAGGGGGCGTTGCTGTTTATTCTGCACCTAATCAGTCTTATCGGCAACAAGGCGGCGTTCCAATGTGGATTCTGATGATTTGTTTGGGCCATGCGCAACAATTAGGCGTGGTTCATGTACAATGTTAATGAGGAGCCGGTATGCGCGCATTCTTCATAATTTCCTTGTTAGCCGTGCAACCGTTTGCGCAACTGTTTTGTTGTTGTGTTTTGGCGGGTGATGAAGGTCACTGCGCCGTGGTCGAACAGGAACAACCCAGCTGCCATGCCTCGACTCAAGAGAAAAGCTCAGAAGAGCATGAGGTCCGATTTGAGCGCAAATGCGATTGTCATCAGACCTCTCCTACAGCGGTCGAACAATCGCAAACTCAGGAACTACGTGCGCCTGTCGCGATGGTTTTGTCTGTAGAAACGGATGATTATCGCTGGTATGCGAGATTGGCCGAAGTTACGAACCGCTCCTACGCGCAAAAGTGCTACTGGCCGCCCGGTCCCAGCCGTAGTGTGCTCAGCTGTTTCTTGATTTAGAACCACCTCCTTTGCCTGTCTGAAGACGCGTGGACTTTAGGTCCATAAGCAAGGAGGAAGTATGAAGTATGTCCTATTGGGACTACTGGCGGTGAGTTGGACGAAAGCTCAGCCGCTGCAGACCTATTTGGAAGAATTGCGCCTGAACAACCCTGAACTACTCGCCTTAGAGGCGCGCATACAAGCTCAGGGTGAAATGGTGACCGTGGCAAAGGCTTTGCCAGACCCGCAATTGGGTGTGGCAGTCAATTTGGAAACTGTGGAGACCAGGGTTGGTCCCCAATACGGACGACTGTCAATCTCGCAGATGGTGCCCGGATTTGGGAAACGCGCGCTGCGAGAGGCACTTGCACTGAAGCAACAAGAAACCATGAAAGAGGAATATCAGTCCGCGCGTCTGCGGCTGGAGTCAGAGTTCCGCAAGCTATTTGCGGATCTTTATTTGTTGGGCCAGACGATTGAAATCAACCGAACACACCTTGAATTACTGCGAGAATTGGAAGAGGTGGTCACGGAACGCTACGTCCACAGCCTAGCCCCATACCAGGACCTGACCCGGATACAGATCGAGATCGACAAAATGCAGGACCGTATCCTTACCCAGGAACGGTTGGCATTTCCGATCATGGCTAAGATGTGTCGGCTCCTGGGCAGGGCGGTGTTGGAGTTGCCCTTTCCCACCGCACTTCCTCCAGTTCCCTCGCTCGATGACAAGGAGTCTTTGCTGCAAAACTCGATGCGCGAGAATCCATCCCTGCGCGCCACACACCATAAACAGAAAGCGGCTGATCTGCAAATGGACTTGGCTGCCAAGGAGCGGGTACCGGATTTCAGATTTGGTATTGACTATATACCCACTGGCACTTCCGCGATGAATCCGCCTGACAACGGCAAAGATCCAATTATGGTGTCAGTGGGTGTTTCGCTACCTATTTGGCGCAAGAAGATTCGTGCCCAGCAAGGTGCGGCCGCGTTTCATCGCGAAGCCGTCGACCACGAACTTAATGGTACGTCGTTGCAGATTGAAAGCCTGTTGGAACAATCGCTTTACGAACTGGACGACGCACAACGAAAAATGGACTTGTTTGGCGTTCAGATTCTCCCTAAAGCGAGGGAATCGTTGGAGGTAATCCTCACGGGCTTTCAGAACAACACCGCCAGTTTTCTCGATTTGATCCAGGCCGAGAATGCGTTGCTTGAGTTTTCGCTCATGGAAATCGAAGCGCAGTCACGCCGCTACAAAGCGTTTGCCAGTGTTTTGGCAATCACCGCAGCATCGGAGGTACCCCATGAAACACCTTAAAGACGTCAAGACCTGGATCATCCTTGTGCTGGCTTTGTGGTCAGGTTGGCTTTTATTTCGCCCTGATGTGAATGAGGTGCATAGCGACTCACAAACTGCAGAGAAGGTGCAAATCTGGACGTGCTCTATGCATCCTCAGATACGCCTGAATGCACCGGGTTCATGTCCCATATGCGGCATGGATCTGATTCCTGCCAGCAGTGACGATCATGAAAGTGGACCATGGGAACTCAGTTTGTCGCCACAGGCCATGAAACTGGCCCAAATTCAAACGTCGACAGTTCGCCGCAGCCAAGTACCCCACGAAGTCAGAATGGTTGGTAAGGTGCAGTTCGACGAAAAGCGGGTACGAAGCATAACGGCTTGGACGGCGGGCCGCATTGAGCGCTTGTATGTGGATTACACGGGCATCGAGGTCAAGTCCGATGACCATATGGTGGATCTGTATTCACCTCAGTTGGTTACGGCACAACGCGAACTGCAACAAGCTCAGGCAGCTAGCGACCAAGCCAGTGATGCCACGCGTGAATCGGCCCAAAAACGCTTGGACGCCGCCAAAAGAAAGTTGGAGTTACTTGGCCTGAACGATACGCAAATCAAAGCACTCACGGGGAGTCAGAAGTCCACGGATACCGTCACCATTAATGCGCCTTCAGCAGGTGTGGTCATTCAAAAGCACTTGAACGAGGGTGCCTATGTTCAGGTGGGGTCGCCAATCTATACGATCGCGGATTTATCCCGTGTTTGGGTGGTTCTGGAGGCCTATGAAAGCGACCTGGTTTGGTTGCGATACGGCCAAGAAGTTGAATTCTATGTTGAGGCATATCCTGGTAAATCATTCAAAGGTCGCATCGTATTCATTGATCCCACGCTCGATCCCAAAACGCGCACGATACGTGTGAGATTGGACCTACCCAACCAGGACGGCCTGTTGAAACCGGACATGTTTGTGCGGGCAAGTGTCTTCGCCTTGCTCAGCCCAATCGGTAAGGTCATGGACCCCAGTCTCAAAGGCAAATGGATATCGCGAATGCATCCCGAAGTGGTCAAAGACAAACCCGGAAAATGCGATGTCTGTGGCATGGATCTGGTCCCGGCAGAATCTCTTGGTTTTGACACTTCCAGTGATGATCAAGCACCCCTGCTGATTCCGGATTCGGCACCCTTGATTACGGGAAAACGCGCCATTGTCTATGTGGAAAGTGTTCCCGGAATTTATGAAGGGCGTGAGATTGTGTTGGGCCCTCGAGTAGAAGGGTATTACGCTGTCGTTTCGGGTTTGACCGAGGGTGAAAGGGTTGTATCCAAAGGCGCTTTCAAAATCGATAGCGAGTTACAGATCCAAGCCAAATACAGCATGATGTATCACCCATCTTCGCAAGCATCAGAAACCGCTCAAGATGTGTCGGTACCGGCCGAATTTGTGGCCAGTCTCTCACCGTTGATTGGCGACTATCTCGAACTTCACCGTGCCCTAAGCGAGGATGATCTCAATGGCAGCCAGCAAATATGGAAACGTCTTGGCGAGCATCTTTTGCAAGTCGATCATGGGTTATTAGGCCCAGCAGCCATGAAATTGTGGCATCAACAATCGGAGCCAATGACCGCCGCACTGAATAGCGCGAATGCGGTGATGGATCTCGACGCAGCCCGCGTTCAATTTGATCAGGTAACGACATCGTTGACCACCATGCTTGAATCATTTGGCGTGCCCGAAGGACTGGAAATCATGGAGTTTCATTGTCCGATGGCTCTTGGTCGCGGTGCCAACTGGTTGCAGAATACGTCGGAGACCGCCAACCCCTATTACGGTTCGGCGATGTATAGCTGCGGCTCTATGACGCGTCAATTGGGCGATTCACATGAGGGCCACGCCCATGAGTGACCCACAAAGTCCCCTGAGAAAGAGTCTTTTAGACCACGTTATCTGGTTTTGCTTAACCAACAAGCTGGTCGTTGTGCTGCTCACGCTTTTTGTCGTGGGTGCAGGGATCTTTGTGGCACCTTTTGACTGGGACACGGGCAGCATCGAACGCAAACCAGTTCCTGTGGATGCCATTCCAGACATCGGTGAAAACCAACAGATTGTATTTACGGAATGGATGGGAAGGTCGCCGCAAGACGTAGAAGACCAGATCACCTATCCCTTGACCACGGCCCTTTTGGGTCTGCCAAGTGTTCAGACGGTACGTAGCTTTTCCATGTTTGGGTTTTCTACGATTTACATCATTTTCAAGGAGGAGGCTGAGTTCTATTGGACTCGGTCTCGCATCTTGGAGAAGCTCAATAGTCTACCAGCGGGCACCTTACCGGAAGGCGTACAACCTACCTTGGGACCCGATGCCACGGCAATCGGTCAAGTCTTTTGGTACACCCTGGAAGGTCGGGACGAGCAAGGCCGTGTAACGGGGGGATGGGACCTTCAAGAACTGCGAACCATCCAGGATTGGTACGTGCGTTATGCCTTGCTCTCCTCGCCTGGCGTCGCCGAAGTGGCTTCTGTGGGCGGGCACGTCCAGGAATATCAAATCGACGTCAACCCTGATGCGATGCGGGCACACTATGTGACCTTGGACCAGGTGTTTCAAGCGGTTCGCATGTCGAACCTGGACGTGGGTGCCCGTAACTTGGAAATTAACCGGGTTGAGTATTTCATTCGCGGGCTGGGTTTCATCAAGAGCTTGGACGATATCCGGGAAACCGTCGTCAAGACGACCAATAACGTGCCCATCTACGTCAGGGATGTGGCGGTTGTTTCGCTAGGACCCGCGCAACGACGGGGTTTGTTGGATAAAGGTGGTGTTGAAGCCGTAGGCGGTGTGGTCGTGGTGCGCTTTGGCGAGAATCCACTGGCAGTGATTCGTGACCTCAAGGAAAAGATCACCAAGATTAGTCCCGGTCTGCCTATGAAAACACTGGATGACGGGACCAAGAGTCACGTCACCATCGTGCCGTTTTACGATCGTTCGGGACTCATTCAGGAAACGCTCGGAACGCTCAACACGGCATTGAGCCACGAGATACTCATCACCGTGATCGTTATCTTGGCGATGCTGATGCACTTGCGCAGCGCGTTCTTGGTGTCAGGCCTTTTGCCGTTAGCTGTATTGATGACCTTTATCACTATGAAATTATTTCAAGTGGACTCTAACATCGTGTCGTTGTCGGGGATTGCGATCGCCATCGGCACCCTGGTCGATATGGGGATTGTTTTGGTGGAAAACATCCTCAAACGCTTGGACGAAGCTGAGCCGGGTACACCCACCCTGCACTCGATATACAGTGGTGCGAGCGAAGTGGCCGGTGCCATTTTCACAGCTCTCGCGACGACTGTGGTCAGCTTCTTGCCCGTGTTTGCGTTGCAAGCGAGCGAGGGCAAGCTGTTTCGTCCTTTGGCATTCACGAAGACCTTTGCCTTGATGGCGGCCTTTGTGGTGGCCTTGACACTTATTCCCACGTTCGCACACTGGTTACTCGGAAAGTCCCGCAGTGAGACTTGGGTAGTGCGTGGAAAACAGGCCGCTTCCCTGGTGTTGGGTTTGGCGGGCATGTGGTGGGTCGCATGGTGGTTCGGTTTCGCCTTTTTGTGCTTTTGGGCTTACCAGACTTGGCGCGTAAGGCTGCCAGAGTTATGGCAACGTCGACTACCATTTGTGTTCAATCTCCTCGCGATTATCGTGGTTGGGGGTCTGCTTACGACAGAATGGTACCCGTTTGGTCCCCAAATGGGTTTCTTGCTCAATTTCGGATTTGTGGCCATTACGGTGGGCGGGTTGTTGCTGTTTTTCCAGGTCTTCTTGTGGTTGTATCCCCGCCTGCTGGACTGGGCCTTGAGAAACCGCCTAAAGAGTCTCTTAGTGCCTGGGGTTTTGTTGTTGTTCGGAATGCTGATCTGGCGCGGTTTCGATCGGCTATTCGATTGGATTCCTCAATCTGTGCGGGTGTCGCGACCCGTGGCAGCGTTGGCGCATGCCTTCCCCGGGTTGGGTCGAGAGTTTATGCCTCCTTTGGATGAAGGTTCCTTTCTGTACATGCCAACGACTTCCGTGCATGCGGCCATTAATGAGGCGTCAGATGTGCTGAGCAAACAGGACATGGCGTTCGAACACATCCCCGAAATCACAAGTAGCGTCGGTAAGTTGGGGCGGGTGAATTCACCGTTGGATCCAGCTCCGATTTCCATGATTGAAACTGTGATCAACTACCTCCCCGAGTATGTGGTCGATGCATCGGGTCGCCGACTTAATTACAGATTCAATCCTAATGAACGTGATTTGATGCGCGACCGCGACGGTAAACCGCTTGCTGCGCCCGATGGAGAACCCTACCAGGTAAAGGGCCATTTCGAGCGCGACGACTCAGGCGGTTTGATACCCGATGAAAGGGGTATGCCTTTCCGCCAGTGGCGATTACCTTTGGAGCCTGAACTCAACGAAGGAAGAGCGGCCTGGACCGGTATTAAATCGCCCGACGACATTTGGGACGAGATCGTTCGAGCGGGGAAGATGCCCGGCGCGACATCAGCGCCTCGGCTCCAACCCATCGCGGCGCGACTGGTCATGTTGCAAAGCGGTATGCGTGCGCCTATGGGTATCAAGGTCAAGGGCCCTGATTTAGAAACCATTGAGGCATATGGCATCCAGTTGGAGAAGGCCCTGAAACAGGTGCCGTCTGTGAACCCCAACTCCGTGATCGCTGATCGGATTATTGGCAAGCCTTACCTGGAGTTTCACTTGGATCGGCGAGCAATGGCCCGTTATGGAGTGCGCTTGGAGCAGGTACAGATGGTGATTGAAATGGCCATTGGTGGCCGCAGGCTCACCACCACCGTTGAGGGTAGAGAACGCTATCCGGTTCGTATCCGTTACCAACGTGAATTGCGCGATGACCTTGAGAAACTGAGCCAGGTGCTTGTCCCCACACCAAGCGGGGCACAGATCCCGCTCTCACAAATCAGTGATCTGAAATATCAAACAGGTCCGCAAGTCATCAAATCAGAAGACACGTTTCTCACCAGCTACGTGATCTTCGATAAGCAGCCAGGTAAAGCAGAAGTAGATGTAGTCGAAGAAGTGCAAACATTCATCAAGGGGCAAGAACGTTCAGGACAATTGAAACGTCCGCCAAACGTTGAGTTGGTCTACGCGGGTAGCTATCAAAATCAGCAACGCGCGGCTCAGCGACTCATGATCATCGTGCCGGTCTCTCTGTTTTTTATCTTTATCCTGCTCTACCTTCAGTTCCGCAAGGTGACGACCACTGCATTGATCTTTTCATCCATAGCGGTGGCTTGGTCCGGCGGCTTCATATTGCTTTGGCTCTATGGCCAACCTTGGTTCCTGGATTTCAGCTTGTTTGGCGTGCACGTTGGCAAATTGTTTGGCGTGGGACCTGTGAATTTGAGCGTGGCTGTGTGGGTGGGATTTCTGGCGCTTTTCGGCATTGCCTCTGATGATGGCGTGTTGATCGCCACTTATCTGGAGGACAGCTTCAAGGAGAAGCAACCGGCGACTCGGGACGCGATCCGAGAAGCGACCCACTTTGCCGGCCTTAGACGGGTTCGTCCCGCCTTGATGACTACCGCGACCACGTTGATTGCCCTGGTCCCCATCCTCACTTCCACAGGGCGTGGATCCGACATTATGAAACCCATGGCCATTCCCATCTTCGGCGGAATGGCTATTGAGATATTGACGATATTGGTGGTGCCCATGCTCTACAGCCTGGTTGCCGACTTAAAAAGAACGTGGGTGCAAGACACCTCAACATGAAAGGATGAATGATGAAAGTACTAGTTGTTTTACTTGTGGGCACGATGCTCATGGCAGGCGATACGCTACCGAATTTCTTGGATGCTTATAGTGATTGTCACGCAGCACTCGCCGGTGACAATTTGGAGGAAGCGAAAAGCGCCTTGGAGAAGCTTGAAAAGGAAACGCTTGGCATGCATGCCGACCATCTTTCTGCTCCTGCCCAAAAGGCATGGAGCGATGGGGTCGAACAATTGAAGACGGCCATTAAGAACGGGCGGGCCGCTGCTGATCTAGAGGGCGTTCGCAAGGAATTCGAATCGATTGCCACCGTTGCGATCTCGCTGGCTGACGCGGCACATATCCACGGATGGACCACCTTTCACTGCGGTATGGCCTTTGACGGAAAGGGTGCCAGTTGGTTACAGAAGGGCCAGGTAGCGAACCCCTATTTCGGCAGCGCCATGCTTCGGTGCGGGACGGCACAGCCTCACAAGCATTAATCTCAATTTGGGGCCGGATCGAACCGGCCCCTTTCGGAGGTGGGAAATGAGAAGAGATCACCACCACACCTCAAATGATCGCGATACCAAGTTTCGAGTTGGAATCCTTGCTGGTTCCATCATTCTGATTACCCTTTTTCACTACACCACTGGGGTGGGCGCACATGTTCAACACGCCTTCCACCTTTTCCTGCGCATGGCCTACATGGTGCCGTTGATCGCTGCAGCTATTTGGTTTGGAATGCGGGGTTTCTTCTTTACGGTCATTCCGATTTGTATCTTCTACGGCACCCATGTGGCGATTCAGTGGCAAGGACAAGTTGCTGAAAACATGAACCAAATAGTGACCTTGTTGACGTATGTGGTGATTGGTCTTGTTTCCGCCTTGCTGGCGCAACAAGTCGAATCTCAGCGTGAAGCGCGGCATCGGGTGGAAAGAAGCAGACGCCGAGATCTCCTTCTTAGTGCGGTTGAGAATTTTTCTTCGGCATTAAGGTGGCGAGATGATCAAACCGAACGACATTGTGAGCAGGTCGCACAATTAGCAGAAGCCTTGGCAAAGAAGGCTGGCTTGAGCGCGGACCGTATTGAATTGGCACGGCTTGGTGGTCTGTTGCACGATATAGGTAAGATCGGTGTCCGCGATGATATTTTGCTCAAGAATGGCGACCTAAACGAGAAGGAGCGATCTCACATCCACCGTCATCCCGTGGTGGCATACGAGATGATTAGACACATTGAAGGGGCCGAGGACTTGGCTGAGGTTGTACTTTCGCACCACGAGCAACTGGACGGTAGTGGTTATCCAAGAGGGCTGAAAGGGAACGAGATACCCTTCGAGGCACAAATAGTTTCTGTGGCAGATGTGTATTCGGCCTTGACGGAGGACAGGCCGTATCATTCAGGTATGGCAGATGATCAAGCCCTGGCCTATATGCATGAAACCCGAGGAAATCATTTGGATGGACACCTAGTAGACCTGTTGCAGTCGTTGGTTCTGCCTCATAAGGAGATGGGCGACGATGTATGGATCGCCGATTCGTCTGACTAGCATCGCGTGTGTCAGGAGCTCGATGGTCAGGTGAAGGGGATCCAGAAAGGAACACTGGAGTTCTGGTCTGACTAGAAAGTTCACCTGCTAACGAAAGAGGGCCGGTGGTGACCGGCCCCGAGTACGTGACGTTTCAACCAGCAGTCATGTAAGTTTTTGCATCCTCAACCTCAATGCGTTGCCTACGACGCTTACGGACGATAATGACATGGCAAGTGCCGCAATCATCGGAGACAACAGCATACCGGTGAAGGCAAACAATGCGCCCGCTGCTATGGGCACTCCGGCAGCATTGTAGAGGAACGCCAAAACAAGGTTCTGGCGTATGTTCTTCATGGTTTCTTTTGAGAGATTGAGGGCTGTTACCAAGTGTTGCAAGTCGCCGTTCAAGAGTGTGATGCCGGCACTTTCCATGGCGACATCGGTGCCCGTCCCCATGGCAACGCCTACGTCTGCGGTGGCCAGGGCTGGCGCGTCGTTAACCCCATCACCCGCCATTGCTACGACCGCTCCCTTGGCTTTGATCGTTTCAATGATGTGCTTCTTGTCCCGGGGCAATACATCGGCGTGAACCTCATCGATTCCCAATTGACGGGCTACGGCTTGCGCCGTAGTTTGGTTGTCTCCGCTCAACATGACGATGCGGATGTTCGCTTGGCGCAGGGCCTGGATTGCAGATTGGCTACTATTTTTGATGGGGTCCTTCACCGATACTAGGGCCGACAGGTCGCCATCTACGGCGAGGAACATGGCGGTTCCACCGGAGAGTCTGCTTTGTTCAGCTTCCTTGGCGAGTGGGGATGTGTCAATTCCGTTCTGCGCCATCAGTCGTTCATTGCCCAACAAGACATGTTGATGATTTATGTGGCCGGAAACGCCCATACCGGTTTCCGCCTGGAAGTCGGTGGCATTGCTGATTTCCAATTGAGCTTCGCGCGCGGCCTGAACGATGGCCTGGCCCAGTGGATGTTCACTGCCCAATTCAAGCGATGCGGCGAGTCGGAGCATGTCTGGCTGTTGACGGTGGGGTAGAACCACCAGGTCTGTCAGTTTGGGCTTACCTTCGGTGATCGTTCCGGTCTTATCGACGACAAGGGTGTCGATTTTCTCAAGCCGCTCCAACGCTGTTGCGTTCTTGATCAGAACACCCAGTTGAGCGCCCCGACCTACTGCAACCATAATTGACATGGGCGTCGCAAGACCCAAGGCACACGGACAGGCGATGATCAATACCGAGATCGCAGACAATATCCCGTGACTGAACCCTTCAGTGGGTGCGAAAAACCACCAGCCAAGGAAGGCAAGCATGGCGGTGAGCATGACGGTAGGTACGAACCATGCTGAGACCCGATCTGCCAATCGTTGAATGGGCGCTTGGCTACGTTGCGCTTGACTGACCATCTCAACGATTTGGGCCAGCAACGTGTCTCTGCCCACCTTTTTGGCGCGGACCATTAACGTTCCCTTGCCATTCATGGACCCGCTGACTGTGTGATCGCCGGGCGATTTCTCAACGGGCATGGATTCGCCAGTCACAAGGGCTTCATTCACGAAACTGTGACCTTCTACGACGGTCCCGTCAACGGACACCTTTTCGCCAGGTAAAACGCGCACTAGGTCGTTGACCAAGATCGCATCGATCGAAATTTCCTCTTCGTGACCATGAGCCGTGACCCGCCGGGCTGTTTTGGGCGATAAGGCCAGCAGTTCGCGAATGGCGCCACTTGTCTTTTGCCTGGCTTTCAGTTCCATGATTTGTCCGACAAGGACAAGCACAATGATCACGGAAGCTGCTTCAAAATAAATGGGCACCATTCCGTTGACGAGGAATGATTCTGGCAAGATTTGAGGCCAAATAACAAACGCCAAGCTGGTTAGGTAGGCCACACCGGTTCCCATGGCGATAAGGGTGAACATGTTCAGTGAGCGGGCTTTGATAGACTTCCACCCTCGCTCGAAGAACGGCCAGCCCGAATAGAGCACCACGGGCGTTGCCAAAATCAGCTGCAGCCATTGCGACTGCTGTGGCGTGACCAGATGAATGTGGAACAAGTGTGCACTCATTTCTGTCACAAAGATGGGTACCGTCAACAGAAGTCCGATCCAAAAACGCCTGGTGAAATCTATAAGTTCAGGATCCCCATGGGTTTCCTCAGTAGGAATGACGGGTTCAAGCGCCATACCGCATTTGGGGCAACTTCCTGGGCCCATCTGTCTGACCTCGGGATGCATGGGGCAGGTGTATTCTGTGGTGGCGCCTACACCGCTAACAACTTGCTGTGGATGACTGTCGTGGTGATGGTGATGTGCGTGACATTGGCTCATGGGTTTCCTCCGAAACTCGTGTTACCATCAACATAATGTCTCCACTTGCTGGAGAGTCAAATGGTTGGGCGTTCTTTTCTTAGATCTTCCGTTGAAGGGTTTTGGAGGATGTGTGTTCCCTATAGGTAAAGCGGCGTTTTTGGCGGGGTTACCGCTGAAAACTGTTCGATATTACGACGATATCAATTTGGTAAATGCCTGTACCACAACGGAGAAGGGCTATCGGATGTATGGCGAGAAGGAGCTGCGTAAGTTGACTTTTGTTCGTCATGCACGTCTCTTCGGTTTTTCCATTGATACGTGTCGGGAATTACTTGATCTTTATGAAAACCCTCACCGTGAAAGTCACGAGGTCAAAGATATTGCCGAAAAACACCTTGCGGTGATCCGAGCGAGGATCGATGAAATGGAGCAGTTGTATCGTGAGCTCGCGAGATTGACCAAGTCGTGTCATGGCGACCAGCATCCCGACTGCCCCATACTGGAATTCATGTCTGCGCCCGATACATAACCAGGCATTGGGCTTGGCGCGACACGAGATGCATGGAAATGGCCGGGGCAAATCGGTTCATAAATGGTAAAATCACGTTTTACCTTTGCGCCAGAAGCGCCGACTAGGACATCAAGTTATGGCAGATTTTAAAGCGATGAAGCTGGTGGATCAATCCCCGGCTCATCCAACTATTGAACGTAATCCCGGTATGCCGTTGGATTTGCAGTGGGTGCGCGACGTGCGCATTAATCGCAGTGCCGTAGAGCGTCGTGCAAGTGCCCTTGGCACGCGTCGAACCGTCAAGAAACAGTGGCAGGCCGCATGGCTAATCCGAGCGATCCAGTGCATGGATTTGACCACGCTCTCAGGAGACGATACGCCAGGCAACGTGATGCGTTTGTGCGCTAAAGCAAAATCACCCGTACGACCGGACCTCCTTACAGATTTGGGTTTGGGTGATACGCCCATTCATACCGCTGCGGTGTGTGTGTATCATAATTTCATTCCCGTGGCCTGTAAGGCGGTGAAGGGCACGCCCATTCAAGTGGCTGCAGTGTCTACTGGATTCCCTGCTGCGCATATACCCTTGGAGCACAAGACGCAGCAGATTCGCGATGCAGTAGCATTAGGGGCCACAGAGATCGATATCGTCATCAGTCGCAATCTGGTGTTGACGGGTGACTGGGAAGGCCTTTACGAAGAAGTGAAGGCCTATCGTGAAGCCTGTGGTGAAGCGCACATGAAATCGATCCTCGCAACCGGCGAATTAGCGACACTCCGGAACATTGCCAAAGCCAGCCTAGTTTGCATGATGGCGGGTTCGGACTTCATCAAGACGAGTACCGGCAAGGAATCGGAAAATGCGATCTTACCGGTAGGACTCGTGATGGTACGCGCTATTCGCGAGTACCTCCATCAAACCGGATACAAGGTCGGGTTCAAGCCAGCTGGTGGTATTCGTGCCGCCAAAGAAGCACTGGTTTGGCTGTCGATGATGAAAGAGGAGTTGGGAAATGAGTGGTGTTTGCCTCATTTGTTCCGTTTTGGCGCCTCCAGTCTGCTAGCCGACATTGAACGACAACTGGAACACAATCTCACAGGCCGCTACTCGGCTTACCACCGCCACCCGATGGCGTGACGCAGGACGAATATGGAAATCAAAAGCATTCTCGAAACCTTAGAATATGGGCCGGCACCTGAGAGCCGTGCGGAAGTAGATCAGTGGTTGGCTGATCACAAAGCCAAATTTGACCTTTTTGTGGGAGGAACCTGGGTGCCGCCACAAAGTGGGCGGTACTTCGAAACGCGTAATCCGGCGAAGGATGAGTGTTTGGCGCAACTGGCTGAGGCCAGTGCTGACGATGTGAATGCGGCCGTTAAGGCTGCACGTATGGCATTACCCAAATGGCAGTCCATTGGATGCCATGGAAGGGCACGGTACCTGTATGCCATGGCGCGCCACATCCAAAAACAATCTCGTTTCTATGCGGTCCTTGAGTCGTTGGACAACGGGAAACCCATACGAGAGACGCGCGATATTGATATTCCTCTGGTAGCCCGTCACTTTTACCACCATGCTGGTTGGGCGCAGATCATGGATGAAACACTACCTGGTTATGAGTCTCTGGGTGTCGTGGGACAAATCATTCCGTGGAATTTCCCACTGCTGATGCTGGCGTGGAAAATTGCGCCAGCGCTTGCCATGGGCAACACGGTCGTATTGAAGCCCGCTGAATTTACGTCACTCACCGCACTTGCGTTTGCCGAAATGTGCCAAGCCATCAAACTACCCCATGGGGTGGTAAACATCATCACCGGCGCAGGCGAGACGGGCGCAGCTTTGGTTTCTCACCCCGATGTCAACAAAATCGCATTCACCGGATCGACGGAAGTGGGGCGCATCATCCGCCGTGCGACAGCTGGATCCGGCAAGAAACTATCGCTGGAGTTAGGCGGCAAGTCACCGTTTATTGTGTTTGACGATGCCGATCTGGACAGCGTGGTGGAAGGCGTGGTGGATGCCATTTGGTTTAACCAAGGACAGGTGTGTTGTGCAGGCTCTCGGCTTTTGGTTCAAGAAGGCGTCGCCGACGCCTTAATCGAGAGACTGAAAGCGCGTATGGAGAATCTGAGACTCGGCGATCCGCTGGACAAAGCGATAGATATGGGTGCCGTGGTGGATCCGGTTCAGCTGACCCGTATTCGCGAGTTGGTGGATCTGGGTGTCCAGGAGGGTGGTCAATTGTGGCAGTCTTCGGCTCCTTGCCCAAAAGAAGGCTGCTTCTTCCCACCCAGTCTGTTTACCGATGTGGCGCCATCGGCCACCTTGGCACAAGAAGAAATATTCGGTCCTGTCTTAGTGAGCATGACTTTCCGCACACCTGCCGAAGCGGTAGCCCTGGCAAATAACACGCGTTATGGACTCGCTGCCAGTGTTTGGACCGAGAACATCAATTTAGCGCTGGACATAGCGCCCAAAGTGAAAGCCGGAACCGTTTGGATCAACTGTACCAATGCATTCGACGCTGCATCTGGGTTCGGTGGCTATCGTGAATCTGGTTTCGGTCGCGAAGGTGGCATGGAGGGCTTGTGGGAGTATGTGAAAGCAAAGCCGTTGACCCAATCCAAGGTTCTTAAGAAAATCGCAAAACCGAAACATGTACGCGTACAAGGCATCGATCGGACGGCCAAGTTATATATAGGCGGGAAGCAGGCTCGTCCCGATGGTGGGTACAGTTTGACGATTAACGATGCCTGGGGTGATCCCTTGGGTGAAGTGGGTAAAGGGAACCGCAAGGATGTTCGCAATGCCGTGGAGAAGGCGCATGCCGCCAACTCCTGGTCCAAGCTGACCGCTCACCATCGCGCTCAGGTGCTTTATTACGTGGCAGAGAACTTGGAAGCGCGCCATGCGGAGTTTGCACATGCCTTGGTCATGATGTGCGGCGTGAGTGAGGAACAGGCTGAAAAGCAGGTGGAAGCAGCCGTGGCGCGAATATTTACCTATGCGGCCCATGCTGATAAATATGATGGGCGCGTGCATCACACGCCATTCCGCAATGTGACTTTGGCGATGAATGAACCCATAGGTGTCTTGGGTCTGGTGCTTCCCAATGCACAACCCTTGTTGTCATTCGTTTCGACGGTTTTTCCAGCAATTGCCATGGGCAATCGCGTGGTTGTGTTGCCGTCGCAACAGCATCCGTTGTGCGCCACCGATTTTTATCAAGTTTTGGATACCTCAGACATGCCAGGTGGCGTGGTGAACATCATTACCGGTGAACATGCCGAATTGGCCCCAGTTCTAGCCAACCACGACGACGTGGATGGGATCTGGCATTTTGGCGATTCCGCGTTGACAGCGGCTATTGAAAAGGCGTCGGCTGAAACCATGAAACGGATTTGGTCCGAGGCTGGCCATGAATTGGACTGGATGGCTCCGCAGCCAGCTGCCCTGTTCTTGCGCAAAGCCTGCGAAGTGAAAAACATCTGGGTACCCTACGGCGAATAAACAAAAAAAAGGGACCAGATAGCTGGTCCCCTTATGTTGTTGGTTAGGTTGCGAGAGTTAGTGGACGCCGTGCATCCCTTTGCGAAGTAGGGGAGAGATGGCCAGCAGTGCAATACCCACGATGACCCCGACCCAGAACAACCTGTAGAAGTAGTCGGAGTAGGTCACAACTGCGGCCCCGATGTCGGCAATCTCTCCACCGGAGGTGTCGATGGAAGCGATTTTTGACAATTCTGCGGCCACCTTTTCGGAGGCAGCCGTGGCCAGGAACCATGCGCCCATCATGATACCGACCACCTTGTCCACGGACAGTTTGGTGACGGCCGACAAGCCCACAGGCGACAAACATAGCTCGCCTGTCGTGTGAAACAGATATGCAAAAACGATGAAGATCATACCGACTTTAGCTCCATCGGTTCCCGTCATTTTGGCACCAATAACTAATGCCCCAAAACCTATGCCCACTTGGACGATTCCCAACCCGAATTTGACAGGAGTGCTAGGCTCCCATTTCTTTTTGGCCAGGTAAATCCACAGGAACGCAAAAAACGGTGCGAGCATGAAGATAAACATCGCGTTCAAAGAGCCAAGTTGAGACGCCGTCACTTCGCCGAAAACTGTTACACGATCGATGACACGATCAGCAAATAAGGTCATCGACGCAGATGACTGTTCAAAGAGTGCCCAAAACACAACGGTTGAAGCCGTGAGCACGGTTAATACGATCATGCGTTGCGCTTGGACGCGATCGCATTCTTTGACCAGAAAGTAGGTTAACCAAACCAAGAATAAAATGGATGTACCAATCAGCGCCCATTTCACCCAGGTATGTGACTGAACAAGTTGCCACACGAGTACGAGCGAGGCTATGCTTCCGAGATAAATCGCCCATTCTTTATTGATGGGTCCCAAGGCTTTCTCTTTGAGAACTTTAGGGTTGGATGGATCAGCATGTCCATAAAGGTATTTCTGGCCCCAAAGGAAGAGGAACAAGCCCGCGACCATACCGATTCCCGCCATACCGAAGCCGTATTTCCATCCGTATTTCTCGCCCAAGTATCCACAGATGATGGTTGCGGCAAATGACCCAATGTTGATCCCCATGTAGAAAATCGTAAATCCCGAATCGCGTCTGGGGTCTTCTTCCTCATAAAGTCTGCCAACAATTGTTGAGATATTTGGCTTTAAGAACCCAACTCCCGTGATGATCAATGCAAGCGAAAAATAAAAAACCTGAATAGCTGTATCGTCGCGAACAATGACGCCAGCTTGCTCGGCTGCCGCATGACCTTCAAACGCCATACCCAAGTGTCCGAGGCATAAGAGGATGCCTCCAAAGACGACAGCTTTTCGCATACCGAGATATCGGTCTGCCAGCAAGCCGCCGATGACTGGCATTGCATACACCAAACCTGCGTAGTTGCCTAAGACTTCGAGGCCGGCATTATCGGTGAACAAGTGGTACTTCACCAGATATAAAACAAGCAGAAACTTCATGCCGTAGAAACTGAATCGCTCCCACAGTTCAGTGCCGGCACACACATATAGTCCGACGGGGTGTCCTAGGAATTTGGGTTCATTGCGTTCCATGCAGGTGGCTCCTTAAGCGTTAAAGGTTTTTATGGTCTCTTTGAATTGAGACCCAATGGAGAGTGCTTGGGCCCAAAAAACTGGCCCGTAGCGGTTGATTGAATCGATCTAGTCTAATCGCAACAGGCGACAACTGCAAAAAAAGAATTGTGAAAAGCTGTGATATCGTTTGTTGCATTTTGTGCTTTTTCTGGCTTGCTCTAAGGAGCGGGCCATGGGTAAGAGGGTAGTGGTGGATCCGGTTAGATACCAGCGCATCAAGGACATTCTTTACGAGTTGAGCGGGTTGGAGCCGGGGGCGCGGATGGATCACATCAACGCCATGTGCCAGGGTGAAGAGACGTTGCGTGATGAAGTGCTCGCTCTTGCAGATGTCATCGACAACCCCACGCTGCCTTTGGCTGTGGGTCAGTTGACGTCCCTTGAACCGCTCACACAAGTAGGTGCGTTTGAGATTGTCCGGGTCATCGGTGAAGGTGGCATGGGCAGAGTCTACGAAGCGCGACGCATACTTGAAGGCGTGACGCAGCGCGTGGCGTTGAAAATGATACTCAGTGGGCGCACCTCTCCTGAATTTGAGGCGCGATTCAAGTTGGAGCGCCAGATTTTAGCGTCACTCCAACACCCCAACATAGCTTCGTTGATTGACGGAGGCGTGCATGAGGGCAATCCCTACCTGGTCATGGAATATGTCAATGGCGTTGCCATCACCGAGTATTGCCAACGGGAAAGACTCACGCTTCGCAAGAGGCTAGAACTGTTTCAGGAGCTGTGTTCGGCAGTGGCCTATGCTCACAGTTGTCTGTTGATCCATCGGGATCTAAAGCCCGGCAACATCCTGGTAGACGATCAGGGTAGGGTCAAGCTGCTGGATTTCGGCATCGCTAAAGTTGTCGGTGATTCCCTATTGGGTCAACAGCTCACTCATTCGCTTACTGAACGCACGTTGGGTCCGTTGACACCGCGATATGCGGCTCCGGAACAGTTGAAAGGTCAGCCCGTGAGCACAGCGACTGATGTGTACGGCTTGGGCTTGATTCTATATGAACTACTCAGTGGCGAGCAGGCTCAGGTAGTTGATAGTGATTCGGTCATCGCACTCTACCGGATGATCCTCGAAGATTCCCTATCCAAGCCCAGCCAGAAAGTGAAGGATTCAACTCAGGGCCATTCTTCGAGCTTGAGTGTCTCTGGCGTGCGCGACCTCGACCAGTGGTGCAATGCACTGAAGGGCGATCTGGACGCCATTGTGCTTTATGCCCTTCGCAAAGAGCCTGAACGCAGATACAAGACGGTTGCCGCATTTGCCGATGATATTAGCGCTTTTCTCGCTCACAAACCCGTACAGGCTAGGGGAGACTCAATCTGGTATGTAGCGACCAAATTCATCGTTCGCCACAAAGCCGCTGTTACCTTTGCTTCGGTGGCCTTTTTGGCACTGGTCTGGGTTGCCGTTCAATCTGTTCGTTTCGCATGGGTGACCGCTAAGAAGAATGAGGAAGTCCGGGCTGAACGCGATCGTGCTCAGGCTGTCACTCAATTTCTGTTTGAGAGTTTTAGTTCTGTAGATCCCAGTGTCTATTCGGTGGCTGATCAGAGCGCGCGGTTGCTGTTGGCTCAAAGTGCCCAGCGCGTGAGGACGGAGTTCGTTGACGACCCACAACTTCGGTCTGCGGTCATGTCCCTGTTGGGCCATCTGTACCGTGAATTTGGCGATATGGATACTGCGGAGACACTTTTACGCGACGCGATGGCAAGCGATCAATTGGCTGCTTTGGAGCGTGCCCGTATTCAAGCCAATTTGGCTCCGGTAGTGATTAGTCGGGGAGACTACGAGCAGGGTGAACGTCTCTTCGAGGAGGCAATCACCACGATGGAACAATACGACAATCGGCTTTATTTAGCTGAAGCTTACTTGGGGCGAAGCGGGTACTACTTGGAAAGGCGCAACTACGAGAATTGCCGTGAGGACTTGGCCAAGGTGGCCCCGTTGGCTGCGGGTTCTGATGTTGAGTCGTTGCGATTACGGCAAAGTTACGTCAATTCCATGGGTCAGTTGCTCAATGAAATGCAGAATCCCCACGAGGCGGTCAGGTATGTGCGTGAGTCGGTAGACTTGTGTCGGCAACTATATGGTGATGGCGCGCTTAGAACAGCGAACGCGGAGGTCACCTTGGCTTTGACCCTAATCCATCTCGAACAGTTGGAGGAGTCGTTGACGCTGATGAATGAGGCGGTCAAAAAGGCTGGCGCCGTATTGGACAGAAGCCACCCACTCATGCAAGCCTTCCTCAACCAATATGCTTGGATAGCGGAACTCAATGGAGATATGGATCAAGCCCTGGCCTTGGGAGAAGAGGTTCTAGAGATTCGCCGAGAACATTTGGGGTCGGATCACCCACTTACCTTGGTGTCGATCACCAACTTGGCGTTTTCCTACGATTCATTGGAGCGATATGAAGAAGCCGAAAAACTGTACTTGGAGGCTGCGGCCATTTCTGAGCGGATCCTTAGCGATAGCAGCGCCGAGCGTGGCGTTCTTTATAACAACCTGTGCTATCACTATCGGTCTCGCGGCTTGTTTGAACAGGCGATTGAGTTCGGCAAACGCAGCGTTGAGGTTCATGCTCGGGATCCTTTACAAGAAACCTACTTTGGTCAGTCCTGCTCGCTCTTAGCTTCGGTTTATATCGACAAAGGTGAGTATGACAATGCCATGCCTTATATCGATCAAGCGCTAGAAATCGCGCAAAAGTTGGATGCACCGCAGGTTTTGAGTTGGGGTCGACTTGCACTGAAGAAGGCGGAAGTTCTGAATCAACAGGGTGAGACAGCTCAAGCACGAATATGGATCGAGCGTAGCGAACCTCTGCTCAGAGCACACGAATCGCCTGACAGCGTTCAGTTGGTGCGCCTTGAATCTTTGAAGAAATTGATGGGGGGACGATCGGACTGAAGTCGCCCCTAAGTTCCGAATGAAGCATGTGAGAGATGAATCAGTCACGTCGGCAGAGAACTGCGCGTTTTTTGAACGGCTGCGATCGGATCTCGATGCCTTTGGCCTAGTCACCTTCGGGATAGTCGTGCTCCGGTTCGAAGTGACTGGTGAAATGCCTGAGGAACGGAGGTTCGTGGGTGATTTTCATGCCTGGGAGTTCGGCGGCCCGTTTGGCGATCCAGGACACTACTTCCACCACGTAGTCGAAATGGCTCTGCGTGTACACACGTCGCGGAAAAGCCAGTCGGACCAGATCATTGGGCGCAGGTAGCGGATTACCGTGTTCGTCTTTGGAGCCGAACATGACGGTGCCAATCTCGCAGGCTCGGATGCCGCCATACAAATAGAGGGCGCAAGCGAGGCTCTGGCCGGGGAGCCGTAACGGTGCGACATGGTCGAGCAAGGCGCGTGCATCAATATAAATGGCGTGGCCGCCGGGCGGTTCCATGATCGGTACATCTGCTGCTTTGAGTTGTTCAGCCATGTAGGCGCTGGTGCGCACACGATAACGCAGGTAGTCTTCATCCAAGGCCTCATAGAGTCCCAAAGCAATGGCTGCGAGATCGCGACCTGCCAGGCCACCGTAGGTGGGAAAGCCTTCGGTAAGGATGAGGGTGTTGCGGATTCGGTTTGCCAAGGCCGTGTCTTTGAGCGCTAAGAATCCACCGATGTTGGCCATGCCATCCTTCTTGGCGCTCATGAGGACACCATCGCAGTGGGCAAAGAACGCTCTGGCAATCTGCAAGGGCGTCAGGTCCGAGTAGCCGGGTTCGCGCATCTTAATAAAATAGGCATTTTCAGCGAAACGGGCTGCGTCGATGTAAAGGGGTATGTTGTAAGGCACAAGCACCTGTTTGACGGCTTTGACATTGGCCATGGACACTGGCTGACCACCGCCGCTGTTGTTGGTGATGGTGAGCATCACAAAGGGGATGTCAGCAGCATGGTCGCGCACACATGATTTGAGCGCCTCAATGTCCATATCACCTTTGAAAGGGTGGTGACTTTTGGGGTCTCGTCCCTCAGGAATCACCAAATCCAATGCCTTTACGCCCAACACCTCCAGATTCGCGCGTGTGGTATCGAAATGGGTGTTGTTGGGCACGATGTGACCCTTGCGGCATACATTACCGAACATCAGGCGTTCTGCGGCTCTGCCTTGATGGGTGGGGATAACTTCCGGCATGACGCAGATGTCTTGGACTGCCTTTTTGAACGCCCAGTAGCTGTCGGCACCGGCATAGGATTCATCACCGGTCATGACGGCACCCCACTGGGCTGCACTCATGGCGCCTGTACCGCTATCTGTGAGTAGGTCGATCATCACGTCGTTCGCGTGCAAAAAGAACAGATTATAGTGGGCCTGACGCAGCAGCTGACGGCGTTCTTTTTCATCAGTGAAACGAATCGGCTCCACGCTCTTGATGCGAAATGGCTCAATCATGATGCGGTGATGCATATCGTCCTCCCGTCGCAAGGACAGAATAGCAGATTGAAGAGTCAGGTAACAGGCTGAGGTGCCGAAGGCTGGTAAATGGCGTCGGTGATCCACTTAAACACAAAGTAGAGTAAAATCGCCATAAGGGCACTGGTATAACCATCAATAGCGTAGTGCCAACCCAAATAGACAGAACCGTATTGAATAGCTGCCCAGTACAAAATCAGGAGCGGCTTAAACCTTGGGAATCTTCGCCACAAGAAACAGACGGTGATCGTAGCTACTCCAACGTGAAGACTGGGGAAAGCAGCAATGCCCTGGAACTTACTGATGAAGTCACCGCTACTGGCGCCCATGCCCCCATATTCGGTCCAAAGTCGCGTCTGTAAGGTGTGGGCGATGGTTCCATAGGGCGCCATCGCGTCCGTTCTAAAGAAGCATGGGCCAAGGGTCGGCCACCATTCGGTGGTCCAGCCGCCCAGCGTCCAAAGTGCATCCATGGCAAGCATAAAATGTACGAATACCTTGCGAGGCAGAAACACAAAGAACGAAATTAGAAGCAGTTTCAAGAAATACCAAAGGCTGTAGGTGAAATCTACGATGTGCATCCAGAGCGGTGTGGAAAAGGCTTCAAACCAACCTGGCGAGGGATAGTGACCAAAATGGATCAACCAGTCCATGTGTTCCACTGTCGCGTCGAAGATCATCGGTTGAAGCAACTGCAGACATTGTTTTTGTGTGATATAGGCATCAAGTGTCATCCAAAATGCTGCCACGGCCACACAGATACGGGTGAATGTCCCAAGAGTGAGCCAGGGTTTTATCGTTGATTTGAATACACTCACTTGTCGGCGCTTTGGGGCACGTATCGATTTCAAACCGGCAATGAAAAGGCCCATCCCGATGACCATAGCGACGGAAGAGAAGAAACTTGTTCCGAACCAGGGCACGGACACGAAAATCCCATGCGACCTGAGATGCCAATCCATGAACCAGGCGGTGAGCAGGGCGACGGGCAGGTAAGGTGCAAGCAATTCCTCTAGGCAGGACTTCCAACTGTTGGAAGGGTAATCTGGATTCGATAAACGCATGGATGGATCTCAGATAGCGGTATGGAAAATTACGTCCCGTAAGAATAGCAGATTGCCTCTGAGCCTAAACCGTAGAACGCAAAGGAGCCAATGAGAAGAAGGTTCATCACGTAGAGGTTACCGCTATCGCGATGAGCATGGACGTCCTGGATCTTAGTTCAATCAATCGCTGTTTCAATCGGGGAGGATCCTCGTGCCGACTTTATCGAATTCCTTCGTTAACAGCGCTTCAGGTGTCGTGATCAAAACTGATTGGCCGCCAGAATCGATATATTGAATCGCAGCATCTATTTTCGGACCCATACTTCCAGGCGGGAATTGACCTTCTGCCAGATGTTTCCTCGCTTCGGATACCGTGAGTATGTCCAGCCACACCTGATCAGGCTTACCAAAGTTGAGTGCCACTTTTTCGACACCTGTCAGTACCACAAACGTCTCCACATTTAGGTTGTGAGCTAGGAGTGCAGACGTGCGGTCCTTGTCTATGACCGCTTCCACGCCAATGAGGTATCCGTTGCTATCCCTAATCACGGGGACACCTCCTCCTCCGCATGCGATGGTGATGAAGCCTTGGGAAACAAGCGTTTCGATCACATCCATTTGTTGAATTTCGATGGGCAGCGGGGATGGGACCAAACGTCGCCAGCCGCGACCGGAATCTTCTTTCATTACCCAGCCCTTTTCATTCTCCAACTGATGTGCGCGAAATGCTTCATAGAACGGACCGACCGGCTTAGTCGGATTCTGAAAAGCGGGATCAGCGCCATCCACAATCACTTCACTGAGCACCGTGACCACTTTGGTGTCGATTCGTTTCAGGTGAAGCAGGTTCTCAATGCATCTTTGAAGAATGTACCCCATGGAACCTTGCGATTGGGCACCACAGATGTCCATAGTGTAGGGTGGGACACGGTTAGAAGCTTCCTCCTGCTGAATCAAGATGTTGCCCACTTGTGGACCGTTGCCGTGAACAATAACGGGTAATACGCCCTGACTCACCAGCCGAACGATCATTTCAGCGGCTTCCTTGGCATTCTCTATTTGTTGGCCTTGTAAACCAATTTCGTTTGATTTGATGAGTGCGTTGCCGCCAAATGCAATTAGCGCGCGCTTCATGTGAGACCTCGGTCTGGATTGGCCCACTCTGTGGGAATTGCCCAGTATAGGGAAATCTGGAGCAGTCTACAATTGGTCGCGTAATAGGGGCATGGTCATACAGCGGGGTCCACCCCGTGCGCGAGACAGTTCATTGCCACGAATAATAATCAAATATCTTTTGCCATCCAACACATCGATGCCTCCTTCGAGAACCTGTTCGGCGGTGACTACCTGATAGCCGACCTTTGTCAGTTCCTCGGCAGTACGCGTGTTACGGCTATAGGCGAGCGCGACACCTGGGGCAAGACAGAAAGCATTGGCACCATCCGTCCATTGTTCCCGTTCCTGGTCAAGTCGGTTGGAGCCACCGCATCGTATGGGCTTTAGCGGATGGCCCTCTTGTGCCAAAGCCGTCATGAGATCCGGTTTGAGTTCGATAACCAGTTCCTTGGCGGTCATGTCAACCCGCAGCACCGGGCATGACTCAGGTTGGTTTGGCTCCATAAATGGCGGAAAGACCAAACAATGTTCGGGATCAATCTGTGTGAACACCGTGTCTAAATGCATGGCTGATCGCTTGTGCGGAAGGAGCACTGCCAGAAGCGTTTTGAATCGACCATACTTGCGAAGGCGTTCCGCCAACTGCATCATTTTTGATTGAGTCGTGCGAATGCTGACGCCCACGGCCACGATGTGCTCTGAAAGGACCAAGATGTCGCCGCCCTCAATGGTGTTGCGACTATCGAGCAACTTGAACCGGTAATTCTCATCGTTGTCGAACCAGATCAGTCGATTCGCATCGACTTTGTAGGTGGGATGGTAACGAAGGATTGTCTCTAATACCAATGGCTCTGATCGCCGCGCCGTGGTGGCCATATGATTCACAGAAACGGTGTCGCCAATGACCGCTGCCGGATCGCGCATGAAAAGTAGGTTGGGAATAGGCGGGATCTTGAAGACATAATTTCGACCGGTTTGATCCATCTCATACCAACCGCCAACGACATTGGCTGCAAGTTCAGTTGGTGTCAGTGAAGCTAACCAGTCCTCATCGTCTCGGCTCAGAGGACAAAACGCGCCGAGGTGACTGACCAAGAAAGTGCGTGCATCTTCATGAACCAATGCCTCGGCCAACATCTGTTGGGAATCCAAGACGCGGGCCACTTGCCCGAGTACTCGCCTGAAAATATCGTGTTCAGCTCGGGCCTCATTGCCAAACAGAATGTCGTCAAAGAGCATTTCGTTCATAAGCGTAGGGGTCATGCGATCCACTTCAGGACCTGGGCGATGCACAACTACAGTCTGTAACCTTCCAATTTCAGATTTCACGCTGATACGCGTCATGGTCAGTTCCTCCAGCCGCTTGGGCGCCTAAAAATTGAGAGCCCTCATTATAGCTGAGTCATGAGCGCTTCGATCAGGGTGCCTATCCCAATTCTGCTGCTTTTCTTTTGACATTTTGGAGTAAAAGGGACTAAAGTGGTCCATAATGGTCAAACTGGCCAATGTGAAAGGTGCCGCGATGGCTGCTCGACTCAGAGGGCATGCCGAGGCGAAGATAGACGACAAGGGCCGTCTAAAAATGCCCTCGGCATTCAAAAAAACACTTGATTCGACTCATGGAAATGCGTTGTTCATCACGGCGTTGACCGATGATTTTCTGCAGGTTTATCCATTGCCTGTTTGGGAGGAAATCGAAGCGCGCGTGACCGGTCTTGGTTTTCTCAACCCTGCCAGGCGGCGATTTCTCACACGAGCCAACCGGTTCGGGACGGAAGTAGAGATGGACAGTCAAGGGCGCGTGGCGCTGAAGCCCAGCCAACGAGATCTAGTTGGTATTACAGACGATACGGTGCTCATCGGTTGTCTTGATCACATTCAGATTTGGCCAGCAGAGCGCATGGGAACTGAGGAGGATTCAGGTCCTCTGACCACAGACGACTTTGAGACATTGGAGTTTTAGGTGGCTGGTCACATACCCGTAATGTCCTCCGAAGTTATGGAATGGTTAGCAGTCAGGCCTGACGGTTTTTATTGGGATGGCACGTTTGGACGAGGCGGGCATTCCAGGTCTATTCTGGATTCGTTGTCGCAACAAGGCCGCCTTTGGGCTACCGACCGAGACGAGGCGGCGCAAGCTGAGGCTGGTCGAATCAACGATAGGCGCTTCACGTTTAAGAGGGCAGACCTGCTCGCCGCATTAGATCTTTTGCCGTCTGGTATGGATGGCTTCTTGTGGGACTTAGGTGTGTCGACGCCGCAGCTGACGACACCGCAGCGTGGATTTTCGTTTCAGGAAAACGGACCTCTGGACATGCGTATGGATCAGTCTGAGGGAGAAACTGCGGGAGAACTCATTAACCGTTTACAAGAGAAGGAACTGGCTGATCTCATCTACACCTTTGGCGAAGAGCGGCTGTCACGCCGAATTGCTCGCATGATTTGTGAAGCCCGAAAACAGGATTCGCAGTGGACAACGCATCGCTTGGCTGAAATTTGTACGCGTGCTTATCCTAGGCGCCACCATCGGATCCACCCGGCCACGCGCACGTTCCAAGCGTTGCGCATTGCCGTGAACGATGAACTCAATCAAATTGAGACTGTGCTCCCCTTAGCGCTTAACCGCTTGAACCCGAGTGGCAGAGCGGTGGTGATCAGTTTTCACAGTTTGGAAGACCGCATCGTAAAACACACCTTCAAAGCGTTTGTGGCGCACGGGTTTCGGATTCTGACGAAACGGCCATTGCAAGCCAACGAGGACGAGAGGGCGGTCAATGCGGCTTCAAGAAGTGCGAAGCTGCGCGCCATTGAGCGAGGTGCGCCTTGACCCAACTTTCACGCGGACAGGCACATGTCGCAAAGAGAAAGCTCAAGGGCGCTGAATTTTTCCTACTGATCTTTTTTGCGTTCTTGCTCGCTATTCCCATGGTATGGATTGCCTCCATTCGAACCGATCTCGTGCGTTACGGTTACCAAATGGTGGAGCTGAAGACCGAAGAGGCGCACCTTTTGGAGGAACAAGCCTATTTGCGGGGGGAACTTGCGCGTATCTCTAGCCCCGACCGGGTTTTCCGAGAAATGAAGCGCATGGGTTTTGTACCGGGTCAGGAACGGATTGTGGTTTATCAGTCCAATGAGACATTGGTAGCGGAGGTCGTGGCCCCATGACGCGCGCTAAAGTATTTCGCAACCGAATGGCCGTCGCAACACTGTTTGTGTTGGGCTGGGGTTTTGTAATCTTGGCGCGATTAACCGAACTGCAAGTGGTCAAAGCTAGCGAGCTGAGTAATCGCTCTACGCTCAATCATCGCTACCAGCAGGCGATTCCTGCTAAACGGGGCGACATCGTTGATTGCAGGGGACGACTGTTGGCCATTAGTCAAGTGCAGCCTTCTGTCTGTGCTGACCCTTCGGTTATTCAAGATGCTGGCGGCGTGGCACGTGACATCGGCGCCATACTCGGAAAAGACAAGAAATGGGTCAGAACTATTAAGCAACGACTCAGTGATAAGGAACGCAGCTTTGCCTACGTGGCTCGCTGGGTGTCGCCAGTTGAATGGGAGAAGATCAAAGAACTCGGCCACCGAGGGATCTTTTGCCAGAAGGAGCCCATTCGAAAGTACCCCATGGATTGGCTCGGGTCGCACATAGTTGGCTTCACGAGTCTGGATGGGAGTCTGAAGGAAGGTGCCGAAAAGGCGTTTGATGCGTACATCGCAGGTGTGCCCGGCAAACTGCAGACTTACCGTGATGGTAGGCAGAAGAAGATCTGGATGGGACCAAGGGTGATCAAGGAGCCGGAAATGGGTGCCACGGTTCAGCTGACCATCGACCAGAATATCCAGTTCTTTGTCGAAGAGGCATTGCGTAGGGCGCTGGCTGAAACCAAGGCGAAGAACATCACTGCAATTGTCATGGATCCACGCGATGGTGCCATTCGTGCGATGGCCAACATGCCCGATTTCAATCCGAACTTCTATTTTCGCTATAAATCAAACGAGAGAAAGAACCGTGCCATCGTCGATGTTTATGAACCCGCGTCTGCGTTCAAAATCATTACAGTCGCAGCAGCTCTAGAGGCGGGATCAGTGCGTCCCAATCAAGTTTTTGACTGTGAACACGGTGGCATAAAAGTCTCCAACACCTATATTCGCGACCATCACAGCTACGGTGACCTTACTGTTCAGGAAATACTCTGGAAGTCGAGTAACGTCGGTGCTATCAAAATATCAAGCACCATTTCTAGAGAACATTTCTATAGCACCATCCGCAAATTCGGATTTGGAGAACGCACCGGTATCGAATTGCCAGCTGAGGCAGTGGGAATTGTTCATCCGCTTGAAGACTGGAGTCGTGTCTCGCCAGCTTTTCTATCCATTGGTCACGAGATATCAGTGACACCGCTTCAAATGCTTCGGGCTGCCAGTGTGCTTGCCAATGGCGGCTACCTGGTTGAGCCCCATATTGGTGAGAAGGTGATGGAGGCCAATGGAGAGGTTGTGTCGTTGGTGCCCCAAACCAAGGGCAGTCCGATTCTTTCGTCTCAGGTCGTTGATACGATGAAAAACATGTTGGAAGGGGTTGTTGAACACGGAACTGCGAAAGCTGCGGCTATTCCGGGGATCCGCGTATTTGGCAAAACAGGCACCGCGCAACGGATTGCCGACGGCAGTTATTCACATAATCGATTCAATGCTTCGTTCGTCGGCTTCTTTCCAGCTGAGTCACCTCGCTATGGTATTATCATCGTGGTTCACGATCCAAAAGGGGGTAAGACGGACGGAGGCGAAGTTGCCGCTCCCATTTTTTCGGAAATTGGCCGGCAGATCGTACTTTATGAGTCTGAACTTCCGGGCTATCGCCGTCGCCGTTTGGCAGTGGCTGAGAACCAGCGTCCCGATTGGCCATCCGCGACGATGGGGGTTGAAAACGCCAGTGACCGTATGCCAGACCTGCGGGGGATGGGTTTGCGAAGTGCGGCCTATATGAGTATGAAAATCGGGCTTGAGGTCCTCGTTGAAGGTGAAGGTAAAGTAGTGGCTCAAGACCCGCAGCCCGGCGACCCCATTCAGCCTGGAGGTGTGTGTCGCGTCACGCTTAAGGAGGTGCGCATTGCGCCTTGAAGCGTTAATCCGTGGGTTGGATTTGCCATTGCGTGGCAATGGACAGGTCGAAATAACGCATATCACCCACGATTCCCGCAAGGTGGAGCCGGGCAGTTTGTTTGTGGCGTTGGAGGGCAAGCATTTTGACGGGCACACCTATTTGGGTCGAGCTGCCCAGTTAGGTGCCGTTGCCGTTCTGTCAGGACATCCTGAACGGGTCCACATGAACATGCCTTGCATCGTGGCGGCACAGCCGCGCAGGTCTATGGCGCAACTCGCTCGTCGCCTTTTCGGTGCACCAGATACCAAACTCAAAGTGATTGGCGTCACGGGCACCAATGGTAAGACCACGTCCTGTTTCCTCCTGGGTCAGATGTTGGAACAGATTGGGTTATGCGGAAGAATGGGTACGTTGAGCTATTTTAATGGTGTTTCTGAGGAGCGGGCCCATCGAACGACGCCCGAATCGTCAGAAATTTACATGACGTTGAATGAGATGGTGAAGAACTGTTGTCAGTTCGCCGCGATCGAAATTTCGTCCCATGCCATGATGTTTGACCGTGTGTTTGGTATGGAATTGACTTATGGCTTGTTCACCAACCTGAGTCAGGACCATCTAGATTTTCACGGAGATATGGAATCGTATTTTCAGGCGAAACAACTCATGTTTGAACTGTTAAAGCCAGGATCCATTGCCATTGTCAATGCAGACGACGCATACGGCAAACGCATCCGAGTTCCCGAAGGCGTTATCCTGAAGCATTTTGGCGGCAGTGCCAACTACGATCTGTTTTTTGATGATCTGACACTTACGGCCAGATTCAGCGAGTTCTCGCTGCATTACAAAGGTGAAGCTCAATCCGTGCGACTTCCTTTGTTAGGGATGCATAACGTCTACAATTTTATGGGTGCCGCTTTGGTGGCCCTGGAGGAGGGTCTTTCGCTGGCCGAGGTTGCTCGCCTTGCACGGACCCTCAAGGCTGTTTCCGGGCGCATGGAAACGGTGGCTGGTACACCATCATTTCAAGTGGTTGTGGATTTTGCCCACTCACCTGATGCCCTCGAGAAGGTGGTGTCGTGCTGTAAATCTCTGACGAAGGGTCGCTTGATCCTCGTTTTTGGGGCCGGAGGCGATAGGGATAAGGAAAAACGGCCCTTGATGGGCGCAGTGGCGGACAAGTATGCCGATGTGGTTGTGTTGACTTCAGACAACCCTAGATCCGAAGCGCCTGAATCGATTATGGATATGGTTGCACGCGGCATTAACCGCCACAGTGACTTAATCAGACAGGCCGATCGCTATAAGGCGATCGAGTACGCATTGTCGGTGGCTCGAGAAGATGATCTCGTGCTCATCGCCGGCAAGGGACATGAAACACATCAGGAAATAGCTGGCGAATTTTTCCCGTTCAACGACCGCGAAGTGACCTTGCGTATCCTGCGCAGGATGGAGGCCAAAGATGTTTGATCCTATCGAAGCTCCTTCCCGTCCAATCAATGCGCTCAACGACGTCGTCGGTGTTTTGAATCCATCGGCTCATTCGGTCAAATCCGATGCATTAATTGGTGGTTTTAGTGTCGATACTCGCTCATTGGAACGGGGCGATGTGTTTGTAGCGCTTCGAGGCGCTCGCGTTGATGGACACGATTTTGTCTCCGAGGCGCTGCAAAAGGGTGCGGCTGCGTGTCTGGTGGATCGCGCCGAGTTGACATCGCTTTACGAGAACTGTATCGCCGTCTCCGACACGTTGGCGGCTCTCGGTTACCTGGCCAGTGCCCATCGAAAATCTATGAACACCCGACTGATTGCCATAACGGGCAGTGTGGGAAAGACAACCACAAAGGACATCCTGTACCAGATTGTTTCAGCATCCTATGTGGCACGTCGCACCATTGGTAACTTCAACTCAACCGTTGGCATGCCCATCCAACTTCTTAAGCTTAGGCCCGAGGATGAATGGATGATTGCCGAACTCGGTATGTCCACACCGGGTGAAATACGAACTTTGATGAAAATGGCGCAACCAGATTACGGTCTTTGGACATCGGTTCAGGCCGTTCATCTCGCAAATTTTGACTCGGTAGACGGAATTGCTCGAGCAAAGGCTGAAATGGTCGAGCAGTTGGGAACCGACAAGACACTTGTGTACAATGCCGACGATCCGTTGGTGGTCAAATTCTGCGGCGATTTCACTGGCCGTTCTGTGCCTTACGGCATCATCAATCCCGGCGTTGAAGTGAGTGGTCGGATTCATCCATTCAGTGACTGGTCATCGGTATCGCTTACACTCAAGGTGACTGGACGTTCGACCCAATTGAGAATCCCGTTGGTGGGGAGGTACAACGCCTATAACGCGTTGGCCGCCTGCGCCGCCGCATACGCGGCTGGCTTCAATATCCAGGATTTCAGCCTAGGTGTGCGCCAAATCAGGCCCGCACAACACCGATCGGATTTGATGGTGTTTGGTCGTGACATCAGGCTGGTTGACGACACCTACAACGCTAATCCGCACGCCTTCTTTCAGGTTTTGCGGTCTTTTGCCCCCCTTGCTCCTTCAACCTATCGATGGCTGATTTGTGGTGATATGTTGGAGTTGGGCCCATCGGAGCAACAAATGCATTCGGACTTGGGGCGACTCATCTCTACCTACGGTTTTGACCGCGTGACCTTTGTAGGGCCACTGAGCGCACACGCGTTTGAGGCATTCCAGCAGTCCAATCGCGGAGAAACCTTTTCGGAGCATTTCGAGAGTGTCGCTCTAGCAATTGAAGGCATGCAGATCGATATTCCCGACAAGTCACGTATTTGGTTGAAAGCCAGCCGTGGAATTCACATGGAAGACCTGGCTGAACATCTCATTGCGATCCTTGAACGAGAGGGCCAGGCGGAATCTGCAGATGCTGTATGAGTTCTTTGACCTGCTGGCCGACAAGTGGTCCATCTTTAATGTGTTCCGCTATGTAACATTTCGTTCGGCGATTGCTGCCGGTACGGCATTCTTAATTTGCCTGCTTCTGGGTCCTTGGCTCATTCGATTTCTTCAACGGGTAAGTTTTCAACAGGCCATTCGAGATGAAGGTCCCGCCAGTCATCAGAAAAAGGCAGGCACGCCCACTATGGGTGGTCTTTTGATTCTAGCTGCCGTGCTAATACCCACACTCCTTTGGACGAATCTAGCTAACCCTTTTGTGTGGATACAAATCACAGCGACCTTGGGCTTTGGCTTTGTGGGGTTTATCGATGATTACGCTAAGGTCAGCCGCCGACAGAATCTCGGCTTGAAAGCCAAGGGCAAGATGGGCTTGTTGGTCATCGTGAGTTTGGGATTGGGTATTTGGATGTTGTCACAAGCTCGGATGGGCCACTTCCTGACCGAGATCTATTTTCCTTTTTTCAAGAACTACCATCCAGACCTAAAGCTATTTTTCGTTCCTTTCGCCATTCTGGTGCTCATTGGCACCTCTAATGCCGTCAACCTCACAGATGGTTTGGATGGTTTGGCCATCGGTTCATCGGGAATTGCCTTTGCGGCTTATACGGTCATTGCGTATGTAGCGAGCCACTTTGAAATTGCCCGATACTTGGATATTCCGCATATCGTTCTGGCATCGGAATTGACGGTTTATGGGGCAGCCATGTGCGGTGCAAGCATGGGCTTTCTCTGGCACAATGCACATCCCGCCGAAGTGTTTATGGGCGATACCGGTGCCCTGGCGTTAGGGGGCGCATTGGGAACCATGGCACTGCTTACGGGTCACCCTCTGCTGCTGGTCGTGGTGGGTGGGCTGTTTGTGATGGAAGCGCTATCGGTCATCATTCAGGTGTTGTCGTATCGATGGCGCAAACAACGCGTGTTTCGCATGGCCCCTCTTCACCATCACTTTGAGCTGAAGGGCTGGCACGAATCTAAAGTCATTATTCGGTTCTGGATCCTGGCACTGCTTTTTGCGCTACTGGCTGTCAGTACCTTCAAGCTGAGGTGATCATGGCAGATCTTATTCTTGGCCTTGGTCGCAGTGGTATCGCAGTTGCCAGACACCTCAATCAAAGAGGGGGTCGATGGTTTTGTTATGACGATAAGGGTCTGCAGCCATGGCCTGATGACATAAGGAACGAATTGGAAAAGAACTGGTTTGACGTCGCTATGTGGTCAGATGTGGATCGCTTGGTCGTGTCACCGGGTGTGCCCATGGAACATCCGATGCTGCTTCATGCCCGCGAAAACCACGTACCTGTGATATCCGAGATTGAATATGCATTTAATCAGGCTGAAGGACCTGTGATTGCGGTGACCGGTTCTAATGGCAAATCGACAACGGTAACGCTCATCCATCACCTGTTACGTGATGGTGGCTTGAATGCCGTTCTTTGCGGCAACATTGGCGACGCATTTACGGCGCAGTTGAGGAACGAATCCTGTATCTATGTGGTTGAGGTGTCTTCTTTTCAGTTGGAGCACATCGTGGAGTTTCGCCCAAAGGTGGCATTGCTCCTGAACGTGTCTGCAGATCACCTGGATCGACACCATTCGTTGAAGGCCTACGAGGACGCAAAGTTCCGAATTTTTGAAAACCAAAGTCCTGACGACCTAGCCATCATTGATACGACATTTAGAGGCCGTTCCCATGGACAGGGACAGACAATTTGGGTCCCTGATTTGGGTGTGGGCTGGCACGACAATCGTTTTGAACTCGGCTCATTTGGTTCGTTTGAAATGAACTCGGTGCCACTACTTGGGGACCACAACCGGCTCAACATCCTGTTTGCTTCGCTGGCTGTCGCCAGCTTGGGTGTCCCAACCAGTCAGATCGCGCATTCTCTGGCCTCATTCAAAGGCTTGGAACATCGTCTGGAGACGGTGGGTACTTGTCACGGTGTGACCTGGATTAACGACTCGAAGGCTACCAACCCTGCTTCAACTCAGGTGGCTATTGATGCCATGGTCAATCCATATGTGCTCATCCTTGGCGGTAGTGACAAAGACACCGACTTCAGGTTGTTGAACTTTGATGTTCATCCACCCAAGCATATCGTTGCCTACGGTGACACAGGGCCAAAAGCTCTTGAGCAACTACCAGGGAAGGTTCGCTTTGTAGCGGATTTCTCGGAAGCCTGTGCTGCCGCTCACGCATTGGCAAGTCACGGTGAAGTGGTTCTTCTCTCGCCGGCTTGCGCCAGTTTCGACCAATTCAATAACTACACGGAGCGCGGAAAGCGATTCAAACAGTTGTTTCAACTATTGGAGTGTTCATCGTGAAACAAGCCAGGGTGCGACATCCAGACTTCATTTTGTGTGTGCCCATCGTGTGTCTATTGGCCCTGGGACTGGTTATGGTGCGGTCCGCTTCAGGTATCGAGTCACTGGAGTTGTTCAGGAACCCCGACGCCATCTTCAATAAGCAAATGGTCGCAGCTGCCATTGGTATGACGGCACTGTTGATTCTGATGCATATCCGATGCGATTTGTACCGACATCCCGTGATTCTGTATGGTGCCGTTTTGGTGGTGCTTGCCTTGTTGGTGGGCGTCAAGTTTCAACCAGCCGCCAATGGGGCGCAACGCTGGTATTTCATTGGTGGGTTCGGGTTTCAGCCTTCGGATGTGGCCAAAATTGTATTGATGATGTTTGTGGCTGCGCACGCTTCAAAACCCAAATCTCAGTGGGTTGGCTGGAAAGAGCGCCTGATTCCCATCGCACTCGTATTGATTGCGTTCACCAGTCTGATCATGTGGCAACCCGACTTTGGGACCACCATGATCCTGATCTTTATGGTAGGGGTCATGTTGTTTCTGGCTGGGCTGCCCATTGGGTACTTCGTACTCTCCGGTATTTTCCTACTTCCAATTGTGGCTGGACTGGTGATGACCGAGGGTTATCGCATGCAAAGGATCATGGATTTCCGCGCAGATAAGGACCATTACCAGACGGTCCAATCCAAGATTGCATTGGGTTCCGGTGGACTGACGGGTGTCGGACTTGGCGAGGGCAAACAGAAACTGCATTTTCTACCCGAACCCCATACCGACTTTATCTTTTCCACCTTGGGTGAAGAGATGGGGTTTGTGGGGACCACTTTTGTGGTAGCCATGTTCTTGCTGTTCCTGTGGCGCAGTGCCATTGTTCTTTCTCGAGTCGAATCTGCCCATGCTCAGTTATTAGGGGCTGGGATCGTTTTACTCATCCTCACCCAGGCTTTTCTCAATATTTCAGTCAGCTTGGACCTGTTTCCCAACAAGGGATTGACTTTGCCCTTTATGAGTGCCGGTGGTACGTCCCTGATTCTCTGCCTCGCGATGTGTGGCATCTTGTTGAATATTTCTCGATTGCAAGTCACCGACAATCGGGAACTGGTATGACTGCGTTCATGATTGCGGGCGGGGGAACAGGAGGCCACATTTTCCCCGCATTGGCACTGGGCGAGGCACTACTTGAGAAGGACCCTCAGGCGCGGGTTGTCTTTGTAGGCACGCGGTATGGCATGGAGCAGCATATCATTCCCCAGACGGGACGTGAGCTGCGCTATTTGCCTATGCGTGGTCTGTTGGGAAAAAGTCTGTGGCAAAAACTGGGATTGATTTGGCGCCTTCCCGTCAGCATGCTGTTGAGTCTGATCTGGATTCTCAAATTGAGACCTCGCGTGTTAGTGGGCGTGGGGGGTTATGCATCCTTGCCGCTCTTAATCACAGCAGCACTGATGGGTCGTCCAGTGGTGATTCAGGAACAAAATGCCTTTCCTGGCCTGGCGAATCGCTTACTTTCGCGTTGGGCAAGGGTGGCCTTGCTGGGGTTTGTCGAAGCTAAGGACTTACTTAGGTGTCCCTCTATTGATACGGGTAATCCCGTGCGCGGTGACTTTTATCAGCTACCTGACTGGCAAGAGAATCGCCGTCAGATCTTGATTCTGGGAGGTAGCCAAGGTGCCAGTTGTCTCAACGAATACACGCCAGGAGCTTTGATGCGACAATTGGAATCTCGATTTTCTGTGCTCCATCAATGTGGACGCGGTCATCGGGAAGCCGTATTGAAGCGATACGAAAACGCTGCGTTTACCGTTGAAGTGGTCGAGTTCATAGATGATTTGCCGGCAGTTTTGTCCCAAACGCGCTGTGTCATTTCCCGCGCAGGCGCATCGACGATCTCAGAACTGAAGGCGGCGCGAGTACCCGCGATCCTGGTGCCTTTTGCGCGGGCTACACATGATCATCAAACCCACAATGCACGAAGCCTCGTAAGCCTGGGAGCGGCTATACTAATAGCGGAATCGCAACTCGTCGAAAAATTGGATTCGGCGTTGGCGCTCGTCAATGACAATGGGCGGCTCAGTGACATGGCCGCCAGTTTTCAAGGTACGCCAGATAACAGTTCAGCGTTGTGTGCTGAGGTTATCCTGGCTGTGGCGCGAGGCGAGTCCCTAAGTACCTATTTGGAAAGGGCGGATCATGTTTCGCAAGATTAAGGAAATACACTTTGTGGGAATAGGCGGAGCAGGCATGTCGGGGATTGCCGAGATCCTGCTCAGTCTCGGTTACAAGGTGACGGGTTCCGACTTGGCGGCCGGTGCAACGACCAAGCGGCTGGAGACCTTGGGCGCAAAAATATTTGTTGGCCACAACCCGGAGCACATCATGGGAGCTGAGGTAGTGGTCACTTCCAGCGCCATTCAACCGGACAACCCCGAAGTGATTGCTGCACGATATCGCAACATCCCCATTATTCCGCGGGCGGAAATGTTGGCAGAACTCATGCGGATGAAATATGGCATTGCGGTGGCCGGTGCACACGGAAAGACGTCCACCACAAGCATGTTGGCTCATATTCTCGTCGACGCCGGGCTCGACCCCACTGTGGTGATTGGAGGTCGGCTAAACAAGTTCGATTCCAATGCCAAGTTGGGCAAGGGTGACTTGATGCTGGCAGAGGCGGACGAATCAGATGGCAGTTTTATGAAACTGAGTCCCACCATCAGCGTGGTCACCAATCTCGATGAGGAGCATCTGGATCATTACAAAGGCGGCATTGAGGAGATCGAACAGACCTTCTTGGACTTCATGAACAAGGTTCCATTTTTTGGGCTGGTGGTTGCCTGTCGCGACGATGAACGCCTGGAGGCGTTGTTGTCGGGTGTGACACGTAAGGTCGTAACTTATGGCTTGACTGGGCGTGCGGAGCTCGCTGCAGCCAATATTGAACAAATCGGGTTCAGATCGACCTATGATTTGATGGTACGTGGCGCAAGTCTGGGTAAGATCGAACTGAGTGTGCCCGGTCTCCATAACGTGCAAAATAGTTTGGCTGCCATTGCCGTGGGGCTTGAATTCGATGTGCCTATTGAGACGATTCGCGCTTCACTCAAAAAATTTACAGGTGCGGACCGACGGTTCCACCAAATCGGGCGAGCCTTAGACCGTTTGATTGTGGACGACTATGCCCATCACCCCACGGAGATCCGAGCTACGCTTGCTGCGGCCCAGGGCGCCGTTGATGGCTCGCTTGTGGCTGTCTTTCAACCCCATCGCTACACAAGACTACAATCTTGTTGGAGCCGATTTCTTGGCGCTTTTGGCGAGGCCGACCATGTGGTTGTGGCACCGATCTACCCAGCTGGCGAGACACCCATCGAGGGTCTTTCTTCCGAACAGTTTGCAGCCGAACTGGCTCGGGTACACAAGTCAGTTAGTTATCTCTCTGATTTAGGTGAACTTGGCGATCATCTGCTGGAGGTGAGTGCGCCTGGAAGCTTGATTCTGACCCTGGGTGCAGGAAACATTTCGGCCCAAGCCCGCAGTGTCCATGAACAATGGACGAACGCAAAAAAGAAATGAGGCGATAGTGATATGACAAGTCTCAATACGCGTTTTCAATACCGATGGAACCCTAAATATCCCAATTTTTTTTGGATGTACGCAATATATTGTGGTAGCATGCGCAAAAGCCTCGGTGTATCGAAAACGACAATTCGCGGTAATGCGAGTGGGAACGAGAGCGTGGTGTTGGAAGGTTTGAAACCATGGGGGTGAGGCGATATCGAGTCAAGCGTCAGCCGCATCTCGCCAAGCTGGGCGGGTATGTAGCTGTTTATGTTTTGGCAGCAAGTGGTGTGGCCTGGGGGGTATTTTCCCTGAACAAACATCTCATGACTAGTCCTAAGTTTCAGGTGACCAAGATAGAAATTAACGGTGGCCACGAATCCACACGTATTTCGGTCGCTGATCAGGTGCAGCCGTTCTTAGGCGTCAACGTTTTTCGTTGTGATTTGTTGGCCGTCAAGGTTGCGGCCTCTAAGCATCCGTTGGTTGGCGATGTGGTGGTGAGTCGAGAAATTCCCGATCGGTTGCGTATCTTTGTAAAGGAAAAGCAAGCGGAAGGATTGGTGCGGGTTGGGTCCCACCTTTATGCCGTGGATGGCGCAGGACAGGTTTTGGTTGAGGCCAACGAATTGCCGCAACAGTTGGATGTCCCGATTATCAAAGGGGCGCATGGCGAGATAGGCTCTGTTTCTTTTGCGGCCGATATAAATAGAGGCTTGGTGGCATTATCACAGATTCGCGAAGCCAATCTCTTGTTTTGGGGGAATATGGAATGGCTGGATGTTTCCGATTCGAGTAACTTAGTGGCGGGTTTGTCATACCTCGATGCACCGGTCTATTTGGGTCCAACCCCTAAATCCGAGAACTTGGAGCACTTTCTTCTCATTGCGCAGCATGTGGGCGAACGTTACCCTGAATTGGCGTACGTAGAACTGGGATATGCTGGACAGGTATCGGTCATGCCCCGCTCGGACGGGCGGTGAGTATGGCGAAACAGGACAAATACATCGTCGGTGTGGACGTCGGTACGAGTAAGATCTGTGTCGTAGTCGGTGAGCAAAAGCCCGATGGTGGCTTGGATGTTATCGGTATCGGCATGAGCGACTCCTTTGGTCTAAAAAAGGGCGTGGTGGTTTCGCTGGAAAAGACCGTGGAAGGAATTCGCAAAGCAACCGATGATGCGGAGTTAATGGCGGGCATCGAGATAAGCAAAGTGTTTGTGGGTGTGGCCGGAAATCACATAAAGGGATTTAACTCGCGCGGGGTCATCGGCATTTCACAAAAGCAGAATGAAATTAATCGCGACGACATCAAGCGGGTCATTGAGGCTGCTCGACCAGCTGGCATGCCGGCCGACAGCGAGATTATTCATGTACTGCCGCAAGAGTTCCGCGTGGACGACCACGACGGTATTGTGGACCCAACGGGTATGACAGGTCGAAGGTTAGAAGTGAATGCTCATATTGTGACGGGTTCGTCAACGGCCATCCAGAACATGCTTGTGTGTGTCAACAGGGCCGGGTTGGCTGTTAGCGGCAAGGTCTTGGTACAGAAAGCCAATGCCGAAGCCGTATTGACTGATGATGAACAGGGTATGGGTGTGGCACTCATTGATATTGGAGCGGGAACTACCAATCTTTCCATCTTTGAGCGGGGCAGCCTTTGGCATACGGCTGTGATTCCTGTGGGTGGCTATAACTTCACCAACGATATTGCGATAGGTTTGCGCACCCCCATTCCTGAAGCGGAAAAGATCAAGAAAAAATACGGATGTGTGCTTTCGAATTACTTGGAGCCGGATGCTGTTTTGGAAGTGAGCGGAGTGGGCTCCGATAAGGTGCGGATGGTGCCACAGCAGCTGTTGGTGAACATCCTTCAACCCCGTGCAGAAGAACTCATGGAGCTGGTGCATCAGGAGATAGGCCGCGCCGGGTACGAGGGCGTGATCAATGCGGGTCTCGTGATTACGGGCGGGGGCGCCTTGTTGACAGGGATAACCGAGATCGCCCAGTTGGAGTTCGATTTGCCTGCGCGGATAGGCAAACCGATGGGCATTGGAGGACTGGTAGATGTGGTCTCGTCACCGGCTTATGCGACCGCCATCGGTTTGATTAAGTTCGGTCAACTCGATCAAGAGTCGGGTATTCGACAACGGGATACCGGTGTCAGGCGTTTCGTAGACAAACTCAAGGGAATCTTTTTTACGGACTATATATAGGACGAGCGTACAGGAGCGATACGATGATCCAATTTGGTGAAGAAAACACAAACATGAATGTTCGTTTCGAAGATGATCTATTGTCCAGCACGGGTGCCGTCATCAAAGTGGTAGGTGTGGGCGGCGGTGGCGGAAATGCCGTGGACCGCATGATCGAAGCGGGCATTTGCGGTGTAGAGTTTTTGGCCGCCAATACGGATGCTCAAGCTCTGCGACGTTGCCGCGCCCCACTAAAAATTCAGATTGGAGAAAAGATCACAAGGGGTCTTGGGGCGGGCGCAAAACCTGAAATTGGTCGTCAATCCGCGTTGGAAGACACGAATCTATTGATTGAGCACCTGGAAGGTGCCGACATGGTCTTTGTGACCACCGGTCTGGGCGGTGGAACGGGAACAGGTGCAGCGCCCATTGTCGCCTCATTAGCCAAGGAGCTGGGAGCGCTGGTGGTTGCCGTGGTGACCACTCCGTTTTCGTTTGAGGGACCCCGTCGCCGTCGCAACGCCGAACTGGGTTTGCGCGAACTGAAGGGCAGTGTGGATACGGTCATCACTATTTCCAATGACAAACTGTTGACGACTGTCGCTGAAAAAACGCCCTTTCGCGAGGCATTCTGTATCGCAGACGACATTCTTCGTCAGGCAGTTCAGGGAATCTCGGATTTGATTAATGTGCCCGGAATCATCAATCTGGACTTTGCCGACGTCAAAACCATTATGGAAGGTATGGGCGTGGCCCTGATGGGTAGTGGGCTGGCCACGGGCAATAACCGAGCTGTGGAAGCTGCTCAAAACGCCATTTCGTCGCCGCTTCTTGAAGATGCATCGATCGTGGGCGCCAAAGGTGTTCTGTTGAATATCGTGGGTGGTCCCGATATGACCATGGCAGAGATTAATGAGGCAGCCACGTTGATTCACCAAGCCTGTGACGACGATGCGGAAATCATTTTTGGTGCCGTCACCGAAGAACGTATGGAAGGCAGCGTGCGCGTGACAGTGATTGCCACGGGTTTCGATACACCAAGTCGTGATCTAGCCGAGCGCGATTCGGGTCATGTGGTGACTGCGTTCCCTCGCCATGACGAGCGACCAGCGCGTCAAGAGGTCGCGCCCCCACCCGCGCCAAAGACACAACCTACGGAGCCCCGTGTGGCCACATCAGAGCCCTTGGAACGCGAAACGATTCATGTGGACGCTGCTGCTGAATTCAATACCCCAGAAGATGCGCTGCAACGCGTGCTGATGACACCCAACTCGTACGGCGCCAACAATTACGGTTCGGATATGGATGACGATCTGGATATACCCACGTATTTGCGCAATCTGCGCAAAACGCGGGGCAACTGATTTAGGGGGATGCCTAAGGCGAATGTCTATTTCTCGATTTATCTAGTTTGCTGATTTTTATTTCGCCTGGCCCCCCTTTTTTGTTGTCTCGACATGACTGTCTATCTTCTCTCGGATGACATTCAATTTCCAAACCCGCGTTTGGCTGACCCATCTGGGTTATTGGCAGTGGGCGGCGATTTGTCTATTCCGCGCCTACTTTCCGCTTATAGACAGGGTGTGTTCCCATGGTATAGCGAGGGACAACCCATCTTGTGGTGGTCGCCAGATCCACGCATGCTGTTCTTGCCAGGGGACCTTAATTTGGATCGTGACACCCGAAGGCAGCTAAAGAAGAACGAGTTTCAATTGCGCCTGGACACAGTATTTGAGCGGGTCGTCAGGTGTTGTGCTGCGGCACCCCGAAAGGACCAGGATGGTACCTGGATCAATGAAGACATGATTGAAGCCTACAGCAAACTTCACCGCGAAGGCCATGCGCATTCAATCGAAGCCTGGTTTCGCGGTGAATTGGTAGGTGGGTTGTATGGTGTTGCTATGGGCGCCTGCTTTTTCGGCGAAAGTATGTTTACCCGTCGTCGCGGCGCTTCTAAAGTGGCGCTGGCAGCACTATGCCATATTTATCGCCACGGTCTAGTGGATGGTCAGCTTCCAAACGAACATCTTCAGCGTTTGGGTGCACGGGAAATGGACAGAGACAGCTTCTTGAAGCGCGTAGCCGAGCTCACAAAGCAAGATTCTTTGTGGCAGGCATGGGTGGGGTATTAGGCACTCGCTGCTTTGGAACTATCCGTCTTTTTGGCGTCGCTGGATGTGTCGTTGGAAGAACTGGCGCTGTCGGTGGTGGAAGTCGTGGATGGCTTTTCGGTGGAAGCAGAGCCAGCGCTGGAATACAAGTCCTTGTACCAGCCACCTCCCTTGAACGAAAAGGCAGGTGCAGAAACCAATTTCTTGAGCTTGAGCTCGCCACATACCGGGCAAGTTTCTAAGGGCGCTTCCGAAATGGACTGAAAGGCCTCAAACGTGTGATCACATGAGCTGCAGCGATAGTCATAGAACGGCAATGTTCCCTCCTTGCACAAAAAATTCCGCGCCGAATTATAATGACTGCCACAGGTTTCTGTCAATATTGCCCAGCGAGTTCGATGTGTCTCAATCGGAAAACAACTATGAAGTGGCCTTGGAAGTGTTCGAAGGTCCCCTGGATCTGCTGCTGCACTTGATCCGCAAACACGAGATTGATATTTATGACATTCCTATCGTGACCATCACCAACCAATACAATGCCTATCTGGCGAAACTGGAAGAACTGAATCTAGGGATCGCCGGTGAATTCATTTTGATGGCATCGACTTTGGTGCAAATCAAATCAAAAACCATGCTTCCAGTGGCGTCCTTGGGGGAGGACCCTACCGAAGATCCGCGCGATGAATTGGTGCGACAACTGATTGAACATCAACTCTTCAAAGAACTGGCGGAGTCCTTTCACGAAATGAGCGTCCGTCGCGAATACGCCTACGTACGGGGGCGCGCGGCCGGGAGCTTTGAAGACGATGGCGAAATCTATGTAGAAGCAGATCTGTTTGATCTAATCCGCAGTTATCGCGACCTATGCGATCGAAATTCGGTGCGCAATCCATTGGCCTTTGAACGCATCAAGGTCACCATTGGTGACCAGATCAGGTTTGTTCTAGACGAGTTAAACCTCTTTAAATCGCTTACCTTGGACCAACTGTTTGGCAAGTTGGAAAGTAAGATCGTTTGGATCGTCACGTTTCTCGCGCTACTAGAGCTCATTCGACTTCGCTATGTTCAGGTGTATCAAACCACTGATTTTGGCACGATACGCTTGGCGAGGACCTTTGAACGATTGGAGCGCCAAGAAATCGCGGAAATCGCCGCACCTTTTCAGAGTTGACTTGGCATCTTCAGCATTTCAGGGAAGAATAAGGCCATGAGCACCATGCCACTTGATGCGCGTATTGAAGCGCTCCTGTTCGTTGCCGATGAACCCGTGACCTTGGCGCGCATGCAAGACGTATTAGATTGTTCCGAGGATGAGGCCAGAAGGGGTTTGTCCCAACTGGAATCGCGGTTGTCGGATTCATCAATGATGTTGGCCGAAATTGGCGGTGGTTTTCGACTGGAGACGAAACCTGAATTCGCCGATGATATACGTGAGTTCTTGATGGAGAGCCGCAAGTCCCGGTTGAGTTTGGCCACGCTAGAGTCGCTCGCGTTGATAGCCTATAAGCAACCCATAACTGCTGTAGAGATCGCTGAAATGCGTATGGTGACATCGGTAGGTAGTATCGTTAAGAACTTGTTGGAAAAGAAGCTGATACGTATGTTGGGACGGCGCAAGGTTGTAGGAAGACCTATGATGTATGGGACGACGCGCGACTTCTTGATTCACTTTGGATTGAATGATCTGTCGGAGTTGCCTTCACTGGAGGAATTCAAGAAACAACACATGGATCAAGTAGAATTGGCCTTAGAAGATCAACCACAGAGTGAGAATTGAGGTAGATATGTGGGTTACTTTGGCGATGTGCTTTTTGGCACAGGCTGGCATGGAGGTACAGGATCTGTATGAACCCAGTATCTTGGTGTTGCGCGATGGCCGATCATTTGAAGTTCGCGGCGACATTGAATATCTGGGAGATGAGGTTCATTTTACCGATCATCGCGGCGAACGGATGGTCATGGCCCGCTCCCTGGTGGACGAGGAAACCACCGAGCTTAAGACGAACGAGAAGCGCAAGGCCATGGCTGAAGGGCGAGAGGCCGCCATAGAAAATGATGGCAGTCTTTATGCCCAGGTCACTCAGTATCAAGCCCAACGCAAGAATAGTGGCCAAGTGGTGTTGGAAGACACCAAACAGTTAGAAAGCGATCCCGTGGTGACGGATAAACAGGAAAATAAGGGTCTACCCGATTTCCTCAGCGATCAAGAAGACATGGTGCAACAGGCTGAATCGTTCAAGCAAGAGGTGGAAGCGGCTTTGGCCGGTAACGAACGGCTCTTGAACATTCTTGTGGCATGCTTGATTTTGCTGGCGATATTCGCTTTGGTGCACCTGATTACTCTGATCTGGTTGATGAAAATCGCATTTACCGAAGTAGGGCTTGGTTGGGGTTTCTTTCTCCTTATGATGTTCTTTGCACCCTTTATCGTGGTGTTCGTGGCTCCTGGCTGGCCCTCTCTTGCCACTCAGCTGGCTGCTTTCTTGGCGTATCCGGTCTTTATCGCATTGCACTGCACGGGCCGCAAACTTTGGTTCTTTTGCATGTGGGGCGCAGTGTATGTCTGGTCCGTGATCGTCGGCGTAGGTGCCGGAATTATGATGTCAATGGCTGGCTAAGACACTGCGGCGAAGCGCTTGCTCGACATCGTGGCACGCAGGCGGTTCATGGCTTTGGTGTGCAATTGGGACACTCTAGATTCCGTTATTTTCATCACCATGCCAATCTCTTTCATGGTCAGTTCATCAAAGTAGTACATGCTCACAACCTGCTGCTCTTTTTCGGGCAGTCGCTTGAGTGCTTCGGCAATGTTCTCGATCGTTTCCTGGTTCTTATACACCTCAAACGGGTCAGCAGCCTTTTCGTCAACAACAAAGGCGAGCCCTGTATCTCCGTCTTCACCGCCAATGATGTCACTGTTACTCACTTCGATGAACCGACTCTGGTTCACGTTCTTGGTGATGTCCGTCAAACGGTAATATTCCTGAATGTCGATGTCCAATTCATGGCAGATCTCGTCCTCGGTGACTTGGCGACCGTAGCGTTGTTCCAGGCGAGCGCAGGTTTGATCAATAATCTTCTTCTGTTTGCGGATCGAGCGGGGTACCCAATCAAGACTTCGCAAGCTGTCGAGAATGGCGCCGCGGATACGGAAATCGGCATAGGTGCGAAACTTAATGCCACGCTCCGCATCAAACTTGTCAACCGCATCGATTAACCCCAAAACACCTGCATGAACCAAATCCTCCAGATCCACGTGGGCGGGTAACTTGTGGCTGATGTGCTGGGCAAGGTACCTGACCAAAGGCAGATAACTTTCGATGACCTCATCGCGGGAGCAGATGGAAATATCTGGCTCTTCAACGATTACCTTGTTTCTACCCATGACAGCCTCCAACAGCTTGTGTTTCAACAGGCATGAAGGAGCAAGAGTCGGGCCACAACGCACAAAAGCGGTAAACCACTGAAAATAAACAGCATAACCGTATGATGGGTGCTCGCCCATATGTCAACTGATTGACATATGGGTCGGGTGGGTCAAATTGTTGACAGTGCAAGCGCGGCACTTATTGGTTATCGGTTACGCAACCAAAATGGTCCTAACTAGCTGATGATATTTGCGTTAGGTCTGTATTTGGCGGCGCCGGCCTGAATTTTGATGCATTTTGCCCACGCACACGGAGTCTGATTAGTTTCGGTGTCAAAACTATGACGATCGAATAAGTTGTTTGGAGTGAAGTGTTTGCGTGTTTTTCGCTAAACCACTTGTGTCAAAGATGGTTTTGTATCATCGCTGTGATCTTTGCTTTTGGGTGGTTGCCAAGTAATTGGTCCACTCGGTTGCCATCTTTGAAGAGCACCATGAAAGGGATATTCATCACCCGGTATTGAGCGCTGATTTCAGGATTCTGGTCAATGTCAACCTTAACGATTTGAACCTTTCCGTCCATTTCGTTAGCGACCTGTTCTAAAGTCGGTGCAAGTAGTCGGCAAGGTCCGCACCAGGGCGCCCAAAAGTCGACCAGAGTCAGGCCTTTGCTTTCTGTAACCACAGCGTTAAAGTCGTCTGTATTGGCGACAATCGGTTTTGACATGGGTGATTCCTCCATTCATAATTTTAATGAGTTGAGCATACCCAATTCAATCGAAAGGGTAAAGGCAGGGAAGGTTATGAACCGCGTGTATGCGTCTTGGTCGCAGCTCGCACCGCACTGGTCGTCGCTGCGCGACAAGCTCGGGTGTCTCGTATTTACGAACGGATGTTTTGATGTGTTGCATCGTGGTCACGTTCAATACCTCGAGGAAGCGCGGGCCTTGGGCCATAGCCTGATGGTTGGATTGAATAGCGATGCCTCGGTTCGCAGGTTAAAGGGCCGTGCCCGCCCCATTGTTCCCTTTGAAGACCGGGCAGCCGTTTTGGCGGGATTACGCGCCGTAGATCTGGTTGTTGGCTTTGAGGAAGATACGCCACTTGCTTTGATTGAATCCGTCAAACCCCAGGTGCTTGTGAAGGGTGGAGATTGGTCTGTGGACCAGATCGTAGGTGGCGATACAGTGCTGAGCCACGGTGGACGCGTCATTTCACTAGCATTTCGCGAGGGCCACTCCACAACCAATATTGTGAACGCAATCGCCCAGCGTGTTCGAGAAGGACTGATTTAGGTAGGTTCTACGGTATGAGTGAGCGGAAATAGGTCGGCGTTTGAAAGACCTGCATCTTCTTTCGGTTTGCCCCAGACAATCTGCTTAACCACCAAATCCACCGCTTTGTTAAATGGAAGGTTGTTGCGGAAGCCAGCTCGGAAGGTAAGACCCAGCATTTTTCGAACCGTTCGCTCGATGTTTTCGCGAGTGATCTGTTCGCTCAACTGTTCAATTTCGAGGTATTGTATGGAGCAAACACCGCCCATATTTGCGACATAGTCAGGGCAGTACACGATGCCCTTTTTTTGAACTTTGGCACCCATCTTGGAATTCTGCAGTTGGTTGTTGGCCGCACCGCAGATGATCTTAAACCTGAGGTCATCAATCGTGTGTCGGTTAATCACCTCGCCCCTGGCGCATGGTGCAAACACATCTGCATCGACGTTGAAGACTTGGTCAACAGGGACAATATCGATGCCTGGATAGGTTTCGGCCGCAGCTGCGCATGCATCCTCTCGCACATCGGTCACGAGAACTTTGGCCCCTGCTTCATACAAATACTGACACAAGGTCATACCCACTTTGCCGAGTCCTTGAATGAGCACTGATTTGCCTTCTATATCGCGGTGTCCTTCGAAGAGGTCCATGGCGAAATAGTCCACGGCATATTTGATGCCCGAAAACACGCCCCAAGCCGTGTAAGGGGAGGGGTCGACTGACGTTCCAAATATGTGCTGCGTGTGCCGTTTTGCGACATGCATGTCGGCCACAGTGGTATTCATGTCTTCCGCTGTGTAGTAGCGGTCCTGTTCAAGGTTGACCCAAGCCACAAACTTGCCAAATTCTTCAAGGATATGTTCGCGTTCAGTACCGCTGACTTTTGGATCACAAACGATGACCGACTTTCCGCCTCCCAGGGGCAAGTCGGCTATAGCATTCTTGAATGTCATGCCACGCGAAAGGCGCAGCGCATCCGTGAGTGCCAGCGATTCGTTGACGTAAAGTGCCATGCGACAACCGCCCAGCGCACGTCCTCGACTGATATCGTGAACGGCAACAAATGACACGACACCTTCGGTTATTTCGCAGCGATAGACCGCTTCCCATCGGGGAACGTTCAGGCGAGAAACTTTTGCTGGATCAAACATCGTAGCTCCTTTGATGGACAGGACGAGCGGTATGCTGCTCGTTATGTGTTGCCTACCAGATTGGGTTGAGGCGATTCAAGTCGGTTACCGAGAGACTCGAAGTATGGTTGGTGCGCAAGAAAGTTACACACACGTTTCACTTCACCTTAGCCTGCCATAGCTGGGGCTTAAAATCAAGATTGGCGTTGCCAAATAGCATGCGTCAATTCACGCATATGACGAGCGGACTGACCGAATCCAGTAAGTTGGTCTAACGCCGTTTGCATCAAGTCATCGTACAACTGGGAACAGGCTTCCTCACCTAATACAGTGACGAAATTGGATTTATCCGCATCCTGGTTTGCATCCTTACCAGTTGTGCCCGATGGTGCTACATCCAACAAGTCGTCTTTGATCTGAAAGGCAAGCCCCAAGTTACGCGCATAGGCGACCAATTTTTGCGTTTCATGACTTCGGCCTCGACACCAGGTGCAGGCCAATTCCACGGCTGCGATGAACAATGAGCCAGTCTTTTTGGCATGAATGAATTCCAAATCGGATAAGGTATGCGAACCCAAATCAGCCAAATCATCACTTTGCCCGCCACACAAACCGTCGAGCGAATAGGCCTGCGTAAGCATGCGAGACATGGCCATTTGACGCTTATCCGCGCGAAAGGCCGGGTTCAAGAGCAGGTGATGTGCTTCGGCTACGAGACCCATCGCAGCAAGGATCGTGTCTGCTTCACCGACCATCGTATGCAAAGTGGGTTCGCCGCGGCGCAAACTTGCGTCGTCCATGCACGGCAAGTCATCCAAGATCAAGCTGGCGGTATGAATACACTCTACGGACAGCGCCGCCGCCATAATGGCTGGATCAGATCCCCGCTCAAATAGGTCTGCTGTGGCTAGGACCATTAGTGGTCGAAAACGCTTGCCGTTCGTCGCCAGAGCTTTGCGAGCCGCGGATGCCGCATTTGTGGTGCGAGTGGGCAGTTGAGGAAGTTTTTCCAACGCGCGGTCAATCGCGTCTTTTCGGTCCTTCAGGTAGCCCTTCAAGTTCCAATCTTTGGGAAAAACAACGCGTTTCAATTTATCGATGGGCATGACAGTTCCCGGATATCCTCGGCTCTCTGACTATTGTAACAAACACATGCCATCCTTGATCCCAGCGATCATATCGGTCAAAATGCGCCTTCGGAGGAGGCTGGATTGCTCAAAGAATTCATTCGTTTTGCGCGTCCCTTTACGTTGGTTGCACCTGTCCTGGGGGTCATGTCGGGCGCGCTTACAGCTTGGGGATCAAGGCACAGCCTCAGGTCTAGTTTCGGTTGGGATGAATTAAGCCTGATTGGTATTGCAGCACTTGCCGCTGGACTCCTCAACGCTGCGAGCAATGGCGTCAACCAGATTTACGACTTAGAGATCGATCGCATCAACAAGCCAAATCGACCACTTGTTCGCGGTGCGATCACCCTGCGACAGGCGTTTGCCTTCACGGCCATTCTGTACCTAGTCAGTGTGGCGATGACGTGGTGGATTGTACCGTGGCCTCAAGTGAGCTGGTGGGAGCGCACTTGGTTGCCATTGCGCCATCATGAATGCATTTGGTTCTATCTCATTGCCGCCGCACTGACGCTTGTCTACTCGGTTCCTTCTCTGGGCCGCACCAAGCGTCTTACTTTGGGTGCCAATCTCACCATCTCCATTCCAAGAGGCTGGTTATTGAAGGTGGCGGGCTGGTCCGTTTTGGCGTCGGTTTGGCACCTAGAACCCTGGTACATCGGTTTCATATTCTTTCTGTTTCTGATCGGCGCGGCTTCCACCAAAGATTTTAGTGATATCGAAGGCGATCTCGCGGGCGGATGCCGCACACTTCCAGGCCGTTTCGGTGTGGCGAAAGCCGCATGGATGATTGCGCCATGTTTTGTCATTCCCTGGCTCCTTATTCCACTGGGTGTGTGGTTGGAAGTGGACGGATCACCGATCCTTTCAGGAGATCCCGTTCTGCTTCTGATTTTTGGGCTCAGTCTCTTGATTTGGGGTAGCTATACCGTCTATCTCATCCTTCGGGACCCCGAGGCGTTGAGCCGTGTCGAAAATCATCCATCTTGGAAGCATATGTATTTGATGATGTTTTGGGCCCAAGTGGGGTTTGCTGCGTCCTACCTAATTCGCCTTTAATCCATTTGGGGTTTCCCCAGGTGTGGTTTTTGTCTACAATATTAGGTTGCTTTGTCAATGGGCGCGCACTGGGCAACATATACAAACATCACCCGGCAATTTGCCAACAAGACACGCGAACACCAATAACAAACCGGAGGACTCCACCCCCATGACCGAACAAAACGTCGACAAGACAACATCCGAAAACACTGAATCTCCTGAAACCAATGAAGTTCAGGAGGCCTCTGTGACCGCTCAACCGGCGGAAGAAATCGATGAAACGGCTGCAATTGAAGCGTCAGCCGAGCCAGAGACAGTTGCTGAGGTAAGTGAATCCGAAACCGAGGAACCGATTTCAGCCGATAAAGTCGAAGAAACAGTCGAAGGCGAGGTCAGTGAACCTCCGGCTGCAGTGACGCAGGAACCGGCGGCTGCATCGGCAAAAGCAACGACTAGCCAGCGCGATGATGATGACGATGACGATGCTCCCCGATCAGAAAAAAGCTTTGAAGAATTGCTGGATGAGTATGATCAGTATCGTCGATATCACGCGGGCGACATTGTGGATGGCACGGTTGTCAGTGTAGGTGACAACGAAGTACTACTGGACATTGGTGCGCGCGTGGAAGGCGCCATTCCCCGTAGCGAGTTGCTGGACGAAAATGGAGAGTTGGTGGCCAAGTACGGCGACAAGCTTCGCGTCATGGTGTGTCGCTATGGCAAAGACGCACAGTACGTGCCGCTTTCTTTTGAAAGAGCGCGTGTTTCCCACATCTGGGATGATATCGAGTCCATCGCAACCAATGGAGAGACGATTGAGGGTCTGATCGTCGAAAAGGTGAAAGGTGGATTCATCGTCGATATTGGCGTACGCGCGTTTCTACCCACGTCTTTGGCCACATTGCGTCCGCAAAAGGACTACCAGGAGTTGATTGGACTGAAGGCGCCCTTTGAAATCACGAAACTTCAACGGCGCCGTGGAAATGTCATCCTTTCTCGCAAAGAGTTGTTGCGCAAAGAGTTTGAAGAGGGCAGAGCCCATCTATTGGAGCATCTGGAAGAAGGTGCCGTGTTGGAAGGTCGCGTCAAGAACATCACAGACTATGGTGCGTTTGTAGATTTGGGTGGTTTGGATGGACTCTTGCACATCACAGACATGTCTTGGGGCCGTGTGAATCACCCCAGCGAAATGTTGGAAGTGGGTCAGGAACTCAACGTCAAGGTGCTGCGCTTGGACAAAGAAAATGACAAGGTGAGCCTGGGCCTCAAACAGATCATTCCCGATCCGTGGCTTTCGGCCCCCGAAACCTATGCCCGCGGAAAAACAGTAACTGGTAAAGTGCTCAATCTGACCGGGTTCGGTGCATTTATCGAATTGGAGCCCGGGGTGGAAGGCCTGGTCCATGTGTCGGAGTTAAGTTGGACCAAGAAGGTTCGGAATCCGGCTCAGGTATTGAAGAAGGGCGATGAAGTTCGCGTTCGCGTTCTGGACATTGACATCGAAAACCGCAAAGTCTCATTGAGTGTTCGCCAAACGGATGAGAACCCCTGGGACTCGCTCGCCAATCGTTTTCCTGTGGGAAGCAAGGTGCGCGGCAAAGTTCGCAACATCACTGAGTTCGGTGCATTCGTCGAAATTGAAGAAGGCATTGATGGACTGGTCCATATCAGTGATTTCCAGTGGGGCGAACGGGCTGCCAAACCCGAAGACCATGTGACCAAAGGCGAGGAAGTGGAAGTGGTTGTGTTGGCCGTCGATTCCGAAAATCACAAGGTTTCGCTGGGCATCAAGCAGTTGTTGGCTGATCCTTGGCTTGCTTATTCAAACGAACACCGAGAAGGACAGGTCATTCAGGCCACCGTCACCAAGGTGAGCGACGCTGGACTGAACGTCCAATTGTCGGAACACGTGGAAGGTTTCATTCGCGCCGCAGAAACAGGCGTTGAACGAGGCAAGCGACTCAGTGATGTGTTTTCCGAGAACCAGGAAATCCAAGCCCTAGTAACGCGTATCTCCAATCGTGAGCGCCGCGTGGACCTAAGCATCCGTCGCATGCACCAGCAACAGGAACGCCGTGCTGTGGAAGAGTATACACAAGGACAGGATCAAGGCGGCGCCACCTTGGGCGACATCATGAAACATCTCGTCAAGTAATCATAAAGCATGAGGCTTATGTCGATCGAAGTCGTCGCGGCGGTGATTCGCCGCGGCGATTTTCTTTTGATCACCAGGCGTGCAGGAAACCGCCACTTAGGAGGTTATTGGGAATTTCCCGGCGGGAAACTCAATGACGGTGAATCCAAAGAGCAAGGGCTGCAGCGAGAGATCCATGAAGAAACCGGTTTGCAGATTCGTGTGAATCACCTGTTGCATACCGTTGAGCACGACTACACTGAACGGTTCGTGCGCATCCATTTCTTTGACTGCTCAGTGTTGGCGGGCGATTCAGAAATTGGTGATGGAATTACAGAATTGAAATGGGTGCGTACCGATGAACTGGGACAATATGCCTTTCCGGAGGCTAATCGCCCACTTCTAGAGATTCTCCAGCGTGTAGAATAGGCAGGCTGAGGAGAAGTTCATGGAACCATTGGGGCTGGTTGAATCTCAATTGAATACAGAATCCGGGGAATTCTTGATCTTCAGCCATTCCGCGAAGTCTCGGCTAACAGTGCTCACCGTTTTTGTGACCTATTTCATCGTCTTTGGGCTGTTTACCAATTTCTTGACTCAAAAAATGAGTGAGTTGCGCAATACACCTGAATTTATTGCAGCTGCTCAATCGGTGTGGATGACTTGGGCCGTATACGCGACGATGGTCTTGGGCTGGCTCTTTGCGCTTATTGTCTTGGCCTATCTGGCTTATGCGACCATTGACTTTTGGGGCCTCCAGGTGTGTCTTTCCAGACACCAATTGATGGTGCGCAATACCCTGAGCGGCGATTTTTTCGCGAGGCGAATGGGCGTGGGCAGCCTCAACATGGCGGACGTTACCGAGTTAAAGGGTGGCCGATTAACCACCACCGTTACCGCGGGTGAACAACGGGTCTTCTTCAGTCCTGTGGATCGCCTGGACTTGTTGATCGCCGGTATTATGGAATATGCGCCTCAGGCGCGTTTGGAGATTTGAAATGACTTCGTTTGATCAATACCAAAATCCACTCGTTGAGCGATATTGCTCGAAAGAAATGAGTTATGTCTTTTCTCACGACTTCAAGTTCAGGACTTGGCGAAAACTCTGGATCGAATTGGCTCGTGCGGAACAGGGACTGGGCCTGCCCATCAGCGACGCACAGATTGCGGAGTTGGAATCATTTCGCGACCAGATCAACTACGAGGTGGCCCAGGCACGCGAACGCGAGACCCGTCACGATGTGATGAGTCATGTGCATGCGTTCGGGGTACAGGCTCCCAGTGCCAAAGGCATCATTCATTTGGGTGCCACGAGTGCCTTTGTAGGAGATAACACGGATTTAATCCAGATGCGCGAAGCGCTGCGACTCATTGAAAAACGTATCTTCGATGTGATTGGTGCGTTGCGTCGTTTTGCCAAGCAATATCGTGACGTACCCACGCTGGGATTCACGCATTTTCAACCTGCTCAATTGACGACGGTTGGAAAACGCGCTTGTTTGTGGATACAGGACCTTATGCTCGACCTTGTGGATGTTCGTCACCGACTGGACACACTGCAGTTTCGCGGCGTGAAAGGCACGACAGGCACACAAGCTAGCTTCTTGGAATTATTTGATGGGGACCACGATAAAGTCAAAACGCTTGATCGGCGCATTGCCTCGGCATTCGGCTTTGCCGAAAATACCTATCAGACGGGACAAACCTATCCACGCAAAGTTGATGCGTCCATGTGCGGGGTCCTTTCAGGGGTTGCCCAATCTGCATCCAAGTTTGCCCATGACTTGCGTTTGCTGGCACACCTCAAGGAAATTGAAGAGCCATTCGAACAGCATCAAATTGGATCATCGGCCATGCCCTACAAACGCAACCCCATGCGAACAGAACGCATGTGTGCGCTCACTCGTTTTGTGATTACGTCTGCCCAGTCCCCGGCATTTACGGCCGCCACTCAGTGGTTTGAACGCACCCTTGACGATTCGGCCAACAAACGACTTGCTATTCCTGAGTGCTTCATGGCATTGGATGCAGTGCTGTTGCTCTATCACAATGTGGCTTCGGGATTAGTGGTTTTCCCAAGAATGATTGAACGCAGAATCCACGCAGAATTGCCGTTCATGATGTCCGAGAACATCTTGATGGAGGCGGTCAAACGCGGAGGAGACCGACAAGAGCTACACGAGGCCATTCGGACCCATGCCATGGCCGCCAGCTATCGCGTGAAGGTGGAGGGCGGTGACAATGATCTGTTGGATCGTATTGCGGCCGATAGCCAATTCAATTTGGATCGAGGGTCGTTGACGGCACTCATGGATCCGCGCCGATACATGGGCAGGGCTCCTGAACAAGTGGATGACTACCTGTCATCTGAGGTGGATCCGCACCTTGAGGCGGTCTCCTTGGACGAGGCACCACAACTGCACGTATAATGCGCATTCAAGTCATTGGTCACGGTCGTTTGGGTAGTCGCATGATTGCCAGCCTTCGTCTTTTGGGGCATGAAGTCATCGGCTCACGGTCCGTCAAAGAGGTGGTCGATCTGGCACTTGTGTGTGTGCCCGACGATGCTGCTTGTGACGTGATCCGACAACTGGGTCATATCCCTCACATCGTTTGTACTTCGGGTGGCATTCCCATGCAGGCATTGGAGGATGCGCGCAATCATGGGCATGGGGTGGCAAAGCTACACCCGCTGCAGACATTTACCGAAGCGAAACTCGAACCGTTCGAGCCGACCACACATTTTGCATTGGGTGGCGACGAAGAAGTGGTCAAGATATTGGTCACTTGGGTAGAGCAATGGCAAGGTGTCCCGCACCATCTGGCTCCTGAGGCATGGACCACCTACCACCTAGCTGCCGTCTTGGCGGCAAACTTCTTGCCCTTGTTCATCCGATGCGGTGCGGAAATCCTTGCCAAAACGGGTTGTGATCAAACGTCTGCCTTGGATTGGTTGGCGCCACTTGTGCGCCAGTCCGTGTCACAAGGGCTCGATCCCTCCGTGGCAAGACCCTTCTCAGGGCCCGCAATCCGAGGTGATAGGGAAATGGTCGAGCGTCATGTCACTCATTTGGGCGAGGTGGCACCAGAGTGGTCAACCGTCTATAGTTTGTTGAGCGAACTGATGATGACACGCAGCTGACTTTTTCTTCGGCCAGCCGGAGGGCATTCGCGTCTGATTATGTGAGGAGATGGGATGGAATCGATGGCTGATCTTGAATTAGTTGCACGGGCACAGCGGGGCGAGTCGCCGGCATTCGACGCATTGATGCTTCGATACCAAACCAGGGTCTCCAACATGGTTTATCGGTACGTTGAAGATCGCGATGTGGCCTCGGACTTGGTTCAAGATATCTTTGTAAAAATCTACACGCATCTCAAGAGATTCAAAGGTGAATCGAGTTTTTCCACCTGGCTGTTCAGGATTGCTGCCAATGATTGCATCGATCACATAAGACGTCAGAAAACCCGCAAAGAAACTTCGCTCGAATTGATCAGCGAATATGGTTTTGATCCTGCAGATCCCCGCGATGAATCTGTGGATGAGCGTTTAATAGAAGCGGCCGATCATCAGATGGTGCGATTAGCGATTCGACAGTTGGACGCCGACCAAAAAATGGTGTTGGTGATGAAAGTGTATGAGGAAATGACCTTTGAAGATATTGCTGCGGCGTTGGCCTTGCCGCTGAGTACTGTGAAGTCGAGACTTTATAAGGCCCTTGAACATGTGGGGCGCCAGGTTCGGCGGCGCCAACTGATTGAAAGGATTGGAACATGAAACACCTGGATGAAGCACAACTCATTGATATCGCTTTTGGGGCTCCACCGGATGCACATCTGGATACTTGTGACTCATGTCGTGAACGATTGGCAACGTTACATGTAGGGCTCCACGCTGTGAAACAGGTGAAACGGGATCCTGTGCCATTAGGTCCGCCAGTGACCGCACGCGCGATACGTATGAGGCGATGGCGATTTGCAGGTTGGGCGGCCGCAGCGGCATTGGTGATTGCGTCATTGTCGGGACTTCAGGTGAGCCTGTCTGCGGAGGGGTTCTCAGTCAAGTTCGCCACGTGGGGTGGGGAAAGCAGCTCGGATGAGGCCTTGCAGATCCGACTACAGGAAACCGAAAATCAAATCGTAAAAGCGCTTGAATTGCACGCGCAGGTCCTTCAAATGCAGGTGGATGACCGCTTTAACGCGATTTATGCAGAAAATGCACAACAACTGAAAGAGCTCAGTCGACAAATGGAGAACAATCTGCAGTCGGTGGACTATCAGAATGGTGTCATGATCGCGAGTTTGCGCGACGATATGCACAGCTTCATCGAAGCCGAACGCTTGAAAGGAAAACTACCGTGATTACTTTTGTGTTTATGGTCCTGTTACAAGAACGCGTCGCTACCAGTGGCGAACTTTGGGATGGAATCGCCCAAGTGGAGCACACGCTCTACCGAGCTGTGGACGGCTTGAAAAGCGATGTAATGGTCTTTTCCAGCGACCCAGTTCGAGGCTATGCCATTGAGGGCAAGGGCATCTTCTTCGTGGTGCCTGTACGACACAAGGTGCCTGACGCTTCCGTGTTGGAAGCTGAATTTCCCGGTCAAACCATGCGTAAGTCTCAGACCTCAAAAGAAGATCTCAACCGCGCTGTCCAACAATGGAGGCAGGCACTATCCAAGAAACGAGCGCTGGAAGAAGCCAACCTCGAACGCGTGGTTCAGCAAGTACGTGGCACTGTGCCTCAAATTCTCACGCAACTGGGTGGACTCCCAGACGATCTGCCGTTGATACTGATTATTGAAGAGCGCGAGCCGGCATGGGTTTACGCCAGTTTTGGGTCGCTTAACCGCCCAAAACGACACGTGGTGACCCTGGAAGTGGCTCCCGACCTGGCTGAACAAATTATGTCTGGCAGTCGCGACTGGAGTACGCGGGTTCCACGCGAGGATGTGGAACGCATGGCCGCACCTATGGCTGGGGTTCCGCAATAAGAAAAGGGCGGGTTTCAAAAACCCGCCCTTATGGATGTGCGTTCAGCGAATCAAACGCCGACTTGTTTGGCGACCTCTTCAGCAAAGTTGTCGCTGCGTTTCTCCAAACCTTCGCCCAGTGCGTATCGAACAAATCGCCGAATGGTGATTTTCTCACCAATCTTGGCCACGTTGTCGTTCACCAGTTCCTGGATGGTTTTGTTGTTGTCTTTTACAAAAGACTGTTCGAGTAAGCACACGTCGGAGTAGAACTTGTCGATCTTGCCATCTGTGATTTTCTCAATGATCTGGGCAGGTTTGCCCGAGTTCTTGAGTTGATCGCGAGCGATCTCGCGTTCTTTTTCAACGATGTCACCGGGCACATCCTCGCGTGACAAATACGCAGGGTTGGCCGCAGCAATATGCATGGCAATATCTTTGGCTAGTTGTTGGAAATCATCATTGCGTGCCGTGAAATCGGTCTCGCAATTCACTTCCAACAAGACGCCTATCTTTCCGGCTCCATGGATATAAGAAGTGACTGCACCTTCGCTTGCAATGCGACTTGCCAGCTTAGATGACTTAGCCAAACCTTTTTTTCGAAGCCATGTGACGGCGTCTTCCATGTTGCCGTTTGTTTCTTGTAGCGCTTTTTTGCAGTCCATCATGCCGAGGCCTGTGCGCTCACGCAGTTCTTTAACCGCCTGTGCGGAAATACTCATTTTATGCTCCCTGTAAAGGATAGTGTGGGTGATGGGTGATTAGCTGTAGCTGGCGCCGCTGTCGCTGTGATAGGCGATTGGGCCCGGTGCTTCTGCGATTTGTTCTGGAGTCTCTTCATCATCTTCGCCCGAGCCAGCTGCCTCGCGGATGCTAACACCCTCGAGAATGGCATCGGCGATGCGAGACGTGAATAGCTTGACGGCGCGTATGGCGTCATCGTTACCAGGAATAACATGATCGATGTTTTCCGGATCGCTATTGGAGTCCACAATCGCTACAACGGGAATGCCCAGCTTTTTTGCTTCAGCCACGGCGATGCGCTCGCGGCGGGTATCAACCACAAAAAGGGCTTGCGGCAATTTGCCCATGTCCTTAATGCCGTCCAACACTTTCGCGAGTTTGTCGCGTTTCTTTTCAACTTCGATAATCTCTTTTTTCGTCAAAGAGTCGTAGGTACCGTCTGTTTGCATCGCTTCGTATCGGCGAAGCGTGTCAACCGACTTGCGCACCGTGCGAAAATTGGTCAAAGTGCCGCCTAGCCAACGTGAGCTGACGAAGTACATACCGCAACGGCGTGCTTCTTCTTCGATGGCTTCCTGTGCTTGACGCTTGGTTCCTACGAACAGAACCTTGCCGCCCTTTTGAGCGACTTCCATAAGATACTGAGAGGCTTCTTTGAACTTCTTGAGCGTCTTCTGCAGGTCAATAATGTAGATCCCATTGCGGCTTCCAAAAATGTATTTTTTCATTTTTGGATTCCAGCGACGGGTCTGGTGACCAAAGTGGACGCCAGCCTCGAGAAGTTCCTTCATCGTAATGTTCGACATGAACACGTTCCTTTCGATGGACTGTTATTTGCCACCCTGAATTTAGGTGACGTAGTTCGCCAAGTTTTAGCGCTTGGAGAATTGGAAGCGACGACGGGCACCGGCCAGACCGGGCTTTTGACGCTCTTTCTCACGAGAATCGCGAGTCAAGAATCCTGCCGCTTTTAGTTTGGGGCGAAGTTCGCCATTGAAATCCACCAATGCTCGGGAAATGCCGTGCCGAATGGCACCAGCTTGACCAGACTCACCACCCCCATTCACGTTGATGTGAATGTCAAACTTGTCTTGGGTTTCGGTAAGCGTGAGCGGTTGACGAATGATCATCTTCAACAGGTCGGAGCCGAAATAGTCGTCGACGTTACGCTTGTTGATGGTGATTTGACCCGAACCAGGACGAATGAAGACGCGAGCGATGGATGTCTTGCGTCGACCCGTTCCGTAATATTGAATGTCAGCCACCTTTTCCTCCTCTGGTTAGGCTTGAACGGCAATGGACTCGGGCTTTTGAGCTTGGTGAACATGCTCGGGCCCGGCGTATACATGCAGCTTGGTGTACATCTTGCGCCCCATTTTGGTCTTGGGCAGCATGCCTTTGACCGCTAGTTCCAGGGGGCGAGTGGGGTGTTTCTCCAACATTTTGTCGGCACGAACTTCGGTTAGCCCGCCCGGACGCATGGAGTGGCGTCGGTATACTTTTTTCTTTGATTTGCGACCCGTGTAAACCACTTGGTCGGCATTGATCACGACCACATGATCACCGGTGTCCAAGTGAGGTGTGTACATCGGGTTACGCTTTCCCATCAGAATGGAAGCCACAAAGCTGGAGACACGACCGATTGGAAGACCGGCGGCATCTACCACATACCATTTGCGATCTACATCTTCCGGACTTGGAAAAAATGTGGACATGGTTATTCTCCTCAAATGGACACTCATCAATATTTCGCGGACGCGTGCAATACTCTGTTGCGCCGATTGGGGCACAGCACGGGCACAGCGTGGCCGCACGAAGCTACAAGTCTACATGGTTTGTGTGTGATCGTCAAAGGTTTTGTGCGACTCATTTCAAGCGGTAGTTGGGCGCTTCTTTCGTGATCATCACATCGTGGGGGTGACTTTCAGCCAACCCCGCGTGGGACACCCGTGCAAACCGCGCTTTCTCCTTCAGATCTTGGATGGTATGACTCCCAGTGAGACCCATGCCAGCCCTCAGGCCACCGAGCAGTTGTGTGATCACCGCGGAGAGGTTCCCCTTGTAGGGTACTTGGCCCTCAATACCTTCGGGCACCAACTTAGGGGCAATGACATCGTCTTGAAAATATCGGTCCGCACTGCCGCGCCGCATGGCGCCCAGTGAACCCATACCTCGGTAGGCTTTGTAGGTACGGCCTTGGTAGAGAATCGTTTCGCCCGGACTTTCGTCGGTACCAGCAAACAGGCTGCCTACCATTACGCAGTCGCATCCCGCGGCGATCGCCTTGGCGATATCGCCGGAATATTTGATGCCGCCGTCGGCAATCAGGGGGACACCTTTCTTGGAGGTATACTTATAAGTCTCCGCAATAGCAGTTACCTGTGGCATACCCGCCCCCGTGACCACTCGGGTGGTGCAGATGGAGCCTGGTCCAATGCCTACTTTTACCGCGTCCGCGCCCGCCTCGACGAGGTCCTTGGCACCCTCGGCTGTTGCCACGTTCCCTGCAATGAGCGGCATGTCTTTGAAATGCTGGCGTATCTCGGTTAAGGCAGACAGAACGCCCTCAGAATGGCCGTGCGAAGAGTCGAGCACTAGGACATCCACTTTGGCGTCAATCAAGGCTTGTGCACGTTCGAGTCGGTCGGGGCCCACACCAATGGCGGCACCCACCAAAAGGCGACCCTGATGGTCTTTGGATGCATTGGGGAATTGAATGCGTTTTTGGATGTCTTTGACCGTGATGAGCCCGCGTAAGTGATAACCCTCGTCCACAACCAGAACCTTTTCAATGCGGTACTTGTGCAAATATTTCTGGGCTTCCTCCAGGGTAGTGCCCACCGGTACCGTGATCAGGCGGTCTCGGCCAGATGTCATGACGTTGCTAATGGGCTGCTTGTAATTGGTTTCAAAGCGCAAGTCGCGGTTGGTGACGATGCCCACTAGAATGTTGTGTTCGTCGACGACGGGAATACCAGAAATGCGGAAACGAGCCATCATGGCATCGGCTTCTTCGATCAGCGCGTGCTGATGAATCGTGATTGGGTCGACGATCATCCCGGATTCGGAACGCTTGACCTTGTCCACTTCGTCAGCCTGTTCCTGAATGGTGAGGTTCTTGTGAATAATGCCGATGCCGCCCAGTTGAGCGATCGCGATGGCCAGTCGGTGTTCAGTCACCGTATCCATGGCAGCTGAAAGCAACGGAATATTCAGAGTCACATCACGCACAAGCGTGGTTTGAAGTTGTACCTGGTTGGGGTGAACTGACGACTTAGCGGGAATCAGCAGCACATCGTCAAACGTGAGTGCGTCAAGTAATGGATGTACGAGCATGATGGTTCCCCTTTTATCGTCGTCCGTGGCAGTGTTTGAATTTTCGACCGCTACCGCAGTGGCAAGGTTCATTGCGCCCAATCTTGGGTTGATCACGCCTTACGGTCTTCGGCTTTGCGTCTTCTCGACCGGCCTCCCGCATTTCCTTGGCTTCGCGGGCACGTCGCTGGCGCATGCGGTTGACAGCGTCGTCGTTGAGCCGCGGCTTCAAGAGAATTAACATGCGGACTACTTCTTCGTCCATGAGGTCCATCAATTCGTTGAACATCTCATAGCTTTGCTTCTTGTATTCAATCAGCGGGTCTTTTTGTGCATAGCCCTGCAAACTGATGCCCTCTTTGAGGTAATCCATGTTGCGCATGTGGGTTTTCCACTGTTGATCGATGAAATAGAGCATCAAGAAACGCTCTTGGCTCTCGATTTCCTCATCAGAAAGTTCCAGTCCCGCCCATTTCGCTTCATAGATCTGTTTGGCATAATCGACAATGGCCTTGGTCATGTCTGCCTGCGAGAGGTTGTCGAAGTCGTCTTCAGGCTGGAAAAAGAACTGATGCTTGGCGGCTTCCTTGAGGCGTTCTAATTGCTCAGACTTATCTTCCGAAGTGGTCATATGGCTTTCGACCATGTACCCGGCAATGGCTTCCATACGCGAGTACAGGTAAGGTCGCGGTTCCTTCTCCAGGATATCGCGGCGCAGTCGATAGAACGTGGTTCTTTGCTTGTTCATGACATCGTCATACTCAAGCAGGTGCTTACGAGCATCGAAGTTGCGCGCTTCCACGGCTTTCTGCGCCCGCTCGATCGACTTGGTCACCCAGCGGTGTTCAATGGGCTCGCCTTCTTGCATGCTCTTAGCCATCCATGCCTTCAGACGAGGGTTGCCAAACAAGCGCATTAAGTTGTCTTCAAGACACAGGAAAAACCGTGTCGAACCGGGGTCGCCCTGTCGTCCGCTGCGACCGCGTAACTGGTTGTCTATGCGTCGGGCATCGTGACGTTCGGTGCCGATAATGGCCAACCCGCCCAGCTCCAGAACCTTTTCTTTTTCTGCAGCACAGATCTTGCGGTACTTCTCAATTAACTGATCCATATCGGCTTCTGGATCGTTACTGGCATCGGTTCGCGCCAGCATTTCTGGATTGCCGCCCAAAATGATGTCTGTGCCACGTCCAGCCATGTTGGTGGCAATGGTGACCGCGTTGAGACGACCGGCCTGGGCGACAATTTCGGATTCGCGTTCATGGTGCTTGGCGTTCAGGACGATATGCTTCACCCCTCGTTTGGTGAGCATGTGGGACAGCATCTCCGAGGTTTCGACGGCGATGGTGCCCACCAACACAGGCCGTCCTGTGGCGTGCAATCGTTCAATCTCATTCAAAATCGCATCGAATTTTTCTTTCGCAGACCGATAGATCTGGTCATGAAAATCATCGCGGCGAAGTGGCTTGTTGGTAGGTGCCACGTAGACCTCAAGGTCATAGATCTTGAGAAACTCGGCCGCCTCGGTTTCGGCTGTTCCGGTCATACCACTCAGTTTTTCGTACATGCGGAAATAATTCTGAAAGGTGACCGATGCCAAGGTTTGGGATTGGCGTTCAATCTTTACGCCTTCCTTCGCTTCCAACGCCTGATGCAGTCCGTCTGAGTAACGGCGGCCTGGCATGAGTCGCCCAGTATGTTGATCAATGATGATGACTTGGTTGTCATTGACCAAATAATCCACTTCGAATTTGAACAGATGGTGACTCTTCAAGGATTGCTCAAGGCAATGCAGTATTTCGAGGTTATCCGGGTCATAAAGGTTTTGTATGTTTAAGGCGCGTTCCATAAAGGCCACGCCTTCTTCGGTGAACAGTGCTTGTCGGTCCTTTTCATCGACCGTGTAATGACTCTCGCGTAATCGGCGAATGATGCCGTCGGCGATTTGATATTTTTCAGTGCTTTCATCAGAAGCGCCGGAAATGATGAGTGGCGTTCTGGCTTCGTCAATGAGGACTGAATCCACTTCGTCCACGATGGCGTAATGAAAATGGCGATGGACGCAGCCGTTAGGGGTGAACTTCATGTTGTCCCGCAGGTAGTCGAATCCCATTTCGTTGTTCGTGCCGTACGTGATATCGCAGGCGTATGCTTCGCGCCTTGCATCGTCATCCATGCCGTGGAGAATGACGCCCACAGACATGCCGAGAAATTTGTAGATCTGACCCATCCATTCGGAGTCGCGCTTTGCCAGATAGTCATTCACGGTGACCACGTGTACACCGCGAGCCGGCAATGCATTCAGGTAGACGGGCGCGGTTGCGGTAAGCGTCTTACCTTCGCCAGTTTTCATTTCGGCGATGGCGCCCCGGTGAAGAATGATCCCGCCCACCAATTGGACATCAAAATGACGCATGCCCAGCACGCGAACTGAGGCTTCTCGAACGGTGGCAAATGCTTCGAACGCGAGGTCGTCCAGTGTCTCGCCTTGCTCTAGCCGCGCCCTGAACTCTTCAGTTTTGGCTTTGAGCGCTTCATCGCTCAATTTCTGGAATTCGGGCTCTAGATCATTGATCTTTTGAGCCATGGGCCAAATCTTCTTTAACTCGCGTTCGTTTTTGCTGCCAAAGACCTTGGTAAGGGTTTTTAACATGCGCTAGTTACTCCCATTTTTACTACGAATGAACATACGGCCCATCCGCCAACGTGGGTGAATGGGCCGCCCGATTCATGTCTCATCGATTCAGATAGTTTAGGTTAGTAAGGCTTGACTTCCTCAATAATGTAATTCAGAGGATCGATGGCTTTATCGCCCTGATGGATCTCGTAATGCAAATGTGGTCCTGTTGATCGACCGGTGCTTCCGACGTATCCGATCAAGTCACCGCGCTTGATCCGTTGACCTTTACTTACGTTAAATTTGGAAAGATGTCCGTACTTTGTCACGATTTCACTGCCGTGGTTGATCTCTAGTAAATTGCCAAAGCCGCCGTGGAAACCTGTTTCCGTGACCACACCATCGGCGGGTGCGTAGATGGGTGTTCCATGAGCACAGGAAATATCCAAGCCGTTGTGCCAGGAACGCTTTCTGGTGAACGGATCCACGCGATAGGAGAAGCCACTCACAAGCCAACCGCGTGCTGGCAAGAGAGATGGTGTATTGGAAAGCAGCTCGGATTGCACCTTAAAAGCTTCGTCCAGTTCCTCTAAGCGTTGCTCGACGACGGTCGAGTGCTGCTCCATCAAGGAGAGGTCGGTGCGTAGGTAACGCCCCAATTCGTTATCAAAATACGTGGCGCCGCCTAGTCCGCCTGTGACGTGCGCATCAGAAGTAACGCCTACCATGGTGGCCAGACGCGTCGTTTTCTCGTCGAAAAAACGCAGCTTGGTCTCAATCTCCATGGTTGCAGCTAAATAGCGTTCATTGGCTTGGCGTAACTGCTCGTTCTCTTGCGCCAGAGCCGACATGTCACCGCGATCTTGAAAAGCGCGTATCCAAAGCGTACCAAAGGATACGGCCGCAACAATGAAAAATGCGATACCAGCTACAGCGGTCTTGATTGTCCGCCTGCTGATTGAGAATTGTTTGTGTTCGGCGAGTTCGTCGCTGAACACCATAATTGTCAGGTGTTTGTTTTGACTCATTCCTTGACCCTATCCCCCTGTCAATCGATCCAAACCTATTCCAGTTCAAAACTCGATTGGGCCCGTTCGTTTAGCGTCGATGAGATTGTTATTCAGATCAATTGATGAGCGATATGTGGCAAACGGGCCCACAGAACTAGCCGCATTTTAACGAATACTCGGACACATCCCAAGTATTTTTTTGAGTAAATCGCGGGTGAGCCTGGTTAATACTGCGTTTTGTTATTCTTCGTCGTCGTCTGATTCCAGATCGTTGGGGATACCTAGAAGGGTGCAGTATCCCCCGTAAATGGTGAGCTGCGCCTTCTTTTCCTCTTGCAAGGTGTGCAGTCTTTCCTTAATCGCCGCCAGTTCTTTTTCGATTTGTTGTTCAATGCGGCCAATGTCGCCTTTGGTTTCGCGCAGTAACGCTTCGTATTTCGACTTGCGTTCTGGATCCATAGGGTGTGCTCCTCGTCGATGGTATCGTCCCAGCCGGTGTGAATTCTATTCAGCGGAACTTTCGGAATGATTCCATTCTAAATCAAGTGAGCACAGGGCCAAAGACGAAAATGTGCCAAGTTCAATTCAGTTTACTGAGCTCGGCCTCTATTTGCTCTTCGGTGTATCCGATTTCTTTGTAGAGCTTGCGGAGTTCGTCACGTTTCTTTTCGAGTTCAGACTTCAATCCTTCGTTTGGATCATTTTCGTCTTGGGCCTCAATTTCCTGCCTAATGGATTCTATGGTCGCTTCATCAAGGACGGGTTTATCGGCCCCTGTATCGGTTTGAGGCAAAGGCAGTGTCTGCTCGTCCTGTTGCACCACTGGGGGTTGTGCAGATGTTTCGCCCTTGGGCCAGAACATGTAACTCAAGACGGCTACAACAATCGCCACTGCCGCAAGCAATCCATACAGCCAACCTTTCCCGCCCGATTCCTGCTTTGCTGGCTTACTGAGTATGGGATGGCCGGCCTCGTGAGCCCGTATCTGTCCGGTGTCCGGCATGATCACGGCAGGCTTAGGCGTTGGCTGTGGTTTTGCCTTCTTGGCTTCAGGTACTGAAAGTTTGCTCATGTCCTTAGCGAACAGTGATTTCATGAAATCTGCGACATCGGATTCATTGATGTGGTACTTGCCCGCCTTCATGAAATCTTTCAGATCTTTTTCCATATCCTTGGCGGTGGCAAATCGTTCGTCGACTTCTTTGGCTAGGGCAACCATCATGATCTTCTCAAGCTGGGGCACAATTCGGGGGTTGAGTGATGACGGTTTTGGGAACACCGCATCGCGAACGTTCTTGAGAATGGACAGTTCGCTGTCGCCGGCTATCAATTTCTTGCCGGTCAGGCACTCATACATCACATTGCCGAGACTGAAAATGTCGGATCGAGCATCAATGGGCTTGCCGTCCGCCTGTTCAGGAGACATATAAAGCAGTTTGCCCTTTAACGAACCCGCTACGGTTTGCGAGGCCTTAATGGACGCTTTGGCAATGCCAAAATCCACTAATTTGATCTCGCCTTCGGACGAGATCAAGATGTTTTGAGGCGAGATATCCCGATGGACGATGTTTAAGTCGCGATTGCCAAAGTCTTTCTTGGTGTGGGCGTAGTTCAGTGCCGAACATAACTTCATGCCAATGAAACTGGCTATTTCTGGAGGAACGGTGACGCCCAATTCATTACAGAGGTTGATCACGGTACGCAGGTTGTTCCCGGACACATACTCCATTGCGATAAAGAACGAGTTGCCCATTTTCCCCAATTCGTAAATCTGGGCAATATTAGGGTGCGTGAGGTTGGCCGCTACCTTTGCCTCGTCGATGAACATGGTGATGAATTCATCGTTATCGCTTAGATGGGGCAGGATCTTCTTGATTGCGACAATTTTTTCAAATCCCTTTTCGCCGATCAGTCGCGCTTTCCACACTTCTGCCATGCCGCCTGCCGCAATCTTGGAAAGCAACTGGTATTCATTGGTCTTGCTGAGTTCGGGGCGCTTTTTGGAGGACTGTGTCTTGGGTAGCTCGGAAGGCGAAGGGGGTTCAGGTGATGGGGTCGCTTTTGCAGGTTCAACCGCCGGTTTGGCCGGTTCCACCGCCGCACGAACCGGTTCAGCTTGGGGTGCTGGCTTAGGGGGCGGGGCCTGGGGCTTGGGAGGCGCAACCGTCACCTTGACTTCGGGTTTCTCTTTTTGGCTGATGGGAGGCGGTATCTGTGTGCTGGGAGCTGCTGGCGCATTGGGTTCATCGTCTGACTCGATATCATCGATCAGTGCCCCGAAAATGTCGCTGCTGGTGAGTTTTTCCTCGAGTGTTCGCTGTGGCTGCGTCAATGACGGCAACACTTCTTTCGCTGGAGCGGGCTCACTGGGTGGTAACGCCTGTTTGATTTTTTCCATCTCGCGCTTCAGGTCGTCAGCACTCACGCGCATGGTAGCACTGTCATCGGCATGGGCTGGATTGGGCGCTAAGGCCGGTTTCTTGGGTGCCGGAATCTTCGGGGGCGAGACGGAAACCGTGACTTTCTTGGAACGTCCGCCAATTTCAATACCGCTCAGTGTGTGTTCCAGCAACTTATCGACGTTAGCCTCTACGTCCATTTTGCTCTTCTTGCGCGGTTTGTTGGAACTCAATTCCGTGAGCGTGGATCCCAGTTTCTTTTCGATTGACTCGTCCAAGGCCTTTACCGGAGCGTCATTCTTGGCGATTAGGTCTTGTACGGTTTGAACCAGTTGCTGATTGGAATAAGGCTTCTCGAGGTATGCGTTGACGCCGTACTTGGTTTTCGCGTCACGCTGATACTTATCGCCCTTGTAGACGGCCGTGGATATCACAATGGGCAATCGAGGGTTGATGCCGCGGGCCTTTTGGCTGAGCATGAAGCCGTTAATGCCTGGAAGCATGGGGTCAATAATGCACAGATCGGGTTTCTCTGACTGGATCTTCTCAAGTGCATCTTTGCCATTGCGCACAAGAATCGTGGCGCAGCCCGACTCTTTAAGGGCTTCGTCGATGGTAGCTAAACTCTTATCATCATAGTCAGCTACAAGAATCTTCGCGTTGCTCATCAATACAACCTATTGAAAGTGCGAAAGATACGAATAAATACTCATTCGAGAACTTGCTACCATTCTTACCACATATTTGGGTTGATGTAAAAAGCCGATGTTCGATCCACGGTCAGGATTTTCCCTGTACCCGAGGCCTTCACGCCGACCCCATGGACTCATTCTTGAGATGCCCTATTCATTGTAGCATCTAAATGGGTTGGCGTAATATAAGCCATTCGGAACAGGGTTCTTCAGGGAGTCTTACTATTGTCGATCATATTGTCTTTTCTCTTGGCGCAAGTCAGCGTGGTCGATGTGGCGCGTTCGGAAACCAAAGGTTATCAAATCAGCGATGGCTCGTTGGTATTCGAGTCGCTCGATTTTGAGGTGACCATTCGGCCACTTGCGCCTGACGAATTCCGTGCCTGGCTCATTGCCCGCGGCGTTGAAGACGAGTTCCTCAAAAGACCTCAAATCAGTGAGCTCATGGCAGCTATGGCTCCTTTTGAAGTGAGGGTTCGCAACTTGGGCGATCAAGATATGCACTTCAATTGCGACCGTGCCATGTTGTGGTCTGGTATTCGACCAAAGGCCCGGCTGGTTCAGCCAACAGATTTGATGTCGGGTGCACAACCAATTCCGGAACCGGGCGAAGAATTACTGGCTCAAGCTGTGGCGCGGTATTCAATAGTCGTGAAACCCAGGCAGACCGAAAGGCAGCTGGCGGTCTTTCTGCCCGAATTTGGCAAGAGGAAATTCTCGCGGGGGCAGCTTGAATTTGTACTGGATGAGATCTATTACGGAATCGATGCACATGTGATTCGCGGCTTCTTCACCTTGCGACATGGGCGCTGATCATGTGGTTGCTGCTACCCCTCATCAGCACGTCGATTTGGTTACAAGACGTGCAAGTGACGATCACCACCAAGGAAAACAGGCGCTTACCCGATGGGCGGTTTATCTACGAGCCCTATTTCAAAATGGAAAGCCCAAACCTGTTTCTACTGACAGCTGACCGCGCCGAATACGATCCTCAACAACAAACGGTCATTGCAGATGGCAACATCAAAATCGACTACACGGCTTCCATGGGACTGGTGGAAATTGCTGCACAACACGCCGTGTTCGACCTCGGTTCTCAAACGGGATTTTTTGAAGATGTTTCGGTTCAATTGGGCAATGAACTCTTTTTTGTGGGCAATCGATTAGACATTCTTAGCCGTGACCAATTACAGATAACCCGTGGCGTATTAACGGCATGCAACCAGCCCATCAATCACTGGAGTCTGAAGATCGGTTCCGCACGCGTGAAACGTGAGGGCTATGCCCTTGTCAAGAATGCATCGTTCCGCATCATGAACATTCCACTTCTTTATTTTCCCGCCATGTGGTTGCCCGCCTTTCAAGAGCGAAGAAGCGGCATTCTTGTGCCCGAGACAGGTGCTTCTGACCGCAACGGGATCTACGCCGGCGTGCCCTTTTACTGGGCACCGCGGGATGATTTTGATGTGACTTTGACCCCGTATGTTCTGGAAAAGGCAGGCATGCGAGCCGATGCACTGTTCCGCTACGCACCCACGCATGACATGTCGGGCTTTCTCGAAGGCCAATACATGCGCGATGGTGTGATCGGAGACGCCGACACCAAACCTACAGAGGCGGGTGAACAAATCAGCGAGAATCGCTATCGCTTACACGGCTCTCATCGCCAAAAGGCTTGGGGCGGTCAGATGGTCCTGCGTCTGGATGAAGGGTCAGATTTTCAGGTCGATCGCGATTATCTGGTGGATACGGAACGCACCCGTGTTCGGGACTACAATGCATACGCCGGATTTTCGAAGCGTATTGGACTCATGAGCCTGCAGCTGGACCTGCAACAAAACCGCCGCATCCTCTCCGATGTCGATCGAATCAGCGAAATTCGCTTTTTGCCATCGGTTCGCCTGATACAACCCGAGACCCATCTGGGAGCGGGTTTCTATCTCAATCATCGTTCTTATATGGATCAAGTGCGTTTTGTGGATCTAGGCCCCGATGCGCTCAACGATGATGCTTGGAGATTGGGCTTGGAAACCGAAGTCAGCCGTGCCAACCACTTGGGTCGTTATCTTCATAGCCGCTACGGTCTTGGCTACCGAGGCGTTTTGTTTGAAGGCTCAGAGTCGGGCAGCCGCAATCGCAAGGGTGGCTACGCGTTTGCAACAGTGATGGGTCCGCGCCTCGGTCGCCAACTCAAAGGAAAGGACCGGGGGTTTGCGCACCTGATCGACTACGGTGTTACCGTTCAATACGGCGAGGAAGATCCCGAGCGGTTGTTTCGTGGGATTCAAATCCATGAACTCGACCTAAGGTTGGATCGCCAATTAATGTCTGGACTGCAGGGCTCCTGGTTTGTCCAATCGAGAGTCTTCGTGGGTTCTTCGGGTGTCATGTTGCCTTACCTACAAGTAGATCTGAGTCAGCAGCTATTTGAAGGGTCCGATCAGCAACCCATCGAGTTGGCGTTCCGCTTGGGCGACAACAAGGGTTACTACCTGAACGGTCTTGTTGAATACGATTTGGAACGTGACGTGTTCGCCACCACAACCATGTATGGCACCGTCAAGCGCGGCAAGTTTTCAGGCTATATGGGGTACGTTCGTCGCGATTTGACGGACGTGATGCAAGACAGTCTCCTTGCTGCCACAGACCTCAGACTGCTCCAGTCTCGCGTACACATACGCGTCATCTTTGACTACGATTTCAGTATCAGCGACTTTAAGAGCCGGGAAATACAGTTCAACTATAACGGGGCCTGTCTTGGCTCGGTGTTTCGCTTTATTCAGACACCATTCACCTCCGATGTGGAGGCCGATCGCCAATGGCTTCAGTTGGGCATCACGCTTCGCAACTTGGGCGAACTGGGGTTTCGCCTTTGAGCACAGAAATCAAACGCAAGCTGGTGCATATCTCCATGGTTGCATTTGCCTTGTTGATTGGTCGGGTGCCGCCTTGGGCCATCTGTTTGTGTTGTGCCCTGGCGCTCATCAACAATCTCTTTGTGCTTCCTCTCATCACCGGGCGATCGCTTGAGCGTGATCTGGATCGACAACGTGGATTTGCACTGGGAATTGTCCTCTATCCTGCGGTACTGCTGTTGTTGAGCCTTATCTTTTATCGAGCTCAGGTGTTTTTGGCTGTGGGATGGGGTGCCATGGCCATCGGTGATGGTTTTGCCGGACTCATGGGTGCCCGTTTTGGCCGACTGCCTGTGCCTTGGCGACCTGAGAAATCGATGACAGGAAGCTTCGCGTTTGTCGCGTTTGGATCTTTGGGCACCCTTTTCTTGCTTTACTGCTTGCCGGAAGATGCACGTCTTGGACTCTCCCTGATGGGATGGGTGTTCCCCGTGGTGTGTGCCATGGTTTTTGCTGCCTGGGCCGAGACCTTACCCGGATTGATCGACGACAATCTGGCAGTCCCCCTGACCGCATCGTTGGTAAGCTGGCTTGCTGCCTCTGCCCATCAACCAACGCTGCCACCTGATTGGCTGTGGGGCGCATGTTTGGTGATTCTGCTTGTCATCGGTAGTATTGCCTCCCGGAAAATCGACTTTTGGGGTGGGCTCGTCGGCGGACTGTTGGCAGCTTGTGTGTTCTTGGGATCTGGGCTGGCGGGTCTGTCTGTTCTTTTTACCTTTTTTGTGTTGGGGTCTACTGCATCCTCTTTCGGCAAAAGAGCCAAGGCTGCTGCGGGCTTGGCGCAGGAAAATGAAGGCCGGAGATCCATTCGCCATGCGCTCGCCAATGGCGGATTCTCTGCGATGTGCGGTGTGACAGTATGGTTGGCGGCCATGCCTTCTGAATGGGGTCAGGTGATGCTGGCCGCAAGCCTAGCATCGGCGACAGCCGACACGCTGTCTTCGGAGTTGGGTAACGTCTACGGCAGGCGATACGTCAATATCCTCACGTTCAAACAAGAACAAAGAGGGCTAGACGGGGTGATCAGCTTGGAAGGTAGCTTGTTTGGGGTGCTCGGTGCGCTAATCGTTGGCCTGGTATGGCTCGCTTGGACAGGCAACCTGAAGTCGGCCGGCGTCATAGCCGCTGCCGGCATCATTGGGAACCTGGTCGATTCGGTCTTGGGCGCAACCATTCAACGAACCGGCGCCATGTCCAACGATAGCGTGAACTTCGCCAATACGGCTTCAGCGGGTCTCGCGGCTCTGTTCATTTTGATCTGATCAAGGCATCAACAACCGTAAACCAGCACTCCAGTAGTCGTTGTGTTCGCCGGTCAGTGGATCATCCCTCAGCTTGTCATCGAAAGCGTGTTGATAGATATAACCTGCATGAAACGTCAATTTGGGCGTAATGGCCCACTGGTATTTCACGCCCAGCGATCCGTGGTTAAGCGTTTCTGAATAGGGCCCGTATTCGAAGATCTGGCCCTGACGGTTGCTTTTCTCTTCCATGCCTGTGGAAAGTCCCAAATCGAAGTCAAACTCCAACCGACTGGCAATGGAGAGCGGGAAGAACCTCGACAGTGAAAAGTCGATATAGGTGCCGCGGTAGGCCTCGATGTCGTACGATACGCCGTAACTGGGGTTCCATCGGTTGTAGTGAGCGATGCGATAGAAAATCTCCTGGGTGTCAGGCCACATGGCAGAATACGTGTAGAGCCGGTATCCCATCGTGTTCACCGCGTTGCCACGTACCGTCGTGTATTCGACAGAATGGGTGTACTCTTCGAATGCCTCAAAAGTGGGAACCTCAGATGTGGAGCTGGACCCCGCATGATGGAACAGGTTGTAACTCCAGGAACCCAGGCCCAGGGTAAAACGTCCCTGCAGAGACGTATCCGGATCCAAAACTCTCCCCCGGAACATGTACATGTCCATGTAATCCAAAGCCAGCGTAAATCCCAAACCAGAAGACTGTTTTTGGGTAGGCTGCTGGCCAATTAGGCTCGTATTGATAAGGCATAAAGCTAGTAGTACGCGCATGCATGAGCTCCGTGTTTCGTGACTTCGGACATCAAATGCCCATCCAAATCAGGTACGCCCAGTTGGTGGTCATTCCTACCACAACCAATAATAAGACGAGTGACCGCGGGACCTTGTTGATGTCAATAACGGCTTTTTTACCGAAAAAAGAGGCCAGCACATCAGCCGCAAAGAACAGCGCGGCAAGACTACCAAACAGCATGAGTCCAGGGTTGTATGCAACTGCAGCCTGCCAATTGAAGTGTGTGAACGATAACAGAGATCTGGTTGTGCCGCATGTGAGACAAGGTAGGTGTGTGAACGCCTTAAATAGGCAGGGTAGACCGGTTCCGCCGTATAGGCGAACCATAAGCAAGCCACCCGCCATGAGCGTGAGATAGACTTTACCAACCGCAAAATCTGAGGACAGGCGTTTCTTGAATTCGATCACTTGGTTTATGCTCCGGCCGCGCCTGCGATCATGGTGGCGACAAAAAAGACCAGGCACATCATACATAAGCAACAGAAAAGGATCGGTGATATCACGGCGCCTGCAGCTCGTCCGGGTGTGGTCTTCCCGCAAAAGACCAGACCGTAGCCCAGCAATACCAGTGACCAGATGTATCCAGCGATGCCTAGATAAGGGATCCAGGCGATCAACAGAGGGATTTGTGCAAATGCGTAGACTCGGATAAATGCGCTGAAGCGTGGCTCAAATGCCCGCCAAATCGAAGCTGAAAGGTAGTAAATCAAAACGGATATGAAAAATCCAATGACCGCAAATACTGGGATCATGAAGGCTTGAGCAAGGAAGAATCCCGGCGAGGTTGGATCGAAGAGAGGGGTCAGTTGTTCTGGATCTATGTCCAATTGCAGTTGATCAACCATTTCTCGAATCACTTCGGTGAAATCCGCTTGGGGAAAGAGTTGCATCAAAATCATGCTGACAAGCAATCCTATGACTCGTGTAATGCATATGATGGTAAGTGCCAGAATCACAGCAGCAGTGGCTGAACGGTCCTCATGCATACCCGCAAAGAACTTGCTAGGTCCGGTGAGCACGCGTTTGATGGTCTCGACTACCGCCGCAACCGTACCCAAAGCTGTATGAGGATCCTCGATGGGTGGTTCCGGCTCATTGGGATCATGGGAGGAATACGACCAAGTATTCTGGGGTTCGTAGGGGTGCTCGGGGGGGAGCGGCGGAAGAGAGGGGTCCATGAGCGTTCCTCTAGAAGTGATTTGGCAGTCATTCTACCGCAAGCCGCTGATAATGGACGCATAGTAGAATGTGGTTATGGATCGCGGATGGTGGTTTTGGATCGATCAAGGCGGTACGTTTACCGATGTGGTGGCTATGGATCCACAAGGCGGAATCCACCTGGAAAAACTCCCGTCGCGCTCATTAGCGGGTAAGGATCCAATCACTCGCGCTGTTCAGCAATTGGCGGGTGAGGCGCCCGTGACCGGACTCAAGATAGGCACCACCGTCGGAACCAATGCATTGCTGGAGCGACGTGGCGAAAGGGTGCTGTTTCTGACGACCTCCGGTTTCGCCGACGCGCTTTTGATAGGTACCCAGCATCGAACTGATCTCTTCGATCTGAATATCCAAAGGACGCAACCGCTCTATGACTCAGTGGTTGAGGCCCGCGAGCGCATGGATGCGCAAGGTCGCGTAATAGACCCACTCGACGAGCCCAGCCTACAAGCCTCGTTGACTGCAGCACTTGAAAAAGGATACACGGTGCTGGCTATCGGATTTGTCAATGCCTATGCCAATCCCTCCCATGAGCGACGTGCAGCGGAAATAGCCATGAATCTCGGTTTCAAGTGGGTGACCTGTTCCACGGATGTAAGTCGCATGGTGAAATGGTTGCCGCGCAGCGACACCGCCGTCCTGAATGCTTACTTGAGCAACAAATTGATGGAATTCGTCAGGCGTACGCAACAAGCCATAGGGAAGGGACGTGCTTGGGCTATGACGTCGCGGGGTGAACTTACGAGCCTATCGCGGTTCTTGCCCCATGAAAGTCTTTTGTCAGGTCCTGCGGGAGGTGTTGCGGGCACTGCAGCAGTTGCCAGAAGACATGGCATCCGCGGATTTGTGTCGTTGGACATGGGCGGAACCTCCACGGATGTCGCCGCTTTTGCTGACCGCTTTGAGATTCGCTTGGAAACCGATATCGATGGCGTTCGCGTACACAGCCCGACGTTAATGATCCACACGATTGCGGCAGGTGGCGGTTCTCTCCTAAAGACGACAAATGGTCGTATGGTAGTCGGACCCCAATCCGCTGGCGCCGATCCCGGTCCGGCTTGCTATGGCAGGGGCGGTCCGGCCGCATTGACGGATTGCCAGGTTGTTTTGGGTTTCTTGGATGCCCAACATTTTCCAGCCTGCTTTGGACCCAATGCCGATCAACCACTGAACGAAAAAGCGGCAAGGGTGGCATTAGCCGAGCTATTGACGGATCTCAATGAGGACTACAGTTTGGAACGGCTCGCATTTGGTTATGTTCAGATCGCCGTGCACCAAATGGCCAGCGCGATCAGGCGTGTCACTCTGGCACGTGGCCAGGATGCACGCCAATTGGTGTTGCTGGGTTTCGGGGGAGCCGCAGGCCAATACGCCACCATGATCGCCGATGAGATGGACATGGATCGAGTGATGGTACCTGCGCATGCCAGTCTCCTTTCGGCTGTGGGCATGAGCGAGGCTGAGATCAGTGCCACGCGACAGCGGACCTTTTGCACGCCCCTTACTCAGGCATCACTGAAGTCTATTTCAGGTTGGTGTGACCAGATCGAGGGCGACTTGGATCGGGAATTAGAAATCGCTGCAGACGACTCCCGCAGGAAAGAAGTGATGTTGGGGTTGCGCGTTGATGGTATGGATGACGTAGTGGAAGTTCCCTTTTCCGCTGAAGCCACCTTGCGGCATGAATTTGAACGGGGCTATGAACAGAGGTACGGACTGGAATCCGAGCACAGGCCGTTGGTGATTGAATACGCTCGCTTGTCCCATTACGCACGGATCGGGCATCTGATTCCCGCCATCAGGATCGAGGGATCGGCCCCCAATTCTTCCCATCGATCCGTCTATTACAACGGGCACACCTACGAATACCGAGTTGTTTGGACGGCGGGATTGGCATCTGGTGCCGTCATCGACGGTCCAGCATTGCTGGTGGATACGCACACCACGGTTTCGGTACATCCGGGCTGGCAAGCGCAGCTGCTGAGTGACGGTTCGATCGATCTACATCGTGTATCTGCCCGAAAAGGCACGAACACTCAAACGGCTATTGACCCGGTCCTACTTGAGGTTTACCGAAATGGTTTCCAGGAAGTCGCAGAATCCATGGGCGTCGTCCTCAAACAGACGGCCATGAGTGTGAATATCAAAGAACGACTGGATTTTTCCTGTGCCATTTTTGATTCGGTGGGTCGTTTGATCGCCAATGCACCGCATATGCCGGTTCACATTGGTTCCATGGACATGTGCGTCAAGGCGCTGATTGAACGAGAAACGCCCTTTTCGGACGGGGATTGTTACGCGGTCAACGATCCAGCCATGGGGGGCACCCATTTGCCCGACATCACGGTGGTCACAGCCGTCTTTGTAGCAGGCGATTTGGCGTTTTTCGTGGCGTCACGCGGTCATCATGCCGATATCGGCGGCACGGTTCCCGGCTCCATGCCTTCGGCAAGCAAGACACTCGAAGAAGAAGGCGTGGTCTTTAGTGGGTTTTTGATCAAGTCACAGGGTCGTTTTCTTTCGGACGAGGTACGGGAACATCTCAGCAGCCATCGCTACCCTGCTCGGAACCCTTCGGTGAACCTGTCCGACTTGAAGGCACAGATCGCGGCCAATATGCGGGGCCGCAGAGATTTACTTGCTTGGGCTGAGCGAGTGGGTTGGGCATCCCTGCTCGCCTATATGACTCATATTCGCAACCATGCCGCCGCAAGCATTCGCCGTGCGCTCTGTGGTATTCGGCCGAGCCGTTGGTCATTGGCTATGGACAATGGGGCTGTGATCAGCGTGGACATCTCGCGCAGAACAGATGGCCTTTGGACGATCGATTTTGAAGGCACGTCGGCCCAGACCGACGACAACATGAATGCCCCCCTTGCCATCACCCGTGCTGCTGTTTTGTATGTGCTGCGTACATTGATTTCGGAGGCCATTCCCTTAAATGCGGGTTGTATGGAGCCTGTGCGCTTACGTGTACCTGCGGGTTCGGTTCTAAATCCCGGACCGGGTGCCGCCGTGGCGGCCGGAAACGTGGAGACAAGCCAACATATTGTCGACCTGTTACTTGCGGCGTTTGGCACCTGTGCGGCCAGTCAAGGCACCATGAACAATTTCAGTTTTGGGGATGGCACGCTGCAGTATTACGAGACTATTTGCGGGGGTACGGGCGCTGGACCTGGGTTCCACGGAGCCGACGCTATCCATTCGCATATGACCAACTCTCGCCTCACGGATCCAGAAATCCTAGAACGTGTGTTCCCCGTCCGTCTGCTCCAGTTTGGGATTCGACGGGGGAGTGGTGGTTTGGGACGGTTCTGCGGTGGCGATGGCGCCGTCCGCGAACTGATGTTCCTGCGACCGATGACCTGCAGCCTACTGACGACTCGCCGCAAAACCCGACCTTTCGGGATAATGGGTGGTTCGGATGGGTTGCCCGGCCAAAATAGTTGGCGGCCAAAGGACGGTACTTGGCAGCCACTGCAGGGCTGTGATGAGGTCGATGTTCAAGAAGGAGACCGCATATTGATCAAAACACCGGGCGGTGGCGGTTTTGGCGAGAAGGACGGGTCGAATGAATCTGATTGAACGATTGAAGGCTGCCAAGCACCTGGTGGTCTTTACCGGGGCCGGCATGTCAGCTGAAAGCGGCGTGCCTACCTTCCGTGATGCCCAAACTGGCCTTTGGGCCCAGTTCAGGCCAGAGGATCTAGCCACGCCGCAGGCCTTTGCAGCCCATCCATCCCGTGTCTGGGATTGGTATGCCTGGCGGAGAGGGTTGGTTCAAAAGGCGGCACCCCATGAGGGCCATATAGCCCTTGCCGAGCTTGAAATGAAGATCCCAAAAATGACCTTGATCACGCAGAACGTGGATGGGTTGCACCATCGTGCCGGCAGCCGAACCGTGATTGAACTGCACGGCAATATCACCCGCATTCGCTGCAGTGAATGTGGTGAACCTTGCGAGGAATTCCCCGATCACAGCCCGCCGCCGTGTCCTTTGTGTGGCGCCTATTTGCGTCCTGACGTGGTTTGGTTTGGTGAGTCACTGCCGCGAGAAGCCTTGGAAGCTTCGTTTCGGGTCTGCGAAACCGCCGATGTTTTTTTGTCTATAGGTACGTCGACTCTGGTACAGCCGGCCGCCATGTTACCGTTCAAAGCCCGCGAACTCGGAGCCTTTACCGTAGAAATCAACCCGGAACCCACGCCCTTCAGCGCCTCGGCACACCTGGTGTTGCGCGAACCTGCGCGATTAGCACTACCGCGTCTACTGCTTGAGGCATTTGGGCAGCCCGCATGAGCAATTGTAGGTTGTACGCTGGCGGCTAACAGGCTGCCAAAATCATAAAACATCCACCACCGACAGATTGCTTCTTTGAATCCAAATCCGAGTTAACCGATCTTGGGATTCATGATGTCGATCGAAAATTGCGATGATCCCTGAGACTCATGATCTTTTGATGGCCCTCGATCTCACAATGACGTCAAAGAATCTTGTCGGAATGAACCTTGATGCACATCTTGACGTAACACAAAATGCAGACGGCGATATGTAGGTGTGAAGATTAGACAGTCATTGCCTCATACAACGACTTCAATAATTCGCATTGTTGCAAGGTGCGGTGCGATAGGTACGATTGCGGGATTAATTGTTTCCATTTGGGTGACGTACTTCGACTGGCGACTGAATCCCGGTGGTTTGTTTCACGGCGAACGTGGTACTGACTGGGGCACTGTAGTGGAAACTGGTTTGAGCTGGTTCTTACCTATCTCGCTGGTCGTGTTTGTTTCTCTTTCAATCAGTGTCACGCTCCTTTCAAACCGACGAGATTCTGCTTCGAGACCAAATACAAAACCAGATCGTGGTTTCAAAGGTTAGTTTCCACGATCTCGGCGGGCTAGGTATTCCAGAAGTTTTGGGGAATCGGGATCCAGTAACTTCAACGCCTCGACCATACCTGCGATGCCGGCCTTGTTGGGTGCGTTGAAGAAGATGATTAGTCCATCACCGCTGTTTTGATAGTAATACGCCAACGAAACCATGGACCAATCGGAACCAGAATGGCCGATGCAGCGACCGCCTTCCCATTCGGATAGGTTCCAACCCAAACCGTAACCCACGGATTTGGGACAAATGACGTCATTTGCACCCTTGCAGTCGATGTCATATGCCGTGACGTGTATGCGGTTCCGCGCCTCCTGGAGCTCCTGTGATAGACCTTCGCCGCGCATGGAAGCCAGGAAAAATTTGGCGTAGTCAGAAACGGTGATGACCATATCTCCCGTGGGCGAAAAATCACCCTCTTGGCGACAGTACCCGGATGGGTGACAGTAATATCCGTAGAAGGTTCCGTCCGCATCCAAGGGTTTGGCGATGCGGGGGAAGATTGCCTTTTGCACACTTACAAACGCGTCTTGCATACCGAGAGGCTCAAAAACCAGCGACACCACTAATTCCTCGAAACGGACTCCGAGCTTCTTTTCAATAAAGGTGGTCAAGTAACGGATACCTTCACCCGAATACCCGAACGTGGTGCCAGGCTCGTGGATGAATTTCAACTTCCCATCATCGGAAAAGTATCGCCAATTCGCGAAACCGGTGGTGTGGGTGAGAGCCATCCTTGGAGTTAACTTGACATGTTGCGGGTCGTTTGCGACGTCGGGATCTACCCAATAGGCTGACATGGGTTCATCAAGTGAGATTTTCTCCTGTGCCACCAAGCGAAGTACTGTCTCGGCCGTGACGGTTTTGGTGATCGATGCCACATTGAAGAGCGTCTTTGCGTCGGCAGTTACGCCTGGTGATTGTTGACCAAATTGTCTTTGCCATTGAACCTGGTGGCTCTTGATCAGCGCAAATCCGGCGGTGTTAATGTGTAACTCACTCATCATGGCGGGAAGCGCTTGATCGAGATCTTTGACGCGGTCTCCGGTCACGGCTTGAATGTCGCCTTCATGGGTCAGCGGAATCTGGCATATTGCGAACAGCAGAATATTAATCAATGAAATGGTCCTGTTTTCAGTCAGTTGTGGATAAACTTCCAAAGCAGCTTACGAACGAAAGTGACTTGGGTTCTTTACCGAAAGCCATGGATGTATGATCTGAAAACCTAAGCTCTCGCTGAGTAACCGAATACGTTGGCATGTGGATTGGATTCCATGGCACAAACAGACCATGACAAAGTGGGCGGATTTTCGATTGGTGTCGGGCATACGTTCGATTTCGTGTGTGGCTCTGTGCGACCGTGCCGGTTGCTGGAGGTGGGCTGTGGTGATGGTGCGCTTGCAGCCCTGCTCGTCGAAGCGGGATTTCAGGTGACTGCCATCGATGCGGACCCCAATGTAGTGGTGAGGGCACGGGAACTCGGCGTCAGCGCGGTGTGTGCCGACTTCATTAAATACACAAGCCCGGCCGTGGAAGCAATTCTGTTTTCCAGATCGCTCCATCACATGCCGGATCCCAAAGATGCGGTCCGTCACGCCCGAAGTTTGCTGCAGCCTAAAGGCACTCTGCTCGTTGAAGATTTTGATCGCGAATTAGTAGATGCAGCCGCAGCGACCTGGCTATTTGACGTGATGTCAGTGGCAGCCGAAGTTTGTGGCGTACCATTCGGCCCAGTTGAGGCTCCCGTTGAAACCTGGTGTGCAGACCATCCCAAAGACCACATTCGCCCTGCTCGGGAGCTCAATCTCGCCATCCGAGAATCGTTTCAGGTAGTTCAACACCATGCTGTGCCCTATCTCTACAGATATGTGGCAGACCTCGTCGGATGCGGCAGCACCGCTCGTAGACTTGTCACGTCAATCAAGCGCCTAGAGTCTAGGCTCATAGAACGCGGAAGTTTTCCAGCTGTAGGACAGCGCTGGTGCTGCAAGGCTTGAGACTACGATAACGGTGCGATCTCAATTGTGATTTGCATTACCTGCAAATTCTCATCACGTCAGCCATGAATGATTTGTCCCTTACCGGGCTTTGTCGGATCTTTGGAAGCAACTTCTTGGTCGGTAAAGATCTGCGTTAACAAAAAATAGGTTTCGACGTATTCACGTGGCCGTTCGGCCAACTCTATAATGGCCGCGGAGTCGTACATGCTCACAGAATGGTCTCATCTGGAACTGGCCCGCGGCCAAATGGCGTTTTCGCTGGGCTTCCATATCATCTTCGCCTCAATTTCGATGGTGATGCCGTTCTTGATGTTTCTGGCCTATCGGAACTACCTCAAACATGGCAATCCCATCGATCTCCGATTGACCAAGGCCTGGATGAAGGGAACGGCCATCTTGTTTGCGACGGGTGCGGTTAGTGGGACGGCCCTCAGCTTTCAACTCGGTCTGCTTTGGCCTCATTTTATGAAGCATGCCGGGCCCATTTTCGGCATGCCTTTCTCACTCGAAGGGGCTGCGTTCTTTCTCGAAGCCATCTTCCTTGGTCTGTTTCTCTATGGTTGGAACCGACTGTCTCCGCACCTCCACCTTTTATGTGCCTTCCTGGTAGGCCTTTTTGGGTTGGCCTCGGGTATCTTAGTCATCGCTGCCAATGGTTGGATGAACGCCCCGGCAGGGTTCGACTGGGTCCACGGACAGGCAATCAACATCGATCCGTGGGCTGCTATGTTCAACAAGGCCTGGCCTTTACAGGCGATTCACATGCTCATCGCGGCGTTCCAGGCAACCTGTTTGGCCGCGGCAGGACTTCATGCAGTCGGCCTACTGCGGGGTCAGGCTTTGTCGTTTCACCGTCGGGCAATGGAATACTTGCTACCGCTGCTTGCGATTAGCTCGTTAATCCAGCCGTTTGTGGGCGACTTGAGTGCCAAGGCGATTGCCAAACGCCAGCCCGAAAAGTTGGCTGCCATGGAAGCGCACTTCCACAGCGAAACACCGGCACCGCTGCTGATGGGCGGTTGGCCCGATGAAACCACGCAAACCGTGAAATATGGGTTCTATCTGCCAGCCATGCTCAGCTTTCTGGCCCACGGCGACTTCTCTGCGGCGGTGACAGGTTTGGACGCCTTCCCACGCGATGAATGGCCACCAGTCCTTGTGACCCATCTTGCATTTCAGACGATGGTGGGCATTGGTTCGATGCTGGCTCTTTGGGCAGTGGTTTACCTCATGGCCAGGTGGCGCAAGGTGGATTTGCTGGCCAAACGATGGTGGCTGTGGATCTTGAGGGTCACAATGCCGCTGGGGTTCGTGGCGCTTGAAGCGGGTTGGGTGGTGACCGAAGTGGGAAGACAGCCTTGGATCATCTACCGCGTGATGCGCACGGCCGATGCAGTGACACCGGTGACTGGACTGGGGTGGGCCTTTGCCATGATTGTGGTTCTGTACGTGTCGCTGGGCGTGATTTCGTTCTACTTGTTGTCACGCTGGTTTGCCATTGTAAGCAGGGAAGCATGACCAAGGCACGGCTGACAAAGACGCCTTCAAGGGGAGAGATGATCTCATGCTGATCACCTTGATCTTTCTCCTCGTAGCGCTTAGCGCCTACGCGTTGTTGGGCGGTGCCGACTTTGGCGGCGGGATTCTAGAAGCGACGCTACGTCGCCACCCACATCTTCAGGAGAAGATTCAAGAAACGCTAGCGCCGGTATGGGAAGCCAACCATGTGTGGCTGATTGCCGTGATCGTGATCCTGTTTGTGGGTTTCCCCGCTGTGTACGCCGAGATGATGACGATGCTCTTTGTACCGCTGTTGTTGGCGCTGTTGGGGATCATTTTGCGCGGTGCATTCTTCACCTTCCGTAAGTACGATCCGGAGCCGGAAATTCGGAGAGGATTCTACACCCTACTCTTTAGGGCCAGTTCCATCTTTACGCCATTGATGTACGGGTTGATCATCGCGTCGTTGCTTTCACCTTTTCCGGTGATACTCGAATCGGATGTCACTGAGTTTTCCGATCTTTTTGTGGCTCCCTGGTTCACCTGGTTGGGCGGTGCCAGTGCAGTTTTTGTGTTTTCCTTGTTTGGCTATGTGGCTGCTGTCTTTTTGTTTGGCGAGGTGCAGGACAAGGCCGACCGAGCGGTGATCGGGCAACGCGTGATGCAGTTTTTTGCCGTCACGTTTCTTTCGGGTGGTGTGGTCTTGGCTATGGGAGCTGCAACGGGAACTGTTTCCTGGCAGCAGGCATTGAATCCGATCCAGTTGATGGCTCAGGCCATCGCTACGATGGGAATAATTTGGATGTGGTGCAGCCTGAAGCAAGAGCGTATCGCTGCCATGAGGGTCACGGCTGGCGTGCAAATGATGTTTATTTTGGGAGGCTGGTTCTCCACCCAGTACCCTGTTTTCATGCGGTTTGAAGATGGCCGGGAACTGACGATTTGGAACTGCCACGCGCCTGATGTGACACTGTACTGGCTGAACCTAGGTTTGATCGTCGTGCTGGCTTTGGTACTGCCGTTGCTGGGATACCTGTACCACGTCTTCCGCGCGGAGAATCCCATCTGACCCGAGTTTGGATCTCCCGTTTATTCGTCAGAACAACTCCAGAATTGAATTGGTGTACATGACATCTTTTCCCGTTAGGGATGGCCTGATTCTAGCCTGCGGATGGACCGCGCAGCGGGCCTACCGCAGGTCGCAGCATAACGGGCGATGAACCCGATCGGGGGCCCGCTTTGAGCACCGTTGGAAACGTGCCATCACGATGGGATGGACTTCGGCTTTTTTCGGCTTCTGGACTTACAAAAACTCGCCGGCCCGTAGGCTTTTGAGACCGCGTTTCATGAGCATGACGATGCCCGTGGTTTCCGCGACGGCCAGTCCCGCACCCCACATGTAGCCGCGGATGCCTTGCACGTTGGGCCAACCCACGCGATGCATCAGATAATTCATGAATTCGCTCTCGTGGGTTAGACGCAACATCACGTGCAGGGCCACCACGATTAACCCTGTAGCCATAAGCATGAACCCACCTGGCGAGACCATCATCTTCAAGGGGTTCTCGATGTAGGGATTCATGAATACTAGGCCCAACGCCAATGCAATCCCAACAATCACCAACCCATCCCAAAACGCAGCACCTACCAACAACAGCAGTCGGTGACCCTCTTGCTCGAGTAAAAAGGCCGACCCTACGGTCAGTGCCATGGAGAACAGAACGGTGGGCAACCCATATACGAGGGTTTTGGCTATGATCCACGAACGCCAACGTTCGGGCGAAGTTTTGAGAATCCAAACGGCTGGCCCTTCCACACTGAAACTGGTGAACACGAACCGCGAGGCGATAGACAGTGCCACAAACCCCACAAAGGCCGTGTTACCCAATGCTAACTGGTATCGAGTTCCGCCAAACGGTGTTAGCGGCAGCTTGGTGATGGAAAACAAATACAACGCCAGCAACGAAATCAACACGAAGATCTGTGACCATTGAGAAGGATCTCGAAACAGGACCAACAACTCCCTCCCCACATGGTGCCACCGCCGACTTCCCAAAAGCTTGCTCAACCTGGACTCGTTGACCTGATTGGTTCTGCCGTGCACTTCACCGCTCAAGGCTTGCAAGGCGCGGTCCCAGCTGGGCTTATAGAAGCGCCGTGCCACCAATGCCAAAGCGGCATGGATTGCCGAAACCAAGGCCACCATGCGGGCGGCATTGGGCAGGCTTTGCATCCACTCCTTTTGGCTCAGTGCGGTAATGAAGTCTGCTGCCCATATGGCGGGATTCCATGTTTGGCGATTCACGTTCACCAAATCCATATAACCCCTGAACCGATCAATCCCGCCCGGTCCTACAAACTGCTCGGGTTCCAAGTAACGGAACAAAAACACCAGAAACGACATCAATACCAGCGTAAAAACAAGCAGTACTTGATGCATCCTACGTGCAGGGAAGACGCGTACCAACAACATGCTCAGAGCCGTCGATGCAAACACAGGGATGGAACAAATCATCATGAAGGCCAGGATGCTGATCATCTGCACCCCAAGGGGGACCTCGCTCAGTCGAAGAAATTCCCATATGATCGGGCTTCCAAAGGCCAATATCATCCAGCAGGACTGAATGTATACCTGACCGTAGCGGTGAAACACCCAGCTGTCGAAATTCACAGGCAGACAGAATTGGAACTCCAGGTCTTGGCTCATGTAAAAGGTAGCTATGGCGGTTGTCAATGCCGACATGACCGCCACGCCAATGGCGATGATCATCATGATCTGAATCAGCTTGGTGAGAAGAATGACGCCAAAAACGTCCTGTTGAAAAATGAACCCGATCAGTAGACCACTCAGTTTGATATAGCCCCAATAGAAGAATCCGCCCACCGCCACAATGGCGATGAGGATGACTGGATGGCGCTGCTGCATCTCAACCAGTCGATTCTTGACTTGAACCAGCGAGAGTCGCCATAGAAGGAACAGATCGCGAATCATACCGGAATGGCTTCCGGTTCGTGGCCGTCGGCTGTGAGTGCCATAAAGACGGCTTCCAGGTCGCCATCCTTGGTTTTCATCCGTTCGGTGAGGCTGGCCAAGCTCTCGTCGGCGACCACGCTGCCCTTGTGGATGATCCCCACCCGATCGCAGAGTTGGGCGGCGACTTCCAATGTGTGGGTGGACATGAACACGGAGCGGCCCGATTTGGCAAAATCGGTGATGAGTTGCTTGATTTGCAGCGCAGCTCTTGGATCCAGACCTACCATGGGCTCGTCCACCACCAGAAGTTGCGGTTTGTGCAGCAGGGCGGTGGCCATCACCAGTTTCTGGCGCATGCCGTGGGAGTAGCGTTCCACAATTTCATGAGCGAAATCGGCCAGCCTGAATTTGTCCAGGAGGTCCATACTCCGTTGTTTCACATAGTTGGGATCCAATTTCCGTAAGGAACCCAAGAAACGCAGGAGTTCAATGGCCGTCATCTTGCCGTAAAGGAAGGGGCGGTCCGGTATGTAACCGATCAGATTGAGAATCTCATTGCGGTGCTTGCGGTAGTTCAGTCCAAAGAGTTCCAATTGTCCTTCGTCTGGTTCCAAAATGCCGGTCAACATACGAATGGTCGTAGTCTTTCCGGCGCCGTTGGGTCCTAAGAAGGCGTAAACCACACCTGCTGGCACATCAAAAGACACGCCGTTCACGGCGCGAAATGACTGGAAATTCTTGATCAGGTTGGCGGCGTGGATCACGGTATTTTGAGTTCCTTTTGATTGGATTGCGAACAAGGTTTGCTCTGGCTGTGGTAAAAGAGTCTACATGAAATGCTGGTGGATGGTTCCCTTTGCTTTGTGGTCTGTATCTTGCGCCAAGAAGGTGGTTCAGAAACCCACGGCCCAACGCGAAGAGCTGCCGCCCCTATCAGAGTGGATTGTGGACGCCAGCTGTGATTTATACGATGACGGGTTGGCTAAGATCCAACAAGGCTCCGTGGCACAGGCCTTCAAGAGCTTTGATGAATCAGTTTGGTTAGTACTTACCTATCGGCAACAATACCCAGTGCTTGAGTCACATTACTCATTTTTATTGGATCAGGTTCAAGATGCGAGTCAGGTTCAGCATGTGCCTCACGAAACGTTCAGCGCGGCCACCTTGGAGCGATTATTGGAAGGCGGGCTCGATGAAGGCGATATTGAACATATCGGTGAAGAGACCGAGGTTGTAGATGCTGCAGCGGCGTTTCCTATTGTCCGCAACAAGGCGGTGGATCGATTTGTGGAAGTATTCACAAGTCAGCGGAGAGAGGTGATTGCTCGATCTCTCAATCGCTCCACGCGTTACGTGGCCATGATCCAAGAGATCCTTGTCCAATATGAATTGCCGCAATCCTTGGCGTATTTACCTTTGATTGAGTCGGGCTACCAAATGGACGCCCGGTCGCGTGCAAGTGCTTATGGCATGTGGCAATTCATGAAAGGTACCGCGCGTGACTATAACTTGACAGTGGATGGATGGATCGATGAGCGCTTGGATCCAGTCCTAGCCACTCATGCTGCGGCGGCCTATTTGAAGTCGCTCCACGAAATGTTCGGAGACTGGTATTTGGCCTTGGCAGCCTATAACGCGGGGCCCGGTCGAGTACGGTCAGCGATTCGACGTGGCAAATCCCGTGATTTTTGGAGTCTTGCTCGGAAACGGTTGTTCCCCCGGGAGACGATTGGATACATTCCGGCCTTTCTCGCGGCACTTGAAATCGCCGATGATCCCAGTCACTTCGGATTTGAGTTAGAACCGCAGGATCCCTACGTGTTTGAGACGGTACCTATTAGCTATGGCATTGACCTGGACGTGCTGTCCAAGTACATGGGTCTGAGTGTGGATGTGTTGTTGGCCTTGAATCCCTCCTTGCTCCGCGGTATTACACCGATGGACGGCAGCCGTTATGAGCTGCGCGTGCCGCCCGATCACTTAAATGAGGCGAAAAAGGCCTTGGCCAGTATTCCTCAAGAAGACCGTATCCGCTTAACGATCTATAAAGTGAGACGAGGCGATACCCTCTCAAAAATTGCCAGTCGTCATCGTGTTTCGGTTGCAGCTATCCAGTCCGCCAACAGGATCCGCAATGTCCACCGGTTATCTGTAGGCCAGGAACTCATGATTCCTTTGGACCCCAATGGGACTTACGAATTGGAGCGTTTCCGAAGGGAGCGGCTGCCGCAACGCATGTTGACCCATCGCGTTCGCCGAGGAGACACCCTATCGTCTATTGCAATGACGTATCAGACTTCGGTGGCATCGTTGACCGCTCAAAACCCGGGCATTCAACCGGAACGACTGCAAGTCGGGCAACGCATTGCTGTGCTTCAAGGCAGTAAATCCTCCAACAAGGCCACTGAGTATGTCGTAATGCCCGGCGATACCTTGGCCGGAATTTCGCGCAGATTTCGTACAACAGTCTCTGCGTTGGTCCGGTTTAACAGGCTGGAATCTGCGGATGTGATCTCAATTGGCCAGAGGCTAAAGATTCCTCAATGATGGGACGTTGAAGCGCTACTTGACCTGAGCTTTTGATCGATGTTAGGTTCCAGTTGGTTGCGGGCGTAGCTCAGCTGGTAGAGTACAAGCTTCCCAAGCTTGGTGTCGCGAGTTCGAACCTCGTCGCCCGCTCCAGACCCACCGTTGGAGCAGAGGTGGCCTAATTAGCTGTTTGCGGCCATCAACTCAATAACGAATCGTGAGCTGAAAGGGGCTGGCATGGGATTTTTTGACAGTAAACCCAAAGAAAAGACAGACGACCGCCCCCAGGCAGCGCCTATGGTGACCAGGCCCGTCGAGCCTCGAAAACCCTCGAGTTCAGGATCTACACGTATTGGCCCTCAAATGACCATTGATGGGTTGGCCGAGGGCAACGAAGACTTGGTGATCGATGGCACTGTGAAGGGCAAGGTAGTTTGCCAAGGTCTGGTTACGGTGGGTAAGACGGGTGTTATCCGTGCGGACGTGACCTGTAACTCCATTACGATCGAGGGAGACGTGTTCGGCAATATTGTGGCTGATTCATCAGTCACTATTGAGTCGACCGGAAGGTTAACCGGAGACATAACAGCCAAAACGTTCATCAATCAGCCGGGCGGATTTTTCGAAGGCTACTCGCACATGTTGACAGACGAAAAGAAGCCAAATGTATCCAACGAACCCAAGGAAAAGGGTAAAAACAAGTGAGTGAGATATTCATATGATCATTGGGACACCTAAAGAAATAAAAAACCAGGAATACCGGGTAGGTTTGATTCCTTCAGGGGCACATACGCTGGTTTTGAATGGCCACCGCGTTCTGATAGAGGCAGGCGCTGGTCTGGGCAGTGGATTCACGGATGAGGAATACCGCAAGGCTGGTGCTGAAATCGTAGGCACAGCAGCGGAAGTGTTTGAACAATCCGACATGATCATTAAGGTTAAGGAGCCCCAACGCGTCGAATATGAGATGCTGCGCGAGGATCAAATCCTATTCACTTATCTTCACCTAGCACCGGACCCGGCCCAAACCACGGGATTGGTGAAGTCCCGGGCTACGTGTATCGCCTATGAAACTATTACCGACCAGTACAACAGCTTGCCATTGTTGACGCCCATGAGTGAAGTTGCCGGACGCATGTCCATCCAAGTGGGTGCTTTTTATTTGCAACGTACGCACGGTGGCCTGGGCCTGCTTCTGGGCGGTGTTCCTGGGGTCGCGCCTGCTGAAGTTCTGATTGTAGGTGGCGGTATTGTAGGACTGAATGCCGCAAAGATGGCGGTGGGCATGGGTGCTCGCGTCACCATATTGGAGACGTCAGCACATCGCATGCGTTATTTGGACGATGTTTTTGGTGCCCGAATCACCTGTCTATCCAGCAACCCATACAACATCGAAGCACGCCTCAAAGTCTCTGACCTCGTGGTGGGGGCTGTATTGATCCCCGGTGCCAGCGCGCCCAAACTGATTAACAAGCAACAGATCACCACGCTTATGAAACCGGGCTCGGTGATCGTGGATGTCGCGGTGGATCAGGGCGGCTGTTTGGAAACCACTCGTGCCACAACGCACGATGACCCCGTGTTCAAGGTGGGTGACGTCACTCATTATTGTGTGGCGAATATGCCTGGTGCGGTCCCGCGAACCTCCACGATCGCTTTGACCAACGTCACTTTGCCGTACGCCCTTAAGTTAGCCAATCAGGGCGCTGTTAACGCGGTGAAAAATGACGCGCATCTGAAGGCGGGCGTCAATGTGTATCGCGGTGCCATTACCTACCGCGCCGTTGCCGAGGCTCAGAACCTGGAATATACACCCTTGGATGAATTGATCCATTAATAACTGGTTCCTTCTAACAGATGCACCTCAGTCGGGTGCCAGGAATATGGCGCGCGACCATTGGTTATTGGAACAGGTGGAGCAGGGCGCTATTGATCGCCCTGTTCTGCGCGTTTATGGATGGGACGTGCCCACCCTGAGCTTGGGTTACCACCAGCGGGCTGACCGGGCGGTAGACCGAGATTTGGCAGCGGAGATGGGCGTTGCGATCGTGCGACGGCCGACGGGTGGCCGAGCGGTATTGCATGACCGCGAAGTGACTTATAGCGTAGTGGCACCCACGCGCGGTGAATTCACGGATCGCATTTCGGATAACTATGGGGTCATCGCGGACGCACTTGCTGTGTTTTCGCGGTCATTGAGTGGCGGCATTTCCATTGCGCCACCTAACGGATCAGAAACGGTCCGGCCGAGTGGTGCTCTGCCGTGTTTTGCGTCGATATCGAATTCGGAAATTGCCGAGGGTAACCGAAAAATGATCGGTAGCTCGCAGAAACTGGGTCGAGGCGGTTTTTTGCAGCATGGGAGCATCCCTGTTTACAATCATTCGTTAGAACTACAGCGATTGACGCGTTCTCCCTTGGACCTATCGCGGTTCATGGTCACCGTAGAAGACATCTGTAGACTTCGAGGTGCATCAATCCCATCAACGGAGGTTTTGGCTGACCGCCTGATTGCGGCATTTGAGCAAACTTTTACAGTGCACTTCCAGCGGCTGGAGTTGACAGGCAAAGACCGTCTCGATGCGTTGGAAATCCAGTATGCCAGCGACTCCTGGACCTTCAGAAAGTAAGTTGCAATCGCCACTTTTACGCGAAAAGTAGATATAATTGCGGGTTCGAGGCAGATCAAGCGAGGAGATAGCAGCGATGTCGAAGAAGACCCAAGCTGAAGACAGTGAATTACGCATGATTCACGAATCTGAGATTGACGATTGGCATGTAGCAGGCGCGCTTTTTGGTGACGATGCATTCAATGTCAATGAACGTAAGCGCGGACGTGATCTAGAGAACTACGTTGCCGACATTGCCGAAAGCGTACGCGTCTCTATGGATCAGGCGATTTCTATTTTGACGCCGTGGTTCTTCTCCAACATGCCTCAGTTCTACTACCAGATGACACCGCGCGACGAAAAGGTGCGCGACCTTCACGCCGTGATCACTGGCCACATTTTTGAGAGCAAGCAAAAACTGCAGTTGTGGAACCGCGACAAATCCAAAACCACATTTTTGGCACCGGGTACGGACAATTCGATCTTTCTCGATGTAGCTAACTCCGTGAGCTCATTGAGTATCAAGAATGGATATGCCTTTACTTCCAACGATCAGTTGCTCCTAATCGCTAGTTTCTTTACGTCTGACTATCAAAAAGTAGACGTCAACAACTCTAAGAACATGGACAAGATCCAGCGGGCGCGAGAACTCTTGAATGAAGACGATCCCCTTGAAGTCGAAGACTTTTTGACCAACCTGGATAATGAAACCGTGATCCATGCCACCCATTCGCGGTTGGCTCGTCTTTTCCGGTTGTCGAGAGTGGTGCGGAATCGAGAAGATGTATTCACGCATATGATTCCCAATTACCAGGGAAGTTCCGCACGTTTTGATGTGGCCTATAAGAGCATGCATGGCGCGAGGACACTGGTCAGTATTCTCGCTTTGTTTGAACGGTATGGATTTCAAGTCTCTCGATTCATGATCACCCATGTCAATCAACATACCAAAATGCCCTGCGGTATTCTCACGTTTATCATCGATCATGAAACTGGGGACGCGATTCACGATCGCTTCGTACCGTTCCTGAAAGTGAACAAGGCGGTGAAGACCCTGAAATGGGTGGACAACGACAACTACGACCAGTTCCTGAAACCTCAGGCGTCGGGTGTTGCGCCCTATTCACTCAACGAGATCAACCTGATTCGCGCTACTTCGGATTGGGTTCAGGTTTTCTTGTCGAAGATCAATCCTTACTACTATTCTGAAGAGCGCATTCGAAAAACCTACATCCGTCACCCGGTACTGCTGCACGACATCATCCGATACTTCAGAATCAAGTTTGATCCCCGAGAAGCCAAGGATCGCGAAAAACGGGCCGAAGAAATGAAGGCCAAGGTGGTCGAGGCCATTGCCGATATTGACAATCGCATTCAACACGACATTATGCTTGAGAGCTTCAACTTCATTTCCCATATTCTGAAGACCAACTACTATTTCCCGCGCAAAACGGGTCTATCGTTTCGCCTGAATCCCGACTGCCTGAATCCCAAACATTACCCCAACAAGCCGTTTGGTTTTTTCTACATGGTGGGGCGCAACTATCGCGGTTTTCAGGTTCGATTCCGCGACACGGCACGAGGCGGCTTGCGTATTTTGATGCCGAAAGACACCAGCCAATACGAGGCATCTTTGGCTGGTATCTTCGATGAAGTGATTGGCCTTTCCTACGCCCAGCAATTGAAAAACAAAGACATTCCCGAAGGCGGTGCAAAGGCCGTGCTGGTGTTATCGCCTGGGGCCGATCGCGAGGCCTGTGCCATTGGTGCTGTGGACTCGTTGCTCAATCTGATCACCGTTAATCCAGACAATCACAAGTTGGATCCCACCATCATCGATTACTTTGGCAAAGAAGAGTATGTCTATCTGGGACCTGACGAAAACTGTACCAACGAGCTAATCGAGAAGTTCATCGAAATTGCCTCCAACCAGGGCTACCGCTACGCCAATGCGTTCATGTCCTCAAAACCAAAGAATGGAATCAACCACAAGCAGTATGGTGTGACCTCTGAAGGCGTCAACGTGTTTCTCGATAATCTGCTTACCGAACTGCAAATCAATCCCCGCAAGCAGTCGTTCACGGTAAAGATGACTGGGGGACCGGACGGAGATGTGGCTGGCAATGAGCTGAATATCCTTCACCGAGAATACGGTAAGCGTGCCAAAGTCGTCGCCGTTGGGGATGGCTACGGTGCAGCGTTTGATCCCGAGGGACTTGCCTGGCCGGAGCTCTTGCGCTTGTTCCGAGAAGGCTTGCCCATTAATCACTTCGATGCAAAGCAGCTCTCCAAGGCGAAGGGCGCCTTTGTCATTACAGCTGACACCAATGAGCATATCAAGATGCGTAACACGCTCTATGCGAAAGCCGTTGCAGATATCTTCATCCCAGCTGGTGGTCGGCCATATACTGTGAATAGTGATAATTGGCAGCTGTTTCTACAGCCCGATGGCACGCCATCGGCCCGCGGCATCGTAGAAGGGGCAAATATTTTCTTTACCGATGAAGCGCGAGAGCGCCTACAAGAAAAAGGCGTGCTCATATTCAAAGATAGCTCAGCCAACAAATGTGGCGTGATTTCTTCATCATTTGAAATTCTTTCATCGCTGGTGTTGTCGCCCGATGAGTTCCTGGAGATCAAAGAAGAGTACGTCACTCAGGTGATTGACAGACTGCATCTGAAAGCGGATGCCGAGGCCAAGCTCTTGCTACGTGAATTTCATGAACGCGGTCGCAAAACCAATCTGGTTGAGCTCTCGAAAATCATTAGCTCAGTGATCAACCGAGTGACTGACTTGGTGGCGGCCCATCTGGAAACCATGGCCGACAACGACCTTCGTGACTCGCTCTTCGACCAGTTGGTCCATGAATACGCACCCGAAGTTTTGGCCGAAAAATATGGGGAACGTTTGCAAACACTCATTCCACGCAGCTATCGTGCGGCCATTATCTCGGCCGATATCGCTTCGAGATTGGTCTATACAGAAGGCGTATCTTGGTTGGAGCACTTACCAGACGAACGCATTGTGGCTACGGTTTTGACCTATATGGAAAAACAACGCCATGTGATGGAACTATTGAAATCAATTGGCAAGAGCAAGTTGAAGAACAAGGACGACATTGCTCTGATTCTGCAAACCGCGGGGGCGCGCACGTTGACACGTCTGACGCGACCCGAATAGAGCTCTGTTAAAGAGCATGTAAAGAACTGGGGGGTTAATCAATGAGTCTACTGTTGGTGTGTCTATTTGCCTTTCAGGATGGTCCCAAACTCACAGATATTGTGCAGGCCTATGACCAGGCCACATTAGGACGGGCAGTGCCCATCTTCTCGACACAGATCAAGAAGGGACACTTGAAGGTGACCTTGGATCAAGGCAGCATTGCCCCTGTACAACTGTTTGGCCAGGATGTAGGTGTCTTCTTCAAGGGCACGGGCAGCTTCGAATACGTGTCATCAGATAGGGTTGAAGCGGCTGTGTTGCGAAACAATGTGGACAAAGCAACAGGTCTGGCGTTGGAATCCAAGGACGACGGCCGACACGTCTCTGGTGATTTCAGGAGCCTCTTTTTGTATGGATCTTTTGAACCCCTACCGGGGCCTAGTGATTTTGGTGCCCCTGATCTTGTTTCTTCTTTTGAGAAACATCGCACTGATTTTGCGGGCGACGTGAGCTCCGTAGCTGCGCATCGCTTCGTCAAACAGATCTTTGATATGCCTGCCAGCCCCTATTCGCGTATTGAGCTAGGTGGTGGAAAAGAAGATGTGGTGCACATGATCGATCCCTTGGAGTCGCATACGGAGCAACTCTACGTGTTGCGTGGATTTATGGGGCAAGTGCCCGGCCATCTGAAGAATGCTCGTTATGGCATTTCGGTCTCCGAGGTTCCCTGGGAAAGGAACTGGCAGGACTTCCTGAATCCGCCGTTTCTATTAACCCACGTGGATCTTACCCTGAATGCACCTAAGAAAGGTGATGCCAATTTGGAGGTGGTGGAAACACTACTTCCCATGGATCGCAATCAGCGTATTTTCCGGTTCAATCTGTTTTCCGAGCAATCGGATGACAGCTTCAAAACGCGAACGACGCGTGTGAAACATGTTCGCAATGCGGCAGGAAAAGAGCTGTCATTCCATCATGCCAAGGATCAATTGCTCGTGGACCTGGAAGAACCTGCCGTCGCTGGTCAGGAAGTAAAGCTCCATTTCGCCATTGAGGGAGATTTCCTCATCCGTCCCAACAATGACAATTTCTGGCAATTGGGCGTGGCACCATGGTTCCCCATACCGGAATTGAACGGACAGTATATGACGGTGCATTGCAAGGTGAGCGTAGAGGACCCATTTATTGCTTTTGCGCCGGGAAAAACACTGCGACGCGAGAAAATGGGCGATTTCAATTACTTGGAAACGCAGATCGACAAGCCGGTTCAGTTTATGGTGATCCATGCAGGTAAATACTACGTGGAGGAAGTGACGAGGGAGGGACTCACGGTTCGTGTGGCTTCATATGGCATGAAGAAAAAGCGGGCTGCTTCTCAACTGGCCCGTCTTGCGGTTTCCATTATTGATTTCTACGAACCATGGCTTGGCCCCTTTCCGTTCCCCGAGTTGAATGTCTTGGAAATCAACGCCTATGGTTACGGGCAAGCGCCTCCAGGTACTATGTTCATCACCAAAGAAGCTTTTGAGCCGCTTTCCGATGCCGTCTCCAGCGTCTTTTCACAAGGGGCCAACCATCGGTATGCCCATGAGATTGCCCATCAGTACTGGGGCCATGTCATCAAAATGGGTGGCTATGAAGAACAATGGCTCACGGAGTCGTTTGCTGAGTATTCTTCGTCGCTTTTTATTAAGTACCTGAAAGGTGATGATGCCTATCGTCGGATGGTACAAGGTTGGCTCGCTCGCACGATGACAGCCGTAGATGCTGCCAGTATTCCTACCGCCAATCGGCTCAGTGGCAAAGATTCAATTGAGCGGTTTCGCAATCGAACTGCACTCGTGTATGACAAGGGTGCCTATCTCTTGTATCAACTGCATCAGGAACTTGGAGACGATGATTTCCTGACGTTCTTGCGTTCCTACCAAGGTCTTTTTGCGTGGAAATACGGTACGACCAAGGATGTGGTCAGCTTACTGAACCACATCACCAAGAAGGACTATACCGCTTTCTTTGAAACCAATTATTGGGGGAGTAGCTTGACCATGACCGCCCCTTGAAAGTGATTCAGGTCACATCTTCGGACGCACATTAAACCGATAAGGATCCTGGTTTGTCGAGATAGGTAGCCTTCCCAGGAGGAACCATGTGCCACCTTAGTCTCTTATTCCTTTGGATTTTTGTCCCCCACCAAGATGCCGCAACTCAAGCCTGTGCTAGTGATCTGCGCATCAGCCAGTTGAACCAAACCACGGAACGCTTGTTTGATGATCCAGACCGCGCCGCGCCCAATCCCCTTTGGCGCCCAGCCGAGCCGCTCAATGAAATTGATGACTACGTGTTTGCCACGTTGGAAGCCAACCGCATTCCCATCAATCAATTGTGCGACGACGCAACGTTCCTTCGCCGCAGTAGCCTTGTCCTAACCGGTCGGCTGCCGGATCCAGAACTTACTCGCAGTTTTCTTGCCTCAAATAGTGAGGACAAACGCGCTATTCTGATCGACACTTTACTGCAATCAGATGGCTTTAACACGCATTGGGCCTTTTGGTATCAAGAGATGTTTGAATCGACCGCACGTATTCTTCGAGTGGGTCGGGTGCTCTACAACGAATATTTCGATCAGGCTGTGGCTGAAAACAAACCGTTCGACCAAATGGCCTATGAGCTTTTGACTAACTTGGGCATCACGGACCAAGTGGCCGAACCCAACTACTATGCACGCGCAGCCGAAATGTCACGATTGGCGCAGGACTTTTGGGACAATTCTGCCGTATTTACCACGGAGAAGTTCCTAGGTGTCCGTACTGAATGCGTCTCTTGTCATGACGGTGCTTATCACCTAGAGGACATCAACCTCTATTTGGCGGAGCGCAAACGAGAGGATCTCTGGGGGTTGGCCGCCTTTTTTGCCGAGTTGAATCGTAGACCGGCCACCATAACCGGAAACCTGGTTCTAAGTATCGATATTTACAAGAACCCCAGAGCCGTAGAAGGATACCTGGCCGACACAGATAGTGGTGACCGGCCAGAACGCGCGGGTGGCCTGATTGAGCCGGTGTACATGTTCGATGGCCGCGGTGTGGATGCCAATCTGGGTTTTCTAGACAGTCTAGCAACTTACGTGGTGTCTGACCGCCAATTTGCCCGTAACTTCGCGAACAGGTTATGGGCCCATGCGTTCGGCATCGGCATGGTGGAACCAATCGATAGTTTTGATTTATATCGCATCGATCCCACTTTTGAATTACCTGATGGCTGGGAATACCAGTCTTACGACATCGCCTTGTTGGAACACATGGCCGACCAGGTGCTCGCGATGGGTTACGACTTACGCGCGACGCTTCGTTATATCTGCAATTCAGCAACGTTCCAAATGGCTGCCAAATTCCCTACGTCTTGGAATGCTAATTACACTCCTTATTACACTCGGTACATGGCGCGACGCATGACGGCGGAGATGGTTTACGACTCGTTGGTTCAAGCAACCGGTGTGGCTGTGACCATCAGGCAACAGGACCGCAACACCACGCCTACTAATGTCACCTATGCCCACGAACTAGATGATTTGAATCAGCCTACCGGCCGTGATGACACGCAAGCCGCCATTCGCACATTCCTTGACGCGTTCGGGCGGGGCAATCGCTTTGATGTACCTCGTACAGAAGACGGCGGCATCGCTCAAGCGCTGCAGTTAATGAATTCGGATGTCACCTTGCGTCGTGTCAATCAGGGCCAGGGCCGTTTGACGAATTACCTCAACGCCAACATGACCATTTCCCAGATTGTCGACGAACTTTATCTCGACTTTCTGTGCCGTCGGGCCACGGAAGAGGAACGGCAGGCCATGGTCACTGAACTGGGATCCTACGGTTCCATTACCGAGCAAGCACGAACGGCCTTATGGCTGATGGCAAACAAGCTCGAATTCGTCCACATCTATTGAGGTGATCCCATGTTAAGAAGAAAGTTTATCCAATTAACCGGAGTGGGCGCACTGACGGTGGCCCAATTAAAAGCCCGGACTCAGGTGCTGCCCAGCAGTAAGACCGTTCAACCGCGCAAGTCCGCAAAGAATGTGATTCTTGTTTTTTTGGCCGGTGGTCAGAGCCACGTCGATACGTTCGACTTAAAAGTTGGGAACTGGACGCCCAGTGACTTTGAACCGGGTACGTTTGGGAACCTTTACATGCCCGCAGGCCTGTTTCCCAATCTGGTCCAGCACACCGACAAGTTCTCGATTCTGCGTGCCATGGAAGGCAAGGAAGCCGTCCATCAGCGGGCCAGTTACCAATTGCAGACCTGTCACACATTCAATCCGGTCTTTTCTCAGGAGCAACCTCATCTAGGCAGTCTGCTGGCCTATGAATTGGAAAGCGAACGGGCGGCTACGGACATCCTCCCAGGGTTTGTGGCCATCAACAACACAAGTTCAATTCAGGGTCCCGGTATGCTTGCTTCAACCTACGCCGCCCTAAGGTTCAACGGTCAAGAGGGTCTGCCAGGCTTAGTGCATCCCGATGGCGAGTCGCTGTTCAATCAGCGTTGGAATTCGTTGATGAAGCTCGATGGCAACGACCGGCTGAATCCATCGGCATTGGGAAGCCAAGTATCCGATTACCACCATTTCTACATATCGGGTGAACAGATGATGTATGAGGCCGATGTGACCGAAGCGTTCAACCTGACCGAGAATGATTTGGCCCGCTATGGATCGGGCGATGTGGGTTCGGGATGTGCGTTGGCTGTAAAGATCCTTGCCAAGAACCGGGGCACTCGTGTGGTTCAGGTGACTCAGGGCGGTTGGGACCAACACTACGACATCTACGACAAGAACGTGAATAGCAACCTTTACGACACGACGTCACAACTGGACATAGCGTTAGCAGCCATGTTGGAAGATCTTGCGAGCCTGCCGGGCGCTTGGGGAGGTACCTTGCTGGATGAAACGCTGGTCGTTGTAACCGGTGAATTTGGTCGGACGCCCGGTCCGCTTTCCACCAATGACGGCCGTAATCACTATCAATACGCTTGGTCAGCACTGATGGCGGGTGGCGGAGTCGTACCCAACCAGGCATTTGGTGCCACAGACCCTGAAGGATGGTTCATTCAGGATCCCTTTTGGAATCGTGGCCGGAACATTCACATCAACGACTTGATCGCAACCATCTATTCCTCCATGGGCGTGGACTGGTCGAAGGAGATCCTGGACACACCATCGGGACGGGTATTCGAGTACACGCCCAAAGTCAATGGGGTGGCGGGTTACTACGACGACGTGTTCGAGATGTTTGGATAAGTGCAATGGCCCCCGAAGCGGGGCCTATTTTTTGTTTTGCACAATGAAACGTTGATCCAGGTCGATGCACCTTCTATCGCGTATGATGGTACGATGAAGGTTCTCGATGATTAAGCCGGGCGATCGAATCGAGCATTTTGAGATCTTGGCCGAATTGGGTCGGGGTGGCATGGGTGAGGTGTATCTAGCCCGTGACACCCGTCTTGGAAGACAGGTTGCCATCAAGACGATCCGTCATGCGCGTGATTGGTCGCCCACCTGGAAAGTGAGATTCTTGAGAGAGGCACGAATTCTCTCAAGCCTTGATCATCCCCATATTTGTCGTGTTTTTGAGTATTTGGAGCGGCCGGATGCCGATTACTTGGTACTGGAATTCGTCGAGGGTGAAACCCTAAAAAGCCTGATCCAACGCGAACCGCCAGACATCGAGACCTGCTTTTCCATATCCAGGCAGATTTGTACAGCTCTCAGTGCGGCTCATGAGCGTGGCATTGTCCACCGTGACGTGAAGCCCGAGAACATCATGGTCTCGGCCGGTAACCGAGTGAGCGTCTTGGATTTTGGAATCTCGAGAACGGCGCACGGCTCGCCAGATTACTCGGAACATCTCGGTGATACGCCAGCTACCGCGGCGGAGACCGTGACGGCTACAATCACCGGTGAGATGGTAGGTACACCCGCATACATGAGCCCTGAACAAATGCGCGGTGAACCATTGACCACTGCGAGCGATGTGTTTTCATTGGGTTTGACCCTTCACGAGCTGTTTGGGGGTGGGTCGGTTTGGAAAAATGAAGCGAGCCTTCCTGAGCTGATGTTTAGGCGTCAGGCTGGAGAAGTGCCGACGTTTTCGCACGCTGATATAGAATTGGCTTCATTGATCGAGTCGATGAAGGACAAGGACGCCGCCAGGCGGCCTACCGCGTCTGAATGCCTACGCCAAATAGATTGGTTGCAGTCGAGGCCAGCACGTAGGTTTCGCAACCGGCTGCGATGGGCGGGCGTCTTGCTTCTTGCTGGTGTTGCAGCAGGTTTCGCGTTTTTGTCTTGGCGACTTCATCTCGAAGCCAAGCGCGCTAATCGAGAGGCTCAATCCGCCAACGAGATCAATCAGTTCATGCGCAATCTATTTCGTTTTGCGGGGCCCAACGAAAATTTTGATCGTCCTGTGACCGCTCGTGAAATGTTGGACCTGGGTTCAAGACAGATTCAAGATACATTGCCCAATGATCCGGTAGCCCGGGCACGATTGTTGTCTGCGATCGGTGGTACCTATCGAATGCTAGGTGACTATGATCGCGCGGAAGAATTGCTGGTTGAAGCATTAGACATTCGAAGAAGAATGTTGGGCGACCAAGACTTTGAAGTCGCCGAAACCTGGAATCAATTGGCGTTGTGTTCCAGCTCCCAACGGGATCATGCAAAAGCGGAAAAATACTTGAGTCACTACCTTGATTATTGTGAAAAGCACTTACCGCCAGGTCATGAACGCTTATTCGGTGCTTTGTCGAGTATGGCGGACCTCAAATGCCGAAAAAACGACCTGGTTGAAGCACTGAAATTTGCCAATAGAGCCGAAGCTGCTGGTGCCACAGTCGATCCGACAAATCGATTAAACGTGTTCTACACCGATGCGCTTTTTGAATTGGCTACAGCACGCGCAAAGCTCAGTGACTATGAAAAAGCAAAATCATTGTTGCGCGAGGCGATCGAGCTAAACCGTCTTTCTCCACACCTGGATTACGTGAGTCGCGCCATTTACATGAGCGAATTGGGCCAGCTTCTTTTTACTGAGGGGCGCGTTGACGAAGCCAGAGATTTGGTTGAAAAGTCTATTGCACTCAAGATCAAAGCTCTGGGTGAGAAACATATAGAAACAGTCATAAGTCGACTTCGGTATACGTCCATTCTTTCGCGTATTGGCCAATACGAAGAAGCGGTGCGTATTTCGGAAGATTGCATACGAATCTTGAATGGCATGGGTGCCAACAACACCAATGAGTACGCATTGGCTCTTATTAATCTCAGTTCGATGCAGCGTGAGCAAGGTGATTTCGAAAATGCTGAAAGGACGCTTCTGAGTGTTTTGACGGATCAGCAATTGCGTTCCTTGATTGGTGACAGTGCCGTGCGTGCTCAAGGCAATCTCGCCAACATATACCTTGCAACAGGTAGGTACCAAGAGGCCGAGTCGCTGTATGTTGAGATTTGGGATGCTCTACAACGTATGTCGCCCAGTTTGGATTGGGTTTTGAACCGAAACAATCTTGCTGAATTATGCCGAATGTCGGGACGACTACAGGAAGCCAAATCCCTTTATTCGGTTGCCATCAGGTTGGCTGAGGAAGTGGCAGGTCCGGATCATTATTTTAGCGGGGAAGTGAGACGGGGAATGGCTGTGACACTCATGCTTATGGGCCGAATAAGCGAGTCAAGAGTTGAGGCTCAACAAGCCTTTGAGGTGCAAATGAAGTCGTTAGGGCCCAATAACGCTTTGACTTTGGATTGTCGTATTCTGCTCCTTGAGTTGGACTTAGCCGAAGGCGTCAGAGACAAACTACCTGCTGATTTGGACAGCCTCCTGACGCAGCTCGAAGAGCTGGGTCCGGAAGTGAGCCAATTAAGAGAATCGATGGTAAGACTATTACACACAATTGAAAGGTCCGATTACCGCACACAAGTGGAACGGTTAAGTAGGCTCACAGGTTAGTCTTTGATTCTTGGCTTCTTTATTCAAAAAAGTCTTATGCTTTGGGTTTAATGGTCCGATATTGGTACTAGGTAAGGCGATTGGGTGCAAAAAATGGATGCCATTGACCGATCTCAGATTCTCAAATTTCCATTGCCGAAGAGGAACCGCGTAGAAATCATCGCGGAAGAGTATGGCTCAGGAAAATATGATCGCGACCCATACCAAGTAGCCGTAAAGATTTGGCAGAACGGGTTGAAAGAATTGCTGAGCCCCCAAGACGACCGTCAGACTGTGGCTACCTGACTTCAGCGTTATTGCTACTCAGATGCCCGAATGGCGAATAGGTGGTCTCTGCCGCGAATGATCAATGTGTTTTTGGCAATCGCTGGTGTCGCCATGATGACCTCGCCCAAACTTTGCACACTCAACCATTCGTATTCTGCGCCCGCCTTTACGACAAAAACATCGCCGTCTTCGCCACTCAAATAGAGGTGATTGTCAGAGGCTACAGGTGAAGCACTGAAGCCTCCGCCACCATGTTGCAAGCGTGTTCGATAAAGACGTTCCCCCGTTTCGATCGCGTAGCAGTCCAATATGCCTTGATTCTGCAGGCAATACAGGTATTCGCCATAGATGAGCGGGGTGGGCATGTATGGGCCGCTGCCCTGTTCGTGCCACGCGACATAGTCGTTCGTAGGACGGGTTTCCGTTAGAGTTAGGTCGCCTCGTGCGCCCGGGCGTAGCGCAAAAATGGGCTTTTCGGGTCTTCGACCGCTGGTCACAATGATCAATGATTTATTGAAAACTGGTGTAGGAGCTGTGATTTGAGAACTGCCACCTAGACGCCAAAGTTCTTTGCCTGTGGTTGGGTCATAGCCCATGATGAAGTTGGAGCCGTTCGCTACTAACTCGGGTTGATTCGCATGTGAGAAGACGTTGGGTGTGCCCCATGAAGGTAATTCGTCCCGAGCCGTTCGCCACAGCTCTCGGCCTGTGTTCACGTCAAAAGCAGCAATGAAATCCTCAGCTTGTGTGTCACATTGAACGATGACCATGTCTTTGAAGATGATGGGGGAAGAGGCAGGTCCCCATTCGTAGGTGGGTGCGTCATAGGCGCCCATATCCATGCGGCCCAAATCTTTTTTCCAAATGAGCGTGCCCTGCATGTCCGTGCAGAACAGCCCCTGTGAACCAAATAGCACAACCACGTGCAATCCATCGGTTGCCGGAGTGCTATTGGCATACGTGGCTTTGATATGACGTTTGTCGATCGGCTCACCTTCGGTGATTACCCTGCGCCACAGCGGTTCTCCATTCTGCAGGTTAAAAGACAACAACAGCCACTGGTGTTTGGACCGGTCGGAATCGGCATCACCACTTCCATACAATCCGTGTTTCAGATAGGCACGGCCTTGACTGCTGACAGCCGTAGCCACAATGATCTGTTCGCCCCAGACAATAGGACTCGCGTGGGCTAGACCTTCGATGGGCATTTTCCAAGCGATGTTTGAACCCGACTCCAAGTCCCATGAGGTAGGCAACTTCTCACCATCGGCGACTCCGGAAGCCTCTGGTCCCCGAAAACACGGCCAATTAGCAATCAGAATCAACCAGATCACCATCCTACCCTCCCAGCAACAGTTAAGTCATTCTATCGCTGATGGTGATTGGCTGCTAGTTTCCGTCTTGAGAGAGACAGACACGGAACACGGACAAACACGGACGATCACGGACGGAAGCTGACTGTTCCTGAGTAGGTCCTTGTCAGTCTGTGGTCGTCCGTGTTCGTTTTGAATACTGCACGGCGGACACTGACCGCTGGAATAGCGGCGCTGTGGCTTCGTACCAATGCTCCACGTAAGGCTCTAGATCACTTTCGGCCACTGAGCCAAACCAGTTCAAACCACCGTTCTCGTCCACAAAGGCCAGTCCTGGCAATGAAAGCGGTGTCAAACTCGGGTGGCCGATCAAAGTGGAAAGCGTTTCGGTGTCAATTTCGGCGTGACAATGTTGACATAGCATCTTGCTGCCGTCGTTGGTGCACAGGCCATACCTGCTCAGATAACTCTTCACGCTGGCCCAGGCATGGGCTAATGAGATGGTCTCTACCATCATGGATCCTGGCTGGTTTTTGGCCAGGCACAGTTGTGTGGTTGATTGGCCACAGTGGACGCACGATTTCCTGAAGAAGATCGTGTATTGGCGGTAGTCTTGGGTCTCGAATTTCAACACGCGAAACATAATGCCTCCTTGTCGTTCAGGAGGGTTCGCGAGTTTAGCGTGAGTCAGGGGACGTGATCGACGTCACTTCGGCCTTGTTTTCGACACAATCCAACCAAGACAAGACCAAACACGATCACGGGTGGCCCTTCACCGGCGACCCAATATGCGGGTAACTGCGCCGAAATTCCGATAGCTACTACAGCAAAACCGAACAGGACATCGAGCCATCCAAGCAGGTGGATAATGGGCAGATAACGCGGGACATCTCGGGCTAATGTCAGATAAATGAAGCCGTGTATTGCATACAAACACGAAGCCGATCGTGCGAGGTAAATGGTGACGGGCGCATTGGGAAACTCGCCCATGCCCAACAAGGTGTGCGAAATGGCCATCCATTCAGTTGGCATCATGGCCGCTACGATGGCCAGGGACATGACGCTTCCTGCCAAAGTGAGAAGGATCTTAAGTACTTTTGCTGCGTTCAATGGAACTCTCCCTGTTTATCAGGTGTCATACGCTCAATTCTGTAACACGTTATACGCGATTACAGGTAGCAAACATGGGATTGTCTGTATATGGTTCGCCCCACGTGATGCACGCTTAAGACCTTGATACGGAACTGTGTTACTATCTGGTATTCTCACTTTGATACATCTGCATTTGGCTTAGCCATGGACTTCTCCTATTTTGCTAATTCGTTTAAGTCGTGCGTTGATAGTCTCAGTTTGTATCCGCCCGGCAACCCCATGGTCGAGCGCCAGCTAAACCAGTTCCACCAGACGGTTCAAAGCGCCATGTCGGGCGTGGGTGCTTATTCAATCCAGATGCGCGACGCCTTGATCGTCGTAAATGGGGAAGTCGTAAACGATCGAATGACGCGTCTGCCCATTGTTCAGTGGTTTCAGAAACTCACGTATGAGCGGAAGATCGCACGTATTTCGTTCGAGATGGGCGTCTCGAGGCTCGAGATCCAGCACTTGGCAATATTGCTCAACCAGATGCCACATGAATTCTTCTCGCCCGCTGACGCACCCCGAATGCTAGCCGAGAAGGGTGTAGGTGGCATTAAGATCAACAGTTCTGTCCCGGTGGTTCCCCAAACGGTGAAGGAGGAAGAACCAGCCGACGAACCGAAGCTCATCGACGTATTGCGAAAGATGGAATACGAATTCCAGCTACCCATGGAAGATCGAGAAGCGTTGCGTCGTGACGTAACCGCAAAAATTAGATCGGGTCAAATGGCATTGGTTGCGGAAAGTCTGAACATGATCAATGCAGATTTGCAGGGCGATCGTGCCTCGATTGAGTTGGCCTTGCCTAGTTATCGGACCGTCGTCAATGTGCTGATCGAAGAGCAACAAAACAAGGCGTTGCACCAGATATTACGTTCGGCGATTGGTGATTTGGAAGGCCTGGAAGACCTGGACGCCTTTAGCTATCACATGGAGACAGCTGTCGAGATACTGTGCTATTGCCGCGGCCAGAAACACGCCGGCGCCTTGGCATTTGGGTTGCTGAGCTTATCGAAGTGGACTAAGACCGCGCACGCTATGCGCGCAGACCTAGCCCGCCACCATATCGTGAAGGTTTTTGATGATCAGTGCATTAAGATCATCATTGAGAATCAGGAACACAACACGCCCCACAAACCGCATTTCGCCAAGCTTTTAGGTTCCTGCGGCGACCTTTTTTTGCAGCCCATGCTCAACATTCTTTACGAGACGAAAGATCGTCATCTGCGACGCGGACTCATTTCCGTGCTCGGATCGCTGGGACCCGTAATATATCCCGAGCTGATTGAAGACCTGCGCGATGCATTTGCACGCGACCGGCCTTGGTACATCAAACGCAATCTGCTTCAACTCTTGTCGCAAGATCCACCGGCAGCGCTTGTACCCATTCTTGAAAGTAATCTCCACGAACCAAATGCCAAGGTGCAGGACCTCATCTTGCGCTGTCTATTTGCGATCAATGATCAACATGCATTCAAGGTAGGTTGTGGACTGGTCGGGCGTGCCTCGGAAGAGCATGTTGTCAGATTCATCAACTACATCAGTGGCGGTGGCGTGAAGGCTTATGCGGGATTACTGATCTCATTAGTGGAGGGCGACACATCTGAGGCGGTAAAACGCGCGGCCATTCAGGCACTTGCGCGACTGGACACCCATGTCGGGAACGAATTCTTGGCCGCTCTTTTGGCTAGTGGATTCAGCTTGATGAACAAACTGAACAACAGCATGCGTCTGCTGGCCGCAGAATCCCTATTACAGTCACGAAACTCAAAGTGCTCAGCAATTCTTTCACGGTACGTGAATGATAAGGACAAAGGTGTCAAAGAGATCGCCATGCGTGTATCGCGTTAGCTTTCGCCTTCTGGTTCTTCGTCATCGGGACCTGTGAGAATGCGACGAAATGGAATCCGCTGGCGTTGCGTCGAATGTTTGATGATGGCGCGTATTTCAATTTGATGTTCACCCTCTTCCAAGGATGAAAGATCAAGGTGACATTCAAAGGCACCGGTAGCGGAAGGTTTGACGCGCCGAACAAGGTAGTTATTCAGGTACACGCCCAAACTCTTGACATCTTTGGTGGTAACGCGACCCATGACGTTGATCTTGTCTTTTTTCACCTTTTGGTTGATCACGGGATTGAATACTTGGACATACGAACTCATGGGATCCCCGAAAACAGTAATGTGTTGCTTCGGTTATATCACTCGCGGTACACATTACCAAGGCACTTTGTTGGGGACGAGGTTGCCATTCAGATGGTCCGAAGCAGCGTCAACCATCCCACCCTTTGAGCGCCTGCGCGTCTTAAGGCCAAAGTTGCGGCTTCCAAGGTTGCACCTGTGGTTAGCACGTCGTCCACGATGATGACGCTTTTCGGGATATCTTTCGTGCAACGAAACCTGTTCTTCATGTTGCTTCTACGTTCCTTAAAACCAAGACCCACTTGGTGTCGTCCGAATAGCCGGGTCTTGAGCAGCCATTTGTGTTCCACGCCCGTTTGAAAAGACAAGTTCTTGGCAATTTGATCGGAGGGATTGAATGCCCGGTGTACTTTGCTCAAAAAAACTTCTGGAACCGAGGTCAAACATTCAAAATCCCAGAACTTGGGCTCCAAGGGTGCTCGCCTTAGGGCTTCCGACAACAACAGCGGAATGAGCCGCCAATACCCCTGAAATTTGATCCGTTGATAGACGTCTCGGCCCGTGTTGCGGTAAGCGATAGGGGTCCAAATCCAATCGGGCTTCACGCGCAGTCGCTCACACCATTCACATTGAAACAAGGCCGTCGCAGCGTGTGGGTTTGCGCAGATACGGCATCCAGGTCTCGGGATCTCAAGGGCGGTCAGGCAGCTACTGCAAACAGGTTGAGCGCTCTCGCTTTGGCACGTAAGACAATGTGGCGGAATGATCAGATTAAGCGGGTTGGATCTCCTCACAAAATTAAAGAAAGTCTTCACTGGACTCAATTTTTATGCCCTTACCGATACTATTAACCCACTTCCAGAGTATACTGTATGTGAATCGCATTATTTCATCTTATGCATAGATAAGCGTCAGCGGTGAGGGAACCCATGGCATCTGCCTATGAGCCGGCGCGGTACCGCGCCTACTTGAGTGAACCGATTACCCGATGCCCACAGCGGGAAAAGGGACGCATTCAAACCCTGGTGCAAAAAATCAGAAGCACTTTGATCGCGCCGCCCTTTGAAACAAGCGTCTATGTGCCGTCACTGGTTACGTCGCCGGAAAAACGTTCGGACATGACAGCTGAGCATGTCTATTTACTTGATCGCATTCGCATCGTAGAAGCTGATTTCTTGTTGGTGGTTGCCGACCGAACAAGTTTCGGTATTGGCGGTGAGGTTGAGTTGGCCACGTCATTGGGAAAACCCGTCATCTTCTTCTCGCGGGAATCCCAACTTTCTCGTTTCCTAATCGGTACGCCCGTCAATGCAACCCGTCAAAACACGCGCTATTTCATCAGCTACCGAGAATGGCGCGATCTGAAGCAGGAACTGTTACCTCTTGTGGCAGCAGTCATTGAACAACTGAACCGATCGGAGGTGTCTTCCATACCTCATTGGGAATTGGGCGCAAGATTACGTCAACTGCGAGAAGAGCGAAAACTAAGTGAAGAGGCACTTGCAACAAGGGCTGGACTCGTTCCCGACCAAATCCGTATGTGGGAGATGCAACAGTCCGATTTGAAAGCGGTTTTTGAGCGTTATCGTCCGGATGAGATCGGTGATATCTCTTTGAATTTCCGACAGCTTGAACAGATGATCAACCCAGGACTGGATGCCATTCATCGCTTGTGTTTTGCGTTGGAGGTAAGTGTTGCAGCGTTAGTGGGTGAGCAGGCAGACCAAGTGCCAGAGCAGGGTCCTGCAAAGATGTTCGGCGCGTTTCACAGCCAACTGCGAGATGCCCGGCAAGAGAGTCTTCAATCGCGAGCGCGAATGTACGATATCACCTTTCGCGAATACGAGCATCTGTCACGAATCCTGGTGGACGAAGTGATGGAATCCAGCTATCCTTCGCGGCAGTCTCATCACATAACGGAGTCTGAATTTGTGGAGGCACTTCGGTCCATTCGCCACACTAGTTTTGTCTAGCTTGGCTTGGTCCCAAACACAGATTGTTCTGGAGAACCGAGCATCTGTCATTGCCACGCCTACGTTCAAAACCATCGAGGTGGTTGAACAGCAACCTGGGAGATTGGTGGTGGAGGGGCGATCGAAAGAGGGCGTGCGTTTCATCGCGGTTATGGACGAAGTGTATCGCCGTGAGGCATTTGATCCCGTTAAAGAACTTCTCCCTTTTCTTGGTGAGGAGGAAATGCAGTTCGTTGGAGAAGGTGTGTCCAGATCGGTGGTGATACAGGAATATGGTTCCAATCCCATGACCACTCAGGTGGTCTGGCTGAAGCGTACATCGTCTGATATCCCCGTTCATTTTTTTCTGATTGGCAACAAAACACAGGTGGAGGCTGCTGAGCGCGACTTCAAAGCCACGGCGGATGCGTTCACAACCGTGGCACCTCAAAATGAGCCGCCGAAGGTACCTGCCAGCTGGGCCGTTGGTTTGGCATTACTGTTCCTGGTCACCAATCTAACGTTTCTTTGGCGCGTGTTCAGGCGATATGCGCGCATGTCTGGCAGTATGGACGACACCTCCTGATTAATGTGGGTGTTCGATCAATCATTTAAGGGTGCTATGATCCGCGCTGGTGCGGAGGATACATGTCGTGGAAGGTTGAACAGCTTATCAAACGATACGAAGATCGCTGCGTCGTGGACCAGCTTCACTTCGATCTCGAACAAGGACAGTGCCTGGCGCTCTTAGGTAGAAATGGCGCTGGAAAATCGACGACCATTCGCATGCTGACGTCGCTTTTGCAATCGGATCAAGGTGCCTTCCTATATGAAGGCGTGAACCTGTTTGGTCAAACAAAGAGGTTGCGTCAACTGGTGGGTTATGTGTCCCAAGAACTAGCCTTGGATAAGACACTTACCGCAGTTGAGTTCATGAAATTCCATGCCGGACTCTATCATTTGCGCTGGAGAGAGGTGCGAGAGAGAGCCGCTCAATTGCTTGATGCTGTGTCCCTTAGTGCCGTGATTAACGACCGTATTCAAACCTATTCTGGTGGAATGAAACGTCGATTGGACCTGGCTGCGGCTTTGTTGAACCAGCCGAAATTATTGATTTTGGATGAACCGACCAGCGGCTTGGATGTCGAGGGGCGCGAACAAATCTGGTCTCTTGTCCGGGAATTTAAGGCTGGCGGAGGCTCTGTATTATTAGCCTCCCATGACTTTAGCGAAGTGGCCGCGTTGGCGGATTTGGTTTTGGTCATGGACGACGGAAAGACTTTGAAGTTGGGTCCATTGGAACAATTGAAGGCTGGACTCGGGGACTTCGTGGCTCAAATACGCGCGGAAGAAATCATGCAAGATGCTCGAAAAACAGAGATTAACGCTGCGTTAACGACATTGGACGGGTTTGGCGAATCACTGAATATGGAGGATTCGGTGCAATTCACGTTGCGGGGGACTGGGGAATTGGACCAGGCACAACATCTGATTAGCGATCACTTTTCAAAGAAAGGCATATCGTTGAATTCTCTGCGCGTGCAGAAACCCACAGTCGAAGACGTTTATCGGTTTGCAGTGGGAGGTGGTCGTGATTGATCGGTGGCTAGAAGTGCGTGCCTTGACAGGTCGCTGGTTCATTCAAACCAAGCGCCGACCGATTGTGTTGTTTTCGGGATTAATCCAGCCGTTCGTTTGGTTGTTCCTCTTTTCTGCCGTGTTTAAGAACAGTCCGCTTGCACAGTTACATGGCGCTGCTTCGTATCTTGCCTTCATTACGCCCGGTGCCCTTGTGTTCACCGCCTTTTCCGGGGCTCTGAACGGGGGTGTGCCCATCCTTTTTGACCGTGAACAGGGCTTCCTGGATCGGATGTTGGTGGCCCCATTGGTGTCCCGCTTCTCCATTGTATGGTCCACAGGCATTCATATCTTCGCCATGACCGTTCTTCAGTGTGTGGTAATCCTGGTCGTCACCACGTTGATGGGCGTTTCATTTGCAGGCGGTTTGAGCGGTCTCTTGGTGGTGTGCCTCACGTTGGTGTTCATCACAGCGATCTTCACAACCTTCAGCTTGATGTTGGCATTTGCTTTACGCTACCACTTTGAGCTCTTGGCAATCGTCATGATTGTCTCGCTACCCATCCTGTTCCTGTCCACAGCGTTTGCTCCAGTCGAATTCATGCCCGGTTGGCTCAAGGTATTGGTATCTCTGAATCCTGTGACCCTGGCCGTCGAACCCATTCGGGCGGTGAGTCTGCAAGCGGACTGGACGTGGCAAACGGTGATCTACGACTCGCCATTTGTCGATTTCAGTGTGGCTGGATGCCTGGTGGCTCTGGTGGTTTTGCAAGTTGTGGTTAGTTTGCTCGCCGCCGCGGTAATCAAGAGAAAACTCAATTGATGCGCGAACCCGTTGTTTTTCTACATGTCATCAGCGCCATGGTGTTGTTTGGACTGCCTTTGGCGTTTGGCCGGTTCTTAAGCGTTAATTTGAAACTGGGTGTACGCGATGCCGCTGCTATATGCGATACGCTGCGACTACTCACTCATCGGTACTTGTATTTAGCCTGGATGCTCAACCTTGGTACGGGTCTCTATTTGCTCATGCCAGTCGTGGGTCTTTATAGTTCCCTTTGGCGACATGGCGTCATTTTTCTAGCTGCTTTGGTGGGCGCGAACCTGTTCTTTGGCTTGGAGCGCGGATTGGCAACCGTCCGAAAAATGATGGAGGGTGATGCGTTTGAATCGCTCCGCAAGCGCATCGTGGTCTTTTCGATCGTGCACCACACGTCTTTGACCATGTTGACTGCCGCCATGGTCTTTAGAGGTCGGTTCATTTGACCAACGACGCGGCCTTTATGGCCAGGGCCCTTGAATTAGCATATAAAGGTGTAGGCAACACGTCGCCGAACCCCATGGTGGGCTGCGTGGTGGTCAAGGAAGGCGAGACGATTGGGGAGGGTTATCATCACAGGGCCGGGGAGCCCCACGCTGAGGTCATGGCGCTCCGTGCGTGTCGGACAGATCCCAAAGACGCAACTTTGTTTGTCAACTTGGAGCCTTGCTGCCATTCGGGACGCACGCCTCCATGCACAGAAGCAGTGATCCGGGCAGGCATCAGCCGGGTGGTTTACGCATCGCACGACCCCAATCCTCGAGTGTCTGGCGGCGGAGCGCGGCAGCTACGCGAGGCGGGGATTGTCGTTGAGCAGGGTGTATTGGAAAACGAGGCCAATGATCTGAATCGCTCGTTTCTTTTTGCCATCACCGCACAGAGACCCTTTGTCACCGTGAAAGTAGGTATGTCTTTAGATGGGAAGATTGCCACCAGAACAGGCATGAGTCGCTGGATCACCGGGCCGGAATCACGTAGCAAGGTGCATCAATTGCGCAGGGAAGTGGATGCCATCCTGGTTGGCGCGGGAACGGTGCGCACAGATGACCCGTCGTTGGACGTACGCCTAGAGGAGTCAAGCGACCGACACCCACGACGAATTGTCTTGGATAGCAAAACCTCTCTGGACTTGGGTCACAAGGTGTTTCGCCCGGATGGTCGCGCTATCTGGGTGACCGGTCAAGAACCCACCCTTCGTCGGGAGGCAGAGGAACAAGGCATAGAGGTGATGTGTTATCCCGCATCTTCGGAGATTCCTCTGGATCGCCTGATGCACGATTTGTATCAGCGGGGAATCCTTCACGTGATGAGTGAATCTGGCGGGACAGTCAACGAATCCCTGTTTCGTCAGGGCTTAGTTCAGGAAGTATGGACTTTTGTCGCACCGGTGATTGTGGGCGGAGCCGAGGCAACAACCATGTGTGATGGCGTTGGTGTTGCCGACCTGGCGATTGCAACAAAACTCAAATGGCTAGATGTGCAGCGTTTTGGCACAGATGTATGGCTGCGAGCGCGTGTGGTTGGAGGAGGATAAGTGTTTACGGGGATCGTCGAATCTGTGGGGATTGTATCGTCAGCAAGAAAGGGCGAGCTGGTAATTGAGGATCCATGTGTTGTCGAGGGTACACGGTTGGGAGACAGCATCGCAGTGAACGGCGTATGTCTCACGGTAACTCAAATCCAGCTCGATAAGTTTTGGGTAGGCGTGGCGCCGGAAACCTATCGCAAAACCAATTTGGGCCGACTCAAACCTGGTGATCGCGTGAATTTGGAACGCGCGTTGACGCCTTCCACCAGAATGGGTGGTCACTTCGTGCAAGGGCACGTGGATGCAACAGCAACAATCGCGGAGAAACGTCCGGAAGGCGACGCTCTATGGCTCAGGTTTCGCCTTGATCCAGAACTGATGCGCTATGTGGTCCCCAAGGGCTTCATTTGTGTGGATGGCATCAGCTTGACGGTGGTGGATGTGTCTGATAGCGCTTTTAGCCTGATGTTGGTGACCTATACGCAATCGCATGTGACCTTGCCGCACAAACACATCGGCGACCTGGTCAACATTGAAGTGGACATCCTTGGCAAGTACGTAGAGAAGATCTTCAAGTCTGGCCAGTCAGATTTGATGGACAAGTTGAGTCAGGGAGGATTCACCTGAATTCTCGCGCCATTTCGGCGTTTCGCGTTATACTTTGGGCCACCTGTTGGGTGAATGGGGGACCACAGGCGTTTTTTGGGAGTATTCATGACGTTGGTGAGTATCGAACAGGCACTGGAATTGGTGCGTAAAGGTCAGATGTTGATCGTGGTTGACGACGACGATCGGGAGAATGAGGGGGACCTCTACATACCAGCCGCCTGCATTAGTCCCGAGCACATCAACTTCATGTCGCGATATGGGAGAGGCCTTATTTGTGCGGCGCTTCACGAGGATATCTTCACGCGCTTGAACATACCGATGATGGTGCGACCAGAACGCAACACCTCCAAATTCCAAACGGGGTTTGGCGTATCCGTAGGTGCTGCCAAAGGTGTGACCACGGGTATTTCGGCTTTTGATCGAGCCAAAACCGTGGAGGTACTTGCCAACCCTCAATCTGTTCCCAGTGATTTGAGTATGCCTGGTCACATTTTTCCCTTAAAGGCGCAAACAGGTGGTGTCTTGAGGCGCAGAGGTCATACGGAAGCTGCTGTGGACCTGGCTCGATTGGCAGGTTTTACCCCCGCAGGTGTGATTTGCGAAGTGATGAATGAAGATGGGACCATGGCTCGTCGCGCCGATCTGGACATTTTTGCGCGAAAGCACCAACTTTCCATCGTCAGCATTGCCGATCTGGCTGCCTACCGCCATCAACACGAAGACATCGTACAACGCGTTGAATCGGCCACCATCCCTACGGAATATGGATCGATGCGTGCTGTCGCCTATATGGACCATCGCGGATTGGAACATCTGGCTATCGTCATGGGAACGCCAGGCAAGAACGGTGTCTTGACCCGACTGCACTCAGAATGCCTGACAGGAGATGTTTTTGGTTCCCGCCGTTGCGATTGCGGCGAGCAGTTGGATCGAGCATTGGCGTCGATTTCCGATGAAGGCTCTGGCGTGCTCATCTACCTGCGCCAAGAGGGACGAGGAATCGGACTGGCCAACAAAATTCGTGCTTATGCGTTGCAAGAAAAAGGGATGGACACCGTGGAAGCCAATAGGCGACTCGGTTTGCCCGACGATGCGCGCACCTACGACGTAGGCGCAGCGATTCTGCGCGACATGGGTATCGCCTCCGTCAGATTGATGACCAATAACCCCATGAAAATAGCTGAGTTAGAAGCATGTGGCGTCAAAGTGGATGCGCGTTTGGCCCATCAAGTGGAAGAAACCAACGACAACAGGCGCTATTTGAAGACGAAAATTGAACGGCTGGGGCATCTGATGAATCAACCCAGTTTGCATGGCGACTTAGGGAGTTAAAAGATGGTCACTACTTTTTCGGGCAATTACATCGGAAATGGTTTACGAATCGGCATTGTTCAGGCTCGTTTTAATGACTTCATTTCAGGAAAACTTCTGGAAGGTGCCGTGGACTGCCTCATTCGACACGGCGTGGACGAGAGCCGCATTGACGTCGTTCAAGTTCCGGGGAGTTTCGAAATCCCCTTGGCCGCAAAGACACTTGTTGCTAAAGGTGGCTACAACGCGGTGGTTTGTTTGGGTGCCCTGATTCGCGGCGGTACGATTCACTTCGATTTGATTGCATCCGAGGTAACAAAAGGCATTGCGCAGGTGACTCACGAAAGTGGCGTTCCTGTGACGTTTGGGGTGTTGACGACGGAGACCATCGAACAAGCCGTCGAGCGGGCCGGAACCAAGGCCGGCAACAAGGGCGCCGAAGCCGCGCTGGCCGCCATTGAGATGGCCAACCTGATGAAAAGCCTCAGTTAATCGTGTTTCAGTCCACAACGACGCTGTTTCTGGTACGTCATGGACAGTCCGAATCCAATGCCCGCGGATGTTTTGCGGGTCGAATGGATGTGGGCTTAACGGATCAGGGTCGCGCTGACGTTCACCAGCTCGCGACGAATCTCACGCGATTCAAGCCGAGTCACCTGTACACCTCACCCCTAAAGCGGGCACAGCAAACCGCCGCCATCATTTCCGAGGTCAATTGCCTGGACACCCAGACGGAGTCGTTACTGATCGAACAGGACTACGGAGATTGGGATGGACACCCCATTAAGCAGGTAAGCCAAACACCTGACTTCCAAAACTGGCTCCACGGCGACAGCCTGGTGGCCCCTCCCAATGGCGAAACGCTGAATCAGGTGGCACACCGAGCATCGGAGTTCCTGGAGCGGTTGAGGTTGCGACATTCACCTGATGATTGTGTGATCTTAGTGGCGCACGGCGGGATTTTAGGCGTGATGTTATGCCAGTTACTGAACACGCCGCTGGCCAATCGTTGGCCCTATCGTCTGCAAACAGCTACCTATGCGCGCGTCGAGTTGAGTCCAGAACGCGCGGCGCTGACCCATCTGAGTTGCCGTTGAATTGAGCGAATAGACGCGCCACTTCTTGTTCCGCATAACCTGGTTAGGTTTTCAAACGTATGACGGAATAAAAAAAGGAGCATGTGATGTGGTTACTCTGTTTGTTCTTGCAGGTTCCATCCCCAAAAGAATCATCAGTCCAGGAATTGAGGGATGTCGTGGGCACCTGGCAGGTGACCACGGAGTTTCTCAATGGCGACGGTAGCGTTGCGGCCACGTTTCAGGGTACCTATGAGTTTGAATGGGTGATTGAAGATCATGTCCTTTCTGGCAAAACCAGTATTCCTGAGCTCGAGATGGTTTCGGCCATTCTGTTCTATGTCAACGAGCGCGACATCCAGATGGTTTCCGTGGGCAAGGACGGGAAACTTTGGATCATGACTGGACCATTAGGTGGTGATACGCGCATGACGGAACCCTACCAGTCCGAAGACGGAACCACGCGCCAGCTTCGCTTCACGCGTTTCAATGTGACCGCAGACCAGTTCGAATCCCGCATGGAAATCACCTCAGATGGCGGTAATACCTGGCTTCCCGGTAACCATCAAGTATTCAAACGAGCAGATTAGTTTTTCTGAGACGCGTTAATACGTTGATTCAGCATGTCTACCAGTTTTTGAGCCAAAGACTCGGACGCCCTATCTCCTTTCCACAAAGGTGACATGCTATCAATTACAAACGGCTCGTACACTAGCTCAACACGGGCATTGCCTATCCATTTCGCGTCCAGGACAAGTTCTACAAAGTACTTGCCATTCGACCCTTTAGGGCGACCAATCACTTTTATCTTCTGGTATCCGTCACCCCACAAAGGCGGGTAACAATAAACCTTGGCGCCGGTCCGAAAATGCTTGTTTGTCTTGTCTCCGTCTTGAATGATGGTTCCCACTACGCAATAAATCTCACGGCGTGTAGTGTCGCCTGAAACTTCCAGACGCTGGCCGCAAGTCAAATGACGTCTACCATTCCAGCGGTTTCTATCTCTCAACAAGAAACGTTTTTCGCAAGAAGGGCATTTGACCCAGCCCAGCCAATTGGATCCTGTCTGTATGACTGGCCGTCTCCTATTTGGCAGTTCTTCGTTTTTTATCACTTTCTGGCCGCCCGGGCGCCTAACCAGGCGATACCCAAGGCCAGGACGATGGGCATACAGCGTTCCAGGACGCCGCCGTAGTGGGCTTTCCATGAACCCGAAAGCAGGTTGTAGGCGACCACACTGGATATGAAGCCTACCCACATAGCAGCCAACATATAGCTTCCTTTGATCGTGCCTTTCCATAGGCGAACCATGAGCAGCGGTCCGAAAGCTGCACCCATGGCTGACCAGGCAAACAGGACCTTGTCAAAAATGCGCTTGCTGCCCGTCAAAGCCAACAGAATAGCCACGACGCAAAGGAGAACCACGACCATGCGCGATCGCCAAAGCACGTCGATTGGTTTCTTTTCCTCTCGCAGCGGTTCCAAGTCGGTGGTCAATGCAGAGGCAGCCACCAGCAATTGACTGTCGGCGGTTGACATGATCGCCGAAAGGACTGCGGCGATCAGGATTCCGGCGATTACGGGGTGAAACAGCGTGTTAGCCACTTCAATGAATACAGTTTCGCTGTCACCTAGATGGAACAGCATGCGCCCTCCCCATCCCGTAATCAACATGCCGGGATATAGGATAAACGCCCAACTCATGGCAATGCGACGCGCCTTTTTGAGATCGGCCTCATGGCCAACGGCCATGAAACGGTTGACCACATGAGGTTGTCCCGGATAACCCAAGCCAATACCCAAGAGTCCCACGACAAAACCGACACCCGCAGACGACCACCCATAGCGCAGTAGGTCGGAATAACCCTCGATGTGACTCAGTGGATCAATCCAGGTGTGGGGCCAGCCCAATTGGATGATCAGAGCGCCCGGAATGAGAATCGCGGTGGCCGCCATCAGTAAGCCTTGCAAGGTGTCGGTGACACTTACGGCCCAAAAGCCTCCGATAACCGTGTAGAGGAGGACAATCAAACCACCCACAACCACGCTTCCAGTTAGTGGAAAACCAAAGGTGGACACAAACGTTTTGCCTGAGCCTTGAAACTGAGAGGCCACATAGAACACCAAAGAAAACAGCACAATGGCGGAAGCGGAAAGCAAAAGTTTCCGCTGGATTTGCCGCTCAGTGCCGAAAAACAGGGTCTCCGTGAGTGTGAGTGTTTGGTGGTCGCTACTGAATTTCTGCAGTCGCGGTGCAATGATGAACCAATTGAGGGCGAAGCCTCCAATACAAGCAGGCAGGAGCCAAATGGCGCTCAGTCCCCAGGCGTAGGCTGCACCGCTCACACCCATCAGTGTCCAGGCGCTGGACGAACTGGCCGATGCACTAATGGCAGCCACCCACGGACCCAACTGCCTGCCGCCCAGAAAGAAATCATCGGCGTGTTTGGTCTTCTTGTTTGCCCATATGCCGATTGCAATCAACGCCAGTTTGTAGGCGATCAGCGTAATCAACACCGTCCAATGAGCCGAATCCATGGCGTCGGTCTTATGGCTTGGGCCAGATCAAGGGTGAGTCGGTACTGGGTTTGTAAAGGCCCAGAATAGACATGACGACCAAACCCACATCGCGTAAGAGCAGAAGATACTTGTCGTTCCAGCCAGGCAGGTAGAGGTCAGTAATAACGGTGGCGGTGCTCACACATCCGCAATTGAACTCGTGCCCGCGCAGCACATTGAAGCCTACAGCGAGAATAAACAGGAACAGCAACGAGGTAATGATCAAGGCTCCGCCTCGACGAAACACCCCAAAGATAAGGCAGAAACCACCAATCACTTCAAGCCACGGCATGACTAGGGCAGCTATGTTGATAGTTTCGGGGGGCGCGATGTCGTAGTTCCAAATCGATTTGGCAAACATGAGGGGGTTCAAGATCTTGGGCACACCTGCCCAGACGAAGAACAAGCCGGCGATGATGCATGCCAATGCAGTTGCACTTTTTCTGGAACGCATCGTCTTCCAGTTGACCAACATCAAGATACCAAGCAGAAAAGGCACCAGGTCGCGAACGATATGTTCCAAGTACATACCCGGAGGTTTCTCCGCAAGTGTTTCGGGTTCCGACTGTGTTTGTGGCGTAGATGCCAATTCGCCTTCAATTGGATAGCCGGCCTGAAGCCAGTCGTCAAAGCCGTCTTTGTAGACAAAGATGTTTGTGTATCCAAATGCCATCAGGTCTTCCGCCAGAAAATGCGAATCGGTGCACTCTTTGCCTTTGCAGTACACGACGAGGGCTGCAGGCGCCCGCATCTCGATCTCAGCTTGAACTTCTGACAGTGTTTCGTCCTGATTGTAAAAATCCAAATGCAAAGCACCGAGTATGTGACCTTTTTCGTAGAGCTCCTGATCTCGCGCATCGATCCAAACCGTCAGATCACTTGCATGGCTGTGAATCTGAGCAGCCCGATCAATACCGATATCGGTGATGCCCTGGTTCGAAATCACTTGGTTCATGATTTCCGAGGGATCGAGTGCAGGCGATGAGGGTTCCTCAACTTCTTCATGAAGAGCTTCATAACTGGGCCAATCCTTCACCCACTCAAGGGGTTTGCTGGATCTCAAGTTATTGAGAACACCCAGCACGACACAAGAGACGCCTATGATGACTGTTTGCCCAAAAATTCCAAACTTCATGTTGATTCCTTATAGCCAATCTCGATTGAGACAGTTTTCCGAGTAGGGCGCATAGTGTGCGGCTGAAAACAGTGCCTGAGGGTCAATGGCCGGATAGAGATTCAGATTTTCCAATTGCCATTGGTCCAGCCACGCAAACCCTGCGGCGCTTGTATGTTGCGGGTTCAGCACCGGATCTTCATGACTACTCACTTCAAAGACAACATGTAAGGTTGCGGGAATGGTCGGTTGAGCCGGGGCGTTACCCACGAATACCACGCCTTTCACTGCCACATTCAGGTTTAGTTCTTCCTGGAACTCACGCACCACCGTTTGGCTGAGCGTTTCGCCGTCGTGATTGCCTCCGCCCGGAAATCCATATACCAGTCCTTGGGAATACCTGTACTGGAGCGTGAGGACGGTTCCGCCCCTGGTCAATATGCCCGATGCCCTAACACGTGTCATGGTGCGACTCCCTCCGCTCGAATAATGGCCCATCCCCAAGGCTCATGCTGGTCGGGTTCGGCAATCTTCACCATAATTTTGGAAATGGTCAGGCCTTCAAACCGAACTTGGTCCCGAAACGCGGGTACCGTCTTCCACATAAAGTAATGGGCCAGCGTGTCGCAAGTCGGGTATTTAGCCGTCAGCGCAATAAGCGGCTCAGATTCAGAAAATACATCCACGTCGTGCAGCACGGTATTGTCTAATGTACTCACAAACGGTTTGAAGAACTCTGCCAGCTCTAGCATGTCGCAGACCATTCCTGTGGCGGGATTGATCTTTCCGGAAATCGTGAATTCCACTTCCCAGTCGTGGTGGTGTAACTCCGGGCGCATGGGCAGGCTGTGCGCCGCTCGAAAATGTTGCGTCACCGTCACGTCGATTTCATAGGCCGTCCCGTGAACCATCATGACGGTTTCCCGTAGTCGGCTACTTGGATAATGGTCCAGCTTTGATTCAATGCATCCACCAAAATGTTTTCTCGTTGAGCGACGGAATACTTCACGGTTGCCAACCCATGGGCGATTTCCCCATCCATGGCCACAGATGACAGGTCGCCTACAGTGTCCTTATCATATCGAACGGGTCCCTTGACTGCTTGAACACCTTGGCTCCGACAGACCACTAATCTACGTGGCGGTCGGCCACGGTCTCGGGTCATAGCCACCGTTTCTTGGCCAATATAGCACCCTTTGTGCTTACTTATGGCATCGGCCAATCCATAGATCAATGGATTATCATCGGGGAACATGTCTTGTCCAAAAACAGGTACCCCTCGTTTGATGCGTGAAACTTCCAGTTGGTCCGTGTCGATTGGGATAAAGTCAAACGGTTCATCCATCCATACATCCAGGCCAGGGATTCCATATCGATGACACCCAATGGCAGAATCCGACCTATCCTCGCATGTTTCCAGGTAGGGGAAGTGAACCAGTCGTTTAGGTTGTGTGATGGTTATGTCAAGCCGATCAGCAATATGGTAGCGATCAAAATGGCTCTTAACCGCTGCGGTGTCTACGGCCTGAACATGAAGAAAAATGCAGTCAGCATTTTGCCACATGAAGCCATAGGCAATGAGACCGCCTCGTGGGTTAAGGACACATGTGGCAAGGCATTGATCTGCTTTGAGTTGCCGGACATCTTGCGTCACAAGTCCTTGCAAGTACTGCAAAACGTCTGGGCCCTGAAACTGCAGGCAAGTCTGTTGACCCAAATCGATGCCTTGTTCATGCGTTAGTGTTGGCAATGGTGCTCCTTAGACCAACGCCTGCTGATGCAACCATGCACGATGCATCACGGTGTGATCGGCAAGTTCCGGGTGGAACGTAACCGCTGTGATATGTCGCCACTGGACTCCGATGATGTCCTGATTGAACCGACAAAGAACTTGTACCTGTGGTTCATGGGCCACAAATCTTGGCGCCCGTATGAAATAAACGCCCACTTGTTCCAGGCCCCAGGGCTCCACGTCAATTTCCGCATAGAAACTCTCGCGCTGGGAGCCGTACGCGTTTCGTTCAATGGTGGCCGGCAATACGCCAAGACTCTGCTGACTAGGGTGCAACACGGTGTCACACAGCAAAATGGAGCCCGCACAAGTCGCGAATACCGGCAATCCGGTTTGAATGCATGCGCGCAAGGGCTCCATCAAGGAGAACGTGTTGGCCAGCTTGAGCATGGTGGTGGATTCACCACCGGGCATGATCAAGCCATCAAGGCCTTCCAGTTGATGGGGCAACTTGACATAGCGGTAGGCTACACCCAACTTCTCCAAGACTTTACCGTGCCGTTCGTAGCCGCCTTGTAGCGCTAGAACGCCGATCATTTACCAGCCCCGATCGGCCATGATCTCGTTTTGCGGTATCTCGTGTACGTCTATGCCCACCATAGGTTCGCCGAGATCGCGTGACACTTCCACGAGAATGGCTGCATCGGTGTAATGCGTGGTGGCCTTGACAATCGCTTGCGCGCGCCGGGCCGCATCACCGGATTTGAAAATGCCGGAGCCCACAAATACCGCTTCGGCACCTAACTGCATCATCAGCGCAGCGTCTGCAGGCGTTGCAATACCACCAGCAGCAAAGTTAGGGACGGGCAGCTTGCCCTGTTTGGCCACCCATGACACCAGCTCAAAGGGTGCGCCGTGTTCTTTGGCCACAGTCATGAGTTCATCGTTGCGCAGCGATTGCAGCATCTTGATTTCGCGATTCACCTGACGCATGTGCCGCACGGCCTCGACGATATTGCCGGTACCGGGTTCACCTTTCGTGCGAACCAAGGCAGCACCTTCACCAATGCGTCGTAACGCCTCTCCCAGGTTCTTGCAGCCGCAGACAAAAGGTGTCTTGAAATCGTATTTCCAAATGTGGTGATGCTCATCGGCTGGCGTTAGCACTTCGCTTTCGTCAATGAAATCAATGCCAATGGATTCCAGTAATTGGGCCTCGACGAAATGGCCGATGCGCACTTTTGCCATGACGGGAATCGTCACGGCTTCCTTGATGGCGTAAATCAACTCTGGCGGTGACATACGTGCGACACCACCGTGTGCTCGGATGTCTGCTGGCACGCGTTCTAATGCCATAACTGCCGTGGCCCCAGCGTCTTCGGCAATTTTTGCTTGATCGGCGGTGACGACATCCATGATCACGCCGCCTTTTAGCATTTCTGAGAGTCCTGTTTTTACTTCTAATGTTCCGGTTATTTTCAAGGCTTACCTCCGTTGGGCTATGCCCTTCCTGCGCTGGGCCGCACATTATCGCGTGAAAGGGCACGGGTTGCAACTGTCCCCGCTGGACCTGTGATCGGCTTTTCGCGTTAGAATGTTTCGTGGGAGGAAGCCTGAAATCATGGCTCTTTATCAATTGCGTTTGTTCGCATTCTTTCGAGAACAGCTGAACCAAGAGGTAATCGACTTGGAAGGCCCAGATCAGGCTATGGCAGGTGAACTGTTGGATCGCTTTTTTGAGCGCCACCCCCATCTGGCAAAGTACCGCAGCATCAGTCGGTTGGCGTTGAACCGACAGTTTGTGGGTCCAGATGCTGTTTGTTCCTCGAACGACGAGTTGGCGCTGATTCCGCCGGTGTCCGGTGGCTGAGGTTTGGGTGCAGTTAGTGCGCGAAGAGATAGATATTGCCGCACTTACTCATCGTGCCAACCATCCAGAGTGTGGTGCCGTGGTCACCTTTTCAGGGACGGTGCGCAATCATCAAGGTTCACGGAAGGTCGTTAAGTTGGGTTACCAAGCCTACGAGGATATGGCACAGGCCGAGTTGTCCAGGGTCGTCACGGAAGCTTGCCAGCAATGGCCTTCATTGCGGACGTGCCTGGCCGTTCATCGACTGGGGGAAATGCCCGTGGGTGAGTCAAGCGTGTTCATTGCCATCGGCGCACCTCACCGCCCGGAAGCGTTCGCAGCCTTGCGGTTTGTGATCGACACACTGAAACAGCGCGTGCCTATTTGGAAGAAGGAATATTACGAAGATGGTGAGACAGAGTGGCTGCACCCGGAAGACGGTTGCTGCGCACACAGCGATCAATAGCACTGTCCTCTGGCCTCATCTCTTGATATAGTCTTGGGTTTACGCTTTCGGGAGGTAGGATGCGTAAGCTCATTACATCGGCTCTGCCGTATGTCAACAACGTGCCCCACCTGGGAAACATCATCGGCTGCGTGCTTTCTGCGGATGTGTATGCGCGTTTTTGTCGCGCTCGAGGTTACGAGACGCTTTATGTCTGTGGCACAGATGAATACGGAACTGCGACAGAAAACAAGGCCCGCGAAGAGGGGCTAACGCCTCGTGAAATTTGCGACAAATATCATGTCATTCATCGAGATATCTACGACGCGTTTCAGATCTCATTTGATATTTTTGGACGTACCTCCACGCCTGAGCAGACTCAAATTGCACAAGGCATTTTTAACGACTTGGATCGTCAGGGCCTGATCTCGGAACAGACGTCCCAGCGCACCTATTGTCAACACGACCAGATGTTCCTAGCCGATCGCTATGTAGAAGGCACCTGTCCCCATTGCAGCTATGAAGATGCGCGCGGCGACCAGTGCGACAAGTGCGGCAAGTTGTTGGACCCGGAATCGTTGCTCAACGCGCGCTGTAAGCTCTGTGGCAATCCACCCGGTTTGAAAGAAACCAAACACCTGTACTTGGACCTCGACCGCATTCAGCCGCGATTGGCAACTTGGTTTGAAAAGGCTAGCGACGAAGGCGCGTGGACACGAAACGCGGTTCAAACTACTCAGAGTTGGCTGGAAAAAGGCCTGGCACCCCGACCTATCACCCGTGACTTGAAATGGGGAATTCCAGTCCCTAAACCCGGCTTTGAGGATAAGGTCTTTTATGTATGGTTCGATGCGCCCATTGGCTACATCTCGATTACCGCTAAGGAGCGTCCAGATTGGCAGGATTGGTGGTTGAATCCCAGTAACGTGGCGCTTTATCAGTTTATGGCCAAAGACAACATTCCCTTTCATACGGTGGTGTTTCCCGCCTCGTTGATTGGAACGGGCAAAGAATGGACCCTTCTACACCACATCAATTCCACCGAATACCTCAACTACGAGGACACCAAGTTCTCCAAGTCACGCAATATTGGTGTGTTTGGGACTGATGTACAAACGACCGGAATCGACATTGATCTGTGGCGCTTCTATCTCGTATCCATTCGGCCTGAACGCAATGATTCGGCGTTCGTTTGGAGCGATTTCTTTGAGAAGGTGAACTCTGAGTTCATCGACAACATCGGCAACTTGGTGAACCGGACCCTGGTCTATTTAAAACGAAATTTCCAAGGTGTGGTGGATATGTCGGCCGCTGATGATCCGCACAAGACGTTCATGGACGAGGTAGATAAAGCGTTTCAAGAAGTGACCGCGCAAATGGAAGCGGTGCGGTTGCGGGAAGCCCTGCGCGGCATTCTGGCACTCGGAAACCGCGCCAACAAATTCTTTCAAGACATGGCACCGTGGGAGCAGATCAAAACCAGTCCAGAAAGGGCGCAAGCAACCGTATCCGTTCTGGCGCACGCGGTACACAAGATTGCCGTGATGTTGCAGGCCTTCATGCCTCGCACTAGCGACAGGCTGAGCGGCATGCTCAACAGCGATATCACCCACTGGCAGATTCCCCAAGTCCTCGTCGATGGGCATGTGATTGGGGATCCGGAGATCCTCTTTCCCAAACTCGACCCCAAAGATGCCGAGAAATGGCGGAAACGGTTTGGCGGTGAGTGGGTGAATCCGTCGTTGGTTGATCTGCGCGTGGGACGCGTCACGAAGGTGTCGCCCCATCCCCATGCAGATCGTCTGTACGTGCTGAACGTGGATCTAGGGGAGTCAAAGGAGCGTACGATTGTAGCGGGTCTGGTTTCCCACTACCGTGCCGACGACCTTATGAATCGGAACTTGTTGATCGTCGCGAACCTGGCTCCTGCAGACCTGCGCGGTGTGGTTTCTGAAGGTATGGTCTTGACCGCTGAGCGCAAGAAAGTGTTGGATCTGTTCGATTTGGACCGATATTTACCCGGTACTCGGGTCTCCCTAGGCGGTGAGCCGGTCGCTCAAATCACGTTCGAAACATTTTCCAGCCTGCCGTTGTCGGTTAAAGATGGACAACTTCTATGCGAGGACATGGCTCCCATGTTGGGCGGTGAGCCCATCAAGACTGTGAATTTGGACCATGGAAAAGTCCGCTAATCGCATTGCGCTGTATAAATTTCGCAAGCTAAGTGCGCGCCAACAACACAAGGTCCTCATGGCCCTGGCCCTGGAATGGGCACAGGGTTCGCTGGATGGCTTTCTGGCTCGCTACCACGAACTACTTGAGGGTGTATCGCTGGATCGGTATCAGGCTCCAGTTTGGCTGGACGATGCAGAACAGCTCGATTCTTTCGCCCGGTTCCACCGGTTGGCTGCTGGATTGGCCGACGATGAATCCAACGAACACCACCTCGCCTGGCAGCCCAAATATCCCGTGGAATTGGTGGTTGATCAAGTAAGGAGTCCTTACAATCTGGGTAGCCTGGTGCGGTTGATCGACAATCTGGGATTTGAACGATTGGTCTATGGCCACGCCTGGTTTCCTTTAGACCATCCGCGTTTTCGAAAAACCGCACGAGGCTCTGAGCGTTGGATTCCATTGGCCTATCAGCCAAATCTCCCAGATTATTTGGCATCCTGTGGAAGACATGTGGCTGCTCTGGAATTGGGCGGGGCCATGGTGCCTCTGCGGGAATGGACCCCCAAGGCGCCACTTTCCTTGGTAGTGGGCCATGAAGAACACGGCATCTCGGATGCCATACTCGCGCTTTGCGCCGAGCATGTGGCCATCCCAATGCATGGAAATAAGTATTCGATGAATGTGGCGGCCGCATGCGCGATTGCCGGTTACCACATCACAAGTCGGCTGGAGGGTGCTTCATGAGCATTGCGGAACTGCGTCAAAAAATAGATGACATCGACGACCGTATTTTGGACCTGCTAAATCAGCGCGCAGGAATCGTCATTGAAGTGGGGAAGATCAAGACCAAGGCCCAACAGGAATTGTACGTACCCAGCCGTGAACGCACGATTTTCGAGCGCTTGAGCAGTACAAATCCCGGTCCCTTTCCCAACGACTCCATCCGCAAAGTGTTTCGCGAAATCATTTCGGCCTCGTTGAGCCTGGAACATCCCATCAAAGTGGTGTTTCTAGGACCGCGTGCCACATTCACCCATGTAGCTGCCATGCAGCAGTTCGGCCATTCAGCCATGCTGGTTCCTGCCAAAAGTATCCCTGCCATCTTCGAAGAAGTCATGTGCGGGCGTGCGAAGTTCGGGGTGGTGCCCATTGAGAACTCCAACGAAGGTGCCGTAACGCACACGCTGGACATGTTCATGGAGTCGCCGCTACAGATCATTGCCGAGAATTATTTGGAGATTTCGCACGACCTGCTTTCCAGGACTGGAAGGACACAAGATATTCGTTCGATTGTGTCGCATACCCAAGCCTTGGCGCAGTGCAGACGTTGGCTCGATGAACATTTTTCGGAGATCCCTCGCATTGAGGTGGCCAGCACCGCACGCGCGGCTCAAATAGCTGCCGAAGATGAATCTGTGGCTGCTGTGGCATGCGGTCAGGCCACCAACCTGTACGGATTACAGGTGATTGCCAATAAGATTGAGGATCATCACAACAACTTCACACGGTTCTTGGTGATCGGCGAAAAAATGCCGGACCCCAGCGCCAGTGACCGAACCAGCCTGCTGTTCAGCTTCCGCGACGAGGCGGGCATCCTGAGTAAGATGTTGGAACCCTTCCGCTACCGTGGCTTGAACCTGATGAAAATCGAGAGCCGGCCCATGAAGGGCAGCATGTGGGAGTACATGTTCTTTCTGGATGTGGAAGGCCATGTGGCCCAACCCAAGCTGGCTGAGGCAATCGGTGAGCTGAAACCTTTATGTAGCTTCCTAAAAGTCCTGGGTTCCTACCCCCGATCTCGGTAATGCGCTGTTCACCACGATCCTGATTGTGGCTCAGCTAATGCCGATTGGTGGCCCTGAAGGGCCAAATATGGCAGCCCTGGGTTGAGAATTCTAATGAAAGCCGAGCCCTGAAAGGCCGCTGCACTCAAAAATCCGCAGGCTGGAGCTACGGCGCTTGAAAATGAGCGAAATACTGATCCAGTTGATGCCTAATGTTGTTGAGGTGTTCTGCAGTGGCCTCAGATGTGTTCATAGCATTTACAGCTTCGATGATGGGTACAAGGACGATGTGTAACTGATCGTGGGCCTCGCCGGTCATGTCGCACTGTGTAATGATGCCTTTGATGACGGTATCCATGTCGCTTTGCAGGCTTTCTGGCACGTCTTCTTGATTAATCAGCGCGAGTAGCTGAATCATTCCGTCGTGGGTGGCTTGATTGGCCGTCCACTTCTGTCCCTCGTTCAAATGCAACTCGTGCGAATGGTCCTGCAGTGCCGGTAGTAAGAGCCAGGCCATCGAGATCCAATACATTCATGCCTCCTGGTGATTCAATTTCTGGTAAAGGGACGAGGCGCATCACGCGCTGCGTTCTGCGTTGAATCGTATCTTTGTACACGATGCGCGATCCAGTTTTTATTCCCTGTAAAAGGTGTGACGTTCAAATCGAACCTTCCCGCTTTTTCAAAATCTTGTCAGCAAGGATTCATTCGAAACTTGAATCGATGACTCCGAGCAGTAGCCCAGCATTCATGCAACTGGATTTACTTGCGCCCATGTGAATCTGGTCACCAAGTACGATGCCCGCAGTTGAAGCTGCGGTAGTGACGCCTTGAGAATTGATCATCCATGTAGTCGCCAATTCGATACGGGCACTTTCAGGCAATCCAATTGTATTTACCTGGATTGGCAATGCAATAGGATCTATTCCGTTTCTTGAGTTGCCCGACAAATTGGACAAGGATTGAAGGAACTTTGGGAGCAGAAATCCGGTGTTTACTGGCTCTCCCAGGCCGATAGACCAAGAAACATTGCAGACAATTGTTGGAGGACTGCTGACGCCTGAAACCTCCACCCAGTCAGAAGAAGGCTGCGATATTCGCACCCAGATTTCAGACTCACCAGCTCGCCACCTCACGATCGAAACCGCATCGAATGGTGCCGTGACCAGGCAATCCGTTGCGGATGATGTGAATACTGCCAAATGGATCGGTTGATGGCCCAGGGGGCTACCCTCAATGTCGACAAAGGTTTCGCTGAGTATCGCGCCATCGGTGAATTTCAGCCGAACGTCAAATACAACGTCATTCCCAACTATTCCAAAGGAATTCTGATCTATCAGAAGACGAACGGCACCAAGCTCAGCGTAGGTTGCGTTTGCGGGTAAAGGCTTTTTGTTTGAAAACCAATCGGAAACCAAGAAAACTGCTGCCATGAGGATGAAATTCATTGCTTGCCACCTCCTGAGCAAGGAATCCAAGAACCCGTTGTGATGGTTTGCTCTGTTGCCTGAATCATGATGGGCGGCGCTCCGTCTTGAGCATGTGAAAACGGAGTTTCACCAATCCAGTCACTGACACTGTTGGAGGAATGGCCATACGCCACGTGTATTTCAGCAGCCGAAGGAAGCGCTAAGTAGCTTTGAGCCAGACGAAACTGGATTTGCAGACTTGGTGACCATGTGAATCGGTCGTATTCAATAATGAGTTGTTTTGACAGTCGATCACCATGCGATGTCGTGATGAATGGCGCATCTAAAGGCGCATAGGCGTCAAGCGAGGGTGAACCAAGCACTGAAACGCCTGGAACGGGATAAATCTCACGTGTCATTGCAAAGGGATCGTTGCCCCACCATTCAAACAGGTCCGTTGGTGTTGGGTCACTGATTAAGCTCTCTGTTTCAAATCCGTATGCGCTGCCAGGATCTATTTCCAGCATCAGTTGGGCACTCCGGTACCAGCAAGACGAGGGAAACGACAAGGTGATTTCAGTCTCAAGGTAAACCAATTCACCGGTTGCAGGTTTGCATAGTTCACTGTTGGGCGAGTATGTCACATCTATTCCGGGTCCTCCAGGGAATGCGCATAGATTGGTTACTCTACCGTTGGTGGTGCAGTTGTCGAACATCGCCATTTCCTGAGTTGATGCAATCTCGTTTGGATCGCTCATGGTAATCACATCCGAGAATACCGCTTTCACCAATTCAGGTTGGACAAAAAGCTCAGCTTTTCTCGATGGCCAGGGCACCAGGTCCGACTCACTCAGATCCACGTTAATCAGCGTCGACACGGAGGCTTCTTCACCGGACACAGCGGAGCCGGGCCGATTGTTAGCTGGTAGATTCGCATATTCGGGGAATTCAGGGACATTGCGGGCCCAGGAGTTTCTGGCTGTCACGCCAACCGTAAAAGCTACGAATCGCTCCGGACCAGGACCGATGGGAACGCCGCCATCGATCAGCCAAGACGACGAAGAACGCTGGATCCGAATCCATATGGCGCGTTCTCCTCTTATCCAGCGAACGATTGAGACTGTATCCGCCGGAGCTTGGATGGTAGCTGAATTCGATATGCCGTCCAGCCTCATTGCTATCTGAATTGGTAAGTTGAATGTTCCCGGCCCATCGAGGTTCACCAAAGTTTGGCTGAGCTTCACCTGATTGGAGAGCACCAATCGGATGAAGAGCGGATTTGAGGGCGAGGCGTAAGGAAACTCATCACTTTGAACACTGAATGTTACGGCTCCGGCCTCCTCGCATTCACCGTTGAACGCAATATCTTGTATGTTCGTCCTGAGATGGACTTGCGCGATAGCTGGAATGGCGAGTAGAGCGATTAAAGCATACGGCTTCATAGTTGGTTCACCCGCTGTACAAAATGTGAGACAGGGTGTGGACTTGGCCAGAGTGGTAGCTCACTTTCAAAGTACGTGGCAAAGCGACCCACAACAACGGAACCCGATGCGGTGGTTGTCTGACATAGTCCGCAACTTTGATCAGATCCGGTGTAGGGTCCGGCGCTAATTTCTTTAGTCGTGTTATCAGCGGCTTGGATCGTTACAGTTAATATCACGTCTCCTGTGGGTTCACAGTCCTCACCCACGATAAGTGACTCGACTTCGCCGATGAAGTCCGCCTGAGGTGCGCTGCCAAAAGCTTGCAAAACATGGATCTTGTGGGCAATTCGAATGCCGGAAGTCGTTGTCGAGTACCCTTCGTCATCGTAGGCCAATGCGATGCTGGTGGACTCTGACAATGGACCCCCTTTCAGAAAACTCCCCGCCACGTAGTGTCCTTGCCTACCGTTGTTGTCAACAAAGGGCGTAGTGGTAGGGAATCCATAACTGACACCGTTCGGTCGTTCCAGTATTACCTCTGAACCCTCGAACCATGGCCAGGAAGCAATGTAACGAAAGGAAATGTTTCCACGCAGACGGTTGTTCAGTGGGAAAGCATTGTGACAGGTGAAACCCAATCCAGGCGCATTTGGCGTTAGTTCAACCTGTGCCGATCCATCCTCGATCAGGATGTTCCTGTAATCGCCTCCGAAATTTGCGGGAGTCTGACCGCCAGGAATGATGTCATCGGTGTTGGTGGCTGATGTGACGCCCAAGGCGGAATTGTACGAATGGAGTTCAAACGTCCTGATAGGTAATTCAGTCGGATCAGGATGAATGGTGTGTTGCGTAGTGTCTAGACATAACAACGTCGATACGAACAGATTGTCCACTGTGGAGGAAGAACCAATCCGCGCATTCGCGGGTCTATTGGCCAAGCCGACCGAATAGCGACTTTCGTTGGACATGTGCGTGATGCGCCCGGTAATCCCGATTACCCAAGTGACACGCAAGACCCTACTAGGTGCTTGCGCGATGCCGTCGACTTCTATCCAGCTTGAAGATGATTGATTCAGTCGAAGCCAGATTTGATCCTCACCTGCTCGCCAGCGGATAATGGCAAGCGCATCTGGCGCAATCGTAAGTTGAACCGACGAAGGGTCGACAGAATCAGCAATGGCAACGGCCAAATAGATCGGCTCGTGCACATGACCCGCCAAATCGAGATCAACCAGAGTATTTGAAAGTGAAAGTCCCTCAAGTAACCGAAGTCGGATATAAATCGGTTGAGCTGCAGTTGCGCCGTCAAAATCATTATCAGTGACTGTGAAATGAACCAATCCAGCTTGCTCGCACAAGAACCCGTTACGCCCAACCATTTGATTTGATTGGATGTTGACGTTGGCTTGAGCAATTCCGCTGACAAGCACGAGCGCAAGCAGTGTCAGTCGCATGGTACCTCCCTCTATCAGCAGTAGCATTTTACTTGAATTTCAGAAAAAACGCAGAGTTTGTACGGACTCATTCGAATGGATTCAATCCACCTACACTACCTGGGAGAGGACGCCTGTACACGCGCCATACAACAGTGCAAACAGCGCGCCGCCAATAAGCGCGCCTTGTAGGGAGGCGGTTTCCCGTTTATTCCAATAGCGCCAACAGGAAAAACCGACGGAGATAGCTGCCACAACGATGAACCAGAACATGGCGTGCGAAATCAGATTTATCAGGAGCGGGAACACAAAGATCGGCAGATTCGCCGTCAGGCAACCCTTGGCCCAGGACCCGCGAGGGACCAAATGGGCCAGGTCAGGATCGACTGCGTGTTCATCGCTCGTGTATGTTCCCTAGCGGCCGCGGGTGGGTTCATCCAGGGCCTTGAGTTGACGGTCGAATTGTAACAAGTCGATGATGGTCCAGTTCTGTGCCCATTGTGCCTGGGCTTCAGATCTCGTGGTGCGGAAGAAACCGCCAAATACACTGGATGAATAATCGCTGCTGAGGGTGTTGGCGGTTAACTGAAACATACTCCCGCCCTGGTTGAGCCAGATGTGGTCAGCGCCGATGTTCCCCAGAACCATGTCTTTGCGACCATCGCGATTCAAATCAACCAAATGAACGGAAAGCGTGCGCGGGCTGGGGAAGGCCTGAGATGAGAGCGTCAGGTTTCCCACGCCATCATTCCAGTAGACCAGCAAAGGTGCTCCGGAAATGGCGCCGTCCTGGCCGAACACGACATCTGGGAAGGTGTCTCCATTCAGGTCGCCCAAGGCAACGGCGGTTGAGTTGTCGCTGCCGCCCAGGGCTAGGCTGGAGGTGAACTGACCCGAGCCATCGTTCCACCAAACAACATTGGGTTGACCATCATTGGCCACTACGGCGTCCAGGCTGCCGTTGCCATCCAGGTCGCCAAGTGCCACCGAAAAGCTGGACGATGTGCCAAGCATTTGGCTACTGTCTGTGACTACGCCGGTTTGGTCGTTGAACCAGACACGATTGGGCTCGCCGCCTTGGTTGGCTTCGAACACGTCTGGGTAGTCATCGCCATTCAGGTCGGCCACGGCAATGGATCGCGTGTTCGCCATCCCGAATAGGGCGGTAGGTGTGGTGAAGATACCGCTGCCGTCGTTGATGAAGATCTGGTTGTCTCCGCTAAACGTGCTTACGAGCGTGGCCATGACTATGTCCAGGTTTCCGTCGAGGTTCATATCGACCAGTGAAATGGAATGGCCGACGGGTAATCCGGCTCCGAATATAGATGTTCTGGTAAACACGCCCGTACCGTCGTTGGTGTGCACGTAACAGGCACCATCGTTGGCGACCGCCACATCCAAACTGCCGTCTCCGTTCACATCGCCCACGCCGATGGACCAAGACGAGGAATCTCCCAGCGCCTGTCCACTGTCTGTGTAAATACCGTTCTCTTCCCGGAAAAAGTTGTTGGGATTGAAGGGTTGGGAGAGCCATATATCCATATGCTGCGCCAAGGTCATCATGGAGCAGAAGAAAAACACAGAATGCATTGCCGTAGTCTCCTTGTCACTGGTTGGGGAGAAAAGAGGTCTCCCAGATGTGAGACCGAACCGATTGGAAGCCGCCTTCGCCCCACATCACCCCTTTAGGGCAAGGTCAATGCCAGCTCGTTCCGTGTTCTAAACGCGGCGAAATTATTTAGGTTTCACGAACAGGTTCTTGGCCGCAGTCATGCCGCATTTTTGGTATTTGTGGTAGGCCGTGGCGGCTGCCAGTACAATCTGCTCGCTTTCGGCACCCTGTACACAGGCACGGATGGCGGCATCCAGCGTGTAAGCTTCAGGGGCCATGAGGCCATTGGTCAACAACAGCGTATGGCTGGCCGGTATCAGTTCCTCGAAATAGAGACGGCTCATACAGGCCAAAGCGATCGCTCCGCGAGCTAGGTTGTCCTTTGACGGCTGGGATGACACGTCAAACTCCATCAAACCGTTGTGACCGATGTAGGCCAGCACGTGGGATGCACCGCCCGCTTCCAAGCTGAGGTGCTTCGACGCAACCTCAATCGATTCAGGTACCGCTCCGGCACAGTGCTCGAGATAACGCGTGATGGCATCTTTGATGTGTGCCCCATCCCATGCGTCAGCCACGATGGTGACCGGTACGGCCTTGTCCCCTCGGGCCAGTGTCTGGAAGAAAAGACATCGTTCAAGGATGGGACCGCCGGGCTGTGCCACTTGCAGTCTCTGCCATCCAGCGGTGCGACTGAGATGCGTGCGTACGCCGTATAGCGCACCCCAATAGAGATTCGACTTGGGGTCCTGACCATGACCCAGATGCGATGGGACCGGGATGATGCCTTGGTTGACGTTGTCACATAAAGCCACGGTCACGTGAATCACAATCGGCTTCCCGTCCGCAAGGTCCTGATCCATCCGCAGTTGCAACCCGTCTTGGGGATGGTTGATGATCAATGCAAAAAGTAAAGATGGGGCAGGGAACATCACCGCATCATAACAAAGCGAGTCCCCATGAAGATACCAAACCGCCTGATGTGACGGATCCTACGGGCAGTCAAGGAACGAAAGATAAGCGTTGGAGGTGATGCGGGGGATCCAGAATTGGATGGACTCCGAATCGGGCCATAGGGGTAACTCGCTGAAATAGGCGCCGAACTGGCCTTGCTGCATGTAATACACAGTCATGGGTAACGCAATGGCGGCCGCAATGTTGGGGCAATCATCGGGCCCCAAGAAATTGTTATTCAGGTCCAGGATCTGAAGGCTTGTTAAGCCCGTCAAGTCGGGTACGTCTTCAATGAAGTTACGAGCTAAGGCAAGTTCAGTGAAGACCGGTAGGCCGGTCAGGTCGGGAATCGTGATTAGTCGGTTGTCATAGGCGTAGGCGTACTGAATGGTTGTAGGGAAGACCGGCAGGCTGGTGAGTAAATTGCTGGATGCCTCCAGGCTCACGAGTTGCGTGCCAGACAGGTCCGGTAGACTCGACAGTGAATTGTGATTACAACTCATTACCTCGAGTGCATTGGGCAAAGGGGGAAGGCTGGTTAACTTGTTGTATCCGCAACCCAACTGATATACACCTGTGGGTACACTGGGCAATGAGGTTAAGCAGTTGTTCGACACGTCGAGAACGTCCATTGTGGATGGCAGAGGTGGGAGCTCCGTGATCCTGTTGTTCGCAACGATGAGCGCGTAGACACTCGAAGGGATCGCGGGCAACGACGTCAATTGACACTGGTAGGCGACGAGTGTTCCCAGCAAGCTGGGCAGTGTGGGCAGGGACTCAAGCGGATTGTTGTTGCAGCGCAGCGTAAGCAGTGGAGGTGGCAAGCTCGGCAGCCAGGTCAACAGGTTGTCTGCGCAGTTGAGGTTCTCCACGTTGATGAAGGCTTCGAGACCCGTGAGATCGGTAATTCCTAGGTTGGAACAATTCATCACGCCGGTCACGGCAGCTGCTTCAGCCATGCTGATCTCCATATTCATGTCGGTATCGTAGTTGGAGATACAGAAGCTTTCGAAGGCTGCATCGTTGAATGCAACTTGCGCTTGTATGGAGATGACGCCAAAAATGAGGGTGAGTGATCGAGACATAGGGCATCCTCTTTTTTTCTCCATATCGTCACAAGTAATGGCCAGGATAAGCCCTGATTTTGGGGAAAAAGGGGAGACTGTTGCAAGAAGCGGATCGCGCTGACTTCGGGTCATGTCGCCTTTGTTGACCTTGAGAAGACCGACCCTTTATCCACCTCCTGTCACGGTCACGCGTATCAATGGGCATGAGTCGATGCTTGACAGTTCCGGGTTTGTCGATAGACTTGAACCACGAAATCCTTTGACCAAAGCATCTTGCGGGCGGGATTGTGCCATGGCCGATCTCAGGCAATCCAAATCGGAACTGTTGAACCAGGTGATGTTCCAAATCTCCAATGCGGTCAACACCACCTACAACATCAACGATTTGTTTGTGAAAATCCATGCCGCGTTAAATCGTTTGGTGGACGCGAGCATTTTCTACATTGCACTATATGATGAAGAAACGGACACCGTTTCATTTCCTTACTATATTGATCCCGTGGATCGCCGATATTACGTCGACAAGGCCAACCAACTGGGGGCCGAATTTAGCTACGTATTGGGAGACACCAAGGGTTCCATGACCGGTATTGTGATTCGGTCAGGCGCGCCTCTGCTTATGACCAAAGACCAGTTGTGGGCTCATTGTGCTGAAACTGGCAGCGCGCCCTCTGGTAAGCCTCCGGAGGTTTGGCTAGGGGTCCCTTTGATCATTCGCCAGCAGACAATTGGTGTCATGGCCATTCAGAGTTATGAAAGCGTCAATGCCTACAGTCACGAGGACAAGTCCATTCTAGGCATGTTTTCCGAACAGGTTGCCCTTGCGATTGAACGCAAGCGAAATGAGGACAGCCTCAGGGATAGTGAAAGTAAATACCGAAACCTGGTCGAAAACATCCACGACGCGGTTTATTCCGTGGATCTGAATGGGATGATCAGGTTCATCAGTCGTCAAATGGAGCGGATCAGTGGCATTCCGTGCCATGAGTTTGCGGGACATTGGAAGCGGTTTTCTCTGGAGGAAGAATCTGATGCACGGTGCTTTGATGAATTGATTCATCCCGACGATCGCGATCATGTTCGCCGCGAGATCCATCAAGCAATTTTGGACAAACGCTCTTTCCAGGTGGAATACAGGCTACACCACGGTCGAAAATCCTATCGATGGGTCCTGGAAAGAGGCCGGTTTTTTCACGACGAAGCTGGGGCATATCAACTTGATGGCATTATCACGGATATTCACCTTCGCAAGATGTCCGAGCTGGATTTAAGGCGTCAGCAGGCATTGACGGCAGTCCTGTATGGTATTTCCAGCGCAATCCATTTGGAGGGTAGTCTCGTCGATCTATGTGGCGCCATTGGCAAGGTTCTAAGCCAGGTGGCGGTTGAGGATTTCGCCCTCGTCTTGAGGAGCCGACACAAAGGTGAACTAGAGGTGGTCTATAGCACTCATGAAAACGCGAGCGAATGGACCTCACATCTGGAATCATGTGACTCGGATCAACCAGTGGTTCTTACGGATGGTTGGTCCGCCGTGGGTCTTCCCGGAAAACAAGCGCCGTTGGGGTGGCTATTGGTTCGCGGTAGACTCGAATACGATTGGGCGTTCTTCGTGCCAATCGCTGAACAGGTGGCATTAGCCGTAGAGCTCAAACAAACGGAGCAGGACTTGGCTGCAACGCAGCTCCAGCTCATCGAGAACGCGCACCGATCGGGTATGGCCGACATTGCCTCAGCTACCCTTCACCACGTGGGCAATACGTTGAACAGCGTGAACGTTGCTGCAGGTCTGGTTCACGAGATCATGTGCCGTCCTTTCGATAAGTCAATTGCGCGTGTTCATGAAATGGTGCGTCCTTATTTAGATGACAATGATCCAAAGCAAGCGAGTTTGCTTGAAGCCTTCGCAAAACTGCAGACTGCTATCCGCCAAGACCGATCAAACGTAACCGCACAAATCGCACAGATGAGCGACGGTGTGCGGCTTCTTCAACAGACGATCCATGTGCAACAACAACGAACATCAAGGGGATTTCAGGAAATTGAGCAACCCATCCAAGCGATTATCGAGGAAGCAGTGTCCATGTACGGCAGCTTCTTTGAACAGAAGGCGATCAAGTTACACATGATGTTGGAGGATTGCGGCGGGCTTTCGGTCCCTAAATTTAAGTTCACGTACGTGTTGCTGGAGTTGTTTAAGAATATCTGTGAAGCACTAGATGAAGTAAGCGACTCGAAACGCAGCCTCCAAATTCACCTCACACAGGAATCAGGTCGCATGATTTTGGTCCTCAGCGATACGGGACCGGGTATTCATGACGAAGCCCGTGCGCAAATATTTAATGTGGGCTATACCACCAAACCAGATCGGCTTGGTCTGGGTTTGCACGATGTCGCCAATGCCTTAGCCGAAATGGGATTTGAAATCTCGACGCGACCGGTTGAGGTGGGCGCTCAGTTCGTAATATCCGGCACGATCAATCCACGCTGAACTGCATCAATTCAACGGGAACAGGGTCGTCGTTTTCCAGTCGGGCTAGACCAAAATCAAAGGTACCTGGAGCATTCGTCAGGCCTACCACAACCAGGTACCCATCATCTTGTTTGGCGACTGAAAAACCCTGGTCGTTGCTGGACGCATTAAAATCCACAAACGCCAATCCGTCTCCGTTGAAAGATGTGTCCAATGCGCCGCCGGTCGTGTAACGTGCTGCGAAGAAATCGAATTGAGCTCCATTGGCGTTGGTCAAGCCAACGACTATCGCTTTGTTATCAGTTTGGATGATCAGTTCATTAGCTTGATCATTGGAGCCGGAATTGATGTCCGTCGTGACAATGCCGTCGGTGTCAAAGGAGGTGTCCAAACTGCCATTGGTGTTGTAACGGGCCAACATGATGTCGCTTCCGGGTGCGATGCCTGCTATGACGATCTTTCCATCGTTTTGAAGCGCGATGCTTCTACCTTGATCGCTTCCGCCCGAAACATCCGTGGTCACCCGTCCGTCGGTGTCAAAGGAAGTGTCCAGACTGCCATTGGTATTGTAACGCGCTAGTGCGATGTCGTTGGCCGCTCCATTTGAAAAGCCCGTGGCCACTATCTTTCCATCAGTCTGAATGGCGATGCCTTTGATCTGATCATTACCGCCAAAATCGGTGATGGCAATGCCGTCGGTATCAAAGGACGTGTCGAGACTGCCGTTGGAGTTATACCGCACCACGCAGAAGTCGCCGCCATTGGCAAATCCACCCAATACAATTTTTCCATCAGCCTGAATAGCAATGGCAAACGCTTGATCACTGCCAGACGATCCCATGTCTGTGGTGACGATGCCATCGGTATCAAATGAGGTGTCTAGGCTGCCATTGGTGTTGTAGCGGATTGCTAGAAAATCAAAACTACCCGAGGTGTTGGACAAACCCGCAACCACAATCTTTCCGTCGACTTGAATTGCCATCGCCTGGATTTGCTGATTACCAGTAATTGGCGTGATCACTTTCCCGTCGGTGTCAAAGGACGTGTCCAAACTGCCATTGGTGTTATAACGCGCCAATACGGGCTCTTGCGCGTTGGAATCGTATCCCGCAACCACTATTTTCCCATCCGCTTGTATGGCCACGGCAGAGGCATTGTCTGTGTTACCGGCGAAATCGGTGGTGACCTTGCCGTCTGTGTCGAACGTGACATCCAGGTCACCATTACCTGCCAGGCACAGTGAACTCAAAAGGATGGATGCGATGCATAGTATCTTCATGTGTGACCCCTGGGCCAGCCGAATTTTTTGTGAATTATACTCCAAACGGGACCAGATTGATTCAGGTGTCACCCGCTAATACTGCAAAGCCGCTGCGATCGTCTCGGCTGTGATCAAGTCTGGAGTGGCACGCCAGATGACTTTGCCCTGTTTGATGAAGGCAGCGGCCGGCACCCCTGTGGCTGCCAATCGCTGAGCCATGATGCCGGTGTCTCTGGCGATGGGGAAATGGATGTCGTATTCGGTAATGAAGCCCAACACACTTTCGTCGGTGGCCGGTTCAGCGACACGTGTCAGACCCAGGATCACGAATCCTTGTTCCTCAAACGGTTCGGCGATTCTCTGTAGGCGCGGCAAGTCTTCCTGGCAGTGGGGGCACCAGCTCTCCCAGAAGACGATCAAAACAACGTCCACATCATCAAAAGTAATAGCGCCTTGATACCATTTGGCCACTTGAAGGGGACCGGCTTCGATGCCAATGGTGTTGAACTCATTCATGATTTTTGTGTAGGCGGGCGTCTGCTTCACTTCCGGGAATTGGGCTTCCATCATCGCTAGCTTCAGCCCAGCCTGATCCATTTCCAGTGCAGTGTAGTGGTGCTTGATCTGGTCAAATAGCGCGGTGGCCTTTTTCAATCGTTCGGCATCAGCCGATGCCGGTTTTGTGCGCTCAGCTTCAAGTTCGATCACTCTTTGCGCCAAAGCCACCAATAACTGGTTCTTCTGCGCATCGCTCAATGTGGCCGGGTCTAGATTGCCTGAAGCGAGATTTCGGATGAAGTCGTCCTGGACGGGCCAGATGCAACAGAGCAGCATACAGATATGGATCAATGGAGCCTCCCTCGCCTGAGCATTCTGAGAGGGGGAGCTCCGTCTGTCAAGTTCGCGCTAGGTCTTACAAATCAATCCGTGTGATGGTCCAATCATCCGCTTCATGGAGCACATACGCATAACGCCGATCAGGGGACGCGACCACTGCTCTGGCCAGATATGAGCCATCAAAAGTACGAGTCACGTTGCCATTCAAATCCACTTCAATCAGGGTACTTGACGAACCGTCGGAATCAGGGGCGGGGTGACCGTTTGCGCGCAAAATGAGGAGGTGGTCGGGTTTGCCGAGGCACATGCCCATACACACAGGTTCCATGGAAACGCTCATGAAGAAGGATGTTTCGCCCTTGGCATTGGTGGTGGACTTCGTTTCGGCTTGGGGTTCCTCCGGTACAAAAGTCAAGGGATATTGGATCGTGCTCACACGGTCACCTTCAAATGCCAGCACCTTGTTCTCCAAGGTGCGTGCACTGTAGATGCGGCTGCCGAAGACCGCGATGGGTCCCTGATTCAGTTGTATGGCTAGAAAAGGATTTTCATGTTCAATCAGGTCGCCAAAAGCTCGGAGTTGTTGGCCTTTAAGGTCGTGAACGTAGAAAAGCCGGCGATGGTCTTCGTCTCCGCCGCCCATCCTCAAACTGAATTGGAAGCCATTGGTTTCCGTGAGCAGTAGTGTTTGGTCCTCCAAGACCTGCAGGCGTCCCAATCCGTGCGCCGAGAGTTGAAACGAGGTGTCATAGTTGCCTTCGGCAGTGAAAAATTGAATGCGACTATTGCCTGAATCCACCACCACAAAGCGACTGTCCTTTAACACACCGACATCAGTGGGGTGTTGGAACTCGCCGGGCCCTTGTCCTTGACGTCCAATCTGTTTGACCAGATGACCGTTCACATCGAACACGAACACGACATGTTCCGAGGCATCGGGTACCATCAGTGTGCCGTTGGTACCGATACGCAGCGCCTGAGGATCAAAGAAAGGTGCCTCTTTGATCTTGAAATCGCCCATAAACAACACAAGCAACAGATGCATAATATCCACCCCGAATCATGATTCTTGATCGACTTTACGTGAAATTGCGGGCAGAGTTCCAGCTAGGGGAAGTGCAAATGTTGGGCAAGATCTGATTGTCCAAGCGCCAACATTACTAATCGGTCCACACCCAAAGCGATTCCGGCACATGGTGGCAAACCAGCCTGTAATGCTTGGAGGAAGGATGTGTCCAGTGGAAACGTCTCTTTGCCAAGCGCCGCCCTTTCGGCTGTTGACTGCCTGATTCGTTCCAGCTGTTCCTGAGGGTCTGTTACTTCATAAAACGCATTGGCCAACTCCACACCCATGCCGTAGAGTTCAAAGCGGTAGCAGGTGTGGAGTCCGGCACCAGGCAGCGCAACCTTCGCAAGTGCAGCTTGTGAGGCGGGATAATCGCGTAAGATAAGCGGTCGTTCCCCACCCAGGTTCGGCTCGATTTGGGTGAGCAGGATCCGGAAGAACAAGTCGTCCCAGGTATCGCTTTCGTGGGTGTGAATATGTTTCTGAGCGCAGTAGGCCGCTAAGGTGTCAATCCGCTCATCTAAAACCAAACCGCAGGTTTCGAGGAAAATGCCTTGAACCGTTTTCACGTCGACCTTAGCTGAAAACCATGTGGGATTTTCGGAAAAGGGAGCAATCGCTTGAAGCAGTCCCGATACATCGTCAATCAGATGTTCCAGGTCGGCAAATGGCCGGTACCACTCCAGCATTGTGAATTCACTCCTGTGGAGCTTGCTGTTGGGTTCATCGCGGAAGCTGGGCGCAAATTGGAATAGGGGTTCAGGGCCTGCCGCCAAAAGGCGCTTCATATGCAACTCGGGCGACGTTCGCAGCCACTGATCACGGCTCGGTAAGGCATCCAGGTAAGGTTCTATGGCTGGGGTTTCCACACGTACAGGGGTGGTCACTTCCAGGAAACCCTGTTGTAGAAACCAGTGACGCATGGCGTCGATGATTTTTGCCCTTTGGCGATGAAATGGGCGCCGGGAAGCCAGAGCCTCTGTGTTTGAATGACCCAATGCGGGTTGTTGGAACACCACGCAAGAGTCGTCTCCCTCGAAGCGGATAGCCAACCAATAGGCGGGTCCATCTGTTGGCAAATTGATCTCCAACTCGATGGAATCCGACTCATCGCTGAGAACCCAACGCCCGTGTTCGGTTCGTGCCAGTCCTGCGATCAGTCCCGTTCCTTTTTGCTTGAATTGATTGATGGGGGTTCGGTTGCGAAAAGTGCCAATCCAAGCGGGCAAATTAACGACCTTCCGGCCGCTTGCAACGTTCTACGTAATCGCCTGTACGCGTATCGATTCGAATCCAATCACCTTGCTCTACGAAAAGAGGTACCATGGCTCGGTATCCGCTACTTACGATGGCCGGCTTGAGCGTGTTGGTGGCGGTGTTCCCTTTGATACCGGGCTCACATTCGACGATCTCCAACTCCACAAAATTGGCCATATCGCAACTGATAGGCATACCGTTGAAAAAGGCCACTTCGCATTCCATGTTCTCGTACAGGTAATTGACCACATCACCCAGTTGTTCAGCCGTCAAATTCACTTGATCATAGGTTTCTGTGTTCATGAATGAGTAGTCATCTCCGTTTTGGTAGAGATACTGCATGGTGGCCGCGTCAATGCGCGCCGGATTCAGGGTTTCGTTGCTTTTATACGTGCGTTCCACCACTTGACCGGTCACCATGTTCTTCATTTTGGTTCTGGTGAATCCTTGGCCTTTGCCTGGGCGCACGTGCTCCACATCAATCATCATCCATGGTTCGCCGTCGATTTCCACTTTGAGTTTTTTGCGAAATTTATCTGTACTAATCATGTCTACCTTTTACCTTTGATGATGATGTGACGGCCGCCGATTGGACGCCAAACCGACCTATTCTATGATAACAGGCCGCAATTAGGGGGTTAAAATTGGCAACGCAACCTGACAGCAGGGTGTATCGATCTGTTTCGAGGGCTAGAATCGCAGACCGACTTCAGGTCCCGCAAGCGTGGCTGAAAGCCGCCAAGCAACAGTTTCCAGTGGTCTGGCCTGCCTATTACTTCCACTTGATCAAGGACCAAGACGATCCGATTGCCAAAATGGGCAAGCCCGATCCGGAGGAATGGAGAAGCCATGCAAATGACTTAACTGACCCGGTGGGTGACCATGCCAAAAGGGTCCTTGATTTTATCGTGCGAAAGCACATGGATCGGATCATTGTACTTGTGACCAAGCGCTGCCATTTCTATTGCCGTTTCTGCTTTCGTCGCGATGAGCCGCCCACGGGTCCGATGACGCCCGATCAATGGGATCAACTGGTTCGATATGTACAAGCCAATCCAGAGATCAAGGAGGTGATCCTTTCCGGCGGTGATCCGCTGACTTTGAGCGATTCAGAACTAAATCGGATCGCTTCCAGATTGCGGGACGAAACAGCCATTGCGCGCTGGAGAATTCATACACGTGCCCCCGTTCATTATCCGCAGAGGGTCACCAAACAGTTGGTCTTGGCCTTGGACGTGGGGTTGCCCCTCAGAGTGGTGACGCATTTCAATCATGATCAGGAATTGACCCATGAAAGCAGACGCATTTCGGCTCTGTTTCAAGAAGCAGGCACGCCGCTTTTGAATCAGGCTGTGCTGCTCAAGGGGGTGAACGATACAGTGGTCGACCAAGCACAGCTCTGGTTTCAATTGTCAAAGCTCGGCGTGGAAGGTCATTATCTGCATCACCCGGACCGAGTCGCCGGGAATGATCGGTTTCGTGTGACCATTGAACGCGGCATGCAGATTTATGACGGGTTGCGCGCTGAATGTTCCCAAGCACCTCCATATGTCATCGACCTGCCAGATGGAAAAGGCAAGGTACCTGTCATGGATCTGGATGACCTGGGCGAAGGGTGGTATGGTTACCAGCATCCCGGCGGAGACGTGTCCCGTTTTCGCGACATCGTTTAGCCCTCTGCCAAGAGATTCACCTCCATGGATATTCGTCCAGCTGAAGTGCTCCGAGCCTTTGTTGAGCAAGTACCCGAACGACTCGTCAGCACTACCCGAAAACAAGGGCTCGTTTTTGAGATCCGACATCAGGGTCATCAGATTCAAGCGAAACACCTGCCCGCCAAATCACGTCCAGTGACTCTTGGATTTGATTTTGATTTGGAGACGGGTGTGTTGGCAGGGTGCGCGTGTGATTGTGCCAACGGCAAGCGAGGCATTGTGTGCAAGCATTTGGTGGGACTGGCTTTAGAATTGATTCGGGATGAGCCCCTGTTGCCACAATCGGATCCACTTGAATACTTGGATCGGTACCTGAATGCGGCAGCGGTGACCTTTTCACCCTTTCGGCTTTCTGTGCACATATTCGAGAGTCATGGCCAGCTTGAACCAGAGATAGCTGTCGAGCGGGCAACAGCCGATGGCGATTACACCAAAGTCCGACGGTTCACAGCGAACGACTCTTATAAATTGGGGTCGGTAGATGCCTCGGATGGGTCCCTACTTGAGTACCTCAAAAATTTCCGACAGGTTGTTTTCTATTCCAGTTATCCAGCGGCTAAGAAATATCCTTGGGGCTTTTGGCTCAGTTTGTTGGGGCATCCTAGAGTGTGGTGGGGCGACCAGGTGCTTGAAGTCCGAGCAGGCATGATCGATTTTCGATTTGAGCAGAAAGGCGACACATATGCCTTCTGTGTGGCTCCTCAGGGACTTGACACCAAACAGACGACTGTCTTCGACGTGGAAGGTGGGATGTTGTTTATGGATCGGGTTGCCGGCCAATTGGTCATCGCCCAAGTGGATCCCTTTCGGGCTCAGTTGGTACGAGAGACGTTTGAGAATCAGCCGGTATTGTCGCGAGCCGACCTGTTGCGAAACATTCACCGTCTGGAACGGCTTCAAACATCGGTCTCTTTTGCGATGCCAAACGTAGTCGATGAAGCGATTTCTACCGAAACTCCCAAGCTGGTCTTGCTACTGGATTTGAGCGCCCATGAAGGCCTGACCCTTAAGCAGCGCATTTGTTATAGCGGCGTGCGTGAACGGCTTACGTTGCAAGACGACACTCAATACCTTTCATCTGAGTCCGGAGGACTGATCCGAAGGCAACTGGACCAAGAGTCGAAGTTGAGGTCTGTGTTTCAAGATTCATTCCCTGTTGAGTTTGGCGATGCCGGTGAACAGGACCTGCATGTTCGAGATCTGGATACGTCCTTTGCCATTCTCGATTGGCTGAAAACACAAGACTGGCCGTTAGAGTGGTTGAAGCGAAAACCAAAGATCAACCGTCAAGAAAGAGCGCTTCGTTTGCGTTTGCACACGGATACTCGGGGATACCTGCGCATTTACCTCACGACGGAAGATGAATCGTTTGAATTGGATGGGGCATCGCTTGCCGATGTACAGTCTTTAACCGGTAACTACGTATCCGTGGGCGCACGTGAGTGGCTACAGATTAATGCACAACTTCGAGAGCAACTGATCCGATTGAAGTTTGCCCTTCAACCCGATGGCAAGCGGGTCCGCTTGAAGAATGCCGCCGTCCCGGTGTTGGCAGATGTCGACGAGATCGAATGGACCGGGAGTCTCACGTACGCGCAGAAAATTGAGCGCTGGCGCGCGTTGGACCAAAAGACCTTTGAGCCCAGTCCCTTATTGAAAGCCGAGTTGAGAGGTTACCAACTGGAGGGGTACCGGTGGTTGCGGCGCATGTCGGACCTTGAAATCGGCGTGTGTTTGGCGGATGACATGGGGTTGGGTAAGACGGTTCAAGCCTTAGCCGTTTTGCTGGATAGGATCGAACAAGGACCCATGCTTGTGGTGGCCCCCGCAAGTGTTGTTTTCAATTGGCGCGAGGAAATGACACGCTTTGCTCCCAGCTTGAACCCTGTGATCCATGCGGAAGGGGGCCGGAGCAAACGGCTTGGCCGACTGAAGCAGGGCGATGTTCTCATTGTCAGTTATGCGCTGCTGTTGCGCGATATTGAGCTGTTGACCAAGAAAACGTGGGGTACCGTTTTGTTGGACGAAGCGCAATTCATTAAGAACGCGCTCTCGCAGACCGCCCAGGCGGCAACCAGATTGAAACGTAAATGGACACTTGCCCTTACTGGAACGCCTTTGGAAAATCACTTAGGTGAACTATGGAGTATTTTCAGAATGGTTGATCCCGCGGTCTTAGGAGATTGGAGTTCGTTTCGGCAGAATTTTGTGGCGCCTGTGCCACGTGATCAAGAGATGTTGCGGCTAGAAGCGTTACGTCAGATCATTCAACCCTTTATTTTGCGACGTACCAAGCAAGACGTGTTGGAAGATTTACCCGACCGTACTGAGATCGTGGTTCGTGTGGAGATGAACGATCAGCAGATGGCCCGTTACAACGAAGAGCGCAACCGGATTTTGAGGCAGGTCGACAACGACGATGACAACATCAAGTTGAGGGTTTTGACGGGCATCCTGCGCTTGCGCCAATTGGCTTGCCATCCTTCTTTGGTCGACGAACGCTATCGGGGGGAATCCTCTAAGCTAACTTTGTTTTCACAACTAATTCAGGAAATGGCAGCAGAATCTCACCGCGCTCTGGTTTTCAGTCAGTTCACATCATTCCTGGATCTTATTTCCAAGGAACTCAATCGCATCCATGTACCCTATTTAACGATGACAGGAGAAACGCCTGTCAAACACCGCCACACGTTGATCAAGCGTTTTCAGAGCGGAGAAGTGCCGGTATTTCTTGTTTCGCTCAGGGCGGGCGGTACCGGAATTAACCTAACGCATGCGAACTACGTGTTTCATATGGATCCATGGTGGAATCCGGCGGTGGAGGAGCAGGCCACGGATCGAGCCCATCGCATCGGTCAGACTGAAGCGGTTACTGTGTATCGTCTTATAGCCAAGGGCACCATTGAGGAGGCCATTCTCCATATACACGACCGCAAGAAGGAAGTGATTGATGGCGTCTTGAGCGGACAGGACCAGCCGTCACGACTCACATTAGACGAGATGTTGGCTTTGATTAGAGGGCATTGAGTTCCGTGACCTCATTCAGCATCTGTTCCACGTGACCTTTTAGCTTGATCTTGCGATATTCCTTGGCCAAATTGCCGTGGGGATCAATGATAAACGTGGACCGTTCGATCCCCATGAAGGTACGCCCGTAGAGCTTCTTTTCCCGGATGACATCGAAGGCTCGGCACATCTCTTCTTGCGGGTCAGACCACAACGGAAATGGGAAACATTGTTTGTCAGCGAACTTTTTGTGCGATGCAACGGAGTCTCGCGACACGCCGATGACTTCCGTGTTGTGGTTTTGAAACAAAGCATAGTTGTCACGGAAATTTTGTCCTTCGGTGGTACACCCCGGCGTATTGTCTTTGGGATAAAAATAGATGACGACAATTTTACCTCGAAGGTCGGATAGCTTGACGTCATGGCCATCCTGGTTCTTGCAGGTGATGTCCGGGACGGGCGCGCCAATTTTGATCATGGGTCGATCCTCCTTTGCGGGCGTTTGTAGTGTTTCAGAATCGCCGGGAGGATCAAGAAGTCCCCCAACATGGCGGTGATCATGCCGATTGATAAAAGCTTACCAAAGTCGGATAAGGGTTTGAATGGCGACAAGCCAACGGCAGCAAACCCTACGGTTAGGATGACACTTGTGACTAGAACGGCCACCCCTTCGGTCTGCAGCACATCCTGCCACGGGTTCTCTGCTTGGGACTGCAAGTACTTCACGCTCAAATGGATGGTGTCATCCACAGCGATACCGAACGCGATCGAAAAGACCAGGACCGTTGCAACACTGATCTCAATGCCGAACAGGGCCATGGCAATACCCATGCAACCCAAGGGAAAAAGGTTTGGTAGCCATGCGACTGCAGGTCCCAGTGGTAATGGAACCACCAGCATTAAGAGCAAACTGATTAAGGCAATTGATGCGAGTAAGCTAGATGTAAGCGAACGAATGAGTTTTTGTTGAAACGAAGAAACCAGCACCAAAGGTCCTGAGATCTTGCCATAAGATGCAATACTTGTCTGAAAGGCAGCAAATGTCTCGGCATCCATGGCATCGACCATCAAGACGATGTGTTTTTCACGGGGTACCCAGAACGCATAGCGTACACCTTTTGTTTTTCGGATCGCACCTAGAGAGATTCGACCCTCTACGGTCGGTTCCAGTTCCAGAGCAGAGATCCCGGTAATCGGTGCAAGCAATTGACTGGCGATCCGTACGGGATGGTCCTCATGGAAATAGAACAGTCCATTCGATTGGACAGGCGTTCTCAACACACAAAAGGCGCCGACGACGATCACGCAAGCTCCGACCCCAACCCAAAGACCTTGTTGGGGCCGTATTCTCAGCAGGTGGGTAACACGGTGCCAGAGACTTGGCAAGGTGACAGCCCGTTCTTTCGTCATCCAGCCGATGGACCAGTGTGTGAGATAAACCGATCCCAAACACAACCACATGGAAATCGCCATGAAAATGCCCAAGACTCGAATCGGAGGGAGCTGAGAAAGAAACAGCGACAAAAATCCGGCAGACGTGGTGGCCGTGACGATGAAATTGGCTTTCAGTTTTCGCTTCAGTCCTTCCCTGACAGAGCCGCATCGCGCAATTGCAAGAAAGACATGCATATGCATGGCAAATCCCAACACTAGGATTAATACCGGCAACAGATTGGTGAGCAGATCGAGCTCAAACCCCAGCAGCGCGTAAAGGCCCATCGTCGCGGCAAGAGGTGTGCCTACTGAGATGGCTGTGACGGCCACACCTGCTATGGACCGTGTCACAAACCAGCTGGATAGGAGCGCAAAACACACCAAACAAGCAAAAATCAGGCGGGTGCTCTGGCTTTCCCGGTCGAGGAAGTAGTTAATCGCTGCGTCGCCGGTCATGTGGGTCGTGACTCCGCCCGTCTCCAAGGGCTCTAGACGTGTCAAAGCCGACTGAACCCACGTTGAACTGTTGACGTCTTTGATCGTGTAGTAACCAATCGAGAATGGGCCATTCACTGTAGGCGGTACGCCTGGAAACGCTGGGACAGATGGTGTGAGAGCTCGAACGGTATGAGGATTTGCAGCCAATTCATCCAGGACCTGCCGTGCCCGAGTGTTGTCGGCTCCTTCGATGGCAACAACCGCATAGTTATAGTCCAGGGCCTCGCCTGTGATGTGCGAGATCAGGTTGTTCTGCTTTAGACCCGCTGCTTTGAACCCCAGAAACCCGATCAGCACCAATTGGCCTAGAGACACACCCACCTTATAAATGGGGATTTGCCCCATCTTCTGTTCCACGACCAATGATTCCACCGTCAGGTTTTTATTGGATTAGGTACCAATTCGTGTATCATATGCTACCGCGCGGTGGCGTTAAAAGTTTTTTGGCGGTTGCCACCCTCAGCTCCACCATGATTCGGCCGTGCCTTAGCCAGCCGAACCCAACCAAGGATACGAAATGACAAAACGTAAAGACGAAATACGCGAACTACTCAAAGAAGATGAATTCCTCTCCTATATGGAGCGTGGCATCAAGTATGCCCAGGCGAATCGAAGTCGAGTCATCATGGCTGCCGTGGCTTTCTTCGTTGCCATTGGTGCGGCGATTGGGATGTACGAGTGGCAAAAGGTTCGTAGCGACAAATCCGCGCAGGCGCTTTACGAAGTAGAAGATATGTTGTTGCGCTCGATCGATGACCCGCTTGCCAAGGTGAAATTCGAAAGCGAAAAAGAAAAGAATGAAGCCGTCTTGGCCAAGCTGGACGAGGTGATTTCCTCGGATTCCGGCGTTGTTGCCGATCAGGCGCGACTCCACAAAGTAGCCGTTCTGGTGAACTTGGGCCGTCAAGCGGAAGCGGTGAAGATGTACGAGGATATGTCCAGGAGCGGGGGGCTGATGGGCTTGTTTGCCAAGATGGGACTGGCCGATTACTACCTGGGCGAAGGCGATTCTGAAAAAGCACTGACCCTTTATAACGGGGTCATAAATTCACCCGAAGGTCGAAGCCACTTCGAAGATCTGGCTAAGTACCGCATTGCGGAATGCTATCGAAAACAGGGTGATGACGCCACAGCCAGAGAACAGCTGGAAGCCATTGTCGCCAAATACGAAAATGCGGATCCGGCTGATCAGGCCCCTATTTTTCAGAAGGCTAAATCCATGTTGGATGAAATCGTGAGTTTGGCTGGCGACGAGGCATCTTGACGTGGTGTCCATGCTCTCGATCATCGAGGCAAAGAAAAATAAAGCGCCCTTAGACGAAACACAGATTCAGTTCTGGGTCGATGGCGTCGTTAATGAGTCTATCCCCCTGTATCAATCCGCATCGCTGCTCATGGCAATCAGATTGAACGGAATGACCTTTGAAGAGTCCTGGTTGTTGACCAAGGCCATGACCGCGTCTGGCGACCGTCTCCATTATGATCAGCATCCCATTGTCGTCGACAAACACTCAACGGGCGGCGTGGGCGACAAAGTCACACTGGTCTTGGCACCCTTAGTCGCGGCATGTGGTGTTCCGGTAGCCATGCTTTCTGGGCGGGCACTGGGCTTCACCGGTGGAACCATTGACAAACTTGAGTCTTTGGATGGCGTTCAGTGTGAGTTGCCAGAACCGACCCTGATGAAGATGATGGACGAGGTGGGATGGGTGAATGCACAGCCTTCCAGTCGAATCGCGCCCGCCGATCGTGCACTCTACGCACTGCGCGATGTGACCGGTACCGTCGATTCGATCCCATTGATAACAGCTTCCATCATGTCGAAGAAGCTGGCCGGTGGGGCCACCCATTTGTGCCTGGACGTGAAATGTGGCTCTAGTGCATTCATGAAGACCGAATCGAGTGCTTCTGAATTGGCGCACGCATTGTGCCGAGTTGGCGAACTGGGCGGCGTCAAAGTGGGTGGTGTGATTTCTCGCATGTCGGAACCACTTGGCTTCGCCATCGGAAACTATCTCGAGCTATGGGAAGCGGTGCAATATTTGAAATCCTGGCCGCAGTCGCCATTGGCTTCATTGATCGAGGCGCTGGCTATTCGGATGTTGTTGATGTACGACCCCTCAATTTCAGATCCAAGGGCCCAATTGATGAACGCCATTGATCGTGGAGCCGCACTCGAATCCCTGAAGCGGTACCTCGCCTTTTGCGGTGGCAAAAAGACCGCGGTTCAGCATCTGGTTGAAGACGATCTGGGTTGGGGAAATGCCAGGCCGGTCTTAGCCCCGAAAGACGGCTATGTGGATACCATAGATGGGCACGGCCTGGCGTTGGATGCGTTGGCGTTGGGTGCTGGTCGGATGACCAAAGAAGACCGTATCGATCCCATGGCGGGATTTATGTTGCGTGTCGGTATTGGGGACAGGGTCGAAAAAGGTGACCCATTGATGCACGTCTTTGGAGATCGAGCAGGGGACGCTGATCCTCTCTTACTGGGCCGGCATTTTGGCATTATCCCGCAAGCCAGGCCCGCAACATCTTTAATTCTGGCTTCGGTTGATCCCTAAACGGAAACGGTTCCTTAAGTACGAATGCGGTCAGGCCGCTTTTGGACGATTCGTTGGAGAATTGACGAGCGAACCATGCGCGTTCGAGTGTGAGTCTCCGATTTCTGTTCGCGTCTTGTGGAACCAACAGAAAACGCGCCAGTCTGGTTACGGTTTCCAGCGAAATTTCTCCCCGTTCAGCGGCCTCAATCCATTCGAGCGCCTGATCCGTGGAAATACTTGCCGGGTGATGAACCTTGGATGTAACGAGTGCGTAACCGGAGCGCCACTGATCGACAAAGGCCCATTCGAAACCGGCCTCCTTTGTGTTGGCAGAAACCGTGCAGGTTTTGAGGTCCAGATAAAGAGGGTCCATGGCCGTAATTGTCTCTTCGGTTAGGGGACAAAGGCAAGTACAAGGACACTTTCACTTGCAGGCTTAACCCGGCATGGCTTTAAAATAACGCAGGGCCCGGGGCATGAGTTGATCGGTGTTGCGTGTCTGCTTCATTTTGAGGTCGTAATGGCTAAGAAGAGCGACAAGAAAACCAAGACCCAGTTTGGTAGCGATACCAATCAGTCTGCAGATCTTGATTCAGACCGCACCAGTGTGGGGCAAATGCTCAAACGTGAGCGCACCAAACGGGAAATAAGTTTGGATGAAATCGTTGAGGATACAAAAATTGCCAAGATGTTCCTGATTGCATTGGAGCAAGATGAATTGTCTCAACTTCCCGGAGGCATCTACACGCGTAATTTTGTGCGCGCGTATGCGCGGTATTTGGGCTTGGACGAAGACATCATTGCCTCTCAGTTCAACGAGCAGTTCAATATCAAGCCGCAATCTGTGATCCAGCAAGAACGAACCAAACGCGATGATCGCCAGTTCCGGGTCTTGCAGAGACGTGGCGTGTTGACCATTGGATCCATCATGGCGTTGCTTTTGGCGGTCACTGGCTATTTGGTGCGAAATTCGCCGGTTTTCAATCGTAATGAGAGACCGGTTGGTGACGTCACCGAGCAAGAATCTGTGCAGGAGGACCCATGGCCGTTAGAAACCGAGCCCGCCCTTGAGCAAAGCGCAGCGGAAGTCACCCAGGCCGACGATGATCCAGCCGAGGTGAAAGATGAATTGGAGACGGTGCCCGATGATCGCCCGGTTACGGCTGTACCCCAGTTGCCTTTGGCTGAATTGACCGAGATTACTTTGGTCAATGCAAGCCACGCCAACATGGACGAGATTTTTGCGATAGAAGCGCTGGATGATGTGTGGGTCGAAGTCGTGGTCGATGGTGAAACGGTGACCAAGCGGATCTTGAGGGCTGGCGAGCTAAGAGTCTACCGTTATGGAAATCACCAGACACTGCGCTTGGGTAACGTTGCGTTGGTGGCGCTACAGGACCAAACGGAATTTGTAGGACAGGTAGCCCCAGGCCATCATTTTTTGAGTCTCGTTGAATTTAGGCCCGGTGAGTTACGCCAATCTTTGATGAACGCCTTGTCCAGAAAGGACGAACCAGATGGAAACAGTAGTCGATCGAATTAGGGCAGGGGAACTGCCTGATCATGCATGTGAGGCACTGGTGCGCGGGTTCTTGCCCGTCCCACCTGAAGAGCTGTTTGTGGCCATCTGCCTGATTGTCAAACAACGCGATGTCCTCTTTGCCGATGCACTTTCAACCTTGGAGACCATGCCAGAAGCTGCGTTCAAGACGTTTCTGGAAGACAAGGCATGCGATCCGGATGTTTTGGATTTCTACCTGCACCGAGTCCCGCTGCCTGGGCCGGCCAAGGCTGTTGCCCTGCTCAATCATCAAACAAGGGCAGAAACACTTCGAGACGTTGCCCCGTCTGTAGAAGCTGAATTTCTCGACCTCGTGGTGAACAACCAGGTCAAGATCCTTGAGGAACCCGAAATTGTTGATGCATTGCGCAACAACCCTCACTTGTCCATTAACCAAAAGCAGAAACTCGATGATTATGAACGCTTACTACTAAAAGATCTGGTATCTCCTGCTGAAGAACTTGAAGACATTCCCATCGAAGAAGTAGAGCGCCAGGCGCTGCAAGAAGCGAAGGAATTCGTGGCTGTTTTTGGGCATGAAAAGCTTTCGTCAAAAGACTTCATTCAAGACATCAAAGGCGATGAGGACGACAGCCATAACGTGTTGAAGCAGATTGCGCGCATGTCGGTGCCTCAGAAAGTTCAAGCAGCCATCAAAGGGAATAGAGAAGTGCGTGGCATTCTCATTCGGGACGCCAACAAGTTGGTTTGCTCGGCTGCGATTCGGTCGCCCAGAATTACAGAGGCTGAAGTTGAGTTTTACTCAAACTTGCGAAACGTTCAAACGGACGTCTTGCGCTTAATCGCCTTAAATCGTGAATGGACCAAGAACTATAAAATCATTCACAATTTGGTGCGCAACCCCAGGACGCCTTTGGCCTTTACAACCAAATTCCTGTCTCGCTTGACTCAGCGCGATCTCAAGTTCTTACAGATGGATAAGAACGTTCCTGAAGTATTGCGAAAGATGGCAAAACGCATGGCTCGAACTGGAAAATGACGCGATTGACAAAATCCTCGTGGTACGGTTAGAGTTCCAATTAATGAACTGCATGCTGGAAGTCCATGGATCACTATAAGTTATTGGGCGTGGCGAGAAATTGCAGCCCATCCGAAATTCACCATGCCTTTCGCGAATTGTCGCGGAAGATGCACCCGGATCGCTTCAAAGACAAAGAACGGGAGCGTGCAGAAAAAGAGTATCAGCTCATTGTGAAGGCTTATAACACGCTGAAAGACGAACGCCTTCGCAAGGAGTACGACAAGACATTGACGCCAGTTGGCGTATCCGCTGCGGCTGAAGAGAGTAATACGGAAGCACAGTACCAACAGGCGCTTCGAGCTGGCGTCGCAAAATACAATCAAAAACAATTCGAATTGGCTTCCGACCTGCTCGCGCGAGCGATTTTTGTCAAAGAAACAGCTGAGGCACATTATTACAAGGGTATCGCGGAAATCCGACTGCCACGACGGCGAAAGTCGGGTTTGGACAGCTTGCAGCGGGCATGTGAGTTGGACGCATTCAATGCGCGTTACCTAAAGTCCTATAGCCGAGCGCTCCTTGAATTCGGTTTAACAGTTCGAGCTCGACCTGTGATTGATCGTCTTATTGAATTGGTGCCTGATGACCCGGAGGCCCTGGAACTGCAAGCTGTCGTTTCGCCGGACGCGGGGAAAAAGGGTGGTTTGTTCTCGTCATTGTTTGATCGTTTTCGCGGGGACAACTCGTGAACTATGAGGCCTTCGTAAGTACCGACGTCGGCAATAAGCGCCGGATCAACGAAGACAATTTTTGTTCAAACTCTGAGATGGGCCTTTTCGTGGTGGCCGATGGCATGGGCGGGCACGCAGCCGGCGAGGTTGCCAGTCGCCTTGCGGTCGAAGAAATTGAAGATGTGATCCAAGCCGCTCGATTTGATGAGGGCTGGACTTGGCCCGACAACTACGACCCCAAAATTTCGTTGATGGCCAACAAACTCAAGTTCGCCATTCATAACGCCAATGAAAAGATTCGCAAAGCGACTCGAGACTACAATGAATGCCGCGGTATGGGTACGACCATTGTGGCGGCCCTGATTATCCGCGGCAAGTGCTGTATCGCGCATGTGGGCGATTCGCGTGCGTACCTGTATCGCAACAACGAACTAAAACCACTGACCTCCGATCACAGTTGGGTCAACGAGCAGTTGAAACAGGGGTTTATCACCCTCGAACATGCGCGAAATCACCCGTTTCGCAATGTGATTACCCAAGCTCTGGGTAGTGGTGCGGACATCCGTATTGATACGCTTGAAATGGATCTTTATGCAACCGATGTCTTGTTGTTGTGCTCAGATGGATTGAACTCCATGTTGGCTGACAACGAGATCGAAGCGATCGTCCGAACCGGAGCACGAGGCGCGTTGGACGACTTGAATCATCAACTCATTGAGGCCGCCAAAGAAAAAGGCGGTGACGACAACATCACAGTGACACTTATCCGCGTCGGTGAATTCGCCCCTTCTGAACGTTAACCAAACTGGCAAAACCCCAAGCCTGACCTTAGTATGATTGCTCCACAATGAGATAGTGTACGAATGAGCCATCACGATAATCCACCGATGTGATTTCGATCACATAAACCCCCTGATTGCGGTGCTATCAGCCAATGCACAACCACACTTATTGACCCATGGGTCTGCAAAACAAAGTCTACGCGTGGGAAAGTATCCTGGGAAAGTTGAAATATCTCCTCGAATTAAACTATCATTGTGCGATCATTTAATAGTTTTATCGCTTGACTATTAAATAATTAAGGTGTTAGCTTTTAGATAAAATTCGGACAGTATCGACTGTAAAGGCCATTGAAACTATGAAAGGGGGCCGAAGTGCTTTTTGGAAAGACCAAGGGCTTGGTGGGGTTAGATATCGGTTCCAGTTCTGTCAAGCTTGTTGAATTGAAACCCCTTTCGAAGACGGGGCGCAGTTGGAAGTTGATGAACTTAGGCGTGGCGCCATTGTCGCCTGAAGCCATTGTCGACGGATCGATCATGGACTCGACCATGGTGGTCGATGCGATTGTGCGGCTCTTCAATGAAAGCAAGATCAAAACGTCGGATGTAGCTATTGCCGTATCGGGGCACTCCGTGATCATTAAAAAGATCACCATGGCTTATATGTCCGATGACGAGCTGTCAGAGTCGATCATGTGGGAAGCAGAGAGTTATATCCCATTTGATATTGATGACGTGCATTTAGACTATCAAATACTCAATGATGTGGATCGTGGTGACGGGAACATGGATGTTCTCTTGGTCGCCGCCAAAAAAGAAAAGGTCTCTGAGTATGTGAGTGTGGTTCAGCAGGCGGGCAAGAACCCTGTCGTCGTGGACGTGGATTCGTTTGCATTGCAAAACTCACTCACTGAGAATTATGAGTTGTCGGAGTTGCAAGTGACCGCTCTGGTCAATATCGGTGCTTCGGTCATGAACATCAATATTCTGCAAGGTGGGACATCCATCTTCTGGCGGGACATCTCGATCGGTGGCAACCTCTATACCGATGCGATTCAGAAAGAGCTGGGGGTTGATTACGATACTGCGGAGATGTTGAAACGCGGAGAATCAGCGGCGGGTGTTAGTTTTGAACGCGTCGCACCCATTCTAAAAAGTGTCACTGGCGATTTAGGTGTTGAGGTTCAGAAAACCTTTGATTTTTTCAAGGCGACGACCTCGGCAGATCGGATCAACCGCATTTTCCTGAGTGGCGGCGGTTCACGCATCCTGAATCTGGACACCTATCTCTCGGAACGATTTGAAGCACCCGTGGAAATGCTTAACCCTTTTCAAAACGTCAGTATCAGCGACAAGCAATTCAATCCTCAAACCATTCAAGACTTGAGGGCTAGTTGTTCTATCGCGGTCGGTCTGGCCATGCGTAAGCCGGGAGACAAATGACATGATTCGCATTAACCTTATTGCAGAACGCAAGGCGTCCGCGCCAAAAGCGGCGAAATCAACAGCCCAGTATTCCGAGCTTCAAGAAAATATTGTCTTGATCGCTTTTGTGGCCCTGGCATTGATCGTCTTTATGGTCCGCCGAACGATGTTGAATAACGAACGAACGGCATTGCAGACGACCAAAACAAATAAAGAAAAAGAGTACAAAGCCGTTGAGAAGTGGAAGGACTTGCAGCTGGACTACGAGGTTCAAAAGGAGCTTTTGAACGAGAAAATCCAGAAGATCAGTCAGCTTCGTGACCGACGACAAGGGCCCGTAAAGCTCTTGGAAGATGTGTTCAACAATACACCGAGCTCGATCTATTTAGCCACGATTGAGCAAGGTTACGACAAGCGTTTGGTGGAAAAGCCGGGTCCTGGACAGGCAGTGTTTAACCCCGGATCAAATCCCGGGGCGCCAAATATGTTTAAGATCACGGGCTATTCGAAAACCATCGATGCAGCCAGTACCCTTGCCAATCGATTGTTTGCCATTCCTCGCTACACCGATGGTTCCTTAAACACGGTCATTGAACAGGAAAAAGGTGATGTGCAGGGCGAATTTCTGTTTACGATCTTCTTCAAGACGACAAGCGGCGGAGAGAAGGCCGCGGCCGAGAAGAAAGTGGGCCAGGAGGGATCGCCATGAAACTTACGCGCATTCAGCAGTTTGGCGTCGGGGTCGCAATCGTTTTGATAGTCATTGTCCTTGGCGAGTTGGTGTTTTTCAAAGATACGCATGCCAGGATCGAGAAACTGAACAAGGATATTCAAGAGCTGGATCTGCAAATAGCAGAAGCAAAAGCGATCCAGAAGTATGCAGCCACGCTTGAAGAGGAGATGAATCACCTCAAGGCGCAACTCGAACGATTGAAAAAGATCTTGCCGGTCGAAGTCAACAAGCCCAAGTTTCTCCAGGACATCCGCAGATACGCGAATGAGCATGGCTTGGAAGTTGAGACATTCTCGGCCAACAATCCCGTTCGCGACGATGTGATTCTCGAGCACCCATTTACCATTTTTGTGCGCGGAAACTACCACGATTTAGGTAATTTTTTCGCCAAGTTGAGCAATTATCCTCGCATCATCAACGTGAAGGGTTTGCATGTATCAAAAAACAAGGAAAACCCTGCGTATTCACTAGACTCGGCCTTTCTACTCTCGATCTTTACATACCAAGAGCCGACCGAAGAAGAGCTCAAGAAGCAGGTTGAGGCCAAGAAAATGGAACGCCAAGGTATTGACCCGAATGCCAAGAAGAAGCGAAAGCGGTGATGGGGGGAAATGATGTTTAAGAAAACTTCCTTGTTCATCTGGCTCATGCTGCTCGGTTTTTTAGTGCTTCCCGCGGCTGCGCAAACGGAAGAGGCGCCGCCTGCGACGGATGTGGCTGCCGAAGGCGAAGCCACTGAAGAGCCTATTACTGGTGGTGTGACATACAGTCCACGCAGGGATGAGAATGAGGAAAAACCGCGAGATCCCTTCAAGTCGCCGTTTGACATCGCAAAAGAGCAAGAGGAAGCTCGTAAGAACAGACCTCGTGATGTCGATCCCAATCGATTTCAAGAAATGATTCACGAACTCGTGCTCAAAGGTATCTATCTTGAAGCGAGAACGGGTTATTGGGCCATTTTTGAGGTGGGTGGTGAGAACGGTCAGTATAAGTGGTTCCGCACTGGAGACAAGTTTCAGGACGGCGACCTCATCAACATTGACGACAAGACTGTCTTGTTTAAACAGTACATTGACGACGATTCACAAGAGTTGGCCCACCGTGAGATCTTGTTGGAACTTCACCGTGGTGAGGAGTAAGTTATGAGGAGCAAGAAGATTTCGAAGATGAATGGATTGTTGGCCTGCGCACTTGCTTGTGCCTTCTTGAGCGCTGAAGTAACGATTCGCGAAGTCAAGACGATGACCTACGGCGACAAGGCCTCCATCGTGATCAAGTATGAAGGTGCGGAGAAACTTCAGTTTTTCGCGATCAATCCCGCTGAGGGTGTTCTGACCCTGGACTTCCCGGGCGTGATCAGTCTGTATGACTTTGATCAACTGGATGTCGAGTTGGTCGAACAGGTGCGTCAAGTCCCGTTGGATCCCGACTCTCATCGTGGCGTCAGCGTGCATTTTACTTTTAGGCCTGGCGTTCAATATGACTTGTATGACAGTGACCCAGGGCAGCTTGTTTTGTTTCTCGAACAGGGCGGCGACCATACTGACATGGTGATCGCCACGCCGATGGAAACTGAGTCACAAGGGGCGTCCACAGAAATGGCAGCGGTTGAACCCCAGTCACTTCGTGGGGTTGAAGGTCTGCAAAAATTGCATCAAGTGACGGTTACAGGCGATGATCAGTCCGGTTTCGTAGACGTCTATGTGAGCGGTGACGTCGCACTGAGCGATTTTCGTCTGGATAACCCCCCTCGCTATGCGTTGAATCTGAAGGGTGTCAGCAGTTCGCTTTTAGAAGGCGATCTCAACGTGTCTTCACAGCTCGTGGAAGGTGTCCGCGTGCGGCAATTCCAGGTGCACCCAGAGCCCATCGCTCGCATGGTGCTGGACTTGGCAGTGGAAGGCGTGAACATTCAATTCGAGGCTACGGAGTACGGAGCTCGAGTATGGTACGCTTCACAACCCGGTGACATAGGCCGAATGCCTACGCTTGCCGTTGACGCCAACGTATCCAATGGAAACGAGACGGTCGAAGAAGCCCCAACGATGGTCATTGAAGTGGCAGAAATCGTTGCCGAGGAGCCGGAGGCGATGGATCTTCCCGCGGAAACCACGGTTGGCGAAGAGTCTGTAGCGGCGAATTCTGATGGACCCATGGAAACCTATGAGGTGCCCGTCGAGACGGTGGAGATCGCTGCGACTCCCGAGATCGCTGCCGCCTCCATGGAACCTGAGGAAGTCACACCCAAACCCGCTTTCGACCTGGCCTCAGATATTGACCAGGAATTGGCTGAATTCGGTTCGTCTGACTCGTTCTACGACCAAATGAAGACGGTGAAAAGAACGCATGGCTCCGTGAAGCCCATTGAAATTACAGACCGCGCCATCGCAGATTCAATGAGTCTCGGTGAAGCCAGGTCGATGCAGGAAGATTTTGCGGAACCGCAACAACAGTCTCTTTTCGATGAAGTCGAGTCTATGCAGGATGATAGCTACGAACGAATCGATGGCGGTCAAGGCAAGTATCGTGGATTTGAGATCCAGAAAATCGATGTCAAAGACGCCAACGTGGTCGATTTACTGCGTTTCTTGGCGGACCAGGTTGGTATCAATTTGTATGTGGATCCATCGGTACAGAAACTAAAAGCAACCTATAGCTTCCGCAACATTCCCTGGGACCAGGCAATGGATATCATTCTGCGAAATGCGAACCTGGACTGGGAATTTGAAAATGGCGTGCTTCGCGTGGCCACGACTGCCAAGTTCAAGGATGAGGCGGAGCAGCGTCGCGCCCTCTTGCTGGAACGCGAGTTGAGCGTTCCGCCCGAAACGGTGACTTTCCCCTTGAGTTATGCCAAGGTGAAGGAAGTGGTGCCGATCATTGAACAGTATCTTTCGCCGAGAGGGACCATCCTTTTCGACGAACGGACGAATACCCTGATTATCGAGGATATTCCCAAGCGTATGGTGGCCATCCGGACCTTGATACGCAGGTTGGATACGCGGGTACCTCAGGTCGCCATTGAAGCGCGAATCGTGGAAACCACCAAGCGTTTTATTCGAGAATTGGGTATTCAATGGGGCCTCGACGCTGAATACAGTCCTGAATCAGGTACCGACACTGGCGTCACCTTCCCTAACCGTATTGGCGTAGGTGGCCCAAACTTTGGTCGTAACTCACCTGGCGGTCTCGCCGGTGGGTACGCCGTGAACTTCCCGGTGATTTCCGAATCGCCTTCAGGCATTGGCCTGAGTTTCGGGAATTTTCTCAATACATTCCAATTGGATATTTCTTTACAGATGTTAGAGAGCGAGGGCAACGGCCAGATCATATCGGCGCCGAAAGTCATCACTCAAAACAATAAGACAGCGGTCATTAAGAATGGACAAAGAATACCGACACAGACTGAGCAACGGGGAACGATTACCGTGCGTTACATTGATGCCGTGTTGGAACTCGAAGTAACACCGCAGGTGACGAACGAGAAGACGATTATCATGGATTTGGTGGTGGATAAGTCTGAAGCAGACTTCACCAGAACGGTTCTTGGTAACCCCGTCATCAATGTGAGACGGGCCGAAACTCGCGTGCTGGTGAAGGACGGGGGAACCGCGGTGATTGGCGGTATCTTTGTGCTCAGTGAACAGGATTCTTCAGTGGGTATTCCAGGCTTGCGCAGGATACCTATTGTCAAGCATCTGTTTGGTAGTGATAACAAACAACTTCAGAACCAAGAGTTGTTGATCTTCATCACGCCAAGAATTGTTAAGTACTAAAGGCGCTTGCTAAGAGGTGGTGGTTAATATGTGGAAATCGATCAATCGAAAGAAAGAAAAATCGTTTATCGTAGCGCCGACTCTAGCGATGCTGGCGTTACTCATTGGTTGTGGTGGAGGCGGAAATGATCAACGCGATATCGTTTTTCTTTCTGCAACCATGGACGGTGGAACTGTCGGCGGAGCAGGCAACTACATTGAGGTAGAGATGATCAAGTCGGTCGAAGCCACGACTGGCTCTCTGGAAGTGGAAATTGCCCGAGGTACGAATTTTGCGCTTGAACCGTCCGTAGCGACCGCGGTCCTCGACAACTATGAAATGACGTTTCAACGCATTGATGGGGGTTCGCCAAACCTGACCACAAACTCGGGGCCCTTGGGTTTAAGTATTTCTGTGTTCGGCGGAAACTCCAGCAGAACATTTGAGATTCCCATCGTCACGACTTTTCAAAAACTCTACAGCGATTTTGGGCAGGCCTTCCGTTCAAGCCCGGATCCAGTTGAATTTCGCGTCACGATCAAGATCAACGCCCATTCGGAAGCGGGCGATGCGATGACGACAAGCACATCATTCACCATTCTTTGTGGGGTATTTGAGCCCACGGATGAACTGATTCCGTCTATTGTTTCTTTTAACTATGCCGATTCTGTGGCCTTGGGTAATGACTGGCTGGCTTCTTGGACAACCTCGGGTACCGTACTGGGTGGCACGCTTGTGACGCCATTTGGTGATTCGGTCAACCTGTTTGGTACCGATTTTCCAGTAGGCGTTTTTAGGCAAAATACAAGTTTCCTCGCTTCCTTGTTTGACGAGCAAACCGGTTCCGTTCAGTTCCCGAATGCGCTTTTGGTGGTGGGCAATTTCTTTGGATCATCGCTCAGCACGGGCGGTATTGATTCGGTAACCGTCTTTGACCGAGGCGCACCGAGTGATGCCGATGTAACCATCGATGAGTTTTTTGCCGATCGATATTCCTTGTTTGTCGGTGACGCAGCTACTTTGACCTGGGTTGTTTCCAATCAGCCTTCGTCGTTGGGTATCTTGCCGGAGAGTTTTAGTGGGGTGCCGGTCGATTTTTCGGACAAGGATTTGAGTTTCGATTCTGTCAGCATCGTCCCGGATGCCACCGTGCGACCTATCCTCAAAGCAAGCAAGGTGTTTAACAGTTCGGAAGACACTCGATTTCTCGATCAAGAGTTGACCGTGGCAGGTAGGGGCGGTCCTCAAGATCCGGTGATTGAATTCTTCTCTGTATCCCACACCAACGTTCCACGCTATCAGCAGGTGGCCTTCTTTTGGAAAGTATCAGGCGATTATGAAAAAGTGGAACTGTTGCCCATTAACGGTCAAGTGAAGGACGTCACAGGTCGGGAAAGTTTCCTTTCTCCGCCGCTTAATCGACTGGGAGCCAACACATTCACTTTGGTGGCGACTGGTGTGGGTGGCGAGCCCATTGTCAGCACGTCTCTGACCGTAACCGTGGGTGACGAAGAGGTGAACCTGCCACCGACCATCACCATCACGAACATCGCTCCGGGCGCGAGCATTGACAACGGAGATGAAGGTGCATTCTCTTTCCGTATCGACGATCCAGAAAACCGACCTTCTTCTTGGACGGTCTTTTTGGTGGCCGGTGACAGCGCGATCTACGGTCCATCGTTTGGTCTGATCCCTACGGGCCATGGGGACGCAACTGTCACTTTTAACGATTCTCAGGGCAGCCTGAACGGGTTCCTGACCTTCGAAATATCCGCGTACGACGATGATGATTACGGCTACTCAGGGAATGGCAACCGCACGATTTCTCTGATCACATTCAATACCACCGGCAGACGCACCGATAATGCGCCAACCATAACCAATGTCGCCTTTACACCGGGCAATCCTGGTGGCGATTTGTTACCTGGCCAGGACGGTGTGTTGAGCTTCACAATTTTTGACCCCGATACCCAAGACCTCCGTTGGGAGGTTTCAATCATCGCCGGTGATTTTGGCGGCACATTGAATGGGTCCACCGACTATACGCAAGGATCGGTGGGTACAGGTCGCGGAGACATCACGGTCCGCTATCAAGATGATCCGGATAGCACCGATGATGCGGTGGTGTTCTTGATTAAGGTGACCGAACTTCTGGTCGGTGAGCCTCAGTCCACCAGTGTGGTCTTCCGTGTGAATTACCTCATCGATACCGATGGTACCATTCGATTTGCTCACAACGGCATGTACAACAACGGAATGGGGATTGTCGATCCGACACAGAGGATCTCGTTCTACTTGAACTACACTGGCACGCTGAACACAGTAGCGGGTGCGTTCTTTGTAGACCACGCTTTGACGATTCCGGCGCCACTGCTGTCGGTGGTCATGGATTTGCAGCATGGAAGCACAGATCCCGGCCGTATCGCCGATTTGGACTTTGACCGCAACTTCATCATTCCTTTAAATGACAATGAGAACTTTGGTGAGTGCTTGTTTGGCGGCTACTTCGACTTTCCGGGTGAGGATACCTCTGCAGGTGCAGAACCTTCACCGGTGACAGATGGTGTATCTAGATGGTACTTCGTCTTTGATGTTGAAAGTTTCCGCGCAGATACCGGGACAACACTAAACCTACCAATCCTTGATGGGGATCGAAGAAACTACTTCATCAACGTAATGGCCTTCGATGAAGACAATACGGAAGAAGATTTACAGCTCCTACTCACGGTGGAGTCTGTGAATTGAATGATTATCTGATTGATTCACTAGAACGTCAGTTGCAGGAAGACCCGAAATCTCGGGTCTTTTTGCGTTTGGCTGAAGAGTTGCGAAAGGTGGATCGATTAGGTGAGGCGTTGGATGTATGTGAGAAAGGGCTTGCGTTTCATCCGAGCTACATACCCGCAAGGGTTTGTTATGGTCGTGTACTTTGGAGCATGCAACGATTGGACGAAGCTGAATCCGAATTCCGTCGTGTGATCCAAGTTGTCCCCGATAATGTGCATGCGCTAAGGGGACTAGGCGAAATGGCGCTTGAACGGGGAGACAAGGCTATCGCCGTGGCGATGTTCGAACAGTTAGCGATGTTCGATCTTAGCGAAGAGGTTCAAGAACTTCTCGATCGCGCTCGGGCAGGCGAAGAACCCAAGGCAGAAGAGATTGTGGCGCCAGTAGAGGAAGAGCCAGAGGCTCCCGCCGCTGAGATCGAAGTAGTGGGGTTAGATGCTTCCGATCTTTCTTATGGCGGTGATGACAAGGCTTTGTTGGTAGGTGGCGCAGATAAGATTCGTCGGCTCGATCATTCTTCAGGCGTAGACGTCGAGGAGTCATTAGAAATATCTGTCGATGATCATGTTCTACCTGAACGCACCTATGAGGCGTTTGACCAAGACCGAGTCGTTCTCGATGAGGATGAGGCGGTAGTGGAAGCGGATAGTGACGACTCGGGCGACTGGGGTACCAGCTGGGAAGATGTGGCAGACGGACTGGATGTTGCCGAGGCCGACGATCCCCTTGACGCGGTAGAGGCAACAGGCAATGAGCCTGACGATCTGTGGTTAGACGATTCTGGCGATGCCAGCGACGGATTTGAAATAGAAGCGCCTTCGCAAGACGAGGCGGCCGAGATCATGGCCGATTTGGTGGGCCATCGAGCTTCGATTGAGGACGATGAACCGGTGGCATCCCCAGTTGCTGAATGGGATGGGGATGCATTAGGCGATGATGCGGATGATGAGGCCGGTGTTCTGCAGGAAAACGATTCAGTCACGTTAGCCGGAGTTTATGAACAACAGGGACATCTGGAGGAGGCTGAGGCCATGTTGCGTCGGTTGCGACGTCACAACGGTCCTAGCGAAAAGACGGACGCAGCACTCCTGAGAGTGAGAAATGCTCTGGATATTGAATCTGAGCCACAACGTAAGGTACGCTATTTGAGCGCCTGGTTGAAACGTTTAAAGGAACACCACCATGTTTCATGAGTTAATTAGTGATGTGGCAAATCGAATGAAGGGCTTACAGAACGTCATCCTTGCCGCCACGGACGGAATTACCGTGTCGAAGTTGGCACAGAGAGATGAAGACGAATTGATGGTCGTTGAGGCCGCTAACCTGGTGCGTGATTGTCACAGATTTGGGGCGGAACTTGAGTCTGGTGAGCTAAAGCACCTGGTGTTTGCATATGGTGAAAAGACCGTGGTCATCCAGATGGTCAATGACGAGTATTTTCTGATGGGTATTTGCAGCAAGGAAAACTGGACCGGAAAACTCAAGTACCTTTTGCGCGTGAAATCATTAGAATGTCACAACATCATCGAGTAGCTGTGTTTGCTTGACATTTAGGCGGGACAAGCTAAGATTCGGCACAGTTGTTCGGTGAGATTGGGGTTGACGCATGGATTTTCAAGAGATCAGGGAGTTGATCGAGCTTTTCTCGAAAAGTGATCTCGATCGTTTGAAGATCAAACGAGAGGGCTTTGAGTTTAAGTTGGTCCGTGGGCGTGCAGGCAGTGTAGAAGTGACGTCTGGAGCCTCGCCAGCACCCCAGGCCGCCATTCAAGTGGCCGCCGCTCCCGAGCCCGTTGAAGATGAGTCGTTGCATTACGTCACATCGCCCATCGTGGGTACCTACTATTCCGCGCCGAATCCGAAGGCCGATGCGTTTGTACGCGTCGGATCGCGTGTCAGTTCAGGTCAGACATTGTGCATCATCGAAGCCATGAAACTGATGAACGAGATTCAATGCGATGTAGCGGGTGAGGTTGTCAGTTGTCTTGTGGAAAACGCGCAGCCGGTTGAGTTTGGACAGAAACTTTTTGCGATTAAGACTAGCTGATCATGTTTGAAAAAGTACTGATTGCCAACCGCGGTGAGATTGCGCTTCGCGTGATTTGGGCTTGCCGTGATTTGGGTATCAAGACAGTTGCTGTTTATTCAGAAGCTGATCGATATGCGCTCCATCGCCGTTTTGCGGATGAAGATGTCTGTATTGGCCCCGCGCCCTCGTCTCAGAGCTATTTGAATATACCTGCGATTATTTCGGCTGCTGAAATCACTGGAGCAGAAGCGATTCATCCGGGATACGGGTTTTTGTCGGAAAATGCGCATTTTATTGAGGTCGCGGAGTCCTGCAACTTGTGTTTCGTGGGCCCTTCGGCGCAAACAGTAAGAATGATGGGAGACAAGGCCCAGGCCCGAAAAGTCATGATGGAGGCGGGAGTGCCTGTCCTGCCTGGCTCTGACGGACCCGTTAGCGATTTCGAAACTGCGGTCAAAGTAGCGAAGAAAATTGGTATGCCCGTGATTGTCAAAGCCAGTGCAGGTGGCGGAGGACGCGGCATGCGAATCGTCCGATCAGAAGACGAGCTAGAAAATGCCATTGCAACGGCCCAATCTGAGGCCGAAATTGCTTTCGGAAATGGTGAGGTATACATCGAAAAGTACCTGACCAATCCACGCCATATTGAAGTGCAGATTCTCGGAGACAAGTTTGGTCATGCGATTCACCTCGGTGAAAGAGAATGCAGTATTCAACGACGTCACCAAAAGATTATTGAAGAGGCTCCCTCTCCCGCATTGACGTCTTCCCAGCGCAAAACCATGGGTGATGCGGCGGTCCTGGCGGCTAAGGCAACAAACTACAATAACGCAGGCACAATCGAGTTCCTTTTGGATGACGACGGTTCCTTCTATTTCATGGAAATGAACACGCGTATCCAAGTAGAGCACGGGATTACTGAACTGGTAACTGGGGTAGACCTGGTGAAATGGCAGCTCATGATCGCTTCGGGATGCGAGTTGACTCTGAAGCAAAAGGACATTGTGCTCCAGGGACATGCTATTGAATGCCGCATCAATGCAGAGGATCCTCAATCGTTTAGGCCTTCACCGGGTTTGATCGAACACTTTCATCCCCCTGGGGGCCCCGGTGTCCGCATTGACTCAGCTGCTTATGGCGGCTATCGCGTTCCGCCAACCTATGACTCGATGGTCGGAAAAGTGATGGTTCATGGTGGTGACAGACAAGAGGCGGTCGCCAGGATGAGGCGCGCGTTGAGTATGACCGTTCTCGAAGGAATCTCGACAAGTATTCCCCTACACCTCAAGATATTGGATGATCCTCAATTCTTGAAGGGAGAGTTTTCAACCCGTTTCATGGAGGACTTTCTCAATCGCGTGAGTTGGTAGATGATCGCACTAGCCGGATTTATGGGGTGTGGCAAAAGTAGTCTCGGCAAACATCTCGCTCAAAAGATGGGTCGGCGGTTTGTGGATTTGGATCAAGTCATCGAACGCGACACCAAGATGCAAATAGCCGAAATATTCGCGCGATTTGGTGAGTTGGCTTTTCGAGAGATCGAATTGACTGCGCTCAAGCGCGTGGATGCGGGCGCACTGCTTGCCTTGGGGGGTGGAACGTTGACTCATCCTTCCGCCAGAGTCTGGCTATTCCGAAACGCTGTGACTGTCTTTCTGGACGTACCACTGTTCGTGATTGAACAGCGCTTGGCCCGAAGTCACGAAAGGCCCCTCTCTCAATCATGGCGATTGAGAAATCTGTACAGACAGAGACGACCTGTGTATCGTGCATGCGATGTCGTTGTGCGCGCGCCTCATGTCTGTATGCCCGTGGAGCCGCTTGCGAATTATCTGATCAGAAGACTGGGAACCACACTCCGAAAACAGTTTGTTTGGTAAACATTGACGTTTTACGGAATCGCAACAAGGCAGCCTTTGTGAGTACTTCAAGGTATTGATAAGGAAGGGGTTACATGCATATCAAGCATTGCATGCGGAAGTGTGGCATCATAAGCTTATAATTGACTTTTTTAGTGGGAATCATTAGTCTTGGGATAGTAATACGCGACATTGGAGGCTGAGTGAGCAAGTTAGGCGAGCTCCTCGTTAGTTCCAAGCTCATCAGCAAGGAACAGCTTACTGAGGCTATATCCGTCCAGAACGAACACGGTGGTCGACTGGGTTACACATTGATCAAATTGGGTTATGTCAAAGAGGACGAGATTACCCAATTCCTCAGCCAGCAATATGGTGTGCCAGCTATTAACTTATCGGTGTTTGAAATCGATCGCGAGATTATCAAACTCATTCCAGCCGACGTCGCGCAAAAGTATCAAGTGCTGCCGATCAGCCGAACCGGGGCCACTTTGACGCTGGCCATGACCGACCCCTCCAATGTGTTCGCCATGGACGATATCAAGTTCATGACCGGCTACAACATAGAGCCAGTGGTTACCAGTGAACTGGCACTGCGAGAGGCCATTGATAAGTACTACGGCTCGACAACGGCTCTTGAACTTAAGAAAGTCATGGATGACATTGAGTTCGAAGAAGATGCGTCGGATCTCGAGGTGATTGAGGAAGATGCCGATGTGGACGTCAACACCCTCGAATCGTCTTCAGAAGATGCACCTGTGGTCAAGCTTGTGAACATCATTCTTACGGATGCAGTGCGCAAGGGTGCCAGCGATATTCACATCGAACCGTACGAAAAAGAGTTCCGAGTTAGATACCGAATCGACGGACTACTACACGAGCAAATGACGCCACCATTGCGTATGCGAGATGCCATCATTAGCCGCGTCAAGATCATGTCGAAGCTGGATATTTCAGAAAAACGATTGCCTCAAGACGGGCGCATCAAGCTCAAGATGAATTTGGATGGGCGGCGAAAAGAGTTGGACTATCGCGTGTCCGTGCTGCCTTGCCTGTTCGGCGAAAAAATCGTGATGCGCTTACTCGATTCAGACAAGCTGATGTTGGATATGACAAAGCTGGGTTTTGAGCGCGAATCATTGGATAAGTTCACTCGTGCCATCCATCGCCCTTGGGGCATGGTTCTGGTCACGGGCCCCACGGGCAGTGGCAAGACAAACACCCTGTATAGTGCGATCCAGCAATTAAACACTCCGACTACCAATATCATGACCGCCGAAGACCCGGTCGAATTCAATATGGCGGGTATAAATCAGGTGCAGATGAAAGATCAGATTGGGCTTAATTTTGCCGCAGCCCTTCGATCGTTTCTACGCCAGGATCCCAATATCGTTTTGGTGGGAGAGATTCGTGATTTCGAGACCGCCGAAATTGCCATCAAGGCCAGTCTCACGGGCCACTTAGTATTGAGTACACTTCATACAAACGATGCCCCCAGCACCATCAACCGTTTGATGAACATGGGTATCGAACCCTTCCTGGTTGCCACATCAGTCCATCTCATCTGCGCTCAGCGTCTGGTCCGCCGAGTGTGTAAGGAATGTCGACAAGTGATCAGCTTGCCACGCAAGGCTCTAACGGATGTGGGGTTTAGTGATGACGAAGCAGATGCTGTTGAGATATTCGAAGGCCAAGGCTGTCCCACTTGCAACCAAACGGGATGTAAAGGCCGTGTGGGTCTTTTTGAAGTGATGGAAGTATCCGACCCGTTAAGGGAATTGATTCTCACAGGAGCCAACTCGGTGGAACTCCGCGAGCAAGCTATTGAAGATGGCATGGTTACGCTGAGACGAAGTGGTATCTCGAAGATCATGCTTGGTCAAACAACGATCGAAGAGGTCGTAAAAGAGACCGTGCTATGAGGGAGCGGACATGTCGATAACCCTGTCGCAATTGCTAAAGACCATGGTGGAACAAGGTGGTTCAGATCTTCACATCACGACCAACTCGCCTCCTCAGATAAGGGTGGATGGTCGATTGATTCCTCTCAAACTACCGCCCCTTACGCCCAGCGAAACCAAGCAGCTGTGCTATTCGGTACTAACCGATGCACAGAAACACCGACTCGAAGAAGATCTTGAGATTGACTTCTCCTTTGGTGTTAAAGGCCTCTCCCGATTTCGTGCCAACGTCTATAATCAGAGAGGTGCCATTGGTGGCGCGTTCCGTTCCATTCCCCACGTCATACCCAGCATGCGGGAATTGGGGTTGCCTGCCGTCGTTGAGAAGATATGTGAGAAGCCGCGAGGTCTGGTGTTGGTGACTGGCCCTACGGGTTCAGGGAAATCCACCACATTGGCCGCGATGCTCGACAAGATCAATTCTGAAAAGCATCTGCATATCATCACCATCGAAGATCCGGTGGAATATTTGCACTCTCACAAAAAAGCCCTGGTGAATCAACGCGAGATCCACGCAGATACCCATTCGTTTGCCGCTGCCTTGCGTTCTGCCCTACGCCAAGACCCTGATGTGGTGCTGGTGGGTGAAATGCGTGATTTGGAGACCATGGAAACGGCAATCACCATTGCTGAAACGGGCCACTTGACCTTAGCGACGCTGCATACAAACTCCGCACCCGAAACGATCAACCGTTTGATCGACGCGTTTCCCGGCCACCAGCAAGCTCAAGTGCGGGCCCAATTGAGCTTGGCTCTGGAAGCCATCATGTGTCAAACGCTGTTACCCAGGGCCAGCGGTAGAGGCCGCGTGTTGATTATGGAAGTACTCATCCCTAATTCAGCGGTGCGGAACTTGATTCGCGAAGACAAGATTCACCAGATCTATTCAACCATGCAAACAGGCCAGATGCGTCACGGCATGCAGACGTTCAACCAAGCGCTCGCAACGGCCTATTTCAAGAAACAAATCACATTAGAAGTTGCGCTCAACATGTCATCCAACCAAGAAGAGTTGAAAGAGATGATTGAACGTGGCGCGGGTTTGTTGGAGGCTGAATTCTCAGCTTCGGACCGCAACCCAAAGATTAGGTACACTTAAGTACGGCGACGGGAGGTTTCCCCATGGCGAAGTTTGTTTGGAAAGGAAAAACGCGGACCGGGCAGGTTCAGCGCGGTGTCATCGCAGCCAAGTCCAGAGAAGAAGCAGAGGTATTGCTTCGCCAGCGACAAATCACGCCCACACAGGTTCGCGAAGAGGGCAAAGAATTCAAGTTGCCCAGTATTGGTGGTGGGGTCAAAGAAAAGGACGTTGCTGTATTTACAAGACAGTTTTCAGTCATGATTGATGCAGGCCTTCCTCTAATCCAATGTTTGGAGATCCTTGGTTCTCAGCAGAAAAACAAGAGGTTTGCATCGATGATTGCCCAAACAAGGGGCGATGTGGAAGCAGGCGCGACGCTGTCAGATGCCATGCGAAAACATCCAAAGGCTTTTGACCAGCTGTATGTGAACATGGTTGCTGCTGGTGAGGCTGGCGGTATTCTCGATCAGATTCTGGAACGACTTTCAATCTACATCGAGAAGGCTGTAAAACTGAAAGCCCAAGTAAGATCCGCCATGATTTATCCCTCAGTAATTGTTGTCGTGGCTTTGGGTATTGTCATGTTGATCATGTACAAGGTTATTCCCACCTTTACTGCCATGTTCGAAAATGCTGGCATGAAATTGCCTGCGATCACGCAGATCACGATTGCAGCATCTAAGTTTATTGAAACGTACTTGCTGTTTATCATTGCCGCATTTATCGGTCTGATTTTCGTCTTGCGAAAGTATCACGACACTTACCATGGTAGGCGTGTCATGGACCGTATCCTTTTGAAGGTCCCCGTGATGGGTATGTTGTTGCAAAAAATCGCAATCGCACGGTTTTGTCGCACTTTGGCCACGCTCATCTCATCGGGTGTGCCAATTCTGGATGGACTCGAAATTACCGCGCGAACTTCGGGCAACGCCGTCATTGAAGATTCACTCATGGAAGTCAGGAAAGATGTTGAAGAGGGTAAGACTATTACCGAACCCTTGGGCAAATCGCCCTGGTTCCCTTCCATGGTGGTGTCCATGATTGGCGTCGGTGAGCATACAGGTGCCCTTGATACGATGCTTTCTAAGATCGCTGACTTCTACGAGGATGAGGTAGATGTAGCAGTTGCCGGCCTTATGAGTTTGTTGGAACCCGTCCTTATCATTTTCCTAGGTGTAGTGATCGGTTTCATCGTTGTATCGCTATACTTGCCCATCTTCACCATGGCAAGTGCGGTCGGATAAGAGGCCACAAAGCGCGGCGCGGTCATTGTAGTGGCTCGCCGCGCACTTTCCTTAAGTATGTTCCGGGCCATTTTGGTCTGTTTGGCTTTGGTGTATCAACTCTTGGCTTGGTTGATTGGGTTCCGCGTGCTGCCTGCCCTTCCGTTCTTGCTGACGATCGCATTCGTAAGTGTGGCAAGCTGGTGTTATTACTGGGCCGTGATCAAGTTCCGTTTGGATAGCCGCATCATAGGGCGTTGGGTGGTGGGATCCTTGATCGCCGACGCCATGGTGATCAGCGCGCTGGTTTGGATGACCGGCGGTGTACATTCCAATCTTTCTTTGTCCTATCTGGTCATCATCCCTTTGGGCGCCATTTTTGTGTCAAAGATTAGTATCTATATTCTGACGGTTCTTTGCTTCGTCATGCTCTATACCACGGTCACCTTGATCCCCCCCTTGGAAGGCATCAACATCACCTCGTCGCTGCTACCCGAAGAGGAGGCCTATTTCATGGCCAGCCAATTCGTGATCTTTTTCGTCACGGCCTTGGTTTCTGCACTGATGCAGGAAGCCTATCGAGGCACGACCAGTGCGTTGCGTATCAAGGAACAAAACATCAGATGGCTCAAAGAGATGCGCAATCGGATTATCGACAACATGCATTCGGGTTTGGTGACAACCGATGAACGGGGGGTGATTAGATTTGCCAATCAAATGGCTGGCCGCCTACTGCAACAGGATAATAGTCAGTTACTTGGCTTGAATGCTGCCGACGTTTTGGGGATTGACCTCAATCTCGCGGAGCAAAAACTGAATTGGCCGCAGCGAACGGAAGTTTGGCTGCACATTGATGATGAAGAACGCCTGATAGGGGTCTCATACAGTCCTTTGGAGTTTCAGCCCACAAAAACTGGGTACTTGGCAGTGTTTCAGGACCTAACCGAGATTAAGAGCATGGAGCAAGAGCATCGGTTCAAAGACAAAATGGCTGCCGTAGGTAGAGTGGCCGCAGGGGTTGCCCACGAGATCCGGAATCCATTGGCATCAATCAAAGGGAGTATTCAAGTCTTGCGTGAGTTTGTCCCTGAAGACCGGGACGCCGAAGAACTGATGGACATTGTCGAAAAAGAATCAAACCGTCTCAACGACATCATTTCCACGTTTCTCGAGTATTCCAGGCCCCCCGGTCCAGCAGACATGCGTGAGTTGAATCTTATTGTCGTGTTTCGTGAGTTTTGCCTTTTGGCAGCTAAGGATGAAGTCATTAGACAGCTCACGTTGGAAGTGGAGACGATTCAGGCAGATGCGTGTATTCTGGGAGATCAAGCTAAACTTCAACAGCTGTTTTGGAATATCGTGCGCAATGCCGGTCAGGCTTCAAGGTCGGGCGGACGCGTGCGAGTGGAGTTTGACGTAAGGGGGGATGAAGTTCTTTTTTCAGTAAGGGATTACGGCTGCGGGATGTCCGAGGAACAATTGGCCGATCTGTTCACGCCCTTCCAGAGTTTTCGTAAGGGTGGCAGTGGTTTGGGCATGAGTATCGTGTACGAAATCGTTCAGATCCATCGTGGTAGAATCGAAGTACTTAGCGAATTGAATAAGGGTACCACCGTCAATGTGTATTTCCCCTTCTATAAAGAGATAAGCCATGGAGCCGAAGGCGCAGATACTGGTCGTTGACGACGAAGAAAGCATGCGACGATTCTTTGCGTTGACGCTCGAGCGCGAAGGTCATCGTGTGCAAGTAGCGGATGGCGTTCAGGAAGCGTGTCAAAAGCTTACGACCGATTCCTACGATCTTATTCTTTCAGATATGCGCCTTGGTGATGGTACGGGACTGGACGTGTTGCGGACGGCCAAACAGCGAGATCCCGACGCACCGGTCATCATGATGACCGCATACGCCTCGGCGGAAACTGCGGTCGAGGCCATGAAACTCGGCGCTGCAGACTACCTGTCCAAACCCTTTAACGTGGATGAAGTGAAGATTGTCGTCCGCAACAATCTTCGTACACGGAGTCTGGTTGCGGAGAACCGTGCGCTGCGAGAACAACTCGAACAGGCACAAAAGGGACGCGATCTCATCTTCACCTCCACGCCCATGGCGCGTATCGTGGCCATGATCAATCGCGTCGCGCAAATGGATACAACCGTACTGGTGACCGGCGAATCTGGTACCGGCAAAGAAATGATCATGCGCATGATTCATCAAAGATCAAACCGCAAAGACAAACCCTTTGTTTCCGTGAACTGTGGTGCCTTGCCAGAAAATCTTTTTGAAAGCGAACTCTTCGGCTATGAAAAGGGTGCCTTTACAGGAGCTGACCGGCGCAAGACAGGACTGTTCGAAACGGCTCACCGTGGCATCATCTTTTTGGATGAAATTGGGGAGATGCCCGTGCCGATGCAGGTAAAGCTACTCAGGACACTTCAAGAACGAACCATTCGAAGGGTAGGCGGTACCGAGGAAGTTGATGTGGATGTGCGTATCCTTGCTGCAACCAATCGCAATTTGGAACAGGAGGTCAAGGAAGGGCGGTTTCGTGAAGATCTCTATTATCGAATCAATGTGATCCCCATTGAGGTCCCCCCGCTTCGTGAAAGACCTGAGGATATTCCCTTGCTGTTCCATCACTTCCTTAAGTTGTGTTGCGAACGACTGGGTGAAGGAACCAAGGAAATTACACCGGCTGCCATTCACCATCTTGAGAATTATGATTGGCCGGGCAATGTACGTGAATTGGAGAACACGGTTGAGCGTCTCGTAGTTTTGACGCCCGGCCCAATAATTGACGTGGAACATCTCTCGCCCAAAATCGCTGCATCAACCAGAGGCCAGGAACGCATGCGAATCCATATTCCTGAAAACGGCATGGACTTGGAAGGATTTCTGGATGACCTGAGACTCCAATATATGGTGGCTAGCTTGGAGCGTGCTGACGGGGTCCAAACCAAGTCTTGTGAGTTGTTGGGCATGTCGTTTCGTTCGTTTCGATACTATCTGACCAAAGCGCGTGAGGCAGGCAAATATGATGGGTAATCTGGTCGATACACAATTTTTTCGTTGTATGCGTGTGCGATTTGGTACAATGAGTGCTGTTTTGAATTCAGGAAAAGAGGTAGCTACATGGTAAACAGGAGAGGAATTGGACTCATTGACGTGGCGATTGCGATTTGCGTCGTTGCATTGGCATTGTCGTTCGTGCTGCCCGTTTATCATGCGAGTGAAGGTAAAGTGAAATACGAGAAATCGGTGATGCAGTTGAAGTCAGTATCGGATGCGATGGAAAAACACTACCTCGAAACGGGCCGTTTTCCTGTTTTTGAAAACTGGTCTCAGTTGGCTGTTCCTGACAGTCCTCTTGTGACTGAAGGGTATGTCGAGAAAATACCTGCACAAGATGCATTCGGACGCCCGTTCCAAGGTCAATGCGATGGGACGACCTACGAACTTAAGGGCATGAGTATTATCAGTTTCAACAAGAAACTGGTGTCTAACTACCCAGACTACTCGTTCAAAACCGGTGCAAAGTTCACCCAAAAAGGCAAAAAAGAAAGCTAGTCGAAACGCACCCACAGCAGCATCTCCACATTGCCACTTTTCCTTCCCAAGACAGGGGAGTCAATGTGTTGGCGTATGGAGAGTCCCTGGCGTTTGAGCCAAGTAGCAAACGAGGCTAGTAGGTCTTGTCTTAACTGATGATCGGAAACCACGCCGCCTGTATCCACTTTGTTTTTGGGTGCTTCGAATTGGGGTTTAAAGAGTAGGATTAGATCGCCCCTATTTTTCATAAGCTTAAACACCGGTGGGAGCACATGCCTGAGACTTGTGAACGACACGTCCGCTGTGGCTAGGTCAATGGCATCGGGCACGAGGTCCTTGCTGAGGTTCCGTGCATGGACGCCCTCCAGTGTCACCACTCTTGGATCTCGGCGCAGACGTATGTCTAACAAACCCTTGCCCACATCGAGCGCATACACGCGAGCAACACCTGCTTGCAGCAGACAGTCCGAAAATCCTCCTGTAGACGCGCCGATATCCAACGCAACCCGACCGCTGACGTCGATTGGGAAAGCGTCCAGTGCAGCCCGCAACTTGTCGCCGGCACGACTGACAAATTGCTTTTGCTCTTTCAGCCGAATGGGAGTTGCTGGATCAATCAGTGTGCCTGGCTTGTCAACTCGATGTGTCCCGGCCACGACGGTACCCGCCATAACCATACGTTGGGCAGCGTCCGCATTCTCAGCGAGCCCTAATTCGCATAGTAATTGGTCAATTCGGCGTTTCTTCGATCGTTGCACTTGGTTCCCTGCCAAGAAAATGGTAAGTCTTACTCAACGAAAACCCTACTTCAAACGTATCAGTCCTTCAATGGCAATGCTAGGAGAGAGAACAATTGATTCTTGAAATCGAGAACTACACGGTTAACTACGGGTCGTTTCGCGCGTTGAATAGTATCAGTTTGAAACTGCCTGTTACTTCAATTGGCCTGTTGGGCCCTAACGGTGCAGGTAAGAGCACTTTGATCAAAGCGATTCTGGGCCTCATCAAACCAGACTCAGGTCGGGGAAGGTTCATGCATTTTGACTTGTCTAGCCGCGATAAACGCATACGACAATATGTGGGCTACATGCCTGAAAGCGAGTGTCTGATACCAGGCTTCAATGCCATCCAGTATGTGAGCTATTGCGCGCAACTCAATGGCATGAGCCGCAGGGACGCCTTCAAGCGGGCGCATCGCGTGCTGTACCTGGTAGGTCTTGACGAAGCGCGGTACCGCAAACTGGACACCTATTCCACGGGCATGAAGCAACGGCTCAAATTGGCCCAGGCCATTGTTCACGATCCCTATCTGTTGTTTTTGGACGAACCCACCAACGGGCTCGACCCCGATGGACGGGAAGAAATGTTGGATCTGATTCGTGAGATCGCTGAGATTGAAAACCGTTGTATTGTGCTTTCGTCCCACCTGATGCGCGATGTGGAGCGTTGTACCGAATACCTGGTCATCCTCAAAGACGGTCAGGTGAAAACCGAAGGATATATCCGTGACCTGTGTGCCGGTGAAGCCGATCGGTATTTGCTCCGAGTCAGTCCCGATGTGGAACGAGCGGTTAATACGTTAAAAAGCAAAGGGATTGAAGTACAGAACCGCCATAGTCGCGAGCCGTCTTTTGAAGTCTTGCTTCGGCAACCGGTGAAGCCCAGGGATCTTTTTGAAATACTGATCACTGAAGGCATCCAGATTCGACAGTTGGTGCCGCGCAATTTCACGGTTGAGGAAGTCTATCGCAAGTATGTGGACCTAGAAAAGGAATTGGCCCATGCAGTCTGAAAATCGAAGCCAGATTTTTGATACCGGTTATGAAAAGTGGGAAGGCGATCGCGTCCCTTCCGCTCCCTCGTGGGCGTTGATTGGCGAAGCTGGATTGCGTAATGTGGTTTCCAGTTCAGGGTGCTTGGGTCGATTTATCTTCATCATTTACCTGGTGATATATTATGCGTTCATTATCTTTGCGGTGTTTGTCAAACATCAGGCAGCCAGCCTGGCGAAGATGGATTTCATGCGCATGATCGGTGAGCAGTTGGGCGAGTATTTGGCCCAATTCAGTGAGGCAACAGTACATGCGAATTTGGTCGCCAGACCCGCGTTGGGATTCACGGTTTTGGCACTCATGTTCTATGGCGCCCAACTCATCGCCAAGGACAAGGCCGCCAATGCCATGCAAGTCTATTTTTCCAAGGCAGTGGTCACGCGAGACTATCTGCTTGGCAAGTATTTGGCCGTGTCTGGCATTGTTGCCCTGGTCACACTGGTACCTTCAGCCCTCATGCTTGTGTTGGGTGTGTTGTTTTCCTCAGACTTTACGGCATTCATGCGGGATGCTTGGACCATTCCCATCTCGGCCGGCTTAGTGTGGCTGGTGCTCACCGCTTCTCTCGGTACCTTTATCCTGTTTTTCTCGTCCTGCTTTTCGAAACCCTATATGGCGTCTATTTCGTTCCTGGGCTTCATGTTGTTTTCGTCGGTGGGGGCCTTTTTCCTTCGACTCATCTTCGGCAGCCGAGACGTGATTGCCGGGCTCTCCTGGTCTAAGGGCATTCTGAACATCATTGACTCCCTTTATACCTGGGAGAGCTTCTCGTCGAGCCTGCTTGCTTGGCAGCTGGTGGACTTGACCGTAGTTTGTCTGATTTTTGTATGGATCATGGTCCGAAATACAAGACCGGTAGAGGTGGTGAAATGACCATGATTGATGTGCAAAACGTCTCCAAATGGTACGGCGAGGTATCCGCGCTCAACGACGTGTCCCTGGAAGTGGGGCCCGGTATTCTTGGCTTGTTGGGTCCCAATGGGGCAGGCAAGTCGACGTTACTCAAGTTGATGGCGGGGCAATTACGACCGAGCCTTGGTTCTGTGAGTGTATTGGGTCGTGAATACATCGGTGACCATCGATTGTATTCATCCATTGGCCTTTGCCCGGAGCAAGATGCTCTTTGGGATGAATTCAATGGCCGTCAGTTCCTCACATGCATGTTGCGGCTACATGGCTGGGAAACAAGGGATGCTCAGAGACGCTGCGATGAGCTTTTGTCGATGTTCGACCTAGTAGGTGCACAGAATAAGCGCGTGGGCGGATACTCAAAAGGCATGAGGCAGAAATTGCGAATTGCCCAGAGTTTCGCACACAACCCCAAGGTCTTATTCCTTGACGAGCCCATGTCTGGACTGGATGCCAGCAGTCGCTCGCTGGTAGCAGACATCATTCGTGATCTGGGGAGTCAGGGTGTGTCGATCGTGGTTTCATCGCACATCCTGCATGAAGTTGAGATGTTGACCAAAGAGATGGTGGTGATCAATCAGGGGCAGTTACGGGCGCGGGGGAACGTGTATGAAATCCGCGAGCTCCTTCATGACCACCCGCTCCAACTGGAAATGACCGTAAGCGATCCTCGGCAACTCAGCAAGGCGCTGTTGGATTGCGAGCATGTGGTTCGGATCGAACTGAGTGACGATCAAAAGGACCGATTGACAGTGTTCACCCGTCGTCAAAACCAGTTTTTTGAAGACCTACCGCGCATTCTCAAACAACAGGACATTGAGATCGAAAGACTTCATGCTGAAGACGAAGACATGGAAGCTGTCTTTAAGTACTTGGTTCATTAAAAGGGGCACCTGTGAAGGAATCTGAATTGACTCACCTTAAAATGCTTTGGACTCTTTCCATCATCACGGCACAACGTATGCTGCGCCGAAAATCGACGATTGTCCTTACGATCGTTGGTCTGCTGCCAAGTATTCAGGTTTTTCTCTGGGTTGTTGGGCTCCATATCAATATGACGCCCTATGGCTTGTTCCTGCAGTTTCTCAGCTCGTACTACGCTTCTTTGTTTGTGCCGTTGGTGGCCATATTCCTGGGTTTGGGTGTGATCAATGACGAGGTCGAAACACGTAATATCACCTACACCTTGACGAGACCGATTCACCCGGCTGTCGTGGCCGCAGGAAGATTTCTTGGTCACTACATCGTGGCGGCGGGCGTCGTCATTGTCTGTACGATATTTGTCTACTTGGAAGGCATGATCTTCCAGTTTGGTGACCTGTTTGCCAAGATCCCTGTGTTGATTGGAGCCTGCTTGTTCCTCAGTGGTGGTCTCCTGGCGTGTATGGGCGTGGTGTCGTGTTTGGGCACAACCTGGCGGCGATTCGCAATTCTAGGTTCGGTTGTCTGGTTGATCTTTGACAACGTCTTTGCGCTGATTCCCTTCGATAAGGTAAACGCGTTGAGTATCAAGTATCGAATGTTGGCCAGTTCGTTTGATTCGCTTCCTCAAGCAATCTTCACGTTGGCTCCCATTGAACCGGGGTCTTTGATGATGAACATGCTTGTGTTTCTACTGATCGGTGCTTTGGCGATCACCTACATGGCCTGGTACTTGATTCAGTTTGAGATTGTCTTGTCCGGGAGCGACGCTTCAGGGTGACCCACTATTCTTGTTGCGGTGGCCTTTGTGGATTGGTGCCTTTCAACTGAGTGGGGCCCGGGACAAAGCTGTAAGCCGGATACTCAAGAGCCATCTTGGGTTTGGGGATCGCCTCGCCTGAAAACAAATAGTCGGTTTCTGATGACTTGGCGTGAAAAGGTCGTCCCCAATTGTCGCCTGTTGGAATTTCCGTGACATATTCGCGCAATGGACTCTGTGGTGCCGAGACTTCGGTCCAACTGTTAAAAACCGGGTATTTGCCATGCTCTGTTTGGTACTGTTCCATGGCGTTGGCAATGGCTTTGAGGTTGATGATGGATGTTTGGTACTTGGCTTTGTGAAGCCGTTCCAAGGCGCGCGGAGCTACGAGAGAAATCAACAGCCCCAAGATAACCAGGACAATCAACACTTCCATCAACGAGAATGCGCGGTTTTTCAAACTGCCTCCTGAAAAGCGAATAGGGAGTGCGGTAACACTCCCTATTACGTTCATGACCACAAAGTTGTCTAACGAGGACTATTCATCGTCCTCTTGGTTGGTGATGCGCTGTTGACTGGCTTTGATGATGTTATCGAGTGAAAACTCATCTGCGCCTTCGTCTTCGGCTGGAATCAGCGTGTCATCGTCTTCGATTTCCACATCGCGATAGAGGGTCATACCTGTTCCTGCGGGAATCAGTTTACCCATGATCACGTTTTCCTTCAGGCCGCGCAACGTATCGATTTTGCCTTCGATGGCGGCTTCGGTGAGCACTCGCGTGGTCTCTTGGAAAGACGCAGCCGATATGAACGAGTCTGTGGAAAGAGATGCCTTGGTGATACCCACCAACAAGGGACGGCCTTTTGCGGGTTGACCGCCGTTGGCAATCACGCGTTCGTTCTCGCCTTGGAAGCGGAACTTGTCGACGCGTTCTCCGACCGTGAAGATGGTGTCACCCACTTCGTCGACTTCCATCCAACGCATCATCTGGCGGATGATGATCTCGATATGCTTGTCGTTGATGTTAACGCCCTGTAAGCGGTAAACCTCTTGAATCTCGTCGAGCAGGAACTTCTGCAGTTCCTTTTCACCGAGTACAGCGAGGATATCGTGAGGGCTACGAGCGCCGTCAATGAGCTGTTCACCGGCTTTGATGACTTCACCCTCTTTGTAGTGGATATATTTACCTTTGGGTACCGAATACTCGCGCTTCACGCCGTACTCGTTTTCCACGTAAATCTTCTGCATGCCGCGGACGATATTGCCGTAGGCAACGACGCCGTCAATCTCAGAGATAATCGCGGGTTCCTTAGGTTTACGTCCTTCGAACAGTTCCACAATACGGGGGAGACCACCGGTGATGTCCATCTGACGTGTGGTGTCCTTGGGGATCTTGGCCAGGGTTTCACCGGCACTAACTTGAGTCCCACTTTCCACGATGATCAATGAGTCGTTGGGTAATTGATACTTGCTAATCGTCTTACCTTCATCGTCCTTGATCAGGATGGAAGGGTGGATCTTCTCGTCCGCGCAAGGAATGATCTTCATGCGCGAGAGTGAAGTCGCTTCGTCGACCTCCTCCACCATGGTGACTCCGGGGATGATGTCCTTCAGCTCAATGGTACCCGCTGATTCAGTCACGATTACGAACGAGTACGGGTCCCACTCAACCAGGGTGGTGTTGGCACCGACGGATTGACCCTCGTGCACCTTGAGTTTGGCACCGGCCACGGTGGTGTAGTGCTCTTCTCGTCCTTCATCGTCAATCACGATGATGGTGCCGTTACGGGACAAGCAGATCTCGTCGCCTTCGGGATTGGTCACCGTTTGCATCTTCTGGAAGTGGACGGTACCACCGCGTCGTGTGACGTGGGTGGACTGTTCATCAACAGCTGACGCCGTTCCACCGATGTGGAAGGTACGCATGGTCAACTGGGTACCGGGTTCACCGATGGACTGTGCAGCGATGACGCCGACAGCTTCACCAATTTCAACCCGAGCGGCGGTGGCTAGGTTCTTGCCGTAGCACAGTTGGCAAACGCCGTGTTCCGATTCGCAAGTGAGCACCGATCGGATCTTCACTTCCTGAATGCCCGCATCTTCAATTTGTTGGGCAATGCGGAAAGTAATCAGGTCGTTGGCTGCCAAGATATGCTGATCTTCATGGTGGGGATGATAGATATCCTCCAGCGCCACACGACCCGTGATGCGTTCGGACAGATTCTCGATGACCTCACCCTGTTCGATGATCGCGTGGGCGGTGATGCCATCCAAGGTGCCGCAATCTTCTTCAGTGATGATCACGTCTTGAGCTACATCCACCAGACGGCGAGTCAGGTAACCAGAGTCCGCAGTTTTCAACGCGGTATCAGCCAGACCCTTGCGAGCGCCGTGAGTCGAGATGAAGTACTGCAGCACGGTGAGACCTTCTTTGAAGTTCGCCGTAATTGGTGATTCGATGATCTCGCCTGATGGTTTTGCCATCAAGCCGCGCATACCTGCCAACTGACGAATTTGCTGTTTGGAACCCCTTGCACCGGAATCCGCCATCACAAAGATGGGATTGACCGTGTCAATCTGTGAGTTCGCGTCTTCCATATACTCGAACATTTCATGAGCGATTTCTTCGGTTACGTCCGACCACAGCTGAACGACCTTGTTATAGCGTTCTGCGTTGGTTAACAAGCCATCCTTGTACTGGTTTTCCACATCGATAACCTTGTTCCGCGCAACACCTAACAAGTCGTTCTTGTTGGGCGGGATCACCATGTCGTCAATGCCAAACGAAATACCTGCTCGTGTTGCCCACAAGAATCCGGTGTCCTTGAGGATATCCAGATAGCGAACGGTCTCTTCGCGTCCGTATTCGCTATTCCAATAGTAAACCAAGTTCGTGAGACTCTTCTTCTTGAGGAGTCCGTTGACATAAGGTAGTTCTGCTGGAAACGCATTGTTGAAGATGACACGGCCCACCGTGGTGTCGATGAGCCCGGAAGCTTGTTCTTGTGCAGTGCCACGCGCAATGGCGTGACGATCGAAGGACTTGTCTACGTCGATCAGCGGTCCAGAATAACGGAGCTTGATGCGCGTATGTGTGTCTACCAAGCCTCGTTCTTTGGCTGCCAGCACATCATACATACTTGCGAAGACCATGCCCTCACCGATTTGGCCCGGTTTGGACAAGGTGAGGTAGTAGGTACCCAAAACGATATCCTGAGAGGGTACTGTGACCGGGTTCCCGTGCGCAGGAGACAGGATGTTGCGCGACGACAACATCAAGGTCTCGGCCTCAATCACGGATGTGGGGCTCAGCGGCACGTGGACCGCCATTTGGTCGCCGTCGAAGTCTGCGTTAAACGCTGTGCACACCAGAGGGTGCAGGCGAATGGCCTTACCTTCCACCAGTTTGGGGTAGAAGGCTTGAATACCCAAACGGTGAAGTGTGGGTGCGCGGTTCAACAACACCGGGTGTGACTGGATGACTTCTTCCAAAATGTCCCAGACCACGGGCACGCGTGCTTCAACCATCTCCTTGGCGGTCTTTACCGTAGAGGCTATGGCGTATTTCTCAAGTAGGTTGTAGATGAACGGCTTAAACAGTTCCAGAGCCATGTCTTTGGGCAGTCCACATTCGTCAAGCCGCAATTCGGGTCCAACAACGATAACCGTACGACCAGAGTAGTCGACGCGTTTGCCCAAGAGGTTTTGACGGAAACGACCCTGTTTGCCTTTCAAAGTGTCGGAAAGTGACTTAAGTGGACGATTGTTGCCGCCTTTCAAGACACGACCGCGACGACCGTTATCAAACAATGCATCAACTGCTTCTTGAAGCATGCGTTTTTCATTGCGGATAATGACGTCAGGCGCACGGAGCTCCAAAAGTTTCTTCAAGCGATTGTTGCGGTTGATGACACGGCGGTACAGATCATTCAAGTCAGATGTGGCAAAACGACCGCCATCCAGTGGAACAAGCGGACGCAGTTCTGGCGGAATCACCGGGATCACGTCCAGAATCATCCACTCGGGCTTGTTTTCTGACTTGATGAAGGCTTCTACAACTTTGAGTCGTTTCGCGATCTTGGTGCGTTTCTGAGCTGAAGTCTCATGCCGCATCTGGTAACGCAGATCCGTGGCCATCTCGTCGAGATCCAGGTTCTTGAGCAGTTCCTTGATCGCTTCGGCACCCATTTTTGCCGTGAATACAGGCCCAAACTCTTCGCGAAGTTCACGATAGCGTTCTTCGGTCAGGAGTTCCTTTTCCTGCAGGGTTGCGACCCCGCCCGGGTCCGTCACGACATATGCCTCAAAGTAGAGTACGCGCTCCAAATCCTTCAGCGATACATCCAGCAAGTAGCCGATTCGACTGGGCAAACCCTTGAAGAACCAAACGTGCGAGACAGGGGCCGCCAATTCGATGTGACCCATGCGGTCGCGGCGTACCTTGGAGAGTGTGACTTCCACACCGCACTTGTCGCAGATGATGTTGCGGTATTTCATGCGCTTGTATTTGCCGCACAAGCATTCCCAGTCTGTTACGGGCCCAAATATTCGAGCGCAAAACAGGCCGTCCTTTTCGGGTTTGAACGTACGGTAGTTGATCGTCTCAGGTTTGGTGACCTCACCAAATGACCAAGAGCGGATTTTCTCAGGGGAGGCGAGTCGAATTCGAATGGCTTCGAAATCGTTGATCGCCGGCTGTCTGTTGAAGAGTCCAGTTTGGCGTTGCATCTGCGGTACTTCCTCTCTTTGTGCTCTTGGCGTTATTGACCGATCACGGCCTGTTGTTGTGCTTGAGCTTCTTCAAGCTCGGTGCGTTTGAACAAATCTACGTCCAGGCCAAGGCTTTGCAGCTCCTTCACCAAAACGTTAAACGATTCAGGAATTCCGGGTTCCGGCACGGGCTCGCCTTTGACGATGGCTTCGTAGATGCGGGTCCTACCCTGAACGTCGTCAGACTTAACCGTGAGCAATTCTTGGAGGATATGTGCGGCACCATAAGCTTCGAGGGCCCAAACCTCCATCTCACCAAAACGCTGACCGCCAAACTGAGCCTTACCGCCCAACGGTTGCTGCGTGATGAGGGAGTAGGGGCCAATGGAACGCGCGTGAATCTTGTTGTCCACCAAGTGGTGCAATTTGAGCATGTAGATGATGCCCACGGTCACGGGCTGCTCGAATTGGTCGCCGGTCTTGCCGTCGAACAACGGTGTTTTTCCGGATGGATCCTGATTGGCTTGTTCCAGCCAGGCCTTGATGTCCGCTTCACGGGCCCCGTCGAAGACCGGGGTGGCGAAGAAGGTGTTGAGTTTGCGCGCCGCCATACCAAGGTGAGTTTCGAGGATCTGACCCACGTTCATACGAGAAGGCACGCCGAGGGGGTTGAGCACGATGTCCACGGGTTGGCCATCGGGCAGGTAGGGCATGTCTTCTTCAGGTACGATCAGCGAAACGACGCCCTTGTTGCCATGTCGGCCAGCCATCTTGTCACCAACCTGCAGTTTGCGTTTCACGGCCACATAGACTTTCACCAGCTTGATGACACCCGGGGGCAGTTCGTCGCCGCGCTTGAGCTTTTCAACGTCTTCGTCGTAGCCCTGTTTGGCGACCTCTTCCTGTTGATTGATGCGAGAAGAGATGTTGGCGATCTCCAACTGTACGCGTGGATCGGCCACTTCAATACGCTTGGCATCCGCATATTCAAGATGGTTGATTTTGTCGGCGTCAAGTTTTGCACCAGCCTTGCAGATGACCTGACCGTTTGACGGATCAAAAACGTCATCCAACGCTTCCGTGCCGTCTAATTGACCAAGAATCTGCTTCAGACCCTGATTGCGGATGATGTTGATTTGGTCGTCCAAATCGCGTTTCAATTTGATGGTTTGCTCTTCTTCGATTTGAATGGAGCGCGTGTCTTTGTCCACACCTTTGCGTGAGAAGATCTTGACATCCACGACGGTACCTTCAATGCCCGGCGGGCAGTAAAGAGACGCATCTCGAACGTCGCCAGCTTTTTCACCGAAAATAGCGCGCAGCAGCTTTTCTTCAGGCGTGAGTTGCGTTTCGCCCTTAGGCGTTACTTTACCCACCAGGATGCTGCCCGGCTTGATCGATGCGCCGATGCGGATAATACCGGCATCATCGAGGTCCTTGAGGAATTCTTCACTCATGTTGGGAATGTCACGGGTGATATCTTCGGGGCCCAGCTTCGTATCGCGTGACTCGATCTCGAACTCCTCGATGTGGATCGAGGTATAAACGTCTTCCTTGACGACCTTTTCGGAGATCAGGATGGCGTCCTCAAAGTTGTAACCGCGCCACGGCATGAAGGCGACAAGGATATTTTTGCCCAGTGCCAGTTCGCCCTTATCGGTGCACGCACCATCGGCCAAGACTTGACCTTTGGCGACAAAATCACCACGTTTGACCAGCGGTTTCTGATTGAAACAGGTGTTCTGGTTGGAACGGCGGAATTTGGATAGGTAGTAAACGTCCACGCCAAAATCACGGGCTTTGGCCGCTGCAGTAGATTCCCCTTCGATACGGATCACCACGCGTTCCGCGTCGACGGACTCTACCCAACCGTTATTTCGGCAAATCACGGTGGCACCAGAGTCGCGAGCGGCAATGTACTCCATACCCGTACCGACCAAAGGTGCCTCTGTCTTGAACAGGGGCACAGCTTGGCGTTGCATGTTGGATCCCATCAGTGCGCGGTTGGCATCGTCGTTTTCCAAGAATGGAATCAACGAGGCAGCAACCGATACCACCTGTTTGGGAGACACGTCGATATAGTTAATGGACTCTCGTGGAAACAGCTTGAACTGGCCGCCACAGCGAGAGTTGACCTGCTCTTGAATGAGCATATGATCATCATTCAAGGGTGCGTTGGCCTGTGCAATCACATAACGGTCTTCTTCCCAAGCACTCAAGTAATGTGCATAGTGCTCAAAACGGGCCGTTTTCTTTTTCTTGGAGGCCAGTTTTTCGTTGGTGTCGGTGACTTCTTTCAAGGAAACGATTTGATCGATCTCGTAGCTTGAATCACCGGGACTTAAGATACGTACTTCGCGGATCACTTGGCCATCAATAACCCGGTAGTAGGGAGACTCAATGAAACCGTACTCGTTGATTTTGGCAAAGCAGCTCAACGACGAGATCAAGCCGATATTGGGACCTTCAGGAGTCTCAATGGGGCAGATTCGGCCGTAGTGTGAGGTGTGAACGTCGCGAACTTCGAATCCTGCACGCTCTCGGCTGAGACCGCCAGGACCCAGCGCCGACAAGCGGCGTTTGTGAGTGATTTCCGAGAGCGGGTTGGTCTGGTCCATGAACTGAGACAGCTGACTGGAGCCGAAGAACTCTTTTACGGAGGCCATCACAGGCTTCGCGTTGATCAGTTCGTGGGGCATGATGGTGTTCAGGTCATGGTAGAGGCTCATCTTTTCTTTGATGGCCCGTTGCATGCGCACCAATCCTACTCGCAACTGGTTCTCAAGGAGTTCTCCTACGGAGCGCACGCGGCGATTGCCCAGGTGATCGATGTCATCCACTTGTCCGACGTTTCTTGGCAACTTCAACAGGTAACCAATGGTTGCGTAGAAATCTTCTGGGGTCAGAATGCGCTGTTCCAAGTCTGAAGTGAGGTCCAACTTGGTGTTGAACTTTAGGCGTCCAACCCTTGAGAAATCATAGCGTTGGGGGTCGAAAAACATTTGTAAAAACAGTTTGCGCGAGCTTTCCACCGTGGGTGGATCGCCGGGACGCATTTTGCGGTAGATTTCAACCAATGCTTCTTCAGGGGTTTTGACCGTATCCTTGGCCAGTGACTCATGAATGAACGCACCGCAGTTATCGTACTCGGTGAAGAACACTTGGAACTCGTCCATGCCTTCTTCCAGGCAGCGCATGACCAGATCCTCGGTGAGTGGCGTGTTGGCTTCGGCAATGATTTCACCGGTTTCATGGTTAATCACGTCGCGGATCAACACCACCTGGGGAGCGGTATCCCACTGAATGGGTACCCAGTCGTGGCCGGCTTTCTTGAGCGTGCGTTGCAGACTGCGTGTGATCTTCTTGCCTTCAGAGGCGATGATCTCACCGTTTTCGTCTTCAATATTGGCTGCCACCTTGGAACCAATGGCTGCAGGGTAATGGCCAATCATCAACATGCCGTCTTTGGCTTTGGCTTCGTAGGGGGTCATGAATTTTCTGAGAATGGATTCACTGGTGTTGATCTCAGAATCGATGCATCCAAGCGCTCGAATGAACGTGGTGCCCAGAAATTTGCGTTTGCGGTCGATGCGCACATACAGCATGTTCTTGCTGTCCACTTCAAATTCGACCCAGCTACCGCGGTATGGAATGATCTGAGCGTTGTAGAGGGTCTTGTCATCGCCGGCCGAATAGAAGACGCCTGGTGAACGATGCATTTGTGACACGATCACGCGTTCGGTGCCATTGATAATGAAAGTTCCCTGGTCGGTCATCAAAGGCAAGTCACCGAAATAGACTTCTTGTTCCTTGATGTCGCGTGGAAAGGGCGTCGCATCCGGATTCTCTTCGTCTTTATCCCATACGACCAGTCGGACGGTGACTTTCAAGGGTGCGTCAAACGTGAGACCGCGCTCGCGACACTCGTCCACGGAGTACTTGACTTTGAGGCGAACCGAGGTACCACAAACATCGCATAATGCTCTTTGGTTTTCGTTTCCGGTGCCGCATTTTGGGCATACGAGGTGCTGGCCAGAGTCCTGATCGGACGTAATCATATGGGCGCAATTGGTGCAAGACGTTCGGTTGTGGTGAATTCCCTGTAAACGTCCGCATTTGCATTCCCAGGTCCCGATGGTGTAATCCACAAACTCCAACGAGCAGGTTTCTTTGAAGTCAGAAATGGGGAAAAGTGACTCGAAAACTGCTTTGAGTCCGGTGTCCTCGCGTTCGTTGGTGAGGCGATTCATTTGTAGGAACCCCTCGTAGGAGGACATTTGGATGTTGATTAGATTAGGGACGGGAATCGATGTCTGTATCTTTGAAAAATCGTGGCGTTTGCGGTACACGTTTTCGTTGCTTCCCATGGCCTCATGCTCCTGATGTCATACTGAACCCTGTCATAACAGGGCTGTGCCTAGACGCAAAAAGACCGATACGCACAATGTGCGACCGGCTGGCATTGAATTTCCTGATTTGATGCGTCTTTGTTAATCTTTGATACCGTTGCTGAAAGAAAGTTCTGCAGTGATTGTCCGGGAACCGAAGTTCCCGGACTTTCTTGTTTGTGACGTGAACCGTTTCCTTATTTCAGGTTTACGGTTGCGCCAGCTTCTTCCAGTTTCGCCTTGATGTCGGCAGCTTCTTCTTTGGAGACTTGTTCTTTCACCGCACCCGGTGCACCGTCTACCAAAGCTTTCGCTTCTTTCAAGCCAAGACCCGTGATGGCGCGAACGACTTTGATCACTTCGATCTTCTTTTCGCCTGCGCCTTCCAGGATCACGTCGAATTCGGTTTGCTCTTCAGCTGCGGCAGTATCGCCACCAGCAGCTGCTGCGGGTGCAGCTACAGTCGCAGCTGCAGCAGATACACCAAATTCTTCTTCAAGTGCCTTCACCAATTCAGCGAGTTCAAGGACGGTCATGCCCTTGATCTGTTCAATGAGTTCGGTTTTGGTCAACGTAGCCATGGTTCCAACTCCTTCTCAAACCCTTCAGTTTATTGTTCTTTTTGTTGTTTTACCTGGTCGAGCACAACCACGAAGTTTCGAACGATTCCGTTCAAAGCGGTGGCAAGACCTTGGATCGGGTAGTTCATCAGATACATCAGCTTGGAAACCAACTGCTCTTTGGAGGGCAGGTTAGCGAGGGTTTCCAATTGCTTTAGATCAATGACTTGACCCTGAACGATGCCAGCTTTGAATTCAAACTTTTCGTTGTCCTTCGCCGCTTTGGCAATCAGTTTGGCAAGGCCGACGATATCCTCTTCGTGATATGCCATGGCCGTGTTGCCGACGAGTTGATCGTTGAGCTGTGCAAATTCCGAATCGGCAAATGCCAGTTTCAACAGCGTATTCTTGACGACGCGATAGGTGGAACCATGCGCGCGGATGTCGCGGCGCAAGTTCGTGTCTTTTTCGACCGTCATGCCCTTGAAATTACACAGGAAGATCGAATCGACTCCCTGGAGTTCAGCCTTGAGTTGATCGACGATGTCGCGTTTGGTTTGCTTATCCATAGGGTGCTCCTTACGCTACAACCGCAGTTGCCATGGCATCGATTTCGACGCCAGGACTCATGGTTGAACTGAGGTGGATACTCTTGATGTATTTGCCTTTGGCACCGCTGGGCTTGGCCCGGGTAACGCTGGCGATCAGGGCGTTCGCGTTCTCGACTAGTTGTTGGCTGCTGAATGATTTTTTGCCGATGGGTGCGTGAACGATGCCTGTCTTGTCGACCTTATAGGCCACTTTACCGGCCTTGATCTCCTGGACAGCGTTTGCGACATCCATGGTCACCGTACCCGTTTTAGGGTTCGGCATTAATCCTCGTGGACCCAACACCTTGCCAAGTTTCCCGACGAAACGCATGGTTGGAGGCGTCGCGACGACAGCATCGAAGTCAAGGAACCCGCCCAGAATCTGGTCGACGATTTCCTCTCCGGCAACGATGTCGGCACCCGCTTCCTTCGCCTCATTCAGCCGCTCTCCGTCGGCAATCACCAAGACGCGCTTGGTTTTACCTGTTCCGTGAGGCAGCTGCACGGTACCGCGGACCATTTGGTCGGCGCGACGTGGGTCAACGCCTAGCCTCATGGCCAATTCTACAGTCTCATCAAACTTGGCTGAGTCCATATTCTTTAACAGATCGATCCCTTCGGTGAGATCATAAGGACGAGCACCAAGTTTGGAGGCAGAATTCTGATACCTTTTGCTTCTACGGGGCATACAACCTCCTTCTTAGACTCTCCCACTCGGTGATACTGTTGCTGTAGGAGTGGTGACCACCGCAACAGATTCCCAATTAAGCGCGCTCAACCTCGACACCCATGGAACGCGCTGATCCTGCGATCATGCGCTTTGCGGCTTCGATGTCGGTCGTGTTCAAATCGGGCATTTTTGTCTGAGCTATGTCAGTGATTTGTGCTTGAGTGAGCTTGCCCACTTTTTTCTTGTTGGGCTCAGCTGAACCGCTGGCGAGACCCAGCGCCTTCTTGATCAAAACGCCGGCTGGTGGTGTTTTGATATCAAATGTAAATGAGCGGTCGGCGTACACCGTGATCACCACGGGCACGATAAGGCCGGGGTTTTGGGCGGTACGAGCATTGAACGCTTTGACGAACTCCATGATGTTCACGCCATGCTGGCCGAGTGCCGGGCCCACTGGTGGGGCTGGCGTGGCCTGCGAGCTAGGAAGTTGGAGTTTGATGTAACCTGTGATTTTCTTTGCCATGGCTTAACCTCAAATCTTTTCGACTTCGTGGAAGCTGAGTTCGACGGGCGTTGATCGCCCGAAGATCGTCACCATGACCTTCAGCGTTCCCTTATCTGCATTTACCTCATCGACAGAACCAATGAAATTCGAAAATGGTCCGTCGATGATTTTGATCTTTTCTCCCTGCTCAAAGGAGTACTTTGGCTTGGGTTTCTCTTGGGCCATCTGAACCTGATTCAGGATGGACTCTATTTCTTCATCCGATAGTGGTGCCGGGTTACGACCGCCAATGAATCCAGTGACGCGCGGTGTGTTTTTGACCACGTGCCAGCCATCGTCAGTGAGTTCCATCTGTATATAGATGTAACCGGGGAAGAGTTTCTTGGTGGTCACCACCTTCTTCCCGTTCTTCATTTCCATCACGCTTTCGGTGGGTATCAATACCTGACCTAAGAGGTTCATCTTGTCGAGTGCCTCAAAGCGCTGTTCCAGGCTTTCTTTGACTTTGTCTTCGTAACCTGAATACGTATGAACGATGTACCACCGCATTGGTGTTTCGGACATGGGTCGTCGCTCCCTTACTTTCTTGCTTCGCTCAGTAGATCAGTGCTTTGAACACTTGGGCGAGGCCCAGGTCTACCAGATAAAGATAGGCTGCGAAGATGCCCGTACACACGGCAACTATGAGACTGGTCTGCATCACGGTTGGCTTTTCGGGCCAGTGAACCTTCTTCAGTTCCTTGGTGCATTCGATCATGAATTCTTTTGCGTTTGCCACGGTGTGTCTCCGAAAAATCTGGATGGCAGGGGCAGCAGGACTCGAACCCGCGGCCTACGGTTTTGGAGACCGTCGCTCTACCAACTGAGCTATGCCCCTTTAGACGTGAAAGCCCCCGTTGGCGAGTGACCGCCAACGAGGGGATGTGTGCTATGAAATTATGCGATGATGTCGGTTACGGTACCAGCGCCGATAGTTTTGCCGCCTTCGCGAATCGCGAATCGCAGGCCCTTATCCATGGCGATGGGGGTGATCAGCTTGACACTCATCTCCAGGTTGTCGCCAGGCATAACCATCTCAGTACCTTCGGGCAGAGTGGCTACACCGGTAACGTCCGTGGTGCGGAAATAGAATTGAGGACGATAGCCGTTGAAGAACGGTGTATGTCGGCCGCCTTCATCCTTGCTCAAGATGTACACTTCGCCCTTGAACTCAGTGAACGGCTTGATGGAACCGGCTTTAGCGCAGACTTGACCGCGCTCGACGTCTTTCTTGTCAGTACCGCGCAGCAACAGACCCACGTTGTCGCCTGCTTCACCGCGGTCAAGCAGTTTGCGGAACATTTCAACGCCCGTAACCACTTTCTTTTGCGTGTCGCGGATGCCAACGATTTCGATTTCCTCGCCAACGGTAACAACACCTTGCTCGATACGGCCGGTGACAACAGTACCGCGACCTGAGATCGAGAAGATATCTTCGATCGGCATCAGGAAGGGCTTGTCGAGCGCGCGTTCCGGAGTGGGGATGTACTCGTCAACGGCAGTCATCAGATCTTCGATCTTAGCGACTTGGTCGGCATCGCCTTCCAAGGCCTTCAATGCAGAACCCATGACGATGGGGATGTCGTCGCCTGGGAATTCGTAGCTTGAAAGCAGGTCACGAACTTCCATTTCAACGAGTTCAAGCAATTCGGGGTCGTCTACCTGGTCGGTCTTATTCATAAAGACAACGATGTAAGGTACCTGCACCTGGCGGGCAAGCAGAATGTGTTCGCGCGTCTGAGGCATGGGGCCATCGGCGGCCGACACAACCAGAATCGCGCCGTCCATCTGAGCGGCACCAGTGATCATGTTCTTTACATAGTCAGCGTGACCCGGGCAGTCTACGTGTGCGTAGTGGCGGTTCAGCGTTTGGTACTCAACGTGGGCCGTGTTGATGGTGATCCCACGCTCACGCTCTTCGGGCGCGTTGTCAATCTGATCGTAGGCCGCGAAATTAGCCAGACCCTTCTCAGAAAGAATTTTTGTAATTGCTGCGGTCAGCGTTGTTTTACCGTGGTCAACGTGGCCAATCGTGCCAATGTTGACGTGCGGCTTACTGCGATCAAATTTTTCTTTTCCCATGATGCCGTGCTCCTAACACCTGTCTCAGTTATTTGTCGGATAATTCAGTGGAGCCCTTTGCCGGGCTTGAACCGGCGACCTCGTCCTTACCAAGGACGCGCTCTACCGCTGAGCTAAAAGGGCTCTGAATAAGCTTGGAGCGGGAAACGGGATTCGAACCCGCGACCCTTAGCTTGGAAGGCTAATGCTCTAGCCAACTGAGCTATTCCCGCTTTAAGTGGTGGGGAAAGGCGGATTCGAACCACCGAAGGCGTACGCCAGCAGATTTACAGTCTGCCCCATTTGGCCACTCTGGAATTTCCCCACGAGCCTGCGCCTCATCCTTTCAGATTCGGCACAGCAAGACCCATACGCTACCATAACGAGCCATTGGCTGCAAGGCAAAAAGTTGGGAATTTACAAGGAACTTCAAGTGAGGCGCAACGCGCCTTGGAAAAGGGCCCAAGTACCCAAATAGGCGGTCCACCAAAGCGATGCGGTGATCAAAATACAGGGAATGGTCCACCAGGTTTCTGGAACGTTCTTTCGAGCGAGTTGTGTGTGGATTCTCAATACCAGGGTTGTGCCCATAAGCCACGGCAGGGCATTGCCCCAACGTTGATGTTGCACGAAGAGACTCTGGCCCGATGGGTTGAGTCGCATAAGGTCAGATTGTCCGGTTGAAGCGCTGGCGATTGCGGCGATTGTTGCAATCAATAAGATGATCCAGGCGGGCTGACGATAACTGGAATGGGGCCCGATAACAGCGATGCATAGAATCAATGTACCAAACGTCCACAGCCCAATGGGCAAATGGACCAATACAGCATGTGTGGGCATAGGCTTCTTCCTTCAGGCGCGATAGGATAGCACGTGGAGGTGCCATGCGGGTTGTCGTGGATGTCTTGAAAGAGACGGTTGTGATTGTAGATAAAGATGGCATCGTGCTCGATGGGTTTGAGGCGTCGGGTATCACCCGCCGTGAAGTACCTGATGACGCCCGTTACTACACGTACAAACGCCACCTGATTTGGTCAGGTCAATGCGCTTTGTGCCATTTGGGATCGGATCAGCTCGACCAAGTATGTGTCAGTCGTTCCGGCTATCATGCAATCGTGGATCCGCCCGACAGCGTCGAGGCCATGCACCGCGCCTCCGCTTGGGACCTCTCGCTTCACATGATCAGGGCTGAGGACCTTGTGGTTTATGTGAGCCCCGATAATATGTATTCGATTGTGGAGATCGCAGAGCCACTCGAAGTTTAACGTTATTTCCAGCGGATATCGAAGAGACTCATTTTTTCCCGAGTGCGATGGTGTTGTTGCTGCAGGAGTTTCTTGGTGGCGGGTGCAAGCGTGTTGATGGCGAGGTTGCGTTGCTGCAGTTCAACAGCTTGCCAAATGACACGCGCCTCATCTTTTTTTCCTTCGAGCGCCAGCAAGTGGGCGAGGTGTCCCTGAAATGCGGTCCCCTTTACTTTTTGCGATATGCGATGTTCAAGCCTTGGTTTGACTTCGGAATGATGACCCGCATCGAGCAAAGCGCCGAAGTAAGCATCGAGTACCGCGTCGTCATTTGGGTAATCGTTCAACAGTTGTTGCGCAATGGGTACGGCCAGCTCGTCATTGTTCAGATGACTGAGCATGCGGAGCATGGTCAGCCGAACCGATCTCCCGTTTTTTTCCCGGCACTGATACCAAATATCGCTCGCCACTTCATAGGCTTCGTGTGCTTCAAGGAATTCCAGAAGCTCAATCATTCTTGACGACTCGTTTTCGGCGAGCCAGGACATGAGATGGTTCAGGTTGCCATCGTCTTGAAATTGTTGAAACCGCCTTGTCAACGCTTTGGAACCCACAGATCGAATCCCGCGAAAGATCAAGGCGGCCAAAACGGCCACGCCAATCAGTCCCAGGAAAAAGAGCATGGATAGATTGAAACCGTCCACTTCTTACCTTCGCCATCTATATTTAAGGATGGTCCAGATGATTTTGGTACCAGCCTTCACACTGCCGGAAATGGTACCAGAAATCTTGGACTTGCCAATTCTCTGCCGATAGCTCACGCCCATTTCGATGATGGCTAGTTTTTGCTGCAAGGCCTTGATCTGCATCTCAATGGTCCAGCCGTAATTCACATCTTCCATGTCCAGAAGTTGGAGTGCCCGCCATGAGATAGCCCTGAACGGACCCAGGTCTGTGTAGCGGTGGCCCCAGAGCCAAGCCATCATTTGGGTTGCTAGAGCGTTGCCGAACCTCTGAACAAACGTGAGGCTGCCCTTGGCCGCCTGGCCCATGACGCGCGATCCCAAAACGAGATCCGCTGAACCCGAGACAATAGGGCCGATCAAGCGCGTCAATTCCTGGGGGTTATCGGAGAAATCGCCATCCAAAAACACCACGATGTCGGGAGGATTGCTGGCCATTTCAGCGAGACCTGCAAGACAGGCGCGACCGTAACCGGCCACCGGACAGGATACAACTCTACAGCCTAGGTCATGGGCAATTTGGGCTGTTTTGTCGGTGGATCCGTTGTCGACGACATAGATCTGTCGAATAAACTTCGCGGGAAGCGCCGCGACCACCAGGGGAAGCGCCTGTTCTTCGTTGCGAGCGGGTATTAAGACGTCGATATTTGTCATTGGAGCTCTTCTTTTACGACAATGAACGCAAATAACCCCAGACCGATCCACTCAGGCACAAGCCACCACCATGATTCTTGCCACACTCCGTGCTTGCGAAATCCGAGGAGGACCGCGTAAGACAGAAAGGAACAGGCGTACAAGCCATTGATGTGCTTGGTGTGTGTCACCAGTGGTACCAGCCAAAGTAAGTACCAAGGATAAAAAGTGGGACTGAAACATATCAGGGCCAACCAGCTGAGCAGGGCTTTTGTGCGCCAGCTCTTTTCACTGAAGAAGATCGCGACATAAACGACGACGAATCCGGAAATCAAGGCTATGCGTGCAACGTGTGTTGTTGCGAATAGTTGCATGCAGTGATAGAGCAGGTTATTGAACGACCAGGTCTTGGTGTAAACGAGAAAGCTGGTCCAAAGCTGAAATCCTTCATCCGCATGGAAAAGCCAGGGTGTCATGGCAGCCAAAGCGAATGACGCGAGAAATTGTCGTCTCATCTGGGGCAATAGAGATGTGAACATGAAGGGCAACCAAAGAATAGGAACGATTTTCAAGGCACACACCAGTCCCAGAAGGGCTCCGGCCAACGCAGGTTGCTTGCGCTCAAGTGCCTTGGGGAGATGCCAAAGGAGGATCACCCCTAGTACGTCCAAGTGATTGTTCCAGAAGCCTTCGAACAAAACGATGGGGACAAACGCCAGTTTCAGGGTGGACCGATCAAAGGCATAGGAAACCAAAAACGACAAGGCAATGATGCATTTCCAGCCCCAAATGGATGGATGAACAAAAGCTCCTAATCGAAACATCCATTGAGCTAAAGGCGGGTAGATCGCTGTCAAATGAGGGTTGTTGACCAGGGGACCAGACGGGTGTTTAACGATATCGGCCAATGTGGCGGGGGCATATAGGTAGGGCGAATATCCCTTCAGGCCCAGATATCCTTCCCACAAATACCGGTGATAGTCGTCAGAAAGATCGGGGAGCGCAACCAGGAAGAGGATCATGGTCAGAAACTTTGCGAGCCGCGGTGCGTCATCACGGGTGACGGCACAAAGCATGATTAGGGCCGCAAAATAGCCTATAACCGCTTGCAGATAAAGTGAGACTGCAAAGATGATCGCGGCCAGCATCAAACTGAGGTTGGACTTACTCCAGATCGTCGTTACCCTTAAGTGCGGCAAGACGCTCAAGCACCAATCTGTCAATCTTGTGGGCCAAATAGTGGTTTTCCGGAAGTGACTCGCGGAAGGCGGTCAAATCTTCGAGGGTATCAAGGTCAAACCGCTCTTCCAGCATCCAATAGCTCAGGCCTAGATCCTCAATGCGATTGAGGGTTGCTGTCATAACGCCATCCGTGCTCCAGGGGATGTTGTGGAATACGCCCGGGTGGTTGCGGCTCATGCCAATCAGGTAATAACCCCCATCTGCCGTGGGTCCGAGAAGTAGGTCTCGTTGATCCAAGTGCGAGAACCAAGTTGAAAGGGTTTCCTCATCGAATCCGAGACAATCGGATCCGACAATTATGATCTTATCGAAGCCGTCTTCAATCATTTGCTTGACCGTGTTCTGTAAACGGAGTCCCAAGTGATCGCCCACTTGATGATGGAACGTGAATGGGTGCCCCAACCAATTCTGGTAGTCCTCGATGGCGTGACTCGGGTCGCAGAAAATGACCAATTGATAGGCGTCACCAATGGGGTAAACCTCGGTGATCAATCGTTCGGCCACATCGCGATATAGCTCGCAAGCTTGCTCCATCCCTAGGTCATTGCCCAATCGGGTTTTGACTTCGCCCGTTTTTGGGAACTTCACGTATACAACTACGCAGCGTTTCACGCGTTCAGATCCATGATGTTCAAGTTCAACTCGTTGATCAACTCTTCCATGTCGTTGTAACGCATGTCTTTGTTTTTCTGGCAGCATCTGCGAATAATCTCGGTAAGCCAATAGGGTACGGTTGGGTTGACGCTCGCGGGATCAGGCAATGGCCGATTGATTTGCATGAGCAGGATTTGATTGGCGTCCTTTCCAGTAAAAGGTTCCGTTTTGGTGAACATGTAGAACATGATGATGCCAATGGCATAAATATCAGTCCTCGGGTCTGCGCCGGTGTTTTGTATCTGCTCGGGTGCCATGTATTTGGGACTGCCGCTGATGCCTTGGTTCTTACCCTCGTCCGTGACCCGTCGTGCAATACCGAAGTCCAGTATTTTGGGCTCCATTTCGGCATTAATGAGAATATTCTGCGGTTTGATATCCCTATGAATAATGCCCTTCTGGTGGGCGGAACTGAGACCCTCGCAAATCTTCACCAGCAACTTCAGTTTCTCTTCGATTTCTCCGCCATTTGATCGCTCGATGTATGCCTTGAGCGTTTCTCCTTCAACCAGTTCCATGGTGAAGTAAAAGACGCCTTTCCACTCCCCAATATCGAATACCTTGATGATGTATTGATGGGTCAGGTCGCGGGCATTGATAAGCTCGGTTTTGAGTTCTTCAAAACTGCCGCGGTTACTGAGTAACATCTTCAATGCCACATCGCGGTCGAGTGCGAGATCTCGTACTTTATAAATGAAACCCATGCCGCCTTTCCCAATTTCCGATACGATGCGGAAGCGGTCGGCAATGATATCGCCCACTTGTAGATTGGTGGGTGTTGCCGAATCCTCGAATGTGGGATTAGATCGCGAACGACCAAGATGTTTGTTCAGCTTTTCTACACGATTGCGCACATCGCGGTACGTGACCTTGTGCGAACAGATCCGTTCGTAATAGCGGGCCGCTTCTTTGAATTCCTGCAACTCTTCCAAACAACGTGCCAGTAGGTAATAGGTACTCAAATTGTCATCAGAAAGTGTCGTTTTACTTGTGAGTTCCTCAAGCACCTTGGTCGCAACCGAATAGTAACCTTGCTTAAAGAAGATTCTCGCCATGATGTTCTTGGCGTCGAGATAGTTAGGGTCTATGGACTCCACCCGTTGTAACTCTTCTAATGACTCTTCAAACTTTCCGATCTTGTAATAACAGAACCCTGTCTTATAGGGCTGTTTGGCCATGTGATATAGCTTCGCGGCGTGGCGAAAGTTTTGTTGGACCTCATAGTTTTGGGCTGCTTGATCGAATTCACCCAGCTGTTCAAAGATCAAAGCGGCTCGTTGGTGGTCACCAGCCTTCGCATAGAGCTCTCCAGCTCTTTGCATGTCTGAAGCCTTTTCAAACAGCTCTGCAGCTTCTTTGTAATTACCCAGTTGCTCATGTGACTGAGCCAGTTCCGCGTATTGACCCGTCCCTTTGAGGTGCTCGACCGCTTTTTGATAATCACCGGATTCGTGAGCCAGTTTACCCAGCATGGCCCGTGCACTTGGGTCTGGGCTCTTCGCCAAAACGCGCTCTGCGTCCAGTCTACGGCCCACCTTTACGTAGTTATTGGCTGCCTGAACAAACATCTCGGCTTTCGTATAACACTTGGCCGCTTTTTCGAATTGAGCCAACTCCTCAAAGATTTCGGCGGCTTGTTGGAATCGGTTGTCCGCCACACAGAAATTGGCGATCCAATCTTGGTATTTTTGAATGCGAGCCTTTGCGTCTGGTGTGCCCAGAGCCAATAGTTGTTTCACGGCCAGGCTAAGACAGTGGATGGCCTTGTCGTGGATGTTCAGGCGCCCATACATGACCCCGGCCTTTTCGTAGAAGCCAAGTTTTTGGAAGATCGCTGCCGCACGATCCGTCATATTCAGGCGTTCATATAGCTCGGCCGCGTCGTATTCCATCCCATTCTTTAGGTATATTTCGACGGCCGACTGAGGATTGCCTTGTCGGATATGGAAATCCGCCAGTTCTGTGGGTGTCCCACTCTTTAGGAGTAGCTTCTCGGCTTTTTTGGGCTTGCCTAAGTTCTCATAAATCTGTGCAGCCTTGCCGAAAATCCCGCCCTTGACATAGGCCTTCACTGCGGCTCGATAATTCCCGTCGAGCTTGAAGAAATCGCCTGCCCGCATGTATTCCTTTTGGCTCAGCGCCTGCCTAGCCTGGCGCGCCCAATTTCCCATGGCTAGCCCTTCACAGACTGAATAATGACGTCGTTTACACCATACCAGAATCCAAACGTTGTGACGAGCAGCTTCACGACTCGGATTCTCCCATCATGTCTTTCATACCCGCCTTACATTTTGAGGCCAGTTCCCGGTCCGGTTCGTTTTCGAGTTGCAGGAGGATGGCTCGGTAATCCTTGAGCGCGGCGGTAAAATCACCCAAACCGTATTGATAAATTTGGGCGCGCATTAACAAGACATCCAATCTTTCCGGTGCCAGTTCGTTTGCTTTCGTCAGGTAGGCTATGGCGGTGGGTAAATTGCCTTGGCGCAGGGCTTCCTTCACCCGTTGTGAGTAAGGGCGAATCCATTCGTCTTCGGAGTAATTTCGTTTGTTTTTGAACAGATCAATAAACGACATGGACGTCCCGCGTGGTAGCGTTTGGGATGGGATATTATATGCGAGGCGTCAGTGGTTGAGAAGGCGAGAGGCTGTGAGGTGATTGATGTCACATTTGCCGGGAATCAAGAGGATCCGCACCAGATATCGCAGTCCTGAAACTGACATTCGGGTTGTGGACGTCTATCCCGAACGTCATCGCTACCTTCAATTTGGGGAGTCGCTTCAGGGCGCTTTTGCTCTTGATGATCCTGATTATGCCGTTTTTGAATACGTGGCATTGATGCACGTGGTCAGTGAGTTACGGCCTTGGAAGAGTGCGTTGGTCGCTGGACTTGGCGCCGGAAGCACGGCGCAACTACTCATGCGAAGCCACCCCTACAGCGAATTGACGGTCGTGGAGCAAAATGCCCAGGTTGTGGAACTGGCGCATCGGTTCTTTCGATTACCCAGGAAAATGGATGTGTTGTGCGATGAAATAAGGACCTATGTGCAGCAGACAGGCAATGCTTATGATCTGATCACAATGGATTGCTATGGCGCCCAAATGATGCCTCCGCATTTGTGCACAAGGGAGTTTATGTTGGAACTCAAAGCCTGTCTCGAACCCAATGGATGGGTGATCTGGAATGTATGGTCCGAGGCTTGTAATGACTTGGCTGGGCACCAGCTGCGGACGATTCAATCCGCTTTCGAATACAGTGTGGCTTATCACTGTTTGGAAGACCAAAACCTAGTGGTCTGTGGGTCAATGAGCAAAATAGATCCGCACACGCTTCAGTGCAGAGGCACAAGTTATGAGTGCGTCGATCTTGGTGACATGAACGTTATTAAAGAGGCTGAAGTGCTCACCGACGAAAACCTGGCATTGGTGTTGCTCGACTTTGGTGTCATCTGAAGATAAAGGCGGCGGGAGCTGTGCTTTAATAGGGATTTTTAGGAAAGGTGAGGCATGAAGTCCTTAGTCTGTAGCGCCGTTTTGGCAGCTTGTGTATTTGTTTCGGGTCAACCCTTGAAACTCCAGGGAAGCGATTCCTTCCTCGATCTAGTGGCACCGTTGATTACACAGCACGAAAAAGACATGTACCAGGGTCTCAAACAGTACAGCGATAAAGACTACTTTGAGGCAATTTTTTGGTTCAAACGCGATCCTTATCCCGAACAACCTGGCAATGTGTACAAAACGGAATACTTCCAGCGTCGTGACCAGGCATCACGTTTTGATGAAGGATCAGTAGCCGGAACGAAGACGGCCCGCGGCCAAATTTTCCTATTGTTGGGCGAGCCTGATGAGGTTGAGCAAAATCGTTTGACTGCCGCCGGTGAAGTAAGTGGGTACGAGGAGATCTGGATCTATCGAGAACCCGATGTTCGGTTCCGTTTTATCCTGGGCATATCTGAACGAACCTATCGACTTGACGCGTCTGCCGATCACGAAGAAAAGATGGAACAGTTGCGCATGAGTCAGATTCGCGATCGCGCTGAATCGTATCGGTTGCAGCCTTTCCGGATCTCAATTCCGAACATTGGCGCCACAAAGGACATTGAGAACATCACCATCGAAGATAGCTACGACTTGGACCTCACGCTCAGCTATGATTTCTTCAAGGGCGACCTAAACAAGACACGGGTCCTGGTGGGCATAACCTTGCACGATACATCTGGCAAGGGTGCTGAATTCAATCTGACGGCTTTTGATCCGTATGAAAACAAAGTGGTGGATTTCAAGCAAAAGGTCAATGCCGTCAACGATCAGTATGAAAATTTCTTTATCATGCTGGAACCTGACCAGTATCAAATGGTCTTGCGCGTGATGGATAGTGATGGTCGACAATCTGTCGTCAGGCGGTGGCTTGATGTGCCACGACTGGGTCAGGCCGGAACAGCCTCATCCTTGCTTTTGGCGGATCAACTCAAAGACATTCCACTAGAGGGATTTTTCCAGCCTCGCCTTTTAGTTTTTGATAACTTACATCTGCCTATCCGCAATGCTTTTCGACGACCACCTAGTTCGGTTTATGTGATGCAAGTCTTTTACGGGGTCGCGCAGCCGACCGTGCGGTTCCGGGCCTCGGGTCAGAATCTCAATGCAAGGCTACAGACGATGCAACAGTCGGACGATCAAATGAAATGGGTGCACGCGGTCGACTTACCAAGGGGTGTGTCGTGCTCCGACATCGAAGTGTTATGGGAACACGGAGGGAAAACCTCAGTGTACCGAAGCGGCGTGTGGCAAGGAAACACAGGCTCCGATAATCGGGATCCGAGATTCGAGTGGCGCCTGCCACAATCTACAGATGCGGTTTCACTCCACACTGTAGCCATACAGCCACAGCGCAGTGATGTGTCGCGGATGACACTTCTGTTAAACGGTGTGCCCAAGTTCGAGCGGCACGAGGCTCCATGGCGCATTGATCTCGACGATGATTTTCTCTCAATCTCTGGTCGCAACACACTGTCCGTAGAGATTGAGGACGGGCTAGGGATAAGCAGATCGTCCTTGAAACTGAACCCACTGCGCGCGGATGAGCAAATTAAGACACGCGCCATGCATGTGACCTTTAACGCGTATGACCGCAACCTTAACTTTGTGACGGATCTTGACCTCGGCGGATTAAGTGTCACCGTGGATGGTGAAGCATGGGAACCCATGGACGTATTCAAACTCGAGGAGCCAATCACATATTGTTTCCTTGTTGATAGCTCGTACAGCATGCGTGAGTCATTCAAAGGCAACATCAAAGCACTCAAGCATTTCATCAATACCATTCGTCCCGAAGACCAGGGCTTCATCGTGGCATTTAGCGACAACTATGACCAGTACAACCTGCCCACCAGTTCAAAGGGGATCTTGCACGCAGTCGCAGACTCGGTCCCGATCCAGCGACCCAATCCTAGCGATGGCGACAAGATCTACGAAGAGAACACCACTTATCTGTACGATGCTTGTGCCGCCGCCATTCACGCACTCCTACAATATCCCGGCCGCAAGGTCATTGTGCTGGTTTCAGACGGCATCAGCCTGGATGGCATGATTCCCAAGAACGGTATGCTATCTTATGCCCGGGAAAACGAAGTGGTGATCTATAGCCTTTGGGTGGATAACAATCCCCAAGTATCAGATGACGAAACGGCTTTTATTACCAAAGACATGGGTCGGGGTGAACGATTTGCAAGGGCCATCGGGTTAACGCGATTTTTTGCGGACAAAGACGCACGACGCCAGACGATCGGCACCAAAATACGCCAGTCCAGCATCCATGAAGGTGTGATCAAGATGCTGTCTGAAGAATCAGGCGGCTTCCACTACCGCGTGTTCAAGTCTGATCGCACATTGATTCAAGAGTATGCGAGTGATATTCAAAATGCCATTCAAACGCAGTTTGGCATGATTCTTAACTTGCCCATATCTGACGAAATGCAGCATATTGAAATCGTTGCCAAAGATGATGGGGTTGCGATTCGGACGAAGTCCGAAGTCAAGGTTCGAAAAACCAACCCACTGGGGGATTGAATTGACACTTTCCGTCTTGTGTGCACTGCTGGTTCAGCTCGAAGTTCCAATCTGGCTGCCCGCCAACTCCATGGGCAGCCTGCCGATGCAGACCTACATCGAGAATCACGGAGAGTTTCTCAAGCCGGTGAACGATCGCGAGGCTGCCTTATATGCGCTGGATGTGGCATGGAATCGCGACAATGAAGATATGCTGGCGGCAGTCGCTCAATTGGAGTGGACTCTGGGCTTTCTTCCTTTGTCTGAAGAAACCGAAGGAGAGGTACGAATAAGGCTGGCTGTTCCCGAGGCATTCTCTTGGGCTTGTAGTGATGCGCTTCCCATGGAAACCGTGGCGGAATGGTTGGGCCTTCCAAACATGACATTGGAAGTCGTTTTGTACACCACGGATACTGAGATTACACGGATGTTGAAGCGAAACGAGATTCAGGCGGCACTGGTGCCCACACTGTACGTTTCCATGTCTTTCGATGAGTCCTGGCACACACAACCGATGGTGTTGCGCTACGTATGGGTCCCTCTGCCGGGGACAACACGTGAAACGGACCGTGTGTTTCTTCGCGCAGCTATTGAGTCGCAGGCCCAACCCTGGTCAGATTCGTTCAAACAACTGTTGACGCGTTGGCACACTAAGATGGGATTCAATCGCAAGGACGCCGCGGCGTGGACCGACAGAGTGTTGGCCGACCATAATGTCTGGAGACCCCTTGGCAAGCCTATCAGTGATGTCGGTTCGCGCACATTGCATTGGCAATTGGCGTTGAGTGAACTTGTGCCACTTGACGTAGCCATTCAACCCACACGCGTCACCGAAGATCAGACCCACGAGTGAAATGCTGTCTTGCCAGTCCTAAATATGATAGGGTTTGGCGTTTTGGAGCCTGAGGTCTTATGCGTTGGTTGCTGATATTAATGCTGGCTGGTTGTTCGACGCAAAGGGAATCAGTCCCTGAAAACGAGCCAACCATTGCTCGTGTGGGATCTCGCGATGTGCTGATCAGTGAATTCGAATTTTATCTGGAACAGGCCTATCCCGAGTTGGGAAAGACCGATGATTCAGACGTGCTTTCTCGGGTTTATGACGCGTTCATACGCGATTTATGCCTGGAAGCTTTCGCGAATCAACTGGGAATCTACATTGGAGATGACCAGGTAGATACGTTCATCGGTCAACAAATGCCCGGAATGACGTTCAATCTGCGCGAGCCGCGAAGGCAAGAATTGTGGCGTATGGAGATTCGGAGAAGAATGGTGATTCAACGTTTTTTGCAACGCGAGATCATCGACCGAATCCAAATTGAAGACGACGCGATCCAGGCTTATTATGACAATCATCCTGATGAGTTCCTTCATCCAACTCTTTACCGCATCAGGCATGTTCAAACATCTGATCATGAACGAGCCGAATCCTTTCGGGCAGAGTTGAAGAAAACGAAGGGTGTTTTCACGGAGCTTGCGCCCAACTATTCAGAGAATGAAGCCTATAGAATTCCGGCCGAGTTACCCTTGTCAGAGTACCCCGACTCTTTCCAGAGTGCATTGGTGAAAATGAGACAGGGACAGTATTCACCAGTGATTGAAGTGGCATATGGAGATCTGGTCCAGTATCATGTGCTGTACCTCGAATCATTGATTCCAGAGGTGGAAGAATCACTGGATGATGCGTACGCGCGCATCAAAGAAAAACTAGAAGAAGAAGAATCGCGAAAACGTTTTGATGCTGTCAAAGATCAAATGCAAAAAAGTGTGGTCGTGAAACAAGAACTGCAGTCATTGCCGTTTTCCTATGTGCGACCTTCGGAACATGGAGACGAAACATGACGCTCATTTGGATGTTATTCCTGGTCAATTGGGAGGGCGACGCACGTATCGTGGATCGTGTGGCTTTGAAGGTAAATGACAAGATCATTACCGAACGCGAACTTCTATTGACATACAAGCAACGCAGGAAGTTGCTGATCGATCAATATGCGGGCCCTGACCTGAACCAACAGTTGGAAAACCTTTGGGAGGATGTCGTCCGATTAGCGAAAGAGCAGTTGTTGTTGTACGAGAAATCTGTGGATTTGGGCCTATCAATTTCGCAAGACGCCATGGATTCCCGCATGCAGAGTATCAAGGAATCTAATGGACTATCCGACGAAGAATTCGAGCGTATCTTGATGGAACAGACGGGTATGACGCTCGACGAGTACATCGATTCAGAAAGACGCAGCGAAAGCGCTCAACGCGTGATCCAATCACAAGTTGTGAACGCCATAGATATTGAAGACTCTGAAGTGGCTAAGTACTACACGGAGAACCAGAGTGAGTACATGGAGCCCGCCAAATATCGAATTGCCGAAATTGTGACGCTCAAAGACGAGTCACCGGCGGCTGCACGCATCAAAGCCCTGGCGTGCCTAGACTCAATTCGGTCTGGGACACCTTTTGCCGAAGCGGCCATGCAGTACAGTGACTCTTCGTCTCGAGACGGTGGCGGCGATCTCGGCGAGGTCCAATATGGTGATTTGCACTACGTGATTGAGGACTCCGTAAAGCGTATGGCAATTGGCGATGTATCAGATTTACTGGAAACAGATACGGCCTATTTCATCATCAAGGTGCTCAACAAGACTGAAACGAAACCAATGCCCATAGACGACGTGAAGGAGTCTATCCTCACGAAATTGAGAGAACCCCGCATGGAGGCTAGACTAGACGAATTTCTTACGGAATTAGAAGCTGAATACTTGGTCGAACGTGTCGTGACCAAGCCGGCAGACCTTTAAACAGAAACAACCGGACATACCTGCCAGCACCAGTGATAAGATAGACGTATTCCCATGCGCCATACATGCGTCATCCACCCAACTCTATTTACGCGCCGAGAGTGTTCGGCTTGTGGGGGTGGCGTTTGCGAAAATTGCTGCGAACAAACGGAGCGTAGGGGACTGTGCCCAGTTTGCGCTCGCCAGGTGGTGCAAAGAACTCGGAGGCGGCAACGCATTCATGAATATGCCATGCCAACGGCCCTGATCATCGGCACTCTGGGTTTGCTGATGGCCTACATGGTTGATCGAAGCGCGGCTGCAAATACTTTGTCGCGCGCCGAGAGAGTGGCCCGCGAGATGGCGATCGACGTGCAAACGCCCCCCATGGAACAGCGGGAAATGAGTCCGTCTCAACTTGTAAGTGAACCAAATGTGGCCGATTCCACGGCAATCCAACACGACCCCTGGCAAGCGATGCAACTGCCCACCGGAATGCCAAACGCCAGGCCAAGGTTGGTACTAGACCCTAAGGAAATCCCAGATACAGACACGGAAGCGATGTCCGAACCCGTGGAACCACCGGATTCAGTTGAAGTGGTGAGTCAGAGATCATCTCCAGCAAAAGGTCTTGCCCGCCATTTCACAGGGGAGAACCCATATACAAAATATCATTTGGAAGAGGTCACAGGTAGAACGAGACGCATTGTGTTGACGTTTGACGGTGATCACTTGGCCAATTGCGTCGATCCGATCATGGCCGTTCTGGCAGAAAAAAATGTACGCGCAACGGTTTTCTTAACGGGTCAATTCATACAGAGATACCCTGAAAAGACCCTGGCAATTTTGGGGTCAGGTCACGAAATTGGCAACCATACGTGGAGCCATCGTCACTTAACGCAATACGGCGCAGACCAAACCCATCGCACATTGCCCGATCTGAATCCCGATATTCTGGAACGAGAGCTACGCCAGACAAGCGAGATTTTTGAATCCGTGACCCAACAACAACTAAAACCCTTCTGGCGTGCGCCCTATGGCGAGCACAACAAATCCATTCGGAGTTGGGCCTATGCTTCGGGTTACTTTCATATAGGCTGGTCGCGAGGATTCGACAGCCTGGATTGGTTAGAAAAACAGGATTCTCGATATTATTGGCGTCCAGATGCGTTGGAGAAACGCCTGCTCCAGAAATTGGACCGGGACCCAATGACCGGGAAAATAATACTTTTCCATTTGGGGTCAAGGCGACCGGACCAAGATCGTCCTTATCACATGCTGGCCGATTTTATCGACAAAGCGCGAGCCCGCGGTTACCAGTTCTCCACGGTGAGCGACTGTCTGGAAGATCTGATGGCCAGCAATGCCGTCGTTACATCCCAAGTTCGCCATGAACGACAGCCAGTTAGCGTTCCTGAAGCAGCCGAACTGCAATAAGTTCCATGATATCTGCAACGGCTGTCGCTTGATCATCATTGGCGACCATCGGTATTTGGAATCGGTCCGACTCATCGAGCAGAAATGATTGCAGGGTCCAAATTGAATCGAAATACTTGAGATAACGTTCCGACCGACGGGACGCAACCTGCTGACCCCGACCCTTTAGCCGCCCGCGCAGTGACTTTTTTCGCAATACAGCAACGATCATGGGAATGATGACCGCGTCATCCACGTCGGTAAGCGACGCGATAAATCTCGGATGAACATGGACACCTTCGATGATCACAGAGATTCGTTCTCTTCGAGCACGCTGTATCACGGCTTCAATGCCTACACTCACCTGATGCGACTGCGTGAGGTAGCCCTCCACCAACGCATCTTCAGGGTCTGCGTGAGCCCTGTAGGGAAGGGCTTCCCATGCGTTAAATGAAGAACAGTGAAGCGATGGCATGAGTCGCGACGGGATCATCAATCTCATGACTTCACGCAACATGTCTGTCGACTGAGTACGGACAATGTTCAAGCGATGCGCGATTTCAGAGCCCAGTGTCGATTTGCCGCAGCCGGTAGTCCCTCCAAGTAAGATGACCAGAGGTCTCCCACTTCGGGAAAACTCGAGTGACGTCGCATAACGGTCCGCGGCTTCGCCACTGACGTTGCTTCGGAGGTCGGCTTCCATAATCTCTGCGATTTCTGTCGATTTCCATTGAAAACGACCCGATTTCTTTAGATCTCGTTCAATTCTTGCCGCGATTTCATAGGTCTGGTTGGGTGGAATAGCGCACAGTTCCAGCGACATGGCCAAATGGTTTTTGGAAAATGGGTGCGGCTGCTCGTCTCGATCCAAAACGACCAGGGCAGGTTTCCCCGAATGCCGTTGATAATTGTTGACATGGTCTGGAAATTGCTCGGTCAGACATTCAAGAACATGGGTGCGCAATGCCTGGCTTGTGATTTCACCTTTATGTTGCAGATGGTTTCTTATTTGTGAAGAAAGGGCATAGGCATCGTCAAAACGAAGTCCTGCACCCTGAAGTGAGCGGGTTAAGATACCGCGCAGAAAGGGCATTGTGCTCTGTTCTTCGATGTTTTGCACCATCAGCTTTTTTGCTTTTGCCATGCGTACTCCGACGAAGTTCATTATATCTCTTGCCCCTAATTCACGTATGACATGGTTTTGAAGGTAGAATAGCCAAGGGAGTGTGACCATGATTCTGTTATGTCTTGTCTTTATGTTGAACGATCATCCAGATGCCGCAGGCTTCAATCGCGCAGGCTCAGATGCAAAAGCGGTCAATCTGGCTGAAGCGACGATGAAAGCCATGGGTGGGTATGAAGCCTGGGACCAAACCCGCTTCTTGCGTTGGAACTTCTTTGGACGAAGAGCGCATGTTTGGGATAAATGGACCGGACGCATTCGCGTGGAGACCGACGACGTGGTCATATTAATGAATGTCCATAACCGAGAAGGTAAGGCCTTCAAAGGTGGTCAACCATTGGAAGGTGCCGAACTAGAGGCTGCCCTTGTCCAGGGATATGAGATGTGGATTAATGACGCATACTGGCTGGTTATGCCCTATAAACTCAAAGACAGCGGTGTGACACTCAAGTATGTAGGCGAACAGACCATGGAGGATGGCCGAACCGCTGATGTCATTCAAATGACCTTCGAAGACGTAGGTGTCACTCCGGAAAACAAATACCACGTTTGGATTGCGCAGGACTCGGGTCTGGTAGAAGCTTGGTCATTCTTCGAAACAGCCCAAGCCGAGGAACCTCGTTTCATGACTCCTTGGGCCAATTGGAAGAAGATGGGCGCGATTCTGCTTTCCGACGACCGGGGCAAATACAAACATACCGACGTGGCGGTCTATGCCGCCTTACCGGACAGCGTTTTTGAGTCTCCAGCCGCTGTAGACTGGTCGACTCTGGTGGCTGAATAGCACTCAAAAACCAGAGCCGGGTTGGGCTAGATACGCCTGCTCTTCAGGGGTTGAAGCGCGACCAAGGACCTGATTTCGGTGGGGGAACCTGCCAAATCGGTTGATGATGTCCTGATGTCTGCGGGCATAGTCCAAATATGAGGACATACGAGCTGCATTCACTGGCGCATTCCGCGCAAGTCGTGTGAAACAGGTAACGCTTGTGATTTGGTCCTGTTGAGACTCACTATGTTCCAGTGGCAAGTAAAAAAAGGCGCGTTCATTAGCGCTTAGTGCCAAGTCATGACGTGACTCGAGTCCTTGCTTCGTAAGCGCCAATGCCTTGGCATCTGAAGCAAATGCTTTTGCTGAGTTTCGGTACATATTTCGTGAGAACTGATCCAGCACCAGGATGAGACATAACCGGCCGCGAATAGTTTCGGCCCAATGATCTAATGACCCCGATATCGCCTGTCGATGCAATACCGAAAATCGATGGGTGATCTCATGGTCGAAATCAGCATCTTTCACAAACCATCTTCTGGCCGTCGTGTCGGGAATGTGGCCGCTCTCGTCGATTTGGTTGAACCAAAACCTGTGAATCGTTGTATGGCACATGTTTTGCCTCCTAAGTGAGGGTCTGTCCAAACTTATGTCGCTTGAAGCCGTTTGCTTTTTCAAGGAGTTTCCATGTTCATCTTAGCTTGTTTCGTCTGTGGGTATCAAAACGATGATTTGGTTGTCAATGAACGGTTTCGCGTAGAGTATGTTGTGTTGGATGTGCTGGCTACGACCCGAAAAGGCGAGCTGGTGACCGATCTCACCGCTGAGGATTTCGAGGTCGTGGAGAATCGTAAACAAGTGAAGATTGAGTCCTTTGATGTTTTGGATCTACGCGGGGACGTGCTATCACGAGAACCGGAAATTTCCGAAGATGAAGAGATTCCCAAACAGACTGTGCCTCAGGTCATCGTGGCTATGGACATCGATGACGCCGAGCACTTGGATGTGAAAATGGCTTTTGGTCAAGTTCGTGAGTTTCTTGTCGCTTTGGGAGATCAAAAGGTGTCGCTCAATTTGTATAGTCTTCAGAATGGTGCCATCACCAAGGGGTTCGTAACGGATGCCAACCGTGCATTGGAACAGTTCGATGAGTATGTTTACCGCGCTGAAGACCGTAATTATGACCGCCAATCACGTTCCGCAACCTCATCTTCTCGTCAAGTGGGTGGACCGTATGGCAATCTGTCTACCTTGATCCCCGGGCCCAAGAGTCTGGCCGACATTGAAGAAGCATTTGAACGCTGCACTCGCTTTGGTGAGGGACGTGCCGTGGCATGCATCATGGAAACGCTTGGCCAGGTGATGGATGAACAAGAATTGAGGGCCTTGCGCGTGATTAACCAGATCGAAAGTCTGCTGTACCACTTTCAAGATACTGAAGGTTTAAAGATCATGTACTTGGTGTCGCCTGGTTTCAGTGTGGATACACCCATGGCCCCGCAACAACTGGCCCAGATTTATCTGAACCGCGTGCATCGGGTTAACGATGACGTTACTCGGCCGGGCACGGTCATGGCCGGCTATTCCGTTCGCGATGAATATGAGCGCGTCGTTCATGCATTTGTGCGAAACCGCGTGATCTTCCACACGCTGGATATATTCAATACCGGCATAGCGAGGAGCCGCAGTTTCTCTGCCGAATATGCCAGCTCCGCAGGGAGCCAAATGGAACAGACCTACCAAACCTACGAACACGATATGGGGAGTGGGCTTGGGAAACTCGCAGATGATTCAGGAGGCAGTTTTCACCAGTTGAGTAATCTGGCTGAATTTACCGCCGAAAGTGTCAGTCAAAACAGGTTCTTTTATGTGATTGGCTATACCAGTCCGTCCACAAAACCGGGCAAGTTCAGGAAAATCAAGATCAAGTGTAAACGAAAGGGTGTGGAGCTCCAACATCGCAAGGGGTATGTGGGTGCCAGCTGATTGTCCTTGCGGCTCAGGCAAACCACTTGCCGATTGTTGTGCTCGCGCCATGGCAAACGGAGCTCGGTCGGCAGAGGAGTTGATGCGTTCTCGATATACAGCATTTGTGACCGGAAATGTTCCCTACCTTAACCGGACCGCTCCCGCACATCCTATTCGTCATTTGAGCAGCATGAGACGTAGATGGCTGGGTCTGGAGATACTGAGTAGTGAAATGAGGCAGACGGAAGGATGGGTGGCCTTCAGGGCGCGCTACATTGAGGACAATGTGCTCACAGTTCACACTGAGAAGTCCTATTTTCAGTGCCTTGGCGGTAACTGGCAATATGTATCGGGTGAACCGGATTTCCACCAATGGAGCATTGCTCGCAATGAAACCTGTCCCTGTGGGTCCGGGAAAAAATTTAAGCGTTGCTGCGCTACCTAATCACGTGAAATAGGAAAGGGGCCAGGGACGATTGCGGAACCAACCGGTGATGGCGTGCCGTTGGTGTAAGGTAGGCAGAACTTCGTGGACGATACTATCGCTGAGAAACAGGACGAGGTTACCAGCGATTGGTTCTATGTCTATCAACGTATGCTCTAAGTGCATACGCAGTTGTCCGCCCCATTCTGGCTGCCATTGGGGATTGAGGTAATAGACCATAGAAATCAAGCGGTTGTTTCGACCTTGGAACTGGTCCAGATGGGCTTCATAATGACCTCCCGAAGGGTAAATGGTGCTGTGGAGTTCCAAGTCGTGGATTCCGAGAAACATAGCGCGATTGAGTTGTCGCTGAATACGGGTCATCTGTAGGAGAAAGTTTTCTTGAAGCGGTGTTGGATTGGTAGGATCCCACCAGCGTGAGTAATCGCTTCTTATCTGATGTTTGATCGTGTTTTGTGAGCCGGCACCCACTCCAGCTGGCTCGAAAAGGTTGGCTCGATACGCATCCAAACTTGCGTTTAGTAGGTCATGCGTCGGCGCATGGTCAAAATGGGTGTGTTGGACACACCAACCTCGACTAGAAAGTTCATCTAAGCTTTTCGAAGACAGAAGTTCCGTGGAATCATCCAGCAAAATCGAATTCAATAGGGATGCTCCACTCAATCAAACATCTGCGACGCAAAGCCGTGGCAGTGAAAGTACTCCTTTCGCGTGTCACAAGTCAATGTCTTAGTAGGGGGGTCAGGGAATGGTGATTACCACACCATTGCGCCTGGGATCGCCAGCGCCCGAAAACGAGTGACCTGCAGTGACGACAGCGTGTGTACCGCCAAAGAAAAGATTCTGTTGTGGCCAGCAAAAATGATTTTTATAGCGGGCAATGAGGTTTTGCGTGCCAGATAGACCGGGCTCAATATCCAATTTTTCTTTTTCATAGTGCAGTCGGGGGGCGCAAACGGCTTCCTCGATGGACATGTCATATTCCAGTAAATTCACAAGAACCTGCAGAATAGCTGTGCGAATTCGGTTAGATCCGCCGGAACCCAGCACAATCGTCTGGTTCGGAGTGTCGACGAAACTCGGCGCCATCATGGAAGTCATGCGCTGATTGACTGTCCAGTTATGGAAACCCATTGGGTTCAAATCCTCTTCGCCGAGCATGTTGTTGAACATAAACCCGCAACCAGGAATCAAATCGCCACTGCCTTCGCCATTGCTCGTAGTGACCGAAGCAAGATTGCCGAACCCGTCGGCAATGCTTATGTGTGTGGTGCCCTTAAACGATGCCGCTCGGCTATGTACTTGATCGCGAAACGCTTGGATGGCAACGGGATCGAGGAGCCGGTGTAGATCATGGGATGCAAATTTTCGTGCCAGTTCCGTGGCGGCCATGGTCTCTGCGAGTGCCGTGAGGTGTTCCGTGGATCCGAAAATCTGGCCCGACAAAAGAGGTTTGACGCAACTCATGCCAAATGCGATTAATGCACCTCCCGATGATGGCAAGGGATTGGTCGTCAAGAGCGATTTGCCTATGTGATGCGTTAGAGGGTCGCGCACAATAACCTGGTAGTCGGAAAGATCAGTTTTTGAGAGATGTCCGCCGGAGTGCCGTGACATCCGGTCCATCTCTTCAGCGAGTTCGCCTTCATAGAAAAAGGGGTAGCCATCACGTGCTAGCTGTTCCAGAAAATCAGCAAATTCGGGGTTGGCAATGTGTTCACCGGGCTGTTTGGTATGGCCGTCTCGTTGCTCACTTGCGAAAATGCGACGCGCCCCCGGTGACGCCAAATAGATGGGGTGGATGACGTCCAACACAAATGATTGAAAGGGGTCAATAGCAAATCCGTCCCGAGCAAGCTGAGCTGCAAAACCTACCAGTTCCGACATCGGCATGCTGCCGAGATCGCTGTGAACCTTAAACATGCCCATGGTGTTCCCGGGCGTGGCCACCGAACCCATGCCGATATGAAAGTCTTGAGTAACTTTGCCAAAGTTGGCCGAAACTTCAAAGAAATGAAGCTCCTGTGAGGCGCGTTTCGATTGGGGAGTCTGCACGAAGAAATCATAGAGACGGGAAGATTCGCCAGCAGGGCGCGCAAGTAGGAAGCCACCTCCGGCGGGCGAGGTCAGTGCCGGTTCTACCACGCACGCGGTCCAGAAGGCCGCTATGGCTGCGTCGAATGCATTGCCGCCGGATTTCAGAACTTCGGCAGCCGCAGATGCAGTTTCCTGATGACCTGCAGCAACAATTCCAGGCAAGATACCCCCTTTTGATTAAGGCTCATAGTATCAAGGCTATGCTCAATCGAACAGTGCTATGATTCCCTTTTTGGAGGATCGCTCATGTCTATGGATCACAAATTTAACGCTGCTGCGGAGGCTGTCCAGTCGTTATCACGAAGACCAGATAATGCAACGCTTCTTCGCCTTTACGCACTTTTCAAACAGGCTTCGGTGGGTGACGTTGAAGGCGAGCCGCCCAGTGCTTTCGATTTCAAAGCGCGGGCCAAGTACAATGCCTGGGCTGATCTAGAAGGGATGTCGTCCGAAGACGCCAAACAGGCATACATCGATTTGGTAGCAGAGCTCCAATCACAAGACTGACACCATGAAGGTGTTGCGGGTTCATCGTTATGTCGGCGTACTGCTTAGTGTGCCCTTGTTGTTGTGGCTTGCTACCGGACTCGTTTTTCTGGTGAAGCCAGGATATGCCGGCGCATACGAACAGCTTTCGATTGTTACCTATCCTTTGACGCAAACCGATGCGATTGTTCAAGATACTTATCAGGAAATACGTCTGGTTCAAACCAAATTGGGACGACACCTGCTCGCAAGAGATGAGTTTGGTTGGCATCATTTCGACCCATCTACGGGCCACGATTGGCCTTTCGACAGCGAATCCGCCCGCATTTTGGTCACGGATGCACTAACCCGCAACCCGGAACGGTATGGCGCGATTCAATCACAGAGTGAGAACGTCTTTCAAACGGACCGTGGTGTGACTGTGACGTTGGACTGGGACCGACTTGCCTTGGCACAACGCGGTCGCGACACCGGTTTTATTGACGCACTTTATAGGGTCCACTACCTTCAATGGACGGGGAGCAGTTGGGCAGACCGCACGCTGGCAGTCGTGACATTGTGCCTATGGCGGTCTTAGTTCTGCTGGGACTCCGCCTCTTCTTCGTGCGGCGTCCATAATAGGGTGTCCGGATGTGCGGCATACCACGATTTCCAGGTGACAATTTTGGCGGTCATGAGGGGCGCATCAATGGCGGATGAATCGGAGACCTCATCCAAATTGGGAAGCGGTCCAAACACACGGATACCACCAGCTTCGTCCAAATAGATCGCCGAAGACTGCTCTTTCAGAAAGGTCACGCCTGGTGCCAAGTGATCAAGAGGTACCGCCAAAAAACCACCTTGATCAATACCTACAACCATCTGGTCACTTGGTAACTTGTCTGACAGATCAATGACAGGATGCTTCTTGGCCCGTATCGGCGGGCCATCAGGTTCGGCGTATTCAAATGTAAACCCAGTGTCAAATCCAATCACGGTTGAGTCGGGGTACATGGCGCGCCATGCAGCCCACGTGGTGGTGACTACGGGTATGGACGTTAACATCGCTTGAGCCTGACCCATGCTTCCGGTCACAGCATGGCCGTCCATAACACGCCATAGACTGTAAGTGGCCTCGTCATACAACAGTTTTGAACCTTGGTAGACGAGTCCTGAATTTCCCAGAGTCACAGGCTCGCCATTCACGGTTGTGTGAAAACCAAAGACACCCATGTTGATATGACAGTAGCTGATTGCAATTGGTTGACCATTGATATCGTCGCGTATGAGTTCATGTACAGCCAAGATCCTGTGAGGGTAGGCCCGCGCGATACCGTCTACGATGATTCCGTGTACCTTGTCTGAATCTTCTAATCCGGTCCCTTCTGTGTTGTAGGCCGGGAACTCCAACGCAGGTCTTAAGGCAACCATTTCGTCTGCGGTGATCTGAGGCAAGGGAATGACAGGTTCGATGTCGTTGAGTAGCAGGGCAAGGTAATTCTCGTCGATCATGCGAAACAGATAGCCTTTGAAGAGCTTGTATTTCTCGTGTTGAGGGTAGTTCTGTTGCCAAACCCATCGCTGCCATGCACCCACATCATCACCTTGCTCGGTGCCTGTTGTGTCTCTTAGTAGAGCGATCACGCGATCTTTAGCTTGTAGGGAAGCCTCCTGCTTGGACAGACTTAGGAACGAAGCCAGCTCAACAACCATGGGTGCGTATCGGTCATCCCAGTTCTTGCGTAACCACTTGTCTGCCGGCTCGTATTTGTTAGGTTCTTGCCGGGCCAATTCGATGATTCTCTCGTAGTCAGCCAGTCGACCCCATTTGTACCAAAAAAACAGTGCGACAAGGCCCAAACCCACAACAATCGCGAGGATCGTTGCAATCGGGCTAGAGCTCTCTTCTTCCGACATGGACTGTTCTGAGGCGGTTTCTTCGTGCTTAAGTTGCTCTTCGGTCATCCTGGCTCCTGTCGCCGTTTTTCAGGGAGCCTACGCGGATTGGTCTGTATTTGTCAAGAAAGGCTCCTGAATACCTGCCCAGAGCCTAAGTACCCATTTTGACTTTCGATAAACCCAACTGATGAAGTCTTCGATGATGCAAACAGTCGTCGGTAAGAACAAGGTCGTGAGGACAGTGGAAAGCGCTAGACCGCCCATAATGACAAAAGCCATGGAGTAGTAGTAGACACCTGCCAAGGCGGGTTTCTGAATCACGATGGGGACAAGGCTCATGAGCGTTGTAGCAACGGTCATCAAGATCGGTCGCAAACGTTCTCGGCCGCCACGTAGCATCGCTTCTCTGCGACTGAAACCTTTTCGTCGATATTGATTAATGTGTTCCACCATGACAATGCCGTTGTTCACCACGATGCCAAGTAATAACAGCAGTCCCACCATGGCAGGACTGTCAAAATCGGTACCAGTGCCGTAAAGCGTCCAAAAGGCACCTGATAGTGCAAAGGGTAATGAAACCATCAGTGACAAAGCTTGAGAGACGGACTCGAATAGGCCAGCCATGACGGCAAAAATCAATAATAGTGACAGCAAGAGGTTTATCCAGAAGTCCTGCATCGACTCTTGCCGCTCTCTGCGAAATGAATTGAAATCAAAGCTGTATCCATAAGGCAAATCCATTTTGGACAATGCCTCTTGAGCCGTTTGAATGTGTTCTTCCTTCTTACCGGTGTCGTATCGTGCACCCACCCAAGTGCTCGTGATCTTGCCGCTTCGTTGGATTTGGGCGGGTGCCTTCGTCTCATTGAAATCGGTGATGCTTTCCAGCGGTAATCTGGACCCTACTTGATTGGTCAGTGATAAACCCCTTAAGTCTTCCAGGCTGTGAGTATCCCGATCATCCAAGGTCAATCGCATCTCCACTTCACCTTCAGGTCCTTTGAATCGGGGTAAACGTCGACCTCTGAAGGTGAGTTCGACCAACTCCGCAGGAGATCGCAAGTCCACGCCCAGTGCATGGGCTCGGTCTCGATCGACGACTGCATGCATCTCGTATGTGTCGCCATCCAGGGCTGCGTAGGCGTCAAATAGGTCGGGGATGGATGCAAGGATTTCCTTGGCCTCTTCGGCAATACGTGCAAGCTCTTCGGAATCCGGGCCTCGCAGTTGAAAACCGATTCTTTTGCCATCATTGCGTTTCCAGGGTTTGCCGTTGTCTTGAACTTGGAGCTTGACGCCAGCGACCTTTGGCAGGATATCGGGCAGCGCTTTGCGAACAGCATTCATATGTTCTTCGGTTGTATAGCCATCTTCCATGTAGAGTCGTGTCAGTGACCAGCGGTCGCTCCACCAACTGTAAATGGATCCGACGTGTAGGTCTTTTTTGTGAACAGCCAGTGCCTTTTCCACCTCGGACACGATTCTCTCTTTTTCATCCAGAGGGAGATTTTCGCTGAATCGGTAGTCCATTCCGACGAACATTTCGGACCTATTTGATTCAAAGTTCCAGTCAATTTGTGTGGCGGGAAAATAGACAGAGGCCAGCACCGCCAAACCAACCACAGGTGCAATCCACCGGTGGTTAAGCGTGAAATTGAGAATGCGTACGTACACGTTCTCGGTAGCATGCATCCAAGGGCCTTTCGCTCGTGTGCGATGTGTCGATACAAATTTCGAAGCCGTCAACGGGATCAGGGTTTGGCTAATGAAGAGAGAGGCCGCAAGCGTGATGCAAACGGTGAACGCCAACTCCCGCAGCATCAGGTTCATTTCATTGGGTTTGTTGAACATAAGAGGCAGAAAAACGATGATGGATGTCAACGTTGCTGCGATCACCGCTACGCTCACTTCTCGAGCACCAAGCAAAGTGGCTATTCGCGATTTCAAGCCCATCTTTTGATAACGGTCTATGTTTTCGATGACCACCACTGCGTTGTCTACCAGCATGCCGATGCCAACGATCAACCCCATCAGCGAAATTGTATTGAGGGTACTGCCTTGAAACCAGATCACGCCGCAGGCCGTGATCAAGCTGAATGGAATACAGGCCACGGCGACAACTGTGGTTGAAAAACGCTTCAGAAACAAATACAGGACCAAAGCGGCTAGAAAAGCGCCGATGAGTCCCGTTTGTTTGAGGTCGTTAATGGTATGTGTGATTTCTTTTCCCTGGTCCTCCCATACCAGGAACTCAATACCTTGCAACTCCGGATCGTCGCCCATTTTTTCAAGGGCATCTCGGACGGCGGCGCACACCTCCACAGTATTGGCACTGGACTCTTTTGAAATATTCAAACCCACGGCAAATTTGCCTTCCAAGTGACGACCGTACTCCAGGGGTGGTTCTTCGTAACTGATTTCGGCAATGTCGCGTAATCTCAATTGCGTGCCGGCGATGGGCAAGGACTTAATAGTCTCCAGCGAATCGAAAGAGCCATGAGCACGCAGGGTGTATTTGAACGCTTCATTACGCAAAACGCCCAGGGAACGATCGGCGTTGTTGGCTAAAAGACCTCGATAGACATCCCTGGCGGTTAGCTGGTGTGCTTTCAATGCGGAAAGACTCAAGTTCACTTTGACTTCACGGGGATTGACACCATCCAGGGAGACGGAAGCCACGCCGGGCAAACGCTCTAGTGGCTTGATAATCTTGCGTTCCAATAATGGGTAGTTGTGGCTCAAATCCCGACCAGATGATATGCGGGCTTCTAGGATGCTTTCACCGGAAACCCGCGCATTCCAATTGGGCGAAATGAGAATTCGATCCATATCCTCCGGTAGCTCGTCTCGAGCTCGGTCGAGCCGTTCCCGGATCTCTGTTCGAGCGATATCCATATCTACGTTCCATGAGAACGTTAGATTGACGCGCGCCCCTTCGCCATCGCATCGCGACCACAGTTGTGTCAAACCGGGCATGGAACTCAGGGCGTCTTCAAGCGGGCGAACAATCATCCGCTCGATGGCCTGAGGCGAGGCATCAGGATAGTTGGCGATGACGTAGATCTCGCGGTCCTCCACGTCGGGCATAAACGCCAACGGCAACTTGAAAATCGCAATAGCCCCAATGACCAGAAAGGTCACAAGGACCATGGATGTGGTGATGGGACGCCGGACAGCGAGTTCAGGTAACGTCACGAGAGGCCTCCTTCCGTGATCGGTCCCTGATCAGCCTTGAGCAACCATTCATCCAATTCCCGGTCCTCTGTCGCCAAACGAACATTCGAAGGCACAATCACATATGCTGCTGGAATGATGAACAGGGTTAGAAAGGTGCCCACAGTCAGGCCCATGGTGACGACCACCGCCAATGGCTGCCGCAATTCGGCGCCTTCACCAAATCCGATTGCCATGGGGAGCAGTCCCAGCACCGTGGTCAAGGTCGTCATGACAATTGGACGAAGGCGAATACAAGCCGCTTGAACCACAGCTTCGAGTTTCTGCATGCCATCCCGACGGAACTGGTTCACGGCATCGACCATCACGATTGCGTTATTCACAATCACACCTACGAGGAAAATGACGCCCAGCAACGCAATAATACTCAGCGAAATATCTGCCAGCAATAGACCCCAAATGGCGCCGATCAGAGCGAATGGAATCGTAAACATGATGATGAACGGATGAATCAAGTTTTCAAAGGTGGCCGCCATCACCAAGTACACAAGGAAAATGGACAAGAGCAACGCAGCCATGAGACTTTCAAACGACTCTTCCATTTCACGGTTCTGCCCACCGAATTGTGGCTCTGCGACCCCAATGGGCACCTGTGATTGATCAATCACGGCTCGTACATCATTCATCACGGCACCCAGCGATCGACCCGTAACTTCTGCGGACACAATCGCCACGCGGCTTTGACTGATTCGGTGGATTTCACTGGGCCCACGGCCAGAGTCGATATTGGCCACAGCTTGTAGTGTTACCGGCTGTCCGTTGATTGCGGCCACGACCATGTTGTGAATATCGCTGATGGAGTCTCGATCGTCAATTCGATTGCGCAGCCGAATATCAATGAGCCGATCATCTTCCTTAAAGCGCGAAACAATCACACCATCCACCCGACTCTGCAAAGTGGTGGATACCTCGTCAATCGTCAGCCCCAAGTGGGCCAATCGGTTGCGATCAAAAACAACGTTCAGTTCGGGATTTCCCGACTCGAGCGATGCCCTCAGATCGGTCAGTCCAGGGATCGCAGATAGGGCTTCTGTGAGCTGGGACGATGTGGTTTTGAGTAAGTCCAGATCCTCGCCAAAAAGATGGATCTCTAATGGTGTCTTCAAACTGAAGAAACTGGGTCGCGCCAACCGAATATCGACATCCGTCAGATTCGCAAAGGCGTCCCTCAATGCTGCTTCTACCTCACTTTGTAACTGATCATCGGATCGGTCTTTAAGCACCAAATTGAGTTGCGCTAGGTTTTCATCTTTGGTTTTTAGACTGAGGCCGCCAGAAACAGAACGAGTACCGACGGAACTGTAGATCAGGTCGAGCCTCTCGTCTTTTCTGGCAGTGGCTTCCATTTGTTGGAGCTGCAGGTTAGTAGCAGGTAGTGATGTGCCTTCGGGCATGGTGACTTCAAAATGAAACTCACCCTCTGCCAAGGCTGGAATCAACTCGCGCCCCAGGCGATCTGATAGGGAGAGCGTGAAAGCAAACAGCGCCAGCACGGTGGCAATCATGAGCCATTTCTTGCGAAGTGCTGCTCGAAGCAAACGCTCATAGAACTGGACCCAAAGGGGTTGCTTCACGGACTCCGATGGCTTGGTATTTCTCCTTAACGAAGCAAGCATGGGAATAAGCGAAATGGACACCAAAAGCGATGCGATTAGGCTGAACGTGACTGTGAGCGCCTGTTCCCTAAATAGTTGGCCTGCAATGCCTTCCACAAAGACGATAGGAAAGAATACGGCAATCGTTGTCAATATCGAGGCGATCACCGCGCCACCCACGTGAGTAGTGCCTTTGACGGCTGCTTGGACGGCCGACAATCCCTGTTCGCGAAAACGGTGAATGGATTCCAGCACCACAATTGAACTGTCAACCAGCATGCCAATGCCCAAGGTCAAACCACCTAGCGACATGATGTTGATGGATACGTCGAGCGCGTGCATCAGAATAAACGTGGCGACCACCGAGATCGGGATAGAGGTTGCAATGACGAGGGTGGTTAATGTGTCTCTTAGAAATACGAACAAGATCACAATCGCTAAGAGGCCACCAATCAATAGCGCCTGTCTCACTTCTGCGATGGACTGTCGGATAAATCTAGACTGGTCAAAAAGGACCGTGAGTTTCATATCTCCTTCCAGGTACTTGGGCAGCCACTTGAGGGCTGCTTGTACCTGATCTGAAACGGCAACGGTATTGGCATCCGCTTCCTTGAAGATTTCGAGAATCACACATTCCTGGCCGTTGACGCGCGTGATTTCTTCGCGATCCTTTGAGCCCATGGAAACCTGCGCCACTTCGCGCAACCGAACCGGTGCATCTCCCGGTCGCGTGATGATCACGTCACCTATTTCGCCGATACTGTCGTACTCGTTAAGGGTGCGAACCATGAATTGACTGGTCTCGCTTTTGAGAGAACCACCCGGTCGATTGATATTCGCACCAGACAATGCCTGCGCCAAGTCCGCCGGGGTTAATCCCATCGCCGACAGTCGACCCTGGTTGATATCGACCTGAATTTCTTCCTCTTCGCCACCTTTCACTTGAGCTGACGCCACTCCTTCGAGCTTCCCAAATTCGTCTTTGAGTTTCTGGTCCGAGATCGTCCTTAAGAATCGGAGATCGCGAGCACCTGAAAGGGCGACGCGCATAATGGGGTCTAATGCAGGATCGTATCGGAGAACAATGGGGTTTTCCGTTTCATCGGGAAGGATGAGTCGGTCAATCTTTTCGCGTACATCCATGGCAAGCTTGTCCATGTCACTGCCCCAACCGAACTCCAGCGTAACTTCACTGACTCCAGCACGTGATACGGAGTGAATCTCTCGCAAGCCTTGCAAAACGCCCACAGCGTCCTCAACCGGTTTCGTCACAAGGTTTTCAACTTCTCCCGGAGCCGCGTTGGGATACTCGGTTTGAACGGTTAACGAGGGATAGCTGATATCTGGTAGCAGATTAATCGGTAATCGCAGCAAACTGACCATTCCAAATGCCAACACTGCGATGCAAATCATGAGAACGCTAACGCGGCGTCGAACCGAACTGGCCACCAGAGATGTGATCAAAGTTGAGCCTCAGCCATCGCCGTGGGCGCGCCTTCCAACACTTCAATCTCAACGCCGTCTTTGAGGTTGCGCTGACCCTTGACAACCACCCACTCGTCGCCCTCCAAGCCCGATTGAATCTCGGTGAGGCCCCGGTCGGTGTATCCCACGGTGACCAAGCGCTTGAATGCGCGTCCCTCCTGGGCGATAAAGACATGTTTAGAACCTTGATCCTCAACGACAGCGTTGCTGGGTACCAACATGGCGTTGGTATTGATGGCGGTGATCACGCGAACATCAGCAAAGTCGCCCGGTCGAATGTGTGCTGGATAAGTATGTATTTCAACGGTCACCTTGATCGTTCCTGTGACCGGGTCCACGACTGGACTGATCAACTTCACCTGACCCGTCAGGTCTTCCTCGCTGCTAGCAATGTGCAGGTTGATGGGTTGACCAATGGAAATGGTGCCCATCCGTTGCGCTGGAATGTAGACTTTCGCCAGTAAAGGATTCACGTCCATGACGTGAAAGAGATCCGTCCCACTGTTTACATTGGCACCTAGATCAACCAAACGCTGAGTAATGACGCCGTCAAAGGGTGCCTCCACACGCGTGTATGACAATGCTAGCTGAGCTAATTCAAGCTCGGTCTCGTTCTGGCGTAGCTGGTTCTCGGTTTGTTCGAATTCCTCTGGGGACAGAATTCCCGATGCAACCATCTTACTTCTCCGCTCTTGTTCCGTTTTGGATTCGGCAAGTGTGATTTCGGCTTTTCGCAAGCGCAATGCCTGATCGCTGTCGTCAAGACTCAGTAACAGTTGTCCTGATTCGACCAGATCACCTTCTTCCACAAATATCTCTTTGACCACCCCAGCGGCTCTGGCCCTTACCTCGGTTTTTGATTCGGATTCGAGGGTCGCTGTTGTAGCGTAAATGGACGCGGCATCACCGCGCTGAATGCTTTGGACGGCCACCGAGATACGCTCGGTTTCTCGTTGGGGTCGTCCTGTATGTTCGTTTGGCGCTATGCATGTCCACAGGCTCAGTGCCAATACCATTAATAGAGTTCCGCGCATACCTCTCCTATTCACCTCTTTCCCCCTCCAGCAGCATACGCTGTGACAGGTGGGTTGTTGCACGAATTCTAGACCAACATGTATGGGTTCCGCAGCGACCAACACGACAATCAGTGTCAGTACATCCTGTCGACTGACGCTGATTGTCAGTTCCAGCGCACTGGGTTGCTGCGCCACTTCGTAAGACACTGCTTTTGAAGGGGTTCACCGACAGGTTGAAAGTGCCGTCGACTGGAATGGAATTTGCTCCATGGTTATCGGTCGAAGAGGAGTTCGTGGGTGCCGTCTCGGCGGCCCCCCGCGATCACTGCCCGTCATATCGAATGGGAGGTGGTTCGGGTGTTGGGTCTGCTGCTGTTCCTTATCCTTCAGAGTCCGGACGGTGACGACCTCAATCCAGCAAAAACGAGCGAGCGACTCACCGAGTTAATCGCGTCATCAAAAGCTCTGTTGGAATCAGGAGATCCAATTCGGTCTCGTTTGTTGGCAGCAGAGGCACAACAATTGGCGCGCGAACTCGATCAGCAAGACAAATGGATCGAAGCGTTGGTCATTCAAGGCGACGCGCTCCAACAATTCAAGGAGGATCAGTCGGCCGAGCTCGTGTTTCGCAGGGCCATCGCCAAGGCCGCGGAACTGGGATTCTGGAAACTAGAGTCTGAAGGGCTTGCGAGGCTCTCGCACTTGCACTACGCCCGGGGTCAATATCAACAGGCTATGGCCGTTGAACAGGAAGTCTTTCAGCGAGCGAATGATCATTCGGATCAGCATCAAATGGCTCAGTCGCTAAATGACATTGGAGTTTTGTACAAGAAGCTAGGCCAGTACTCCGAGGCCATGGATTACTATTTTCGCGCATTGGAATTGCGGGAAATGATCGAAGACCAGAAAGGTGTCTCACAATCGCTCAACAACATAGGCATCGTTCATAAGAACTTGGGCAACTATATCGATGCATTGGACTATCAGCTGCGTTCCATTGAGATCAGACAGAAAATAGACGACCAAAGTGGACTGGCCCAGTCGTATGGAAATGTGGGCATCATCTACAAACACCTGGGCGACTATGAACGTGCGATCAAATACCATCTTCAGGCGCTCGACATGTGGCGCGCTCGAAATGAGCAATCGGGCGTGGGTCGGGCGCTCAACAATTTGGGAACCACTTACGCTGAATGGGGAAAAGGCGACCAGGCTTTGACTTATCTTTATGAGTCCTTGTCCGTGGTGGAGGCGCTAGGGGATATGGCTGGTATCGCCAATGCGAAAGCGCAGATAGGTTCCATCTTTTTGGAGCAGGACAAGGTGGATGAAGCAGAGTCTTTGTTGCGTGACGCATTATCGTTGAATCGAGAAATAGGCGGAGCTGCAGAGATGGTGAGCAACATGATGGCGCTTGGCCAGGTGATGCGGATCAAAGACGATCTGCAAGGTAGCAAAAAGATGATTGAAGACGCCTTGGCCTTGTCCGAAGAACTAGGCACGAAGCCCTTGATCCGTGATTCCCTAGTGGCCCTGGCGTCTCTTGAAGGTGACATAGGCAATTACGAACGCGGCATGAAGATGATGTCGCGCGCTTTCGACTTAAATGAGGAGTTGGTTAATAGCGAAGTCACGCAAAAGATCGCAGATCTACAGACCCAATATGCGATTGACGCCAAACAGAGAGAGATCGAGTTACTGCGGCGAGAAAATGAGTTGAACAATTTGGAGCTGAATCGGCAGAAGACGTTGCGCCGTGGTGGCTATGCGCTGCTGGGTTTCATGATACTTAGCGGAATACTGCTGTTCACCCGCTACCGGGAGAGCAAAAACACCAATCGAAAACTCCAGCAACTCAATGACCAAATCCAAGTACAGAGCGATGACCTAAAGGAAATGAATGAACATCTGCAACAACGAACCCATGAATTAGCAGGTAAGAACGAAGAATTGTATGTTGCCTCAATCACAGATCCATTGACGAAAGTGTATAACCGCTCGTACCTGATGACGTTCTTGGAGCGCGAAATTGCAAAGGTCAGGCGTCACGTGTTTGACCTGTCGTTGCTCATGATCGATGTGGACCATTTCAAGCGGATCAACGATAGATTTGGGCATCTTTGCGGGGATCGCGTGTTGGCGGCCGTGGCAGCACGCATGAAGAGAATCGTTCGAGTAGAGGACGTGATCACGCGATATGGCGGTGAAGAATTTGCCGTCGTGCTCACCAACACGCGCCGGGACCAAGCCTATCGAGTAGCCGAAAAAATACGCATCGCCATCGAAGAAATGCGGTTTCCCGAATTTGAAGAGGCCGGCGTAACCGTGAGCATAGGTGTGCTTGACCAAACGACGTGCAACCCTTTGACGATTGATCGACTGATCGCCTGTGCCGATGATGCCTTATATCGCGCCAAAGAGGCGGGTCGAAATCAGTGCGTATTGTATGGAGAGGTTGCTTCCTGATCATCCCACTCTTCATCCGTTTCTATCGCACGATCTGTCCAGCGGTAGCGGTAAGCAAAAAGTCCACCCGCAACGCCACCAAACAGGTGACCTTCCCATGAAACATCAGGGTAGATGGGTAACACACCCCACACCATACTGCCATATAGCATGGCCACCAACATGGCCACTGCGATGGCTTTCGTTTCCCGACGAAAGATACCACTGAAGAACAGAAATGCAGCCAACGCATAGATCAATCCGCTGGCGCCGATATGCATAGCTGGTCGGGCGAATACCCAGACTAATCCGGCACTGGTAACGGAAGTGCCCACAATGACTCGCCCTGCAACCTTAGGGTAAAATTGGAGTGTGGCAAGAATCAATACAAATGAAGGCACCGAGTTTGCCCCAACATGGCCGAAATCTGCGTGTAACAACGGCATGAGCAACAGACCCCACAAGCCGTCCAGATGTCTAGGTAGTACGCCGTACTGACTTAAGTTAAGGCCAAACAGGACTTCCGCAACTTTGACCGTCCAAATGACGGTGACGAAAAGCAGCGACACAATCACTCTGTCTTTGATCAACAGACGTTCCATCTGCATTTCATGCCGCATTTGTTCCTGGGGGTTGTGTTCATCAATCATAGGGCCACTATAACTGAATCCGGTTCCCGTTAAAAATCATCCTTCCCGTTAGTCGAACAGAGACTGGCTCCTGGTTTCATTCCCAAAAGGCGACTGCTGGCGATCCGACAAAAAACGGCTAGAATATAGGGCGAACAAGATGTTTGGGGGAGTAACCGTGGCAGACGAACAAAGGGACTTGCTGAAGTCCTACGTAACCAATCTGGATGATCAGGTGTTTGCAATTCAAAATCTACAAGGAATTGTAGGTGCTGTCATGGCCCGTTATAGTCGCGCCGAAACAGGACTGCGTGAGACCTTGCTCCGCGAGTTTGTCAAAGAAGACAAACTCAATGCCAAAAAGGCTTCAAGCTTGATTGATCGGGTGTTGATTGCGTACGGGGATGACTCTGTCGGGGAACTAGAGGGGAGTCATCTTTCATTTGAATCCATATCCATGCTCGCCACCAAGGAGATTGAACATCGCCGAATAGGCGGTTCGCCCATTGAACAATCAACACGTTACGTGCGATACGACTTTCGCGGCCTAGACGGTACCTTCCCCTATCATGTACCCGTTGAGTTGGAGGGTCATCACAAATCACATTACGTCGCGCAGATGGACGCCCTGTTTGAGGCCTATGGAAGCATGTGGGGTCCACTTGTTGCTCACTTGGAACGGCTAAAACCACTTCACGAGGCGATTTATGACATACGCGGCCATGGCGAAGAGCCGCTATCAAAACTTGATGATGATCGCGATATCAAGAATTTTCAGAAGACTTATCGCATGGATATCAAGACCAAGGCGTGCGATGTATTGCGGGCTTTTCTTCCCTTGGCCACCCGTGCCAATGTCGGCCTGTTTGGGAACGGTCGGTTTTTTCAGCATTTGATCAGTAAAATGCTGAGCTCAAATTTAACCGAAGCGCGGGCGTTGGGAGCAGCCGCTTTTGAGGAACTGAGCAAAGTCATACCCCATTACGTCAAGCGCGCACGTAGACTGGATTACCTGATTGACTGTCGCGAAAAGGTAGCTTCCATCGCTGCGCAGCTCAATCTGAAACAAGGTAAGTCCTTTGAGTACTGCCTCTTGGTAGAGCCGGATTATCAATTCGCCTTTCAACAAGGCATTCAATCGCCAGAAACATTGCGCCACGCCATCAATCGCGAAATGGACCTAAGCATGACCGCGTCCATGATATACCCCTACGTGCGCTGCGGTTTTGATCGGCTGCGCAACGCTTTGGCCGAAAAAGGTGGGGACTTCATTGCGAAGATCTGGCAAGCCTATTACGGTGAGCGTGCGGCGCGGCGTGATCGACCGGAGCGAGGGATTGAATACGGCTATCCGCACAACATCGAAATGGTCACAGAATGGGCCGTTTACAAAGACTTGATGCGCCATCGAATGGGAACCATTCAATACCAAGACCTCATTCCCGATCTGGGCTTCCAATGGCCAGAAGAAATAGAGGATGCGGGTCTCAAAGAAGAGGCTGAAAAGGCTGTGTCTATTGCAGAATCCCTGTTTGCCGACCTGGATGCGCATGTTCCCAGGTGTCGCTCGTACGCCTACCTGCAGGGACATCGACTGCGGTGGATGGTCTCGATGAACGACCGGGCATTGATGCATATGTTAGAGTTGCGTACCACCGTTCAAGGCCATCCCAACTACCGCAAAGCCAGTCAAGCCATGCATCGCGCATTGGCCAGTCGTTTTCCCGAACGCGCAGAACGTATGTTGTTCGTGAATCATGATCCTTCCTATTGGTCACGCGGTGCATCTGAGGCAAGACAACGCGTGAAAGAGTCTCAACTCGACGCTCATGGCGGCTAACCGCCGACTCCTATTGATCTTCGCAGCTGCAGGGCTGCTCCTGGTGTTCCTGGCCAATGTTGGCGCCGCACCACGACTGATTCTGGACGACGCATTCGTATATACGCGATATGTACAAAACGCTTTGCACTTTGGTTCCTTGTCGTGGAATCCTGGGGAGCCGGCAGTCGACGGATACACGAGCTTTGGCCACCTGCTGATTGTCTGGGTTCTTTCCGGACTCACAGATAGGGACCCTTTGCAAGTAGCTTGGGCATGGTGCCTCTTTGCCGGGATGACCTCTCTTGTGTTGGTGTTCCTACTGCCTCTTCTCCATCACCGAACCAGGAGAGACTGGAGCTGGCTGCTCACTTGGCTGGTGGGTGGGGTATTTGTTGCAGGCGCACCTTTCATGGCCTATTGGGTGCACACCACTATGGATATGATGACCATGGGGTTGGCAGTGTTGGTGTCATCTTGGTGCGTGGCCGTGATCTTCTCTGGAAAATCATGGGGCCTTGCCCGAAATCTTCTTTTGGGACTCGGCGCATCCTGGATGAGTTGGACGCGTCCAGAGGGGTTCTTGGTCACAGTCGTGCTTCATGGATTGGTATTGGCCCATCGAAACACATGGGCCCGCAGTTGGTTGGATCGATGGACCCCCGGCTTGAAGAGCGTTCAACCCGCCGCTGTATGGGCGTGGGTAGTCGTATGTTGGGGCTATTTCCTGATACATTGGGCAGTTTATGAACATCCACTTCCCAATCCTGTCTACGTAAAGACGGCTGGCGTCTCACTCCAAAGCGTGAAAAAGGGCGTGGAGTATCTGTGGCAAGGGCCAGGCCAGGGCAGACTGCCCATGGGCAAATCGCTGAACAAATATCCATTCTGGGTCGATCACGTTCCAGTCAAGCAAGCTATTTCCGTCGATCAATCACCTTGGCCTGGTCGAGTCTTGCTGGGTATGTTTATGTCAGCATTTGGCGTGTGTTGGTGGAGAAGGGCTTGGCAACGGGCGGAGGACGCTCAGTTTTCTTGGTGGTTTATGCTGGCACCCATGGGTGTACTGGGACTGATCATACTTAGTGGGGGTGATGATCATTACACCGGTTGGCGCTTGGCGGTGCACATGATGCCCGGGGCCGCCGCAGGCACATCGCTAACGTTGCTTGGACTGAAAAACGGTCGCTGGAAGTGGGCTGTCGCGGCGATTCTCCTACTACTTATGAGTCGCCATGTAGTTGTAAATTCCAGTCGCAAAGCACTTTGCCGCAAATTGGGTACACCCTATGGTCTTCAGAGTCTGATCCAGCCTGTTTCCTTAATTAATTACGCTTGGGACTCTTCACACGCAGAGATCGATCATCAGGTGGCCGACGCCCTTGAGCATGCCTTTTCCAGCTTGCCGCGAGTGGGCCAGTCCGATTATTTGCGAATAGCGGCGCTATACCCTGGTCCCGTCGAAGACCTGAGTGGCCTCGTTAATGCCGAAATTGCCCATCGTCCCCATCCTCCAGCATTTAACCTGTTTCAAACAAGCGACTTGGTCGATCTGTCTCCCGATGTTTACATTTGGGGCTTCCGCTTCGTTGATCCGTTTCCCATTAGCCAGTTGGGCATCCATCACCCCGATTTGGCGGAAATTCTTTACCCATGGCCATGGCCGGATGCGTCCGACTCTTCCTTTTTGCAAGTGCTTGAAGAGTATCGGGCCGCCTCTATTCCGTTACACGACGGGCGTTTTTTTAACCTACTCGTCCATCAACGCGCGGTTCACCTTTTGGCGCCAGACCAAACGTTGATATTGGTCGAACAACGCCCTATTGAAAACGCCGAATGAGTTCAACGATGGGACAATCCTTACATGTACCAAACAATCGTGTGTTGGTAACTACATCCATGCCAATGATGTTTTTCGCATTTGGATCGGCGCCCGCCATTAACAACATCCGGGCAATGTCGTATCTCTTCTTTTCAAGGTCTTCATCATTCTCGTCGCCGAAAATGCGAAAGGGTTGAACCTTATGGAGTGCAGTTTCGCCGAGATCTGATTTCATGTTCACGTCTGCCTTTAGGGCGATGGCGGTTTCTACCAAATCGATTCGGAAATCCGATACGGCTGCCATCAAAAGGGTCTCGCCGTCGTTGTCTTGTGCATTGATGTCCCAACCAGCGCGGACAAATAAACGCAAGGTGCGGGGCGTCATGCGTGCCACCGTGCGGATTAGAAGGTCCGGGACAGGGAAGTCTTTGTAGGTGAGTCCCTGATCGACGAGCATTTCCAAGGACTCAGAGCTGCCGTACTGACGCAACATGAGGGCAAACAAATCGGCAAATGGGGGGTAATGCAACATATTGTCGTCAGGAAGGTTCAATTCCGATTGGCTATCTGCCAATGCCCGAATCGCCGTGAGCCAAGTTGCGATTCTGGGCCGCAACTGGCTTTTGTCCCCAGATCCTAAATAAAGACAAGAAATAAGGGTTTGGATATCGGCCGCCGTGAGGCCGAATTGATTGGGTGTGTTGGGTTGCAATCCTTTGGAGACAGCCCATTTGAATACTTCCTCCTTGCCCTCCCATGCCGCGTGATGAAGCAACGTGTCACCGAATGCATCTGCATCGGATAGACGTGCCTTGTGGTCCAAGAGCAAATCGGCGACGGGAATGGATCGCGCCACCACAATGGGTTTTAGCCCATTCTTGCCCTTACCATCGACACGTGCTCCACGGGCAAGTAAGGTGCGGACGCGGTCAATGTCATCCACCATGACCGCAAAAATCAAAGGTGTATATCCTTCGCGGCCCACCTTGTTCACCGCCGCGCCATAGTCGATTAAGAGATCGATCAACGAAGGGGGAGCGTAGCACAGGGCATCCGTTCCAAAACGGTCGACGTCGGCACCGTGGCTCAAAAGGGCTTGCACGAGCTTTTCGTCCTCATTGCTCGTAGCCATCTCTAGAATGGAGCGACCGTCAATGACTTGTGCGTCCAGATCGGCATTCTGGTCACTGATCAATTCGATCCATCTGGCTCCTAGCTCTACGGAAAACCAGACCACGGGAATTTGAGTATCGTCGATGGGCGCGCCGTATTGAAGTAGCAGCCGAGCTGCCTCCAAGTTTTCACTGATGGCCGCAATCTCAATGGGTGACACAAAGAACGGGCCCTTACTCACGTCGGCCCTAGCTTTCAAAAGAAGGATGAGACAATCTTGCTGGGGTAATGCGGCCGCAAGGTCCACCGCGCGGAGGCCTTCGTTTTGGGCGGTATCAAGCGGAAATCTCTGTTCAATCAGCCAGGCAACCACGTCGGCACGCCCGTGCGCGACCGCCGCCATGAGCGCATTGCCACATATCTCTTCATCGAACAAAAAATCGCTAAGATCCATATTGAATTCAGGGATTGGGTCGCAGGTTTCGGCATCAACGACCCCGCGGTACATGGATTTGACCGCTTCCAAATCACCGAGGGCTGCAGCCTTCACCAACGAATCGGGCTGAAGAATCAAAAAAAAGCTGGAAACAATCCACATGAGGCGCCGTCCAATGTCTCCAATCATCTTAAGTCAATGCAACCTTGGAAGTGAACGTTCTATGCTGGTAAGTTGTTATGACAAGGGATAAGAATGAATAACCGAGGACTGGGTATGATTAGATGCATTGCAGCCATCCTACTGGTTGGCATGATTGCTTGTGGTGATTCAAACCCTCAATCTACTATGCCAGAACCGCCGAGTTTTGAAGTAGATATCGTGTTCGAGGGATCGGTCCTCGTGTCCGTTCATGAGGACGAGATGTTTGTGCTCATTGCCAGACATTCCGATGCGTCTCGAAATGATCTCTATCAGACTCGCGTGGATGTGGACATGGGTGTCGTCGAGGGCGCGACCGCCAGGATTTTGGATGGTCACCAGGTTTTACTGGATGGGAACAGGCTCGTGAGTCCATACAGTGCCAACCTGACTCCGCTTTGTTCTTACCCGTGTGATATGGATGATGCGATGGCGAAGTCACTCAACACGTTAGTGCCGACCGCACCAGGCGCAGAGGCCGTTGAGGTTCTTGAAGAGTCGGTCCCCGCTAATTTGCCGCAAGTCTTGCAGATGCGCATGCAACTTGCATTTGGCACCTGGGAAGCTGTGACCAGTCCTGGCTGTGTGTATCAATGCGGCGATCACAGCCAACCGGTGGCAGTGGGCGCGAAGGTGAGCCTTTTGGTTCGGCAAGACACGGAATTCGTGATGGCATTCAAGTCTTGGTCGCCAGAAACGCCGGCGCTGGAGCCGCTACGCATCAAGCCCCAAGACGGTCACATATCCATTTCCATTTCCAATCAGCCAGTGAATGGAAGTGGAGATTTTTTGAATGATCTCGGAGTGTACAAGGCACTGATAAACGGTGAGTTGTTGACGCCAGTACCCCTGGATGAATGTGTGACGGCAAGACCATTACCCATCCGCGTGGGTGACGGAACTTGAATTAAGTTAAAAAATAATTTGACATTATTAATTTCATAACGCATATTGGTTTAAGAAATATAAAGGTGGTTCGTGATGCACGATGCGCCCTGGCTCGATGGACTGGATGCAGAGGACTTGGCCTTTATCCGCAGGTTTGTTTTGGCTTCCGGCTCACTGAAGCAGGTGGCGGCTGATTATGGCGTGTCCTATCCAACCGTCAGGCTGCGTCTCGATCGATTGATCTCGAAGATTGAAATATGGGAGCGTTTTCAAAATAGGTCGCCTTTGGAGCGAGCGCTGAGAACCGCGTTCGCGGAAGGGAAGATGGATCGCGAGGTCTTTCGCAATGTGCTCACTTTGTACCGCCTTGAAAGGAGCGACAATGATCGCCATATGGATGATGCTTTGCTGGAGTGATTTGAACGAATCCAACGGAGAACCGGATTTTTGGGTACGTGCTCAGCAGATAGGTGCCCTGCAGAACGGCACCTTAATGGACCACGATGGGGTAACCTGGGTGCGACTTGAATTTGATCAAGACGCCTCGTATCCGCTGCTTGTTTGGCAAAATCCAGAGATAAAGGGGACGCAATATCGATTATCCGGTGAACTAGACGGCTCCTTTGAAGGAGAGGCCTTCCTCGAAATGTGGAGCGTGTTTGCGGATGGGTCGCGGTACTTTACACGTACGCTTGCTGCTTCTGGACCGATGGGTAAGTTGCAGGGAGAGCTGCAGGATCACCAATTTGTGTTGCCTTTTGACACGATGGGCAAGGTGCCCGCACCTGTGCAACTTGAGCTCAACTTGGTAGCGATTGGGAGTGGTCATATGGTGGCGGGTCCCATAACCCTGACCAGCAGCAGCATGAGGTTGGGCGGAGGTTGGGTTGCGATTCTTGGCTCCATGTTGGGCATATTGGGTGCAATTGCTGGTGTCTCGCTCGGCTTGGGTCGGGCGCGATGGTTGGCTTTGGCATCGGGACTGGGGATGCTGGCGATTGGCTTGATTGGGCTGGTATCGAGTCTGCTGGCTTGGGGGACGACCACCTCGGGTCCATCATTGGCGGTGGGTGCTTTGGGTTTGTGTCTTGGAATGGGTGTGTGGGTGGGATGCCAATCTCGTTTCCGCCAATTGGAGCTGCGACGAATGGCATCACTCGATTAATATAAAGAGTTCTTTATATTGACATGAAGTTCGCACCGTGCCAACATGGGGCCGGAGGTTGACCGTGAGTCCACTATTGGATGCGCTGCGCGCATTGGCTGAACCGACAAGGCTGCGGCTACTGGCCATTTGTGCCCATGCTGAGCTTACAGTGACCGAACTAACACGGGTGCTAGGCCAAAGTCAGCCCAGAGTGTCTCGGCACCTGAAACTGCTGTGCGATGCGGGCGTGTTGGAACGTTTTCGAGAGCAAACTTTCGCCTATTTCCGTATGGCAAGGCAAAGACCAGGACGGGACATTGCTCAAGCCATTCTGAAGTTGGTCCCTGAGGATGACTCGTTGTTCCTGTTGGACCGATCGCGTGTGGATGAAGAGTTACAGAACCGCGCTCGCGAAGCCGACGCCATTATGCAGCAGTTGGAACGCGAATTGGCGACCGCGCGCAAAGAACAACCTCCGATCAAAGACATCGAATCCGCTGTGAACCAGATCCTTGGAACGTCGGCTTTGGGAGAATTGCTGGAAATTGGGACTGGTACGGGCGGTATGCTGCAGTATTTGGCCAAGCGCGCCACACACGCCGTTGGTATTGACATCTCACCGCAGATGCTCCGTGTGGCAAGAGCTCAAATTCAACAAGCAGGCATTGCAGACCACGTGGCTGTCAGATTGGGCGACATGCACCACTTGCACTTTCCCAATCAGAGTTTCGATACGATATGTCTGGACCGCGTGTTGATTCATGCTGACGAGCCCACTGAGGTAATTGGCGAGATTTCTCGCCTTTTGCGGCCCCATGGAAGGGTGGTCATTATTGAACGATTGGGCGAGAACGGCATGGATCCCGTGGCTCTGCGTGCGTGGTTTAATGAGCGTTCCGTTCAAATAGGCGAGGCCCGCACGGTTCAGGGCCCACGGATTGATTTGTGGGTTGCTTGTGGCAACAAACAACAGACATCGGCCGGTGTGGCTTAACATGATTCGACAATTACTTAAGGAACGCATCCTGGTGCTAGATGGCGCCATGGGTACCATGATTCAAGGCTTTGGATTGACGGAGTCAGATTTCAGAGGGGATCGATTTCGCAAACATCACCTTGATTTAAGAGGGAACAACGACGTGTTGAACCTAACGCGTCCCGATGTGGTTGCCGCGATTCATCGCCAGTATTTTGAAGCAGGCGCAGATATCGTTGAAACCAATACATTCAACGCGACATCCGTTTCTCAATCGGACTACGGCTTATCCGCACATGTGTACGAACTCAATCGTTCCGGCGCGGCGATAGCCCGCGAAGTGGCTGATGCATGCTCAGCCCAGGACCCCAGCCGACCGCGATTTGTGTTTGGCGTGTTGGGACCCACCAGTCGCACGTGCTCACTCTCCCCTGATGTGAATCGGCCCGAGTTTCGCAATGTCACATTTGATGAACTCGCAGACACCTATCGCGAAGCTGCTCGCGGCTTACTGGATGGCGGAGCCGACGTGCTACTCATCGAAACTATTTTCGACACGTTAAATGCCAAGGCAGCCATATTTGCGTGTCGTGCGGAAATACGGGAGCGGAACTCAGATGTACCGATGATGATATCGGGTACGATTACCGACGCCTCAGGTCGCGTGCTTTCCGGGCAGACGTTAGAAGCGTTTTGGTACGCGGTGCGCCATGCCCAACCGCTCATTGTGGGACTGAACTGCGCCCTGGGAGCCGACCAACTGAGGCCATACGTGGCAGAGCTCAGCAAGTTGGCGGACACCTTTGTGTCGGTTCACCCCAATGCGGGACTGCCCAACGCCTTCGGCGGTTACGACGAAACACCAGAACGTATGGCTCGGATTCTGCGCGAATTCGCTGAATCAGGCCTGGTCAATCTGGTTGGGGGCTGTTGCGGTACCAGTCCGGAATTCATCGCTGCGATCCAAAAGGCCGTGCAATCCATTGAGCCAAGAGTTGTGCCCGAAGTGCGTCCCGTGGCGCGCCTATCCGGCTTGGAGCCCTGCATTCTAGATGCCTCTCGCCTGTTCATTAATGTGGGCGAACGAACGAACATAACTGGTTCGTCGCGCTTCCGAAAACTGATCCTTCGCGGTGACTACCAGGCAGCAGTGGAGGTAGCCCGTGATCAGGTGATCAACGGTGCGCAAATCATCGACGTCAATATGGACGAGGGGATGCTCGATGGTTGTGAGGCCATGGCTCGATTTCTCAATACCATCGCTTCAGAACCCGAGATTGCACGGGTACCGGTCATGGTTGATTCATCGGATTGGCGGGTGTTGATCACAGGTCTCAAGCACATCCAGGGTAAGGGAATTGTCAATTCGCTGAGTCTCAAGGATGGAGAGGATACGTTTGTCTCCCGTGCTCGTCAGGTGATGGATTTAGGCGCAGCCATTGTGGTCATGGCCTTCGATGAACAGGGTCAAGCTGAAACCGCAGCGCGTAAGGTTGCGATTTATGAACGCGCACTGCGGCTGTTGCGGGATGAGGTGGGTTTCCCCTTCGAAGACGTCATTTTCGACCCAAACATCTTTGCCGTGGCCACGGGGCTTGCCGAGCACGATACGCTGGCCAAAGCTTTTTTGGACGCAATCCAGATGATTAAGGAAAAGTACCCTGATGCAAACATCAGTGGTGGTGTAAGCAACGTATCCTTTGCCTTCCGAGGCAACGATTTTGTGCGCGAGGCCATGCATTCAGTATTCCTCTTCCATGCCATTCAACGTGGCATGACCATGGGGATTGTCAATGCCGGGCAACTAGCCATTTACGAGGATCTGGACCCTGATCTGCGGAACCGTGTGGAAGACGTCATCTTGGCAAGGCGTGCCGATGCCGGAGAACGGCTTTTGGAAGTCGCCCATCAATATGCCACTCACGACCGGCAAGATAGGGTCGGTGCCAGCCAGGAATGGCGATCTTGGAATGTACAGGCGCGACTCTCCCATGCATTGGTGCATGGCATCGATGCCTATATCGAGCAGGATACGGAACAGGCACGTACTGAAGTCGACCGCCCACTGGATGTGATTGAGGGCCCGCTGATGGCCGGCATGAGTGTGGTGGGTGACCTGTTTGGCAAGGGCGAAATGTTCCTGCCTCAGGTGGTGAAATCGGCACGGGTTATGAAGAAAGCGGTTGCCTACCTGATACCATTTATGGAAGAGGGAGGTCATGAAGCCTCCAATCAGGGCGTGGTTGTGCTAGCCACCGTCAAAGGCGATGTGCACGACATCGGCAAAAATATTGTCGGTGTCGTCCTTCAATGCAATGGCTACCGGGTCATCGATTTAGGGGTCATGGTACCCGCTGAACGCATCATTGAAACCGCGAAGTCTCACCAGGCAGATTTGATCGGATTGTCGGGACTCATCACTCCGTCTCTCGAGGAAATGGTAGGGGTTGCGCGTGAAATGAGTCGACAAGGCCTCATGATCCCACTCTTAATTGGGGGTGCGACCACTTCTGTCGCCCATACGGCCGTGAAAATCGATCCTGTCTATTCGGCCCCGGTCATTCATGTCCACGATGCGTCACGGGCGGTGACCGTGGTGCAAAAGCTGCTTGGCGAACAGCGCGACAACTATGTGCAAGAAACCAAGCATGCCTACCAGGTGCGCCGTGATGATTACTTGGCTAAAGATAATCAAAAGCCACTCTTAACCCTCGCTGAGGCACGTAACCGCAAGCTGGTTTGCAATCCATACTCGATGACCCAACCATCATTTTTGGGGACCCGCGTCTATCTGGACTACGATTTGGAAGAAATCGCTAAACGTATTGATTGGACACCGTTTTTCGCTGCATGGGAGTTGAAAGGTAGATACCCGGAAATCCTCAAACACCCAAGACAAGGGGAACAGGCACGAAAATTGTTCGACGATGCCCAATGTATGTTGCGTCAATTGATGGATGACCGTTGGTTGGAAGCACGGGCCGTAATAGGCTTTTTTGAAGCCTATTCAGAGGGTGACGACCTTTTCGTTGGTCCTGACGAAATATGTTTGCCTCAACTCCGTCAACAAGGTGATAAACAGAAAGCCAATCTGTCGCTTGCCGACTTCATAGCAGCTTCAGGCAACAGTGACTACCTTGGCTGTTTCGCGGTTTCCACGGGATTCGGAATCGACGAACATGTGCGAGCCTTTGAAAAAGAGCACGACGATTACAGCGCTATCCTTTTGAAAGCGCTGGCCGATCGGTTAGCTGAGGCCTTTGCCGAACACCTTCACGAACGTGTTAGGAAGGAACTGTGGGGTTATGCACCCGATGAAGCATTGGACAACGATGCGCTCATTCGTGAACGTTATCGAGGCATACGCCCGGCACCCGGATATCCCGCCTGTCCCGATCACGCATTGAAAAGAGATATTTGGAAGCTACTGAACGTCTCACAGAGTATCGGTGTCGAATTAACTGAGAGCTATGCCATGGTGCCTGTCTCGTCCGTGTCTGGCTTCTACTTCGCTCACCCACAAGCCCAATACTTTGGCGTGGGCCGCATTGGCGCCGATCAAGTTGCCGACTATGCCCGAAGACGTGGCGAGGACTCAGTGATTGTGGCGCAGCGACTGGCATCGATTTTGGCCGTCGGTGCCACTGCAACTCGTTCTTCTTAAGTCAGACAACACGGCCCGTGTCCTGTCCGCCTCACTCATGAGACAGGAACGCCTGCAAAACCGAGCTTAACCGGCCGAGCGCGTGACGAAATCATGATAGAGCGGCAATGCGATGGCTGCCACAATGGCCAGCAAACCCAAGGCGAATAAAACGATCCCAATCCAGAATATGACCTTCCAGCCAGCGCTGGGTGGTTCCGGGACTTCGCCATATTGGTTGGCGTGGGGTTGGCCGGGAGCAAACCACAAATACAGCTGCAAAATGAAGTTGATTAGCGGTACCAGAAGAAGCAGAGAAACCCAGCCCGTGGTATCCAGATCGTGCAGCCGTTTGATTGCCAGTATGAAGTTCATGGCTAGCACAGGAATGCCGCCAAGCAGCATGACGATGCCAACGACCATGCCGCCCACGTCCTCGCCTAACACGGCGCCAACGATACCCACAATGAACATGAACATGTAGAAAACGAAAACCAGGATGATGGGCGCACAGAAATACTTCAATCGACCCAGTCGGCCGTTTGGCGACCAAAGCGGGGGTTCTTCGCGATATGCGGATTCTGATTGAACGAGCGGCGCCTGATAGGGTTCCACAGCATACACCTCAACATGAATGCTGCGATCCTATCGCACCCATGACACCTTGTCACCTATTTGCGGCGATCATTTCATTCGGATCTCCATCCCACTAATTTGGGCTTATCGCTGGCTTTGTGATGCCCTTCACGCCGCTTTGTGGCGACACGTGTTAGATTGGCAGGCTGGAGGTTTCGGTGCGTATTCTTTTGATGTGTATTTCTGTGCTGGCATGGGGTCAAGATCTCATTGTGCAGGCAGTACCGATCAGTAACCGTACCCCGGAGGCCATTCAGAGTTGGCGAGTGCAGTTGGACTGGACTGTTTTTGGTGATCCAGGCCAATCGTTTTCGGTATCTTTTCCAACGGGCGACGTAGCCCAAGCCCGATCATTAGGTGCGACCACGCGCCCATCGGGTGTCAATTCTTATGCCGCCTTATTGTCGATGGATGGCGTAGAGACTGACCTCCTACTCACCACGCAAGGAGTTTGGGCGGCTGGCGTTGCTTATCTGCCTCACCGCCAATTCGTGATTGAGCCCGATGAAACGGGTGTGCTGTTGATGGAGGTCGACCCTGCGTCTTATCCCCCATGCGGGGGTGCTTTACCTGCGCTGGCACCCAAAGAATCACAGAGTCTCATGCAGCGACTGGATAGCGGTGCTTTGATTGATGTAATGGTGGTTTACACCGCTCAAGCTCGCAGTGCGGCTGGCGGCGTGGCAGCCATGGAAGCTACCATTCAAGCTGCCGTTGATGCGACCAACACGGCTTATGCCAACAGCCAGATCGATCCGCGTTTGCGACTGGTACATACTGCCGAAGTAGGCCATGCTGATGCTGGAGACATGGGCGTGGATTTGAATTGGGTTGCCAGTGATCCTGGCGTTGCTGCCCTGCGTAACACGTATCACGCCGATATGGTCTCTCTGATCGTTAATAATGGCGGTGGCGCTTGCGGGATTGGTTACGTGCAACGCAATCCGGGACCCGGATTTGCCGGCAGCGCCTTTCAAGTGACGGCACGCGGCTGTGCCGTGGGGAATCTTTCCTTTGCCCACGAGTTTGGTCATAACCAAGGTTGTGAGCACAATCCGGAGAATTCCAGTGCCTGGCCCAGCGGTGGCTCATTCCCATGGAGCTTCGCGCACTACCACAACGGTTCCTATCGAACGGTTATGTCGTATTCCAACCCGTGCACCAGTGGGTGTACACGGCACCCGTATTTTTCCAATTCATTGGTTCAATTTATGGGCTTGCCTACGGGTGTCTTGGATCAACGAGAGAATTACCGCACCATAAACGCAACCGCGAGCATCGTGGCCAATTTCCGTCAGGGTTGCCCCGTAAGCGCGTTTACTGACTGGCCCATCACATCCGTTGACGTATTTGTATCTGCCGTCAACGAAAACTGTCTCACAGGCCCATAAGCGTCGAGACGCAAAGAATCCCTGTGTTTCATGATGGACGGGTTCGGTTTTTTTGTCGCTGGTGATCAAACCGATGATCTTTGTTTTTGAACACGCACCACGAATAGGCGACAATCTTCCCACGCAAACCTTGGAAGTCTAAGTATCGTTGCTGAACAGGAATCACGAGTCCGGTGGAGGGTCCATTGAAAGAAACCATGGTCATTGTCGTTTGTTTGGTGGCTTCAATGTGGATCACTTGGCGCAGCTTGGCGTCTAGAAACCTTGCAGCCGCAGATGTGGACCAGGTGGCGAATACTTTTCAACAAGTCAATCCACAACATCCGCTATTTAGCAGTTACGAGGATCAGATATTGTATGTCCAGGGTGACACGAATAAGCAGTGGTTCGCTGATAACTTTTTTGGCATGCGTGTTGAGGCATTGGCCGTAAAGCGTACGGTCGAAGTCATGGTTGCGAGGGTTGAAAAACAGCCAGAGGGACGATCGCGTACCACGTATGATTGGAGCCCTCAAGATGCTTTGGTCACCAATCAGTTTCTAAAATGCCCGTCCATTCAAATGGGCTCTTTTAACATTGATCCCGATTTCTTGGATCAAGTCCGTGACTTGCCATACCTCCCCTGCGATGAGTCGACGTTGACCGAACTCCCTCAAATTGATGGTTTCTTCGGGCGCTGCGATCCGCCTTATTTCGTATTCACGCAAATATCAGACAGCACGCAACCAGGAGATTTCAGAGTGAGTTTTCAAGTCATTCCTCCAACCTTAAGTCTGTTTGGGCTTCAAAAAGATCAGACGCTTCATCAGGTGAAGGGGCATGAGGGTCGTGTGTTGGGACTCGTGGCACACGGTATTCAAGATTCCGACACCGTGTTGGCAAAAAGCAAGCGGATGGTCACATCAGCGGCTAACTTGTTCTTGTGGTTGGCAAGTATTTTATTTGCACTTGCGTGCGCCCAGATTGCAAGCATACTCACAAGACGTTCGGGATATGCCTTTTTCCAGAAATCGCCCAATGTGGCTGGCGGAATTCTCGGCTTCACCATCGGTCTCATGGCATTTCGTTTTTTGCTGGGACTCATCTAGTTGATGCCCCTCAAACTGAACCATTGGTGACCGGGTAATAGACGCATCTTATGTCCTGTTCAATTGCGAACGACAAAGCACCAAAAGTTCTCGCTCCATTCGTCGTGAACAATAGTTTCGTAGAAATCGTTCACATCAACCCAGTACTCCGTACCGTCGCTATCGGCTGTACCTACGTCGCATACCATGTAGTGCCGGGGCATAGGACCCTGCGCCAGGGCGGACATACGGCCATTAATTGGCTTTGAATCACGTACCTGTTTATATACAACCTCCTTTTTGGATTTGATCATGTGCACGCGACAATTAGCCCCCAATAGGGGCCAAACCTAGGGGATGAATGATCTGCACGTGTCGTTTTGTGAACCAAGAGTCCCTTGACGGTTAGCATGCCCAGCGAACTGAGGAGCAAGAAACGGGCACCCTGGTATTTGCAGACGATCCTTCAAATCGCCGCACCTTAATCCGCGTTGAGTCTGGCAGTCAACTGCTATGATGACGGATTCACACTGGGGAGTTTTGGGTACATGAGACGGAAACTCGGTTCTTCAACCGAACTGTTACTGGCTAGTTGCTTGGTCTTGTTTCAGGAATTGATGTTCATTCGTTGGCTGCCCAGTCAGGTTCGCGTGCTTGCTTACTTCCCCAATGTGGTGTTAATCAGCGCGTTTTTGGGTTTGGGCATCGGTGCGCTGATGGCCAAACGCAGATCAGTTCTATGGCTGTGGCCTATTTTCCTGTGCCTTCAGGTAGTCGTGGCCACCGCACTGAGTGGGATTGCATTCACCCATGAGTCCACCTCTGAACATTTCTGGTTGTTGTATTACGACTTGCCCCAGAACGCTCCAGTGGTAAGGTCGATACGGTCGCCGATCATCTTGCTCTTCATGATGAATGCGGCGGTATTTGTGCCATTGGGTCAGTTCGTGGCGAAACGCCTCCAGGATTATGGTGGCCGAGGCAAAGCCTTGTGGGGGTACTGTTGGGATTTGTTGGGTTCCCTTGCCGGAATTGTTTTGTTTGCCACCGTGTCCTGGTTGGGCTTTTTCCCCATCACCTGGTTTGCGATCAGTTTCGTGCTCGGAGCTGCGTTTGTGGGGTCGCGTCTGACGAACCTCAAACATATGGGCACGGCATGCGTGGGTGCCCTGTTGGTCTTGGCAACTGTCTATGCTAACGAACGTGCGCTCACCTACAGCCCCTACTATGCGCTGTTCTATGGTGTACAGGATGGACGTCTGTACGTGCTTACCAACGGATCCTTGCACCAAATTGGCATGGGCCTTCAGACTCAAGATCCGCAATCGGAAGAAAGAGCGGGATATCACCTACCCTATCGGTTGATCGAAACGCCCGAAAGGGTACTGGTTTTAGGTGCAGGTACCGGAAATGATGTGGCGGTACTCCTCGATGAAGGCGTCACTCATATCGATGCCGTCGAGATTGACCCTGAAATCATTAGAATTGGCAAGCAGTTTCATCCCGACAACCCCTATCAAAGCGATAGGGTCACGATCTATAACACCGATGCCCGGTCCTACATCAACAACTGTGAGAAATCCTATGATCTGATTGTGTTTGGAACACTGGACTCCATGACGCGACTGTCCGCCCTTTCCAGTGTGAGACTCGACAATTTCGTCTATACCGAAGATTGTGTTTCTTCCGCTCGCAACTTGCTCAACCCACAAGGGGGCATGGTCTTCTTTTTCATGGTCGGCCATTCCTTTATCGACCAGCATCTAAACGACATGCTGGAACATGTCTTTGGCGAACCCCCCAAATCGGGTCTCCATCATTTTGGTCTGTTTAATGCCATCTACATGGCTGGTCCCGCTTTCGCCCACGTGGATGTGGAAGAACTTGGATTGCAGAGCGCGCAAGAAAAGTGGCCACAGGCTGAACGACTGCCTAATCTCGTGGCTCCAAGTGATGACTGGCCTTACTTGTATTTGAAATACCCACAGTTAAGTGGGTTTTATGTGTATTTGATCGTGATGTTTGCCGTGATTGCTTTGGTGAGTATGTTGATTGTGTCCCGTGAGCTGCGTCGGGATGTCATGAGCCAACGGCGCATGGATCTGGAGATGTTTCTATTTGGCGCCGCCTTCTTGTTGATCGAAACCAAGTTGGTCACCGAAATGAATTTGGTTTGGGGCGCCACCTGGGTGACGAGCGCCGTGGTTTTTGGCTCCATTTTGCTGATGATCCTTGCGGCGACGGTTTGGACCCAATTGAAGCAGGTCGCTTTATGGCTCGCATTTACTGGACTCATCGTTTCTTTGTCCGTAACCTATTTGATGCCGACCCACGTATTGCTCGTGGAAAACATGGTTGCGAGGCTGTGGTGGTCCTTGCTTTATGCGGGCAGCCCGATCTTTTTTGCGGCCTTGTGTTTCGCGGCACGATTCAAGGTGCGAAAGGATAGCGACCTGGCATTTGGATGGAACCTTCTGGGTGCAGTGATCGGCGGACTGGTAGAATTCACCTCCATGCGCTTCGGCATCAAAGCCCTTACCCTTTTTGCCATTGCCATCTACCTCGTGGTTGCCTTGCAAGTCTATTTAGCCAGACACGAGAACCCGACACCTGTGATCGAGTAAATGACACACCCTCCTGGCGTCAGTTATTGAAGGAACGGTCTGCTGAGCCGTTCAAACAAAGTTCTATGTGAATTTGCAGACTCAATGGATTGGGTCAGATAGCAGAAGAGATACTCCAGAGTCCTGGTTTCTTGCGATCAAAATGTTGTCATGGATACGCATGGGGCCCTATCTGTTGTGGGTCAGACATGAATCAGCATACTCATGGGAATTAAAGACAGCCTCGTTTCACGTATTGGGTTGGTTCGATCATGACATTCATGATATTTTGTGATCAGAAGGTTGCAAAGGGGCGGGTTTTGATCGACTGACTTCTGTCGAGCCTATCGTACCTTTAGTCTAGTTCGATCACCCAAAAAGAGTGAAAAGTCATTCGGTATTGGACCAATCAACAAAGGGTGTAGCTCTGGTTGTAGACGATTCTCAACTGGTCAAGACAGTTGTCGCAAAATCAGTGGAATCACTTGGCTATGCTGTTTATGCTTTTGAATGCTGCCGTGAAGCATTGGCTTGGATTGGAAGCTACGATGGCCATCTTGATTTGTTGGTTACCGACATGACCATGCCTTGGATGAGTGGCGGCGAATTGGCCGTTCGTGTGAAACAGGTGTTTCCGGATGTTCGGTGTCTGTTTATGTCAGGCAATAACTACGAAACCATGCTCGAACGAGGACTGCTCGCCCCAGATGATGCGTTTGTCAGCAAGCCTTTTTCGCAAGCAGAACTAAAACGCATGATTCTGTTCGCGGTTGGTCGTGTCTAGTTTCATACATCTTATTGTTTAATTTTCTACATTACCTTGTGTGCTGGTAATTTAAGTCGTTATTTTTCAGGCACATTGGGGTTGGCCTGGGATTTGCCTTCATGTCTGGCGTGAGGTTGACATGAAGGAACATACACCTACCGCAAAGCTCATTCACGACCGGGCGAAACACATACTGATTGACGATCAGCCCTTGGACCACCTGTTGCTTTGGCGCTGGCCGTTGATATTCATTTGGAAACACCAAGTGATTCCCCTTCGAAAGAAGGAGGATGTGTTTTACGCGGCCGTAACAAGGATTGGGGCCACCGATAACGAGGAGCTGGTTCCTTTTATTCCACCTGGTGTCGTGCGGGAAATCGTGTTGACGAAAACAGATTTTGATCTTTTGCAGAGTTCCCTGAACGCGCATTTCGTGGGAGGGAGAAAATGACGAAAAGCCAAATGATGTCGTCAAATACCGACATAAAGTACCGTCAACAGGCCCAGATTGCCTTTGCGAACGGCGAGACGCGAATGGGCGAAACTATCAACTTCTCACCGGATGCCAAGACGCTGGATCTGAGATACGAAGGCAATGTCAGTGACCAAAGTGTCTCAACTCATGAACTGGCGTATGTAGCGTTCAGAGATATTCAGTCGGGCTTACCCGTCATTGTCGATCGATGTCGCATGTCGCGGTATTGGGTCACCTGCTGCAATGAACGGGTCATACTCGTTTTGGCAGACAACCATCGCATCGCCAACGGTGAAGGATTTTATGGCTTTACGGAAAATCGTAAGGACTTGTACGCCAGCTACTTTTTTTATCCGCAAGGCGTGCGGCAAATTGACCCCGTCGAATGCCCCAATCCAGATCCAATTGTAGATCTTGAGGCGCTACTCCATTTATCAGAGTCTGATGGTGCATGGGATGCGGTTAGTGTAGGCAAAAACTTCGGTTATGACGATTTCGATTTGTTTGAAGAAGCAGACGTGACGGAAGTGCTTGATGGTTTTTGTGAAGACACTAAAGCTGACCCTGTCGAGAAACAGGAAATTCATATACACGATTTCAATGGCGTCGAAATATCTGCCCTCATTCGCCGCTTCCAACGTGAACTGGTGCTAGCAACCACCGGTCAAACCGACGACGCGGAAGACACGTTGCGCAATGTAAACTTGGTCATGCTGCTCTCAGCAATTCTGAAAGAAGCTCATCAGAACGATGCGTCGGAAATCAGGATCGAACCAAGTTCGCAAATAGGACAGTCCAATTTGAGGTATATGACAGACAGGGTGGAGATATGGTCTGTACCGTTGCCCAATGCGGTCCGCGATGAACTCCTGGGTTTGTTCAAGATGTTCGCTAAGGTCAAGGGCAACGACCCGACACAATCGGACTACTCATTTCAATGGAAAATCGATCGGGACCCTGTGTCGATACACGTACTTTCTGTTCCCTTCGTCAATTCATGTGAACATGTGGTCATTTGGATAAGCGGTTCCTTGAACCCTGGACCATGATTGTTAAAGTGAGATTGTAAAGATGACAATCTTGACACAGCTGAAAAAAGAGCACACATTCAAAAAAGTAAATTGTTTTCAGAAGTTGAGTGCCATGCCAATTCAGGGAAAGCCAGTATTAAGTGCAGCACGCGTGCTTGCGGTGGACGATTCCCGTCTCATCACGACCCTGGTTGAGCGCGCACTAGCCGATGAGTTCCAAGTGGTCACGGCGAATTCAGGTTCTGATTGCCTGAATATATTGGCCGCCGATTCGAATTTCCAGGTCATCATTCTCGACGTGTTGATGGACGATATCAATGGCATGGACCTGTGTCGGCGAATTAAGGCGACGTCAGAGTGGTCGCATATTCCCATTATTTTTTTGTCGGGTCTTGATGAACCGTCTGAAATTGAACAAGTTTTGGAGGCAGGTGGGTGTGATTTTGTACTTAAGCCGTTCAATGGCGTTGAATTGAAGGAATCAATTCGATTACACACGCAATTTCGTGCAACCCAATGTGTAAGACCTGAACGCAATACAGGTCGGGTTCTATTGTTGGAAGACGATAGGGTGACTTCAGCAAGCGTACAGAAGTTCCTGGAGCTTCAGGGCAATGATGTGCATGCCCTTGGATCGGGAGACTCGATCATAGAAATACTCGATCGCTTCGACCCTGACGTGGTGATTACGGATATCGAAATGCCGGGTCTCAATGGTTTTCAAGTAACGAGCCAGATCAAGCAATCGCGTCGTCATCAACATATCCCCGTTTTGATTATTTCCGGACAGACCGACCGAGAAACCGTTTTGCGGGGACTGCAGGTTGGCGCGGAAGATTTTGTGCGTAAACCATTCAATATGGAAGAGTTAAATGCCCGTGTACGCAATTTTATTCGTTACAAGAACCTGGTTGATGTGCTTCATCGTACCTCAGAATATGCACGACACCGAGATTCGGTCACCGGCCTTGCCAACAAGACATCGATCATGAGTCATATTGAAAGTGTGGGCCATAGAAACGGCAGTGCGGCGCTGCTTTTGGTGCGTATCCACGACCATGCGAAATTGACGCAAGCTTATGGAGAAAAGGTATCGGATTTAGCTCTAAAGACATTGGCCGCCTGTCTTGAAGACGCATTGCCTATGGCTCTGGCGGTTGGCCGGGTGGAATCAGACGTATTTGCCATCGTGTTGGAAACCTATTCAGAGACAAGGGCCATGCGAATCGCAGAGTGGATCGGTGAATTGCTTGACAAACCGATTCATGTGGGTCGAAATGAATTTCGTTGGCAGTGCACCATCGGCTTTGCAATCATGCAGGGCCACGAACTCAACAGCTCTGCGGCTCTGCGTCGCGCCATGATGGCTCTGTACCATGCTAAGGACCACAAACCTGTGGCCTACGATGCGCAGATGGAAGACAGTGAGACCCTGATGCTGCAACTGGAATCCGATCTTTTTGGTGCTGCCGAGCGAAATGAACTACAACTTTTCTACCAGCCACAAGTTTCATTGACTACCGGTGAAATTTCAGGTGTTGAAGCCTTGTTGCGCTGGATTCATCCAAAGCGTGGGATGGTGTCTCCCAGTGTATTTATTCCCATTTCGGAGCGGATCGGGGCAATCAGTCGGATTGGTTCGTGGGTCACGCAAAAAGCCTGTAGCGATTGGAAGCAACTCAATCGCGAATTGGGCATGTCTATTCCTATTTCCATCAATATCTCTCCGGTTCAATTCCGTGATCATGCTTTGGTCTCTGATCTCTCTTCCACAATTTCGAAAACAAACATCCCATTTGACGCGTTGGAGTTGGAGATTACCGAGTCCTGTTCAATGTCTGATGTGAGCCAGTCACTTGATATCCTGGGTTCATTGGGCCAGTGCGGTTTTCGTCTGTCCATGGATGATTTTGGAACGGGGTATTCATCCTTGTCTTATCTGTCTCAATTTCCCTTAAATACCTTGAAAATAGATCGTTCGTTTGTGGGAAACGTCGTCAATGATAATCGGTCAAGGGCCGTTACATCTTGCATCGTTTCACTGGCAAAAGGGTTGTCTCTGAATATTGTGGCCGAGGGTGTGGAAAATCAGGAACAAATGCGTTACCTGAAGAATCTTGGCTGTCAAACAGCCCAGGGTTACCTGTTCAGTCCACCAGTTCGGTTTGAGTCATTCAAAGCACAATTCGCAGACCAAGTATTCAGTCCACGGTTTTTGGAGCTGGAAACAGGAGGGACCCATGAGCAGTAACACGAAAGACTGGGTTGACCAAGTGATCATGAATTATTACGAATCGCACCTAAGGGATGAGCTAATCGATGTGTTTTTGTCTCACGCTCCTGAAGTCATCGCAGATCTTGTCTGTAGTGTCGATATCCATAATTACACGCAAATGCGTTTCCTAGCCCACCGACTCAAGGGTGAGGCCCTGTTTCTCGGTGCCAACCGATTAGCCAAGGTGTGCGGCGAGTTGGAAGAGATTTACGAGTGCGATGAAGAACTCTTGAACAATCGTATGTTGTTTAGATTGAAGGAAGCTTTCGATGGTACTCAGAACCAATTGCTAACTTTGCGAGGACAACCCTGACACAAACTGACAAAACGTAACGTTGGAGGAGTGGTGGGCACTCCATTGAAATTTGATTGCTTAAGTCTTCCCAGTGCAGCATTGATACTGGACGAACGTCAGAATATTGTGTTTGCGAACGAACGAGCCTGTGCCATGTTCGGTTGCTCTCGTGATGAACTTTCCGGTACCAGCATTTTCGATTACATGGGTGACCATCGAGGCTGGCCGACAATTGAAACAGAGGCTCACTTCTTCAGCGTCTTGAGGACCGGTCAGGAACTGCGTTTCATGACCGAATGGACTGTGTCGAAGGTTGAAAAGAGAAGGCGACAATGGTACCAGTGTGTGGTTCGCGATGTGTCCCGCTTTATGGAGGGCGTACGACGCCAGGACCAAGGTGAAAGCGATATTAACTATGCCTTTTGGGAGTATGACCTGGTGGGTGGGACCTTCTTTACGTCACCTGCTTGGGCTTTGATGCTTGGCCGAGCGCCCCACAAGCTGGTGTATCAAGACCAGTCATTCTTTGACACGATTCACGCAAACGATCGCAATCGTATTAGGAATCTGCTCAATCAGGAGCGGCTCCCCAATGAGTCTTTTGGCTTCGAATGCCGCATGCTTGATGGATTGGGAGACTGGCGTTGGGTGAGTCACCGTGCATGGCGGGTCACGAACGCCTCGTCGCCTCGGATTCTGGGTTACTCTGAGGATGTGCATCGCCTGCGATCCACGATGCAAAGGTTAGACGAACGGGACCGACAAATGGAACTGCTGGTCAACAACACGACCGACGTCATCGTGTTGTTGGATGTGGATGGCAAAGTGGTTTCGTGCAATCCGTCTGCAAGTCGTCTGTTCAAGATTTCACAGCGCAACCTAAAAGGAAGATCTTTCTCCAGTTTGTTGAGCAGTGACGATCGCGTATTACGTGAATTGACCGACGATGCTTCTGATAAACCACGAGAAGTCAAGATCGTGAATGAGGCAGGTGATGACATCGTTTTGGAGATACGCATCTCTAAATTTGTGGATCGCGGTAAGACTCAATTTGTGGTCGTGGGTCGAGATATCACCCATCGCAAAACGGCCGAAGCACACATGCTGGAAGAAGCGCAGCTGGCTGTCGCATCAAGTCGCGCAAAATCCGAGTTTCTTGCCAAGATGAGCCATGAGATCAGAACGCCTTTGAATGGTGTCATGGGCATGCTGGAACTACTTGTGGCATCAGAGCTAAGCCCAAGAGAAGCCGAGTTTGCCTACATGGCGCATGAATCAGCAATCAGCTTGATGCAAATTATCAATGACATCCTAGATTACTCCCGTATCGAAGCCCGGAAAATCAACCTGGAACACTATCCGTTCAACATCAGGCGGGCAACGCAACAAACCGTTGCGGGTCTTCGTGTACTGGCATTGCGTAAGAATATTGAACTCAATACTTGGTTTGACCACAGTTTACCCGACGTCCTGGTCGGTGATTCAGCGCGCTTGCGCCAGGTGCTCAATAATCTGATTGGCAATGCTATTAAGTTTACGGACAGCGGGGAAGTGAGTGTTGCTGCAAGACTGATCACCGCAACGGATCATGCTGCAAGAATCCAAATGGAGGTTAGCGACACGGGTTGTGGGATCGCGCAAGAAGACATCGGTCGGGTTTTCCAGTTGTTTCATCAGGTGGGTAATGCCGCGAATCTGAATGGAAGCACGGGCTTGGGCTTAGCCATTGTGCGACAACTGGTTGAGCTGATGGGAGGTCGTGTGTGGTGTGAAAGCGAGTTGGGGGTTGGATCCAAATTTTGTATTGAGGTGACGCTGGAAATCGGCCGTGAGTTGGACACAAGGAATCGCAAACGTATGGCAGACTTGCAGGTTGCATTGGTGGATGACAACCCAGTCCACGGACGAATACTGACCGATCTTTTATCTATCTGGTCCATTCAACCCGTGTTTTTCGCATCGGGCCAGGCTTTGCTCGATTACCTTGCGAACGACCGGCATGCCTTTGATTTGTTGATCACTGACCGATTGATGCCCGATCTGGATGGCGACCAGCTACTTCGACGAATTAGCTTGGAATTTCCAGGTAGAGTCCAGAAGACGATCATGCTTGATTCTTCAAGTGGGTCTGATGACCATATTGCCGATATGTACATTCGCAAACCCGTAGCCAAGGATGTTTTGTTGAATGCATTAGTGGCACTGACACCGGCGCTTGAACCGACTGAACCCCAGCCTCGAATCAAGAAAGGCAAGCGGTCTCTGGACGTGCTGGTAGCCGAAGACAGTCCCATCAATCGGATGGTCATACGTGAAATACTCAAGGGAATGGGGCATAACGTCACTTTGGCCGAGAATGGCTTGGAAACCCTGCAGTATTTGTGTAAAACCCTGTTTGATGTGGTCCTTTTGGATATCCAGATGCCTGTCATGGATGGCATTCAGGTTGCCTCACACATCAGGTCGGGAACCAGCCAGGTGAGACAGCCGGAAATTCCCCTGATCGCATTGACGGCACATGCTTTGGAGCAACACCACGACCAGGTTTTGGCGGCGGGGATGAACGACTTCTTGAGCAAGCCCATTGACCCCGTCGCTTTGCGCCAGGCACTGGATTACTGGGGCAATGGCAAAGATAGATCATGAAACCCATGTGACATTTTCAATGCGCAACGGCTTTTCACACACTTGGTTGCGTCCGGCGGATTTTGCGGCGTATAGAGCCTGATCGGCTGCTTGGAGCAACACGTTGTAGTCGGCACATGTTCGCACGCGACAACTACTAACCCCGATACTCAGGGTCACTTTGCCATACGTAGAAACCTCGTGCTCCACGTTCAGGGCTGCTACGTTCTTGCGAATGATTTCGGCGATGTGTCGCGCACCCTTGCTATTGGTCTTCGGCAAAATGACGCAAAATTCCTCACCTCCGTAACGTGCTGCAATATCTGAGGGACGTTGCAATGAGGATGAAAGGGTGCAAGCCAGGACTCGAAGACAGGCATCACCAGCCTGATGGCCATATCTGTCGTTGTAAGACTTAAAGAGATCGACGTCGCACATCAACAATGAAATCCACTCGTCGGCGCGATGTTGCCGGCGCCACTCTCGCTCCAAAAACTCATCCATGCCTCGGCGATTCATAAGGCCCGTCAGCCCGTCAATGCGCGAAAGGCGTTCCAGTTGCTCCTGCATCATTTTGAGTTCAGTGATGTCATGGCTGATACCGACGATTTGATGGGGTTGCCCTTCAGCGTTGCATAGGACTTTAGCCGTCAACGATACCCAGCGAATGGATCCATCTCTATGTCGAATGGTATGTTCTAATTTGAGCACGTTTGTGTTGTCCAGTGTCTCATAGTGTTCCTTAAGTTCATTCAGGTGGGGTGCTTCCATGATCTTGAATACCAAGCGAGGGTCCTTGATGAGTGCCTGTGGTGAGTAACCGGTGAGTGTCTTGAAAGCCTGATTCACGTAAACAAACTGACAGCTGGACCGGTCAAACAACCAGAAGGCCTCCTGAACGTTGTCCGCTAAGAGTCTGAATCGGTGTTCACTCACCATCAACTGTATCTGTGCGCGCCTGCTCTCAGTCACATCCAAAAAGATACCGCGAGACTCACGAATGCCTTCATTGTCAAAGAACTGCGCGGTGCCTTCGACATGGATCAGCGTGCCGTTTTTGCATTTGAATTGAATCTTGAGCATGGGTGCGTGTGTACCCGAGCTCATTTGGTCGAGGAGAACTGCTGCCAGGTGTCGCTGGTGGTCGGGCAATATGTCCTTGAGGCTTAGGGTGGCTATCTCTTCGTCTGTGTAACCCAGCCGGCGTTTCCAATAGCTATTGACGTACGTAAAGCTGAGGTCCGTCTTAACGTGGTGAATAAAGCAATGGGCTTGGTCCTTGAATTGGCGCAAGTCATGCTGCTGTTTTTGATGGTTGATGAGGATCGAAACTGATTTCAAAAAGGCGTCTTTCTGGATGACGAAAATGGCGAAGCCACCTCCCAGGCTGGTCAGGAATAACGGGTGAGTGAGGGGCGAATCGCCGACCAGATAGAGGGCGAATCCCCAACCCAAAACCAGGAGCGTGAAGAATGAAAGATAGTGGACGAGACTTACCATAACCATAGACGTCAGTACATGAAGCAGCATGATGTTCCAAGAAGCAAACTCGTCGTTGGTCATGACAATCATGCAGATTCCCTTGAACAATATCAGTCCAAATAGCATGAAGCTCCAATGGTGACTGTGACGAACGTCGTGCTTGCGAACCCAACCTCGCATCACGAGCCCCGCTGCTATGATCAATGTGTTTCCAGTCAGGGCGAAAATCAGGGATGTTCCATGAAGTGTGAGCATATCCCGAAGGCTAAGCATCACAAACACTGGCACCACCACGAGCCCCACGATTCTAAGGGTTGCTGCATTCTTGTTGTCCAAGTGATGGGCTATTTCGATGTTCTTGTGATTGGCCATCTTTGTTGATCCTCGACCATCGACTACTTGGTAGATTGTCGAAATTTGGCTGCGCTGGGTGAGGTCTGATTAATGACGCGGTAGTTTTCACGTTGATTAGGGATACCAGCCGGGAACCCGTCTACGAGGATGGCTGCATTTGAAAAGAGGGGAATTCTCGGACAACCGTTCGTGCAAGCTGCGGAATAAGACATGACGGTTCGAAACACACCGTTCACGTAATGGCCAAACGACCAAGGGTAGGACCCTCGATTGGGATAGGCATCACTGGACTCGGGATTGTGCTCACAACCCAAGTTGTGGGCCAATTCGTGGGTAAATGATAGGTTGCCTACGGTGCAGGAACGAGCTGTGACTTGGAAGGCAGATTCTGAAAATGGAACAGTGGTTGACCTTTGAACAAACGCTCGACCGCACGAATTACCAGCGTTCTCAACGATTAGTCCGACAAAATCGGCGCCCACTTCTGCACGCATCGACCGACAAGCTGGATCGTTTTTTAGCCAATTAAGGTCGTCTTCCAAGTTGCCTGTTTCAGGGTAGTTTATGGATCTTGCGTGCACCAAACGGACGCGTGCGTCAATCTGGCTCTTGAGAAACGCATAATTGGTGATGTCCATTGCGTTCTGTACCAGCACATCCATGCCATCCGATCCACCCACCGCCTGTTCCGCGTCCGGGGTGTACACGATTAAGACGTCCAACTCAACCGAGTGTATGTTGTTGGGGAGAGGATTAACTTTGGCTGGCTGGAATCCTGACTCATCGGTTTCGCAGCCGTCGAAGCTATTGTGATCCAATTCTTCCAGGATGTTTCCGTCAATCGTGGGTCGAATTTGGACGACACGATTGCTTAGATAGATGAGTCCAGAAACGCAACCGTTTTTTGTCGTTAAGATAACCGGTGCGGCCACGTGATTCACCGTCCATATACCTTGCCAACTGGTCGTACCGTTCAGATTATGTTGACTGGAGACGCGATGCACCACCTCCGTCGTACCCTCTGGCAACGACAGGCGAAAGGATGTGACATCGCCCTCAAGCAAGGCGGCGTCGAGCTCAACGCGAAATGCAGATATGATTTCTGGTCCGGCGGAACGGTCAAAAAACACGCTTTGGATGAATTCATCGCCGTTAGCTCCAAAAAATAGCATTAGTGCGAATATGGCATTCGTCATGACTAACTCCTCAGTGTGATAGTTGCCGGGAACATGGAAAAATCCGTTCGGCAGAAACACTAAAAGAGCATGGGTCTTGCCAACTATTAAGGCTTTTAATTCATGGTGTTTACATATTCGGTGTTTTTTCTGTTGTAGAATAGTCGACAATTTTCCGACAATATTCTACAGAGGTGCAATCTAGAGGAAGGTGACCCGTGGCTCGTTCCGTATTGGTGATTGATGATGATCCTGGGGTTGGTGTGATCATTCGGAAACTAGCCGCCGAATTGGGTGTTCAGTCCGAACAAGTAGGCTCAGTTTCTGCGGCCGTTACCGCAATTGAAAAAACACGCTATGCATTGGCAATGGTGGATTTTAGATTACCGGATGGTTCAGGCTTTGACGTAATCCAGACGATCTCCAAGGACCGCATGCCACTTTTCTTCTTCATGACGGCTCATGGCTCCACCGACGCGGGCGTGGAAGCCATGAACAAAGGCGCCTTTGACTACTTGGAAAAGCCCATTATTCCTTCACTCCTGAAGTTGAAAATGAAGATTGCGCTGCAGATGAGCGAAACCAGGCTGGCGATGAGTCAAGTTCACGAAAAACGCAAGCAGTACTATGGATTTGATCGTCTCAGGTTCCGATCCAAATCTATGGAATTGGTCTTTAACACCGCTAAGCGTTTTGCGGCAAGCAGTGGGGACACGCTATTGATTACGGGGGAAAGCGGCGTCGGTAAGAGTTTCCTTGCCGAACTCATTCACTACAGCAGTGCGCGGGCCTCTTTTCCCTATGTGCATGTAACCTGCACGACTTTGTCTTCGGAACTGCTGGAAAGTGAGTTGTTTGGACACGAAAAGGGCGCATTTACCGATGCCAAGAGCGACAAGGAGGGGCTGGCTGAACGGGCTCATGGGGGAACCTTGTTTCTCGACGAGATTGGTGAGATGACGTTACAAACACAGGCCAAACTGCTGGGATTTTTGGATAGTCAGAAGTTCCGCCGTGTGGGCGGCGTGGATGAGCTCAGTGTGAACTTACGCGTGATTGCGGCCACCAATGCAGACCTCCCGCAGTTGGTGGAGGATGGGAAGTTCCGCCGTGATCTGTATTATCGGATTAACGTGGTTCATTTGGAGCTTCCGCCGCTTCGCGAACGTCGAGAAGATATTCCGGTCTTGGCCAAGATGTTTGCGGAGAGCACGGCTCAAAAACTCAATGTTCGTGTTCCCACGATCATGAAAGATGCCGAAGAAATGCTCTTGGCGCACCAGTGGCCGGGCAATCTGAGGGAATTGAGCAATGTGATTGAGCGGTGTTTGATATTCTCCACTGACGAATCCTTGGACAGCCGTGTGTTGGCAAGATGGCTAGTTCAGGGTGATCCGGTGATACCGAGCCTTAACTTGGTCGACCTGAACTTGGAACGAATGCAAGAACGATTGATCAAGGAAGCTATGAAACAGACGGGCAACAATCAAACGAAAGCTGCTGAGTTATTGGGCATTACGAGAGCTCAAATCATCTATGCTCTGAAGAAGGAAGCGGGCAAGCAACAATGACCGAGATTATGGAGACAGTGCAACGTTGCCAGAACCACAGATTTCCGTCTCAGCGAAAGCGTGGATATTTGGTTATAGGAGGTGCGCATTTATCTTTAACGGTGAGGAACACAAGAAGATTTGAATAGAAGAATATGAACAAAGAAATGCACTCCTAGCCAACCAACATATGATTGACCATGTTCGAAGCGGAATTTGAGGGGTCAAACAGAAAAGACGTGAGTAATGTGCAATAAGGTCAGTTCGAGTGAAACCTTTTATTACGGGGTTTGGGGCCAGGCTTCTAGGATAAGACCCAGGTCTTGGGCGTCCACGGTGCCGTCGCAGTTCAGGTCGTAGGGACCTGCGCTCGCAAGGTTGTTGATCACAGGAACGGCGTCAAGCACTTCCACGCGGCCGCTTTGGTTGACGTCTGGTCCTGAGGCCGCACAGTTGATGGTCTTCCAATACTGCAGTAACGTGCGCAGGGCTTCGGGTGGGTTCTGAGGTACGCCACCACCCGATTGATGGGTGGTGTTGATACCGTGACAACTGGCACATACGCGAATTTCGCCGGGCTGGAAATTGACCCAGTAGCGTTCCCGAACCACCGGTGTGGTGTCCGGCGCCGTTAACTGCCAGGACATGGCCCGATGGGCTGGCACGAAGGCGGCCATGGAACCGTCTTGATCCAAGGCTACACTGCCCGGGGGTCCCCCGCCCGGAGGATTGTTCACGGCAGGATCGTGCATGGGTTGCGCCAAAACGCGTCGACCAGGGGAGGGCGTGGCCAGGCCACCGATGCCCCTCAAATGGTCGGCTTGAAAGAACTGCAGATGGCTGATGTCATATACCGTGCCACCCGAACTAATGGTTTGTGCGCCCCCTGGAACCCTGAGGTTGTAGGGTTGTTGCTGATCGGCATGATCTCGAGTGGTCACGTTGCGGCTCACGGCAAGGGCCAAACCCTCATCGGCCATCCACTGTTTGAACTGTTGGATGTCGACGTTCTCTTCGTTGAAGATCTGTGTTTCCGGCGCCTCCAAAGCGGCCGGTGTTCGGCTAGGCCGCGTACGGGCCACCAACTCGACCGGATAAAGCTCCCAGAACTCACCGTTATAAGTAACCAGCACATCTGGATCATAGTAAGTAATCGATTTGGTGATTCCAGTGGTGATGGGTGTTCCTGCCTCGAAGTAGGCACCGTTCTGGACAATACGCTTGATGCGGAAGTCGTAACGCGATGAAGGCAAGGCTCTGGATCCTTCATTTTCGTCGGCTCGTGTCTCCGGCGTATGGACAGCGAGGATGGATCCGTCCGACAAATAAATGGGGTCGCGGTAGAGTCCGGTGTGTGTGGGATCAGGCGTGTTGGTGACATCAGCTGTATCAGGGTGTGTGACATAGGTAATGGCCATCAGATCGGGATTCGTGGTTTCTCCACCGTTGATGGCAATCAATTGACCCGAAGCGTGTGACTGAAACTCGGGTGCATCCACCCCAATGAAACGGCCGGCTTGGGTGGGATCTTCTCGCAGATGAAAGAAATTCAGGATCTCGTTGGTGTTGAAGCGGCCCGAAACTGAGGCAATAAACTCGTCCAGGTTGGGATCGTCGTTCATGCTGCGATTGAAGTAATTGGAAAGCTCGTGGCGGCCAATATGGTTCAGGGTCTCTTCGGCTGTCCCGTCTTCCATGATCTGCCAGGGGAAGAACAAATTGAAACTGTGGCCTTCCAGATTGGTACCTGCCAGCAAGTCGGTTCGTACGGCTCGGGGTTCAGGAAAGAACTCCTCGCGACTGTCGTTGAGAGAGGCTCCGGCCGTTTCATCGGAGTAGTTGAAGGTGCCATAAATAGTTCCCGTTGTACTTAACTCGTCGGCATCGGCTTGTTGGTCTCGTTGCAGGTGGTCCCATCTCGTGAAAATGATTCTGCCCGAGCTATCTAAAAAGGGCGTGAATGCTCCAGATGGGGTGTGGTTGATGCGGAACAGGTCACCTGATACGGGATCCAGGCTCCACAATCCGTTCACTGTTGCGGCCTCTTCATACTCATCCAAGAGGGGGTAGAGGTGCGCCATCCCTCGGAAGGGACGGTCTGAGGCAAAGATGATGCGATCATCACTGCCGTAAATCGGCTGAATGTTGTTGGCGTTGCTGGGTTGGTTGGGAACCAGTGTGATGACTGGGGTCTCAAATTCTCCCAATCCTGTGACTTCATACAGCTGCCAAAAATAGTCTTCGTAAATGAATTGTGTCGGTGCACCAATCGCCATACTAAAAATGACCTTCGTGCCGTCCCAGTGGACATGCGGATCACGGACGGCGATGGCGGTGCTGCCCTGATGACCGGACATGCCGTATCCCGCGACCTGAGTCAGGTTCTTAATGGTACCTGTGGGATAAACGATGTAAAGGTCGCCACCACGACCCACTGACGCCATATCTGCCTGGTGATTACCAAAGGTGGAACCAATCGTCACGAAATCACCGGGGATGGGGACTTGGGTGGCAAAGACGATGGGATTGGGTAGGGGACCACCCACTTTCAGATCTTGGCCTACGAGCAAAAAACACAAGAGCAGCGCCATAAGGGTCCTCGACTTTCAACGTATGACCTGTGATAGCACAATGCGACGAGTTAGATTGTGATTTTGCGCAACAAAGGCCCGAAACCGAGGCTTCGGGCCTTACTCATGTATCATTTCCGGGTGTAGGCCGCCTTGCCGACAGGAAACCAGGTTTTCCCTTCGTCGCGAGACATCTCGTAGTCCAATTGAAAGCCGGTTTCGGCGATGTTGCTCAGGCTCAATTTCAAAAAGAACTTTTGCCCAAATGACTCTGACGGTGTATCGGATTTGAGGTTGTCCACCACCAACACGCCTTCTTCATTCAGCGAGCCTTCCATGACGCTCATCTGGGTTTGGCGACTATCGATTTGCAGCACCCGGTAGGTCTTGTCATAGGGATCGTAGGTGTATTGGCGTACGATGGAGTCGCCGTCCTGGTCCACGTAGCGTTCCTGCAACAAGCCGCCCCTCAGTTCGGACTGGATGGTAGATTCGAGGGCCACGGGTTCTCCGGGTCCACGGCGACTTATGGGTGTGAACGACACGGCAAACGAGCCTTCGAGGTGTTTCAGAACATCCATCCCAGGCGGTAGAGGCATGGCAAATACCGCGTCATCAACCGTCAAATTCACTTCTACTGCATCCACTTCCATGACGCGATTTCTGGTGTAGAACTGGGCCTCCACGTAGTGCGGGATCATCACCCCGTTCACTTCGCGAAAATCGTCAAAAAAGGTTCTCTGCGGGGCAGGGCTTCCGAAATCTGAACCTGCGGAGTCACAGGCGATTTCGAGGTACGTCTCAGGGTCCAGAAACCATGTTTCGGTTTCTTCGCCGCGGGTGATGACCAGCGAGACACAGGGCAGTCCGTCGACTTCCGTAGCGGCTCCCATGGCGACCGAGAATCCCTCTTTTTCGCAGTCGTACAGGCGACTGATGAAGTGGACGTCCCGTTTGAGGACCTGTAAATCCAATCCCGCCACCTCAGTGGCCCCCACATTCAACATCTGGTTGACCCACCAGCTCGTCTTGCCGTCGTGACCGATGGTTACCGGGTGATTGTTCATTTCCTGGTCGACAAAGTAGAAATCGGGTCGCTTGCGTAGGATTGTGAATGGAGAAACCACACTAAACGACGTGAACGTGCCCGTGATCTTAATCGTTTGGATTTTGTCCCAGTTAGCGCCACCGCGGGCTTCTCGGTACTTGGCGAGCACTTCGTGGGCATCATTACCAATGAGACTGAGACAAAAAAACATGAAGGCGATATTTTTCATGGTGCCACCTTTCAAGACGATATGTCGTAACACACGACTTCTTCGTGGTTGCGCAGGTATAGGCGTCCATGGGAAAGGGACGGTGCCGTCCAACATCTGCCTTGAAGGGCTTGCACTTTGCCTTTTTGCTGGAATCCGTCTTTGGTGGCATCGAACAACACCAAGGCTCCGCGATCTGACAACAGGTAGATTTGCCCGTTGGCCATAATCATGGAACCCTTGCCAAACCCGCGTTTGGCCCAAGCCAGCGACCCATCGGTGGCCGATATGCATTTGAGTGTGGCATTGTCGAATCCGAAGATGTGGTCTGCGTAATAGATCGAAGTCGAGAAATGGTTGCGCATGACCGGAGACTTCCAAATCTCTTTGGGCTCATTACCGTTGAGCTCAACCACAGCCGCTCCTGCGCCTTCCACGCCCGAAGCGAAGATACGGTTAGGTGGAATCAGAACGGGCATGGCGTGGGTTTCGGCCTGCGGCCAGGGGTGTTGCCAAAGCTCTTCACCCTGAGGCGAGATACCTACGAGTTTGCCGAGATATACGGTTACAAACTGCTGCTTACCATCCACTTCAATCGGCAGCAGTGAATTATACATGGCCCGACCACTGTCATAGTGCCATTTGATGTCGCCGCTACTGGCATCTATGCCACAAGTCGCACGGCTCTCGGTGCCTCCCAGATCCACAATCACGGTCGAACCATCCACAACGGGCGATGTAGAGTAACCCCAGCCGGGAATGGAACTGCCCAGCTTCTCAGGTGCGCTGAACTGCCAAACCACCGATCCGTCTTCCGTCTTGAGTGCTGCGAGGTCGCCCCTTGCGGTCAACACGTACAATTTGTCGCCCACGACGGTGGGCGTGGACCGGGGGCCGTTGCCAAACTCCGTGTCGTACCTTTCACACAAAGGCGTTCGCCAAATCTCGGTACCGGTTGCCGCATCCAAGGCGACTGCCATTTCTTCGGCTTTCCCGTCGTTTTCCGCGGCATACATGGTATACAGCCGATCTCCCACGCGGCAAATCGCCGAATAACCTTCGCCCAATGGCTGACGCCACACTTCCTTGGGCCCTTCCGGCGCCCAACTAGACTGAAGTGACGTCTCGACGGACATTCCATTGCGGTTAGGTCCACGGAACTGTGGCCAATCCTCACCGGCCAGGGTAACGATCGGAGCTGTGCATACAGTAATGGCCAGCAACCGTACAAAGCGGATGCGATACATGTTCTCCTCCTTCAGAGAATGGTGACTGTCTTTTTCTTCGTGCGTTTGATCGAAAAGGTTTAGCGTTTTGCACATTGGAACTGAGCGCTTAACGCAGTTTAGGGGTTTGTGCTAGGTTACGGGGATACGATTTCGAGGGATGTGCAATGATCTGGCTTTTGTTACTGCTGTGTTTCGATGGTGAGAAGAAGGACGTAACGTTTGAGATGGCTTTCAGAAACGAAGGTCCGCCCATGATGCTTGCTCAGAAGAACGTATCAGGATGGATTGATGCGACCCATATTGCCATAACTGAAGGTGCATTTGGGATGGGACAAAGCTTTTCCTACGATATTTCATCGGGAGAGCAACAGCCCTATCAATCCAAAGTTCCCAGGCAGTTCGGCTATGGCGAACCAGCACTATCGACAGACCGCGGGAAAATGGCAGAGATCGTCGCGGGCGATCTGATCATTCGCAATCTGGATGACGGGTCAGAGCGAGCCTATACAGCGAGCGCTGGAGAGGAGCAAAACCCCTGGTTCTCGCCCGACGATCAGAAAGTGGCTTATACGCGGGATGGGAACCTTTTTGTGGTAGACACGGCAACGGGCCTGGAAACCCAACTCACCACGGACGGTTCAGATACCGTTTACAACGGTTGGGCAAGTTGGGTCTATTTTGAGGAGATCCTCGGCCGCGCTTCGCGTTACAAGGCCTATTGGTGGAGCCCTGACAGTTCGAAAATTGCATTTTTGCGATTTGACGATGGGCCAGTCAAGCAATTTCAAATCTACCACTCCGAGGGCCAGTACGGATCGTGGGAAACCACCTATTATCCAAAGTCAGGTGAAGTGAATCCGCTGGTGAAGATGGGCGTCGTCGACATCAAAACAGGCAAAACGGTTTGGATGGATATTGACGAGCATGATGATGCGTACCTGGCCTGGCCGTTTTGGACGCCCGACAGCAAGACTTTACACGTCCAGTGGCTCAATCGTGACCAGAATCATTTGGTGATCTTTGCTTGTGATGTGGCCAATGGCTCCAAGAAATCGGTTTACGAAGAGAAGCAGCCCACCTGGGTTGAGTTCTTTGATGACATTACCTATTTGGAAGACGGTAGTGGCTTCATCCTGCGATCCGATAAAGATGGGTATCGCCATTTGTATCTGCATGACATGGAAGGGAAACTGCGCCATCGCCTCACTTCAGGCAACTGGGAAGTCCTGGAGATTCTTGGTGTGGACGAGGCCAACAAGCGCGTCTTTTTCATGGCGAACCATAGTGATTCCGCAAATCGTGACCTGATGGTCGTCGATTTGAAAGGCAAGAAAACCACACAAGTGACGGCTTCAGGTGGCAGTCACCGCATCAGCTTTTCGCCCGACTTTGCTCATTATGTGGATGAGTTCAGCGACTTTTGGCAAGCGGGAAATGTGGCCGTGTACAAAGCAGATGGCACTTTGCTTCGCGAAATCGAGCAACGCGGTAACCCGGTTGTGGACGAATACAAAACGGGCAAACTCGAGTATTTTCGTATTCCCACTGAGGACGGATATGACCTGCCCGCTTGGTGGCTCGTGCCCAGTGACTTCGATACCAGTGGTGCGACCAAGTACGCGGTTATTTTTCGTATCTATTCCGGGCCCAACGCACCTACGGTTGTGAATAGCTTTGGTCGTTTTGGTAGAGGAGCCCGAACTTGGGCGGACCACTATTACGCCAATCATGGTGTGATCACCATCAGTGTGGACCACCGCGCCTCGGGTCATTTCGGGAAAAAGGGTGTGTCACTCATGCATCGCAAATTCAGTCACTGGGAAGTGAAGGACTTGTCTCGAGCGGTTGACTGGCTGCGCGAGAAGCCGTATATCGACGCTTCCAGGATTGGCATTACCGGACATAGTTATGGTGGTTACATGACGCTGCTCGCTTTGAGCAAAGCATCCGATCATTTTACCCACGGTGTAGCCGGTGCGCCGGTAACCGATTGGGCCTTGTATGACTCAGTGTATACGGAACGCTACATGGATACGCCACAAGACAATCCTGAAGGATACAAAGCGGGATCCTTGTTGCAAGTGGCGGACAAGATCAAAGGCAAATTGCGTCTCATCCACGGCGAGGTGGATGACAATGTGCATGCCCAAAACTCGCTACAACTCGTCGATAAACTAACCGCAGCCGGCATTCAATTCGAGTTCATGTTGTACCCAGGTTCGCGACACCGCATCAGCCAAGCCCGTCATCAAGCCGACGGGGAACACGCGTTTTGGTTCAGATACTTTTTGAATCAATCCTACCCTCCGGCAGGAGAATAGGTTGGCCAAGCTCTACTTTCGCTATGGCACGGTGGGCAGTGCCAAGACTTTGAATTTGCTGGCCGTTGCCCACAATTACCGACAACAGGGCAAAACGGTGATGCTTATCAAGCCGAAGCTGGATATTCGCTTTGGTGAAGGCATGATTCGTTCGCGTGCTGGCCTTGAAAAAGAAGCGGACCTGTTGATCGAACCCCATTCCGTATTGGATATGGAACAGCTGGGAACATGTGACTGTGTGCTGGTTGACGAAGTTCAATTCCTCAGCGAATCGGTGGTGAGTCAATTGCGCCGACTCACACGTGCGCAAAACGTGCCTGTTATTTGTTATGGATTGCGAACGGACTTCCGCACCCAACTCTTTGAGGGGAGCAGGCGCCTGTTGGAAGTAGCGGACTCCATTGAGGAAATCAAAACGGTTTGCCACTATTGCAACAAAAAAGCCATCTTCAATTTGAAGTTATGTGCTGGAGCGCCCACATTAGCGGGGCCATCCGTGGATCTGGGCGCTGAAGAAAAGTATCTCCCTTGTTGTCACGGGTGTTATTGCGAAAAACTCAATCTTCGGGACGTAGCCGAAGCCAAATCACAGCCGACCACCTAAGCGGGAGTTGATCCAAATGAACCGTTTGTTATGTGTTTTCTTATGGGCCGGTGTTCAAAACGCCAATGGGCAAATTGTGATTCAGGCTCCCGACGAGGTTTCGGCGGGTGCGGCTTTTGAAGTCACCTGGTCCGGTGGTTCTAGCAAGAAAGAATTCGTCACCATTGTGTCGCAAGACACGCCGGCCGGTAAGTACGACCGTTATCAATACAACTCCCAACAGAAATGGTCTGCTTTGGCCCCAGAAGTGCCTGGCAAGTATGAGATTAGATATCTGAGCGGCGAATCGGGCTATCCGACCTTGGCTGCCAAGCCATTGCTGGTCGTGCCGGTGACAGCGTCACTATCGACGCAAACTCCAGTGGCGGCCGGCTCAGAAATGACCGTCCAATGGGAGGGTCCCAACAATCCCCGTGACTTCATCACAGTGGTTGCCAAAGGTGCTGCAGAACGCACGTATAAAGACTACCAGTACACCAGTCGAGGTAACCCGGTCAAATTGCGCGCACCGGACACTGCGGGAACTTATGAGATTAGATATTTGACGGGTCAAAAATATCTGACACTCGCTTCAATGACCATCGAAGTGACCGCGACCAGTGCTTCATTAACCGCGCCAAATACTGCGTTGGCGGGCGGTGAAGTGGTCATCCATTGGGAAGGACCTGACAATCGAGGTGACTACATCACCATCGTCGAGAAAGATGCTGGACCCAAGCGGTATGGAAAATATGCCTACACCCATATAGGCAACCCCATCTCGTTGCTCGCACCCGATCAACCCGGCACCTATGAAATTCGTTACAACACGGAGGGTTCCAACACGCTTTCGGCAATTCCCCTTGAGGTGACAGCCTCATCTGCCACCTTGCAATTTGCAAAGCAAGTGACGGCAGGATCGCCCGTTGAGATCCGCTGGTCAGGTCCGGATAACCCCCGTGATTTCATTACGATCGTGGCAGCGGATGCACCCGAAAGAAGCTATGAAAAATATCGATTCACGTCGAAAGGTAACCCCGTGTCCTTACCTGCCCCAGATCAACCGGGCCGATATGAAGTGCGTTACGCGACGGGACAGACTTATGCCACCCTGGCGGCAGAGCCACTGGTGGTCACTGCGGTGAGCGCCTCGTTACAAGCCCCGGGCCAGGTTGAGGCGGGTTCCTACTTTGAAGTGTCATGGGAGGGACCCGGCAATGATCGCGATTTCATTGCTGTTGCGCCCATGGGCTCCGATGCAAAAACCTGGCCTAGTTATCGGTTTGTGCATCTTGGCAATCCCTTGCGCCTGCATGCGCCCAGCGAGCCTGGGAATTATGAACTGCGATATCAAACGGGTCAGTCGTACCTTGTCTTGGCAACCCGAGCCCTTCAAGTTGCACCGGCCGCCGAAAGACCGGGATTCATTCAAGTAGTATCGTCCTCAAAGACGGCAGGTGTGGGTTCGGAAGATGCCATCGAGCTGATTCTTGATGCTTCAGGCAGCATGTTACAGCGATTGGACGGAAAACGACGCATAGATATTGCCAAGCAGGTGCTGATTTCGTTGGTCGATGAGACCATTCCAGAGGGGACGCTTTTGGCGATGAGGGTGTTTGGTCATCGAGAAGCCGATACCTGTCGGACAGATCTAGAGTTGACGTTGGCGCCGTTGACACGCAGTCAGGCCAAACAGAAGATCCAGACCATTGAGGCGATGAATCTGGCGAAGACACCGATTGCTGATTCATTGGCGTTGGTGGCCCAAGATCTGAGCGGCGTGTCTGGGCAAAGAACGGTGATTCTTCTTACTGACGGCGAGGAAACCTGTGGCGGTGACCCAGCTGCTACCATCCGCGCGCTTCGGGCCGCGGGCATGGATGTGCGCGTGAACATCGTGGGTTTTGCCATTGACTCCGCAGAACTGCGCCAGGAGTTTGAGTTTTGGGCAGGCGTCAGCGGTGGCGCTTTCTTTGATGCCAAGAACGCCGGTGAGCTGTCACTTTCCATGGTGCAGGCAACGCGTCGGCCCTTTGAAGTGCTCGATCAGTCGGGCCAAAAAGTGGCGGGTGGCTTCGAAAATGGCGATAGGGTGGAGGTGCCTGTGGGCACTTACCGAGTGACCATAGGTTCTTTCAGTCAGGAAGTGTACGTGACCGGTGACGACATTGTGACGATCAACGCTAAATAAGAATCACGTTCGTATCAAAATTCATTCACATATGACCGGCATGCTTCATGGGACAGGAGGTTCCTATGAAAATTGGCATGATGCTCATGTGCAGTTGGTTATCGCTGGCTGGTGAATGGTTGCTACCTTGGGTAGCCAACAAAGACGGAGCTTGGGCCAGCGAGATCGCCATCAACAACCACAGTGATGTGGACGTGACGGTGACCTTAGTGGCCGTTCGACCGGATGGTCAATCGGAGACAGTATCGGGCATTCAGGTCCCGGCGTACGGACATTACCGTGTACAGGCTGGTAGTCTCTTTGAGTCACTGGGATCGGGAAGTGGGTATTGCGTGTATGTTTACAGTGAAAGTGACCGTCTAAGCGCTGCAGCCAAAATATCGTCCACCAACACCAGTAGTGGCGACTCGCCAGCTTTGGCGCATGCAGTTATGCTGTCAGATGCCGGGCCCAACTGGTTGATTCCGTTCATGCCGTACAGTTCGGGAGGCGCTTCAGCGCCTGTCTTGGTGAACATCGGTGATTACCCGGCACATGTCACGCTGACCGCATTTGGTGGCTCTGGGGTTCCACTGGGTGAGTCAACCATGATGATTGAGCCTGGATTGCCCTTTGCCGACACCATGGATAGCCTCTTTGCCGGGGTGACTGAATCTAGTTACTTGCGTATTCAGTCGGATGGCTTGATTTTAGGGATGGCTTTCAATTTCAACCAGTTACGTGAACCGAGCGCCATGTTGGCGGTCCCTTCATGGGAGCTTGAGCCTGAAGATCTGGCGCCTTTGCTGATTACCATGGAGAACGCGTCTACGTCGGCTTACTCGTATGCCGGTGCGACGGAAGATGTACTCGATTTTAGTAAGCAGAGGGCCTGTCCCGAGGTAAATGTAGATGTCAATATCGCCAACGCTGCCTCATTTATTACGGCTGATTTTGATTGGGGTAGCGGCTGCACATCCCTGATTGGCGTTTATCATTCGGGTGCGATCCGGCTCAATATGGAGCGGGAAGGGACTATTCAGACGGGTGGCTGGATGAACGGTCATTTGGTCTTTGATAAGTTCGTCACGAAATATTTGGGTTCCGAGCTGGTGATTGCGGGCGAAACCCATGTGGAAGGGTCCACCAAATCGAGCAACTTCACGCTGAGCGGTGCATGGCAGGCGCAAGGAAGCGTGCCTTTTTATCGGCTGTATGGATCGTTTGAATCGCAAGCCTATGTGAACGTCAACAAAAAGGGCGACTACTACGAGGCCTATGGCCATTACTCGGTGGCGGTTAGCACCGGCTATTACGCCTCATTGGAAGCGTTGATCGATGCCTCTGATCCCTTAATTTATGCGTTCGAGATGTGCCCCTGGCCAACTTCTGGCACGTTGCGGGTGACCGCCCAATATGGCGTTGCTGCCAGCGGTTCCATCGATTTTGGCACGGGCGATTGCAATACGGCCGTGGTGACCCTGAATGGCCAATCCCTGACTGTGTACTTGCCGGGCATTTACAACTGATGCTTTTTCATAAGAAAAAGGGTGCCGTTTTCGGCACCCTCTTGGTTAGGGGTCGTTTGTTTACTTGCCTAAAGCGCTTCTAAAAGCTTCCACCAGAGGTCCCATCACGTTTTCCCACTTATCGATAATGGAGATATCGGCATGCTGATGGATCGGCGCTTCAGCATCTGAATTGATGGCGACGATGTATTTGGAATCCAACATGCCTGTCAGGTGCTGGATCGCTCCTGAAATACCGATGGCAATATAGACATCAGGCGCGACCGTAGTACCAGTCTGACCGATTTGGAGGTTGTGAGGTACCCATCCCAGATCGGTAACAGCACGGGATGCACCCACGGCACCGCCCAAGAGATCAGCCAATTCGTAGAGATGGTTGAAGTTCTCGGCACCCTTCATGCCCCTTCCACCTGCGATGACAATACGTGCCTCGTTAAGGGGAATACCTTTGGCAGCGACACCGGCCACAAACTCTTTGACAGTTGCTTGAGCGTCAAACGCTGGCGCCTGGGTTTGTAGATATTGGGGTGACCCTGTCGGTTCGGCGGGGTCGAAGGCGGTTGCGCGAATGCTGGCAACTTGGACTACCACACCTGGAACAATGGCTTCCTGAACCACAAAACGGGCGTTGGAGACGATACGATGGCTCACCAAACGGCCGTCAGCCCAGTCAAGATCTACCGTGTCTTGCAGAGCCGCGCCTCCATGGGCGGCAGCAAATGCCGCGGCAAAATCACGGCCAAAGTCATCAGCAACCACGGCCACGATTGCCGGTTGGCCAAGTGGTTTGATTGCGTTGATGACTGCAGCGATCGAAGGCCGTTCAAAGTCTGGTGCGCTCATGCCAACCACTTTGGCTACGTCCAAGCCCGTGAGTCCCCCAACCTTGCTATGGTCTTGGGAAAGTAGTGCAAGCGTGATTTGTTTGCCACTCTTTTCGACCACGGATTTGAGTGCCTGGATCGCTTGCAAGGTGGACCGGTGCAGATGGCTGTTATCGTGATCAGCGATGAGTAGGATTTCACCCTCTACCGATATATTTGATGAGTCGGTCCATTGGACGGTGGCATCCCCTTGGGATCCACTGCCGCCAGAAGAACCAATAGACAGTGCTTTGTCTTCTTGCACCATCCAATTCATAGCTTGTGTCACTTTGTCTGCGGCTTCTCCATCTTCCAAGCGACGGTTTTTGCGATCAGATTTGACGGGTTCAATGCCAAGGATCTGGGTCTTGTTCCCTTCTTGAGATACGCCTAGTTCAGACAGCGACATGATGTTGCGCTGGAAGCGCTTAGCCATCATGACGCCTTTTAAAGACGTAAAGCGGGCACTGTCTTTGCCATTGAGCCAGTCGGTCGTTCCAAACACTGCGGGGAGTGGCACGTCATAGACCAATTTGTCATTGCCCTGTTGGAAGGTGGCGGTCACCGATTCGAAATCGCTGTTAAATGCGATTTCACAAATTCCTGAATAAAAGGGCATGCCCAGGCTTTGTGCGATCGTGGGTCCTACAATGCCATGGGCGTAGTCAAATGACTCGCGGCCGACAAAAATCAGATCCGGTTTGTTTTCCAGCTTCTGGATCATGCCCACCAGCATTTCGGCGACTGCGTACGGGTCCAGGTCATCCAGATTGTCAACGTTTAGGGCGTGGACACCCAATGTTCCTGGATGGGCGGCGGGTTGTATCATGGCAATGGCGTTCTGTTGAATGGCCGTAACGGACTTTTCGTCACCCACACTGAGTAAGTCCAAATGGATCTGATTGGGGTGTTCCGTGCCAAACGTAATCGCTGTTTCAAGTGCGATTTCACCATATTTACCAATGATGCGCTTGGCGCCGTCCAGACGTGCGTTGCCGCTGACATTCATGGGCCCTTCTGTGTCAATCATGGGCGCAATCAGACATGCAATGTTCACTTTACTCATCGAATTCCTCCGAGTCTTTGTGCCGGACGCGTCCCACCTATCCAATCGTGCTGATCATTCGAGCGCGCGGCTTTTTGTTAATCTCTGCGGTTAATAAGGATGACCGCTTACGGTTTCGGGTTATGCTCAAACGCGGAAGCAAACCCGTGATTCGCCTCGTAGTTTAGAGAGTTCCCGGGCAAAAATCTAGCTGGAATCGGACGTCAATGCAAGGTGAAAATGAATTGCCATTCAGTTTATGGCCGGTAGAACATGAGCAATGGGCGCTTGGCAGGCCTGATTGGCCTAAGGCGTGGCGGCAGTTGGCACCGGCGCTCGATATCAGCCAATGGATGGGTCGCTCTGAATTGTGTCCAGTTGCACCTTTGGTATTTAACGCGTTTCATTGGGTGCCACCCGAACGTATCAAAGTTGTTTTGCTGGGAGAAGAACCCTATCCGCGTGTGACCAGTGCGTGTGGGGTCGCCTTCTGGGATCGTCAGCACCTGACCTGGGATCAGCCAATTGCTGGCAATTGTTCGGGGAATATTCTCAAGGCACTGGCGATTAACCATGGATTTGCCGAATACGGAACGCCGCTTTGTGAAGTGAGAACTCGATTGCGTGGTCGGGCTGGCACGCCGACGGACTTGTTTCGCTACTGGATGCAACAGGGCGTGTTACTAATGAATGCTTCTTTGACGTACACCAGCCATGGGGATCGCCGTGCCCATCATAAGTTTTGGCGCGCTTGGACCACAAGTTTATTGCGCGCGCTTTCTGAGATGACTCATGTCTGGTTTGTTGCATGGGGCCGCAAGGCGCAAGCCTGTTTACAAAAGGCGCGTGTCCCGCAAGAACGTGTTATTGCGGCTGGCCATCCCACCTATTTTCACCAATTTTGTGATTCGAGCAAACCTCGATTCTCTCCTTTCCAAGAGATTGAAACCAAGACGGGGTTTTCGTGGCTTTACTTGGATGGTGCCACATAGATTTGCTAGAATCGGCCGCTATGATGAAACGCGTACTTTCTGGCATACAACCCTCTGGCAGATTGCATATTGGCAACTATTTGGGTGCTATTCGGCAACACATTGCATCTCAAGACGATCCCCACGTGGATCGATTTTTCTTCCTGGCCAACTATCATTCGTTAACCACGATTAATGATGCCGACACGCTGCGTGAGTTGACCTTGGATGTGGCTCGGACGTATCTGGCGCTGGGCCTGGATCCAAAGCGGTCCTTGCTGTTCCTTCAGTCCGACGTGCCTGAAGTGTGCGAGTTAACTTGGATCCTCTCCACACTTACGCCCATGGGATTATTGCAGCGGTGCGTGAGCTACAAAGACAAAGTGGCCAGAGGCATCCAATCTAACCATGGATTGTTTGCCTATCCTGTACTCCAGGCAGCCGATATCCTGATCTACGATTCACATTACGTACCGGTGGGCGCCGATCAAAAGCAGCACCTTGAAGTGTGCCGCGATGTAGCCATCAAATTCAATCTCACTTATGGCGACACATTGGTGGTGCCCGATGCGGTCATCAGGGATGAGGTGGCTGTGATTCCGGGAATCGACGGCCAAAAAATGAGCAAGTCTTACAACAACACCATAGATATGTTCGGTTCCGATAAGGAATTGAAGGCCCAGGTAATGTCCATCGTCACGGACTCAAAAGGCCTCGATGAACCCAAAGATCCTGACACTTGCAATGTTTTTGCGTTGTATAAGTTCTTTGCGACAGCTGACGAGCAGGCCGAGATGGCGGAGCGTTATCGAGCAGGCGGATATGGATACGGACATGCCAAATTGGAACTGCTGGCCAAACTCAAGGCCTACTTTGGTCCCTTCCGCGAAAAATATCTACAACTGGCTTCTCATCCGGATGATGTGATTGACGTCCTGAAAACATGTGGCTTGAAGGCCCGCACGACTGCCTCGGAGACGATGGCACGGGTGCGATCGGCAGTCGGGATCTTTTAAAGCAGCCCGTGATAAGATCATTCTTCGGAGTGGTTTTATGATTCGTCTATTTTTTGCCTTGATCAGTTCAGGCGCATTGCTCGCGCAACACTATGAAATCGTCAATATGGGCGTAGCTTCTAGGGAACGCGCTTCAAACGTCTTTGGGCGTTACACAGAGTTGGTGGAACGACTCAAAGAGTCGATCACGAATGAAGGCATTCAGGGCGATGTAAAGCTGCGTATCCTAGAACGAGAAAGCGACATCACTTCGGGCTTTGCGAATGGATCCATTGATGTGGCTGTGGTGAGTCCCATTACGTATTTGGTGATGCGCAGCCGAGGGCTCCCTGTTGACATCGTTGGCGCCGAAATTCGCTACGTCAACGTGGTGGATGAAGCCGTAATCGTGACGCCCATCAGTGTTTCGATTCAGAGACTGGACCAGTTACAGGGGCGGTCCTTTGCGTTAGGGCCGGCCAACGACCCTCTTTTTGATTGGTGTGCGCGAGCCGAGATGGCGAAAGTGGGCTTGAACCGTGAGCAAGTAACCTTGAAGAGCTTTGACAATTTTGAGCGTATGTCCGAGATGATCCAGATGGGTCGGTACCAAGCGGGTATCCTGCCCAAGTCATTTGTCACAAAGCCAGATCATCCCTTTCGTGTTTTGGCAGAATGCAAAGCGCCCAATCGATTGTGGGTGATTCGCCGTGACCTGATCCCTTTCACGCGACGGGGAATAGAGCAGACATTACTCGAAATCAAGGATCCACGCGTTCTGAACCGCATTGGCATCGAAGGCATTGATCCCTTAGATGAAGCTGAGTTGGTGGACCTTGAGCAAGTCGTGCGAAAGGCTATGGTCTTTAACTCGAAGTGATCTGTTCGCTTCTCGATACCTTTTGAACCAGTGCCCGACCGTACATGGCCACCATGTAGTAAATCGACACCGCCGTCATATAAATGATGAAGTGGATCAATATGAGTGCGTGAAACAATGCAAATACAGAGTATCGGGTGGATTTGTTGCGGTACTTTTTGAACCAGAATTGATCAAACGTGTCAAATTTTAGGGTTGAGATCATGGAGAGACTCAAAATGACCACGAATACCACGCTGATAGGAAAACTGTTTTCATAAGCCAATGCCGATTTCAGCGGTGCCCAACTACTGTGTAACTCGGCCCATCGCTCAAGAGGTGGCCACAACGAAAGGATCACGGCTGCGGCAGGTATGGGCATGCCTGTAAAGAAGGCTTTGCCATAGATAGACGCAGTCACGTTGAATCGAGCAAGTCGGATCGCCCCGCATAGGAGAAACATAATGGGCAGAAGGATAAACAATTGGTCTACAGGGCGATGGTATATGAAGTGACAGTAATAAATCACGGCTGGTGCCACGCCGAAAGCCACCAAATCGGACATCGAGTCATATTGGATGCCAAACTCGCTGGCGGTATTGGTGAGGCGAGCAACTTTGCCATCAAGTCCATCGAGGACTGATGCCACGAGTATCAAGTAGCTGGAAATCCATACCTTATCGTCAATGGCGAACAGAATGGCAGCAAAACCGCTGATCATGCTGAAACTTGTGATCAAGCTTGGGAAAATAATTTTTACGTTGCGTCGAGGTCTTTTGACCATGATGGCTCCCCCCTGAATATTATTGGGATCATACCCCGGAACGCGGTTGCTGTCAGCCTTCGAGGCTGGACGGGGTCGGGCCGTTTTGCTACATTCGGGCCTTTAGGTCCAGGCTGGGCAGCCGTCATGGAGGATGACCATGTCTTTTGAGCACATATTCGCGAAACATCTACTGGCTGTAATTCAAGCATACCATCCTGAATTTGAGGGAGATGTGGATTTGGTGGCCTCATGGGTCGAGGCACCCAAAGATCGGGAACTAGGCGATCTCGCGTTCCCTTGTTTTAGATTGGCCAAACCGTTGCGCAAGCCGCCAGCTGTGATTGCGGCAGCACTCATTGATGGGCTGCGGGATGTGGTCGACTCGGAACCCATGATTGCCGAAGTCAGTCAGGTGGGTCCCTATCTCAATGCGCGCATCAATCGAGCTGGCCAGGCAAAGAGCTTGATCCCGCAGATCATGGACGGCTCGTTTACTAAGCCTCGTGCGCGCATCGATCACCGCGTCATGATTGAGTATTCGCAGCCCAATACCCATAAGGCCTTTCATGTTGGGCACATGCGCAACGTGGCACTGGGTGATGCGTTGGTGCGAATTTATCGCTGGTGCGGTTTTCCAGTCGTGGCCGCCAACTACATTGGAGACGTCGGGACCCATATTGCCAAATGTTTATGGTACCTGGAACGTCATTTCAGTGGGGAAATCCCCGAGCAGCATCGCGGGGAATTCTTGGGGACGCTTTACTTCAAAGCGACTGAGTTATTGGACTTTGATTTGCTAACGCGTTGTCCCCTGCTTGGGGTTCATGTGGCACAAGTGATGGAAAAGGACCAGCACCCATCACGACCTGAATGGACGGTTGTGACCTTGGATTTGGGGCACGAAACCTGTCTTGTAGTTTGTGGGGGTACTGGCTTCGAAGTAGGTGACCGTGTGGCTTATGCGTCGCTAGGGTCACGCGTCGGAGGCCGGGTCATCGAACGTGTTGATAAGGACGGTGTCCTCAGTGAGGGGATGATCCTTAGCGGTGCGGAGCTCGGTCTGAACGATAATCGTGAGGCCGTTTTTGTGCTTGAACCTACGATATCTGTTGGCACCCCTATTGCCGATGTGTTTGCCCGCAAGCCAAATGAGAACGTGGCCGGCACCATGCAGCAGCGGCTGAATGAGGTGTCTGAGACCTTAAAGCGACTTGAATCGGGAGAACCAGAAATCACCGCCCTTTGGCAAAAGACCAAGCAGTGGTCCATGGATGAGTTCTATGAAATTTACCAATGGCTGGATTGCCACTTTGATCACTTCTTTTTTGAATCTGACGTGGGCGATGAAGGCAAGGCAATGGTGGAGGAATACCTGCAAAAAGGTGTGCTCGTTCGATCTCAGGGAACCGTGGGTGCCGAATTGGAAGGACTGCCATTTCTGATGCTGCTCAAGTCGGATGGCACGGGTTTGTATGCGACCAAGGATCTAGCCTTAGCCAGGCGCAAATTTGATGAGTTTGGTATCGACGAGTCCATCTATGTGGTGGATGTGTCCCAGTCACTCCACTTTCAGCAGGTGTTCAAAACTCTGGAGTTAATGGGTTTTGAACAGGCGAAACAGTGTTACCACCTCGCGTACGGATTGGTGGTTCTTCGTGATGGAAAGATGAGTTCGCGCGCCGGAAACGTGATTTTGTTTTCACAGCTGCGCGAACTGTTGGATCAGCGGATCAAATCCGAATTCTTGGAAAAATATCGAGGAGACTGGTCCGACCGTGAAATCGACGATGCCGCCCACGCTATTGCTATCGCCACCATCAAATACGGCATGTTGAATCAGGACCACAATCGCATGATTGTCTTCGATTTGGAGGAATGGACCTCCCAAACCGGTAATACGGGCCCCTACTTGATGTACGCCTATGCGCGGACCCAATCCATTCTCAAAAAGGTGGGTACCTGGGACGTCTTAAGCGCTGATTACACCTTGTTGAGCCACGAGGCGGAAGGCCAGTTAATCGATCAATTGGGTCGGTTCCAGGACGTGGTTGCCTCCACTCGAGAAGGTCATCGACCCCGAGAACTGTGCGCTTATCTTTACGACCTTGCGCGGGCGTTCAGCCGCATGTTTGACCAGTGTTCGGTCCTGCGCGCCGATACTGTGCCTTTGAAAGCCGCGCGGGCCAATTTGGTCCGCGCAACAGGTGAAATTTTGGCGACTGGCTTGCACCTTTTGGGCATTCCACCACTTGAGCGCATGTAGTGCAAATTTATGCACCCAGGAGGCTTGGTTTTGCCGAGTCATGGGCGTGGGTGTGTCTTTCCTGGACTACAAGACTTTTATTTCAAGCTAGTTAGCTCCTGGTATTGCTCTTGCTCTATAGGGTACCGGAGGCACCAATGCAGACTAAACGCGCTTACAGCATGTTAGAAGTTGGGATTGTATTAGTTTTGATATCAATCCTGGCGCTTATTGGATTTCGCATGTCCGATACGGTGATGCGTCAATCCAACCTTTCAGCAGAATTGATGGCCATTAAGGGTTCCATTCAAACGGCCCGTGGTCAGGCCATAGCCAACTCGCTACCCGTGGAGTTCAATTTCCGCAATGACCGCATGTATGTGGTTTCGGATATTGACCGCGACGGCACGTTTGGCGACAAGGACGAAGAATTAATAGTAGGCGAAGCATTGGGCGCGCCTGTAGCTTTCAATTACCGGGGCGTGCGTCAAACGACTGTGGCTTCAGGTGACGTGCCGGCTATTTCCCATTGGAGCGGGCATGCAGACGACATTGACGACTTCCCAGCGGGCAGATTCTACATTTCACCGACAGGTTTAGTGAGAGCTGACGCTGGGGCCCCGGCACAAGGTGCCTTTTATCTATTGAACAGCGATGGATTCGCCGGCGCTGTCTACGTGTCCATGTTGGGCGACGTAAAGATGGCGATCCGCGAGGCTGGTGGAGGTTGGGAATGGATCGATTGATGCGCAACCAAGCATTTTCACTGATTGAGGTGATGATTTCATTGGTTATTTTGATGGTGGGTATCATGGGTTTGGCTGTTGCCTTCCAGCGGACCATCTTCCAAGCTACGAGTTCCCGCAATGACACCGCTGCCATGATGGTGGCTCAGGCCATTCTGGATGAATTGGATGGCCACAATTTTGATGATATTGCATTGGTTGCGCCGACCATGGGCGATCGTTTTCATGCCGATTTTGAAGGTAATTTTGTCGCCGATCCGGCAGATCCCAGCGTTTACTATGTGCCTTCGGTTGAAGTCATCGCGGCTTCGCCTAGCCTGGTTCAAGTGGAAATACGCGTGAATTGGACTGGTTGGCGCGCTGAATTTGAACGTGGCGGTTATGGGAAAGATGTGACCGACCCCAACCAATTCGCGTTCGTGCTCAACGCCTCCATCGCGCAGACCTACGGTGAAGACCTGGTGGGTGGGCCGTGAGATCAAAGGCTTTTACATTAATTGAGATTCTGATCGGAATGGCCTTGTCGTTGATTGTCATTGCCGGCGTAGCCGCTGCCTTCAACGTGATCAATTCTGGGGCGCGCAATGCGGCGCGCAGTTCGGATTTGACCAACAACATTCGCGGCGTTTTTCAGATTCTTCAAAACGATCTGTATAAGGCCAGCCAAGGTGTCGGTGACCTCAACCCCCTTCAAATCCACTTCAATAACCCCACGCTTACCAGCGAAGAGCTGTTTTTTGGGATCTCGTCGCTTGACGACGATTCGGGTAACTCTGAATTTGTGATTCAATATTTTGACTATGACATGTTGGCAGGTGGAGATGACACCAACCCCACTTTTGTAGTGGATTGGCCTGGCTCTACTGGCCCTGAGCTTTGGCCGCCAGCCATACCTAACCTCATCTTAATGAGTTCACTCCCCAACGACCCGGGCCTGGCCAACCTTCAGCCGGGAGACATTTTACTGATTTACTGCGTGAATGCCGTTTATAACGTTTCAGTTGACCAGTACATCAACTCGTTGGGTGCCACAGCGTTTACCGATGAGTCACACTTTACCGATGGTGGTATAGGCAATGGAGCCATGCTGGTTCAAGTAGCCGATCGGGAAGAAACCAATCCCGACCCTCAGTTTGTCTGTTATGAATCGGCCGTCCGAGTGGCGCTCGGTGGTCCGGTGTTTGTCAATGATTTTGGTGGTAACGTACGTACTCCTTATACCGAGCCGGATCCTTTTTATTCCTGTCCCCTGAATTTCCTCCAAAGTGACGATGGCTCAAAAAAAGGGCGTATTCGACCGGCTGGAGACACGTGGTTGGCTCGAAAGTTGGGACGCCAGGCTGCCTATCATCGGGTGACATACCGATTAGACGCAAACACATTGATTCGAGAAGAGAACGGCGTGGACATGATTCTGGCCTCGAACGTAACAGCTTTTGATTTGGAAGTTGGACTGGATGTGGTTCCTGGTTCCGGCGATCGATGGGATGGCTCAGTTTCGGTAGCTGATCCCGCATCGTGGTTCTCAGACATGGACGACATAGATCCCGATCGTGATTCAGCTCGTGCCTATATGGGACGGCATACAGTATCCGTGCGGGCATCGGTGAGCTTTGAATCGCTGATGACCGACACGTCCGATACCGGTGCTGGTGGAACGGGTGGCACGAAAATAAGGTCGATGGCCAATCAGTTCCGCATCAAGAATCAACACTTGCCCATCGGCAATCTCTAAAGGAGATGAACGTGAAAAATACACTCCATGAACGCGGCGCCACGTTAATCGTTGTTTTGCTGTCGCTCTTGATTTTTTTGACTCTGATTATTGGATTTACCGTAGATACACGCTCCCAATCCACATTGAATGCGGGTGTCAAATTGCACACCTACTATCGCGTCTCAGGTGAATTGATTCTCAACGAATTAAGGGCGAATTTGGCTGACTACTATATTCAGCCCGTCTCACCACCGCCTTTGCTTGATGTGCGAACCGATGTGATGCCCGATTGGCGTTTTGGCGGTCTGTTGAAAGGTAACTTCAGTGCCACGCCCGAGTTTTCGGAGTACGGTATCCTATTCTCAGAAGGTCAAGTATCACAGAATGCCGGTGTGATTGACCTGGACTACAAGGTTTATGTGAAGAACAATCCAGATGATCCTGCCTATTTCTTTACAGGCGTGGTTCCTTTTGATGGCATGGATGAAATGGATGGAAGCTGGGATACTGATGGGAAGATTGTCATGACCATTCAGATTTTCCAGGCAGGTGACGTCAATCCCATCGCAACGGTTTCGCATCTTGTGGGTATTACGGGCGTTACGGAAGTATCGATTGCCCAGAACGTGGGCACCGAGGGTAGTGCTTATGACCAGGACAACACCGGTCGGGGATCCCTGGGTGAGCATTCAAGTCTCGACCTGTTTCGCGACACCAACCAAGATATGACGGCGTGGACGCCATGAGACCCTGGGAGGCAAACATGAAAACATTCGCACTTTTAATCTTGATTTTTGTGAACTGGACCGCCTTGGCTCAGGACGAAGAGGCGCCGCGTTGCGCAACCGACAACATTCAATACAACGATGGCGGATTTTCTGACGCGGATTTTGTCGGCGGTGGACAAGGCCTTTTGTTTGGTGATTCCATTGCCCCGGACGTAGGTGGTGCCATCAATACGGACTTGATTGTATTCCCCACGGATCAGCCATTTGTGGTGGATTACCTCAGTGAGGGTGCGGGTGCCAACCACCTGTTCGGTTTCTTCTTTATGGATATCGATACCAACAAAAACGGGTTCCCCGATTTTTACGAGACCGGTGATCGCGACGACCTAGATGGAGACGGCATCGTCAACGCGGACGATGACGATATCGACGGTGATGGTATTCCGAACACGGCCGACAATGCCGCTGCAGCGGGCGTCACCAATTCGGCGGACCCTTCGCTTTTTCGAAATGGCGCGGTCGCCGCAGCCGCTGGGAATTTCGCTAATGATTACTGGGAGTTTGTACCTTCAAACCGCATCAGTGGTAAGTTTGAACATCCAGGTGCCTATTTGTATGTCGATGAAAACAACAACGACGTACCCGATATTTTGGAATACGGTGTCGGTCTCAATCGCATACCGCCCATGGCCTTGAACAAGGGCTACAACACCCGACACCACATCAGGAACGATAATAATTTCCCGGGCCTTCTGGGGCGGTGGTTTTACTCGGGAACCGGCGCGTCAGGCGATTTCCATTGGATCGGTTCGACGATTTTCAAATTGGCTGACGATGATGGCGATACCAACGTGGGATCACCCTATTCAAATTATGCGCCTTATGGCATTACAGATATCTACGGAAACGCCAATGCGCGACCTGATTACGACATCTACAATACAACGAATTCGGCCTCCCCACTGATTCCCGACGAAGTGAAATTTGTGGATCCGATGGGTATTAATGCCTGGCGCTACCGATGGTTCGAGGGGACTGTTTCGGGGGGCCGCGAGTACGCCTTCTTCTTGGTGGTTTTTTACGGAAGCGGTGGATCGCAAGTGAACACCTACTACTCCAAATCCGGGTTTAACCAGGACAACCCACCGGCAACGCCGAATCGCAATGGTGCCACTTCCGGCGACAATTTCGGTACTTGGGCGGGCCGGACGAACTGGTACCCCAACTATCAGAATGTCGGCGACCATAACCTGTTGGCCCAAGCTGTTTTTGGTCTTGATTGGAATCAGGTGGTGGATGTGACTCAAGGATTGCCACCGGTAGCCTTTGATCCGGCCAATCAAGCATGGGTCGACAAATGGGAGAACTTCACCCCAAGCAAACGTATTGTGCAGTATCGAGGTCTGTCGGACTGGTTTAGTGAAACCCCAGTTGACGCCAATACCATTATCAATGGTCGCTATGGTATCGACATGAGTGCGGAAGGTGACAGTGGAATCGTCCGTGCCATCAACGGAAACATGGCGCACCTCATGGTAGGTGCACCTTCGGCCGATCCCGAAGCCTGGCTGTTAGGTTGGGAGGATTTGTACGGCGGTGGCGACCGCGACTATGAAGACGTGGTGTTCTACGTCAAGCGCGAAGCCTCCGGTTCGGCACAGTCTTTGAACGCTGCAACCGGACTAGACCGGTTTGAGGATGTCTCCATTACAACGGTTGAATTCACATTCGTGGATAATTTCACCGATGATCTGTGGGGTACGGAAGGTACGTTCATCAACTACGCCTACCGACTGGCTTCAAACCAGGAATGGATTTACCTTCTCGGTGGCGAGCACCTGAGGACGCCAGATGTGTTTGATACAACCGTGGACAACGGTTTGGTCACACGCCACGCAGTCATACAGCTAGATCAGGAAGGTGCCCGTGAACTTTATTGGAAAGTGGAGATGGCTACGGCAGATTCAGACACTTTTGTACCAGAAGTTGAGGTGGCTGATGTGGGCTACGAGGCATTGGTTCACGATATCTTCTTTAACTCTGCGGTTATTTCCAGCTCCAATGTGGACTATTTCGGTGCCTTGGAAACGCCGGACTTCGGCTGGCTGGAAAAGGGCAAGAATCGCGGCCACATGTACGCGTTTAACTCATTCAACCACGGTGTCACGCTGACAGAGAACACCATCTCTAGCAGTTTTGATTTTCTCGATTCAGCTTCCAGCGATCCCAGTGTTGGTGAACCGTTTTTCTGGGATGCAGGTATCGCCATGCGTGATCAGTTGAATAGGCGTATCTATACATTTGTGGACGCTTTCGGTTCGCTGGTCCGCCAGGATTTTGCGCCTGGGCTTGCGCCTCCTGTGATCAATGCACTCGAACTTTCGGACGATATTGTGGATGGCGTCATGGCGGACAACTTCCACAATCCAGCGTCTTCGACGTTGGAGCCTGTACCTGCGTCCGATTGGTTGGTCCAATGGGTTTATGGGTACCACGGAGCCATCTCGGATGGCGTTACGACCATTCCCGGTTACCCACGTGAATGGAAGCTCGGTGGGATTAACCGCTCTACCGTCGCAGTCGTTCGTTCGCCCGGTATTCCAACCTGGTTGACTGGCACGGGCGTCCCAATTGAAATCAAACAGGACTACTCTGATTGGGTCCAAGAACCTGCGCAATTGAACACGCCCACCCGCGTGCTGGTGGGATCTGAGGCAGGTATGTTACACGCACTCAATGCGGGCACCTGGGTGGGTCGCCGATGTGATCCCATTCATACCTATGCAGATGGTTGTTACACCGACTATGGAACCGGTGAAGAAGTCTGGGGCATGATACCCAACAATCTGCTGGAAGATATTAAATACAATAAAACCGGTAAGAAATCTGTTTCTGCCAAGATCGATGCGACACCGATCGTTGCCGTGGTTCGTGAAGGAACCGAATGGCGTCGTGTGGCGGTCGTCGCTCAGGGCGAAAACGGTGGATCAGAAAATGGCCGCGTAGGTAATGTGGTTTGGGCCATCGACATCAGTCAGGTGGATAATCCCCGGCCTTTGTGGGAATTCACTGATCCGACCATGGGCAACATTATCCACCCGCTCGCGATTGCATGGGCTGAGTTGGCCGGAGGTCCCGAGTGGATCGTGGCCATGAATTCAGGCATTACACCTTCACCTACAAACCGTGCCACGATGTATTACTTGAATGCATATTCTGGCGCGCTCTTGGACAGAACGGATGTGGGTACTTTCGGTAGTTCCATGGGTGGTGCGCCTGCGTTGATTGACTCAGATCAAAACGGTTACGTCGATTGGTCTTATTCGGCGACTTCGGACGGCCTGCTGGTCGCTCAATCGCTCAAGGATTTCAACCTGGTTCAGACCTTGAGTGTCCCTGGTGCGCGGTTCTTCTTGACACCCAATGTGGCGCCGCTGCCAGAACGCAAGACGTTAGTCGTCGCCGTAAGTGGTGACAGTCCTTTGGTGGATGATGAGGGTGGCGAGCCCAATCGCTTGGTGGCCTACATTCACGATACGGACCCGGCGGCTGTGCAAACCTGGACCTATTTGGGTGATTTCCAACTCCCCGATGGTCACAAAGCATTCGCACGACCGAGACTTGTAGGTTCATCGCTGGTACTGGCTACCACAACCGGTGAAACCTTCAGTTTCTGTGATCCAGACCCCGACGATCCTGGTAACTTGTATCTGTTCCGCGATGTGTTCCGTCTGGATGACATTGACCCAGCTGACCCGGACAATACGGGCCTGCAAGCTGCTCTTGGATTTGGTTCGGTGCGCGCGCCGATTACCGTGACCAACGGTGTCATCAATGCCCATTCAAGCATTAGAGGTGAAGGCGGATTTTCAATCAAAGGAAAAGCAAAGCGGCCGCCGGAAACGACAGCCCAATTGGGCAACGTGTTCGGCGTCGTTGGCTGGACCGAGCCGTTCCTCGATGGTTCGCTTTAAGGCTTGACTCCTCGGACGAGGTGCGCTGTGCTTAGCATGACGTGCCTCGTCCATTTTTTTTGTGAGGTGTGAACTTATGTTGACGTTTTGCTTGGCCATGCTGTTGCAAGTCCGACCCAAGGTGTACAGCGTGCCCAAGTATCCAGCGAAGTCGGAAGTTCGCAGCTTATCGGATGGTGTTTGGCCCGGTAGCACAGCAGGTGAAAACGACAAAAGGAGTGCCGAGTTCAAACGGGTTGAGTACATTCCTACCTCGCTGCGCCTGTTAGTCCGAATGAATTGCACGGCCGACGTGTCAAGCAAAGATCTGATCGAAAAGGCACAGCGCAGTACCTCTGAGCACAGTGACGTGGTTCAAATCGATTGGGGTCGTGTCACAAGCAACGAAGTGATGTTTTACGGCGTCTTTTACACATTGACCCGAACCACTCATGTAACCTTGAGTGCGCGCGATGGCAAGTACATGATCGATCGCCACAACATCACGGAAGACCCTCGTTGGGAGGTCCGGCGCATTACACTCAGTGATGGGGCCTGTGTGGATGAGCGGGAAATGACAGAACGAGACTTGCAGGTTGCCGTTTTGAACTTGTTGACCATGATGACTGGCGACAGCCTCCGATCACGGGATTTCAATTAAGCGAAACACTACGCCTAAAGGCTTCTCTTCGTGTAGGATAGTGCAAAACACCTGAGTGTGATTATGCGCCAGCTGAGTGTCGTCATCCCGGTTTATAACGAATGTGAAACGGTCTTGGACCTGGTTTCCAAAGTACGTGCCGTGGATTTGAGGGACATGGGATTCGAACTGGAAATCGTGTTGGTGGACGATGGCTCAACAGACGGCACTAGAGATCTATTACCCAAGCTTGAAGCTTCAGGCGCTTCCGTTTACTACCATGAACACAATTGTGGCAAGGGTGCCGCTTTACGTACTGGATTCAAACAGGCTAAAGGAGAGTTTGTCGTGGTGCAGGATGCTGATCTCGAATACGATCCTTCCGAGTTTAGAATCCTGTTGGAACCAGTGATAGCCAATGGCGCTGATGTCGTCTTCGGCAGCAGATTCCAGACAGGTAGCAAACATCGCGTGCTCTATTTCTGGCACAGTGTCGGCAACCGTTTCCTGACGCTGGTATCCAATATGTTCACCAACCTCAATCTCACGGACATGGAGACCTGTTACAAACTTATCCGTCGGTCGCTACTCGATGGGATCCAACTCAAGGAGAATCGCTTCGGCTTCGAACCTGAAATTACGGCGAAACTCGCCCGCATCCGAAACGTCAAAATCTACGAAGTGGGCATTTCTTATGCCGGACGCACGTATGACGAAGGTAAGAAGATTGGCTGGAAAGATGGCGTTCGAGCCCTCTATTGCATACTGAAGTACAACCTGTGGGGTCGTTAAAGGCAGTACCTTTACTTAATGCCGCCCGTTAGTTCCGTGGTCCGGACGTACTTTGAATTACTTGAAGCAGGTACGCGAAAACGCAATCCGTCGTTAGATGTCCGGTTGATATGATAATCAAACACAAAACCCTGAAGACAAGCGGGACGGCTGGCTGCGTATGAAATCGTAATCACCAAATCATTGGTTGTGGCCACGCCTGAATAATCCCAACGGCCTGCGCTCGGCAACGCCACTGAAAGGGTGTTGCCAATGGCGGTACCGCTTGACCAGTCGTTGGTGGGGTCGTCTAGATCCTCGCCACTCATATCACCGCCAAAGGTACCCTTGATATCCGCAAGTGCTTTAAGTGGTTCATTAGCCTTCGTCTTACATGTGAAGTCCTGGTACAGCGGCAGCGCTATTGCAGCCAGGATCGCTATGATGGCAATCACTACCATTAATTCAATGAGTGAAAATGCTTGACGCTTTTGCATCTGAAGCCTCCCCGAGATGCCCTAGAAACGAAAAACCGCCGCCCCCCACCTTGGTGAGAGACAGCGGTTCCCCGTATGAATCACATCTTATGTGTCGATTACAGGTTGCCTGTCAGGTTGGTGGTCTTCACGTACTTACTGTTAGCTGAAATCAGTACTTGGAAGCGAATACCATCGTTCAAGTCGCGGTTGATCAGCATAACGAAGTTGAAGGGGCCACTAGACAAACACGCAGGGCGTGAACCTGAATAGGTAGCAGTCAAGTTGACTTGGTTTGGTCCGGCAGGTGTGCCTGTCCATTCCCAACGACCAGCGCCGGGCAGGGCAACACCCAATCCGTTATTGATCGTGGTTTGGTCAGCCCAAATGATCACCTGAGGATCATCATAGTCACCGATCGTGGCGAAAGAAGCCTTAACGTCAGCAAAAGCCTTTACGGGTTCGTTTGCTTTGGTGCGGCAAGTGAAATCTTGATACAGCGGCAGTGCGATAGCTGCCAAGATGGCGATAATTGCAATAACAACCATCAATTCAATCAGAGAGAATGCGCGGTTTCTCATATTTGTTCGTTCCTCCTGGAAGAATGTCCCGACTTACGCGGGGCAAGTCAGATGCATGCCAAGAAGCAATTCGTAGGCCAAGTTAGGCCCTCTAATTGTTGGTTACATAAATAGAATAAAACAAGTATCTTGCGGGCACAGCACCGTTTGCCTGGGCGAGTTCTTGAATTCCGGGTGACGAATAGTGTCACTAGTTTGCGGGAGTTTTACCTGATGTTGACATTCCGTGTCAGAGTCACTTCGCTTGCAACTCGCGAAATAGTTTGCCGAATGACCTGGCGAGACCAGTCAATGTGCTGTGCCAACTGACTTGAATCAAAAAGAGCAGCAGATTGATGGCATACATACCGGCGCAGACGATGCACAGGCTCCCAATGACAAATTTGGAAACATATGCGAGATAGAGGGAGTAGACACACATGCAAGTGGTCAGTGGTCCTAGGAAATGGAGTCTGGACTCGCCGTTTCTCACCATATCGATGATGAGGCTTCCCACGGCCACATAAGCCAATAAGCCGTACACAGCGATGGGCACGCCGAGAACTTCACTTGAAGCATGAAGGGCCACTGCGTCGCAGTTGAGTTCCTCTGAAAAATTGCAGAAGCTGGTGAAGGAGTCGCTATAACGAATCGCGTAGTGATGAAACACGGAATAACCGGATGCGACGATGCCCATTGTGACTAGGGAAATTGATGCCTTCGCTCTTAGTTCCATCTCAAATCCAAACGTTGGTGCGTTAGATTCTAGCGTGAATGGTGCTCGGTTGTTGTTAGAATCGGCGAATGACGGTCAGTACGCGTTATATGCTCTATTTCCTGATCTCCATCCCTCTCGTTTTCGGTGTTTCATGGATGATGGTGGTGGTCCAGCAGCAGAAGGGCCAAGAAATTCCTGAAACCAGATCGGCCGCTGATCGCAGTGCCCCGACAATGCTTTACTTTCACCGTGCGGGTTGCCCCCACTGTGCGATCGCGAATCCCATCATGGCCGAACTACAGCATCGATATCAACAAACAGGATGGATCACGGTCGAAGTGCACCCCAATATGCCTGCCGACTGGTTAAACACCTATCAATCATGGCTTCTGGCCTGCAACCAAACAGAATTGATTACGCCGCTTATTGTGGTGGGTGCGGGTAGCGAGAATCCCCATGTTTATCCTGGCTTTGGCGAAGAAATTGAAAGTCGGGAACCCATTGAGAACGATATTCGCCAGCGCTTAGGCTTGGCCCCCATCACATTAGCCAACTCGTCCATTCGCTTACCAGTATTTGGGACTTTGCTGGTGGACGATGTGTCTCCGCAAAACGTGAGCAAAATTGTCGGCATTCTTGGCGGGATACACCCGGTCAGTTGGCTCATGCTCTGCATGGTTGTATATCTCAATGCCGGCGATCGACGCACGCGAACCCATGCTTTCGTGTCTTATGTATGTGTCGCGTTGGTGCTTGAGGCACTGGGATTGTGGTTTTTTGGGTGGCGAGGTGATCAAGGCAGTTGGATGATGATCCTCAGAATTTGTTTGGGTGTGTCGACACTCGTTGTGGCAGTGATCCTACTTATGAAATTCGTGACCAACAAAATATCGGTTAAAGGACCATGGCTCTTTTCGATAATCGTGGCGCTCGCCACGGAGCAGGTCTTGAGTAACTGGACGCAGTCCATGCACCACCATCAAGGAACCTCAGATGGGGGTACCTTCTTGACCCTTGCCATGTCCGTACATGTTGTGTTGGCATCGCTACCTTACCTCCACTCCATGATGTTTCCGCCAACCCCCAAGGCGCGTCGCGTGCTGTGTTTGATCATGGGCATTGCCTTGGCTCAATGGTCTTTGATTCTGCTGACAGCGCGGCTGTACAGCGGGACCGGACCATTTTGGCTGTAGTCGGTTTAATATAGGTTATGGAACCGCATTTTGTTGTCTGGTTGGGGACAGTTTTTGTCCTGATATTTGCCGTGGCTTTGTTGGGGTTTCGCTTGGTGAAGCTGGGTTTCCGAAACTGGCAAAAACGGGAGGAGGTCCCAAACAAAAGTGACCTTCTTGTGGATGTGCTGCGTGAACGGATGGTGACCGTCAAGGAGACTCAGACTGAACTGGAAGCAAGTCAACAGGCTTACAGAGATCTTTTTGCCATGTACAAGACCCTTATGGAAGAGATGCCGCTTGGGTTAATGGAATCCGATCGTGATTACACAATCGCCTACGCCAATCGTACGGCGCTCACTTGGCTGAACTTCGAAACACCTGCTTCTTTGGGTACGATTTCGCAGCCGTTACTCAATGTGGTGCAGTCGTTGTACGAAAGTGGCCGCGACAACACCGAATTTGCTTGGTACGACAATGAAAACGGAAATAGGTCATGGTCTGTGGGTCTTAAGGTGCTGCCCGGTGATCGACGGCTGATTATTATTTCCGACCGTACAGAAATGGCTGCCTTGGAGCAACGATTGGCCACCGACCGGGAACTGGCTTTGATGGGCGAGATGGCTTCGGGAATTGCTCATGAAGTCAAGAATGTCATGGGCGTGGTGCAGGCCCATGCGCAGATGATTCAGCTGGGTACGGGATCCGAAAATGCGGAACCCATATTGGCGGAATCTCAGCGGTTACTGCAAGTTGTGCAGCAATTTATGCGATTCGCAAAGCAAGAGCAGCCTCAGTGGGTTCAGGTAGACGTGCATGATTGGTTGGTTGAATTCATCGCCAAGTGGCGCAATCGGGGATACGCTGATCGCATCGTCTTAGAAGAAAACCTTTCCCCACATCGACATGCTTCTTGGGATCCGGTTCTAATGGATTTGGCATTGGACAATATCGTCGAGAATGCACTTCAATCATGTGACGAAGAGGCTGTCACCATTCGGGTGGTGGCTCGAAAAGGCGAGTGGGTCATTGAAGTGGAAGATCGCGGTCCAGGATTTTCAAAAGAGGTGCTAAACCGGCTATTTGTTCCCTTTGTCACCAGTAAACCCAACGGTACCGGTTTGGGTCTCTTTCACGCTCGAAAAATTGTCTCGTCCCATCAGGGAAAGCTGGAAGTGATGCCCGACCCGACCCGCGTACGTATCGTATTGCCTTTAGACGAGAGGGAGCCGTGAAGGGAAGTATCCTGTTAGTGGAAGATAGAATGGCATTGCGCGATGCTTATCGGACGTTTTTGACCCAACAGGGATATGCCGTAACGGCGGTGGGCAGTGCCGAAGACGCCGAACAGCAGCTTTCTGAACGCGAATTTGCAGTTCTTCTGCTCGATTATTTGTTACCTGGCATGAATGGGCTCGCCTTTCTGGAGCAGATCCGTTCCAAAGACAACCAAATTGCTGTCATTCTGATGACCGCATTTGGTGAAGTGAAATTGGCCGTTAAGGCTATGAAACTCGGCGCATTTGATTTCCTGGAGAAGCCCATTGACCTTGAACATCTTGCGATGACCGTAGAGCGGGCCATGAATCTTCGACAATTGGAACGGAGCCAGCAAATATCAGAGAGATCCGACACCTCGGATCGACAAATCGTTGGACGCTCGCCGGTGATCCAAGAGCTTCTTCAGCTCGTTGACCGGGTTGCTGCTTCCCAAGCCACATGCCTTTTGCTAGGTGAATCTGGTACCGGAAAAGAGCTCGTCGCCAGGCGACTGCACGAAAAGAGTCACCGTCACGATGGTCCCTTTTTGGCGGTCAACTGCTCGGCCCTACCTCGAGACCTGCTTGAAAGCGAAATGTTCGGATATGAACGTGGCGCCTTTACAGGTGCCCAGGGACGCAAACAAGGACTCATTGAATTGGCGGACGGGGGTACCCTGTTTCTCGACGAAATCGGGGACATGCCTTTAGAGCTTCAGCCCAAGATTCTCCGTTTCATTCAAGAATCAGAGTTTCGCCGTGTGGGCGGTCAGAAAATCATCAAGGCAGACGTGAGATTAGTTTGTGCAACCAATCGCAACTTGAGCCTGGCCGTGAGGGAAGGGCATTTCCGTGAGGATCTTTTCTATCGGGTCTCGGTGTTCCCCATACAGTTACCGCCATTGCGGCAAAGACCTGAGGATATTCCTGATCTGGCGCAACACTTCCTCAAGCGTGCAGGTCATCCTCAACCTGAACTGTCACGTGCTGTCCTCGATTTGATGACTCAATATGCCTGGCCAGGCAACGTACGTGAATTGGAAAATGTCATTGAACGCGCCATGATTCTCAGTCCTCAGTTGCCCTTGGCGCCCAAGCATTTTCCAACCAATATGGTGACTGACCATGTGATGGCAGACTTTGAGCTTGATCTGGGGCAAACGATCAAAGTCAATCTTTCCCGCTTATCTCGTGAAGCGGAACGTCAATTGATTCGGCTGGTGACACGCGAAGAAACCAATATGAAGCGGGCGGCAGCAAGACTGGGGATTAGCGTGAAAACGCTTTATAACCGCATTAAGGGTTTTGGCGACGACTGAGCCATGTGTTCAATCCGAACAACAAGAACAATTGAATGGCTATCGGCATCATTGTCATCCAGTGGCGCTGCAGTAACATGGAATCCGCCAATTCAGTTGCATGATTAACGGGCGGAACCAGCCAACTAGCCCAAGGCAGGACAGATAGAAACGACCATTCGAAGTACGAAACCAGGTAGTCGCGGACGTACTGGAGAAAGTCGTGCATCGTCCAAGAAACCGCCCATATGACCACTGTCCAACGCACGCCCAACCCTTGATGCAACAGACGCGTCCAAAGTGCCAGGTTGGCTTGCCAGACCACCAGGCAGGCCAGGAATATTAGGACCCCTCCGTCCCATTTCGCGCCTACGAACATACTGGCAAGCAGCGGTGGCATGTACATGATCGTCGGCATCATGCTGTAAACAAGGCTAGGCGATTTTTTGCGTAGGAAGACAGAAAGCGGATAGAGGCTCATCAGTGGGGCGAAGAACGAGGTCAAGGCCGCGAGTAGCTCTTTGGAACCAAACGGATTAGCCAATTCACTGCCCTGCACGGCAAGGCGACCTTGCTGCATCTCAAATACAAATGCGACAACCAAGGCAGGCACTAGGCCACAGGCAAGGAGGAAGATGACCATTTTCAATTTTGGCTGGATCAAGCTGTGCTCCCTTTATGCCGACGAAAAATGGCCAACGCCGTACCCACAAGTCCAATGGCGCCGTAAGCGACAAGATTATTGACCGGCCCACCCAAGGCGGCGTAAATGGGGCAGGCTTGCGCCATCATCAAAAGTACCAGCATGGGGACGGGACGTTTGGGTGCATGAAAATAGGCCCATAGACCGCCCGCCAGGAGAATCAGGGTTAGGGTTTGACCGAAAATCTCGGCTTCTTGAGTGGACAAGGGCAACAGTGGCTTCTGATGGAACCACGCTGCAAGCGACAATGCAATCACTTGAATTACCACGGCTTTTGCGATGAGACGTTTGATCTCCGACATGAGGGCACATTGTAAGACGTGTGCATGCAATTGCCAATGTGTAGTAATCCAAAACCTCCTGAATAGACGTATCACAGGCAGCTTGATGATCCGGAGGTTCGATGTCAGATTCAAGTAATTTGGTACAGCGTATTTATGCCGCGTTTGGCGAAGGTAATATTGCCTTTATTCTCGATCAACTCGCCGACGATGTTTCTTGGGATGATGAGTTGGCGCCCTGCGGTGTTCCTTGGCTCACACATCGTAAAGGCCGGGAAGAGGTAGCGTCCTTTTTTCAGTCGTTGGAGCAGTTGGCCTTTCATCAATTCGAACCGTTACAAGTTTTGGAGGGCGAGGGGTGCGTGGCATGCGTCGTGCGGGTTGACTTGGAGGTTGTCGCAACGGGCAAACGCATTCGCGATCTGGCCATGCACCTTTGGCACTTCGACAATGGCAAGGTGACTTCATTTCGGCATTTCGTGGACACGCATCAACACGTATTGGCTTTGACCTGAAGGTTGATTGACCGCCCCCCCAGGGTGGGCTAGCATTGGGGGTCTATGGTCAATGGATTTGGTCAGGTACGCGAAAAACCCTTTTCGGTCAGTCAACTTACGTTCCTGATCAAGGACCACCTTGAGCCCGCGTTTCCTCAATTGTGGTTATCGGGCGAGATTTCAAACATGACCCGAGCCAGTTCTGGCCATCTCTATTTCAGTCTCAAGGACCAAAAGGCACAGATTCGGGCCACCATGTGGCGATCACAAGCACAATCACTCACGCTCACACCCAAAGACGGTATGGAGGTGGTGGTTCAAGGAAGTGTCAACGTTTATGCCCCCCGTGGCGAGTATTCGCTGATGGTCAATCGCATGGAAGAAATGGGCATTGGTCGTATGCGTGCGGCTTTTGAACGGTTAAAGGCTCAACTCATGGAAGAGGGTCTGTTTGCTGCGGAACACAAGAAATCGCTGCCGTTTCTGCCGCGCAAAGTGGGTGTCATTACCTCACCAACAGGGGCAGCCATCCGCGACATTATCCGCGTGATCAAGAAAAGATTCTCCGGTGTCCACTTGCTCATTTATCCGGCCCGAGTCCAAGGCGAGGGAGCCGCTCAAGAGATTGCGCAGGGTATTGAGACGTTGGACGGGTGCGGATGCGACGTGCTGATTGTGGGCCGCGGAGGTGGCTCAGAGGAAGATTTGTGGGCCTTTAATGAAGTGGCTGTGGCCCGCGCGATATTTGCGGCACGGACACCTATTATCAGCGCGGTGGGTCATGAAGTGGACGTGACGATCGCTGACTTGGTGGCCGACGTCCGCGCAGCAACTCCCTCCCACGCTGCTGAATTGGTGGTTAAGAGCTATGGGGAATACCACAATTTGGTGCGATTGCTGGGACGGAGTTTGAACGAGTCGTGGCAGAAACGGTTCTTGTCTTGGCAGAAACGCTTACATGCCATGGAGAAACATGTCAGTTTTGATCGACTCCATCATCGTCTTAAAGATCTTCAACGCCAGATGGTTGACCTGGATCTGCGGCTTGACCATAGCCTGGTTTCGTGGGTGGAACTTCGCAAAAGAAGGTTGGAACGCCTAAGCGCGCGCTTGAGGCTCGATCAGATCGTGTATCAGTTCCGCGCGCTTCAAGGGGACCTGACGCGGTTAAGCGACGTGCTTGACCGCCTGGCTTGGGAAACCGTGCATTCCGTCCATCAAAGGGTGGAGCTGGCTCGTTCCCGTTTGATGGACCTGTCGCCACGGCGGGTTTTGGAACGCGGATTTGCGGTTGTCTTTGACACTCAGGGACGTATCGTTCGAAAACGAGACGATGTCACATACGGAGACCTGTTAAGGATACAATTAGCGGATGACGGTTTGGATGCACGGGTTGTGGCCTTGGATCACGCCGAACAACGTCCCTTATTTGATTGAAAGGAATGGGCATGGGGCAAAAGCCTAAGATGGAATCTTTCGAAGACAAATTGAAGAAGCTCGAAGGGATTGTGCAACAGATGGACAAGGAAGACGTACCTTTGGAAAAGGCCATGTCGCTTTACGAGGAAGGTGTGGTGTTACGCACGGAACTGGTAAAGATGTTAGGTGAGGCTGAACAAAAAATTGAGATTCTGGCCAAGCAAAGTGACGGAACTATGGCTGCAGGACCCTTCGAAGGCGAGGACGAAGGATGAATCACACCGCTATCGACGCGATGGTGGATCGTGTTGACGACGCCTTGCTCGAGTATTTTCGCGACAAGGACCATACCTGTCATCCATTAGATCGCGCCATGGAGTATTCAGTGTTAGCAGGTGGAAAACGCATGCGACCCTTGCTGGTCTTGGCCACCTGCCAAGAATTGGGCGGATCCCTAGAGGATGCCTTACCATTTTCAATTGCACTCGAGTTTCTGCACACCTATTCGCTGATCCACGATGATTTACCGATGATGGACAACGACGATTTACGGCGAGGCAAACCCACCAATCATAAGGTTTTTGGAGAAGCCAACGCCATTCTAGCGGGAGATGCTCTTCACACTGAAGCATTTAAGGTTTTGGCTCATGCTCCTCATCCCAATCTTACGGATGCTGCACGAATCAAGATCATTGAGGAATTTGCGAACGCATGTGGACGACGGGGAATGGTTGCAGGTCAAGTCATGGACATGGAGGGCAGTCGACGGGACCTGGATTTGGCGACTCTGCAATTGCTGCACGAACGAAAAACCGGCGCTCTGATTCTTTTCTCAGTACGGTTGGGAGCCTACCTGGCAGGGGCAAACGAGGCTCAGATGAAAGCAGTTACCAAGTTTGGCCGTGCATTGGGTCTTCTTTTTCAAGTGGTTGATGACCTGCTTGATATTGAGGGGGACGCAGCTCAACTGGGAAAAACGGCAGGCAAAGACCTGGACCAGAACAAGGCGACGTTTCCCAAGTTATTAGGGGTCGTCGAAGCGCGAAATTTCGCTGATGGCTTACTGTCGGATGCATTGGAAGCCTTGACATTATGCGCGCCAAAAGAGAAGTTATTGGAAACATTGGCCATGTTTGTCCGAAATAGGGAGCATTGACTATGAGTGATACGGTTCTTGAGTTTTTTGAACGCAATGTCTTTGGAGACTTGGAGGCACAGGCCTTTCCGTTGCTTCACCGCATTGAATCTCCACGTGATCTGAAGCGTTTGTCGCCTGATGCTTTGCCAAAAGTTGCTGGTGAAGTCCGCGACTACATCATTCAAACGCTCTCTCGGACAGGTGGGCATTTGGGTTCAAATTTGGGAACGGTTGAGTTGGCAATTGCGTTGCACTACGTATTCGATTTCACTGAGGATCGCGTTGTGTGGGACGTGGGCCACCAAGCCTATCCCCATAAGATACTAACCGGACGGCGCAAGCGATTCGATCGCTTGCGTCAGTATGGTGGCATTTCGGGCTTTCTGAAACGGGACGAAAGCGAATACGATCACTTTGGTGCGGGGCACGCGTCGACCTCCATTTCTGCTGCGCTGGGTATGGCAATTGCCCGTGATACGTTACGAGAAGACCACTCAGTCATCGCGGTGATAGGTGATGGTGCCTTGACCGGGGGTATGGCATTTGAAGCACTGAATCAATTGGGCTACCTCAAACGCAAAATGATGGTTATTCTCAATGATAATGACATGTCGATATCACCGAATGTGGGTGCTATGAGTGGCTACCTGAATCAGATTATTTCTGGCCAGTTTTATACCAGAACCAGGGAGCGCATTGAGAAGTCGATCAAAGCCATACCGGGCATCGGATCCTATGTCGCAAAGCGCGCCCATCAACTGGAACACATTGTGAAAACCATGTTGGTGCCGGGTTCGCTATTCCAAGAACTCGGTTATCACTATGTGGGCCCTATCAACGGCCATCATGTGGATCAGCTGGTGAAGGTATTTGAACAATTTAAACAAGCAGATGGACCGGTTTTGGTCCATGTGCGTACGGTGAAGGGAAAGGGTTTGCCTCAGGCTGAGGAAAAATCGGAAACCTATCATGGCGTCGGTGTGGGGTACCTTCCCAAACGAGAGAAATCTATTGCTGTGAAAGCAAAATCAGCCTCGCCTCCGTCTTATACCAAAGTTTTTTCTCAGACCATGATCAAGCTTGCGGCACAGGATCAGCGCATCATTGGGATCACCGCTGCAATGCCTTCGGGTACAGGTTTGGATGCATTTGCAGCGACCTACCCCGATCGCTGCTATGACGTGGGAATTGCAGAACAACATGCTGTGACTTTGGCGGCGGGCATGGCAACAAGAGGTCTCAAACCTGTTGCAGCCATCTATTCAACCTTTCTACAACGTGCCTATGACCAGATTATTCATGATGTCTGTATTCAAGATCTGGATGTCACTTTTTGTCTGGACCGTGGTGGCTTGGTCGGTGCCGATGGACCCACACACCACGGCACATTTGATATAGCCTACCTCCGTTTGATCCCTCATATGGCATTAATGGCACCCAAGGATGAAAATGAATTGCAACATATGGTGGCCACGGCAATCGATCACAACGGACCTGTGGCCGTACGATACCCCAGAGGAGCAGGTCGTGGCGTAGCCATGGACGAAATGCCCAAGGTCTTGCCTTGGGGCAAAGCTGAGGTGGTCCGCAAGGGTAGTGACCTTATGTTGTTGGGTTATGGCGCCGTGATTCACCCGTTGACGCAAGCCGCTGAGATCCTGGACAAAGAGAACGGAATGGATGCATGTGTCATTAATGCCCGATTCGCAAAACCACTGGACTTAGATACGATCATCGAGGAATTACCGTCAAGTCGCCTCATCATCACACTTGAGGATGGTTGTTTGGCAGGTGGTTTTGGGTCGGCTGTGATGGAAGCACTTAACCAGCGCCAGATCAATGACGTATCGGTCCACCGCATGGGTATTGGCGACCATTTTGTCACCCATGGCGACAATCGGATTCTGCATTGTAATGAGGAAATAGATGCTGAGGCCGTGCTGAGGAAAGCGAGATCCCTATTGAAACTGGCTTGACTCATGGGCAGTCATGAGAGTAAAGGTATATAAACAAAGGAGTTTTTCTGCGAGGAGAGAGAAGTGCCTTTAAAAGTTGAAATCCGTTGTCCGGCGTGCGGAAACCTCACAAGTATGGATTACGGCAAGGTTCCTGACGCTCGTTTGAAAGTGACCTGCAGAAAGTGCGCTGAAAAGTTCTCCATGCACAAGTCAGATGGTATGAACTGCCGTGTTTTTTCCGAACGCAGTGAGGAAACCGCTGATATCGATGCCACGATTAGTGAAGACAGTGACGGATGGGTGATTCAACATCCTGCGTGCGAAGGAATTGAATACAAGCTATCCACCTTGGGCGGGCTCATACGTTCGGGACTGGTGACGTCTCGGACCCAGATCCTTCCGCCGGGATCCCCCAAATACTATGAAGCCAAGGAATTATTTCAACTGCGCAAGTACTTCGAGCAAAGAATGCGGCTGAACAAGCAGGTCCGCGAAGAGGATTAGTGGAATAGATCCTTGACGCGTTGAAAGACCGATCGAGATTCGTTGACTTGGTCGCCCTCAATGGCAGCGAGTTCTTCCAGCAGTTCCCGTTCGCGTTTCCCAAGCTTTTTGGGTGTCACGACAACGGCTTCGATGATCAAGTCGCCAAAACTCTGTGGGCGGCCCAATATAGAGAAACCGGCCCGCTTGACGCGAAACCGTTGGCCTGATTGAGTACCGGAAGGGATCTTCAGCTTGTCGTCGCCTTGGAGTGTAGGCAAAGGAATCTCGGTACCCAGGGCTGCCTGACTGAACGAGATGGGAATCTGTGCGTATAGGTGATCTCCGTCTCGCTTGAAAAACTCATGGGGTTCCACGTGAATCACCAGGTAGAGGTCGCCCGGAGGGCCACCGTTCAAACCTGGCTCGCCTTGACCGCGGACCTTAAGTCTCATGCCTGTGTCCACACCTGCAGCGACATTGACCGTAAGCTCATGGGTCTGCGTGACGGTTTTGTTACCGCGACAGGTCGTGCAAAGATCGCCTGGGTCAATTCGTTGGCCCGTACCGCCACAACTGTGGCACGTTCGGCTGATGGCAAAAAAGCCGCTCTGCACCTGTACCTGGCCCATGCCACCACATGTGGCACAAGTTGCAGGCTTGGCGCCTGTCTTAAGGCCTGTGCCATCGCATGTTCCGCAATGTTCTGGTTTTGTAATGGAAATCTCTTTTTGACATCCCTCATAAGCTTCCATGAATGTGATGCTCATGGCTTGTTCCAGGCTTCGACCTTGCTGGCGTCTGGGTCCGCCGCCACGACTTCGACGACCAAACCCAAAAAAGTCACCCAAAATGTCCTCAAACCCGGAAAATACGCTGGAATCGAAGCCGCCAGAACCCACGCCAGCAGCAACACCTGCATGGCCGAACTGGTCGTACATTGACTTCTTTTCGCTATCTGACAACACGGCATACGCTTCGGCAGCTTCCTTGAACTTCTCCTCGGCGTCTTTGTCGTCTGGGTTCTTGTCGGGGTGGTACTTCAGCGCCATCGCTCGATAGGCTTTCTTGATCTCTTGGGCGTTGGCATTCCGCTCAACTCCCAATACGGCGTAATAGTCTCGTTTGGACATGTCTCGACTCAATACTTTTTATTTGAAGTGTTTAGGCGTGTCGATCCGGGTTCGGATTGAACATGATCAACTCAGACAAAACCTTGGAAATCTTGGTGACTGCATCCAAAGCCTCCACGATCGGGTATTCCTCTTCGGTGGTCAACGCTTTTTTGGCAGCACCCAATACATCGCGGACGCGCTGTGCTTCCGCTTCATTGAGGTAGTTGCCGTATTGCGAAAAGGTCCGCTCAATCGTGTACACCATTCCTTCTAGTTTGTTGCGTTTTTTGATGGTCTCTTTACGTCGGGCATCATCAGCGGAATGTCGTTCCGCGTTTTTGATGATTTTTTCAATCTCATCGCCAGAAAGGCCGCTGGACGGCATGATCTTAATCGACTGTTTCTTATTCGACAATTTGTCGATGGCAGATACATGCACGATACCGTTGGAATCGATTTCAAATGTCACTTCAATTTGAGGTACGCCTTTGGGCGCTGGCGGAATATCTACCAGATCGAAGCGCGCTAGAGACTTATTGTTCTCTGAGATCTCGCTCTCGCCCTGAAGAATGTGCACACTCACCGTGGTTTGGTTGTCCGCAACCGTCGTAAACGTTTGAGTGAAAGCCGTTGGAATGTTGGAGTTCTTTTCGATCATGCGGTAGGTGAGTCCACCTTGTGTCTCGATACCCAGGGACAAGGGCGTCACGTCAAGTAGGACGATGTCCTTCACATCACCTTTGAGAATGGCACCTTGAATCGAGGCCCCGATTCCGACGACCTCATCTGGGTTCACGTCTACGGTAGGTGGCTTCTTGAAGATCTCTTCAACAATTGTATGAATGAGTGGCGTGCGTGTTTGACCACCCACCAAAACCACTTTGTCCAAATCTTCCACATCCATCTTGGCAGACGACAACGCATCGTTAATGGGTGCTCGGACGCGTTCGACGATTGGGGTGATTAACTCATTGAACTTGGCGCGATCCAGTTTCAAATTAAGGTGTTTTGCGCCGGTCGCATCTGCCGAGATAAAAGGCAACGTGATTTCAGTATCTTCAACAGACGATAGCTCGCACTTGGCCTTTTCAGCAGCCTCTTTAAGTCGCTGCAATGCCATTTTGTCGAACTTCAGATTGATGCCGGTTTCTTCCTGAAAGCTCTCCACCATCCATTCAAGCACTGCTCGGTCAAAATCCTCACCACCGAGGAACGTATCGCCGGCAGTGGATTTAACTTCAAAAACGCCTTCAACCATTTCCAGGATCGAGATATCAAAAGTGCCACCACCCAAGTCAAATACGGCAATTTTTCCTTTGAAGTCCTGCTCCAGGCCATAGGCAAGTGCCGCCGCTGTCGGCTCGTTGATGATTCGTTTCACATCCAAGCCGGCGATTGTGCCGGAATCGCGAGTGGCCTGACGCTGCGTATCGTCAAAATAGGCAGGGACCGTGATAATGGCTTCTTCGATTTCTTCGCCCAAGTAATGCTCGGCAGCTTCTTTCAGGTGCTTGAGGATCATGGCGGATATTTCTTGCGGTGAATAGGTTTGATCGTGGACTTTTACCCACGCGTCGCCATTGCTGGCCGCAACCACCTCATAGGGCAGATGCTCACGTGCCTTGACCGTTTCTTCATGCTCAAACTTATGACCAATCAAACGCTTGACTGCAAAAACTGTGTTCTTGGGATTGGTGATGGCTTGGCGTCGGGCAATATGACCGATCAGGCGCTCGCCATTTTCAGTGAACCCCACCACCGAAGGTGTCGTACGACTGCCTTCTCGGTTGGGAATGACGCTGGGACTCCCACCTTCCATGACACAGACACAACAGTTTGTCGTGCCCAAATCAATCCCAATGATTTTGCCCATAACTGCTATCTCCTCAAGAGTCCGTTAACATCACATCAGTCTCGGGGCTCCCCTCACTTGGGGGCTCGGGAGCCACGGCCACTTTGACTTGTGCGGCGCGCAAGAGCTTGTCTTTATACAAGTAACCCTTCTGAAAAACGGCGGTGATTGTGTTTTCAGGCACATCACTGACCGTCTCTTTGGCTAGTGCTTCATGGAGATAGGGGTCGAACATCTTGCCTGCGGAGGGTATTTCCTCAACGCGATTGGTAGACAAGAAATCAGTAAACTGTTTATGGATCATACGGACGCCCACCGCAAAAGGGCTCGATGGATCGTCAATAGCTTCAAGGGCACGGTCGAAATTGTCCAGGATATCGAGACATTGACGTAACACCATCATCTTTGTTTCGTCGTTCTTAAGGGCAGCATCTCGTTCCATTCGCCGTTTGAAATTCTCCAAATCGGCGTGACTGCGGATGTATTTGTCTCGCAGGACTCGGTTGCCTTCACGCAGTTGGGCGATGAGTTCCTGGGCCTCAGAAAGGGTCATGTTGGATTCGGCACCACCTGTGGACCGCGGTTCCTCGACTTCGTTCGTTTCTGTAACCTCAACTGCTGTTTCTACAGCTTCGTCGATATCGGTTTGATCTGGTTCTGGAAGAATATTTTGCTCCTCCAAATTCATGCCTCGCTCCTATCGATAAATCAATCCAGCATTATAGCAGAACACGAATCACTTGGCGGATTAGCAGACGTGTCTGCGCTGGGAAAACTTGTAACGGGCATATGCCAACAACTGGTAAAGCACGGCATATGGCATTCTTCTTGGCCCCACGACACCGACGAAACCCAGCACACTGGTTCCGTCGAAAATGCGGGTCATACATATGGCGAAATCGCGACAATCGGGATCATTAATCTCCCGTCCGATCCGCATCACAATCGTATCGTCTTCTGTGTGGCGTGATGTGATCGCATGCAGCTTTTCGGGTTGATCGACCAAAGCATAAAGCCGTCGTATGGCGGTAACTTCCCTGAATTCAGGCATGTCCAGCATGTTGGAGAAGCCGAAGAACTGAATATCTAATCGTTGCTGTAGGTCGGCTTCCAAGGTGTTTACCACGCGCGCCACCTTGGTCAATAACAAATCATGCTCCCTGTCTTGTGCGGCGGGTGTGCCCGTTAACGAACGGCGCATTGCTACAAGGCTCATACCCGAGAAATGGATGTTGATATAGTTTTCGAGCTTCTTCATTAACGATTCGCTGCAGTTAAGGCCGGGTACGGTCAGCACATGTTTGATGGCGTGTCCACCTTCAGTTAGGAGCACGGCTAAGATTCTGTCCTGGCCCAGATCCTCCAAGACAAGATGACGTAATCGCCAGGCCGCGTGTCGGGCAGGGGCGCAAAAGCTCAACATTGCGGTCTTTTCGTGTAGATAGACGGCAAGCCATTCCAGCAATCGTGTGCCGTCCTTTACCGATTGAAATTGACGGTCTACATGGCTTGTGTCCCAGTTCCAGATAGGTGTAAAACGACCGGTCACCTCATCGACGTAGGTGCGGTAACCTAGATCTGTGGGTACGCGACCAGCCGATGTGTGTGGCTGAACGACCAACCCATGGTCTTCCAGCTTACCCAAAATGGCGCGGATCGTGGCGGACGAGTAGGGCAAAACACGTGTTCGACAAATACTGGTTGAGCCCACGGGTTCGCACGTGTGATAGTAAACGTCCACAACCTGAGAGAGTACTTGCTTCGCTCTTTGTGTGATGGCCATGACCAATCCCTTCACCAGCGATTATCGAAATGGTGAGTCGGTATGTCAACAGGTGGGCTTGCATCCCATGATCTTAAAAGGGATGATACGTCGCGGGGATGATGCGATGGAATTAGATGGCAAAAAGGTGTTGGTAGTCAGGCTATCGGCGCTTGGCGATGTTTTTCGAACGGTACCGGCTGTACTTCCCCTCATGACCCGTTTTCAGCGAACTTCCTTCACGTGGTTGGTCGAAAATAGTTCTATGGGGATCCTATCTCGAATACCGGGATTGGACCTCATAGAAATGAAGCGGGAGGAAGTCAAGTCGGGCTCACTGTCTCGGGTGGTCCGCGAGTGGAAACGCGTGGTTCGTGTCGTTCGCGAAGGCCGGTTTGACGTGGCCATTGACTACCACGGTGTCATGAAAAGTGCCCTGCTGGTGAAAGCTGCGGGGATACCGGTACGCGTGGGCTACGAACGCGGCGGCAGCAAGGAAGGTAGCCGTTGGCTTTTGACACATCGTTTTGCGATGAAGGATCACAGAGTCTCGCGTTATGAGCGAAATCTTGCGTTGTCCTCTTGGATCGCCGGTGAAGAGCTGTCGCCCATATATCCCGATCTATCGCTTAGTGACGAGGAAAACGACCAAGCAACTGGATGCTTGACACCGCCACCTTTGATTCTTTTCCCTGGTACCTCGTATTTTGGCCGCAACAAAAGGTGGCCCGCCGAATATTGGGCTTATGTCTACCGCCAAACGGAAGCACACCATCCCGTATTTGCATTTGGGCCCCAAGATGACGCCATCCGTCATCAACTCACTTCGATACTAGGGAGCGAGATGCGTTGTCTCCCGAGACTGCCGCTCGTGGTTTTTGCCGCTGTGCTGCGCAAAGCACGAGGATTGGTCGCATGCGACACAGGGCCGCTTCATTTGGCTTCTATTCTTGGTACCCCAACAGTCGCACTCATGGGTCCATCTGACCCACAACTCGCGGCTCCTTTAAGTCAAAAACATATGGTGGTCCCCAACGTTCCCTGTGCTCCGTGCCGGATCCGATCGTGCCAAGTCCTGATTTGCCAAACCGCAACCACACCGAGTCGAATCGTGAAAGAGGTCGATCTGATGTTGGGGCCTGTATGAAGATAGCGGTCCGCTGCAATAACTGGATCGGTGATGTGGTAATGAGTTTGCCGGCGCTGGCTTCTGTGCGGCGACACTATCCAGATGCTGAAATTGTGGCCATTACACGGCCGTGGGCGCGCGATTTATTGTCGTTTGTACCGGATCTCATTGATCGCGTAATCGATTTTGATGAGAAAGGGGACGATCGAGGTCTGACAGGTTTGTGGCGTTTTAGTCGCAAATTGGTCCCCGAACAATTTGATCTAGGTCTGGTTTTTACCCGGCACGCGAGAGGCATTATGTTGATGCAATTGGCGCGGGTGAACAAGGTCTACGGATTTAGTGTGGTTAAACGCCTTTTGGGATCAAGAGTGGATCAAAGTCAAACCAAACGCCATCAGAAACATAGGTACCTCGACTTGGTAGCCGGTCTTGGGGTTTCGACAGAAAACATCGAGGTGAAACTCCGAATACCCGCTAGTCTGTCGGATGTGTCGCGCCGTTTTTTGCAGCACGTTCCCAGGCCCCATGTCTTTTTTCATGCGGGCGCTGCTTATGGCACGGCCAAACGATGGACAATCAAAGGATTTGTCGAGGCAGCAAAAGGAGTGACACAGGCGGGCGGTCAAGTGATTTTGCTGGGCGTTGCCGAAGAATCAGACGTGAATTTGCAGATTCAAGCTGCATGCCCGTCTGTCTATAACCTTTGTGGCAAAACGACGTTGCGTGAAAGCATTGCTTTACTGGCAAGTGCCGACGCCTTTCTCGGTAACGACTCCGGGCTCATGCATGTGGTCGCCGCCTGGCAACGTCCACAGGTGACCATTTTTGGACCTACCGATGAATTGGAATCCTATCCCGACAACCCATTTGCCACAACAATTGCGGGTGAAGCCCATTGTCGGCCATGTCATTTACGAGATTGTCCCATTGATCACATGTGCATGAAATCTGTACCCACTGATCGGGTGATTCATGCATTAAAACAGGCAATCACTGTATACCAAACATACTAAGATTCATAATATCGTTACTAAATTTCTTGTCCATACTGCAATGATTATGTAGAGTGGTGTTAACCAAACCGTTGTGGGACTGGGAGAAGGTTTGTTCAAAGCGATCCAAATACTACTGGTGTTGGTGGGCGTATCGACGTTTGCTTCCGACCAGGTGGTGCGAAAGGTGGATGACGCTTCGTTTGCTGCGCTCGAGAAAGACCGCGGTCTCCATTTGGATGTCCGGGTGAAAGGCGCATCTGAAATGGACCAAGCACTGCGTTTTTTTACGGGTACCTTTGGTAACCACAAACTGCCAAAGAGCATACAGCGCATTTCATCGAATCGTGCCTTTGTGCCATTTTCTGAGTTATCTCCCATTTATCGCCGAATGGTTATCCAGCGCCTTTGGCCGAAAAACGGGCCGCAAGGTGACATGTATCGCCATGAGGTCACTTACTCAGGACATGAGACGCTTTGGGCCATCTCTGCGTGGTTTACCGGTGACGGCAAGAACTACAAAGCGATCGCTGCCGCCAGTGGCCTGAGTGCTTCACGGATTAAGAAAGGGAGCACGGTATTGATTCCCTTGTCGTTGATGGATCAAGCCCTGATTCGAGCGGATTGGCAAGATGAACAACCCAATATTGATCCAGCCATGGCAGACCACACGCCCATTCATGATACCCAAGTGATTCGTGCCGACGATGCACCAGCCACGACCCACCGCGTAGACCCACAGCTCAAGCCCAAGACACCACCGCCGCAACTTGAGCCCAGTCCAGAGTTAGCAGCGCTTCGAAGCATGTTGACGTACGGAAGCGACCAATATGGCAAATATGCTGCCTACAGGCTGCGACGTGGTGAGGCCATCTATTCGTCGGTCGTCGTTCGGTTTTGCGGTCTTGTCAGCGGTGAAGACGTCAATCGCGTGGCTGGCGACATCATCAAACGCAATGGCATCCGAGATGAAACAGATCTACCCATTGGACATGTGATTCGCATTCCCTATGACCTACTTGAGCCTGAATATCGCGAACAAGATGATCCTGAATATTTGGCCTACATGCAGAACCTGCTAGAAGTATCTCAGGTGGCAACCAAAGTCGTATCGAGAAATTTGAATGGTGTTTACGTGATTCTGGATGCTGGCCATGGCGGACGGGATACAGGGGCCAAGTTTTCACACGTATGGGAAGATGATTATGTGTATGACATCTTGTGCCGCGTCAAAGAACGTCTCGAACGAGAAACACAAGCTGTCATTATCGCCACGAGCCTCGATCCGTCGGTTTCCTACCGGTCACAAGATGTCTCAAAGTTCCGCTTGGATCAGGATGAGGTACTCAATACGAATCCGCCTTTTCCGTTGAACCACAGTCGCGTCACGACGGATGGTGTCAATCTGCGATGGATGCTGGCAAATCACCAATACGATAAGTTAATCAAAAGAGGTGTCAAACCTGAAAATATGGTGTTTGCCAGTTTTCATGCGGACTCGCTTCACCCATCCCTTCGTGGTGCCATGGTCTACATTCCGGACGCGCGCTATTATCCGACTAGAGTGGGTCCTCCCAATCGTCGGCTAAGTGGGTACGCCGAGTACAAAGGCAACCAGTTCTCCTTTGACAAGGCCACCATGCAAGACGCCCAGGCGCGCAGTATGGCTTTTGCCGAGGCATTCGTTCAACAAGCTCGCCTGTCCGATATTCAGGTTCATCGCAGTAAACCTATTCGTTCGGTAATTCGTCGGCAAGCCCATTCACGTCCGTTTGTTCCGGCTGTGCTTAGATTCAATCGAGTACCCACCCGCTGTTTGGTGGAAGTCTGCAATCTAGCCAATGGGAAAGATAGAGAGCTGATGACGAAGCCTGAGTTCAGGCAATCCGTGGCGGATGCTTTCGTAGCTGCCTTGTACCGAACCTATGGTCTGGAAGTCAGCCAGGTTGTGAGTGCGTCTAATGTCTCTCACGTTGCTCGTACGCCCGAGTAATGATGACATTTTCCGGCTTGAGTCTCGATGGCTGGCATTTCCTGTGCGAATTGCAAGCCCACAACGATCGCTCATGGTTTCAACAACAACAGCAGCGCTACAAGAAACATCTGCAAGCTCCGGCGTTGTCTTTGGTTGAGACCTTGGAAAGCGCCCTGACGACCATGATTGGGCACGAAATGAATGGTAAAGTGTTCAGAATTCACCGCGACGTGCGTTTCAGCAAAGATAAAACCCCATACAATACCCATTTGCGTTTTGCCATTAAGTCTTCGGCATCGGATCGGTGTAATCCCGCTTTCTTTTTCTCCCTTGAACCAGAACGATGTGTATTGGGGACAGGCATATTTGAGTTCGACAAGAATCAGCTTCTGGCATTCCGCAGAGCCTTGGATACTCCTTATGGGGCGCAAATGGATCACGTCGTCGAAGAGACGAAAGCCAAAGGATTTGACTATTACGAACCCGATCTAAAACGTGTCCCCTCCGGATTTGCAAGCGATCATCCACGGGGTCATTGGCTGCGCTGCAAAGGTCTTTCTTGTTGGCGTTCAATGCCTGTGGCTGAAGAACTATTCGATGATCGCTGCCTTGCATTTTTCCTAACTCACTATCAGGATGCCCGGCCGCTTTTTGATTGGTTGGAAGGAATGCCGCTCTGACCCAGTCTCAAGGGCGCGGATTGAGTCGATTGTGGCGATACTGCCTACCTTGGCGGCTTCGTATCTGGTTGGCGACATTGTATTCGACACTGAACAAGTTGTTTGATATCGCTCCCGAAGTGTTGATTGGTGTGGCTGTCGACGTAGTGGTCAAAAGAGAAGACAGTCTATTGGCAGCAATTGGGTTTCAGTCGTTGAATACGCAACTACTTGTGTTGGGCGCTGCCACGTTCCTTGTTTGGCTATTGGAATCGCTGTTTGAATATCTGTATTCCGTGAGCTGGCGCCGCCTCGCGCAGTCTCTCCAACACAGTTTGCGCATGGACTGCTATGAACGTGTACAACAGCTGGACATGAGCTGGTTTGAGGACCAAAACGTGGGGAACATTCAGTCCACGCTCAACGATGATATCAATCAGTTGGAGCGGTTCTTGGATACAGGTGCCAACGAGTTGATTCAACTGACAGTATCCACGGTCCTTATCGGACTCATATTCTTTGCATTGGAACCGCAGATCGCATGGATTACCGTGATGCCGGTACCCATCATCTTTTTTGGAAGCCGGGCCTTCCAGAGAAATTTGGGTCCTCGATACGCCGCCGTTCGCGATGCCGCCGGACAATTGGGCGGCACCTTAAGCAATAACTTAAGCGGCATTGCTACGATCAAAAGTTTCACGGCTGAGCAGGCCGAGAAGCAGAGAATGAATGCGCTGAGTCTTGCGTATCAATCTGCCAATGCGGAAGCCATTCGCTTGAGTTCCGCATTTATTCCAGTGATTCGCATGGCGATCCTTGCTGGATTCTTAGGCACCATGGTGTGGGGTGGATTCAAAACCTTATCTGGCGAATTGCAAGTGAGCGCCTACAGCGTCTTGATCTTTTTGACTCAGCGATTTCTTTGGCCATTCACGCGACTGGGACAAACCGTCGATCTGTTTGAACGGGCAATGGCCTCTACGCGTCGTGTCTTGAATCTCATGGAGACGCCGTTTTCTGTACGCGATGCTCAAGATGCGTTGTCGCTGACCACATCTTTCGGGTCGGTGTCTTTCAACCGCATCAAGTTCAGTTATGACAATGGAACAAGGGTGTTCGATGGGCTGGATCTGCAGATTCAAGGAAAAACCACTGTCGCTCTGGTAGGTGGAACGGGTTCAGGAAAGAGTAGCCTTGTAAAGCTCATGCTGCGCTTTTATGACCCGCAAGGGGGGTCGGTGACTTTGGATGGTCGCGACATTAAAGATCTCGCCCTGTTTGACTTGCGTCGCCGCATGGCTTTAGTCAGCCAGGACGTATTTCTGTTTCACGGCACCATTCGCGACAACCTTAAGTACGGAAATCCAGATGCATCCGATGCTGACATGATCGAAGCGGCCAAATCGGCTGAGGCAGATGGCTTTGTTCGCCAGCTCCCAGATGGCTACGATACGGTTGTGGGTGAGCGAGGTCAAAAACTATCTGGAGGCCAACGTCAACGACTGTCCATCGCTCGAGCACTCCTCAAGAATGCACCCATTCTGATATTGGATGAAGCGACATCAGCAGTAGACAACGAGACTGAGGCAGCGATTCAACGATCGTTGCATCGATTGGCGCATGATCGGACGATCATCGTGATCGCACATAGATTGAGCACGATTCGGCACGCTGACTTGATCTATGTTCTGGCCGATGGGAAGATCGAGGAATGGGGTGACCATGATGCGCTCCTGGCAGAACGCGGACGGTATTTTCAACTTTGGCAGATCCAAACGGGTGATGTGGCATAAGTTCAACATGATTCGGAACTATTTCCTGTGGGCGTGTAAAGTCGTGCTCGGATTGGTATTGGTGATCCGTTTTGTGCAGGCCGCACTTGAGGGATCGGCGATCCGGCATTCAGGTTGGTTTCAGTTGATCGTATGTTTGGGGGCTGGGATCCATATTTGGCACTACTTCATCCTTAAAGCTGAGACGGGGAAGATGCATCAACCTGAAGTGCTGGTCACCAATCGGGGGCTTTACCGATGGATACGGCACCCGATGTACTTAGGCGACCTGATCGTCGTGTCAGGATTCGCTATTGCCCTCTCCAGAATAGATTGGATGATAGCCATCACCTGTGGACTGGTTATTTTGGGACAAGGTGTTGTAGAGGACCGGTTGATGGCGGCATCCTTTGCAGACTCGTTTGAGCATTGGAAGGCGGACACCAAACGCATTTTGCCATTTGTCTGGTAACTACTTGGCAAGTATCTGGGGCCAGTTGGTTTCAGCAGCTTTGATTAACGCCGCTTGATCAGCCGACCATTTTTCCTTAACGCTCTGGCTATAGTTGAGGTAAAGCTTGCCCTCAACGATCGCCCAGGCTTCAGGATCAATACCTGCCGTGTAACCTTGGCTCACGGCCCAGGCACAATATCCGCCAAACTGAGGTGCATATTTTTCGGGATCGGCGGTAAATAGTTCCTTGTTTTTTGCCGATGAAAAATACCATTTTGCCCCTTGCCATTCCACCGAGAATTGCTTTTGGCCAGCCACCACTTGAGACTGCGTGAAATAGGCAACCACATCTGTCCCTTTGACGGCCACACCTCGGAAATTGGTATTGATCGGGTCGGTCCAAAGCAGAAAAATTAAGAACATGTAAGCCTCCATGTCTCGCAAACGCACATATTGTTTTTTCTATTCCGTCATCATTCAAGCTGCCAGGAATGCTCACACTGTTGACAGAAATACGCCGTTGGGTTGGCAAGACCAATCGCAATAAATAGGGAACGCAAAACACCCTGCTCGTGAGGGACGCTGCGGTCACTGCCACACCTTGGACATTGGCCTTCATCGAGGACAGTTTCAGATTCCAATTGAGCAGTATCGATGGCAGCCAATTTGATCTGTGCTTCTTCAAGCTGTGACTTGATGACTCTTAATTCAAGCGCCCCCGATTCGGCTTCCGCGACGACAACATCTAACTCGAAACGTTCGAGCTCTTGGCACACCATATATGCTGTATCTGAACGGCGATAACTGGTTAGGTGGGCGTATTGGTCCAAATCGATGTGTGCTGATTCGTCAACTTCTTCTTCGGCAGGTGCTTCAGCAGTGTCTTCGATTTGAAGACCTCTTTTCTGTCTTTCGGCTTCGGCCACCAACTGCGCCACGTCCGTCAGTGTTCCCGAAGTAATACGGTCCAATAACTCGTCGTCCGAGATGAGGCGATATGTTTCCTCCAGTGCCTCGCGCGATACCGCCATGGTTCACCTCACTTTTTGTGCCTACCCTAACACATCCAAGGTTTGACGAATTCTCAATTTTTGAATAGGGTGGGACCAACAGGTGGTCAACATGAGGAAGCTGGTTTTGTGTCTGATGTTAGGGCTTGCTAACTGGGCCGTAGGTAGTCAGATCGCTAATCACATTCGCGTGGCATTGTTGGTGAAGGATGATCCACGCACTCCACCTCAAATAAAAGCCTTGCTTGATCGGAATCTGGACTTTTACAAGGCAGGTGCTGCAGGTCCTGATGTGCTGACCAATCTGGTGGGCGTTCTTTCTCATAAACATCATGAAGAACGTGAATTGGGCAAGCGTGAATACCTGAAATACGGGTTCAGTTTGGCCAAGGATGCGCATTACCGTCGCACGGGTCAGCTTTTGACCCAAATGCTTCGATTGGCTGCGTCCGAAAAGGACCCGCTTAAAAGGGAGCAACAACTGGCCTATGCCTTGGGCTGGCTGACTCACTATTGGGTCGACAGCATGGAGCATGTGGTCGTCAATCAATATGGTGGGTTTTACGAGGTGAACCCCTTATGGCACAGACAGATGGAGGCGTTTGAATCGACCCACGTGTTCAGCATTGCCGACCACCCGCCCGAGTCTTATATTGCGCCGGCTGCTGGGTTCCCCACGGACTTTGTGAACCACGCCTTCGGGGCAGCTTTTCCCGATTACTGGAACCGTGGTACCAAGGAAAAGGGCCAAGCGCTGGCCAGTAAATTCATGCGTAAGCTGGGTTCGGGCAAGGCTTGGGGAATCACCAAGGACCTTGATGCTGCATCGTACGTGATGGAAGCATTCACGCAGTCTATGGTCGACAAGTTCCGTCAACAACGTGGCAATGTGGTATCAGTGACAGCAGACATGGCTATGAACGTGGAGACGCCTTTGGGTGGGGCTTATCATTGGGCAGTTGAGCCCTTGATGATTCACGTGGATCACGCTCGAATCCATGTGGAAGCCGATAAGTCGAAGGTGATCGTACGTGCTGAACTGGAATGGTGGGTGCTGGATGGATCCCTACTGCTGGCCTATATCACGGACTGGTATCCATCCATTGATGCGGCACGTGAAAAATTGATTGCGGATTTTGTTCGGTTGGGGCCGTCAATCACTGGGACGTCGCCGCCCATCAACATAGACAAGAATGCGGGCGGTTTCTTTCAAGATCTCAACTTGGATACGGGTGAGCATGAAAATATGGGTTCGGCAAATTCAACGGCCATGTCGGAAAAGTTCAAAGCTCTTCAGGAAATCGAGATTGAATGGGCCTTGGCGGGTGAAGGCGGATCCAAGCTGAAAAATGGCAAGATTAAAGTGGATATTGGCGCCGAAGATTTGTGGTTGCCAGGCGGCAAACCCATTACCTCGTTTCATGGTTTCGCGCCGATTGAAGTTGAGTTGCCATTTAGTACCTTGGGTGTGGAGTCTAGTCAGGCAGAACTGAGCGCAACGATTCGCGGGATGAACCCGATTCCTCACTTGATATCGGGGCCATACCTCAAAGGATTGGTGTTTGAAAGTAATCATGGAGGCTGGCCTGTCCTTAAGGACACCAAAACCAAAGCTGTGGTCGAAGACAGCGATCGAACCGAATTCGAATTGCCTTCCAGCGTTGAAGCCGCCATGAACGACGATGAAGACAAGGGGGACACTGCCCAAGCTGTGGATCTGAGTGATCTTGAACAGAGACTTAGAGAGATACTTGACCGCTTGGCGGGCATTGTCAGCGAAGCCAAGCAACGATTAGCAGAAGGAAATGATGCGATAAGACAATTAACCGCCATGCGAGGGCCGGCTTCGCCAGCGAGTTTGGCCTCTGATTTTCAATCCCTTCAGCAACAGTTGACGGCTGTGCCTGGTCTTGTGGCCATGGCCGAGCAGTCCAGCCGACGGGTTGTTCAAGCCAGAGATGCGGCAGAAGCCGCAGCACTTCGAGCGTGTGAAGCTGCAGACCAGTTAATGTCAGCCACAGATCCTCAGCGCGCACAGATGCTACGAGACCAGGCTGAGTTGGGTGCCGACGAAGCGCGCCGCCAGGCGATTGCCGCAAGAGAAGCCTACCTGAGCACCAGGGATAGCGCGGATGCCGTTCAGGACTTGTTCAAGGCGCGCCTCGCGCTTAAATCCCGTCAATACGAGGTGTGCCGCGACTATCGAAGTCTCATGGATGCATTTCTTGCCGAAAGGGCCGGTGTGTTAGGGCAGGCGCAATTCATATTGACAGGCTTGCGAGGGTTGGGCGTGGAACGCGATGGTCTAGTCGCTGAGGGTTTCTCTTTGGTTGCCGAAGCTAAGGAACGACTGGTTCCAGCATTGCCAAGCAAGGATGCCGTTGACAAACTCCGCCGCATGGAAACGACCCAGGCCCGATTGCAGTCCTATGGGCAGGAAGAACTGGGCTTTGGCTCCCTTTCTCGATCATTGGAGCGTGCGAGTCAGGAAATGGCGGCCATGGACGAGGCAGAGCAAGGGAATTGGTGTGATGCCAGTGCCATTCCCGAAGTGAACGCAGACCTTGCCAGCGAGGCATCGGCCTGGGTAGATGCCGCAGAGTTGTTTGTGGATCCAGCAGAAAAGGCGGCCAGAAGTGCTGCCGTCTGCGCCAAAGTGAAATGGGACCCCCCTCTTGTGACTTCCTCTGGACCGCCGCCGCCTCAACCTACGGGCACCACGCCAAACCAGCCTACTCCCGCGGTGAGTGATGATTCTGCTCAGGCAGCCGGTCGTGCAGTGTCTGAAGCTCAGGTTTTGGTCCATGAACGGTGTAACTATCAAGGCGCACTGTCTTGGTTGGGAGAAGCGGCACGTTTGAACCCATCCGATCCGCAGATCGAGCGACTTCGAGCTGAGTACCAACGCCAAGCTGCTATGGACCAGGAAGCTCGCGCCGCGCTGGATCAGGCCTGGCAGGACTATGTGGATGGCAGATTCGATGATGCGAGAGCAGGTCTTTCCACCGCCCGGGCGTTAGGGTCCCGATGCATTGACGAAGAAGCCAACGACCTGGACCAACGGATCGGCCAGGAACGAGATCGCATCGCTCGGGAACAGGAGCGGGTTCGTGAGCAGGAACGCATTGCCGAAGAAGACAGAATGGCGCGTGAGGAGCGAAGGGCGAGGAACCGCGAAGCGGCTGGACAACTGGTGGGCACCCTAATTGATGTAGCGCGTGTCGTTCAAGGCGAGTCACCACGAGGAAATACTGGCTCGGCATTCTCTCAACCGACTCAAACTATGGGCACGACCTCACAACAGAATTCCGGAGGCTGTGGCATTATGGTTATGGGAAACCCACTGGGATCAAGTCGATGGGGTTTGTTCAAGTTGGGTGGCGACGGGTCCTATTTTTACTGGGTCCTTCAGGGTCCGAGACCGAATCCCAATAAACCGTTCACTGTTGAGGATTGGTACGAAGCCGCCAAGAAATCCATTGGTGCTCACGGTCGCGACATGCAGATGTTACTTGTCGGTAGTCGCAGCGAGGTTGTCTCGCGCGCTGAACAGCTTTGTCCCAACCCTGTAAGTTATCAAAGCTATTGAAAATCGTTGGCAGGTGTGATGCCGATGAGGCTCCCGCCGTCTCGTTCGTCCATCTGCCATAAAACCGCTGAGAGGCGACTGTCATCGGGGCCACTAATGTGCAAATGGGTCACATCCTCCCAGTCTGAGGGGATGTCCAGTAGCACGGAGCCGAAGGCGGGTAAAGTCACGAAATTCGACCATAGACTGATGTCTCCACTCTGAACCGTGCAAACGATTTCGGCTGATTGATTTGTTAGATTACAAACTTGTGCTTTGTTCGTTAGTCCAGGCGGTCCAATGACTAAGTTCAGATTGGGTTTGCCCAGTATTGGGGTGATCCCGTCAAAAATGGCATAGCTGTCGCCTGTGAGGGAAAAAACCATCAAAGGCTCGGTCGCCTGGAAACGCAACCAAGCAACTTGATGCCCGTCGTTGAGATTCAAAACAGGATCCTGGACGGGAAATGTGAAACGGTCTGGTAGAAGCAATCCCAATAGTTTTTGGCGCGCTCCAATCATCAACTGAGACGACCCGACGAGGTTGCCATCAAATCCGTATACTGAAAGCGTCATATTGATTGGGTGGTCGTTTGGGTTGAGTACGGAGCAGCCTTGGTAGTTGAATGTAGAAAGTGCAAAGGGCAAAGCCCAGTCCGACGGCTGACTGGGGATTAGCGGTTGCGCGGGAATACCCGCCAGTTCGCCCGATGAAAAAGCCGCGTGACGTCCAAAGAGTTCAAATCCCACCAGTGGCATATCCGAGTTCAACTCCAGCCATGCGATCTTTTCTTCAGCTTGTTGATCGTCGAAAAGGGATCCTTCGAACAACGAGACGACCTTGGCATGTGCAGACAAAATCGTTGGACCTTGCACAAGGTGGTCGAGATTTTGGCCCTGTTCACCCCAAGCAGTCCACTGGATGTGGGCGTCGTCGCTTTGTGGATTTACCAGTGCGTAACCAGACCAGAATTGGATGCGATCGGCCGGAATATGGGGAAACACCAAATGTTGATGGGCGTCAGTAATGAGCTGCAAAGGGACAGCCGTTTTCTCGCTACCACTAGAACGCTTAAAGGCAAAGCGAATATGGCCATCTAGATTTGCTAGAGGCTGAATATCAGCCCAAGTGCTGGCACCAAAGCGTCCCTCTTTGACCACAGGCAAACCGCTCACCAAGAAGTCTTGCGACGTGCTTTGAATCGTGCCTGCTGCATCTACCAACGTCGTTTCGATGAATCCGTTCCGGTGTGCGCCGCCTAACAACCAAATTTCACTTTGCCAACCGAGTTCCGGGTCTGGCAGGTGCGGCGCAACATACGTGAGATTGTGACGAAATGAGGTTGTCAAACGGTATGCAGACGTCTCGGTACCAAAGATGGACACAAGGTATGTCCCCGGCTTAAGTAACAGGTCTTGTTGGGCACCTAAGGCTAGAATGAATTGGCCGTGATTGTCCGCAAGCTCAGCTTGCATGGTTCCCTCAAACCGAAGATTCAGCAGTCCCCAATCACGGATATCAATTTGGAAAAAATCCACGTCGTCCGCGCGATTCAGTGTGCGCTCGACAACGTCATTCAAGGTGAGCAATGACGCATGTGTTGACAGATCGCCATCGTCTTCCTGTGTGAAACCATAGCTGAACGAATGGGTGATCGTCTGGTTATCGTAAAGCACTCGAACACTCCAAATACCGGTTACCGTAGCGGGAAGACTTTGCGTCCAGTACCAATAGGATGCGTTGTAGTGTTCTACGCCGCTCAACTCTGTGGTCCATTCACGAAACACGGAACCATTGGGTGCGAGTAACTGGACGGTGTACGGTATTTGAACTTGATCGCGGAAGTAGACGGCAACAATCACTGGCTCTCCTGCGTCAAAGTGGTCTTTGAGATTGCTCTGTTCTTCGTCTGCACATCCGAACACAGGTGGCGCGCCGTGTGTCAGCACCGCCGAAAGACTGGAATTGAGGTAGTCTGGCTGGTTCAGCCAATAGGAAGTCGCATTGATCGTGTTGCCGGGTCCCGCAAAGGGGTCCAGCAGTTGATCGTTCTCATCGTAAAGTTCGAAATGAAGGTGAGGGCCAGTTGATATGCCGGAGCTACCAACGATACCGATTGTTTCTCCCCGTTGTACGCGCGAACCAACTGGTTTTTGGGTGGTCGAACCCTTCTTCATATGTCCATACCAACCTGTGGTGCCATCGTCATGCAACAGGTAAACGGCATTCCACATGGCATTGGGGTCAGTCCACCCGCTGCACGACTGATCTGGATGACCATCGTCCTTACCCAGGATGATGCCATCATCAGCTGCCACCACCTGAACACCGTTCGATGCCATGGTTTCCCACAAGAATGGCCAGTTGAAAATGTCGACGCCTTGGTGATTATAGCCATTGGCAGTGTCATAGGTGCGTTGGCCTAACTGGTAGTCGCGCAGTCGGTCGGGAAAGCGAGGATCGTGATCGACAAAATTCGAAATCCCATAGAATCCGCGATACGGGTGGTGCAACGCTGCTTGGACAGGCCAGGTGAGACGGGCGCCCGTGCTCCTTTTGATGTGCTTTCTGGCCGAGTGAAGCATTGGCTCTATCCTGCTTTTGATTGCAGCCCTTTGAGCAGGAAACAGACATGGCGTATGGATGGGGCTTATCAACGGACCGCCCCCATCTTGCGCCATGACTTGAAGCATCCAAAGACACAGTATGATGCGCATCAGAACCCTCTCGCCTATATGGATGCACATACTATTACATTCTTTGTGTTAACCCAATCCCAGGGCTTTACCGCCTTGATAGGTAACCAGGGAGAGCAAATAGGCAAGGGCCGTCATGTACGTGAATAGGAACCCCGCCCATTTCCACGAGTTAAGTTCGCGTTGCACCGTGATCAAGGTGGACATGCATTGACTGCAAAGTGCAAAGAAGATCATCAGCACAATGGCGACGAGTGGTGTAAAGACTTGAGAACCATCAGGCCAGGATTCGGCGGCCATGCGCTGTTTCAAATCGTCGCTCTCTTCATCTGCTTCGCCGATCTGATAAATGATACCTAACGTGCTGAGGATCACCTCACGAGCGGGAAAAGCGCCAAGAATACCAACCGTGATCTTCCAGTCGAATCCAAGCGGGCCGAAAATGGGTTGGATGGCCTTGCCCGCAGTGCCCAAGTAACTCTGTTCCAGATAGGCACCCGCGATTTGCTGATCGATCAATAACGCGTCTTGGGATTGAGCTTGTGCGCGTATGTCATCGGCAATGTGGTCTGGACGTGGAAAATAGCTAAGCGCCCAGATGATGATCGAAAAGGCAAAAATTACTGTGCCCGCTCGAACCGTGAATTTTTTTCCAGCCTCATACGCCCGAAACACGACATTGGTCCAGTTGGGCAATCGATAGACTGGCAGTTCAAGAATGAAAGGCATGTCCGGCGTTTTCAAAATCCCTTTGTTTAGGATCCACGCAATGGGCAACGCAATAAGCAACCCGATCCCATGCATGGCAAACAAAGTGACCGCTGCCCAGGACGCCCCAAAGCGAGGTTCAATAAAGGCACTGATCAGTAAAATGTACACAGGTAGGCGGGCAGAACAACTCATCAACGGAGACACCAGAATCGTGGCCATACGTGCCTTGGGGTCTGGCATGACGCGAGCAGCCATGATTCCAGGCACAGCGCAGGCGAAACTGGACAACATGGGAATGAAGGCTCGGCCATTGAGGCCGGTCCAGCCCAGAAGTTTGTCCATCAAGAAGGCTGCGCGCGAAAGGTAACCACTGTCCTCCAACACTGCGACAAACAAAAACAGGATCACAATCTGTGGCAAGAAAACGATCACCGACCCGACCCCTGCGATCATGCCGTCCACCATGATGGATGCCAACAAAGGTCTGGCTGCCAAGGACGATCCAACCACATCCGACAGGGTACTAATTCCTGTTTCGATGAGGTCCATAAACGGCACGGCCCATGTGTAGATGGATTGGAACATCAAGAACATCACGGCTGCAAAAATAATCAAACCGAAGAAACGGTGGGTAAGGATTCGGTCTAGTTTTCGGCTGAAAGTCAGCGCCTTCTCGCTTCGTTTTTCCACGCGCTGGACGATTGCTTCTGCCCATTGGTAACGTTGCGTCACCAACGCTGCTGGTGTCAAATTACTGGAGTCTGCTTGCTCACGGAGTGCTTGAACCTTTTGTTGCATCGCGCCCAACATGGGGTCTCCGACGCGTACATTTTGGCTGCCGAACAACAGTGCTCGAGCATCGAAGCGACTGATTTGTGGAAACATGTGCTGCAGGTCGTCCAGCATGGAACCAATCGCTGGCTCAAATGCCAAACAGACTGTTGGGATGGGTGGCTGGTCGAGTGCGTCGCCAATGATATTTTTCAGCTGCTGAACCTGCTTGGCATCACCCTTGGTGAGTACCGCCATGGGAATATTCAGACAATGGCCCAGCTGATCAATATCGATCTGTACGCCTTCGCCATCCAACAAATCCATCATGGTGATTACGGCGATTACCGGTTTCTGGGTATCTGCGATCTGGCTGTAAAGCAAGAGGTTTCGTTTCAGGTTGGTACTGTCTGCCACAAATATCAACAGATCTGGGGTTGGCATACCGGGCGCATGAGCCAGGATGCCGTCTGTTGCTACCTGCTCATCGGGAGACAAGGGGTTGAGGCTATAAAGGCCGGGTAGATCCACAACTTGAATGGTTTGACCGTCCCAATCAAAGGAACCCGTCTTCTTTTCAACCGTAACACCCGGGTAGTTACCAACCTGTTGCCGGGTGCCACATAAAGCGTTGAACACACTGGTTTTGCCCGTGTTGGGATTGCCGACCAGGGCAACGAGTGGTGGTCTTGAGTTGTCGCTGCTGCTGGACGTCACGCTGTCAGGCTCACAGGTTCCACGTGAATGGCGGCTGCTTCAGATTTTCGGATGCACAATTCATAGTTCATCACGCGTACCTTAAAAGGTTCGCCCAGGGGAGCTTTTCGGATCAGTTGAATGTGCTGACCGCTAATGAATCCCATTTCTGACAATCGGATCAAACTGGGATGGGAAGGTTCGAGGTACGTGATGCGTGCTGATTGACCTGGAACCAATGAGTCGAGCGTCATACAGACCAGCCTTTGCTGCTACATGTGCTGCTGCAGGTGCCACAGTTTGTCTTTGCGTGAGCCGTCTTGTAGAAGCGTCGAGCGAGGTAGGTAACCGCAGTCCCTACAACAAAGGCAACAATCAGTCCATCCATGTCCACCTCACCTGCTCATATTACGTCAAACGGCGAGAAATTGCAATCGAGTCTCAATATCACTAAAGACTCCAATCTCTCCTAAAACCTAACCGAATGGACCAGCCTTCCGCAAGAAAAAAAGCGGAGTAGCTGGTCCATTGGTTGTTTACTCTGCGTAGGTGTGCAGGTAGGTGATCAGGTTTTCGATGTCGGCGTCGGTCAATGGGAGCTGTGGCATGAGTGTGCCAGGCTTGACCGATTGCGGGGCTTTTAGCCAGGTTCGCAGGAATTCAGGCGTTTTCTCGGTGTTGTTGGCGGTTTCTGCGAAGGGAGGGGCGCCCGGCAGGGCGTTTCCTTCACCATCAATAAGGTGACATGCGATACACAGCACCTTAGCCTTGGCACGACCCGCCTCTACATCGCCATGCACGCCTTCCCACATATCCACAGCGGGCGTTTCTGCAGCATGTGCCTCGGTTGCTGGATCCATGATGGATGGTTCGCCATGGGCGTCGGTGTGGGTATCTGCCGAATCGGCGTTATGACTGTCGTGAGTCGTGGCCCCATGGTCGTCGGTCGCGCCGTGCGAATCTGCATCATGAGACTGATGCATGGCATCAAAGCTTATGGGACCGACTGTAAATTGGCCCTTGTCGCGGAATCCGTAATCCAGGAACAGCGCGCCCACGAGCGTAGCCAATAGAATCAACGGGTAGTAAATAAAGGCCCAGGTAATTCGGTCCTCGTATTTACCGTGCATAAAGTAGAGCACCACGAGCGAGGCTTTGATGGCAGCCACCAACAACGCAACCAGTGTGTTGAAGATACCGAAATCCACCAGCGAAACCAATACCGTGGCGATGGTGAGACCAATCAGGGCCAGAAGTACCTTGAAATAGATCGAAAACTCTTGGATATGTCCCATTTTATGTTCACTCATGGCTCACCTCATCAAATCAAATAAAGTAGCGGGAACAGGAAGATCCAGATGATATCGACCAAGTGCCAATAAAGGCCGCCGATTTCAACACCGCCAAAGTTTTCTTCATGGTAACGACCCTTAAGGGCACGGGCCAGGAGCAGTCCAATGAACGACATCCCCACCAACACGTGTAGTAAGTGAAGGCCTGTGGTCATGTAGTACACGGAAAAGAACACGTCAGAACCCGGTGTGATGCCGTGGCTCAGTTTCGGGCCCCATTCAAAGCCCTTGACCACGATAAAACACAAAGCAAAGAACAGCGTGATCGCCAGATTCCGTACCAACTTTTTCTGCTGGCCACGTTGTGCTGCGTCCACAGCCATAGCCATGGAGAAGGAACTGAAGATCAATACCAGCGTGTTCAGGCCACCCATGAATTTGTTGAGGTGGCTGGAGCCGTCCTCAAACACAGTTGGCCAAATGAATTTAAAAATGAAGTAAGCGGCGAATAGGCCACCAAACAACAAGACTTCCGTGGCGAGGAAGATCCACATACCCAGCTTGAAATTCTCATAAGCCTCTACGGGATCTTCTTCGTGAAGATGAAAAAAGGTTCCAGGTTCACTCATAGGTTTCGTCCTTCGTTAAGCGTGCTGTTCGTTGCCGTAGCCGTAAGTCCAATCATGAACTTCCGGAATCTCGTCAAAGTTGGTAAGTGGTGGTGGTGAGGGAACGGTCCATTCCAAAGAAAGCGAACCATGTGGGTTCTTTTCCGCCGCGGTTCCCTTGATGATGCCGTGGATCAGATTACCCAAGATAAACAGATAGGCCAGACCGTTCACGAAGCCGCCAATAGAGCTCATGAAATGCAGATCCGCAAATTGATCCAAGTAATCAAAGTAGCGGCGCGGCATGCCCATGTAGCCGAGTATGAACTGAGGCATGAACGTGGCGTTGAATCCCACAAAGAGCATCCAGAAACCAACCCGGGCGCGCTTTTCGTTGTACATCTTGCCGAAAATCTTGGGGAACCAAAAATGGAGTCCCGCCAACAGTCCAATCACTGTGCCACCCTGCATGGTGTAGTGGAAATGCGCCACCACGAAGTAGGTGTCGTGCAGGTGGACGTCCGTGGCCAAGGTGGCCAGTGGCAAGCCTGTCAATCCGGCAATGGTGAACAAGAAAATGAACGCACAGGCATATAACATAGGCGAATCCAATTGGATTGATCCTTTGTAAAGCGTACTGATCCAGTTGAACACTTTGATCGCCGTGGGAATCGCAACCGCAAACGTTAACAGCGAGAAAACCCAACGGGACCAGTTGGACATGCCACTCACGAACAGGTGATGACCCCACACGAAGAAACTAACCAGGGCAATGGCCAAACTCGAGTAGGCAATTGCTCGATACCCGAAGATGGGCTTCTTGGCAAAAACCGGCAGGATCTCGGCAACCACACCCATAGCCGGGAGGATCATGATGTAAACCACCGGATGGGAGTAGAACCAGAAGAAATTCTCAAACAGAATCGGATCGCCGCCCAGGCTGGCTGTGAAGAAACCGATACCGAATGAGCGTTCCATGATTAACAGCAGCAAGGTGATGCCTACTACAGGTGTGGCCAGAATCTGAATCAGAGAAGCCGAGTAAAGCGCCCACACAAATAGGGGCAAGCGATGCCAGGTCATACCAGGTGCTCGCATCTTGTGAATCGTCACGGCAAAGTTGAGACCGGTCAAAATTGATGAAAACCCAAGGATAAATACACCCAAAGTTACCGGTATGACGCCGGAAGACGACTCAACCGAATAGGGTGTATAGAGCGTCCAGCCCGTGTCCAACCACGCTTCGCCCGGAGGGCCAATCAAGGACATGACCACAATGGCTGCGCCCAAGACATAGATCCAGAAACTCAAAAGGTTTAAGCGAGGGAATGCGACGTCCTTTGCCCCGATCATCAAGGGCAAACAGAAGTTGCCCAAGGTCGCGGGAATCCCTGGCACAATAAACAAAAACACCATCATGGCGCCGTGCAGTGTAAAAGCCACGTTGTAACCGTGGCGATCGATGAACTGCTCTCCTGGTGCCAGTAGCTCCAGTCGGACCAACATGGCGGCCATACCCGCCAGCACAAAGAAGAATAAGATGGCGGCTAGGTACATCAAGCCGATTCGCTTGTGGTCCACAGAGAAAAACCAGTTGTAGAAGCCTTTGGCTTCCAAGTAATGCGTATCGCTTTGCGTCGACATGGTTTCAGGCTCCTTATTCGTTCAACGTCTTGATGTAATCAATCAGATCGGTGATGTCTTGTTGGCTCAATTGGCCCTCAAAGGCAGGCATCTGATCGGGCTTGAATCCCGCGACGATCTTGGCATTGGGTTGTTTGATGGATTCCATGATGTAGTTCTCGTCAACAACGACAGTCGAACCATCTGCAAATGATTCCGACCTGCCCATCAGGTTTTTGAATGTAGGCCCGATATTGGGTGAACCATCTGTGGAGTGACAGCCAAGACAGCCCCACTTTGAATAGAGCTTGGCACCACGTTCAGCAGGGGAAAGCTGTACCGCGTCTGGATCGGGCACGCGGCGCACCCATCGGTCCCAAGCTTCGGGTCCTAAAGCATGGACCTTACCCAACATGTAGGAATGGTTGTCGCCACAATATTCCGTACAGAAGATGTTGTATACACCTTCATAGTCCGCCTGGAACCACAAATGAGTGTACTGCGAGGGAACGACGTCTTCCTTGACGCGTAACTCCGGAATAAAGAAAGAGTGAAGAACATCGTTGGAGACCATGTTCAAGCGTATCGGCTGGCCGGCAGGAACATAAAGATCCTCTGCTTCAATCCGTCCGTCCGGATATTCGAATCGCCAAGCCCACTGGACACCCGTGACGTTGATGGTCATGGCGTTCTCAGGTGGTTTGCGCATGTCGCCCCAAACCCGAACACCGTAGACGAATACGATCAGTACCACGATGGTTGGAATAATCGTCCAAACGGCTTCAAGTAGATGATTACCCTTGATTGATGCGGTGACATCATCAGGACCTTTGCGTCGGTAACGCAGCATAAAGTAGATCAACACGGCATTGCACGCGATAAAGCAGAATGCCATGATGGCTATGATGAAGACGTGAACTCGGTCCACATGGGTCCCGAGCTCAGATAGCCCGTTGAACAAAATTTTATCCATGCAATTCCATCCTCCGTGTCCTTGACGGTTTCTTCACGAGATAAATCGCTATGACTGCGATCAGCAAAACGGCAGCGACGGCGCCGATACGCATGATTTTTGTGGCCATAAATGTGTACTTACCGGCCAGAGGGTCATAGTGAAAGCAGTAAATCAAGATGCGATCGAGCGTGGTACCGACTTTTCCCTGAGACGTTTCAACCAAGGCCATGCGCGCATCGCGGACAGGGTAGTTGACTCCGTAGAGGTACCGTGAAATTTTTCCTTGGTCTCCCAAGAAGACCAGAATGGATGCATGACTGAATGCGTCATTCACCCATTTGTAGTGAAACCCGATTTGGCCCATAAGCGTCTCTATGGATTCTGGCGTTCCGGTGAGAAAATGCCAATCCGCCTCCAGATCCTTTGGGCGTACCGAGTCGAGGTAATTGGCTTTCTTGGCGGTTGCCATTTCAGCAGTGTTGCTGGGATCAAAACTCACACAGACAATGGTGTAGTCTTCGCCGGCCACCAAATCCAGCTGCCGAACAAGATCTGCTACTCCGTTGAGCACAAGCGTGCACATGCGTGGACATGAATAGTAGACAGGGGCCAGGATCATGGGCCTGCCTGGCTTGGCAAAGTCACTTAACTGAACCGTTTCACCTGATTCGTCGACAAATGTCAGGTTCAGGTCCACAAATTCACCCAGGTGTTCCTGCACGCCGACGCCATCTACCAAGGGTTCCGTACTGGTCTGGGACCATAGCGGAAACCCGCACAGCAAAATAGACGTAAAAATGACACTCCTCATGACCTGTGTCCGAACCTCTTTGGCGCAAAGCTTCAAATAAATGAGGGCACAAATAGACCCTTGTTTAGACGCGCTCGGTCCCAAATCATACTCGCTATGGTGGGTCGGTTTCAACGAGTTTCGCACCCCGAGCAGATTTTTTTGAGACGGCAGAGGTTGTCAAACGAAGACATGCAGCTTCAAAGTTGGCACCGCAAGGCTGTACTTTGCGCGCTGGCGCCTTCGCGTGTGGTCTTTTTTTTGCAAACCGGAAATCAATATACTGTGTAAGCTGGCTGATGAGGTAGTAGTGATGATTGGCAACACACCCTTAGTCAAACTCAAACATCTGGTCACACCAGAGATGGCCGAAATCTACGTCAAATTTGAGGGTGCCAACCCAACAGGGAGCATGAAGGACCGCATGGCCCTGTCCATGATTCAGGGTGCAGAATTGCGAGGGGCCATCAAACCCGGTGATCGGGTCGTGGAATACACCGGAGGAAGCACAGGGAGTTCGCTAGCGATGGTCTGCGCCGTTCGGGGGTATCGTGCCCATTTCGTTTCTTCTGATGGATTTGCCGCCGAGAAAATTCAGACCATGCGGGCCTTTGGCGCAACGGTGGAACTGATTCCTGCGCCCGGGGGTAAGCTGACCGCATCTGTGATTGACCAGATGATTGGCCGTGCGCAGGAATTGGCGCGTGAACCCCATACTTTTTGGCCGGACCAAGTCAACAACCTAGATAACAAGCGGGGTTATCACGAAATGGGTCGCGAGATTCTTCAGGAACTGGATCACCAAATTGATGAATTTGTCATGGCTGTGGGTGGAGGCGGTTGCATCTCAGGAAACGCTGAGGTCCTGAAAGAAGCCCTACCCGAATTGACGGTTACGGCCGTTGAGCCCCTAAACGTGCGCAACATATCAGGTGGCGACGTGTCTGGCACGCATAAGCTGGAAGGCATTGGGCTTTCGTTTGTGCCATCCATCTTTCGCCATGACTTGGTGGATCGCGTGGTGGCTGTATCTGATCAAGATGCGCAACAAAGCGCGCGGGACCTGGCTCGTTATGAAGGCTTGCTCGGTGGGTATACCTCCGGTGCCAATTTGTGGGCCGCTTTGCAACGCGCAAAGGTTTTAGGGCCTGGAAAAAGGGTTGTGACGGTGATCATCGACTCGGGCCTCAGGTATTTGAATGGTGATCTCTATCGATAAGCGATGGGGGCGCATAGGCCCCCATATGAAGCGTCAAGGAAGCTCTTGTTGGACGGTCACCGTTAGCCATGCATCCCCTGTCATTTGGTCGCTGTCGCGGGCAATGACTTGAATCACATGCGAGCCAACGGAAAGATCGCCCAGATCCGCCCGTGTCCCATTTGCGAATGGTCCATCCAGATCCGAGACCCAGGTGACGCTGTCGCCCTCCAAGGAGCCGTCTTCTGCATCGAAAGTCCAGACTTCACCTGGGGTGTATGTGCCTTGAGTCACAGACGTTTCTGAATCGAATAACAGCACCTTTGGGGATTTCCGGGATAGTGGAATCGTTGGCCATTCAGCGGTTGTGGATTTGAAACCATCACAAGCAATCAGTCTGAGGATTGCCTCGTCCGTGCCACCCCAGTTACTTGTATCCAGTACGGTGTGTGTATCTACTTCATCAAACCCGCTAGCTACGGTGCTCCAACGCTCACCCTGGTCGGTACTCAGTTGAATATCTACATGGAGGGGTTGGCCATCTTCATCGGCTACCGACCAGGTCAGTTCCAGCTGATCGCCATCTGCGATGGCTTCATTGGCATAAGCCTGAGGTGGATGCTCGCCCACGAATCGTTCGGCAATGACGATCCCCCGCTCTCGGTCTATGACTTCGATTCGCTCGATGTCTTCGTTGAAAGGCAAGCACCATTCTGCGATTTTTAGGGGTCGCTCGGCTTCCACTCCGTCAATCGTGCCCAGCGATGGTGTATAGGTATAGCTTGTGTGCACCTGGCCTTCGTGGTCCAACAGGTTGATGGTCAACGGACCTTCCTCATCACGCGGTGTGAAACGGTCCCGCAGTTGCTCCAAGTCCAAGGTGTCGCGGGGAAAGACACGTGAACGCAAGGAAACTGAATATCCGTCCAGATCCATCACTAAGCTTATCCAGAGAAACTCCGGTGCATCTTCAATCATGGAAATGGTCTTGGGTGCTCCACCTTTGCAGATCGCTTTGCGTTGATCGGCGGTCTTTGTCAGGTTGTCCATCAGACAGTAGAGCATTCGATAGGTGTAGTCCGAAATCCAGCGATCGCGCTGATAGGTCATCATGTCTGAAAAAGTCAGGGGATTCACAGCGAACCATTTTGTCCAACCGAAATAATCGCGCGCGCTACCGGTACTCAACTGACGCCCGGGGTAGGGGTAGGGTTCGCACACCGAATCCGCGTTTTTGCATGTGACCCCGTCGTTTACATGGTCCATGCCCAGTGCGTGCCCCATTTCGTGAGCCATGGTTGCTTCAGGGTGGTCAATGCCCAACATTACAAAACCAGTCCGTGAGTGTGCCGTGGCGTATCCATTCAGTGGGTCTCGAACCCACTTTTGTTCTTTTTTGCTAAACGCAATGAACTCAACGCCAGGGGGGACCACACCCATACGTACAGTATCGGTAGGTGCTTGGGGAAAAGTGGCAGGACCGGCATTCATGTGCGAAAAATGGATGGCGTTAAAAAGTGTTGTGGAGCTTTGGTTCGAAGGGAACTGGACATAGTGTTTGGAGATGGTGGCCTTAATCTTCTCGGTGGGATACATCCGCCTGACCAGGACCAACGTGTCCAGCATCTCTTGATCTGAGGGACGGCATGAAAACTCACCGCCGCATCGAATGCCCACAGGGACCAGCTCCACCTTTAGTCCGATGTCTCTGACCACGTTGATACCGATTTGATGGGTGTCCTGAACTTGTGATTGTAGGGTCCGAACGGATGCCTTCAACACCATGCTCCCCGTGTTAGTTATCCAGGACTCCGGTAGTTGAAACAACAGGGTCATGTGGTTGGCCAGTCTCTGTTGCGCCAAATCAATACTCGAATCGGGCTCAGCAGTGATGTGATTGACACTACTCAGGATGCCCAAAGATGTTCCGTTGATTTGGCCTTCCAAGTCACCGATGACGTCTTGAATCGGTGAACCGGTGTTGCTCTTCACGAACAACCGAACAGTTGTGGGTTTACCCGCAATCAGGCTCATGTCGTTGTCCAGGTTCTGGATGATTTGTGTGGCTTCCATCTCCACAATCTCAAAATCGGATGCGATCAGTGGGAGCATCCCGAAAAAAATCAAAACGGCGCGTTTCATCACACGTGCTCCTTTCTAGGTTTTCATAAGTGCACGCGAGATTCACAAACCACACGGGCCAAGTTTGTGATAATGGTGAGAGGGATGGCGAAACCTGCCTGTGAGGAGCGAAGTGATGGAGCATGAATTTTGGTTTGAGCGGTGGCGCGAAAACCGACTTGGATTTGATCAGGCAAACCCCAACCCACTATTGGTGAATCATTTCGGCCGGCTTGCGGTTCCTGCACCGGGCCGTGTTTTTGTGCCGATGTGCGGCAAAACCATTGATATCGCTTGGCTATTGGAGAAGGGTTACCGTGTGGTGGGATCGGAACTGGTCCCCTCAGCCATCGAGCAGCTGATTGAAATCTTGGGTCTGAAGCCGCAGATCACCGCCATGGGGGATGTGGTCCGTTACGCCTGTGAGGACCTTGATCTGTTCGCGGGAGACATCTTTTGCTTGCAGAAGACGTTGGTTGGGCCCATCGATGCGACCTATGATCGAGCGGCTTTGGTGGCTCTGCCACAAGCCATACGAAAGAAATACGCAGAGCATCTGGTCGCGTTGACGGGCCGTGCGCCTCAGCTCCTGATCAGCTTTGATTACGATCAATCAGAGATGGCAGGTCCACCCTTTTCGGTGACTTCGGCGGAAATAAACAGTCTCTATGGCGAAAGATACAATCTTAAGCTCATAGATCGTGTGCCGGTTCCGGGAGGTTTAAAAGGAATTTGCGACGCTGATGAATGCGTCTGGCTCCTCAACTGAAATCGTCCAGTCATACCGTGATATTCGGATGATGTCACGAACTGAATTGGGGAAAGCGGGTCGGAGACCGACCCGCCCTTGAATCACTTTAAGGATGCCAACCAGTGGGCCAGTATCTGCATCTCTTCGTCGGTGCCTTTGAACTTTTTCTTGTGTTTTTTCTCGTTTCCGTGGCTTACCTCCTGTCGTTTGAGGAACGCGAGAATGTGTTCCTCGCTGACTTCACTGCCTATTTTGGACAGATCCACAGGCTCCTTTTCTTCGGCCTCTTCGCCTTCTTCCGGCTCGCCGGGCGCAAACTCAATGCCCGCCACTTCAATGGCGTGACACTTGGTGCAGCCATTGGCCTTGAATGCCTCTGGCCCTTCACTGGCTTGTAGGTAAATGAAGCTTCCAAACAAGATAAAAACGATGATCCATATACGTCGCATAATCATTCCTTTCCGAGCTTGACTCGTTCTTGAGGCTTGATCGATGAACATCGAACGATAGGTCCGAAATCAAACGTGCCGGATTCCCATGTGTGCGTCCCAGTTGGTGTTTGCCACAACTCAGAAACGTGTGTGTCGATGGTGTCGATTTTTTGGTTTTCAAATGTGGTTGTGGCCATGGCCCCTCCACAAAATCTCACCTCACCACCATCGGCAAGTATGGACGCTTTGTCAATGGCAAAGATGGGGTGTGTTCGGTAAGCACTATCAATCAGCGTATGGGAGGCCTGGTGGAAAGGGCGTTTAGTCGGCGAGCAGATCGAGGTACCGACTCACGTCGATGCGAGTCAGAGCAGATTCCAACTGATCTTGTTGCGAATCGCCCTCGTTGTTCATGAACACTTCAATGATCAAATAGCTGGCTTGGGGATTCAGTTGGACCAGAGGTACGGCGTCAGATTGTGATGCGGCCAACGCAATTCGACTGGTTGCAAGGGCATCGGCAGATAGAAAGGCTGGCTGCGACAGTTGATACGGGGTGTAGGAATTGCGCAAGTGTACCCATTCACTTTCATCTGCCTGCCAGGAATCAATCAATGAATCGCCCTCACGCAGTGAATCGGCTAGCTCATCGGCCGCTTGTGGGTCACTAACCCGCAGCTCTTCGATGTAGGTTAACCAAGCGTCGCGCTCGTCTTGTGTCAACCCAGGAGGAGGTTGAGCGACTTGGCGTTCAAAAAATGCAAGCACTTCATCGATAGACACCGCAAGCGTGGGTGTTTCGGCGCTGTAAACCAGCATGCGTTTTCCGAAAATGGGCGCGGACATGTTCGAACCCGTAATCGGTGGTGCGACAAATGCTCGCAAATGGTCGTCTTCCAAGCGGTTAAGAGACGCACCCAATAGGCGGTCCCCAGATCCTACGCTGAACGTGATGGTGGCAAAACAGACATTGTCGGCCCAAGGCACCAACTGACAAGCTCCTTGCCAACTGTCCGGTTTGTGCAAATAGATGGTGGCTGTATGAGATTCATGAATGTGAATCTGAAATCGCACGTCGGGAATGTCCTGGATCACAGGATCCGATTGGATGCGTTCAATCCACTTTTCAGATTGTTGCCCGACTGTTGATACGACAGGGGCCAGCCAGCAATCTCCAAGAAGGACAAAAAGCGATAAAACCCAGTACATAGTTACCTCCGCTGTTGATCTACGATTGCGGGAACATGCTGTTTCTTAAGGATTTGCTAATTGATGCATAAGCAATACTAAGACGATGAGATTTGAGCAAAATGTCGGTGAATATTCGGTTTGCTATTGACATGCTCTTGGGATCCCGAATAGGTTAGGTGATAAGAAAAGCCACCTATTTTTTATTTAGCTTGAGCCGCGTGGAATGCGCTTGGTTCTCCGCGGTACAGGGCAGAGGAGTATCGTGTATGTACAAACATATTTATGTGCCTGTGGATAATTCCGCCTATTCTAACCGCGCAGCGAAACGCGCGTTGCAAGTGGCGGCATCTTGCCAAGGTGCAGTGACCGGCACTCACGTTTATGCGGCCCGCATGCACGATTACCGTTTCAAGCAGATGGAATACACGCTTCCCGATGAATACCTCCAAGAAGGCGAGATCGAGCGCCAGCGCAAGATACACGACAGCTTGATCACGATGGGATTGGAGCTCATTTCAGATAGTTACCTGGATCAAATGGACCAACAGTGTCGCGATGAAGGTATTCCCTTTACTCGACGCATGATGGATGGCAAGCACTACGTCGAAATCATCAAAGACCTGACATCCACAGAATACGATCTTGTAGTTTTGGGGGCTCAGGGCATTGGCCAATCGCGCGATAGCCAGTTAGGCAGCGTCTGTGCGCAGGTGGCGCGAAACGTCAATCGCGATGTGTGGGTAATCAAGCGCCACGAAAAGGAAGCTGAGGGCACAGGGCCCATCCTTGTGGCCATTGATGGCAGCCCCCACTCATTTGGTGGTTTGATGACTGCGATCGATTTGGCCCGGCGCTTCGATAAGAAAATAGAACTGATTTCCGTCTATGACCCATACCTCCATTACGCAGTGTTTAATGGCATCGTGGATATCCTTTCTGACCAAGCAAAGAAGGTTTTCCGTTTTGAGGAGCAGAACCAATTACACGAAGAGATCATCGACACGGGCTTGGCGCAGATCTATCAATCCCATTTGAACGTGGCAGAAGTGGTTGCTCGCGAACAGGGTGTTGAGGTTACCAAGACCCTACTCGACGGGAAGGCATTCCAGAAAATTGTCAACCATGTGCGCCAAATCGATCCATGGCTGTTGGTGATAGGACGCGTGGGCGTGCATAGCTCAGATGAAGAAAGCGGTATGGGCAACACCACTGAAAACCTGCTGCGTTTGTGTCCATGCGATCTGTTGTTGAGCACCCGCGTGGTGGTACCCAAGCTAGATCTGAAGGCTGAAGAGAGCATTCGCTGGACCGATGAGGCCAAAGAACGCATGGAACGCGTACCCAGTCTGGTGCGCGGCATCGCACGCACCGGGATTCTGCGCCTCGCCATGGAAGAGGGCCACAGCGTGATCACGAATAAGGTGATCGACGCGGCCATGGACCGTTTCATGCCCCGATACACGGCACACGCCACCGAATCATTGGCTGAACAGTTGGCTGTGGCGCATGCAGAACGCAATCAACACGTGGCCATTTGTATGGACTGCGGCGTAACTGCCAAACATGCCGATCCCAAGTCATGTGCCGTTTGCGGTTCTCAGAATTTTGAAAAGATATCTCAGGACCGCGTGAAGGAGATCGCGGCTTCTGAAGGGGGATTGGAAGAAGAGACGTCCTATGATGGGCGCAAACTGGTTTGGACCCGCGAAGCTCGTCTGTCGTTGAAAGACATTACCGATGCCTACAAACGGCGCAGAGCCAAGGCGCGCATCGAGAAATCAGCACGTATGAACCGTTTGTCGGCTATTACTTTGGAATTTGCGCGCCAAATCATTGAAGAGGAACTTGGGGACCTGATGATTGAGCAGTCTGTCGTTGAGGTGTCAGATTCTCGTTCGCAAGGTCAAATCGTCGGGACAGATGCTGAAGGTGTGCCGCTTCACTCTAACTGGCAATGGGATGAAGACGCATTGGCTCGTATCTTAAGGGTTCCTTCGGGATTTATGCGTGACCGGACACAGCAACGTGTCGAGCAGGTCGCCCAGGAGCAGGGACTGGAAAGCATCAATATGGCCAGTGTGGAGGAAGGTCTTGCGCGGGGTCGCGACATGATGAACGACCTGTTGCGCCAGGCTGGAATGATCGATCAGGCCACACCTGAACAAGCAGCCAAAGAAGGAGTGTGCCCATTCCACGTTCAGGGTCTTGCCGAACAGAAATCCAAGAGCGAGGAAGCCATTAACGAGATCGGGTTCATGCGCCAGATGCTCGAGTACTCGCGACAGGGTGAGTCCAAGAACTGATAGACCGAAAGCCAATGACTCTATGGGAGGCGCGCTCGTGAATAAGATCAATTGGAGACGCTTTTGGGTCGTCTTGGGACTTTTGTTAGTGGCCGGTTGGTCCATGGCCGACGGCGTAGGCGATATACCGCCGTACCGCCAATTTGGGGGCATGTCGTCTCGAAATATCGTGTGGATTGTAGCTCAGGTGAAACTGATGTTCGCCGCGTTTATTCTCGGCGTGCCTATGTTTGCCATCCTCATCGAATACATCGGGATGCTGACCAAAGACGAGAAATTCGACAAGCTGGCTAAGGAATTCATTAAATTATCGCTGATCGCATTCTCAGCGACCGCCACATTAGGGGCCATCTTGCTCTTCTTGTTGATCACGTTGTACCCCTCGTTTTGGAATTACATGAGTGGCGTGTTTGCGCCCACCATGTGGATTTATCCCGTACTTTTCTTTGCTGAGTCATTCACCTTGTATCTTTATTGGTACGGCTGGGATTGGCTAAGCGGCAACAAAAAGAAGTGGCATTTGATGTTGGGGATTCTCCTGAATGTGTTCGGAACAGCGCTGGTCGTTCTGACGAATGCATGGGCCACTTTCATGATGACACCCAATGGCATCGACATGGATACCGGATCTGTGATCAGTGTTTGGGAAGCCATCAATAATGCCACCTGGCAGCCGTTGAACATTCACCGACTGATTGCCAACGCGGTATTCGGTGGGGCCATTGCTGGTGCTTATGCAGGGTTCCGCTTCTTGACGGCCGAAACCGATGAACAGCGAGCGTACTACGACTGGATGGGCTACATTGGCAATTTCGTGGCGGTCAGTGTGTTCCTCGTGTTGCCGTTCGCGGGATACTGGCTGGGCAAGGAAATTTACGATCATAACCAACAGATGGGCATCACCTTGATGGGTGGATTCTTGTCGTGGCTTTGGATCATCCAAGCCATCATGATCGGCATTTTGTTCCTATCCGCAAACTTCTATTTGTGGGTGGGAATGGAACGCATTGAGGGCGCCGAGCGCTACAAAAAGTACATCAAGTATCTGCTAATCGTTTTGTTGGTTTGTGTCTTGGTTTGGGCGACACCTCATTCGCTGGTGGCGTCTCTGGAGGAGGCCCGCAAGATGGGCGGTACGCACCACCCTTTACTGGGCGTTTTGGGTGTAATGTCGGCAAAGAACACAGCTGTGAACCTGATGATCCTCACGACGTTTCTCAGTTTCATGCTTTACCGACGCGGCAACAAAGAGGCCACAGTTCCCTGGCGTGTCAAAGGCATGACCGCTCAATGGTTTGTGCTTGGATTAGCGGCAACCTTTGTGATTTATCTGGGTGTCAAAGGCTATTTCGTCGATGCAGCGACACGCATCGGATATGCACCCAAACAGGTGCTGGCAGTTTTGTTGGCCATTGTGGTGTTTACAAGCATGGATATTGCCCTGTTCAAGAATGCCAAGATTGTGGGACGCATTCGTTGGGGCACCATCCCGGCTCGTGCCCAATATGCCCTATTTCTCCTTGCCATCACTTTTTGTTGGTTGATGGGCCTGATGGGTTACGCCCGTTCGGCCTTGCGCCAACATTGGCACGTGTATGGGGTTATGCGAGACACATCGCCAGACGCGTTTTTGCCAACCTTGGGGCAGGCCAGTTTTAAGATTTCTGCTTCAGTGATCATCTTCCTGTTGATGACCAGTTTTGTCATGTGGCTGGGTAGCCTTGGGAGCAAGAAAGCGGATGGACCTAAGGGACGTGGGTGGAAGGGTCTCCTGGTGTTTTCCAAGGTCACCGTGTTTGGCCTGGCCGTCATATTCGGGTTCGTTATTTTTGCCAATCGTATCCCTCAAGTGGAACATCGGCCACCGATGGAGCTCTCTGCGGATCAAGACGTGTTCAGCATGGACAAGGCTGAGGTTGTCGCATTGGGTGAGCAGGTGTTTTACGGTAAAGGAACTTGTGCGTTATGTCACGGCATTGGCGAAGCGGGCCCGCGCGCGCCAGACTTAAAGCCTGTCGGGAAATTGGCCTCACAGCACAAGCCCGATTTGACCACTTCGCAATACATCATTGAGTCGATGGTTGATCCTGGTGCTTATATCGTGGAGGGCTACGGCAATATCATGCCAGCAGTTAACCGTCCTCCCATTTCACTCTCGGCTCAAGAATTATTTGTGGTAGCCGCGTATCTGGAGAGTCTTTCCGGGGATATTACGATTACGAAGGATGATGTACCCGCCCAGGCGGAATCCGCCGCTGCTGATGCCGGCCCTGCGTTGACCTTTGGCGATCCGGCCAAAGGCAGGGAAATCTTCTTTGGCAAAGGTATCTGTTTCACCTGCCACATGGTGGGCGGTGAGGGATCCCCAGCCGGGATAGGCCCTGAATTGACAGAGATAGCCAGAATCAATACGGCGGACTACATCAAAGAGTCCATCCTTGAACCGACCAAGGTGGTCGTTGCGGGGTACCAACCCATCATGCCACCCACCTTGGGTGACAGTTTGACGGCCCGCGAGTTTAACGACTTGATGGCTTTCATGATGAGTTTGAACGGGGAGGTGTCACAGTGATCCGCAACCCGTTGTTCCAGGCGTTCTTATTGATGGTAGGTGCCTATATCTTTTATACCTACGGAATCGCTGTTTTGAGCAAGCCCATACCTTCCTCTCTGGTCACCCAGTATATGGGAATCACTTTGGGCGTGGTGTTCTTGTATATGGCTTCCAGTAATGATGTTTGGTCTGAATTCAAGCGACCGATTTACGAGACGCTCTTGGGATTGACCCCCACGCACCGAACCGTGCGGCTGGTGGCCCTTATTGCAATTCCTCTGTTTGTTGGGTACCGCACGTACATGGGTGTGAAACCGAGCACACAGGCCCCGCCCCCTTTCCGAACCGTCCATCCAGCCAACCCAGAATCCATAAGTTTCAATGGCAAAACCATTAGCATGATCACTCAGGCCAATCCCTTGCGAGCGGATGCCGCCCAATACGAGTCCCACGTGGCTGTGGGTAAACGCGTTTACTACCAACACTGTTTTTATTGCCATGGCGATACGTGGGCAGGTGATGGTCATTTTGCAAGGGGATTTGTGCCCAAACCCGCAAAGTTTACTGGGGATGAAACACTCGCCATTCTCACGGAATCCTATGTGTTTTGGCGAATAGCTAAAGGTGGGCCAGGGCTCCCTCGTGAAGCAACCCCTTGGAACTCAGCGATGCCGGCATGGGAAGGCCGCTTGAGTGAAGACGAGATCTGGTCGGTGATTATGTATCTGTATGACGCCATTGGGAAAGAGCCACGAAGCCAGAGTAGCGTAGGGGAGGGACACTGATGAGCGCGATCCTGTTTTTCTTCATGCTTCAGTCCGATCTCGGTGCTACGACTTACGATAAATACTGTGCCCAGTGTCATGGCGAACAGGGAGATGGCCAAGGCATTGCCACTGAATTCGTCATGCCTCGTCCAAGAAATTTCACGACAGGCGTGTTCAAATTTCGCAGTACTCAATCGGGTCAACTTCCGCTTGAGTCAGACTTGGAGAAGGTGGTACGTGAAGGTATCCGCGGAACGTCAATGCCCTCCTTTGCTCAACTTGGAGAATCTGAAATTAAGGCGGTCGTGGCACATATCCAGGGTTACTACCAGGCAGTGATTGATCGAGACAAAGAGGAGGGGTTTTATCCACCCAAGGTCGCGGAAATGGGGAACCCTCCCAAGGTCACGGATGCATTAATCACTCATGGACGTGAAGTCTATTTGCAAAGTGGCTGCGGTGATTGTCATGGTTACGAAGGCCGAGCCGACGGACCTTCGTCACTCACCTTGAAAGATGACTACGACGAATCCATTTTGCCGGCCAATTTGAATCGCGGATGGGAGTTTCGCGCCGGTCACGAGTTGACGGATATTTTCAGGGCCTTCACGACTGGACTGTCGGGAACCCCGATGGCCTCCTTTGCTGATGCGATTCCTGCGGATGACCGATGGGCATTAGCCAGTTATGTGCAGAGTTTGTCCGTAGGGGAAGAGCCTACGGCATCAGCCCAGGTGAGTGCCTCAATTGTGGATCAGCTACCGGAGTCCATGGACGATCCGTTGTGGGATTCGGCGCCTGAGGCCTATTTTCCATTGACGGGGCAAATGATGTGGGCACCTGTGAACCATCAGCCTGGTGTGCGCAGTGTGACGGTGAAAGCACTTCACGATCAGTCGTCAGTCGCTTTGCTCGTGTCATGGGACGATCCTTCGTTCAGTGTGGCAGGTGCCGAGGCACCAGGCGGCGCCGACGAAGAGGATGACTGGGGTTTTGAAACAGAGGAAGAAGATGATTTTGGTGATTTCTTCGATGAAGAGCCGGCAGCTCAGGTAGACGCCGATCAATTCGCCATTCAGTTTCCCAGTGGATTTCCCGCACCCAATGAACGCCCCTATATCGTCATGGGCGACGGTTCTAATCCCGTCAATCTTTGGCGCTGGGTTCAGGACGGTTCGCTGGCGTCTCAACAGGCACCTGCCGAAGCACAATCTGGACACGCAAACCTATGGACAGAATACAAAGGAAACGTCAGCCTGAGCAGTGAACTTGCCAAGGGTCGCAATCAGATTTCAGCCCTGTCCGATGGCACGCCTTTGAAGGGTTCAGTCCACTACTTAAACGGCCGTTACCACCTCATGGTGACTCGAACACTTTTGACGGATTCCGAGGATGAAGTGCAACTCGAAGTAGGTAAGTTCTTGCCGATCCTGTTTTGGGCATGGGACGGTCACCGCAATGAGAAAGAGGCCATGGGTAATCTGTCCGCCTGGTTCTTTTTGCGATTGGAACAGCCTGTGGATCGGAGTGTCTACGTGAAAACGGCAGGTGCTGCGTTCTTAACTGCCATATTGCTTTTATGGGCCATTCGGGCCGCACGTGACTCAAGCCGTCAAGAACCTTCGGAAGTGGTGGAATCAGCCACATGAAATGGCTGGCCTTAACCCTCATATGCTCGACGGGGATACAACCGGGCGATGCCATTTGGGTCGGGCACGGAATGGCTGTGGGTTATGGATTGCCATTTGGTCAGAAAATGACCGTCGTGAAGGCACGCGAATTGATCATGAAAGAAGTTCGCGTGGTCTTGGATGATCACCGCAAATACTATCTGAAGGCTGATTTTGGTGACGACTATGCATTTCGCGAGGATCCCCATGGAAAATACGATTTTACCGATCAGCAGTGGCGTCAGATTGAGAATGGGACCATCCAGATAGGTATGACGCTTCAAGTGTTCCTGTGCATACGCCCTCGTGCCGATGAGCGATATGTCACAGACAACCCACATGGCCCCATCGAGTGTTGGGTGTATCGCGATGAACCCGTTAATTTGTGGGGGGCCACAGAGCAGAATCCACCTACAGCGATCTATTATTTTCAGAACGAGCGGTTGGTATATGCCATTCAATGAAGCATTTGGCGTTTTTACGCATCATCTTTGCGATTCCTTGTTTCCACAGCGACTTGTGTTAGGATGGGGGTCGCGAAATCGCACACAATTTAATCGTCAATTGGGGGTTGTCCACCAACACCTCTCTTTGAAATACAACCTTAGGGGATGTCTATGAAGCTGACAGCTTTTTTATTGGTTTTTCTATCCATCACATCTTTAGCAGGAGAAATCACAGGTGTGGTCAAGTGGGACGGTAATGCGCCCAAGATGAAGCCTTTGAAGATGGATGCTGATCCCGTTTGCTCGGCCGCATACAGTGGTGGGGAAATGGCTCGCGCAGAAACGCTTGTTTTGGGCGAGGGAAACACCATGGCACACATTTTTGTCCGTATTTCAAAGGGTCTTCCTGATAAGAAATGGCCCACACCCAGCGAGCCTGCGGAGATGGACCAAAAGGGGTGTATGTACAGTCCTCATGTCGTTGGAGTGATGGTAGATCAAGACTTCAAGTTCGTAAACTCAGACGATACGCTTCACAACGTGAATGTGAAAGCCACGGTCAATCGCGGTTTCAATCTCGGTATGCCTACTTCGATGCGTGAGTCGATGCAGAAGTTTTCTCGTGAAGAGCTGATGATCGAAGTGAAATGCAATGTTCACCCTTGGATGAAAAGTTATATCGGCGTATCCAGTCACCCGTTTTTTGCCGTAACTGGCGAAGACGGTAAGTACACCATTTCGGGTCTGGATGCTGGTACTTATGAGGTGGAAGTCTGGCACGAGAAGCTCGGGACGCAAACCCAGTCGGTCACCATCGGTCAGGACGAATCCAAGTCGCTCGACTTCAGTTTCTCTATGCCTTCGAAATAGGCTTCTTAATAAAGGGGTTCATCCATGAGTGCAGCGGACCATCACGAGGCCCATCACCAACAGGGCTTCTGGCGAACTTATATATTCTCAACCGATCATAAGACCATTGGCATCCAATATGGCCTCACGGCGCTCGTCTTCCTGTTCTTTGGATTCTGCTTGATGTTATTGATGCGCTGGCAACTAGCGTACCCGGGGCAACCGATTCCTGTGATTGGGGGATTGTTTTCGGACGCAACCATGCCAGGCGGTGTGATGTTGCCCGAGTTTTACAACAGTCTGGGCGCCATGCATGGGACGATTATGGTGTTCTTGGGCGTGGTGCCTTTAGCTGTTGGCGCCTTCGGCAATTTTGTCGTTCCGCTCCAAATTGGTGCACCCGACATGGCGTTCCCGAAACTGAACATGGCTAGCTACTGGTGTTTCTTTGCAGGCGGCGTCGTGATGTTGTATAGCTTCACAGCCCCTGGAGGCGCGGCCAACTCTGGCTGGACATCTTACCCACCATTATCGGATATCGCTACCACCGGACAGACCTTCTGGCTGATTGGCATGGTGTTTCTCATCACGTCATCGTTACTGGGTTCGGTGAACTTCATTGTGACGATCATTCAATTGCGCGCTGAGGGATTGTCTTACATGCGATTGCCCTTTTTCGTTTGGGCACAATTGGTAACCGCATTCCTGCTACTGCTTGCATTCCCGCCTTTGGAAGCGGCTGGCGTTCTACAGCTGATGGATCGTTTGGCTGGCACGTCGTTTTTCCTGCCTTCAGGACTGGTGGTAACCGGTGATGTGTTGCAGGTGAGTGGCGGGGGCAGCCCGCTATTGTGGCAGCACCTGTTCTGGTTTTTAGCCCATCCGGAAGTATATGTTTTGATACTGCCCGCGATGGGTATCGTTGGTGAAATTATTGCCAATAACACCCGAAAACCACTCTTTGGTTACAAGTCTCTGGTATACGCCGTGATATTCCTCGGTTTCATGTCTTTCATTGTGTGGGCACACCATATGTTCCTCACGGGTATGGGTACCACCATCAGTGCGTTTTTCCAGACCACAACCATGATCATTTCCATTCCGTCGGTGATTATTTTGACGGTGTTTTTCATCTCACTGTGGGGTGGAAGGATCCGATTTAATACGTCTATGCTCTTTGCTTTGGGGTTCTTACCCATGTTTGGCATCGGCGGCCTGACAGGGCTTCCGTTAGGTCTGTCGGCGTCCGACATACCTCTTCACGACACCTACTACGTGATTGGACACTTTCACTACGTGGTTGCGCCCGGCACGATCCTGGCACTGTTTGCAGGCATTTACTATTGGTTTCCTAAGGTGACAGGACGCGTGATGAGCGAGCTTTGGGGAAAGGTCCATTTTTGGGGTTCGATTGTGTGTATGAACTTCATCTTCTTTCCCATGCTGATACAGGGACTGATGGGTGTTTCTCGCCGTCTTTACGATGGTGGGGCCTCATACGATTTCGCTGAACCAGTGATTCACTACAACACCATGATGTCTCATGCAGCCTTTGCCCTGGCGGTGTTCCAGTTGCCGTTTATCATTAACTTCTTTGTTTCTATTAAGAAGGGCAAAAAAGTGGACGACAACCCTTGGCATGCCACCACGTTGGAGTGGGCAGCGCCTTCGCCGCCCCCACATGGCAATTTTGACGCCATTCCAAAAGTCTACCGCGGACCGTATGAGTACAGCGTTCCTGGTGCGGAAAAGGACTACAGCCCTCAATTTGAAGCGGAGGCGTGAAACATGCAAATTCCTTTCACTGTTGAAGCGCGACCAGACACTGGACTCAACAACGCCAAATTGGGGATTTGGTTATTCCTTGCCTCTGAAGTGATGTTGTTTGGCGCCCTGTTCTCTTCATACATTCTGCTTCGTGTGAACGCCGATGTATGGCCCAAAGGCCATGAAATTCTCTCAGTTCCCGTAGCTGCCTTTAACACGGTTGTCCTGATTAGTTCGTCAGTCACGGTGATTATGGCTTGGGCCTCGTTGAAAATGGGTAGTTTGTCAAAAGGGAGAATGTACCTGTTGTTGACGTTTGTGTTAGGGCTCGTGTTCATGTGCGTTAAGGCTTATGAATACAACCACAAATTCCATACGGGTTTGTTTCCAAGCGAAAGCACTTTCTTGGCCATCTACTTTACTTTGACCGGCCTACATGGTCTTCACGTATTGGGTGGCATGATTGTATTTGCCTATTTTTGGGGGCCCGGCTCCAAAATGTGGCATTCAGAACCCGAACACTTCACAAACCGCATTGAGGTGGCGGGTGTCTATTGGCACTTTGTGGACCTTGTGTGGATATTCCTTTTCCCTGTGCTTTATCTCTTGTAGGAGGGTCCAATGGGTGAGTCAGTAGAAGACATCAAGAAACATGTTCGTGTTTATATAGGCGTCTTTGTAGCGTTGTTGGTTCTGACCGGTGTCACGATTGGCGTCAGTTACATCGATATGGGGCACGGAGTGAACATAGCGGTTGCCATCGTCATTGCGGCCATAAAAGCATCCTTGGTGGCGGCCTATTTCATGCACTTGATTTCCGAAAAAAAGCTCATTTATTACACCTTGATTTTGGCAGCCATATTCTTTGTCGGACTGATGTTCTTGCCGGTCGGTCATTCGCTGGACGAGATTAGGATCTAGGCATGTCACTCAAAGCCTTTCACTATCTCTTCATCGCATTGTCCATTGCATGCGCGATGATGTTTGGTGTTTGGGGACTGCGCAATGGTGAACCGGTCAATGTATGGATGGGTGTGGCGTCACTGGTGGCTGGGGTGGCCCTTATCGGTTACGCCGTGGTGTTCATACGCAAGATGCGAAGCATGGAGGGACGATCGTGAAGCGGATTAAGTTGCTTGGACTGTTTGCGTTGGTGTGTCAGCTACCTGCGATGGCGTGTTCTGTGTGCTATGGAAATGCGAATTCACCTCAGGTGCAAGGTATGAGTATGGCAGTCCTGTTTTTGCTGGTGATTGTGGTGATGATGCTGAGTTGCATCGCTACCTTTGTATTTGTGCTCTGGTACCGAGCATCGCGGCATGAGGCCGGACTTCTTCTAAGAGAGGGTTGATTATGGAACACTTTTGGGGCATGACCGAAATAGCGTCCGCTCATGGTGGCGATATTGATCGCTTGATAGCCTACATTCATTACCTGATGCTTGCGCTATTTGTGTTCTGGGGTGGTTTTTTTATCCTTGCGTTGATCAAGTTCCGCGGCTCTCGGCCCGGACCAGCGGATTATGCTGGGGTTAAAGGGAAATTTTCGACCTACTTGGAAGTGGTTGTTGCATTGATTGAAGCCGTGCTTTTGATTGGATTTTCCATCCCGCTTTGGGCCGAACGCGTCAATGAGTTTCCCACAGACAAGGCCAACGAAGTTCGCTTGGTTGCCGAGCAGTTTGCTTGGAACGTGCATTACCCTGGTCCCGATGGCGTGTTTGGCAAAACCTCGATTGATCTCGTGAATAACGAGACCAATCCCATCGGACTGGATCGAAATGATCCTGCGGCGGCAGATGACATCACCACGATCAACCAGCTCCATTTGGAAAACAACAAACCGATCATTGTCCATTTGTCGTCCAAGGACGTGATTCATTCGTTTGGCATTCCTCACATGCGCATCAAACACGATGTGATCCCTGGCATGAGTATTCCCGTATGGTTCACGCCCGTGAAGACGGGCGCTTTCGAAATCGCCTGCGCTCAACTCTGTGGCTTGGGGCATTACCGCATGAAAGGATTTGTGACCGTGCACGAGCCAACTGAATATCAGGCATGGATGGATGAACAGGCGGCACTTTTGGCTGAGGAAGGCGAGGGGGACGATTTTTGGGATTGAGGTCCATGGTGGGCTTGTTGGCCTCGGCAAGCATGCTTGTGGCATGTGGGAAAGCACTGCCCGATTTGGGAGAAGTTCCTGATTTCAAGTTTACCGACCACCGTGCGGTACCCTTTGGCAAGACTGATTTGAAAGGGAAAATCTGGGTTGTTGACTTCATATTCACCACGTGTCCAGGTCCTTGTCCTGCGATGTCCCAATTCATGTCTGAACTGGACCAGTTGTTTCTGGACCGTCCTCAGGTGGCGTTTGTGAGTGTTTCGGTTAATCCTGCCTATGACACGCCGGAAGTTCTAGCTGAATACGCCAAGCGGTTTCGAGCGTCCGACAAGTGGCACTTTCTCACAGGGTCTGAGGAGGCGGTTCTGGCATTGAGTGTCAATGGCTTTAAGATTGGTGATCCAAACGATGTTATTGCACACAGTCAAAGGTTTGTACTGGTAGACGCTTCACAGCGCATTCGTGGCACCTACTTGAGTTCCGAACCTTCTGACAGGGACGCATTGAAGAACGATATCGAGGCGCTGTTATGATTTGGGACTGGGGTTTCAGGTCATGAAGAAAATGCGACTAGCGATCATTGGGGGCGGGATTTCCGGCCTGACGGCAGCCTATGATGCCATTCGCACGTTCGGGACGGATTGTCAGGTCAGTGTGTTTGAGGCGTCGGGTTCGCTGGGTGGTGTCATTAAGACCGTCCAAAAGGGCACACACCTTATCGAAGGTGGCCCAGATACGTTACTGGTTCGTAAACCGGCCGCTGTGACCTTATGTCGGGAATTAGGACTCGAAGATCAGTTAGTGGGCTTGGATCCCCGCAGCCAGCGCCTGTTTGTAGCGCGCGCAAACAACATAGACGAAATGCCCGCAGGATTTTTTATGATGTCGCCCGGCAATTGGCCCGCGTTCTACCGTTCTCAATTCAGTTGGGCGGCGAAGTGGCGTGCTCAGCGAGAGCGTCTCATACCCCGCAGGTCGGGTGCCTCTCATGACGAAACGGTGGCTTCGTTTGTCCGGCGCAGATTTGGAGAGGAAATCCTCCGGCGCGCGGCTGGCCCTATTATGGGTGGACTCTACCTAGGGGATCCAGAGTACCTTTCATTGCGTCATACGATGCCTCAGTTTCTCGATATTGAATCCCGATATGGTAGTGTTACCACTGGGCTTACGGAGCTCCGTCGAGAGCGCCCCTCAAATGCGGCCAGCGCTTTCCAAGGGTTCAAGTCGGGTATGCGGTCGCTAATCGATGGGCTTCTTGCGAAGATTCCGGCTCATGTGATTAGTACTCAAGCTAAAGTTACGTCGGTTTTGATCGAACAAGGCGCTTGGCGAATTGGGTCCAACCAGGGTTTCACCACTGTGGACCACGTGATCATGGCTTGTCCGTCTTATGTGACCGCCGATTTGTTGCGACACATTGACGGTCCGCTATCAACCTATTTGGATCAACTTGAGTATGCCTCGTGTACCACGGTTACTCAGTTGTACCCGCGCGCGAACACGCGTATCCCTGAACGCTCATTTGGGTTCTTTGCTCCCAGGCAAGATGGGCTTTCGCTGGTCGCAGCCAATTTCATGAGCCACAAGTTCCCAGATCGATGTCAAAGAGACCTGTTCTCCATACGTTCATTCCTCAGTCACAGTGGTCCACACAAGGATTCTGAGTTAGCTAGGTCAGCCCATGATGGGCTTAGCCGACTGGGTCTTGTTTCAGGCAAGCCTATTGATTCAGTGGTGTTCAAGTTTGACCGTGCCATGCCTCAGTTCGAGGTTGGATTCAGTGGCCGTCTGGTTCAGATTAACAGGGAAGTCGCGCGTTTGCCGGGATTGTATCTAACTGGCAGTTCTGTTGGATGTGTGGGCATTCCAGATTGTGTCGCCCGGGCTCGATCGGTCATATCGCAGATCCGCGAACGGCAGGGATCTTTGCACGAGGCATCCTAATGACGTTGACGGCCTATCAGTCGCACGTAATTTCCTGGAATATTACCAAACGCTGCAACTTGGCTTGCGAACATTGCTACTTGGAATCGGGTCCCATTCGCCACCGCGATGAGTTGGCTGGAGAATTGAGTACCGAGGAATGCTTTGGTGTCGTGGACAGCATCCTTACCGTGAATCCGCAGGCGCTCTTAATCCTTACGGGTGGTGAGCCGTTCCTTCGCCCAGACGTGTTTGAAATTGCTGGATACGCCAGCAACAAAGGCTTGTGGGTGGTGGTTGGGACCAACGGCGTGTTGATCAGCGATGCGCTTTTAGATCGAGCTGAATCAGCGGGTATAAGGGGTTTGAGCTTGTCGCTAGATTCTCTGGATGCAGACGTGCATGACCGGTTTAGGCGTGTTCGCGGCGCATTTGACAACACGGTCAATGGTGCCCGCTTGCTGGCCGCACGTGGACTGCCATTCATTGTTCAGACAACCGTACATCGAGACAATATTCACCAACTTGAACAATTGGCAGAAATGGCATGTGAGCTAGGCGCTCGGGTTTTTAACCTGTACTTTCTTGTCGCGACTGGGCGAGGTCAATTCGTCACGGATATTGAACCTGAAGCGTACGAGACTGTTTTGCAACGCCTGTACGACATGCAGAAGTCGTTTCTTGGGCGCATGATGGTGAATTCAAAGTGTGCGCCTCACTATCAGAGAGTCCTTCATCAGCGTGAGCCGGAATCCGTACAAAGCAAGGCTTTTACAGCCGGAGCGGGTGGCTGCCCCGCCGGCACGCATTACTGCGGCATTCGCCCCAATGGCGATGTCACACCTTGTCCGTATTTGCCAGAATATGGCGGTAACTTGCGTCAGCAGTCATTTTCAGAGATTTGGCATGGATCGACTTTGTTCAATGAAATTCGCGACCGTTCTAATCTCGGAGGTCGATGTGGACAATGTGAGTTCGCTGAAGTTTGCGGCGGCTGCCGTGCTCGGGCATTCGGTGCAGGATCGGGATTGATGGCGGAGGATCCCTGGTGCGTCTATGAACCGGGTGGTGCTGCCGTACCTGCCCCATTTGTCACTTACGGCAAGCCCAGTGAGTCCAACATTTATTGGACACCCGCTGCAAAAGAGCGTCTTGAACGCATCCCTTCCTTTGTCAGGGGCATGGTGGTACAACGCGTGGAGCGTTATGCTGCGGATCACGGGAAGACCATGATCACAGTGGAAATGATGCACGAGATCCGCGAGCGAATGGGTGCTCGATTTGGTGGTGCACCCTCCTTTCTGCGTAAGTAGATGGTCTCTTATCGGTTCTGCCGACCGGATGACGCCTCGCTGTTGGTGTTGGCGGTACAGCAATGTTGGGATGTGTATGGCCGGGATAACTATGCGTTTGATCGCATGCGTTACCGTAGGGAAGTCAGTGAACAGCATCTGTGGGCCAGCAGTTGTATGATCGCTTGCGAGGGAGATGACCCCATCGCTGTATTGATGGGAGCCAAGCGCGCACATAGCACTTTGATCACCCGTCTGGCGACTCACCCGGAACACGTTCGCCGCGGACATGCCGCGCATTTGCTGGACTCGTTAATGCGGAAGTTGGCGATTCTGGGTCCGTCCCGATTGCGTGTTGAAATGCCTGAGGACGTTGGCCTGTTGGACCACCTATTGGCGCGGATGGATTTTGCGCAACTGGTTGAAAAATATGTGGATCTGGCCTGGCGGGGTGAACCGGGTCCCACGACTGCCACAGGTCAGGTCACTCCGCTTACTTGGGAAGATGTAGCGCAACATCACTGCGTCCAACCTGTCCATCAGCGGTCGTGGCACCGCGAACGTGAAGCCATGGCCGCAGTCTCAGATGATTTGACCGTTTGGGCGCTGCTCTCTGATCGGCTTGAGGCTGTGGTTGCTTTTCGTGATTTGGACCAAATGCGCGAGCTGTGGATGCTTGAGTGGTCACCGGATGCTCGTGGCCAACAGGCCGCCAAGATTCTCCTTAGCGATGTGTGTCGTTCTTCTCATGGCTACGTGGTCGCACATCGCTGGCCACAAGCAAGTCGAGGCTATGAGTTCCTCATATCGAATGGGTTTGATCCTATTTCGGCATACAAACCATGGGCAGTCACCATCGCCAACCGAATATGAATGGGTAGGCAAACAAGGAAGGGATAGTCGCCAAGGCAAGAGATATCAGCCAGATACGAGACGATGACCCACTCTTTCTCGAGTAATAGATGTCTCTGAGCCAGAGGGGCAACCACAGATACACAATGATTGAGAATGGGTACACGCCATCCATGATGGTAAAAGACTTACCGCTGGATATGAGTCGCCAACAGGTCAACAACCATACAGTGTGTATGGCCCCGGCTGCTATGGATCCGAAACGCAGCGCTCTCGAAGTGTTCAAATCAATATTTGTCGAGAAACTTATCCTCGCGGGCAGCCATAAGCGTTGACCATAGATCTGAAGGTACATGTTTGAATGCATGCTCACGCAGTTCACGAATCCGGTTAGATAGATGAACCAGCAGACGTTCGCGGTTTGACAGATCCTCGTGTGCGCCCGTTAACTGGCCTGCTTTCAGTGCCATGGCCATTAAAGTAAGACCTAAGAGCACTAACGATGCACCGTAACCTGCTTCCAGCCGTTCTATGGAGGCCGTCAACGCCGTGGTCGTCGTGAATACGACAAAGTGAATGGATGCCAACCCAAATTCACGCAATCGTTTTTCCGCGTGTCTTCGGCTGTGGTTTCGTTCGAGCACGGCACTGGCCTCATGGCCATAAGCGGTAAAGACAGCCGCCACACAACCGTCTTTATCTGAAGGTAATTCGCCCGATAAGAAATCGGAATCGGTGTTTCTTCTTACTTGGAAATAGCCTGCGGCATACGAGACAACTGCCAACAAAACCACGATTCCAATGAGACCTGGGCCAGTAATCAACAGCATGAATCCTCCCGGATAATGACCAACCAATGATGAAACCATCTGAGTCTGTTCGGTGAATTAGATATGTTGCCATTCTATCATTTGCTGGTGCTCTGGCATAGTTAGACGCAGTGATGCAAAACGCCAGAACACTCTGGAAGGAATTAACATTGATGGGTTAAATGGGTATGTGCTCTAATGGACACGACCATTTCACATAGCCATACATGAACCTACATGCTCCCGGAGGTGTTATGTCTGATATCTATCCATTGATTGCCGGAATTGCCGGCGTTGTCGTCATGAGTTTTTTCTTGCGAAGAGCGCGTTTTCTCCATTTGCCCGAGACAGAGATGATTCGTGCCATTGGCTCAGCGATTACGAAACGCGTCGACAATGCGCTGTTACCCGGCACCATTATTCATACGGCTGGCGGTGTGCTTTTCGCCTATGTGTATTCGTTCCTTCTTTCCACCGCACCCGATGCGGCCGGCAGCATGATGGTGATCGTAGTTGCTTGCACGCTCATGGGCCTGGTTCACGGGTTGGTTGTCACTTTGTTTCTGGTAATTACAGTCGCGCAATACCATCCCATCGATGAATTCAAGAAACTCGAGCCTGGCGACATGGCTGCACACGTGATTTCACACATTGCCTATGGTTTGACCGTGGGTATTTGTTTGGGTGTGTTGCCGAACTACATTTAATGACACGCAAATACAAGGACTTGGTCGGTGATGGGGGTTCAAATATCGCTGGCCAAGTCGAAGCGCTCACCGACCGTCTGTCAAGCCGGTTACGCCAAATCAAACGGGTGATTGCGGTGCTGAGCGGTAAAGGTGGTGTCGGTAAAAGCACGTTGACCGCTAATTTTGCTGCGGCCTGGCAGAGAATGGGATTGAACGTAGGTGTGTTGGACGCGGACTTGAATGGTTCGTGCATGGCAAAGCTGTTGGGTGTACGCGGGTATCGCATTCAAGAGTCCGAACAAGGCGTGGAGCCGGCGACCAGCCCCCATGGGATCCGATTGATGAGTATGGATTTCTTCATGCCCGATGAGGCACAGCCGCTGATTTGGCGTGGCCCGCAGTCCCATCAACACGCATGGCGTGGCATGGTTGAAGCAAATGCATTGCGCGAGATGCTTTCCGATACACATTGGGGGCGCCTGGATGTGCTTGTTTTGGACCTACCGCCCGGGGGTGACCGGATAACCGCCGTTTGCGACACCGTTGGGCCCTTGTCGGGAGCAGTAGTGGTTGGTCTAGGGTCCGAAGTATCGCAGCTTATCGTAGGTAAATCGATCCGCTTAGTGCGCGACCATCTGGGTCAGGAGACTTTCGGATTGGTGACCAACATGCGTCAATACTACGATCCCGAAACAAACCGGCTATTGCCATTGTTTGATTCAGGAACAGTTGACCCCATTGATCTGGAGCAACTTGGTGATGTACCGTTTGACCCTCGCATGGTAGGTTGTTGTGATCGAGGTGTTCCTTTTGTCATCGCTCATCCCGATGCACCTGCATCGATTGAAATAAGAAGGATTGCGCAGTTGGTCATTGAAAGAGGTCAGTCATGAAGTTCTTGTGTTCTGAATGTCAGGAAGCGATGAAACTAGATAAAACCGGTGGGCTTGAGGATGATGGTACATTCTCTGTCCGATTTGCCTGTCCCAGTTGCGACTGGGGGTTTGTGATGTGGACGAATCCGCAAGAGACACAGATGGTGCGGTCGTTGGGCGTGAAAATTGGTGGGTCGCATGTACCCCCTGCCCCCATGGAAACCCTCCGTGCTCATTTAGGCACAACGGAAGGGACCCCAAGCGGCAAGTGTCCATTCTCAGCTATGTTGCCCGAAGATTGAGGGTGGCTAAGAGCGAAAGACGATTTTGAGGTCGAAAATGTTTGGATTCTTTAGTCGCAAGCCGCATCAGGATCGATTCTTCATCAAGGAGGGCTATCGGATTAACCGATCCAATGCAAAGGTGCGTCATTCGAAGATAGACCCCATGCGGTATCAAAGAGATGTGTACATTTATGCTGCCGAAGCGATTAAGTCAATGGGTGCCAATCGAGTGGCAGATGTTGGCTGTGGAACGGGCGACAAACTGGTACATTATGTGGCGCCCGTGACCAACCAATTCGTCGGCGTGAATCAAGAATCCACTATTTCCGTATGCAAAAAAACGCATCAAGTGGGTGAATGGTATGCTGAGGACTTGGAAAAACCGAGATTGCATTTGCAGCCATTTGACCTAATCATTAGTGCGGATGTCATTGAACACCTCCGTAATCCGGACCATTTGATTGAATGGATGCGCCGCCACGCCCACTGCGAAACAGAAGTGATTTTATCAACTCCCGATCGGGACTTGCGCCGTGGCCCTGAGTCGATGGGTCCACCGGAAAACCGAGCCCACGTTCGCGAGTGGAACCGCAGTGAGTTTGCGGATTACCTTAGGGACCGGGGCTTGAAGATCCTCAATCATCAGATCGTTGATTTGTGTGAAGGCATGAAGACCTGTCAATTGGTTCACGGGTCATTCAGTTCTGGGAACTAGTGCCAGATATACCCGGGAATAGAGTGCCATAAAGTAATGTTCCTATCCGTATGTTGATAGTCACCTTTCTCATTTGGTCGGGGCCCGTGGCTGTGCTTGAGTTATTTACCTCGGAAGGCTGCTCAAGTTGCCCTCCTGCTGATGAATTGGCCGCAGAAATAGCGACTGAAGTCAGGAACGGTGCCCATCAAGTTATCGTGCTTAGCTATCACGTCGATTATTGGGACCGCTTAGGGTGGACAGATCGATTTGCATCTGCCAAGAACACAGCACGACAACGAAACTATGTCGAGCGATTGGGGCTCGATAGCATGTTCACGCCACAAGCGGTGATTAATGGAACGGTGTCTTGCGTCGGCTCGAGATCTTCCGAGGTGCGTCGCGCCTTGCAGACAAAACCCGTACGTACCTTTGAGTTAATCCGCGAAAGTGCGGGTGAATTGCGGCTGGATTGGGAGCTGGAAACAGGTCAAACCGCCTTGGTGCTCTACGTGTCGGGACCCATTAACTCGCGGGTTTCAGCAGGTGAAAACAGAGGACGTAATTTGCGTCACGACCGGATTGTTCTGGACTGGGAACGGTTACAGGGATTGACGGTAAAGCCAAGTTGGCCGGAAGGTGCCGATTCCTTGGTCGTGATGATTGAGTCTTCCCATTCAATCGTAGCGGTCAGCGGTTGGCAACGCTAACGATCAATCCTCACCTGCGGCCTTTTGAATTGAAAGAAGACACCGAGGAATAGGGCAAAGAACCCAAAACCCGTCCACTGCAACGTGTAATTCAAATGTCGCGAGGCGGGTATTTCAAGTCGCTCGAAAGGTGTTGGGAACCCGTCCAGTGGATGGGTCATTTCAATAAATGCGGGGTACAAAGAGTAAGGTAAATGCGCACTGATGGCTTGAACATCCAATCGAAGCCATTGGCCAGCTTCGGCATTCACAGCGGCAGATGTGTTCAGGATGAACTGTTGGTCTTGGCTTGGTCGAACGATGCCTTGAATCTGAAGGTGCCCCGGCACCTGGTAACGCAAGCGCCGATCGTCCATGGCTTCTTCATAACTGATAAATCCGCGGTCCACTAAAACGTGAACCCCATCCACATTAATGGGTGTGATGACTTTCACACCTGGCTGTCCCTTCATGGATCGATTCATCAAATAGAGTTCATTGGGGTAGTCAAAATCACCGGTCAACACTACATGGGCATAGAGCATGTCGTCGACTTCACGCCCAGGCTCGAAATGCTGTTCGCCTAAGGCGTTCATGGCATCCAACCGAGCAAAGAAATCCAGTTTGAATTGGTACCGGTTGAATTGCCAGAAACCCATGGCCCAGCAAACAGAGGCTGCCAGCAGTGACAGCAATGTCCTTTCCAGTGAGAATGTAAATGATTTTCCACGGAACACGCTTCACCTCGTTTGCATTATATCTGAGTTGTCCGGGTTAGAATGGCGCGGTGGGAGGTGTGCATGCGTGCATGGATCGCTGCGATATTTATCGTTGCATTAGTCGGGTCGATGGTTGTTTTTCGGTTGGTAAACGAGCTGAAGCCTCCCCTACCTGTGCTGGGACAAGTTCCCTCATTTCAGTTTACAGATTCGAGTGGAGACGTGTGGCACAGTAGCCATTTGGATGGAAAGGTGTGGGTTGTAGATTTCTTCTTTACATCATGTGCCGGCCCGTGTCCTGCCATGTCGAAGAACATGTCGTTGATCCATGAAACATTCAAATCGGATCCCCGAGTGGCGCAACTTAGTGTTTCGGTACATCCTGAGTTCGACACACCGGACATCCTGGCTCAATATGCTAAAAAATTCAAAGCGAATACAGAAATATGGCAATTTGTGACGGGACCGGAGGAGGACGTCTTGCAATTAAGCGTCGGTGGTTTCAAGATCGGAGACCCTGAATCTGTGATTAATCACAGCCAACGCTTTGTATTGGTGGATGGACAGGGTGCTATTCGCGGTTACTACAACGGGACGGACGATCAAGACATTGCCCGCCTGATTTCTGACCTACCCCGGCTACTTTAAGGGATGGACCGGAATTGGAGCAGTAGCGGGTGTGGCATTCCATCTGTTTCCCGAGCATAGCCCAGAGTACTGAAAAGGACCCACAAGCTACCGTCTTCGGCGATGGCAAATGCCTCGGCCAATCCGTCCTCGGTTCGGTCCAGCGAAACCGTACGGTATGACCGTTTGAGATGTTTGAAATCAAAGATGATCTCCAAAGGTAGCGCGTGGTCGGGCAAACTGAGATCAGACCAGTTGGCCCGTGCGATGGCCCATTGGTTGCGAATGAGCAACATGAAGGTGGCGCCTACGTTTTGCATATCACTGATCAGAGGCAGCGTACCCTTCAACTGAACAAACTTTCTCCGCATCGCTTGAAAGTCACCATTTGGTGTAGGTTGAAAGATGATCAGGCTGCTGGGCGTTTCATCGGTGGCCAAAACAAGGGATTCGTCCCTTAACAATGCGCAAGTTGCACGACAGGGTTCATTGGCCTGGCAGTAGGTAGACCAATCGACGCGTTTGCGTTCACCCATCATCTTGCTGGCTATGTCCATATACTGGATATGTTGGGTGCGGTCGTCGTAGTTAATAGCTGTATTTGCAATCAGGACGAATGCACGATGATCTTCGGTCATCGCCAGGTCACGCACGTAGTAGTCGCTCATGGCGAATACCAAGGTGCTTCTGATCGGGTTACTGGCCAAGTCGGCCTTCGCAACACCTGGAATAGGGTCCAATTGGTCGACGGCAAAAAAGCCCTGATCGCTTTCAACGATGAGTCCGGATGGTGAGTTAATACCAACCAGCGGCACCACACGAACGGGTTCCGGTGCCCATTGGCAGAGAATACAAGTAAACAACAACATGTGTCGCAAAATAGGACACAAACCGTGTCTTCGTCAAATCGTGGTGCCCAAGCCCGGACTCGAACCGGGATGCCCGTACAGGCGCTACCCCCTCAAGATAGTGTGTCTACCAATTTCACCACTTGGGCATTTTGTGTTACGCGCGTATTTTACGCGTGACATCGCTACAAATCAAGCGCACCTACTGGTCGCCATCTTTGTCTGATTCTTCAGTTGTAGCCTGTTCGGCCTGTTTCTTCAGAGCTTCAACACGTTCACGGTCAAGGCGGTGCGCTTCCTTGATTTCCTCGGGCACTTCATCGTCGGGTACGATTTCGAATCCTTGAATGGCTTCGCCCAAAGGCACGGTTTTCGTGTTGCCGTCTTCGTCCTTGATGGTCACGTCGCCGGTTTTGGGAGCTACTTCGCCTCGATTAGTAGGCAGACCTTCGATGCCATCATCGATTGTGGTCGTTTGTTCCTGCGTTTCCGGAACAAAATCGTCACCGACACTTTGTGACTTATCTGAATCAACGAGTGCCAATGTCAGTGATGTGACCATAAAAAAGATGGCTAGGTAGGTTGTGACCTTTGTCAGAAAATCGCCAGCACCCTTCGCCCCGAACACAGCTTTGGCAGCTGCGTTGTCCGCTGGACCTGCAAAACCGCCCGCTTTGCCATCCTGAAACAGGATCGTCAGCACCAGAAAGATGCAAATGACAATATGAAAGACGTAAATCATGGGCATGGGTTTTTCTCCTTAGACAGACCAGCTGCAGCTCACGAGCGCGAAAGCATACCACAAACCACTGTGAACACCAAACACGGATTAAGGATTGACCGTATCCTTTTCGTTGACAAAATGGGGTGGCTCGTCACGGTTGAGTGAATCTACAACCAACGCCTCAATCAAAGTGTAAACTCGAGCCAATTTATCAAAATTGATGCGGTCCCAGTGGTCATCTTCCCCGTGATAGTCATCGTGTAGGTCGGAGAAAAAGAAGACGGCAGGAATGCCAGATTTGACAAAATTGTAATGATCACTACGCCGATGAAATCGGTCTAGGTCCTGCTGCAGGTGGATGCCCAATTGCGAAGCTAATTCTCGGGTCCGCAAGGTTAACGTTGAAACGTCTTCAAAGGCTGGAATCACGCCAATGGTGTTGCCATCGTTGCGACCAATCATGTCGATATTGATGTTGGCGACGATCTTTTCAAGTGCAACTGGCGGATGTTCAAGAAAGTACGAACTCCCCAACAAGCCGACCTCTTCGCCCGATACGGCGAGCAAGATGAGATTGCGTCTTGGCGCGGAACGTGCCAATTGGTCAGCTAGAACCAACAGTGTCGCTGTACCGCTGGCATTATCGTCGGCACCATTGAAGATATGCCTACCCATCATGCCCAAATGATCGTAATGGGCGCTGACGATGATGGTCTCCTCTTGAAGGTCACTTCCTCGGATAAGTGCTGCCACATTGTCGCCAGTCTTCTCAAAGGATCGCTTTTTTACTTGGAGGCGCGCCCGCACACCCCGCACATAAAACGGTTGTCCAGCATGTTTTGCCGCCTGATTGCCTATAAGTTGTTCGCAAGCCTGCAGCGTGAGTCGCACGGTGGGAAAGGTGAACCGCACATCGAAGGGGTTTGGGGACAGGCTCATCTGGCGGAACGCAGGAGATCCAGCGGAAAAGGATTGTCCTTCGGTCAACGGGACAATCATGGCGCCTAAAGCACCCTGATCGCGAAGCTTAAGGACGCGGTCGCGGATGGTAGGTCCATCGTTCGAACCTGAATCCACGATCATGGCCCAACGACCATTGACACCTAGGCTGTATTCGGTGTGCTGGCCCACGTAGGCGATAGGCCCTTCAAATTGGCCTTCCGCCGTGAATCGAGCGTAAAGCATAAAGTCTTCATCCAATGTGAGGCGCGTGCGGCCCTTATCTGCGATTAAGACCGTTTCCTCTTCGTCCAAACCGTGAACCCAAACCGGATAGGACTGAATGTAACCTTCTGCAAAAGCAGGCAAAGCACCATTCAATTTGAATTGCGTTTCCAAGTAACGAGCGGCAATTTTTTGCCCGTGAAAACTAGTTTCACGCCCCTCAAGCTCGTCGCTGCTGAGGAAACGGACATGGGACTCGAATGCATTTCGGATCGGCTGTGAATCTGGTGTGGAATAGAACAGAACAAGAATGAGTGTGAACATGTGCCGGGTCCTTTAAGAGATGTGTTGGTCTTACGCAAGGAATGACGATTCGTTCAAGTTCCATGGCTGAGTTTTTGGAACAGTAAATCATCGGCACTGCGCGGTTTTCCCACTCCTGTTGTGAAGACATGCGTGGTGGTTCCTGTAAAGACAAGTTGCCCGGTCTCTCTCACGCTGATCTCGTAACTGAATTCGAGCAGTCTCCTGCTCAGGCGTTGGATGGCTGTGCGCACGAGCAGACATTGACCATATCGAGCAGGATGAACGAATCGGGATGTCATCGCTGCAACCATAAGAAAAGTACCCTGATTTTCCAATTCTGCGTAAGGCATCCCTAACTTGGCACAGAGATCGGTGCGTCCCAGCTCTGTATAACAGGCATAAACCGCATGATGGACAATTCCCATCTGATCTGTGTCGGCATAGCGAATCTCTACCTCGCGTTCGAACCATCTCATGGAGCACTCACGATTTTGCCATGAGTATTGATCCCTTGAATCACGCCATTCATCAGGCGGTAAGCTATTTCGTCGCCCGTTCGGGCTTGTGTTTGGGTGGTGTGGCTGGTGGAAACCCACCTGACCTCATGCGGCAATTCAACGGCCAAATCGCGACTGTTGAATACAGGGAGCAAGGTGAAATCCAATTTTGGATTCAGACGAGGCGAGCCGCTTGGCGATGCCCCAACTTCAATGCTCAAAGGAACATCCGTCTTGGTGTGATAAATCACGCGACCTTCAACTACATCGATCGCCCACAGGGTGAGGGTCATCCTGCTATTTTCCCAGTTTTTCAATAATGTCCTCACTGCGTCTGAAAAAGTGCCCAGCCACAATCGATCTTGATTCACGACACAAAAACTGTATTCGGAAAGGTCGGTGATGGCGATTGATTGGACGATACGCATTGGATTGTTCGCGTCGGCTAAGCCGACACGTGACTCGCTCGGTCTACCTAGCCAAACAACACGATCGCCGCATTGGGTCAATCGCAGTTTGCGATCGAGTTTTTCATGGCTGATTTGCGTCCCTTGAATCCATCGTACATGTCCCGTCTTGGGTTCATACGACACCCAGGAGTTAGGGCCGGTTTGGATCAAGTGATACCCGATGGCCGTCAAGCCCGTTGCACCGCCCGCAATCGTTGTGGGTTTGTGGAAGTCGATCCACATAGGGTGGTCTATTCGCCGCCATTCTTGACCGTCTGCTAGATAGACGGCCTGCGGTGTGACGGCCAATGGGCTCGAGACCTGTTGCAAAGCCAAACTAATCGGTGTTTCGCCTATTGATTGAAATACCTTGGTCTCGCCATCAGGCGCAATCCAGGTCATGGCTTGATCCGATTGCACCAGCATACCTTCCGAGGTTCTCGTAATCAGCTGACCAGCATGGGATTGAACTTTCAGGGTTGTCAGGTCAATCAGACGTGCTTCCTGGCCCACCTGGACCGCCACAACTTCTCCGAGCCATAAGAATCCCAACATCGCAATCATGGTGTCACCTTGGACCATGTCCATGTGTCGCGATAGTCAAATCGGATAGCATAGGGGCTGCTTGAAACCAGAATATCGGCAGCTGGACCCAAATCCGCCGAGTTCTGTGACAGGCCACCGACCACGTTGGACATCCAAACTCGCATGTTGCGGGATCCGTCATTGAATACCAAATCAGCGAAGCCATCTTGATTGAAATCAGCAAACATGTCCATCGAGGTTTCCTGAAAAGGCGTTCGTTCGTCGGTGTCGAACCTCATTTTGGTCGTGCTGACGATTTGCCATTCCCCCTGTTGCAAACGCATGAGATGCACCTGGATTTTTCGCGAATCCGAAAGTGCAGATATCAACTGGCTAGACACGCTCGCTTCGGTTGTGACTACCGCCACGCGTGTACCTTGACTGAGGGGGTCGACCAGAATGCGAATCGTGATTCCAGATGTTTTTGTCCCCGTAGTACCAAGCTGAAAGCCCAATTCGCCAAATGAACCAGCAGGTCCACCAGAACACAACCAATCAACAGACTTACCGTTCCAAAGCGGAAAGTAGCTATAGGTACCTTTTAGTTGAGGCATGTCAAAAGTGTGCAGTTTGTGGTGTGAGAGGTCAAAAGCTTGGGCGGTTTTGCCATCAATCCACCATATGAAATGGCCGCGCTTTTCCAATATGGGCGTCGTGAACTGTGTGCGTTGATAAGACGATGGTCTGATGTAGGGCTTCGGCAGGGGAAACACCCTATCCGTGACCTGGTCACCTTTCGCCCAGGCGATGATGAGGTGGTTTTGGTCTGTTTCGTGGCAAGACCAAGCCCAATACCGTAGGCCTTCGAACGTCCATGTTTGGGCGAGTAACCAGAAAGGAACCCGAATGGGGTGTGGTTTTTGAAATGTCCAGGTGTCTTGTTGTTGCCAACTGTTCTTGACCCATCTCAGGCGAGTTATGTGTGATTGGTGGATGACAAACAAATCTAGTCCGTCGACGGCTACCAACGTTTGTGGTGGTGCCGCAACTGCGTGTGACGATTTGGAGGACCACAGTGAAAGATGGGGTAATTGGCCATCATCTTGTGCAATCACCCAAATGTGCTGTTCGTCGGCCGGTGTGGCCCATTTTGGCGATTCTCCCGATACCAAGAACAACAGCAGCATAAACATGCAACGATTCTAAGCCCTTTGCTGCTCGCGCCCAACTACTTGCTGAATTGGGCATATGATTCGCGAGTCCACGTCATTTTGGCACAGCACGGAAGACGCGGCGCCTGGGAACTCCTGATAATGGGTGATTTGGTATTGGTATCAGAATTGCTTCACCGCTGCGACGAGTTGGAACCACCTGGAGGCATACATGATGGAGGAGTCTATTAAGGCAATTACTGAAAAAGTTCAGGCAAATTGCCAATTTGTGGATCTGGTTTTGATGGAAGTACGCAAGGTCATCGTGGGCCAACGGTACATGCTTGACCGGATGATGATCGGATTGTTGACGGAAGGCCATATCCTAATGGAAGGTGTGCCAGGACTTGCCAAGACTTTGGCTGTAAACACACTGGCTTCCAGTCTGGATATGGAATTCAAACGCATCCAATTCACACCGGACCTCCTGCCTGCGGATATTCTGGGTACCATGATCTACAACCAAAAGGAAGGGTCATTTGAACCCAAACGCGGTCCAGTCTTTGCCAATTTGATTCTGACCGACGAGATCAACCGCGCCCCCGCTAAGGTTCAGTCCGCATTGTTGGAATCGATGCAGGAGAAACAGGTCACCATAGGGGATCAAACCTATAAGTTGCCAAATCCCTTTTTAGTATTGGCCACGCAGAACCCCATAGAACAGGAAGGGACCTATCGGTTGCCCGAAGCTCAGGTGGACCGGTTCATGCTGAAATTGAACGTGAAATATCCCAGCAAAGCAGAAGAACGAAACATTATGGATCGCATGACCGATGGCAACAGGATTGCCCCCAAAACCGTTGCCAATGCGGAAGATATCTTTAGAGCACGCGATGTGGTTCACGAAATTTATGTGGATGAACGCATTCGCAACTACATTATTGAGTTGGTGTTCGCGACTCGCGAACCGGCAGAACATGGCCTGGAGAATCTAGGTGATCTTATCGAATACGGAGCATCACCGCGTGCGACCCTGGCCTTGATCACCGCCGCAAAAGCACACGCGTTCTTACGCGGTCGGGGCTTTGTGATTCCTGAGGACATCAAAGCGATTGGTTTCGATGTGCTAAGGCACCGACTCAGTCTTACCTTTGAGGCAGAAGCTGAAAACATATCGTCCGATGAAATCATCCAAAATCTCTTTGATCATATAGAGGTACCCTGATTTCATGCTCACCCGAGACCTGATTCGCCAGATCCGTCGCATCGAAATCAAGACGCGGCGCATTGTGGACGAAAACCTAGCCGGTAAATACCATTCGGCCTTCAAGGGCCAAGGCATGGAATTTTCGGAAGTGCGCGCCTATCAGGCTGGCGATGATATCCGCAGCATCGACTGGAATGTGACTGCGAGAATGGGAGAGCCTTTCATCAAGAAGTTCGTCGAAGAGCGAGAACTCACCGTGATGATGCTTGTAGACATGTCAGGCTCTACCGAATACGGTTCAGGGATGCGGTCCAAACGGGATGTTGCCGCTGAACTGACCGCAATGTTTGCGTTTTCGGCCATTCGGAATCAGGACAAAGTGGGCTGCCTCATTTTCACAGACCATGTTGAGCTCTACATTGCACCCAAGAAGGGTAAAAACCACGTTTTGCGACTCATTCGCGAAATCCTTGCATTTGAGCCGAAGGGCGTGAAAACCAGGATCGGCGATGCATTCAAATATTTTTCAAAGATCATGAAACGCAAATCCGTAGTCTTTGCAATTTCAGATTTCATGGACGATAACTACCTACGCACCATGCAGAATGTTCAAAGTAAACATGACCTGATTGCAATTCCCCTCTATGATCCGCGCGAACTGGAACCTCCCTCGTCAGGCCTCTTTCAATTGGAAGACGGTGAAACTGGAGAAGAGGTCATCGTGGATTTCTCCAGCCGAAGAGTGCGAGACGCCTATCGGCTGGCCGCTTTGGGGAAAAGGGCAGAACTTGAGCACAGCTTCAAAAGATCAAAGGTTGATTACATTCCCATTGCCTGTGGTGAGCCCTATGAGCAGGAGCTAGTCAAGTTTTTTAAAACAAGAGAGTTGCGGCGATGATTTGGTCCGTGTTGCTGTGTCTTGCGCAGATCGGGACGGACCCCGTGGTCACGGCCGAGCTGGAAACTCGAAACGCTTGGCTGGGTGACCCGGTGACGTTGACCGTCGACATTCATTTCGACAATAGCTGGGCGTTTGAGCTTCAAGAGGTTCCGAAGCAACTGGAAAAAGCCACAGTGCTTGATCAGCACTGGGAGCCGGTACGAAAAGACCAAGATACTGGGCTTAACGTGTTGACGCTCAAAGCGAATCTGGCATGGTACGAGATGGGCGAGTTTAAGGTTCCGCCCATAGAATTTCGCGGCACATTAAATGGAACAGATACGCGGGTATTTAGGACCCCTGAGCTGACCATTGATATACAAGCAATGCTGCAGGAGGATGACCAAACCGCGGCGCCTCCCAGAGGTCAGGTTGAATTGCCTGTGAGCGCACTTTGGCCCTGGTTAGTGGGGATAGGCCTGTTTGCTTGTGTTCTGGCGTTTTTTGTAGGCTACGCGATCCGAAAACGCAGAAAACAGGCCATTACACCCGAAAAACCGCTTGATCCTCCCTACGATGAGGCACTGGCTAGGTTGCAAGCCTTAACGACAGGTTCCCTTCTTAAGGAAGGAAAAGTGAAAGCGTTTTATGTGGAGATCAACCAAATCATTCGGCGGTATTACGCCCGGCTGAACGGAATACCTGCCGAAGAAATGACGACGTTTGAATTAGCGGACTGGTTTGAATTTCATGGTTTTGAGTCTGCTTTTCGCCAATTGAATGACCAATTTCATGATCTGTGTGATCGCGTCAAATATGCCAAATACGACCCTGAGGAAGGTGAACACAACGAAGTGGTCAATTGGGCACACCAATTACTCGATCAGTTGAAACCGCAAGAAAAGGAGGTTACCAGTGTGGCGGTTGGCTAATCCTGTTTATCTCCTTCTATTGGTGTTTCCTTTTGCTCTCTTGGCCTGGCATGTGTATGGAAGTCGTCGCGGAAGGTCGTCACTTCTGTTCAGTGGCGGGCACCTACTTCAGGAGTTGCCACGAACTTGGCGGACGGTTGTTTCGCCACACACCCATTGGCTGCGTTATCCCGGCCTAATACTCCTGGTGCTGGCCTTAACCAGACCTCAAACGGGACAGGCCATTGAGGAAGTAGAGACTTTTGGTGTGGATATCATGATGGTGCTCGACGTTTCGGCCACCATGGGTGAGCGCGACATGGTCGATGGGAATAGGGAAGTGTCTCGTCTTCTGGCTGCCAAGAAGGAAATGGCAAAGTTTATTCAGGGTCGCTCATCAGATCGCATTGGATTGATTGCGTTTGCCACGCAGAGTCTGACCCGCTGCCCACTGACTACCGACTATGACCTGGTTAATCTGGCGCTGGACGAAATAGATTTGAATCTCTTTCCTCAGGATATGAGACGAACTGCAATTGGAAACGCCATCGCGACCGGTGTGTCTCGACTTTGGAAATCGGATGCCCGATCCAAGGTCATTATCTTATTGACCGATGGGGACAATACCGCCGGAAACGTGGCACCTGTAACGGCCGCAGAGATTGCTAAAGACGAGTCGATCCGCGTGCACACGATTGGATTCGGAAGCGTTGGCCGGACTGATGTGAATGAGGATCTCCTGAGGACAATTGCGGATACAACTGGCGGCAAATACTTTAGGTCAAACTCATTGGAAGATCTCCAGCAGGTTTACGACTTAATCGACGAATTGGAGAAGAGTGAAGTGGTGGTTAAGAACTACCAGAGTTGGGATGAGTGGTTTCCGTGGTTTCTTTGGCCGGGATGCGGATTGATTCTGTTTGAAATCGCCATACGACACCTGCTTTGTCGGAGGGTGCCCTAATGACGTTCGCCAATCCGGAAATCCTTTATGCGTTGATTTTGGTTCTGCTCCTGCCGATTGTGTTCATTCGATCCGAAACCAAACGACGGGCACTGCTCACCTCCATGATAGCTTCCGACAAACCGGGCCTGGTGATGGGTGCAGGGTTTGAACGGAGATTAGTAGCCATGGTGTTGTTGTGCCTGGGTATTGCAGCCTTAGTAGCTGCAGCCGCGCGGCCACAATGGGGCACCAAGCTGGAGGCAATTACCCACAGGGGCATCGATATCCTTGTGGCAATTGATGTGTCTGAAAGCATGCGTGCCCGTGACGTGTCGCCGGACCGAATCTCGAAAGCGCGACAAGAGGTTGAGAAGTTCCTTGAGCTGCTAAAGGGAGACCGTGTGGGACTGATCGCTTTTGCGGGCAGTGCCTACAATTACTGCCCCTTGACCGTCGACTATCGAGCAATCCGTCTCTTCCTAAGTGGATTGGAGCCGGGTGTGATCGAGGATTCGGGAACGAATCTCAATTCGGCGATTGCGGAAGGTATCAAGACGTTTGAGCGTTCGAAATCGAGCTCATACCGGGTGTTGGTGCTATTTACCGATGGCGAACATCACGAACAAGACCCACTTCCAGCAGTTCGAGAAGCGGTGGACGCAGGCATTCAGGTGTACACGGTAGGTATCGGCAACCCAAGTACCTCCGGGGAACGCATCCCGTTGGACAAGAAAGGCCAAGAGGAGGTATTCAAACTTGATCAGGCAGGTAATCTCGTAATTACCAAGCTGGATGAAGCCACGCTACAGTCCATAGCGGAAGAGGGCAATGGCCAATACTACCGGGTGTCCCAAGCAGGTACCGAGTTGGTGGAAATCTATAAACAATTGTCAGCTATGGAGCAAACTGAGTTCAGCTCAAGGCTACATCACCAAAAGGAAGAACGGTTTCAAATACCATTGCTCGGCGCGTTTGTATGTCTGGTCTTAGCGTTCAGCCTTTCGGACCGTAGTTTTCGAAAATTGCGACGTACCCAAGGAGTCAGGATATGAGGGTGTTCACTGTTTTTTGGCTTTCTTTGAGCATCATCGGGCAAGATTTCCTTCGCGACAATTTGCCTCTGATCAATAAAGACGCCAACAAGACGTTTGAACAAGGTAACTACGAAGAGGCTTTGAAACAGTATTTGGATCTTTATGGTCAGGATACAACCAACGGTGCGCTCGCTTACAATATCGCAAATACCTACCTTGCGATGGGTGATGGCGAAAAGGCCAAGCAATTTTACGAGCGGGCCTTGAAGTCGGAACATCCCGAAGCCAAGCGACGATCTCAGTTCAATATGGGCTACTTAAATCTACAGGGACAACAGCCCGCTGAAGCCATCAAACAGTACGTTGATTATCTGCGCGAGAGTCCCCATGACCTGGATGCGAAACGAAATTTGGAACTTGCGCTACGCCAACTGCAGCAGCAGGAGCAGGAGCAACAGCAACAGCAACAGGAGCAACAGCAACAGGATAACCAAGATCAGCAACAAGATGATCCACAAAATCAGGAACAGTCCCAACAAGGGGACAACCAACAAGACGATCAGTCGGATCAAGGCCAAGACGATTCACAGCAGGAACAGTCCCAGGATCAACCCAATGACCCTTCTGATGAACCACAGGATCAGCAGGACCAATCTTCCGATCAACAGCCCCAGGACAATCAACAGGGTGATTCTTCTCAGCAGCAAGAACAACAAGACACCTATAATGACGAGATGAAAGAACAGATTCTGCAGGCTCTGCAAGACCAGGAAAGCCAGCAACAAAAGGAATTTCAAAAGCGCAAGATGGGTTCGGTCAAGCGGAGGGCCAAAGACTGGTGAGAAACGCATTGCTCTTGTGGATTGCCGGGTTTTCCTTTGCCCAAGTCAAATTCGTCGTGAAGCCACGCGCATTGGCCGAGAACGAGATCTTGGTGATGTCTGTGGTGGTCGAAAACCCTGGCACTGGAGAGACTTTGGAATGGCCAGATGGAATCAGCGGTGGCGATGGATTTGAATTCATCCGCAATGCAACGAGTAATCAAACGTCGATGAGCCTGGTCAATGGTCGCATGACCTATGTCCAAACGGTATCCTACCAATTCCGGCCAAAACGACAGGGTGACCTGGTATTTCCTGCCCAGAGGGCCATTTTGGGGAGAAAGGAATTTCGCAGTGAACCCGTAACTGTCAAGGTTGGACCACCCAACACCGCGGTGAATCCGCGCTCAAACGACCCATTTGGTCAAACCGACCCATTTGATGATGTCTTCACGGGACGACGACAAACCTCGCAACCTGAGGTTTTGGTGAAGGTGGACATAAAGAAAAGACGGTATTTTGTCGGCGAAGCGATTCCGTTTGTGACCAACCTCTACACGCACGGAGTCTATGTTCGCTCCGACCGATCCAGTATGGACCTTCCCACATTTGATGGTTTCTGGATGGAAGAGCTCGACAGGCAAGGGCTAGAAGCATCGCAAGAGCGTCTGGATGGCAAGGTGTTTGACGTGTACCCCGTGGATGCCCGAGTTCTTTATGCCAATAAACCAGGTACCGTTCAAATTCCACCGGTCAAATTCACGTTGGTGGTGACCACGGGTGGCTTTTTCAGCCGTGACCAAAGGATCTTTCGCGAGACGGAACCAGTTGAACTTGAGATCGTACCGCATCCAGATGGTGCCCCCGACGACTTCGACGGGGTGGTTGGCAAATTCAAACTAACAGCAGAAGTGGACCGTGATCAAGTCAAGGTGGGTGAGTCGATTTCGGTGAAACTGTCTCTCACGGGTAAGGGTAACTTCTCTGCGATCGCTGAATTCCCACTGCAAGGCTTGGACCCCAACCTCGAATTCTTTGCGGGAGGCTCTCCGCAGACCGAAATACGACAAGGATTGGTGACCGGCAAAGTGTGGACGCACGCGCTGGTTCCGAAAGCCGTTGGCGATTACGAAATTCCTGTGTTGAGCTTTAGTTTTCTGAATCCGGAGACAGGGAGCTACGAGCGGACTGAGGCAGGTCCATTCACCATTAAGGTGTTACCGGGCGACAAAAACGTTTTGGTGGGAGGTCCCCAGACTCAAGCTCGCATAGAAATCAGTGATGAAAACATGCGGTTCATCAAGTTGGAACAAGGAAAACAGGTTGCGCGTAATGCCTTGCCAAACCCAATGGTTCTATTAAAGGTAGCCGGATTGTTCGGCGCATTAGACATATTGCTGTTGTTGGTCATGGGGATCCGCAATCGGTGGCTTACACAAAAGCATGGGCAGCGACCCAAATATGCCTTCAAGCAGTTTAAGCGCAAACTTTCTCAGTTGAAGTCAAGGGCCGGCAAAGTGGAAGGGGACGTCTTTCACACAGAACTTTCGTCTGCAGTTCTACAGTATTTCGGCGACAAATGGGAGCGTTCGGCAACAGGCGTCTCCATGGAATTAGTGCGCGAGCAATTTGGCCGTATGAACCTGGACGATCGCTTGAGTCATGAGGTTGAAAAGGTGATCGAGGAATGTGATCTCGCTCGATTCACACCAAGCAGTTCCAGTTCACGTGAGCAACTCCTGATGAAAGCATCGGAGGCGATTGGTGCGGTTGAGGAGGCCTGGCCGTGATTCAACTCGTCTGTCTTTTGTTGTGTTTTAGCGGAGACGCGTGGCAGGACGGAAACGACGCCTATCGCGAAGGTCGTTACCCAGACGCCATCACTCACTACCATGCTTTGCTGGATTCAGGCACAGAAACAGGCGCGCTCCATTTCAATTTGGGGAATGCCTATCTTCGTGATGGCAGTTTGGGTCGAGCCCTGTTGCACTACTATCGGGCCGAACGATACATGCCCTACGACGACGATCTGCAGCACAATATTCAAGTGGCGAACCAATTGAGAACAGACCCCCAAATCGATGAAGAGAACGACGCGTTTTTGCGGGGCGTCGATCACATCATGAGTTGGCTGAACCCCAAAGTACCTTTCTACTTGGCCCTGCTCACCTGGTTGATCGCGGGGGTTGCCTCGCTGGGACTTGTCGTGCTTCGAGACAAGACAAGGCTTTTGGGTTACGTGCTAGTGGTTGCGGGTATCATTGCTATCTTGGGAACAGGTATGTCTTTGATACAGCACCGACATCTATCGCAATCTGAGTATGCTGTCGTCTTAGCCGCTGAAGTCCAAGTGATGGCAGGGCCATCCCGCAAGGAATCGGTGAGCTTTACGATACATGAGGGAATCCGTTGTCAAATTATGAGTGAGGCAGATAGTTGGCTTCGGATTCGACTGGCCAATGGCTACAATGGTTGGGTCCCGGCATCTCAAATAGAGCGCATTTGACCATCCTATGTCGGTGTGCCATCATGAGTGGCCGTTCATTTTGTCCTTAAGGGGAATATTAAGAACAGTTTGGATGGGTCCCTTTTGTTGTTGCACGTGCATATTTGCGCTATAGTTAGTTACGAGACACAAGTATTTGAAAACTCAACAGGAAGCGCGGTTTCAACGCTTCATGGAGGAGTCACCATCATCAGTGGAGGGTGTTGTGATTAGACGATTATTTGCTCCTTTGAGCGCTGTGATTTTGTTGCTCAGCGTGGCCTGCTCGGATCTTGAAAAGAACGAGAATACGGTGCCCACGCCACCAGAGCCGGTCCAATATACGTTTGTTAAGTTTGACGTGAGCACGGGGAACCCAGCGGATATCGCGATACCCAACGATATTTTGCGCAATCCGTTCACGGGTCAGGTTGCCATTCCTCTTACTGGGGAGCCCTACGATTCGCTGAATAGCCTGTATGGGTTTTCAACACTGGCGCCTATGGTGATTCCTTTCGTAGGTGAAGTGGATCCCGCTTCAGTCAGTGCAGCAACCATGCCTGTGGTCAACACCACCACCTTTCAACCGGCACCTTGTGCCTATCAAGTGACCACCAATCCCGAGACAGGAAATTCAACGGTCGGGATCTTGCCGTTGGTACCCTTGGCAGCGGGAACCACTCATGTGGTGGTCGTGACGAAAGGCGTCTTAGGCCTCCCGTCACATCGACCGGTTGAATCTGAAATATTGACGATCCTGTTGAAAGGCACGACCCCGTTCGTGGATGGAAGTGGACATTCAACCCGTGGCGCTCTTGATGATGCAACTGCGGCGGCACTTGAACCGCTTCGCGCGGCCTACCAAAATATTTGGGGTGCCGCGGAAGCAATCACGCAACAAGGCCGATTGGATATTCCCTTTGCCTTTGCATTTACCACGCAACCTTTGGCCTCAACGGCTCAAGTTTTGCGAGCACGCGCACAAAGCGAAACACCCACGCCTACGATTCTGACCGCGCTGCCGTCGCCAGCCGCTGTGGATGCGTTCTTCCAAAGTCTAGGATTGGGTGCGGTGCCACATGCCGGCATTGGCGCTCTATACTACGGCTCTTTTAATGCGCCCAACTACATCAACCACCCATTGGCAGGTCCCTTTAATGGTGAAGGCGAAGCGTTAACACCGGCAGGTCGCAATGATATTACCTTCTGGGCGGCGCTTCCAGCAGGCGCATCGGGACCTGTGCCCGCGGTGATCTTCCAACATGGGCTCACACGGACGAAAGAGGACATGCTGGCGATTGCCAATGGCGCTTGTGCCAACGGTATTGCGATGATTGGTATTGATGTGGTTTTGCACGGTGATCGTGCAGGTGACTTCATCAACAACAGTACGGGCGAATTTGGACCCGACGGAATCCAAGACCCCTCTGGAACATTCTTCCTGAACGTGGCTAATCCACGTATGGCCCGTGATAATGCGCGACAGACACTTTCAGACCAGTTCATGTTGGCCCGCATGATCAGCAGCGGTGCCGCAGACTTCAATGGCGACAGCATTCCGGAAATTGCACCGATAGGCATGACGTATATCGGCCAGTCACTAGGCGCTTTGTTGGGATCTGCATTCGTGACACTGGAACCCAATGTGGCTTTGGGTGCGCTTAACGTACCCGGAGGTCGTGTGGGTTCACTGGTTCCCAACTCACCCACCATCAGCCAAGCCGTGAATGCAGGATTGGCAGCAGCGGGCGTGTTGCCCGGAACTCCCGACTATGCCTTGTTCTTCCTGGTATTCCAAACAGTAATGGATGACGCCGATCCCATGAACTACGTACCATACCTCACCAACGGCGGATTGGCCGGTGGCGTAGGTTCCAATGCGCTCGTTCAAGAGATGTTCAATGACCAGGTTGTTCCCAATTCAGCCACCTTTGATCTTGTGCGTGCTATGCACGTGCCACAAGTGAATGCTTCTTGGGTTTATCCGGGACAAGAACAAGTGAGTGCACCACACATTGGATCTGGTCACTACCAATTTAATGAAGGTGGCCATGGGTTCCTGCTCGATCCTACGGCGCCTACAATTGTTCAAGGTCAGACGCAAGCGTTGACCTACCTGTTCACCGGTCTTCAAGGCCAACCCACCATTATCGATCCATTTGGCGGCAATAAGAACATTGACATTGCTTATGTCGAGGACATGCCTTACCGCTTCGGATTTGAAATCAATTTGGACACTTTGGTTTACTTCCCGACGAAGTAACCAACCACAACTTATGTAAGGGCAAAGCCCCAACTCGCCTCGTGTGAGTTGGGGCTTTTTGTCATCAGACGCGACCTTGCTACAATGCGCCTGGTCAGGAGGTAATGATGAAGTGGTTTGCGTTAGCTTTGTTTACGTTGGTTGCTTGGGCACAAGAAGCTGACATACCCGAGCATCAGGTACCCCCGGAGTTGGGGAGCCCCAGAGCGACCATGCAGACCTTTCTGACGGCCATGCTGTCTGTGAAGCAAGACGATCATGGTGCCTTGGCCCAGGCGGTCGATTGCCTGGACCTCTCTCAGGTGGATCCCCTCCTTCAATCAACAGTTGGGAAAGCAGCTGCAGCGGACCTTTCGATGTGCATCGATCGAATAGCCTATGTGGTTTATGAGGACATACCCGACGATGCACAAGGGACATGGGTCTTTTCTAAAGAACGCTTTGTGTACCAAGGCAAGACCCATTTGGGTACGATTGCGATCGGACCTTGTGAGGATGGAGCCTGGCGTTTTACGCCCGAAACTGTGGCAGGTATCGAGGTATACCGAGCACATTTGCTTGCCAGAGATGTGGTAGAGGGGGTGGTAGCTCTTGAGACGTGGGAAACACAACTGGTGAAACGTCATCCTTGGCTTGGGGAACGCATGTTCTTGATGAACAACGGTCAATGGATCCTGTTGGTTCTTATTGTCTTGTTGGCTGTAATTGTGGAGCGTGTCGTTAATGCGATGGTGCGTGCACTTGTGTTGGCATGGTATTCCCGCAATCAGGCTGCCCTCAGCGATGGTGATGAACGTTCGTTACGCATGCCTTTCCGTATTGTTAGCTATGCCGCTGTGTTCTATTTGGGCATCCATCTGATGCGGCCTTCCAGTGAGTGGATGGTCTTACTGGTTCGCGTTTCCTTCGTGTCGATGGCAATCGGCATCGTTTGGGCTGCCTTGAATGTGATTAACGTGGTTGCTTCCTACTTTTTACAGGTGGCTAAACGAACAGAAAATCGCTTTGACGATTTGCTGGTGCCGCTCATACACAAAACCGCAAAGGTGTTGGTGACCTTGGTCGGTATTCTCTTTGTAGCTCAGTCCATGGGTAGTGATTTGACGGCCCTGCTTACAGGGCTTGGGATTGGCGGTCTAGCTGTTGCCTTGGCTGCCAAAGATACGCTTGCCAATGTATTTGGCTCCATGACAGTGCTCATGGATCGCCCTTTTCAAATCGGCGACTGGATTTGCACCGGCGATGTGGAAGGTTCGGTTGAGGAGGTCGGATTCCGGTCCACGCGCGTACGTACGTTCTACGATTCGGTCATCACGGTGCCCAACTCCAACCTCACAAACCGAGAAATTGACAACTATGGGCGACGCCGCTACCGCCGTTTCACAACCAAGATAGGCATCACCTATGACACACCTCCAGATCGCATCGAAGCTTTTTGTGAGGCGGTTCGCCAATTGATCCTGGCCCATCGGTGGACGCGAAAAGACTACTTTCACGTCTATTTGAATGGTCTGGGTTCGAGTTCGCTGGAGATTTTGCTGTATGTGTTTTGGCAGGTACCTGACTGGAACAAGGAGCTGGCCGAAAAACATCGCTTGTTGGTGGATATTCTGCGCATTGGACACGAGTTAGGGGTGTCGTTTGCCTTCCCAACACAAACGCTTCATGTGCAGCAAGAATCTCATCATGAATATGATGCATTGCCTGATGAATCAGCTGCTGTGGCCCAGTCTGTCGCCATGGCAATTTCTACCCATCCCATTAGCGCAGCTGAACCGCGAAGTGTGTCGAAGGATGGCAAGCTACCCGAATTCGTCAAAGGACTATAACTGGCAAAACGACACACTCTACGTCATGCATTGCAAAATGTTGTAAAATACGTCCTGGGGAAAATCTCGTAGGGTTCTTGTTTTGAACTACTTAGGTTTTCTATTGTGGTTCGGTTGGGTTTTGAAGAAAACTATTTTGGACATGGCACCGTTGACTTGAACAAAGCATTCACGAGGGTGTCATGTTGTGGTTCTTGTCTATCGGAATCTGGCTGTTTTCTGGACCGTCTCCGGTCGCCTTGGAGGTGAGCCCAACAAAAGAACCGATTCAAATGGACGGGATTGTCAATGCTGACGAGTGGGCCGACGCTCTGGTGATCAGCGAATGGTATGAGACGAATCCAGGCGACAACGTTCCACCCAAGGTCAAAAACATTGGGTATATTACCTATGACGATCGCTACTTTTATGTGGGATTGATCATGCACGACCCGAATCCTGAACGCATCGTGGCACCCGTTGCGGATCGGGATCAGGTTCCGAGCTATACCGATTATGCCGGCATATTTCTCGACACGGCCGACGAAGGGCGTGTCTCTCAAATGTTCCTGACCAATCCACGGGGCGTGCAATACGATGCCATCAGCGGAGACTCTTCCGGGGAGGACTCTTCACCCGACTTCTTTTGGGATGTGAAAGCACAAATAACGGATCAAGGTTGGAACGCTGAACTAAGGATTCCTTTCTCTTCGTTGCGCTACAACGGAGGGGGTGACCAGACTTGGCGGTTTATGTTGTATCGCAATTATCCGCGTGAGTTTCGCTACCAAATGTTCTCCAACCGACTTCCAAGAGATAAGAGTTGTTTCATTTGCAATGTCGTGCCCATCAATGGCTTGCGGGATCTACCCCAAGGTGGACATTTGGTTGTAGCTCCCTATGCTTTTGGCAGCCAAAGCCAGTCACTTAATGGACAAGGTGACCTGGAGACAGAAGATGCGGATGGAGAACCTGGACTGGATCTCAAGTGGACGCCGACACCGGCTCTGGCTCTCGACTTGGCAGTCAATCCTGATTTTTCTCAAATTGAGTCAGATACGGCACAAATTACGACCAACGAACGGTTTGCTCTATTTTTTGCGGAAAAACGCCCCTTTTTTTTGGAGGGTGCAGACCTGTTTTCGACGCCCTTAAGGGCCGTCCATACACGCACAATCACAGACCCAAATGTGGGTGCTAGGGCCACCGGGAAGTTGGGCAAGACATCCTATACCGTGTTAGGGGCCCTCGATGATGGTGGTGGATCGGTCGTGATTCCTGGGGACCAAGGCTCAAGCCTCGTGGACCAGGACTTCAGGTCGCAAGTTTGGCTAACCCGCTTGAGAAGGGACGTGGGTAAAGGGTTTGTGAGTTTTCTGGCCTCGGACCGTGAACTGGAAGGTGGCGGATTCAATCGCGTCATCGGTCCAGATTTTGACTGGCGTCCCAGTCAATCAGATCGCGTGGTCGGCCAAGTTCTATATAGTCAAAGCGAGACGCCCATAGCGCCTGACCTACATCACACATGGGACGGACGAGCGCTGAATGATTGGGCTGGTCAGTTATGGTACCAACACAGCAATGCCGTATGGGACACCTTTATTCAGGGTGAACACGTGGGACCTGAATTTCGCGCAGAAAATGGGTTCATCCCTCAAGTGGGGTATTCCAAGCACTACTTCGAGGTAGGGAGGACCTGGCGATATCAGGATCGCTTTCTATACCGATTGCGGTCCTTTTTCTTCAGTGAATACACCACGGATGAAGACCATGCCGTGCTCTATCGACTGTTTAGTTACGGTGCTGGAATGAGCGGCAAGAAAAACAGTTTCTTCCGTTTCCGCTATGCGCGTGACACCGTCCGGTTGGGTGAGGATCTATTTGACCGCGACAAGTTCTTTTTTACCGCACAGGCTAATCCGGGGCGCGTGGTGGGATTTCTTAACCTGAATGGCAATATCGGCGACGAAATCGATTATGCAAATGGGCGTCCCGGACGGGCGGTGTCGGTGGATGTAAACGCTACGTTTCAACCCACGGACCATCTCAATCTGGACCTCACGGCTGCACGGCGATGGCTGGATGTGGATACAGGGCAAGGTCGTGAACGATTGTTCTCGGCGTCCGTGGCGCGACTTCGCACGAATTACAATTTCACCGCTAAGATGTTCTTGCGATTCATAGGCCAATATACTGGTTCTAAGAGAAACCCTGACCTCTACACATTTAATGTTTCAGATCGGTCTGGCGCCTGGACAGGATCCCTACTTTGGGCCTACAAACTGAATTGGCAATCGGTGATGTTTGTGGGATACGGAGATGCACACGGCTTGGATGAACAACAGGACTGGCAGACACAGGAACGAAGCTGGTTCCTCAAGCTGTCGTATGCCTATCAACGGTGAGTAATCCACGACAAATCCTCCGGTAGTGGTTCGGCTTTCTTGTTAGGACGCACTAATCTCAATTTCTGCGATCCCTATCACTGGTATATGGCCTTTGGGAAGGTTAGATTGTCCCTAGAACACAATTAGAGGGATGGTCATGAGATATTTGATTTGCTTGGTCTTTCCAGTCGTAGGCATGGGACAAGACCTGTGCCGCGCCGACCTTAACGCCAACGGTAGTTTGGATGTCGACGACTTGCAAGAGGCCATAGCAGTTTGGCCCGCGGCTGAAGGAACCCCGCAATACCAGGTCGGTTTTGATCTCAACGATAGCCTATCCATAGACGTATTGGATCTGCTGCTGATCCTGGATAACATTGGCTATCTCTGTGGCCCAAACGTCGCAGGTTGTCCGGTGTTTCCATCCAATAACATCTGGAATACGCGAATTGACCAGTTACCCCTACATCCCATGTCCGCCCAATATATTGCCAGTATTGGGGCCAGTAGCGGTTTTCATATGGACTTCGGATCGGGTGAATGGCAGGGTGCACCAATTGGTATTCCCTATGTAGATGTACCCGGGACACAACCGCTTGTTCCGATCTCGTTTTTCTATTGGGACGAAAGCGATCCCGGCCCTTATCCCATTCCTCCAGATGCGCCCATTGAAGGTGGCCCCTTGGGGACTGGAGATCGCCATGTGCTGGTCATTGATCGCGATAACTGTGTGCTTTACGAGGTGTATCGCGCTTTCCCCATAAACATGGGCGCCAGTTGGGATGCTGATTCCGGCGCGATTTTTGACTTGAATAGCAATCAATTACGCCCAGATACCTGGACTTCGGCGGATGCGGCGGGCCTTCCCATATTTCCAGGCCTGGTGCGATATGATGAGGTTGATGCAGGCGCCATTCGACACGCACTGCGTTTTACGGCACCGCAAACACAACGGGCTTACGTGTGGCCAGCTAGACACTACGCGTCGTCAAACACTAATCCCAACCTGCCACCCATGGGTGTTCGAGCCAGGTTGAAAAGCGACTATGATATTTCCGGTTTTTCTGCGGAGAATCAGGCGATTTTGACGGCATTGAAGTTGTACGGCATGATGCTCGCCGATAATGGCAGTGCGTGGTACATCTCTGGAATTCCGGACCCGCGTTGGGACAACGATGATTTGCATGAGTTGGATGTGCTGTTAGGGTCTGATTTTGAATTCGTCGATGTAAGTAGCTTGATCGTGGACCCCGATTCGGGTGCCGTACCCTAAGAAAAAAGGGGGCCGGAGCCCCCTTCTTGTGAGTGAGCGTCGCTCAGATTTCGTCGGTTGGGATGGGCATTTTGTCAACGACCGTATCGCCATCGCGATCAATGGGCAGTTGGTCCAAACGATTGTAACGGCGCATATCTGCCCAGCGGTGGCCTTCCAGCCACAGCGAATAGCGCCGTTCGTGTAACAGCTGGTTAATGGCTTGATCCGTGCTAGAAAGCGAAACGGGTCCAAGACCGGCGTTACTTCTTACGGCATTGAGATCGGCTTCTGCAGATCCCAAATTGTTGAGTTGAATATTGGCTTCAGCACGGAGTAACACCAATTCCTCGTTGCGGATAATGGGGAACGGTGCTGTGGAGCCGGACGCTTTGATCACACCCAGATCACTGGACAGACCATCGAAGGTAGTGACCGTCGCGCGCTTGAACACGTTGTTCGAGAAACGTGCATCACCTGCTTCAGCATCTGTTTCAAAGCTGGGGTGTCCCATCAATTTGACAAAATCCGCACTGGGATTCTCGAATATGGGATTGAGTTGGTCACCGCTGCCCGTGGAGTAGACGTGATAAACACCCGTGTTCATATCACCGCTAGCGTCAATGAACGATCCACCCAAGGCGTCAAGTACGCCTTGCCAGTTGGATTGATACGCAGATACCCGTGCCTTGAGCGCTCGGTTGAACTGAGCGAATGTCGCAGGCGTGTCGAATCCAGAAAGGCCCGGTGATAGTCGGAACGGGAACGATGATCCACCGTTCTGAAGTTCATTGTATCCGGTATCTAACATGGATGCGATGGCGGACAAGGCTTCGCCTTTACTGACGATGGTGCCGTTGTCGATATCGACCAATATGCCATTGGTGTCGGTATAGTTCAGGTTCAATATGAGCTGATATGCCATGTACGTACGCGCAAAGCCAGCGGCGGAGTTACCATCGGCCCCCGAAGTGAGCTCGTTTGCTCGATCGATCATAGTCAAGCAGTTTCGGACAACACGATAACGCGCAGCCCAAGGTCGAGTCAGTAGGAATCCGTTGGCGTCAATAGGTCCGCGAATCAGCTCACCAGTGTAACGAGGGTCCGAAGGTTCAAAGTAATAGGCATCTCGGCCCATTACAGCGACTGCCCTCAGGTAGATGGCGTGGTCCAAACGCGCGCCAGCCTCAATGCCTGTGGCTAGAAACGCGACAGTGGCGCTGGTTTCGGAAGCGCTATTGGGATCGTCGATGTCCAGATCAGATGAAGAACACGTGACGAGAACCAGAGACAACGCAAATGCGCTCAATAGTTTCAGAATGGTTTTGTTCATGTCATGCCTCCTTACATTCCGACCGAAATTTCAAAGTAGACCGACTTAGATGACGGGAAGGGTGTCACCTCGACGCTGCGGCCAATGGCCACGCTGCCGAAGTTACTTACCTCTGGGTCATATGAGCTGTAGTCTGTCCATGTCTTCAGGTTGCGGCCTGTTAGTGAGAAACGAAGATGGCTCAGCTTGCCATACACGATGTCGTTCAACACGGCCTTACCGAGGTCGTATTGCAATCTGATATCTCGCAGACGGACATAACTTCCGTCCTCAACGAACGGACGTGTGGTATCGCCTAGACCGGCCAAACGTTCTTGGGCTGCATCGTAGTCGGCGGTTGTGCCTCCCAAGTCAGTCAACAGCACCGTGAGGTTGATGACATCGCCACCTTCTTTCCAGTCCAGTAGCCATGAGGCACTGAAATTGCCAAACGAGAAGGTGTTGTCCCATGCCAGTTGGAAGTCAGGTGTTTCGTTGCCTAGTGGTTGATAAGGAACTTGGCCACGTGCCTCGATGGCATCGCGCTCAGGCCCTGCCGGCAGTTGGTCGGCTCCGATGATCGTTGTGGGCGACACACCTTCGCGGATGAGGTAGCGACCGAGAAAATCAGCAAATCCTCCCGTCGTGAATGAAGGCACGGGCAACTTCGTGATTTCCGAATCATAGGTGTAATAGTTCAAACCGGTGGTCCAGTTGAAGTTGTCTTTGCGGATAGGATTCAGATTGAGCGCCAATTCCATACCATCGGTCTTCATCTCGCCGCCATTGATGACTTCCTGGGTGAATCCGGTGGAGGGTGGTACGTTGCGGAACAGAATTAGATCCGTGATGTCCTGCTCGAAATAGGTGAATTCCAAACTACCTCGGCCGTCCCACAGCGTCGCATCGAATCCGAGTTCCAATTCTTCCGATGTTTCAGGTTCAATATCCGGGTTACCGCGCAGCGTGTTCGGCAGTAGACCGCCGAGGCCCGCGATGTTGACGCTGTCAAAAGAGGTGTACTTCGCAAATGGGGGAGGCAAGTTGCCTGTCTGGCCCCAAGCGCCACGCAGCTTGAATTCGCTAATGGTGCTCTTGATGCCTTCCCAGAATCCGTACTCCGACAAGCGAACAGAGATCGATGTCTTGGGGTAGGTGTATACCTTGTCAGTATCTCCGTTGGCACTTGAAGAGTCTCCTCGCACACCCATCGTGAAGAAGACCTTGTCATTGAAGTTGATCTCTTCTTGGATAAAGTATCCGTTGTCTTTTTGGATGTTGCGGTTTTGTGTGACCGTAATCGCCGACGCGTTGTCCAGGTTGAACTGGCCTTCGATCAGGTTTTTGCCCACAATCACCACGTTGTTGAGGTCGGTTCGTTCGTATTGCAAACCACCCGTGGTGCGGAATGAGATACCCCCACCTGTAAACAGTGAATGAGTCAGGTTGAGGTATAGGTTGGATGTTTCGTTCTCGGTTTCACCGAGAATCGCAGTTCCGGGCTGATCACTCACTTGTTCGAACTGTAATGCTCGAGGAAAACGCGCATCGTGTTCCATGGAGAAGTAATCCACGCCAGCGGTGATATTGAAATCTAATGTTTGGCGAGCTGTTTCAAAAACGTTCCAATCCAATTTACCCGCAATGACCGAACGGTCTACTGTTTCACGGTTGCGCATCAGGTCGCGCGTTTGCACCGCGTTGGATTGGGCGAACGGGTTAATGGGATAAACGCCGTTGACCGGTCTGAGATCAATGAAACTGGGCGTAGACGACAGGGACACCCCGAAGGTGGTTCCTGTGTTGTCGTTGCCGGTCAATCCGCGATCTGACACCGATTTGGTAAAGCTGCTGCTGATTTCCGCTGAGAAGCGATCGTTGAAATGGTGATCCACGTTGAGGCGAATTCCGTACTTTTCATATCCGGTTCTCTTGACGATTCCCTCGTCGCTTAACGCGTTGCCTGACATGTAGTAGCGGGTCTTTTCGTTTCCACCAGAACCACTGAACCGCGTTTCGAAAATATCGCCTTCGTTACCATAGATCTCTTCTTCGTAATCTACGAACTGCCCTTGATTGAAGATTTCGAGACCTACGTCACCGTACGTCTCCAATGCAGTTTGTGCCGTAAACTCTCGGACACCCAGTTTCTTGATAATACTGCGTTGACCGTAAGACTGACTCACAGTGTACTGGGCGGCTCCTGCTTTGCCTTTTTTGGTGGTGATGATCACCACACCGTTTGATGCTTTTGCGCCATACAGCGCCGCGGCACTTGGGCCCTTCAAAATTTCGATGTTTTCAATGTCGCCAGGCGCCAGATCGGCGATTCTGTTGGTGGGTTGGTCTTGGGGTCTTCGGCTACCTGCTGCAGCTGCAGCGGTTACCGCGTTGACACCCGATTGGACTTCCACATTGCTTACGATGACTCCGTCAATGACGTATAGGGGTTGTGAGGCACCGTTGATCGTGGATACACCGCGTAATGTCAGCGAGATACCACCACCCGGTGCGCCCGTATTTTGGCTGACAAGCACGCCGGCGAATTTGCCGCTCAGTGCGCTGTCCAAAGTGGGGGCCGGTGCCCGATCCAGTTTTTCTGCGTTTACCGTGGCCACGGAATTGGCGAGGTTACGGCGTTTGACAGAAGTAGCAAAACCGGTCACAACCATTTCTTCTGATACAGACATGGGTGATTCAGCGAGCGAGACGTTTAGGCTGTCCGTGCTGGCGGACACCTGCTCAGTAGCTGGCGAGAATCCCATGAAACTGAATTCAAGGGTAACTGAATCGAAGCCGGAAACTTTTAAACTGTAAGCTCCAGCCGCGTTTGTAAAGGTTGAGATTGTAGTGTTCTTGACCGAAACGTTGACACCTGGCAATGGCAAACTATCTGCCTTGCTGGTGACGGTTCCGGAGATTTCCAGGTCTTGAGCAAGTGTGTAACCGCCCAAGAACAAGAGTATTGCAGCGAATGGTTTTTTCAACCGCTTCATGAGAATCATTCCTCCCGTACCAATGGAGTCTCATCCATCTGGATGACTTTCTTGGCCACGTTTACCACGCTTCAGGTGATTGATGTGTCAAGGATAAGTAACCTAAAGCAAAGCAGAACGAGCCGAAAAGTCAATGGGTTTGTAACTCAGAAGCTACATGTTTTACGTTTAGTTTTCAGTTGACAACCTATTTGTCTGCCTAGCGCTCCCCATAAAGACTAGACAGGAGAATTCTTATTTGTCCTAGTCGTAGCCGTCGAGCTTGTGGGAATGTGGGAAACGCGATAGCGTCTTTCCATATTTCCACATGCCACCGCGCGGCTG
>JAGQSC010000014.1 GCA_020439745.1 Acidobacteriota bacterium | reverse complement strand
TCGCGCAGTGGCAGAGCCGACCCAGCATGGTTTCCATAAGAAAGCCATGGCCCATTGTCTGAAGTAAACAGAACCATGGTTTTGGAGTCCAACCCCAACTCATTGAGCGTTTTGACAATCTCTCCGACACTCCAATCAATTTCGGCAATCACATCGACAAACAATCCCTTCCCCGACTTATCCTTGAACTTTTCCGATGCATAAATAGGTACGTGAGGCATGCTGTAGGGCAGATACACAAAGAAAGGCTGCTCTTGATTGCGGCGAATAAAATCTGTGGCGTGTTCGGTATACCAACGAGTCAAGTACTGCTGGTCGTCGGCCGTCACATTGTCGTTCACGATTTGCTCATTCTCGAACAAGGGTAGGGGAGGGAATGAGCGGTTGGTCGGATGATAGGGCCACATATCGTTCGAGTAGGGTAGTCCAAAATATTCATCGAAACCATGATGAGTGGGCAGCCCATAATCGCGACAACCCAAGTGCCACTTGCCATAAATGGCCGTCGCGTACCCCTGAGGCTTAAGTACTTCTGCGATTGTCATCTCATCCGGATTAAGGCACTGCGGCGAACTCGGACCAAGTGCCCCTAAAATACTCAAGCGAACGTTGTAACAGCCGGTCATGAGAGAACATCGTGAAGCGCTGCAAACAGCCTGGGACACATAAAAACTCGTCAATCGCATTCCGCGTCTTGCAAGCGCATCCAAGTTGGGCGTGACCATCTTCTCACCGCCAAAACAATGCAAGTCGGCGTAACCCAAGTCATCCGCAAAAAGAACCACGAAGTTCGGCCGTTCAACATCCGGTTTCGCCGCCAGACTCCAGGCTGGTCCACTTAGAACGAGAATTGCAAGTGAGACAAAGAAGCATCTTAGAAGCATGGCCATATCCCTCTTCAACCGAAGAACCTAATCTTTTGGAATGCGCGAACAAAAACCTAACTACTAGTGGTGATGCTCGTGCTCCTCGTGCTCAATGTGCACTGTGTTTTCACCCGTACCGTCCACGATGACTAATTCGACCTTAGCCGCCTCTCCCATGTTGAGATGTGTCGTTAGCGCCTCACTGGATATTGACCACGCCCCAGACTCTGCGCTATTCAAAGCGAATGACTCCTTTTCAGCACCTTCGATTTGAACGTCAAAGCGGATTTCCTTGACCTGGTCAGCAATTTCGTCTGCATAGACTGTGATTGTGTGGCTGTCATCATCATGGGTCCATTCAGCATGAAATCCATGTGGCTCCAAGTGCAACATGTGCCCACCATGTACTCCCAGTTCTTCTTCATGCTCATGAGAATGCTCATGTTTATCGGGTGCTTGGCTAACTTGATTGGTAGCTCCCGCACTATTTGCTCCAGGCTGCGGAGTACAACCCGAAAGGGCCAACAGAATCAAACCAATCGTGCCCAAGCGACTCAATCCCTGATTACACCAACTATAAAACATTCAACTTTCTCCTTAATTCAACGGCCCCTGGTTTCTGCGGAACGTCTCTTTAGAACTTACTGTGACCGGTGTGTTTTTATACTCGATTCCAAC
>JAGQSC010000013.1 GCA_020439745.1 Acidobacteriota bacterium | reverse complement strand
GGAGAAAACAGAGAATCAGGGGGCAAACAGAGAAAGAAAGGCTGGAAGATGGGGAGAATCGATGGTGTGGAGAGGTGCTTTGGAATGATGTGAAACGGGCGCAAACCCTTTAGAAACAAGGGGAAAAAGAAAACCCGTCACCCCGGAGAATGACCCCAGAGAGACGGGTTTGTCTTTTCTAAATGGTGGAGGCGCCGGGAATTGAACCCGGGTCCGAGAATCTTCCCCATCAACGTTTACGTGCGTTTCCCTGATTAAAGTGTCGGTCACAAGCGGCTAATCAGGGCGAAAACGCTTGAAACCCCACTCAGTAAATCTTATCTCGTGTTCCCTGAGTCATGTTCACGAGACCAGCCTACAAGAGTATGACGATCACTTCAGAGCTATAGGCGACTCTTGGTAATCGGCAGCCTGTATTTAGGCTGCTAGTGCGAGATTGTTATCTGCGTTTATGTTTAAGGTGCATCTTTTTACGAGGTTTGCAGCTCGGCACGTGGTTCATGGTTCTTGGCTTCCCGTCGAAACCAAGTCGCCCCCCACACATAAAAATTGTATCACGAGTGGGACTTGGTGCTTTTGCTAACCTTGTCCTGGTGCATGCGAAGGCGCGAGGACGCGATGTCTGTATGATGGTTGACGACTCGTTGCAAACCGTCTTTTAGGAATGGAGCACCAAAATTGATCAAAAGACCAAGGGGTAAGTCCAAGAGTCGAAGATAAGTCAGAAGTTGTTTTGGATGAACCGGATGGATGCTTTCAACTGACTTTAGTTCCACCACTAACTGGGCATTAACCAGCAAATCAAGCCGAAATCCCTCGTCGACTGTAATGCCTTGAAAATGGATAGGAACAGGAAGTTGACGTTCCACTTTGAGCCCGGCTTTTTCAAGCATTCTGGCTAGAATCGCCTCGTAAACGGACTCAAGCAGTCCCGGACCGAGTTCACGATGCAGGCGCAGTGCCGTGTCGATGACAATAGAAGCCACTTCTTCAATATCTCTTTGCGTCTTCGCGCCTTCGCGTGAGTCATTTCCCTTGGACATTGTTTCTGTCTCGTATCCTAGAACCAGTCGAGTTGTTCTTCGTTCTTGAAGTACATCAGGCCGATTAACCGGAACTGCACGATGGATAAATAGAATGCAAAGAGATTGGCGATAAAAAGACCCAAAATTGGGATCAATCCCAAGATCAATGCGGCGATGATTCCAATCACATACAAGGCCGACAAGGCCAGCCAAACCCCCAAGTAATGGCCAACAATGCGACCGATACTGGGAATCAGAATGTGTACGTTGAGGATGGCAAATACACTGTCATTCAAGGTGACGTACAGCAAGCCAATGGGTAGGTAGATCAACCCCGCTAGTGCCAAAAGAACCATTAAAATGCCTGGTTGCACAAAAATGCCGTACAGAATCGCTGGCGCAAAGCAAAAAGCCATTCCCAGCATGAACTGGATGCCCGGGGCGATGATGTCGGAAAACATATCCGTGAACTCGGGCCAATCGGGCATATCCACCTCGCCATCGGTGGACGAGCGCACAATCTTCTGTAAATAAGCGCAGGTGAATCCTGTGACCAAAAAAGCAGCGATTCCGCCGTACATAAAGGCGAATGCGGCCATGAACATGATGACGGTATAGAGTATGGAACCGATGCCCATCAACAGCACGCCATTCAACGAGAAGGGGTAAGCCAGAGCGCTTACATAACTGATGTCATGTGCATTGACGGCCCGGTCACTGCGGTAGTCACGGCGGGCAGCCGTGACGCTTCCCGCTTGTTGCGGCGCTGCGTAGGGGTTGTTCGACGACTGTTTACCTGGAACGCTGGGTGCTATTGGTCTACATCCCCCACCACATTGGCAGACCACCGCCTCGACCATACCGATCTTCTTGGCCACCACGCAATCCTGACAAAACAACTGGTGGCACCATTCACATACGTAGTTCGCGGCTCGGTCGCCGTGATTGTGACAAACTTCCATGCAATCCCCCTCAAACACTGATCGATCATGATTTTTGAATGTTGAAATCTAACACAGACCGGCGGCCAGACCAACTTGAAGATCCGTCTCACACGATGCCTCTAAGAAGGCATCAACTGAAGCCGCGAAGAGCAAGAATCAACGATACAAAGAAAGCCTCACACGAAGGCACGAAGATAGCCTCACGCGAAGCCGCGAAGCCGCGCAGAGGGCCTCACGCGAAGGCGCGAAGACGCGAAGAAATTCAAACCACGCGAAGTCAAAAAGAGTGATCTTCACGCAACCACTACGCTGCCGCAAAGCGAGACAGCGACATTGAAAAAAATACAGAAATTCATAGGACCCAAAGGTTTCGATCGCCGAGTCTTTTGGAACTTGTTTCGAGGAAGCAGAAATGGAACGCTGTGTGACGTAACCAAGTCGCGCCGCATGGTGTGGGTGCCCATATTCTTCTTCGCGACTTCGCGCCTTCGCGTGAGCCAATTCAAGCGTCTGGGATCTACGAAGCCACCAAATTCTGAAAAGGAGGGGCCAAGAAGAGCATTGGACTATGAGTTTCAATTGATGGTGGAAATGGGTTTCGTTGGTTGCCGAGCTTATGACTCAAAACGGCATCGCCATCTCCTTCGCGCCTTCGCGTGAGACCGTATCAAGTCGATTGAACAGGAGCCAGCACCTGGCAAGTACGCGCTGGCAAATAGACATGCACGGACTGATCCTTTTGGTGCGAATAGGTCATCTGCGTATGAACGCGTTGCATGCCGCCAAAGCGCTGATCGTCCGAATTGAGGACGACGCTGTAAGCACATGCCTGTGGGACCTGGACTGGCATTTTGGCCTGAGATTGCCATACATGGAAATTGAACAGAAAGATCAAAGTGCCACGCCTAAACACAATCAGTTTGCGGTTCTCGTGAACCCCCAAAATCTCGAGATTGGGTTCACTGAGGATGCCAAAGCGGTCATCTAGGTGCTGCATCGCTTGATCAAAGGCGTTGAGCTGACCGTACCTCAAGAATGGACTATCGACTAGCGACCACTGGCGCCGGGCATGGTGATAGCTGTACTGATTGCCTTCTCTTGGGAAGTCCACCCAATCGGGATGCCCGAACTCGTTGCCCATGAAGTTCAACCATGCCTCGCCAGCCATGGCGAAGGTGATCAAACGAATCATCTTATGTAGGGCTATCCCGCGATCGATCACCGGGTTGGGCCGGCCAATCTCCATGTCCACGTACATCTGAGCGTCCATCAGACGAAAAGCGATGGTCTTGTCACCCACCAGCGCCTGATCATGGGATTCGCAATAGGCAACGTGGGCTTCGTTCCTTCGGCGATTGGTCAGTGTCCCAACCAGTTCACCCATTTGCCAATCCTCATCCCGCTGATCCTTGAGGAGCTTGATCCAATGATCGGGAACACCCATCATCAAGCGGTAATCAAATCCCAATCCGCCTTCTTCAATGGGCCGCGCCAAACCAGGCAGACCCGAAACCTCTTCAGCGATGCACATGGCGCCGGGAACCAGTTCGTGGATCAATTCATTGGCAAGTTGCAGGTAGACTACCGCATCCTCGTCTGTGTTTGACACATCGAAGTAGTCGCCATAATGAGTGAATTGACGATTTAAGCCATGATCCCGATAAATCATGCTGGTGACACCGTCAAAGCGGAACCCATCCAAGCGGAACTCTTCCAGCCAAAAACGGACATTACTCAAAAGGAACTTGAGCACCTCAGGTTTGCCATAATCGAAACATTTGGAATCCCAAGCCGGATGATCACCCCTTGAGCCCGAATGAAAGTATTGATCAGGTGACCCGTCAAACAGGTTCAACCCTTCATGGGTGTTGCTCACTGCGTGGGAATGGACCAGATCCATGAGCACAGAAATTCCCATACTGTGAGCCTGGTCCACCAATCCCTTTAACTCCTCTGGTGTGCCGAACATGTGTGAGACCGCGAAAAAATTGCTGACCTGATAACCAAAACTACCGTAATAAGGATGTTGCATGCAGGCCATCAATTGAATCGCGTTGTAGCCCAGTCTTTTGACCCTGAACAAAACATCTCGAGAAAATTCTGGAAAGGTGGCAATGCCTTTGCGCTCAGACGACATACCCACATGCACTTCGTAGATTCGCAGGCTGTTGGGGCGTGCGGGTCGGTCTGATTGCCATTGATAGGGCGGTGGGTCCCAATAAACGCCCGCGAAATCCATGGTCTGTGTATCCTGAATAACTCGGCGTATGGTGGATGGAATCCGATCCCTGTTCGCCAGATCGGTGGTTACCTGCACCTTCACACGATCTCCGTGCTGCATCACACCTTGTGGCAGAAAGATAGACCAAATACCCTGTTTTCCTTTGACCAATGGGTGCTTATTGCGGTCCCAGTCGTTGAAATCGCCAATTAAGTGCATCGCCTGGGCCGCAGGCGCCCATTCCCGAAACCAGACGCCATCAACCCCATTATGGGTACCGTTCTGAAATCCCACATGTTTGTGCCAAGCAGACGCATCTCGTAGATGCCCAGATGGCACCAATTTCTCCCTCATCTGTTCGTAATGCAACCAACGACGCACCAGCCCCTCAGAATGCTGAGCCAAATGAGGGTCCTGTGCCACCATGGCACCGAGATTGGGTTTTTTCACGAACCGTTTCCTTGCTGGAGAGGATTGCGCCGTTTGCACGGTTACGTCTGCATGGGCAAAGTATAGGGAAAGCCTCGGCCAGGTGTCCACATAGCGGGTCCTCAAATACCTCATTTAGCGTATGATGGGCCGATGGATGCCATTGTATGTGAGCAATTAACGAAGTTCTATGGCACAAGGGTAGGCATCGAGAACGTGAGTTTCTCGGTGGGCGAAGGGCAGATTTGCGGCTTCCTCGGACCCAATGGTGCGGGAAAATCCACCACGTTGCGCCTACTGGCTGGACTTATGAAACCGACCACGGGTACGTCGCGCGTCCTCGGTATGAATGCCTGGAACCAACGTGAGTCCATCATGTCTGATGTAGGGTATCTTCCGGGTGAGGTGCGTGTTTGGAACTGGATGACAGCCAATGACGCTCTTTCTTTCCTAAACCGTGTACATGCTTGTGAGTTGGCATCTTCCTGGCGACGCATGACGGATCTCTTTGAGTTGAATCCCGATGTCCGTGTACGCAACATGTCCAAAGGCATGCGCCAGAAACTGGGACTCATCATGGCGCTTGTCCATAACCCGAGGGTGCTTATTTTTGACGAACCGACATCGGGGTTGGATCCTGTGATGCAGGAACGTCTTTTGTCCGAATTGCGGACCCGAGCATCGAATGGGAGCGCCATTCTATTTTCCTCCCACAGTCTCAAAGAAGTGGAACATCTATGCGATCGGGTGGTGATGGTGCGACGAGGTGCTCTGATCGAGGACACCTCCATCAAATCTTTGAGCGAACAGGCAGTCCGTCAGGTACGTATTCAGTTTCCCCGTGAGCCAGTCACATCATTTGAGAATGCCCTATGGGCGCAAAAAGGACTGGAATGGAAGGGCACGATTCAAGGTGATTCAAAGCATGTCGCTGCGTGGGCTCTGTCACAAGACGCGAGTGACCTGGTGATTGAATCGCCCGATCTGGAGCACCTATTCCAATCACGATACAGGGATGAACCATGAATTCTGGGATCTTCAAGAAATCCTGGCGCGAATGCCGAACGGTCACCATCACATGCGCACTGGCTTTTTTGGGTTTTCAAATTGTCCTCGCTCGTGTTTTTGCATCGATGGGCGATCAGTTTATTGAACAATTGATGAATATGGGGTTTGCGCGGACGGTCATGCAGGCGTTGCTGGGTACCCAGATCAGCAGCGCATCACCGGAGATTTTTCGCGCATTCGGTTGGGTGCACCCTGTGATCCTTGCCTTGGCCTGGGTGCATGCCATTACCTGTTGCACGCGATTACCCGTAGGTGAGGTGGAAGCCGGTACAGCGGACTTTCTGCTCACGCTGCCACTTTCTCGCCGCGTTGTGTTCGTGTCGACATCTGTTTCATTCATAACAAGCGCGGCTGTGGTGATGGGGTGCGGGTTGATTGGTGTCTGGTTGGGCCACCAGAGCTTGCCCGATAGTGGGCCCTTCAACTACGGTGCGAATCTCATGATTACGCTGAATTACCTTGCGGTGTACCTAGCGGTGAGCGGGTTAAGCGCCTTCAATGCGTGTGTTTGTTCAAGGCGGGGCCAAGCGATTGGCATCACTTTGTCGTTGGTCCTGAGTTCTTTTTTCTGGACGTTTGTCTCCCAGTTCTGGGGTCCAGCTAAGGCCACCCCTTGGCTTAGTTTGCTTCACTACTATCAACCCATGGAGATATTGAGGAACCATCAGATCCCTGGCTCCGATTTGGCTGTATTGAGCTTGTTCGCCTTGGTTGGATGGGTAGGGGCTTGGCTTGTGTTTCGCAGTAAGGATATCAACACCAACTAGCACCTAAAGTGGAGTAAGTGGCCACATGACGACAGGCAGGTTCTGAGAGTAATGTATATGTGGCGGGTCGCACGATAAATCCAGTCCAAATGGTTCTCCCAATGAGTTCTGGTGGATCTGAATGGTGGCTGGCTGTAAGGGCCACGGTGCGTGGTGTACTTCACTGATCATCATGCCGCGGGTGGGATGGTTGGCGAACAACGCATAGCGTTCCGTGAGCCAATGATCCAGTGTCCCAGGTTGCGCAAAGTCCACAAGTCCTGTGGGTTGGTATTGGGCCTGGAATCCGATTTCAGGCGAACCCACTCGCGTGGATTGGTAGTGAACAACGTCTTCAACGGCGATGGTATCGATGTGTGCATGCCAATAAGGCAAATGAAACCAATGTTGGGCTGCCCACACGGCTGCACGGCGCGGCGCCTCCAAACTCAAAAACCAAACGCCTGCCTGATCCTTGCATTTGACGTACGTGCGCAGGTTGAGTTCCGGGAAACGTGACAGCCACGGCACAGACGGAAGCCAACGTGGACGTACGCCGGTCATGATAAATGGGACCACGCTCACATATGCTTGGCCTTGAAACAGGTCTAGCTCCAGAGGGTTGGGTACCTGTTTGCTTAAGATGTCTTTATCCACCACCCAATGTGCAAAACACAGGGTCTGCCAGTCCTGACGCCACAACCATGGAGATCGAGGTTTGGGCCATGGCCGGTGATCCACTTGATGGATAAATGACATGGTTTATTGTGCCATGGATGTGACCGTTTGAATCGTGTCTACCAGCCATGCGTAAGAAAAGGCACGGAGGCGTTTATGGTATGGATTTGTTTGTTGTTGCTCCAGACTCCAGATGGGATGCAGGGATTAGCCGACACGCATACGTTTCAGCATAGTTGGAACGACACCAAATACTTCGTTCACGTCCGACTCCCACCGCAGCTAGAGAAGGGCCGAAAATATCCCACCGTCTATTTATTAGATGGAGGCATCACATATCCCTTATTGGCAAGTTTCAGCCACTATCTCCAACTGGGGGAGGAGATCCCGCCGGTCATCCTGGTGGGACTATCCTATGGTTCGGACCGATATGAAGATGGCAACGTGCGCAGTCGGGATTACACCGCACCGTCGACCGAGCGTGAAAACTGGGGCGGCGCATCCAATTTCGCGGACATGTTAGAGCGCGAACTCATCCCGCTCATCGAACGACGTTTCCCGAGCGACTCAAAGAAGCGCATCATCTTCGGGAATTCACTAGGGGGTCAGTTCGTCTTGTATTGCGCGCTGTTTCGGAGTGACCTGTTCTGGGGTCACATTGCCAGCAACCCCGCCTTGCACCGAAACCTACCCTTTTTCATGGCAACAGAGACGCCTGAAGGTGATCCCATGCGCGGGTACCTGTATGTTTCGTCCGCAGCCAACGACCAACCTCGTTTTCGCGAACCAGCCGTTGCCTGGATGGCTCATATTTCCAATCAAAGACAACTTCCTTTTCGCCTGAAAACCGAGACTTTGGATGGGGACACTCACTTTTCGGCAGTACCCGAATCCTTTCGGCACGGGATGACTTGGTTACTCCAACAGGACTAAAGTCATTTTGCCCTGCGAAATTTGTACGAAAATACGCGAAAATGATTAGTCTTGAAATAAAATAAATCAGCTAGATTTATAAAACTTGAAGTATTTTTGAGTAAGTGTTACAAGAACATAGATTCACTGAAAAATTGAGCGAAGAGGTGGTGCCATGTTCTTGGGAACGGTGTTGTGTGTCTGTTTTTTGGTGGGTGATGCACCTTTGCCTCTACCTAGTGCCTTACCGATTCAGAATTATGAGCAGGTGCTCTACACCTGGTTAATGGAACGTCAATACGCCCAAGAGGGCTGGTCCCACGACAAGGGGGTCCGCGATACCGGCCCATACATTGAGAGTCAGTATTTTGGAACTCACCCGGCCGTGCGCATCTACTATTCGCCTGAAGTCATGGCGTGGCTCGAATCTGGACGGGAAGGGGTTCTTCCAGACGGTGCCATGATCATCAAGGAAATGTTCTTGCAACCTGCCGTTCTTTATCAGGACCTTGCGCGAAATCCGAAATACCAGGACCCCAACGCTTATGACCAACTCCTCGCCAAGCTCGTGTTTGCATGGACCGTGATGGTGAGAGACAGCCAAGCCTCTAAAGATGGTTGGTTCTGGGCCAACCCCATGGCGCCAGGAGAAGGGGAATCGATTCCCGCCGCGGTCAAGCGACAGTTGGACCAACTGAACGGGCCACCCAACTCAGAATTTGGCGCGCCCTGCCTCAGATGCCATGCATCGGCCGAAAGCGAGTTCACCTTTGCCGATCTGCGTAATGCGGTTGGCTTCGAGGGCGAACCGCTAAGGTTCAAGGTGGACAACTCATGGCGTAACGCGAACCATTTCAAGCCATACCCACTTTCCACAATTGCCGATGACCCTTGGGTGCAGTCACATTTCATGCTGCCTCTTCAGTTGCGGCCGTTCAGCGAGCAAGCGGCACCCAAGTCGACCGAAGTTGATGCTTTCCACCTAGGGCTGACTCGAGAAACGCAGATGGCTAACGATGAGGCCTTACCAAAACCAAACCCCGAGTTCCTGAAGACCTTTACATCCATCAAAGCGGTACCTGAAAAAGATGTTCAGGTGTTTCCTTCTCAATGGCAGGATCAGGTGTTGCCCAATCCTCATCAAGCGGATGAATTCATCACTTCAGACAACTGCTTTGGCTGCCATGGTGGGTTGGGTGGCGAACCCTACGGAGTCACCATGTTCGTTAAGACTGGACCTGAATACGGCGATGGCTACAACCTCTCCGAATACGGAGAATGGCGTTGGTCACCCATGGGGTTGGCAGGACGGGATCCCATTTTCTTTTCCCAGTTCGAATCGGAGATTGAGCTGCTAAAACGCGATGCTGCCATGAACCCAACGCCATTGCACGGCACCTTGGCCGACAATGAGATCGCACTCACCAACACCTGTCTGAGTTGTCATGGCGCCATGGGACAACGCCAGCTTGCGATTGATGCAGCCTCAAATCCGCAACTCGATCCCAACTTCCAGGTTGACTACATGTTCTTGGAAGAGCAGCTCAATGACCAACAACCGCCGCCTTCTCCCTATCTGAAATACGGGCAACTGGGTCGGGAGGGTATCAGCTGCGCCATCTGTCACCACATTAGTCCGCCCAGCGAATCGCAGGTGAAAGATTGGCAGCCACCAGAAGGTTACGTGCTCGCCGACAAAGAACTCGCTTATTTCTTATTCCATAATTCCACGGGTCGATTCGAACGCGGACCTGCCAACGAGTTTTTCGGTCCTTACGACGATGTGGCCCAAGTACCCATGGATCGAACCCTGGGTGTGAAGCCGGTGTTCCATGAATTCGTGACCGATTCTCAACTGTGTGGGACCTGCCACACCATCAATCTGCCCAATATTGGCGCCACGGATGACGCGTTTCCAGTCCTCAACGCAGCCGAACAAAACCCAGCTTTCAAGGACTACCAGCATTCCATCGAACAAGCCACCTTTCTCGAATGGCAGAACAGTAGCTTTGCGCAAAACCCAGGACAACCGAACTCCAAGTTCGCTAGTTGCCAGGACTGCCATATGCCAAGGAACTTTGAAACCGTGGATGGCTCCATTAATATCCCTCAGGTCACAACGCAGATCGCGGCCATCCAGGATGCCAACTTTCCCGAAGCCGACAATCGATTACCGCTTGAAGATATCGATATCCCGCTTCGTGACACGTATAAACGTCACGAACACGTGGGTTTGAATGTGTTTCTCCTGGAAATGTTTGATCAGTTCCCACAAATCCTGGGCGTCGACAAGAATGACTATATGACGTCGGCAGACAACGGGGTGGACCTTGCCATAGAAAACATGATCCTCCAGGCCCAGCAAGAGACGCTCGATCTTTCGGTCGAACTTAAAGAAGTGAACAAGGAGGGTCTACAGGCCAAAGTCACCTTGACCAATAAGACCGGCCACCGGTTTCCCAGCGGGGTCGCTTTTCGCCGTGCCTTTGTGGAGTTCCTCGTGTTTGAGGGTGACGAGGTGGTTTGGGGTTCGGGTCGTACCAACAGTGTTGGGGTCATCGTCGATGAGCATGGCCAGCCATTGCCTACCGAGTTTTTGCCCAACGCCGACAGTTATCAACGCCACCACCAGGTGATCAAACGACAGGACCAGGTTCAGATCTATGAGGAACTGAATCAAAACGCACAACACGAGTTCACTACCAGCTTTGTGCATCGCGTGTTCGACATCAAAGACAATCGACTGTTGCCGCACGGGTGGCGCGCATCTCCCTTTTTCAAAAAAGATAGGGAGGTAATTTTTCAGTTCATGGAAGCCACCGATCCCAAAGGGACCGGCGATGATCCGGACTACATGGACCAAGGCCCGGATTTCATTGGCCAGGACAGCTTGGTTTATGAAGTGCGTTTCGGTAAAAAGGTGAACCCCAAGAAGGTTCGGGTGCAGGCAACCGTCTATTCGCAGGCCATTCCACCTTCGTGGCTCCATCAGCGGTTTTCCACCGTACCAGATGGCGAGGCCACGAGACGCCTGTACTACATGGCCAGCCATTTAGACTTGGCGGGCACGCCCATGCAGAACTGGAAGTTGAAGTTGGTCACTGCGGAGGCGCGTTAAGTCTTCTGCCGCAATCTGACGGCGGTGCCGTAGGCCAGGAGCTCTGCGGCACCCTGCATGACGGCTGATGTGGTGAACCGTACGCAGACAATGCCATCAGCACCGCGCCGTTTGGCTTCGCTGATCATGCGATCGATGGCCTGTTCCCGCGATTCCGCCAACATCTTGGTGTACTCCACGATCTCGCCACCTACCAAGGTGCGTAGCCCGGCAAGGATATCTTTGCCAATATGACGTGCTCGAATAGTGTTTCCGCGCACCAAGCCCAGGGTTTTCTCGATTTCGAAGTCCTCGAATTGGTCCTGGGTGGTGATGAGCATGGTTCTATTGGTCGACATGTTTGTCATAGTAATCGTCCTCCGGGTTATTGATTCGATCTTTGACCACTTTTATCAACAGGAACCCAATACCCAGGATCCCTAGAAGTCCAATGATACCAACGGGAAAGGCCACAACCATTCCCGTCACCATGGCGGCCAACCAGGCCAAAGCCACGATGGACAACAGCACATAGCCAATGCGTTCAAACATACCGTCCCCCTAATCTGATGGTTAATTCCAATCTAAATCTAAATGCCCCTAAGGGCAAATGAATGACAAAAACGTTTCTTGGCACAATCTTTTCTAATAAATCGTCAACTCCATCGTTAGGTAGGGTGAGGAAGGTGACGCATGATCCCTGACACCGGATGGTCTGCCGACATTCTGGCGACTCACGAAGCCAAGCTGTTGTCTTATGCGCAGAGCCTGATTGGGGACAGGGACCAAGCCCGGGATTTCGTTCAGGAGACGTTCTTGCGTCTGATGAAACAGGATCCCGTTCAGCTAAATGGGCGTGTGACGCCCTGGCTGTACCGCGTGTGCCGCAACCTCGTGATCGACCATCAACGAAAGGAGCGGCGCATGATGCATTTGGCCAGCGAACCCATTGCGGAACAAACACCCCATCACGTCATCGAACGCAAGGACCTAAGCCAGCATGTACTTAGCTGTGTGGCCCAGCTTCCCGCCAATCAACAGGAAGTGGTGAGGCTGAAGTTCCAGGCCGGCATGAGTTACAAGGAAATTGCAGAGGTCATGGGCCTTTCGCCCTCAAATGTGGGCTTTTTACTGCACACCGCTATTTCGGCCTTGCGTGTCCGCCTCGGAAAGGAGTCGTTGTCATGATTGGAGATCCCAAACTCACTGCCTACGCATTAGACGAATTAAACGAACCAGATCGGGCCCAAGTCGAGGCCTGGCTGAACGACCATCCCGAAGGATGGGCTGAAGTCACTGAGATCCAAGCCATGGCGCAACTACTCACGTCCAGTTTTGAGGGAGACGCGACACCCAAAGCCCGTTCCCGCAAAGCCTGGTGGTTGTTGCTTCCACTAGCGGCAGCGGCTGCAGGCATCATCTTCTGGCCATCTGGCCCAGAACAGCGACCCGAGAAGACGGATGCCTTCGCCTATACACTGGATGAGTCCGGTCAAAAACAAGCGCTCAGTGTGCAAGACGCACTAGAACATGCAGAAATTGACATCATTCCCTTTGACGAAGTGCCCGAAGAAATCCGATTGGCTCATGAAGCCGACATCCGTCGACAGAGCGAAACCCTGGCGCCACCCATCCTAGATATGGGAAAGGCTTTGGCCCAGGAAAAGGAAAAAATCATCGAGATCAACGAAGAGATGACGGTGACAGGCGAAATCATTGTCAATTGGGATACCAGCTTCTGCATCGCCGGTTCGTTAATTGAAACAGATGAACCTGCGTTTAATCGTGTCACTCAGTTAGACGATCTTAAATATTCAACGCATACGTTGCTGCCCAAGACTGATGATCAAGTGACTCAAACTGTCGAGTCGATTCTGGATAACACATCGCTTGATTATGGCTACTTACCTCGAAATGCGGTTCCCGGTAACTTATCTACTGGAGACATCCCCAAAGGACGTGACCAGATTTCATTGGCGCCTGGAAATGATGGGACCAAAGTAAGTGTTTACGGTGCAATTGGCCCTGAAAACGGTTACTTGCTCGAAGGCGAACGAATAACTGGTTCAGACGAACTTGAGCCTGTGGTTGCTGTGACCGTTGAACAAGAGGGCGACACAGAAACCTATGCCCATCGTGAAGCCAGTCCGTTTTATGAAACCGCCCGCAATCCGCTGTCTACCTTTTCCATTGATGTAGACACCGCCTCATTCAGTAACGTACGTCGCTTTCTAGACGACGACGAATTACCGCCCGAAGGTGCCGTGCGCGTTGAAGAGATGGTCAATTATTTCGATTATCTCTATCCCTTACCCGCGCGATCGGAAACCTTCGGCGTCTCCATTGATGTGACCTCTGTACCCTGGCATCCCAGTCACCGGCTGGCACGCATTGGGCTGAAGGGGTTCGAGTTGGATCCCGAGCAAAGGCCCGCCACCAACCTGGTGTTCCTGATCGATGTGTCGGGCTCCATGTACGACGAGGAAAAACTACCCTTGGTTCGCTACGCACTTCGTCAATTGACCCAACAACTGAGGCCTGAAGACAGTGTGGCTGTGGTCGTCTACGCCGGTAGTTCGGGTGTGGTACTCCAACCCACGCGCGGATCTGCCAAGACCGATATCCTGGCTTGCCTCGATCGCTTGCAAGCAGGCGGATCCACCAATGGTGGCGAAGGAATCGAAGCGGCCTATGCCTTGGCCCAATCGGCCTTTATCGAGGGTGGTATCAATCGCGTGGTCTTGGCCACAGACGGCGACTTCAACGTGGGCATGACCAGTGAAAGTGAATTACTCAAACTGATCGAAGCCAAGGCCAAAACCGGTGTCTTCCTTACGGTTTTGGGGTTTGGTATGGGTGATTACAACGATGAAACCTTGGAAATGCTGGCCGATAAAGGTAATGGGTTTTATGCCTACATCGATAGCGAGTCCGAGGCCGATCGCGTTTTGGTCCATCGACTGATGAGTTCGCTGGTGACCATTGCCAAGGACGTCAAGATCCAGGTGGAATTCAACCCCAAGGAAGTTTCGGCCTATCGCTTGATCGGTTACGAGAACCGCATGCTGGAAGATCAGGACTTCAATGACGACACCAAGGATGCAGGTGAAGTCGGCGCTGGCCATTGCGTCACCGCCCTCTACGAAATCGTGCCCGTCGGTGAAGTGATCCCGGTAGCCGAAACCGATCCACTCAAGTATCAGACCGATCAGGCTTTGAGCGAGGCTGCCTTTAACGACGAGTTGTTCACCATGAAAATCCGATTCAAAGCTCCCGATAGCGATTCCAGCCAAATGCGTGAGTTTGTGGGCAAGGAAACCCATGGCCTCATCGAGTACGCTGACCAGGAAACCAAGTTTGCGGTAGCGGTCGCTTGTTTCGCCATGAAACTGAGAGGCGAGTTGGACGATCGCGACATGACCTGGTCACTGATTGCCGAACTAGCCCGCGAGGGGCTGGGTGCCGACCGCAACGGCGATCGTGATCAGGTCCTGGCCATGATCAAGAAAGCTGCGGCCTTGGCTAAAGAAGACCAATAGGGGGAGTGCATAGATAGGTGAGGGCAGGTTTGGACTCGACCAGGCATGGTCTGGCTAATGGGCGCGCTTACTGCGCCCGTTCGCCGGGTCCACAAGGCGGTCAACGATATAAGTGCCGTGATGAATAGCAGCATATAGCGAATGCATTCAAACTTCAGTCCCGTTTTTTGCACTTCTTTGTCTTCAATCCAAACCCAATCAATCGTTTCGACAAATATTCCGAATCGAGTTTTATTAATTAAGGTCAATAATCTCGGTGAAGTTAGAATATGCCCGTAAGGGCAATCGGTCTAAGCCCAGGGTGACGAAGGAACCCTGGGTAGTCGGTTTTGAGATACCAAGTCCGGTAGGGCGACCTGAGTGAATAGCGTATGAGTCATAGTCTTGTTCAATGATATGTCCATATTGTTTTTGCGACTCATGGGCGAAATTTGTGGATTCATGAAGAAATCGAGGATAACTTACGAGCATTTATGGGAGGTATTGTTAGAAAAAGGAAGTCTGTCGTGATTAAAGCTAATGGAACCCAGGACCATATTCATCTTGTCGTTCGCTTGCATCAGGATGTCGCTTTAACCAGTTTGGTGCGTGATCTTAAAGCAGCATCGTCGTCTTGGATGAAAAGAATAGAACCTGATTTCAAATGGCAAGCAGGATATGGTGGTTTCTCATGCTCGATTTCTCAATTGGATAGGTTGAAAGGGTACGTGGCCAACCAAAAGCATCATCACATGCATAAGTCGACCGACGAAGAAATGAGAGACTTGGCCAAGAAATGGGGATTTCAATGGATGTGGGATCCTGTTTCTTTGACACAAGTTTGGCAGCCTGACTGACGGCCGCCCTAACGGGCTTTTATACAGAATAAAGGCACCCAGGGCTCCTCGCGTTGCTCGTCACCCTGGTCTAAGACCGATCGCCCTGCGGGCGAAGATGGCTGCCTTGCCGACTACTTTCTCATTGACGAACTCAATCTAGCTGGTAATTGGGAAAAGAGACGTGAACCCCATAGGGGTTTCGCCTTGAGCCAACTCAGTTTATGTGGCACTCATCATTTGTGGTCATGAGTCACATTTCCTTATTCATGGACATGAAAAATGCGGAACCCCGATGGGGTTCTATTGGTGTTGGATCAGATTCCAGTGGTAGCCCCGCGTGCCGCGGGCCAACCACTGGCTATGTTGCGCAATCCCGCTGGGATTGAAGGCCTTAGCCTCTTCGCGTGTTGTTCGCCCCCTATTTCGCGTTTAGAGATTTGGCCGACCAAATTTTCAGAAACAATTACACCGTCCCTTCGGGACTCGTGCAATTTTTCTTCGTAACCCGGCGCTTAAGCGCCGCGCTTCGATACCCGGTCCCTACGGGACCTGTCGGCCACTATCCTGTCGGGCATGGGTGGGCCTATAATTCACTTGATGGAGGTGATCGTGCCCATTTACGTGTATCAGTGCCAACAATGCCAACACCAATTCGAGGCGTTGGTCTTTTCAGGTGAACAGTCTCAATGCCCCAGCTGTGGATCGGTGGAGTTGGCCAAACAACCCACCGGCTTTGCCACGTCCAAATCCATGCCGGACTGGTCCGGGCCGTCGGCGTGCGGGACTTGCGGTGATCCCCGAGGTCCAGGCTCCTGTGCCATGGATTGACCATGAATGGACATTGCACCTGCGGAGAAATCCAATATCAGATTACCCAACCGCCCATGTTCGTTCACTGTTGTCATTGCACCTGGTGTCAACGGGAAACAGGTTCGGCATTTGTGCTCAACGCCATTGTGGAATCCGATGCCATCGAGCTAAGCAAGGGCACTACCCATATGGTCGAGACACCCTCTGAAAGTGGGAAGGGCCAATTGATCCATCGCTGTCCCACCTGCCAGGTGGCGCTGTGGAGCCACTATGGCGGCGGAGGTCCCGCCATCGCCTTTTTGAGGGTGGGCACGTTGAACGACCCGACCGCGGTCACGCCCGATGTACACATCTACACGTCCACCAAACAGCCTTGGGTCGCGCTTCCCGACAATGTTCCCTCATTTGAGGGGATCTACCGCTTCAAGGACTTATGGCCCGAGGAATCTTTGTCGAGATTGAAGGCGGCCATCGCTAAGACGGCTTGATCGTTTGTAACCAAAAGATTTAGTAAGGAAGGTGGGACGATGGTCGTCCCACCTTTTTTGTTAGTACCAGGCCTCGTTGGCCGTAATCGCCGCAATCACTGCTTCGCCGACTTGACGTGTGGTCACTTGACCGTGTTCTGGTAGGGCTACATCAGGTGTGAACATGCCCGCGCGCATCACTTCCACCACCGCCGTTTCCACGGCCTGGGCCTCGGTTTCCAGCGCAAAGGAATGGCGCAGCATCAGTGCCACACTAAGGATGGCGCCGATGGGATTGGCGATGCCGAGGCCTGCGATGTCTGGTGCTGATCCGTGTACCGGTTCGTACAAGCCGCGATGTCCTTCGCCCAGTGATGCGGATGGCAACACGCCAAGTGATCCGGATATCACCGAGGCTTCATCGGTTAGGATGTCGCCAAACATGTTTTCGGTGACCAACACATCAAAGTAGCTGGGCTGTTGAATGAGCTTCATGGCGGCTGCGTCCACCAGCATGTGTTCCAGGTGCAAGGTTGGATACTCACGCTCGGCCAGTTGGGTCACGGTTTCGCGCCACAGACGTGAGGTTTCCAGGACATTGGCTTTATCCACCGAAACCACGTGTCCTGTCCGTGTGCGCGCCAATTCGAAGGCAAACCGGGCAATCCGTTCGATCTCATCCTTGGTGTAGATACATTCATCGGTAGCGGTATCGGACGTTCTCGTTTTCTGTCCAAAATAGATGCCGGATGTGAGTTCACGAACTACAGCAATGTCCACCCCTTGAATGCGTTCGGGTTTTAACGGCGACGCATGAAATAGGGGCTCAAAGGCACGTACCGGCCTCAGATTGGCATACACATCCAACAACTTTCTGAGTCCTAAGAGTCCTTGTTCCGGGCGCACCGTGGCTTTGGGGTTATCCCATTTGGGACCGCCGATGGCGCCTAGTAACACCGCATCTGATTCCAGGCACAGTTGGGCGGTGCGCTCGGGTAGCGGCTCACCGCAATAGTCCATAGCGCAGCCGCCTAAATAGGCTTCGCGCATCTCGAATTGATGTCCGAAGAACTCGGCAATGGCTAATAAGACACGCTTCGCTTCGTGGGTTACTTCCGGGCCGATGCCGTCACCGGGCAGAAGGGTAATAGTCGCTTTCATGAATGAACCTCCTCGTAAAAATCAATTGCCTTGGAATGAGAGATAAGAAAGTCCAAGGAGTTCATGCCGTGCAGCAAACAATGCCGTGCAAACGGCTCTAATTGAAATGTAGTGCTTTTGCCGTCGCCAAACCGCACATATTGGTCAAAAACATTGACTGAAATTTCGTCGGGACAAAGCGCTGCCAGACGATCGCGCTCCTCGATGGCAAGGTTAATGGCCACCAACCCATTTCGCAGTGCGTTACTGCGAAAAATATCGGCGAACCCGCTGCCAATAAGGACGCGAATACCGTAATCGAGTAGGGCCCATGGCGCATGTTCACGGGAGGACCCGCAACCGAAATTGTCGCCTACCACCAACGCCGTGGCTTCCGGATTCTTGTTCAGGACAAATTCTGGGTCAGGTGATCCGTCGGCGTGGTAACGCCAGTCTGAGAACAGGTGCCTCCCAAGTCCATCTTTGGTGGTGACTTTGAGGAAACGGGCGGGGATGATTTGGTCCGTATCTACGTCGGAACGCATCAGCGCCGCCGCCATACCTTGGAACATTCTGATGGGTTTCATGCCGTTACCTCCAGAAAACGCGGGTCGGCCACGGCTCCGGCCACGGCGCATGCCGCAGCTGTGGCTGGGCTAGCCAACATGGTTCTCCCGCCCGGACCTTGTCGGCCTTCAAAATTGCGGTTGCTGGTGCTAACCGCCAGTTGACCTGGCTGAAGTTGGTCGCCATTCATGGCGATACACATGGAACAACCCGGTTCGCGCCATTCCGCGCCAGCTTCCATGAACACACGGTCCAGTCCTTCAGCCTCTGCGGCCCTTTTCACGGCGCCAGACCCGGGAACAATCAACATTCTTGTGTGAGCTGCTACCTTCTTTCCTTCCAAAATCTTCGCGGCCAGTCTTAGGTCCTCAATGCGTCCATTGGTACAGCTGCCCACAAACACCACGTCTACTTTGATTCCGGTTAATGAGCCTCCGGATTCAAATCCCATGTAATCAAGACACCTGGACGCCGCATCACTGGGGATATTGGCATGGATCGGAAGGGATTGGTCAGGCGAAGTTCCGTACGTGATGACGGGCGTGAGTTCGGAGACGTCCAAGAACACTTCCCGATCGAAACGGGCCTTTGGGTCACTGGTCTCTCGCTGCCATGACTGGGGTTGCCAATCTTCGCCTAACTTTGAGCGGAGGTAGGCAAAAGTCACATCGTCGGGAGCGACCATGCCGGCCCGAGCACCTGCTTCAATCGACATGTTGCATAAGGTCATCCGCGATTCCATGGAGAATCCCCGCACCACTTCGCCGCGAAACTCAATCACAAAACCTGCGCCGCCACCTGCGCCTAACTTTGCAATCACATGGAGTGCCACATCCTTAGCCGTGACCAAGGGTGCTAACGTGCCTTCAAGAGTAATCGAAAGGGTTTTGGGTTTTCGTTGCAACAAGCACTGGGTGGCCAACACACCCGTCACTTCGCTGGTACCAATGCCAAAAGCCAACGCGCCGAACGCGCCGTGAGTGCTGGTATGACTGTCGCCACAAACGATGGTCATGCCCGGTTGGGTATAACCAAGTTCAGGGCCCACCACATGCACGATGCCCTGTGCCGGATCATTCAAATCCAGGCAACGTATACCGTGTTCCCTGCAATTCTCCAACAAGCGGGATACCTGATCTGCGGCTTGTTGATCGGCGAACTGGCGGGTGGGGTTGGTTGGAATGGAGTGATCGGCGGTACCCAACGTCTTTTGTGGACAACGAACAGTTAGGTTGTTTTCCTTCAACGCTGTGAATGCCTGTGGCGACGTGACTTCGTGGATGAGATGAAGATCGATGTAGATCACGGCGGGGTGGTCGTCTTTTTCTGGCACAACCACGTGTCGTTCCCAGATCTTGTCGAACAGCGTTTGGCTCATGAGGTCACCATGGATTCCACGTGCTGTAGCCAGGACCAGTGATCCGCAGTGGTGCCATCGAACAGTCCAAAAAATGCCTCTTGAATCTGCTTGGTGATCGGTCCGCTTTCACCACCTCCCACTTGACGTCCGTCAATCGTGCGGATGGGAACTACTTCAGCGGCCGTACCGGTAAAGAACATTTCATCGGCTAAATAGAGGTATTCCCGAGGAATACTTGACTCGCGAACTTCCAAACCAAGCGAACGTGCCAGTGTCATGACGGTGTCGCGGGTGATACCGGTCAGCAGGGAATGACTATGGTCGGGTGTATAAATCACACCGTTGCGCACGAGGAAGATGTTCTCGCCCGGGCCTTCGCTGACAAAACCATGTACATCCAGTGCGATGCCTTCTCGGTACCCGTGCCGCTTCGCTTCAGCAGCAATTAGACGCGAGGAAAGGTAATGACCGCCCGCCTTTGCAGTGGTCGGCAATGTACCCGGTGCGGGTCGTCGCCAAGTAGACACGCCTGCATCCACACCGTTTTTAACGCTGTCCTCGCCCAGGTATGCACCCCACGGAAAGGCAGCGATATACACATCTGCGGACGCATCTTCGGGAGGAAGCAAACCCATACCGCCGTAGCCGTACATAGCCAGGGGACGAACATAAGCAGAACGGAGCTCGTTGCGTTGGAGGCAACCCAGAACCGCCTCGGTGAGTTCAGCCTGCGTGAATTTCAAACGAAAATCATAGATATGAGCAGATTCCATGAATCGTTTCATGTGGTCGTCCAATCGAAACACGGCAGTACCTTTTGGGGTTTCATAGGCACGGATGCCCTCAAAGACGGAGGTTCCATAGTGAATGGCGTGTGAGAGCACGTGAACCGTGGCTTCTTCCCAACGGACCCAGGTTCCGTTGTGCCAGATGAATTCAACAGGCTGCATTGACATGTTTGTCTCCTTTACTGATTTTGCTCAGGCAATAGATATAGGTATCTTCCAACGCCTCCGCGCTGGCTTGAATAATGTCTGGTCCACAACCGACGGTGGTCCAACTGTGTGTTTCGGACACGGCTTCCACAAGCACACGGGTCACGGCTTTTGTAGCTTGATCGGGATCCAAAATTCGCACCTTGTAATCCATGAGGCGTACAGATTCCAGTTCAACGAACACAGGGCATAGCGCTTTTCGGATGGCTTCATCCAAAGCATGAACGGGACCAACCCCCGACGACGCAGTTTGAATGACTTCATGGTCGATCTCGATTTTCACCATCGCTTCAGCAGTTGACGAGCCCGGACGTCGGTCCGAATAGACCATGGCTTGAATCAGCTGAAAAGGAGGTTTGGATGGGTCTTGTAGCCGTTGAACCAGCAGTTCCAGGCTGGCGTCCGCGGCTTCAAACTGGTAACCGTATGCCTCCATCTCCTTGATGCGTTTCAAGACCTCGGTTTCAAGGTGCCGCGTTGCGGATCTCTCCAAAAGGTATTTCAGATTGGATCGACCGCTGAGTTCCGATACCAAAACTTGGCGGCTATTGCCTACTTGGTCGGGAGCGATGTGCTCGTAGCTGGCTGGATTCTTCTCCACGGCAGCCACGTGAATCCCGCCTTTGTGGGCAAAGGCCGCGGAACCTACGTATGGCGCACAGGGGAGCGGTTTCATATTGGCGATTTCTCCTACGGTTTTGGAGACATGAGTCAAATTTGCAAGTGCTTGCGCGGGTATGCAGTTCACACCCAGTTTGAGTTGTAGGGTGGGGATTAAGCTGGTCAGGTTGGCATTGCCGCAGCGTTCCCCATATCCATTGATGGTGCCCTGAATCATCAAGGCACCCGAACGATAGGCTTCTAATGCGTTGGCCACGGCCAATTCGGCATCGTTATGGGTATGAATACCCAAAGGTGTGTCGAGGTGTTGGGTCACCGCTCGCACAGCGCTTCTGATTTGATGCGGCATGCTGCCGCCATTGGTATCGCACAACACCAGCCAGTCTGCACCTGCGTCGGCCGCGGTCTCAAGCACATGCAGCGCATAGCCTGGATTGGCACGATACCCGTCGAAGAAATGTTCAGCATCAAAGATCACCTCCTTGCCTCTTTCTTTTAAGACGACAATGGTTTCCCAGATCATGGTCAAGTTGGTGTCGAAATCTGTTTCGAGTACTTGCTCCACGTGCAGGTCCCAGGCTTTGCCCACAATGGCTACCACATCAGTTTGTGCCTCCAGCAAAGCTTGAATTTGCCGATCCTTGGTCACCCGCTTATTTGGATGGCGGGTACTGCCAAAGGCGACGATTTTGCTGGTACCATGTTCCAGTTCCTTGACTGCTTGAAAATAGCTCGTGTCTTTCGGATTTGAACCGGGCCATCCCCCTTCGATGTAGGGGATCCCAATTGCAGCCAAGTGTTGCGTGATCTGAAGCTTGTCACTTAGGGAATAAGAGATACCCATCCCTTGTGCACCGTCGCGTAAGGTGGTGTCGTAGAGCTTAACTGGCATGGTATGCCTCGGCCAGATGGTCGGCTTCGTTCTGTGCTTTGCGGCACAGTCGATTGATCACCTGGATCATGGCGTGGCCACTGGCTTCAATGATGTCGGTTGAGAAACTGCGGCCACGGTAGGTTTGATCGCCGTGGCTGACCTCGATGGAAACTTCGCCCTGGGCGTCCCGTCCAGACGTCACGCTGCGTATCTCGTAACTCTTAAGGACAGCGCGAACACCCGTTGCCCGTTCAATCGCTTTAAAGAGTGCATCCACAGGACCATCCCCGCAGGCGGCCTCTTCGTGCACCACATTTCGCTCGTCCATGAGGGAAATCGCTGCAGTGGGCGGTGTGCCCGTACCCGCGCTTGTATGCAGTGATGCGATTCGCCAAGGTCCTGTCGTGGACTGGAGTTCGCCCTCAACCAGGGCCAACAAATCGGATTCATAGATGGTCTTCTTTTTGTCTGCGAGTGCTTTGAAGGCTGCAAATGTCTTTTCAAAGTGTGCATCGCTCAATTCAAAGGATTGCTTGTTCAACCAGTCCTTGAACGCATGCCGACCGCTGTGCTTGCCCAAAACCAACTGGCTCGAGGCCACCCCTACGTCTTCAGGTTTCATGATTTCGTAGGTCTCTTGACATTGCAGCACGCCATGCTGGTGGATACCTGCTTCGTGAGCAAAAGCGTTCTGCCCAACGATGGCTTTGTTCCTCTGCACGTGCAAGCCTGTTACCCGCGAGACCAGTTGACTGGTGCTGAATATGCGCCTGCTGTCAATGCCGGTTTCGAGGCCAAACAAATCGTGTCTGGTTCTTAATGCCATCACCACTTCTTCCAGGGCACAGTTGCCCGCACGTTCGCCGATTCCGTTGATGGTGCACTCCACTTGACGGGCACCTGCCTTGACCGCGGCCAAGCTATTGGCGACCGCCAACCCGAGATCATTGTGGCAATGAACCGACAAAACGGCCTGTTGAAACTGCGGAAGATCTTGCATGAGCCGATCGACGAGATCGCCGAATTGATCAGGCGTCGTGTATCCGACGGTGTCTGGAACGTTAAACGTGGTCGCACCGGCAGCCAATGCGACTTGTGCCACCTCAACCAGGAATTCTGGTTCCGTGCGGGCTGCATCTTCGGCTGAAAACTCAACATCGTCGCAAAGGCGGCGAGCCATGGCCACGCCTTCCGCCACGCGTGCCAATACCTGTTGCTTGGAAAGGTTCAGTTTGTATTGACGATGAATGGGACTGGTGGCCAGAAAGACATGAATGCGTGGTCGCAGCGCATGTGCCAATGCCTGCCAGGCACGCTCGATGTCTTTTGGATGACACCTAGCCAAGCCAGCGACCGTGGCTCGCATTACGGATTGAGCGACCCGCTGAACGGCCTCGAAATCACCTTCAGATGCAATGGGAAATCCGGCTTCGATAATGTCTACGCCCAAATCTTCCAGAGCTTTGGCGATGACTACCTTTTCATCGATGGTCATGCTGGCGCCCGGCGACTGTTCCCCGTCGCGCAGGGTCGTGTCAAAAATGGCAACTCGATGGTTCACGAGGCCTCCCGCACCGACGAAACACGTTCGGTCATATGAGCAAACTGGACATCAATTAATTTGCGCAAGTGGTGGATGAGATGCTGGTTTTGACCCGATAGTTCTAATGTAATTGCAAGCTGGAGTCCCTGTAGGTGGGCAACGAGGCCCATAATCTCAAATCCTCGGTAACGAATGACTCCGAGAATACGTTCCAAGATGCCATGGGCGTTGTGGGCCTGAAGTTGAAGCGTGTATGTCATTTTGAGACTCCTTCCATCATATGGTGATTGGGTTGACCTGGGGCCACCAGTGGCCAGACTTTGTCGTTGGGGTCGATCCGTACGTGAAGCAGCAATGGACCCGCGACCTGAGTGATCGCTTGAATAATGTTTGGCTCCTGACTTGGTCGTTCGAATCGCATAGCCGGCAAGCCAAAAGCCAACGCAACGGTGCAGAAATCGGGATTGTCCGATAGGTCGATCTGGGAGAAACGTTCTTGGAAAAAGAGCTCTTGCCATTGACGCACCATGCCCAAGCTCTGATTGTCAAAGAGCAGAATCTTGATGGGCAGTTGTTCTCGAACGATGGTCGTAAATTCTTGGATGTTCATCATCAGTGAGCCATCGCCCGTGACGCAAAGGACGGGTGCTTGGGGATTGGCGTAACAAGCCCCAATGGCAGCCGGGAGGCCATAACCCATGGTTCCCAAACCGCCACTGGAAAGGTGGCACGCGGGACGTGCAAAACGCATGTGTTGGGCCACCCACATCTGGTGTTGGCCCACGTCACAGGTGACGATGGCCTCTGGACTTAGCACACGACTCAAATTGTTCAGGAGCCTGGGCGCATAGATGCCTCTTGTCCGCGTTTGAGGTCTTGATCTGTAGGCGTGTACTCGCGACACACACCGATTGACCCAGTGTGGATTGATGGGATCAAGTACCAACAAAGGTAAGGTCAGGTTCAATGGCTCAGTTAGGGAGGCTTCCACTTGGCGCAGTTTTCCGATTTCAGCGGCGTCTACATCGCAATGAATGACCGCGGCGTTGGGTGCGAATTCGGCCAGCTTCCCCGTGGCACGATCATCAAATCGAGCGCCAATCACCAATAACAAGTCACATTCCTGAACGGCAAGATTGGCGGACTTGAGTCCGTGCATGCCCAACATGCCGAGGAATAACGGATGATCGCCGGGCAGATTGCCGATGCCCTTGAGCGTAGTGACCACTGGTATGCCCGTTCTGGCGACAAGGTCCCGAAAAGCTGAAAGAGCCTGCCCCATGGAAACGCCACCACCCGAGTAAATGAGAGGGCGACGGCACGACTCAAGCAGTTGGTTGGCCTTTCGGATCGCAGCTGGATCGGGAAGTGGCTGATCGCTTGTATCTTCAAATACAGGGTGGGATGTCGCTTTCGCCAACATCACGTCCTTGGGAACATCCACGACCACTGGTCCGGGTCTTCCTGATCGAGCTAAGTGAAAGGACTGGGCCAATGCCTCGCCCAAGTCTGCCGGCGTTTTGGTCAAGAAACTATGCTTGACGACGGGCATGGTGAGTCCAAACACATCTACTTCTTGAAAGGCATCGGTACCCAGAACGGGTGTGGCCACTTGACCGGTGATGGCGACCATGGGGACAGAGTCCAGAAAAGCATTGGCAATGCCTGTGATCAGATTGGTGGCGCCTGGTCCAGAGGTGGCCAAGCAGACGCCAACGTTGCCACGAACACGGGCATAGCCATCAGCTGCAAGTGCTGCTGCCTGTTCGTGGCGCATCAAGATGTGCTTGAACGGCGCTTGCAGCAGGGCATCGTACAGGGGCATGATCGCACCCCCCGGGTAACCGAAAACGGTATCGATGCCTTCTTGCGCGATGGCCTTAACGATGGCGTCTGCTCCGTTCACGCGTTGGCCTCCGCAGGCTCATTGAGCCAGTTCATATGGCTGCGCAGGGTCTTGCCCACGTCTTCAATACGGTGGTCCAGGTCGGCATCCAGTAGCTGTCGATAGTTCTTGCCTCCGGCCGCATACTCGTCGCGCCACTCTCTGGCGAACTCTCCGGATTCGATCTCTTTCAACACCGCTTTCATGCGGTCGCGTACTTCTCGGTCCACGATTCGGGGACCACGGGTGAGATCACCATATTTGGCGGTGTCGCTGATGTAGCGGTGCATCTTCTCCAGGCCACCTTCATAAAGCAAGTCCACGATTAGCTTCAATTCGTGAAGGCACTCAAAATAGGCGACCTCCGGTTTGTATCCCGCATCCACCAGCGTTTCAAAACCTGCGAGCACCAGCTCCGTGGCACCGCCACAAAGCACAGCTTGCTCACCGAACAGATCTGTATTGGTCTCCTCGGCAAATGTTGTCTTGACAACACCGGCACGAGTGCCGCCAATGCCATGCGCGTAAGCCAAAGTGGATTCGAAAGCGCAACCACTGGTATCTTGATGAACAGCAGCCAGACAGGGAACGCCACATCCTTGCGTGTATTGCCGCCTTACTAAATGGCCCGGCCCTTTAGGCGCAACCATCACCACATCATGGGTAGGGGGTAGGTCTAGGAATCCGAAGTGGACATTGAAACCGTGCGCGAAAAGAAGGGTCGCCTTTGGATGGAGATGAGGTTTGATTTCATGGAATAGTTCAGGTTGAGCGAGGTCCGGTACCAGAAATGCCACGAGGTCGGCACCCACGACGGCGGATTCCATGCGGGTCGGTTGCCACCGATCTGCAACGGCCATATCCCAACTGGCACCTCTTCGCAGTCCCAGTTGTACCGTGGCCCCAGAATCACGCAGGTTCAAAGCGTGAGCTCGCCCCTGACTGCCATAACCCAAGACGGCAATGGTCATGTTTTCGAGGTTTTTTGGATTTACATCTGCTTCCCAATAAAAGTCGGTCATCATGTCTCCCTTTAGGTTGCCAAAGCCACAGCACCGCGAGAGGCGGACTGGACGTGGCTCGCGTATTTGGCGTAAACGCCAGTTAATTTTTGGGTGGGAGGGAGGCAGGCACGTGTCTCCAGATTGGCATCGGTGTGTAATTGCCTTTGAGCGACGTCAATGCTGATTAAGTCGCCATCTCTCACCTGGCCGATGGGACCACCAGCTGCGGCCTCGGGCGCGACGTGTCCCACCATTAGTCCCCGAGTAGCACCGCTGAACCGTCCATCGGTAATCAAAGCCACGCGATCGCCAAGGCCTGCGCCCACCAAGGCTGCAGTGACGGCCAGCATTTCCGGCATGCCGGGTCCGCCTTTGGGTCCGACGTTACGGATGACGAGTACGTCGCCAGGACGGATGGTGCCACTGCGAATGGCTTCAAATGCTGAAGACTCGTCTTCGAACACCACTGCAGGTCCGGTGTGTTTTTGGCGATCGTGACCGCTGAGTTTCACCACGCAACCCTCGGGCGCGATGTTGCCCCACAAAATGGCAAATCCGCCGCGCGGTTTGAATGGCTTTGCGGTGGAGCTGATGACCCTCTGTTCATTGGGGCTGTGCTTGAGCTTGCTTTCGGTGAACAACGATCGGCCGGTAACGGTGGGCGTATCTTGCAGGAGACCGGATAGCTCTTGAACGAGCTTGCCCATACCGCCTGCCGCCGTGAAGTCGGGCGCTGTGTATCGGCCTCCCGGTTTCAGGTCAGCGATAACGGGCGTGTGTACAGCGATGCGGTCAAATTCCGCCAGATCGAGCGACACCCCTGCTTCTGCGGCAATTGCCAGCAGATGCAGGATGGCGTTTGTCGAACCGCCGGTAGCGGCCACACCCGTGATTGCGTTTGCAAGTGAATCTTGAGTGATCAGGTAGCTCGGTTTCAGGTCTCGTTCCAGGCAGCGCATCACCATGTGACCCACCTCAAATGCGGCATGGTTTTTGTCAGGGTGACGTGCGGGCAAATCGTTGGCGTGCATCGGGGAGATGCCCATCAAGGACGCTGCTCCGGCCATGGTGTTGGCTGTGAATTGACCGCCACAGGCTCCGGCGCCCGGGCAAGCTCGATCCTCGAGCCTTTGTAACTCAGCCTGATCGATGCGACCCGCGTGACACGCTCCGACTGCCTCAAAAACGTCTTGCACGGTGACATCCGATTCCTGGTGCCGGCCCGGCATGATGGAACCACCATAAAGGACCACAGCTGGGCGATTGAGTCGAACCAGTCCCATAATGGCACCCGGAATGGTCTTGTCACAGCCCACCAATGCCACAATGGCATCGAATCCGTGAGCGCCGGCACAGAGCTCTATGGAATCGGCAATAACCTCGCGTGATATCAGTGAGGCATTCATGCCTGGCGTCCCCATCGTGATGCCATCGGACACCGCAATGGTGTTGAATTCGATGGGCGTGCCACCCGCTTCCCGCACTCCTCGTTTCACGTGCTCAGCAAGCTCCCGCAGGTGGATGTTGCAGGGGGTCACCTCGATCCAGGTATTGGCAATACCGATCAGAGGCTTGGCGAGATCATGGTCAGAGAGGCCGGTAGCCTTGAGCATGGCGCGAGCCGGTGCGCGAGATACGCCTTGGGTAAGTTTGTAACTGGTTTGTTGTGTCACGTGGACCTCGCTGAATGGAAATAAAAAAAGGCCCCGAATCCTGGTTGAGGTTCGGGGCCCTTGTGGTGTTTGAGATGTGATTAGACTACACCGGTGGCCCCAACCTCAGAAGCACGAGGCTAATAATCACAATCACAAGAATGAGGGCAAGAAGTGTAGTCTTAAACATAGTTTGTTATTTTATTCGAATCCATAACGCACGTATCCACAGCGCTTTACAGTGATGATGAATACGTTTGGGAGTAGTATGAACACCGTGGTCCGATAGTATAGTTTCTATCGTCCCGCTGGGTATGGCGACCGAGACTACAGGAGGCACTTTGGTGGTGTCAACGACTTTTTTTTGAGTTCTGTCATGAATGATAAAGTTGAAGTGACATTCAAGGTCGATGATTTGTAGTGCTGGTCTGGTATTTGGTTCGTGGTGGCAGTCACCGAAAAGACCCAAAAAAAGTTTTGGATGGACCAATAGTTTGGGAGGGGATAACTAATTTGCAGTGATATACTCGCGTTTTCAACTCGTCAATTTCGGGAGGATCGAACGCGATGATCTTGATGGTGATGGCAATTCTGCTTTCTGAAGGAACAATTAGCGTCAAAAACGTGGGACAGAACCATGTGCTGATGCTTCACAATCAAACGGTTTCAACCACAAAAGGAGCATTCCAGGACCTTCGCCATTATCAAGGCGGGAAGGTGGATACGCTGTGTTGGATTGAAGTTAATAAGGGCAAGTCCGTCGAAAAATTTGCCGTGTTTCATGCGGGCTCACTCAAGCAGGTGGGCACTGCGGACACCAGTCTATACCTAAGATCAGCGGTTTTTGATCCCCTTGTGACGCAGCCTGAATTGGTTGATCTGAGAAGTTCATCACCCGAAGAAAACCTACACATCGTTCAGTTCAGAACGCCCGTGATGGCCGAATATCGGACGGCCTTAGCCAATGTCAGCGCGACGGTTTTGGCGTATCTACCCGCCAATGCCTTGGTGATTCGTTTAGACAAAGCGCAACTCAACGTATTGGACGAGGTGCCGAACGTGAGATGGGTAGGTGCCTACAGACCCGTTTTCCGGCTTGATCCTTATTTCGTGCAAAGGGTGGGCACGGCCGAGCAAGACTATCCAACTGGCACCTATAATCTTCAATTGTTCGATGACGATATGACCACCAAAGAGAATCTTGCCGCCCGTATTCAGAGTATTGGCGGCGCGGTTTTGGGCCTCAATTTCAGTCGCTACCTGATGGTTGCTGAGTTGAGTCACCACCAGTTGTTTGAAGTCATCAACTGGGACGATGTCGCCTTTGTGGACCAATGGAGTGACTACGAGAAGGACATGGACGTGGTCCGCGAACTGTCAGGAGCCAACTATATCGAAACCATGGCTGGTTATGATGGGACGGGAGTCCGCGGAGAGGTTTTTGACTCGGGATTCAACACCGCGCACGTCGATTTGCAGTCAAACCCGCTTATTCTTCACACTGCCAACACGCCTGACTCCCATGGCGCGTCCACGGTGGGAATCGTGTTTGGAGATGGCACGGGAAATCCGGCCGCAAGAGGGCTGTTGCCTGCCGGCCAGGGCATTATCGCGGATTACGATGTGGTTCCGATTACGGGCATGTCACGATACAACAATACCGGCGAGCTATTGCAGGCGCCTTATTTCGCTGTGTTTCAGACCTCTAGTGTGGGTACAACAAGAGTGACTGACTACACAACGTTTTCCCAAGAGTCCGACACCATGCTGTTTGATTTTGATTTGCTTCATTGCCAGTCGCAAAGCAACGCATTGAGTCGTGACTCAAGACCCCAAGCTTGGGCAAAAAACATGATGTCCGTGGGCGGATTTAATCACTTCAATACATTGGCGACCGATGATGATTGTTGGGGTTGCGGCAGTGGAGGGGCCAGCATTGGTCCTGCACCTGATGGTCGAATCAAGCCCGACCTAAGTCATTTCTATGACAGTACATTGACCACCACCACGGGTAGCCCTACTGCATATACTCAGTTTGGAGGGACTAGTGGCGCCACACCGATCACCTGTGGTCATCACGGTCTGTTTTTTCAAATGTGGCACGATGGCATTTTCGGTAATCCCACGCCCGGTGCTACGGTTTTCGACAATCGACCGCACCTGACGATGGCCAAGGCCATGATGATCAATACAGCCACCCAGTACGATTTCGATGGCGCGGCCGACGACATGGCCCGAGTCCACCAGGGTTGGGGTAGGGCGGATGTACGGACGCTCTACGACAATCGCAACGACTTTCATCTGATCAATGAAACCGTAGTGCTTTCCAACCTTGAGAAGTCGGTATTTGCCTTGACTGTGGCGCCAGCCCAGCCTGAACTGCGCATCACGATGACGTACTTGGACCCCGCAGGTAATCCGGCGGCAACGATGCATACGATTAATGATTTGAATCTGCGGGTTACATCGCCTACAGGCGATATTTATTGGGGCAACAATGGATTGGTGGATGGCAATTTTTCCATTCCGGGTGGCTTGGCTAATCCGCTTGATACAGTAGAGAACGTATGGGTTGAAAACCCTGCTGCAGGCACATGGACTGTAGAAGTTATTGCGGCCAGCATTGTGCAAGATTCACACGTGGAAACAGGCGCCGTAGATGCGGATTTTTCGGTGGCCGCACACCCAGTGAGCACCGCCACGCCTACACTGATGTTGACGCCAGCTCTGTCATTCCCTCAAGAAATTGAGCCAGGTGTGTTGACCCCGATAGACCTGCTGGTCACGGAAGGTACGGCCACATTAATGAGCACACCGACCATGCACTACCGCGCGGCTGGCGGTGCGTTTACGCCCATCGCCATGACGCCGACAGGTGGGAATCAATTCACGGCCAACTTGCCGTCTTTTATTATTGGCGATACTCCAGAGTACTACTTCGAAGTTCAGGGGGTGACTTATCCCGAAAATGCTCCGACATCGACGTTCCAAGTTGTCGTCGACCCCTACGATGTACTGTTCGAAGACGATATGGAAACGGACATGGGCTGGACAGTTGGCGCTGTAGGCGACACAGCCACTACCGGTATTTGGGAACGAATTGATCCCGTGAGCACGGTGTCTCAACCCGAATTGGACCATACGCCAGGGGCTGCCACGATGGCTTATATTACAGGCCAGAGCAATGACCCCGCCACTAACGGAGAAAATGATGTGGATGGCGGTCACACCACATTGATTTCGCCGATTTTGGATGTGAGTGCCGAACCAACTGCCGAAATTGAGTATCGCCGCTGGTATGCCAATAATTTCGGTACAGCCATTGATGACGTGTTCACCGTCGACATCACCAACGATGGGAGCAATTGGGTCAATGTGGAGACCATTGGCCCCATGGGTCCCGGCACTCGAGGATCCTGGCTGTTGCATCGATTTACCATTTCCGATTATGTCGCTCCTAATGCAACCGTGCAGGTGCGTTTTGTGGCAGATGACAGTGGGACTGGGTCGATTGTCGAAGCTGGCGTGGACGATTTCCGCGTGATTGTGGAACGTGCCACCATCTGTCCGCCTCTTGCAAATCAGCTGCCTCAGTGGCCGGATCCAGTGACCATACTCGATATGATCATCTGCTTGTAGCCGCTACACACTTATCGCTAAGCCCGAATCTCGGTTTGGGTTCAGCCGCCACCTTTCTCTTGGTTTCTAAGTCTTTTACATGTCTCACATCATTGATATGATGCTTGAAACAATCTCATTCATATTTGTGACAACATGACACTGACTGGAGGAAAAATGTCCGCTTGGATGGTGGTGAAGGATGGTTCTCAACTCGAAGGGCAATACACGGACGCCCAGGTAAAGGAACTCATGCAAACGCATGGTGGCTCCAACTTGATGGTTTGGCGAGCTGGCATGGCGCAATGGGCAGACCCAAAATCATTACCCGAATTTCAAATGGCCCAACCCGCTCCTGCGGCTCCAGCCCCAACGCCAGCCCCTCAGGCAGCACCCGCTGCGGCGGCCCCACAAGCGCAACCGGACCCTTCGCTCGAAAGAATGAAACAAGGCGGGCGGGAACTGATTGGTGGTGCAGCGGAGCAGCTCAAGAAATACCAGGCTTCCGGCGACAGCGAAGGATTTATGATCCACCTGAAGTGGGTGGAGAAACTGCTGGACATGGTGCGCAACACCATCAATCGTCAGCGCCTGGATGCGATTGACGAAGCGGCTAAGAAATACGGGCACCTCGCATTTCCTGTGGCGGCCATTGTGTTTGTCCTATTTGGCATGATTGCCGGTGGACGTATGCGCAGTTGGCAAATGGCTGGCATGTCTTTGGTCATCATTCCTGCGGCGATTATTGCGCACTACATTGCCTTCAAATTTCTCAACGCGGGTAAGTCACTGATCGAAAAATCACCCAGCAAATTGTCGTCCAAGGCGTTTCTCGATTGTTGGGGCCTAATCGCATTTGTTGGTGCGATTGGCACTTTGTTAGGTGGCGTTTTTGCACTGATTTCGAATTTTGGGATGGAGGGCTTGATTTTCTTCGCGATAAGCCTGGGCGTGACTGCCATCATGCTGTATGCCACGGGTGCCGCACTCAACTCGGATAGCTTGAATCTACAAGTTTCTGACGAGGCATCTGCCGGACAAGAGGCCATTGGCGTCTTCTCGTTCCTGATGAAAATGCTGCTTCGGTTAGTTCCCTTTGTTTACGGCGTGGGTACGATCGTTGGCGCACTTGCTTCGATCGGTTTCCTGGGCTGGTTGGTGTTTGCCGAATATCCAGACATGGTCATGATGAGTGGCATCCAGGTTTTGGGCTATGTGTTTGCGTCAGCCATGTTGCCATTCGTAACGTACCTCATCTTCCTGCTGTATTACCTGAGCCTGGACGTTCTGCGGGCAGTTCTTGTGGTACCGAGCAAGCTCGATCGAATTGCAGATCACTTAGACAAATAAACCAGATGGAGCTCATCGCCGATCTGATCGACGCTACTTAACGTGAATTGCGGCCTGGGGTTCAACCACGCACCCCGGGCCAAGTCCGTTTCGCCACCGAGCACGGTTGGCGCCAGCGTTACGTGCAGTTCGCCAATCAGGTTTTCCGCGAGCATGGCGTGGATCAAGCGACCGCCCCCTTCGCAAAGCACGTTTCTATAGCCCAAATCAAACAAGCGGTGCATGCCCGCGCCTAGCTCTTGATCCACCGGCACATAAACGATGCGACTTGGCATCTCTGGCGGATGGGTGGGGGAAACCAGCAGGAACGTCACAGGGTGTGAAAAGTAATCGCTTTGCCAGCGGAGCGCACCACTTCTACTGACAATAGCCACGTCAGGGTGAGGTTGCAGGCCATTGGCGACCCGATCCTGAACCAGTTTTGGGTCCCGAATCAACGGGGCCAAATTCTCGCTCCTGACGGTCTCGGCACCTACGAGAATCAAATCACTTTGGGCGCGTAGCGCGAATAGCCGGTGCCTGTCTGCTCGGGACGTGAAATCGGGCATACGCGCACCACCGCTCAACTTGCCGTCCAGACTGGCGGCCAGGCAGGCTCTGATCGTCGGAAGGGTCATGGACCTCGCTCAATCTGCGCGACGGGTTTCGGAGGTCCCTTTTTTCCGCAAGCTCCAAGCCAAAAACAACTGCCCATGAACAGAATTAGGATCCATCTCTTCATGAGGCACTTGCTTGGGTCTTGGCTGAGGGTGGAGTCGCCACCACATGCGCCTGCCAATTTGAAAGTACGCGCAAGAACCCGTCTGCTTCGTTGGGCGTCACGACCACTGGCCTATGAAACTTCTGGGCTAAATGGTGGGGTGCATAGTCATCCACCATAATCTGGTCGTCTCCGTCACGCAGCATGACTTGAGGAATGGCGATGAAATCACCCAACTCTTCGTCTGCGAGCTGATCCATCATGTCTCGGCCGTGGACCAGTCCGGCCACAGTAATCAAATCAGATCCAAAGGAATCATTGACAATGGCGCGTACCCGAACCCGAGTGCCGTGGTCCTCATTCATCTTGGCCACGAGTTGTGTAAGGACCGGGCCAAAAAGCGTACCGGTGGTCACCGTTCCGTGGGTCTGCGGCTTGAGCCTGGTTTTGGGCAGGCGTTTTTCGAAGGTATCCGTGAATCTACGGATCATGCCGATGCCGTTTTCAAATTGTGGAAAGTCGCGATATGCCTTGGCTGGCGGAATTTCTCGACCAGCGCGGAGATAGAACTCGTCACCCAGATAAACCAATGGGTCACCCAGTTTCTTCTGGAACGTGACCCGAACCGCCTCGATTTCATCGAGGAACGATGCGCAATAGGCATCGGTTATTGGGGTCAGGTGGACCAATCCAAGGCGATGCTTGGTAATGCCCAGCGGCACGATGGCAATGGATTTCAGTCTTGGGTAGAGCTCGCTCAGCTCCGAAAGCGTTTGTTTTAGGATCGAGCCGTCATTGATGCCGGGGCACAAGACAATCTGGGCATGAATATCAATGCCGCCTGCTGCGAACTTACGCAGTCGCGGCATGATGTACCCCTGTTTCTTGCTCTTGAGCATGAAGATGCGTGTTTCAGGATCGGTCGCATGTACGGACACGTAAAGCGGTGAAATACGCTCGCGAATGATTCGGTCTTCCTCGGCTTCGTCTGTTGATGAAAGCGTGGTGTAGTTTCCGTACATGAAGGACAAACGTATGTCTTCGTCTTTGATCAACAGACTCTTGCGATAACCCTTTGGGTTCTGGTCCACAAAACAGAAGATGCACTTGTTGCGACACAACATGATGGGATCCTCTTCCAAGTCCACACCAAAGGGTTCGCTGAAATCGTTTTCCAATTCGAGCTCCCACGTCTCACCATTGGATTTTTGAATCACCATGTTGAGTTGAGGAAAAGCGATATTGAATTGGTAAGAGAGGCTGTCGGGGATCACTTGCTCATTGATGGCATAGATCGTGTCACCAGCTTCAAGACCGCATGACGCTGCGAGCGATGACTCTGTAACTTGTCGGATTACCACGCCGCCCTTGCGGCGATGGGTGGTGGCTACGGCCTTTTTCATGCGCACACTCCAAACTTTGAATTATATCAGGAGTGTGGGTTATTGGCGTGGAAGGTGTGCTTTGCTATGCTCCCTCAATGCGGCATCTGGAACGCACTCTGTTCGCAATCTTAGAAGCGGGAATGCGCCACGCGCGGGCAGTCTTGGTGCTGTCCTTAGTTCTGTGCGCAGTCGCACTGGGCCTGCTCATCCCGAATATTTCGGTTGAAACGGACATCACCCACATTTTTCCCGAAGGCCACCCGCAAGTAGATGCCTTTCGTTCCTTTTTGCGTGAGTTTGGTCAGGTTGAACCTTCATTCGTGGTCTACGAGGATTTGGACGATCTGGATCCAGATGACGTCACCAACTGGTTCATAGAGTTGGATACCGTCAAGGACGCTTATGCAGGTCCGGATCTGGACGCGTTTTTGCCCATCATTGAAGCTATCTGCCATCGGCCCGGTCTGTTTTTGGATGAATCGGCTTGGGCTGACTATTCGGCTTCATTAAGTGACGATGAGTTGGCGATTCGGTTTCAGCAGTTGCTGGAAAAACTGGGGGGATTCACGGCACAGGAAGAAGTCACTTTGCTGAAGTTGGACCCCACCGGAGTCCTACGTCATGTTCACTTTGAACCTGGCTCTTCAGGGCCCCTCAAGGAGATTGACGGCTACTACTACACCCCAAACGGAGAGAAGCGCGTATTGATGTTGGTGCCGCATCAGTCGGCTTTTGAGGGCGCATTTGCACAGCGATACATTGACGATCTGGATCGAGTGATGCGTGCATTTCCCGCAGAGGCCGAGGCGTACTATTTTTCGGGCCACCTGTATGCGGTTTCGGATGCTCAAGGCATCCGAAGTGGAATCACGCGTACCCTCTTTGCCAGCTTGTTGTTGTTGATTGGTTTGTTTCGTTGGGCCTACGGACGTTGGTCGGCATTTTTTGTGCCGCTTCCGGCAGTAATGTGGGGTGTGGTGGCGGCATCCACAGTGTTGGTGCTGCGGGGAACATCGATCAACATCCTCACCGCGTCGTTTGCCAGTGTGGTCATGGGACTGGGTGTGGATGCGGCTGTACACATGATGAGTGTGGTTGATTGGAAAGAGAACGGTGCTCGCGAACGATATCGCTCCCTCATTCGCCCATTGATGGCTGCCATGCTCACAACCGTTTGTGCATTTGCCAGCCTGCTTCTTGTGGATCTTCCCGTCATGAGGGAATTGGGTTTGTTATGTGGTGTGGGTGTGGCTGTGGCCCAGTTATCCAGTTTCATCCTTGTACCCGTGGGTCAGGTGGTTTTTGGCATTCGACCAGCCATAGCCAAACACGCGTCGTTCGTGTCTCGCTTGGTGGCCTGGGCTGAAAGCGTGCCATCTCGCAAAGGGTGGATGATGGCCGGTGGGTTCGCATTGCTGGCGGTGCCGGTGTGGCGAATTCATTTTCAGGCGGACCTCCGCGAATTAAGACACAAGACCCCCGAACTGGAGGCATCAGAAAACGCGTTCGCACGTGATTTTGCAGGCCTTCCAGAAACGGTCTATTGGTATGTCAGTGCCCATGACTATCCATCGCTGTATGCGCGGGTCGAGTCCAGTCGCGCTCAACTCCTCAAGTTGGGCGTCACGCCCACTCCAGACCCAAGGTTGGTTTTGCCCAACCCCGACGCACCTAAGCGCGATTTGACGGTACCAATGGACCATTGGCCCCGGGGGCTGAATCAGAATGCTTTCTCTTGGCCCAGTGGCGACAATGACTGGCGGAGCCTTTTGACCGACGCGGACTACCAACAAGCCATGTCACTCATGTTAAGGCAAAGCGAAGATGCACTGTCATTCGGTCAACGATTCACCTTTACGGGTCAATTGCCTGGCCAACCTCTTGATTCGGGCGTTCTTACGTCCGTGCCGCAGTTACAAGAAGCACTCGTGGTCCTGCTTAAACACAGTTTTCGAGAAGTGGTTCTTGTTTTGGCCCCAATTCTGGTACTTGTTTTGTGGCTTGGACTCAAAAGACTGCGTTTTGTGGTGCGAGTGGCATTGGCATTGTTGCTGGCCGTTTTGATGACGCTCGGTTTGTTGGTCTTGAGTGGCGGCAGCCTGAGCTTGGCAAACCTAGCTGTGGTTCCTCTTCTATTGGGTATCGGGATTGACGATGCCATTCATATGGCGGTCTGGTTTGACCACGAGGACCGACTGAAACACTGGCAAGCCAGTGCGCACGGCATTCTCATGACCAGTCTTTCCACCATGATTGGTTTTGGATCTCTGGCGCTTGCACCTTATCCGGCACTTCAACAGATGGGTCTTCTGGTGGATCTAGGGCTACTTGCGTGCCTTTTTGTAACGGTTGTTTTTATACCACTTGTATCACGCAGGCGACCATAAGATAGTTATGAATATGAATCGATACTCATAATATAATTACGAACATCGTCTGAATTTCGTAATTTTGTTTTGACATATACGTCGTTTCTCGCGTTTAATGAGGCTGGGAGACGATATGAGGCAAAAGCTGGATCACTTGGACTATCACATCCTGAACATTCTTCAGGAAGATGGGCGCATCACAAACTCCAAATTGGCTGAGCAGGTTGGGTTATCGGCACCGCCGATGTCAGAACGCGTCAAGAAGCTTGAGCGGTCAGGCTTGATCAAGGGTTATCGCGCCATTCTCGATCACGAGGCACTGGGTAGGTCTTTTGCGGCGTATGTAGCGATTAACGTGGATGTGAAACAGCTCAATTACGTGAGCGACCTCGAAAGTCGATTGCGTGAATTGGAAGAAGTGGTTGAGTGCTACCACATAGCTGGGGGTATTGATTTTCTACTCAAAGTTCAGGTGGAAAGCCAGGAGGGTTACAAACGCTTTGTGGTGGACCGTTTGTCGCATATTGAAGGCTTGAACAAGATACACACATGGGTGGTCTTAAGTACCGTGAAAGAAGGGGCCGCGGTGCCCTTGACACCTCAAGAAGACTGAGTGCTGGCGGAATAAGGAGGACATCGTGGCATATTCTTCATTGGAAATAAAAGGATTTGACTATGTACAGCATTATGTGGGCAACGCGCGCCATAGTGCCTATTACTACGCGCGGTTGTACGGATTTGATATCGCGGGTTATATGGGACCGGAGACGGGTGTTCGAGACCGAATCTCGTACCTGTTAACGTGCAACGAGTTGATGTTTGCCATCACATCAGCAATCGTACCGGAGCATGATATCCACAATTTTGTAACCCGTCACGGTGACGGCATTCGCGAGATCACGTTCAAGGTGACGGACGTCTACAGTGCCTTTGAGCACGCCATTGCCCATGGAGCCGAAATGTACAAGAAACCTTACACGGACAAGGATGACCAAGGTACGTTAGTGCGCGGATCCGTCAAGATCTATGGCGACACCATTCTGACTTTTGTCGATCGCTCGAAATACTCAGGTCTGCTACCTGGCTATGAGCCTTATGAAGGTCCGCAAATGAAGCTTGAGGACACAGGATTGGTTCGTATTGACCATATTGTTGGCAACGTCGAAGTGGGCAAGATGAATTTCTGGGCCGAGTTCTTTGAAAAGACTGCCGATCTTGAGACGTTTATTCACTTTGACAAGGGCGATATTTCCACCCAGTACAGCTCGCTGGTTTCAAAGGTGGTGAGGTCCAAGAATACGGCTGTTCGTTTGCCAATCAACGAACCCGCTGAAGGTATCAAGAAGAGCCAGATTGAAGAGTACTTGGACGTGAATTACGGTGCTGGTGTGCAACACATCGCCATTGAAACGGCTGATATCGTCAAGACCATTCGCGCCATGCGCGCCAATGGCGTTGAGTTTATTGGTACGCCCCAAACCTATTACGAAGTGATTGGAGATCGTGCTCACAATATTGATGAAGATATCAAAGAGCTTGCCGAGTTGGACATTCTGCTTGATCGCGATGAAAAGGGCTATCTCTTGCAGTTGTTCACGCAGCCGGTGGGGGATCGACCAACCCTTTTCTACGAGATTATTGAACGCAAAGGCTGTGACGGCTTTGGCCAGAACAATTTTCAATCGCTCTTCGAGTCCATCGAGCGCGAGCAAGCCCGCCGCGGAAACCTGTAAAGGGGTCACAGATGCCTATTTACCATCAACTCGGCAAACTACCGCAAAAGAAACATATAGTGTACGAATCGCCCAGCGGAGGCATGTATTGGGAAGAGCTTTACAGCACTTTGGGGTTTTCAGGTATTTACTCCACCCTTTATCACGTGAATCCACCGACTCGATATCGAGAAATCAAAGAGATCAATCACCGATTGATTGAGCCGTGGGCAGATGCTCCGGTTCAGCCGTACCATTTCTTTACCAATCGTGTGGAACATGGGGGCGACATCGTTTCGGGTCGTCGGTGCTTTATGTACAACGACGATGTGACTTTGTCCACGGCGAGTTTTACGGAATTGGACGATAGGTTCTACCGCAATTCTCAAGCGGACGAGATCTTGTTTGTGCATCGTGGGGAAGGGGAGCTTCATTCACCCTATGGTGTGTTGACATTCACCCAGGGCGATTACCTGGTGGTTCCTCGGGGTGTCATGATTCGATTGGAACACGTATCTGCTGATAATCGATTTTTTATTATCGAATCATTCTCACCCATTGAGACGCCCAAGCGATTCCGCAACGAGTTTGGACAACTCTTGGAACACGCACCTTATTGTGAACGGGATATCAAACGACCTGCATTTCGCGAACCCATCGTGAACAAGGATCCACAACGCTTGGTGATTAAGCGCCGAAACCTGTTCTACGAGTATGAATTGGATCATCACCCGTTTGATGTGGTGGGCTGGGACGGGTATTTGTACCCTTGGGCCTTCAATATCCACGAATACATCCCTTCGGTGGCCAAGATACATTTACCGCCGCCGGTACATCAAGTTTTCCAGTCGGCGGGCTTCGTGGTCTGCAATTTTGTGCCGCGCCTATTCGACTGGCATCCTCAGGCGATTCCCGCGCCGTATTTCCACCAAAACGTGGACAGTGATGAGGTGTTGTATTACGTGGAAGGCGACTTCATGAGTCGCAAAGGCATTGAAATGGGCTCCATTACCCTCCACCCAGGGGATGTGCCTCATGGCCCACAACCGGGCAAAATTGAGGCTAGCATCGGCAAGAAAGAGGTTTATGAGTATGCCGTGATGGTGGATACCTTCAAGCCCTTGCTGATGACCCAGCAGGTGCCACCCGTCATGGATCGCGCGTACCACAAATCATGGCTCCCATGACAAACGCTGTCTGAAAAAAGGGCTAACTTTGATGGGTCATCAAAGGAGGTGCCTTGTGTTTCTTCAGCTAGGAGCTTGTGTGTGGATCGCGTCCGTGTTCGTGGCCATTGCCGCGTACGCCCTGAGTCTATCGGAAGACAACTAAAAGACCTGATGGCGCAAGGTGATCGATCCTTGCGCCATTCTCATTTGAACATACGTTTGATCTCAAGGTGCAGTCACAAAGACGAACGATTCAACCGCCTTAAAGTTCAGCATGGCCGGGACAAAGGTTCGGCCCGCCAGTGCTTTGATTTCATCTGAGCCGCCAAATGGATTCATGTGTTCCATAACAGTGGCCGTTCCGTCCTCAGCTACTTTGATGACGGCAAATCCCCCGCCCATGCCTTCGGCCCCTTTTCCGCGTACTGTACGGGGGACTGCGGCTACGATGGGATAGCTCTCTGCATTACTCACATCAAGGGACTGGTACTTCGCCATGGCGGCCGCGGCCGTCTTGGCTTTCTTGATTTCGTCGAGCATCTTTTTTGCCGTCTTGTGGCCTTCCATAACTTCCAGTAAGGCGACCCCCCCTACGCGTACCGCGCGGTCAATCATCTTGGGCACGATCTTCTTGGATTTGAGGTCCAGGAGCATGGTGTAGAGTTCCGTGCTCTGTTTATCGGCCATTCTGATGGCGGTCAAGATATGCGCATCAGACACATCGTCTGCTGCAAGTTTGCCGCGGGTAAAGTAATAAAAACCTTGGTTTGACATGTCGATATCAGCGAATGCGAAGTCGTCCTGCCCTGTTTCAGGGTCATATTCAGCGTCCTTGGCGATCTCATAGAATTTTTCATAGAACACAGGATTCTGGATCTTGATCGTGCCGGAAACGGCAGCCAGCCGAACCCTGATGTCTTCCTGCTCGTTGTTGATGTAGGGTTCAAATACACTGGATTCCAATTGCCGGCCAAAGGTCGCCAGCATTTGAAGATACAGCGCTTTGCTTTCCGGGTCATTGGTTTCAGTTAGGTTGGCATTGAGATCATTGCGATACCGGAATAGATCCAGATGCATCAGTGCACGACCGTATGCAATCCGTGTTTCTGCCGGCAATTGGTTCAGATTTCTAAGGATACTGCGCACGCCACCCAACTGATAATGCACGACCAGGTCTTGAAATGCCTGCTGACTCGCCGCTGGATCATTGAGTTTGGCGATCAGCTCGTCGCGATCCGGTAACTGACTTAAGGCCACAATATGGGCCCCAAGCAAGAGCACCACGATTCGCATTTGCATATAAACCCCCATGGTTGATCGATCATACCGTTCAAAACGGACATAATCTGCTGTCATTCGTCGAAAACCATATCTTTTTAACCGAGATGCCGGAATCAGACAAGGAGATAAACAGATTTTACACGACGGTTACATTCTGTTTTTTGTGGCGTCGGACTGCGTCAAAGCTGGTGGAAAGCCACAGCTACAGCGCCTTCTCCCAGAATCGATGATGTGATTGGACCCAGCGGAAAAGGATCATGTTTAAGGCCCAGATGAAGTTTGTCTACAAGGGCTTCATGAAGTTTTTTGGCAACATCTTGGGCCTGGATGTGGCCAATGGCCAGGCGAATTGGACTCTTGACATCGATGCGTTTGAGTACAAAAGCGGCCAAGGCGTCGTGCACCGATTGCCCACGGGCCAGTTCATCCAGTGCTTTGAAATGGTCTTTGTCCCAGATCGAGATCAAAGGGCCACCACCTTTCGGAGCAAGCGGACTTTTGCCTGCCTGCACGGCCACCAAGACATGGATACGTGGCGCCAGTTCCACCAGAAAATCGTGAATCACTTCGATAGGTTGGTGATCCTTGGCCATCAATGCCGCTTGATAGGCCATGAGTCCCAGGCCCAAGGAAAAAGACTTGGTTTCTACCTGCATCAACTCGTTGGCCAAAAGGGGTTGCCCCTGATGGCCCACCTGTCTGAGTTTGACCAGGTTACGCATGGCCGGTGTTTGTATGGGTACCAGCTCGGGAGCTGGGAAGATCGACAAGCAATCATGGGTCTCCAACTGCGTCAAACATCGTTCCAGGTATGCATCCTCTGAAGAGGTGGCGATGATGGCTTTCTCCAACTGTTTGATTTTGTATTTCAAGGTGTTGGCGACCAAGTCTGGGTGATCCGCGATGACCTTTCGATCATCCATAATCATTTTGAGTGCGATGGGCTGAACCCCTTCGTCTTTAACCAGTTGGTGCATGTCACAGCTTGAATCCACGAGAATGGCCACAGGACGTTGCTGATCCGTGATCTCGATGAAATCCCGTTCGATAAAGGTGAACAGATATTCGTAGCAGTGCGTGTCGATGATGTTGAAATGATCGACATAGTCTTTCACTCGGGGGTACCTCTTTGCGACTTCTAAGGCGGCCCGAGCTTCGTGTTTGAGATTGGTGTTTTTCAATTCATCACTGTATTTGATGCGGATGCGATGATTGGGTTGTGGCAGGCGATGTGAATTCGCCATCAACCGTTGGTTACTTTCCTTGGCCTGCTCGATCAGTGTTTGAAGTTCACCTTCAATCGTGCGTTCCACCTTCGGTGACTGGTTCGAAAAGTGGTAGGCAGCCTCCGCAATGCGCAAACAGCGATACAGCGCCTTGATACCCACCGTGATGCCGTGTCGTGAGTGGATGATTTCTCCGTCTTGCAAATAGATTTCCATGGCAATGCTGCCATCGATGGAAATCACCCCACTACCGTGTTCTTCGGCCATTTCGGTAATTAATTCCATGATACCGAGTCGGGCGAGCTGGCCCGTAATGCCCATGGCTTCTTCTTCTCTCGAATCCCCGTGCAATTTTGCCAGGTCATTCGCAGTCCGTATGAGCTGCGCTGAATCGTTGCTTCGAAAAATGATGGCTGCTGCACCCAACTGGCGCATCATGGCCTCGTGACTGCTTTCGGTCTCGTCTAACACCACGGCTACTGGGATGCCGCTGAATTCGGCTGAAGACGCCATGCTTTGAAGTAATTGACTAGCGTCGCCATCAGGGAGCTGGTAGTTCGAGATGACGACATCTGGTCGAACAACACGCATGTAACCCAGTGCGTGTCTCGTCAATGAAGCGGGAACGGTTTCGAAGTCCGCTTTCAGCAGCGCGGCCAAGTCTTGTTTCTTTGCGTCCACATTGTGGTTGAGATAAAGAACACGGTGTCCCGCCATATCAGCCTGCCTTCATTAATATGTTTTCCAGATGATCTCCAGGTCACCTACAGGTCCATGCAAGTCCAGGGTCAACATGGGAAACTCCGAAGTATGACTCTTGCTCTTCCATACTTTGCCGTCCTGCACGAAACCATATTTCTCCAAGTTCCGAGAGGTGCCAGTTACAACCACGTAAGTGCCTTCAGGCAAAGTGATTTCCGCGGAGCCGATATCATGATCAAACTTGAGTTTGGTATCGATCCAGATTTTTGGGCCCAAATCCACGTTTACCTCACCAATTCCGGTATTGATGTATATATCGGCAGCTTTGAGGTGTCCCAGTTGATTTATTTCCAAATCGCCGATCATCAGGTGAATCAGCACTTGATCGCGAATGATGCTCTTGTTCTCCGTGGGGAACGTCAAATCCACATCGCCGTAATTGACGTCGAAACGCATCTTCTTGACATCCAGATCCTCAAAACGAAGTGAGCCGTATCCCAGGTCGGTTAGGTTCAGATCAAGATCCAATTCACAATGGCGTGGCAAATCCATTTTCATCGTCGGCGCCAATCGTTCCACCGCTCGTGACGTGTGATTGAGCGATCGCTTCTTGTGACTCACCCAGGTCAACAACTGTTCCTGACGGTCATAGGACACATATCCGCTTCCTTGTTGAAAAACGACTTCGGCCAGGCCCTCCGTGCTTTCAGCAGGTCTTAGGACGAGGTTTCCCGAACGTCCTTGGACAAGGAGTTTGATTTCGCGGTCCTCGCCATAAGTAATGGTTGCGGATTGCTGTTTCGGCTTCGTGACTTCTTGAAACGTCATCAACCACAACACCAGCACATGCATGTATCAACTCCTGCGCAACGCCAAAATCCCAACCATTATGCCCTATTGGGTGCGACACGTTAAAGCGCAGAAACGAAAAGGTCTTGTAAGCGTTCGCCGTGATCGGTCTGGTCAACCTCGAAAACCAATGAGACAAATGAATCTGGAAGGTCGTGGAACGGAGCGGGCTGCGTGTTTCTGAGGAATAACACCCAGTTACCCAGGTTGAAATGGTGGGCTAAAGGGTAGTATGTGTGGGCCACGGCATCACGGTCGGGGCGCTGTCGATTCAGAAGCGTCATACCCAAGCGATAGAGATAAGTTGCTGTGTCTCGAGTGACCCTAAACGGATCGTCACAACAAGCCGTCAACAGAGGCGCGACATCGTCAGCGTTGCCGTAAATTTGGTAATGGAACTCTAGGCTTTCCAGGGTTTCATGAACGAAGGGTGTGTCAACTTGGGCAGACAGCAATTTGCCCAAACTGGCAAGGTCCATGGAACTAGCCACACATTCCCCCCAAAGTCGTTGCTGGACATGGGGTCCAGGAAGATGGTGACTCATTAATAAATGCATGCCCAAGTGGATCACCTGGTCTGCTCCAAGATGAGTTTCATCGATGAACTCTTTTTTCTCACTCAAGTCCCAGTGACCCAGGTGCATGAGCCTCGACAGCCCGATCCCGGGCATTGATGCGAATCGGATCTGGTTTTTCTCCACCAACTGAATACAATCTGCAAGCCAGTCGATGCCAGCCTCTTCAAAAGACTCCTGTTCCTGGATTATCAATTGGTGGAGGAGGAATTCCCGATTCACTTCGGGGACTTTGCTTCGGCGCGGGCTGAGAGAATATGGAACGTGAATTTGTAGCAAGACACGCCAATACAAGCTGACCAAAATAGCGAGCCGACCACAAATGGCGGGATGATTTGATGGATAAAGTCACGATTCTGGTGCCAAAAAGTAGGGTCAATCAACATTGAAAAACTCATGTCTTTTAATGGCAATTGGCTCGCTAACTCAAATGTGCTGATGGATCCATCCAATAGAAAATCACCAGTCAGTAAGCCCAGCGCGTGGATGGGAATCATGGTCCATGGATTGTGGACCAAGGATCCGGCAAACAACACAAGGGCATTCAATTTGAAAACACGCGCAATTAGGACGACAAACAACAGGTGTAGACCGACAAATGGACTGAAGGCCAAACCCATGCCAATGGCAAGCGACAATGCCGTGACTCGTGGGGTTGATTCAGATCGATTAATCAGCTGAAAAATACGTCGAATAGATGTTGCCATATCACCGTGCGCCACAAGCGCCCGCACATCTTAACACTTAACGGAGCTGGAATTATCCCGATGGTTGTAGAATAAGCGGTTTGGAGGTCAGTAAGAAATGAGCAGCTACGAACTGCTGGATAGTGGGAACGGACGCAAACTGGAAAAGATTGGTCCAGTAACGGTCATTCGGCAAGCTGCTCAGGCGTTTTGGCCGATGAGCCTACCTAGATGGCCTGCGGTTGATGCCGAACACATACGCTCCAATAAAGGTGGCGGTCACTGGCAGTTCCGCCACAAGGTCTCTGATCGATGGACTGTATCATTTGGAGGCATGAGTTTTGTGGTGAAACTCACCAGCTTCGGCCACATCGGCATCTTCCCCGAGCAACAAGAAAATTGGTCTTGGATTCGAGCCCAATCCACACCAGAAAAGTCCATATTGAACTTGTTTGGCTACACAGGTGGCAGTACATTAGCGGCGGCTCAGGTCGGAGCGTCAGTCACCCATGTGGATGCATCCAAAGGTGTGGTTCATTGGGCCCGGGATAATCAGCAGGCGAACGGACTGGACCAAGCCAATATCCGCTGGCTTGTGGACGATGTCTCCAAATTCATGGCCCGCGAACAGCGGAGAAACAGCGCCTACGACGGCATCATTTTGGACCCGCCCACATATGGGCGCGGATCTAAGGGCGAGACTTTTCGAATAGAAGACGATTTGATCCCGCTGCTCGAAGCATTGCGAGCGGTGGTCAAACCGAGTCATTTCGGCTTGTTGAGTTGCCATACGCCAGGATTTACACCCCTGGTGCTTAGCCAGATCGTTGCGCGTGTTTTTGGCAAAGTGACCCTTGAGGCCGGAGAAATGGTCGTGCCTTACGGGAGCTCTGTGCTACCCAGCGGTACTTTTGTACGCTGGCTGATTCAGTGATCTTGATATGATGGATAACGTCCCATGCGCAAATACCGTTGGCTCACATCTATAGTCTGGCTCTTTGCCGCCTTGTTGGCCTTGACCGTGTTGGTCTCCGTGCCTGTGGTGGAGCGACTCTTCAAAGGCGTGATGGAACAACTCTATGCGCACCCATCAACGGTTGGGCTGGCTCGATTCCTCGACATAACGGGTGTGCCTTATCTCCGGTTGTTGCTGGTTCTTGCAATTGCTTTGGTCTTGATCAATCGATTTGTGGGTCTTCAGTGGGGCATTGTCCGAGAGTTCAAGGCGTGCTGGAAGCTGGTACCGACTTTCTTAAAGCAAATGTTTTGGGTCGTGATGATTCTCATTTTGATTGTCAATATCGACGCCGCAGTCGAATGGATCGCGTCATCGATCTCCGAATCCGGTGGCGAGAAATACCACGAGGTCGTGTCACGCCACATTAGGTCGGGGCCGCTTGCGGTTTCCTTATTCTTGTTGAACGCGGTGGCCATCATACTTTTCACCAGTCTAGTCTTACTTGGCAATTCAAAAAGACCGGCTTGGGAACGAGACCTCCAATCAGATGCACGAAAAACCCTGCGCGACACCAGCGCCCAGCGACTGGCCCTAAGCCCCAAGCAACAGAAATGGTTACGCAAAGCTGAAAAAGCATTGGAAAAAAATAGAGTCCGAAAAGCCGCACGGATCTTTGAGCGGATTGGCGAGTTATATGCCTATCGTGCGGGCAAGCTCTACGAGCGCATGAATGAGGCCGATTTGGCTGCACGAGCCTACCTGACTGCAGGCGCGTACTTCTGTAGCCAAGGAAGTTTCAAGAAGGCAGGAGACGCATATTACTTTGCGGCGGATTTTGAAACGGCCATTAGGCGTTATCAGCAAGTATTAGCCGAGAACACCCAGTTAAGCGGCAACCAAATGGAGGAGTTGGTCCGGAATCTTGGAGACGCTTACACCCACATGAACCAATTCAGGGAAGCGGCTGAGCTTTACCGCAATTACGGATTCTATCGCAAAGCAGCAGAGGCATTTGAACGTGCTGGAATGCCCAAAGAGGCCGGCGAACAATATGCTCAGGCTGGTGATCCTGAAGCATCTGCCAAGGTGTTCGAGCAAAGTGGACGCTTGGACCTTGCAGGCTTGGAACGCGGTCGAGCGTTTATGGTTCGTGGTGATTTCATTAAGGCGGCAGAGGAGTTCTTTCGCATTGATCGGTTCGCGGATTCAGCCAACGCCTTTGAGCGAGCTGGTGAAACACACCGAGCAGCAATTGCCCATCAGCGCGCGGGGAACTGGGAAAAAGCGGCTGAGTTGTTTCTGGAATCTGGGGCCACCGAAGAAGCGCTTACGTGTTATTTGAATGTCGAGGAATACGACAAAGCTGCCCAACTTGCCGCGCATTTGGGACTCCAAGACAAACAAGCGATTTACTACGAAAAGGCAGAGAACTTTCTTGCGGCTGCTCGTTCGTTTCTCATGATTCAAAACACTGATGCTGCAGTGCGCTGTTTCAGACAGTTGTCATTGGAATCAGCGGACCAAGTCTATTCATGCGCTCAGGTGATTCAGATCCTGATGAAGCAAGGTCGAGTCAAAGAAGCACTTTCATGCTGTGAAGCAATGTTAGTAAAAACACGTCCCACACCTACAACCGCGCAGATTTACTTCCTTTTTGCGGCGATCAAAGAGAAGTTGGGCTATGCGGCCCATGCGGCCGATTTGTACATTCAAGCCGCCTCTCTTTTGCCAAGTAACAGGGCGTATGTGAAAAAAGCCAAGGAAGTGGCCACAGCAGCGGGACTCCCTTTTGAGAATATGATGGCGGATACCATCGTGCACAGCCGTGAGAAAGGTGAGGAGATTGTCAAACAGGCCGCTGAGGAAAGCGATGCCAAGGAACCCACACCGTCCACCCATGAAGCCGATGCAACCCACACCATCGATGAACTAGATGAGAGTATGGTCTTCGATCTCGCAGAAGAAGGCAGTTTCAGCCGCTATGAGATCATCCAGGAATTGGGTCGTGGCGGGATGGGCATTGTCTACAAAGCCCGCGACCGCCGACTGGATCGAATGGTGGCGTTCAAGATGTTGCATCCCGAATTTAACAAGGATCCAAAGGTCCTATTGTTTTTCAAACGAGAAGCTCGAGCGATTGCTCAATTGAACCATCCCAACATCGTCACGCTTTATGACGTAGGATCGGAAAAGGGTTGCTTCTTCATGGTGATGGAATATGTGGAGGGTATGACATTAGAAAAACTGCGGACCAAATACCCCAAATACGTGATCCAAAACTTTCTGGGACTTTTGTACGAAACGGCCACTGGTCTCAAGGTGGCGCACGACAAGGGTGTCCTACATCGGGACTTAAAACCCTCCAATCTCATGGTGACCAAAGATGGGCGGGTAAAAATCATGGATTTCGGATTGGCCAAAAACATTTCAGACACGAACAAAACCCAGCAAGTTTGGGGTACCCCGATGTTCATGGCGCCTGAAGTGATGCAGGGTGATAAGGCCACTTTTGCCAGTGACATCTATTCAGTGGGTGTCACGTTTTACCTGCTACTCACAGGCCAAGCACCCTTTGACCGCGACTCCATGGCCAACAAATTTGTGGGTAATGGACTGCCAAAAGCGCCTCATGAAATAAACCCCGAAGTCGTTTTCGAAGTCTCAGAGTCGATTCTCAAGTGTATGCAACGCGATCCTGTGGAGCGCTACCAAAATGCCGGAGAGTTGTTGACCGTGGTGAAGCTGCTTGGTCAGCAAGTGAAGAAATAGAGAGAAGCAGGCAAGCCAACTGCTAGACTAGATCATCAACCAGAATGGGAGGGATGCGTGGTCGCGTTCCAATCTAACATTGATCCAAACAAGAAAGAGTTCCAGCAGAACCAGCAGTTTATGCAGGATAAGTTGTCACAAACTCTGGAAATTCAAGCTTCCTCGTTGGCCGGTTCGGCGAAAGCCGTGGCTTTGCATCGTGAGCGCAACAAACTAACGGCACGTGAGCGTATCGACTATGTACTCGACCCCGGAAGTCCATTCCTGGAATTCTCGGCCTTAGCTGGCCACAACTTATATGCCTTCGACTTACCCGCGGCTGGAATTATTACGGGTGTGGGTCGAATCTCGGGTGTCGAAACCGTGATTGTGGCCAACGACGCAACGGTGAAAGGGGGCACCTACTTGCCCATCACCTTGAAAAAGCACCTGCGCGCACAACGCATTGCCATGGAAAACAGGCTGCCTTCCCTATACTTGGTGGATTCTGGCGGCGCGTTTTTACCCAAGCAAGACGAAGTATTTCCCGACCGCGAGCACTTTGGCCGCATTTTTTATCATCAAGCTCAGATGTCGGCGATGGGTTTGCCTCAGATTTCAGCCGTGATGGGTTCCTGTACAGCTGGCGGTGCTTATGTTCCAGCGATGTCGGATGAAACCGTGATCGTCAAAGGCACGGGCACGATTTTTTTGGCGGGCCCTCCGTTGGTAAGAGCCGCAACCGGTGAAGTGGTATCAGCTGAGGATCTTGGCGGCGCCGATGTGCACACAAGGGAATCGGGCGTTTCGGACCACTATGCTCGGAACGACGAAGAGGCGCTTGACATTGTGCGTGACATCTTTGCGCATTTAAATATGCCTCGATCTACCATAGCGGGGATTCAAGAGCCTGTAGATCCACTTTATGCCGCAGAACAGTTGTACGGCATCGTTCCTGCCGACTCTCGAGTGCCCTTTGACATTCGCGAAGTCATCGCGCGAATTGTGGACGGATCGCAAATGCATGAATTCAAAGCGCGGTACGGTACCACTGTGGTCACTTGCTTTGCTCATATTTGGGGGATACCCGTGGGAATAGTAGCCAACAACGGTGTGCTTTTTTCGGAGTCCGCCCTGAAGGCCACCCACTTTATTGAATTGTGCAATCAACGCCGCATTCCGCTGGTTTTTCTACAAAACATAACCGGTTTCATGGTGGGGCGAAAAGCGGAGGCAGGTGGCATCGCGAAAGATGGCGCCAAGATGGTCCATGCTGTGTCCACGGCCAATGTACCTAAGCTAACGGTCATCATTGGCGCCTCCAATGGTGCTGGAAACTACGGAATGTGTGGACGCGCCTACGATCCACGCTTCCTTTGGATGTGGCCCAACGCCACCATTTCTGTGATGGGTGGCGAACAAGCTGCCAATGTCTTATGCCAGGTCAAGGAAGAGCAGCTAGAGCGAAGTGGTCAAACCATGGATGATTCTGAAAAGGCCGCTTATAAACAGCCAATCCTCGACAAATATGCCGTCGAAAGCAGCGCACTGTACTCCACCGCACGACTTTGGGATGATGGCATCATCGACCCCAAAGACACCAGGGACGTATTGGGTCTCGCTTTGGCACTCACCCATCATGCACCCATACCAGATGTACGGTATGGCGTATTCAGGATGTGATCATGAAGAAAGTACTGGTTGCCAACCGGGGTGAGATCGCCTTGCGCGTCATGCGCACATGCCGCGAAATGGGGTTGTCTGTCGTCGCAGTCGCCAGTGAATACGATCGCTCTGCTCCTTTCGCCAAATTTGCGGACGAATTGGTGTTGCTGGGTTCGGGCCCAACCCTGTCCACCTACCTGGATCAGGATCTCATTCTGAATGCTGCTCGCGCGACCCGGGCCGATGCCATTCATCCCGGTTACGGGTTCCTGTCAGAAAATGCCGCATTTGCCCGACGAACAGAGGAAGCCGGGTTGACGTTTATTGGGCCACGTTGGCAGACCATGGAGCTGATGGGTCTCAAACGAGAGGCCAAACTTCATATGGAAGCTGCAGGCGTCCCTGTCGTTCCGGGATACTCTGGGTCGGATCAGGATGTTGCTACGCTGACTCGTGAGGCCGAACGCATTGGTTTTCCAATCCTCGTCAAGGCCTCAGCAGGAGGAGGGGGCAAAGGCATGCGTGTGGTGCATGAAGCATCGGCTTTTGCCGCTGAACTTCAAACCGCCAAACGTGAAGCCTCTGCGGCCTTTGGGAATGATGCTGTCATTTTGGAACGATACTTAGCGGATCCCCGGCACGTGGAATTTCAAGTGTTCGGCGATGGTACAGGTCGTGCAATCCATCTCTTTGAGCGTGAATGCTCGATTCAGCGACGTCACCAAAAAATCATCGAGGAGGCCCCATCGCCTGCGTTGAATAAGGCGTTGAGGCAGCGTATGGCTGAAGCCGCGGTGCGCGCTGCCGAAAGTGTGAACTATCTGAATGCCGGTACCATTGAATTCCTTGTCGATGCGGATGGATCGTTTTACTTCCTGGAGATGAACACGCGTCTGCAAGTTGAACACCCAATCACCGAGATGATCACGGGGTTCGACCTGGTTCGCTGGCAAATAGAAATCGCGAAGGGTAATGGCCTACCCCAAGACCCGTCTCAGATTACCTGCCGCGGACATGCGATTGAGTGCCGCATCTACGCCGAGGATCCGGCCAACTCCTTCCTACCCCAAACCGGTTATGTCGCTCGATATGTCGAGCCCAAGGGATGGGGTGTTCGCATGGATAGCGGCATTGAACAGGGATCTGAGGTCGGCGTTCATTATGACCCGTTACTTGCAAAGCTCATTGCTTTTGGTGCCTCTCGCGAGGAAGCTCGCTCTAAGATGATCCACGCACTGGGTGAAACGGTCATTCACGGTGTAAAGACGAATATCTCCTTTCTGCGGCATGTTTTGGCACATGCGGCTTTCGAGGCTGGCGAAACCACGACCCACTTCCTACAACGCCATGATATCCCCAGCAATACAGCTGATACCTGGTGTGCTGCGGCCCTAACGGCTATGGGACAGGGCGAACATGGAGCACATGTGTTCTCAAGTGAGACCAGCCAACCGGGTCCTTGGGAACGCATGGGTCAATGGAGGCTGAACGCGTGAAACTCAAACTGAAACGTGGGGGAGAACATCTGACCGTCGCTTTAAGGCAGCGGGAACCCTTGTGTATCGAGGTCACTAATGGCGAAATGGTACGCCAGTTTTCCTGGCCGTTACGTGATGGGGACACCGCTGGTCGCGTGGAACTCGATGGTCGATTCGTGACCTTTTGGGTCACAGAAACCCGTGACCGGTTTTGGGTGACCCTGGACGGTGAGACGATTGTCTTCGAAAAGGATCGTGGACGTCAGGCCGTTGCCGACGAGTTAAGTAACGATTTCACTGCGCCTATGCCCGGGAGAATCGTGCAGGTAGCAGTGGTTGAAGGCGCGGTTGTTCGAGCTGGGGATGTGCTCGTTGTGATGGAAGCCATGAAAATGGAGCACCGCATCGAGGCACCCACCGCAGGTAAAGTCACCGCACTTCGCTGCAAAGAAGGTGAACTTGTTGAGCAAGGGTATGCCCTATTGGATTTTGAGGCAGAAGCGAACTCATAGAGTTGCTAACTCCCTCACAAAAGATTAAGTTGGAAACTAGTTCCGATTACTTACGAGGAGGGTACATGTCAACGATTCCTCAGGGATTTACGACCGTTACACCCCACTTGGTCGTTTCTCCTTGCAAGAAAGCGCTGGAATTCTATCAACAGGCATTCGGGGCAGTCGTTCGCAATCAAATGACCATGCCAAATTCAGATGTCATCATGCATGCCGAGATGCAAATCGGTAATGCTGTGATCATGTTGGCCGACGCATTTCCCGACTACGGCGTTGTGGGTCCTGATGCGTTGGGAGGGAGTCCAGTGACCATTCATTTGTATGTCGACGATGTAGATGCTGCGATGAAACGCGCTGAAGGGGCCGGTGCCAAGGTGACATTTCCTGTGGCAGACCAGTTTTGGGGCGACCGTTACGGAAAACTAAAGGACCCCTTTGGTCATCACTGGTCCATCGCCACACACTTACGCGACCCCAGCCCGGAAGAAATACGTGCGGCCGCGGAGGCCATGTTCGGCAACAGCTAACCTTGACTCCGCGTGACCTTAAGGGTATCTGGCGCCGTGACATGGTCGGGCACATAGTGGCTGGTGAGCCCTGTTATTAGACCTACGACGTGTTCTGCTGACATCACAGCTCCTTCCTGCCACCCAGGAAGCGTGGATGCCTGATCACCGACCACGTAGAAACGTCGATCGGGCAAGAGTAGCCTGCGGTAGTCAGCATCATCAAACTGTTGGCCACCCCAATTAGGCCATGCGCCCTCCAGAAAAGGCACATTTTGCCATGCGACAGAAAGACCCAATGCCTGTTTGACCAGACGTTCGTCCAAAAATTCTGGATGGAGCTTTGCTGCACCCGTCCGAGCAACCTGAAGTCTCTGATTGAGATTCCATGATCCGAATAGGCTGGCATTTTGTTCGTCGCCTGAACAAAATCCATCGTGTATGTAGGCACCGGTCAGAGTACCTTTTTGCGTAAATGGATCATGTGAGGGATACCAGATCTGCTCGATGAGATCGTCTGTCCAACTGATGCCGCCATAAATCTGATAGGGATCGGATTCCCAAAAACGGGACTCACACTGCCAACCCACTTTGCAGGCGGCCGAAAACCCGGTACGGCGCACCGCGTCGGAAAAGGAGCGTTCGAAATTGTGTGGGATTCTGCGAAGAATAGGGCAGGGGATGTTGCTTACGCAGTAGTCGGCAAACTTGGAGAGCCGTGCCGAACCAAATTGATAGGTGACGTAGACACCCCATTCACTGACTTCGATGTGGGTTACGGGCGCGTTGCACGTCACCATGTGACCGACATGTCGCATGAAGCCTTCCACAATCATGTCCATGCCTCCAACGGGTTGAAACAGGGTGGGTTGCCATTCAAACTCAAGCGGATCATAGAAATTGGCCGTCCAGAATTCAGATCGCAAGAGTTCTTGCCGTGAAAGGGGTACGGGCGCATCACAATCATTGAAGACGTTGGGAGAATTTGAGCAACCTGTCCTCGTGGATCCGCGATAGATCAGATCACCACTGTCGCAAAATCCCCCAAGGGGTCCAAATCGCCGCAGCAAGCTGATCATCCGGGCTCGATCTTCAAGCTGTAGATCCTGGTTCAAGGCTCCCTGGTTCACGGCTTTGGCAAGCAGTTCGGCAATCAATCCACGGCTATCGTGCTGCAAAACGCGATAGGGCTTTGCTCGACCGCCAAAGGAATCGTCTGACTGAAACAGGTTACCACTGGCGTTCATGATGTAGGGCTCCAAGGCCACTTGTAACTCTTTGCAATAACCCAAAATTCTGCGGTGATGAAACGGTAACCGTCCGGGTCCCAAGTTCACATATTGACCCTCATCGAAATCACAATATTGCTCAACCTGTTCTCCATCCAGGCGCTCCGTGAGCAGGCTTCCCCGCCGAGCAGTGTGATTGCGTCCGCCAACGCGTCCACTGGCCTCGAGAATCTCACATCTGAATCCCGCTTGAGTCAGATTGTAGGCCGTCGCCAAGCCACCAATTCCGGCGCCCAAGATCAACACCGTTTTGCCTCGGCCCATGTTAGGAGACACTTTCGGCCGTCCATGCCATTCGCCCACATCGCCCACGAGTCCCAAGGCAACCATGGATTCAATCATCGCCGCCGATCCCCCGATCTGACCAATGCGGGTTAGAAAGTCTCTGCGCGACCAGCTTGTCATGGTTTGACTCCTATGGGGCGTTGGAGCGATGTACGTAACCAACTACTGACAGTCGCTCTGTTGTTCCTTCATAATAATCGCATGGACGACGTCAAATACATTGCCTATGCGATTCCCGTGTTCTTTGTCTTGATCGCCATTGAGTGGTTGTGGACACGGGACAAAGGAAACTACAGGTTGGCTGATGCCATCAACAATTTGAGTTGTGGTGTCATGCAGCAATTGACTACGTTGTTCATGCGAACGGCTCTGTTCGCGGGCTATGTTTGGATTTTTACTTCATTTCGACAGTTCGAATTGTCAATGAATCGACCTTTGGTATGGGTGGTTTGTTTCTTGGCGGTTGATTTCATGTACTACTGGTTCCACCGTCTTAGCCATGAAATCAATGCGCTTTGGGCGGCACACGTGGTTCACCACCAAAGTGAAGACTACAACTTGGCCGTGGCACTTCGGCAAAGCTCGTTTCAGGGCATTTTCAGTTCATTTTTTTACTGGCCATTGGCCTGGATTGGGTTTCCCCCCGGCATGTTCCTAGCCCTGTCGGCAGCCAACACCCTGTATCAATTCTGGATTCATACGCAAGCCATCGATCGGATGGGTCCATTTGAGTGGCTGTTCAACACGCCTTCGCATCACCGAGTGCACCATGGTCGGAATCCGATCTACATTGATCGTAACCACGGTGGAACGCTCATCATTTGGGACCGACTGTTCGGTACGTTCCAAAAAGAAACGGAACCTGTGGTTTACGGCATCACGACACCCCTTGCCAGCTGGAACCCCCTGTGGGCGAATTTCCATTACTGGGTGGAGTTGTGGCAATCTGCGCGAACCACATCCCGTTGGCGGGATAAAGTGAGGGTCTTCACGAAGGCTCCTGGATGGTTCCCCCAAGATATGGGCGGCTTTAAGCCACCACCACCTGTAAGCCATGTACCCGCCAAATATGGACCCGAGCTGACACCCGAATTCAAGATCTATATTTGGGCGCAGTTTGCTTGGCTTGTCATGGCGACGTTTGTCTTTCTTTTCCAATTCCAGCGCTACGAATGGGCGGTTCAGGCAAGTTTTACCTTGTGGGTACTCGTGGGACTTTGGGCCATAGGTGGCCTCAGTGAGAATAAGAGAGCCTTCCGTTGGGTGGAACTTGTCCGACTGCTGCTGTGGCTTCCCCTAGTTTGGCCTTACTTTTCGTTCGCATGGGTATGGGGCCCCTTCGCCGTCCTGTTATTGAGTTGGATGACGCTTTTGCGGCCGAAGGCATTCGCAACTGCGTGAAAAACCAATGTGCGATTGTCAACGGACGTGCTGCAGCAAAACGCAGCTCCGCTTGGAAATCTATCCGTGGTGAATTGCAAGGACTCGGCATCGATTGGGTGATCACGGACGCGAAGCCATTTTCTGCGGAAACAAAGGCGCGTGAACTCTGCCTGAATGGGATTGACCGGATCGTTGTGGTTGGCGGTGACGGAACGCTGCATGAAGTCGTGAATGGCATCATGTCGGCTGAATCCTCTCCCTGGGTTTCCCTGGTGCCATTTGGAACCGGGTCAGACTTTGCGCGTAGTTTAAGGCGACAATTTGGTCTTCGGGGCCTACGCGAACAAGCCGATCAACCTCGTCAGGTGGCGTTGGATCTAGTTCAGCTCCGTACCGATATTGGAGCACGGTATTTTGTCAACATCGCGAGTTGCGGACTCACAGGTTTGGTGGCGCGTTATGTGGCTCAACACGACCGATTCAAGGAAAGATGGGGATCGCTGAGCTACTTGCTGGCCGCGTTTATCCAAGTACGTCATGCTAAACCCCAACGAATCTCCGTGATGGTGGATGGACAGCAATGGCTGGATGACGATCTATGGTTCTTCGCGGTGGCCAATGGGCGTTTTTTTGGAGGCGCTGTACCCATCGCTCCTCAGGCTACCCTCGACGATGGGAAGATCCATGTGGTTGCGGTCCGAGCCGGTTCCAAGTTCGGACTGGCAGCAAAGAGCTGGCGGTACCGAGCCGGTTGGCACTTGACTATGAAAGATGTATCCCATGTGTCGGGAACGGTGATTGACGTGCAGGGCGCTGGGGGCTGGTCCATCGAAAGTGACGGCGAGATTAATGACGGTACCTTCACGTCTGCTCAGATTGAAGCAGGACGTCTAAATTGGTGGGTCTGACCTTGTTGACAGGTCATGGGGCCTGAGCTAAGGTGCAATGAAATACTCACTTAGAGCCACATGAATCAACTTGGGCCAAACCTGGTCCTAGAGGGTTCCTCATTAATTCGGGAGCGGTTTATGCGTTTGGCGATTTTGTTTGCTTGGTTAGGCAGTTCGGTTTTTGCAGGTCAATTGGTGGGAAAGGTGGTCGACAGTTCAGGTGAACCCATACCTGGAGCAGGGGTCCAAGTAGTTCCAGCGGGTGTTTTCAAGGTCAGTGCCCGCGATGGTTCGTTTCAGTTCGACCTCCCCGAAGGTACCTACACGGTGTTGGTCGACTTCCTTGGCTTTAAGAAGATTGAAGAATCCGGTGTTGTGATTGGTCCGGGCCATACCGAATTAACATTGACGATGTATCCCGAACAGTTTGAGCAAATCACGGTCGTATCGGCTTCAAAGGTAGAGACCAAACTCATTGACTCCCCAGCCACCATCAGCGTGATCACGGCCGATGCCATTGAGAATTCGGCGGCCGATGATTATGGCGACTTGTTGCGGACGGTTCCAGGCGTCAACGTCATCCAGTTTTCCGCTCGCGATATCAACGTGGTGAGCCGCCAAACGGCGAGTTCCCTGTCCAACTCCCAGTTAACGCTTTTGGACGGGCGCTCCATTTACCAAGATTTTTATGGGATTGTCCTTTGGGACCTAGTCCCCACCGACATGTCTGAGATCAAGCAGATTGAGGTGATTCGTGGTCCGGCCTCTGCGGTGTGGGGGGCTAACGCGCAAACTGGTGTGACAAACATCATTACCAAATCACCCCATGAAATTCAGGGCACGAGTTTTCAGGTTTCGGGCAGCATCTTCTCTCGGGATGTAGAAGGCAATGATCTGAGCGATGGTGCAGGGTTCGGTTTCAACGTGACCCACGCTGGCCTCATTCGCGACAACATGGCGTATAAGGTCTCTGCCGGTTACTTCGAACAAGATGCCTATGCGAGACCACTGGGCATCGTCCCGCGCGACGATACTAGGGGTACAGGTGGCTTCGAATACCCTGAATTTAAGAATCAGGGCACGTCTCAACCCAAGTTGGACTTCCGCCTCGACCAGAACCTGAGTAACGGCGGGAAACTGGTCTACGGTGCCGGTGCCGCTGGAACGGAAGGCATGATTCATACAGGGATCGGCCCGTTTGACATACAAAACAGCAGCTATTTGGCCTACACCAAAGTGAATTACAGCAAAGGCGCATTTAAAGCGAATTTCTTCATTAATTATTTGGATGGTGACGCCAAGAACGTGCTTGCGCGCGATGCCGAAACCGGCGATCTGGTGGAATTCAATTTCAAGAACAGAACCACCGATTTTGAACTGGGTCATGCTAAGTATCTGGGTGAGCATCATCTGTTGAGCTATGGCGGCAATTACCGCTTGAATCAATTCGAATTGTCACTGGCACCGGAGGACGATGAACGCAAGGAATACGGACTGTATCTTCAAGATGAAATGTCGTACGGATGGTTCCGCATGGTACTCGGAGCCCGGTACGATAAGTTCGACGTGATCGAAGACCCCGTAGTTTCGCCACGGGTCACCATGATGGTGCAGCCAAACGACAAGCACACCTTTCGTGCCAGCTACAACAAAGCATTTCGTTCACCATCCATGGTTGAGAATTTCCTGAATATCTCAATTGTCTCTGTTGATCTTCAAATCGCCGACTTGGAATCGGTGTTGGGTGTGGACCTGCCGGGCGAAAGTTTCCCCGTTGTTTCATATGCTTACGGGAATCCAAACCTCACCGAGGATAGATTGGAAGCGTACGAACTCAGTTACACCGGTGCGGTTGGTAACGGCCTGGTTAGTTTCTCGTGGTACCGCAATGACACTGAAGACAACATCAATTTTGTGCCCTTTTCATCGTATTCTTCGAATCGACCGCCACCGGGTTGGACCGAGTCGGGGCTTCCAGTCGCGATTCTGGACGTCCTCGAAGCGGGAGGCGTGGTTTTGCCTGCCGAATTCAGTTATTTCAATTTAGGTCCATTGCGTTATGAAGGCTATGAATTCTCGCTCGACTACAAAGTGAACGAAGCCTTTGATTTCAACTTCAACTACTCGTTTCAGGATACACCTGAAATCCTACCGGCCCCTGAAGGCGAACAATATCTAGAGGAAGAACTGTCCATTCCTCCTGAAAACCGAATCAATCTCACTCTCAACTACAATAGGGACAAATTCAACGCCAACATGAATGCGAGTTACGTGGATGATGCCTTTTGGACCGACGTCCTGGATTCGCGTTATCACGGTCCCACGGACAGCTTCACGCTAGTCAATCTCTCTCTCAGCTACGAGTGGATGCCAGAATTGACGACCATGTTGAAGGTCAACAATCTGACTGATGAGGAGATTCAACACCACGTCTTCGGTGATGTGTTGCGCCGACAGATTGCAGGCGAACTGAAATACCGCTTCTGATGTCAGCCCACAGTGGCTTGAAATGGCACACATGGGTGTGGGCCGTAGCACTTGTGGTTGCGGCTGCATACCTTATGGCCATGCAACGTCTTTCGGCTGAAGTGCTGGCTGGCTTAAAACCCGTGCCTGTATTGTGTCTGGCACTGGTCAGCGCTCGTCAAGTAAATGGGTTCTGGATCACGGTCGGTCTTGTGCTTTCCGGCTTCGGTGACGTGTTTCTGGCGGTTGGTGACGCCTACTTCATCCATGGTCTCTCATCGTTCCTGTTGGCACATATCGCCTACATCATTTCCTTTGGATGGCGACCCAAGTCATCCGAGGCGTGGTGGCTGGCGCCGTTCGTGATTTGGGGCAGTATCATGGCTTGGCTCTTGTTGCCGAACACGGGTTCCCTAACCGGTCCCGTAATGAGCTATCTAGTCGTGATTATGTTCATGATGTGGCGGGCCGTCTCATTCTGGCGGTGTGGCGGTCGGATGGAAGCGGCATGGGGTGCTTTGATCTTTGGGATTAGCGACAGTTTGCTTGCATGCCGATTATTCCTGGATGCAGCCTGGGCTTCCCCTTTTTGGGTCATGTTCACGTACTGGTGCGCGCAGGTATTGATTGGGCGTTCGTCTCATGATTCACATCTACCATCGCGATGATGACCTGCTGATCGTTCATAAACCCGCAGGGCTTCTAGTTCACCGAACCTCGATCAGTTCCGATACCCAGGCGATGATTCAGTCCCTTCGAGATCAGATTGGCCAGCGCGTATATCCCATTCATCGCCTGGACCGCGCCACGTCAGGCCTCATGCTATTTGGGTTGAACAAGCCGTTCCACGTAGCGATGCAAAAGCTGTTTGAAACACGAGCAGTTCATAAGCAATATCAGGCGGTGGTTCGAGGATTTGTCGATGAGGGGCTGATCGATTACCCGCTCTTCGATGAGCGTTCTGGTCGTCCATTGCCAGCACTTACGGGCTATGGTGCCAAGCTCAAGTTCGAACTACCTGAACCTTCGTCAATCCATGATACGAGCCGGTACACGTGGGTGGAAGTGCGACCCGAAACAGGCCGTCACCATCAGATCCGTCGTCATTTTGCCCATGTGCGCCATCCTATCGTGGGCGATACCGTACACGGGGATGGTTGGCATAATCGGTTTTTTCGGCGGCGCTTTCAGGCTCATTTCTTGTTTCTTGCAGCCACCGGTATCCATTTTCTGGATCCGAGAACGGCACAGCCGTTTCAATTGGCAGTGGGTGTGAACGAACAGTTTCAGGCCGTTCTCGATGCCCTGAAGCCCTATGCGGTTTCGTCTTCAACGACTTGAAAAAGTTGGTATCTGCGCAAGATCTGTTTCGCGCGCTCCAAGTCGCAATCGTCGACACACAATCGAACCAATACCATGGAGCCATAGAGGCGATTGACGTGTTCATCGAGCAATAAGCAGTTGATCCCCTCGTGTTCCAGCCGCGTTTTTACAATATGGGCTTCATCGTATCGCTCGTATAGAGCCAACTGCTGCATGGTCTTGAATCCTAAAATGAATTGCTTCATTTTAACACAAGCCGCGACTCGTATTGGTTCCCCTGCACTCGTCGATGGGTTCGTGCGTAAGCCGCACCATTCAGGTATGATGCGTCCATGTTTCAACGTTATTATGCTGCAGCCATACAAACGGATTTTCCCTGTCCCTCTAGTCGCAATGACATGTGGCAGCTTACACGGAGAATGGGTCAATTGATTGAGGAGACGATTACCGTCTATGAGCCAATAGGTGATGTGCGCTTGCTGGTATTCCCAGAATTTGCCCATGCGGCGCCCATCTATGACGAGGTCCCCAAACTGCGAGAACACCTTGGCGTGGCAATACCCAACGAACATACCGAGTTCCTGCAGAAGATCGCCTCGAAGTACGGTTGTTATGTTCAAACAGGCACGTTTTTGGAGACCGATCCCAAGTATGCCGAGATCATCTTCAATACCACCGTACTGATTGGTCCTGAGGGGATTTGCCTCAAATACCGTAAGGTAAATCCGTGGATTCCATGGGAGGTCCATGCCTCGCCGCTGGACGTACCCGATTATTCGGAACCCTATTTTCCAGTTGCGGAGACCGAGATCGGCGTCATTGGCGCTGCGATTTGTTACGACTGGTTATTTCCAGAGACCATTCGAGAACTGGCCACACAAGGCGCAGACATTGTCAATCGTGTCTCGGCTTATATGGATCCTTGGGGTACCGCCTCCCCCATGGAGTGGTGGACACTGGTCAATCGAACCCGAGCCTTAGAGAATCTGGTCTACGTGGTTGCCGCCAATCAGGGCGCGTCACGGGCCAATTTTCCGCCATTCTCTTGGCCCGGTGGAAGCATGATCGTCGACTTCGAAGGTCGCATTCTCGCGCAAGCAGAAACTGGTGGCGGGGAACGCATTGTGATCGCACCCGTTGACATTCATGCTTTACGACAAGAACGCCAACGTAGGTACGGGCACCATATGCTGGCGCACCTCCGCACAAAGGCCTATGGCTATTTGCAAAAGCCAGGATTGGGTGCGCCCAGCAAACACCCCATTTCCGTGGACGAAACAAGGAAACGCATTGATGAAAACCGCTAATACCACTGCAATTTTGATTCTATTTCTTTTCGCGTGTGGGACAGGTCATGAACGAGACCAAGCGATCGCTTTAGAGGATCAAGGGGTCGCACTCATGGGGCGCTACCAATACTCTGAAGCGGTGGAAGCGTTTAGTGCGGCCAAATTACTGGCTCCGCAGGACGCGCACATCAAGACCAACCTGGCGATCGCCATACTCAATCGCCAATCAGATGGTGACACACAACGGGCAATCGACGAATTAGACGAGTTGTTACGACAATCACCCGATAGCCATCGAGCTGCATACCTGCGAGCTGTTATTCATCTCTATGAAGGCCAATACGGCGCCGCCAAACCACTCCTTGAAGCATTGATGCAGGCAAACTTGAGAGATCCGTATATTCCCTATTTGTTGGGCACAATCGCGCAGAATGATGGTGATTGGGACAGTGCCTTGAGTCTCTTCCAAAAGGCGATTGACTTGGATGGCTACTTCCAATCGGCCCACTACGGCTTTTTTCAAGTGAGCAATGCAGCAGGCAAAAGGGAGCAGGCCATGGAGAGCATGAACGCTTTCAGGGCCCTGCAAAATTGTTTACGCGTCACGAAATTCGACTTTGTCTACGGAAAGATGGGACCTTTGGCAATGGCTCAAAGCCAGACCCTTAGCGGCATGGTTGATCAGCCCATGGGATCGGTATTTGCCGATGAGTTGGTTTTGAAAGGGTCATGGCAATCGACGAGCGAGGCACCCGTTCTTTTTTCGGTGTCCGACATGGATGCCGATGGTGATCTTGATGTAACCGTGTGGAACCTGTCTGATGGAACGGGTCTGCACAAACGACTGATCAACGAACCGACCGGATGGCGGGTGGCAGATGAGCCTTTTGACCAACCCGTTTACGGCGCGATTTGTGCCGATCTGGATCTGGACGAAGCATTGGATTGGGTTTTGTTATTAGAAAAGGGTGTCGCTGTCTTAGGGGCACCTAGTTACGGTTCGGCCGTTCAGCAGATGTGTGCTGATTCGGTTTTGCGTGCCGGAACGGCTGTGGATGCGGATCACGATGGTGATTTAGACCTCTGGCTGGCCTCGGACATAACTTCATTGCTCATCAACAACGGAGATGGGTCATGGCAACGTGCCGAACTGGAGACCCTGCCCGCAGCGAAGCAAGTTGTGGCGGCTGATTTTGACGGTGATCGTGATGTGGATCTAGGGGCGGTGTCAACGAACGGCACTTTACATGTTTGGTGGAATGATCGGTTGGGAAAGTGGCGTCCGGAACAGATTGAAGATGTTCGGGCCAGCACAACTTTGGTTGCTCATCTCGACGCCACGTCGCGTTTTGATTGGTTAGTCAGAGAATCAGGTCGGGTCACCCGCTTGTGGTTTGACGGGTCCTGGCGGCGAGAGCGCATTGTCGATGCGGCGGGAGACGGCCCCTTTGCCTATACCGATTTCAACGGTGACGGTCTTCAAGAAGCCTTGACCCTGTCGCCAGGAGGGTCGGCATTGACATCGGGTTCGGTCAAGGATCTAGGTACGGGCAAAGCATTTCAACTCGTAGCCAAGCAACCGTCCAAGGGATTTGGCCTTTTGTTATATAGCGGTGATCAGATCATCTGGCGTGGTGCCGGAAGCGGTCGATACCCATTTGCCGCCGTGTCCTTGAGGGGTAGGCAAAGCGCAGGCGAATCCATGAGAAGTAACACGTTCGGTGTAGGCACCGTGATGGCTGCTCGATTCAGTACGCATTGGGCCACGGTTTCCAATCATGCAGTCACTTCGGATCCGGCTACCCAGCAGGCTCAATATGCCATGGTGGGTTTGCCTCCGGGATCGGAACTTCGCTACTTGGCCATGCAATGGCCTGACGGTGTGTATCAGGTTGAGTTTCCTCCGGATGACTTCAACAAGGTGTGGCAGATTTCGGAGACCCAGCGGCAGCTTTCCAGTTGTCCGCTCCTGTTTGTAGATCAAGGAAAAAGCATGGAGTTTATTTCCGATGTGCTGGGTGTAGGCGGCATGGGTTTTTACCTCGGTCCCAATAACTATGGACAGGCGCGGCCCGACGAGAGATTTCTTATGCCGCTAGGCTCGATTCAAAAATCCGACATAGAACTTGTGATTGCGGAACCTATGGAAGAAATATGTCTTTTGGACCATGTTTCGTTGACCAGCGTGAAGGTGCCAGACGGTTGGCAAATTACTGTGGATGAACGCATGGCGACAAATGGCGAGGTGCCTTCCGGTCGCATCATTGCGTATCGAAAAACCGCGGCGGTCGAATCTGCCTTAGTCAATGGTGAAGATGCTCTGGAGGCATTGCAGTTCGACGACGAATGGTGTGCGCCCACCGGCGATCTTCATCCCCGCTTTCTCGGATTATTGGATCAAGTTCAGACTATTGAGATGACCTTTACTGAACCGATTTCTGGTCCCAACTGGGTGTTGGTTTTTGGAGGTTGGGTCGAATACCCTTACTCGCAAACGGTGTTTGGTGCGCAACAGGCAGGTCTCAGCTATGACCCTCCCAGCATTGATGTTCAGGCAGGTGATGGTACTTGGCACTTGTTGCACGCGCAATTCGGCTATCCGGCAGGCATGGATCGAGAATCAGCGTTTGTGCTTGGAGCACTACCGTTTCCCGTGCAGGCGATCCGAATTCGTTCCAATCTGGAGATCTATTGGGATTGGGTCAAGGTCGTGTTGGAAGAAGAAAACCCTGCGATTATCGAGAAGCAGGTAGACGCCGCATACGCAGCGCTCAGTTTCCTTGGCTTCCCGAAGGAGTCTGGTGGGCATGCCCAACCCAAGCACTTTGACGGAAATCAGGCGGCGGCTGCGGGACATCTGCGTACGCCATTCGGGAGCTATACCCAGTTCGGAGACGTGACTGCTCTGATCCGGAATAAAGACGACCAGGCTGTGTTCATGGCGCCCGGAGACCAAGTCCGAGTACGTTTTTCAATCGATCAACCCAGCAAGTCCATGCGATATGTGGTGAACCTTCGCGGTTGGTGTAAGGATATGGATCTATATACCCAACACGGAGACACGCTTCGTCCATTACCCACGCATGCACTCGATAAATCCCCCAACCGAACTCGTGTCCTAAGTGGTTTATAGAGCGTGGGTCTTTGTCGTCTCACCTATAATCACACAACATTACCTTCTCGGGAGATCCTATGTTTTGCCTGCTTTTCGCACTAATTTGTCAGGACATTTTGCGTACTGAGACTTTCTACTCGGTACCTTTGCTGCCCGAGGGACCCTATAGCAGCGATATCACCAACCCAGAAAAGATACTGGGATTCCCGATTGGGGAACGCACGGCCACGCCGGAGCAAATCGAGCAGATGCTTCAGATATGGGCGCGCGAATCGGACCGTGTTCAACGACAGATCTATGCACACAGCTACGAAGGTAGACCCCTGTCTGTGATGATCATCTCACACCCCGACCATCTCGCTAAACTCGAGGCGTATCGAACACAAGTCCAAAAACTTCAGGACCCCAGAAACTTGGATGATCGCGAAGCCGAAGCGGTGATGATGAGCCTGCCTGCCATGGCTTGGTTGGCCTATTCAATTCACGGTAACGAGTCCTCTGGTTCAGATGCTGCGATTGCTTTGCTTTACACCATGTTGGCCAGTGAGAACCCTGAGATTACATCTCTGTTGCAACAGATGATCATCTTTGTGGATCCCATGATGAACCCCGATGGCCGTGCGCGATTTTGCAAAGACGTAGAGGAGGGGCGAGGCAAGTCACCCAATTTCGACACCCAGTCGTTTACGCACACAGGCGATTGGCCTTCGGGTCGAACCAATCACTACTACTTTGATTTGAATCGGGATTTCACCTTGGGTATCAATCCTGAGACTCGAGGCAGGGTCCGTTTGATCAACCAGTGGGCGCCTCAACTCTTCGTGGATGCTCATGAAATGGGGTCGCTGGATACCTATCTCTTTTCGCCTGCCCGTCAGCCCATCAATCTGCATCTGGCGCCTTTTCATAGCCAATGGGGGAATCGGTTTGCCGAAGATCAGGCCAAGTCATTTGACCAAAAGGGTTGGCGATATTACACGGGCGAATGGAATGACAACTGGTATCCAGGTTACTCATTTTGGTGCGCCTACAGGGGCTCATTGACCATTTTGTACGAACAGGCTCGTTTGGCCGAAGACGGCGTGATCCGACCCGAGGGAACCATCATGACTTATCGCGAGTCAGTACATCATCAATTGACCAGTTCGTTGGTAAACTTAAACACGTTACTGCAGCACCATCACGAGATTCGCCGTGATTATTGGCAAGACAAAAAATTTGTGATGTCGCCCAAGAGTCCCTATGCCGATGTAACCTATGCGTTTCCGCCTACCGCGAATCAATCGAGACGCGACCGCTTCTTGTCGCTCATGCAACTTCACGAGTTTGAACTCTATGAACTCGCTGAGGACTGGAATGTGAATCAGGCACTCGACCAGTTGGGCATTACTCATGCACGGCTGACTTTGCCAAAGGGCACGGTGTTGATCCCTCAGCAACAACCTAACGCGCGACTTTTGGCAACCATGTTGGAGTTTGATCCACGAATCCCGAACGCGACTCTGGCCAAAGAGCGGTCCGAGATCCTATCGAAGGGGCGTTCGGTCATGTACGACACAACTGGCTGGAGTGCCAGCATGTTGCACGACTTGGTGTGTTACCGACTGCCAACTGATCTTCCTGACAAAAGTATCAAATTCGCAACGGCTCCAAGGCCGGTGAAAGCGATTACGCTGCACGAAGATGACTTGGGTTTTGTATGGGACGGTGCCGATGATCAGTCAGTGGCATTGGCAGCCCGACTCATGGAAAAAGGGTATCGCCTTAGAACCGCAAGCAAGGCGTTTGAGTTCCATGATCAGGCTTTTTCCAGGGGGTCGGTGCTGCTTTTGGCTGTGGATCAAACTCAATCCCTGACCTCCATGTTGGAGACTTTGCGCCAGGTTTCAGAGGATCTCGGTTTGGCTCCACAGACCATTACAACCGGTCTTGGGGCTGGCGATCTTCCCGATTTGGGCGGACAACATTTTGAGTTATTACAACGTCCCCAAATCGCTCTGATGGGTCGAGGTAGTGTGAGTTCATATGATTTTGGGAGCATTTGGCACGTGATCGACAATCATTTGGGGATCACCCATTCGCTCTTAGACATTGACAGCGGGTTCGCTGATTTGCGTCGTTATAACGTGATTGTGTTGCCCGAGATGTTGGGTCAGTTGGATGATCAAAGGCTCAAAGCCATGAAACAGTGGGTTCAAGAGGGTGGGACCCTGATCGCGATCGGGAATTCGGCAGCGCTGCTTGCGCAAGAAAAACTCGAGTTTTCCAAAGTGCGTCTACTTCCCGACGTATTGGACAAGTTGGACAGTTATGAACTGGAAATCCTCAAGCAGTGGGAAGCAAAGTCAGTTTCGATCACCGAATCTGATGTCTGGTCACATGTGCCTCCCGGACAATCCACGTTTCCCTGGTCCAACCTACCCAAACGCGCCGACAAAGAGGAGTTGAGCCGTCAAGATGCTTGGCGCGCCCAATTTATGCCGCAAGGGGCTATTTTTGCGACTCGAGTCCAGGAGGACCATTGGCTGACCTTTGGGGCACGTAGTGTCTTGCCCGTGATGTTCGCTAAAGGCCCAGTGCTCATGACTAATGACGAAGCGCCTGTTCGTTTTGGCGTCTATGAGTCGCGTCCGGAAAACCAAGGCAAAGATCGTATTGGGTGGGCCGTGCAACCAAGGGGCTACGATTTGAGGTTGAGAATGAGTGGACTTGTGTGGCCCGAGGCAGCGGATCGCTTGGCCCATGCCGCCTACTTGACAAGGGAGTCATACGGCCGAGGCCAGATTATCCTGTTTGCGGGTTCGCCTGCTTTTCGGGGAACTACGTTCGGTACCATCCGACTGTTGACCAATGCATTGGTGTACGGTCCGGGACTCGGGACCCAAACAGTCAATGATTTGAATGTCGCCTTGCCCTAGCAAACGCGTTGAACACATAGCGCCTCGATCATCTGCGATTTGCTCTAAGTAGGGGCTAGGGCCATGGCTTGATACAAAAACCATGGCCCTAGTCATGCGATACATATCAGTTATGTAAAGGATGGAGTAAGGGGAAATGTGCGGTCCGATGTAGGATCGAGGCCTGTTACCAAACCGAATCCAACGTGATCCATATTTTGGTGGTATCCACTGAAAAAGTATCCGCGTCATAAACGGCGGCCTTGAGACCCAGATTCAAGTGGTCGTTGATTTTTCGGGCTGCCTGAAAATCAAACTCAGAGCCGTAATCCGCACTGCCTTCGTCAGATTCAAATTGATGGAACATGCCCAACAGATTCCATTTCCCTGCTTTCAAATTGGCTTTGAGGAAGAGATCAACAAGACCAGCTGCAGGTGTGTTGAGGAATTTGTCCGCCCAGCCGTTGTGCGCGTGAAGGGTCGCAAATGGTGTGGAAAATCCATAGATGCCATCATTGCTTCCCAGTACTTCATAATTCAATGTGATATCAAAATTGCCAAAAGCTGGACCACATGAAATAAGGACGTAGTCGGCATCAATGGCATCCCTGCCGTCTTTGTAGTCTGCCTGGGTGACATAGGATAGCGCGTGCAACAGGCTCCAACCTTCAAACGCAACCTTGCCAGCCATGCGGAATCCCAGGTTCGAATGAGAGTTTTCGGGTACGGACTCAATTTCGAAGAAATGGCCGAAAAAGCTGATCGTGCCCAGCTTGCCAACACCCAGGTTGTAGTGTGCAAGGAATGCTTGGGTTCGCCAGTCGCCTGCTGCTTGGTGGTCACCAAAAATTCTGTTCACGTTTTCAAAGTAGACGACGTTGATCTTGTGCTTGTCTTGATCAAAACTCCATCTCAGTCCATCATAGGTCTGTTCGTTTTGGCGCCAGCCCACATTGCCGACAAAGCGGTGGTCATCCAACGTGATTCTCTGACGGCCCAATGTCAAGGTTTGCTGTTCAAATCCTTTGTAGGCCAGATAGACTTGGTTCACTTCGGTGTCTTCCGGGTCGGCTACAATGGGACGGTCAGAAACGCCATTGGCCGTTGAATTGTAAAGATCGTTTCCGATCGCCGTCACGTTCTCGAAATCGATATAAAACTCATAACCGTGAAATAGGCCCGACTTGTAGCCCAATCGAGTGCGCAGGGTGGATGCCAGCGCTTCGTTGTCGATGTTGTCCTGATCCACGTATTCCAATCGGTAGCGCAGATTCAGGTTCCAGGTCCCATTCTTGACGGCATTTACAAAATCGCCAGCTGACACAATGATGGATGCAAAAAAGATAGAAAGTAGCGAGGTATATTTCATGGCTTGGCGCCCTCCTTCAAATCACCCCCTTTTTATAGGCCTTCAGAAAGGGACAGCTGTATGATCACCATCATAATTTCACCACTGGCGATGCCGGCTTGGAGGCATGGCGCAGGAAATGTAAGTATCCACAACCTACGAAACCCAGACTTTGAAAGATCCCATGTGATTGGACCATTGCCTTCCAACTCATAACCGACATCCCCACAAGTTGACCGTAAGCATATGCAACGGCCAAAGCAAGCCCAAGCCCGAGCGAGACTGCCGACAGTTTGGCTAGAATGCTTCGGTAATGTTGGCAAAAGTGCATGCTAAATCGCACTAAGAAGACACACAGGATCAGGGTGGGTATGAGTTCGTAATGAGCACCCATGGTGATGCCCAGAGCGACGGCGACAACAGATAGGCCATAGCCCCAAAAAAGGATGTTCGATATTCCTGAGCTCAAGCGCATCAGGGTCACCACAGCAAATCCTGCAAAATGGTAATGAACAGCGGTCAGCAGGATGATCGCGGGTGAAAATCCGAAAAGGGGAACCCGTAACTGTGACACACCCCAAAATAGGGCACCAACCATCCCAAAGCCTAAAGCCAACAAGCGTCTGAGGTCGTTGAATGTGAGCAGAAGGGTCTGTATCCAGCATGCAAGGTAGGGGAGGGACACCATCAAACGCCATCCAGGGTCAGGTATCCAAAGGGTGGCTATTTGAGCGAACCCGGCCCAAAATATCCACTTATTTGAATCGCCAGACAGGCGCAAAGCGAGGGGAACCCAAATGAAAAATGCGGAAAACAGCAATGCGGTCACTTGAAAATACAGATTGCCGGTCATGAAAAGCGGCACGAAGGTCACCAGCCAAATCAAGGAGCCAAAGGCGGTGGTCTTCATGAAAGATGCGCGTGCATTTTTTGTGTGCTTTGTTTCAAGAACAACCGTTGCAAATGCTTCACAAGGGGCCAACCCACTCTTGATAGGAGACGTGCCGGCTGTGAAAAGGAACAAATCTCAAACCAAACGTCATCCGTTTGATGGTCCCATATGGCACAGAATCGTTCCTCTCCACGAAGCAAATGTCCCTTACGAGTGCCGTAGCTGAATCCGGCAATCGATTGAATGGGTGTCTGGATGTTGAATACAGCGACAACCGTTAAAGGGAGTCTGAATCTCATGCCATACACCTGAGCGTGCATGGTCATATCTCGTGCCTCTTCCACGAGTCCATCCAATTGGACCCAATCCAGATTCACCATTTGCTTGTCAAGAATCGCCTGATACAGCGCATCAAAGACTTCGCGGCCTTTGCCCATGTGGCACTTGGAGTGGTTGACGTGGTAGTGGCGGGGAATGGACAAGGGACTTTGAGGCAGTGTTGCTCCGCGATGACGATAATGGGTCACAGTGTCTCCTTTTCGTGTGCCAGGAACATGGCCCTAATCTGCTTGATCATGGACGACATAAGCGGCAGTCTCGTGATCTTGATGAGCTGTCCCGAAAGCCTGCAGCTCAACTTCACCAGTTGATGGGTTTTCGCCTTTTCAGGTGACAGGTCGTAAATCCAGTAGAGTGTGAGCGCGAGGTGCATGAGCCATAGCAAGAGAGGGAGGCGCGATTGCAATGGATGACTTTTGATATCGGTTCCACCCAACTCATGGAACAGGTCAATGGTTCTCTGCCGAAGATCTCGCGATGCTTGGGAAAAGGGACTCATTGGGCTTGAAGGATGGATGGCGCCCGCTAGTACCTCTCTAGCCAATGTGTGAAACGCTTCAATAGACATGAAATATTGGATCAGGAAGGATTCCAGCCGCGTGGCCAGAGTTTGATTCGCGTTGACCGAGTCAAGCGAGGCTTTGAGGAGTTGTTGATGCATTAATTCATAAAACTCGAAGACTAAGGCTTCCTTGCCCGGAAAATAGTAATAGGCGTTGCCTAGGGAAACACCCGCAGTTTTTGCGATCTGGCGCATGGTGGTCCCATGCAATCCCCTTTGCGCGAATAGGGTGAACGCGGCCTGCTGAATGGCAGCTCGTGTTCTATCTGCTTTCCTCACCAGGAACCTCATGTTTTGAACATGTTCAAAATAGGTTTTTGAGTTGTGTTTGTCAAGTGGGATCCACACCGTTCATCATTTGGCCCCATGTCATCAGAGTGCGGGAGATGCCTACTTGTCGCTCAATACGCTGGAATATCTCGGCATTTTGTACAAGAATAGCGTGGGAGCTTCACACGACATTTTTCTACATTGGCAAAAAATACGGAGGATCAACATGAAATCACTCACCACCTTGATGCTTATTGGACTGGCTTCATTCGCTTTGGCACAGAGTCCAAAAGAGCAGTGGCTCATCGACCACGGGCTACCTATTCCTACAGGCACCCGCTCCATTACTGGCTCTACATTAATGGTCCAGTCCTATAGTCAGGCCGGACCCAACTTCACCTTGGAACTCCTTGGCACATGTGTGAGTCCCAATGTTGAATGGTGGGATCAACTTACCGTGTACCTACCCGCGGGTTTCGTGATCGACTCACTCTCAGTAGCGGATGTGATTGCCGGTTCCTTGAATGAGACACCTGCTATGACAGGTGTTGGTACCAACGTCGCACGCTGGACTGATTCAGGTTACCCTTGTGGGGGACTTGGATTCTTGGAAAGTGGGGCCACGAACCAAGCACTGTTTACCATTACTGGAACTGCTGCGGGAGCTGGCTCATTACCAATAGCGTTCACGATCGAAGGCGACTATTGGCAAATGGGCACCGAATCGGTCATTTGTTCGGCCACGTCGCCTTGTACGTTTGACGCATGTCTGGGGCAAAACACGCCAATCACCGCTACTGACTTGACCATACGGGTTGATGCTTCAGTGCCCACGCTGGGTACCTGGGGTTTGATCGCCTTTATCGGCCTGGTTGGCGGATTGGCAATGTTTGTCATCCGTCGCAAAGCAGCCTAGTTTCGGCACACATTCGTGCTCATTTGCGGCTTCATGCAGTTGGGAATGTGGATTCCCAACTGCTTGCCCCGCTTTCCGTTTTCATGCGGTTACTGGCAGAATGCCGCCTTTTATCAATCGTCAGTTGACGTCAACAATGATGGCTCGATTGATGTCCGCGACTATGTATTAGGTGGTCTTGGGTCCACACAAACCTTTTTTGATGCCACAGAATGTGCGGGTATTAACGCTCAATACACGCCCATCTCACCGGTTCAATACTGGATCACAGGACAAACTTGGGGCGACTATGACGGCGATGGTTGGGTCGATTTTTACGTAACCAACGCTTCTGGACCTAATGGTTTGTATCATAACCAGGGCGATGGGACGTTTTTGATGTCACCGATCCAAGGGCAAGTGGCTCTGGCTGCCATTCAAAGTGGCGGCGCCGTTTTTGTGGATTACGATAACGATGGATGGCAGGACCTTTATGTGGTGAACAAGGGTGCGAATACGCTGTTCCATAACAATGCAGGTCTGTCGTTTACCGACGTCTCAGTTCTATCAGGAGTCGATGATCCTGGCGTGGGCGAATCTGCTACGTGGGGCGATTACGATGGAGACGGCTATTTGGATCTCTATGTTGCCAATTGGGAACGCACATTAGGTAACCCTGCCGCGTACCCGGACGCATTATTTCACAACAACCAAGATGGTACATTTACGAATGTGACGTCCTTGTTGACGTTTGAAACCGGATACCTGGGGTTCATTGCGGGGTTTGTCGACGTAGATAAGGATGGAGACCAGGATATCTACCTGTTAACCGATTGCCCAGAACCCAACGCGTTGTGGCGCAACGACGGCTCAGATGGCCTCGGTGGATGGGTGTTTACTGAAGTTGCTGCGAGCTGGAATGCCGACGTGGCAGTGTGCGCTATGGGACTGGCCGTTGGCGACTACGACAATGATGGCGATCAGGACCTCTATTTTTCCAATCGAGGGCCGCAGGTCTTTTTGCAAAATCAGGTGGAACAGGGATCCAGCCTTTTTTCCGAAGAAACCATCCCTTCAGGACTGCTTTTCGATGCGTTTGGGTGGGGCGCATCCTTTTTTGACTATGACAACGATCGGCATTTAGATCTGATGCTGGCAACCTATGATGAGAATCCAATTATCGACAGCAGGCTGTACCACAATTTGGGGGATGGAACGTTTGCCGATGTCTCGCTAAATTCAGGTGTCCAATTCGGCGCCAAAAGCTTTGGTTTTGCTCTTGCAGATTACGACAAAGATGGTTGGCAGGATATCTTGCTCAACCAGCATTTCAGCCCTGTCAAAGTGTTGAAGAACACGGGAGCCCTTGAATCAGTCAACCAGTGGTTGCAGGTTCAACTCGTTGGGGGCGGCTCGGTCAATCGAGATGCGATCGGTTGTCGTGTGGTGGTCCAGACGTCCAGCGGTGCCCTCCTGACAAAACAGCTTTCGGCGGGCTGTAACATTGGCTCATGCGATGAGAAGATCTTGAACTTTGGATTGGCAGGCGACACGATCACGTCGGTCACAGTCCATTGGACCGACGGAACCACAAAGACCATCTTATCCCCGTCAACCAATCAGCGGCTCGTCATTGCGTATTTGTAGGTAACCTTACAGGTTGGGCAATGCAACGACAAATCGAGCGCCAACGTCACTGTCCACCACATCAATAGTCCCCCCGTGGTCTTCGACAATTCTTTTGACAATCGCCAGACCCAAGCCTGTGCCCTTGGCAGATTTGGAGTAGTAAGGAATGAATATCTTTTCACGATCTCCCGGTGGAATGCCGGGTCCGCTATCAGTGACTGCCACCACAAACGAATTCGCTTGGGCTTCCAGGCTCAGAATTAATGAGCCCCCACTTGGCGTCACTTGTGCGGCATTGTGGATCAGATTCGTGAAGACCTGACGGATTTGGCCCGAGTCACCGAAATACTGGCACGGCACGTCGGGCAATACCGTCTCAATATTCAATTGTGGGTAAACACTTTCATAGGTTTCCCGCACGTTGATCATCAGTGCCTTCAAATCAAAACGTTCTTTGGTGGGTGCGGGTAGGCGGGCATAGGTCGAAAAATCATTGACTAGGTTCTTGAGGATTGCGATTTCCGCCATGATGGTTTCATGGGCCGAATGGACGGCCTCACCCAAGTCATCTGCACCCTGAGACGCTTTGCGGGCTATTCGTTGCGCGCTCAACTGGATCGGCGTCAATGGGTTCTTGATTTCGTGGGCCACTCGACGAGCCACTTCACGCCAGGCGGCCAATTTTTGAGCGTTCACCAAGGTGGTCAAATCTTCTAGCACGATGATGTGCCCTTGTCCCGTATCGCCGTCTTTTAGCGGGACCATGGTGACATGGATGCTCATGCGTGACTCGGCATCATCGCCTAATTCGATTTGGGCGGAAGTGGGTTGAAGTCCGCGTTGTAAGTACGTTTGCCATTGTTGCTTCAAGGCCTCATGACCCTTGAGACGGAGCAATTCATGCACGGATCCATTGACACTCTTTTCGGCATCTACCTGCAGCAAAGCCGCCGCGGCTGGGTTTATCGTTTTAACGAGGTGTGCAGCATCCAAAGAAAGAATACCTGTACTCACTTCTCGAACCAGGGTCTCGGTGTAGTCAATTTGTGCCTGTAACTGCTCGTTCACTTGCTTGAGTGCATCAGCCCTGGAATTGAGTTCCGCCTGATTCGTTTTGAGTGTTTGGGTCATTGAGTTGAATGCCGCAACCACCTGATCAATCTCGTCTCCAGTTTGAAGATCGATGGTCGTTTCCAGATTTCCCTGTCGCACATCCTCTGCCGCCATGGCCAAACTCCCAATGGCGCCTAAAAACGTTCGTGCGAATCGCAGACCCAACCAGATGCCGCCAAAAATAATCGAAAGCGTGAGGATCAACAAAGTGGATTGGTAGAGACCTGAAATCGATTGCCGCTTGGCACGCAGTAAATCCAAGGCGGCGTAACTCTCTGTGACGAAACTGAGCCGTTCGGTATAACCCGTGTCTTTCACGTATAGGTAAGTCAACGCGGTTTGATCCCCAGAATCGGGAATGCGCCAAAAGGCCAATCCATCGTCAAACACGTCCAATGTCAATTCTCTATTCGGCAAGGAGGGAAGATCATTGACACGCCTTCGGATGCGTTCGTCGGCATTGGTCGACCAAACCCAAACGGATTGGTTTTGAGTGGATATCTGGACACCTAAAACGCGATGCACGTTGAGCATCGCTTGAATCCCGCTTTCATCTGGCCAAAGCCGGTCCAGTTGAGGCGTTAAGGCTCGATGAAACTGAGCGACATCTTCCATGTAGGATCTACTGAGTTGCTCTGAATTCTCAATCAGCGTGGCGATATTTGCATCAATGGAAAGTCCGCTCAAGAATTTCTCGGGCAGTCTTGAAGCCAGTATGAACATCAAAACGGCTGGGAACAGCGTCAGTGGCATCAATGCTAGGACCAACTTGCTCTTAAGTCGTATTCCTGACTTCTGGTGTTTGCGTTCTAAGTAAAGTCGAACCAAGTTACGCGACAAAACCACAAACAAAACAAGGATCAACAAAAGATTGAGCAGGGTCAGCAAGTTAAGGATCAGACTCACTGCCACCGTTGCTTTGGCGACGGCCACCACTTGATAAACAAGCGCGACGGTGATCGCCAACAGAAGGGTGAAGAGAAAAGTCTGCCAGCGCCGACTCAAAAAACCACGTCTCCTATCGGCCGGCTACCGGGTCCAACTGGGGAACGGCAAATTGCTCATGAGCGTTGATCCATACAGGTATTCTCTGACCTTCAAAGGAGGCCTGTATGTCAATCCCGAGTTCGATATAGTTGTCCGTAAGTACGGACCGCTGATAACCGTTTTGGGACTTGGGAATGACGATTCCCATCCGCTCTGTGCCGTGATGCCGTTTTGTGTGTTGGTGACGACGTTCGTCGGAAAAGTCTCTAAGTAAACGAGCTCGGTTCTTAATCACGCGTCCGTTGACCTGATGTTCGAATTTTGAGGCAGCGGTGCCATTGCGATTTGAATAGGGGAACACATGCAGATAATCCAGAGGAATGTCTTGGAGAAATGCATACGTGGATTCGAATTCGTCGTCGGTTTCTCCCGGAAACCCGACAATTACATCGGCACCTAGGCACATGTGTGGCAAGCGTTCTCGCAATCGTTCGACTCGGTCGCGATACTGCTCGCGAGTGTAGATACGTCTCATTCTCCTCAACGTGCGATTGTCACCAGACTGTAGTGGTACGTGGAGATGAGGCACAATGGTCTGGCTTGAAGCCATCAAATCAATCATCGAATCTGGTATCTCGGGAGAGTCCAGTGACGAGATGCGAATCCACAGATCCAATCCGCGAGCTTCAATGGCTTCCAAAAGATTCTGTAGGTGAAGTCGAGGACGGAAATCACGGCCCCAGGTCCCAATATGAATACCGGTTAATACGACCTCTTCAATACCCTGCTGTTGGAGCACCTCAATTTGGTGGATGACATCGGCAATGTGGATCGAGCGATTGTTGCCACGCACAAATGGAATGATGCAGTAGGCACAGCGCAAATTGCAGCCGTCCTGAATTTTGATGAACGCGCGGGTTTTCGCCTCGAACTTTTCCAAAATTCGGAATTCAGCCGGTCTCTTCTCCATAATGTCGTGAGACTCAGTGGTCATCATTGAGGCCCCTTGGAAAGCGCGGACAATGGGCATCACATCGTATTTGTCCACGTTGGTGGTCACCAAATCTACTTCGTCCATGGCCGATATGGCATCTGTTTCAGCCTGGGCATAACAGCCGGTCACCACGATAAAACTTCTTGGATTCTTGCGGCGGTACTTGCGTATCAAATTACGTGATTCAGCATCGCTGTTGTTGGTCACGGTGCAGGTATTGATAATCACGAGGTCTGATTGGGTCGGATCATCGGTGCGTACGAATCCCTCCGCTTCAAGCCCAGAAGACATCACCTCTGAATCATAAAAATTCAGCTTGCAGCCCATCGTGTGAAAGGCATAGGTGTGCACATAACCTCCCGTCACCATTAAAGGGCTTGATTATAAACCACCCGAAGGGTCCGCGAAACCGCTTGCCGCAACGATTTTTGTTGAAGAAGGGGGGACGTTTCCCCCCTGTAAATCAACTAGATTTACTTTCCTGGGCTGCTTTCTTGAAGCGATCAAGCTGTTTCTTGTAATAGTTGGATGCACCATCTTCAGCGATAGCCTGTTCCATGTACTTAATCGCTTCACCCGTATTTCCCAAAGCATGCTCAATTTCAGCAAGTGTATCCAGAATCATCGCCTTACCGCGTCCTGGCTCGCTCAATGCAATGCCCTTGACAGCGTAACCGCGAGCCTCGGCCAACATCACGTTATTCTCAAAGCACCACCACGCCACATTATTGAGTTCGTTTGGCTGTGTTTGCCAGTCATCGGAAAGATTGGCCAGTTTCGCCTCATAAGCCCCTTGCTTGTCTTGTTCCACCAACAAGAGGTAATCCACTTTGAAATGACTGGCTGCACGCTGCGCTTCTTTATCGGCCGAAAGACGTTCATAGTTCTGTTTCAGCAGGTCGGTGTAGGCTTCTTTGGAAACATCGCTGATCGTTGACAACACGAATGAAGTGGTTTCGCTGTCTTGTTTGGTCTTCAGCAAATTTTGAGCGGCATCAATGACTGCTTCAGCCTTGCCCTCGCCATCCTTAAACAGCATAAATCGACACCAGTAGCTGGATTGTGCCACGTCGGTTTTAGGGTCCAGCTCGGCAGCTTTCTCGTAATAGGCGAGTGCATCTTTGTAATTTGATTCTGACTCTCGAAATTTGGCAATCGCTAAGGCGGCAGGTGCACTCGGACTCTGCTCGAATCCTGCAATCTTTGCAGCGATCGTTCTGGGGTCTTTCAGATTATCCTGTACCCACTCGGAGAACATGCCCTTTTCGTATCCGGTCATGGCCGAAACCGTTTCAAGCTCGGCATTCAAAAGATAAAAGGTTGGGTATCCATCAACCTTATATGAGTCGGCGATTTCTTTGCCAATCCCTTTTTCGGCATCGTATTTGGCGAGTACCACCTTGTCCAGTAGCTTCTTCATGTCTGCATCGGATTTAGAGTCACGCGTGAATAATTTGCACGGCCCACACCAGACGGCATAGAAATCGACGAGAATCAACTTGTTCTCGGCCTTAGCTTGAACGGCTACTTGATCAAGCGGCTGCATTTCATCGGCAAACATCAAACAGATAAGTAAGGTCAGCATCAAAATCTCCCTGTGGTTTTCTCAATTAAACGCAACATCATAACACCTATGCAGGTGTCCCCATGGAGACATACGTCTCAGCACCTAACATGTTATGAGAAAGATCCATTTCATTTTAGAAAGGCGACTATGACATGACCCATGGGCAGCAGAATCGAGGCCTTCAATCACCCCCTGAATCCCAAATCTTCATGAAGGAGGCTCGATCCGTCATGTCAAGGAAGGTCGATGTGTATGTCGACCTCGTATTGTGTCGATCCGCCTAGTTCAATGCGGTAGCCGGATAAATGCTCTGATGGGTCTACAGTTGTCCAATCGAGTATTTGAATCGTGGGCGCCGCGGGAACAATCGGTACGATACGCAGCGCACCGGCGTGGATTTCATTGCCCACGATCACTGGCTGCGCGGGTGTATTCAGCTGCCAGTTCACGGTAACCCCGTTCTGCACACTGGTGGCGTCCGTCACTTTTACCAAGGTCTGATTGAATCGGACCACGCGATTCCAGCTGAGAATATCGGGATGATTGACGAACGACGGAGTTAGGTTGGCTTGCACGACCAGATCGCCGCTGTCCCAAGAATGGGTTTGCGTGCCGTAGGTGTCGTAGCCGGGAGAGAGCACGGTTGCGCCCTGTTGAAAACGCAACACGTTGTGGCCGGTCACATCCTGAAAAATGCCCGAATGGGTGTGGATGTTCTGGGCGACCGCTTGCCAACTGTCCTTGTAAATGGAGAACGCACCTTGATCCGGGTGGTCATGAGACTCGCGGTAAGGTCCGGCCGATACGCTGATCCAGGTGGCTTGAGTCGTCCAGTCCGAGCGTGCAAAAAGGTGGCCTGTTCCTTCACTGAAATAGACCAGATCAGTGGGTGCCATTTCAGGCTCGGTCACCGCTTGCAATTCGTGCTTGAAATTGAATCCTGAAGTCATCTGGAAAATCGATATGCGGTTCAGCCACCAGGCCGCATGGCCTGCTTGAAGTGTTCCGGCATTGAGGTCCAAGGCCCTCAACACCAAATTGCGTTGATAATCGTAGAGTGGGGCGGTCGAGACCCTGGCTTGGTCGCCCAAGGGTGCGAAGTAATCCAGCGTGGGCACCACAGCGTGGAGCCAGTACTCCATACTGTTGATGGTGTGGGTCGAGAAATTCGAGAGGTCCTGTCCCGTGGCATCTCTCCAGATTCGATAAATGCGGAAAAGGCGGGCATGTGAGGTGCCGTATCCGGTCCCTTCTTGGCTTCCGCCACCCGGAATCTGTGTGAAATAAGTCGCCAGAGCGGGTAATTTGTCGGTGCACAGAAAATCGAGCCAGGTAGCATTCTGAGATGCCAGGCCCCAAAGCATGGTGGCTTCGACAAAGCTGTAGTAGTAGTTGTTGCCGGGATTGTTGATGCTCCACCCGGACCAGGGAAATGGGTTTCCGCCCCATTGAGCGTTGTCGTAGTTCCAGACGTTCCAGATGGCTTGCTCGGCGTAGGCGCTCCATCTATTGCGTTGGGTCACGGTTAACTGATCAAAGGCCCAATCGTAGGTTGTAGCCAAGTCGCCAATAATCTCTCCTATATATAGATAGGAATCGTATGCCACGGTCGGTCGCATGGCGCTTCCAATAAGGGCTTCTTCGCTGCTGACAAAGTCGTCGGTCATTTCTATCGCCAGATCCACATAGGCCTGAACACCGGTAGCCTGATAGGCGATCATGGCGTCAGTGGCGGAAAAATTGTAACCGGGACTTCCGGCAACGGCTTGATCCACCCATGATAGAAATCGCGCAAACTCGGTGGAAGCCAAATCGTAGGGGACCATGGGGATACCCGGTCCTGTGCACGGCGCGTCACAGCGATTGCGATGGGCGGCGATGTCGCGGACGTCGATCCAGTTGTCTGACAAGTGATCAACCAAACCATTCGTTTGGTCGGTTGACCAAGCCTGTAGGTATGCACCCAGCATGTCGCAGTCGCCCTGGGCAAAGAGCTGGATACCGAAGATGGCTATGACCGCAAGCCGCGTCATGAAATCCCTCGCCAAATTGTGATTGGATCCTTTTATTCTAGCCTCAGGTGATGTGAAAACGACTGTGCGATGGATCACATTTCAGATTTCTAGCCGCAGATCCAGACAGGCGTTTTCGATATGAACGTTCGATGAAACATAAACCTAGTGCGTCGCGAATTACTAATATTCTCTGCATTGAGTAGTTTTGCTGGGTTTGGTGTGGTCCCTGGATGGAATGAGCTAAGATATCGGTGATTCTTTTGAGGTTGTGTTGTGAATAAGCCATTGTGGTTGTTGTTGTTATTGGTCGGATGTGGCAGCGAGCAGAAAACATCCGAAGGACCGCCTGAATTTCGAGTGCCTGTGGTTGTGGAAGCGGTGGCCCGAGAAGCGCTCGTGGATCAACTGGAACTGATTGCCACTCTGAATGCCCGTGAAAAGGTGATCGTGATGTCGGAGATCGACGGCATGGTCCGTGAGATTGGTTTTGCTGAGGGGACCCATGTGACGGAATCCCAGATGTTGTTCCGTCTCGACGACAGCAAGATCAAGGCGGATTTGGTTGAAGCTGAGGCGAACCTGAAACTGGCTCAACTCAAATATGAGCGTGGACGCAAACTCCTGCGCGATCAAACCATCAACCAACAGGATTTTGACCAGCTTGAAGCTGAGTTCAAGGCATCACAGGCGCGATTGGATCGCGCTCAAGAAGACTTGTTAGACACCGAGATCAAGGCCCCATTTGCAGGAAATGTCGGCGCTCGACTGGTGAGTCCGGGCCAGTTTGTGACCCGCGGGACGGCGATGACCGAAATCGTAGATGCTGATTCCCTGTTGCTGGAATGCCATGTGCCGGAACGCTATTTGACGGTACTGCAAATAGGCGCACCCGTTTCTTTCCACACGGTCAGTTTTCCCGAGCGCCTGTTTAATGCAAGCGTGACGTTTGTGTCTCCCATCATTGATCCTGTTAACCGCACCGTGATGGTAAAAGCAGGTGTGGCCAATCGGGATGGTGCCCTTAAGCCTGGGATGCTGGGTAACGTGAATCTGGAACTGGCTCGCTATCCAAACGCATTGACGATTGGTGAAGCCGCGCTCACGTTCTCGCGGCAAGGTACCGCGGTGATGGTAGTGGATGAGCAGGATCAGGTGACCTCTAGATCGGTTGAGGTGGGTCTCAGAATTCGAGGCCGCGCCCAAATTCTCAATGGCTTGGCCGAAGGGGATGTCGTGGTGGTTGAGGGACATCAAAAGCTATACCCTGGTGCCAAGATTACGCGTGTAGAGTAAGCCATGAAAACGGATGGACTTTTCGAAAGACTGATACACAGACCCGTATTAGCAACTATGCTGAACTTAGCATTGGTGGTGTTTGGTGTGATTGGCTTGACCCGGCTACCCGTTCGCGAATTGCCGAACATCGATCCACCGGTCGTCACCGTGCTTACCGTGTATCCAGGCGCAAGCGCCGACGTGGTGGAAACCGAGGTTACGGAACGGCTGGAGGAAGCCGTTTCCAGTGCCGAACGGATTAAGCGGGTCACGTCCGAGAGCCGGGAGCAGGTTTCCAGCATCACCCTTGAATTCACGCAAGGATGGGACGTGGATATCGCAGCCCAAGATGTGCGTGACCGGGTTGCTCGTGTTCGTGGTTTGTTACCTGAAGATATTGACGAACCCATCATCAGCAAACAAGATGCATCGGCTCAACCGTTTATCTGGATTGCGCTCTATAGCGACAACCACTCCACACTGGAATTGACGGAAATGGCCGACGAACGCATCAAGGATAGGCTCCAAACGGTGGAAGGTGTCAGCGCGGTGATCTTTGGTGGCGAAAAACGCTTCGCCATTCGACTCTGGCTGGATGCCGAACGCATGGCAGCACGTGGTCTAACCGTGATGGATGTTCAAGCGGCGCTGCGCCAACAGAATGTGGAGTTACCCAGTGGTCGGGTGGAAAATACCGACCGTGAATTCACCATTCAAACTCGAGGCCAGCTTAAGGACCTGGGTGCGTTCAACCAATTAGTGATCAAGGCTGACGGCAACCAAGTGACCCGTTTTTCCGACATCGGTGTGGCTGAGGTGGGCGTGGAGGACGAGCGAAGCATTGCACGTTACAACGGCAAGCCCGCTGTGGGACTGGGCGTGATTCGTCAATCCAAGTCCAACGCCATTCAGGTGGCTGATGGCGTCAAAAAGGAATTGGACCGCATCGGCCAGTTTTTGCCGGCAGGCGTCGCCTGTTTCATTGCCTACGATGAATCGATCTTCGTCGAAAAGGCCGTCGTGGAAGTGTGGGAGACACTTGCTCTAGCACTTGTGCTTGTCCTATTGACGATCTTCTTGTTTCTGCGCAATTTCCGCTCCACCATCGTTCCCGCCATGGCCATTCCCGTATCGGTGATTGCAACGTTTGGCGTGATGTACGTGTTGGGATACTCCGTAAACATCTTTACCTTGTTGGCCATGGTATTGGCAATCGGCATTGTGGTCGATGATGCCATTGTGGTTTTAGAGAACATCTACCGACACATGGAAGACGGTCACTCGCCCTTGCAAGCAGCCAAACTCACAATGCGCGAGATTGCCTTTGCCATTGTGGCCATTACTTTGTCGCTGGTAGCGGTGTTCACGCCGCTTCTGTTCTTGGAAGGTATTACAGGCCGTCTGCTGTTGGAATTTTCGGTTTCATTTGCTGTGGCGGTTCTCATTTCGGCCTTTGTTGCATTGACCCTGACACCCATGGCAAGCGCACGGGTTTTGAAGCCGGTTGCAGACCAAAAACACGGTCGCCTCTTCTTGTTTTTTGAGCGGGTGTTTGATCGTTTGACGCAGTTCTACACCCGGGCACTTTCCTGGAGTTTGCGACACAGGCTATGGGTTGTGGCGCTGGCCCTGCTTTCGTTACTTGGATCCTGGTGGCTGTTCAAGAGTCTGGAGCGGGAATTTATTCCGGAAGAAGACAAGGGGTTCCTGATGGCCTTCATCATGAGTCCGGTTGGGTCTACGTCGGAATATTCCGATCGTATGATGCGCAAAGCAGAGGTCATCGTAAAGGACGAACCTTCAGTTGCAGGTTTCTTCTCAGCGGTGGCGCTGCCCTTCAACGGGCCTGGCGATGCGTCCTTCGGCATCATGTTTGCCATGTTACAGCAAGAGGATCGCAAGCACATTCGCGATATCGTCTACGCACCGAATGGGGTAGGATCCCGCTTGTTCAATGAAGTGGAAGGTGCACTGGCCTTTGCCATCATGCCCAAAGCGGTCGACGTGGGTTTTGGTCAACCCTTTCAGTTGGTGATCCAGGGTGATGATCTGGACCAACTCAATGATTTCGCCGCTCAGTTCGCTGGACGTTTGCAGGCTGAAGGGTTCCTGGAAAACGTGCGCAGTAATTTCGAAATCACCAAACCGGAATTGAATATTGAAGTCGACCGCGATCGCGCAGCGGCCTTGGGTGTCTCCATCGAGGACATCTCAAGGACGTTACAGGTTTTATTTGGTGGGCTCGACGTGAGCCGCCTAAAGCGCGGCGGCAAGGAATACGATGTGATTGCTCAACTTAAGAGGGATCACAGACTCACACCTCAGGATCTGCAACGCCTTTATGTGCCCTCGGCGCAAGGGCCATTGGTTCAGCTGAGTAATCTCGTTCAGGTCAATGAAGGCGCTGCTGCCAACGCCATTTATCGATATCAGCGAATCCGTTCAGCCACCATTGAGGGCACGCCGAAAGGGATTCCCCTGGGAACAGCCGTGGAGAAGACCGAAGCACTGTTGCAGGGTGCGCTTCCCGCAGGCTTTGATTATGACTGGGCAGGGGAGGCCGATAATCTTCGTGAATCCGAATCGCAGATTCTCTTCTTCCTGATTCTGGCTATTGTTGCTGTTTACATGGTGCTCGCGGCTCAGTTCGAGAGTTTGATCCACCCATTCACTGTGATGTTGGCCTTGCCATTGGCCGGCTTTGGCGCCTTCGGTTCGCTTTGGGCCCTGAGTTGGGTGGATCGCTGGTTAGTGGGTATGCAGGGCGAATCTGGGGGGCTCTTAGGCTGGTTAGCCGAGCATGTGTCACGGATTCCCTCGATGAACCTGAACATCTTCAGCCAGGTGGGCCTAATCCTTTTGGTAGGCCTGGTGACAAAAAACGCCATTTTGTTGGTGGAGTTTGCCAATCAGGCACAGGCCAGGGGTGCAAACCCGGTAAATGCCATGCTGGAAGCGGGTCGCATCCGGTTCCGTCCGATTCTCATGACCAGCTTGGCAACCATTGCCGGAATCCTACCCATAGCATTGGGGTTTGGTGACGCGGCTGAGAGTCGGCGACCACTGGGTGTGGTCGCGGTAGGTGGTTTGATCACGAGTACCGTACTGACGCTCTTCGTGATTCCCGTGATGTACACGGTCCTGGCCCGATTCACAAAACAAAAGGAGAAGTTGGACATGAAACCGGGGGAAGCGACGGTTACTGCACCATGACGGGTTCATAGATAGGTGTCTTGAGTGCTGAGGTTTTGAGTCACACACATCAGTGATACGCACAATTCAAAACGTTATGAAATGGTTGACTTTCAGGGGTCATTTTTCTATGGTCTGTTTTTACCTATGGTTGTAATAACAAAAACATAGAATCTGTGAGTAGGGGAAAATTAGAGTATGGAGATGTATGGAGTAATGCGTCATTGTGCTAAATACGCAATATTTGCGTGTTTAGTGCTGGCTGGCATGAGTGCAAGGGCACAAATTCAAGAAGAAGAGCGCTGTGAGGGATTCATCTGTGATATGTCCGAAGTCGAACAAACATGGTGTACCTCCTCTGATGGCTACCGGCCCAGAGTGCAGTCGAGGATTGATGCCATTGACTACATATTGCAACATGATGATCGAGTTCAATACATCGGCCCGCAACTTCAAGACAATCTCGAATTTCTCGTTGGTGTTCGAGACTACTGTTTTCCTTATCCAAGGTACTGTCCGCTTCGTCCTTCCTCGGTTGATCCAAGCGCTTCGAGTGCGTTCACGACTTACGTGGTCCATCAATCTATTGGCTATCCCTATGCGTTTTTTAACAAAACAGGGCTCGATGCGTTCTTGTCCGACGTTCATGAGAATGATCTTTTTTATATGCCAGAAGAAGACGTGAGATGTGGACCATTGGCAAATCGATTTGCTGCGATGAAATTCAATACCGAACGCCGAGATGGGTACGTACTACGCTCGCTTGGCGGCCTCAACTTCAGCGGCACGTATATATCTTTTGTCGGCGGGCATTTTGACGCTTCAATTCCTTCACAAATCAGGAAGTTCATCTCAATTGATAGCAGTGGCAACAGCTACTTTGACTGGTCTGCACACAATGTATTGAACATGAGAATGCCCATGGCGGCAATTTACACGCACTTGGGGGGTCTCACGCTGCAGCAGGTTTATGACAGCTTTCCAGAGGATGTGTTTCTGCAGTATGTGACTGAATCAACGATCGAAAGCAACGGTTTCCTGCCTCCGCTTGAGGCTGCTTTGAACGACAATGCCATCAGTTTCGAGTTGATTGGGCCAGAGAGCGATGCACAGCCAATATACAGCCGACCTATCCAGGGATCAAACAGACTTCTTCGAGTGATACTGGTTCCCGAGCATCAATCAGCCGATCGCCCAGATGTAGACTTCGAATTTGTGCAATCAGCACAACTTTCTGGTGTCCTAGTAGCGTTTCACGGTGCCGCAATGAGTCCCGTTGGATTGGATATTGTAGGTTGGGAGTGGGATTTTGGCGCCGGGAATACTGCGTGCACGCAAGATGCATCGTTTGTCTTTTCAACTGCGGGTTCATTCCCCGTGTCCCTTCGGGTGATTGATAGTCACGGTCAAATTGCCTCAATCACGCACAACGTCGTTATTGAAAGTTATGAACCACCTTACGTGACCTTAATCCCGCCGTTTGGCAAATGGGGTTCTGGCTTTGGGGCTCATCTTGCATCCAATGGACAGGAGTTGGTAGTCAGTAATACTTATGAATCGGGCGGGTACACGGAACACGGAGTTCATCTGTATGACCACTTCAACAACAGTTTCGTGAATATGGTGAATTTCTCACTCCCGCAGGCCGCTCAGATTGAAGCGCTGACTATGGGATCCAATTTTGTGGCAGCCGGTGCCCCGGCCTCTGGATTCCAAGGCCTGATTTATCATTGGCCCCGTGTTCAAGGCTTATGGCAACCCCACCGCACCATTTCCTACATTGATTTTTTCAATACCACGTCCATCGGGCGCATCATTTCTGGTTCAGGACCGTTGTTGGCTGTGACTGCAGAATATGAAGATCCCACGCAGAACAGGGTAATGATTTACCAGGTTGGCGCGCAGAATACGGTAAGAACCAGCACAATCTACGGTCCTGGTGACGCCACATATTTTGGCGAACGCCTTGCCCTTAACGGCACACGTATGGCTGTGCATCTTGGGCTTACTCGACGCAAGCTCAACCTTTACAAGACCAGCGACTACGTCAATTGGCAGTTGACTCAATCCATCAACGCGCCAAGCAACAGCAACTCCTTTGGCACAAGCTTGGCCATGGGTGACGAAGGGAACTACTTGTTGGTGGGTGATCCCGAAGCCAGCTACGGCGGCGTCAACTGTGGCGTGGCGTACTTGTACCAGTTATCAGGAAACGCCTATTCGTTGATTAGCACCTATGCACCTACCGTGACGGAGATGGGTCAACGCTTCGGCCAATCGGTCGCGGTAAGCCGCAGTGGGGCGGATGTAACACTGTTTATCGGGGCGCCTGATGATGGTGACAATCAAGTCGGAGCTGTGTACGAAATTACACGGCGTGGAAGTCAGGTTATCCGGGAGGTGCATCACGCCGTCTGGGACGCCCAGGATTTTGGTTCTACTGTCAGCTTTATTCAGGTAAACGGTGAAGCCGAAGCCGCGATCGGCGCGCCAGACACACTTGAGTCAGGACGCGTTTTTATTGCTGAATAAGGGCAAGAATTCCCGGCCATCAGGCCGGGGCTTGTTTCAGGTGGCATGTTTGCTAGAACGTCGATGCGGGCTCTGAAATCACCGCGACCATTTGCGGTGGTGCCGGGCAAAGGGACTGGTCTTATGGCCGTCTACGTGGGAAATCTGGCACGGAATCCCGCACCCTCCAAGGTCGTTAAAAAAATGTGAACTTTTTGCATAAGATTGGTTGACGAAAGAGCGTTTGATCATTAAACTGACTATAGGGTCCGATAATCAATTATGTGACCTGGGATGATGAAAATGATCACAGTACAACACACATATTTGAACACTATCGAGATCAAGTGAGAGGAGGAAGGCAACATGTCCAAGATGCTGCAATTGATCTTTTTGATGATCGGAACGACGGCGGTCTTTGCCTTTCAGACCGAAAAAGCGTTCATGAACACCCATGGGTATAACGCCCATGAGGCCGAATACTATTTGACACCCAAACAAATAGATTACATTCGGCCTGGACTCAATTTCGAAGTACAAAGCTGGGATATCAATGCCGATGGCAAATTGGTGGTGGTTCTATCCATGACCGATGACCGCGGCCAACCCCTGGATCGGGCAGGAAACGTGACACCTGGGCCCGTATCCGCGAGTTTTATTCTGGCTGTGTATGATGCTGCAACCAATGAGTATACGGCCTACACGACTCGAACAGCGACAAGTAGCATTACGGGTCTGACAGCCATTCAGGCTTCAACAGACAGCAGAGGTAGCTGGCGTGAGATCGAGCTTGGCCTATACGAGTACACCTTTGGGTTGACGTTTCCGGCGGACGCCGATATGTCAGCAACCCACACAATCGGTATTTACGGGAACCGCGACACCCGCGACATCAACGATATTCGATATATCGAAAACGTTGAGTACGATTTCCGTCCCGATGGTGGTGCCGTCACTCAATCATGGGGATCCACGTTCACGGAAACCTGCAACAATTGCCATGATCCGTTGGCACTGCATGGTGGCCAACGCCAAGATCCTGCACTTTGCGTGACCTGTCACAATGCTGGGACCAGCGATCCCGATACGGGCAACACCGTGGACATGAAAGTGATGATCCACAAGATTCACATGGGCGAGAACCTGCCCAGTGTCCAAGCCGGTACGCCGTACCAAATTATCGGGTTCGGCAACAGTGTCCACGACTATTCGGAAATCGTGTTTCCACAAGACGTGCGCAATTGCACCAAGTGTCACGATCCGGGTGCTCCCAACGCCGATGTTTGGTTTACGCGTCCTTCGCGTAAAGCCTGCGGCGCATGCCACGACGACGTGAATTGGGAAACCGGTGCCAACCACGATCCTGGACCACAAATGGACGATTCGGCTTGTGCCGATTGCCATACGCCTCAGGGTGAATTCGAATTTGACGTATCCATCATGGGTGCGCACGTGATTCCCACCAAATCCGAACAATTGGCAGGCCTGCATGCCGAGATCCTCAACGTGGCCAACACGGAACCAGGAATGGCTCCTAGGGTTACCTTCCGCCTTACCAATGGCGATGGATCCTCTGTCAATCCGGCAACCATGGACCGTATGCGGTTCTTAGTGGGTGGTGGCAACAGCGACTACACCCAATATTTCACCCAAGACGCAGTGGATGCTGAGTGGGATGGTGATGTAGCTGTGAAGCAATTCACCAATACCATTCCGGCAGATGCCAGCGGTAGCTGGACCATGTCTGCAGACATCTACCGCAACGTGTCGATTCAAGGCAACAACGAATCGATCAGTGTTCGCGAAACGGCATTCAACCCCATATACACTTTTGCGGTGACGGATGCCACGCCGGTTGCGCGACGCCAGATCATATCGTCAGACAACTGCAGTCGCTGTCACGACCAGTTGAGTCTCCATGGTGGACAGCGAGTGAACCCACAAGAATGTGTGATTTGCCACAATCCAGTGAATACAGACGAGGAAGTTCGGCCTGAAGAGGATCTGCCGGCACAGTCCATCCACTTCAAATGGATGATCCACCGCATTCACAGTGGGCACGAGTTGACCCAAGACTTCACGGTTTACGGATTCCGCGGCAGTGTACACAACTACAACGAAGTGGGATTCCCAGGTGACCGTCGCAACTGTGAAGCTTGCCACGTCAACGACAGCTACCAGCTACCGTTACCTTCAGATGCACTTTCAACCCTTACCGAACGCGATTGGTTCTCGCCGATGGGTCCTACTGCGGCCGCATGTCTGTCATGTCATGACACCATCGACGCAGCAGCTCATGCGTTCGTCAACACAGCACCTTTCGGAGAATCCTGCACGGCATGTCACGGCGAAGGTCGTGAATTCTCAGTCGAAAAAGTCCACGCAAGATAAGCGCGTCACGCGCTGGAAATGAGGTTGGACCATGTTACGTTCACTGAGTTCATTGCTTTTGAGATGCCTGGCCGTGACGCTGGTGGGTGGATCTGTTGCTTTGGCCGGTGGTAAAGACAAAGTTGCCATCAACAACGAATGTCTGGAATGCCACGATGAAGACATCAAAGGCCTGAAAACAACCATTCACCTGCCGGTATTCGATGTCAGTTGCCAGGACTGTCACGTAGATGTGGCAGCCCACTTGGACGATGAGGAAGAAATGCCGTCTGTTCCCGTGGGTGCGGAAGGCGAGGCAGTCTGCCTTTCATGCCATAACCATACCCGTTCACCCGGATGGAGTGAACATACCAAGTCAGGTGTCACCTGTGATACCTGCCACCAAAGCCACGAGACCGATCACAGCGCTCGACCCCTGTTGGCATCAAAACAGGAAGATCTGTGCTTGTCCTGTCACGAAGACACACGCGTGGCCTTTTCCAAACCCTATACACACAAAACTGGGACAGGAGGGATGGAATGTTCCTCCTGTCACAATCCGCACGGAAGCATGGATGCCTTTAGCTTGGTTTCCAATCACGGTGAGGGGCCTTGCGTCTCCTGCCACGTTGAAAAGCATGGGCCATTCGTATTCGAACACGTGAACGGCGTGGCGGGCGATTGCATGAGCTGCCACGAACATCACGGTTCGTCTAATCCGCGGCAATTGACGCGTGCACACGTTTCTCAATTGTGCCTTGAATGTCATACGGCACTGCCACTGGAAACGCTCGGTTCACAACCCCCAGCTTTCCACGATCTGCGAAGTCCCAGATATCGCGAATGTACGGTATGTCACACCGCGATTCACGGTTCTTCCAGCTCACCGGCATTGACGAAGTAGGAGGGCAGCCATGAAACAAATCTATTGCACCTTAGTGTTGATGCTTTCAGCTGTCTGCCTATTTGCCCAGGAAGGGCCCGAAATGGGCGTGGAAGTGGGCTTTCAGAGTCTGGACGTCAACGGCAATGAGGACGTATATCGCTCGCAAATCAACGGTGACGATGGAATTCTATTCCGATCGTTCTACTACAATCTCGTGGATGCGGACGACAAGTACAGTGGATACGATCGCATCCGCATTGATGCTGGTGGATTCGCGGCCAGCCCACAAGGTCATTTTCGACTGCAAATGGGCATGGGTGGAATCTACGACCTGAAACTCAAATACCTCCGCATGGAGCACTACAACGCACTGCCCAGTATTGCCAATCCGTTCCTAACTGAAGGCATTACACCGGGTCAACACACCCTAGATCGCGTCCGCGAAACCTTTGATTTTGACCTGAAACTGCTGCCTGGCAAAGCCTGGCAGCCGATCATTAGATTCCACTCGGCCAGTTACGACGGGCCGGGTACGAGCACCTATCACATCGGCCAAGACGAATTTGCGATTGTCTCTGAGCGAGATGATCAAGAAACTGAATTTGCCGTGGGTGTGGTCTTTGATTTGGGTAAGTTCTCAGGCGAGTTCATGCAGGGTTGGCGCAATCTCGATACCGAGGAAGACGTTTCCTTGGCAACGGGTGCCGAATCGGGCAACAACATCCGGGAGGTCTTAGGCCGAGAAATCGAACTCGACCAACTGGAACGGAGTTATGAATCCAATGCAGACATGCCTACCACCACGTTTCACGTGAAAGGGGAACTGCATGAACGGATTCATGTCTTGGGTTCCTACATCCGCACGGACTTAGAAACAGACTGGGACGAAAGTGAGCTGGCCATGGGTTCGCTTGCTTCCTTCCAAATCCAACGTTATTACAATGGCCTGAACCAAACGATCTCATCGGACACCGATGGCGAGCAGTGGCGCAGTCACGTGCAAGCCAATGTCATCTTGCCTGCTGATTTTCAATGGCGCGTGATTTGGTCTCATTTCAATCGCGAACTTGATGGGCACGCACTGATTTCAACCCTGTATACGGACGCCGTCACCTTCGGCAATGGTGACCCGGAAGATTTCCTGAATCAACTGGATGCTAGAACCTATATGGAACGCACTGAAGATCGTTTGGAAACCGACATCACATCGCGAGACCTGCATGGATTCCGATTCTGGGCGGGCTTCAGGACCGATTCCATCGAAGCACAAGTGGATCCGGACCTTGCAGAAATCGTGGTGCCTGGTGGACAGGGTGGTCAGTTTGAACGAGACATTGACACCGTCAGAGCCGGTGTCATGTACAAAATTCGCAAACACGAAATCAAATTCGAATGGGAATCACGGGATGCCGATTCCTTAATCGTGAGAACCGATTATCAGGAATGGGATAAACGTACCCTTCGCTTCAAAACCAAGCCGATTAAGTGGCTACAACTAAGCGGTCGGGCTCAGTGGATCGACCAAGAAAACGACCATCCGGATATTGCCTATACGGCAGATTCCACAAACTACGGTGTGGATGCGCTCATCAAGGTGAAAAAGGCCTTTGAGGCGCGTCTCTCATATGGTGTGTACGACTTTGAAAGTGATGTGCGCATTATAGAACCGCAGGACTTTAGCTGGACGCAATCCATTCACCGCGAAGATGGCGATGAATTGGGAATCGATCTTTCCTATAACATCAAAGCTGTCACCATTCGCGCCGCCTATTCCAACTATGAAACCGAAGGCGTTTTGGATTTCTCCTTGGAACGTCTGCGCGGCGAGTTCCGCTATGCTTTCAACAATCAACTATCCATTAGTGCTGAATATGGGACAGTCGACTACGAGGAAGATGTGCTATCTAGCTACGATTCCGACTCGTTTGCTGTACTCCTGCACTGGTCACGTTAACACTCCTACCTCTCGCGTATGAAAAGGGTGCCGGGTTATACCTGGCACCTTTTTTTATCTCCAAACTCATTGGATCATCAGACGCGAAGTTTGAAGTAAAGATCGAGCATGTAAGGTGTTTGGATGTTGGGCACCCAAACTTCTTTCAATCGCAGAGATGTTGGGCTCAAGAACGTCCGAAACTTGCTGCCACGCGTCCTGTGCTGCATACCATGTGGCTTCCAGCCTCCATTGATTAGCTTGCTCCCAAGGCAATTGACCCATTTCTACGAGAATGGTAGCCGATTGATCGAGGTATGACTTTGCTTCTTCATGACGGTTGTTGAGCATCAATGCTTGCGCGTAACATTGGTAGCCATATAGCAGGGGTACCTTTTTTTCAGGTGTCTGATCCATGAGTGCAATAGCTTCCTGCGCTTTAGCTAACGAGTCTTCAACCTGACCTATGCGCCCGTAGAAATTGGCAATTTCTAGCAAAGCACCGGGAAGGCGTGGGTGGTGTGTTTCATCTGAGACGCGGCGGTAATGGTTGACGCATGCTTCGTAGTAGACACGAGCTTGTTCGTTGTGGCCCATTCGGTCATGCGCTATCGCGAGGTTTTTCCTCACTTCTGCCAGAAACTGATGATCAGGGGGAAGCGATTGGTCGGCTCGTTCCCGGGCCCACTCCAGATGGGTGATAGCAGTCTCAAAATCCTCAAAGCTAAATGCCAAGAAGACACCATAATTCGCACGTGCCATGAACGTATGGGGGTGGTTCTCACCATAAAGCCGCAGTAATAAAGCCCATGAGTCGCGGTAATGTTGGTCAGCCTCATCCACTTTGCCAATCTGCCGCAGGAGACCGGCAAAATCATTGTGTGCGGTCGCAACATGGCTATGCCCGTCTGGATATACCTTTGTGAGGATAGCCAAACCTTCGCGAAAGTGAGATTCCGCTTCCTCAAGTTGGTGGTTCCAGCGAAGTGCATTGGCTAGTTGGATGTGGGCTATCCCTATGTTGGGATGGACTTCTGGATAAAGCTGACGTTTCAGCGCTAAGAGTTCCTGATAGCCTTCAAGGGCTCGGTCGAATTCTTTTTGTTCAGCCAAGTGATTGGATTGGCTCGCTAGCAGGCTCACTTTGAGATCAGAGGGCAAGGGTAATTGCTGTGCCAACTCGTCAGCTCGCCCATACCAAGTCGAAGCCTTTTCGGGCAATCCTTGCTTGGCCTGTATGTCGCCCAGGATGCGATAGGTTTCTGCTCGTCCAATTCCGTCCTTGAGCGTTTCATAGGTGATTCTCGAACGCTCTGCCCATTGGGTTGCCTTTGAGTAATGCCCTAGCTCCAATTCTATTTGGGCCATGAGGAGTTGGTGTTCCGCTCGCAAGGCACCTTCAGAGAGCAGCGAAATAGCCAGATCACCTGCCTCTAAGGCGTCCTCAGCCAGACCCAACTTGAAGTAGACTTTGCTCAAGGTATGAGCCAATGTCGCTTTTTGTTCGGGATGCTGATCCAAAGTCATAACCAATCTAGCCTTGCCGCGATCCAAGAGCTCTTTGGCGTCTGGCATATCGCCCAAACTCATCTCTGGTGTGGCTTGCTCAAAGAGATCCTCAAGGAAACGCGAGACTTCTTGAGCTCTGTCGCGTTGAATGGCTACTTGTTTGCGTTCCCGCTCAACTCGGAGATTCTGCCGCCAGATCTGTGCCGATGCACCAAGCCAGGTGACAAGCAATGTGGCGAGAAGGAGACTGGCGGTTTTGTTGCGTCCGATCCATTTCTTTAACTGGACAAATGCGTTGACGGGCCGAGCACTTACGGGTCGACCGGCCAACCAGTTGTGAAGATCTTCAGCCATTTGGGCCGCACTTTGATAGCGGTCTTTGGGGTCTGTTCGAAGTGCTTTGGCGCAGATGGCGTCCAGGTCGCCGCGGACTTGTCGCACATCGATACAGTCAACTGGACGTCGCTTCAAACGTTCACTGGGCAGCACGGGCTCGCCGGCGACAATGGCTTGTTGTAATTCAAAGTTAGAGGTGGCTTCGCTAAAAGCGTGTTGTTCGGTTACAAGTTCCACCAGCACCAGCCCGATCGAAAAAATGTCCGTCGCCGTGGTGATGGCGCTTCCCAAGATTTGCTCTGGTGAGCAGTATCTCGGTGTGAGCGCATAGGTTGACGTGTTGCTTTGGTCGGGATCGAGCCATTTGGCAATGCCAAAGTCGAGGATCTTCACCTGGCCTTTGGGTGTCACCAGGATATTGCTCGGTTTCAGGTCGCGGTGCACGATGAGGCTCTGATGCGCGGCTTGTATGGCTTCACAGACATCCGCAATCAACGCAACGCGTGTCATCAATGAGCTTTGATTGGCCGTTGCATGCTCAATCAGGTTCAGTCCCTCGACATACTCCATCGTGAAAAAGACAACACCGTCTTCTGTGGTCCCGCCATCCAAAAGGCGAACAATGCCTTGGTGGTTGAACATGGATAGGACCTTGCGTTCGTTGATGAATTTGTCCAACTGACTGGGCAGTCCGGTGTGGCTTCGCATCACCTTAAGTGCCACCTGCTGGTCAAACGATACATCGGTGCGTTCCGCGAGATAGACCATGCCCATGCCGCCGCAGCCGATCTCTTTGATGATTCGGTATCCCCCTATTTCTACCGGTGCATCTGGTGGCTCCATGAATTGTTGTGCATCACCAAAATGCTTGACCATGTCCTGAAGATCGTCGGCGAGTTGAGGGTTCTGCTGGCACAATTCCTCGAGGACTGCTTGCTTATCATTTCCGGGGCTTTCCAACCAGTGATGAAAGCACTGTTCCAGTTGTTCCCATAGCGCCTTAGGACCGTCTTGATGCATGTCACACATTTTAAATCGAAAACATGAGCTGTTTTGACATCGCTCTGCGCATTTCCTTGTAACGAGGAGGAAGTCATGAGATTTGCATTGTGTGGATTGGTTGTCTTGAGTGGGTTGGCATCTTGGTGCCAGTCGAGGACTTGGGAAGATATGGGGCAGGTGACCACCACGTTAACTGTGGCGGATGTTACCTGGGGTCGAGATCGTTTTGTTGCCGTCGGGTTCGGCGCTGATCCCATTTACAGTTTGGACGGCGAGAATTGGATGACGGGTACACAACCCCTGTACCCCGCGCTCTCGAGCGTGTTCTTTGACGGCAACTGGTTTTTTTCCATGGGCGCAGGTGCCATTTTTCGTAGTGGCGATGGGGTGGACTTCCACTGGGTCCATTCGGAATCAGGCTGGTACCGCGCCATGACCTGTAATAAGACCCGCTTGGTCGTGGTCGGGGATCTGGGTTTGATCAAGTACAGCGATGACGAAGGCATCACATGGAATACGGCCACGTCTCCAACATCGGTGGACCTGCGTGCTGTGATTTATTGGGGCGGTCAGTTCATCGCGGCGGGCGAAGACCGAACCATTATCAAGAGCTCCAACGGAACATCTTGGAGCATGAGCCATCAAGAGCCGGGTACTTCGGATATTGTGGATCTGGTTCCGTTGGGTAATGAAATCCCGGCTTTTGAAAATGCGGGCGCGGGCGTGTTGAGTACCAACAATTTTGTGACTTGGACCGAAAGAACCACGTATGGCTTGCCCAATTCGACCGCATTTGCCAGTCACACAGGCTCTCAGTTGATTCAACTTTCGGGTTCATCGGCCCGGTATTCAAGTGATGGCTATCATTGGGCCGATTTGGGGAACGCTAGTCCGTTTTCCACGGGCCAGGCCACTTGTTTTGCAACGGATGGATCTACTTGGGTGGTCTTAGGGTCTGGTGGCGATGTACACGTGAGCAGGCCCTTTAAGGCACATCACTGGCAAAGCCTCTCCAGCGGCGAAAATCTTACCTACGTCGATTTGGTTCGCTGTGAAAAGAATTGGGTGGCTGTGGGCTATTACGGACTGATTTCGGCTACAGAGGATGGGTTTCAATGGCGCCATCAATTTGTTAGCGGGACCACCTCCTTGAATGGAGTGGCACGGGATGGCGACGAATTGATCGCAGTAGGTAATGGGGGAAAAATTTATCGCAGTACCGATGCCGGTAATACCTGGAATTCAGTTAGCAGTCCCACTTCATACAACCTTCATGATGTGGCCACAAACGGAATACGATGGGTGGCTGTGGGCGATAACGGTCGGGTTATTACCAGTTCCAACGGCACGTCATGGTCCATTGAGACGTCTGGAACGTCGGAACATTTACACGCGGTCACCGACAATTCCTTGGCCCAATTCTGGGCCGCGGGAGACAACGGCACGGTGATCGTACGAGCCGGCGGGGGTACCTGGTCTACCAACAACATTCCCGTAAGCATGGACCTTTACGGCATTGCCAGAAACCCCGTTCTTGGCTTTACCTTTGTTGTGGGTGAAAACGGTACCTGTTATTACAACAATGCCGGTTGGTTTTCGATTTCGCTGGCAACCACCAGTCATCTGCGGTCTGTATGTATGTATCCCTCCAATAATGGGTTTGCGGCCGTGGGCGATAATGGTGTGATCATCGAAGCATCGAACATCAATTTTCCAGCGGTAACAAGTGGGTTTGGCTCGGCTTCTCTGAATTCGGTGGCTAGGCACGAAAACGGTCTTATGGCCATAGGCAATAGCGGCATCGCAGGTTGCACCCTGCCACGGGAATTGGGCGTCGCTACCAAGATCTATACAGGTCCCGAAGACTCTCTCTTTAAGAAGATCATCCATGAGAACGACATGTATATGGCTTTGTCTTTCAAGAATGGGTTGGCATGGAGTACCGATGGCGTGACTTGGTCATATATCGACGTCTTTCCTGGTTCATTGACCTACAACGATTTGATCTGGGACGGCAGCCAGTATGTGGCAGTCGCTGATGGGGCCATCAGTACCAGCAATGACGGATTTAGTTGGGTGACCACCAACCACAGTCTTGGGGTGTCGTTAACGTCTATTGCTTACAACGGATCCACGTATGTATTGGGCACATTTTCAGGTCGCGTGGCCTACGGTAATGACTTGGCGAGTCTATCTGTCGTCACACCGCCAACCCAGACCGCAAATTATGTCGTCTGGGACGGCACGCGATTCCACGGCTTTGGCCTTTTGACATCTGCAGTGATCCACTCGACAAATGGCGCCACTTGGACTTCTTCGCCAATTACAGGTGGAGACCAACCCGTAAACATGGCCTTTAGTGGTGATCTTTGGGTGATGACGGGATCATCAGTGACGTGGTACTCCAGCAATGGAACCTCGTGGGCCCAGGCACCCAATCAAAACGTCGGGGGTCCATTGGTTTGGACCGGTAGCATGTTTGTGTCCACCCAGGGTTCCGATCTCGTACAAAGCCGCGACGGCGTACACTGGGTGCCATGTCAGGTGGGCATGAACGGCAACAACTTTTTCTGGGATCAGAATAGCCTGCTGATGACGCGCAAGATTAACGCGTTTGACGGCGAACTGTGGCGAGTACCTTTGTCGGTTGATTACAACTGGGGTACCACCCGAATGGCATCGTTCAACACAGCGTTGTTTGGCCTGGCATTCAATGGTTGCCGATTCGTAGCGGTTGGAACCAATGGGCAGATTCTGTGGTCAGACGACAGCGTGAATTGGTGCGTTGCGGATTCGGGTACGAACGTTGCCTTTTACGACATCGCCTGGATCGGTGATCGTTTTCTGGCGGTGGGTGCCAGCGGCCAGGTCTGCTCGAGCCCAGATGGTCTCACGTGGACACCGGAATCCCTGGGTGCATCGACCTTTCTGTATGCGGTTTATGGAAACGTGGACGCCGTGTATGCCGGAGGCAACGATGGACTGGTGTATCGATCCGTTGATAAGGGCGTGTCTTGGACTCAGGTTCACGATTTCTTCGATGATGTGGAGGCTTTTGCCTATCGAGCTGGCCGAATTGTGGCGGTTGGAAAAACGGGTCTGATTGGAAGCACCACAAATGGCACCAGTTGGACCGCCCACTCGTCTCCCACCACTTCCTTTTTCACGGATGTCGCTGCGACACAGGACGGATTCCTGGCCGTGGGCTTGGGAGGTCTTGTGGCCTACAGCAGCAACGGTACCACCTGGCAATTACTGCCAAGCTTCACAGCTCTGAATCTGACATCGGTGGCGGTGGTAGGTGATCGATGGATCGTGGCCAGCGACAATGGTATTTGGACGAAAGAGGGTACCGGTGATTGGGCCTTTCACTACGTCATGAATACAGGGGGTCTGAAGGACCTCATTCATGCTCGGTGTCAAATATTAGGGGTTGGTAGCAACTCAAGGGTTTGGTACAGCACGTGGGGCACCAGTCAGGTAACGCCGTCAATCGAGTCCCAAGACATGGACCAAGAGGTTTGTGATGGTGCTGATCTGACGATTCGAGTTCAGGGTCGTGGAAGCAACCTGAAATATGCCTGGGAGAAGGACGGCGTCGTCATTCCTGGCGTGTCGCCCGTTTTGAACATATTTGATTTTGAACCCGCTGACGAAGGGACCTACATGTGTCATGTGTGGAATGCGCAAGGCTCCATCGTGAGCGAACCTATTAATCTCACCTTAGGCACTGGGTTTTCGGGCGGACTCACCAAACGCGTGAATATCCAAGGCTTATTGCAAATCCAGCTTGAAGCTCAGGTGGACTGCGAAGTGAATCCGCTGTTCATTCAGTGGGAGGACTTGCTGACCATGTCTGTCATCAATACGGGATCCAATCCCTATGGGTTGGCCAATCCCTATCCCCACACGACCTGGATCGAAGTGACGGTTCAGGACACGACGACACTTGAGAGTTTCACCGACCAGACACTGGTGCTTGTCAGCGACAACCCTCTTTACTTCGACGCCAATAATGACGGTTGCAACACCCTACAGGACATCCACTTCGTTAGCCCTCAGTGGGGACAGTCGATCCCTGATGACCCCAACAGCGATGGCGTGTTCAACATCTTGGACTTCATATACATCAATACCAGCAATGATTGTTTGTAATCTGCAGCGCCGCGGTGTCTGTTATCATCTGGAGGCATCAATTCGGGTGTCTCCATGGGAATCGGCGAACACACAAACCTGCTTAGACAATGGCATTCGGGAGACCTTTCGGTGCTCAACCAGTTGATGGAGTTGGTGTACAACGACCTCCACCAACGGGCGGAACAGCTCATGCGCCGCGAACGACCCGATCACACCTTGCAACCCGCAGGGCTCTTGAACGAGACCTACATGCGTCTCGCCAAAGCTCATGATTTGGGTGGATCACGGACACAATTTCTGGCCAATTCGGCCCATGTGATGCGCCAGGTACTCATTGACCATGCACGAAAGCGAGCGTCGGAGAAGCGCGGTGGAGCGGCCCAATGGGTGAGTATCCACTCGGGCATCAAAGGCGACAGCGATCCCCGATTGAACGTGATTGATTTGGAACACAGTCTCAAGAATCTCGAACTTAAGGACCCACGCAAAGCCCAGGTCGTCGTGTTGAGGTTTTTTGGCGGGCTCTCCTTGGAGGAAGTGGCGGAGCAGATGGACTTGTCATTGGCCACGGTGAAGCGGGAATGGGTCTTTGCACGAACATGGTTGTACAGCCAACTGGCGACTCGACCCAACTCGAGCCATGGCTCGTGACCTCACCTTTTCATCTTGAAGTTCAAGGCGTCCAGGTGCCTTTCCGCATCACCAGGCGAAAAAACGCCCGCAACGTCACATTGAGGTTTGACCGAAACGGACAATTGAGGGTGTCTGCACCGCGGAGAATGAGTGATCTGGTCATCCAAAGGACCTTGTATGATGCCTACGACTGGATTGTGAAGGCGAAGCGGGCATTGCCGAGACGCATTTGCGAGAGACCCTCTCAAGTATGTTTAGACGCTTTGAGTCGTGATTGGGCCATTACCTACCTGGAAGACAGACGATCGGGCGTTCGCCTTCGAGAGTCGGACAACATGTTGGTTCTACAGGGAGCCATTTCTCAGACGCCTCTGTGTCTGGCAGTCTTGAGGAAGTGGCTCATAAATCAAGCCAAAGCCCTGCTCATTCCGTTGGCCGAACAACGGGCACGTGAACATGGGTTTCCAAAACCCAGCCTTCGCATTCGCAACCAGAACACGCGATGGGGGAGTGGTGCCACCAATGCCCACCTCAGCCTGAACTGTAAGTTAATGTTCCTGCATCGAGACCTTGTAAACCACGTAATTCTCCACGAACTGTGTCACATCCGCCATCCCCATCACGGACCCGCGTTTTGGCAATTGCTGTCATCGCTGGACCCGCAGATGCCACGTCACAAATGGTTGCTCAGCAAGGCATGGACAGAGATTCCTGAATGGGCCCATCGGTGACAAAAAAGAGTGCATTTTGTGTTCGTACTGCCTCACCGAAACAGACGTCAATTGTCGATGAGAATCACACCTTATATATTTAATAATATGTTTAAAACAAGGTGATTAGAATGACGTTAAATCAATAACAAAAAAAGACGTATACAAATGCCGCGGAATGACGTATACAGGAATCGTCGCTGCAAGTGAAGCGGCGCAACAAGTTAAAAGGAGTAGCCATAAAACACTATGGACAAACGCAGTGGAACCATCGGTTCCGCCGCCCCAAGGCAGCAAGCCGCTGACCGCAAGGAGGAATTTTCAAACCTCGATTCGGAGCCTCCGGATCCATCGTCCACCTCTCAAACATACACGAAGCCCATTCCATTCAATCGACATGTACGCAAAGCGCGTCCATCTAAAATCAAAGACAGCTTCGTTGTCAGTGACAATAGCCTTCGTTTCCTAGCTACTCATTATCCCGACGCATCCGTTTCCGATTGGACCGATTGGAAGTGGCAAGTGCGTAATCGCGTTCGCCGCGTGGATCAACTGGCACGCATCATCAACCTCACCGAAGATGAACGCGCATCTGTGGAGAAACGCTCGAGTAACCTACCTATTGCCATCACGCCTTACTATCTGTCCTTGCTAAGCGTGGACGACCCGCAACAGCCGCTGCGCAAAACCCACATTCCCGTGGGCGATGAGTACCTCAAGACACCGGGTGAAGATCCCGATCCACTGGGCGAAGATCACGATACCGCCGTGCCCGGACTGGTTCATCGCTATCCCGATCGCGTCTTGTTCTTGACCACGGGTTTTTGTTCCACCTATTGCCGCTACTGCACGCGTTCTCGCATGGTGGGCGAGACCAACGGCGAATATAGCTTCTCCATCACCAATTGGGAGAAAGCGGCTCAGTACATCGAAGCCCATCCCGAGATCCGCGACTGCCTGCTCTCAGGCGGCGATGCTCTGAGTATTGGTGACGACAAGCTGGAATGGCTGCTGACGCGGTTGCGTTCCATCAAGCATCTGGAATTCATACGCATTGGCACCAAGATTCCTGTAGTCATGCCACAACGAGTGACGCCGGCTCTGTGCAACATGCTGAAGAAGTTCCATCCACTTTGGATGAGTATTCACTTCACCCATCCTGAAGAACTGACACCCGAAACCATGGAGGCCTGTTCGCGTCTGGCAGATGCAGGCATTCCGCTTGGTAGCCAAACCGTGCTGCTGAAAGGGATCAACGACGATGCGGCCGTGCTGAAGAAGCTGTTTCACGGACTGCTGCGCACCCGCGTAAAGCCCTATTACCTCTATCAGTGCGACCCTGTCTCAGGTTCCTCGCATTTCCGCACACCTGTCGAAAAGGGACTGGAGATCATTCGACAGCTCCGTGGTCACACCACGGGTTACGCGATCCCGCAATTGGTGATTGACGCCCCTGGCGGCGGTGGCAAGATCCCCATCCTGCCTGACTACATTGTGGGTCGCGATGGCGATGACCTCCTTTTGACCAACTTCGAGGGCGGATTGTTCCGCTACCCGGATCCTGGCGGCAGAGTGGGTCTGGCTCAGGATTCACTGCGATCATCGGGCGCCGACTACGATGCCACTTCTGGGGTCTACATCCCATGATACGCATTGGATTTACCTATGATCTGCGTGATGACTACCTGGCCCAGGGATTCAGTCTGGAACAAGCCGCCGAGTTCGACACGAGAGAAACGGTCAACTACATACACGAGGCTTTGGAAGCCAACGGTTATGTGGTGGAGCGGATCGGCGGCGTCAAGGCCTTGGTCCAGGCGCTGGCTTCCGGCAAGCGCTGGGATCTCGTGTTCAACATATGCGAAGGGGTCCGTGGCGTCGGTCGCGAAGCCCAAGTCCCGTGCCTACTGGAAGCCTATGGCATTCCCATGGTGTTTTCACCGTCGGATACCATGGTGGTGACCATGGACAAGTCACTGGCCAAGTTGGTGGTACGAGAGGCTGGCGTTCCCACTGCGGGTTTTCGGGTTATTCGGCAAGTCGAAGATCTGGAACGCTTTGATCTGGCTTTTCCCGTCTTTGCCAAACCACTGGCGGAAGGCACGGGGAAGGGGATTTCGGCGAACTCTTGGGTTTCGGATCTCGCTGAGCTCAAGCAAACCTGCTTATCCTTGTTGACCGAGTTTCATCAGCCGGTGCTGGTCGAAACGTACCTTGCGGGCCGAGACTTGACCGTGGGAATCATCGGCAGCGGTGAGAGTGCGCGCGTGATTGGCGTCTTGGAAACGCTTTCCAAGGAAGGTGCGGAAGCCGGTGGCCAAGGCTTCTACAACAAAGAGAACTGTGAAGAAGTGCTGGAGTATGTGCTGATCGAAGATGATTTGGCGGATCATGCGGCCCGAGTCGCGCTGGATAGCTGGCGTGCGTTGGGGTGCCTGGACGCAGGTCGTGTGGATCTTCGCTGCGACCATGCGGGCATACCCCACTTCCTCGAAGTCAATCCACTGGCAGGTTTGCATCCCTATCACTCAGATTTGCCGATCCTCGCCGCAAAAGCCGGATTGAGCTACCACCAATTGATGGGCAATATTGTGAAGGAGGCGTTGACGCGTTTGTCGGCGCAAATACCCCTTGATTGTTGCTCTGGTTCATAGCGGAGGCGAACGGCCAGACGACCTGGACACGCTAGAACAGGCAAGCGAAATCCAATCCGCAATGGAACAAATGGGCCACTTCGTTCATCGCATTCACTTCGGTGAGTCGATGGGTGAAGTGGAGCAGTCATTGCTGGAAATTCAACCGGATTGTGTGTTCAATCTGGTTGAGTCGGTTGCCGGATCTGATGGGTTGCTGTATACGGCGGCGGCATTGTTCGAGTATATGAAATTACCTTATTCCGGCTGTCCGGCGGCCAGTTTGGCCATTCTGGCGCGCAAAATCGATCAGAAACGGTTCATGCTGGCGGCAGGTCTGCCGACGCCTGACTACATGGAGGACCAGGAGAACCCTCGCCGGGTGTCTCGATGGATCGTGAAGTCAGATTCCGAACACGCGTCGGTGGGCATGGATGCAACCAGCATCGTCGACGATGGGGAAAGTGCACTGGCCAAAATCGCAGCTATGAAAATCTCCCACGGTGGAAACTGGTTTGCCGAGCAGTACATCGAAGGCCGGGAATTCAATGTGGCGATTTTGGAAGATCCCACAGGTGGTACGACCGTATTGCCTATTGCCGAAATGACGTTTGTGGGTTTTGAACCCCATCAGCCGAAGATTGTCGATTATGCCGCCAAATGGGACCCAGAAAGTGATTCCTATTATGGGACTCAGCGACAGTTCATTCCCGACGGAGTTGAAAGCGACCTCGTCACCTCACTGACCCAGTTGAGTCTGAAGTGTTGGGACTTATTTGGACTGCGTGGGGCTGCCAGAGTGGACTTTCGCGTGGATCAATCCGGCACACCATGGATCTTGGAAGTGAATCCCAACCCATGTCTTGCATCCGATGCGGGGTTCATGGCTGCTGCCCGGCAAGCGGGACTTAGTCCCAATGACGTGATTGCGTGTCTGTTAGGAGCTTTGTAGAGATATGTTTCGCATTCGTCGCATTCTCGATGCATCCGCGCCCGCGAATCGCGCCGCCATATCGCATATTCAAGACATCCTGCGCGCTCAGTTCAGTGCACTCGACCCGACAGAAATCGAGAGTCTGCCCGAAAAGTTGAACAACCCACTCAAATACCGGTTTCAGAGCCGTCTATTGATTGCCGAGAAGCGGGGCGAGTTGATTCAGGGTTTTGCACTCATGCTGCACGTACCAGATATCGAGTTCTGTATCCTCGATTTCATCGCTGCGGGTGAAGGCCGAACAGGGCAGGGGCTGGGCGGTGCCCTATATGAACGCGTTCGCGAAGAAGCGCGAGACCTCGGCGCACGTGCGCTCATGTTTGAATGTCTCCCCGACGATCCGGAACTATCGCCTCATTCCGACATTCGCGCTCAAAATGTGAAACGGTTGGCCTTCTATGAACGCTACGGAGCGAGGCCCGTGGTGGGTACCTTATACGAAACACCGGTTAATCCGGGTGACTCTGATCCGCCCTATCTGGTGGTTGATAGCCTGGGCCAACCCTTGCCAAGTGGCGTATTCATGCGCCGCGCTGTGCGGGCCTTCTTAGAGCGCAAATATGGGTCCTTGTGTGATCCGGAGTATGTGGATCGCGTGGTTCAATCATTCCCCAAACGGCCACCTGAGTTAAGGGCACCCAAATACAACCCCAAACCCAAAGAACAATCAGGCAAGGACAGCCATCACAATCAGTTGATTGTCATCCCCAATGAAGGCCATGAAATCCACCATGTCCATGAGCGAGGCTACGTGGAAAGCCCTGTAAGGGTGAAGTCTATTCTTAAGGAACTGGGCAAGTTGCCGTTTGTGACCCTCAAGCAAGCAGAATCCTTTTCGGATCGACATATTCTTGCCGTCCATGAGCCCGACTATGTGGCCTTTTTGAAAAAGGCCTGCGCAGAAGTGCCTGCAGGCAAATCGGTGTATCCCTACGTGTTCCCGATTCGTAATCAGTCGCGCAAACCCCAGGAAACGGCGCTACGGGCCGGGTATTACTGCATGGATACCTTCACGCCGTTGAACCAAAACGCCTATAAGGCCGCTCGTGCAGCGGTGGACTGTGTGTTGACGGCAGCCGATTGGGTGTTGCAGGGTGAGCCTGCGGCCTATGCACTTGTTCGCCCTCCGGGCCACCATGCGGAACGCAGGGCATTTGGAGGGTTTTGCTACTTCTCCAACACGGCCATTGCGGCCCATTACCTTAGTCGTTTTGGCAAGGTCGCCATCCTCGATGTGGACTATCACCACGGCAATGGTCAACAGGACATCTTCTATCGCCGATCAGATGTCTTCACGGTGTCCATTCACGGACATCCCAAATTCGCCTATCCCTATTTCACGGGATTCAAGGACGAATGTGGCGAAGGACCCGGAACCGGATTCAACCTGAATATGCCACTTGGCGAGCACATGTCGGCAGATGCCTATCTTAGTCATGTGGGTCAGGCTCTTAAGAAGATCAAGGGGTTTGATCCTGACTATCTGGTCGTTGCATTAGGACTGGACACGGCAAAATCGGATCCCACAGGAACTTGGCCGCTTCGTGCCGCTGACTTCTTATCCTTAGGCCAACTGATGGGTGAATTACACCTGCCTACACTGGTGGTGCAGGAAGGCGGCTATCGCACGCAGACGTTGGGCGTCAACGCACGCAACTACTTCAGCGGCTTGTTTCAGCGCCTCAAACCCCGCGTGTCTCCGAAAAAGAGGACCAGTGCCAAGCCCAAGCGACTGATTCGCAAGTCCGTGCGTATGACCGATATTGAAGCCATTCGCGAAATCGTGTTGAAAACGGGTGTATTCAGCCAGGAAGAAGTGGATGTAGCGGGTGAATTGGCTGGCGAAGCGGCACTGAAAGGCGAATCGGGGTCCGGTTATTCGTTCCTGTTTCTCGAGGAAGCAGGTCGATTGCTGGGCTACGCCTGTTTTGGCCGCGTACCTTTGACCGAGTCCAGTTACGACCTGTACTGGTTGGTCGTCGATCCTGAGATCCAACGACAAGGCATTGCTTCAAGACTCCTAGCTGACGTGGAAGATGCTGTTCGGGCCAAGGGCGGAAGTGCCATTTATGCAGAGACCTCGTCTACGGATAAGTATCGCGCCGCGCGGTCCTGCTACCTGCGAGCCGGATACGAATTGGTCTCAGATCTGCCTGACTTCTACCGTCCTGGCGATGGTAGGGTGACTTTCAAGCGTCCAATCCAGTAGCCGTATTGGTTACTTCTGGCGATTCTCGCGGCGGATCATCAGTTTCAGGCCTGACCAAGTCGCGTCTACGGCACACACCTTGATATCTACCAAATCCAACGGGAAGGCCAGGGTTCGGATGGTGTCTTCCGTGATGTCGGTGGGCACCTTGGATGCCTTTTTAGGCCAAGAAACCCAAATCACCGAATCGTGACGCATATTGGCGCGAATGGCGGCCAGATGTTGCTGCAAGTCTTGTGATTCCTTGCTGAATACGTGGAAGAGGTCCACATCGCCGGTCACCAAAGGGACGAACGCCACTTGAGACCTCAACGGTTCAATCAGTGCTCGATAGTTTTCCGGGGGATTGGCAACAAATACGTTATGACCGGGTTTCAATCCCAGTTTCTTCCACAAGGGTGTGCCCGAATAACCTACCGTCATGGTTGGAACAGAAACCTCAGACCTTTACTCAAAGCGCCCGGAAACACGCTGTTATGGGTTTCGTCGTCGAAAACGACCAACGATATGGCGAAATTGCCCTTGTTTTTGGCGCGAAGCCCGGCCTCAAATGCTTTGAGGTCGGACACCATACCGCGACCACGATTTGACTGTTCTTCGTGGCTGCCCACCGCCAAAAACACCCGAGTAGGCGTCTGTTGCAGTTCGGCATCTGCCATGGTTTGCAGTGTCATGCGATCGTCGTACCACAGCGACGGGCTCACGAGCAGGTACTTGTGGAAGATACCCGGATGTTTGAGCATCAAATAGGTACCGAACAGGCCGCCGTATGAATGGCCGATGAAGGTGGTGTCTTGCAGATTGGCGTGGTACTTCTTCGCCAGCAAAGGCAACAACTCATTGCGAATGAAGGCGGCGAACTTGGGTCCGCCTCCCGAGTACTGCTGCAAGGCCGGTCCATATCCACCTTCCATGGAATGGGTCGGCGTGTAGTCCCGTGTTCGGTGGGTTCGATAGACACGTTGTACCTGACTCTGACCCGGATAGCCGATGGAAGCCACAATCATGGCTGGCAGATTGCCGCGATCCACAAAATGCTCCACGGCTGCATGGGTCATGGGGAACGCGTAATCCGCATCCAATGTGACAATCAGGGGATAGGGCCCACCCGAAAAATCTCGCGGCAGGCTCAGGTAAATCACATACTCCTGGCCGTTCGTGCTCGAAGTGAGATGGAGGGTCTCAGTGTGGGGTAGGCAAACGGGGTCCCCACTCAGAAACAACCAGAAATAACCAATCATCATCAAGCGCGGGCGGTTACTTCCAGTAAGTGATAACCAAATTGGGTCTTCACCGGTCCCTGGACCACGCCCACAGGTGCACTGAACACCACTTGGTCGAATTCGGGGACCATAACGCCGCGCCCGAACTCACCCAAATCGCCACCGCTACGGCCTGATGGGCACTGCGAATAGGCGATGGCCAAGGTGGCGAAATCCTCGCCTTTTTCGATCTGTTGTTTCAGGTCCAAACACTCTGCTTCGGTTTTGACCAGGATGTGACGAGCTGATGCCTTCATGCTACCTCTTGTCTGCGATGCACCCATGCATCGGTAATGTAGGCCGCAGCCTACACGATTTGTGGGGAAACGTCACCCTCCCTAAAACCCATCAGCTTCCGGGAGGGTGTGCGATTACCAGATCTTCACGATTTGTGAGGCGTCGCGATAAAGCTTGTCGCCAGGAGCTACCTTGAACGCCTTGTGGAATTCAGGCATGTTGGCTAGGGTGCCGTTCACGCGGAACATGGGGGGTGCATGTTCATCGGAGAGCACCATCATGCGCAGGTACTCGTCGCGGAGTTTCATGCGCCAAATTTGGCCAAATCCCAGAAAGAACCGTTGATCGCCATTGTAGCCATCGATGACTGGCGCTTCTTTGCCGCCCAAGGAGGCGCGATAGGCACGATAGGCAATGGTCAAGCCGCTGAGGTCACCAATGTTCTCGCCCAAGGTGAGCGTGCCGTTTACGTTTAACCCTTCCAACGCTTCAAAACCATCGTATTGAGACACAAGGTTTTTGGCACGTGCTTCGAAGGCAGTGTTGTCGTCGGCGGTCCACCAATCGTTCAGGTTACCGGACCCGTCAAATTTCCGACCCTGATCATCGAAACCGTGACTGATTTCGTGGCCGATCACGGCACCAATGGCTCCGTAATTGACGGCATCATCGGCTTCAGGGTTAAAGAAGGGGGGCTGCAAAATGGCCGCAGGGAAGACGACCTTGTTGTGCACGGGACTGTAATAGGCGTTCACCATTTGCGGTGTCATGCCCCATTCATTGCGGTCAACAGGTTTATTGAGCTTGCCAATCATGTCGCCGATGGCCCATTGAGCACTGCGAAGTGCGTTGCCAAAGTGGTCGCCAGCTTTGATTTCCAGGCCTTCATAGGTCTTCCACGTGTCGGGGTACCCGATATGCGCGGTGAATCGCGACAGTTTTTCCTTGGCCTTTTTCTTGGTGGTATCTGTCATCCAGTCCAGATCATCAATGCTTGAATCCATGGCTTTGAGCAGGTTGTTCACCAGTTCATCCATACGCTGCTTGGATGCAGGTGGGAAGTACTTGGCAACATAAAGTTGGCCCAGCAATTCGCCCATGGCGCCGTTACAACCGCGGATGCCGCGCTTCCAGCGCGGGGTCAGTTCCGACAAACCCGAAATAAGCTTGCCGTGGAAATCGAAGCGCGCCTGTTCAAAGTCACGAGACATGTCGTTGGCTGTTTCGTCAATGATGTGGAACTTGAGGTAACTCTTGATCACCGCAAGCGGCGTCTTCTCAAGCAGTTCATTCAATGCTTTGAAATAAGTGGGTTCGTTGAGGTTGAGTTTCTCGGTGCCAGGAGCCAAGGCAGTCATGTAACGGTCCAAACCTACTACCGAACCGAAGCTTGCGAGGTCACTAGCTTGGGTAGGGTTGTTGGTCTTTTCCACGTCTTGAACGTCTTCAATTGGCCACTGTATCTTCGCCAGTTCCGTTTCGAAGTTCAGAATTTCCTGACCCAATGAATCATGAACGGGTTGGTTGGCCAATTTCATCAAGGTCATGGCGTATTCGGGTAATTTCTCGCGCACAGCCTGAAGTTTCGCATCGTCTTTTAGATAATAGTCGCGGTTGGGCAGGGTGAGGCCCGACTGCGAAAAGTACAAGCGGTTTTTCTCAGAATCGTTGACGTCGGCCATCACGTAGAAGCTGATCGGGTGATTGAACCCGGTTTGTGAAAGCCAGGCGAAAGTGTCGGCCAAGGAGGCGTGGTTGCCGATGCCATCGATCTTTTTCAAGATGGGCTGAACGGGTTGCGAGCCCAGTTTGTCGATGGCTTCTTGATCCATGAAACTGGCATAAAAATCGTGCAGACGCTGCTCAGCGCTTCCTGGTTTGCGTTCTGCTGATGCCAATTGTTCCAAAATCGCCAACTGATGGCTTTCACTTTGGTCGCGCAACTGAAAAAACGCGCCAGCTGCCGGTCGATCGCCCGGTATTTCGGCTTCCTTCATCCAGGTGCCGTTTACAAACAGAAAAAAGTCGTCCTGTGGTCGGACGTTTTGGTCCATGTGACTCATGTCAATGCCGGTGGTTGCGGGATCTTTCGCGCCCAAACTCAAACCTACCATCAAAAAAGCTGCAAATGCGTATCGAGACATACCTACTCCAGAAAGATAATCAAACTTCAAATCCATCGCCCCCCGTTGGCGATGAAACAGGTTCTAGACCGCGCAGTGTATCGCGAATCTCATCCACCATCAACGAAGTATTACGCCTACTGCTACGCATTTCATCTCGTTAAGTATGGTCGACGCTCGTTTTTTTACGATTGTCTCTTCAGTCGCGGTATTTGCGATGTTTTTGGGTCATTTGACGGATGGCCCGAGCCAAGGTTTTGTCATGTTGCTTTTTCTTAAGGCGATAACGTTGATCGTGCCGTTGCTGCTCAAATTCAATTTCTTTGCCCAGTCTTTGAAACGATGCGAGCCGGTCAGCGTCCAAGAGACCCTGATCCACAGCCGTCATCACCGCACAGCCGGGTTCTCCGCTGTGGCTGCAGTCGCTGAAGTGGCATTGCTCAGCCAGTTCATGAATCTCGGGAAACACCTGATCCATGCCCTCGGTATCGGTAGGTGCCACCTCACGCATGCCCGGTGTGTCGATCAGAAAACGACCGCCTGGAAGGGGCAACAGGATGCGGTTGGTGGTGATATGTCGGCCTTTACCGTCGGACCGGATGGCGCCGGTATGTTGAGTAGATCGACCCGTGAGCGTATTGACCAGTGTCGATTTACCCACACCTGAAGAGCCGATGAGGACTGCTGTGTCACCTTTATTCATTGAATCAACCAGTTGCTCAATCCCAAAACCCTTAAGGCTACTGGTGAAAAAGGCGGCCGTTCCAGGCGCATGAACCTGCAACCGCAGGGCATATTCATCGCGATCAGTGATCAGGTCGCATTTGCTGACGACGATGGAAGGCATGCCACCGCTGGACCAAGCCAGAGACAGGTAGCGTTCCAGACGTCGCAAATTAAAGTCTTCGTTGGCGCTGGTCACGATCCAGACATGTTGGAAGTTAGCTGCCATTCCTTGATGTTCGGACGTGCGTCCCGCCTGAAACCGTTTGAGGTAACTGGTTCGGGGCTGAATCTGATCCACTTGTAGCTGCGCATCACAGGTGACCCAGTCACCCACCACCAATTGATCTGACAGCTTTCGTGGACAATGGGCCAAAATCATCTCTTGATCGGCGGTCATCAGCCAGACAGGGCTGCCGCCACATTGCGCAATGCGATAGGCGCGCGTTTCCATTTTCATCGCTTGTTCCTTTTACACAGGTACCCCACGCGGCAAGAGCCGCTCAAAGAAAATCAGGAGTTGCGTGGTTTAAGAAACAATCATAGGCCGCACCCATTGCACCAAATTCGCGAGCGCATGGCAAGGAACTTTTGCTAAGGGGCCTCGCGCATCAAAAGCCCGGAAGTGGATAGCATCAGGTCATAGGTCACGGTCTTTTCGGCGGGTACAAACGAGGCAGACCCATATTGCGCATCGACCACAGGGGCCAGGGAGGCATATCGTTGCCGAACGATGAATGCGTTGACCGGCTTCTTCTGAGATAGGTGGTAGAGGGTTCGCGGCTTCTCAAACTCGTCGTTGAGATTGCGGTACCGACCACCGATGCGATCCAGCTCATACATGGTGTGCATGCCGATTAGGTTGGCCCAACTCTTCCACTTGAGAATGTGGGCGTCCACATAGACTTCGTCTCCGGCAAGCAGAAAGACTTGGGGCGGTTGGTCGTCCACATAAATCGTCGCCTCAAATTGTTGAGCGGCGGCCCGAGGTTTGATCTCCAGACGTGCGACCTTCGTTTCGTGAACCAGGGCTCGATAGCCCAACGTGGAAACTTGAACCAACCCAAACAAGGCAGCGACACAGGTGAACAACAACCCAAAGAAACCATGCCTAAGCGCCGCAAATCGACGCTTCTTTTTCAGGCAACCGAAGCACAGTCGCGCAAAAACCAGGGCAATCAGGGCACCCGAAAGGGTGATTCCAATGAGGATTGCTTTCATGGCGCTCCGTTTTGCATCCAGATCTCGCGCAGGGCGAGCTGTTCGGCTGTGGCGTTTTCCAACACCTCAAGCTTAGCGCCTTGAACCGTGTATCCGATACCCACATAACCAAAACATTCAGCAATGGGCAATTCGTCGATTCCGCCGACATAGCGGTTGAGGAACTCTTCAATTTCAGGGGCCGAACGATCTGCAATTTCTTTGAAGAAATCCGCTTCCGAAAAGGTCTGTTGCGGACCAAAGTCTTCGGCCAGATCCAAAATCACATCGCGTAGCCCGATCTTCCCGTCTGTGAGATAGAGCATTTTCAGATCCAGTAACGCGGCGACCAGGGAACCCTTCATATATACATTGGGAAAGAGGCGCATGTTGGACGGACTAAACGAGGCTTCGCCGATGCCTTTCAGGCTGACGGATGAGTCAAAAAAACCAGAACCCATAATGCTACGCCCGACATTGGTCAGATAGCGATCAAGCGTGATGAACTCGGCACGCATCATCATGATGCGAGCCGCCCATTCCGTCACGCCTTCATAAAACCAGAGGTGGATAGAGGGTTTCGGTTCCGCAAAATCGAAGGGGTCGATCATCTCGCTGTGGATATGCAGCGGTGTGATCATGTGGAAGACTTCGTGAGCAGCCATGTGGACCATGCTATTCATGGTGGCGGTTTCGTTGGCGGTATCACTGAGCACGTAATTGGAACTATAGGCATGTTCCCAGGCACCCATGGTCAGCGCCTCGAAATGGAACAGGAACGCGTAGTGATCATTGGGAAAGCCATGCAACATCTCACCGGTTGCCGTAATCACGGGGCGCAGCTTTTCCAGGATGGCATCGGCTTTCTTATTGCCGGATTTGGAATAGACGTACACCTGGAATCGGCAACCATCGATGGTCTCTTCGGCCACCGACAGGTTACCGACCAACAAGGGCGAATCGACAAACTGGTCGTAGTCTTCGGCGTGGTACGCCCCGTTTTCAAAGGGCATGGCGGTGCCGACGGTCCATGTCTCGGGCAACTGAACACTCAAAGCAACCGCACGGTCCTGGTAACCGAGGGGGAAGGGGAACACCGCATGGGGACAGATCAACGCATGATCGGCCTCAAGCGAGGTGCCAGCCATGGGGAAAATGAAGCGATCGTCCACCTTGGTGTCCCAGGTTTCAGCAATGGTATAGCTGATGCGAACAGGGCCTCCCGGATTGTCGAACTGCCACTGGTTGGTGGATGCTTGCGTCAAGTTGATCGAGTTGCCGACCTGATCTGCAGCTTCAATACTCCGCACAAACCGTCCCATATCCATGGTCTGATAAGTTCCTGGCGCTGAAGCCGGAAACTGGATGGTGACGACTTCGTCATCAACAGGGGCCATCACCAATTGGCAGCGAAACAGATCATCTGAGATTTGTGTGAGATCTACCGAATAAGAAAGCGGCGCAATTTCCTGCGGCGCCGCCATGGGGGCCACTGCAACCGGTTTCTTCTGGCATGTGATCATGCCCACAACGAGACATAAAGCAATCAATCGACGCATGCTGAACTCCTCTTTCCTGATTGGCAGCTCCTACGGGAACTGGACCCTCAAAGTTTCCATGCAGCCGGGCGATTGAAAAAGTCGTTGCCCTTGTCATCCGTGATGATAAAGGCCGGGAAATCCTTCACTTCGATCTTCCAAACCGCTTCCATGCCCAGTTCTTCGTAGTCCAGTACTTCAACGCTGGTAATGCACTCCTTACCGAGCCGGGCCGCTGGTCCGCCTATAGAGCCCAGGTAGAAACCACCGTTGGCCTGACAGGCGGCCGCCACCTGAGGTGTGCGGTTGCCTTTGCCCAGCATCACCATGGATCCACCGATTTTCTGGAACTGGTCCACGTAGGGGTCCATGCGCTGTGAAGTGGTGGGTCCAAAGGAACCCGAAGGATAGCCATCGGGCGTTTTAGCCGGACCGGCATAGTAGACGGGGAACTCCTTGAAGTAGTCGGGAAGATCGCCTGTCTTGTCCATCAACTCTTTCAGTTTGGCGTGGGCGATATCGCGAGCTACGACCATGGGACCGTTGAGCATGATGCGTGTGGCCACCTGCAAGCTGCTCAACGTTTTCAGGATCTCCGCCATCGGGCGATTCAGATCGATGGAGATGGCCGGTTTGCTGGCGTCTTCTAAATCAGTGGGCAAGAAGCGTGCGGGATTCAGTTCCAACTGTTCCAGGAACACGCCATCGGCGGTGATCTTGGCTTTGATTTGACGATCAGCCGAGCAACTGACGCCAATGCCCACTGGGCAGGATGCCCCGTGTCGCGGCATGCGGATCACGCGTACGTCATGCACAAAATACTTACCACCAAACTGGGCGCCGATCCCTGTTTGTCGTGCAATCTCTTCGATTTCCTGTTCCAACTCAAGGTCCCGAAAGGCGCGACCCAAGGCATTGCCTTCTCTGGGTAGGTTATCGAAATAACCACAGGATGCCAGCTTTACGGTTTTTGCCGTCATCTCGGCGGATGTACCACCGATGACCACGGCCAAATGGTAAGGAGGGCAGGCTGCGGTTCCCAGGCTGGTGATGGATTCGCGTACAAATTCGTGCATCGACGTTTTGTTCAAAAGAGCCTTGGTCTTTTGGTACAAGAACGTTTTGTTGGCACTACCGCCACCTTTGGCGATGAAGAGGAATTCATACACATTTCCCGGGCTTGCCATAATGTCGATCTGGGCAGGCAGATTGGTGCCCGTATTCTTTTCCTGGTACATGCTCAGCGGAGCGACTTGTGAATAACGCAGGTTGGTGGAGGTGTACACGTCATAAACCCCGCGCGAAAGCCATTCCGCGTCGTCAACGCCTGTCCACACCGTTTCGCCCTTCTTGGCAAACACGATGGCCGTGCCCGTGTCCTGACATCCGGGGAACACCATTTCTGCCGCAATCACCGCATTCTTTAACAGGTCCAACGCCACAAATCGGTCGTTGTCAGAGGCTTCTGGATCCTTGAGGATCTTGGCCAGCTTCTCCAAATGGCTGGCACGCAGTAAGTGAGAAACGTCCCTAAAGGCCGTAGCGGCCAGTTGTTGAAGTACCTCGGGCGGCACCTGCAACACGTCTCTACCGCCTAGCTTCAGCACTTCGATGGGTGGGGTATCCAGGGCCCGATATTCAGTCTTATCTTCACCAGATTCAAAGATGGGTTGAAATGCAAATGCCATATGTCCTCCCATCCCTGAGTCTAGCAGTTCAATGCAGGTGTAACAAAGCTTTGACGCGCTGCAGAAAAAAATGAATGGAGATTCAAAAAAAGTGTTGACAGGGATCCGACAGTTTGTACAATGAATGACGATTCACATTTACAAACTATTTACATAGACTCGGGCCTCGCTCTCCGCGTGGTTCATTGATTCATCCAGACGCTCGGGTTGTCACAGGAGGAATTTGTCATGTTACGTTGCCTGCGCCTTTTCGGCATGATCTTGTTTGTTTTCAGTTGCTTCGCCAATACGGGCGTCGCCTTTGTGCATGGGACTGGAAGGCAAACCAATGCCCTGAATGATTACTGGACTTCCGAGTTCGTGAACTCGGTGCGTCAAGGCCTACCCAACCCCAACAATTACGTGGTGGTGAACTGCGATTTCGATAAGTACATGTGGGATGCAGCCGCTTCCGGCGCACTTGCAGACCAACTGGTCGCGTTCATCAACGCCAAAGGCATCACAGACCTGGTGGTCATCACCCATTCCGGTAGCGGGAACGTGATGCGCTGGATTATGTCCAACCCCACCTGGAACGCGAAGTTCCCCACCATCATCCAAAAGACCCGATGGGTGAACGCTCTGGCGCCTTCAAGCTTGGGCACACCTCTGGCCAATGCGGTGATGAATGGAACCGTGTTTGAACAGGCGCTGGGCTGGTTATTGGGTTACCAAAGTGACATGGTGCGCATGCAACAGACGCACTGGATGTCCTACTACAACTCAACTTGGCTGTACGGCACCTCTGGTCGCCCCAGCCTGCCCAAAGGCTTTTGGGACATCGTGGGCACAGACGTCGAAACGGCAATTTGGGATCCCGACAGCTATTGCGGTGGTTACACGCTTAATCTGGGGCTGGAAGTGACTCAGGCTTGGCTGAACAGTTGTTCCGACGGCTTCCTCGACTGCTCCAGTCAGGCTGGTGCCGGCACCGTTTGGTATTACGACACCCAGTTCACCAATGGCAGCGAGCCCTTGAGCCACAACCAGAGTCGACGCAAGTGTTTTGGACTTGACGTCCTGCTGCGCAACGACCTGTAAGGAGGAAACCGTGAAAATCATATGCCTATTTGCCAGTTTGACCCTTTTTGCAGGTGAACAAGTAACCTGGATGCCCGCACACGCCACCGATATGGTGCCGGACGATGTGATCGCCATGCCAGCCCAACAGAACCCGCTCAATGCGGAAACGCAACCGGTTTCCATGGCACTGCCCACCACGGCAAGTCTGGAAGCGCCCGCTCCCTTCATCGCTCGCAGTCGTGAGTACCACACCAGCTTCTCCGCTGCCGATCTGGTGGGTGGCGTGACATTAGTGACCACCGATCCTGGCGCGCTGGTTCGTATCCACGCCGTGAACCGCGACATCGACGCCGTCAACCAAAACGCAGCCATCGATCCCAGTCGTCTGGTTCTGGTGACTGAACGAGACCAGGTCTTTGAACGGGGCAGTGGGTTCGAACTTCTGGTGACGGCCGAGCAACTGGCCCAAACCGATAATCCCTTTCCCGAAGGAACCTCCGTATTCCGCTTAAAGCGCGAGCTCGGCGCAGGCCAGTTCTGGCTGTACGCCGATGGCTTGGAACGCAACGAAAGTGAATGGTACATGATGCATGTGCTGGAAAAGGAAAGCGCGACGATCGCCAGTCTTCAAGCCACGCAGTTCGAGTATCTGGCTGGTGGCAAATTGACACTGATTGGCGCGCTGGAAACCGAACGCGGTTTCTGGTCGGCCTCTCAAATCCAAGGCCAATTGATCGCACCCACCGGCGAAACCTTCCCCGTATCGGCCTTTGCCCGCGGTGGTCAGTTGACCATCTCCGGTCAAATCCCTCAGATCACCACGACTCAAGGTTTGTGGGAAGTGGAACTGGACATCACCGGCTCATTGGGCGGTATGGCGGTTAGGCGAAACGTGCGCACGGCATTTGGCGTGGGCATCGCCACGGCTCGGCTCAACGGCCAAGTCTCGGTCAACAATGGCGATGACAAAACACCTCGAATCGTATTGGGCGTGCAGGTGGGGACACCGGCTCGATACGAAGCCCGTGGTGTCTTGTACGGAACCAACGAGCATGGCGAACTCCAAGCGTTCAGCGTGCTGGACAGCGCCGCTGTGCTGCAGGCAGGAACCTCAAACCTCGCTTGGCCCATTGACCTGAACATGGCTGCTGAAGCGAAGTTGGAAGCGCCCTTTGCGGTGCGCGACGTGATGTTGATCAATCAGGACAACATGCAAGTGATGCAACGCATGGCCATGGGTTTCGCCATCAGCCGTCTATAACCATTGATTCGTGGGCGGCCACAAGTGCCCACAGATCTCGATAGCATAAACGCCGCCTTTTCGGTTATGGTGACCGATCATGGCGGCGTTTTTCGAATTCATAGCCCAACACGCATGGTGGATCGCGTTTGTCGGGTGCGTGCTGGAAGGGGAGTTGGTGCTGGTGATCTGTGGCATGGCCATCATGCGCGGACTGGCGTCTCCGGGCCCCATCCTTCTGAGCGGTTATCTGGGTGCCATGAGTGGTGATCTTCTGGTCTTCGCCTTTGGCCACAGGGCCTCCGCCCAACGTGTCTGGCATTGGCGCTGGCTGAACCAACGACGCCTGGACATGAAGGAATCCATCCTCAAACGCCCACGATTGACAATCCTCATCATGCGGTTCCAAGTGGGCTTGCGCACCATCAGTTGGCTGGCATTGGCAAAGAACGAGCTGGACCCGCGTGTGTTCCGCGGCACGCTACTTTGGGTGAACGCCCTTTGGGTAGGATTTGTGCTCGGTCTGACGGCAATCACGTCACCCATCCTGGAGTGGATGGTGGCCTTGTGGGCGGAAGTTCTGAAACCCTTCTGGGGCTAAGACTTGTCTGCCCAGGACGTCCCAATGTGGGCGTCCACATCGAACACCACGTTGGGTACCAACCACGAGATCCCCTCCACCATGCATTGCTTCAACAAGTCGCATGCCTGTTGCGCCTGGCCAGTGACCACTTCGACAATGATTTCATCGTGGATGATGGCAATGATGGCGGCATCCAGTCCTGCCTCTTGCACACGATCCCAAAACAGGCACATCGCTGATTTCAGCCCCTCGGCTGCGGTGCCCTGAACGGGGATATTGAACAGTTCCGTCACGCGAATGTCATCGCGTTGCTTGTACTGACGAATGCGACCGGCACAGGTGCGCACATACCGCTGACGCTTACCGATCTCCGCCAGTTGTTCCTGCCAACGCTTGATGCCGGCATAGTGATTGAAGTAACGGTCACGAAACGTAGTGGCTTGTTCCAGTGTCATCTCCACACCATATGAATTGGCCGCAGACTGCATCAAACCGTTAGGTCCCATGGCATAGATCAAACCAAAGTTGATCGCCTTGGCCGCCTGTCGTTCATTCTTGGAGACGTCCTGTTTGGGCTTGTCCATGGTAAGCGCAGCGGTCAGTCGGTGCAAATCCTCACCCGCCTCGTAGGCCTTGAGCATGATGGGATCTTTGGCCAGTCCCGCCGCAACCCGCAGCTCTACTTGCGAATAGTCCGCAATCACAAACGCGTAGCCGTCGTCGGGGATGAACGCTGCGCGCACTTCCTTTTCACGCGGCACCTGCTGGATATTGGGTTCGCTGCAGGCAAAGCGACCCGACGCCGAAGCGATCTGGTGGTAGCTTGGGTGTACCCGACCTGTGGCGGGTTCAATAGCGTTTTGCGCGTGTCGCACAGTGGAACTCAAAATGCGGGTCAGGTGCCGATAATCCAACAACATCTTGATCACCGGATGATCGCCCAAATGGCGTTTCAGGTGGTTTTCCGACGTGCCGGGCACGTCAATCCCCAACTCAAGCAGTGCCTCACGCACCTGGTCGGGCGCATTCAGGTTGAGGGTGTTAATGCCAGGAAGGTCGTCGGACCGACGCAGGTAGCGGTAGATCTGGGATTCCAGTTCGTCGGCGGAATGGGTGAGCTTGGTTTCCAAGGTCTGCCAACGATCCATGTCCAATCGCATACCCTTCAATTCCATGGCTGCCACCGGCATCACCGTACGGAACTCCAATTGCGAGACGCGGCGCAGCTTATTTTGCCGCAGTTCCGAGTCCAGGATGGGGTAAAGCTGCATCAGCGACGACACATCGCGTGCAGCATACTCGATTTGATCGTCATGCAACAGACCGGACCAATCCGAGGTCTGCAAATGCTTGTCCAGCACCAGGTCCAGGTAGCGCAACGCCACAGCCTCCAAGCTATGGCGTTTCTCGCGATCGCCCATGGCCAGTAGTTGGGAGGCCAGGTAGGTGCAGAAGACCGGCTTCACTTCTATGTGGGTGTGATGGTAGATGTGCTTCAGGTCGAACTTGGCGTTGTGGATCACCTTGGTGACGGTGGGATCGGTGAGTATGGGTTTCAGAAAGGGAAACGGATCCACCGCATCGCAATCCACCACAAACACATCGCTGGGCGTGGCCAATTGAATCAAGCGAATGCGACTCTGGTAGGGGTTCAGCCCATCCGCGCCGGCCGTTTCAATATCCAGCGCAATGGCAGGCTCACCCACGAGACCTGCCAAGGCCTCGAGATGTTCAGGCCGGGTGAGGACAGATAGGCTCAATCACACACTCAGTGGCCGCAAACACAGCCCTGTTGTCCGCTGGAATGTGACAGCGCGGGAAACGAGATATGCGTTCCTTCGCTGCGTTTCCAGAAAAAGGGTAACCGGTTCCGACCATTTTCACGCACCTCGTGCATGGTCTCGGCGTCGTACATCACCCCGTTCACCATCACCACATGCACAGAATCCGTATGTCGGATATCGTCAAGTGGGTTCTGCGCCAGAATCACCAGGTCGGCCAACTTGCCCACCTCAATGGAGCCCAAATCTTTGTCCAGGCCCAGGTAACGAGCGCCGTTGATGGTGCCGCAGGCCAAGACGTCCAGATTCTTCATGCCGCCTTGGGCCAACATCCACATTTCCCAATGGGCACCTAATCCTTCGCGTTGGCCGTGTGCTCCTAGGTTCACCCTGACGCCCGCATCTGCCAACTGCTTGCAGACCTCGGCGTTGCGGAAATGATTGAATTCGTTGTCGGGCACCATTTCCCGGCGCTTGGATCGAGGTTCCAGAATGAAGGGCGGCACAAATCTCGCCAGCCGTTCATGTTTCCACACTTCGGTTTTTTGGTACCAGTAATTCTCGCCCCACACGCCGCCATAACCCACAATCAAGGTAGGCGTGTATTGGACTTCGGTTTGGGACCAGAGTTGCGTGATATCCGCATAGGCCCGTGCGATGGGGATGGCATGTTCCACGCCCGTATGGCCATCGACCACCATGGTCAGGTTGTGTTGCAGCAACGAGCCACCTTCGGGAACCACCATCATCTCCAATTCGCGAGCGGCGGCCAGCACCTGCTGTCGTTGATTGCGGCGCGGTTGGTTGTAGCTCTTCACCGAAAACGCACCTACCGCTTTCAGTCGTTCCAAGTGTCCACGAGCATCGTCTACGCTCTCCACGGTCGCCGTGTGATCGGGCAGTTTCGCACCGTAAAGAATGGTTCCCGTAGAGAAGATGCGGGGGGCCACAATCATGCCGGCCTTACCCAACTCACTGGCTGCAAAAATGGATTCCGTATCGTTGGATGGGTCGTGCACTGTGGTCACGCCAAACGACAGCGAGGCGTAATGCAGCCAATTCTGTTCGGGAATGATCTCATTGGTGGCTTGTGCGCCGTGGGCATGCACGTCAATCAGGCCTGGCATCAGGGTATAACCACTCAGGTTCATCACATAGGCGCCTGTGGGGATGACCATCTGATCGGCGGGTCCCACAGCCGTAATCCGATTATCGGTGACCACCACCACCGCGTTCTCGATCACTTCGTCACCTTTCATGGTGATGGCGCGCACGCCCACCAGGGCCGTGATGCCGCTGGGTTTAGCCGTGGTGTGGGTCATGTTGATCTCGATGTCGGTGGCATCCACGTCCTTGTCAAAGATCTCTTCGCTAATGGCTACCGATGTCAGTTTGGGTCCCAACGACCATGACAGTTGGTGGGAATCGCCCGTCCAGCTCAGGTTGTATCCGGCATGGGTGGAAAGTTTCTTCACCGGCAGGTTCTTCATCTCATGACCCAAGTCGATGGGTTTCCCGGTATCAGGGTTGGGGCAGACAAACACGTTGTAGTCTTCCTGAAAGGCGATCCATTTGCCGTTGGGCGAGACGCGGATCTGGCTGGCCAACTCACTCTTGGCCACGTCGCGACGGGTGCGGTCGTCCCACTTCAAATGCACCAAGACAGTAGAATCGCCACTGCGTTCGGTGAAGTACAGACCCGTCTCATCAAAATGCGGATCGGCTCCAGACTCGGTGATGCGTTCCATGGTCTTTTGCCGTAGGTTGATCAGGTAGATACCCGTGTCCAGGCTGTGCAGGGGACTGCGCAGATAACCCCCACTCAATTTCATCACCGCGACTTCCTTGTCGTCTGGCGAAAAACTGGGGTGCATGTAATGACCCGGCGCAGTCGAAACCACCTTGCCCGTCTTGCCACCCCGAGTGGAGACAATGCGCACACTACCCAGTTCCTGGTCGTCCCAAGTGGTGTACACCACGCTCTTGCCATCGTGACTGAATCTCGGCGTCATTTCAAAGTGATCGGTCTGTTCGGTCAACCGCCTGGGCGTGCCCACCGGTAAATCGGCAATGTAGATGTGGCCCAGGGCCTGAAACACCACTTGCTGACCTTGTGGCGATACATCGGTCCAGCGCATCATGCGCACCGGAAACTGGTCCGGACTCACTTCAACTGGAAAACGAAGGGCCTGCGCCACCTTCTTGGTGGTTTTGATGTGGAAGGGGATCGGTACGTATTTCTTGCCGGCAATGTCCAGCCGGTTGAGCTTACCCGCCGCCCAGAAGATCAACGACTTGCTGTCGGGCGTCCAATCGAAACGCGGATACACACCATGAATGGCCCAGGTCTCCTGCATGTCTCGATCCAGTTTGTTGAAGACCGGCCAGGTCTCGCCGGACTGCCGATCGTAGAGGAAGAGCGCGGTTTCATAGTCCAGTCGGCGAATGAAGGCCAGGTATCGACCGTCCGGGGAAGGGGTAGGTCGCACGGCGCCGCCCGATCCACTGAGGATCACTTCGGCTTTGCCCGTGGTCAGGTCCAATCGCCGGATCGCATAAATCCCCGAGTTGGGATCCTTGTTATATTCAAACGTCTTGCCCGGTGTGGCATCGAAACTGGTGTAGAGGTAACGGCCATCCGGCGAGAAGGCCGGTTCGCCCACATCTTTCTGGTCGTTGGGCTTTTCCGTCAGTTGAACACCCGATCCACCTGATAGATGGTAGAGCCAGATCTCGCCCGATCCGATGGAGCGCGAACTGGTGAAATGCTTGCGTGCGGCCAGGTAGGAACCATCGGCCGACCAGGCGGGACTATTTAATAGACGAAAGGTCTCTTTACTGATGGCTTTGGCGTCCTGGCCTTCGCGGTTCATGATCCAGATGTTGTCGCCACCACCGGCATCGGAGGTGTAGGCGATGGTTTTCCCGTCTGGACTGTAGGTGGGTTGCATGTCCCAAGCCACGCTGTGGGTGAGCGCATTGGCTTCGCCACCGCTGATGGGGATCTCGTAAATGTCACCCAACAAATCGAACACGATAGTTTGTCCGTCTGGGCTGACGTCCAGATTCATCCAGGTACCTTCCGTGACATCGATGGAAATGTCGGTCATGGGGTAGGGCGGTTCATCGACCTTCCATTCTTCTTTCTGTGCCTCATCGCCCAGATAAATCAATGTCCATAAGAGAAAAAGCGCCATGTGGAGACCCCTCAAAAAAGCATGCCGCTGAGTCTAGCATGATGCATTCGGCAGGAAAGAGGTGGAGTTGTAAAACCGATGTGCCCCAATGTTGTGACTATCTGCTATGATCCCCGGCGAGCGCGCAGGGGTTGTTGCGTATCCGAACTTCAAAGGACGGTTGGGCATGGTTGCATCTGAAATGGCAGTTCTCAAGGAACAGATCCGCAATTACCGAATAGATATCATCAAAATGTTGCACCGGGCGGGTAGTGGACACCCGGGTGGCTCACTCAGTGCTATCGACATCATTGCCACGCTGTACCACCACGAGATGAAACACGATCCCAAGCGTCCCGAATGGCCCGACCGCGATGTATTTGTCATGAGCAAAGGCCACGGCGTGCCGGCCCAATACGCGGTGATGGCAGGCATGGGCTATTTCCCCAAAGACGAATTGGCCACACTGCGCCAGATCAACTCGCGCCTGCAGGGCCACCCCTCGGTGGGTTTTTTACCGGGCATCGAGGCCTCCACCGGTTCGCTGGGTATGGGCCTTTCATTTGCCGCAGGTGTGGCACTGGCCGCCAAGATGGACGGCAAAGCCAACCGCGTCTACTGCATCATGGGTGACGGCGAGACCCAAGAGGGTCAGGTGTGGGAAGCGGCCCTGGCCGCACCCAAATTCAAGTTGGATAACCTGGTAGGCATTGTTGATTACAACAAGGGTCAGATCGATGGACCCACCTCGGAAGTGATGGACCTGGAACCCATCGCCGACAAATGGAAAGCTTTCAATTGGCACACGATTGTGATTGATGGGCATGACCTGGACGCCATCCATGGCGCGTTGCAGGAAGCGCGCAACACGAAAGGAAAACCGACCATGATCGTGGCCCACACCGTCAAAGGTAAAGGCGTCTCGTTCATGGAAGGCGTGATCGACTGGCACGGTGCCGCACCCAACGACGCACAAACGGAACAGGCCTTGGCCGAACTGGAAGGAGCTCAATCATGATTGCCACCACGGGGAAAGCCATCGCCACACGCGGCTCATTTGGCGAAGCACTGTGCGAGATTGCTAACGACTTTCCGAACCTGGTGGTGATGGACGCCGATTTGGGTAAATCCACCAAGACCGTGAAGTTCATGAACGCCCATCCCGAACGCCACATTCAGGTAGGCATCCAGGAAGGCAACATGGTGACCATGGCTGCCGGTCTGGCGACCATGGGTAAGATCCCCTTTATTGCCTCTTTTGGCTGCTTTTTGATTGGCCGATTTGAACAGATTAGACTTTCGGTGGGTTATGCCGATGCCAACGTGAAGTTGGTGGGCACCCATGTGGGGATTGGCATTGGCGCGGATGGTTATAGCCAAATGGCGCTGGAAGATATCGGTATGATGCGCACCTTGCCCAACGTACCCATCATTCAGCCGGGCGATCACCGCGAAGCCAAACAGGCCGTGGCCTGGGCGGCGGCACACAAGGGTCCCGTCTATTTGCGATTGACCCGACAAGACATGCCCCAGTTCCACGGCGACGATTACCAGTTCCAGATGGGCAAAGCCGATTGCCTGAAAAAGGGCGCGGATGTGGCGCTTTTGGCCACGGGTGGCCTGTTGGAACCCACCATGGCGGCGGCGGTGCTGTTGGCAGAGCAGGGGATTGACGTGGAATTGACCAACATCCACACCATCAAACCCATGGACGATGCCTATATCGCCGATGTCTCGCGGCGGATTGGCCGGATCGTGACCCTTGAAGATCATTCGGTGTGTGGCGGACTGGGCGGAGCCGTGGCAGAGTCACTGGCCGAACATGAGCCGTGCCGCATGTTGCGGATTGGTGTGCACACCTATGGTGAGTCCGGCGAGCCGGAAGATCTGTACGAGAAACACGGCTTCACGGGACCGGCCATCGCCGAAAAGGTCCGTACATGGTTGAAAGGTTAGCGATCGCCGCTGCGCTTTGCTTATCGCAGTGCGCCCTACGCGACGCCTCCATTCACCATGGATTTTCGACCAGCGATGGCCGCGAATATCACTTCGAAGACCGTGCCCTGCGCATTGATCTGGTATTGGAACCCCAAAGCCTGTCCATCGAGTGGCGCAACAAGGGTTTTCGCACCATGACCGTGTCCCACGACGAGTTGGCCTTGATGGCCGACGACGAGGCTTTGACCCTGTGGGGCGAACCCGTGGCGGGTAACGAGCGATTGGCGCAGATGCCACCGATTGTGGTGTTGCCTGATCACTTCGTCTCGCTTTCTTATCCCGTCCGTTTCCGCAGTGCGCTGAACCATTCGGACCAATTGGGTATGAGATTTACGGCCCGTTGGGAGGAAACTCGACGCGACTACCAACTGACCCTCAGGCAGGCGCCATGAGTGTGGCTTCCTGGATTCTGCCCATCTTCGAGGTGCGTGATGGGTTCCGCATGGCGTTCCGCTCGCTGGACCAGTTGATGTCGCGCGGCAAGATGATTGATGTCCTGTGGTTGACGTTGGGCATGATCGTGGCCTGGTTCATCTACACACCCATCCACGAGTTGCTCCACGTAGCCGGTTGCCGCCTGACCGGTGGAACGGTCACCGAACTGGCCCTGGCCCCTGAGTACGGGGCCCATTTATTGAAGAAAATCTTCCCCTTCATCCATCCGGAAAGCAATTACGCGGGTCAGTTGACCGGATTCACCACGCCGTCTCGTCTGTCGTATTTCGTGACGGACATGCTGCCCTACGTGCTGAGCCTGTTTGGTTTGCCGGTGCTGCATTGGGCGACCCAGAAAAAGTGGGTCTGGCTGGCGGGTTTGGGCTATTTGTTGGCGTTCATCCCGTTCATGTCCATCCCGGGCGATCTGTATGAGGCGGTCTCGCTGTATGTCTCACCGTTCGGCGAGCTGATCACCTATCCGGGCCTGGAAGGTTACCTGATCAGCGACGATGTGTTCCTACTCATCAAGAGCCTCCAGGAAACGGGCCAATGGACGCGATCCAACATCTCACTGGTCATCATCATCCTACTAGGCGCCATCTACATGGCGTGCCAACTCCTAGCCCTCCAAGTCCGCCTCCTCCGCCTCATGAAACAAGACAAAACCTCAAAATAGAACCGCCACAAATGGCTATTGAGGGCGTGGCCGTTGGCCAAAGATGATTCGATTCAACGTCAGGTTTAGGCCTGTGAACGCGAAACGAAACCACCAATGCGCACCAATCAACACGAATGGTTTTTTTTTGTTTTGGTTCACGCCTAATTGAACGGGTTAATCCTCAGGCTTTAATAATTCGAGCGATTCCAACGCATGCCGAGGAATGATGGTTGTTGATTGCCTGACTGTTCGTGTTTGCCTTGCCCGTTAGGGCAACCGTCCTCAGCCCTGGGTGACGAGCAAAGCGAGGAACCCAGGGAACGCACCCACCAAATCCAAAGCCCGCAAGGGCGACCGTAAAACTCACCAGTATCATTTGTTCATTCACCCGTAGGGTTACCTTTGAGCTAGTCAAACTGATAGAATCCGTTCGTTGCGAACACGTAATTCGTGTGAGGCTTTGAATGCTAGTAGTCATGATTTCGTGTGTTTTGTTTGGCCACAATGTTCTTTATGAGCAAGGAACGGGTGTCTATACCACCATTGAAATGACGCCCAACTACCTAGTGGGAATAATTGAAGATGGCGGTGTGGATGTTTTTGATAGGTATTCCCATAACCACATAGCAGTGATTCCTGGAAATGGCCCACAAGCTTACGGGGCCGTCCAAATTGGAAACCTTTTATGCGTGCGCTACCTTTATTATCTTGAGGTATTTGATGTGGCTGTAGCAGGTACGCCGCGAGTTGGCCATCTGATTTTGACAACAGATGCAATTGAAAGTTGGAACAATAAACTCGTTGCCTTTCTTCCCACCGATGAAGTTGTCCTTTATGAATTAACCGATCCTGCAAATCCAACGCCGGTTACATCGGTTGTTCTTGATCGAAGCTATAGGAAGCAGTTTGTTAAGGGCGACACATTATTCCTGCTTGACCTATATGGAGGCGTTGCGGTTGCCGACATGAACGATCTTGGCCACATAGTGCATCACGACCTACAGGTTCCCCTGGGTTTTTTCACAGCTGATGTTTCCAGATGTTTTTTCTCCGACGGTGTCTCAATTGTAGAGTATGAAGTTGTAAATCCCGATACTGTTAATCTTGTGGCGACACATAACTTAACCGGATCAATGGACTCGATGGCCGTCGATGGCCCGTTTATTACGATCAGTTACCGTAGGCATTTGTATATTTATGAAGGAATCAATGGCAGTTTCGAACAAAGAGGGGTCGTCGTATTTCCTGTGCAAAACGACCACACTTCGAGGACGGATTTCATAAGAGATCATCTGATAGCAGACGGCAAGTCCTATGTTTGTTGCGAAGATACAGGCATCCGAAGTGTTGATTTGGCAAACGCAAGCACTTTGCCTAAGCTGAAGTATCGCAGTCCCAACAAATTCAAAAAAGTGGAGATTTTTGATGGTTACCTAGTTGCTTTGCAAGTGTCTGGCACAATAGATGTACTTGATATCACTATCCCAAGTGACCCAAGCCAAGTGGGGAGTATCGTGGGATTCACCGTAGTAGATTTTGTGATTTCGAGTGGGTTGCTTTTTGCCGCCACAGGATCTTCTATCGAAGTATTTGAGCTTTCAAATTTGAGTTCGCCACAGCGGATTGGAGGGGTCACCTCCAATGTCAGTGTTTTGATGATTGACTACCCTCTGCTCGCTGGCATTGATCATGAGTATCCTCATTCAAACGAGATGTTTCTATTCGATGTTTCCATGTCCTCAACGCCTACTTACTTGTCAGGTATCCAAATTATCGAACAAACAGGAAGTTTCACCTTAAAAGATGGGACGGTTAGCATCGGAAGGCACTTGTACGATGTATCAAATCCCTCAACTCCCGTTTTGGCCTATTCATTTCTGAGTCCTGTTCAAAGGATAATAAATGACGCGAGTCTGTACGAAGAAACATCTTCGATCGTTTGTGAATACAATGTATCTGATCCCTATCAACCGCTTCTAATTGAGCAAGGGCCCAGATCTTACAGAATTTTAAGGTTGGGTAGGTCAGTTGAAGCAAACGGGCTACTGTATTGTGTGGGGAATGAGCTCGGTTCGATAATTATTAGGGATCCTGTAACAAGAGGGTTTCTTGCTCAGCACGCCATCTACGAATACGGATTTGACGATATTATTTTTGACATTGATGTTCTGGGCCAGACTGTGGTTGCAACAACAAGTGACCAAGATCTAATCATTTTTGATGTCACACAACCGGCGGTAGCTGCGGATAACTACCTCGGGGATGCTGACGTCACGCTTGACCTAGATGTTAAGGGAGATAAGCTTGTTATAACGAAGAAGTCGAAAGGTATCGAGGTATACGATATCTTGGAGACAGGAATTGGTTTCAAATATGCGATACCTCTCTTCGGATCATCTGGTGCCCAATTTACTTCTGATGATGAAATTCTTGTGTTGAAAAGGAATTATGCTTATTTCTTTAGTTTGGCGAATGATAACGCGGAGTACCTGAACAAAATCGGGGTCAATGATTTTGAGGGTATAGATAAAGTCTTTTTTGAGGTAAATGGAGACCAGTTTTTTATTGAGAGAGAGGGGGGGTATGTCGAGCACAACAATCTTACAGACCCATCCTTGAATGTATCGTATGGACCATACAATCATGTGCATCAGATAAACGAGCATGGCGGTAAAGCAATCGCCGCTGTAGATAATGCTTTGCTTCTAATGGCCAGCGACGAGTCCGGCAACCCTGTATATTGGGAACTTGATGTACCCGGAAATTCATTCATTGGTGCCTCTTTGAATGGCAACCTTGTGTGTGCCGGGTCCGTAATTGCAGGGAATTGGTATCTTGTTGATATTTCGGATCCTTCCGCCCCAGATGTTATTTATCAAGATTTCGGACTATATCAATCCCTTAGTGAGATGACTGAGGATTACTTAGTGATGTGTGGTGGTCAATACAATGGAATCACCGTGATGGACATCACTAATCCTTTGAGTCCAATAATCGTTGATACGGTAGATACAGTTGAAACAAGACGGGTCGTGCCTGTAGGACGCCGACTATATATAGCCGAGGGCTCGAGTGGTCGTACTTTGGTGACGGAACACGATATATGCTTTGATCGTGGGAAAATTAAGTCTGAACTGCCCAATTGGCCTGAATTGGAAAGTGTTGACAATCTTGTCATGCAAGTAAATTCGAATTGTGGATGATTAAAGACCCCGACTCGCGAACGACAGTGAGGACCAGATTACCGGGACAGATCACGTAGAAGTTTGAAGCGTAAGCTTGATTGTTCTAATCCAACCACTAAGAATAGGTAGGTCGGTTTGTATAAAAATATTGGAATCTAAAAGGGCGTTTCATGGGTCTTCTACGCTATATGTCTTGGCTAGTTTTGTTATCTCTGTTTCTCGCTGTTAGCGGCTGCCATCCGAACTACGAAAGGACCCTGCATTCCGGCACTATTCACGACGACGATATTGAAGAGCCTTTGAGTGCAGCTGCAAAACAATACGAGACTGTTCTAATCCGATCTAATGAATTGATCGAGATGGTAAAACAGCGCCAATTCGAAGTGTTTTATCAGCAAGCCTTTGCCCCGAATTTGAAAAAGGAAATCAGCCAGAAGTCATTAGTCTCACTCTTGGAAAACGTTGAAAAGGAATTCGGCGCGATGCAAGGTTATAAGCCCATGCAGTGGTACTTCCATATTTCAACAGAAAATGGGGTAGCTTACGTAATGTCCCAGAAGATTGTGGACTACGAAAAAGAAAGGTACCATTTTCGGTTCGTCTTTGCCCAGGGAGGGGATCTGAGGCAAATTATCGGGTTCCATATCGGTCCGCGAAGGTAATCCTGCCTATGAAGATTATTCGACTAACTTCGGGTTAGGACAAACCCTAAGGAATGGTTACAAGGACAAATATTGGGGGCATATCACGTGGAAACCCGTCTTTTGCAGAACCGAGTTTTTTTGGTGCATTGTTTTGATATGCATACTACCTATAATCACCGCTTTCCAACCTCGCCAAAGCCTTTTTCCTAGCTGGTTCAAACGTATCATTTACCAACAATTCAAGCGCCTCCTAGCGCTCCCCATAAAGACTAGACAGGAGAATTCTTATTTGTCCTAGTCGTAGCCGTCGAGCTTGTGGGAATGTGGGAAACGCGATAGCGTCTTTCCATATTTCCACATGCCACCGCGCGGCTG
>JAGQSC010000012.1 GCA_020439745.1 Acidobacteriota bacterium | reverse complement strand
ATCCTGTCACTCGCAGGATTCACGTTGATTCGTGTGGATTCGTGTCCATTCGTGGTTCTCCTCTCAATATCAGTTTCGATGATCTCATGAGAACTGATTCTTTAGAACAAGCACACCATTATCTTATTTAAATACAGTATCTTGAGCGCCAAAACCTATTCACCCCATGTCGTCATCTTCTTTGCGGCTTCGCGCCTTCGCGTGAGATTTTTTTTCTACCGTGATCGACCCAGGAATATCACGAACTGGCACAAATGGGAGGGCCTTCAAAGGGCGTGTGTCGTTCAAGAACGTCAGAGAAGAAGAAGATCTCACGCGAAGCCGCGAAGGGAAAGCGATGACCAGGATTACATGCTTGCTCGAATTTCGGACATCCCGCCTTGTTTTGTTCAACACACATTTCCTGTGTGTTTACAGTAACTTAGACACTGACTTTCTCCTTCTGATTCGAATCCATACATCTATCTCTTTCTTATTTAATTGGAGAAACGTAGGCCAGAACATGGCTGTTTGCAGCCTTTTATAAACTTTGCGCCTTCGCGGATTCGCGTGAGATCTTTTCTCCCGTGGTCGACCCAGATTGGTGCCACGAACACACAATAAGGGTGCACTCGAAGGGAGTAGTTCCCATCAGAAAGGAATGAAATCTAATTCGACTCACTGGGATCTCATCTTTTTTGCGGCTTCGCGGTTTTGCGTGAGACATTCAAGACCGCACCGCCGGAAAGAAAGGGGCTACAAACCCCATCACGAAATCTCTATTACCCATGGACCTGTATGTTAACATAATATATCTTATCGGACGTTACGTAGAACATTGCCTCACCATTAGATCTGCGCAACTCACATTATTCAAGATACTTACATCATTAACTCGCGGAGAATCGAAAAATCACGAACGCCTAACCAACGACCCGCCAATATTCCATGCAGTATGCGAAAAAACACGTGCTCTTTCACCTGTAACCGCTTCAAGAGCCTCCGAACAGTATTCAGAAGCACCAGGACTTCCGAAACCCAAATTGATAACCCAACACACACTCAGGTCGAATACTTTCTCCAACCAGTGCATCACAGAGCCAGACCAGCAACTCATCATCCATGATTGCCGCGTCGTTGTGACCCCAAAGATCATTGCCACATCCGAACCTGACCCACAGGGGTTCACCCTGCAAAATCATGCTCAACACACATCTAAAGCACGCATTATCTATCTTATTTTTCTATCCTTACTACCACATCTTAAATCAAATATTTTGCTCATACGAACAAGTCCTCATGGGCATGCGCACCTAGTGACCGCCGCAGAAAACATGATACAAGACAGACTGAGTTACCCGCTTCCGATTCCCTTGAGGAGCCACTTCCCTAAGACCCATTTCGAAAGCCTACGAGGAAGCAAATTTGCCAGACTCTTGCGATCTCATCCGGGTTCGAAGGTGTTCCAAGATTAACTCATTGTCTCCACTCTACGTCTCCCAACGTCAAGCATCTGCGTTTTTATCGAGTTTCACTCAGTCTAAGTGTCTCATGTAGCGACAAGACGGTGACCACCCCCAGCAGACACACCGGTCCAAATAGGTGGCCTTTTTATTTACCTTGACTTCATCTACAACACATTAACATACCATCATAAGGTCACTTTTCGATTTTATCTAAGAGATTTTTGGGACGCAAATGGGAGCCCGTTCCTCGCACAATCTGAACGCCTGCGATGCACAGTTGACTCGCGAGCGTTCTCATCCTTGAGATCTCACAGTCAGTGTGTCGCCTCCTATGGGCCATCGCGTGAGCATTCATCTGCCGTTATCGACATGTGCACAGACGAATTATCCCTACCTTGATGCGATCTTCGACAGAATCGACACCCAGTTACACAAATACACACGAACAACACGGCTTTCGAAGCACGCGGGTTGTTTCTAAACATCGCATCTGGAAGGCAGAAGATCTCGCACGAAGCCGCGAAGGAACGCAGCGCCCAGCAATATCCACATACGCCATTCGCGTTCATTCCTTTGCGTGCGTCGTTCTGTACTTGGGTGTCACGTATTTCTCGCTCGGGACTCGTTTCCATTCAGATAACGACCAGTCTCGTTTTAAAATACAGGTGTCTATATCCAACTGCCGCCAGTCTTCGCGTTCCTTCTTCTTCGCGACCTCGCGCCTTCGCGTGAGCAATTATCGGCTGCGCCCATAAGGCATTCTTTTGATTTTTCGTCGCCTACCCCACCAGGATGATTCATTTTCCGATTCTTCCGCAGATAAGAACCTCGAACCCAAACCGAACGCGACTCACCATGATACGCGGCGCCCTTCCCTTGTCCATTTTCAAGACATAGGCAAGATTGTCTTGTTTGCTATAACCACCTAGTTATGAGGTGCTTCTGCCGAATGTCGGCATGCCGACTTAGACGAGAAGATGCTGTCGGCGCGATTTTGCTATACTGCCTCGTCTGAAGACACCCGATTTCCTTTATGTTTAGGTGCGTGAGTCCATGGTGAATCCCCTTGTTAGGCAAACCTGCGAGCCATTGAATTTTGATCAGATCGTTTCCGAAGACGTCACGCAGGCTGTGACGCAGGTGTTGGCAAAAGTCGCTTCTGTACGTGAGCAGATGATCCAATCAGCACCGGATAACAAGCTCTTGAGACTGCATGGGTTTGATCTGTTGTATCAGTCCATATCGGATTTGTTGTCACCGCTCTATTTGATGGCAGAGACTCATCCCATGGCTCAGATGAGGGAGTTTTCACGGGCAGGTGTGCAAAAGCTCCTGGATCTGGGAAATGATTTGCGACTGGACCAGGAACTCTACGGCACACTTGATCAGTTTTCCCAACATGCTGTCACCCTGGTTCCTATTGAAATGCGGTTGATGGCCAAGATCCTTGAGGATTTTCGCCTTGAAGGCATGGCTCTGCCCGACCCGCAACGCGAGGAACTGCGCAAACTTAACCAGGCCATCACCCAGCAAGAACTTTTGTTTTCTCAGAACATATCTGAGGATGCGTCTACCCTCACCGTGAAAAGGACGGAACTTGACGGCCTTCCCCAATGGTTTGTTGAACAGTTCTCCGCCACCGACGGCGACGTGACCGTCCCCTGCCAGAGCACCAATTTTCAGATGATCATGAAACATGCCGCTAACGAAGATGTGAGGCGACGCATGTATGTGGCATATTTGAATCGCGCCCGAGAGAAAAACCTTCCCGTGCTGCAAACGCTACTGACGCTGCGCCATCAGAAAGCGCAACTCTTGGGGTACGACCAGTATGCCGATGGGCAACTCGTCGACAAAATGGCTCATGACGCCGCGACCGTGCACAGCTTTTACGAAGAGTTGCGCGAACTTGTGGCCGCCAAAGCCCAGGCCGACTACCAGGAGCTGCTCCAGTTCTCCGGTCAGGACCAGATCGAAACCTGGAATCGCACCTATCTGGCGGAGCGGTTGCAGGAATCAGCCTATCAACTCCACGAAGAAGAGACCAAACCGTACTTTTCATTGGATGACGTCTTAAAGGGACTATTCCGCCTTTGCTTTGATTTATTTGGCATCTCCTTCAGACGGGTCGGTATCCCCACATGGCATCAGGACGTAAAGGTGTTTGAGCTGGTTGAGGATGAGAAGATACTGGGTCGATGTTATTTGGATCTGTTTCCTCGCGAAAACAAGTTTACCCATGCGGCCTGTTTCGATGTGAGGACCAGACGCACTGACGTAATTCCAGAGGCTGCTCTGGTGTGTAATTTCACACCACCCACCGGAGATCGGCCGTCTCTGCTCACCCACGGCGAAGTTGAAACCCTCTTCCATGAGTTCGGTCATCTCCTGCATCAATTGTTGAGTACCTCTCCCCTGGCCATTTTGGCAGGTACCAATGTGTTGCATGATTTTGTGGAAGTACCATCCCAATTGATGGAGCATTGGGCTTGGGATACGCAGACGCTTCAGTCTTTCGCCCAACATTGGCAGACGGGCGAAGTGATACCCAGGGAATTGATCGAGCGGTTACAAGCAACGCGTACATTTGGATCGGGCATCCACGTGCAGCAACAGCTGTTTTATGGTGCCGTGGATATGGCATATCACGGCGCCTACAGCCCTAATTTGGATGTCTCGGCCGTAACCGAAAGGCTTCAGAATGAAATGACCCATTTCGCCTACGTGCCAGGCACAGGGTTTGAGACCTGTTTTGGTCATCTGGTGGGTTATGCGGCGGGTTATTACGGGTACCTGTGGGCACGGGTTTTTGCCGATGACCTGTTTTCGGCCTTTGAACAGGCAGGCGTTCGTAACAGGCAGATGGGTATGAAGCTCCGCCAGTCCATACTCGCCCAAGGCAACACCGCTGAGCCGATGCAACTGATGCATCACTTCCTGGGACGCCCACCACAGAAAGACGCGTTCAGGCGATATCTGGGTGTGGCTTAGTTCGCCTTTTCACTCAGTGAGAACGTACCCCAATCCGTGCGGGTGACTAGATCGGTCTTGTTGGCGAGGTCACGGACGACCTGATCCAGGTGCCGCCGTTCCGTGTCTGGAAAACGACGCATGACCTCAGCCAGGATCTGTTCGAGTGCTAATGCGGTGTGGTCGGGTCCACTAAGTTCACGAATCACTTCTAGGACCCGTTCACGTCGAGTCAGTGATTTAGCGGCGGGCGGATCACCCGCCAGTGCGTGCAAGAGCTGCGCGCACTGGGTCACGTCGCCATCTACTTCACAGACCCAACCCGTCGTATGTGTCAACCTCAATCTCATCCCACCATCATAGACCAAGACGCAGACGCGCACAACAAGACATAATCAAGATCGACACTGATTCAGTCTTGCATATTATCTTGTTTTAATCTTGAGCTAGTCTTGAAGGGAGGACTTGGGTGGTCATGCGCTATGATGCCTGTATGAAAGTGCATGAAATAGGTTGGAATGCGGAATGGGGTGGCGTGCGGTTAGGAGCCGTGTTGGACCTGGCTCGTGTGCCCTGCCCCGATATGCGGTTGGTAAAACAGGTGCATGGATCATTAGTGTTGGGCGATGACAGCTGGCAATCGGGCATGGAAGCCGACGGCATGGTCACCAAGGCATCCAATGTGGCACTGGTCATTAAGACAGCGGACTGCGTGCCGGTACACATAGTTGCGCCCGGTCAGGTAGCTACAATCCACGCAGGCTGGCGGGGATTGAGGGGCGGTATTATGGAGAAGACGTTGCCGCTATTTCCTGTTCAGGAAACGCTGGCTGTGATTGGACCCTGCATTTGCAGCACACACTATGAAGTGGATGCGGATCTCTATGCTGATTGGGTAGCGGATGAGCCGGATGTTGCGACGCACCTCTACCCTTCGGGCAATCACCCGACCAAACGGTTATTGGATTTGCAGGCACTGGTCACCCACAAACTGTCAGCAGCGGGTGTGCCCCTCGATAAGATTCACACGGTAGACAAATGTACCTTCGGTAGCCGGCAACTTCCGTCGTATCGTCGTGACCGGACGCATCTCCGCATCTACAACTACACCATCCTCACCACGCCATAAGCTGTGAAGGTCTCACGCGAATCCGAGAAGACACGAACAAAGCCGGAGGATGCCCCATTCGTGTTCATTCGAGTGCATTCGTGGTTCATTTCCTAAAGGCTTTCTTGAAAACGAATGCCAATAAGTTGAGTACCTAACTAATTACAATCGATGATCGGCAACCATCCGCAAGTACTTTGCGTCTTCATGCCTTCGCGTGAACCATATAAGTTCAAGGGATCGAAGCCCACCGCTTCAGGATACAAGCAGTCTTCACGATAGATAAATCGGGAGTGACTGAACATGGAAATGATAGACATGAAATTCAATCTACCCAATTGGGCCAAGAAGAAGGTGAACCCCACACATCACGGCTTTGACGATGTGAAACGCTTGCACATTGAAGGAAAAACCCAGATACAGTTACCAGACCTTGATGAGTTGAAGAACTGGTCCAAGTTGCACGGTTGGCCACGCCCCTGGTTCGGATTCAAGAAGTCGTTCGTGACTAAAATGTTTGAGTCACCGGAAACATTTTCAATGGGTTTGTCGGCTGGGATCGTGCTGCATATTCCCATCAAACAGCACACGTTCACGTCCCAAGATATGGCTGAACTCGATGCGCTTTATTACGATCGGGAAGACATGGGTGCGTTGGGTCAACGTCCCGTGAGTTGGGGGTCCCTAGTCGAGCGGTTGCGCGAAATACGCCGTTTAGTGGAGGCGGGAGTGGAAGTCCATATCGACGATAAGGTGCTCACCACTTGGCAAAGTTTTTATTCGTGGGCACATGGACGTTATCATGCCTTGGAAGATGGCTACGACAGCTGGATCGGCGACGATGACACCTAATCAGTCTCAAATGAAGTCGCAAAGCCACGAAGAAAGGACCTAAACGCCTAATTCGCGTTGATTTGTAAGCCTTGGCATCATTTGTACTAGTCACGACCTGATCTGACAGTTACCGTTTCGGATGAGAGGCGTGTCAGATGTCGTTTAAACCGAGTACTTTCTCCTGACAGATAGAAAGTCCGTCGTTGAATGTTGTGATAGGTGTCCGT
>JAGQSC010000004.1 GCA_020439745.1 Acidobacteriota bacterium | reverse complement strand
CGGACGAAATCAACTCCTGAAAGGCAGTGGTGTTGCCCTTGGTGTGATCGAGGAAATTACAATTGATCGGCAAGAAATCCGTCTGCGGCCGCAAGACACGATTGTCTTTTATACCGATGGCGTCACCGAAGCGATCAACGAGATATATGATGAGTTCGGAGTAGAGCGGCTGAAATACGTCGCGGCCGCGCATCAATCCAAACCCGCATCGCACATTACCCAAGCCATTGCCCAGGCAGTGAGTGATCACGCGGGCGAAACCCCCCAATTCGACGATATCACGCTTGTCATTCTCAAATACCTGGGCAAAAGGCGCAAAGCATAATTCACTCTCCTTCCTGCAACCCTTGTTTACTTCCCGCGTAAAGGGATGCGACCCTTTCCTTATCAGCCAGGAGTTTTCTATGTCTACATCTGTTATTGAAGTACGCGATTTGCGTAAAACCTTTAAGCTTGGCGATCAAACTGTCAACGCCGTGGATGGCGTCAGTTTCAACGTCGAACGCGGTGAGATCATCGGCATCGTTGGCCCATCCGGTAGCGGCAAGAGTACGCTACTCGGTCTACTAGGTGGTCTGGATACCCCAGATCAGGGGCAAGTTGCCCTGGATGGCGTAGATATTAGCCGTCTCAACGAACGGCAATTGACCAACATCCGCAATGAAAAACTGGGATTTGTTTTCCAGTTTTTCAACCTCATCCCCAACCTGACCGCCTTAGAAAATGTCTCTTTACCGATTGAATTTGCCCATAAAGCCCAATTCAAACCGCAGCAACGCGCCAGCGAACTTCTCACCCACTTTGGCCTGGGCGATCGGCTGCGTCATCGTCCCAATCAACTCTCTGGGGGGCAGCAGCAACGTGTCGCTATCGCTCGTGCCCTCGCTAACAACCCACCCATCCTATTAGCCGATGAACCCACCGGCAATCTCAATAGCGAAGCCAGCGAACTGGTCATGTCCACTCTGCGTCAGGTACGTGATGATTTCGGTACTACGGTCGTCATCGTCACCCACGATCCCGATGTCGCACATGAAACTGACCGCACCCTGACCCTCATTGACGGTCGTATCGTCGAGTAAAAAAGGCTGAGGCACGTACCCTCACCTACTCGCACACATTCACCATGAAACACATTCCTTTTTTCTTTCGGCAGGCCTTTGCCAACATGGACCGCAACCGGCAGCGCACACTGTTCGTGTTGTTCTGCATTGCTGTAGGTGTTGCGGCCATTGTTTCCCTGCGCACACTGGGGTTAATGATTGGCGACAGCCTCACCCAAAATTTGCAGCAAGATAACCGTGGCGATCTCTCGGTCACGATTCCAGTAGAAGCCGTTTTAGGCACCGGCAGTTACGATTCCGACCTGATCCAGCCCGGTGAAACGATGTTTAATTCGCCTACCTTCAGCCAGAGTGGCATTGAGCGGATGCGGGAATGGGCGGATGAAAACGGATACGAAATGACCGTTGCCTCGCGCCAGAATGACACCAGTCGCATCCGCCTCAATAAAGACAACAGTCAGCCCGAAAGCATTCTGGCCTTCT
>JAGQSC010000011.1 GCA_020439745.1 Acidobacteriota bacterium | reverse complement strand
TCTGGGCTTGCAAATCTGCCCTTCGAATTTGCGTCAAATCTATACCGTCCACACAAACAATGCCCGCGCTAGGCCGCAAAAGACCGGTCAACACATTCACAGCGCTAGACTTGCCCGCGCCACTGGGCCCCAAAAGGGCCACCACCTCGCCCGGCTCTACTTGGAAGGTCACGTCATCCAATGCCCGTCCGGACTCAAAGTCCAGACACACGTTCTGAAGTGAATAGCGATGCTCTCCTTTTGGCAACGGCTTTCCCCCCGAATGGCTCGAATGGCGTTCACAATCCTCGATCTCAGCCAAAGTCACATCGATGGATGGTGAGGTGCCGAGAAACGATTGCCAGGTGGCCTGCTGCGCCATCAACTGGCTGAGCAGGCGGTAAATGAGTAGCAGGACGAACAGCATGCTGTCGATAGAATCTGAACCCCAATGGGCATGTAACAACAGCAAGGCACAGAGGGTGATCACCAACAGGGGCTCCCTCAATCCCCGCACCAATGCAGTCAACAGGCTTAACTTGAATCCCCTTTGTGTCAGTTGGTGATTCCGATCCAGTTGCCTGGGTAAGGCACGCGATGCCGTGTCCGTGGCTAGTACATATTTCGCCTGATGCAAAAGTTCCGTCACAAAGCTCTGGTATTGCGTGCTTTCGGTCACCAATTGCGTAGCCAGGTGTTTCGATCTGCGATTGAGGCTGCGCATGATAGCCGCGGGGATCAATGCCAGAAACAACGTGGCCAACGTGATTTTCAGACTGGTCACAGCGGCTATCACGAAATAAGCGACTGCCGTACAGATACCCGCCAGCGACAGGCAGAACTGGAACATGGCATGCACTGCTCGATGAAGTTCCGCCCCCGAAATATGAGCGAGTGCGGCCGCGTCCTTGGTGGTGAAGTTGCGGTAATCCACACGGGAAAAACCGATGAGGAAGCGGGCTCGCCAGCGCCGCGTGAGCCAAGCCTGTAGCCAGCCTCCGTATGCACCCTCACCTAACTTAACAGCGCCCTTGATGGTGAACACCATCACAATCAACAACCCGATTGACGGCAAGGTCCATGGAATGCCCCAATCGTTGAGGTTCTTAACTAACATTCCATCCGTATCCTGGCTTCCGGCCACCAGATGAAACAAAGGCACGAACAAGGCCAGCCCTACCCCGTCCAGTGCTGTGGCCAAGAGCGTCACAGCCAGGTACACGGGTAACCGTGGACCCAACTCACGCCTCGCGAGTTTCAGGTAGTGGCTCAGGGACCTTGGCAAATCGCTCATAACGCCCACCCTACTGGGAAGCGCACTTGGAAACAAGAGCCAACTGGACGTCTCGATTGATTGGTATTAACGTCTCTCAACCATTTCAAGGGCTTGTTGCCAATCTGATTCGATGTCCAGATTCACAAACCGGGTGCGTTCTACCACAACACCTTGGATATGCCTGCCATACAGACTGGTCTGCGTTTCGATAACTTGGGTGCGCGTGACATATACCGACCCGTCCCGATGAAAGGCCGGTGGCAGGTCTTGCCTGCGCGGGGGCGGCTGACTGGATCCTGAATAGAGATACATGTTTCCGCTTTCGTCGCGCCGATAAGCCCACTCGGGATGATGCTCCTCGGGGATGGGGGCCATGGTCACCACGGAATCGGCGCCTGTGGCTTCTAACAACGCAATACATCGGTCCACTTCGCCCGCTTCGCGGAATGGCGTGGTGGGTTGCAGCAGGCATACGGCATCGAACCCTGCCAGTTGCTGCAGCGCGTGTTGAATGACGGGTAGTGTGGGGACGGTATCACTGGCCAAAGAAGCGGGTCGCATGAACGGAACTTCGGCACCGGCCGCACGTGCACATGCCGCAATGGCCTCGTCATCGGTGGTCACTACAACTCGGGAGATCCGTTCAGCTGCCAATGCCGTTTCTATGGTCCACTGAATCACGGGCTTGCCACCCAGTGGGCGGATGTTCTTGCCGGGAATGCCCTTGGACCCACCCCGTGCCGGGATCAGCGCCAACACCTTCATGAGTAAGTCAGTTTCTTATCAATGGAGAGCGGCGCACGGGCCAGCACCTCGGCGATCTTCGTACCTGCCGTGCCGTCGCCATAAAAGGGGTCACAGGCATAAATGCCGTGGTCCAATTGGCGTTGGATGGCCGATTTAATCTGATCGGTGTCATAAGCGCAGTCCAACACGTTGGCACCGCGGTCCCGTCCCGCCTGCCTGGTGCCGATATTCACCACTGGCACACCCAAATAGCTACACTCGCGAATGCCTACGGAAGAGTTGCCCACCAGACAACGGGCATTGCAGATTAGTCTCAAAAAATCGTCAGGCGCCATGTTCTTGAAGAAGTGGAACTGCTCACAGGCGTGTGTCTCGCGGAAGGTTCGGATGGCGTTGGACGTACCGTCAGAACCGGCGTCCACATTGGGCCAGAACCACAAGACAGGTAACCCGGTTTGATGCACGGCATGCAGTGTTTTGAAGGTCTGTTCGCGGGCAAGATTGTGTTCCTGTGTCACAGGGTGTTGCATCACCACCAGGTAGCCCTGATCATTCAGGTGATCCAGCTCGCCCACACCGCCATAACGTTTGAAGGGGTCAAAATCTAGGTTACGGTTTTGGGCCACCGCAGCGGCGATATCAATAGATGGACATCCGGTCACAAAGACACGGTCTGCCTGTTCACCCATGCGAATCACGCGGTCGGCCGCGGCTTGCGACGAGACCAGATGCAGATCGGAGAGTTTGGTCACCGCATGACGCACTTTCTCGTCGATGGATCCGGTAATCTCACCGCCCTGGATATGGGCCAGCGGAATGTTCATATAGGCAGCGGCAATGGCCGTGGCTATGGTTTCGTAACGGTCGGCCACAGAAACCACTGCATCTGGTTTCAGGTTATCGAAAACGGTGGTCAATTCCATCAAACCGATCCCTGTGGTCTTAGCCATACTGGCGAGGTTCTCGCCTTCCAATACCATATACACCTGGGCCTGTATGGGGAACCCGTCCTTCTTGATCTGTTGCACGGCGCTGCCGTAACGTTCCAATAGAGCGGATGCACAGACCACCAGTTGTAGTTCCAACTCAGGATGGTCTTGGATCGCCTTCAGCGCGCTGCGAATACGGCTGTAACTGGGGCGGGCCGTGATCACCACGCATATCTTTCGCATCATGCCTCCAGGTCGGTGAAGTGTAGGGTTTGACCGCCACGCACATCGACCGACAGTCTTTTGTCAATGCACGCATGGAGCTGAGCTGCGGGTATGCCGGTTCCTGGCTTTTTAGTGATCAAATCGGCCGCTTGGATTCTGTGTCCTTTAGGTAGGTCCCTGCTGGCGCACACACTTTTCATGAAAATGCGGCGCAGGTCTTCGAGGTTATGGGCCATGGCGTCTTTGTCGTAAGGCGCATCCATGCTGGTGCGGATCATGCCCACGCCTTCCGTTAATTGCGCCAACTGGTCGGGCGTCAGCGAGGAACTGGTATCGGGCCCAAAGCACTTGGTATGAAAGGTCAGATGTACCTCGATCATGTGCGCGCCGAGCGCAGCAGCCGCTAGTCCGGCATAGATCGTGCCCGAATGGTCGCTGAACCCACAGGGCACACCGAGCTGTTGTGCCATCTTCGGCACCATGAGCAGGCCCCATTGGTCTGCTGGACAGGGGTATGCGGTGGTGCATTGCATCACGCTCACAGAGCACCCTTTGGCTTGCAAATACGCTACCGACGAAGCCAATTCCGCCATGGGACTCATGCCCGAAGACAAGACGATGGGTTTGCCGGTGTTTGCCATGGCGTCCAGCATAGGTAGGTTGGTCACTTCGCCGGAAGCCACCTTCCAGAAATCAACCCCCACATCGGTGAGCAGTTCTACGGCTTTCAGCGAAAAAGGCGAACTGATGAATCCAAGGCCTCGCTCGTCGGCATGGGCCTTCAGGCCATGCCATTGGGGTTCGGTGAACTCCATGCGCTTCCAATAATCGAAGCGCGTGGCGTCCTGTTTGCTGAACTTGATCCGCCAAGGCTCGTCGGGACTACTCTCCTCGGCGGCGATGTGCGTTTGGAACTTGACCACATCGGCGTGGCAATCTGCCGCCACATCAATCAGGGCGTGCGCTTGACCCAGGCTGCCATCATGCGCCTGCCCAATTTCCGCGATCACCAGGGTCTTCCCCACAATGCCTCCAATGCGCAGGCATTATAGCTCGAAGTGAGGTTTGGAGCCGCGAAACCGAGCGTTTTGCTCAAAAACAGGGTTGTGTTTCACGCGAAGGCGCGAAGAGCATAAAAAACCGGTGGGGATTCCGGCCTTCATCTGGAAGGCTCAATCGAAAGTGGGTGGTCTGCCATTGGAAACGGTAAAGTAATACAATCATGCCGAGAATATTCGGGGGAAAACAGCATGACATTACTCGTCTGGGTACTGTGCACAACTTGCCTTCAGGAACCCGTCAAAGTGACGACTGTTCAGGGTTATGTCATGGATCAAAATAACAAACGCCTTTCATGGGCTAACGTGTCGCTGTATCAAGACAAAAAGCTGGTGGCGAGCGTGCAAGCAGATGAGCACGGCTTCTTTACATTTGAGGGGAAGAGGCTTCGCGGCCGCTATCAGCTGAGATGTCAAGTCGTTGGATTCCTCACAGCGATGTTCAAGATTCGAGTATCCCCTGCCTGTATCTGGCGAGACAACGCTGTTCGTATCTGGCACACAGTGGACCCCAATGATTGCAATGTGATCGCATCGTACAAGCAGCGCAAAAGATGAGATTAGAAGATGGGCCGCTCACGGAACTGAGAAAGGAGACGCGTTGATGCATTGTATTTTGTGCCTCGGGCTGCTTTAGCAATTCAATCCCAAGCTTACCGCCAAACCCGATATTAGAGTGGGTACGTCGTGGGCACAAACGGAGTTGCGTTCCGCTTCTGTGGTCTTGGCATCGGTTCCACTTATGGCGATGTCAAGAAAGTGTTTTCGGGCATTGAGATAGAGGTAAGACCTTATTTTGCACGTATTGTTAGGACCGGTGGCGTGGACTTCTTTTTCATGCCGAGTCTCACGAACAATGAAATTGACGACAAGGAAAGAGTCGTTTTCATTGACGTCTCAGCGATTCCTTAGTTCATACCCCATGAGGTCGTTTGTCATCGGCTTTGAAAAAGTTTGCCCAATGTCTCGAAAAAGGCGCGAAGACGAGCCAGTTCTTGGGTCTATCATGGCTATTTAACAAGCCGTCCATTAACCAGCCATCCCGTAACGTAGTGGGGGTATGATTCATGAATCGACTCAGACAGCATCTTTTGCTGGCAAGTTGTTGCCTGGTAACGCTGATCAGCATTCTTGTGTTGTTGACGTGTTGGCTGTTCAATCGTCCCGGTGCTGAGTTGCTCCTTTGGCCCTCGTTGCTGTTGGGAAGGATTGGATTCCGGTACACGCTTTTTGCGAGTCCAATTGTTTTAGCTTGGTTGGGATGGCTGACTTTCAGAGGCCTCAAACGATTTCAATGGACCAGAATCAACTGGCTCATGAGCTCAACAATCCTCACTTTTTTCCTGTCCTGGTCGCCAGGCCTTATTTTTTACTATGTGTGCCCGGTTCCTCAGCCGTTAAACTTGGCGAGTTTTCCGCCCTACTTTTTCGAGATCGATTATGCCCTGTACCGCGAGAGTTATCGATACGCGATGCTCGATTTATGGCTCGAAGATCATAATGAGTCTCATACTTGGTCGTACACCATAGGATTGAGAGCAGGGCTAGCAGAATGGGAGAGTCTGTGGCCTGGCGTCATAAGGTCTGACTTGGCGGGAATATGGGAAGCTGAATATGTGCGTTCTCTTGAACGGGAGCCTGAGGATTACTAATGATCGGTCCATGGTTTGTTTGCCTGATATTCAGCAACCCGTCGCTGAAAGCACAAATCCCCACAGAGACCTATGTGCAGCGCGAAATCGAACTGTATGGCTTAAGCGAAACCATTCATCTGTATTTGGATTTCGTCAAGAAGGCCGCTTTCCTGGAGCAACGGGGAAATACAAAAATCATCAGTGAGCTCCGTAAAAATATGAATCGAAGCGATCTGAGCAAATACGGGGCATTCGTTGTCCTTTTGCACCTTGCTTATGTCGACCCGGGGTTCACGATCACAGATATACCCAGCTACATCGCGTTCACACCTGGATCGCGGCTTGATGCCAGTCTGTTATCTGCCCTGATGTGGTTGATTTGGAGCCACGGTGAAAAAGACGAACTTCTGTTCGAATACATGCAGCCGTATGTTTCTGAATACTTTTGGGTGTGTTTTGTAAATGATTATCTGTATCTAGGTTCTTGTGACCATCTCGAGGTGGCTTTGCGCACTTTTGGAGAGGTGGATCAGTTTCGCGATCGTCTGCTGAGGGTTAGCCCACCATGCGAATTTTTGATGAAGGTTGTTACTGATCCTGAATAATCAGCAGGGCTTCAAGTTTGAGGACTTCTACTACGACTACCAAGGCAACATGTTCGCCAATGGTGGTACGGCTCCGGGCAACGTGCAATACACCCAATCAGCCGACCGCAATGCGGACAAGGTGTTTGACGAAGACGATATCGCTACCTTGGATGTGTTGGAGGGCAGTGATCCCGCCGATGACATGAACGGCGATGACCAAGTAGACCTGCTCGATGCGGTGCAGCAAGTGCAAAACATCCGTGCGCTGAAGGCCCATCAAGAGGGCAATCCCGACAACAAGTTGGCCGGATTCGTCTACGACGGGTTGGGCAATACGTTGCAGACACCGGACGGTGAGACCTACAGCTACGATGGTTGGGGTCGGCTGATTCTGCATGGGGGTGTGCATCGCGTGCAGTACGATGCCGAAGGCAAGCGTGCCGCTACCTGGTCTGACCTCACGCCCAATGACAAGACCTATGTGCTGTACGACGAAAAGGGTAAACCCCTGGCCGAATACAGTTGGGATGGACTGGATCTCACGCTCACCCAGGAACACTTCTACTTCGGTGGGTCGCAGATCGCATCCGATGTGCATAACCCCAACACCGGCTGCCCCGAACGGATCTGGATCCACAGCGACCATTTGGGATCGCCGCGTCAGTTCAGCGACGCCAGTGGCGCCTTCATCGGCTACAAGGACTACTACGCCTTTGGCGACCATTGGGACGAGGACACGGACTGCCTGCCCCTGTCAGTGGACTACACGGGCCATCAATCCACCTCCTCCAGTGACTTGGTGTGGATGCAAGCCAGAACCTATAACTCCAAATACGGACGGTTTTTGCAACCTGATCCGGTGAAGGTGACTGAAAAACGTCTGTACGATCCGCAACAACTCGTGCTTTTCGCTTATGTACGAAATAATCCGCTAGTCTACGTGGATCCTACAGGCAAAGATCTCACAATACATATTTATGGAACAAATCACCTAAGAAAAAAGCACTGGACCGAAGAACAAATCAAGTCCTATCTGGACGGAGTCAGGCAAACCTATCTCGATGCGGGTGTCAAAGTGGTAAAAGTCTTTGAGCATAAGGATGACCAAAAATGGTACGACGCTAGATTGACATATCATTTCAAAGACAAAAAAACTGCCCAAGTCATCTTGGGTTTTAATCCTGACAAACGTCTTGAAGAGAGTCACGCAGCTTTCGGAGTGGGTTTAAGAGATGTGGGTAATAAAGCAGATGATGTCAACCGGGTAATCAACGCCAGCACTCATGAAATTGGCCACGGTGTTTCTCTTTACAAGTGGGACACAATTCCCAGTGGAACGGGCAAGAAAGGGACTGTCATGGGTAAATACTGGCCATATAAGGATGACGGAACCAGAGATGACGAAGTTTACAATGACTACGGGGCCCGCAGATACATCTTCACTAAGAAAGACGCCAAGGAACTAAGAGATTCTTTGAACAAGGAAGATAAGAAATGAGAGAAAAGCGGGTTCAGCATTTGTTACTAGCTTTTTGTGTACTGCTGACGGTGACGACTTTGCTTGTTTTGCTGAAATACTGGCTGTTCAAAATTCCTGGAATTGAGTTAATGCTTTGGCCATCGTTACTCTTAGGTAGGATAGGTTTCCAATACACTATTTGGGCAAGTCCTCTGCTTGCTGGCATGTTCGCGTGGATAGTTCTTCGTAGATTGAGTCGATACAAGTTGATCAAAACCAATAGGATTATTTGTGTGTGTTTGCTTACGTTTTACCTGTGCTGGGTGCCAGGTTTGATCTATTACTATCTATGTCCGGTCCCACAACCTACTAACCTAACGGGATTTCCACCTTACTTTTTTCAGATTGATCGTGCCGTGTACGAGAAGAGCTATCGTTATGCGATGCTCGACTTGTGGCTTGAAGATCATGATGAGACGCATGTTTGGTCGTACGCCATGGGATTCAGGGCTGGATTGTCAGAATGGGAGAGTCTCTGGCCGGGTGTGATTAATTCCGATCGGAGAAAGGACTTGCATGATGCCTATTTGTATTCTCTCAAACCCGAACCAGATGAAGAAGAGTGAACGGCGACACTGAGTGTAAAACTGTTGATATAACTTGATTCTGCTTTTGTTTAGACGACAGGTAGAATTTCGAATCAGTGACTGTCAGGTGTTGGATGGCCAGAAAGACGAATCAGTTCCCTTTTGGTTGGCTCCTTTTTCGACAATCTTCGGAGGGCGGCAGGCACATCATGGTATGAATCGGACGGTGCAACAGGAGTTTCTTTTGATGATGACGTAACCGAGAGGAATTCACATTGACATCTCGGCCACGGGGAGCGGCGTGTAATTAGGTTGAGCGTAACCCCCGATGGGGTTCTGGTGTTTGTTGGGTTAGGGACCAGTGGTGTCTGCAGCACGCACATTCGTTGGAGGGTCCTTCCAACGGCGTCGTGGCTGACGGGTTTACACAACAACGTGTCACCGGCTTGTTCAAAAGGCATGTGTCGTCCGTCGTCGAGCTGACATTCGAAGGCTTGGATGAGCCCATCAAAGCGACGCCCAACCACCCCTTCTGGTCGGTAGACAGAGCGCAATGGGTCGCTGCGGGTGAGCTGCTCATTTATGAGCAAGTGGCCACATTGAGTGGAACAGCAACCCTAGTTAGTCACGATACTCATCATAGCGACTTCCAGGTCTTCAATCTGGAGATCGACCACACGCATAACTACTTGGTCTCGAACCAAGGGTTAGTCGTTCACAATAATTGTGGAGATGGCGCCGCCAAGCTATTTCGTGAGACGTTATCTGCTCCGTCAAAGGGTCAGTTATTGTTTAACAAAAGACTTGCAGACATCAAAGAGGCAATGCAGGATATATACAGATTTGGGTCGAGCAATGAAATACCCGGTGGCCTTGTCGGCGCGATCAGGCATGAGATAGCTACAGGCATCAAGGTAAAAGGTGCCGATCACATAAAAAAAGGCCGAGACGCCATTAAGTAATTCAATAAACAAATAAAGCAAGTCAGCAACTCTTTTAGTTTTACGGATTCACAGAAAGATGGTCTGGTTGGCATTCTGACGAGAGCGAGAGACCGCATTCAAGATGCACTTAATTCAGGGAACTGATTGTGACAAAACAACTTACTATTGATGAATTTAGACGAATGAGCGACGAAACAGGAAGTTATGCAGAAATCGATTGGATTGACCCCCAATTAATAGTAGGCATTGATACTCATTCATTAAGAAAGCGCAATAAGGCATGGTACGAATCGACCTCGATAGATAGTGAGCCTGACGACGAAGACGACTATGACGATACGGACGACGAGGTGATCTCGGGATACATCAACAAGCATATGTATAGACATCTAAAAGCATGCCACGGCACTCAACGACCAAGGCGAGTAATGCTAGTCGATGCCAGGAGATATGTTGCTGCCGTGGCATATCTGATCACTGAGTTTTACTCTGTAAGAGCTTCTTTGTGGTTGTGTAGTTGGAGCAAAATCATAACCAGTGAAAACGCTTCAGAATGTCTGGATGACTTAATGAAAGCCTGGGATGGTGCCGATGACTTCTCTAAGAAGCTACTGGCGTCATTTGTGACAGGATTATTTGAATATGAGGGTGTTGATTACAAATATTGCGCTGAGTTGGGCACGGAAAGGACGGCTTTCCTGCACGAGCTCTGGTTGAGACAGAATACAGAATCACAAGCTTATCTTGATAGGTTTCGTCAGGACCATTCCAAATGAGATGTCCAATGATTCCAACGGTGTCCAGGATTGTGTCCGAGGGGCACGTAAATAACGTCTGATAGAAGCCGATGACAGGACGGCGGGGAAACCAACGATGACAGAATGTAGAACTGTCGATATAGCTTGATTCTGCTTTTGTTCAGGATCTGTTGTATTTCGAATCACTCACAGTCAGGTGTCGGATCGCCAGAACGACGTATCAAATCCCTTTTGGATGGCTCCTCCATCGCCAAGCTTCGGAGAGCGGCAGGCATATCATGTGATGAATCGGACAGTGCGTCAGGGGTTTGGGATTGATGAGGTGCCGTCCCTGGGATCGCCGGTTCGTAGCCGGCAGTCCTGGTTGGGAAGAAGAGGGCAATTAGGGGTTTATCGTGAAGACGGTTTTATTAGCGCCTAGCGGTTCTTTGCTTCCCAGCTTGGCCTATGCCGGTTGATAAACGGCGATCCCTGGGGAAAATTCGTGCGATCGTCGCGCCTTCGCGTCTTCGCGTGAGGTCCTACCGAGGTATGTGCACGTTAACCACCCCGTCTGGCTTCGCCATCCACCCCTGGTACGTTTAGATAGCAGCCGAAATTAGAGATATTGCGAAGGTAGCCGTCGTCGTAGTCGTGGTTTCTTTTTGCTTCTTTTTCTTTGTGGGAGTGGAAACTGTGGAAAGGTGATTACTCTGCCTTGCTTATGTCTGTGACGTAAGTGGGCAGAGGGGGGAACGGAGCCGCACACCCCGTGAGCCACGAGCTCGTGATCGGAGATTGAGCCCGTTCCCCC
>JAGQSC010000010.1 GCA_020439745.1 Acidobacteriota bacterium | reverse complement strand
TGTTAAGCAATTACCTCGCCATTCAAAGACGAATTGTATTCATGTGCATTTGTGTTCATGGTTGGCCCATCGAACTTCCTTGAATGACCACGCGAAGGCGCGAAGCCGCGAAGCCGCAAAGAAGATGACGACATGGGGTGAATAGGTTTTGGCGCTCAAGATACTGTATTAAATAAGATAATGGTGTGCTTGTTCTAAAGAATCAGTACTCATGAGATCATCGAAACTGATATTGAGAGGAGAACCACGAATGGACACGAATCCACACGAATCAACGTGAATCCTGCGAGTGACAGGGTTCCCAACATGCGGAGCAGATTTGGCTGGGCTTTGGGTCCCTTCGTGTCTTCGCGTCTTCGCGTGAGATCTTCTTCTTCTCTGAGGACTTGTTAAGCAATTACCTCGCCATTCAAAGACGAATTGTATTCATGTGCATTTGTGTTCATGGTTGGCCCATCGAACTTCCTTGAATGACCACGCGAAGGCGCGAAGCCGCGAAGAAGAACTAAGAAAGTGTTGAATCCTCAAGTCAGTGTCTACGTTACGTCTTCGCGTGAGATCTTTTCTCCTAGGGATTGGAATAAGACTCGTATTCAGTCCCTCGCACCTTCGCGTGAGACGCCCTGTCTTAATAACGCGAGGTGAAGGAATCAAAAAAGCCTTTTGATGTCATCATCTATTCGTGTTCATTCGTGTGCCTTCGTGGATCTCCTTTCCCATATAAGTAAGGTCGAGTCCGATTCCAATCCACACACCTATTTACGCGAATGAAGATGGTTGTTCATGCTCTCTTTCTTCGTGGCTTCGCGGCTTCGCGTGAGAAACTTCCTGCCACCTAGTCCTGTTCATCACGTAAGGATTGAATCACTTGTTCCAGCGTCTCGATCAGTTCACTGTGAGAGACCTCCGAACGCTTAAATTTCAGTTGAAATTGGTAGGTCTTCCCTGGATCGCGAAATTTGAACACAAAGGGCCGGGCTCGCTTGGGTTTTCGGGTTTCTTGCCGCAGATCTGAACGCGTGGCCCCCTTCCCCAGTTTTTCAATCATTTTCAACTGGGCCGGTTCTGCATGCAGTTTGGCGATATCCACCAGAACACTCTTTGCCAACACCCCAGCTGCTACAGCCGCCCGCCTAACCCGATCTGACAGCTGCGCGATGCTCAACGTCTCACTGACCGAGGAACGAGACTTTCCAATCTTTCGAGCCAACTGGTCATGGGTATACCCAAACTCTTCGAAAAGCACTTGCAGACCGTCTGCCTCTTCAAAGGGGTTGAGGTCTTTGCGTTGAATATTTTCAACCAGCGCGACTTCCACAATCTGTTGGGCATTGAGATTCTTGACGATACAGGGCATTTCATCGAGGCCAGCCTGCCTGGCGGCAAGGTAACGACGTTCCCCCGAAACGATTCGGTAAACCCCCTCCTCCTGGATCACGAGGATGGGTTCCAGGACACCATGCTCGCGAACGGAATCGGCCAGCTGGTCGATCTCCCCCATTTCCTTGCGCGGTTGGTTGGGGTTGGGACGGATCAAATCCAGAGCAACTTTTCTTCCGATGACCTCCCCTTCCTTGAAAAGTAGGCTATCTACATAATGAACGTCGTGGCGCATCTTAACCGCGGTGGGTAATCCTCTTCTAGCTGACACGTTTCAGTACCTCCCGTCCCAATTTCAAATACTGCTGTGCCCCTGAACTCTTCGGCGCGAAGGAGAAGATACTTTCCTTGTAGGCTGGAGATTCCTCCAATCTTACATTGCGGGTAATGACGGTCTTGAAGACCTTTTGTCCGAACACGTCGCGAATTTGGTCAAGGATGTCCTTACCCAATACGGTGCGTCGATCATACATGGTCACCACTACACCGAGTATTTCAAGATTGGGGTTGGTGCGCTTCTTAATCTTCTCTACGGTATCCAGCAAGTCATCGGTGCCTTCCATGGCGAAATAGGATGACTGTATGGGAATAATCAACTGTTGACTGGCAACCATTGCATTCACGGTCAGAAGACCCAGGGTGGGCGGCGTATCGATGATGACAAAATCGAATTGTCCTTTGAGTTGTGACAACGCGTCTTTGAGACGATACGGTGCCTCCAAATCCCCTTGCAACTGTTGCTCGACCCGGGCCAATGCGAGATGTGCTGGGGCCAGACTCAAACCCGCAACAGGTGTATCCACAAAGCTGGGTGCTGTGCCTTCCTCGCACAGCCATGCGTAAGTCGAAGCATCTGCCTGCACATCATCCTGGATATAGGACATGGTGGAGTTGGCTTGGGGATCCAAGTCCACCAACAACACCCGTTTTCGCGTCAGCGCCAAGGCAGAGGCCAGATTGATCGCGGTGGTGGTCTTCCCTACGCCACCTTTTTGATTGGCTATGGTGATAATCATGCTGGCTCCCGGTTTAAGCAGACTATTTCGTGACGTTTACAGTAAAAATAAATGCATTATTTGCTGATTTTTGTCGTCAAAGGCATGCGCGTAAGGTAGCACAAAGGTCTTCCAAACAGCAATAAAACCCGATGTCGGCGTGCCGACAATGTGTGTATGTAGCTGTAAATAAATATGTTCTTTATGTGAAGAGATAATCTTTATTTTGCTGTACCCAGGTCTTCAGAGGACTGCCTCGCGCGGTGCCGTGACGCCGCTAAGTCGTGAAGCGGATCGACTAGAGGTGTTGATGAAGAAATTCTCACGCGAAGGCACGTAGGAACTCAAAGCCCAGCCAAATCTGCTTCACAAGTTGGGAATCCTGCCGCGTGCACCATTCGTGTTGATTCGTGTCCATTTGTGGTTCTGTTGAATCGTCCTGACTGGCCTCGGTCACAAAAAACACATATCTTCTTTATTTGCTGCACCTTACAAGCCAAACTCCGTCTTGCCAGGATTTTGATTTCTTCGCGGCTTCGCGCCTTCGCGTGAGATCTTATCGGTGGCTATCGATGCAGGAACGAACTTGGTACCTTCTCGTGACCTTCGAGCAGAACTAACCACGAATAGACACGAATGCACACGAATAGGTGATGACATCAAAAGGCTTTCTTGGTTCCCTCACATCGCGTGAGCAAAACAGGGCGTCTTCACGCGAAGGCGCAATGGCGTGTTGGTTCACGTTTAAGGTTATGAATACATCACGCGAAGGCGCGAAGCCGCGAAGAAGAATTAAGAAAGTGTTGAATGGTCAAGTCAGTGTCTAAGTTGCTGTAAATAAACATGAAACGTGTGTCGAATAAAACAAGGCGTGATGTCCGAAATCAGAACCACGAATCCATTCGAATAAACGCCCACGGTGAAAGTGGCAATCAGATCATTCGAGGCAAGTATGGAATCCCAATCTTTGCTTACCTTCGTGTCTTCGCGGCTTCGCGTGAGAACTTCTTCTTCTCTGACGTTCTTGCACAACACACGCCCTTAGAAGGCCCTAGCAACCTACGCACGAACTTCGCTTCTTACGCCTTCGTGTCTTCGCGCCTTCGCGTGGGTTATTTTTTCTCTCCGGGCCTTGCTTGCGTGCGTTGACTTAGTCTTCGATGATCTGCCCGCGCAAGGTGTGGAGCCCCGCACCGGTGATTTTCACGGCCAAATTGCGGCCGAAATAGCGCTCAGGAGCTCCTTTTGCTTCGAGGTGGACCAGGATGTTATCTCGGGTCCTTCCGGCCACAGGGAAACGATCCTCGGGCTTCAACGTGTCCACCAATACCTGGTAGTCCCGACCAATACGCCCGGTCATGCGTTCCTTTTGCAGTTCGTTCTGGGTCTGTTGCAGGATCTGTAAACGCCGGCTCTTTTCCTCTTGCGGTACAGGGTCACCGTGTTTGATGGCTCCGGTACCGGGTCGCGGTGAGTACATAAACGAAAAGATACGATCATAACCGACGTCCTGCAAAAGGGTTACAGTGTCATTGAACTCCTTTTCAAGCTCTCCAGGAAAACCGACTATAAAATCAGAAGTTAAGCTGCAATTATTGCCAAGCACTTCGCGAATCATGGCCACCTTTTCCAGGTAGTGTTCGCGGGTATGTTCGCGGCCCATGCGCTTGAGAATGCGGCTGTTTCCTGACTGGGCTGGCAAGTGGATATTGGTAGCGATTCGAGGACAGTCCCTTAGGGTCTCAATCACGTCGCGATCGAAATCTTTGGGGTGAGGCGATACATAACGCACGACCTCCAATGCTTCGATCTCATTGAGTTTGCGCAACAGTTCGGCAAAAGAAATGGTGGAATAGTAGCTGTTGACGTTCTGTCCCAAAAGCTCAATTTCCTTGGTGCCGTTGTCCGCGAGGCGTTGGGCTTCTGCCACAATGTCTTCCCAGGGTCGAGAGCGCTCCCGCCCCCGGGTAAAGGGCACAATACAGTAGGTGCAATAGTTGTCGCAGCCTTCCATGATGGTGATCAGTCCCTTGATCCTGGATCGTCGAGAAATGTTGTGTGGCGGAAACAGGTGATTCTCGGGATCTTGCCCCACATTGACCTGGTGCCCCTTGTGTGATGCCACGTTCTCAATCATTTCGGGCAGCTGTTTGAGCGCCTGGGTACCCAAGACCAGATCCACGTAAGGCGCACGAGAGAAAATCTGCCCACCCTCCTGCTGCGCCACACAGCCGGTGACGCCTATCACCATGTCTCCATTTCGCTGTTGCTTCACTTGGCGAAGCACTCCCAATCTGGAGAATACTTTTTCTTCGGCTTTTTCTCGGATGGTGCAGGTATTTAACAGGTAGATGTCGGCTTCAGAAGGTTCTTCTGTGGGTGCATATCCCATCGTTTCGAGGGTGCCAGCCAGTTTTTCGCTGTCATGATCATTCATCTGACAGCCCCAGGTTTCAATGAAGTAGCGCATGGTCCCTCTCATAAACGACTCAAACCTTTTATTATCGGGTAGATCCTAGCTGTGGGTCAAATTGTTCATGGCAATGATGTTTCTGACTTGCGTGACCGATGAGTGGTGAGGAAAAAAGTCAATTGACATTAGGATTCGAAAAGCCAAATATTTAGTTCAAATTCAATGTAAAGGGCGATCGTTCGCCCAGGCATACATCATTCAGGTATGGAGGAATTCATGAGCAGATGTTTTCGTGCCGCAATGCTGACGCTAGCGTGTAGTGTTCTGTGGGCACAACAAACCGGTACCGTTTCCGGTACAGTGACCGCGAGTTCGGGTGAAGCCCTGCCCGGTGTCACCGTATCGGCTGAATCCGCTGTGTTGCCGCAGCCACGATCCACCGTGACCAACGAGTTGGGTCGCTATCGATTGGGCCTTTTGCCTCCCGGCGATTACACACTCACTTACACGATGTCCAATATGGGTACCGTGAAGCGGGAGACCAAGGTTCTATTGGACCAAACCACCACGGTCGATGTGTCCATGAATACCACCACCGAAGAAACGATGACGGTCACTGCAACCCACAATTTGATTGATACCGAGTCCGCGGAACTGTCTCAAGCAATTGATTCCGACACCTTTGATGCGATACCCCTGGGACAGGAGTACCGTGATCTAGTCAAGTTGGTGCCTGGTATTCAAGTCACGCAGAATGGTGTCCGAGGTCCCAGCGCCGGTGGCAGTGGTCAGGACAATATCTACAAGTTCGACGGCGTGGACGTCACGCTCCCCTTGTTTGGAACGCTGTCGGCGGAGCCTTCAAACCACGATATTGAACAGATATCCATTGTCAAAGGTGGTGCTAAGGCCATCAATTTCAACCGGTCCGGTGGTTTTTTGATCAATTCCATCTCGAAATCGGGTACCAACAGTTTACGCGGTGAAATCAGCTACCAGGCCCAATTGGATTCCTGGCGAGCAGATGAAGACCGCCCCCCAACCGAGCTAGAAGGTGAATCTGAGTCGACCTGGCTGAGTGCAAACATCGGTGGTCCCATCGTGAAAGATCGCCTGTTCTTCTACGCGTCTTATTATGCGCCCGAAGTGGATCTCACCAATCGCAGCAATGCCTATGGCCCTGCTCCGGATGGCAAATCCGAACGCGATGAGTTCTTCATCAAATTGACGCTGGCACCCAACGAGAACCTGTTACTGCATGCCAGTTATCGTGATTCCAGCAAGGAATTCAGCAAATCCAATGTGTTTTCGGTGTCGGCCCCAACGGTAACCGCGGGATCAGAAGCCGACCAAACCATTGCCATTCTTGAAGGTAACTGGATCATCAATGCACAGAGCAACATCAACTTTAAATACACGGATTATGCATTAGACACTCTGGGTCGCCCCGACATCTTGCTGAGCGTCCAACCGACGAACGCGGCAAGTGCCATGCTGGACGTGAATAACCTGGATCAGATGGGCTATATTCAGCTGCCCACCTACCGCAGCGACGAGGCGTACAACGATGCCGTGCGTCCCTTCATCGAACGTTACGGTTTTGTAGACGAAAGCGGCACCCGCCAAGGCGGCGGCCGCGTAGGCGCCTTCTGGGAAATCAACGACCAAGACTTCACGCGCACGGAATATCAAATTGGCTATAACTACTACTTCACGGCAGCCAACATGGACCATGACTTCCATGTGGGTTATCGCTACGCTGAAGATGCAGAGGACCTCACGCGGACCCGCAACGGTTGGGGCATTGTGAGTTTTACGACCAACGTGGATGAACTGATCCAGGCTGAATTTCTCCGCAGTGAAGGCGTGGGCGTGGTCCATTCCGAATACCAGTCGGAAAACATTGAACTGAACGACAACATCACCATGGGTGCATGGAACTTCAATCTGGGCGTGATGTTGAGCCATGACGAGCTGTTCGGCCAGGATCTGGCCAACGATAGCAGCACGGTCAGTGGTTTCCGTGTCGAGCGCGGAACCCAATATGAAATGTACGACATTGGCTGGAACGACATGGTGCAACCTCGCTTGGGTGTGGTTTGGAACTACAACAAAACGGATACTTTGCAAGCCAGTGTAGCCTGGTACAACCCGCCGGCAACTTCCCTGCCCCGAGCCGCCTCATGGGCACGTAACTACAACTTGCTCCGAACACGTGTTTGGTTCGACCAAAACGGAGAATTCGTGCGCACCCAAGACGTCAGCTCTTCGTCGGGCAAGTTCTTCCAACCCAACATGACCCCTCGTCGCATTGAAGAATATGTGTTGGGCTGGAACGCAGAACTCAATGGCGATTGGACCCTGAAAGCGACCGCCCGCCATCGTTACGCCCACCATTTCTGGGAAGACACCAATAACGATGCAAGGATTTCATTTGCAGACACGGCTACGGACCTGGATCCAGAGGAAATTAGATCTGGCGGGCTGTACATCCCAGAGCTCGATGATTATCGCGCGGAAGTGGGCGGATCGAGCTATGTGATTGCCGAACTGGATGGTGCCTTTACGCGTTACTACGAAGCAACAGTCGACGTAGAGAAACGCACAGAGGACTACTACCTGAAAGGCACCTACACCTGGAGCCATTATTATGGCAACTTCGATCAGGACAACACCACCGTGGAGAACGATCAGAACATTTTCATCGGTTCATCGAACTATGCGGACGGTGTGGGCCGGCAGGTATGGGATTACAAATACGGGAACTTGGCTGGTGATCGACGCCACATGTTGAAGGTCTTCGGTTCCTACAATCTGCCATGGGGATCCCGTCTGGGTGCCTTTGCCTTCTATCAAGATGGTCAACCCTGGGAAACATGGGATGTGGAGACGTATCGCGCCTTTACGTCCAGTTCCAGCTCAACCATTCGATTCTCGGAACCAGCCGGATCACGGAGGTCATCAGACCACTACCAACTGGATTTGAGCCTAACCCATGATTTCAGGATCGGCAATCGCTACAACTTGCAGGTTGACCTGGATATCTTCAACGTATTCGACAAGCAAACGGGTTATGCCATAGACCCGGTGGCCAGTTCGGTCACCTACGGGCAGCCCAACCACTATTGGGCTCCGAGGCGATACCAACTCGCTATACGCTTCCAATTCTGAGCCAAAAGGGCCGCCTCTGGGCGGCCCTTTCAGGTGACAGGAGGATGTATCGCCCCGCTTTTCATCCTCACGCGAAGGCGCGAAGCCGCAAAGAAGAATTAAGAAAGTGTTGAATCGTCAAGTCAGTGTCTAAGTTACTGTAAATAAACAGGAAACGCGTGTCGAACAAAACAAGGCGGGACGTCCGAAATCAGAACTAAGAATCCATTCGAATAAACGCCCACGGTGAAAGTGGCAATCAGATCATTCGAGGCAAGTATGGAATCCTGGTCTTTGCTTTCCATCGTGTCTTCGCGGCTTCGCGGCTTCGCGTGAGAATTTCTTCTTCTCTGACGTTCTTGAACAACACACGCCCTTTGAAGGCCCTCCTATTTGTGCCAGTTCGTAATATTCCTGGGTCGATCACGGTAGAAAAAAAATCTCACGCGATGGCGCGAAGCCGCGAAGAAGATGAATACATGGGGTGAATAGGTTTTGGCGCTCAAGTTGCTGTATTTAAATAAGATAATGGTGTGCTTGTTCTATAGAATCAGTACTCATGAGATCATCGAAACTGATATTGAGAGGAGAACCACGAATGGACACGAATCCACACGAATCAACGTGAATCCTGCGAGTGACAGGATGCCATACT
>JAGQSC010000009.1 GCA_020439745.1 Acidobacteriota bacterium | reverse complement strand
TAATCACCTTTCCACAGTTTCCACAGCTTCCACAAAGAAAAAGAAGCAAAAAGAAACCACGACTACGACGACGGCTACCTTCGCTATATCTCTAATTTCGGCTGCTATCTAAACGTACCAGGGGTGGCTGGCGCAGCCAGACGGGTGTCTTATTCCCCTCCTCCGGAGGGGTGGATGGCGCAGCCAGACGGGGTGGTTTGCTTGAATAAACGTATTGATAGGATAAACTTGGCGTATTCTTCAAAACTTCTCACGACGCCACCGTTTCATTGGACTGGAATTTGGAAAACCAGTGATGCGCAAAAACTCCCAGAAACCTAAACAAACACAACGTGCCGAATTAAAACGGGACACGAACGCATACAAATCTCTTCCCTACAATCCGGCACTTCGGGACCGTGCCCGCCAGTTACGCAAAGCAGGTATGCTCCATGAAGTTTTGTTATGGCAACAACTTAGGAATAGACAATTTCATGGGCTAGATTTCGACCGGCAGAAGATCATCGGCAATTACATTGTGGACTTTTACTGTGCCAGTGCTTCGTTGGTGATCGAGATTGACGGGAAGAGCCACGACCATAAGATTGAATACGACCGAGAACGAGATGTTTTTTTGACAAATCTAGGATTGGAAGTCGTGCATATTAATGCGGAAGAAGTGTTGCGGGATTTGGAGGGGGTGTTTCGATTCTTGACCATGGCGCTGCGTGCGACGTCTACCCGGAAGGGAAATTGTGATGACAAGTAATGCGGTGCGACTGACAAGATAATAAAGTCAAATCTGGGGTAGCGATAGACCACCCCGCCGCTGCGCGGCACCCCTCCAGAGGAGGGGAATTTTGAAGAAGTCCCATTCCTGATACTGTTTCGTGTTTTTTCGCCATCTGTAGTGACATGCAAACACCATAATCCCAAAACAAAGGCGCAGCCAGACGGGTGTCTTATTCCCCTCCTCCGGAGGGGTGGATGGCGCAGCCAGACGGGGTGGTTGTTTTACCCTTCGTCGTCACCCACTGCCCAGACGTCCCTCGTCAAGCGCCGTCGTTTGGCTGTTCATGGGAACAAACAGAAGATCAGATCGGCTACATCTACGATGCCGTTGACCAGTGGATCGGCATAACCCACGGGCGTATCTGTGGCCCACAAACTGAAATCTGTGGGGCACAGGGCTTGTTCTTCTAGGGTCAAATCGGCCGTATTCAAGTTGAAGAAAATATTGTCCGCACACTTCACGCGAATACGCGCCTGAGCGGCGTCGATATTGGGCACCATGACCATGGCCGATCCGTTGTTAGGCAAACCCGTAGCGATACTATACGCGAAACTGGCTCCGTTATCGTCGGTCAGGTCAATATCCACGAAGCCGCATAAAATGGGTGCCGTGTCGGTATTCGCCACATCCCAAGTGACCGTAATCATCGAACCGCCCATAAGCGTTTCCGGCGATGCCTGCGAGGTGACTTGAAAAGGGCCTGCACCGTTGTTTACCGTGAGTGTGATGGTGTCGAAATTGACGCCTCCACCGCCGGCAGCGTTGTCCCTGATCGTAAGCTGAAAATTCAAGTCACGGTTCGTGGTAGCCATGGATTCGCCAATGGTTGGCGTTTGGCTCAAGATATCGGCCATGCGGGGCACATATCGCGTGGGTGAGGTTGTGGGATTAAAGCTGCGAAAGATGGGTCGGTTCCCGTTGTCGGTATTGGGTGGTGAAGCCGCTCCCAAGTCCATTTGCTCGAAACAATAGGTCAGACTGTTGCCATTGGGGTCTGAAGCGCTGCCCGTTAACGCAAATGGGGTTTGGGCGGGAATGGTCATGTCCATGCCGGCATCCACAGTGTTGGGTGGGTCGTTGCCCGTGGGGGTTGTGACGGCACATGCCAAAGGCCTAGAGAAACTGATGATGTCGTCAAGGCTACCTGCGTGAAAATAGGGATCGCTATTTGACTGTAGATCTTCGGCACCGCATATTCCCGCATAGCCCATAATCGTTGATGCACTACCTGGCTCAAAGGCCGAACTGGATGTGCGATTGCCCGAACAGGCGCCTGTGGTGCCGTTGAATGTGTGGGTGGCATCCCACTGGTGTCCCATTTCATGGGCCACGTAGTCTACATAGAAAGGATCACCAATGGGGTTTGCAAGTCCAGTGACGCCTCGTGCTTTGGACCCGTTGAAGCAGACTACGCCAAGCGACGCGACGCCTCCGCCACCCGTTGAAAACACATGGCCAATGTCGTAATTGGCAGGGCCAATCACTGCGTCCAGATTGGCTTGGTTTTGGCCCAACATAGCGCCGCCACTGTTGTTGGTGTAGGGATCGGTATCGGGGTCGGTGTAGATGATATTGATGTTATTTGCCACCAGCACCATGCGGATGGCCGCGTCCGTTTCATAAATCATGTTCACGCGGTTGAGCGCTGTGTTGATCTCCGCGAGGGTGTCTGTAACTGGGTCGCTTGGCCCGAGGTTTCCATGGAACTGGGTGTACTCGCCCGTGGCAGCGATGGCTACGCGAAAGGTGAACAGCTGGTCACCCGTGGGCGAAAAACCCCGTTTATGTTGCGGACGATTGGTTTTGCTATCCGTGACATCGCACGTAAATGACCGTTGAATGGGCACATCGCGGCGATGAAAGACCATGAACCGGCCTGGATCATTGAAGGGTTCGACCATGACAGTTTCACCGTTACCTCGCCACATGGCGCTTAGCCCTTTTGGAGAGATGTCCAGGCATACCACGGTGGTGGGTTCATCCACGTCATAACCTCGGAAATTGCGGATGAAAGGAACTTGCTGGGCCAATTCCGCTTCCATGTTGGGCACTTCGCGAACTTTGAACAAGCGCTCGCCGCCGTCTGGGTGGGGAATTGCGATGACGAAGGGTTGGCTAGGGTCTAGCAATGTGTCCAATTCCGGCCAAAACACGTCAAAGGAACGCCAAGCAACTGGCTGATAGCGAATTGGTGTTTGGTCGATTTCAGCTTCCTGCCACCACGCGTTTTGGGCCAGAACCAAAGGCACTGCCAGTACCAAGATTATTGTGAACTTAAGTGGTCTAACCAAGAATTGGCACCTTCCTCGATGAGATCAAGCATGTGTTCAAAGTCGCGAATGGATCCGTAATAGGGATCAGGTACATCCATGTTTCCATGAGGCGTCTTGGAGAGGTACATGTGGATGCGGTCCTGTTGATGATCATCGGCAAGCCTGCGCAGTATGCGCTCGTGACCGCTGTCCATGGCCAGGATTAAGTCGAACGCGTCGAAGTCGCCCCGATGAATCTGGCGAACGATGAGGTCATCAATGGGGTATCCGCGCTTGCGGGCCACGTTGCACGCTCGCGGGTCTGGATGTTCACCGATGTGGTAGCTGTGCGTGGCTGCTGAATCGAGCGAGTGACTCATGTTCAAATCTCGAAGCTTGGCTCGAAATACCCCTTCAGCCGTGGGTGAACGACAAATATTGCCTGTACACACAAACAGGATACGTGTCACAGGACGCCTCGATTCAAACGTCTTTCGGTCTCCTGCTCAATATCTCGGAACAAGTAGGCACTAAATACATCAGCGGCGTGTCAGCCAAAGCAACCAGTGCTTTGAAGACATAGCTGGCGATGATCACCGAGATGATCTGTTTGGTCGTCCAGACACCGGAAAAGAGTATGGTAATCACCAAGATCGTATCCACGAGTTGGCTGATGAGCGTGGACCCGTTGTTGCGCAGCCACAGGTGTTTCCCATTGGTCCATCGCTTCCAAAAATGGTAAATGCGCACGTCCAACAGTTGGGCCACTAGATAGGCAACCATGCTGGCGAAGATGGCTCGGACAGATTGGCCGAATACAGCGTCGTATTGTTCCTGGACGATGGGGTCTTGAAAATGAGAGAGCGGGACGGCGCGTCCTGTTTGAATGACCAAGAGCATGTAAATACTCACTAGGAATCCAGCGATGACCACGGCATCGGCGCGGCGTTTGCCATAGAGTTCTGAGATCAGGTCGGTACACAAAAAAGTGATCGGGTAGGGGATGATTCCGCAAATTAGCGTTGCCGAACCCACAAAGGGTAGGGGTACATCAAATGCCTTGAACACCAGCATGTTACCGGTGAGCAAACTGGCGATGAAAAAGGCACACAGGATCAAATAGACACGTTCGTAACGACTCATAGCGAGCCATTATGTCCCACGAAAAGTAAACTTCCAAGATTCAAATTTGGGGGTTGCTGCCATAACATACCATATGGTATGGTGTGTTTTGACTGGAGGTGGTCATGTATCTCGTGGATCTGGTAACTGCCATTTGGGCATTGGTGTGTCTGTGGATTCATACGGTGTTGGGACATCATCGCGTTCATTTACCCGTGCAACACAGTGATGCGGCTCGTTTCAGTCGCGCGACCATGTGGGTTTGCTGGCACGTAACCACTTGGGTGCTTGCCCTGGTGTGTGCCACCCTAATCGCTGCATCCATGGGCCATCCTTTGAGGTTGTGGTTTTTGGGCTGGGTCTTTGCGCTGGCACTGCCATTTTCCATTTTGTTTATGGTGACCGGTGTGCGGGTATATGGCTCGTGGCGGGTCATGCCGCAGCTCTACCTCTTGGGACCTATCGCGGTCGGAACAGCGGTTGCCACACAAGCCAATTGGGTCACAGACCATGGCCCAGCACTCATCTTTTCCATGACGCTGGTGTCCTTGGCTTTGCTCCATGGATCCTGGGCCTTGGGATCAGCTTGGCCCGCCAAGAATCGTGCGGCATTAAGTGATTTGGTGGTGGGTCAACCGGCAGGCTCACGTTTTCCCTCAACTGCTGCCACCTTTTTCGTAGCGTTCGCTTTGTTGGCCATGGCAAGTGTGCCTTGGATTCAAAAGGAATTGTGGGGATGGGCACCTACGATGATGGTGGGCATCGGTATTCTGTTCGCCGTGCGTGGCGTGCTCGGATTTTTCGAAGCCTGGATCAGACCCTCAACCCGACGGGTCCCCTATGGCAAATACAACCGCTTATTGTATTCACCCTTGTGCCTGGTATTAGCGCTACTCAGCATCGCCATCGGTCGTGGCCTGTGACTCGAGTGCGTTCACACGACTGGATACGCGCAGGACTCGGGCTGTTATCCGAGGAGGGCGAACATGCGCTTACATTGGAGCGATTGTGCGCCGACATGAGAAAGACACGGGGTTCTTTCTATCATCATTTCAGTGACATGAATGCGTTCATCGGTGCGATGTTGGACCAATGGACAGAAGACCAGACACATATGCCCATTCGTCGCGCTGACGAAGAGCGCGATGCCTTCGCACGAATGAAGAGATTGGACCGGGTTGTGGCAGGCCTTGATCACAAACTCGATCAAATCATCCGCGCGTGGTCTATTCGCGACCCACGCGCCAAGCGAGCCATAGACCGAGTCGATAAACTTCGTGTGTCGTATATAGCATTGCTCTACGGTGGATTTGGCTTAAATGGAGACGATGCAGAACGTTTGGCCGAATTGGAGTACACCCTGTTTCTCGGTGCTCAACAGAAATTTGAGTTGATGACCGGCGTCGAAGCATTAAGAAGCCTTCGTTTGTTCCGAGAAATGGCCATCCAATGGATCAAACAGCGCGGTGGGGAATTGCCAAACGAATTGATTTAATCAGATCCTGTCCCTTTTGATGGCGAAATGTCGCGTCTCTTAAGTAAGAGCCCACTTCTGATGACCAGGGAATTGGGTGGTCTTTGCATTGGAGGCCTTAAGTGCTCAAGCTATGTTGGATATCTCTCCTGTGTTTGCCGATCTTTTCGCAGTCAAACGTTGTGGGTAATGTACCTGTGTCGCTGATAGACGCAGGGACAGACTGTAACGGGTTGGGACGTCTGGTAGAGATTCATGCGGATCCTTCCGGCCTTTCAGGAGATGGTGGTGCTGCTGCAGGTATTAATGGATACGTGATCAAGATTGATGCTTCCCGGAGCGGGGTGTTGACATCCATCTTGCCAGGATCTGCACCCATCCAATGGAAAACCGTAGTTACGGCACCACCACGCACCAATAGCGTTCATGTGGCGGGGTGGTCCACTGATATGAATGCACCCAACCAGCCATATCACTTGGCAACGCTGGTACTTACAGGCACTCAAGGCAACGTCACATTGTCGCTGAATGCAGCCACTCAAGTTTCATCTCGATTAGTGGCTCCAGGAAATGGTCCTGCCCTTATGAGCACGATGTTGGGACCTCCTCTGTTGGTCAACGTGCCGTTGAATTACAACTTGAATCTACTGACCGGTGTGGCGTCTTGGCGCCAAAGTGCCCCGAATTACGATCTGGCCGCACCAGCTGGCAATTTGGACATCCGGGATCTCGTAAAGCTGGTGATATGCACACCTTGACCGCTAGTCAACCCGAACCAATCGAAATCCTATGCGGCAGCTGGACTCATCGGGATTCCATTTGAATCGGTTGGTAGCTCGACAATCGGTTTCAGGGCTATTGAAGGCACCGCCGCGAACGACGCGCGCTGATCCTGAGTCAGGGCCGTGAGGGTTTTCAAACGGAGAGCGTTCATAGTAATTGGCGTCATACCAGTCAGAACACCACTCCCACACATTGCCTCGCATGTCGTAAAGACCCCAATGATTGGCGGCCAGCTCGCCAACCGGATGACTCTTTTGACCCGCATTGTCGGAAAACCACGCCTCGGTCATGATCGATTTCGTTCGTCTGAACACGTCACCTGATCCCCGATCCCCGGCGCGGCAACGGTATTCCCACTCAGCCTCGGTGGGCAATCGATAAGTCCCGACGCCGATGGCGTTTAGTTTTTCAATGAAGATCATCACTTCTTTGTAGCTTACATTTTCAACCGGTAACGCGTGGCCCTTTTGACAGGATGGATTGTTCTGCATCACAGCTTGCCAGACCTCTTGCGTTATCTCAGTAGCACTCATGCGAAATGGGCTGAGTGCCACTTCATGAGTTTCTCGTGCGTCATGGTCGCGGTGTACTCGAGTGCCCATGGTAAAAGCACCTCCAGGAATTGGTCTGAACTCAATCGCCTGAATGAGCGTTTTTATGCCTGCTGGTTCATCACGTGGCACCATGCTGATCGTGTCAGGCACCGATTTTGGCTTTCTTTGCGAGACGACAAAGTAAGTCGGAATCATTAAGATCGCCACAATAATTAACGCAACTCGAATTCGAGCTCTGATGGGGAACGTCCTACGCGTGGGGGGGTAGATGGGTGGAGGGGGAGGAGCTGTCGGCCATGCCTTCAGTCGCGCAGCAAGCTCACGCGCTGTTTGAAATCGTTTTTCGGGTTGTTTTTGGAGTAGTGTTGCAACAATGTCCGCTAGATCTGGGTCGGTGTTCAGAGCGGGCGGATCTTCGTGCACATGTTGATAGAGCAAGGCGAGGGGATCATCGCTTTCAAAGGGTGGATGTCCAGAAATGAGTTCGTACAGCACAACCCCCAGGCTGTAGAGATCGGATCGATGGTCAAGTGGTTCACCCTTGGCCTGTTCAGGGCTGGCATATTGGGGCGTACCCAGGAAGGTCCGATCGGCTGTCAACTGAGTCATGCCAAACGCTTTGGCGATGCCGAAGTCGACCAACTTTGGTGTCCCTTGGCTGTCGAACAAGATGTTCTGTGGCTTGATGTCGCGATGGACCAAATTTGCGAGGTGGGCGTGGTCCAGGGCCGAGGTGATTTGTAAGGCCAGGGCAACTGCTGACTCCGTAGTCATGTTCTGTTCATTTAAGGTTCCACCACCCAAGTACTCCATAACAATGGCAATCTGATCGTCGATAAGACCTATGGCGTGTATGCCCACGATGTTGGGGTGACTGAGCCCCGCCGCGATTTGAGCTTCGCGGATGAAGCGCTCAGTCGAACGTGAGTCCGTTCGCTTGGTATGTAGTAACTTGACAGCCACGGTTCTGTTTAACTGATTGTCGCGAGCCTCATACACCGAGGACATGTGGGTCTCACCCAACGGTAGTAACAATTCGATGTGATTGAGGGGTTGGAGATCCATCGGCACATGCTAGCTAGATTTGGCTGGTGATTCAATTCTGTCCGTCTGCCGTCTCGAATCCGTTGACCTAAATGGCATGTTAGACATGTAGATCAGATCTTTCCAGACTGCCACCGCAATCGTTCTTCGGGTGGGAACTTCTCGATGGCGTAGCGGAGTGCCGTTCGGCCCATATCTCGGTAATGCGCTTTGAGAAAAGCTCGCTCTAAGGACCCATTGCGATTGCCCACTTCGCGAAGCATCCATCCGACTGCTTTTTGAATCAGATCTTGGGGGTCGGCAACCAGGATACCGGCCACTCGTAAGGCGTCTTGGAAATCAGACTGCTTAATAAAGTGATAGGTAGCGATCATGGCAATTCGCCGCTCCCACAACAAATCGGATTGCGCCAACCGAACCAGTGGGTCTCGGGACTTGTCTTGCAGGTATCCACCCACAATTGGGTGTGCTGACGTATCGACCAAATCCCAATTGTTCACATATCTCGTGTTGGCCATGTAAAGGTCGTATATGATCTTTTTGTCAGAGTCATTGGCCTTTTGGAACTGTAGGACCCACACAAGCAGCGCACACAGCCTTATTTCATGGTGTGGCGAGTGCAGGGCCTGCACGACCTCGCTCGCTGGCATCGTTTTAAATATCCGGGCCTGTTTTCTCAGCACGGGGACGCGGATGCCCAGAAACAAATCACCTTCACCGTATTCACCTGGCCCGGTTTTGAAAAATCGTTGTGAATGTGTCGCGATGGCGGTATTCGCGAGCTGTTGTAAGGCATGAGCGAGCTTCTGTGCTGTGTACATTGTCGAGTTTATGTCCTTAATCCTTATTGAACCATTTGTGGCGATGGCTGTTGGGTACTGTAAGGCAGGTTCACTTTCAATGCCAAGCGCCTGAGTAAAGTTGATAAGCGTGGAGCAACTCGCGTTTTTGCTAGCGTGAAAAGCTTGCTTTAGGTGGGGTTTCCCGCTTAAATTGTAAGTGATGTCGGATTAGCGAGTCTTATAATCGGATATGGATACTGTACTTACTTCCATCGCCGCTCTGGGCGGCCTCACATTGGCACTTGGAACCGTGCTAGCCGCCGCGGCACGCCTGTTTTATGTGGATGAAGATCCTCGTATCGATATGGTCGATGGCATGCTGCCCCAAGCCAATTGCGGGGCTTGTGGATTTCCGGGATGTCGGGCATTTGCCGAAGCACTGGTAAGCCAGAAAAGTGAACCGGTCAAATGCACCGTTTCCTCGGATCTGGATCGCCAAAACATCGCTTCCTATCTGGGAGTAGCTGCCGGGACCGCCCATCGCAAAGTGGCAAGACTCGCCTGCGCGGGAGGTACAAACGCAGCTTATCAACACGCCCTTTATCGAGGTCTAAGTAGCTGTCGTGCGGCATCCATGGTTGGTGGTGCTGGTAAGTCCTGCAGCTGGGGCTGCCTGGGGTTGGGTGATTGCCAGGTGGTTTGTAACTTCAATGCGATTCATATGTCGCCCTTTAGATTGCCGGTTGTCCATGAGGCTCGTTGTACGGCCTGTGGTGATTGTGTGGATATTTGCCCAAAGGACTTGTTTAGTCTGCAAACTGAGTCCCGCCGCCTGTGGGTGGCGTGTAAGAGTCAAGAAGAGGGCGACCGCGTTCTTGAAGTTTGCGAAGTAGGGTGTACCGCCTGTGGAAAATGTGCCATGGATGCGCCCGACCTGGTCCATATGGACGGACCCTTACCGGTCATTGATATGACGCTGCCGCACAGCCATAAAAATGCCACCGAACGCTGCCCTACGGGTGCCATGTTGTGGATGGGAACAAATGGTCCCGAATATGGTGCTGAAGCACCACGACTGCGACGAAAAGAAGCACTGCCCCCACGCTCTGCCTAACGAAAGGAATGTTCCATGAAAACTCAAGCCAAATATCCAGGAACACGTGTCGCCATGGACGGTAATACAGCTGTCATCATGTGCGAGCGGGAATCGACCGATGCCGCTGGAGCATATCCCATCACGCCTTCCACTCAGATGGGAGAGTATTTTGCCGAAGCAGCAGCCAAGGGGCACATCAACATATCTAATCGTCCTCTGATCTTTATTGAACCCGAAGGTGAACACGCAGCTGCCGCGGTCACGGCCGGACTAGCCATGACGGGCCTTCGGGCAGCCAATTTTTCGTCAGGCCAGGGCATTGCCTACATGCACGAATCGCTGTATGCGGCGGTGGGGAAACGATTGACCTATGTGCTGAACATAGGTGCTCGCGCCATGACCAAATCAACGCTCAACGTGCATGCCGGTCACGATGATTATCACTGTGTTGACGATACGGGTTTCTTTCAGGTGTTCGCCAAGAACGCGCAGCAGGCGTGTGATTTGAACATCATCGCCCACAAGATTGCGGAATTGGCATTGACTCCAGGCATCGTGGCTCAGGATGGGTTTCTCACAACCCACTTGATCGAATCTATGCTCCTGCCCGAGCGTGAGCTGATTGAGGCGTATTTGGGTCGGCCTGACGACATGATCGACTGCCCAACGCCCGCCCAGCGCTTGATTTATGGACCCAAACGCCGACGAATTCCCGTGCTTTGGACGGTGGACAACCCAGTAATGGCCGGCGTGGTTCAGAACCAAGACGCCTATATGCAAAGTGTTGCGGCGCAAAGGCCTTTCTTTTTTGACCATATCCGCGAGATCACGGACCGCTGTTTCCACGAGTTCGGTGAGCTGACCGGTCGGTCTTATGAACGCGTGAGCACCTACCGTTGCGAGGACGCCGACTATTTGATTGTGGGCCAGGGTAGCTTGATTCCCAGCGCCGAGGAAGTGGTGGACTACCTTCGTGCCACCCGCAAAATTAAGGTGGGCGTCGTGAACATGACCATGTTCCGCCCCTTCCCCGGCGATTTGGTGGGACGAATCCTGCAAGGTCGCAAGGGTGTGACGGTCCTTGAACGGTTAGACCAACCCCTAGCGTCAGATTTGCCGCTAATGCGCGAGATTCGCGGATCACTGGGAAAATGCATGGAGAACGGGTTGGATGGAAAGAATCTGCCTTACCCCGAGTATCCCGTTTTTAAGTCTCTGAAAGACATGCCGCCACTGTTTTCCGGTTCCTTTGGAATGGGGAGCCGCGATTTGCAACCGGAAGGCATTATTGGTGCTGTTGAGAACATGCTTCCAGAGGGTGGACGCAAGAAGATGTTCTATTTGTCGATCGACTTCCTGCGTGAGGATTCTGCTACACCTAAGCAGGAGATTCATCAGCAAGCCATTCGTGACGCGTATCCGCGGGTAGCTGAGTTGGCTGTTCACGGGTCCGAAAACCCCAACCTAATGCCCCAAGGTAGCTTGACGGTCCGCATTCATTCGGTGGGCGGCTGGGGCGCCATTACGACGGGTAAGAATCTTGCCATGACGCTGTTTGACATGTTGGGTTATCACATCAAGGCGAATCCCAAGTATGGGTCTGAAAAAAAAGGTCAACCGACCACCTATTATCTGTCTGCATCGCCGGAACCTATCCGCATCAATTGCGAGTATTTCTTTGTGGATGCTGTACTTTCGCCGGATCCCAATGTCTTCAAGCACACCAATGCGCTGGCTGGTTTGAAACGGGGCGGCGTGTTCATTATTCAGAGCGATCTGCATACGCCTGAGGCTGTTTGGTCCTCGATTCCGAAGGTCTATCAGGACCTCATCCGCGAATTGGAGATCAAGCTTTATGCCATCGACGCGTTCAAGATTGCTCGTGAGGAGGCCACGGATTCAGATTTACAGTTGCGTATGCAGGGCAACGCTTTTCAAGGTGCGTTCTTTGCCGTCTCAGATGTAAAAGAACGCGCGGGTTTGGATGAGGCGCAGCTGTTTGAATCCATTCGCGATCAGCTGCAGCACAAATTTGGCAGCAAAGGAGCCCGTGTCGTAGAAGACAACATGCGAGTTGTTCGTCGCGGCTACGATGAGATCCGCGAGATCACTGAAAAGCCGCAACAGCAAGGTCAAACTGCCTTGGCTATTGCCAAAGCCCCGGTCATGCTCCGCATTCAACCTGAAGGGAAAGACCCCAGTACCGATATTCACAGTTTCTGGGAACGAACCGGTGCCTTTTATCTGTCTGGCAAAGGCAACGACAACCTCGCCGATCCATTTGTCAGTATGAGCCTGATACCCGCATCCACGGGCGTGTTCCGCGATATGACGGGGATTCGTTTTCAGCATCCCGAGTGGATCCCGGAGAACTGTACAGCGTGCGGTAAATGCTATACGGCCTGTCCAGATACCGCCATTCCTGGGCTCGTGACTGAGATTGGGGCTGTGTTCGAGACGGCCGTCGGTCGGGTCAAGAAACAAAGTGACGATGTAACCGATCTGCAAAAAACGGGGATGTCGTTGGCACGTCGCCTAAAGTCATTGGCTCAAACATCAGAGAATGGGAGTGACGTGCACAGCTTGATCCAGGAAGCCATGAACCAGGAACGCCGAGAAGGTGGTGCGGAACAAGCCATCGCAGCTATCGATCGTGAATTGGACGGCTTCAAATTTGCCCTCACGCGCCCCTACTACACCATCCCCGAAAAACGGCAGAAGGGGTCCGGCGGTCTGCTGAGCATCACCGTAAACCCCTACACCTGTAAGGGCTGTATGGAATGTGTGGAGGTGTGTGACGACGACGCTTTGCGCACCGTTTCTCAGTCGGAAACCAGCGTCGCGAAGCTGCAACGAGATTGGTCGTTCTGGCTAGACTTGCCGACGACACCTAAAGACTACATTCGTGTGGATGATCTGGACCAAGGCATTGGGGCCCTGGAAACGATCCTGCTGGATAAACAAAACTACCTGGCTTTGAGTAGCGGTGATGGTGCGTGTCTTGGCTGTTCAGAAAAGACGGCCATCCACTTGTTTGTCGGCACGGTAGAAGCCCTCATGCAACCACGTGTGGCGGCCTATGTTCAACAGCTGCGAGACCTGATTCAGTCGCTCGAACAGCATGTTCAACTGCAGCTCACGAAAACTCTGGACCTTTCCGACAGCGACGTGATGCGTCAGATCGCGGATGGTGCATCCGATCACGATCTGACCCTTGCGGAAATCGCCGAGAAGACCCAGCAAGCCAAGGGTTCAAAACCTGTCGACCCCGCATGGCTAAAACGGACCACGCAGATGATTGCTCAACTCAAGCAGATGCTGCATGCCTACACGCAAGGCACCACGGGCAGAGGACGAAGCTCGATGGGTATCCTGAATGCAACAGGTTGCAGTTCGGTTTGGGGAAGTACGTACCCCTTCAATCCCTATCCTTTTCCGTGGGCCAACCATCTGTTTCAAGACAGTCCTTCCATGGCTATGGGCGTGTTTGAAGGGCACATGGCCAAGATGGCTGAAGGCTTTGCTTGGGTGCGTAAAGCCAAGCTGGAACTCAATGGCGGCTACCATCCTCATCAACACGATGCTGAATTTACGACGTTTAACTGGCAGCATTTCACTCAAGAGGAGTGGCAAATGTGTCCGCCCGTCTGCGTGGTGGGCGGCGATGGTGCCATGTACGACATCGGCTTCCAGAACCTGAGCCGTGCCTTGATGTCCGGTAAACCGATCAAGGTGATCGTTCTCGACACGCAGGTGTACTCCAATACCGGAGGACAGGCATGCACCTCTGGATTTATGGGCCAGGTATCTGACATGGCCCAATACGGCAAGGCCATTCAGGGCAAACAAGAGGTCCGTAAGGAGATTGGTCTGATCGCCATGGCGCACCGAACGGCTTTCGTTCTCCAGAGCACCATATCCAATGCCAACCATATGATCGAAGGGTTCATCAAGGGCCTGAATAGTCATCGTCCCGCATTGTTCAACATCTACACATCCTGTCAGCCGGAACATGGGATCGGTGACGATTTGGGTACGAGGCAGGCCAGATTGGCGGTACATTCCCGGGCCTACCCCATATTCAGTTACGACCCTGACAAGGGTGACACAGCCCATGCCTGTTTCGACTTGGATGGTAATCCCAATATCGATAGCGATTGGCCTACCTACCCACTGAAATACATGGAGCACGGTCGCGAAAAGACAATGGAGATTGTCATGACATTCGCCGACTTTGCCGTCACCGAAGGACGTTTTCGCAAGCACTTCCGCTATGCGCCTCGCGATGCATGGAGTGATGCGATGGTCCCACTTCACGAGTTCATCGAATGCGATGATCGCTCCGGAAAGTACCCCTACATATGGGCTACGGACCCGCAAGGTAACCTGCAACGCGTTATGGTCTCCGAGGTGATGGTGCGATCGTGTGAGGAACGCAAGGGGTTCTGGACCATGTTGCGAGCGGTGGCGCGACGCGATGAAAAACCAGTTCAAATGGCGGATGTCGAAAGGCGTGTACGCGAGGAGACGTTTCAAAAACTTACGGCGGGCCTGTGGCGCATGTTGGGTGATGACGCCGCTCAACCCCAAGTTGGCGGCGAACCCGCAAGCGCAGTCGAAGCCAGCAACGATTATGGCGATATGGCCGCCTGGATCGAGACAGAATCCTGTACCTCATGTGACGAATGCATCAAGATCAACCCCACAATTTTCGCCTACAACGAAGGGGGCAAAGCATTTGTGCAAAATGCCAAAGGCGGGCCCTATCGCGACTTGGTAAAGGCTGCCGAAAAGTGTACAGCCCAGGTGATCCATCCTGGCCTGCCCACAGATCCACAGGAGTCAGATCTGGAAAGCCTCATCAAGCGAGCCAGTAAGTACAACTGAGGATACTTTGTTCCCGACCTTCGCACGGGGTGTACACCCGCCACAACTCAAGACCACGGCCGAGATGCCTGTGAGACGACTGGGATTTGCCCCGGAATTGCATATCCCGCTTGGTCAACACATTGGGGCGCCAGCTCAATGTGTGGTGAAGGTAGGTCAGCGATTGGAGCGGGGAAGCCTGATCGCGGAGGGTCGATCATTCGTTTCGGCATCGATCCATGCGCCAGTGACGGGTACGGTTCGAAAGATTGGCTGGTTGGCGACCCCTCAAGGGCAACGGATTCAGGGAATCGTGTTGGCTTCAGAGCCGGGTGCAGGACAGGAACATGTTCCCTTTCGAGCACCGCCCGACCTGAACGATCCCGGACAGTGGGTGGATGCCGTAGCAAGAAGTGGCCTTGTAGGCTTAGGGGGTGCGGCTTTTCCGACCCACGTCAAGCTCAAGGTCCCTGATGGTCGCAATGTGGACACCGTGATGATTAACGGTGCCGAATGCGAACCCTATCTGACAGCTGACCATCGCGCCATGCTGGAATGGCCTGATGACATCGTTTCGGGTTCCCTGTTGATGAAAAAGGTGCTTGGGGCAGAGCGGGTTGTGATTGGGGTGGAAGCCAACAAAATGGATGCGGTCAAGGCATTGGAACGGGCCAGCAATAATTGTGTGGATATTCGCGTGGTTCAAGTGAAGTACCCTCAAGGCGCAGAGAAAATGCTCATTCGCGCCTTGTTAAGACGGGAGGTGCCCGCCGGTGGCTTACCTATGGACGTGGGCGTGGTGGTTGCTAACGTTCAGACTGCCGCGATGATTGCCCGATTGGTCCCCAAAGGCTTGGGACTGGTTGAACGGATCGTCACCGTGGCGGGAGATGCCGTGGAAAAACCGGGCAACTACCTGGTTCCAATTGGCACACCCGTTGGGTTTCTATTGCAATCTGCTGGCGTGGTGCCTGACTGTCAACGAGTCATTTTAGGTGGACCCATGATGGGCGTTTCTGTGGCCGACCTGCAGCTACCCATCACGAAGGGGACCAGCGGCGTGTTGGCGTTCAAGACCGCTCAAGACCATGAGTCAGGTCCCTGCATTCGATGCGGTTATTGCGTCCAGGCCTGTCCTATGTCGTTGAACCCTGCCGCCATCATGCGTAGCGCCCGAGGTGGTGATTTGGACGGCTGCGTGCAATATCGTCTGCGCGACTGCTTTGAATGCGGCAGCTGTGCGTTTGTGTGTCCCTCGAAAATACCTCTGGTGCAGTACTTCAGGCAGGCAAAATTAGATTTGCGCAAGCAACCGGTGGCTGTATGAAGGCCTTGTTATTAAAGGGCGCACCGCACCTGAATTCCGAGCGAACCACAGCCTACATCATGTGGCATGTGTGCTGGGCGCTATTGCCGGCTGCCCTGTGGGGCATTTGGAGCTTTGGTCTATCTGCGTTGAGCGTATTGGTGGTGTGTGTGGGTGCAGCCTGTTTGGCTGATTTCGGGTTCACATCCCGATTCCATCGCCTAGGCTCTCTCAGTGACGGGTCTGCGGTGATTACCGGATTGTTGCTGGGCATGACCTTACCGCCGTCGGTCCCATTATGGATGGCCGCGTTGGGTTCGTTGGTTGCGATTGGATTGGGCAAGCATGCTTTTGGCGGGCTGGGACAAAATCTGTTCAACCCGGCCCTTGTAGGCCGAGCGTTCCTTCAAGCCGCCTTTCCCGCGGCGATGACGCGCTGGACGCCACCGTTTCTCAGTGACCGGTTTCAGTCGTTTCTGGCTGGGTCCTGGACGATTCCCTTTGCTCGTCCCCAGCTAGACGCCATATCAGGCGCCACGCCTCTAGGACTTTTGAAATTTGATCACATGTCTAGCCATATTAGTGACCTCTTCCTGGGCCAGACTGCGGGCTGTATTGGAGAAACGGCATCGGTGCTTGTACTGACCGGTGGTGCGTATTTGGCCCTGCGTCGCATGTTGGATTGGCGTATTCCAATTGCCGTAATGGGGAGTGTATTCGTGATTTCGGGCGTGGCGAACCAATTGAATGCAAACTATCCAGACGGTCTGTTCATGCTGGGATCTGGCGGTTTGATGGTGGGCGCTTGGTTCATGGCCACCGATATGGTGACGTCGCCCGTTACGACCGGTGCTATATGGCTGTTTGGGGTGCTCATAGGCTTTCTGATCTGTGCCATTCGGTTTTGGGGCGGATTACCTGAGGGCGTGATGTACGCCATCTTGATCGCCAACGCCACCGTGCCCTTACTGGAACGGTTCACGCAACCAAAGGCATTTGGGGGCCAACCATGACGTCATTGCGGTTGGTAGGTGTGCTTACAGGGCTTGGCGTGGCCTGTGCTTTGATACTGACGTTGGTCGCTCAGACAACGGCGCCTCGTATTGCCGCTAACCATGCCGCCTATCTGCAGAAAGCCGTGTTGCAAGTGGTGCCTGGCGGGGTGACCCAAGAACCGCTGGAATGGGAGGGCGTTCAAGCTTTTGAGGTACGCAATGCCGGTAACGAGCTGCAGGGGTATGCGGTGGTTTGTGAAACCCGAGGTTTCCAAGATGTGATCGCGTTCATATACGGTTACGATCCAAACCGTGAATCGGTCACAGGAATGAAAGTCTTGTCCAGTCGAGAGACCCCGGGCCTGGGCGACAAGATCGAGAAAGACGCAATCTTTCTCGAACACGTTTCCAACATCGCCGTTCCGGTTGAAAACGATGCGCTGGTCCATCAGGTCGAGTTCGTAAAGCCGGGCCAACGTCTTCATGAATGGCAAGTGGATGCCATTTCCGGGGCAACCATTAGCTCCCGAGCTGTGGTGAAGGGATTGTCAGATAGCACGGCCCTTTGGGTACCTCAACTCAAGAAAAGGAGGTCGCCGTGACAGCTGACACCTTTTCAAAGGGACTTTGGCGTGAGAATCCGGTGTTTGTGCAAGTTTTGGGTATGTGCCCTGTGCTTGCGGTCACCAACACAGCGATCAACAGTATGGCGATGGGTCTGGCCACGCTATTCGTGCTTGTGATGTCATCAACCTTGGTGTCGCTGCTGCGGCACTTGATCCCCAAACAGGTGCGCATCGCCAGTTTCATTCTGATTATTGCGACGTTTGTGACTGCCGTGGATTATGTGATACAGGCTATTAGCGTGGAATTGCATAAGGCTCTGGGCGCATTTATTTCGTTGATCGTGGTCAATTGCATCATTCTTGGTCGGGCGGAAGCCTTCGCCTCAAAGAACGGAGTGCTCGATGCCATGAAAGACGCTTTGGGTATGGGTCTTGGATTTACCTTTGGGTTGTTGTGCCTGGGTGGGGTCCGCGAACTGTTTGGCTCAGGAAGTTTGTTCGGGTGGCACGTTTTAGGCCCGCATTTTGAGCCGTGGGTTTTGATGGTATTGCCCCCCGGAGGGTTCTTCACGTTGGCCGGCTGGTTGTGGTTGATTGAGTTGAGAAAAGGGAGGGCGACATGAGCCAGTTGTTCCCACTTTTTCTAGACGCATGTCTGATCAATAACTTTATCCTTGCGTATTTCCTGGGAATCTGTCCGTTCCTTGGTGTGACGCGCGAGGTGAACACCAGCGCCCGCATGGGTGGAGCGGTCATATTTGTCATGCTGGTCAGCTCAGTTTGCGCCTTTGGTGTAAATGCACTGTTAACAGGATTAGGGGTGGAGTTTTTGCGTCTGATTTCGTTCATTGTGGTGATCGCGTCAACCGTTCAATTGGTGGAAATGGCCATCAAGAAATTGAGCCCCGCCTTGTTCCGCAGCCTGGGTATTTTCTTACCTTTGATCACCACCAACTGTGCCATTTTGGCTGTGGCGCTTTTTCAGACCGCGCGGGAATACCGCTTCCTGCAATGTGTCACCTATGCATTGGGTGCAGGTGTGGGCTTTTTCCTTGTATTGGTGTTAATGGCGAGCATGCGTCAACACTTGGACCTTTCAGATACGCCGAAATCGGTTAAAGGGACGGTTTTGGCGCTTGTGGTGGCCGGCATTCTGTCGACGGCGTTTATGGGTTTTGCCGGTATGGGAGGTGGATCGTGAAAACCATTTTGGCTTTGGGCTTTGTCTGCCTGATCGTCGCGCTTTGGGGATTCTTGCAATTGAAGAACCCAACCGAACATTGTGGCTGCATCAAGCACTGTGACGGATGTGATCGAGCAGCCGAGGAGGAACCATGAGTAGCTACGCAGCCGAGGAGTTTATTCAGTTTGCGATCCAAATCGAGGATGACGGAGAGCAGTTCTATCGTGCACTTGCAGGCAAATTCAAGGGCAAAATCGCGGCGTTTTTCGAAGACCTCTCCCGCCAGGAACGCGAACATGGCGGCTTCTTTGGACGGATGGCCAAGCGACTGGATCGCTATCAGCCGGCAGAGTTCTTTAACGAATCCTATTTCGCCCATTTACGCGCACTGACTCAGTCGAACGTATTTGACAGAAAGGCAGTGTTGGCTGATATCGCAGAGATCAATACCCTGAAGCAGGCCATAGATTTCGCGGTTCTTCGAGAACGCGCATCCATTGAATATTACGAGGGACTCAGTCGCCTCATCAACACCAACGACCAACACATGATGGAAGCCATCATCGAAGAAGAACAGAGTCACATTAAGCAGCTTAATGCGATGCTTGAGACATGAAGGAGGCGCAGGTGAAACTTCAACGAGATTACGATATCAGCGATCCCATTCGGGCTACGGTCACCATGAATGTGAGGCTCACACCTACGCAGTCACCCGAGGACGTACATCAATTGACCTTGAAGGTGGAACGCACCCCGTTTAGCTGTGCAGCCGGTCAAACCGTGGGTGTGTTGATTGAGGGACCCCACCAATTCGGCAATCCAAACCACATGCGTTTGTATACGATCGCCGAATGTACGGAGTCTCATGGCCATATTCACATGGATCTCTGCGTTCGTCGCTGTGATTATGTGGACCCCGTCAACGGGGAACGGTATCCGGGTATCGCCTCGCATTTTCTATGTAATCGTCACGTGGGCGATCCTGTCACTCTAACGGGACCATATCCGATGCCGTTTCCGATCCCCGAGGATGAGTCAAGTAACCTAATCATGATTGGCGTAGGGACGGGCATTGCGCCATTTAGGGCATTCATCAAACGCATTTACAAGGATGTCGGCGGCTGGACGGGTCAGGTCCGCTTGTTTTACGGCGCGCGTAGTGGTCTCGAACTGCTCTATCAAAACGACCGCAACAACGACCTAACCAACTACTATGACGAGGAGACATTCCGTGCCTTTCATGCGGTCAGCCCTAGACCTCACCTCAACGATCCTGTGGACATTGACAAGGCGCTGGAAGCCAACTCGGAAGAGGTATGGCAGTTGCTTTGTGCCCCGAACACATTTGTCTACATTGCGGGTCTGGAAACCATGGTGCCTACCCTTGAAAAGGCAATGGTTCATATCGCAGGCGGCGAGAAGAAATGGACTCGGAGGCGCAATGAATTGATTGCTGGCGAACGCTGGCACGAACTGTTGTATTAGTTCAGATGCATGGAAATCTCAGATTCAGGTTTCGTAGCTGCTGATTTCGATGAGATTCCGATCGGGATCGCAAAAATAAACGGATTGGATGGGACCCTGGGCACCCGAACGCGTGCAGGGGCCCTCTAATATGTCGACGTCTTGTTCCGTGAGGTGTTGGATCACACGATCCATGGACCAATTTGTGATCAGACACAAGTCGCCTGATCCTACCTGGGCTCGGTTACGTGATTCCTGACCAAGCAACTGCAGGTTGATTTTCTGACGGCCGAATACCAACGCCTTGCGCCCATGACCAAAGGTAATGGGAGTCATTTTCAAAACGCGCGTGTAGAAATGGACAGATGCCTCAATATCTGAAACGGTGAGTACCAAGTGGTCCAGGTGGCTGATCACTGGTTTGCTGAATCACTCACTTTCTGCGTAGAGCTGTTCGATGGTTTGGGCATAACGTTGGTTGATGATCTTGCGGCGGATTTTCAGGCTTGGGGTGAGTTCGCCATTAATTACCGAGAGTGGATCCGGGAGGATTTCAAATTTTTTGACCTTCTCGTAGCGGGCGAAATCCTTGAGTCGAAACGCAATTTCGTCGGTGATGGCTTTGCGGAAGCCAGCATGAGCGCACAATGTTAATGGGTCCGTTGGCCACTGGTGTTGAGGGGCCCATTGGGCCACGGTTTCCCAAGGTGGGACAATGAGCGCCGTCACATAGTTACGGCGATCGCCGATAAGGATGGCATTCTCGATGAGGGGGCTCAGTTTGAGGGCGTTCTCGATGGGTTGGGGGGCTATGTTTTTGCCACCCGACGTGACGATGATTTCCTTCTTGCGATCGGTGATGCGGACAAAGCCATCATCGTCCATGACGCCGATGTCCCCGGTGTGAAACCAGCCGTCCACAATACTTTCTGCAGTCGCTTTGGGATTGTTGTAATAGCCCATCATGACATTGGGTCCCTTGGCCAGGATCTCACCATCATCCGCGAATTTGATCTCTACATTGGGAATTGCGGGTCCGACGGTACCTGGTTTGTTTTTGTCGGGTCTGTTGACGCACAACACCGGTGACGTCTCTGTGAGTCCATATCCCTCAAGGATCTTGATGCCGATACCCAGGAAGAACTCGCCAATTTCTTTGGAGAGTGGTGCGCCACCGGAAATCAGGTAGCGCAGCCTTCCGCCTGTTCGGTCTCGCACCTTGGCGAATACGGCCTTGTCCGCCATTTTGTATTTGGTGGCCAAGAGTCCGGGAAGTGGTTTTCCGGCCACGAAATAGGGAACGGCGTCGCGGGCAACGGAGGTGGCCCATTTGAACATGGTCCGTTTGATGAAGCTACCTGACTTAACGGCATCGTGTATGCCGGCATAGATCTTTTCAAATAGTCTTGGCACCGAAACCATGACTGTGGGACGTACTTCAAGCAAATTGTCGCGAATAGTGGCCATGCTCTCGGCATAGGCAATCGTGACTCCAGCGCATATCATCAAGTAGAAACCGGACATGCGTTCCAGAACGTGGCTCAAGGGTAGGTGGGCAAGGTGAATATCCGCTTCCGTGTAGGGAACGGCGTCGATCACCCCTTCGATGTTCGACAGCAGATTATGATGGGAAAGCATGACGCCTTTAGGATCACCAGTTGTTCCGCTGGTGTAGATCAGGGTCATCAATTGTTGCCGATCAATGGCTTCGATGCGTGCCTCAAGGGCCGCCTCATTGTCCGTATCGCTGCCAAGGATTTCGACCGCTTTCATGGACTTTGCGTCCCCAAGCGATTCCGCGGGATCCATCACGATGACGTGAATCAACTGTGGCAAATCCGCTTTGATGGACTGCACTTTTTCAAACTGGTCCATATTGGACACGATGACGCCCACCGACTCGCTGTCGTGCAGGATGTAACGGATTTCCTTAGGTGTGAGTGTGTCGTAGATCGGGACCGAAACACCACCCGCCGACAGGATTCCCAAATCGGCAACGGCCCAATCGAAGCGCGTCTCGGAGAGGATGGCAAAATGCTGCTTGGGCTTGAGACCCATGGCCATGAGACCTCTGCCGAATGTTTTGACTCTTTGGGCAAAGAAGCGGTGTGAATACGGACTGTAGTGTCCGTCGGTCTTAACCAAGACTGCTTCCGTCTTTTGGTATCGCTCGCATGCCTCAAAAAATAGATGGGGGATGGATTTGTAGCTCATTCAAAGGTCCCTGTGCGGTATGGATTGGACTCAAGCCTACTTTGGGACTTGGTTTTTTGCAACCGCATCAAATCATACGTTTACGGCGTTCGAGGTCGTCGCTTTCCTCAAACACAAAGCCACATTGATCACAGGCGACCACGACGGTTTTGGGAATGACACTGATTCCCGTCAACACGGCCAACCACTTTGATGGACTGTAGCGGGGTTTTTCCACCACCCATGGATGGTGGCGGTCAAAACCGCATCGGCATGTGGGTTCCTGGTTCATCTTCACCTCAATACGCATGTTACCAAACTGTAATCGTTGCAACGAATTCATGTGCATGTCGTAGAGAAAATTGTTTTCTCACATAAAGGGAGGCGTCGATGCGTATAGCACTGTTGTTGTTTTCAAGTTTGTGGATGTTTGCGGGCAATGCCGTTATTGAACAGGCACTCAAATCGCCTGGTCGTCTGGAGTCGGACTTAGAGCGAGACAAGACAAGCAAGCCGGGCGAGATTCTGGCCTTCTTTGGGATAGAGCCCGGTATGGTGGTTGCCGATATCTTGGCTGGTGGTGGTTATTACACCGAGTTGCTGTCCGCTGTGGTGGGAGAAAAGGGACATGTTCTCAGTCAGAACAACAAAGCCTATTTGCCATTCGTGCAAAAGGAATTGGACCAAAGGAAGATGGGTGAACGACTCAAGAACGTGACTGTGGTAACTCGTGAAACCGATGCCTTGGAATTGGGCGAGAACCAATACGACGCTGTGTTTTTCATTCTGGGGTTTCACGACATCTATTACAAAGATGAAGGCTGGTCCATAGACGCCGAGGACTTCATGGGTCAGCTACACAAGGCACTCAAGCCAGGAGGCAAACTGTGTATTGTGGACCATGCAGCCGCTGCGGGAACGGGAAGCGCATCGGCGCAAGAACTACACCGCATTGAACCTTCATTCGCCAAGAAGGCAATTGAAGGGTTTGGCTTCAAGTTCGTCAAATCCAGCGATGTACTTAAAAGTGCGAGTGATGATGGCAGTGTGTCTGTTTTTGACGCGTCTATTCGGCGAAAAACCAGCCGCTTCGTCTATTTATTCGAAAAGAACTAATCACTGAACGGGGCATTGGGTTACCCAGTGCCTCGCCTCGTGTTTATTTTGATGAGCCCTCAGCTTGCCTGAGATTGCCATGCGCGCCACAAGCGTTGCAAGGCATCACCAGCCTGTGCGGATATGCGGTATCGAACCGCCGACGATAAATCCGTGGCGACCGGATTGATCTCCACTGTGGGGATTCCGTGTTCTGCGGCTAACCAAACAGGTTCCGCAATGTAGGGAAACAGCGCTGACGTTCCCACGCTGAAGATGAGATCAAACCCGCGTTCCAATTCGGTGACCATTCGGTCCACCGCATCAGGGGGCAGCATTTCACCGAACAGTACGACCGCAGGTCGCAATACATCTCCACAGACCTGACATCGTGGGGTAGGGCCTTGTAGATGCGCGTAGTTGGGGACCTGCTCACAAAAAGAACATCGAATGCACTGAATCCGCCTTAGATTGCCATGGATTTCGATCACATTTTGTGAGCCGGCGTCGCCGTGAAAGCCATCTACGTTTTGGGTTAGAACCACCACCTCAAAGTGTTCTTGAAACCTGGCAATGGCTTCGTGTGCACGGTTATAGCTTGCACCGCGGCAGGCTTCCTCGAGTTGCAGCATGTAGCGCCAAGTCAGATCGGGCCGGCGTTGAAACATGGGTCCTGACAAGATCGTCTCAATGGGCAAGTCGTCAGGGGTGTCGACATCTTCATAAAGTCCGCCGACACCTCGATAAGTGGGTAGACCCGACTCGGCTGAAATGCCGGCTCCAGTTATGAACAGGATGCGTTTGGCCCCAATCAAATCTTGGATGAGGGCAGGTTCAAAAGAAAAGGCGCGTTCGCTCACAGACATCACCATGCCTATGATATAGCGAACGCGCCGAGGTGTTAATTAAAAAGGGGATTACAGTTTGGCGAGGTAGGCGTCGATGTTCACGCCCAGTTTTTCTGCCTTCTTGTAGTAGGACTTGGCCATGGAGGGCTTGTTGAGAGCTGCCTGAAGGTCGCCCAGCAGCAGGTAGACTTCGGGGTTCTTCTTGTCTAGCTTCTTGGCTTTGTTGAGCAATTCGTGGGCGTCGGCCCAACGCTTCTCCGCCATGGCGGTTTTGGCTAAATCCAACATCTCCATTTGCTGTGTGGCTGGCTGATCGATGATGGGCTGAATGGGTTCAGCGAAATGAAAGAAAAGAACGGCGAGTAACATAAAGGCTCCTTTTACTGATCTACCAGAAGGTAGGTATATGACCGATTAGTAGGTAGGTGGGCCGAGCAAAACATTGGGGGACTATGCCTTGAGGGTCCGGTTAAGTTGGTTGACGACTGCGTCGTAAATTTCGCGGGTGCCAGTGGCTCGAGCAATTTGAAGCGCGCCCAATAACGATGAGCCCACCAGCGCCGAAAGTTCGACGTGGGGTTGGTCCGAGATGATTTCGCCACACTCCTGACCCAGCTTGAGCGTTTCGCGTAGCCAGGCTCGATGGGTGTAAATCAACTCTCTCAGTTTCTCCTGAAGGCGTTCGGGTAATCCGGCAACTGAGGCCGAAAGCGTACCCAACGGACAGATTTTGTCGGTGGCAATACAGCCAAACATCTCGAAATACGCTTGCAGTTTAGCCAGAGGCGATATTCTGTTGGCCTCCAGATTGGCCCGCCACGTGAAGAATTCGTCCAGGTACACATCCACAATGGCCACACCCAGGTCTTCCTTGGTAGGGAAATGGTAGTGAATGCTGGCTTTGCGTATACCGACCTCAGCTGAGATGTCGCTATAGCTGAAGGCGTGATAGGTCAACCGCTGCAACAGATCGCGGGCGGTTTCCAATATTTGTTCACGGGTATCTACGGCGAGCGTCATGCGCACTCCTTGACGTACAAACTAATCTACCAATAGGTAGGTTGTCAAGCGAGAATCATCAAGTGACAAAAAAAGTTTGCTACAATGCCGAATTCGACAGTGGCACCGGCCACCCTCAAGAAAGGACTTCACTATGCGTTTATTCGTTTCCCTCATGATCGCCATCGCTTCGTTTTCGATTTTGGCTGGCGAGTCTTACAAGGTGGACCCCGTTCATTCCATGATTCTGTTTTCGGTCAAGCATCTTAATGTCTCGTATGCATATGGGCAGTTTACCGAGTTTGAAGGCGCGTTTCAGTATGACGCCGAAACGGGACAGTTGTCCGACATGCAGGTAAAGATCAATGCCAATAGTGTGACCACACAACACGCCAAGCGTGACAAACACATCAAAAGCGTGGATTTTTTCGATGTGATGCAGTTCCCGGATATCTCTTTCAAAGCCAAGTCTGCCACCAAGAATGACAAGGGTGGTTACACCATTAACGGTGATATGACCTTACATGGTGTGACCAAGCCAGCCACCTTTGAGATTGAAGAAGTAGGCAGTGGGAATGACCCCTGGGGCGGGTTCCGACGTGGTTTTCATGGAACAGCCACTATCAAGCGAAGCGACTTCGATATGTCTTTCCTGCTTGAGGGTGTGAGTGATGAAGTGAAAATCATCGTTTCGTTGGAGACGGTCAAGCAGTAACGGCCTTGATCCTCAAACAGATCTTACAGGCGGGACTACTACCGTTTTGCATCGTATGCATCGCGGCCGCTGTGGTCCCTCGCTTGTTCCCCAAATACCGGACCGCCGCATGGTGGTCCGGCTTAGGTGTGGGTATCGCTTTTTTGATCGCTGGCAGCGTGGTCGGTGGCAAATTCAAGTTTCCCCCCGAAACGGCCACGCAATGGCTTAATTGGATAGCCCTGATCGCCTGGGTCTTGGGTTATGTGACCCGTTTTCTCAAATGGTCTTGGGTTTCTTGGCCGCTTATGGGTGCAGTTTGTGGCTGGCTGGTCTTGGATCCACTTCAGCAGCATTACTCGATGTGGGGATTTGTCGGTTTGATTGCGGTGTCTGGCTTCTTGATTGCCTTTGGCGTCTGGTCGGAGCGCAGCGCAAAGGACCATCTGCTACTTGGACTTTGTGCGGTTATGCTGAATTGTTTGGGTGCTTCTCTGGTACCCACACTGGATGGCAGTGTCTTAGCCGGTCAATATTTCGGGATTCTGGCGAGCATCGCGGCGGGCTTGGCTGCTTGCCATTTGTTAAGAGTGAATATTACAGGCGCATCGTGGGCACTTGCCTCGGTTTGGGTGCTTATTTGGGCTATCTGTATCTTCTTCGTCGATGTAAATAGAGTGGCCGTCGCAGTATCCGGGGCTGCCTGGATGATGATCGCACTGTTGCGTGTGCCACAGGTCGCGAAACGCCCTGCATGGGTTCAATGGGCCTGTGTCTTGGGGTTGACCTTTGCCATGCAGGCGGTCGCAGTTGCTTGGCTAATCCGTTGCAATGCAGCAGAAGGAGAATCTTATTACTGATATCACCGATCGCGCATCAGACTTTAGACCGGGCGAATCCCTAGACACTCAGAAGCTAGGCTTTTTTCTGCGTCCCTATTGCAACTTGGTCTCGGTGAAACAGTTTCCCAGCGGATTCTCAAATCTGACCTATTTGTTGATATGCGACGAAGGGGAGTATGTGCTCCGCCGGCCTCCATTTGGGGCCAATATCAAGTCTGCTCACGACATGGGGCGGGAGTACCGCGTCATCAATGATTTACACCAGTTAGGCGCGAAGGTACCAGCACCCCTGGTCTACTGTGAGGATGAACAGGTTCTTGGCGCTCCGTTTTACGTGATGGAGCGGGTGAAAGGCGTCATTCTTCGCAATCGTGTTCCCAATGGCGTTACGGTTCCTTTTGATCCACTCAGCCGGTCATTTGTGGCCACTTTAAGCGACCTCCACAAGTTGGATATGAGTCAAACAGCGTTGATGGCCCAGTCCCACCCACAAGGATACGTAAAGCGGCAGATCGATGGATGGACGAAACGCTACCGCAAAGCACAAACCGATGAGATTAGGACGCTAGATACTGTGATTGAGTGGCTTGCCGAGGATCCGCCGAACGAGTCCAGCATTTCGCTGATCCACAATGATTTCAAATATGACAATCTGGTGCTTAGTCCTACTGACCTGAGTGAGGTACGGGCCGTGCTGGATTGGGAAATGGCAACGATTGGCTGCCCCCTGATGGATTTGGGTACCAGCCTGGGTTATTGGGCCGAGGAACATGACCCGCCCGCATTGAAACACTACGGCTTGACATGGGTGCAGGGAAATATGACTCGCCGTGAATTGGTGGATGCCTACCAATTGGAGAGCGGACGTGAAGTCAAGAATCCAGTTTTTTATCTGGCCTACGGACTGTTTAAAGTGGCGGTGATTGCACAGCAAATCTATGCGCGGTTCAAAGCCGGTCACACGTCGGACCCGCGCTTCGGCCAATTGATTCACGTGATTCACGCCTGCGGCGAATTAGCGGTCCGCGCCATGGACCGTCAAAAAATTTGAATAGAACCTCGACATAGCGTTTGACTTTGCATCATCCAAACACCAATTTATGGGGTGAGAACTAGGACAGGAAAGGGCACAGGGTGCGCGATCCCCGCGAAATTAAGTACATGATTCCCCTCTTGGAAGCGGAGTCGGAGGATGTACGCATGCATATCCGCTCCAGCCTAAGGGAATACTGTCCGTTTCTTGAAGAGATTCTGTCCCAGTTGGGACTGGACCTCTCACCAGAGCAACAATACCAATTGCATCTCATCCAACACGAGTATTTGAGTGAAAGCCTCAGTCAATCATGGAGGCGTATTCTCAGCGCAGGTGGGGGGATGCATCGGCTGGAAATGGTGCTCGATTTCATCAGTAATATGCAGGTGGATGAGTACCCTTACCAGCCTATCGGGCGTCAATTGGACGAAATTGCTCAAGAGTATCGCCGAGTCTCCGCCGTCCCAGATCCGATAGAACTTTCCCGTTTCTTGTTTTTGCATAAGGGGTATCGCGGTGCACGGGACGATTATGACAACCCACTCAATTCCAACTTGTGTTACGTGATCAACGAGAAAAAGGGCATACCCATAAGCTTGACAAGCCTCTTCATTTTGGTCTCGCGTCGATTAGGCCTGAAAATTGACGGGGTCAATCTACCGGGTCATTTCCTGGCTAAGTCCGCGATTGGCGGATCCACCATCATATTTGATTGCTACAACGAAGGCAGGATGCTAACACCGGGAGAGTTGGCACAGCAGTTTTTCACACCAGCCGTGGATTTTGTGGCGCTGTTGCGAAATCCACCTACCTTGATGGATATCGCGAAGCGTGTGCTGCGCAATCTGAATAACGCATATGACCGTCGTGGCAATCTGGAAAAGGTGCAGTTGGTTGAGATGTTATTGGAACATACCGAACCGCAAAACTATCCGATTCGGGTGGTGGACCCTGCTCAAGAGCCTTTTTTCAAGCCAGGAAGTTTGGTGCGACACAACCGCTATGAATACCGCGGTGTGATCGTGGATGTGGACCCCAACTGCATGGCTGATGATGAATGGTACCAAGCCAATCTAACCCATCCCGACAGGATGCAGCCTTGGTATCACATTCTGGTGGATGACTCGAAAGCGACGACCTATGCGGCGCAATCCAATTTGGAATTGGATGACAGTCTACAGGAAGTCAATCACCCGCTCGTTCCGTTCTTTTTTTTAGGGTTCGAGAATGGACGATACCTGCGCAATAACGAACCCTGGTATTGGAAACGTACCTAGGATTTCTTGAGCAGGTCCCGAGCCACGACATCCATATGAACTTCGTCAGGCCCATCGTAAATACGCGCGGCGCGTTCATGTCGATACCAGTAAGAGAGCAACGTCTCGTCGGTGAGTCCAAGTGCACCGTGAATCTGTATGGCACGGTCCAGTACGCGTTGGAGCATACCCGCTACAAAGAACTTGATGGTCGATATCGCCACTCGTGCGCCTCGAGTACCCAGCCTGTCTACCTGACCGGCCGCATCCAAAACCATCAGTCGGCTTGCCTGTATTTCGGCGTGAGAGCGGGCTAATGCATGTCGAACCACTTGGCGGTCGGCCAGGACTTCGTCCGGAGTAATGGCGCGCGATTGAGCATAGGTGCAGGAAATGTCCAAAGCGCGCTGAGCGATGCCTATCCAACGCATGCAATGATGGATCCTTCCGGGACCCAATCTTTGTTGGGCGAGGGCAAAACCACTGCCTTCTTCGCCAATCAAATGTGATTGGGGTACCCGACAGTCGGTAAAACGAACTTCGGCATGACTGAAATAGCCTGAGCCCACATGACCCATGACGGGAATGTTGCGCACCCGTTCGAAACCAGGTGTATCTGTGGGTACAAGAATCTGACTGTATTGCTGATAAGGTTTAGCTTCGGGATTGGTTTTCGCCATCACAATGGCAAATGCGGATCCGTCGGCACTTGAAGCAAACCATTTATGGGCGTTGATGACATAGTCGGAACCATCTTTTTCGGCTTTTCCCGCCAGCATGGTTGGGTTGGAACCGGGCTGATGCGGTTCAGTCATTGCAAAACAGCTACGGACCTGACCTGAGGCGAGCGGTTCAAAAAACTGTCTTTGTTGCGACTCCGAGCCGTACTCGAGCAATAACTCCATGTTACCGATATCGGGGGCTTGGCAATTACATGCCAGATGACCCAGAGGACTTCGACCCAAAATCTCACTCAATTGAGCAAAGTCAGTCAAAGACAAACCCAAGCCGCCATGGTCTTTCGGCAAGTGAGGTGCCCACAGCCCAAGTGACCTAGCCCGATGTCTTATGAGCTCAATGTCCAGATGTTCGTCGTTCACGAAGGGTCGCTCGTAGGCCTCAAGCCAAACGATGAATTCGCGTGCGACACTGAGTAGCTGATCCATAAGGGCTCCTAACTGATGCGGTTTTTCTCGTAGTGCTCCTGCAACTTGGCCAGTTTCTTTTTACCAAGCGGTGCCAGTAGCTGAATGGCATGCATCAAACGGTTGCGACAGACATCTGAACCGATGACTGCCATCACGCCGAACAGGGGCGGAGCCACCACCTTTCCTGTGACGGCGATACGCACAGCCTGTGTGATCTCGCGCAGACTCCAGTTCTCGATTTGGGCCACCGTTTTGAAGGCTTGCTCAATGGCTTCTTCATGGAAGTCGATCACCTTCTCTAATTCCCAAACGAACATCTGCAGCATATCCCGAGTACCGTCCTGATCCCTGTTCTTGGGGACCATATCCTCAGCCTCCACCTTGACATCTGAATAAAACACAAAGTCGCACAATTCCATGAAGTCACCCAGGCGGTGCATGCGCTTGGCCACCATTGGCATTAGTTGCGCCATGTATTCGGGATTCAGCTTCCAATCAATCAATCGCTTCATGAGTTCATCAGCCGTCAACTGCGCAAGGTGTTGTTGGTTGACCCAACTTAACTTTTGCAGATCAAAAACGGGTCCCGATAAACTCATTCGCTTGATGTCAAAGCCTGCGACCATCTCTTCTAGTTGAAACACTTCGCGTTCGCCGGGCATCGAATACGCCATCAACCCCAAAAAGTTAAGCAGTGCCTCGGGAATAATGCCCAAATCGCGATAATAGAGGATAGAAGTTGGGTTCTTTCGTTTTGAGAGTTTCGATTTGTCTTCGTTGCGCAGGAGCGGTAGATGGTAGACCACGGGCGCGTCCCATTCAAAATATTGATAGAGCAGCAGGTGTTTGGGCAGGCTGGGCAACCACTCCTCGCCGCGAATGACGTGGGTAATACCCATCAAGTGATCATCCACCACGTTGGCTAAGTGATATGTGGGAAATCCATCGGATTTGAGCAGGACCTGATGGTCAATGACGCTGTAGTCGAAGGTCACTTCTCCGCGAAGCGGATCATGGATCACGCAGGCGCCTTGTTCGGGAACGAGCATGCGTATGATGTGATCCTCACCCTCGCGCAGGCGGCGCAATACCTCTTCTGCGGTCAAACGCGCGCATCGGCCATCATAACCGGTGGATAGGCCCTGAGAAAACCGCACCGCACGGATGGCTTGCAACGTGTCAGGTGTGCAAAAACAGTGGTATGCGTGACCTTTGGCCAACAGCGTCTCGGCATGCTGCCTATAAATGGACGTGCGTTCGCTTTGTCGATACGGACCATGGGGGCCTCCAATATCTGGCCCTTCGTCCCAGCTGAGTCCGGTCCAGCGCAGAGCGTCCATGATCATCTGCTCGTATTTGGGGTCAGATCGCTCTTGATCCGTGTCTTCAATGCGTACGATAAACGAGCCACCTTGAGACTTGGCAAAGCAATAATTGAACAGAGCAATATATGCGGTTCCCACATGAGGTGAGCCGGTGGGAGAGGGAGCGATTCGAACGCGTACGGTCATGGAATATTTCCTCGTGAAATGCCCCGGAACAGGGCGCAAATGGCGATGAAGTATAGCGTTGGCTCGAATTGCTGGTCAAGGAAGGCAGACTGCCAGGGATGCATAAATGGGCTATGATAGCACTCGGTTTTGACCGAACGAGGTGGTTGTGCGCCGGTTCTATTCTTTCTCTAAACGTTACGTAAAGCCCTATGCGTGGTGGTACATCGGGGGATTTGCGTTGGTGGCAGTCACGCAGTTTCTTGCTGTGGCGATTATTGAAGTTACCCGAAACGCCATAGATGCGTTCGAACTTCAGGGTCCCACTTCTGAGATCATATGGACGAGTCTGGTGCGCATTGCTCTTCTTGCAACAGGCATGATCCTGATTCGGATCACATCGCGTTTACTTGTGTTCACGCCCGGACGACTGATTGAGTACCGTGTCCGCAATGATTATTTCAGTCGTCTACTCTATTTGACCCGTGTGTTTTATCGCAACCACGAGACGGGCGATTTGGTAAGTCGATGTTCCAATGATATCGGCTATGTGAGGGCTGCCTACGGATATGCATTCTTACAGGTTGCCAATGTGGGCACAGCTTTCGCCTTGGGGATTGGTGCCATGTTGCGCATGGACGTGCGCATGACAGTCACATTGGCGATTCCCATGTTGATCGCTTTTGTCATTATTCAAAGCAGCATTCAGTATATGTTTGGGTTCTGGCGCGTCGCCAACACGCAGTTGGGACAACTATCGTCGCTTTGCCTGGCTTCGTATAAAGGTGTTTCGGCCGTTCAGAGCTACTGTGCCGAGCCTGCCTTTGAGCGTGCGTTTCTCGAATCAAACCAAAACTACCTCCACACGAATATGACTCTGACAAAGGTGCGTGCCTTCATCATGCCTTTGGTGCAGGTGGTAGGTAACCTGGCGGCTTTTTTGGTGTTGTGGTTAGCCGGTAGTCGGGCGATCGATGGTCAGGTGACCATGGGTGAAATCACGGCCTTTATGGGATATATCGCCATGGTGATGCCCCCGTTGCTGAGCTTGGGCTGGATGCTAAACGTTTTCAACCGAGCCGTACCTGCCATGGAACGATTGGACGAAATTCTCCTGGCCGAAATCGAGCCGGAATCCATTACCTCGCCCCAAGACCAACCATCGCTGCCGTTGGTCGTCAATCATTTACAGTGGCAATACAGCGATTCTGAAAAGGTCTTGGATGGCATTCAATTTTCACTTGAACCAGGCAAGGTGATGGGCATCGTGGGCGCCGTGGGTTCCGGAAAGACCACCCTCATCGAGACGATTCTTCGTTTGAATGATCCCGATCGGGGCAGCGTTTTTGTGGGCGATCACGACGCGCGTGATTTTCGTCTCAATGAATACCGCAGCATGTTTTCTTTTGCACCCCAAAAGGCCTTTTTGTTTTCGGCGACTTTGCGTGAGAACTTGTTGGTTGCACTTGGCGCCGAACTTGACAGCAAGGATCATGATGAACAACTCATCCAAACTCTGGATCTCTGCGGTTTTGATCTCGATCCGGATGTGTTTCCGGAAGGGCTGGACACCCAGGTAGGTGAGAAAGGCATCATGCTGTCAGGGGGCCAACGCCAACGGATATCGTTAACCCGTGCCCTACTTAAGAATGCCGATGTGTATGTGTTGGACGATGTGCTTTCCGCCGTGGATCACGAAACCGAGCAACGGATCATTGCCAACCTTAAGTCGTTTGCCAAGAACCGCTGTGTCGTCATCGCTTCACACCGTGTTTCTGCGGTCAAATGGGCGGACCAGATTCTGGTATTGAATCAGGGTAAAACGGAAGCCATGGGTACCCATGAGGAACTCATGGCATTACCTGGCTACTACCAATCCATCGCAAAGGCTCAGCAGGATTCAGCATGAGTCGTGTTCAAGGAACAAATCAACTACTGAAGGGCTTTTGGCGACATTGTGTTCCTGATCGGCGAAGCTATTACGCCTCATTTCTATTAATGGCATTTACGCTCGTGTTTGATCTTGGCAGACCCTTCATTTTGAAGGATGCATTGGATGAAATTGGTGCCAAGAATGCCGAAGGTCTATTGTTTTATGCGGGTATTTTCCTGGCGTTCGTCGTCTTGGAATATCTTACACGTAGCGGATTCAACTATATTCTGAGCATCGCCTTTCTGAAGACGATCAATCGTTTGCGTGAGACGGTCTTCCACCATGTGATTCGACTGAGGCAAGCCTATTTTGACCGTGAACCCATTGGCCGATTGATGACACGCACCATCAACGACACCGAATCGTTGGGGGAAACTCTTCGAGCCGGAATTGCAACAATTGCGGTTGATATCTTGACCATTATCGGTGTGTTGTTTGTCATGCTGCGGTTGGAACTCCGGTTGGCTCCAGTCATGTTGATCACGGTTCCATTTGTCGTGTTTACGGTGCGTTGGTGCGGACATAGAATTCGAGAAAAATATCTCGAAATTCGAGTCGCGTTGGCCAAAGCAAACGGAGTCATGGCCGAAGGCATCAATGGTGTTGAAGTGGTGCAAATGTTCGGCCAGCAGCAGACAACTGGCAGACGTTTTCAGAATGTAAACCGCGAATACCGCCAGGCATGTATCTGGAGCAACGTTTACGATGCCTCTCTTTATGCGGTCATTGACGCGGTATCCGCTTATTCGGTAGCGCTGGTATTGCTTTGGAGCACCAGCGAGTTTATGGGCCCTATCGAATTGAGTGTGGCCATCGTGTACATCAATTTGGTGGATCGAATATATGTGCCCATTCGCGACCTGAGCAGCAAATTCACCGTCATTCAGCAGGCGCTTGCCGCGCTTCAGCGAATCTTCGAATTGCTTCGTGAAGAAGAAAGGGTGTCGGAGGGTAAGCTCTCCAAAGTGGATGCCGCCACTGTGACCTTTAAGGATGTTTCCTTTAAGTACGCTCCTGAAAATCCCTATGTGCTTCGGGATATTACGTTTTCGGTTAAGCCCGGGCAGGTCTTGGCCTTGGTTGGACGGACGGGCAGTGGCAAATCCACCATAGGTAAGTTGCTGACGCGCACTTATGATGGTTATTCGGGCCAGATCCAATTGGGTTCGTTTGAATTAGCCGACTTGAGTCATCACGCCATTCGTTCCTCGGTGGCCGTTGTGCACCAGGATTTCGAAGTCTTTCCGGGCAGCATTCGAGACAACATCCGTATGTTCAATCCTGAAATCGACGATGATGTGATTATGAAGGCGATCAGGTTGGTGAAAGCAGAACATATGCTCAACCAGATCGATGGCGGGTTGGACCATGTTCTGAAAGAGAACGGCGGAAACATGTCCATCGGTCAGCTTCAGTTGATCGTGTTTGCTCGGGCGCTGGCTCATGAAACGCCCATTCTGTTAATGGATGAAGCTACTGCGAGTGTGGATTCGCTTACGGAAGCTTGGATTCAGGAGGCGGTGGCCGAAATCTTCAAGCACAAGACTGTGATTGTTGTGGCTCATCGATTATCGACCATTCAATCCGCAGATCGGATCCTGGTGCTGGAAGATGGACGCATTCAAGAAGATGGCAACCACCAAGTGTTAATGGCGAAAAATGGCAAGTACGCCCAGTTAGTGCGCGCATCGGAGCAAAAAATGGAAGGTCAACTCTTACCGTGAACGTGGTCGTCGGGGGTGGGTTGGCTGGTTGTTCCATAGCCTATGCCCTGGCTGAGGCAGGGGCCGATGTATTACTCATCGAGCAACGGGGAGGGGTGGGTCAAGCTGCCTCTGGAAACCCCCAAGGGATCTTGATGCCCTATTTGTCAGATCGAGACTCCGGAGCTAGTAGCGTCTATGGGAAGGGTTTTGAAATCAGTTGCCAGATCTTGGACGAATTAGCCGATCAGCATGGCTTCGCGCTTTCTCGGGGGGTGGCTCAATTACCCACCAATCGCCGGCTAACGCGAGTGGCCGTTGAATGCACTGAAATGGGCTTGTGGCTTGGAGCCCAAGACTTGTCGGAACATACCGGAATTGCGCTGTCAGAAGGAGGCTTCTGGTTCCCGAATGGTCGTTGTGTTCAGGTAGCCTCGCTCTGTGATGCCCTGGCCAACCATCATCGGATCAGGCGTGAATGTGATCTGAGGGTCAACAAAATCGAGCGATTAGATGGCAGTTGGCGGTTGGAAACGACGGATACTCCCATCACCGCCATGAATGTTTTTGTTGCCGCATCTTATGAATGTGCCCAGTTGGATCAGCTTAACTGGTTGCCCCAGAGTCGTGTTCGCGGTCAGATTGCTTATGTGCGGGCGACCCCAAAGACAAAGGCCCTAAAGGCGGCTATTTGTGCAGATGGCTACGTGACACCCGCTCATTGCGGATTCCATGTGGCCGGTGCCACGTTTGATCGGGACATCGAGGACGAAGAGCTGCGTCCGGAACGAAATCGAGAGTTGTTGCGACAAATCGGGACATGGGCTGCGCCATTTGGGGCACCCTCGATTGATTGTGACCAAGGAAGAGTTGCCTTTCGCCATACCACTCCTGATCGTCTACCCATCGTAGGTATGGTACCTAGAATGGAAACGTGGTTGGCCGGTGGTGAACGGGCAGTCGCACGTTTTAACCGGGACCAAGTGGACTATTGGCCCAATCTTTATGTCTCTGCAGGTCATGGTTCCCGTGGGCTAACCACGTGTTTTGCTGCTGCTCGCCATTTGGTCGGCCTGGTTCAAGGCCTATTACAAGTCGATCGAACGCTTGAGCCGTTACGATTTGCCCGTCAAGCGATGATTCGCAGCCTGAAACAGCACGAAGCGACTACGTCATGAAATATGCTCATGATTACTTGGAACGTATGGCCCTAACCGATGGCACGCCCATCCTTTTGCGGACGTTGTATCCGACCGACAAACAAAACCTTGCCGACGGAATGAGGGAACTGTCGTTTTTGTCGCGATATGAACGTTTTTTCACGCCCAAACATGGGCTCAGCGACTCCGAACTGGTGTTTTTGACAGAAATGGACGAGATCAATCACTATGCAATTGGTGCCGGTTTGCTCAATCCCGATGGGAGTGAAGGGAAAGGGCTGGGCGTCGCGCGATTCGTACGTGACGTTGACGATGCTCAAATTGCGGAGCCTGCGGTGACCGTGCTGGACGCCTGGCAGGGAAAAGGCTTGGGTAAGCTATTGCTCCATCATGTGGGGAAAGCCGCAAAAGAACGAGGCATTGAGAAGTTTCGTTCGCTGTTCCTGGCAGAGAATCAGCGCATACGCTCGTTGTTACTGCGCGTGTTCCCGGAAACAGAGTTCATTGCAGATGGAACCACAACCCAGGCGTTGTCATTGCTTGTCTAGGATTCAGAGCCCTGCAGCATTTCGAGGACCCGAGATTCAAACTCATTGGCCACTCGAACGATACGGACGCCCACATCGCACCCGAGGTCACAAGGCTTCACCCAGACGATCTCGCCGATGACAGGAAAAAGCTCCTGTTTGATGTTGAAGGTGAGTTCCATCTGGTCACCGACGCGAGCCAGGCGAGGCAGGCGCAATTGGAGCCCGTGCTGCGAAAAATCCGAAGTGAGGGCTACCCCTTCATCAAGGGTTTCTTTCGCATTAGATAACGCGATGTAGGCCACCAAGTGCCGTTCATCGATTCTTGCGTATTGACGTCGTTCTTGAGCCACGTCAGTATTTTAGCAGAAACTCATGCCAAAAGATGTTGGAAAGCGAGGAAGCAGTGCAAACTAATCGCAAGGCCGTGTGGAGTTGGTGCCTTTATGACTTCGCCAATTCACCGTTTACAACTTTGATCGTTACCTTTATCTACGCGTCCTACTTTACCGCTGAGATTGCGCCTGATTCGAACACCGGAACCATCTATTGGTCTCGCGGTGTCACGATCACGGCCATTGTTGTGGCGGCATTGTCACCCTTTATGGGCGCACTGGCAGACTTGGGCGGATTAAGAAAACGTCTTTTGCTATCCACGACTTTGATTTGTGTACTTGCCACGGCCGGGCTGTTCTTTGTGCTGCCAGGTCAGATTATGGGTGCCTTGACGCTTTTTGTGGTGGGAAACATCGCCTTTGAGATGGGCATGGTGTTTTACAACGCGTTTCTGCCTGATATTGCTCCCGCAGAGAAAGTGGGTCGTATTTCTGGGATTGGATGGGGACTTGGGTACGTGGGCGGCTTACTTGCCCTGGTTGTGGCTTTGGTGGGATTCATACAACCTGAACAGCCATGGTTTGGCTTCTCAACCGAGCAGAGCGTACGTGCTACCTGCCTATTGACAGCGGTCTGGTTCGCGGTGTTCAGCATACCCATCTTTCTCTGGGTTCCTGAGGAAAAACCCCAACCCAGGGAATCTTCCTCTATCGTGAAGGACTCCATGTCCCAACTCGTACAGACATTTCGTGATTTGCGGCAGTACCGGCAAATCATGCGGTTCCTGATCGCAAGGTTGTTATATAACGATGGTTTGATTACGGTATTTGCCTTTGGCGGTATCTATGCAACGGGTACCTTCGGTTTTGAGATCAAAGAGATCCTGGTGTTTGGCATTGTTTTGAATATCGCTGCGGGTGCTGGAGCATTTGCCATGGGTTTCATGGATGATGTTCTGGGAGGGAAGATGACCATTCAAATTAGCCTGGTGGGACTCTTGGTTGCCACCATCATTGCCGTGACCGCGCCCAACGCAACCGTCTTTTGGATCGGTGGCATTTTGGTGGGCATATTCTCTGGACCGAACCAGTCTGCCAGCCGGTCTTTGATGGGGCGTATGGTGCCAGACGACAAGGAGAATGAGTTCTTCGGTTTCTTTGCATTCTCGGGCAAAGCTACGGCTTTTTTGGGACCGACCATGTTCGGATTGTTTACGGGTATCTTTGACACGCAAAGAGCAGGCGTGGCGTCGGTCATCCTGCTGCTGGTTGCAGGCTGGTGGGTGCTTCAGGGTGTGGATGAAGGGGAAGGAATCCGACTGGCAAGTCGCAAAGCATGATAAGCTCGATCCGATGTGGATCGTGCTTTTGATCTTCTGCCAATTCAACCTGGAACCTCACTCCGAAGTTGTCCAGACGTGGCGAGCCTATTTGCTGGAAACGCGCGCTGAGCCCACACAGCGGGCGCTCAAACGAAGCGAGTTCTACGTGCCGCGTTTTAAACGCATTTTTAAGGATCATGGTGTTCCCGAAAACCTCGTGTGGGTGGCTCTGGTTGAAAGCGGCTTTAAACCTTCAGATTCGAATCCCTCGGGTGCCCAAGGCATGTTCCAATTCAAAACGGAAACGGCGGTTGCATTTGGCTTGGTCGTTGACGGTCACCGAGACGAGCGCAACAATCCCTTTCGCGCAGCCGATGCCTGCGCCAAATACTTGTCCTATTTGTTTGAGAAATTCGGTTCTTGGGACCTTGCGCTTGCGGCGTATAACCTGGGAGAAGGCGATCTGCGGCGGGCCATGGCCTTACATGGCAGTCAATGGCATCAAGTGAGGGATTTCTTGCGCGAAGAAACGCAGGCTTTTGTTCCCAAAATAAAAGCCGCGGCTCTAATTGGCAACGACTACCTGGCCCAGCGACCGGTACGTACAAAGCCGGTCCACGAGTACCTCGTCAAGCCAGGAGATACACTGTACAGCATCGCGAAGTTGTTTGAATGGGATGTAGAGGAACTCATGGAATTCAACGGGATTGACGACAATACCATCGACATTGATCAAGTCATCGTCATTCCAGTACGTGAATAGTGCCCTTGCAATTGACCTTCAATTTGAGTATTCTTCCTGCCGGCAGTGGAGGATGTAGCTCAGTTGGTAGAGCACCGGATTGTGGCTCCGGCGGTCGCGGGTTCGAGCCCCGTCATTCTCCCCATTTTCAAGCTGGTCACGGCAAGATGCCCAATCCGAAGCGGCTATTTCTGATGGCGTAATCGGACCGGTGTCCGTTATAGTAACGCGGTTATGCAAGTTGTGAATATTCACCCAATTACGCCGCAGCAGCGGTTATTGGATCAGGTTGTGGCGTACCTGAACCAGGGCGGCATTTTGGCTTATCCTACGGATACTTGCTATGGCCTGGGCTGCAGTATTCATCACAAGAAATCGATGGACCAGATCTATCGCATCAAACGTATGGACGCGGCCAAGCCTATGAGCTTCATCTGCAATGATTTGAAGAACATTGCTGATTACGCCTTGGTATCCAACAAAGCCTACAAATTGATGCGACGGCTACTACCTGGTCCTTACACTTTTGTCTTGCCTGCCTCTCGCTTGGTACCCAAACTCCTACAGAACAAACGGCGTCAAGTGGGTATTCGCGTGCCTGATCATCCTGTCATACTTGAAGTGGTTCGCCAATTGGGTCATCCCATTATCTCGACAACCTGTCAAACCGCAGATGATGACCAGCCTTGCATGGATATGCGTGAAATCAAGGATCGCTTAGCTCATATGCAAGTTGACATGGCCATTGACGGCGAATTCATTTATCCCGAAGTTTCCACCGTGGTTTCCATTGTAGACGACCAGGTGGAAATACTGCGTGCTGGCAAGGGCGACATAAGTCTACTAGAATCCTGACCCCTAAGGAGCAATCATGGGTTGTATGCTCGTGACCGGCGGCGCCGGTTTTATCGGATCGAATTTTGTGCATGTCGCATTGGCACAGGGGCATCGTGTGATCAATGTGGACAAACTCACCTACGCCGGTAATCGCGACAATCTGACTGCGGTAGCGCAGCACCCAGAACACCGTTTCGTTCACATGGATATCTGTGACCAAGCTTCGATCCTTCAGCTTATGGAGGACGAGCAGGTACATGCGGTGGTTCATTTTGCGGCCGAAAGTCATGTGGACAGATCCATAGACGGACCGGCTGCATTTGTTGAGACCAATATTGTTGGGACTTTTCAACTGTTGGAAGCTGCGTTGAAATACTTCAAGGCTCAAGGTCAGCCTGAGAGTTTTCGGTTTTTGCACGTTTCAACCGACGAGGTATACGGGTCATTGGGATCAACAGGTGCTTTCATGGAAACCACACCTTATGCGCCTAACTCACCCTACTCTGCGTCCAAAGCGGCTTCGGATCATCTGGTTCGGGCTTACCACCATACCTATGGACTGCCGGTAGTAACCACGAATTGTTCCAACAACTACGGACCGTTTCAATTCCCGGAGAAACTGATACCTGTCGTTATTTTGAAGGCTCTGAACCGACAACCGATTCCCGTGTACGGCGACGGTGCCAATGTTCGTGACTGGCTGTATGTGACGGATCATTGTGAGGCTATTCTGCAGGTGCTAAGCCGTGGAAGACTGGGCGAAACGTACAACATTGGCGGCGAAAGTGAATTGACCAACCTTGATGTGGTCAAGACCATTTGTGGCTTGATGGATCAGCGCCAAGGTGGGGAAACCAAACACGAAGCTTTGATTACGTTTGTGAAAGATCGTCCGGGACACGATCGTCGATACGCCATGGACATCACTAAAATCAAGAATGAGCTCGGCTGGGTCCCGCGGGAGTCGTTCCAATCTGGCATTGCAAAAACTGTGGATTGGTATCTTAAGAACAGCTACTGGATAGACCGTATTCTCACTGGAAACTACCGGTTGGATCGGCTCGGGTTGATTCAAGACTAAAGTATTCCCTTCAAACGGTCGATTGTAGGAGTGCATGGGAGACGAGCGTCGTAAATTCAAACGCTATGTATTTGGCGATGACGAATCATTCACCTGTTCCTTTCACTGGAATGGTGAGCAGGTTAACGAGCAGATGATTGTGCGCCTTTCAGCCGGTGGGATGTTTATCGCCGTTCCCGATGTGTCTCAGTTCAAGCGCCACGATCCAATTTCGGATATCCGATTCACATTGAAGACTTATGAGATCATGATCCCCAAGGGTCGAATAGCCCATACCTATCCACTGGGCGAAATAACCGGCTGCGGTATTGAATTCGTAGATTTGGTAGAGCAACAAGTGGATTCACTAGAAAACCTGTTATCGGTCACAGTGCGTGAGGCTCGTGAAGGGAAGGGGAAACCTACACCCTGAGTTCCTTCGTATAATCCACAAATGGCTGCGTCCAAACCGTCCACGCATTGAGGTATGAATGATTCGATCGGTGTTTTTGTTGTGTTGTCTGTCTGCGGTCGGGCAGGTTCAAGAAGAGATTCAAGTGGTTTTACGTCAGGTTCGTGTCCATGTCGTGGACAAAGACGGTGAACCCATTAAGGGATTGAGCAAAGATGATTTCCTGATCCGCGAGGGCAAGTCCCATCGCGACTTGTCAACATTTGAGGAAGTCGACATGGACGATGTACGTCATGTCCTTCAGTTCTACTCGACGGACGACAAAGCTGTCCCGCATTTTGGAAGATCAATGGTGATCATGATTGATTCCAGCAATATGGTCCAGGAAGCCTTTGAGCCCATGATCGATGCGGTTCAGCAATTCGTGGAACATCATGTGGATGACAATGACCTCGTCAAAGTGGTTCAAATGGAAGAGCAACTCATCCATTTGTCTGAATTCACATCCGACAAGGCCGCAATTCAGACCGCAGTTGGAAACGCAAAGTACACCGGCTATTTTCAACTCAAACTGCGCCACCACCAATCGCGCATTTTTACCCAGTACGAACTCTTTGAAGGTCAGGTGAATACGAGTACTGGTGGCCCGGGCGAAGCGCAGCTGCTGCAAAACGCCGCCGACCAAGTGATTCAGGAAGTCGACGAGAAGGAGCGACAAAAATTGATCCATGCCCGATCATTTCGCCAATCGTTAGCCATCCTAAGTCGTATTCTCGGAGAGTCTCCAGGGAGCCGTGCAATCTATCTATTTACAGGTGGTTCTTACATACAATCCAGCGGTGGTCAGCATGTAACCACGGCGCGGGACATGGACGACGCGGTTCGAGCTATGAATGCCGCCAATGTAACTCTGTATTCGTTTTTGCATACGCCACCGGAGGAGGTTGGGGTGCGTGAAACGTATGCAGCTGGCGTCAACTTTAGTGACTCTTTACGCATCGCCAACCTATTGGAACGATACGTCAGTCGCGAACATCGCACCCGCATTCGTCGCTTGTTCGCCACTACGGGTGCGCAAAACAGTTTTTTTGAGACACATTCACAAGTTGAAACGGGTCCTCGACTAGTGGGTGAGGCCACGGGAGGATTCTTCACACGCTATCTGGGTTACCAGGATATGGCGGGTGAGGTCGATCGTTTGGCAGCGCGTTCGAGGCATTACTACACATTGGGCTATACCGTTGACCCCAAAGATAAGAACAGCTCCATTGACTTGGAGTTGGTGGATCCTCAAAAGGGGTGGAAATTGGTCTACGGTGAGCATGTTTCCAATCCACAGCCGTTCAGAAAATGGGATGAGGAAGATCGCCAATTGTCTTTTGAGGTGGCACTGCTATATTCCGACACCACGCGTAACGATTTGGACTCGGACTTTGGTCATCATGTGTTTCGGCACGAAGACCAATATGTGATACCGATGTACCTGACGCTTCCCAAGAATACCAACCCCAAGCGCGGTTACGAACTGGGATTGGCGGTATTTGATGGGCAACATCGACCTCATGATCTGTTACAGCAAACGGTGACCCCGCCTAAAGATCTGGAGAAACTGTTGCTTTACAATGTGATGATTTCCGATGTGCCTCCTCACAGTCTGAAGTACTTTCTGCGCAATCTGGATACCGGTGAAGTTGTATTGCAGGAATTGGAAGCGGAAGTGCTTCCGGCGGGATCTCAATTGACCATTAGCCCCATTGTTTTCTCGACGGTGCACGATTTTGCGACGATCCCTCTCAATCACGTGCCCGAACAATCGCAATCAAAGAAGAAGTTCATGCCAGAAGCCGCACCCCAAAAGCCGCGCAGGGAATTGGACCCGCTGGTCATGCAGGGCGTGCTCATGAGCCCTGCGGTCAGCAGCAAAATATCGGCACAACCCATGGATTTGCTTTTTCACGTGACGGGCATCAAGGGTGACCCCTCAAATTACAACGTTCGTTTCAATCTCACGGGCGAATCGTCGTCATTTGTGGACGGCTTCATAACCGCTGCCGACACATTCGGTACTGACTGCATTCGTTTTTCGGCGCGGGTTGATCTAAGCCAGGTACCATCGGGTGACTATCGATTGGATCTTCAAATCTTCAACACAGAGATGGGCGTTGCGGCGGTTCAGTCCTGTTCGTTTTCGGTACTTTAGGGCTGTCATAGACAATGGCTGTCGCAAGCACGTGATGCGATAGGGCCTATGAGGCCCTATGCATTGATCAATTTCGAGCACGTGCTGGACACGGTTTGGTCAACAACGGCGTCATGGTGGTCCGAAGCGGAGCGGCGTATCTATGTGGCGTTTCGTGACATGGATGATGATGCCAAACTGGTTTACGTGCGCCTATATCAACGCAAAGGTCTTTGTCATCCGCAGCACAAAGCCGAAGGCATCGTGCCTCGTTTCCAAGCAGCGTTGGCCACGCTATCTGTCGCTGGACTGGTTCATTTCCAGCCTGAATCTCGTCATTACAAAGATATGGTTCGTCATCTGCCCCTTGCTCACCTACGTAAGGCATTGGCATTGCCCGGCGCTTCTCGAGACGACTGCGCATCGGCACTTGGACTCCCTGCTGTATTGGAATCGGTCAATACAGCGTGGGTCGTGCTTGAAGGCACGGAACTGTTTGACCGACTGGTATGTCTCTATTTCGGCAGCTTGAGCCGGGATGTTTCTGAATTTGCAAAAGTCGCGTTGGGTTACTTGAAATATCCCCGATACTCGGTGGGTGATGCATCCGCTTTTGCCTCTCGAGAGCATTTGGAGTTGTACCTGAAATGGCGGCTCATGAACACGCATGATGTGGAGATTGAAAGTGCTTATCGCGACGCAAGCATTCCCGGTAGGCATGTGATATGGATTGCCCGGAAGCTGATGGATTTAGCAAAGTCATTGGAACGGAACGGTCAGGAAGACGAAGCCATTACCATTTGTCGCCGTTTCGTGGAAATCACCTGTCATCCCGAGGCGCTGGAACGTTTGGCGATTTTGGAAATCAAACGACGAAGATTTCGCGAATTGTTCGACGTCATGCGATCCTGCCGTTCTGATCATTGGTCTTTGAAAGATCGACTGAGAATGGGGCTTAGGCAATTTCAAGTCGAAAAGCGCTTGGGTCTGAACCCCAACCCGCATGCTGTCATGCGAAAAGCACCCGTTAAAAAGTGTTGGGCCGATAGACTTGAATCGCGTTTGGGAACAAAAGCCTTGTACGCACATCAAGGACAAGCGGTGACTGTGGAACAGCTGATCCAGCACCGCTACCTGGAACGGGGTTACGGTGGCGTTTTTGCAGAAAACAGTTATATCCACACTTTGGTTGGACTAGTGGCTTGGGATGTTGTGTATTGCGCCAGTGAGGGTGCCTTTTTTCATCCGTTCCAGCTGGGTCCTCAGGACCTAGGTGAACCTGGTTTTTGTCGCCGTCGAGCCGTAACCTGGCAGCGCTGGAAACACTCGTTTCTCAAGGCCACGCCTGAGATTCGCTGGCAGGCATTTTGCCGACAATGGCAGCATACATGTGCGTTGGATCACCTGTTCAGACCAAGGCCAGACTTGACATGTAATGACTTCAAGATTTGGTTTGGTTCCCACAGCCATCGATTGGCAGATCTCGTTGAGATGTTTCTGGAGGAATACGATTCTCTTCGTGCGGGCTTTCCTGATCTTGTGATCAGACAAGATGTTCCCGTGATGGTCGAAGTAAAAGGACCCGGGGACCAAATTCGCCCGGGTCAAAGACTGTGGCATCATGTGTTACTCGAATTGGGCTATCGGGTCATTGTGTATGAAGTTAGGGCCCGAAGTTAGGCCCCATCCCTTCAATGGACTTTGATGACATTGACGCCTGTTGCGTCGCCGGAATCGTCTTCAATCCAAACAAACGAACCGGATTGTTCAAACACAACTTCTTTATCGATGCCTTGAGCGCGAATGGCGTCGATGATGGCATCCTTCTGTGCTTGATCCAGGTCGCTCAATCCAGAAATACGAATTGCACTGCCATGGTTGAAGCCACCCATCACAAACATGTTTTTGGATAAGCCGTGGTCATTGTGTATTTCGATGGTCTCACCGTTGTGAACCAGCTGAAACGCTCCGTTTACTTTACTAATCTCGATCGTTTCTCCATTACTCAGCGTGTAGGTGTTGACATCGCCTTCTTCCATGGAGCTGAGGTCAAATTTGTCTTTCAAACCATCGATATTGACCATCATTTCCGTGTCGGAATCATCTGATGTCACAAATACAGCCGTTTGACGATCGGCCTTTTTGATCACGTGTACCTCTTGTTGGGTACCGCCGCCCAGAACCCATGCTGCTGCACAAACTGAAAGGGCCGCCATTTTCATCCACATCATACTAACCTCCTTGGTGTGTGGTGCCTTTCATGAGGCAAGTCCAATGCCAAGCGTTTGCCGGGCAATTCATCGTAGATTGGTCCCCAAATGAGGAATCAAGCACTGAATTAGGGATTCACGTGTCCATCATAAATCGGTCACAAAAGGAGTTGATCTTGGCTCCATCGGGAGGTTCGCGATGGATGCCAATCTACTTCGTCTTTGGATATTCTTGTTTGCCTTGAGTTTGATGATTGCCGAAAGGCTGATTGCCGGGATCAAAAGGAAAAAGGTCTATGATCGCCGTGAGACCTTAGCAAATTTTGGAGTATTGGCTGGGATGTTGGTTTCAAAGTCGTTCTTCTTTAGCCTGCAGGCGGATGTCATGGTTTGGGTGCATTCGCATGCGTGGTTCGAGTTGAGGTTTTCTGGAGTTGCCTTTGCCTTGTGCTTCCTAGTGGTGGATTTTGCCTATTATTGGTACCACCGATGGTCTCATGAGGTACCCTTTCTCTGGTCGTTTCACATGGTGCATCACTCCAGTACCTACATGAATATGTCGGCCAGTTTGCGCCTAAATTGGTTTTCACCACTTGTCACAGTCCCTTATTTTGCACCTTTGGCGATGATCTTTCCGCCTACGTGGTTGGCAGCTTGTTTGGGGCTGAATCTTTTGTACCAATTGTGGTTGCACACGGAGTTGATACCCAAATTGGGGTTTCTGGAAGGTGTGATGAATACGCCTTCTGCCCATCGCGTGCACCACGCTAGAAATGACCCCTACATCGATCGGAATCACGGCGGATTCTTCATGGTTTGGGACCGTCTCTTTCATACCTACCGGGAAGAAGTTGAACAGCCGGAATACGGGGTGACCACCGGATTCAATAGCCACAACCCTGCGGTGTTGGTGTGCCATGGATTCGTGGACTGGTTTAGGCGTGTGCGCAGCAACGGGTTCCGACCCCTTTACCTCCGTAAGGGAGATTGAAGTGAACGTCCTCGCTTGACGTCTTCAGCGAGATTCTTGTGTGACCTCGATCGTGGTGTCCACGCCATCCACGGCGACTTCCTGACGCGTGCCGTTGGGCCATTGAACGACTAAGGAATCGACGGTGCCAGTGCTGCCAAGGCCGAAAGTTACCGGAAGCTCCACTTGTGACAAATAGCTGCGTGTTGGCATCACTTGACGTCGTTGGGTTTCTTCGCCCGCCTTCAACTCAATCCAGGCTCCGATTCCAAACCGATTGTCGGTGGTGCCTTTTAACTTGACCCGCAACCAGTGGTGACCGTTATCCAGGTCATTGCGCAGGAATAGTGGTGGGCCTCCGGACTGTGTCATTACCACATCCAAATCACCATCGCCGTCGAAATCAGCATATGCTGATCCACGTCCCACTATGGGTTTTGACAAATCCCCCAAAGCCTCAGAAGCGATTTCCACAAACTCGGTTTGTCCGTCAAAGAGCCGGTTCCAAAACAGTTGTGCGGGTTGGCGATAGTGTTGGCTGGGTTGAATTTCGTTGATCTCGGTTTCCAAATGACCGTTTGACTGAAACAGGTCGAGGCGACCATCCAAATCGACATCAAAGAAAAACAGTCCAAAGCTCAGTTTCAAGCGACTGGGAGAACCGATACCGGTGGCATTTGAGATGTCATTAAAGAGCCAGGGATTAGTGCTTTGCTGGACATAGAAAGACGTGCTCTCATTGGCGAAATTGGCGACGCTGACGGCCAAATCACCGCGATTGCGGAAATCGCCGATATCCATGCCCATAGCGCCGGTTGAACTACCCATTTGATCAAATGCTAATCCAGACTGACTCCCAACTTCCTCGAATCGTCCGCCCATATTTCGAAATGCAAAATTTTGGACCGTATCGTTGGCTACGAAGATATCCATGCGCCCATCTCGGTCGGCATCGGCAAATGCCACTGCCAATGCCTTGCCTAACGGTTCGCCTGTTGCCGGGTTCGTCACTTGCACGCCCCAGGTCTGGGAGACGTCGCGAAACGTGCCGTTGCCCAGATTTTCGTAGAGATAGGAGAAGGTGCCTCGGTAATTGGTGGGTGGACCATATGCGCGATCGGTGCCATTGATGCTGAAGTTTAAGTCCAGATCAATTTCCTTGGTCCATGCCACGTAGTTACACACAAACAAATCGAGATCACCATCGTTATCCAGATCTGCAAAACCCGCACTGGTACTCCATCGATCGCTTTCTCCGGCCACGCCTGCTGGCTTGGTGACATCTACGAACCGGCCGTTGTCGTTACGAAAAAGTTTATTCGATCCTAGTGACGCAATGAATAGATCGATGTCGCCGTCCTGGTCGATGTCGCCAACCGCGACACCGGTTTCGTATCCACTATGAATCAAGCCCGCCCGCTCAGTGGCGTTTTCAAAAGTCCCATCGCCTCGATTGACGTATAGTGCACCCTTAGTGGTATTGCGATCAGGGGACCATGGCCAGTGTGTGGCGTTGGCGAAGTACAGATCTTGATCTCCATCGCCATCGTAGTCAAAACAGGCCAGTCCGCTTCCCATGGTTTCCGGCAAGAGCTTCTCACCATTGGCCCCGTTGACATGAACAAAATCAATGCCTGAGGTATCGGTGACATCAGTGAAGCGTAAATGGGGCGGAGGTTCGCCCTGTTCCAGTTTTGCTGGCAGTGGCGTTTCACCTCGTTCCACCACTTCTGCTTCAGTCTTCTCCTTGCGTTGGAGGTATATCCAGCTTCCAACCGCCACGGCCACTACGATCATGACCATAAGCGATCGCCAGAAGACAACGCCTATGACTGTATCGTCCCGCTCCTCGGCTTCGAGTTCATCCACCTCGTGGTCCCGTGGGTGTCCGGTCATTTCATGCCTCCCAAAGACGCCTGGTCCGACTTAGGCGTGAGATCGTAAATCACCACGTCTTCGGCCGCATGATTGGCGGCCGGGTACTTGCGACGTGCGGCAGCCACGGCACGATCACGGGCATTATCGTCCGGCTTGTATTTGGCGTGCAGTGCCCCGTGTTTGGCCGATTCAGCCTCGTTACCCATTAATCCGTAGAGCTGTTTCAGTCCCCAATGGGCGGCCAGATTCTCAGGGTCAATAGCGAGTGACTTTTCGTAATTGGACTTGGCTTCGTCAAATAGCGCTGCCTGTGTCTCACCAGACTTGGCCAACGCGTATTGCATCAAAGCATTGGCCAAGGTGTTACGCACCACAGTGTGATTTCCGAAGTTGAACCCTCTGCCAACGGCCTCTTCGAACCCACCCCGGACCAAATCGCGGTACTGAGTGATGGCCAATTCGTAGTCACCGTTCTTCTCGGCTACCAATCCGCCAAACCATAGGAGCCACCAAGTATGCGCACCCAACTCACGGGCTCGTGCCAGTGCCTCAGGCGCATCGGTCTGAATCAAGCCTTCATTCAAATAAACTCGTGCCTGATTCACGGGACCCTCGGGACGTCCCAATCTCTCCACCTCCTCAAAGGCTGCAAGAGCCTGTCGCCGTTCTGCGCCCTTACCTTTGAGTAATAGTCCAATCCCGTAATCGTTCCAACGTTGCCATAGTGGGATCGGTGAATCGTCTGCCGTAACCGATTTGGCCGGTGCGATTGGGAAGGTTACCGAGTCAGTGGCCATGGTCATGATGGGCAATTCGTTGACGTAATCTGCGTTGCCCGTAACAAAACGCATGTATTCCGTGTCGAACTTCCGATAACGCAGGGCAACTTCGAACGACAGTTCACCCACTGCATCGGCTGGGACTTGCAGGCGATAGTGGACCACGTCGGCGCCGCCGGGTGGAATCTGATTGTTGTAAAGAGGCACGAAAATGTCTTCGGCATTACGTCGATTGATGCGGTTTCCTTCGCGATCTAACACAAACACATTGACAAAGTGTGACCATGGATCTACGGAACCATCGATTTCGCTGCGCGCCCCACTTCGTCCAATAGTCTGATCACCCATACGTGCCGCCACGTCCATCCAAAGTTCATTGGAGTCCACCGTACCTTGAGTGAGGTGATGTCCCATCTTCACGGTACGAATCACCGCTTCGATCAAATAAGTCTTTCCGGGCTGGAGTGCCGGTACCTGTGGGCGAATGGGGGCGATTAGCGCACCGTCAATGCGTCCTTCTTCCTTAATGCCAAAAATATCGACGCGAACCACACCCTCATTAAATTTCATGTGCTTTTGGATCACTGATTCGAAGTCCGGCATTTTGTCTTTGACCAGCACAGGGATCGCCGTGTTGGCTGTGGGGAACATGTGATCAAACGTTTTGACTAATCCCGTATCATCTCGCACCTGGGCGGCAAAATTAGGTTCGCTGGACACTTCGATTAAGGGCATGTGGCAGCCATTACAGTTCTCTTGTGCTTTGGGTGGGTAATAGAAGCTAGCAGGCGTGTGACCAGACACCCCACTTAAGTAGTAGGAATCGTAGTGGTTCTGGCCTCGGAGCCATTTGTAGGCATTGAGTTCCGGCGGCAAGTGGACTTTGTGGCAGGTACCGCAAAACTCTGGTGTCTTATGGAGCGGCTTGAGAAAGGTCGCCTTGTGAAACTCAGGTTTGGCTTTCACCAATTGCCGATTGACCCACTTCAAGAACCCATTGTTTGAAAACGCAAAAGGGTAGTGGACGGGTTCGGTGATGGTGTAATCCGAATTGCCACGAGGACTATTGATATGGGAAATAGAATGGCAGACGGTGCAGGTGATGCCGGCTTGTGCCGTAGGGTCACTGGAGAGATCGTAATTGGGATCATCGAATTTAGGGTCGTCGAACGCACCGCTAAAGAAGGGGACAGGGTCATGGCAGCCGGCACAGAATCGTGAGCCGCGCACATGGCCGTCGCGTTCCATCATAGCCCGTCGGGTGCCCTTGACGCTGAACTCATAGGGTGGATTGTTGAACGAGCTGAATTTATGAACGCTCTGGGTCCAGGTCTTGTGGACGTCCGTATGACATTCCTGACAGTACTGGTCGTTCTTCAACACGCGTTGCGGGATGAAATTTCCGGTCGATGTACGCGCCAAGGACGGAAAAAAATACTGTTCGCCGGATGCGGGTCCTTTCACATTCCACGAGCGGGGGTCTTGTGTTTGCAGATAGAGCATGCCGCTCGCAAAAAGAGCTGCTACGATGGCCCAACTGAGACCCACCCGCCACTTGATCTTTTTCCCGGCCAAACGGTGCAATACGAACAGCCAGATGGCCAGAAGAGGTGAAATGACGTGGGCCCAATAGGCGACACTGCGTGTGGTGGCATCGTTCACTTCAAAGCGGAACCCAAACAGATCCAGCCTAGTAAGCACAATACCTGAGATCAGAAGAATGATTGCAAACGTGAACAATGCGTAACCCGCACGAATGGCGCGCCTATTCTTTCGATAATAGGTGTTGCGTATGTGGACCAGGCCAAAAACAATCACAGGAACGACAATCAACAATCCCAACGCCAAATGCAGGGCAAAATTCAATAAATAAAACCAGTTTTGGTATTGCGTGCCGGCGATGGTAATGGAGCTCAGGTATACCGAGTTAACAACCAGAAGTGCGAATAGGCCGAAGACGACCGCGAGAAGTTTCTTGAGTCGCGGACCTACAGCGGGCACGTATTTTTTCTTGGGCTGACCTTTCTCTGGAACGGACATGTCGACTCCTGCCTAACAGACTGCGCGCCATTATAGTGCATCGATGTGGTTTACCCGATGGGGGGTCAAAATGTTTACAGGTTTGGGCGCAAGCTCATCGACTCATCGCTGCGTGAACAAGCATCCGGCAGGCCAGATGAGCGAAACAGCGATTGCTGATTAATGAGAGATTGCACTAATCTGGGCCTCGACAAAGGGGACTCCTTAACGGCCTCATGGGTGTTTAGGCTTTTCAGTGAATGATTTTCTGGGTCAGGGAGAATTGAGTGAAGAAATACGTGCTATTGGTGGCCATGATCGGATTGACGAATTCGTGCGTGGTTCTGCCACCTCCAATCTATGCTCATCACCTGAAGTCGAAAGGATCATATCCAGTGGCCCAGAAAGTCGGCGTGATTGTGTTGGATCAGGGCCACCGTGATGGGTACAAGAACAGCTTTGAAGATGCCTATGGTGATCGCGCGGGTTATTGCGAGGCCATCGGTCAAATCGTGACCCAGCACATGACCCAATTCGTACCTGCTGAATTCATCATGGTCGATGAAGATGTGGCCATGAGACTGGCCTCGGCGTTACAAGAAGGCCGGTTTGACACTCATGCGATCGGCGCAGAACTCAATTCACTGCATCAAAACATAGACCAGTTTCTGATCGTAACTCGGTGGGATATAGGGAAGAATAATCGTACGCAACCCAGTGGGTTTACCAACCAAAACGGTATGCCGAGCACCACTACCATCAGTGTGTGTTCCGTTCGACTGAAGGGTGGGTTGTTTGGTCGGCAAGGAGAGGTGCTGGAGTATGGTAGCAGTATCCGCGAGCGAGATGTGAACATGTTTGGGTTTGCCACCGCACTTCAAGAAGCAACGATTCTCTCCGGGACAACCTTGGTGGACCTATTCATGCGGCGATTGGCACCGCAAAACATTTCCAACCAAACCGGCAGGCCATACGATCAGGCGTACGGGCACGAGCCCTCGTTGGACGACCTAGGTCTGGACGACTAATCGACCCGATGGTGATTCTAAACCGAGACCCGGTTTATTTCTCAGATCTCCGCTAGAATGGCTTTCGTTTAGGAGTGATGATGAGTGCTCGCTTCACCAGGATGTGCTGCAACATAGTCAACCGCGTCGAGCCCGGAGCGTGGACCATCAGTCGTGATATGCAGTTGACGCACAAAAATGGGGCTTTGATCAATTTGCAGAATGCCCAGATTCTGTACAAGACGTCCTCCTTTTGGAGTCGCAAGAAAATCCTGACCCAGTTTTTGGAGGCTCTAGGCACTCAATCAGCCATACAGGAGGAACCATTCGAATCCTACCTGGATGCCATTCGACCCTGTGTTCGGAATGCATTTCTGTTGGATACACTGCGTGCGCATGTGGAAGAAGCTGACTTTGTATACCGTAAGCTCAGCGATTCACTCATCGAGATTCTCATGGTGGATCGCGAGAAAACTATGCAAAGCCTTTCTAAAAAGACGCTGGAGCAAGCTGGAATTCCTCCCAAGGAAGCCTTCAAGATGGCTCATCTCAACTTGGAGCGTGCAACTCAAGGGTCCTGGAACCAATTGGCAGAGGGGCTATTTCAGTCTAACTGTGGGGACGACTACGATTCCTCCAGGGTATTGCTCGAGGACTACATGGATCAGGTGCCGGTGACGGGTCAGCGGGTGGTCTTCATTCCAGATCGGAATACGCTCATCGTCGCAGACTCGGCTATTCCAAACGCCTTGGAACGCGCATTTGAAATAGTGGATTCCCTGCAACTGGTGGGCCCGATCACCATGATTCCGTTTGTGTTTGAAGGGGGCGTGCGTCCATGGGATCCAAATCCTGGCCTTCGCCTGCGTTATTTGCGTCGGGTGTATTCGGAAATGGTGGCGCTCTATTCCGACCAGCAGGACCTCCATCAGCTGGAGGAATCGGATACGCACTATGCCTCTTATGATGTGATGGAAAATGAAGGGGGTGAGATGTGTGCGTTTACTGCGCTCACTAAGGGCATGTCGGCTCACCTGCCACGAGCTGATGTGGTGGTGCTCATCGATCCCAACCATTCCAAGGAGACGTCCGCCTTGGCTACGGTTACGTGGGCGTCGTTTTCTGCGGTCATGAGCCACCAATTGAAAAAAACCAGCTCCTATCCACCTAGATATGAGGCGCATCGATTTCCAAGCCACCCTGAGATCAAGCGTATGCAACCATTTCAGTCACAGGAAGGGAAGAAGACCTGAAGTCAAATGAACCGCTTCTGTCGATCGTGACTATGTTTCATCGGGTATTGTCATGATGATTTGTTTTGTGCTTGTCTTGCAAACCGACTGGTTGTTGGATCTTTGCAGTGCTGACATAGCCGCTCAGCGAAGAGCCATGCTTCGCGTATCGTCTAGTGAGGACCTCGCTTACGTCCCGTCATTGATTGAATTGATGTTATTTTGTCCAGACTCACAAGACGCCATTGGCTCTCTGGTTTCCAATCTCACCGGAGAAAGTCGTGGAGACTATTTGGATTGGGTGGCCTATTTGGGTGCGAATCCATCCATTGTGGCTAACGCTGGATATTTGCGTCTGCGTTACCAATTGTTCAGCTCCATAGATTCACGACTGGCTGCGTTTTTCTCAAAACCTCAGCCCACCACCATTCGCTTGGAGGAAATCGTGTGGGGCGGGGTGGTGAAAGATGGGATTCCGGCGTTGATTGACCCGAAACACGTTACAGCATTGGAAGCCACTTATCTTGAGGCGGACGAATGGGTGTTTGGTTTGGCATGGCAAGGCGAGGCCAAAGCATATCCACTTCGCATCATGGATTGGCATGAAATGGCCAATGACACATTGGGTTCACGTCGTTTTGCATTGGCGTATTGCACCTTGTGTGGATCGGCGATTGCCTATTCAAGTAGGGCTGGGGGTCGTCTTTGGACGTTCGGTTCATCAGGTCTTTTGTATCGATCCAACAAACTCATGTACGATCACCAAACGAATACGCTTTGGCATCAGTTTTCAGGCGAACCCGTGTTTGGACCATTAGTGGATGACGGATTAAAGCTGGATGTGTTGCCGGTGGAACGGACGACTTGGGAAGACTGGCGTTCGCGTTATCCGAACACGCAGGTGCTATCCCTTGATACAGGATACGAAAGGAACTACGAGCCAGGTGCTGCCTATGGAGCCTATTTCTCAAGCCCCAAACTCATGTTTCCGGTTTGGAATGCTGGCGACAACAAGGGCCAGAAGGATTGGGTCTGGATGCTTCGTAAGCCAGGCGCTCAAAAGGCGTACAGCTTGAATTTCCTTGTCAAGAACCCGGTATTTGTAGATCATGTCGGGCAATCTGATGTCCTTTTATTGACGGACCCAGACAATTATTCGGTAAGGGTTTATGAGTTGACTGGCAATGTGGTGACACGTAAGGACGGTAGCTGGTGGTTGGAATCGGAGAAAGGCAGCGCTGCTTTGGATATGGACTTTCCCAAAGATGTTAGCGGATCGATGTTGCAAAGAGTACCAGGCCACTTTGCCTACGAGTTTGCGCGTCGCGCATTTATGCCGGAAATACCCTACCAACCTTAGATCATCTGGGTTTTCCACAGATCGTGAAGGTGTATCACGCCCAGGTATTGACCCGGCTCGTCAGCGACAATTAAGGCCGTGATGTGGTTTTGTTCCATCAGATTTAAGGCTTCAACCGCCAAACTCGTTGATCCAATGGTTTTGGGGTGGCGTGTACACAGGGAGCCGGAAGATTGCTGTAGTGCATCCGAACCGTGTTGTTGCAGGAGTCGTCGTACATCACCATCAGAGATTAATCCAAGATCACCATTCCGCAATTGGACACCTGTCATGCCCAGTCGCTTTTGGCTCATCTCAATCAGTGCCTGACTGAGTGGGGTTTCTTCATCCACGAGCGGGAGATCGGTACCCGTATGCATGACTTCCGCAACCGTCAACAGGCGGGCTCCCAACTTACCGCCCGGATGGAAACGAGCAAAATCTTGTGGTGTGAATCCATTGCGTTCCATCAGTGCTGCAGCAATCGCATCGCCAATGGCTAGAGTGGTCGTCGTGGAAGCCATAGGTGCCAAACCGATCGGGCAGCCTTCTTCGTCAATCTCAAAACAAAAAGCAAAATCGGAATAACGACCCAAGGTACTGTCCATTTTGCCGATGATAGCCACCAGACACGCACCTTGACGTTTGATGTATTCGACCAAGCGAACCAATTCCTGCGTTTCGCCAGAATTGGAGATGGCAATCACCGTATCGCCCGATACGATCATGCCCAAGTCCCCATGGATGGCTTCGGCAGGATGAAGAAAAAAAGCAGGGGTTCCGGTGCTGGCAAAGGTGGCGGCTATCTTTCGACACACGATGCCGCTCTTTCCCATACCCGTGAGGATTACCCGTCCTTTTGTCTCTTGGATCAGATCGATCATTTGGTCGAATCGTTCATCTAACCGCTCTGACAGTGCAGCGATGGCATCGGCCTCCACCTTCAAAACTCGTTTGGCACGTTCCAGGCTCATGAATGGTGGTCCAGAAGCGATAACAATTGCGGCAGCAATTCACGGAACATGGGAATCGTGAGCTGGTTGGGACCATCACTCATGGCTTCGTCTGGGTTGTCGTGAACCTCCATAAAGAAGCCATCAACGCCCACAGCAGCAGCCGCGCGCGCAAGGTCTGGCGCGATTTCCCTGCGACCACCGCTTCGATTGCCCAGGCCACCAGGTAATTGGGTACTGTGGGTGGCATCAAAAATCAGGGGTGCGAACTTGCGTAGGGTGCGAAAACCGGCGAAATCCACGATCAGGTTGTTATAGCCAAATGACGTACCGCGTTCCGTGATCATGACGTCGGTGTTTCCGGCTTCTCGGATCTTTTGAACGGGTTTGTCCATATCGTGGGGCGCTAGGAACTGTCCCTTTTTCACGTTCACGGCCTTGGAAGTAGCAGCGGCTGCGAGGAGCAGGTCTGTTTGCCGACAGAGAAATGCTGGGATCTGAAGGATATCTGCGACTGCAGCAGCCTCGTGGGCTTGGTAGGATTCATGGATATCGGTGATGATGGGCACGTCGAAGGTGGTTTTGACCTTTGCCAGAATTTCCAAGCCACCTTGCATTCCGGGTCCTCGAGGTGCGGACGACGATGAACGATTGGCCTTGTCGAAGGATGACTTGTACACCCAGATCACGCGGTCTTCAAAGGGCTCGGTGATTCGTTTGAGTGTCTCAGCCATGACCATGGCATGACGTTCTGATTCGACGACACATGGCCCAGCAAGTAGCAGAACCTTGTCCGGTGTGAAGATGTGATCACCGATGGTGATGCTGAAATTCATGGAACCATCTCTCCTTGATCCACGCGCACCTTTTTGGCGGCTCCATAGGCGATGGATGCAGCCACAAAACCTTGAAACAGGGGATGCGCATCAAAGGGGTCAGACTTGAATTCGGGATGGAACTGACAGCCCAAGAACCAAGGGTGATCTTCAATTTCGACGATCTCGACGAACAAGCCATCAGGCGACATGCCGGTGAACTTGAGGCCAGAGTCCATCATGATGGGCATGTATTCCTTGTTAAACTCAAAACGGTGACGATGTCGTTCTGAAATCTGCGACTTTCCGTAGGTCTTGATCGCCAACGATTCGGGTTTCAGGTCACAATCATAGGCACCTAACCGCATGGTGCCTCCCATTTCGTCGATATCCACCAATTCACGTAGTTTGTAAATCACCTTGTAATGAGGATCGTCTTCAAATTCAGATGAATTAGCACCGTCAAGGCCCACTGCGTTCCGCGCGAATTCAACGCAAGCCAATTGCATGCCCAGACATATCCCAAAAAACGGTATGTGTTTGGTCCGCGCGTATTGGATGGTGCGAATCATGCCTTCCACCCCGCGAATGCCGAATCCTCCAGGTATCAAGATACCGTCTATCTGGGCCATTGCCTGTTCTAAGTCATCGCCCTTTTCAAAACGGGCGGATTCCATCCAATGCAATTGAACGTCCGCGCGATTGGCAAGACCCGCATGATGCAAAGCTTCGATTAAGGACTTATATGAGTCTGGGTAATCGACGTATTTGCCAACGATAGCGATGTGGACTGGATCCCGTTTCGCATCGATAATCTGACACAACTTCTTCCAGGCAGAGAGATCCGATTTTCGTTCGGGCAACTGCAACATCTGGCAGACAGTGGTGTCCACATTGTGCTGGGCAAACTTCAAAGGCACTTTGTAGATGTTGTCGACATCTACAGCGGCTTTGACGGCATGTGGCGGGACGTTGCAAAACAACGCGATTTTCTCACGCACACTGTCGGGTAGGTCCATCTCGCAACGGCACAGAATCATATCGGGTTGAATGCCAATACTTCTCAGCTCTTTCACGGAATGTTGGGTGGGCTTGCTTTTCAGTTCTTTGGCCGACCTCAGATAGGGTACGTAAGTGAGGTGCACGTTGATCGCATTGCCGGGCTCAAGATCAAGCCTCAATTGACGAATGGCTTCCAGGAAGGGAAGGCTCTCAATGTCACCGACTGTGCCCCCAATTTCCACAATGGAAACGTCGATTTCCGGGGTGTCCAGTTTGCGAATGGAGGCTTTGATCTCGTCCGTTATGTGAGGGATCACTTGCACCGTGTTGCCCAAATAATCACCACGTCGCTCCTTGTTGATCACCTTTTGATAAACGCGGCCAGAGGTCACATTATGTTTCTGGGTGGCCACCATCTGTGTGAACCGTTCGTAGTGACCCAGGTCGAGATCTGTTTCCGCGCCATCGTCGGTCACAAACACTTCACCGTGTTGGAAGGGACTCATGGTGCCCGGATCTACGTTGATATATGGGTCCAGCTTTTGGATCGACACGCGATAACCTCTGGATTCGAGTAACGCACCAATGGAAGCGGATGCAAGTCCCTTCCCTAAACTACTCAACACCCCACCGGTCACAAAAACGTACTTGGTCATGGCAAACTCCTTCCCCTTATTAAACACTCTGCACGTACCAAATCATCGGGTGTGTCCACACCCACTAACTGCATTGTGGTGATCCCAACGCGAATCCTAACACCCATATACAGGGCTCTCAACTGCTCCAGACCTTCTACTTGTTCCAAGTCGCAAGCGGGTTCAGAGGCAAATCTAATGAGGAAGTCGCGGCGATATCCGTAAATCCCCACATGTCGCAAATGATGGGCAGTCAAGTCTTCCGGCCAATCAATTCGCTCCATTCTTGGATGCTTGATAAACGGGATCGGCGATCGAGAAAAATAAAGTGCATCGCCTTTTTGATTGCAAACCACTTTGACCACGTTGGGATTGAATAGGGAGGCACGCTCAGACACGGGTTCGGCGAGCGTGGCCATCTCCAAGGACGAATCCGACTCGAGCATCTCTAACACCAGTCGTACCGCATCGGGCTCGATGAGTGGCTCATCCCCTTGAACATTGATGATGTGACGCGCATCAAGACGCTCGGCAACCTCGGCAATCCGCTGGGTGCCATTGTCGTGATCGCTACGCGTCATAACGACGTCACCACCAAACTTGCGGACCGCGGAAAAAATGCGTCGGTCATCGGTTGCAACCATCACCTGAGCGTTTTCTACTTGAGCACAACGTTCATAGACCCATTGAATCATGGGCTTACCGGCAAGGGGGGCGAGTGGTTTACCTGGAAATCTCGACGCTTGAAAACGTGCAGGAATGATGATCACCGCGCCCATGTTTGGCGGACCCTCCGGGGGTAAAACTGTATTCTAAAGGTCCATCGGCCATTCGTCAATCTGACGCCGGTCCCACGAACGAGATAAGAGGGCTCTTGGCAATGTTCCATGGAGACGTTGAACACCTTGACGCAAACTCCTTTTTGAGTGACGATGGGATCCAGAACCCATTCTTGTACAAGGTGTTATGGAGGCTGTGAATGCTTAGCAGTATATGTCTCTTGGTGATGGGAGTTACCTTACCGGTGTTACAAGACAGGGGCGACTTCGTGGTGGTGCGCTGGAAGATGGAATACTACGGAGAGATGGCCAATATGCTCCATGAGGCCGAGTATCTTGAAGCCATCACTTATGAATGGAATAACTTGATCGCTTTGCCCTATAACGTGTCCGTGGGATTCGGTGAATGCGGGCAAGTCAACGCGTTTTACAACCCTGAGACCAAAACAATAGTCTTGTGCATGGAAATGTTGGACTACCTGATCGGTGCATTCGCACAAATGTACGATGATGAAGCGGTAGTCTATGAGGCGGCTATGGGCGCCTATACATTCATCATGCATCACGAGTTGGGTCATGCCTTGGTGGATGTGTTGGATTTGCCGGTCACAGGGAGGCAAGAGGATGCTGTGGACCAGCTCTCGGCAACGTTGTTCTTGCTTGATGCCAATCCGGAGACCGCTCAAATAGTCATTGACGCCGCACTGTTTTTCTTACATCAGGCGGGTAAAGATGAGGAAAATACTGAATCGTATGCCGACATACCTTTTGTCAGCCAACATTCGCTCAATCCCGCCCGTTTCTACAACCTGATTTGCTGGGTTTTTGGCAGCAATCCAGAAGTCTACTGGGAATTCGTGGGCGAAGACCTACCCGAGGGTCGGGCAGCCCAGTGCCCCGGTGAATTCAGGCGCTTTTCCGATGCCTGGCTGCGCATCATGGAGGCTTACATCAAGTAATGATAGCCATTTGGTTGGAACGTATTATTTGGATCTACACTGCGTTGGGCGTGGTATTTACTACGCCCTTTCTGTTTAAAGGTGTGCAGAAAATCGATCCATCCGCTGCGGCTGGAAGCTGGGGATTCCGCCTGATGATTTCTCCAGGTTGTGTTCTTTTTTGGCCGTTGCTGGCTTATCGTTGGTGGCGAAAAATACCCCCACCCATTGAGCAAAACGCTCATCGTAGGTCATTTTGATTCGCAGCGCACGAAAGCGCCATGGTGCGTTTGTGGTCTTGTGGGTCTGCCTCTTGCCCCTAATCTTTTTCGTGGGTTTCGAATCGCGAACGTCGTTTTTGGGCACTGAAGAGCGTGTGGGAGTGCCAATCGTTCCATTTGATTTTGGCCATATCTATTCGAACAACGGTCGTATCTACCTGTTCATTTCGCACCGGGTTCCTTCGGATCCCTTGGTCTATTGGTCGCCTCACGAACCCCGTGGGCATGCGCTCCCTCAAGACGCCATTTTTCTGTGCGCCTACGTGGCCGACAAGGCTGAAATACCGCCTATGGAGCCAGGATTCCTGATTGTTTACAGTCTGACTGACAGCGAAATCATCTATCAATCTCGATGGGAAGGTGTCCCTTGAGTCTGGGCTATCAAGCGGTGGGGTGGAACCCACAAAAGAAACGCTACGATATGGTGGTACTTTCAGGTCTCATAACCTACCTAGCTGTTTTCTTGGGATTGGCATTTACTTGGTTCCCTCATATCACAATAGAAACAGCGATAATCAGGGCATTTGGAACAGCTGCACTTATCCTGCTGCACGTGATCTTGAGTATTGGTCCCCTGTGCCGGATCAGTGATCGATTCTTGCCGCTGCTGTATAACCGTCGCCATCTCGGTGTGATCATGTTCACAGTGGCTGCCGTCCACGGCACAATGAGTCTTGTCCAGTTCCATGCCTTGGGCGATATGGGCATTTTGGCCAGCCTCTTTACCAGCGAATTGCCCTATCTGCATCAGGGGTGGGTTCCGTTCCAGCCACTGGGAGCATTGGCCTTGTTGATCCTGTTCGCCATGGCTGCGACGAGCCACGATTTTTGGCTTGCCAATTTGACAGCCCCCATGTGGAAAACGCTCCATAGCCTGGTTTATGTCGCTTATGTATGCTTGGTCGGACACGTGGTCTTCGGGATCTTGCAAGTGGAAACCCATCCTCTGTGGTTCGGTAGTCTCGTACTTGGCGCTGTGTGGTTGACTTCCATCCATTTGATCGCTGCCAGAAAGGAACACCGTTTGGACGTCATCCAAACGCACAACGCCTGGATTTCGTGTGGAAAATGGTCAGATATCCCGGAGGATCGCGCGGTGTTGGTTTGCGGCCACGGTGAGCGAATCGCGGTCTTTCGATACGACGGCAAAATCAGTGCAGTATCTAATGTGTGCCAACATCAAAACGGCCCCCTTGGCGAGGGCAAAATCATCGATGGGTGCATCACCTGTCCCTGGCATGGCTACCAGTATTTGCCCGATTCGGGTCAATCTCCTCCTCCTTTCACCGAAAAGATCCCTACATTTCGTACCAAGCTGGAAGGGGACATCGTGTTTGTTCAGGCGGAGCCACTGCCGCCCGGCACTCAAGTGCCGCCCACGGAGGTGCCCAAGTGAGTGATTTTTATGTGGGCTATGGTGGCAGCATGCCGAGTCGCCACAAGAAGGCCGTGTCTCTATTTGTTTGGGTGTCGCTTGTCTGCTCGCTGCTTCTAGCGATGTTGTGGCTTTACCACATGAAACCGCTTGAAGAGTCGCACTTTGAGTTCGGCATCACAAAAAATTTTGAGGGTGAGCTTGTCTGGGAGCCCGTACCTATGCTGCGGGTTTCTAGGCCTGGATCGGTTGCCGTGTCCCATTATCTGTTGGTGAACGAAGGCAAATTCGGATTGGAAAAATCCTATCAATCGATGGCCGGCAAACAAGTCAAAGTGAACGGTTCGCTGATTTACCGCAATGGAAGAACGATGATCGAAGTGCGTTCCTGCACCAGAACAGGCGAAGGGAAACTCCAGGCGATACCGTCATCCGATCGTCGGGTCTCGTTGGTGGGCGAGATTGTGGATAGCAAATGTTATCTGGGCGTCATGAACCCGGGCGATAAGCGAGGGCACCAAGCTTGTGCGGTTCGTTGCATCAGCGGGGGTATTCCTCCCATGTTGATGGTTGGAAACGAGGCCTACATTTTGGTGGGCCCGGCTGGAACACCCCTTAACCGCGAGATTTTGGATCGTATTGCGGTACCCGTTACGGTGACAGGGATCGCCAGGACGCAGGGTGAGTGGCAAGTGTTGGAGACATCGCCCACTCAGATTACCCTCGTGCGCTGAACAAGGTGAATTGATGCGTTGGGCCCTGGGATTCGATATCGGTGGCACAAAAATAGAAGCTTCTCAGATTAGCAGCACTGGTGAATTAGGACGCACGTTGCGGTTTCCGGTTCCTGAATCCACCGATGCAACCGTGGACATGATCGTTTCCATGGCAATGGACCTGAGGCGCGATGTGCAGGTGGAAGGTATTGGTTTTGGTATTCCTGGGAGTCTGGATCATCTGGGTGTCTTAAGGAATGCGCCAAACTCGCCTCAGATTGAGGGCATCAAACTTGGCGACATGCTCAGCACACGCCTCTCGGGACCCCTTTATTTTGAGAACGACGCGAATTGCCTGGCGTTGGCTGAACACAAGTTTGGCGTTGCCAAGGGTTTCTCTTACGTGGTGGGCGTTATTCTCGGTACAGGTATTGGCACGGGCGTGATTTTGGGCGACCGCTTGTTTCGAGGTGCCCATGGATGGGCGCCTGAACCAGGTCATTTGCCCCTAAATGTGCAGGGACGAATCTGCAAATGCGGGCTCAAGGGCTGTGTGGAGGCCTATTTGAGTGGTCCATCCATATTGGCGCGCTACCACGAATGTGGCGGGGGCCGTCACGTGACCACAACTCAAACCCTTTTTGAGGTGACACAAGACAAGGTGGCTGAATCGGTGCTTAGCGAGACCCGTGCACTTTACACCCGGTTTCTAGGGATGCTTGTTTCAGTCTTTGACCCCCAGGCAATCGTGTTGGGCGGCGGACTTTCAGAGCAGCCTTTGTTTCAGTCCGTAGAATGCCATGAGATTGTTGCGAACACCTTTGGGACAAAAGAAACACCCCGCGTGTTTGCGGCAGAACTAGGTGCCGAATCCGGTAAGTTCGGCGCTGCTGCTTGTGTTTTTGGAAGACATTGAGATCAGATTGATCAATGCTGGAACAATTAACCCACATCAGATAAAAATAGGGGACCCACTTGAAGTGAGGATACATGTACGAGACTTGGCGCGACTTGATTGACGAACGAGAAGAGGATCATCCGGCACATTTGGTTCAGGCCGTGAACGCGATAAACACTTATTTGGAAAATGAAGAGGATGATGGTATCGCTTGGACTTTGCTCAGCGAAGCACTCTATTGGTTGGGCGAATATGCCACGTCAGATGAGGATAAAGAGAAGTTCCATGCACAAGGTGTCAAGGCCGGAGAGCGGGCCGTGTCCTTTTCGGAAGAAGACGTGGCCGCGCACCTTTGGTACGCAGCCAACATGGGGTCGCACGGCCTCATCAAAGGCATCATGTCGTCGCTGTTCTACATCAAACCCATTGAGAAACACGGCTCCCTGGCGCTCGAAATGGAAGAAGACTTCTTTTTTGGCGCGCCGCTGCGGTTAATGGGTCGGTTTTATCACCAATGTCCGCCCTGGCCGGTCGGGCCCGGTGACAAGAAGAAGGCACTTTCGCTACTCAACCGCGCCGTGGAATTGGCACCCGAATTCCTTTTGAATCGGTACTTTCTCGCGCTCTTACTCAAGGATATGAAACGAAAAGCTGAGGCACAGTCTCACCTGGAGGCGATCACAGTTAGTGATGACTTGGATGTGTATCCAGTCTATCAGGCGATGGTTCAGTCTTGGGCACGAGAAGCGCTAAAGGGATGATGCCTTGCGCAGATCAAGTTCCTGCCCGAACTTAATCTGATCTGTATTTATCTGCAAATCGACCTCAGTATCACCCCTAAGCAATCGATAGGTCTGTCCGAACTCACTTGGCGCTGGAATGGATACATGCCAAAGAGCTTCATGCGTGGTCTCTGATTTGGCGATTGGAACCTGTTTTCCCTGTTTGGTGATGAGCACCAAATCGTCTTCGGGAGCGCTCAAGATTCGGGCGCCAGGAACCATGCGGAATCCAGTACACACGGGGACTTTACGTTCAATAACGCCTTGTGGCGTGAAAAGTTCTACGGACTCGAAAGACCGACTGACAGAGAATGGCATCAGTCCTGGAATGGGGATTTCGCCAGCACCGAACCATGCAGTGAATGCCGGTGATGCTTGGATCTCAGGACGAACTGCAATCGGTTGCTGCACGCCTGGCGCAAACCACGCCACCCAGCGCGGATCGTCATCTTCCATGACAGAAGCCATGACAGAAATAGGGTTGGTAGCCATGAAAACTGTGGCGCTATTATCCGTCAATCCCTGATGAAGGTGTGCAGCATCTGGGGCAAGGAACACATCGATGAGTTGTTGGTCGATGGGCTCGGGGAAATTGAATGGGTCCACCACAACTGATCGATGTGCGAGGACGCGTATTTGATGGCCAAGGCTCCAGCTTGCCATGATGCCGTCATCTCGTTGTGTGTATTGCGATGCCGTGTAAACGACCTCATCTACCCTGGGCGCCCAAAGCGCATTTTCTCGATTGAGCGCTTTCCTGAATCCAATCAAGCTAATCGCAAAAAAGACCAAACCAAAGAACGCCGCGATGCCATGTGTATTGAGTCCTGCCACCCTGCGAGCGGGAAGTGACCACACAACCAGCACACTTGCAGCGATACAGGCCGATTGCAGGGCCCCAAAGTGTCTTACCTCGCGTAGTGACACCATCAAAGTCAGTAGAATCAGACCGTTCACAGCGAAGCGTCGCTTTTCTCCTCGGCTTAGGTACTTGATGACCTGTATGACTTGGATGACTGCGATAAGAAATGTTAGCAGGACGATCGGCTGATTGTGCCACAACGGCCAGCGCAGCATAGGGCTTTCCTCAGATATAGCCAATCGACCCGTATGACCAAGTCGATCCAACAGCAAATCAAATCCTCCGGAGACCGAGAGGAGGATGGCCGTTATGCCCGCCAGTAGGGCTGCAAACCAAATGAGAGATGGAACCAGTATATCTGCAGACTTCACGAAACGAGTGATCAGAGCGGCAAGCGCTATGGCTGCGAACACAGAAACTTGAAACAACGAGAGCCGATAGATGGACCACCAATGGATGGGTCCTATTTCCATTCCCTGATCGATGAACCAGACTGCAAAGGCAACAATTCCGGGAATCATCATGTGTTTTGACGGTTCATGACCGTGGTACCAAGACCAAATGCCTACCAAAATGATGGCGTAAAAGGAAAACTCTGGCGTGAAGGATAAGCCAACGGCCAGACCCGCCCATGGGACGAATGACTTTTTGTAGGTGTATCCCCACACCATCATAGCTAGCGCCAGGTCCACGTAGAGGTGATGATCCATTTCTGCGTAGCGCGAGAGTGAGATTGCATAGGGCGAGATGCTGATGAATAGACCGGTTGCCAATGAGTAAGTTCGCGATGTAGTGAGGCAACCCACGAATGACATCCAGAGCATCATGGCGATTAACCCGATGGCGATGGGTAACCAGGCCAACCGTGGTGCCAGATCATGAACGTTTTGGGCCTCGAAAGGCAACGTCAACGTGGTCAAGAACAGTGGGTAAATCGAGGGCCAATGTAGTTGATAGCCGTGAGGATAATGCAACATGGGGTCGGTGCCATGAACCTTTGGCCATGTGGTGCGTGTATCCATGACTCGCTGAAGTTGATATAGGGAGTCGTTCATGAGGCGGTAATCGTTTTGCTCTGAGGCATGCCATGGCACGCGCATCCCCACAAAAACCAGGCAAATGATAGTGGTGATCCATCGATGAGCGTGCCGCATGAAATCACATTCAAACACGATCGTCCCAAAAAAGGAAAAGGCGGCTAAAAAGCCGCCCAAAAAGGAGGGGAGGAGATTAGGAGATCATGAGAAGGTCTGTTGCCCTTTTCACTTTGCAATATGGTGCCTGGCCGGAGAGTTTTCCGTGATCAACAACACGTTTTGGCCGATTCAGTCACGAACCGAAAATATGTGAAATCCGCGTAATCCGTGGATAATATGCTTCCTCTTGGTGCTGAGACAGATGACATGGAAGACACTGTTTAAGAAGTGGACCCAGAGCTTTCTGTTTGCTTTGGTCTGGTGAGCGACCAGATGCCTGCACCTATGAAGGCGTAGACGTGGGCAGAGATCAGGGCTCCGCAGATCCCATATCCACCGGATAAGCTTGCAGAAACGAAGCGAATCAGAAAGGGCAGTGCCATGAACGCCACCACGGAACAGGTGAAAGTGGTAGCCCAGACCAGGTACCATTTTTCAAAGACTGGGAATGCTGTCGCGATGAAAAGCAGGAGTCCACAGAACATCACAAAACCGAAACTGTGGGGATGCGCTACTTCCAACAACTCCATCAAGGACTTGGGGTAGAAGATCACATCGCTTTCGTCATCTTCAGCTGTCCCTTGAAAATAGGCCTGTTCATGGTCGTGACCAATTCTAAGGGTGTAAAACGCCAATGCGGTCGTTTCGCTGATCGTGGTTAGCAGTAACAGTGCCCAAAGTGCGGCTCTGGCGCGTTTGGGCCACTTAGGGACGGACGAAATCATGAGATCCCCATGTAACGAGATGGTGATTACCTAGCAGTATAGCTGTGGAGAAGTTGTATTGTGTGGACCATTGCTTCGCAGAAGTGATACCGGCAACGAAAACTGCTGTGGCCCAGACATCGGCCAGTTCGGCTGTTTCGGCGAAGACACTTGCTTGAATCACCTCATCCACCAATGGGACCGCTTGTTTGATGTGGCCCTGTTTTCCGTGATGGCCTGATACAAATCGCCGATCATTGGCGGAAGTAGCCAATGCACCTTGTTCTGCGAAAAGAAACAAGAGGGGCTCGTCCTCGAGCGTGTCACCGGGCTTGCGGATCATAATACATTGGTTTTTGCCATACCAACGCAGATCACCGCCTCCATTGACGAGCGCCCAGGATATTCCCTTTGACTCAAAGAATGCAACCATGGCGTCGATTGCGGTACCCTTCAACATGCCACCCAGATCCCAAGGGAGGGGCCTGATAGGAAGCTCATTCAGAGCGCGTCTCATCACCTCGATTGAGGCCAGTTCATCGGCCCGTGTCGCTGGATGAAACGCCCCACCTGACTGCTGCGCAAAGGTAACGGCCCGACCTAGCGCAGAGAGGAGGGTACTACGGGTCGCTTCGGGTAGTTGGTAGAAGCTGGGATCACCGGCAGACAAGAGCATCAGCGGACTGCTTGGTTGGTACGTCGTTCCGAGTTCTTCGAGCCCAGAGGCAATCTGAAACGCTTCCTCGACGAGTTCCCTGGGGGTTTCTGCGGGAACTTCGATGGTGAACAGGGTACCCATCAGATACCTTGTTTGCAGATGGCTTGTCTGAAGTAGTAGTAGGCTAAGGATAACCGGCATGGTTCAGTTCGGCTACTACTCTCAGTGCTTTACGCACACCCAACGCCATGGCTCTGCTGGAAATGGTTGACCCACTCACATGGACGATGTCGATACCCACTTCGATGGGGTCATTAGTCGTTTTGTCATTGAATTGTTTTTGGAACTTGGGGTGCTTAATGCCATATCCGCGGTTTTCTCGGAACGTAACCAGCAAAGCGCCGCTCACACTGTAATCGGGACGAATAGCCACCATGATGGTCATGGGCTGATGTTTGCCGAATTCTTCGGTTAATACGGTCCAGCCCAGGAACTGGTGCTCCTTTGAGACTGCATAGACCTCAAATTCACCCTCGAGTCTCGCGTCGCGCAACTCCGGGTCAGCCTCAAGTTGCCTCTTAAGGGTGACCGGCACCTGGTCCCAATGCCCCCAGACAAGAGTCTTTTGTGTGTGTTGTGGGAACAAGTTGAGCATGGCTTCGTCGTGCGAATAGAAGTCTCGGTTCCCGTTGAGCATCAATAACCAGAAAAGCATGATCGACCTCGCTGGGGATCATAGCAAAATTAAAATTGCAACTCAATCTCATCTTGACAATGGGGTTGAATGCGCACATAATGCCGCTGGTTTGTGAATGATATTGAGATTCAGTATCAATTTAAATCTGGGATGGGGTATATGCGCACCACTTTGTTGACACTTGCGGCCAGCATGCTGTTCGCTGGCGAGATTCATTTTCACGGGTATGCCGAGCTGCATTTTAATGCACCGACCAATGCCGACAACGAACTGGACCTTCATCGGTTTGTATTGGGCATGAATTATGCCTTTGACGATCGCTGGTCCTTTGATATGGAAATAGACTTGGAACACGCCTTTGAAGAACCTGAATTCGAGTTCCTCCATTTGGACTATTCGTACCGCGAAAACCTGAACTTCAGGGCAGGTCTGATCTTGTTGCCTGTGGGTCAATTGAATCAGAACCACGAGCCCAATCTCTTTTTCTCGGTCGAGCGGCCCTACACGGAAAAGTCAATCATCCCTACCACTTGGCAGGAACCCGGATTTGGAGTGTTTGGTTCGTTTGGGGAAGGTTTTGACTATCAGGCTTATGTGATTGCGGGCGTGAAAGCAGAAGGTGACGACGGAAGCAAAGGCATCCGCGGCTGGCGATCGAAAGGCATCGAGAGTAGCGCCAATGAAGCCGGTTACCTCGGTCGACTGACTTGGGGTCAGCCCGGTTTGCAGCTGGGTACCACACTCTATCACGGTGGCATCGACCAGGGCCGCGATCTGGACTTCAACAGTAACTTGACATTATGGGATGTGGACTTCCAGTTCCAACAATCGGGATTTGATGTGCGCGGGACTTATGCCATGTCTACCGTTTCCAACCCCGAATCGCTCAATGATTATCTCGGTCTTGAAGGGGAACAAAGTGTCGGGGAAAACCAATACGGATTCTATCTGACGGCCGGATATGACCTGCTCCATGGCAAGAAACAGAGATTAGTACCATTTGTCACCTATGAGAAATTCGACACACAGGACGGCGTGCCCAATGGATTCGCCGACAAGCCAGGAACTGAAAGTGAAGTCATCACCATCGGTGTGGCCTACTTCCCGATTCCCAAATTGGCCATCAAAGCCGATTACGAAAGTTGGGAAGACGGTGCTGGTGGCGAGAAACGCCAATTCAACGCGGGATTTGGTTACCAGTACTGAAGAAAAAGGGCCAAAGGGCATCACCCTTTGGCCCTTTGTGGCTCAACCACACTCAATATGAACGATGTAGCCTGCCCAATGAAGCTTTCTGCTGCTTAAGAAATTGAGAACCGCTTCCGATAAGTGCCTCAGGACTTACATGGAGCTAAGACGATGGACCAAGCGGCCCAAAACTCGGACTTGACTGCATCAGGGGAACGCATTGGTATCTCGCTGCCGATGCTACATGCCATTTACCAGTACAGCCCTGATGCCATTATTATTGTGAATGGTAGGGGTTCTATTGTGACGGCCAATGCGCGTGTCCAGGAGTTGTTGGGCTATGAGCCCAAAGAGCTCATTGGTCAAAAGGTAGAAACCTTGGTTCCGGGTAATCCCGAGCGACATGCGGAACTCAGAGCTGAATACATTAAAAACCCATCCGTGAAGCCAATGACCACTCGACCCGTGCTTGAGGCCAAGCATCGCGATGGCCGCAATGTCGCTGTGGATATATCATTGAGCCCTTTACCTGCCGTAATGGGTCAAACGGGGCTGGTGGAAGCATCGATACGAAGAGCAGTGCCGCGAATGGATGCCACGTCGAATCTCCAACGAATTGCCATGGATGCTGCCGCCAACGGAATTGTGATCACCGATACCAGGGGCATTATCCAATGGGTAAACCCTGCCGCCTGTCGCATAACGGGTTACAGTAGTGACGAGCTTATCGGGAAAAACACAAACATGTTGAAATCGGGTGAACATGACGATGGCTTTTATCGCAACCTATGGCTAACCATTCTCTCTGGCCGCACATGGTATGGCGACATCGCCAACCGCCGCAAGGACGGTACCCTGTATTACGAGGAACAACACATTGCACCGGTCCGCGATGATGAGGGCGTCTTAACGCACTTTATTGCAATCAAACAGGATGTCACAGCACGGAAGCACGCTGAGCTGGAGCTGCAGGAAGCCAATGACGCTTTAAGGGCGCAACTCAATCAGATTGAGAATCTGCAGCAAAAACTACGGGAGCAGGCAACCCGCGACCCATTGACCGAGCTGTTTAATCGCCGTTACCTATCCGATTCTTTAGGTCGTGAAATCGCCCGGGCCCGGCGGACGGGTTCCCAATTGAGCGCGGTGAGTATCGACGTCGATTCGTTTAAGGTGCTCAATGATGAAAAGGGTCATGATGCGGGTGATCAATTGCTCACGCTGTTGTCGAAAATTATCACAACCAACACGCGAGAATGTGATATTGCCTGTCGTTTAGGTGGCGATGAATTTTTGATTATCATGCCGTCGGCAAGTACGGCCCAGGCACAAAAGCGTGCGACCGAGCTTCAAAACTTGTTCTGCAGCCATCAAAAACAGGACCCGCGTTGCACGATTTCGATAGGAGTGACTTCGTTACGCGATGGAGAAGACACCGCCGAATTCCTGAAGCGCGTGGACAAGGCGTTGTACCGTGCCAAAAACGGTGGCAAGAACCGCATTTGTGTGGATTAGATGATGGCGGTCTTCGAAATGACAGCGCAATGTTATTCCGATGTTTGGTGACCCCCTTGACAAGGCTTAAGGGGATCCAACAAATGATCATGCAACCGCAACAACGTCATGCGCAATTGCTGCCAGGATTCCTGACCAATTCCCGCTGCCATGTCCTGTTCCAATTCGCGTAACGTGCTTAGTCCAGATGCGATAGCTGTACGACCCGTACTTGAAAAGGCGATGAGTTTTGCGCGGCCGTCGCTGGGATCTTGCAGACGCTCCAACACACCCATCCCTTCCAAATCACGGACCAGCTGAAATACGGCCTGCTTGGTGATGCCCAATCGCCCAGCAAGTTGTGTCAGACGGATTCCTTCCGGCGGAATATGCGGGAATAGGGCCGTATGTGCGGCTCGAAATGACTGACCACCCGGCCGATCCTGGACTCGAGCCACCGCCTTCTCGTTCAGCAAACGAGCCACTTTGAACAGTACTTGTAAGGTAGCTTCTCGTTTTGAAGTCTCGATCTCGTGCCAATCTGTCATGGCCCCAGTCCATCACGAATCCGCTTGACTTGTCAAGAATGCTTGACTATCTTGTCAGGTGCGCTTGACGATTGAAAGGGGGCGGTATGAAGGCTGTCTGTGATGGGGTATGGGTTCAGGATGCAGAGGTGAAGTTACCTGGAGGTGCCGTGCTTCCCATCCGCGCAACGGTGGTGCAGTTGGACGATGGCTCCCTTTGGGTGCACTCGCCCGTTCATCCCTCGCCTGAATGGGTCCGAGATCTGAAAGCGATTGGGGATGTCAGGCACATCGTCGCGCCCAACACCTACCACCATTTGTTCATTAAGAAGTTGGCCGTTGAGTTTGGCGGGGCGTGCCTTTATGCGCCAAAGGCGTTGATGAGCAAAAGGTCTGATATTAACTGGACGACCGAATTGCAAAGGGACCTATGGCCGAAGGACTTCACAGTCGTCCCTTTGGAGGGCATGGACAAGCTGGCTGAGTTTGTGTTCCTTCACAAGAAGAGTGCCACGCTCATCGTGACCGACCTCCTGTTCCACATACAGCAGCCGCTCAATTGGCAGGCAAGATTCTTGAATTGGTTGGCCAATTCCGCGCCCGGGCCGCGCATAAGTCGGCTGCTTGGATTTGTCACGACCGACAAAGCCAGATTTGTGTCATCGGCATGGGAAATTAGTCAACTACCCTTTGATCGCATGGTTATGGCTCATGGTGATGTGATTGAGACGGGCGGGCAGGCCGCACTCAGCGCCGCCCTGGAACACCGGTACGGCAAAGGAGCGGGCTGACCAAGGATTTTTGATCGATAACGAGTTATAGTTTCGAACATGCTTAATGTTTATGAAACCGTGCGCAGTGGTCTGTTCTTTAACAAGTTCGAGTTGGGGGATCTGCTTTTTGTTGAATATAACTGCCCGGTTGCCGAACAATTCTTGCCCATCTGGACGCCCTGTGACTATGTCATTCATGTATTGACGGGAAAAAAGGCTTGGCGGTCTTTGAATCAAAGTTGGACTGCAGAAGCCGGCCAATCTTTCTATATCAAAAAGGGCGCCTATCTCATTGAACAGTTCTTCGAAGAAGAGTTCTGTATGTTGCTCTTCTTTGTAACGGATGACTTTATTTGCGACACCGTAAGGCTTCATGCGGGGATACCCAAACCCCCTTTGAATCATGCAAAACAGCAAGTCATCGAAATCCACCACAACGTGCTGTTGGCATCCTTTTTTCAGTCCATGCTTAGCTACTTTGCACAAAAAGAGCGTCCAACTGAGTCACTGCTGCGACTCAAATTCCGCGAGTTGTTGTTGCATGTCCTACAGAGTTCTGAAAATCAACCGTTGGCAAATTATCTGCGTTCAAGGCACCGTGGTGAGCGGCCCGTCATTTCAGAGGTTATGGACCAACATTTTTGTTTTAATCTCAAACTGACCGAGTTTGCGCAGCTCACAGGTCGAAGTCTATCCGCGTTTAAGCGAGATTTCCGTCAGCAATACGGCATGTCGCCCGGAAAATGGATCCGTGAACGAAGGTTGGCCTACGCCGCTTCTCTGCTTCAAAGCTGTGATCTGAACGTCACTGAAGTAAGCCTGCAGTGTGGTTTCGAACATATTTCCGTTTTCAGTCGCACATTCAAACAGGCAACAGGTATGACACCCAGTCAGTTTCGCAAGTTGTCCGAATCGTCAAAAAACTGAACCATAGAATCAAGCACCTGTGAGTCGTTTTTTCTATGCTGAAGGGACCATTCATATCAGGAGTTAACCATGATCCTCTTGTTTGTTGCTCAATTTTGCGGTCTCGACCAAGCCAAACCTCTATTGGATTCGGATCTAGTCATTGCGTGGAACCAAGCGGTATTTCGTTTGGCCGAGGAAGAAGACGGTTTGCTGACACTGAAGGGTGTACGCTGTGCGGCCATGATGCATGTGGCCATTCACGATGCGCTTAACCGTATTGAACCGAAGTATGCAACCTATGCATCATCGGACAGGGTTGAACCAGTCGATCCATCTGTAGCAGCTGCTTTTGCTGCTTTTTCAGTGGTCGTGAATCAGTATCCAGATTCACTTACCGAATTACGTGAGTTGCTTGTACGAACGGTCGAATCAAGTGAGAACGTTTCTGCTGCGGCTTTGCTGGGAAAGGATTCTGCCGCATCGGTAATCAAAATACGGGAACACGATGGCTGGGACTCCGAAGCCGAATACCACTTCCATCCCATGGGGCCTGGTGTGTACGCGGAGTTCAGTGAACACAGCAACACCCCAACTGGATTTGTGTTTGGAGCCGGATGGGCCAAGGCCATGCCTTTCATGTTGCCAAGTCAAGACCATTTCAGATCGCCCCCGCCACCGGACATTCAAAGTGATGCGTACACGACCGCGTTTCGGGAGGTGAAAGAGGTGGGTCGCGACTCCAGTACCACACGCCTTGATGACCAAAGCCACCTTGCCATGTGGTGGAAGGATTTTGTGGAAAATTCCCACAATCGACTGGCAAGAGACTTGGTATCCAAGCACGATCTGGATATGTGGCGGACGGCTAGATTGTTCGCCCTCTTGAACATGAGCATTTATGACGCGTACGTCAACGTATTCGACAACAAGTTCTACTACAACCATTGGCGTCCGTACACGGCGATTCGATGGGCCGAGCACGATGGTAATCCGGAGACCCAAGCTGATCCGTCTTGGAACAACCTTCACCATCACACCTATGCCTTTCCTTCCTATCCGTCAGCCCATGGCACGGCAAGCGCTGCGGCCATGCGTGTCTTGGAAGACGTGTTTGGAAAGGAGTTTGGCTTCACCATGCGAACAGATAAGGTGGACAAAGCCGGTCCGTTTTCGGGCAAGGTTTCCATGGACCCACCAACTCGTACCTTCGATAGTTTTTCACAAGCGGCTATGGAATGTTCTCTTTCACGCGTCTACCTAGGAATCCACTTCCGCTACGATTCTGAGGAAGGTTACAGACTCGGCCGACAGATTGGAACGTTTGGTTGCACTGAATTTCTGACTCCGGTTCATTAGTTAAGCTGCGCTTGGTGTTGCTCATGGAGACGCCTGCTGCGGAATGTATACTCTGGAACTAGATCGGTTATCGGTGACGGATTCTGGAGCTGGACCAAACTATGATTAAGAATGAAACACGTTCAATATGCCTTGCGGATGGAAAGAGGAATCTGCAGTTTTGGACGCCACCTGGATGTTCACGTCTCACGCCTATTGTTCTGCTCCACGACTCCTTGGGCAGTGTCGGATTATGGCGTCAGTTTCCGGCACAATTGGCCAGTTTCCTGAATCGAACGGTGATCGCCTACGACCGCCTGGGATACGGCGATTCGGATGTGAATCCAATCCCTTTAAAGAAGACATTCATCGAAGATGAGGTGCTGCACTTCGTCGAGCTCAAGAAGGCCATTGGGGTGGAGCAGGTTGTTCTATTGGGTCATAGTGTGGGTGGATCCATGGCAGTCTGTATTGCTGCGGATGATCCCCAGGTGGTAGGGGTGATCACAGTGTCTTCCCAAGCATTTGTGGAAGATCGGACCATCTATGGTATCAAACGAGCCAAGGACTCATTTGGGGATCAAAACCAGTTCGCCAAATTAGTAAGATGGCATGGAGCCAAGGCCACATGGGTGCTCCATGCATGGACAGAAACATGGCTCAAGCCCTCATTTGCAGATTGGCGGTTGGACCCCTGGCTGCAGCGTATGACCTGTCCGGTATTAGTGATTCACGGCAGCGATGATGAGTTCGGCAGTGAAGCCTTTCCTCAAACCATTGCCACCCAATCGGCTGGACCGTCTGAGATGGTCTTACTCCAAGGATGTGGTCACAGGCCGTTTAAGGAACAACCAAACGATGTGATGGAAGCGATCAAATTGTTTCTTGCCAAGTACCAACTCTGAGCATTCGAATGTTCTTACAAGTGGATATGAAAAATGGGCAGTAATCGGCCCGGAATGCTGACTGATTCCCGAGTCCCTGCACACACGCCACCGGCCGCCTCATAGAAACTCTGCGCATTCGGGTCCCCTTGAATCACCAAATGGTTACCGCCGAGTTTGCGAACATGTGACTTGGCGTGGTCCATAAGGGCCCTACCAACACCCTGACCGATCCAGTGCGGCTCTACAAAAAGAGCCTCTAGTTCATACTGTGTCTCGGAGATTCGTTCCAAGGCATAGAAACCGACGCAACCGTCTCCTTTGGTTGCTTTGACATAGATGAAGGCTGGGTCCTCCAGTTTTCCCGGTGGGGGACACAGTTCTGCGCGACAAGCGGTCATGAATGAGCTTGAGTATCCCCAATATGCTTTCGAACGCATGGCCAAACTGCCCAGAAACCCAGCATCTGAAGCATGGGCACGTGAAAACAGCAAATTCAAGTTAATCCTCCTAAGAACGGTTACCGATGGTCAACACACTCACTTAATGTCAAGTCCCAGTTTGACGAGGTCATGGTCGATGAGGCGTCGGAAAATGCCTCGGTCAAGCGTTACATTGCAAAACGAGCCGTAAGTTGCGCGCAAGAGCGATTGGGCTTGATCGGACTCGCCCGCTAACTGATACGCAATGGCGTAGCGCATCTTCATATAGTGCCAAAAGGCAGTGCCCTGGCTACTTCGCCAGTCGTGGAATCCCAACCGAAACAAATCCAATGACTTTTTGGGGTCGCCGACCGTACTCTCAATTTGGGCCAAGAGACATAAGGTCCAACCATTTCTCACAACGTAGTTGGGACTCTCGGGATCGAGCCGAACTCGAACAGACATCACAAGGGACTTGGCTTCATTTAGATCGCCCAAAGCCATGGAGATATGGGCCTGGTCTTCAATGAGATGGTCCACGTCGATCCAGGGATAGAAGCTCTGGTATTGAACAATCAAGGTGTGCATTTGCTGGCTCAACTCATCCCACGATATGGAAACCGGCATGTCTAACAACTTCATCCGCAATAGATTGCCAAGAGCAATCTCCCTATTAAGCAACGTGTTGAAGTGATGCTCGCCAAAACGCTCGGCTAGGATCGGGCTGATCTCTTCGAGCAGAACCTGTGCCTCTTGCAAACGGCCAATGACTTGTAGCGCGTGCGCAAAATCATGTGAAGATCGCAGCACTTGCATGTGTTGCTCACCGAATGCGATCCGTGCTGTGGGTAGCAGCTGCGCAAACGCTTGGTTGGCCGCATCGTATTCACCTACAAGAAACAATATCCGTGCTCGGTCCAGTGATGCTTTGGTCACAGCTTTCTGATCACCAGAAGACTGGCGGAGCTGGATGACTGCTTCGATTTCATCAAGGGCTCTGTTGGGATCGTGATAGGCAAGTCTCAAGGCTAATTCTGCACGACAAGTTAAAGTCTTCTCGTGTGTGTTGCCCAGGACGGATACGTATTGATTGAGGGCCTTGTCCAGTTGTTGTACGCCTGCTTGCCGATCAAATACAGCTTCTGCGCGGCCCAGTTGAAAAGCCGCATCAGCCGAACTCACAGTCTGTTCGTTTGAGAAATAGGCATCGCTCTTTCGGGAAAGCTGCAATGCACGATCGTAATCGCTACTGGCAAAGAACATTTCAGCGAGGGCAAGTTCAAATTGATGTTTGAGTTCAGGGTTTGCGCTCAGATCGTGATCAAGCCCTTGTTCCATCGTTTGTAGCATCTCACTTACGGTGAGGTTTCCTCCCATTTGTTCAGGAGTGGACAAGGCCAGTCGCTGCGTGAAGTAAGACAAGGTTTGTTCGGCCCGATCCTTCGCCGCAATAGCGCGTCTTTCTGCTTCTCGTGATTGCACAAGCCCGGCTATCACGCCTGCTATGGCGACGGACGCGCTGAGCAGCAAAATACATGAGCCCGCCATGATCCATTTGTGCCGCCTCATCGTGGTCTTGAATAGGTAGGCGAAAGAGGGTGGCCGGGCTTGAATCGGCAAATTCTGGTGGTAGTTCTCGATATCCTGGATCAAATCTCTTACGCTGGCATAACGATGGTCTGGATGGCTTGCTGTGGCTTTGGCCACAATCCAATCCAATTCACCTTTAACTTTTCTTTTCAATTCAGGGTCGGCAATGGATGAGCTCAAGCGAGGTAAACCCTTTTCCAGACCTTTCTGAATACTCTGTATCCAATGGAGGGGAGATACGTGGTTGCCGTGCCATAAAGGTTTTCCGGCAATCAGTTCATGTAGCAGGATTCCGAGGCTGTAGATATCCGATCGGGTATCCGTATCTTCGTTTCCGCTCAATTGCTCGGGACTCATATAGCCCGGTGTGCCCAGGGGCACCAAGCCTCCTGTGTTTTGAACGGATCGTGATTCCATCGACTTGGCGATACCAAAGTCAATCACTTTCGCAACGCCGTCATCCACCAAGATGTTGGTGGGCTTGAGGTCGCGGTGGATGACCCCCTTTTGATGAGCGTGCTGCACGGCTGTACACACCTGAGTGAAGAGCGCCAGTTTCTCGGTCAGATCAAGCTGATGGGCGAACTCATGAATCGGGACACCATCCACGAATTCCATCACGATGTAGGGATGGGCTTGTTGCATGCCCACCTCATAAACTGCCGCAATGGAGGCGTGATTTAGCCGCGCCATCACTTCTGATTCAGCCTCGAAGCGGCGTCTCGCTGAAGCGGCTTGAAGGGCGTGCTTTAGAAATTTGACGGCCACACGACGTTTTGGCTGTTGTTGTTCCGCCAAAAACACGTCGCCCATACCCCCAGACCCGAGTTTCTTAATGAACTGAAATCCAGGAGGCATGTCGGGCTTCCATTCGTCGTCGACGTCTGTGAATGCAAGGACCATGTCGTCGAGTGAGTTCCCGACACGTGCATCACAGTCCAACAATCGTTTGATTCGAGAAACCAGCTCTTGATCGCCGAAGCATGCCTCTTCAAGATAAGCATCACGGTCTTCTAAGTCTCTATCCAGAGCTTCATAGAACAGGCTCTCTAGATCTAAAAGATGTTCCAACGATATGCTCCTGTTTGGGTGAAGGCGGGGCGTAGCCCCGCCCAAGACACGGTTAGTTCAGTTGAATGAGACGAATGACCGGCGTGGCAAATCCCACCGATGTCACATAGAGCTGTTTCTTGTCGGCATGGTAGGCAATACCTAGTGGTGACTCAAAGCTGGCCTCCAGGGCGGGACCATCAGAATCGCCAGGGGTTCCGGTCCCAGCCAGTAGACTAGCGGTTCCGTCTTCCACCATGAACACCTGATGACCATAAACGCCCGTGACGTACATTTTGTTTTCAACCCAGACCATGGATCCTCCGATAATGCCATTTCCGGGCAAGTCGGCATAGTCGGAGACAACGCCGTCCGGAGAGATGCGCTTGATCAAGCCACCATAGGTTGTGACCACATAAAGGAACCCATCGGGGCCAAAACTCAAGCCGTTTGGTACGCTGATACCCTGTGCAAATGTGGAGACATCACCTTCTGGTGTGATCTTCGTGATTTTGTTTCCATTGCCGTTTCCTGAGCCCCAATACGAAACGTACACATTGTCCGCTGCATCTACAGTGACGTTTTGGGGTCCAGTTTCCAAAGTTGCGAAAGGAATCACGGAACCGGATGTATCGATCTTACTCAATCGATTGGCGTTGTATTCTGTAATGAACAAATTGCCTTTGGAGTCCCGAGCAATCCCATTGGGCCCGTTGAGGCTGGACGTGATGACGTCGATTTGAGACCCGTCTGCCGAAATGTGAAAGGCTCTTGAGTTGGCATATCCCTCCACGGCATACATCGACCCGTCCTCTGCAATTACCAGGTTCTCAATGGAGAGCGACTGCCCTAGAGTCAAAGAAGAAACAGTAATTGGAGCGGGCTCACTCATCCAGGACGGCAGATGAGTGAGCGGTTCGGCATTTGCCATGGACGGTTCCAGGAGTTCATTGAAGAGGAAAGCTGTACCCACTACTGAGCGATCGCTCTCAGCAATCACAAAAACCGGATCCGCCGCGGACGGAAACAAATCCGTGATGAGCGCTGCCCGGGGATGTTGGGCCGCCAAGTCCCAAGTGACTTCACCTAACTTACCATTGGACGTAAAGCCATGAAGCACCACGTTTGCCGGGCTGTCTGAAACGTTGACAACCACTACGGCCGCGTTGGCGGGTGCCATCTCGGGTACGGGAAGGTAATGAAAGAGTGAAAATTGAGAAGCATCGCTCATATCAACGGCATTACCCTGCGCGGGCGAACTCCCAGAAGCAGAACCCAACCCTATGACCCTAAATGCTGCATGAATACCGGGATTCTCACTGTCAATGCGAACCGAGAATCCTTGTCCCGCCGCCATGGCTGGGAAAAGTTGACCTGGGGATTCCACCCAAAGCTGACCTGGATTCAGTTGTCTCTCAGCGATTTGGGTTTCGCCGTTTGCCCTAGTGGCAGTGAACGTCAACTGCTGCACCTCGGCACTCAGATTATTGACTGCGATTTCACTGTTGAATTGTTCATTAAAGGTTACCCAAGGCAGGAACTGCTGGGACCACCCTTGCACAGACCCAAGCGTGATGACAAACAAAAGATACCGTTTCATAGACAAAACTCCTTGTTATTTCCGGAAAAGCCGGACTAGTTAGGCGACACCAAGTCACCGTTTGCTTATGTAGGAATCCGACTTTTTCGACGAAAAGGGATCAGGGTTTACACTTTTCTTGGATTCCATCGTAGAAAGAGGCTGAGGAGGTGATCGTTGGATGCGCTCGAAAGCACCACCTACCAGGAGTTGAAACGCATTGCATTGAACGCGTTACTACACCGCCGGAAAGACACGGTGTTCAGTCCCACCGTGCTTGTACATGAGGTCTGGCTGAAACTGGCCAATCAGGATATTACGTGGCAAGACGATGCACATTACTTGGGATTTGCGGCCCGTGCCATGCGCGGTATTTTGATTGATCACGTTCGTGCCAAAGGACGTCAAAAACGGGGCGGGGACGCACTTCAAGTCACGTTCTCGGAAGCGCTCGAGCTGAATCTACCCAACTACGAAAAACTGGAACAGCTACTGACGGAGTTGGAGTCAGTAGATGACGTTAAGGCTCGCGTTGTGGAGCTCAAGTTTTTTTGTGGATGTTCCACCGAAGAGATCGGAGAGGTCCTCCATCTGTCCACCGCTACCGTGAAACGTCATTGGCGTTTCGCACGCGCCTGGCTTTATGACCAACTGACCGCCCATTGAACAGCCAGGCACAGAGGAAAAATGTAAGTCATCTCACGACATGGATAGGCTTTGAGATTGGGAGCCACCGTGAACGAGGCGTCAAATTCCAACTATTCGAAGGTATGGCTAAGTTTTTGGGCGTACTTAAGGTAAGTTGATGGGTATGTTTCACAGGCGCCGTTCGTTCCCTGTTTTACGTAACACGTTCCCAAGGTTACGGGACCTAAATGCCCAGCGATCTTTTTGAAGAGTGTCTACCTGAATATCTAGGAACCGAATTGGTTGTCTTAACCACAGCGTGATAAACCACACGTAATACATGATTCATGGGCCGCTTTCATACCGTGCTGTCGTCTTGGCGCTTTTGATGCATCACATCAATAATACCCGTGCAACAAATTGTAAAAACTCATGACCGACTGCGGCGAACACTTCGGTTAGGGAGCCTCAGGGGCGTATGATGATTTAAGTACTGCTCGAGTTTCCATTCTGGATCAGGTACCAGTTCTTCAGGAGTCCGACATGATCTTGTTTTGTTTGTCGCTGTGGGTCCAAGATGATCCACAAATGGATCTTGTGGAGAGTATGTCGGTTGAATATGTCATGTTGGATGTGTTTGCGCATAACCCTGACGGCAGTCCCGTAGTAGATTTGCAAGCCTCGGACTTCCGCTTGAAAGAGGACAAGAAAGATATCAAATTTGAGATCTTTCAGGTGGTGGATTATCGATTTGCACCACCCCAACAAGAGTTCGCAAAAATGCAGGAGGAAGCTGATCCCGACAACCCCGTTCAAGTGTTCCCACAGACATTTATCCTGGTGTTGGAATTCAGTATGGCCGATACCAATCAAGTGCGGTCCACCGTGGAAGAGCTCAAGCAGTACTTTCAGACGGCTCAAGTTCGCCCCAACGTCAATTTCTTTGTGGTCAGCCTGGAACATGGGCGGATTACTTCAGACTTCACCAATCAACCAAGCGTTGTTTATCAGCAATTATTGGAGTATGAGAAAAAACTGATCATGAATCCTGGCGGCAATTTGATGGTGAACCGTGAAACAAAGCTAAGTTTCCTTGAATCTGAACTGAACGACTGCACGCGTTTCATTACTGGATTCAACTCGGGTGGCGGTGACGTGTTTGGCGCAGAGAACGATGCTTCCAAGACTCGTGAATACAATGACTGCATTACTTTGGCTCACGATCGCTTTCTAAACATGCATGCTGCGCACACCAAGGGCATATTGGCTGCACTCGAAAGCCTCACCATGGCATTTGCTCGTGTCCCAGGAATGAAATCAATCTATTTTGTGTCGCCTGGATTTTCGTTGCGGCCCGGCAGCGAGGCGGCATCACTCACGCGCAGTTACGCCGATCGCATGAAAGCAGGTTCTTATGTGTCCTCAAATCAAAGTCAGGGCGCGGCACCTACGCCTGCACACATTGCCACGTCGAACCTGACCCGTGAATTTATGCGCATCGCACATGCTGCGACCGCAAATAGAATGGTGTTTCACACCTTTCGGTCGGGTGGACAGACCAGTCTTCATCGCATGGGTGCTGATGGTGGCGTGGCTGGACTCAATGAGGACACGTCCCTTCATTTCGATGCCTTCAGCGAAGAAATGAACAAAGGACTAAGTTATCTCGCCGAGACCACGGGCGGTGAATTTGTGCCGGAGAGCCCTTTGGGCCCTTCATTACAGAGGGTGCTAGACAACCACAGCCTTCACTATGTACTCGGTTACCCCAAACCATCGGGCCGCAAGAAGTTCCGAAGCATCAAAGTTACTTGCAACCGCGAGGATGTGAAGTTGAGCTACCGCAGCGGATATTACCCTGACCCTAAAAAGGCAAAGTAGGACAAGAAGAACATCTCACGGTTTATGCCGTTATGCTGGCGAGACAACCCAACAGACACGACTCAATAAATTCACTTGACTGTTTTGTTTGCAATTGGCAGGGTGTGTAGTAACCATTACTTGAGCAGATTGGAGTTGCGATGCGTTTGGGTGCAATGTGTCTGTTTTTCCTGTGCCTTCAGTTGTTCGGGCAGCGACCCACATTGACGATAGGCGTATGCGCCGATGGGGATCCCAACGATTTTCAATCCGAGTTTTTGCCCGTCCTTCATACCGAAGTGACCACATTACTCGAACGCGATTACGATGTCCGTTTCCCAGACGAATTCTTACTCCGAGGGAATTGGGACCAGGCGAAAATTCAATCAAACTTGCAGACGCTCTTGGCCGAACCGGCCGTCGACTTGATCGTGTGTTTCGGTGTGTTTTCGTCACTTCAGGCCACGCAGAATGGGCCTTACAAGAAACCCGTTTTTGCACCTTTTGGCATCGATGCGGATTTACCCACCTACCCGCGAACGGGTGATAGCAGCGGTGTCCACAACCTCAATTATCTGGTTGCCGCCAATGGCTTGAACAGAGACTTGCCTTATATCCAGAAGCTCGCTGAAGTCCATCGGGTACATATGATAGGAGACTCTCTCTTCATCAATTTGATTCCCGGTCTAAACGATTACCTAGACGCCAATTTCAAGAAGTATGGTTTGGAAGTGACCGTGGTTGCTGCAGCCGATCGAGCTGCGCCTATTCTTGATCAGATCGATGATGCTACTCAGTTTGTTTACATCACGCCACTGCTTCGCCTGTCCAATGCGGAACGGGATGTGTTATTCCATGGGTTGATAGCCAAAAAGATACCGAGTTTTTCCATGCTGGGGCGCGACCACGTGGAACGTGGCGTGTTGGCGGGCGCAGCACCGAAAACCGATTTCCAGCGCATCATGCGTCGCATGGCTTTGAACATCCTCAGCACGGTGGGTGGCGAAGATCCTGCCAACTTGGCGGTTACAATACGCGACTCGCAAAAACTGGTCATCAACATGGAAACCGCGCGTGCCATCGGCTGGTATCCCACCTGGGACATCTACATCGAAGCAGACCTACTGCATGAGCGAAAATCGGAGTCGGGGCCCTCATTCAGTCTGGGTGAAGCTGTGCAACGCGCCGTGACCAGCAATCTGAAACTGGCAGATGTGGCATTGGACATAGACGCAGGTCAGTCACGCATCCAACAGTTGTCATCCAATCGTCTGCCGCAATTGGATCTTTCGATCGTGGGTGTTCATGTCGATTCCCAATCGGCTGCGGCCTCTTTTGGATTACAACCTGAGCGGCTGTGGCAGGCTTCTATTCAACTGGATCAGTTGGTGTTTTCGGATCGCGTGAACGCGGCCATTGAGGCTCAAAGAGACGTTCAAACTGCCATTGAAGCTCAGGTTCAGTCAACCCGCCTCGATATCGCCTTGGAGACTGCCAATCGATTTCTCAATCTGCTTAAGGCCAAAGCGTTGTATCAAATTCAATCAGATAACCTCACCTTGACTCAGTCCCATCTAGATACAACGCTGGTTCGTCGTGATATTGGCATTGGCAACCCCTCCGAAGTCTATCGCTGGGAGAGCCAATTAGCCACCGACAAACAACGTGCTATCCACGCTCGGACACAGGTCGACGCGGCAGGCTACGCACTCAACCAAGTGCTCCATCTGCCGATGGAACAGAACATTACGGTTACAGAACCCGACCTCACCGATCCGCAATTACTGACGGGTTTGGGCCGACTCTTGCCCTATGTCAATAACGAGCATTCGTTTGGCATCTTCCGCAATTTCATGGTCGACGAAGGCCTGAGACGGTCACCCGAAGTACAGCAACTGGACGCGCTCATTCTCGCCAAACAACGCGAAGTATTAGCTGGATCTCGTGCCTTTTATTTGCCCACCGTAGGGGTGCGCGGAGCTTACAACTATCAGATCGATAGGTCGTCAGGTGGTGGTCTCCCGCCAATTCCTGATTTCCCCGCTATTTCATCACCGGACGATAGCTGGAATATTGCCTTGAATTTTTCATTGCCACTCATGACAGGTGGCCGATTGAAAGCGGAGCGGGACGAGGATCGGATCCAATTAGACCAGCTACAAAAACGCCATCAGTCGGTGTGTGAACAGGTGGAATTGGGTATTCGCGTGGCGCTACAGGACGTGGGTGCGGCGACGCCCGCCATGCGCCTAAGCCAGGACGCGGCCCAAGCCGCACACAAAAATCTGAGCCTGGTCAATGATGCTTATGCCAAAGGCCTGGCGTCCACGCTCGATGTCTTGGATGCTCAAAACGCCACGCTCGTAGCCGATCAGGCTGCGGCAAATGCGACCTACGATTTTCTACTCCAATTGATGAAGTTCCAACGCGCTGCTGGTAATTTTGATTTCTTTGTTTCGGCGGCAGAACGGACCTTATTTTTTGAGCGACTGGACCGCTATTACCAAGACAAGGACAGCCAGTAAAAGGGGGTTCCGTGAAGACGTTATTAGGATCCGTTTCAAACCCAAGAAATTGGGTATCAGCCCTATGCACCTGCCTGATGGCTCTAGGATTGATGGCATCGGTCACGGGTTGTGGTGATACCACCAAGGAGCCCGAGGAGGTCCTTCGTCCTGTCCGAGTCATGCGCGTGGTCCCGTCAGGGGGACAGCGACTGCGGACCTTTTCCGGTACTTCCAAGGCTGGTCTTGAATCCAAATTGAGCTTTAGAGTGGCAGGCACGATTGAAGCGATAAGTGTCAACATGGGCGATCGTGTCAAACAGGACCAAGTGGTGGCGCGACTTGATGCCAAGGATTATGAATTACAGCTCCAAGACGTCAGTGCGTCGTTGGATCAGGCCCAAGCCCAGGCGCGCAGCGCGACGGCCAATTACGAACGGGTACGCGGACTCTACGAAAACAACAACATCTCCATCGCCGAATTGGATGGCGCGCGCGCACAGGCAGAATCGGCGCGCGCACAGGTGGAGTCCCTCACCAAGAAACTTGAACTGGCACAAGCACGAATGAGCTACACCGTGCTCCGTGCGCCCATCGAAGGTGTCATCGCGTCTGTGAATGTGGAGTTGTCTGAGAACGTAGGTGCGGGCACGCCCATAGCTGTGCTCAACGCAGGTTCCCAACCAGAGGTGACTATTGGTGCTCCTGAACAATGGGTAGGTGACATAGAGGTTGGGGATCGTGCGACAGTACGTTTCGATTCCTTACAGGGCGAACTGTTTGACGCAACGATCACGGAAATTGGCGCAGCATCGGGAACCGCGGCTACTACATTCCCAGTAACCCTGCGCCTTATCAAATCCAATACCTCTGTTCGACCTGGCATGACCGCGGAAGTAACGTTGACTTTTGGGGAGTCCGGCGAGGCGTCCCACATCTACGTACCCGCGCATGCGATTGCCGAAGACCGTGAAGGGCGTTTTGCTTACGTGGTCAAGGAGCAGGGAACTGCAGCTCGGGTTTCACGTCAACTGGTCACTACCGGTGACCTGACTGAGCAGGGCTTGGAAGTGTTGTCTGGTTTGAACGAAGGTGACTTACTGGTTACGGCGGGCATTCGGTTTCTTCAGGATGGCATGAAGGTCAAGGCGCCTGCTGAAATGGCGGAGTGATCTCATGGACATCACGCGCACAGCCATTGAAAAGAACAGGGTCACGATTACCGTCATGGCTTTGGTGTGTATCGGGGGATATCTGTCCTACATGTCCATGCCTCGGAGTCAGGATCCGGGATTCATCATCCGAAGTGCATTGGTTCAGACCATACTGCCAGGTGCCAGCCCAGAACGCGTCGAGAACCTCATCACGGAACCGTTGGAAAAGGCAATCCAGGAAATGCCGGAACTGGATACGGTGGTGAGCAAATCCAAGACAGGCGTATCGATCATCACGGTGAACATCAAAGAAAGTGAACGCGTCATGCGACCTATCTGGGACAGCCTGCGCCGAAAAGTGCAGCGTGCGGCTTCAGATCTACCAGAGGGTGTGATCGGTCCATTTGTGAACGACGAGTATGGCGACGTATTTGGCACCATCATCACGATTACAGGCGACGGTTATTCTTATGCGGAGTTGAAGGAGGTTGCCGACGCATCGCGCGACGAACTTCTGCTGCTTGAGAATGTGGCCAAGGTCGATTTGGTGGGCGCACAGGAAGAGCGTGTCTTTCTGGAGTTCAGTACGGCGCGACTCGGAGAGTGGAACCTGTCACCGATCCAATTGCAACAGATTCTTGCGGCTCAGAATATTCTGATCCCGGGTGGTTCCATTCAGGTGGGGTTGGAGCGGATCTTCTTGGAACCTACGGGTAACTATGAGCGCATCGAGGACATCGAGAACACGATCATTGCCTTACCGGGCCGTCGAGACTTGGTATCCCTGAAAGACCTGGTCCAAGTGAAGCGAGGCTATGTGGATCCACCTAGTCGCGCCATGTATTCTTCGGGAGAACAGGCTCTGGCACTGGCTGTTTCTTTACGTTCAGGCGGGAATATCATTGACTTGGGAACAGGTGTCAAAGAAACCATCCGCCACTTGCAGAGCGTGTACCCCATCGGCGTCAATTTTGACATTGTGTCTTTTGAACCGGGTTCGGTCCAAAAGATCATCTCGGGATTCACCGGTAATCTGTTGCAAGCCGTGCTCGTGGTGATGTTGTCGATGATCATCTTCCTTGGACTCAGGACAGGGTTGGTAGTTGCGACGTTGATCCCAAGCACGATCCTGATGACGTTTCTCTTGATGCGTGTGTTTGATATTGGGTTGGATCAGATCTCGCTGGCAGCATTGATCATCGCGTTGGGTCTGTTAGTGGATAACGCCATTGTGATGTCGGAGTCATGTCTGGTTCAGATGGGAGCGGGGAAGGACCCTGTGACTGCAGCTGTTGACTCAGCCAATGAACTCAAGATTCCGCTGCTGACGTCGTCGTTGACGACGGCTGCTGCTTTTCTGCCTATCTTTCTGGCCAAATCAACGACTGGTGAATACACCGCTTCATTATTCAAGGTCGTAACCATTGCATTGCTGAGTTCATGGGTCATTGCGATAACCCTGATTCCTCTGCTGTGTGCATCGTCGTTAAGGGTCACTGCGGGTGCCGAATCGTTCGATACGCGTTTCTATCGCATCTATCGTAAGACACTGTTGTTGGTGTTGCGTCGCCCCGCAGTTTCTTTACTAGGCGTGGCGGGTTTGTTCTTTTTGTCGATACAAGGCTTCAAATACATACCAGTCAGTTTTTTTCCCGCCTCAGACGAACCGGTCTTTACCATTAAGTTGGAACTGGCAGGTGGCACAGCTATTGAAGAAACCGGTCGACAGGTGCGTAAGTTGAATGATTTCATTCGCCGGGAATTGGCGACAGACGGCGGTGCCGTCACCAATTGGTCATCCTATGTGGGGGAGGGCGCGCCGAGGTTTTTTCTATCCTATGCACCAGATCCGCCCACGCCCGAACTCGGTTATTTCATTGTCAATGTAAACGATCACCGAGCGATTCCAGATGTGATCGAAAGGATCCAATCATTCTGCGCCACATCCTTACCTGACGCCAAAGTGACCGGTCAGGCGTTGCCTAAAGGGCCAGTTATCAACAGTCCTATCGAAGTGCGCGTTTCGGGCCGCGAATCCGAGCAACTATTTGATCTCGCGGAAAGCATCAAGGCAAAACTTAGGCAGATCGAAGGAACGGTGAACATCGACGACGACTGGGGCCTGCGCACCAAGAAAATGGTGGTTCGCATCAATCAGGCACAAGCACGTCGAGCTGGTCTGACAAGCCAGGATATCGCGATATCTTTGCAAACCGCATTAAGTGGCATCGAAACGACGCAGTTCCGTGAAGAGGACCAAGTGATACCTGTCGTGTTGCGCTCGGTGGAAGCCGACCGCACCGATCTCAACAAACTGGAACAACTCAACATGTACGCGCAAGCGACGGGTCGTTCAGTCCCTTTGGCGCAAATTGCCGATATCCAATTGATCTGGGAGGCACCTCAGATAAGGCGATACAACCGTTTACGTACTGTGACGGTGTCTTCCAAATTACGGCCGGACGCCGCAGCGGCTGATGTTGAGTCCCAACTCATTCCGTGGTTGCAGTCACAACAGTGGCCACCGGGTTACCGTTATGAAATAGGCGGTGAATACGAGACATCGGGTGATTCCAACCAATCGATCATGGAACAACTGCCCGTTGCCGGCATGATCATCATCTTGCTTTTGGTTGGTCAGTTCAATTCATTTCGGCGGCCCGTGATCATACTAGCCACGTTGCCGTTGGGCATCATCGGTGTGGTGATTGGGATGTTGTTAACTGGACAATCCTTGGGGTTTATGGCTTTTCTGGGTGTGATCGCACTTTCCGGGATCGTGATCAACAACGCCATTGTATTGATCGACCGCATCCGCATTGAAATCGATGAGAACGGACTCAGTCCGTCGGCAGCCATCATTGAATCGGCACAACGCCGTCTGCGCCCCATTCTCTTGACGACCATCACCACGTTAGTGGGTCTGATACCTCTGTGGATGGGGGGCGGGCCGCTTTTCGAACCTATGGCGGTCACCATCATCTTCGGTCTCGCTTTCGCCACGGTGCTCACACTTGGGGTGGTACCCCTGTTTTACTGTCTGTTGTTCCGGGTGCGCATGGAACCTGAATAAGCAATGGCCAATCAATAAAACGTGACCCTCTTTGAACGCAATTTGATCCTCTGTTGGAGACCGCACCGCGACGATTTTTGCCCCGTGCCATGGCAAGCTGGTGCAATGAGACCGACGAAACCTTTACCCGTGTTCTTGCCGGTCAACTCAATAAGCTCAGTCTGCGGTACCTGCAAAAGCCCTTTCCGACAAGCGCATCACCAAACGAAATCAAACTTTGGGAAAAGCTGGCTTTGAAACAGTTCCCCGAGACGCTGGACTATACAACACCGATTGCGGGTATCGGGGTTCAGGTGAAGGCCACCCAAGAAGGGCTCCTGGTGAAGGCGGTATTGCCTGGGTTCGGGGCTGAAAAGGCAGGCCTGAAAGAGGGCGATTTAATCGTCTCGGTGGCTGGTTTGGGACCCGTACAGCCATTGGGTCTGGCCATGAACTGTTTTCAATCAGAGGTCCAGGGCCCTGTCTATTCCAAAGTGACGCTCAAAATCAGGCGTGCCCAAGCAACTCATGCAGTCGAAATCGAACGAAACTACCTGTTACCTTGAAAAAATTTCCTGATAGAGCGAAGAATGATGCCCCTCTTGTCCTGCCAGCCTTGGGAGGAGCCTATCTCTTAAGCCGGGGGTGCTTGCACGTGAGTATTGATATTTGCATTGAAAACGCTATGAAGACACTGAATCATCCGCTTGCTGATTTCGAGAGACTGGTGTTTGAAGTTTTGAGGCTTTCTCCGTTTCGCACGCCACCTAGGCTAATTTAGGATTTGGTTGATGTGCGCGTTCATTTTGTGCGCCAGGATCTGGAAGCCCTCGCTTGTGGGGTGCATTTCGTCATGCCAGTATTCATCTTTGTCCAGTGTACGGCGAAAATCGACATATGAGAAATTGGGGTGTTTCTGCTTGAGTACGGCCAACACGCGGTCATAGAAACCGTCGATGAGCCGTTTGACAAAGACCAGTTGGTCATTCTTATTGGGCAATACCACCTGGATATGTTGCTGGATCCATGCACCTATTTCTTTCTTAAAGATGGCAATCAGCCCAATGTTTTCCAGAGTCAAGTTCGCTTTCTTTCCCAAGAGCCTTGGATAGTCATAACCATGGGCAATGATAGGCTTCGAACGCACGCGGGCAAATTCACTGAGCACATGAGAATAGGCCTTAAGCACTTGCTCGAACCGTCCCGAGTCGATGACATGTTGGAAGGCATCGTCCACCGACATTTCATGACGTCCTGAAAACAGCCTCCTCAAAAATTCGTCGACAAAATCGTTGCCACCGCCACTCAAAAGGACCACATCAAATTCGAAGGCCTTGTACCATCGTACGAGCGACTTGACTTTCGTTTTGGAGAACATGTCGATCGCCAAATCCCCACTGTTTTCTTTTCTGAGGAAAAGGCCACCGCCACCAAAAACTGGTTTGTAAGGTGAATCGCCACCTGGCAGCTCAAATACGAGCCAATCGAGGATATTCATAGAGAGGGGCGTTGAAAACCAAGAATCCCCTTCGCAAAAGACCACCTTCGTCCGATCCAGGATGTGATGTTTTTTCAATTGACGATAGACTTTTTGGAACTGACCGATTGTCGAAACTTCAATCCTACTCATATCAAACCCCTAGACTACCGATTTTTGCAGGCGGTAATCGATTTGTTTCTATTGGATATAGGTTGTCCGTGAAATTCTTTCCATCACAATGGTCACATATTTATGAGACAGAAGTAACCGCACTCCTATTGGCCGACCGACAGATGCAGCTACCTCACTAAATGCATAAGCCCCATACTTGACGAAGGTCGAGATATGCTTATGGCGTGATTTTTTGAGGGCATGGCCTGTATCCTAAGAAACGGAGTGCTTGATGCGGAAGAACGAGATAGGCTGGCTCATGAATGTCAAAGATGTCTTCCACCATCTCACATGCCCCGGCCTGAAACGTCGTCTCAAGGGAGTCGCCTCCATTATGGGTCCTGGCTTGCAGCACTAACGTCTGAGCATCTTCAGTTGGGTTCCAAATCTGGATAACGGTGCGATAGCGTTCATTGCTGGCGACCCAAGGTAACACTTGCCGGTGGGGGAGTGGATCCAATCCTGAACCCATCAATTGAAAATTGCGTTTGGAATGTGTACTTGACACCGATCCTGTACGTGCCGGTTCCCATGTGAACAGGTCGTGGCAGTTCGGACGATACAAGTTCCGAAAAATGAACGAGCAAACGTCCTGGCTTTCCCAGGTCATCCTCAAAAAGATAGACATTCGTCGGCCAGTCCTTGGTGGGCAATCTACTTCACCTCCTTCGAACGTCACGGCTTCAATGGCCCAGCGTTCGTTAGGCGGCACCAAGAAGTCATCTGCTGCCAAAGACCAATGCCTGAGTTCACCGTCGATCACCTGACTCGTGGATTGGACAGCTCCGAGTCCCGCTATAGGTCGCTGTTCATACAACGTCTCCTGAAACAGTAACAGGCAAGGAACCCAAGCATACAAAAGCAAAGCGGTCTCCTTTTACTCACAAATTGGAAGCAAGGGCCAAAAGAGCAAGAATCTCACCATTCTAGAAAGGATTAACTCGGAACACATCACGTTAGAGACGTATCACCAGCAGATCTTGAAGAACCGATTCACACGAATGAACACCAATTCCGGAAATACTAGATCCAAAAAACGTAATTCGCGGTGTCGAAAAGGAGATGGCAAGAGTACTTACGATGTTGAAGATTGGGTTATGGGTCGAAATACTCGTTCGCGAATTTGATCGGGCTGGGCTCAACGATTGTGGTCAATTGGGGTCGGATTCTCAATGCAATTGGTTCACGTCTTTGGTTAGTCTTGCGTCCAGCGTTTCAGTCCTCTGCGTGGGAGCATGTATATGTTCCATGATTTTGTCTGCTTTGATCTTTCTGAAGTGCCTGGACACATCGCGGGAGAGTTTGTCTAAGATCCTTTGGAGCTCGAGAATCGTTGGGAGTAGGGGACGTAAGGAACGAGCGAGTGTTGGATAAATCCAAGTCTTGATATGCCTACCATTCGCAGTGATGCCAGAAATGATTGTGTACAAAAACCCTGTACATACCAACCCGACGGCAATTTTTGCGCTAAGACTCCCAGGCTTTATGTCCAAAATAAACAGGAAGAAACATGTCAAAGCCAGGGTACCTAAGCAACCTATTCCCGTTGGTTTGTCTATTTTTGTTTCTTCATACCGATTAAGGAACCAAGGTTCAATGAGTTGAAACGGTTCCCAGAGTAATTGAGATCGCGTTTCGGCGTCGATTTCTGACAACTTCCTATTCTTGATCAGTCGTTCTATCTCCAAACGATCCTGATAATCTTGCACCAGATAAGGTCTTGTGTTTGCAATCAAACTGCCAATGTCATGTGGCTTCGTTTTCTGTAGATTGGCATATTCTTCTAACTCAACACCAAGTCGAATACCACAATCCATGCATTTTGCTATGTGGGCGACAGTTTTCCCAGTCCCCAAGGGAATGAAATTGAAATGTGCCACATGTTTAACGGCAAATATTTGAAATGGCCGAGCCCCGCGACAGATTGGACACAAATCTGCTGCGTATCCCTGTTTGCGATGGACGGTTTTCGTGCCCCAAAAATAGATCACTTAATCCCCCTCGATGAAAAACATGAATTGTACCATCCAGATCAAGAATGTGTGGAAATTTTCGGTTTCAAGCTCACGGTTCTCGCTGTTTTTCGCCGGTTAAGAATTTCTTTACTCAGCATCGATCTTGGGAGTGTCAGTTGATCAGCCGAAGTTTGTGCCTACTGGTCGTAATTTTGGCACGGTGTTGAGTTTCAGACCCGTCTGCGGGTGATTGAGCCAAAACGCCGGACTTGATCGATAGAACGCCGACCCATTCGCCTTTCAAAGCCGTCTTTTGCGCATGGCTGAAAGTGCGTCGAGTATGAGACGGCCATCTGTAGCCATGGAACTGAAGTTGTTGTGGCTAGGAATGAGGTTAAACAATAAGGTGACTAGATTGAGGGTAAAAAAATGGTCGAGTATCTGTTTCCATTCCGTCGAATGAACCAAGTTTCCATGTTGCAGCGTGGACGTCGCCAACATCAAAATCGCAGTGGCTATGGGACCACCGGCCGCAAATAATAAACGTGATTTGGGCGGTATATGCTGGTAGGCGACTTCCACGCAACCGCCAAAGATGGAGATCCACTGATCCGAAAGAGACTGGCGCCAGTCTTGCCGTCCCCTTGTCAATGCCAGGGGTCCAATCGTGACACGCCAGATTTTGAGTCCCAAATAGATGGCAGCTAGCGCATGTCCCAACTCGTGAAATGTAATGGAGCCAATGACTATGAACCAGAAGATGATTAAAGAGATCGCCAAGTCTTGGCCTGGCCCATCATCAAGTAGGATAGTGATTAGGTAAACAGTGACAATCGTTACTGGAATAGCTGCCGCGATGGTGCCCGGACGAAATTGTTGAAAATACCCTAGAACGGCATAAAAAGGACCCTGATGGCGCGATTCTCCACGGATTCCTTGAATGAACCAATTGACGCCAAAAAGTGTTAAGAACCATATCGGGACTAGAATGAGGATGACTGCCCATGTGAATTTGGGCTGTTCGAGCGTCAAGAAGAACGGCAACGTCAATCCGATGCCAAACAGCATGATCAGCAACCCGCCGATCACGGTGGCTACGCGCTCAGGCCATGCAGTTTTTCTTCGTGTCTTGAATTGATGCAGTTTGAAATATTCTCCTATATTGGTCATCGCAATTCTTCGATGTTGTCGGTGAGATTTTCTCATGCCTTGAGCCCCAGTCGAATTGCCGTGACCAAATAGAAAGTTAACACGATCCGCTTTTCTTAGGTTGACGTTAATCCGGATTGGAACCCATGTTTGAATGCAAGGCAAGCAAACCGGGAGGACGAATGGTAGCCAGAGCAATCTTGGCGGCGAGTTGTTTTGTATTCAGTCTGGCCCAGGACGGCACGAAGCTCGTTTTTCCCTGGGTTTCCAAGAATGCGCAGTTTGCTTCGATCATCTTCATCCACAACATGGGCGCCGAGCCAGCTGCAGTCACCTTGACCGCTCATCGGGCCCTCAACGGAACGGGTGTCAGCGACGCGGGACCGACCCAGATAACCATTCCTCCGTTTGGCTTGTTTGAATCGCCGCCAGAAACGCTGTTCCCATCATTTGGCGACGGTAGTGGATTCGCAGTGATTGCATCCTCAGATTCTGCAGAGTTGCATGGTGGATGGGTCACCAACAATTTGCTGGCAGGTTCGGGTCGCTCGCCGTCTCAGGGCAAAGCTGTGCGGATCGACGATCTCTCGCTAGGCGGATCCCCGTTTGTGGGTCAAGATTTACTGTACGCCTACCTGCCCGTGACGCAGGGGCTGACGTCCGCATTGGTGGTGGTAAATGTTGACCCTCAGCCTTTGGACGTGACATTGAGATTCTTGAATCCACAAGGTCTTGAAGTGGGCTCTACCTTGCTCCCACAGCTTGAAACCAATCGCCCGTTTGCAGCCGTGGTGAATGCGTTGGTTGATGACTCACAAGACAATCTCATGGTGCAGGCCTCTGCCGAAGGAAACATCACGGGCGTAGCGTTCGTCTTCAACCTAGCCGCCGAACCTTCCATTGGCAATGCCGTGAGTATTCGTGGTGACCAAAGTGATCGTTTGTTGATGCCTTGGGTTTCAAGCAACGCCCAATATGAGTCCATCGTGGTCGTAAACAACCTTCGCGATGAAGAAAGCACGGTTCGGCTCACGGCCAGGCGGGCCGATGGCAGTGAAGCTTCAGCAGAACGCGCGATTCCGCCCTTTGGCTTCTTGGAGGCGTTTGCCAGTGATTTGTTTTCGCCCTTGGGACAGGGGAGTGGATTCTCGGTGACCGTCACCATGCCGCATTCGGATATGTATGGTGCTTGGGTGACCAACAATTTGGAGACTGTTTCAGGCAGATCACCCTCTCAAGGCAATGCGATTCGCCTTCCACCCCAGGGTCAATTCTCGCCCGAAGTCGGTCCCAACCTTTTCCTTTCGTACCTGCCTGTCACAGATGGACTTACATCGGCACCGGTCGTGGTGAATGTGGGGCGCAAATCCTCCGATGTCGCGCTGTATTTTTATGGACTGGATGGGACAGTGACCGGTCAGTCGACCTTGACGAACGTACCTCCGTTTCAACCGTTTGCAGCCGTGGCGAACAGCTTGTTGGACGACCTTGTTAATTCCTACATGGTGGCGCAATCTAGCGAACCGCTGACCGGAGTTTCTTTCGTCTTCAACAATGCCTCTGAACCTTCCATCGGTAACGGTAGTGCCTTCTTCCCCCAAATTCCGCCAGGCTCAACAGCAAAAGCCCAGGCCACCATTGGCACAAGTGGGGGTGAACTGACGGATGGCTCGTTTGTGTTAACCGTGCCTCGTAACGCTTTTGACGGGAACTATACTTTGACCCTGTTCGAACAGCCGGGATCCGAGAAGTCGGTGTCGTCTAGCTACTACATATCGGGACTTCCGGTGAATTTCCTACGTAATCTGACGGTGGAAGCGCCTGTTTCAGAGGCCGAAGGGACGGTCTACTTGCGAGCGGAATCGTCGGGATGGTCCAATGAGATCGAGGCCGAAGCCATGTGAAAAACGTTGTTGAACAGTATTGTCACCAATGGGATGGCGCGGGCTTCGCTGCCCAACTCAGGCGGCTCTGTGGGTCGAAGTAAAGCCGTGCGCCAAACGGGCGGGATTGCCTTGTCCTTTGAAACGCAAGCGCTCTTTACCAGTGCTCAGGGCCATTTTTTCCTGTTCGATAGTACGAGTGGATCATCCGAAGCCGAACTGAGTTCGTTGGCGTCAGCGCTTGAAGAGGCCTACGACCAGTATCAACAATTGGGCTTTTCATATGCTCAACGTACGTCTTGGCCGTTGGTCGTTGACATTAAAGATCTGGACGAATCTGTGTTCGGGTACCACAACACCAGCTTATTTGGCTTAAATTTCCACACCATTAGCATAAACGCTAGTAAAATGAGCGACTTGAAAGAGGCAGGAAGCACGGGTTTCCATGAGTTCTTCCACTTCGTACAATACCTGTACGATCCTCGCGGAAATTGGGACCGTGCCAAAAAGGCGCCACCTCACCATTGGGTTAATGAAGCCAGTGCCGCCTGGATTGAGACTTACTACTCGCTCAACGGTCCTAACCACCAAAGTACTGTGTTCAATGACAACGCGGATGCCATTAGGAGTGGAGCTGAATACGGCGCTCATAAGCCCTCTCCGGGCGGCGACCATGGCTATGGCATGGCTGGTCTTTTCAAGTACGGAGTGACTAACCTATTTACCAATGGGCCCAACAGTGTGGCGGATATCTATGCTGCCATTCTTAGTGGCGAAGGCCACATTGAGGCCATCCTGCAGCAAATTCCGGAAGCCAAGCGTGACGGCGGTTGGTGGAAAGATTTCTCTCGGTCTTTTTCTAGTGGCGGGGTGTATTCGGTAACTGCAAGACAACTGATTGATGCGGCTAGGTTCTCACACATTCATAAGGTTCAGACGCCAGACGACCTTGTGCCACGGACGTTCTCGCATTTCGCCAATCATTTCTTTAAGTTGTTTCCTGACTTGTCCAATGACTATTTTCAACTGAGGATCCAGGCATCTTCGGCTGTGCTGAATACGCATATTGCGTTTTTTGATGTCGATAATTTGAATGGCGATCCCGAACTCAATATGTACACCACGCCTCAGTCATTTCTCAATCAATCATCATCAGCCATCTTGACTCACTGGGTATCCAACCCCGAGGCTGTGATCGTGGCAGATCTGAAATCCGTAGCGGAGACAAAAACTAATCTCGTGGCAGAAGTGGTGAATGCCACCTTCGATTCGCCTTTCGATCATTTGAACTTGGTGCTGCTTGATTTGAGCTTCCGCGTGGTTATTTTTCGATTCGTCAACAGTTCAAATCAGTTCATCCACATCCTGTTACCCGAAGAACCCTTTGTCCGAGAGATCAATCGACTTGATGCAAATGGTGGTTGTCGCTGTACCTATTTAGATGATGGGGCCGGTGGCATCTTCAGTGGGTCCTCCATACAATTGCGTGCCGGGTTCAATGGGAACGTGTTGCGAACGGCTAACGTTAACTTGAAATACACCGATTCCTTTGTGGGGCTGTCCGACCCTCTACTTGTCACTGCGACGTTTGATGACAATTTGAAGGTGAGCTATACCCGATACGATGCGCGCGTATCCCCATGCAACGGTTGTGGCATTCAAGGGGATCTTTTTCCGCCGAACTAGTCCTTCACGACAACCTTTTTCTTGTTAGAATGGCGCCATTCTATGAAGCCCTGGGGGACGACTATGAATCCATTGACCATTTTGAATGAAGAAGAACAGATGCTCTATGACGCGGTGTACGAGTACGCTGCCAGCGAAATCAAGCCTGTGCGCATGCACATGGACGAGCATCAGAAGATGGATCCGCGCTTCGTACGCGAATTCTTTGAGAACGGTTATATGGGTATCGAGATTCCGGACGAGTACGGCGGCCTGGAGTCCAGCTTCTTTTCGGCGATCCTTGTGATTGAAGCGTTATCGCGCATCGACGCCAGTTGCGGTGTGTTGGTGGATGTACACAACACGCTTGTCAACAATGCCGTCACGAACTGGGCTAGCCCCGAACTGAAAGCCAAGTATTTCCCCCAACTCGCTAGTGAGAAATTGGGAGCCTACTGCCTTTCCGAGCCGGCTTCCGGGTCCGACGCCTTTGCCTTGCGCATGACAGCCAAGGACATGGGCGACCATTTCCTGCTCAACGGAACCAAACTGTGGATCACCAATGGGCTTGAAGCCGAGATCTTCATCGTCTTTGCCAACATCAACCCTGAAATTGGGTATCGCGGGATCACTGCTTTTGTGGTGGAAGATGGCATGCCTGGCTTTACCCGCGGCAAGAAGGAAGACAAATTGGGCATTCGCGCCTCCTCCACCATGGAACTCGCTTTTGAAGATGTGAAGGTGCCTCGTGAAAACGTGTTGGGTCAGGTGGGCAAGGGTTATAAAGTGGCCATCGAGACATTGAACGAAGGGCGTATTGGTATTGGCGCACAAATGGTGGGTCTCGCCCGCGGCGCTTTAGATGAAGCAGTCGCCTACGTGAAGGAACGCGTTCAGTTCGGTCAATCAATCGCCAAGTTCCAGGCAGTTCAGCATGAAATCGCACGGATGGAAGCCGAATGGGAGTCGGCGCGGTTGCTGGTTTACAACGCAGCTCGCCTCAAGGACGCGGGCCACTCGTTCATTCGTGAGGCAGCCATCGCCAAATTGAAAGCATCGGAAATGGCCGAGCTGGTCACCTCTCGCGCCCTCGAACTGTTTGGCGGCTACGGGTATGTCAAGGAATACCCAGCTGAAAAGTACTATCGCGATGCCAAGATCGGCAAGATCTACGAGGGTACTTCGTTTATGCAACTCAACACGATTGCGAAAATCGTGCTTGGCTGACATGCGTTATTGGCTAGTGGCGGTAGCGCTGCTCTCGATGGTTAGCTGCAGCGATGTCATCTCCGATCCACCGGAATTCGTGGGACAGGCCACGGCCTCTATCGTGAGCGCGACGCAGGTTTCTATTTCCTGGCAGGCGGGAACCGACGATCTGAACGAAGCGCACGAGTTGCGTTATGCCATTTGGTTCGAATCTGGTTCTGAAAACGGAGAAGGCGAGCCAGACATCGTGACCAATGAAGGAGTCCTGAGCTACAACTTGGACGGTCTCACGCCTGAAACCGACTACGAGGTGCTGGTCAGGGTGCGAGATAGGGGTTTTCACCTGTCGGAAAACGACCAAACACTTTCGTTCACGACGCCTGCATTGGGAGAATATGTGACCGTCACGTACCGCGGCTATGCTTCCATTGACGATGTGGTCGCAGCACACGCCAATTCCACTGACCGCATGCAGCTTGGCCTGGTAGATGGTCGGGACATTACCTGGCTAGGACTGGGAGAAGACGGCTCTTTCAACACAGTGGGTCCCCAATTTCGTGCCGAAGAGAACATTGCTGACTTTGTTCCATTTCGGACCTCTACGGACGACTATGACGATTTTTGGATCCTTCATCCGCAATTGGGTTTGACTCGGTACGTGTGGAGCGCCGGTGAATACCAGCGAGACGACGATTTTCAAATCGTGGAATTGCCCTTTGCCGGCACCATTCATGCCATGGACGTGGACGCCGATGGTCTGTTGGATCTTGTGTTTGCCACTGAAGCTGGGGCCGTAGTCATCTACAAAGCTACCGACAGCGATACCTGGGTATGGGAATCCACATCGTTTTCTGGGCACTTACAACCCCATCTGTTGGTGGCTGCTTTTGATGATGACGAACTTCTAGACTTGGTGATTTGGAGTGACACCGGTGTGGACGTCGCTAAAGGAGAAGGTGATTTCGCATTCGAGACTTGGCGGCAGGGTCTGCCAGCCAGCCAAGTGGGAGGAACGAACGTCATAAAGGCTGCGGAGGTGAGCGGGGACGGTCTTTTAGATCTCGTCAGTATACGCTACGAGGACGGATCCAATACATTACTTCATTGGTGGCAGGCGGCCGATTTAGAGTTTGGTGATGCCCGTGACATAGAAATTGATCCTACGCTTGGTCCTTTCGAACTAATCGATTGGGATGGCAACTTGATTTCAGACCTGATTGCCGTTCAGTCCGAAGGCAACAACGTGCTGTTGTTTCCAGGCAGTTCACGCAGTGTGATCAACATGTACCGCGGGCTAGGTGCCGTCGACGATCCAGACCAACTCGAGTTGGGCGATTTCAATGGGGATGGAAGGCCGGATCTGGCCGTAGTGGACCTTCAAGAAGCTCGAGTGTCATTGGTATACACTCGGAACCAGTAGCCAAAGCCTCACACCAAGTTCAAACCTCGTCTGTGCTAGAATCCAGGTTTTTATCCGGCACCGCCGGTGCAGATTTCCCGCAGGAGTTTCCCCCATGACCGAAGGTACGGACAAGAAAACCTCCAATTTCATCCGCAACATCGTGGACCAGGACTTGAGCGCGGGAAAGACCCAACAAGTGCACACTCGGTTTCCGCCGGAACCCAATGGTTATCTGCATGTAGGCCATGCCAAATCGATTTGTCTCAATTTTGGGCTCGCCAACGATTATCGGGGTATCTGTAACCTCCGTTTTGACGACACCAACCCGTCCAAAGAGGAACAGGAATACGTCGATGCCATACAGGCCGATGTCAAGTGGCTTGGTTTTGATTGGGATGACCGCTTGTTTTTTGCGTCGGATTATTTCGAACAGCTGTACCAGTATGCAGAGCACCTGATCGTGAACGGGAACGCCTATGTATGTCACTTGGACGGCGAGCAAATGCGCTCCTACCGTGGCACGCTGACAGAACCCGGCAAGAACAGTCCTTACCGCGACCGAACACCAGACGAGAACCTGGACCTGTTTCGCCGAATGCGTGCGGGCGAGTTTGAGGAAGGCGCGTGCGTGTTGCGGGCCAAAATCGACATGTCGTCGCCCATCATCCAGATGCGTGACCCAGCCATCTACCGCATCAAGAAGGTGCATCATCACCGAACAGGCGATGATTGGTGCATTTACCCAATGTACGATTTCACACACTGCATTTCAGATGCGTTGGAAGGCATTACCCATTCCATTTGCACGCTGGAGTTTGAAAACCATCGACCCCTATACGACTGGATTCTGGATAAGCTTCCCGTGCCTTGTCACCCGCAACAAATTGAATTTGCTCGATTGAATCTCACCCATACCTTGATGAGTAAACGCAAGTTGTTGGCCCTGGTGGAGGAAGGTCATGTAGCTGGGTGGGACGATCCACGCATGCCCACGATTGCCGGAATGCGTCGTCGGGGGTACACACCCGAGTCGCTGCGCGAATTCTGTGAACGGATTGGTGTCGCCAAGGCTGACAGCACCGTAGACCTGCCCCTATTGGAGTTCTGTGTTCGAGAGGATCTGAATGCCCATTCGCCCAGAGTGATGGCGGTTTTGGACCCCATCAAATTGGTCATCACCAATTACCCTGAGGACCAGGTTGAGGAACTGGACGCAGCCTACTTCCAGGACAACAAGGCGTGGGGCAGCCGAAGTGTTCCCTTTTCCAGGGAGCTGTGGATAGAACGCGACGATTTTCGAGAAGACAACCCCAAGAAATGGTTTCGCCTCGCTCCAGGTCAAGAAGTACGCTTGAAGTTTGCCTATTACGTCACGTGCCAAGACTTCGTCAAGAACGAAGCGGGTGATGTGGTCGAGATTCATGCGACCTACGATCCTGCGACGCGTGGTGGCTGGTCCAACGATGGCCGGAAGGTGAAGGGCACCCTTCATTGGGTTTCGGCGGCCCAAGCCTTAGCGGCTGAGGTCAGGTTGTACGACACCTTGTTCCTGGACCCGAACCCAGGTTCTGTGAAAGATGTGCCATTGTCTGAAATGATCAACCCGGATTCGTTGCGCGTGGTCCAGGCGTGGGTCGAACCCTCGTTGGCCGAGGTAGAGGCTGGCCATCGCGTACAATTCGAACGCACCGGATATTTCTGTGTGGACCCCGATTCGAAGCGGGGCAGGCCTGTGTTCAATCGTACGGTCACGCTGAAGGACAGCTGGGCCAAGATCGAAGCCAAATTGAACGCTTGACCCAATTAAGTCACTAGAGACAATTCACCATGGTGACCGCATCAGCGATGTCGATCCATCCATTCAGGTTCACATCCAGAGCGTTTGGGGGTTGAGGCGCGAGTAGCCAGTTCTCAAAGTAGGGGCCTAACCCGGTACCACATTGTGGCGGTGTGCCGCCATACTCATAGCTCCCGATATCGGTGGTAACGCCCACGGGACGTGCATTGCCTTCCAGGTCGTCGAGCACTTCGGCCAGATTCGTACCCGCATCCCGGGCAGGGGAGGTGTCAGAAAGGTGATAATCATCCGAAGCTTCGTTTACGAATAGAGCCGGAGGTAGCGCATCCAAGGAGTTGGCGTCGTAACCCTGCATTTGCCATTCTGGAAGTAGGATCCAGTTGTCCAAATCGCTGATGCGATGGATCACGTTGAAATCTGTGTCTAAGCCCACTTTGCTGCTTGCATCGATTTCCAGACCACCACGCGTGCCTCGGTGGAGCAGGATATTATTGCGAAAGGTGTTACCCGTGCTGCCGTTGCTGAGGCTGGACGCCCAACGTCCTCCAGGTGCCATGATGACCGTGTTGTTGGCGACCAGGTTGTTCTTGCAACCAAACGCGGGATCAAATCCGTCATCCCACATGGCAATTCCGGTGTTCAAGTTATCGTAAACTAGGTTGTTGGCAATCAGAGAATCGCGTACGGATGCGAGATTGATCGATCCCCCGCCGGCAGTCCCATTGTTGTAAATGATGTTGCGCAAGATATGGGCGTTGCTGATGATGCCATCGCCAGGAAGGGCGGGATCTGCATTGATCTGAATGCCACTGGCCACATTATCGAACACCACGTTATCGCGGATGATGGGTCGATCGGCGGAGTTGCTTACATAAATCCCGTGTTCGTCATCGGCACCTGAGCAGGTGTTGTTTTCGATCAACACGTCCTCGGCATAACCGGTGAAGATGCCCCATCGGAAATTGTCCACACACACGCAGTTGCGAATGGTGACGAATAGAACGTGGTCGGTGGGTAACCCCAAGACGGCGATCCCCGCTCGACCGGCCCCTGTGACCACGAACCCGTCGACCACCACATAATCGGCGTTCTCTACATTGATCAAATCACCCCGTACATTGTCGCCAGTGTTGATGACGGCGTTATCAGCCATGGCCATGAAAGTAATGGGCGAACCCGGCGATCCCGAAGTGAACAACTCAAACCCTGCGTACGTGCCATCCGCTACGAGCACGGTGTCCCCAGCCGTTACGTTGTTTGCGGCATATTGCAACGTTTCCCATGCATTTCCCAACGATGTGCCGGTACTTCCATTGGACCCACCATTTGCTACGTAATAGGTATTGCCACCATAGACGAGCAAGCACAATAGCAACACGCCCATACCTTACTCCAGATTGTCACGTTTGACCGAGCTTAACTTAGGGCGAAGCTTGGGGTCCGTGATCGGGCGCACAATTCCCTGGATTGTTCATGACGTAAAGACTCAGGGCCACATCTCCAGGTTGCGGAGGAATTGTTTTCTCAAAGGACATACCGCAACGCTCGAGCACCCTAATCGACGCCTCATTATCGGGTTGTGTGATGGCCACAATCATTGGGATATTGAGATTCTTGAAACCGTAGGTAAGGCTGGCTTTGGCTGCTTCAAGGGCGTAACCCTTACCCCAGGCACTTTCCAAGAATGCGTAACCCAGGTCAGGATGTTCCAACGTGTCGCGTTTTAGAAGTCCACACATACCCAAACGTTCGTTTGAAACCCGATCAACCACCAGCCAAAGGCCAAAACCATACTTCTGGTAACTGGCAATAGGCCCGTTGTTCAGGTAATTGCGGGCATCCTCCAAGTTACGCACACCCTTATCACCAATGAACTGTAGAAACGAAGATTGGTTGAGGAGCGAAACGATAAATGGTCGATCATCCATGGTGAGTTCGCGCATGGCCAATCGTTTCGTTTCAATGATCACTACTGGCGCTCCGGGTAGCTGAATGATTTGTCGGGGTAGGGGGGTGGTTCGGGTCGCGTGATTGGCGATTCCTGCATCTTTTTCTTCAGGTAGTCGACTGCTGCTCGCAGTTGACGATCGGTACCGTTGAAGGTCTCGTGAGGGAGGTTGTCCACCTCCATGTCGGGGATCACACCCACGCCCTCAATCAACCACTCGCGTTCTAGTCCAAACACACCCGACTGGGCGGCCGACGCAATGCCACCGTCGGCTAGTCGATTGTTAAAAGACAGCCAGATTTCACCACCCCATGTTCGAGTACCGATGAGGGGACCCAAACCCAAACGTCGGAACCCTTCACTGATTGCCTCCCCATCTGAAGCAGTGAACTCATCCATCAACAAGACCATATGACCTCCAAAAGCATATTGCATGTTGGGGTAGATGTTCCGATCTCTGCCTTTCCAATAGAACCAAATGGGACGCAGGAGTCGGGACAGGATCCAAGAATCAATATTGCCTCCACGGTTATGTCTGACGTCCAGAATGAGGCCCTGACGTTGATAGATTGGGAAGTAATTGCGGGCCCATTCCGTGTAGTTGCGGCCGCCCATGGCTCGAAGATGCACATAGCCGAAATTTTCATCGGACCAGTGATCCACTAACTGACGGCGCGTGACTTCCCAGTCTGTGTAACGCAGGTTGGACGCGTCGTTTTCGCTAATGGGTTTTACGATCACATCTCTGGTATCGCCCGTTTTCGACAGGATGGACAATCGAACTTGTTGCCCGACGGTGTCCATGAGCAGTGATGAAGGGTGGTTCACAGAAAGCGTGGATGTTCCATTGATAGCGGTAACCACATCACCCTCGGTTACATGAACTTCGGGTCGCGCCAGGGGCGACATAAGGTCCAAATAATCCGGCTCGTGTTGATAGATATAGGTAATGCGATAGCCCTTTTCGTGACGTTCCCAATCTGCGCCAAGTGATCCGTAACTTACGTTTTCTTGAGCGTCGCGGGTGTCGCCACCCACCACGAAGGTGTGCAAGGCAGATAGTTCACCGACCATTTGGGCGATCAGGTCATTCAGTTCCTGTCTCGTGGTGACGCGATCAACCAGAGGGAGATGATTGGCCAATACCTTGTCCCAATCCACGCCATGCATCTCGGGATCGTAAAAGTAGTCGCGTTCCAATCGCCAAGCATCCACAAGCATTTGCCGCCATTCGGCGAGCGGGTTAATAGTAGGCTTCCAATTGTTGAGTGGTAAGCCCTTGGCGTCTTTGCTCATTTCGTCGGCATCTGCGGGCCCAACCAGCCATTGTTGATCTTTGACCAGCAGAATTTTTTCGCCGTCCAATGAAAGTTGATAGCCGTTGATGTCTTTTGCAAAGGTTTTCGCTTCAGGCGACTCGTTGGAGATTTTGAGGGTCATTAAATTGGAATTCCGCTCACCCACCTGGCGTGTCATGAAATAAAGCCGTTTTGAGGTGACTTGAAGACTGCCGTAATTGGCTGCTGGCACAGGAACCTGATAAAGTCGCGTGAATAGACCTTCGCGATCGATGGTAGTTTTTGGAGGGTCCTTGTCGTCCTTCTTCTCGTCCTTTTTGTCGTCTTGCTTGTCTGGCATCAATTCATGTTTTTCGAGAAAAGGGAATGATGCCTTTCGATTCAAGGCCAATGCGTAGATCTCAGTGGGAGCATGAAAAAATGGTTCCGGTTGATAAGCGCCCCATGGGCTAGAAACCGCGGATACCTGATTGCGGTCGGAAAGAAAATAGAGGAAATCGCCTTCGGAGCTCCAAGTGGGGCTGTAGCTCTCCACCCGGTCACTTGTGGCATCAAATCGTTCGCCGGTTGTGGGATGAAAGAGCCGAATGATGGATGCACCGTTCTCGGCTTGGGTGGTATAGGCCAACCACTGACTGTCTGGCGACCATGCTGTTCTGCCGATCCCAAAATAGGGAGACTGCTCCACCAGTTTCGGTGTGGCTGCTTCAAGAGGTGCGTACCATAAGCGTGCATCCTGATCGGAAAAACAATAAATCTTTCCATTTGGCGCGATGTTGATATCACCTCTTAAGACCTTGGCATCATGGGTTAGCTGTTTTGGGGCTTTGAGATCAGCACTATCGAACAACCAAAACTCGGCTTCTCCAGATTCATCGCTTAACTGCAGAATCTCGTCGGACTCTGGGACAAATGTGGCTTCGCGCATTCTAATGCCAGGCTTGGCTATTTCAACGATTCGTCCTTCACCTACCGGCATGATCGCCGTGCGGCCCCGTGCTGTGACCGCGACCTTGTCGCCTTTGGGTGCCAAACTGAGAGACGTGATTTGTTGTTGAATGTCATCGACCCATTGCGTACGTCGTTGCTCAAAATCCGAAACCAACTGAATGGGAATCAACCGGGTTACATTGCTTTCACTGTCGAACAAGTAGAGATCGGCCCCCCATTGGTAGACGATCTCCGGGCCAAAGGCGTCGGCCTCACGGATATCATGGCCGGCATGAAATGTGTGTTGCGTTGTGTCGCTACCATCGGACTTCATGGACCACAGGTTCATCGTTCCATCTCGGTCGGACGTGAAATAAACGCGATCGCCGACAATCATGGGGTCTTTGCTGGTACCTTCGTAATCCACCGTAAGCGGTTGGGCTTCGGCCGCACCTTCTCGATAAACCCATATTTGTTGAATCGTCCCGCCTTTATAGCGTTTGGTCCAACTGCCGTTAAAGGGGAGGCGATTGAAGTAGAGTGTTTTGCCGTCTGGGCTGTATTCACCCATGTCCGCTTGGGCCAGGGGAACAGGCGTCCTTTCGAGCGTTGTTGGATCGACCAAATGAAGTTGTTGACTGGGCAATCGAGAATAGCGCGACGTGCTGTAGATGACTTTACCGTTGGGAGTCCAACCACGAACAACTGCCTGGTCAGCGTCAAAAGTCAACCGCTGCGGCAGTCCACCCTGGATGGGCATCACATACACTTCCTGAGCGCCGTGATAGGTGGCGGAGAAGGCAATCTTACTGCCGTCTGGAGATATCTCAGGGAATAGCTCTTGTTCTGCATGTGTGGTGAGTCGGGTTGCTTGCCCACCGTGTTTCGATACTTTCCAAAGATCGCCTTCAGCCGAAAAGACGATGGTTTCTTGATGAAGTGATGGCATACGGTAGTAGCCCAGATTATCTGCGGTTAGTAACTGTAAAACTGCCCAAATCATAAGTAACAAACCCTCCCATTTCTGGAGATTATACGGTTCATCCATCAATTAGGTGCGATCGACTCGGTCAAACAAGCTTTTTTCATCAGTTGCGATGGGTTTACCAGAGGTTTACAATCCAAACGGCAACATATTTCAAAACGGGGAGGATGGTTTGAACTACTGCAAATGGATGGTTTGTGCGCTCACGTTTCAAATTTGGGCTGGTAATCCCGTGGGGCCACACGAGATCTTAAACCCTACCTACGTGGATCGCGGGCTTTCTGGAACACAATTGGCTTGGGACTATCTCGACCAAAACACGCAATCGCTGGGCATTGATCTTGGCTCGTTGATCCTGGAGGATGTGCAACAGAGCTTGTTGGGGACCCATTACGAGTTCCAGCAATACATCGACGATGTACCGTTATTCATGGGTCAAATCGTGGTTTCCGTGGATGCAGCGGGGAAAATCTACAGAGTTTCTAACCATGCCTACACCGAAACGGCATCTTTCAATCGCGCCAAAGTTACATTGACCACTGATGATGCGTTGGACCTTGCCTGGCAAGACCTAAACGTTGTTGGCGAACTGCTTGAGCAGCCCAAGGCAGATCTTGGCTACTTGGGCGACGAGGGATCATTCCAATTGGTTTATCGGACGCGCATCGCAGTCGAAAAGCCTTACGGATACTGGCAACATACCATCGACGCACTTTCGGGCAAGATTTTAGAGTTTGAACGATATGATCTTTCTCGTGTTCCGCAAGAACCCTTTCGGCGCCCCGAGGGCCCGGCCTTGGACCGAGTTGCAGCGCAGCATCGCTACGAATCGCTTGAGATGGAGCGAGAAGCCCTTAATCGCCGTTCGAAATCGGCGGTACTGGTAGACGGTTCTGGGCAGGTGTTTGATCCGGATCCTCGGACCACACTTTTGGACGATAATCTTCAGGACGGATCGCCGGCCTCGGCTTTTACCACCGCCTATTTCACAAAGACTTTGCCCGAAATTACGAACAATGCCGGAACCTTCATTTTGGATGGGCCTTGGATTCTGATCAGAGACTTTGAATCACCAGCAACGGCGCCATCCACCACCATGACTGGAACGTGGACTGCGACTCGCGGCGATAACGCATTCAACGACGCCAATACTTATTTTCATATCGATCAAAACCAACGATACATACAATCGTTGGGCTTTATAGGTGGATCTGGGATTCAGCAAGGTCCCATACAAACAGATACGGACGGCCTCAACGGCGGCGACAATTCTCACTATATTCCAGGTACCAACAGAATGGCGTTTGGCCATGGATGTGTGGATGACAACGAAGATCAGTTCGTGATCCTCCATGAATACGGTCATGCTATTCACCATTCCATTAACCCCAGCAATTGGAGTGGCGGTGATACCGGCGCCATGGGCGAGGGATTTGGCGACTATTGGGCTGCATCGTACAGGCACAGTACACCCAATGGCCCAGCCTATCATCCCGAATGGGCGTTCCCTTGGGATGGGCATGGAACAGGTAATCTGTGTTGGAATGGCCGCATTCTCAACGCATTTGCCGCGCAATACGTGCACACGACGTTTTACGGTGCCCATTCCGCCATACCTGGCGGATTCCAGTCGGATGAACTATGGTCCACACCTCTTTTTCAATCGCATTTGGAAATCCTTAATCAAGGTGGTACCAGGGAGGAATGTGACGCCATCATTCTTGAATCCCATTTTGGCATTGCCGCTGGACCCAAAATGCGAGACATGGCCAACCGCATCATTCAAACAGCGGAAATGATGTACCCACTAGGGCCGCATAAACAGATTTTCATTGACAAGTTTTTGGTCCATAACATCATTGACTTGCCCGTGGTGATTCTGGCGTTTGGTGACGTGATGGTAACGGATCCCGGCGTGAACGGTTTCCCCGATCCGGGTGAAACGGTCCAACTGGACATTCGGATTGACAATAACGGGACTCTTGGGTGTATGGGCGTGTCCGGCTTGTTGACAACGACGACGCCCGGCGTGAATATCACCAGCAACTCGTCTACTTATCCGGATATCGCACTGGGCAGCAGCGCTATGAACAATACCAGTTATGTGGTTGAGATTGATCCCGGGTTCGTATGTGGTGATCCCATCGATTTCAATCTGGCAGTAGACTATCAAAACGTGACGGACCGCGGGTTGTCGACCAATCTTGGTTTCTCCATCACTACAGGTGAGCCCTTAGGTGCTTCACAGTCAGTCTCGCCAGGATTGGCGATTCTCGATAATCAAACCATCATGTCGCCCATGACGATTGTGGGTACGGGCGCTACGGTGTCCGCCAACTTCAATGTGGACATCAACATCTCCCACACCTTTATTGGTGATCTGATTGTCGATTTGGAGTCACCCATGGGAACTGTGGTGCGGCTCCATAACCGAACAGGGGGAACGGCCGAAGATATTATTGGTAACTATCCCTTGACCCTTACACCAGCCGAATCGTTGTCGGGATTCATTGGCGATCCGCTTGATGGGGAATGGACACTTATCGTCAGTGATAATGCAAACGGAGATGAGGGGACTCTCAATTCGTGGGGCATTAACGATGTCTCGGGTTACGACTGCGAGGCAGCAGTGAATCCCTGCACCTTCGCTACGTTTCCTCAGGTCATCGCGCTTTGGGCTGAAACCAGTGCCATTTATGACTTTAATGGCTCCGGATTCGTGGACATGCTTGATTTGCTGGCTTACACGTTGATGTGCCCGTAACCCACTAACCAGGGGGTTTGGGGAACGGAATAATGACCAATCCCAGACCCCTGGCGTCCTCTAACAGTTTGGCTGAGACAAAGCCAATATGGCCAGGGTTTCGTGATACGTACACAAGCAGGTGTGCCTCATCAGGGACCGCTTGGGGCGGACGCTCGCCCGCTTGTACCTGTTGCTCGTACCAGTAGTTGTCTAAATCGAAGTGTGGATCCATAACCAAGCGTTCAAAGAGCTTTTGCATTGGATGGTCATGGCGATACTGTAAGGGCACCACGCGTTGTTTTTGCAGGCGGTCCATGCGCTTTAGGTAGATCAATTGAAGTTCACGCACAGTGATCGATCTGAACTCAACTCTTGGGTGGGCCACTAAGATGAGATCTGCGTCTGATTGACCCAGCCACAACAGGCAGGCAAACATCAGCATGTATGAGGTCTCGTAATGTTTAGAGGATAAATCCGACCCATGCAGACCATTCAGAACGCCAATTCGAACCTTTGTGACGGGTTTGCCCCAACTCAAGCCGCGCGCGTACACGCGGATTGAACCAGTACCCAGCGGTCAACGCCTGGCCTTGCCAGAGTTGCGGCTGGCCCGTCCGGGTATCGTCAGATTCGTCAAAGCGGTAATTCAGGAAGGTCTTTTTGTTGATTTGCCATTTGATTTTTGCGTAAGCGCCATTAGTGGGTTCAAGGGTGTCCCGGTCCATGTGCAAATATTCGGCGCGGAACATGAGCTGCTTATCTATCAGCCAAGACTCCGTGTACAGTAACAGGGCCCTGCGCTCGCCGGGCAGGGGGTCGGTACTTTCGTCCGAATTCATGAATTGGTACGTGAAACTGCCAAAGCGAAAACGATCCCGAATGCTGAAACTGAGGTCCGCTCCGTAGCCAAGGTCGCTGTTCAATTCTTTATCTTGAGAACGTGCGATAAAGAGTGAGTAGTCCCACTCGATGGCGGCAGTGGTCCTTGTGCCCGAAAACTCCAACCCCAATGCTTCCATGGGAATGGTCCTGAAATCAGCAATCGCGGGTTTTCGGTTACTGTCCACCATGGTGTACCAGTGTTTTTCTTTCCAGAGGCCGGATGGCGTGTTGAATTGCCCCAGTCGCCATTTGGCACGCGTCGAATGTTTGAATTCCAAATATGCTCGTTGCAATTGCGTCTCTTCAGGCTGGCCTTGAATGTCCGTGGAAGCGTATTCCAAAAATGCGCGAAACCCTGATGTGAAGTCCGCATCAAGGTACACAAAGGCATGGGGAATCCGTTGATCACTTGGTCCGCCCTCGGAATCACTGATGATAAGGTCAAACCAACCACCTAGGGTCAGGTTGTCATGAACTTGAAATCCAGGCTGTGACGGCAAGTCTTGGCCTAAGCCCCAAGTCCCAATCAACAGCAAACAAATCAATCGCATAAGTCTTCCTGTGGGAACATCATTCCCGTCCTGACTCTAACATCGTTTTCGGCTAGATGCGATGTGGGGCGGAGTTTCCGCCCCACTTAACGGAGGGCTTAGAAAGCGCGTTTTATTTCTACCAATGCCACAGGTCCGTCCCAGGTATAGGTGGATTCCGTCACATCACCCACGCCATGAATGCCGCTATGGATGTGCACGAACCCCTCTGCGTTGGATGTGTCGCGTACACCGGGATTTCCACAAGGGGGACCGGGAATACTTGCACAATCTTCGGTATTGGTTTCGGAACCGGCGTCATAAGCCAACGCCATGATGGAAATGGGCTGACTGATACCCGCTGATTTAAGGAACATGGTTGGCGCCACGGCGCTGTTCACGGCAAAGAAGGCATCGTTGGTGGAGACCAACATGCCCGCAACGCTGATTCGATTGAAGTTGCCCGATGTGTTGATCTGTACGGTTACGGACTGCCCGGGCATCACCATGCCACCAGCCGCATTTACATCACCTACTTTTTCATTGCCGTTCAGTTCGGTCATCAAAACGCTCAGGTCACCGTCTTCGGCCATGGTTGAAAGTCCAGTGGATGCGGGCTGACCAAGTTGGAACAGCGCGGATTGGCCGTCATGGGCCACGACAATAGGCGGAGAAAAGATTTGAGACTTGGTGATATTGGTGATGGTGACGTCCCAGGTTTGGGCAAACACGATGTTCGCGGCACATAAACCCGCGGTGATTAACAACTTCTTCATGACAAACTCCTTTTTGTGGGTCATTTCCGATCAGGTCGGGGAGACACTTCAAAAAATAGCTGCTGGATCTAACCACATGCTGACCACTGCATTACCGATTCGTCATGAACGCACTCGAGCTTGGTTTGTTGAATGCGTATGCGGTAACCTGCGCTTGGAGGTTGTCGTGAAGATTTTAGTTGTCGAAGATGATCAAGAGATTGCCCACTTCATCGCTAAAGGTTTCAGAGAGGCAGGGTACGCCGTTAGTGAAGCTGATAATGGTCTGGACGCTTTGACGATGTTCCTGACGGATGTGTTTGATGTCGCCATCGTAGACGTTATGCTGCCTGAACTTGACGGCATTTCATTGATCAAACGATTACGTGCCCAGCGTGTACAGGTTCCCATCCTGATTTTGAGTGCGAAACAGAGAGTGGAGGAGCGCGTCCGCGGATTGGATGCGGGTGCTGACGACTACCTGATTAAGCCTTTCGCGTTTACCGAACTGTTTGCACGGGTTACTGCTTTGGTTCGGCGATCACAAGGAACGGCTGAGTCAACCACGCTTGAAGTGGAAGACCTGAAACTGGACATGCTTGCCCGCCAGGTATGGCGCGGCTCCCAAGTGATTGACTTGCAACCGCGTGAATTCGATTTGTTGGCATACCTCATGCGCAATGCCGGAAGAGTGGTTTCGAAAACCATGATTATCGACCACGTATGGCATTACAATTTTGATCCGAACACGAATATTGTGGAAGCGCGTATGTCGCGTCTGCGAGAAAAAGTAGATCGCGATTTCGAACCCAAGCTGCTGCAAACCGTTCGCGGAGCAGGATATGTGGTCCGCAAGGAGAGCTAGACTTACTCGCGGTTTGGCTTTCCAACTGATCAGCGGAAGCCTTGTGGGTTTTCTTTTGGCGACCACGATCGCGATCTTTGGGTGGTCGGTGGCTTTGCGTCATTACTTGAGCCGGGAGTCCAAGCGCGAGCTGACTAACCATGCATTGGATCTCGGGCTGGAACTTAAGACACCCGTGGCTGAAGGTCGTTTGGACGCCGTGCAGGATATCTTGGACCGGCACGCGTTAACACGTGGTACGAACCAGCTCTGGTTGGGCGTGCGCGTTGACGAGGATTGGGTCACTCAATCTGAGACCGAGGCGTGGCAGGACCTTAAGCCACAACAGCTCGCAGTGGGTGATGGTTTGTTTACCTGGGAGGAGCAAATTCATCCGGCACATTCTGCGGGTGTGATCGCCCTGCGTTACCACAGCGACGAAGGGTTTTCGGTATTGATCGTTGAGGATCAATACGAACGCAACCTGCTGCGCAGGCAGGGTCAGCTTTGGGGCGCGTTCATTTTCGTCTTGGTAGCTGTCGTCGGAACGGGGATTGGATGGCTGTTGAGCAGACGTGCCTTGAAGGGTGTGAAAATGCTGGGCGAGACTGCGGACCTCATCAGTGTGAACATGAATCTGAAAAGCAGGATTCAGCTACCGACTGGAACTGCGGAGACGGATCGTGTGGCAGTGGCTATGAATGGCATGTTGAACCGCATACGAGAGCTCGTGGATTTTCAAAAGAACACGATGGATGATATTGCCCACGATGTTCGTTCGCCGGTGACGCGATTACGGGCGATTGCGGAACAAGCCTTATCCGAACAGAATTCGGAATGGGCAGGTCGGGTAATAGGTGAGTGCGACCATATCTTGCAACTGGTCGAAACGCTGTTAGAGATCTCAGCCGCAGAGAGTGGGATTCCCAACTGGAATTGGGTCGTCGGTGATCCTGCCGAAGCCATTGAATGGGCACCTGAGATCTTTGAACCGCTACTGGAGGCCAGAAACCTAAATGTCTCCAGCCAATTGGAGCGCGGGCTCAAGGTACGTTTTGACCCAAAGGTTTGGCAACGGGTGGTGGCCAACCTCATGGATAACGCGATCAAGTTTAGTGATTTAGGTGGCCAAATCGAGTTAAGTCTCTGTGGAAACGGCACATATGCTGTGTGGTCGATTTCCAATCAAGGTCCTGTCATGGACCCCCAACTGGCGACCCAATTATTTGATCGGTTTCGTCGTGGTGAGCAAAGTAGATCCACACGGGGCAGCGGATTGGGTTTGAGTTTTTGCAAAGCGGCTATTACCTCAATGGGAGGCGAAATCACCTGCCAAAGTAAAGAAGGCTGCACTAGGTTCACCATCCGCATACCGCTGGTCAATCATGAAGAAGGTGAAACCTAAGGGTTGAATCTCGTAGGCGTACAGAGCGACAAGGCCAATCAAATTGCCTCACGCAAACGCGCGAAGCCGCGAGAAGATAACGGATATGGATTGATGTCTCACATGAATCCACGAAGTGTTCGGGCGGTAATAGGTATCGCTGACAACCAGGAATTCCTAATAGGGATTTTGAAGCGAGAAAAATGATAGATTAGAAGAGTTATCTTGCCCGCGTCTGCGCACGAGGCCAACATTTTCGGTTGCTCACGTGAATGCACGTTCGGGTCCTCAGGGACACATGAATCGAGATGATGTTATGATCTCGGCTAAACGATTGTCTCGGTGAGATTTGCGCTCATGGTTGGATTGTTGTGCGTCGTGTTTTTGTTTGGTGAGGCAGGGAACCAAGCCCATACCAATTTGTTTGATGAAAAAGCGTACCCACGGGCTTCGGATTGTGGTAACTGCCATCCGGACCACTACAAAGAATGGTCCGTATCGCCCCACGCTTATGCCGTAGTGAGCCCTGTTTTCAATGCGATGCACAAGAAAATCAACGCCTTAACCAGTGGCAGCAATGCCGATTTTTGTATCCGCTGTCATACGCCTGTCGGCATGCAAATGGGTGAATCGCCCACAGCCAGTATCAAGGATCGAGCGCCAGTGGCCCGGGAAGCTGTGACCTGCATCGTATGTCATCGTGTCACTGAAAGCTACGGTAAGGTGAGTGGTCGACAGCGAATCCAGGAGGGACCCCTTGAGGAACCGATTGTGGGCCCCACGGGTGACAAGGAACTGCAGCGTGCACTCCAAAGTGGCGATTACCGCATGACATCGGAACCCGGAGAACCGGGTCGTTTAGTACATCAACGCGTGATTCAGCTGGAAACCATGTCGGATCCAGGATTTTGCGGTATGTGTCACGATGTGAATTTCGTCAATGGCTTTCGCCTTGAAGAAGCTTTCAGCGAGTTCAAAACCTCTCCCGCCGCAAGAAGAGGTGAGACGTGTGTGGATTGTCACATGGGTCCAAATCCGGGTGTGGCAGGTCCGTTTCCCAAGGCACCTGCAGCGAACGTCAATGGAGTGGAAACGCAGCCACGAAAACGTACCAATCACATGTTCATGGGTCCTGATTACTCGGTGGTTCATCCGGCCATATTTCCGCACAATGATCGCGCTGAATCGTTTGCCAAGATTGAAGAGTGGCTGCAATTCGATTGGGAGGCTGGTTGGGGTACGGACGATTTTGAGGATGAAGACCATGATGAGGGTATTTTCCCCGAACGCTGGAAGTCCATTGATGATCGCTACGATGCCCGAGTTTTGATTGACCAGAATCTGGCTTTGCTTGAGGAGGCACAACGCCAACGGCTGGAGATACTCAAACGCGGATATCAACTTGGACCACTAAAGGTGGCGGACGCCTCGAGACTTCATGGTATCCAGATCCATGTGAACGTGACGAACGGAACCGATGGACATGGCGTACCCACTGGATTTGATGCGGAGCGTTTGGTGTTCTTGCGGGTTGAGATCTCCAACCAAGATGGGCGTCAAGTGTACGTGTCCGGCGACCTGGATTCACGCGGTGATCTTCGTGATTTACATTCCAAGGAAGTCATCGATGGGCATGTCCCATTGGACCGTGATCTGTTCAGTTTGCAGTCTAAGTTTCTGACACAGATGGTGCGAGGAGGTGAACGCGAGCAGGTCTTAGCTGTAAATCAATCCTTATCGCCCTTACCCTTTGTGAGACCCGCCGCCACACCTAATATCCTCACAGGACGGCCAAGTGGCGCTCGTAAACATAAGATGAATATCGAGCCATTGGGTCAACGAAAAGCCGAGTTTCACTTAAAAGGACCATTGAACCCGGGGAGGTATGACATTTCTGTGTCACTGATTTCGGGCATGGTACCTGTGAACCTTGTTTACGAAATTGAGGATGCCGGATTTGATTATGGTCTTAGCGCCCATGAATTGGCCCGTCGTGTCGTGAAAGGTCACAGCCTGCTTTGGCAGGTACATGAATCGGTGGTCGTCCCATGATTTGGTTCCTATGGCTGGCATTTTTCGGTGGAGAAGACGTTCAACGACCTCGCCCGCCCATTGAGTGGGGTGGAAAATTTCTCGGGCAAGGCCCCACCCCCAAACAGTGGGTTTTGCCAACAGGTGCAGTTTGGCAGCCGCAATTCATCCTATTTGGCGCATTGCGCACTGATTTTTCGTGGTTTTCTGCAAACAACGGTGATGTTTCGGCGCTGTCGACCCGATTGGATCTAGTTGGTAACCTTCAATTGAGTGGCACGGAGCGTTTTGTTTTCTCCATGCGGAACCTGGACGAGGGGGGCCAGTTCACACGCTATGTTTTTTCGGATCCGGACGGTGAAACCGGTGGTAGGAGCGAAGCAAATGCGGAAGTCACCTCAGCATTTTTCGAAGCAGATTTGGGAGAGGTGTTTCCGGCCCTAAACCAATCAGATCGACGTGCCTTGGACCTGGGTACTGCCATCGGCCGCATGCCATTGTCGTTTCAGGATGGCATGTTGATCAATGACAATGTGGATGCAGTGGGTTTGGTTCGAAACAACGTGTTGCCAAAGCGCCTTTCCAATCTAAGAATTACCGCCGTTTGGGCATGGGATGGCGTAAACCGAGGATCTCAGGACGACGGCAAACTGTGGGGTTTGTTCTCGTCCATGGATACACGTACCTCCAGTTGGGATGTTGATCTGGTGCATACCGATGTAGACGATTCGAGCCGATGGGTGGGTGGCGTTTCGGCCACACAACGCATCGGCGCCAACAACACAACCTTCAGATTGATGGGAGAAAATAACGAAGCCTCAAGTGAAGGGTTTTTAGCCTTCGCCAGTTGGTCCCGAGCCCCAGTGGGTTCCCATGATCATATATACATCAATGGGTACAAGATTTGGCGAGGCGTCGTCTCAGCAGGGAGGTCGCCCGGTGCCCCGGGCATCTTGGCTCCTGTGGGTATTGCCTTCGCCGGGAAGGGTTTGGGGCGCGCGCCTTCGGCGATTTCGGGTGGTGGCGAAGATTCATTTGGCGCGGCCTGTGGCCGGCAGTGGTTTTTCTCCCATGGCAAAAGCCAATTGGTTCTTGAAGCTGCTGGACGATTTGCCTCTGCAAAAACGGAAGGGATCTCCAGGGAACAGATTGCCCTAGTGGGCCGCTACCAAACCAGTTTGGGGCACCGGAATGTAATCCGGTTCGATGCATATCTCAACCGGTTGGATGGTGAGTTCGGTTCGGGCATAAGCAGCGAATGGGTGTTACAACTGTAACGTCTCATCGAAGCCAGGTGCGGAATGCGGGGAACAACACCTCGTTTTCCAAATACATATGTCGATTGACTTCCTGCCAAAGCTCTAAGAGCAGGTTGTGAACCTGCTGAAAGGACTTGGAACAGCCAGCCATACGCTCATTAGCGGACCTAATATTCGACAATACTTGGCCGGCGTGGGCATGATCCATTTCCATGACCCGCATCGGCGCTTCGGGATTCATGGAAGCCGGGCAACCTGACTGGTGCGTACTGCCCCCGACTTTGGCGAGCATGGCCGGAAAGAGCACGTGTTCTTCTTTCATCATGTGGATCTGAAGTTCCTCGATAAGGCCGAGCGCTGATAGGCGTAGTTGGTGCCAAGTGTCTTCCTGTGACGGAGGAGGCACAAAAGCGTCCAGCGCGTGTTCCAGGGTTCGAAACAGTTTGCGGTGTGGCTCGTGGTAATGCGTGAATATGTGATGAATGAGGTCACCTACCTGGTCTTCTTCGATGCCTTCCAAAAATGGGGCTGGCGGATCAGCCTGCGGTAACTTTTTCAATGAATCAAGCACGTCCGCAGGCTGCAAACCGCGAAGTGCACACGCATCGCGAAAGAGTCTTTGCGGCACGGATGCATAGTCAAGTCCCAGCTCTTCAAAAAGTGAGATGGCACTGGGGTGCCGCCAAACAATCTCTTTGATTGTCTGTTCAGTTACCTGGTTGGGGGATGTCAAAGGTCACCTCCTCAATCGAATACACCCAGCCTAGAAGGCAGAACAGGTGCCCGGGTATGATTCGGGTCATACACCGCTGAATGTTTACCTCAAGATAGGGGCGTTTGACTCAGGAGCCTTGAGCGATCTCGTAAATAGCTTCGGGATTGAGCACTCGAGTACTGCCGCGTTCCGACCCAATCAGACCCTTCTTCTTCCACCTACTCAAAATCCGAATAGCGGTTTCGGTGGAAGTACCTACGATCGAGCCAATGACGCTTTTCGTTAGTTTGACTTCCTGAAGCGGGTATTTGCGCCAATCGGAAAGCTCGCGGTCCTTTGGGAGCGCTTGATGCAACAAAAGTGTGGCTATACGTTGTTCCACAGGCTCCATAAGTGCCGATTGCAGGGTGTAGATTTCTTTTAAACGTCGGTTGAGGTCGATCAGTAATCCAAAAAACACGTCCGGTGAATCGGAAACTGCTTGAAGGAATTTGTCGCGTGTAAAACGCAATGCCTCAACCTGTTCCATGCAAACAGCTGTGGCAGGATACGAAGTCCCGGTGGAGGTAAGTGCGCGACAACCAATCATGTTGGGTGGAGTCGCCACATGCAGTACGACTTCGTGGCCGCTAGGGCTTATCTTCCTCATTTTCACGCGACCTGAACGCAGAATAAAGAAGCCATTGGCGGGTTCACCTTCCTCGAAAAGGCGGTCATCCGTCTGCCCCAACACCAAGCTGGCACACCTCGATAACGCCTCGCGCTCCTGCAGCTCAAGTCCTGCGAACATGGGCAGGTCACCCAAGATATCGCGATCCGTTTCCTTTTCTCGCAGCCCCACACGACACTCCGACAAGCAATTAAGACCCTAGTCTAACACTGGCTCAGATGTTAGTTGAAATCCTGATTGGTCTTTCTGGTATTTTGGGGTGTCTTGAATGACTCTTTTGTACTGAATCACCAATACCGTCATGTCGTCATCATGCTTGCGACCATTGGCATAGCTGTCACATCGAGCCAGCAGTTGGCCACAAAGATCGTTCGGTGTGGTTGCTGTCTGACAGAGCCTCCGGATTTCCTTTTCCAGTCGATTACTACCCCAGATCTCATTTTGGTGATTGAATCGCTCAGTGAGGCCGTCACTAACGAAAATCAGCCGATCTTGATCTTCGAGGTGGAAGTAACGGGGTTCAATGGCGATCGACTCAAAGAACCCCAAGGGTGGGCCTTTGTGTACCAATGTATCGAGACATTGGGCATTGTGCTTGAAATGGTAGGGATAGGGCATGCCCGATGATGCGAGTTCCATGCTGCCATTGCGCAAGTCCACAACTGCGAGCGTAAGTCCCATCCCCATCCCTCGTTCGGTGATGGATCGTTTCAGTGCTTTGTTTAATTTGGAGAAGGTGGCACATAGGGTTTCTTTGGGATCGAGTGACCAGACGGTTGTCGCCATTTTTACCATGCCCACCACCACACCTGCTGCCATGCCATGCCCGGTCGCATCCCCGATGGCGATGGCAATTCGATGATCATCCAAATGGAAGAAATCGTAATAGTCACCACCCACTTCGGTAGCTGTTTTCATGGTGCCCCAGATTTCCAGGTTGGGAAGGCTGAGGTGCTTGCTGGGTAGCATGGAAAGCTGCACTTTGCGCGCATACTCGAGTTCTTCTGTTTTTCGCAATAGGTCTAACGCGTTGAGTGCATCTTCCTTTTGTTTTTGCAGTCGACGTCGTTGAATGATGAACCCGAGAACCACCATGAGCACGACCAGAATCACACAAAGTGCATAGAAACCGTGGGTACGCCAAAATGGTGGTTTGATGACAACCAAGATTTCCGTTTCTTGCTCGTTCCAAATGCCATCACTATTGGTTGCCTTGACACGAAAGGTATAAGTGCCGCCATCCAGATTGGTGTATGAAGCCGATTTTTGATTGCCTACGAAATTCCAAGTGGGATCGAACCCATCGAGCATATAGGCGTAAAGGTTCTTGTGGGGTGAGGTGTAATCAAGCGCTGCATATTGGATCACAAAGGCATTTTCTTGGTGGCCCAACACGATCTTCTGTTTATTGCCAAACTCCGTTCGCGTGTCTCCCCCTTGAACAGCCAATTCGGTGATCGCCACGGGCGGAAGCCGTTGAAGGTCACGAATGTGGCTGGGAAAAAATGCATTAAACCCGTTTATGCCCCCAAAATAGAATTCCCCGGTTCGGCTACCATAAACGGCTCCAAGATTAAACTCATTGCTTTGGAGACCATCCGATGTGTCGTAGTTACGAAAAACCTGCAGTACGGGGTCAAAACGAGATAGCCCATGGTTGGTGCTCAGCCAAAGATGTCCCTTTTCGTCTTCCATAATTCCGTAGATGGCATTACTAGGCAACCCATGTTCTTCGGTCAGGTAGGTAAATGTCTCTCCGTCCATACGGTTCAAGCCGCCGCCGAATGTACCAATCCACAAAACCTGATTTCGCGTTTCAAGCACCGTCAAAACGTGATTATGACTGATGGATGTAGGGTCATTGATGTGGTGCTCGAACCTGCGGGACTGATCGCCATCAAGCATGAAAAGGCCTTCCGCTGATCCCACCCAAAGTCGGCCATTGTGATCGTTGACAATCGAACTGATAGAAGGTCGAGCGGCTCCGTCAAGTCCCAGTCCAACAGGCTTTGCACGGTCGGTACTCATGTCAAGCACAAATAGGCCGTTACGTGTTCCTACCCACAATTGGTCCGCTTGTTGATGCAGAGAGGTAATGACATTTGAGTCAATGCCATGTTCTGACTGCGGTGGGCACACCGAAACAAAACCCTGTTCCATAGGGTGATACCGAAACAGACCGGCACCTACTGTGCCCAGCCACATGTTGCCCCGGTCATCTTGATGGAGCACCCGTATTTCGTTTGATTTTAAGTCCAGTGGACCCGTGCCTTTGCGAAATTGACGCACAACCGTTGCGGTTTGGACGTCCATTACGACCACACCATCGGCTCGTGTCCCCACCCACAATTGGCCATAGGCATCCTCTTGAATGGCCCATACCAAATGATCGGAGATTTCGGGCAACAGTTCGCTTAGTTGGTAGTGTCTGAACTTTTGTCGGCTGTGGTTGTATGTGTTGAGGCCACCGCCGTTGGTACCGATCCACATCGTTTCGGTGCGATCTACATACATGGCTGTGATGTGGTTGTTAGAGAGCGACTTCGCATTCTGAGGACTGTGCCGATGATGGGTGAACGAGCGCCGATCCCAGTCGTAGCAAGCCATGCCCGCGCCATCAGTGCCGACCCAAATGGTCCCGTTAGTGTCCTCGGTGAGCGATGTGACACGGTTGCTGGGTAACCCGTCTACGGCTTCTCCATTTTTTTGATAATGAGTAAATCCCAAATCTGGTTCATATAACGTAAGTCCCAGGTCTTCGTAGCTGATCCACAAATTGCCTCTCGAATCAGGTTGAATCCAGTTGACCACTTCGAGTGTGTATTCTTCAGGAAGACTGGGCGCCCTTTGGTAGAGAATGAAGTCGTTTTCTTTGGGATCAAAGCGGTGAAGGCCGCGCAATGTGCCCACCCAAAGTTGGCCTCGACTATCAATGACAAGATTGCTGCGATGCCCGCCCGGATTGGAGACGCCTTTCCCTGTTAAGCCCGAGTTCTTCTCATTAAAAGTGTCGGCTTGGCCGCCATTGACATCGATGCGGAGCAGACCTTTGTCGGAAGACGACACCCAAAGGTAACCTTGATCATCTTGCACCATGCCTGTCACGGCGAATTCACTGAAGTCGGGTCCATCGACGATCTGGAAGTGGGCGAACTGATCGGTCTTGGTGATGTATAAGAACAGGCCATTGGATTGGGTGCCTACCCAGATGCGCCCATCTCGATCTTCAAATACAAGCGCCGCCCCAATAGGTGCGTACTGTGATGGGTTCTGTGGCACATATCGAACGAATTGCTCACTTTCGCGTACGAATCGGTTGAGGATGCCACTGGTGATCACCCACAGCCGGTTGCTTGTGTCCTCGGCAACAAAAGTGACCAGATTGTCGGCAAGCGATTGCCGATCAAACGGTCTGTGTTGATACACGCGAAATGACGACCCGTCGTATTTATTCAAGCCATCCTGTGTTCCAAACCACATGTATCCGAGATGATCTTGCTCCACGGTGTAGACGACACTTTGAGACAGGCCATCATCTATGGACAAACGTTCAAATCGGACCTGTGTGTCAGCGAAAAGGTCGCCTATCAGTGCTAACGCACCGAGCAAAACCCATAAGGGTCGCTTGGATCTCATCGCACACATCATGTTGGTCCCAAGAGTATCACAGCGAATCGTCACTGCTTATTGTCATGAATGATCTGTACGTGACCGATTGACACATGTTTAGCAGGGGCATAAGATGCTGTTATCTCCACACTATGAGTTCCTTCGCGAGCAATAAAAGGACTTTGGTCATGATTATTTGTTTTCTGTTTTGCTTGATACCCATTAGCGGCGACACTTCGTTCTTGGTACTGAATGGAGGTAAGGTCCTGGAGATTCAGGGCGAGGCGCGTTTCGAGGGTCAGTTTGTCTATTTCACGCAGCTCAATGGTGAAAAGAGCATGATGCCCGCCAAAATCGTCGATCGCGACCAAACTAAGGCATACAACGACCAGATCGCAATGGAGGCCCAGGCAGCTATGGAAGCCGAAACGGCAGCTCCAGCGCAAGAAGAAAAACACAAACCGATCAACATCACGATCGATGACGACATCCCCGCATATTCGGGTAGCGCAAACACGTCGGTCGGCGAATTGGTGGTCGAAACAACGGACGACAGCGAAGGCTTGATCGAATCTCCCCGCGTCCAGAACTGGAACTCGAGTGACGATATCTATGTTTCGCAGGAAGAAGTACGCCGTTATGCTGATGGTTGGGGGTTCAAGGTGTCCGTCTCGGTGAACGATCCCCGTGGTTTCAGCGGTTTGAAAGTGAGTATGAAGGCTTGGTTTGAGGATGGAAGTGTGGAAGTAAATGAGCTTCCCGTGACGCCAGAGCAATTGAACCGGAACCAAATTGGTACTGCTTCTTTTCGAGTGACTAAGAGTTCGGCTTTGGTTCGCACAGAATATTCCATTACGGGAACCCCTGGCCTGGAAAATCCATAACCCTTCAATTGGTTTCCCGCCCCGAACTATGGTAGAACATGGGGATTTTTGTCGGGAGGAACCATGAACACCCTTTTGGTTGAAGCGCGCGATGGGGTTACGGTCATCAGTTTGAACCGGCCTAAAGCGCTGAATGCGTTAAACCACGAGCTTTTGTCTGAATTGAGAACCGTTCTGGACGAGATTCGTTCCGACAACCATGTACGCGCGGTCGTGTTAACTGGCACGGGTGATCGGGCTTTCGCGGCTGGTGCCGATATTACCGAGCTCCAATCATTAAGCCAGGACCAGGGACGCGATCTGGCACGCTACGGACAAAGTGTGTTTCGGAGACTAGAACACCTTGGCAAACCTGTTATTGCTGCGGTAAACGGATTCGCACTCGGTGGTGGTTGCGAGTTGGCTATGGCCTGCACGTTTCGTGTGGCATCGGACAATGCCAAATTTGGACTCCCAGAATTGGGCTTAGGATTGATTCCCGGATATTCGGGTACCCAGCGTTTGGCACGTCTTGTGGGTAAGGGTGCTGCGATGGAGGTAATCCTTACAGGAGATATGGTTGATGCCTCTAGAGCGTTGCAATTGGGGCTGGTGAACCATGTATACCCCATCGAATCACTCTTGGATGAAGCCGTGGAGCTGGCTCAGAAGACCACAAAAAAAGCGCCCCGCGCCGTTCGATTTGCGCTTGAAGCGGTTAATCGCGGGATGGACATGTCGCAAAATCAAGGTGATGAATATGAAGCCACCTTATTTGGCATCTTGGCATCATCAGAGGACGCGCGTGAAGGTGTGTCTGCGTTCCTAGAAAAAAGAAAACCCGCTTTCAAGGGCCGTTGATGGCTGACGAAGATCTTATTGTTCCTGTGGCCCAGCGGCAAGTTTGTGAATTAGACCTGAACTCACTCAAACCGCCGCTCGATTTGAGACAGGTCTTTGGCAATCCCCATCCTGTCTCATTAGAGATTGGGATCGGAAAAGGGCTGTTCTTGATGCGAAGCGGCCTGGCCAAGCCACAAGAAAACTTCTTGGGCATTGAATACGCCCGTAAATACCTGAATCGGGCCCGCGAACGGATTGAAAAACGACCGATTAGAAATGTACGCGTGGTGCACGCTGAGGCAATGAGCTTCATGCAGGACTGGTTAATTCCCGACTCCCTCAAAGCCATCCACTTGTACTTTCCCGATCCTTGGCCAAAGAAACGCCATCACAAACGACGTATTTTCAATCAAGTGTTCCTGGAGGCCTGTTACCGCCTATTGGTCACGCAAGGCGACCTTCTCATTGCCACAGATCACGCCGATTACTGGGCTTGGATGTGCGATGTACTCGCCAAACAGACCCTTTTTGTGCCTTCGGATTTGCTGCCTGAACCACCGGAAGATACCGATGGTTTGACCAACTACGAAATCAAGTATCAACGGGAAGGGCGGCCCATTTTTCGCACTGGTTATCGCAAGCCATGAGTTTCGTTGTCCGTCTTGCCAAACAGCGCGCCAAGTTTTCAGCTGCTCATTTCACCATATTTAATGATGGTTCGGTCGAGCGCCTTCACGGGCATAACTACGAAGTGAGCGTAGATCTGATTGGCGCAAGGTTACATAACGGTTTGTTGTTTCCGTTTTCGATTGGGAAAAAGCTGATCCAAGATGTGTGTGATGCCCTGGACGAGCGGGTTTTACTGCCTGCCAATCAACCGTGGGTCGTGATCGAACAGCAAGAGCCATGTATTTCGGTATTAGTCAAGACACCTCAGGTTGAGAAACGCTATGTGTTTCCAAAGGAAGACGTGATCTTGTTGCCGGTAGACAATACGTCGTCGGAACAGCTGGCCCTTTATGTGTCCCAACAACTGGAGCCGTTGATTCGACACCAGTTACCTGTGGTCAAAGAATTTGTGGTTCGCGTAAGTGAGTCCGCTGGCCAGTCTGTAAGTCTCAGTCGCCGACTTTAATGCGAAGGGTGTCGATCCGAGTGCTGTTGGGGGCCTGTGCTACAATCTGATAACATGCTCCGGAGGCGATCGGATCAAGGTGACGAGCGGGGATAACTTGGCGGCTGTGGACTTGAATGAAGACGACGGCTTGACCGCACACCGCAAATCCGTGCGTCGAAAAAAGGCGCCTGTTCAAGAACAGGCTCCGTCGGCGGGCCGAGACGCATTTGGTTGGACATCTGTCGTGGTTGCGGTCGCGTTGGCTTTGGCCTTGATGTCTTATGACCCCACCGACCCCTCCTTTTTTACGGAAACATCGAAACATCGGGCTGACAACCTGTTGGGACCCGTAGGTGCCCACCTAGCTGCGGTCTTGATGCAGTTCTTGGGATTGGCCAGCTATTTCTTTCCGATACTAGCCGCTTATTTGGGTATTCAGGCCATTCGCGGTAAGGCATTTTCGGATTATTTTGTGAAGTTATTAGCAGGCTCGACGATATGGGTTGCGCTGGTTGTTTTTGCAGGCGGCATGTCGCCCTTTGTCGTGAAGGATATTCCCATTCATCCTGGCGGTACGGTGGGCATCGACCTCTACAGGTTTATGACTTTGTACCTGAACACAGTCGGTACGGTCATCGTTTTGCTTGGTCTCATAGGACTCGCACTTCTCATGGCCACGCAACTGACGTTGGCCGACATTGGCAATTGGATGCTCAATCGCTTGATGGCGTTTGGCAGGTCGGGCGGTTCCCTGTTCCTTGGGTTGGGCCAATGGCTGGAACGTAGACGCAAGAACCGTATGCGTGACTCGATCATCATCCGAGAATTGGAGAAGATGGATCAACCACCGGCCGAATCGAAAGAAACGTCATCAACTAACGTCAAAGAACCGCCTCCGCGACGAACGGTCAGCGTCAAACCCGATCCCGTTCCTGTGGCTGACTCGCCGCAACTTCAACCTGTTCTTCAGTCAAAGACACCTAGTTCGCCTGCTGATGTGCCTGTTAAGGAGCGCAAACGAAAGGAAACCGGCCAAGAAACGTTTGAGTTCATGGATCACATGGGTGGGAAATGGGTATACCCCAGCAGCCACTTTTTTCAAGCACCCAAACCCGAACACAAGATCGACGAGCAGGAATTAAAGCGAAAAGCGAAACTACTTCAAGAGAAGTTTGAGGAATTCGGCGTGACTGGAAACATGGAGGCCATTCATCCAGGTCCGGTGGTCACCACTTACGAATTCAGACCCGATGCCGGTATCAAGTACAGCCGAATTGTGAACTTGCAAGACGACTTATGTTTGGCACTTGGGGCTGAATCAATTCGCATCGATCGCATGCCCGGTCGCTCATCGATTGGTATGGAGGTCCCCAACTCCAAGCGGGAGATCATTACCTTTCGCGAGATGATCGAAAGCAAACTGTTCTGCGATGACCGCTCCAAGCTGCTTGTTGCTATGGGTAAGACCATCGAAGGCGATCCTTACTACTCTAACCTTGCGAAGATGCCGCATCTGCTGATCGCGGGACAGACAGGTTCAGGCAAGAGCGTGGGCATCAATGCCATGATCTGTTCCATTTTGATGCGTGCGGCGCCACACGAAGCAAAGTTCATTCTGATTGATCCCAAGATGGTGGAAATGGGGATCTATGCCGATATCCCTCATCTGTTGACTCCGGTTGTGACGGATCCACAAGAAGCTTCCAATGCCCTCAAATGGGCGGTAGCCGAGATGGAAGACCGCTATCGAACCCTGGCGAGCCATAACTTCCGCAACCTGGAACAATTCAATGCATCGGTCATTCAAGGTAAGGTTCAAGCCGAAGAAGGAGAAGATCCGTTAGAACCCATGCCAAATATCGTGGTGGTGATCGATGAATTGGCCGACCTGATGATGGTTGCACGTGGCGAGGTCGAGGAGTCCATCGCCCGCATCGCGCAAAAATCGCGAGCCGTCGGTATTCATATGATCTTGGCCACCCAACGGCCGTCAGTCGATATTATAACGGGCGTCATCAAATCCAACCTGCCATCCAGGCTCAGTTATCGGGTGGCTCAGAAAAACGACTCACGCATCATTTTGGATGGCAACGGTGCCGAAAAGCTGTTAGGTAGGGGCGATTCACTGTTTCTGGCACCCGGCACAGCGCGTTTGGTACGCATCCATGCGCCCTTGTTGATGGAGAGCGAGATCCTGCAAATGGTCAAATTCCTCAGGCAACAAGGACAACCGGATTACAACCACACGGTCCTCAAGAGCGAAGCAGACGACGTGATGGTAGGTGGCATTTCTAGCAGCGATGATCCAATGTATGATCAGGCAGCTCGTCTTGTGGTTCGCAGTGGACAAGCTTCGGTGTCATACATCCAACGCAAGATGCGATTGGGTTACAACAGGGCCGCGCGATTGGTAGATATGATGGAAGCGGACGGGATTGTGGGTCCAAATGTAGGTTCCAAGGCACGCGATATTTTGGTCCCTGCTGACTACTTTGACGAAATCAACCGATAGGCAACAGAAACTAGAGATATTCAGCCGGTAAGTGTGCTGGATGTCTTCGTCAAGAACGACGGATGGACGGTTGAAGAAGTTGCGCTGTCACGTCAAAACCAATTTGTACCTTGTCTTTGGTGACTCACTTTTTATGCGTGACGACCTAAGAGATCCGCTGCGAGCTGGTCCAAGTCCGCATAACGATGTTCAGGATGGGCGCGCAGGCATCGTAACAGGATCATGCCCAACTTGGCGTCCACCTTTTTCTCAGATTGTGATCGTGTAGGAATGCCCACATCTTGGTCTGCCAACTTGTCAGCGCGGTCCCAAGGATCTTCCAGATCATCAAATAAGGAACGTCCGAATTCCTGTCGAAAAAGATAGACCCCTACCAAGAAAACAGACGTGCGGCTGTCAGCTTCTTTGCCGGATACATATTCAGGCGATGCACCATTCAATACGGCATGCAGTTTCTTGTGGTCTTCGCCCGTGGAATAGAGAATGTTCAGGTTGGGCATGGGCGCAGCGGAACGGACTTGGTCAATGTCGCCTTCGAATACCGAAGGTGGCAAGCAATTCAATGGAATATCGCGCGAACGGATGGCTTCGATCAACTCGAAAACGCCTGCCAATCCGTCCACTTCGTCTTGTGGCATGTCCGCGGGCAACTCCATGGTTGTTCTTCCCGTTTCGCGGATGATGCGCAGAAGAGGGTTTATGGAATTGTTCCGACCGTCTTGTGGACGGACCAGTGCCGATTGTTTAAGGTAGGGATAATCCCGGTGTTGGGGACTGATTTGCTCTAATCGTTGCAGTAAGTCATCGTCGTGCCACCACTTTCGATAGGGCATCTTAAGACAAGCGAAGTTGGAGCGAAAGAAGTAATCGAGCACATTGTGGTGGCGGAGATCTTCAATGGCTTTGTCCAAGTCTTGCAGTCGATGGGTGCGATCACCCAAGGACTGCACCAAATGGGGGTTACCAAACGTCGCTTGGTAGATCTTGGAACCCAAGTCACCTTCAATGCCGCCATGGCTCAAGAGCGCCCGGGTTTCTTGTTCAGAGAAAGGCTCCAGCAGGAGGGGCGGCATAAAATCGGGTAGGAAGGGCGACGTGCGACTTGCCGTTTCGTCCATATCCAGGAGTCGCAAGGATCCTGAAAGTATCATCGTTACGCGCTGCCCATTGTCTTGCAGCTTGCGAAAGGCACTAAGCACCTGGGGTTCCTGAGCGGCGATCTCCACAAGCTCTTCAATCTCGTCGATCAGAATGATTAATCTGGCCAAGGACGATTGCCTGACTTTTCGCCTCAAACGCAAACAGATTTCCGGGAAACTGGCTTGTTCTAACTCTTCGATGGTCAGGTCCAATGTTTCGAGTAGTGGGGGCTTATCTTCCAAGCTCTCAAGAATGGATTCCTTCAGTCCGTCGGAACTACCTGCACCTTGGATATCCCAAAAAAGTGCCTGGGCTTTGGGCCACTTATTGGAATCGCAAAGGTACTCAATCTGGCGAAGCAATGATGTTTTTCCGGCGCGCCGATTTCCCAATAACCAGATGGGGCGGTGAAGGCGTTGCGCAACATCATCAAGGATGGCTTGGCGACCGAAGAAATCGTCGCCACGTACCCATCGATTAGTGACAAATGTCATGTGGCTACTCCTTGAATCAACTTCATTTCATCACGCATCTGCTCCAACGTGCGTGTGACATCGTCCTTTCCGATGCGGAAATGGTGTTCGCTGAGTTTGTGATTGATCAGGCTGACGCAGATTTTTTGGATCAGATAAGGCTGTCCACCGGTGGTTGTCATAATCAGAGTGACAGCGTCTCTATCGAAGGAAAAAATGCCTTTCACGGGATCCAAGATGAGTTCCTTGGCGGCCTCCTCATCAAAATAGGTCATTGGGATCTCTTCAAAGAAGTTGTACCAAGGCGAGCCGCTGCTTTCCCATTCCTTTTTGAGGTGAATACCCGCCATGACGCAACTCAAATGCTCTGCGAACTCCTTCATAAAAATACCGCGCAATTTTTGGTTGGTCTTTTCACTGAACTCATTAATCACATCCACCTCATCCATAAGCAAGACCATGACCAAGTGGCGTTGATCCTGTTGCTGCGCCCATTCGATGATACGTTTGATATCTCTGGAGAACTGGCGGCTTCGATAGCCTTCGTTTTCTTCTGTAAAGTCCAGTTCAAGATGGCTGCCATACTCGGGGTGCTCGAGAAGAATATCAGCCATAATCTGATGAAACAGATCTTCCTCTTTGACGCCCTGAAGATCGACATAGCAAGGGATAAATGCGTATTGGTCGCTCTCCACAGCAGCCAGACGGTTCTTGATCTGAAAGAGTAAGCTTGTCTTACCGATGCGCCGTTCGCCATAGATCATGAGGCTGTTTTTGTGGACAAGACCGACAATCCGTTCCACCAGCGCGTCCCGACCATAAAACATGTCGCTTTTTCGAACCGGACTTCCGGCGATGTAGGGGTTGAAGTGTTTCATCAATGCATGACGCCGAGCTCGCTGTGTTTTCAACCAACGAGACAGGGTGCCCGCTAAGGCCAAGATTGCAGATATGATCCAAAACGGGGGTTTCAAGTAGATGGGCTTGGGCAAGCTGACTGTTGTTTGAGTGGACTCCGTGCGTCCCAATTGGTCTCTTACCGATAATGTGACCAAGTGATCGCCAAACGGTACATCCAAGAACTCCTTCACGTAGACAAAGTTGTCTGGGGACGGAGAGACAACTTCAGGGTTTTTGTTTTCGAGGATCAAACTATCGCTCGCTACGGACCAATCCGCCAGTCCAGAAGGAACCGCAAATCGAGCTTCGACCCGAATCGCACGCAGTCCTGTCTTGATCACCTGCAACACTGCTGTAGGTGGACCGGGCAGGGGATTACCCTCGTTGATCTGACTGGTGAGCTCGCGCTGTAACCGTTCATTCTGATTAGCCAATGCATCCAAACTGGCGCGCATCAGTTCCCTCTGCTCCATCAATCCTCGAATTTCGTCTAGACCCTGGTCTAACTGATCTTGCAGTCTCGCTTGTTCTTGTGGGTCCTCTTGTGTGGTCAGTTGCGATGCTTGTTTCGCTTCGATCGCCAGATTGATGCGCTTATTGAGCTCATTGGCCTGGTCTGCAGGGAGTGTCTCTTGAAGAGCAAGAAACAAGGCTTGTGCTGATTCAGGCTGCTTGTCAAAGAGATATCTCTCGATTCGGGAAAGCGCTTGATTGCGGGTATTGGATGATTGCTGGTCAACGGTATCGATCATGTTGAGCAGGTAGACAATGTCGTTGAATCGTTCTTGGTCGTCCGCGCGCGCAGCGCCGATTGCCTGTCGTGCACCTTCCAGATCGCCAGCACCAATCAGCTCGAGCACCTCTCTTCTGGCATTGATGATTTGTTGCTCCTTGTGTATTTCCTGCCTATACGTCTGGATTCGCCTGGAGTATTCGCGCAGAATTGGGAAAAGCTCGTTTTGCAGCGCAAATGAATTCTTGACCACCTCACCCTGAGCCGCAATGCCCGCTGCTACAACCGCTTCGTCGATATGGCCCAATTTGAAGAGTGCCAGAGCCTTGTAGTAGTGAGGCTTGTATTCAAGCTTCTGTCCGGCGCGGATAATCTCTGCCTTTTTTGAGGTGGGTTTTACGGCGATAGCCGCGTCCAGATGACTGAGACACAGCGTGTAGTCGGCCCTTTTGAAAGCCTTCTCAGCTTCTTCGTAATGTTCGTACCAATAGAGATCTTGTGTTACAAGGAGGATCAACAAGGCGATCATTTCTTCCTCCAAATAAACGAAGTCGTAAACTCTCTGCCCTGCTGCCAAATGTTGACGGACACATCGAACTGAAGCCGGTTGTCGCGGTTTGCACCGAATCCAAATGTGAAATGGTCTTCGTCGGCCAGTATGCCTCTTGAGAATAGGCTTTGCTTTACAGGATCCTCGCCTACGTAGCGCACTTGGTGATTGGGGATATTGTAATAACCCGCTCGGGCCGCAAACACATAGTGCTCGGTGGGGAACAGCCATTCAAATCCCATATGGAACTCGTCGATGTCATCAATCGTGTAGTTCTGCCGCTGGTCACTTTGGGGTGTCTCCACTATCGTAAAACCCGATTCGATGATCTGGCCATAAAACACATGCTGCCAATCGAAGAGGATGTTGATCGCGTTTCGCGGTCGAATCCGGGTGCCCAAACCCACGACATCAGGCACCACGAATGGAACCGTCAATGTCGTCACACGAGGTGGTTGACCCGCCGTAAATTCCTCCACATCTTCACTGAGTCGAAACCTGGGACTTTTGCGGAATACCGCTCCAAGCGAATAGTTCTCATTCCATTCATACAGGACGCCAGCGGTCCATGAGACATCATCACCACGGCTATCCATTCGAGATGTGTAGAAGTTTTCAGATATGTCGGGCGTAATGATGATCTGCTCCCGGGTGTACCGCGTGTCGGCACTCAGATTGAAATAGTTCACCGTAATGCCAAACTTGAAGGCACGGTAACGCCGCGCCAATCCTGCTCCAAAAGTCTCGCCATCGAGATTGAGCTGCACATCTATTGCTGAAATGGTCTCAATGCCGTCCACTAATGATCGCGCCACAAAGTCGCGGTCCTGTGATGCGTTGATATATTCGTAGCCAAAAAGCGCGAGGTACCACTCCCCAAAACGATAATTGAGGCTCAAAAATGAGATCGTGCTAGCGCGCTGCTCGCCCTGTTCAAATGAGAAGTTGATATTTCCCGACAATTCACCGGTTCGAGCCTGTAAATGCCGATCGCGATATTCAACAGTAACGGCGGGGTCACGTAGAAAAGCCAGGCCTGCCGGGTTGGAGAATGAAGACGTGGCGTCGTCCGAAAGTCCAATAAACGCACCGCCCAAGGCGTTGGCACGCGCGCCCGGCAAGGAGAAGTTGAATTGGTATTCGCGAAACACTTCCTCGTTGGTTTGGGCCAGGCCAAAAACGGCGTGCAAGCACAACAAGAAGGCGGTTCTGATCGAGGTGGATCGTGGCCACTGCATGAAGAGGATCATACACGAACTACAGCCTGTCTCCACAATAGGATCCGAATTGGCCCGCGCTTTGCTAAACTGATGGGAAATAAGCCTGAAAGGGCGCGTGGAGTAGAACCCGGATTGAAGTATCTGGCCTGGCTTTACATGATGTGGTGCACCCTTGCTGTGTTCGCTCAATGCGATGCAAGACAGGCAGGTCGTGCGCTTGTCTCTGACCGCTATGTGGACGCTCAGCTATATGGTTCCATCTTAGTGCTCGCCAATGCCCATGGCTTGGTTTTCAATCAGTTGGATGCGCCAAATGCGAACTTCATGGCACTGGAAAGCATTCCTGGGCAAACGCAAAATGTGTTCCTGGCTGGATCCACATTGTTTGTAACATCCAAGGGTACGGGCATTTTTACTTATCAATTTGAGTCGCCCGAACTACCACCTGTAAGGGAGGGTTTTACGGCCGTCGATGCCATTGTCACCGCAACGGCGATCGACGAGACCTTGTTTGTGGCTCGCAACGAGCGCCTGGAGGCATTTGATGTGAGCCAGGGCTTGCCATACCGCTTTATCGATGCCGCGCCTATCACGGGTGCCGTGCGAAAATTGAGTGCGTCTGAAGGTCATGTCGCGCTTCAGTTTGAAGATGGTCGCATTCAAATTGCATCATTTGATGGCCAGTTTGGATCGTTAATGTCACTACAAGTGGCTAATTTCAATGCCTTTTACAATATGGCCTTCTCCGGCCCGCAATTGATTTTGGACGCTTCTGATGGGGTGCGTTGGGTTGATCTGAGTCCGGAAGGTGAAGCGGTCAATTCGGGCATTCTGGTAGAAAACCGAGGCGCTAAGATCGTGCTTGGCATGGCTCAATCTGAGGACTTGCTTTACGTACGCTTTGCATCTGAGTTTTCGGTTTATCGGCTCAGTGGAAGGTCGGCATCACTGATCGCAAGCCGAGAAATAGACTTGTCAGAAATCAGGATCCCAAAGATGTTCGCTTTTGGACAGGATCTGATGCTACTAAACCAGTCGAAGAGTAGGCCATGGAGCCTTTCCTGGTTTCGTGTTCGTGGAAGTACCTTGGAACCAACCGCACTTGTAGCGTCCAGGCTTGACGAGATTACAGGTGTGGCCACGATCGGTGACACGGTTTTTGTAGCTGCGGACCGATATGTATTCTATCAATCGTTGACGGAAAACACTGGACTGGGACCTGTGGAGTCCATGATCGAGTTCAGCGTGGGTGAGACCGTTCTCGATATGGTGAGCAGCCCGTCACAACTTGTACTTACAACCATTCAAGACGGCGCCAATGCGACGGCGGTTCGCGTTTTTGAATTTAGCCAAGGCCAGTTGGTAGAACGCTCCAACGACATATTTGTAGGGTCGTTAGCCGATCTCCGGCACAAAGATAATCACACGAGCTTTGTGCAGTCATTTCGAGACGCTGAGGCCGATCACTACATTGCCCATGTCATCGATGCGGACCTAAACAAATCAATCATCACGTTGAATCGAGACCTCCCCATTGGCTCTCCCAATCCATTTCAGTTTTTTCAGGTTCGGGATCAGCAAATAGCCTACTACGATGGTCAGAATCTTGTTTCCCACGACATTGACCGTATCGAAAATGCACGCATGATTGAGTTGGGCCTGGATCCTCCCAGTGTCAAGAACATGGTTCATCTGGGCAACAGCGTGTTGTTTGAGTTGAGCACGGGTTTGGTGGAATTGAGTTGGTCTGGCGGACAACTGATTTCTGAATACCCCAATTGGCACGACTTGAACCTAAGCAAGAGCAATCACGTTCTGGTCCAAAACCGTGAATACCAAGTGCCGGGACAGTATTTTGTGCTTGATCGAGACGAAAACGGTCAGCACTATGCGCTATTGGATTTGAGCTCTAGTAGCGCCCCAAAATACTTGTCATTTTCGGACCGCTTCCTCGCCGCTGACGATACATCGGTGGACGAATTTGAACTGAGCTGTCCTCCTTTGTCTTACAGGTACTTGATACCCTATCGAGATACCTATGAATTGGATTTGAGTACGGACGCCAGCGAGAATGTGGTGGCGCTCCTGGTGGCTTACAATACAGCCAATCAGGTGATTGGCCGGCAGCTGATGGATCGCGATGTCATCGGCAAGCTCAATCGGCGTCGGTTCGCCGATTGGTTTGTGGATGTCAATGCGTTGCAAACACCAGACACGTTTGTCTTGATAAGTTCGGAACCCTTGGCGGCAGTGGTGTCGGGTACCGTTGGCGGTGTCAATGGCAGGTTTGCCTACACGGTCATTCCCAATAGTGGACCCGATCTGTTGTTTCCCCATGTCGCAAACAGGAATCAGGGCTGGACCAGCGAACTCCATTTGCGAAACAACACCGTAGAAACGACGGCAGACGCGATTCTGGTACCTCCCAAAGACGATCCACTTCAGTTGTTCTTAACGCCGGGTGGCACGAGGATCCTGGAAATTAATGCACTGTTTCCCAGTACAACCCGTTGGGCCTGGGTGATGCATCAACAATTGGGAACGGATCTGGATGGATTTGCTCGCTATCGTCGCGTGGATATTGACGACATTGCAGCTGTCCCTCTCGTTCATGAAACAAGTGAGTTTTTAGTTATTCCCCATGTGATTGGGGAGGCAGATCGCTATTGGACGGGACTGGCGCTGACCAATCCCAACGACCGAGATGTACGCGTACGGGTGATTGGTTACGATGATGCCGGTTCCATTGCAGCCGACAGGGATTTGGTCATCGAGGGTCAAGGCCAGTTCGTGGTGCAATTGGAAGAGTGGTTGGCGCAGGAAAACCAACTCAATGTGCGATGGTTAACCGTGGTCTCGGAGTTACCAATTGCGGGTATCGAAATATTCGGCTCCCATGACAAGCAAGAACTTGCAGGTACCGTGCTCAGCGCACAATCGGGTCAGCGGTTGTTGTTCACTGGTGTGCGAGAAACCGAACGCGAAGGTACCCGCATCGTCATCACCAATCGCGATAGCGTTAGCGGGACGGTAGATGTGTCTGCGGTGAACTCGGCTGGCCGACGACTGGCAAAGGTGTCAATCGCTGTGGGTCCAAAGGCCAGGGAAGTCCTTTCCATTGCGAACCTGTTCCCAAACGTTTCACCCCTCCAATATGCGGATATTCATACAATCGTCGCAGAAAGTTCGTTGGACTTAACGGGATTGGTCATTCGAAACGGCAAGCGTGAACAATGGATGGCCACACACGCACCAACCGTTATGCAGTGACATTTACTGGACCACTCGAAATACGAGGTTTTCAGCGATCGGCAAGATTTTCCACATGATCAAAAGGGCAATAATGATGCCGAAGTTGCCCAGCTGTGTCATTTTTTGACGAATTTCCGGCGCTCGATGTTCAGGAAAGGCCAATAAGATACCTTCATGGCCATCCAAAGGGGGGATAGGCAAAAGGTTGAATAGAAAGAGCATCAGATTCAAGCGAACCATAATAAAGACGAAGTTCAAAATAACATATCCAAGCTCCGACTCGCCCATCCCTGACGTCGCCATCATTTTGAGACCCGCAAGAAACAGCAACATGAGTCCCAAGTTTGAAGCCGGGCCCGCCAGAGCCATCTTAGCGGCGCGATGAGGATGCCGTGCGGCCCAGTAGGGATCCACAGGAGCTGATGCCCAACCAAACATGCCGCCCATGAAGATTAATGAAATCAAGGGTAAGATGAGCATACCTAATGGTTCCCGTTGGATGTGGGGGATGGGATTCAGTGTCACCTGGCCGCCCACGTAAGCAGTGGGATCACCGCCTCGAAGGGCAATAAAAGCGTGAGCCGCTTCGTGCACGGTGGTTGAAAACAACCAGGCAAAGAGCCAAAGTAGAACGACTTGTAGATCCAAAAGGCACCCCCAAGGGAACAATACTAAACCAGGTTACGCCGACTCCAAGATTTCTTTGTAACTGAAGTCTGCAGATGCCAATACAAACACACAAGCCGGTAATTCGGCGGTCATGTCTTGTAGACGTTTGTAGTAGGGCTCGAAATCATCGGTAGGTCGCGCCAATCCCATAAACACCAAATCCGCGTCGCTTGACGATTGCTTCAGTATCTCGGGAAATGGGCGTCCATCCGAGACAATCACATGGGTCTGGGCGGCAACCCTCAATTCTGCGAGCAGTTCGGTCAAGTTCTTTTGTGCCGCAGCAGCGGCGGTTTCATTGGGAACCACAAGTTTCAGTCGAATCGTGGATTGGCGCCATTCTGATGACGTGCTGATAAGGTACGACAGAATCAACATCAAACCGCCATTGGCTTGCAAGCCGCCCCACCAAACATCAATGTAGGCTCTCTTGCCAAACTCATTGCCATTCTCACGTAGGATCAGTACATTGCGATTGGCACGATGAATGTGGTCGATCATGGCACAGTATTTGGGCCGATATGCTTCTCGTTCACTGGCACCCAACAGGACCGTATCGGGGACAAGTGGGCCAAGCCCGTAAGCTTCCACTAGCTTCTCGGCGCCTTCATAGACATCGTTTGCGGTCACGAACCGCACCATGCCTTCTACGCCTCGTTTGTCCAAATGTTCGGCGACTGTCTTTTCCAACTGCGTTTGCTGGGCTGCATCACGAGAACCTGCTGGAAGTACGCTTGATACGGTAAGAAACCCACGATTGTGCGTGAGTGACATCGCCAATTCAACCAGCGACCACCGTCTCGTGGGCGCTCCTGATAGAACTAACATATGCGGACGCCAGTTGCGGTAATCACGAGATTTGCCAAAACGCATGACACCTGCCCTGACCATAGCCATCCAAATGCCTTGTCTCACATCACCCCATGTGGACTCCAGTTGCCTACGTTCGAGCCAGAAAAAGATGGCGAAGATGACCGCAGCCGCCACCATAGTTGCCATGGAGTTAATCAGGAACATCACGCCCAAACACCCTAAGGCTCCCAGCATGGATAACGTCCAGTGCACCTTGAATGAAGGTCGAAACGAGGGGCTTCTGAGGAAGCTCTCAATACCGGCGGCCAGGTTCAGGACCAAATACGTGGTGAGAAAGAACATGGTCAATACCGGCGCGATGGCGTCCAGGTCTCCCAGAGACACGGCCGCCAACGCAATGAACAAGGTCAGAATGGTCCCAATTCTGGGCTCGGCATCGGGTCCGCTGCCCTTGCCAAGAAATCTCAGCCATTTGGGTAAAACCCCATCCAACGCCAGAGCTTGCAATACCCGAGGTGCCCCTAGGATACTGCCTATGGCACTGGATAGCGTAGCACCCCACACACCCACCAAAATCGCAGGGGCCCAGGCTGCGATCTTCATCATGACTAGAGGTTCGTCTACCAGCTGTTGATCGGGTACGTGCGTCGACAAGAGTAGCGGAATACCCATGTAAATGACGTACCCCACCAGAACGGCGGCGATCGTTCCCCTAGGGATCGACCGGGACGGACTGGCCAGGTCGCCCGACATGTTTACACCCGACATGATCCCTGTGACCGCGGGGAAGAACACGGCGAAGACCGTCCAGAATCCAGCGCGATTTTCGATGCTCGGCCACCAGGAAATAGGCAATTCTTCGCCACCCAAGGGTTCTCCTAGTAGGAGGCTGATCAGCGATAAGGCAATAGCGGCCATGATGTAGTACTGAGCTTTGATGGCGGCGCGAGCCGATCGAATGGCCAGAATTGCGACGGCGACAGTGGTAATCAATGCGATGATCTTTTGGTTCAACACGGGAAACGTGAGCGTGAGACTTTCGGCAAATCCCACGGTGTACAGGGCAATCGACAAGGTCTGCGCAATGTAGAGTGGAATACCTACGGCCCCGCCGGATTCCAATCCAAGCGACCGACTGATCATGTAGTATGCGCCGCCTACCCGAACAACTCGGTCCGTGGCAATTTCCGAAACCGATAGCGCTGTGAGGAACGTAATCGAAGTAGACAACGTGACGATGAACAAGGTCCCAATGAGGCCTGCGTTACCCAGAACCCAACCAAATCTGAGATACATGATGACGCCAAGAATTGTCAGGATGGATGGCGTGAAAACACCGCCAAAGGTTCCCAGTCCTGTTGGTTTGTCTGGCGAAACGGGTTGGTCCTGATTTTTTTGAAACACGAATATGCTCCCGAGCGAACAGGTCGGTAATCATAGCAACCTAAGTGCAGATGGACTATGACGAGGTGCGGCATAATTTGCTACTCTTGGGAGGTGTTTCGCGCTAAGGTTACGGAAGGAGGCACCAAATGGGAGTTGTTCACGGAACTGCTGCGTTACCTGAGGTCTCGTCTCATCATCCCCATGACGATCTTGCAACTCTGGATCGAGCCATTGCCGATCTGGTAGCGGCCAAAGCCGGGTGGGCTGAAAAATCGCCATTGGAACTGGCGCAACTGATTGATCGAATACTTGTGGATTTTGAACCCGTGGTTCAGGAGTGGATCGAGAAAAGTCTCAAAGCCAAGAGAATCGAACCGGGTTCCGCCCGAGAATCTGAAGAGTGGTTGGGGGGTCCGTTTATCTTTTTTCGCGCTTTGAGGTTCACGCGCCAAACGCTGGTTCAGATTCACAAAAAAGGAAGGCCCGAACTCAAAGGAGTTCGTCGCGAAAACGAGCAGCAAGAATCCGTTCGGGCCATGCCCCACGAGCTCTTCGATCTATTCTTTTTTCCAGGAATCGAAGCACGTACATGGCTAGAGCCCGGCCAGAGCGTCAGTTCTCATCAAGTGGCAGGCGCTGCCTTCAGAGAACAAGTGGAAGGTCGTGTTTGTCTGGTCCTAGGAGCCGGTAACGTCTCTTCTATTGCGCCTCTCGACGTGCTTTACAAGATGTTCGTAGAAAAACAAGTGGTCGTTTTGAAAATGAATCCTGTCAACGACTACTTGGGACCCATTTTCGCCAAGGGATTCAAGCAATTGATCGACATGGGGGCTCTGCGTCTGGTGTATGGCGGGGTCGCTGAAGGGCAACATCTGTGTTACCACCCTGACATTCACGAGATTCACGTCACCGGAAGCAATCATACCCACGACGCCATCGTTTACGGGGTAGGCGAAGAGGGCGCAACACGAAAATTAGAGCGACGTCCGCGTCTTGAAAAAAAGATCACCAGCGAACTGGGAAATGTAAGTCCCCTTGTGATCGTACCTGGTCCCTGGAGCGAAGCGGACATCGATTACCAGGCCCACAAGATCGTTTCGATGTTGGCCAATAATGCGGGATTCAATTGCAATGCGACTCGAGTGATTGTCAACCAAAGTTCGTGGCCTTTGAGACGTAAGCTGTTGGACCGAGTACGTAGCATATTCGCGAAGTTGCCCACCAGGCATGCCTATTATCCGGGTGCAGAGGACCGCTACCGGCGTTTTGTAACGGACCATCCGGAAGCTACCCAATTAGGCTCCGCGGATGAGGGGGCTTTGCCATGGACATTTATCGAGGGCGTCGATTCCGGTGCAACCGAAGATATTGTGTTTAAAGCGGAGGCGTTTTGCAGCGTGCTGGCCGAAACCACTATTGAGGCTTCAGACACGGCGGAATACCTGAACAAGGCAACCGATTTCCTTAATCAGCACGTTTGGGGTTCCCTCAATGCCTGTATGATCATCCATCCCAAGACAGCTCGCAATCCAGCGGTTAAGGAGGCGCTGGATCACGCGATCCAATCGCTACGTTATGGAACGATTTCCATTAATCTATGGCCTGCACTTGGTTACGCCTTGGGATCCACACCCTGGGGCGCATTTCCAGGGCACGAGTCACACGATGTGCAATCGGGTCAGGGTGTCGTCCACAATGCTTTGATGTTGGACCGCCCTCAGAAAACAGTAATTCGAGGACCTTTTAAGATCTGGCCGCTTGCACCCTGGTTTGTGAACCATCCTAACCCCTTGCCGTTGGCACGGTCGCTTACCTACTTCCAGTTGCGGCCCAAATGGTGGGGAATCCCAAAAGTGCTGGCCAGTGCTTTGTTTGCGCGGTGGCTCTGACCATCATGCATACCAACGAGAAAGAAGCCAGGTTATGGGATCTTGAACTGATTGTGTCCGGTGCATTGATCCTGGCTCTTTTTCAGTTGTCGCAGTATTTGGACCAGATTTTCATGAGCCTGGAAGTGCATCTCTCGAAGACGATTTGGATTGCGCCCTATTTGCTTTATTACGGCACGAAATTGGGGCTTTACGCAGTGCTTCTGACCTTCATTCTTGTGTTTTTACTACGCAGTTTCTGGATAGGACTGCGTGGGCTTGAAGCTGCGTTTCCGAAAGGTATCGATTGGGAGACCCTCAAGTTGCCGCTTCAAGAGCAGTTGTACAAAGAAAGAAAAGTGAACCTGGCAAGCGTGGCTGATGCGGTCGACCGAATTACTTCTTCATTGTTTTCGGTCTTTTTTTCGATGGTCATCATGATCGGCATCAGCATTTTGATCTTCGCGATTCCTTCATTTGTGGTCGCGGCGATTGGATCTTGGGTCAGTGACATGGGGTTGTTCCCCATTTTTTGGACCGCATTTGTCGGGTTGTTGATCATTTACTTCATACCTGCAGCCTATGCCATGCAGATTGAAAAGAAGGTACAGGCCGATCCTGAATATGTGTCGCTTCACCCGGGCAAAGTCGGCCGTGCGAAGCGCATCCTATCCTTCTATCACTTCTTCATTCCACAATACGTGGTGATGCCAATTACTTTTACGTTTAAATCCAATGTATCTGGTTGGAAAGTACAAGTCCTACCTTTTGCGGTCATGATGGTGCTCGTCTTGGTGTTCATTCTGGGTTTTCTTGCCCAGAAAGGCGTGTTGAAAATCGACTCCTATGTCTATTTTCCCAACCAGACGAGTCAGTTGAGCTTAGGTGCCGAATACTATGCAGATCAGGGACTAGGCTCGGCTAAAGTGCCTCAGATCGAAAGTGAAGTCGTCCAAGGCGACTACGTTCGACTTTTTATTCCTTTTGATGTTCGTCGATTCAACGAATTGATCAAGGAAAACTGCCCAGACTTAAGGCCTCTGAGAGTGGATGGGATAGGTCTTCCCATTGGCAGCCGAGATGAACGTAATCAACTAGAGCCGTATTTGCAATGTATCGTGGCACTGTATCAGGTACGGCTGAATGGATCGTCTTCGGAAACGCCATTTCTCTTCCATCGAGACGCGTCTACCTCTGTGTGGGGTGTGGTCACGCGTATCAATGTACGTGACCTTGATCCGGGTGCCCACCTTCTTGAAGTGGACGTTCCCCGGCATGTCAAAGACGCCTGGGGCAAACCACAAACCCATTTCATCCACTTCTGGAAGTGAGTGGGCGGAGCAAAGCTCCCACCCACTCAGCCAGGAGGAGAAGCGTTACTTATATTTGACGCTGCAGCCGTATGGTTTGGTCGACGATACTTTGATTGCTTCACCTTTTAGTAATGCATCCAAGGCTTGGTCTACGTAATTGACAACCTCGGTTTTGTCACCATTTGGGTTGTCATCAATGGCACCGGCATAGGCCACGATACCCTGGTTGACCACAAACATGTGAGGTGTGGTTCTGGCTGCATAGGCCCTGCCCACAGTGCCATCCTGATCTTGGAGCACCGCGTAGCTGGCATCCGAAATCTGTTTATAGGCGAGATTGTCGGATTGTGAGGCAAAGTGGGTACTGTTGATGGCGAGCCAGACAACCTTACCCTTGTACTTGTCCGATAGCTTCTTCATGGTTTGTGCTTTGAGGTGACGCTTGACGAAAGGACATTCTGGATTGGTCCATTCGAGCACCACAATTTTGTCGGCATAGTCCGACAGCTGCACGGGTTGACCATTTTCGTCGTTCAGGGAGAAATCCGGAGCTTTCTCTCCCACCTTAACTCCGGCCAGGACGGGCACAGATAACCACAATCCGATGATCATTAGTCTCATGAACAAATTGGTTTCCTTATGACTAGAATTTGTTGTTGAGCGGTCTCAACACAGTCATGTTCGATGGGCAGTTCAAAAGGTTTCAGGGCAGTCCACCAACGAAGCTTGTATAATCGGTCGCGATGGTGCGGGGTGGCATGACAAAGATCATTTCTCTTTTGGTGATATTGATTGTAGGGGGCCTTGCTGCCTGGTGGTTAACACCCAAACCACTGGTTAACTATGGTTATAAAGTGGTCAATAAGATCCCTCACGATCGCGGAGCATTCACGCAAGGGTTGCTGTTTCACGAGGGTTTTTTCTATGAATCCACAGGTGGCTATGGCACGTCGAGCGTGAGAAAGGTCCAGCTCGAAGGTGGTGTCGTTCGTTTGCGCTGGGATCTGGATGCCTCGTTGTTCGGTGAAGGCTTGACGCTTTGGGACAACCAATTGGTTCAAATCACGTGGCGTTCCCGCAAGGGTTTTGTTTATGACCTGGATGGACTGAAACTGGCCCGCGAGTTTACCTACAACTCGGAGGGATGGGGATTGACCACCAATGGGGTCGATTTGTTTATGAGTGACGGCTCAGACAAAATCTACGTCCTTAATCCGATGACGTTTACCAATCGGCGAAATCTCGAAGTTCACGACAGCAAAGGACCCATCAAGAATCTAAACGAGTTGGAATACATCGAAGGGAAAATCTGGGCAAACATCTGGCAGACCGATGATCTGGTAATCATTAACCCTCAAAATGGTCGCGTGGAAGGGCGTTTATCGTTGAAAGGCCTACGCAGCACACAAGACACCTATGGCGGCGAAGATGTTCTCAATGGTATTGCCTATGATGCCGACGAAAAGCGCATCTTTGTAACTGGCAAACGTTGGGCCTATATCTATCAAATTGAGCTCGAGAGGAAATCACCATGAAGCCAAGAACCCTGTTTTACGGATTAGCCGCTGGAGCGTTGGTTCTTTCCCAGGTAAGTAGTTTCCTGGTAAACAGGTCTTTAGAAATCGGTCGCACGGTGCAGGTTTTTGGCCCAATTCACTTGACTCATGTGCGCAATCACGGCGGAATATTCGGTATTTTGCAAGGCCACGGGTGGCTTTTTGCTCTGGTTTCTTGCGTCATACTCGGCCTCGTAGTTTTTTGGGTCCATCGCACACATTTTCAACACGTTCTTGAATACGCATGTTTTGGACTTGTGGTAGGTGGTGGCACCAGCAACATTACGGACCGTTGGATCTACGGGTCGGTGGTGGACTTTGTCGATGTCCACGGGATCCCTCACTGGAATTACATTTTTAATACTGCTGACATGCTCATTCATTTAGGCATCTGGCCTTTATTAATCTATGGGTTGATTGCCTCGAGGCGTCGAACGGAAGACGTTGCGAATAATTCAGAAGTGGGGTTGCCATGAAAGTACCGCTCCTAGATATCGTTGCCATGCATGCGCCCATTAGGGAAGAACTTGCGGACACACTGCTGCGCGTGCTCGATTCTGGCTCTTATATCAACGGTCCATTCGTGGAGTCGTTTGAGTCGGAGTTGGCACGAGCCTGTGGTTCGGCCCACGCAGTCGGTGTCAGTTCCGGGTCTGATGCCCTGATCATCGCATTGATGGCGCTGGGCATTGCGCCCGGTGACGAGATAATCACGACACCATTTACCTTCTTTGCAACGGCTGGAGCCATTTCGCGCGTGGGCGCGACGCCTGTCTTTGTGGATATTGATGCCGATACGTTCAATATCGACCCGAACTTAATCGCCAGCGCAATAACGCCAAAAACTAAAGGCATCATTCCAGTTTCCCTGTTTGGGCAAACGGCTGATTTGGATCCCATCCTCCGCCTTGCTGAAGAAAAGGGGGTCTGGGTCATTGAAGATGCCGCTCAATCGATTGGAGCAAGATATGGTGGGAAGATGTCCGGGACCTTTCCCCTTGCCGGGACCTATTCGTTTTTTCCTGCGAAGAATCTTGGCGGGATCGGGGATGGTGGGGCCGTAATGACGGATGACGATGCGTTTGCAGAGCAACTGCGAATCATGCGTAATCATGGTGGGCGGGACCGCTATTTTTACGACCGCGTCGGTGGTAACTTCCGGCTTGATGCTCTGCAGGCCGCCATTTTGAGCGTAAAACTACCCCATTTGAGACGATGGGAGGAGGCCCGTCGAGCTAATGCCGCATTCTACGACCAAGCGCTTTCTGGTTTGGCGGGTGTGGTGACGCCTCGCGTGATGCCTAACGCGTATCATGTCTACAACCAATATGTATTGCGCATAAAGGACGGTCGACGATCCGAGTTCGAAGATCGACTAAAACGGGCTCAAGTCGCTTACGCAATTTACTACCCTCTGTGCCTCCATCAGCAAGGCTGTTTCGCATACCTGGGGTATCCAGAAGGGGCATTCCCAGTTTCCGAGCAGGCCGCAAAAGAAGTCTTGGCCATTCCGGTGTTGACCGATCAGGCTGAATACGTGGCCGCGGCTTTGAAAGGGGAGGTTTAACGTGGCTATTCCTGTGGGTGTGGTAGGCGTCGGTTCGCTCGGTTGGCATCACGCCCGTTTGTATCAAGCATGCACGGATGCGCATTTGGTGGGCGTGTATGACACCGTGGCTGAAACGGCTCAAAACGTTGCGGACAAGTTGGGTGTACGCGTTTTTGAGTCCATGGAAGAAATGGCGGAAAACGTGGACGCTGTGAGCATAGCAGTACCCACCAACCTCCATTTTGAAATCGGTTCGACCTGGCTAGATTGGGGCAAACACGTGCTGATTGAGAAACCGATCACTGAAAGTGTGGAAGAGGCACAGAGGTTGATCGCTCAAGCTGATGCGGCGCAATTGGTGTTGCAAGTGGGTCACGTCGAACGATTCAATCCCGTAATGAGTTATCTTGAGGCAAAAGCCCATCAACCGCGATTTATCGAGTGCCATCGTTTGGCGCCCTATCCGCCGCCACGGCCCGGGTTGCCGCCGCGAGGCACGGAAGTGGGCGTGGTATTGGATCTCATGATTCACGACATTGATCTAGTCTTAGCCCTCGTAAAGAGTCCTGTGGAGCGAATCGATGCCGTAGGCGTCCCCGTGCTTAGTCCCACCGAAGATATCGCCAATGCACGTATTCGGTTCGAGAATGGGTGTGTGGCCAACCTCACTGCCAGTCGGGTGACACCAGAGCCCATGAGAAAAATTAGAGTCTTCCAGGGCGATGCATATCTTAGTCTGGACTACCAGGCTAAGACGGGCGAGGTCTTTTTCAAACAGGGGAGTGCCATCGTTCGGGAGGATGTACCCATCCACGATCACAATGCACTGCAAAAGGAACTTGAACATTTCTTGTCATGTGTTTCAGCTTCCCACGGATGTGCCTCGGTCATTAAGCCCAAGGTGAGCGGGGAATGTGGCCTGCGAGCCCTCGAGATCGCAGTTGCCATTCGAAAACACATACCCGAACTCGGTCTTACTTGAATCCTTGCCCCGTTGTGGCGTGCACGTACTCGTAAGGGAAAATACGTGAACCACTGAGTTCATGCGCAAGCAAGCGACCTGACATTCCGGCCTGAAAACGGGGACATCCAAAACCCCATTTGATAAATCGAATCGTGAGGCCTGGAGTATCATTTACCTCCAATATGCCCAGCGGCTGCCCCGAAAAGACCTCTGAGCCCGATTCGATCTGGAGTGATTCGGGCATCAAAGGACCCATCTCAATGATGCGATCCTCGCGAATGAGTTGCACCCATGCACCCTTGATTTGAAGGACCTTGCCGTTCCATGGCGAAAAAACCGGCCGACCTGAATTCCAATCGCTAATGGTTTGGAGGTTATTGGCCCGATAAGAGGGAAGAAGCACGAATCGCAGCTGGCTCAGATGTGTCGTCCCCTCAAACAAAGCAATTGCGTGACCTGAGAAAGGCAAAGTGAATGGCGTCTTATCACCGGGAAGTACATACCAACGCATTGGCAGAATCCAGACGATCAATCCCACCATGGCCAGCCTGTGATATCGCTTGTTGATCCATTGCAGGCCGTAGTAATGAACCAAATCACAGATCACCATCACCATCAAACTGATCCGCGCCACGTCAAACAGCGTCGGTTCATGAATCGGTTCCATGCCTCGGTGAAGCGCCACCCACAGCAACGGCCAGAGCATTTGGCTCAAGGGGTAAACCCTTTCTGGTGGATTGCGCCAGGTTCGTATCCTGAGAAGCAAGGCAACCCAGGTTGTCATTGTTATAAAGATCATTACAAACGGGAATGTCATGGTTTTGAGTGTTTTTGTTTTGCGGAAAAAGCTTGAAATGGGTTAAATATGTTTATTCTGCACTTTGTGAAAGGTATGTTCATGTATTTATGCGGGTTATCTGCGCCAGAAATGAGTATAATTCAATTGGGTTGAAGATCTTTCCACATGATTAGTTACCAAGATTCATTCGTTTTCGAAGTCAATGAACGGATTGCGCCATTTGAGATCTATAAGAGGCTCGGTGTGGGCGCCGTTGGGGAGATTTTCGTCGCCCATCGGCAAGATACTGGCGAGGCCGTAGCGGTTAAATCACTTAAAGAAGACACGCAAGACCACCTACTGATCCAGCGGTTTCGCTTGGAGTTTGATTTACTCAAAAAGCTGGATCATCCCAGCGTGACTCAAGTCTACGATTATTTCGATGCGTCCAGGCCGTTTTTCACCATGGAGTACATCGAAGGGAAGACGTTTCGCGACGAGTTTGATGTGCGCAACATGGGCGAAGTTATTCATCCTGACCGGGTCACGCAATTGGTGGACGTGACGCAACAGATTCTTCACGGTTTGAATTACCTGCACCAGAACAAGGTAATCCACAGGGACCTCAAACCAGAAAACGTCATGATCACCCCGGAAGGCAAGGTCAAGCTGTTGGACTTCGGCGTCGCGCGTTTTCAAGAAAGCAAAATGGCTTTAACCCAGCACCAAGAAGTGATTGGCACACTGGAGTACATGGCTCCAGAGATGTTGACGGGCAAGAACTACGATCACCGCATTGATATCTATTCACTGGGCGTCATGCTTTATCGCGTGATTACGGGTAAACGGATGTTTGAAGTCTATTCCTTTGTGGACTTGTTCAGGGAAAAGACCACTCGGGAAAGCCCGCAAGTGAGTCTGGATCAATTGAGTGACTGTGAATGGTTGGTGGAAGCCACCAACAAGATGGTGGCTCGTGACCCCATTCAACGGTACCGATCCGCCAGTGAAGCCCTCGGATTCTTCGACCTGCAGCACACAAAACCCAAGTTCGAACCCCGAGAAATGCAACTGGGTGCTTCGCCGTTGCTCACGATCCGCAATGCGCCCATGGTGGGAAGGCAGCAACAATTCGATCAAGCACGAGAATGGATGGTCTCACGCTCATCTCAACCTGCTTTGGTCAGTGGTACCACCGGCACAGGAAAATCTCGTTTTGCCGATGCGGTCACCCGCATGTGTCTGGAAGACAATATGGGCGCCATCGTCATTCAGGGCCAGTTACTGAGCCAGGAGGAGGGTAGCTTACTTGCGGCTGTGGTTCGGTTTATCGGCGCAGATCGCAGCGATCTGATTGAAAGTGCCTATCGATCGGCCACCCTGACGCCCCGGCAAGTCACTCAGCTGCTTTCGCAGCGTTGGCGTTCGCCCGGCGTCATCATCATCGACGATGTGCATGAACTCCGTCAAGATCAGGTGCTGGAACTTCTCGACTTTTTCTCGTCTGGCGATACAACTCCTGGTAATAACGACTATATTTGGATGTTGATCATGAATCGGGACCATGAGTCGGCAATGTCGATTAGTGGTGCGGGCTTTGTGGATCTACTTCCCCATAAGACCCATATTTCGATCAACCCACTGGCTGCGCCTGAAGTTTCTAATTTGGCCCAATACCTCATGGAAGGTCATGAAGTAGAGCAAGGGTTGCTATCAGAATTGTCCGAATTGAGTTCAGGTCTTCCGTACTCGGTTGCCAACCTTTTGGCGGTGCTGCTGGAGCGCGAATTGCTCGTGTTCCGCAGTGGACGTTGGGTCTTTCAGCGAGAAGATGAAGAGGCCACGGTTCAGGTCAACATCACACACGTGCTCATGCGCCAATATGAATTGTTGCCTCCGGGCGCGCGACTGCTACTGAGTTTGCTTTCTTGTTTCGGATTCAAGGCTTCGTTGGCCGTGTTGCTTCGCGCATCTCAAATGGTCGAGAGTGAGTTCGACACCCACCTCAACGAATTGATCCTGCAGGATTTTGTGGCACTTCATCAAGACGTCGTGGTGTTCGTGAATAGTCGGCTGCAGCGTCACGCCTATGATGCGTTAGACAACGATCAGCGGGTCGAATACCACCGTCAAGCAATGGTTGCCTTAATTGAGCACGTGGAGTCCAAGGACGATATTCGCTACCTGTTCTCCATCATTCGCCATGCCTCAGTTTCTGGGGAACTTGCTCATGTATTTAGGTTTAGCAAGGAAATCGCGCTCTTCTTTTTCGATCGAGACATGTATGAAGAGGCCCAACAATATCTTGGGCATGCAATTGCCTATTACCAGGGACCGCCTCGACTCAGTCTATTTGAGGCATACTTCTGGAAAGGCGAAGCGGAGTTGTGTCTCTATCGGCTTCAAGAAGCAGGCGTCGATTTCAAGGCAGCTCTTGATGTTTTGACCAATGTACCTGTACCCAATGGCGAGGATCCCAAACGCTACACAGCATTGCTGCGACGCACGGTGTTACATAAACTGGCGTTGATCGAGATCCGCAAACGCAGGTTTGCCAATGCGCAGGGGCTGTGGCAAGAGATCGATCAATTGATGACGCCCCTGACGGGCATGACACGCAGTCGCCCCACTCAGTCGCTGGCCATCAACGATGCAGCGTGGTCAGGTATTCAACAACCAAGCCACGTCGATACCAGTGAGGCAGCGCAGTTCGCCCGATTGGTTTTTGACACACTGCTCGATCTCGATGAACACGGGGACTATGTAGGCAGACTGGCTAAACGCTGGTCTTGGAACGCCGATAGCCGACAGTTACGTTTTGAGCTGGAAAAGGGCGTGAAATATCACAATGGCGCCTTGTTGCGTGCCGACGATATTTGCTTTGCAGTGAGGCAGATGAAACAACAGTCGTATTTCAATGCCATGTTGTCCGATGCCGCTCGCCGTATCAAAACCGTGGAGACCGAAGACTCAAATCAAGTCGTCGTCACTTATGCGGATGATCTCCCACCGAATCTCATGTTTTGGTGTCAACTGATGATTGTCCCTTCATACGCATATGCCCACAACGTGGACCACGTGGATTTGGATCCCAAGAGTGCGATGAATGGGTCTGGTCCCTTTGTGGTGTCAAGTATGGATGGTACAGGGAAGCGACTAGAACGCGTCAACAAACGCGCCAATGGTCTTGCCCGGTTAGATCTGGTGGCTTCTGACGGGGATACGGTCAAGGACCTCACCCGTGGGCAGGTGGATCTGGCATATATGACGTTGAAACGCTGGCGTGATTTGACACCACTTGTTCAGGTCAGAGACTCGGTCGTCCGCGACTTTTATGTGGCCAACAAGGTATTTCGTCTGTGCTTCAAAATGGATCGTTCCGGTCCCTTTGACCGTGAGTTTAGGCAGGCATTTTATGAGTGTCAGCTTCTGGAATATTGGGTCAACTCCCTGTTGCGCAATGAATATACGGCCGTCAATGCCGTGCCCCTGGAAAGCCAAAGCCGTTCAGGTGCACCCAAAACGCTCCGTCAGGCGAATGACAAGTTGATTCAACTGATGCTGAAACGTGGCTATCAGCTAATTGGCGATCTTTGGGTGAAAGACCACGAACCGTTTACCTTTCAGTTCCTCATGCCGGACTTACCTGAAATGCGCAAGTGTTTAGAGGCCATGGCACAGCACTGGTCGCGGCTCGGTTTCAAATTGAAAATCGCATGGAAACCCATGTCAGAATATGCCAAGTATCGAAGTCACCCCAAAGTGAATGGCTGGGTGGATATGACATTCGTGGACCCTTCCTACGATGGACTGGCTGATATGCTTCATTCTCGCAGTAGTGCAAATATCATTGGCTATTCATCGGAAAAGATGGACGCACTTTTATGGCAGTTGGAATGTCATCCGCGTCAATCGCGCAAACAGATCATCTTGAAGATCAACGAGTTGTTCAAAGAGGACTTACCTTGGCTCCCGCTGTTTCAGCCCAAGACCTTTTACGCGTTTAATGCAGATTTTGGCGGACTGTCGCCTTCCATGAACGGCATACTCAGTCCTCCGGGCGGTGTGGATCACGTGTCGATGTTGGGCCAAAATCGCTCGCAAGTAACTTACTAAGCCGCCAAATACTTGGTTGCTTTTGTGGGTTGTGCTAGGTTGGGCGCTTTAAGTATTCGGGAGGCCACCCATGGGCGTTGTGTCGACGTTGCGGAACCGAGGTTTCATTTATCAGACAACCCACGACGAGCAGGAATTGGATCACTACTTTTCGACACCGCGCACCTACTATGTGGGTTTTGATCCGACGGCCGATAGCTTACACGTAGGTTCGTTGGTCCCGATCATGGCGATGGCCCATTTACAGGCCGCGGGTCATCGCCCCATTGCCATCATTGGTGGGGGTACAGCGAGGGTAGGCGACCCATCTGGAAAGACGGAAATGCGGAAAATGCTCGACGATGGGACCATCGATGCCAATGAGTTGGGAATAGCCGAACAGTTGGGCCGCTACTTGAAGATCGACGGCAGTGCCGGATTGGTGCGTAACAACAAAGACTGGCTGGTACCCATGGGATACATCCAGTTCCTACGCGATGTGGGTGTGCACTTTAGCGTGAACCGCATGCTGACGGCTGAATCCGTGCGCAGCCGGCTCGAAACGGGTTTGAGTTTCATTGAATTCAATTACATGTTGCTGCAGGCCTATGATTTTTATGTACTTCTGCGCGACGAAGGGTGCACGGTACAAATGGGCGGTCAGGACCAGTGGGGAAATATTGTGGCAGGTATCGACCTATGTCGTCGTATGGGTTTGGAAGAACAGGCATATGGGATCACCTTTCCCCTGATCACGAACAGCAGTGGCGCCAAATTCGGAAAAAGCGAGCAGGGCAATATTTGGTTGGACGCCAGCCGCACATCTCCGCTTGATTTCTATCAGTTTTGGCGCAACGTGGAAGATAGCGACGTGCGCCGTTTCCTGTTGCTTTTTACCTTTCTGCCCATAGACGAAATTGATGACATTTGTCGCAGAAATGTGAATCGAGGTAAAGAGATCTTGGGATTTGAGGCCACGCGCATCACCCATGGTTCTGCGTTCGCTCACGAAGCCTATGCAACGGCGGTAACCCGATTCGGATCAGCCGACCCCAACGGTGAGGTCCCAACCACCTCCGAAATTACATCTGTAGCTGTCAAACAATCAGTATCCATGCCCGAACTGACCATTTCGTCGACCGACGCGCAATCATTAACCTGGACGCAACTACTGGTGAAAGCCGAATTGGCTAGCTCCAATAGTGACGCTCGGCGCTTGGTCCGGGGCGGTGGTGCACGCTGGGACGATCACGTCATCGAGGATTCGGAATCGCTGGTTTCGAGCCGTTTCTCATCTGAAGATCGATTCATTTTGCGAGCCGGAAAAAAGCGATTCATGGCGATCCGTATCGCAAAGTGCTAAGGGTTGGCTGACAGCACAAGCCGGGCAAAACCCGATCGTTCAACGACTTGGATTAGGTCCATCCAAAATGTTGGATTTTGCACCTGCTTCACCTGAAATCACATACGTGCACAAGCCGTAAAAGGTTTGTAAATCTTTGTTTGCCTTGTAATCAGACTGTTGGTACAGAAGTTGCACTTTTTGAAGCGATCAAAGTATGGCGACATACTGAAATCGGGACCGCCACCTGGTCCCTGATCATAATCTCACTACTCATGATGGAGGAGTAATAATGCTTAAACGTCTCATCATGGGGCTGTTGCTCGTCGCCAGCACAATGACCTTCGCCGGTACCACTGGTACCTTGGCTGGTTATGTGCAAGACGGCAATGGCGCCGCCTTACCGGGCGTTGTTGTTACGGTTAGTTCCAGCAACCTTATCGGCACCAAGTCTGCGGTTTCTGACTCGGATGGTCAGTTCCGTATTCCTCTGCTGCCTCCTGGCAACTACGAAATGACAGCTACCCTGGAGGGTTTCAAAACACAAAAAGCGACTTTCCAAGTGAACCTCGACCAAACGACTCGTATGGACGTGGGGATGGAAATCGGTGGTGTGGAAGAAGTATTGACCGTTACTGCCGGTGAAGTTCTTCTGGACACGACCTCGACCACCATTGGTCAGAACTACGATGAAGAGTACTTCTCTGAATTGCCTACGGGTCGTTCCACCAACTCTTTGGTGAACTTGGCTCCTGGCGTATCTGGTCAAGATGGTTCCGGTGGTTTTGTAGTGTACGGATCTTCTGGTCCTGAATCTAACTACATCATCGACGGTCAAAACACCACCAACATGGAATACGGTCTCAATGGTAAGCGCCTGAACTTCGACTTCGTTCAAGAAGTTCAAGTGAAAACGGGTGGTTACGAAGCTGAGTTCGGTCGTTCCACAGGTGCTGTGATCAACGTACTGACCAAGTCTGGTGGTAACGAGTTTTCCGGTACGGTCTTCGGCTACTTCCGCGATGCGGATTTCTACGCTGATGCTGATGAGCCGGAAGCAGGCGTTGCCTTCAACGGTTCTGATGAAGAAGACTACGGCTTCACGCTGGGTGGTTACTTCATCAAGGATAAACTGTGGTTCTTTGCCGCAGCCAACCCTGCAGAACGTACCGACTTCTATAACTACCATCGCGATAACCCGTTCCGTCAGGGCGAGTTCACCGATGTGGTTGAAGACCTGAGCTGGTCTTTCAAGTTGACCTACAACATCAATGAAAACAATGACCTGGTATTCAACGTACTGGCCGACCCGCGTGACTTCACCAACCGCTCCAGCGGTGGTGCACCGGATACCGACCAGTTGATCGAATCTGGTGGTACCAACTACCAGTTGAAGTACACCTCGTTGCTGACTGATTCGTTGATCCTGGAAGCTCAGTATGGCATCCATAATGAAACTTCCAACAACAAAATCCTGAACACCCCGTCATTTGGTACCGAGCGCGGTTACTTGGTGTATTCGCTCGATATCAGCCCCTCTACCATTCAACGTGGTGGCCTGGGCTTCTGGGAAGAGGAAGACGCAAACCGCGAATCGTGGAAAGTTTCGTTGGAAGGCTTCTTCGGTAGCCACCAAGCCAAAATCGGTTTGGACTACGAAGACAATGAATTCGATTCTCTTCGTGGTTACGGCGACGGCTATCGTTTCCGTCTGCGTGGTGCCAATGCCAACGGCGAGCACAGCTATGCGCAAATTCGCGCATTTGTAGATCGCAACACCGATGGTCAAACGCCCCGTCCCGGTGGCGCACGTGCTATCACGCATACGATCAATACTGCATTGTTCCTCCAGGACACCTGGGAAGTGAACAGCCGTTTGAACGTGAAAGCGGGTCTGCGTTATGAAATCCAACGCGTTGAGAACGCAACGGGCGACGCTGCCTTTGAACTCGACGAAAACTACGCACCGCGTCTGGGCGTGACCTATGACGTAATCGGCAATGGCAAATCCAAGTTGTACGCTTCTTATGGTCGTTTCTATGAGAACGTTCCCCTGGACATCAACAACCGTGCCTTCGGTGCAGAAACCTTCAACATCACTCAAATCTACCTGGACGAAAACGGTGTAGGTCTTGATCCCTCTCAACGTACGGTTGAAGGCTTCAATCCTGAGTGGTTGATCAATCCGGATGGCAGCTTGCTGCGCGGCGTTGATGATGCCAACGTTCGCTTCGAAGGTCTCTTCGGTGGTGAAAACGAGCCGGTATCCGATAATCTCAAAGGTCAAGGCCTTGATGAGATCATCGCGGGTTTTGAATATGAATTCATGCCCAACTGGTCGGCTGGTATCAAGTACATCGACAAATCTGTATTCCGCGTGATTGAAGACGTATCTTTCGACGGTGGCAACACCTACATCATCGCTAACCCCGGTGAGTCGATTGAATTCACATGGCGCGCAAACTACGAACTCGAATTCACTGATGCATTGGGTGGGGAACATCTGTACAACACAGGTGATCACGTGACTTTGACCGCCGAGCAAACTGGCTTCAAAGATCCCAAGCGCGACTATAAAGGTATTGAATTGTCACTGCGTAAGTCCTTCTCGGATAACTATGCATTCAACTTCTACTACCTGAATTCCGAACTCAAAGGTGATTACATTGGTCTGTACCTGCCGTTCTACGGTCAAACTGATCCCAACATCACCGCTACTTATGACCTGACTTCAACCATCGTCAACGGCGACGGCTTCCTGCCCAACGACCGAGAGCACCAAGCCAAATTGGACGGTTTCTACCGCTTCGATTGGGGTCTCTCAGTGGGTACAGTTGCGCGCTACTGGAGCGGCACGCCTTACTCTGCGTACGGCACACCTCCTGATGAAGGTTACGGCGAGTATCACCTGATTCAGCGTGGTACAGCGGGTCGTCTGCCCAGCCAAACTCAGTTCGACATGAAACTGTCTTACGAGTGGCGCTTTGCAAATCGTTATGCGATGAACTTCTACTTCGATATGTTCAACATCTTCGACAAGCAGGCAGCAACGTTCGTGGATGAACAGATCACTCTGGACGTTCTCGAAATTAGTGAAGTCGTTAACTCCGACGGTTCTGCTACCTTTGGTAGCGTCGATGAGCTCAGCAACTACATCACCTCAACCGATCGCAGCGTACGCAGCGATTACGGCAAGGCGACGAACCTGATGGCTCCTCGTTACTACCGCTTCGGCGTCAAGTTCTCCTTCTAATCGAAGGAATAACTTCAAAGAAGGCACCCTTTCGGGGGTGCCTTTTTTTTGCTAAGAATGGTCTTGGGGGTGCCTCATGCAGCGTTTGTCAATTATTAGCCTGGCGTTTTCAAGTTGCTTCGTTTTTGGGCAGTTGGATCGGTCCCACGAATTCAAGATCATGCCGCTTTCACTGAAGGTTGGCGAGCAATCCATCAATCTTCCATCGGGGAGGCTTGTTTTTCACGATGCTGTATTAGCTCAGGTGGCTGTACCCTGGGACTTCGGCAGCGATCTGGTCATTGGTTACATACCCGTAGCTGGATCCATGGAAACGGAAGTCTCGTTCAGTAGACCTCAAGACAGCAGGGTCGCCAAACACAACCTTGATGGGATGGAGTTGCTGCGTAAGAACAAGCTGATTGTCGACTCCAGCGATGATGAGATAAAGAACGCGCGCATCATAGGCAATGGCGTGATCTTCTCGGCTATTGAGTTCAAAGGCGTCATGGCCCCTATGCCTGAGGATTTGCAAAAAACGGCCCAAAAGACCCTGGACAAATTTATCAAACAGCGCGACGAAGTCTACTACCCGACTGAGTACTCTTTGGATCCCGTGCTCGGAGCTTTGTGTGCTCGTTTGAACGGGAAGGGCTATCTCTATGTGGACTACACACCTTTTGGCGAACCATTTGGTTTTTTTGTGGATGCATTCCGAAACTTTAAGATGGGCTACGTGTCGTTTGATTCATTCGACGGCACACAGAAACTGGAATCTCATTTGGTGATCGATCTTTTTCAAGACCTTATGGTGCCACGCATCAACACGCTTACAGCCGACCATCTCAAGGTACATCTAGAAACAGATAGTTTGAAGACGTTGAATTTGGATGCGCACGTTACATACACCGACGTCCAAGGCGGCGAACGCTACATTTACTTCGACCTGTTTTCCGATCGAGCAGCCATGCGTTACAAGACACGGGACCTGGAACAGCACGAACTGGGGTTTGGGTCCCTCGTAACTCCGTCAGGCAACCCAGAGATCGAAGAGTTCGGCCATGTGACGCTGAAAGAACTCATTCACTACAAACGTGGCATGGAGAAACATCAAGTCACGCTGACGTCTGTGAAAGATGATTCCGGAGCGGATCTTCGCTTTGTCCACACCTGCGATGGATTGATTGTGGAACTCCCCACCGCAACGCAACCCAACCAAACATTCACCCTTCATTTCAAATACGGCGGCGGCGGGGCGATTGCCCAAGATTTTGGCAACCAACTTGTTCATTTCGATCAGTATGCATGGTGGCCACGACCCTATCGATACAATGCACGGCCAAGCCTCGAACTCTCCTACAAACTACCCGACCCGTGGATCATGATCGCAGCGGGAACTCAAAAGGATACCGGGTCAGACAAGAAGAGCAACTGGGGCACGTTTGTCGATTCCCACAAGATGGTGAACCCCAACGTGATTCTAGGTAACTACAAGCAAATCACTCAAAAACACAAAGGCTATGCCATTCATTTCTACGCCTACGCACAAGAAAAAAAGATCACCATCAAGAAGATAGATACGTTGGCCGTTCAATTCTTGGAGTTTTATGGGAATCTGTTTGGCGTCGTTCCATTTGAAGAATTCAGCATCATAGAACTAGCCAGCCTTCAGGGTGTGCAGCACCCCATTCCCGGCGTGATTGTGGTAGACGACCAAACCTTTAACCGTTTTTCTCCCAGTTTACGTGGGTCCCAAAAAGCAGACACCAATACGTTTCGTGGCATCAACGAGTCATTGGCTGTAGGTTTGGCAGGTCTTTGGTGGAATTCAGTCGTACAACCTGCCTCCGATTACGATCGGTGGTTTGGAAGGGGCATGTCTGAATACTCAGCCTACATGATGATGGCCGCTGCCCAGAAAAACGACGTCGAAGACAAGTTTGTCAAAAGGTGGCAGGCGAGGGCAGCATACGTGGAGCAATTCCCAATCAGTCACGCTGCCTTGATCGTGGACTACAAGAACGCCAATATCATGACGGATTTGTTGCAATACAAAGCCGCACAGTCCATGCATGAAATACGCAATCAAATCGCTGATGATCAGAAATTTGTCTTGCTGCTCAGCGGGTTTATGCAGCGGTCCAATTTCCGCAACCCTTCTACCGGTGACTTCTTAAGTGCCTTAAGTAGTCTGTCGGGTCTTGAGCCAAGCAAGATGGCACCGCTGTTTCAGGGGTTCAAGTAAGCTATTCCTGCACCATTTCGGGTCGCTGGTCCAATACTCGAAATACGCCCCACATGCCGTGTTTGACGTGGGGAATGATATGGCAGTGGTACAACCAGTCGCCGGGTCCCGAACGAACAGGCTTGTCGTCTGGCAGGAACATATTGCTGCGCAAATGATAGGGGGGACCGCCCGCATAAAACAGGATTTCCCTTGAATCCCCCGCGGGAATGTTCACCAGATCGGAATATTTTTCTGTTTCAGAGTCCCACCAAACATGACCGTGCAGGTGAAAAGAGTGTGTGACCGAAGATCCATAACTGAGGAACCGGAACCGCACCAAATCGCCTAAGTTAACTTCAAAAACAGGCGTTTTGGGATCACCGATCAAGTCGGTGCGCATGGCATCAAAGCGCGTTGCACCCATGTTGACAGACATGCGCATGCGAGGCGCCAACATTGCGGCGTAGCCGTTGATGGCATGGGCATGCATCACATTACTGTTCTGCATGTGAATAAACGGTGGGATGAACTGACCCGAATAAAAGTCGTCAATATACTGGTCGTAGTCTGGATAATCGGAGTAAATCAACAGAAAATCATGAGCGGGATTTACCTTGGGGCGCACCGGTTCCACCACCAACGCCATATGCAAACCCCGCCCCACAGTGTGAGCGGGAAGTGCATGGTCATGCATGGGCCATACACCTGCAAAATCGAGTTGTTCATAAAAGTAGGTGCGTTGTTGACCTGGTGGCACCAAACCATCGTGATCGGGACCATTGAGCATATTGTTTCCAGCCCTTGTGCCATCTTGATCGATTGTGTACTTGATGCCGTGGGTGTGGATGGACGCAAGAAAAGGGAACTGGCTTTGATCGGCTTGGGGGCCGTATGAAAACGTATACGCTTTTGTCTCAGGTGCATCTGGACAGCTCTTACACACAGGACCCTGGACGATGCGTACCGGTGCTTCGCCTTCACCGATCAGGTTCATAAAATGAATCGTTAAGCTTTCAGTTTGACGCGTTCGTAAAACAACGGGTTGGTACATACCGCTCTGGTAACTCTGGGTGAGTTCTTCACGTACCACGTCCGCGCGGATATTCTCAAAGGTCGACACTTGGCGATATAAGAGCAGAATGGGATCATCCCACAGCATGGCCGAAGGCATGTTGGTGGGATTCACCTTGACGTCAATGGCCACAATGTAAACTTCGTTCTGAATGGGTAACTGAGTGATGTCGATGGGAGTTCCCATCAACAAATTCAGCAATAACAAATACATAGTAATTCCTTACGGCAAATTGAGACAGGTGACGATGTCAGTTAATGTTTGCATCATGCCGCTGTCAGGCCAATCCACGTAGCGCGCCTGCAGATCACCCAGATCGAGCCCATTGGCATTGAGATCGTATAGCATACATTGTGCCGAAAGCGTGTCACACCCTACGCCATACAGATTCATAAGGTCCATGACGATGGATATGGCTTTGGGGTTGTCGTTTTGAATGACTGTCTCAAAAGGAAACCCCAAAGTGATCGTGTTTGATGTCTCCACTCCGGCGCCATTACCGTTGTTTCCGACGAAAATGGATGTTCCGGTGCCAGGAGTGACACGGTCGAAAAATTCACTGCCAACTGTGGGAGTCAATGAGAGTGTACCGTATCCGACGAAGGAACCTTCGCCGGTGACTGAACTATAGTCGCCGCTGTCGCTGCCCACAGAGCCAATCCCCAGTTGGTTGGTCATGAACGGTGTGATCCCACCTTGGTCATATGCGTAGTCCTGGGACGTCATGAACAAGTAACCGCCGGCATTGAGATAATCGATGAGATTGGCTTCATCTGTATCAGTGGGTCCTGCTTGTGGTGTGGATGTTCCCCCATACTGATCGCCAGAGAACCAGATAATCCACTGGTAATCCATCATTTGACTTAAGCTGGGACCGTTCGCACTTGAATTGCCCACATCAAAGACGTTATAAGGCACACCCAGACCTTGCAGCAAACCCTCATAATAGGGACGAACATTGGGACTGTTGTCATCATCGTCCACCAAAAGTACGGGTGGTCTGGAGGTAAAAAACGACTGGATGGGTGAGAAAGATCCTTCGCCACACGGGTTCGCAGTCGCCAATTGCCAGTAGTACCACTGATCCACAGCCAAGGGCGGAAGCGCTATAGGGCTACTGTCAAACAAGGCGTTAAGTAGGGGAGATGTCATGGATGGGTTATCGGCCAGGAGAAGTCGGTACTGCCGACCTGGCCCAAGTTCGTCAAAGCCAATGGTGACAGACTGAGAGCCAACACAACTGGACTCATGTGCTGGACTCAGACCCGTTGGGGCGCTTTCCGATCCGCCAAACACAGATAACATGAGACTGGCTTGTTTGGGATCTGCACCCACAGCGGTGCCATGTAGGGTGAGGGGGTAATCTCCGGGAACGACCCCGGCATCAAGTTCAAACGAAAGGGTCGTTGCATTGCCCGGCGTGACGGGATTTGTTGAAAACAAGGCCGTGACACCTGTGGGCATACCTGAAACGGACAAGCTGATGGCACCACTGAAGGATAAGATCGACGTGGTATTAATCGTGTTTTCAATTGTGGTTGCGTCGACACAACCTGAAAAACTGGATCCTGATAGTGAAAGGCTGAAACCTGCCTGAATTTCGGGTTCCAATACAAATAGGCCCCCCTCAATGTCAGAAACAACCACCAGGCCGGAATCGAAGTAGGGATAAGTACCCCATGCGCCACTGAAAACGGCGTTGTTGTTACTGGGGAATGTGTCGTAATTTCCATATTCCTGAGTCATGCCAGGGTTTGAGATGTCCAAGACCGTAAGTCCACGCGTGTAGTTGGATAGGTACAGGAAGCTGCCTTTCACGAAGGCATTGTGATCAATCGCACGAGTGGGACCGGTCCAAGTAAAGATCAATTGGGGGGAGGTGAGGTCGATCAAATCGAATACCCGAATCGTCGTGTTCAAGGTCGCGTTCTGCTCGTCCAGCTCGTCACAAGCAAACAAGTAGCGTCCATCTTCAGAAACCCAACCAGAATGGCAGTAGTTGAGGTTAGGGTAGGTGTAACCATCTAAAAGGGTTGGGTTTGTTTTGTCGCTAAAATTGATGATCGAGAAATTTGAGGAACCGCAAAACGCAATGCCTATGTCCTGTCCGTCGTAGGTTGGATCCGCCCAATTGCGACCCAAATAGAAGTCATGGGTATAAAGGCTAGACCAGGCGCCCACCTGAACAGGACTAGTAGGGTTGGAAATGTCTAAGACCACGACCCCGCCGCTACTGATATTTGCCCCGAGGATGTAGGCATAGGGCTCGGTACCGTTTGGATCAATATAGATATTATGTGCGGACGAGAATCCTGAATAAGTCGCTGCCAGACTGATGCTCGTGGGCAAGTTCGACAGGTCGATAATCTGCAACCCGCCTCCTGAGGCCTCGGTCGTAACGAATGCATAAGCGCTGAAGGGTGACGTGTTGTAAATGAAGGTCTTCACGTCTCGCCATGTACTGGAGGGACCAGAAATCGTGCCTACTTCCACAGGAACATCCGGATTACTGATGTCGAAAACAGCCGTTCCGTTGCGCGATCCCATAATGGCATAGTCTCTACCTGCGGGATCGGTGATACCCCAAATATCGTTGCCAGAACTTGGGTTCAGTGAGAATTGGTTCAAGGGAACTTGGCTGCGGAAGGTGACGTTCTGGCCCCAGGCGATACAGCCAAAAACGCAGATGATAAAAGCTCGGAACATGAATACCTCCGAAGTCGCGATCAAAAAAAGATCAATGAAAAGCCACGCCACTGATCGGTACTGATCGGTATGCTCCCCAAACCTATCATCGACAATGCTTTGCGACCGAAAAGTGATACAAACCACATTCTCGCTCTTTTCACATGAAAAACCAAGGATTTAGATCACCAATTGTCAATTGGTTTGTGATTCATCCTGAACACTTTGTCGAAGCAGGTAAGCGCGTATGAACTCACGTAGATCACCATCTAATACACGGTCGGGAATCCCAGACTCTTCACTGGTCCGGTGGTCTTTCACCATCTTGTAAGGATGTAACACATAGCTCCTGATCTGACTGCCCCAAGCGATGTCTTTCTTGTCGGCTGCGCTAGACTCAATGGCCTCCAGCTTACGTTGTTCTTCGAGCTCTGCGAGGCGCGATCGCAACACTTTCATGGCCGTGGCCTTGTTTTTGTGTTGTGACCGCTCGTTTTGGCACTGTACGACGATTCCCGTTGGAATATGTGTGATGCGAATCGCTGAATCGGTGGTATTGATGTGCTGCCCACCCGCACCCGAGGCGCGAAAAGTATCGATTCGCAAGTCGGATTCGTCGATGACCAACTCATTATCATCCTCAATGACTGGCGTGCTGTGAATGCTGCAGAAGGAGGTGTGTCGGCGTTTTGCCGCATCAAACGGAGATATCCGTACCAATCGGTGGACGCCGCTTTCGGCTTTCAGATAACCGTAGGCAAACGGACCAGATATTTCGACGGTGGCCGATTTGAGACCGGCTTCTTCACCATCCTGGTAGTCGATGACTTCGGTCTTGAATCCTTCGCGTTCAGCGTATCGCATGTACATGCGGAAGAGCATCGATGCCCAATCCTGGCTTTCCGTGCCTCCGGCGCCCGGATGAATGGTGAGGATGGCGTTACATTGGTCGTGGTCGCCAGACAGCATCATCCGCATTTCCGTCTCGTCAATGAGCTCGTAGTATTTCTTGATGGCATCGGTCAAGTCATCCGTGGCATCTTCGCCCTCAGCCATGAGTTCCCTAAGCACCAGCACGTCTTCTTTCAGACGACTGAGGTCCTCCGCGAGCTCGATTTGCTCCTGAAGGGTATTTCGTTCGCGCATAACGACCTGCGCCTTTTCGCCATCTGCCCAAAACTCGGGATTTGCGCTCTGTTGCTCCAGACCGATTAACTTTTTGCGGATCTCGGGTCGGTCAAAGATACCTCCGAATGCGCTCAGCGCGCTCTACCTGACTATCCCAAATTCTCAATAACTCTTCCATCTAATCACCTTCCAGAACGACAAACGCAATAGCATAGTCCTTTTCATGGGAAATGGAAAGGTGGACCCTTTCACATCCCATGGCTCGTGCCCGGTCCTGTGCTTTGTCGATCAGCACCACTCTGGGAGCGCCTTTGGGCTGTCGAAAGATTTGCAAATGACGCCAACTGACTCCTTCAGCGATTCCGGTTCCCAACGCCTTGGCCAATGCCTCTTTTGCAGCAAAGCGACCAGCGACAAACGAAGGCGTGATATGTTCTGGATGATCCGCCCGTTCGTCAGGGTGGAAGATACGCCTTTGAAACGGGCCTCTCGAATTGTCCCAAATGCGCTCTATTCGTTGAATTTGGACCACATCGGTCCCAATGGATATGATCATGTTTCTAGCTTGACTTTGGACGTCCGCTTTGCTACCTTTCGTTGTTCATTGCGGCCCTAGGCGCGTAGCTCAGGGGTAGAGCGCTACCTTGACACGGTAGAGGTCGGCGGTTCGAGACCGCCCGCGCCTACCATCCTCAATGACGTGCAAAGCAATTGTCAACTCGAAACCCGGTGGAGGTGTCTTGAACAAACGAAAAGAGAAGGATTCGACCCGAATCAACGACCGAATTGAGGCGTCTCATGTACGCTTGATCCGCAGCGATGGATCGCAGGCTGGTATCGTTACCATCCACGAAGCGTTGGATATTGCCAGAAATGATGGCCTTGATTTGGTGGAGGTCGCTGCCAACTCTGAACCGCCTGTTTGTCGGGTTATGAACTACGGCAAATACAAGTTCCAGTTGTCAAAAAAGCTTCAAGACGCACGAAAGAAACAAAAAACCATCCAAGTCAAAGAGGTCAAGTTCAGACCGCGTATTGACGAACACGACTATCAATTCAAACTGAAACATATCAATCGATTTATCGAACAGGGCAATAAGGTGAGAGCCTTCGTTCACTTCCGTGGACGGGAAATGGCGCATAAAGACATCGGACTGAAGATCTTGGAACGCATTATCAGCGAAATGGGTGAATTGGTCGTGGTGGAAAAGGCGCCTTCCATGGAAGGGAATCAGATGGCTGTGATCCTTAGTGCAAACAGCAGCAAAAAGTAACGGAGGAAGACGTGCCGAAGTTAAAAACACATCGCGGCGCGGCAAAGCGCTTCAAGAAAACGGGCACAGGTAAGATTAAGCGCGCCAAAGCGTTCAAAAATCATATCCTGACTAAGAAAAGTGCCAAGCGAAAGCACAATCTGGCACTTAGCGGTTTGGTAGATGTATCAGACCAGGCCCGCGTTGAAAAACTACTGCCATACGATTAGAAAACATAAGAAAAAAAGATGAAGCGGCCTGCGGGCCCACTATCATCCAGACGGGAGAAATAGTTAGATGTCACGAGTTAAGAGAAGTAATAAGCGCAGAATCAAGCGTAAAAAGTATTTGTCAGTTACCAAAGGGTACTTCGGTTTCAAGAAGAACCTCTATCGCTATGCTCGGGAAGCCATGGACCGAGCGCTGGTATTCAGTTATCGCGATCGACGCCGTCGCAAGCGCGATTTCCGCAAACTGTGGATTGCGCGTATCAACGCCGCAGCCCGTTTACACGGCATGAACTACGCTGCATTTATTGGTGGCATGAAGAAGGCCGGAGTCGATCTCAATCGCAAGATGCTCGCTGAGATTGCCGTTCATGATCCCCAGGCCTTTAAAGGCTTGGTTGACAAGGCGCGTAACGTCTAGAACGCATCTGCACCATTTCGGAAACTTTTGATGGAAAAACCGGTGATAGTGCCGGTTTTTCTGCTTTTTGGGGCTCACTATGGACTTCACAAATTGGAATTTAGAACAGGCATTGGATAGCTTTCAACAGAAGCTAGCGGCCTGCGACGACCATGAGTCGTGGCAGGCTTTGCGCCTTTCCTACTTGGGCAAAAAGCAAGGACTCATTACGGGCATGTTGCTGGCCATGCGCGACTTGCCCAAGGAACGGAAGCCACTCGTGGGTAAGCAGGTCAATCAGCTCAAACAGGCCGTCGAGCAGGCCCTCAAAGATAGTCCCCACGCTGAAGCGAGATCTCTACGTAAGTCGTCCCTCGACGTGACGCTTCCCGGAATACGACCCAAATGTGGCACGCTTCATCCGCTCACGATCACCCGTCATCGTCTAATCGATTTCTTTCGCAGCTATGGCTATGACGTAGGAGAGGGTCCGGAAATAGAGACGACCTATTACAATTTCGAAGCACTGAATACCCCTGAATCTCATCCTGCCAGAGAAGAAGCAGATACGTTCTACATCGATGATGATCGTTTGCTGCGCACCCAAACCTCCGGGGTCCAAATTCGCTACATGGAAAGCCATCAACCTCCCTTGCGAATGATTGCGCCAGGAAAGGTGTTTCGCCGGGATGACGACATCACTCATTCCCCGATGTTCCATCAGTTGGAGGGATTGGTGGTGGGGCCCGACATCACCTTTGGACACCTGAAAGGCATGCTTCAGGCTTTTGCGCGCCATCTGTTTGGTCCCAACACCGTGATTAGATTGCGTCCGAGCTTTTTCCCGTTTACGGAACCCAGCGCAGAGATGGATGTGTCCTGTCCATTCTGTGAGTCCGGCTGTCGCGTGTGCAAGCAAACGCGGTGGATTGAAATCTTGGGCTGCGGTATGGTCGATCCTAATGTGTTCGAACATGTGGGCTACGATCCAGAGGCAGTGAGCGGATTTGCGTTTGGTATGGGCATAGAGCGTATTGCCATGCTTTCGCTGGGCATACCTGACATCCGCCTTTTCTATCAAAACGACCGGCGTTTCCTCGACCAATTCAGGGGGGCCTAAATGTTTTTTTCCTATGATTGGATTAAGAAATACCTGCCAGGGGCCCCTGAGTTAGCTGAGGTTGCCAGGCTCCTGAACGAGACAGGCTTGGAAACTGAGGTTCTCAAGGGTGGTGTCGAGGTGGAACATACAGTGAACCGTCCCGATGCGATGTGCCACTTTGGCATCGCCCGTGAATTGAGCGTGAAAACTGGTTTGCCTTTGCACGAGCCTGAAATATATGAAGAGCCGTTTAAGCATTTGGATGGTTGGCGTATCGACTCCACGGATGCCGTCGGGTGTCCCCAATATATGGGGCTTCTCATTGAGCATGTGGCCGCAACACCTTCCCCCTCATGGCTGGTAAGGCACTTGGAGGCTATTGAACAGACATCTCATAACCTCCTCGTAGATCTCTCCAATTTTTTGCTTTGGGAGTTTGGCCATCCCTGCCATGCGTTCGATGCAGATCGCGTAGGCGGTCAGCAGATCATTGTAAGAAAAGGCGAATCCGGAGAACGCTTGACGACTTTGGATGGAAGGGACCACGACGCCGAAGGTCTCCTATGTATTGCTGATGATACGCGACCCATCGCGTTTGCGGGTGTCATGGGCGGCGAGAATAGTGAAGTTCACAGCGGCACGACCAGATTGTTATTGGAGTTGGCTCGTTTTGATCCTTCGTCTGTTCGTGCGACAGGGAGGCGGTGCAACATTCACTCCGATGCGCGTCATCGATTCGAGAGGGGCGTCGACCCCGAACGCATGGAGCAAATTGTTCGTCGTTTTGTGCAGCTCTTGCTGGCCGAACAACCACAGGCACGCGTGGTTGGTTGGATGAACATGGACCTCAAGCCATTCAAACGGACTGAACTTTTGCTTCGTTCAAAAAGGCTCGCGCGCATTCTGGGCATTGAACTGTCCCACAAAGAAGTGACAGATCTGCTTGTGTCCATGGGGTTTGCGCCACAGGAACGCGATGGAGGATGGTGGGTATCCTGTCCTGGTTACAAGGTGGACGTTGTTCGGGAAATTGACGTGATCGAGGAGGTCATTCGTTTCGCTGGCTTGGATCGTTTGGACACGTCGCTCCCTGCCATGGCCGGAAGCGACTATGACGCCCAATCCATAGCGGCCTTTGAGGATCATCTGCTCAAGATCATCAAGGAAATGGGCCTGCAGGAGGCGCGCACGTACAGTTTCCTAAACCCGGCCACAGAGAAGCTCTTCGGGGGAGATGCCGACCCGGTATTTCTGCGGAACCCTATGAGTGAGTCGCAGGCGGTGATGCGTCGAAACATATTGCCCAACCTCATAGAGGTCCTGTCGCGGAACGTGCGCCACGGAAACAAGAATTTGCGCCTTTTTGAAATGGGACACGTCTATCACGGACAGATTGAACCCCATTTCTTGGCAATCACCATTACCGCTGGAAATGAGACGGAAGGCTGGTGGGAACCATCGAATCATCATCCGTTTCTGGTTCTCAAGGGTTACGTCATGCAACTGTTTGATGAAATGGGTTGGCCAGAAATCGAAGTGGTTTCCCGGCCCTGCAGCTATCTTGAAGAGGAAATTTCACTGGGTCTGAATATGGGCGGTGCTTCGATTGGCTTTATGGGCATGCTGTCAAACCGCATCCTTGGTCATTTTGATCTCGACCAGCCTGTGGCAGTGTGTGAAATGGACCTGTCAATGGTGCGTGCACAGCCAAAGAAGAAGCGCCCGTTCAAGGCGCTGGCATTATTTCCAGGGATTCAAATAGACCTTGCGTTCGTAGTCGATTTGGCGACCAGTTATGCGGATCTGGCTGGAGCCATTGCAACGGCTAATTTGCCGAATCTGGAGGACGTGCAGCTGTTTGACCAATACGTCGGCAAGGCGTTGGGCTCCGGAAAAAAGAGTCTTGGCTTCCGTTTCCGTTTTCGTTCCAGCGAACGCACGCTTACGAACGATGAGGTGATGCAGTCCATAGATCGTCTGGTTTCCCAGCTGGCTGATCAGTTTGGCGCAAGTCTCAGGAGTTGAAATGAGCGAGTGGTCAGATCTGGAGGGCAAGCTACATCAACTAGTGCTGCATGTGGAAGCGTTACAGAGTGAAAATAGAAGACTGGAACAACTCATTGTGGCTCAAACGGGTAGGACATCTGACCTGGAACAACAGCTTCAAGCCCTAAAGAAGCAACTTGACCAAGAAGGAACGGATCGTTTTAAACTTAAACACTATCAAGAGGAACGCAAGCAATTGCGTAAACTTGTTGATCAGGCCCTGAACCGACTCACGAAACTTGAGGATCGTATCTGATGAATGGCGACCGGACCCTGAATGTAGAAATCTATGGGCGCAATTATGCGCTCAGAGCTGATGGGTCCAGTGATCATCTAAAAAAGATCGCACAAATTGTCCATGACAAGATGGTGGCCCTGGAACAAACCAGTGGGACCGTCGATACCACTCGGTTGGCTATTCTTGCTGCATTAAACTTGGCCGATGAATTGGCGCAACTCCAACAAACCTTAGAACACGAACGAATGACGACCCGTAAGGCACTGGCTCGCTTGGACGAATTGGTGGATGCCGGACTGGCGGGTAAGTCCTCCGAATCCCCTGCCTGACGCGTGATGGCGTAAACAATGTGGAACCAACATACTCACTCTGGGAACCGTAAAGACAATGGTGAGCAAACCCTTATGTACAGGGAAGCCTAAAGTTGTCGTAAGGTGCCCACCTGGATAGACCAGGTTCAATTGTCGAAACCACACGGTTAGGCGGGGGGCAATTTATTTGATAGGACACCAATTTGCAGCTATTCATGCAAGAACAAGAACGATTGCGCATCATGGCGATAGGAGATGTGATCGGAAGAACAGGGCGTCAACTGCTAAAACGCAGGCTTCATCAATTGCGGGAGCAACTGGAAGTGGATGTCGTGGTTGCCAATGCTGAGAATTGCGCTGGCGGATTTGGTGTCACCCAGGACGCCTACAAAGAACTGATCAAAGCTGGGGTCGATTACATGACTTCGGGTAACCATGTTTACGACAAGAAGGGTACCGAGAATTGGCTTGATCAAGCGGACCGACTCGTTCGCCCGATCAACTTCCCACCTGGGTCTCACGGTCACCCATTTATTCTGGATACCATGACGTCTGGTCACAGGATTGCCATCGTCAATCCCATCGGCCGTGTGTTCATGAAAACATATGATTGTCCGTTCCGAGCTATGGAAAACTGGCTCAATGAGTTTCGAAACCAAGCGGATTTGGTACTCGTTGACATGCATGCAGAAGCTACTTCAGAAAAAATGGCGATGGGACAATATCTGGCCGGCCAGGTTTCGGCAGTATGGGGTACACACACGCATGTGCCCACTGCCGATGCTCGTTTATTGGGGACTACCGGTTATGTTACAGATTTGGGTATGACAGGGGCCTACGACAGCGTGATCGGAATGGAAAAAGAATCCGTCATTGCGGGCTTTTTTGACTTGAAACGAAGACCCTTTGAAGTGGCGAAAAATGATCCACGCATCAGTTTCTGTATTTTTGACGTGACTCCTGTGAACGGACGTTGCATCCACATCCAGTCACATGTCTATTCCATGGATCAACTTGAAGAGATATACGGCCAGGCCCCCAACTAGCCCAATCCACAGGTATATCGGTGCACGAGCACATCTGAGAAGTAAAACAAGAATAGCTACAGCGCAAAGTGACCAGAGTGCAAGCGAGAGACCGGTTATGGGCTCTTTGTGGACGAAATAGGGCAAGGCAAACAGGAGACCAAAGCAGGCCTCGTAAATGGGGTATCGAATGGATATGGGTGCCTTACAGTGTCGGCAAGAGCCTCGCAACCACAGCCAAGCCAGAACGGGCACGTTATCGTATGCCGCAATCGGTGTTTTGCAGTTAGGGCATGCAGAGCCCGGCCTGACCACTGAAAGACCAAGCGGGTACCTGTAAAAGACCACGTTCAAGAACGATCCTAAACAGGCACCCCACATGAATAAGAACACCGGATGATATGCGAACTGGAAGACCAGTTCCCAATAACTCCCGGTCAAGGAAGGACGTCGACCCTACCGTCCACAGAGTTCTTGGTATGGTAGATCTTGGGCGAGGTGTTAATCATCACCCATTCGTCGTCACCCGCATCGTCACTGCAGGAGAGTTTGTTTTGCGTATCAGAAAAAGTGATGACATAGGTTGTGTTCGTCGTTCTGATAGCACCCTGATAATGTGCCGCACAATTATAAGGATCAGGAAGACCTAAAAGGTTCAACACATCCGCATTGTCCGGGTACCTACCATGATTGGTGCGAAAGTTTTCCAGGCGAATAGATGCATCTGCCATGCAGCTTTGTACTTCCGACCAATCTGCTTTACATCGGTTACGGATCATTGCAGGTACCGCAAATACTGCGACAATCGATATGATGCCAATCACCACCATCAATTCAATAAGACTGAAGCCACGTTTTTTCATATAACCTACCTTTCGGTGTTGCCTTCAATCTACTTTCGGCTGTTACCGTACGTCAAGCATTCGCTTTGTCAGCGTAACAAAAATCACGTCCACGGCCTGGCACATAATTTGTTCTAATATAAGAGACTGTAGGATGGAGAGGTTGATATGGTGTTGTGTCTTGTCGTCTGTTGTTTGACCCTGAATGCGGATGAACCGCACGACCAAAAGCCTCTTGTCGAGCAGGCGCTTGAGCTGAAAAGCGCCTTAGAACATGAATTGACGCCAACGGCAGTGCGTCAATACACGGTGTTATTGATCGAAAACTACGTCAAACAGGCATTGTGGCGATCGTTTTTTCTGCGCGATTTGAAACCCGGCGAAACGGTGCTTGAGCTGAGAGCACACAAAGAAGGCTCACCCCATGACATATTGATCGAAGATAATCTCGAAGAACTCCTCATCGCAGCAGGCAAGAAATTTCCCGATGACCCAGAAGTTACATACGCACAGGCTTACTATCACTATTTGGGCTCATGTTGTGAAGCCAAACCACTGATTACATTCACCAAAGAAGCTCAAGTGTTGGCGATTGAAAAGGCAAGAACAGCGGGCTTTGCCAATGGGCGGGCTGTCTTTTCGTTGGTGGAGGAAGAAGCCAGTCACGGAAAGGCACTCAAACAAGAGGATTTGGACTTATTGATCGAAGCCTATTCGCTGGACCAGCTGGATCCAGAAATCAGTGGCGCATTGCTTGAACAGCTCCTGATGCATGAAAAACCTCAGTCCGCGTTGCGAGTGGCTGAAGCCATGTACAAAGCGCATGATTTCTTGCAGCAGCGTTTGATGGCACTGCACGGTACGGCTCGGGCCTACTTACAGCTGAATCAATATCAAAATGCCATGAAAGCAATCAAAACGGGTCTGAAGTTAGCGCCTGACCACTACGTCTTGCTCACGATTGGTCTGGTGGCAGCGCGGGAACAGAACGACAACGAAAGTTACAAACAGCTCATAGCGGACTATTTGAACCATCATCACTTTATGGTTCCAGCGTTTGAAACCTATTTTGCGTTTTTGGTCAAACATGGCACTCACCCCTTAGACGAGGAGGTTGCATCCGCGTTGGAAACGATGAGTTTTGACTCCGTGCCCACATCGCTTGATCGCTATGTGGGCGTTGCGACCTTATGGCTGCGGCTGAAGAAACCTGCCCAGGCACGCACCCAGTTTGTCCATGCCCGGGAGATCTTGCAGTCCGATAAGCAATCCCCCGAGGCGTTACTTCAGGTTGTCGAGCAAGGCATTCAAGCATGCGACGAACAACTCAATCATCGGAACTGATATGAAGATTGGCGAAGATCAAGCGGCTAGGTTGTTGGGCGTTCCCTTGGCCACGCTTCGGCGATGGTGCCTGCAAGGTGTCGTACCTGCTCACGAACATAAGAGCGCCTATTGGTTTTCGATCGTGGAATTAAGACAATGGGCCCGGGAGCACCAACTCAGTTTGTCAACCGGGGAATCCGCTGATATCACAAGGACATGGCTGAGTAGGGCGTTTTCCAACGGCAGTGTCGTAGACATCGATGCCGAAAACCAGCGAGATGCACTCAGCCAGCTGATCCATCAATCTGCACTTGATGAACATGTCAATCGCCAGAAGCTCATTGAGCAGGTTTTGGAGCGAGAACTTATCGTGTCAACCGGCGTGGGACACGGTGTTGCCATTCCTCATCCTCAGAATTCGACGATATTTGAATTCAAAGTGTCACGGGTTTCTGTGGGGTATCTTGCCGCGCCTATTGATTTTCAATCGTTGGATCGCCAACCGGTTCATACGCTGCTTTTGGTGCTTGCCACGGATACCAAGACACATTTGAAACTGATGAGCCAGGTAGCACATGCTCTGCAACTGGAACCATTCAGACAGTTACTCGTTGAGAGACCCCCAATGGAAGATCTGGTGTCATTTGCAAAAACCATGGTCTAGGTTCAATCCGCTCTCCCAGCTGGAACAGGCTACAGGCCTTCGGATGTATGAGGCTCGAGACAGTCTCGCACTCATGTTGACTGGTGCCACCGTGGGTGCACTTTCGGGGTTGGCTGCTGTGGCGCTTAATCTCTCGGTCCATTGGATGGAGTCTTGGCGCAACCACCAGTCTATGATGATGTTACTTGTATTACCGGCGCTGGGTGCAGGGGCGGGCATACTCATTCAGCGCCACCTGTTTCGCGATCAGACCGGTCATGGCGTTCCGGATGTCATTGAGAGCGTCACCACAGGGCGCGGGTTCCTGCCCAGGCGTTTGTTGGGTTCTCGTCTCATTTCCAGCTTTTTGACAGTTGGATCCGGGGGGGCAGCGGGCCTTGAAGGTCCGATCGTTGTATCCGGGGCTGCTATTGGATCGATCGTTTCGCGGATGCTGCACGTGAAACAACGTCGTCGGATGTTGTTAATCGCATGCGGCACAAGCGGCGCCATTGCGGGTATTTTCAATGCGCCGCTCACGGGGCTAGTATTTTCATTGGAAGTGATTTTAGGGGAGTGGAAGGCCCGTAATCTGGTGCCTAGTGTCACCGCAGCTGTGGTTGCGACCCAAGTAAGTCGAATGTTGATGGGAAACAAAATCCCTTTTCCAAGAGAAGCCCTGGATCATGGGTTCATCGACATACCCGCCTGCGCCCTCCTAGGCGTGATCTGCGCCTTGTGTGGCCGTCTGTTTGTGGATATGTTGGGCTACAGCCATCATCGTTTTAGCGGCATTCGGTTGCCCAGATTTATCGTTGCGGGAATCGGTGGGCTGTGTGTGGGGTTGGTGGGTGCGTTTTGGCCTGACAGCATGGGGGAGGGGTACCAGTTAATTGCGGCATACATCGAGGATTCACCCTCAGGCAGTTTGTTTCTGGTTGGATTTCTCCTGGCACTTCGACTGGTTACGACATCGTTGACGTTGGGCAGCGGCGGTGCCGGCGGTGTTTTTGCGCCCAGCTTGGTGTTCGGAAGTTCGCTTGGGTTAATGTTTGGTAGGATTCTTCAGTGGCTGCAACTGCCTTTTGCCAGTCCGGGCGCCTATGCGTTGATGGGTATGGCGGGATTCGTAGCGGGGATCATGAACGCACCACTGACCGGTGTTTTCTTGGTGCTCGAAATCTGTGGTGGATATGATCTGGTGTTGCCATTGATGATGTGCTCGCTTGTATCAATGTTGACATGGCGTTTTATGAAACAGGGGTCCATTTACACCAACGACATGATTGTGAAAGGCGCCTACTTGAAACGGGGAAGTGAGGCGCAACTTTTTGCCGACATGGAATGGAGCGAACTGGTTCAGGAAGTTAGGTTGATTCCAGAAACGATGACTTTGGGCGAATTTGTCGATCAATATGGCACCAGTCAGGACGATCTGTACGGCGTGAACGATTCTCAGGGTAAGTTCACAGGGCTATTGTTCAGTCGCGATATCAGACCCTATTTTTGGGATCGGGACATGTATCCACTCATCACCATGTCTTCATTGGTGCATCAAGGCGTTAGCCTCACTAGCGACCAGTCGCCCGTGGATGCGTGGAACCTGCTCGGCTCGGAGGAGGCTGTTCCGGTCCTTAACAGCCGAGGTGAACTGTTAGGCGTGGTAAACAAGATTAAGTTGTTCGATACGGCACGTCGGGAAATGGCAGTCCACGAGGAGTCCTGATGGAGTGTCGATCATTTCGCCCAGTTGAAGCTCAGTCCCTTTCGTATTTTGAGCCCGAATACCTCGCGGCACTCGACGAAATCTTTCACTCAGATTGGGTAGCCCGAAAGTTGGTCCACATCAACAACCTTCGTCAAGAGATACAGACGTTTTGGCCCAATGGTCATCCTGCTAAGTTGATCATGTTGACGGGTACCAACGGAAAAGGATCCTTCGCATTTGCGCTAGAACAGATGTGTCGCAGCCGGTTCAAGATGGGACTCTGGATTGGCCCCCATGTGTTCGATTATGCCGAGCGTATCCGAGTTAATGGGGTCAATGTGAGCCATGATGAAATCGCGGATATGTACTGGACACACATCCGACCGGTACAGGAACGACGCATCAACCATCGAGAGCTACCGCTCACTTTTGCTGAGATGGGCATCTTGATGGCCTTGATGATGTTTGACCGGCACAGAGTTCAGTGGGCCGTGATGGAGGTTGGGGCTGGAGGGCGTTATGCACCCTTGAACGCCCTCGATTTTGCCGCCATGGTTGTGACCAACATTGGCAACGATCATCCGAAGACCCTTGGTCGATACTGGTGGCAAAGAGCCCTGGAAAAGGTAGGTATCGCACGTCAATCGGTACCCCTTTTCACTGGAGCACCCGATCTACAACTGCCTTTTGTCCGCAAGATTGCAGCGTGTACCCAAGTCTATCAGGCCAATGACAGGTGCATCCAATGGGCCAGACAATGTGATGCGACGGAACATCGCGTGGAAACACTGGCACTGGCCGCTACCCTAGCCCAGTGGATGGGCGTGACCTTAACCGACAGCCCCGCCGTGAAGTGGGAAGAGCCACCTGCCAGATATCAATGGCATACCCCCCAGATCCTGCTGGATATGGCCCATAACCGGGACAAAATATCCGCTCTGGTGGCTCGATTGCAAATGCAACGCCCAGATTGCAAGGTTCACGCATTGATCGGCCTGTCTCGCGACCGTGACCCACGACAAGTGTTCGAACCCCTCTTTCAGCTCGACTTGCAGCGAATCGTGGTCACATCAGCATCTTATGCAGGGGTACCTCCTGACGATCTTGCCATGCAGATTTCCGACCTGTTCCCTAAGGTGCAAGTTCAACCGGATCCTGAACGCGCCCTGGCGGACCTGACGGCAGAGCTTCCACACGACCATATGATCTTGGTCACGGGCTCGGCTTACCTGATCGATCAGGCTATGAACCCTAATCTGTTTGTCAAAGAAAGCAATGCGAGTTTTGGTAGGCGGCTTTGAAAACAGCATTGATGGAACATCTGGTGCCCCTCGTCAAAACACCAATCTACCGCGATGCGAGTGGGTTTGTGTTGAGTGTGAGCGGCGGCGTCGATTCGATGGTGATGCTGGATGCCATGTTTCGTCTGCAACACGTACATGGAAAACCCATGCGAGTGGTCCATATTCACCACGGAACCGGCAAGTTCGCGGATCTTTCGTTGGCTTTAGTGGAACAGTATGTCGCGTCCCAAGAACTTGAACTCAAGGTTTTCCATTACACCCACAAAAGCGGAAACTTTGAGTATGAAAGTGCGATATTTAGACGTCGGGTATTGAGTGAATGCCGTTTTGGACACGAATTGGTTCTGTTGGGTCATCACCAATGTGACCAGGCGGAGACATTCATTATGGCGTTGGCTCGAGGGGCAGGGATTGCCAGCCCTGTGAACATGGAAGGTCTTCGAGGCACTACGGTTCGCCCGTTGATTCAAATGAGTCGAAGGCAGATCTTGGACCACGCACGCGTGGCCGGTGTGCCTCATGTACTCGATCCGACCAATCAAGATGGCGATCGTCTGCGCAATGCCATCCGGCATGGGGTGCTACCCGTGCTCAATCAGTTCCATGAGCACAGTGAACGGCGTATTGCGCACTGGTGTGAAGCATGGTCTCGTTTGCAGCTGGCTTTGATGTCGGAGGCAGAACAGTGTCTCACCATGCCCAGCCATGCAATCCCCCGCACCGTGTTTTCTGAAAAACCCTGCTATCTCTGGCCGTTCATGTTGCAGATCTTGTGGCGACACAACGCGTCATTTCGGCCCAACAGCGTCCAAGCGGACCAGATTAACGATTGGCTCGTGAACAACGAGGTGGGCGCGCTAGACACCAAAGGGGGGCGCGTTTACGTCGATCACGATCAAGTCACCTTACTGCCCAACACGGGACCCGACACGGTGTGTGTAGTTAATCAACCCATCCACTGGGATGGCTTAACCATTTCGCCGGAATGGTCTGCTGTACTAGGAAAAACATCGAAATCGGAACACCAAGTCATGCGTGTTGCTAGGCAATGTCCCAGGCGGTGGCGAGACCGGATGCGAGCCGCCAACGTACCGATGCGAATCAGAGAACGATTGCCGGAAATTTGGGACGGAAAGACGTCCATCCACATCCTCGAACTGTTGGAAGCTAAACGGAATGGAATTTGCTCCGTAAAACTGAGTGGTAAGGATGAACGCGTAACTCAGGTTATCCAGCTCATCCGCCGACATGTACAAACGTAGCCAGCATTGGCTTGATAAGTTAAAATAAGCGCTTTGACGGATTCTGGAGGGTCTCTTTGAATAACACGTTTCGACCACTAATGATTTGGCTGTTTGTGTTTGCCGCATTGGTGACTTTATTGATCACCATCAAGGGAACAAGCAGCACAACCGCAGAGGTGGGATTCAACGACGTATTCAGATTTGGTGAACAAAACCTGATCAAAGAACTGAAGATCTCGGCAGAATCAGTGGAAGGCGTCTTCCATGAACCTCAAATGATTGATGGCACCAAGGTAGAGAAATTCAAGTCCGAGTATATCTTTTACGAGGGGTTCATTCCGCAGGTGTTGAAATGGAACACGCCCTTTAAGGTGGACAACAACACTTCAGCCAAGGTGATTTTGAGCATGTTGGGTTGGGTCTTACCGATTGGATTGATTGTCGTCTTATGGGTATTTTTCCTGCGTCAAATGCAGGCCGGCGGCAACAAGGCCATGATGTTTGGAAAAAGTAGAGCCAAATTGCTCAATGCCTCCCAAAAGAAGATCACGTTTAAGGACGTGGCCGGATGTGATGAAGCGAAAGAGGAGCTTCACGAAATCATTGAGTTTCTCAAGGAACCCCAAAAATTCCAGCGTCTGGGTGGGAAAATTCCTAAAGGGGTATTGCTTATGGGACCTCCGGGTACCGGCAAAACACTGTTAGCTCGGGCCACCGCGGGCGAAGCCAATGTTCCCTTTTTCTCAATTTCAGGTTCCGATTTCGTAGAGATGTTCGTGGGTGTGGGTGCCTCACGCGTGCGTGATTTGTTCGATCAAGGCAAGAAGCAGGCACCGTGCATCATCTTTATCGACGAGATTGATGCGGTTGGGCGTCATCGCGGCGCTGGTATGGGTGGTGGACACGACGAACGCGAACAAACTCTCAACCAGCTTTTAGTCGAAATGGACGGTTTTGAAAGCAATGATGGTGTGATTCTTATTGCCGCCACCAACCGTCCCGACGTGCTGGATCCGGCGATTATGCGGCCCGGCCGTTTTGACCGTCGCGTGGTCGTTGACTTACCAGATGTAAAGGGCCGTCAGGAGATCTTGGCGGTGCACACGCGCAAAGTGCCCGTGGCTCCCGATGTAAATTTGAGTATCATTGCTCGCGGCACACCGGGGTTTTCCGGTGCCGACCTGGCAAACATGGTGAACGAGGCCGCATTGTATGGCGCGCGTCGCGGCAAACGCATGGTGAGTCGCGAAGATTTTGAAGACGCAAAAGACAAAGTGATGATGGGCGCCGAACGGCGTAGTCTCATTTTGTCCGAAGAAGAGAAATGGGCCACTGCGGTTCATGAGTCCGGCCACGCATTGGTAGCGGCCATGGTCGGCAATGCCGATCCCGTGCACAAGGTCACCATCATTCCCCGCGGTCGCGCGTTGGGTGTCACCATGCAACTTCCACTCGACGATCGTCACAGCTACAGTGCGCGATACCTGGAGAGCCGCTTGGCCATTCTCATGGGTGGTCGCGTCGCTGAGGACATCGTTTTGAGCCAAACGACGTCGGGAGCAAGTAACGACATCGAAGTGGCCACAAAAATCGCACGTCAAATGGTCTGCGAAATGGGGATGAGCAGACAAATCGGGCCCATTTCGTTGCGCCACCCCAACGAAATGCCTTTTATTGGCCGAGATTTCTATCGTAGCCAGAACATCTCGGAAAAGACGGCTGAATTGATCGATACGGAAGTTCGTAGATTAGTCGATGAAGCTGAGCGCAGGGCCAGTGAAATCATCACGCAACACCGAGCGATCTTACAGCGGATGTCCGAAAAACTGATGGAAATCGAAACGCTCGAGGAATGGCATATTGACCAAATCGTTCGAGGTGAGGAATTGACACCTCACCGACCTGGAACCTTAGAACCAGAAAAACCTCAGGTTGAAGTGAAAGAGAAGGAGAAGAAGGAAAAACCGATTTCCGGAATCCTGCCTGACTCGTCAACCCCCTTGGCCCAAACGTAATCAGCCCAGGTGCCGATTGACGTATTGTCGGCACCTGGCTCTGATATTCTCCATCAATCCAACGAGATACTCATAGTCCGTCAACGGATTGATGAACACCATTCGGAACTGGTCTCTGCCGTTTAGTTTGGTGATGTTGAAAAGTGCCGAACCTGAATGCTTAACATCTTCGCGAACTGAGCGGTGCATCTGGTTGCTGAAGTTCAGGCGGTCCTCCGTGTCTAGTTGATTCATGGCTTCGTGCGTGTAGGTAAAACAGCAAATCGGCGAGACCATGCGGTAGTCCATGTGAAACTCGGTGTCAGCTGCGATCCAGTGGTCCAGACGTTCCATGACCGCTAATCGCTCGTTGGCGAGGTTGGCGAAATACTGGGTGCCGTACGTGTGCCACAGGAGCCAGATTTTCAGGGCATCAAAACGTTTGCCACACAAAATCGTGGATTTTCCGAGATCGGCTAACAGGTCTTCCTGCTGGGGATGAAACAGATAATCGGCTTTGAGCGAAAACGTCTGTTCCAGGATGGTGGGATCAGGGACCAGCAACACCGAACATGTAAGTGGGGTATGCATCCATTTGTGTGCATCCCAAGACACAGTGTCGGCATGTTCAATTCCAGAAAAATGAAGAGACCGACGGTCGCTGAACGCTAGACCCCCACCAAACGCCGCATCCACATGCAGGTGGATTTGCGCGTCTTTGACGATTGCTGCGATCTCTGCCAAAGGGTCGAACCCTCCGGTTACGGTAACACCGGTTGTGGCTACCACAGCAAACGGATTCAGCCCCTTGGATCTGACGTGTTCAATCATTTGACGCAAACAGCCGGCGTCCATTTCTTGGCGCCGATTGACGGGCACTCTGAATACCTGATCCAAACCAATGCCCAACAAATTGGCGGCGCTTGCGATGGAGTAGTGGCTGGCTTCCGAACAGATAATGGCGCCCGGAGGCACGTGACATAAACCGCGATCCCTTACCTCGGGAGACAGATAACGATTACGGGCGACAGTTAAGGCCAGGAGATTGGATACGGTCCCTCCCGGCAAAAAAATGCCGCCACTTCCTTTGGGCATACCGATGAGTTGTGCCATCCATTGAGCGATGTTTTGCTCGATAAGCGTGGCGACAGGCGACATTTCCCAGGTGGCCATGGTGGGATTCATCATCGAGGCCAGGAGATCGCCTATGATCGATGGATATGAGGCACCGGCAAACATCTGGTTCAGGAATCCAGGATGCCAGGTCTTGACACTCAATGGCAGGATCTCGCTTCGAAAGGTTTCAATCACTTCTTGAAGCGGACGTCCTTCGTAGGGCGGCTCATCGCAATGAAACTGCGCCATGATCTGGCTCTTTGTCCGATACGCCAGCACAGGTTCATCGACCTTTTCTTGGTAGTATTGAGTCAATATCTGCGTGAGCGTCGAACCGATAATCTCAATGGTTTCTGGATCATGATTGGGTTGCATGTTACCTGCCTTTTAGTTGGCGGCGATCATGGTAGCATAGCTGGGGGCCTTAAGTGATTTGGCATTGCGGTGATGAAAAATGGGTCTTTGACAGCCCGCTGATCATGGGGATTCTCAATACATCACCAGACTCCTTCTCGGATGGTTATGAAGGGGTGGAGTCGGCTGTGCGGCGCGGTCTCGAAATGGCAGAACAGGGTGCCGACCTGATCGATGTGGGTGGTGAAAGTACCCGGCCTGGTTCCGATGAGGTGACTGAATCTGAGGAGTTAGATCGAGTGTTGCCCGTGATTGAAGCGCTCAGATCGCGATGCGCTGTGCCCATCTCCGTGGACACACGACGTGTCAATGTGGCTCGTGAAGCACACAGTTTGGGTGCCTCGGTGATCAACCACGTAAGCGCAACGCTTAACTGTGATGAGATGATTCCGCTTTTGCAAGCGACTGATGTTGGCTACGTGGCCATGCACATGCCGGCGCCGCCCAAAACCATGCAACAACACACAGATTACCCGGATGGCGTTCTGAGTGCCGTGTGTGACAGCTTGATTGGGGTGCGAGCAAAGCTGGCTGATGCGGGAATAAACGAGCAACGCGTTGTGTACGATCCGGGTATCGGGTTTGGCAAGACCCTCGACCAAAATTTGACCTTACTGCGAAATTGCCAGGTGCTTTTCGAATTACTGGGCCGTCCGCTCTTGATTGGATTGAGCCGCAAGTCATGGCTGGGACATCTGCTGGATGCGCCCCTCGCTGAACGAGACTGCTTTAGTGCGATGGCAAGCATATTGCTCAATGAAAATACGATTGGCGTTCATCGGGTTCACAATGTATTGCTCTTGCAACGCTCTGTTAAGCTGAAACGCGCATTGTTATAGCTTTTTTGCGCTCGGAAGTCTCCGCCACGAGTCTATCAACGAGTGTTACAATGAGTTGATCTTTACTAGGTGCTTGATTCGAGTTTTTCATGGATGCCATCCAGCAATTTTTCAGGGAGTCTTTCGAATATTTGCAGGCCAGTCTGCAACTTCGATCGATCCAATTTTGGGATATTTTAGATATCGCCATCATGTGGTTGCTGATTTACAACCTGTTGAAATTGATTCATGGCACGCGGGCCATGCAAATGGCCATGGGAATCGTGGCTCTTTTCGTCATTCAAGTGGTGGCTGATTTTTTGAAAATGACGGTTTTGAGCAGCATCGTCAGCTCGCTTTTTACCATTATCCCCATTGCCATCATTGTGCTATTTGAGAATGAAATTAGAAAAGTCTTATCTTCATTGGGTCGAGGACCCTTTTTTGGTCTAAGCCAGACCTCCAACGATCCGGATCTCGATCAGATTTTCTTTGCGGTTCGGTATATGGCCGAACGTAATATTGGCGGGTTGATCGTGTTCGAGCAGTCAGAGGGGCTCAAAAACTACATTGAGGTAGGAACGGAGTTGGATGCACTACCCACCTCTGATCTTTTGCTCAACATATTTGACACCAAGAGTAACCTGCATGATGGTGCCGTTATAGTGGCGCACAGCAGGATTGCGAGTGCCGGATCAGTACTGCCATTGAGTAATCGCGTGGACTTGCCGCGACATTTCGGCACCCGTCATAGGGCTGCCTTAGGTATTGCAGAAGAAACGGACTGCCTTGTAGTCGTCATCTCTGAGGAAACCGGTAGAATCACGTTTGTGAAAGAAGGGGAGCCCTATGTGCCGGAGGACTATTCCATAGCACAGCTGAAGAATATGTACCGCGAGCTCATAGACCCAGACGTCGATCAGAAAGAACCCAAAAAACCATGGCGCACGGCACTGTTCAAACGAGTCAGAAAGCGTGAGTCTCTCCAACCCAAGTCAGAAAAAGTCGAGCATCCAAAGACTGCGTCTGGGTCGGGTGGGTAATGGATCATTTGAGATCGGGCAGAAAAATTCCCAAGAACACGCTTCGTTTGGCTTCGCTATTCATGGCCTTGTTAATGTGGGTGAACCTTTCTGGACGTGTCGGTGGAGAAGATAACCGGGTCGTGCGCATCTTTTCCAATGTGCCCTTGGTACAACAGGGGGTGCCAGAAAACATGAAACTCTCTTCTGAGTTCTATCAGATATCTGTGACGTTATCTGGACGTGAGTCGGAGATGCGCGAACTGTCTGCAAATGAGATTGATGTTCGATTGAATCTCGCGGAATACGACCCTGGGACTTACAACATTCCGTTGGGCCCTGAAAACGTGACAATCTTGGAAGATCATGATTCCATTCACGTCGAAGAGATTCAGCCGAGAATTGTAAGATTGACATTGGAACGCAAGATCAGAAAGAACGTGCAGATTGTTTTGAGTACTCGAGGTCACCCGGATCTGGACTTTGAATTGGTTTCATTGGCAGCCATTCCTGAGACGGCGGTTATTGAAGGGCCGATGACCCAGGTGGATGAACTGAGCATGTTGGTTGCAGAACCCATTGATATTGACGGAGCCCGGGGTGATCTAAAGGGCCGTGTACGTTTTGACTACGCCAAGCAAGTGCCACCAGATGCGGCCATTCTGAACCTAAACGAGCTCACGTTTGTGGCTGAGATCCGAGAAATCGTGGAAACGCGAACGATTCCGGATCGCTATGCGCTTGATCTTCGGGGAGAGGGTGACCTTAGCAAAACTAAGATCAAGCCCGCCAAAGTGAGGGCCAAGATTACGGGTCCTGTGACTCAGCTGGCTTTGTTCGAGCAGAATTGGATCGTTCCGTTTGTTGAAATGACCAGCGAACTCAAGAAAGGTGACCAACTGCCTGTGAAATGGGAAATCGGGTTAGGGGATGATGAGAATCATCTCAATTTGATGCGGTCAGTTTTGGAGCAGCTCCAAATCGAATTCGAACCGGATGGCGTGGTTGTGGATTGATGCGCCTATTTGGAACTGATGGAATTCGTGGCGTTGCAGGTACGTATCCTTTGGATGCATCCACATTGACCCGTATTGGCCAAGTCATACACGAGGACTTGGGCGCTGGCGTCGTTGTTGTTGGCAGAGATACCAGACCAAGTGGACGTCAAATCTGTGAACAGGTCCTGGGCATGTTAAAGGATGCCGATGTGTTGGATCTGGGAATCGTACCGACACCTGCAGTTGCTTGCGAAACAAAGAGTCGCCATGCCGATTTAGGTATCATGATTACGGCTTCACATAATCCGGCAAAGGATAACGGGTTAAAGTTTTTCGGATCGGATGGTTTCAAGATTTCCCGAGAACGAGCAAAGCAATGGGAGCAAAGAGTCGCACAGACCCCAGAGATATCGTCTCGAACATCTCTTTCTTGTCAGACCGTTTCAGCGACGCATTACGAAGATCTTGTCAGGTCTCATTTTCAGCAGGATTGGGGCGGTCTCAAGGTGATTTTCGATCTAGCCCATGGCGCAGCCGTGAATATGGTACCTCGGGTCTGTCGCTCCATAGGGTTAGACGCCCAGTATCTTGCGGGCAGTCGTGACGGAGAACGAATTAACGCAGGCGTGGGTGCGCTTCATCCACACAAGCTAGCAGAACAGGTTCTATCGCAACGGGCCGATGTTGGGTTTGCCTTTGACGGCGACGCTGATCGGCTTGTGGTTGTGGACCGCCATGGCAACTGTGTGCCGGGAGATGTCGTGATGTATATTCTGGCCCAATGCTATGTACGCGAAGGAAAGAACCTGGATCGCTTGTTCGGCACCGTGCTAAGTGGACAGGGATTGGAAGATGCCTTGAGGGGGATGAATATCGCATTGGAGCGAACACCCGTAGGTGATCAACATATCTTGGATGGTTTGCGGTCCACGGGTGCCCTGTTTGGCGGGGAGCCCAGCGGACATTTGATTCAGATGGATTTACTGCCGGCCGGCGATGGACTGTTGGCGGCACTTCGAATCCTACGGCATCTGACCCAGGACAGCGACCTGATCGTCAAGGCACGACAAGCGGTCCCCAGCTATCCCACCTACGAATCAAATATCCAGGTAAACCACAAACCTGACATCCATGATGTACCTGCACTTCGAGATCTGGCCATGACCATAGAGCGTGCTCTCGATGGAACCGGTCGATGGGTATTGAGATACTCAGGTACTGAACCCCTTTTGCGTGTTTTTGCGGAAACAAAAAACATGGATACGGTCAAACCCATGTTGGATTCGTTTTGTCGGATTGCCAAGGAGGTGTTGAATGGTTGATCAAGCGGGGCATCAACGCCCCCAGTTGGTTGTATCCGTAGATCAGGTGGCGATGTTGCGAGAGACGCGAAAAGCGCGTTTGCCAGACCCGGTTCATTTCGCTCTGGAAGCCGAACAGGCAGGAGCCAATGGGATCAAAGCTCATTTGCGATTGGACCGGCGGCATATTCAGGACTACGACGTGCACCTGCTTGCCAGATTGGTCAAATCGCGGTTTTTTTTGCAACTCTCACCCAATCAAGATATCAGTCACATCGTCAACGAGCTCAGGCCCCAAAACCTCGTGTTGGCTGCAGAAAGACGCGACGAAATAGCTACTGAAAACGGACTGGATGTGTCTCTATTGGCTGGACAATTGTTGCCTCTCATTCGTGGCATCGACCAGAAGACGACGAGGGTTTTCTTGTTAGTGGATCCTGTTTTTGACCACATCCGTGCAGCTGCCAAACTTGAAGTTCACGGCCTCATGATCAATCTTCGCGACTATGCACTCGCGTCCGTCTCGGGGTTTTCCGAGAAGCTATTTCGAGAAGTGCGAGATGCAGTCAAGTTGAGTAGTAAATATGGACTGGAAACCCATTTGGTGAACGCTATTCGCTTTGATATGGTCCCTGCCTTATCGCGTTTGGATGGGGTTGCGGGGATTCAGGTTGGTCACGATTTGGTTTCACGAGCATTGATGACGGGAACTCGACATACAGTGACATCGTTCCTCAGCCAGTTCCCTCCCCACATACCCGAACCATTAAACTGAACCATGGCGTCCTCGTTTAGGTTCATATTGGCATCTCAATCGCCCCGTCGACGCGACTTGATGCGTCAGAACGGTTACTCCTTTCGAACCGTCGTCAGCGATGCTGAAGAAGTGACTGGCACAGCAACAGACATTCGAGATGTCGTTCTGATCAATGCATGGGCAAAATGCAACGATGTGACTTCGAAATTAGGTCAGGCCGATCTCAGTGACCCAGAAATTGTGGTCTTAGCTGCCGATACCATGGTGGTGATGGATGCCCGGGTGTATGGTAAGCCTCGGGATCTAAGCGAAGCAGCCAGGTTCATGCGCGAGTTAGGAGGACACCCACATCAGGTGTTGACCGGCGTGGCGCTATTTCATCCGGCCACAACACAAAAACACGATTTCGTTTCCACCACGACGGTGGTGCTGCGAACCATGACAGATGATGAGATCAGTGACCTGTTCCAACGCGTGGATCCCCTGGACAAGGCGGCCGGCTATGGTTACCAGGACGCGCCTGAAATTGTCGCCAGCCTTGAAGGGTCGCAGACAAATGTGATGGGACTGCCCATGACGCAATTGCGCCAGGAGTTATCGCAATGTAGTAAACTTTGGCGCTTGGGAGGTGACGGATGATGTGTTTGATGCTGATGTTTTTGGTGCAGGACGTAACAATAGTAACGATCTCGCCTGAGGAGTTCGCGCAACATATCGGCGAAGACGTGGTCATTATCGATGTAAGAACTCCTGGCGAATACCAGTCGGGTCACATTGAGCATGCCCAGATGATCGATTTCCGTGACGACCAATTCAAACAAAAGGTCGAAGCACTGGATCGTGACAAGACCTATTTGATCTACTGCGCCAGTGGGGGCCGCAGTGGCAGGAGCCTCGATGTGTTCAAAGAGCTAGGTTTTAAACATGTGCTTGATTTGGCAGGTGGCATCAAAGCTTGGAAGGCTTCGGGTCGACCCGTCACACAACCCTAGTAGTGTTTTTCGTAGGAATGGTTCTGCTTTTTCTCGTGGTCAAGAATAGCGCGTAGGGCATCACGTCGGCGGACGACGCCTACAAGCCTGCCCTGGTTGAGGACAGGAATCTTGCGAAATGGATTGGCGATAAACAAGCCTGCGATCTGGTTCAGTCCATCCGAAACATCGATGGTCACTACATTAGTGGACATATAGTTGGAGACCGCACCCCCAGCCCGATTCTCGTGATAAGCCGCTTCAGTAATGATTTTCAAACAATCCTTTTCGGAGATGAAGCCAATCAGCTTTCCATCTTCATCCACCACGCAAGCTCCGGATATCTGGTGTGTCAACAACACGTCCATGGCCGTAAAAATATCGGTGTCTTGGGAAAGTACCGTAAACGATCGGGACATTATGTCGGCAGCATCCGGATATTTGTCCTGAGCTGGGTCTCTCAATTTTGCCTGATAGCTTTTGACCATAGGACACCTCGCGGATGGATTATGAATGGGTGAGCTTCATTCTAGCACTTAATTTAACTAGATCTGCAAGCAGCTAAACTCAAAGAGCCGGCCGGGCAATGTTGCGTTAGTGAGAGTTGGTGGGGTTGCAATTAGAGAACACGCACTCGTCACTTGACTTAACAAATTCCTGAAACATGACGGATCGCGCGCCCGTCTCGACTCGAGCAATCATCACCAAGGAATAGGATCCTGGGGGACCCTGCTTCACCATGGGTTCGCCGCCTTTACATCAGAGGGAGGCGAACAACAACACGGGCACCTGTGGTGTAGTTGGTGTCGATCATGAGGCTACCGCCGTGCTCCTCAATGGTCTTTTTGGCAATGGCCAAACCCAGGCCCGTCCCCTGATCTTTGGTAGAAAAGTAGGCCTCAAAAATGCGTTGATTGTCCTCAGGCGCAATGCCCGGCCCATTATCCTGAATTGTCAATAGGGCAAAGGAATCCTCACGTGACAAATCAAGGATAAGCTTGCCGTTCTGTTCCATCGCTTGAACCGCATTTTCAATGAGGTTGTGTATGGATCGCCGCACCAAACGTTCGTCTAACGGGCATATGATCCCTTGCGCTAGCGTCATGATCACCTCAAGGTTGGGTACGCTGCGCTGGTAGGGTCCAATTACCCGCTTGATGATGGCCGCCAAGTCTGTGGGTTTGATTTCAAGTACCATGGGGCGGGCATAGTCCCCAAACTCGATAGCAATGCGTCGCAAGTGTTCAATTTGTTCACGAATGATTTGCGAACTGGCACGAAGCTCTTCTTCAAAATGCTCATGCTTGATCCTTTGCAAGTGCAGGATATGGTCCATTTCCAATTGAATCGGTGTGAGGGGGTTCTTAATTTCATGCGCCACGCGGCGCGCCATTTCTGACCATGCCTGAAGTCTGCTGGAGGCCAGTACATGTGTAATATCGTCGAATACCAGAATCTGCGACACATCGCCTTCGAAAGCGGGACGACGCCAGCGTGCCATCACCAACAAGTCCCGTTGATCAATGGACAGTCGCGCTTCTCGGGTATCTTTATGGCCCAGGATCACTTCGAGCGGTCTTGCACCGGGTTGCGCCTCCATGAGGTCCGTCATGGTCGAGGGTAGTGGTGTCGTGTTCAACATTTCAGCGACACGGGTGTTGCTCAGGACAATCCGTTGTTGATCGTCGCATCCAATAATGCCACTACTCATAGACTGAATCGTCACGTCAAACAATCCCAATTGTCGGGACAACTCTCGTTGGCTCCAGTTAATCTGCTGTTGCATGGTATTGAACGCATCGACCATGCGACTGAACTCGTCAAACCGATCCACTTTGATGGGTTTCTGGCTCATGCCGCGTGCGATTCGACTTGCTCCCCGAGTAATGGCTTTAACCGGACGCAGACTTTGACGTGCCATTGCAAGCGCTAAATTGGCCATGATATAGAGCAGTGCAAGAATAACAGCCGCAGTAAACTCACCCTGTTCCTGCCAGCGCAATATCGATCGATGGCTACTTTGGCTCTGAGAAAGACCCACCACGAATGCATTGTGCAATTCGGATCCAAAGACAGCCAGAACCTCTGTAATTGAACCGTCATTTGACGACCGGAAGGCCAGGCTAGTCTTGTGCTTGATCAGGTCTCTATGAATTTCGAATGGGAGTCGAGCGTCAAATCGACCGGACTGAAACAGCTCGGGTTGCGTCGTTTGAATCAAGTGGCCTTTTCGATAAAAAGAGATTCGGTTGTCGGCAAGTTGACCTGCAAATTGGGACACGGCCGTCCATCGAGCATCGGTTTGACCCGATTCGCGAAATGGGAACGCATCCATCAAGTCGAGAAGTTCTGACATACGTGACTCGAGTTGACTCCTCAAGTCTTTGGTTTGATTGATGTTGATGGACGAAAAAAGAAACCCACCCAACGCTGCTGTAGGGATGATGCTGCCCATAAACACGAGGTAGGCAAATTTCAAGGCAAACGACCTCTGCCAGGCAATCCGTAAGGGATACCGAGCCATCGCCAAGAAACGCAAGATCTGCAGCGCGATCCATAGCAATAAGGTGACGAGCAACCATCTTGCAAGTACCATCCGGATCGGTGTCTTGGTGTGCGTAATGCGGTAAATGTAGTGCTCGTCACGAGTAAGCAACCAAGATTTTCTGCCCGATTCGCGCCATACAATGCCTTGTTGGTCAAGTGCTTCTAGTTCATCTGGTTGAACGGGAACCATGTTGTGTGTGTCGTAGGGTATGCCAGAGGTGGTGTATGTTTCTAATTGAAAGGCAAAGTAGCGCTGTTGTTCTGTGCCGGCAAAATCGCTCACCAAATCGAGGTTGTGGATGTCATTACCCAAAATGGCAATCGCATCCAGTTCACGATCCTCCAATTGAAGACTCGTCCGAAAGATCATCCACAGTGGGGCTTGTTCGTTTTCACGGTAAATTTCGATGCGGTCAGATGGTGCCAGGAAGGCAGGTATTTGGTCCATCAAGAGTCGGTCTGCAGACTCGCTGACAATTTCGCCATCCTGGCTAACGAGGCGGATACCATAGCTGACATTGGCTCTGTTGAATCCTGCCTCATGGGCAAGCCATTCGGCAGCTGCTGGCAGGTATTGGGTATCCAGTTTATCGACGGCAACCTTGAATTGAGCCATTCGCGCGTGATTCCTGTCCGACAACATGGTGATGTCGTCCACCATTTCGTGCTGGATTCGGCGAAGCTCGCTCTCCTGTTCGTTGAGATAAATATCGACGTAGAAAGTCGAACAAGCCATGGCAGCCAAGGTAAATTGACGCAAGGTACGGGCGTGCCTAAGACCCGCAACGACCCATGCAACACTCAAAGCACACATGGCCAGTGGCAAGGTCCCACTTATGGCCCATACGACCATCAAAAGGGTTACGACCTGTGCCAAACGCTGCCACAGTTTCGTGTGATTGGACCAAACACGAATCATCCATACGCTATAGCCATGCACCAGGTAATAGCCGATAAGGGCGCAAAAAGATCCCCAACTATCCAGGCCTTCCAGTGGATGAACCGGAGAAGGTGAGAGACCAGTTCCCAGGTATGGGCTGAGCCATGCCATCGCGATAATCAACGATAATGATGCAATTGAGGCTTTAGCCCAATGGTGCGTCCACATCATGGACATACGGCGCAATAACAAAAACAACAGGAAAGGTGTCATCACCAGGTGGAAGGGCGTAACCAGGAGGTTTAACGGCTGTTGTAGACCAAAGATGGCCGGCGAAAATACGGTGGTTGTCGCCAGTTCGCGTGCATGACTCAATGCAAGAACGACCAAAATCAGGGTGAGTTGACGCGACCCTTGAGGCGCATTTCGGTGGAGGGAAATGATCAACGTCATCACCAGAACCAGGAAGCACACGGCCGCCAACTCTTGCACGTAAGTGGTTCGTGGCAGGCTGATCCCATGGATTGGCAGGTGCTGTCCATCGAAGCGCGTGGGGTTGATATTGATGATCATGCCCTTGAGATCGGGATACCGTGAACCGAGAAATGATGCAGCTAATCGCTGTGAATTCTGGCTGGCAAAGTGTATCTCGTGCGCAAGATAGCCTCGCGCTTGTTCGAGATTGGGGATCGGGTGGAGGTAGCGGTAAATGGCGTCAGTGCTCGTGATGACCCATTCACTGTGACGGCCCCTTGAAGAACTAGGCCTGCCAGTCCAATAAACGGGCTCCATGTTGAGGTCGAACACAGTCACACTTGAGTAATCAGGCAATAACGACAGTTTTGCGCCAAACTCAGGCCCAACATCGTTTTGTAATGGGTCTTCCAACCATTGGATCAGCTCCTGCGTGTCGTCGTCCGTCAACAGGGGCCCCACCTGTGCTGCGCGTTCGGCATCTGCCTTGTCTTGATCCAGGTTGAAGGGAATGGGTTTGGGTGAAATGGGATGTGCTAGCCAGAACGAGAGCCAAAGAGCTGTGATCAATCCGATCTGACTGGTTTTGGCGCGCACCCATATCGCAAAAAGCAAACTTGTCACCGTTATGGCTGCAGCGAGACCCGCGGGAATAGAGGTGCCTACGATAGCCATAACCACGGACGTGGCGAAGACCCAATTTATTCCACGCGTAGGCATGTCCAATGGTTCAACCCCAATTGCTCGTCGTAGATATGAAATCTCAAGTCGAATACTGCCCGGAAAGGTGTCTTATGAGCATCCAACAACTCAAGCAACAACACGCATTCCAGACGAGAGTAATTGGTATCTCCTGAAATGCTTAACCAACGTGTGCCAACCACTCGGAATCGATCCTCAAACGCGCTGAAAATTAATGCCGTTTGACTTGCGGCCACTTCCCCTTTGAATGGCATGAGCGGCTGAAGGTCAACAACCACGCGCTGGTTGCTGTTCAAGAGTGCCCGAAATGCGGCTTTGTCAGCGTTCAGAAAACTGGCCTGAACCTGATCTAAGGGACCCTCAAGCAGCATCAATCCACTGACCCACAAGAACATGAATGCCATGTGGGTCATTATACGCAGGCAGTGGTCCGGCAACCAGCTCTCAAGACACGATTCGGAAGTCTTGGTTCAGTGTGTCAAATACGTTTTCTCGTTTTTGAGACTCGATATGTTGCCTAGGACTCTGTCAATTAATAGCCATTGTTTGTGCTATGCTAAAGTGTTTTGTAGATTAGTTGAGGTGATCCGTTGACACCGTTATTTCTACCCAGTTTGGGATTTCAAGAGATCGCGTTGATCCTAGTCGTGGCTCTATTGGTTTTTGGCCCGAGCAAGCTCCCCGAAATTGGTAAGTCCTTGGGCAAAAGCTTTCGTGAATTCAAAAAGGGGACCACGGGATTCATGGAAAGCTTAGACAAGGAGAGCAGCGAACCGGAGGTTGTCCCGGAAGCGCTACCTCGTCCCGATGCCAAAGTGACAGCATCACCTGTTTCCCAGGAAGAAGATGTTGAAGAAGTTGTCATCAAAGTTGAAGAACCGACTCACTGATTGACATGGCATCAGGGAAGCGCGATCCCAACCAGATGACGTTCTTCGAGCATCTTGAGGAGCTGCGCGGACGCATCTTGAAGAGCTTAATCTTGTTTGCGATCGTGTTTTTTGTTGTCTTTTTTGTGCTTGCACAAACCGGGTACTTGATGAAGTTCCTGGCTGCCCCATTGATTGAATTGTCAGAAACGCCATACGTATTTGCCGCTACCGACCCCAAAGAACCTTTTCTGGCAAACTTACGGGCTTCCTTTTGGGTGAGCATTATTTTTTCGAGTGGGCTGATTTTCTATCATGTCTGGGCCTTTGTGGCACCCGGCCTCACGCGTAGTGAGAAATTCTTTGCAATCCCGTTCATGGTCTTTATGACGGCATTCTTTATGGTGGGTTGCTACTTCAGTTTCACGGTCGTGTTCCCAATGGCCTTGGAGTATTTACTCTCGTGGAACGACAACGGACTACCTGCCTACACGCGCTCCAGCTACCTATCATTGCTGTTCGCGTTTGTACTCGGCATGGGTGCCAGCTTTCAAATGCCCATGGTTATCTTCTTTTTGGCGAGGATTGGGCTTGTGACGCCGCGTTTTCTCATAGCCAAGTTTCGCTACGCGGTGCTCATTATCTTTATCGTAGCGGCTATCATTACACCTACCCCAGATTTCTACACACAAACTGTGTTGGCGGTACCTATGTTGCTGCTTTATCTGGCTGGCGTAGGCGCTGCTGCGCTTGTGGTCCGTAAGAAGAAAAAGGAAGAGCTTGCTCCATTAGAGGACGATTGAATGAGTGTTGTTTGCTGTCCACTATGCCACGGTGATCTCAAACAGAGCGAATTCGAACTGACTTGCTCAAACTGTGGTGCATGGTTTCCACGTACTGACGGAATACCTCGTTTGACTCCCGATGATGCGCAAATCGGTGCAAGACGAGACCAACAAGGGCGTCGTGATGATTGACCCCGGCAAACTCGAAACCATCGTCAGCCGATTTGGCGACTCAAAGATCGGCGTGATTGGCGACTTGATGCTTGATCGTTTCATTTGGGGCAAAGTGAGCAGAATATCTCCGGAGGCCCCTGTTCCCGTAGTACAGGTTACTCATGAGACGGTGCATTTAGGTGGCGCGGCAAATGTTGTTGCCAACATCACTGCAATGGGTGGGACAGCGGTTCCTATTGGACTGGTCGGATCCGATGAAGTGGGCCGATCCCTGACCCAGTTGATTAAGGCGCAGGGCGCTGATTCGAAATTTGTGGTGTCCGGTGAGGACTTCATCTCTATTCAAAAGACGCGCATTATCGCTCATCATCAACAGGTGTGCCGTGTCGATCGAGAAGGTGTTGCCACCTTAACACAGAGGGATCGTGAGTCTTTGCTCCAACGCATAGAGCCTTTCCTTCAAGAGGTGGATCTACTCGTGGTCTCTGATTATGGAAAGGGCGTGATTGACGCCGATTTGTTGGGGGTACTGAGGCAATCATCCACGGATCATGAAGTTTTGATCGATCCCAAAGACCGCAATTTCAATCACTATTATGGGTTCACCGCCATGACACCCAACCAAGGTGAGGCCGAACGCATGTCGGGTATCACCTTTGATGACGAAGATGCCGTGAACAGGGCGGCCGCTAAAATCTTCGAAAACCAGGCACCCAAATTACTCTTGATTACCAGAGGCGAAAACGGCATGACGCTGTTTGATGGTCCAGGCGTGCGCCTGGACATTCCCACTCAGGCGCGAGAGGTTTACGACGTGAGTGGAGCGGGGGATACCGTGATTGCCACATTTGCCTGTGCCAGGCAAGCAGGCGCAACGGGATACGAAGCCGCCATTCTGGCAAACATGGCAGCAGGTATCGTGGTTGGTAAACTTGGAACTGCCAGCACCGACCAGTCTGAGCTGGTTCAGGCAATACGCGCCCAGTTCAATGGGTAGCCTTCACGACTACGGCTGTTTTGTCGTCGTTTTGGATGGTGTATCCGGCACTGAATTCGGAGACATCAACCATAATGCGCTGCTGTATTTCAACGGGCCGCAATTCAGCAAACGATCGCAAAACGGTACCTAATCGCTTCTCCCCGTAAACCGCACCCGTGGCATTGAATGACTCGGTGATGCCATCTGATGCCAACAGAAAGACGTCGCCTTTTTGGTAGGTCAACTCGATCTCTTCGGTGACGCGTTCGAACTGACCGTTTTTCGTGAGGGCGAGGGCCATGCCACTCGGGGCGTGGAAAACGACATCATCAGTATCACAGCGATACTGAAACAGCGGAAGATGACCGGCTCGAGCCATTTTACATGTCTGACGTTGTGGATCAAATTCAACGGCTAGTGCCGTCACAAAGGACTGTAGACCTAGGTTGTCACACAGGATCGGGTTGGCTCGTGTCAACAGTTCCTTGGGACCCACATCTGGGCCGTCCAATGACCGTAACACACCTTGGAGCCGACTCATGTGCAAGGCTGCAGAGGTCCCTTTCCCACTCACATCGCCCACGATCACCATTAACCGCTCTGAACGGGGCAGATAATCGTAAAAATCACCGCCCACTTCAAGTGCGGGTTCAGAGACGGCACTTATGTCGAGTCCGGGCAGGTTTGGTGTCTCTTGAGGCAGCGACGACAACTGAATCTGTCTCGCGATCTCCAGCTCATGTCGCCACCGTTCTTGATCCGCCAGTTGTTCGTGGAGAAACGCATTTTCCAGACATACAGCAATTTGCTTTGACGTTGAACTGAGGAACCTGAGGTCTTCTTGCTCGATGGACGCCTCCGAGCGCTTTTCTCCGATCAGCAGAACAGCGAGCATGCGCTGTTTGGATCGAATGGGCACTGCACAGGTCATATCCATGTCGCGCAGTGCCCGTTTTTCCTCGTTGGGCAAGTAGTCAATGACCACCTCTCCGTAAAAGGGTTCTAATGCCTTGGCCAGCTTCACACCGGACTTGACAACCAGTTCTGAAAATCGGTGTTCATCAATACCTGCCGCGAATTGGGGACCCAATCCGCGTTCATCTGTGTAGATGAACATGGCGGCCTGCTGCAACTGCATGAATCCGCATAGCTTTTCCACCACGGTCTGGGATAGTTCTTGCACACTGAGTTTTCGACCCAAACTTTCGGCCAGATCCGTGGTGGCACGACCATAGTCATACTGAGCGCGATGGAAAAATCGGTCCAGACCTCGTTGGCCTCGCCGACCCAATCCCCACAAGATTAGAGCTAATGTTACGGCCCCCAGCATGAGTATCTTTTTCTCGGTGCGTAACGCACGGGAGGCATCCAAAGGTGTCTCCATGATTTCGATGGATCTCGTTGAAACGTGAATGTTGGGTAGGTTCATGTCCATGTTTGACATCACTTGCAGGATCCCTGTGAAAAGAGCGATCAGGACAATGAACCAGAGCGACGATGCGCCGGAGTACAGAATGGACTTGCGAATTCTAAAGCTAAGATCTAAAAGACCAAACCTCCCCATCGTGTAGTAGTAGGAGAAAGGTAGAATCAGAAACAAAATAGAAACCAGTCCCCATGAATTCTGCAAGGCGGGCGTGAAAGACGTCAAACCTACGGTTCCTACGGCGATGGTGGTGGCTATATTGATGAGCTTGGTTTCAGCCAATGGGGTCTCGCTGCGATTGGCAAATGCTCGATGAACAGCCCATTGATATCCCGCCATAATGACAACGACCGGAAAAAAAAGAGCATTGCCAAATCGCAATCCAAACAGCGTTAGCGTCACCGCAAAGAAGTAGGGGACGTATCGCGTCCACGACCTGTGCAGCATACTGGGCATCTCGCGAGGGAAGTAGTAACGCCCATGGATCAAAACGGCAATACCGACGGTCAGAGCAAACCATTTGGTTGTGGCCATCCAGGCTGGAGTACCCCAAAGTCCGAACGCTTTGTCACTTGCCTCCATACCCAATGCACCGCCCAAAAGGCAGAATGCGAGTCCGTTAATTCGGGCTGCTTTAATACCAGGTCGTGCAAGCCACAAGAATGCTCCGAAGGCAATGAATACCAATCCAACCATGCGAACGATGACCAAGTGTAGAGGGATGCCAAATTTGGCCATCGTAACGTTCAGTGACATTAGGTGATTGGCCCGCAAGATGTCGTAGCGCACTTGCTCGCCGGCTCGTTGACCCCGCATAATGCGGTCTGCTTCCAAGGCATCGTTGAAGCCTCGTCCATCGATACGAATGATCAAATCACCTTTTTGCATGCCAGCCCGTTCCGACGCGCCTCCAGGCGCCACATCGATCACGATGACACTGGGCGGCAGGGCTCGCACCCAGTCCTTTGGCAACATCTGTCTGGAAACTTTGTAAACCGTTGTATAACCCCTGTTTGGCTTCAAAACTGCCAGATCGAAAGGTTCGAAGGCATCAATGGACTTCAGGATTTCGTCCACGTCTTGAACCTTATTCACAGCATGATCGGCGATGGAAACGATCAAATCGCCTGGTTCTGGGCCCTTGTTGTCTATGGAACCTTTAATGGGCTTGGCTGGAAACCGCGTTTGAATAGCGACCGGATGACGATTGGTGGTGAACCAGTTTTCGTCGTTGGGTGATGTCCAGAGCATTTCGAAACTGACCCAGTTCAGGGCCAGGACAAGTACAGTAATTGCGCCAAAAACGACCCTTACCCAGTTTGCTCGATTTGAATGTGTGAACATGAATTTTCCTTGTCACTATTCATACGCAGGAATGGGGAGGTCGTATGGCGGTATGCGACCGTCGCCCTTTTGCGCCAATGCCCACTCAAGAATATGTGTTCTTGGGTCAAAACGCTTGATGCGATTGAGACCCAAGCGATCGACGACTGACTCAATATCAGCGTGGTGATGCAGGCTGAGCGCAGACTGCGGCATCATGCCCACCAGCTCGGATCCAGCAAGAGCGATACCAAATGTATCTGCTTCTCGTTGGACCGCCGAAAAGACGTCTTCCATTGTGGTCTTGGATAGGTCGAGGATGTTGTTGCTCACTTGGGCACAGCCAAATTCGGGTATTCGCCATCCGATGGACTGGAGCCCTTCAAGACGTCGGGTTCCGCGACCCGAACTGCGAATCCGTGCGGCAATGGTTCGAGCAACCCTGACATTGTCGGTTTCCAGATTGACGTTGTAAGCCACCATAAGTTTGCGCACCCCCACTGCGGTTGCGCCAAATCTTGGGTCAAATGCGAAGGGCCCAAAATCAGGGCGCCAGCAGTCAAGCCCCAGTCGGTCCTTCAGTCCTTCATATTGGCCTTTTCTCAGCGGACCCAAGTTCGTGCGTTGGGGCGTTTGGGCAATTTGTCCATAAGTGTAGACAGCTTGACCGAATCGACTGCCAATTTGGTCCGCCAAATTGAGGGCCAGTTGTTGGACGTAGGCTGGATCGGTGTCACCCAATGCGATGAGCGGAATCACATCCACGGCACCCATTCGGGGATGGACTCCTTTGTGGCACCGCATATCCAAGTGATCGAGTGACCATGCCATCAGATTCATAATGGCTGCGACCACAGCTTGTCCTTTGCCGACAAAGGTCAGAACCGTGCGGTTGGCACTGTATCCGGGATCGAGGTTCAAAAGCCGCACGCCGGTTGCCTTCATCACGCTCTGTGCCATCCCGCGAATCAAGCTGTGGTTTTGGCCCTCCGAGACATTGGGCACGCATTCAACAAGGTCCATATCTCCATCTTACATTGAAACTCACCCAGCCATTGTGCCGTAGCCATGCAAATGGGATATGCTCTTGCGTGATGAGTACGACACACCCTTTCCTACGCGACGTTGAGGAGCCCCGTTTCAAGTTGTGGCAAGCAGGCGTCATTGCTGCGGCTCTTTTGCTGTTGTTGTTCTTGATGATCCAAAAGAGCGGATGGATGCAGTTTTCCCTGAGTCCTGAAGAGTTACTTGAAATGCAGGCAATGCGCGAGCAACGGCAGCGTGATTTGAGTTTTCGCTTCTTGGACGAAGCACAAAACGTGGCGCAACAAGATAATCCGAAATACTTATCTGACGCAGATCGAAGGGCCGAATCGGAACCGATGGAATTGGATCCCGACAACGAAGATCCATTCTCCAAAGGAGACACTTATGAACTTGTCAATCAGAATCCCAAAGCGGTTGACTCACCGGTTAGTCAAGGTTCTCCTCCTGCACCGCAGCGCGAAGAAATGCCACAAAAGCATGATGACGAACCGCAGCCCATTGCCGACGATCCTATTTTCCAGTTAGAGAACGGCCCCAAGCCTTACCGCCCACCTTCTGCAGAAGAGGTCGCGCATTCTCAGCAAGCGGCGCAAGCTCGTATTGCTCGGGAATCCACTTCATCGGCTTCGGCAGCCGAAGGTCGATATGATAACCAGTCAGGCAAGCGTTCGCCACATATGGGTTTCAGCGTGGATACCGCGGGTCACGATTTGGGTCCCTACCTCAAACAGCTCATTGAGCTCGTACGCAGTAATTGGCGCATTCCTGAAATCGCGCGATTGGAAGCCAGTGGGGTCGTGGTCGTTTACTTCGAACTCCACCAAAATGGGATGATCGAGCAAACGACCGTGATTCAAAACAGCGATTATGAACCTCTGGATATGTCTTCCTACAATGCGGTACGCAATGTTTACCAGGCCCCGCCCTTACCCAAACACATTCAGGAAGAATGGATTCCCATCAAATTTGCGTTCTATTACAACGTGCGGCCGCCTCGCTAACGATCTCGCTCGGAAAGTTGATGCTCCTTGAGCTTATACATCAGGGAACGCCGGGAAATGCCTAGAGCCTTTGCTAGCTGGTCGCGGGAGAACGGATTTCTCCTGAGTGCTCTTTGAATAAGATGGCGTTCGCATTGGGCCAGGTCTTCTTTCAGACTGCCGCAATCCGGTAATGGTTCCATGCCCAGCTCTTTTGAATTCTGTTTGGGTACTTCGGAAAGGGGACATCCCTTGACCACCGCCTGCATAATCAGGCTCCTCAAACTGTGTAGATTGCCTGGTAGTGACGTCTTGAGCACCGCATCGACATCGGGCTGCTTGAAATCAGCGTGCGGGATATTGAGCTGCACCAAGACTTCGCGCTTCAATGCGTCGAACAACCACCCATGATCGAGCGTGCGATCGCGCAAGGGCCAGAGGGTCAGTGTGCTGTGTTGAATTCTGTAATAAAGGTCCTCACGAATTCGGCCACCCTTTAATAGGTCCGTCAAACCTTCCCGAGTGGTCAGGATGAATGTGCCCGAGAAGACCCGTTCATTAAGGTCGCCCACTCGCCGATAGGTTTTCTCTTGCAGTAAACGCAGCAATTTGGCTTGTTGCTCGAGTGGTGTCGCCTCCAGCTCCTCGATGCACAGGGTTCCACGTTCTGCCATACCGACTAAACCAGGATAGGCTTGTGTTGCGCCTGTAAATGCGCCCTTCACATGGCCGAAAACCTGACTTTCAAACCGATGTTCATCCAAACCAGCACCGTGTTGGCTTATCAGCGGCGAGTTTGGGCCGTGCACTTTGGCGTGGAGCTGATGCGCAAGAAAAGTTTTGCCAGAACCCGTGGGCCCAGAAATGACCAACAGACCATGGTGTCGCAGGGAAACAAGGGCGGACTCCACCGCTTTTTGAAGAGCCACATGCTTACTGAAAACCTGAGCGTCCATAGTGCTATTATCTGGCTTTCGAGCAATTTTGGGAATGGAGGCATCATGGAGATCGGCATCCTCGGAGGTGGATCCTGGGGTACGGCGTTGGCTGTGATGTGGGCTTCGGCCTTCGAGCGCGTGGATCTTTGGGTGCGGAACGCTGATGATGCACGTGTGATGACCGAGACTCGGTTTCCAGCCCGTTACTTGCGTGAAATCCCTTTGCCTGCCAACTTGCACGTGACATCTGACCTTGCTTCCGTGGTGCGACGTCATCGCGTGCTGGGTCTGGCCATTCCCTTGCCGGCGTATCGTGACTTTCTCAATCAATTCGGCCGTCTTTTTCTCGACCATGACCTGATTTTGCTGTCCAAAGGCATCGAGGTGGACAGTCTACTTTTCCCATCACAGATTGTATGTGATGTGTTAGGTGCATCGTGGGAATCGCGCACATTTGCACTCAGCGGACCCAGTTTTGCCCGCGAAGTTGCTGTTCACAAGCCAACGACCGTGGTGCTGACTGGACCTGAGGGAGATCGTCTTCTCGAATTGAGAGAACAATTAGCCACGCCGAGATTTCGGCTTTATTCCAACCCTGATATTGTGGGCGTGGAGCTGGCGGGAGCCATGAAAAATGTGATCGCTATTGCAGCGGGTATTGCTCAGGGCATGGAATTTGGCTCCAATACCATGGCTGGACTGATCACGCGGGGTCTTGCGGAAATTAGCCGATTGGGGGAGAAGATGGGCGGTAAACGGGAAACCTTTGCCGGATTGGCCGGCATGGGGGACTTGATTCTTACCTGTACCGGATCTCAGAGTCGTAACCTGACGGTGGGTATTCGGCTAGCTGAAGGCCTTGCTTTGCCTCAAATCCTGAAAGAACTGGGCATGGTAGCTGAAGGCGTAAAAACAACCAAAGCCGCGCGGCAACTCAGCGCTCGCGAAGGCGTGGAATTACCCATCACCGAAGTCGTGCATGGCATCCTGTATGAAGGACTGACACCCAGGCAAGGGCTGGCGCAATTAATGACGCGATCGTTGAAGTCCGAGGTTTAGCCCTAGCTGCCAGTCCTGTGGATTTTCGCTTGCTTGGTCCGCGAAAATCAAGTAAGGTTTGGGCTGTTGTGCATGGGGCCATAGCTCAGCTGGGAGAGCGTCGCACTGGCAGTGCGAAGGTCAGCGGTTCGATCCCGCTTGGCTCCACCAACCTGCTTTTTTGGGGGGACGGTTGGGTGCTTGGCAATACGCGAGTAGGGGCCACATTGTAACCGGCCGCGGTTAAGGGCACAGGTTCAAAGTATCCACTAATTCAGTCATCGTCGTCACCGGCCAGTTCGTGAAAAGACTGTTCACCGACACACAGGTATAACGGGCCTCGAAATAGGCTTGCCACAGGTTCTCGCCCATGACTTGATAGCCCTCAGGGTTCAAGTGGAAACAATCGTAGCCAAGGAACATCGCTTGGGGCGGACTCGGCAGCATCAAGTCGCCAGGAGGTGGGAGCGTGCCCGGAAGAATAGACATGGAAGGGTACCCAAAGTGGAACTGCATGGCACCATAGTGGCTCACGTGAAATACGGAAATTCCGTCGACTAGAGCTCCGACCAAAAACTGTTCCATATCTATCTGAGCCTGGTTAATCTGTATGGGTGTAGGTTGTCCAAGATCCTGCCAAGTACCGTTACAAAGAATGAAGAGGGGACCAGTCAACGATTCGACGAAGTTCGTGTAGTCGTACAGATTCAAGATGATTTCGGCGCTGGGGCGAAGATTCAGGATATGGTCAATCACCGTTTGAATGGCATCGATCGTGGTGTTCAGCAAGAGATCGAGTTCACTAGGAGGCATCCCTACATACCATCCGCCTCCGGGCTGACCAGCCAGGAAATCGTTGCCGCCCATGGACAATAGAACGGTGTCGACGGTCGGGTACGCCGTCAATTCGTCTGTAATCAACTGCAGGTAACTCGGCGTGGCCCATTCAACAGCCGTGGACCCGCTTATGGCAGTGACGGCGCCTTGCTCCACGACATCAGTCACACCGTGGGCGACAAACACATTGCGTAAAGTACGATTATTCCACATGAATTCGGCCCAACTGTCCCCCACCACCAGCACCCGAATCTCAGTACCAGCACTCATCAGGTGAGTGCCCGCCAGTAGGATACTAAGTACTCGAAGCATAGTGCTATTCTCGATAAGTGTCCTGGCCATTGCAACCCTTGCGCTTAACCCACACCTTTTCTCAAAGTAGCTTGGTGTGACGGGTCGGTACAAAATCGGTGGACAACATAGCCAACGATGACGAAAAACCACGTAGCTGTTTGGGAGAAGTGATTGACGAAGATGGAAATAGTGGTGCAGAAACTAAACAGGGCGGTGGTGTAGACGAGGAAGAGTGATTTTCGGGCGCGCATGGCCAAATAGAGCATCATCACACTGAGTCCCACCAGGAACGGACAGATCCAAAGTCCGAAAATACCCCAATCAAGCACATAGGGTTGAAGATACGTTCCGGCATTCAGTTCCACTGGCACACGATAAAACTTGCCGACTATTTCCGCACGCGACAAGTCTGGATAAATCACCTCGATGACCTTCACAAGGGGTTCAAAGGTGTATTTGCCGTAAGTGTGGTCGAATTCATCATTGAGAAACGCCTGAAATACCGGAAAGCTTCCAGTCAGGTATATGTAGGGATCAATGGCAAGCGCATAGTCCTGTGATATCTTGATGTATTCCATGTTGTCTTCGAAGGCTTGTTTTACATATATCTTGGCAATCAAGAGAAAGAACCCGATCAACGCGCCCATCGTCAACAGGCCTCCCAACAGGATTTGACGCGTGATCCGTACCTGCTTGCGTGAATAAACAACTGCATAGAATGCCCAAATCACAGTGTAAAAAAAACGTGTTCGGTCCGTGGAGAAGAAAGTCGTCAGGATCGCAAAGACCAGCATGCCCACCACCCACCACTTGGGTCGTTTGAACAAGGTGACGTAAACCGTACCCATGACGAAGTTGGCCAGATTCAGGATGTCAAAGAATCCCAGGTACTTGACGTTTGAATGAACGTCGCGCACGCGTTGGGGTGCCGTAATGAACGCGGATAGGCCTACTTCCATCTGTAAGTGAACGAGCTGTACCGCGAATCCAAAAACACCTAATCCGAATAGGAATAGCATGGCCATTTCTAAGCGGGACCGGTCCACATGATGCAGCATTGACGGAGGATCACGAAAAGCAGCGGGGCGGCTCCAAGCATAGAACACGGGAATCAGTGCGCCAGCTACGAACATGCCCGTTGCTATGCCGATCGCCGTAATGACCTCGCTACCCAGCAAGTCAAAAGAGATCCAATTCAAATAGAAGGACCCTAGTGCAAAGCACCAAAAGAAGAGATAGACCGCCAAGGGCGAAAAGTAATCGCCCAGTGTGCGCTTGGAGAACAACAACGCACCCACGGCGCTGCTGTAGAGGCAAAAAGTAATCATGATGCGCGCAGTTTTGGAAGGACTTCCTCTTGCATGGTGTTGACAAAAACTGCAGCCAGTGTCGCCAGGATCAGACCCAATACGGCGCCAATCACGAGGTTGAGCATCAACTTGGGTTTCAAGTGTGCATCGGGAACCATGGGTTCAGAGGCAAGCTTGGTATTGTAGGACTCGGTGACAGCGTCGGATTCTACAAGCGTATCGTGAATGTCTTTGGTAAGCATGCTTCGAAACACACGCTTTTCACTAATGGTATGTTCCAGCAGCAGAAGCTCGGGTGCCGTTGGTCCTTTGCCACGACTGGCATTTTCTCTGGACATTTCTTCGTCTGCTTGTATCGATTGCTGAATTTGTTGTTGTAATTCTCGGTATTCCTGTTCTTTGCCTTTGAGTATGGCTCGAGCATCGTTCAGCAGCAAACTGTGTTCATGGATGAGTTGATCGGTGATGGCCTTGTAAATCAAAACCAACTTTTCGCGGTCCTTATATTTGATGTTTAGTTGGACCAGCCCGACATCCTGGGTCTTTTTGACCTCATTGACGACTTCGGACTTAATCAGTTTCTGGAGCCGAGTTACCGAGACATCCAGGTCGATATTCGCAGCGCGTATCGCCCGCGCAATGAAGCTGTAATCTTCTAACTTCTGAGCGACGAACTCGCCTTCCTCAAGGAGTTCACCCTGGAACTTGCCAACATTAATGGTGCCTGTGAGCTCATAGGTTTTCTTGGCCCATAACCCATGGGCTGCAGCAAGTGCGATGACCAGGGTCAGCACCGTTACGAATACGCCCTTTCGCTTGATGAGAACCACAAGGAAGTCGGAAAGTGAGACAAGTGAAACGTCTTGGTCGTTCATTGAAAGGGCTCCTGTAATACGACAACGAGCATATGGCCAGGCGTTTGCTGACCAAAGCGCCGCATTATATCAGTTTGGCCCATAAAGGGGCATGACTCTGCTTTGTTTGGCTCCAATGGCAACGCTCTAGTATACTTTCTGGCCATGTCGGGAAGTACGTTCGGTCACATATTCAGGGTAACCACTGCAGGCGAATCACATGGACCGGCCAACGTGGCCATTGTGGACGGATGTCCTGCTGGACTGCCGTTATCGGTTTCTGACATCCAACCCGAGCTGGACCGGAGACGGCCCGGGCAGTCTTCCATCACGACGCAACGTCGAGAAGGGGACCAGGTTCAAATACTCTCCGGTGTATTCGAGGGGAAAACGACCGGAACGCCCATAGGGCTACTTATTCCCAGCCTGGATCAAAGGAGCGGAGACTACTCCGATATTGAACACCTGTTTCGGCCCGGCCATGCCGATTTCACTTTTCATGCTAAGTACGGGATTCGTGACCCAAAGGGAGGCGGACGGGCCTCGGCTCGAGAGACCGTGGCCCGTGTGGCAGCTGGTGCCATCGCGCGGAAGTTACTTCAGGCGAGCAAGATCACAGTCATTGCATACACCTGCCAGGTTGGAAACATTGTGGCTCAGGAAGTCGATGGGTCGGTCCTCAGTTGGGCCGATGTCGATCAGAGCCCTGTACGGTGTCCCGATTTGGACGCTGCTGGCCGCATGGAGGACTTGATCCATAAAGTCCGCAAAGAAGGTGATTCAATAGGCGGCGCATGTCGTATTGAGGCCTTTGGCGTGCCTGCGGGTTTGGGCGAACCGGTTTTTGATAAATTAAAAGCCGACCTGGCCAAAGCGCTTTTGTCGATTCCGGCTGTGATGTCCTTTGAATATGGGATCGGTGCTGCAGCCGCAGAATTGCGCGGATCTCAATGCAACGATCCTTTCGCAATGCGGGATCAACATGTGGTAACGGTGTCAAACAGACATGGAGGCATGTTGGGAGGCATCACATCTGGCATGCCGATTACCATGCGCGTTGTGGTGAAACCCACCAGCAGTCTGCCGCAAGCCCAGCAGACTGTTTCTGCATCCGGTGAACCAGCCACTATTCGTACAAAAGGTAGACACGACCCCTGTTTGTTGCCGCGATTTGCACCGATAGCTGAATCAATGGTGTGTTTGGTGCTCGCTGATCATCTACTGCGTCAGCGTAGCGCACGTGCCTAAAGGATCTCGAGTTCCTTGATTCGCTTTGACAGCGTATTGCGGTGCATGCCCAAGGAAGCCGCTGACTTACCAATATGGCCTTGGTTGTCTTCAAGAATTCGGCGAATGTAGCAGGTTTCGAGTTCCCGCTTGGCAAAGCCCAAATCAATTTGATGATCGATGAGCAGATCCACAAACGATGTCAGGTGACTGTGCAGGTTTTGAGGCTTGGTTTTGATGGGGCGGGCAGTCATTTGGGGATCCTGCAGCGGATTTGGCCCTTGGTGCGGCGACAAAGTTTAACTTAGCACCGCTGTGTAGCTGCCACAAGCGGAATCCCTTGCGAATTCGCATCAGCACCGAGAAATATCACTATCAATGTCTGTCATGGATTAAAATTAAAAGCAATGATCTTGACAGCAAACCATAATATCATTAATCTTGGTTTATAATACCATTCTGAACTGAGTTCTACTGTGGGAGCGCGCCATGAAATGCAACCGGAAGATCCTGGTAAAAATAAGCCTGTGCTTGATGTTGTGGTCCACTGCAGCGGCGCAGACGCCCATAGCTGACCATTGGTCGCCGTATGATTACCCGAAACAAATACCAGAAGGGGTGCAATTTCATATTGTGGTTGATGGCGACACGCTCTGGGGCATAGCACAGCAATATTTTCAGAATCCGTTCCTTTGGCCCCAGATCTATCAGGCCAACACTTATATTCAAGACCCTGACCTAATCTATCCTGGTGATCCCATTGTTCTGGACATCGGTGTCGTGGTGACCGATCAAGCAATCGCTGATGCGCTGGGTGAAGACGGGCAGGAGGGTGGCGAACTGGCCGAACTCACGGAATTCGCTGAAGGTGGCGGGGAAGACGCACAGGTGAGTGACCGGTCACAGACTACGTCGATGATTGGAAGTGGAACCGAACTGGTTATTCTGCCCGCGGGCGACCGCACTGACATGGAATGCAGTACCTACATTTTTCCTGTGGATGATGATGACTACGAACTCCCATTTACACTGTTTGTGATGGGTGGCGAGATTCAAGGCAAGTTAACCTATGCCAATGATGACGTGATCTACCTGAATAAGGGCGCCGAAGACGGCATCAAATCAGGGGACGAAATGAGTGTTCGCCGGGAAAAAGGGGTGGTGCGTGAGCCTGAATCGGGTGACGTGGTGGGTGTTGCCATTGATCAAATCGCAAAGATTCGTGTAATCGCTGTCCAAGACCGCAGCGCAACGGCCATGATCATAGACTCCTGCGATGCCGTGATGGTTTCAGATTTTCTGGTGCCTTACGAACAAGAACCCATTCCATTGATCACTCAATTACCACCTTTTGATCGCTGGGCACCCTTCATGAAAGACGACTATGGATTTATCGTTTATGCAGAAGACCAAAATCTCACGATGGGCAAGGGTAGTCTTGTGAACGTGAACGTTGGTATTTTGGATAACGTAGCACCCGGTGACGTGTTCATCATTTATCGTCCCAACCCAAACAAGCACGCGGACAAAGGTGAAACCTTGCCGGATATCTATTTGGGACAGGGTGTTGCACTGAAGTCGTCTGAAAAGACGACGGTGATGAAAATCATTCAAGGGATTGATGTGATCAAAGTCGGCGACCGTGTCACTCTGTACCAGAATTGAGTCGATCCTTCCCATTTGAATCTCGGGGCGAGCTGAGCTCGCCCTTTTTGTTTGCCTTATTGGCGGCCCATTCCTTGACAGTGGATTTTACCAATTCCTATAATCCCTTTGCTTCGCAGTAAGGATGGCATATTCATGACTTGTCCCATCGTCATCATGACCACTACCGGCTCAGAGCAGCAAGCTCTGACCATCGCTGAGGAATTGATGCAACAGGAATTGGTGGCCTGCGTCAATATTTTGCCTACCATGAGGTCGATTTACAGATTCAAGGGCAAGGTCTTTGATGACGAGGAAAACTTGTTACTTATCAAAACGTCCGACGATATGTTCGATGCCGTATCCGAAGTAATCGTGCAACTTCACACTTACGAAGTTCCCGAAATTGTATCGTTCAAGGTAGATCAGTACCGGTCCAGTGTTCTGGACTGGATTATCAGCTCCATCGGGGGCGCCTCAAATCAAACCTGAAGAGGCATGGGTGGAATTGGTCACCAAGAAAACGATCTATGAATAGTCCGACGAAACTAACCCTATTTCGCATTGTCCTGATCCCTTTTATTGTCCTGTTCAATTATTTGGGTGATCCTTGGTTGACATGGCCGTCGTTGGGTGTCTTTCTGATCGCGTCATTAACGGATCTGTTGGATGGATATTTGGCCAGGCGCAACGATCAGGTGACCATGCTCGGTAAGCTTCTCGATCCGCTTGCTGATAAGTTGCTTGTGTTGACTGCGTTCCTGGTGATCTTGGAACGTCAAACGTTGCCCGCTTGGATCGTGATCCTTCTCATAGGTAGGGAGATGGCCATTACCGGGCTGCGGGCGTTTCTGGCGGCTGAGCACACAGTGTTACCGGCGTCGGTGTTGGGTAAATGGAAAATGGTGTTTCAGGTTGTCGCTCTGTCGTGCCTGTTCGTGGCTGATGAGTATTGGCTATTCCGTACGGCAGGCATGGTTACGATTGTGATCGTCGTCTTCTTCTCGCTACTCTCCGCATTTTTCTACGTAAGAGACTTTTGGCAGCTATTAGGCCAAAAAATCATGGACGAACAAAACCGTGGAGGCAATCGTTGAGCGACGAGAAGAAAACCAAACGTCTGAGGAAACTGTTTTTCACCGGCGTCATCTTTATCATTCCCATAGGTGTTTCCTATTGGATTCTGACGCTCATGCTCAAGAAAATAGAAAGCTGGGCGCGTCCGTTTGTCGATCAACTGGTAAGTTGGGCTGTTCCCGGTGAAAGTCCCATACTCTTCGATTGGCTCTTGACCATCGTCTCCATACTCTTTGTGTTCATGTTCATTGTTTTGGTCGGAGCTTTGGCCAATTTCTACATTGGCAAGAAGCTACTGCAGGCGGTTGACTCCATTATGTTGAGGCTTCCAGTTGTCCGCGGTATATACGGGGGCACCAAACAAATCATCGAGGCCTTTTCATTTCAGCAAAATGCTAGAGCCTTCAAAACGGTTGTGATGCTCGAGTACCCCAAGAAAGACTGTTGGGTATTAGGCTTTGTGACCAGTGATGATGTAGGTCGAACGCAAGGTCTTTTTGGTCATGCATATGCGGCGGTTTTCGTGCCTTCAACGCCGAATCCCACAACCGGGTTCTTGTTGTACCTGGAACCCAAGGAACTGCTGATTCTTGATATTTCCGTGGAGGAAGCCATCAAGTTGATTGTCAGTGCAGGCATTGTGGCGCCTCCTAGACCCAGAAATAGGCCTAAGACGCTGGCTGATGTGCTTGCGGAGAAGGCGTTGCAAAAATCTGAAATAGCGCAAAGTGATGTCGGGTGATTGTTGTAATAATTGCGTCGTTTGTGGGAGACTACCAACAATGCAAGCATTCGATGTAAATACCCCATGCGGTTAGACTTCAAGTTCGACGACCGTCTCTTTCAACGCGGTCAAATGTGGCGGGAGTGCGTCGAGGAATGGCTGGCACATCGCAACGCATTTCTTCAGTCAGTACAAGAGCCTCCACTGTTGGAGAAAACACTTAAGACACTCAACCAACAACCGCTCCGTCGGTATGCCATTGTTTACAGCACCAACTCTCTGGACTCTCTGTTGAGTCTTCCCTTTGTAGGATCCACTTTTCACACGGCTAAAAACGCAGTGACCCGCTTTTTCTGCCACGAGCATTTCTTCCCTCTTTTTGCGGAATCACTGGAAAGGGGTCTGCCTCGAATATTGGTCTTGGATCGCAATGGATCCGTAAAACCAGTCTGGGGCCCCCGTCCATTGCCTGTGACCCGCCACTTGGGAGAAGCGATGAATTCTGGTGTCACTCAAGATAGAGCTCTGACAGACTACGCGCGCAATCACTACCCCCTGGTACTTGATCAATCCATTAGTGCCGCCCTCAAAGACGCACTTTGACGCAAGCGCTTTCGGGTCTCGTGGCAAGGACCATGAATCGTTTTTACGACGTCATTACGGAAAGTGGTACCTGGCGTTGTCAACCTAAGGGTCAAATCCGCAGACACGATGACGCATCCTATCGGCTACCCGTTATTGGGGATCAGGTCACCATAGACCTACAACGCGGACTGAAGGATGGGGTAGACGGATATCTTCTAGAGATAAAGCCGCGTACAAACATGCTGCTTCGTTCAATCGGCGATACCCGGGAACAACAAAAAGTTATGGCTGCCAACCTTGCCCAGACATTGATCGTCCAAGGTATTGAGCGCCCGGGCTTGGATTTCGCCATGCTCGACCGATTCCTGGTCACTTGTGAGTTGCTTTTGATTCCGGCATGCATTGTATTCAATAAGGTTGACTTGAATCCAGATGCGCTGCAATGCCCTCAGATTCAAACCTACGCGGAGCTTGGTTATCCCATCATTGAAACTTCAACCAAAGGAGATATTGGGATGGGGCGACTTAAGGCGGTCTTGGAAAACGGGATTTCACTGTTTGCCGGCACATCTGGTGTCGGGAAAAGTTCATTGATCAATTGGCTTGTACCCAAGGCAAACCTCCTCACTGGACCCGTCAACGAACGCCGTGGAACGGGACGCCATACCACCACGTACAGCGTATTGATACCCATCAAGGGTGGTGGCTATTTGGCAGATTCTCCTGGCCTACGAGACTTTTTCCCACCCCATATTGCCGCGGATGAGGTGCGGTTTGGCTATGTGGAGATGCGCGATCTTCAACGTGAATGCAAGTTCACCTCGTGCCTTCATTTAGAGGAACCTGGTTGTCATGTCAAAGAGGCAGTTCGATCTGGAGATATGGCGTCTTTCCGATATCACAACTACAAAGCAATTGTGGCCGATATGCAGAGTCGCGAACGGGCGCGTTATTGAGGTGTGACGTAAATCACACAGACCCTCCTGAGCCTGTGTATTAAAAGCGACACAGCGGGCCTTGTTTGGTATCATGAGTGCCGTTAAGTGCCGTAAAAGCAGATGCTTAGACGAGAAACAGGTGTTGGCCTGATACTTGCTCATTCAAGGTCGCGGAGGTCGTCTATGAGCGTACAGTGGACATTGAAACAGGAAGTGAGCGCATTAGGTGTCGGTCTTCATTCTGGCCGCTTGATTGAAATGCGTTTGGCTCCTGCGTCTCCCAATACCGGTGTTACGTTTGTTCGAACAGACCTGAATGGCCAATCCGTCCGCGCTCATATTGACCATGTCGATTTCAAGAACCTCCAATTGGCAACCGTGCTCAAGAATGGGTCATGTGTCGTTCAGACCACAGAACACTTATTGTCAGCTTTGTATGCCAAAGGAATTGACAATGTCATCGTTTATTTGAACGGCGCTGAAGTGCCGATTATGGATGGAAGTGCTTCGCCGTTTCTGTATCTAATCGAGGAAGCTGGCATCAAACGCCAGGCAGTCGCCAGGAAAGAACTGATCATCAAGAAAGAGATCAGGTTTGAGAAAGATGGCAAATGGGTGGTGGCCAAACCAGCTGCAGCCTATCGGGTCACTTATGAGATTGAGTTTGATCATCCATTGATTCGACATCAAAAAAAGACGGTAACCGTGACATCGTCCAACTACGATTCGGATGTAGCCCGCGCACGTACTTTTGGATTCCTGAATGACGTGAACGCATTGAAAAAAATGGGACTCATTCGCGGCGGTAGCCTCGAAAACGCAATCGTACTGGACAGTGACGGTGTGCTGAATGAAGGTTTGCGCAGCGCTGACGAATTTGTCAGTCACAAGATCCTGGACCTGGTAGGTGATTTCTCTTTGTGTGGTCACCGAATCCGGGGCGCTTTCCATGCCCATAAGGCGGGGCACGAAATACATGCGATGTTCATGCGCTATCTACTTCAAAATCAGGACGCTTATGAAATCGTTGAGCATCCCGTCGGCGCGGAAGGTCAAGTAACTGGTGTGGCTCGGCCTGCAATGGCTTCTTGACGGCGGATAGCAGTTGACAACCTCTAAACGCTTGGGATAGGTTAGGCTAAAACCAGGGCCGGGTGTTTCATGGCAATAGAAGGAAGCCTCGATAGTGTCGACATCCAAGACATTGTCCAGCTCCTGAATATCAATCGATCGAATGGCATTCTGCACATAGAGAACCATTCACTCAAAGGCAAGCTTTACTATACCGACGGCGAGATTATCAACGCTGAAGTAGAGGGTATGGGCGGTGAAGCAGCGGCATATGTGTTATTGGCACAACATGAGGGTAGTTTCTTTTTCCAGATGAGCCCTCACAGCTCTCCCCGTGCATTTACCAGATCAATCCACGATCTGGTTTTGGAAGCAGCTCGTCGAAAAGACACAATTGGCAAGATCCGCACGTCCATACAACACGACAACATTGTTTATTTGCCACTGGTGGACATCCGTATTCCCCACCTGGCCAAGGATTTCTCGCCGGAAGAACTTCAGGTTTTGAAGTTTCTCGACGGACAAGCCGACATCAAAGAAGTGGTAGCGAACAGCGGACGTGGCGCATTTGAAGTTCTGTACGTGATCTACGACTTGGAACAACGGGGTCACTTGAAACGGGTAGATATCTACAAACTGTTGGAAGTGGACGTGCACAAGAAGTTGTTTGGAAAAGCCACTGACATCGTCTTGTCCGAAATGTTGGTGAATGACTGGAGTACCGAGTCCATGGTTTACGCGGATTGCGATACCTTGGAAATCCGGACGCAGAAAGGGAACTACGGTGAGGTGAATTTCGTGTCCAAGCCCAACGTGGCTGCCGACCGCATTCTGATTCCCAGAGAAATCATGGACCAACTCGAGATCGCTATGGGCGAAAAGGTACTCGTAAAACCCCTGTTGCACCCTACCTAAGCCCGCTTTCTCTTTAACCCAATTACCTGGTATGTTAGTATGTTGCATCACACTGGGTTGGGGCATCTTCAATGTTTGGCGTAGTCAGAAGCGCCTTTTTTGCGGTGATTATAATTGGCATGCCTATATGGGCAGAGGGCCTTCCTGAAGACATGTCTGTAGAACAACGTGTGGCCGGATTGTGGCAGGAATACAAAGCCGCCAAGTCCAGCCAGGATTCGTTGACCCAGAAAACCGTCTTTGAGTCATTACGTGATGTTGCCAAAGGGTCACGCGGCACCGTTTATGAAGAAGCCGCCATTCTGTTCCTCCGAGAAGGAAATCGAGAGTTAGAGCTCGGTAACTACAATGAAGCCAGAGTCGAGTTCCTCAACAGCGCGCAACTTAACCCTTATCTTTGGCCAGCCTACTCAGGTTTGGCCAGAATCAAAAAGGAGTCTGAAGGGGACTACCTTTACTACATCACGCTTAACCTCAAAGGCCTCAAATACGCTTTTAACAGCAGAAACACGTTGTTTGTGATGGACGTCTTGGTGTGGTTGTTCGAAAGGTTACTGCTTGCCTTCAAACTAGGTCTCATTGCCTTGATTGGCATTTTTGTACTCAAATATGCCAAACCTATTTTCGCAACGACAAAAGAGCATTTTGATCATTTTGATTGGCATCCGTTGCTCAAGACGGGTGTGGTCGTAGGTCTAGTGACCGCACCTTGGGTATTGGGTTTCAGTTGGTTTCTCAGCGCTTTGTTTTTCTGGGTATTCGTATATCCCTTCATGACTGCAAGAGAACGCGGTGTCACCATGTTCGCTGTGCTGGCATATGCGTTGACCGTGTTTTTCCTGTTTGCTTCGTACAACTTAATTAATGCCCGATCCAGTGAGGAGACGCAGCTTCAACTGGCCCAATTCTTCAATGGTGACCCCCGAATTATGCTGAGCCAATTAGAAGAAGAAGTGGCAACAGGCCGTACGTCGGACGTCGTGTATTTTGCCTTGGGTTCCGCATATTTGGAAACCGGCGATGCTGACAACGCGCTCAGTTATCTCGATAAAGTATCGGACCAAAGTGACTACGGCGTATTGGCAACTGTAAACAAGGGAAATATATACCTTGCCAGTCGCGAGCTTCAGAAAGCAGCTACGGCATACGAATCGGCGGTCGGGCGGCTCCCGAGGTCAGGTGTCGTCTTATACAATATGAGTGTTGCTAAGAGTCAATTGGGTGAGCACCGAGATGCGGAAAGCTATCTACGGCGCGCTAAAGGCCGTGATCCACAGCTCATTGAGGCGATCTACTTGCGAGGAGACTCAGAGGCGACACCGGTAGAAATATCTTATGACCCGCTTCAATCCATATCTCGGGGTCTTTTGGGGCAGGGACTGGGTGATCTCACCAATTGGCTCATGCGCCCCGTATCACTTGCTATTATCGTTGCACTCATTATCGCTGTCTTGGCTGCCCTCATACACGCGCGTAGCCGAAACCCTCGACTGCTGGGTAAGTCCTGCTCGAAATGTGGGATGATTTATTACATTCCCGAGTCGCCGGCCCACAATTGGTGTAGTCAATGTGTCAACTTATATGTGCGCAGAGATGATCTACCATCAGAAGCAAAGATGAAAAAGTATGATGAAGTGCAACGGTACTCCAAGTTCAAACGCAGATTCACCAACGGTTTGCAGTTGTTGATTCCTGGTGCAAAATCAATTATGCGCGGTAATCCTTGGATGGGCGCACTGGTCGCTTGGTTCTGGGTTCTGATGCTTGTCTTCTGTTTTTCTTCGCTGAGTGACATCAAATATCCCTTTATGGCGAACATGAACGATTTCCTGGTGATTCAAGCTTCTATCTGGGCGACGACTGCGTTTTTCTGGTTGTTATTTGGCTTACGCGGTCTCTGGATGGAGGACTGATGGCACTTGAGGGGACCCTCCGCGATTTTTCGTTGGCCGATATCTTTCAACTGATTGGCATCCAACGCAAGACCGGTGTGCTCACGCTTCGCAATGGTAAGGAAGTAGCCACAATTTCCTTCATCAACGGCATGGTTGTGGGCGCGGATACCGACAATCAGAAATTGGAGAATAGGTTGGGACATGTGTTGGTGAAAACCAACCGCATTTCTCAAACAGAACTTGAACAGGCACTAGTGATTCAGAACTCGACCTTGCAGCGCTTGGGCCAGGTCCTCATATCCAAAGGGTTCATCAAGAAGGAAGACCTAAAAGAGTCCCTGCAAATGCAGGTGAGCGAAATCATTTACCGCTTGTTCCGTTGGGTGGACGGGGACTATCATTTCCGGCAAGAGCGGTATATCGACTACGACCAGGAGAATTTCAGTCCCATTAGTGCAGAGAGCCTTCTGATGGAAGGTATCCGCATGATTGATGAGTGGCCGATGATTGAACGAGCCATTCCTTCGTTTGATATTTCGGTAGAGCGGACTGAGCTGGGTAAGCGCATTAAGTTGAATATTGACAAGGATCTCAGCTTTCAATCTGGTCCCGTGGGAAGTTTCGATGATTTGCTTGAAGGTGTCATGGCCGATGAGAGTGAACCCATGGACGCCGAATCACCAAGTCTCTCTCATGAGCAAGAGATTGTACTCAAGCTGATCGAGCGTCCGATTTCCGTGCAGAAGGTCATCGATAAGAGCAGACTCAACGAATTTGAGACATGCAGGGCCATCTACGATCTGATGGAAGTTGATTTGGTACGCAAATCAATGGACGTGGTCATCGAACATGAAGTTGAGTTTCAGGAAGAAGAAAAGGAATTACCGGCCTGGATTCCGGTAATCGTGGTCGTTGTTTTTGCCTTGATTGGTGCGCTCACTCACTGGAACCCTATCAATTCCTTTTTTCCGGCCTTTCTGGAAGTGGAAACATCTCAAACGTATTTTGAGTCGTCTTCAAGATACAAAATGCTACGCGTAGCCGATGCTATTGACCTTTATTTTTTGGACCAGGGTAAACTCCCCGTGACTCTGGATGTGCTTGTGGATCGGAACCTGCTCAAAGACCAGGATTTGGTGGATCCCAATGGCAACAAGTACTCTTACCGGCAAAGACCCGAGGAACTGACGTACACGTTGGTGGGATTTGCAAGTGATGGTTTTTCGGAACGTCCCGACCTCGTAATGAACCGCTCGTTTTCACTACCTGAGAAAGAGCCGATCGACGAGCTCTTGGAATAAACGCCCATGTCAGATCAAGCCATTCGCAACATGGATGAAGATGAGATCCTGGCGCGAATTGCAGATTGGGACACACCGGACTGGGCCGCATTGATGGAAAACAAATATTTCACTCCTAAGTGGGTCGTTCAGTTTCTCAAACGTCCGCGAGCCGTATCGCAGCACGCAATTATGGAGATCTATAACAACCACCAATTGCGTCGGAGGTATCGGGTCTGCTTTGCGCTCACGATGCACCCCAATACGCCACCAAGTATCGCCTTGGCATTGATGAACACTTTGCGCTGGGGTGACATTCTCACGGTTCTTCGTCAACCGCGAATCTCTGCCGCATTGCAAAGCAAGGGCGTGGAAGTAATCGAGGAACGTTTGCCGCGATTGACATTAGGTGAGAAAGTGTCCCTGGCGAGACGTGCGCCCAGACCCTTGATCCGAGTGCTTCGCACCCTTAATGAGCCGGGCGTACTCAGAATCGTATTCAACAATACTTACTTTACTTATGAAGACGCGTTATACGTGGCCAGTTATCCAAAGACGCACCCGACAGCGCTGGGTGCATTGGCGGGTTCAGCCAAGTGGACCCGGATCAAAGAAATAGCTCGGGCTTTAATCATTCACCCCAGGACCCCAAGACATGCCATGTTGCCGTTGCTGCGCAGCATGTTGCCAACCGACTGGCAAACACTCAAGGCAGATCCACGCGTCGGCATTTATGCGAAAAGACTGATTGATCGCCTCATCAAGGGGCATTGAAACTCAGCATTACTTGTATTTGAAACGATATGTTCAAGTAGAATCATCCTTTCGGTGCGCACGGGGATTAGGAACTTAATGGAATCCGGAGAAAAGGAACAGATCCAACAACGCCTTGCTTTGTTCAAGGAAGGCGACATGGTAGCTGAACGATATCGCATCGTGCGGTACATCAACCACGGCGCCATGGGTGTGGTCTATGAAGCGGTGGATGTTGAACTCAACGAACACATTGCGTTGAAAACCATTCGCATCGAATCCGCACACAATCCCAAATACGTGGAGCGTTTCAAGCGCGAAATTCAACTAGCCCGCCGCGTGACACACCCCAACGTGTGCCGTATTTTTGACGTGGGTTTTCACGTCGTTCCACCTAATCCAGGATTAACCTGGTTCGGCGGAGAGGTGACCTTTCTGACTATGGAATTGCTCAATGGCCAATCGTTGAACGATTACGTAGATGAAAAGGGACGCTTGAGCGCGGATGAGGCACAGGACATGATGCGGCAAATCGCTGATGCCGTTTCGGCGGCACATCAAGCAGGCGTGATTCACGGGGATCTCAAGTCTGACAATGTCCTGTTGGTATCAGACGAACATCAATTGCGTCCGGTAGTTACGGATTTTGGCTTAGCCAAAACCATACAGCACGATGGGCACTTCTTCACGACTGTGGGTGGGATGGACCATTTTGTCGGAACCCCGGCTTTCATGGCACCTGAACAGGTTGAGGGTGGCGGCCTTGACCGATCAACAGACGTGTATGCCCTTGGATGCATTTACTATCAACTCTTGACGGGTCGCGTTCCGTTCATTGGCGAAACATTAATTCAAACGGCATTGGCACGCTTAGTACAGGATCCCACGCCACCCCGACGGCTTGAGAAGTCGATTCCAAAACCCATCAACAGGATCATTCTCAAATGTCTGAGAAGGAATCAAGGGGATCGCTATCCCGATGCATCAGCATTTCTCGCTGCCCTTGAAAACCCAAACCAGGAGCGATCTCGATGGCCGTGGCTCCTGCCAGCTGGCGTGCTAATTGTTCTGGTTTTTGCGGTTGTTTTCATGAGGCTCCCAAAACCGAAGATCCCCGTAGGCCTTGATCCACTGGACATACTGGTCTTGAGTTCTTTTCACGATGATCCGGACCTAAACCTAGAACAAGAGTTAACGCAGCGCCTTTCGGCCATCGAAGGGGTTCATGTGTTGCCTCGGGAAAAACTCGATCGAGCCATTGTCGAGATCGGTATTCAACCTGGTGATGATCCCTCCGTCGAATTCCAACGACTATTGTGCGACCAATTGCAAGCGGACTGGTGCTTGAATGCGTTTATCGTTCTTCAAGAAGAAGGCCAACGTGTGCTTCTCACCATGAACGGATTTGATCGGCAGAAGGGGAGGCGCAGCTTCGCATTTGAGCGCTCCGAAGAATCGCCGTCCCAGGCCATCGAACAAGCTGTGGCTGCATTTTCGGGTTCGCTTAATCGCCCCTTAGTGGCGATTGAGGTGCCACCTGCGGAGTCGTACTTGAAGCACATTGACAAAGGTAGGCAACTTCTTTGGACGATGGACTTTAGCAATGCCCAATCAGAGCTCAGGCAGGCAACCGACATAGAACCAAGCACTGAAAGTTGGTTATGGTTGTCTATGGCCGAGGCATCGCTAGGCCATCGTGACCCTGCCCAAAAAGCCTGGAACCAAGCACTGGCATCCACACGCACACGCTCTGAAAAGGAAAAGCTTTATCGTGACTTGGATGAGTTTCAATCCCTCTTGCAGTCATACCAACTCTTGTTCCGCGATGCGCCGAACGCGCCCCACGCCGACGCCCTGACCATTCTCGGCGACATGAAACCAAAACCAGCCTCGCAACCGAGACCGGTAGAGACACCCACTCGTGAACTGCTCATTGCCGATGCCCGTGTGGCTGAGGCTGAAGGCCTGTCTGGTGAGCAAACCGACGCCAAGTCGTTATTTGAACGAGGTCTGCGGGGATATGTGTCAGTGGGTGACCGCCATGGCGAGGCCCGAACGAGACACAATCTGGGCGTTCTTTTGGCAGATCGCGGGGATTTCGAAGGGAGCCTTGCCTATCTTCAGGAAGCAGTGGCAATTTGGGACGATCTGAAACAGACAGAGTCAGCACTGCAGTCGCGCTGGGCTTTGCTTCGCACGATGATCAACGTCAACGACACCTCCTCAAAGAAGATGGCTGGGGATCTGGCGAAACGTGCTGCAGGAGAAGGGGCATGGAACCTGGTCGGAGAGGCAGAACAGATCTTGGCAAACTTCGACGAGGCGGACGACAAACAGGAGGGTGAATGGGGCCACCTGACGGCCGCAATTAGCGCATTTTCAAAAGCCGGATTAGCAGCCAGAGCTTGCCAGCTGGAACTTCGGCGTCAAAGATTGGCATTTGTGGGCGATAGAAATCCCGACCTGTCGCTGGTCGACGACTGCGTCTTTGAACGGTCCAGAGATCGGGCTGATCTGGCATTGCTGCGTAGCATTGTCGCGTTTGATGAGGGCCGCCTAGATGAATCGGCCGTGCTCGTTAAGGGACTTGAAACATACCGATCCGGGTGGCGACCGAAAGAACAAGCTGTTGCTAGCTTGGTTTGGGGTCGGGCCGCCCTGAATCAAGGTGACGTGCAACGGGCCCGTCTGGAATGGGAACAGTGTCTGAGACTATCCAGGGAAATCGACAATAATCAACTCGTTACATATGTCCTGAGAGAATTAGCGCCCCTTTATTTTGATATGGGGCTTTATGCACTGGCGCGTCATACCATTCAGGAACTCCTTCAGATTGGAGGAGATCAATCGGCTCAATGGCAGGAGAAGTTTGGCGATGTTCAATACCAGGAAGCCGGATTACTCAGATCATCGGGTCAAATGGACCAAACCATCGAGCGTTATCGCGATGCTATTGAGAGTTATCAACAATGTGGGGCCGCGAGAAAACAGGCGGTCACGCGTGAACTCCTGGCCGACACACTGGTTTCGCAAGATGAACTAGAGCAGGGACTTGCTCAACTTACGGCTGCTCTGGAGCTATGGATCGAATCGGACGATCTTTCCCGACAAGCGGTTACCCTGCGGAAAATGGCAGCCATTTTTCAATCTCAGAGTTTATTTCGAGAGACGATATCCCTGTTGAAAAGATCCGCACGCGTTTACGAACAGCTGCAAGACCCTACCAGTGAAAGGACCGTTTGGACTGAGATACTCAAACTGGCTGATCAGGCAAACGATACTGAATCCAAGCGAGATGCCAATAAGCGGTTAAGGACCTTGCAATCACTCTGAGCATTACCGAACGCGAAATCCTTGCTTGGACAGCCACATTTTGATGCGATCTACGCAATCCCCCTGGAGCAGGATCACGTCTCCCTCAATCCCGCCACCACATGCCATTGCTTTGCGCATTGCGGCCAAAAACGGCTTTGGGTCCGATTGATAATGTCGGATACAGGTCACCCACTTGCCGTGTTTTCTGCGTTCCGCCCGAACATACAATGAAATAGCCCTTGGGTGTTCATGTTCTGTCTGTGGTTCTTTCGCGACTTCGGCTTCAGACTCGCTCCTTTGGGCACCAAGCAGCACAGAAAATGGATTGTGAGCCAGCGTTTCCAGGTTGCTCACATCCAACTTCTGTGGCTTAGACTTGCGTTTTGCCATCGTAGAACCTTACGGACAGTGATTCTTTGTCCTTCACTTCGCCGATCACACGAGCCTCTGAAAACCCAGTGGCAAGTAAAGACATCAATTTTGTTGACTGAGCACCAGGAACACTCAGCAACAATCCTCCTGATGTTTGAGGATCCGTCAGGAGCCATTTCAGAGGTTCTGGCGTCTCGTTTGCGTTTGTGGCGTCTTGAACATAGGCCAGGTTCGTGTGATGGGCACGATTCAGTATCTTGTCTTCCAGGCAAGACATGGCCCCTTGAAGGACGGGTAATCGATGCGCGTCAATGTGAAAGGAGACCTCGCTGGCTTGTGCCATTTGCATGGCATGTCCAGCCAGCGAAAAACCGGTGATATCGGTGCTGGCATTGACTTTGACGTCGGGGAGTGGCCCCAAATCATTGAGTGTTTTCATGGACTGAATGGCACCTTGGACCCAATGTTCCTGGGCTTGATTGAGTTTCAGTGCAGATGCAAGGGTGCCTGTTCCCAATGGTTTTGTGAGGATCAAGTGATCGCCAGGTCGTGCCCCGGAATTCAGCCAGGCGCGATGTTCTGGAACAATACCGGTGACCGAGAACCCCAGAATCAATGCATCATTTTCAATGGAGTGACCACCCGCTAGACAAGCACCGCTGGCGTGAATCCGATCTAAAGCGCCGTCCATTAAAGGTTTCAACAAAGCCATATCCAATTGTGCCGCGGGAAAGCCCAGTATCGTCATCGCGGTGATGGGGGTCGCGCCCATGGCATAAATGTCGCTCAGTGCGTTGGCTGCTGCGATTGCTCCGAAATCAAAGGGATCGTCAACAATCGGTGTGAAGAAATCAAGTGTTTGCACCAGCCATGTGCCGTTGCCCAAATCCCAAACGGCGGCATCATCCAGTGACTGGCTGCCTACCAGAAGTTGGCTTGGACGATTTAACCGAAGATCCTTCAGCGTTTGTCGTAATGTCGCTGCAGGGAGTTTTGCCGCACATCCGCCTTTCTTCACCATCTGAGTCAGGCGAATTGGTGCTGAATCCATAACTGACATGCGTCAATATCCCCTTGGAAAATCACTTTGCGACGGCGCGAATGAAAGGCGTGTCGGTACATTGGATCATAGTATTCGATTAATAACAGTTCAATCCACTCCCTATGATCCAACCAATCGATTCCGTTGCTGAAGGAGGATTTGACCAAGGCCGCCAAATCTGCGTACCGTTTCCCGCCCAATTGGTTCTTGATGCGAGTCAATGCTGTTTGTATTTCCATGTGAACTTCATTGCGCGATTTATTTTGACACGGTTCCATCACATACTCAGTAAAGACACGTTGAAGTCTTCGATTGAGCGGTGTCACCAGCCAAATGACGGAAGTATCTCGGATTAGTCTGATGATAGACGCAGGTACCTGTATCTTGCCGATATGGGCACTCTCATCTTCAACAAAAAAGTGGGCGCCAGACAACAACGACAGCGCCAATTGGTTCTCGAACGTTGCCTGAGACGGCTGGTCGCCAAGAGCCCCAAATGAACTTCCTCTGTGGCATGCCAATCCCTCTAGATCAATACCGTGAGCCAGTCTCCTTATGAGGTCTGTTTTTCCGGAGCCAGTGAGTCCAGCAATAACGACCATAGACGGGGGGCGAGCGATTCGATCAAGCAACACGTGACGCATCGACTTGTACCCTCCAGCAACCCGATAAGCGATCAATCCAGCCTCTCGCAGCCACTCTAGTGCAATTTTGGACCGCAGTCCGCCTCGCCAGCAGGTTACATAGATCGGCTTTTCTTTGGCCATATCACGCCATCGAGCCACACAAGCATCGCGCGCAACTAAGCTGTGACCCAGGTCGATGGCTGCACGTTGGCCTGCCTGTTTAAAGGTAAGCCCTACTTTGTGACGTTGGTCGTCATCTAATATGGGCGCATTCAAGAAGCCGGGAATGGCAGCCTTCCGCCACTCCTTTTGTGATCTCACATCCAAAAAGCATACTGACTCCGGTGCCTCCCTGAGAATTCTGATCACTTCATCTGCCGCAATCGGTGCCTGATACGTTAATGACATGTGAATCACCCAAAAGATGTCTGGAGCAGCATGTCTGTTGATTTGAGCTGGCCTGCCCCAAATAGACCGGGCTGATGAACCACGCGATTTGACAAGAAATCATCGGCCGCCACGTCGCCTCGCCTGTCTAGGAGCATAGCCTGAATGAGAACAGCCAGGTTCTGGCTGAAATGGCGCAGTAGGATGGGATCTTCCGCAAGTCCATCATAGTGAGCGCGTAGTGTGCCAATTTGTTCCGGCGCCTTACCCCACTGATTCAGATCATCGATGAGGCGATCGATCAGATGCGGGAATTTGGTTAATGTGCGTTGGATGTCGATGGCGATCACATTTCCACTTCCTTCCCATATGGCATTTAGGGGCGATTCGCGAAAGAGTCTCGCTGTCTCGAACTCTGCAACATACCCACTACCACCCACACACTCCAAGGCTTCAGCGACGAACATCGGCGTTCTTTTGCATATCCAAAATTTCGCAACCGCGGTGAGGAGACGGCTCATCTCTTTTTCGGTATCCTTGTCGTACAGAACCGCGAGTTCCCAGGCAAAAACAAGTGCGGCCCGCCATTCAAGTATCAAATCTGCCAGCACCTGGCGCATGACAGGTTGTTCGATGAGGCGTCTTCCAAAAGCCTGGCGGTGTTTGCAATGATGGATGGCCGCATTCAGAGCCGCCCGCATAATCCCCACAGATCCAAGCACACAATCAAGGCGCGTGTGAGCCACCATTTCCAGGATCGTAGAAATACCTCGTCCAGGGTCGCCAACTATCTGGGCCCATGCCTGGTGATACTCAATTTCAGATGAGGCATTCGATCGATTCCCCAATTTATCCTTGAGGCGCTGTATATGAATGCGATTGCGGTCACCTCCGGGCGTCCAGCGGGGCACCAGGAAACAGGTCAGGTCGTCACCAATATAGGCTAGGGTCAGAAACCCATCACACATGGGTGCTGAACAGAACCATTTGTGTCCGGTTAACAGATAGGCTTCGCCGTGCTTTTTGGCCTTGGTTGTATTTCTCCGAACGTCGGAACCGCCCTGTTTTTCTGTCATTGCCATACCCACCAGAAGACCCCGCTTCTTCGTGGCATCTATAAAACGACCGTCGTATTCATTGCTCTTTAGACCACTGACCCATTGCTCCAAAAGCGAGGGGCTATGCCTTAAAGTGGGGAACGATGCATGGGTCATGGATAGGGGGCAAGCTGCACCATTTTCGGCTTGGTTGAAAAGGTAAAAAAGCGTCGCTCTGGCTTGGTGAGCGCCGCACCCTTCAAACGTCCAGGCGCCATTATGCAACCCATGGGCGACACCCAGGGACATGAGATGGTGCCATGAGGGATGGAACAGCACCTCGTCAATACGATGTCCATACCGGTCGTGACTTTGAAGCTCCGGTCGGTTCAAATCGGCTAATTGCACGTGCTTTGCAGTTTCTTCAGCCCCCATCACCGCGCCGAATGATTCAGCTTTCTTCAGACACCACGAGGCTTCGCTATGCCGCAATAGATCAACCATTAACGGGTCAGAAAGGAACAGATTGACGTTTCCAATCGGTGGTGGTTGATTGGTTACATCATGAGTTCGGTACCCGTATTCCATGTCGAGACTCCTTAGATTACGTATATATTCTAGCCTGGGAACCATGGGGGTGAATGTTTGTTTCATGCTTTTCGCGCCATCGGAAAAGGAAAGAAGGCCCAACAGCAAATACCTGGACTAAGACTCGCCGTTTATCGGGCTTTAGCCTTCAACATGGCGATCGTCATTGTGGTTTCGGTGGTGATGCAAGTGGCACTTGAGAGGTACCTACTGGATCCACTGCTGTCGTGGCTCTTTGAACACGGTATCCAGTGGCTGAGCGCCACAGGATTGGTTGTTCGCTGGATTTTGAGATTGGTTTTGGCCGCAGTACTGCTCATGGTTGCCTTAAACGTGAGTCTAGCGCTGATGGGTATGTGGTACGAGAACCTGGTGGAACGCGTCGTTGCAAGTTTTCAAGAGAGAGCCGCCCGTGAATTCACCTGGCGTCACTTTGTTGCCAATCAGATGGGGTCCCTTTGGGTGGCCGTTCAAGATGTGGCGCTGTCTGTCTTGCTACTACCTATGGGGTTCATACCTATCGTTGGACCCGTGCTGGTCTTTGTGGGCGCTTCACTATTGACGGGTCGAAGTGTGATTGCAGCGTATGAAACGGTTTTGTTGGAACCTGGCCAATCGCTTTCAAACCGAATGTCTGGACAAAAGATCACGGCATTCGGACTCGGTTGGGTCATTGGCTTGGTCGCTTTCATCCCTTTTTTGGGGTGGTTTCTAGCGCCTTGGCTTTTGGTCCGTCTGGTTATCGGTTGGGCTTATTGGCGTCAGGAATTAAGGACGGTAAGGGTACCGGAGCATTCATCTCAGAAGCCTTAGTCATCGCTTCCAACCATAATTGTTGACCTGGCTGCCAGGCATGCGGCTGCCTTTCTCGGGCTTGGCTGATGAGTTTGGCAGCCTGATGAAACGCGCCCAAGTGATAAGCCACCAACGCCGAAACCATCAACGACAATTGGTCATCAGACAAGTACTCAGATGGAAATGCCTGCATGCGTTCCTGGGCTCGAGTGAGGTGTCCTTCATCTAACTCACACCATGCCGTAACCGTTTCCAGAAACCAATAAGCATCGTCGTCACGATCTTGATAATGGTAGCTTCTTGCATGGTCAATCGTTGCTCTGGCAATTTCTCCTTGATCATAAAAAAGTTCCAGGTATCCTTGCGCGGCAATAGCAAACACCAACAAACGGATATTCCCTGTGGCCTCTAACAAGGTCTGTGCTTGTTTGGAAGCGTCGAGGGCCTTGCCATAACTGCCTCCATAGTAATGTGCGAACGCAAGTGCCAAGCGGATCCAGCCTTCATCTGCCCGGTTACCTGACGCCGCATATATCTGCCTCAACTGCTCAAAACGTTTGATAGCAGATTCATAGTTACCTTCTTCCATCTCAAGCAGACTTATGTTGCCCAGGATGGTCGCTTCCAAAGTGCGTGAACCAAGATTCTGTGCGAGGTCAAGTGCCTTGAGATAGAATCCACGAGAGGGCTCGTAGCGATTGTTTTCAAAGTGGATTAGGCCAATGTTATTGTAGATTTTTGCCTCCAATGCATGGTCACGGAGGGATCTTGCACGATCCATCAATTGATCGTATATGGGGAGTGCCTCTTCACTTCGGCTTGTGTTTACGAAGGTATGCGCATGGAGAAAATCACACTGAATAAGACCATAAGGATGTTCTATCGCAGTGTAGATTTCTCTTGCTCTGGCCAAGTCGCGCTTGAAGGAGTCGTTCTCTTCAAGATCGGCATAGCGCTCGGCGCGTTCGAGTAAAGCGGCTGCCTGCACCAAATCGCGCCCACCTATTTCCGCTGCCTTTATGGTCGACTGAAGATGATCCATGGCACGGTCGGGGTCGCCACTTAAGAACAAGCAAGTCGCCAGCTTGAGTCTGGCCCACAAGAAATTCGGGTCCTGCGACACGCATATTTCAAAAAAGGGCAGTGCGGCGGCAGGACCCTCGGCATCCAACTTCTCCAGTCCCTTGGCATAGGTCTCGTTGAGGTACGGGTCAGGCGAGAGACTCTCCGCGACGGATAGATATGGCCTGCCAATGGCACTTTGGGTCTTTTTAACCAACTCCCTGGCCGCTGCCATGGGCGAGTCTCCCAAACATTGTCCAGATTTGAAAGGTTGATCGCCCTTGAAGATGACATATCCCAAGCGCCAAACATCTTCGCGAAATTCAATTTGGGTGGAGACGGTGTAGTCAACGCCTGTGTGTTGGGTGAGATGCACGACTGATTGGTGTGGGGCGTCGCTTGGAGACGTGGCATTCAAAACGGTTTCCAGCGGTAGTGTTTCAAGTTTTTCGTCCTCAGCAAGAGAGGTGCAAATAGCGTCCGTAAGTCCGGCCCTGATCCAGGAATATTCGTCATTTTCCACCAGGTTCATAACCGGCAACACGGCCAACCTGGTGTGTTGTGTGACATGTGCTTGATTGCGAGAAGCAATCAGCGTCCAAATGCTCCACGCGGCAATGGGCGTCAAGGCCAATATCCAAAGCAGTTTGAACGAAATTCTTTTGGGATCCCGGGTTTTCTGGAGGCTTGGACGGGTGATTACCAAATCGCCCGTGAACTCCGCCGTCGTTGCTTCGAGTTCTGTCCATTGGTAGCCCTTCTTGGGAATCGTCTTGATCATTTCGCGGTCGCAACCGCATTCTGCCAAGGCATGCCTCAAGTCACGTATGGCACGGAACACCGCATCATCGCTAACCACGGAATCTTCCCAAACCGCCGTGATGATCGACTCCTTGCTCAGGACTTGCATGGGTCGATCCAGAAAAAGCGACAACAGGGCACCCAATTGCGGTCGCAACGACATTTGGCCTTTGGGACCTACCAACTCCAACGTTGCCGTATTGAATCGGCATGAGGAAAATGGACGCGTGGACATGTCTAAATCTTATCGCGAATGGGTGTTCAGGCTCCAGGCGTTGTGTGAATGCGCTTCGTGATAATCTATGCAGTCAGTGAAAGGGAGGCCGAAAATGGGACAGACACAGTTTTTTTCTTTGCAACCAAGTGAAGCCACTTTGTTCAGGGGCGCTTGTCAGATTTATTCGGGCCTGGTGTCAGCTGGTAAGGACGCTGACGTCAACACCATGCGTAAGGCGATTTCTGATGCTCTGACCATCGCCAATATTATTGAAGCTCATGTCGATTCTGACGAAGAAATGAGTATGTAAACGCCGTTGACACACGCCGGCGAGCATGTTGGCAACATCTTGTTGCTTGAGCCCCTGGGTCAAGGGGGAATGGGCATGGTCTATGCCGGTTTCGATGAAAAACTGGAACGCAAGGTGGCGGTCAAGTCCATCCACGGGAGGCTGAATAGAGATCCCGACATGAAGTCCAGGTTCCTCCGCGAAGCACGCATGCTATCTCAGTTGGATCATGCTCACATTTGCGCCATCCATGATTATTTAGAAACAGGGCTTGGTGATTTCCTGGTCCTGGAGTTCATCGAGGGTCAAACACTCAAAGAGGTCATTGAACATGGACAGCCGGGCCATGACAAAGCACTTGCCATAGCCATCCAATTGGGAGATGCGCTGAAGGCGGCCCATGCGAAAGGTGTTGTCCACCGCGATTTCAAACCCGCCAACGTGATGGTCAACAAACAAGGCCAGGTGAAAGTTCTGGACTTTGGGCTTGCCTATACCTCTGGTGAAGCGGACTTCGGCCGCATTGAGGCCTCATCCACGGACCAGTTTGAGACGCAGGCAAGTTCAATTATCGGCACATTGGGATACTTGAGCCCGGAACAGGCGCGCAGCGAACCTGCAACCTCCCTGAGCGATATCTATTCATTAGGCTTGGTTATGCAGGAACTGTTTACGGGTCAGCCGGCCATGGAGCCAGGACTCGCGCCTAACATCAGATTACTTCAAGCCAGCAAGGCGCAGACGCGACCCATTGAAGATGTGCCAAGCGATATCAAGCGACTAATTGAGCGCATGAAAGCCCTCGAACCGGCGGCGCGTCCTTCGGCCTCAGAAGTCCTGCGAGAGCTCCTGTGGATACAGAACGCGCCCAAGCGTCGCCTCAAGAAACAGATGATGGTCACGGGCTTCGTCGTCATGATCACACTGCTGAGTATCATGACGTTTCAAGCATTTCGTATTTCGCAGGAGGCGCAACGAGCCAATGCTGAAGCGGCGCGTGCCAATCGAGAAGCCGAGGCAGCTCGGCAAGTATCCGACTTTATGGTGGGTCTATTCGAAGTATCCGATCCGAGGATTTCGAAAGGGGAGTCCGTGACTGCCTTGCAGTTGCTTCAAGCGGGTACGGACAGGGTGTCCACCGAACTGACCAATCAGCCCTTAATTGCTGCGCGTTTCTTGTACACCATCGGACGAGTGAAACACAATTTGGGTCTGTATCACGACGCACAGGTCCATTTCGAAGAATCGCTTGAGCTGAGAAAGTCCGCTCATGCGGAACCATCGGAGATTATTGAGGCCATGGTGGGTTTGGCGGAGTCACTTGAGTCACAAGGCCAATTTGCGGAGGCCGAAGCGATGACTTGGACAGCGCTATGTATGAGAATCCCCAGCCTCAAACAGCCTAATCTTTCAGTGGATCACGAAAGAGACGAGGCCCTTTCCCAATTGGCAAAAGTCCTCCCGACCAGGGCATCCATGGTTGAAAAGAGCATGGTCAATATTCTGGGAACCATTTACTATCGAACTGGTCGACACAAAAGTGCGGGCCTCTTGTTCGAGTTGGGAACGCAATTAACCCGAGACCTTGTAGGTCAAAGGAGCATTCCTTATGCCAAAGCCCTGCATAATCTAGCGGCGGTTAGGCGTTTGGAAGGACGGCTGGATGAATCCGAGCAACTGTATAAGCAGTCGCTGGAGGTCAAACAAGAGATTCTCGGCGAGGACCATTTCGAGTTGGCTCAAACCCTGAACAACCTGGCCATCGTGTATTCCAGTCAGGGTCGTTATGATGATGCTGAACCGATGTATGAAAGGGCGCTTGCGATCAAAACCAAGGTTTGGGGCGTCGATCATCCAAAAGTGGCGTCCAGTCAGTTTAATCTGGCCATGAATTACAAATTGCAGGGCAAATATGACTTGGCGGAACCACTTTTTCGTCGAGACTTGGAGGTGAGTCAAAAGACCAGGGATGCAAATCACCCGTATGTTCTGGAAGGGATGCGCAATCTAGCAGAAGTGTGGCTGAGCCTCAATAGGAATGAGGATGCAGCGGCTTTGTTGGATGACGCCTTAACACGGGCGAGAAAAGCCAATTGGGCAGACCCTTCACCTCAAAACGCGAAGCACTTTGCGGAAATCCTGATTGATTGGTGCAAGATCAATGATCACAACTGTATCGCCAACTACAATGAAGCCGTCTCATACTTAGACGCTTTTGTATCAACAGAAGAAGATCAGGATGTAATGGGTTACTACACGACCTTTCTTTTAAGGCTAGGTGACCTGAACAAGGCCCGTTCCACGGCGCACCGGCTCTTGAAAATGGAGTGGGGTGGGTCTGAGTTTCAAGAGTTGTGCCGTGCACATGGCATCCAATAGCCCGGTGCCGTATTGAAACTTGTTGAATAACAAACAATTCCGCATTTCTTCTTGTCTGTGATCTTCATCACTCCTAAGATGGAGCGAGTGTTTCTGTTGGAGGATTGTTCATGAGAGTTTTGTTGAGTATGGTTTGTTGTGCCTTGCCGCTGATGGCGCAGAAGGTGACGATTGGTGAGTATGTACCCCACGCATTGTCCACGGCTCACCCTTATCAGTTTGAAGCATCGGCACAACCTGTCGCGGTGATGAAGGAGTATGTTTACTATCCCCAGGCCACCTATATCGCCATTCACTTCAAGCGATTTGATCTGGCGCCCGGCGATTTTGTCATTGTTAGGTCTATGGATGGTGATCAACACCGAGTCTATGAAGGCCTAGGCCGACATAACCTTGGCAACACACCCGACGGCTTCTTCGCCACCCATGTCAAGGGAGACATGGCGGTGGTTGAGTTTTATTCAACTTCGGGTGAAGAAGGCTACGGCTTTGACATTGATTTTTATGGCCGGGGCTACAACGACTACGAAATTCAGGAATTCTGGAATATGGGTCTGGGCGAAGAAATGAATTTGCCCGAGCCAGCCGGTATGCATCGCTCAATTTGTACCACCGATGACACACGGGAAGTGAAATGCTATCAAGTTTCAGAACCCATGGCATACGACAAAGCGCGGGCAGTTGCTCGCTTGACTTTGAATGGCAACGCCCATTGCACTGGTTGGCTGATTGGATGTGACGGTCATGTGATGACGAACGAACACTGTATTGGCTCTCAGAGTCAACTCAACAACATCGATTTTGAATTCATGGCCGAAGGTGCCGACTGTGCCACGAACTGTGCGTCGGCCTTGGCTTGCCCAGGAACCATTGAGGCGTCAGGCGGTACGCTGGTTCAAGTAGATGCTCCTTTGGATTTCGCTCTTGTGCTTCCTGATACCTCCACAGGTACAGGTACCAATTTGCCTGCCACCTATGGCTATTTTCAGCTACGCGAATCCGGGGCGGTGCTCAATGAGCGCATTTATATCGCTCAACATCCCGCCGGTTGGGGCAAACGACTTGCCATGGAATCAAGTTACCCCGGTGAACCGGGCGGATTTGCATCCGTCGTTAGTATCAATGAAGCACCCTGTTCAGGCGGTCCCGGTGACATCGGTTACTGGGCTGACACCCAAGGCGGCTCTTCGGGTTCGCCGGTTATCGGTTATTCGGATCATCGCATTGTTGCGTTGCACCATTGTCGTGGTTCCGCGTTTTGTACCTCGGGCAACCCAGGCACTGACGATCCCAACCGCGGTGTACCCATTCAAGCGGTGATCACAGCTTTGGGTGCAAATCTGCCCAACTGTGCGACCTGTCAACCCCCGAACGCCCCGACTGGTCTTTCTGCGACACCCAATGGCGATAATCAGATTGATCTCAGTTGGGTTGGTGTAGTCGAAGGTACCAACGAATACAATATCTATCGGGCACTAGGTCCATGTACACCCACCAATTGGACGCTTCTGGTAAGTAATCACGCGACCACGAGCTACAGCGACACGACCGTTTCAGGCGGATCGACCTACAGCTATAAGATCACAACTCTCGATACAGGTAGCGGCTGCGAATCTGCCGACAGCAATTGTTCGGAGGCATTGGCGACAGGAGACTGCACGTTGCCCCCAAGTTCACCTGCGAACCTGATGGCTGTTAACGCACAGACTATGACGTGCGCCATCAACCTTTCATGGGACGCCTCGACCGCAGCTTGCGGCGGTGCTTCGGTAGAATATAACGTCTACCGATCGGAAACCTCTGGCTTTATGCCGTCGGGAGCAAACTATCTTGCCAGCACACCTTTTACTAACTACAGTGATGCCACAGCCATGTACGGCATTCAATACTTCTACATCGTGCGCGCAGAAGATAACACGGGTAATGGCAGCGGTCCTTTTTTCGGCAACGAAGACACCAACACCAATGAAGTGGCTGGATTGGCCAGTGGACCCGACGCGACACAATTCGAAGACGATATGGAATCCGGACCTGCCAATTGGGTAACCGGAGCTGGTCCCAGCAATACGTCGGTCAACCCCTTCAGTATCGTCATGGACGGTGTCTCACCGACCAATTCTTGGTTTGTATCCGACGAAGGGCTCGTCAAAGACCAACATGTGGCGACGGCAGCAGCTATTGCTATTACACCAGGTGCGCCGACCGTGCTCGAGTTCGATCATCGTCATAATACGGAAAGCAATTGGGATGGCGGTGTCCTAGAGTACTCTACCGACGGTGGCTCCACCTGGTTTGATATTCTAGATACCAATGGCGGATCCGTTCCTGCCAATGCCGCTCGATTCATTCAGGGCGCTTACGTGGGACCCTTGAATTCAAGTGCCAACCCGTTGGGCGGTCGTATGGCGTGGCATGGCGACAATGGAGCATGGGCCACGGTTCAGGTCGACTTATTCGACTTCGGTGGCGAGAACCTACTGCTCCGCTGGCGTTTTGGTTGTGATGCATCCGTAGGTGACGTGGGCTGGTACATCGACAACATTCGTGTCTTCTATGGCAGTTCATGCGAGAACGGAAACGTGTGCGATACGCTGGAGTATCCCATGTGGCCGGATATGACCATTCTCACCTTCATCGATTGCATCAACCCTATGTAATCAGCAAAAGGGTGGAGGCTTGCGCCTTCACCCTTGAGCGAACCATCGCTTTCATCTATAATCCGGCTTCGTGCCCTCATAGCTCAGTTGGAAGAGCAACGGTCTTGTAAACCGTGGGTCGCCTGTTCGATTCGGGCTGGGGGCACCAGAACAAACAATGGCTTGCAACCTCTTGGCTGCAAGCCTTTTTTGTTTTGCGAGGTATGGTCTAGTAGGCGATGAAATAGACGCGTACGCAGCGCAGAATGGCATGGCCGCCGCCGGTTACCGTGATCGCGGCCGAATCGTATTGAGGGATAAACACCTGATTAATGCTCGTGTCTGAGAACCATGACAAACCGCTTTGCGTGGCCCCTTGGGTGTGACACATTGCCCACAATGAGGGATACAGGCTATAGGGGTCTTGTGACGTAAGTTCAGTCCGAATTCCAGTGGTCCAGTCGGAGTCCTCAATGACTTCGGATTCCAGTTTCAAAATCATCATATTGGCATTGCCACTCACGGGCAGGGAAACGCCGCTCATGAGGCTGAAGGGCTGGCCTTGGCTGTCGTAGGCTTGCAGGGGGTCGTGGACGAATTGAGGGCCTTTTACGGCGGGAATCATGTCCGCCGGGGTGATCGTCACGACGTTCAGCGGAAACAAGCCAAACTCTCGAGCGTTAACGGGCTCCAAATAGGTATTTCCCGGGTTGAGCATGGTGAACTGAAAGGTCGCTTGATGCCAAGGGCCACCAATCTGACCTGACTCCAAGTCCACGGTATAACTGGGCGGTGCCAGCAAACGGCGTGTTTCGAATACCACACCGCCTTGATAATCAAGCGTGACGATATTCTCCATCACCAGATTCTGCTGCGCGTCTACATGCATCATAAAGGACGCCACTAAATCTGGCCCAAAACGGTAGAAAACCAGTGAGCGATCGAGTCCCGCAGTGTGTTGTACCTGGGCAGGTTGCCATGTGAGTTGACTTGCGGGATTCATTCGCTCTTCCATTTGGGCGAATAGGGTGAAGGAAATGAGGAAAAGAAGAACGATGCGTTTCATGTGTGTACCTCTCAATTTTTGACTGACATCGACTCTCGCGATGTTGGCAAATACGAGGGGCCACACATATTCCGTATTGTGATCTAGTTCACATCTTCAACGGGCATCCATGGAGGCACGTCTGCACAAAAACCTCTACGAGCATTCATCTGGCCTATCCTAGAAGCACTGTGGCGGGGCCTCAGGATGCTCATCCATAGGAGGGAGTAGGGGAGCCCATGACTCCCCTTGTCCATACTAGTTGGATCGTTTTTTGGCTACGAAGAGCGCGGATATGAGCAGTCCGGCAAGGAACAAAATCATCATCTTCTCGCTCATGGTGGGAACGGTGCCCCCAATGACAACGCCAAACGGCGAGATAAACCGCGCACTCACGCCACTGATCTTGGTCTCAACCAGGTTTCCTGACCGATCAATCTCATGGACACCGCTTCCGTTGGTGGTGAGGATGTTGCCGTTGGGTAACTCATAAACACCTCGGTATCCCCCTAGAGAAGCCGGATCGTAAATACCAACCTGGGAACCAGTCGATGTGTACTCCACCACACCTTCCTCTGTACCACTGAAATTGGCGACCAGAATATTGCCTGACGCTGTTTCGTAGAGCTGCTCGGGAAACGTGTTAATCGGCGTCAGATCTGACAAATATGCGCCAGCGGTTGAATATTGATGAATCGCGTCGCTTGTGATGCCGCCCACAAGGTAGTCGCCGGCACGACTGATTACATCAAAAGGTGAATCCAATCCACCCGACCCATTGGCGACGAAGTTGCCAACATAGTTCCCGGCACTGTCAAATTGAGCCACTGAATCGTCGTTGGCACCGCCGCCGACCGTCACCAAGATCGTATTACTCGGTCCATATCCAATGCCGCGAATGTTGTCCAGAATTGCCGTGTTGGCACCACCCGCAGGGGCAAACACACCCACGTAGTTACCCAATACATCGTATTCCTGTACCACGTCGTCAATTTGATCTGAGACCAGAATATTGCCATTGGTGGGATGCGCCAGAGCTTGGATGGGTGTGGAGAGGTTGGTTGGATCAGCAGGAATAAAATCAGGATCAATTAAATCCCCTGTCGTGGGATCAAAGGCCATGACGCGGTCGTTCGTCGATTCAGGTATCAGCAATACGCCGCCCCCTGCACCGAGGATCTCCATAACCCGTTGCCGTGCAACTGGATCAGGTACCGAATCCGTTGGTGAATTCGTGTCGCCCAAGCCGTCAGCTTCCTCTAATGAGCTTTGGGCAACGATGGCCGAACTGATAAATAAAGTGATGCAAAAAGCCAATATCCGCATGTTTTCCTCCAACTTTCTTGGTCATTCAGGTAGTGATGTGAAGCATTTTACCAGATAGAGTTGTAACCTGCTTGAAACGCGTCCAAACATTTCGCAACCTGAGAACGTAAGCTGGTGGATATTGAAGCTATGGGACGGGTGTGTGAGCCCGACGAACCAGGAGGGCGAGATGACACAGTTGTTGCACGCGGTATTTATTTGGAGTGGACTCGTAATGGGCTCAGATGTCAATCCACTCATGCAGGCTTACCACACTCCATTTGGTGTTCCACCATTTTCGGACATCAGATCGGAACATTTTTTGCCAGCATTCAGAGCGGGTATTGAGGCGAATCGCAAAGAAGTGGATGCTATTGCAGCAAACCCTGACCCGGCTACATTTGCGAATACGATTGAAGCGTTGGAGTTTGCGGGCGCAGATCTGCAACGAGTCAGCAATGTGTTTTTCAATCTGAGATCCTCGCTGACCAGTCCAGAACTCAACCAGATTGCGACAGAAATCACCCCAGAGTTAACCAAACTCAGTGACGATTTGGCCCTTAATGAGACTCTGTTCAAACGCGTCAAGGATGTGTACAACGCAAGGAACAGCATGAGCCTCAACACCGAACAAATGCGGTTGTTGGAAAATACCTACCAGGGATTTGTGCGGGGCGGTGCCAACTTGGCGGAGGACGCAAAATCTCAACTGCGTAAACTGAACGAAGAACTCGCACTCTTGCAAATAGCCTTTCAGAACAATCAGCTCAATGACACGAACCAATGGGAGTTGGTCATTGAGCGCGCAGAAGACTTGGCGGGCTTGCCGGAAGGCGTGGTCGCAGCTGCGGCCGAAACAGCCACAGAACGAGGACACACAGGGAAATGGGTGTTCACGACGCATCGACCTTCGTTCACGCCCTTTATGCAATTCGCAGATAATCGCAGCTTACGCGAACAGATGTTCCATGCCTACGCAAGCGTGGGTAACCGAAACAATGAAAATGACAACAAGGGTGTTGTTGCAAAAATAGCGTCCCTACGCGCAAAGCGCGCGCAGCTCCTCGGCTATCCAACACATGCACACTTTGTGCTAGACCAGAACATGGCCAAGACTCCGGAAGGTGTTTACGGATTGCTTGATCAAGTGTGGCCCGCCGCTATTGAAAAGGCCAAATCCGAAGCAAAGATGATGCAAGAAATGATCAACCAATCTGAAACACCCTTTCAACTGAAAGCGTGGGATTGGTGGTACTACGCGGAGAAGATACGCAAAGAAGCTTTCGACTTCGATGAAGAGCTGACACGACCTTACTTCTCGGTTGCCAGCACCTTTGAAGCAGCGTGCACAGTCATGAACCGGCTTTTTGGAGTCACATTCACCAAGAATGAGAAGATTCCGGTTTATCACAAAGATGTTACGGCTTATGAAGTCCGTGAAAAAAATGGCGACCTCGTCGGCATCTACTATGCCGACTACTACGTTCGGCCCAGTAAACGTGCGGGAGCCTGGATGAATTCGTTTCGCAAGCAGTCCAAGGCACAGGGTGACGTAAAACCGATCGTCGTGAATTGCTTCAACTTCCCGGCTCCCGCGGGCGGAAAACCCACCTTGTTGACGTTTGATCAGGCTGCCACTCTGTTTCATGAGTTCGGCCATGCGATCCACGGATTGCTGTCTGACTGTCACTACAATTCGCTCTCAGGCACATCCGTCGACCGAGACTTTGTGGAATACCCCTCTCAAGTCATGGAGAATTGGCTAGGCGAAAGAGAAGTACTCAAAATGGTTGCACGACACTATGAAACCGGGGAACCCATGCCCGACCAACTTATTGATCGCATGAAAAGGGCGGGCACGTTTAATCAGGGATTTGCCACGGTGGAATATCTTGCTGCTTCTTACCTAGACATGAAATGGCACACGTTATCGGACCTTACGGAACAAGACACATTGGCCTTCGAAAAAAAGACGATGGACGAACTGGGATTGATTGACGAGATTATCCCTCGCTACAGAAGCACCTATTTCGGTCATATCTTTTCCGGTGGCTACGCAGCTGGCTACTATAGCTACATCTGGGCAGAAATCCTCGACGCAGACACCTTCGAAGTGTTCCGAGAAAAGGGATTATTCGATTCCGCCACCGCACAGAGTTTCCGCAAACACATCCTCAGTAGTGGAGGAACTGTAGAGCCCATGAAACTCTATCAGTCGTTCCGTGGCAAGGAACCTTCCATCACACCTCTGCTCAAACGTCGTGGTCTGGATAGCGCAACACCAACCCCTTAGTGGGAGTTCCTGGAACGCTTGTTCCTACTCGATCTCAAAACTTAGCAGCTCAACCGGCACATTTCCCGTGTATACAAAGATATCGTCTGCACCTGAATAGTTGTCGATAGCCGTCGTTGCGAAGATATTGATCCTGCCAATATCATCTCCGCCCGTGGCAACGACGCCAATCACCGTGGTAGGGTTCATGAAACCCGCTACGGCCACGTCTGTGAGGGTGCCAAGTAACACGTTGGATGAGTCATAAACTCTGATGGTTGCTGTGCCAGGGTTACCACTTGAAGCGTCGTCGAACACAAGCGGTATGAAGCGAACAGCTCGGGTTTGAGGCAGCGCAAAAATCATGTCGAAACTGGCATCAAGAGGCGTACTCGTACTCACTTGATCCGTTGGTGTACCTAATAGACCTACCGATGCGGTGGCTAGGAATCCACCGGGCATGGGCGATGCGGGCGCACCACCCAATGAATTGGTTTGGACCGTCATGCCGGTCGCTGGATTCGTGCCCGTGGGAAAAGGTGTATTAGCGACTCCAGGCGCCAATGGATCCGGCAACGTCGCGATCATGTTGGGGCCCAACGTACTGGACTCAAAATCTTCCGTTCCCGCCAGAACCGTGGAACCCCTGGCCGTGTCAAAGCCGGGAATATCATTGACGAAAAACGAAACGCCCCCAAAAGACGTTGTGCCTATCAATCCCGCTATAGCTATCTTGAAAAATGAACTGTTGATCATACTTGCCCCTTACATCCAATCAATTACTGGAGATTCTACCAGCAGTGCTCTCCAAATGATGCTGCTCACTGTGCCCACAAATATTCGGCACCAACATATCTGAAGTATCCACCAGACCGATGTGTTGGTACTTAGCAAACAAAACTCGGTAGTCGGGATTGTCAAACAGACTGCAAATATCCTTGTCTTGGTCTTCGCACATGGCCTTGAGACGCGCTCGCATGCGCCATTTCAGAGGGCGGTCGTACGCGTTGGGATTTAAGGCCTCGTCCCAAAAGGCATTGACGTGGTCTGCCCAATCAAAGGCCCGTTGCATGACCAAACGATCACCTTCCCAGCGCAAAATGGCCTGTTTACCCGGGACAATATCGTCTTCCAATAAGGACCGATAGAAACGGTAGCCTTCATAATTGGCGACCAAGTCCGCGTTTGAATAGCTACCGGTTGTCGCTCTACCGAAAATTCCCCGTTCGGTGGCAGCAGATCGCTTGGCGGCACGTGTTTCAGACCCATAGCGCAAGTACCGCTTAAAGAACTTACGTCCTTGGGAAAAAAAATGGCCGATTTTGTCTGTGCCGATAAGTGTGCCATTGATTTTGATGGAATCACCGACACCAAAGACAAACGCGGCACGTGTGACCCAGAATGGCATACCGCGGTAGATACTGCGATACCGAGTCGTGGGTAGTTTCTCCACTTCAGGGGAATTCATCGCCCATCGTTCCAGCTTGTCAACCCAATAGATACCGCCCAACTTCCAATAAACAGCCGCAGCGACGCGGTAATGATCGCGTTTTCCGGACCAGTTACGTGCAATGTCGTCGAGTGCTCTGTTCACCTCGCGATTCAACACCTCTCGACTATCGCTTATGTTTTGATCACGAAAAGAGTAGGGATCTGTTTCGTAACAAGGAGCGACATACCACCATGTGGTTAATATCAACCCCAAAATCATGAAAGTTCCGCCCTAGAAACGGTAACCGATGTTTGCCAGTAGCGTATCGCGATCACCAAAGCCAGCCTCTACGATGAGTTGCCAACTAGGAGAGAACTTGAACTGTAAGCCGGCGTTGCCATTCCATGATTGATCCTCAGAAAGCGATACCTCAAATCCGACAGGCCCCAGTGGTTGAATGTCGATGGTTCCCTTATGCTCTTCGTCCGCGGAAAGGTACATGGCGCCTGCCCAAACATCCACAAATTCGAAGGACCATCCCAGCTTAGGTTGCGCTGTAAATGCAGAAACGGATGAATCAAAATCACCACTCAGGTTACTGTCGGTGAACGTGGTTGTCAGCGATCCAAACCACTGGTCGCCCCCAATGGCAAAAACCAAGCCTGCGCCATAGGTGAAACCATCATAGTCTACCTGTACTTTGCCGAGCGGCAGGGGTAGCTGAAGCGGCGCAAAATCCACGTCCGTTTCCCCATCCAGTTGACCCACAATGGCGAACGCATTCAAGAAGGGCAAAATCCATACATCAAATTTGATATCCAGGTATTGAATCTCGTTTTCAACACCAATTAATGAAGGGTCCACCTGGAAATTGGGCAGTGACAACCCCAGCGAGTCGACACGATAAGGCTGATCCATGGTGTAGTAGTCGATACTGATGCCAAAGGGAAGCGGCAATGCGCGGTCGCCCGCCAAATCCTTGCGGAAAGGCAAACCGTCACCTGCCTCGCACATAGGAAATAAAAGGACCATCAACATAACAGTGCGCAACATGGCGTCCTCCGTGATTGGGTGTTTGCCCCATTCTTTCACCATTCGATGACCGACTCAACCCGCCAGCATCAACTAATTCGTGGGAGGATCAACCTGCAGGGTCAAAATCGACAATTGAGGCCACGCTTATATCGCTTGAACGACCTGTCAACCAGCCAGCTGATGGTCCACTGCCTAATACCAATCGTCAAGCATGCCGTGATTGCGACCAAACTTAACCTGATTCCGCCGGTACACGACCCAAGTAGCCACTGAAGTCAGTAATGTCACTGCCGTCAAAGAGAACAGGGGCGGCATATTCTTGTTTGCCCATAGAGACGCTGCGCCGGCTACAGCCATAGCCGATAGGATCCAAAAAGCAATCCAGATGCAAAGGTATTTCACGAACAAGTGCCACGTGCGCCAGTGCAGTTCACCTTCCAGTGCGCGCGTTTGCGGATCGGGCATCACCCAATCATGAGGCCTGGTAGGCGCCGTAGCTCCAGACCGCTGCGTTCTGGTGCTTCGGTAGTGCTCTGCCTTCTCGCCGCCCGGAACCGGTTTGGCATCGATCGCTGCAATGATGCTACCCAACATAAATGCCCTCAATCATTAAATACGTGGTACCCAACCCCAAGTTTGAATCTTTTTGGCTGTGGGTTCAGGCATTATCACTCGAGCCGAGCACCTGGAACCGTTTCAAGATATATGGTTTCTCTATCTTGTTAAGTCTTGATTTAGATCACCGCACTCGGACCGCGACAGACGTCATTGATGTTCCTTAAATTGCGTTGATATCAGTGCAAAACTGATTTGGTCGGCACGCCGACAGACTTGCAAGAAAGGTCTTGGTACGCGATGGGTGTCTTGAGGGCATTCGCCTGCCGCACACCTCAAACAAAGGGTTGTGATATGTTCCCTACATTTGATTGAGGTGTGATGCATGCTGGTGCTGATATGGTTGCTTTTGTCGGATCCCTTTCAACAGGCGGTTGAGGTGAGACGCCATTTACACCGCAACCCCGAACTGTCCAATCGGGAAACCCAAACCCAAGCTTACTTGATGGATCAACTAAGGGCATTGGGGATAGGGGAGCCTCAACCCCTGGCCAAAACGGGCATCAAGCTCGTCGTGGATCAAGGCAGGCCCGGAAGGGTGCTGGCGTTTAGAGCCGATATGGATGCTTTACCGATTCAAGAAAATACCGGCTTGTCGTTTCAATCCGATCGCACAGGGGTCATGCATGCCTGTGGCCACGACATCCATACAGCCATTCTGTTTGGTCTGGCATGTGAACTGGCACGGCGCGAAGTTCCAGGCACCATCGTACTTATGTTTCAGCCCGCCGAGGAGGGCGCTCCTCCCGGAGAAATTGGGGGCGCATCGTTGATGGTTCAAGAGGGGGCATTGCAGGAGCCTAGACCCGATGTGATGTTTGGCTTGCACTTGGAACCGGGTCTGCCTAAGAGTGTGGTTGCCACCGCTCCCGGCGGTCTCATGGCTCGTGCCGACCGTTTTTTCGTGGAAATTCACGGTGAACAGACCCATGGCGCCCGACCGCAATTGGGGATCGATGCGCTCGTTACGGCCGCTCATGTCGTTACCGCCGCACAGAGCATCGTTTCCCGCGAAGTGCCACCCCATATACCTGCTGTAGTCACGTTTGGCACTTTTTCTGCCGGGAATCGGTTCAATATCATTCCAGGGACAGCCCAATTGACTGGCACCATTCGAACCCTGGATCGGGAGTTGGGTGAGGCATTGCCACAAAAGTTAGAACGCGTCATTGCAGGCATTTGCCAGAGTCATGGAGCCACCTACACATTTCGGAATGACCCACTCACTCCGGTCACCTTCAATGATCCGCAATGGACCGATCGCGTGATGTCTGCATTACCCCGGATTCAGCATGCCGAATCCACCATGGTGGCCGAAGATTTTGGCTTTTTCGCAGAAGTGGTACCCGCGGTCTACTTCTTTCTCGGAACGTGTGAACAGACGCCGTGCGCATCCATTCATACTGATCGGTTCAATCCACCTGAATCCGTGATTCAAACGGGTATTGACCTTTGGGTGAGCCTCATTGAGCAGTTTGGAAATTCTGAATGAGATTTGCGGCACCTGCTCGAATTGATCTTGCCGGAGGCACTTTGGACATTGCACCTTTGTGCTACACGATCCCAGATGCGACCACCGTGAATCTGGCGATCGACTTGAGGGCATCCGTGAGGCTAAACCCAATCAAACAGGGACCCAGTCAACTGATCATGGAAGGCTTGCGAGTTGACGCACACTCCGAATTGCTGTTTCGTGAATCGCTACAATACTTCTCGGCACCCCCGCTAGAGGTCCATGTCGATACACAGGTTCCAAGGGCTTCAGGCCTAGGGGGTAGTTCTACCCTGTTGGTGGCCTTATGTGCGGCCCTGAGCGAGCTCAAACATGGCAAAAAGGTACATGCCGCTTCGCTTTTGGACACGGTCACCGTATTGGAACACCGCATCCTGCAAAAGCCTGCAGGTACGCAAGATGCCGTGGCCGCCATCCACGGAGGGCTCAATCTGATCACTTTTGATGCAGGTCGACCCGCTTCTCAGCAAATCGCCATTCCCCAGTTTTTGGCGGGACCGCTTTACCTTTTATACACATCGATTCAACATCACAGCGGCATCAACAATTGGCAAATCATTAAATCCTTCTGTGATGGCGATCCTCAACTCCGTCATTTACTTCAGGAGTTGGCCAATAACGCGTGTGCCATGGCCGACCACATCGTTCAAAATGACCTCGCGGGTTTCCGCACCTGTCTTAAACGCGAGGCTCAATTACGGGCAGATCTGGCGCCAGGAATCGTGCCGTCTGTGTTCCAGACCTTCTTAGGCCGTTGCCATCCTGAACTCATCGGCAAGATGTGTGGCGCAGGGGGGGGAGGCTGCATGTACCTGTTTGATGTGGTCGATCTCGAAAACACCAGAGCACTTGCGGCAGAATTGGGCCTTTCTTTGCTCCAGGTGCACGCAGACATGCGCGGCGTGGAAGCCGAAGCATGACCAGACCGCTTGCCGAACGATATCGACCCAAATCGCTCGACGAAATGGTGGGTCAAAAACAAGCGATTCGGTTATTACAGGGTTTTTTGAGCCGAGGAAACGTACCCAACCTTGTCTTTTATGGGCCACCCGGTTGTGGCAAAACCACCATGGGCCGAATCCTGGCGCGGTCTTGCCACATGTCATCACATACACTAAACGCAACCTCGGCTTCCGTTAAGGATATTCGCGAGCTAGCCGAACGTGCGGCTGCCGATCTGGCTATGTTTCAGAAACGCACCATGGTCCACATCGATGAAATCCACCGCCTGAATCGAACACAGCAAGATGTACTCTTGCCTTTTACGGAAGAGGGCGTATTTGTATTGGCCGGTTCCACCACAGAGAACCCCTATTACGCATTGAATCGGGCCTTGCGTTCGCGTGTTCAACTCATTGAATTGATGGCCCTGTCCGAGGCCGACATCATGACAGCGGTATCGGACATTGCGCAGCGCGAGCAATTGAATGTTTTGCCAGAAGCCTTGACGCTGATTGCGAGACGCGCCTCCGGTGATGTGCGGTTGGCCATCGGCACACTCGAAGCGGCTGCACTCATGGGCGAAGGACCCGTGGATGCGGAAGGGGTCCAGCTATGTCTTTCTCATGCTTCGTTGGCCGGTGACCGCGCAGGTAACCAGCATTATGATCTGGCCAGCGCTTATCAGAAATCGCTGCGCGGCTCGGATGCCGATGCCGCCATCTATTACTTGGCTCGATTCCTGGCGTCAGGCGAAGACCCTCGGTTTGTGGCGCGCCGGTTGTTGGTGACTGCTTCAGAAGATGTAGGGAATAAGGACCCTCAGGCATTTTTGTTGGCAACCGCGGCACTCCGTGCCGTCGAAGTGTTGGGCATGCCGGAATGCCGAATACCATTAAGCCAGGCCACGATCTACGTGGCTCGTGCACCTAAGTCGCAGCAAGCCATCCACGCCATGAGTCGCGCAGAATCGGTATTAGCCGACCGTCCTGTGGACCCAATACCCTCATGGATGGCAAGTGGCCCAACCCCCGAAGGACCGCGCACATACCTTCCTGAGAAACTTGTGGGTACGCGGTTGGTGGAACCGGAGGACGGCTCGGAGGCTTGTTTGGAGGCGGTTCGATCGTATTGTAGAGATCTTAAGGACTGGATGGAGCTCGATACCCACAGCTTGGCTCAGGAAATCGGATTCCCAATCCATGAAGTGCGGAACGCGGTGAATCATTGGGTCGCTTGCGGTGACCTGGCGTTTCGCCGTCAATTCAGATGGAGTGAAAAGACATGAGTGAGCGATTGACATCTGAAGAGAGAGAAGGTCTGGTCTGGTTTTTCAGCCAGATCCCTTTCAACCAACACCTACAAATGACGGCACATTGGGACGATGAAGACCACGTTCGATTTGAAATACCCATGCAACCGCAACTGATCGGCAATGCCGTCCACGGCATCCTACACGGTGGCGTCGTGGCTACCGCGCTCGATGTGGCTGGAGGTTGTATGGCTGCCGTCGGCACTTTGAAACGCACCCGCGACATGCCCACAGCGGAGAGAATGGCCATTCTCTCGCGAATCGGGACAATTGATATGCGAGTGGACTATCTGCTACCAGGTAGGGGGGGCAGCTTCACCGCCAAGGCCGAACTGCTGAGAATAGGGAACAAAGTGGCCGTAACACGAATGTCCATGTGGAATGATGCGCAAGAGACCATCGCCGTCGGCACAGGCACCTATCTGTGCGGCTGATGGGTCCTCTGCTAAGATGCCGCCAGGAGGCATCATGACGCGTCGTAGTGGCATTATCGCGTTGGCTGGACGGCCGAATGCGGGCAAGTCAACGTTCATTAATCGGGCACTGGGCGAGAAGATCGCGATTGTTTCAGACAAAGCGCAAACCACACGGACCCGAATACTGGGTGTCTACCACCAAAGCGACGCTCAAATCGGGTTTCTTGATCTCCCAGGCATTCACAAGCCAAGTCACCAAATGAACCGTGAGATGATGCGCACAGTCAGGCGCAGCCTCAATGACGCAGACCTTGTTTTTCATTTCATTGACGCCAGTGTGGTTTCGGGCAAGGGCGATGAATTCGCCCATCAAATCATCGTTGATGCCGGACTACGGTCAATCATTGCCTTAAACAAGATCGACTTGGTAAACAAACACAAGATGATTCCCTTGCTTGAAAGCCTGGAACAGCGTTTTTCGCCACTGGCCATTGTGCCCATGAGTGCGAAATCGGGAGAAAACGTTGATCATCTCATTGAAACGGCTATTCCTTATCTTCCCGAATCTGAGTTTCTGTACTCCGAAGATGACCTCACCGACCAGCCCCTGATCTTCATGGCCCAGGAATTCATCCGGGAAAAGATTTTGCACTTCACCAAGCAAGAAATTCCGCATGCCGTTGCCGTTTCCATCGATGCCTTTGAGTGGGATGACGCTGAGTCAACCCAGTTTGTGGCGGCCCGCATTTGGGTCGAACGGCCCAGTCAGCGCAGTATCTTGTTAGGCGCTGGCGGTTCCATGATCAAGAAGATCAGGCAGGCTGCTCAACGATCCCTTCGAGACCTTTTGGAAAAAAAAGTTGTCTTGGAACTGTATGTGTCCGTTGAGAAGGATTGGCGCAACAAGGTTGAAAAGTTGGAAGCGTTGAAGCTGAGACTTCCTGACTGAAGCACCATATTCACGCATCTTCGCATTGCATATATAGCGCACATCATCTTGTAGACACCCATATATTGTGTTAATTTGGGCAATATACTAAGACATGGCAGGGGAGCCGCATGAAGCCGTTTGTGCACTTGCACACACATTCAGAGTATTCGCTTTTGGACGGTTTCAGTCGGATCCATGATTTGGTGGCTAAGGCCAAAGCCTCGAACATGCCAGCACTCGCCATCACCGATCATGGCAACATGTTTGGAGCCGTGCGCCAATATAACGAATGTAAAAAGGCGGGTGTGAAACCCATCTTGGGCTGCGAAGTTTACGTGGCTTCCGGTTCTCGGCACGAAAAGGCCCGAGTTGCATCCAACGAGAAGTCTGGAAAAAAGCACAATTTTCACCTGGTCCTGTTGGCGGAAAACGAAACGGGATATCGCAATTTGTCGCATCTGGTTTCCAAGGGATTTACAGAGGGTTTTTACTACAAGCCGCGCGTGGATCGCGAGTTGTTGCAGCAGTACCGTGAAGGTCTGATATGCACGACCGCCTGTCTGGGTGGCGAGGTGGCCCAGAATCTGATCGTAAACGACGAAGATGGCGCCTTGGAAGCGGCGCGATTCCTTCGCGATACATTTGGCCCTGAACGATTCTTTCTCGAGATACAGAATCACCAGCAACAACTGGAATTGGATGTCATTCCGCCGATTGCGCATATCGCCAAGAAGCTAGGTGTGGGTTTGGTGGCTACCAACGATTCGCACTATACCGATTACGAGGATTGGGAAGCCCACGATGTCTTGTTGTGCATTCAATCCAACGCAAGGCGCATGGACCCGAGGCGTTGGCGTTTCCCGCCCGGAGGACAGTTCTACTTCAAAACCGGCGATGAAATGTACGATGTTTTTCGCGGTTATGAAGGGGCGTTGGAGAACACGCTGAAGATTGCTGAGATGGTCAATCTGGACCTTGCCCAGGACTACAAATTGCCGTTGTTCGACGTACCGCCTGGTTACACCATCGACAGTTATTTTGCTGAAGTGGTGCGCGAAGGCTATGCCGAACGGCGTAAAACATTAGTTGCCATGCGCGATAAAGGCATGTTGCGCAAAACCCTCGAGGAATATGAGGCCCGTCTGGAAGAAGAGATCCAGGTGATCATTGAAATGGGTTTTCCCGGTTACTTCCTGATCATATGGGATTTCATTAAGCACGCATTGGAACATCGCATTCCCGTGGGGCCTGGGCGGGGTTCGGCCGCAGGGTCGTTGGTGGCCTATGCGTTGAAGATTACGGATATCGATCCGCTGCAGTACGACTTGCTTTTTGAGCGTTTTTTAAATAAAGAACGCGTCACCATGCCGGACGTAGATATCGACTTTTGCCAAGATCGCCGCGGCGAAGTGATTGATTATGTCACGGACAAGTACGGTCGTGAAAACGTCTGCCAGATCATCACTTACGGGTGCATGAAATCCAGAATGGTGCTTAAGGATGTGGGTCGCACCATGGACTTTTCGCCCTCGGACACCAATCGCATTGCCAAGTTGATCCCCGAAGACTTGAAAATGACCATACCCAAGGCGTTGGATCAGTCTCCTGATTTCCGTGAGCTGTACGAGAGTGACTCGCGCAACCGCGAACTGATTGATTTATCCATCAAGTTGGAAGGCATCAGTCGAAATGCGGGCGTGCACGCGGCGGGCGTCATTATCGCGCCCAGCGCGGTTACCAACTACGCCCCAGTCTATAAGGACAATCGCAAGGGCACGGTTTGTGTTCAATATGCCAAGGATGAGGCCGAACAGATCGGCCTGCTCAAGATGGACTTTTTGGGGCTCAAGACCCTGACTGTGATTTCCAAAACGCTGGAATTCGTGGCCCAAACCACGGGTCTCAACCTCAATTTGGACGACATCACCGATTTTGATGATCCAAAAACCTACGAATTATTTCGCAAGGGTGAGACCGACGGCGTGTTCCAGTTTGAATCTGACGGCATGAAGAACTTGTTGGTTCGTCTGGGTCCCAAACGATTTGAGGATTTCATCGCCCTCAATGCCCTCTATCGACCAGGCCCTTTGGGTTCCGGCATGGTGGATCAGTTTATCAACGGCGCACACGGGGCTCATATCGACTACGAACTGCCGGAACTGGAGTCCTTCCTTGAGGAAACCTACGGTGTGATTCTCTACCAGGAACAGGTGATGAAGATCGCTCAGCTGGTCGGTGGTTTTTCGTTGGGAGACGCGGATCTGCTGCGTCGGGCCATGGGCAAGAAAAAAGAAGAAGTCATGGTTCAAAAAAAGGCAGAGTTCCTTGAGGGCGCCGCAGCCCGGGGCTTTGACCTTGATAAATGTGGTCAGCTCTTCGATAAGATGGCTGAATTTGCCAAGTACGGATTCAACAAATCACATTCCGCAGCATACGCGTTGGTCGCCTATCAAACGGCTTTTCTAAAGGCCAATTATCCGGTCCAGTTCATGGCCGCTTTGTTGACTCTGGATAAAGACAATACGGACAAAGTTGTGAACTATATCGATAAGTGCCGACAAATGAATATTCAGATGTTGCCGCCAGATATCAGAAAGTCCAAGCCGGAATTCTCTGTGGAGGGTGAGGCCATCCGCTTTGCCTTGGGCGCCATCAAAGGCGTCGGTGAAGCTGCGATTGAAGCTATTGAGGAGGCTCGTTCTGAAGCCCCTTTCGACGACTTCCAGAGCTTTTTCGAGCGCGTGGATCTGAAACGTGTAAACAAGAAGGTCGTGGAACAGCTGATCAAGGCAGGCGCGTTTGATTTCACGGGAAAAACACGCTGTGCGTTGTTTGAAGCGGTTGAACCCATGGTGGAGTGGGGACACCACATGCAAAAAGAAGCAATTGCAGGGCAGGACAGCCTGTTTGGTGATGCGCCCCTGGATCTCTGTGGTGTGAAAATTGGGGATTCGGAATGGGAACGCACGGAACGACTGGGCTTTGAAAAAGAAGCAATTGGCTTTTACCTGTCAGGCCACCCGTTGGACGAGTACAAGGATTTGTTCCGCAGACACACGACCTGCGACACTCAGTCTGTACAAGATGTGCCTTCGGGTTCCGAGATCATCCTCGGTGGCCAAATACAAGGCATTCGGCAAATCACCACCAGCAAAGGTGACGTGATGGCGTTCCTCACGCTGGAGGACCTAAAAGGCCTTGCGGACCTGGTATTGTTTCCCAAGACCTACCAGGAGCATCGACACCTTTTGCGAGAGGAACAGGCCATCGTTGTGAAGGGCCGAGTGGAAATGCGCAACGATCGACAAAATGTCATCGTCCAAGAAATTCACGACTTGAGCAGTTGGGAACTGCCCCGAATTCGTTCTTGTGTCATACAAATCCGGTCGCATGAAGTGGAAAACGATCAATTAAAGCGTCTCTATGAGCATTTTCTAGTCAATCGGGGTGAGTGTCAGGTATATTTGGAAATCAATGTGCAAAACAGGTTCAAAACTGTGATCAAACCAGAAAACCTCACGATTGATCCCGGCTTGGCATTGACCGAATTCACGCAAAAATACCCCCAATTCAAAACTGTTTTCCGCTACTAACCCCAACATGACCGATCTTAATGATTACCAAGACCTGGTAAAACTGGGTGATACCAATTCCGCACTGGAAGAGAGTCTTGCCTTCCATTACCGCGGTAATGAGGATCTAAAAGCGGATATCGTTCATCTACGTCACAAAGTATCTGAACTTGCACGCGACTTGAAACGTTCGATTACCGGTCAAGATCAACTTCAAGACTATCTTCAGGAGCTCATAGCGTATCAGGAACTCATGCGTCAGTTGTTTCCGGTAAGAAACACGCATCAAACGCTGGATGTGTTACTGGATGTGTCAGGCGAAGTTTTGACCAGTCCCAGTTCGGCCGTCTATTTGTGGAGCAAGGACAACACGAAATATGTGCACAAACGGACCCGCAATTTGCCTTCGGATCTTGAACACGCCATAGAGCACGAGCTGTTCCGCGGTAGCATTCTTACGCGCGATGAATTGGAACCCAATGTGATTCCGTTTTTCTACGGACCTCAGGAGGGAAGTCTGGCCGTTATTCCCCTGGTTTCGGGTAGGCGACAAATAGGGGTGTTCATCAGTTTCATGCCCACGTCACATCTAAATTTCTTTGGGCACCACGTGAATTTGTTCGCTATGTTCGGACGCGCCACGGCGATTGCCCTGGAGAACGCGTTCCTGTTTGAGAAGGTGCGTGAACTTTCCATTCGCGATGATCTCACATCGCTGTTCAATTCCCGATATCTGCGCAAGTACTTGGCCAAAGCGTGTGAGCGTGCCAACGGTAAGAAACCCGTCACCGTCTTGTTCATGGACGTAGACAATTTCAAGTACGTCAACGACCACTATGGTCACCTCGTAGGCAGTCGTGTGCTGATGGAAGTGGCGTCTGTGGTACAGGAATATGCGGGCACTCACCATTGTGCAGCCCGATACGGTGGTGACGAGTTCGTGTTGGCTGCGGTGGGTCTGAATAACCAAATGGCTTCGAAGTTGGCGGAACAGCTGAGGTTCAAGATCGAAGTCACCGATTTCAATAAGGGATCGGACGCGCGCATCAACCTGACGGTCAGTATAGGGCTGGCCTCGTACCCCACCAACGCGCGCAATGTGGATGATCTCCTCAATTACGCCGATTTGGCGATGTACCAATCCAAGAGCAAGGGCAAGAACTGCATCACGGTTTGGGAGATCTTGACGCATTAGACGCAACCTGACGGATTACTCTGCGTCGCAATATAAGGTTAGACGGTCATTTAATCGTGATAAACTGCCTCCCAGCGGAGTGAACTACATGAATCCAACTCAGACTCGTGTCTTGCGCGGGTGGACCGCGCCGCTCGCTCGGATATCGGTGATTGCATGCCTTTTAGAAGGATTCAGCGGCATGTGGGCCTATGCCTTGCCGTACGACCAATTCGCTCAGGTTCTCACACTCGCGCACACCGCGCTCGGACTGATGATGGTGGCACCCTGGCTCATCTACCTCGTAGCTCACATGAAAACCTGGTGGGACCAAAAGTTGAACGCCACTTCGCTGATAGGTTTCATATCCGCGGCTCTCTTGTTCCTTGCACTTTTTACCGGGTTCTGGGTCACCCTGCAGGGCTTGATGGCCGTCAGAATCTCGTCGAGCATGTCATTCATTCACCTGATCGCCGGCTTGGCTATGGTTCCGCTCATTGCATGCCACCTGACATTTGCGGTCCGAAGACGATGGATCTCACGCGATCGTCTCTTGCGAAACGCGCAACTTGGGTTGCTCGCAAAAAGTGCAGGCACACTGGCCATCTTTTTCGCAATCTGCTGGCTGGCCACCGGCGTGTTCGGGACACACGATGTTCGCAGGCCAGTACCCGAAGACTATGAACACGTCGATGGATACGGCAAAGAGGCTGGACCCTTTGCGCCAAGCTATGCGCGAACTAACGATGGACTCCTGATCCAACCCCAGGTTTTGGCACGTTCCGATAGTTGCGGCACGACCGGCTGCCATACACAAATCCTCGCCGAGTGGGAGCCAAGCGCGCATCGGTTTGCCGCCATGAATCCTCCATTTCAGGCTGTACAATCTCGATTTGCGTCCGACCGTAATCCAGCTGAAACAAGGTACTGCGCGGGGTGCCATGACCCCATTTCGCTGTTCGCTGGAATGAAGAGTGCCGAGTCCAAGGATCTGTCGGCACCCGGTTTTAAGGAGGGCATTTCGTGCGTGACATGCCACAGCTTGGAACAAGTCGACCGCAGAGGTAACGGAGACTATGTACTTGTCGCGCCCACCCCATATCTCTGGGAAATGGAGTCAGGTTGGCGCAGAAACGTTTCTGAATTTCTGATTCGCGTGTTCCCCCGGAAACACTTGGCCGACTACGATCGAACCATCGCCAAAACCCCAGAAGCGTGCGGTAGCTGTCACAAACAGTTTATCCCTGAAGAATTGAACCGCTTCGGTATGTCGCCAGGTCAAAACCAATTCGACGAGTGGCAACAAAGTCACTGGCACAGAGAAGAACCCGACACAGATCTCAACTGCACAGACTGCCATATGCGCTTGGTCGCCGATTCCAAGGATCCTGCCCGCGGCGAAATAACCGATCCCAGTCGCGGCGCTGACAATTCTCATCGTCACCACGGATTCATTGCTACCAACAGCTTCATGCCCATGCTTTTGAAACTTCCTCACTTTGAACAACAGGTGTCGCTAACCCATGCATGGATGCGCGGAGAAACGGTGATTCCAGAAATCGCGCATCGTTGGCCAGAGGGACCAGTCGTGGGACTGGAAATATTGACACCAGAGTCAGCAGACCCCAAAACCCCAGTTTCATTTACTGTGGTCGTCTCCAACCGAAAGGCTGGCCATAATCTGACGACAGGTCCCTTGGACTTTGTGCGAACGTGGCTCCACGTGCAAGCTTTCGATGCCGGTAGCGGTGCCTTAATTGGAGAATGGGGAGCTGTAGATCCTGAAACACGCGCTATAACAGATACGCTAGGCGTGATTCATCAAGCCGGTAATCCCCGTAACCAAGGCACACTAGTTTTGGAGGGCGTCCCTCTGGACGAACACGGCGAGCCTCTTCGTGAACACCAATTGTGGCGGAAAGCCGGCGGTTCCGGCCAGCGCGTGATCTATCCGGGCCATACCGATCGCCAAACTTATGCATTATTGGCGCCTGGCGAGGGTAACATTTCTGTTCATGTGGATTTGAATTTCCGACGCTACCGACAGGAGTTCCTTGATCTAGTATTACCAGGACTTGAAGAAGACTTCGGTGTGGTCCAACCCGTCGTGACTCAGAATTCGGCGGAGGCCATCATACCCATACGGAAACTTGGCGCACCTTTGTGATGGGTCGCAGACAACGTCGCATCATGGCGGCTTCGTTCTTTTCTACGATCTTGGTGGCAGCCTTGGCGGCTACGTTTTGGGCAGTTAATAGGGCCCGCGACCCGAATTTGGTCGCCCAATCAAAACGCATACAAAGCGACGAAGTGGCACAACTGACAGCCAGTCCCATCAAGCTTGTATTAAGTAAAAGCACCCCTCTCAATCAGTTCCGTCAGAACCGTGCCGCGCGTACCCGAATCCTGCCCGAAGATATGGGATCAGGTGTGGCTTGGGGCGATGTGGATATGGACGGTGACTGGGAACTCTACGCCGTGAGCGCCTGTACCCAACAACACACATGCGACATAAACTGCAGCAGCGCACTCTGGACATTTGAATCCGGCGAGTGGATGAGACTGATTTGTGGCGCTGAAAACATAGGCCACATGGGCATGGGTGCATCGTTCGCAGACTACGACAATGATGGCGACCAGGACTTGTATGTCACCAACTATGGACCCAACAAACTTTATCGTAACGATGGTCAGGGACAGTTCACGGATGTCACTGAAACAGCGGGTGTAGGGGACAAACGCTGGTCCATGGGTGTAGCCTGGGGCGACATAGACCGCGACGGTGATCTGGATCTCTATGTATGCAACTACGTAAATTTCGAGGATTTGGGTGGGATTCGAAAGCCCACCGTCACGTTGGCATACGAGGTCCCTTTCACGCTGAATCCCAGCAGCTATGACCCCGCTCCCAATAGTCTTTTCGTCAATCAAGGGGATGGAACCTTTGTGGAAGCTGCCGCGCTATACGGATTGGACAATCCAGACGGAAGGAGCCTTGCCACCACTCTGGTGGATCTGAACGGCGATGGCTGGCTGGATCTGTATGTGAACAATGACGTATCCACCAACCGTCTATTCCTGAACACATCGGCTGTGGAAGGGCGCCTAGCCTTTTTGGATGTGTCCACGGAAACTGGGACGGCTGATCCCAGGGGCTCCATGGGTCTTTCAGTAGGCCGTGCTGTCGGATTTGATCGTGGCCATCGATTACCAGATTTGTTTTTGACCCACTGGGTAGCTCAAGAAAACGCCTATTACTTGTCACTGTTCAATGATGAGAGTTCGGTTCTTGAATACCGCGACCGCACCCGCGTCATGCTTTTGGGGGAACTTTCTGTCCCAATGGTGGGGTGGGGGTGTGGTTTTGGCGACCTGGATCTGGATGGGTTTCCAGATTTAGTGGTGGTCAATGGCAGTACCCTGGAACGCTCCGAAGATCCAAGCCATTTAAGGGCCGAACCCGGATTCGTGTTTTGGAACCGTGACGGTCGTATGGTCAATGTGGCACCGGGTACACCCTTGAACGAAGATAGATCGGCACGCGGCATGGCCCTTTGTGATTGGGACCGAGACGGAGACATAGACCTAGTCATCAGCGAGAACGGGGCAGGCATTACACTCATCGAAAATCGTTCACAGGTGGGAGCATCCTTGAACTTGGTTCTTGAGGCGTCGGACTATTTGAGGTTTGGTGCCCGTGTTTGCGTGACCACGGTCCATACACAGATCCAGTGGTTTGGAGGTGACGTCTCGTACTTGTCGCAGCATTCCAGTGAATTGATATTTGGCTTGGGCCAAGCCAAGACTGCCCATGGTTCCATCCGTTGGGCCGATGGGCTTGCTATGGATTTGGGCAATCTACATCCGGGTACCTATCGAGTCACCCGTGATGCGGTTATTGAGGTGCCAGATCGGCAGGAATGATCTGACCTTCCAATAAATCATCCAAGGTCTTTCGTTCGCGGATCAGTGTGGCTTGGTCGCCTCGTACCAAAATCTCCGCAGGCAGTGCAAAACTGTTGTACATGCTGGCCATGGTGTAGCCATAAGCCCCCGCATCGAGGATGGCAATCATGTCGCCGGCCTTGGGTGTGGGAAGGAGCCGGTTGTGTCCCAGAATGTCGCCCGTTTCACAAATATTCCCAGCGACATCAAACAAACGGATGTCGTCCTTGCGATTCAGAACCCTTATCCGGTGATATGCCTCGTACAAAATCGGACGAACCAGGTGATTGAATCCCGTATCCACATTGATGAAATCAGTGTATGGGGTGTCCTTTACCGAAATAACAGTGGCCAAGAGTATGCCTGAATCGCCAACCAAGAACCGGCCCGGCTCCAACCAAATTGACGGCATATAACCCAGCTTTTCGAACGCCGGTCTCAAGACTTCAGCCACATTTTGCGCTACATCCTCAGGTGAGGCCGTTTTTTGTCCATCGTGATAGGGGATACCCAATCCGCCACCCAGATCGATAAATTTCAACTGAATCCCCAACTCGTCTTTCAAGCGCGCAATAAAATGCACCAGTACGCGCGCGTTTTGCTGGAACGGCGTCCAGTCGGTGATCTGTGAGCCAATATGACTGTGCAGGCCCCACACTTCCAGCCATGGATGTTCATGGGCCAGTTTGTAGGCGTGCATGATCTGGTCATCTTCCAGGAGAATACCGAACTTAGAGAATTTATGACCGGTAGCAATATGCTTGTGAGTGTGGGGATCTACGTCTGGATTGATGCGAAAAGAAATATGGGCCTTCTTTTGTAGGCGTGCGGCCACTTCACCTGCATGCGCCAGATCCTCCATGGAATCAAGGTTAATCACCACCCCTTGGCTGATCGCCAACTCCAATTCTGCAGTTGTTTTGGCCGATGATGTGAACAGTATCTGCTTGCCTTCATAACCCAGTTTCAGCGCGGTGGTAATCTCACCACCTGAAATACATTCGGCACCTGCACCTCGCTGTTTCAGTAGTGACATGATGGCCATGTTGGTATTGGCCTTGACGGCATACAGAACTTGTACATCATCGAAGTGTTTCTTGTAAGCTCCGTAAAAAAGGTCGTATTTTTTGTTGATTAAGTCGCCGTCGTATACATAAAGCGGGCTGCCATGCTCACGCACAAGCGAGACGAGTTGGTCATGGCTGAAACGACCGGTGGCATCGTGGTAAGGATCGGGTTTATCCATGGTGACCGACTCACCGCCAAACATGAAGGCTAAGACCATGATTGAGAGCAACATAACCAACTCCTGTGTATCTGTTTTGAGCATCTTAAGGAAATCGAATCCCGCTGTCGAGCGGTTGAGCTATGATGCCGCCATGAAGTGGCTCGTTTTCCTATGCTGTTTGTGGATTGTGGGGTGTAGTTCGACCAATCGCCCACAGGAACCCACGAAGATTCTCTTAATCTCACTGGACACTGTTCGTCAGGATCGTTTCGGATTTAGTGGGGCAGAGGTCTCACAAACGCCTGAACTTGATGAATTGGCCACGGGTGCGTCGGTTTACCTAAACGCCTTTGCGCCCGTGCCCACGACTCTCGCATCACATACGTCCATGTTGACGGGATTGTATCCCTACGAGCACGGCATACGCGAAAACGGACGGGTTCTGAATGCTGCGGTACCCATGATCCAAGAACAACTGGAGGGTAGGGCAGTTGCGGTGGTTTCGGGGTATCCCCTGGCCTCCCAATTTGGTCTCAGTCGCGGATTTGCCGCCTATTTACAACCCGAGGGGTCGGAGCGGCCGGCCAATGCCACCGTAGATCTAGCCCTGGAACATCTGGCAAACAGTGACTTTCTGTGGTGCCATTTTTATGACCCCCATGCACCTCATCTCCAGCACCCCGACTTCAATCGCGATCTGGCCTACGACAGTGAAATTGCTTTCGTCGATCATCACGTAAGTAGACTGATCAAAGCTTGTAAACAACATTGGGGCGACAGCCCTCATGCCATCATCGTGGTGGGCGATCACGGGGAGGGCTTGGGCGACCTTGGAGAGCAGGGTCACGGTATCCTTCTCGGCAATGCCACGCTTCATGTACCCTTGCTTGTCTGGACGTCTTGGGAGCCCGGATCCCGTTACGAAAGACCCGTAAGTATTCGTCGGGTGGCAGACATGATCCGCGACCTGAGTAAGGGATCGTTCGATGGCGCCAAGTACACCGAAGATATTGTGATTGCAGAATCTATGCAGCCCTATCTACAGTTTGGTTGGGCACCCCTGATGGCCGCCATCAGCCAACAGGAAAAGATGGTTCGGGGCAAATCGTTCCGCCTGGTAATGGGCCGCGACGAAGCTCCAAACTCGGCTCCCAACGGACACCCTCTGCGGTCAAAGCTTGAAAACATCCCGTTCGAGCCAGCCAGAGTGCAGTCCGAACTCACCTTAGCAGACATCGAAACGCTTGCCAGTCTGGGCTACACAGCAAACGATGCAATATCTCCGATTGGGTTGGAGGATCGACCTGATCCGTATGATCAGGTACCTCTCATCGGGCAGTTGGATCGCGCATCACATCTGTTTGCCAATCACCACTACGCTGAAGCACTTTCTGAATTCGAGTCGCTCGCCGAACAGGACCCAGGCAACCCTTCGGTTTTGATGCGAATGGCCGTGTGTACGTCTATGTTGGGACACGAAACGCTCGCTGATGAGCGTTTCCACCAAGCAGCAGCACTTTTGCCCGACTCAAACGATCTCCGTTTGTATTATGGACTCCATTGTGCGCGCTTTTCTCGCTGGACCCAGGCCATTGAACTCTTACAAGGATTTAGGTCGCGAGAGGTGGCGCTACTGGCCTTGGAACGAGCTTATGACGCTACAGGCCAATCCGATCAGGCGTTGATCGTGGCACAACAACTGGCTTCGTCGCAGAAAACCGCGCAGGCCGCGACACGCTGGGCCGACATGGCTGAACGCTTAGGGGACCAGGCACAGAAGGCTGAGGCTCTGGAAATGGCATGGCAGTGGGATCCAAGTGGTTTTGATCGGCACCTGGATCTGGGCATGGTATTGATGGATCAAGGACGTCTTAATGACGCGGCGGGTATGTTGCAACAGGTACCGGAAACCGATCCGTTCTACGCCATCGCCTGCTATCGACGTGCCCAAATAGCCGCGATCCGACACGAGGCAGACCTGTCCATTTGGCTGGACCGCGCCTTGCAGTTGGCATCACCAAACTTGCGCCAAACCATCGAAAACGACCCACTCTTGAAACAGTAAAAATTTCACGCGAAGACACGAGGGGACTCAAAGCCCAGCCAAATCTGCTCCGCATATTGGGCATCCTGTCACTCGCAGGATTCACGTTGATTCGTGTGGATTCGTGTCCATTCGTGGTTCTCCTCTCAATATCAGTTTCGATGATCTCATGACTACTGATTCTATAGAACAAGCACACCATTATCTTATTTAAATACAGTATCTTGAGCGCCAAAACCTATTCACCCCATGTCGTCATCTTTTTTGCGGCTTCGCGCCTTCGCGTGAGATTTTTTTCTACCGTGATCGACCCAGGAATATCACGAACTGGCACAAATAGGAGGGCCTTCTAAGGGCGTGTATTGTCAAAGAACGTCAGAGAAGAAGAAGTTCTCACGCGAAGCCGCGAAGACACGAAGGGACTCAAAGCCCAGC
>JAGQSC010000065.1 GCA_020439745.1 Acidobacteriota bacterium | reverse complement strand
GTAAGGTTCCGATAGAAGATCGCCGTGCCCATGAGACGGAATTACTCAAGCTCTATCATGATACGCTGTGTGAAAATGGCGTGGTTGATTATTCATATGATCAGTGTTGGGATGATTATCGGATGGCAGTCCTTGACGGATTCTGGAAGTCCGTTTTTGTCATTGCAAATCGCCGTCAAACAGAGGCCCAATTGAACCTCCAACGACACGTACTGGGCCCACGAGTCTTTGCGGCAGTGCTGGATCTAAATTCCAGAGAAACGCTCTCGCGGCTGGATACCACGCAGATATGACAATCTGTTCACGAGGCGCTGATGTGTATCGGAGCAAGCTGTAGCAATAACCCGGGAAATAGTAAGTGAATAGAAGAAAGGGAGTTAGAACATGCAATCTCAAAACTTGACCTTGAAACCTATCTCCGGCTTTATTGGGGCTGAGATTCAAGGAGTTGACCTCAGCCAAGCAATCTCTGATGAAGTGGTTCAACAAATCAAAGCGGCCTTATTCGATTACGGCGTGATCTTCTTTCGGAAGCAAAACCTACGACCCGCAGATCAGATTGCCCTGGCCGAACGGTTTGGCGAAATTGAGGTCAATCGCTTTTTCACCCCCGTGGAAGGGTATGCCCAAATCGCCGAAGTGCGCAAAGAAGCGCATCAAAAACATGCGATCGGCTCCCAATGGCATACGGATCACTCTTACGATGTCGCCCCCGCCTTGGGGTCAATCTTCTACGCGGTGGAATTGCCGCCCTTCGGCGGCGACACGGCCTTTGCGTCCATGGTCGCCGCCTATGACCATCTCTCCGATGGGCTGAAGGAGACCTTGGATCAACTCAAAGCCTGGCATTCCGCCATGACCGTCTTTGGCAAAAACCATGACAATGTGCCGCCTGCTGTCCTGCACCCGATTGTGATTCGCCATCCAGAGACGGGCTGCAAGGCATTGTTTGTGAATCCAGTCTTCACCACACGAATTGATGGCTGGACCGAGGCCGAATCGCAACCGTTGCTCAAGTATCTCTATGAGTTTGCCACCCAACCTGCCTTTTGTTGTCGCTTGCAATGGCATCCAGGCTCATTGGCCTTTTGGGATAATCGGATTACTCAGCACCTGGCGATCAATGACTATGATGGGCATCGCCGGCTGATGCACCGCATCACGCTCAAGGGAAGACCGTTGTCGGCATAGGGTTCAGCTTTATCTATCAAAACAAAACGGAGAAAACTCTTATGACCATCACCCAAACCCTGACCCGACCCGCTTCATTGCGCGAATATCAGCAACGCCAGCGGGAAATACAGATCCCGATTATCGCAGAAAGCATCCGGCATGGTCTTACCTACCAGGTGCAGCCTAGCGACCTCTTCATTTCGCCCTATGGTAAATGTGGCACGACCTGGTTGCAACAGATCGTGCATAGCCTCCGCACGCGGGGCGATATGGAGTTTGATGACATCTCTCGGGTCGTACCTTGGCTGGAAATGGCTCATCGCTTGGGGCTAGATCTCT
>JAGQSC010000064.1 GCA_020439745.1 Acidobacteriota bacterium | reverse complement strand
CTGGTCAGCGCCCTCCTCATGGAATGGGACGAGGAATGGCTCACAGGAAGGTCCTACTTGAATATGCAAGCTCAGGAGATCAGCTCTTGATCCGCTACAAATTTACAGAAAAATTGTTGCTCTGCCGCAGCCATGAATAGATCACGCCAGTCAGTCTGGGCGAGTACTATTGCGTCGACCAGCTTTTCTATGGAGCCTTCGCTCAATTTCAAAACTGAGAATCGTATTCTTTCCATTTCGTACTTGTCGTAGCTCTTACAGCTCGGAATGTTGTCTGCGCAATCTAATGCCAAAAACTGCTCTACCTCGTTCCACGATTCTTTAGGAAAGAGTGATCGCAATATTTCCATCGTTTGTTCGCTCAACTCGATCATATGCGGAAGCTAACAGTCGGATCGACATTCTCTTCAAGATTCATCCACAAGGCGTACCTCGAGATTTGCCTCTATTTTACCCAAACCGTATCCGATTTACGTCAATCCCATCGGGATCGCGGCACCTAGCCAGTGGTTGGGCCGCGCAGCGGGCCTACCACTGGAATCGCATCACAGAGAAAAGAACCCCGTCGGGGTACCGCATTTTCCTGAATCCTATAATGTCTTGAAGATCCAGAATAACGAGGCCCCGAACAATCTTGTAGGGCGTTCTAGAATGAGAGAATAAAAGGGACTTTTGCCTGAACTGCTTGCTCGACGATTGCCGAGAAGATGGATTGGCCCCACTCCGCCGCCTCCTGTAGAGGAACAACCTCTTGTTTGCGAAGCTTGCCGAGAAATGATGGTGAACTCCATTTTGGAGGCCTTTCGCCCAGCTCGCGTAGCTCGCGGAGAAGGCGGCCGGTGGACGCGATCATTACCTGGTCATCGGTCAAACCCGGGAATGGAAAGCAGAATTCGAAATCACCGGGAAGCCACACATTGGCTTGAAGGATGGCGCGGTACCGCATGTTTTCAATGTCATTGGCAACGGCTTGCCAAGCCGGATCTTCCGCCCACGACTCCGGCAGAGCGTGCGGTGGCGACATCATTGGTCTTTCCAAGTACGCAGCCCACAATTGAAGGCCGCAATAGCCCTCCCACGACGGTCGATCGGTAAAGTAGGGTTGACTGGTGTCTTCTGACCATTCAATCGGGCCCAGCTTGTGCTCGGCCAAGCCCGCATTGATCCCGGCTTTCCACGCGTTGACAGCCTGCAATACTTCTTGGGCAGGCGGGGGGCCCTCATCGCCTCCGGCATAGATCATCGTGTACGGTGTTCCATCGATGCGCGCTTGCCGCTGGACTACGTTCTCCCAATCACGAGTGTAGTACCGAACCAATGTACCGGCATATATGTCAAATGCCATGCTTGCCCTCCTTGGTGCCCTGACGCCTCTAACTATGGCGACACCGGGTGATTTAATCTCAAGCTCAACCTATGGCCTGATCCCATTATCTCGAAAATGCAGTAAGCACATGAACATCAAATCCTCACTACGACACCTTGTAGGCAATGCCGATGGAGACCGGGGCTGTGGGCTTGAACCCATACTTCGCGTACAGAGCTGGAGAATGGTGATCGGCGATGAGCGACACATAGGCAGAATTCGGGGCCGCTTGCTCAATGTAGCGGGTGATGGCAGCCATGATCAATCCGCCAAGCCCCTGACGCTGGTAATCCGGATGTACCGCGATATCCACCACCTCGAAATTGCAGCCGTCATCGCCAATGACGCGGCCCATGCCAATCAGGCGGCCATGGTCCCTGATGGTTGTGGAAAACAGACTGTTGGGCAGTCCTTTGGCCGCCGCCTCAACCGTCTTGGGCGACAAACCACAATCCACACGCAGTTGTCGGTACTCCTCAACGCCCGGTATCTCTGATATTTGGTCGTAAGTATGGTTATTCATAATTTAAGGCATGCCTTACGCGGCCACGAACTAAATGATTCCATATACTTCAATGACCCGTCCCTTTTTGTCCAATTTGAACCAAACATCATGGTATCCCTCAACTTCGAACCCAAGAAATGCATGGTTGTAGTAATAGATTTCAACACCGTTTTCCCTGCAAACGCTGACGGGAAACCCGAAGTATTTGATCAGTCCCTTCTTGGTGTTTGGATTCTTGAACAATCCTTCTGATTTCTTATCGGTGTAATTTGGATGATCTGAGAAAAGCGAGTTAAACGCCTTTGAAAAGGCACCGTTTGGCTGATTTGCAAGCAAGACGGATATCGATTCTGACGTTTCCCCAGAATCGACGTTCCTGCACCAAACTTCGACGAAATCAGCCCGTTCGAGAATCTTAGTGATCTGGATTTCAGTACCAAACCAGGCAGCCGTTTTTGGAGCAGGGTAGGTACTGCCTTCTTCGTAGGGCTCGGTCACACACTCGGTCGTGTAGACAATGTTCCCATCAAAGACCTTGGTCACGTCATCGCCAATGTTGAATATGCTGTGCTTGAGGACAAATCGTTGACCCACCATATCGTTTTGAGTCGTCTTTCTTTTCGAATGGCAACGATGCGAAGTGAGTAATGCGCACCAACATACAACCAGCCAAAGTTTTTTGATTGTCACTAATTGCCATCCTTACTAGACTCAAGATACACGACGTCTCCAACGGAAAAATTTCTCACATCGCCCTCGTTCTTTAGGAGAAATGCCCAGATGTCCAATCGCGGATTTCCACGTTCGTCAAAAGCGCGCGGAATGTCTCCGTGAGTAATGGAACACCCATTTAGCTTTGCGCTTTCGTTGATCCAAAACTCTTCGTTGTCGCAGCGATGCGCAAACACGAAGACCCCAACATTTTGAACGCGCATCACATATTCGACTTGGAACTGCGCAAGTGTATTCATAGGCTAATCGGTAAACTCGTCTCACTCGCAAGACATACCGACCATGAATTCCCTCCCAACCATGTATGTGAACTTAACGTTGGCGTTGCGCTTGGTCAAGCTTCATCGACGGTTCATGGGTCAGGTCAATAGGCTTCGGTGGTGATTTCTTAAGCGGGCTGAAGTAAAAACTCTTCAGCCCCATCGGGATTGGAGTTTGCAGTTACGCTAGCTTCACATCCCCGTTAATCGATGTGCTCATCACTACAGAATCTGTCCAGCGATTCTTTTGCAGATTCATCACCGTATGACGCTGCAGTTTTCCAGTCTTCACAAGCCTTGGTTAATTGCTCTTGACAATAATAAGTATTACCTCGATTCCTAAATGCTAATGTGCTTTTAGGATTGATCTTGAGTAGCGCGTTGTAGTCAGCAATTGCTCCTTCATAGTCACCGAGGTCATGTATATCTGCGCCCCGGTTCCCTAATGCACTTTCGTAATCAGGCTTGATTTTGATAGCGGATGTGTAATCAGCGATTGCGCCTTCCTTATTGTTCAGCTCGCCCTTGGTTACAGCACGACTGTAATATGCTTCGAAATCTTGGTCGTTGAGCTCAATGGCTCTCGAAAAATATGCCAACGCCGAGAGGTGCTTTCCTTCTCTGTAAAGGTCCAATGCTTGGTTGTAACAATTGTCCCCTGAGAGCTTTTCATCTACTTCAATTCTGTTCATTTCCTTGGGGGATGTACCCCATCCGTCAAACTCACAGTCATGGTTGAATCCGACTTCACACATTTCCTGAACCCATGCCATTACAGAATAATTGCTCATGTTCATTCGGTTCGACCATCCAGACACGAGCCATGCGCCATCCTCGCCCTTTTTGATTTGATCGATCGAATAACCCTTGGCTTTGAGTGCTTTTGCTAAGCCATTCGCTTTGGCCTTTTTATTGGTATAGAAAAATAACTCAAGCTTTAGGTATGAATCGATTGTGACACCATGCTTGCTCAATTCCTTGAGCGTATGCGGCGTAAGTGCGAGTTGTCTTTTAAGTCCGTCTATCCGAGACGGTTCATCTAAAAATGGCTCGTCACCCCAACTAAAGATACCCATAATCAAAATTGCTCCCAGAATCAAATTAGTTCCGTTCATAGTGGGCTTACACGAAGTACGAATGTGTTGTGCCGACACACCGTGACGACGGCAGAGAGAATGCGGTCCAGCGCTTCGTGAAGGGCCGCATCGGAGACGATTCTCCGAATGAACTCCAGTTCTGCCAAAAAGCCTTCACACTGCTTTGAGTTCAGTACGGAGTCCTCATGCCAATCGATGAGTGACGCGAAGTGGAGATCGTAGGCCTTGCCAATGAGAATCAACCGGTTAAAGAGCGTCTCTGGAATCCAAACCCAATCAGACTCAGGGGTTTCGTCAATATCAACGTCTTGCGCAGTTCCGGAAAAGCCCACGACCTCGTCATCGTCGAAAGACGTCGGCGCGACTCTGTCTTCAAGATTCATTCTCTAGGTTGCCTCGGGCCCTAAAACATGTTTCGTCGTCATTTTACCCAAACTCGATCCGAGTTACGTCAATCCCATCGGGATTGCGGCACCTAGCCAGTGGTTGGACCGCGCAGCGAGCCTACCACTGGAATCGCGTCACAGAGAAAGAACCCCGTCGGGGTTCCGCATGTTTTTGCGTCCAGTAACGCCTTGAATATTGGTATTCGATCATAGGTTGGTTATGGCCAATGAATTCACGTAGATCTACTTGCATCTCGTTACTTCACTCAAAGATCGGGCGCCCTATCTGACTCTTGATTCGTTGCAAGAACGAGTATTCAAGTAATTGAGCGGCGTATCGGAGCGACAAGAATGTCTTGCGCTGGCAGTTAAAGGCATGCCGGACCATGGGCATATTTTGCACAGGCATTTGGGCCGGCAAGGGCCCTACACATGATGGAGGGTATCGGGAGGAAGATGCGCCTGAACCTTTCACACGATCCTGTGTCGACCCGAAGGGCCTGTTTAATGAGGGAACGACCGTTCGTTGAGCCACCTCTCGTAAGTGTTGACCCGGAGTTCCTCGAACCCTCCTGCTCCACCGGACATACTCCTTGTCGGGCTCTTCTGTTGCACCGTTAGCTAGTGACTGTTTGCGAATAACATGCTTCTGACAGCCGGCGGGAAGCTATAATTATTTCATGGAGCGCGTTCAGAACATCAACCCGGCACGAATTCGTTGGTGCTGCGAAGACCGGGGAGTAACGCCGGAGCAGCTTGCTTCGGATTTAGACATCTCTTTTGTTAGTCTAACTAAGGTGTTAGAAGGTAGGGACGGCCTCACATTCAACCAACTTCAGAAAATAGCGTCCTTTTTTGGGCGTGGGGTGTTGTTCTTTCTGGACGATAGTCCAGTAGATGAGCGACAGGTACATAGTCCGCAGTTTCGAACTCTGGCAAATCAAAAACTCGCCATCTCACCGAAAACTAAGACACTGATAGAGCGCGCAGAAAAACAGCGGGCCGTGTATCTGAGTTTGCTTGAAGATCTCGACGCCGAAGACGAAATTAGCTTTCACCCGCCGGCCATTGATCAGTTGGACCCCGCATCAGCAGCGCAAGTAATAAGGGATTGGCTCGATCTTGATGAAACGAATAACTTTGAATCCTATCGGTCCGCAGTAGAATCCAGAGGCGTTCTAGTCTTTAGAACAAACGGATACGCGGGGAAGTGGCAACTTGCGAAAGAGGATTCAATTTTCGGATTTAGTCTGTACGATGAACGGTGCCCATTGATCGTAGTGAAGAAGCTTGATGCGGAAGTGCGGCAAAGCTTTACACTTTTTCACGAATTAGGGCATCTTCTTCTTCATCGGACGAGTTCGATTGACGAAGAGATCGACCTGTTCTCACACTCTGGGCAAGAGCGTGAGGCTAATGAGTTCGCCGGGCATCTGCTAGTTCCGCCTAAATTTCTTAAAAAAATTGACGATGAAGAACGACCGGCTGACGTTTCCGAATTCGACAGTTGGCTTGAAAATTGTAGAAAGGCTTGGGGCGTTAGCTCCGAGGTTATATTGCTTCGTCTTATTGATTCTAAACGCCTAACAAGGGGACATTATCAAGCGTACCGAGCTTGGCGAGACAATCAAAAACATGAAGTGAAAGGTGGTGGAAATCGCGCCTTTAGGCACCGTGAGCCGAGACACATGTTCGGTGACGGGTATGTCAAAACGGTATTAGACGCGCTTGGTAATCGTCATATTACTCTGACGAAGGCTAGCAGCTATCTAGATGGCTTACGAATTCAAGACCTTCATAGACTTGAAGCGTTTTATGCGAGTCATTGATGCTTCGTCAATTGTCTACGGCTGGGATAACTACCCGATAGGGCAATTTCCCCCGCTTTGGGCTTGGATCGAAATAGAAATTGAGAATGGAGACTTGGTTATCCCAAGTTTGGCACTTGATGAGGTACTTGCAACTGCTCCAGATTGTGGAAATTGGTTGAAAGCAGCAGGAATTAAAAAGCTACCGGTGACTAACGAGATTTTGATCCTTGCAAAAAATGCGAAATCGATTATCGGAGTTTTTGGGGACAATTATCACCCTAAGGGTGTCGGAGAAAATGACCTCATAATTATCTCCACTGCCAAATCGGAAGGGGTCGAACTGATCTCAGACGAAGGGCGACAAAAAGCTGTTCCTAAAGATTCGAGAAAAATGAAGATTCCTGCTGTCTGTGATCTGCCAGCCGTGTCAGTTAGTTGTATCAATTTCATTGAATACATCAAACAGTCCAACCGAGTGTTTGGCTAGCGAGGGGGACCGTCGCCTAACAAATCGCTGTCGGTGACGTTTGACGCGCCTCCAATGTCAAACGCACTTGGGCTCAGACGCTACCATCTAAATAGAGCGCATCGAACGATGAACGACTCTTCTGGGGCATATCACGTTGAAGAGGCTTCAGCTTTAACGAATTGTTAGGTGGCATTGCGTTCCAAAAAGAACACCATGCGCAGCGTTCATTCGATGAAGAAATGCAACGAATGGCACGTATCTGGGGCTTTTCTTGGGTCAATGATTAGCTTTTTCAGTCGCCCGCCGCTTTGCTCTGGGCTCTGCCTTCTTCTTTCATGACCCACCCCTCACCCGACTGCGTCGGGATCGGGGTGGGCTGCCGGGTCAATCGGCCTTCGGCCTCATGATGAACACACAGCTAAAAAAATGTGACCTCAACGCCCAACGCAATCCCAACGAGATTCAAGAACGATCGGCTCTTGGTGGGTCAGGCTACGTTGAAGTGGCTGCAACTTGAACGGCTGGTTAGGGGGCATTGCGTTCCGTGTCGACATCGTTCACGAACTCTTTTAGACAGCTCGCAAGCAGCTCATGGTCAGTATCGGTGTAGCCCGGCACCTGAGAGAAGTCGGAAGTCGAGAGCATTAGGACCACCTCAGAGTACGAGAACGACGGACATTCACGCCGGTGGTCGACATGCCAAATGGCGAGCCGCTCGTCATCTTTTTTGACAGGTTCATCGGAGCTGGATTCCCAGAACACATACCAGTCACACGTGCGGCTGTAACGTGAATAGGCCATTTGTCTATTTAACCACTAATAATCGGGTTGATTTGAGTTGATCGTTTGATTGCCATATTACTGGAAATCGCCACGAGCTTTTAAGACACCATCTTGTTTCAATTTGAAGAGTTCGTCGATGTAATTACCATACACAGCGATTGCCATTTGATCCTTGATCTGAAAATAGGGTTCTGGGAACCAACGTGCTATATCCTCACTTTCGTACTTCGAGATATCTATTGTTACCGGTTCTAAGAATTCAATTTTTTCTGGCTTGATTTTCGTGTTCTCATTGAATGAATGGGAGTAATCCATGGCGGCGTATGCCCCAGCCCATTTGCCGTCTCTTGTTTTGTAGAGCGGAGTAAATTGGTACTTTGAGTGGAAAAAATGACCATCATGCTTTTCCAGGTACAAAAGCACATGCTTGTGTTCAGAAAACCCCGGCGTTCCATAATGATCAAAGACGGTGAATTCAATTTCATCACCAGCATATGACCCTCTATACACCTCTAGCACTCGATATTTGGCTAGAAACTGATAGTCAAATGGTATTTCGTCCTTGTTTGGTTGTACCCGGCTTAGACTGATCTTCTCTCCGACGAATACCAAATATTTGCTCGCATCACCTTCAGGATAAAGGGAAGTAGCACCGACGATGAAATGGGCAAAAAGGAAAAGTCTGAAATACTGGCTAGAAAGCAAACCTCTGATTATTGGGTTGATTTGACTAGGCATTTTGGTAGCCATTTTCCTTCAATCTGTAATGATCTGAACCTACGTCAAACTAATGCTGGGGGTGGGGCTTGGTCAAGCTTCATCGACGGATCATGGGTCAGATCAAGTGGCCTTAGGTGATGATCTCAGGCGAGGGCTGAATTAAAACGCATCAATCCCATCGGGATTGAAAAGACGCTCGATCAAAGGGGGCAGGTGACGTTGTAGTGAACTTGAACTTCAGGTTGTATCCTCAATTTTTCTGGCTTTCTCGAGTCGATTGAAAACATGTATTGAGGTAGCTGTTTTTTGAATCGCATATTGATCAGCAAAATCCTCAATTTTTTTGAGATTTGCCTTACTCCAATGCCTCTGATACCGGTCCACATGATGGCCGACCTCGTGATAAAGGAGATGTTGTATGTAGAAATGACGTAATGGCTTGGACGCCCAAAGCAGAAACCAATTTTCGCCTCGTTTCCTGAGGTCCGTGGTCCATTCAGCGTAATTACTTAGCAGCTGTTTGTTAGGCCTTTTCTTGCCGACAAAGAGCAACATGTCTTTTGGCCATGGATAGAGGACAATAAGACGAACACCACTCCCACAAATGAACTCTGCGAACGGGATTTGGCCGCATTCATAGTCACCTTTAGTGATACGACGCAAAAATATGGGTGATGGATTCGTAGTCTTTCTTGGGCAATGCGCGCAGGGCTTCAACCACCTCGTCCGAATTCAAAGGGAAAAAGAAGTCTCGTGATGGATTGTCTTCAATAACGATTGGAGTCACATCGTTAATTCCGGGCGCACTTAGTGAATGAGCACGATTGAAGATGTTGTCTTCCATTTTTGCCCTTGCTCGCCCACCTTTAACGTCACCGAGTTTGCGGCTCTTTTTCCAAGCGGTCTCCTTTTTGTTTCTAATTGTCATGAATGGATACCCTTTGTGGTTATGGTGGCCGTCTCACCAAACGAGAAATACGGTACGAGATGGACTCAAGTATCGTCTGTCTTCGGATTGATGTAAAACCCATCGATCGCTACGGGATTGGAATCCGCTCTCCCAGACTCGACAAGCATGATTCGTGTTTAATCGTGTGCATTGGTGGTTCTTAAGACGGCATCGCAGGGGCGGCGGTTTGGTTCAAGGTAATGTGAAACGGTGGTCACATAAGCTGCAATACAAGAAATGACCGCCCTTTCAAAACGTCTCCCAAATACTGGCAAAAAGGCGCATCCAACACGGTTTATGCGGACTACAAGTCCGCGGTCCCAGGCAGTCCTTATTCGTTTTCATTTGGGTGTATGGGGGGTTGTTCGTTGTTGGAGGGAGGCTCGGCGGAGGGTTGATGCCAGGTGAAGTGTTGGATCTTGTCGAAGAGGACGACGCAGTTTTTGTAGGGTTCCAGGGCGACCGTGTCTTCGGTTTTATAGGCCCAATCGCCTTCGGGCTCTTTTCGGTCGTCGATCTCGACGATCACGTGGTGGCTCCCCGGTTGGAGCGGGAAGCGCTCGACTGCGATGCTGTTGCCGTCGCCCATGATGCCGCCCGGTTCGTAGGCTTCCTCGTGTAGGACTGTGCCATCCACCGTGACACGTAGCCTAACCGCAGCGCGGTCGCGGCCACTCACCACCGGGGCACGCATGTGGGGCGGCAATGCCTCCAACTCCTCAGCCGTGCGTGTGATCTGAGCCACTTCACCGGCGTGTTTGAAAGAGACGATCAGCTCAGGCGTTACGGCGTGGGGAGCCCACCAGGGGACTTTGGTCGGCAACACAATTGCCGCTGCCGTGATGGCGATCAACAACACCGCCAACGTCCGCCAACCAGAATTCGATTTCAGTACAATCGATTCGCCTGTGCGAAACGCTTGCGTTTCCTTCTTCAGTTGGTTCAGGTTGAGGGCGTCGCGTTGAACCAACCGAACAGCGTTGGCCGGCACCACATCGGTACGCAGGGCCGGTTCCCTGGTGCCTTCAAAACGGTCCTTGGTCCAGCGACCTCCTTCTCGATGGGGACAGGTCCCCAAGCCGCAACCGGCCAGCATCACGCCCGGAACGCCCCGCTTCACCAATCGCTCCACCGTCAATGGGTGGATCCAGCCCAGGCAGGGAACTTCCTGCACCACATAACCGGGCAGGTCAGAACACGCGCCTTCGTGGTTGATTTTCAAGCTGAGTGATTCCTTGCAGACAAAGAGCACGTGTGGCGGTTCGGCGTGGCTGGCCACCACAGCCTCCAGGTTGCGCCGCGTGGAAAGCACGTCCATGAAAGGAACGCCTATCCCGGCCGAATCGCACGAACCGGCACAGATGCCACAACTGACACATCGGCTGGGGTCCACAAACGACTGCGATGGATACGCCTTTCCATCGGTGCGCGGCACCATGGTTATCGCCGAGTAAGGGCAGTCCTGATAACACTTGGTGCAGGCATTACAACGGCCCACCACCACCTCGGCGACCGCAGGCTTGGTGCGTCGCCAAAAGGGCAGCGCGTAAAGGAATGCGCCAGCCAAGAGGAATAGAGCCAGGAAAAGTCCGCCTGTCGTCCGTTCCAAGAGCCAAAGCGGAGCCAGGTACCAGGCATCCATCACCAAATGATCGGGTCGGGTGAGCATATCTGCGGCCTGGGCGGTATCGGCGGGCACCAAAAGCGAAATCACCACAAGCCCAATCAACAAAGCCCAAGTGATCGGTTTACTGGTCAGGTACTGCGGTCGACTAATCCGCGCGATGTGGATGTAGATCCCGGCCGCCATAGCCAGAGGCACCACCATATGAAAGAAGAAGATGACGAAGAAGAAAAGTGAATTGATGCTGCCATTGGTGAGGAAAGAACGCGAAAGCGGATCTGCAAACACAGGGATCAGATCCAGCACCCTGGCGCTGCTGGATGCGATCACTTGACCGCGCGCATCCCACACCAACCAGTAACCCGTCCAGCCGATCATCTCGAGCAAGGTCCAGAGCAGGATGCCGGTGGTCCAAGCCAACCAACGGGGGCCACGGAACCTGCCTGCGAAGAACAGGTAGAGCGCATGCACAAACACGAAGAACATGCAGGCATCCGAGCTGTAGCGATGGATGGAGCGCATCAGTCCGGCGGTCCAAGGCGCCATGGCCAGCACGGATTCATAGGCGCGGTGCACGCTTGGGCGGTACCAAATCAACAGCAAAACACCTGAGACCACAGCAATGATAAAGAGCATATTGGCGATCGCCCCGGTCTGGGCCAGCGGATTCATGTGGTCCGGCAAGCCGCGGCCCGCCAACTCGTTGACCCGTTTGAACCAACGGTCGATGGGACGGAACACACCTGCCTCTGCAGGCTTGTCGCTGGTGATCAGTCTATGAGCTGGCTTGGTTTGATCCATCGTTTTCTCGTTCCGATATTAACAACTTCAGGGCTTTGATCAGCCACTCCTCCTGGCGATCGCCCAACGTGAAACGGTAGGCGACGCGTCCTTTTCGGTCAACGAGAATAAAGAGATTAGCGTGGTCGATGACGCCCGTTTCTGGGTTTCGTGTCCTTGAAAAGCCGTACAGGTCTAGGGTGTGTTCCACCCGATCGGGATCCCCGGTAAGCAGGTGATAGATGGGAGGGGTGATCTCCTGAGCCTGTGCCATGCTGGATAACACCTTGACAGTATCTGTCTTGGGGTCCAGGGTGATGCCCAACACGCGCAATTCACGGCGCTCTGTGTCGGTTAGGGCAGCCACGGCGCGTTTCGTCTGCGCCATGATCATGGGACAGGTGTAGCCGCAGGTGGCATACACGGCCGTGATCAAAACCACATTTCCTTCGGCCTGCTGGAGGCTGAAGGGTGCTCCGGTATGGTCGATCAATTCAATCGGTTGTGCTCGGAATTCGGTGCGCAGCGATTCTGCGGGGAACGGAAGTTCTGTCGGTGCGTCTTTGGCAGCACCTGTGACCAGCACGGTCATCCCACTGATCATGACAATCGACATCCCAGCAGCGAAACTTGCGGTGCGCCAGATGGCCTGGCGGCGCTGCCAGATGCCTCGCAGCGGAACCCACCAGATGCCGGTCACCAACAGCATGATCATCAAGGGGTTGGTGATCATCATGACCAGATAGGCGGGTTCGTAGGTATGGGTGGCCGGATCGTAGCCAAAACACCAGGTCTTGAACTCGTCGGCAAACTGGCTGAGAAAAGAAGCTTCCTGGATGGGGATCAGCAGAACAGCCAGTTGGGTAAGTGTGTAGAAGAGTAGGAAACAGATGGTAAAGAGGGGGAACCGCCAAGACGCCAACCAGTATTGGAGAACATCGTAGACGGATCGGTTGGGTTGTCTCAAGGTTCCCCCTCAATCTTAGTGGCTTAGCGCACGTGCCAGACGTCGGTCAGTGCGAGCCAGTTTGCAAAGTAGTAGACCACGAACGCCGCTAACAAGACGATCACCAGAACCATGGTTCCAGGTGAACGCTCGTCATGGGCTGCTTCCGCGTCGCCTTCGGTGACCAACGACTTGGGCGTGGCCCATGGGGTCATGGCGCGACCCTTGTTGGATTTGCCGAAGAACACGGCAGCTACGGTCAGCAGGATGAAGGTGAGCAGGCCGACAAAGGCCAACACACCGCCCATGCCCATGATGCCCAACCATAGATGCGTGCCGGAATCGAAGCCCGCAGCCAAGTTAGCGCCGGCGAACTCCACGTCCCAGTGCCTGCGTGGCACACCGGCGGATCCGGCGAACGACATCCCAATCGACATCAGCGTGATGCCGGCTGCGAAGATGTAGGGCTGAATCGTAGCCACAGACCGGGCATAGAACTCCTTTTGGAAGATCAACGGAACCACGTAATAGATCAGGCCCATGAAGGCCAACGTGGTGCCACCAACCACCGTCGCGTGGAAGTGACCCGGAATGCGCAGCGTGTTGTGCGCCAGGATATTGATTTGTTGCGTACCCAAGGTCACACCGGTGATGCCGCCGATAAACCCGAAGATGATCAACGACAGGAAGAAGGCCGAAAACCCGGGGTTCTTCCAGGGTGCGTTGGTGAGCCAACTGAACAGGCCGCGAACGTATCCTCGGGCGCGTTGGGCCACCTCAACAGAAGCGGGTACGGTGAAGCCATGGATCATGGAAGCCAATACGGCCAAGTACATGGCGTATGACGTGTTCCAGATCTTCCAACTGGCACCGACACCTGGATCCACCAGCAGGTGGTGGGCCGAAGCCAGGTTAATGAATAGGATGTAGAGCACGAAGGCTGTGCGGCATACGGCCTGGTTCAGTGGTTTGGCGCCGGTGGTGAGTGTCGCCAGCAGATACCAGACTGAGACCATGGCGCACACGTTCACCTGCTGTGACTGGTGACCCAGTCCCCACCACACGAGTCGGTACCAGCCGGGATCGGGCGCTTCCGCCCAGCCCATGGACCAGAACCAGGTAGGAATCATAACCACAGCTCCGTGGAGCAGGGTGACCACGGCAATGACGGCGGCTGCAATGGCGCCGAACACTACCAACGGCACGGATCCTTCATAGGTCTTGTCGCGTTTGGCGATATAGACCGTGGCGAAGAAGTTGAACACGCCGGTGAGTGTGCCCACGGCCACGAGGATGATGCCGAGGTAGAACATGGGATCGGCTTTCAATGGCGTGTAGGACGTCATCAACACGTCGGCCTTGCCTTGGAAGACGACGGTGTCTACCATGATGGCCCCGACGATCATCATCAGGAATGCGGCCCAGGCCACGCCCTTCGAGAAGAGTCTCGAGTTCAATAGGGTCGTCGCGGCGAAGTACAGAATCGCCACTTCAATGAACAGGATCCAGAAGATCAGCATGTTCAGGCCATGAAGGGTCAACACGCGGTAGTACCATTCGGCATTCAGCAAATGGACGGCTGGCCAGCGTGTCAACGCGAGCAGAATGGCTGCCACGGCGCCGATCAGCAGAAAGACGACGGCGCACACACCGTGCAGGCGAATGAATTTTTGGGCATTGAGACAGACCGGCAGGCCGGTGGTGTCACAGGTTCGGACTTGATTTTCTAAGTGATTACTCATGATCTCCCCCTATTCCACGATGATCTTGCCGGTCATTAGGTGGTGCCCAATGCCGCAGAATTCGTTACAGATCACCTGGTACTCGCCCGTTTGCGTGGGAGTGATCGTAAGCACGTGGTCATAGCCCGGAAGAATATGGAAGTTCATATTGACCGGCAACAACGAGAATCCGTGCTGCAGGTCTAAGGACGATACGTGTAAACGATAGCTTTGATCCTTTTTGAGTTTCAGGATGGGTTGCCAGCGCCACATCTGACCGAGTAGGTAGGCGTCGCCTCCGGGCGGCGGTTGAACAATCGGCACACCGTTTTCCTCGCCCACGGACTGGGTTTGGATGGACTGTTGGACGCGGGCCATGAATTGGGCAGGTTCCACGCGATAGGCTTCCCCTGTACTATTCTGTTTTCCTTTAAAGTGCCAGACCGGCATCATGATGAACATGATCAGGCACCATACCAACGAAAGCGCGATCCAAACGCGTTCGCCGCCAGTGGGGGCCTTAAACCAGTCTTTTTCGGGTATGTGAATACTCATCTCAGTGCTCCTCCAGGACGACCGGTCACGGCAACTGCGCCGCGCCCAGATTGGCCAACTCAATCCAGCCCCATACCGTGTATGAAAGGACAGGAACTAGAATCCCAAGGGCGAGCAATAGCCAGGGGTTGTCTAGGAGTTTCTGGAGTGGGTGCTTTGGATCTTGACTCATATGAAACCTCCTTAAATAGTTGCAATTTGTTTTTCGCCGACGGGCGCGGTGTCGTCTTGGTCGGCATGTGCCATTGCGTGCAGTGAGACCGTGAGGTAGGCAATGCCGCCCACAATGGCCATCAGACCGCCAATCCCCATGACCACCAGACCCACGCTTGCCGCCGTACTATGAATGGCTTGTTCAGATCCATACAGTTTGCGGCCCATGCCGTAGGCACCGGCCAGGCCAAAGCCCGCCGCAAAGACAGCTTGCCCTAAACCAAATGCGGCGGGTTGCCAACGCGACCAGTTCAACAGCCGTATTGATTTGATGTGGTAGCCCAGCTCGGCGAGTATGGCGAAAGTGAGCGTCATATAGGCACAGGTCACAGCGCCGATATTGGCGTGGTAATGGGCGGGAACCAGGGTGTTGGAACCGCGAATCATGGCACCCAGCCCAAAACCCAGGAGCGTCAAAGTGACGCTGGACGCGAAACCCAACCTGATGATGCGATAGGTGGAATCTCGCTGGTGACGGGTTTGCCAGAAACGGCGGAAACACAGGGCCAGGAACACGAGCACTACAGGGAAAATACCCCACTGCATCATGGCTGTGAATGCGGTTCGGTATAGCGTGGTCCCGGTGCCTGCCAGGGTGAGAAGGGGGGCAGCGAACACGGGCAATAAGAGCCAGGCAAACAACGCAAACGCTGTTCGCCGACTGCAAGGCGTCTTGCCCGTCGCAAACGCTGTAAGTGCGGTCCAGGCCACCAACATGCCGCACGTGTTTGCGAACTGAAAGACGTGTCCGCCACCCCAAAACAGGAGTTCGAAATAGGTTGATGGGCCCAGCGCCCGGGAGGTCTGCCACCAGGCTGCCCAAATCGTGATGACCGCAAATAAGATGGCGATGCCCGCAGCGCGCAGACCCAACTGCGCCACCTCGGGGAGCCTGGTCTCGGTGGAAGACTGATCGGGTATCAGTCTGGGCTGTAGCACTTGGAGACCGATGCCCGTTGCAAACGCGACGAGCCCACCCAAGAAAAGAGGGTGGTCGATCACGGGCAGGTAATTGGAGAGGATGGGCGTTGATGCCGGCATGCCAGCCGCGATGACCATCATCATCACGCCTGTGATGGCGCAAGCGATGGCTGCTATTTCCTGAGCCAGAAAATGTGGGTCGCGTGGCAGCCGCGAGTACAGAAACATCAAGAAGGCGCTGAACCAAACGAACAGCGATAAATCAACGTGAACCACCAGACACCGCTTGAAGAAAAGCGGATCCGTAATCCAGTCGTGGAACGGTGGGACCCTGGCGATGACAAGAAGTGCTGCCAGTATGCCGGCCAGTACCAAGCTTCCAATGGCCAAGGCAAACCACATGCGTGATAGTGAACGCTGTACCCGATCCGTCATGAGGCCCTCCGGTGAGTGATGTCTCCAAGGGCGATTATGGGATCCGGCTCTGTCGCTAGATTATGACGGCTGTCATGTTCACTCTAGTTCTGATTTTGCGGGTGGACTGGCGAGTTGACGCATGAAAGGGCCACTGGCGATGAGCAACAAGGCGATGACGGGAAGCCAAAGCCGAAGCTCGCGTACGACCCCAAAGACATAGTGAACGGCGATGAGAAACCCGACCGTCGCAAGAATGGATCGGTTGAAACTGCTCGGCTTGATCAACTGTGACTTAACGGCGGAACCGATCAAGGGTGCTAGTAACAACAGCGCGTAAAGGTTGTTTTTCAGTGCATAAGGACCCCAAAAATTGGTGTGGAGTAGCTTGAACTGAAACCACGAGCCCGAGCTAGATGGAATCGCCAAGTGAAGCGCGACAAACGTGACGATGGCAATAGCAATGAGGGGAAGTGAAATCCTGCGGGCGTAGCGGTCTCCGACGACAAACAGCCAATAACCCAGGTAGATGAATAGCGCAAAAGGCGTTTCCTTATTCAATAGTCCCAGGGCCATCCACAGCATTGCTGCGAGGGTATGTTGTTTCCGGTGGCTGTGGATGAATCCCAAGAACACGGCTAAGTTGATGACGTCTTGTGTTTCGGCTATGGAAGGACCGGGAATGTAGCTCTGGCAGACCACCAAATAAAACGCCAGTAAAGCCACAATCAGGTGGTTGCGCCCACTGACGGCCCACATCAGTTCAAGTGCGATCAGAACCCAGAGGAACTGAAGTATCCAGTCAACGTGTGTGGGTGTGATGCCGCTCCATGTCGAAAGGGCGTGGACGCTGTATGGGACCAGAACTCGGTAGCCGTAGGGTCCGCCGAAATGGTGATTGAGCACGCCGTCGATCTCGAATTGCATGTCGGCCACCAGATCCACGTTGGAGCGCTCACTCAATCGCATGGCTTCTCGGTTACTGACGGTGATCGTGGCCGCAAGAAACACGAGAACTATTCGGCGTGTGAGGGTGTTCATGGGCCTATCTTCCGTCGAGCGGATTTTCAGGTCAAGGTATGTGTGGCTGAGCTAGAATGGCCCATGACCCAGTCAGATTGCGCACAGGCAGCCTCTGTATTTGATCGATTGTCGCAATCGTACGATCGCTTCAATGAGAATCCTCAGGTGAGGCGCTTCCGCGACGCAATCTACAAGATGATCGATCCATGGCTCTCACCCGATGCGTCGGTATTGGATTTTGGCTGTGGGCCGGGATCCGATTTTCCTTTCTGGCTGGATCGAGGCCTGAGCGTCGATGCGTATGACATTTCGCCGCAAATGGTGGACGTGGCCAAGTCCAAGCTACCTGTGGACTGCAAGATCAATGTCAGACTTGGTTCTTTGGATGAATTGGAAGGCCCCTACGACGTGATTCTGGCCAATTTTGGCGTCTGGAATGCACTTCCCTCGGATTTGGATGTTCATCAGCAAATGCGCCAACATTTGAATCCTGGCGGTGTGTTGATCGTCGTGGTGATGCCGCCTCTTCACCTGATGTCTGCTTTCAGTCAGTTATTGAGCGGCGATTGGTCGGCCCTTTGGCGACGCCTGCACCATCGAGAAGCGGTCACATCAGACGGATGGCTGTTTTCTTATGTGAGCCGATCATCTTTTGCGCCCTCCTGGCAGGTCATCGACAGCAGGTCTTTGGGACCACTGTTATCGACACCTGCGCAGAGTGAACGATTCTTAATGGCTCGGTTCTGGAACGCCTTGATACGACCACTCGATCGACTTGTGTCGCGGGTGTGTTGGTTTGGTGGTGACCACTTGGTGCTTGTGCTGAAAAACCCGAATTAGGCGTTGGCGAAAATGTCGGAAAGTCGCTTGGCAATAGCTGGGTAACTGAGGTGCGCCTCGAAATGCTGCCGTAGCAATGGTGGCTGAATTGGCTGGTTCAAAGCGCAGGAGAGGGCATCGCGAAACATGTCTATGTCGCCTGGTTTGTAGAGGAAGCCACATTCCTGAACGAGATACCGATGAGAAGGGATATCGGTTACGATCGGGGTGGCACCGCACGCGATGGCTTCACACAGGGCATAGCCTGTAGATTCGCGATGGCTGGCGCTCACGAAATACCGTGCGCGATTGAGAAACTGCTCCACATGGTCAGGCGGTATGGAGCCCAACAAATCGATCTGCTTGGCAATGTTGGGATGATGGGATATCCACTCTTGAACCTTCGGCATCAAGGGTGCCTGTCCGAAGGCCATGACCAGTCTGAGTCGAGGATCTTCCGTCAGGAATGGCTCCAGTCCATTGAGCACGAACAAGGGATCCTTGTTCGGGTTGAGATGTCCTATCCAGGCAATGGTTTTGTGTTCTTTTTGCTCGGGAGCCACCAGTTGGAAAAGCGTGCTTCCCTCATGGACTTCGTGAATTTGGGATCGGGTCACGAGATGGGCTTCCATCCACTCAGCCCCATTCTGCGCGCCGCAAAAGAGGAAACCGGCAGCGCGATTAAATGCCAGCTTCTGAATCCAGCGGCCCATGCCGCGCAACGGCCGTTCGCCGTGATGTTGGGCGAATAAACGTCCGTGATCTCGGGCCAGGTGGGCCAGGGCACGGGGATAGTTGAGCGACTGCATCCAAATGACGTCGGGTTGTGATTCGAGCACGGATCGGTGCAGTGACTTCGGTATCTGGCGCATTCGGATTGCGTCAGGGAATCGATCTTCAACCTGGACGACCTCATAAGGGCTTTTCAGTTTTGGTCCCATGGAACGCGAGAAGGCGATGACCTCGTGACCCAAGTGCGCGAGCTCGCTGAGCAGTGCGTGCACGGTGGGCGGTTGGGGCGATGGCGTCCTGAAGTGACATATGTGGGCAATTTTCACGTGGGCCCACGCTTGATTACGATCATGGGAAAAGGAACGACAACATGACGCAACACCTGCCGCCGAAACCGGCAGATCCAGGATCTGGGGTCGTAAATCAGTTGGGGATTGAAAGGTCGGAGTTCAGGCCAGGTATGGTGATGGTAGTTGTCCGCAAATTCGGGGTAACCGATGCCGGTGTAGTAGTCATGGCTGCGATTGCGCGCTTGATCGGCTTCTTCCACCGAATAAAAGGGGGTGTCTGCGATCAGGATGCAGCCTTCATGCTGAAGACAGCTGAGCAATCTGTGGATAAGCCCAGTGAGGTCACTGAAATATTGGATCGAGCTCATCAACGTGACCAAATCAAAGGGACCGGTCGGCAGTTCGCCCCTTGCAGGATCCATCAGCATGAACTGAAGGTTTCGTGAGTCGGCGAAGACCCTTTTGGCCTGTTCCAGTTCAGGTTGATTCACATCGATTGCCGTCACAGACAGACCGGATTTGGCGATCAGTTTACTGGCCCATCCGTTGCCGCAGCCCACATCAAGCACCGACTGAGCGCCAATCGTTTGTGAATATGAAACAATGCGTTCGGCAGTCTTTTTTCTTAACGCCCATTCGTGGACCAGCGGGTGTCGGGGGTCTACATCTGGGAGTTTTTGAAGCTCGTCATCTGAATAGATACGACCTTCATGAGTTCTCACGGCAGTGTATTGATTAGCGAATGCACGCGTCATGGCTGGATCCATCCTTGAGATTGTGCCATTCTATCGGGCCATGAACGAGAAGGTACAGCCCATAGCGCAAGCAAGAGTGGCTTGGGTGGCACATGGTGGGCTGGTCAAGAGGGGCGATGGTCAATATGTCCCTGCTCTCGTTTCACTGTTTGAACACCTATCTCGGCGGTTTTCAGTGGATCGCGTATGTTTTGGGAATCCGTCTGAATCATTGCCTGGTGTTGAACGGGTTGCGCCTCAGCGTCATGTATTCGCCCAGATTTGGGGGTTGAAGCAGCGCTTGATACGCATGCATCGCCAACAGCCCTTGTCCTTGATTCACGGGATCTGGGGATATCCCGGAGGTGCTGCAGCGGTGTGGGCCGCCCGTTCTCTAGGTATTCCCTGTGTGGTGACGTTCAATGGTTTTGAACCCGCGTGCTTGCCGGATATCGGCTATGGCGGTCAACTCACATGGTGGTCGCGTAGGTTGTTGAAGTGGGTGTGTCGCCATGCGGACATGATCGTTTTTCCCTCTCAAGACCAAAAAGCACGAACCCTCGGTTGTGTAGGAACCATGGACCGCAACTCGGTTGTTTCCTATGGGATCCCTTGGCAGCAATTTGAAGGCCCTGTTCGTATCCCACATCAACCGCTGCGTGTGTTGTCGGTGGGATCGGTGAACCGGGTAAAAGACTATTTGACCTTGTTGGAAGCCGTGTTGCAGGTTTCTCAGACTGTACCGTTGGAATGGCGTATTGTGGGCGGCGCCGTCGAAAGGGATGTAGTGCAGAAACTCACCAGTCATCCCTTCGTTGATTGGGTGGCTGAGGTGCTTCCGGATCGGATGCCTGAACATTACAAATGGGCGGATCTGCTGCTCCATGGGTCGCGACATGAGTCGCAAGGCGTCGTGTTTGTGGAGGCAGGTGCGGCGGGGATACCCATTGCTGGTACACGGGTGGGTCTGCTTCGGGATTGGTCTGAGTGGTTACCTACCTGTGAGCCCCGCGATGTGGCGGGATTGGCGGAACTCATCGTCGAGCTATCAGGCGACGCTCAGCAAGTAAAGCAAATAACGACAAGGATCCAAGACCAAACGAAGCAACTGACCGTTGTGGCTGCAGGCCAAGCTTACGAAAAGATCTATTCGATGCTGCTTTCTCGTGAATAGCGTCGTTGTTCATAGAATCCCAGCGCTGCGCATATCACGGCCAAGAACCAGATGGCCTCTTGAATAAACAGGTTTTCAAAGGTGCTAATGACACAACAATAACCCATCAAAGCAGCGAGCAATGACCAACCGACGGTGGGATTGTTTCGGCGTTTGACCTCGGTCCAACCACAAAAAAGGCCGCACAAATAGGGACCCAGTACGATGCCCAGCCACCCGAAATCGGCATAGAACTGCCTGAGATAGGTGTAGGTGTTCACTTCCATGGGGACATAGGTGAATTCCCCGACCAAAGGTGCCTGCTCAATGTCCCAAACAGCGCTTGCCACGTGAACAATAGGGGCAAACGAGGATTTGCCCATCAGCATTGTCGAGGGTTGATCGACGAGTTGGCCCATGGCCGTAAACGAAGACGTGTAGTAGATGTAGGGATCGGCGAGTATTTTCAAGGGTTTGGGTAAGTGGATGATGTGCTGAAACCGTTCCAGGTAGCTGCGCTCGTAATGATCCCCAATCACGGAGAAGTAACCGATTAAGATGACCGCCACGATACCGATTCGCAGATAACGTCGACGTGGATTACGCGATCCGGCTACGAGTTCGGCCCAGATCAGCATCAAAAAGAACCGGGTTCTGTCTGTTGTCAGCAAAGCCGAGGCAGTGGCCGATGCCAAAGTGAGCCACATGAACAGACGCGGCCTACCAGTTTTTTGCCAATATAGGGCTACTGCGGCCACGTTGACGGTATTGACCAAATCCAAATAGCCCCAAATGGGGATATGTGTGTGAAGACGTCGCGCTTCAACGGGATCGGTGAGGTACACATCCAGCCCGAACGATCGTTCCAAGAACATCGCCTGTAGGACGGTACCGAGACAGCCAACCACGGTGCTGTAGACGAGAATACGGCTCAGTAATTGGGTGTCAATGGTCAAGTCAGAGGGCTGTCTTGGGCATCCCCACGAAGTGGTTAAGATTCCACCGGAAAATGCGATGGCTCCCAAGCTGGCTGCGATCCAACCCGCCGAGGTGATGGGTGTGTAGTCCACAAGTGGTAGCGAAGCCAGGCCCAGTCCAAGTCCCCAAATGGCCAGGTACAGCTTCAAGGGGTGATAGGGTTGGCGAAACTCGTGATCGGTCAGTTTGATCAACAGTCCCGTGACGATTAAGATGGTGATCCCGGTCATCACATCCATGATTGAAACTTCACTAATGCCTGCGTTGTTGTACCATCGTGCATATTGAGATGCCTGTGTTGATAGGAGCCTAGCTGATCCATGCCGGAATTCATACACGCGATTTGGGCGAATCGCTACAAAGTGATCGCCGTGCCTATGACCCTAGCCGTGCTTGTGGCCGCGATGTCACTTTCCAGCACGCCGTCCTTTCGAGCTGTACTCTTTTATCGCACATCGCCTCAGGTTCTGCCTTTCGATGCGGCTGCACTGGAGACTTTTTTGGGTCGCTTCTACAGCCAAAGCAACAAACGCAGGCTACAGGATCAATCGGAACAACGACAGGCCTCTGAAATGGCGGAATGGCTCAAAGGTCCCCACAGCGAAGAGTCCATGCGTTCGCGTTTCGATGTGTCTGTGAAGCCTGACTATATTGACTATCGCAAGAAAACAAACCTACGCATTACCCTCGATCGATCATGGGCCGAGAATCTGGAAAAACTCGAGGGACTCAAGGCCGACTTGATTGAAGTGCGCGTTGCGGGCATGGCAGAAAACGAAGCCGGTGCTTGCATTGCGGCGTTACGACACAATGTAGAGCAACAGCAGGTGCTGTATCTTTATCGCGATTATCTTGAAAGCCGCAACCAGGGACTTCGGAACGAGTTGGTGGCGCTCAATCTAACTGAGCCCCAGTCCACATGGCTGATTGAAAAGGAACGCAATACGGCGGCGGGTCTGGCTCAAGTGAAGCCGAAGGAAATTGGCAATGATGTGGTCCTGGATATCGCGCAGTTAGATCGTTCCAAGTTACCGGTTACCTATCAACAACAACTCCACGCTGCCGACTCGGTTCGAGGAGAACTGGATTCAGAACATCGACTCAAATTGATGGGTCTCTATCAGAAACTGATCGCACATAGACAAGCAGCCATAACCATGGTGGATGATCTGTTATCAAGGAATGGCGGATTGGCAGACGTGCAGTCGTTCTATGGAGACCGGCCTGACGATGATGACCTCCGAACGCAGATCGAATCCGACTGGCAGTATGTGCAAGTCCTTTCTCACCTGTTTTCGCCAGCCAATCCGGATCCGTTGGTGGTGCGCGAACCAAGGGGTACCCTATTCAAAACCATCTTTGCCTTTGTGGTTGGACTGATGCTGTCGTTGTTTTGGGTTGCCTTTGAGCTCAGGCCCAAGAAGACAACTTGAAGGTTCTTTTCACGCATTCATTTTTCCTGGCTTTCGACGAGAAACAGGAACAATCAGGTGATATTTATCCGCCGCTGGGGACCCTGATCGCCGCAGCCATGGCTCGAGATGCCGGGCACGATGTGGCGCTTTATGACAGCACCTTTGAGCAGGGACCGGCCCCATCTTTCGCGGAAGTTGTGGCACGGGAATTGCCGCAAGCTGTTGTGGTATTTGACGATAACTTCCATTGGTTGTCCAAGATGTGCCTGGCGCGCATGCGCAATGCCGCCCATGCCATGATTTGCGTGGCTGCGAAAGGCGCCAAAGTCATGGTAGCGGGATCTGATGCATCCGATGATCCCACTTGTTATCTTGAAGCGGGAGCCAATTGTGTAGTGACCGGAGAAGCCGAATTCCATATGTTGGAGATTCTGGGTGCCTGGAGCCAGGGTCAAGCAACGCCTGTGCTTCCAGGCGTGGTGATTTCGGGAAATACGGATCGGATGCAGAAGAAGCGGGGCGAACGTGATTTGAGCCGCTTTCCCCGTGCCGCATGGGACCTGGTGGACATGACGCCCTATCGCAGGCGATGGCTCGAGCAAAACAAGCCTTTTTCGCTGAATATGACCACCACACGAGGTTGCCCTTATCAGTGTAACTGGTGTGCGAAACCGATCCATGGCCGGCGATACGATGTGCGTTCGGCTGAGGATTGCGCACGTGAAATTGCGTTTTTGGTTTCTCAATATGGGGCCCAACACATTTGGTTTACTGATGACATTTTCGGCTTGAAACCGGGTTGGGTTGCCAACTACGCGGATGCCTGCGCCGAGTTGAATATGCACGTGCCCTACAAGATCCAGGCGCGAGCAGACATGATGTCGCCTACCCTGGTGCGCGAGTTGGGACGCTCGGGTTGTGCCGAGGTCTGGATGGGCGTGGAGTCGGGCTCCCAGCGTATTCTTGACGCCATGCAAAAGGATCTGAAGGTCGACCAATCCATATCAGCTTGTGTGCTCCTGCGCGAGGCAGGCATTCGGGTGGGCTTCTTTCTGCAGTTTGGTTATCCCGGAGAAGAAGCCTCAGATATCCAGGCTACCTGGGAGATGGTGGAAAAGGCGCGACCCGATCAAATTGGCATTAGCGTCTCTTATCCCTTACCCGGAACGCCGTTCCACGAGAAAGTTGCCCATGAACTGGAGGAACATGATCATTGGGACCATTCCAACTACATGATGCCGCTCCACAAGGCCACCTACCCGAAACACTTTTACCCGGCGCTGTTTTACTATTTCCATGAGTGCTTCAATCTGTTGCAGAAGAAGCAGCCGCTTGAACGTGTCAAGACCTGGGTTCGCTATCTGGAGGCCCGTCATCAACTTCGCCGATTTGGCGTGGATGGGGTGTCCTTTCGATGAAACTGTTGCTGGTACATCCCTACTTTCTGGAGCTGGACATCTCGGAGCGAGCAGTCATGCGGCCGTATCCCCCTCTGGGCTTGCTCTACTTGAGCGCTTACGTGAAAGAGCATTGTGATTGGGATGTTCGGGTTTTTGATGGGACGTTTCAAACCCCTGTGGACTTCAGCGAACTTGTTGCGTCTTGGAAGCCGGACATGATTGGTTTCTATGCCAACATGATCACCCGTCATCATGTGCTTGAACTGGTTGCATGCTGTCCATCAGGCGCGTTTCTAGTGGTTGGTGGACCGGATGTCCGCCATTACGCGGAACAATACGTCCAGGCTGGACTGGATGTGGCCGTCATCGGCGAAGGTGAGTTGGTGCTCCGGCGAATTATGGAGGGGTTTGGAGATTGGTCTCAATTGGCTGAGACCGAGGGCATCGTCTTTTCTGATCCGGAAACGAAAGCGGTGATCAGCCGGCCGGCCCCCAAACCCACTACCGACTTGGCCAATTTTCCCATGCCCGATCGCGCGGCGATTGAGCTCAACCTCTATCTCGACTGCTGGCAACTCCATCACGGTATTCGACCGATTAGCCTGATCACCAGTCGCGGATGTCCCTATCAATGTACCTGGTGTGCCCACCACGTGTTTGGGTACAGCCTGCGAAAGAGACCGGTGGAGGACGTCATTGCGGAAATGGAATGGCTCCACGCAAACTACCAGTTCGATCATTACTGGTTTGCCGACGATGTATTCACCATTCAACCCAAATGGAACCATGCCCTATACCAAGCGCTAGCCACGCGGCCCCATCTGATCAAACCCTTTGAATGCATTTCCAGAGCGGACCGTTTGTCCGATGAAACCATTCAGGACCTCGTTGGATTAGGTTGTCGTAAGGTGTGGGTGGGTGCCGAAAGTGGGTCGCAACGTCTTTTGAATGAGATGAAAAGAGGGGTCACCCGCGAACAGGTAAAGGCATCGGTAAGTGCCTTACGCCATTCTGGGATTGAAACCGGTATGTTTCTCATGTGGGGGTTTGGCGACGAGGGCGTTCGTGACGTACGGGATACCGTGGATATGGTGACACAGTGCAAACCCGATCAGGCATTAACCACGGTTGCCTACCCCATCAAAGGTACACCCTACTTCGAGTCACTGGCTTCCAAAGGCGATATCGAAGCGGCCCCTTTTCTTGATGGCAATGAACGATCGATGAAAATTCAAGGACAGAGGTCCGCAGCAACTTATCGTTGGGCTTCAGACTGGATGCAAGCCAGCTTGTCAGCAGCAAAGTCGCAAACAACTTTGCATCGGGTACTAAGACGCATCAAATCGCGTTATTGCCAATGGCGTTTTGAGTGGGCTTGGCGGTCTGATCCTTGTACGGAATCCCAGCGCTCGGCCTCTGCCACGAGAAAGCTGAGTGATTGATTGAGGTGTTTGCCCAAATCTGAATCGTCGATGCCTAAAGACGATAACTGTTCGAACAGGGCTTGGTGAATGTGAATGGACCGATGGGGTGAGTGTGGTTTGAAGATGTATGGGTTCGGCTGGTAAAGCCCACGTGTTCTCCACGAAATACGTTTGAATTCGAGTCTGTTGAGTAGGGCACCGACAGGTGAATCCACCACCCAATCGATCAGTCGATGGTACCAGCGACGGTCTTGCGGCAGGGACTCCGCTTTGTCCCAAAGTGAGCGAGCAGAGGGGGTCCACTGGCGCAGCCATGCGTTATGGGTTTGGATCTCATGGATCCTTTCCACGGATTTGATGGGTTTGGCCAAGGCGAACTCCACGGCGGTGAAGTAGCCTGGGTATAACAGTTTCATTTGGTTATCGCCAATAACGTAGTTTGGACAAGGGTGACACTGTTTTTGCATGCGAGCCCAGAGCCTGATGACCGCAAACCCCAGCCACATGCGGCGGTGATCCATGACCAAAAGAAGGTCGATATCGGCACTTTTGTGTGCGTTATTGGCAGCCACACTGCCCGTCAATACCGCTGCCCTGATGAAGCCAAATGCCAACAGCTTTTGCAATGCGGGTACAGCCGATACCCATTTGCTGGCGGACGTGTTTTCTCGCGACTTGCGTTGAGCGACCAGCTCGGGACACTGATGCAACGAGTAAAAACCATCTTGAACGTAGGCACGTTTCTGCATCACTAACAAGTCAAGCACCTGTTGAATTTGATCGGTGGTCAGACGTTCCAAGGGCAGATAAGACTTGAGCTCGTTCACACGCACAGGAAAATTGAAGATGTTGGCGTAGCACAGGCCTGCCAGGACCGTTTCCAGATGGAAATGCTCGGTATCGATTTCGTGAGCACTGATAAGTCTTTGAGCTTCCGGAGTCATATTAGGAGCACCCTAGCATAGGAGTCATCCAGTGCAGACACATTTTGGACGAATTGTGTGTTGCATCATCGTTTTTGTCGAATTCCCGCTAACGATACTTATCATTGAGTCCGACACCCGCCATGATCATGGGTGTAATACGGTCGATGCGATTGGACTTCGTTTCTGCGCGTTTTGCGGTCTCAATATATTCTGAATACTCACGTTGTTGACCTGGTCTCAAATTTTTGAAGGCCGTTTCCAGCTCAGGCGACTCAGCTAGTGCCGTCAAGAGCTCGGGCGGGACCTCTTGTCTCTTTGCTTTGGTGGCGACCCTTCGTCCTTTTTCTTGGAGGCGCATGGCTTCCTTCATGTAGTTCAGCAAGGTTCCTTCATCCACGTCGTTGGGGTCTGTTATTCGCCATTGGCGCATGGCTTGTGTTTTGCCTTCTTGAGCATTCACCAGCCGTTTCTCGGGGTCGTCGAGCAATGCGCCCTGAAAGAACCACACTCCGGCGTGCTGTTTGAATGCGGCCATACCGACGATATTCTTTTTCTGGTGAGTGTAAACAGGGCGGCCCCACTTCATGGTTTCCTCCATGCCTGTGGAAAGGGCCAATCGCCGAATTTTCTGCAGGGTTACTCGCCAATCGCCTGTTTCTTCGATGTACTGGTCAATGGATTTCATTCTGTCCATCTGTGCCGTCCTTTCATGGCTTGTTCCTTAAATCTACACCCTCCTACACGCAAATGGAGTTTTTTGTGAGTCCCTTGAAACGATTTGCGCTTTAATGACAGTTCGGAGGTGTGCCTTGGGTGCTGTCTTGATTTGGGTTGCATGTATGGCAGTGTATGCGCAGGAGACTGCCGACGCACGTGCCAACTACATATCTGACAATTACGATAAACGAGAAGTCCGCATTCCTATGCGAGACGGTGTCCGTCTGTTTACGTCCATTTACACGCCAAAGGACACAACAAAACAGGTGCCCATCCTTATGGTTCGCACGCCTTATCGCGTGGCGCCCTATGGCGAGGAATTGAAGGATCGGTTAGGTCCTAGCGAAGCCTACGAGAAGGCCGGATATATCTTTGTCTTTCAGGATGTACGCGGGCGATTCATGTCTGAAGGTCAATTTGTGAATATGCGTCCGCACTTGGATCAAAAGGTCAATGAACGCGACGTGGACGAGAGTAGCGACACCTATGACACGATCCAATGGTTGGTGGACCACCTGGATCAAGACAATGGACACGTAGGCATGTGGGGGATCTCGTATCCTGGTTTTTATGCCTCCGCCGGGATGATTGACAGCCACCCCGCGCTCAAGGCTGTATCCCCTCAGGCATGCATTGCGGACTGGTTCTGGGACGATATGCATCATCACGGTGCGCTGACTCTGAACCTGTCTTTTGGCTTTTTTGCTTCATTTGGGGTGAAACGACCCGAACTGACCACCGAATGGCCGCCTCGATTCGATTTCGGCACACCCGATGGCTATGACTTCTTCTTGGAACTGGGGCCGAATCAAAACGCCAATAACGATCACTTCAAGGGCGAAATTGATTTTTGGAACCAATTAATGGCGCACCCCAACTACGACTCATTCTGGCAGAGCCGCAACATCCTGCCGCATCTCAAGAACATCTCCAGTGCGGTATTGATTGTGGGTGGCTGGTTTGACGCGGAAGATCTCTATGGTCCATTGAAGACCTACGCACAGGTTGAAAAGAACAACTCAAACATCGTGAATACGTTGGTGATGGGCCCCTGGCGGCATGGAGGATGGCATCGTGGCGATGGTGCTGCTTTGGGCGATGCACGATTTGGAGAACCCACCAGCCCTCAGTTTGAAGCCATGGAATTTCAATGGTTCGAACACCATTTGCGCGGAACAGACGCTCCTTCTGTGCCAGAGGCATGGGTGTTCGAGACAGGCGTCAACCGGTGGCACGCCTTTGATAAATGGCCGCCAGACAAAGTGACTCAGGGTTATATGTATCTGCAAGGCGACGGTGGCTTGGGGTTCTCGCCGCCCGAAGGTGCCGCCACCCAAAAGCGCACCTACCTGAGTGATCCGGCAAAACCGGTGCCGTACACCAAGAAACTGAGTACACGGTGGGAAGCGACTTACATGACGGAAGACCAGCGGTTCGCCTCGCAACGACCTGATGTGCTGGTCTACGAGTCTGACATTCTCAGTGAGTCCCTCACGATTGCGGGGCCCATGCAGGTGGAATTGTTTGTTTCGACCGACAAAAGTGATGCTGATTTTGTGGTCAAAATTATTGATGTGTATCCGGACATGCTGGAAGGGGTGGATCCAACCTCAGAAGATTGGGAGCGGGGCGGTTTGCAGCAAATGGTTCGAGGAGAAATCTTCAGGGCCCGGTACCGCAACGGATATGAACATCCCGAGGCACTTACACCCAACCAACCGACTCGCGTGGCCTTCGAATTGCTCGATATCTTTCACACCTTCAAAGAAGGACACCGTATCATGGTTCACATTCAAAGCAGTTGGTTCCCGCTCTTTGACCGAAACCCGCAAACCTACGTCGAAAACATCAACCAGGCCGTTCAATCGGACTTCACGCCTGCCTGGCATACCATCTACCATGACGGCGATCGTGCTTCCCGGATTGGTGTAAAGACACTCAAATGATCATGGCTTTGTTTGGCTTGATGGTGCAGGGTCCAGACCGCGTGCAGTTGCTGGTAGATGCCTTTAACCGCCAAGACATCGTTGGGATGATGGCTCAAGTGCATCCGGACATCGTTTGGTGTCATGTGGATGGGGCTGTGCTTGCCGTTGAAGCACAAGGTCGCGAACAGCTGGAAGCGAGCATGATCGCGTATTTTGAGGGTTATGGACAGGTCCGATCCGAATTGAGCCAAGTTTGTGACTATGGATCCTACGTCACAGCTTTGGAAAAGGTGAGTTGGGTACGCGAGGGGGCTAAGAGAACCCAATCAGCGTTATCGGTCTACCACTTCAAAGATGGTTTGATTCAAAGTGTCTGGTATTTCCCGGCAGAAAAACAGTGAATTGAGCCGGCTTGCGCCGGCTCGTTCCTCTGCTCAAGACTCTGGGATGAATTGGATCTTGTAGCGAACCAGTTCACGGTCGTCATTGGCATTGGCTTCGATGACATAGGCATAGCCGCCCTTGATGATCATGGAAGTGCCAGCTCCAGAGCTTGGGTGCTCGTAGGCGCCCATGTAGTGACCGTTTTGATCAAAGAAGTCAATGAGTGTGGTGTTCTTCAGGAAGCTGAGTTCGTGGACGACCGTCAGCATCCCGTTGTCGGTAGCTCGAATTCCGTTGATGGGATTATGGATAGGAGGTATTTCGGCCTTTTCGATGGCTGAGGCCACAACCTGAGCATTGACCATGTTTTGTAATTGGGCCGGTAATGCAGCCACAATCGCTTCATGAGCAGGAGCAACGAGTGCTTCGATCTCGGCTTTTGATCGAGGCCGAGGCTCGAATTTGCGCCCAAAGGACGTGTAACGCTTTAGGTCCTTATCCCATCGCTTGATGACGTACTCACTTCCGTGAGCCGTATACACGTTCCCGGCTCCGTCAAAAGTCACAAAGCCTATGAGCCCTTTTCCCGTGATTCGGAATCTGCCGGCCAAATATTCGATCCAGTATGCGCGATCGCTGATCTTGCTTGGATCAAAGGAGGGTGATGCGTCGTGGTCCCAGGAGTGAAGCACGTTGAATGCGCTATCAGCGACAAAAGACTTGGTCACAAGCTGACCCGTGGCGGTATCAAGAGCCACTGCCAACCCCCCCATTTTGCTGCCGTCTGGCGAGAAGCTGACGCCCTGGATCATAAGACTCAAATCGTTGCGTTCTTTTCGATCCTGGTACTCGAATCCGTGATTGAAGTAGGTGAAGATGTTGGTGGCCTGTTGGTTTTCGAAGGCGATGGCACTACCGTCCTCGAGAATCTGAATCGACGAAAGGAATTGGAATTCACCGGGCCCCTGTCCGGTGCCTCCGATCTGGCGTTGGAATGCACCATTTCGGTCGAACATGACAATACGATTTTCTTTGGGGTCTGCGACATAGATATTGCCTTCCTTGTCCACGTCCACATTTACTGCGGGTCCTACCCAAAGCGTATGGGGTTGCGTGGGGTCCGGTTTGATGCGCAAGTCCTCAGACATGGAGATGCGATACGAGCTAGTCCCAGCAAACAGTGCAGAAGACAAACAAAGGAACAAAAGACTTTTCATGGTTACCTCCTTCGTAACTGCATCCACCAACGAAGACTGTTCCATGGAGTTGTGAAAGGGCGGCCAAATCTTAATGAAATTCTTATGAAATCAACGTGTGGCAAGAAAAGAGGGTTCATCGCCGAGCGGGTGAACGGGCTCGCCACGCAAGGCAGCTCGATAATGGGCTTCCCGGCTTTCGCAAGGTTTCCAATCGAACCGGGCCGGTGTGGATACCGCTTTTGACTGCAAATCAAGCGCTCTTTGTAGATCGCCAAGCTCGTATTGACACCTGGCCATCCGCTCCAAGGTGAGCCCGTCTTTAAAGTCGAAAAACAAGTTGGCGCGCTCCAGGTGGGCGAACGCTTCAGCCCACGCATGCTGCCGCATTTGAAGGTCACCGAGTTGCAAATCGATGTAGGCCATGACCCTCGTCATGCCGGTTCGTTCGAACGCCAATCGCGAACGAGATAAGGATGATTGAGCTCGATCATAGTCACCCGTTTCAGTAAACAGGCGACCCAGGAGGAATTCACAAGTCGCCACGCCAATTTTGAATTCGATATGACGGTACGTTTGGGCGACTGCCTCGAGTAACTCGGCCCCCTTGGTGATATATTGCGATTTGCCGAGTTGTACACCTGAACAGGCTATGGACCAAGCCCAAAGTCTCTGGGCTTCATGCTCAGGCAAACTTCTTGGCCCTAAAGGATTGTTGCCGACGGCACAAGCCAGAAATCCCGAGGCTAGCGCGGGATTATTTTGTTGGAGTGCTTGATAACCCCTGGCGAAGTCCACCATGGCGAGTCCTTTGACGTCTGCCAGTTTCCGATACGTGACTTGGGATTGGTGTAAGAGCAGTTCTCGTTCTTCCTCCCGACCCAAGGGCATCATGACGGCGTACACCATTTCTGTCATCGCACGGGCCCGTTGATTATTCGTTTGGGCGTAATGGGAGAGAGCCTGCTTGAAACGTCTTTCGTGTGGACCGAAATCTTCACTTGCTTGGCAATTGGCGGCCATGCCTAGAAGTGATTGCGCTTCCATGTGGCTATCTTTGAGGTGATGGCTGATTTCAAGTGCCTCTCGGTATCGCGATTGCGCCCGTTCCCACTCTCCCTTCAGCGTCCATAGGTAGGCCTGTTTCAGCCAGGCCTGGGCTAATCCATAGTTGTAACCCTGGGCTTGCGCGTCTGCGATCGCTTCCAGCAATCGGTCTTCGGCGGTATCCATGGCCCCCTGTTCGATAGCGAGGCCCGCCCATTCAGTCAGGCAGGTTACGCTGAGATTAGGGTCCCTAGCAAATGCATGCCGGTGCACTTGCTTAAAGTACGTTTCTGCTTGATCCATGTGGCCCATGGCTGCACATGCCTTTGCGGCCTGCATCACAGGCCACAGGAATTGGGGGTCAACGATGGCCGCAAACTCAAAATGCTGCAAGGCGGCTGCTGCCCCTTCGCTGCGTAGTGCCTCGATACCCTTGGCATAGGCTGCATTGGCTTCACTCACTTGGGAAACGCCGCCTGGAAATGTGGCAGGCGTATCCATGCCCAACAGGTAGGCCGCCGATTGTGTGAGCTCGTGGACAAAGGCACTCAGCTCAAGTCCTTCAACCGCTCGTTGATGCGATCCATTGGGGCCCGACACGGTCATGGTGGCTTGGTACGGTTCGGTTCTTTCGATTCTTGCCGTGATGGCATAGCTCACACCAAACAGATCTCGGATCTGGTCGAGGTTGGTCTCGCGGGTTTGGGCAAGTTGTGTTTCCACCGCATAACTGGGGACAACATCAGCTTTGAGATGGTGTACGAGCGCTTCTCCCAACATGTCACTGAGACCATGCTCCACCCACATCACGTTGGGATCGCCCGTGGCGTTTTCAAAGGGGACGACCACGATGTTGCGATGAGGCGAATCTCGGCGTGTTGGGCTGGGCCAGAGTATCCAGGTAAGGACGACGACGGCCATGACGAGGGGAAAAATCCAGCGGCGTGGAAGTGGAGCATTGGGCGCTATCCAGGCGTAACCGCGTTTCGCATGGGTCTTGATGAATGCCGGTTCCTGTGCATCATCGCCAAGGTGCTGGCGAAGTTCCCGAATGCTTTGAAGGAGCACATTTGAGGAAATGGATGTGGTGCCCCATACGGCGTGAATTAATCGTTCCTGCGAAAGGACCGAGCGCGGATGGTCCAGGAAATAGAGTAATAACTGGGCTGTTTTGGGGCGCAGGTTAACGGTTCCCAGATTGGGATGACTCAGTTCTCCTGTACTTGGGTCAAAACAGAATTCTGCGAAATGTCTCAAGATGATGCGTCCCCGACATCTTTATACGTCGAGGAAGCATGAGGGTTCGCGTCATTATTGGGCAATCACACCGGCAAGGAATTCACCATTGATATCGCCTAAAAGCTCAAATGCGGCGATTGGTTGACTTGAATCGATCTTGATCCAGGTGGTTTTGTAGGGTAGCAATCCACCGAATAACGCTTCCGCTAGCGCGACATCTTTTTGGTTGGGTCCTACACTTCTTTGCGCGGTACCCGTCACGCTGCCGTCATCGGCATAACAGGTATAAGTGAGACTGGCACTTGCGTTGGAGGACAAATTGACCACCGCAACGCCCGTCCAGAATATGCCCGGTTCCACTTGGATCTTGGGTAGAACCAAGGATGTGCCGCCGCCGCCAACCGCTTGGAGTCCTGCAAGACGGCGGTCACTACCATCGTTACTGCCAAATAGTTCGTACCCCGTGATGGCGCCATCGGTTTCCAAGTGAACCCAACTAATGGCAGATTCTGAGTTCAATGTGGGGAACAACTGGTAGGCAAGACCTACGCGCTTGCCTCGCGGCTCCATGACCAGCGCTTCCTCAGCCAAGACCGAACCAGAAGCACTGTAGGCGCGCAACGTGGCGGTATTGGTCTGGTCCTCTGTGTTGACAAAGGCGATCCCAGTCCAGAAGTTTCGGGTATCTGCGGCAACGTGAGGGAAGGTGATGTTCTTGCGCACATAATAGAAATTGGGGTTCTTCAGCTTTTCAGAGCTCAGATTCAGACCCGCGACTTGCAGATTGCCATCACGTTTGCCGAATACCTCCATGCCGGCCATGGCAACAGAAGCGTTTGTCTCCGCAAATCGGCCCCATTCGGTGCCACCGGGCAGCGAACCACCGAAGAACTGAACAAAATCGAATAGGGCATGGGCGTAGGGGTTCGTCACAGCGGGCACCCCATAATTACCTGCGGAGGTGTTGAACAGGGCGGACGCATCACCGGAGGTGTTGTTGATCAATGCGACCTTCGTGAACCACTGATCCGTATTTTGAGCGATGTGTGGGACAATCAGTTCGTCTAGGTTACCAATGATGGCCGGTTCTGCAACCGCTGTCTTGTGGTCGCGGGCTAGAGTCAGGCTCATGCCTACGACACCTTTATCGGAACGCACTCGGACCCAATCGAGCTGCAACACGTTGAGGCTTGGAAACAATTCTTCAACGGTTCGCTCAATGCGACCGTAACCGGGTATGACAGTAGACCATTCACTAAGCGTTTGTCCCGCGTTGTCGCGGGCTTCAAAAACAACAGCCGCCGGTTCGTTGAATGGATTGACGACGGTTAAAGCAGTCGTGTCAATTACGTCGTATTTGGGGTAGGGGAAAATCAATCGGGGATTGGATGTGGTGACCCCGACTCCGAAGTCCAGTCCGCCCGGTCGTTTTGCCCCATCGGTACTGATCTTAATGAAATACCGACCTGCTCGACTTCCCGTATAGGCGAATGGGCTGACGCCTCCGGCAGCGAGTCGACCTTGATGTACGGGGTTTTCGCCTTGAAAAATCTCAATACGACCATCGTTGCTGCTCTGGGTCAAATCAAAGGTCCACTCAATGGTGGTGCCATCCTGTTGCAGATCGAAGAAATACCAGTCCACCGGATCTGCGTCCGACAAGCTGAGTGCACCGTATTTTCCGGCACTGAGTTCGGCGGCCTGAGCGCGTTCATCGTTGGGTTCAAAATTTGCGTCTGGAATGGGACTCACGACGTTTACGGTGATCTGAGCAGGGGTTGAGTCCGTTTGTCCCAGTGTGTTGAGGGTGTTCAAGCTCACGGTGTGGGTGCCGAGCTGTGTCAATGTTAATTGAATTTGCTCATTGCTTTCGATGATGTTGGATCCGCTGGGTCCCTGCAGGGTCCAACGCAGGTTATTGCGCACTTGTTGATAGGTTGAAAAAACGTTGTCGTCGGCGATAAACTGCGGTTCCTGCACCGTACCTTCAAAATCTATCGAAGTTCCAACTTCGACGGTGATTGTGTCTCCCAAAGGCCTTGTGATCGCGGTGTCTGGGGTGCGTGCCGGATCGTATACATGCACCAGGACCAGACCCGGATAAGGTGCTCGAAGAGCAGCGTCGGTTGTTTGCACATCGCAAATCACCGTGTACAGTCCGGCATCGTCCAGTCGCACGCGACCGAGATTTCGCTGGGTACTTTGCAACACCAGGTTGGCACCCCGTGAAATCGACCAGTTGAAACGCAAGGACAAACCATCCTCGTTGGCGAGGTGGGCGTTCAGGTCCACTGAACTGCCCATAGGTATGCGCAGGGTTGCCGAGTTATCCAAATCGTTAATGCGAATGACGGGTGGCAACCGATCGACATAGATATTGACGAAATTCTGAAAGGGCGTTTCCGCGAAATTCATACGGTCATCATTGACCCAGACACCGATGTTGGTGCCCAGTACCCCCAGATAAAAATCGTCGCTGTCAAAACTGAAATTCGTTTGAAGTGTGTTGCCGCCGCGTTGGATGATTCGGCCTTCGCTGAACCAAGTATAGGAAAGCGGATCTCCTTCAGGGTCGGTAGCGTCCACCTCGAACGCGCCAGACGCTCCATTGCGGATGAGGACAAGCGATTCGGGTGTGCTTTCGATGATTGGAGGAAGGTTGTTTGAGAGTGGCTGAACGGCGATGAATCGGGTGTTTGCACTGCTGCGTACGGGCACGATGTCTGTGGGGTCAAATGCGATCTCGAACAGACCCGGTCGATCCAATTTCAGACGATAGGGGCCCGATCCTTCAAATGTGCTGGTTGGGGTGTCATCGTCGATGTGACGGACCGAAAAACGCGAATCGACTTCGCCGTTCTCACCGAATGCATAGCCTTTGAGAATCACGGCATCACCCACCTGGATCCGTTGATCTTGTTGGGGCAAGGTGATCACCGAGAAGGGGTCGGGCACCTCGCCAACCGAGTAGGTGTTTACCGTGACCAGCGGTACGATGGGGTCCTGGTTACCACGATTGTCGCTGGCCAACAGCTGAATGTGATGAGAACCTTCGGCCTGAAACGTTATGTCCACCGGGTTGCCGACGACCTGTTCGCCGGTGTCTAGATTGCGCCACGTGTAAGTGACCGGGTCGTTTTCAGGGTCAACCGCATCCCCTTGAAAGGTCACGGGTACACCTGCTGTTGCCGCAACCGTTTGGTACTTGGGCAATACGACTCGGGAAGTGGGTGGCAGGTTTCCGTTGAGCACAAAGACGTCCGTATATTGAGGCTGCGCATAATTGCCTTGTGCATCGGCTGCGATCCCCGCGATGCGCACCCCGTTCAGTTGCTCTTGATTGCTGAAAAATTCAAGCGAGAGACCGTCGGCCCGAACCATGCGGCCATTGGCCAGATAAGACCAATGGATGGTTGCAGGTGCCGTTGCCCGAACATTCCCGTTGACGCGAACATGGCCACCTGGTGCTACCGAATGCAGAGAAGTTTCGATGGGGCCCATGACAATGGATCCGAAGGCAAATGGATCCGAAACATAGACAAGACGGTCGTCAGGGGTCGACACCTGACCGGTGGAACTGGTGGATTGTAGGCTGATTTTGAAAATGCCCGGACCGGGTATCATGAAGGTAAACGTTGTGCCGGTTCCGGTCTGTCCATCGGAGGTTTGCCAGTTATGGGTTGCACCTGCATCGAATGGCTCGGATGAAGCGACAAAGATGACGATTCCCTGCGTGGAGAATGTCCACATATCGGTTTCACTGCTACTGATCTGGCCCTGAAAATTCTGGGCTAGAACTGCAGTGGCACACCACATTAGGACGGAAATACGCATGGATCCTCCAGTCATCGATGAGACGCTCAAGTGCTTAATATGTGGTCTGGGGTAACGAGATGCAAGTCGAACGATCGAGGTGTGTCTTAGTTGTCACGGAGATTGTCACTTTTGGGGGAGACGGTTACAATGCCTTCTAGCACAAGGATTTGGTAGGGGAACTTTGGTCAATCAAAATGAATCGATCAGTAATTGGCTCGCTGCAGCGGAGACCTTGGTCAAGAGTCTGGATTTCATGGATCCAGCGCATTTGCCACCCAGTTTCACATCCGAGCTGTTGTCACCCTTGCGTGAAGGGTTGGGCAACCTACAGGAACTAAGGGACGAACTAGACCTTTGGCAATCTTTGCGTCGGCTTGCAGCGATTCGCGCCAAGGCGCAGAGCAGGCGTTGGTTCATCCTGGAACATGTATCCAGCGAAATCACCAAGTATCTGCGAGCGGATGAGATCATCATGTACTTTGCAGAAGCCGAACCCAACTGGATTCGAATCCATCCCATTGCAGGCGAGGACGATCAAGACACGGATATCCCGCCGGGCGGATCTCATGATTTTGTGTCCGTTGAATCATCAGAGTGGGCGCAACATGTGATATTCAAATGTCCCGTGCAGGGAACCCAGGCACTCGCAATCCGGGCACGGAGTCGCATGAAAACGCCACGCATTCAAACTGCGCGACTACACATCCTTGCACGCTATGCAGAGGTATTGTTTGCCATCATTCAACCCTACTTTGAAGCTGAAGTTGAGAAGGACTCAGCGGTGGTTATTGATATCAAAGACAAGCGACTCTCTGCCGATGATGAAATTCTCGGTAGTGACCCTCGGTTCATGGAAGCTTTGCAGAAACTCGAGCGTGCAGCGGACTCAGACGCTTCTATTTACTTGCGCGGTGAGTCCGGAACGGGCAAGGAACTATTCTCGCGCCGTGTCCACCTACTCAGTAACCGCAAGGATGGCCCATTTGTCGCCATCAACTGTTCCGCGATTCCCCATGAGCTGATTGAGAGCGAAATGTTTGGTCACGAGAAAGGCGCGTTCACGGGGGCCTACTACCGCAAGATTGGCCGTGTTGAGCAGGCCAACGGCGGTACGCTTTTCCTGGATGAGATTGGGGAAATGCCGCTTGCGTTCCAGGCAAAACTACTGCGGTTCTTGCAAGAAAAGCAGTTCAATCGCGTGGGCGGAAACCAGGTCGTCAGGTCGGACGCCCGGATTGTGGTGGCCACGCACCGCGACCTGAAAGAGATGGTGGCGCGCAAGACTTTTCGTGAAGACCTCTATTACCGCATCCATGTTATTCCTATTGATATTCCCGCACTGCGCGAACGGGGCATGGACATTCGCTTACTAGCAGAGTCCATGTTCGCCAAATATATTGGCAAGAGCCGCGCCAGCCGACGGTCGGTTGAAGAGGCCGTATTTGAGGCGCTTCAACAATATGACTACCCGGGTAATGTGCGTGAGTTGGACAATATCATTCAACGAACTGTGGTCATGGCCAAAGGCAATCGCATCAGAATCAAAGATTTGCCAGACGAAGTGAAGACAGCGGTGGGGCCTACGCACACGGGTTTCTATCAACTGCATCCGTTTGAGAAGTTCGACCATGTGATTCCTGCGGATCGCGAGACGCTTCGCCAACTGAAAAGTGACGTGGAACAGGTGGCCGTGAGCTATGGCCGTGACCTGGAGCGAAGGTTCCTGCTCGAGTTATTGCGCCGGGCCGATGGTTCGGCGCGCAAAGCGGCCGAACTCAGTGATATCAACCGAACACTGTTTTATAAGCTCATGAAACGGGCAGGGATCGATATCTCGTCTGTGCCCAAGGACGATTCTTAATGTTGCGTTTGGGTATCTTGATTTCCGGTGGTGGCACCACCATGAGCAACCTGCAAAAAACGATTAAGGCCGGTCACTTGGATGCGGAAATTTGCACCGTAGTGTCTTCCAGCCGCAAAGCCGCAGGTGTGCAACGAGCCGAGGCACTGGGTCTTCCGTGCACCGTGATAACGCGTGCCACATTCGATTCGGACGAGGCATTTAGCGACAGTATCAATGCGCAAATGTTGCGCGCCAAAGTCGATCTGGTGGTGATGGGCGGATTCTTGAAGCGATACTTACCCGGCCCGCAATTCCGCAATCGATGCATCAATATTCACCCCTCCTTGATTCCCGCTTTTTCCGGGCACGGTTTCTACGGTATGCGCGTGCACGAGTCCGTATACCGCAGAGGATGCACCGTGAGTGGCTGCACCATTCATTTTGTCGACGATCAATACGATGAGGGTCCGATCATCTATCAACAGGCTGTGTCACTCTCATTAGACGACGGTCCCGAACAGATTCAAGCTAAGGTATTCGAAGCCGAGTGCGAGGCCTATCCCAAGGTGATTCAGTGGTTTGCCGAAAAACGTGTAGGTTTGGAGTCTGGTAGGGTGTCGATCAAACCAAGGTAACGATGCCGGTCCCGTCGACAACGTCACCGAGCAGCACCGGTTCCTCGCCTTGTTCACGCAAATGGTTCTGTACGTGGTCCATGTGCTCTGGCTCTACAAAGAGCATCATCCCAATGCCCATATTAAAGACACGGTAAGCCTCGTCTCTCGTGACCTCTCCTTTTTCAACCAGAAACTTGAATAGGGGTGGGACGGGGTAGCTGTTGATGGCAATCGTTGCATTCAGGTGTTTCGGCAGGACGCGGGGCACATTATCCAAAAACCCACCGCCAGTGATATGAGCCATGGCTTGGATGTGGTCGGACTGCAACAAGGTCGCGACCGTCTTGTAATAGGGTCGGTGCACGGCAAGTAAGGCATCCACCACAGTTTGCTCCGAACCCGGAACCTTGTCGTGCAGTTGGAGTTGGGCTTCTTCAAAGACAATTTTTCGTGCCAATGAGTAGCCATTGGTATGGAGCCCGCTGGACTTCAGGCCGACAATCTTTTGGCCTTTCTGCACCCTCTTTTCTCCGAGAATCTTGGTTCGGTCTACCACACCTACGATGAAACCAGCCACATCGTATTCGTCGGTTTGGTAGAAACCGGGCATTTCGGCCATCTCACCGCCGAGAATCGCCAGTTCAGATTCGCGGCAAGCGACGGCCATCCCGGCAAGAATGTCGCCCACGACACCGGGCTTCAGTTTACCCGTAGCGATATAGTCCATAAAAAAGAGCGGTTTGGCACCCTGAACCAGAATGTCGTTAATGCAATGATTGACCAGGCACTGCCCGACAGTGTCATGTTTTCCGGCATCAAACGCTACTTTCAGCTTGGTGCCCACGCCGTCAGCCGAGGCGACGAGGACCGGGTTCGTCATCTCTGGAAAACGAATGTCGAACAAGCCACCAAAACTACCTATTTCTGAAAGAACGCGCGATGTGGCGGTGCTCTTTACGTCCGATTTGATGTTTTGAATCGCTTGATCTTGGGCGTCAATGGATACACCTGCTTGTTCGTAACGCGAAGGGGGCATGGGAGGTCCTTTTCTCTTGGTCTGGCCCTAGGGCCCCATCATTCTAGTTCAGCCTAAGCGCAGCACCAAGCCTTTCCAATCGCGACAAGCGGTCGTGTTGGCATGCTTTTGGCTACTTGCATTTTTACCCCTAGGGACCCGTATCCTGACCAATTTGTGACAGTTAGCACAAATTTTTACGGGCAATTCGCGCTGAAAGATATATATTTAGAGTAAACCAGCCAACAACAGACCGGAGGAGCCCATGATCAAAATAGACATTGCTGACAATATCACCAAGCGCGTTGATATTCCGCGGGTGTTGGCTCTGAAGGCTGTAGACGAAATTCTGGAGTGTATGAAAGAAGCCTTGGTCAATGATGAGCGGATCGAAATTCGCGGCTTTGGTGTTTTTCAGAAGAAATTGCGAAAGAAGAGTGTCGGTCGCGATATTCAACGGCAAAAGACCATTGACATTCCAGAAACACACACGGTCAAGTTCAAGCCGGGCATTGCCATGAGGGTCGATTGACCTACGATTGATTTGCTGAAAAAAGGAGGATGTGGGCGGCACCCATAACATTCAGCGATTCGACCGCCCGCGACATGGGAATGTTCAGTCTGAATTGGGCCAGCTTTTCGAGTTCTGGTGAATGGCCATGGCCTTCGTTGCCCAATGCGAGAATGAATGCAGGAGGCCATTCAAACTGAGGCAAGGGCATATCGCCATTTGTGCTTGCGATAATTAGGGGGACGCCGGTCAGCAATTCGGGTGTAGCTATTGAATTGCATACACGCAGGACCGTGCCCACGGATGATCGTATGCATGCTGGATGAAAAGGGTCCACGCCGCCTAACCAGGCGATGTCATCGATCCCAAATGCAGTGGCCGCCCGGACGATGGCCCCGGCATTTCCCGGGTCCTGGATATGGTCCATCAAAACCGTACGGGTTGTGGCCGAGGGTGTAAATACCCGCAACTCTGGGCGGAGAAAAAGGTACAGGGGCGGCTGAGGCGATTTCAGCGTGGATATCTGTGCGAACAGAGACCGTTCCACGCGGTAGCAGTCCACGCTCGGATAGCGATGATCATCGCAAGTCCAGACTTCGACTGGTTGGTGACCAACGGCCATCAGTTCACGGCCGATTTTCTCGCCTTCGACAAACACATAAGGTGTTTTCGAAGGTTGTTTCAACCAAGCCCGAAGCGCCTTCACCTTCGGGTTCTGGCGGCTGCGGATTGGTTGTTGTGTCATTCGGCTGGGAACCAGTCCGTCAATTGGCTGGCGATCATGCGAGCTTGCTTTGCGGAGCTGATGTTGAATTTGGCCTGATTTGTGTACCGACCGTATTGCTTCTTATAGCGCTGAATGCGCACCTTGGGTTCTGACCAGTCCCCGTCGGCGCGACGATCGCGAAATAAGAACATGATGGTTGCCCAAGCGCCTTTGCTTAGGATGAACTTGTCGAGCTGTTCAACGCGCAGCTCGCCATCCTCCTCCCACTCGCAACTCAAGTCGTCGACACTAACTTCCTGTTCCATATGCCTTCCTTTCTGGGAGCCTTCCGCGCCCAAGTTCGCAAGGATAGACCAACGCTTTGTGTTCTGTAAACCCTTAGTGCGCGCGCAAGCGAGCCCCTTCTCTCGCAGTTGGACGAGCCAACTGGCCGCAAGCAGCACCGATATCCCGGCCCTTGGACCAGCGTATGGTGTTCACCACGCCCGCACGGTTTAGGAGTTCGTGGAAGCGTTGGATACGTGCAAGTGGCGGCTGCCTGTAACTCAACGACTCGGTTTCATTGAAGGGGATCAGATTGACCTTACACCGAATGCCGCGAACCCATTTGGTGAGTCGCTTCGCATCGGCATCGGAATCGTTGAATTGATCGATCAATACATATTCGAAGGTGATGCGCTCACGGGCTTTGATCGGTAGCGCCCGACAGGTGTCCATCAAGGTTTGGATATCCCATTTCAAGTTCACCGGCATCAGTTCGTTGCGCTGTTCATCGGTGGAGGCATTAAGTGAGATGGCAATTCTCGGGACCACCGGACCAACCGCGAGTTTTTCTAAATTACGAACATGGCCTGATGTGGATACCGTGATCCGCTTGGGTGACAGACCAAGCCCAGCCGTCATGACTTCCAATGAGACCTGTAATTGAGCCAGATTCAAAAGTGGTTCGCCCATGCCCATCATCACCACATTGAAGGGTGCATCAAAGGTCTGGTCCTTCATAATCGCCGTGATTTGACCCATAATCTCCGCCGCAGAAAGATTGCGGATGAAGCCCATCTTGGCTGTCAGGCAGAACGAACATGCCTGTGCGCATCCCACCTGCGACGACAAGCATAAGGTGACGCCCTTGGCCATGGGCATGTAAACCGATTCAATTTCGGAGCCATCATCCAGCTGGAAAATGTATTTGACCGAACCGTCTTCGGATTGCAGTTTGCGGGTGTATTCCAAATGTTGGATCACATGGCTCTCAGCCAGCGCCGCCCGCCAAGCCTTGGGCAAGTTCGTCATCTCATCCAAAGATGAAACCCTCTTTTTGTAAAGCCACTCGAACAGCTGATTCGCGCGGAAAACGGGCTGTCCCGCGGCCTCAGCCAGTGTCTTCAGGGATCCCGAACCTAATCCAAATAGGTTAGGTTTATAGCTCATCCGGTTTGATTTTGAGACTGGCTAGAAAATCGGCGTCGTATTGATTGAATGAAAGACGGATTTCATCATTGCCGTCAGGTGCGTGCATGAACAGTGATCCCTCTGATTGATCGTCTCTTTTGTCCAAAGCGATATTGGCTTCCATGATGAGGTAAATGTCGTAGCCGTTCGACTTGATCTTGTCCGTGTATGCCTTGACGTTTTCGTCTTTGGTAAGGGCCTGATGCAGTGCCATTCCCAGATCTTTCAAAAGCGCTTTCATTGTGTCGTCAAGTTCCATGTTCGCTCCTGCATCAAGCTTAGTCCATTTGAAAGGGGGAGTCCACCCCTGAATGTCAGCTCCCTGTATGGCCAAATCCACCGCTTCCACGAGTGCTGGGCTCAAGTTGGTCGACGGGCTGCCAAGTCAGTTGCACCACCGGGCTGAGTACCAGTTGAGCGATGCGCATGCCTCGTTCAATGACAATTAGTTCGCGAGACAGATTGATCAAAGGCACTTTGATCTCTCCGCGGTAATCTGCATCGATGGTTCCAGGTGTATTGACCAAACTCAGGCCCAGTTTGATAGCCAGACCTGAACGTGGGCGAACTTGGGCTTCGTGACCTGTCGGGACAGCGATACAAATTCCGGTAGGCACCAGCATTCGATCCAAGCTTCCTAATGTGAGCGGCTCGCCTATGGCAGCGTGCAAATCCATGCCTGCCGCATGGTCTGTTTGATAGATGGGTAAAGGCAATCCATGATGATGGGCTAATGTGACAATGGGTACCTTAAGGGACATAACGGTGCTCCTGAAAAAGGGAAGGGCACGCCGCGGCGCGCCCTAACCATCCCGGTAAATGCATCTGAACGCTTAGAATGGAATGTCGTCGTCGTTGAAACTGTCGCTTTCTGGCACGTCGTATCCGCCGCCGGAACGGTCATAGCTTTCCGGGGCAGATTCCGACCTTTGGTCGCCACCTTCGCTTCGCGAGCCCAACATCAGAAACCTATCTACTTTAATGTCCGTGATGTAGCGTTTTTGACCCGACTGATCTTCATAGTCGCGGTATTCAATGCGGCCTTCTACGTAGACCTGCTTACCCTTGCGCAGATAGCGATCGGCGATTTCAGCTTGCTTACCCCAAACCACCAGATTATGCCATTGCGTGTTCTTTTGTCGTTCGCCAGAAGAATTGGTGTATTCCTCCGTGGTCGCCAAAGAGAAGCGGGCAAATGGTGTTTGTGTTTTTGTATAGCGCAACTCTGGATCTTTTCCCAGGTTGCCAATCAGTTGTACACGATTGAGACTGGCCATAGGGCCTCCTTTATTTACCGGGAATCGCTCAATGAGCTGGGGCCCATCTTAGCAGGGGGACCCGTGAATGTGTTATCAATCATCGTTCAGACAGCCCTTGGAAATAATTGAAAAAAAGGAGGGTCACGATTAAAGTCTAGGGTTTGACGTTCTGATAGGCTGGATCATGGATTCTACCCCCAATTTTGTGCAGAAAATGGCGCGCTATTTGTTTTCACATCGCGGTCTCGCGACCATTCTATTGATCCTCTCTTTGGATATCTGTACCTATGCCGCGCTTTCTCGTCAGTCGGGGACCATGGCTTTTCAGCATCAGGACAAGGTGCTGCATGTGTTGGCTTTCGCCTTTTTGTTCGTGTTGGGCTACTGGGTTTTGAATTTCGATATGTGGCGCAAAAAGTACAGGTTGTCTTTTGGATTGGTGGTGCTGAACAGCTTCATTTGGTTAGGCTATGGTGCGTTCATCGAAGTGACACAATTCTATTTGGGTTACCGATCGGCCTCCGTGGGCGATTTCTTGGCTGACTTGACAGGCATGGTACTTGGCCTTGGTTTCTTGGGCCTATTTCGACCCTTTCCATCGGTGGTTTCATGACCACGCCCATGATGCGCCAATATCACGCGCTTAAGCAGAAACACCCAAACGACATTCTCTTCTTTCGTATGGGAGACTTTTACGAAATGATGTTTGAAGATGCGGTTGTGGCGTCGGCCGCACTGGACATTACATTGACGAAACGCGGGAAAGGGACCAAGTCCGAGGCACCTATGTGTGGGGTTCCGTTCCACGCGGCCGATAGTTATATTGCCAAGCTGGTGCGAAGTGGACATCGAGTCGCGATATGCGAACAGGTTGAGGATGCCAAGGGTGCCAAGGGCTTGGTGAAGCGCGATGTGGTCCGAGTGGTTACGCCCAGCACCATGTTGGACGATCCCCAAGTGGACCAGCGTGACTTTCAATACCTGGCCGTTATCGTCGAGCAGGCAGAATCACTGGGCCTGGCTTTCCTGGAGTTCACCTCTGGACGTTTTGATGTCTGCCAGTTCGAGGGTGAACATCGCTATAGCGAGGCGGGTGATCTCATGGTGGCGCGGGATCCTGTAGAGATCTTGTGCGCTGCCCGGCCCAACTGGATGGACCCTGGTTTTCTCAAGGGCCGATGCCTCACCGAGTACGATAGCTGGCATTTTCAGCAAGATACGGCCGAAGAAGAAGTGAAAAGTCATTTTGATGTCATCAAGCTGGATGGGTTTGGAATTCAGAACGCACCGCTTGCGATCTCCGCAGCCGGTGCTGCTCTGGCCTATGTGCGCGAAACACAGCGATGTGTTGCCTCACATATCGACTCCATTCATCTGCTTCACTTTTCGGATTACCTGGTGCTCGATCATGCAACGCTCAGAAATCTTGAAGTCACGCGGTCCATCTTCGACGGCAATAGGCGCGAGAGCTTGCTCGGTCAAATCGATCGGACCAGAACCGCCATGGGTGCCCGTTTGTTGAGGGAGTGGGTGTTGCAACCGCTGCTTGATCTGGACCGCATCAGAGACAGACAACAGCACATCCATCGACATGTGCACGCGCTTGTGGCCCGCAACGAAATACGCGACCTGCTCGGTGGTATGCCCGATCTGGACCGGCTTTTGAGCAAACTGGCGCTGGGCACCATTTCACCGCGCGAGATGGGGAGCCTGTGCGACTGCTTGAATGCGGCACAGGAACTGAGTGATTGGCTAAACGAACTCGGCTTCGACTACAGCTTGGCGATACATGCAAAGACATTGGCAGAGGTGCAGGTTTCAATTGCACAGACTCTGAGCGACGACTTACCCGCACATACCCGTCAGGGTGGGTACATTGCTCAAGGTGTTCATGATGAATTGGATGAACTAAAGGACTTGAGAAAGAACAGTAAAGGTGCCTTGGCGCGCATCGAAGCACGGGAACGTGAATCCACCCAGATTCCCAAGTTGAAGATTCAGTACAACAAGGTGTTCGGCTACTACATCGAAATTAGCAAAATTCACAGTGAGCGGGTGCCTGATAGCTATCAACGCAAACAGACATTGGTCAATTCCGAACGCTACATTACGGATGAATTGAAGGTGTTGGAAGAGAAGATTCTCGGCGCCGAAGACCGCATGGTGACGCTGGAACAGGAAATCTATGCAGGCCTGGTGCAATCCTGTACCGATCAATTAACCACCTTGCGTCAATACGCCCGTCTTTTGGCTGAACTGGATGTGCATGCGGCATTGGCTGATTTGGCCGTCGATTACAACTACTGCCTGCCTGAAGTACGTGAAGACGGGAACATTGTGATTGTCGAAGGGCGTCACCCAGTTGTTGAAGCCTTGTCCCATGAGCCCTTTATTCCCAACGACACCTTGTTGGATATGGATGACGACCGCGTTCACATCATTACCGGTCCCAATATGGGCGGAAAATCGACTTATCTCAGGCAAGTTGCCCTGATCACACTGATGGCCCAAATGGGAAGCTACGTACCCGCCAAAAAAGCCGAGATCGGAATTGTGGACCGAATTTTCACACGTGTGGGGGCCAGTGACCACCTTGCCCGAGGACAGTCTACGTTTATGGTGGAGATGATAGAAACAGCCCACATCCTGCACCACGCCACCCATCGTAGTCTCATTGTGCTCGATGAAATTGGGCGTGGGACCTCCACATTTGACGGTCTTTCCCTGGCTTGGGCGACTGCCGAATACATTAGTGATCGAGATCGAGTCGGTGCCAAAACACTTTTTGCGACCCATTACCACGAAATGACCGAGTTGGAACGGACCACGCCAGGGGTGCGAAACATGCACATCACGGTACGGGAATGGCAAGGCAATATTGTCTTTTTGCGGCGCATTGAACGCGGAACGGCCGACCAGAGTTATGGGATTCACGTAGCGAAATTGGCGGGTTTACCCCGAGAAGTGGTGCGTCGGGCCCGGGAAGTGTTGGCAAACTTGGAACGCAACGAATTGGATACCTCTGGTAAACCCAAGCTTGCCAAGGGCCAAGGATTAAGTGCCGCAAAGGACGAACCTCAGATGTCATTGTTTCCTGCGGAACGATCCGAACTTGAAGATGCCCTATTGGCTCTCGATCTTGACGACCTCACGCCGCGGGAAGCATTAGATCTCTTGTATCGATGGAGAGAAGAGTTGTGACCTTTGTACTCACGCAAAAGCACAGGCCTATTATGGTGGGTTTTGAGGGGCTGGAACCGGACTGGGACTGGATCCGCCAAATCAGGCCCGCAGGGGTGATCCTGTTTACGAGAAACATCGAGAGCCTCGATCAATTGCAGATGCTGGTCAAGCGATTACGAACCGTTGATCCTGAACCGTTCATTGCCATGGACATGGAAGGTGGTCGCGTAAATCGGCTACAACATCTGTTGGGTGACTTTCCTTCCTTGGCACGTGTCGCTGATGCGGGTGTCACACAAGAGGCCGGTCGCGTGATGGGAACCATGCTCGCGTCGCTAGGGATCAACGTTGATTTCGCACCGGTTGCCGATTTGGACTACGGTCACGTGAATAACGGGCTCCATGGCCGAACGCTTGGTGCCGATCCGATCAAAGTGATCCGCGAAACGGCCGCGTTTGTGACGGGTCTCAACGAATTGGGTGTCTCCGGTTGCTTCAAACATTTCCCGGGTCTTGGAACCACCGTACCGGATTCGCATTTCAGCTTGCCCGTATACGGGGCGGACGAGGAATCCTGGCAAAATGAAGAAGGTGCCGTCTACAGGAACTTGGTGGAACTGGGGATGGGGGATGTACCAGTGATGTTGGCACACTGTCGTATTCCCTTTTGGGAAGACGAAGTCGCGTCGCTGAGCCATTGGGCCACGTCTTCGTTGCGTTTCATGAATTGGACAGGTATCACAATGACCGATGATCTGGAAATGAAAGCCATTGACCCATCCACGGTGGGCGAATCAGCCGTTCAGGCTCTGCGTTCCGGCGTCGATTTGGTGATGGTATGTCGTCGGCGTGCGGTAGTGGATGACGTGGTGTCATCTATGATTGAATCTGGCTTTGATGCGTGTCGTGGTCAATCTTTACCCTATGCCCAGATTGGGCAGGTTTCACTGCGGCAGGCGAAAAAGGAATGGGCCAACTTTTGCCGCCCATTCCGAGCTTTGGTTTGAATGTCTTGTGAAAAACGGTTTGCCTGGCCGTCGATTTTTAGTACACTTGGTAGCCTTGTGGCGATGTAGCTCAGGGGTTAGAGCACACGGCTCATAACCGTGGTGTCCGGGGTTCAAATCCCTGCATCGCCACCATTTCCCTCTCAATTTCGATGCACATGTGCTTCTTTTCTTTACACAGCAGGAATGACGGAAATGAGTCACAACTTCATGAACCCTCACTTGAAACTAACGAGTTGAGTCACCTAATATCTAATCTATAAGATCGGAGCGTAGATTGGATCTCGAACAGTCGGCAGAGAACACAGCAGCCTTGCTAGAAGGCATTCGGGAAGGTGACAGAGGTGCTGAGGAACGGCTCTTTCTGAAAATGCTGCCCAAACTCCAACGCTGGGCGCGGGGCCGTTTACCACTCGCCGCCAGGAGCATGACTGAAACCGATGACTTGGTGCAGTCTACCCTGCTCAAGGCGTTTCGCAAGGTTTCCACTTTTGAACATCGCGGTGAGGGAGCCTTTCTAGCCTATCTGCGACAGATCTTGATGAATGAGCTCAAAGCCACGGTGTCACGCCAGCGAGGCGTCCATGATTTGGAAGCCGATATCAGTGATCCCTCTCCAGGTCCAGTTGATCGGCTGTTGACGAACGAGGCGCGGCATAAGTATGAGGCTGGGCTGGCGAGCATCTCAGAACAGGCACGACAGGCAGTGATCTTACGTCTTGAATTCAATTACACGTTTCAGGAAATTGCTGATGCGCTCGACAAGCCGTCATCAGATGCAGCCAGGATGTACGTCACTCGTGCCATCCAGCAGTTGGCAAAGGCCATGTCCTCGTGAACACCGATGAAGAATTTGCCGACCTGGCGAAAGCGATCGCAGACGGCGTTCCGGTCGATTGGCAAGAGGGCACGCTACCCTTCGATCATGCTCATCAGGTTCTGGAAAATCTAGAAATCATCGAAGCGATGGCACAGTTGTCCAAAACCGATGAGGGCGATACCATCCAACCCTTGCTTTCACCGGGCCCGGACTCTGAAGCTATGTTTCAATGGGGCCATCTGGATGTGATGGCCAAAATTGGTCAGGGTGGCTACGGCGAAGTCTATCGTGCCTGGGACCGTGTTCTTCAACGCGAAGTGGCCCTGAAACTGTGTCGCACGGATCGCGTGTATATCACGGGCCAACGACCCTATTTGGAGGAGGCCAGGCGCCTGGCGCGCGTGCGTCACCCAAACGTGCTCGCTGTTTACGGCGCTGACACGCACAACGATCGAATAGGCCTGTGGTGTGATTTGATACGTGGTCAAACACTGGCCAGTATCGTCGACCGATTTGGTCCGATGAAGTACCAGGACATTTTGCCATTGGCCAAGCAGGCGATCGATGCGTTAATCGCCGTACACCAATCGAATCTGGTCCATGGCGATATCAAACTGGCGAATATGATGATGCAGCAAGACGAGAAACTCGTACTGATGGATTTCGGTGCAGTGATCGATCTATCCCAGCCCTCCAAACCAGACTCCGTCATAGGCACTCCGATGTATATGGCACCTGAAGTCATCAATGGCATGCACCCAACGGCGAGCGCGGATGTTTACGCGTTGGGTGTGGCTCTGTATCGATTGTCCTCGGGGAACTATCCCTTTGACGCTCAGTCCCTTCCGTCCATGGCACACCAGAAGGGCAAAGGCCAGTCTGTGGTGACCTCGATTCCCGGCTATCCACCTGCCTGGCGTGGATTACTCGAAGGGTGTTTGCAACCAGAACCAGAAGCGCGACTCACGGCGAAGCAAGTTCGGCAAGCGCTTGTAGCTATGGAAAATGAGCCTGCACGCCGCAAGCGTCGACGATTCCTGACAGCAGCGTTTCTTTCCGTGAGCGTGATTGCGGTGGCTTTTGCCTTACTTTCTCTGCGCCTGTCGCGGGAGGTGAAACGTGCCAATTTCGAGGCGGAAACAGCGGAGAGCCTGGTAGGTTTCGTGGTCGGCATGTTTAATGCCGCACTGCCCATAAACGATCTGGGTCGTCAGATTTCCGCACGAGATGTGGTGGATCAGGCGATTCTGCAACAGAAATATCAGACAGATATGACGCCCATGGTTCGTGCAAGAATGAAGTCCATTTTGGGCACAGCGGTGCGACAGATGGGCGACACCGTGGCCGCCGAAAAGCTTGTTCGCGAAGCCATGACTGAAGCAAGGGAAGCCTATGGGCCTACCCATCCCGTAACCCTAGCTACCGAATCTGAGCTCATGTACGTGCTACATGCTCAGAGTAAATACCAGGAAGCGATCGCGGTTGGTAGAAGTCTGTTGGAACGCACGGAGTCCGTACCAGGCATGAGCCATGTGGAAGTCCTGTCGGATCTTGCGGGCGTGTATGCCGCCATGGGCGACACAAAGCACGCGGGTATGCTTTTCGATGAAGCAAAGGTGCATCTGGATGAACTTGTGAAAAGTGATCCCGAAGAGGCTGCACTGCTCATGTTGGGCATCGGCCGTTTCTATACTCAAGAGGGTCGATTTGCCGAGGCCGATCAGGCGTTCGAACGATCATCGGGACTGCTTGACTTGAAAATAGGCAATGTGCATCCACATCGTGCGCTTCTAGCGGAGGCGCAGATGAATCTGGCAGAACACCGGGGAGACTTAAACGCTGCTCGGGTCTTTGGCGAAAAGGCGCTGAACATAAACCTTGAAGTCTTTCCTAAGGACCACCCCAACATAGCGGCAAGCTACACCGGTCTTGGCAGGGTGGCCGTGGCTATGGGTCGCCTTCAAGCAGCAGGGGTCTATTTCGAATCGGCCCTGGCTATTCACGAGAGGATCATGCCGGAGGATAGCCCTAACTTGGCGCGAACCCGGCTAAATTATGCGCTCTTCTGCCTGGAAATTGCCCTTCCCCAAAAGGCGCGAAATCTGTTGGAAAAGGTCTTGCCTGTCATGATTGACAACTATGGTGAAGATTCTCCCTTAACAGCATCTGCCCTTTTGGGCTTGGGCAATGCGTATCTCGAATTGGGCCAAATGGCATCTGCTATGGACCAGTATCAAAGGGCATTGCAAATACTGGATTCCAACGAAGCGAATGCGGCAACCACTGCGCTCGTATGGAACAACATGGGCGAGATCCACACCAAGAATCGCGATTTTGAATCGGCAGCACACTGCTTTGACATGGCACTGAAACGCACTGCGGACATGCTTGGCGCTAAGCATCCTCAATTTGCAGCGATTCTGTTTTACCGCGTGGATATGTACTTGGAGCAAGCGGATGCCACACGAGCCCAGGCGGATCTGGTAGAAGCGGAGAAAATACTTTCAGCCCGCACCCCTGGGGGGCTGGACGATGTACGAATTCAGTCCTATGAATTGGTGATTTCATATTTGCGAGGAAACAAGCGCGAATCGCTCAATCGGTGGCCTGCTCTAAAGAGTCAGCTCGTCAACTACCTCGGGCGGGAACAACACACCGTTATTGCGAACCTCGAACGCTGGCTAAGTCGATAGTCTCAGCATTGATCGATAACTGGTCCTTCCATGCCTTCAACACGTCCCTCTGGGAATGAAAGTGATGGGCTTGATGGGTCAAAGGATCAGTGAATCCAAGTGATTGTGCATGGAGCGCGTGTCGGCGCAGGTGTGCCAGTTTCACGTACATCGCATCGTCTTTGTGCTGCAACCAATTCAGAAACTCGTGACCGTCTCCCAGATATTTGAGATCTCCCACCAAAGGATGACCCAGTGAGGCCATATGTGCGCGAATCTGATTGGTGCGTCCCGTAACTAGTTGGAGCTTCACCAAGCTGTAAGGTCCGACATGACGGACTTCGGTGATTTGGGTAATCGCGCGTCGCCCGTCAGGGGACGGCTGAACGCGCGTGGCTATGACTGCATGGGGAAATCGGCCCAAAGGCAAGTCTATGGTCAATGGTCTTTGGGCCATATGTCCGAATGCCAATGCAACGTAGGTTTTGTTGCAGCTTGGTTCTGTAAGGGCCTGAGTCAAAGGACCCCGTGCTTCAGGTACTTTCGCACACAGAATCAGGCCTGAAGTATCGATATCCAGGCGGTGTAGCGGAGCCACATCGGGATGGCTTTGTCGCAGTAGGTGGATTAACGTGTTCTGGTAGTAAAGACCTGACGGCGCCACGGGTAGACCTGACGGCTTGTCGACGACCATCCAAGTATCGCTTTCATGTTGAATAATGAGATCATGCGGAACATCCGGTTCTTCCCAAGGTGGACGTTCGTAGACCAGGCGATCTCCCAACTTGAGTGGCGTATGTTCACTCAACGTGCTTCCGTCCCGATAATAAACTCGACCCTCGGCAATATCGGTCAAGACGCCCCGTTGCGCCTCGCCCCTGGTATAACGCATGAGCAGATCCTTTACGGTAAGACCTGCTTCGTGCACCTTGACGGTAATCGCCACTCGCTGTCCTTGATTGCGCACATGACCTCCTCCATGAGACTAACACGGTGCAGTGGTCCGAGTTCAGTGATCAGAGATTTCGGTTTCGGCAGGCGTTCCTGTTTAGAATAGGGCTTTATCGATTTGGGGGACAGGTGGTGCAGGCAGATATCGAAGATCGTGAATGGGATAAGAAGACCATGACACGTCACATATTCATCACGATCGCAGTGTTGGTTGTTTCTTTGATTCTGTTTGATGTAACGCGCCTTGATCTGGCGATTCAGAACATGTTTTTTGATGATCGCCTTAAGCATTGGTTGGTTGACCGTCATGAGCCCGTTCTGAACATGCTTTTTTACCGGGGTATTAAGGTTGTTTTGGTCCTGCTCTTCGCGGTCTTTTGTGGGGTCTGTTGGGCGAAGAGAAGAACAGACCTGATACGGGCTAATCGTTTTGGAATCGCTGTATTTGTGGTGTCCGCGCTTGTGGTGCCTGCGACAGTCAATAGCATCAAGCGAGTCACAAATATTCCCTGTCCGCGGGATCTACAGATTTATGGCGGAGCCTTCCCCTATCGAAAGATTTTTCACGCGTTTCCAGCTACGTTCGAGCAGCCACACCGGTGCCGCTGCTTTCCAGGCGGGCATGCAAGTGGGGGCTTTGCGTTTCTGGGACTCTTCTTCATGTTTAAACAGAAAAGGAGCAAGGGGATTGCGGTTGTGTCGGCCTTATCGCTTGGCTGGGCCATGGGTACGTACAAGATGGCCATCGGTGATCATTTTTTCAGTCATAACCTGATCTCAATGGAGTTGTCGTGGCTACTGGTGCTGCTTGTGAGAATGATGCTGCATCGTGTCCTACATCCACCGCCTTGATCCAAGGTGTGATCAATCCAAGGCAGTCATTCGGTCGTAGATAGTTATTTCTTCTCTAGAAAACGGGTATTCTTATGCTTTGAAGAGCTACTTTCAAGTACTGCAAGAGTTAGTTAACTAGCGAACAACGGAATCAGGTCAGGTGGTGGCAGCGTCCTTCGAACCTGTGAGCCTCAGAACCATGTATCCTACAACGGCCGATGCCAGTGAACCCGTCAGGATGCCCACGCGATTGTCAAACATCATATTGACACCGGTCTCTTCGAAGGCCAGTGATCCGATGAACAAACTCATCGTAAAGCCAACACCACACAAGACAGATGTGCCGTAAAGTTGCGGCATGCGGACCCCTGCGGGCAGTTGAGAAAAACCGGCCTTGATGAGCAGGTAACACATCCCGAATACACCGAGTTGCTTCCCTACAAACAAACCCGCCATGATGCCTAGAGTGACAGGGTGGGTGAGTGAATCGAAGCTCATTGCATCAAATCTCAGTCCGGCATTGGCAAACGCGAAAAGGGGCAGTACCACATAGGCCACAGCCGGGTGCAGGCTGTGCTCCAGATCTTGCAGTGGTGAGCTGCCAGTCGTTGTGTCTTTCATGGGTATGAAAAATGCCAAAAGTACACCGGCTAACGTGGCATGAACACCCGATTTGAGCAGGGCAACCCACAAGACCACGCCCACAAGGATGTAAGAAGCCAGTTCGGTCGTTTTCCTTCGATTGAGCCACCACAGGACCAGCAGACAAAGACCAGCAACGATCAAAGGCGGCGTGGAAATGTTGTTGGTATAGAACATAGCAATGATCAGAATGGCGCCAATATCATCGATGATCGCAAGCGATACCAGAAACATTTTCAGACTGGGCGGTATTCGGCTACCCAATAGTGCCAGCACGCCCATGGCGAAGGCAATGTCGGTGGCGGCGGGTATGGCCCATCCCGTTTTTCCTGTGGGATCGTCCCATGCAAAAAACAGAAAGATCGCCGCGGGAATCACCATGCCCCCGACTGCACCTACGGCGGGAAGCACAATGTTCTCAATTTTGGATAGTTGGCCGTCGAGGATCTCTCGTTTCAGTTCCAAGCCGACGAGAAAAAAGAAAATAGCCATCAAGCCGTCATTGATCCAGAGCAAAAGCGGCTTGGCAATCTTTAGCTGCCCGACTTGAACGGCCATGGGCATATCGAGAAACGCTTGATATAGATCCGACAAAGGTGAGTTGGCAACGATCATTGCCAAAAGGGCAGCAACCATCAGCAGAATACCGCTCGCGGATTCCAGCTTTAGAAAATTCCTCAGAAAAGTCATGCGACTCACCTTAAATCTGGATTGAGTCGTGATCTGCCCCTCAAGACCACCGGTTGGAAGTTAATTGTACGCCCATGTATAGGAAATGTTTGAAATAAACGGACGAGCCTATCGGACTGCACGATGGCCTCATTCGTGTCCCCCTTTGATGAGTTATGTCGCGTCGTTCATAACACATTCCGGTTCAGGAGCTTTGTTCATGTTTATGAAATTTTTTTTGGCAGGCGTGGTAAGTGCCGCAAGCTTAGCGTCGGTGCGGGTGGAAACGCACGTACGCGAGGTTGAATACCAGTCGTTAGGGTCTTTAGCGGGAATCGTCACCTTTTGGGTGGAGGGTAACGATTTCCAAGGGGCATCGGCTAAGGAACCCATATATCTCCGCCTGACGTTTGACCACCAAACCAGCCTTCTCCATACACAGATCTATCCGCAGACCGCACCTTCAGTTTTTAGCGAACCGATCAATTTGGCGTTGCGTTGTGCTAATGCTCAAGTCGTTGCGCCGGGATCAAGCGTTCAGATTGTTCGTTGGATTAAATCAGAATCGAGTTTGTGGATTCGCATCACTGAAGATACAAGTAAGTGGCTGATTCGTGATGGCGCATTGGCTTCTCCGGATATGGAACATCCTGTGGGGTTTACCGTCGGCATATCTGGTGAACAATCGCTGCGAGACAACCTCAACTTGTTCTCATCCGGGCATGCAAATTTACCTTCGAATTCACGGGGTGGCGAACCCATGTTCACTTCGATCGCCTTGTTTCTGGCGAATTCGTCGATAACTACGACGGGTCGTGATTCATTGCTCCATGTGATACCCAGCGTATTTGACAGCGAAACGCAAGGCGTTCTGTCGGAAACGCCGATTCTCGGGAATCAGCTTTCCGTGAACTTCACAGAGGACATTCCCATTGCACGCGGCGTCGTCGCGCTACCTGAACAGAGACTGTTTCATGTCACGCCTGCATACGGGGCATTTCGCACGCAGATTACCTTGCGCAATCCATCTGATCATGAAGAGGCATTGTGGCTGTGGGCATATGACTCAAATGGCAACTTAGTCTCTGCAGACGGCTATGATATTCAAGCAAATTCGTTTCAAATTTGGGATTCGGAAGAACTGCTAAGGCAATATGACGTGAGCCATATTGTGGCTGTCGGTCCAAGGGTATGTACCGTCACGGCTTCCTACAGAATCAAGTCGGGTTATGGAGCGTCAGCGCACATCCAAGCTGATAGCTATGTAGGCCTGGCCTTTACCGTCTATATGGGTGAATCGGAATATGTGTTTGACGGAGTGGCCGCTGTCAATTTGGGTGACCAGGGAGCCCAAGTCGTCGCCCGATATCTCGACGAAGAAGGCGACTTGTTGTATAGCCAAATTTTTACTGAAGAGGATGATTTTCCGCCGAACACGAAGAGACTGTGGGTGTTGGACGAATTGGCTCCTCAAGGAACCAAGGCTTTTTCGTTAACGTCCACCCAGCCCCTGGGCAGCGTGTTTCTACGAGGTACACGTCCTGGCGTTGAACCGGGATATCTATATGAAGTTCGGCCCTTGCTCGAGCGATAGTCGAGCGGCCTAAGTTTTCTGGGCAACGATGCACCAGAGTCGATGGGGTATGTCCATCGGCTCTGGGAATGGCTCCAACATAATTGCGAGCTGATGATCAAAAGCGGCCACCGTTTCAGGAGCCATACCCCCCGAACCCACACCATTACAGGTGCGCATTCTTCCCCGCCAACGTTCGTGGCTGAAAGGTTCCGAGTGATGCGTGCAGAATTGTTCGACCAACTGGAAACCGTTCAAACACACCTGGTCGACAATTTGGGGGTACATACCATCAGAATTCGCCATGTCCCATTGGGGGTTCAGGGACAGGACCAGCGATTCCGTTGCAGAAACGATCGGCGATAGCTTGGCCAGATAGGAATAGTAGCCAATCACCAAATGGCCTTTGGGCCGGAGCACGCGGCGGATTTCGTGGAGCACACGAACTTGATCGAACCAATGCCAGCATTGGCCCGCGGTCACCATGTCAAACGTGTCATTGTCAAACGAGGTCTGCTCGGCGGGTTCCACTTTGAACGCGACATCGCGAAGACCTGCCCGGCTGATGGCTGCTTCAATTTGCTGAGCTGAAATATCCGTTCCAGTCACCGCACAGCCCCGCCTAGCGAGTTCAAATGCGATAACGCCGGGTCCCGTTGCGATATCCAATACGCGACGTCCATTCAACTCGGCAAGTCGGTCCAGTCGATCGTAAAACGAATCCGGGAAACCGGGTCGGAATGTGGCGTAGTCGTCACTGTGCCTGCCAAAATCGATGGGCACCGTATCAGACCGGTGCGCTCTTGGCGACGTATGGCAGTTGGGACAGGTTGGATACGATGGCAAGCAGCTTGGGGTATTCCAGGGAAATGGTGTCGTAAAAGGCCAGGTGATCCCAGAGGCACACGAGATGAAAGCCCCGATAACACGGGGTTGCTGGGAATATTTGACTGTTATGTTCAAGCCACGCCAAACCCTGTTGGATCGTTTTGAGGTGCTTGTCAAAACGAACGTACTGTTCGATTGGGATACCCGTCCGTTTTGCGAGTATCAATTCAACCTCAGCCGCCATAACGCCGTTCATGACCGCAGTTGCATTGACTTGGTCTACCGCCTCGCACAAAACGCCAAACCGGTCGGTCGGATCGTGGCGTTTGGTTAGGTATCTCGCGATATGGTCCGATTCAAACACCGCGGTTTCACCATCGATAAGGGTAGGTACTCTCATCAGTGGATGCTGACCGTGAGTGGTCATGGCGGATACATCGCCTGCATCTTCCACGTCAACATGGACCCGCCAGGCATCGAGCAAAATGCGCACCTTGCGCGAGAAATGCGAACGCGGCGTATAAACCAGTTTCATATCACCTCCGCTGGGTGAGTTTGATCATAAACCACCGCAATCGTTTGTCACAGATGAGGGCCAATTCACCGCCGTTTATGAGTAGATTCCAGACCAGCTCATGTGCAGCCACAGCAATCAGGATTAGAGCAGGGGCCACGTGTCGGTGTAGTTCCATCGGGTCGCCTAAATAGTTCAGCGCAAAGAGACAAACTCCTGCACACAGTTGTGCGAAACAACTGAGCCAGGCGATATGTTGGGTGATTAGGTATAGGCCAAGGCACGCGAGCGCGATCCAGACAATCCCGGCGATCCTGCCGAGACCTATAGACGTCAATGCATGCCACCAGGTGGAGATAGGATCGAATCCAAAAAATCCGGCTCTCTGGTGCGGGTGCTGTTTGGACCAGGCATCCACATAGCCAACTCGGTGAGGCATGTAACCGCTGATCTCTTCTGAGAAAAATGTAATTGTTGATCCCTGGCTCATGGACCCATACGCTTCGCAGATCTCCTCGAGGGTTTCTAGTGGCTTGTCCACGAACCAGTGCCGATACAAGGCCGACTGGCCCACCGACGTTAGCCAAATCTTGAATCCATAGGGATCTGAATTGAGTTCATAGTTCCAACTGCGTGGGTTGATCCGGTAATTGGGGTTCGCACCATCCATGGGTGTGTGGATCAGTTTCCCACTGACGCGCTGGATATAGTCGCCATCGGGCATCCCATATCGGTCGATAAAGGTGAGGCGGTCGTCATGGTCGGGGAGTATTCTGGCAAACACGTTGTTGGCTAAATTCAATTGCAGGCTTGTGTCGAACTTCTGTGTATACAAGGCTACCGCGGTCGCGGCAATCCCCATGCACAGTACATGCCTCCATGGCGGGACGCCTGTGCGAGGGGCAACCTCCTCGGAATCCACTCGTGTGGATTTTCGGATAAGGTGGGCACCTATCAACACGGCACACAGGCCCCATGCCACGTAAGGTGCTGTGTTTTTAGAGAGCACAAAGGCTAGGCCCACACTCCAGAAGAGCTGCGGACTACGGGAGCGGAAACTCGTGACGAACCAAATACCCATCAACGCAATGTGCAAGGGTTCACTTGTAATGCTCAGCGAGCCCAACGTAAAGGTGTACGACGAAAAGAGCAGAGTGATCGAGATGGCCCTGATCGTGTTGAGCTTTGTGTTCTCCGTCTTGAGTGACAGATACAACAGGGTAGCCCAGGCCGCATAGGCACCCAAATGAAAAAAAGCGATGACGGTGTCATTGGATCCGCTGAGATTGAAAAGCACCCTCTGGGTCAACGATCTTGGATTCATGAAGTGGGGGTTAAAGGCGCCCGGCCATAGATAGGCCACCGCGTCTGGGTACCTGACTGCCGGCAATTGGGGTAGTAGCATGGCGCAGGAAACAAACAGTGAAATGATCATACAGATATTCGTGTCAGCCGCATTCAGTTTGTCTTTGACGACTCGAAGACGCAGCGCTTCTATAGCGTGTAACGCTTTCATTTACAGTTCCTTATGAGTTTTTCCCTCTGCTGTGTAAAGGGCAAAACCCATGCCAAGAACGCTTGAATAGATCTAATGACGCCTAGTCGGTATCGCTATGATCGTTTTGGCTGAAAGCGCATAAGTGGTGGGACTCAATCTGTGGGGCAGACGACTTGGATGAGGGTATCCCACATTTGGTTTTGGAACATGAGCGGGATGAGTGATTGTGATGGGTTCTCGCCCATGCGCACCACCACGAGTCCCAGGCTGGGAACCACATTGATCAGTTGACCGTTCTTGCCCATGGCGGCAACCATATCGTCGGGCGCCCCCGGCGTCAGGGGACCCTCGAATTGGAACTGGATGCCCGGCACCATAAACAGGTCCTGACCGTTTAGCCACCACAGGTAACCGTAGGAAGGGTTCAAGGATTGCGAGGGCGTGGTCATTTCCTGAACGAAGACATTGTCGTCAATTACGGCAACGCCATCCCAGGTGCCGCCGTTCAAGATCAGATGACCAAAACGGGCCATATCGCGAGGTGTACTGTTGTAGACATGGTTGAACCCGCTGTATATCCAGAACCCAGTCATGCCGATGGGATTTCGCAAATTCTGATTGAAGTAGGTGTTAAAGGGAATGCCCGTGGCATTCACAATGACGCCATCCAGCAAAGTGTAAGGGCCATTGTGATAGGCCCAACGCGTGCCTGGCTCTGCAAGGTAGGTGAGGCAGGCTGGATCGGTGCAATAGGGATCCGCAACCGAGTCGTCCAGACCAGTGGTCATGGTGATCTGGTGGCGGATGGTGATCGCCCACTCCTCAGAAGGCGTTAAGCTGCTCCAGCCTTCGCCTAAGTAGGTCGATGTCGCATCGTCGAGCGCGAGGTGACCCTGTTGTTGGGCGATGCCGACCAGTGCGGTCGTTAGAGTCTTGGCTGCCGAAGCCCAGTACCAATAACTATCCGCATCAAAGGGGTTCCCGCTCAAGTTCAGACCCCAGTATTGCTCAAGGACAATCCGTCCATGGTACAAGACGACGAAGGCGCGCGAGTTTTCCATTTCCAAATAGTTGTACAAACCGGGAAGTAGAGATGTGTCCCATCCTAGGGTGTCCGCATCCATGGTTTCCCAGGGACCCAAATCAGGGGGGAAATAGCCATCGTCTACACAGACAAACAGATCCAGCACATTGACGTCTGCCGGCCAATCGGCGACTCGGGGGCAACCTCCCCCGTAGGCGAAAGTCGTAGCGCACAGAGCGGTCATCAGATGTCGCATTCCGGGTTCCTCCTAACCCTATGTGACAATATAGGGTCCCAATAGGTTGAACGCCTCTTTGTCTATGGTGCGCTTTGCCTAGCGGTTAACGGTCTTTGCCAACACCTGAAAAGAATTGGTCAATCAGGGCAGACGCGTTCTTGGTGAGGTCAAAGAGCTCAGGATTACGCAACTGCTCGTAAATCATGCCCGTAAGGAAGCTGACCAAAGCCAGCGTCAACACTTGGGTATTAGCGTCGGGTTTCAAATGGCCCTTGGCTTGGGCCCGTTTGAAATACTCTGAAAGCATTTGGACACTTTTTGCCTTGCGTTCTTTCTGCCGAGCCAGGACGGCCTCCAAATCACCGGAGTAATCACATCGAAGAAAAAAGATGGTTAAGATGCGGTTCTTCTCACTATCCCCGACAAACTCCAACGAAATAGCCCGGCATAGCTGTTCAAGTTGTTCCAAAGGTTGGGGGTGATCAAGCTCCAAATCGGCAAGGACCCTTTCCGAAAAGGAGGTGTAGAGCTGGTCGTGAAGCGCTTTGAAGACGTCGATCTTGTTCTTGAAATGCCAGTAAATGGCGCCGCGTGTGACCCCCGCCGATCTGGCGATCTCTTGTAAGCTGGCACGGGCAACGCCTTTCGCGACAAAGACTTCGGTTGCAGCCTGAAGAATGGCTTGGCGTGTGGCTTCGGCCTCTGACTTGGTTCTTCTTGGCACGTTCCATTCCTCGGTTCGACTTCGTTGACAATTATACATTCACGAATGTATGTTTAGCGGGTCAATTTGTGGCCCGCACCGGTTGGCCATGCCCTCATTGGTCGCCGCTCACCTCATGAATAGGGAGTGTACATGCGCCGTCGTTTCGAGTCTTTTGGGTTCCTTATCATGTGCGGTCTGCTTTGGGCCGGACCAAACCAAGCGCCAACGCAAGACGTGCCACCGCAGGTGACGGCAATACGGCTTAAGGGTCAGAATGTGACGGTTTTTGAGGAGTTCCCGGGCCGGGTTGCTGCCTGTGAAATCGCGGAAATTAGACCCCAAGTGAGTGGCATCATTATCGACCGCATGTTCGAAGAAGGCGCTCGTGTGACGGCAGGGCAACAGCTCTATCAAATCGATCCTGCACCCTATCAAGCAGCTCATGACCGTGCCGAGGCCGACTTGAATAAGGCCCAAGCGGTGGTGACGCCGTTGGAGATCAAGGAAAAGCGATTTCGCGACCTGGTCGAGATAGAGGCGGTAAGTCATCAAGAATACGATGATGTTCAGGCGCGATTAGCCGAGGCCCGAGCAGAGGTTGCCATCGCCAAAGCCGCCGTCACCAAGGCTCGCATCGATTTGGACTACACGCGTGTCTACGCTCCCATCGCAGGTACTGTGGGTAAGTCGATGGTGACGCGAGGCGCGCTGGTCACCGCCAACCAGTCGCAGCCACTTGCAATGTTGGTCCGCCTTGACCCTGTGTATGTCGATGTGGCGGCCTCGAGTGCGGACTTGGTTCGCCTGCGTCGCCAATTGGGTACCCTACGCGATATCCCCGTTGCGTTGCTGTTGGATCAGGACGACACGCTTTACGAACACCCAGGGGTTTCCAAGTTTCATGAGGTACTTGTCGACGAAGACACGGACACCGTTAAATTGAGGACCTTGTTTCCCAACCCAGATCGTTTGCTACTCCCGGGCCTGTTCACTAGGGTGCGTATCCCTCTGACCTACGAAGATGTGCTCCTGGTTCCACAACGGGCGGCCCAACGCACCGCCGACGGTTCACTTTCTGTCCTCATCGTGGACAACGACGGCAGGATCAGCCGCGCCAGTTTCATTGAAACCCGTGCTTTGGAGAACAATTGGCTCGTGAAAAGCGGGCTGGAAGCCGGAGATGTCATCATCACTCAAGGCACCATGGGACTGCGCTCTGGAACAATTGTTGAACCTAGTTTCGAACAGTCCGCGGAAGAAGCAGGTGATGATTGATGTCGCGCTTTTTTATCGACAGACCTGTCTTTGCGTGGGTGATCACCATCATCATCATGTTGGCGGGGGTGCTTTCCATTGACCGCCTGCCTGTTGAGCAATATCCCAACATAGCGCCACCCACCATCAGTATTAACACCAGTTACCCGGGCGCCTCAGCCGAAACTCTGGAGAATAGCGTGACTCAAGTCATTGAACAGCGCCTGACTGGTATTGACAACCTGCGTTACTTCACGTCGTCCAGCGATTCAGCCGGCAACGCGTCGATTGCGGTTACTCTAGAACCGGAAGCCGACCCGGACATTGCTCAGGTTCAGGTACAAAACAAAGTGCAAGCCGCCATGCCGCTTCTGCCACAAGAAGTGCAAAGTCAGGGTGTCACGGTTACCAAATCCAACCGGAACTTTTTGCTTGTAGCGGGCTTCTACTCCGAGGATGGCAGCTTGAGCCAGGCTGAAATCAGCGACATGCTGTCCTCGCAGGTGCAAGACGCAGTTGCACGCGTAAACGGCGTGGGCGATGTCACCGTATTTGGTGACCCCTATGCCATGAGAATCTGGCTCGATCCCCACAAAATGCGCAGTCATCGTATTGACGTATCGACGATTCGCAACGCCATCCGCGCGCAAAACACGGACGTGTCCGCGGGTCAACTGGGCGGTCTTCCCGCCGTGGAAGGACAACAAATCAACGCATCGGTGACGGCCCAGTCGCGTCTACAGACGGTGCCGGAATTTGAGGAGATCATCTTGAGGGTCGCCAGCGATGGTTCCCAGGTGCGCTTAAAGGATGTGGCACGTGTGGAGCTTGGATCGCAGAGCTACGGCCGTATTGTGCGTTACAAGCGCAAGCCTGCCGCCGGTATTGCCGTCAGTCTGGCCGCCGGTGCCAATGCCTTATCAACCGCAACTGCTGTAAAGCAACGCATCGAGGATCTCTCGCGATTCCTTCCCGCTGGAGTCAAGGTGGTTTACCCATACGATTCCACCCCGTTCGTCAAGCTTTCGATTGAGGAAGTGGTCAAAACCTTAGTAGAGGCAGTTCTGCTGGTTTTTGTGGTCATGTTCCTCTTCCTGCAAAACTTTCGCGCTACGCTGATACCTACCATCGCCGTACCGGTCGTCCTACTGGGCACGTTTGGAGTGCTCATGGCTTTTGGGTTTTCGATCAACGTGCTCACTATGTTTGCCATGGTTTTGGCGATCGGTTTGTTGGTCGATGATGCGATTGTGGTCGTGGAAAATGTCGAACGTATCATGCACGAGGAGGGACTGCCGCCGAAAGAGGCGACCCGCAAGTCCATGGACCAGATTACAGGTGCACTGGTCGGAATCGCGCTGGTCCTTTCAGCTGTGTTTGTGCCGATGGCCTTTTTCAGCGGATCGGCAGGTGCCATCTATCGCCAATTCTCGCTGACCATTGTTTCGGCCATGATGCTCTCGGTCATGGTCGCGTTGATCCTTTCTCCGTCGCTCTGCGCCACTTTTCTTAAACCGGTGACAAAGGGTCATGTGGCCAAACCAAGGGGACCCTTAGCCTGGTTCAATCGTGCTTTTGACAAGCTGCGGAGCGGGTACGTAGTCGGAGCGGGCTTCATGTCTAGACGCATGCTTCGATTTGGCCTGATCTACCTTGTCATGTGCGGCGGGTTGATGGGGTTGTTCACCAAGTTGCCCAGCTCATTCCTGCCTGACGAGGACCAGGGCACCCTTTACCTCATGGTCAACGCACCACCGGGTGCCACAGCCGAACGCACTTTGGAAAGCGTCAAAGAGGTGGAGGACTACTTCCTCAATCAAGAAACAGACACCGTCGAACATCTCTTCACTGTAACGGGCTTCAGTTTCGCAGGCCGTGCCCAGAACGTGGCTTTCGGGTTCGTGGGCCTGAAAAGTTGGCAGGAACGCACCCGCTCCGACCAGTCGGTTTTCGCCCTTGCCCGACGTGCGATGAAAGCGATTGCGCCCATTGAGGACGCACGGGCCTTTGTATTCTACCCGCCACCTATTCGCGAGTTGGGCCGATCTTCCGGCTTTGATTTTCTTCTGGTGGATCGAGGTGGCCAGGGTCATGAAAAATTGATGGATGCGCGTGATGAGCTGTTGGGTATGGCGCGCAAGAATCCCAGCATGCAATCGGTCCGGCCCAACGGCTTGGATGATGTGCCCCAATTCAAAATCGAAATTGACAGCCAGCGAGCGGGCGCGCTGAACCTGTCGATGGCGGATATCAACACCACCTTGCAAACAGCTTGGGGCTCATCTTATGTGAACGATTTCTTGGATCGCGGCCGCATCAAACGCGTCTATTTGCAGGCTGATGCCGCTTACCGCATGATGCCGGACGACCTGAAGGCCTGGACCGTGCGCAATGCGATGGGTGACATGGTGCCGTTCGATAGCTTCGCAACCAGCCATTGGACCTATGGCTCGCCTAAGCTGGAGCGCTTCAATGGCAACGCTTCGGTCAATATCCAGGGAACCCCTGCAGAAGGCGTCAGTACGGGCACGGCGATGGCGGAGATGGAGGCCATGTCCCAAACCTTAGAGGGATTTGATGCGGAATGGACGGGTCTCTCGTACGAGGAACGTTTGTCAGGTGCACAGGCCCCGGCTCTATACGCACTTTCAGCACTTGTCATTTTCCTTTGTCTAGCAGCTCTTTATGAGAGCTGGTCGGTCCCCTTTTCCGTGATGTTGGCAGTACCGTTGGGCATCGTGGGCGCAGTTATCGCTGCCAAGTTGTTTGGTCTTTCTAATGACGTCTACTTTCAGGTGGGTCTATTGACCACCATGGGGTTAACCGCAAAAAACGCCATCCTGATCGTGGAGTTCGCAAAAAATCTTTACGAGCAAGGGCATGATCTGTGGGAGTCCACGCTCAAGGCCGCCGAGCTGAGGTTCCGTCCCATCATCATGACCTCTATGGCATTTATCCTTGGCGTGACGCCGCTCGCGCTTGCCGACGGAGCCGGATCCGCCAGTCAAAATGCGATTGGAATCGGCGTGATGGGCGGCATGATTGCTGCCACCTTCATAGCCACCCTGTTTGTGCCACTGTTTTTCGTCGCCTTGCAACGCATCACCCATCGAAAACGTTCCTCAGACCAGGAGACGCCTCGATGAACATGCGGCGTTGCCTCGTTTACCTATTGTGTGGTCTAGTCACCGCTTGCACCTTCATACCCAAGCATCAGCAACCAGCTTTGCCTGTTGAGGACCAGTGGGACACGAGGGCGCTTTCGCCTGAAGGTCAAGTGGCCTTTGCAGCTATTGGCTGGCAGGATTTCTTTCAAACTCAACCCATGAAGGACCTTATCGAAGCCGCCCTGGCCCATAACCGCGATTTGCGGGTGGCGGCCTTGCAAGTCGAAGCGGCACGCGCCCTTTACCGCATCGATCGCGCGGATCTTCTGCCTCATGTCGATGCCCGAGTTAGCGGCTACCACCAGCGTTCGCCTGAAGCTGCCAATGTCGAGGGTGTCGGAAGCACTCGATACACGGAATATTCTGCGAACGTGGCGACAACCAACTTTGAATTGGATGTGTTTGGCTACATCCGCAGCCGCAATCAGGCAGCTCTGGAATCATATTTCGCTACAAAGGCAGCTCAGGACGTCGTGGCGACCGCCCTGATCGCCGAAGTCGCCAACGCCTATCTACAATGGTTGACGGACCGAAAGATCTTTGAACTGAGCCGACAAACACTCGATGCTCAGGAAAAGACATTTGAGTTGATTCGTGAACGATACGAAAGCGGTATCACATCCAAGCTGGAACTGGCACAGGTACGTACCTCGGCGGAGGCTGCACGTGCCAACGTGGCCCTTTACTCCCGAAGGATCGCCCTGGATCGCAATGCTCTTAGATTGCTCATTGGAGAGACATGTCCCCTTCCTGAAAATCAGACCCTGGACCAGGTGCGCGTGATGACGCATTTGCCGGTGGGATTGCCCTCAGAGGTGTTGCTTCTGCGTCCTGAAGTTCGTCGAGCCGAACATATTCTTCGCGAATCCAACGCAAATATCGGCGCGGCCAGAGCTGCATTTTTTCCCCGTATTGCACTTACTGGAAGCCTCGGCTTTGCAAGTGATGCATTCGGCGAGCTTTTTTCCAGCAGTGCGGCTGGGGCCTGGACGTTCGTTCCGACCATTACCGTCCCCATCTTCCAGGCAGGCCGCAACAAAGCCAACCTTGAGTATGCCGAATTGCGTAAGGAAATAGCCATTGCTCAATACGAAAAGGCCATTCAGGTTGCCTTTCGTGAGGTTTCAGATCAACTGGACACACGGGCCGCGCTCGAAGAGGAATATCAGGCACAACAAGCCCAGGTGGCTTCAGCCCGTGAAGCCTACGAACTCTCCCTGGCTAGATACAAGGGTGGCGTAGACAGCTTCCTGAGTGCCCTTGACGCTCAGCGTTTTCTTTTTCAAGCTCAAATACGTGAGATCGAGATCGAGCGCCTGCGGCTGGCTAATGTGGTCAATCTCTACAAAGCACTCGGCGGGGGACTACACTGACGTTTGACGGATGGTTGTCAACGGCTTCACCTTCGTCGCAAAAGGGGAAGTGTTAATCGGGCGGAGGTGTTTCGTCCCTTTTTCGTGCGTCATCGATTGTTTCCACCGCAAATTGTTTTGCCTTTTGCCACAGGGATTCGCCGGTGTCTTTGAGCTCAAATTGCTTTGTGATTCCTGTCATAAACGCGATGCCGTAGGCGTCCCACAGTTGAGTCATGCCCGTAGAAGCATCCAGCGAAAGTTCGTCCTCATTGGCCACTAATTGGAACGTCAAAGACATTGGATTTTGCGTGTTGAGATAAGCAACTGCAGGTGCCAAGTAGGCAAGATGCTTGGGGGTCGTCATGTGACTGTCATGTATCTCAATTGCTATGTCGGTATTGATGTCAATGTAGTCTTTGTGCTGCCATCTGTCATGTAAGGAAATGTCCACGGTGCCTTCTTCAAACATCGAGAACGGGTACTTAACCCACTTGGAAACGAGTGAAACCGGCATTCCTTCGCATGACCACTCGGTAAGCATGCCGCCATCGATCTTCCTTGTTACTACGGAAAGACGAGTGCCGTTGAGGGTGATATGTCCATTGGACCGGAAAAGGAGGGTCCAGACTGGGCAACGACTATCCAATGGCGCAGCTTTTAGTGATGCTTCAAGGGAGATGACTTCGTCCTGGTCCATGAGTTCGATCGCGACTTCCTGGATATTGAAATCAGTCACGACAAATGACTTTCTCGGTGCGGCCTTGTTGGGCGTTCCACCGTCCTTTTTCACGATGGTTCCGCGAACCTGTTGCACATCTAATCGGTCCACGTGCACGTCACCGATCAGTAAATCGACAAGTCCCCATTTGGCTTCGAAAGTTTCCACCTGGAGGTCAAGCACACCTTCTCGACTCACATGGATCCCAGCCATTTGGAGGTTGCCAAAAAGCAGGCTGCCTGATACGTCGTCAAACTCAACTTTGTAATCGGTCCGGGTTTCCACTCGGTCAAGAACCCAGCGAGTGACTTCGGGCAAATATGCACGGTCCAGTATCAAAACGATACCGGTAATCAAGGCGGCCAATGGCAGAAGAATAACGGCCGTCCAGCGAAAGATGCGGCGCATGCGTATCTTGGCCTTTTCACTTAGCTTGGATTTATCTTGCTCTCGTGTCGTAAGGCCAAAGCCAATTTCAAGGACTAATCCGATGATGCCTGCGACAAGTTGGGCTCCGATGACCCCAAATGCCAAAAACAGCTCGCCGAGTATTCCGGCGAAGATCATGACCAGTGCTTCCATGTGTACCTCAGCCCTTTAACGCGGTGATCGAAGACCCCGTTTATCGGATGAAACCTTAACTGCTAGCCGTTGTCGGGACATGTTCAGATTTGCTGGGGCGATGCGTCATCTGGATAATTGAGTGAGTCAATCCATTCTTGAGCTTTTTTAATGGCTTCGGGTGAGCCGGTTACCAATAACAGGTCGTCCCTTCGGATCCGTTCCGAACCCCGAGGGATGGCTACGTTTTCATGATCGCGGTGGATGGCTATGATCAGCGCGCCCGTTTTGGCCCTCAGATTTAGCTCACTCAACGACATGCCCACAGCTTTGCTGGTCCCCGTGATTTCGATGGGAACCAGGTGGTCCATGCCAGGCAGAAACCGGGTTGGATCTATGTTCGGGGTGTTTTGGGTACGCTGTGCGTCGAGAAACGAGACAAAGTGTTCCGCGCCACTCCTGATTTCGCGATCCAGCGATCCTGCAGACCTCCAGATGAGTAAAAAGAAGCCCACGCAGGCAGCAGCAAGGATGAACCCAAAAAGCGTGCCCCCATAGGCGGGCCGAATCAAAGCCACTAGGGGAACGCCGATCCCCAGAAAGAACAACAAACGCAGGGAATGTGAGAAGAAACGGGTCGCTGTCACACTCATCTCGCGATGACTTGAAACTAAACCCTCGCCGAGTAGAGCGATCCAATGTGCGGAATTTCTGACCGCAAAAAACACAAATGGGCTGCAGACGACAAGCATGATCAGAAAAACAAGGGATGCGGCCATATCCTCGGAAAGTGTCAGCTCGTGGGCAAGGAATAGGACGGCATCCTGACGCCATAAACGCAGCAAGATGATCACCACGCCCAAAGCGGTGAGATCCAGAACCAAGGCACGCACGAAGGGGTTGCGTTTCACTGCGGGCGCGCGCGTGCCGATCCGCGCAAACCATGCCTCGTAATAGACCAGCAGGTTTTGGATGCGACTGGGCATGATGCGGTCGTTGAATGCCACAATGCGCTCCGCGTGACGCAACAAGAACGATGAAGTAAATGCAGTGACTACTGACACGCCAACCAACACCGGCACAAGCGACTCATGGACGACCCCGCCCGCCAATCCGATTCCGGCAATGATGAATGCGAATTCCCCTATTTGACCCAGGCTGAGGCCAGCCGTTACCGATGTGCGCAAACCGTGACCCGACAAGATGCCAGCAACCGAAATACTGCTGAACTGGACCATCATGATGGTCAATGAGAGCACGCCCACCAAAATCCCGTGCGCCAAAACGATCATCGGATCCACGCTCATACCGATGGACACAAAGAAAACCGCGACGAAGGCATCCTTCACGGGTTCCACCAAGCGTTCCGCTTCGTGTTGCAAACCACCTTCTGAGACCAGGACGCCCGCCAAGAATGCACCAAGTGCCACTGAATATCCCAGGTGCTGCGCCAATGCGGCGCTACAGAAACACAACCCGAGGGCCGTGATTACATAGAGTTCATTGCTTTGAAAACGCCGGGTGAGTCTGATGAGGCCGGGCACCAAGACCAGACCTGTGACGAGGAAAGCCGCAAGCACTCCGATTAATTCGAGGAGCGTGAGCGTGAGTTCTTGCGTGGTGGGCGTGGTGCCCTGAGCAAAAGCCGTCAGTGCTGCGATTAGGACAATCGCGACCACGTCCTGGATGACCAGGACGCCCATCACGAAATGTTGGGTCTTGGCATTCACGGCGTTGTCGTTGAATAGTTTCGAGACGATCATGGTGCTTGAAACCGCAATGCTTCCACCTAGGAACAACGAGGCAGTTGGACTCCAGTCCAAAAACCTCCCCACCAAATTGCCCGCAATCATCATGCAACCGATCTGGACCGTGGCTGCGAATCCAGCGATGGGCACGATGCGTTTCAACTTGCCTAGATTGAATTCGACCCCAATGACGAACATCACGAGCACCACACCAAATTCGCTCAGTGCGTGGACGCGGTCGGCATCCGCGTTTAGCGGAATAGGCAAATGGGGTCCAATAATCATCCCAGCCAAGAGGTAGCCCAAAATACTGGACTGGCGCAGTACGCGGGCAATCAAGCTGGTGACCGCCGCGACACCGAGTACCATTGCCAAATCTAGGACCAGTGACCCGTGATGCATGTGCCTTACTCTACGCTATGGGAATCTGTTACAAGTGACTTTCAGAACCGTGAACCAGTTCGGATGCAAATACGAAGGCATACCCCTGTCGATCCAACTTGGGTAACATCTCCACGAGCGCACGAATCGTTGAATCGTAAGGGTGTCCAATCGCAATGACCGCACCCATTTCATCGGCTTTTCTTTGGGTTTCTTCCAGTTGCTGGATGGTGTATTCGTAACGCTCTTCAGAGTCTAGAAACACTTTTCGTTCGGCAGAGCGGACATCCATCTCTTGCGCGAGCTCGAATGCAATGGTGGACTTGTGTGTCCGTGAGTCCACGAAATACAGATCGCGACGCTTGAGTTCCGCCAGTATTTCGCGCATCAGCGCGCGACTCGCTGTGATCTTCGAGCCCATATGATTATTCACACCCACCACGAACGGCACGTTGCTCAGTGCTTTTGCCATGGCTGCCTGTATTTCCGCGGCATTCATGTGCGAAAAGATGGCACCCTCACCGGGATTGGCTGCTGGGTAGTTTCCGGGCTCCATGGGCATGTGAAGCATGACTTCGTAGTGGTTTTGATGCAAATGGGTGGCGACAGACGTGGAGTGCGATAAGAAGGGGATCACGGCAAAAGTGATTGGCAGATTCAAGGCCATAAGATCATGGATCTGGCTTGGGCCTTTGCCACCCACGTCATCAATGATGATCGCGATACGGGCCTGGCCGTCTGGGTCCAGGGTGTTTTGACTGATAAAAGTCTGATCATTTTTCGGTTTCTGGGGTGCCTCACGTGGGGTTTTCATCACCAACAGGATTCGGTGTTGCGGTGCGTCACTCGTACCTATGGCGTAAAGTGTGTGCTTGGCACCCTCAAGGGTCTGCTGGTCGACCATCTCCATATGTAATTGATGGGTTTCTGCCAGTTGGGTGAGTGCACGAACCAAGGCGTCCTGCTTGGCTTTGTTGGGCACTTCCACACGCCAATGCCTAACCTCTTCCACGTCCTTGTGACTAATCCTGGAGTCACGGATATCGGCGCTGAGAAAAATACTCTCAATCGCGCCTGCCTTCAAAGTGCGCGATTGCGGCATGTGAAAGACGGCGAGGTAGGCTGCACCTGCCAGAAAGAGGACCAGAACCGCACTGCCCACCCAGCGCAGCTTTGAGCCCTTTTGACGCGACGACTTCCTCTTGGTCCTCGTCGAAGATTTACGCTTTCTGGTCATCGATTACCTCACCTTTCAGACTATCACGAACTGGTGTGATGCGCGCTTCCCAGACCATGGACACCACGCCCATCAAAATTAGACTCAGGAAGTTCGCACCATGCATGTAGGTTGCTGCTGCCGTGGCATTCAAATCGTCCGCACCCGCTAATTGCGTGAGCGCAATACGCGCAAAAAAATGAAAGGTACCCACCCCCCCAGGACTGGGTAAGGCGATGCCAAGCACGGTGATGGCATAAATCACGAGCACGGTTCCAAATGGTGGATTTAAGCCAAAGAGGCGGAGCGCGAAAATGAAGAGAACAATGTACGAACCCCAGATAAGAACAGTTTGAATGGCAATGAGTACAAGCATCTTGGGATCGCGTAGGACCGACATGCCAGCACCCAATTGATCAACCAGGGTGTCCAGCCGTGTCCAAATCGCGCCCAAACGACGCATGCCCAAACGAATCATGATCCGTTTGAAGAATTGTGGGGCCAAAGCGAAGGCCATGAGTCCTGCAGTGCCGAGGGCTGCCAAGCCCATCAATACATAAGCTGCACCCACTCGATCACCCAAAATCAAAAACAAGTCGTCTCGTGCCACCCACATACCCAGCGCAAACAAGGCACTCAGTGCCAACAGGTCCAATAGAAACCGATCAATCACGACTGTGCTCAATAACTGCGCAACGTCCCGACCTGTGCGCCTTCTCAACACGGCGATCCGTACAATTTCACCCAACCGCGGCATGGCATAGTTGGCGGCATACCCCATGGCTAGAGCCCGCGTTGCAGCGCCCAATTCGCCGGACTTGTGAGGTCTAGGCAATGTGGTCCACCAACGCCATGCGCGCAAAAGAACACCCAGCACTGAAAGCACAGCGAGGATTAACGTGTCGAACAGGGACACGGTCGTGATCGTCTGCCACATACTGGCCAGGTCCACACCTCGAAACGCAAACCAAAGGAAACCAGCCGCGCAAATCAAGCTGATCCAAAACGTTACGTTTGGACGCTTGCGTTCCTTGAGCATGGGCGCTAAGTTTTGGTCGCCAGCGAGCCGATCCACAGGTGGTTGCGTCAATTGTCAACCTCAATGGGCAGGTGATATGATGGGGTCTGCCCCCATTTAACTACTATACATTGTGCTGTGCGATGGTTGAAAACAGGAATTGAAAATGACGACGCCCCAGGCAATTTATGATGAAAGCAAAATCAAGAGCCTCTCGTCTCTGGAACATATTCGCTTGCGACCCGGAATGTATATCGGGCGCCTTGGCGATGGCAGTCACTTTGACGATGGTTTTTACGTCCTGATCAAGGAAGTCATCGACAACTCGGTGGACGAATTTATTATGGGCCACGGGAAACGAGTGGACATTGACGTGGATGAGCAGGGTGTGGTCAAAGTGCGAGATTTTGGCCGCGGAATACCACTGGGCAAGGTTGTAGAATGTGTGTCGCGCATCAACACCGGCGCCAAGTACAACGATGACGTGTTCCAGTTTTCTGTGGGCTTGAACGGTGTAGGTACCAAGGCCGTGAATGCGCTGTCTCAGTGGTTTGTGGTGCGATCGGTTCGGGACGGTCAATTCAAAGAGGCCAAATTCGAGGCCGGCGTGTTGGTGCACGAGGAACAGGGCGAAACCAAAGACAAGAACGGGACCGAGATACAATTCACGCCGGACCGCACCATTTTTCCCGAGAAGATTGTGGTCCGCGAAGAGTTCCTCAACCGCAGGATCTCGTTTTATGCCTACCTAAATGCGGGCTTATCATTTTATTTGAACGGTAAGAAGGTTGTTTCTGAGGGTGGACTCAAGGATCTGTTGGATGAGGAAGTAGGTGACGACTGCCTGTATCCGGTAGTCCATTACCGCGAAAAGACCATTGAATTTGCCTTTACGCACACCCATAACTATGGAGAGACCCACTTCTCGTTCGTCAACGGTCAATACACCAATGATGGCGGCACGCATCTATCTTCGTTTCGCGAGGGATTGCTGCGAGGTGTCAACGATTTTTCCGGAAAGAGCTTTCAAGGGGTGGACCTGCGCGACGGGATCGTGGGTGCGATTGCCATCAAGATCAAGGATCCGGTGTTCGAATCGCAGACCAAGAACAAGCTTGGCAATTCCGATGTGAGGTCCTGGATTATTGGTACGGTAAAAGACGCCGTTTCCGACATGCTGCACAAGAACCCTGACATTGCCAAACAGGTGATGGACAAGGTGTCGTTGAACGAGCGCGTGCGCAAAGAGTTGCAGGCGGTTAAGAAGGAAGCTCGCGACAAGGCGCGCAAAGTGGCGATCAAGATACCCAACCTGCGGGATTGCAAGTATCACTACAACGATGGGTCCAAGCGAGGCGATGAGACCATGATCTTTCTTACCGAAGGTCAGTCGGCCATGGGTAGTATGGTCAGTAGTCGGGATGCCAATGTACAGGCGCTGTTCAGTTTGCGCGGTAAACCCTTGAATGTGTTCGGTTTGAAACGCGATGCGGTATACAAAAACACCGAGCTGTACAACATCATGAAGGCGCTGGATGTGGAAGACTCCATTGACAACCTGCGCTACCGCCACGTGGTTCTAGCCACAGACGCAGATGTGGATGGGCTCCACATTCGCAACCTATTGATCACCTATTTTCTGCATTACTTCGAAGAACTGGTGACGCGGGGCCATTTGTTCATTTTGGAGACCCCTATTTTCCGAGTGCGGAACAAGAAGGAAACCACCTATTGCTATTCGGATGCGGAAAAAGCCGAGGCCATGAGTCGAATCAAGGACCATGAGGTCACACGCTTCAAGGGTTTGGGCGAAATCTCGCCCAGCGAGTTTGGTCAGTTCATTGGCCCAAACATGCGCTTGGTGCCTGTGCGGGTGGAACATCTGAAGGATGTGAAGCATTTGCTCGAGTTCTATATGGGTAACAACACGCCTGAACGCAAAGCCTACATCATGGGTAACCTGGTCTGAGGAGCTAACGTGACCGATCAATCACTGCGTTCGTTAATCGACGAGAACTTCCTTGAATACGCCAGTTATGTGATCAAGGACCGCGCCATCCCTCACATCGACGATGGGTTGAAGCCGGTTCAACGACGTATCCTGCATACACTCTGGGACATGGACGATGGCAAGTTCCACAAGGTCGCCAATGTGGTGGGTCGATCCATGCAATATCACCCTCACGGTGATGCGTCGATTTATTCGGCCCTGGTCGTCATGGCCAATCGCGACTACTTCATTGATAAGCAGGGTAATTTTGGCAATATCCATACCGGCGATTCGGCTTCGGCCGCACGCTACATCGAGTGTCGGCTGACGGGACTTGCCAAGGAAGTGCTTTTCAACAAGGAGATCACTGAGTTTGTGGCTTCCTATGATGGCCGCAACCAGGAACCCGTCACCTTGCCCGCAAAGATACCCGTGGTCTTGTTGCAGGGTACGGACGGCATAGCCGTGGGGCTGGCTACCCACATCTTGCCCCACAATCTGGGTGAAGTACTATCGGCCCAGATTGCCTATTTGCGCGGCGAATCGTTTGAGCTGTACCCAGACTTCCAACAGGGTGGGCTGATGGATGTTTCCCAATATCAGGACGGGAATGGAAAGATCAAGGTACGGGCTCGATTGGAATCACGCGATGATAAACATGTGGTCATCAAAGAGATCCCCTTTGGCACTACTTCGGAGAAGGTGATTGCGTCCATCGAAGCTGCTATTCGCAAGAACCGAATCAAGGTGGCGGCCATTCAGGATTACACCGCCGAGCGGGTTGAGATTGAACTCGCTTTGCCGCGTGGCGTGTATGCGGAGCAGGTGGAAGAGGCGCTGTATGCGTTCTCAGATTGCGAAGTGAACCATTCACCAGCCCTCGTGGTGATCAAAGACGATCACCCTGTGCAACTCTCGGTGACCGAGGTCGTGGTCCATTGCACGGATAAGCTGGTCCGTGATTTACGTCTTGAATACGAAATTGAGCTGGGTAAGCTCAATGACAAGCTTCACTACAAGACCCTGGAACAGATTTTCATTGAAAACCGGATCTACAAGAACATTGAGGAAAAGGAAACCTATGCAGCCGTAATTGCTGCGGTCCATCAGGGCTTGGAACCGTTTGCAGATCGCCTGATTCGGGAAGTGACCGATGAAGATGTGGAGCGTTTGCTGCAAATTAAGATCAAACGCATCTCGCGCTTCGATATCAACAAGAGTCGGCAAGAGATCCAAGAGGTTCTCGACCGAATCGAGGAAGTAAACGCGTTCCTTTCCGACATGATCGGCACCACCATTGGTTACTTGTCTAACCTTCGTGACAAATATGGACCCTTGTTCCCGCGACGTACCGAGATCATTGGTGAAATTGAGAAAGTCGACCTGAGTGAAGTGGCCGTCCAGTCTGAACGCCTGAGTTACGATCCCGAGACCGGGTATCTGGGTACAGACGTGAAGGGTGAGCAAACCATTGCCTGTTCACCGTTCGACAAGATTCTGGTGTTCATGCCGGATCACTACCGCGTCATGAGCGTGCCCACCAAGATGTTCATCGGCAAGGATCTCTTGTTCTTCGACAAGGCCGACAAGACCACCGTCTTCAATTGCATGTATCGCGAACAAACGTCGGGCTTGGCCTACGTCAAGCGGTTTGTGGTGGATAAGTTCATCTTGGACAAGGAATACGAGTACACCATGGAGAATGCCAAGGTGTTACTGCTTCAACCCGACCCTGCACCTAGTGTGAAAGTGTTCTATCCAAAGGCGAAACGCAGCCGAGTAACTGACGAGGTGATTGAGTTCAAGGATCAATTGATCAAGGGTGTCACGGCCCGGGGTAACCGAGTGTCCACCAAGCCAGTGACGCGAATACGAGTGCTCGCAAGCAAAGATGACCACGCCTGAGCACGACGAAACGCATGATCGCGCCGTGCGCGACATGTTCCAGGACATTGCACCCGTCTATGACCGGATGAACCAAATCATGACGTTGGGCCGCGTTCGCGCCTGGCGGAAAGAGCTTGTGCAGGGTTTGAAGCTGAAATCGGGTCAATGTGTGTTGGACCTGGCGACGGGTACCGGTGACATCGCTTTTGAAATGCTGCGCCAGCAACCGGACCTCCAGGTGTGGGCCACCGATTTCTCGGTCAACATGATGCAACTAGGTCGTAAACGAACGGGTGCCGATAAGATGCACTGGGTCTCTGCGGATGCTCATTTACTACCTTTCAAGAACGAGTCATTTGATGCAGTGAGTTGCGGGTTCTTGTTGCGAAACGCATCGGATCGTAAGCAGGTGATTGGCGAGATTTACCGGGTGCTCAAGCCGGGCGGTGTGTTTGCCAGTTTGGACACCATGCCACCTGCGGGACCTTTCAAACCGATGATCTGGCTTGCCTGTCGTGTGGCCGTCCCGGTGATTTCTTCGGTACTCACACGACGGAAAGATGCCTATCAGTATCTGGGTGATTCCACCTTGGGATTTGTATCGCCGGTTCAAATCGAACATGAAATGCAGGCCCAGGGCTTTGAGAAGTGCGGACATCTGACCCGCTGGTTCCGCTCCATAGCCATCGTCCGCGGTATCAAACCCTCTTGATTGAATGATCCGATTTCTGTATTCTTAGCCGAGTCGCCGCTGCCCAGGTGGTGAAATTGGTAGACACGCACGGTTCAGGTCCGTGTGCCTATTACTGGCATGGGGGTTCGAGTCCCTTCCTGGGCACCATGAATACGAAAAGGCCAAGCAGAAAGCTGCTTGGCCTTTTTTTGT
>JAGQSC010000063.1 GCA_020439745.1 Acidobacteriota bacterium | reverse complement strand
CCCAGCCTCACAAATCCCCTCTACTGAGCTACGAGCAAGCCTTTCTCGGCTTATAGGCTCCAAGCATCACCGCCACGAATCCGTCTGCACCTGCGCCAATCAGGCTGTCAATCGCTCTTCATTGAACCTGGCGTTGTCCATCTAACCATTCAATGGCCAGAATTTCGCGAATCTCTCTACCAAAATAGGATCATCGGTATCGCGAGGGAGCCAACCGTCCGGCGGTGGAACCTGCACGAGCGACACCTGAACGTCGCTAATCCTGTCCGCGTACCCTACGGCCTTTTGCACAGAATCGAACCTGGCTGCACACGATGTCCAATCACATTCGGCCGGTCTAGTATGCCACCCTTCTGGGTACGCCTCATTGATTTTGCGGCACAAGCAGTCCATCGCCGCAAATCGGATCTCGGACTCGGTGTTTGCCTCGTCTATTTGTAAGTAAAGCACTTGTAACGGTACAGCGACAGTTCCTAGTTTTTTATTAACTTGGTTGTATGGCACTCCTGGGAACTGTCGCAGTAAATCTGACATTGAGCTGTAGCCGCGCTGCGTGACGGCCCCCAATACCCGGTCTCTCCAATCGCCTCTCCAAAACTCAAGTCGCTTCATTGTAAGTCCTACTCTGGGCAAACGACAGGATGTTTGTGGTAGGGCTGAATGTTCGTTCCCCAATCTTCGTCAAATACATCCCTTACGAGGTCCTTGCCTACTTGCATTATCTCATCTCTGCTCAAGTACTTGTGCAGTGGCATTCCATCCTTCCATCCATTTGATCTCGCGCGACGTCGAAGCGCATCCATTAACATTTGATCCCACCAACCGGCCCAAAGGTCGTAGGTTCGCTTTCGACCGGAATGAATCGCTTCGTGCTCCAACCAATTAAGCTGGATAGTATAGTCGTTGACATCGATTCCGAAATAGTCTTTAAACCACGCTCTTCGATGATACGTGAATATGTGATGATCGTCGATTCCGGTATTCACCATCAGCCGTCTTGCGAGCATCTGTCGTTGTGAATAAACGCTAAGCGAACCGTTTTCAATGGCTTCCAACGCTGCTGCTCGGCCGCTCGTTCCGACGATAAAGACGCCTTCAAACCCCGCTGCAAAAAACGTGAAATATTGCTCACCTGCAACCGTCAACACTCCTTGGAGACAGTCGCCAGCCTTTCTTGTATCACGGTAGTGCTCGTAGCCCACGTTCGAAACGTTAACCGATGTAGCTCCGGCACCGCCTTCGATATAGCTCAGGTCATTTATGATCGCCTCTCGTTGTCTTGCCTTACTTTCTGCTTCAGCAACAACACTTTTTCCGTGCCACCAGAACGAGGTCACATAGTCCGTAGCACCGTCGGCCATCCAAGGTAGAATTGACCACGTATAGTACGAGGGATTCTCCCAAAACGAAAGGTCATCCCACCATTGTCGCCCCACGAGACCGTCAGGGTCAGTCATACTGGCAGCGATGTTGCCGACGTACCGCGTCAGATTCGCATCCCCGCCGGCAAACCCGATCGGGTCCTCGCTGATCCAGCGACCGGTGTGGTTGTCGTACCATCTGTGCATTGCCCACTGCCAGATGTGCGGTAGGGCGATCTCCAGGGGTGGTCCAGGGCGAATGCGCTGTTGATCGTGCGTTTATCTTGTCAAAGAACATGCATGACACACTGATGCGTCTGCGTGGCCAAGCCGAGCTCCCGCGCACGGGTG
>JAGQSC010000062.1 GCA_020439745.1 Acidobacteriota bacterium | reverse complement strand
TGGCCGTTACCTTTTCCCCGTTGCACCACACGCCCTGCCGCTTCTCCGCGACAAATAACTCAACCGTAGCCGAGTTGAACACCACCCCCAGCACTGGCAGCCCTGCGTCTACCAGTGCCACCGAGATCGAAAACTCGGGGATGCCCATGACGAACTCTTTTGTGCCATCAATCGGGTCTACCACCCAGAGCCAATTTTTCTCCAGCCGTGCCGGGTTATCGGCTGTTTCTTCACTCAGCCATCCTGCTTGGGGCACTAATTTACCCAAACGACGCTTCAACAGTGTATCTGAGGCAATATCCGCTTCGGTCACCGGGTTGTCAGGTGACTTGTCCCGCACGGTAAATGAGGACTGATAAAACTGCATCACCGCCCGTCCAGCCTCTCGAACAATGGCGATGGTATCTTGGGTTTGTTGCTTCATAATCACCTTTGACGCATGTTATGAGTGATGCGTGACCCCCTAACGCGCCACGCATCACTCATTACGTCTTATTTCATTTGTGCTGCCAGAAAATCAAGAATATCAATCTTGGTCAGGATACCCTGTACTTCATCGCCTGTGGCGACAATAGCGACATTGTGGTTACTAAAGATGCCCATGAGCGTTTCCAACGGTGTGTTAGGACGCACCACTGGCACATTGCGGTTGATGACGGCTTCAATGGTCTCATCGGCGGAATGTTTATGATCCGTCATGAACATGTGATTGAGTAGATCAATCTCTGTGACAATCCCTGCCAGACGACCTTCTTGGGTTAGGACAGGCATCTGGGAAATGTTGTGCTGCTTCAGCCGCCCGATTACATCCTTGATCAAATCATTGGGACGAGCTGCAATGAGTTCTTCGGTAGACTTGGTTTCATGTATATCGCGTGCCCGGTAATCAACCCAAGCCCGCTCCAGAAAACCATTTTCTCGCATCCACTCGTCATCAAACACCTTGCTAAGATAACGTGCGCCCGTGTCAGGTAGAATCACAACCATGACATCATCCGGTCCCAGATTGTGGTTCTTGGCATACTTGACCGCCCCGGCAACGGCTGAACCAGCCGAACCACCGCAGAAAATGCCCTCTTCCCGTACCATGCGGCGCGTCCAGAAGAATGATTCGCGATCCGTTACCTGGACAATGGAATCCACAACGCTCAAATCAGTCGTGCTGGGCAAGAAATCTTCACCAATGCCTTCCACTTTATACCCTTCAGCTTTGGTGTAGCGGCCGCTGCGATGCAGTTCGTACAAAATGGAGCCGATGGGGTCCACACCGATAATCCGCACAGCCGGATTTTTCTCTTTGAGATAGCGACCTGTGCCAGAAATCGTGCCACCTGTACCCATCCCGGCAACAAAATGGGTGATGCGCCCGGCCGTCTGCTGCCAAATCTCCGGGCCGGTGCTTTCATAATGGCATTGGGGATTGATGGGGTTGTGGTATTGATTGGCGAGGATGGCGTTAGGAGTTTCGGCGGCGAGGCGGCGAGCCACGGCGTAGTAGCTGCGTGGATCGTCTGGCTCGACCGCCGTGGGGGTAACAACGACCCGTGCACCGAAGGAGCGGAGCAGGCGGATTTTCTCTTCGGACATTTTGTCGGGCATGACGAAGATACAACGATAGCCTTT
>JAGQSC010000008.1 GCA_020439745.1 Acidobacteriota bacterium | reverse complement strand
CTACGCAGTAAACCAATCCGAAAATGCCTTGAGTAACATTTCTTTCCAATAAAAAAGTATTGCACTTTCCCTGGCGTTTGAATAAGTAGATGGCTCGTTGGGAACTCATGGGGTTGACAGCAAATATGGGGTCAGGCGACGAAGCGCTGATACCCATTCAAGTCAAGCCACAGACGGCGAAATAGACTATCTACCCGTTTGAGTTCATAAGAACGCCTTGTGATCGTTTTCAATTTATTGTTGAACCCTTCGACAAAGCCACTGCTGGCTCGTTTGTCAAAATAGTTGGCAATTTCGTCCAGATGGTTGTGCAGGGTCTTGAGAAAGTTATCGAAGCAAGTGAGTGTCCCATGCTTCACTTTGGTCGCCCATCGTTCCAAACGCCGCCGTCCTTCAGGCAGGCTCAGCGGCATGTTGAAGAGAGCGGTCAGCTCTTCACGCAGCGTGTAAGCTTGATGCAGGCGTGGCGCATACTGAAACAGGCGACGCAATCGTACCTTATCATCATCATCAAGATTGGCATGGTTATGACGCAGTACCCAGTGCATGCCATAGCAAACTTCCTTGTAGGTGGCTTCGGGTAATTCCTGGCGTAAGCGGTGCAGTTCCTGCTTGCGCAGCTTGTCGAAATCTTCTCGATAGTTCCTGGCGACATGAAAGCGGTCAATGACCACTTTGGCTTCGGTTTCGGGATGAGCGGTCAGGAAATCGTATATCGCACCCAGATAGCCGTCCCACATATCGGTGCAAAAGGTGTGAATGGTCGGGTGCAATCGTTGCGGAATCGTCATCAGGAAGTCGCTCACCGTCTTTTTTTTCGATCCTTCAGCACGGTCAGGATAATGACCGACCCATCATCCTGACGTGCAGTAACCACCGCCCGGTAGCTTTTTCGACCTTTCTTGTGGGCCACTTCGTCAATGCCGATGCTGCCCAGGTTCTGGACATCGTTCCAGTTGATTTCATCCTCCACTTGCCGTTCCAATGCCCCCAGAACGGCATCGTAGCCCAGGTTTTCCTTGAGGCTGACATCCGCCACCGTGCTGCCGATAAGCTGTTTCATCAGGTACTTCTCGTATGCTTTGGTATGGGGGCTGCGTTGGTCATACCAGGGCAAGGTTTGTGTCGTTGTCGGTGCATGTTGACAAGTGGTGCATTGTGCCCGTCGCGGCCGAATCTCGATATAGGTTTCTTGCCCCAAGATGGGCAGATGGCGCAAACGCACGATTTGACCATGACCATATTTGCAGGCAATCTCTTGTTTACAGACGCCGCATCGGGTTGTGTCGCGGCGACTTTCTACCGTGATAATGAATTTACCATCTCGTGTTTGCTCGGTGGCAAGCACATCAACCTGAGGAATATCCAGGGGAAAGCTGATTTGGGCAGGGGTAGATATGGGCATTGTTTTCACTCCGTTTTTGAAAATGACTGCCATTCTACATCACCACCATATCTGGGTGTACCCCTTGTCTTCCCAATGAGCCATAAATTCTTAAGAGGCACTGGAATTTCGTAAAGACCACCCTCGATCATATTGCCAAACCAAATTGTCTGCCGTGAGGGTAGG
>JAGQSC010000061.1 GCA_020439745.1 Acidobacteriota bacterium | reverse complement strand
TCCAAGTAGAAATCATCAGTCCTTATCCGGGTGAGTCGGGAAACGGATTTCTGCATCGAGCGGAATTTAAGGACTGGTCGTGGACTTGGGAATCTCTGGGGTGTAAAGTCTTCACGCCCTTGGTTATGCGCTAGAAGAATACCCGTGTGGATTGCTATGATGCAGATGGGTGACTAAGCGCGTGTTTTCAGAGCATCTTGTTCCACAAAATTACTCTTCATATAGTCCGTATAGAAGTATTAGACGTCTCGTGATCAACTGAACTTCACCCCGTTTAGTGGAGAGCAGGTTAACTACCGCCGAGGCGCCGTTGCCGACAAGTGAGTTTCTCATAAGTCATAGTGGCGCGGAAAAGACCGTGAAAGTCGGCTCGTGAAAACAGGCAAGCAAGTAAATGGATGGGAGAGTCGACAATTGGGTTACCGTGTTAGCGAATCCGAGACATCTATCTTGTCCGCAACGGCGACGATCTGTCCACCTAACTGCGACGCGATCTTTTGCGCCCAACCCTTGCGGCGATAAACTTTGGCAAACTTGGCGAAAGGGCGTCCAGCGTTCGAATGCGCCGCGGCCGTCGCCGGTGTAATACTCATGGCCGACCTGAACCCTCCAGCCGGCTAGCGCCGGTCTCGCAACATTGGTGTCTTCTACGTTCCGCATAGCATCGATCTATTCTGTGAGGTCGGAAATGAAGTGTTCCTTATTGTCCCTATGTGAGACCGGTTGGCCTATTTTGCTTTATTAAGATGTCCCTATTTTGATGTTGTTGGCGCCCAAACTGTAACCTGAAATCGTCTCCTTATAATTGCGATAATTCGGTGTAATTTGCTTTGTACGACGTTCTCCCTCTTCCCTGTCTGGCTTCAGTATTGGAGAGACGAGTTCAATGGCGTTTGTCGAATCGACTGTCATCGAATCGCCAATAAGCTAAGCGAAACGTATCCCATTATCCAACTGACTGCCCGTATTACAGCTAAAATTCCACCGCACCCAGGGCCTTGAGCGAAGCTCGCTGCGCTTCACTAATGCCAGTGACGCCGGTGATGTCCATGCCTTCATAAGGGCCGGCGACATTGAGCGTGTCCAAGAGCACACCCACTTCAATATCATAGATGCGCACAGCGCCATCAAAACAGGCGGCAAGGAGGATGTTGCTGTTTGGCAAAAAGGCTATGTCATTGACCCCGTCACTCATGACATCCAGTTGATGTAGAACTTCACCTGTCGCCGGGTCCATAACGCAGATTGTTGAATTCGAGGCACAGCTGACTACTAACTCATCCGTTGGATTAAAATGAAGTGCTAGGATAGGTAACTTTCCGTGATAGCCAAATGAACGGGATTGGATGACCAATTTGTCATCAACAAGTTTCCACAGTTCGATGTGACCGTCGCCATGACCAGCTATCAGCCGATGCCAATTTGCATCCAGAGCGAAGCTCCATACCGCACTTGGCATTTCAATCCGTTGCAAAGCCGCCCCGCGCTGGATATCCCAAAGCACAATCGTGCGATTGGTCAGACTATAGATCATGCGCTCTTCACTGGGGTGAATTGCCATGGCCTGCGCGGCGCATGACTCTTGAATGGTCTGGAACAGTTGGTGATGTCCCCAAGTGTCGACATGCCACAGATGGATGACGCCATCTCCCGATCCACTGGCAAGCATAGTGCCTTGAGGGCTATAGGTGATTACCCGCAAATCTGCCATGTGCTCTTGAAGCACGAAGCGACACAGGCTACGCTCAACATCCCAGACGCGCAGCGTCGTGTCGTGGCACGCAGTGATTAATTCTGACGAATGGGGACGAAAGGCGAGGCTATTGATTGCCCCCTTGTGGCCGCTCAGGACGTGGTACGCAGTGACATGAAGACGGTCCCCCTTGACACCATCAGGTCGAGATCGATTAGGTTGGTCAATCTGCCAGAGATAACAGCGTCCGTTGCTGCCACCGGCGGCGAAAAATATCTGGTCTGCCCTATGCGCCATGGCAGAGACGGCAAGTGTGTAGAGGGTTCGCAGATCGCCCCGAAAGGTACGGATGCTGCGTCGTTGGCTTTTGCTGCTCAGTTCCCAGAGTCGAATGATACCGTCCGTCCCGCCACTAACGAGCATTTCTCCATGGCTGCTGATCCGCATGTCCCAGACAGTGCCGAAATGCCCACGCAAGATGTCCAGCAGTTGGCCGGTGGCAACATCCCAGATGCGTACGGTGGCGTCACGGCTGCTGCTCGCCACCAGTTGGCCATCAGGGCTATAGGCAACGTCAACAATTGGCACCGTATGACCACGGAGCAGTTGGCTGAGCCGTTCTTGCTCGACATCCCAGAGCATAACTGGCCCTTCTTCAGTGCCAATGGCAAGTTGTAAACCATCCGGGCTATAGGCTAAACAGAGCGGTGTCAAATCAGGCGGTTTTAAGGACTTCATAAGTGGTAACTGCACAACCGTTGCTTGAGGGTGATCTGCCGCGGCAGCTAGTGGTTGTAGCGACCAGAAACAAATGTCGCACACGCTTTTGGTGACCAGTGTGTGTCCATCCGGATGGTACACAATCGCTCTGCCCCAGCCCTTATGATCAGGAATCGTTG
>JAGQSC010000060.1 GCA_020439745.1 Acidobacteriota bacterium | reverse complement strand
TTCAAAAGAAGGAGCATACGAGAGATGCAAGGTAAAGAAAACGTGTTACCAAGCGAACCTGAACCCCAGGAAACCTACTCACATCGAGACCAGACCCTGGTTACGAATGTGATGGCGCAACGGACAGCCAATGTACATGCTGCAATCAGTGGTTTCTCGTTGCGCCACCCAGTCCGCTGATTCTACGTGGCCTGCAACGCTATATGAATGTGGTCGAAATCAACGGGGGCAGCCCATATATCGGTCAAATGCAACATGCACTCTTGCGGGAAGCTGGGTTTATTCAACGCATTGTCACCGCTTCGTTTGAATGTGATACGGACCCTACCCAAAACCGAGCAATGGCGCGGGCTGCCGCAGCTTGGGTGCAGGAGAAAAGCTTTGGCAGTAAACTGGTTGAACTGGGCCTGACCACTTGGGCGGAATTGGAGCAGATTGCTGAGGCTTGGCAGAGCTGGGGTGAACATCCAGACTCATTTATGGCTTCGCCCTGGTGTGAGGTTGTTGGCTGGAAAGCCTAGCACGTGATTGTGCATTACCGAACTTGGTGTTAGCAGGCCGATGAAAAGTGCCAAGGAGGAGGGGAAATGAACCAAAGTGAAAATACGTTACTCGAGACAATTAATGAAACCGTACTTCAGCCATTGGTTCAACAGGTCCTCGCCAACCCTTCGGTTGAAATCGTTAAATGGAACTATGAGAAGCTTCACGGGGCCGGAGGTGGACTTGGGGGCACGGTCATCTACCGATTTTCAGGCTTGGGACAGGTACAAGACAAGCTTATACCCTGGTCACTTGTTCTCAAAATTCTGCAAGCGAGAGCCGACGAGTCATCAAGTAGTCATTATTGGAAGCGCGAGGCCGAAGCCTACAGGTCAGGCTGGTTAAACACGCTGTCCGGGGGCCTCGTTACCCCGCGCTGTTATGCCATCGATGACCATCCGGATTTCATTCGGATTTGGCTGGAAGATGTTCAAGATAGCTTTGGATCAGCATGGACCCTGTCACACTATGGTCTGGTCGCCCGCCATTTGGGCCAGTTCAATGGACAGTATCTGGCACAAGAGGTGATCCCAACTTTTTCTTGGTTCAGTTCCCAATGGATCCGCCAGGATTTAGCAACGGCTGCCCCCAGTTTTGAAAAGATGCGATCATTGCTGGACCATCCCATTATTCGCCGCTTCTTTCCTCCACCATTAGGCGAAAAAGCCCTTCGACTATGGGCGGAGAAAGAGAGGTTCCTTATGGTATTAGAAGGATTGCCGCAAACCGTTTGTCACTTCGATGCCTTTCGGCGAAATCTGTTTGGGCGAAGCAACGCGGATGGTAAAACCCAGATCGTGGCTATCGACTGGTCTTATGTCGGTTCGGGGCCACCGGGGGCCGAGATCGTAGCGCTGGTTTGGGTTACCCTTTTCTTCAGGGATGTTGAGGCCAGTCAGGCTCGTGATTTAGCCGGGGTCGTCTTTGCGAACTATCTGGATGGGTTACGGGATTCAGGCTGGCAAGGCGATCCTCGACAGGTTCGTTTTGCCTTCAC
>JAGQSC010000007.1 GCA_020439745.1 Acidobacteriota bacterium | reverse complement strand
CCTGGTCAGCGCCCTCCTCATGGAATGGGACGAGGAATGGCTCACAGGAAGGTCCTACTTGAATATGCAAGCTCAGGAGATCAGCTCTTGATCCGCTACAAATTTACAGAAAAATTGTTGCTCTGCCCTCTGATTTCTCATATGCATCAACTGCTTTCATCATTTGATTGTTCGCGAAATAGGAATCACCCAGTAGTTCGTGTAATGACGAGGAATCTGGATGTCGCAAAACAGCAGCCTCGTAATGGGGCAATGCCGAGACCAATCTCCCGTTTGAATAATAGATATTTGCGGCCAGCAGACCCAGTTCGGGCTGGTCCCATACCTTTGCTGCTCTTTCAATGAGATTGACGCCCCTTTCAAACTCAAATGCCTTTGCCCGGTATAAGCCTTCTCGAATCAGCTCGTAGGTGAGTCTTTCTCGATGTTGGAGCAGCGCTTGATCACCCATGTTGGCAATTAGCTTGCAGCCATATGCCAGATAAACGTGGTCGGACTTGAAATTGGTTAAATTGTCAAAATAACAAGTGACAGCCGCATGGATTTCATTCTCTGCCTGGCAAAGATCCACGTACCTAAGTGTGTTTTCAGAATTGGGTTGGCGGTCCATTAAGATACGGGCGTGGTTTAAGATCGCTTCGGAATCTCCATATTCTACCATTGCCGCTATGAGCCTAATGCGGGCGTCAACGTGATCTGGAAAATCGCTGACTATTTTTGTAAGCATAAAAATTCTATCGTCTGTAGTGTATTTGTCGTCCATGGTAGCAAGGGTTACAACATGTGGGTCGCTGACGCCACTTTCGGCTAATTTGCGTGCAGTCTTAGAAACGTTTTGAAGGGCATATTGATCAATTGCATTATTCGCTGCCCGAGTTAATGCATGATACATATTGCTTTCGCTATACTTGACTGCATCTAAGAAAGCCTTTGTGGCATCAATGCGGAACCGGCGACGTTCATAAACTTCTCCCATTGCGAACATGACGTCAGGCTTCTTACCCATTTTTTTCAAACTCGGTAAATCACCCAAAACCGCTAGCTTGGAAGCGTCACCTTGTGACTCTGACCGCTCGTGTTCCCAAGCTCTTAGCATTTCCTTAGCTGTATTCGATCTAAAACGAATTTTAACCGCCTCTGTAAGATAGAAGAGACCCTGTTCAAAATTCCCGTTGGCGCGGGCCATTTCTGCCTGAGCGACAAGAAGTGGCCAATAAGCTTGTTCCGTTTCCAAGCTCATGGCGAGCCGAACAAGTTGATCCGCCGAAAAATGATTGCCCAGTTCACGTTGCGTGGCCGCTGCCGCAAGTATCGTTGGCGTATGAATGGGGTACTGAGTATAAAGATGAATAATATGTTGAACCCGTTCATTGGGGTCTGGAAACTCCGAAACGATTTTGCGTAATTCACGATTAGCTGTGGAGAGACCTTTTAGGAACGCGTTGTTCTTATAAGCGCCTGTCTTTAGATCCTTTCGGTCAAAATCAGGGTGGATGGCACTTTCGTGCCTGCCTCGGGCAAGTGTCTTTTGTAAAAGCAGGCCGGCTTTATAAGCTTGTTCAAAATGGCTTTCGTCGGTCACACCATAGAGGACTTCGTAACCAACCGCGATTTTTGAAAGATCAGAATCGAGGAAGTTTCTGATTCCTTTCACCGCTGCAAAATCAGGATTCTGCTCAGGCAATTGGCTGAGTCCCAACGAATAAACGAAAACCAATGCAAATGCACGCATCTAACAATCTCCCGTTCACCTTTGACAGTGACAAATTACATCATCGACGCGGTGAGTTTATCAGACCCGATTTCATTCTTGTTGAGTTGAGATATCTTTCCGCCCAGTCACTTCAATTAGATCAGTCGTAGTGTTTGACGCGTGGCCATAGTTCGGGGACGGGGAGCTTAGGGTTGCGGGCCAGCCAAATGACTTGGTTGTTTTCATAGGGCATGCAGTCGACGCAGGTAAAGATGGCTGCGGGTTCCACCTGCTCGAACGTCTGAAGGTGATCTGCCTCCTCGCCGCCGATAATGATGAGTACTTGCCCACTGCAACTGCCTGGCCCCCATAACCAGTAGCTGTTGTGTCCTGAAACCACAGGTGGAAGAGGGTACACACCACGGAAATAATCAATGGCACCTGCATCGCCATAGTTGTTGGCGTAGATACAGCATTCAGCCTGATCGTCCGGCGCCAGGTCGCCATACACCTGGGCAACGGTTTCCGCCAGCTCGCGCCAACCGTGCATGTCGGCAAAGAACTGGGGTAGCCGTCCTAGTTCGTGGCGTTCCTCTGTATTGGGTGCTGCGCCCAGTCGCTCGGCATAACGCACGTAACGGTCTTCATCGAGAATGGGTTTGGCAAGCGGCATCAGGGCGATCCCAGAAAGTACCACCGTTGCAAACGCGAGCATGCGTAACCAATGACGGGACCAAGTTTCTACGTAAGTGGCGCCAGCTGCGAATAGGATTGGGTAGATCGGGGCGAGATAATAGGGCTTGGCCGCTTGGGTCAACATTAGGATCAACGTGGCAAGGTAGGCCCACGCCAGAGGTCTGAACGCTGACCATGACTTGCGCAGAAAGAGCATGATCAGTCCGCCTATCCATAACGGGGCGGTGAGCGGATTTAACATCATCACCTGCGCTTGTATGTAGGTATGCGGTGCAAATTGAATGTTTTTGAAGTTAGTCGCGTTTTCGATGAACTCAGCAGTGGGCCAACCGTGGTTGATTTGCCACAAAAGGTGAGGGGTGAATAGGGCCGCAGCGATTGCCGCGCCGATCCAAAGTTTGGGTGAACGGGCGTGTTGGAACTGTCGTTGCACCAGCATGCCCACGAGAAGACCGACACAAAGAAAACCCACACTAATTTTGTTTAACAACCCGACGCCACAAACCGCGCCAAACCAAAGCCAATAGCTGGGATCTTTGGTTTGGAGGACGGACACAACCAAATAGAGCAGGATGCACCACACCAAGAGGTCCAATGCGTTCATGGAGTAGATGCTGAAGAGGGACAAATAGATGGGCGCAAGTCCCACGCAGACTGTGGCCAGTAATTGGGCGTACCAACCTCCATCCAAACGTTTGACGATCAGGCTGGTGACATAGACTGTTGCACCTGCCATCAGGGCGGTGAGTAGTCGGAAACCCACGTAGGATTTCCCAAAGATCGAACCCCAGACAGCAGCGAGCCAGGCTACCATGGGTGGGTGATCTACGTATCCCCAGTCCAGGTGATCTATGCTGGCGATGTAGTAGAGCTCATCGCGAAAAACGCCGTAACCGGGTGCCCAAATGACGTGGATAGCAATGACAGCCATGGCTACAATCAAGCCCGGTCCCAACCAGCTTTTCCACTCGCGCATGATTGAATCCCTCCATGTGAGCATATCGCACTTGAGTTAACGTGAGGGCTCCCTTTTTGTTTCACTGTTGCCGCGCACCCGAGTTGTGAGGGTGGATTGGCATCCATCGAGATTCGAGGGCTGTTCGATCGTTATGTAGGAATAGGGAAATGTATGGTGAAGCGGGTAGAACGACCCGGTTCGCCTTCCAGACTGTACTCGAAGCCATGTTGCACGAGGATTTCTTGGATCAGGGTCAAGCCAATGCCGCGCCCACTGGCTTTCGTACTGAAGAATGGGCTGAATAGTTGGTTCTTGACCTCCGCTGTTAGGGCGCCTGCGGAGTCTTCAATCACTAATGTTACGCTACCGGACTGAGTCATCAGGTGAACATCGATCGCGCCCCGCTCACCAATGGCTTCCATGGCGTTCTTGACGATGTTCATAAGGACTTGTTCCATTAAGTGCTGGTCCATGGACAGCACGGGCAGACTATCGGGGCAATGCCAGCGCCACTCGATTCCTGTCCGTTCACAGGCCGCACTCACCAAACGATGAACGTCTTTGACGAGCTGATGGATGTCTGTTTCCTGACATCTGGGCTCAGGCACTTTTAAGACCGCTGCGAATTCTCGCATGACCCGGTTCAGATGTTCATGCCGTGTGATGATGGTTTCAATGGACGTACGAAAATCATCTTGGTCGTTGCCTTGTAGTGATTCCCCGAACGTGAGACATGATTCCAGCAATGAGTTGGTGGCACCGACCGTGTTGTTAATCTCGTGGGCCATCATGCGGAGCAGTTTTTCGTAGGCCATGCGATCGCGTTCGCGAAGCTCTTCGGTGAGCTCTTCGACCATGATGAACGCGCGCGTAAATCCACGATCCTTAAACTGTGACCGGACACAGCGCAACCGTCGGCTGCCTTGTGCATGAATAATCTTGGGTACGTCCAAACCAAGCTGGCTGAGCTCGTTTGTCCAACCCAAACCCAGTTGGTCCAGCGATCTTCCGATGACTGCATCCGGTTGCTGTCGTAGTAGATCGCTTGCGCTTGGGTTGACATGGGAAATACGGCCGTCAAAATCGAATACAAACACGGCGGCCGGAGAAGCATGCAACAGCTTGTCGAGAAAGTCGCGTTGCTCTCCCAGTTTCAAACGTTCCTCGCGAAGCGAGTCCACCATGCGATTGTAGGTTTCTACCAATGCATTGAGGTCGGGATTTCCGCTGGGTTGATAACGGGTTGCGAATTCACCTTCTCGCAATTGGTCGAGGCTGGCGTGTAGAAATTGTTGCGGCTCCAGGATGGCTCTTGAGAGTTTAGCGCCTACCAACAGTGAGACAATGAAGACACCCTCCAAAGGAAAAAACCAATAGGGATTGTCCTTCAAGGTAAACCAAACGATCATCGCCAGGCCCAGATGGATGGCACACAGGTAGAGGACCAGGCGCTGGTGCAGTTTCAAATGTGTAGTCCGTGCTTTTCGATACGCCTGTAAAGCGCGGCTCGGCTGAGCCCCAATGACTTAGCGGCTCGCGACACGTTCCCGTCGTGGTGCTTCAGAGCCTTGTCGATCATGGCGATCTCAATTTCGTCGAGTGTCATCTCACCGACGGTGGGCAGGCCCGGCTTAGATGTGGTCCCGTGCGATGAAGCTACGGCCTCCAAGTCCTGAACGCCTATATGGGTCTTACCGGTCATCAGGACCACGCGCTCCATGGTTTGTTTCAGTTCACGAATGTTGCCCGGCCATGTTTGTTGTTTCAACCAACTCACCGCAGACCCGTCGAGTTGCGTTTGTCCCAGCCCATGTGATTGGGCCGCATTGGCTAAGAAGTGTCGTGCCAACAACGCGATGTCTCCGCTGCGTTTTCGCAGAGGCGGCATGTTGACGGTGATCAGATTGATCCGATACAGAAGATCTTCACGAAAGGAGCCTTCGGCTACCATGGCGGCCAGGTCTCGGTTAGTAGCCGCTACCACACGCACATCGGCGCGGACCGATTTTGATGAGCCCAGGGGCTCATAGTTACGTTCGCTCAATACACGCAACAGCTTCACCTGGGAAGCGAGGTCCAAATCACCGATCTCGTCTAGGAAGATCGATCCACCATGGGCCATTTGGAAACGACCTAGTCGATCTGTTTTTGCATCGGTGAAGGCACCCCGAACGTGTCCAAACATTTCGCTTTCAAACAGCGCTGACGACACACCGCCCAAATTCACTTTGATGAAGGGCTTTGACCGCCTTTTGCTGTTGGCGTGGATAGCTTGGGCGACGGCCTCTTTCCCTGTTCCGCTCTCGCCAAGCACCAACACGGATGCGTCTGTAGCCGCTACCCTACCTATAGTTTCCAAAACCCTTAACAGCTGTGGATCTTCACCGACGATAGTGTTGAAGTCGTAGTGTTCGTCCAACTCTTCTCGGGTCATCTGAGTGGTTGGATGTGTCGCATTTAGGCACAAGGACGTCCGTACGACACTCATCAACTGGCGATTGTCCCATGGCTTTGTGATGAAATCACGGGCGCCAGCTTTCATACCGCGGACAGCCAAGTCTATAGAACCCCATGCTGTCATCAAGATGATGGGAAGATCGGGGCTGTGTGCTTTCAATTCGGCCAATAGTTGCATGCCCTCGATACCCGTGGTTTCTTGTGTGAAGTTCATGTCTTGAATCACCAAGTCCACTTTGTGGTGTTCGATTATCTCGCACGCCTCAGCTGCTTGATGTGCTGTATGAACAGCGAATCCTTCACGCTTCAAGAGCATGGAAAGAGACATAGTGACTGAAGCATCATCGTCAACCACGAGTATGGAAGGCTTAACTGTTGCCATGGCGAATTCTACCAGTGCCTTTCAATCATAGTGCAATGCTTCTGCGGGTCGAATGCGCGTGCTCAACCAACTGGGGTAAAGCGTGCACAAGAAGGTGAGCAGAAACAGTACCGTCGCAGCTGCCAGTAATCCCCAAGCAAACACGAATCCATCTACAAATCCGAAAAGGCCGGTGATGGGGACCTGCACGGCTACAAAGGAACCAGCAATTACCGCGAACCCGGTAAGCACCATGAGCTCCAGCACGATTTGCCAGCGAACATCGGATTTGCTAGCACCCAGCGCTCGTTTGAGGCCTAATTCCTGACGACGCTGTGTGACGTTCTGCCACAACACACCAAGAATGCCCAGCGCCACCATAAGCAGGAGAAATCCGGCGACGACGCCCAGTATCGAAAGCGGGATCAGCACTTCTTTGTGCTTTTCGCTGCGCATCTGATCCAAAGGCTCGACAAAGAACTGCCATCCGGGCGCAAATTTTTGTAATTGCGTCACGAGCTCAGGTTCAAACGCGGCGGTGGTGTCGGGCTTGATCTTGACCACAAAGTTTCGCAATGCACCTTCGGAAGATTCAAGTAGCGGGTAACGCATGAACACCACGTCCGTGGGCGCACTGAACTCTCCATGCTGGCGAAAATCATCGAATACCCCAACCACGGTCCTCTTTCGTTCATCCTCTTTATCCAAATGATCCAAGAACTGGCCAAGCGGGTTCTCGTCTCCAAATACGGCCTCGGCGACTCGTTGATTGATGATGACGGGCGTCCAATCGTCGCGGTCATCTTCCGGGCCGAACCAACGACCGGATACCAAGTGAATGTTCATCATATCGGCAATGCCGTCGCCTACGCTGTTATGGATCGCCGATCGCTCACCTGTTCTCGTCGTGATCGTACTCGTCCAAGTCGATCCACCGTATGGCACCATCGCTAAAGGTTCACATGCTGTCACCTGATCCATGCCACGACAAGCCAGAATCAATTGCTTGATGGTAGATGCCATCTCTGGGCGCCATTCTCCACCTCGATCAATTTGGACCACCCACGTGTCACTGTAGTCAAATCCAAGGGTGCGATGAAACGTGACCTTGAAGTAAATTAAGGTCGAAAGTAGGCCAAACAGAACCAGGAACGCCACGAACAGTTCCGACGCAATCAGTGCATTTGTCTTCTTGCGGTACCAAACCGATTTGATGATATGACGAATCATGACTGGCCTCCTTTGAGTGCATAGACGGGGTGCATGCGCGCCATTTTCCAGGCCGGATAGACACCGGACATGGTTCCGAAAACCAGGATCAATAAAAGGCCAGCGGCAAACACGCGGAAGTTGGGTGAAAACGTGGCGTAGGCAAACAAATCAGACTGGGTGATGGACCAAAGAATCACATAGGCACCGAGAAACCCGATCAGACCAGCAATGGCCGTAAGTACCAAGTTTTCAATCACGAACTGCAGCACTAGGTGCCTTGAATTCGCACCGAATGATTTGCGAATGCCAATCTCAGATGCGCGTTCCATGATCCGACTGAGATTGATGTTGGTCAGGTTCATCGAAGGAAGTAACATGAAAATCAAAGCCGCGAGACTCATGACCGCTGTCAGAACGCCCGTACTCACCTCGCCTTCTTCAGTTTCGTTGAAGAACTTGCGGGCCATCACTTCCAAGGGCGTATCCACGCCGCCCAACATCTCAAAGTCGCCATGCGGATCAGGCCAATCGATCTGTTGCAGCACTGCCGCATACTCCCGTTTGATCGCTGGGAAATCAGACCGAGAGCGGGCCAACAGCAACGCATTAAAGCCACCCATCATCGCGTCCAGGTAGTCTCTGTTCTTTTTGGTAGGGATGGGCACCCACACGTCTGCATAGGCGGACCGATTGGTGGCTGGCACATTTTCAACCACACCAATCACCTCGAAGGTTTGCCCGTCAATTTCTATCGTTTCACCCAACGCCGAGCCTGAGCCAAAGAATCGTTCCTTCGTTTGTTGGTTAATGACTGCCACCTGGCTGGCTTGCTGCTCGTGATGCGCGTCAAAGGGGACCCCTTCAATGAATCTGAAGTCCAAAACCTCCCAATATGTGGCATCGGTATGACGCAGACCGATGTTGTATTTGTCCGTGCCTTCGTAAATGGATACCGTATTGTGACTCGAAAAGATCGTGATCTTCTCAGGTGACTGCATGGTCTTCACGTGTCGCGAAAGAAAGCGGTATCCCGGTGAGCCCGACCAGGTTGAGTTCCCGCCTTCACTTTTCATGACGCACTGGTACAAACCCAGCATGCGAGGCATGTTTCGTTCCGGGCCGCCGGGGCGTATGAAAATGTCCAGCAATGCTGCAACCACCACCAGCACAATCAGTGTGAATGAAGTTCCAAACAGGCTGATGAACGTGAAGAACTTCCGCCTGGCTAACACTTTTAATGCTATTTTGATCGCGTTGAGAATCATGCATCTACCTGCCGACCGTCGAAAAGACGGATGATGCGATGGCTGCGTTTTGCCATTTCCTCGTCATGAGTAACCATCACAATGGTCGCCTGACGTTCCTCGTTCAGACCTTCGAGAATCCCCATCACTTGGTCGCCCATCTGGCTGTCTAGGTTGCCAGTGGGCTCGTCGGCGAGAATGTAGCTGGGCTCGCCCACAATGGCGCGGGCAATAGCCACGCGTTGTTGCTGGCCCCCTGAGAGTTGACTGGGGAAATGATCCACGCGCGATGACAAACCCACGCGGTCGAGTGCTGCATGTGCCAGACGCGTTCGTTCTTTGTGAGTCAGCGAACGGTAAAGCAGAGGGATCTCCACGTTGTCGATCACTTTCAGATCGGGTATCAGGTGAAAGCTCTGAAAAACAAAGCCAATGTGTTGATTGCGAAAACGGGCCAAATCACCATCGCCCATGTGCGACATGTTCTGGCCCGAAATGCGGACTTCACCGTCGGAAGGTTGATCTAAGAGCCCCATCATGTTCAATAACGTGCTCTTTCCACAGCCTGAAGGGCCCATGATGGAAACAAAAGCACCTTGTGGGATTGAGATATTGACGTCGGCCAATGCCAGGGTCTCTATTTTTTCGGTGCGATAAACCTTGCCTACTTGCTCCAACTGGATCATGAATACTCCTTATTTGAGGGTAATTTCTTGCATGTGTTCGTATCGAGACATGTCGCTCAGCACGATTAGCTCTCCGGCTTCAAGCCCATGTTCGATTTCCATAAAGCGATGATTGATGAGGCCCACCTGAACCTGCCGCTTTTCTGCTTTGCCAGCCTGAACCACAAACACATCCCACGGCCCGGGACCCGTGATGAACGGACTTTTGGCCACTTTGAGCGTGTGTTCTCGGGAGCCGGTCACGAGCTGTGCTTCTACACGGAGGTTTGGCTTCAACTCGGGCGCGTGTGGCTCATCCAACGCCAGGATCAACGAAACGATGCCGTTCTCGATGGTGGGGTGAATCTGGACAAGGGTTGCCTTGTAGTCGCGATCGATTATGGATACGACCGACGATTGACCTAATTGCAGCCGACTGGAATAGACGTCTGAAAGGGTGACGCGGATCCGGTAACGGTCAAGGTTCGCGATACTGGCAACCTTCTCGCCACGAGTAACAGCACGTCCCAGCGACTCCATGACCATCGTCACCATACCGGGCCGATCGGATCGAATTTGTGCCTGTTGCAACAAGTCTTCCTGAGCGTTCAAGTCGTTCTGAAGTAACTGGATCTGAAGGTCGATGGCATGAAGCTCTGTTTGTCGACTAGCTTCAGCATTCCTGACTTGTAACTGCACCTGCCTCAGATCGATTTCGGCCTTTCGTGTCGCTAACTGGACCTCCGCAAATATGTCTTGAGATACGAGTCCTGATTCCTGAAGGGTCTCGTAACGAGCGAGTTTGGCACTTTGCAACTCAGACTCGATTTGTTTCAGTTCAAGTTGTCCGGCCAGTTCGCCGGCCTCTTTGTCCAGTGCTAATTGCTTCGACTGTTTTTCGTTCTTTTTCAACTGCATCTGTTCCTGCAGCTTGGCCAATTGTTGGCGATAGGGTGTGGCGTCCAGTTCGGCAATCATGGTGCCTGGTTGCACCACGTCACCGGGCTTCACCATGATACGAGTCAACGTGCTCTCATAAGGACTAGTGAGTTCAATTTCTTGTTCCGGGATCACCGTGCCGCTTGCCTGAATGGTTGCCTGGATATCACCCGTCTCGACCACCGCCAAGCGCAACTTGGAAGCATTGAGAGAAGGCGTGAGTTTGGTTCGAAGTCCTGCAATGGATGCGGCAATAAGGCCGACCCAGGCGAGAACCGTCACAGTTCGTTTCGCGCGTCTTCGGTGGGTTGTGGCTTGTGAAATCGGACGGTCCATGGTCATGGTTTTCATACCTCGCCCTTTGCAAGGGCAAATGTGGTGCCATGATCACGGAACGATACAACACGTTTAGACCTTGTTATTTACGCATGTTGAGTTGCCTGCGGTTCGGTTGTAGACTGTTCGTTTTCGAACATCTGTGTTCGACTGCGAACAGCGGAATAGGACCCCTAGGTTAGGGTGGGTAATGCGAGGACCGGACTATTCATAACCCAAATACCCCAAGCTGCGAAGTAGTTCCATTTCTTCTTCGCTGTAGCCTTGATCCATAAGCTGTTGGTGGGATGCTTTTTCAAAAGAAGTAGCAAGCTGATCCAGGTGGTTTTCCCATAGAGAGACCTTAGCGCGTAGTTGGTTTACCAGAGTCGGATATTGATCAGCCAGATCATGTTGGTCAAGTGGGTCTTTGAATACGTTGAATAACGTCCAACGGGTTTCGCTGGTTGACAACGTTGTTCGCATGACTTTCCACTCTCCATCCAACAGCGCAAGAAACGAAGATCCTGATCTCCCCTTGTTGGGTTGAAGCTCTGTGGTGATGGGCTGGCTTCGTTCCCCGTCCGTGCCGGATACGACAGCGCTCATTTGCGAGGTGCCTCGAAATGTGGCCGGCGTGGGCAGACCACATAGACTTGTTACAGTGGGCGCGACATCCAAAAGGGATACCGCAGAAGAGATTGTTTTTCCAAAAGGGTGCCTCGGGTCGAAGATCACCCAAGGGACTCTTGCAAGCTCTCCAAAGATGTGGTGGCCGTGAAAATGGGAGCCGTGGTCGAGGAACTCTTCACCGTGGTCGCTGATGACAACGATGATGGTGTGTTTGTCCAGTTCCAGTTGTCGAAGAATGCTGCGAATACGTTCAATTTGGGCGTCTGCTCCGTGTATTGACTCGTCGTACCAGTTTTCTTCATAGGCCGCAAATTGACGTGGATCGAGTCCGGCCTGTGCCAGCTCGTTAGCATCTGGCATACGCCGATATTTTCGTTCGTCATTAGTGATGTGGGGTTCCACTTGTTGCAGCATCATTTCAAACTCACGTTCGGAGCCTTCATGGGACCAGAGTCCCAAGTGGGGCGGGTACGTCTTATACGGTGAGTGTGGATCCATAAAGTGCAGTGTCGCGAAGAAGGGTTGATCTGCGTGCTGTTGAAGCCATGGCACGAATTGGTTGGTGACTGCCTGGGCCGTCTTGCTTGGGGCCAAATCGGCTGCGACATTTAAGGCCGATTGCTCCACCATCACGTCGACACCTTGGTCCAAATTACTCTGACGACCCGAATACGACACAGATGAGGAACTGAAAGTAGCAAATCCTGCATCTTTCATGGCCTCGGCTATCGTTGTGAGATGCTCTGGAACTTGTCCATAAAGATCAAATCCGTTCAACAAACGGGGTTCAACGGATGTGAGAATCGAAGGAATTGAGGGCTTCGTCCAAGTGGATGCGGCATATGTGTTCAGGAACACCGTTCCTTCGCTGGCCAGCAAGTTCAGGTTGGGCGACGTAGCGCGGGCATAACCATAGGGGCCTAAATGATCGGATCGCAAGGTATCGATGATCACCAGCACAACGTTTAGGGGCATTTGTGGTCGATTGTGCTTTTTTCTTAAGGCAAGCGTGGCCCAGTAAGCATTGGCATCAACGGGCTCGGTTCTGAATCGCAACGCCTCAATGCCAATCGGGAGGTGCACCTTGAACGGGTGCCACTGGTCGGCTTGTGCGGGAGACGATTGCCAAATTTGTGTAGCCCGGTTCTGGCTGTCGATGGACTCAATGATGAACGTGGGAATTCGGTCATCTGTCCATGCAACTGCGAAATCCAGCCAGTCACCTTGGTGGGTCTCAAGGTCAAGGTGCATCGGATCGTCTTGGGCTCTGATGGCATGGCGATAAATGCCGTTGAAAGCCACGTCGCGCCAAGCTACTTTAGTTGGGTGTGAGTCATCAAAGACGAATCGAAGCGAGTCCACTTCCACAGAGCAGTCTTGTGTTTGGAACTCAATCTGGCTAACGAATGATGTGGCCAAGGAGTCGACTTTGACGCTTAGGCTCAACATCTCTCGAGAGGCTGGCAAATTTAGCTCAGCCAGTTGAATTCGCTGCATTGAAAGGTTCAGGCCGGAGATTGAAATCGAACATCGTTCGCTGGCCCGGGCTCTAATGATGACAGCACGGAGAAGGCTGGCATCAAACAGCGGTCTTGGGAAAGCGCCCTGAGTCGGCGGTCCTGACTCTACGAGTAGTGTCCCAGCCTCCGAAAGGGCCATTGAAGGTGTCCAAATCGTGGTTGGATCTTCTTGCCGATCGGCGAAATGCCAGACCAAACTGGGCACTTGTTGCTGCACGATGCCATTAGACTCAATCAGGTCAACTGACTTGTGGTCCGGCTTTAAGGAAGGGCCGCATGCTGTGATGCAACACAGCATGCCTGCCCAAAAATATGTGTGAATTCTTGCGTTATTCGACACTCATACTTTGCAGTTCAACGGGTGTCATACCAATGCCAAAAAAGACGTCGTCAAAGAGACCTGTAAACACATCATTGGGGCCGTTGCCACCCTGATTCAGCATTCGGATCTCCATCAGAATACTCTCTGTGGAGGCTCCCGAAGTTAGGGTGCCTTGTGTTTGGCCGAAGCCGCCCATGGGCACTGTCATACCTGAACCTGTGGCGACACCGGAGCCGCCGACAGACATGGAACAGGTATTGTTGCTGTGCTCAAAATAGCGGACTTCTACAAATGGAGGATAGGAACCAGGTACATTAGGGGGTGAAAACAACCAAGAATCAAATCCCGCACCGTACATCGTGTTCGGCGTCACATCGATACATTGTTGCGGTTGGCACCATGTCCATGCACCGGCAGCTTGTCCGACACACGCCAGTGATCCCGTAGCGTTGGAACCCTGCGCGTTGTTGTGACTTAGGATGCCTCTGCCAGCCGGTGCTGTCCATCCTGTGAAATTAGAATCAAAGGCGCAGTTGGTCACCAACTGGTTGGGTTGAACATCGCATTGAGCGAATATGTAGCCTGAAATCAAGCTGAGGAAAAGTGGAATCAAGTTTTTCATGTGGAAACCTCATTGAGCCCAGAATCGCCCCTATTTTAAGCGAGCCGCCGCTGCGACTGCAAACAAAACCGCCGATATTTTACAAGTCCCCAGCATCGGGAAGGGTCACTATTCTGAAGTGCTTCTGATTGAGAAGATCCCGAAGCGCCTCATTGGCGAGACTCACGTGGTGTTCCATCATGTACGCGTGACGAACCTGGTCAATCGCTTCTTCAAAGGGAAGCGCTTCAATGGGTCGGATTCCGTCTACGGTTGCGATGGCAAATCCCCGTGCCCATTGCGGTGGATTGCCCAGCAGATTGGTGCTATGCGGGCAGTAGATTGGGTTGGAGAGGCTTCCTGGTTGTAGGTCCGACGTGGCACCGAGGATGTTGGGGTTGAGTTGGTTATGCTCTCTTTGTGTGCGCCAAGAGGATTCGAGTTTGCGATTGGAAAGTGCGTCCAATCGCGCGTTCCGTTCTATTGAATTTAGGCCGCGCAGTTCAGACACCAAAGATTCGAGAAACATCTGCTGCTGGTAGGCATCTGGCTGCTTATCGAAAAACCAAAGCGTCGTCTTGCGTGCTTCAGGTCTTTTGAATTGGTGCTTGTGGGCCAAATAGTAGTTTTTGATGACCTCGTCTGGTAGGGTCTTCGTGCGGTCTTGGACAAGGGTCTGCATCACCTCTTGGGTGGCTTTGAGACTGAGGGTTCTTTCACTGGTCGGCCAAAGCGCCGTTTTGCGCGGATCGAGATGTCCCGAGAGGGCGGCCTGACAGATGAGTTTGGCCATGCTTTCAACCCCTTTGGTTGCTGATGCGCGTTCCTCTAAGAGGGCTCGAACATCAGGGCGAATGGTTTGAATGATTGAGTCAATGCCTTGTTGGTTCGACTGAGAGAGCTCGGTTGCGCGGATCTGAATGGTCTCTGAGACTTGCTCATCGAGCACAAGGTTGTACGCACGAGCTAGTACGTCCGTTTGGTCGTAGGTGGGGATGTGCGCTTTTTTCAACTTCAGCCAATGAACGCCGGTCCTTGTTTCGATGGGACCTGCAACCTGGTCTTCTTCCATTTCGAAAAGCGTTTTTGTGAGTTCAGCGTCCAAAGATTTGGCAGGAATCATATGTAGGTAGCCACCTGATTGTGCGCCGCTGCCCATGGAATACATCTTGGCAACTTCCTCGAAGTCCGTCCCGGACTCAAGCGCCTGATTGACCGTTTCGGTCAGGGTTGCCATTTTTGCTTCGTCGAGACCTTTGAGGCCGCCACGTAACAGGGTGATGACGCAAAAGTTAAACATGGCGTACGTGCCAGCGTCGCTCAGTTCTAACCGCTTCTGTTCAACGCGTTCGGGGTCGGGCTCCAACGTTTTCCTTAATGACTGACGTTGATCTTCGACTTGTTGTGCGCAGACGTGCCACCAACATTCGGCTTGGTACTCCGCGGAATTCATCAACCGGACCGCGACAGGATGTTGTTCCATAAGTTTCTCAGCTGCAATCCGCTCGATCATCAATGTGACCCAGGCCTGAAACTCGTTTTCAGCTGAAGGCTTGGACTCTAATTCGGTGCCTCCTTCAAAATATACGTTTAATTCATCCCTGGTCACGGTACCGCCGTCATATACGGCTAGGTCTTGGACTAGGTGGAACATGAATAATATGATCAATTGAATGCCTCACTCCCTAGGTACTTACGAAGCAAACATGGCAAGAGGGTGTACCGTTGTCAAGCCGCAAATCTTGAGGATTCCGCGTTTGAGAATCTCTTGGATCATGTTGGTCACCATGCCAAATCCGTGTTTTGATAGGGCAGGATGCGTCAGTCACGTTGCCCTTGTGTTTGGGCTTTCAATTACCGGAGGAACCCATGATCGATATTAAAACTGCTTCACAGGCGGCTATGCGGCATTTCAAGGAGATCTTCGCCGATGATCCCTTTGAACGGATTCACTTGGAAGAGATCGAACTGAGTGAAGATGGCAAGTTGTGGATCGTGTTGATGAGCTACGACGATCGGCCCAGCGGATCGTTGGGTCTAGATCTGTTACAACGCTGTCACAAGGTGATGAAGATCGATGCCGAAACGGGCGCCCTGCTTGCCATCAAGGCTTATCAGACCAAATGAAGAGTGATTGGATCGAAACCGCCTTATCGAAATCTGTCGTGCGTCGAGCAATTGCCTATGCGGTCGTCGTAGGCACGATTCTGATTGCCATCAACCACGGCGACGCCATCTTGCAAGGCGACCTGAACCCGACGAGGTACCTGAAAATGGGCCTCACAGTGATGGTCCCTTATTTGGTCTCCACCTTCTCGAGCGTGGGCGCCATCCTACAAAACCGCCGGCTCTAGTAGTTTGTCCAAATAAAAGCTTGACAAAACATGAACAAAACGCCATGTTGTAGGTAGGAGGTGCAACATGGATCGACCGCGTGTGGTGGTTTCCGCCTGTTTGTTGGGGGAACCTGTCAGGTTTGATGGGGGCCATTGTCGCAATCGCTGGGTGACGCAAACGTTCGCGGAGCATGTGGATCTGATCCCCGTATGTCCAGAAATGGAGATGGGGATGGGTTCGCCGCGACCCACCTTGCGGTTGGTTGACCAGCGACTGGTGGAGAGCAAGAGCGGTCAGGACTGGACCGGTCAAATGGATCAAGTGTCGCAGCGCCTCATGGATTCGTTTGGCGAGGTACATGGATTTATTCTGAAGCGCAAATCGCCCAGTTGTGGGATCGAACGGGTGCCCAACAGCAAAACGGGTAGGGGTCTATTTGCGGACGCTGTGGCCTGTTCATTTCCAGATCTTCCCATGGAAGACGACGGCCGATTGAACGACTTGGGCCTTCGAGACCGCTTTGTGACTCGTGTCTTTGCGCACCATCGCCTGTCACAACAATTGGAGCGGGGCCCTGCAGCACTGATGGATTTCCACCGCGACCACAAACTGCAGTTGATGGCCCATGATGAACGCATGTACCGACAACTGGGTCGTCTTGTCGGTCAAGGTCCGATCACGGCAGACACGCTCCAAGACTATGCCAGAGGATTTCGTGCTTGCCTTGCCCAACCTTTGTCCAACAAACGCCAGGCCAATGTGCTGTACCATGCGCTGGGATTCTTTAAGAAGTCATTGGATCCCTCGGCGCGCCGTGCGGTTGCAGATGCGATTGAGTCGTACCGACAAGCGAGGTTGCCATTTGCCGCACCCATTTCCATGCTCCGAATGGCGCTGCAACAGCGACCGGTGGATTGGCTGAACCGGCAGACGTTTATGGCACCTTACCCGGGGGCGTTTTCCATGCGAGAGTTCCTGGCTTGAAAGCGATATTCTGGTTTCGAAGAGATCTGCGGTTGGAAGACAACCGCGGGCTTTTTGAAGCGCTCACCCGCCACGACTCGGTGATGCCTGTCTTCATATTTGACCCGTCCATCCTCAATCACTTAGATCGCGACGATGCGCGCGTCACGTTTATCTGGGACCAATTGAAGGAGCTGGACCAACGTTTGATCGCTCGCGGTAGTGGACTCAAAGTTGGCTTGGGCGATCCCGTTGAGGTGATGGCCAAGTGGGTCCAAGGGGCGGGCATCACCGACGTGTTTGCCAATCGCGATGACGAGCCAGACACCATGCAACGCGATGAAACTTGTCGCTTAGCCCTCGAACACATGGGTGCTCAACTACACCTTTTCAAAGATAAAGCCATCTTTGAACGCGGCGATATTGTGACATCTGATGGGTCCGACTTTCGCGTCTTCACGCCCTATCAACGAGCCTGGTGTGCAGCCTTGCCCCATCAACTGGAGTTGTTCCCATCTGAGTCCATGCTTCACCGACTGGATCCTTCACCCCCAGAATGGGAGGTCAAAGACCTGTCGGATCTGGGTTTTTCACGCAGCGCCATTTCCGTGTCTCCTGCTAAAGTTGACCCCGATCAGATCGCTCGCTACGCGCAAGACCGCGACTCGCCAGGAATCAAAGGGACCACCCAGTTGGGCATTCATTTGCGATTTGGAACGGTCAGTACGCGAAAACTCGTGTCATTGGCCCGTGACATCAGCGATGTGTTCCTTGCGGAACTCATCTGGCGCGAGTTCTTCCAACAACATCTGTACCACCACCCCACCATTACCCACCTGGAGTTCAAGGAGCGATTTCGCCAGTTCCCCTGGCAACATGATGAAGAAGCGTTTGTGCGTTGGTGCGATGGCACAACCGGGTTTCCGTTGGTGGATGCAGGCATGCGTCAATTGAATCAGACAGGCTTCATGCACAATCGTGTGCGTATGGTAGTCGCTAGTTTTCTTACCAAAGACCTGATCATCGATTGGCGTTGGGGCGAGCGCTATTTTGCACGTAAACTCTTGGACTTCGAACTGGCCTCCAATTGTGGCAACTGGCAATGGGTGGCCGGCTGTGGCTGTGATGCCGCGCCGTACTTCCGCATTTTCAACCCGGAACTTCAAGCCGTGAAATTCGATCCTGACCAAACCTACATCAAACAATGGGTGCCCGAATTGGGGACAAAAAGATATCCCATGCCTATGGTGGATCACGCTTGGGCTAGGAAGCGTGCGTTGGCTTGCTACCGGAATCTGACCTAGATGCCGATCCAGATAGGGTGTGCTGCACGTAGTAATCGTTGAGGAGGGTCCAATGATGGTTGCATTGAGGGTGCTAACGGCGATTGCATGGTTGTGGATGTTGTGGGTGATTGTGGCAACCTCTCTTGAGAGTAATCTTTTTGTGGAGTGGCAGAATTTGAGCGCCATCCCTTGGATGCGCGCCACCCTGTGGGATTTCTATCTCACGATGTCCCTGGTGGTGCTATGGATGTGGCGCCATGAACCCGGTTGGGCTTCAAGGTTGTGTTGGACCCTGGCCTTTCTTCTCTTGGGCAGTCTTGGCACGCTCTTCTATTTCTGGTTGCACCTGATGCGTCTGCCCAAACACACATCGCTGAAGGACGTGTTTTGATGGGCGTTCTGCAACTTACGCTGATCGGAACTGCATGGGTGCTGTTGAACATCCACTTGTGGTGGTGGATGTACCTCAGGACCGGGAAATTAGGCATGGTGGACGTGGGCTGGGGACTCGGTCTTGGAGGATTGGCCGTGCTCTATGCTGCGCTCGGGGAAGGGTCGCTCGTCTTGCGGGTTGCGGTGGCTCTCATGTTTGGCGGCCACGGATTGCGTCTGGCGCTACACATTGGCAGGCGTCTATTTAGCGAAAAGGGAGATGACCCGCGTTATGCCGTCATCAGAGATAATTGGAAGGAGCACCTTACCCTCAAGGCTTACGGATTCTACCTCGCCCAGGCCGGTTTACAACTGATTTTGGCTCTGCCATTTGCTTGGATTGTCGGCCGTGCCCACTGGTTGTGGATAGACCTCATCGCGGTCGCAGTCGTGATTGTGGCCTGGAGCGGCGAAGCGCTTGCCGATCGTCAACTTCGGCTCTTCAGACAAACTTCGCCCGGTCGTGTCTGTAATGTGGGTCTTTGGCGCTATTCGCGTCACCCCAATTACTTCTTTGAGTGGTTGATTTGGGTGGGCGTCGCTTTGGCAGCGACACCCGAGAGCGGGTGGGGTTGGCTTTCCCCCATAATGATGCTCTTCTTTTTGTTATTCGTCACGGGTATCCCGCCCGCAGAAGCGAGTTCCGTTAGGTCCAAAGGGGATGCCTATCGCGACTACCAATCCGTCACGTCCGCCTTCTTTCCACTGCCGCCGAAGAGGTCTAAGGAGACGATTCCAACTTCTTGAGCCGGTCCACCGCATTTTGGTTATTTGGATTCAGAGCCAAAGATTTTCGGTAGTACTTCACCGCATTGGCTTTGTCACCAGCCACCATGTAACCTTCTGCCAGACTGTCCCAGGTGTTGAATGAGTTGGGATAATCCTCGGTATTGCATTGGAAGACTCGAATCGCGTCTGCAGCTCTACCGGATTGCAGCAAGGTGTAACCGAGCATATTGGTTTCGATCTCGGTGAACTTACCGGTTCTCGATTGTTTGTACTTGCGATGCGCTTTGATGGCCGCTTCTATGCCTGATTGCTGGTCGGCCTGTTGAAAGGCTTCGGTAAGGGTGGGGAACACAACACGCCGCAATGCGCTTTGCGGTTTCGTGCGTGTTCGGTGGGTAAAGGGAACCAGGTAGTCGTTGATGTACAACTCGTCGCGGGTCGGGTTCCAAGCAATGCCGTTGGGCGAAGCGAACTGTGCCTGGTCTCCCGACCCATCAACCACACCAAACTGACCCGAGCCCTCGGCAATCGTGACGGTTCCATCGAGGCCCAAGCGGTAAAGACGGTTCGAGCGAAACCCCGTCACGTAGAGCGTGTCGCCCACCAAGACCAAGTGGCCATTGCCTCCACCTGGCACCACACCTACCAAATGTGCCTGACCCTGGGAATCGATTTTGATCACGCGACCGTCGCTGAAATTGGCGACATAAAGGGTGCCGTCAGGTCCTTTGTTCAAGCCATTAGGGCAGTTGAACAAATCGCCATCGGCGATCACCTCCAGCTTGCGCTGTTTGTCCAGTCGCACAACCTCATTGCCACTGCAATTGCAAATAGCGATGTCGCTATCGTCTAGTTCTGTAACCCCCACAGGTCCGTTCAACTCCGTAGTGAGTGTTTCGTGACTCCCATCCCGATTGATGCGGGTCAACGTGTTGCCGAAGAAATTCGACTGCAGCAACCGACCCTGGGCGTCGATATGGTTGCCGGATGCGCCATAAAGGTAGTCCGCAAACACTTCAACTTCGCCCTCAGGCGTAATTCGCCATACCTTGTTGCGGAAGTCGGCCACATAGATGAAGCCCGTTTTGTCCACCGCCACGCCGCCAACGGCACCATCCAAGGCTGCGACAAGCGTGTCCAGACGCTCGCCTGATATCTGAAACATGTACAAAGCGAATAGGGTCCACATGCACGTCCTCCTAAGATTGTCCTGAGCTTAATGGCCTTTACGTTTGATGCCGATGAAAGGATGCCCATGGATCAAGTCTTCACATGATTTCACAACTCGCGCACCGTGATAGACTCGTTTGAAAAAGTGGGCGGTTTTTATGTGGATAGCATTGCTTCTCGTTTGGAATGGTGATTGGCACCAGTGGCGTGGTCCGAATGCAACTGGTGCCGTGGAGAAATCTGGATTTCCTACCGTGTTTTCGGAATCCGGTGGGGTTGCCTGGAAGACTCCGTTACCTGGATTTGGCCTTTCTACGCCCGTCGTGGCAAATGGCACGGCGTTTCTCACTTCAGCCGTGATTGTGGAGGATCAACAACCTTTACCGGAGGTCGCCTTTCTGGTTATGGGTGTTCGTCTCACCGATGGCGAAGTGGTGTGGCAACGTGAAGTCAATAAAACGGTACCCGCCGAAGGCACCCACAAGGACGCCAGTTGGGCCTCGCCGTCTGCCGTCACCAATGGATCGGTGGTTGTGGCGTCTTTCGGGTCGCAAGGTATCTATACATTGGACCTGAGTGGCCAGATTTTGTGGTCCACCGATTTGGGGGATATGCAGACAAGGCGTGGCTTCGGGGAGGGCAGTTCGCCCGTCATCGCCAACGACCTGGTCATCATCAACTGGGACCATGAAGGTGATTCGTTCATCGCTGCCTTGGGTCTGAAAGACGGTAAATTGCGTTGGAAGAAGAGCCGAGACGAGGTGACATCCTGGTCGACTCCGCTTTGGGTAAACCATGCTGGAACCGATCAAGTGATCGTCAGCGCCACAGGTAGCACGCGCGGCTATCGATTGGATGACGGCGAAGTGATTTGGTCGCTTCCAGGCATGACCCTAAACACCATCCCTTCCCCAATCTTCGCAGATGGAATGGTCTACCTTATGAGCGGGTTCCGCGGCAACGCGCTTCAGGCGTTTGAACTGAAAAAAGCCCAAGGTGATATGACCGAATCGCTGCTCACCTGGTCCAAGGACCGAGACACACCCTATGTGCCTTCGGCCGTGCTGCATCGGGGCTTGCTCTATTACCTGAAGCACAACACCGCTGTGCTCACCTGTGTCGATGCAAAGAACGGAGAACTGGCCTATGGTCCGCAACGGGTAGAGGGATTGAGCAATGTGTACGCCTCTCTTGTGGCTAGTGACGATCGGGTCTTGGTTGTGGGGCGCGATGGCAAGATTGCCGTACTGGCACACGGCAAAGAGATGGAAATAAAGTCATTGAACCAGCTGGACGACCGCTTTGATGCGTCGCCGGCGATCTCAGGCGACACCCTGTTGCTGCGCGGCCACAAAAACCTGTATGCCATTGCGGCTCCTTGATGCATGGCCCCATCTCATCGCAGCGGGTTTCACGCTGTGCTTGGCAGTAGGTGCTGCCGGCCACGCCATTATTTACAAGCGCGATGTTCGGGCGGCGCTTGGTTGGGTTGGCCTCATTCTTATGGTGCCCCTGGTGGGATCCCTTTTTTACGTGCTATTCGGCATCAACCGCATCCGCCGAAAGGCTGTTAGTCTTAGACGCGCTACCCGTTTTACCCGCAAAACCGAGCCTGATGTCTTTGCAACCGTAGATTCCTTATATCCTGATTTCAGCGGCTATACGCGGTTGGCCGATCAAGTCACGCGACAACAACTCGTGAGCGGCAATCAAGTCGAGGTTCTCGAAGACATGGGAGCGCTGTTCGAGGATATGGGGCGAACCATGGACGGTGCACAGACAAGCATCGTACTGAGTACCTATATTTTTGATCGAGGCGTGGTGGCCGAACGGTTAGTGGCTGCATTGACCCGCGCACGTCAACGCGGAGTATCGGTTCGCGTGCTGATCGATTCGGTTGGGGTCAGGTACTCGTTTCCCTCGATCATGCGCGCTTTGAAGAAAGCCAAGATCCCTGTTGCGCTTTTTGGGCGCCATTTTCTCCCCTGGCATTGGCACTACTTCAACCTGCGTAACCACCGCAAGTTACTTGTTGTGGACGATGAAGTGGGATTTTCGGGCGGCGCCAATATACGCGACAGCTATCTGTGGCAGGGCGACCGCGACGGCGCCACCCGAGACCTCCATTTCAAACTTCGAGGACCGGTGGTCCATCATCTGAGTCAGTGCTTCGAAGAGGATTGGGCGCATGTGTCCAAATCTGCGCCTCAAACTAATGAAGTGACCGCCTGGAGAGAAGGAGGTACCCTGGCTCGCGGTATCAGCGATGGCCCCGATGAAGATTTCGAACAGTTGAAGTGGATTTTGTTGGGCGCCATAGCGGCGGCGAAGACGAGGATTCGTATCGCCAGCCCCTATTTTCTGCCGGATGCTGCGCTGATTTCGCAGTTAAACCTCGCCGCACTGCGCGGTGTTGACGTAGAGGTATTACTGCCCGGGCGCAATAATTTGCTGTTGGTTAAATGGGCCAGTCGCCATCAGCTATGGCAGATACTCAAGCAGGGTTGCAAGGTCTTCTTTGGTCCACCCCCTTTTGATCACAGCAAATTGATGTTGGTAGACGAAAGCTGGTGCTTGTTTGGATCTGCCAATTGGGATGCACGCAGTCTGCGCCTCAACTTTGAATTCAACGTGGAATGTCTGGATCGCGATTTGTGTCAGAAGCTTCATGAATGGTTCGACCATCGCTTGGCCCAAGCTGACAAATGCACGTTAGAGCAATTAGACGCGCGACCCCTACCCATTCGATTGCGAGATGGAACTGCCCGATTGTTGTTGCCCTACTTATGAAACGTCTTTGCTTGGTGTAATGCACACCACCACTGCCCGTGGAACCTGACCTACGTTGCTCGACGGAAAATTACTACCCAGTGGGATATGGCGAGTTTGCGTTAGCCATCCATCATCGGTTTCAAACTCGAATGAACGCCGAGCCTTGCTGCCTTGATAAGGTCCATGTAGTTCGCCCGGGTGCTGCACCGAAAGGATGAGCGAATCGCCGCTGGGACTGAATGTGGGACCTGTTAATTCGGCTTCGCAGGGGGCCATGGCAAACAATTGTGGTCGACCGGCATCTGGCCCACTCCGCTTCACGCGAAAGAAACAGTTGTTGCCGAACACGCCCTGGAAACTACCGTCACCGGGTTTGCTCTTCGTTTTGACCACGTTTTGATTGAGTTTTCCGGTTGAGACATCGGTGGTGAACCACAGGTCACCATCTGCGTCAAAGGCCAGGTTATCGGCGCAGGCAAAACCGTGCTTGGCGTGACTGGCCAGCACGAATTTCTGCCACGTGAACACCGGCCCCTCGCTTTTCAAACGCATGATGCAGCCGTACCGACTGCTTACGGCATCGACCGCTTCTGGAAAGATCAATGCCGAAGGTGAACCTTCACTGGACCCATCCGCATTGGTAAAGGCGGCAAACACGGAGCCGTCGGGGGCGACTTCCACATCTTCAGGCCGTGCCGAGGGCGTCCCGCCAGCTGCGTTGGCAAAGGCGAAGGCGTCCATCAAGATAATGGCCTGTGCTTGTTTCTTGGGTGCGGTGACCAAGTCACCAAGGGTGCAATCCTCAAAGGGTTTACCCGCATGTTGGGCGACCTCCGCGCACCATGCGTCGCTGGTCATCTCGGCCCCTGCACCCACCGACACACGACCCTTTTTGATCGAAGGCACCCACATCAGCCCTTTGGCCGTGATTTCAGGTTGGGGTTTGACTAAAGGCGTTTCTGGCCGAAGTGGAATCCATTTGCCTGATTGATTGACGTTGAGTTGAGCCACATAGAGGGTGCCATCGGCGAGGAGTTCCGAATTGGATGGTGAGGCGGGGTCGGTCACGGATTGGCGACTCTGGTAGCGCCACACGTGGCCACCGCGGCGATCGTCTCCCATAAACACTTCAAGGGGCCGACCGGCGACCACCCTCAGTCCGGCATTCTCATGGCGGAACCGACCGAGACAGGAGTGCTTGGTCAACTGGCCCGTGTCCGGATTGATTTCCGTGACCCATCCAAAAGTGCGGCCGTCAAGCGGCTTCTCCAGGCACGAACCCAGACCGTAGATGTGGGTCGGCAACTTGGCAGCTTGTTCTGACGCGTTCCAATAGAAGCGGATGTGCGGTTCCTGGGCATCCATGCTTCCATCCAGTTGAACCTCTTCCTGGACCTGTTCGTCGATGTTCTCTTCGCAAGTAAGAAAGGTGCCCCAGGGCGTGACACCACCCGAACAGTTGCAGATGGTCCCTCGGATCGGTTCCGTCAACAGGGAGGCAACGGGTCCAGTAAAGGCGGAAGGCCGAGGTGCAATCGGTGCCGAAAAACGCGTGGATACGGGTGATATCCGTTTGTGGCGCGGCGAGTCTGGTACCACGTGGATGCCGTCTTTGTCTTCTCGGACATGCAGAATCGACACGCCATGATCATCGATGATTTGGTGCGCCAGTTCTACGACCGATGCTCGGACCGCCGCGTTCATGTCACTCAATGCAACTTCCAGCGACGAGAACGACTGATCACCGATCTGGCAGGTGCGTTCTTTGCCGTGGATGTGGATCTCCGGCGGCTGGTACCCCAAGAATTCAGAGGCACCCACCAGCCAGGCACGTGTGGACACCGTTTCATGGTTGATGATCAAGTAGTAGTCACCTGGCTTGTCGGCCATGGGTACCAAACCGGTGAAGTCGCAGTTGGACCCGACGCGGATGGTTCGACCCTGAGGTCCAAAGGTATCGCCCCACCGGGCCACAACCCGATATCGAAATCCCTCGGGCACTTGCAATTCATCCGCTACGTCAAAGGTGGCTTGGCCGGCGAGCGGCGATTGCAGAGGCGTCCAGTGGTTCCATCCAACTGCTTTGGTTGCCGATGCGGTGCGACCCTTGTTCTTAACAGTACAGGCGGCAAGGAATGCGCCCAAGGACGAAAGCATGGTTCTCCGCTTCATATGGCACCTCGTAGAAAGCGGCAGTTTACCATCCCAACCATTGATGCGTGCGCCCTGATGTGCTGATTCAATATTGATTGATCTGATTTTTTGTCAGCCAAAACTTAACACGTTTTAACCGCTGCAAACTTTGCCCGTCAGGGCAGCCCTTTCAAAGCCCAGCGGTGACGAGCAAAGCGAGGAACCCTGGGTAACCGACCCCTAATCACCTTAAGCCCGTCAGGGCGACCGTCTCCTATTTGGCAAACCTTCGGTGTCGCCACGCTCGAGGTAAGCCGTCAACATATCAACAACCACGCAGGTCCCAGAGGTTAATCGTAAAACACTCTACCAATGGGTTTTTCCTTTGGCACACCCATGCCCCATTTTGGCCAAAGGCCAAGCCCCAAACCAGCCTGGGGTCGAGATCAGCGAAGCAGACCGAAGACGCTAGGTCCAAAGAGTTTACGGCCCAAGTGCTAAAAGCGCGAAGCCACTAATGACAGGTTGGAATGGAACCGTACGCATCGGTAGACACAGCGTTCGCTCTCTGATGGGGTCCAAACTATGGATAACTGACAAAGATTTCCTTGAGGACTTCGGGCCGTTTGATGGCAATTTTGATGAGAGATTGCGCTGGTCCTGTTGGTGAACGTCGGCCTTGTTCCCAGTCTTGTAACGTCCGTACAGACACGTTCAATATTCGAGAAAATTCTCGTTGACTCAATCCCATTGCATGTCTGGCGCCCACGATCATGGGTACATCCACTTCGAATGTCCTTAGGTTGACGTTGCCGGTGCGCAACACTGCTAGATCGCCGAGTAGCTCTTGGTTGAGGTTGCGTTGGGAATCGCGCTGCTCAATTTCATGTTCGGTCATCATAATTTTCAATTGCCTCCCTCAACTTTTTGAGTACTGAACGCTCAATATTTTCTTTTGCTGATTTCGAATATGCGGCAAGCATCCATATTTGGCCCAATTGGATTCTTGCGTAGTATATGATTCATAATCCTCCGCGTCGCCCCATCCCTGGCCGGTTCCACCTGAGCTTCCGAACGCCTCCGGTCTTTGGCACTAAGTCTCCTGAAGAAGGGTTAGCCACTAAATACAGTTGCAGCATCCTGTAGTCTTCATCATTGAGGTAGTCGCGAATGACCCTGGAGAAACTCGGAAGTTCAATGAACCTGAGCATGACCCAATATACGGCAATGCCGTACGTATGTCAAATCTGTGCCTTTCTGCGGCCCTCCACGTTGGCGCTCGAAAACATACCCTCTATCATTGTGTACGTGTGAGTATTGACAACCGCATTCAACGAGTCGGGCAGCTAAGAAAGTGAGTGAGCAAAGATGACGATGTTCGAAGTGCAAGACGCGGATTTCGAGACGCGCGTTCGTGCAGGGTTTGCAGGCCAAAATGTCATGCATGTGTTCAAAGCCGAGATGACAAAAGTTGCTCCTGGCGAGGTGGAGATCCAGATGCCATTCAACCCCGAATTGACGCAACAAAACGGGTTCCTTCACGCAGGCGTGGTGACAACGATCTTGGATAGCGCATGTGGATTTGCGGCTTACTCGCTTATGCCTACCGACGCGGCTGTTCTGACCGTTGAGTACAAAGTCAATCTGGTTTCTCCAGCAAAAGGCGACTACATGATTGCTCGGGGCCGTGTCGCGAAGCCTGGGCGTACGATCACGGTTTGTACTGGCGATGTATTCGCTGTCGCAGACGGTAAAGAGAAACTTGTCGCCACCATGCTCGCCACCATCATGGCAATCCGCAACCGCGCAGACCTGAAGAACTGATAGCCAAGGTGAGGAGGTTCGCATTGATACAAAAATTCCAGGTCCAGGCTTCAGCCCTGGCGCTCCTGCTTTCAGGTGTTCTGCTGATCAGCGGTTGGACCCTGAATGCCCAGCGGGATTCGCTGATCGGTGCGTCGTTTGCCATGGCTGGCTATGTTCTGTCCGGATTTGGGTTGACCGGGCTCTTCGCGTTTCAGAGCCGACAGACCGGATGGCTGGGTTTGTTTGGATGGTTTGCCATGCTTGGTGCTACCTTCCTTTTCATCCCTTTCGTATTTGCCGACATTGCCCGGTTGTCGGGAGTGGCACCCGGCCTGGACCGCAAGTTGATCGAATCATCAGGCGGCACTTTTGTGATTGGCGCCATCAGTGGGGTCGCCTATATGTTGGGCTTGCCCGCCTACGGCATAGCCTCACTTCGTGCCCGCCTCCTGTGGCGCTGGCCTGCCTTTCTGCTGATTGCGGCCGCATTCATGCCGCTTGTGGCCATGTGGCTGGGAACCAATAAATTGCTTGCCAGAATCGCTGGACTGGCTTTCATCGGGTTCGGCATCAATCTCTGGCGGCTGGCCAAATCAATCGATGAAGCATGATAAGGCGGGGAAGGCGACGACCCAAGTTTTTCGATTGTCAGCCTGGAAATGAAATGCTTGGGCTAGGCATCAATCCCATCGGGATTGCGGCACCTAGCCAGTGGTTGGACCGCGTAGCGGGCCTACCACTGGAACCAAATCACAGAGAAACAGAACCCCATCGGAGGCCGTAGGCCGATTGACCCGGCAGCCCACCCCGACCGCAGGGAGGGGTGGGTAGCCGAACAAGATAACAGAGCCCAGAGCGAAGCGGCGGGCGACTGATTGCATACAGCCAGGGTAATATGGGCCATGAGTCTTGTGCATGTGTATGTTCATGCTGAAACTTGTCGCCAACATGCTCGCCACCATCATGGCAATCCGCAACCGTGCAGACCTGATGAACTGAAGTCTGGGTTGTTGAGAAACAGGACTTTGAGTGCAGTTCGCCCGGGTATCGTCGGATTGCTGGTACTTAGTGTATCTTGTAGAATCCCTAACGCAGTTGCCGAGTGTGAGTCTCATGAAGCGTCTAAGCGCCATTCTTGTCGGAATCCTATCCGTTTTTCTGTTCTGGTTCGCTGGTTGCAGCGACCGAGTCTCGTTGGCAAGACCCAACATTTTGATTGTGTCGTTTGATACGACGCGCGCCGACCGGCTTGGCTGTTACGGAAATACCATGATCGCAACACCCAACCTGGATCGATTGGCAAATGAGGGTGTTCTGTTTGAAATGGCCATGTCGCCGATTCCCATTACGGCTCCCTCTCACTCATCGATCATGACGGGTAAGGTGCCCTTTGCTCATGGGGTCCGCGATAACGGGATGTTCGTCCTGGATGACGTGCATGTCACATTGGCGGAACGATTACAGGCTTTGGGGTATTCGACCGCCGCGTCAATCGGAGCCTTCCCGCTGATGCGACGTTTTGGGTTGGATCAGGGATTTGACCTGTACGATGACCAAATCGAGCCGCAAGGACCTGAGACTCATGATGACTTTATTCGACGGAACCTTTACTTTAATGAACGCAAGGCGGCTCAGGTAAACGAGCCGTTGTTGCGTTGGCTTGAGGATCGGGACGATGCGCCGTTCTTTCTTTGGGCCCACTAATTCGATCCTCACCGCCCGTACGAGGCGCCTCATCCCTACTCAGTAGAATATGCCGACAGACCGTACGAAGGCGAAATTGCATACGCAGACGAATGCTTGGGTCAACTGATAGACCATTTGCAGAAACACAATCTCTACGACAACACACTGATTGTGGTGGTGGGAGATCACGGAGAGGGCATGCTTGAGCACAACGAGCTCACCCATTCCATGCTCTTTTTTCATGTTCGCGAGTGGGTGTGGCCTTTTGGCCCAGTCAATCACATACGACGCTTATCCCACAAATCCCGCGAGGACAACCTCCCTTTCTACGGGTTATGCCTATGGCAATGCATTTACCAATAACTCTACGGGCGGCGCACTTCCAGCAACTGGAAGTTTTACGCAGATCACTTTTTACCTCGATGCCACAACCTCAACTGTGAGGCAGTTTCGATTCTGGGATACGCTGTCTGGTTCTACCCTATCGGGTGCGAATCATTTCACCGTCAGTGGTCTTTCGACGACAGCAGATGGGTTTGTCACCCGCAGTGTGACTCGATCTTGGACAGGCGGCGACTTCTATTTGGCCGTCGATATTGGAGCCGGTGGTGGCAATGGAGCGGGTTAGACGCGTGAAGACGTTACAGCGGTTTCTGAACACATATTTCAAGTCACTAATCCGGCAGCAGGAACCGGGTATTTTCGGTTTACCGGAGGCATCAACGGCAATATGTTGATCCGTGTATCCGGGCCGAATGTACCTGTTGAACTGATGTCGTTCGACGTCAAGTAGACAACTCAATCCAGCCAATTTACCCGGCAGTGCAGCTCGTGCAGGGTGACGAGCAACGCGAGGAACCCCATGGGTATCCCCCCAATCATCTTCAGCTCGTCAGGGCGACCGTGTAGCACCCCACCATCGGCATTGGCACACCAAAGCCCCCATTTTGGCCAAAGGCCAAGCCCTCAATAGCCTGGGGTCGAGATCTGCGAAGCAGACCGAAGACCCTAGGTCCAAAGCATTTACGACCCAAGCGCTGAAAGCGCGAAGCCACACCACGGCAGGCGATCACGGTGGCTATCGCGGCGGGTAGACATCGAAGCGACTGGTGAAATGCTACCTACCTAAAGCGTTCTGGTTTTCAGATGCAGATCAATTCCGCTAGACTTATGAGTGGTTCTCCTGTGCAGTGATTTCGCATATAGGGTCTTTGACCTTTTGAAACGCGCACAGGGGGACCCTGCTCACCTGCCCCCAAATTTGACGCGTTGTTTGTGCTGTCTGCTGTGCTAGCATCTTCAAATTTACTGGGGCGTGAAGTGGGTATTCTAGGTAGGCTCTTTGGCAAGAAAGACGCGAGCAGGCAAGAAAATGCACCGATCAATCACGCGTTCGTATTGCTGTCCAACGTGGCGCTTCCTGTTGCAGAAACGCTGGAGAACGCGTATCGACAATACGCTTCGTCTGAGCTCGTCCTGAAAACGAGCGAAAAAGACGAACACAAACAAGTGCTTACCCTTGAAATGAGTACGGGTGAGAAGTCTTTTGTGATGTTGATTCCCGCTCCAGTACCCAACGAAGAAGCCGAGTATAGTGTTCAGTTCAGTCTTTCAAGATTCAGAAACAACTGGGCGCTCCCTACCCATAACGCCCATCTGATGGTCACATTTCATGGAACTGTTGAATCCAAACCTATCGACAGACTGTCGCGATTCACGGCTCTTCTGGCAGCCGTCATAAAGGCATCGCCCGCAGTGGGCGTCTACTGGGGTCATGCGGGCGCTACCCACGATTCAGATTTCTTCGTGTCCGTTGCTGCCGAGGAAGGGGTGACACCGAAGATGATGTTGTGGTCTGGAATCAGCATCGCTCGTGAAACCGATGGCCGGTTGAGTGTGCTCAGCTTGGGAATGGAGCAGCTCAATCTGCCTGATCTCTTGCTGGTGGCAGGCGAAAACTCCGAGAACGAGGCGCTAGAAACAGCTTATGACATGCTCGCCTATCTCGCCTTGCGGGGTGAGCCATTGCCAGAGGGAGACACAGTTGGAAGAAATGCCGACGAACGTATTCCTGTTCATTATGTAAAGTCACCGCTTAATCCAAAGAAAAAAGTCTGGCGAGTCAATTTTCCATGAATGGTGAACCAGGGGCCACGTTACGTTAATTTGTCTCTGGTAACCATACTTGTTATATCCAACACCGCTTTTCTCCATCCCCCATGTGGCTCCCAATATCAATCGCCGCCATCATTGCCCGTAAGGGCAGCCCGTCCAAAGCCCAGGGTGACGAGCAAGGCGAGGAACCCTGGGTAACCGATCCCCAATCACCATCAGCCCGTAAGGGCGACCGTAAACACCCCGCCATTGCTATTCGAAAACCCTTTGCCCCATTTAGGCCAAAGGCCAAGCCCTCAATAGCTCAGGGTCGAGATCTGCGAAGCACCGAAGACCCTAGGTCCAGGTTATTTACAGCCCAAGCGCTGAAAGCGCGGAGCCATTAATTGCCGCAAAACATGAACGATTCGCGACGCTCGCTCAATACACTTCGTACGAAGTCAACTCCACGGGCAAACTGCCCGGATCGTATTCCATGGTGATCACATTCGTCCCCACCGGAAGTTCCTGACTGGTCGCCGCCCCGGTCCCCGTGTTCACGGTGAAGATGCTCAGGTTACCTACCGTCGGTGTGGCAATGAAGAAGTAACGGTTCCCATCCGCATCGAACGCCGTGATTGCGGGGCTGGACGCCACGGCGATAGCGGAACCGATATCGGTGACCGCCCCGGTGGAGACATTCACGGTGCCCAGCTGACGATTTGATCCGGGGTTGTACAGGGCGAACAACGTCGTTTCCCCTGCATCGTAGGCCCAGCCCAGGAAGTTGCCCGGATCAGGATTGAGCGCCACGTTGGTCTGAGTGCCAGCCCCTTGTGACACGCGATATAAGTTCCAGGTACCAACGAGCCCGCGAAAGAAGAGCAGACTGTTGGCTTCGTCGATGGCCACACCACCGAAGTTCGTGGCGATCGAACCCAGGGGAGAACCCAGCAAGGTTACCGCGCCTGTGGTCGGATCGATGGTGCCCGCCTGGCGGTTCCCTGCGGCCACGATGAACATGCCATACAACACATCGTCGGTTTGGTCATAGCGAATCCCCATAAGGTTGGTTTGACTCAGGGTGTGGGGTCCATCGCTCAGTGCGCCCGTTGCCAGATTCGCGGTGTAGATGCTGGCGGTGGACATGCTCGGGATGCCGATAAAAAAGAAGCGGTTGGCCGCGGTATCAATTGCGGTGATCCCCTGTAGCCCAACCGTGGTACCGACCACCGGCCCGCCGCCGATGAACGACACACTCCCATCGGTTGGATCAATCGTGCTCAGTTGCGGACCGGCACCGGTGCTGATCCAGCCGATCAGGTTCTGCGCCGACAACGGCATCGCAAGAACGCCAACAAGTATTGCCAACTTAATGAACTTCATGATGCATGCTCCCAAGGAATCGAGTAGATGTGCGGCGCAAAACGCGACCCTATTATCAGATGCACCATCCGCACACGCAACCCGATTCGCATTGTCGCATGATGACCCCAACGCGCAACACAATCCCATGGAGACTGCGGCACTTAACCAGTGGTTGGACCGAGGCACGTGGGCCTACAGTGGAATAGGATCACTACGAAACATAACCCCATCGGGGTTCCTCATGTCTCCCGATCCTGTAACTCTTAAAAATTGCTAAACCATTAGCGACTCACGGGTCTATAGCAAACACCTACCTTCCCGGTGGTTCCGTTCCGCGATTCATGATCTCGATATAACCCGCATAGCTGAACAGGCGGTTGCGTTTCTGGGCTGTCAGCTCTTTGACAATGCCCAATTGTTCCAGGTGACTGAGCGACTTGTTGACTGTGGCCGGGGTGATACCGGTCTTCTCCACCAGCGAACTTGAGGTGGCGATGGGGTGCTCCATCAGCGCTCGGTGCACCTGCAGGACGGATGCCGACGCCCGGCCGAGACCGCGGATCTTGTCTCGGTCCCGGTTCGACAGATCGTGGAGCTGCTGCGCGGTTTCCACCGCCTGGGTGGCGGTCACGATCACGGCCTCGGCAAAGAAATCAAGCCAGGCTTCCCAGTCACCCGTCATACGCACTTGGTTGAGCAGCTCGTAGTAAACCTGACGGTGCGTCTTAAAGTAGAGGCTGAGGTACAGCATCGGCTCCCGAAGCACCTTCTGTTCGCACAGGAGAAGTGCGATCAGCAGACGCCCCAAACGGCCGTTACCGTCCAGAAACGGGTGGATGGTTTCAAACTGCACATGGGCCAGAGCCGCCTTAAGCAGTACCGGTGTCGGCTCGGGTTGGTCGTGTAGGAACAGCTCCAGCTTGCTCATACACGCCAGTACCTCTTCGGCAGGTGGCGGAACAAAGGCCGCATTGCCTGGCCGGGTGCCGCCGATCCAGTTCTGGCTTCGCCGAAATTCGCCCGGGCTCTGATCGCTACCCCGGCCCTTGCTCAGCAGCACGCCGTGAATCTCGCGGAACAGGCGTAGCGACAGCGGCAACCCTTGCTCAAGCAGGCGCAGACCATGTTCGAGTGCCGCGACATAGTTACTGACCTCCCGAACGTCATCTAGCGGGACGCCGGGTACCTGATCGAGCTCGAACAACAGCTGATCCGATAGTGAAGACTGGGTTCCCTCGATCATGGAGGAGAGTACCGCCTCCTTGCGAACATACATGTAGAGGATCAGCGAAGTGTCCGGCAGTAAGGTCAAGACGCTGTCCAGCCGTCCGAGCGCCAGTAGCGCCTGATCAAACTTGCCGCGCAGTTCCGGAGTCCATTCGATCGGCGGACGGGGCGGTAAAGGCGCAGGCACGAAGGCCTGGGCCCTCTCACCCACCGTCGAAATACTCACGTACCGGCCTTGAAGTTTTCGCCTCATCCTGCCTGCCTCGAACCTAAAATAAGGCTCGTTCTTATTTTAACATAACCCCATATCCTAAAATAAGAGTCCGAAAAAGATCGAGCGAAGATATATAGCTGACTACGGTCGCCAACGCTTGTGTGAATGGGCGTCCATTCCAAAGCCTGCAGCCATGGGGGTGTAACATCGTTTCTGTAAATTCCACTTAATGTGGTTCAGCATGAACTGGTGGAGGAGGGCGTAGCCCGACGGAAGCAGTTCATGCTTGAAGTGGCGGGTCAAAACTGCTCTTTTTGAGTT
>JAGQSC010000059.1 GCA_020439745.1 Acidobacteriota bacterium | reverse complement strand
TGCATCCCATAGGTGAAATATACATACGCATGCCCGCCGACCTTCCACATCGAGGCGTTGCGCGCGGTACGTCGACCGTTATAAGTATGGGCAGCGCGGTCCTGGACACCCAGATAGGCCTCGACCTCCACGATCAACCCGCTGATGCGTTCGCCGTCAATCAATCGGACCAGACGCTGCCCAAGCAGCTGTTTCGCGACGGTCTGTGCGTCGCGTCTGTAAAACGATAGCGCGAGCCGATCGGTCATGGCTAACAGTTTACCGGGGGATTGCAAGCCCGGTCGAAGCGGCCGCGTCATCGGCGGTTTGGATCGATACAATCCGAGTAACATCCGAGGAAGGATGATGCCCGATAGGGTCCCATCACGCTTCAACGGCGGGATGCGGCACACCGGGCACACGGCTTTCGATCAACTTCTACACCATCATCTTGATACATGACGCACCTTTCGCGTCAGGGGACGGATCCATGTGGCAGAAACTGGTCTACCTGAGTTTAGCCGGCGGCATTGGGACTTTGGCTCGCTACGGCCTATCCGGGCTGGTCCAGCGATGGGGGGATCAAGTGGTGAAATGGCTGCCGTGGTGCGAGGGCTTCCCGTGGGGCACGCTTTCCGTCAATATCCTAGGCTGCTTCTTGTTTGGATTGGTTTGGTCGCTTGCTGAGTCACGCTTGTCGTTGGACAGCCAAGCGAAGCTGATCGTTTTGACCGGATTTATGGGGGCATTCACGACGTTCTCCACCTTCGGGTTTGAATCTGCCCAGATGTGGCTGGAAGGCCAGAGGCTGATGCTGTTGGCGAATCTGCTCATGCACAACGGGCTGGGTTTAACTGCCGTGTGGGTGGGGTTTGTTTTAGGCAGAGTTTGATGGTCGAGGCTGTTGAGGGTGATATGCCACGTAAACATGTCACCGCGGATGAACCCGCAGAAAAACCAGAAGCACATCCTGTCGACCTCGATAAATAAGGGCTGATCGAACACCGCTCGGCACTGGGTTGGCTCTCCTGAGAAAGAGGCGTTCCGAGGGCTTTGGTGATAGAAACGCATTGGTCTGCATACAGGCTGATGGGGGTCATTGAAAGGGGGTGAAAAATTTCTTGGGGGGTGCAGTTGACGCGGTGCGATGGCGTGCTACACTAGTTTTCTGCTCACAAAAAGTGTGAGTGGTATCCGTGACGACAAGAGCCATCTGGTTGCACACGGCTGACCTGTTCTTTGACAAGTGGATAGCCAAGGTTAAGTACGTAATGTACGCAAATGTAGCACCGAGAATCACTCGAGCAGCTGCCGTGCTCCAGGACATGGGGCGCGAAAAGTAGGACTGTCGTGATCGACCAAACCTGCGGATCGTAGGCAGCGAAATATTAATTTATCGTAAATCAGTAGATTCTTATCGGCCAATCCGAACGAACCGGATGTCTGCTTAATAGAGGCGGAATTATTTGACTTTTTTTTGTTGACTGATTCCTTCTTGACAAGCAAAGCATTTCGGGGGGGCGGTTGTTGGTCGGTGTGATCAAGCTACTAAGAGCGTGCGGTGGATGTCTTGGCGTCAAGAG
>JAGQSC010000058.1 GCA_020439745.1 Acidobacteriota bacterium | reverse complement strand
GCGATGTGTTAGGACTCTAATTTCGGATGCCTATGTACTGGCTTGAAGTTTCGATTGTCACAGGGGAGCAAGCAGCAGAGGGGGTCGCGGCCGCGATCGAACCATTCGCGTATCAAGAAACCGTCGTCCTGGAGCAGTTGGGTGATCCTGATGATCTGGACCCCAATGCTATGTTGCCTTATGTGACAGTTAAATTTTATGTCGCAGAAGAAAACGATACACCTGCACTACGCCAGGCTATCATTGCGAAGGTCGCTGCCATCCAAAGCGACTTCCCCGCTCAATTTCCTACCTTTCGTCCGTTGCAAGATGAAGATTGGGCTAATGCCTGGAAAGTACATTACAAGCCATTTAAGCTAGGGCAGCGGTTATGGATTCAGCCTAGTTGGGAGAAGGCCGTTGACGCGGCCGCGACCGACATCGTCTTGACGCTCGACCCTGGCATGGCCTTTGGCACAGGACTCCATGCCACGACCCAGTTGTGCCTGGCCTTGTTGGAAGAGCTGGTTGAACCAGGAGACCGGGTGTTGGATGTGGGAACAGGATCGGGGATTTTGGCGATCGCTGCCGCAAAGCTGGGTGCTGCTTCAGTGACTGCGATTGACAACGACCCCCTATCCATAACCGCCACACAGGGCAACGTTGCCATGAATCATGTGGAAAGCCTGGTTCAAGTCTGGCAAGGGGAGCTTGTCAGCGTACCAGTGGAACCGTATGATGTCGTGGTCGTCAACATTTTGGCCCCGGTGATTATCGGTTTACTTCGATCAGGCGGTTTGTTACACTATGTCGCACCCGACGGTCATCTCATTTTGAGTGGCCTCATTGCCATCCAAAAAGAAGAAGTGTCAGAAGCAGTCGCGGCCGCGGGCGGCAGTATCATCTCAGCTCGCCAGGATGGTGATTGGCTGGCTCTACATGTCAAACCAACCTTATGAGTGAAGCCACCCTTTCCCCCAATGCTCAAAAAGTCCAGGATGCCCTGAGTCAGTTTGGTTTGGAGCTACAAGTAGTCGAATTGGCAGCATCCACGCGCACATCTCAGGACGCGGCCGCAGCCATCGGCTGTGATGTAGGGCAAATCGTGAAGTCGTTGGTGTTTCGCGGCCGCGAATCCCACATCCCTATCTTGGTCGTTGCAAGCGGCAGTAATCGCGTCAACGAGAAAACCATTAAAGCTCTAGTTGGTGAAGCTATCGAGAAACCAGACGCGGATTATGTCCGTCAGCGCACTGGTTTTGTCATTGGCGGTGTCCCCCCGCTGGGTCATACCGAAAAAATACGCACCTTCATTGACGAAGATTTGTTGCAATACGATGAAATCTGGGCGGCCGCAGGCACACCTAACGCCGTCTTCCGCCTCAATCCTGCCATTTTGCAAACTATCACCGATGGCACAGTCATCTCCGTCCAGTAAAACGACTGTTCACTCAGCACTTTTCACTCAGTCCTTTTCCCTCAGCACTTGGAGAATCCTATGTCTATCATTCGCCCTCTACACGAATCCGAATTCGACGCCCTGGTTGACATCATGGCAACGGCTTATCCTGGCATGAAGGTCGTCACCCCCGAAGACAAACAACGAACCAAAG
>JAGQSC010000057.1 GCA_020439745.1 Acidobacteriota bacterium | reverse complement strand
TCTGGCGTCCGATCAGAGGAATACGCTAGTGTTGGGCTTTGGCCCGCTGGCAGCAGAGCAGGTGGCAGCGGCAGCCATTCACACCGACCATACCATTGCAGTCCAGATCGATCTGGCGGGCGATATTGACCCAAGTAACAACCAGGCCAGCACGATCATCTCCATCCCCAATGCGCCGTTGCGGCTGGCTGCCAGTGTGGCCAGTGATGATCTGCTGCGCAAAGCAGATACCACCTGCCGTGACAAAGTGACGTTACAGGGCAGTGGTGAAGCCATGCAACAGGTCGATCTTTATGTCAATGCGGCCAGCAACATCCAACTTCAGATTGACCCCAACGGGCGGCTGGCAGATGTGCTGCTGACCCATCTGCCAGCGGGCCGCAACCTGGTCTGGATTGACTACGCCGGCGGCGCTGTTTTGTCACCACGCGATGCAACAAGCGGACAGGCCGTGCGCCTGGCGGTTGATACCACGCTCCCGGTTGACCCGATCACGCTGCTGTTGACAGACAGTCAGGGTCGCCAATACCATCCCCCGACATTAAGTTGGGCACGCGGCGACAGTGCGAGCGACCGATGGCAATTGCGTCCTGGTGAGACCTATATCATCAGTATCCACGCCTGTGTGGACGACCCCAATCTGGTTGCCAGATTGTTCATGGATGATGCGCTGCTGAGTTCGCTGCGCGATGAGGATGGCGACGGTCTTTTCACAGGCAGCTTTACCTATCAGCCGCCAGCACAGGCTGCTGCTTCTGGCAGTGGCAACACGCCTGGCCAGGTGCGTCTGTTGGTGAAAACCGGCAGCGTCGAGCAGAGCTTTGACGCCGAAGTGATGGCGCAGGAGCAAGGCATCGTGCGTGACGCAGACACCAATCAGCCGCTGGCCGCTGCCGGCGTGACCGCGTTGGTTGCTAACAATGCAGCGGGCCACAGTGCCATTACGACCATAGAATCGAGCGAGCCCGAAACCCAAGCCACGGACGCCGATGGTGCGTTCGGCTTTACGGTTGCCGACGGAACCTATCGCTTGGATGTGACGCGCAGTGGCTATCAGCCCTATCGCAGCGGCGATATCTTGGTGATGAATGGCGCACTGGCTGCCGATATCAGCCTGGCGCCGGCCATCGCCGAGGCCGCGAACCACGTTGTCTACATCACGGCCACTGGCTTTGAACCAGCAGTGGTCAACGCCGAACCGGGTGACGTGGTGATGTGGGTCAATGCTGATCTGAGCGAACACGCAACGGTGAGTGCCAGTTGGGACAGTGGCCTGCTGGACATGGGCGCTAGCTACAAGGTGCGCCTGGCCGACATCGGGACTTTCGATTATCGCGATGGCGAAAATGGACTCCTGGTCGGAACCATTGTTGTCGAAGAAACCCTTGGCGGATCCGATGACATGCAGTCCATTTTCTTGCCGCTGGTAAGCAACTAATCGCTCAGGCTGGACGAGCTTCCTACTCGTCCAGCCTGTCAAAAGAGCGTTGCTGACTCAAACGCATAAAAATACCATTCTTTTTTTCTTCCACACAGGAAGAAAATCGTGTATAGTGGGCGCTAGCAATATCCGACTCTGTTGGCGAACTATTTTTACGCGCCGATCTTGTTGGTACTCATTCTTGGCGTCCACTATAACGGAGCAGGTTCACGTGACTTACCACAGCAGATGTCACGGCTATCACCTATCCTTTTTCCGGTTCAAACTGTACGGGAGCCAGAAAGTCGATAAAAAATGTCAGAAACTAAGCTCTATGCACTGCTTATTGGAGTCGACGGCTTCCATTTCGAGCAGGTAGAAAGTAACAAAACAGCCGCCCAATACGCACATGGCAGCAATGATGTAAAGCTGATCGAATCGATTCTGCTCAAGAAGTTGCTTTCAGTGCCCACACGGGTCTACAAATTGTCATCGGCAAGTGATTATGCAGAAAACGAGAATAACCAACCGACAGTTCAGCCACCCACGTATGAAAACTTGCTCAATGCGATCCAGGAAATAACCGATCTCGCGGAGCATGGTGACAATGTGCTTATCCATTACTCCGGCCCAGGTGGACAGATCCCTACCGCATATCCTCAGATCAACGGTGTGGACGGACTAGACCAGGTTATCTTGCTTAAAAACAGAGATAGCCCCACTGTACATTATTTGAGAGATGTGGATTTGGCGTCGCGCTTGATAAGCATGGACAGGAATGGTGTTAACGTAACGCTGGTTTTGGACTCCGGCCTTAGTTTGCTCGATGTCGAATTCGACGAGGCACCGGCGGCTGTCCGCGATGAGTGGCACAACCTGATCCTGAATAACCAGACCGACCCACAACGTGACGGCATTTGGGCGACATTTTCAACTGGTTTTGCGCTCATCACAGCGTGCAGCCCAACCGAATATGCATATACGCATTGCGATGAGACGAATCGACGTTACGGAGCATTGAGTCACTCACTCTACAGTTCGCTGAATGAATTGTTCTTACCGAGTCAGACCTACCAATCGCTCTTTGACCGCGTTCGGGTCCAGGTTGTACGCAGATTTCCAATGCAGACACCACGACTCATAGGTGGAGCAGCACGCGTGGTTTTTTCTGGTGTAAGCTACACAGCAGTGGGTTTACCTATCCTAGCAGTAGACCGTGATCGGGTTTGCATTGGTGTTGGCGCCGAAGACGGCGTTCAGCAGGGCGCTCGATTCGACCTATACGCGCCACGTGATGCCACAGTTTTGACTGATCGACTGTTGGCGATGGCTATAGAAGTCAACGATAAGGATTCGCGGCTATCAGTGCCAGAGCAATTGAGCGCCAACACAGTTGCTGCTGATCATCGGGCTGTTTATGCCGGTACAGTTGTCTCGGCGTATCCCCTCGGTATGCTCATTCGACGAAGAAATACTTCTATTCTGCGGCGAATCTTTCGGTGGATAATAGGGTCAGGGCCCCTTGAATTACTTGAGGAGGCCGTTGAGACTGCAGGGAGTCCGTTTCTGCGCTTAACGGCTGAAACCCAACAGAGGGCTTACCAAATCATAGTGGAGAATTCCGGACGCTATGAAATCTCACATGGCGCAGAATGGCCGTTTCATGATTCTCTGCGCCGAGGCTCTATCACAAACAGGGAGGATGCACAGCGTTTAGTGCGACAGTTGATTCATCTCTCCAAGTTTAAGGCTGTGCAGGACGTATTGAGCCCAGATACCAGTGCAGAGCACACCAGTCAAGTGGATGCGCAGATTGAGGGCAGGCTCTGTGAGTTCGACTCTTCTGCCGACGTCTTGAATAGCAGCCACCTGCGATCTGTGATACCCATAGGATCTCAGTTTCCGAGGTCGTGTGTACATCTAAGTATAAAGAATCGATCAAATGACCCTATCAGCATCGTGATAATGCATCTCCGATCAGACTATGGTATCGAACAGATTTTTCCATCGCAAGGAAGCTCACTTGGCCGACTTGAGGTGGGTGAGATTCTCCATCTGTCGTTACGCGAACTGTTGTCCCACCGAGATGATACGCAAGAGAGTATACTTAAGATATTTGCTACAACAGAGGCGGTTAATCTGCGTTGCCTTGAACTACCATCCCTCCGTGAGAATCCAACCACAAGCACAGATGATCAGATTTCCATAGCCATTCCTGTGATAACTAACAACGCTATGGAGCAGTTGGTTTCAGCCATGAGTGACGATCAGGCGGCCACGCGATATTTTGCTGGCAACCAGCTATCTCACTCTAGGTGGTCAACCATTACGCTCACCTTGCATACGAAAGAGTCGGTTGAGATATTGAACGATCGGGCCCGGCAGTTCTATACCTTTGGGCAATATAAGCAAGCCATTACTTTGCTTGACAAGGCGTTGGACCTTGCGAAATCTTTGCCTGATGGCGGGTCAATCGTTAAAGAGCTTCAGGCAAATAAGAGGGCAGTTGTATCAGCTCAGGAAGCCCCCACCCAAGGGTTTGAAGAAGCTCCGCAATGCTATGTTCCATCTGAACCGGCCACAGGCAAACTGTTCTACGGCCGAAGCAAGAACTTGCAAATTATCCTGCGCAATCTGACGTCTGACAAGAGCCCCGATGATTTCACTTTGCGCGGCGCGCATAGAACAGGGATTACGTCACTTCTACGACAAGTGCGGTCAGAGTTAATAGACGTTGAGCGCAGATCCTACACGCCGTTACTGGTAGATTTTGAGACCTTATCAGAGGTTAGGGGAATTGATGACTTGCTCTATGAATTGGCTCTCCAGATGAGCAAGGAGTTAAACGCCCAGTCGATTAAAACGCCAATTCCAGAGAGAAACTCTTATAACTTCCGACCCACAGAGGTTTTCGAGCACACGTTTCTGAAGAACATCTTCGACGCGTTGGGCTTCGGTCAAAGCCTCTTGCTAATGATTGACAATTTTGACAGAATAAAAGATTGGATTGAAGGTGGTCAACTGGATCCAGAAATCTTGGATTACCTACGCTCTCTCATGGTGCATAAGTCGATGGCTTTCCTCCTAGGTGGCACACAGCGGATGCGCAGACTCACTGAGCAATATCATGCCCAGTTCAACACAACCCGCCCTCTTGAGATCGATCCTTTGACTCCAGCAGAGACGAGAGGTCTTATTACTGAACCCATCAAGGATTACTACAGTGTCCACCCCGAGGCGACGGAGAACATCGTGAGGGAAACGGGATGCCATCCCTATTTCACGCAGCTTGTCTGTTATGAGTTGTTGCGGGTGCGCAATGAAGTGCGCACGCCTATGGTCGGACTGCTTCACGTTGAAGAGGCGATGAGACGTGTGTTGGCAACCGGTAAAGGTGGCTGCGGGTACATGTGGAGCGATAAAAGCCGAACATTCCGTGAGCGCCTGATATTGTCGCTTGTTACTGAATCGACGCAAGAAGGCATTCGCGTGTCCGAAGACGATATAATGGAGCGTCTCAAATTCGATGTCAAAGACCACGTCCAGCGATTGATTGAGGATGGTGTGTTATGTCGCTCAAGGGAACAGGAGTTCGACCGAAGCATGGGTCGCGAAAAATCTATAGATCCATTGGTCAACGTGTCACCAAGCGAAGCAGGCGAGGATTTAGTTTTCACGGTTCCCCTATTTCAACAATGGCTCATAAACAGACACCTTGACACGCTCAACGGAGCCTTTGAAGACATCTGGCACACGCTCTCCTGCGATGACCAACTACTCGTCTCCCTAACTGTTGGTACACCTTTACGCTTTGAAGACGCGGTTACGCGCTGTGAGCAATTCGGCGTCGGCAAACGCCGGACCAAGATCGCATGGGATCGGCTGGTTCAGAGCCAAATCTGCAACGTAGGTCCGAGAAAAGAGTTGTTGTTGGCGCAACACTTTCAGGAATGGTTAGCCGAACGTGGATATAACGATCCACAAACGGTCTACGCGGTAAGACGCTAATCACAGACCCTTTTTGGTGCTGGATGAGAAATGGAGAACGAAATTCAAATGACAGCTATTAGTGATTTCGGGAATCCTTACCAAGCTGGTAAACCCGTCCAAGGCGGAAGCTTCTATGGGCGAAAGGATATTCTGGACAAGATTCTTAATAATCTGAATCGACCTCGCGATGTTGAACCGGATATATTTGTGTTGCATGGACCAAAGCGCTGCGGCAAGACTTCAGTTCTATTGCGACTACGGGATATCCTTAGCAAGCAGTCGCACTCCTATGTGCCAATATATATCGATTTGCAGGGGTACACATCCGATGTATTTCATGACGAGAGCTCACTATTGCAGTTGATAACGTATCAGATGAGCAACGAGTTGCTTGAGCAAGGAATCTCGGCGCCGGAACCTGGGCACGATAACTTTGGAGAGTCTGCGCGCATCGGATTCGAGAGGTTTCTATTCAATGCTACGCAAATTTTGGCTGGCCGACGTCTCTTTCTCATGCTTGACGAGTTCGACAAAATGAGAGAGTGGATCGGGGAAGGATTGCTGACGGTTGATACTCTCGGGTATTTTCGACATCTCACGGACAAAAAGTCCCTAACTTTCCTTTTTGCAGGAACCCCTCGGCTGGGCACGTTCACATCAGAGCACCGAGGGATGTTCCACGCCACGCTCAAATTACCTGTCGGCCCAATGTCTCGAGAAGATACGTGCAGACTGATCACAGATCCTGTGAAAGATCACTATGCGATTCCTATTGAAGCTGTAGAGAAAATTGCCGATGTGACCGGATGCTACCCGTTCTTTACACAGGTTGTTTGTTCCGAATTGTTTACGATACTT
>JAGQSC010000056.1 GCA_020439745.1 Acidobacteriota bacterium | reverse complement strand
TTTCGACGTCATTAGTATGTCAGAGAAAGCTATTTAGAGGAAACTGGAAAGGAAAAGGACACGGCAGATTGATACGTCATAGGTCGGGGCGAGAGTGCCACAGACCGAGCGGGAGTACGAATCGCCGTGTCCCCTAAACCAGAAAGCCCGAACAGATGCGTGAGCCATCGTCACATGAGCTCGTATTGTCGCTAGTGTGGGCGCCTCCAAGTATAAGGGATGACAGAAAGAGATGACAACAGCCAAAGCAAGAATCGTTGGGGTGGATGTGGGCAAGTTTGAGTTGCATGTGGCCAAAAGCAGTGACCGTCAGGTGAAGGTCTGGGCCAATGAAAACGATGGGCTGCGGCTCCTGGTCGAGGAGTTGGTTGCTTATGGTCCAACGATGGTGGTGTTGGAAGCATCAGGTGGGTACGAGCGGCCGTTGGTACGTGCCCTGGCGGGCGTGGGCCTGCCCTGTGCGGTGGTCAATCCGACGCAGGTCAAGGCATATCGGCTGGCGGCCGGGGTACCGGCCAAAACGGACCAGTTGGACACAAGGTTGCTACTCTCATTTGGCGAGCGGATGGAACCTGAGCCTCACAAGACATTGAGCGACCAGCAAATCGAATTGAAGGCGCAGGTAGCCCGCCGGCAGCAGCTGTTGTCGATGGTGGTGAAGGAGAAGAATCGTCTGCAAATCAGTGAGCCAGAAGTCCAACTGTCGATCGAGAGGACTTTGGCTTTTCTAAAAGAAGAGCTAGGCTTGGTCGAAGCTCGGGTGGCGGAGTTGATTGAAACGGACGAGAACAACCGTGCGCGGCGCGATCTCCTGGCCACGACACCCGGCATTGGTCGGGTCACCAGCGCGGGTCTGGTTGCCTACCTCCCAGAGTTGGGGCACCTGAACCGGCAGCAGATTGCTAAGTTGGTGGGTCTGGCGCCGCTTAATCGAGATTCAGGGCTCAAAACAGGCAAGCGACGGATCCAGGGTGGGCGAGCGTCTGTGCGCAAACTCCTCTACATGGCTGCTTTGACGGCCAGGCGCTTCAATACGTTGATTCGCACGTTCTACGAACGCCTGCGCCAGGCTGGCAAGCCGTACAAAGTGGCCATGGTTGCCTGCATGCGAAAATTGTTGACCATACTCAATCTGATGGTGCGTGAAAACACACCCTGGCAGGCGCCGGCCTGATAGATTTGATGACTTTCTTGACAAAGCTCAACACAGATGCTCCCGCGAAGGCGGGAATCCATAATGTATCCGCTCGCGACCTATGCTGGCGGAATCAAATCTAGCCCTGTTTCTTACCTTACTGAACGCGGTCTCCACGTGGCCATTCTCGGAATAACGTCAGGAAGGGCATCGTGCAGTGCATTTTGCCTACGGACAAGCCTTTTTGGGTTTACAATTGGGACAATAGGGGTCTGGGGTCTGGTTGATATAACGATAGGCCATAGATTGCATGGCGGCGTTGGAAACGCCGTGCTGATGGTTGGGATGTGCCCTGAAGGGCACAGGACCATGACATTGTTCTCAGGCGATTAAGC
>JAGQSC010000055.1 GCA_020439745.1 Acidobacteriota bacterium | reverse complement strand
CCTGGTCAGCGCCCTCCTCATGGAATGGGACGAGGAATGGCTCACAGGAAGGTCCTACTTGAATATGCAAGCTCAGGAGATCAGCTCTTGATCCGCTACAAATTTACAGAAAAATTGTTGCTCTGCCATCTGTGATCGAAAACCGCAATCACACGAGAGCAATATTTATGGGAAAAGAGTTCGTTAATATTGGGTTGAGCTTGGATGGCTACATGGCACCTGAAGGCATGACTATGGACGACCCCAGCCACATGAATTGGGGCGCCAAATGGGGCGCTTTGATGGCCTGGATCCTCAATCAGAAGTACTTCCGCGAGAAGCTCAAGTTCGGTCCTGGCGGGGAGACGGGCCCAGTCAATGACTTGGTGCAACACACCTTTGAACGCGCCGGCGCCTACATCATGGGTAAACGCATGTTCGATCAAGGCGAAGTCAGTTGGCTTGAGTAAGCTCCATTCCACACACCTGTATTCGTGCTCACCCACGAGAAACGGGACCCCTTGGAACGACCGGGCGGCACGACGTTCCACTTCATCAACGAGGGCCCTGAACGGGCGCTAACGCTGGCCCACGACGCGGCTGGAAATCGCGACGTACGCATATCGGGCGGTGCCGACGTGATTCAACAGTATTTGAATCTCCAAGTCATTGATGAACTGGAGATTGCATTGGCACCCGTGTTCTTTCGCGGAGGTCGGCGTCTCTTCGAGCACCTGAACGAACCCGGCCCGCAGTTCCGCATCACCGACGTGATCCATGGCGCATCTGCCACCCATCTGCGCTACGTGCGGACTTAGTGACTATCCTCGCTTTGGTCGGGGTGGGCTGCCGGGCCAATCGGCCTTGCGGCCTCTCCTTGCCTCTGCGCCTTATCTTCTTGTTCGAGTCTGAACATTACGAAAATGGCGACTTCACCTAGGATTTTCATCAGAACGAACCATCTTCAGGACCACCCCGTCTGGCTGCGCCAGACTCTATCTCCGGTGGAGGGGAATTTTGGGAGCTGCCTTTCGGTAATCGGTGGGCTGCCAAACGGAGTGAACATCAAGGTGAAACCTTTTGGTGGGGGTGGCGTCTCCCAGTCGTTCGATGATAAAGGAGCCCACCATGAAACGAATATTCTTTGCCAGTTTGTTGACCGTACTTGCCTTTGGCCAGACAAAAGACGCACGCGTTCAGATCGCCTTGCTACTGGATACCTCCAACAGCATGGACGGATTGATCCACCAGGCCAAAACCCAGCTTTGGACCATCGTGAACGACCTCGCCACCGCACGTCGTCACGGCGTTGCACCCACGCTTGAAGTCGCACTGTTCGAATACGGTAACAGCGGCCTTTCCAGTCAGCAGGGGTATGTCCGCCAGGTACTGGCACTGACCACGGACCTGGATCGCGTGTCCGAGGCACTACATCAATTGTCCACCAACGGTGGCGAGGAATATTGTGGCGTGGTGATTGCCGATGCCGTTCAAAAGCTGGCCTGGTCCACTCAGCCCGGCAGCTACAAAGCCATTTTTATTGCCGGAAACGAACCCTTCAATCAGGGCAGTTACGATTTTCGAGCAGCCTGCAAAGCCTCCATTGCTAAGGGAATTGTAGTGAACACCATTCACTGCGGCCCCTTCCAGGAAGGTGTTCAAGGGTTTTGGAAGGAGGGTGCCGATCTGGCCGATGGCCAGTATGCCTGCATTGACCAGGACCGCACTGATGTGGCTATCGCCACACCTTTTGACGACCGCATCCTGCAACTCAATACCGAACTGAACCAAACCTATCTCGCCTACGGCGCGGCAGGCGAGGCCTCGCAAAAGCGACAACGGGCCCAAGACCGAACCGCCGCAGCCGAAGCCCCTGCTGCCGCCGTACAACGCAGCGTCAGCAAAGCAACGTCACTCTACAAAAACGAGGACTGGGACCTGGTGGACGCCGTGGCCAGTGGCGATGTGGAAGTGGAAACCATGGAAGAGGAGGCGTTGCCTGAACCCTTGCAGGGACTTTCCGCTGAAGAACGCAAGGCTGCTGTGGACAAGGCCAGCGCCGACCGAACCCGCATTCAAGCGGAGCTGGCTGAGGTTGCCAAACAACGGGAAGCCTTCATCAAACAAAACCAGCCGGAAGTCACGGATAGCCTGGAAGCCAAATTGCGCGAAGCCATCCGACAACAGCTTCGAACCAAGCAGTACCAGTTCAATCAGTAAGGAGCCGTTATGCGATCCCTGTTCAGCATCCTGTTTCCCCTCTCGCTGTTTGCCCAGCACATCATTATCGACCCCATCCCCCGCATGCCCCAATTGCAGCCCATGGTCCTGTCGGCACTGGATGTGAACGTTCAAATGGATCAGCACACCGCCGAAACGCTGCTCACCCTCCACTTCTACAATCCCAACGGTTCGCGCTTGGAAGGCACGTTCCTGTGTCCCATTCCATCCGCATCCACCGTGTCGCGGGTGACCCTGGACATCAACGGCGTCGCCACACCAGCCGAACTGCTGGATGCGAACAAGGCGCGCGACATTTACGAGGAAATCGTTCGTCGCACCAAGGATCCCGCTCTGGTTTCATATGCAGGGAATCAGATGATCCAAGCGCGTATTTTCCCCATCGAACCCCACTCCGAACGCGTGCTCACCATTCAACTGCAACAGCTCATCGATCAAGACAACGGGTTGTACACCTACCGCCTTCCTCTGAACGCGCAACCCAATCAATTCAAGCTGCACGGCACTACCGAGTCGGGTTGGCTCGGCAGTGGCACTCACAAACTCAACCAGCAGGACACACCCGCTGGCATGACCTTTGACGCAACCACATGGAGTGGCGATGTCGAACTCGTCTTCACGCCCAAAGACACGCAAACCGGATTGGGCGCTCAGTTCCACACTGTAGATGGCCGAGAAGGCTGGGTGATGTTGCGCATTGTGCCACCCACCTTGAAAACCACAGAGCGAACGCATCCCAAAGACATTGCCTTTGTGGTCGACACCTCGGGCAGTATGTTAGGCGCCAAGCTGGAACAGGCCCAAGCAGCCCTGCGATTCTGCCTGGGCGCGTTGAAGCCTCAAGACCGCTTCCAAGTGGTCCGCTTCTCCACCGAATCGGAACCTCTTGGGTCAGACTGGATGCCTGCTGAACCAACCAACCTCAAGAACGCAGTCACTTTTGTCGATCAGTTTCAAGCCTTGGGTGGCACCAATATTCAGGCGGCTTTGGAATCGACCCAGTCCTTGAGCCCGGCCAATGACCGCGTACAAATGATCCTATTCATCACCGACGGTAAACCGACCATCGGCAATCAAGACGAATCCAAATTGACCGCACTGGTGGCCAGTGACCAGCGACGTGTCTTTTCGGTAGGCGTGGGCTTTGATGTGAATACCCATCTACTGGACCGCATGAGCGAGCACGGCAGTCGCACGTACGTTCGACCTGAAGAAGATCTGGAAGTAAAGGTTTCGGCGCTTTTCGCAAAAATCCAGGCACCCGTCATGACCCAGCTCCAGATCAACGCATCCGGAATGCGCCTGATGGAAACCACACCAGAGCGCCTGCCCGATCTATTTCATGGACAAGATTTACAAGTGCTCGCCCGATACCAGGGCACAGGCAAAGCCGCCTTGACCCTTGAAGGCATGGTGGAAGGCAAAAAGGTGAAGCAACGCATTCAGATTGTGCTACCCGACCGTGGCGTCCAATCCATCCATATCCCAAAAATTTGGGCGCAACGCCGGGTTGGGTTCTTGCTGGACCAAATCAGGCTGAACGGCGAGCAAGGGGAACTCATTGACGAGGTGAAGCGTCTGGCCAAAACCTGGGGCATCATCACGCCTTACACCAGTTTTCTGGTTTTGGAAGACGACATGCCCGTGGCCTCTGCCCCAACAATCCGACATCAGTCCGAAGACAGGTTTAGAAATCTTTCGCAAAAGAGTGGCGAAGCCAGTGTGATGGCCAGCGAAGAAATGGCCAGCATTACCGATTCCAGCTATTCCATGGAACCGGAGCCCATGGGCGAAATCAAATGGATCGGCGGCAAGATGTTCACCCGTCAAGGTCCGCTCTGGCAGGAGTCGGGTGCAGATCCTCAACGGGCAAAGTCCATCACGTTCGCCAGCAAAGCCTATTTCGAACTGCTGGCCAAATACCCCGAGCTGCGTGAAATCCTGGCCCTTGGCTCCGTGTGTTTCCTCTGGCAGGGCGAAACACTGACCATCACGAATATCCAAAACTGAGAGCGGTGTCCATAAACCAAGTTCGCGTTTGATCGTCAGTAGATCGGGAACATCCGAATCTGCATGGGAGCTATCTTTCACGTACTGAGTTCGCCCAAACCTGGCAGGCATATTGCCCCTTCATCCTTCAATTCTTCAATCGGAGGTGAACGGTGTTTGCATTCATCATGTGTTTCTGCGTAGGGCAACAATCGCTGAATTATGGGCTTCACACGCATGCGGCGTTTCCTCGTCAATTAGCTTGGCAATATGACCAATGGCTGATCGATCAAGGCAAAACGCCCGTCCAATGGTGGAATAAGGATCTTAACGGACTGCTCGCTCACATTGAAGACTTCAATCCCACCTTGCTCGTGCTGGGAGGTGTGGCGTGGGAAATGAAATCAACAAGGGGTACGCTGCTTGAAAGCATGAGTCCCGGTGATTCAGAATTGTCTGTCTCTTTGGATACAGACCTAAAGGTGGGCGACTGGCTAGAAATTGGCGGCGAATTTGTAGCGGTTAAAGCAACAACGCCTTCGACTTTGATTAAGAGATCGGAATCGAGCTTTCATCGGGCCGGGTCTGTGATAACGCTCTATCGAAGTCATGCGCATCCCGATGCCATCCATCTGTTGCAACGATTGCAGGTTCCAGTCTTAATCCCTTTGGTTATTGGTCCATCGGTCTCTGACAGGCCAGCTTCTTGGCCCGGTGAAACCAGTCAAACAACGGGCACTGATATTTACCAACACCCGCGGTTCAAACTCGCGAACGACTTGGGCGCTGGCAATCAAGATTCGCCCCTAACCCAGTTCCTAGTGGGTCAATTCAAACAGTTTCTATCATCTCTCATAACCGCAGGAGAACGTGAAGACCATAACATCATCGCTCATTGGGTGCTGGGCAATGAACCTGACAGTTTCCTGAGGGTCTCACCGGATAGCTATGGGCGGGCACTTCGTAGATTCAATGATGCATTAGTGGAACTTGAAGGACCGGGCGGAATACTCCTTTCTACTTTCAACGGCAGCAATCCTGATTTCATAGATTGGGTATCTGAACTTGCCTCTCAACTAAGCGAGGTCCCAAAACTAGGTCGAGTTCAAGGAGCAGGGATCAATTTTTACGTGCCACGCAGTCCTATTGATGTCACGCGGATAGAGATCGCTACAAAGAATCTCGATCATGCAATGGCAACGATTGCCCCATCAATAGGTGCGATAAAGCCCAAAATTATCAAAGAGCTCGGCTTTTATCCACAAGATTCAGATTCCACCGGGCCACCATGGTCTCAATCTGATCTTCGTCAACTCAGAGCGACATTGTCCTCCCTGAACTATGACGAAGTCGTATGGTTCAACCAAATGCCGTCGGGAAATGATCATGGGGACCTGATCCAGTCTGCAGCACAGCCAATCCCTACCCCACTAGGCGAATTATTTAGCGCGATCAATAAACTTCCAATGCGTGCGCCTAAGCGTCAAGCAGAGCCCATCTACATACCTGATCCGCGCTTCAAAGCCTATTTGGTCAAACTCGTAGACATCAACAAAGACGGTGAAATAGATTACGAAGAAGCACTCAACGTGAAAAGGATCAGCCTACGGACGCGTCAACATGGCGACATTCGCGACCTAACGGGAATCACGCACTGCGAAAACTTGATAGATCTATCGATTGGTTTGGAGGGTCCAGTGAACGTGCCAGATCTCAATCGATTGAACAACCTTCGTTTTCTTTCATTCCTAAGCACGCGACTTGAATCATGGCCCGATCTTCCTCGCACGTCGCGCCTTTCAATGTGGATCGAAAATGTAGCGCCCGCTTCGCTTGACCTTTCGGATGTTGAACTGGATTCTTTAACCATACGCGCCTTAGAGTGGCAGTCGTTTATCATGCCGAGACGACTCAACCTTCTTGTGATAGGCGAGATGGATCGCTGGATTTTTGACGAATTGCCCCCAATCAAAGAGATCATTATCTCTCAATGTGCCTTCAACAGCTTACCAAGCTTGCCTAACTCGCTTGAACGACTTCAGGTTCGCTACACGCCCCTACAATCTTTGGATCAGGTCGGAGTACTGGGGAATCTCGTGTTTGTGGCTTTGAAGGACACGCAGCTACGTGTTTTCAAAACGCGTGGGAGATTTCCTCATCTGGGTGATGTGACCATTACGGACAGCATCCTTGAAGAAGCTGAATTCGACGATGTCCCTTTAGGGTCGCTCGACTTATCACGTAACCAACTCAAGCGATTGACAAACCTCCCGTCCACTTTGAAAACTCTCATTCTTAATCAAAACCAGCTCGGCAGTGCATCCCTCGAACTTCCATCCCAACTCATACGATTGGAAATCAGGAACAACCAACTGATCCAACTTCCCCCTATCGTCCATCTTGCAGAACTGAGTTTCTTGGACGTCTCAGACAACCAATTACAAAGGTTAAGCGAGATCTCCGAGCTACCCAACCTAAGTCAACTCAAAGCGCAAGACAACCGTATTACTCACCTCCCACCAATCAATCACCTCAACAAGCTGACTGATCTTTCTCTCGATAGAAATAACCTGACCTCATTACCCAATCTCGACTGGATGAACCTAAAATACCTTTACTTAGACGCCAATTCGTTGGCAATGGTACCTGATGTTTCAAAACTTCCAGATCTCCAATACCTGACCGTTACCAACAATCCCATCGAATCATGCGTATCCGTCCAAAGAGTGCTGGATCAAAGAGATTGGTTTTATACCTATTTGGGCCGCGCATATGAAGAGATTCTAGTCCAAACGTTTCTATATCCACCCATAGATGGGACCTGTCTGCGTTCCGATCCGACGGAACCACCGCAACACCTCCATGCGCGACAGACCGAGAATGAGATTCTCGTCTCCTGGCGGGGCGGTGGCACCCGAGATTATCTAGAGGACCAATTTGCGGTTGGTCCGCATGAAGAAGACGAGGAGAACAGGTCCCATTGCACAGAGATAAGCCTAGAGAAACCCGGCCCAGGACCCTACAACTTAGTCCTTTGGACCAATCCCCCAAAGCCGGTTCCCGAACCCACAACTATAGAACAGAATCGGTATGCAATTCCCCACATGCCCAGATCGCCAGGTTGGTGGACGTCTTATCGCATCGCGAATCCCCATGATGTTCCTGTCGATGTATTAGCGGTCGTACGCGATCTGAATGGCGTCATCCTTAAAGAAGAGACACTTCAGCTTGAAGGCATTGGATCGTGGATGAACACACGGACGACACCCGAGGAAAGCACACCCGCATGGATCGAACTAAGATGTCCTGAGCGTCTGATAGTTCAACAGTCGTTTGGAATCAAAGCTTCCGGAATTGCTTGCGATGTCCCATTGAATAATCAGCCAGGAATTACGGGCGATATACCTGTATGGACCCAATCCAATTACTGGAATGGGCTTATGATCGTCAACCCACAAAGTCAATTAACCACCATCGACTTTGTGCTCTTCGATTTGAAGGCCAACCCCGTGGATTCATCCCAGCTAGCTGTGGTAGGCGGACACAACAAAGTGATCCTTTTGAATCAAATCATGGACCCAACCATCGAGGATTCAATTTCACGACTGCATTGGGAAAGCGACCAGCCGATTTGGATTTATGTCCTGCATGGAAACGAGAATCCGAAAACACGCCTTTGGTCCAGCGCAAGCCCCCTACCAAGCGCTTCAAGATTCTTGGATTTCCCAGCACGCGACACTCTCACAGAATGGACCATGGTTCAACCTCAAACTCAGGTGACGCGAACAGGGCGGAGCGAATCCTTAACTAGATTAGGCGAAGTCTTCTGGCTCAACCCTGGTGAAACCTTGCTAGCAAATACGGAGATAATCCGCTCTGAGGCCAATACTGCGAATCAGTGGTTAGCAGACCTACCCATCACCATGAGACGTCTTGATCACGGTCCAGAATCAACAGAAAGCTACAATCTTCCATGTGAATGGTCACAACACTGGATTTCCGCCCCCATTGAAAACGCCTTGGAATGCGAGCATCATTTGGAGTTCATATCGAATGTCGCTCAAATGGTCCATATCGTTCTTTATGATCCATCTGGATTAAGCACCCACAGTGAACAACTGTACATAGAATCAGGTTCCGCCACATCGACGCTTAGTGATTGGTTCAACATGTCGATGGCACCCTGGTTTGTTGCAATCGTTTCTGCGGAATATCCCGAAAGTCTTATGGTGCGTAGGCGTACCATCTACCCAACCAACAACTCGGAAAGAGGTGCACTTCTTACCCCGTTGAAATAATGCGTAAAATGTAGCTGGCTATCGGAATTGAGGACACCTTTGACCCAACTAGGGGCATGGACCGTTGGTATTGAGGAATAGGAAGTCACGAACGTCCACGATACCGTCATTATTGGGGTCCGTTGTAGACGGCTCACGCCAATCATTGGCCAGAAGCCAAAGATCTTCAAGCGTGTTGCAGCCGTCTCCATTCAGGTCACCATTGGTAGCAAAGTGTTGGGCCACCAGTACAAGAGCAGAGGCGGTCAATGGCGGACCGCCCTGATCCACCGCCACCGAGATGGTTGCCGGTGCCGTCAAAACGGAGGCCAACGTGAACGGGTTCACATCCACAACCTGGGAAAGGCCATTTTGAAACCACTCCCACCCATAGGTGGGGCCCACACAGGGAATACGGGCCGTGAATTGGAGCGGGAAAAGACCTTGTGCCGCAGCCGGCGGATCGATCCACAGCGGTTGCATGTCACCTACAATCACCGTAGCAGCGCCAGAACTGACACCCGTACAAAGACTATCGTCTATCTGATCCACACTATAGGTAGTTGTCGACATCGGATTCACCACTCTCATGGTCGGACTAGATCCCACCCCCATTTGCATGAAGCCATCGGACCACACCAGGTCCCAAGGACCTGTTCCGGTTAAAGCCACCGAAATCGTTGCACTTCCGCCCGAGCATATTGTGGCATCTCCCGTTACGGTGGCCGTGGGATTGCACACGAATTGGGGCACCAACACGCGAGACCTATAGGGCGGGATGACAAAGCTACCCGTTACCGCGTTTTGATCCAGGTCCAGGTAAATCGATCCGCCCAGATTGACCATTAAGGGGTCCTTTGTGTCGTTGACGAATAGCTCGGCCAAGGGTGGGTCTGGAAGCATCAAGCTATACCAATTCGCGACCGACAGACCATCCAGCCCACTGAACGATTGCCATTGAGCCAAGGTACGGGCACTGCCTACGACAATGTTGGCGTCTTCATACCCATTGAAGAAGTAGTTCATGTTCGAAGCGGTCAGATTCACAAGACCGTCTGCAATGAGGGTGCGGGCGATGGGTTGCTGAGCCACCATCACGTTCCCGCTGAGTGATGCCCTGGTAGGTGATCCGTACAAGCCAATCTGTCCGCGGAACATGGTGCCTGCATTGTTATTGAACAACACGTTGTCGGTAACCGTGCCCGAGGAATTCTGGTACAGAATGCCATCAATCGTGGCACCTGAAATGGTATTGCCCGAGGCCGTCACATTAGCTGAGAACTGGTCGATGTAGAGCCCTATTCCAAAAAGCGGTTTGAAAAACGGCGCGTTGCCATCGGTGTTGCCTATGACATCCACGATGATGTTTTCCGACAACAAGATATCGTGTACAGGTGACGTCGCCAGACTTCCCGACCCAAAGGTGCGAACTGCTCCGCAATCGCCTTTGCTGGTGCAGGACTCGTAAATGAGGTTTCGACTGAGTTCATTGTCGGACCCGAAAATATCCATCCCGTTATGGCCGATCCGTTCCAGACGATTGCAGGAGATCAAGTTACCAAACCCCGAATAGTCAGGTTGGTCTATTTTCACGCGTAGACCGTCCCCGTATTCGGTACAAAAACCGCCGAAACTTGTATCGCCGCAACCGATACCTGTGAGTCCGGCTAGGATTATGAGACCAATATCTTGAAGTGTATTGCCGATAAAATCAGAATCATAAGCGTAGCTATTCAAGCCGATGTGGTTCGCCCGCTCAACCAGGTTGTTTTGCACCAGCAAGTTGTGGCCACCCCGCCAACCGTTTGGACCCACGGCTGCCTGCCACACCCAAGTCTGCATGTTGATGCCGATGGCGTCCACATCGTGAACCCAGTTGTTCTGAATGGTGACATTGAAATTGTCACTGCTCTGCAGGTTCGTAGGCGTGGTGATGCCATTCATGTCCCATCGTGACACTTCAAAGTTCTCAACGATCACATAGGAAATGTGCTCTTGCAGATGCCGACCAAGCACGATACCGCCGCGAAAATCATCGTTGTTTGCCATAACCGCTGACGCTTCCATGTCTGCTGGAGGTGCGTCCGCATACAGATGCACTTGATTCGTCGCCGCATCGAAGTACCACTCGCCATCGCGGTCGAGCGTGGCCGGATGATTATTCAGAAAATAGCCCCAATCCGTGCAGTCGTTGGCCCAACAACCATTATCGGCATTGAGTACCAGCGTGGTGCCTGAGGTGGATGTCACGAATCGGTTGATGATGTACCAACGCATGCCCTTGATATGCACCAATGCGCCGTTCCAGTTGGTGGCCGGAAGTTGGTTGTCCTGAATACGGTTAGATGCCGGTTGGCTCTCAATGATGCTGTATCCACCGTCGCCTTCATCGGCATTGGGCCAGCGCCCGGGCGCCAATCGGACGCCTGCTCGGAACAGTTGGTTCATACCCAACGGGAACAACCCTGCGTTGGCACCCAGATCCAGGTCCGCCACATAGACCTGGCCACCGATCGGGCTCCATCCCGTGACCGGGAAGGCACCAGAGATGCTGGGCTTATCACTGCAGTCTGAAGTGGGATAGGAACCGAAACGGATGGGCATGCCCGAGGACCCCGATCGTGTGATCTCCAGCATTTGACCCCGCCAGGTGTCGCCACACTTGAAAAGAACCTCATCGCCGGGCATGAGCATGAGCGTGTTGACGTGAGCGATCGTCGCGAAGGGTGTGGCGGGCGTCAATCCGTCATTCATATCGCTGCCATCCGTGCTGGACACATAAAACGTGGTTGCCCCGCTATAAATGCAGCCGATGATTCCAACTAGCCCTATTAATGCTCGCAACGCACACCCCGCCCTTTTGGGTTCAAGCTAGGTTTCTGCACGATAAATTGCGATGACATAGGTCACACATAACATCACAGGCTGCGTTCGATTAGCCGAACCTGTGTCCTTCATCTTAGGCATCTACGCGCACGGCGAGGCACACGGAGAAAATTCCGAAATCGTCGATGTGTTGTTTGATCTTTCGAAAACCTGCAGCCTCCACTAGTTGATCGAGCTCCAATTGGGAACGGCGGCGCATGACCCACGGGCCGCCATCTCGATGATTGGGCAAACAGCGTGCAATCATTTCGAGTTGTGGGTGCCAGGGCTGCCCTGTGTAGATCAAATACCCGCCGGACGGGACGGCAGTGGCACAACCGGCCAGGGACTTTGCGACTTTCTCATTATCGGAAAACAATTCATAAAGACCGGAAACGATCACAAGCGTCGGTGAAGGGCTACTCGAAGCCACTGTGTCTTGATCAAATGCATCGCCAAGCTCGGCACGCGCCCAATCAGCCATACCGGATGCCTGAATGCGGGTCTGGCACTGCTTGACGTTATGCGGACAAGCGTCTCTGAGCAGCAGATAGTCAGGCATAATTTCCTTTGCGTGGTCCAACAGATAGCGTCCTCCTCCCGCGGCAATATCCAAGATTCGAATGGGCATGTTCTTACTTCGTAATAGTTGAGCGGTAGTTTGGGTCAATGCTTCGATCATGACTTTGCGGGCGCGAATGCCTCGCCAGCCAATCGCGTTCAAGTAAAGTCGATCGATCCATCGACCGAGTACCGTGAATCCCGAAGGACGATTTTCATAGACGTAGTCCAAACTGGCACCCGAATCGAAGCCACTGCGGAAGCCAATGGCGATTCCGGATGATAAGTATTTGCCCAGTCGCAAGCCGATTCGGTTGCAAGCCCAAAAGAAGCGCCGCCAGCCCGTTGAGGGACTCTCAAGCCGGTCCATTTCGCGACGTGTGAATCCCTGCAGATGGGCTGACGTCAGATCACTGGCCTTGGATTCCACGTCAAAGCACTGCTCAATGAAGATACGGACACGGTTCACAACTTCAGTGCGGTCGCGCTCGCCCAAGATATCGTGCAAAAGACCTGAGAATAGACGACGTTCTTTGAAGGCACTTCCCAACTTTTCGAAGAACCTGTGCTGCGGTTGTGATCGCACCACGTAGTCCCTGCCCGAGATTAGCAATTGGACCGGTACATCAATGGCTTCAGCGTCCTCGACAATTCGTTTCGCCATATCGTCCAGTTCCAGCAACAACTTCGCCGAAATCGGACGCGTGATCAGAGGGTCGTTTTCATAGTCACGTTGACGAGCGATATCTCGGGTCAGGTGCCGTGCCTTCACATAGCTCTTCACCTCAAAATCTCCACGGATGCGATACCACAGATTCAGGAAAGATCGAGCAAGCGGCACGTACAACTTAATCTCAAATGCAGGAGACGCCAAAACTGCGCCACGGACCTGAGGCGCGCAGTCGTGCAGCCAGGCTGCCACCTGAACCGCCGCCACACTTTGGGCGACCATTATCATGTTGGACACGGGAATTCCGTGAGATTGAGTGATGTGATCCACAAAACACTGGATATCACGAACCGAATCCGCCGCGCTGGGTAGGTATTTCTCTGACGTAGGGGACAGACCATGTCCACGGGCATCCCAGGCAAAGTAGGCATGTGGCCCGCCTAGTTCCGATACCAAGTGGGCTATTCGCCCAGAATGTTCGTGGCCTCGGTGGAACAGAATAACTGCAGTGTCCGAACTGGCTGGCCAATGCCTATAGGCAATCGCCTGACCATCAAAGCTGGTGAATGATTTCAATGTGCATTGATTCATGGGTACTACCTCCATAGACCGAGAACACGGCAAGTTAGATGCCGCATTGCGTCAGGCGAACCAATGCCGTCACCACAATTTTATGCATGGCACTTATTATATTTGGTTTATGCCCTTGAACACACACCTCCTTGCACAGTTCCCAAACAAAGGATCCAAAAATATGGCAGCACCATGTGAACACCTGGCGCACACCGTGATCATAGAATTCAATGGATCAATAGGTTGAAGGGACATCGAAACTGGGTTGGGATTTGGAGGTGGTCACCCTGACGGTCTCACCCTGTATCTCGACAAGATGGATGTTCTTTTGCGTGTCGTAGATTTCGGTCATCACGCTGTTAACGACCTGTTTTAAGGGATTGGTTTTCAGGTAGCGTAGCGTAAAGCTGTTTTGGTGACTGTGTCGTTGCTCGTCAATCTGTTCCACCACAGACTCAAGTTTCATTGCCTGACCCTTAGCGTCAAACAATTGAATCCGGTCCGCCAGGTAATCGAACAGGGCGGCATCAAAATCATCTCTGCTCTTGGACGTTTCCAAGAGGGGAAATGATTCAACGAGCGCATATCTCATGGACCATGGAAGTTCAGCCGTTATCTCCACATACAGGTCCTGTTCGTGAATCTCAAAATAGGCTTCGTTGGGGTTGTGAGCCAGGACCATCGGGCCCACCCATAAAACAGCAAAGAAAAAGGTCCACTTCATGGCCGCAACCTGAAGTCACTAGATGGCGTGCCCCTCAGGTAACGAGGGATCGACGGAAAAGCATCTGTAATCACGTAGTAATAGATTCCTTGCGGATACTCAGGGGTCACACCAAACCTGCCATTGGCCTCGTCAAGGGTTCCGAGACCCGAGACAAATTCGTAGTCTGCAGAATAAACACCGTTGTAGGTTCCACATGGTGCCGTGATGCCATCGCCGGGTCGGATTCCGGATTTGAGTCGATAGCTTGAGGTCATTTCAATGACTGCGGAATTAGGGTTGTTGGCATCGGAGTAAGCGTACTTGTAATAGATGGGAAACCCGTCTGCGGCATACCCGATCATGGTCATTACGTGGTCGTTGATGTTCAGATCCTGCAGATACAACACAGGTGTACCGTGATAGTGGTACTTGCCATTGGGTTGCACGTGGGCATTGTTGCAGTCCAAGCCAATACGAACATTGAGCGCTTCCAAGTTCCAGGCCCAATTGGCATTTGGGTTCATAAAACCACCTTCATGGGGGAAGGGCTCGGCCGCCACAGGATCAAGCTCCACACCATTGAATAGTACGCCAAACCGATACGTGGGCCCGTTGGGACCCAGAAGGGCCGTCATTTCGTCAGCCCATTCAGGTCTTGCGGTTATGGTGTAGCTGGCATGCTGCTCGGCTATTGCATTGGGGTTCAATGAGCCAAAGACCGGTCCAAACAGTCCCACCTGGTGATCGGGAATGTTATTTGACGTGATGGTTCGGTTTGCGTCATCAACGGATATGGACACTTGCGGAGAATATGGCAGCGTTTCATTACATGGGCCTCGGGACCTGTCTAGATCCACACTTGACGTACATTCCTCAGCGGCAATCGGCGTAAATGCCACACTGGGGTTCTCCCACAGATAGCTTGGCGTAATCCCCGGTAATGAACCCGTCAAGGCCATTACCGCAACAGGTTCCGAAGCGATCACTTCAAAGCAGGTGTTCTCCACCGTATCGAAGTAGGTACTGAGGACCATCTTCTCTTTATGACCGGGGAACACCTGCAGGGATGTCGCATCCAATGACCCACCAGACGCGTCTTTTTGCTCGATGGACACCTGAGCCATGCTGTCAGTGAGATTCAAGACCACCAGACCGTCAAAAGTCGAGGCCCCGTTACTTGGATACAATCGCCATCCTTTAGACGTTTGGGTCGATTCATGGACCCGGGCCGTGGCTCCACTTGAATCAGTCGACGTGTAACCCATGCTCACAACCACATCGGCATCGCTTTCGACCAAAAGATAAGATGGGAGTTCGGGAAAGAGATCAGTTGCATCGACAAACCTTGTGGTGTAACCCTCAATGATCTGATTCGTAAGGCCACCCATCGGTTGGCCAAGATCGTCATAAGCAAAGAGTTCGTACGATCGAGTTAGGTCAGAAAAATTGGCGACCGCCAGGGTATTGCGAAAATGCGCGGAGTCGTTAGCAATGTGTGCGATCAGCCTGACCTGCGCACTTGTCGTAACACCTATGAATAGGACCAAGCCCAATTGAAGGGCATGAACGAGTCGTTTCAATGTGCACCTCATCTAAGTATCATTGATGAGCCTGCGTCCCAACATGAGACGTGATTTTCGGGCTCACATGTACATTCTGTGATCCAACTGTGTAGAAACATTGGAGACAACGTGAAGTGCTTGTGAAGAACCCGTACTCGAGTCCTAACGAACCGTTAGCAGCAACCGGGAATCAAGTAAATCAAGGCTCAAACTTGTACCCAACCCCATAGATGGATTGGATCACATCCAATTCAGGGTCCAGATCCATCACTTTTCGGCGAATATTCTTAATGTGGCTGTCTACGGTGCGATCGGTCACAACGCGCCCATCGTCATACATCATGTCCATCAACTGGTCGCGGGAGTATACACGACCAGGCCGCTGAACGAGACCGGCCAGAAGGTTGTACTCATGACGGGTGAGCGGAAGGACCGCACCATGCACGCGGATCTGATGTTTCTCGCGATCCACTTCAATCGCTGGATTTTGAGAATCGATTCTCGACCTTGTCTGGGTTCGACGAAGGTTCGCCTTCACCCTGGCCACGACTTCTCGAGGGCTGAATGGTTTGCATATGTAGTCATCGGCACCGAGTTCAAGGCCCAACACCCGGTCTATCTCATCCACTCTGGCGGTGACCATGATAATGGGTATGTCGGAGAACTGACGAACTTCGCGACATACGTCCAGCCCATCCTTGCCAGGCAACATCAGGTCTAGTAACAACAAGTCGGGTTGCATCGACTGCACCGTCGGAGCCACCGATAACCCGTCCTCGACACAAAAGACCTGATAGCCATGGCTTTTCAGGTAGTCGCTAAGTATTTGAGCGATTTTGGGCTCATCTTCGGCGACGAGGATGGTGAAAGATTCAGCTGACTGCATCGCCACTTCCTTGCTTTGGAAACTCTACGGTGACCTTAAGTCCGCCCATGACGGACGGTCTGGCGTGGATCTTACCGCCATGCCCCTCAACGATGTTCTTGCAGATGGCCAGTCCCAAACCGGCTCCACCGTATCGGCGACTCCGAGATTTGTCCACCCGATAAAGCCTTTCGAAAAGCAATTCGCACTCTTGGGCTGACACCCCGGGGGCTGAATCTTCAAATACGGCTACAAGTGTTGATGGTGTCACGGTAAGTGTGCAATGCAATGTGCCTGGACTGTCTGTGTACCGGAGGCTGTTCTCGAAGAGATTGCTAATCAACTGATTCATCCGATTGGCGTCCATCAGCAGGGTGGCATCGCCCCCTGTGTGCTCCCATTGGAGGTCGATTCCCTTTTTCTCAAAACGATCCCTATGTGTGGTGACGCATGTGTTTAAGACCTCAACTAACGACACATAAGTCTTGTGATAATCCAGAGCACCTATGTCCGAAAGTGACAAGTCATACAAATCGTTGACCATCTTTTCCAAGCGCTCGACTTCTTGGCGAATAGAAACCATGGTTTGTGGGTTAAGTGGGCGCACGCCATCACTCACGGCGTCCAACTCGCCCGTGAGAATGGTTAAAGGTGTTCGAAGCTCATGGGATATATCTGAAATCCAGATTTGTCTTGCCTTTCTATTCTTATCCAGAACCTGCGCCATCTGATCGAAATCGCGTGCCAACTGGGCAATTTCATCAGAACCTTCAGACGCAATACGCACATCAAATTTGCCTTCGGTTAGCTGGTGAGATGCCTTTGCAAGGGTACGTATGGGCGCATTGAAGTGCCGGGCCAAGAACGCAGATACGACCATAGCGAGCAAAATCAAGGCACAAAAGCAGAACAATGCAAAGCGTGTTTGTTCTTTGAGAAACGCGACATCAAGGGCTTCGGTGACCTCCAAAAACGGTCTGATACCTAACCAACCCACGGTCTGATGGTCGACGATAATTTCGAGTTTGGATTGTTCATCGTCCCACTTACTCGGTCCAATCACCGCCGTTTGATTCACATCAAATAAAGTGATTCTCAGGTTGTCGCCCTCGCCCGGCGGCCTGGGCCTGGGTCCGGGTGGCCCCTGACGCTCCGGATGAAACGGTGGGACGCGAGCGTCCTGAGGCTCACGAGGTGGCGGTCTCCTGGGTGCGCGGTGGTCGTCGACATCTACACGGTTCCGCGACGCCTCCAGCAAGTCACGCCAGAACCCGGGTCTTTCTCTCAGGACATCCCACCCGCCGTGATCCACATAGATTTGCTGTAGGGATGCAACCAGCGACGTTTGTCGTTCCAACTCCAACTGATTGAGGTAGGCGACAAAACCCCGATCCAAACTCCAGCGAAACAACAACATCAATACGATGAGGGATACGCCACTAGTGATCAATAGACTCAGGAACAGCTTGTGAGCGATTCTCAATCGCATGCTTCAGCCTTTTCGCTGTTGATGAACCATCTTAGCAGGAGGTATCGGAACCTTGTGCCGTCTTTGAACAAACCCATGGGTGTTATGTCACCGCCTAATCTCGGGGTGGTGGGCCACCACGGCTCGGAAGCTCCTGGTGGCTCACGGAACCATCGCCGTCTTTGTCCAACTCAGAGAATTGTTTCTCCAAGAATTGGCGATTCATGGTGGGTGGCGCCGGTCTGCCTTGTTTCTGATCATGACTGGGCCTTGCATCGGGTCGATCCGGACCTTTGGGCCGGTCACCAGGCCGATGGGCTTCCAAATACTGTCGAATGGCAGAGTCGTTGATTTCACCCTGTCCCAATTCCGAAAGTTGATCCAGTTGTACCGCCCATTCTTCCCGTGTGGTGACCTGATCGCCGTTGGCATCGGCCAAGTGAATCAGGTGCACAATCGGCATACCCTGAGGCGGTCGTCCCGACTGTCCGGTGGGACCCTGCGCCATTGTCCAGCAACTTAGAATACTCAACACGCACAATCTAATGGTCATTTGATGGCCTCCAATCATTGATCGCCTCCCTGCGAGGCTGTTCTGGAGCAAAATTTATCCACCAAATGTGCAGGAAAAATGGAGGCACTGAGCATTTGCGCAAAGCACCGGCTAGAACGACACATTTGCATGTCTATTCTTGCCGCACATTGTTGACCGGCGCGATCAAGCTTCAATTTAGCGGGCTATCGTTCTGGTCAGCAACCAGGAAAATGGTCGGGGCGAGAGGATTTGAACCTCCGACCTCCTGCTCCCGAAGCAGGCGCGCTGCCAGGCTGCGCTACGCCCCGATTTCAAGCGCCAGAAACGCCCCTAGGTTACACGAGATAACATCGTGAAACAAGCAAAACCTGGGCTGAAAAAAAGGGCCCCCGCAGGGGCCCGAAGCTCATAAGGAAGAAACTTGATCATTGTGATTCTTCGTAGTTGCAGACGCTGTGACCCATGTCACCAATGATCAATCGCACAGGGTGAAATGGCCCATGAACCCCTGAACCTGGTCCCGGTCGGCAGGGGTACCGGCTAACACATAGGAACCGTTTTCATCGGTCTCGGGAAGTGGCCCGAACCAGATTCCGAAACGCATTTTCTTATCCTTGGGGCATTCGACCAGGATCAGTGTCTGGATGCCTTCGGAGCGACCATGTTCAGTGGAAAACCGACCGGTCTGAGCCAGATACATAAGGTTCTGACCATTCACCTCAATTAAGCCCCGTTCTAACAACACGTTGGATTCCAGATCCAAATTGATATTGTTGCGTCTAAACACCGTCGCATCGTCTGTCTTGCCTTCAAAATAGTCTTTAAGTTCTGAATCGACCTTGCCAATGATCTTGAAATATATGAAGCCACGTTGGTCGAAATCTTCATTGGGGCCGTCCTCGCCTTCACGATCCGTAAGAATAGCCATCTCCATTAGAAAAGGTATTTTCACGGCCAGACCCGCATAGTAGCCGGGTGGCAAATCCGTGGCGCCCAGAATTGCTTTCACGTTTTCTTCCCGCTTGACGGGGTCCTTCATGGCCTCCACTGTGTCCTTGGCCATCCGAAACCCCAAAAAGCCGAGCACCGCAACCCCAATTACCGCAATGATAACCAAACCGACACAGCCGATTCCTACATATACCCAAGGTGACCTTTTCTCTGACATACGCCCTCCGTTTTAACCTTATTCAATCATTCTGAGCCTGTGTGACCAATGATTTTCTGCATGCGTCGCCGGCTTAATACCCAACCGAATTAATCACCTTCGCCAAAAAAATGCTGTTTGCAAGGAGAGGAAGGTTAGCCAAGCTAAAGCCCCTAAAAAGGGGATCCTCAGCAAATGCAATCACGCGTCCGCGACCCAATTGCTGCTCCATGGCATACGCCTTAAACGCCAGTTGATGGGCCGTTTCGTCTGGAACAAATCCAGACAATACAAGGTCTTCACCTGCATAACGTAGAGGGTTGCTGCCCGTATCCAATCTGAGCGGTCGATAAATGCGATTTGAATCGATAAGTACCGCATGCTGAGGGCTCAACCCAAAAGTCATCCAGTGTTCCAAGTCAATTTCAGCGCGGACAATTGCGCCCCGGGCGGGCCGAGGATATTCCCGAATCGGCTCGATCATGCGGCGTTGGTCCTTGATTGGTTCTTCTGGATGTTCCGGTCGGGCACCGTATTCTGGACCATCCACATATCCACCGCGGAACTCGCGTTTGCTGTTCAGCAGACCTACTTCGCACATCCAATCCAACGCATCGCCCACACCTATTAAGGTGCCACCCTCACGGATCCAAGCCGTGATTTTCTGGGTTGTCGTCGTATTTAGCTGTTGCCATTTCCCATCAGGCATAAGCAAAACGTCGTACCTACTCAGCCTCGCCGCTTCCAAATCAGAAGCCTGGATCGCAGTCATGGAAAGGTGAAGCTGTTGTTCCAGGGCGTAGCGCAACCATCCGGCCGAGAGATTAAGGGCGGGTTCACCCCAAATCAATGCCACTTTGGGTCGCGAAACGGTTTTTACATCACTTGATCCCAGACTCGGACCAGAATCGAACCATGATTCATTAGCAGCATAAAAAGAGAACCGTCTCGACTTGGCCAACTTGGTCAGCTCTTCCAGCAACCCAACATCTGGCCCGTCCGAACGAATCACAGCGCTACCAGCGGGAAACAGGACGCCATGATGTTCGATGGGTTTGAACACGATCGACATGTCGAATCGGGTTAACTCCGCCAGGCTCCTAATCAGTCCCAAGCTTTGGGGTATGAGATAACAGCGTTGTGCCGGGTGTGATGGCACGGTCACTTGGGGCTCTGGAACAGGTGCAACTAAGGCCTTCCAACCCGCACCACCCGTAAAGATCGTCGGCACACCATATAGAAATGGCAGTGACCATCCCGTCACATCGTAGATTTGATCGCCCAAACGTTTGGCATATCGGCGATGTTGTTCTTCAATGAACGATTCGTCCATATCGATGCGCGGCAGCAAGAGACTGCGGGCCAATCGCCCCGCGGGTTGATTGAATGGGATGACATAACTCCCAACGGGTATCTCCATCCTCATGGATTCAGGCCGTATCAAATCCCGCACGGCCACACTTTTGACAGCCTCTGATAATTGTCCCACTTCGATACCTTGGCTCATAAGCAATTTTGCCAGTTCATAAGACTTCAATGGGTCGGTGCCAGGCAAAAGAACCGCAGCCTTCTCGTCCATGTCCCGTACTTCTTCCATAGACTCCAGGCGGTAATTGTGAAAGAAATCGAGCAATTCGTGTTTATGTGCGGCGGCGTGGCGCAAGACAGCCAAAGACGCCCAAAGTTGATGCTGCACCGCCTCGCTGTGAGTCAATAACCGCCCATCGGATTTTTCAATGATGGGGCCTAATGCACGCGCTTGCTCAAATAGCAATCCAACACTGCCTTGTAGGCTGGGCCATGACTCACCATAGCCTGGATAAAAACTGTCGAACAATTCGGAGTGAAAGTAATCTACACCTTCTTCATCCAATGTCTTAGCTATGGCCTGACCAAATTGGCGATAGTGGTCTTTCATGCTCTGTGGAAGAACGGGATTGGCCGGTGGCGCTGGCGTTGCCACAAAGAACGACTCGTCAGTGCCCATCTCGTGCAAGTCCACACTGACTTGTGGATGCCAGTCTAGGAACGCAGCCACCTTCGCCCGGGTTTCTACCTGAGTCATGGCAAACCAGTCGCGGTTCAAATCAAACAGATAATGGTTAGGACGTCCACTTGGCCAAGGTTCATGGTGGTCAGCAGCTTGAGGGTCGGCATTGGGAATTGGCCCCCGGTTTTCGCGATGGTTGTTCACGAAACGCGCGCGACCATCCGGGTTTTGCATGATCAACAGAAGTACAACTGCATCGCTGCGTAAGCGTTTGGCTTCATCGCTCTGGGACGCAGCCAGGTAGTAGGCTAACGCCAATCCAGAGTCCGTACCACTTGTCTCGTTTCCATGCACGCTTTCTGCAAACCAAACGGCCACAGGCAGGCGGCCTGTCTTTAAAGAGCGAATTGAATCGTCTTCAAGGCTCCCGGTTGCCAGCTCGCGATAGGCTGATTTGAGAACATCAAGGTTCTTCTGATGTTCTTCGGAGGTAATCACCAGCAAATAGAGCGGCGTTCCTTCCCACGATACACCAATAGTCTCGATGGACACGTAGGGTGATGACTGGGCCAGTGCGAGCACGTACTGGTTCACCTCGTAAGGGTGGGTTACATCCTCGCCAAAATCTAAACCCAGCAGTTGCTTCAAGTGGGGGACGGCGGGATCAACGGCCCCATCAAACGGATTTTGAACGCTAATCAGCCACAGAAAAGTGAACAACATGAAAGAATCCTTCCGTAAGTTTCAGGATTCTATCACCTAAAAGGGCCACAGGCGTGGAATGGCAAACGTGGCCAAACCCCACAGCAAGAAACTCAATGGTAGGCCAACACGAACGTAGTCTTTCACGTTATAGCCGCCCGGTCCCATGACAATCAGATTGGCCTGATAACCAATAGGCGACACAAAGCAGGTACAGGAGCCGAAGGCAATTGCCATGAGAAAGGGCTCAACCGAGACGCCAAGCGACGCCGACAGCGCAAACGCGAACGGTGCCATAAGTACCGCGACAGTTGCGTTGGACAGCACGGCTGTCAAGAGATTGCTCAGCAAATACAGAGCACTGACCAGTAAGACCGGCTGGTCACTGCCAAGAAACTCCATCATGGCTTCCACCAATATCCCAATAAGTCCCGTTTCAACCATCGCTTCTCCAAGGGGTATGGTTCCCACCATGATCAAAATGACGTTGGCATCGATGGAACGCAGCGCCTCTTCACCGCGCAAACACCCCGTCATCACCATGACCGCGCAGCCCGCCAGCGCCAGGACGACTAACGGGGCGACACCCAACATGGCCAATACGACCACCGCTACCAGGGTCGCCATCGCCCGCTTGGCACGGCGGGCTCGCTCACCCATGCGGTATTCTTCTACAACCAACACGTTGCCAGCCTCTTTGACAAGCGCCATATGCTCAGGCTCGGCCTGCACAAGCAATGTATCGCCGACTTTCAACCGCATCATTCGCAGATCCATGCGGTGGTGGCGTCCACTTCTTTGCACGGCCATCACCTTGACACCGAACTGCCGATTCAGTCCCAAGTCGCGTACTCTTCGGCCTACAAACGTTGAATCGGGAATAATCACCAATTCATAAACGGTGGTTTCGGTTGTTCGGAGCGGCACACGAGAATCGTCCTCGACCACCGTTGCAAGGTCAGCACGCTCCTTTTCCAGGAATGATGCAATGTCTTCTGGTTCACCTTCCAATATCAGCGCATCCCCTTCGGTGAGGACATAGGCACTGGCTTCTGCGCCCAGATACATCTCTTCGTCACGCACCAGTTCCAGGAACCGGATCACACCCAGGCTGGGAAACGCTTGTTCAACTTGTTTGCCCAACAAGCCCGAGTCGGGCGTCACCACGACTTCACTGACATAGGTTGAACGCTTTTCTTCCGGTAACAAAGAACTCAGCGACTCGCGTTCTGGCAACAGCCTTTGGCCAAACAACACCATATACAAAACACCCACTAGTAAGAACCAGATGCCAAGTCGACTGAACTCCAGCACCGAAAATCCAGAGCCTCCAGCATCGCGATAAAATCCATCGACCAACAGATTCGTGGCCGTCCCCATCAAGGTGCAGGTGCCACCGAGAATGGCGAAATACGCCAGTGGGATAAAGAGTTTGGAAGGTGCAACCTGAAACTCTCGACTAAGCGCCATAAGGACTGGCACCATCATGATGACAATGGGCGTGTTGTTGATAAAACCGCTCGCCACAGAAACGGTCACGGCTAGCACGAGAACCAGTCTACCAGTCTGGCCCCGCGACCATCTCGCCATGCGCACGGTCAATGGTTGAAGGGCACCCGTATTCAATAATCCCCTGCTGAGGATAAACATCGTCGCGATCGTAATCACCGCTGAATTCGAAAGCCCACTCAAGATGGCGTTCACATCCAATATTCCTGAAAGGGCCAAGGCAGCCATCACAAATGACGTGACCGCAAAGTTGGGGATGCGCTCGCTGAAGAATCCAATGAGCGCTATCACTAGGATGATTATTGCGACAAGTGCCATGTCTCATTTCCAAGTGGTTGGTTTGTTATCAGTCTAACCGAAAGCGAGGGCGATACGAACAGCAACTGGCGGTCATCGATTGTGCTAGCATGAGCGCGACTGCGAAAAGCGAGGGTTTTGATGAGTAAGAAACAGTGCCAGTCCTGCGATGCAAAGAACCGTCAACAGGCCCGGTTTTGTGCTTCCTGCGGGGCACCTTTCGTGGCAGCTCAACGGCAGGCATGGAAGTTATACGTCGGCGCATTGTTGTTGAGCTTATTCGTATTTGTTGGTTTTCGTGCAACCATGAAGCCGCCACCTCAAAACCAAGATAACCATGTGCATACACCGGACGATGGCCACACGCATGAACCCAGCCATGCCAGCATGCCTGAGGCATCATCAAAAAGACTAGCCCAGCTCAAGAATGCGGCCCAAAGTGGCGCGCCCACCGACCTCGCGGCATACGCCATGTTGATCAAGGAGTTATCTTCTCAACACCCAGAACTCCTGCAAGAGGCTGTGACGCCCCTTAAAGCAATCGTTGCCCAAGTGGACGATGCTTGGACCTGGAAACAGCTGGGCGACACCCATTTCGACCTGAATCAGTACCCCGAGGCGATTGACGCCTACAAGAGATATCTCGAATTACAGCCGGGCGACGCCAACGTGCTCACGGACATGGGAACGCAATACTTCTACAACAACCAAATCGATGAGGCGATCGAAGCATACGAACAAGCGGTGGCTGTATTTCCCAACCACTATCATGCGCACTTTAATTTATATCTATTGTATACACGTACCGAAAAACCCCAGAAGGCACAAGAGCACCTGGATCGTACCGTAGAGATTGAAAAGGCGTTCGGCAAAATCATGGCCCCCCATCGACCCTTGAAACCTCAATTTGCCGAGGCGGCACCTGCATCTCCCTACCAACAACTCGAACAGTTTTTCCGAACACACCCCATCATGGGTCCAAAATTCGATTCACTTCAAGTTAAAGGCAATCAGATCCAAGTGATGCTCCTCAATTTCCCCATGGATATCATGCCGGAAAATGCAAAAATCACCTTGAGCTCCAAGATAAAAAACCAATTAGAACAGCTTGATTCGCCTCACACCTTACAACTGGTCGACCATCAGAGTGGAAAAATTTTGGCGGAATACTGACCGACTCAAACTTTTTCGAGCCCGTCTGCGACATCTATGGCAAGGAGGAGCCGGATGTTGGGGTTGGACAACAATCTGGCATTGATTGAGCGAGCCATGGAAGGCTCTGTCAGTGCCTGGGAACGACTTGTAAAACGACACGAACGTTTGGTGTTCAACCACGCGTTACGTATGACCGGTAACCATGACGATGCCTTAGATCTGATGCAGGAAGTGTTCATGGGCGTCTACAGCAACCTGCATCAATTCAAACAGGACGGTAACTTCAAGTCATGGCTGCTAAAAATCACCAGCAATCGCTGCATCGATTTTTTTCGCCGGCGAAAGCCTGACCATGACGCCGATGAAGAGCCCCTGGCGACCATAGCCTCAGACCAGACAACACCTGAAGATGCCTTCTTCAAGAGCACCCAAAACCAACTGGTCATGCATGTGCTCACTCAGCTCAACCCAGATCAACGTATGGTGATTGAACTCAAATTCTTCCAGAACCTGACTTTTGAAGAAATCGCCACCCTAACCGCCATTTCAACCAACACAATCAAGTCACGATTTTATGCTGCACTGCGCAATCTAAAGAGCCTATTGGAGGTACACCATGTCGCAAGTTGAATTTGAATCTCTTTTAGCTAGATATGCGGAAGGCAACCTGACCAAAGAAGAGCAACGCTCGCTTGAAAAACTTGTCGCGACCAACCCTCAATGGCAGGCCGAAATGGATGTCGTGAACCGAATGCAGCAGCTGGCCAATCAATGGCGCGATGAAAAGGTACCCCATTGGCACAGGCAACCTTACCAGTTGCCACCATCTTCTCGTTGGATGTCTTGGTTTCGCTGGACACCCCTTGCTTTGGGATGCGGTCTCATGCTCGCAGTTTTGTTTCAAGTACGGGTCGTGAAATCCGAAAATGGCTTTGACCTCATGTTCGGACACAATCAGCTCACCGATAGCCAGCTGAAGCAGGTAGAACAGGGAATTCAAGATGTCTTGGATCAGCGAGATCAGGAATTTAGCCAGCATCTGACCAAGGCTCTTACAGACATGTCCGAACAGCAAGAAGATCGCATGCAGGCACTGCTTGCTGAATATGACCAGCAATCACAATCGCTGCGAAACAAGGAATTTGACACGCTGCTGGCCAATTGGCGGAAACAGCGTGACCTGGATCTGCACGTCATTTCCAGTAGATACCAAGATTTGTATGACGCCTCGCTGGCCAATCGAAACGGTCTTATCAGCCTGGCCCAATACGTCAAGAAATAGGAGACATTATGAAACATGCCACATTCATGCTCTTGCTCGCCTTACCGACTCAGGCTCAGCAAGCAAACCTTTCCGATCTTCGCCAGGAGATCCGCATCATAGCCAATATGCTCGAAACCGCTTTTGAATCCAACCGCGGCTCCTGGCACGATGACATTGACGTGGACGGCACCTACCTTCGTGAACAAGGCATCGTCCTGCGCATCGAATCAGGTGGATTCTCGCCCATGCACTTCGATTTCCCTCACTTCGAAATAGCGGTTCCAGAAATCGCCGTGTCCTTGCCCTTCGCACCTGAGGACATGGAAGACTCGTGGGAAGCCTATGAGGATGCTATGGAGGAATTACAAGACGTCTACATTGAATTTGACGAGATCTCACGAGATCAAGGCACATCGAAGGAAATCCGAGACAAAATGAGAGCGTTACGTGAAGAACAACGCAAGCTGTCCAACGAGCAAAGGCGCAAGACAGACGAACTTCGCAGGAAACTGGAGCGCAGTCGTGAAATGAGTGACGACGAACGGCAAGCCATTTCCGATCAGATACAAAAAAGCAAATCGGAACTCAAAGACATATCCAAGAAGTATGCGGAAGAACTCGATGAACTCCGGGAAAAGCAGCGCCAGGAGTGGCAATCCAAACAGACCGATTTTGAACACAAAATTGTCGATATTCTGTGCAACTACGGATCGGCTCTTCGCGCTCTACCCGACAACGAACATCTAACCATCATATTTGACAACGGCTCTTTGAGCGATGAGGGTGAAACCCAAGACCGTATTTATGTCTTCGACAAAAGTGATCTTCTTGCCTGCCGTGAAGGGAAAATGGACAAAGCCACTTTGCTTAACCGCGGGCAGTCCTACGGTTTCTAAAAAAAAAAGAAGGCGCCCGGGGAGAGGGCGCCTTCGAGGGGACATTGAAAGGGTCAGGTGGTTAGTAGAAAGCACCCGCCCAATCAGTTTTGTATCCGTACTTGGTCACGCTGTAATCCGTGACCAACCGTATTCGGATGCTGTTTCCATTAATCACAACCCAACCATCGGTTCGGCCAAATGCGTTGCCGGCACCACTGGAAATGAGATTGCCCGACACTTTGTAGAGCTGTGTGCCATTTTGGTCATACACATACAGGAAGTCATAGTTGGCCTCCGTATAAAGTTTCTCAAAATGGATGCCCACTTGAGTCGCACTGGGGTTGCTGTACGTGAATTCATAGGTTTTGTTGTTGGCATAGTTATGTGGCGTTTGTTCCACAAGTGCCTCGTAATGCCATTCGGGTGTGCCGCCGCCCCCACCGCCGGTCGTCCAGTTGGCTACGATCGTTCCCGAAGGATTGCCACTATAACCGTAAATCAACACGTGCCAAGTATCCTGGGCAGGGCTGGGAAACACAACTTCTTCAGCTGAGCCCGAGAGATATGGCGATTTGAATTCCGCTTCGTCGTGGCGACCCTGATCTCCAGGCCAGTTGATGGCAGCGCGCTTGACGTACAAATCGGCGTCGCCAGAACCAGTCATCGTCACCGTGAGATCGGATGCATTGGCAGGCACGTTGATGACGTACTCAGTGTAGGAGCCAGTCGAAGTACTGTAGTTCTGGGACACGCCATTTGCCAATTCTGGTGTGCCGCCCCCACCGCCACTCACAGTCCACGAGGCAACAATCGTTCCAGAAGGATTGCCACTGTAGCCGTGGATCAACACGTTCCAGGTATCCTGGGCGGGACTTGCGAAGGTCACCGATTCAGCTGATCCGGAGGCGTAAGGAGCCTTGAATTCTGCCTCATTGTGTTGACCTTGGTCGGCTGGCCAGTTGACTGGAGAGCGTTTCACATAGAGGTCCGCATCGCCTGATCCTGTGATAGTCACCGTCAGGTTGCTGGCATTGGCGGGGATCGCCATGGTGTAAGTAGCCGTATTCCCAGTCGTCAAGCTGTAATTCTTGCTGACACCGTTATCCAGAGTACTGGTGCCGCCACCCGCAGAATTCACAACGATGGTCGCTGAGGCTGTGGATGTGCCGCCATCGCCAGTCGCCGTGAGCGTGTAGGTGGTCGTAACGGTCGGAGACACGGTACGTGAGCCGGAGGCAACGGGTGTGGCTGCACCGACACCGTTGTTGATGGATGCGGACGTTGCATTGCTGGTGGTCCAGCTCAATGTGGCGCTTTGGCCCTCGGTGATCGTGGTAGGGCTCGCTGTCAGGCTTGCCGTAGGAGCAGGTGTAGAACCCAGATTTAGCGCAGCGGCAAGGTCAATGCGACGCTTACTGGTGTCACCAACCACAGTAACTCCGGTTCCCTGATACACGGACAAGAGTCCACTTTTGTTACCTGCATAACTCGGTTGCGCTTGTAGGAACTGAGCCGTCATGCCAGCAGCGGCAGGACAGGCGGACGACGTTCCTCCCAAGGCCCATGTACCACCACCGCAACGAGCGCACATCACTTCTTCCGAAGGTGCGTATATATCTAGAAATGACGCCGTATCGGAATAGCAGGTTCTTTCGTTTACGAGGCGATTGAAGTCATTGCAGTTAGCCGGAGGGAACGGTGAGTAGGCCGCGCCATCTTCGTCCCATACCGAACCCACGGAAATCACAGCATTAGAACATGCAGGAGAGCCCATTGAGTTGGTCCAACCATCGTTACCTGAGGCTGCAAAAACGATAATGCCGTTTGAAAGTGCATTGGTAGCTGCAGTATGCATGGCGCCGCTGTTACATTCGGAGTAGTAGCGGCTGCCGCCGAGGGACATGCTTATCACTTTGATCGGTGATCCGCCACCCGTTCCGTTCTTGTTGGTAATACACCAGTTGATGGCATTGGCGATGACCGAGTCATAAGCATTGGGGAACACGGTCAAGGCGTAGATCGATGAGTTGGGGGCATAACGATGGACGATGGAAGCTGTACCTGTTCCGTGATAGCAGTCGTTAAAGTTCTGTGAATGAATCGAAGTACCCGGATCCGAGAAGTTGGAACCTGCCTTAACCACGCTGTTCGGTAGACTTGTTGTGCCGCCTAGTTCCGGGTGCAACAGATCGAAATGTGAATCAATCACGGCGACCCCGACCCCGCTTCCGGTGTAACCACTCTGGGCGGCCAAATCCGAACCGGTCAGTGCACGTCCCTCATCCGTGAATAGCGTATTCAAGTTGTCGTATTCAACAAAGCCCAATCCGTCATATTGAGCAAGTTTGTCCAGAAATTCGGGATCTTCGACAGTTGCGACTACGGCATACTGCAGACTCAGCAGGTCGACGAATTCAATTTGGCGCCCAGGTCCGACGTATTCTCTGAATCGTTCAGACACTCCGCTGATGAACGCGTCTTGTGCCGATGCCACAGCTTCAGCCACGACAGCCACCGCATCCAATCCGCGATAACTTTCAAAAGTAATTTGTTCGCCATTATTGGCAATATGCATGATGACGCGGACACGTGCATTCTTGGTGTTGTAATCCTGATCATCAAATGCTTGTTTGATGCGCGGATCGATCTTGCGTATGTGTTCGGCGCGGTTACCATCCACGGCTGCATTTACATCAACAGACGTGACATTACCCGCCATGAGCCAGGTAAATCCAGACAAGATTAGGGACAAGACAAGGGACTTCATCAGTTCGCCTCCGAAACGCGCACACCGTCAACCACTGGGAGCGCACAAAACTTTAGATTGTGTTTGTGGAACGCCGTGAGTATAGGACTCACAAAAACGTAATGTCAAACACTTTTTTAACTAACATTTACAATTGAATCGCCATTCATTAAACGGCACAAAGGATAAGCTGCGTTTTTGGAGCTATTTAGGACGCGATTGCAAAACAAGCCTGGCCGTAAAAAAATCTTATGTAAAGGTCGTGTATTTACACAGTGTACTGAAAAAGGCCTTGATCCAAGGCTTCAAGTGGGTGTCGATGAAGCATGGTTACAGCTTCCTGGAAAGGCACATCTCGCATGGGATTCAAGCCAACAGCCTTGTCGCGGCCTGTCTTTTTTGCGCGATACAGAGCGGCATCAGCCACCTGAACCAGACTTTGCCAATCCAGGTGCCGAGAGTCTTCGTGATGCGGCAGCATGGTGTAACCGATGGAACAGGTAACACGTATGGGCTTGTGCATCTCTACCTTGAAGTCGTGCGTGCGAATGACGGCCAGCAGTTTCTCTGCGATCATCGAGATCTTGTCGTAACCCACGTCGCCCAAGTAGACGATGAACTCCTCACCCCCAAGTCGCGCGATGATATCTGTTTCACGTAGCGTCTCTCTGAGGAGGTTGCCGACTTCGACCAGCACCATATCGCCAGCCGTGTGCCCAAAAGTGTCATTGACTTGTTTGAAATAGTCCAAGTCAATCAACAACACGCCCGCCCATTCTTCATGATTTTCAGGCTCGCGTTCGTGAAATCCCACTTCGACACGCTTGCGATTGAGACGTTTGAGCTCCATGGGCATCATCAAATCTAAATAACGGCGATTGCGTAGTCCGGTTAGGTCATCCGTGACGGCGAGATGCTGAATCTCATCATACATTTTCTGAACTTCGGCAGTTCGCTGCATCACTTTTTGTTCTAGGACCGCATTGTATCTCTTGAGACGCGTGACCCATGCCGCCGCCATGAGCACCGCAAGCGATACGACGAGGCCAATAAACCAAGGTTGTCGCCAGATGGGTGGTACGACTGTAAAGGCATAGCTCTTCGGTTCGCTCCAAATGCCATCACCATTACTGGCCTGTACCAAAAAGCGATAGCTCCCCGGGGGGATTGAGGTGTATTGAATTTCTCGAGCATCCAATTCGCGCCAAATGTCATGCAGTCCTTCCAGCTTGGTGCGATATCGCAATGACTCACTGCGCGAAAGAGAAATGCCGAGAAACTTGAAAACAAGGTAGTTTTCGTTGAAGGCCAGTGTGGGTGATTGATCGAGCTCGAGTTTTCTTTGCAGGTTTTCCACGCTCGCGATGTGAACGCGAGGTGCAGGTAGTGCTGGTTTTGGCTGGCTGTTGACAAAGCATGCGACGCCACGAATGGTCCCCATCCACACCAGCCCTGCTCGATCGACAAAACCAGCTCCGCGATTCACTTCATTAGAGGGGAGTCCATCACTTGATGTGTACAGCCGTGCCACACCCTCGTCTACCCTTGCGACGCCTCGATTTGTGCCCACCCATATTCCAGCTTTCGGATCACCCGTAACAACGGTACAAAATGAGCTTGGAAGACCTTGCACCCGATCAATCACCTGATGATCGCGAAAGCGTACGCAACCATCGGGTGTAGCGACCCAAACGCCTCCGTTCGGGTCCATATATAGATCGTTAATAAAGGCATCGGGTAATTCATGTTCCTGGTCGAAGCGCGTCAGCACGTCACCGTCCAACATAAAGAGGCCGTCGCGACTTCCCAACCATGCCCGTCCCATTGCATCAAATTCGATGACATTGATGCGCAGGCTCTCCAAGCCAGGAATCTCGCGGTACTTCCCCGCATTCAAAACGATGGCCCCATCATAAGTGCCAAACCACATGGAGCCATCTGGTGATTGGGAAATGTCATACACGATCGGTGAATCGAAATGACTGTCCAAGCTTAAGGTCTCAAATTTGCGATCGGAATAGATCGAAATTCCGTTCAGGGTGCCAAGCCACAAATCACCGTTGGCGTCCATTTCTATCGTTAACACGGTATTGTCAACCAAGCCGTCTTCTCGTGTTAAGGTGCGGACTGAGTTGCCGTCATAGCAAGACAAGCCGCCTCCATTTGTGGCAAACCACATATGTCCATTCAGATCCTCGACAAAACCATAGACACTGGGGTTTTGCAGTCCGTGGTCTCGGTCGATGATAACGAAATCCTCATGACTCAGCCGAGATACGCCACCGCCGTAGGTGCCGAACCACAGATTGCCTTCATGGTCCTCGGCAATGGCATAAACTGAGTTGTTGGCCAGTCCCACGTTTGTGTCATAGAAACGCAAGCCTTTCGATACTTCAACATACACACCGCGCTCGCGCGTGGCGAACCACATGCGGGACTGTCTGTCTCGGATCATTGACGTGATGGTCGTGTCCTTGAGCTCACGATACTCCTGGCGGCTAGAAATATTCACGCCATCAAAATGGTAGACACCTTGATTGGTACCGACCCATACCAAGCCGGACTCATCCTCAAATAGTGCCCGAACAAAAAGATCGCCAAGCCCTTGTTCCAGACCCCAGGAATCAATCTCTCCAGACCTGATTCTGGCAAGTCCCGCACCGTATGTGCCCACAAGAACCGAACCATCTCGTTGGGCGAGAATGGACCGTATCCTGTTGGATGGGAGACCTTTATCACTGGTCCAGGCTTCCACGGATTGGTCGAAAAACCGATAAGCCCCATCGCCATAAGTGCCTACCCACAAATCGCCTTGTTTGGTTTCAGCAAGGCAGCGCACAGACGAGCCTTCCAGAGCATTCAACCAGGTGACTTTGAGGCCCTCAACCTTCCCCACGCCATCTTCAGTCCCAATCCAGATTCCGCCCTCACGACAAGGCACAATAGCTCGAATAAGGTCGCTCTTGAGTCCTTGCTCTTTGGTGAGCGTGACAAACTGAAGTCCATCAAATCGACTCAACCCCGTTTGCGTACCAAACCACATAAACCCGTCGCGATCCTGGACCACCGCATAAACCACAGACTGAGCCAGCCCCTGTTCTATGGAAATGGTGCGAAACGGCAAGCGTTGCGCCCAGCTGAATGGTGCTACCACCAACGCTAATAAGACATTGGTTCGCATGAATTTACTCGCAGAAAGGGTAATGATGGAGGATTGTACCATTGCTGACGAGCGCTCGCGCCGAGAAACCTTATGTGATTAATTGATTCTCTACTCGCACTTTGCGATACTGGACTTGACGCTAAGGCATGGAAAGGAGGCGCTATGTCCGACCAACCCATTCTGTTCCCTACGGACTTTTCCGAATGTGCACAATCTGCACTAACACACGCACTTTTCCACGCTGAATCCCTGAATGCGCCCCTTCATGTGCTGGTGGCTCATGCGCCAGGTGACGTTCCGCCCAGATGGCTCTCGCCACTGGAAGTGGGCTCCTCTATGGATGTGGTCATGCAACAACGACTTGCTGAGCAACTAGATCCGCACATGGATCGCACGATGAATATCGTGCAGCAGGTGTCAGAAGGAGAATCAGTCCCCCTAGTCATCCGTCAGTATGCCGAAGAGATCAACGCAGCCATGATCGTTATGGGCACACACGGTCGTCGCGGGCTCCAGCATTTTCTGATGGGGAGTGTCGCTGAAGAAGTTGTACGCCTGGCACCATGCCCTGTGATGACCATTCGTTCGGGGAAAAAACCCGTTCACCTGCATGCCATCCGACATATTCTATGCCCTGTAGACCTTTCACCTGGTTCGGCAGCCTCGTTGCGGGCTGCGGACTGGCTGGCCGAACGCAATCAAGCCAAAATCACAACCTTACATGTCATCGAAGACCATCAGTTTATCGGACAAGACGCGGCAAGGATGGCTCCTATCTCGGAGCTCATTCCCGATCTTCAAGAAAAACGACTTACCTTGCTTAAGCAGTTTTGTAATCGGCACTGCCAAAACCCCATCGACATACACTGCATGATCACCGTGGGTCGGGCCTATCGCCGAATCCAGGAAGTCGTCGAGGATTTGGACATCGACGCCATCGCTTTGGGCACTCATGGCTGGAGCGGATTCAACAGATTGCTGTTGGGCAGCACCGCCGAGCGCGTGATCCGTACCGCTACCGTTCCAGTCCTCAGCATCAAATCCAAGATCCCATGGACGGGCACAGAACATTGAATTGGGCTCAGATTGGGATCCCAGCCTTAATCTTGACTGGGCCTGAATAGGCGCGTTTTGGTGCATGGGTGACCATTACAGTGGTCAGAGCTCAGAGCTCAGAGGTCAGTGGTCAGTGGTCAGAAGTCAGGTGTCAGTTTCT
>JAGQSC010000054.1 GCA_020439745.1 Acidobacteriota bacterium | reverse complement strand
TGTGTTCTCCGACACGAAAGGAAAGGGATATCTGGTTGGAGTTTCCAGAAGGCGATGGAGGCTGGATCGTTTTTCCGGATTCCTGGAGTTCCGTGCCACTAGTCTCTTTGAGATCTGAGGGGAAATGCGTGGCTTCTATTGTCGATCCCTGGCAGAACAACACGGCCCGTTCGATCAGATTGCTGAGCTCTCGAACATTGCCAGGGAACGCATACTGTTGAAGAAGGAGTCGGGCCGAATCGCCTAAGGTGCGAACGGGTTTTTTTAAGGCGATAGCGTATTGAACCAGGAGTCGCTCTGCCAACGGAATGATATCTTCCGGCCTCTCACGCAGTGGAGGAATGGTCAATTTGACCACATTCAATCGAAAATACAGATCTTCTCGAAATTCTCCTTTAGTGACGGCGTCCCGTAAATTGCGATTGGTGGCGGCCATAAACCGGACATCGACCGGAATGGGGTTCTGGCCACCGATACGTCGGAGACGACGGTCCTCAAGCACCTTCAAGAGTTTGGTTTGGAGCATGAGAGGAAGGTCTCCGATTTCATCAAACAGAATGGTGCCTCCGTCACCCATCTCAAGCAGCCCGCATTTACGACCGGTGGCACCGGTAAACGATCCCTTTTCGTGGCCGAATAACTCGCTTTCAAAGAGATCATGGGGGATAGCCGGACAATCTATTTCAATATAGGGTTTCTGTGCGCGGGAACTGTTAAAGTGAATCACTCGTCCCATGAACTGCTTGCCGGTCCCGGTTTCGCCCTGCAGCAACACGGTGATCTGTTCATTTCTGGTCAATTCCTGAACCTGTTGCATCAAGGGTTTCATCACCACACTTTCGGCAATGACGCGGTTCAAGGCATACCGTTCAAAATCCCGACCACTTTGCACCTGGACTTGTCGGGTGACCGCAAGGAATTCCGTGACTCGCTGCAACGCAAGTTGTAAGTCGTCCATATCAATCGTTTTGGCCACAAAATCATACGCCCCTAATCTCATGGCCTCGACCGCATCCCGGACTGTCCCTCGAGCAGTCAGCATGATGACAGGCAGATCTTTCCCCGCTTTACGGACTCTGCCCAATATTTCCAATCCGGACATGTGTGGCAACACCAGGTCCAGTACCATGAGGTCTGGCGCCATACTGTCTAATAAGGACAAGGCTTCCTCACCGGATGCGGCCGTATGGACGACATAGCCTAAGTCCGTCAGATGTAGGGCATAGGCTTCACGAACGGACGGTTGATCTTCTACTAAGAGAATGGTCCACGCCATGTTAAACCTGCTGCGAGAGGGGGAGCCAAAGATGAATGACCGCCCCCTCTCCGGGAGGACTCATAATGAGAAATTGCCCTCCGTGCCGTTCGATGATGTCCCGGCTGATGGTCAAACCCAAGCCTACGCCTTTGGCCTTCCCGCTTGTAAAAAACGGTTCGTAAATCCGCTGTAAATCTTCCGGACTGATACCAGGTCCAGAATCTCCGAAGGTAATGGAAACGCCCTCTTTTCCCATGGTTGAGGGATGCATGGAAATGGTCAAGGTTCCACAATGTTCCATCGCCTCAATGGCATTCATCACCACATTCAGCCACACCTGCTGGAGATGGCCCCGTGAAGCTTCCACCATGGGCAGGTTCGGGGAAGGTTCTATTGAAACCTGAATTTGGCTTGATTTCAACTTGGGACTCAACAAGGTCAGCGTATCGTCGAGCAGTGCGGCCAGGTCGCAAGGCCGAAAGTCAAATGCGCGGGGAGGAATTTGCCCTAAATGGGACTCAAGAATTTCATCAATGCGGTTGGCCTCCTGCGCAATTAAGCGACATCGGTTGCGAACGGTTTCATCCAATGTGGACTGATCCCGTAAATAGGTGGCCAGACTCCCGATCCCAATGAGGGGATTGCGGATTTCATGTAAAATGCCACCAGACAATTGTCCAACCAATTGGAGTTGTTCGGCATGGCGGAGAATGCCCAACATCCTCTCACGTTCCGTCAGATCGGTGAGGATGGCGAGATAAAAACGAACGGTCCCATCCGGGTCTTTGACGGGGCTGATACTTTCCCACACCACGAGCTCCGAGCCATCTTTCCGCCGATTGATGAAACGACTCACAAAGGCCTGGCCAGCACTCAACGTAGACCAGATCCGCTCATAAAACTCTGGTGGATGCTTATTTGATTTGAGGAATGAGGGTGTGCGTCCGATGACCTCTTCAGCCTGCCAGCCAGTCATGTGCTCGAGGGCCGGATTCCACTCTATCAGATGTCCTTTTGTATCGGTTAGCATAATGCCGTCCTGGGCCAGTTCAAATAGCCGATGAAAGAGTTGGAGTTGTGTTTCTTCGCGACGCCAACGTTCCAGGACCGTGGCAATCACATTGCCGACGGCCAATAAAAATTCCTGCTCTTGTTCGGTAAAGTCTCGAACGGTTTTACCGTGGGCGCCCATCACACCATACACCCGATCTTGAACCATCATC
>JAGQSC010000053.1 GCA_020439745.1 Acidobacteriota bacterium | reverse complement strand
TCACGATGCGTTCGTTATATTGACCCATGAGGGTTACCTCCATTTTTGATTTGGTTTGCACTTTCATCAAAAACGGTAACCCTCACTTTTTCAAGCTCGGTGTCAGATCAAGTCGCAACTAGTTCAAATTAGGCCTAAAACGTAGGAATAAAAATCGGGACACCGGCTGCAAGACTGATGCTCCTTGGTCTTTTTTCACCTATGACTGCCCTGGAGGACTTGTCACGTGGAACCGGCTCCGTAACTCAATTGTCGACTGCGATCTTAAGCGCAATCCACCGATATTCGCCCACTATCGTCCAGTCCGCCCCGAATATACTCAATCCTTGAAGGCTGTCACTGAAACTCGACGTGGAACACCTTACGTCAGTCATGATGATTATGTTGAAGGCGATTGCATGCAAGATGTTGTTTCAGCTGCTTTTGGTTGGCTAATCCCGAATGACAGAGGCAATTTGAGTCGAAGAATTCACGACATTTTCTCGGCTTCGTAATAATGGTTATCGCCCGAGTCAATTACGGTTGAAACAACCCTAAATCCGGACTTATTCAGGATTTCGCTATACCTGTCGTATCCAAGTGAACTAGATGGAACACCGGTCATCACATCAATCCACTCCCCCTTTTTCTTGGGAGCCATGAAAAAGAAGCTGCCATTGGGCCGCAATGTGCCTGCAATACGTTCTATAAATTCCTGTTGCTCGTGATCAGGTAGCAGGAAGATGAGACCGATGGCTATCGCCGCATCAAATTCTCTGTCAAAAAAGTTGCTATTCTGAACACGTTCGCAAAGATGTGGAACATTAGGAAACCTTTTCTTGAAAGCTTCTAGCATCGTTTTTGAGCTATCAATGGCCCAAAGTTTCAGCCCAGCTTCAGACAGTACTTTCGTAACGGGATAGCCAGCACCACAAGCGATTTCGATCACTTCCGAACCCATCCGCAGTTTTCTCGCCCAATTACGCACTGCGTCATAGCCAATCCATGATCGATCTCTCGCATCCATATAATCATGTGCCTTCTTTTCGTATGCAACAGCAGCGTCCATGGATCCTTTTTCTCACATCTCTGACACTTGACCTTTAGCGAGTATCACTCATACGGCAGCAGTTAAGTTTTGCTGGTCGCGTGGTGAACACCCCAAACGATGATCGATACCGTTTCATCCAGGAGGATCATGCGAACCCAACCTTTATTTCAATGAATGGTGCGTTCGCTTACGGCGTTCCATGTTACATTGCTCTCGAAAAATGATTGAAATGGGGAGTTAACCGTTGAAATTGATGGCCAAGTTTTCGGATCATGCCTACGCCTTAATGCGTATTTTTACTGGCTTCATGTTCTCATTCCACGGCGTACAAAAAGTCTTAGGGGTCATGACCGACAGGCAACCTGCGCTCTTTTCTCAGGGTTGGTTTGGCGGCATTATCGAGTTGGTTGGCGGCGTGCTGATCATGCTTGGCTTCTACTCCCGTTGGGCGGCCTTTATCTGCTGTGGCACCATGGCGGTAGCCTATTTCCAATTCCACTGGAAATTCCAAATGGGAGCTGCGTTTTTTCCAACCATCAACAAGGGAGAACTAGCCGTACTCTATTGTTTCGTCTTCTTGTTGATATGCACCAAGGGTGGTGTGAAGTGGTGCCTCAACAAGAAATGATACCTCCCAGGGCCATTTACAGCGTTCACCGGTACGTTTCATCCGACGGGAAAACCGGTCGGGTGGTGAGCTTTTGCTCTGTTTCCGAGTGATCTCTTAATTATTCAGCTTGTCGCGGACTTGGGGTTCCGCGGTCCATTGCAGATACGCCTTGGCGCGCTGCCAATCGCGCACCACGGTTTTCACGGAGACGCCCAAAACTTCCGCGATGGTTTTTTGATCGAACCCTCCAAAAAATCGCCATTCTACAATTTGGGCCAGCCTAGGATTGGCTCCACGCAAATCGTCTAATAGGGCGTGGACGTGCAGCACTTGACGGGGGTCAGGCCCCGATTCTGGTTCCGCCATGTCCCGTTTTTGCGCCAATCGCTTACGCGCTGCATCCACCAACACTTGGCGCATCGCATGGGCCGCCATGGAAAAGAAATGGTTACGGTTGACGATGTGTTCAGTATTGGATTGACTGATCTTCAGATAGGCTTCGTGGACTAACCCTGTGGTGGTCAGCAAGTCCGGGAACTTCTCCTTGCGTACCTGTGAACTGGCAATCTGGCGCAGGCGCGCGTAAACCAGACTCCATAGGTCTTCACGGGCAGACTCCGACCCGTCTCTGATGGACGCAAGCAATTGGGTGATTTCATGTTCCACTGGCCCCACTCCCCAGTTGTCACCCTAGCTAAAACCCGCCATCCGCGCAATTGCAAATCAACCCGAGGTTACGCCAGATTCCCGCCGCTCCGTTATTAAGGTTCTAAAAGAGGGTAAGACCTAATCCTTGGGTTGGCTGGACTGCAGCAGTCGCAAGGTTTCCTGCCAGTAGGCAATGTCCGGCTGTCGGGTGATTTTTCCCCAAGCAACAAGCGACTGTGCTAAAGCCATGCATTGAGAGGGTTGATGCTTTTCGTAAATGGGGTACAGCCGTCGCCCCAGTTGGAAGGCCTCTTCATAGGCTTCCTGTTTGGCTTCAAGCGCCATAAGACTGGCCATGCTCTGTAAGGTTTGAGGGTGTTCAGAACCCAAGACATTTTCGCGAATGTTGAAGGCCTGTTTCATGCAATTAATCGCCTCGGTGCGGTCGCCCTTTTTGAATAAGTACATGGCATGATTGTGTAGGCTCCACGCGTATTCGGGATGTTGGACACCCAATCGTTGGGCACGTGTTGCCAGGGCTTGCTCACTCAAAATCATGGCTTCTTCCAGTTCTTCGGTTTCATAAAGACACCAGGCCAAAGAATGTTGTGTCAGTGCCACCGATGGATGGTCCAGTCCAAATACCGCCGATTTTTGGGCCAGAGCTGCTCTAAAACTGGCGATGCCATCGTCCCTTTGACCTGAAAGGTAGTAGGCCCAACCCAGATTGTGTAGGGAATTCATTCGCGTGGAGACCGCCATATCGGGGTTTGCTGATAGGTTGTGTTCATACAATTCCACTGCCTCTCTCGATCGTCCCAATCGCACCAATAACCAGCCGTACTCGGTTTCCGCTCGGAGCCATTCCCCAATCGACCAGGGACAAGTCGACCGTCGAGAAAAGAGTGTCTGGTAGTCTTTATTGGACGCGTCTAATTGACCTTGTCGTTGATAAATTTCTGCTCGAGTTCGCAAGCAAAGGTTCTGAAACCGACCAGGGATCTCAGGTTGATTGGCTAATACCATCGCCTGGCTGATGACAGTCTGTGCCTGATCAAACTCGGATTGTTCAGCAAGGTAAAGGGCTTGTTGGTTGAGCATGGGAATGCGATCGAAGAAATGCGTGGCGGAACGTGTTTCGGAACGTGCCAGTCCAGATTGGAGCCAAGATTCAGCCTGCTGCGGTTCCCCGACAGCCATGGCCAGTTCGGAACCCAGCAGCATGGGAGGATGAGCCAGACCTGGAAAATCGCGATAGGCCGATTCCACATCTGCGATCAGGTGTTGCACGTAGTGGAAGGCAGGAACCAACTCACCCTTCAGGTAGAGGTACTGGGCCCAGGCCTCCCGTGCCCGAAGCGTCGAAGGGTGGAGCGCCCCGTAGCGCTCTTGACGGGACGTCAAGGTAGATTCCAGTAACGGGCGAGCGGCATCTATCTCACCTTCCTCCATCAACAACCAACTCAAGTTGAGGGTAGCTCTTTCGCAAATTTCGGAGGTTTTGGGGTCCGTTCGCTGGACCGAGCTGAGCATGTTCTGATAGCACGCTTTGGCTTCATCCGTTTGGCCACTGAGTTGATAGCCATAGCCCATTATTTGCAACGCCATCAGGAGGGCCGTGGGATCGGATGGGTTTTGCTCAGCCAATCTCAGCGCGGTTTTCAGGTAGTTCATGCCGCTATCCCAATGACCAGCTTGCAATGAAAGTTGGCCCAGATCGGTATAGTTTGGGATCATCTCTGCTTGCTCAAAGCCTAAACTCATTTTTAGGGCAAGCGCTTCCTGAGCAATATGTTGACCGGGCTCCGGTTGTCCCATTTGTCGATAGAGTTGGCTAAGCAAGTCAAGGATTCGGCTCTTTTGGTGGGGTTCTACCTTGCTGTAGCGAAGCGCCAGTGCCGATCGGTTGAGAAGGTCTAGCGCACTTTCGTGGGCCATCCCGCTTTGTTCGACTTGAGCTTGGTCGAAAACGGTAAACAAGAAGGCCAGATTCTCCTCGGCATTCGCCTTTTCTCGATAGGTTTGTCGGACCTGAGCCAGCCATAGACCCAATAGAACCATCACGCCAAACACACAAATCGCGAAGAGTTGGGTGCCCACAGGGTGTCTTTGGGCAAATTTGCGGACCCAATAGGTTTTGCTCGCTGGAACACAAGAAAGCGGTTTATGGGTTAAGTACGATTCCAAATCGCCGGCTAGAATTCGGGCCGAATCATAGCGCTGGGCCGGATCCTTGGCCAAACCCTTATCCAAAACAGCTTGAATCTCGCCACGTAAAAGCTTTTGGAAGGCTTTAGTTGTGCATGCCCGAGCGGCTGCAATCTCGTGGAGTTCACTTGGTGCTAGCACGTCCATGACAGACGCGGCGGAACGAGGCTGGCTGTGGATCACCCTTTCCAGGGCCTGCGAGAGATCGCAGTCGGCGAAATCAAAGGGCGATTGGCCTACAAGCAGTTCAAACAGAACTGCGGACGCACTATAAGTGTCGGTTGCCGTGGTTAAGGGCTCACCTCGAATTTGTTCTGGACTGGCATAGGCGGGCGTTAACCGAAGGGACTGTTGTGGCGTCCCTTGAGTCTCCCGTCGGGCGATTCCGAAATCAATGATCTTCACGTTTCCTTCGGCATTCACTAACAAGTGAGCGGGTTTCAGATCACTGTGGACGACTCGACGCTGATGGGCGTGGGTCAAAGCGGCCAGCACTTGCTGGAAGAGCTCAATACGTTTCTGAACGGAAAGTTTCTTTTGATCGCAGTACTGATCGATGGGTATGCCGTCTACCAATTCCATCACGAAATAGGGCTCGCCCTGAGGCAGGATACCGGCGTCTAGAATGCGCGCAATTCCTGGGTGGTTAAGGCTGGCCAGCAAATGTCGCTCCTGCAGGAAATGTTGCTGAACAGCCGCGTCGGAATAGGTGGGCGCCAAGACCTTGATGGCCACGTCCTGTTGATAACTGCCGTCAGCCCTTTGAGCTCGGTAAACGATCCCCATTCCGCCCACGCCCAAACAGTTCTGAATGGCGTAAGCACCCACACGCGTTCCGGGTGGAAGCCCGGGATCAAACCATCCTGCTGGCCAGCAGGCGGGCGGTTCCCAATCCTCATGGTCATGATCCATTAATTCTAGGATTCGCTGCAGGCCATCCGCCAAGTGCGGGTGGTCCGAGCAGAATGCGTCAATCCGTTGGGTTCTCTGCTCCGGGGGTCCCTGTTCCAAGCTTGTTAAGAATGATTCGAGCAGGTGAAGAGCCTGTACTTGATGGGTCGGCATACTGCTTCCTATCAATGGAAAGTGCTCCTCTTCAGTCTAACCGATTCTAGGCGCTAAAGACTGTCTTTTGATGGAGGCGGAGCTACCTTTTCAGGGGGCGAAAGGGAAACTGATTTTGCAGTAACCACCTCTTGGGGCTGCTTGCGCGAATAGCCATCCTGGCGAAGCGCCGTGACCGTCCAAGAAACCTGGAGGTTGGCCAGTCCACCTTGAATACGGAATCCCGACCCATCGGACTGCGGCACCACGTATAGGTTCGGCGCGGGTCGTCCAACAGGTGTCAGCTGATAACGAAGATCATTGTTCACGCCACCGAACCAATCGGGAAAGACCACCGTCTGGTTACCGTCTTCATCCAAAACCACATTGTCACTGTAGGTGTTGAGCGCTTCCGAGCTGGCGACTACCTGGTGGTGGATTTCAAGCGTGTCGGGATGTTTGGGGTGTTCTAGTTTCAAGCTTTGAAACGACGAACTGAGCGTACCATTCACCAGTACATTGCCCAAGAAATAGGCGGCTTGGCCCGTGCCAGTAGCAAAGACCGTGAGTCCGAAACCACTCCCTTCACTGGTGGCCGCAAGAGCTGCCGAACTGGAACTGGCATTGGTCTGATTGAATACCCCTGCCACGCCCGTACCAGCATGATCCACATAAACTCCGTATTCGGTATTGGGCGGTCCCAAGACCAAATGCATGCCCCGGCCATCCGAACAATAGCCAAAAATGCCGGGTCCATGGGAAAGGTTATGGATCTGAAGGGTTGACGTCGTGTTGTTAGAATAGTAATTGGCAAAGTAGCCAGCACTCCCCCGCCCAGAGTTGTATCCGTTGATCGGGTAACCCGCCAAGCTTGTGTTGTCCCAGTGCGCCGACAAGACATCACAGCATACCGCCGGGAAGATCACACCTTGAGTACCCGTTTCAAAAACCACGCCATTGTCGGCAGTGACCTGACCTTGCAGATGGCTGGTACCGATTATGTCGATGCTGTCGCCTACCAAGTCGAGTGTGCTAAGGAAATTGGCCATGTAGTTGGAGACTTGGGCCAGGTAACCCGCATTCACCGAAGCCAATTGGGACACGAGTTGTTCCGCGACGTGATCGGATGGATTCCGGGCCGAAATGCCCTGCGACAAGGGATGGATGCGGCCCTCGCTGATGAGCTCATCCCCGTACCACAACTCCAAGCGGACTTCGCCGCGCTGTGTGACCTGATCGGGGAGTCTGGACCCCGACGAGCCCAGGAAGAGTACAGGTGAGTCACCGAGCCAGACGAGTCGCTCGGCTGGCTCCCGAAATAGTTCTTGGTCGCCGGCCCAATAAACCAATTCCAAATAGGTGTCCTGCCCAACAAAGACACCGTGCTGCTCCAACTCGTATGGCGAAACTTGAAAGGGAATGAGCGTACGGAGCCCGGTCTGGGCCCACAACAAGAGGAATAAGCACATAAGAACTCCTTAGAAACAGGGAATGAAATGTACGAGGTCGAGCATGTCTATGGTCCCAAAGGGAGCCACCTCGTCATATAGGCTGTTGGTGGTGAGCCAAAATGAAACTGCATCGCCCAACTGAATCGGGATCCCGCCTTGAGGCAGGGGCACGGTCCAACTAGCCAATACACAAGGCACGTTTTGGCCACCCGATCCGTTGGCGACTCGCGTGCCAATGGCGCTGGGCTGGATCAATTGCAGGGTCACCGGGTTTGGCGATGTGGCAATGAGCGTGATATCGCAAAGTGCCGTCACTTGGTTAGGCGCATTTGGCATGGCCACGTACCCCAAAACCGCCCATTTGCCTAGAGCTTGTGCCAGCGACGACGGTGTGGCGCGTCCAGAAAAGGGCAAATCATCATGTGCTTGTGTCATGATCCTGACGGCGCCGGGTTGGTCTACATGGAATACCAGATAGTAGGCGTTAATCCCGACCGAGGCACCGCCCTGACCGGTCATGCCAATAGGATTGGCACTCACACGGATGATGCGCGCGTTGCCGGCACAACTCAAACCCATATCCTCCAACTGGATTGGCATCTGCCCCACCACGCCGACTTGACTCAGTCCGTGAAGGCATATGGTAATCAAGCACAAGCGCCACATAACCTACTCCAGCAACGTGCTTTGCGTTTGTGCAAAGGAGATGGTTTCTGCGGGATCAAAAGGATCCGATCCCGCCATGACGAGCGTCATTTGGAATTTGACCGGGCCCGTTAAGCCCAATTCGTGTAGGGAATCTTCTAATTGGCACGTTCCTGCCAGTCCAGAACTACTGGAAACGCCCATGGCCAGGTATGCCAAGTCCGACCAAAGCTGGCCGGATTCCGTGACATACCAACGATCCTGACCTATGAGCACCAGCAAAATAATGTCCACATCCACCTCGCGTCCAGGACTCGTCACCTGCCAATCCAGCGGAAAGGACTGGCCGAAGTAGGCTTGGTTTGGCGCCTGGAGGTGGGACTGCGGCGGCGGGTAAATATCTGGATCTACAAGTAAAATGGCTTGATCCAGTATCTGAACATTGCCATTGTAATCATCTAGTGTCCATGTGATCCAGGAAAGTCCCCTCGGGAACAATTCGGGACCAACGCGGGTGATGCCGACCAAGTCAGAACAAAGGTCATGGGCTACGGGTGGGACATCCTCGATGGCTTGTCCCTCGAATGGCTGTATGACCATGGGCGGTGGCATCACTTGATCGATGGCGGTGTCCACCACGTCCAACAAAAAGGATTTTTGGCTGATGGCTCCCCGCGAGTCGGTGAGCTGAACCATCAAAGAATGCGTACCTGTCCGAAAGACACGCGTTAATGTGTCACCACTGCCCAGGATGGACTCAGATCGCGTTCCAGCGTCTTCGATCCAAAGCGTTTGAAAGCTGTCGCCCACCGATTCGTCAAAGTCGATGGAAGCGCGGGCGTCCAAGGTGACCAAAGCTCGGTTCTGATCGGAACACGGCACAAAGCGCGGCGTTTCAGCGAGGCTCGGAACTGGACTGAAGTTATCGAAATCGACAGTGCACTCCAAATTGGCTTCAAAGTTGATCGGGTGAGAGCCGAATAGGTCCCTCGATTCTAGACTTCCCGTGAATGGACCTCCAAGGAACACAAATTGGCGCTGGTTGTGATCTACCAGAATTTGAGCAGGTTGCGTGCTTTTGAATATGGTGCGTACCTGGCTGCCATTCACGGTGAATGTGACGCCAAGGGCCATATCGTCTGATGGAATGCTGTATTCGTTGCAAAGTCTCGCTTCGTGAATGGGCAGGCCATCATCGCAATCGGCAGCGCCCTCACCCACCCATTCAAATTGGATTTGATCAAACTGAAGGCTTGGGAATTGAACAGCGGGTGAATCAAGCGTCATGCCACCCAATTTCAAGACCCCAGGCTCTAATGAAAACGAGATGTCGCCGCTGAGTGTGGCTGGAGGAAGTGACGTCCATTGACCGTGTTCTTCCATGCTGATAAACAGTCGACTTTGACCGTTCACAATAGCTGATGATGGATCCATGAGTGAAGAAGAGGCTTGTAGCCTGGTTCCCACGGGCCAGAATCCACCATCACAATTGCCGCCCACAAACAATTGACAATAGGCACTCGTAGAAGCGACCTGCCAGGCGGGCGCGAAGGTCAGATCAAGCCACCCTTCGTCATAGGCGTCCATATACTCGGGGTGACGATTGGCCCATTGGTACAGGAAACTCTGTTTTTGCGAGACCGCCGCTTCAGCGCTATCACAGCTAAACACTTTCTGGGTCCCAACTTGCCGCGCTGGACCAGGCCCCAGAACGGTGGATTTTTCAACCAATACCAAATACTGGCTGCCAACCGCTCCGTCCTGCCATTGACTGCCCTGATTGTTGCCTCCCAGGCTGATGCTGCTGGGTAGGGTGGCTTGGCCTGTGTAAATCCACAGATTGAATCGAACCGGTTGAAGTATGGGCTGACCGGTATTAGGGTCCACCCCGAGATATCGTTCACTGGACTGGATCTCCTGGCCCGGTATCAATGTGAATGATTGACTGAGCCACAACGGAACGGTAATAGCTCGTTGATCAAAGGCCACCAAAAGTTTCTTGCTGTTTTGGAGTCCGGAAGATATTTGAAGGTAATTTGAAATGGAAACGGCAGCGTCTTGATGTCGAAGGGGCAGCAGAAAATTGCCTTTCACCAGATTAGGCAACGTGCCTTCAGGTCGGTATGGTTGGTCGCTGTACAGCAATGGCGTTTGGTTTGGGTCGTTTGTGACAAATGGTATGGCGGGTACCGACGATCCATCAAAAAGCGTCGCCTGGATGGGGTATGTGTTGGCGCTTCGCTCTTTGAGTATTATGGTCGCTTCGTTGGTGAGACGAGGGACATCCTCAGGCGGCGCAACACAGTAAGGCACCAGTTGTCGACAACCAGGCAACCCAACGAGCACCGTGAGACAACCCATCACTATGACGTTTCGCATACATCCTCCTTGGTCTGTCACTAAGGGGTGCGAAATCCACCTTCCAAAATGGACAGGTTCAGGATTCTTTTTTTTCGGTTCTTAAAAATTGAGTACCCGCATTGTGACGACCGATGGGCCAGCTAGTTAGGATGATCGAACCTGGCTTTGGCGGCTGTCCCTGAACCTACTTATCCTACTGATTGACCTTCTTGAATCGTGGCGAAATTTACCGAGCTCAACCGTATCCAGGATTGGGTCAAATAGTTAACTAGCTTCAACGTGACCACGAATACACACGAATACACACCAATGGCAAGCAGGTTATTCGTGTGTATTGGTGTCCATTCGTGGTTCTTTTTGCGCTCGATGATGATGTCCGCGCCTGAGGGGAGTTGGACAGGGTACGAACCACTTACCTGGTGTCCCACGAATCGGGTGGAGTCCACTTGTGTGCAGCTCTATTTTAGACATTTTCAGACAATTGGTTTGTTTTGAGCACTTAAGCAAAAATCGACATTTAAAACCGAATGAGCATTCGGTTAAAAGTTGACTGTCCATTCAATTTTGACATTGCAAACCATTTGTACATCCGGTATTTTTTATGCAGTCGCATTTTATCGCGATACCAAAGAGGGACTTTTTTGAGGGGGAACACGTGAAACAGCTGTTTCTGCATGCCGTGCTGTCGGCCTACGGTCTATTTGCGTCTGATCTAATTTTTCAAGGCGCTCACATCATCGATGTATCACAGGATCCGCCTGTGGTCACAAGTGCATTGCCATTAGCAGACTATATGACGGTGATCCGCAATGGCGCACCCGAAGAATGGCGCGTGATCCTGGATTTCGATGCGCAGTCCGTTCTTTTTGAGTCGGATGCGTCGCTGTCGGTCTTCTCCGGCGTGAACACCGCGCCGTACTTGGAGTTGAGGTCCCTCTCCTCCATCACGATGGATGCAAATGCTGCGATCAGTTCCGCTCAGGACTTCTCAGGTGGCATTGCAATTCATGGCAACGAATTGAATCTCAATGGTCTTGTCAATTTTCAATCCGAGACCGTGGGTAACCTGTTTATCTCTGCCAATCAGCAGCTCACTTTGGGCCCTGAGTTCATCATTCGCGTACAGTCAAATCAACTGGATCACATCCACTTCGAGTCCTGCCAAGGCGATCTGGACGCAAGCGGCATCCTTCATCTCACCACCCAAGAGGCACCCACGGTCATCATGCGCGCGCCTGTTGGTTCCATCACCATCAACGGGGCGGAAAACCCGTTTACGTCAGACTTCAACACCCGACTCAGAGGGATCTGGTTGGATGGTGCCTACTCACAAGCTGCCGATATTCGCCTTGAAGCAGGCAACAATCTCAATCTGAATGGCAACGGCCATCTCTCATCGGAAGGACTGACCCAGGCCGAGTTCAGTTACAACACCAGCATTTCAAATAGTGACATCGTCACAGTTACGCTGAAACTCACCCAAACCGCGACAAACGCCATCCGTTTTGATGTGTCCATCCCCCCGGGCGAGGGCGACATGCTGGCGTTTTACTGTAACCTTGCCAACGAATCGTTGGCACCGCTGCTTTCCGTGAACGATCTCTCGGGTCACATCACAGACTTCGAAGCAAAAGCCAACGCGGTGAATCTGGGTGGCGCCACCAACACCAATCCAGAACGTGGTTGGGATGTGGGCGTGAAGTTGGATGTCCAAGGATCAGCCGGCGGAGCTGTTGAATCCGTTTCCTTTGAGCTGATTGGTCCCGCACTGACTGTCGCCGATTTCATTGGCATCAACGGGAACGGCTGGCTTTTTGCCTCGCGCATTCAGAGCACACTTGGTAACGAGGGTTCGGCAAAAATTGGCATGCAAGCACCCATTGTGGTGGATTTGCCACAAAAAGCACTGATTGACGTGCGATCTTCCGAAAAGGGTGCACACGTGTTGGTGTCAGCACTTTCTGGAGACTTGGTATTGACAGACACCGTGATGCGCGACAGCAGCCTACTGGACAGTTCCTTTCATGGCCAATCCCAATCAAATACCGTTGTCACCAAACACCAGGCCCTCACCAGTTACGTTCAGTACCATCCTAAGGCAGTCGAGCTGGCAGCGCCGCTGAGCGACGTATTGCTGCATGCAAAACAAGGTGCCATACAACTGACTTCCGATGTCTTTGCCGGCAACAGCATTCAGCTTCAAGGCTGTGCGGCCGTTGATGACCAAAGCAACAGCTCGCCAACCCCCAGTTCCTACCTCGATTGTTCGGGTCAAGCCGAAACGGTACTCGACCCTGATCCGGCTCAACCCGAAACACTGACCTATGCGGTTCAGCTCGAAGGCGTTCCCTTTCAGACCACCTTAGCGGTTATCGATCCCTGGCAGCGCAATTGGACTTTCGTTTTGGATTCAGGGCCCATGGGTCTCACCATCAGCTCATCTGGCAACTTGAATTGGCCTTCCCCAATGCCGGGCACCCACCAGGTGCAATGGCACGCCAGTTCTGGCTGCACGACCGTCAGTCAGTCGTTTTCCATTCAGGTTGATCAAGCCAACCAGGCACCGGTCATAACTTCCTCCCCTGTTACCAGCGTGAATGCAACCGAGCCCTACGCCTATGACGTGGAAGCCACAGACGGGGACGGTGATACCCTCGTTTTCAGCCTCACCACAGCGCCCGTCGGTATGACTATTGACCCCTTATCCGGATTGGTCACCTGGAATCCGGCTGAATCCGATGAAGGCAACCACGCCATTTCCATCCTCGTCGACGACCAGAACGGCGGCACCGACACCCAGAGCTTCACGCTCACCGTGGGTCCAGTTCCCAACCAGGTACCGGTTATCACGTCATCACCCGTTACCAGCGTGAATGCAACCGAGCCCTACGCCTATGACGTGGAAGCCACAGACGGCGATGGCGACACGCTCGTATTCAGCCTCACTACCGCACCTGTCGGTATGTCCATCGACCCGGCGATAGGCCTCATCAACTGGAATCCGGCTGAAGCAGATGAAGGTAACCACGCTGTTGCCATCCTCGTCGATGACCAGAACGGCGGAACGGACACCCAAAGTTTCACGCTCACCGTAGGTCCGGCTCCCAACCAGGCACCAATCATCACTTCCTCGCCGGTTACCAGCGTGAATGCCACGGAGCCCTACGCCTATGCCGTAGACGCCACGGACGGCGATGGCGACACGCTTGTCTTCAGCCTCACAACCGCACCTGCCGGCATGAACATCGATCCAGCAACGGGCCTAATCACCTGGAACCCTGCTGAAGCCGATGAAGGCAACCACGTTGTTGCCATCCTCGTCGATGACCAGAACGGCGGCACCGACAACCAAAGTTTCACGCTCACCGTAGGTCCGGCTCCCAACCAGGCACCGGTGATCACTTCTTCACCTGTCACCAGCGTCAACGCCACAGAACCCTACGCTTATGACGTAGATGCTACGGACGGCGATGGCGATACGCTGGTATTCAGCCTCACAACCGCGCCTGCTGGCATGACCATTGACCCCGCATCCGGCTTGATCACATGGAACCCGGCTGAAGCCGATGAGGGTAACCACGTTGTTGCCATCCTCGTCGATGACCAGAACGGCGGCACCGACTCGCAGAATTTCACACTCACCGTGGGTCCTGCCCCCAACCAGGCGCCCGTCATCACTTCTTCCCCTGTCACCAACGTGAATGCCACGGAACCCTACGCTTATGACGTAGATGCCACGGACGGCGATGGCGATACGCTTGTCTTCACCCTCACCACTGCGGCTGCCGGCATGATCATCGACCCGGCATCGGGTCTCATCACCTGGAACCCCGCCGAAGCCGACGAAGGCAACCACACCATTTCCATCCTCGTCGATGATCAGAAAGGCGGCACCGATTCCCAGAGCTTCACGCTCAGTGTTTTGGCACCCAATCACCCGCCGATCATCACATCATCCGCCCCTAACTCTGCCGATTGGAGCGGGAACTATGTCTACCAAGTCACGGCCACCGATGCCGACGGTGATCTGCTCAGCTACAGCCTCACCGATGCGCCGACCGGCATGTCCATCGACGTACAAACGGGCTTAATCACCTGGCCAATCGAAGAAACCGTCATCTGTGGTGCTTCTTTCAACGTGTTCGTCTCTGACGGTCGAGGAGGGTCCGACGACCAGACCAACCTGCTCGATTTCGATTTCGCCCTCGATTTCGATGAAAATCTAGCCGCCATCAACATCACAGCCAATCAACAAATCGCAGACCCATTTGGCCACACACCCTTTGCCTGGATCGCGCTGAACTCAAATCAGCGCACCGCGAAAGTAGACAGCGCCACCGGTCAGATCATGGCCGCTTATCGCACCAATCTGGACGGTGTGAATGCTGCGCCCTATCACGCGGTGGCCGATGGCTACGGCGGTGCTCACGTGTTCACGCCTTCGGGATTGGCTCATATCGCTGCACCCGAAATGTGCGAATGCGAGGACCGCAACGGCAACGGCGTCATTGATACCTCCATGGGCTACAACGATGTGCTGCCCTGGAGCGGAGCACTCTCGGACGACGAATGCATTACCCGCTTTGTCAATACGCCCGCAACCAGTGCGCCCAGGTTTGTCGCCTTGGATCAATTTGACGGCTTATGGCTGCGTAGTAATCGATACTACGTTTTCGATGCAAATACCTATGCACTGATCCGCGAAGAAATTGACAGCACCGGCCTTGGCAATAATCCCGGCTTCATCCACGACAATCAAACCATGTGGGCATCTAATCAGTTCGGATCTGCCATGTTCTGGGATATGCAGTTGCCGCTCAACACCTCCGCGATCCAACTAGGCACCACCATTCAATTCCTAGCCAAGGCACCCGACGGAACTGCTTGGGCGACCGATCGAAACAACACCAACCTCTATCATTTTGATAGCGCAGGCCAACTCATAGAGACACTCACACTTCCCCGTCGGGGCACTTACATCACGGTTGACGACCGCGGGCACATCTGGGTGGGTGTGAACATTTCACCCCAGTCCATCTCACACCTGCTGCCTGATGGCACGTACTTGGGCGATGTGCCCTGGTTCGGCAATCCAGACTCATTCTTTTCAGATCGAAACGGCAACCTGATAGTTCTTACCGGTATCCAAATTGCACATGTAGATCGCGACGGCGGACCACTCGGCGCCGACGGTGTCACACCCATTGGCGAAATGACCTATCGGTCCGGCAACATCGCCGGCTTCCAACAAAAAGAGGATGCCACCGGCATCACCATTCCTGGCACCCCCCAACGCGGTTCGCTCACGTACCTATTGGATAGTGGCACTTCGGGCCACAATTGGTCGCGCCTGGCTTGGAGCGCAGATGTCCCCACGGACGCTATCCTCGAAGTGCGCGCAGCCACAACGGACGATGCATCAATACCAGTTGCTCGTCCCATCGACAGTGACGCGGACCACACGCTTCCGCCGGGGCGTTACCTATATGTCCATGTGCTATTCCAACGCAGCCCTTCAGGCGATTCGCCCACCCTGAACCATCTGATGGTGATACCGCCTGCAGCTGTTGGACCCGCCGACGAATCGTTCACCCTGTTGGATACCGACTCCTTCTTCCACACTGCGATCAATCCCTATACAGACCCCGCCGGATTTGCGTTGTTAAAGGCACCGAATGGCGTCGTTCTTGACGAAGTGACTGGCGCCTTAACCTGGGATCCCACCATCGCGCAGCTAGGCAATCACCAAATCACATTAGTTGCATTTTCCGCCAATTGCGGCCAAACCCTCATCCGCTATGACGTGACCGTGAATCAACGCCTGAATAACCCACCCATCATTACCTCCACACCAACAACCAATGCATACCCCCACGTGCTCTGGCAGTACCAGGTTGAAGCCAATGATGCCGATGGCGATCCACTCACCTTCGAGTTAATCCAGGGCCCAACCACCATGAGCCTTAATGCAACTGGCCAGATGGACTGGGTGCCTGGCAACCTGGAACTGGGTGACCACCCAATCACTGTACGCGTAGTCGATCCCTATGGTGCCTCCGACACGCAAGACTTTAACCTATCCGTCACAGACAACCGCCCACCTGTATTCGTGTCCACACCTACTTTCTATGCGTTGCCAGGAGAGACGTACAGCTATCAAGCTTTGGCAATCGACCCCGAAGGGGATCCGTTGACTTATGTTCTGGTCACCGCACCTTCGGGCATGGCCATTGATCCCACCACCGGACTTCTGACATGGCCAGGCACGGTTTCCGGTGCTCACTCGGTGGCCATTCAGGCAAACGATCCCTCGCATCAAACCCAACAATCGTTCACGCTCACTGTTGGTGACCAGGACCTGCTTGACCTGTGCGTGGTGGTGGAAGCCAATGCACCCACCCTTTCCTACGACGATGCCAAGATCAGCAATAACCAATCGTCCACCCGTGATGTGCTGTGCGACGCCACACCCAAAACCAAACACGATCCAACCCATTCAATCTTCCAATCCCTACCTCAGGCCGCCATGCAGGTATCAGGTACGGACCTGGTGGTTTTGGACGTGAATGCAGACAATGTGGTGGCCGACGCCCAAGGTCTTTATGCAGCGGGTACGCTACACGTGGTGCTTGCCAATCAAGGCGATACAGATGCCGATCAGCCGCTGGAACTCACGGTATTTGAAGACATCAACCTGAATCATCAGTACGACGCAGGGGATACACTATTCCTTACCTACCAGTTCCCAGGTATCATCGCTGGCGAGCAGGTCGCTTGGGACATCTTTGTGGATGGTCCGGTCAGTTTCCGCGATGCACCGATCACAGTATGGGTGGACAGCACCCAAGCCTACAGCGAACCCAACGAAAGTAACAATTTGCGCCACAGCGGTCAGAACCGCGCCACACCCGCCCAGCCCAGGTCCTTGGATCCAGTGGTCAAATGGGCTTGGTCTGGATCACTCGAGTACCCAGAGTACGACGAGATCATCGTGACGCCGCTGGTCGCCAATATAACGGACGACAATAGCGATGGCGTGATTAATGAATTCGATATCCCGGATGTGGTGGTGGTTGCAGCCCAGGAGATACTTGAAAACTGTGGCAGCACCGGCTACCTCTTTATCCTAAGCGGCGATACCGGCGAACTGAAGCTGGTGATGGACCAGATAGACGTAATGTCCTGCACCACGCCCGCCATCGGTGATGTGGATGGCGACGGGTTCCCGGAAATCGTCACCATGTCAAAACGTGGTGGCCTGATTAACTGGGTCGTGATTGAGCACGACGGCACCGAGAAGTTCCGCTTCGGTGGGTCGTCGCCCAGCTTGGGCGGAGCCCCTCTAATCGCCGATCTGGATGGCGATGGTCAAGTGGAACTGGTGACCAACGGTTTCATCTACAACGGTGCCAACGGCCAACGCATCTCAAGCATTGCCTATACCGGAAACTCACTGAATGTGGGCATTCCCATCAGCGCCGATTTGAACCTGGACGGCACCCAGGAATTGGTACTGGGCCGACGCGCCATGCGCATGGACGGCACCCTCGTCTATCAAACCGGTTCCCACCGCGACGAAAATGGATTCTCGGCCGTCGGTAATTTCGATGCGGATGCGTTTCCCGAAATCGTCACCACCTCGGCAGGCTCATTCCTGATGCAGGAACACGATGGCACCCTCAAATGGGGACCCATCCCATTCGGCCGCTCACTGGCACCCGAATCGTTCAAATACTCAGGCAGTCCTCCTGTAGTAGCTGACGTCAACGGCGACGATGTGCCCGAGATCATCGTGGCCGACGACCAGGTCTTGGCTGTCTACGACGCAAATGGTCAGATCGTATGGACCACTCCGGTCTACGAAACCTCGTCCGGCATCACCTCGCCCACCGCCTTTGACTTGGACGGTGATGGCGATATCGAACTCATTTACAGCGACCAGACCCTCATTCGCATTTACGATGGCGCTACGGGCGCCGTCCAATTCGAGTTCCCTAACCCTTCAGCCACGCTGGCTGAATCGCCTGTGGTTGCGGATCTTGACCGCGACGGGTCTGCCGAGATCATCGCTATCTCCAACTCAGCACTGGGCTTCGCCAACGAAGCGAACTTCACCCGCACTGGCGTCACCGTTTTTGAAGATGCCGAACGGCGTTGGGGTGCGGCGCGTAGCCTGATGAACCAACATGCCTACAGCGTCACCAACATCAACGATGATGGCAGCATTCCGCGCATTCCGGAGCCCAACTGGTTGGTGCCCGAATTCAACCATTTCCGCGTCAACTCACCACTGCCCACGCAATACGGCTTGAATGCAGCCGCCGATCTGACCGCCTCCTACCTGCGCCTGGACCACCAGAACTGCCCCACATCCGTGAATCTGAAAGCCCGCATCGGTAATGGCGGCGCCGTGAATGCGCCCGCCGGTGTGACCGTCACCTTCTACTCAGGTGGCTGCTCCGGCACCCAGCTCGGCTCCACCATCGTGCCCGTTTCGCTGCCGCCCGGTGCCTGGGTAGACGTAGAACTAGATTACGTACCCGGTAACCTCGCACCCGTTTTCACCTCCACGCCTGTGGTGAACGCCACGGAAGACGCGCCCTACCAATACCAGGCCATCGCCATAGACCCCGAATCACAAGCGGTGTCCTATGCCTTGCTCACCGCACCCTTGGGTATGACCATTGACACTCAATCTGGACTGATTGACTGGAACCCCACTTTCGAAAGCGTGGGTAATCGGCGCGTGACCATCGCCGCCTACGATCCCCTGGGTGCCGCTAGTACTCAGAGCTTCATGCTCCATGTGGACTACCGACCCAACCATCCACCGGTCATCACCTCGGCGGCCCCACCCGATCGGCACATCGTGCGTTACCAGAGCACCTTCACCTATCAGGTCACTGCCGATGACTTGGATGGCGACCCGCTTACTTACTCACTGACCCAACGTCCAACCGGAGCCAGCATAGATCCACTCACTGGACTGATCAGTTGGTCACCCGCTTCCAATCAGATCGGACAGAACCACAACTTCACTGTCAAAGTGGTGGACGATTACAAGGGATTCGACACCCAGTCGTTCCGCTTAAGCACACTAGGCGTGAACCAACCACCCGTCATCACCTCCACGCCCCCGCTTACCGTGGTGGCGGGTAGCAACTACCTCTACCAAATCACGGTTACCGACGACACGCCTACTACCACCACGGTTACAGGGTTACCCGACGGCATGAATTTCGTCGCTTCCGGTCGCTACCTCACCTGGCCCACCCAACTCGACGATGTGGGGCTTTACCCACTCCATATTGAAGTGACCGATGGTGAGTTCATCACTGTTCAAGACTACGTGCTGGAAGTGCTGGAATGGATCAACACACCGCCCACTATCACAAGCACACCCGTCATCAAGGCGATCACCGGCCAAGCCTATTTCTATGACGTGAATGCCACCGACGTGGATGCACAAACCATCACCTATGGTCTGGACCTTGCCCCACCCGGCATGACCATCAACGCGACGAACGGACAGGTGAACTGGACGGCACCCGCTCCGGGCGCTTACCCAGTTATCGCTACCGCCACCGACACTGCCGGTGGTCAGGACCGCCAGGGCTTCACGGTTTTGGTTCCCTACAGATCCAACACGGCACCCGTCATCACGTCCACACCCATCGATACCGGCTTAGTCGGAGTCCCCTACAGCTACGATGTGGCGGTCACCGATCCCGACGGCTACCCACTCAGCTTCACACTCACCCAGGCACCCATCGGCATGGTCATCCAACCTTCGAGCGGTGAAATCACCTGGCTGCCCGATGCCGTGGGTTCCTACCCCGTCACCGTGCAGGTGGCCGACGCCATGGACGCCAGCGACAGCCAATCCTACACGCTGGTGGTCACCGATCCTGGCGACATCACACCGCCCCAGATGCAACTGGACGCCACACTCACACTCATGGACCCCAGCCAGCCATCTACACTCACCGTCACCGCCAGCGACAACCAGGGTATTGCCAGCCTCTCGCTCACCATCGATGGTGTACCCCTGCCTCTGGATGGCAACCAGCAAGCCGTGTTCAGTTCCGCCACCCCTGGCGTGTTCCGCGCGCTGGCTACCGCCACCGATACGGCAGGCCTCACCAGCACGGACGAATTGACCCTGCGGGTGCGCGATGCAGCCGATACCGATCCGCCTTTGGTGGATTTGATCGACCCCGTCATCGATTCGGTGGTTACCCAACCCGTATCCGTTACCGGCACCGTGCAGGACAATCTGCTGGACCGCTGGGTGTTGGAGTACCAGTACGCCGATACCGCCTGCTGGACCTTGCTCACCCAAGGGACCGATCAATTGACCGCGGCCGATTTGGCCACCTTCGATCCCACCCTGCTTAAGAACGGACTGTATGAGATCAGGCTCACCGCCTGGGACGTGAACAACCGTCAGGCCTCCGATTTCACGGTCGTCCTGGTGGACGGCAACATGAAGGTGGGCAAGTTCGAAGTCACCTTCCAAGACCTGTCCATCCCACTCCACGGCATTCCCATCAACATCTTCCGCACCTATGACAGCAGTCAATCCTGTCCGGGCGATTTCGGTTACAACTGGGACCTCGCCACCATCGATGTACAGGAGAACGTGGAACCGGGCTCATTCTGGGAACTGAACGAGTACTTGCTGCAACTCCCTTTGCCTGTACCCACCTACTGCGTGGAAGGCGTGTTCGATCACTACGTAAGCGTCACCCTGCCCGGCGGCAAAACCGAGCAGTTCGACCTGGTGCTATACGGAAATTGCCAGGACTACCAGCAACCCGAACAGGTGACCGTGGGCTATGCGCCGCGTCCTGGCACCACGTCGCAGTTGTTCCTCAACGAGGATAACCGGCTCTATCCCCGCGCCGCCACCGGCGACTTCAAGCTGCTCACGCTTAGTGGTGAAGTCTGGGACCCCTCCGAGTACCTGCTGGTGACGGCCGATGGCATCACCTTCAGCATCTCGCAATACGATGGCCTGCGTTTCATTCAGGACCGTGAAGGTAACTATGTCTCCTACGACAGCACCGGCATCGTGCACAGCAGTGGCGACGGCATCTATTGGACCCGCGATAACGAGCAACGCATCACCACCATCACCGATCCTGCCGGCAACTCGCTGCACTACAGCTACGACGCAGCCGGAGATCTGGTCGCGTTCACCGACCGCATGGGTCACACCACCCACTACAGCTACGGCAGCAACCACCAACTGATCGACATCACCACGCCCAACGGCGAGGTGCCCGCCCGCATGGAATACGATGCCGACGGGCGCTTGATCGCCCAGGTGGATGCCAATGGCAATCGCATCAGTTACAACCACGATATTGCCGGGCGTCAGGAGACAATTACGGACCGCCACGGGAATCTGTGGGCGCACACCTACGACGATCGCGGTAACGTATTGGCCACGGTAGACCCCAGTGGCGCCACCACTGCCTACACCTACGACAGTGACGATCGCGAACTGAGCAAGACCATCGCCTACGGCACCCCGCTTGAGGCCACCACCAGCCGCAGCTATGACAGCCGCGACAACATACTCAGCGAGACAGATCCCTTGGGTCACACCGTCAGCTACAGCTACACCGCCAGCAACGAACCGCTCACCATTACCGACCCTGCGGGCAAGACCACCTCGTTCACCTACGATCAGTACGGGTTCCCGCTCACCATCACCGATCCCTTGGGCGGTGTGACCGAATCGGTCTACACCGTGAATGCGGCGGGGAACCTGGTGACCACCACCACGGACCCCTTGGGTTATGTCTCCGTCACGGAACAGAACCGTAAAGGTCACATCCTGCGTGAAACCGATGCCGCAGGCACCGAAACCACCTATACATACGACGCCAACGGCAATCAACTCACCCGCACCACCCTCCGCACCAACGATCAGGGCCAGCAGGTGAGCCTCACCTGGACCACGGAATACGACGCCAACGACCGGGCCATCCGCGAGCTCGATCCCTACGGCAACGAGACACGTACCGAATACGATGCGGTAGGCCAGGTGACGGCCCAGATCGACGCACTGGGTCGCCGCAGTGAAATGACCTACGACGCCTTTGGCCGAGTGGTGCGCAGCAGTTACCCGGACGGCAGTGTGGAAGTGACCACCTACGATGAGGACGGCAACCAACTCACCGCCACCGATCGGGCGGGCCGTATGGTGTCATTCAGCTACGACGAACTGAACCGGCTCACCGCAGCCACCGCCGCCGATGGCAGTATCACCCGCACCGAATACGATGTGGCAGGCCAGGTGGAAGCCAGCATCGATGCCCGCGGTTACCGCACAGAATATGGGTATGACCTCGCCGGTCGCAGGACCAGCGTCACCGACGCACGCTTCCAGACCTCCAGCTACAGCTACGATGCCCGTGGCAACCAGCTCAGCTTCACCGATGCCCTGGGCCACATCACCAGCTTTGAATACGACGACAAGAGTCGCCGCACGCGTACTGTCTTCCATGATGGAAGCGATATGTCTGTGGCCTATGACGCCTTGGACCGCAAGGTCACGGAAACCGATCAGGCAGGTATTGCCACTCACTTCAGCTACGACGGGCTGGGTCGCCTGGTCCAGGTGACTGATGCCCATGGCCAACTCACCCAGTACGCCTACGACGAGCAGGGCAACCGTACGGCGCAGATCGACGCGCTGGGTCGCACCACCTCCTGGTCCTACGACCATTTAGGTCGCGCGGTGAAACGCACCCTGCCGCTGGGCATGTTCGAAACGCTCAGTTACGACGGTGTGGGGAACCTGACCGCCATGACCGATTTCAATGGCAACACCACCCACTACGGTTATGACGTGCTGTCGCGGCCCATCGTCAAAACCTATGCCGATGCCAGTCAGCAGCAGATGGGCTATAACGAATTGGGTCTGCGTACCCATGCCCAGACCGCCGATGGCACCACCTTCTTCTTCTACGACCTATCCGACCGCCTCATCCATCAGGAGAACCCCGATGGCACCTGGCTGGTCTATGAATACGACGAGGCGGGTAACCGCACGGCGGTGGAGACACCCAACGGCCTGACCACCTACAGCTACGACCCGCTCAATCGGCTGGAAGTGGTCACCGCACCCGACGGCACCGCCACCACCTACGACTACGATGCGGTGGGTAACCGGCAACGGGTGCAGATGGGTAACGGCACCGAGACCTTCTACGTGTATGACGACCTGAACCGGCTCACCTATATGGAACACAAGGACGGTGCCGGTACGGTGCTGGCCTCATTCACCTACACCCTGGGTCCGGCGGGGAACCGGCTCAGTGTGACCGACCATACCGGTCGTGTGGTGGACTACACCTACGACGACCTGTACCGCCTCACCCGCGAGGAGATTGCGGATCCAACCACAGGGACCAGCTTCTTCGCCTATACCTACGACGCGGTGGCCAACCGGCTCACCAAAGAAGACGTGAACGGGGTGGTCACCTCCACCTACGACGATAACGATCGCATCCTCACGCGGGGTGGCGACAGCTACAGTTACGACCTGAACGGCAACACCCTGACCGCCCTGGTGGCGGGGGTTACCACCCACTACGCCTACGACTATGAGAACCGCATGGTGGGGGCCGATGACGGCAGCAAGCTGGTGGCTTACGGCTATAACGCCGATGGCATACGCACATGGAGCGAGGTGGATGGGCTACGCACCCATTACCTGGTGGACCAGAACCGCGACTACGCCCAGGTGCTGGAAGAGCTGGATGCGGGCTTCGTGCCCAGTGTCACCTACGTGCATGGCGATGATCTGCTGAGCCAGTTCCGCGACGGTACGCGTTATAGCTACCACTACGACGGACATGGCTCCACGATTGCGTTGACCGACCATCTGGAAACGGTCACCGATACCTATACCTACGACGCCTGGGGCGAGCTGTTGGCTTCCACAGGCGCCACCCCCAACAACTACCTGTACACGGGTGAGCAGTACGACCCCAATGTGGGCTTCTACTACCTCCGCGCTCGCTACTACAACCCCTCACTCGGCCGTTTCCACACCATGGACACCTGGCCGGGCATGCAATTCGAACCGGTGTCGTTACATAAGTACCTGTATACGCACGCGAATCCTCTTAACGGAATTGACCCTAGTGGGATGTTTAACCTCAAGGAAGCATATATTGCTCTGGCAATCGCTTCAGTAATCGTAAATACGGCACAAGCAACATATCACGTGATCAAAGCCGCTACTGCAGCGACTCCAGAAGAGGCGGCAAGACATAGTTTTTATGCTTCATTGAACACACTTGGGGTATTTACAGCGTTTATCGGAGGTGGATTCATAGGTCCATCCGGTTCATTTGCAGCAGCAACGGGGCCGGCGTTTGCGTCGGCAGCCGTCGCACGAGCAGACCTGGTCATAGGGTCAGTCTTGATTCCCTCGGCTCAAGCAATTGTATCTCTTTCAGAAAACGCCTCTGGTTCGACGTCAGGTTCTGGATCGGGAGCAGGATCCCGCTCAATTAACGTAAAAGACAGTCATGTTAATGTGCCCAAGCACAACTTGGACAGAATAGCTCCCAACTATGGATCCCAGAAAGCATCCCTCATAGATGCAGTAAAACGAGTTTACAATGGCGGCGGAAATATGTCGCGTTTTTCAATTTTCCAACCTAACTCCAACGGGTCAGCGTTCGAAGCAACGCTTCCAATAAGCTCTAGTATAGGAGATGATGTTGTTGTGACCATACGGTGGTTTGAATATGCAAGCGGAAAAATCGAGATAACGACAGCTTTCGTTCCATAGGCAAAGTGCCAGGAGATATAGTGAGCAAACTAAGGGAATTGATAAGTGAGGTGTCTGGGTCATTTGATCCAAAAACCCATTTGAAGATAGTTGACCTTGTCAAAAGTGAGACCAATGTTTCGGAGCTACGAAAGATCGCCTCCGAGAATTTTGGCGATCCCGATATTCTTGAAGTGCTATGTACTCGAGTGCTAGCACTTGTGCCAGATCACATCTCAACTACCATTGATCTAGGTTGGTCATATTGGTTTCAAAACGAGAAACAGAAAGGACTGGAGTGCCTCAAACAATCCAAAACGGCCTTAACCAAAGAGATTGTTCGCTACATAGAATTAATCGCAGCATTCGAAGAAAATGATGAAGACCGGATCAGTCTCTTTAACTATATTCTTGAATTAGATCCCGAGAATAAGGCTGCTGCAAAAAACTTGGCATGGAACCTCAGCCGAAGAAAATAGCCAACAGCCCAAAAAGTCACTTCTTTTAGGGAGTACAAAATCGTCACCTAACCCTAGCTCAGGTTTCGCATGAAAGCGAAACTTTTAGAAAAATGCGCCGAATTCAGTTGTTTTTCGATTTGGATAAACATACACTGAAAACAAAAAGGGTTTCTATGGGCCAATAATATGCCCGTGCTTGTGCACCTGCCCAGTTGCAACTGGTTGGCACAACAAAGATATTTGAATATGTGCCATACCGCGCCGGAGGAATGGTTTCATGCATATCCGTGAAGTTCACGTGGTCAATTTCCGATGTTTCAAAGGAAGGTTTGATCTTGAATTAACAGAGGGTACTAATATTATTGTCGGTGACAACGATGCAGGAAAATCGACCATCATTGAAGCAATAAATATGGCCCTTAGTGGCACAACCAATGGGCGCTTCGTCTCGACAGAGATTAACCAATATATGTTCAATAGTGAAATTGTGGAGGGTTACCTTGCGCGAACAAACAATGGAGAAAATACAGACTTGCCCGAAATTACTATTGAAATTGTCTTTTCGGACGATGCGCCCGCAATCCTCGAAGGAAACGGCAATTTGGATAAAACTAAGTCGCGTGGTATCGCCCTGCATGTAGGATTCGACACCGACTACTCCAGTGAATACCAAGCCTTAATTACCGGAGAAGGAGAGATCACGACGCTTCCCATTGAGTACTATAGATCCATCTGGACGACATTTGCACGCGACATTATTGGTGTCCGCTCTATCCCGATGAAGGCAGCTATTATTGACACAACGGCTGTACGTTTCCATAACGGGGCGGACATTTACATTTCTCGAATCGTTAGAGACCACTTGTCAGAATCAGAACGGGTGAAACTTGCTCAAGCATATCGAAAAATGCGAGAGAGCTTTATACAAAGCGGATCAATTGAGGCGATCAACGCCCAAATCTCGAAAGCGGCCGATGTACCAGAAAACAAACTAACAGTTTCTACAAATCTCACAACCAAGAGTGCCTGGGAAACCATACTATCCACCTACCTCGACAACATTCCGTTTCAACAAATTGGGAAAGGGACGCAAAGCATAGTCAAGACCAAACTTGCATTAGCGCGGGCCCCCGGCAAAAAGCCTAATGTGATTCTTCTCGAAGAACCCGAATGCCATTTGACCCATGCAAACCTCAACACGCTATTGTCAGCTCTTACTGAGACAGCAGGCATTCAACAAGTTGTTGTTTCGACCCATAGCAGCTTTGTTGCAAACAAGTTGGGAATAGATGACCTCATTTTGCTTCATCGCGGCAAAACCATTCGGTTCTCGAGTTTGCAAAATCAGACGAGAGATTTCTTCAGAAAGCTGCCAGGATTCGATACATTACGGATGCTGCTTTGCAAACGCGTAGTGCTCGTCGAGGGCCCCTCTGATGAACTAGTTTTCCAGCGAGCATACATGGACGCAACTTCCGGCAGGCTTCCCATTCAAGATGGAATTGATGTCATGTCTGTCGCATTGACCTTTAAGCGATTCCTAGAAATTGGCCGTCTACTACACAAACCGATGGGCATCATTACGGATAACGATGGTAACCATGTAAAGAATGTTATCGAAAAATTCAAAGAATACGATAATATGAAATATATGCGTGTATTCGCAGATAACCGTGACAGTCTGCCGACGTTAGAGCCTCAAATCGTGGATGCAAACGTACAGCAACTCGATATACTACGAGAAATCCTTGGGATTACAGCAAAGATGTACCCAGGCCAAGAAGAAGTTTCGACCTACATGCAAAAAAACAAAGTGCAATCAGCACTTGCAGTATTTGATGCACAAAAGGGCATCAAATATCCTAAGTATATCGAAGAAGCAGTGGCCTGGTGCCGTGAGTAACCGTCTTATTGTCGCTGCGGCGGGATCGGGAAAGACGTCTTTAGTCGTTGATGAAGCACTCAGTATTACTGGAGAAACTGTGCTTTTGATAACTTACACTTTGGTGAACGAAGCAGAACTCAGAAAGAAGATCATAAGACAGATCGGATGCATTCCGTCGACCGTCACAGTGCTAACGTGGTTCTCGTTTTTGCTCCATCATGGTGTTCGCCCGTTCCAAAGTGTTGTTGAAGATTCACTCCACGATCAAAGGATTGGATTCTACTTGAACCCGGGTAAGTCCGGTCAGAAAACGGATAAGCACCGAAATCCTATTAAGAATTCCAAAGGACAGCCCATATACTGGGGCAAAAAAGACCCGCTACATTACTACTTTACGTCTGATTTGAAAATCTACGCTGACAAAATATCGCAGTTTGTCTGTGTTGCAGATAAAAACTCAGGAGGGTCCGTCATAAATAGGCTACAAGCCATTTTTGACCATATTTTCATAGATGAGATACAAGACCTTGCTGGATATGATTTGGAATTAGTCAATTTGCTTTTGAAATGTAAGTCATCACTCACGATGGTTGGTGACCCTCGACAAGTAACCTATTTGACTCACTGTCCCTCAAAGCACAAGAAATATGCGAATGGAAGGATTGTCGATTTCATCGAACAAAAGACTCCCCCCTCAGTTCACTGTGAAATTGATGAGTCAACCCTCTCGAAGTCGCATCGAAACTCCGCTGAAATCTGCGACTATTCGAACCGCCTGTACCCAACTTTTGCTGGTAACTATTCCTGCGAATGTGGTCCGTGCAGACCCAATGTTGAACATCTCGGTGTCTTCATCGTAGGACCGGCACATTTTGCTGAATATCTTTCCAAATACAAGCCAATACAGCTAAGGCTGGATAAGAGCTCGTACGCTTTCCCAGGGCACCCCGTAATGAATATGGGCGCTTCGAAAGGTCAAACGTTCGACCGAGTCATAATCATCCCTACCCCTCAGATGAAAAACTGGATATGGGATAATACATGTAACCTCGCAAATATGACACGTGCGAAGTTTTATGTCGCGATCACTAGGGCACGTTTCAGCTGTGCAATCTACATGGACTGTCCAGACGACCAGCAACCAGCCGGTTTAAAGCGGTACCTCCCACTATCCTAATGACAAGTCCGAGATAACAGTCGAAGACTAAGAGCTAGGCTGCTTTCGCCAGGAGACGATTACGGACCGCCACGGGAATCTGTGGGTGCACACTTACGACGATCGCGGCAACGTGCTGGCCACGGTAGACCCCAGTGGCGCCACCACTGCCTACACCTACGACAGTGACGATCGCGAACTGAGCAAGACCATCGCCTACGGTACCCCGCTGGAGGCAACCACCAGCCGCAGCTATGACAGCCGCGACAACATACTCAGCGAGACGGATCCCTTGGGCCACACCGTCAGCTACAGCTACACAGCCAGTAATGAGACACTTTCCATCACGGATCCGGCGGGCCATGCCACGTCGTTCAGCTACGACCAGTACGGTTTTCCACTCACCATTACCGATCTCAATGGGAGCGTAACTGGTTTGGCTTATACAACCAATACGGCAGGCCATCTGGTCACCACCACCACGGACCCCTTGGGTTATGTCTCCGTCACGGAACAGAACCGTAAAGGTCACATCCTGCGTGAAACCAATGCCGCAGGCACTGAAACCACTTACAGCTACGACGCCAACGGTAATCAGCTCACCCGCACCACCCTGCGCACCAACGATCAGGGCCAGCAGGTAAGCCTCACCTGGACCACGGAATACGACGCCAACGACCGGGCCATCCGCGAGATCGATCCCTACGGTAACGAGACCCGTACCGAATACGATGCAGTCGGCCAGGTGACGGCCCAGATCGACGCACTCGGTCGCCGCAGTGAAATGACCTACGACGCTTTTGGCCGGGTGGTGCGCAGCAGTTACCCGGACGGCAGTGTGGAAGTGACCACCTACGATGAGGACGGCAACCAGCTCACCGCCACCGATCGGGCGGGTCGCATGGTGTCGTTCAGCTACGACGAACTGAACCGACTCACCGCAGCTACCGCTGCCGATGGCAGCATCACCCGCACCGAATACGATGTGGCAGGCCAGGTGGAAGCTAGCATCGATGCACGCGGTTACCGCACGAGCTATGGGTATGACCTCGCCGGTCGCAGGACTAGCGTCACCGATGCGCGCTTCCAGACCTCCAGCTACAGCTACGATGCCCGTGGCAACCAGCTCAGCTTCACCGATGCTCTGGGCCACATCACCAGCTTTGAATACGACGACAAGAGTCGCCGCACGCGTACTGTCTTCCATGACGGCAGCGACATGTCCGTGGCCTATGACGCCTTGGACCGCAAGATCACGGAAACCGATCAGGCGGGTATTGCCACCCACTTCAGTTATGACGGTCTGGGTCGCCTGGTTCAGGTGACTGATGCCCATGGCCAACTCACCCAGTACGCCTACGACGAGCAGGGCAACCGTACGGCACAGATCGACGCGCTGGGCCGCACCACCTCCTGGTCCTACGACCATTTAGGTCGCGCGGTGAAACGCACCCTGCCG
>JAGQSC010000052.1 GCA_020439745.1 Acidobacteriota bacterium | reverse complement strand
TGGAGAAATCTTGGAGGCCTGTTGAAAAAACACTCAAAAAACCCTTGTCTTTAACCACACTATCTCCGGAGGAGGGGAATAAGACACCCGTCTGGCTGCGCCTTTGTTTTGGGATTATGGTGTTTGCATGTCACTACAGATGGCGAAAAAACACGAAACAGTATCTGGAATGGGACTTCTTCAAAATTCCCCTCCTCCGGAGGGGTGCCGCGCAGCGGCGGGGTGGTCTATTGCTACCCCAGATTTGACTTTATTAACTCGTCAGTATTAACTTGTCAGTCGCACCGCATTACTTGTCATCACAATTTCCCTTCCGGGTAGACGTCGCACGCAGCGCCATGGTCAAGAATCGCAACACCCCTTCCAACCGACGGAAATAACGACACCTGCGCTGCGATCCCCGTTATTTTTGGGAAAAGAGCGTATGAGCGTAGAAACAGCAAAGATGCGGTGACTAGTCACCGCATCTTCCACAGATCTACTGTTTGATGCTCATGGTGATGATGTAATCCAATTTCGGGAAACTTGCCTTCAGATAGGAGTTGCCGTCTTTAGTGATCAGACTTTGACTGGGGCCACGACCACGTGGCGCTCCCTCGCCGTACCCGCTGTACAAGGCATCGACGACTTCCATACCTTCGCTCACTTCGGCGAAAGGGGCAAAACCCATGCCGTCCAAGTTGCCGTTATTGCCATAGTTAATGAATAACTGAGTGGTTCTTGTGTTCTTGCCGGCATTGGCAAAACTCACCATGCCACGGGTGTTGGAACGCGTGACAGGATCATCCATGATTTTGGCAGCTTTCCAAGCGGCGGTCACACCTGGGTCACCGTGCATGCCAAACTGAGCCATGAACCCGCTGATCACACGAAAGAAAGCTACATCGTTGTAGTACCCAATTTTGACAAGATTGTAGAATCGGTCCACGCCCAGGGGTGCCCAATCTCGATGAACATCTAAGACCACCGTCCCTTTGGTGGTGACCATTTCCACTTGAAACTGGTCAGGTGCTTTCTCATTTGCCTTTTCCGGCTGCATCAGCGGGTTATCCCCCGCCAAAACTAAAGTGCTGGCTAGAACCAACCCTAATACTACTCTTTTCATAAATAACTCCCAGATTCAGCACCGATACTGGTGCCATATATTTCAGCCAATGAGCGTTCAGGTTCTATTCCTTGAATCTTGGCCGATATGTGTTGTCGCCATAAACGCGAGCCCTTTCTCCCCTTAAACAACCCAAGGCAATGCTTAAGGACGGCGCTTGGTCGTACCCCTTTCTCAACCTGGTCCGTCAAGTAATTATCCACTCTTGCCAGCGTTTCCATCTCGGTCATAGGTTCTGGATCTGCGGCATTGAAAAAGCGGGAATCGGCGTTACCGAACATCTCGGGGTTGTGATACGCGGCCCGGCCAATCATCACGCCGTCCACATGTGCCAACTGCGCTTCTGCTTGATCTAACGACTCAATGCCTCCGTTAATGATCACTTCGAGGTGGGGATTTTCGTGCTTGAGACGATAGACCTCCTCATATCGAAGCGGTGGTACACTGCGATTCTGCGCGGGATTCAGACCTTTGAGCCATGCTTTGCGCGCATGTACGATGAAAGTCTGAGCACCCGCATCCTCGCAGGCCTTCACAAAGTCGGCCATAAACACGTAGCTATCTTGATCGTCAAAACCAATGCGGTGTTTCACAGTCACTGGAATCCGCACGGCGGCACTCATGGCACGAATCGCATTCGCCACGCGTTTTGGATTACCCATCAGACAGACGCCAAACTGGCCTTTTTGCACGCGCGGCGAGGGACAACCCACATTCAGATTGATTTCGTCGTAGCCGTATTGCTCGCAGATCTGGGCGCACTCCGCCAATTCGGCAGGATCATCACCACCCAATTGCGCAGCAACCGGATTCGCAAGCTCATCCAATCCCAGCAGGTCATCCAAGTAGGTCTCACCTTTGTGATTAAGGATGGTTCCTGTCACGACCATTTCGGTGTACAACAGCGTGCGCCGGGAATAGAACCTCACCAACCGTCGAAAGTGACGGTCGGTGTAGGCCATCATGGGCGCTACGCTGAGTGCACGATTGATCGTCTTATTGGGCAACTTTCAATTGTTCCGGAATTTGGAACTTGGCGTCGTCGACCTTGCTGTTGAATTCGTAGTTGGTGAAGGTGGTAGTCATTTGCTGTTGCATCACTTCCATGGTGACTTTCGTGGGCAACGTATACCCGGAGAAGTCTGCATATTCGGTCTGATAGGTAGACATAGCCATCTCGCCCATGACGGAGGTAACCGTGATGTCGATTCGTTTCACGAGGTAGTCCTTTTTACTGACGTATTGAACCAAATGCTGATCGCCATCCATCACTAACTTAATTTTGTAACATGGTTCCCCATTGACGTCCTCTTCACCCAGCAATTCAGCTGAAGTGTAAGTGTTTCTCCAATCGGCCATGCCATCCAGGTTATGTTGCGATAGCAACAGCGACTTCTCGCCGCCCTCAAGCATGCGTGCTCCCATCATGGTGTTCATCTCATAACAATCAACACCATCACAGCCTTGGACCTGTTCCATTTCTTGGCTGCCCATGTTGATGTTGGTCTTCACGTACAGCTTGCCGCCTTTGGCCTGAATGCCCATAATCTTAGCGTTCAACCCGTTGGGGGCCGACATGGTCGCCTCAAAAACCAACGAATCAATAACTTTGTTCCCATTGTTGCCCAGCACTGCCGCTGTCGCTTTGTCCATGATCTCTTCCGCTGAGCCAGCAAACACCAACGTGCTAGCCAGCATCAGAATCAACATTTTCTTCATTGCACTACTCCTTGTTTCACAATCCATTCTATGGCGGCCTCCATGGCTGCATCTTTGCCTTGACCCAAACTGGCTAACGTATGTGGCGCGTTGATGTCGGGTTCCACACCGGTGCCTTCAATCTTCAACCCACCCAGGCTGACATAATCCGCGATGGCGTACTGGAACCGGTCACCGTTGGGCAAGGTCTCAACCACGGATGGCAATGCGGCACCGGCAGATCGCGAACCGATCAGCTTGGCCCGTCCCAAGTCGCGAAGACCGGCCGCGAATATCTCGCTCGTACTGGCGCTTCCACCGTCGATCAAAACCACAACTGGTTTTTGATAGCGTTGATCCAAGCGCGGCACAATGAAGAAATTCACCGTGCTATCCAATGACTTCATGGTGCCTAGTTTTTTGCCCTTCTCCTGCACCAGATAACCTGCCAACGAATTGGCCAAAAAGCCAACGCCACCACCGTTACCTCGAATATCAATGATCAGTCCTTGTGTATCTTTCAGGGTCGGCATAAATGTCGCAAAGTGTTGCACCAGGGGCATAAGCCACACGTTGAATTCCACATAACCGATGTTTTGCTCCAAGATTTCCGTTCGGTATTCGAAACTAACAGGGGGTAAGTTCCCCATCTGCTCAATCTGCCCCCGTGGTGCATGCCAGGCCACCGTCAGCAACTCATCACTTTCCGCTCCCGGCTTTCGCGCACTCAATTCAAATGTGTCCCCTTCGGGTCCACTGAACAGTTCATTGAGTGTCATGTTGACATACAGTGCCCGTTGCGGTGCATCTTCAAATGCCTTTTCCGTGGTTGCCACCGCCTCTTTAAGGTCTTTCTTGTTAATCGTTTTAAGCTCGGTACCTACCGGCACATTGCCCCAACTCTTGACGACAAACACCCGTCCTTCTACGGCACGAACCTCAAATCCAGGGTCCCCTGAACCCCAGGGAAGCCCCTGTTTCAATTCATCCAGTTTGTCGTATCGTTCGGCACCCAGAATGCCAAAATGTGTCTGACCCAGTTCATGGATCATGTCTCGAATGACCGCCCGCATTTCTGTGCGGTTCTTGGCCTTCATCGCCTTGGGGAGGTAGGTTTCGTGCACTTGTTGCCAGTCCACACCCGTTCCTGCAAGATCCCAATGTTTCTCATTGATGATTTGCCAAACCCGTTCGAATGATTGAAGTTGTACATTATTGCTGTCTGCCGGCGCAGTCCACAGCATCAATGCGATTAATGTACTTGTCATCAAATAACCTCCTGAAACCCAAAAAGCGACCGCGAAGTTTAGCACGTTCCCTTCATTCAACGGAGCAAAGCCTAGATTGTTTGCTCGTGAGACCAATCTAAGCAAAAAGCTCGCCTTGTTTTGAAACTGGTGCCAAACACTCAGGCACGTCATTGCTCACTGAGTTCACCAAACGACTCACTTCGTAGGCGTCCATGGCATGGGCGTCGTAAGGTGCCATCATTGCCTGCAACACATCTGTCGAGGTAGTGGGGTTGAACCATATTGCCCATTGAGCAGGATCCAGAATGACAGGCATACGATCGTGATAAGGTTTAAGAACGTCGTTGGCCTGCGTGGTGATGATGGTACATGAGTGGATCTCGCTGCTTTCGGACCGCCATACTTCCCACAAACCTGCCATGGCAAAGGGCGAAAAGTCGGACATGCGAAACAGAAAGGGCCGTTTTTCATTTCTTACCCATTCATAGAATCCATTGGCTGGAATCAGACAGCGTCGTTTCTTAAAGGCTTGGCGAAAGGATGGTTTTTCGGAAAGTGACTCGCCGCGGGCATTAATGGTTCTACTTGCATGCTTGGTGTCTTTAGCCCAACTGGGAATGAGTCCCCAACGCAGTGCGCGAGCTTGGGGTTCCGGGTCATGCACGACGGCAAGTACGTCCTGTGTAGGTGCAATGTTGTAGCGCGGTGCTAGAGATGGAACCGGTACCTGAAGAAAGTGCGACAGGACGTCCGACGGTGAGACCACAGTGAATCGTCCACACATACTCAGCCCCCTCTCAGTGCAGCCAGGATGTCGAAATTCAACGCATTACGGATCGCGAGGAACCCGGCAATCAACCCGATGAACAGAACAGACGTGCAAGTGGCCAGAGGAACCACTAATCCTGAAGTGCCTCGAATTTGGATTGCGGGATAAGCAGCGATAAGGGCCGATACCAATCCCAAACCGAGACCGGAAACGACCATCATCAGGTTTTCTACGAGCAGGGTCCTCATAATTGCCGTATGCGAAAATCCCATGGATTGCATAGCAGCCAGCTCTGACCGTCGTTCCTGCACGTTTCGATACATCACCACCGCCAGTCCCAGGGATCCAAGTAGCAATCCTAGCCCACCCAGACTGAGGAAGATGGACATGTAGGTATTTTCGATCGCTTGGAATTCTGCCAGTCTATCGCTGGTTGCCAGAGCATCCATACCATAGTCACCAAACGAAGTTTCCAAACGACGGATGGTCTCGTCTGGGTCCCCTGACTCGATAAGGAAAAGAGTCTGTTTGGCGCGTGTGGGAAAATAGTGATTCATGGCTGTTTGGGAAATAATCACATCGCTCTGAAACAGGCTGTGGCCCACCAGCGCCACAAACCTAAGCACCTGCTCGCTGCCGTCCTCGGCTTGAATAGTAAGGTCCTGTCCCAATCCGGAATGCAGGATCCACATAACTGTATTGGTATCACCAATCGCGGGAATCGCACCGTCTTCAAAGACCTTATCAAGCAGCATCCACGGATCTGACACCGAGGATTCCATCTTGGCATTAAAATTGAACCTTCCATGAAGCGCCGGCAATTGGACAGGCGCTATTAAGTTGGGCTGTAAGGGTTGATAGAGGTTCAAGCAACTGGCGTCTTCACCCTTGGCCACTTTGAAACCCAAAGTTCTTGTATTGACGCCTTCTGCGGCGTCAATAGCTTTACTGATATCGCCGATGTAGGGTTGTGCCGTCGTAGCCATCACCGTAAATCCACCTGCCCCTGAATCGGGGCTTGAGGTTTCGATGACTTCTGTTTTTCGGTTCAAGCCGACAGATACAAGAATGAACACGGCACAGCTTACCAAGCTGGAAGCCATCAGGAATCGGCCACGCTGACGCCCTGCGCTGCGTATGCCCAACATCACCCAACCTTTGATGGGCTTGCGCTGGAGATGTCCTTTCAGCAAGGAGCCTAACAGCATCAATCCACCGATCAACACCAAGCTGCCCGAGGCAAAAAACCAACCTGGATTGAGCGTATCCGATGATACTGCATAGCCTGCCAAGCCCAAACCAGCGCCCACCAGCACCCAACCCCACCTAGTCCAACCTCCAGGGTTCTTTTGAACCTCTTTTCCGGCCAACAATGCAAGCGGGGTCTTCTTGAGCATGCGTACGAGACTCACCAAAACCGTCGCCAAAGAGAGCAGTAGCGTGATCAACACGCCGCCGAGAATCGTTACTGGCGTCCAAACGGGTTCCAGAAAACCCATGTCAAATCCGACAAACCAGTACCTCTTCATTAATTGAATCACGGACTGGGTGTACCAACCTGCCACCAAGGCGCCTGATCCAACCCCTAACAGCACCACGGGCAGTACTTCTCCTAGATAACGCCAAATCAACTGGCGCCGAGGAAATCCTAGGGCGTGAAAAACGCCTATTTCCACCGTTCGCTGTTCCATGCCCAAACGAAAGAACATGGCTGTCAAAATCAGGGACGCAATGGCCAAAAAGAAACTGAACGCGGTGAACAGCTGACCAAAGTCGGTATTTCCTTGCGCCACTTGCGCAGCATCACCATGTAGGTCACTGGAACGAAAACCAAACGCACCCAAATCAAAATCACGGGTATTTAGCTCAGTTTCAGTCTCGAGAGTGACGGAGGTCAATTTGCCAAATCGGCTACCCCAAAGGGATTGCCCCAGGTTCAAACCGACAAACAATTTCGGAGTTGCACCAAATGCGTCCCAATAGACTTCATCTTCGCGATTGATGAGACGCAGGTCCAATGGAAATGGCGCATCCCAAGCACGCATATCATCGGCATCGGACATGCCACTGACAGGTGGCGCGAGATCGCGATCCTTAGCCAGACCCTCCATGGGCGCCACACCAATGATCTTCAGGGACGTTACCTTGGTTTCATAATCGTGGTTTTCAGGGTCGAAATAAGTGACCTCCACTGCGTCGCCCACTTGCAATCCTAAGGCATCTGCCAACCATTGATTCACCACTGCTCCATCAGCAGTCCATTCACTGGGTGCATGAGGGTCCAATTCATTGGGCGCGTAACTCACAGCTGCGGTCGCAGCATAGGCAACGCTTTTATCTCCGAACGATATTTCGTTGGCCAGATAAGCCAACGCTGCACTTGATGCATGGCGCGACAAGGCTTCTTCAGCCATAGGTGGGATTAGAAAACCCTTGTGATAGATACGCGTTTGCTGCCCTATCACCGTTTGCGAGAATCCTAGGTCCTCCAGTCGAATCACCTCAAGTAACGTTCTGTCCATGTCGCGTGCGGGTCCACCCAAAAGCAATGCGAGGTTCAACACCCCATTTGCATGAATGGCTGATTGAAGGCGTTCGAGTGTTATAAAGAGGGATTTTCCGCCGCCGCCTGGGTTTTGTGGATCAAAGCCACCCCATCCGCTATCTGCCACAATTCCGGCGACTCTTAGCCGCATAAAGTTGAGACGGTTATCCAGATCACGTTCTCCAAAAAGGGTCTCCTGTGCAATTTCGTCGACAAACGCTGCAGAAGCGATGATTTCACTGCCGGTGACCACGCCCAACTCATGTGCCAGTGTCTGATTGACTGCAGCCAAACCGATGAACCCACCTTTGTCTTCAGCTAGCATTTGATCCAGGTCTGGGAACACGCCGGGCTCCAGACCCATCAAACGAACGGAACCCGCAGTAGCACTTGTCTGTGCGCTTCTCACCGAACCATCAACAACAATGCCACCCGCTACGTTCAGTCCCGACTGGTGTAAGTGAAGCGCGACTTCTACCGGGAAGAAATCCGGCTTAACCATGGATGCAGTGACTGGACCCAAACGGTCCAGCGCCCGTTTGGTCAAACTGTGACGCATGGCATCGCCCACGAGCCCTGATCCTGTGAGCACCGCAGTTGTGAGAACAGTCGCAATCATCAGAGCGAGATAGGCACGCCAATAATGTCGTATGGAACGCATCATTGCTTGACCCACCTGCGAGCTTTCAGTTCGAACCGGGGCAGCACTCCTTGAGGCACAGAAACCACAGGAATGCGCATCGAGAACGCCGACCTGAACGCCTGTTCCAGATCATGAATGATCTGGTTTGGCTCATGTCGAGGCTGAACTTCAATTTCTAAAGACAACTCATTCATCGCGTTTTGACGGCTCTGCTTCACCCGGTATTCTTCAATGCCGTCGATAGACCAGACAATGTCGTCAATGGCCGATGGATATATATTGACGCCACGAATCACCACCATATCGTCCAGCCTTCCCAAAATACCACCCCGAAGGGCCAGCCTCGATGACACGCCGGAAACAGGTTCCGCGTCCGCGCGTTCGACCAGGTCTCCAGTTCGGTACCGGATGAGGGGCATGGCCGAACGTTTCAAAGTCGTCAACACCAATTCACCTCTCTCCCCGATCGCTACATCTTCACCGGTTTGAGGATCGACAACTTCTGCCAGAAATGCCGTGTCAATCACTCGCAAAAAGTTTGGGTCTTTTGGCCAAGCGTATGAAACTGGACCGACCTCTGTCATACCGTGATGATCCACAATGACGGCTTTGGACCAAAGCGTTTGAAGTTGCTTGCGGACCCCATCGGTACTCCCACCGGGCTCACCCGCCACAAATATGCGCCTCACCGACGAGGTGTTCGCACGCGACGCAGCTGCCTGTTTTCCCATTCGCAGCGCGTAGGTAGGTGTGCAACAAATCACTGTGACACGATGGTCTTCGATCATCTTAATGCGGCTGACTGTGTCTAGACCACCACCGGGCAGGCACAGGCACCCAAGGTGTGAAGCCGATTCAAAGGCCGACCAGAAACCCAGGAATGGTCCAAACGAAAAGCAGAACAGAGCTCGGTCATCCTGATTGACGCCCCAAATCCGAAAGAGCGTTTCCCATTGATTGAGGATTTCTTGCCAGCTCCGCGGCGTATCCAGCCACCGCATCGGCGTTCCAGACGTCGCACTCGTTTGATGGTAGCGGTTGTAGTGAGCTAAGGGATACGTGAGATTGGTGCCATAAGGCGGATTCGTGCGTTGGTCGTTAATTAGTTCGCTTTTGATCGTGAAAGGGATTTGCTTGAGAAGCCCGTCCAAGTCCCGTGTTTTTGTGTCAACTTGGCGCATTTTCTCGCGGTAAAACTCGTTGCTTGAAGTAACCGTACGGATCAGCTCACGCAATGCTCGATCATGATACCCGCGAAACTCCTCGCCTGACCGGACCGCTTCACTCACTGGAACTTTGCACTTGAGGTGGAGGTGCGGGGTTGGGCTTGTATAACGATACCAGGCAGCCACCAGCGGCCGCCAAGAGAATGCCCAAAACGAACTGCCATCGAAGCGACGTCCAGCCTCCAGCAGGCGGGTGCAGAGAAATAGCCGTAATCGCGTTGACAATCGGAGCCCCCGCAAACACGATGGACATAACCACAGCAGGTGATCCTTTAGCCCCAAAGGCCAACAATACGAAAAAGGCACCAATAGAACCGACCAATCCGGCAACAAGAGACCAAACCATGCCTTTCATAGGAAAGTCCCAATGAGCACCGTTGAGCCAAAGCACGAGTGCCGATCCCAACATGGCGGTCAAAAAATAGGCGATGCCGACGACAAAAAATGCCTTGTAGCGGCCATTGACCGGATCGTTCATGCCGATCTGTCCTGTGTGCAGCGCAATACCGTACAGCCCCCAGGAAACGACTGTGACAAGGGCAAAAATAAGCCAGGTGTAACCGATTGACGAATTCGTCATGAATCCTCCCGATCTTGTATCAGCGCTCTCATGAAATCTGGAATTGGCATGGATTTCATGCCCTCATGGGTCATCTCAACACAAACCACCACAATCTCACCTTGAGCCACAACCACACCGTCGGAGACGCGTTTCAGCGTGTGGTGAAACACCATGCTCTTGTGGCGCATTTCAGCCATGGACACGGCCACATCCACTTCATCCTCAAACTTCAGCGGTCCATAAAACGTGCAATCCGCTTTCACTCGAGGCCAACTAATGTGCATGTCTTCACCCAGATGGACGACGGACGTGCCCAAGGACCGAAACCATGCATGTTCGGCCATCTCCATAATGCGGAAATAGTTAGAAAAATGAACAATACCTACTGCATCGGTTTCAAAGAACTCGATGCGTTTGCGGTAGTGGAATGGTTTCACGGAACCCACGCTCCTACACCTATCCGGAAGTCAGAAGCGGTGTGCCATAACTCAGGGAATCGGGTATTCGGGCCATGGAACTGATCGCTTGAAACAAGGGACCAAAATCTTTTTCCACATTGCCTATCAAACAATCGGTGAGATCCCCTTCCAAGTCAGGATGCGCCTTGACCAACTTGCCAAAATGAAAGTCGCTGTCGTAGAAAGCATAGACTAACTTGCGCATGGCCTCCAGCCCTGCCCTGAGTTCAGTCGCATACTGGGTGTAAACATCTGCGGGATCGTTTCCACCAGAAAGAACACGATCCAGTGCGATTGCAGCTTTTTCCCCGCCCCAGAAAGCCAGGAATAACCCTGACGAAAAAACCGGGTCCAAGAATGAAAACGCATCGCCTGTCAGCAGCAATCCTTCGCGGGAACAGTACCGTGAACGGTATGAAAAGTCGGCCGTGACACTGTAAGGCGCACAGCGCCGACCGCAGCTGAGGTGATCTTGCACCCAGGGATTTTGTTCGATCTCCCGCTCAAAAACCTGTTCTGGATCTGATCCATCCCGATACAGGTAGTCTTTTTCAGCCACAATGCCCACCGATACCTTGTTGTCTGGCAAAGGGATGTACCAAAACCAGCCTTTCTCAGGTACGTAGGCAACCGTAGTCGCGGCTTCGTCAATTCCTTCATCGCGTTTGGCCCCTTCGTAATATGTCCAAATGACGACTTTTCGCAATTCAGGGTCGCGTTCCTGCCATTGAAATTTTCGAATACTGAACGCGTTGCGGCCGCTGGCATCGATGACAGCACGCGCGGGCACATCAAACAAGGTGCCGTCCGCTTTTTCGGCGATGACGCCTGCCACTCGATCCCCATCCATGATGAAGTCTTTCACTTTGGCGCCTATCTCCAACCGAGCACCCTGTTCCACGGCATGCTGCAATAACAATTCGTCAAACTCTGATCGAACCACTTGCCAGGTAGTCGACGCATCGTGGTTCATATGTTTGAAAAAATAGAATGGTTTGGAGACCTTACCTTCCACCGACACAAATTGCACGCTGTACTTCTTGGGAAATCTGGACGTTTTTAGTTTGTCTATGAAACCAATTCTTTCAAGCGGGAAATAACAAAATGGAATCATGGACTCGCCAATGTGGTAACGGGGAAAATGATCTTTCTCCAGAATCAGCACACTGCGACCGCGCTGTGCCAGAGCACAGGCTGCAGTTGCGCCGGCGGGACCGCCCCCAATAATGGCAACATCAATCACGTGAACTCCAAGGGAAGAATCTCAACCACATCGGCAAGCACGCCCCCTGTGCGATGAGACAGCCGATTCAGTCGGCCAAACAGAGGCGCGTCAAGTGGTTGTGTAAACAGTTTTGACAGTAAGTCGTCTGCCTGAAGTTTAAAGAAGACCACAGGGCGACTCACAAACCGCACAGCATGTTGCTTCATAATGGTGCCCAAAGGTCGCTCGCCGTCGACGATTTCGCTTTGAGCGTTCGGCGGGAACTCTTCGAGATAGATGCGAATAGCACCATACTCGGCCGCCTCGCCACGCTCGGTGCGCAACACGACTTCACGGCGCATTTCACGATCAAGTACCTGTTTTTGCAATACTTCAAGGTGAATCACACTTTTGTGCCTGGCTTCCAGAACACCCGTCATATCCATGTCATGACTGAGCAAGCCACGCACACTTTCAGGCAATTGATCGGCATCCACTGCTTCAAGTTCAGGAAGGTGAATATGCATCTCCTCACGAAAAAGAGCGAGCGTCTGGGGTAGGGTAAGAGGATTCATGCAGTTGAACTACGGTCCTAATGGTTTAAGGGTTTCAATGCGTGTCTGGCGCCATGAACATACTCGGATTGAGACCCTGATTAAATTTCACATTTTCGGTGATTTCCAAATTCCAGGAATCACCCTGTATGGTCCCATCCCAATCTGATTGTACGAATCTTCGGACAGTGGGGATCATAAGCCCATCTATAGACACGTAGTTCACCTTCATCAACAGGGGTGTCTCTACGCCGAAATCACGAACCGTAAAGAGAAACTGATCCACCAAATGGGTGTACGGATTGATGTATAGCAGGTAGGTGTCCTGTACATTTCCCACGCCTTGTTCAAAGCCAATCTCAACCATGTCGTAGGCTATCCCTTCCACCTGTCGCACGCCTTTGTCCGTGTAGATGAGACCCGGGTCGGCCAGCTTAAACATCATCGTGAACCAATAATAATTCGTCTTGCGTAAGAACATGGTCATGCCCATCATTTTCGGGTCGTCAACCAACTGTCCATTAACCGTGGCCCATGCTTGTTGGCCATCAAATCCCTGCACGAGTTTTCCATTCAGGTCAGGAAGGACGTTTTCAGTGTGGCTGAACTCGGCATAAGAACGTTCGCCGTCAAAGATATACCGTTCTTCGGAAACGTCTCGTGCTCCGGTCGCGGTGTTCAGATAGGTATAGGTAAAGGAAACATCGCGCATCGCGTAGAAACTATCCCTTCCACCGCAGGCTTCAATCATTTGCACGACTTTCTGCTTCGCCGCCGAATCTTGAAAAACCAACAAACAGATGAAAAACACGCAATCCTCCTGGCCAAGAACCTTTTTTAATTCGCTGTCCCTAAATACCACTCACACCCAGTCTGATCAAGGCTTCCCCCGACTCCTTACACCCCATGGCGTATGCTTTGCGATACCAATTGATCGCCTCTTCGGTTTGGCCTTGTTTTTCGAGGCTCAATGCGAGCGTGTCCATCAGGTTGCGCTGTAACACGGTATCATCCCCATCTAACTTCAGCACACCGTCTAAGGCTTCACGGGACAATGCTTCTGCTTCGGCCGCGAGTTCGATACGGTCACTACTGGCAAAATCCCAGGCCGCATCGTTCATCAACGTTAGGGTATGTGTCGAGAGCCCCTGCTGTTGCCTACTTCGTTGAATGTGTTTTCGCCTGATTACCGCAGCCTCTTCTTCAAAGCCATATGCATTGAGGCCGCGAGCCAGCCGTGATTCCGCCAACTCCGTTTTCTCGTGTTCAGGCCCAAATGCTTCCAGGGATCGGCTGTATATGTCGCGATACATCTCCACTGTGCCTTCCTCTTTCAACAGCATTTTGGTGTAGGCAAGTTGATCCAACGACACCAAAAGGTCGGCGTCTAAACGGTCCAATTTTGCGGCTTTCCTTTCAACGATATCCGCATACAGATCCCGAGATTCTGCCCAATCTCCATGGTCGCGAAGAATCCACGCAAGTTGAGACTGACTGGCTAAAGCCGAGCTGTCATTGGGACCGAGCACCTCTCGCCGGCCTTCATACGCCCGCCGCAAGTGCTTAATTGCAGGCTCGTGATCGCGCAATTTGGAGTAATTCCAACCCACCGAGTATTCCGCTTGCAGCGTATCAACATGTTTTTCACCAAGCCCGCGTGCCCGACCCAATAACACCTTATGTGCCACTTCGACCGCCTTTTCGTATTGATGCATGTCTTCGTACATGAAACACAATACCAGCAGTGCTTGTAATGTATTGGGATGATCTGACCCCAATTTGTTTTCTGCCAACTTGACCACTTGTTGCAACCAGTCCACGCCCTCCTCATATCGGCCCTGGTTCCGGAGGACCTCTCCCAGATTGATTTTGGCAATGAGCGTGGTGGGATGGTCGATGCCAAGTACCCGCTCCTGAATCGCAATCACTTTCCGGGCCTGTTTTTCGGCTTTATCGGACCTGTTCAATCCAACGTTTGCGGCAATCAAGTTCTGCATCGTCATGAGGGTTGTGGGGTGTTCCTCGCCAAAAACCTCCAACTCGAGCGCTAATGCCTCACTGAGCACCTGTTCTGCTTGAGCATTCATATTGCGACGTAAATAAAGCGCGCCCATGTTTTGATAAGCCATGATCGTCTTGGGATGTTTTTCGCCCAAGTACTTCCGCATGCGCTCACGCACATCTTGATACAACGATTCGGCTTCCGCGTTTTGATGTTGGTACATGAATACCGAGGCCAAATTCATTTCTGCGGTCAATGTCAACAAATGGTCGGGACCCATAACTTCACGGCTCACATCAATATAGTCTTGAAACGCAGTTTGGGCTTCACGATACCGACCCTCATACAAAAGTACGGCCGCATACCCATTCATGGCGATCAGTGTTTCTCGGTCTTTGAGCCCTAAGAGTTCTTTGGATCGCGCCAGAACTTCAAAAAACTGTTTCTCACTCTGTGGGTAGTCACCGCGATTCATGTTGATATAGGCGCTCAGTTTTTGAGCTTTGAGCATGGCCTTCTCGCGCTCGCCGTGCGCACCCTTTAGCGATCGCAATAGATCGCTATTCAAGTCCGTCGCTTCTTCCAGCTTGCCCCCATCATTCAAGATTGCAACCAACGTCAGCTTCGCCTCAATCACGTCCTCGTGGGTCTCGCCCAACAGCCGAGACCTGGCTTCAAGTGATCGCTCAGCCAGGTCTTGAGACGCCTCATAATTTCCCAACGCATAGTAGGTTTTGGCGAGCGTGTGCATCACGGCGGCCTGCTCTAAGGGGTTGTCTTTGAATTCGTGGTCCACACGCTGTCGTGCATCTTCAAGAACATCAACCACCTTAACGTCGATTCCCTTGTTTTCGGGATCAGCGGCAGCCAACATGTCTTCAAGGAACCGATTCACTGCTTGTGCCTGATTGCGCGCTGCCAACGCTGTTGTCTCAGCTTTTCTCGCACGGATAAACCCCACCGTGGAAAGAATCGTGCCTGACAACAACACAGCCACAAAGCCGGCCACCGCCATACGCTTCAAACGACGTTTTGGTTTTTCGGCGAACCACTTTAATTGGATCAAAGCGTCTCGTGCCGTGGGACGCAGTTCGGGCGAATGCGATTTCAGCCTGTTGATTAGAACCATTAACTCGCTATCGATTCCTGTGACCTCACGCGACTCGCCTCGAGTTACCTTGTCAACTAACTCCAGGGAGTTACATTCACCGTAAGGTAACTGGCCGGTAAATAGCCACTGCATCACCAACCCAAACGAATACAGATCACTGGATGCCGAGACTTCTTGACCCATGGCTTGTTCTGGGCTCATGTACATGGGCGTGCCAATCACCAAGCCATACCTTGTGAGAATTCCACCCGTCACGGGTCTGGCTGGCCGCCTTTCTTCGAGCTGTTCGATGCCATTCGTATCAGGGATGACCGATAAGGCGCGGGCAATCCCAAAATCCAATACCTTGATGCTTTGATTGGGCATAACCATGATGTTCTGTGGCTTTAGATCACGGTGGACAATGTCCTGTTCATGCGTAACTACCAAGACCTCAGCTATTTGAATCGCGATCTGCAGGCATACCTGAAGGCTGGGCTTTGTGTCCAGAAATCTCATTAGGTCTTGCCCTTGAATCAGTTCCATCACCAAAAGATCGAAGGCATCACCCGCTATGAACTCATAAATCCGACAGATGTTTGGATGTTCCAATTGAGACAGAATCTTGGCTTCATTTGCCAATCGGTCTCGATACACTTGGCGTAACCTGGTTTCGCCGCGAACGACTTTTACCGCTACCTTTCGATCCAGCGTCAAGTCAACGCCCAGGTAAACGTCGCCCATCCCCCCCTCACCGATCATCTCGAGTATCTTCACATGTCCAAAAGTCTGGCCGATCAATTCCATGGAAACCTGAGCACCTTTTTTTGATGGTAGCACCGATCTCCATTATCGGTCATCGATGCTTACCACATGAGCCGGCGAAGCCCTCGGTAGCCTGCGGTGGTACAATGTCGTGCATGGTACAGCCGGATATCACCCATTTACTGGCTGCGTGGCAAGCGGGCGACAGTACGGCTCGAGACCAGATGTTTTCTCTGGTCCACAGTGAGCTTAAGATACTGGCTCGATCTGCGAAAAACAGATCGAGCCCTCAGTCTATTCAGGTCACCGAACTCATTAACGAGGCGTATCTCAGATTAGCGGAAGGCAAGGAACTCGTTTTTCAGAATCGACTCCAGTTCTTTGCCCTGGCCGGTCAAATCATGCGGCATATTCTTGTGGATCTGGCTCGTCAGAAGCAGGCGATAAAGCGAGGTGGCCAGGAGTCGCTCAGAACCCTCGACGAAAATGACTCTGGAGGCTCGGTCCTTCTCGATGATATTCTGGGGGTCGACAGCGTCCTGCAGGAACTTGAGCAACACGACGTACGCAAGGCAAAAATAGTGGAGATGAAGGTTTTTGCCGGCATGACCATGAGCGAAATGGCCAGCATATTGGGCGTTACGGAAAAGACGGTACAACGGGATTGGCATTTTTCTAAAAACTGGTTGTTCCAACGATTGCGTCAAAAGGACTGAATGGTGGATCCTTCGTTTGAAGCTCTGGAACGGGTCTTTTCTGAGTACGAAGACAGCCCCGATCCGGCAGCGTATTTAGCAGACCTACTCCAAAGAGATGCTGACTTGGGACGCGCCTTGGAACGATTCGTGATGCAGGAAACCGAAGCCGATTTGTTCTTTGAGCGAGTAGGTCCCATGGAACGATTTGGAGGAGAGCGCACGCATGCACTGCCGTTTCATGTGCAATCTCCGCAAAACCTGATTGGCAAAACGCTCGGCCATCTGAATATGGTTGAGTTGTTGGGCGCTGGGGGAATGGGCGAAGTCTACAGGGCCATCGACCAGAAATTGGAACGAACCGTAGCCGTCAAGGTCATTCACGACAAACATGGGCGTGCGAGGGAATCGCGAATACGTTTTCGCAACGAGGCGCGCTTACTCTCCCAGTTGGAACATCCGCATGTTTGTCGTGTCTATGAGTTTGTCGAGGGCGAAGAATTTGATGTGTTGGTCATGGAGTTCATCGACGGACGGACCCTGCGTCAGATGTTGAAGACCGGGCCCAGCGAACGGCGACTCCTGGAATGGAGCGCGCAGATTAGTGCCGCACTGGATCTTGCCCACGAACGGCGCATCATCCATCGAGATCTCAAACCGGACAACATCATGATCACGTCAGATGGTGTGGCCAAGGTATTGGATTTCGGCTTGGCTCGTTCCGTGTACTCTGACGATGAATTACTCTCAACCTCGAAGCCAACGAAAGACGACCACCTCACGCAAGTGGGTTCATTAATGGGAACGCCCATGTACATGAGTCCCGAACAGGCGCGCGGCGAGGAACTACACACGTCCAGTGACATGTACAGTTTGGGCCTCATTTTGCAATGGATGTTTACAGGCGAAAGTCCCTACCGGTCGGGTCCGGTTGCAGATCTCTTACAACAGGCAGCTATAGGCGAAAAACTGCCGTTCACGCTGAAGAACAAAAATCTACAGCGCCTCATTGACCGACTTACAAATATAGACCCTGAATTGCGTCCAACGGCTTGGGACACCACAGAATCCATACGATCACTATTGGAAATGCCGCGCAGACGCAAGATTCAGTATTTCCTGATTGTTTCGCTAACCGTCGTCAGCCTGTTCGCAATCATCGCGATGATTGAACGTCAAAAGGCAATCGAATCACGTAGCTTGGCTTTGATCGCAGAAAGTGAGGCACTCGAAGCGCAAGGTCGCGCGGTAGCCATCAAGGAATTCCTAAAAGAAGTTCTCAAGGCACCGGATCCATGGGGCGGTGGTCAACGTGATATCCAGGTTAGAGAAGTTCTGGAGTTTGCCAACCGCGAGTTGAGTGAACGCTTTGCCGATCAACCCCTTAATCGAGCGGAAATCTGCCAAACCATAGGCGCAACCTATTTTGGCTTGGGTGACTACGACAAAGCGCTTCAATGGACTGATCAAGCCATAGACCTTTTGGCAGGTCATCTCTCTGAAGACACTTTGTGTGATGCGTTATTGGTGAAGGCTGAAGTATTGTCACGGCTTGGCGAATTCAATGCCGCCATGGACCTATTCGACCAAGTTGAAATGCTTCCCGACGTCACCAGGATTCAGCGCATGAAATCGGCGAATGTGCAGACCAATGTCCTGATGTATGAAGGTCGATACGATGAAGCGGCAGATACGATCCTGAACGCAAGAAGAACCTTTGCGGACGAATTGAATTCAGATCCCCAGGCGGACGCGGACTGGCGGGCGCTGCAGGCTTCTGCATTTTGGGGTCTAGGCAGATTCGACGACGCGCTTGAGATTCAGTCGCAACTCGTGGCTGAATCAGAAACGTTGTTAGGATCGAACCACCCTAAAACGCTCACAAAAATGGCCAATCTTGCAACCATCCTTTCCGACAAAGGAGATTATGAACGCGCCCTTGAAATTGAGTCTGACTTGTTGACCAATTACACAACCACACTTGGCACTGACCATGAGACGACCCTCAATCATGTCATCAATTACAGTTACACGCTGCGCCATGCTGGCAAACTCAACCAATCCGAAGCACTGTTGTTGCAATCACTTGAGATTGCTGAAACCAAATACGGCGAAAACGCACCCATCACGCTCACAATGCTCGAGCAGCTGGCCGCCACTCAGTTACAAAAAGGCCACTTGAAGACGTCAAGAGTTTCCACCGAGAAATTGCTATCCCGGCGAACACAAGTCCACGGCACTGAACATCGATTTACACTGGCAGCCAAACACAAATTAGCGTTTATCTTGTTCCAATTAGGTGATTTTGGCGAAGCGGAACGCTTAGCTCAGGATACCTTTCAAACCAAGACCCGAGTCCTGGGACCAGACCATGAAAATACTCAAAACAGCCATCTGCTGTGGGCTCGGATTCTGTGGCAGCAGGGCCGAGTTCAGGAGGCTAAGTCCCTGCTGGAATCACTGATTGCATCAGGGTCTCCCGATCAAAAAAACGTGCAAGCAGCTCAGGAAATGCTTCATACAAAGCAGAAATAACGGACCTAAGCCAAAAAAAAGATTTAAAAACCTTGTCCGTTTTTAGCGCCGAATTTCGGTTGATGAGTTGAGCGAACACATCACGCCGAACGGAGCACAACATGAACTTGCGCGTCTTATTGACCTTAGCGGTGGCCCACATTCCTGTCCTAGGTCAGACAGAATCACCCATTTCCAGAATCCAGACCACACCGAGCTACTTTGTCTCCAATCAAGCTACAGCGAAGAGCGGGTCCCGTCTGATCGACAACGACGACGTCGTCGCCTTTGCCCAAACACCAATGGGCCGAGTGCTATTTACTGGCGAAGGTGCCTTCATGTACATCCCCAACCAGGTAGGCGCGCCCAATTCGGCCCAAAATGCAGCGAAAACACTCAATCATAATCATCAAATCGGGACGGTCCTAAGAATGGGTTTCAATGAGACATTGCAGCCCAAACTAAGTCAACCCGTAGAGACACATTTGAATTTTCTTCGTGGTCCCGCCTCCGATTGGCAAATCGACGTGGATGCGTATGAAGCACTGGTTTATGAAGACATATGGCCTGGGATCTCAATCACTTACCGCAGTTCCATGAGCCAACTCGGGTTGGAGATGGAGATTCTTCCAGGGGCAAAGGTGCAAGATATCCGCTTGGAGACTGGTGCTCGCGACATTTGGAGCGGACGGGACGGTGCCCTCGAAATACAACTCAACGATGCCCAGATGACTCTGGGCAAGCCGCACGCATATCAGATCATCAATGGAACAAAACAGGTGGTGAGCGCCAATTATCTCATCTTGGATGATGGTGCGATTGGCATCGAATGTGACTCATACAATGCCTCATTTCCGTTGATTGTCGACCCTCAACTCTCTTGGAGCACGTTTCTTGGCGGGCCCGGTGGCGATCTGGAAGAATCGGTTGAAGCGCTGGCGATTGACGGTAGTGGCCATATTTTCGTCACAGGAAGCACCCCATCCGCTGATTTCCCCACCACGCCAGGTGCACTTGACGCCAGTTGGAACGGCGGTTATTACGACATCTTTGTCTGCAAACTAGCCTTTGACGGAAGCAGCCTAGGCTACGCCACTTATTTGGGTGGCACGCACAATGACCTTGCATACGGGTTAGCGGTCGATGCCACGGGTCACGTTTACGTTGTCGGCGCCACCGGGTCAACTGATTTTCCCACCACCCCGGGCGCCTATGACACGACCAATGACTCATTTGGGGATGCCTTTTTATGCAAAATCAATCCAACCGGCACAGCACTTGACTTCTCTACCCTACTAGGAGGGACATCCACAGAATTTGCAACTGATCTCGTCCTGGAAACCACCGGTAACATTCTTGTAACCGGACAGACCTATTCCTCAGACTACCCGACAACACCATCGGCTTACGATGTGACCCACAATGGCGGATACGACGTCTTTGTCAGCCGTATCAACAACACGGGTTCTGACCTCCTACAGTCCACCCTGGTCGGAGGTGCAGCAAGCGAATACACGACCGGTTTGGCTCAGGATGTTGCCGGCAACGTCTATGTGGGAGGATTCACCACATCAACCGATTTCCCGGCAACAGTCGGCTCTTTGCAGGTCAGTTTTGCTGGCTATCAGGACGGTTTTGTGTTGAAGCTCAACGCCAGCTTGTCCTCTCTTATCTATGGCACCTTCTTAGGTGGCAGCGACGAGGAATGGCTCAACGGTCTTGCTGTCGACACCTCGGGACAGGTATTCGTGACCGGTGAATCACTTTCATCAGACTTCCCTGTGACACCAGGTGCCTATGACACCAGCCATAACGGCAATGAAGATGTCTTCGTGGCAAAAATTAATGCCTTGGGGTCTGCCTTGATCTATGCCACCTGGATTGGAGGATTCTCCTTTGATCTAGCCACCGGTTTAGCCCTTGATGCAGGTGGTAATGCCTATGTCACCGGTGAGACGTACTCCAGCGACTTCCCGTCCACGATGGGTGCTTACGATCAAACAATAAACGGTCAAGGAGATGGGTTTATCGTCAAATTGAACGATGACGGCTCCACACTTATCTACGGCTCATTTTTGGGAGGCCCAGACGAAGACCGCAGTGCGTGTATTGCGCTTGGACCTTCTGGAAATCCAACCATTTCGGGTTCCTGCAGAGTTGGATTTCCCTCCACGCCTGGCGCCTACGACACGAGCCATAATGGAGCCACGGATGGTTTCATAACCCAGTTCAGTACGGATGGCTCGAGCCTCATCTTTTCCACCTTTTTAGGAGGTTCTGGCGGGGAGAGTGGTGTTGCGGTAGACCTGGACAGCTCTGGCAACGTCTACATCACTGGTACTACTTCGTCGGCCGGATTTCCAACCACGGTCGGCGCCTTCAGCACGGCCTTTTCTGGTGACAAGGATGTGTTTGTCGCAAAAATGCCGGCTTCGGGCGATGCTTTGACCTATGCAACCTTTGTCGGCGGAAGCGGTTCCGACGAAGGTGCAGATATATCTGTCGATGGTAGCGGTAACGCATGGATAACGGGCACCACCTGGTCCACCGATTTCCCAGTAAGCAGTGGCTGCTTTCAAGCATCACTTGCAGGGACCAAGGATGCCTTTGTCGTGTCCTTGAATAACACCGGGTCAGCCCTAAATTACAGCACCTACTTGGGCGGTTCAACGGATGACGATGGTCATGGCGTCGTTGGCACATCATCAGGCGAGGCGATCGTCATTGGATACACAAGCTCCAGCGACTTCCCGATGCCAGCAAGCGGTTTTGACACCACCCATAATGGAAGTGCAGACCTATTCGCCGTACGCCTGAATAGTGCCGGAACAGGCCTCGTCTTTTCTACCTTCGTCGGCGGATCGTCAACGGAACGCGCTTATGGTTTGGCCGTCGATGAATTGGAGAACGTGTATGTGGTGGGCGAGACCTATTCCACCGATTTCCCGGCCACCATGGGTGCCTACTCCGGTACCAACTCTGGATCGGGAGATGCTTTTGCCGTGAAACTCAGTGAGACAGGAACCGATCTGCTTTATGCCACATACATTGGTGGAACGAGTTATGAAGTCGCTCGTGCGGCCGCAGTTGACACGGCCGGTGAACTCTACATCACTGGAGATACCCGTTCGATGGACTTCCCCACCACAATGGGTGCCTTTGATACCAGTTATAACGGCGGATATACCGACTCGTTCATTGCAAAATTAAATCAAACGGGGAGCGATCTTGTGTTCAGCTCTTTCTTAGGCGGTGAAAGTTCGGATTCCGGTCGAGACATTACACTTTGGCACGAACGGGCTTGCATTACTGGAACGACGACATCCACAGGATTCCCAACACGGGCAGGATCGTTCGATGTGACATTCAACGGGTCGGCCGATGCGTTCGTCAGCAAAGTATCCAAAACAGGCGATGCTTTGGAGTACAGCTCCTTTTTGGGCGGTGAAAGTCGCGATGATGGTTTAGGCATCGCCATTGATAATACCGGCGATCTTTACCTGACCGGCACTACATCAAACGCGTTCCCGACCACCCCAATGGCCTACGATGTCACACCTAACGGTTCCACGGATGCCTTCGTAGCTCGCATGACACCTTGTTTGGAACCCGAGATTGTAGCCCAGTCCGAAAGTACGACGGCCTGCGTGGGCGACGGCATCATGCTTTCGGTGACTGCAATCAATGGTGGAGATGTGCTTTACCAATGGCACAAAAATGGATCGCCGATACCCAGTGCCAATAGTAGTACGCTGGTCCTGGATCCCGTTGCCGTTGCCGATGCAGGCGACTACACTTGTGTGGTTTCAAATGGATGTCTGGAGACCGTTTCCGTTCCAGCCACTGTGACCGTGACACAAATGATCGTCATTGATTGGCAACCCATCAGTCAGTCTGTTTGCGCAGGCGATACGGTCAGTTTCTCGGTTACCGCGAGCAATGCCGAATCATTCCAATGGCGCCTGGACGGGGTCGAGATAGCCGGAGAAACCAGTGCCATGCTGATGTTGACCGACGTTTCTGTTTCGGACATCGGTTCCTATACCTGCGTCGTCAGCAATGGTTGTGGTTCTGTGGAGTCCGCCGCAGCGACCCTTGATGTGACGCCACTACCCCTATTCAGTGCTCACCCGTCCTCACAGTTCCGCTGCACAGGTGGATCGGTTACATTCTCCATCGTGGAAACCACTGGCACGGCTACGGGATTCCAATGGACCTTTGGCGGCGCTGATATTCCGGGCGCAACCATGGCTTCCTATCACGTCAGCGACATCACTTTTGCTGATGCAGGATTCTATGCATGCCGCATCACAAATAGTTGTGGCTCAGTCACCACGCTTCCTGCCCTGCTCGAAGTGGAAGGGCCACCGATAATTTTCTCGCATCCAGATAATCAGTCGATCTGCTCTGGCCTGGATGCCACATTTACGGTGGTCCCCTCCGGTCCCGGACCCTTTACATATCAATGGCGTAAAGACGGAATCGACCTTATCGGAGCCACCTCGGCTACCCTGGTTATCACATCTGCGAATGTCTCCGATGAAGGCCTTTATACCTGTAACGTGTTGGGGACATGTGGTTCTGCAATGACTGATGGCGCCCTATTAACAGTTGGCGGTACCCTTTCGGCCACCACCAATCCATCGGCCCAAGCCTTAGGCCTGAACCCACCACAGATTGGTGTGGATATTGGATGCCTGGATGGATCAGCCATGGTCACTTGGGATGCCGATCCTCCCACACCGATGACCGCCGTAGGTTATGGCATCCTGCTGGATCCACCCCCAGTTGAGACCACTGTTTTTGAAGTCTCTGTGACGGATTCAGCAACGATGTTGACGGTTTCTGATACAGCGGTGGTGCTCGTCGCCATCAATTCCGGCTATGAAGACATCAACGGCGACGGCTGTAACAATCAATACGATCTGTGGGAATTGGGCGCCGAATGGCGGGACCTATACCCCGGCGATCCCGACGATGACGGCATAATCACCGTGCTTGATCTGATGTATATCAACCTGTCAGATCCTTTGGATTGTTCGATGCCTTGAACATAAAAGACGGGGTACTTCGCCACACCGAGTACCTGTGCTTATGGCGGTTTCGATCCCATTCGAGATATGCTCGAGCATGCGCGCTCTTTGCATCATCTTGGCTGCGGCTCACAGTTGGGGGCAGAAACCGCCCATAAGAATGGAACGCATTGGCCTGGCCGAGGGCTTATCGCAGAGCAGTGTGTTTTGTGCCATGGAGGACAGATTCGGGTTCCTTTGGTTTGGAACTGCCAACGGGCTCAATAAGTACGACGGTTACCAATTCCAGATCTTCACCCACGACCCCAAGGTGCCAGACTCTATTTCCAATGACTGGATCTTTGCTCTGGACGAAGATCATCACGGCCACCTTTGGATCGGCACTCGTAACGGCATTAACCGTCTGGACCGTGGCACCCAACGCTTTGAGAGATACTTGGAAAGTCAAGTCACAGCGGTACTTGTGGATCACGAAGGAACCGTTTGGGCAGGAACCAGTGCGGGCCTATACCGCAAAATCAAATCCGAGGATCAGTTTCGTTCAGTTACTTCCGATTGGAATGCGCCATTAGTGTGTGCCGCCCCAGTTCGCGCACTCGCTGAGGCTGACGATGGAACCCTCTATATCGGAACAACCACCGGCCTACACATCTTCGATCCCAACCGCACACACACCAGCTGGCTTGGTAGGATTCCCTATCCATTATCGCTGAAGTACGCGCCGCTACCCATGGATCTCGCCGCACAACCACCGATCATAGGTTTGCGCACGGGCCTTGATGAAACGGCCTCTTTTGAGATCGCGAAAACGACGGATGTGTTGGTGGTCTGTGTGGGCGAGGCACTCAACGACCGCTTTGACTGGGGCGAGATCTCAGGACCCAGCCTGCGCTGGAGCATGCAGCCACAGCTCGCCCGTCACGCCGGCGGTTCGGCCAAGAACCGAGTCCAAGCCGATGTCCTTCGCCTTGATCCAGGTTCTTATCAAATCACGTGGCATGCAGACGACTCCCACCACCCAGGATCATTCAACGCAGCCCCGCCCACCTCACCTTGGTCGCAAAACTGGGGCATCACCATCTGGGAGGTGGACCACCCTCAACAGCTAAAAGAATGGACCGCAACCCAGGAATTGCCAGATCAACTCTCGGCCTCGTCCATCAATACAATCTTTACGGAGCCAAATGGCAGTGTGTGGATAGGGACCAACGGAGGTGCGACCCAGCTCAAAGATCACATACCTGTGTCATACATGGGTTGGGGTGAGGGGCCTACTTATCAACAATATTCGGACAAGGCTGCAGCAGATCCAAACGAGGGTCAACTTGTGGCGTCAGTACCCATCGTTCAAAAGCACCAGCACTCAAGTGAGCTGTTCTATCTCGACCATGAAACAGACGTGTTGGTGACAGCCGTTGGCGAGGGGCTGGGGCAACGCGCGGATACCGCATGGATCCAAAACGGGCATCGCCGTATTTGGGAGATGGGACAGGGACGACACGCTGGAGGGTCTCTCAAGAATCGAGTTCATCGAGAGGTCATCCGGCTTGAAAAAGGTAGTTATGTCGCGAACGTGGTATCAGATGAGAGCCATGACCCCGCTGCATGGAATGCCGTACCACCGGATGCACGTTGGTTTTACGGCATCCAAATACACACGCTTACCCAAGATCAGGCCGACACATGGCGTAAACTGCTCAACCAAGTTGTCCTCCCACCCCTACCTTCTCCGGTCGTGAACGCCTTTGAACGCGAGCCAAACGGCAGGCTATGGATCGGTACAACCGGCGGTGTCACTGCATTCGATGGCGTCTCCTACAACACGTCCCGACACAACCCACAAGACAGCAATAGCCTTCTTTCCAACAATGTCGTCGCGCTCCTGGATGACCACGCGGGTAATCTCTGGATTGGCACCGTACTGGGTGGCATCCACAAAGTCACGCATCTCAAACAATCGTTCAAAACCATCACGCCATCTATTGACGCCATGCGTACAGCTCTCACCTACAGCTTTGCGCCCCGATCTGATGGGAGATTCTGGGTCGGTTCCAACCAGGGCGTCTACCTTTACGACCCACTCATATCCGACTTTGTCGATCTAGCTTGGCCATGCGACGACGGACCATGTCCCAACGACCATATCGGGTGCCTGCTCGAGCATCCCAGCAACGTGTTGTGGGTGGGTTCGCGCAATGGGCTACTCCGCATGGACACACATGACCACTCCGACCATATAGAAATCACCGACATCCAAGACGTCTCACTCAAGCGCGGCGAACAAGCCCTGCGCCCGCATATTTCCGCTCTCCTTGCTACCAAGGAAGGTGTCCTGGCTGGTACGCTGGGATTTGGGTTGTGGCTTGTCTCTGAAAAAAACGAGGTGCGACAGGTGACAAGTGATATGACTTCGGTCAGCTGCATCATGCCTGACGACGATGGCTCCTTATGGGTCGGTAGCGCAGGGCAGGGCCTGTTTCACCTGGTCGGTAGCACGGTTCACGTGTTGGATGCTTCTCGCGGTCTGAGCAGTCCCATTGTCACCTCTGTTCTGAAAGACTATAAGGACCGAATTTGGGTTGGCACGTACGGAGCGGGCCTAAACCTTTTCCATCCATCCAGTGACACCTTTGAATCGCTCACCACCTACGATGGCCTAGCGAACAATGTGGTTTATGGATTGTTGTCTGACGGTGTGTATCTTTGGATGAGTACTAATCGCGGCCTAACACGGCTGCACACGGATACCAAGGAGATGTTGCACTACACCGTTTCCGACGGCCTGCAAAGCAATGAATTCAACACCGGCGCATATACCTCGTTACCAAATGGGAAACTGCTATTCGGAGGGGTTTCAGGGTTTACCTATTTCGATCCCACCACCATTCGTCGCAATGAGATCCCCCCGAAAACCGTCTTCACATCACTCCTCGTTTCCGGACTCCCCTACCAATCCACGACTTCATTTAACGAGATTGATGACATCACTTTGAGTCACAAAGACTCGGTGTTCTCGGTTGAATTCGCAGCCATGGACTTTACCAACCCATCCTTGAATAAGTTCCGCTACCGCCTGCGTCACCTGGATAACCAGTGGAGTGATCCGTCTCATCGCAGATTTGTCAGCTATCCTCACCTGCCTGCCGGGACCTATCAACTAGACGTAGTATCCAGCAACAGTGACGGTGTTTGGGATTCCGTGGGTCGTTCCCTGACCATCCACGTTTTGCCACCGTTTTGGGGCACTTGGTGGTTCCGCTTGATATTTGTCTCTCTGATTGGCACGACACTGGGACTGTGGTGGCGACACAGGTTCCTCAACCGAAAACGATTACAGGCTGTGCGGGATGCGTTTTCCAAGGAGCTCATTGATTCACGGGAACGTGAACGTCGTCGTCTCGCCATTGAACTCCATGACGGGCTCAGTCAAACGTTGATGGCTATCAGAACCGACCTCCTTCGCTTTCTCCAAAAACAGCCGGAAGCCAAGGATGCCATTGGTGAACTGCCTGAGTACGTGTTACACGCCATTGAGGAGTCTCGCAATATCTCACATCAGTTGCACCCGCACGTGCTCGATCGCCTGGGTTGTGTCAAAGCTATTGAAGCCGTTCTTGAAAAAGCGAGACATATTGCGGACACCGAGTTCAGTTGTGATCTATCTGAATGGCCCCAACTCAACAAGGAATTTGAGATTCATGTATACCGACTGGTTCAAGAGGCGATCACCAATATTTGCCGTCACGCCAAAGCCAAACAGGCTGGCGTTTATTCCCGCCACGGCGGAAATCGCTTTGAACTGGAAATATGGGATGATGGATGTGGATTCAATCGCGCCCATGCGTCAAATGGTCTGGGCTTGACAGGGATGGCCGAGCGTATGCGCCTTTCAGGAGGGACGTTCTCCATCCATTCAGCACCCAATCAAGGCACGCGCATTAAGATCAGCATGCCGCTAGAAGGTTCTCGATGATTCGTATCGTGATCGCAGACGACCACCCAATTGTTCGTCGAGGCTTCGTCAATGTCATTGCTGACAACTCCGATATGGTCGTGGTGGGAGAAGCCAGTGATGGGGCGCAAGCTGTGGAATTGATTCATGAGTTAAAACCGGAAATAGCTGTACTCGACGTATCTATGCCCCATTTCAATGGGATAGAGGCCTTGAGGCACCTGCAGGGTGACAACGTACGCGTCATCATGCTCACCATGTATGACGACGACGCGTTTTTCAAAGAGGCCATGAATCAAGGCGCCTGGGGTTATTTGTTGAAGGAATGCGCCGTGGATGAACTGGTGCGATGTATCCGACAGGTCGTCAAAGGAAAACGGTTTGTCAGCCCATCATTAACGGACCTGTTGGTTAGGAACGGCCGAAAAAGCAACGAATTGAACTTACTCACCCAAAGCGAACTGAAGGTCTTGCGTCTGATTTCCGAAAACTACACCAGCCGCGAAATCGCCGATGAACTCGATCTGAGCTTGCGAACGGTGCAAAATCACCGGGCGAATATGTGCCGCAAGTTAGAGATACGAGGCTACAACAAACTCCTTGAATATGCCTTGTTCCACAGGTCAGACCTCGTTGACGTCTGACTCATGAGCAACAGTACTCAATGAATTAAGTACCCGGACCCATGGCAAAACCTCGTCGCTCGGCCTAAGCTTAAAACAAGCCAATCAGTCGGAGGAACCCATGCGCCGCACCACGTTACGATCCATTGTCGTGATCATCTTTTCGGTGCTTGTGTTGTTCTGGCCATCTCATTCGCGAAGACCTCAAGACACGTCGCCTCAAGGGATCCTCAAACAACTGGCCGACGCCTATTTCCAAGTCGAGCCGGACTCAAAACGCGGAGCGCTCATCCGCATGGAGACAGCCAAGGTAAGAGCCAAAATCACCCAGGATTACCCTGATCAGCTCATGGAAGCGTTTGCACAAATCAAAACGGGCCCCAATGGTGAAACCTACGCTTCCAATTACCTGGTCCATGAACGCCGCTTGGCGGAACACCGCAAAAAGGGTCCATCAGAAATGTTACCTTGGACCTGGCGCGGACCCGGAAATGTAAGTGGAAGAGTCCGTTGTGTGGTGGTTGATGCAAGTGACACCACCCACCGAACATGGTTTGTCGCCAGCATAGGCGGCGGCATCTGGAAGACTACCGACGCTGGGTCCAATTGGTCCTTCCAATCGCCAGAGCTCGCCGCGCTCTCAACTACCTGGCTTGTTCAAGCACCGTCCGCGCCCAACATTTTTTATGCAGCCACAGGGATGGGCTATGGTCGCGTAGTGGAGCTAGCTGGATCCGGAATCTGGAAGTCCATCGATCATGGCGAAACTTGGTTTCAATTGGAAAGTACGGCCGGAGGCGCTTTGCTCGAAGCCGTAAACCGAATTGTCGTCGACCCCTCCAATGCCAACGTTTTGCTGGCCTGCACGAATGACAGTTTCAGCCATCTTGGTACCAAGGGAGGTAATCGGAAATCCGCCATTTTTAAGAGTACTGATGGAGGTCTCTCGTGGCGGGTGGTTTTTGATTCCGATGCCACATTTGGAACCCAAACCGACAATCGCGTTCAGCAGCTTGTCCACCACCCCAACAACTTCTCGCGTCTATTCGCTACCGTCAATGAGGTGGGCGTGATCCGATCCAACGACGCGGGAGAGACATGGCAAGTGGTCGCAAATAACATGGCTCTTCCTGCCGACATTGGCAACCCTTCTGGAAATGGATTCGGGCTAGCGGGCATTTCCGTACGAATTGAGATGGCGATTGCACCCACCGATCCAGACCGTCTGTACGCAGCTGTCGAACGCCCTCGAGGTATTGCGGATCTCTATATGTCGCGCAATGGGGGCGATACCTGGCTTCTTTTACCCGACACGGGCAACGACCCCAACTGGTTCAACGCGTTCAGTCAATCAGGCGCCACCGGCGCCTATACAGCGGGTTGGTTTGACAACACCCTTGCGGTTCACCCTTTTGACCCCAACGTAGTGTTCGTAGGAGGTGTGAACCTATTTCGTATTGACGTTAACGCCAACAACAACACCCGACGGGCCTCACAGATCAGCAACTGGCTTGTGAGTGTTGGCCTTCCCTTCGTGCATGCCGACCACCACGCGTTGGTATGTGTGCCCATCAATCCCGCAAGCCAGCAATTCTGGATTTTGGACGGCAATGATGGCGGCGTGGGATTCTCTCAGGATGGTGGACTGAACTGGGTACAGTTGACCGGCATGCAAACCACCCAATTCTACGGTGTGGATAAGCAGCCGGGAAGCAACAGCTATATAGGCGGCACGCAAGACAACGGAACATGGCTCTCGGGTGCTGACCCCAATCCACAATCCATATGGCGTCACGTAATTGGCGGAGACGGATTTGAAGCAGTCTGGAATGATGCCAACCCCAACTGGCTTTTGGGAGGGTCTCAAAGTGGAGGCTTTGCGCGCTCTCTGGATGCAGGTCAAACCTGGCAGTCGTTTTCAGTTCCAGCACTGGGGTTTCAGCCATTTATCACCAAAATCGCATCCGGCAGTCCAGACCCAGACTTGGTATTCGCCGTGGGTTCCAATGGCATTGGTCGCTCGGACAATTTCGGTATGGACTGGACCTTGTCAACACTTCCCGGTGGCTGGATTGGGTACCGGCCTTTTGACAATGTTGAAATCTCCTCCATCGCGCCGCAAGTGGTGTGGGCGACGTCTCGTCGCTCCATCGACCCGCCCAGTGGCTTGCGTGGCGGCATCTATGTTTCAGAAGACAGTGGGCTCACGTTCCGAGAGGTTACGTCACTTCCCAACACGGTTGATGAATCATCTGGTGTGGCCACGCATCCGCTGGACCGGGATACAGCCTACCTGCTCTTTTCGGCTCCCGGCGCAGAAAAAGTCCTAATGACCGACGACCTGGGACAATCCTGGCAGGACTTGTCCGGATTTGCTGGGAACGCGGGCATCAGTTCGAATGGATTTCCCAATGTAGCCGTTTTTTCGTTGCTCGTCATGCCCCACAGGCCCGCAGAACTATGGGCCGGCACCGAAATCGGCCTTTTTGTCTCTACTGACAGCGGCACTTCATGGAGCTATGCCGACAACGGACTGCCACATGTAGCCATCTTTCAGTTGAACATTATCGAGGACCAGATCGTCGCGGCCACGCAAGGACTTGGCATCTGGTCTGTCACCATACCCGAGCTCTTAGAGGTCCAGAAGCCAACGGCTGTGATCAATCCACGCATCGCCAAACTGGCCATGCACCCTACAGGCGATGTGTTGCTAGAAATAGATCTGCGGGACAAGTACGAACGAACCCAAGTCTTTGTCAATAGCCAACTGGCACTGGATCTGGCGGCGAATTCGGAACTGGAAAAGAGACAATTGTGGCTGCCTGTCGTCCAAAATGGGACTTTTACGGTTTCACTGGCGGCTCATAAGTCGGGTCAAATATACAAATCGGCCGCTCGCAGCATAGCGGTATTCATCACAGAACCGGTCCTTCAATATTCTAATAACTTAGACACCGATACTCAGTTCACAGATTTCCAAGCGGCAGGATTTCAAAGATCCGTACCCAATGGATTTTCAAATGGTGCCGCACACACCGCTCACCCCTACGCGACAGGCCAGGATTACGTGCTTTGGTTGAAAAAACCCATTCAAGTTCAGTCAGGGCAAACCCTGATTGCATATCGGGATGTGGTCTTGGTGGAACCCGGTACAGGATCTGGTGTGTTTGGTGATCCTCAGTTCTGGGATTACGTCATCGTAGAAGCTAGCAATAACGGCATTGATTGGGTTCCTCTGGCAGATGGCTACGATTCACGTGCCAACAGTAACTGGCTCAATGCTTACAATTCCGGCACCTCCCCTGACGAGTCCATGTATCAACTTCACGAAATCGACATCAATCAGACGTTCATGCCTGGTGAGGTTGTTTTTGTCCGCTTCCGGCTTTACTCAGATCCGGCCGTAGCGGGTTGGGGTTGGGCGATCGATCAGGTCTCGGTCAATGGGTCAGGGCAGGTGCCGGCGCCCACGCGCGAACTCATTTATCCATGGGTTTCCAGCAATCAGCAGTTCAACAGCATCCTGGTCGCCAACAATTTGTCCGAAAGAGAAGCGCTGGTGAATTTGACAGCGCGACGCGCTAGCGGCGATGAGGTCGCCATCAAGCGAACCATCGCACCCAACGGTTTTTTGCGAGAGTCCACGACATCCCTTTTCGAGGCTTTAGGTGAGGGACCGGGGTTCACTGTGTCCTTGGCATCCTACGAGGATCTCATATATGGGAACTGGGTCACCCAGAACCTGGATGCTGCTTCCGGTGCTTCACCTTCCCAAGGGGTTGCGGTTGTTCGGCAGGATCCTGATTTTGTAGACCAGTCCTTACTATTGGGATATTTGCCCACCGTCGATGGCTGGACATCGGCACCGGTCATCGTGAATTTGGGGGATCAACCAACTGCCATTGCACTGTCGTTCTACAATGCTTCAGGACAACTTGTGCTGGAAGATCAAGCCGCAGTAACACAACTTTCACCTCTAAGGCCCTTTGCGGCCGTTGTGAGCGATTTGGTGGATGCATCCGAAAATCTGAGTGTAATTGCGCGCGGAAACCAGCCGCTGACCGGCCTCACATTTACCTTCAACGCCGGAGCAGAACCGGCCATTGGTAATGCCACAGCATTTCGCGACACCCGTCTCTTGTATCCATGGATCTCAAAAAATAACCAATTTGAGTCCATTTTGGTCGTTAATAACCCCAACGCAGAAGAAGCAATAATCTCGTTAACGGCCCGCCGTAGCAACGGCGACAGTGCCATGACTCAAGCCTCGGTCCCAGCACATGGATTTCTGGAAGCCTCAGCCGGAGCGTTGTTTTCCGAGCTGGGCGATGGTCTGGGATTCTCTGTGGAGGTGGAATCCAATCTTGAATTAGCTGGCAGGTGGATAACTTACAATCTGCAAACGGGGACCGGCCAATCACCTTCCCAAGGTGTGGCCGTAGCCATTGGACCTCAAAGCCAAGCTCGAAAGCGACTGCTATTCCCTTTTCTGCCCACTTTTGGAGGGATGACTTCAGCTCCCGTTGTGGTTCAGACCGACACGGCATCTGCGTCCGTCACGCTGTCGTTTTTCAGTCAAGAAGGTGCATTGATCCTAAAAGATCAGACCACCCTGTCTTCGTTAGAGCCTTTGAGGCCTTTCGCTGCCGTCGTGAACAGCCTTCTCCCAGCAAGTGCCCGCGATGTCTACGTAATCGCCGAATCAGATGCGCCCCTTGTTGGCGTGGCATTTGTCTTTAACGATTATGCAGAACCAGCCATCGGAAACGCCATTCCACTGGAGTGAACCTTGCTGATCTGTTTTGCCTGTTGGCTGTCACTGGAATCTGACCTCATCGAGCAAACTACTGCCCGCATCGGCATTGATGAGACCCAGGCTCGTATGGGGATAGGTTTGATTCTCAAGTGGACCCGTCAACGCGTCACGACTCATGAATACACGACCGTGCTTCGAGCCATTCCGCTGGCGTCGACTTACGTCGCATCCACGCCCGACCTCACGGATCCAACGCTCAGGGCTCGATTTCGAGTCATGGGGTTGGATGAAAGGTGGCTGCATCAGACGTATCAGGCTATTTATATGTTTCTTGAAGCTCGTGGATTGATGAAGGCGCTCCTAATCGTCAGGCGGACGGAACCCGCGGCTACCTAGCTATTCGTAACAATTAATCAACGACGCGAAATCGATCAGGTCCAGTGCACCGTCTCCGTTGAAGTCGTAGTTCGGGTCAAAGTTAGCCAGCCAGTCAGGCAACAAGTCTGTCAATGGCGTTTCTCTCACGTAAACCGCTACATTGACATCGTGCATGAGGCCGAACGCGTCGCCCTGCACACTAACTGCGTGCATGCCACCAGCAACCGTTCCATCGGTCGTCAATTGAACCATGGCCATTCCAGGCGGCGTTACTGGCGATCCAACAATCGAGCCAGTGATTCCCGACGGAAGCGTTCCCAAAGTCAGCGATACTGGCGTTGTGAATCCACCAACAGCGTTAACCTGAATCTCAATATCAGGCAGAGACTCATTTTTGCAGCCTGCAGTGGTTGTAGCTGGTCCCACTAGTACATAGTCTCCGCCGCCACCGCTCGTCGTGATTTCGGCCGTGAAAACGTCAACTGAAGCGCGGTTGTCTGTCCAAATGGGTCGCATCTGATTTCCCACGATAGACATGCCTGTGTAGTCGCCAAACTGGAAGCTGTCGTTGATGTAGTTGCTGCTGGTGGCCGTAACCCGCTGTGGGACACTCCAATTCTGCCCACCATCCGTGGAGGCAACATGGTAGATATCTGCCTCAAGACGATTAGGGTTGTTTTGCGTGCTATAGAAGATGACATGAACGGTTCCGTCCTGATCCACCTCGAGCCATGGATTAAAGCGGTCTACCGTACCCACATCGGCGGTGGGATGTGGATTCACGAGGTTCCAATTCATGCCCAGATCATCACTGTAGGCCACCCATATCTGGCTGTGGTTTTGTGAGGGCGTGGTACTTTCTGGATCACGTGTGTCATTCCAGCAGGCATAGACTCTGTCTTGAAACGAGCCTGTGCTTGTGTCAGCTGTCGCATTGACAATGATCGGCACTTGTCTCTGATCAAAGCACGGTATGGGATAGTTGAACTCTGAGTTCTCGGTGGTGATCACCGCGTCATTTGAGAAAGTTTGGCCTCCATCCGTGGACACCGCAAATCGAACCGTTTGGCTAGCATAGCTTGACCATATGTGGAAGACGTTGCCAGATCTGTCCGAGGCAATATCGCTACCAATGCCCAGGGGTCCCGTCATGGTAACGATGGGATCAAAACTGACGCCGTTGTTGGTTGAACGCGCGAATTTGAGCACGTTGTTATCATGCCAGCTCACATAGAGATTGCCGAAATGAGGCGAGGTAGGTACGTGATCCACGTGCAGGTATTGTTTGTCGCTAACCTGGGTGTTGGTGATGGATACCTGGTTCCCCCAACTCTGGCCGTTGTTTGTAGATGTATAGATTTCAATGTTGCAGAGCGTGAAGAATCCACAATTACCCAAGGTTGACACATAGGCAATGGTTCCATCTGGAGACCAGTCCACAGTAGGATCGCAGCATGAGCCGCTCAGAACTTGTGCGAATTGCCAGGTTGCGCCGCCGTCATTAGAGTAATACATGTTCTGGCCGCCCGGTCCATTGACGCCCGCGATGACCTTGCTTGGGTCCACAGGGTTAATAGCGATTGCCGACTCGGCGGAATCGGCGTTCATGGTGATGTTCACTTCGCTATTTACTGTAATGCCAGTGCCCTTGTCAGCAGAAAAGACGCCGTCGCGATAGAGACCTCCATAAAATACGCGCACCACTTCCACGGCTGAATGGGGATATTGGACGGAGCCACTTTTTCTCAATTGTGGCAGGTTCCGCCGCAAACCCACCCTAAAATAGACGGGAATCGCTTGACGATCCTCGAACTCAGTTGGGGGAAGAATCGCCAGATCTTCGAGTGTCAAGTCGAGATTCCGATCATCCCAGGGAATGCCTAAGGACACCGTATCATCGTACAGTTGCTCGTAATCAACACGAGGATCAAAACCACGTTCATTTAGAGATGTTTGCGCAAAGGCGCAAATAGGCAACAAAAACAAAAGGTATTTCATAACTCCCCACAATCCCCATTGATTCAAACGGTCATTACGTCCGTGGCAGTTTAGCCGAGACCTCAAAATGAATCAAAGGTTGAATTTCATTCCGACGCCAAACCAGATGCGTCCATCACGAACGGTGATGCTTCGGGCTCATTGGGCAGAATCAGGTCCCGTTTGCCCTCCCCAATGCACCATCGATGCAGCCAGGTGATGCCTCCACGTCCTGTAAACCTGTCTTCCATTTGATAGGCAGGGTCTTTCAACGCTTCTTCAAGTGTTACAAACCGATAGCCTCGATCCTTCAAATCCCCCAGTAGACGATTGAGATGGTCTCGATTCAATCGATTGGCGTGGATTAATAGGGTCTGAGCCATGTTGCGACCTAGCAACACCTCGCTTTGACGCTCAAAGTAAGCCGTCTTGTCCAGCATGTAGCGGACATAGTCATTGGCGATGCGAGAGGCCAAATCCTGTTCACGATCGAGCAACGCACGATCGTAGGCACGCGCATAGATCCACTCACTGCTGTCTATGGTCACGGGCGCTATTTGATAACCCAACTCCTTCAAGAACGAATGAACTTTGGCCTTGGTTTCCATGGTCTGACCCGTGTGTAACATGGGGTGTCTGAAGTAGCGAGGCACCTGGCCAAACTCGGCCAATAACGGCCGCAACAAGGTTTCACCCTTTTTGATGTCAACCAGATAGTCCGTCAATTCCGTCCGATGGAGGCTGTGGTGGGAAAAGGTGTGGTTACCTAGTTCATATCCCGCCTTCATCCACGCCCGCAACAAGGCCAATCGCTCTACCTGCAGTTTTTCATCGCGATATAACTTGGTCTCATTCACAAAACCTATGGCAGGCGCATCAAATGATTTCAGTTGGTTCTGAATCCCCTGCAGAATCTCAGCATAATCTTGTGTTTCTATGCGCAGACCAGCGCCGGGTAGATCATCTACAGTCACCGACATCATGTTAATTTGGCTGAAGATGAACCACAAAATCACTTGCAACGTCGCACCCCTCCTTAAGCCTGGGCCGTTCCCGTATTCTCAACTATTTGCTGGCTGACTCATGACCGCTTCATTTTGATAGGATACCAGTGAATCAACCTATCTAACATCGAGGGACACTATTGTTTAAGGACAAGTTGGGACTCAAGATTTTTCTCATCAGCTTCTCGAGTCTCTTTATAGAGATCATGTTTATTCGGTGGATTTCGACAGAAATCAGGGTGTTTGCCTATGTGCAGAATACGGTTTTGATTTCCTGCTTTCTCGGTCTGGGACTGGGTTGCTTCACCAGCAATCGCAGATCTTCACTACTCAAGATGCTCATTCCTATGGCCATCGTCATTACACTTTTTGCAAGTCCATTTACCCGGAACCTACTCGACAAATGGACACAGCATTTGGGTTCGATCAGTAATATGGTGATTTGGGGTATCCCCACAGGAAGCGACTTCACTTCGACAGGCCAATTGATATTGGGTTTCTTGTCCATCCTGGCGGTCATGGCGTTGATGGTTAGTGTGTTCATTCCACCGGGTCGCTGGCTGGGGCTATGGTTAGACCAGCACCCAAATACCATCGTGGCCTATTCAATCAACATTGCCGGTAGCCTTGCAGGTATATGGGTCTTTGTTTTGGCATGTGCGGCTCATTGGCCACCCTTTCTCTGGGTGCTCATTGCGTTGGCAAGCCTCGGTTTCTTGTTTTCTGAAGAAAAAAACAGGACCTATTCGGCTCTGGCATTTGTGGTGACATTGTTACTTGCGTACCCCACCAGCTGGAATCCTTCATCCATCCGTTCCACTTGGTCCAATTACCAAAAACTTGTGCTGTATAAACACGATCAAAAGGGAAGAATCTGGCCGGGTAAATACCTAGTCACCGTCAATAATGTGGGCTACCAGGCCATGATCGATCTGAGCCCCGACAACCTAAAGGCAAGACCGGATATCTTCCCGCAGGAATGGCATGGGTACAGCCAATACGACTTACCCACGCTCATCGTGCCGGAAGCCAACCGCGTACTCATCGTGGGCGCAGGAAGCGGGAACGATGTCGCCGGTGCGATTCGAGGTGGTGCAAAACACGTTGTTGCCGTTGAAATTGACGATGTGATCGTCAGCATGGGGAAACAGTTCCATCCCGAGAATCCCTACGCTCATCCAAACGTAGATGTGGTTGTGGATGATGCACGTGCCTATTTTTCGCGAGCTACAGATACGTTCGACCTGATCATTTTCGGATTGCTCGATTCGCATACCACTGGATCAATGACGAATGCACGTCTAGATCACTATGTGTACACCGAGGAGAGCTTAATTAAGGCGAAAAAGTTGCTCGCGAACAACGGCGTCATGGTGCTGAGTTTTGAAGCAGAAAAGCCATACATTGCTGACCGAATCATGACCATGCTCACCAAGGCATTCCATCAAGCGCCAATAGCATTTCGCGTCCCCGCCAGCCCCAGCGGATGGGGAGGCGTTATGTTTATTACGGGAGACAATGACCGCATTCAAGAATCGTTGGCAAACAACCCCAAGCTCCGTGCTCTGATCGCTGATTGGCAAGCTAGATTTCCTTTGGAGATCACAGGCGAAACGCCAACCACGACCGACGACTGGCCTTATCTCTACCTCGAACGCCCTACGATTCCAAACCTGTATTACATCTTCTCCTTAGCGCTTCTGATTCTCTTCTTCGTCTTTTCAAAACTCAATCAGACACCGATCGACTTTCGTGCCTGGACTAAGTCTCATTGGCATTTTTTCTTTTTGGGTGCCGGCTTCCTACTGCTTGAAGTACAAAACATAAGCCGAGCAGTCATCATCCTCGGAAGCACTTGGCTGGTTAACGCGGTCATCATCTCGGGGATACTCGCCATGATCTTACTGTCCAATCTGGTTGTCGCCAAACTTCAGACCATTAAACTGCGTCCTGTCTATGCAGGCCTCATTGCTTCATGTGTGTTTCTCTACTTTTTTGATTTATCTGTCATTGGCGCTTACTCTTTTGCAACCAAATGTGTGTTGGCCGGTCTGATCACGACCTTACCCATCTTTTTCAGTGGCATCATATTTATCGAGTCGTTCCGCCACGAAGCCCGCAAGGACGTGGCCTTGGGTGCCAATTTGTTTGGCAGTCTTATCGGAGGTCTGACCCAAGCGATTAGCTTTCTCGTAGGTACCAAAGCCCTGCTGTTATTGGTCACATTGTGGTACCTGGCCTCGCTTATCGTTCGACCTCGTGTGCCTTAGTCGACGAAGGGAGGGCCGCAACGCCCTCCCTATCCATTTTCAGGAATACCCAACGACATGCTCTTTAGAACGTGTAGCTGGCGCCAATAGCGAAGAAGTCAAAGTCCGCTTCATCGACTTCAAAACGCCTATCGCCATGACGGTGATCATCATCTCCTAGCCCATTAATGGACTTCAAAGACATATACAACGCCCAGTCTTTGTTTGCGCCGAACGAGAACTCAAACCCCAGGTTCAAACCTGCTACCGCAGATCCTTCACCATCGTGCTCACAGTCGTCGTTCCAATGATCATTTTCCCAGTCATACCAGTCGTCATCACAGTCCCCAAAACCGGTTACGGCAAATCCAATCATTGGCCCTAGGTGAAAATCAAAACTGGGCGTACGAATGAGGTGGAAATTGACACCAATTAAGCCCGTGAACACGCCCTCAGCATCATAGTCCACATTCACTTCATCATCGTCATCGCGATAATAGACGCTAATATCGTCCGCGGCTGCTAGAATTTGTGTGAATTCCAAGCCAACCAAGCGCGAAAATCTCACCTCAGCTGCGAATCCCAATCCCCCACCCTGGTCATCCGTCCGTTGGTAGTAACCATCGCCGCCAGCATCGCGATAGGTGTCAAATTCAACGTCCATCACAGTGCCAAACCACCGCAATGTCCAATCCACATCATCTTCTTCATGATGTTGACCCCATGCGGTCATACTGGTCATCAGCAGCATAGCGATTGCTTTCCCTATTTTTGTTGTGATTGCACTCAAGGTTTCATCTCCCAATTGATTCGATCTGCGATCTATCGACCGCCACCCTGTATGAGGCCCCCTCGCGATAAAATCCTTCGCACAAAATTTTTTTAGAAGGATTTTCATGAACAATGCCCTCTAACACCGTATAGGCTGTGTGGGGGACTTTCTTTTTGACGGTGCATCAGCAAGATCTCAATCTCACGCGGGGCATGTTGTTCGGCAATGAAATGTCGTTCAAGACCTTCTTCGACGACATGTTTCCACGGCTTTATCGGTTTGTCTTAGTGCGCGTGAATGGCCTGGAATCAACCGCTGAGGAGATTGCCCAAGCCACCTTGTGCGCCGTCGTTCAGAAACTGTCCAGTTATCGAGGAGAAGCATCGCTGTTCACCTGGATCTGCACGTTTGCCCGCCACGAAATCAGTCACCACATGAAAAAACACGGTCGCGCATCTGTTTCGTTAACCGAAGACTCGCCTGAAATAAGGGCCGCCCTTGAGTCGCTTGCGTCCACGGCGCCAGATGCCGAGCTGGAGCAAAATGAACTCAGTCGGTTGGTCTATGTGGCACTTGACCATCTCAATCCAAAATATCGCGAAGTACTTACATGGAAATACTTGGATGGCCTTTCGGTGAATGAGATTGCCATGCGCCTGGAAGCTGGCCCAAAGTCGGTGGAGTCTACATTGACCCGTGCGAGAAACTCGTTTCGCGACGGCTTTTCATCACTGCTCAATCCGAGCGCCTCTGGGAGGTACGTCCATGAGTGAACTGAAGAATCGGCCCCATGATCCCGATGATGGCATCGAGGCGCTGTTCCGCTTGGCAAAGAGGCCCCAAGACCCGGCAGCCGAAATCAGCGAACGAGTTCGCGAGACCGTACACGAAACATGGCTGCGAACTCTCAAAGCACGCCGACGAAGACGCTGGGCGTTTTCCACGTCTATGGTTGCAGCCGCCGCTACCCTGGTTTGGCTCGCTGGACCGCTGACAACAAGCACTGAATCCATGGAAACGGTACCCGCATTAGCTCATCTTGCTCGACTAAATGGCACGGAAATATGGGTCAACGAAGCACTTGTTTTGGACGAGGCGACACCGTTTTTTTCAGGTGACGTTTTGCGGACGGGCCCTGACTCACGTATGTCGATCGAGTTTCCAGGAGGCACATCACTTCGGCTGGACCGAGCATCGCAGTTGACGTTGGTTTCTCCCAACGAATGCACTCTGTCATCGGGCGCAGTATATATAGACGGCCGACCCAAAAGCACACCGATCACGGTGATGTCGCAAAAGTTGGCCGTCACCGAAATCGGCACCCAATTCGAAGTGCGGTTGTTGCCGGCAGCGACACGAGTGAGGGTTCGGGAAGGAGCCGTCCAGATCGATCGTTCAACGCAGAACTTGCAGATTCTGGCTGGCCAAGAAATGTCTGCCAACCAAAATGGCGATGTTCAACAACGTCAAATTTCCCCTTACGATACTGAATGGGATTGGGTCACTTCTGTTGCCAAACTCCCAGAGCTCCGTGAGTTAACGGTCTATGAGTTCCTCCTGTGGTATGCCCGTGAAAAGGGTCAGGAACTGCGATTTGATGACTCTGCGCTTCGGGAGGAATTAAAAGAAGCCACCATTGAGGGAACCATCCCCTCACTTGATGCGTACCAAACCAGGGATGCGGTTTTGGCAATCGCCAGCCTTGCTTTGACTTCGGACGACGAATATCTGGTCATTTCTCGAATGGATGGCAAAACTATTTGATCCTCCTTTTGATATGCATGTGGCATGCGCCTTCATCGGTGCCCTTTACCGATCCGCCTGAGACGGTGGCGGCCGCCGACCAGCCTTTGCTGGAAGTGTTGCGTTGGCTACAGTCGCGGGGCTTGCCTGTGATGTTCAGCAGTCGACTGGTTTCAAAGAAGATGAGGGTAGCCTTCGATTTCGGGAATCTGACCGATCGTCAGATTCTTGACCTTGTGCTGCAAGCTCATGGCTTACGGGTGCAGGTAGGTCCGGGCGGCGCCTTGATGGTGGTCAGGGAAGCTGAGCCGAATTGGATCGAGCTTTCAGGCCAGGTGAAAGACGTGAACGGTACGCCGCTGAACCGTGTCCGAATCACCACACTCGATGGAGATACATCGGTTAGCGATGAACGGGGTTCGTTTATCTTGCGCCTGCCGGAAGGCAGCTACGTCACGTTGATGGCTCAGTTGGAAGGCTACTACCTCATGCGTTCCGAATTTGCGGTGAGCCAAGACCAACACATTGACCTGTCCATGACGCCCATTCCGACGTTGATTGAGGAGATCGTGGTCATGCCCAGCCAGGTGGCTCTGCTGGATCGGGAAAATGCTCCTCCGCCGCTACTATCCAGCGAAGAAATAGACGTACTTCCGCGTATTGCCGATGATCTGTATCGCGCTCTGAGTCGCTTGCCCGGAACGGCAGGTGGTGACATTTCAGCCAAGTTCAGCGTTCGAGGAGGGCTACCCAACGAAGTCTTGGTCTTGCTTGACGACCAAGAAATCTACGAGCCTTATCATTTGCGGGATCTGTTGAGTGTGTTCAGCGTTTTTGATTCACGAACCATCGGAGAGGTCAATTTGTTGGCGTCGGGATACTCGGTGAATTACGGAGATCGCCTGGGTGGCGTGGTCGAAATGCACACCGTTCAGCCGCAAGAAAAGCTATCGGCCGAAGCAGGCTCCAGTTTCTTTCATAAACGAGGCATGGTGACCGATGGGTTCGCTGACGGTCGAGGGGCCTGGTTCATTTCCATTCGCGAGGGATTCTTGGATCTCTTACGGGCAGTATCAAACCCAAACGGACTCATTCGCCAAGACGCTGAAGACGAGTCGTTCAGGTTCATGGATGCCCAGGCCAAGTTTCAGTTTCATTTCAATAGTGCCTGGTCATTCGCGCTCAATGCCCTGAAAGTGACCGATGAAATCAAGTTTTCAGATCAACCTTTGATGTTCAAACGCGACATTCAAGATGCCCAGTTCGATGCAGAAGATCTCTATCTGTGGACGCGGCTCCAGTTTCAACCGAGCGATGACCTAAGCATGGAGTTACAGCTGTCCAACGTAACTTTGAATCGACAACGAACGGGCTCTCAGTTGCGCGACGATTTGACCACCTTCCATGTGGACGATCAGCGTGATTACAAGGTTCAGGAATTGAAGCTTTCAGGTACATGGACCGCAAGTGACCATCAATGGGTGAAATGGGGCGTGGGTGGCCGCCGATTTGATGGCAGTATCCACTACAAAAACGACCTATTTCAAACATCACCTTTGGTAATTGGGCTAGCAGAACCTCAGATCACGCAAAGGAGCATCCACCTTTCGCCTGATTTGCGCCAATCGCATGCCTATATGGCTTACCGTTTGCGGTTGGCCCACCAAATCATCATGGAGGCGGGCCTGCGTTGGGACCAGCAACGCGAGTCTGGACGGACCGACCACCAATGGAGTCCACGCTGGATGCTGCTATGGCAGGCCAGCGACCGGACAGCCGTACGAACGGCATGGGGCCAATACCATCAGTCCCAAGGTTTTGAACATCTTCAAGTGGAAGACGGCATGACGCAACGGCAAGCACCGCAGGCTTCGGAACACCGGGTGATCGCCCTGGAACACCGCTTCGCCAGCGGACCTGAACTGCGCTTGGACTTTTATCAACGACAGGTGGATCAAGGTGCATCCCGCTACGAGAATGGTCTGAACCCGGTCGCACTGTTTCCCGAATCGGAGCCGGACCGCTGGTTGATTCGGGCAGATGGGGCTCGTTCAGAGGGTGTCGAATTGCATGTGAAAGGCGATCTGCCGGGCCGAGGTTTGAGCGGGTGGTTGGGTTATGCCTACGCGGAGACTTACGACATCGTGGATGGGCAAGACATCGCCAGAAACTGGGACCAGCGCCAAGCGGCCCATTTTGGCTTGAACTTCGCCATCAATGCCCGATGGGACCTCACGCTTTCGGGCGAATACCACACGGGCTGGCCTACCACCGGCGTCCGTGCCACTGCCGAACCCACGGATGATGGATTGAAACCCTTGCCTGAATTGGAACCCCGCAATGCGCAACGACTCCCCGACTTCAAACGCATCGACATGCGCCTCTCCTACGCCACCATCTACCCACACGGCACATTGAATTTCTTCCTTGAAGTGGCCAACCTGCTCAACGAGAACAATCCCTGTTGTGTGAGCTACCAATTCGGCATCGATGAGTCGGGTGAGGTGGTCATCGATCGCGATGTGGATGATTGGATGCCACTCATCCCTTCTTTCGGCGTCACCTTCCGTTATTGAGCCCAGATTCCAGCATCCAGCTGCCAGCAGCCAGCCCTGGGGCCGCAGAATAGTACGCCGCGCCAAAGAGTCATTGAGTTAACCGCGAATGTTACGAAAACATGACGCCAAAAATCGAATAAAGAGGATCCAATCCACTAAGCCCAAAACAAAGGCCAAAGGCTGTGGCGTGCGGTCACGACATGAGCGCAGCGATTGGGCTACCGCTTTGAGACCTAAGCGACCAAGCCGAACCCCTCCATCGAGCGGCGCGACACGCCGTGAGCTTCGCGAATCCAGCTACAACCAATCCGACCGACGTACTCCATCTATCTGCTGGCTGGATGCTGGAACCTGAATACTGATAACATAATCCTCATGCAAGATTGCTGGGACACGCTTGCGCATTTGGGCGCACCACTCACGACTTCGATCAAGTTGGATGGCAAACCCAGTTGGGATGCGCTTTTGGCGTGTCTCAAAAAGGCGAATCGCAGCCTCAAAGATCCCCTGCAGCCAGATTTTGAGCGCAAACGCGATGTATTTTGGGCCATGTGTCTTGCCTTGAAAACCCACTACCCACCAGTCTGGTCCCAACTCGACTTTGATTTGGACATCGCGGCTATGCCCAACCGCGTCCACAAGCTTTACCGAATCGCAAAAGCACAGTTGGCTTCCTACCCATGATAGCGATGACCAAGGACCTGGTGTGTGCCGTCATCGAGAAACTGGCTGACCAAGAACCGGGCGAATGGGTATTGTTGGGCGGTTCACTGGGTTTGGCCGTCAACGCAACCCACCGAGCCACCTTCGATATCGACTTGGGTCGCGCCGATATGGCCGATCTCTTCACACCCGCAGGATTAATCGGGATCGCCGAGTCATTGGGCATTCCCATCGAAGCGATCAATCAGGCGGCTAATATCTACCTTCATCGACAAACTTTTGATGGCTGGCTCGTTCCACTGGTAAAGGGCGCGAAATCCACGGTCTATAGGCCGCATTTCGATCTCTATTTACGAATGAAACTCGAGCGCCTATCTGTTACAGATGCACACGACATCATTGCCTATGCACAAAGGTTCCCCGAAGAAGTCGAGGTTGAATCGCTACGACATCTCTGGCCCGACTTGATCAAAAAACACGGGCACAAACCAGGATGGCCCCAACTTGTAGATTGGATCCAAATGAAATGAATAAATTAGATTCCCGTTCATGCCAAGGTTCCACAACGTCACAAAAAGCTTCCCATCAAAAAGACACAAGCGGAATAGCAGTAGATTTTCGCTTTTCCTGCCACAATTCTTGCGTCGCTCTTTGATCTTCTGCTAGGTTGGACTGACTTTGTCCATGGGGGAGGCCCGGCTGATCGAGTACGAGAACCTAAATCGGCTCAATGAACCCTTTCGCGAAGCTTATGAGCAGGCATTTGCCCGAGTCGCCGACAGTGGTTGGTTCATTCTTGGACAACAAGTGGAACGGTTTGAAAAGGCCTTTGCCACCTATTGCGGCGCCCGACACTGTGTAGGTGTAGCATCTGGACTCGACGCGTTGATCATTGGCCTCCAGGCCTTCAACTTCCCCTCAGGAAAAGAAGTCTTGGTGGCATCTAACGCTTATTACGCCTGTATCCTTGCCATTATTCGAGCAGGATTGAAGCCGGTCTTGGTAGAACCCGATGCCAAAACCTACAACATAGATCCCCATCTAATCGAATCCAAGATCACCCCCAACACGGTCGCCATCATGGCCGTGCACTTGTACGGCAAATGCTGCGACATGCAGCCCATCAACCACATCGCCCGACAACATGGGCTCAAAGTCATCGAAGATTGCGCTCAGGCACACGGGGCATCGATCAACGGCCGAAAGGCCGGGACCTTTGGAGATATTGCCGGATTCAGCTTTTACCCTACGAAGAATTTGGGTGCCTTAGGTGATGGCGGCGCTGTGGTCACCGACGACCCGGTTTTGGCAAACCGGGTTTGGCAACTGCGTAACTATGGTTCCAGTGCCAAGAACGTATTTGACCTTTTGGGCCACAATTCACGCTTGGACGAATTGCAGGCTGCATTCCTGTCTCAGAAACTGGCATATCTAGATGCCATCAACGCTCACAAGAGAATGTTAGCCGACGTCTATTTCAAGCATCTCAAAGATCAGGTCATCAAGCCGCTTCACCAGCCAGGATTCCACGATGTGTTTCACGTGTTTGCCATTCGACATAAACGACGCGATGACCTACGCGAATACCTGCTCCAACACCAGATCAAAACCGAGATCCATTACCCCCTCCCACCCCATCGACAGAACGCACTAAAAGGAGTGTTCCCGGGGACTTACCCGATTTCAGATGAGTTGCACAACACGGTGCTCAGCCTTCCCATTTCGACCATCCACACAGAACAGGATGCCATTGAGGTTGCCAACCACGTCAACGAGTTTTCCGCGCCATGAATTCACTAATCATCCCTGTATACAAGAACGAGTCGACGATCTCCGCCCTGTTCAAGCAGATCCAGATCATTCACGCCTCAATTGCTGATCTCGAGCTGGTTTTTGTTATTGACGGCAGTCCCGATGAGTCGGGCGCACTGATTGAAATCGAGATCAAAAAACACGGATTGAGGGGAAAGATCGTCCAGTTGTCGCGTAACTTTGGTTCCTTTGCTGCCATCAAGGCCGGTCTGGATCAGGCCATGGGACCCTATTTCGCGGTCATGGCAGCCGACTGTCAGGAGCCACCTGATCTCATCGTCAAGTTTTTCGACGCCTTACAGAGTGATGCATGCGATGTGGTCATTGGCACCCGCATCACGCGCAGTGATCCACTCACCTCAAGATGGAGTAGTGGGATTTTCTGGAGCCTGTATCGACGATTGATCCAGCCCGAAGTACCCCCGGGCGGCGTGGATGTTTTTGGGTGTAACCAACAATTTCGCGACCATCTGCTGCAACTGAACGAATCGCACAGTTCACTGATCGGTCAACTGTTCTGGCTGGGATTCAGGCGCCTTTGTATTCCCTACGACCGACAAGTGAGGTCCAGCGGAAAAAGCGCATGGACATTGCGCAAGAAGATACGGTACCTATCAGATAGCTTCTTTGCGTTTTCAGATTTACCCATTAAGTTCCTGTTGTTCATCGGCTGTTTAGGATTTCTGATTGCACTGTTTTTTGCGCTCCTTGTGCTGGTTGCCAAATTGTCTGGACAGATCCAAGTCCCGGGATACACAACCATCATTATTGTCGTATCCATGTTTGCCGGCATTAATTCTCTAGGTTTTGGTATTGTGGGTCATTATGTATGGCGGGCGTTTGAGAACACGAAGGCACGCCCACACACCGTTATCCAATCAATTGCGCAATACCCGGAGGATCCCGAGACCCATGACTGACTATTTTGTGCATGATCAGGGGCTCTGCGAGTCGACGCATGTAGGTGCCGGCACACGCATTTGGGCCTTTGCTCACGTGCTTCCCAAGGCTCGGATCGGAAGCGATTGCAACATATGTGACCATGTGTTCATAGAAAACGATGTGGTGCTAGGGAACCGAGTCACCGTGAAATGTGGCGTTCAGCTATGGGACGGCCTGCGCGTAGAGGACGATGTGTTCATTGGCCCCAACGCCACGTTTACCAATGACAAGATGCCACGCAGCAAACAGTATTTGGATCAGCCACTTATCACTCTTATTCGGAACAACGCATCCATCGGTGCGGGTGCCGTCGTGTTGCCTGGGATTGAAGTTGGCCAACACGCCATGGTGGGTGCGGGCGCGGTGGTCACCAAATCGGTGCCACCCTATGCCGTGGTCGTCGGTAATCCTGCCACCATCGTGGGCTACGTCAATTCGAAGAAATCCAGAGCGAGGACACATCAACTGGACATGGACGGTGAAGCTCGCCTTGAATCCATTGTGACAGGGGTCTTTCTCAATCACTTCCGCCAACATACAGACATGCGTGGTGACCTCAGCGCCATAGAATTTGAAAAGGACCTCCCCTTTCTTCCCAAACGCATGTTTCAAGTGTACGGCGTTCCCAGCGCGAAAGTACGTGGCGAACATGCCCACTATGCTTGCCACCAATTCCTCATATGCACGCACGGATCGGTTTCGATTGTCGTCGACGATGCTGTGAATCGGGAGGAGTTTTTGCTCGATTCGCCCTCCATTGGACTACACGTACCAGCTATGGTTTGGGCACAGCAATACAAGTTCAGCGAGGACGCCTGTCTACTGGTATTGGCGTCTGAATCCTACGACGCGGCCGACTATATACGCGACTACGATACGTTCGCCCGTGCCAAGCGCGCCCATGAGCCCTAAACTCACCGCGCTCTTACATTCGGTGAAATCCTCATCCAAGTTATGGCGTTGGGTCTCTGTGCTGGCCACGCCGGTGGGATTGGTGCTGGCCTGGTTCCTGGTATTTGGCGATCATTTGCTCGAAGATGTCGGTTTCCCATGGGATTTCATGTTGGGGTACCACGCATCCACGTTCTACGTCATAGAATCGCTGAAATCAGGCGAGTTCCCGCAATGGGTCCCGTTTCAAGCCATGGGTTATCCCCTACCCATGAACGTTCAATCAGGTCTCTTCTACCCCGTGAATTGGCTGCTAGCAGCTTGCGACTTCACCTACACCATGAAGACTGCCATCGTTACCCAATGCCTCCACGTATTATTCGGCATGTTCGGCATGGTCTACCTAGCCGCAAAACGGGGAGCCTCAAAATCTGCCGCGTTCTTGTGCGGTCTGGCTTTTTTGTTTTTCGGCGGCTTCTACAGCAATGCCCAGCACGTTGACATCATCCGCATGTATGCATGGGCACCTTACCTCTTTGCAGCCTTCACCTTCGTCCGCAAACCCAGTCGTGTGGATCTGGCTCTGATACCCGTGATCGTTTACGGATTTATTACGGCATCCTATCCGGGCGGCATGATGGCCAATTTATTCTTGGCAGCGCTCTATTGGTTCTTCCAATTGGTGTCTGTCAAGTTTTGGCAAGATTGGGCACATGTCCGACTTGCAATTTTGGTGGGAATTCTGGCGGCCATCGGTGTGGGCATGGCTGCAGCGTTTCTGATCACTCCATTTGCCATGAGACATGAACTGGTTCGCAGCTATATACCATTCAACGAAATGTCCTTCTGGCAGCCGAGATATTTCTTCACCCTGTTCACAAACTATTCTCTGCCACACCTGAAACTGGACGTATCCATGTGTTCAGGTTTTGTGGGTGTGCCGGCTGTCGTTGGCCTGTTTTTGATGGACATGCACACATTGAAACGCCATTGGCCGTTACTAGTCACTGGCATCATTTCGGGATTAATGATCAGTGGTACCTTTTTATTCAAATGGGTGACGGCTTTAATTCCTGTGCTTTCACTTTCTCGTTTTCCCGCATCCGATTTCCGCATCGCCATTGCCATCACAGCCATCATGATTGGCATGTTTTCGCTGGAGCAATTGGCTCGTCTCGATCGAATCAGATACCTGCCTTTTTTCGTCAAACTCATCGTGGTCAACGCTCTGGTGATCTACGCGGCACAACATATGTACAAGGCCTACAACATCAAAGCCATCGCCTTGATCTACGTCTTGTTGGCCACCGATTTTGTGCTGGTAATCATCCGCCTGACCGCTGCCAGGTGGCGTATTGTTGCGCTTGTCACGGCGCTTGTCACCTTGGTACCTCTGGACGCCACGCGTATCCTTCAGCCGGAACTTAGGACGTGGTTCTACCGGAACCTCTCGGCCCATTACCATGATTCCCTGGGCTTTCCTGTCACGCAACTGGGCGATTCGTTGGCATCTGTGTTGACGGAACCAAAAGCCTCGCGACCTGGGAGAGATGACACCATCCAACCCTTGCTGGTCTCCATCCGCGGTTACCTGACAGGCGAGTATCAGATGCATGACTACAGTTGCGGCCAGAAAATGACCAACTACGTGAAGATCATGGCAGATCCTCAGATCAAGAAATACATGCAACAACCTTTGCATCCGATTGTCGTGCCCGTGGGTACCGAATTGCGAACTGTCATTGATCAACCCGCCGATTATCGCGGGTTCGTTGAACCCATTTTGTACGGAACCAATCGTATTAGTTACAAGGTGAACCTTAACCAGGCCATGGTTCTACTGGAGAACGAGATCTTCTTTGAAGGTTGGACCGGTGAAATCGAAAACCCCGTTGGCGAGAACATCACGGTCGAGCCGGAACGGGTCTTAAAGGCACTGAGGAGCTGGCGCCTGCCCGCCGGTAACTACCAATTCAATTTGACCTTTCGCACACCCTACCTACGTCAAGCCAGCTATGTGTCGCTCACTTTCGCCCTGCTGTGGCTGATGGCGATAGGTCTGCTAATCGCCATCCGCTCGAGAAGAACTCCCGTGAATCCGAATCCAATTCCATCTGGTCTACAGGACACTGGCGCGCCAGTCGCTGAGATTAACGATGATCCAGGGCCCCTGGCGGCCGACATTCCACCCAGCGATCCTATCAAGAAAAGACGCCGCCGCCGCAAGAAACACTGAACCGCATTGCGGCATTGGTGCTATTTTCCAGGAATATCACATGGCCCTGGAGATTGAGGGCTAGAGGTGTTGCTTGATCAAACGGTCCGTCCGATTCATAACAGCGATTCTGGCACTTTGGACAACTTTTCTACTTTGTTATTCCGTTATCTTTGTGCCGGCCATCGGTGTACAGCTACGTGATGTTGGACGCCGACTTCCAGCTTTGACCCAGCTTGTACAACAAGGTTGGATTTTCTGGATCATCGTGTACGCCTTTTTCATCACGCTGTGGGTTTGGACGATCAGACCGCGGCGGGTATTTCTTTGGATTCTCGTGCCCTGGGGATTGATTGCGCTGATGCTGTTGGCCATGATGTCGGTTGGGATTGGCTTACCGCTTTTCCACGCCGCTGAATGGCTAGAACCGGTTTGATGAACGAACAAGATATTTCCAGCACCATAAAAGTTCCTTCCTATGCCCAACCGCCGATTAACAAGTATCCTATTCTCGTTTAATGATTCGATAAACTCGCGAAAGTCGTCCGGTAGTTGCTTGATCGCCATAGAAACACTCTCTGAGGAAGGTGATCGTCTCAAGGCGTTC
>JAGQSC010000051.1 GCA_020439745.1 Acidobacteriota bacterium | reverse complement strand
AGGCCGGGTTCGGGTGCCAGCGGGAGGCACCACGGTTCAGGTCATCCGCCTGCCAGGTGCGCTCGATTGACACCAGGCCGCCCATCACCTTCACTTCCAGGTCGGTCACCGACGCCCGGTACTCGCCCGTCGGCATATGGACGCCGGCGAAGGCCGGCACGGTGATGAGCAGGAGCAGAAAACAACGGAGGCGAGAGAGCGTGTGACGCATGGAGCAGCCTGGGAAGAAGGTCAATGAGCGGTGCTCAGTGATGGACTTGACAATGAATCAATAACTCTGACCCCATTGATCGATCAATGACGTTGACCGCATTGATCGCTGGGCGCCAGCCACACCTGATCCCCACAAGCATTTGTCTACACGAATCGCGAGAGAGCCAATATTTGTCGTGCCGGTTGACTACAGCGGCACAGTGGCGACTGCATTGATCTCAGGTGTTGCTCAAAACAAATGCGCATAAAACGAAAATCGCGACAGCCGTTATTTGGGCAACAACAGATTTTTTTCCATATGTTTTTTTTGTAAAAATTCTAAAGAAGTTCAAACCCCCGAAAACAAAAACCGAAAAAACCATAAGCATTATGACTATCGATTTCATATGCGCCCTTGATCTCTAACATTCGCAGCGTGTGCGGCTCTTCCTTAGAACAACGGCTTGTCCAACTCCAACATCATAGATGCTCGCATCAAAGCCACCTATCATTTGCCGTCCCGACGTGGAGCTTGCACCTGTGCCTAACGAAGTCCATGAACCTCCCATCGTGATTCTTTGATGCACAGATCCTCCAACACCAAAAGCGCCACTTAGCAATGTAAACTTTGCGTATGGGCCATTGAATATTTCAGGGTCTGGCGAACTATTAGAATCATAAAATGTATCAGAATAACTACCGGTCATCGCGATAGGAAATGCAAGCCCAGCACCACCGCCTGTTGCCATTACATATGCGCTTGCCTTCCAGCCATTCTGGCACTTTGCACTCAATGAATAAAAATCCACAAAGGCAAATGCAATACTCGTGCTCGAGCTAGTGCCTGTCCATTTAACCAACCCAAATTGATCCAAGTATTTCAAAGGCTGCGCCGAAACATAAATATACGAATTAACCCCACCACCCAACCCAATCGGATCACTCTCAGCATACCTTCCCGTCTCCGGCAGGTAATCCCGGTGGAAGTTGTAGTGGTTTCCGGTCTCGTTGTCATGGTACTGCCCGGGGAACCTCAGCGGGTTGTCGATGGGCGTGTCGATGTTGTCGGTGATTGACTCTGTCTTGCCGAAGGCTTCCTGCCTGCCGCGCCAGGTGAGGGTGCCCTCGGTGTCGGTCAGGCGCTGCGGGGTCCACAGGTGGTCGTTGTGGTAGAACTGGGTTTGCCACGTTGCTTGTTGCTTGTCGGCCAGCCATAGCGGGTCGGTGCCCCACAGGCCGTCGGGTTTCCAGCCGTAGTAGCGTTTGGGGTTGCCGGCTCCGTCGAGTTCGGCGATCAGGCCTTCGTCGCTGTACAGGAACCACGT
>JAGQSC010000050.1 GCA_020439745.1 Acidobacteriota bacterium | reverse complement strand
TAATCACCTTTCCACAGTTTCCACAGCTTCCACAAAGAAAAAGAAGCAAAAAGAAACCACGACTACGACGACGGCTACCTTCGCTATATCTCTAATTTCGGCTGCTATCTAAACGTACCAGGGGTGGATGGCGAAGCCAGACGGGGTGGTCGTTCCTATAATCCCCCCAGAGCGACGCGACTCAAAGTGAGCTTCGCAAACCGCAATTCCCTGGCAGTTGAGTAGGAGAAAACTTGTATTTGAACGTGCAGCAAACGGCTTGAATGCGATCTAGTTCGAACAAGCCACAATATGTATCAACTCTATAACGTCCACCCGACCGTTGGGGTTCAAATCCGGTAATCCACAATTCACTCCTTTGGCAGGCCAGGTCGAAACGAATTCAAGAAACGAATAGGCTAGATCGCCACAGTAAGCACAATGCAATTCGCCATGGTTCTGCGTAACGTAGGCTTCCGGCGGCACACGTGCCGCCGTAATGAACAAACACTGGTCCTCGTAGAGATCATTCATCTCGAGGTTAGCGGAATCGATGTCTGAAGTGGCGATCGGTGCGACATTGCTCAGGAAATTGTGGCCAAGGTTTAACAATGTCAAATCACTAGGGATGGAACCCATTTCAGAGATACAGTTGTGGCTCGCATCAATGACGGTCAGGGACGTATGAGAAGCAAGGTTAGGGAGTTGAACGATCAGATTCGAACCACAGCGTAAGGACCTGAGTTGAAGAAGGGTAGTGACTGGTTCAATGAAGTGTATTTGATTGCCGAACATCCTCAAATATTCAAGCGATGTAGGAAGGACTGGGAGTTCTGAGACAAGGTTGAATGAAATATCCAGGTCGCTGAGTACTGGCAACCCAGTCAGCGCTTCCAAGTTCATCACTTGATTGGTGTTTAAATTAAGTGTTCTGATTGATGGTGGTAGACCCAAAAGTGAATGGATCGAGTTGTTATTAGCTTGTAGGTTGGTCATATTGGGAGGAAGGTCATCGAGCTGGGTTAGATTGTTGGAACCTACGCGCAGGTATATCAAGGCTTCATGATTGATCAAGCTTGGCAACGTTTGCAGGTTATTGTTGCCAAGGTCCAGAAATTCAAGCTGTGTCAGAGATTCAATTTCCGCAGCATCTTCAATCTCATTGCCGAATAGATCAAGGTGTTCGAGATTGGAAAAGTAACTGATACCCGTGATATCCGAAATGTTTGTGTTTTGACGGCTCAGGGTTGTGACGGCAGCCAAATCTGATGCTGTGGCCTGGCTTCCGTATGTACTTCGAAGTGAATTGCGAAACCGCTGATCAGGGAATAAGTCAGGGACAAGGACAGGTCCGCCTGGATCCGGCGGGCAATCAAAATCAGGATTTAGTAATTGCGGTTTGTATTCGAACTCAATCCAAGAACGTGTTGATAATTCTGCAATTTGAGCGCAGTCGCTGGAGTCGAGCTGATTGTTCTGGACACGTAGCCTTCCACTGAACAGTGGTTCTTGAGCCAAAGGAGTTATGTCCTGAATCAAGTTGTCATTCAGGTAGAGGTCTGTTGCATAGGTCACTTCAGGCACCGTGGAGAGTTGATTGTGACTGCAATCTAAGAAAAGCAGCTGATTGTTAAATGGGCCAAGCGCTGTGATTTGGTTGTCGCTCACAAGGAGTTCTTTTAGGCCTATTGGAAGCGTTGAAAGCGCGGCGATTTGATTGTGACTGGCGTCCAAAACTTCGAGATTGGGCGGAAGTAATGGCAGAGTTGTCAATTGGTTGTTGCTGATGTTGAACATTTCTAATCGATCAAACAGAGTCAAATCTGGAACAGTGAGGAAGCTATTTGATGAGAGATCGATCCATTCCAAATCTAGGTTGTTGATTAACCCGGAAAAATTGGCCAAGCCGTTTTCTGCTGCTTCAAGAATGCGTAAGTTGGGTGATAACGAAAAATCGGGCATGATTGTGATTTGATTGTTGCTGATCCTCACTTCCTGCAGCATGGTCAAGGAACTTAGCCCCAACACTTCGGCGATCAGATTGTGGGAGCAATCGAGGTTCTTCAGAGAGACCAATGCAGAAAGCATAGGGATCTCAGTCAAACTGTTGCCTGATACTTTGAGCACTTCCAGATTCGTCTGCGCACCCAGCCCCAGTAGCGACAACAAATCGGCGTCACTGGCATCGACCGTAACAAGATTGATTAGGTCGCTTAGATTCTGAATCTCACTGATTGTGGTGTTCGAGACGTCTAAAGTTACAAGTGACGACGGCAAAGGTGGCAACACCCCTGAAATGTCAGTCGACGATACATCGAGGGTTGTCAAAGTGGACGACAACGCGGGCAGTTCGGAGATGGGACATGCCGAAGCAATGAGAATTTCCAATTGTGGTGTTGCGTCAAACCCAGGCAATTCGTCGATTGGATTTGTACCGCAGTAAAGACGCCTTAAGTTGGTGAGGTTAGCCACCGATGAGAGGTTGCTAATGAGGTTGTCAGTTAGGTAAAGCATCTCAAGTGAACTTGGAAGCTGAGGAAGATGACTAAAGCGATTTCTAGTAAGGGCAAGTTCCACAAGGTTGGGTGGAACTCCTTTGATAGATTGCAACCCGCAACGATTGAGGCGAAGTGTATGCATACCAACCATGGGAGATAGATCTGGAATGAACTCGATTGGAATGCGTTCAATCCAAACGGACTCCAAATTAATAAATGCATCGAGCCCCGTCAGATTCTCAAAAGGCAGGTCGAATGCCACAAATGAACCGGTCGCCGCAGCTGCTTCATCAATATCTATTTGTCCGTCGTCATTTATGTCGTAGTCAAACAACATACGGCTCTTAAACTGATTGTCCTTGAATTCGACGAATACGGGCTCGGGGCAGGGCAATTGTGCCCAAATCATCAAGACAAGATTCAACATGGCGCATCCCCCTCACATGGCACCCAATGCCACTGGTCTTGCCGGGCAGGTGCATCACGAGGTTGATAATATCAAGTATGCTTGGTGGGTGCGAGTAATTGATCTCGAAGTCCAAACGAATCCTATGCTCCTTGAATCCCCGGTTACCAACCGGCACTTCGAGCAAGCGGTGAAAACACACGCCTCACAATCCCTGCACCTATCCCATAATAGAAACCGCAATGCCTAACCGACCACTCATCTCCAAAATCATTGCCTTTGTTTTTCTTCTGCTGTTCCTGGCGATTGGCACTTTGGCCACCCGCGCCATTCAAGATGATTTCTTTCTATCCTCTGGCAGCGAAATTTTGGACCATCATTTTAGGTTTGGTCAGGGCTGCGGTTTTGGGTTCTTGCTGTGTTTTGGGGTATCCACGGGCTGGCTCATCTTCAAAGGCATCGGAAAACGCGGATGGATGGTGCTGGTGTCCGTGGGCTCATTTGCGTATTTCATCTTGTCGCTACGAACCGTCACGACCTCCTACAGATCCTTCATCCTTCATGAGCAGATTTCAGGTATCCGAATCCAGCAACTCGAATTCGGTTAGGACAATGCCGAACCATTCACGCTCTCCGAGAACCTCATCTGGATTACGGCCACCAACCAATCAGGCGCTCAAATGAACATCTTCCGAGGTTTTTGGCCTGTCCAAATCAGCGTGGATAAAATCAAACAAGCGGATTTGCTGTTGACCTCAGAATCCAATGCGCTGTCTCTGGGATCAACAAATTAGCGGGAGATGATTCAAGGCGTTAAGGAACCCGTCGTCAGATCGTGATATGGCTCTTCAGGGCTAGTCCCCAGTCGTTTGAGAAGGCCCTCAATTGTGGGAATAGTCGGTGGCCGCGCGTCGATCGGTTTCGTCGATACGAGTTCAATCATATTGGCCCTTTGCGAGGCCTCTTTGCCATCAACGAGGACGATCCGATCACGCGTCCTGGCCACCCAAAATTCATAGCAGACTGTAGATCCAACGGCGTGGCGCATGTGAAACGGGGGCCTGTGCCAATAATCCTGGAAGATTTGGACATGGATGATTGAGGTGTGACGATCGTAGGTAATGACGCCCCAATGCTTCACCTCAGTCGTACAAGACCAATTACGCAGTTCCACCTCACCGTTCCGGAATAGGGTTATGGATTGCCCTCCGAGCGCCCTTTGTGTTTGGTATTCGCCCAACAGGAAGCAAGGGATCGAAGGGTCCTGCACATCCCTTTCAGCCGCCAATTTGGTGTCGTTGTGGATACCCCAAGTCATAGCCAATACGGTCACCAAAAGGGTCAACCCGGCCAGGTCCATCGCGGTCCAATTGAGTAAGCGTTTCATAAACACTAATCTAGGTCTGGTTCCGATTTTTGTGTGTCAACGTCGCGCAAATCTAACGTAAGCCATGCGAACCACTAGGGATATCCCCCAAAACCCCAAAGCGCCGCAGGCTATGGAGTGCGCTCCCGACACGAGCGCAGCGAGTGAGGCAGCGCTTTGACGCGCAAATTCTCAAGCACTGCCTGCTGATTGCGCGACGCGACACAAAGTGAGCTTCGCGAACCCCCCTGGGATCGCCGGTTAGCAACCGGCATCTCCATCCGTCTCCCAAATTCTTTAGCCAGGATGTCACTCTGAATACACTCAATGTGAGTCCGGCTTCCAGCCGGAGGTGTCTACCTTTGGCCAATGGACAAGCCCAAATCTAACCTGGGGTCAGGGTCGCGTAGCGAACCGCAGACCCTAGGTAAACCAAAATCAAACCCCAGCGCTGAAGGCGCGATGCCTATTGCGGCAGATATTTAGGATCCAAATTCAGATCATCCAGATTGAACATCACGATCCCCGTACCAGACACGGCGACAGCTAACATGTGTTCCTGAATGTCACACGAAAACGGAATGTTCCCCGTATCAATGGCTGCCAAGTACTTTCCATGCAACTCATGGATGTGCACTTTTTTCCTTCGGCCATCGCACACAAACGCCATCCCGGTCGATTCCGAAACCACCACATCGTAGATCGTAGGGAATAGGGTAGTAAGCCGTTTTTCTTCGGTGGACAGGGCCTCCCATTGATGAACGCCCACGCGACTGGCGGTGTGACCGGCTGAATCAATCAAAAAGATGGTTGTTGGTTCAAATGGGTTGTAAACAGCCAGCAGTTTTCCGGCCTTGCCCATGCTCAATCGAATCTGGTCAGGCTGAGATTGGGAATCCCGACCGGGAAAAGACGATCGTTTCAGGGATGGCGTTGCGGCGCCCTCCTGGGTTTCCAAAAGCAACACAAATTCCGGTTCACGTTCTTCCTGCGGGTGTTTTTCCTGCGTGAGGGCGCGCGTTCCGTCCGCGAAACTCTGGAAACTGCGCCTTCCTGCCATAACCTCTGGCTCAAGACCCGCTTTTCCAATTGCTTGGCGGAAAAACCCCTGATCAGTGAGGTATTGCATAGCTAATGTGTTGTCCGACTTCACAAAACCAGTGAAGGTCGCGTTCGACAGCACGCGAACTTTGATTTTTGCCGCTGGTTCACGGTCCCCAAGCGTTTTCATCCAAATCGTCGTGTGTGAATCCGAATATTCAGACCACACCAGATCCTGACCGTTGAACGCCACATGCGTGATTCGTTCGGGCCCGGCATAAGCCACATAGCCGCTCGATTCCTGTGCAAAAACAACTTGCCCTGGCATCACCAACAATGACGCAAGTACCAATCCCACAGATCCTTTGTTCAACCTAGGTTCCGAACCCATGGGCGTAAGGCCAAGTCACCGCTTAATACCGACCGCGATAGTGCTTTGCTACGTCGTACTGAAATTCGATGGGGTGTTCATCCAAATACCCACCCACCGAATCTGCTGGAACCCAAGCCAGTCCCGCGATCTCTTCGGCCACATCGTAGATGGTCACCACCATCTGATTGTCGATCTCACCCATGATTCGAGTAAGTTGATTCGGTGTGAGTTTATCCGACACTATCTCGCCATTGGTATTAAACACTGCGAACGTCGGTTCGCCGGGGTTAATCCGCCAAGGCACCATCACCAACCGACCACGGTAATCGGTGAACACTCGCTTGATCAACGGGAAGGAATCGGGTTCAAAGGCATCTGTTGGTTTGTATGGGATGCCCATTTGTTGGTAGGCCCGCTTCCTTTCATCCACCTCGCGTTTATAGACCTCCCGACCCCAAACGGAATCAAAGGGTACTCGTGTCCATGGCGGTGAAATATCCCGAATGTGGGCCCCATCCAGATCAAACACGGAAACCGAAAAACCTCCAGCAGGGTGTACCAAGACCAAATCTCGATCTTTTGAGACGCCCACCCACGACGAACATGGGGTTAAATCGATTCGATCACCGCCGCCCGGTTGTTGCACCAGTGATTGAAATGGTCGGTCTATGCCTTGGTCATCGACACGGGTCAGTTTCAACTCGGGGTTGGAAACCTCAATGAGGCTGTAAGCAATCCATCCATCAGCTATTCTCAAGTGAGCGCCCATAACAGAGGATGTGATGCGTTCAATAAATCGACCCTTCGTATCAAAGCGGTGAAGCACATTTCCATCCACCACGTAAACAAAGTCGCCCAGCACATCAATGGCAGAAGGCTGATTCAGCTCACCTGGGCCTTGTCCGCGAGATCCAAAGCGATACACCTCGCGACCATTGTCAATCACCACAACTTGCCGCTCATCGGCATCCAATAGGTAAACGTATTCCCTCGCTACCGCGAGTTTCTGACGGCCTAACGGAAGGTAGTCAATGGTCCAATAGTCAGCTAATAATAAGACTAAGAAAATCATTGATCATTTCTACTTTGTTTCGCAATGCTTGCCAAGTACATCGCGGCCATTGGATCACTACCTGTTTTGACACCTTCCACATAAAAAGCGGTGTTATCCATCCTTATGTTTAGGTGTTCGAGAGTACTCTGAAAATACTTAATTGACGAAGCGCACTCGGTGTCATCGCATGCACTGAAATCGCGATTCATCACCTGGTCCAATTCATTGTGCATCAGAGTATGCATTACATCCTGGCCGCCTATTGGAATCAGCTCTACGAGGTAATTTGCAAGAACGGGGTCAATGAAAATCGCATCAAAGGCGGTTTGACCCGCCTTTGTATCATAGTTGAAAACCAGTGTAATTCTGGGCGCGATTGGATTGCCAAACTCAAGACCTATCGGTGACGAAAGCTCTCTCACCAGAATCAGTCCCTCTTTGTGGCTTGTTTTCTTGATGAGAATGAATGAGTTTATTCCCAGCAAAGCTGCCAATATGCAGCTAATCGCTTTCCACATTGGTCAGGGCTTAGACTCCCATGCAGTAGTTGTAGACAGCAATAGCTACATCAATACATCGTTCGCGATCATAAGGATCTTCGATAGTGTTACAACCGAACATATCTTGGTTGAGTCGAAACAAACATGCTTGTTGCGTCGGGAGTGGGGGATACCCTCCAGTTCCTTCGGTTGCCTTGACAGTTGCAAATGTCCCCAACAAGAACATCGACGAAATGAAACACCATACAAAAACCTTCATTGATCCCTCCAAAATATCGGTACCTCCGAGGAAAGTACCCTTTGACCGCTAAAGAGAGAAGTGCTCTTTGTCATCAATCTTGGTGACTTTTGTCATTATTGCCGCGATGCTAATTAAAGATTGCGATCCAAACCCATACGTTCCGCTGCTTTAAGGGAAAAAAGTTTTCTAAACATATGGTTATATGAGCTTTGTAAAGTAGATTTAGGTCCTGAATCTTGTTGTTCTTGCGGATGCAAGTGAGAACGCGGAGTTAATATCTCGAATTAGCCAAAAATAAAAAACTTGCGGAAAAATGAAAGCGTCAAACCTATATTGGATTCATGATTCTCGCTCTCGTTTTTCTAGCCCAAGTAGACGCATGGCCACGTGAATGGGAGGTGTTCTTTTTGACTGAAGATACGGTCCTGTACAAGGGCGAAAACAGCCGGAAATCCAAGTATGAAATCAAACAATACACAGTACTTTTTCCCGGCAGTAAGAACGTCGAGCAAAACGCATTAAGCTTGGTCGCAAAGCGAAACCCACCACCCAACTACGACTGGGGTGCTGTTACATTCCCAACCTTCAAAAACATTCATCCAAATCGCTATCACGTTCAATTACACATAGGAGACGATTGGGTAGGCGGGTGGGTGGACAAAAGTACAGGCGAAATTCGAAAGGCTATGGTAGAAGGGTATTCCGTTTTTTTCGATGGGAATTACACGAACGTGATTTCACCATCTGAAAACAAGCGACTAGCTTTACTGATACTCGACGAACTCGCCTTCGCCAATTTCAAACCGCCTGAGATTACCAACGAGTTTGTGCTGGAAGCGGAAGAGACTGATGTTTGGTTGGCGGTGGTTGAGGTGCTTGCCGACGCGCAAATCCCTATCAAGATGATTGACTCCAACGCCAAACTCATCATCACCGAGACGATCCGTGACCCGAAGGATCAAACCATGGCTTGCGCCACAGTGCTAAATGAACGAGGCAAAGTTTCATTCAAAATCGTGGTCCGGGCGGGCGATGGTGGGACCCGTCTGAAAATCAACAGCAGATTCGATGCAGAACGCGATGGCCAGCCCATCGAATGCAGCAGTAACGGCACACTAGAGCGATGGATCTGCGATGAAGTCAAAGCCATTGTTGAATGAGTCTTAGGGAATGAAAAACACTCCTCGATTGCAAGGCTTTTTAGCCCCCACAGATTTTGAATGGTTTCAGTTTCTTGCGGGAATTGAACAGCTTGACGAAGTTAATTTTTGGCGGCCAAATAACAAAGCACTAAAGGCAATATCCCCCAATGAACCCTTTCTCTTCAAAATGAAGAGCCCTCATAACGCGATAGGTGGTTTTGGTATTTTTGTCCGCTACAGCTATCTTCCGGACTGGTTGGCCTGGGAGTCTTTTGGCTTTGCTAATGGTGCGTCAAATTTGGATGAAATGAGGCGCAACATAGGTGCCTACAAGAATAGAACTGGGAATCGAGAAACTCATTCAGGGTCCATCGGATGCATTATGTTGGCCAACCCAGTTTTCTTCCCTCAAGAGTTATGGATTCGGCAGCCAGCGGATTGGGAAAGGAACATCGTCCAGGGGAAAACCTATGATCTCACCATTGGGGAAGGCAAGCGCATCTGGACCGAATGCCTGGCTCGTGCTCAAGGCATGTGGCAATATCCCGGTCAGATCGAGGAACAGGTTGCGCGCTACGGCGACGAAACCACGATCACCCCGCGACTCGGGCAGGGGACTTTTCGCGTGCTCGTCACCGAGGCGTACCAACGGACCTGTGCCATGACCACGGAGCATTCGTTACCCGTTCTGGAGGCCGCACATATCAAACCGTACGCGCTGGGCGGGACCCACTCTGTGAACAATGGCCTGCTTCTGCGCAGCGACGTCCATCGTCTATTCGACAAGGGTTATGTGACGGTGGCGCCAGATTACCGCATAGAAGTCAGCAACCGCCTGAAAGATGAGTTCCACAACGGCAAAGCCTACTACCCCTACCACGGCAGTAAACTCTTGCTGCCACGGGACCCAACCAACCATCCCAACGCCCGCCTGCTGGAATACCACCAAAACGAAATCTACCTGGGATGAACCCTAAAGTGCTTGTAGCCAAGCTTTATCGCTGAGTCAATCTCGTTCATTGTTCGAGAAGATTTGTCAATTTTTTCAAGTAAGCTAGAATCTTCGGAAACAAGTCTTTCGACGCAGAATCTGAGGCACTCTCATGACGACCCAACGCTACTCAGTCACGCCTCATCCCATTGATACGCTACTGACCTGGGTCAAATCAGGTGAAATAGCTATTCCAGAGATTCAGCGCCCCTTTGTGTGGGAGGCAACCAAGGTGCGCAACCTACTGGATTCCCTCTACCAGGGCTATCCAGTTGGTTATCTGATTGCTTGGCGCAACCCGACGATCAAGTTGAAGGATGGATCGCCATCGGCAGGGAAACGTATCCTCATCGATGGCCAGCAACGAGTGACTGCCCTCATGGCGGCCTTGCTAGGACGCGAAGTACTTACGAAAGACTATGAGACTGTCCGGATACGCATTGCGTTCCATCCTATTGATGAGCGCTTTGAAGTATACAACTCAGCAATTGCCAAAGATGGATCCTGGATTGGTGATGTGAGTGCAGTCTTCAGCCCGGATGCTGACTTGATTGAACTGACGGAGCAGTACTGTGATCGCAACCCTAGCGCGGTTCGGCGGGATATTGGCAAGGTGCTACAGAAAGTTGGAAAAATAGTCAACAACCATGTGGGTCTAATCGAGTTAGCTGAGGACCTGGACATTGAAACCGTCACTGAAATATTCATACGGGTCAATTCTGCAGGTACCGAACTTTCACAAGCCGACTTTGCAATGTCGAAAATAGCCGTCAACGAAGAATACGGTGGCAACCGATTGCGCAAAGCGATCGATTACTTCTGTCATTTGGCGGTAGCACCGGAATATTACTCGAGGATACAAAAATCGGATCCCGAATTCGCCAAGACCGAGTTCTGGGCCAAAATGCGTTGGCTCAAAGACGTAAACGACGATTTGTACGACCCTAATTACACCGATATGCTGCGCGTTGCGTTCACAACGGAGTTCAGTCGCGGAAAACTCCAGGATCTGGTGGCGTTGCTTTCCGGGCGCAATTTTGAGACCCGCGAATACGAAGAAGCGATTGCAGAAGCTTCCTTTGAAAAGCTCGAACGTGGCGTCTATGCATTCATCAACAAGACTCACTTCGACCGACTGACCATGATCCTTCGCTCCGCAGGGTTTGTCACAAGCGCACTTATTCGCAGTCGAAATGCGGTCAATTTTGCCTATATCCTGTATTTGCGTTGTCGCGCACAGGGGATTTCAGCCAACCAAACAGAGAGGCTGATTCGGCGTTGGTACGTCATGTCAGTTCTTTCACGACGTTATTCCAGTAGCCCGGAAACCTATTTCGATTTCGATATTCGCCAAATAGAATCACAAGGCATCATGCCTTATGCCGATTCAGTCATCGAAAACGAATTGCCTGATTCGTTTTGGACCGGCATGTTGCCCCAAGTAATGGATACATCCTCTTCGCAGAGCCCCTATTTCATTGCTTATCAGGCCGCTCAAACCTGCCTAGGCGATCGGGGCTTTCTCTCATCAAACATAACGGTTCGCGACTTACTCTTGAATCGCGGCGACAAACACCACGTGTTCCCACGCAAATATCTGCAACGCAAGGGTGTCCACCGTGGACAATACAATCAGATCGCCAATTTTGTGATTGCTCAAAGCGAGATCAACATCGCTATCGGTGACAAAGCGCCCGAAACCTATTTCGCTGAACTAATGGAACAAACCAATGGTGGCCAACAACGTTATGGTGGCATCAAAGACGAATCCAGTTTGCGCGAGAACCTCCTCGAAAACTGCGTGCCCGACAGCATGCTGGAGCGCGATCAACCCACCTACACCGAATTCCTGGCCGAACGCCGCCGTCTCATGGCACTCAAAATCAAGAACTGGTTCCATTCTCTTTGATTTAGTTAGCCGTCAGATAGTCCAATAAGTCACAAACCAATGCACGATTGTTGATTGGAAAGATGCGGCGTTCCGCGTAATTTACGTCTTCTACTGCTCAATAGGTATCCCGGAGTAATTGTTTGGGTTTTTGAAATATCGGTACACTCGTTGTTCTTGGCGCCCCAACCATCGGTTTACTCTTAGTCGATCTAATGCGTTCAAAATCATTGCCGCACCGGGGCGCGCAGGCCTTCCCAGAAGACAGAGGATGGGCATAGCGAGTTTTTTTCCGATCCAAATAGACAACCCTGTCTGTTGCCTCCTGACGCTCAACCATTCATATGCTTTTGAGAATTCGTCAAATTCACGTTCGGCACCCTTGCTGCGTCGACCTACGCAACTAGTCACAAATTGGGCCAAGAAGTCCTGTATAAGGAATTCCTTCATTTGATTAACCGTCGCGGAATCAGGTTTTTCTGCGACACGTCTCTTTAACTCGATGAACTTATCTAGAGCTGATCGCCCGTCGCCGGTGTCTAGTTCTCTGAATGCGATTACGTCGTCGATCGTAAACCCTCTACCAAACACTGTTTTCTCCTCGAAGGATTGATAATCCTCATCAAGCCAGGATCCCAGGAGATACGTTTCTCCATATAGTCCTTCATCGCACATCCACGCCGGATGAAAACTAAATACTCCGCCTTCGGCAGCAAGTAGTTGAGACAAAATAATTTGGTATACGGTCGAAGCGTGGGACAAGTAACTAAAAGCAAGGTACTCCGAAGTGACGTCAAATGTCGTTTGTGAACTTTGCCAACTCTTGCTGTTAATCTCCGTGTATTTCGACGAACTCTTTGGATCGACGCCGCATGCTTTAGCGGCGGCCGCTTCAACTTCTCCTCTCCTAAATTTGCATTGATCTGCGTTGTAGCAATAGTCCCGGATCGTTTCCCAAGTCTTGGTTAACTCGACTCGATTGAGTTCTGAAATTGCGTTATCGAATGGGCTCCCATCCCGTAAAAGATATTTGAAAATGTTGGACCGAAATTCCTTAGGTCCAAAATCAGGGAGTCTGATCGTTGTGCTTTGGCACATCTTTGAGATCGCTTCAAGATATCGACAGTTCTCATCATTGATTGGAAGGCAAAGCATCTCGCCAGGCTGGATGTATCCCTCAGCATTCATCCAATTCTCTAGCAGCGATCCATCGCTTCGCGTAATGGGCACAAGTATTCCGCTCTCTAGGAGCTTTGTGATGGTCCTTCTTAGTTTTTTCCTCTCTTTAGATTGACTTTCTTGTGTCCACAGGTCCCAAATTGGCCCGAAGCAATGGAAGAAGCCGTCATAAACCAGAAGGCGTCTGTAAAAGAGAGCAGCAATTCGAAGATTTCTCTCAATGGTCGTAGCGTCTGAGTCGCTAAGATGTTTACCGTAGACAAGGTCTAGGTCGCCAAAGAACAAGTCATCTGGGTTGAGCGCTTGCTTTCGCGCTGCTTTGGGTTCGATTTTGGATGGAGGTACTGTCATGTGCGGTTGCCCTTCTTCCGCAAATAGGCTTTGTTGCCAATTTGATTGAATTGGTGACTTCCCTACCGTTCTGAGATCGGCTGCGACATAATCACATAAGATTCTTAAGTCGAGTCACAGATTGATATCAATTGTTCCTAATCTCTCTGTGTCCTCTATGACCCCTAAGAATGTTCCATCGGACATAATGCTCCCTGTTTCATATTTTTCGATATCTTCAAATGCTAAGGGCTCAGTTGTGAACATGTTATCTATGTTGCGAATTGATGCGGAAATCGAATGCAATGTTTCGACCTCAATACCCATCACCATCGGCTTGGTTCCGATCAAACCGCGCCTGTGGTGAAAGAAGTCAATTGGCTCAAAATATTCATAGCCGATTCTTCTTATTGCAAAAGTGTGATTACCAACCTTCTTAGTACGAAATATCAACTCCTCGGTTTGCGTCTCCTCACAGTTGCGAAGTGCCTTAGCTGATCTGTAAAACCCCATCCCTTCCAACCACGAGGCAAAATTGCACCTTTTTATCAGGTCACGTGGTAGTTCAACGCTAGGCAGATTTATGTTATTGCGTCCCGGCGGGTCCACAACAACGACTAACGAAGGATCTTTATGAGGGTCTGTCTCCTGCCTTAGTAGCGTGAGAATTGCATAATTCTTGGATGGCGACGGGCTGATAACCGAAGCCCAAGCATCAATCTGATCGAGTGCATGTCTAAGTTCTTTTTTGTCATTCTTGTTGATTTCGTTTGGGTTTACAAAACTACCTTTCGCTTCCATTATCGCTACATCGCCTTCATCATTTTCTAGTATGAAATCAGGCTCCAAAACTGGTTTGCCTGATTGGCCGACGGAGATAGCTACCTTTAGTTGATCTTCGTGGGTTATGTTCGCCTGACGTGCAGCAATTTCCCACACCGTAGCGCATCGATCCCAGTATTTGTATCCCTTCTTAACCATAGCAAGAAATGCAACGGCTTCACCAACCCGCCCAGCAAATCCTGACCAGGCGAAGTCTTCGAGTGCAAACGCCGATCTATCTCGACGTCGAAAATTAGGGGTATCCCATATAAAAGTCTCTTCATGCTCCATGAAGAATGCGGCAGCACGTCTTTCAGAGGCCAGAGTTGTGAGTGTGCTGGTCATCTCCGTTTTCTTAGCGGCATGAAAAAATTCCCAAGCGGTAAAATCAATATTTGGAGGTTTGAAGTTGCCATAGAAACTGTCTTTAAGTGCGAGTTTCTTTGATGCCTTGGAGAGCCTCAAAGACGCATTAGGTTTTCGAACAAGTTTCGGACTCTTTATGACATAAGGTATTTCGCTTTTGCTGTTGGGGACATTGATGTTAACACTTTGACCAAAGACAATTATGTTCATGGCTACTCCAAGATGTTCATTTCTGAATCACGAACTCTTGATCGTTTGCCAATCTTAAAAGCCAACAATATTCTGTTCATAGCGGCACCTTTTGAGCTTTTTGGTAAATGAGTCAAGTATGTCTTAGGTTCAACAAATTGACATTTCTTAAATACAATCGGTTTTGGCGACGGGATTTTCAAGGGGGATTGATGAGAAATTGAAAATTTCTTCAAAATGAGATGTGGTCTGATTTTGGGGACGCTTCGCGGTAGAATGGTCGACATAACTCAGAAGGGAAGAATTAGGGGTGACCAGTCAGTCTACTCAGAATTTGGCGGCTTATATTTGGGGTTTGGCGGATTTGCTGCGTGGGGATTTTAAGCAGAGCCAATATGGGCGCATTATCCTGCCGTTCACCCTTTTGCGGCGACTTGAATGTGTGTTGGAGCCCACCAAGGTTGCGGTGCTTGAGAAGCATGCCGAGATTAAGGACCGTTATCCCGAACATACCTGGGGCATGATGCTGGAGAAGGTGACTGGCGTGGGTTTCTACAACGCCTCGCTGATGGACCTTTCCAAGCTGGGTGAATCCGATATCAAGGCCAATTTGGAGTCCTATATCCTGGCCTTTTCCAAGGACGCCCGCGAAATCTTCGAACATTTCAAGTTCATTGAGTTCATCGGTCGTCTGGCCGATGCCAATCTGCTCTACAAGATCGTGCAGCGCGTTCGTACCACAGATCTTTCGCCCTCCGCCATCTCGAACCACGATATGGGGGCCGTGTTCGAGGAACTCATCCGGCGCTTCGCGGAGAGTTCCAACGAAACCGCAGGTGAACACTTCACACCCCGCGACATCGTGCACCTGACCACCGCACTGGTGTTCACCGAAGACGATGAAGCCCTAAGCGGGCCTGGCATTATCCGCACCATCTACGATCCCACCGCCGGAACGGGCGGTTTTCTCTCCGCCGGCATGGAATACGTGGAGAAGATGAATCCCAACGCTGTAATGCGCGCCTTCGGCCAGGAGCTGAACCCGGAAAGCTACGCCATTTGCAAAGCCGACATGATGATCAAAGGCCAGGACGTGGCGAACATCAAACTGGGTAATACGCTGTCGGACGATCAGTTGGGGCATTTGAAGTTCGATTACATGCTCTCCAATCCTCCATTCGGCGTGGACTGGAAAAAGATCGAGAAGGAAGTAAAAGACGAGCAGGCACTCAAGGGCTTTGACGGGAGGTTTGGGCCCGGACTACCGAGGGTATCCGATGGCTCGCTCTTGTTCCTGATGCACCTGATCTCGAAGTTGAGGCCGGTACACGAGGGCGGTGGTCGGATTGGGATCATCCTCAACGGGTCGCCGCTGTTCACAGGTGGGGCAGGAAGTGGTGAGTCGGAGATCCGTCGTTACATCCTGGAGCAGGACCTGCTGGAAGCCATTGTGGCGCTGCCTACCGACATGTTCTACAACACGGGCATCGCGACGTATGTGTGGGTACTCTCGAACAAGAAGAGCAACAAACAGAAGGGCAAGGTGCTGCTGATCAACGGCGTGAACCTATTCGGTAAGATGCGCAAGTCGCTGGGCTCCAAGCGCAATGAGATGGGTGAAGCTGATCAAGCCACCATCGTGAGGTGTTTCGGGAATTACGAAGAAGTGGATCAGCTCGAAGCGGAGAAACCATTTGCCGCTAAGATTTTTCCCTCATATGCCTTCGGATTCCGCCGCATCACGGTGGAACGGCCGTTGCGTCAGTCGTTCCAGTATTCGGACGAACGGCTGGACGCGTTGCGTTATGCGCCACGCCCGTTGGATGACCCCATGAAATGGATCGAATCCGAGTTCTTCAACGAAGATGCAGCGTCATCCGAGGAGTCAGGATCGGCCGCTGTGGGATCCCTGGGACCTCGGAGTTGTACTCCGCTTTCTGATTTCGAACAGATTACGGACTTCCTCAAGCAAAACCGAGACACCGTTCGAACCGCCCTAAAAACCCAATTCCCCAAGCTCAAGCCCAAACAGATCCGCGAAGTGATGGACCCCAAAACCTGGCGCAACCAACTGGATCTATGGGAGAAAGCCCGAGATTTACAAGCGGTCATTGGCATTGAGCAACACGACGACATGAACACTTTTGATCGAGTGCTCAAAGAAGCGGCAGAGAAAGCGGATGTCAAGCTGGACGGCGCCGAAAAGAAACAAATCTCCGCAGCAGTGAGTTGGAAGAACCCTGATGCGGTGAAGGTCATCAAGAAGGTGCATCGCAAAGTTAGACCCGAACCGCTCTATGGGCTGTTCGCCGTAGACGGCAGGGTGATGGAGTACCAACCCGACAGCGAGCTGCGGGACAACGAGAACATCCCTCTGGATCCATCACGTCCAGTGCAGGAAACGGTGGAGGCCTATTTCCATGCGGAGGTGGCGCCCCACGTGCCGGACGCCTGGATTGACGAGGGCAAGCGCGACACCAAGGACGGCGATTTGGGCATCGTGGGCTACGAGATCCCCTTCAACCGCCACTTCTACGTTTATCAGCCGCCCCGCGATCTGACCGAAATCGACGCCGACCTGGACCGCGTCTCCGCCGAGATCATGCAGCTCTTGCGTGAGGTTCATAGTTGATGGGCCGGTATCGGAAATACGCGGAGTACAAGGACACTGGTGTAGCATGGCTCGGCCTAGTCCCGACACATTGGCATATCCATAAAACGAAGCATTTGTTTGTCCGAATGCAACGTGCTGTCACGCCCGAAGATGAAATAGTGACAGCATTCCGAGATGGCCAGGTCACATTGAGGAGTAATAGGCGAACCGACGGGTTTACTCAGTCTATCAAAGAGATCGGATATCAGGGGGTTAAATCAGGTGATCTTGTAGTCCACGCGATGGATGGGTTTGCGGGTGCGATTGGCGTAAGCGATTCGGATGGAAAATGCTCCCCTGTTTATTCCGTATGCGTTGCAAATAGGGGTCGTCAGCTGGAAATGCGTTACTACGGTTACCTGGTGAGGCAACTTGCTGTCACTGAATACATTACAGCACTTGCACGTGGAATTAGAGAACGCTCGACGGAGTTTAGGTACAATGAATTTGCTTCTCTGGATTTAGCTTGCCCTCCACATCCAGAACAAACTCAAATCGCGGCCTTCCTCGACTACGAGACCGCCAAGATCGATGCGCTGATCGCCAAACAGCAGGAACTGATTGCGCTGCTGAAGGAAAAACGCCAGGCCACCATCAGCCATGCCGTCACCAAAGGCTTGAACCCCGACGCCCCCATGCGCGACTCCGGGGTAGAGTGGCTGGGGAAGATTCCGGCGCATTGGATGATATTGCCACTGAGGGCGGTTGCAGATATAGTTGATCCAAACCCTTCACACAGAAATCCGGTTTATGTGGAGTCTGGATTTCCTTTTATTTCGACGGTTGAGTTTGTTGGTACAGACGAAATAGAACTGGATACACCTCGAAGAGTCGATTTGAAGACGGTCGAAGAGCAAGAGATGAGATGTTCTTTTGGGAACGGGTCTCTTGCCTTTTCAAGAAAAGGCACAATTGGGTCAGTTCGGGTTCTTCCAAGTGGTGTTCGGTTTGCACTACTCGATTCAGTATGTGTGATTAACAGCGGAGTCAATCTTGATTACCGATACCTCTATCGTCAACTCACTTCCAGCTTGATCGAGTCACAACTTGGATCTATGACGCGAGGCGCAGCACTCAAACAGATAAGTGTGGGTCGTGTACGCAATCTAAAAGTGGTGTTGCCTCCAATAGGTGAGCAGAAAGAAATCATCAAACGTACAAAGACTATACTTGCGCGAATCGATTCGTCGATCTCTTTGAGCGAAGAACAGATAAGTCTCCTCGAAGAACGCCGCACCGCTCTCATCTCCGCCGCCGTCACCGGAAAGATCGACGTGCGCGATTGGCGGCCACCGGCTTCACCCACCCAGCCTCGCGAAGAAGCCCACGTATGAGTGGCGACAAGACCCGGGAACGGCGCTTCCAGGACGATATCCTTGCCCAAATGCAAGCGCTGGGTTGGCAACTCGGTTCGCCTGAGCACTACGACCGCGAGCTGGCCTTGTACCCGCCCGACCTGCTGGGATTCGTGCAGGAGACCCAACCCAAACAGTGGGCTGACTACTGCCGCATCTATCCCACCGACCCGGAAGGTCAGTTCCTGAAACGCGTGGCCACACAACGCGCCAAGGCGGATCCCCAGGCCGCTGCCCGCGAGTTACGCACCGCTGGTACGCTGGGCGTGTTGCGCCACGAGATCCGCGATCGCGGCACCCGCTTCACCCTCTGCCAGTTCAAGCCCGACCACGAGCTCAACCCCGACACCCTGGCCCGCTACAAGGCCAATCGGCTCACGGTGGTACCGGAGCTGGTGTACAGCCCGCATGCACCCGGCAACGCGCTGGATGACACATCATCGGAACCGGTCGCCAAACGTTGGCGCATTGACCTGGTGCTGTTCGTGAACGGATTGCCCATCGTCACCTTGGAACTGAAGTCCGAGTTCAAACAGTCGTTGGAGAGTGCTATCCGTCAGTACAAGAAGACCCGACTGCCCGTGGATCCCGCCACCAAGAAGGCAGAACCGCTGCTGACATTCAAGGCCGGCGCGCTGGTGCATTTCGCCGTCAGCCAGTTCGAGGTCTATATGACCACGCGGCTACAGGGCGACGAGACCGTGTTTCTGCCATTTAACAAGGGCACAGCCGAAGGTGGCTCCGGTAACGACATCCCCGAAGACGTCACGCGTTACGCTACCGACTACCTGTGGACCGAAGTGCTTCAACCGGACAACCTGCTTCAAATACTCGGCCGTTTTGTGCATCTGCAGATTGAGGACAAGGAAGATTGGGACGGTCGCAAAGTCCGCAAGGAAACCCTGATTTTTCCGCGTTACCACCAGTGGGATGTGGTGCGCAAACTGCTCGGTGCCGCCAAGGATGAAGGTGCCGGCCACCGCTACCTGGTGCAGCACAGTGCCGGGTCCGGCAAATCCAATTCCATCGCCTGGTGTGCCCATCAACTCTCGGCACTGCACAAGCAAGCAGGGGACAAGCTGTTCCATTCCGTGATTGTGGTGACGGATCGCACGGTGTTGGATGCCCAGTTGCAGGACACCATTTTCCAGTTCGAGCACGCCGATGGCGTGGTGGGCCGCATCAACCGCGACGAGGGTGATGGCAGTAAGTCCGAAAAACTGGCCGATGCGTTGGAACGCGCCCAGCCGATCATCATCGTCACCATCCAGACCTTCCCTTTTGTGTTGGACGCCATAGAGCACAACGTGAACCTGCGTGAACGGCGCTTTGCCATCATCGCCGACGAGGCCCACTCTTCGCAGGCCGGTTCCACCGCCCGCAACCTGCGCCGCGTATTGATGCTGGAGGAACAGGCCGACGACGAAGCAGAACTCAGCGACGAGGAGATCCTGAACGCGGCGGTGGGTGCAGGCAAGGGCTCGGCCAACATCAGTTACTTTGCCTTTACGGCCACACCCAAACCCAAGACGCTGGAATTGTTCGGCCGAGTACCCAATCCCGCCGAGCCGCCTTCCAAGAAGAACCTGCCTGTGGCCTTCCACGTCTACAGTATGCGTCAGGCCATTGAAGAGGGCTTTATCCTGGATGTGCTGAAGAACTATACGAACTATCGGGTGGCGTATCAGTTGGCCATGAAGATGGCGGACGCTGATTCCGAAGTGGAGAGCCGCAGAGCGCGGGTGAAGCTGAACCAGTGGGTGCGATTGCACGACTACAACATCAGCCAGAAGGTGCAGGTGGTGGTGGAACACTTCCGCGAACACGTGCAGCACTTGCTGGGCGGCCAGGCCAAGGCGATGGTGGTGACGGGCTCGCGGAAAGAGGCGGTAAGGTACAAGCTGGGTTTTGACAAGTATGTGGCGGATAAGGGGTATGGCAATTTACAGGCCCTGGTGGCGTTCTCCGGGGATGTGGTGTTTTCAGCCAAGGACCCCAACGTTGAGGGTTTGTTAGGCGAGACGTTCAACGAAGGGAACATGAATACCCGAGCGCGGACACGCGACCTGAGGCGAGCATTTGATACGCCGGATTTTCAGGTGATGGTGGTGGCCAACAAGTTCCAGACCGGTTTTGATCAGCCCAAGCTGTGCGCCATGTATGTGGACAAGAAGCTGGGCGGGGTGGACTGCGTGCAGACGCTCTCGCGCTTGAACCGCACCTATCCGGGCAAGGCGGAGAGCGGTACCTTTGTGCTGGATTTCTTCAATGACCCCAACGATGTGTTGGCGGCCTTTTTGCCGTACTACAAGACGGCGGAACTGGCCGATGTCTCCGACCCCGACCGCGTATTCGACCTTTTCGACAAGCTGCGTGGGACCGGCATCTTCACATGGCCCGAGGTGGAGGCTTTTTTTACAGCGTTTTACCGCAAGGGTGTGGGTCAGCCGGAACTGGCCAATATCTGCAAGCCGGCGGTGGACCGTTGGAGTTTGCGGATACGCGAGGCTCGGGTTGCTTATGAGAGGGCGAAGGATACGCTTGAGCGGACGAAACGAACCGGTGACGCGGTGTTGATGGCCAATGCCGAACGTGATTTCAGGGACGCCAAGAAGGATCGTGACGCGCTGGACATCTTCAAGAAGGACTTGGGTAGTTTTGTGCGTTACTACGAGTTCATGGCCCAGATTGTGGATTACAACGATGCTGATTTGGAGAAGCTGAGCTTGTATGCGCGGAAACTGAGGCCGATGCTGCGAGAGACGATGGAGGATGACGATCCGGTGGATGTCTCCAACGTCACGTTGAGTCATTATCGGTTGTCGAAGATCCGGCAGCAGGATCTGCAGTTGGCCGAAGACAAGGGTGACTACAAATTGCATCCTGTGGAGGGATTGGGAGGTCGGCCACCGCGAGACAAGCAGGAAGAGTTGCTGTCGCAGATCATCGCGCGCTTGAACGAGATTTTTGAATCGGATTTCCCAACGACCAAGAGTGATCAGTTTAACTACGCGATTACCATTCGCGACAAGGTGCGCGAGAACCAGCGGGTGATGCAACAGATCGCTTCGAACCCGAGGGAACAGGTGATGCTGGGCGATTTCCCCAGTGCGGTGAACGATGCCATTCTGGAGAGCTGCGAAGCCCACCAAAGCCACATGAACCAACTACTGGAAAGCGAAGCCAAAGCGGCTGCGTTCCGGGAAGTGGTTTATATGCTGGTGTCTGGGAATCGGGTCTGACGGTGTCTGCATGAAGTACGAGTTGCAGAATCTAGCAAAGTCAATAGACCAGAAACTTGTTAGTAGATTGAGATATCTCGATCAACCCGACTTGGTTGCCATGGGTCGGGTAGGCTCCACAACTCGCCAGGACTTGAAGTTTTGTAGCGACATCGACATCGTGATCGTACTCGAACAGAAACGACCTGAATCGGCTCAAGCAATTGCCGACGTCTTGAGCCGAGATTTCGATGTTCAAATTCAACCCCAATTCTTCCCCTACTTGGGGAGACAACGATGCAAGGCTACGTTGGATATCTTGTTTCTCGGCAAAGGTTCAAGATTCTATGCTCATGACTACCTGGGGCGTCTTGTAGGACTTACCATGTTTAAAGACTACACGCCGTTGATTGGTGGCCAACTCGCTAATTACGTTCAAGCACCAGGTGAACCATCGACTCGAAAAGACCGAATTGAGGTGTTCCGGCATAGTTGGCATGGCCTTTACGATTCAATGGCGTTTCTCTTTCCAACGATTGTCAACGAATCTGTCTGTCTCAATCTCGAAAAGATGACGTTTCATGCCATTCGTAATTTCTTTTGGTGCGAATCGGGTGAATTCGACTATGGCTTAGCACTGGAGAGCTACGGATCCTTGAAGTACGTTGCACGATGTTTGTTCGCCATCCAAAAACACCGCGATGGCTTGCAGTCTTACAAAGAAGCGGGACAAGCGGTTTATCAGATGTTTGAATGTATGGCACAGGACTTACGCGTAAAGGTTAAGGGGGGTGATCAATCAAAACCAGAGAATTCCTCGGTGTGATCGAAAGTAACCGATTCTAGCGGGCACCCAATTGAAAAACCACTCACTTCGGAAGGTAAATGGGGACACTGTGATCTAGAGGCCAGTGTTTCCAATTCTTCGTTTGACCAGCATTTTTTGGGGAAGCTAGACAATACGCAACATGGATGAACCGTTCCATCATTCATGATTGCTGGAAAAGATCCAAGTTTGTCGCGGCAAATGGGCTTCTCATCTTCCCGAAAGTAATATTTAGACATGCATACATCAAATGGAAAACTGCAGTGGCTTAGGAACTCCAGAGTTTTGATGTAATCATTTGGCTCTGCTGCTAGATCGATTATTGGATTGAGGGCTCTTCCGAACGGGCTAATGTTGGAAACGCGAACCCAGTAAGCCCCGAATTCAGCGACCCGTTTCCAAAAGGACACCAATCTCATACGGTTCACTATCAGCGAAGTCACAATTAGGTTGATTCGCAACTGAATGCCTTCGGAATGGATAGCTTGAGCTGCTGACAAAAGTCGGTCAAATGACCGAAAACGTTGTGTGATTCTGTCGTGGGTCCTGGGACTATCTCCATACAAACTCAGTGCCACTTCATTGCAACCCCAAGCCTGAAGTTTCTTCGCGTATTGGCCGTCAATCTTCCAGCCATTGCTGATAATACCAACCTTCAGACCGTGAGTGCGTGCGTGCGTAATAAATGCACCCAAGTTTTGATGGATTGTGGGCTCGCCACCTGCGATTGTGATTTCCTCAATTCCATACCTACAGACATCGCTAACTAAAGCCTTGAATCGGGGCAATCCTAAATCGTCTTTTGGTTCGTAGGGGCTGGAGCTTTGGCTGCAGTGTAGACATTCAAAATTGCAAAGATTCCAGAGATCAATAATCAATTTCTCGGGTCTATTAGGAAATTTTTCGACAATTGTACTTAGATGCTCAGTCATCTGCCTATTCTGTGCTGGATTTACATTTGAAATAGTGCGCGATTGACAACATCGCTCAGTGCCTTTGGACTGGGAACCTCTTCGCCTTGTAGGTCGATGGAACCTATCCATTTTGTCATGGCTCGATTGCTTGATAAGGCTAGATTCAAGGCGGCTGCAGTTACAATTTTCTTGAACAAGACGGATTTGAGCTCGCTTTTTGTTGTGCCGACAAGGTAAAACTCGAGGTTTACTATTGCGGATAGAATTCGCGCTCCGATCTGGCTTGAACCAGAAATACCTGGGAGATCTATTTGTTCGTCAATTCTCGATAAGAAATCACGTCCCTTCTTTATTTTTGGAGATGTTTGTAGCCTAGTGACAAAATCGTTACATGTTCTGTCTTTACTTGAGGCGACAAGAACCAACAGGCTCCGGTCCTTAAAATTCGGTGCACCATCGTCGACATCAGCTTTCTCCTCATTAAGTTGTGGTCTTTTGATTTCTCCGAGATCTTTGTCCCAAAGAAATGGCAACATCCGAGCGTAAACACCGTCGTCCTCAAACCGATCTATTTCGTCAATAAAAACTGACATTGGAGTCCCTTTTTTTAACTTTTCGTTTGCTGCCCCAACCTGTATTTTCAATTCCTCCATCATCTCGTCAAGAGAGCCGAATCTTGCACAGTCTATTTTCGTTATCTGACCTTCTTCTTTGTCCGAGCAATAATAGGATGATAGACATCCTGCCAAGTAGCTTTTGCCCTCTCCCGGTGGTGAAGAAACAAGTATTGAATACGGTCGCTGAGTCGTTCCGTTGAAGACTCCTAGAGCTTTGGCCCGGTGTTTCTGAAGTCGATCTCCAATGGATTCCAATTTGTGGAAATAGTCCGTGTCTTTGCCTGACCACTGGTCCCTGTTTTTCAACTGAGTTAGATCAATAGAGTTTCTTGTATATTGATCCTTCAAAAAAGCAACATCGGCTGTTTCTTGCTCTGGAAATTTCGGGAGCGTGAGCTGCTTGTCTTTACATTCCAACCAATAAGCGTGCCATAGAATTTTTATTAAGTAGTTGTTGAGAACGCGAAGCCTAAGTGCTTGCCAATAGATATCTTGCTCCATTGGGGGCTCGACGACCAAATCCACGATTAGGTCGGTCAGTTTTTTCGTGATTGTGCTCGTGTCGATGAGTTTGTCGAGGCACCAGTAAAGAATATCAACACAATTCAGCAATAAATGTAGCTCGACCCATCGTTCATCAAACAAGTGTTGAACAGACCACAATTCGATTGAAACTGTTGCATCGAAGCTGGAATTGATTAGTGGCTTCTCAAGGTCTGGCTTTTTGGTCCGAATTCGTGATAGCCACTCTTCGGCATGTTTTAAAACATCATTAGGCACGATATGGTTTTGATCCGGGAAATACTCGACTAACAAAGACAAAATCCAGCTATGGCTGCTTAAGAAGTCCAAGCCCTTTTTTGCATTATTTCCATTTTTTGTCGAGTTGCATTCATCTAAAAGTGAACACAATCGACCAAGCACTTCATCGCTCGGACCATTTGCAGCGAGAAAGAGAGCGTGCCCTAAAACTTCGGGGTCGAACGTGGGAAGACGACGTATCCAAGGATTGATCTCGGAGTAAGTGGTTGGAGGGACATTGAACACCTCAGCACGAAAACGAGTCGTTGTTTCAGCAATAAGTCGCTCAGTTTCTTGGCCAACTAAAAATGAGGCCATTCTCTTTGGCTCATTGAGACCCGTAGTTTGCATTTTGGCGACATCGCCAACGTCAAATGCCTGACCCTTATTCAGTATCTCGACTTGGTCAAGGTACCAGCCAATTCGCGCTTTGATTGAACGCGTTACTAGCATGCTCAAACTCTGTTCGGGTAGCGCGGACACCAAATCGAATGAGCTGGCGTCCAATGCGCCTTCATATGAAAAGTAAGAACAGAATTGCGATTGAGTGGCTCTTCGATGAAGTGATACGTCATGGCCGCTTCCAACCGTAACATCTAGGAAGTACCTCAATCTGGAACCCAAATGTGCAGTTAGTTCTTGATGTCTTGATATCATTCGATCGAAGTTTGATGTCATATCATTCACTCTCATCGGGCAGATGCCATTTGTTTGATTTGCTTTCTGAAAACAATCATGATGTCTTCGTGTGATTATCACCAATGTAGAATTCTTTTGAATATACCTGTATCTACGGAAAAATTCAGCTAGGCATTGCCGATAATGCAATTTACATGAGTCAGGTGGTGATGGAGAGCGCGGTTCGTCAGGTGACGCGAGACAAGCCAGGAAAGAAATTGGTTTGTAAGGACCTGGTGATTTGGCCTGACGGGGTTCACAGTGTGTTTGATGCGCAGTTTCAGGCGGTACACACACCTTTGCTGATCCACGAATGGAAATGCCGCAAGAACAACCGGCCTGGCTTATATGTCGATGACCTGGATTGGTTGTGCCGGTTCACGGCTCAGTTTCCCGATGTGATGGGGCTTGCGACGACACTGTATCGGCACCAAGATCAATGGCAGATGCGAGGTGCGTGGGTACGTCACGGCGAACAGGAAGCGCCGTTCGAGGCAGGGAGGCCAAGATGAACCACTATTCCGGTGACGAGCAGTTTTTCGGCGAGGCCGCACCCTCAGTGTTGGATTTTTGGCGTTGGGCGTTTTCGGATTTGACCAACAACACGATTCGCGGGGTGTTGGCTGAGTTTCTAGTGGCCCATGCGGCCGGTGTTTTGGATGGCGTGCGTGACCCTTGGGCGACCTATGACTTGACCACCAAGAAGGGGTTGAAGCTGGAGGTGAAATCGTCCGGGTACCTGCAGAGCTGGCGTGACACGCCAGGCAGACAGGTGTCGTTCACCATCGCCAAGTCCCGTATATTTGATACGGAGGCCGGTAAATATGTTGGGGAACCGAAACGCCATGCGGACAGCTACGTGTTCGCCATGCACATGGAGAGGGACCCCAAACGTCTGAATCCATTGGATCTAAGCGCCTGGTGGTTTTGGGTGGTGCCCACCCAACAACTGGATGCGTTGGGTGACCAGAAGACCATGTCACTGTCACGCGTCCAGCAGCTTGGAGGGGAGGGGCTCTCGTGGGTGCGGTTGCGTGAGGTGGTTGGGGGAATGTAACCCTGGTTGGGCGGAACGTCAATGGAAACGCGGAGTTGAAGAGCGACACAGTCGTTTTATTTGCTATTTTGTTAAGCTACAATTGGTTTGACAAAGCTGCGAAAAACCTAAAACCAGAGGAGTCTTGAATTGGCCCTTCTAGGCACCCTCATCGGCAAAATCCGAACAGTGGATCGTTTCGGCGAAGATGGCATGAGCGAGATCCATCTGGTCATCACGAAACGCTCGGTTCTAGAGTTGCTTGTCATTGACCCTTGGCGAGATGGGATTTGAGGAGATGATTTTGAGATTACCAAATCGTATTGTTCGGACCTTACTACTTATGTTCTGTGTCGTCAGTAACTCAAAATCAGCAGATGGGACCGTCGGCTATACGCCTGGGACATTCTCAGTGAATGAAATGGGCTCGGCGCTTTACTTGATCAAGATTGATGTGCCGCCAGGGAGCAATCTGGAGCCGGAACTGTCTATTGCTTACGATAGCAAGGCCGGTGAGACCATTTTGGGTCCAAAATGGTCGTTGGCCGGACTATCCACGATCAGTCGAGCTCCTTCGACCTACTCGCAACATGGAACCTGGGATCCTATTGATTTCGACGTAATCGATCGCTTCAGTTTAGATGGACAATTGCTAGTTTGCGTGGTGGGTGTTGAAGGTGAAGACGGTTCCATTTATCGGACCGAAAATGAGTCCTTTGTTCGCGTGGAGGCACATGGAAGGCAAGGATCAGGACCTCAGTCCTTCACCGTGAAGACTCCAGCAGGTCTTCAAATCGAGTACGGCATCACGTCAGATTCTCGAGCGGTTGATCATGTGAGCGGTTCCGTACTGTCGTGGGGTGTGAATCGAATTACGGACACCAACGGCAATTACTTGACGGTTGTCTACCAAAATGAGGAAGGGGTAATACGACCCCTGCGCATTGAATACACGGGCAACCACAGGTCCCAATTGAAGCCGTACAACGCCATTGAATTTGAATATGTGAAAAGAGAAATGCCGATCGAAAGATTCGTTGGGGGCACTCGCGTCTCGGTTGGCCATTTGCTAACTACGATTCGCACAACTACCGAAGGAAAACTTGTCCAAGAGTATCGACTCTCCTACGAAACGGAAGGCACGGCAATACCTCGATTGGGGTCGGTACAACAATGTGCCGCTTCTGGCGAGTGCTTCAATCCGTCTTTAATCAATTGGGACGATCAAGGCGACAAATTTGACGACCATGAACATTGGACGACTGAATTCGGTTCTAGTGCCAGTAGATGGAAAGACAGGCGCCGCGTGGCTGCGGACATTAACGGCGATGGTCTTGCTGATTTAGTGGGTGTTGCCACCGATGGTGTTTATGTGGCGCTTTCCAACGGTGAAAAGTTTGTTGATGGCAAACGTTGGCTTGCAGCGTTTAAGAACTGGGACCAGACGAAGAACCCATGCCTTTTTGCCGACATCAACAGTGACGGTAAAGACGACGTGATCGGCTTTGGGGAGAAGGATGTCTACGTGGCGTTATCCCAAGGGGACAGCCTTGCTAAGGAGACGAGCTGGCTTCACGAGTTTGGTAGCAAACAAGAAAAATGGAGCGAGTTGAATTACTACCGAGTGCTCGCGGATGTAAACGGTGACAAGCGGCCCGATATCGTAGGTTTCGGGGATGACGGCGTTCGTGTGGCTCGAAACTACGGGTCACGCTTTGAGAAATCGACGGTGTGGCACAAGGAATTTAGCTACGTCGACCCGCTTGTCAGCAATGACGCGCCGCAAGACATAAACCAACCACAGCCAGTGACGAATTGGACAATTGAGAATCACCCGCGAATGCTTTCGGATGTCAACGGTGATGGCATGGCCGACATCGTGGGATTTGGCGACAACGGTGTATATGTCGCATTGTCCAACGGTTCAAGATTTCTTAACACATCTAAATGGTCTGATTCATTTGGGCATCAATCTGGATGGACAGGCGAGAAGCATCTTCGTTTGTTGGCGGATGTGAATGGTGACGGGCTGAGCGATATCGTCGGATTCGGTGACGATGGCGTTCACGTTGCGTATTCTACGGGAACCGTCTTCACGCAGCCGAAACGATGTCTGAGTTTCTTTGGCCACGACAGTGGATGGCAAATAGGTGGTCATGTTCGTCTTTGTGCCGACATGAATGGCGACCGCCTGAGTGATATCGTCGGTTTTTTTGACAAAGGTGTATTCGTTTCATACTCAATGGGCATATCTTTTTCAGAGCCGAAGCTCGTCTCACAAGACTTCGGTTCGTCCCGGGGATGGTCGGTCCCTCAGAATCCAAGGATTGTTGCCGATTTTGACGGCGATTCCATTCTTGATTTTGGTGGGTGCTCGGGTGACGGTACGTGGGTCTCCGTTTCACCGGCCAATCCGTCCCTAGTGACGTCAATTGTTGACGGACATGGTGCGAGAGTTGAGATTCAATACGAATCGATCACAAACCCGAATGTATACACGCCTCAACAAGGTGCCGAATTTCCTGAAATGGATGTCCGTTTCCCTGTGATCGTCGTAAGTCAAAGCCATGTTTCAAATGGGCTTGGCGGCTTAAACGGAACAAGCTATCAGTATGAAGGTTTAAAAGTGGATATGTATGGGCGTGGGTTCTCGGGATTTGCGGCTATACACGCGACCGACCAGGTGACTCATACGCAAACATCGACCTACTATCTTCGCGAGCATCCCTTTAAAGGGAAGGTGCATCGAATCGAAAAACGACTTGAAGCCGGTCAGCTGATATACGAACAGACCAATAGTTGGAACGTGAGAGCGCACGACTTCCGACTAGGGAAGGAACTGGGCGATGAGATCGTACCGGTCGCCGAGGATGTCAATGAAGGGCTGTTTACCCTCAGTAGGGTAAGGCGGTTTGCGAGTCGCAATGCACTCATTGAACGACTGTTATTTCCTGTTGTCCATGCACGATTCGCCGACGAAATTCGAATGATTATTAGCGGTAAAGTCGTTGAGCCAACCACCCTGCGCAAAAGTGTTGGACGAAATGAACTGGCGACTACGTACTTCCCTTATCTCGAAATGACCCATTCAACGAGTTATGAACTCGACGGGTCGCCGGTTCGTGCATTTACCCATAGGTATGCATACGACGAGTACGGCAACCCAACGTTGGTGGAGCGGCGCTCTGCAACGGGGTCGGTACAAACGACAAAGCATAAATACGCAAACGATACCCTCTCCTGGATTCTAGGGCGTGTGGTATCAACGTCAGTCACGTCTGTCGCAACAAGCGGAAGCGAAATCACGCGTACCATCGCGTTCGATTACGATCCTGCCTCGCGAATGATGATGCGCGAAGTTATTGAACCTGGCACACCTTCCGAGTCGAGTACTCGGTACCTGCGAGATGAGTACGGGAACATATTGACTGTTATACGAAGCGGGAGCAACTCTGAACGAGTTACGAAGTTTGAGTACGACCATGTGGGCCGTTTTCGCACCTCGGTGATTAATGCCATGGGACACAGAACTGAGTCTCAGTGGGATTCGCGATTTGGACTGCTGGTGTCAAGAGTTGACCCAAATGGCAATACCGAGCGGTGGTCCTATGACGGATTCGGTCGTCAGACTCAATATGAAGCTCCGGACGGTTTCACGAAATCGCAATCGTTGCGGTTTTCAAAGGACGATAGAAATATTCGATATCAGGCGACCACGCGCGACAACAATGGCATTGTGGTTGTATCGTCATTTGACGTTCGGGACAATGTGGTGCTTGAGCAAATGTCGGCCCCCGACACACAGACAATCACGATCGAATATGAATACGACGCTTTGGGCCAACTGACGAGGCGGTCGAATCCATACCGACCTGGTGAGACGCCGCAATACAAGAGTATTCAGTATGATGTGTTGATGCGTCCTGTTGCCGAAGTTTCTACGAGCGGCGCTAAGGACACCATTACTTATCAAGGGCTTCGCACGCAAATTGAAAACAGCAAGGCCGAAATGTCGTCCTTAGTTCGTGACGAGTTCAATCGAATTAAGGCAACAATTGATGAGGCAGGGCAAACGACTAATTTTGAATATGACGCAGTTGGCAACCTTGTGGCCATGAAAGACAGCCAAGGGAACGTTACCGCAATCGATTATGATTCATTGGGGCGAGTGGTGACCCACCATGACCCGATTATGGGTGAGACTCGGTTTGAATATGACGCATTTGGTCAGCCTGTTCGCATGACCGATGCTGCGGGTAACGTGACCCGCTTTTCGTACGATGCCATTGGAAGGCTTGTTGAACGCAAGGAGCTCGATCATATTGGCCGCTGGACCTATGATCTCTCTGAAAACGGGATCGGGCTACTAAGCGAAGCGCACATGAATAGTACCTTTTCGGAAACGTTTAGGTACGACAAACGCAGTCGTTTGATTTCGAAAACTACCAGGGTTGATAGCGTCGATTACGAATTCAAGACGTCCTACGGAAAATTTGGAAAGCCGAAAACGCTAACCTATCCGTCGGGGTTCTCGATTGATTACGGCTACGATTCGTTTGGTCGCACACAAGAGGTTAGAGATGCCAAATCTGGCCGCATGCTCTGGAAGGCTCAAGACCGAGATGAGAATGGAAAAATAACCGAAGAATTGTTTGGTAATGGCATTCGTGTCACATATGGATATGAAACCGCTGAAAACTGGTTGAGCGAGTTTCGCGTGGATTCGGGTGCTGGGCCACTCATAGATGAGCATATCGAACGTGATTCGCTGGGGTTGCCGACCCAGATCCGGGATCGCATCAAGAATGCTTCGACCTTATATCAATACGATTCGCTAAAGCGTCTCACTCGAGTACAGCCGGAACAGTCAGACCCAACCGAATATGCGTACGACGAACTCGGTCGTATGATGAAAAATACCGACGAAGGTACATTTGTTTATGACCAAGGTCGTTTGGTCTCTATTCTGGACAAAACCACAGGGACACCTCGCGTTGAATACGAATACGACGCTAAGGGCAATCGCACGCGCAGCGGCGATATTCACATCCAATACAGCACCTTCAACAAACCTATCAAGATCCAAAAGAAGGGTAGAACCTATACCTTTGCCTATGGTCCAGATAGACAGCGCTATAAGTTGGCTCTCACGGTTCGTGAACCATGGAATGACAAAAACTACCATGCAACAACCATCTTGTCGAAGGTCTATGTTGGACCTTTGTATGAAGAAGTTGATACACCAGAAGCGAAGTTCTCCGTTCATCGCATCGCAGCGGGCGCCCGCCTTGTGGCGATTACTGAGATCGAAGAGACTCATAGTCCCGTGGTGACGACTTCGTCGTCATTTTTCGTGCATTTCGGACCGCTTGGTTCCATTGAAGCCATGACCGACTCAAGCGGCAACGCCGCATATGCCAATAATTCGACTGTTTGGGGCCAGCAAACTTCCAATCGGCGGCATCTACCGGTTTTGGATCGAGGATTTGGCGGGCACGAAGAACTCTATGATGTTCGACTGGTTCATATGGATGGACGTGTGTATGATCCACAGTCTTGTCAGTTTCTTACGCCGGATCCCTATCTTCAGTCGCCCGAAATATCGCAAAATTTAAATCGGTACGCCTATGCGTTCAACAACCCACTTGTATTCAATGATCCGACCGGCCTGTTCCTCGATGGTCTTTTCAAGGCGATTGGTGATTTCCTCGGAAAATACGGAAAGATCATTGTGGCGGTAGTTGTGGCTGCCGTTGTCGTGTACGCGACAGGCGGCATTGGCTCGGGCGTATCTGGCGCGATTCTTACGGGAGCTTTGTCTGGAGCCGTGGCATCGGGAACTTACACCGCTTTGAGCGGTGGGAGTTTCTCGGACGTTCTGAGTTCCGCGGCGACAGGTGCATTTTATGGAGCGGTCACCGGAGGCGTGACCTACGGTCTTCAAACGGGAATACCGAGTTGGGGTGCCTCTACTCGTGAGGGTGTTTCGATGGGAGGTCGCATCGCTATTGAAGGCGGTCGTATTGCAGGTGCTGGGGTGCTTGGTGGACTGATCAGCGAGTCCCAGGGAGGAACCTTCCAGCAAGGCTTTGAACGGTCCGCACTGATGGCAACTGCCTGGTCGTTGTACAAGATTACCACCACGAGCGAGCACAACCCAGACGGTGTGAATCCGACTCTAGAACGCGCCGACCAACCTTCGGAAGTGAAAGCTGGTAACGACACGATGCCGGTCAATCCGCGCGCCAATCACATCGGGAATGGCTGGAGTCAAAAGGGAGATCCACCCTGGTTTGCCGAGGGCCAAACGGGCAGCAAGGTGCTCAACGTGGTTCCTGGAATGAACAGCCACGCGGTGTTGCATGACTCTCTCCTCGCACAAGGCCTGACTTCCAGCTACCAATTATGGAACCTAAGTCAGGCTGTGATTGTCGTCAATTACGCTGCCATTGGGTGGCAGTACGCACCAGCGTACTTATCGATTGATCAAAACTGATGGATTCTTACCCGTCTTGATTGGACGTCCGAATTGACTACTCTTTCGGGTTTTGCAGGCGTGGTGAAGGGATGATGATTGTGTGGATGGCGATGTGGGTGTTTCACACCAACGATGTGTGTATCTATCCACCGATTCGATTAGACGTGATGCACGGATGGGTGGAGGCGTCCGATGGTGACCGGTTATCTGGCGTACAGGTGCGGGTTTATGGGCAAGGGATAGATCGAACAGAGGTAACCGATTCCCAAGGTGTTTATAATTTCGGTGAATTGAAACCCGGTAACTATGATCTGGAAATATCCGCGTTGGGGTTTCAGGGCTCCCATTTGAAGGTGCAAGTGACGCGATGGGTCCGGAAGAAATGGTGTTTGGGGGCGAATCTTTATATCAACGATTGTGCCTTGTTGAGGCGTGTGCAATGTGAATGAACGAAGGCAAACATCGCCCCTCCGGGGCTTGGGTTTGAGGGGTGCGTTACCCGGGGTTGAAAATCCGGGCTAGTGATAAATGACCCCTTCGGGGTCGGGGGTTTGCCGCGTTGGGTTGGTGAAGCGACGTCTTTTTTTGCTTGGGGTTTTGGTTCAGGTTTTCAGTCGCCCGTCATTTTGCTTTGGGCTCTAATTCCCTTTTTTGTTACCCACCCCTCCCGTAGGTCGGGGTGGGCTGCCGGGCCAGTCGGCCTGCGGCCTCTTTGACCCAGAGTGCCGAGTGGTGACCGGCGTGTCCAGGGAGGTTCGGGAACCGTCGGGCTTTCAGCGCTTAGGCGCGTTTGTTAGCCTACCTAGGGTCTGAGGTTCGCTGTTCGAACGCGCTGTCTAGAATTGTTTTTTGCGTGGACGTTGGCCAGAAACGAGGGGCACCTCACGGCGGCCAAAAATGAGACACCTCCGCCGAAGCCGGACTCACATGGGGCTCAGGCTTGGGACAATGAGTTTTGTCATGGGGGTTTGTGACGCGGGTCCCTTTAGTATTTGGCGGCAGTTTGGTACGGTGGTGACATCATTACTTACATAATGGGGGAGTTCGGGTGTTGTTCGCGTTTTGGTTCTTGTGGTTGGGTGACGCTGATTTCAGTCATGAGTACCGGTTTTCGATGGATGATCGGTACTATGTGTGGACGTTCCAGGTGCCGTATCAACCGACCATTAACGACCAATTCACCTATGCGGAGTCGCTCTATGACGAGGCCATGGTGCACTATCATCGAAGCACCTACAGCGAACAAGTGGCCGATGAGCAGGTGACTGAGGCTGAACTCACCAAAACGAAGCGGGTGTTTCACGCTGGTTTTGCCCTGGGCGACGCCACCTCAAGAGCGTTCGAGGCCATCAAAGGCGTTCAACCCACCGACTTTGCTTCCAGCCAGGACTTTGAAAACTATTGGACCACTTTGAGCGAGGGCATGGACCACCTGATCAGTTGCATGAAGATCATCAAGTTCACCGGTCACACCGTTTCGCTTTTGAATCGACTCAAAGAGATTTCATCAGAATGCCACCCCGCATTGCAGAGGAAAATAAATGATTATTGGATGTCGCGAATGGCCACCGTCGCGCATCCCGACAAGAAGATGTATGGGCCGGACTACAACTCTTACAGGATTTCCAACGCCAGAGTGATTCAGGTGGCCCATAAGGCCATGTTCGAAACATGGTCATCCGCGGTGGGATCAAATCCCAGTCATGTGGATTTTCAACAGGTGTTTGCCTGGGGCGGCACCCTGATGCAGGACTACGCCATTACCTCCACGCCCTGGACCGAGGGACCGAAACAAGTGGTCGACAAATTGGCTGCGGCGTTTGGTTTGTATGCGGGCAGCCACGAATCAAATCAGTTCCTGGATGCGAAAGTGTTTGATATGGAACAGATTCTGTTGGGTCTCTTGAATGCGGAAGCCGTTGCAAACCATTATCAGGCAACCAGTGACCGAGCTGAAATCCAGTCGATGGTTCAAGCTTTGTTGGCTTCAAATCGACTGAGTCCTGTGGATCATCCGGCTGAAGTGGCCAGAATTGCTCAGTATCTGGGCGAGGAACAACAGCTCTTCGCTCAGGTGGAGTAGAGGCGAGCAGGCCATTTTGTTTCGCGCGTTTTCGCGGTTGGGTTTTTCGGATGTCTCACGCGAAGGCGCGAAGGCGCGAAGACGCAGGGTCAATTTCCTGCCTCTGATTGCATCCGTGCATTTGCCGGTTGATAACTGGCCATCCCGAGGCTCGCGAAGCTCACTCCGTGTCGCGTCGCTCGGTGGGCACATCTGACCGGGTATCATTGCCTCAAAGCGCTGCCTCATTCGCTGCGCTCATATCGGGAGCGCACTCCATAGCCTTCGGCCCTTAATCTGTGTCATCGGTGAAATCGGTGGTTGTTTTGTTCAAGGTGGGGTTGGCGACGAAGTACGTCGCCCCGCCGGGGCTTGGGTTTGAGGGGGGTGTTTACCCGGGGTTTACACCCCGGGCTAATTATGAATGACCCCTTCGGGGTCGGGATTGTCGGTTGGTCATATCTCGTCAGGTGTTGTTGGGTTGTTCGGAGTCTCCGATGATTTGTTCGTAATCTTGGCCCCCATAAAAGACACCGAGAATTGATATTTGTTCGGATTCCACAACATAGGCGATGACCACGCGTCCTTTGAAATGTGTGACACGCAAACCTGGTCGGATATCGTCTCGTTTGGTGCCACGAAAGGGGAACGTGGATAGGTTCTCGCAGTGTGAGACGATGCCATTCGTGAATCTGAGACTGGTACCCACAGACGACCTTTGGGCGATGTAGTGAAAGAGCCAGACCAGTTGTTCTTCAGCCTCTGGTGAAAATACAACCTTAGTCGGCGGATTCATGCTCGAGTCGGGCACGTATCTGGTCGGCGGTTCGTCCGCGACTTGGGTCCGCTTTTAACGCGTCATAGGCGGTGGCAACCTCGCGGCTCAGCCAAACCTCCACTGCCCGGTCCTGAGCCAACAAGGCCCGCAATCCCGCACGAATTACTTCACTTTCGCTTGCATATTCACCGTTGAGGACCTTGTCCTTGACCGCCTTTGCCATTTCCTTGGGCAACGTGATGCTCATCTGATGTGTCGTGCGCATACCAACCTCTTCAGTATGATTTAATCCTACACGATGGTGGCGGGCGGCGTCTATTCCTGCTTTATGTTGGCTTCCGGGTCTCGATGTTTTGGTTTCGCGGGTAGGTTTTTCAGTGGTCTCACACGAAGGCGCGAAGACACGAAGTCAAGAAGATACAGGGTTTCAATTCTCTGTTTATTGTTGGAGCCTTGCATTATTTGCCGGTTAATCACCGGTGATCCAAGGGTTTGCAAAGTTCACTTTGTGACGCTCGATGATTGGATGAAGACCACCCCGTCTGGCTTCGCCATCCACCCCTCCGGTGGAGGGGAATAAAACACCCGTCTGGCTTTCACCCCTTCAAGGAGGGAAATTGAGACATCGGTTTTAAAGCGCTGGCTTACGCGCGTTGCTCACGTCGCAAGGGCACGCCAGAGGGGGATGGTGCGTAGGTGGGCATCAATGACGCTTTTCAGGTGGGGACCCGCCAGTTCCTCTCCGCGGCTCCGCCAAACATCGGCAAATCGTGACACCGTATCTCGCACTTCGTCTTCGATCATGGCCCTGGCCACCATGGCACGATCGGCAAGTCGATGGAAACGCGGCATGTCCATGTCACGAAAGTGTTTACTGGAACCCAGGTTCAGCGCCAGTTTGTCTTTCGGTATGTAGGGAATGGTGGATACATAATCGTAGGCAGGGGCCAAGGCTGCCTGCCTGCCATCCGGATAGAGCAGGGACCAATTCTTCAAATGCATGTCGCCGTTGCCGATCAACATGGAAAACACCAAACGCCGCACGTAGGCCAGCACTCCGTCCTGTCCCACCTCGATGGAGATGACCCGGGCCAGGTTCTCGAAACTTGCTTTCTCATACTTTTGTTTGGGATAGACGCCAAATACCTGGGCGAAATCTTCCATATGCACGGCGGAACCCTCGACGCGATCAAAGCGTTTGATGGCAAATGCATGGCTACCCAAGTGCTGGGCTTCGAACGGAATACCCGCAATTTGGTCCATATGCACCAGATCAATGTCCGGCACATCAATTCCCACCTCGCGAGCCAACTGCATCATGGCGTACTCGTTTTCGGGGACGCCGGAATAATGTGCGTCTGGCAATTTCACGATCCAGTCGCCACCTGTGCCACGGGCAGGAATGGTGAGGCCACCATGTGCTTCGCGGACTGCGGAGAACTTCAGTTGCACGCCTGCCAACGAGAACCGCAATAGCGATTCGGTGCTGACGGTGGTTGTGGCGCGGAAAAAGGTGGCCGCGAAATGGTCCTCCCAGGGTGGGTCGATCTTCACGGCGCCTGGCAAATCGTCACCCAACATCCATAGCAGGAAGAACTCGCGTTCCGAATGGACACCTGCCTTTTCGGCGAGGTAATCTCGCAGCCGACCCTCGGGCAATAGGTTGGAAAAGAAGGGTGGGAGACGGGTTTGCGTGGATTGTGGTCGCGTCATCAGCTCCCCTGACTGATCCTTGAAGGACAGGCTTAGGGTGGGTCGGTCGGAACGCGCCACGTAGGAGGGATCGAAACTGAAGTAGTTGCGATCATCGGCCAGGCGAACCATGGTCCCCACCGGCACACCGTTTAGTGAGATCTGTAGCGAAGTGGGGCTATTCATCGAGTGTGTAGGCCGGTTGGGCGGGTTCTTGGACTTGAAGGCCCTGGACCAAACCCACCATCGATTTGGGAACCAAGACAAGTTCCATGTTCAAGACGCGACCCATCTGCACGAGGTTCGACACATGGGGATCGACTTTGCCTCGCTCGATCAGTGATACCTGAGCCTGAGTTAGCCCACAGCGACGCGCCAGTTCAGACTGACTGAGCCGGAGCTTGATGCGTGCATTTTTGAGTTCAGTGGTGATCATTGGGCATCTTTCATATTTTTAACCATATCAAATGTGTTGGTTGATATATTTAAACATATAGTCTAGGCGTAGAGATTTCAAGTGGGAGCGCACGCCACAGCCTTCGGCTCTTATTCTGTGGTCATCTGTGTCATCTGTGGATTTTGTCTTTGGTCTCACACGAAGGCGCGAAGACACGAAGTCAAGAAGATACAGGGTTTCAATTCTCTGTTTATTGTTGGAGCCTTGTATTGTTTGTCGGTTGATAGCCGGTGATCCCAGGGTTTGCAAAGTTCACTTTGTGACGCTCGATGGGATTGGATGAAGACCACCCCGTCTGGCTTCGCCATCCACCCCTCCAGTGGAGGGGAATTGAGGCACCCGGGCTAGTGATACGTGACCCCTTCGGGGTCGGGATGGGTCGGTTGGACGCTTGGCGGAGTGTTTTTGCTTTTGGGTCAGAGGATTCGGGTGAAGTTGTCAGTGACCCGTTGACTCAGAACTCGTATTCCTGTTGGTTAAGCGTTTTCGCTGATGATGCCCAACTGCCAGCTGAACAACAGCAAGACGGCCGCATTAACGCACATTCCTACCGAAAATGGTGTGCCAAGCGCCAAAAGCGTGCCGTACTGGCACACGATATATGCAGCTGCGGTGAGCAGAGCTTGTGGGGTGCTCTTTCGTCGTATGGCGCGAAGCATGATGGATAACATGACTGCCAATATTCCCCCTAACAAGTGAATCGCTCCAAACAACTTTCCGTCCACAAAACCCATATTGCCAAATAGCCAGATGCTGCCGAAATTGAAGATCAAACCCGCGATTGTGCCAACGAGCAATGTACTGAAGCGGAATCCAGCTTTCAGAGCTTCGAGCGCCATCTCTTCATCGGTTTGGTCCCAATTTCGCAATGCTCGTGCAAAAACCCCTTTGAATCCCAAGGCCGCTAAGGGATGAGGCGTCCAGATCGTTCGATCTCTGATGTTCGCGGACCAGGTGCGCAGGGAAACTTTTGTTCGACCGGGAAAGCGCTTGGTCAATCGTCGCAAGAGTTCCTTATTCGGGTCCTCGTGCTCGGCGAACTCAATGACGTGTAACTGAACCGGCATCTTGGTGTGGTTGATCTTGCCCGTGTACTTCAGGCACGCCTTTGCTTGCTCGATCAGTGCTTCGCGTTGACTGATTTTGAGCCGACCCTGTTTCACCAGAGCGACAATCATAAACCCTATCCCATCTCCTTTCACCAAGACGAGATCGAATATATCCAGCAAACCTTGGAGTTCTGGAAGTTCAGCCACGTCCACGCTGTCTAGGAAGGCCTTTTGTTCGCCACTCGCCACAACCGCCCCGAACTCGTCGAACCGGGCCAAGACCTGGTAGGCTTTTTCAACCACCAACCGCCGTGCAAAAGACTGTGTCACTTGCTGAATCATGGTCATTGGCGATAAGTCCTCGAATGAATGATCGGGTCAGCCTAGCATTAGTTCATGTGGGCGAAGGCTAGGAGGTCAAATTTCCAGGCGCCGTCTTCGTAGATGGTTTGGAAGGTGCGATTACGCTCGTTGCTTTCGATGAGATTACTGGACGAGAGTTCGAACTGGATGGTGGCGGTCACATAGGCCAGCTTTTCTGAATCGATGCGGATGTGTTGAATGGCCACCGCTTTGGTGGCACGTGGGCGGATGCGTTTTTGGCTCATGCGCTGTTCCAGCTCTTCCTGGGTCATCACTTTCGAACTGTCCGTGACGTCCGCCAGCATGGCGGAATAGTTGCCGTGACGCCAATTGGTGATGATGCGCTCCAGCGTGTCCTTGATCTGTCGTTCGTGGATCGCCTGCTGTTTCTTTTCTGCCGCCGCTCTTAGGATCTCTTCGGCGTCGCTGTCTTCGTCGCCTGTGCTTTCTGTCGGCTGCGGAGCCGCGACTTGTTCATGCACCACGTCTGGTGGCCGTTCCTCCTGGTACTTCTTGAGCGCTTGCTGGTCGAAGACAATGGCTTTTCGCTCGGGTTTCCCTTGTGATTCACTCTGCGCGTCGATGGCCCGTTGGGTGGCTGCCCAATCCACTTTGTTCGCGGCGATCTTGAAGCGCCGGGCACCTTCAGGATGGGGACTTTTGAAACCATCGGCCAGCATGACAATCACCCACTCATCGGTTCGCTCCACCTCTTTACACTCCAAACGTGTACCTGAAAGCAGAATGATGGGTTCGCTGAGGATCAACGCCAGCAAAAGGATCAAAAAGCAACCTCCAGAAATTTCCTGACTTCCGATACTACGGACGTCTCGTTTATCTTATCGGTCACCATACGCGCGGGCGCAACCACTGCCTTTCAGGTGCGAAGGCGCCATCAAAACCTAGTGGCTGTCAGATTCTCAAGTCGGTTCGGCAGTTCGGTAACTCACCACCAATCGCCAGAACTCACGGCGCAAGGCGCTACCGCGCCACAGCGATACAGCGCACAGTGCCAGGAAGACCCAGAAAGAGTGGGTGTAGACGTCCGGTGCCCGATATGTGGTGGCCCACAGGTAACCAGCGATGCCGCAACATCCAAGAAACACAGCGGCCAGCGAAAAGTGCATCTGGAAACGGGCCCGAGCGCGGTTCAACCCATAATGCGCCGATCGCAGTCCATCCAATGAGGGCCAGTCTGCCCGCCTGTCTGGGATTGCCTTTTGTAGCAGACCTCCCAACGACTCGCTGATGATGCCAAGCAACGTGCCAGCCACCAGTGCGGCCAAGACGATGCTAGCGAAGATGTCCTCTGCCGGTATCTGAGCGACGAACATCCAACTGACAAATTTTCCCCACAATCCACGATGGAGTAGCGACAAACAATAGATAGCCACCAAGCCAGGAATGAGCCGCGATACGAAGATCGATAGAGCAGCTACGATCTCTTTTGTGGCTCGGACCAGATTCCCTTCGGCCATGTGTTTGTCTCCATACCGCCATTGTCGTATCTATTCAAATCACCACCTTACAGAAAATAACCGAATCTGTCACCGGTTCTTTGATATTCGAACAGGGTGGTACCCGAGGTTGAAACTCCGGGCTAATGACCCTTGACCCCTTCTGGGTCTTGGCGTTGCGCCTATATCGATTGATTAAGAGGCATTTTCCCCTATGGGATTAATGGTCCGGTTTGGGTTTTCAGTCGCCCGGCGCTTTGCTTTGGGCTTTTTTCTTACCCACCCTTACCGTGGGTCGGGGTGGGCTGCCGGGCCAGTCGGCCTGCGGCCTCTATAACCCAGAGTGCCGGTTGAGTGCTACGATTCCCAGGGGTTTGCGAATCACGTTACGCGTTTATTTGTGGGATTGGATTACTGGAAAGACCACCCCGTCTGGCTTCGCCATCCACCCCTCCAGTGGAGGGGAATTAAGACACTGTCAGGTTTGCCCCAAAGCGCTGCTTCATGCGCTGCACTCGTGTCGCAAGCGACGGCCTTCGGCCGTTCATATGGATGTGAGTTGCCCCAATGATGTGACATGGAACTCGATGATCTGTTTTGTGCCCGCATGTCTTAAAACAAAGGAACCGCACATTGTGAATAAAAAGGGACTGGGGCTTTGCCGTTGGCCAAACGGAGAACACCTCCGGCCGGAAGCCGGACTCACTTTAGGTGGCCCCAGAGTGAGTCAGCCATCCTAGCTGAGGGGCTCGGGAGGCGTCTGGTAATGTCGGTTGCTATTCAGCGATCCCAGGGAGCTTCGCGCGATGCGACGCAACCTCGTTGTTTGTTCAGACGTAAGGTGAGAGCGGCCCTTTCAACTTGTGGGGGCCAATAACCACTCGAGGATATTGTGAATTTTTCTGAATGCCTGTTTTTGTTGGCTGTGATCACGTCTGCAGCCCATGCCAACGATGCCTTGGATGCCGTTTCCTTCATGGAGGGTCGGTGGCGTTTTGTATCCACGTTCTTTGAGAACGGGGCATGGGGCACGCCCCAAGAGCCAAAAGAAGCAGTCACGGAACGAACTCTGGGCGACGCCTTCATTCGCATGAATTTGCCGGTCACCTTTCCTGGCGCTACCTTCCAGTTTGAGATGACATTGTCTTACGACCGGTTCAATCAGGTCTATCGGCTAGCCGTTCTAGATGACTTGAACGGGTTTATGGACATGTATTCCGGTCAGATGAAGAATGGCGTTTTAACCATGACTAATGTGGAGACCGGAACGGCGTTTCCCGATGGAAAAGGGGGATTGGTGTTCGGCAAACTGGAACTCCACAAGACTGCCGACGGATTCCAGCTCCATGGATTCGTGAGCAGTGCGCCTGAGGGACCCTTTGAGAACTACATGAAAATGGCGTTCACAGCGGAGCCCACAGCCAAATAGGGTCCTAGAGAACATTGTGAATGTTACAATTAGTGACTACCGAATGAGGGGGGCTTATGGCCAACAAGGGTTGTAACTTGAAGTTGGTACTGATCGGTTGTGGTGTGGCGTTTGTGATTGTATTGGCCGGTCTGGCGGCAATCGTTGCGCTCAATTGGGACCGCATCAGCCAGGGCTTCGAGAAGATGCAAGCGCAAATGGCGGAACTGGAGCAGATTCGGTTGGCAGTGACCGAAGAATACGGGGGCGACGTAAGCATTTCTGCCACCAAATCCACCGCCACGGGTCGTGCACCCAGAACCATCCTGCGTTTGACCCTGGTTAATATGCCCGCCAGAGGCGATTCAGAGGATGGGGAACCTGACAAGGAGGCCCTGGCCCGGGAGATCGCGCAATTCGCCTTTGAACGATTGCCGGACAAAGAGGCATTCACCCACGTGGATGTGGTGTTGCAGCTTCAAGCCGGACAGTTCATCAAAGCGAGTCTGCGCTCCAATTACCTGTTCACCGTCGAAGAGTTTGCAGGGGAGGCGGAGCCAGGAGAGACTGAAAATCTCTGAGAACTACGAGAAAACGTCGTTTCCGGCTGAGCCGAAAACGGCATGGATTACTCCTTAAGAAACCTAAGTAAATGCGGGTGAATGAGGTCGATCCGGACCTTCACGAATCGCACGCATGGTTACTCGACGGAAAAGGACTCCAAGTGGACTGGTGTCGGGCCACCCATAACCGTAATCGGTGTTGTGACTCCTCGATTCTCAACGATATCTCAGCTTCGAAATATCATCCCCAAGTTAGATCAAAAGCTGCATGTGATCCTTCACCCTAGGACTGATGGGGTCAACGATCCTCACGGCCCCTGGATGTTGCTGTATCTGCTCGCAGTAATTTTGGTCTTGGGCGTGTTCTGGTGCCTGCCGATATAAAAAATAACCACTCATCTGATGAAAAGTACCAGGAGGTAACTGCCATGAGGTACGCGCTGCTGCTATGTCTGAGCACGCCTATTTGGTCGCAATCGGCTAGATCCGAGGAACCCTGGGGACCTGTGGTGGTCCCTGTGGTGTTGGACCACGAACAGGTGGCCGCAACCGGAGTTGGGTTGGGCGACCTGGTGTGGGCTGAGGTCGCCTACCTTTCGGCGCCGGATGGGGAAGCGGTTGCCTTTGAACCGGCCGAACAGATCTGGTGGTTGGCCGACCGGCCCGTACTGCTGTTGGGGGCGACAGGGAACCCGGTTCCAAGGGCCATCATTGAACGCGGTACCGCCTGGATTCAGATTGACGTGAACGGTATGCCGTTGACCGAAACGCCCATGGTGATTTATCCCCGAGCCAAGCGTATTCGCCTGTCGCCTGACGCCGCCGGCATGCAACGCGCCCTCGCTCGCGGCTTGCCCGGCGTGGACGGTACCTACCTAGCCCAGGTGGCCAATTTCCTGGCTGGTAACCTGGCCGCGCTGGATGTGACCGGTACTAGCTACTCCATCAGTGGGTTTGGGACGGTGATTGACGGGTCCGGTGATTGGGTGGGCGGGAACCTCAGCGCCATGGGTACTGTGGTCAGCGATGGTTCCTTGACTCTGGACGGGAGCAGTGATTTGATCACCGCCGGCAGCGGGACACTTAGTCTTGACGACGACCATCTGACCACCACAGGCAACATCGGCATCGGTACGTCCATGCCCAGCGAGGCCTTAACCCTCAATGGCGGCAACCTATTACAGATCATGGGAGATCCTCGCCATGAGGGGGCTGTGTCTTTGACGGGCACCTTCCCCCGATCCTTGTATGTGCGTGGTAATTACGCCTACGTGGGCATGTGGGGCGGTGATCAGTTTCATGTGGTGGACGTGCGCAACCCCAATACGCCTGTGGTGGTGGGGACTCTGGTTGATGATGGGACTACTGCCTTGGATGCACCAACGGACGTGATCGTGGTTGGTAACTATGCCTACGTGACGTCGGGAGCCGATCATGGCCTGGAAATTATTGATGTGTCGAACCCCACGGCGCCAACCCATGTGTCGGCGTTGTTTGATACGGTGGAAACCGCTCTGGCTGGGGCGGCCGGGATCAAATTAGTGGGACCCTACGCCTACATCGCCTCCAATACCAATTCGGGCCTCCAGATAGTGGACATCTCCAATCCCACCAATCCGCGCGCAATGGGAGTGATCTTCGATAACGGAACCACGGCGTTGGGCGGGGCCATTAATCTAGATGTGTGCGGCAACTATGCCTATGTGACGGGCCCATTCGAAGGACTTGAAATCCTGGATATTTCTGATCCCCACAATCCTCAACATGCAGGGGCTCTATTTGACGATGGGTCCATCCATCTCGCCGGTTGTCGCGAAATCCGTGTGGATGGGCGCTACGCCTATATCACGGCCACTACCGAGAATGCGCTTTCGATTGTAGATGTCTCCGATCCCACCGCCCCGATGGAAGTGGGTTTCTTGGTGGATAACGGCAGCACGAGCTTTCAATCGCCTCGTGGTTTGGCATTGGCCGGTAACTATGTCTTTATCGCCGGTGAGGACGACAATGCAGTGAGTGTGATCGACGTGTCCGATCCCACCGCGCCCGTGGAAGTAGGTGGCATTGTGGACAACGGTGCCAGTGAATTGGCTGGTGCCTACGACGTGGTGGTTTCGGGGATCCATGCCTATGCCGTGGGTCAGTTCGATCAGGGCCTTGAGGTGGTGGCGCTTACAGGTAGTCAATTTCATACCATGGAGGTCGTATCACTCAAAAGCGACACACTTCTGGTGGCACAAAACACTAGGATGAATGGCAATCTTGATGTGCAAAAGGATGTGAGCGTGGGAGGTGATGTGCATCTGCGTGACGCGCTGACTTTTGGTACGTTGCGGCAGATTCCGCTGGTTCCTAAGGTTGTAGGTACACTCAGTATTCCCGACAATCCTCAAGGAACTGCGGTTTCCGGGGATTACGCCTTCGTGGTCTGCGGTATTTCAGATGACCTACACGTCATTGACATTTCAAGTCCCAGTTCTCCGTTCTTGGTGTCGTCCACATTGCTTAGTGGTGCGAGTGCCGTGGAAGTATGTGGGCGTTTGGCGTACGTGGCTAGCCAGACATCGGGGTTGTCGATTCTAGACGTTTCGGATCCCAAATCACCGGATATTTTGGTGCAGAATTATACGGTAGCGCTGTCTGGGAATATGCGTGTGTCTGGTTCGTACGCCTATTTCACAAGTCCAACCTCCAGTTGGTTCCGCATTATCGACGTTTCCAATCCAGTTGCGCCAGCGATGGTGTCATCACTAACCTATGGAGGTGGTCAGCCCGGTGTACTCGATGTTGCGGGTGGATTTGCCTACATCATTGACGGTTCGCTCAATACCCTACGAATTGTGGATGTCCGCGACCCTGCGACCCCGACAAATCGAGGCGTCGTGACGACCGGTGAAGCGCCAAGAGAAATTCGGGTGCGGGGTCGGTACGCATATACCGTCGATTCTTTTGATGAAATTCTTCAAGTATTCGACGTATCCGATCCGGACAACCCCGCGCATGTGGTCGACTTTACCATAGGGACAGAGCCCATATCCTTTGATTTTATGGGTGACTACTTATGCGTGGTGGATCGAAATTCAGATGATGTGAAAATCATCGATATTTCGGATCCTACGCAACCGAGTTTGGTGGCTGCATTGGTCCTCGGCACAGGATTATTCCCGAACACGATTACTGTTGAAGGAGGTTTTGCATACATTGATGGCAACAATACGGATACTTTAAGGATTGTCGATCTGTTGGGAGCACGAATGGCGTCCGTCAATGCCGGACCCACGATTACTGACCAACTAACCGTGCGCAGGGACTTTCGGTCGGTGGGCAATGTAAAAGCCGAAATGGGTTTGAACGTGGGCGGCGATGTAGCGATTGGCGGCGACTTAGGTCTGCGTGGGCGGCAAAATCTACATGGCACCTTGGTGTTGTCGAATTACAGCCAACCCGCAGCTTCCATTGCCGAATCGGTGATTCTGTTTGCTGAGGACACAGCGGCAAGTGCCGAGCTAAAGGTGCGCGATGAGGCCGGCAACATCACCACGCTTTCGCCACACAATTTCTCGCTAATCGGTGCGCCATCCGAGCCGTTGGCGTGGTCTTTCTATTCGGAACAGAATGGGCGGGCTGTGAATGTGGACATGCTGCGTGCTGTGCGGCTGATTGAGCAGGTGACGGGTGAGCAGTTGGTGTTTACGGCACCTGAAACGGGATCAAAACCGGAAGCGAGTTATAGGAATCGCATCGAGGCGTTGGAAGCTCGGAACCGTGAATTGGAGGAGGCAGTTCGGTTGCTGATGTCTGAACGGGACCCGCAATGATACGAGACTCAACATGTGTCGTGTGATCGTCTAGATTTCAAGAAAAGAGGCCGGTTGATAACCGGCGATCCCAGGGTCCGCGAAGTTCACTGTGTGTCGCTCTATGAGTCTGGATGATTGGAGAGACCACCCCGTCTGGCTTCGCCATCCACCCCTCCAAGGAGGGGAATTTGGGAGTTCGTCTGGTGCATGTTTAATGCATCACTTACTTGACTCGTCCCTGCGACGGCCTTAGACACCTCCGGCCGGAAGCCGGACTCTGGTAGATCAGTTGGGGGCTAGTTGGCGGTAGGCTTTGATGATGCGTTGCGTGCGTTCGATCGCAGCTTTTTGGTATTTCTCGCCCAGATGCGCAAAACGGTCTGGGTGATAGGTGCGCAGCATCTTGCGGTAAGCCGATTTGATCTGGGGTTTGGAAGCGTTGACCGGTACGCCCAACACTTCGTGGGGTGCTTCCTCAGCCTGAGTTGGATTGCGCAACTGCTCAAAAAAGGGCTTCATCAGGCCTACCCGATCAAACACGAACCACATCACACACACCAAGATCACATCATCCACAATGCCAAGCTTGGGTATCCGGTCGGGGGCCGCATCGATGGGTGAAATCACGTACAGCGCGGTCAGCAGGACATAGACCCAGCGCAGCCAGACAGGTGTGGCTTGGATGATCCGGATTAGCGTGTATATGAGCCGCATATCAGGGCATCAGCCGCCGCATTTCGTCGCCAATATCTTCAAGTGTCAATCCCTTATGCGACCCGTAAATCGTGTGTAGCAATACGTTTTGCAACTCACGTACTTTGCTTGGTCGGCGCTCCATTCGGCGGTTGAGACACGAACGAATCACGAACTTCAGGTCTGGAGCCAGATCCACGTTGTCTAAGTGCTTCAACAATTCATCGTTACCATTCACGATGAAGTCCAACACCCGACCCGGGTTGCTGTACATGGCTCCCGGCAATCCTGCGGTCAGTTCCAAGGCCACAATGCCCAATGAATAGATGTCTGCACGCAAATCCACCGAAACACCGCCATCCTTTACGCGGATGATCTGTTCGGGGGCCAAGTAGCGGATGGTACCTGACAGTTCGTTGGAAATGCTGGTGTCACCAATAAAGGTGGCAATCCCATAATCCGTCAACTTGGGGTAACCCGTTTCGCTGATTAGTACGTTGCCTGGCTTGATGTCGCCATGCTGGATATTCAGGCGATGCAGCACTTCCAGACCCGAACAGGCTTTGGCCAACAACAGTGCCGCATAGTTCCTGGGAAACGGCTTTTCGAAGCGGAACTCGTAAATCTTCTTGAAGTTGGCTAGGTCCGTTCCATTCACATAGTCCATGATGATGGCTGGATGACGGGTCGCGTCGGCTGCGGCGGACTCTCGTATCAAGACGCTCTTGTGAAACGAGACCAGGTGCTCGTGGTAGATGTTGATGCCAATCTGCGATTCCTGCAGGTACTTTCGGTACTGAGATTCATTCTCCAAGATATTTGAATCAAACACCTTACAGGCGTAGTAGCGGCCAGATCGGTTCTTGATCTTGAAGACATTGCCGTGGCCGCCCTTACCCAGTTCCTCCATGAAGGTGTAGGTGTCAGACTCAGTGAATTGGAACCCGCGAGGCGGAAAGGAATGGGTCAAGGTGATACTCCAACCCTCATTCTACTCGGCGGGCTCTGGATCAGCAATGCTCACCCGCCGTCAGAGGTTTTCCGCCTTGCCATTGGTTTTGGGATGGGCCACGATAGGTGTCTTTTTCATCAGAAGTTCCTCAATCGCCTCAGCGGGCATGGGTTTACCGAGCAGATAGCCCTGAATTTCATGACACCCCAGACTTTCCAGCATATCGAATTGATTTTGGGTTTCCACGCCCTCCGCAATCACCTTGCGCCCCATATGTTTGGCCATGGCAATGATGGCATCCACAATGGTGTGCTTGTCGGCGTGTTCATCGATGCCATTGACAAATGAACGATCAATTTTGATGGCGTCGATGGGGAAATAGGCCAGGTAGCTCAGCGACGAGTAACCGGTCCCAAAGTCGTCGATATGAATGCCGCAACCCAACTTCACTAGGGCCTTGAGAACCACCTGAGACAGTTGATTGTCCAGTAACATGGATTCGGTCAGTTCGATGTCCAGCATGGTGGGATCGAAATTAGTTTTCTTAAGGATTTTGGCAATGTGGTCGACCACGTTCTGTTCTTTGAGCTGAACGCCAGAAAGATTGACCGCCAAGCGAACGGGCGGTAATCCTTGGTTTTGCCATTTTGCCGCCGTTTCGCATGCCTTCTCCAGCACCCAGTTGCCGATATTGACGATCTCGCCACAGGCCTCCGCTACCGGAATGAACCGGGCGGGCGAGATGGGTCCGTAGCTTGGGTGGTTCCAACGTATGAGCACTTCCACACCGCTCAATGCAAGAGTTTGCACTTTGAATTTAGGTTGATAGACCAGATGGAATTCGTGGCGTTCCAGGGCATGTCGCAACTCCATTTCCAACTCCACGCGTTCCACCACTGTTTCCCGCATGTTGGGGTTGAACACGTCGATGGTGCGGTCGTTGCGCGCTGCGTTGATCAAAGCCGCATGCGCGTTCAGAAGCACATCTTCAGGCAACAACAGCGGCGGTTCGGCCACTGTTAATCCGATACGCGTTCGCAGTACCACGCGTTGTGAGGCGATATCCACGGGTACGCGTGTGGCTTCTATGATCCGCGCGCCAAGGTGTTCAGCCTCTATGGGTTCAGCCAAATCGTCCTGCAATATGACGAATTGTGAGCTTTCCAATCGCGCCAAAGTCTCCCTGGGCGATAGGGTGTTTTGTAACCGCTCGACAAAGGCCAACAGTAATTGGTCGGCCAATTGATCGCCAAAGGAAGTGCGCAATTCCTGAAATCTCAGGAGTTCTACCTCGTGCACGGCGAAATAGGGCATTTCGGGCTCGCGGACACGGGAAATGGCATTGGCAATTCGTTCCAGGAAAATCTCGCGGCCCGGAAGACCTGTCAGATCATCGTGGATCCCGCGGCGCGTGATGTCGGTTTGAGACCCCACCAGGCGGTAGGGGCTACCGTCGGACCCGAACCGGGCAGTAGCCCGCGCCAAACACCACACATAACGACCTTCCTTGTGGAGGATCCGATATTCCGCCGCAAACTGGGAGGTACGTCTGGAGAGATAGTCATTGATGGAGCGGTTGACCCGTTGTCTGTCGTCGGGGTGTATGCGTGTGAACCAATCATCGATGCTGTCGGAAATCTCATGTTCCTTGTGGCCGAGCATGGCTTTCCAGCGCGGTGAGAAGAACACCTTGTCTTTGACAAAGTCCCAGTCCCAGATGCCGTCGGAAGAACCTTCCAACGCCAAGGCGTATCTTTCCTCACTCTCTCTGAGTGCCTTGGTGGCGCGCTTGAGTGCCATCTGTATCTCAATCCTGGCGATGGCGATATTCAAATCGATGGGTTTGGTGATGAAGTCATTGGCACCTAAGCTCAAGCTGCGCCCCACCTGTTCTTTGTGGTTTTGGGGGGTAAGCATGATGATGGGTAACTCGTCTTTGGTATAGATGGCTCGAAGTCGCCGCAAGGCCTCGAACCCGTCGATGCCCAACAGCTCCGAATCCAACAACAAAAGATCGATGTTCTGTTGCTTTAATGTGATGGCGGTATGGTCGAAGTCCGTGGCTGAGCTACTGGGGTAGTGGTGTCGGCGGAGTTGTGCCGAAATCATTTTGGACATGAAGTCGTTCTGCATCAGGATGAGAATCACTTCATCGTGAAGACCTGTGGGCTTCATAGCCGACTCTCGCATAAAACGCTCACTTGGCTCGCTCCGGAGGCGTACATGTTTTGTGACGTTCCACGATTGCGTAGAGATCGTTCAGTCTGATGGGTTTGTGGATGATGCCACTGAGCGACTGTCTCAATTCTTTGGTCAGTTCTGAGCTGTAATCGTATCCCGTAAAAATATAGAACGGTATGTTGGGGTGGGATTGTCGAATCATCTTGTAAAACTCGTAGCCCGTGAGACCTGGCATCTTATTGTCCGAGATAATCAAGTTAATGTCACTTTCGTGTTGCTTTAAACAATTGTAACCCTGTTCGGCATTCTCCGCCGTAAGGACGTGCCAACCTGTTTCCGTAAAGTAGTCCCTCCAAATATCCAAGAGCATGGTGTCGTCATCGACGAAAAGAATCGTACCCTGCGGCTCGGCCTGTGGTTTGTCTGGTGGGGTCTCTAGAGCCAGCATTTTCACACCGGGTGTGTAGTCGGCCAGACGAACACGTTCAATAGCTCGGAGCCGTCTGAGCAGACTGGAGATCCCGTCGATGGCAGCTTGCATGCGATTGTAGTGCGGCTCGTGTTCCGGATTCTTGATCTTCAGCAGGTCCAGCGATCCCTGAATGGCTGCCAGTGGCTGGGTGACTTCGTGACTGAGGGTGACACTCATGGCATGGGCCGTTTCAACACTTTTGGCTTGAACCAGTGCCCGTGTCTGTTCTTCCAACTCATATTGAAGTTGTTTGTTCCATTTGCGTAGCTGGCGGGTGCGATACCCGCTCAACACCAACATACCGAGGTAGGAGAGGATCAAGAGGAGGCCCACCATCAACAACCAAAACAGGGTGGTAGCCCAGAATGGGTCGGCGACTTGTATCTGAATCGTGAGGGGATCGGTACATTGGATGCGTTCGCTGTTTAGGCTCCACACTTTCAACTTGTGCATGCCTGAAGCCAAGTGACCCAATTGGATGGAGCCTGTATGAGTGGCTTGCCTCACCGTGTTGGGTCCCTCCAACTGATACTCAATGCGGTTGCGCTTTTCATTGACAAAACTAAGTGCCCGCACGTCGATGGATACCGGTTCGTGATTGGCTTCCAACGACCAGTCCATGCCCGCCAGCTGCTGTGAACCTGATGTGGCACGAAGCATGGAAATACGTGGCTTTTGGGTGATCGGTCGGCGATTGCGGAGATCGAAAGCAATGATGGTACCTGATGTGGCCATCCAAATACGTTTTTGTTGATCCATGGCTGCCGACGTAACGCCCATGGTGGCTTTGGGGTCCGTGATGGGTGTGGGGTGCCAACTAGATCCGTCATGTTGGTACAGATAATCGTGTCCCACAAACCATACCGATTGGTCCGATTTGAATATGTTGACAATTCCGGCCACTTCGGACTCTGTTTTATAGCGTTCGACGGGCCGGTCATCGACAATCTTGATGAGTTCGTTTCGGGTGGCAAGCCAAATGCCAGTATCGTCGGCAAGAGCCGCCATGACTGAGCGGTTGGTGAGCAACCACCGCCATTGAAACTCGTTACGAATTAATAATCCGCGATCGGTACACACGTAGAACCCATGACCGGTTCCTCGTACCAACTGGTGAGGTTCGCCATCGAACTCGCGGGGGAACGCGAGAAACGTGAAGGTGCGACCGTCGAAAAGCCAAATACCGTTTCTTGCGGCAAAAGCCACCTGCGAATCGCTTAATTCGAGACCGTGGTACATCTGGGATTCATCATCCGGACTGCGGTCAACCAGATAATCGCCGACCAGTTGAGCCAGGCCACTGGACCCGCCGTAGAAGATGCCCAACGCCGATTCAAACCCCCATCGGAAGTATCCATTGCGCGTGGGCTGCAGATCTAGATCCATGCGACTATCGTCGTTGATGACGCTGATGCCCCGTTGTCGGAGCAGATGGACGCGATGGCGCGAATCGATGAACAATGAAAATGTGGCGCCCACCGGCTCAATAGCGATGGTGGTATCGAAGTGATTGTTTTGAGAGTTCAGCCGCATGAGGCCCTGTTCGGGCACCATGGCCCAGATATGGTCGTCTCCGTCTACCGCGATATTGGTGATGAGATGAGGGTCTCCCAAGTCGTAATAGGTGAATTCCTCTTGGGATAGCTTGACCACACCCCCGTCTCGTGCACTGAACCATAAATTCCCTTCAAAGTCACAAAAGCTGTCAGTGATGAACGGAGAGGGGAGGTTGTGATGGGTATCGTAGAGCGTCGCAGTGCCTGTTGAAGGATCCAGCCTGACGATGCCCTGGCCCCACGTGCCCACCCATAGTCGCCCGGCCGGGTCACACGCCATGGAGGAAAAGAGAAGATCACGGGCACTCGGGAATCGTTGCCAGCCCTTGGATTCCGTCCATGTGAACATCCCTGCATTGGAGGAAACAAACAATTGTGATTCATACCATGCAAGGCCGCGGACCACGTCAAGCGCGTCGCCGAGTCGGACGGGTTCATCTTGCTGTGTCATCACCCATGTTTCGCCTGTTGCTGTACCCACATACACCTTGTCCTCAACGGCGCACAGACTTCTGACGTCCATGTCGGCCAAAACTTGACGCGCGATTTGGCGGTCAATCACCCATAAACCCTGGTCGGCACCGGCCCATACTTTGCCATCATCCGTAACCGCTATCGCTCGAAAAAAGTGGCGACCTGGATTGTTGACGGCCGTCACACCCGTACCGTCAAAAGTACCCAACCCTCTGGGTGTGGCCAGCCACAATAGGCCATTGGATTCCGCAATCGCCAAGACGGGTGTTGCCGGCAAACCGTGGGTTTCGTGGAACACTTCGTGTCTAAGGCCATCGTAACGAACCAAACCGTCGTCCGTCCCAAAATACATGTAGCCTGCGTGATCTTGATAAATCGACCAGGTATGTTGGGAAGGAAAACCATTGGAGCGGTTGTATTGGACAAAATTTGCCCGTTGAGCGCTCAATGGATAACAGCACAAAATGAAGCCAACAAATTTGATCATCATGGCTATTCATCGGTTCAATTGCGTCAAAAATCAATCAACTTACGCGTGAATTCTCGAATATGAGCCGATATGATGCTCAGGAGCCCCCGAATCTCGGAGTCGATCATGGTGGATCGAAAAATAATTTTGCGTCAGATGTGGTTGGCTCAAGCGGGCTATTTTCTCGCCATCGCCATGATTATCTACGCCAAGATCATGGATTTCCTACATTTGCCATGGTGGGTTATGGCGGTCATTGTGGCATTCAATTACGTGGCACAAGTGGTGTTCTATCGAATGGTTCACACGGGATTTAGCTTGCGTTTTGATGATCCCGGATTGACCGTATTGCAGATTGGATTTTCGGTGACACTGCATATGCCCATCATCTATTTCATGGACTATCAGATGAGGGGCATGATGCTGTTAGTGATGGCATTTCCCTTATTATTCGCCAACGCCAACCTGAGTTACCGCCAATCCCTCTCCCTGGCTACCTATTGTAGTGTGCTCTATTTGGTAATTATTGCGACGTTGCGCTTGCGACATCCGGACCGCGTGGTGTTGGCGCAAGAAGTAGTAAGCGCGGCAGTATTTATTGGTTTCAGTTTCTGGTTGGGCGTGTTTGGTGGGTACAGTCATGCTTTGCGTACGCGGTTACGCCGGCAAAACAAGACCTTGTTACATGCCAATCAACAACTATTGGAATCGCAATCCCAAGTATTCGACACAGCGCACCGTGCAGGTATGGCCGATGTGGCTGCGGAAGTGCTTCACGAGGTGGGCAATGCGCTCAACCACGTCAATATTTCAGGACACGTGATTGGAGACGGCATCAAGAACCTAAAGATACAGCCGCTGATAAAGACCGCCTCCCTGATGGGGGATCACCAACAACTGCAACATTTGTTGAAGGATTCAGAACAAGCGGATCGGATAGCGAAAATGCTGAACCTGCTTAGCGAGTCGCTTGCGGCCGATCAGACCAAGTTGAGCAAGGAAGTATCAGCATTTTATGGCCAGATCGAGCGGGTTAGGGGGATTGTAGAGTCTCAAAACCAAAGGACATTTGCGCCCCAGTCGTTGGAGGTGATTGAGCTAGACACATTCATTGCCACACAGTTCAAAGACCAGATCGAATTAATTAGGAATAGCAACGTGGCCTTTGAGTTCGATTTGAAGAGTGCATCTTTTGTAGCCGTTCAAAGATACAAATTTCAACGGGTGATCCTTAATCTGCTGGTAGATACCTTGCACTCTTTTGAGCTCCTGCCGCGGCAAATCCCACGAGATCTCCAAATCACAAGCCACCGTGAAGAAAGCGATGTGTTCCTGATCCTGCGGCGGTCGGGACTGGCTCAGTCAGATGAAACCATACCCAAACTATTTGCCCAAAAACACGTGTCGAAGTCGGGAGCTTTGGAGGGCCTCCATTACTGTGGCAATGCCATTCGCGAGATGTCGGGAGATATTGTGGTGCAGCCCCTTGAGGGCGGCGGTTTGGTCTTCAAGATTCGCCTTCCAACCATCCCGCGTTCTCAAAAGGCCAAGGGCGATTGACCTTGGCAGTCTGTGCGTGCGAGCATAGCTGACGCCAATGCTTTTGATATGGAGCGCAGATGTTCCAATTTCGCCAGTGGTTCGCTGAGAATGTGGGTTTTTCGGATCAGCTCGCTCACAACCTGATCAATTCCGCAGCCATCATCGTCCTGCTGTATGGTTTGCGATTCCTTACCATGCGTGCCGTGTTCCGTCAGACGGAAGAGGTGTCCAAGCGCTACAAATGGCGTAAAGGCATCACCTATATCACCACCTTTTTGGCCATTTTTCTGGTGGGTCGCATCTGGCTCGAAGGCCTGCAATCGGTGGCCACCTTCGCGGGTCTTTTTGCGGCGGGATTGACCATTGCTTTGCAGGACCTAGTCGTGAATTTTGCCGGCTGGTTATTTATTTTGTGGCGCCGTCCTTTCGATGTGGGTGATCGCATTGAAATCTCTAATCACACGGGTGATGTGATCGACATGCGCATCTTCATGTTCACCATGATGGAGGTGGGGAACTGGGTGGATGCTGATCAATCCACGGGACGTGTGATTCATGTACCCAACGGTCTGGTCTTCAAGCAGACGCTTTCCAACTACCATCGCGGGTTTAACCACATATGGAACGAATTGCCGGTATTGGTGACTTTTGAGAGTAACTGGTCCAAGGCCAAGACCATTTTGCAAGAGATTGTGGATCGGCGAACCAGCCACTTCACCCAGATGGCTCAGGAAGAGCTACGCCGAGCTGCGCAACGGGTGATGATTCTCTACAACAAATTGACGCCTATCGTATGGACGAATGTGAAGGACAGCGGTGTCATGCTCACCATTCGCTATTTGTGTGACCCCAGGCGGCGCAGAAGTACCGCGCAAGAAATTTGGGAAGACATCCTCACGGAATTCGCCAAACACGATGACATCGATTTTGCCTACCCTACGGTTCGCTATTATGCCAATCACCTTGAAGGCAAACCGGGGACGATGCCCAAGCCACCACCAAGCGAAGGCGTCGAGTAAAAGGCGTCTTTCCACTGGGTTCCGATCTCATGCCAGTTAAACCGCGACTGTTGCACGTAGGCCATACCTCGATTAGCAAAATCGGTTCGCAGTTCAGGTGATTCATAGAGGGATTCAAGCAGACATGCAGCTGTTTCAAGGTCGATCTCGTCGTCTTCGCGGAGCGGCATCAACAAGCCGTGCTCGCGCCAAAGTTCGCTGCAGGCACTGTGGTTTGGTTGCAACTGTACGCCTCCCGACGCTGCATGCTCGAAAGCTACCAATCCCCATCCTTCTCCCGTGGAGGTATTCATGCCTACATCACAACAAGCATAGACTTGGTTGAGACTCGTTTGTTCCAGAAAGGGCTCTTCGATCCAAATTACACGGTCTGATATCTGAAGCGTTCGCGCGGCTTCTCGTAAATCATCATGTCGCTGGGAAGTGCCCGGATGCATGACAAGATACGCATCTTCTTTGTTTTTTACGAATCGAGCAAAGATTTCCAGGGTGAGTATCAGACGTTTCCGGGGGACATGGCGGTTGGCATTGAGCACTGCGAAACGGCACCGATCATGTCCGAACCAGCGCTTGCGCAGCACAACCCTTGATTCTGCGGGTGGACCAAACACATCTAAGTCCACGCCATGACCGATGATATGGGTTTTGTGTGTGATATCGGGCAGGCTATTGACAATCACCGATTTGCCAAAATCGCAAAACGCCACAACCCCATCGGCATTGCGGAGCCAATCCAAGTGGGCTTGAGGTGTTTCGGGCCATTCGATGGGCACGTACGACCACCACTGAAACGTTGGATGGTGCGAGCGATGCTGGTTGAGGATGGGTGCCAGGAGCTTACCGACGCAGTGATCATGCAGCAGCAGGAACAGGTCGGGCCGGGTCTCTTCCAACAACCTGGGGAGTTGTTGCTTGCCGTAGAGGTCACCGAGCAAATTGTTCGGGACCTGGTGTGCGGCAAGATCAATGCCCGATTGAGCATAGATGTCCACGGCAAAGTGTATGACTTCCGCCCAGGTTTGGAATTTTTCAGCTAGCGTGTTGAGGACACGGCCATAGCCCGTATGGGTCCGGCCGTGTCCAAAGATGAGGATCCTCAAGGATCAGGATGCGGGCACGTTGGCCAAAACGGCTGTAAGGCTGGAGTTGACGGCGGATTGACCGTTGGTTTGATAGACCTCAAACCCCTGGCCATAGGCCAGTGATGATAGGCCTAAGAACAGGTAGTTGGCAGGGAATGAGACCCAACTGGTCGAGTTGCCTACTTGCGATCCGGTATCGTTGTGAAGCACCCAGTTCTGAAGCTGAGACCCGGCTCCTGTTTCTATGAGCTCCTGATAAGCGCCATTGGTGGGCGGCATATTGTTGTCCAACCCAAAACTGGAAACGATCACCAACTGCTGGTTGGTGTTGCCATAACTCAGGATGGCTCGGACCATGTTGTCATAAACGTACGTATAGGTGGATGCCCATTGGTTCGTATTGCCGTCCGGATAGACCTCGGAGCATGCGTCGTAAAGAACGGTCGCGGGGTTGGTGTAATCGCTGGCAGCATCCAGGATGGTGATGCGGTAACCCGTGGGGTAGGTGGGTGGATTCTTCAAAGTCAGCTCAACGCCATTGATGGTGATCACAGGCGCTAGCGGTTTGGGCAGATCATTGAAATTCATGACCTGAGACTGGGTGGTAACGACAAACTTCACCTGTTGCGGTGCGGACATAAGACCTCCTCGAAATTTGTGAAAAAATGTAGTGCAACATCAATTCTCTTGTAATATGATTTTGTTAGCAATAGATTAAAATAGTTTATATTGTAAAAAAGTTACTTTTGTCATGAGTGCGCGATACAAATGTCACGTCGAGGTCGTGAATGTTTTCCCTGAACCCTCTAATCGTCCTTGAAAAGTGCTATGCTGACCCGTTCGTCCAGAAAAAATTTGGGGTGATGTGATGAGACGGTTGGCGGTGCGAATTTCGTCATTTTGGGGTTTATTTGTGCTTTCGGGCCTGCTTTTAGGTCAGACAGTTGAGTTCCGGGTGTTGTTGGACACCGATGACAACCCAGTTACGGGATGTGTGGTGACCACGGTCGATGGAACGGTGCCCGGCGTGGATGAGATCTTGATCACCACTGTGGATCAGACCTCGATGATGGTGACTGGCGTATCGCGTGTGGTTTGCTCAGGAGGCGTGTTTGGCGCCCCGATTTTTGTTTCCGCCGGTGGCTGGCCCGTAGGACAGGGCGTCGGTGTTTCGGGTTCCGACGTCATTGAGACTTTTTATCCGCCCACGGTCTTTACAACCCCCACCGGTCGCATTCGTGTGGCTCTTACCGCCAACGATCAGACAGGCGCCGAAGATGCGCTCATCACGGAAAGCAACCTACCAATCTACATCCGACTTTTTGTACCCGTGCCCACCCTGAAGACATGGCTGTTGATCTCATTCATATTGATGTTGATGGTCGCTGCAGTCATCTGGATGCGCAGGCATCCCCATCAGCGTGGTGCGTTCGGAATCTTCTTGGTAATTTCATTAATTGTGCTCTCAGGATTTGGCGCTGGCATTGTGTTGGACGGGCAGATTGGCGACTGGACCACGGGCGCCATTGGCACGGACCCCGCCGGTGACAATGGAACGGCACCAGATGTACTGGCGATGTATGCCTGCGTAGACGGCATCAACCCGGCATCACAGACGATCTACTTCCGCATCGATGCGGTGCTTAACTTGCCACCCACTGCGGATCCGCAGATGCAGACGTTGCTGGAAGACGATCCCGGCTTTACCCTTACGCTCACGGGCAGCGATCCGGAAGGTCAACCCCTAACATTTGCCATATCGACCCCACCCAGCAACGGTGTGTTGGGTCCTGTGATATCCACCGGGCCAACCTCCGCCGATGTGGTGTACACCCCCAATGCGGATTATTTCGGGGCGGACAGTTTTGAATTCGTTGCCAACGACGGGATCGCCAATTCCCTGCCAGCCACCGTCGATTTGACCATCACCCCGGTCAATGACCCGCCTGTCTTTACAGCAGGGCCCGACGTGATGGTGTTCAAGGACCTGGGTCCGCAAACCATTGTGGGTTGGGCGACTGGCATAGCTGCGGGCCCAGCCAACGAAACGGGCCAAGTCTTGACGTTCATGGTGACTGGCAACACCAATCCCGCCTTGTTTGCGGCCGGCGGTGCACCTGCCGTTGACCCAGTGACGGGTAACCTGACTTTTGAAAACGAACCGGATGTGAATGGCATCGCCACGATTACCCTTGTGCTCATGGACGATGGCGGTACAGCCAATGGTGGGGTGGACACCTCCCCACCCCAGATGTTCAACATCGATATTGGCGCAGTCAACGACCCGCCCAGCTTCACGCCGGGCCAAGACCAAATGGTCCTTGAGGACGCAGGTCCTCAAACGGTACTTGCGTGGGCGACGGCCTTGAGTCCAGGTCCGCCCGACGAAGCGGGCCAATTACTTACGTTTATCGTCACCAACAATACCAATCCGGGCCTGTTCGCTACGGCTCCTGCAATCAGTGGCACCACCGGTGATCTGACCTATGAAACGGTGGCTGATGGAAACGGCAGTGCAGACATTACCATCGTGTTGATGGACGATGGCGGTACAGCCAATGGTGGGGTGGACACCAGCCCACCCGTCACATTTACCATTGATGTCACAGCGGTCAACGACCCACCCAGTTTCACGGTGGGTACCAATCAAACGGTTCTGGAAGATGCGGGCGCGCAGAATGTGGCTGGATTTGTGACGGCCATCAGCTCGGGCCCGCCGGATGAGTCCGGCCAATCGGTGATCTTTACCGTGATGAACGACAACAATGGACTGTTTGCGGTGCAACCTGCCATTGATACCAGTGGCAACTTGACTTACGAACCTGCAGCAGATGCCAATGGCATGGCCAACGTCACGGTAACTGCGATGGACGACGGTGGCACCGCCAACGGCGGCATCGATACATCAGCGCCTCAGATGTTCACGATCGATGTGACGCCCGTGAACGACGCACCCAGCTTTACCGCTGGCGGGAACGTGGCGTCGGACGAAGATGCAGGTCCCCAGACAGTTGCCGCATGGGCCACCATGATCAGTCCCGGACCAGCCAACGAGTCCGGTCAGATGCTCACATTCAACATCACAAGCAACACCAATCCGGGCCTGTTTAGTGTGGGGCCAGCTGTGAATCCAACCACCGGTGACCTGACCTACGACACGGTGATGGACGCCTTTGGCATGGCCACGATTACATTGGAGCTAATGGATAACGGCGGCACGGCCAATGGTGGGATGGATACCAGTCCGTCTCAGATGTTCACCATCACCATCAATCCGGTCAACGATCCGCCCACCGTGGTCGGCGAGACCTTCCAAACTCAAGGCAATCGGGCGATTGGTAATACGACCTTCGAATTTGCAGCCGCCTCTGCCGTGACCACACCTAGGGTGTTTGTGCCCGGTAATGTACTTGCCAACGATACGGATCCGGAAACACCCGGTCTGATTAGCATTACGGCATTTGATGCGGTAAGTACCGCGGGCGGAACCGTTACTATGAACACAGGGACCGGTGAGTTTACCTACCTGCCACCGTTGGGTGAAAACCCCGTAGCCGATACGTTCACCTACACCATTTCCGATAACGACCCGGGCGGCGCACTCACCGCTGTAGGCACAGTGACCATCGATGTGGTGAATATGATCTGGTACATCGATGGCGATGCGGGCGCGGGCAATGGCGCCTCCAGTAGCCCATTCAACAATATCCCTGCCTTCATGGCAGTACAGGGCATGGGTGGCATGAGTGATCCGGAAGCCGGTGATCGCATTTTCATCCATCGACCCATAGCGACCATGGATGCCGCAACTCCTGGCGGCATCACCTTACTGGATAATCAGATCCTCCACGGTGAAGGCGTGGATCTGGTTGAAGACACGGTCACGTTGAACGCGGTGGCCATGAATCCGAACTTCTCGAATGGACCGACCATCACCAATACCAATATGGCGAATGGCGATGTGGTGACTCTGGCCATGAACAACACGGTTCAAGGCATGATTCTGCAGCCTCAGAACAGTTCCGGCATCAACTCTGGATTGATCCCCATGAAGGCCGGTGAAGCCAATGGCAAAGTGGGCGTGGCGGTCATTGACTATGTGTCGTTGGAGCCTTCTGGGTTTAGTGATGGCCTCACATTGTTTGGTCGCGCAGGCAACCTGACCGTTACCAACTCTCGCATATTTGGCGCGGCTTTAGCTTCAGGGTCCGGTTTTTTGGCCGATTCGTGCAACATGATTGTCAATGCCACAGGGCTCTCGATCGATCAGGTGGGTACAGGTTTAGACCTGACCAACAACATAGGTTCTACGTTTACGTTCACCAACTTGACGATTGGAGCCACCAGCCAAACAACCGAAGGCATCAATGCCGTCAATGGTGGAACCATCAACGTCATCGACACGGGTACTACGTCTATTAGCTGTAATGGCGGGCCCGCCCTCAATCTGGATAACAATGTGACGATGGCCATGACTTTCGACAGCATTAGTTCCTCCATGAGTAGTAACAATGGCATCCGTTTGAACAGTGCCGACGGCTCGCTCACTTCCACCACAACCAACATTTCCATGCCTGCCCAGAGAGGCGTCACGGTGGATGGTAGTTTGAATGGTGGTGGCGATACAGCCAATTTTGGTGCCACAACCATTTCCGGGGTGGGTTCTGATGCCATCTTCATCAACAACTCGCCCGGTATCTTCACATTCGATAGCCTTGGAACGGTGACAACCACGGCTGGGTCTGGGTTGATTGCGCTAAACAGCGGCACGGTGAACTTAACCGGGATGACCGCACCGGTGTTCACAGCGGTCGGAGGGGCAGCGGTGAATATTGAAAACACCGGTGGCACCTTCACTTTCATGAGCCTTTCTTCCACCAATTCACCCGGATCAGGGGTACGCCTGGTGAACGTGGGAAGCGCGGTTGGTGTTACGGGTACCACGACGGTGTTTGGGGCTACCGGCGAAAGCGTCTTGATCAGCGGCGGTACTATGGGTACCACCTTCGCTGCGGTGGACATCGACAATCGCGGCGACGTGGGCATTCGAGCGACAGCGGTGGGACAATCCATCGGCTTCGGCGCGACCACCGTGGACAACCAACTCAGCGATACCACTTCAGGCATCGACATCAACGGTTCAACAGGCGGCACGATCACATTTACCGGTCTTAACCTCAACAATAATGGCGCGATTGCCAATGGTGTCAATCTCGTCAGCAACATGGGCAACGTCACGATCAACGGCGCAGGCAGTTCGATTTCTGGCTGCGCGGGCGCGTCTTTCAACGTGAGTGGCGGTACGGGCAACATCACCTATGCAGGCACCGTTGGAAACACGGCCGGAAACTCGGTGGTGGTGCAAACCCATATGGGCGGTACGGTTAACTTCAGTGGGAACATTACGGATTCGGGTACGGGCATTTTTCTGAATAACAATGGCGGAACAACTGTGACCTTCGCAGGCATCTTGGATCTGGATACTTCGGCACCGGCATTCACAGCCACAGGCGGCGGTATCGTTGAAGCGACCCACGCCATGAACAGTGTAGGTTCCATGGGTTCGCCATTAGGCGTCGTGGGTGTATCGATTCAAAACACGACCATCGGCATGGGTGGCGTCACGTTCCGCGAGATCCACACCAATGGTGCGGCCAGTGGGATCATTCTCGATACCACGGGCATGGGTCCGTTTACCGTGCTAGGCGACGGCAGTGCCATGCGCAATGGCAGTGGGGGCATTATCAACAATCCCAGTGACCACGGCATCGTGTTGACCAACGCCAACAATGTAAGGCTCCAGTCGATGAATATCACCAACATTGGCGTCGCAGGTCGTCATGGGATCTCATCCACGGGTGGTTCCAACTTCGTCTTTTCGGGCCTCGACGTGAACAACATCACGGGCGGTTTGAACGTGGTGCCCAGCTCCGGTTGGCGCGGAACCAATCTGGGCGGTGTCAATGTAGTCAACAACGACACGCGGTTTACGGGGTTTGGTGCTGTGGCCGATGGCGCGATTGACCTGCGCAACGACACGGCAAATATGACGTCGTTCACGGTCAGTGGCTGTCAATTCACCAACCAAAACGAAAACAACGGTAAGTCGGTGCTGTTTGTGGAAGCCAGTATGTCGGTGAATATGGGCACCGTGACCATCGAAAACAGCATCTTCACAGGCCATCGTGGCATATCAATTCAGACATCAACCATTGGCTCTTCGACCATGACGACGGTGATCGACAACAACATGGTACGCGACGCCAACCCGTTGGGACTTGGCGGAATCAGTGGCATTGCGTCGTCGGCCAGTGGCTCCAGCAACCACACCATCACCATTCAAGACAACATGCTCGACGATGTGCAGCTAGCGGGGGGAAATGCCGGATCGCTTTCCGTGACGGCGTTCAACACCTGCACCTTGAATGCGACCATCGACAACAACACTTTTTCCGACATGAATGGCAACATGAGTGTAGTGCCGAATGCCCAAGCCATTCGCTTCGTTTCGGAACAGACGGGCGGTGGTGCCGTAAATGTGGATATTACCAACAACAACTTGGACAACATCGGTCGACAGGCGATTTTCGTCTCTACCCGAAACCAGGCACCCGACGTGGATGTGACGATTGAAGGCAATGAAATCGGTTTGGTGGATCCCGTGGGATTCACCAATCGCGATGCCATGTCAGTATCGGCTGAAGACGATTCCAATCTGGATGTGCTGATCAACAACAACATGGTGACATCCACCACCTCAAGCCAGGAAGTGTTGAATCTGTTTACCGATCGCGTCAGTGTAGGAGACACGCCGATACTCAATGCCACCGTAACTGGGAACACGTTCAACAATGTATTTGGCGGCGGTGCTGACAATGTGGTGGTCGAGACCTTGGATGCTGCTGAGACCATCTGCTTGAATATGTCGGGCAACACCATATCGGGTGTCACCACCATTGACTTGGTGCATTCCGGTGGCACCTTCAACATCACCCAAACCAGCGCGGCCAACGTATCGACAGTGAATGGGGGAGCTACCGTGAACCCATCTGGAACGCTCACCTTCAGTCAGCCTGCTTGTGTGCAGCCCAACTGATTTCATTCTTATAGGAGGATCTTGTGTCTGAACCCTTTCTCGCAGAAGTCCGCATCGTAGGCTTCAACTTCGCCCCACGAGGTTGGGCCTTTTGCGATGGGCAGATCCTGCCCATCAACCAGAATCAATCGCTATATTCTCTGCTGGGCACCACCTATGGAGGTGATGGGCGAACGACATTTGCCCTGCCTGATTTGAGAGGACGAGCGCCCATTCACGTGGGGCGTTCCAATGGGGGCGCCATCCACACGTTGGGGTCCAAGAGTGGTGAGGAAACGCACACCTTGGCTGCCAACGAAATGCCACAGCACGGCCATTTTGTGGTGGTCACGAACAATAACGCCACCACCGATGAGCCGGCCGGGAACATGATTGCCCAGTCCGCTCAGGTCTCTTATGCCGGTGTTTCTACAGGAACCACCTTTGCCCCCATGGACGCAGCCACCGTCACGCATACAGGTGGTAGCCAAGCCCATGACAACATGCAACCCTACTTGGCTCTCAATTTCTGTATCGCATTGCAGGGCCTGTTCCCGTCGCGAAATTAGGAGGCGTCAATGTCTGAACCCTTTGTTGGCGAAATTAGAATGTTTGCGGGCAATTTCGCGCCGCGCGGATGGGCCTTTTGTGACGGCCAACTGTTAGCTGTCTCGCAAAACGATGCCTTGTTCAGTTTGCTGGGCACCGTTTATGGCGGTGACGGCCGCACTACCTTTGGACTCCCGGATTTGCGCGGTCGCATTCCCATCCATGCAGGCCATGGTCCGGGCCTGTCGGAACGGCGATTGGGCGCCAAGTCAGGCGAGGAGGCGGTCACACTTACCGTCAACCAGTTACCTTCTCATGGCCATAATTTGAATGCGGCTGCCGCTGCAGCCACCGATACGCGGCCTGAGAATAATTTACCCGGCCAAGCACCCAACGCAGATCTTTGGAGTACCCGCAATGTGGCCAACCCCATGTCGTCTCAGTCGATTACGCATACAGGCGGCAGCCGGTCGCACACGAACCTGATGCCTTTTCTCTGCATTCACTTCATCATCGCTTTGGTGGGTATTTACCCATCGCGTAACTAGGAGTTAGCCATGTCCGAACCCTTTGTTGCTGAAATACGAATTTTTGCCGGTAATTTTGCGCCCCGCGGCTGGGCCTTTTGTAACGGGCAGTTGTTGCCAATCGCACAGAACACAGCGCTTTTCTCGCTGATTGGGACGACCTATGGCGGTGACGGCCGAACCACGACGGCCTTACCCAATCTCGAGGGCCGCGCACCCATGCACCCAGGACGGGGGCCTGGACTCACAGCACGTCGATTGGGAGAACGCGGTGGTGTAGAAACGGTCACACTTACCGAGGCTCAAATACCGAATCACAATCACACCATGATGGCCACCGACGAAGATGGGAACCGCCAAGATCCGGCGGGAAACACCTTTGCCCGTGGCACCAATATGTATGTGGCACCAGTAGCTTCTACACAGCAATTCGCGGAGCAAGCCTTGCCAAGCAGCGGCGGGAGCCAAGCACATAACAACATGCAACCGTTCCTGACCATGAATTTCATCATCGCATTGGTAGGGCTTTACCCATCGCGAAGCTGAGTCAAGGAATTCAACTCCGTCCGGTAACGGACACCGATTTACCATTCCTCGCTCGGGTCTATGCATCGACCCGGGCCGAGGAACTGGCGGTAGTTCCATGGTCTGATGAACAAAAAGAGCAATTCCTGAACTTCCAGTTTCATGCGCAACACACCTATTACATGGACCAGTTTAAGGGGGCGGCGTTTGACGTGATCATGGTCGCGGGTAAACCCGCTGGCCGCCTTTACGTGGATCGCCGTGCTGATGAAATCAGATTGGTGGATATTGCCCTGTTGCCGACATTTCGAGGTAAAGGAGTCGGGTCCCAACTCATTCAAGGGCTGTTCGCGGAAGCCCGCAACCTTGGGATTCCAGTCAAGATACACGTCGAGCATAATAATCCTGCCATGCGGCTCTATCAGAGGCTGGGCTTCACTTCAATCGATACGAATGGGGTCTACATGCTGATGGAGTGGACGCCTAACAGTTGACATTTCCACCGAACTTCCCTAAATCTTTAGGGCTATTGGTTTGATGTTTGCCACAGGAGCTACTATGAATCGCGTATGGATGTTGGGGCTGTTGATCTCTGGGTTTGTCTTTTCGCAGCCAATTGACTTTGTGGAGATCAACCCCACGAATAATTCTGCGGTCCTGTGGGTGAACGACGGTACCGGTTACTTTTCAGAAATGCCTCTTACCAACGTCCCCAGTGAAGCTCGGGACGGGCGGTCTGTGGTATTGGGCGATTTGGATGGAGACGGGGATTTGGACGCATTTGCCGGCTACCGCACCTATGATTCGGTTTGGATCAATGACGGGTTTGGCAATTTTACGCCCACGTCGCAACAGCTTGGATATTTAGAAGAGAGCGGCGCGATTACGGGATGGAACACAGTCAATGCAGCCTTAGGCGATTTGGACGGAGATGGTGATTTGGACGTGGTCGCCGCGAGTTGGGCTGGCCCCGATCGTGTGTGGATCAACGATGGTACGGCAAATTTCACGCTCCGTGAGGATTCCGGATTGCCCACCGAAGATACCGACACGCGAGCACTGGCTCTGGGTGATATGGATAATGATGGCGACTTGGATCTGGTGATCGGCGAGAGCAACGACTTCCAAATCAATGTTTATTTGAACGATGGGACCGGTCAGTTTACGATTTTGGATCTGAACGCCAGTGAATCAGTGGTAGGCGGTATTGGTTTGGGCAGCAGCAGCCCTTTCTTCCTTCAACTGGGTGACGTAAATGGCGATGGTGATTTGGACGTGTTCGTGGCCATTGTTAACGGTCTGGGTAACCGTCTCCTGACCAACGAAGGCGGTGGTATGTTGATTGATTCCACCCAACGGCTGGGTGATCTTCGCAGTGCTTGTGTCGCCTTTGGAGATCTAGATCTTGACGGCGATTTGGACGCCGTTGCAGTGAGCAATGATTTCGATTGTGACGGAAGTAATCAGGTTTGGGTGAACAACGGATTCGGTGAGTTCTCCGAGTTCCAATTGTTTGGTAATACGCCCAGTATGTGGGTTCAGTTGGCAGATGTGAATGGCGATGGTGCATTGGATGTGATTGAAGGTAACCGCGGCGACGGCGTGGCCAATCGCATCTGGTTTAACGACACTAATGGCCAGTTCTTTGACAGTGGCCAACGCCTGGGCGAAACGCGTACGGCATCGATTGCTGCTGGCCGAATCCGCACGGCTGAACCGAACGTGCCCAAGCGCGTTTTGGTTGTGCCACCACATGCCGAATCGGTCACCCTCAGTTTGGTGAACCGTTCTTCGACTGATCAGTCGGTTGCATTAACGGCCGTTGGATTGAGTGTGGAAGACACAGCGGTGCGGCTGGACGGTGCCACGATTATGGATCAGTTTGTCCAAGTGGATTTGCCACAGTACTGGGTGCTGGCACACGGACACCAAGTGTCCGAGTCGCTGATCGATGACTCAGGGCTCACCGTCAACACACAACAACCGGATCGCGAATGGGAATTCGCCGCATTGCGAGCGGGCTGGAACCGCACCGTTCGATTGGTGAATCCGGGCAACATGCCAGCACACGTGAATCTGGGTAGCCAAACGGTGGAACTGGGGGCCAGACAGACACTGGATCTGTCGGGTGCCATCACCTGTCTGGTTTCAGACGTACCAGTCGCTGTTTGCGGTGTAGACACCGATCCGAAATCGGGCACGTCCGTGATTGCATCCACAATTCCTACGTTGGGTTTACTGAGCCGTTAAGAAGGACGGGCGTAGTCCAAAACCAGGACCAGGTAGGGAAATCGAACGAGTGATAGTTTGCTTCCCGTTCGGTGGTACAAGTATTTGCGTTCGGATTCATTCGAGGCGTCGCTGCTATGCCACACATAGTCAGGCCAATGCACCCTACCGCCCTCTGTAAGCGCCACTACGTAGATACCCCTTCTTAGAGCTGGCCATTGATCATCGGCTCGTAACGAGAAGCGCAACGTGCTTAGCGCATCACCATCCATGTCCAGTTGCGTGGCTAATAGCAAACCCTGAGCATCGATCTCTGTCTTGAAGGTGATCGGTGCGCTCAATGCGTAGTGATCTTCGAAATTGATGAATGACCAGATATGGAAGGGCTCTTTTTGTTCGGGCTGGAAGCCAAAAAGAGCCATGTTCTGTATGCCTTCATCGCGCCAGGTATCTAAGTCCGGCTCGGGCCCGTAAATTGTGACCGACACGCCGCGATGCATAAATTGGGGATCACCATCGGTTTCTCGAGCCGCGTATGCAAGCGAGTCGATGTGCTTGTCTGCCACTACGTGTTCCAACGAAAGTTCGGGCGCATTTTCGGCGGCAGTGAAAGGCAGCGGATCGGGTTCAGCCAGCCAACATCCCAATGAGAGATGTTTACTCTTGTCGGGCTTGAGAGGCAAATCCAGCGGGTCTGACGCGCGTACATTGAATGAGGCAGCAAACACGGCAGTGCCCGTTGCCTTGATAAAAACACGCCTGTTGATGAGCATGGCTACACCTCTACTTGACGGTTGATAACGGCTTCGTAAAGTGCACCATCTTCAAATACTCCGATGGGCACCACAAACAAATCAGTTTGGAAATCACCTGCCTGCAACTGCACCATCTGCTGTTGCAGGACGTTTTCGGCGGGTCCTCGGAACTCTACCGTGAAACACTCAAATCCTTCTGGAGCACGGGCGCGTGCGACTTTGACACATTCCATTGGGACTTCAATCGATCCAATTCGAAAGGCACAGGAACGACCTTCAAACATCGCGAATCGCTCCAGTGACAGTTGCTGCATGTCGCTCTCCGTAAAGATTGAGATTTTTTTAAGTGTACCACGGTGAACGGAGTGTTTACCGCAGATTTACGTGGTTTCTCGTGTGTTTTGCCTTAAGGTTGAAACATACCGTTCACATTGAATCGCGCTAGAATCGGCTTCACCGACTCTGCGTCATCTGGAGGTGCCCTGTGCGATACTGTCTGCTCGTTGCCGTGAGCCTTGTAGCTGCTCAAGATGTACGGGTGGAACCCAATACGGTTCCCGCGATTGAGCGCCATCAGGCTGTGGTGACGGTGGATAGGCCGGCGCGGTACAGTTTCTCTACCCATTCGGAGCAGGGTGTCTTGATGCAGCTTGTGGATCGAATGAATGGTGTGATTGGCAGTGCAGGTTCGGCGGGAATCGCCGACGGACGCATGGACCTTCTTCTGGATGTCGGTACGTATTTGATGAGCATTGAAGGTCATGAGCGAGCGAGTGGGAACGTACAGATTGAAGCGATGGAGTTCGAAGAGTACGAACCGGTTTTGTTGCCTCAATATGACGTGGCCTTGCAACAAATTGCAGATCTTCAGGTGAAACGGTTTTGGTTGGATATCGCCCAGAACCAACCGTTCCATTTGGAAGTGATGGGTCGTCATCTGGCCGATGCCGTGATCATGGTGGGCGGTGACTTTGTGGTGGATGTACCTGCCACGCGGTCGGTTCGCGAAGCGGAACCGGGCAAGCCCATGCAGCTAATCGAATTTCACGGACGCTTAGGGAAGGGTAGATACCAAGTCGTGTGTTTTGGCGGTGAAGCAAGACCTTGGTCCGTATCAGACGCTGCGACGCCGCTGTACCTGCGTTGGGGCGTACCGCAACTGGCTCCCAATAGCCATCGACGTATGGTGGTTTCGCCGTTTGGGCATGATTCCTGGTGGGCGCCTGGTGTCAGTGACTTCGTGCAGATCAGTAGGCAGGAAAAGAGACTCACCAAGTTGACGCGATCTGCCTACCAACCGGGTCAATCCAGATTTGAGTATGTGCGCTACGCAGCCATCGACAAGCAGTCACGCATACCGAGTTGCAGTGATACGGGTGCTCTGGGTACGGGAACTCAATGGGTTTCGGTTGAAGCCGAACCCGGTTCCGTCGTTGATTTGCGCGTGTTGCATCGCCAACACCAAGTGTCACTGGATCGAGATAAGGGTGACGTCTTTATTGCTGTCCATCAATCAGAACAGGGCGTGGATGCCATGGATCTGACCGCAATGATCAGCCACCCGGATTTAACCGAGCCCGTCCGTTTTCAAGGCCCTATGGTCAGTGCCTCCCAACCCTTGCGCCGCAAAATCAATCTAAATGGACCTACGTCTTTCTTCTTAGAGGTGGTTGAGGATGGCACATACACGCTGATTCTGAACGATGACGACAATGCCATGGTCGATTTCTCGGTTGTGCCGGCACTTGTAGAAGGCAGTTCGCGGCAAGTGCAACCCGTCTATGTTCTGCCAGGAACGCCTGTCGATCTAATCGAGGGTCTGTATCTGGTGCGTATGCGTCCGATTCGCAAGGGCATTGCCGATTTTACCCTTGGCCTCAAGTCAAAATCGGTTTCCTGGGCGTCGGTGCCGGTGGGCAAGCAAAATACAAGGCTTCAATGGTCGAAGGTACATTTACCTCCTAGTCAGCGCTGGTACACCTTGTGGGTTCCAGAACGCGACGAAGTCGCTGTGGGGCTGGAGATACGAACCTGGCCCCTATCCGTTGCGACTCCTTTGGACGTGTTCATGGACGGAGAAGAGGTTTCCCTAGATCTCGAATTCGAACGTCCCACCTGGCTTTCCGTGGACGGATTTGATGGTCAGGCACTTTGGCAAGGCATGGAGGTGGAGCCCAGAACACAGGTAAACGGCTTGGGGTCGCTGGTATTAAAAGGAGAGCAGACCGCCAACATTTGGGCGGAAACCGCTCCGGATTGGCCGGCTGATCTCGTTCCGCTAGATTTTGGCTCCACGCTGGATGTGTTGCGCGAAGGAAAGCCTTTGTTTCGAAACTATGAACGGGGTGAAAGGGCCTACTTCCTGTTGCAAGTCGACGAAGATGGATTGTACCGTTTAGAAACCACAGGAAGACTCGCATCCGACCTGATCATCAGGACCAGGATGAACCCGCACATTTTTTCTGCATCTGAGAATGGGATTGGCCGAAATGCGCTGGTTCAAAGTTACCACCGTAAAGGTGAATACCTGGTGATAGCAGGACCCAGGGGCCAATCCAAAGGCCGAATGGGATTGCGTCTTCAGCGTTCTGAGCTGGAACAAGGTCAACCTTTATTGACGGATGAGGTGGCGCGATATCAACTAGATCGCGATCAAGCCGTTGCCGTACCGTTCCAGATCAAAAAGAAGGGCACTTATCAATTTCAGTCGTTGGGTTTGGGCAAGAGTTTTGCCACTCGGATCGAAGATCACGATCAGTGGCCCATCGTATTGCGGTCCGATAACACCCTGCAGGAAGTGGAACTGGAGCCAGGCGCCTATCGACTGATCTCATTGCCCTTCGACGTGGAGAGCCGTCGGCTCATCTCATTTTCGGAGATCCTACCGCCACCTACTCGAGAGGGTAAGGGCCCCCATGTAGCCCACCTCAATACGGCCGTCAAACACCAATGGCGCAAAGGTGACCCCGACATCTTCCAACTGCGGGTTCCGGCGCAGCTTCCGGTATCTATCCACTTGACCAAGGGGATGAAACTTTCTGGTTTTGGACCCACGGAATTCATTGCTGTGGGTGGCATTCTGGAACAGGTCCTGTTGGAGCCTGGCGAGTACCGGATCAAGCTTGAGCGCTTGGACGAGGATGATTTTTTTAATTATGAGTGGCGTATGGATACCGATGTATTGGCCATTGACGCCCCCAAGACCTTGGACCGTTTGCCCGCCGAAGTCACCTTGTCGGTGGGTGATGCCACTTGGGCGCGTATTCAATCGGAGGGTAGGACCGATATCCAAGTAAAACTCTACAATCAACAAGGTCAGCTCGTTGCAGCTCAAGATGATGCTGGAAATGACTGGAACATTGACTTGCCCGTGTTTCTGGAGACCGGCACTTATCGATTGATGCTGACTGCACATGGCCGCCAAAATGGTCCGGTAAATCTGAGCGTCAAGCCGTTTCGAACGGTGACCGTGCAGCCCGAATCGCTGGCATTTGAATATGTGCCTGAAGAACCTGTGGATGTGGTTGAGGTGCAATTGTCCAGTGACCAGGAAGCGGTGGTACAGGTGGCGGGATGCCCCGGACCGATGAGTGTGACCTCCCATCACGGGGTAACGCGGTTTCCATTGGGCGAGGCACAGTGGCTCATGGAAGCGGGTGCGTCTATAACCGTTGCCTGCCCCTGTTCCGATAATACCGATTTCGAATTGAAAGGCGACGTGTTGTCATTTGAATCCGTCGCGCAGCCATCCAGCACTTTGTCGGCCGGCCGACATCGACTGACATCTGCCGAACCCGCTACATGGATTGCCGAGCAGCCCATAGGGGTGGCCACCGAATCCAGTCGCGGTTTTCACCGAACCACAACGGTCGATCTATCCGGGGGCTCAGCTTGGGTAATCGCCGACAAGCGCATCCGGATGAATCCGCTGAGACTATCAGACCACTTGAGCCTGGATGTGGAAGGGCTGAACCAGGTTGTGGTCTTGATCGACGCGTCTGATGATGATCTGGTGGTGGCATCCTCGCCTTCAGTGGACGTGGGGGCTGCCTACGGGACCGACATTTCTTGGCCTGATGTGATCGTAGGCTCTTTGAAGACCTGGATTCCTGCTCGAAGTGGCCAATACGCAAGATTCTGGAACACGAACTCGGATCGTGCATGGACGCGCCTTGACTTGCGGGTGGTCAAGATGCGTTCCAGTGAGCAATTCCAAGCGCTAGAGCCCGGTGAAGTGGCCCGTGTCCCAATGGACCATGGATGGTATGAGTTGACCTTACCACCTCAAGTGATGGCGGCTGCGACGTCGAAGGCGCAATCATCGGTTCAAATGGCCGACCACCGAGCGTGTCAGTGGATACCCGATCATCCCATCGATCAGGTGACTCTTTATAACCTGAGTGCCCAAGTGGCTTCTCCGGTGGTCTTGCTGACAAATCCTCCGGCTCAATCCATCATCGTGGATCTCGCACAACCGTTCGAGGGCATCGGGAACCATGTCGATAGCGTGAGGTTGCCTGTGAAAGGCTCGTCAGATCGCCAGTTACGCGCATTGGGTGGTGCCCAAGGTGCTCGGTTCTTGACCCATGCAGGAGCCATTAAACCCCTTGATCAGCTAGAAATAGGTGAACACGTGGGTGGCTGGCTGGATCTGCCACCGCATGCAGGGTGGTACCTCATATGGGAGGAAGACACACCCTACCAACCCATCTTCCCTCGACCTATGATGACGTCAGAACACAAAGAGCCCGGCAGTTGGGTGTTGAGCGGTCGGCTGAATGGCTGGACGCTGGACGTCACAGAGCCGGAAATGTATCGGTTTACCTCCGATTTGCCCTTGTCGTTTGGGATTTTTCGAGGCGGGGTCTGCGTGCATTTTGAGTCAGGTTCGCGATTAGATGTGGCCATACCTCTCGATCCCGCTACTTACCAGATCAATGTACGCTTGCGGCCCGGCGAAACCGGCGGGTTCATGGAAGTCGCCCACTTTGCCGCCTTACCTCTAGACGATGGTGTGAATCCAAAACGTTGGCTCCAGCCGTCTCGAGTTCATGCCTATGAATTGACCACCACCGGGATGAAGAAGATTGGCATGGGTGCCATTTCTGATGGCGGTCCCATTACCTTGTCCCTGTTTGGAACGGACATGCGGCTGATAGAGGAAGGGGCTGTCTTGATACGAGACTTACCTGCGGGAACCTACCACATCGCAGTACGAGGTGGCTTGAGGCCGACCGCCTACCAATTGGCTCTTTTTGGACGGAAAACGGAGACAGAAATACCTGAAACAGTCGTCCGCGCCTTTATGGAGGATCAACCATGAGATCGATCGTTGGGCTTTTTTTCTTTCTGCCGCTTGCATTGGGCCAATCCCATCTTCTTGGTCAAAAAGATCTAACTTGTGTGCCTGGAGATTTCCTACGTGGCTATGATCCGATTACGCTGTTTTATCCCAAAGATGCAGGTCCCGAAAATGGTGGTCCATTGGATAGGCCTGACGGTGTGGTAGACCTAACACCAGATCACCCAGGTGAATGGCGCTGGCTCGATGCCCGTACCCTTCAGTTTTCCCCCACCATTCCCTGGCCAGCCTTGGAAACGTTCTCCATTGAGGCAGGACGCGAGCGCTTCACCCGAACCACCTTCATGGCAGCACCGGTAGACATGGCACCTAAAGCGGGGCAATCTCAACTTGACCCACTGACCGATTTGACCTTCTGGTTTCCCTATCCCTTGGATCCCATGCAACTGGCAAACATGGTGACGATCGAGGTTAGAGATCTTCCCGGCCTGGCCTCTGAAGCCGACGAAATCATCACGCGCAGGGATTTCAATATTAAGTCGTTGGAGCGAGCCTCGCTCAATGATCGGGCGGCCTATATTGTTCAGCTCAATCGACCTATTGGATACGGAAAAGCCATTGACGTGGTATTTCGTCTGGCCACCTCTGGTGATCGTTCACTGGCTAAATACCGCATGTCTACCAAGCCCAAGTTCCAGTTGACCGCTGTGGGCACGGGTCATTTGCGCTACCCGATTGCAGCAAGTGGTAGCCAATACAGCACACAACAGGTCCTTGAGGCGGGCACCCATCGAACGCCCCTATTTTTAGAGTTCAGCGCGCAACCCGCCGATTTGAGTGTACCTGAAATGAAACGTTTGGTTCAGTTCGAGCCGGAAGTCCGAGAATTGCATCTAGAACTGGTCGGGAATCGCGTGCTCCTTCAATTCGAATGCGAACGTGAAACCTTGTATCGGCTCAGTTTGCGACATACGGATATTGTGGACACGGCAGGGCGTACGCTTGACGCCTTTGAACCTTCTCGAGTGTTTTTTAGCTATAAGGCACCCACTCCGTTTCTCAATTGGCAGCAGGTACAAGGAGTCGTGGAGCGCTATGGTCCGCAAGAACTACCCCTGGAAGGGAACGGCGTAGACGCTGTGGATGTACGCATTTACAAGGTCAATGCCTTGGACCGCAATTTCTGGCCTTTTCCCAATCGAGGTCTGGTGGTCAACGAGGATACACGTCCGCCCGGACCGGGTGAGGAACCGGAATACGCACAGTCCATGGCGCAACAGATTCAGATCTTGGGAAGTCCCTTGGATTCTCAAGTGGTACCCACACCCCTCAAGCAGAATAAGGGTGAGACTCGGTTTGGCTTGGATATTTCCACTGTGTTGTCCAAGATCTCGGGAAAGAATCAACCTGGAACCTACCTGATCGGTATGCGCCAACTGGGTACGGACACGAACCGCCGATATGTTCGTGTTCAGGTGACCGATCTGAACCTGACCACCGTCGAGGAGGAAGGTGGTGTGGTCTTCTTTGCAACCTCATTGCGTAAAGCCGAACCGTTGGCCGGTGTGGAAGTAGTTGTGGAGGGACCAGACGAGGCCGACGGCACGCGACACATCGTTTTCAAAGGGACGACTGGTGTGGATGGCATGGTCCGATTTGAGCACCGCGAGGCTTCCGAAATCTATGTAGCCCGCATATCTGCGAGATTGGGTGCAGACTATTTGGTGATCGACCCCGATAACCCGCCGCCGGTTTTTCAAGACAACCATTGGTACGGCATGGGTGCTCGTTTCCTTTCTTGGCTCAGTAACACCCCTCAAGCCTACAAAAAAGAAGTCGAGTACCGCGCATTCATTGCGCCGGAACGCCCCATGTACCGTCCTGAGGACGAGGTCCACATCAAGGGCTATATTCGCACGATTACGGGCAACAAACTCGAAATCCCCGATGGGGGTACCTACACCCTTGAAATACAAGGGCCGGGCGACAACCAGTGGTCTTATCCACTGGAAGTTACTCCTTATGGTAGCTTTTACCACCGCTTTCAGGTGGACGATCCGCCAACCGGAGCCTATGACATCACCATTCACGAAGTGTCCGGTGATTTCTGGATGGGATATGCGCGTTTCGAGAAAGAGGCCTATCGCATTCCCCGGTTTGAAGTGTTGTTGGATGGCCCAGACGAAGTGCCCTTGGATAGACCTTTTCAGATCGACCTCACGGCTGAGTTCTATGCCGGGGGTCGGGTGGCTGATCATGAGGTGCGGTGGGCGGTGACGCCTTTTGCTTATCGGTTCCAACCTAAACTTTTCCCTGGGTTCCTGTTCTCGTCGGACGAACGGTTTCGAGGATCGATGCCGCCGATTTCACAAGAGACGCAACAGCATTTTGCCCGTACTGATGAGCATGGTAGCGCTTCCATAGAAATCGATCCCAGCGAGGAACTGGAAAGCGGAGCGCGTCGTTACATTGTGGAAGCCACCGTCCAAGGCGCCGACGAGCAAACCGTAACGGCCACCAAGCGGGTGTTGGCGCTACCACCCTTTGCGATTGGTATCAAAACCGAGCGGTTACTGAAAGACACCACGGTATTGCGTCCCGAGACGATTGTGCTGGGTTTTGATGGTGAGCCACTTGCTGGCCACAATGGCCGATTGCGCGTGTACCGGCGAGAATGGCATTCCAGCCTCATCGACAGTGATTTCACCACAGGGCCCGCCAAATACCAGACCGATGTTGTGGATCAGATGATCGAAGAATTGGCCTTTACCTCTGAAGCCAAGGCCGTGGTGCACCAAATTGACGTGAAAGAGTCAGGCGTTTATGTCTTGGAGCTGTCGGCACGCGATCAATTGGGCCGTCTGCAGCTCGTAACAGCCGATGTCCTGATTCTGGGTGACACGCCCATTGCCTGGGAGAAGAAGAAAGACCTGGTCTTTGATGTGGTTTGGGACCAAAAACGCTATGAGCCTGGCGACACAGCTCAATTGGTTCTTAAGAGCCCATTTCAGTCAGGTCGCGCCCTGGTCGTTGTAGAGGACAAAGACGAAACCTTGTATCAATGGGTGAGTATTGCGAATGGACAGGGCGTGTACAAGCTGCAGGTTAAGCCAGAAATGGCGCCGCGTATTCCCGTGTACGTGCTGGCGATGCGGGGACGATTGAAAGGCGAGACGTCCGACGATCAACTGCTCCGTCCTAAAACAGTGGGCTCATCCTCGTGGCTCAACGTGAAACCGTTGGGCTATCAACTTCAATTGAACCTGACCCATCCCACCAAAAACCTGCCTGGCTCCACGATGACCGTGGGCATTGAACTCAAAGATCCCGAGGGCGCGCCTCTGGACGGTGAAGTGACTCTGTGGTTGGTGGATCGGGCGGTATTGGCGTTGTCGCAGGAAATGGATTTGGATCCTGTACCAGCCTTTTTAAGAGAGGGCTACCGCTGGACCCGAATCCGCGATGGCCGCAACGATGTTTGGGGTGCGTTCCCACTCGAGGAGTCGCCGGGTGGTGATGGTGCACCTCGATCTGAGGAATCCCTATTTGATCAGGTTACGGTGAGAAAGAACTTCAAAACGGTGCCTTACTACAATCACTCGATTGAGGTTAGAAATGGTGTGGCGGAAGTCGAAGTGGCGTTGCCTGATAACCTGACGGAATTTGCTGTGAGAGCCATTGCCACCGATGGCAAGAGCCGGTTTGGTTGGGCCAAGTCCCGGTTGGCGATTCGGTTGCCCGTGATTGTTCAAACTGCGCTTCCACGTTTTGTACGACCCGGTGACTTGATGGTGGCAGGCGGCATAGGTCGCGTCGTGGAAGGGTTGGGCGGTGAAGGGCGAGTGGCCTTTGATGTGACCGGTCTGAAAGCGAAGGATGACTTGACGTCGAACATCCAATGGCAACCCAATACGCCGCTGCCTTTGTTGCGCTCGTTTGAGGTAACCCAAATGGCGGCTGCCCCAGGCGAGAACCCAACCAACATCATGATCAAGATGGCGGTAGAGCGCTCATCCGATGCGGCCAAAGACGCCTTTCAAGTCTCGTTGCCGGTGATGCCAGATCGTCCTTGGACCTTTGAGCAGGACATCAGGCTACTGGAACCTGAAACCAAAATCGATGTGTTGAATCCGGGCGCTGCCGTGGTGGACGGCACGCTCCGTCGGTCGATGTTGGTAGCCGCAGATCCCGCTCTGGTCCGCGTGATGGTGGGACTGGATTATTTGAGGCGCTACCCGCACGGATGCGCGGAACAACGGGTTTCACGGCTCTATCCTGAAATCGCAATGGCTCAGTGGCTGGACAAGATTGGCGCGAAAAGCCGTGTTGAACTCTTGAAGCAATGGATGGTTGAAACCACTCAGTTCCTGTTGGAAGCACAGAATGATGAAGGGCTTTTTGGCTACTGGCCCGGGTCTCGGGGCTATGTAGGGTTAACGGCCTATGTCGTCGACTTCCTGCTGGAAGCCAAAGACGCTGGATTCCAGGTGGACGCCCAAATGCTGGCTCGCGCGATGGATGCATTGGACCGCTCTTTGCGGTCTGATTCGCGAACCGTGATTCAAAGCCATGCCTATGGCGAACGCAGCGCCGCCTTGGCGGTATTGGCACGAGCGGGCAAGATGGATCAAGGTTATGCCTTTGAGTTGGCTGCCCGCGGCCGATCCATGGACTTGGAAAGCGAGGCTCGTATTCTTCGCGCCTTGGCTGGAGCAGGTCTTCAAAATGACGTCATGACCCGTATGGTCGATGATCTGGAGAAGAGCTTGGAGTTCACCAATCATCAGGGTGTGCGCGTTCTAAAAGGCTTGCAATATCGTTCCAGGTCTTGGGGCGGTCCTCTCCACTCTAGCGAGGTAAAGACACTAGCCGAAGTAGCTCGTGGATTGGGTTCGGTGAACCCACAGCACGAAGCACTCCCGTTGTTGAAGACCGCCATTTTGGAGCGGGGTCAGGGCGATGGCTGGGGCAGCACCAACGCCAACGCAGCCGCCATGATTGCCTTGAAGGAAATGATGGAGAGTGGACCCGCTATTGGCGGGCAATTGTCTCTGACGCGAAGTGACGGCAGCTCCAGAACCGTAGATCTGGGTGCAACCGCTTTTGTAAGTGAGGACATTTCTGAGGCCTTCAAAGGGCCGATGACGTTGAAGAGTGCGGACAAGGCCGTGTTGGTGTGGCAACGCCTACAGTACCTGCCCATGATTGCAGGCAAGAACATGAAACCCCAAACCAATGGGTTTGCAGTGAGTCGTGATTGGCGCGTCTATGGCGACTCGTTAGAGACACATCTCAATGTCAAAGATACCGACGCCCATGAACTGTCTGTGGGTCAGGTGGTGGAAGATCACACGCGTGTGGTCAACCCTGAAGACCGGTTCTATGTGGCTATTGAGGTACCTTTTGCGGCGGGATTGGATCCGCTGAACCCCAGATTAGCCACGGCTCCTCCCGAAGCGAATCCCTCGCAGTCCAATACGTTGGAGCCGAGCTACGTGCGATTTACAGATGACCGAATCACCTACTACTACGACGAACTGCCTGCCGGAACCTACGATTTTTATCTACGTCTGAAGGCCATGTTCGCCGGTGCGTATACACAACCACCGGCACGGGCCGAATTGATGTATCAGCTCAGTGTGAACGGCCATTCACGTGGGCAGCTGGTGATGATTTCCGGAAGGGAATGACGTGAAACATCGCTTGCATTTGGGCCTTCGATGGCTCAAACGCCACTACCGGTGGGGATTGGCAGCGTTGCTGCTGCCATGTGGGTTCTTGCTCATTACCTGGTGGCGCGTGCAGGCGCAGGTCGTGTTGCAACCCACCGAAGCCACTCTGTTGTTAGAGGACCGACAGGGTCGCTTCCTCAGCGAGGGCGAAGGTGCCACGGTTGGGTTCTGGCCCGTTTCTGGCGACCTGCAACGCATTGAGCATTGTTTCTTGGCCATTGAAGACCACCGCTTTTGGGATCACGGTGGGGTGGATGTTCATGCATTGGGTCGCGCCTTCTTTAACAACTTGAATGGGGCGTCCCGACAAGGAGGATCGACCATCGCCATGCAGGTGGCTCGCATGCAACAGCAGGGGCCACGTACCTACCGCAAAAAACTCGAAGAAGTGTTTGTGGCTCGGGGTTTGACCCGGACCTTTGGACGCCGTGCCGTGCTGGACCAGTATTTGACCATTGTGCCCATGGGCAATCGCATTCACGGGGTGGCCTATGCCGCTCGCCGATATTTCCGCAAGCCACTCGTAGATCTATCGTGGGCTGAGGCGGCGGTGTTGGCAGCCCTGCCACAGGCGCCCAGTGACATGAACCTGTTTCGCAGGCAGGGTCTAATTCGTGCCCGTGAACGCGCCAAAATAGTGCTCGCACGGGTGCACCAACTCGCCTGGATGAATGACGACGAGTATCACGTGGCCCTGAGTCAGTTGTCCTCCATCGGTGCACCGATCAAGGAAGCACGGCCCTTTCACAGCGTGCACGCCATTCTCAGAATACAGGAGGAGGCCCGTGGTCTGGCTTACGATCGGCCCGTCCGCACCAGCTTGGATCTGGATGTACAAGACCAGGTAGATCAACTGGCCTATCAACACGTTTCAAGTTACCGCGGACTGGGTGCCGGTAATGTGGCAGCCATCGTCTTGGATGTGACCAATGGGGAGGTGTTGGCGTACGTGGGTTCGGCCTTTTATGACGACGTTGCCAATGGGGGTCGCTTGAACTATGCGCGTATTCCCCGATCCACGGGAAGTGTCTTGAAGCCCTTCCTGTTTGCCTACGCCATGGAGACCGGTTGCCTGAAACCTCAGGAAATCCTGGCCGATCTGCCCATTCACTTGGTCCATCCCTCAGGTCAATACACCGTCTCCAACTATGACGACGACTATTTGGGTCCGCTTTTGGTACGCCGAGCGCTTGCCAACAGCCGCAACATTCCTGCTGTCGCCTTGATGCGACGGGTGGGATCGGCCCAAATGTTCACTCGATTTCAGCAATTGCGGTTGGCCGACCAGAACGATCACCCTGAAGCGTACGGTCTGGGTACCGCGGTCGGAGGGTTGTACTGCAGCCTGGAGCAGGTAGTCGGTGCCTACACGGCCTTGGCCAATGACGGAAAACAGATCGAGCTGAAATGGTTTCGTGATCAGGAAGTGCAAGCCACAGACGTGATGCCCGCCGATATCGCGCGTCTGATTTCGCTGTTTCTTTCCGACCCTCAAGCACGTCTACCTAGTTTCCCGCGTAAGGGTCCGTTGGAGTACCAGTTTCCCGTGGCGGTAAAGACCGGGACCTCACAAGGTTTCCGCGACGCATGGTGTGTAGCCTATTCCAGTCGGTACCTGGTAGGTGCCTGGCTCGGCGACAAGGACTGGCAGAAGATGAATCGGGTAGGGGGGCTGGTGGCGGCACGCCTGGTGCACCAAATCTTTGAGGCATTGGAGCCCGAAGCATCTGTGGGGGTGGCGACCGTGCCCTTTGAGCCGCCCAGTAGCCTGGTGGCCACCAATATCTGTGCTTGGACGGGACTGCGGGCCACGGAATCCTGTGCCTCTCAGATTGTGGAGTATGTATCGCCTGACTTGGTGGGCGAATGTGCGGCACACGTGAAGCTGGCTATTGATCGGGAAACAGGGGAAGTTGCCAACGAATACACGCCGACCGATCAGATCGTGTCTCGCGACTTTCTGAACCTGGCCCCCGAATACGCCGTGTGGGCAGCCAGACGGAACCTGGCCCCACCGCCAAAATCACAGCGGGGACCGATTCGCTTGGCCATTCAATCGCCCTCTGACGGTAGTCGCATTGCCAGCGATCCCGAAACACCCACCCGATTCCAGTCGATTGCCTTGCGGGCCGAGGTGGAACCCAAGGTTGCGCACATCGAGTGGTGGGTGAACGGCAAACTGTTCCAGACGGCGGCCTACCCTTACGAAGTGCGGTTACCGCTTTCAAAAGGCTCACACCAGATTCAAGCGCGTCTACCCAAGGCATTTGTGGCCAGTGACCCCGTTCAAATCACCATGCAGTGATTAAAACCAACGTCTCACACGTTGGGTGTAGGCTTGGTAATCGTCTCCGAATTTGTATTGGAGGAACGCCTCCTCGCGGGTGATGACGGCGACCTGTATGAGCCAAACCACCGGGACCAGCAAAAGCAACATCCACAAGTTATCGGAGGCCAGACCGATGCCTATCTGAATCACTGATAGTCCCAGGTACAGCGGGTTGCGACTGTAACCGAACGGACCCGCGGTGATCAGAGCGTTGGATGCGTGAAACGGGCTGACGGTGGTTCGAGCGCGCCTGAAACACACCAGTGCCCAGAGCATCCAACTTAAGGCCAGGGCGATCAGTGCCAACCCGATGGAAGTGGTCCAGGGACGGAAGTGGAATGAGAGCGGCCAAGTGTTATGCAATAAGATGCCCGCTCCGATGCCTGCGGCAAATATGAGTGGCGGCGGCACCCGCACCATGGGTCGTTCCATCCCCCAAAACTAGCATAAATTGTTAGGGGTTAGGGGTTAGGCTGGGAATGGCGGTCGGGGGCCTGTGGCGTGCGCTTGCGACATGAGCATAGCCGGTGAGCCAGCGCACGCCACAGGCCTGCAGCACTCAGAGCCATCCGACTTCTTCTGTGAGCATATCGGATTTACCTGCTAACATGATTCGCAGCCAAGATCGGGGGGAAATTGATGAGTGAAGCAAAAGCACCGGTCAACAAGGGCAAGTTCTGGGCCTACTTGTTGGAATTATTCACAGTTTTTCTGGGCGTGTACGGGGCATTCCTGCTGAACAATTATCAGGAAGAGAAGAAACGTGAACAGCAGCGCAATCAACTGGTTGATTTGGTCAAATTCGCGGTCACGCATTATGAGTCGCGGTTTGGTGGTTTTGCCGCCTGGCAGGAAACACATCTCAGCGAATTTCGCAATCTATATGCAGCAGGTGCCATCCCTGATTTTGGCGATGCCTACTATCCAGCACCCCAATACCCCATCGATGTCTTTGAGTACATCTTGACGGAACACAGCTACTCGTTGGCTACGAAGCAGGAATACCTGCCCTTGGTGGAATATGTCAACGGCGTGAAGCGGTTGATGTATGTGGAGGAGCAGTTGGTGATGCTCAGCGACCAATATGCTCCACTACCCACCCAAGAGGGGCAGTCGGTTGACTTTGTCCGTCAACGCCATCTAGCCGCGCGCTACCAGCACTATATGCAGTTGCGCATCAATATTTGTCGCGAGCTGGTGAAGATCTCCCAAGGCCTCAAACAAATCTGGGGCATCGCCGCTCAAAACTAAGAACCTGTTCTGGCAACCTTAGGTTCAGGTTAGTTGCCTCCCCTTGGAATGGCGGCCGAAGGCCTGTGGAGTGCGCTTGCGACATGAGCATGGCGATTGAGCTAGCGCTTTAAACGAAGGGACGCCTCAACCGAAGTGATGTATCGTGAGGCGACGCGAAGCGAGGCTCACGAGCCGAATGGTTGGCGTTTAAATTCTGGCTGCTAAACCCTGGAAGCTGGTTGCTGGATTCGCGAAGCTCACTGCGTGTCGCGTCGCTCGATTGGCTTTCCGTACGTAGTTGACCTTACCTCACAGCGCTGGCTCACTCGCCATGCTCATGTCGCAAGCGCACTCCACAGGCCTGCGGCCGAAGGAGCGACTGATACTCTGCCGCAAACGTATGCTCAGCAGGACGTGCATGTCAAAAACCTTGATGTGGCAACCGTCATGAACCACAATTGATTCGTGATGATTTACAGAAAGATGTGGCCGTTGCTTTGCCTGGGCGTGTTTGCTCAGCAGCAGAACGTGGATTTGCTGTCTCAGGTGCCGCTGAACGGGTTTAGCCTCAACCCCATATCAGTAAGTGATATTTGGGGGTTTACCGATGGCGTGGGTAATGAGTATGCCATCGTCGGCACGTACAACGGCACCGCGGTATTCCACATCAGTGACCCCATGAATCCCCAAGAAGTGGTCACCATTCCAGGTGTGGACAACACGTTGCGCGATATGAAGACACTCATCGTCAACCCCAGTGCGTTGAATTTTGAGGCCTATGCCTATGTGGTGTCCGAAGGAAATACGGCCGGTCTTCAGATCCTGGATCTAAGCAGCGTGCCCAGCAGTGTGTCCCTGGTGCAAACTTATCGAGGCAATGGCTTTGATACGGCGCACAACCTGTTCATATCGCCGTTGACCAACGCACCCTATGCCTATCTGTTGGGTGCCAACATCGATAACGGCGGCGTCACAGTACTTGACCTTGCTGACCCTGTCAATCCGGTCCAAGTAGGCGCCTGGACTGAGAAATACGTGCACGATATCTTTGTCGGCAATCATTGGGCCGACCCCCAATATGACGGAACCGATGTGGGTATTGCCTTCTGCGCGTTCGTGGATATTTCGTTGATTGATTTGAGCGACAAGACTCAGCTGCAGACCATCACCAACTATGTGTATCCGGGTCTCTACGTGGCCCATTCAGGTTGGATGTCTGAGGATGGCCGCTACTTGTTCGCATTCGACGAATTGGATGAACATCAGGGCAATAACACGACCGTACGCGTGATTGACCTGATCGATCTGGACAATCCTGTCGTCGTGCATGAGTGGGTGGGTCCCACCATGGCCGTGGACCACAACGGCTTTGTGAAAGACAGTTTTGTCCACCTTTCCAATTATCGCAGGGGATATACCTTGCTCGATATCTCGAACCCGCTGGCCGTCACCCATCATGGCTACTACGATACGTACCCGGCTGACGACGATTCGCCATTCGATGGCGCTTTTGGCGTTTACCCCTTCTATGCGAGCAACGTGGTTGCGGTAAGTGACAAGGAAAGTGGCCTATTTCTATTGCAGCCGGACATTGGCCCGGGCTTCCGGTTCTTTTTGGATGAGCCAGCTGTGGGCTTGTGTGACGGAACTCAAGTGATGGTTCCCATCCATACGACATCAGTTCTGGGTTTCAGTCAGCCCATCCAGTTCCAGGTGACTGGATTGCCGCCTTGGATCAATGCCAATTTCGATCCAAACCCGGTCCTACCCGGAACCGACACCACCTTGACCCTTCAAGCATCCGCAGGGACGGGTGTTTTTCCCCTCATGATCGAAGGAACAGCAATGGGTGCTGAAACCGTGGAACGCGGCCTGGTTGCCGAAGTGGTGGATGGCCCAGATTTGCCGCCCCAACTCTTTACGCCCATGATGGATCAGACTTGCTTGGGTCGATACGGGATTGAATTCAGTTGGGAACCCATGGGCACAGGGCGTGGTTATCACCTGCAGATTGCCTCAGACGCGACATTTAGCAACATGGTCTTCGATGATCTGATCATGGAGCCGCAATTTCAACTCATGCAGCAATTGGCACGCAACCAGTTGTTCTATTGGCGTGTGAGTACGGTAAATCCCTGCGGTGAGGGCGTCTTTTCTGCTGCCCGCACCATGGTCACCACCCTGAAGCCTGTGTTGTTGGTGGACGACGATGATGACAACCCAGATGCGGGCCACCATTATCGCGGACATTTGGGTGAACTCGGTCTGCTGCCCGATGTGTTCCAGGTTGGGGGAGCCGATGGCGATGGTCCCACGCTACTTGAACTGGAAAATTATCGTTGGGTGATTTGGTTCAGTGGTGATCAATACGGCGTAGGTACCCCCGAAGCGGGCCCCTCCGCAACCGATGAATTGCGGCTGACCGAATACCTGAACGGGGGCGGTGCTTTGTTCCTGAGCTCACAAGACTATGTTCACGACCGCGGGCTGACACCATTTATGACCCAACAACTCGGACTTCAGTCAGCCGATTCCGATCTGGGCGATTATGATCAAGCCATTGGCGTCGGCAGTTTTGCGACGTATGGAACGATCTCACTTAATCCTTCATATGGCAGCGAGTTTTTCGATGACCTGATCCCCACGCCGTCCGCTGAACTGGTGTTTCAAGGTGAGAATGGCAAAGGTGCGGCCATTCGCTTTCAGAGCACGGTATTCACGGGGTTCAGCTTCTCGACGATCCTGGTGAACGATTCGAAAAAAGGTCGCCAAATCCTCAGTGACTTGGCCGATAGCTATGGAATCGATTGCGATTCGGAATGCGCCATCTATGACTTGAATGGAAACGGGCTTGATAGGGACGATCTGTTGATGCGCCTTCCTGACTGGCCGCAGAGCGCCATAACCTCACTGGTTCCTGTGGTTAATTGCTTGCCTTGACCTGTGATTGAGGGCCAACGTGACTGACATTGTTATTTTTCTGTTTGGTTGTTGCTTTGTGCCACATGTTCTGCGCTAAAATATCCGGCTCGCCCAATTTGAGGAGGAAAAAAACGTGCGCCTTGTTCTAGTCACCCTTGCTTTCGTTGGAGCGCTCCAAGCGCAAGTCATTAATGAATTTGTGGCCAACCATACGGGCACGGACACCAACGAATTCATCGAGTTTTATGGCGCGCCAAATACCTCCTACAGTACCTATTTCCTAATTGTGTGTGATGGTGACGTAGGTGAGAACCCAGGTCAGGTTGATTTGGTTTATAACGTGGGAACCACGAATGCAACCGGACATTGGTACACGGGTTTTGTCAACAGTCAGATGGAGAACGACGAGACGCTGACCATACTTTTAGTGGAGAATTTCAGCGGCATTGTGGGTGACGACATCGACACCAATGACGACGGTGTCATTGACAACGTTTTATGGACGAATCTGGTAGATAGTATTGGCGTCACTGACGAAGGCGCAGGTGACCACAACTATGGACCAGGCGTCACCTTGGCACCGTTTTATGACGGCATCAGTTTTATCGTGGCGGGCGCCTCGCGCGTGCCGGATGGCATGAACACCACCAGTGTCACCGATTGGGTGCGTAACGACTTTCACGGTGCCGGTATGGGCGGATTTCCAGGGACCATCGCCGTGCCAGAAGCCTACAACACCCCCGATGCGCCTAACCAAGCATACAGCCCACCCCCAGACCTGACACCCATGATTACCGAGTTTGTCTTCAGCCACACCGGGCAGGACGACTATGAATTTGTGGAAATAGTGGGTACGCCTCTGGCCAGCTACAGTGGCTATCGTTTACTGATGGTGGAAGGAGATATGGGTGAAAATCCCGGTCAGATAGATATGGTTGTGGAACCGGGAACCACCGATATTTCTGGTTTCTGGGCCTCTGGTTTCTTTATGGAAACACTTGAAGATGGTGCCGCGACGCTTCTTCTGGTGGAGGGGTTTACGGGTGCTTTGTCCGACGATTTGGACACCAATGACGACGGTACATTGGATGTGACACCTTGGACAACTCTGGTTGATTCCGTTGCAACGACCAATTCGGGAGGCGCAGTGGTTCTTTATTCATCGGCCGCTGTGGGCACGGTGGGAGGCGCTTCCAGGTTTCCCTATTACGTGGACACCGATTCGGCCTCCGATTGGGTGATGAACGACCCTGATTTGCTCGGCATTATCGGTGCGGGCGGGATTGGTAGCGACGAGGCCTACAATACTCCTGCCGCTGTGAACAGGGTGTCTAACACTATTTACTACGCATCTGTGAGCACGGGGTCGGCGGTCGCCCTGCGAAATTCTGTGCATCAAGCCATTCTGGGCCATATTAAGTTTCCTTACACTGACACGTTTACCGATACTTGGGACATTCTCGAACAGGCGGACGAGAACCCGAGCAATTCCTCGAATATCATTGATGTCTATAAGAATGAGAGTTATGCCAAACAGGGTGGCGGCAACTCGTTCTACAACCGTGAACATACCTGGGCCAAGTCATACGGGTTTCCGGACGACAATGACGACGCCATGCCATACACGGATTGCCATCATTTGCGCTTGTGCGACATCGGTTACAACAGTGATCGCGGCAACGCACCTTTTAACGATTGTCCCGGTTGCACCGAACGAACAACCACCATAAACAATGGTTTTGGGGGACCGGGCCAATCCAACTGGTTTGATGGTTCCGGTACGGGCAACAATTTTGAAGTGTGGGATCACCGCAAAGGTGACATCGCCCGGTCCATGTTGTACATGGATCTTCGTTATGAGGGTGGCATGCATCCGTTCCGCATGTTTAGCGAACCCAATCTTGAACTCACGGACATGGTAGCTCAGATTCAAACCACTGGAACCAACACAACGGGTACGGCCTATCTGGGTTTGAGACAGACCCTGCTGGATTGGCACGCCGCGGACCCCGTGGATGACGAGGAACGAGCGCGTAACGAGGTGGTGTATCGCTACCAGGGCAATCGCAACCCGTTTGTGGACCATCCGGAATGGGCGGATTGTATCTACAACGGCAACTGTGGGCCCGGACTGCCCGCGTGTTTCCTGCCCTTGCTTTCCAGTTGGACAACGGGTCCTGCTTTGAGTTGCAGCACAGGCATGCTCTCCGTGCTTGACTTTGCAGGGTTGATAGACGGCACATGCACCTGTCCATCGCCCATTGCTGTGGAACTGATTACGGCTGAAATCGCAACGCGCTGAGTGGGCGGTCGTGGATTGGTCGCCAAGTGCGTGGACCATAGGTATACCTGCGAATATGGCGTGAACGCAGTCCATCACGATATGAGTCTTGTGTTTCGCTCGAATTTAGAGAATCGTGCCCAATGAGTATTCAGATTCGGCCCAATCTCTTTGTGGTGGGTGCGCCAAAATGCGGAACCACCTCTCTTCACAGTTACCTTGCCCAGCATCCCCAAGTTTTTATGTCCGCCTTGAAAGAACCGCGATTCTGGTCGGATGATCTCCGCGCTCAAGGCCGCGCCTTCCATCGCAGCGTGTACCGACGCCACATACAATCACTTCGGGGCTTGCTTACTTTGCCCTCTTGCATCTGGGGTCAACTTCGTGCAAATCCGACGCGACGGTTAGGCATTGAGGAACTTGACGCCTACTTGTCCCTATTTGAGCAGGCTGATCCGAAGCGTCATCGATATGTAGGCGAATCATCAGCAGACAGCATGTGGTCTGAGCAGGCAGCCGGGCGCATCGCCGAGTTTTGCCCGGACGCCCGTATTATTATTATGCTCCGCGAACCTTTGTCCTACATCGTTTCTATTTATCGTGAGGCGCTCTCAGGCAAGGTAGGCGAGCAAGTCACATCCCTTGAACGGGCGTTGGCTTTGGAGCCCCAACGCCGCTTGGGGAACGCTGTTCCATGCACTGCCCGTTATCCCTTTTCAGTCTGTTACCGGCTTCAGGCACATTTCGATGATCAGGTTCAACGTTTTCTGGACGTTTTCGATCGCCGTCAAATTCATTTCATTTTGTTGGAAGATCTTGCTGAGGATGCCATTCAATGTCTCAATCACGTGTTTTCTTTCTTGGAATTGCCGGCCATTGCTGGAGGCTTAGACTTGGAGCCCCGAAACGTAGGCAACCCGTCAAGGCCAACCGAGCTGAGCTTGGCTTGGCGAAAAACATTACGTGAAGAGATGGGTCCGGTTGTCGCTCGGTTAGAACAGCAGACGGGGTTGGATTTGGGCAGACGATGGGGTTACCCCTAATAGCACTCTGCTTGAATATGGGAACGGACTCAGGCCGTATTCATTTGCTAAGGGCGAAGCCGCCGCGCACTGAGTCTGTCGTAATAGGGTTGGCATGCAGCCGCAATGGATGCTAGATCATCACGTAACGGAACGGGTCTGGTTGGTGCGGGATTAAAACTGGTTGACGCGATGACGTTGTCGTACCAGTAGGGAGCCCAAACACCGTCACTAGCACGTTTTCCCGCAGGCCAATGAAGCATCTGTTCGGAGAATTCGAGTCCCCATTGGGCGCAAAGCTTACTGAGAAGCGACTTGGGGTTTGTGAGTAGATCATTGCTGTCAATGACAGGTGGTGTTTGACCAGTCACATCGGCAATTGTCTCGAAAAGACGCACTTGTTGTTCGAAGCCTAAGTCCGCCGGTGTGACGTCTGCCCTGGTTCGCGCATAGGATGTCACCACCCGACGTGGGTCGCGAATGAGGAAGCAGTGCTTGACGTGTTTGGTCCAAGTCAAGTCGCAGTTGTCGACCATATGATGGGTCATGTGTTTCTGGTATTGCACGGGGTGGGACCAGGGACCAGTCGTCAATGATTGAACCACGAGATCGTAGTTAGACGACATGGACGCCAATACTTCATCGCGTCCGGGATGGTCAATCCCCGTGCGCGCGAGGTAGTAGGCGTAAAACGGTTCGTCCACCACTTCGGTATCGGCTCGGTTCTCCCAGCTACGCATCATGGCCGTGGAAATGTTTCGCGGTCCCGACCACATAGCCAGTCGCAGCGTCATGCAAACCTTCCCGAGCAAGAAGCATCCAAATACGCGAGATAATGCTGTTGCATTTTCTGGGTCAACTCGCCGCGCTTACCGGTGCCGATGATGCGTCCGTCCACCTCCACGACGGGCGCCACGCCGGCAAAGGTGCCGGTGACAAAAGCCTCATCGGCATCATAGACCTGGGTCAACGTGAAGTTCTTTTCAAAAACCGGAAGTTCGTGTTTGCGACACAGCCGAATGATGTGCCCCCGAGTAATACCACCAAGGCAGTAATCCCCGGTCGAGGTCCAGATCTCACCATTGCGAACAATAAAAAAGTGGGTCGAGTTGCAGGTGGCCACAAACCCTTGGGGATCCAACATCAGTCCTTCATCGGCACCTGCCTTGATGGCCTGAATGCAAGCGAGGATACAGTTCAATTTGGAGTGGCTGTTCAGCTTGGGGTCCTGCACATCGGCCCGGCCACGACGTATGTGCACCGTGAACAAGCGGATCCCCTTCTCCAAAGTGGCTTTCAGGGGCTGTTTATATTCCGGGATGATGACGATGGTGGGTGCTGAGGTGACGATGCGTGGATCCTGGTAGGGTGTGCTTCGAATACCGCGGGTGACCATCAAGCGGATGTGAACACCCTCCTCCATCTCATTGGCGTCCAGAGTGTCATAAAGTCGATCCTTCAAGTCTTGCTTTGATAGGCCGAGATCCAGATCCAATGCCTTGGCGCCTTGCCACAGGCGCTTCAAGTGGTCATCGAGGAATGCGATTCGCCCCTTATGAACGCGTAGCCCTTCCCAGACCCCATCGCCCAGCATGAATCCGCTGTCAAACACGGAGACCACCGCTTCTGAGCGTTTCTTAAACTCGCCGTTAATATTGATCAAGATCTGGGCGTTGCGTTTATCCAAGGAATAATCGTGAGTGCCTTTGGCCATCATGCGTCCTATGTGTTTGTTGACCCATTCTACCTGATGCGCGGCGACACGCCTGACCTGTCTTATTAAGCACGCGAAATTCTCTGCCTCGAAACCTGGGAAACGAGGCGCCGTATGGAGATCTAAGGAACCTAATCATGACTGTTCTTTGTATTTTCGGCTTGCTTTTGCCGTGCGATCTAGTGTTTCCCTGGGTCACCCATAACGGCCAGTATGACAGTGAAATAGTGGTGAACGAAATCAAAGGCGTTCAAGTGGAACTGGTGCTCACGGCCACGCGCGCCAATGGCGATTCCGCTCAGGTGACCCATCAACTCATGCCTTATGAGACATGGCATGTGGACGCGTCCGTAGTCTTTGCGGCATTAGGGGAGGGGCCAGGTTATGTGGTGCGCATGCAATGTGATGCAACAACCATTTCGGCGGCCTATGTGGTGCGTTTGTTGGCGGGCAGTTCCGGTCGGTCACCAGCCCAGGCAAACGTGGTGCAGACAAGCAGTGCGACGCAACATCTGCTCTATAACTACCTGCCAAGTGATATGCAGTTTCAGTCTGCCATTGTCGTTGCCAATATGGGCGATGAAGTGGCCCATCTCACCATGCGCGCCTATCAAGAAGGCATAAAGGCCGGTGAAGTTACGCTGCAACTTCATTCCGGTAGACCGTTTGCTGCGCTGGCAAGCGAATTGTTTCCTCACTTGGTCGGCTCGATCTATGCCGTTGTTTCAGCAGATCAACCCATCCTTGGTTCCGCCTTTATCTTCAATTCACTCAGCGAGCCCTCCATGGCCAATGCGCAACCCCTGGCTGTTTTACCCATGGCACCAGACCCTGATCCTAACGGGGTTTGGGTGCGCAAAAGACCCAGTCCCCGCTGGACATCCGAAATGCCGCATGTAGCTCTCAATGATGAGCTTTGGGTGATTGCCGGTGCTGAATTTGGTGTGGCCTCGGATGCGGTGAGCATTTATAACTCGTCCGCGATCAGTGGCGGGAAGGGGTCTCGCTGCCGGTGCGGCGACACCATCACATGACCACAGTGGCTGCAGGTCGAGTCCATGCCATGGGTGGCTACTTGACGTTTGGAAGGGCTGAACGGGATCTGTATGTGTTTGATGGTGCGAACTGGGTCCGGTTAACCGACATCCCCACATCGCGTGCGGCTGCGGTAGCGGTGGGGTTGGGCGATGTTTTTTATCTCACCGGCGGCGTTGCGGGTGGCCGTGTTTCCGGACTCCATCAACGCTACAACGCCTTAAGCGATACTTGGGAGACAATGACACCCATGCCCACGCCCAGAGAACATTTGGCGGGCGCGGCCATGGGTGGCTTTATCTACATCATCGGTGGCCGGGCCGACTTTAGTGGAGGATCAAGTATGGCTGTTCTGGAAGCTTACGATCCACAACTGGATGTTTGGACAAGTCTACCCTCCATGCCGACTCCAAGAAGTGGTCTCGCGGCTGCCGCCTGGAAAGGCAGGCTCTATGTGTTCGGCGGTGAATTGCCCGATACCTATGACGATGTAGAAGCCTATGATCCGGCGACCCAACAGTGGTCCATCTTGCAACCCATGCCTACAGCCTTACATGGCATTGGCGCAGCCACCATGGGTCGCGGTATCTACATTGTGGCAGGTGGCGTGAGCGTGGGTTCATTCAGACCCACCGACCAGACCCACGTCTTTTTTCCGCCAAATTAAGTCGTCCAGCCTTTACAAACAGGACGCAAGTTGGGTGTGGACGCCATTTTTTCGCTCGATCTCGTGACATTTGTCAAATCTTGTCAACCAGCGAAACGTTTTGGGTGGCTCCTGCGTCTATACATATGCATTATTACTCCTGCATTACCTGAGCGAGGGGCGCCGCCTAAAAACGGTGCCCCTCATTGATTTTGGGGTGTACCTTCTTAGCTTTATGCTAAGCTTGCGGTCACATTAATTCAAGCAGGACAAATTCGTGGTTTATTTGAGCATAGGGCTGCTATTCGCAGGTTTTGCGATTGTCTACGTGCAACTGGTGTGGCAAAAACCCTTGCTCCAGTGGTTGTTCTACCTTCGTGTGCCGTTGATTGCTGCTGCGGTGATCGTGAGTTTTCCGCTGATTAGCCAGTTTTTGGCCCACGAGCTTCTAGGGAACATTTTGGTTTTGGAGAACGGGTTGGCGTTTGGGCTGGTGACAATCATGGCCGTGCTGGCAGGTGGTATGGTCATTCAAACGGGGACCATTGTCATGGCGCTTGCCCATGAGCGGTTCGGTTTGCCGCGTATGGACCGCACTCCAAAGTGGATTTGGATGTGTGCGCCGATTTTTGCCGTTCCCGTCGTCGCAACCATGTGGTTTGTATCTCCGGCAGTCAGTACTGTGACTAAAGCGGTGGCTGTGATTGCCGCATTGTTAGGTGCCACAGCGATCGCGCGCTTTACGCAGTGGGTGAAACGCGCGCTACTCGATCACGAGATCCAAATGCTCACGAAGGGGGCATCACATCTTCCCAGTTACATGCTGGATGGATACGTCCGCGATGGGCGCATCGAGGTAGACCACATCAGAATGGCTGCCAATCTTGTGGTCTTGATGGTGCTCTATTTAATAGGTGCCTGGTGGCTTGGCCCTGTGGAGCATACGGCTCCCGCCATGTTTTATGTGCTGTTCTTGATCATGCTGTTGGGTTTCCTGTTTTCGGGTCTCACATTCTTACTGGACCCCTATCGTGTACCCGTAGTCTTGGCCTCGCTCGCAACCAGTTTTGTGCTCTACACCATGCAGAATGAACAACACGCCTATGAGGTGTTCCCGGCACCGGCTCAAGCTCAAGGACCACTGATGGAGGCAATCGCCAATCGCTTAGATGGTCGTGATGTGATGGTGGTCGTAGCAGCCAGCGGGGGCGGAATTCAGGCCGCAGGCTGGACCGCTGAGGTGTTGACCGGTCTGCAGGTACAGTTAGGCGAGTCATTTACCCAATCCGTGGCGGCGGTGAGTTCCGTATCCGGGGGCAGCGTGGGCGCCCTGTATTACTTGGACGGATTTGACCAACAAGGCGTCGTGGCACCCTCACAGTTGGACGAGATTCCCAAACGTGCCATGGAGAACGGCCTACCTGCCACAGCATGGGGTATGGTGTATCGAGATTTTCTGCGCGGTGTGGGTTTGGGCGTGGTGCTCAGCCCCTTGTCCGACCGCGGTGAAGCCTTGGAGCGATCCTTTCGCAGTCGCATGTTGCAGCCAGAAACCAGCGTCATGAATCAATGGCAGGAAAAGGCTTACAATGGTCTGATTCCCGTTCCTATGTTCAATGCCACGATTGTGGAAAACGGTGATCGTTACGTGATGACGCCCTTCGATCTGGGCCCCGACATTCGTGCCAAAAACATGGCCAGTTATTATCCAGGCGTCGATATGCGAGCCGTCACCGCCGCCCGCATGTCCGCCACGTTTCCCTATGTGACACCGGTTGCGAGGCCGCTTGACACATCACCAAGCGTGCATCTGGCCGATGGGGGTTATTTTGACAACTTCGGGGCTTTTACACTGATTGAGTGGCTCAGTAAAGCGGTGATCCCTCAGAACCCTTTGAAGTTGCGTCGCATCATCCTGATCCAAATCAATGCCTTTCCCGAAGAAAAAAGTGATCCCACACCTCTAGGTGGATGGGAAGCGGAATTGATTGGGCCCGTGGTGGCGATTACCGCGGTTCGCAACTCAACGCAGCAAGAGAGAACTCAACTTGAGGAAGTACTTTTGGGCCAGGTAGCCCAGGTTCAGCAGATTGAGTTTCGTGAATTTGATGTGCGCTTCAGTCTGGACCAGGCCAATTACGGGATCGATGCCAAACAGAATCCCAAGCAATGGGACCAGTTGGAGAAAGTCAAACATGAGTTGCGGGGCTCGCAACTCCAAAACCCGCCGCTTTCCTGGAAGTTGGACGAAGCGCAAAAACGAGCCATTGGCTTGGCGTGGCAACTCACCACGCAAGGCCCCTTAATCGAAGAACTCCGCCAAGCACTGAATGAATAAAAGGCCATTTTGATTTACGACACCCTACAGATGCATTCTGCATGGGGCGTAGTTAGACCGAGATACAAGTCTCAGATGAAATCGCGAATATCTATGATCTGGTCGCCGTTGTGATCGTAGGCGCTTTGATACCCAGGATCTTGAGAGGTCAATCGCCATGCGTCATAAGGCGTTTGGAGTTCGGACCATTCATGGGCTCCTAGGTCGGGCGCTAATCCTGAGAATCCATCGTTGATGCCTGGAATGATTAGGCCCTGATCGATGGCATTGCTTGAAGTGCTCAGCGTCAGGTTCCCGTTCATACGATCCACAAACATGGGGTCGGATTCAATGCCCTGGGTGTTCTGACCGGTTCCGCTTTGAAAATCCAGAAGCGTGGTGTAATTCACTGCGCCCCAACGCACCAAGTGATTGAGTCCGTCGTTCCAAATCAGGTCGTAATCCATGTCCAGCGGTTGACTCGTATTGGCATCGCGAAGTCCGTAATCCGTGCCTACCCAAATATTATTGCGCGACACGATACCCTGCCAGGTGCCTGGCGATTTGATGTCGAACCCGTGGTTTCCTGGGTAGATGGCGTCGGATGTGTTGTGAAACAGGTACATCATGCCTGAAGTAGGTTGGGAACCCACGTTGAACTTGAAGGGGTAGCCGGTGTAAATGCTGTTGCCGGCACCGGTTCTGCTGACTTCGTTGCGCAAGGCATAGACTGGACCCTCCAGGATGGGTGCCAACGAGATGCCCACCAGCACGTCGTGGAAACGATTGCGCCATATGCGGACATTACTGCAAACCCCATCAGCCGATAGGCCGTCATCACCTGCGCGGTACACTTCGTTTTCGTATATGTCCATTTCGTTGGTGAGTGGGCCGTTGTCGTTACCGGGGCACGACTGCAACCCATCGAAATAATCGTGAAACACGTTGCGGCGGATGACGTTGCCACGTCCGGTCATGGGGTCGTAGACCACTACGCCCCCGGTCTCCAGTTGGCTTCCAGCCTTGACGGCATCCCAGGGCCACATAAAGACGGTGTCGAAAAACTCGTTGTCTTGGATCAAGTTCTGATGTGAGGCCCGCTTAATGCCAATGCCCGAGTCGTTGATCTGAAAACTACAGTTTTGAATGGTGGTAAATGAGCCATCGTCGATGTAGATGGCTTTGGCGAACGAGCCGCCACCGTAGTGACGAAAAGTGATGCCGTCAAAGATCCAGTAGTCGCGACCTACATGGAAGGCTGAATTGTGTCGGGCAATCACCATGTTTGTCGTGTTGGGATTGATGCCGCCATCCAACTTCACGGTTACCGTGGTTCCGCTGGCCGTGAATCCGGCCAGTCCCCAAATCTGATTCTGCAGGTCGGATATGTTCTGATAAGGGTACAGGCGTTCACCGTTGGAGGTAACCAGATGAGGGTCGGGTTCCGAGACTTGCGTTGAATAGGTCCCTTGCGCGCCGGCGGTCCAGATGAATGTCTGATTGTACGACCCGTCCATTACAGGGGCCGTACCTGTATCGGCCCGGATGGCAATGGGCATGGCAGATGTTCCTGATATGGGAAGGTTAAAGTCGCCTTCGTAATACACGCCGTCTTGCAACACAATTTCATCGCCAGGACCCACTTGTGACAAGGCTTCAGAGAGTGAGCAGGGTATGGCATCGCTGCAGGTGGTACCGCTACCCGTGGGATGTACCACCAGTCGACGGCTGAAAGCAGGCATCGCGAATTCCGCTCGCGTCGCCTGTTGTTGCATGACCACCACACCATCGATGGGTCCAAAATCGGGGTCGGTCAAAGAGATCTCAACTTCGTAAAGCTGACCGGGTTCCAGATTGAATGCACTCCCCACGAACCGCGTCAGCGACACCCTTGTGAGCGGAAATCCGTCCGCGAAACTGCCCGGCACCGTACGAATACGCAGGTCGGCCGAGGCATCCTGGTCGGGATCATCGCCCGGCAACAACTCCACCGTGATTCCCATTGTGTGGAAGTTACCGTACAGTGACAGTTGGGGTTGAGCGAAACCAGTTATGGCGAAAAGGGCACATAAGCAGATACATCTCATGGTTACAATCTTAGGCGAGCAACCCCACCCAGCACGTGAGCTGAGTCACCGATTGGCGCGAGTCCACCGATTGCGTATGATGACCTAAGACCCGCATCTGTTTCCGAGGTGTTTATGAACCCATCGTCCCGCGAATCCGAAAACATGGTGGTGTTGAAGTCACTTGAGTCAGACTATGTGCCCGAACCCATCAGGCAAGCTCGGGAACGCCAAGACGCGATATTGATGGAGCGATTCAAGGGGAAGCCGATTGCGATCGCCGATATCGGCTGTGGTACGGGTTACCACGGATCGGTGTTTGGTCCGGGTTGTCGTTTGTATCACGGCTTTGAGATCTCACCTGAAATCGCTCGGGTCGCACAAGACCGATGGCGGAAGGAGGGTCTGGAGAACACCGCGTTGTTTTTGGGTGATGTCACGAAAGCATCCCCTCAAACAGATCACTACGATGTGGTTTGGTGTTTGTATTTCACGCCTGGCAATTTCCGCGAGCCATCTGAAGATTTGAGCTTGTATAGCGATGCCTATCTGGATCGTAATCCAGCGTTCATAGCGGTCTTTTCTCGCTTCTACCAAGTGTTGAAGCCAGGTGGTTCCATGTTCTTGACGGTGTATAAGGATGTGGTGGAAGCCGAGTCAGCACAGATTGAGTTTTATCACCACACGGGCCAACATGTGGTGACGCCCCGAGGCTCTCGCTTTGTAGCAACGGCTGAACACTTCTGGTCGGCCCGTTGGAGGGAGTCCAGTCTGCGCTCTAACCTAGAGGCCTGTGGCATCCCGACAGACAGGGTCGTACTCCATGACTTGAACCACATAGCCTGGCTGGTGGAGATAACGAAGGGGTAAACAACACCAAGTCAGGTATGTTTGACGGCCTTAAAGTGTTAGGGCTAGGTGGCTTACGGGGTGGACAACGGAGGTCAAAAGGGATCAGGAGCCTTTTGACGGGAGCTGCATCATATTGAGGCCAAAAGCACGGAGGCCCCGATGAAATATTCACTTGCAGTGATGTTGACTTTGATAGCACGACCTGTTTTTGGCCAATTCACCCAATTGCCATCAGGGACAACAGAGAACTTGAACGGGATTTGGATGGATGATGATTCGCCTTTCGGCGTGATTGTGGGCAACAACGGCACCATCCTCCACTGGGATGGCGTGCAATGGAACGTCGTGGCCAGTAACACCATGGAGCATCTCTATGACGTGCATGGACTCAGCGCCACAGACGTGGTGGCGTCGGGCCAGAACCTGGTACTTCATTGGGATGGATTGGCGTGGAGCCAGGTGATTTCCATTGCAAACTCACCCATTACGCCGGTATTGCTGACAGCTGATCGTATTTGGTACGGCATTCCAGACAGCCAATTTCCGATTATTGGTCGTTGTGATCGCATGGGCCAAGGCTGTTTGGGCATTGTGTCCCCGGTAGGTCTTGTCTTGGCGATGCAACAACATGCTTCCGGGGATGTGTTCTTCATGGGAACGTCCGGTAGTGTGGGCCGTCATGATGCCACGTTGATGAACTTCAGCTACGTGCACGAGCAACCGATTGGGGATCTGCAATCATTTACGGCGGCTTGGATGCAATTAGCCGATCCCATGATTCCCAAAGCACTGAAGCGAGGCGAAGACCAATTCGTGGCCGGCGATTATCTTTTTACCCGACGATTGGTAAGTAATGCGTGGGCACCTGCATGTGCCACGAATTTTGACGTGCTAAGCGTGTTCGACTTCTTTGCGGGCGGCGATGATGGCGGACTTGGTAGTGTGATCTTGGCTGGCTGTGATCCCTTTTTGTTGCCGGAACCGGTTACAGATGCCGCGGTGACCTCGGAACTATTCTTCTTCTTTTCGGAGGAGGAACTGATCACCACCCACTTGAATGGGCTCATCAGCATGAATAGAAATTGCAGACCGTTATGGGAGATGTTTGCGGCCCAGACCATTGTGTCTTATGTGGAGGCCATTAACTGCGATGGGAATTGATGGATTCAGATCGGCCTGAGATCGGAACGATTTTTTTTGCGTCCTTTTGGGTGGTTCACCGTCTTGGTGGGTAAGGAGGTGGTTATGAATCAAAGCCACATATCACTGAACGTACATGATCTCGAGAGGTCGGTCGCTTTTTACACGGTGTTCATGGGTTCGGAACCCGTGAAACGCAAGGAAGACTATGCAAAGTTTGAAATGCGTGACCCCAACCTGAATCTCGCGTTGGTTCCCGCACGTACACCGGTAATAGGTCCAGGCGCTCTGTCTCACCTAGGCGTTCGCGTCCACAATCAGAAAGACCTAGCCACCTGGCATGATCGCGTGAAAGCAGCCGGCCTCATGCCGGAAGGGGAGTCAGGTGTGTGTTGTTATGCCCTGCAAGACAAGTTTTGGCTCAAGGACCCAGACGGTGTAGATTGGGAAGTGTATACCGTGATTGAAGATTCCGAGGTAAAGGGTGGATCCCAGAAATGTCACGATGCCGCATGTTGCTGACGCCTCATTGGAGGTAATCTACCGCGTGATGTACGCCATGGTGCCGGATCCCGAGGACGCTCGGGATCTGGCCCATGATTGTTATGTGAAGTATCAGGAACGTCTGAACACGGGCTGGCATCCCCAGTCCGAGGAAGCCTTTCTGAAGGTGATGGCCAGACGCGTGGCAATCGACTATTTCCGGCGTAAGTCGCCCCAGATTGTTGCCATGGAGGGCCTGAATGTGACGGAGGCGGAAGCCTCAATCGCACAGTGGATGACGAAAATCATTGAATCGCTGCCGGATGGGTACCGTGAAGCCGTACGCTGGGCCGACCTGGAGCTAATGCCGCAAAGGGAAGTGGCACAACGACTGGGCCTATCGTTGAGTGGTGCCAAATCGAAGGTGCAACGCGGCCGCGCCATGCTCCTGGAGAAAATGAAGCAGGCATGTGATTTCGAGCAGGACCGATATGGCCGAATCACCCAATGCCACCCCAAAAAACCCTGTCCGTGTTAACCAGTCAATCGCATCTATTAATTCCCCTCCTGCGGAAGGGTGCCGCGAAGCGGCGGGGTGGTCGTTTTCTGGCCCCAACGCTGTGTCACGTGGGGTTGTAAAAAAAACCATCCGTTATGCTGAGCCTGCCACCTCTCCAAAGAGGGGAATATGATCGGGCCTCGCTGCACCTTTTGTCGAGATGGGGAGTGGTCTGTCTCAACCCCGAGAGGGGTTGTTTAAACGTAGCCCGGGGTTTTTAACCCCGGGAAAACAATAAAAATGACCCTAGAACCCCGGTAGGGGTGATTTGTTTACCTGAAAATCATGGGCTCAAAAAATGAGAGCTCCACATTTGACATTGAATCGAACACGCATTTTTTGGCAACTCGATTACGCCACCCCTACCGGGGTTGGCCTTTCTTTTTTTTGGCACACCCGGGGTTGAAACCCCGGGCTAAATGTAAACCGCGCCTCCGGCGCGAAAGCGCCCAATCGCAAACTTATGGCGTAAGAACATCAGTTACATACAATCGAGTGCTCCAAGATCCCCCTCCTGTGGAGGGTATGACTCTCAACCTGTGATTTTGCGTTTGAGTGCGCGCGAGATGAAACGTACCTTTTCCTTCAGTGGGAAGCGGCTGAGGTTGGTCTTGACAATCCCTTGCGTGAAACGCGAGCGCTTGGAGTAATCAATGCGCACCTCACACACTACCGGTAAACCGCCATCTGCCGTTTTCACCGCAGCTTGAATGCCCTCTTCAATCGATTCGTTATCGAGGATGGGGACATAAGTCGCGCCCGTGGCCATGGCCACACCCTCGTAATTCACTTGGCCCAATACCGTACAGGTTTTGCGGTTGTAGGGGATCTCCTGGCCTTGTGAGATTTGGGACAGCTCACCGTCGTTAAACACAAATATGGCCACGCCCAAACCCAGTGTTTTCGCGGTGACCAGTTCCATGCAGGTCATCATGAATGCACCATCTCCCACGATGGCCACCACCTGGTTGTCAGGGTTCACCAGTTTCACGCCCACCGATGCGGGTACCGCATATCCCATGCAATTGAAGTCTGTAGGTGAGATGAAATGAGTACTTTGCGCCACGGGAAACAGCTCTGCCGCGAGAAAGGTGTGGTTGCCGTCGTCCACCACCATGAACGCTGAGGGATCTAGTGCCTCGCGCAACGCGTCGAAGAAACGTTGCGGGTTCACACGGTCCTTAGAATCGTGGGCCAGCCATTCGGCTCGATAAGCTTGTTTATCCTCAAGAATCTGCGTTTTCAGGGGTTCAGAAGGCCGGGCAGGTGCATCGCCCCAGGCATCTATTAGGGCGCGCAGTGCCACTTTTGCATCGCACGCCAAGATTACTTTGGCGGGATAGTTCTTGTTGAAGACATCTGGGTTGATGTCGATATGAATGAGGTTTTCTGGAACACGTACCCCAAAACTGCCAGTCCCAATCTCACCGAACCGCACACCTACGGCCATAAGACAGTCAACTTTCTTGAAGGCGTTTTCGGCGGCGGGAACGGCCGCCCGGCCAAAACTCATACCCGTATGTAGCGGGTGATTGGCGGGGAACACACTGAGCCCTTGAAGTGAGGTGGCGACCGGTGCGCCCATTAGCTCAGCCAGTTGGACCAGTTCTTCCGTAGCTTGGCGTGCGCCCCAACCTGCAAATAGGCCCACCAGCTTGGCGTTTCTTAGAAGCTCCATGGCAGAGTCGATGTCGACTTGTTCAGGTTCGTGGCGTCGCTTGGTCTTTCGAAAGACTGGGAGCTCCGATACCTCGCCCTTGAAGAGTTGAATCTCCACGGGGATCTCTACGAACACAGGCCCGGGTTCTCCGTCAATGGCCAGGTTATAAGCATCATAAAGCGTTTGCACGATGGTGTTGTGTTTAGTGACTTCGAAGGTGCCTTTGGTAATCGGCTGCAACAGCCGTTGTTGATCCATTTGATGGAGCTGGTAAGAGAATCCTGTGTCTCGGCGCGTACCACCGGCAATGACCAGGAGTGGCACGCCATCCAGGAACGCTTCGCCAATGCCGCTCATGGCGTGGGTTAGGCCTGCGGCGGGCACGACGACCAAAGTCCCCACGTTATCGGACGTGCGACTGATGGCTTCGGCCATGAACGAACCGCCACCTTCGTGGGTGACCAGCACAGGGGTGATGGACTCCGACGCATTCAATTCGTCGTAGAGCTCGGTGACGTGCACGCCGGGTATCCCAAACGTATGCGTGATACCCATTTGTTCCAGGGCATAGCGAATCAGGTTGGCGCCAGTGCGTTTCATGAAAGACCTCCGCAAATGGCGCGGATGGCTCTGCGCCCTGTTAATACACAGGCACCGAGAAAGGTGCCCTCCAATGCTCGCTTTCCGTGTATGCCGCCGCCGCCGAATCCGGCGGCTTCACCCACCGCGTAAAGACCCTGGATGGGTGTTCCATCACGGTCCAGCACGCGACTATGCAAATCGGTCTGCATCCCACCCAAACTTTTGCGAGCCAGAATGAAACAACGAATGGCAATCAGTGGTTTTGCCTTGGGGTGGTTAATGGGTTGCCAGTTGCAGGTACGAATGCGATCTCCGCGATATCGGCGAAAGGCATCGATACGCATGAGTTGTTCGTCGGTCACGTACTTGCGCCCTCGGGCGATGGCCCGGTCATAGTTAGTTACCGACTGCGTCAAAGCCTTCGAGTCCACCCGAAATCCGTCTAGCGATTTGTCGTTCATCCCGCCTGCCAACGCTTCCAAATCGTTGGCTACCACGAAGTCTTCACATTCGTCCGTTAACCGCTTGACCAGTTCGTGATTTCCGAAAATCAAGTTCTTGAGTAACAGGATCCGGTCCTGATCCGTGAAGGCGGTCATGTATTCGGTACCAGACACAGCCAGTTCTTTTGCCGCAATACGCCAGTTCATCACCAGCCAGGAGTATTGGGCTGGGCTTTGGCAGATTGTTTTGACCAGGTGACGCGTGTCTGTGTAGGCCACAAGGGGTCTTGGTCCAAAGCGTTTGCCGGTGGCGTCGCACCAAAGGGCAGAGCGGGGTGGTACCAAGCTGAGCCCGTGTGCTTGCAGCTTAGGTCGTGGGTGATGCACCCCGGCCGCGTAATGCCACTGTTTTTGCAGGTGCGTTAATTGTCCGCCCAGTTCCGCCACGCTTTGGTGTAGCAACCCATCGGCGAACTTGTGAGAACCATTCAACAGGTTTTTGGGTGGTTCACCCCAGCTGGGTTCCCAGTGTTTGCGAACTAGACTTAAATCTCCGCCACAGATGCCCCCACTGGCAACGACCACATGCTGGGCTGATTTTTCAAACGGAGTGCCGTCATGCTCACCTTGGATGCCCAACACCCGATCACCCTCAAACAGAAAACCGGTTACTTTGTGGCTGTAAAGGCATGTCAAGTGAACCTTTTTGGGGTGACGATCCAATGCGTCCACCAGGCACCCGACCAAACGTTGACCCGTGCCCCATGTGATGTGCCAGCGAGGCAGTCGATTCCCGAGCCTGTCTAAGCCGCGTTCCGGCCAGTTCACCAGCGGCATAAACCTGACGTTTCGCTGCGTGAGCCATTCATAAATGTCGGTGACTGAGTGCTGGCAATAGACTTCTGCCCATGCCTTGGGCCATTGAGCATCATCGTCAAACTCGGCATAGGAATACCAGTCTTCCAAGGCTGTCTCGGGATTGTCTCTGATGCCGCTGCGCCTTTGCAGCGGCGTATCTATCATGGTCACGCCGCCGAATGACTTCCTGGCCAGGCCACCCAACTCTTCGCGAGGTCCACGTTCCACGAGGCAGACGTTTAGATCGCGGTCCAGGGCTTCCAGGGCGGCTGCTAGACCTGCGAGACCCCCGCCTGCGATCAGAACATCAAAGTGCATGAAACGAACCCCTTATGATTTGACGCTAAGTATATCGGGTCTTCCTGTGACCCGCGAGTATTGTCGGCGGCTCGTTCATTCAACAATCAATTTGGGCTATGCTTGCTACGCCAAATCGGAGGTTCCGTCTTGAGGTGGAGGAAATGGCTGGGATTGGCGGTTGGTGTGTTGTTGTTGCTGGCTCTTGTGGGTGTCTTGAAGCTGCATCATTCGTTACCAGAAGGTGAAGTTGGACCAGAAGCCGAACAGCTTGCCGATGCACTGATGGCTCGCATTGGGTGTGAGGCTTGGGAACAAATGCCTTTTGTGGCCTGGACCTTCAAAGGAACGCGCACACATTATTGGGACCGATCACAACATCGTGTTAGAAGTGAGTTTGATGGCTACGTCACGGTACTAATCCTGGGCGACCACTCGGGTTGGGTTTCCCAGGACGGGACCCTGATCACAGGCGAATCACAACAGCAAGTGCTTGAACGCGCGTACAGTGCATTTATCAACGACTCGTTCTGGCTCAACCCGTTTTGCACGATTCGCAATTCGGGGACCAAGCGCGAGCGAGTGACGATTGGGAACGAATCTGCTTTGCTGGTGACCTACGAATCGGGAGGGGTCACGCCTGGGGATAAGTACCTGATCTTGTTTGACGAGCGGGGGTTACCGCGCGCCTGGCGTATGTGGGTCCAGATCTTACCGGTTGGGGGGTTGGAGACCAGCTGGGAGGCCTGGCATCAGTTGCCAGATCAGGTGTGGGTGAGTGGTCGCCACAAATTGGGGCCTTTGAATTTGACCCTTGAAGTGCTGGACATCACGCCAACTGAAAATCTGTGGCGCCATCCGTAATAGTGCGTGCATTTGTCTGTGGCGTCACATAGAATGCTCGAAAAATTATGGGGAGTTGGATATGCGGTTGGCAGGTGACGGATCAGGCTGCAGTGCCGATCAACTTGGCAATGGCATCTGGGACGTGTCTGATTTTGTGATTGGTATGGGTCCCTAATCCAAGTACCGATTTGTATGAAACATAGTGATTCCGGGCGCGTACGCCATGTCTTAGCATATGGGCATTTTTGCGCCCTGAATCATGGATAGTTTTGGGAGGAGGTCTAATGACCCGCAAGTTATTAGTAGGTCTTGTTTTGTTCAGTTTGCCAAGCGTATTTGCCGGCACAAAGTTGTTGCGGTTTCCCGCCATTCATGGGAGCCAGGTGGCGTTCACCTATGCCGGTGACATCTGGCTGGCGCCTGTTGAAGGAGGCGCCGCACAGCGTTTGACCTCCGATGAGGGTCTGGAACTCTTTGCTCGTTTTTCTGATGATGGCACTCATATTGCCTTCACGGGTCAATATGAAGGTGATGAGCAGGTGTATGTGATTCCAACGTCAGGTGGTGAACCCAAGCAGTTGACGTTTTATCCTGCCCGGGGACCTTTGCCTGATCGCTGGGGTTATGACAACCAAGTCTATGGCTGGCAAGGTGACAAGGTTCTGTTTCGCTCCCTCCGTGATTCCTGGGACTTGTCCGATTCCCGATTGTTCCTGGTGTCCATGAATGGTGGCATGCCCGATGTATTACCCATGCCCGTTGCGGGTGGGGGCGCGCTTTCACCGGATGGCTCCAAAGTCGTCTATTCGCCCTTGTTTCGCGATTTCAGAACCTGGAAACGGTATCAAGGCGGCTGGGCCCAAGATCTGGTGGTGTTTGACCTAAATAGCCATGAATCCAAAACGATCGCGTCACATGTTCGTGCCGACCGTGATCCCATGTGGACGATGGATGGCATCTATTTCAACTCGGATCGCGATGGCCACTTCAATTTGTATCACTACAATACGGAAACCGAGGCCGTGACGCAATTAACACACAATCAGGAATGGGACCTCCGTTGGCCGTCGAGCGATGGGTCAGGGCGAATCGTCTATGAGCTGGGCGGAGAACTGTACATTTGGGACAAAGGAACGGGCGAAAGCAAGCGAATCGACATTACCGTCGGCGATGATGGCACTTCTAGCCGGCCTGAGCAGATCTCGGTCGCCAACCAGATAGAGGGCTTTGATGTGAGTCCCAATGCCAAACGCGCTCTATTTGTGGCGCGTGGTGATCTGTTTACGGCACCGGTCGAGCATGGTGTGACCCGTAATCTGACACGCACTTCCAACGCCCATGAGCGAGAAGCCAGTTGGTCACCTGATGGTAAGTGGATTGCCTATGTTTCCGATGAATCGGGCGAAGAACACATTTATGTGATGCCCCATGATGGGGGTGCTGCACGTCAACTGACCAAAAACATGGAGACAAGGCTCTATGCCCTATCGTGGTCACCTGATTCCAAGTCCATCGCGTTTACGGAGAAGTCCGGAAAAGTGTTTGTGTTGACCGTCGCCAGTGGGGCCATGGTTGAAGTGGCCGATGATCCATATACCCGACGATCCGACTATACGTGGTCGCCGGATTCGGCCTACTTGGCGTATTCAATCACAGGCGACAATGAGTTGGGCGGCGTCCATATCTGGGAGGCCTCCACTGGCGAGTCCAAGCAGGTAACGGATGCCTACTTTGACGCCTTCAGTCCTACCTGGGACCCCAATGGCGACTTCCTGTTTTACATGAGTCGACGTGGTTTTGCGCCACAGATTGGCTCCTATGAATGGAACTACTCCGTGGATCGCGAGACCGGAATTTATGGCTTGGCCCTTCGTTCTGATGTGAAAAACCCATTTGCAGTCCGAAACGACGATGAAGGAATGGACGAAAAGAAGGGTGAAGACAAAGCCAAGGACGATAAAGACAAGAAAAGCAAGAAAGATAAGAAGACCAAAGACAAAGAGGAACCCACTGAGAAGACGATAAAGCCGGTGAAGATTGAATTTTCCGGCCTCACCGATCGCGTGCTGCGAATACCTGTGGATGAAGACAACTACTTCGGTTTGCGCGCGGTGGATGGTGGTCTGGTCTACGGACTTGGTGGCCCGTTCTACTATGGACGGAGAAGTGATATTGAACCCAAGCTCATGCGCTTTGATTTCGAGAAGCGCGAAGCCAAGGAAATCGCAGAGCGTATTGGTGGTTGGGTGGTTTCGGCGGATGGAAAGTCGGTCATGGTCTCGTCTCAAGGGTCTTTCCAGCTTTATGCCATCAAGAATGGTGACAAGCCCAAATCTGTATCCACAGCCAATCTCACTACGTGGCGCGTTCCTCGCGAGGAATGGGAAACCATCTTTGACGAAGTGTGGCGGCGCTTCCGTGACCATTTTTACGTCGAGAACATGCACGGCTACGATTGGAATGCCATCGGTGCTCGCTATCGTGCGTTGTTGCCGCATGTGGCGCATCGTTCCGACCTCAACTACATCCTGGGCGAGATGGTGGCCGAACTCAACGTGTCACACGCCTATGTAAGTGGTGGCGACAACGGAGCACCAAGTCGCCCTTCACCTGCCTTGCTGGGTGCGAAACTGGCCTGGGACAACGAAGTCGGTGTTTATCGTTTTTCGTCCTTGCTGTCTGGACACAACGAAGAAGTGATTTATCGTTCGCCGCTTACCGAAGTGGGCTCCGGCATCAAAGCTGGGGATCGCCTGATCTCCATTAATGGTATTCGCCTGGGTGTTGACGATAATCCCTATGCGTTGTTGCGCCATGCGGGTAGACAGGCCGTTGAATTGGAGGTCGCCGTGGCAGATGGAAGCAACGTGCGTACTCTAGCGGTGGACCCCATTTCAGAGGAGACATCCTTGCGTTACCTGAATTGGGTCAATCACAACCGCGAATATGTGGCTGAGAAGACCAATGGTCGCGTAGGCTACCTACATATTCCAGACATGGGCCCGGACGGCATTCGTGAATTCATCAAGTGGTATTACGGCCAGATCCGCAAGGAAGGTTTGATCGTCGATGTGCGTGGAAACGGGGGCGGCAACGTGTCGCAGATGATTATCAATCGACTGTCGCGCACGCTCCTGGGCCTGGACTACGCGCGTAATGCTGAACGAGCTACGACCTATCCAAACGTGGTGTTTCATGGCTCCATGGTATGTCTCCTCAACGAGACGTCCGCATCCGATGGTGACATTTTCCCCTGGACCTTCCGTCGTGCGGGGTTGGGTCCGCTCATTGGCAAAAGATCTTGGGGCGGCATTGTGGGTATTACGAACCACGGACCACTGCTGGACGGAGGTTCGGTGAATGTACCTGAATTCGGCAATGCCTCCGCTGAAGGCGAATGGGTGGTAGAAGGTCACGGTGTGGATCCGGACATCGAAGTGGAGAACGATCCAGCTTCGGTGATCAAGGGGATTGACGCACAGTTGGACCGAGGCATCGAAGAGGTTCTGAAGGCCATGGAAGCCAACCCCATGTCCATACCCGGGCGTCCTGCAGCACCTGTGAAGACCCCATAAGCACAAACCCGGGGCTGGCTTCAGGGCTGGCCCCGATTGTGTCATCATAGCTGTGAGGTGGTCATGGCAGATCTCGATGTCGTAGTGGTGGGTTGTGGCATTGTCGGTGCCTCAGTGGCCTTTGCATTAGGGCAACGAAACCGCGATGTGACCATCGTCGAAAAGGCCCATCACTCAGGTCACGAAACGTCCAGTCGTAACAGTGGTGTCATTCATGCTGGGTTGTACTATCCGCCCGGTAGCTTGAAAGCGGAACTATGCCGCCTGGGCCGTGACATGATTTATGATTTCTGCGCGAACTACGGCGTCCCTTGTGAAAAGACCGGCAAGTTTATTGTGGCCAATGGTCCAGAAGAGGAAGCCTACCTGAGCTGGCTATTGGAAAATGCCAAACCCACACCCCTTTACCGGGTGGACCAAGGACCATCGGGGATTCGCGCGTCTGCTGCACTCTTCTCACCGGAAAGCGGTGTGGTGGACCAGCACGCGTTGATTGATGCATTACTCCTTCAAAGCGGCGCCACGGTGTTGTTGGATCAAACTGTTGAGGGGCTGGCAGCCATTTCCGATGGAGCGGAAGTTCGAGTGTCAGGCGACATCACCACCGCCAAAACCGTGATTAATTGTGCGGGGCTGCAAGCAGCGACGTTTGTGCCGGGTTATCAACACGCTTACGCAAAGGGTAGCTATTTTTCTGTCCGTCACCCAGCACTGAAAACGTTGACCTCGTTGGTTTATCCCGCGATTCCAAAGACCAGCCCTTCCTTGGGGATTCACCTGGTGCGCACGTTTTCAGGTGAGTGGTATCTGGGCCCCGATTTTCAATGGGTCGATAGCATTGACTATGGGGTCGATCCTACCCGAGCCGGTGAATTTGCCCGTGCTGCAGAGAGGTTTCTTCCGGGTCTTTCTGAGGACGATCTACAGCCGGGTTATGCGGGTATTCGCCCAAAACTATCCAAAACTGAGAACCGTGATTTCTTGTTTCTACAAGAGGGTGGCTTGATCCATTGTCTTGGTATCGACTCGCCGGGATTGACGGCGGCTATGGCCATTGGCGAGTATGTGGCGGACCTGCTGATCAGGGATTAGCGCCATAGTAGATCCACAAACGGATGCGTTCTTTGTCTTCAAAGGAAAGCGGCGGTCTGCCCAAGGGCATCGATTCACTGGCCACGCGCAAGTAGATAGGACTCATGGAAGGTGAGCCGGGCACAAATCCGTTGCCGCTGAAACCGCCAGCCTGGGCCGAAGCATAGGTCGAAAGGCTCAAACCGCCGGAAACCGCATCGATATGACAGGCCTTGCATTCGACAAAAAAGATATCGTTGTAAATATCTGTCCAGGTTTCAGGTGGGATGACATTGACCATGGCTGTTTGGGTGGCTGAAAAGTACTGGCCATCCCAAGCGCGCACGTCAAAGCTGTCCACGCCGGAGAATCCAGGATTGGATGTGTATCTCAAGACACCGGCAATAATGGATGCGAGTCCGTTGTTAGGTGGCGTAACGAGTTGTAACAAGGGTGTTTGTTCCGCATCCATCATGAAATAGGGGAGCACCACAGTTTGTGCGGTGATGGTTGCTACTTGAGAGATGGGGTCCAAGATGGGAGGCGTATTGTTGGGGTTTTCGTCAAAGTTGCAGAAGTAGAACCAGTCCAGGATGGTGACATTGCCGTCGCCGTCTGGGTCCATGTCCAGAGGTGCCATGTCTTCACGCCAATAACTCCAAAACAGACGCCAGTCATCCAGGTTGTACATGAAATCGCCATTCAGGTCGGGATCACCGGGATGGACCAACACCCAAGTGGTGTCCTGGTAGGTCTCTAGTGTGTCTAAATCGGTCAACGTGAAGGTGTAAGCCGTCGTACCCACGGGAAAAGCCACGAAATACTCATAGCCAGGCATACCGTTCCAGTCCAAAGCGTAGTTGGCGGGTGGATTGGTCACTGCGCCTTCGAGGGTCACAGCCTCTCCACCGCAAATAGTTTTGGCTCTTCCAGCATCGACGCTGGTCTGGCCCAGGTACAAAAACAACAGCAAAGTCATAGCTGTGAGTGTAGCACCCATCCGCTGCATCAATTGCGAGACAGATCACGTTTTTTGACCGTTGATCACCAATCAAGCCGTGTGCATGAGTGGTACACACCTGTGGTGCATCACTCCTTCAGGCCGAGTCGTCGGAATACAGTCATGGCCGGGCACCAGTTGGTGAACGAGCTCTGTAACAGGTTCAAGCCCACAAAGGCTGTCAGCCATACGAAGTGTTTGTTTACGGTCAATGTGAGGGCAATACTGATCAAGATCACGGTGCCCGCTAATAGTCTCAATGCTCTGTGTAGATTCATCATGTCACTCCTTTACGATTTGGTGAAGCCGGCGTATAGCAGGGGGACGGCAATTCGGCTCAACAGAGTTGCAGCAACCTCGCCCATCATCAAACTGATTGCTAGTCCTTGGAAAATGGGGTCGAACAGGATTACGGCCGAACCAATGACAACAGCCGCCGCCGTGAGCAGCATGGGTCTGAAGCGTATGACCCCGGCTTCAATGACGGCATTGCGCAAACTGATGCCCTCACTGCGTTTCAACTCAATGAAATCGACGAGGATGATGGAATTGCGCACGATGATGCCTGCACCGGCTATGAAGCCGATCATGCTGGTTGCCGTAAAGAAGGCACCGAAAATGAGATGTCCGGGCAGAATCCCAATCAGTGAGAGCGGGATAGGTGACAGAATCACCAGTGGCGTTATGAAGCTTTTGAACCAGCCCACCACCAGCAGGTAGATCAAAACCAAAACGGCCCCAAACGCGATGCCCATGTCGCGGAATACCTCGACCGTGATGTGCCATTCACCGTCCCACTTGAGGTGGTAGGTTTCCGGATTGTCGGGCATGTTGGTATGGAGGATAGGGAGGTTCGCAATGCCCAGTGCCTGGGCCGTCGCCTGGATGCTGTCTTGAAGCTTCGCTAAAGCATAGACAGGTGCCTCAATGTCACCTGCAACTTCAGCGATCACATACACAACCCGTTGACCGTTTTTGTGATAAATCGTGGGTGTCTGCTTTTGCTGTACGACTTGGGTTACGGCTGATAGGGGAATCATGCCCGATGGTGTTTGCAAGGGCAAATTAAGCCAGGAGGCGATCTCTTCAGCATCTTCGCGTTGCATGCCGATCCGCAAAGGCATACCCTGTCTCGATCTTTGTCCAGGAATCAGCGTAAGTGACGGATTGCTCAAGGTGTGAAGTTCGTGGAGCAGCGTACCTGATCCAATTTGGTATGTGGCCATCAAGGCCGGTTGAGGAACGAGTTCCATACGCTGCACAGGCGCCGTTTCATAGGTGTCTATGTCCACGATTCCCGGAACTTCAGACATCGCGTTCGCTATGGCGTGTGCCAACTTGCGTTGCTGTTCGAGATCGGGTCCGTAGAGTTCTGCCACGATGGTTGAAAGCACGGGCGGACCTGGAGGGATTTCCACAACCTTAATATTGGCTTGGCCAACTGGTTCCATGGATTGAACCAGCGCCCTTAGTTGCTTGGCGATTTCATGACTGTCGCGTTTACGATCATGGCGATCGGTGAGTGTGATGGCAAGATCGGCTTCGTGTTGGTTATGACGCATGAAGTAATGGCGCACCAAGCCATTAAAAGTAAATGGACTTGCAGTACCTGCGTAGATCTGCACGTGTGCGACATCGGGATGCTGCAAGACGGTGTCTGCGGTGGCCAGACTTACCCGAGCGGTCTCTTCCAAGGTGGTCCCCTCAGGCATATCAACCACTATTTGGAGTTCCGACTTGTTGTCGAAGGGTAACATCTTGACTTCGACCCAACCCATGGACACGAGGCTAAAGGCCATCAACATGAGCACCGCAGTCAGTGCGAAAAAGGTCCAATAGGCTCTTCGGCTGGTTAAGAGTCGCGTCATTCCGCGGCGATAAAGCCTTGTGAGTCGGCCTTCGTGTACTTGGTGATCCACATCATTGGGTTTCATCGTGAAAATGGCGGCCCAGGGGCTGATCATGAAGGCGATCAACAGGCTGAATACCATAGCTGAAGAAGCAAGGATGGGTATGGGTAACATGTAGGGACCCATTAGCCCACCGACGTAAGCCAGTGGAAGAATGGCTGCGATCACCGTGAAGGTGGCGAGAATCGTGGGATTACCCACTTCATCCACTGCATCGACTATTTTTTGTCGCCAGGACCTAGCGTCTCGCATCACGGCGTGGCGGTGTATGTTCTCGACCACCACGATGGCGTCATCCACCAAAATTCCGATGGAGAAGATCAATGCGAATAACGTCACTCGGTTGATGGTGAATCCCATCAAGTAGCTCAACAGGACAGTCAATGCCAATGTGACAGGTACGGCAATGGCTACCACAAAGGCTTCGCGCCAACCCAACGCAAAAGCGACGAGTGCAATAACCGAAAATGTCGCAATCAGCAGATGCTTGATCAGCTCATCGCTTTTTTCTTTGGCTGTGTGTCCATAATCCCGGGTAATCGTCGTTTGGATGGATTCGGGCAAAACGCCGTGCTGGCGCAGGTTTTCGATGCGTGCTTCCAAGCGTTCCGTTAGGTGTGAGGCGTTGGCACCAGCGGTTTTGCTCACGGAAATTGTGACTGCTTCGGTGGGTTGTGCTTGATTGTGATCACGATGCCAAACGATGTGTCGCAGAGGTTGGGCTTTTTGATTGATGGTAGCAACATCAGACAGGTAAAGAACATCTCCGTCGATGTTGGTTATGGGGACCAGCGCCAGATCGTCGGGGTTCGAGATCGGTGTACTTATTTGGAAATGGTTGCGCGTTTGTCGCTCAACTACTTCACCAAGCGGCATGTTGCGCACCATCGATTGAACTTGGTTTGCCACCGACGCAGCACTTACGTTGTGACGCCACATGTCGGCTGGTCGCAATTCAACCAGCCACTCGCGATGTTGTGCACCGATTATCTCGACTTCGGAAACATTCGCTTCCTGCCGCAGATCGTGCGCCATTTCCTCTGCGATATCCGTGAGCTCAAGCAAAGGCTCATTCAAGGATTCGGACGACCAAATAGTCATCGCAAAAACCGGAACATCATCAATCGACAGCGAGGAAGTTGTAGGAGGCATAGCGCCCAATGGGAGATCGACCTCGTTGAGCGCCTGGTTTACCTGGACAAGCGCGTCCTCGACATCGCTGCCCACATCAAATCTGGCGATCAGTAACGCGCCGTCCTGTTGGCTGATGCCGTAAACATAGTCGAGTGTCGCTATATCCATCAGTACATCCTCGACGGGCGCCAACAATAATCGTTCCACTTCCGATGCGTCATGACCCGGCCAAGGGAGCATGATGTCAACCATGGGTACGACGATCTGGGGTTCTTCCTCACGGGGTGTGAGGTTCAGTGATGCAATGCCCAATAGGATGGATATCGCCACCAGAAGGGGCGTGAGCTTGCTCGTGGCAAAGCTGTCGGCAAGCCGTCCAGCAATGCCTTTATGGTGGCTACTCATGGGACACCCCGTCCATGTATGACTCACCTTCATTCAGACCCGATACCACTTCTACCCATCCATCGAATTCATAGCCCGTTCGTACGAGACGTCGCATGGGCTTGCCATCGTAATTCGCGTAAACATATGAGAGCTGACCGCGTCTCTCGATAGCTGTCTGAGGCACAAACACGCCTGAATGGGGCTGAAGCAGCTTGATGATCACTCGTTGAAAAGGCTGGAGAACAGGTGTGGATTCCAGGTAAATGGTGTACGTAGCTCCCTGAGGTTGGGGCGTTTCGGAAACAGCCTGAATCTGGGTAGGGTGCCATTCATTCGAGTCAGTGGAGACAAACCACTGAGCATCGGAGAGCGACCTGTGGAGCCTGGCCGGTACCATGACACGAATATTGCGTGCATCCGTATTGGTGATTTCAGCCAATACCTGGCCGGGCTGCGCCATAGCGCCAACCGAAACGGAGAGACGAACCACTTGTCCCGCTACTGATGAGCGAAGTTCCAGGAATTCTTGTTGTTCTGTGAGTTGAGCCAACTGAGCCTTCATGGCCTGAAGTTGTGCCTGACTGTGGCTTGCGACAAGGCTCGCTTGCTCAACCTGCACCTTGGATGCAGCGCCCTTAACTTCGAGACGTTCCAGTCGTTCGCGTTGCGTGGTGGCATGTTGCAACGCATTTTCTTGTGATTGTATGGACGCTTGCAGCGCCGCTATCTCGGAAAGTACCGCCTCGTCGCGAAGGCGTATCACCAGATCGCCCTTTGCCACCTGGGCACCTTCGCGGACAGCGATGTCCACTACTCTCGCCATACGATTTGTCTGAAGTTGTGACTGGCTGGTTGCTTCAACCGTTCCGGCGAGCAATGTTTGACTCAGCCGGGTTGAGGTTGTGGCAGTTTGGAGATCTCCCCACTGGACCATGGTGTGAAGTAGTAAGGCTAGAATCATGGTTGGTTTCCTTTCATGAGTACTGACTGGATGTCGATACCGTGCGCATCCAAGAGCTGCCAGCCCAGTTGGTCCATGCGCGCCTGGGTGGCGATGCGATCCTGCTGTAGGTTAAGCAGGTTCTGTCGGACTTCGAACAGCGAACCGGCGTCCAGTTGACCTTCCTCAAGCATGGCGTTCTGTGCCTGCAAACTTGACGATGCGGCTTGTTCGGCTTGGCTAAGAGCCCGATGTTCGGCTTGGGTTGCGGCGTACATGGCTTGGGTCACGTCACGTGCCTGTTTGCTGGATCGCTGCTGTGTTTCCAGGTGTGCCTGTGCCAGCATGACATTTGCCGATGCTTGGCCCTTTCGCGCTTGAGAAGCGCCACGATCCATAAGATGCCAAGATGCGCTGATTCCCGCCCACCAATGGGTTTGATCACCTTGGTGATTGGTAAATACCGCGTTCAAATTCACTTTCGGCTTCCATTTGGGCAGAATCGATTTTTGTCCGGACTCACTAGCATGGAGGATTGATTGGGCAACATGTTCCGAATACCTGATGTCCGTTGTCTGGATGTCTGGAACTTTCGGTAGTTCTGGAAAGTGTTCGATATCCGAGGGGGAAACATCCAGCCAATTGGCGAGCGCTTGTGTTCTGGCTGTGAGTAGGGCTTCAATGGCGATTACGCGGGCGGCCATACTGGCTTGGGATGCTTGCGACTGTGCCACCCGTACCGTGGGAACTTGCCCCTCGGCTGCCAGCGCTTCCACACGTCTGAGACTTAATTCTGTGTGTTCCAGTAACTCCTTCGCCGCCACCAGTTGGTTCGTCAACATGTCTATTTCAAGCAGACCCCTCACAAGTTGTAACCAGGCCTGCTGCTCGTGATCTCGGAACATCCATTGTTGGGATTGATATTGCCAATGGGCTTGTTGACGGAGGTTGTGACTGCTTCCTCCGTCATATAATTTCTGGTTGGCGTGAATGTGAAGCAGCAAGTCAGAAAATGCGTCCGGGTTGTTGACGGGGTAGGTGTCGAATCCGGTTGGCGAAACGATGGCGAAATCACGCAACTCAAAGGTGCCATTGGCGAGTTTTCCCGAAAATACGGCCGTGGGGTCGTTGGTTGAGGTGGCATTCACTTCGGCAGAAACCTGGGGCGACCAGGCTTTTGCTGCTTGATTGGCTATGGACTCAGCAATGGCCACGTGGGCTTGTTGCTGGCGAAGTTGCGGAAGATCTCGCATCCGTTCTTGGACCCAATGCCAGTTGTGCTGCTGAAACACGATGAGGACTGTCAACCAGATCATAAGGTTACTCCTGCGACTTGAGTTTTGGTGCGGGTTTTGGGATATCGAGATGCTGGCAGCAGAGACCACAGATTTCCTTCACCAACGGATGTGCGATGGCATAAAACACGAAGTTCTTGTCTTTACGCGATTGGATGAGACCGGTCTGTGCCAGCGTTTTCAAGTGCTTAGAGACGTTGGCTTGTGAGAGATTTGTACGTGTAGCGAGGTCGCCCACTGTCAGCGATTGATGGTCCATAAGCTGTCTAAGCAGGTCGAGACGGGAAGGTTCTCCCATGGCCTTAAAAATGGTTGCCATATCTCGAATTTGTTGTGATGAGAACACGATCACACCTCCATGATCAGTACTATATAACTAAATAATTGAATAGTCAAGTTATTGACCTAACTTTCCGTGATGCAGACAATAGGGGCATGTTCGGGAGCTGTCTCTGCCAAGCCATTCGGTTTCAAGTGAAACCGCCTACCAAGTGGTGTGCCCATTGCCACTGCAACATGTGCCGCAAAGCCCACGGAGCTGCGTTTGTGACCTGGTTTGGCGTGGCTACCAATCAGTTTTCACTGGTTCGCGGTCAGGACTTTCTTAAATGGTTCCCCAGCTCAGAGCAGGCTAATCGGGGGTTTTGTGTACGGTGCGGAACCACCCTCTTTTTTGAAGGCATGCGTTGGTCTGACGAAATACACGTTGCCCTCGCGGTGATGGACGATCCGCTGGATCGAGAGCCAAAAGCGCATGTGTTTTTTGACCGTCATGTGCCCTGGATGGTGTTCAATGACGCGTTGAAGCATTATGGTGGGGAATCGGGAACCGAGCCTCTCTGATTACAGCGAACGACGTGGTGGAACCACCACATTGGCGAAAAGAATCCCGATCACAAGGGCAATGGCCACCAAAACCATGGAAAACGCCGAGTCAATACCAAGAAGTGGGTCGTCAGCCAGTAGGGCACTGATACTCTTGAGGCCCATGGTCCCCGGCACGAGAAAGATAATTCCGGGTTCCATCATGATCGCGGCAGGGCGTTTGAGGAACCTGGCGAAAAGATTGGCAACCGTACCTAAGGTAAATGAAGCGATGAAACTGCCAAGTTCGGGACCCATCACCTGTCCACCAAATCGTGCGGAATAGAATGCAATCGGTCCAGCCAATATGACCCAAATCCAATCTTTGGGTTGCGCGCGGAACAGTATGGCGAAGGCAGGCGTCGCAATGCCCAGGGCACACCACTCTGTCCAAGGCGGCAATGCAGCACTGGCCATGTTCAAGGAAATGGGTATGTTCCACGACACCTGGCTACCCAATGCGATCCCAAATGCCATCAATAAGAACATCGATAGTGCTTTGGCCAATCGGCCCGTGCCTGAAGCCAGGTGCCCAGTGGATAGTTCCACCATAGCGGTGGTAAAGCTAAGACCAGGAACAAGCACAATCAGGCCTGCGACGGTTGCAGGGTAGGCGACAAAGCCATCGATGTTTGTCGCCCCCAACGCTCCCAAGGAAGAAGCGATGATGGCTGAAAGCGGCATCATGACATTACCCATGGCCGGATTCTTGGCACCTACCAGAGCCAGACAGCCGATGATCAAACCAATCACGGTCGCCACAAGGATTTCTGGGATGCCACCCCCCATGAATCGACAGGCGGTACCCGATGCAATGCCAAACGTGAACGTGGTGAGCAGTTGCCCAAATCTCTCTGGGGCCGATAAGAGCTCATCCAGGCTTGTCAAGGCATCCCGGCACATGAGTTTATCGGTCATGAGTTCCTGAATCACCCAATCAATCTGACTGATTCGCTCTAGGTGGATGTCGCCGGAAACGACGCGCAGTAGATAAGTGCGTTGATTCTCCAGATTCCCAAAAGAGGCAAAAACGGCAGTAGGTGTCGAGAAGAAATGGGCTTCGAGACCCATCTTTTGAGATACAGCTGTACAGGCTCGTTCCAGTCTGTGAGCTGGGGCACCGTAGTGTTGCAATGCCGTCGCCAATTTCACCAATAATTTCATCTCGTCGCTGGCACGAGATTGATCCAGGCTCGGTGCATGTTCAAATTCGCGTGTAATCACCGGACCCAATGGACCCCCCTGAAACTGCGGCTGCACCGCATGGGGCGTCATTCTAATCAATTCCGAACCAGGAGGTAAAGGAGAACCGCAGCCTTTGCTGAAGATTTACTTTTTGTGTTCTCTGCTTGGTGGAACTGCGCGACTACTGGCAGAATATTCATATGAACAAACCCCAGCCCACCTCTAATCCTTGGATGGAAGGCATGACCCCGATCTTGGTGGGTATGGTGGTCGATATGCTGGACCTGGCTACATTGGGTCCTTTGGGGGTCATGTGGGGTTGGCTCATCGGCGGCGTGGGCACTTATGTAGTGGCGACACTGAACAAAGTACCACCCAAACCCAAGCTCTTTTGGAGTGTTGTAGTCGGCCTTTACTGTAGCATTCCAGGAACCTCATTCCTCCCAGTAGCGACCGTGATGATGACCCTTTGGAAGTGGCTCGGTCACAAACCCAAACAGCCATAAAAAAAGGGGCCCGAAGGCCCCTTTTTCAAGCATGAATACTGTTGTTAGTAGCGGCGATGTCCTCGGTCGCCACCGCGGTCACCACGGTCACCGCGATCACCACCGCGGAACGGACGCTCGCGGCGCTCTCGCTCACGGGCTTCATTGACGCGCAAAGTGCGGCCGTTGAATTCCATGCCGTCGAACTCGCGCAATGCCACTTGAGCAACTTCCGTTGATAATTCAACAAAACCAAAGCCACGGGGACGGCCGGTTTCGCGATCGTTGATCAGGTTCACTGATTGAACTTCCCCAATTTCCTGAAAAAGTGCACGCACTTCTTCTTCTGTAGTGGAAAACGGAAGATTTCCCACAAACAACTTAGTCGTAGACATCTGAACTCCTTGTGCTTTCCCGTGCTCAATGACAGCGGGTTGTCGAGGGGGTGTTGGCGCCGAGCGCGCGTTCGATTCAGTTCCTTCTGACAACCCATGAAGCTGAGATCAGTTTAGAGTATCTGAAGCTCTTTACTCGAACGATACGGATTATATGTTTGAAATCAACGATTTTCAACTTGAAAGCTAGTCTCCAAAAGGATTCTTGGCCACTCGCAGTTCGCCAGCAAGGCTCACATCGACAGCCGTTAGTCGAGCCATTGCCATGCGTTCTGTTTCTTGATAAGGACCTGTCTCACCTTTGAGCTCTCGGCAGCACCTCACGAGTAGTGACCAGATACGTGCTGAGAGTTGGGGTTCGAATTGATCGATGTGATAGTAATCCACTTGTTGTGCCAATGAATGTAGGGTGGCGTATGCCCATTGTGGCTGTTCTGCATCCAGGCAGTATCCGGCTACCTCAGCGCGCATCCGAATGGCATCTCGTGGACAGGTTGCGGTTGCTATGGCTTGTTGCGCCTCGGCCAATGCTTCCGCGAATGCCTCGGTACCCCGTTGCATGAGTGCACTCTTCATGGCTGCCACCGGGTCGTCGACTGAACCGCCGCCGCCGCCGATTTGTTGGGCCAGTTGACCCATCCAGTCACGAGTTTGCGTGGAGGCAAACGGCGAACCGTCATCGAATTTGAGTTGAATGAGCTTGGGGAATCGCTCGTTGAGTTGATGGGTTTCAAACTGGATGGCGCGCATGGCGGCGCCATAGCTTTCACCCAGGTTTTGACAAGCTGTGACGGCGTAGAACTGGAGGTCCATCCAAAGTGGGAAGCGCAGAGCTAGATCCTGGCTTCGCTGCAGCAGTGACTCCCAATTGGCTTTGCCAAACATGGATTTAAGGCTGTCTCTTATTTCATCAGCCGGTGCCGGAATGAATGTCTCAAAATTGTCTTGATGATTGGGTAGTTTGGCTTCCGCCCAGATGGTTTGTCTCAATAACTGGTAACCGATGGATGATTTCGGTGCTTGAGCGAGTATCTGCTGTGCGATCGGCTGCAACGCGGCCATGAGTTCACCGAGAGATGCATCTTCACCCACAACGGGTGCAGCCACCTCAATCGTGGTTGGGGTAGGGGCTTTGGCTGCGGGCTGAGGTGAAGGTGCCGACTTCGGCTCTGACGTGTCTGCTGATTCATCTGATTCGGCAGCGGGAGGGGGCGGTGGAGGCTCGGGTTTGGGTTCTGGTATTTGGGAAAGTACCTCTTCCATCCAGTTGCGAAGTGCCTTGAAATTGGAGGGGGGATCATCAAACCGTTCATAGATGTTGTTCTTAAAGGCGTCGAGAAGATCGATTCCCTGTTTGAGGTCTTCGCGGCTTTTTGTGTCCAGTTTCCCCTGGTCCCTCAGTTCCACCAACCTTTCGTTTAACCAGTCCAGTGCCCGTCCGCGAATCTTGATTTTCTTGAGGTTGGGATGCATGTTATCCCAGTATTTGTGGATGAACTCATTGGCGGTTTCTACACCGAGCAACAATCCCGAAAATCCTTGGGTGTGGGCCAGGCCCGTGGCCAGATAGATCATCAGGTTGATTTCTTTGGCTGTGTTTTGAAGGAGTTGCAGGGAATCACGGACAACCATCTCCCAATCTGTAGCGCCCCGACCGATGCCGGCCATTTTGGCAATCTCCTCGCGAATGGACTCGTAGGTTGTATCGTATTTAGGGTCTTCACCACATGGATCGCCGCCCGGTATGTCCGTCAGGCAGATCTCTTTAACGGTCGTTAGATCCATGGAACTTCCTCATTTGTATTGGTCGCGGTCAATGGGCATCTTTGTGGTTTCAATATCGTCTTCGCTCTTTTTTGTTTCCATTTGAGCCGTATCTGGCGCGTCATCAAGTGCGCCGATTTCCTTTGCGTGTGCCAACGCTCGGGATATGCGGAGCGTTTCTGCGTCCGCTTCCTCATCGGAGTCCAATGCTTCGCGCACTTCGTCGTGATTGGGATGAGATGTAAGTTTGGCTAATTCCAGTTCAGCCGTTTCATCGCCATCTAATTCGGTTGTCTCTTCCATTCGTTCCGGCAAGAAAAAAGTGAATCTTAAGTCAACCAAGCCATTGCTACCCAAGTAACCAGTAACCGACAGATTATCTCGTTCGGCCCAATTCTTACTGGGCCACAACACAAAGGACGGATTGTCCTTAAGCGCAATGGACCGCAATATTGCGGCTTCTTCGAAAGGCGCTTTACCTGTCAAATCCACCGGGGTTAGGAAACCCTCCTGGACCGATGCACCGATGGCGTCACCGGGCTCCGGTTCCCATACCGCCGCTTCAATCGAAGGCAAGGCATGCACAATGCCGCGAACTCGTTTGTAGAATTCGCCCGGGTTTTCTTGGGCCTTCAAGTCTTGGTAATAGGCGTTGAAATATTTCCAATAGGCTTCCAGTGCTTGCCAGAAGATATGGAAGGGAGACGATTTGAGTTTGCGCGGAAAAACGCAGGCCATCATAAAGGGGAAACCGCGTAAGCCGTCATCGCTTTCCCAGATACAACCTACAAGATCGACTTTTGTTTTCGGCATATGCACCAGGAATCCCCGACTTGGAAGGACGTAAGGTCGGTCAGCCTGCGACCGAATCAACGTATCAAAACCCTGGTCAAATGCATCTCGGAGATCTGAATAGGATTTGTCGAAGCTACTGTAAAGAAAGTCTTTATAAAAAGGCAGCTTGCCAAACACGCCTATGGTGAACTCGGGAAACTTGATGGTGTTCTTGCGGAAGGAAAACAAACTCATACGCGACCCTTAAAAATCGCTCCAGTTGGGCGGTAGTGTGACCGGTTCAGAGAACCTGAATCGGAATAGGCCCTTGACGGTACGATTGGCGTAGTTGAGGGGAACATCCAATTGGCGGTCGTACGTATCGGAACCTTGATTCATATCTGCCAACACGAAACCAAACAGCTCCAGCGCTTTTCCATGGACTACGATGCGAGACTCGGAGTCGTTGCCTTCCGTGTCGTTGAATAGTCTGAATGCAGCACTGATGTTGTTGGACTCGGTGTCAGGATTGACGGTGATATCTCGATAAGCCGGTGAGTTCAACGCAATACGGCGTGCAGTGAAGTAGCCTTTCAGGTCGCAGAACGTGAATTCACGGGATGCAGCATCTGCTTCCACGGAAGGTTCCAACTTGTAACGCAGTGTCAGCGTACCATCTTGAAGCTTCCTGACAGTATCTGACCATGCAAGCGCGTGTTCCATTCTAGCTTCCAGCCGCTTGTTCTTTAAGAACCGCGAGCGCGTCGCATCTGGAGAACGAAACTTCTCGATTGCGGCGACCAATTTTGTGAGATCGTCCTCGCGTGCGGTTGTGATCCAAGCGTTGGCGAGGCCCAATTCGTCGTAGTTGATTTTCATCACGTTTCGGGTTGCCACGGGAAAGGCATTGCCAATATTTTTGGCAAGCGTCCGAATTTCGTTCAGGTCACGACTGCATTCCGGGCAGGGATCCACGTTTCCCGCATAGTTTAGAAATGCATCGATGACCGCGCGCGACCAAGCGTCCAGCGATACACGGTGCATCTCCAAGTACGGCGTTTCCTCAACGCCGATATCGGCAAAATCCTCAATGTCTCTTGGAATGTTGTTGGTGTACTGTCCTCGATTCTGAGCCAAATCGACTTGATTGATGTTTGCCAGACCCTGGACCGCCGAATAAAAGCGTTTGGTGTGGTCTTCTACGTCCCTGGTGTACTGGTTCATGGATGTGAGGGCAAGAGTCCCGAAAATGGTCTCCACTTCACGGTTATGTTGGCGGAATACCGACTTCACCTCATCAGCGGGTGTCAGGAACCAGTCTGCATGTCTGCCCCGATCTGTTTTCTGACGCAAATCCTCGACAATCGAACTCCAATTGGAAGAGGAAGGGGGTGGCACCTTCAATGTGTCCTCGCCCATGGACCGAACAAACGCATCGGAGAACAATTTGCGTTCGGCCTTGGTTAAGGATGCTGTGTAATCCAAAATGTTTTTTTCCAGCAAGCGTGAGTTGCCGCTGTCTGTCATTACGCCGACATGAGCATTGATGCCGCGGCCACTCATTTGGGCAATCACCACCATGCGTTCATAACCCCGGGTAAACAAGCTGTCCATCGATGCGTCCCGGCCGGCTCCGACTTCGGGAAGATCTGAATAGGGGTTGTTGCTCTTGGCAATGACCTCAGCGTAGCCTTTGATCAATTCATCCCAAAACGATTTGATTTCTTTGGAATAGGTAAGACCTTCAGGGTTGGGGACATCGCCTTCCCGCTCAGCGCGCGGATCGCGGTAATTTTTTGGGTCAAACGCCCGCAGGGCGCGCATAAAAGTTGCGGTATCCGGTTGCAGTTCCAGACGCTTGCGGTCGCGGGAGTTGAGTTTTTCGTCAGCCGTACCCACCTTGTCGTATGGTGTACCTAAAGCTTTGGCTGTGCGTTCAACCACTTCGGGTATTTTCAAGTATTGATCGCCGCCCGGGCCCAGCATTTCTTGGTTTTCGGGCGAGAAATAGGAGGCAAAACGCATGAGTTTCTCGTGGTAATCACTGGGAGAAATGTAAACGAGTGTCTCTGCATAGGCGCTGTCTAACTCTTCGAGGACCTTGAGTTTTTCAAGGTATCGCTGCATTTCTGGCTGATTGACGTAGAAGTCAAGCACCGCCTTGTCCAATCCTTGAAACAACTGTTCGGAGCGATGAACGAGTGCCTGAATGACAAACCCTTTTACTTCGTCCGAACTGCGGGCATGGACTTCCTGAAACCACTGCTCTAGTTGTTCTTGTAGGTTCAATGAAACCAAATGGGAAGCCAGGTCGCTATTCCATTCGGGATCCAGTGCCAACGCAAGAAATGGTTGAAGTGATGGTTTCAGCTCATCCAGCGTGTCGTTCTTACTGTGATAGCGCCAGTTATTGACTTCGGCCAGTGCATGGAGCAACAGGGTCAACTCGGCGTCACTGTTTCTTGGCGTCTGAGGGGATTGCTGCTCAAATGCTGCCAGTTGTTGTACGACCGAGTCGTATAGACCTACAAGGAAACGGTCCAAATACACGTATGAAAACGTGTCCTGTAGGTGGGCCGTAAGTGCATTCTGTTTTCCTTTAAAGAAGTTGAAGCTGCCTCCCGCTTGTCCAATGGTGATGGCTGACTGCAGGTTCTTAAGGTTCTTGAAGATTTCTTCACGATCATCGTCACTGGTAAAGAAGGTACCTTGATTGTCCGCCAACAAAATCAGTGTTTCGTCGATGGTTCGTTTTGGTCCGGCCAATCTCGCATTGAGATTGCGATACATCAGCACCATGAACAGGGCACCGAGCACGACGAAGCTGATGTTCAACCCATAAATTAATCGCCGCTTGATCTTGTCGGCTCGTACGTGATGAAACGCTCGCTGTACCAGTCCCTCTTCGGGGAAGACCTTCTCGGTGTAGAAGTCGCGAATGAAAAAGGCACGCGATTTGGTGAAGACCTGCTCCAGGTTGGGTATGACCGTCCCTTTCTTGAGTAGCGCCTTACAGGCACTGGCTATGGGCTGGCCTTCCTGCATGCCTGACGTGATGTAGTAGCCACGAAAGAACATAGGAGCGCGATACACACTGTCTTCGAAAATGATGCTCATGTATTCACGCAGAGGTTGGTAAAGGGCGCGAAACTCTTCAGGGAAAATAAAAGTTTTGTTGGCGTCGTCTGAATAGTGGGTTCGGCTGAGATTGCGGCGTTTGATCTGGTCGACGCGTTCAATCAGTTGGCCAAAGCTTTGATCAAACGTATTGATGTTGAAGCCGGACTCCAACGAAGGACTGGACCATCCAAACATCTCGCGCTGTTGATCCACATTCAATTTGTTGAAGAATTGAGTGAAGCCATAAATTGTGTCTGCCTTTGTGATCACCACGAATACAGGGAATTGAATCGAAAGCGTGCGCTGAATATTGAGCAGCTTTTCACTGATGTTGCGCGCTTTCATATGTCGCGTTGCGGCGTCATCGCCTAGAAGGGATGTTGCGGGAATAACCAGCATCACGCCGTTAATAGGGCAGTAGGGCCTGTGTTTTGCCAGCAGATTGAGAAAGTGGTTCCATTCGGCAGCATCGGTGGCATTTTCTTCCTGAAACGTTAGGCGCCCGGCCGTATCCAAAATCACTGCTTGTTCGGTGAACCACCAATCGCAGTTTCGTGTTCCGCCGCCACCTGAAATCGATTCCATACCAATGGGGAACTTGATGCCTGAGAACTTGAGCGTGGTTGACTTGCCTGACTGTGGTTCGCCAATCAACATGTACCAGGGCAGCGTGTACATGTCCAAACCGGCGGTTTTCAGGTTGACATTAGCTTCGCGCCATTTCTGGGCCATAGCGCTTACAGCTGATTTTACTTCCTCACTGGATGCGCCTACCTGGGCATTGCTGATGGCTTTTCCGAAGGCAATGCCGTTCTGGCGCTCGCTGGCTTTGAGCACCAGGTTATAAATGAAGATCAATAGGAAGATTACGAGGATGCCGCCGGCCAGGAAAACGGCAGGCATCGTACCAAAGCGGTAGTAGACAAAAAAGATGGCGCCACCGATGATGATCAACAGGCTAATCACGCGGCCAGTTCCGGGAATCAAGCGAAACAGATCGAGTAGCTTACTCACAGGTCGGTCTCCTTCAGTGATTCGCGTAGATCTTCATCTTGAACTTGTGATTTGGCCTGTTCCGATTTGTCTTTAATTTCACTCACGATGCTGGACCAAACCACTTGGTAAAAAATCGCCAGCAAAAACAGGGTAGCCATAAAGATAATGACGGAACGACCTAGGGAAAACAGAGGATCCAGCCGCTGTGCCTTTTTCTTGATGACGTGATAGGCCTCCGGTGAGAGCTTGAAATTTTCTTGGCCAATGGGATTGGGAAGTTGTTGATAGAGGATGGTGATGGTCTGTTCCCAGCGGGACTCATCAAATACATAGGCCCCGCGAAATCCCAATGCCAGGATGTAGAAGGACGCTTCAATCAGTTCTTTGTCCGCTGCGGTCAGTTCGGCAATAAAATCGTAGAACTTGTTACCCGCCACTTTGGTCCCATAGAACTCCATCTCCAGAACCGGCCATTGAGGCGCATGCTGCCAAGTAGATGTGACTATCACCTCGTCGACTAATGCAACCAGACCGAACCGGATTCGGTCGTAGCGCGATTTCAACACGCTATCAGCCAGTACCTGTTGGTCCATGGTACCGAATATGGTGCGAACTTCTTGGTACACCTCTTCGAGACTTGGTGGCGTACCTTGTTCTAGTCTTTCTTTGAAGGTGGCCACAAATAGAAACAGGTCCACGATGACATCGCGTAAATGCATGATGTTTCACCTTTGGTTGTCAAGTCATGAGACAGCTTTCTCAACCACATACAAGGTGGTGAGCTCGGAGAACTGGTAGGGTCCCCAAATGGCAAGGGTTGGCGCTTCGCGTAGCTTTTCGAACAAGGGGTGCTGGCGCGAAACCTTGAAATAATGATGGTTGGGGGAAGCTGGAAGTGCGGGCAGGTGATGGATGGGGCCCTCCATGTCCATGCCGCGAATCCGCCGCTGATTCAAGAGCGCCATATGGCTTTCAGGGGATACTTTTAGTCCGTACACTTGTCGGCCAGCCTCTGCATCATCCACTTTGGATTCAAAACAAATGTACAGGTCATATTTCTCATCAAACCACGAGGTTTCCATCGGGCAGACCAGCATGCCGTCTTTGGGTTCGAATACCCGAGACTCGAAGCTGGCTTCCTCGAGCATGGCCAACAACTTGATGATGCACTGTTCAACCTTGGCAAAACAATCACCCAGATGATCATGGTCGTAGGTGGGCACCTCGACATGCGCGTCGTTATCGGAGTAGATGGATAGCATGCCCACCACCTCGACCATTTTGAGATAGACCGGAAATGGATGGATGCGGCTCATGCTTGTGAACTGCATGAACGCGTTGGTTGCCGCGGCAATGGCCTGTACCTTCAAGGCATCGCGAGCCTTCATCAGAGTGGCTGTACTTTTACTCTTCCAATAACCCCTCAAGATTCGGTTCTTGGCGATGAGTCGGCTGCCAGTCTCGCGAAGGATGTGCAGGAGAGCGGGTGATGATTGCAGGGTGATGGTCGGTGGCACATAGTCTTTGCGCACTTTGGGTGTACTTCCGTATTTGGCTGAGCGTTCGACCTCCGCGATCTTGACACATTCATAACCGTAGGTAGACTCCCCTGAAAACAACAAGCGCGGATTGAACAGTCGAACCTCTACTTGTTGGGGGTTAGAACCGGTGTTGATGTCGTTGACTTCAACCATTTTGGTGATATAGCGATATTTGATCCCACCCATGGGTGTTTGATTGAATCTCAAGCAGTTGGGTTCCAGTTCAGTGATCAGCGGTAAACCCAAGAAGACTTCAACGCGGCCCTGATAGGTATCGATGACGTCCTTGAAACTGCGCGACTCCACCACACAGTTCTCCGGAAAGCTTATTCGCGTACCGTCGGTCAAACGACAATCGAGTTCCAGCACGTTGAGGACGTAGTTCTCACAGTCTGCTTCAGATATTTTGATATGAGCCACACCATAACCGTGGGTTTGATAATCTCGGATCAGGTCCCCGATTTCGCCGTCCACTTGCAATGATGACTGCTGAAAATGGTGAGGCTGAATGAACAGACCTTCAGACCAATTGATATGTCGCCCAGTTGACACGGTCGCTCCGTTACATGGACCGCTTGAAGTCTTCGTAGACTTTTTTGTCTACGATTCGAATAGCATCTTTTGACACGAGAATGTATATGTCCTTGGCTTTATGGTACTTTTCGCCGATCACTATGCGTTGTGCGTCCACGCTTTCGGATTCGGCATAGTCCACAATCACCACAAAATCATTGCGATCGTTCTGGCGTTCGATTTTGACTAATTCTGATTGGGCGCCTTGAAGCACGCGTTTCTTGATCCCAGAAGTGGTTTCCATCATTTCACTTACAAACCATTCTTCAGGTTTGACGTTGGTTATCTTGACCATCAACATGTTATCCACAGGGACCACGTGCAATGGCATTGCTCGGCCTTCATTGGTTTCTGGTAGGCTGAGCAAATAGAGATTGGAGAAGGGTCTCGGTCCGCACGAAAAAAAGGCGGCGACACTGATACAAACGAGTCCAATTCGCTTCATGACGTATCTCCTTGGCGTTCAGGTAGACAACTTGAAATTGTGAAACAAGTCTATAGAGTTGCGAGTAATTCTGTCAACCGCGCGAAATGGCCCGATTGCGGTGTAAGTGATCGTGTTGGAAGCAGATAGAGCATTCAAGGTTTTGTGTTGGGCACACAGTCGAAATCACCAGCCAAGACCTTGTCCAGTTTCCCGGTTCTCCAACCATGTTTCGTATCGCGAATGAGAGGGGAGGGTTGCTCGCGGTATCGTCGTACGATTTCCCAACTCTGAGGACGGCTGTCGGACATAAGCTGGTTCAGGAGTTCGGGTGTCAACTCGGTTCCCGGCAGATGGCGCACGACCCACACTCGAACCTGGATACGCTCACGCTGTTTGGGCCGTTCACCTGTCTCCCAAATGTGCAGTCCGGTTTCGCTTTTCAAAACGGCATAAGCGCCAAGACCGATCATCGTCATAAGCCTGGCTTTTGGTAGGGGCATTACAGAAGCGCGAATGCCGCGGGAGGCTGCCCATCCCAGATACATGTCTTTTAGCCGCTCGGCAAATGGGTGAGGATCGTGCGAGGAATCCCATTCAATCCAAAGGCACGCGTCCTGGGACAAGCCTGAGCTTATGTCATCCATGGCCTGAGGTAACATTCTCAAGCGATGTGCCATTTCAACCACAGGCTGTGATGCACTTCCTGGTTTGATGCGTTTGGCCAGCGAAGTTAGGGTGCGACACACCATTTCCAAGCGATCACGTACTTCAAACGCCTCGAGTGTGTTGAACCGGTCTGGCCGATTCCAGAAACCCGATTGGTTGATTTGACTGAGTAATTGATCTTTGTCTTTCTGCCATGCTTGATCATTGATCCGATGCTCGAGCGCTTGCAAATGAGTGTTGAGCAAATCAATGACCGCAGGTGAAGCTGAGGGTTGCCAGGAAATCTGAGCCAGACTCAATGAAGGTGATGAATCCGCGGTAGACTCCTGGTCTTCCTGGTTTGGATCCACAAACTCGACCTGTAACTGGTCGCCCAGCGCCCTTACAAAGAGAAACTGGTCACCCTCTGGTGTGGAACGGGAAACAATGGTTCGCGCGAGCGGGGCCAGAAGATGGTGTTCGATTGCCCGGCGCAATGGGCGGGCTCCCAGATCTTGGGTGAACCCCTTGTCTAATAGGAATTCAATGGCCGATGGCTCCCACTCCACCGCCCATGATTTGGATTTCAGGCCGCGTCGCATCAGTGCTCGATCGAGTTCGTGATAGAGGATTTGACGCATCGTTTGGCGTGATAGAGGTCTGAATACGGTAATGTGGTCAATGCGGTTCATGAATTCCCGACGAAAGGTAGTGGCCATGGCTTTCATCACTTGATGTGCGGAAAATGTGCCTTGATCTCCGCTGAACCCGATGGACATACCACTGGGTACTGCAGCGCCCAGATTCGAGGTCATAATGATCATGGTGTATCGAAAATCGACAGTTCGGCCGGCTACATCGGTCAAACGCCCGTCATCAAACACCTGTAGAAATAGGTCCCAGATATTGGGGTGTGCCTTCTCAAATTCGTCCAGCAAGATGACTGAAAACGGCTGTTGTCGAATGGAAGTGGTGAGACTAACCTGTTGTCTTTGTTCATCTGATCCGCCGAGAATTCGAGAGATCGCGTCGGCTGTCTTGAATTCACTCATATCGAATCTGACGATTCGGTTCTCTGAGCCAAAGAGCAGTTCTGCCAGTGTCTTGGCGAGTTCGGTCTTACCCGTGCCAGTGGGTCCCACAAACATAAATACCCCTAAGGGGCGCAAGGGGTCTGTGACGCCCGCCTTGACCATTGCGATGCGGTCGACCAGCACGTCAACGGCGTCGTTTTGGCCAAGTACTCGTTTTAGGAACGTGTGGCGCACCACCTCGAGGTCTAGAGGGACTCGGTCGTCGAGCAGAGCGACAGGTAGCCCCGTGAGCTGCGAAAGCGATGTGAGAAGTTCTTGAGCGGTGAAGGGAGCACAACTCTTGGCCAATCGTTCCTGTGTAGCTCGCACCAATCTCATGGCGTTTCCCGGAAGTTCGGTATCGGCCAGATACATGGTTGCCATTTCAACGGCCTCGGTCATAAGGTCCTTTTCCGACTCGAAAACCTGACCCAACAAGTCAATGGCTTCGGGTTTGGACATCGGCTGCATGTTCAGCGGCTCAAGACTTTGTTTGACACGAGGTTTTTGACGGGCCAACTGTTCATAAGCTGAAGGCGTGGTTTCGCCAATAACGAGGATCTGTTGCTCGTCCACGTATGGCAGCAGCATATCCAAAACGCCACCGTGACTGAAACGGTGGGCACCTGCCAGCAAGAGCTCGTGGCAATCAGGTATGAACCAAATGACCTTTCTTGAACGCGTCGCCTTTTCACACATTTTTAGGACCCGTTCCTCGAGTTCGCCTATGTAGGACTGTCCCGCGACGATCTGGCGAGCGGCCACCTCGAAAAGGGTCCATCCAGATGCCTGTACTTGTTGCGCGAAATGTTTGACAAGAGTGGTTTTGCCGCATCCTGACTCGCCAACGATCATCACGGATCTGGGATTCGTCGATAGCGTCCAATCCCTGAGTTGAGCCAGGTTTCGCTCAAAGACGGGGTGGCTGACCACCTTTTGGGAATCGCTGTCCATCAATCGACCGATGGATTTCAGGTAGTCGCGATCTAATCTGTGCTCTTTGTATTTCTTAAGCGAAGCCACCAACGACTCAGCGACTTGAGGTATGGACTGGAGTAGTTGCTCCATACACTCGAGCTCATCATCGTCTAAATGATCGAAATGGGAACCGATTTCGAGCGACTCGTTTCTGCTCAATCGAGCCTTGATGAAGTTGGCGATCATTTCGGGGAAGAAAGCAGGGTTGGGCCACCAATGCTGAATTTTTCCCAAAACGCGGACGACCATATGATCGTCGGGCTTGTCGGCAAGGTAATCAAGGGCGTAGTAGATCTGCCAAGCATAAGTTTTTCCGATAAGTGCGATCACTTCATCGGTGCGAGGTGGCTTTTCGTTGCGTTTTTTCAGGGCAGCCAACGCCACACAGATAAGCAGGTTATTGTCGCCACGTGCATATCCCAGCACTTGATCCTGTGAGATATCAGGACTCGTGAGGATTTCAATGGCTTGATGGAATTTGGGTTGATTCAGAAGATCTGCAGGCTGTGCTGATGCCTGAAAAACGCCGTCCAGTTCGCTGGCCAATTGGTAGATATCAGCAGGTATGTCATCGGTAGTATCTTCGTTTTGATCCGGATTTGGTTGCCATCCGAGGACGAACCTGGCGATCACGAGAGCCCCGATAGCCCCTGTAAAAATGAACAATAAATACACACCCACAGTACATTCCGCCTCAGTTTTGACCTTGGAATCATACCAGCACTGAATTCGATTCAAGTACAATAGTGAGAAGCAGTTTCGCGGAGGGTTCCTTGATCTATTTAGCGTGGCTTGCGCTCCTTTTCTCAGATAAACCGTTTACCAACATGCAGCCTTGGGATGAACTGGCACGTCCTTGGATGACCGCCGCCGAGGAAACACTGTTCGATGCATTGGACGAAAACGAACGTTTGCGATTCCGGGGCACCTTTGTGGCGCGTCGCCAAGAACACCCGGGTCTCTTTTCAGATCAAGGATTGTTTTTGCCCCAGTTTTTCTGTGAGCGAACCTACGGAGACATTCGTGATTACATCGTGGAAGTGCTCGGTGAGCCTGAATCGACGACAACCAATCCCTCCAACAGTTTGCTGCCCTCGGAATGGCATTTCGCAGACTATGAGTTTCATTTCATCCCCATTGGTCGCAATCGAGTGACTTTGACCGAACGAAGCGTTACCGAATGGGACCGACTAAAAAACAGAATGATCCTCCATCCCCAGATCCTCTACAGTTTCGACATGCGTCCCTTTGGCAGAACCCGGATCCCCGATCAAATCACTTGGTACGACACCCGAATTCTCACGTATCTCTTGGACCCAGATCCCCGCGGTGAGCTGTTGCGGGTGGCAGTTGCGTTGACGCCTTCGTTTCGTGAAGCTGTTCAATCAAAAGGCAGAGAAGATGTTGTTTTGGAACTCCTGATCACCTTGGACAAAGGGGTAGGCGAGGTGGAGACGAGGCATGATGCGACCGCTGTAAATTTACAAAAGGACGACGCGGTGGTGTTTGAAGTGCATATGCCACCGGGTCACTTTAATGCCGATCTGAAGATATTTTCTGGCTTCCTGACCAGTGGTCTGAAAACCAGCAGTTCCATATATGTTGCCCCTCCTACATTGCCGAGAGTGGGCACACCTATTATCGTTCAACAGTGGGCTCCTGAAGGGCTGATCAAGCCTGACAAGCGCGAACTCATGATCGGTGGATTTCGATATCGCTGGGATCAACCCTATGACCCCAGTCGGTTGGCTATGGTGCTTGTTCATGCAGCGCACCTTTCGCCGGAAGCACTCATGATTAAGGAAGATGATATCCCACGTCCGCTCAGCTATATCAATCGCGCAGGGGATTGGTTCATGTTTGAATTGCCGCCACAGCAGGGGCCTTTCCGCGTGATGGCGCAAACCCTACCTGACGCCCACGGTCTTCGAGGGTTTCGAACCTTTCCGGCAGATTGGACTGTGGCGATCCAAGATTCATCAAAAGTCGTCACCAATCAAACCGACAACTACCTGGAATTGGAGACACTCACTCTGAAGGCAGCGGGACCGGAGTTGTATGTATGTATCGGTGGTCATCCCTTTCTGTCCACAAGTACGGGCGAAATTCCCTGGCCGCCTTTTGATTGGGGACCTACGACGCAAGTTGACGTGCGGTTTCTTAAGGACGGCACCTGGTCCACTCAAAGTACCGTGTTAAGTCGCACAGATGTGTTTACTGAGATCAGCGTTCGAAACCCGAACTTGGTGGCGGCCGCACGACATGTGGACGGCTCGGCCTCTGTACCTCCAGATCCATTTTATCAGGGGCAACAACTCGCTGATTTGAAGCACACCTCGATTCATGAATTGAACCAGATTTGGGGCATCGCGATTCATGAAGATGTCGTGAATCGCGGTATCTGGCCATTCTTGAGAGAGGAATTGGTCCAATGGTTTAAGAGTGAACTCAAACCGGGTGACTTGACCTATATCGTGCGTTCGGGTGGGCCACGGACCCGCTTAGCGCTGGCGCCAACATCCAACAGAGCTGAGTGGTTGAGTGCACTCAAGGCGGTTACGCCCACTCATGGTTTGAGCACCAATTTGGATTTCAGCGTGTTGTTGGAGGAGGTGACCCACCTTGAATATCACACCACCATGCCTCACCACCTGATTTTGATTACAGATCACTTGACTGAGGATCTGACGCAATTGGAAGCCATGTTGGTTGAATTGCGTCAAACCGGTTTGCATGTGTATCACTTGGAGTTTCCACGGGATGCGCCTACTACTGCCACCGCGAAGTCGATTGCAGACCGGGCACTGGATATGGATTCCATGCAACCCGATCGCGATGCGACTCGTGATAGTTTTCAGGAAGATCGGAACACACAAGTGGGTTTCCGCATTTCTATGGGCGATAAGAAACGCATGCAAAACGAGCTGGATCAGCGCGAGAAAGAGGCCGCTGCGCGACGTTCATTTGCAGAACAACTACAGTTCCGAACAGCCGGTTTGGGTATGTCCGCTGATGTGGGTGAAGAACGACAAGAAATCAGCGAGTTTTTCCGCCAATTGACAGATTGGACCCACACTCTGGTGTTCATTGAGTTACCCGCAAATATCAAGGCGGACGATGTCGTGTTCCAAAACGATGCTGCGACCCAGGTTTACTGGACTACCGTCGATTGGGGTGTTGATGAATGAGGGACTTGGCATTCTGGTTGCCTTCAATTGAGATAAAGCGACAATGAGCCATTATTTGTCGCATAAAGGAGACATAACCATGCGTATGTTGATCGGATTGTGTTGTTTTTCGGGGCTGATTTGGGCACAGAATCCGCTTATGGAGGCCCGCAGTAACATCTGCGATAAGAACTACGGCGCGGCAAAATCGGTACTTGAAGGTTACTTGGCTACGGATCCAGGCAATCAAGAGGCCCAACTGCTGTTGGTTTCTACCCTGTGTTACATGAAACAACAGAGCACTGCCAAACAGTTTGCGGCTCAAAAAGCGGGTACATCCACCTTGCTGGAAGCTCAAGTCGCTTTATTCGAACGCAAGGTCCCCGAAGCCAAGAAACTGCTCGAAGCGCGACTTGGCAAAGAAGACGACTATTTGGCGCGTTATCTTTTAGGATACGCACTTGTTCTCGAACGCAAGTCTGATGACGCTTTGGTGCAGTTGAAACGGGCCTACGCCTTAAACAACCGCCACGCCGAAACATTATTCTTGTTGGGTGACTTGTATCGGGCCAAGGACCAGGTAACCGAAGTGGCCACTTATTGGACTGCGTACCTTGAAGTTGTACCTGGGAACAATGGCTGTACGTCGTACGTTCGCGATTATTTGAAAAGGGCCGGAGGGCAGTAAATGAAACGACGGTGGGTCCTCAAACTCACCGCGCTGCTCTTGTTGCTGTTCGTTCTGCTACCTCAGACACAGGTCGTCGAGCGCCCGTTATTGGGGCAACTCAAGAGTCGCCTGCAGCGATGGGGCATCAAATTTGATGCCGACCGTCTTGACCTCAATCTGTTTCGGCTACAAGTTAGGATTCAAGGGTTACACGTAAGCGGAAATGGATGGTCAGTAGAGGCCGATTTCGTCAGCGTCAATGCAGGAAACGGCATGCTACGCGGCGCGATTGATTTGGATGAGGTCGTGTTGCGTTCTGGTCTGATTGAACTGGACGACGCCCTTTTTGAGGGCGACGGGTCGGAAACCAGTACACCCTCATGGCCCCACATTCGACTGGACCGGTTTGTGGTCGAAGACCTGGCTTTAAGTGCCCGGGGTCAGGTCCTTCAAGCTGACTTTGACGCAGGGGACGTGCGAATACAGCGTCTTGATCGTCGTATTTCCTTGGATCTGACAACCGAGCAATTACGGGCGGGCGATCAAATTGTGCGATCTGCTGTGCTTCACGTGGTCGCTGACACACAAGACTTCATCAGATTCGATAACCTGGAGGCGACGGTCTCCACAGATTCGTCTCATATTGAAGTTGCAGGATCCATGGATCTGCGTCAGTCAATCGCGACGTTACAGGTGTCATCCCAAATCGGGTCTGACCTGTCAGGTTACGATGAACCTGTGACGTGCAATGCCGTGATTGAAAATGACACGGCGCACTGGACTGCCCAGACTGTCGCTATGGTACAGGACCAGCGTTGGGACGTGAATGCTCGAGGTGATTTGCGCATGTGGCGATGGCATACCGACTTCGCATTGGCATTCGGTGAAGATGTGCGCTTGGTTGGGGTGTTTGGCGCGGACGGCGATGAATGGTCGGGGTCGTTTAGTGGGCAAGCGAAGACTGCGCTACTCGGACAATTCCCCGTGGGCTTCGATGACCTCAATCTTCATGGTGGGTTGATGATTGGTGAAGGTATTGACGTTCTTTGGTCCGCCTGGGGAACTGGCGCGGCTGATTTCGAGGCAAATGGTCATTGGTCCCCGGAGGCGGGGGTCGATGGCAACCTGACATGGTCCATGCGTGACCTCGCAGTGACGGCATGGGCGGATCAACATGGGCAAGCCGTGTTCTACGTGGAAGCCCGAGATGACGAACCGTGGCTGGCCCTTGCGGATCACAAGATCGCATTCGAAAAGGCAACCGCCATGGGTGCAATCAGTCTTGTAGGGACACAATGGAATTTGGATGAAGTGCGAGGACAGGTTGATGGCTTGTCGGTGGTTGACCAGCTATTGGGAAACATAGACCTTTCCGCGCACGGTCCCTTAACCGCGCTGGATATTAGAACCCACAGCGACCGCGGCATTGAAGGAACGGTTTTACTGGATGGTCAAACGCAAACGCTGAGAGAAAGCTGTTTTGAGTTGACTGACTTCAGCTTGGTCTACGAACAACAGCCGTTTCTGGTTTCGGGTTCGGTACGCGCCTTGGGTGCCTTGGACAATCTGGTCGTCGGAGGAACGTTTGGTGTATCCACGGAACTCTTGGGTAGCGGCGTGGATCTTCATACAGGATTCACATTTGCAGACAGCGAATTGGATGCCGATTGGCTCAGTGCTGCCTGGAACGGTATTGACGTCAATCTTCGCTGTAGATTTGTAGATTTCGATCAGTGGCAAGCAACAGGTACCTTGATCAGTCGTCACCAAGATGTGGTGGTCAGTGACCAATTGGTGCGATTACCCCTAGCCCGGTTCGATTTCAATGCCAACCCCAAACAACTCGACCTGCGTATTCTGGCGCCACCTCAACGAATGGCCGTAGGTGATCGAGAAATCGTCATACCCTCCAAACTCGATCTCCCCCTGAAAATAACCAAGGACCGATGGTGGGGTGTTGTCACGGATGTACCTTTCGAGATTGCCGGACTTACTGTGTTTAGCTCTGAATGGACGGGCGACGCCGAATCTGGCGTGGGGCAATTGGAGTTTGCCGTTCAGGACTGGTACCGACTGCGAAAGGCTCTTGGGAATCAAGTGCCTGAGGCGGTTGACCTTACCACAGCAAGTGGGACCGTTTCATTGATTTGGGACCCCGATGTGTCACCTAAGATCTGTGTGGCTTTGACACAGCTGGATGGTCAATGGGACGGCTGGGATGCTGCTTTTCGGACATTGGAATTTTCTTGGGCCGATGGCTTGATCATTGATCGAGTGGAAGGGCGTATTGCTGGTATGGACCTGGAGTGTGATGGCAACGTGGGGCTTAGGCCCATTGCCGATTTACCCACGCTCAGTGCCGGGTCAGACATCAGTTGCCATTGTCGGTTGACGTTGGTGGATGCAACGGCACTCAACGACCGTTTGATCGAGAATCAGCTTCCTCTGGCTATGTCTGTTTTGCTCAGCGAATTCGATCTTGAGAGTGATTTTTCGTTTGAAACTCCAAAGGCAACACTTTGGGTCGATCAACTGGAAGCGACCTACGATCAATCAAGGGTCAGTACTCGGACGCTTGGTTTGGCCTACGACAATGGATGGTACACCAATGACAATCTACTAATGTACGACGATCTGCCCATCAGTTTCGCAACCCAGGAAGGACGCTTGCATATTCGATCTGTGTTGGGTGTCGATCAGCTTAAAGCCTTTGTCCCTGACCTATTGGGTGATGCGTTGTTTTGGATCGACGCAGCCGTGCCCAAGTTATCGGAATTTGACACCCTGTCGGCAGAATTCAGACAACTGGCTGGAACTGTTTACCACCCGGAACCCTGGATGGAGATTAAGAATGCTCTGATCACTCTAGAGCATCGACGGGACAACTTTAGACTCACTGATTCCAAGGTTGAAGTGAATGGTAGTTTGGTGGGCATTGCGGGTGTGGGTACATTGGATGATTGGCAAATTAGTGCTTTTGGTGAAGCTGTACCCCTAACTTACGGCGATTTTCTGGGTCAAACAGATTTGGCGATTAGCTTGCAGCATCACACTGGCTCAACGCCCGTACTCCGTGGCGAGGTGAAAATTACCGATGGATACTATACGCCCTCGGATACACTAAAGACCTTTGTCAACGCCATGCTTACGGAAACCGAATCCATTGCGTTTCCCGACCCGCTCCTTTCGCAAGTAGATGTTCAATTAGTGACGCAAACGCCCACCCCGCTTCTGATTGAACACGAACTCGGCTTTGTGACTTTGGAGAGTCCGGACATTCTAGTCATGGGCAACCTCGCGCAACCCTATTTAGCCTCTGGAACGCTCTACATCAACGAAGGCAGTGAAATACGCATCGGGCGCGAAACTTATGTCTTCAAAGAGAGCCAAGTCCAGTTTCATGCCAATCGGCCCGGAGAGCCCTACTTGCAGGTCTTTTTGGAATACGGAGACGATTTTAGTGAGCGCCAGCCCATTCAGATCGTGGGTTACATCAGTGACTTGGAAGATAGCGGCTCTACGGATGGATTAGCTACGTTATTGGCAAGTTACGTGCTCGGCAAAGTGTCGTCCGCGGTTAGCCTGGAAAGTGAACAAAGTGAACAGCTGTTTGATCGCTCGTTCTCAGTGGTGTTTACCCAGCCGATTCGAGACAAACTTATCAGTCGTATTGCGGTGCCCATCGACCGTCCCTCTGAACAACGGGTGGAATTGGGGATTGGCCCTTATTGGGACAGTTACGTATCGGCAGTTTATGAAAATAACGAAGCCACGTTTGATTTCAGGCGGCGACAGCGATTTGGGGCTTCAGATGTTGAGCCCGTGCGTATCAAGAAAATCGTGATCACTGGATACGAGTCCAAGAGGATCAAAAAGTGGGCCGCGATTAAGGCTGGTCAACTGTTCTCTTCATCGACGGTCAGGAGGTCGCGACTCAAGATTGAACAGGCTTTGATGCGTGAAGGTTACTTGACACCGTCTCTGCAAATAGCTTTTGAAAATGGACAGCTGTCTATCGATGTAGACACCGGCAAGCAAACAAGTTTCGAAATTCAGGGTTTCGAACTGACGGAACGACAACATCTTGAAGCGTTGCGGTTGATCAAACAGAGTGGTGATGCTGCTGAGATTCGCCTCAACACCTGGATCAAACAGGTGGGTTTACGTCAAGGCTACCTTGAGATCCAGCCACATGTCCGTCAAAACGATCATCAGTGGACCATCCTCGTCGACAAGGGCCCGCTGGTTAGTGATGTGGAGATACATTTTGGCGATGCGGATCAACAGCTGCATTCCCTCGTTGCCAAGAAAGAAAAGGCACGCACGTTTTTGTCGGAATACCTGGTTGCGCCCCACCATTCTGAAGCGGTATTGCGGGCAAGGTTGGCAGCCCAGGGATATGTAAGTCCCTCTATTGATAGAGGTTCCTTTGTTAACCCGCGCATGTTTGTCGTTCCAATTCGACTGGGTCGAAAAGCCGAAGTAGCCCGTATTGTCCCGGAACCCCATTCGGATCCGTTACCCGCCGAACTGATGACAAAATGGGTCGGGGCACCTTTTAATTACGCCCTACTAAAGACGATGACTCATGAACTTGAAACGGTTCGTCGCCGTGACCAGCGGGTGTCGGTGACACCCAACTTGGTAGACGGTGAGGTGGAAGTGAGCCTGGGTCTCTACACATCCGCCGAACCGATTTATCAAGAAATCGTATTGGAAGGCACCAACCGTGTGCGCCCTGAAAAAGTGCAGCGGTTCTTCAAAACTAAGCATGAAGCCTACACTCAAAGTTCGCTCATCCAATCTCAAGAGGAGCTCATTCGAACGGGGTCCTATGATGCCGTACGTGTGTTAGGTGATGAACACAGAGCTCGGATCATCTTGAACGAACGAAATCGGTGGGATTTTGAATATGGTGTGGCCATAAACGAATATGAAGAACCTACCATTGTGGCTCAGTTTCGCGACAACTTGTTCGGGTCTGGCGTGAACACTTTTTCGTTTCGCAGTGAGCGTGGACCCAACGAACGCAGTGTCCATGCGGACACACTGTTTCGGCGAATTTTTAAAACGCCTTTCAATTTTTATGTATCGGCAGATTGGTTGAAATCCACACGCGACGATCATCCTGACGACTTCACACCACCACTTCAGATCGAATCCCAACGGCGATTTGTGTTTCCCGAGAATTACAAACTAACCGGTGAAATCAGGTACCCCATTTCCAAACGCAGTCAAGTGACGTTGGGAACTGCCTATCGCCGTGTGATTCAGCATGAGGAAGTGATCTTCTATATTCCCGATTTTGAATCCGATCCCAATGACCCCATTGATCCTGAGACCATTACCGAAATTGTCGAATCCAAATCGACCATCTCCTTGACGCCCCTCAATCTTTCATGGCTTTATCGAAACTTGGATCACAACTCTAATCCGCGTACGGGTACCCTGATGAGGGTCGGAGTAGAACACTACTTCCAGGCATTTGGCAGTGAAATCGCGGTGAATGGAACCCGTTACAACGCTGCTTTTACGTCGTTCCTTAGCCGTGGTCCGTGGATGTGGCAGCAACGGTACAAATTTGGCTTGTATCAGCCTAAGAACCTGATTCCTGATTCCTTCAGCGACGAGCGGGACCCTTTGTTATTCACGCTTGGAGGGGCCACGACTGTTCGTGGTTATCATCAGGATGCGCTGGGGCCATTAAACCCTTCGGGAACGTCGGTCGCAGGCGGCGAAGCGATGGTCTTTGGAAGCCATGAGTTGACCTACTATACCGGATGGCAAGGGATCAGTTTGTCGGGTTTCGTGGACGCAGGCCGGGTATGGGCAAATTCAAATGATCTGAGTCTTGATGACTTAACGGTGACAACAGGCCTTGGGATCGGTTGGGATAGTCCTGTGGGGCACCTGCATGTGGATTGGGCGTATCGGGTCGAGGAAACCTTGCCCCAGGATATCGAGTTTCGGGCCACGAAAGACTGGCATTTGCGCTACGGCCGCACGTTCTGATTGATTCACTGACCCGACGTGTTTGCGCTACAATCGCGCCTTGCGCAAAGGCGCAGTAGAGGCGGCAATGATATCTATTTCAAATCTTTCAAAGCGTTATGGCGCTCAGGTTCTATTCGAAGGCGTGAACTTGAGATTGGACCCTGGAAAACGATATGGCATCGTGGGCGCCAACGGTTCCGGTAAGTCGACATTTCTGAGAATGCTGACCCAGGAAGAATACGCCGACGGGGGAGATATTAATATTCCGTCCGGTCTAGCCATCGGCACCATGAACCAGGATCACTTTGCCTACGAGGATTGGCAGATTGCCGATGTGGTTATGCTTGGTAAGAAGGAACTCGCTGAAGCGGTCATTGAAAAAGAACGGCTTCTTCATGACCCCCATTCTGACCCGATGAAAATTGCGGAAATGGAGATGGTGATCGCCGATAACGACGGGTATGCTGCACAGGCACAAATCGCCGAAATCCTCTCAGGATTGGGAATTCCTGAAGAGAAACACTTTGAATCCATGTCCGTTTTGTCCGGCGGTTACAAATTACGTGTGCTTTTGGCGCAGGTCCTTTTTTGCAACCCAGATGTTCTGCTCTTGGACGAACCCACCAACCACTTGGACATCCTCTCTATTCGATGGCTAGAGAGTTTTCTTTGTCAGCGGAGCGGCATTGTGGTTGTCGTCTCTCACGATCGTTCGTTTTTGAACCGCGTGTGCACGCACGTTGCGGACGTGGATTACCAGACCATCAAGATCTACAAAGGCAACTATGATGCGTTTCTGGCCGCAAAAGAAGCCGATGACGCCCTGAGAAAACTAGAGGCAGAGAAGGCCGAAAAACGGATTGACGATCTGCAACAGTTCGTGACGAAATTTAAAGCCAAGGCGTCCAAGGCCCGTCAGGCACAAAGCAAAGCCAAAATGATTGAACGCATGGAAAAGGACATATCGGAACCCGTATATAGCTCCCGCGTTTTTCCGCGCATTCAGTTTGAAGCCGTGCGCCCTCCTGGCAAGACAGTTCTTGAGATTACAGGTATCTGCAAATCCTATGAGGCCCATCCCGTGCTCAACAACGTAAATTGGCGCGTGCACCGCGGCGATAAATGGGCGGTCATCGGCCCTAATGGTGTGGGGAAGTCAACCTTATTGAAGATTGTGATGGATCAATTGACGGCGGACCAAGGCGCCGTCGAATGGGGACACGAAACATACCCCACATATTTTGCTCAAGATCACCATGCCGAGATTCGCGAAGACACAACACCTTATGAGTGGCTGTACCAATTCGGGCCCGGAGAGCCGATTGGCGCCATTCGAGGGATTTTGGGCAATGTCCTGTTTTCCGGAGACGACGTACACAAGTCCACGGCCGCCCTGTCCGGAGGTGAGTGTGCCCGCCTGATCATTGCGAAAATGATGCTTTTGAGAGGCAATGTGCTGGTTCTGGACGAACCGACCAACCACCTAGATATGGAATCCATTGAAAGCTTGGTGGAAGCACTGCGCCGTTTTGAGGGTACGGTGATATTAGTCAGTCACAACCGCTACGTGGTCGAACGAATCGCCAACCGAGTTTTGGAACTGACACCGGCAGGTTACGACGCTTTTGAGGGCACTTATGACGAATTCATCGAAAAAGTGGGTGTCGATCATCTGGCCTATCAGGTGGATCAGGGCAACAAAACCGACGCACCTAAATCCAAGAGCTCCGATCGAAAACGAGAAAAAAAGGCGTCGGCAGATCAGCGACAAGCCTTTCAGCGTGAATCCAAGGACTTACAACGAGAAGTGGATAACCTAGAGACAAACATCGCAGAACTTGAGTCAAGAGTGGCAGCTATTGATGATCAGTTCTCGGACCCTGTCTTCTTTGCGCGTACAGCACCCGACGAAGTCCGCAAACTATCTGATGAGAAGAAGTCAATCCAGTTCGAACTGGACAAGCAAATGGAACGCTGGACGGTCGTCCAGACAGAGCTTTCCGCTTTGCGCGACCAATACGGACTCGGTTCGTGATCTGATATAGTTGATATAAAAAAAAGTTGACAACAACTCACTCATATAATATTTTTGTGGGAGCGGAGTGACGCGTAGTTTTAGGAGGTCCGGTTATGGGCAAGATTATTGGTATTGACCTGGGCACAACCAACTCGGTTGTTGCGGTCATGGAGGGTAAGGAACCCATCATCATCAACAACGCTGAGGGGACGCGAACGACGCCTTCAGTAGTTGGTTTTTCCAAATCGGGTGAGCGGTTGGTTGGTCAAGTAGCCAAACGGCAAGCCATCACCAATGCAGAAGATACTGTGTATTCGGTGAAGCGTTTTATGGGCAAGAAATTTGCCGAGGTGGCCACCGAGGCCAAGCGCGTGCCTTATCAAGTGGTAGCGGGCGCCAACGGCGATGCGCGTGTGCAGACCAAGGATGGCAAGCAATATTCGCCACCGGAAATCTCGGCCATGATTTTGCAAAAGCTGAAACAGGCCGCTGAATCCTATTTGGGTGAAACCGTCACGGAAGCCGTGATCACGGTGCCTGCGTATTTCAACGATGCGGAACGACAGGCAACTAAGGACGCCGGCAAAATCGCTGGGCTCGAAGTAAAGCGAATCATCAACGAACCTACGGCGGCTGCCTTGGCCTACGGATTAGATAAGAAGAGCGACGAGACCATTGCCGTCTTCGATTTTGGTGGTGGTACGTTTGACATCTCTGTGCTTGAAGTGGGTGAAGGAGTGGTGGAAGTAAAATCCACCAATGGCGATGTGCACCTGGGTGGTGACAACATTGATGAAGCCTTAATTACATGGATCCTTGACGAATTCAAGAAGGACCAAGGTATTGATTTGGGCCAAGATAAGATGGCCCTGCAACGCCTGAAGGAAGCTGCGGAAAAGGCCAAGATCGAATTGTCCAGCACGCAAGCGACCGAAATCGCATTGCCGTTCATAACAGCCGATGCCTCAGGGCCTAAGCATTTGAACCTGAACCTGACACGGTCCAAGTTTGAATCGCTCATTGACCCGATTATTGCTCGACTGGAAGCGCCTTGCAGAAATGCCATGCGCGATGCCGGCCTAAAAGCCAGCGAGATTCAAGAGATCATCCTTGTGGGTGGGTCTACGCGCATCCCGATGGTTCAAGAAAAGGTGAAGGCCATCTTTGAGCGTGAGCCCCACAAAGGGGTGAACCCCGATGAAGTGGTTGCCATTGGCGCTGCCATCCAAGGTGGCGTGCTAGCGGGAGACGTTAAGGACGTGCTGCTGCTGGACGTAACACCGCTTAGCCTGGGTGTGGAAACGGAAGGCGGCATCGCGACCGTGATGATAGAACGCAACACAACCATCCCCACCAAGAAGAGTCAGACCTATTCGACGGCTGCCGATAACCAACAACAGGTTGACATCGTGGTGTTCCAGGGTGAACGTCCGATGGCACGAGACAACAAGATTCTCGGTACGTTCTCGTTGGTTGATATCCCTTCAGCGCCGCGGGGTGTACCACGCATTGAAGTGACTTTTGACATCGATGCGAACGGTATCTTGAACGTCTCAGCAAAAGATATGGGTACAGGCAAGGAACGCAGTATCCAGATTACCGGTTCCAGCGGTCTAACCGACGACGAGATCAACCGCATGGTGTCAGAAGCTGAAGAAAACCGCGACCGAGATCAGGATCGCAAGAGCCTGGTTGAAGCACGTAACAAACTTGATTCACTGATCTGGCAAACGGAAAAGACTCTGTCCGAGCACCGGGGCAAGTTGACCGACGAGGATGTCAAATCACTTGAGGCGGCGATTTCTGATGCCAAAGAGAAGGCCAAGAGTGAAGATGTGGCCAGTCTGAACCATGCAACGGACGAGCTCATGAAGGCATCTCATAAACTGGCGGAAGTTCTGTACAAGGAAAACCAGGCTGAGGGTGCAGCGGCGGCTTCAGGTGGTCAGGCTCCAGATGATGATGGTGTCATAGACGCCGAAGTCGTGGACTAATCAATTTAGGGGCGGGTATGGTCCCGCCCCTTAACGGCACGTACAGGATCGACCATGGCTGAAGATTTCTACAAGACGTTGGGCGTCAAGCGAAATGCATCTCAGGCCGACATCAAAAAGGCCTATCGACGTTTGGCGCGTAAGTACCATCCTGATGTCAATCCAGGCGACAAGGCGGCAGAGTCACGGTTCAAGGCCATTTCGGAAGCTTATGACGTGTTGAGTGATGACGAGAAGCGCAAAAACTACGATACCTTTGGAACAGCGACGCCCCACGGTGGGGGTTCCGGAGGATTTGATTTCGGAGGCTTTGACTTCCGTGGTTTTGATTTTTCGGAAACGGGCTCCATGGGGGACATGGGGGATTTGTTCAGCGAGTTGTTTGGGCGTGGACGAAAACGTACCACGAACGTTCGGACCCCTCAGGGTGGGCAAGACATTCAACATACCGTTCAACTGGGTTTTGAAGAGGCCATTCGTGGCATGACGCTCACGTTGAGCATTGACCGGCGTGTGACTTGCGACAATTGCCAAGGCATGGGCCGTATTCGCAAAGCCGCGAGTCACACCTGCGGCCACTGCCATGGCCGCGGTAAGCAGCGGATTCAACAGGGCAGTATGGTATTTGAGGCGCCATGTCCTCACTGCGAAGGCACGGGAAGCACGGACTTTGCCAACTGCGATCGATGCCATGGTCTTGGATTGGTGCCCAAAACAGAAAAGGTGTCGGTGCGTTTGCAACCAGGAGTTGATAACGGCACCAAAGTTCGTGTGCCGAAGAAAGGGGAGGGTGGACGTCTTGGGGGTCCGCCTGGCGATCTCTATATCATCACATCCGTTGAACCACATCCTTTCTTTGAACGCAAAGGTGTGAACCTTTATTGCCAGGTACCCATTTCATTTACCGAAGCTGCATTGGGCGCCAAGATTGAAGTACCCACATTGGAGGGCCATGCGTTGATCAAAATCCCTCCGGGTACTCAGACCGGTCAAAAATTTCGCATTCGCGGAAAAGGGGTGCCATCACTTCGTGGTCAAGATGTGGGTGACCAATTTGTCCAGGTGAACGTGGTTGTGCCGAGGCTGCGAGACGAGCGTTCCAAAGAAATTCTTCGTGAATTCGCGGCGTTGAATTCAACTGATTTACGGGCCGATCTGAATGCTGCCGGTTTAAAACACAATTGATGCCTGTCTCGCGACCAACTATGCTTAATGAAAATGGCGAGGGATCCGATAGCTAATTATGAGAGGAAGTAAACGTTCACCGGGTTACTATTCCATCAGTGTGGTTGCCAAAACATTTGGCATACACCCCCAGACGTTGCGGCTGTATGAACGTGAGGGCCTGTTGGAACCAACGCGAACGGACGGCAACACGAGGCTTTATTCTGACGAAGACATCAAGAGATTGGAGGCAATCCTCAATCTCACAAGGGAACTGGGCGTGAATCTCGCCGGTGTGGATATCATTCTGAAGATGCGAGAACAAATGGAAACCATGCAAAACGACGTCAACGAACTGCTTTCGGCCTTTCGCCAGATTATGGTGGAGCGCTTGGATGATGGCGCTGCGGCCTATCAACATTCGCTCATCAGAGTCGCGCCCAAGAGTTTCGTCGTGCGTGTAGAGGAAGAAGAATAGGCCATGGTCAGCCAGCATTACGGTGAATCTGGACTTTCTTCGGAGAACCTGAACTGGTATTTGCAGGAGATCGCCAAGATCAAGCCACTCACTCCGGATCAGGAAAAAGATCTTGGACGGGCCATTCAAGGTGGTGATGAGGCCGCGCTTAAACGATTGGTAGAAGCCAATTTACGCTTTGTGGTTTCGTTCTCCAAACGCTACAGGGGATTGGGTCTGTCATTCCTTGACTTGCTCAATGAAGGCAATATTGGGTTGATCGAAGCGGCCAAGCGTTTCGATCCCACAAAAAATGTCAAATTCATCACCTATGCCGTTTGGTGGATCCGTCAGGCCATTATTCATGCGCTTGCCGAACAAAGTGGCGCCTTTCGTTTGCCGCAGAAACAGGCCAATCTCGCTTATCGCTTAACGAAGAAATCCTACAAGCTGGCTCAGAAGCTAGAACGTGAACCTTCAACGAAGGAACTGGCAGATGAACTATCGGTTTCCGAAGAGGAAGTGCGCCAGCTACTCCAGGTGATGGGCGATAACGTCTCTTTGTCAGGGGCATCGGACGATGAAAACGACTTCACATTGGCCGACAAGATTGAACAGAATATTGAAGCTTCTGCCGATGAACATTTGCTTCAGGAAGCGTTTGAACATCAGGTTTCCGAATTGTTGGATGAACTGGATGAAAAAGAATCACTGGTTGTGCGGTTGCGTTTTGGTCTCAGCGGTCATGAACCCAAGACCCTTAAAGAAATTGGTGAAATGCTCCATTTATCTCGAGAGCGGATTCGCCAAATTGAAAACATTGCGCTTCAAAAGCTGCGGCGAAATCGATCGATTCAGGAATTGCGCGGTTATTTGACCTAATCAACCGTGCTTGGCTTGCCGCCTTCAACTTGACACTGACACGGCGCTTCCGTAAGATTTGGCATCTTTAAGAGCCGCCCACTTGACTGTTTCATGCGTTGAAAGTTCGGTGTGCCTATCGGAACGCTCGGTATTTACTGGGCCCTGGAGAGGATCTCGTACATGGATGCTATTAGCAATATTATTCAGGCTCTGACGACGTTTATTGAAACCTATGTCGTTCGGCCGCAGTGGCTGATTGTGGCGCTCTTGAGCACAGGACTGTATTTGACACTACGCCTCCTGTTCGTCCAGATACGTTGTTTTGCCCATGGCGTGGCCGTGACCACAGGCAAGTACGACGACCCCGACGAGCCCGGCGATGTGTCACATTTCCAGGCGCTAACGACGGCCCTTTCGGCAACCGTGGGTGTGGGTAACATTGCAGGTGTGGCGATTGCCATCCACTGGGGTGGACCAGGCGCCTTGTTCTGGATGTGGATGACCGCGTTCCTTGGCATGGCGGTCAAGTATTCTGAAGTTACACTGGCTTTGAATTATCGCCAGATAGAGGATAGTTCTGGAAAAGCATGGCAGGGTTCAGTATCTGGTGGCCCGATGTATTACATCGAGAAAGGGCTTGGCAAGAACTGGAAGCCATTGGCTATCTTCTTTGCGTGTGGACTCATGCTCACGTCGTTTCTGACGGGTAATGCCATTCAAGCCAATACGGTCAGTGACCTGTTGCACAGTGAGTTCTCAGCGCCCAAAGCCGTGACGGGACTGCTGACGTCCGCTTTTGTGGCAGCCATCATTTTCGGTGGCATTCGGCGGATCGGGAAAGTAACTTCGGTGCTTGCGCCGTTGATGGCCATTCTTTATGTGGGTGGCGCCCTAATGATCATCGTCATGAATTTCGAGCATGTTCTGCCGGCCATTGGATCAATTTTTTCAGAAGCGTTTAATCCTAAAGGCGGTGTGGCTGGCGTGGGAGCTGGTGCATTTGCTATGACGGCTCTTTGGGGTGTCAAACGAGGGCTCTTCTCCAATGAAGCTGGCCAGGGTTCTGCGCCCATTGCGCACTCCGCGGCTCAAACCGATGAACCGGTATCTGAGGGAGTGGTCGCGTTGCTGGAGCCGTTTATCGATACACTCGTCATCTGCACCATGACAGGACTTGTGTTGCTCACGTCGGGGGTTTGGAAAGAGACGCATCCAACCGACTTGGTGTTGTCTTCCGGCGACATCACCTATCGCATGGTGGATGCGGAAGGCTTCTATCAAGATGGCACAGCGCCCGCGGCCATTGCGGTGATTGCAGGTGAACCCCAGTACGCTGAAGGTGTGGCCCAATTTTCGTGGCATGAAGTACCCGTAACTGAATTCTTCACCGATCCCGAACATCAAGCGCCATTTACGGGCTCGATCATGCCCGAAAAGTCCATGGCAGTGGATGGAAATGGAAAAGAGTACCCTGTTCTATATGGCAATGCGGTCGAGAATTCAGCACCCTTGACGACCATCGCCTTCCAACGACATTTGGGTCGGTGGGGCGCCATGATTGTGGTTCTGTGTGTTGCTTTGTTTGCCGTCTCCACCGCAATTTCGTGGAGTTACTATGGTGATCGCTGCGCCAACTACCTCATGGGTACAAAGGCGATCATCCCTTTCAAAGTGGTATATATCGGATTCCACTTCCTGGGTGCCATCCTGTCGCTCAATGTGATCTGGAATTTTGGTGACGTTGCCCTGAGTCTCGTGACCATACCCAACTTGGTGGCATTAGTTCTGCTCTCAGGCACGGTTGCCAAATTAACCAAATCCTATTTCGAACGTAAACCGTGGGTCGAAAATGAAGAGAAACATAAGCAATTAAAGGCTTCAGGTAAACTCTGAACCGCAGTTTGAGTTAAGATAGTTGCGATTTTAGCCATGTGGTGGGAAATGAACCTGAAGTATGCGACCTCAGCTGTGTTATTGGTGCTGCTTTTTGCGTGCGGTGGCAATAACGAAGCCAACAAGGTACGCGAACAACTCATGAATGCACGCGAACAATTGGAACTCTTGGAAAGCAACAAGGACGGTAATCCGGATGTCCGTGCCTTTATTGACGAATCAAGACACAAGTTGAGCGAAGCGGATCTTAAATTGATCGAAGATGACACGTCAGGCGCCCGCGAATTGGTGGACCATGTGTTGAAGGATCTGGAGCGGCTACGCCGTGGTGAGGATGTACGCATCAAGGGGAAAATCGGATTTGGCGCATCTTCCGGGCTGGTCCGTGTAGACCGTGGTCTAGGGATGGAGCAGTGGACTCCGGAAATTAAACCCGAGCCTGGTATGACCATAGAGACCGGCGTGCGCTCGAGCATTCACCTGAACCTGGCGGCAGGGTCTCGCATGATGATCGGTTCGAGTTCTCGAGTTCACATTGATCGCGTTCAGGGAGAGCACTTGAACCTTTCGGTGGATGAAGGTCTCGTCGTGGTCAATCATCGTGGAGGATCAACCGAAGTCGCATTTCGTGACCACAAATTCAAACTAGATCCTCCGGCAACTATGGAGATTGCCTCAAGCGACAGCAGTCACGGCGATTACGTCTCAATTCAGTCTGGTCGAGCAGAATGGGTGGGCGGTGGCATCACCGGGACACTTTCATCCAACCAATCTCTAACTTGGGACGGCGATGGCCGCGTTCTGGTTGACTTGCCGTCGGCGCCCATTTTGGATGCACCGGTTGGGAACCAATCGTTTCCAGCAACCAGTGTTGAGAGTCCCGTGAACGTGAAGTTCGATTGGCATATTCGACAACCCGTTCCCTCGTACCAAATACAAGTAGCTAACACCAACCGATTTGAGGAAATTATCAAGGACACGGTTTTGCCAGATAATTCGTTGCAAGTGGAATTAACTGCTGGTGTCTATTTCTGGCGTGTACGCGCCATATCGGACTCGGGAATTCCAGGCACGTTTTCACCGATTTCTCAAGTTCGTGTCGAGGTCGCTCAGTCGGGAACTACATCAACTTCGGACGGCCCCAAGATTTACGATACGCAAATTGAGATCATCGCGGACACAGCTATTGTCAAAGGCCGTTCCGTGAAAGATGCCGTTATAAGTGTGAACGGTGTCAAGGCTGTCATGAATATGGATGGCACCTTCAGCGTGATTGTGAATTTCAAGCGCGCCGGTACCCAGTGGGTGGAGATTATTGCCCGAGACAGTCGGGGTCGCGAAACCATTTCGCGCCATAAAGTTGAAGTGGAGTATTGATGGCTAAGGCTGAAACGGTCGTCAACGAGTCTGAACTGCAGTCTTGGAACCTTTCCATTCGCACCACGCTGCTTCCTAAGGAAACCAATCATCACGGGACCATATTCGGTGGTGTGATTCTTTCCTATATCGACGTTGCGGGCGCCATTGAGGCGAAACGTTACTGTCTCCAGATGGTCGTGACCGTTGCGATGAAAGAAGTGGTGTTCGTAGAACCTGTGTACGTCGGCGATTTGATCAGCTTCTATACGCGCATTGTCCGCGTGGGCCGTACTTCCATCACGGTCGAAGTAAAAGTTGTCGCCACGCGCGAGGACTTTCATAAGTCGCGGATGCAGGTCACTGACGCGGTGGTGACCTATGTAGCCGTGGACAAGAACCGCGAAGCAGAGCCCATATTGAAAAGACCCTTCGAGGCTGACCCTCCCGCATTTCATCCCGATTTGGTTGCCGACTCAGCACCGTGACGTTTGACGAATTTGCCCATCATTGCCGCCAATTGAAAGGTCACACAGAGGAAATCCTGTGGGAGGACCATTTGGTTTTCAAGGTGGGTGGCAAGATGTTCGCCGTGATGGGAGATGCAGCGGCAGGCAACGTCTCGATTAAGGTGGATCCGGTGCTCTTCCATGATCTTACCCAAGTACCAGGCGTGATTCCCGCCCCTTACTTGGCTCGTGCTCATTGGGTCCAGATTCAATTGGGAACATGCGGCTTTTCTGATTCCCAAATTCAAGAATTGGCACACGCATCTTACGCGTTAGTCGTGCAGAAGCTCTCCAAAAAAATACAGCGTTCTCTGCAGGCGTCCTAATCCGACTTCGTCATTGGCAGACTGAATCACTCTTTTGCATTTAGATGTCCCCTGAACGCGTTGAATATCGCGTCTCTTCATAGCTTGGAACTTTGGAGGTTGCTATGTTCCTGATGGCTATGATGTGCTGGCTCAACGAGCCAAGTGAATACAACGCGCTGCAGGCCACCGGTCCGCAGGTAATGGTTCTTGACGTCGATCCCAACGGTTTCCCCGGCGAAGATGTCTGGTTTGAAATAGCTTATCTGCCTTATCCGGGTGGTGAGCCTATTTTCTCCGAACCTGGCGAGAAATTGTGGTGGATACAAGACAAGTCGGTTTTGGTATTAGGTGCTTCAGGCATGCCATTGCCCGACGATGTGACACGACGCAGCTCTGTGTGGGTCGCGGGCTGGGGCACAGATGGCAGCGAGTGGGGACCGCTGGAAGTGTTTCCTCGTCGAGACGGAATTCGGCTGGGTCCTGATATCTCGGAACTCACCTCAAAGCTGAGTGCCCGTATGGTTGGCGTGGATGCATCGTATCTGGCGCAGGTAGCTCATTTTTTGGTGGGCAACCTGTCCACGCTTGATGTGACTGGGACGAGTTACTCGATTTCGGGTGTGGGAACCGTCGTCAACAGTTCCGGTGATTGGGTCGGTGGTCGCCTAAACACCGTAAGCGGTGTCAGTTCCACCTTTGTCGGAGTGAGTGCGGGTGCCATGGACGATGGTGCCAACTTCAATACGGCTCTGGGTTACGAGGCACTAATGAGCAATACAAGCGGCCAGCAAAATACGGCTCTTGGTTGGGGAGCTATGGGCTTCGGGTCAGGAGGAAGCATGAATACGGCCATCGGCCAAGGCGCGCTTGTCAACAATACCGCAGACAAAAATACAGCAGTCGGAACCTCGGCATTGGGCTCAAATGCGACGGGTACCGAGAATGTGTCTGTGGGTTCTTCAAGTATGTTATATCGCACTGCGGGCAATTCGAACACAGCGGTGGGTACCCATTCATTGCGAGACAATGCCACCGGCTTTGATAACACCGCGGTGGGATGGTCAGCGCTGCGTGATGGATCGACCGGTAACTACAACACGGCCGTTGGAAAGTCGGCACTTTCAGACAACACAGCCGACAACAATACTGCAGTTGGCGTGTTCGCTTTGTTAAGTAATACGACGGGAACCGACAATACAGCAGTGGGCGCCGGTGCCATGGATTTCAACCTTACCGGCTCAAGCAATACGGCCGTGGGGCGTTATGCCTTGAGTAAGAACACTGCGAGCAGCAATTGTGCGGTGGGACGTTCATCCATGCAGAACAATACGTCGGGCGTTTCGAATGCGGCGTTTGGGACATCTTCGTTATTCACCAATCAAATCGGTTCATACAACACGGGTGTTGGGGATGATGCGCTTTACAATAATACCGGTTCCCGCGCCACTGCGGTTGGCTACAAGGCCGCATTCAATTCCTCTGCAGATGACACAACAGCGGTCGGCGCCGAAGCGATGTTGAACTTGACTGGCGGTGCTGGAAATACTGCGATCGGTGCCAGTTCCCTGAAATCGATCACAACACAAATCAACAACACTGCGATGGGATTTGAAGCGCTGCTGAACAATCAAGCAAGCAATAATACGGCCCTTGGGTTTCGGGCAGGCGATGCAGTGACTTCGGGATCCTACAACACCATCATTGGTCGCGGTGCTGATGTCATGGATGGTAGCTACTCCAATTCAGTCGCCATTGGCGATGTCGCCACGGTGACGGCCAGCAATCAGGTGCGGCTGGGCGACAGTGGCGTCAACAGCATTGGTGGGCAGGTGGCTTGGACTGCTTTCTCGGACGGACGATTCAAAACCGATGTCAAAGAAGATGTCCCTGGCATGGATTTCATCCGCGCCCTGCGACCTGTGACCTATCATTTGGATCGTGCTGCCACGCACCAGTTTCTTGCCGGAAAACGCGCTCCAATCAAAACCGTTGAGAATGATCATGTACGCCACACGGGCTTCATAGCACAAGAAGTTGAAGCCGCCGCAAAAACGCTCAGCTATGAATTCAGTGGGGTTGATACACCCACCAACGCTTCCACGCCCTACGGCCTGAGATATGCCGAGTTTGTGGTTCCACTGGTGAAAGCAGTTCAGGAACAGGACGCCGAAATAACGGCATTGAAAGCTGAAATAGCCGCGTTAAGGGCCATGTTGGGGGCTCGTTAGACGTGACTCCAGCAATTTCGGTCGTTTGGCCTGTACGAAACACGAGAGCTGGAACCGCCGCGTTCTGTCGGATTGACACCACGAGCAACCTCCTCGTCCTGTGGCGTCCCTGGCCGGTGGGTATGGCCCACCGGCCTCAACCCAGTTAATTGTTCATCGCCCCCTCGCGAATCCATGCTTCGATGATGGCAATCTGGCTATCGTCCAGAGGTGGTCGATTTCGCGGCATACGCGATTGACTGTTGTTGGTGGGATTGTCGTCAATTTTCAAGTAAAGATAGCTGTTCTCAGGCTGACCGGGTTCCACCAGATCCAAGGGTGATTGGGCAGACTTCACGTTGACGATTTCGCCAAACGCCGAATTTGCGCTCAAATTCAAACCGGCCTCCGGTGTGCTACCGGAGTGGCAGCTACTCAAGGCGCAACTGGCGCTGAAAATGGGTTGTACGTCCATGGAAAACGAAACCATTGCAGCTGTCATAGGTTCAGGCACGAATCCAAATGGAACCGCATTGGCCATGGAAGGTTCGGTTTCCGCATTAAAAATAAACGCCATGCCCAACATGGGAAAGTCACTTTCGGCTACCACGTAGACATCACCACTTACGCCCGGAAACATGGCTGACGTGACATTGGCATAGGGCTGAAGCGGGTCGACCAAAATCGAAAAAGTTCCGATTTTTTGACCATTCTGGTAACCGTGAAAGGTTACGTCGGCTGTGACGCCACCTAAGTTCAACACAACGGGAGCTGAGTCCCCACCTTCAGGCGGCACAGGGAGATAACTAAACATGAGGATGTTTGAACCTTCAGAGCGAGTGGCGACATTGGCTTGGGCGGGCGATGAACCAGATGCCGAAAACGTACCCCGAATCACAAATGCCGCGGTCAATTGATCGGCTGAGCTGGTCAATTGAATGGCAAAACCAGGGCCAGAACCCAGACTATTGAATAGCGTGTCGGTGCCCTCTACCAATTGCTCGAATGCCGGAATGGTTCTTACCGCGGTATCGTTGTCACCGTTGGCGCGTCGAGCCGTCATGGTTACGGTCACGCTCTGATCATTGAGGTTATTGACGATGACCAGGCCTTCAAATTGGCTGTTGTTGGTGACCCAGGGGAAAAACAATTCTGTTTCGGCATGGATCCTGGCGCAGGCCAAAATGCAGATCATCATGATTCGGTTCAAGCTCATCAGATTTCCTTTCGTGATGTTTTGCTCTGTGAAGAGTCAAGGACTATGCTTAGTTAATACGATTCTAAGGGAGATTATTCCGGACAGGTTGGTTTCTGGTGATGTGGATGGAGCAGTTTTTGCAAGTTCTGAGTGTGGAAAGGCGTCTTTCTGTTCACACGTTGCGCGCTTACCACAATGACCTGAGCCATTTTCACAGTTGGCTCGAGGCGCGGCATGTCACGCTCCAAGTGGTCACTGAAGATGTTCTCTATGCCTACCTCACGCAGTGTCGTGATCTCAATGCAGCCAGCCTCAGTCGAAGAATCAGCTGTTTGCGTTCTTTTTTTCGTTATCTCAAACAACATGACCTCATGCCGAGTAATCCCGCTTTGAATTTGGAAGCGCCGCGTACAGAACAACGGCTTCCCAGTTTCATGACAATTGACGATGTTATGGGGTTGATGAAGGAAGTGGTAAACGGTGATTTCGCTCACATTCGCAGGCACACCATCCTACGCCTGTTCTATGCGACCGGTATCCGAATCTCTGAGAGCGCCGGACTTGATGTCTCGGACCTGAATCTGTCGGATCTCACGGTTCGAGTGATGGGCAAAGGTAAGAAAGTTCGCGTGGTGCCTATTGGCAAGGCTACGGAACCCCATTTGCGTCGATATCTGGATGCCCGAAGGGAAAAGCAACGTCAAGTACAGCTCCAGACTGAAGCTTTGTGGTTGAACAAGTTTGGACGCAGATTGAGTGTGCGTGGAATTCGGCGTGAAGTAATGGCCGCTCTGGCACAGTTAGAGCTGGATTATCACGTTAGCCCTCATACGTTAAGGCATTCCTTCGCCACGCATCTGTTGGAGTCAGGTGCTGATATTAGGGCGATTCAGGAGCTTTTGGGGCATGCCTCACTTTCGACCACCCAAAAATACACACACCTCAATTTGGACTACCTCATGAAGATCTATGATGAAAGTCATCCACGGGCTTAGCGCGGCGTCAGCCCCAGTTCGTCCAGTCGTCGTTTCATATGATGCGCCTCTTCCTGATTCCCATTGCCTTCAGCGCAACGAATGGCCTCAAGCCAAATCGCCTTTGCCTCGTTTCGTTGTCCCGCGGAAAAGTAGGCCTCTGCCAGGGTGTCTAGTTTTCCACTATCTTGTCGGCCGGTCATTGCCACGGCGCGCGACGCGTAATCGATAGCTTGGTTAGGATTCCTTCGTTGTTGATCGTGAGTGGTTGCCAAGAGCCAAGCCAGATTGTTGAGTGACTCGGCTTGGGGACGATGGTCCACAGCCCGTTTCCAATATTGATAGGCATGTGCCTCGTCTCCCAGTCGATAAGCCAAATTGCCTAACTTCAAGGCCGCATCGACAAACGTCGGATTGGCATCCAGTGCCTTTAGGTAGGATTGACGCGCCAAATCGTCTCGGCCTTGAGTTTCATGAGAAATACCCTGATGGTAGTGCCAAACCGCAGTGTCCGGTGAGTATTGGAACGCGGTTGTCACGGTCACCATCGCAGCGAGAACGCCAACCAACGCGGCCCTCCATTTAAGTTGACGCGCCACAACGGCATCTACGCCCATTCCAGCTAGCATTGCCAATAGGGGTAGCAGGGGCGCGCGGAAGCGACCGGTTACGAAAAAGGGCAGATAGGAAACAAAGCTCACGGCCAACCATAAGACGATTTGAAGCACGCGCTGTTTTTCTTGAAGAACGGCAAACCCGAGTGCAGCACATACAAACAGCAATCCAAATCCAGGCAACCAAGTCAGAGCCCAAGATTGGTCAACAGCAACACTTACCTCCTTGTTGTTGGATATCTCCTTAGCGTTCCAGAAATGCAGCGCCTTTTTGATGAAGCGTTTCAAAGTGATACCTGGATAACGGGTCATTTCATCCCAAGCCAAACTTGAAAAGTGGCGAGAAACTTCAGAGGCTTTCATCGGCCGACCTTGCCGCTTGGAGACACCATCCATCAGGGCGGGGAAATCAAAGGACGTCCAGCCATTCAGTCCGGATATGGCACCCAGGTCTTGAATAGTGGCCGAAAATCCGTCTGCCTGATGATGATTGCCTATGTACAGATTGATCCCGCCATTGCTTGAGATCAACACCAGATCGTCCGTCTTGATGAGGTTGCGCAAGGTGCAAGGAACGATGGCTAAAAACAATCCAATCGCCCACTGTGTCATCAACCAGAGATGCGTTCTATTTCGACGATGGCTCCAGGCGAGCCATAAAGCGAGAGGCGGCACCATAAGCAAAAAATTTGGGCGGAATAGACACAGCAGACCCAGTCCCACACCGGAAAGCCAGGCCATTCGAATATTCCAGTTTTGGCGCATCTGCTCATGTGCCCAGATGACCAGGAGAATCCCAGTGGCGAGAGGTGCCGCCGCCAACAACTCACCTTCGAAATAGATGCTGATGGGGTACAGCCCACACCATGCAGCGGCGAAAAGAGCGGCCCTTCTGTTGGCGAACCGTTGGACCAGCATAAAAACCAAGAAAATATTGAGCAATCCCAACAAGAATTGAACGATCCGGGGCGCATCATAGTGACCACCAGTGACTTTGTATATGGCAGCCAGGAAGAAGGGATAACCTGGAGGTCGGAAATAGGGATAACGATCAATGTGGGGATCATTGATACCTTCTGGAAGGACCAATTCGCCAAATGCGATCTGACGTGCCCAAACATCGTGGTAGGCAGCATCAATCCACGGTGCTGCATAATCGGGTTGCGTCCGAATCTCTAGCCAATATCCAATTCTCAACAATGCAGCAAGTGCCACGACCAACCACAAAGTTTTGGGAAAAACCGGCTCCGGTGGCTTGGTATTTGTTTGCTTGTTCTTCTTCACGTCGTCTCCGCGCGCCATTGTAGCCGTAATTGCAACCATGCTTGCCAATTAGTTGGCTGTCTTCCAGAATAGGAGCAACTATGCCAGGGGGGAATGCGATGCAGCTACCTGATTTTCGCCAAATTCGAGCGGTCATCACGGACGTCGATGGTGTGATGACTGATGGCCGTGTATTAGTCATGGATGGTGCTGAAGGCAAGTTCTTTTCAATTAAGGACGGGCTTGCGATCAAGGCGGCATCAGAACTGGGTTTCCCGGTGGCCATTCTTACGGGTAGGGCGTCGCAGGCGGTGGCCAAGAGAGCGAGCGAGTTGGGGATCCACGTGCTCAAGAATGGCCGTCTCGATAAGCAATCTGCCTTTAGAGAAATACTCGATGAGCTTTCACTAGAGGCAAGTCAAGTGGCGTATGTGGGGGATGACCTACCAGACATGGCCCCCATGACCCTTTGCGGATGCTCATTCTGCCCGGTGGACGCGGCCATAGAAATACGGGAAATAGCGGATGTGGTAGTACCTGTTGCGGGCGGTTATGGTGTGCTGCGTTGGGTATTGGGGCACATCTTGAGCCAACAGGGTCTTTGGTCCAAAGTTGTGGAGCACTTTGAGGTTAAGCATGCGTAAATGGTTGAATATCATTGTCTTAGTATTGTTTTTGGGCAGCGTCTTGGTGAGTGCGATCTCTGCCATTGGCCAACGAGTAGATGTTCAACTTCTTCTGCCTTGGGTGCGTCTTGATGACGTCGCATTGGGTGTGGTCATGTTCTTGTTCATGGCCTACGGAGCTGCCGCCGTGATTTTGGTGGCTTTGTTGGATCGTGCCCGTTTGGTGCAGATCAACAAGAAAAGCGCGGTTCGGTTGGCTGAGTTGGAGCGGGAAGTGAAGGAACTGAGGCGTTTGACCTCTGGTGAACCCGCGTCATGATCTATGGCCTCATAGCGGCAGCCATTGCGATTGTTGGAGGATCTTGGTTTTGGCTCAGCCGTCGCAATCTCCATCGAGCACCACGTGAAATCAAGCTGGCACAAACCTTTCACAAGCTGTTGGAAGGAGAGGAGGCCATTGGTGATTTGCGCGAGCTTTACAACCGCTCGGATCACGATGTGGGGATCGGTTTGGCTTTAGGCATCGTGTTGCGTAAGCGCGGCGATTTGAAAACGGCCATCAGGTTGCACGAGAGCTTGCTTACCCGTCAGGGACTTGACCCAGTCGTGCAGGCCTATCTATATGCTGAACTGGCAGCAGATTTCTTGGCATCGGGTTTATTGGAGCGAGCCGTTCACGCCATGGAGCACACGCGTAAAGCCGTAGTTGTGGATGAATGGATTTGCCATAAGTGTGTGGATGTGTATACCAAACTACATCGCTGGGATGATGCAGCACAGTACCTCAAGGCCTATGCCAAAGCTTCCAATGGAGATACCAGGGACCAAATAGCGTGGGTGTATGTACATGCCGCGGAGCTGGCCCTGCGAGATGATCAGCTCGCCGGTGCAAAGGAATACTTTGAGCAGGCATTGAAGTATGACCCTAACAACGTACCTGCGCATTTGGGCATTTCCAGCTTCTTCCGACTCACTGAAAAACCTGAAAAGGCGCTGAAGTATTTGGACAAACACAAATCGGTGTTTCGTGATCAGTTGTGGCAGTGGGTGGATGAACGAGGGCGCGTGGCCGTTCAATTGGGCCGAGCTGAATGGTTTCTGGAGCAGATGCAATTGGATCTACAAAGCGATCCCGATGACTGGCGCAGCGAGAGAGTTTGCGCGGAAGTGGCGATGTCGGTGGGGCAGTTCGATTTGGCGCAAAAATGGCTCGACGATTGCCTTTCTCGGGCCCCGAGAGTGTTAGTGGTTCACCAAAGCTATTGGCGCCTGATCAGACGATCTCCCGACGCCGCTGAGTCGTTGAAAAAATATATGGCTGAGGTTCGTGAGAAGATGAGTTTCGGAAGGCCATACCACTGCAGTGTTTGCGACTATCATTCCGATGAGCTACTGTGGCGATGCCCCTCGTGCCGAAGACTGAAGACATTGGTGGAAAAACGTATCTAGTCAGGCGTTTGCGAGATCGGTTTCAGCAATGGCCCAGTCGCTGAGTGTCATTTCCGTTCCGAGAAAGAAACCGTCATTACCTTGACCCTGGTAGAGCGGCATCAGTATGCGGGCATCTTGTGGCGCGCGAATAAGACCATGTTTGTCATGTCCGAGTATTTCACCCATGCGCACGAAGTCGAAATTGAAATAACCTGGTTCCATTTCGAACTGATCATCGGCTTGGACGGGATGACGGTAAAAAACGTCAAGTATTTCGGGTAGTCCCAGAGCGTCTGCCGTGAGACGCTGCTTGAAATAGTCGAATTCGGGAACGAGATGTGCCGGGATACAACCTAGTTTGACCAGTAGGATCCAGATGGCGCCAATCATATTCTCCAGCGTCGAGATCTTCTCGTGTTGACCGCCTTCAAACACGACTGCCCGATGACCGTGGTGTACCATGAAATGTACCAGTGTGCCTCGAAGCCGATCTATGAGCCCGGTGATGATGGGTATTGGAAAATAATTTTTGTATTCATCAATGTTTTGCGAGTCGTCCACCATCATGAATGGACTCCCCTCGGCAGAGGTTGTGTGCAGGTCGAGCAAAATCACGGGACCGCGCACCTCATTGAGAATGGCGGTTATTTCTTGATGAAGACCTTCAAGTTCTTCGCGTTCTTCGCCCAGATCCCTGCAATCAGAGGGCAACTCATCTGGCGATGTCCAAATGCGATTCAGGTCGTGGCTGAGAAAACGACTGCCAGCTTTGAGCGCCTTCATATTACCTGTCAAGCCGAAGATCTGGCCGCGAAACTCCGGTTGGTTCTGGGCTAGATAGTGAAGCACAGACCTAATCGCAATGACGCCAGCCGGTTCGTTTCCATGCATGCCGCCGACTGTAATGATTGTGGGTCCAGAACCTGCTGTGCCAAATCGGCCCAGGGCGCGCGAAGCCATTGCTGAACGGTCAGGGAAGGGATGAATCATCTTCCATCCATAATGTGTGATGTGTGTAACGGTACGGCGTGTAAGCCAGGTACCAATGTCCCTCGTCGATCATAACCGAGAATGCCTCCATTGCGTCAAGCGAAAGCATGGTAACGGGTACGTAAACATTATGGGTTGACCGGATTCCTGAACGTTGACATTCAAGATCTAGAAACCTATATATCTGTGTATACGACCCAACAATAGGAGATACTGATGTTCAAGCGTTTGTTCTTGGTGGCCATGGCCGCTGTACCCTCCGTTTTAGTGGCGCAGTCATCACTGGACGGCATGAAATTCGTGGGTTCCGTCGTTGAGCATGACAAAACAGAAGCCAATGAGGACACATTAGTATTTGAAAATGGAATGTTTCAGTCGATGGGGTGTGTACCCTATGGATTTGCACCTGCACCCTATGTCGCAGTCAAAGTCGGAACCGATATCGGTTTTTCGTCCTCTGCCTCTAGTGAGCATGAAGGCACAATCGAATGGAAAGGCACCGTTCACGGAAATGACCTTGAAGCGACCTTTATTTGGCACAAAGATGGCCAGGCCGATATCAGCTATTCGTTTAAGGGCACGAAGCAGGAAGGCCTGGGTCCATAATAGCCGTCACGCTCACTCGATACCCTGCCCAATAAACCTGGCAAGCCATCCTGTCGTTCAACCAGGCAAAGATTGAGGTGCGCCATGAAATGGTTATGTGTCGTGTTGAGTGCAGTCCTTGTGGTCGGGTGTCACCGAGTGGTGATCCACGTCGACAGTGATGGAGAACATCTGCGATTGAGTGCACCTTATGCTTTGGTCTCATCCGCCATTCGGCTCAATGCTGACGAGCTGGTGATTGACGATCTAGGTGGTGTGGATGCGACTGTGAACCTGCGTGAACTCGTGACCAGTTTGAAAGCATCTGATGGTGAGGCAAGCATTGAAATTGCCGATGGCGATCAGTCAATTGTGGTGCATGCAGGCACGGAGCTGCTGCGCCTTGAAATTACAGATGCTGATACCCGCGAGCGCGTAAACCTTTACCTGCCAATGGAGGCCATTGAGCGAGTGAACTGGGACGAAAATACATTGAGCGCCCACGACTTGTCGCGAGCACTCAAGGGTTATCGTGGCACCCTTTTGGAGGTCAACTCACCTGGCGAACATGTTCGTATCGAACTCAGGTGATGATGGTACTCATATACCAGTATTCCCAAACCACCATGCCCATACGAAAGACTGGCGAATCTTTAATTGACTCCTTCGGTATCGGACCAAGGAACACCCAAACGCTGCAAAGCAGCTTTTGATTCAGGCACACCACCGGATGCCGCCCTTTTGTACCATTCAATGGCTTCATCTATCTTTTGCTGTTTTTCCAAAACAAAGGCTAAGGTGTCTATGTAACTGAGCGTGTTGGGATGCTCTTGCCCCCAAACGCTAATGGCTGTTTGGACCGCATTTATGGCGTAAGGCTCGGCTTCGTCGATATGACCCTGAACAATAAGCCAGTACGCGATGTTGTTTTGGGAATTGAGGGTGGTGACATCTTCGGCACCCAACACGCGTTCGGATATCTCAAGCGTTTTTCGACTCAGCGCCAAAGCCTCATCGTAGCGACCCATTTCGGACAGGGAATAGGCCAAGGTGACCTGAGTGGAGAGGCAGTCGGGGTGCTCTTCGCCCCATTTCCTGGCCTGTATCGCCAAGACCCTTTTGTGTATCTCGACAGCTTCCTCGTGCCTGCCTAGCCCAAACAGGTTGCGTGCGTGGTGGGTGTGAGTGCGCAAGGTGAGGGGATGTTCTTCCCCTGCGGTTCGGGTGATGATGGGCAAAACGTGGCGGGCGAGTGCTTCCCCTTTTTCAAACTGGCGAAGGCGATAAAAGACGTGCGACAACTCGGATTGTAATGTGAGGGTGTCCAGATGTTCGTCACCCAGAAACTCTTTTCGCAATTCAATAGCGCGCTCGTAGAATCTTTGTGTTTCCTCATAGAAGCCCAAGTTGGTAAATAGTTCACCATAGGTTTCCAATAGACTGGCTTTAATGAGGGGTTGATCGTCCAGCTCTTCCAGCCGCGGCTTGAATCCCTCAATGAGGTCTATCACCTTGAGATCCGTACCCTGCTTGCTCGGATCGACAGACGTTAAGAACTCTTTCAGAAGCTGAACGGTCAACCGGGCCTCGGACTCACTGGCGATTGCACGTTGTTCTGATGCAAGGGCCTTTTGCTCGGATCGCTTGGCCCGAATAAACCCGGTGGTGGAAAACAGCGTACCAATTGCAAGGCTTACTACGATCGCAGCTACTGCAATATTTCTGAACATGCGTGCAGGTCGGGTTCGTATCCAAATGATCCGATCCAAAGTATCGGTTGCGACGGGTCTGCCTTCTGGACTCGTGGATTTCAGGCGATTGATCAATGAGGTCAGTTGGGCATCCAGACCGGCTACTGGTTGCGATTCACCCTTCATGGCACGAATCAATAAGGCGGCACCGAGAACGCCTTTCGGGTGTGGGTATACGCCGGTGAATAGCCACTGCAAAAGGAGTCCAAATGCGTACATGTCGCTGGCTGCGGTTACCGGATCTCCTAGCGCTTGTTCAGGGCTCATAAACATGGGGGTGCCCATAATTGCGCCATGTTCTGTGTGAAATATCATGCCGTCGAGCGTTTTTGATGCTTCGAGTTCAATCTCACGACCGTCGAGTTCCACAACGATGGGCGACGTGTCGCGAGCGACGCTTGCATCTCCGACAGCGCGGGCGAGACCAAAGTCCAACACCTTTACTTGCCCATTAGGCTGAATCATCACATTTTCTGGTTTGAGATCGCGATGAACGATGTTTCTGGCGTGTGCTAACTGAAGTGCCGCCGCAATTTGCTCTGCCACAGAGAGCTTCTCTTTCCACGATAATGTGGGGGCAACCGTCGATAAATCCTTGCCTCTGATCAGTTCCAATACAAGAACATCGCCGTTTTCATCCTCAAAGAAATCGTAAATGCGGCATATGTTGACGTGTTCCAGCTGCGAAAGTAACTTGGCTTCTCGGCTAAAGCGTTCCTTGGACGCTGCGTCCATGCGTTTGGTGCCGCTGATGACCTTGACAGCGACCTCTCGCTCCAACTTCTCGTCGTAGCCCACATAGACTTCGCCCATGCCGCCCTTACCGAGCTCTTCAACGATGCGGATCTTTCCTATCGTGCGGCCTATCAGGCTCATGTTTTTGACCTCAGTGCCAACCAGAGGGTGCCGAAATTTGGATTTGCGAACCAAACTTCGACACCTTGCCAGATCATTTCAACAGGTCTGTAACGACTTCTTTCTCTTCCAACAGTTCGTCTAACGTCGCCTTAATTTTTCCCTTGGCGAATTCGTTGTGTGCTAATCCGCGAACAATTTCATAGGTGCCATTGACCTTGGTGCGCAGTGGGAACGAGAAGATTAGGCCCTCTTCCACGCCGTACGAGCCATCAGATGGAACGGCCGCACTGAACCAGTTACCATCGGCAGTTGGTGTCATTAATGCCTTGACGTGGTCAATCAGCGCATTAGCTGCTGAAGCGGCTGAACTCTTGCCGCGGGCGTTGATGATGGCGGCGCCGCGCTTTTGAACGGTGGTGATGAAATCACTTTGTAACCACGCATGGTCACTGATGACATCCGTAACGGGTTTTCCATCGATGAGCGCATTGTGAAAATCGGGGTATTGGGTGGCCGAGTGGTTGCCCCAAATGGCCATATTGGTCACACGCTCTACCTCGACACCTGCTTTGGCGGCCAACTGATGTCGGGCGCGGTTCTCGTCCAGGCGAGTCATGGCTGAAAAGCGACTTCGAGGGACACCATCGGCATTGGCTGCTGCGATCAGACAGTTTGTGTTGCAGGGGTTACCGACCACCGCAGCCCGAACATCCGATGCAGAACGGGTCATTGCCCTTCCTTGCCCTGTAAAGATGGGTCCGTTTTCGCGAATGAGATCATTGCGTTCCATGCCTGGACCCCTTGGCTTGGAACCCACCATCAAGACCCAGTTACAACCTTCGAATCCACCTTCGGGATTATCGAAGCAATTGATACTGGCAAGGGTATGAAAAGCACAATCGTTAACTTCCATTGCTGTACCCTCAAGGGCCTGCATAGCGACGGGCACTTCGACCAGGTTCAAATGGACCTTTGTATTTGAACCGAACAATTCGCCAGATGCGATGCGAAATAATAGGCTATAGCCAATTTGACCGGCGGCCCCTGTGACAGCCACTTTTACGGTTGATGACATATGAATCTCCTCCGAAAAATAAAGACTTCGCGCAAATGTGGACCCTCATTATTAGTACCCGAACCTCGCCATTGGCGATGAGTAAAAGGCGTGTGCCCTGACGCTTTGCGCGCTCATATCACCTTCAATTATCGCCGTTTGTCGCGAATTTTGCTATAGTTCGGCCGTTGATTCCCGTTCATGAACAACGGTTTGGGAGAGGGTGATGCAAGAGTATTCCCAGGGACCGGCTTCTGATCGCGTCCAGCGAAAGAAGCGTTTACTACAACAACGGGACGAGATTCTCGAAAGCATTGGCAAGGATGTTTATGCCGATGGCGACTTGCCGGCCCAATTCAAGAATTTGGCGGTTGATCGTCGCGAGTTCGATGCGCTGATCCAGCAGTTAGAATCGCGTATTGGCCCCATGGCCCATGATCTTGAAAATCACGTCTCGCGATTGCCAGAGTTGGAGCGAGACCTTCGTGAGCTCGACCTTCGTCGCAAGAATGCCATCGATCCCTTGAAGAGAGACATGGACGAGTTTTCCGGCCGTGATGACGAAGCAGCCTTGACCTGTCTGCGTAATCTACAGCAGCAAATTCAAGTTTTGAAAGACGAATTCAGTATCCAGCGGAAGATCGTTAAGAACGAAATAGAGAGCCACGAAAAAAGAGCCGAAGCCCTGCGCAGTGAGATTCAAAAGATCAAGGACGAGGAAGAACAACTGAATCAGAAGTGGCACAAGTCGCTACGTGACCTTGGCCATTTCTATTACGATCAGCATCATCATGAAAATCTCTTTACGACTCGATACGGACAGTTGGATTTGTTACAGCAGGAGTTGACGGCGTTGCGTCAGATCCCAGACAAGAGCCATGCACCACCTGAACCTCACAAATCCAAACAGCGAACATGGAAAAACGGTTTGTATTTTGGTGCCTTGGCGCTTTTAGTTGTGTTCGTTCTTTTTCAATTTCGCACGCGGTTTCGCAAGATTCCCATGCCTATCGGCGTCTTGGTCCAGTTAGCGGAAAAGGAAAATGCACCCACAATCGCATACGAAGCCAATGTAGCCGATGCGGTACTAAAGGACTGGTTAACGGATGCGTCTGTGGTACCGGGAATCGAAGCATTTGGTGACGAACTCATGTCATCGGTTCATTCTTGGTTTCTCGCCCGCGATGCCAATGATACCCTGCGCTATCTCGCTGTGAGTCTGAAGCATTCGCCCCCCGTCTTCGAACGCTTAGCGTCGAAGAGTTGGACGCCGCTTCCCAACGACGACACCTTACAAGTGCTTACCGATGGATTGTGGTGTTGGGTTTCCTTTGGTCAGGATGCCTATGGCTTGTTTCCCAAGTCGGTGTGGCAGTCGTTGGAAATAAGAAAGGACGCGTCGTCGCCATCAGGCTGGCGATTCAAGACGTCCATACCTGCATATGACGCCAATCACCCAATTTTGGCAGGCATCGATCAAGTGGACCTGAGCGGCAAGGCCGACGGAAGTGCGACCTGCATTTTGCGGTCTTCTCAACAAATGCCCGATTTGGAGGCGCGCCAGGAAATGGCGATGCATGCCCATGAATTGGAGTTGGCATTTGGACCGGACTCCATTGAGTTTGCGGTACCTAACATGAGTGCCTCACGGATCAAAGGTGAGTCAGTATTGGCCGATGAGATTGTCAAGTTGATGCAGCCCATTCAGCAACGGACGATTCCAGATCAACAACCTTTGAGCCAACCGGTGCTGCGTTCTTTTGACGAAGATAAGGTTGCTCAGGTTTCGCGCGGCTCCCGCCAAGTTCTTCTGGCTATGGACCCGTCCAGTGAGGCACTCACCGTCCTGGCCGGTACCCGGGTCGGAGAGCACTTAACCGATCTGACGGTTCTGAAATCCGGTGACGTGATTTTAGTGGATCGGGCACAACGTTCCGTCATGAAATTGGTTTTAATGGGTGGGGCTTTTCACGTGTTACAGACGCTTTCTTTGGCATCCATTGAAGGTGTGGCGCCCATCCGCGTCGTTCCATCGGGCGATGAAACCAAGATTCTGGTCTTGTTGGAACCCCTTGATCAAGGTCGAGGCGCCCTGGTTCTGTTGGATAGCTCAAATTTGACTGAACTTTGGCGTCAGAACATGCCAGCTGACACAGAGCGCCCCTTATGCGCCATGTGGCACGGGGACACATTTTATCTGGGCGTGAGAGCCAACCGCAGTTCAGGTACATTGGCCCGATCCGTGCTGGCTTATCGGCTCGAAGGCAGCCAGCTAGTACTTTCACATCTCATGGACATGTCGGCATCAAGCAAGGGATATGTACGTGTGCCTTCCATCCAGATTTCAACGGTAAGGCAGTCCATCGTTGCCTACAACACATCGGATGCAAGTTTGGCTCGATACGCTCTCAACGAATCGAACTCTCGTATCCAGGACCAAACGGAGTTGACCCAGGTCAACATCTTCACATCGTCACAACGACCAATCCTGCACGATGATCCGGGTGCGTTGAATTTGTCGCGCAATCAGCACCAGCTCGTGGTGGCCGATGTGAGTGACTATTCGACCAAAGACTATGGAACGCGCTTGTTTCTGGTGGATTTGGATGCTGATCGACCCATCATGATTGATGAGGAAAATTTGGGCGGCATGATTTTCGGTGTCGTTCGGCAACCGCTCTCCGACCGACTCTTTGTCACCATGAACCAGGATAGAAGTTTGGCACGATTAACCATCAAAGGCCGATCCTTTGAAGACGTTGAACGATTCACGTTCGAGAAACTGGCGCCACAACGGCTGTGTTTTTCGAGGTTCGGCGAGGTCATGTACGTGACGGGTTTGCTACGCGACTGATTCCAAGTACAATGCGAGCATGTTTTGGGCCGTATTGTTCAGTTGTTTTGCACAAAATCACGCACCGACCATGGCTCTTTTTCCCTTTGAAGTCGTGACCGACGATGTGGATCCTTGGTACGGATTGGGGCTTTCGTTGTCAATTATGGTGGAGGATAAGGACCACTTAGTCTCCATCCAGGAACTGCGCGAACAATACAATAACTTGGGCCTGAAAATCAGTGATCCAGCTCCACTTGCGGCAAAAATAGAGATGGCGCGTGCCTGTAGAGCAGAGGTCCTCACCACGGGCACCATTGATTCCGACCGAATCCACCTTAAACGCATCCATTTGCCCAGCCTCACGATTGACGAAACAGAATTCGAACGCAAAGGAAGGGTCACTGACTGGGCGTTCCAAATTTCGCAACATCTTGGATTGGGCACCGTGATGGGGCGGGAAGTGGATGAGTTTTTTCACTTGTGGGCAACATGCTATGCGGTAGACGATCAACTCGCGCGCGAACGGGCATTCCGCAGCTTACTGCAACGAAACAATGAAAGTGACTTGTTGTTTCGGGAGTTTGAGGAACTTTGCGGGGACCCGATAGCCGAGGAAATCGATCCTGATGAGTTGGTGTTTTGGCGTGATGTCTATTGGCAAAATCAGCGCTATCACGCAGCATTTAAGGCGTCATTTAAGTTACTGACGCTGGACCAACGGGCCGACCACTATCATGTACATGCGGAGATCCTCTCGTCATTAGGTGAGGAGATCATGAGTTGTCAGTATGCATTGACAGCTGTTGCTTTGGGCTACCACATGAATCCGGCTGATGCCTGCCAGCGCTGCGTGTCGAGTCACCAGACTAGTGCCGGTCCCTCGCATTGATAGGAAGACCATGATTCGCCAAGACGCCGATTTCAGATCGGACACTGTGACCAAGCCGACTCAAGCCATGCTTCAAGCCATGGTCAACGCCGACGTAGGCGATGATGTGTATGGCGAAGATCCCACCGTGAAGAAATTGGAGCGTCGCTGTGCGGAATTGACTGGGAAAGAAGAAGCCCTTTTCGTTCCCAGCGGCTGTATGGGCAACTTGATCGCCTTGATGTGTCACGCTCGACCCGGTCAGGCAGTGTTGGCAGGGAAGTTGAGCCATATTCATCAGTATGAGTTAGGTAGCTATGCCCGGTTGGGCGGACTCAGCATGATTGCGCTCAACGATGAATCTGGCTGGCTGGATCCAAACGAATTGAGCGATCGATGGCCCGGCGATGCTTATTACCTGCCCGAGGCGGGCGTCATTGCCATTGAGAACACGCACAATGTGGGTGGCGGTTTGGTTTATCCCTTGGATGCCTTGATGGAACTTCGCAAGCTGTCGTTGGAACGCGAAACGCCCATCCACATGGATGGGGCGCGGATATGGCACGCCTCGGCTGCGTGCAACCTGCCCTTAACCCATTGGACCCAGCACGTGGATTCGGTGATGATGTGTTTTTCAAAGGGTATGGGTGCGCCGGTTGGCAGCATCCTGGTTGGTTCCCAAAGTTTTATTGAGCGTGGGCGCATTCAACGAAAACTTTTGGGGGGCGGCATGAGGCAAGCAGGTCTTTTGGCAGCCTGTTGTTTGCACGCACTGGATCATGAGTTTGCACGGCTCGTTGAGTGCCACCGATTATGTCAACACGTCCATGAGTTGCTCAGTGACGTTCAGTGGATGGATCTGACCACGCCGCCCACGAACATATTGATGACACGTCTCAAGGAACCCAGAGCATTTGAGTTGGAGCAGCATTTGGCGCGAAGCGGGATCGGCGTCTTGGCATTTGATGCGCATCTTTTGCGCATGGTGTTTCATCGCGATATCAGTGAAAAGGCTGTGGATGAGTTGATCGGTGCCATCAGAGGGTTTGTGGTGTGATCTTAGCCATTGACGTGACTTCTGCCAGAGGCATCATTGCCTGGCGATCAGAGGGCAATCGCGGGCACAGTGAACTCAGTGGCCGCAAACATGCAGAAACACTCGCACCCGAGTTGGAGCGTCTCTGTAAGACGTCAACGCCCAAGGCTCTGGGTGTTGTGACGGGCCCCGGTTCTTTTACGGGGATTCGCATTGGCCTGGCAACCTGCTTGGGTATGAAGATGGGTTGGCAAATTCCTCTTTATGCCTGTTCCAGGTTTGACTTGTTGTGGTGGCATGTGGGATGCCCAGCAGTGCCTTGTGGCTTGGCTTTGCCGCAACATCGCGTTGGTTATTGGACGGAGATCAGGCGGGCCGACGGCAATGAGAGGGATCAATGTGATGAGCTAGACTCGAGTGTCAATTGGTACCGGGATGAGGGGTTTGAATTGACGCTCTTGGAGAAGTTTGTTGATTTGATATGGGAAGGACGGCTCCAGGAACCGACGGTGCTTGAGCCCTGTTACGTTCGGCCCCCTGATGCTGCGCGCGGTGTGCCCATCCTCGCACAATTGCTCGGAACCTCCCAAAACGAGAATTAAGTGATTTGATTTCTTTCGTACAGGATGCGCAGTCCCTCAAGGGTGAGGTTTTCTTCATAGACTTCGATGAACTTGCTGGCTGTGACAAAGTGACGTCCGAGACCTCCCGTTGCGATGACGCGTGGTGTGCCGTCCATCTCCCCACGCATGGCTTCCAGGATGCCGTCTACCAACCCTACATAGCCAAAAAATAAACCCGATTGGATGTTTTCAACGGTGTTCTTGCCAATCACTCGTTTGGGTCGCTTGAATTCCACCCGAGGAAGTTTAGAGGCTTTTCGATTTAAGGCTTCCGCCGATATTTGTAGACCCGGTGCGATGGCACCTCCCAGGAATTCGCCCTCTTTAGAGATGGGGTCAAAGGTGGTGGCCGTGCCGAAGTCCACGACAATGGCCGGCGTGCCATGAAGCTCAATTGCAGCCGCAGCGTTGACAATCCTGTCAGCACCCACTTCATGAGGTTGGTCAACGCGGAGTGGAATTCCAGTACGAATTCCAGGACCTACGACCAATGGATCAATGCCCATAGTACGCTCGCACATACTGGTCAATGCGTCCAAAAGGGGTGGCACAACACAAGAGATGATGCCCCCGTGCAAGGCTTGTACGTCGATACCCGCGGGCTCCATCAAACTGCGAAACAGGATGCCGTATTCATCTCCGGTGCGTGCGGGCTGAGTGGTGAGCCGCCAAGCGTGAATTAATTGCTTGTCGTCTATGATGCCTATAACCGTGTGGGTGTTACCCACATCAATGGCCAAAAGCATGATGTGGCTCCTTGATCAATTGAATGCTTGAATCGTGCTCGTCCAATATGCGCGACACGCCATGCCTGCTCAATGACAGTTGTCCGCCCGGCAGAATGTCGACCACAGTGTAAATCAAATGATCTGTCGACAAGCGTATTTCTGTTCCCGAATGTAAATGAGACCAGGTGCTCCACCTTTGGATCACTCGATTAGCGGGCGGCAGGTCAAGCAATGTGTGTTCAAACGCTGTAACCAAGCTGTCAAACAGTTTGTCCGGTTCTAGCTCAATGCCTATGTCCTGTAGATTGCTGACCTGCTCGGGCAGTGATTGGCTATGGCGCATATTAATACCAATACCGATTACCGTTCTGGCTTCGCTCCCGCGCCAACGGCTTTCGCACAAGATACCGCATAACTTACCCCCAGGTGCCACTAAGTCGTTGGGCCATCTCAACATCAAGTTTGGATGATTGAGGGTCTCTGCGATCAGAGTGCCTGCCAATAACGTGAGTGGGTAGGGTGTGGGGAGCGACGCAAACTTGGAACTGAACCCAATCGACATGGCGAGTCCATATCCTTTAGGACATGACCAGCTCCGTCCGCGACTGCCACGTCCATGAGGCTGGTCATTTGTCCACACGGCTAGCGGCTGATTGACCGTCATGTGTTCAAACAGGTAGTCGTTGGTAGATGGACAGGTTACTAAATGCCGACGGGCTATGTTCAACGCTTGGAGATGACCTTTATCAGGTCCGTAATGAGGTCTTCCATGTCGGCACCGGTCCAATCGCAGAACTCCTCAACGGTGAAATCCATGTCGTCATGGATGAGATCCGAAACATTTGTGTAACTGTAAAGAATCTCTTCGACCTCGTCGTTTTGACGCATCAACGTGCCCAGATTTGAATGCTTGTGGATCGCGGATTTTTTTTGGTGAATGGAACTCATGGACGACTTGATCGACGAGAAACCCTTGGTGTCTCCCTTTCTTCGCATGGTGACTCCTTTGATTGAGAACGCTCGGTTGAGAACCACCTAACTATTATAGGCAGGTCCGCGAAACTGCGGTCGGAAATGTTCTTCTCGGACATGGTGAATGGGCTATGCTATAGGCTTACTTGCCACGCGGGATTTCGATTTGGAACACGTCATCGACAGTAAGAAACTGCCCTACAACGAAGACGCAGAGCGCGTTTTGATTGGCGCCATGCTCATAGATGCATCCAATACAGGTGAAGTCGTGGCCCGAATCAGCAAAGATGACTTTCATCTCGGTCACCACAAATCGATTTACGAAGCGGCACTTTCGGTATTTGAGAAGACCGAAAACATCGATGTCCTCATGTTGGCTGACGAACTGGAACGCCGTGGAGAACTCTATAAGGTAGGTGGCTACGACTACCTGAACGAATTAACCGTAGGCATACCCCGGGTTACGAACATTGAACACTATGCCCAAATCGTCAAGGAGAAAGCCTTGTTGCGTCGCTTGGCCGTACTGGGCCAGGAGATCACCAAGAATGCGTTGGCTGGTGAACAGGATGCAGTCGATGCCATCGATCATGCGGAACATTCCGTGGCGGCTTTGCGCGAGGGTGATCAGTCGCATGAATTCACCTTGTTTCCCGATTCATTGCAAGACACTTTTCAACTGATACAGGAACGGGCCGCGCTGAAAGGAGAGCTGATCGGCCTACCGACCGGATTTCTCGATTTGGACCGCAAGACGAGTGGATTGCACCGAGGTGATCTGATCATTGTGGCTGCACGTCCAGCTATGGGAAAAACGTCGTTCTGTTTGAACCTGGCCGTCAATGCCGCACTACGAGCCAACGCCAAGGTAGCCGTTTTCTCCCTGGAAATGCCGTCTTCGCAGTTGACGATGCGGCTTTTGGGCTCTGAGGCCCGGGTTGGTATTTCGGAGTTGAGATCGGGTCGATTGGAAAACTCAGACTGGGACAGACTCTCAACCGTGATGCCTGAATTGACCAAGGCGCGCATCTTCATTGAGGATAGTGGCGATATCAATGTGTACCTCATGCGCGCAAAACTGAAGCGTCTTCAGAGGGATGAGGGACTAGACTTGGTTGTAATTGATTATTTGCAGTTGATGTCGGGTACCAACCGCAGTGCACAGCAGAATCGGACCCAAGAGGTTTCCGAGATTTCGCGTGGATTGAAGATTATGGCCAAGGAACTCAATGTCCCCGTGATTGCTTTGTCTCAATTATCTCGCGCGGCGGAACAGCGGTCAGATCACCGCCCGCAGTTGGCTGACCTTCGTGAATCGGGCTCAATTGAGCAAGATGCCGATATGGTGTGTTTTCTCTATCGCGACGACTATTATCGGAAACAAAAGGATGAGGCCATTCAAACGGTTCATGAAGATGACTACGGCCTGGCTGAACTCATCATTGCCAAGCATAGAAATGGACCCACCGGAGTCATCAAGCTGGCGTTCTTCAAAAAATTCACCCGCTTTGAAAACTACTCCGAGGGTGACTTCATCTAAAGAGTTTGTGTGACGCGATAGGTGCCGCTTTTGGGTCGCTGCCTAAAAGAAGGGGTCGTGCTTTTGAAACCGGACTCGCGCTTGGGTTTGGCTTGGGAAAGCGACATGATCTCTTCTTTTTGCATGGATAGGTCCAGGGGGAAAATAGTCTTGCTGTCCAACACAGCGCTGATTAGCTGAGATCGTGTCATGTTCTCAACATGTTGTAGGTTGGCTCCACGCAAATCAGCAGCCGTAAAATCTACATCAGACACATTGGCATGCCCGAACACGGTGTTCATGCAAAACGCACCTTTCAGGTTGGCTTTAGTCAAGTCGGCCTTGTCCAAATTAGCACTTTCCAAAATACAGCCGGACAAATCAGAGTTCCATAGGATAGCCAGCTCCAAATTGGCACAGCTCAGGTCCGCTTCGCTCAAGTTCGCGGATCGCAAATCGACCCACCCAAGATATGCCTCACGAAGGTTGGCTTTCTTGAGAAGTGTCTGTTCCAGGTACGCTTTTTCACAATTTACCTGGAACAAGGTGGCGTTTTGCAGGTTCGCATTGAGCAGAAAAGCGGTTGATAAATTAGCATGTGACAAGTCTATCTTTTCGAAATCGAAGTCTTTTAAATACGCTCCCGGAAGTTCGAACCGGGCCAAACTGGGCAAATCACCGTCCAGTTGATTAAGGCGTCGGATAATACCGACTTTGCGATTCACGCCTTCCTCGCTCTTCCAGAATTTGAAGTCTTCTAACTGTTCGAGGTAATTCAGCTTGCGTGAGTTTCGTTCACGACGTTTGTTCAGCCAGACAATGAGGACTGCAAAAAGCACCACGTCCAGCATGAACCCGTTCATTTCCAACACAAAATCGGCCAGGGTGGTGCCAGTGACCTGATTGAGATAAAACACCAGACCAGCCACAACGAGGAATATGACGATCCCTACGAGAAGTGAGTAGTCTACGCGCTTCTTCCAAATTTCCACAATTCGTTTGATCAAGAAAAGACGCCTGCCCCTAACTGGAAAATGCCTGACCTATTGTACCGTTCCGTTCCCAGCACTGTAAACGCCAGTTACTTAAGCTCTTGAACAAAGAACTGGTTCCCGCCATCTTTTTTTGCACGAAACAGCGCCTGATCACCCATCGCGATCAGTTCGTTTGGCTCAATGTTAGGACTGGTGATTACGGTTGCCACACCCATACTCACGGTAACCTGTTGACTGACAGGAGAGTTGGCATGTTCAATCGAGAGTTTGTGGATGCGTTCTAAGATGCGCTCTGCAAGCTTGACGGCCCCTTTTGAGGGCGTGCTGGGAAGAACCAAAACGAACCCTGCCCCTTCGATTCGCGCCACAAAGTCGGCAGCTCTCGAGATGACCTGTCGTATCGCCTTCCCAACCCGAATCACACACAAATCGCTAGCTTGTGAGCCATAGCGGTCCCTGAAGGCCTCAAAAAAATCAATATCCACCATGATCATTGAGAACGGTTTGTATTCACGTAGAGCGCGACGCCATTCAACAGCATATTGTTGTTTGAAGTAACGCCGGTTGGCGATGAACGTGGTCTGGTCAACCTGGGCGGTCTGCTTGAGTTTCTCTTCCACGCGCCTGCGCTTTAGGATTTCCTTGTCCAAAGCACGTCGGTACCGGTGAATGTGAAGCGCCATGTTCGTTTTTGCAAGTAAGACCGCCGGAATAACCGGCAACTCGCAATGGTCTACGGTCATGTCGGCCATCACGAGCTGTTCAAATGTCTCTTCGACGGCCGTTCCTAGGAAGATACAAGGTACCGATTTCGCTCGGTCCCGCTCGTACAACTGCAGCGCAGTCTGATATCCGTCCATTTCCTTCAATTCGAGTTTGATCATGATGCAAGCAAAGTCATGGCGCTCACATAAACTGAGCGCCTCAGCACCACTACCTGCTTCAAAAAGCGTGACTTCAAGTTTGCTGAGCATGGTTTCAATGGCAAACAGCTCCGCAGAGTTGTCGTGAACGATTAAGATCTTGGGTCTTTCCAAGTCGTCGTGAACCGGAACACCGTTATTTCCAGTGGAATCGCTCATGAGGACCACGCTCTCAGCCAGTATGGCGCTAGTGTATCAGAATCTCGGCTCGGTTTCATGTCAGGTGGTTGGGATGCAGTAGATCTAAGATGGTTTTGACAGGTCTGAACACGTCGAGTGGAACCTCTATGAACGCGGTGTTCCAGTTTGCCATGCCACCATTCCATAGTCCCGGCCATTCCAGCGCCTTGATGGGTTTTCCTTGAATAGATTTTTCCGAGATGAAGTACGCGTTTGGATCTGTAAAATCAATGAGGTTGTATGGTTGGCCATCGGGACCATGGGTCATGCATACGATGTCCACAGGGTTGAAATGAGTCGCTTGCGATATGATCCCGGCCATCTCCGGGTCCTTGAGGTTGATCTGGCTCATCTCCACAATTTGTAGGGACTCGCAGCCATCATCACCTTGAACCCAAAATGGGCCGCCGCCTGGTTGACCTTCATTGCGAACCATGCCACAGACCCTAAGTGGACGTCTCAACCATCGTTCCAGGCGCTCGGCATCGTGCTCTAAGGATTTGGGTATTTTGAGTCCCAAGTGATCGTGGATCCATTGGCTCGTGTCGCGCAGTTTTTGAGGGTTGTCCCATGGCGCATCGCGGAGGCAATTTGTGATGCCCTCATGAAGTTCCAATGCATAACCTGCCAAAACTTTTTTGTGATAGGCAATCAAGGGTAGGGCCGATGGAGGTCCCACATTGTCAATGTTCTTAATAAAAATGAGGGGTTGTTTCAATTGGTTAAGATTGTGGATAAGCGAACCGTGTCCGCCGGGTCTGAACACCAGACCGCCGTTTGAATCAATCACCACGTGATTATGGGTGTCCACAGCCACGGTATCCGTGGATGCCTGTTGAAACGAATAGGACCAATTCAAATGGAAGGGGCGTTGGCCCATGCTCTGGATATGGTTCTGAAAGGCAGTCAAATGTTCAGGTGAGATCGTAAAATGCAGGCGGCCCGTGTTTGTTTCGTCCAAGGCATAGGCACCCGTTTCCGCGATCTGTTCCATGATGGGGGTTCGGGGACGGGTATTGGGGCCGTGAAAAGGTATCAAAGCCTTGGGCAAGTAGCCGTAGTTCAGACCATCGGCTTCCAGCAAGTACAAGGCGAAGGAGCGCCAATCTTGCTTCTGTAATTGACGCGCAGGACTACCTTTGGCCCACTCTTTTGAGAACGGCAGTTCGCGCCAACGTAATGCCAATTGTTCCATTTCAGGTGTCCATGTTCCGTCCTGAACAAAACGGTGCATGAACTGAAACATTCGGGTTGCGGCTCCCGAAGCGGGTACAAATTTTTCCGGCGCCATACCCGGACCCGTCGATTCGAAAAGATCGACAAGGCGTTGTGCTTTCGAGGAGGAGAATTTTTGTATCCCGTCACCTATTTGGGCTGGCGCAACAATTCGAGCATACTGCGTTCCTTGTTCGAATTGATCAAGTTGAGCGTAGAGAGCTTCTCTGCTGATGCCGCGTGCTTCGAGACTGGCGATTGCCGCTAGCGAAAGGTCCATAGAGTCACCTAGGTTGGTGGGTGTTAGGTCATTCTCTCATGCAGGTCGATGGAAAGGAATGTTAATGGATGGTGATTGGGAGACGTCGGGCTCCCCAGGTGCCTTTTTCTGAACCAAACCGACCTGCGCACAACGTGCCGCACTGATTGCATCGTCCTTCCGTATCCAATTCGTAGGCACCCAAGACGTACCAGTCCCTTTCGATCAGACAATGGCCGCAGTGATGACAGTAAGTGCTGCTCGCGGATGGGTGGTGTACGTTTCCTACATAAACGTGATGGAGGCCTACATCCATTGCTTGTTGCCTGCATCGAAGGAGCGTACGGGTCGGTGTCGCTGGGCGGTCGCGTAGCCGATAGTCCGGATGAAACGCTGTGAAATGTAATGGCACATCGGCACCGAGCTCTGATCCAATCCACTCGCACATGGCGGCTATTTCAGCCTCATCATCGTTGGCATCTGGAATCACCAAATTGGTGATTTCAAACCAAACATCTGTGTCGTGGCGCAAGAACTTCAGTGTTTCCAGAACCGGCTGTAATGATCCGTAGGCCATCTTTTTGTAAAAGGACTCGGTGAACCCCTTCAGATCCACATTAGCGGCGTCTATGGCAGAGAAAAACTCCGCTCTTGCACTTTCGGTGACATAACCCGCAGTCACAGCGACGGTTTTGATGCCTAGATCATGACAGGCATGCGCTACATCAATGGCGTACTCGGCAAAAATAACCGGGTCGTTGTAGGTGAAAGCTACCGCAGCGCAGCCTGAAGCTTGTGCCGACGCTGCGATCTGTTCAGGTAGCGCTAGGGACGTCAGTCGATCCATGTCCCTTGCCTTCGAGATGTCCCAGTTCTGGCAGAATTTGCACCCCAGGTTGCATCCGGCGGTTCCGAACGACAGAACCGCATGGCCGGGCAGAAAGTGATTCAACGGCTTTTTTTCAATCGGATCGATGCAGAATCCACTGCTGCGCCCGTAGGTCGTCAGAACCATCTTGCCTGCTTCCATTTTTCTCACATAGCAAAAGCCCCGTTGACCCTCGTGCAGGGAACAAGTTCTCGGACAGAGGTTACATACAACCCGGTCTCCCTCTGCGTGCCAAAAACGCGCTGGGGTGGTTTTAGGATTCAACGTGCTTCTCCACCTGAAAACGAAACAAACGAACGGCATCGCTCGGTGCGATCTGGGCTTTCCGTCTGGCAATATCAACCTGAGTCTCTGCGGATTCGATGCCCTCAATATCGGGCAACAAGACGCCCCTCAAATGACCCTTGACCACGACGACGCCATAGATCTTGGGATCGAGATCTTGAAAGGAACAGGCTTCGGGTTCGGCGAGTACACTCACTTCGATACGTGTTGACGATAGGTCGTTGAATGATAATGCATTGAATCGGTGGTCGCGCGTGGCGGCCGAAATGGCGTTCTGTGCCACTTCCTGTGCCAAGTCCGGCTGAGTCGGTTCTAGGGTGCCGATACACCCTCGTAGCTGATCTGATGCATCGCGCAAAGTCACAAAACAAGCCGCACGAATACCGCACACGGGGTAGGGTAGCGCTGATCGGTGTCCACTCAAGTGATGGATCAGGCTGTTTCTAGCAATCGCGCACAGATCAGTCATGGCGGCTGAACCTCATCACACAATACCCGACGCCAAATGGCCCCTCATAGGAATAAAAACGAGGTTCAATGCATCTAAAACTGATTGCTTGCAACGCGACATGGCAGGCTGCGACCACATCTTGCCGTGCGGCCTCACACAACGTACGGTCCATTTCAATGGCTTGCTTAAACTCAAATGCGCGCAAATGTTCAGAAAACTGCTGGTCGAATAGGGCTCCGTTGGGGTCGTACCCACAGGGAGCATGATGAGTTAAGCAATGACTCATGTCTCCGCTGGCTATTAATGCGGTTCTACGATCCGGATCCAGACTTTCGGCCAAGGTGTTCGCCAAGTGATCCAAATTACCATCACTCTGCCAAGGCAACCCGAGGACATTGGTGGGCCCATCCCAACCGGCCTCCATCACGAAATGAAGAGGGACCATGGCTCCATGATCCAGTGGCTCAGTGCCCAGGTCGATTGCGGCACGATACCGCTTAGCAAAAACAGAGGCGAAGGACGTGTCTACATCAAGCTCAATCCGAGTCGCCGGAGCCCCAAATGCGGCAAAACTTCCTTTGATCCTCGTGCCCATCCATGTTCCGATGCCATGATGAGGTCTTGGCGTGTGCGGAGAAATGACGATGATGTGGTCTGGTTGGGCAGTCAATAGGCTTGACGACCATGCGCGCATACTTTGGACGGTTTGTGCCACTTCGTCACGACGTTTTCCGCCTACCGTTTCTATGATGATGGGAGGGTGGGGAGCTAGCCCGCACCAAACAACAGACATAAGGCACTCCATTGTTAACTTAGGGTTTTGCGTCAGCGGTTTCCAGTTCCTTGTGAGCCTTTCGCGCCTGTGATAACTTCGGTTCTGGATTTTGCGTAAGGGTGCCTTGTTGATGTTTCACTCCCAATCAAAAAGCACGAGGTGGATAATGCCTTTGTTGATTGTGACCTTGGCTTCGGTAGTTGTATTTCAAAATACACATCTGCTGAAGCCTGCCGTAACTGCTGAGCCCAGACCTGTGTCGCCACGTGGAGAACTGAATGCCGATGAATTGACCGTCATTGATCTCTTTGAAAGGGTCGCTCCATCGGTTGCCTATATAACGACGAAAGAAATACGCCGAAGCATGTTCAGCATGAATGCCATGGAGTATCCACAGGGAGCGGGTTCCGGTTTTGTTTGGGACAAAGAGGGGCACGTAGTCACCAATTTCCATGTCGTTCAAGGTGCCGACCGTATCGAAGTGACCTTGCAGCATGAGACCTGCGATGCTGTGTTGGTGGGCGTTGCACCAGACAAAGATTTGGCCGTGTTGCGCGTCAACTTGGCTGCAGACGATTTGCAGCCCATTCCCCTGGGCAGCTCATCCGATCTGAAAGTTGGCCAGAGCGTGTTGGCTATTGGTAATCCCTTCGGTTTGGATCAGACATTAACCACGGGGATCGTAAGTGCTTTGGGACGATCCATAAAATCGGTCACGCAGCGAGATATTGAAGGGGTCATTCAGACCGATGCTGCCATCAATCCCGGTAATTCTGGGGGCCCTTTGTTGGACTCTGCCGGGAGATTGATTGGTGTGAACACCGCGATTTATAGTCCATCTGGTTCAAGTGCTGGGATTGGATTTGCTGTGCCCGTGGACACCGTCAACGAAATCGTTCCCCAGCTCATCACCTATGGCGAGCCTATTAAACCGATCTTGGGTATCGAAATTACGCAATACAACGATCGCTATCTGCGTCGTTTTGGACTTGAGGGACTCATTGTTGTGGGTGTGATGGAAAATTCGCCAGCCGCTAAAGCGGGCATTCGCGGACTCAGAAAAGACCGCACGGGTACGTTCTTAGGTGATGTCATCGTTAAGATTGGTGACTACCCCATACGCCGATATGCCGATTTTTTGGACGCAATGGATAAGGTGCAAGTGGGCGAGACCGTTGAGGTCACATTTATTCGCGACGACAAGATTGGTACGGTATCCGTTACTTTGGAGTCGAATCAGCGACGATAGAAACGTCGCCGTTGGCCACCACAAATCCATGGTGGTCTTGCGGTAACGTGAGGTGCCAATCCACGTCCAAAGTCACCTCTTTGCGGGCAATGATCTGCCTTTTTTCGACGCGCGTGGGTATGGACACGTTGGTTTGCATGACGTCTGGTAGTGTGAAGGCACGAACAAGATCGGCTGGATTGATCGTTAGTTGGTGACTGAATGCGATGGTGTGCTGCAGCACAGGTACTTCGATCCACATTGGGATTTGTATCTCGGTAGGTTGGAACCGGACGGATTTTGTCAATTCGTCGTAAACCAGTGGAAGAAGTTGCGATTCCAGGTCTGAATCCACAGTGAATGGAACCTGTGTCTTGATACCGATCATATTGGCATCCAAATGACCTGTCATGCGCGATGTCGCCGAAAGGTTGAACAGAATTTCGTTGGGCTCGAAGAATATCTCGGCGGTTTGCACATCAATTGAACCGACGAGGCCCACGATATCGACAGAGTTTTCGAATGTCTTGCCCAGTATCTTGCTTTGCTTCTGCCAAACTTTGGGCATGCGTGCGACATCGACCACCAAATCGCTGGATGAAGCGACGTATGAAGCCAGTAGTCTGTTTAGGTAATCAGCTCTCATAGCGACTGTGACGAAGTCAGACTGATCGGTGAGTGAGAACATGCCCTCGGCAAGGCCCTGCCCCTTTGATTTGACGACAATGCCAATGGCGTGCTCTGAACAGAAGATCATGGACTTTTCGTCACTCAACGTGAGCGACCGAGCTGGCATGCTGACCAAGCTTTGTTCAGTTTCTCGGTTCATTGCTGGCAAATTGATGGATTGACCATAGGAAATGGGAAGGGCAATATGAGGGATCTTGAGCTTATTTTGCAAGCGTAATGTAACCAAAGGAGCCAGCCAGGAATTGAGGCCGGGTAGTGTGGCTTTTGGTACTGTGTCCGTAACGCGAAGATCCAAGTGGCACTGGCCTTGCTCGTCTGCTCGTGCAAATCCACGGTAGGTGATATCGATTGGGCCATCATAAAAGCCAAAGCGCCATTTGAAATCAGCCTCCGCTTTGAGATCCACATATCCGTCATGAAACGTGACAAAGGTGCGGTTGACCCTAAAGAGATTCCCTTTTGATGTGATCTGGCTATAACCTTCCAATTCTCGCAACAACGCGATGATGACCGACTCGGGAACGAGCGCCGCCATCTCAAAGTCACCCGCGTGCAGGAAATCCCGCGATTCTTGGGTTGTTGCTTGGGCCAATCTGCTAAGTTCACCGATCTCTTGGCTGCGTTTTTCGAGTTCATGAACCACCCAAAAGCGATACCCCACAAGCAATAAGATCAAGGGCAAACCCACCATCAACATCAATCGAAGCAGGCGCTTGAACATGTTTATCCACCGAGGCCCTTGCCGGCACTCCTTTTGTTGATCAGTTCAATTTTGTATCCGTCGGGATCCTCAATGAAGGCAATTTCAGTAGTGCCGCCCTTGACAGGTCCCGGAGGGCGAGTCAACTTCACACCCGACTCCGCCAGCTGTGCACAGCTGTCATAGAGATCCTCGACTTCGATGGCCAAATGACCAAATGCGGTCCCCAAATCGTAAGACGATGTATCCCAATTGTAGGTGAGTTCGAGCACGGTGTGATCGGATTCATCACCATAGCCAAGGAACGCCAAGGTGTAGGCATATTCTGGATTGTCAGACTTGCGCAGGAGCCGCATACCCAGGTGCTGGGTATAAAAGTGGATCGATTTTTCCAGATTACCGACTCGAAGCATGGTGTGGAGCAATCTCATTCAATCTCCTAACGGTAGTTTGAGGAATCGTCTCCCGTTGCCGTCGGGCAAAGGCAGGTTCCCGGCCTGAATGTTGACCTGGATGCTTTGAAACAGGAGCCTGGGGTTTTCAAGTTGAGCGTCACGGTTCGTCCTGAACTTAATAAAGGCTTGTTTCGTTGTTTCCGCGTTCAGGTGAATGTTGGCTTTTTTGTGCTCAGCAACCGTTGCGCACATTTGGGGCGCAATACCCGGTTCTGGATAGTCATGGCACGTGTAAAGACATAAGTGATCGGGCAATGAGTAGAGTTTCTGAGTGATTGAATCATATAGATCGCCGGCAGAGCCATTGGGAAAATCACATCGGCCAGTGCCGGAATGGGGCAAGAAAAGGGCGTCGCCCACAAACACATGGTCACCTATTTGGTAACTGCAGCAAGTAGGTGTGTGACCGGGCGTCGCGATGACACGAATCTCCAAGCTTCCGGCAGCGAGGCACGTACCATCGTTCACCAACACATCAAACTGTCGACCGTCTGTGGGAAACGACTCATCTAAACTGAGCAGATTTTTGAATGTCGTTTGAGTAGTTGAGATTGCATCTCCAATCACGACAGCCGCTGATGGAACCTTGTCCTTAAAAAACTGAGCAGCGGAGAGATGGTCTGCGTGTGCGTGTGTTTCAAGAATGTAGTGCACAATCAGGCCTTCAGTATGAACGGTTGAAAACACGCTGTTGAGACTGGTCGTCAATATCCGACATGCGACCGGGTCGTAGTTAAGGACTGGATCGATGAGTACGGCATCCTTTGTGTCCCGATCGAACACCAAATAGGTCCAGGTACCCGTGTCGCTGTCGTGAAAGCCCTTCACCTGAATCATGAATCGCGCTCCATGACCAGATCCGCTGGTTTTCTTTGAGAGACAGCCGCATTGAGCAATTTGGAACTCTCATCCAGAAACACATCTGCCAAGGGTCCAAACCATGCCTTGGTCGTGGCAAATCGTTCAATGAACTGTTCACGGTTACCCTGTTCCAGTTCGCTGAGTAAGGCGCCAAATGAGTTGTGGTACCGACGCAATATATCCAGACCTTCTTCGGAGTTGAAGATGATATCGGCATACAGTTCAGCCTGTTGTGCGAAGAGTCTGCCCACCATGCCCAACTCCAGACGATAGATGGGTGACGAGAAGGCAAGAGTTCGATTAAGGTCAACGTCTTCTGCCTGGAGGTGGCAGCCGAAAACAAAGGTCGTGAAGTGGCGTACCGCCTGTATGGTGGCCATCATGTGATCGTGTTCTGTAGGGTTCGAATACAGAACTGTCCCTCCCGATCCAATCCACGCGTCACAAAACCAATGTAATTGTTGCTCAAGACGACCGCCGCAATGCACCAGCACCTGGTTGGAGACCGAGTCGGAAGTGGGTCCAAACATGGGGTGCAAACCGACTACTGGGCCATGGTGTGCCTCCAGCATCACTTGAACGGGCTGCCTTTTGATGGAAGTGATATCCGCTAGAACGGTGTTGCTTGTGAGATAGGGGCCAACTTGCCTGATCACAGACTCGGTACGATCGATGGGCACGGCAACTATGACCAGATCCGCCTCGGGGAGTACCTCCGCTGCCCGATGCCATGTTTGACGATCAAATCCTTCCACGGAATGACCCAAAGAAGTCAGCCAGTTCGCGAAAAACTGTGCCATTGCGCCGTCTCTTCCGACGATGACGATGCGCCTTTTTAGCAAGGTCCACCTCCCGATCTGCATGCATTCTGCCAAAACATAGGTTCAATGTGAACCGAAAGGAATGAGAGGGTAGGCAGTTGGAAACATTTCAAGCTAAGCTTTAGCAGGGGTTGAGAGACATGAACAACGAATACCTTGAACCGCTTAACAACGTCGACGCCGCCTGGCGACACATGGAAGATCCTTCCAATCTGATGATGGTGACTGGTGTCATTGTGCTCGAAGATGCGGTTCCCATTGAAACGATCAAGGACATCGTCTCTCGAGGGCTCTCCAAGCACGACCGATTCCGCCAAAAGGTCGTGGACGTCGGGGTGATGAAAGCCCCACATTGGAGCTCAGTGGGTGATCTCGACTGGGATTACCACCTTCAAACCATTACCTTAGCGGGTCAAGATGCCAAAGCCGAAGTCAATCGTGAAGTGAATCGACTGATGAGTGAGGGTTTGGATTTTGATTACCCCTTATGGCAGGTTCATTTGATCCAGCCGGTCGGGCCTGGATGCGCCGTTTTGTTGCGTATTCACCACTGTATTGCGGATGGGATGGCATTGTTAGGGGTGTTACTGTCCTTGACTGGCCCATCGGCCGAAGCTTCTCTTGAGTTGGCGGCGGTAAGCGATGTTGAGAACCTGAGTTCGTCCGGGAATCTGTTTCGCCAGGCGACCAACGTACTGGGAAAAGCATCTCGTCTGACCAGTAAACTGGTCCGTGGGTATTTCGATACACTCATACATCCTTCAAAGATACTGGACTTCGCCCGCGTTGGTTCTGAAGGGGCCAAAACCACCGCCCGAATGTTGATGCGTCAGGAAGATCCGCGCACACTGTTCCGCGGTGAGCTTGGTGTGCCAAAACTAGCGGCATGGTCGCGGCCTGTACCCTTGCAAAAGGTCAAAGAAATCAAGCAAGTTACGGGAAGCACTGTCAACGACGTGTTGTTGGCAGCCATGTCTGGAGCATTGCGTCAATATCTCGTGGGTAAAGGCGAATCGGTGGATGGATTAGATTTTCACGCCGCGGTCCCGGTGAACCTGCGGGACCCCCGGCAGCGCGCGAAGTTAGGCAACGAGTTTGGCATCGTCTTTCTCAGTTTGCCGGTTGGCATTGCGGATCCACTGGAGCGGATCTTTGAGGTACGGCGAAGAATGGAGGAGTTGAAGGCGTCGCCCGAAGCCATCATTTCATTTGCACTGCTAAAAGCGGTGGGCGCGACACCTGTTGAGGTCCAGAAGGCGATTGTCAATCTATTTGGGTCCAAAACGACGGCTGTTATGACCAACGTGCCGGGCCCAAAGACGCATTTGTATATGGCAGGATCGAAAATAGAAACACTCATGTTTTGGGTGCCTCAGTCAGGACGAGTGGGTTTGGGCGTGAGTATTTTGAGTTATGCCGGTGAGGTACGTCTGGGCGTGGCCACAGATCAGGGTCTGGTGCCTGATCCAGAGGAAATCATTCATGGGTTTCACCGAGAACTAGATGCGATGTGGGGTCTTTACGAAAACGTAAGGAACTAAGCGTTACCATCCTATTTGGAGAACGATAAATGGAGTCTATGGAACCGTTGGTCTCACGACGGAAAACGAAAATTGTGGCCACGCTGGGGCCGTCCAGCAAGGACCCTGCGGTGATTTTGCAGTTATTGGAAGCCGGTCTAGACATGGTGCGCATCAACTGCTCGCACGGAACGCCCGAAGATCGGGAAGCCTTGTTTGGGAATGTTCGCCGACTCGCGGACGATCTTGGGTTGTTCATACCCGTGATGTTCGACTTGCAGGGTCCCAAAATTCGCATCGGGGCTGTGGAGGCACCTTTTGAATTGAAAGAGGGTGATCAACTCTCGATCAAGGTGGGCCGAGGAACCGGAAACCGGGATTTGGTGTACACGTCGTTTGCTTCGTTTGCTCGCGATGTCAAATCGGGTGAACCCATTCTGATTGACGATGGCCGTGTTCGGCTTGTGGCTCGTTCCATAGAGAACGATACGGTGACTGCCGAAGTTGAAGTAGGCGGATTGGTGAGTGATCGCAAGGGCATCAATCTTCCTCAAACGGCGGTCAGTGCACAGTCTGTCTCCGAAAAGGACGTAGCTGACCTTAAGGATGCCATTCGTCTGGGCGCTGACTTTGTGGCGATCTCGTTCGTGCGCAACGCCAAAGATGTGCAACGGATCAAGGCGCTGGCACAGGATTTTGGCAGTCACCATGTGCAATTTATCGCCAAGATAGAGCGGCCAGAAGCGGTGCGAAACATTCGCGATATCATTGATGTTTCCGATGGTGTCATGGTGGCTCGGGGTGATTTAGGTGTGGAAGTAGGCAGTCATCGTGTACCCATGATTCAAAAAGAAATCATTACCCGTGCCAACATGGCAGACCGTTTTGTGATTACTGCCACTCAGATGCTTGACTCAATGATGCAAAGACCCATTCCCACAAGAGCCGAGTCTTCTGATGTGGCCAACGCGATTATCGACGGCACCGATGCGTGCATGCTCTCCGGTGAAACGGCTTCTGGTAAGTACCCGATCGAGTCTCTTGAGATGATGGTACGTATCGCCCGCGAAACCGAAAACCACGCGTTGTACCGATACCAGGTGCCAGCCGTAGCCAAAGGTAGTATCCACCGCATACCTGATGGCATCGGTATGGCCGCTTATCAAATTGGCAGTCTCATGAATGCACGCCTTTTTGTGGCATTCACCAATTCCGGGTCGTCGGCTTTGAAACTCTCCAAGAAACACCCCGATTGCGTCATTATGGGGGCTACCATTCACCGCCATATCGCCCGACGCATGCGAGCCTATTGGGGCGTTTACCCAGTTCTGTTGGAAGAGCCATCATCGTTGGAAGCCATGTTTGAGCAAGTGAAGCTGAAGATCAAGCAAATGGGGATGGTCCAAAAAGGGGACTTGGTCATTCTTACGGCTGGTCACCCAATGTGGACCTCAGGCAGTACCAACTTGGTGAAGGCAATGATCGTCGACGAGGGTGAGTCGTCCCATGAGGTTTATTAGAAACAGCCAATGTGGACCTGTCTCACTAGGTGACGATCGGGCGTTTTCGTTTCACAGTTCGCTTGATGGTTATCAACCCACGCCACTTCATCAATGCCAATTGGATCACCTTCATTTTTGGGCGAAGGACGAGCGTGTGAGAATGGGTCTGCCCGCATTCAAGATACTGGGTGCCAGCTATGCCGTCTTTCGCAAGCTGCAGTCGCAAGGTCTACCAGAAGGCTGCTCTTCATTTCCTGAGATGGCGGCATGGCTCCAAGCCCCGCGTCCACAATTGGTTACGGCGACTGATGGTAATCACGGGCGGGCAGTTGCGGCCGTAGCAAGGTGGCTGGGGTTGCAGGCACATGTGTTCGTGCCGGAAGGTACCGCTGATCAGCGTATTGACGCCATTTCATCTGAAGGGGCCCAAGTTCACGTGGCGCCCGGCAATTATGAAATTGCGGTGCAATGGGCCTCACAACGCGTCAGTGATCATGTTTGGCTGATTCAAGATACGGCGTTTGAGGGATACACCCAGATTCCTCAGTGGATTGCCGAAGGCTACAGCACGATGGTGGCCGAAACTCGTGATCAGTTGGGTCACAGGACTCCAGAATTGATTGCCGTTCAAGTGGGCGTGGGAACCCTTGCCCAAGCAGTGGTTCAGCTCGCGGCCAAATATTGGCCAGATGCCCGAATACTGGGCGTTGAACCGGAGCGCGCTCCTTGTTTGTACGCCTCCATTCAGGCTGGTACCCGCGTCCAGGTAGATACGAAACATACATCCATGACTGGATTGAATTGTGGTTTGCTATCGGCCAATGCCTGGTCAACGCTACGAGATGGGCTGCATGGTTCGATGTTGATCAATGAAGTGGAAGCCGAACGAGCATCCCGCAGCATGATTTCAATGGGGTTGCCTACCGGAGCAAGTGGGGTGGCCGGAGTTGCAGCACTGCAGCGCATACAAAACGAATTTCCTGATTGGTTGGGAACGACCAATCTGGTGTTTCTGACCGAGTCAATCAACGAAAGCGACGAGTTTAAAGATCTCTGAGTGCCGCAGGGTTGGTGTGGGCATGGCAAATCGCTAAGGCAAGTGCATCAGAAATATCGTGGGGCTTTGGCGGTTTCGCAAGGTTAAGCAGCATACGCACCATGTCCTGAACCTGATGTTTTTCAGCGCGTCCATAACCTGTCACTGCTACCTTCACCTCGGTAGCTGCATATTCAGCGACGGGAATGCCCATCCGGCTGGCTTGATAAAGCACGGCTCCTCGCATGTACCCCAAAGTCAACGTCGACTTGACGTTAACGGCGTGAAACACCTTTTCCAGAGAAATGACCTGTGGTCGATAGGTGGTGACCAGTTTTTCAACGTGGTCCACCATTCGCACCATGCGGGCACCTATGGGTTGATCGGCGGGGAATCTAAGAGCCTCCGAGTGAATGTGTATCAGTCGATTGCCTTGAACATCAATGACACCCAAGCCTGTAACACGCGATCCCGGATCAACGCCAAGAACGATCATTCCAACTCGGATTCGTCGAAGTCGGCATTGTTCCAGACGTTTTGCACGTCGTCATTATCCTCAAGCATTTCCACCAGCTTGATAACCCGTTTCAAATCGTCGCCAGTCACGGTGATCTCAGTAGATGGGATCATCGTAAATGTAGCCGACTCATTGGGTAACCCCAATTCCTCAAGGGTTCCGGCAACGGCATGCAGTGCGTCGGGTTCCGTAATAATGCCCCATTTATCGCCTAGATCCTCAAAATCGTCTCCGCCCGCTTCGATCAGCAGTTCTGTGAGTTGCTCTTCATCGCGGTCTCCCTTATCAACCGTGATGTAGCCCTTCTTTGTGAATTGCCATGATACAGCACCAGATTCTGCCATGTTGCCGCCGCACTTACTGAATGCATGTCGAATCTCGGGTGTCGTGCGGTTTTTGTTATCGGTAACTGCCGCCACCATCAACGCCACGCCACTGGGGCCATATCCTTCATAAACCATTTCTTCATAGTTGGCACCGTCGCCACTACCTGTCGCTTTTTCAATGGCCCGTTTGATGTTGTCATTGGGCATACTCTGTGCCTTGGCCGCTGTGATAGCGGCGCGCAAACGCGGGTTGCCGTCGGGGTCAGGTCCTCCAGCTTTTGCGGATACCGTGATTTCGCGTACCAGCTTGGTGAATATCTTTCCACGTTGGGCATCAACTTTCCCCTTGCGATGTTGAATATTTGCCCATTTACTATGACCTGCCATGAATTCCCCTTCGAAAAGGCTGCTCCCAGCCCAAATTTGCGACCCACATCCTAGCTCATTCGACAACTCCTTGGGAAGACATGGCGTTTTTTAAAAAAAATGGACCGTGGATAAACCGATGGTGATATCCATTCGTTTGCTGGATTGAACGCGACATCAATGAGGAGGACGCTCATGAAAAAGATAATGGTGATGATCAGCTTAGCTGCAATGGCGCTAAGTGCAGTTGCTCAAGACAAGAATACCCGGTTCATTCGGCTGGAAGTACATGAAGGTGGAGAGGATGGAACACATGTGAACATGACCTTACCTCTGAATACGCTCAATGCGTTCGAACCGGCTGTACGTCAGGCATTGACCGAAATATCCGTCAACGGACAGGGCTTAAACCTTGCCGAGATCTGGCAAGCCGTTAAGGATTCCGGTCCTATGGATTATGTGGAAGTTCAAGAACACGACTCAACGATCAAGATTTCCACAACCGGTACCCATGTGGTGGTTCGAGCAGAAGGTGAAATGGCGGACAATATTCATGTGTCCATTCCGTTTGAATTGTGCGATGCCATTTTCCGCGACGTCGAGTCGTTTGATTTCCAGAATCTGATTGCAGTATTAGAGAACATGGCGGGCGAAGACCTGGTCAACATCGATACAGACAACGAACGCATCCGCATATGGATCGAATAGAAAAACACTCATAAAATGATCAGGGGCCCCAACTGGGGCCCTTTTTTTTATCCCATGTTGGCATATGTGATAGGTGCGGGGAAGCTCAAGATGCCTCCTCGGCTTCTCGTTCCGTGACTTGAAGTAGGATCCCTCCTAGAATGGACTGAAAATCCGCTGTCTCTTGGGAGGGACCATGCTTCGTTTTGTCTGCGTCATCACGGCCACCTTTGTCTTGAATCCGTTGGCATGGTGTCAGCAGCCTATTTTTATTCGAAACGTACGCATTTTTGATGGCGTCCACGAGACCTTGAAGAAGGGGAACATCCTCATTGATGGTGCGTTGATCGCTAGGATTGGTGAGGACGCTATATTGGCGCCGAAGAACGCCATCGTCATTGATGGAGACGGCCGGATCGTTTCGCCGGGGTTCATTGACCTGCACACGCACCTTGCCTTTCAAATACCCAAGAACAAACCCCGTGTTCACCCTACAGTGGCTGGTGCCGTGGCTGCAGATGTAGCGCGTTTCTATTTGGAGCGTGGCTTTACCACGGTTCGAGATGCTGGCGGCACGCATCCCGATTTTGCCATTGCGATTGATGAAGGCCTGATTATTGGCCCGCGCTTGTTTCCTTCGGGCTCTATGATCAGTCAGACTGGTGGGCATGGCGACTTCCGCGCGCGTCACGAACCCCATTATCTGCTGGACGCTTGTGCAGCGGATGCCGGGGCAGGTGATATATCGGTCTTGGCTGATGGCGTAGACCGTACCCTGGCCGCAGTTCGGGAGAACCTGCGTCTTGGTGCCACCCAGATCAAAATCATGGGTGGTGGAGGTGTGGCGTCTGAATATGACCCGCTCACATCATTGCAACCATCGCCCGCAGAAATACGGGCCGCGGTTCAGGCGGCGGAAGATTGGGGCACCTATGTCATGGCCCATGCCTATACCTCGGAAGCCGTGCAGAGGTTGGTGGCAAACGGCGTACGCGTCATTGAACACGGTCATCTGATTGACGAAGCGACAGCCAAGCTTTGCGCTGAAAAGGGAATTGTGATCAGTACCCAAGTCTCCATTTTCCATCAGGTTGCCAAGCTGCCAGGCATGACGGAACGCAACCGAGCCAAACTTGAATTGGTATTGAAGGGGATGGACAACTTGATGGCATTGATCAAGAAATACGAGATCAAGACTGGGTTCGGTACCGACTTCGTATTCGGCAGTTATCGCATGATCGGGTCCGAGTTTACGGCCCGAGCCCAATATTTCTCACCTGCTGAGATCATGAAACAAGCGACGTCACAGAGTGCGGAAGTGATCCGCATGGCGGGTTCACTCAACAAACACGGTAGGTTCGGCGAACTGAAAACCGGGTGGTTGGCTGACCTTGTGTTATTGGAATATGATCCGTTTCAAGACATCTCGGTCCTTGAACGGCCTGATGTGATTGCACTTGTCATCAAAGGCGGCCACGTCGTCGTAGACAATCGCGCAAAGAAATGACGCACAAACGCACATGTTCCAAGAGTGGCTGTGTTTTGATTGTGTGTGCCCGATCAAATGTGTCACTATTTGTGTGACGTTTTGCGGGAGGGGATGCCCAGTGTTCACAATAGCGTTCGTGGAGGAATGGGCAGTTTCTATGTCGACAAATTTGATTCATTTGACGATTCAGCCTTGTCGGTGAGTATGACCGGTGATTGCTTAACAGGCTTGGCTCATGCCACCTGACATTGCTGATGATGTGGCATTGATCTATCAATATCGCTGTGTGATTTAACCCGCCATTACTCAGCCCATAAATTTCTTCAACTTCGGCCGCTTCTGGTTCGTCGAACCATTATAGGCGTGTTGGAGGAAACGATGTCACGGGCATTCACACTGATCGAAATGATGGCAGTGGTGGTGATCATTGGTATTGTCGCTGCCATGCTTGCGGTCAATGTCATTGGGCGCGTACCTGTAGCCAAACAAAAAGTGGCGCTTCAAGATTTACGGACTTTGGAACAGGCCATTGCATTGTATCGAATGGACACAGGTTCGATTCCACCCGAGCTGGCTGATCTGGTGAATGCGCCCCAAGAAAAGGGAGATTGGAACGGACCCTATCTCCCACGTATGCCCGTGGACCCGTGGGGCAGCCCTTACCGGTACGACCGTTCAATTGGGGCAGGACGCGATTATCAGGTATGGACTTATGGCGCCGACCGCAAAGAGGGCGGAGTAGAGGATGATGCGGACCTGTTTCTTTAGAAGGTGATCACTTACAGCATATGTCCGTTGCCTGACCGGCACCTTTGCTGGTGCTGTAGGTTGATTTGATTTGGATGTCGCGCTTTGTGAGATAGGGCTGATTCATCCAGTTAGGTTTGGGGAGCGAGAAGTCATGACTCGAACCCCTAGATACAGCGATGGCGTCAGATCGGGTGGAATTTGAGGCTCAACGAGTTGATACAGTATCGACGATAGGTAGGGGGGGGACCGTCGGGAAACACGTGTCCAAGATGTGAACCACAGTTGTTGCAAACGACTTCGATTCGATGCATTCCGTGGCTGTGATCCTCAATCTCCTCGATGCTTTTCCCGTCGATGGCGGCTGTGAAGCTAGGCCAGCCGGTGCCTGAGTTGAATTTTTCACCGGTTTCAAACAAGGGGGCATCACATCCGGCACAGTGGTATGAACCGGATTCTTTGTGATTCCAGAAGGCACCACAAAAGGCGCGTTCCGTTCCTTTTTGGCGCAATACCTGATATTGTTCGGCTGTTAGCCGTTCCCGCCACTGGTCGTCGGTTAGCTGAAACTTACGTGCCATATCGTTCCTCCAATCTTTGATTGCGAGTTTGATGTTATTTCATTAGTATAAGGGCGCGATTGAGGCTTGGTGAGGGGTTTTCGTTATGATCAATTTGTCCTGGAGCATTGGAGCCGCTTTGCTTATCGGCGTGGGTCTGGCATTGCTGGACGTGCATTTGGCCATCTCCATCCCATTGGGTCTTCTGGTGGGGCTGGCACTTTTTGTGTGGTTGGGCCGCAAAACCCAGGAAAAGCTGGAAACAATAATGGCTGTTGTTCAAAAGGACATCCAGGCTCAAAAGATCGATCGCGCCATCGAGGCACTCAAGGGTGGCATGCGTTTTAAGCATCAGCATATCTTTGTGGAGGCCCAGCTCAATTCACAAATTGGCATGTTGTATTACATCAAGAAGGACCATGAATCGGCGCTGCCTTATCTCAAGAAGGGGTTCCTGAAGCATTATATCGGTGCCTGCATGCAGGCTTGCATATACTATAAGCGAAAAGATTACGCGCAGATGAAATCCACCATGCAGGATGCGGTCAAAGCCAATAGCAAGGAATCGATCGTTTATGCGCTTTTTGCCTACTTGCTTCAACAGATAAAGGAACCAGAAGAAGCAATTGCCATCATGCAAAAAGGGCTCAAGAAGATCCCTGACGACGAGAAACTGACCGCCAACCTCATCCTGCTTCAGAATCAAAAGAAAATGAAGATGAAGGCCTATGGAGAGTTGTGGCTTCAATTCATGCTGGAACGGCCGCCGCGCGTGATGCAAGGCCCGCCGCAACACGTGCGTTACAGCAAGAAGGCTATGTTTCGTTAGTTGACAGTTTGATTGTGTTTTGCTACCCTCGGTCGTCTTGAGGGGCGAGGTCAACGAGGAATCACATGAATACAACCAAGCGTTGGACGAGGTACGTTTGTACCATGCTCGTGTTGTGTCTGTGCTCCACCCTACCACGTTCACCTCAAGAATCAGCTGTCGCCGTAGATTCGCCCGTCAATGTACTTTTGTCGTTTGATCGGGACGCATTTGAAATAGCTGCTTTTCTGACGAAGCGAATGAACATCGGCGATGATGTTGAACTTTTGCGCCTGTCTCAGCTTATCCTCAATAAGGCAGCAGAGATCGGCGTTGAGCCGCATGTTTTGCTTGCCGTGATCGATGTCGAATCGACCTATGACCATTGTGCGCGTTCACGCGTGGGCGCTCAGGGTCTGATGCAGGTGATGCCTTACCGGATTCTGGGGCGAGACGAAGCGCAGCGTTTGTTTACGTTTAATAGCCATCTGGTGTATGACCCGTATTGGAACATCGCTTTTGGTGCACAATATCTCGGCGATCTGATCGTTCGATTCGATTCTCTAGAGGCTGCTTTGGCTGCTTACAATGCGGGGCCTACTCGCATAGCCCGCATTTTGGATGAAGATGGTTTTGTCCAGTCCACCTATGCTTCCCGTGTCTTTAGACGCGCTGAGCGCATTCAACGGCAACTGAATATTTGATCGGGTTGAACGGGCGAGGAACCAAAGCTACGTAATCTTGCCCCGCAGCCGGTCAATAAACGACACTTTCTCTTCGGTCCTGAGTGACTCCAGTAATTCTCTGGCCTGATCGTTCATGGGGTCATACTCCAATGCCTGCTTGAGGTGTTGAATGGCGGGAGGTTTGTGGCCCTGTTCAGCATAGAGTCCGCCTAGCAAGTGATGGGCTTTGGCGTTGGTGGCGTCCAACTCAAGGGCCTTATTCAGGTGGACTTTGGCTTTGGATAACCAGTTGGGGTTACGCATTTCAATGCGTGCCAATTCCACCAAGTAACGGGCTTCATTGGGCGCGAGTCGCACAGCTTGTTCCAAATAGCGGTGCGCATTGAAGAAATCCTCTTCGTGAATGTATTTGACGGCCATTTTATAGGGCTCAATAGCGAGCTGTGCTCGATCATTCGCCGAAAGTGTGGGTTGTGCATGTTCAGGTAACTGGTTTAATGATTTGAGGTACGACTCGCGTTTGTTTGGATCATTCAAGATATTAAATGCGTAATTCACGTGCGAGAGTATCTTGTTGACGTAGGGCTTAAGGTCCATCAAATAGGGTTGGTTGATCAGGTCTGGGTGAAAGCTCTTGTTGTGTTTGAGAAATGCTTCTTTGAGCTCCTTAGGGGTTGCTTTTGGAGAGACTTCCATGAAATTCCAGAGGTTTTCGTTCTTGATCTCCAGATACTTCCTTACGATACTTTCGCGTTCTTTTGCCTGGTCGCGGGTGAGATTTCCCTTGTAAACGATGTCCGGATCTTTGAGTTCCTCTTCCTCGAAATGATCGAAGCGATTCACCAGTTGAGGTCGTTCCGTTTTAGCAGAGACGACGTTCAAGCAAAACATGGCATACATAATGCGCCGAAAGTCGTCTTCGTCCATTCTTGTGATGGGCATCAATTTATCAATCGATGAAAAACCATCAATACGCGACAAGGCATAGGCCTCTTCAGGCTTGAGTGGGAGTTGCTGCAAAGGTATCGTCGGCTTTTCGTTGAACCGGATCGGCTCGTCCTTAAAACGGTTCATCTCATCGTCCAACAAAATTAGATTGCGGATTGCACGAATGCCGGAGATGATCGTTGTCGCAAAATCGAGGTTACGCGTTAAGTCCGGAGGAAGGCCCGGGTCCCTTTCTTCGAGAAAATAGAGACCCGAGTCCAATTCAAATGTGGAAAAGACGATCTCTTTGACTTGACGGTCCAGCTGAGCTTGCAATTGCTCTTCAGTGATGCATTCCATCTCCAACAGGATGTGGCCAAATCTCTTTTTGCCATCCATTTTCAAGATGGCACGAGTGAATTGGTCTTCTGTGATGATGCCAGATTCCAATAACAATCTGCCGAATCGATCTGATTCCTGATTGGACAACGCAAATTTGATGTTGCCATCACGCACATAGATCCGTCTTCCAAATTTGCGGTTGGAGCCCATGATATGTAGGGTGCCCGAGCGCTTGTGCTCAAACATCTCACACAGAATCCAAGGTACGCGCATGGATGCTAAGTCTTGTGTCTGAAACTCGACGACGTCCAAAGAAGGCTCCATCAACAGAAACTGGATTGTATTATAGTTTGGTTCGAGGAGGATAGAACAGTGGCGATTGAGTCTATGCCCGTTGTCACCATTGAAAAATGGTTGTTTGGTGATATGGGTTTGGCTCGACAGGACTCCGGCCGCGTGGTGTTAATTCCCGGTGGGTTTCCCGGTGAACAATGGCAGCTTGTAAACCCCCAAATGAGAAAAGGTGTACTGGTCGACCGCTTGGCCAAGTGCCTTTCGGTGTCCAGCCGAACGCCTGCACCGTGTGTTCACGCGGACATGTGTGGCGGTTGTTCCATGCAGGAAGTATCCCGTGCATTGGAAGGCGATTTGAAAATCAGTGCCTTTCGCGACGTGTTGCGTCGGGTGGGAAACCGCGACCAGGTTTCGATCAATTGGATTGATTTTCCTCTTGAGCATTCACGTTATCGTGGCGTGCTCCAGGCCCATGGTGGTGAATTAGGTTTTTTTGGGCGATCGAGTCATGCGCTGTGCGCCGTCCGTGACTGCCTGGTTGCGCCACCTCTGTTGCGACTCGTGCTCTCCGATCTCAAGCATTGGGTGTGTGCGGCCCAATTTGAAGGGCGCATTCAATATGTCGCCTCAGACGAGAATCTGGTGCTGGCAGCCCATGGCATGTGCCAAGATGAAGGGCGTCCGTCACTACCACCCAACGTGGGATTCCAGCTGATCGTGAATGGCAAGGAAGTGGCGGCTGAGGGACCCAAAACGATCAAGGTTATTTGGAATGACCGATCCTTCACGTTGGGTCCACAACATTTCTTTCAATCGAATCCGGCTTCATGGTCCTGGTTCCATGCAAAGGTGCATCAATTATTACAGATGACGGGTGAGGGCCCCTTGTGGGATGCCCATGCCGGTTCTGGTTTCCTCACCAGTGCGATGGGTGGCAGGGAGGTGTATGCGTCTGAGCCCAGTCAACTTGCGGTCGAGACCGGAAAAAGAGCCTTGAATATCCCATCATTTAAGGTGAATTGGTTCTTGGGAACCGCGGAACAGTGGCTCGCTCGACACCCGTTAAGCGGTTTGGCTGGCGCTGTTCTAGATCCGCCACGCACGGGTCTGTCAAAAGAACTTGTCCGCGCGTTCGTATCTGATGGTCCACCGGTGATCCTCATGTTCTCATGCGACGTTGCCACGTTCGCTCGTGATCTCAAGGGACTCGTGGGTTACGAGCCCTCAGGTTCTGTGGATTTGTTGAATGTAAATCCGGGAACAAGTCGTTTTGAAATCGCAGTCATATTGAACCGCAAAGGGTGACAATGGTCGCCGAAATAGGAACTTTTATGGGTCGTCATTCTACTGGTCGCGAAAACTTTACCCGCAATGTCCTATGGGGTAAGATTCACTCACCGACACGACGTACTTTTGTTTTCAGGTGGTTGGCATGGATCCATTGATGATACCCAAATCATGCTTGATTCAGGGTGAGAAGATCACAATTCGATACGAGGGCGACATCCAGATTGAAAGTGATCTGGTTCCGCTTTCGGTTAAGTCGGACCAAGGTGACATACGCTTTAAGCCAACCGGCCGCAACGTATCGTGTAGCCACCTGAGCGCTGAACAAGGCACTTTGGAAGTAGATGCTGAAAGCCTGGAAACGGACACACTAAGTGCGCGAGTGGCGATCCTCAGGATTAATGAACTGGTGATTCATCAATCCGTTCAGACGAGCCAGGAACTTATTTTGGAATCGGAGCATCTCAAGGCACAGGACATCCGGTGCTCTGAGTTAGACCTGACGGCAGGCCGTGAACTGGATGTTCAGACCATTCAAGTCGAAGGCGCCGCGGTACTTACGTTTGATCGAGGCAAGGTGTCCGAAATTAAGGGCGATCAAGTGACCATTAAAGCTGGCTCCATGTTTGAATGTGAGCGTATTGTTGCGTCGCGTGAGGTGATTTTTACGTCGGGAAAGATTGCTGTGAAGTTCGTCGATGCGCCGCGTATCACAGCGGATGCCTCGGTTTCAGGGATTGTCATTCTGACTAGTGCCGATGAAGTGAAGGCCGAAGGTGTGAGGGGCTTTATCAGGCCTCAGGAATTCAAGATGCTGACGGAACAGGGCCCTTTGTTGTCACTGGCGGATGGATCGCGTTCCAAAGTGGCGTTTGAAGTGGTAGCGTCCGAACCTGATGAGCCGGAAACACGGGTTGATGAGGAACAACCTAATGCACCTGTCATTGAAGAGGTGGAGTCTCTTTTGGAAGAAGATATCCCGGCAGATGCAGGTGAGATGGATCAAGCGCCCGTTGATGACGGTGTTGCTGAAGAAATTGAAGACCTGCCTGAACAAGAAGAAGTGGGCGAAGACGGCGAAGAACCGATTGAGCTTGAGTCTGACGAGGAAGATCTGTCTGAATCGAGTTCTGATGAAGCAGAGGCTGAAGCAGAGGCTGATGCGGAGGCGGAAGATGAGGTCGCAGATGACGTGCAGGCAACGCCACCTCCCATACCGTCCAGTGCGATCTTTGATTGGGACAAGGGCCCTGAAGAAAACGGAGTTGAAATTGTTGAACAGCATGACTCCGATTCAGGGGATGACAGTGACGACTCCTGGATTGATGAAGATGAAGAGGTTTCGACCGTCTCGATGGAGGATGAAGCCCCGGCAAATGATGAAGTTGACGAATTCATGACGCGGGAGATTCGCGACTTCAACCCGGATTCCTACCAAGGGGAAGTCCACGAGCCCGAAGAGGCTGAGCCTGATGATGACGATATTTTGGATGTTGTGATTCGCAGTGAAGAAGTCGAGTATTTGCCTGAGATCACTGATTTTGAGGACCTCCCCGAATTACAAGACGAAGATGTCAGTTTGAACGTGGATGCAAACAGTGGGCCCATCGACGACGTCCCCGTGGTGGAACCGATTCCTGCTGAAGATGCTGATGAAGAATCGCCGGTTGCCGAAATTTCTGAAGACGTAGACCAAAGTATGCATCTTGAAGATGAAACATATAAACCGACTGATTTCTCACTTGATGATTTGGAGCTTGACTCGGATTCCAAGAGCGAGGACGACTTGGTTCGTGACTTAAATGAGGTTCTTCGGGAAATCAAAGCCTGTTTTCCCGACGAGAATTTCCCCAAGTTCATCAACCAGATACAGACTTACCTAGATGAAAAGCGGCTAAGTATTCTTAGAAAGAGTAGGAATATGGAGGCTGTGCTCAGCAGCTTTGATCGATTGAACCATGCTGGAATCAGCGATTTGGCTCGCGAGTTTTATCGTGTCCTGGGTGATTTCTTTGCCGACGAGTCTGAATAGTCATGCCGCTTGATTGGCGGGCATTTGAGGGTTATCTCCATCATCAGATGTTCTCGCTGATCAGCAGGCGCAAAGCGAGTGGCATCTGGCATGTGAAGGACAGTCGTGTCGAAAGACAGATCTTTTTCAATGAAGGAAAGGCCGTTTTTGCTCGTTCCGACCATCCCGACGAAAAGTTGGCGTTCGCATTGGTCGAAAGAAATGTTGTGACTGCCGAGCAAATGCGCGTGGCGCGTTCTGAATTTGACCCGACTCGGACCTTGGCCAAAAACCTGATGATGATGGGACTCATTTCCAGGGATGAACTGAGAACGGCCGCTTCTCGGCATGTGACGCTTGTGTTAGCCGGTGTATTCGGTGCCTATGGTGGCAAGATGTGCTTTGTCGAAGGACTGCCAGACCATGTGCCCAGGGTTGGTCTTCGTCACCCGCATACATCTGTCATGGCGTTACTTGAACTGCAGGCAAGGGATCACTTATCCCAACATCTGGGCAATGATTTTGAAAAGACGCCTGTCGTCACACCGCAGCTGCCAGAGATGCTTTGTCGTGACATCGGAATTCCGGTCGATTTGATTGAATTGGCAGATGGTACCAAAACGATCAAACAGATTGCCTTTGAGAGCTTTCTAGATTTCTTCCTTGTGCTGAAGTTGTTTTATGCACTTGAGTTGTTGGGATTGGTTAGTTTTGAAAAGAAACGAGCTACAGGTGGCGCTTAAAAGCCACAAACGCCTCCCAAGCAGCAAGGGTCTCCGACTTATCTGACTTATTGAATGCCTCAACTCGGGGTAGCTCTCTCGTGTAGTGGATCGTAGTGATGTCGACATCATCGTCGGATCGATCATTGGTGTTAAAGCGGTTCTGTAGGGCTGTTGCGACGCGGGCACAGTGTTGGGGGTGATCGTCGACCATGATGACGGCCTTGTAGTGCAGACCAAATCGTTGAAGTATCAACAAGAGCATGGCTCCTTTGTGTTGGCCCTCGCTCATGAGAATGCCGCTAGCGTAACTCACCGGTCTGGGTTTGTTCAGCTTATATTCGACGATCTGTTCGGGTGTAAATATTTTCAAGCCTTCCTCGTCGGCGAGATTGAATGATTCGGCAATGCTTGATCCAATGGCTGTTGTTTTCAGGTTGTACTTGTTTTTCGCAATCTCACGTTCCGTCGAGTTGCGGGCGCCCGGGCCACGGGAAGTTAGTGCAAATACAGGGTGACCGGCAGCTTGGAGTTGTGCGACGAGTTCGGGCGTGGTTGATTCAGGAGGATGCATCTTACTCAATGCGAACAGTTCGCGCTGTAATACCAGCAATTCTTCCATGGAGTTGGCCATGTGTACGTCTGGATTGGTAGGTTCGTGGAGCAAAAGATATTGCCAGTTGAACCATTGATCACTGCCGAAGTCCTTATCCATGGCCAGTAGCGTGTTGTCGATGTCAAAAACAACCAACACTTGTCCAGACCCATAGAGGGCTGACTTCTCCTGTGCCTTTTCCAAAACCACCTGCATCGTGTCACTTGTTATGGGCGCAGGTCCATGATCGTGAATCAATGAGAGCAAGCAAAAGGCTAGGAACATAGTTTCTCCCGGAATTGGTTCTATGGGCTCAGTCCGCTTGGATAAACGCCTTGCTAACTATATGCCATTTTGGACGTTTCCACGACTCGGAGAATGTTTCTTCGCTTTCAAAGGTTGCCGTGCCGCGGGACTCATCGCCATCCAGAAAAAGAACGAACGAAAAGGGCGAAGGACTCTGGTTTTGGTGGATACGAGCAAGGTTATTGGGCGGCAACAACTTTTTGCCTGCCACGAACTCTAATTCTAGAGAAACATATCCCTGATAGGCCTTAAAGACGAGCTCAGAGCACACTAAAGCCGTATCCGAATCAAAGTCAAAACGGTAGTCGTACGGTCGACCCAAGTAAGTCAATGCTCTGGCGATCGCGTCGGCACGTGCGCGATCGGAACAGGTGGGTCTCAGTACAGCCATGCTGTCGGCTGCGCCCGATGTCATCAGGTCAGTCAGGCTGACACCTTCTCCGATGGCCTCAACCACCGCATATTTGAAGGTGCTATCACCTTTGGGAATTAGCTGGTTGAGGTTAGTGATACCCAATCTCCCGAGATGATTCATAACTTCAGGTTGTTGCGAGAGTTGCTCACGTTGCTCGGCCGTTCCGAGATAAAGTGCCGCGTGCGTCCAGTAGCCAGGAATGCCGAGGTTGGACATATACCATTCTCTGCGTTGAATCATGATATCGCCCGGCTGCATGAGATCTGCACATCGCAACAGCTGGCTTTCGTCGATTAAGAAATCGTGCCCTCGCCTTACTCGGGTGTCACCCATGGCATTGGCGAGCCCTTTTTGTATTGGAAACCACTGATCTTCAGCGCTTTGCGTTAAGATCTTCAGCCCGTTGGCCAGGGTCATCAATTCGCCTTTGCCTGCACCAAATGACCAAACGGCGCGGCGATCGTCCTCCATACTTTCGGTAAGGGGGCTGTCATCGATCCGATATTGCTGGCGCATTGAATCGAGGGCGACAAACTCAGATGCAATCTTGACATTGAGATAACGGAACTTGAACCGTGCTAATGATCGCTCCGGAAGACCAACTTGTGCCTCATTGAGCAATACATCAAAGGTACCTAAGTCCTGGATGTGACTGAGAAACTCAAGAGCGAAGCGGTATTGGGTCAAAAATGCACCGTAGTGAAGATCAAAATACAGACTTCGGTTGGTGCCTCGCTCTGAATCGTATCGCTTGTAGTACGCGGCGATGGAGTCCAATGCGAAATAGTAGTCACACCAACGCCCCCAAATTGCGCGTGCGTCATCACGTCTCTGTGGCGGCCAGACCATGTTTTTGTCGGTTTTGTCAAACAGACCCGCCTGCTTTGCATCGGCGATCGTGCTCTGCAGTCCTTGTCGAATCACGAGTACCGTCTCATACGAAGCGTGTTCTGGGTTCATGCTGGTTATTTGAAGTGCAAGACATATCATCAAAATCACGAGGTGTTCTCAGCTCCTCCGTTGGTTTGATGTGCACGAATCCAGTATTCACGTGCCCTTTTTATGGCCACACCCAAGACCGTATGTTCTCCAGGTTCTCCAGACGAACCCGCCGCCATGCCCATAAACAATTCCAGTGCCTCCAAGATGGAGGAAACCGAGTAAATGTGGAATTGACCTTGCTCTGCCGCTTGAACCACATCTCTGCGCAACATGAGGTCTCCGGCATTGGATTGGGGGATAATGGCACCTTGGCTACCTGTTAGACCGTTGGCACGACAAATGTCGAAAAAGCCTTCGATCTTTTCGTTGACCGCGCCAATAGCAAGAATATTTCCAGTCTGGTCAATAGCACCGGTCATTGCCAAATCCTGTCGAATGGGCAGGTCGGTCAGCGCGCTTAATAGGCAGCAAATTTCGGCTCCAGACGCTGAGTCTCCATCGATTCCGCCATAGCTTTGTTCAAAAGCAATCGATGCTTCAAATGTCAGCGGGTGAGGTGTGCGCAACAGGTAGCGCATCAATCCATTAAGGATGTAAAAGCCTTTGGTGTGAATGGCACCGCTCAAAGCCGCTTCCCGCTCAATATTGATGACCCCGGCAGTGCCTGGCCCGATCGTAGCCGTGATTCTGGCTGGAAATCCATAGGTCAGTGGACCGGCATTCATGACGGCGAGCCCATTTATTTGTCCAACGGCCGTTCCCGATGTGTTGATTTTGATAATGCCCTGTTGGATGAGTTCAGCAAATCGACGTGATGGCAAATCTGCCCTGCGTTTTGTGCGGATCACCGTTTCAATCACGTGTTGCCCCGTGACAATTTGCTCCTCTTGTTGTTGTGCCAGGAACGATGATTCCCGGGCAATGTCGGCTAGGCGACCGAACCGAGCTGAGATCTTTCCGCCTCGCGACGCGATGCGGGCCCCGTGTTCTACGAGTCTAGCTACTGCATCACTAGAAAAATGGATGAGCGATTCTTCATGGACCATGCGCGACAAAACCGAAGCATACTGCCGCGCCGACTCCGTCGATCGTGGTATGTGACTATCAAAGTCCACCAGTACCTTGAATAGGTTCGTGAAATCACGAGCGACCTGTTCGAGGGCGTAGTAAATATCAGCATCCCCAATGAGGATGACCTTGACGTCAATATTGATGGGTTCAGGTTTCAAGGTCAGACCTTGAAAAGGCATGTTCCAGTCGTGTGGGACGATTTCCAGTTTGCCGGTGCGAAGCGACCTTACGAGCACCTTCCAGGCTCCGGGCTCCTCAAGCACGTCACGGGCGTCTAGAATGAGATAGCCCCCATCAGCACGTAATATGGACCCTGCTTTGATCATCGTGTGATCCGTGCGGGCTCCACCTTGTTGCGGATCGTAGATCGAGTCTATGTTGCCCAGAAGTCGCGATACAGTGGGTGTGTTTTCAACGACGATCGGACATTCCTGATCGGGACACCGACTGGATATGAGATTGACGCGATAAGCGTCAGTGAAATCGTGTTCCAGCTCTGACATTCTGCCGAGTTTGTTTTCCACTACGTCGGCAATCAATTGGTCCAGAAACTGCGAAGCCTCTTTGAATTCCTTGCGAATTGATTTGGCCATCCGTTCCAAAATGCGTCGTGATTCCGATGCCATCAACTCAAATAGAGCGTCAGATTGAGCTGCCTGTAATTCTTGCACGCGCAGTGAAATCTCTTCGAATTCAGTGCTGAACCTTTCGCGATTGTCCATGTAGTCGTTGTAGCGCTTCTCGCTGATCCGGCCTTCTCGGCGCAGTTTTTCAAATTCTTCAGGTGCGACGGGTGCGTTTCCATGAATCGGAAATATGGAGGTCTTGGTGCTATTTCCGGCTTGCAATTGGACCAATTTCATTTCGGCTTGGGCAAGGGCATCCTCAAAGGGCTTAACCAGGTCAGCAAGCTGTTTCTGAAAATCGACGGCCATCTTCTTGCGTTTTGCCGCAATCGCATCTGAGTCAAGGGCGGCGGCCAAATCGTCGCGAATAAAATCAGCGAGCTTATGAACCTTCTTGCGAAACTTCGCGCCTTGTCCAGCGTCTAAAGTGATCAGGCGGGGGCGATCCAATCGTTCGAAGTCAGTCACGTAACAGCGATCAAACTGTCTTCGACAGATCGGATGATTTTCGTCCAACAATCGTTTGATTAGGGCCATGCGGCCAGTCCCATCCAGGCCACGCACATAGATGTTCTGACCGGGCGCGGTGGTGGCCAACCCAAACTCCAATGAAGCAACAGCCGCGTCTTGGCCCACAATGCCTTTGATCGGCTCGACTTCAGCGGTGGTCTTGAAATCGAATTGAGATTCGTCAAATTTCCAGCGCAGAAGATCCGGTCCAAGTGGCTTGTGGTTCTCGTTCACGAATCCTCCTCAATGTGCTGAGAGATTTCTTCGTAGTCGCGTTCGATCATTTTGGAATACATCGAGGCCCGTTTCTTGATACGCAGTAGCAACCAAACAAGCGTGGCAATCAGTACGAAAAAGAAAATCAGATTGAATGATTTGGGTAAGCTGAAAAGACGGCCGTAAAAGGCGGACACCGAATGGACCAGTTCATTGTGAAAATAGGCCATGACCATAGCCCCAAATGCGAGGGGCGGACCAAACGGCGCGTGGGGAATGCCGTAGATAAGGCGTACCGTTACGCCGCTGACAATGCCGATGATTGACGACGGAAAGAGAATCACGACAGCCATTTCCGGGCCCACGAACGCGCCCAGAAGCGCCATGAACTTGACATCGCCAAATCCCATGACATCCATCCCAGCCATGCGACCCAACACCCATCGGGCTAGACCCAAAAACACGAAGCCGCTAATGGCTCCGCTGATGGAAAGGGCCGCGCCCGCGACATGAGGGTTGGCGCTACCGAGCATGGACCAAATGAGTTGTTTATGCCCTAAGAATGATAGGATCGGCTCCGGTTGCCACGTGGATGCAATCACACCCAACACGATGCCCACCAGCTGGACCTCGTCAGGTATGAGCTTGAATCCGTAATCGGTGCCAATAGCCGCAAGTGTTACGCTGCAAAACAATAGCCAAGGCAGGGCAGCCATTGCGTCGAATCGCCAACTGGTTACGGCGAACATGATTCCGCCAGTCAGTTCCAGCCAAGGCCAAGCAAAAGGTAAGCTTCGGTCTTTTAGATTCAGAAGACGAGGGATCAGACGTCGGATGACGTGTCCGATCAGAAAGCCGACCAAAGTGTACCCAATGATGAGCGCAGTCACTAGGTTGCCTTTCGACCTTGATTCTCGATGAGGTGTTTGTAGGATTTCACTTTCAAAAGGTTCCTTAGCCCTTGTTTGAAAGCGGTCCGGGCCGCGTCTCCGGTCATAAACGAAGTGGGTTCAGGAACTAGCCGGCGCAGTTCGCTCAGATTCAGCTCTCGGACCAGGTGGTGAATAGTGGGCACGGAGGCAGGGTTCATCGATAGATTGGTGAGACCCAAATGCATGAGTAATGCAGCGTAAAGAGGCGATGAGGCCATTTCACCGCAACAGCTCACATCAATTCCCGCTCGGTGGCCTTCATCAATAATGTGTTTCAGCAACCGTATGACACCGGGGTGAAAAGGGTCGTAAAGGTAATTGACATCATCATTTGCCCGATCGATCGCCAAGAAATACTGAATGAGATCATTGGAGCCTATGGAAAAGAAATCCACTTCAGCGGCCAAATGGTCGGCGACTAATGCCGCAGATGGCACCTCAATCATCACGCCCAAATCCAAGTTTCGGCGAATGTTCTGCCCTTCAGCTTGCATTTCATCGGCGACCGAGCTCACGAACGCCCGTACGGTCTTAAACTCGTCTACCGATGTGATCAGAGGAAACATGACTCGGATATTGGCATGGAGCGCCGCCGCACGAAGTAAACCCCGGAGCTGTGTACGGAAAATATCTTTGCGAAATAGGCACAGGCGCACTCCGCGAAGTCCCATGACGGGATTGAGTTCCTTTTCCTTGACGAAGGCCCTGTGGAAGAATTTCTCTCCGCCCAAATCCAACGTTCGTATGGTGACGGGTTCGGGCGCCACATGCCCGGCAATCTGACAATAGGTTTCGTAGTGAATGTCTTCGCTTGGAAAATCAGGTGCATAGTGCAGAAACAAGAATTCCGTGCGGTACAGTCCGATCCCGCGTGCACCGAATTTCATGGCAGATTCGGCTTCGTGAGGGATCTCGATATTTGCCAGCAAACTGACGGATTGTCCATCTTTCGTGATCGCGTCTTTTTCGGTGGCCTTGATATAGCGGGCAATGTCACGCTTGTAAGCCGCTTTGCTTTTGCGATATTCGGCCAGCGTTTTGGCGTCTGGATTGATAACGACTTTACCCTTGATGCTATCGAGGATGATGATGTCACCTGAGTTGACGCGATGGGATATGTCGTGAAGGCCAAGGACGGCTGGCAATCCAAGTGCTTTTGCAATGATGGCTGTGTGGGTTGTTTGGCCCCCTAGGTCCGTGGCAAATCCCAAAATGTTGGGGTTGTCGAATGTGGTGATATTTGAGGGACCAAACTCACTGCCAACGATGATGATGTCTTGATTTAGGTTCTGAAAACCGAAGGGGTCATCGCCTTTGAGGATTTTCAGAATTCGCTTGCCCACATCTTCAAGGTCCTTGCCTCTTTCAACGAAATAGGGGTCACCCAATTCATCGAATTGTTGGAGTAATGAAAGCAAAACCTGATTGAAGGCCCATTGGGCTTTGCAATGGTGGGACGCGATGTACTGTTTGGTTTCCTTGATGAGACCCTGGTCGTCCAAGAAGAGCAGGTGAGCCTCGAAAATAAACGCGTGTTCCTCACCAATCTTGTTGCTTACTTGGTCCTTGATTGCAGATATTTGTTTTCGAGCCTCATCGATGGCCTCGTCAAACCTTTTCGTTTCGGCTTCGACCTGATCCGCGTCAATGTTCTCCTTGAAAACAACGGTTTCTTCGTCCAGAAGTAGGAGAACCTCGCCGATAGCGATACCAGACGCGATCCCGACGCCTTCAACTACTTCCATAGATCACTCATTTTCCTGGAATTTTCCGTTGATCAGCTCACAAATGCTCTCTAAAGCGGTGTCTTCATCATTACCTTCAACCTTGACGGTCACCCAAGTACCTTGATGGGCGGCCAACATCAACAATCCCAGGATCGATTTTCCGTTGACTTCGTTGTCCCCTTTGCTGATATACACGTCAGATTGGAAATTGTGTGTGAGATTGATTAGTTTTGCAGCAGCGCGAGCATGCAGCCCTTTTTTGTTGGTGATTTCCAATGAGCGTTCAATCATGTGCTGCTCCCAGCGAGTTCTGAGGTTAAATAAATCGCTTTCTGTGCTTGCTCCTTGAGTTGTCGTGCCGCTTGATACAGAGATACATCAGGCGAAAGCGTCATGGCCTTCATGATCATCGGCAGATTGACGCCGGTAATAACTTCAATCTTGGAATCGCCAGAGTAGGAAAGTGCCACATTCGTGGGCGTCCCACCAAACATGTCCGTGAGCAATAGCACTCCATCGCCCATGTCAAGTTCGGCAATTTTTTGGTTCACTTTGGATTCGGCTTCCTGAATCGTTTCTTCCCAACCTACACAGTAGAAATCGACGAAATCACTGCGACCAATGATGTGCTGCGTGGCTTCTATCATTGCTTTTGCCACATTGCCATGACTGACGATAAGTGTGCCGATCATGATGCTCTAGATCATTCTCCTTCCAAGTGTGTTGCTTTGAACCAGGATCAAACACATTTATACCTGGGACGGTTGATTGGGGTCAAGCTGGGTTAGGGTGTCTCTGTTGCCATGTCTTGTCACGCCAATCGCGGTATGACACGAACTTTCTGTCCAGTTGCATGGCGGCAATTCGCGTGCGGATTGACGCTTTCACGTCAGGGCTCATTTCTGGCAACGAACCCGCGTAGTCGAGGAGTTTGGCCACATGAACTCGAGTCTCCTCGCGTTGTGCTTCCATGGCTGCCTGGTGTGCAGCATCTGTATTTTCTAAACCCGCAAGGGTGAGTCCTGCCAAATTCTGGGCACTTTTCAGCGAGGCCTTGATGTTCCCCTTGCCGGTAATGGCATTTCCAGCACAGTAGACACCCTCTATTTGGTTCAAGGCACCTGTAGTTTTGTCTGATGTGTCATAGAGCTCCCCAACCATGTTCACACCGTCAATGGGTTCTGGAATACTACCGATGGAACTGATGACACATGAAGTGGGCTGGACATACGTTTCGCCCTGGAGGATGACACGCCCATTTTCGATTTTCGTCTGTTGGAGCTCTACCCCTGTCACAGATCCCTGTTCCGTGATCAAGCGTTTTGGCACGTGCAAGGGTAAGACTCTAAAGCCGTAACGATCAGTGGCATTGGCGATGATCTTTTTTCGGACCATTTTTGCTTTCTCAAGACGGGCTTCGTCAGCGTCGTCGTCCAAAGGTACCAAAGGCATGTCTTCGATGCGCCTTCGATATACGATGACGGCTGGCTCGAAATCAAAGATTTCCGGTGATAAATTGTGTTTCTCGGCCGTCTTTGCCAAACCGTAATGTTCCAGTTGCACCACGTTTTCGTCAATGCCGTGATCGCGAAGTTTCTGGAGAGCGAGTTCAAATTGACAAATCTTCGCGACATCGATAGATGCAAGTCCTCCACCGAAGATGACAGTACCCGGCTTGATCGTGTAGGTCGGGCCGGAATAATTGGCGTCTTGATAGTGATTGAACCAATACACGAACGGGTTCTGATACAAGAAACTCTGGTCTTTCACCTGATCAAGACCCTCCAGGCGCACGCCTCGATCTTTCCATGCGCCGTTGGCCATGACGACGATCGGAAAGCCCCACTCACGACGAAGTTGTTCAATCGTCAAGTCCTCACCCAACCGGCAATTAGGGATGAAGTGGACGCCTTCCCGGTCCAGGCGCTGGTCAATCAGGTCCATCTCACGACGTTGAAGCTTCTCATGCCAGCGTGGCAGTCCGTCTTCAATTTTTCCGTACGGCAGTTGGTTTTGTTCGAAAACAAAAACCTCGTGCCCCGCTTCCGCAAGTTTACCCGCAAACTCAGATCCGGCACAGGCGCCGCCAATTACAGCAATCATTGTGGCTTTGCTCAAGGTGTCACCTCGGGGCTGTCGTGTAGTACTTTTTCATAACTGCTTATGATTCCGTCGTAACCAATAAATATCACATGTCCTTGATTTTGCAACACATGGGTGAGATGCGTGTCGCGTTTCACCCTGTGTGTTTGCTGCGCCTCCGGTAAGATCCAAACCACATCGCTGAGTTCCTGGTGTGTCACCGCCAGCGTGTGGGGATTCATCAGCACCATCGATGAGGGGCGGTCCGACAGGTTCACCCGCCAGAGCTCTCGACCCTTGATATTGTAGAAACGAACATCTCGGGCATGGGTAGCGACGGCCAGTACCGGTTTATGGGCTGATCCGAGCCAAACCGGTCTTAGAGCCACATCAACGACAAATTGGCGTTGCCACATGCTCTTCCAATTTGGTCGAATGAGTTGGATGGATCGGTTGGCATAGGCGACTGCAATGGATTGATCGGGCCCGCGCTCAATGAAGACGATGCTGGACGCCTCCAGTCGATCTTGTGCGGCGATGTGCCAAGGTGTCAATGCCTCATCCCAAAATCGGTTTTGGCCATCTAAGCCAGAGACGAGCATCAACGATCCCAATGTATGGACCTTTTCGATACCCCCTTCTAAAAACAAGGCGCGATCGATTTGGCCATCGGCTGGGTTCATGAGCGTGATACTTCGCTTAAAGGGCAGCGCAATCCGGCTTCTAAATCTGAAAGGCTGTTCAATCAAAGGTTCTATTTGCCTTGACCATACCATTTGTAAGTTCTGGTCAAAACATATCAATCGATGTCGGTCTACCAAGCAAAACTGCTGCAATTGAGTGCTGAAAGCCCATTCAGGGACTGTTTCAACGGCTCTCCGCTCAATCAACTCGCCCGCGAAATCATAGAGGTACAATTCGCTTCCTGTGGCAAAGAACATCTTGTTTTCGTCATTAATTGCGGCCTGTTGCACCGGGAAAAAGGGCACCTGCCATTGTGACTTTGGCTGGATCTGCTGCAGTAAGAACAAGAGTGCGAGTGACATGACACTCATTATAGTTTGGACTCTGTCGTCAGTGACCTAAGAGATTGGGTCGCAACATCCACGGGTCGATCCTGGCTTCCGGGTACTCGAAATGTGGGCGATTCTGTTATGATGTCAGTCGTTGTTAAAGAACACATTGCGGTGATATGGCGAGTCAATCGGTTCAATGGGATGTTTTGTGGGAAGCAGACGAGGCGGAACCTCCGTCGTTTGACTTGACGCGATTCCTCGATGAGCTGGCTTTGGAACTGGGGTTGGGCCAAGCCGAATGCAGTCTGGTTTTTACCAATGATGCCCGTATTCAGACACTCAATCGCGACTATCGAAACAAGGATAGGCCCACCGACGTACTTTCGTTTCCTCAACACCCCCATCCGGAGTGGAACCATTTGGGCGATGTGGTCGTAAACGTGAACCGAGCCAAACAACAAGCTGCCGAATTGGGCCAAAGCTTGGCCGTGGAATTGCGTTTTTTGGTACTTCATGGCGTGCTGCACTTACTTGGTTTTGACCATGAAACGGATCAAGGAGAAATGGTTGCAGAGCAATCAAGGATCAGACAAAAATTGGGCTCTTTTTTTGAGGACCGTTCATGATTCGTGAATTAGGCAACGCGGTTTGGGTGATTTTGAGCCTGCTGATTGTGATACGTCTTTTGAACAATCTAGTCCGCACTGGCTATTTGGGGATTGGTGATATCTACCGTAAAGCGCTTGCTGAACGCATGCGCGTCGAAAAACCAATATTAGCGAAAGCACTATCCCAGCCTCATCGTTTGGAAAGTTCCATGCAAATGCTGGATGCCGTGTGCCTCGTGGCAGTGGCTTCAGTGGTGTTTCTTTCTTTTGGGATTTCATTAGCCACAGTAGCTCTGTTGGCGACATATGCGATTTTTGCCGATGTGGTGTTGCCAAACTATTTGGCGCGCCATCACACGGAAGCCTTCTTGGTGAGGCTATATCCGCTGATTCGATGGTTTTTTGTTCCCTTTGCATTGTTCGCCAACCTGACCCATTTCCTTGCGGAAATCGGAGAGCGCTATGAAGAAAAGCGGTCTGACGATGAAGAGGAAACGCCAGAAGAGATCAACGCATATATCGAGGCAGGCACCGAAGAAGGCTGGATCGAAGAAAAACAGCGCGCCCTGGTGCAGAACATTCTGAACATTGATGAAACGGTGGCTCGCGAAATTATGACACCGCGAACAGACATGCGCTGCGTGCCCATCACTATGGACCGTGCGGATGTTCTAGATACCTTCAAAGCCTGCAGTTTTTCGCGACTCCCGGTGTACAGCACCGACATAGACTCAATCGAAGGCATCATTCGCCTTAAAGATCTGGTGAATCATGAAGAGGAAACGGTTGCCCAATTGGTCATGCCTATCCTTTATGTTCAAGAAGATCTAAGTGTCGCGGATCTGCTAGAAGAGATGCTCCGGACTCGGATTCAAATGGCTGTCGTTTTGGACCCCTACCACGGAACGTCGGGACTCATCACGCTGGAGGATGTCATTGAAGAGATCGTGGGTGAGATCCATGACGAACATGAGACGCCGGATAGTGACGAAATCATCCAGCAAGGCGACGGGTCCTATCTGTTAGATGGTCGTATTCATGTAGATGATTTCGAACAGCTTTTTCACGTGGAGTTGAGCAACGACGACGTGGACACAATCGGGGGTCACATCTTTACCACGTTGGGTCGTATTCCTGATGTGGGAACACAGATAGATTTGGCTGGAATATCCGTTGAAATTGTTCGGGCCGATGACCGCCGAATTTATCAACTTCGTGCAACGCCGGCAGTGGTCGATGACGATCAGCAGGTGCTTGAACCCTGAACTACTTGAAGGCGACGGCATAGATTGGCGGAAGCCGCATCGGGATCATTCGCCATGAATCTCCCTGGTTGTGCGTGATCCACAAACCTCCTGTGGTGCTGCCAAATGCCAGTTGATCACCGTCGGCATGAATGGCCAAGGCGTGTCGATAAACCAGGTCGTATGCCTCGGACGAAGGCAGACCGTTTGTCAGTGTTTCAAAAGACTTCCCTCCGTCGCGCGTGCGATTGACCACCACTCGAGCGTCACGCGGCACGCGGCATTCATCCTTAACTGCCGGAACAAACCAAGCGGTGTTCGGATCGTCGGGATGAACGGCGACTGCAAAACCGAAAACGGACGGAGCCACATCGCGTATTTCACGCCATGTGACCGCATAATCTCGTGTGACGAAAATCCCATTGTGGTGCTGCATCCACAAAGTTGCCGGATCCGCTTGGCATTGAGCAATCATATGCGGGTCTTGAGCTTCTGGGGCGGACTGCTTTTCAGGGGGCATGTATTCGGCGCGTAACCCTTGACATCGGGGATGGAAGGACTGTCCGCCATCGGCTGAATGCCAAACGCCGCCACAGGAAATACCTACGGTCAATTGGTCAGGATCGTTCGGGTGTACCAACAACGTGTGAATACCCGCCTGGTCGTATCCTCCCCCAAACCAAGCGGTTCGTGTCGGTTCTTGCCATAAGGCCTGATTCAATGTCCAAGTGGCACCCTGATCTTCGGATCTAAATAAGGCTGCAGGTATGGTTCCGGCCCAAAGCGTTCCTTTGGGGTCCATGGTTAAAGACCATATCTGCTGAACACTGGGCGTTGGGTCTTCAGTTGAAGGGACCTCGGCCAAGCTGGGCGGATCCAGGTCCTCCCACGCACCGGCACGCTGTTTTCTGCGGAACTTCACGCCGAAATGCCCCAGATTCAACGCTGCAAATAATGTTTCTCGAGTTGGGTCCCATAATGTGAGGGTGACCGGATCTCCCAAAAAATGGACCGCATCGATCTTGAACTCAGAACCCCGTTGGCTAATTTCGAACAGCCCTTTTCGCGTCGATACCAAAAGTTGAGCCATATCAACCTCCCGACAATGCCTGCATGATGTAAATTTCACTATCGTGGTTAAGCGCAACCTTCAGATTGGTGCGACTCTTCACCAAAGACCCGTCAATGAACACAGCAATATGCTGGCGTATGTGACCATTGTCGTCCATGATGTAGTGTTTCAATGCTGGGATGGATTGAAAGCAATGCTTGAGGACGGCATCCAAAGAATACGCTGATGTCACGAGGTCGTTGCACTGCAAATGCCGACGCAAATGGGGCGTGAAATGAACATGGGGCATCTTGTAATCATGCTAACGCAACAGACCCTGCTGTTGACAGTCTTTTCGCCTCGGTCTTTGTGATTTATGATCGCTTTGGGAGGTTTTTGTGCCGCATGTAGAAGTCCTCGCTCCTGCTGGATCACCCGAATCGTTTGAGGCTGCCCTGCAAGCTGGAGCCGATGCCGTCTATTTGGGATTAAGGGAATTCAACGCTCGCGGTAATGCGATCAACTTCACGTCAGAGGAACTGGCTTTTCATGTTCCTAGGGCTCATGCCGTGGGTACGAGCGTCTATTTGACGTTAAACACGATCGTAAAAACAGCCGAGATGCGTTCTTTGATGAAGTCTTTGGATTTGGCGGTGTCAGCCGGTATCGACGGAGTCATCTTTCAGGATTTGGGATTGGGCGACCTCATTTTGCGGTATTACCCCCACCTGAGGCGGCATGCCTCAACGCAGTTGGCCATTCACAATTTAGACGGTGTTCAGTTCTGCGTCGATAGGGGAATTCAGCGTGTGGTTTTGGCTCGGGAGTTGACCATAGAGGAGATTCGAGACATCCGCGACCGATTTCCATCGAATGTGATCGAACTTGAAGTGTTCTGCCATGGCGCCATGTGTTATACGTACTCGGGTCTGTGTTTTTTCTCTGGATCGGTAGGAGGTCGATCTGGTAATCGTGGCGAGTGTGCCTACACCTGTCGAAAGGGGTATCGCATTCACAACGAAAGACATTTCCCCAAGGAAGCTGAGAAGGGCTCGTATCTAAATTACCTCTTTAGCATGAAAGATATGATGACCCTCGAACTTGTTGAGCCGCTGGTGGAGTCCGGCGTCGACAGTCTCAAGATTGAAGGTCGACGAAAGGGACCGGCTTACGTGCACGCTGCTGTGTCGGCGTACCGACAACGGTTGGCTGGCAAGGACACCGATCTGGAGAACGATCTGAAACTTGCGTTTGCCCGTCAGCCCACTAAAGCCTTTTACCTACGTGGCCAGTTTGGCGATGCCCCTGTGGATACCTTTAGTCCAGGTACTCAAGGGGTGTATCTCGGAACCATAGGTGCTGATGGCTGGTTTACGCTTGAAACCTCTGGCTTGCAGCGTTACGACGGATTGAGACTTGTTTATCCCAATCGACAAGAGCATCTTCGATCCTTCAAGAACTATCGCGTGTCGTCAGGGGATTCGATGCGTCCAGGCAAAGGCGTGCGCGTGAAACTCGCTGAGAACCACCCGCACGGGACACTTGTGATGTGGACCCATTCTCAAGACGTGTCTCAAAAATACAGCGTGGACCAACCGATGATTCGTGGCGTTGCGCCAATTTTTGGCACCGTAGATACTCGGGCGACCATAGAAAAGGACCAGCTAACCATTGAAATGAAGTCAAACCGAGCGTGCGTTCGGACGGTTCTACCTTTAGAGCCATCCGAAAATACCTTATCGCTGGAAGATGTGTTGCACCGGTTTGGCGATTCGCCTTTTCGATCGGGTACGTTCGAGGGACCTGTTGGCTTTGGTTTTGTACCCATGAAAATCGTCAAAGAAGTACGTCGCAAGATGCTTGCCGAACTAGCGACGAAACATCAGGAGGCGATCGAAGTGCACTTGGACGAAGTGACATTCGAACGCAAACCCTTTAAGACCCAGACTCATCCAAGCTACATCGTTCGTGTGGATCAATTGGATCTTGCCCAGGCGCTTTTGCCGGAAGCTCTTTCGCGCAATTGGAGTTTGGATATTGTGCTGCGTTCTACGTGGTCCACGCCCGCATGGCGCTCGGCTTGGGCTGTTCTTCGGGATTCTAAGGTGCCTCTGCGTTGGGTGCTTCCTCCAGTGATGCGCAAATGGGATGTCCGTGTACTAAACCAACGGATCAAATCCTTTGGAGATCTCGAAATGGATTGGGTGGTCTCCAATCCCGGCCACTTGGCGATGCTCAAGCGCTGGGGCGTGAAAACGAAGTCCATACATGCTGATTTTAGCCTGTACCACATCAACCCCTGGGCCGTACAAGCCATCATGAGGATGGGGGTCAATGGACATTTCACGTTGTCGCTGGAAGATGATAAAGCCAACATGGAAGACCTCTTGTGCAGTGCTATGGATGTGGGCTTTGAAGCGATTGTCTATACGGATACCCCGTTGTTTGTAGCAGAGGCATGTTCGCTGGCTGCCCTTTATGGAGGGTGCCCAGGTGCCAAAGTCTGCGGCCATGAGACACTGACTGTCGAAAACGATCATGGCGATCGATTCCACATTCACCACGATCGGTGTCGCAGTACCGTCATTGGTGAGCAGCCATTGAGCTGGAGCGGAGAACGCCATTGGTTTCAGGAACGAGGCGTATCGCGTTTTCGTGCGGATTTCACCGTGCGACAGTATGCGCTGCAAGAAGTGCTTCAGGTGATGGAGGCCATTCGGCACAATGAGCCCATAGCCCACAGCCATCAAGAGAATCTGAATCGCGTGCTCCTGTAGTTGGGGGCGCGAGGATTCGTAGTGTCGTTCACCACTTCTCGGGTTAGAATAATGCACATCAATTTGCCAAAAAGGTATCGTAAATTTTGGGATATGAACCGGCCGGAGCTACCGAGAAAAGGGCGCGCAAGCGTTACGATCTCACGCACGACCTAGAAATCCAGGTGGGTGACCGGACGCTCGCAGCGAAGACTGCGGACTTCAGTACCCGTGGTTTTTGTGTCTTGACGACACCGCACCTTCCTGTGGTCGATCAGTTGGTCTTGCTGTTTTCAATTCGGGCACCTAGGGACTATGCCTTTCAGGTACACGTTGCCAACCGCAGTGATGTGACCATTGGCCCGCAACAATTTGCGCGCTTGGGCTTGCAAATTACGGGTGCCAACCAAAACCCGGCATCGTTTTTTGAACACATGGTTCGGTTGGTCAAACAACAAGCGGCAGCAATGGAGTCGCCCCCAGAGAAAACAGACGCACAGGTACGTAGCGTGGGTAGGACGACTGGCGCAACGGAACAGCTGGGCCATCAAACCCCAGCAGAGGGGCAATCCACCAAGCGGGAACACCGCAGCGACAAGCGATTCTTGTATTCGGCGGATGCGAAATTGAGAATTGGCGAAAACACGTTTGTTGGCAAGGTTCACGATGTGAGCCAAAGGGGTATTGGTGTTTATGTACCCATGGAAATGCCAGCATTTGATCAGGTACGCATTTTAGTGTTTCTGGATGATGGCGATCGTTTTCAGGTAGACGCCGTGGAAAGGGAACGACAGGTCGTTGAGCGCCCCGACGGAATCGGTTTGCGATTGGGCTTGCGTGTCGTACGTGCCGATGACCAATTCAAGCTCTTCTTTAACCAGTTACGGCGCGAGCAAGAACATGACGCTACGATGAGGCAGACCGGAAACTCTGAAGGTACAACCGGCACCGAGGTAATGACATCTGCGCCTGCTTTGACAGGGCGCGGCCTCGGTTTGCTGAGCAAGCAGAAGTACAAGTTTGTGAGGAAACTGGGGAAGGGTGGTTTTGCCGACGTATTTCTGGTCCGCGATTTGGCGCTCAATCGCGAAGTCGCGATGAAGGTTCTGTCACCAAAATTCTCTCGCGATGCCAAATTGAGCTCAAGATTTGTGGCTGAAGCGCAAATAGCTGCGCAGTTCGACCATCCCAATATTGCCACGGTTTATGAAGTGGGCGAAGTGACGCCAGGCGAGTATGAGAACAAATTGGATTTCCCGCTTGAGTTGTTGGCCAATTACGAAGATCGCATTGTTTACTTCACCATGCAGTTCATTCAGGGCCACTCAATCGCTCAATACCTTAAGAACGAAGGGAAGTTGGACGCAAAACGCACGTTGACCTGGGTGTCAGCTGTCGGCAAGGCGCTGGCATATGCCCATGACAAAGGCGTGGTTCACAGAGACATCAAGCCAGAAAACATTATGGTCACATTGGATCGCCATGTCTTGGTGACCGATTTTGGTATCGCGAAGATCCTGGCAAGACAGGAGTCCGATGACCCAACGGTTGAAGGAGGAGATGAGCAAGACAAAACGAGAGGTTTTATGGGTACGCCCATTTATGCTTCACCTGAGCAAGTTGTTGCAGAAGGAATCGATGGACGATCGGACCTTTATTCGCTGGGCGTCATGACCTATGAGATGTTGTTGGGTCAACCTCCATTCAGAGGCGAGCGCTGGGTGGAAACCATCGCCATGCATCTGCATAAACAACCAGCACCCTTGATTGAGCAAGATGCCCAGATTTCTCAAAACCTGAACGACATGGTGATGAAGTGTCTTGCCAAGAAGAAAGAAGAGCGCTTTCAATCTGCACGCGAACTAGTGAGTGAACTTGAAAAGGTGGCACTGTTCCTGGAACGCGGTGATCTTGAGGTAGAAGCCCAAACAGCTTTCGATCAAGAATCGATCGATATGGTGCGTCACCTGTTTATCCAGTTTGGAAAAACGTATCGCACCATCGGCACTTATCCAGAAACGCACGACTTGGTAAAGCAAGCGACATTAGAGTTGTACTCCCGTTTCGATCGATATTTTGGCAAACATGAGCGCTTGGACATCCATGTGGAATCCATGCGCATGCTGTTTATCCATGAAGCCATTTGGGAAGAAGACCAAAAGGAAAACGCCTTTTGCTTTAACCTATACCGCGATGGCATTCGAAAACTAATGTTCTTTCGTGGCATGCCGCGCGAGGAAATAGAGCAATTCCTGATCAGGCTTTTTCGCTACGTCAACGATCGTAAGAATCAAGAAGAGGATTGTGTAACCATCCTGTTTCAGTGCGTTTTCCAGTTCATAGATTTTGAGTATGTGGATTCGTTTTATGAGGACGAACAGAGCCTCGCTCGAATCAAGAAGACTCAAGACGAATGGTTTTACCGTGCAGCTTGGAATCTGGAGACGGCAATGGCCGATAGCGTTCCGATTTCGCAAGCATTAGAGCTTCATGACCAGTTAGCGAGCGCCTATCAAAACATGCCCATTCATAAGTTACAGCATTTCCTCACGAAGGAAATTGATGCCGTTGTCAGGCACAAGGCAATCGACATTATGTTGGGCCATCTTCGAGACGAGAAAGACAACGAGATTTTTGAGCGTCATTTTGCGGTAATTGAAGACATCGTCTATTCATGTTTGACAGAAAACGACCTGGCCTCCGTGACCCGGGTGTTTGCTTATCTGGATGCCTGGTCCCAGGAAGTGCCGGAATCTGATCCCCGGGAAATGCACAAACGCCTATTGAAGTTAAAGGAACGTCTCTCTGATGAGCAGTTTCTCAACGAACTGATCGATAAGTTTTTTACGGTCGATCGCAATTTGAAAGATGCCATATTTGGTATTTGCGAGTACTTGCTGCCAAGTGTTGCAGTAAAAATCCTCTTCAATCGGTTCCAGTTGGAAACCGAGGAATGGCGCTTGATATTTCTCAGCGAACTAACGGTGATGGCTTGTGGTGCAACCCTAACGCCCTTGATTCGGCTGAGCATGGAATTGAGTGATGAAAAGGCCATGGTGATGCTGAACGGATTTGCGCGTATTCCCGATCGCCTCACACGCAATGTTTTTGAATCTTGGCTCAAACACAAAGGACCTCAGACTCGTGTTCGCTTGGTTCGCATGATCGCAGGGATGCAGAACCACGACTTTCTCGATTTGATCGTCAAGGTTGGGCGCGATCAGAATCCCCGATTTGATGAATCAAGACGCTATGCCTGGCGTGTCCTGTCTCAGTTAGCGAAGCCCAAGTTGATGCAGATCTTGAGAGAGTTCATGAAATTGGAAGCGTTCGTCTCGCTGCAGCCAGACGAACGCGCCATGGTGATTCAGTTGGCGGGTAAGGATCAGACCGGGCTGCAATTCCTCACAGATATGGTCAATGATCAGAGCTCGTTTGGCCAAGGTAAATCTGAACTGGAGGATCGAAAATTAGCAGCTGAGGTACTTTGGAAATCCAATCAACCCGATGCCAAGAGAGTCGTGGAAAAGATGGCGAAGAAACTACTTGGAAACCGAGATTTGATTAACCACTGCAAATCTATGATCGATGGTCAGCGATGATTACTCAAGAGAAAGACCCTCATGCTGAACGAATCCAGGTGCTTGGTCGTTCGATTCTCTCTCATGTACAGCAGGTGTTTCGCAATGCGGACCTGTTTGAACCCAATAACCAGATTTTTGTGCGCCTAGCCCAAACGCTAGCCAGTTACATCAAGGAATCATACCGAATGGTGGGAGGCTGTTCGATTCACGTGAATGCGCATCAGGTCTTTCTTGAAGACAGTAGGGTGTTCATCGATTCCGGTCTGATTGAAAGTGTCGCGTTCTTGTCGAATTTTTTTGCAGGTGCCGACATAGGTGGTTTGATCTTCCACGAGGAATGTTGGGACCCTAAAACACTGATCAAAACCATGTTTGCCTTGCGAGAATCAATTCTGGACGACAAGGCACGCGGTGAGGCCGCAATCATGCAGGGCTTGGGAAGGCGTCACAGTCCTTACATTACGGCCATCAGACTTAGCAATGTGGAAACCATGATGACCGGCATAAGGGACGAAGAAAATGCACGCCGGTTTGCCATTCGCAATGCTGCCAAACTCGCCATGTTCATCAACGACATGGATCGTCAGATTCAGAATCAAGAAACACCGAGGATTAACGTAGGCTATCGAGTGTTGCTGAATCTGATTCGCGTCAATGAGCAGTATCCTCAGATCATCCATGCGTTGATGGCTTCACCTGTCGATGATCGTACAAAAGGGCGCGTCTTTTACGGCGTGATCATGATTTTGGCCATTGCTCGTTTCCTCAATCTGGGACGACAAGCACAAATCGATTTTGGTCTTGCTGCCTTGTTCCAGTGTCTCGGTGAGCAATTGGTGCCACCATCTATTCGTCAAAGTGAACGACTGGAAGAGTTTCGCGCTGAGTTACCGCATAGAGCGGTCGGCTGGCTACTCGATAGTAGATTTGTCAATCGGTCCCTTTATTACCGCACCGTACTGGCCTATCAGACCCCGCGACATAAGGCGAATCAGGAAGAATCTCCGCTGCCCGTATCGCGCCTGTTGCGTGCCGTAAATCATGTGGCCGAGGCTTGGAAACTCAGCCCTAAACCCCGACCTTTCTACCAGTGCATCCAAATGCTACTTGCTTCCAATGACCCCACCGTGGACAAGGCTTTTGTCATGGTGATTTCAAAAGCTTTCAATATCATCCCGGTGACGACCTTGACAGCGATCGATGCTTCTTTTGTGGCGGTTGTTCTGGAAAACTCAGGCGATCACGTGCGACTGATCTCCATTCCCCAATCTCGAAATGAAAGCGTGCGTAAATTAGAATGGAACTTGGGTGACCAACTCAAGAAAGAGGAGTTTTCAAGCCGTACTGTCATGTTGAAGCCTAGTTCCGACGGACCAAATGCCATTCCCAGTCTTTTCCTGGCACATGAGCATTGAAGTGTTTGACTTGTTGTGATTGAAATCGGTCGCCAATCCTCTATAATGGTGCGCTGTCGCGCAGGGGCGCTAAGCCTTGGTGGGGGTGCTTAAGACATTGTTTTTTGAGGGCTCGGAAAAGAAATTTGAATTGGTTGTCAGGCAAGGTCATCCATCCTTAAGACAATTTGGAGCCCAATGGAAACAAGTGGTTGCATCGGCGGGCGCACATGTTCTTTCGGTGATCGCAAACGACGACTGCGATGCCTATCTGTTATCAGAATCCTCGCTGTTCGTGTATGACCATCGTGTGATCATGATTACGTGCGGACAAACGACGCTGATTCGCGCGGTGCAACATGTGTTTAGCTTCATCAAACTCCAAGATGTAGAATTGTTTATTTATGAACGCAAGAATGAACAACTCCCCGAAGATCAACCGACAGATTTTGAAGCAGACGTTGCGCTGTTGAACAAGTTAATGCCCGGAGAGGCATACTTTTTTGGTGATCCTGATGGCCACCACATTCGTCTCTACCACATGCTGTCGACCTACAAGCCCCACCCAAGAGACACAACACTTGAAATATTGATGCATGGCCTGTCGCCCGATGATTCGCGTGTGTTTTATGCCCAGGATGATGTTGATGCAGCCACCGTGGGCCAAAAATCGGGGCTGACTTCGGTGTTCGACGGCTTTGAAACCGACGGTTTTGTTTTTGAACCTTACGGATACTCGCTGAACGCCATTCGCAACGATCTTTATTACACCGTCCACGTGACACCTCAACCCCATTGCTCCTATGCCAGCTTTGAAACGAATTTCTATTTGGAAGGCGACATTACCAATCTCGTTGACAAGGTATTGGATATATTTCGACCTGAGCACTGTCTGGTCATGTTGTTCGAACGCGAGGATGGAAGCTGCCTGTTGAGACAATGTGAATCTGTCAGTCATCGCGTGGAGCATTCACTATCGTGCGGCTATCGCGTGCAGTTCGCCTCGGTGCGAAGTGGGTTGCGACTTTCACGCCGATAAACAAGCAATACTATGACCAGGAGTTCCGATGCAAGTGCCTGACTCGTTGACACAATGCTGGATTGAGGAAGTTCATAAGGGCGTATTAGGACAGCGATTTCGCGTCAAGAAATCGCTGTTCACAGGTAAGAGCGATTTCCAACAGGTGGACATAGTCGACACCTATGGCCATGGTCGCATGATGTTCATCGATGGGCTGGTGATGCTATCGGAACGCGACGAACACGTCTACCATGAAATGATTGCCCATGTTCCGTTATTCTGCCATCCCAACCCCAAGCGAGTATTGGTGATTGGCGGCGGTGATGGAGGCACCATACGCGAAGTCGTGCGCCATCCATCGGTTGAGCAAGCCGTATTGGTGGAAATCGATGCACTGGTGGTTGAGGTGTCCAAAGAATTCTTACCCAGTACAGCTAGTGCGTTGGATGACCCGAGAGTCACGGTACGTATTGAGGATGGCGTTGCTTTCGTGAAGAACACCGATCAACGCTTCGACGTGATCATTGTCGATTCCACGGACCCCATCGGTCCTGCTGCTCCGCTCTTTGGGACAGAGTTTTACGAGGACGTGCGTCGTGTGCTGAATGAAAACGGAATCGTCGTCTCGCAGGGCGAATCTCCTTATTATGAACCCGATTGGCAAGTGGCATTGGCCGAGATTCTTGCTGGTGTATTCCCCTCCGTCAATTTTTATAACTACCACAACGTCACTTATCCGGGCGGGTTGTGGAGTTTTTCATTTGCTTCCAAGAATGCGCATCCACTCAATGATTTCCAGCAAGAGCGCTGGGATCAGCTACAGCTTGAGACCAAATACTATGACCCAGGCATTCATCATGCCGCATTTGCACTACCCAGGCGTCAGAAGGGACTGTTGGCTCCCTTTATGCGGCCATTGACTTAATGGAAACCCGGCTCAAGGTTCATTTCTGTTTGTCTCTGGGACCTGGCGATGACGCCCGTCAAATTGCGCAAGGAATTGCATTAGAACAAACTGCCGAACTGCCCCTGGATCAGGTGCCAGATATACTCTTGACACAGGTCGTAGGGCGAATTGAACAAATCAATGATGTTGACGAGAACCGTGCTCATGCGGTGATTTCCTACAGTCTGGACACGACAGGAGGCGAAGCTGCTCAGCTCTTGAACTTGTTGTTTGGCAACATCTCCATGAAACGGGGTTTCTTGATTACCCAAATCGAGGGTTTGGATGGTGTGTTCCCGGGTCCAAGTTTTGGCATCGATGGGATGCGCAAGTTAACAGAAGTACATCAAGGTGCGCTGGTGTGTACTGCCCTAAAACCCATGGGACGAACTTCGGATGAGTTTGCAACCATGGCTTTCGATTTGGCTTGTGGCGGCATGGACATCATCAAAGACGATCACGGTCTTGCCAATCAGCGATATGCGCCGTTCGCCGAACGAGTACCGAAAGTACAGCAGGCAGTCATTCGCGCCAACGACACCACGAATCGCCACGCGCTTTACGCACCCAACTTCATGCCACCCATAACTCGATTCGAACGCGACTACGAACTTTGCTTAAGCCAGGGAATCAAAATCGTCATGGTGTGTCCTTGGTTGGTTGGATGGGACATGATGGCAGAAATTGCAAGGCGAGGGGACTTTGCAGTGCTCGCACATCCCTCATTAGCAGGAGGGATGTTCAGCGCACCCGACCACGGTATGACCGCCGGAGTGGTCTTGGGACAACTGTTTCGGTCATTAGGGGCGGACGCATCGATTTACCCAAATGTGGGTGGTCGTTTTGTGTTCGATACCCATACGTGTCATGCCATCAATGCCGCTCTACGCGAGCCCTATGGCGCCTATAAACCCTCGTTCCCTGTACCTGCAGGAGGAATGACTCTGGACCGAATTGGCGAAATGAGCCGCGAATATGGGGACGATCTGATACACTTGATTGGCGGTGGTCTCATGCGGGCGGCGACTGATTTGCGCAGTGCAGCCGCACTTTTCCGACGAGCCGTACGAGGCGCATAAGGAGCACAGATGGATAAGGACATGATTGCCCCTGAGAAGATGTTCGGTACTGCCAGTAAGATCTTCAGAAGCCTTTCAAATGGGGACTGGAAGTACATTCCCGTTGAACCCTACAAGAAAGATTCAGAGAATTATCAAGGCATGACCCGCCGTGAACTAGTTGGTAAGCGCGGTGAAAATACGAAGTTCCATCTGCGCTATTTTGAAATCGATCCGGGCGGTTACTCCACCTACGAACATCATCGTCATGAACATGTCGTCTACGTCACTCGAGGTGAGGGCGAAGTGCGCATTGGTTGCCGTTACCTGCCCGTGGCTCCGGGCGACGTCATTTACGTAGGCCCTGATGACCCCCACCAGTTTCTCAATCCGCACGGACCTGAACCCCTGGGTTTTTTGTGTGTTGTGGATGCGGACCGTGATCGCCCTGTCGAGGTGGATGGCGCCGGATTTTGCGAGATCTGCGAATAAAAAAAAAGGCCCACCAGAGGAGGGCCTTCGTTGGATTCGGTCGATTCCTTTTTAGGTTCGGGGAATCACGGTCAATTTTATTTCAGCGGTCACATCAGTATGAAGTTTGATGTGTACCTCGTACTCACCCAGTTGTTTGATGTGTGGCAACGAGATCTTTCTACGATCAATTTCATATCCGTTGTTCAGGAGCTGTGCCGCTACTTCTTGAGTGGTCACAGAACCAAACAGTACACCGGACTCACCACTTCGTTTTTCAATCGTTAGGCTCAGCTCATCCAGTTTTGCTTTGGCTTCTTCAGCAATGCCTTTTTCAGCCAGAAGTTTCCGCTCGTAATTGCGTTTTTCAATCTCAAGTTGACGCTTGTTACCATCGGTGACCGCTACGGCGAGCCGCTTGGGAAACAGAAAATTTCGGGCATACCCCGGTTTAACACGTACCACCTGGCCACGTACACCCAACTTTGCAACTGGTTCTCTGAGTAATACTTGCATTTGCAGATCCTCCGCATCAATTCACAAGGGGTGGAGCATACCAAAAAGACAGGCATGCGTCAAATGGGTTTTGTTTCGAGACGCTCGGCAATCGCAGCCAGTTCTTCAACCGTGTAAATACCTGCTTGTTCCAATTGCGAAACCCAACAAGTGCGGTCACGGCGATTGGGTCGTAGTGGATGGGCGCGTGCCGGAACGTCTCTCAAGTTGAATCCCAAACGGCGAAGGAATGCGATTTCGTCGCGATTGAGGGTTGGCAAGTCGAGAATGGCATGGTCATGGGATTGAAAGGGTAAGTAACCAAAGTTTTTTTGAAGACGCCGCAAGTCTTTGAGGCTCAATTGTCTGGGTTGTGTCCCCATGTCAAACAGTTTTAGTTTCCCGAATATCTTTTCCCAGGCTGGAATCCGAAATCGAATCAGAAGATTGCGAACGCGCTCTTGTTCGTCGATGGCTAGATCGTCGTAATAGTCGGGAATGTTGCGGTAGAGGTGACCGACAAGCGATCCAATCGCATGGTCACCTGTTTTGATTGAATGACTGAAGTGAGGCTCAAAGGACAAATAGTGGGAATTCCATGTACTGGCTGTGATACTCCCATCGGAACTCTGGCCGTATTTGACACCAAACCGGATTCCCTGTTTGAAATAGGATGTGCGACTTACCGTACCTTCTGATAGTAATCCTGTGTCAACGGCACCAGATTCATCGGTTTGAGTCGCTCCAAGGATGCAAGCTACATCATCCTGGCTGGGGTCCAGGGTCGTGCCATTCAAGTAGATTGGAACATCACTTCGGCTGCAAAAATAGACTAGTTCCTCTCGTTCCTCGGAGGCCCACTTGGCAGGCCGCGTCAAGTTCAACTCAAAACCAGCATAGGCTGAGCTCAGTGATGAAAACGAAGGTACACCATCACGGGCGTGCATGATGAAGTTGCCGCTCTGAATCTTGGCGGGATTTTCGCTAAGACACATACTCAATAACGCCACACCCATGCGATCTTCCAATTCACTGAGTGCCTGTGTGCGTTTTGAGGGTTCGTGGCTCTTCGTGGTTGCATGCAAGAGAAGCCACTCATCATCACCCATTGCCGCCCCATCGTGATAGACGAGCAGTTGATCTTCATTCTGTTCGATGCGTATCAATGAGGGTGCACGGGTCAACGCATCACGAACCAGTTGGACCAAGTAATGGACCTGGTTCAGGGTCTGCCGTTGGGAGATCTTGTTCAGCGCTGCATCCAAATCAATGTCGAGGATGTTCATGCCAGCTGTTCCTTTACGACATCTGCCATGATGGCGTCCATGGCACCGCGATAAGTCACTTGACGAGATAGGAGTTCGACGGCCGCTGAAATCGTCGCTTTCAAGGGCTCATGTGCATGATGGTCGATGGCACGAAGCAACCATTCCGCTCGGGCTGGGATGGCGAGATATTGTTGCCAACCATCCAGGAAGCGGATTCGCGCCTCCGTCGAGGATCGAATGTGATCGAGCACGACCAGTTTCGAGCTCTTGTCATGTCTTTGAATTGCGTCGCCTACAGGCTTGAGTACGTCCGGTATTGGACCCGCACCTTGAAAACGCTCCAACTGGTCAAGCGTTAGCATGCTGGGCAGAATGGGCATGAGTTTGGCGACAAATGGACAGGTTCGATCGAGGATGGTTGTCGACGGGTGGAGGACCGAAAGTCGTGGGTCTTTTGCGTCTGCAAGGATGGGTGTGTGCCTCAAGGCTAATTTCTCGATCTCGCGTAGACTGAGCTTACCGCCATGAATCGTTCGCAACGCAGGGACGTAATGAGCCAGTTTCCCAAGCTCAGATTCCTTCGATGACTCGTCCTCAATAATTTGGGCTAGTAATTCTCCGGCTTGATCGGGGAGCTCCGAATTGCGTCGAGAGCGCTTTCGCCATAACCACACCGCACCTCCAATGATCAGGATGCCAACGGGTATTTGCCATGCCCAGGTTAGTGGTGCCGATTGCTGTCCCAAGGCTGGCGTCGGGGATGGTCCGTTTGTAGATTGCGATCGACCATGAGAAAAATCGACCATCTGCCATGTCCCGTCGTGAAACTGTGTCCATGCATGCAGTGCACCCATATCGCCGTCGTCCTCGGGCAACCCTACGGTCACAAATGCCGGGATATCTACGGCACGCAACATAAGTACAGCTAAGCCGTTCATGACATCGCAATCACCCTTGCCTATCTGCAACGTCTTGCTGACCCATTCCAAGTCAGAACTGATAAATTGTTGAGCACTTTGTTCGTCTTGAGCAAATTCGAGGTGCAAATAGGTGAGCCGTTTGACACCCTCAACGCGTTCAGCCGGGGTAAGTCTCGATAGTTCGTCCAACTGCGCAGCTATTTGAGGGGGGAACTCGGTTGTTTCGAGGTAACGACTGTCGACGATTGGTTCCACGGTGGCCTGAGTGATCTCATAGGTGAGTGTTCCAGCCTTGACGGGCTCCAGGTCCACAAGTGGCATGCCTTCGGCGGTCACGCCAAGTTCATGCACCGGCCGACCCTCAAAGGTTACAGAGCCTGCAACCACACCCATGCCTGACGGAACGGGTAAAAGCGTTGGCGCGTTTTGACCAGAAACACCTAAGGTAAGTCTCAACGGTTCGGCCGCACCGGGCAGTTGGGGATAGGGCGCTATGGCTCTTTTTGCGGGTGGTTGAAGTCCAAACATCGGGTCAAAATCTGTAAGGTGGCCCACAACAAGGCGACCGGTTGGGGCTGACGACTGATATTGCCATGACGATGGACGACCAGCCTGGTCAATGGTGGATTGCTGCCAATGATCGAAAACCGTGTCCAGGCTCGAGGAATGCAGTTCTGGTCGAGGGGGGTAGGGTGCCTTGGCAGGCCAAAGAGCAACGATAAGCATGAGCATGACCATCAATGCAATGCTGACGACCAGTATCTTCTTGGGGAGATGATCCCAAATACGCAACCTACGATTGGTCCAGTTAAGTGGGAAAAGGGAACGAATGAGCTGTTTTTCCAATTGAACCAATGTGCCTTCGCACGCTTCGCAAACACTAACAAGGTGATCGTCTTCAAACACACTCTTGCGGTCCATTAACACGGTCAGGTTGTCATCATCCACTGCGACTTGTGCATAAACGCCAGGAGCCTTGGGCGCATACTTGCGCCCACGCCTTGGTAATAGTTCGTGGAGATCGGTTAACTCGCGCAACAAGATGCCGCCTTTGTAGAGCCTTACCCAGGGCCGTGTTCCGAAACCTACATAGCCTCTGGCACCTTCCAAAACTAGTGAGGTGGCTAAAAACTGAGGTTGCTTAAGCGGTTGATTGACAGGGAATCCGTTGACTGTCAATCTGAGTGAAAGCTGGGGTGGCAGGGGCCGAATAGGGCCCGCAAATCGAATCAAAGCGACGGAGAGCTCGTCAATCAGATCTCGACTCCGGGCAAAGCGACGGCGCCGATGTAGCTTGACACGAAATCCGTGAGAGGACAGGGATGGCTCCACGGACTCTATTTCAAATGTTTCACAATCGAGTCGATAGGCGGTTGCCTGATCGCCCTTGCAACTCTCAATTAAGATCCAGCTCGGCTCAAACAACAAAATCGACCAGAAGCCAACACCAAAGAAACCGATGGATTGGGCATCTTGTTCTTTGCTGGACGCATACAGACGGAAAAGATACTGGCGCATCTCGGCGTCGGACATACCCACGCCGTCATCCATGCATTCCACCCATTCAGAGTCCATATCCACAGCCGCGCGCAACGCGACTTCACCGGCACCTGCGTCGCGACTGTTTTGGACCCATTCGCGCAGAAATACCCAGGTGTCACCGCCATAGCGTTTCGCCTCATGTAATGCGCGTTCCAGAAATAGTTGATCGGTAGCTGTTTTCATTTCCCTTCTGGACCCTCATCGGCTGGAAACCCGTAAACCCTGAGCGCATTGCGGCATGTTGACGCCTCACGAAAGGATAACGTCTTTTTTTTGAGCTTGTTGCATATCATACAAGACATTTATCGTTGCCGCTCGCGGAACAAAAAACCTTTGACTTGATGGCCGAAAACCGGTATTCTTTTGGCCGTTCTGGAGTTTATGCGGACGTAGCTCAGTTGGATAGAGCATCTGGCTACGAACCAGAAGGTCTGGGGTTCGAATCCCTACGTCCGTACCATTCTCTGGGCGACTGCTAACTGGGATTAGCATTTAGCCACCTTGAGTTCGAGGTGGCTTTTTTCTTTGTTTATCCCAGTTTTTGGACCATGTTTGAGGCGTAGCGTCTCGACGCCTCATCCAATGCGATCAGTTCATCGAGGGTCTGTGCCTTGCGGTGTGCCATCTTTTCGAGGCTGGCGGCGTTGACGCGATGAATATCGGTAAACTTGATGCGTTCTTCCAGGAAGGCTTCAACGGCAATTTCATTGGCGGCATTCAGAACTGCGGGCGCATTGCCGGCCATGAGCAAGGCATCATAGGCTAACTGGGAACAGGGGAACTTGGATCTGTCGACCTTGTAGAAATCCAAGTGAGCACCTTTGGTTATGTCAAATGAAGGAAAGGGATTGCGTGTTCTCTCAGGGTACGTCAATGCGTACTGGATGGGATGCACCATGTCGGTGGCCCCCAATTGACAGATGTATGAATTGTCAATGTATTCCACCATGGAGTGAACGATCGATTGGGGATGGATGACGATGTCAATTTGATTGGGCGAGAATCCGAATAGGTAGTGGGCCTCAATGACCTCGAGACCCTTGTTCATTAAGGTCGCTGAGTCGATCGATATTTTTCTACCCATGTCCCATGTGGGATGTTTCAGCGCTTGCTGTGGGGTAATGGCACTGAAATCACCTTCAAATTCGCGAAATGGCCCGCCAGACGCCGTCAGTATGAGGCGCTTCACTTCATGGTGGTCCGCTCCACGCAAGCATTGGTGGATCGCGTTGTGTTCTGAGTCCACAGGAATGATCGCGACGTCCTTTTCTTGAGCCAATTGATTCATCAGGCGACCTGCAACCACCATGGCTTCCTTGTTCGCTAAGGCAAGGTTAGATCCAGCCTCCATGGCAGCCATTGCTGGGCGTAACCCTGCTGCCCCGACTATGGCGGCCACGGTGACGTCCACGCGTAGTCGTCGCACCACCCGGTCCAATTGGTCAGGTCCTTGGATGACCCGGATCTTTTTGGAGCCAATTTGGTTCTTCAGCCAGATTGCATCGAAGTCGCGCGTGATGTACACCCAGTCAGGCTCAAACTCCATGGCCTGTTGAAGGAGTTTCTCTCTCTGGCGGTTCGCCGCCAGCAATTTCACTTTGAATCGATCGGGAAAGGCCCGAACCACCTTAAGGGTGGATTGCCCGATGGATCCTGTGGAACCGAGAATGCTGATTACTTTGACCATAACGCTATGTAAGAAACATACCTTGGTATGGTGTCGGGATACAAACTCTTTTCACTTTTGTCAGATACCGGCGTGCACGACCGTGATGTAGAACACCGGGGCGGTCAGGAAAATACTGTCCACGCGATCGAGAACGCCACCGTGACCTGGAAAAATCTGACCGCTATCTTTTATGTCCGATCCTCGTTTCCACGACGACTCAACGAGATCGCCAAATAAGCCAAACACGAAGAATACTAAGGTTAGCGCGCCGATGGTGATGCCCGTTAGATTTGGGAAAAAGGTTATTTGGCCCAGCCACAAAGCTACGGCGTTTCCGGCGAGATTCGCGATGGCACCCTCCAGTGATTTGTTGGGCGAAATAACTTTAGCGATTTTGTGCTTGCCGAAAATACTGCCAAAGAAATACGCAGCGGAATCGCCCATCCAAACGACAAAGAAACAGAAAAGGACCAGTAACCTGCCGCGGTGATCATTGCCCTCCGTACCTAAGGCAAAGATATAGGACAGTCCAATCAACGAGAAACCCAGATAGGCGCTTGCGGCCAAAGTGATCCCCAGGCTAGGGAGCGCCGATGTGACGGTATGAGGTGGTGCCAGGGTACACAAACATGTCAACGCGACCACCAAGAAAGGAAGCCAATGAATGTTCAACTGCGGCACATAAAGGCTAGCGATCCCGTAAATGACCGTGATCACCACGGGTACGATCAGCAACTTGACATCGAACCCCTGTGCAATCGCTTTGAACTCCATTGCACCAACCACACCGAAACCCGCTAGTGCCACGTGAAACACGGGCTTGGGAAGGTAAAGGACCATTCCCAAAATGAGCAGGGCACCGCATAGGGTAGTCGCGCTGCGCTTGGCCAATTTCCCGATTTGTAAAGCCACGCTATATGCCCCCGAACCGGCGGTTTCTGTTTTGATAGTCCGAAATGGCTCGGTAAAGATCGGCCCGACCAAAATCCGGCCAATAGGTCTTGGTTACCCAAATTTCGGAATAGGCGATTTGCCATAGCAGGAAATTCGAAATTCGGTACTCTCCGCTGGTGCGAATGACGAGATCAGGGTCCGGTTGGCCCGCAGTTGAGAGCCATTGATTGAACTCTCCTTCCGTGAGTTGAGAAAGATCCTTGCCTGATTTGTAGAGGGTCTGGATGGCGTGGATAATGTCGGAGCGGCCTGAATAATTCAAGGCCAGATTAAACAACATGCCGCGATGGTGTTCGGTGGCCTTTACGACCCTAGCCAGATCCTTTTGGATCCCAGTACCCAGTTGGTCAATGGCTCCAATGGCGTGCAATCGAACGTCATATTGGTCAACGGTCTTGAATTCCATGCGGAGGTACTGGCGTAATAAGGCCATCAAAGTCCCGGTTTCCTGTGGCGGACGTTTCCAGTTCTCGGTGGAAAACGCAAACAGGGTGAGGTGTTCGACTTTGAGCTCAATGCACGCCTTGACCACACTTTGCACGGCATTTATGGCCGCTTTATGTCCCTTTATGCGCGTAAAACCGCGCTCTCTCGCCCAGCGACCATTGCCATCCATAATGATGGCAATATGCCTTGGCAACCGTTCGCGATCGATGGCTTCCAACAGAAGCTGCTCGCGTTCAGATAGTTGGGGTGGCGCGATATCCGCGGGCAAACAAACCTCTTAAGAGGCCGATCTGTCATCGGCTGATTGGGGCCTAATCCTAACACATGAATCTATGATGTTAAGATTCCCGTAACACCAGTCGATGGGTCCAAATAGGGAGAGGCCCGGGAGGACATATGCCCCAGACACTTATCCAGCGATCTCTAAAGGCCCTTGGCGCGAGGTTGCTGGGCAAAAGTGACAAACTCGAGTATGCACTGGCCTGTTTGCTGGCGGGTGGCCATTTGTTGATTGAAGATGTACCTGGTGTGGGAAAAACAACGCTGGCAAAGAGCTTGGCCTCGTGTTTTGACGTGGCATTTAAGCGCATTCAATTTACTTCGGACCTACTTCCCAGCGACTTAATCGGTGTCACTATTTATCGGCAGAAAGAAGAACGATTCGAATTTAACCGCGGACCAATCTTCACCAACGTGCTGTTGGCCGACGAGGTCAATCGGGCCAACCCAAAAACCCAAAGTGCCTTGCTCGAAGCCATGCATGAAGGACAGATCAGCCATGACAACGAAACCTTTCAACTCCCCAGGCCCTTCTTTGTGATTGCGACGCAGAACAGCAAAGACCACCACGGTACATTTCCTTTGCCTGAGTCACAACTGGATCGATTTCTGATGCGACTGAGATTGGGTTATCCCGAAGCTGAAGACGAGAAATCGGTCATCAAAGGCGAATACGAATCGTCTGATCAGATGATACATGTGAGCCATGTCGATGATTTGATGCAGCTTCAGGGGATTTCGAACGACGTCGCAGTGGCGGACGAAGTGCTGGATTATATCTATCAGATCGTAGACGCGACGCGACGCCACGAAAATATTCGAGTCGGCGTGTCCCCACGAGGTGGCCAGGCTATGTACCGGGCCGTGAAAGCGTTGGCCTTGGTGCGAGGGAGGACGTTTGTCGTACCGGACGATGTTCGTGAACTGGCACCACTTATCTTCGGCCATCGCATATTGGCAAAAAACACGTTGGGAACGCTGGACGACGAACCGAGCCGCGCCCTTTTTGAGAGTATTCTCGATGCTTTGCCATCACCCGTTTAGGTAAATTGTCCATCGACCAAGACAATGATCTTAGGTCGGCCAAAAAACCGACCCCGAAGAAATCGTCGTGCGGCGCGTTTCAACGCGAGGCCGCATTGGGCTGAGGTGACCTGTGGATGAAGATGAGCCGCCAAATCGTCCGCCAAGTCTCCTTCACGTTCCTCCACGAGTCCATGACAACGAACCTGTACCCGTTGTGGATAGACACATGCGCTGATGACGATCAGTCCGCTATACATCATGTCTTTGCGTTCGCGAATAGTCTTGGTGGGTAACGGCAGGTTCTGATTGCCGTCTATCGGAATCAGGGATATTCCAGATTGTCCAGCTAATTCCAGGCTACCGGCCTTTAGCACGACGACATCGCCGTTTTGAATCAGGTGTGCCTGTTGCCGACTATTAAGGAGTGGTTTCAGCCACTGGTAGTGGCGAAGCAGAAAATTGAATTCACCGTGTATGGGGATCACATGTTTGGGTTGGGTCAAGGCGAACAGGTATGCGGCGTCTTCACGGTAGCCATGGCCAGAAGTGTGCACTGGTGATTTTGAAGCCGTTACAACATGCACCCCTTTGTTTTCCAGCTCACTGATCAACAGCGCAATAACTCGCTCGTTACCAGGGATGGTTCTTGACGAAAAGATGACCGTATCGCCAGCCTTCAATCCCAATCCTTGAAACGTCTCATGGGTGAGTTTGACCAAAGCGGAAGCGCGTTCCCCTTGTGAACCAGTTACGACAAATATCAGTGATTCGTCCGGCATGGTCTCCGCCTCTGCTGCGGACACGAAAATGTCGGGCGCATGAGCCAAATAAGCTGCATCCAAGCTAGCCATGTAGTGCCGGATAAAACTGCGGCCCAATAAGACAATCTTTCGATCCAACATGTGCGCGATATGCTTGAGCTTCTTCAGTCGGGGTATGTGCGAGGAGAAAGTGGTGAAAAAGACGCGTCCCTTTGCCTGACGAATGTGGTCCTCAATGGCATCCACGATTTCGGCGTCACTGGGGCAGAAACCAGGCTTGTGCGCGTTCGTGGAGTCCATGATCAAAAGGTCTACGCCTTGCTCGCCTAATTGCTTGAAGCGGGTCCATTCAAATGGGTAGTCATCTCCTGGAAGTGCGTCCACCTTGAAATCACCTGAATGGACGACTGTCTGGCCATTGGCTTTGATGGCCAAGGCACAGGCTTGAACAATGGAATGGGTGACACCGACGAATTGAACCTCAAAACCACCGACGGTCACAGAAGCGTCCAACGTGACCTCATGAATGGTAGCCGATGGCACTTTCTGGCGTATCAATTGAGCTGTGTAGGGCATGGTGTATATCGGCAATGGGTGCCGCTTCAATAAGAACGGAAGGCCCCCAATGTGATCTTCATGCCCATGGGTCACGAAAATGGCCGCCAAGTTCGGAAAACGATCCAAGAGTTCATCGGGATCAAGGACGTAATAATCCACACCGGGTTGGCGTGCATCAGGTGGGAACATCAAACCATAGTCCACCAGAATGGACGTGTCGTCGGTTTGAAATAGGGTGGCATTGGCACCAAAATCGCCCACGCCGCCAAGCGGGATCACTTTCAGGTAGGGTTTCATGGTTTCAGGGTCATTAGCCATCGGACGTAATCTTCTGGGCTGATTTCTTCAGGTCGCGCCTGAGATGGGAGGCCGGTTTGTGCAAAGGATTCTAGCAAATCGCTGTTAGCTCCTGATTTGTGTGTGAGTTTCTTGAGTGTGGTGACCACCATCTTCCTGCGGTTCTGAAACAAGGGCTCGATCAAATGGCGAAGTTGGTCCAGGAAACGCACATCCAGAAATGGCCTCTCTCTGCGTTCAAATCGCAACACCTGGCTTTGAACTTTGGGTGGAGGCGAAAATGCACCCGGTCCAAGATTCATGACGCGATCGACATGGAATTGAGTCTGGCATAACACGGAAATGGGACCATAGGCTTTTTGGCCCGGCTCGGCTCGAATGCGTTCGGCCACTTCTTTTTGGTACATCAACACCATTCTCGAAATGCGCTCACAGTAGTGCAACAAACGACCTGTAATCGGAACGGACGTTTGGTATGGAAGATTGGAAATCACTTTTGTGGATGCTTTGATGATCGAATCGTAGTCGAATTCTAGGGCATCTGCGCAAATCAAGTGCACGCGGCGATGCCAGTGATGAGTCTGCAGATGAGTAATCATATCGGGATCCGCATCAATCGCAGTCAATGGAACGTCATAATCTGCCAACCTAAATGTCAAGGCGCCCGGACCTGGACCGATTTCCAGAATCCGATCTTCGTTTTGGATATCTAGGGCCGCCACAATACGCTCAATGATTGCTCTGTCGTGCAAGAAATGCTGGCCGAAGTGCTTTTTTGCCCGAATCAAGAAGTCTCCTTTGAAGGCCCATCATAGGACGGAACTTAGGCCCGAAAGATGCACAAAGATAGCATCTCGAATTTTGCATCATATGACCGTTCATATTCGCGCGTGACGTGGTAGACTAGGCCGGTTTTGGTAAGAGGTCGCCTTTGATCCCTGTTTTGGTGGATCAGGCACATTGGACCTCGCCTTGGGAATCTGGAGGTTAGTGTGAAGATTCACGAATATCAGGCCAAGTCAGTTTTGGCCAAATATGGGGTTCCTGTGCCGAAGGGTGACGTGGCAGACACCCCAGAACGCGCAGTGGCAATTGCCAAGGATCTGGGTGGTTCGGTTTGGGTTGTCAAAGCCCAAATCCATGCGGGTGGCCGCGGTAAAGGTGGCGGCGTAAAACTGGCCCGATCATTCGATGAAGTGGCGCAACATGCGCAGGCAATCATTGGTATGAATTTGGTCACACATCAGACCGGACCTGAAGGGAAGAGGGTCAAGAATGTGCTCGTCGAAGCAGGCCAGGACATTCGGCGAGAACTGTATTTTGGGATCGTCATTGACCGGGCCACGAGTTCTCCAGTCATCATGGCTTCGTCCGAAGGTGGCATGGATATCGAAGAAGTGGCCGCTGAGAATCCCGACGCCATCATCAAGGAAACCGTGGACATGGCAGTAGGGCTCATGCCATTTCAGGCACGTAAAATTGCTTATAGGTTGGGCTTAGAAGGCAAACAGATCAATCGGGCTGTGTCGTTTATGCAGGCTGCGTATCGAGCATTTGTCGACAGCGATGCCTCTCTGTTGGAAGTAAATCCACTGATCGTCGATGGTACAGGTGGATTGACGGCACTCGATGCCAAGATGACCTTCGATGACAACGCTCTTTATCGTCATAAGGACATACAGGCGATGCGCGACTTGGACGAGGAAGAGCCCAGTGAAATCGAAGCGAGCAAGCACGACCTCAACTTTATCAAGCTGACTGGCACAGTAGGTTGCATGGTCAACGGGGCTGGTCTCGCAATGGCCACCATGGACATCATCAAACTTGCAGGAGAGGAACCGGCGAACTTCCTGGATGTGGGTGGTGGAGCCACTCAAGAACGGGTGGAAGCGGCCTTCCGTCTGATTCTCAGTGATGACGCCGTGAAGGCGGTTTTGATCAATATTTTTGGCGGCATCGTGCGTTGCGACATGATCGCTCGAGGCGTGATTGAAGCTGCCCGCAATTTGGACTTGGATGTGCCCGTAGTGGTTCGGCTGGAAGGCACCAATGCCGAAGAAGGTCTGCGCCTGCTCAACGATTCAGGATTGGGATTGATTCCGGTTCAGGGGTTGGCCGCAGCCGCAAAGCGTGTCGCAGAAGTTGTGAAGGGAGCTTAAATGAGTATTCTGGTCAATAAGAACTCACGCATCTTGGTGCAAGGGATTACAGGTAGTCAGGGCTCGTTTCACGCAGAGCATTGCATTAACTATGGAACCCGAATCGTGGCCGGTGTGACACCGGGCAAAGGTGGTACCGCCGTTTTGGAAGGTCAGGTGCCAGTCTATGATACCGTTTCCGAAGCGGTGCAAAAGACCCAGGCCGATGTGTCTTTGATCTTCGTGCCTCCGCCGTTTGCGGCAGACGCCATCATGGAGGCCGCAGATGGCGGCGTCTCTTTGATTGTCTGCATTACCGAAGGCATTCCAACCATCGACATGATCCATGCCTTTAACTACGTCAAGAAGAAAGGGGTCCGTCTTGTCGGTCCCAACTGTCCAGGCGTGATTACACCTGGTGAAGCCAAGATTGGGATCATGCCGGGCCATATCCATATTCCGGGCAGGGTGGGCGTTGTGTCGCGATCCGGTACGTTGACGTATGAAGCCGTGGGGCAGCTCACAGCCCTTGGAATCGGTCAGTCTACCTGTGTCGGTATTGGAGGCGACCCCGTGATTGGCTCCAATTTTAAGGACATCCTGTCGCTATTCAACGACGATCCGGATACAGACGGTGTCATTATGATCGGCGAGATTGGCGGAACGGCTGAAGACGAAGCTGCCATTTGGGCTAAGGCGCATATGAAAAAACCGATCATAGGGTTCATCGCGGGCCAAACCGCACCTCCTGGTAAACGTATGGGCCATGCAGGTGCCATCATTGCGGGAGGGAAGGGCACGGCAGCCGAGAAAATGGAGATCATGAGTGCCTGTGGCATTCACGTCGTCCAGAGCCCCGCCGATATGGGTCAAAAAATGAAAAGCATTTTGGGTAATTAATCAATCGAGGAGATAAATCATGCAGAGAACTTTTGCCATCATCAAACCCGACGCGGTAGCGCAAGGCAACGCTGGCGCGATATTGGCCGAAATTGAAAAAAATGGTTTCAAAATTATCGCCATGAAGCTGATGCACCTCAGCCGCACTCAGGCCGAAGGATTCTACGCGGTGCACAGAGAACGCCCGTTTTTTAATGATTTGGTGACCTTTATGACTGAAGGACCGGTGGTCGCCATGATCCTGCAAAAGGAACAGGCAATCAAAGGCTGGCGTGACTTGATGGGTGCAACGAATCCGGAACAAGCCGCAGAAGGCACCCTTCGCAAGCGATTCGCCACCAATATTGAACGCAATGCCGTGCATGGGTCAGATGCTGAGGAAACGGCGGCCTTTGAAACGCGCTACTTCTTTAACGCCATGGAAATGGTGGGCTAGAACATCAGGTATTATCCAAAATAAACTTGTTGTTTATCAGGTACTTACGATGAAAATGGAGCTTTCTGCGAAGAAAGCTCTTTTTTTTTTGCAAAAACGGTTAAGTCTTTCCATTGAATCACCGATAAAAAGTGTGTAACAACAGAAGGTATCAAACTCCCCCTAAAGTGCGCGGCCTCAGCAGCCGCGCACTCCCCTTTATAAGATGAAAGAACACAAGGAAAGCGAACCGCTGTCAGAGTGGTTGGCCCAGGTGATTAGCTCGTCGGGGAGCAACCGCCTCTCTGCCATGGATGAGCGTACCGAATCGTTATTGCGACAGCGGACCTATGAGCTGGAAGAACGAAGTCGGGAGCTGGATTTTCTCTATGGCATGGTGAAGGCTATTGAACGGCCTGAGGCTCAACTCAACGAAAAGCTGGCAGACACCGTAACCATGATGCCCCAAGCTTGGATGAATCCTCAGTTGGTGCATGTACGTTTAACTAGCGACGAGGCGAACTTCGCCACAGAAGGTTTTCGAGAACTGCCGATTAAGCACATTGCACAAATCAGAGTTCGCGGTAAACCCTGGGGGCGGCTCGAAGTGCACGGCTCGGAACGAGGGCTTCTGAACCAGCACAAACAAAACCTTGTAGATGAAGTGTCGGAACGGCTGGGCCTCCTCATTGAGAAAGACTGGACCCTTGCAGAATTGTTGGAAAACCAACGATTTATTGTCAACGTGACCGATGCATCACCCAACATCATCTACATCTTCGACCTCGTTGAACAACGGAATGTGTATGTGAGTAGTCCGATTGAAAAGGTGTTGGGATACGAGCCTTCAGAAATCGAGTCCATGGGTCCGAACTTCCTAGCTATGTTGTTGCACCCTGAAGATCTGGAACGCGTGCCGAGATTGTTGAAACGATGGGATTCGGTGGACGACAGCGATGTCTTGACAGTGGAATACCGAATGAAAGCTCGTGATGGCAGCTGGCGTTGGTTTATGGCTAGGGACAAGGTTTTCAAACGCGGCCATGGCGGTGAAGTGACCCAGATCGTGGGAACAGCGCAAGATATCACCGATCGCGTGAATTCTGAACGCGAGTCACGCGATCTAACGGCACGAGCTCAAGAAGCACAAAAATTGGAGAGTCTCGGCGTCATGGCCGGTGGTATTGCCCATGATTTCAATAATCTGTTAACGTCGGTATTGGGAAACGCAGATCTGATCATGCGGACGCTCAGCAAGGAGTCGTCGGTCCGCTTGTACGTGGAAGAGATCATTCGGGCATCTCGTCGTGGTGCCGATTTATGCAATCAAATGTTGGCATATGCGGGAAAGGGACAGGTCGAGCTGACGCGTTTCAATGTGTCTGAGGTACTCGCCGAGATGTCGAACATCCTCGGTGTCTCGATCTCCAAGAAGGTAAGGATGAACGCGACCATAGATCCTGATCTGCCTTTGATCCAGGCTGACGCAACTCAGATTCGCCAAATCATCATGAATCTGATCACGAACGCATCGGAGGCCATGGGTGATCAAGCAGGTGAGATCAAGCTATCAACCGGTGTTCGATCCATCGATAGGAATGTCTTGTTGCCAAATGAAACGGAAGTAGAACCCGGTGAATTTGTTTGGTTGTCAGTGTCCGACACCGGTGAGGGCATGGATGAAAAAACTCTCAATCGGATATTTGACCCGTTCTTTACGACCAAGTTCACGGGTCGAGGTCTAGGATTGGCAGCAGTCATGGGCATCGTGAGAGCCCATGGCGGGTTCATACGCATTGAGTCTTCTCCTGGCAAGGGTTCGGTTTTTTCAGTCTTTTTTCCTGTGTGCGATGACCAGGAAGTGGAGGATGGGACGGCTGGTGAACAAGAGGCAATGATTCGGGGAACCGGAACGATCCTGCTGGTGGACGACGAGGAATCGGTGCGCGGCATCACACGGCTACTTTTGGAGCGCATTGGGTTCAACGTGATTGAGGCCTGCGACGGGAGCGAAGCGATTGATCTGTTTCGGGCGCACCATCGCGAACTGGCAATTCTGTTTTTGGACTGGACAATGCCCAACTTGGACGGTGCCGACGCGTTAAGGGAGCTGAAACGAATCTCGGATGACGTTCCGATTGTGATCATGAGTGGTTACACCGAAGGTGAGGTCACCCGTCAATTGGGTGCCCACGTAGTGGCCAGCTACCTGCAAAAGCCTTTCCGACTAAGCACCTTGGAACAAGTCATCAAAAGCGTTTGGGTACCTGGTTGACTCTGGCCTGGCGAGAACCTAAATTTCAATAGAGGACTAACGGGTCATCTAATCTTGCCATGGAGTCTGACATGCTGAAACTGATCGTTATAGCCGTAACCGCTTTGGGCGCCTACGCGCAAAACCTGAACTACGACGTGAATAATGAAATCACAATTCGTGTGCAGGTGCTCCGCGCCCACGTATCTTCAACCGTCGAGGAACCTCATCCTCAATTCGTCGTGGAAACACAAGAGGAACGCCTGATGGATCTGTACGTGGCACCCACTAGGTTTATGGCCTCCCAAGAAATCAACATCCCAGAGGGGGCAAAAATTAGAGTCACTGCGAACGTGGTCTTGATGCCGGATGGCAGCGACTTATTGATAGCTCGTGAAATCGAAGTGGGACGAATGATCTATGTGGTTCGCGATCATCGTGGAAACCCGATTTGGGAGTTCTTCGGTTTCTGAACCTATCGCCTATTTCTAAACCACTGACCCAATATGGATCGGGTTCCCAACAGAATGGGTAGTGCTATGCCTATAGCTGCCGTTGTCAGGGAAGCCGTTGATGGCCCGCTCAAAGCCCAAACGAGCGCCACGCCACACAGCAACAAATAGAAACCAAATACAACGCCGAACCCCATGGCCATGCCTCGACCTGCCGCATCATTGCCTGGGTGGTGGACAAAGAATAGCCGCCAGAGCATGAGCCACTCGAGAAGGTAGACAACGATCAGCGATATTTGGACTGCAGACACCGTTCACCTCGCTACGAATCTAGCACGGCAACCCATGATCAAAATGAAAACCCCCGTCACAGTTGGGGCCCCGCAGCATTTTTTCGGTGCCGCGAATGATTCCTAGTTGGCAAATTGTCCCACATGTGTAGAATTGTCTTGGAATCGTAAAAGCGATTTGTTTTTGAATCGGTGGGGGGAGACGATGGTTGCCGTCATTTGGCTATATCTGCTGGCACAGCAGACCGAGGTGGATTACTCGAAAACGATATCTGAAACCGAATGGTCAGTCGTGGAAGATACCGAAAAGGAGATCTTTGATGCGGTGATTCTTGAAGACACCACGCTGATCACGGCTACGAGTATCAAGCACTATCGCAGACTACGGGTGCTCAGTGAACGCGGCGCATCTGCGGCCGAACTTACCGACATATCCAACAGAACCAAGGGCATCGAGGGTCGTGTGATTGATGCTGACGGCACGGTGACCACTTTCAAAGAGAAAACCGATTTGATTGAGACCTTGGGGTACAAGTCGGGATGGACGAAAACCAAGTCCAAGATACTAGTACCGCCTGGATTGACCAGTGATTGCATCGTAGAAATGTCTTGGAGCGAGCCTGGAACCGATGGATTGCCCCAAGGTGTGTATGCCAAACGATACGTCATCCCAGACCAGTTCTTTTGCTTGTTGAAGACCCTAAAGATCACCAACACGGCTATTCGTAGGCAGACTAGTTTTCTTCCAACAAGATTTGTTTGGACCCAGATTCGCCCACCTGCCGAGTTCCAACAGACGGAAAAAAATGGAGATTACACATTTGTCTACCGAAATGTACCACCGCTGATTGAGGAACCATTTGGCAATGAATATTTAGATCCGGGTATGGCCTATGTCTTAATTTTCAAGACGTTTCCCGACTATGGGAAAGAACCTCAGTCTTTTTGGTCGGATTTTGGCAAGCGTTATGTGAACGAAGTCTTCGATATTCCTTACAACACGCCAAAACACTACGATGTGTGGATTGACGCTCTGAAGAAACAGATGACTGGTGACCTGCAAAAGGATGCAGCGACTGCTTTTCATGCTTTTGCTGCCAAGTACCGTATGTCCAGTTTTCTGACGGCAGAAGAACGTGCATCGATGAAACCTGACTTGGAGATTCTCAATGATCGATTGTTGTTGAGCTCGGTCGAAAAGGCTGGCTACACGCCGGCCCATTATCTTGCACAAATACTCATGAAAGTGTTTAAGGACCTCAAGTTCGAGCCGTACGTGGTATTTGCCAGTTCAGTTGAAAGCGCGCCGTTCCGACTGGAGGAGATGAATCCGTTCGTATTGGATATTAGTTATCCATTGGTCGCGCTAATTACCGGTGAAGATCAGTGGTTGGTCTTTGCGCCATCCGATCCCCAATACCCGGCTGGTTTTGTTCCGGCCTATTATCGTGGTCAAACGGCCATTGGCTTTTCAGATGCAACCAAGTGGGGACCCACGACCGTAAGTCTTCCACGGTTGCCTTGGGACAATCACGTGGCATTACGACAATACGAGATGACGCTCGAAACAGACGGCAAGGCGCAGTTTCGTGTGGTCGAGCAGGGTCGGGGCAGAATGGCGGCCCGATTGCGAAATAGCTTTTTTCAGCTATCCGACGAGGAGCGCAGCGATTTACTGAGATCCATTTGGCAACGTCGAGCAAGAAGCTGGTTGATATCCAATGCCAAAGTCGTAAACGCTTCAAGATTTGACGAAGCCATATCTTGCCAAGTGGAAGGTCAAATCACGCTGGATATTGAAGGGTCTGAGTGGATTGCTCTCAATCCGTTTCCAGGGGACAGAGGCATTATTGACTTGGATTACGAATGGCGCAAACAGCGCATACAGCCCATTCTTTTGCCATCCTCCTGTGGGCAAATAGATGAAACACACTGCGTTCTGCCTGAAGGCTGGTCTGTGATCGGTGATCCGTCTTGGGAGAAAGGCTGTGGCATGGGGTCAGTTAGATTCACGGTCAAGCAAGAGGGCAGAGATCTATTTGTAAAGCGTGAAATGGTCCTTGAAAACAGTCTAGTTTCAAAGGAGGCTCAACCTCATCTCATGATTCTCGCAGCTTGGATGGAGGAAGCCATGAACCAAACCCTCGCCATTGATACCAATGGAGGTGCCCTGTGAGACGCTTGGTGTTTTTGTGGTTGTTTGCGCCGCTCGTCTTGAGCCAGAACTACGACAAACTGCCCGATTGGGCAGCACTCGCAATGAAGTCTGCTGCTACCAAGGAAGTACCGGACGCCGATGTCTGGCGTGTCTTTGACAGTACGTCTATCAAATGGGTCAAGGGTCAGCTTCATCTTGAGCGCAGGTTGGTACAAGTGGTTCTGAAGGATCGGGGATCCGACGAAGCCAGCGTCTTTTTGGTAGATGGCGACGATCAAACACGAAGCGTTAAAAAACTGAAGGGATGGCATCTGCGTGCCAATGGAAAACTGGACCGCCTGGACCGGGACAACGTGATCACGGTTGGCAATGCATCCAACGACCTGATCACGCGCGATACAACCACACTTGCCGTATTTGAACATGTTTCCAAGGGCTCGGTTGTGGTTTTCGAGAGTAATGAACGCGAGAATTCTTACTTGGGACCGGTATTCAATTTGGGCGTCCTTGACTCTATGCCCATTTTGAAAAGAACGATCACTGTGTCAGCCGATGGAGGTAAGCATTTCGAATTGATGCCGCTCAAGTGCGAGGCGTGGGGATTGACTGCCGACGTGACATCAGGTTCCGTCACGTTTCAGAACCTACCGGCTCTGGAAGATACGTTTCTGTTACCTGAACGCGTCGACGACTATCCCCGTGTGTTCGTGAAGCTTCATGGTGAACCCAGCATAGATGCCCGTTATGAAAGTTGGGATGCATTTGCGGCCTGGTATGCCGGTGCCTACGCAAGCGCTGCTGGAGTGTCTCTGGACGGACATGGTGCTTCGTCTTTCGAGGAAATTGCTGATCTCATGAAGACGGTCCAACAGCGTGTCCGATACAAGCAGGTCTATTTGAGCCCGTCCAGCGGTTGGCAGCCTCATCCTGGGAAAGAAGTGTTCAGAAAGGCATATGGTGACTGCAAAGATATGGTGAGCTGCCTGTCGGAACAAGCTAAACAAAAACAAATTGCGGTGCTACCTGTCCTTGCTTCGGTGGACGATGGACCCAATACCGGTCCCGATTCCCCCGTCTCACCGGCCTTTAATCACCTGATTGCCGCAGTCCCCCTAACCCAGAGTCTTGGGTTGGATAGCGAATTTCAGGCAGGGGGTAAACGTTACCTATTGTTGGACCCTACCTCTAAGAACACGCCCGTGGGGAAACTCGCCTATACCTACAAGGGGCGATCGGTACTGGTATGCAGCCCTCAAGGTGCCATCTGGCATCAAATAGAGGATAAGACGCTTGAGTCAGGTGAAGTCAAGGTTCGCCTTGAAGGCGGTGTAGATACCCATTGCACTTTTACCGGACTGATCCAAATCCAAGAGTGGGGTAACACCTATGGTCTTCGTGCCCTGATTGACAACAAGAACAATCCCCTTGAAGTGGAACGCGGTGTACGGTGGGCGCTCGATATACCCAATACCACCATCATGTCGCTGCGGGACCAAAAGGTGAACGACGGTGTGGTGACACTCACTTACGAAATGAGCTGGGCTAGTTTTTTGCGCCGCGATGCCTATGGCTATCGGTTACCCTACGCGGTCATTCAAGCGCCGAGAGCCACACTCACACGAGCGGACTCGAAGCGATGGGAGCCCATCGAATTCGGTTTTGTGCCCAAAGTCACCTGGGACGTTGTGATTGATTCACCCGTACGTTTGGAACCTGGCGAAGGCAACCTCAGTTGGGAAGGAGCCCATCGTTCATTCTCCTGGCAAGCAAAGATGACGCACCAACTCACCGTCCATTACGAGTTGTGGGGCAATGAACATCAGTACTTCGCGGATGAGCGAGAGCATGGTGTTCAGGCTTGGGCTGAATACCGAAAGACCTACAACGACTTCTACAAGTCGGCGACTTTGCTGATCCCGTGATGAACAACCACTGAATCCTGGGCGCCTTGTGATCCGTATCTTTTCAAGAGCGTTTTCATGAGAGGTGTCCAGGTGGTTTTGTTTTTTTTGTGGTGTCTGGGGCCTTTGAACGAGGGTGAAGTATTAGTTTGCCGAGGAAGTTACGTTTGGAATCAAAGGAATGGTCAGTCCAGTGAGCTACGCGTCGAATTCCAACCTCAAGGTAATGATAGGTATCTAGTTGCGTTTTATTTCACTTTTGACGGCAGTCCTCTGGTTTATTCGGGAACGGCAGTTGGGAGTCCTCGGTCCGGAAGTATGGAAGGAACCGTTCACAATCCTGGTGGCAATCGCACCTTTGTCTTCAAGGGTACGTCACGGGACGGGGTGTTCAGCGGCACCCACGCCGAGCGGAAACGCAACGGGAGGGAGTATCCCACCGGCTCGTTGCGGTTTAAGTTGAACTAGAATGGACCGCTATTCCTTGGTATCGGGGAAGCGGTACGGGGTCCCAAAACAATCAGGAAAAGTCACGTAAAGCTTCGTTCTGAGTTGTCGTTCTGTTCGGTCATTCGGTTAAGATGGCATCTGTGAAAACCCATCCCGATCTCTCCAATTTCGCGGCTCGTCTGCGTCTTACTTCCTGGCTCGCTTGTAGCTTGCGATATCTGACGGTGGTTTCTTGGTTGATGGGCGGTGTCATACTTGGGTTTGCGGCAACCCAATCAGTAGACATTCCCGGGTGGTGGGGCATTGTCTTTGTGCCCGTGGTGGGTGTTGTTGGCTGGTTGAAAACGAAACGACCAGATCACGATCAGATCGCCGCTTTTCTTGATGCCAGACACCAACTTGGTGGTTTGTTGATGGCCAATTGCTATCAGGGCGATTTACCCATCGGCAAGGTTCGTTTGAGTCCTTCGTCTTTTGCGTGGCCCTTGTTGGGTTGCCTTTGGTTTGGTGCGATTTCTGTCATGCCACATGAGTGGTTCGATCATCGAGCCCATACGCAACAAGCAAGCATCGCTCACCTTACTGCGGCTATGATTGCGGATATCCAACGATTGGCGCAGGCCGGCGCTACGGATGATCAGCTAAAAGAACTCAAGCAATCCATAGACGCACTTCAATCCGCACATGAAACCGATCAGCAGTTTTGGCTTCAGTTGGATCAACTGGATGCAAACCTCAAATCATTTGCTCAAGGATTTGGTGATTCTCTGGCTGCTGCTGCAGCGTCGGCGAGTCTCATGGAAGTTATGCTGCAAACCCCTATGACCGGTGATTCAGAGTTGTGGCGACAATTCAACGATCATTGGGGCGATCAGCGTTCCAAACATGAACGTCTTCAAGCATTGTTGTCGGATGCAACAGATCCCGAATCCGCATCCGGTGAATTGAGTCAGGCCCTCAAAGAACTCATGGAAAAACACAAGATGCTTTCGGATGCAGGTATGGTTCGTCAAGTCCAGTGGTCGCAAGCGGAATTGCGCGATCTGCTGGCCAAGCTCGGCCGATGCGATAAGGATGGGTCTGATGAGGCCTGTCGTCTGATCTCCGAATTGGGTGGCGGACCAGGTCGCGACGTCTTGGGCGAAGGCCCCCGGGAAATCGAAGCCGAGACCATAATGGAAATGGTCAGCGGAAGAATGGATACCGACCGAAGCCAGGTTGTAGCACGCACGACCGAATCGCCCGAATTGTTGGCTGAACATCATGCGAATTTCAGAGGATTGGAAGTCACCGATACCGGGATACGCGAACATCAGCGTCAAACCTTGTTACCGCATCACCGCAAAATGGTGCAGGGCTACTTTAAGAGGGAAAAACCATGAATGGAACGCTACTGGTAAAGGAAGAACTGGAGCGAGGTCAAAGCATCATGCAATTGATCTGCGACGAGTTGGATCGGCTTTTGTTGGGTAGGGAACACCTTCATCAACTGGCTACGATTGCTTTGGTAAGTCGCGGACATGTGTTGTTGGAAGGGCTACCTGGGTTGGGAAAGACCGCTTTGGTCAAAGCACTCGGTGACATCTTGCAAATGGACTTCAAGCGCATCCAATTCACGCCTGATCTGATGCCATCTGATATTCTCGGCAGTCATATCTTGCAACAAGATGATCGGGGTAATCGGAACATGGTGTTTAGAAAGGGCCCCGTATTCACCCATATTCTGCTGGCTGATGAGATCAATCGCGCGTCGCCCAAGACCCAATCAGCCCTATTGGAAGCCATGCAAGAACAGACCGTGACGCTGCTCGGCGAGACGCACACCTTGCCAGATCCATTCTTTGTTCTAGCAAGTCAAAACCCCATCGAACAACAGGGGACCTATCCCTTGCCAGAAGCTCAAATGGATCGTTTCATGTTCAAGCTGTTGGTGAATCAACCCGACCTGGAAACCTTGGCTGACATGGTGAATACCAGAGTGAGGGGCATCACACCACCCTGTAAACAGACCGTGGATGGGACACAGTTGGTGCAGGCCTTTGATTGTGTGGACCGCGTGTTTCTTTCACCTTATGTAGGGAAATATATCGCCCGATTGGTCAAGGAAAGTCATCCACAAGCCGACGGAGCCCGGTTGGTGGACAAATATGTCAGTTATGGGGCGTCGCCACGGGCGCTTTTCGCGCTGAGTTCGGGCGCAAGGGCACACGCCCTTCTGAACGGCCGACCCACGGTTGGTTTTGAGGATGTGGATTCGGTGGCCAGTGCTGCACTTAACCATCGGCTCGTATTGAATTACAAGGCCGGTATCGATCAGGTGACGGCCACCGATATTGTTGCGGATTTGGTGCATTCCATTCAACCCGCTGAGTTGGATGTTCCCAAAAACGTTCAAATGAAAGCCTGAAACGTGCGCGGACTACTGATCCTGGCCTTGAGCTGTGAACTCGTGGCCCAGGTTACGCTAGGCGACATCGAGTTTGGGGTGGAGCCGGTAACTTACGCCTACACACATGTGGGATACGCCACCTGCCTTGTACGTGCATCCAGCCATGCAAATGCCCCCACATCCATGACCGTCACGTTTAGTTCCACGCTCACGCCACACCGTTATCAGGTGGAAATGGATGTGGATCCGGGTAGTCATGCCTATGAGGTGTTTGTGCCCGCTTCACTGAGAATGATCGACAAGGTGCGGTTCTACAACCGTGATCTAGGGCATGCAGATGCGGATGTCACCATTAACTTCAAACGAAGTGCCCTGGGTGTGTTGTGTGATGATTCGGTACCCAGTGGCTATTTTGCGTTGCCCAATCTGAATCCCACACAGGAAGCGCGTTTAATGGCCGCAGTACCCTATCGACACCGACAGAATCCAATCGTTGCTGACTATATGCCAGCCTCGTTGTGGCCAAAAACGGCGCGGGGTTTGTCCTGTTACGACATGCTTGCCATGCGTTTTTCCGCTTGGGAGGTACTAAGTCAGCTTGAAAAGGCGCGCATTGATGAGTTCGTTGCGATGGGAGGTAATCTGCTCTTACTGTCTGTGGACGGTAGCCGCAACGAAATTACCGTGTCACCGGATCGGTTCGGTCTAAGACTTACGTACAATCAAGATTCGGTGCTCAGTCCCGAGCCTTATTTGGATTTGTTGGAAACCATCTCGATTACAGATTCGAATGCTCCGAATGCTTCTGCGCTCGCCTTTTTTGGAGATCAAGTGCAGCCACCTTCAACGAGATCCTTGTTCTTGGCTTTGCTGTTATTTGTGATTGTGGTGGGCCCCGTGAACTATTGGTGGTTTGCCCGCAGAAAAGCCATTATGCGTCTGTATTTTTCAATACCTGCCATCTCAGTCGTATGGGGCCTGGGCATTTATGCGATCGGGACCTGGGGAAAGCTAGACCGAGCTCGCGTACGTGCTGTTACTTTGCTGGACCAACAGGAACACTTGGCTGTGACTCTGGCCGTTCAATCCAACTTCACTTATCACTGGCCTCGTAAAGGGCTGCAATTTCCGTCGTCGACCTGGGTTTATCTTCCAGACTCAGATTATCGCGGAAGTGACTTACAGGTTCATGATGGTCCTGGATCTCAATGGCGTGGTGACTTTTTGGCACCTAAACGTCCTGAACTGATTTACACCCGTCAGTTTGAGACCAGGCGCGAACGTCTGATCATAGAAGAGCAGGACGGAGTGTTGCATGTGACGAACCATATGGGTACGTCTATTCGCAAGGGGTTGGTGTGTGGTCTATCCGGTGCTTTCTACAGATTAGGCAACCTCGATGAGGGCGCATCCTTGGTGGTGAACGCAAGCCACCTTCAACAAAGCCCCAGGGAACTTTTCCTGAATGAGTTGGTGAGAAAACGGCAGCTTGAAAAAACATCCCTTGACGAAGTTGATCTAAACAATACGATAGCCCTCGATCCGGGAACTTATGTGCTCGTCTTAAATGGCGCTCCGTTCGTCGACGTTCCATTCGATGAGTCCTGTCTGATTCGTACCGATTCCATGGTTTGTGGACGGTTTTGAGATGCAAGTGTCGGTTTGTGGGCTTTACAAACGGTACGGAGATTTGGTCGCCGTTGATGATTTGAACTTTTCATTCGAGAGCGGCCAGATTTTTGGATTTGTGGGTCCCAATGGTGCGGGAAAAACAACGACGATGCGGATGATGGCCAATTTGGAAGAACCCGACAAAGGCGACGTCACCATAGATGGCGTATCGGTGATTCAATTCCCGGAACAGGGCCACGACAAGATGGGCTACGTGCCGGATGCTCTTCCCGAAATGAAGTCGATCACGGTCTACGAATATTTGGACTTCTTTTCGAGAGCTTCTGGTCTGCGTGGCACAAACCGTGTGTCCACTTTGAACCGAATGATTGATTTCACTGGGTTGACTGAATTACTGCACCGCGAGGTCGCGAGGTTGTCCAAGGGCAATAAGCAAAAGGTCACATTAACAAGGGCTCTACTGCACAATCCTTCGGTGTTGGTTTTGGATGAGCCGGCGGCTGGATTGGACCCTAAGGCGCGTGTCGAGCTGCGTGAACTACTGCGCGTGCTGGCCGATCAAGGTAAAGCCATCCTGGTGTCGTCACACATACTCAGCGAGTTGACTGAAATGTGTGACGGCGTGCTGATGATCGATCATGGTCGCCTGCTCAAAACTGGCAGCTTGGCAGATATCCTCGATCATAAAGACAGCCACCTCAAAGTGTCTATTCGTACGTTGGATGATGCAGAACGGCTGCTTGAGTTTCTGAAAACATTGCCCCATGTGAGCGATGTTCGCTTGTTGCAAGGACGCGTTTGGTTGGAACACTCCGGTGATCGTCGCACAAGCGCCGATCTGTTAGCCATGTCTATAAGGCAAGGGTTCTCGATCGTGGAGTTTAAGGAAGAATCCAGAGGTCTTGAAGACGTCTTTATGAAGATGACCCATGGAGTTCGCCCATGAGCCTGATGTCGCGAATGGATGAACGCATGAACCCAGTCCTTCTGACGCAGCTTCGCGTTTTGATGCGCGGCAAGATCATGTTATTTGCAGTGCTGCTCTACATGGTGATCATGATGATCACGGTGGTCGGTTCGGCGCCCTCCAATTGGAACATTCGTCGGTCGGATCACGTGCAGATGCTCCTCTCGTTTCTTGCGTTTTCGTTTGTTATCGTGCTCCCAACATTGAATGGACTGATGCAGTCTGGCTCTAAGGACAATTTGGAGTTGATCAGCTTGACCAGGCTACGTCCTGCTCAGATCGCAAGAGGCCAATTGGGCATGCTGTGGGTGCAATATGCGCTTTTGTTGATGATGTCCTTGCCATTTGTGGTGATGATTCATTATTTCGGTGGCATGGATCTCAGTCTCTTCTACGCGCTTTTGGGGCTGGCTTCCTTGGTTGGAATAGCCTTTTCCCATGCGAATTTCTGGATCTGTGGTCTTACACTCAGTTCTGGTTGGAAACAGTTCCTGTGCTGGAGCTTAGTCCCGTGTCAAATTACGCTTTTTGCCTATATTGTCAGTTGGAACTCATTCAATCGGTTTGACCGTGATGGTGTAGTCATTCTTACCCTCACCGTGTTGGTGGTCATTGCGGCGTTGTACTTTTGGTTGTGTGCCTTGCACACATCTGTGCATGCCAATAGGGCCCTGCCGGTGCGTTTTTACACCGTGTTCTGTGTGACGGTGGGTGGGTTGATTTGGAAAGCCGTCGACATCACTTCATTTGAAGCCTGGGCAGCCATGGCATTGATTATCGCTTCTGCTACGGCCCTTATTGCAGCAGGTGAACGACGCGAGTATGGCATTCGTTACTATCGTTCCATATCGGATCAGTTGTGGCGCAGAGTCTTGTTGTTTCCGTTCTCGTCGGGAACCGCCAATGGGATCACCTGTTCTTTGTTAATCGCGTTGATCGTGCTGCTGCTTGCAGGCGTCAAGTGGCTTTCCTGGATAACCCTATTCGTATTTGTCTTAAGTTACGCTTTGCTGTCTGTGGTCATCAAAGACCGAATTCTTAAGCGGTGGGGAGGCCCTGCCTATACCTGGTGGATCGTTCTGGGGGTAGGAGCGATAGTGATCCTGATGCCGTTTCTCGTATACGGGCTACTGTCCAGTCAAGGACTTGAAGGCATTGAACACAGCGTCATGATCTATTTCAGTCCCGTCTTTCTCACAGACAATTCGATGATGCTCGGCAAATTCATGGCCTCCTTGATAACGTTCGCGTCAATTGGCCCACTTTACTTTGCCCCATTCAAAAATCAATTGAAGGCATATCTGCAGAAACGTGGACCAAGTGGGTGATTTTGAAACGGGCATGTTGCGCGCCGGCAAGCTTCAACTAGTAGATCCTTCCGCCGCCCTTCAACGAACGCCTGGCTGGGTGATCTCTGCAGATGCGGGATCATCCCTCGAGTATCTTGAGACGCGCGAATATACGCCAGGCGATGACTTGAGAACCATTGATTGGCATGCGGCCGCTCGGACGGAACGTTTGATGGTCAAGCGATATCATCGCGAATCCCTGGTTCATTTAGACCTGGTGATTGATACCAGTGCCTCTATGAGTCTGTCGGCTGACAAAAAGCGAGCCATGGGTCAACTGGCCGGGTTCTGGTGGACCTGTGCCCGTAATGCAGGATTCAGTGCTCAGATGTGGCGACTCTCAGATGGTTGTCTGCTGATGCCTGTATGGGACGAACATCTGCACCAAGCCGAATTCAAGAGCTTTGATCCAGGTTTCGTGCAGTGGCAGAACAACGGCATCCGAATCTTGATCAGCGATCTGATGTGGCCGGAGGAACCTGAACGTGTCGTGGCTCGATTGGCGCAAGGTGCCAGTGCGTTTCTCATGTTACAAGTGTTGGCGGAACTCGACGTGAATCCGGGTTTTCAGGGCTGGGTTCAACTGGAACATTTGGAAACGGGCGAGTTGCTGGATGTGCTCTTTGATGAGCGTGCACGAACGGAATATCAAAGAAACCTGACGCGATTTCAGGACGTATTTCGCGATCTCGCTGAACGATACCGAGGTCAGTTTGGTGTTGTGCTAGCTGAGGGATTCGTAGCAGGGGCCTCGTTTTCAGACGAAATTGCCCGATTGTGGTTGAAATAGATGTTTGCCGCACCATTGGCTCTGTTGAGTCTGATTTCCATACCGGTTCTGCTGGGTATCTATTGGTTACGCGGTAAGTCGCGTCGTCATGTGGTTTCAAGCCACATCTTTTTCCAGTCTATTTCCACCAGAGCGCCTAGCTCTAAGAAATGGTACGCAGATCGGTTACCGCCTTCGTTTTGGTTGGAGGCGCTGGTGTTGGCGTTGTTGAGCTTGGCACTTGCCAATCCGCTCTTTGGTGAAGCACAGAAGATGCGCGTGTGCCTCGTACTCGACCAGTCGTTTTCAATGCTTGCAGGATCGCCTTCTGCACTCGAATCCGCAAAATCCGAGCTCGTGCGATTGATGGACGAAGAGATCGATGTGCAGCGAGTCTTTTTCGCGGGATCTAACCTGACTTCCCATGTACCCGACCAACAGCGCACATGGATCAATGCATGGGATGGTATGGACAACCATGCCAATTTGGCTGAGGCAATTCAAAGTGCACTCGATGTGGGGTTACCCGTGCACGTAATGACCGATCATGCAGCGAAAGGGCCTTTGGCTCCTGAAGTGATGTGGCACGCCTTTGGTACGCCTGCGGAAAACGTTGGGATTGTGGCCGTACATAGGTCGCCCCATCCCGATGAACCCACGTTGATTCAAATTGGCAACTTTTCAATTCACCCCAATGCCATAACGCTAAAGATCAATGATCAACGGGTCGTTGTCGAATTGGCGACAAGGGAACTGAAAACAATCCCCGTAACAGTCGAAAGTGACGGACTCCTAAGATTGGAACTTGACGACGATGCCCTGGCCATCGACAACCAAGTCTGGGTAGCCTCTTCGGCACGAGCACCCGTGCGTGTTCTGTTGACCGAGGACCGGGAAGATCTGAACCGCGCACTAAGCGATGCCCTTGATCATCACCCAGACGTGGTCTTGGTTACGGAGAACCCGGAACTTGTGTTCGGTGACCCCTATGAAAACCAATGGCATGTTCAATTTGTGGCCGCAGATCAAATCCTAAAGGGACCCTATTTATCAGACAAACGTCATCCACTGTTGGAAGGTACGTCGTGGTCCGACTTTGTGGGGTGTTTTGCTGAACTTCCTGGCCGTCCCCTGGTTTGGCAGGGCCAACTGTCGTTGGTCACGGTATTGGAAGGTACGAGCAGCAAATCCATATATGTTGGATATGGGGATCATTCGAATCTTCTACGTCATTCCAATTTTCCCATCATGATATGGAACCTCGTTCGGTGGCGCATGAATGCCAGGGATCAACCACGACACTCCCACACCAACCTGGGTAGTACCCTGAGGATTCCGTTGGCGCCGACTGCTCTATTGACGGATCCTGCAGGAAGGGTTCAGGAGCTCCACGAAGGCGTGTTTGCTCCGCGAATGGTAGGGTTGTGGACCCTGGTCGCAGGTGAATCCCGTTGGGATTTGACGGTCGCTGCCAGTTCAGCGGACGAGTCCAACCTCCTAAGTGCTGTAACAGGTACATGGGGCGAAATCGCCGTCGAGAAGTCACCGTCCAAATGGCGCGGACCTCTGCTGTTGGTTGCTTTGGCTGTTTTGTTAGGCTACGGATGGTTGCTGGCTATGGGGCGACTTCGATGAGATTCCTGGAACCAGGCTGGTTGATGCTTTTCATTCCCCTGTTTGTAGCAGGCTATGCTTGGAGAAAGCGCAGTCCCTGGCGGGTACTCCCAGTATGTGCACTTCTGGTGTGGGCTTTGGCTAAGCCCCAGTGGCTGGCCAGTCGCAGTCAGGGTACATTGATCGTGATGGCTGATCGAAGTGCTTCAATGGCTTCGCAATCACGAGTTGATGAGATCATTGAACTCATTAGGAAGCATCAACCACGAGACAAGGATCTTGAGGTATTGGGATTTGCCGATGGCGTGGTTCGCGAGAACTCTGCATCTCCATCAATCATTGGGGTCCATGCTTCACGAGCCGATTTGGCTGTGGAAAGGGCCGGGGCGCTTATCGCTGATGGTCAAGCAGCGCGAGCACTGCTCATCAGCGATGGTGAATTTGATAGGGACCAGACCAAGTCGGCCGCACTCCAATTGAGCAACATGGGCATAACCATAGATGGACATTGGTTAGGTCGTGACCAAAGGGACCCACTCTACGTGGAAGATGTTCAGGCACCTAGCAAAGCCACGGCATCCGAGACAATCGCGGTCGTTGCGACCTTTGTAACGGACCGAGAGGCAAAGGTCCACTATCACTTCCGCAAGATGGGATCGGTAATTGCCGAGGGCGAGCTGTTGGCTCAATCCGGGGAGAATCGCGTCTTGTTGAAAGACAGACTAGGTGCAGGCGGCCAGGTAACCTACGAATTCAAGGTATGGGGTATTGAGGGTGATCCCATAGAAGCCAATAATCAGGCGGTCTTTCACGTTCTTATCGAGGGCGAACCCCAATGGCTCCACCTCGCTTCTGAATCACCTAGCAGCTTGTTGGACCTACTGCGAAAGTCAGGCCGCAATGTGGTCTCAATGGTCCCACTGCGCAATCAGATTGATTTGTCCACACTCTCGAGATTCGACGCGGTAATCTTGGAGAATGTGACAGCGTTGACACTCGGCAATCAAACGCTTGAGGTGCTAGCCGCTTGGGTGAAGGAAAGTGGCGGTGGTTTGATGTTGACCGGGGGCGGGCACGCCTTCGGGGCAGGTGGGTATTTCAAATCGCCACTGGAACCGATACTCCCCGTGACCATGGAGGTAAGAGCCGAACAGAGGAAACTGTCGGTTTCGTTAGTCATTTGCCTGGATCGAAGTGGTTCCATGATGCGCGAGGTATCGGGCACGTCAATGATGGATCTCGCCAATCGCGCAGCCGTTGAGTCAATGAAGGTACTTGGGGAGAACGATTATATTGCTGTGTATGCAGTTGACACCAGAGCCCACGAAATCGTCTCGCTGCGAAAGGTGAACCCGTCGATCCGGAACAACATCTTGTCCATCCAAAGCAGTGGCGGCGGTATTTACATCGAAGACGCGTTAAGGGCGGGCTACGGTGCTCTGATTGAGGCCGATACTTCGGTTCGCCATTTGTTTTTGTTTGCCGATGCGTCCGATTCGGAGAATCCGGGCGCATATGTCCAACTGGTGGACATGGCGCTAGCGGCAGGCATCACAACCAGTGTTGTGGGATTAGGAACACCCACAGACATACACGCCGGGCTCCTGCGCGAAATCGCGCAATTGGGTGGCGGGGAATGTTTTTTTACTGAGGACGCCCTGGAGTTGCCACAAATATTCGTTCAGGACACCATTAATATGTCGCGCAGCGCCTTCGTTCAGGAACCCACGGGCATGGTGTTTATGCCCGCTATGAGTATGCTTGGTTCGGGGCCCTGGCGGGACCAACCCATTGTGGACGCTTATAACGTATGTTATCTCCAAACAGGGGCTGACGTGGCGGCAGTGAATACTGAAGAGGAACCCGCGCCGCTGGTGGCTTTTTGGCAGGTGGGTTCTGGGCGAGTCATCTGTTACATGGGAGACGCTTCGGGATCGAAATCATTATCTGACTGGCCAAAGGTGGGTTCCTTCTTCAATGGGCTTGCTTCATATGCTGAACGAAAAGTGGGCACAAATCATACCGTTTCGCAAAGTCACGTTGTGAGTGGATCTTGGCAACTGAAGTTGTTCGTGGACGCCAATCATGTCGAGGTACCACAATTGAAGGTATTGACAGCTCTCCCCGGGCAGAAACCTCAATCACGGAACATTGCGTTGACTTGGCCGGAGCGAGAAGCACTGGTTGCTAAAGTGGATCTTGCTGGGGATGCGCAGTTGCTACCCGTACTTGAATGGCCGGATGGAACCGTTGAAACACTGCCCATGGCGCGCCATTTGTACTCGCCCGAATATCGACCAAGTCAGGGTGGCAAAGAGCGGCTGCAATGGTTGGCTCAAGCCACAGGCGGTCATCTTCGCAACGATTTCAAGGCGATCTGGGACGAAATCGAACCTGTGCCTTCCTGGGTATCCATGGCTCCATTCGTTGTCGCATCCGCCATGATTTGGCTTCTGGCGAGTGTCCTTGTTCGCTTGATGGGTGCCCAAGCCATGAAAAAGGTAGTGGCACCCACACCCTCGGCCTCTAAGCCGATCAATGTGGAACCACAGTCCGAACCGGGCCTGGAAGAAGCCCTAAACAAGGTCCGCAAACACCTCAACCGTTGATGAACGTGATCAAGGATTCCTTTCGTTCGAATGGCTGGTGCCCGAGGTGATCGTGGCGACCTCGAAATCAACTTTTCGTGACCTTATCCATAACCACCCCGACATGAGCCGCATGACATTTTCTCTGGAGGAGGGTTGTCTTGTATTGCAGCTAAGTGGGCATGCACATCGTTGGTTTAATCGCTGGCTGCTTGTAATGCTTCGATGCGGACGGGTACGCCGTTAAGTGCGGCATTACCGCTGATGGGATCGATGGCCTTGCACGAGGTCAGTTCGTTGACTGAGACCGCATCTGAGAAGGGCCCACCACTATCGGGGTGAGCGCGATTACTGTAGCCATGTGGTATGGAAACGGTGCCTTCGGCCATGGCATCGGAAATCGCGATGGCTACTTCCACCATCCCGCTTTCGCTGGTCACGCGTGCCCTCTGACCGTCTACCAGACCCAAACGCGTGGCGTCTTTAGGAGACATGTGCATGGCGCTGCGGTCGGTTTGCTTGGTGAGATGGGGCACATGGCGTAGCCACGAATTGTTTTGTAGCAAGTGCCGGCGACCCACCAATAACATCGATGTGGTTGGCTGGGTCTCTTGCAGTCGTTTGGCATCCGCCAGGAACCGTTCGGGCGCCAATTGAATCTTGGGACGCCTGAGTATGTCTGGCAATTGTGGTGTCATGGGTCCCAAGTCCAATCCGTGAGGCGTCTTCTTAAGTTGCTTAAGGCTCAAGCGGTAGGGTCCCCGCTTCAATGCCCAATTCAACATGCGTTTGGTACCCATCCAAGCATGAAAGGCCAAGCCCAATCGCTTCTTCAGGGGCCACTTTTTGGCTTTGGCAATGGCCCTGGCCAGACCCATGAGGATCTGACCATCGTCTGGTTGTTTTGCGGCTGGAATTAGAGGGGCATCGTGGTACTTGGCGGTGTTGTGAATGGCCAGTTGATGAAAGATGAGGTCGTAGTGGTCGCGTTCCAGGGGTGCAACAGGTGGCAATACCAAGTCAGCATGTCGACTGGTCTCATTCAAGTAGAAGTCAATGCACAGCGTAAAATCCAGCTTCTTGATGGCTGATTCCAGGCGGGATCCATGGGGTGTTGAAACCACCGGGTTTCCAGCTGCCACGACCAGTGCCTTCACTTGATCCGGTCCTTCGACTTCCATCTCCTCTGCCAGGCAGGCGACGGGCAATTCACCGGCGAATTCGGGTAGCTTGCGCACACGACTGTGCCATCGACCGTGATGACCTTTGGAAAGCAGATCCAGAACCGAGATGGCCGGCTTGGGGAACATCGCACCACCCGGTCGATCGAGCCGGTTGGTAAGGATGTTCAAACATTGGATCAGCCACTGGCACGTGGCCCCAAATGCCTGGGTGGATACACCCATGCGGCCGTACCAAACCGCCGTTTCGGCGGCTGCGAAGTCACGACCTAGCTGTGCCATCACATCAGCATCGATACCCGTGATTTGTGAGGCTCGTTCAAATGAGAACGGTGCGACAAATGACCGCAGTTGGTCCAAGCCCATGCAGAGCGACTGCCAGGGGCCAGAGGTTGGGTTTTCGAGAGCTTGACGAACCAAGGCGGCGAGCATGAATACGTCTGTGCCCGGACGAATGGCGATGTAGTCGGAGGCTTTCTTTGCGGTTTCACTGCGTCTTGGATCAATCACCACCACGCGACCACCACGGTTACGAATGTCTTTGATTCGGTTACCCACATCGGGCGCGGACATCATGGACCCGTTGGAAACAAGGGGGTTTCCGCCCATAATGACCAGGAACTGGGTGCGATTGATGTCAGGAATGGGAACCAGGAATTGGTGGCCATACATTTCGTAAGCGACGTGTTGATGGGGCCACTGATCCACGCTGGATGCGGAGTATCGGTTTTTTGTCTTCAGAGTACGACTGAATTCACGGACGTTTAACAATGCTGTCACGTTGTGCACGTTGGGATTGCCGAGATAAAGTGCCACAGAGTCGTTTCCATGTTGGCGCTGGATCTTTGTGATTCGTTCGGCTGCGATAGCGTAGGCTTCGTCCCATGAGACGACTTCAAACTGGCCATCTCTTTTGAGCAGGGGTTGTTTGAGGCGGTTGGGGTCTTCTTGAATGGTCTTTAGGGCAAGCGCTTTAGGGCACAAATGGCCGCGGCTCAAGGGGTCTTGTTTATCGCCCCTTATCTCGTCTATTCGGTGGTCCTTGAGCGTGATTTCCAAACCACACATGGCTTCGCAGAGGGGACAGGTGGTGAACATAGGCACTCCTAACGCATGCTTGAAAGCCAATCCGAGATTCGCGTACGAAGGTCGGTTTTCAGATGCAAGGACACTTGGTAAACATTTTTGGTGTCGAACAGACCCATCATCCAGTCGTCGCTGACCATCAGTTGATCCACCAGTTTCAGGTCCAGTGCCTGTTGGCCGTAGAATGATTCACCGGTTCCCACCTGATCGATGGATACCTGAGGTCGATGCGTTTTGACAAAGTCCTTGAAGACGGTGTGGAAGGTGTCCAGTTCTTCCATGAACTTGGCTTTGCCTTCGGGTGTATTTTCGGCGAAGTTACTGACGGTACGTTTGTATTCGCCTGCGGTCAGTTCGTCATAGTCGATATTGAGCTTTTTCAGTAATTTGTGAACGTTGGGCAGCATGGCAATGACACCGATTGAACCCACCAGCGCAAAAGGGGAGGCGATGATTTGGTTGGCGACACAGGCCATCATGTAACCGCCGCTGGCAGCCACTTTATCGATGCAGACTGTGAGTGGAATACCGCGATCGCGTATGCGTTTCAGTTGCGAGGCCGCAAAGCCGTAGGCGTGGGCTTTGCCGCCCATACTCTCCAGCCGAACCAAAATCTCATCCTCGGGTCCACACTCGGGAAGAAGCGCATTGAGGGTTTCGCGCAATTCAGCGGTGGCACTTGCGGCGAGATCCCCTGAATAATCCAACACAAAAACTTTCGGTCGTGTTGGGTCGGGTTTGGGTTCTTTTTTGAGGGCTTTCCACAGGCGCTTTGCTTCTTTTGCATCGGCTAAGGCGATACGAAGTTGTAGCTGAGCCATGCGCTGCTTTTGGTTGAGGAACTGTAACTCAATCCCCCTCGATTCGTGGCTTTTGAATCGGCCAATCGTCAACGAGACGAAGAACAAGATGGCGACAATGCCTGCGGCAACAATCACAACGTAGCCCAGGAAAAGCAGCCACTGGAACACCAACTCCAAGTTTCACCCCATCCTTAACATGTTTCTAATTCTATTCAACGGGAATCATGCTAGCATGTCTTTCTTTGTGAAGCTGCGTCCGGTTTTTTTGGCTATTTGAGGCGGAAGGCGAGAAGCGGCTTTTATTGAGGGAGGATATGGTAACGATGATTAGGATTTTGTTTGCGAGCCTATGTTGTTTCGGCGTGATGGCACAAGCTGTGTTCATTAACGAGTTTCACTATGACAATACCGGCACAGATACCGGCGAATTTGTTGAAATTGCAGGTCCGGCAGGAACCAATCTTTCAGGCTGGAGTATCGTGCTTTACAACGGAGCCAATGGACAAAGTTACGATACCATTGCATTGACAGGCTTATTACCCGATCAGAGTATGGGTGGAGGTACCCTTTCTTTTCTTACACCAGGGATCCAAAACGGGTCTCCCGATGGAATCGTCCTATACGATGGTGTCAGCGTCGTTCAGTTTTTGTCTTACGAAGGGTCATTCACGGCAACCAATGGTGTTGCAAGTGGCATGACGTCAACTGATGTGGGAGTTGTTGAGAGTTCATCTACGCCGATTGGCCAGTCATTACAGCTCATCGATATTGTGGATGGCGCCAAAGTCTACACGGATTTTCAATGGACGGGACCCGTTACCGAGTCGCCTGGTGCTGTCAATACGAATCAAACCTTGCCAGTTGAGTTACAGACTTTTTCTGTCGAGTAAACAATCGTCTTACATCAAATATTTAGGGCTCGCTGCTGCGGGCCCTTTCTCATTTCTGGGTTGGGCTTGACGGGACTCGGGCTGAGCGGTTATTTTTTGGACAGCAAAACTTTGAGGGGGCATGAATGAATCAAGCGACCTTGGATCGCGTGCCCGAACACCTGCGTCAGTATATTGTCAAACAGGACTACAGCGCCTATGACGAGATTGACCAGGCCGTTTGGCGATTTGTAATGCTGCAGACCTACAACCAACTGAAGCGAACGGCCCATCCCACTTATATCAAGGGACTGGAACAAACCGGCATTTCCATAGACCGAATTCCGCGAATCGAAGAGATGGACAAATGCCTTTCCGACTATGGTTGGGGTGCGGTGTGTGTGGATGGTTTTATCCCGCCTCGCGCCTTTCAAGAATTTCAAGCCCTGCGTATCATGACGATTGCCACCGAGATTCGCACGGCTGAACACCTTGCCTACACGCCTGCACCGGACATTATTCACGAGTCCGCCGGGCATTCGCCCATCATTCCAGACCCTATTTATCGCGACTACCTTCAGCGATTTGGCGAGATCGGTGCCAAGGCCTTTTCCTCTCGGGAAGACAACCGAGTTTACCTAGCCATTCGCCAGCTTTCCGAAACCAAAGAAGACCCCCATGCCACAGCCGCCCAGGTAAGTGCAGCTGAAGCTGAATTGAAGGCATCCATTGAAGCGGTTAGCTTTCTGACCGAGGCCTCTTTAATGTCGCGGTTACATTGGTGGACCGTGGAGTATGGACTCGTGGGGACACCTAAGGATTACAAAATCTATGGAGCTGGGATCCTGTCATCCGTGGGTGAAGCTTTTTTCTGCCACCAGAGTAAGGTTAAGAAGGTGCCTCTAACGGCCGGCTGCATTGATGTATCGTACGACATCACAGAACCGCAACCCCAATTATTTGTGGCACGTGACTTCAATCACCTGAACGAAGTGCTTGAAGAAGTAGCAGACGGACTGGCTTTCCGAATGGGTGGACTGACAGGGTTGGAACGGTTCCGAATGAGTGGCGAGGTAGGCACGGTTTGTTTGAACTCTGGTATTCAAATTTCCGGGGTGCTGACGGATTTCATCATGCAAGACAAGTCGCCCGTGTTCCTTAAATTCAAAGGTCCATGTGCCTTGGCGCACCAGGATCAGCACCTGCCAGGCCATGACGCCAAACACCACCCGGATGGCTACAGCACGCCACTTGGACCGCTGGCGGACGGGCGCCAACTGTCGTTGTGCAAGGAAGTGGATTTGCGTTGGCTGGGTTGCGAAGGACGAGGTCACACACTTAAGTTGACTTATGCCTCCGGCATTGAAGTCGCGGGTACACTTGAAAACGCGGTGGTCAATGCGTCGGGCCATTTGATGGTGATCAGCTTCTCGGATTGCTGGGTCAAACGCGGGGATGAAGTCTTTTTCAGGCCCGAGTGGGGTGCGTTTGATTGTGCCGTCGGCGAAGAAGTGCCATCCGTGTATGCAGGTCCAGCAGATGTGTCTTATTGGTCCAAGAGCGACTATCCCGACAAATCGGTGCCGGTCCAGAAAGTGCTCGACGAAAAAGGTAAACACCTTTTGGAGCTGTATCAGCAAGCGCTTGACGTCTGGGCAGCCGGCGATCATAGCGCCATTGTCCGCGAATTTACACGCATTGATCGTGAGCTTTCCTATTATCGCGACAGTTGGTTGTTGCGCTGGAATTTGTTGGAAGGTCTACAAAAGATTGACCGAGGCGTCTTGCTCGCATCGAGAATCAAAGATGAACTATTGGAAATCGAGTCGCGCCACTACCGCGATGCGCCCATCTCCATGGGGCTTCGCTACTTGGGATTCCTCGACGAAGTCAATCAGTCAGTTTGAAAAGTTAAGCTAGGATGGTCACCAGAACATGTGGATAGGATTAGTTTGTTTCCTTATCGCCTCAGACAACGACGCTGTGAGGTCTCAGGCGCTCAAGTTGGCCCAAGAGACCATCATCTTGGATGGGCACATAGATGTGCCATACCGCCTATTTGAAAAAATGGAAGATATCTCAATTCGCACTGCATCTGGCGATTTCGATTACGTGAGGGCTCGAGAAGGTGGTCTGAATGCGCCATTTATGTCGATCTATGTGCCCGCCAGTATGGAAGACAACGGAGCCAAGGCACATGCTGATTTGTTGATCGACATGGTTGAGGGATTTGCCAAGCAATGGCCCGAGAAGTTCGCCATTGCCAAATCACCCGCCGATGTGGAGCGACAATTCGAACAAGGCCTGATTTCGCTGCCCATGGGTATGGAAAATGGCGCACCAATCGAAGGTGACCTCGCCAATCTGCGTCATTTCTACGATCGCGGCATCCGTTACATTACTTTGACCCATTCCAAAGCCAACCACATCTGTGATTCTTCTTATGACGAGGAACGTATATGGCACGGCTTAAGTCCATTCGGCAAGGAACTGGTGGTTGCCATGAATCAGTTGGGAGTGATGATCGATGTGGCTCATATTTCGGATGAGACCTTTGAGCAAGTCATGGAGCTATCCAAGGTGCCTGTGATTGCCAGCCACTCTTCATGTCGCCATTTCACGCCCGGTATGGAACGCAACATGAGCGACGATATGATCAAGAAATTAGCAGCCAAAGGTGGTGTCATCCAAATCAACTTCGGAAGCTATTTTATCAAAGAGGAAAGTCGTCGTGCGGGCGACACCATGCGCAAAGAGATCATGAAAATCCGTGAAGAGCACCCAGAAGACGAAGCCAAGGCCCTCATTGACGCCTACCGGGCAGAGCACGCTTTTCCACGAGCCAATATACAGGATGTGATGGCACATATCGAACATGTGATCGGTTTAGTCGGGGAGGATCATGTGGGTTTGGGCTCGGATTTCGATGGCGTGGGGGATACGCTCCCTGACGGCCTGCGCGATGTTTCGCAGTTCCCCAACCTGATTTATGAAATGTTGAAGAACGGGTACAGCGTTGAGCGTATCCAAAAGATCTGTTCTGGAAACGTGTTGCGTGTGTGGCGTCAAGTTGAAGCTTATAGCCAGAAATAGTCAATTCCGTCATTCGATCTGATTCAGGCCCCAAAACCGTGTGAAAACGATTCTGTTGATCGGTTCTGGATGGGTATTGATGGGTTGATTAACACATGACGATCAATGACCGCCCTCAAAAACGAGATTTCTGAGCCTTCATCGTTCCTTCATATTCATGCGTCATTTTTGTTGTGTGACCTAGTCACAACAAAAACAACAAGGGAGCATTGATATGAAATGCAAAGTTTGGATTGGAGCCTGGGTCTTGTTTTGCCTAACCGCCCTGGCCCCAACCGTAGCACAAGAACCGTGCGGTGGTTATTTTACTGATGAGTTTCCAATGGAGCAATGTGAGTTTGTGACACACACAGGCTCTATGAGCGACCAAAACCCTTATTTCATCCTCGAACCTGGTTGGTGGCTTGCCCTAGAAGGCGAAGAAGAAGATGAAGGCGAAGTGGAATTTATCCGTTTGGAGATCACCGTACTGAATGAAACGCAATGGGTGGATGGCGTACTTACGCGAGTCGTGGAAGAGCGAGAATGGATTGATGGCGAACTGTATGAAGTCTCTCGTAACTTCTACGCCATTTGTCTGCACTCAAAAGATGTCTACTACTTTGGCGAAGAAGTTGATTTTTATGAAGATGGAGAGATTGTGGACCATCACGGTGCTTGGCTTGCCGGCGTGAATGACGCCCAACCTGGAATCATCATGCCCGGAAGTATCCTGGTAGGTTCGCGGTACATGCAGGAAATAGCTGTCGAAGATGAAGCCCTCGATCGCGGCGAAATCATTGGACTGATTAACCTTGAAATAGAAGGCCAGATGTTTGAACAAGTTGCTGTGATCGCTGACTCCACAGCGCTGGAGCCCGAAGCTGATCCAGAAATCAAGTATTTCGCCCCATATGTGGGCCAGATCAAAGATGAAGACTTGGAGCTTGTTGATTATGGGTGGGCGTTTCGGGCCCCAACCCGATGGATGCCCCATGTAACTCGAAGTAATGGCGGTTTTGACACCGAAATCAGGCTCTTTAATGATGGCGATGAGGACACAACCATGACCTTGTTTCCCTATCTCGCCGATGGCACTGCCATGGCTTCCATGAACATTACCGTTGAAGGCGAATCTGTGATGGCAGTAGATGCCGCTGAACTGTTCGGCAGCCAAGAAATCAGCCATTTCGGCATCGTCGGCTCTGATGATTGCCGCGTATTCAGTGCCTATAAGGCTTCCAGCGGTCCAGGCGCTTCTGCAGAAGTACGCGAATCATCTGCACAATGCGGCGTCACTCTTTTTCAGGGTGAGTGGTCCACCGTCTTCGACGGCCTGGCGTTAGTCAACCTGGGCGATGTCGCAGCAGAAGTGACAGCCACACAAGTGGACGACGAAGGAGAAGACATTGCCGAAGTCGAACTAAGTGAGGAATTGGCGCCCCATGGCAAGTTGCTTGTCGTTCTGGGGGACTACTTTGCTGATAATCCCGGTTCCCTGATCGAAGTGGAGAGTGACCAACCATTCGCGTTGGTTTCACTGCGCGGCACGGCCCCTGGTGCACCGGTAGGTGTTTTGTGGACCAATGCTCCTTTCCTCAAAGAAGTGTGTAATGCTGATCCAGATGGGGATGATGAATAATCATCAGCCAAGAAATCGGGCCACGGACGTGGCCCGACTCTTTTTGATGGGTGTCGTTTGCGCCAGTCGAACTGACAGATCTACTGCAAAGATACAGACAAAGACAATTTGGTGGGTATCAGAGTTATTCCATACGTCAATCTGACCGCGCATTGCGGGCATTAAGAGAGATTAAGGTGTGACGCGCACGTTGACCATCATGCCGCGGTCTTCATGCTCCAGGTTGTGAAAGTGAAAAAGATAGGATTGCTCTGTGTTAAAGGGAATTTCCCACGCGACGCCTACGCGCACTTGCTCGAATGGCCAGACCAGAACGGTGTCTTGGTAACCAAGGTCGGTCGGCAGTCTACCCCGCATATCAACGGCTTGGCTGCGTATGAGCTGAGGACTACCTCTTCGTTCAAGGACGTGCATGGGAACGGCATGCAGGTGCATGGGATGGGGAATAGTGGTGTTGTTGGTGATCGACCATATCTCTTTGCTGTTACGAGTAACAGTGATGGGCGCTTCATTCATGTCGAAGACGGCGCCGTTAATCGTGAAATGCATTTGACCTGCGAGTCCAATGTTGCGAAACGGGGCATCGGTGAAGTCCGGTGTTGCAACGACACTGAGTCCATCAAAATTGGGCGCGGGTCGTACCACCGGCCGTTTGCGCAGGACCAGGAAATCCATGATGTGGATGGGATGACCCTGAATTGTGGGGCCGCCCATGGGCCCAATCAACTCGGTAAAGTCTTGTGACTGCAAAGAAGCTCGAGAACCCATTAAGGGATGACCGAAATCAACCATCAGCTCTACGCGTTCAGCTGGTGATAGCCACACCTCATTGACCTCAGCGCCCTGTTCCAGCAAACCCCCGTCGACTCCAATCAGTTGGAACGGTACCATTTGTCCCTCTGAAAATAATGCGATGCGATAGATGCGGGCGTTTGACGCATTGATCAACCTAAGTCGGTGCCAGGTCGCCGAAACCTTCTTGGTAGCTTTGATCGTACCGTTGACCATGACCTGGTCACCTAGAAATCCATGTAAGGGATGACCTTCGTTGTACACCAGCAGGTTGCCGTCGATCACGCGATCCTGCACTAGGTCAGTCACGCCAGGTACTAATGAAAAGCGGTCTTTCAAACGGTCTTGATCCTCGTCATCCACGATGAGGGCACCGCCCATGCCGTGATAGGCCTGAAACGCGGTGCGTTGGTGGGCATGAGGGTGATACCAGTAGGTGGCACCGCGATTGAGGATCTGGAACTGAATCGATCGGCTCTCTTGGGGAGCAACGGAGAAAAGGGGATGCCCATCGTGGATCCAATCCACCTTGAGTCCATGCCAATGCACGGTCGTCGGTTCGTCAAGGTGATTGACCAGTTCAAAGTCGAGTGTATCGCCCTGTCGAAATCGCAGGACTGGTGATGGAACGCCATCCACGGTGAAGGCCAGCCCATTGGCGTAGGGAAAAGGATTGGGTTCGGCAATCAGTCGGGGCACAGGTCGTCGGTTTCGCCGACGTTGTGCTAGAGCAAAAGCAAGGGATTGCAAAAAGACCCGACGTTTCATATGTGAATGAACATAACAAACCCGGCTCAACTTTGCCATTGATGACAAGCGAGTTCTTCGCAGTGGCCCAGGATACAATAGCTATGAACTTGTCAAAGCGCGAGTGACGGGATAGAATGCCACGCAGGTAAGCGCATTTGTCACACTTAGTCACCTTCATGGCACTCTTTTGTTTGGTTTGGTTCAATTGCGAACCTCTGGTGCTCGTGAACCAGGTTTCCGATTGTTGCAGCGAAAAGTTGCTGTTGGATGACCTTCACAGCGTACCCTGCCAAACAATCGACAATTGTAATCAGGGCCAGAATGATGGGGATGAATCCTGTCCTGATTGCCCCAAACACACCTGTATCGGACATGCGGCAGACTTGTGTTCTGTGGCGTCGATTGTCATGGAACCGACATCCTCGATGCCGCCTGCATCCGCTGATCCCGCACACATTACAGGTCAGATACTGGAGATATTTAGGCCGCCCCGTCGCTGAACGTGATTCCGAATAGGCGGAGTTCCGTCCAGCGAAGTGAGTTTGGAGGCCTGATATGTCGACGACACGAGTCGTTCTTGCGTGCTTGAGCGCGCTGATTCTGAATTGCCACGTTCCTCGTATGGAGGCGCAAGCATATTGTGAAGAACACCAGAGGAATGAGTCAGTTTGTCCTTGGTGCAACGCAGACTATGTGTCTGAATTAGGTATTTGTCCCGAACACGGGTGGCAAGAGGCTTTCTGCTTTCGCTGCCACGCAGATTTGGAACCCGGGTTTCGAGCTCAGGGCGATTGGTGTGTTGAACATGCGCTTCCTGAATCCCAATGCGATGCTTGTGGTGCTCAGGTGCCAAAACTCGACTTGGCCTCCAATCTGCCTATTGAAACGGCTTGTCCCAGCGTTGCCAGCGTCATTGTTCTTCCAAATGTTGAAACCGCCGAAAAGGTGGGTATCCAGGTGGCCCCGGTGATTTGGATGGACCACGGACGACACATCGAAGTACCTGCGCGCACGGATCATGACCAAAACCATTACGTTCAGGTGCGTGCCCGAATTGCAGGACTGGTGACAGATGTTCAGGTTGATTTGGGACAGTGGGTTGAGGCCGGCAACGTAATTGCCATGATGGAAAGCAGTGCAGTGGCGGAGTGGAGTGCTGAATATCACGTAGTCCGCAGTCATGCGTCGCTGCAGGAACAGAAATACAAACAGGATCAGCGTCTTTGGGAACAGGGGTTATTGGCCGAACGCGATTTCTTGGAAACGGAAAACGCATGGAGAGAAGCCACAGCAGCGCTCGAAGGTCAACGACGGGTGCTTACAAATCATGGCATGGATATGGACCTGATTGAACGTGAAGGTCGACCCATTGTCGCCATACGCGCTCCGTTGTCGGGCAAGGTCGTCTCGCGTGCGGCAGTTCGTGGTCTGTTTGTTGCCGCCAATGAAGCCCTGTTTGCCTTGGCTGATACGCAACGCATGTGGTTATGGTTGGACGTCCCCAGGCGCGATGTTCAATATTTGAAAAAGGGGCTGGTGGTTCGGTACGGCATTGGCTTAAAGGTCGTCGAGTCACAGGTCGACTGGATTAGCTCAGAAATAGATAGCCACACGCAGACTTTGCGTGCACGAGCAGTCTTGGACAACCCGGAAGGGCTTATTCGAGCGGGCGACTACGGTAGGGTTGAATTGGTGTTAGAAGAGCAGGCCGGTTTGAGCGTGCCAAAAGACGCTGTGCAGTGGGAAGGATGTTGTCAGATCGTTTTCACGCCTGACGGCAATAATCGCTTCAAGCCCGTCAAAGTGTCCATTCTTCACGAGGACCAGGATGCCTACTTAGTTGCCGCTGACTTGAGTGCCGAGGCACAGGTGGTAACCACTGGAAGTTTCCTGCTGAAGACCGAACTGATGAAGGAGAGTATCGGTGCAGGCTGTTGCCAGGCTGAATCAGGGCATTGAGGTGACATGTGTTGAATCGAATTATCAGTTGGTCACTGGACAAGCGACCGGTTGTTCTTATTCTGACGTTTTTGGTGTGTCTGGTAGGAATCTGGTCCGTGAATCATGTGCCAATCGATGCCTTTCCCGACACCACGCCCGTTCAGGTGCAAATCAATACCACCACACCTGCTTTATCGCCTTTAGAGGTTGAGCAGCAATTAACCTTTCCCATTGAACAAAGTATTGGCGCATTGCCGAAATTGAAGGACATGCGTTCGGTCTCCAAGTTTGGGCTTTCCCAAATTACGTTGACGTTTGCAGACGACATGGATCTCTTCTTGGCGCGACAAATGGTGATGGAACGGCTGCAGACGGTCCAGCTCCCTCAGAGTGCATCCGTACCACAGATGGGACCCCTTGCCACGGGTCTGGGTGAAGTCCTCCACTACGTGGTACGCAGTCGAAGTCATGACCTGCAGACATTGACCACGTTGCAGGAATGGGTCATCAAACCGCAGCTTTTGAGTCTGCCAGGCGTGGCTGAAGTGAGCACTTGGGGTGGGGCACAAAAGCAGTATCACGTTCAAATGGACCCAGATGCGATGCGCGCTCGAGGTGTGACGTTTGAAGATCTACAGGACGCGCTTAGGGCAAACAATATGAATGTTGGTGGAGGAAATCTCCAATTAGCCGGTGAGCAGTTCTTGATACAAGGGTTGGGCGTGGTGCAGGCCATTGAGGAGATTGAGGCTATTGCAATCAATACAGCTTCCAATGTGCCCGGTCGCGAAGGGGTGCCCGTGTTGGTTCGCGACGTAGCGCGTGTGGTGCTGGGCCATGAAATCAGGCGCGGGGCAGCCACGTCCAACGCGCAGGGTGAGGTTGTGCTTGGGTTGGCCTTCATGATGGTGGGTGAGAACAGCTATCGGGTGACAAACGCCCTGTCAGAGCGACTGGCGTCGGTAAGTAAACAGCTGCCTGATGGTGTTGTTGTTGAACCCTTGTACGTGCGCACCGAGTTAATCGAGAAAGTGCTGAACACGGTTAAGAAGAACCTGCTGGAAGGCGCACTATTGGTGGTGGCTGTCCTGTTCGTATTCCTGGGCTCTGTTCGAGCGGGACTAATTGTGGCAAGCGCCATTCCCATTTCAATGCTATTTGCCGCCAATGGTATGGCCAAGTTTGGCATAGCCGGAAGTTTGATGAGCCTTGGAGCTATAGATTTTGGATTGGTCGTGGACAGCTCGGTGATCATGGTTGAGAACAGTGTACGGCGATTGCGTCATGCAGATCCGGGTACAAGTGTCAAAGAAGTCGTTAGAAACGCGGCCATTGAAGTGCGCAAACCCACCATGTTCGGCGAACTCATCATTATGCTGGTCTATTTGCCGATTCTCACGCTTGAAGGTGTGGAAGGCAAGCTGTTTCGGCCCATGGCTCTTACAGTCATGATGGCTCTGGCTGGATCGTTGATACTTTCCCTGACCTTGATGCCAGTGCTGGTCAGTTTGTGCTTGGGCAAAACGGACAAGCATCGCGAGGGCTTGATCATGCCGTTTGTGCGACGTTGCTATACACCACTTGTGGATGCAGCAATTCGCGTGCGAGTTGCCTTCATCATGGGTACTTTGATTCTAATGGTTGCCGGGCTGATTGTGGCTGGGCGTTTGGGTTCGCAATTCATTCCAAAGCTCTCCGAAATGGGCATTGTCATCAATGCGGTTCGTCTTTCGGGTGTTGGGCTCGATGAATCCGTGCGCTACGGCGGGCGGTTGGAAGCCCATTTACTGGCGTCGTTTCCTGACGAGATTCAAGATGTGTGGGCGCGAACAGGAACCGCTGATGTGATTACCGATCCTATGGGCATTGAGTTGAGTGATATCTTTGTCACGTTGACCCCTAGATCCCAATGGACCCAAGCTGACACACAGGAGTCGCTGATGGATCAAATGCGCACTTCCATGTCTGTGTTTCCAGGCACAAGATTGGCCTTTACCCAACCGATTGAGCTGCGCATGAATGAAATGGTGTCCGGCATTCGCAGCGATTTGGGTGTCAAGGTGTTTGGTGATGATCTTGAGGTTCTTCAGGACATTGCGGCTCAAATTGATGCGTTGCTGCGCACCTTGCCGGGCGCAGAGGACGTAGCTACGGAACAGGTTACAGGCCAACGGATGTTGACGGTGCATGTAGATCGGGCCGCATTGGGCCGGTTCGGCCTGTCCGCTCAGTCGGTTCTGAACATGGTTGCCAGTTTGGGTACCTACAAGGTGGGTGAGGTGCGCGAGGGACAGCGCCGTTTTGATCTGGTCATGCGCTGGAATCCGGAAACGAGGCTGGACCCTCATCATGTGGCTGAACTCGTGATCCCCCTGCCTGATGGCGGCGGTATCCCACTGGATGAGGTGGCCGATATTCGAATTGAAGTAGGTCCTGCAAATATCCAGCGCGAATGGATGAAAAGGCGAATTGCCGTGACATGTAATGTTCATGACCGTGACTTGGGTTCTTTCGTGAAGGAGGCCGAACAGCTTATCCGTGAACGTATCCGCTTGCCCGAAGACACCTTTGTTCAGTTCGGTGGTCAATTTGAACACATGATACGGGCCGAGAAGCGCCTGGCCGTTGTTGTACCATTGGCACTGCTCTTAATCCTTTTCCTGCTACACACGAGTACGGGCTCAATTGCCGACAGCCTGATGATTTTTACGGGAGCACCGTTTGCGGCGCTTGGTGGCATTTTGTTGCTGTGGCTGACAGGTATTCACTTCACGATTTCGGCTGGGGTCGGATTTGTGGCTGTCTGCGGGGTTTCTATGCTCAATGGCCTGGTGCTTATGGCCTCGTTCCGCCAAAATGTCAATGCAGGTATGGACCTGCCGGTGGCAATCAAGCGTGCGGCCTTGAACAGACTGCGTCCTGTACTTATGACTACGCTCGTGGCCGGACTGGGTTTTTTGCCCATGGTCCTGAATACGGGTGTGGGCGCCGAGGTACAGCGCCCACTCGCGTTGGTGGTTTTGGGCGGCGTCCTCAGCGACACCCTATTGACTTTGTTGGTGTTGCCTAGTTTGATGACGTATCTGGGTAGAAACCAATTGGTGTCTGACTGACTGAAATCAATCACATTTTGGTGGCGGCATCCTATGGACCAGGAGATAAATGGCAGGGATAAGTAAAAGGGTGATGGCTGTCGACGCGGTGAGACCACCAACTACGGCTCGGGCCAACGGGGCCTGAGCGTCTGCGCCTTCTCCGATCCCTAAGGCCAGGGGGCATACGTTGTCATGGGATGATGGGTTGTACGCTGATGAGAGCGGTCGATACAGGTGCAGAGGGTTGCTCCTTCAGCGATTGCAGGCCAGAATCACCGCATCCGGTCCACAAGACAACGCCCAATACTATTGCACTTCTCAAAGTATCCTCCAGGCGCACAGGAACATCTAGCAACTATAACAGTAGGAGTGCACTAGACCATAGTTGTGTTCCGTGGAGGTTGCGCTCAACGGCCCGGATATGCGGGTGCATGATCGTCCAAATCAAGCAGTAGAAAATTTTTTTGAGAGGATGTCTCATTGGATGCGTGCCAATCGTCGTACATTTAAGGGACGAGATATCCCAAACAGAACAATGAGGTGAGAATGATGAACGAATACATGTTTATTTATGAAGGTGGCGACAAGAATTGGTTTGAAACGGCCACTCCAGAAGAAATCAAAACAGTCATGGGTCAATGGGGTGCCTGGTTTCAACAATTGGAAGCGTCTGGCCACCTACGCAATCCCGGTGCGCCGCTGGGTCCTGGTGGTGCCATAGTGTCCCGCAACGGTTCCGGCATCAAAACCGACACAGCTCTTCCTGAAGTGAAGGAACTGATTGGCGGATACTCTATCGTGGCTGCCAACTCGCTTGAGGAAGCTGTAAAGCTGGCGCAGGGTTCGCCCCATCTTAACGATCGAGTTCCAGCGACGGTTGTCATTCGTCCAGTTATTCAGGTCTGACGTGGCTGAGACTTCGAGCGCGGTCGATCTGCATTTGCAATAGGTCGCGCTCGTGGTCTGTGGCTGCCATGGCGATGGCCTGTTCTTGGTAGGTTTGGGCCACTTCTGTTTCGCCGATTCGTTGGTACAGCACCGCTAGAACCGCTTGAATAGAGTTGTTGTGTTTGGGAAGCGCTTGATCTTCTTCCAGTTGCTTAACCACATCAATAGCCATTCCGGGCCCATGAAGATAGGAGATGGCCACAGCGCGATTGAGTGCGACCAGCGTGGACGGTGCGACGTCCAACAGTCGGTTGTACAGCTTACAGATCGACCGCCAATCGGTGTCTGCAAACGACAAGGCTGTACAATGGCGCGATGCGATGGCAGCTTCAAGGTGAAAACGGCTGGCTACATTGCGTTCCATTCTTGTGGAATGGGCCAGTGCTTGCAGGCCACGATCGATCATGTCTCGATCCCACTGCGTTCGGTCTTGTTGGTCGAGGGGTATTAGTTTTCCGTTGGTGTCCATCCGGGTATTCAAACGGGCCATGTGAAAACACATCAACGCGGATAAGGCGACCGTCTCACTGTTGTGGGCGTGACGCGCTTGGGTCAGACGTTCCACCAAGTAAAGCGCTTCCCTGCATAATTCCTGACGAATGGGCTCGTGATTGGTGGAATACGCGCCCTCGTTGAACATCAAGTAGAGCGATGTATGTACCGCCTCCAAAGCCCCGTTCAAGTGCACGGGCTCGGGTACGTCAAAACGAACGGACTGGAGGTGTTTCCGAACGCGGAGCAACCGTTTGTTAATCGTAGATACTTGTGTCAACAGGGCTCTTGCCACCGACGAAACGCTAAGACCCAACAGCGTTTTGAGGATCAACGTGACGCTGTTCTCGGTGGAAATTTCGGGCCGGCAGCACATGAAAATCATTCGTAACAGGTCATCGTTGATTTCCGTTCGATCGAATGCCTCTTGAACTGTTCTGGAAAGCGTATATTCACTTTCAAGGTACATAGTCAGGTCGTGGGCGTAGGAGACTTGAGTGCGGGTCTTACGAATGGCATCCACCGCGCGGTTTCGCCCCGTGCGCATCAACCATGCACTGGGGTTATCCGGTAATCCGTGAAGCTGCCAGTGGGTAAGCGCCGCCATAAACGACTCTTGCACCACATCTTCGGCCAATGCCAAATTGTGGGGACCGAAGATACGCGTGAGTACCGACACCAAGTGTTTGTGCTCGTTGCGGAATATTCGCTCAATCAGGGGATTGAGCTGAGAGTCGTCCTGGCGCGAGCCCATCAGATTCTTGTTGTACGCAACGTTTCCTGAATGATTTGTGTCGAAGAAATGCCTTCAGCTTCAGCTTGGAAGGTGGGCATGATGCGATGGACTAGAATGGGCGCAGCTAAGGCAGTAATGTCTTCCTTTTCAACCGTAAACCGGCCATCCAACAAGGCGCGCGCCTTTCCGGCCAGAATCAGAGACTGTGATGCCCTGGGACCTGCACCCCAGCGGATGTTTTCATTGGCGAAATCAGTACTGCCTTCTTCATGGGGTCGCGTACCGCGAACCAACGTGACTGCGTACTGAACAATGGTCTCAGAAACTGGAATTTGCCGAACCAGCGATTGATGTTTCAAAAGGCGTTCTTTGGTATATACGGGCTCGATCTTTTGAGCATCTCTGGATGTGGTATTCATGACCATTTCAACTTCTTGTTGATGCTTGGGGTATTGCACGTCGATTCGAAAAAGAAAGCGGTCCAATTGAGCTTCAGGCAGGGGATAGGTGCCTTCCTGCTCGATGGGGTTTTGCGTGGCAAATACCAAATAAGGTCGATCCAGATGATAGGTGGTACCTGCAGCAGAAACTTGCCGTTCCTGCATGCTTTGCAACAGTGCAGCTTGGGTCTTGGGCGTTGTTCGGTTGATTTCATCAGCCAACAAGAGATTGGTAAACAGTGGGCCTTTGACGAACTTGAATTCACGTCTACCCGTTGCGCGGTCCTCCTGAAGGATTTCCGTACCGATCAGGTCGCTTGGCATCATGTCTGGCGTGAATTGAACCCGGGTGAAATCCAGGGATGAAGCGTCTGCAAGTGTGTGAACCAGCAGTGTTTTGGCAAGTCCCGGGACACCCATGAGCAAGGAATGGCTGCTGGTCATGAGGGAGAGTATCATCAGGTTCACGACCTCTTCCTGTCCAACTACTGCTTTCGCGATTTCTCGTTTGAGATCGCTGTAGGCGTTGTGCACGTCATCGACGTGCTCGCGCAATTCTTGGGGTGCTGCGGTTTCAACAGTCATGTTTGCTCCTTCGGGATGTTAACTCTTGCTGGGTTCTTTGGCGTCGCCGCGGTGTGCGAGTCGCTCCATAATTTGTTGTATTTGATCAAGGGTGGCCTGATCAGACTGTCGCTCAGCCAATTGGCGTCGTAGCTCGTGTACCTTTGGGTCGAAAGGATTGACGCGTACCGCTTGTAATAGGGTCGCCTTGGCTTCATTCAATCTATCCAACATCAAGTAGGCGCCGGCCATGGCTTTCAGTAGGGTAGGATCCAAACGCCATTGATCCGATTGTTCTTCGACCAACTTCAATATGGCTTCACCTTCATTCAGTCGTTGGTAGCAGATCAAAAGACGCAGCATCATCTGACGAGACATGAGTGCGTCTTTTTCGGACAAAGCCTTGCGATATTCCTTCAAAGCCGCCGCCGTTCGGTTGCGCTCTAGAAGTAAATCACCCAGGCGCGTATACTTCTTGATCGCTTCGTCTTCCTGGTCCAGTTGGCCTAGCCCAGGATCGGTGTAGTCGTCATCAAGAAGTGTGACGCCCTCCGCTTCATGATGTCCGGAGCTCACGTACCCGCGAGCCTTGGCCCAATTTTGCCATGTTGCAATGAAGCCATCGATGTCTGTATCGAACATGATTTGAAGTTGGGTTTCTATGGCGTTGTCAGAATCAAGCGATCGCAGCATGCTGGGAATGATGTCGGTTCCTCTTTGGTCGCATAAAAACTCAATCATGGATGCGGACTGAGCATACGCGAGCTGTGCCAATTTGGGTGTGGGAAGCGCTGCGAAGCTGGGGTGCATCTGCTCAAAAGTAATGAACAGATCTTCTCGAAAAGCATCCACCAGACTATCTTGCAGACGCGGATCCAAACTCACCTCCACACTAGTTTCCCAAGTGGACTCAAAGAACTTGGCGACTCCTTCGTGGAACCAGAGCGGAATCAATTCACCGCCTGTCTTGGTCATAACGTAGTGAATGAACTCATGAGAGATGACATCCGGCCAGTAATAACCCAGGGCAACTCGCCTGGGTGTCAAGACCACAACTCGGTTTTCCACGCAAAGGGCTACGGTTCCAGTGGTCTCAATTTGTTGTTTGGTTAATGCCGACGCATAAGAAAACAATTCGTAGTCGGGCATCAACTCGATGATGATCTTCGACTTAGGTTCAAACTTCATCGTAGCGGAAAGACGTTCGAGCGCCGTTTCCAAGACGACAGGAAGGAACCAAGTCATGACTTCGTCGCGTCCCTCTTGATAACGGATGGAGAAATTATCAGTTTCAAGGGTCTTGAAGGAAAGTAGGGCTTCGTCTGCTCGGCGCAACTCCACGAGTCGATTTGCCATGAAGTCATCAAATTCGTCAGCATGCTCGTCAAGCCTGTGGAAGTATTGGAGCGCTTCCCGGTATTCACCCTTTTGATGGTACGCCCAACCTCTGAACAGATCCACCAGGTTAGGGGACATCTGTGAATCATTGAGTTGTTGCAAGACTTTGTCGGGCTCAAAGGCACGCAACAAGCGGTGGATTTCCAGGTATTCTTCCGCGTGCTTACTACCAGCAACTGCCCGAGCCATTTCCAGTTGCAGAGCCTCACGAATGGTGTCTCGATCCTGGGCAGGGGACAAACAGCCAATGAACGCCCAAGCCAACAGTAAGGATCTATTGATCCATGAGCGTTTCATAATACTGTTTGATCTCCTTTCCGTAGTTGTCGGGGAAATTCTTCTGTAATTGACGTTGTATCAGATCCCTTAATTGGTCATCTCGTAACACGCGCTCAGATTCAGGGATGTACACGTCGCCCACCGGATCGCCGCGCAGCGACTCGTTACGCCCACTCATGCCGGGCATAAATTGGGGTCGCATCTGCCCCGGCTGCATGGATTGTTGCATTTGTTCCATCATTTCGCCGATCTGACGCAACGCCTCGCCTTCGTGATACAAGCCGCCATCAATACTGGACCCATCCAGCTTTCGTTCAGCATTCTTCATGGAAAGACCAATGCGGTCCAACCGTTCCATGGCCTGAGAGCCACCAAGGCTGTCTTCGACTCTGTCCTTGAATTCATCAATCATCTGCCTGATAGATTCTTGTTTTCGGGCCAATTCCTGTTGCCGGGTCTCGTTGGTTTGCAGCATCTGCTGCTTACGACGTTGTTCGGCATTCTGTTTGACGTTTTGCAGTGCTTCCATGACCTTGTACAGCTCTTCCCGTGCTTCCGCGAAAGATTCTCGGGGACGAGCCTGACTTTGAACCTCGTCAGATACACCGCGTTCGGACAATCGTTCGCCCTGCAAAAGTTTGTTCTCCAACTGAAAGCCCACATCCAAGCTTTGAGTCAGCTCACCCTGTTTCAAAAGATCAGCCATGCGTTCCGTGGTATCAAGGCTTTTTAACGTGGCATCTTGCAGTTGGTCCAAAGCGTCGCGCATGATGAAGTCGAGTGTGCGTTCCGCGTTTCGAATGCGCGCTTCCAGCTTCTCACGTTCATCTTTCGTCAGATCTTCGGATTCAGCACGTATGCGCAAGTCCTTAATTTGATCCAGGATGCGCTTGGTGGTCTCTTCGTTCTGATAATCCACCAGTTTTTCGTGGAGTTGAGTGAGTATTTCGCGGATCCGCGCCATGGCGTCCTGCTGTTGTTGCTGCTCGGCTTCTGACATTTCGGTTTGATTGCCACCAAGCTTCTCATCGATGTCACTACGAAGGGCTTGTGTTTGTGCTTGTAGCTGTTCCTCTTGCATTTTCATTTCTTTCAAGAGACCCATCATTTCTCGCATGTCAGCCATCATTTGTTGCATTTCAGGAGACATCTCGCCCATGGCCTGCTGCATGCTTGACATCGCGTTCATCATCATTTGACGGAACTGTTCCATGAGTTCCTTGACGCGTTCCATGTCGCCATTTCGCAAGGCTTCCATCATCTCCTGTTTGAGCTGTTCCATTTGGTCCTGTTGCATCTGCAATCCCTCTTGGTTCATGAACTCTTGGAGGGTTGTGTCCATCTCTTGAGCCGCACTGGCCATCATTTCCTGCAGCTCTGCCATCAGTTGATCAAGCATTTTTTGCAGCTCTTGCTCAAGCTCATCTGCCGTCATATTCTCACTGTTTTCAAGCAGTTGAGAGATCTGATCGAGTGCCTGTTCGATGGATTCCTGGTCTCGTTGCATTTCCATCAGCGCCCACATCTTCAATTGCAGGAGAAGATCGTATGTCAATTGTTCCAACTTCACTTCTTCCTGTTGGTGTAATCGACCAATATCCGAGGGCGAGTTGATCTGGCGCCTGATGCGGGACTGCAAGGCGTAAGCCTGCCCTATCTCGATGCGCTGTCGAAACGTGCGTATCAGCCCGTTGTTGAATTCGCGAATGAAGTCGTGATCGAGTCCCGTGATGTAGGGGTCCTCTCGCATCAAACTAATGATGGCATTCGTCAGACTCTGTGCTTGAAACAGTCCCGACTGGATCTGGTCCGACATACTCTGAGCCTGTTCCATACGCGTTCTGTCGTGGACACTGGCGAGTACGGTGTCCAGGTTATCGCCGAGAACATGAGTCATGCGGTCCAACAGTTGACGCGCCATTTCCATAAGTTCATCGTGTTTGCGATCGGGACTTTCCAGCTCAAAGTGGAGTGCCTCCGATTGGCCTACCCCAGGACCGTTGATGGGGTTGTTGTCCGTGGCTTCCAGCATCAAGGTGAATGCGGTAGCATTCTCGGGGACCAGATCAGAAATACTCCAGCGGTTTTTGCTAATGAAGTGTGTGCGTTGATTGTTCGGTATCTGGAGGCTCAATCGTTTTTCGCCGTCTTCCCAGGTCACAATTGCTTCCAGCTTGGCAATGCCAAAATCATCCTTGACAATGCCGTCCAAATAAAGCGGGTCCAATGCGTTGATGGGACCAGGTGGCGTGTGGCTCTTTAGCTGGATTTCGGGTTCCGTATCGCGTTTGGTTTTGAACTCAAAGGGTTGTGTCTTTCCGCCGCGTTTGTGATCGTCCAGGTAGAAATGGTACACAACCGGTTCCAACAACAGAAACTCATGGGTAAACTGACCGGTATGTTCGGTGTCAATCGGTTTGAGTTCGGTTTCATTCTGGCTGTACCAGACGCGATTCAAGGGTCGCGAATCATTGACGACAAATCGAACGCGACTTCCGGGATAGGCTTGGTATTGTCCATGAGTTAGCGGCAAGGTACGACCCGGTATGTTGGTGTAGTCGGGTTCGAAGATCGTAATGGAACCGCCTTCGAAAACAATGCTGTCCTCGCTGAAAGCAATCAGTGGCTGGGATGTCTTGCGAGAAAGGTGATCTCCTTTCCACCACCACAGACCATAAAGCGATAGGGTCGCCGCAATGGCCAAGCTACCTACTGCCGTGATGGGACTCTTTTGAGGCGGACATGCCATCACGCGACTTGTGATGGTACCTGTGTATTCAGCGGCTATCTTGCTTGGATCACAATCCGACCGGTGCGACATAAGGTCCATTGCAGTGCGTATCTTGAGATCCAGATCGTCGTTTTCGCGTTCAAGGATTACAGCGACGGAACGAGGTTGCCTTAGCCGATACCAATTGCGCACAATGAGCAGGAATGCCATCGCCCAAACAAGTGCGGGCATAAAGACAGCCACTGGCCAGGACAACGGCATGCGGGTAACTAGAAGGACGGCGCATAGGTACAGAAACAAAGCCGCCGACGAAATGGCAATGGCCTGCATGATGGTCCTGGCGGTTTGGCGCCGCCAAATCTGGTTTCCCCAGTGCAACAAGATTGCGTTGAGTTCGCTCATGGTAGTCCTAGGCCAAATGACTTGAACGGCGCAAGTACCATTCAAGACCTGCAATAATCATAAGGATTGGGAGGTTCCAAATCCAGTTTCTGAGTTTTAAACGGCGTACTTCCGTGATTTGTTTTTCGTCGTTTGCCTGCCAACGCATGTCATCCAACGTCAAATCCGCATGCGTGGAGAACGAGCCGCCTGATAGGCTGGCAAGACGTTCCAATGTTTCGGCCACGGGTTCCTGATTCCGAAACTCATCCTGCGATCCGCCGAGGAACACGATTTGTCGTTGACACATTTCAGCCCATGGTTTCTCGACTAACGATAACGAATAATAGCCGGGCGCGACGACAGACATTTTTGCCTGGGCCTGTCCCGAAGTACTGGTCACCACACGTGACTCATAAGTTGACTCGTTGCCAATCCCCGATAACAGCACCGTCACCCCAGCGTTGGGTTGGGGCTTGAAATGCCGGTCACGAAGGAGTATCTCTACGTCGAGATCTAATGGTCTGTCGGTGGACTTGTTGGCGATCATTTTCACTTGCTGCAGTGACGGGTCTTGGGTCGACCATCGCAGTAGTTGATCCCAAAAGGCATAGTATGTATCGCCTGTTTTGCCCTCGGCCAATCCGCCTCGTAACCACTGGAAGCTGTTGGAAGTGTTGAGAAAGGCGACGCGTCCAGTCCCTTTTTCTAGGGTCGCAAAAAGTGGTGTGCCATCAGGGGCACTCAGTAATGGCATAGCCTGTGGATTCAAGGTCACTTTCTCCATGTAGCCATTGATGGGGTTCTCGTCCGTATTGAAATATTGGAGAAGTGGATGGTTCGCGCTCTGTTTGGATATTTTGGCAGTAACCGACTCGTCGCGATAAGGACTGCGGTAGGTGGGTGGTGATATGGGTAAGCATTCAGCCAGGGGACTGAGACCCAACGAGGGACCACCCGCCATGCGCGGTCCGCCGACTACAATCAGGCCACCGTGATGCTGCTCAATGAAGTTGCGGATTTTGGTCAGTAACCTTCGCGCTTGGTAGGAGTCGCTGAAGTAGTTACCCGCATCAAAATCCTGAAATATGATCACGTCAAATCCATACAGTTGCCGGTCGAAGATTTCCTCGGTCGGGAAGGGAACCAGTGCCATTTCTTCAGGGTTTATGTTGCGACCATCAATTCCGTGCAGTACGTGTTCGCGGGTCCTCATGATGTAAAAGGCGGTCAGATCCACCTGATCGTTGCGCTCAAACATGGATCGCAACCCGTTCAAATCCCAAGTAATGGAGCCCGCGATGTGCAGCACACTGATCTTGTCGCGTCCAATCTGCACCAAAATGTGCTGGCTGTTATTGATTTGATTGGATTCTCGTGTGTCCGGCGGTACGTAAACGGTGTACAGGTGCTCGCCTACAGTCTCTGGATAAAACTCAAAGTCGACGGTGCCAAATCCCTGGCTGTCAATTTGTACATCTTTGACTTGAACGATCTTATCTGCCTCCATCAGCTGGATTTGCGCAGGCGGGGGGTCGATCTCTCGCACCATGATCGTGGCACGAATGCGGAGCGGTGCTCGGACAAAAGAGAAAGCAGGGGCTTCCAACGAATGAATGGCTATTTCGGCACCCTTTTGCGCCTCACCTACCAGAACGGCATTGATGGGCGGCGCGTCTAGGCGGGTCAACCACGCTTTCGTCTCGTCCAGGCTCATGGTGGTGATGCGTCCCAAGTCGTGTCCGTCTGAGAATAAGACCATGCCTTTGAGGTCGGATGTCTGGTTGAGCAACTGCGTCACGGACTGGTAGATGTCCGTCTTATTACCGTTGACTACGAGTGTGCTTGATTCGTGGTGAATGGGTCCATAGGCGACCTGGTCAAACTCGTAGCGATCGACTTTGACCTCATCCGATTGAAATATGGATTGTGATTTGATGGCTCTTTGATATCTGGATTTATCGGTTCCATCCAGTGATTGCATACTGCCTGATCGATCTGTGAGCAGGGCAATCTTGGTTTCAGTTGGGCGACTCTCCTGATGGATCCAGGTTGGGTGATGTAGCAACACGTAACAGGCTGTCAGAATCATCGTACGCAACGTACACACGACGATCCGAACGCCGGGACGCTGGAATCGCGTGGACCACACAGCATATCCCCAGGCGGCGAGACATACGATCAACAGCAGCACTTCCAGCCAAAGCGAGCCGAGCGTTTGGTATTCGAAATGGGTCATAGGCGCCGCCTTCTTTCAATCACAGGCGGAAAGGCGCGATCTTTCTTGTAATTTACGGTTAAGACATAGTAGGTGATGTTGATACCCAACCGAAAGCAAAGCTCCCGGCGGAAGCCGCCTCCGATTTCCATGTTGTGCGTCCAGCTACCCATACGATCTGCTTCCATCGCACCAAGAAGGTCGTTGTGTGAAAACGCGGCGATGGTTCTAATGCCGTAGTTCCAACCTGTGAGGTAGTTGGCTTTGTTGGTTCGTCCTCGAGCTTCCTTCAACAGATAATAACTCTGATAAATAGAATGATCAGAAGGCAGGACTGCGGGTTCAACCTCTGGGAACGCGCGGTGCATGGCGGCTACCGCTGAAGTGATGAACTGATTGTCGCCTGAAGCAGACTGGTCGTCGATTAGGAGAAAACCACCCGAATTGAGTGCGATACGCAACGAGTCGGCCTGTGCGGTTGACAGCTCGGGTAGGGGGCCTTTTCCCGTGAGCACGAAGAATGGTGATCCTGCTTCCAACGCAGATTCTATGGGCACGCTATCGAAATCTGGATCGATTGGAATATTGCAGCGATTCTGGATTTCGAAAGCCAGTTGTCTGAGCGCTCTCTCGCGATCAGACCAGTGTTCACCGTGTTGCAGCAAGGTGAAGCGAAATCGTGCGTCTGGAGGCGACCCCATAGCAGGCAAGGCGGCCAATAGCGTTGACTTTAAGAATGTGCGGCGTTTCATCGCGATCCCCATTTCAAGCTGAGCCTGCCCGCGATCCAAGTCTCAATGAGCACAAAACCAAACAGCCACCAGAGCAAATTCGGCGCGAGATCCAGTCGAGAAAACTCTTTGAAGCCGAGTTCCTCCATGGCGCTTGCAGGCGAGCCTTCGACTTGATCCTTGATCGGTCGAAAATCCAATTCAGCGGGATCGATGACCAAATGCGTCAATTGCGCATTTTGAGAATCGCGTCTCGTATAGATGCCCGGGATTGGTCCGGTGACAGGTACATCAGCGTAACCTTCCTGTGCCTCCTGCAAGACCAGCTGATCCATCAAACCCAAACGAAGGGCATCATCCACCGGCAAGGTATCTGATTGAGCCTTGGCGTCTTTGAACGAAAGATAATCCGTGATCTTACGAACAATCGGCAAATAGCCCGGCTGAAGAGGGAAGTCCGTCCAACCCAAATCCATGGTACTGGTCCACAAGACATACCGACGCCCTTCAAGTTCCTTGGCCACCAGTAAGGGGGAGCCATCGAATAATGAAAGGGGAATGGAAAAGTTGGACCGCCCCACAGACATCAATCGATAAGCCTGGATACCAATGCCTTGTGCGTATAACTCCAAGTCGGCAATGGGCATGCCTTCGAAGAGGGGATGGTCGCCTACGGATATCTCAACGGCCTGTGGACGATCAAAACGTTTGGCCTCAAAGACTTCCAGGCCCAATTGTAGAAGGAAAGGGTTCCATGCATCGAAGTCCATACGCTCGCCCATGGAAATCAAGATCCCAGCAGGTACCGACACCAATTGCGCCAATTGCTCCGTAGGTGGGGTGGACACATTCAAAAGACAAATGGCGTCGTATTCACTAAGATCAGCTGATTTGAGGCCGTTCACGGAGATAGTCTCAATGTCAATGCTGGTGTTTTCTTTTCGATGCAGATTTAGAGCATGTTCGAAAAAGAAACTTTCGCTATTTCGGCGCGTGGGGCTAGGGTCTCCATCGACGACCAAAATACGTGTTTTGGATTGCTGGTCTGGAGCGAAGTTCACTTGATTGTCGAGGGCGAAATCGTCACTGGGCACACGGACTGTTATCTTTTGGCTGCTATCGCTCAGTTTGAATCGGTGCGTGGTGTCTTGAAACCGATCGAGTCTAAGTTGATGTGTGAGCTGCTCGTTTTCGGATACCACCGAAATAATGAAGTCAGAGGTATTGGCTGAACCGTTGGCCAGGGTAATGTCCAATTCCCCAGCATCGAAGCCTTGAGGCTGCGAGACACGCGTGATGCCGATATTCTTGAAAGGACCTTGGCGTAGGGAAGTGTAGATCACTTCAACGCCTTCGGGTGGTTGGGGCGGTAATTCACGCCATGCCGATCGCGTTCCGTCACTGAAGATTTGTATGGTTGCGTGGGTCCATTCACTGTCTTCCAGTAGTTGGAGCGCTCTTTGATAGGCAGCATCTAAGGTGACCCGTCGGGTGGTCACCTTTACGGCATCCAAGACCTGTTCAACGGATGAAGCCGTTTGTGATGCTAGATGCAATTCTGGGTCAGAAGCGGCTAGTAGTGCCGTGGGCGCGGTGCGATCGCGTTGCTTGAGATGGTCACGAACCGTGTTTCGAGCTTCGTCAAAGCACGTGGGCTGACCCGCCAGCATGGAGAGCGAATTGTCTAACACAACGATATAGGGTCTTCGATTGAGTGATGAATTAGTTTGAAACAACTCGTCTCGAAACGGTTGTGCAAAGATCATAGCGAGCAGGGCTAACACGCCGGCGCGGAGTGCCATTAAGATCCACTGCTCCACGCGGAATCGGCGTTTTTGCTTGCGCCGGGCGCGCAAGAGAAACTCAAATGCAGCGAACTTGAGAGGGACTGCTCGAGGTTTGTGCCGCAAATGCAGATATACGGGAATGGCGATACCCATGAAGCCAACCAGGGCGGCAGGTGCTAGGAACGTCCAGCTGAACAGATTCATCAGTACATCTTCCTCAATTTCTGGGCGCGATGAGGCTGATTGAGGTGACGCGCCAAGACTCGGTCAGGCGGCTGGTCCGTGGTGACGGATGTGAAATCGACCCCAGCCTGTCTCATGATGTCTTTGAGTTTGTCTTGGTGTTCCTGGAACGCTTCCAGATAGTGGTCACGTATGGATCGACCGTCCGCAGTCAAAGTTTCGGGCGTTTCCATGCAATGGAATTCGTAGAAACGCTGGAAAGGAAATGCGACCTCGTCAGGATGTATCACTTGAAACACCATGAGGTCATGGCCTCTTCCACGCAAATACTTGATCCGTTGGTTTAACTGATCCAAGTCGACAAAAAAGTCCGACATGAGAATGATTAAGCTGCGGTGCGATACGCGGTCTTGAACATGGCGCACAAGCGCCATCACCCCTTCTTCGCCCTGCGGGGCATGTTGATCCAGTAAAGAGAGTATTTGCTTCAGGTAAGCGATTTGACTGCGCGGGGGAAGATAACGCACGCCGTCTGGTTCATTTGTACACAGCGATACGGCATCTGATTGTTGGATCAACACGTATGCCAAGGCGCTGGCTAAAAGACTCGCATAACTGTACTTGGATAATGACGCTGATTCTGGGTAGGCCATACTTCCGCTGGCATCTACCAATAAATAAGCCCGTAGGTTGGTCGTAACCTCGAATTGCTTGACATGCAATTGGTCGGTACGTGCAAGCAGTCGCCAGTCGATATACCGCAGTTCGTCACCGGGCGTGTAGGGCCGATGTTGTGCGAATTCGATACTGCCGCCGCGGAAAGGCGAGACGTGTTCGCCAACCAGAGCGCCTTCGACAACTGTGCGTGCGCGCACAACAAGGTTCTTGATTCCAGCCAATACCTCGGGATCCAAGAACGCTTTTTGCTTCATCAGGCGAGTGTCCTCCGAGCACCTTCAGGGGCAAGATGCATACCAAAACAATACGGCCTTACGTCATGAAGCGGATGTACGAGGGGCGTATGTTTAAAGTTCAGTTGTCCTGCTTCTTGAAAAAAGATGCAAATGGATTGTGTCCAATTGAGTCAGTTTCTTGATATTGCTCCACAAGTGCGCGATCTGCGAGGTCACGATCGGATAGAGGAGCAAAGGTGAAGCGGCCTTGTTCGTCCACTTCTTCAACGACTAAACGGTGTTCAGACCCAACTGGGAAGTCCTTCTCGATCTGCTTGAACGAAGACTGGCTCAACAGGCGCTTCGGCAGCAAACCTCTGGCCGGATCGTCTACACCTTCCAAGATGACTCCGGCACCGATAATCTTGGCAACCCGAGCCGTGAGCGGAGAACCTGCGCTCAGATTGGACCTGAGTTCATGGTCCCATCCGGGCAGGGCCAATGTGATTTGACGCGATTTGTCGTCCCAGTCGACCACCTCAACCTCAAGGGATGTGCCTGGCTCGTAATGGTCGGGCTCTATCGTTTTGCCGTCTTGCTTCAGGAACCGCTTTGGAATTAGGCCCAGGACGTTTTGTTTCACTTCCATGAATACGCCAAAGTCGCGGGTCTTCGCGACGGAACAAGTCAACTTGGCGCCACGTTCCAGGTTGAGGCTGTCCCATGGATCGGGCAACAGTGACTTGATGGACAGCGAAATCCGGTCTCGTCCGCGATCGTCCTGGCTGACATCTAAAATTTGAACGTCCACTTCCTGTTCTAAGGACAGGACATCTTCTACGCGATCCACACGCTGGTGGCTTAACTCACTGATATGAACCAAGCCCTGGATACCGCCCAAGTCGACGAAGGCGCCAAACTCGCGAATATCTCGCACGGACCCTTTCAGCACTGCTCCGGGCACAATGAGCGATCGCGTTTTGGCCATCTGGCGGTCGATCTCTTGCTGTTGAATCTTCCGGCGCGAAAGCACCACATTCTTCGATGCTTCGTCAAATTCGATGATCAAGAAATCGTGTATCTGTCCGATCCAAGCGTTGGGATCCTCCACGCGCTTGATGTCAATTTGAGAATGCGGACAGAAACAACGAACCCCGGCCACGTTGACGGAGTAACCGCCCGGATTGGTGGACTCGATTTTGCCCTGAACCGTGTTTTCTTCCTGGTGAGCTTCTCTCAAGACCGATATGTCACCCATCCCGAGGACCGGGTCTAGGCCTACCTCAACTTCATAACCACCCTTGAGTACATACACCTCCAAACGATCACCGGGAACAAGTTTGGATACGCGTTCGTCCTCGATTGATCGAATCACGGCCTCGCTGCGCATGCCTATGTCCACGTGCACGCAGTCCGCTGCCTTTTGGACCACGACTGCCTTGAGCTTTTCACCAGGTGTGACCCTAGTTATCGTGTCAGCTTCAGACTGAGCCAACAGCTCTTCAAACGATGGCTCGTGGTTATTTTCAACTGGATCTGGATCGGTCATTTCAACTCCCGCATATTGACAAACGCTATATTGTAGCGATTTGAATCTAGAGTTGCCAGATGGCATTTGTCACGTTTTGGGGTGGATTGCAGGTTCGCAGTCACATTGACCCCCAATTCCATTAGGTGGAGCACTGATGTTGAGGATCGGTGGTATAGTAACTGCCATAAAAAACGCCGAGTTGAGGCTAACCGTTTGACGATCAAGCGTTATCGATATATTGCCTTTGAGGGACCCATGGCGTGTGGCAAGCGCGAGCTGGCGCAGCATGTAGCCAAATCGCTTAATGCGGAGTTGGTGCAGGACCTCAAGGAAAACCCATTCTTGGAGAGCTTTTACAAGAACAAGGGCGGGGCCGCATTTCAGGCACAACTTTTCTTTCTTTTGAATCGATACCAGATCCTTCAGGAACTGAAACAACCAAGTCTGTTTCACCAAACGATTATTTCTGATTTCATGTTGGATAAGGATCGGATCTACGCCTATCAGAACCTCAGCGACAGTGAGCTGATGTTATATGAAAAGTTGTTTTCCCTTTTGAGAGCCGATGTCGTTGAGCCCGACTTGGTTATTTATCTGCAGATGAGCCCCGATCGCTTGTATGACGTGATGCGCAAAAGACATTCCGGCTTGTTCACCGTGTCGGACGAATATGTGGAAAACGTGGTTGAGGGATACAACCGGTTCTTTTTTCACTTCAACAAACGACCTTTAATTATTGTCAATGCGAACGAGGTCCGGTTTGATCGTGACCGCACTGCGCTGCTGGATTTGCTCAATTTCATCGATCGTGATCATCGCGGTGTCACTTACTTCACACCTCAGACAAATTAAAGGTCCGCCAGAGCGGGCGGCCAACCATGACACCACTTGTGAGGAGCGCAGCCGCCAATAAGAGCCATGCTCTCTGAGCCGACAAGTCGAGACTGGTCCAGACCCACCATAAACCGCCAGCCACTAACATGGCCGAGTAGTTAACAAAGGTCATAGCCGCCAAAACCTCTGACTTTTCACCTAAGGGCGGTTTTTGCTGAAGCAGCGTCAGCAGTGGAATGACATACAGGCCAGAGCCCGTGCCTGCCGCAAAAAGTAGTCCTGGTATACCTACATTCAAAAGACCCATGCTGGTTTCCGCGAATAACACCGTGATGGCCCCAACCGCTACCGAAAATCGGGCTGACCACCGTCGGGTCAATACGACTGTCAACCAGCTACCTACAATAACGCCAACCGCTACGGTCACCAGTAATCCGGAAACCTGAGCCGGATTAAGATGCCACACATGTTTGCCAGAGTGATTGACAATCAGGATCACCCAGACTCCCGAAAACCAAAAAACGGCGTTGGCCAGGAGCGCATGGTTCATGGATGTATCTTTCAATATGTTTGTCAAACTGTATTTGAGTCGCGAAACGGGGTGCCAACTTAGGGGTTCCCGCCTGTTAGCCGGCAGCTTGCGAATGTGCGCTGCTGCCCAAAGGCCGAGCATAGCGATCACCAGTGACGCTGAGATAAGGGGCAAAACGCGCGAGCCACTGATCAAGACACCGGCACAAGCTGTACCGATGATGACGGCCGCAAACGTCGTCGCATTCAACCAACTGTTGGCTGCCACCAATTTGACCGTGGGCACCAGTTCCGGCACGACGCCATACTTGCTGGGTGCAAAAAGAGTAGATTGGAATCCAAATCCAAACAAAACGGCCGCCAACATGACAAAGGAATCCTGCCACCACGCGAAAGCGGCCATCAATGCCAAAATCAATTCGAGCCACTTTGCGGCTCGGATTACGGATGTTTTGGAGCAAATCTCGTTGAGTTGACCGGCATAGGACGAAAACAGGACAAAAGGAAGCGTGAACAGAATCGTGGCGAGACCTTGACGGTCGGTACCACTTCGATAAACCGCGTAAAGAAGTATGGCTTGCTTGAATAGGTTGTCATGAAATGCCCCGAGGAACTGACAGATGAGGAGTGCCCGAAACGAGCGGTCATCAGGTATCATGCAAAGTGAGTGGCTCCGTTGAATCAATAGATGCGTTGTCGATCAATCGTACGCCATCCAGCCATGCACCTATGAATATTCGAGTGGTGGGCGTCAAGACGGGGACCAGTTCAAGGTTCTCAGGATCACGAAACTCTAAATAGTCCAGTTCCAGGCGTTTTGGCCAGGATGACAATATCTCACCACGAATGGTATCGGGGTCTGTCTCTCCTTCAAGGAAACGCATGCGAGCCGTGCAAATACTACGATATAGGGTCAATGCAATGTCGCGATCCTCAATTGATAGACGGACATTACGACTACTCATTGCCAACCCATCTGCTTCTCTGACAGTGGCGCAACCCTGGATTTCGATCTCCATAAGGAAGTCGCGGACCATGCGCTTGATGATCGCCAACTGCTGGTAGTCCTTCTCACCGAAAAAGGCCATATGCGGCTTGATCAAATGGAATAGTTTCAACACAACGGTAGCGATACCGGTAAAAAACACCGGTCGACTGATACCACATAGCTTATGCGCCAAATCACCGGGAACCACCATGGTCTGGTGGCCTGCGGGATACAAATCTTCATGCGCCGGGTACCAAACTAGGTCGGCTCCTGCGCTTTTGGCTAGCTCAAAATCTCGGTCATGGTCACGCGGATACTGATCCAGGTCTTCGTTGGGGCCAAACTGGGTAGGGTTGACGAAAATCGACACGGCGGTATAAAGACCTTGGTCACGTGAGGCACGAATCAACGACAGGTGACCTTCATGCAAATATCCCATGGTTGGCACGAAGCCAACTTGAGATGACTTCCTAGCTTCTTGTAAATGTTTTTTGAGCGTTGCAATGTGGCTGATACGGGCCGTCATTCAACGGCCTTGATGCGGGGCTTTTTTGCGGCGTATGAGTGGGCGAGGGTCGGAAACACGCCAGTTTGAACTTCATGACGAAACTGTTGCAGGGCCTGTACAGCCTGGCTGCCCAAATCAGCATAGGCCTTGACAAACTTAGGTTGATGCCCGAACGACATGCCCAACAGATCATGGAAAACCAGAACCTGGCCGGCACAATAGGGGCCAGCACCAATGCCAATCGTGGGGATGTCCAGTGATTGTGTTATTTCTTGTGCCAACTCTGAAGGCACACATTCCAACACCAAGGCAAAAATACCGGCATCTTGAAGTCGCAGTGCGTCTTCCATGATCACTTTCCCTGCCTCTTTGGTCTTGCCTTGGACCTTAAATCCCCCAAACGCATTGACGGATTGTGGTGTTAGGCCAAGGTGTCCCATGACCGGAATCTCCGCATCGATGAGCGACGAAACCATGGTTAGACGATTGCGTCCACCTTCCAATTTGACGGCATCTACACCAGCCTCCTGAACCAAACGACCCGCGTTCCGCACGGTCTCAGCTCGGGATACGTGATAAGAGAGGTACGGCAAGTCTCCAATCACCATGGCCTTCGGTTTGGTTCGAGTCACAGCCTTTGCGTGATAGATCACTTCATCCAGCGTGACCTGCAGCGTATTGGTGTGACCCTGGATCACCATTCCCAAGGAATCGCCCACCAGGATCATGTCTGCCTCTGCGGCATCCACAATACGGGCACTGAGCTGATCGTAAGCTGTGATCATCACCAGTGGCTGACGTGCCTGTAACACGTCCGTAACTGTTACATGTTCGTTCATAGATACTCCACTGCAAGCCCATTGCTAGGGTCTCGCGTGCTTTTGCTTTTTTTAGTCGAGGGTATGTTCATGCCTGGCTAGAGCTCAAGCTGAACCTTCAGAGTATATCACGTGGGAATCAGGTCATTGGTTACACGACTTTGGCATTTCTTGAGCAACGTGTATAGTGACTCTCTTGCGGGAGGGTACCTTCATGATGCTGATGGTTTGGCTGCTGTTTGGATTCCAAGATGAAAACTGGAAAATCGATCGGGTTGAATGGACTGATGTGGTCCCGAATGGCAGTCTTTTTCAGTTAGAAAACCCATACGGGGATATTCGCATTAGAGGCACGGCCAACCCCGAATTAGCACTTTCCGCGGTGATCCAGTTTGCAGACGGTGATCCCGAAAAAATTGAGATCAAACGCGAACAAAAGGACGGTGTTTTTCAGGTAAGCGCGTATTTTGCCGGTGATCAGGCCAAAACATTTGCGAAGGGTGGACGCCGACGTGCCGACATCACCATCTTTTTGCCTTATGGAACACCAATAGTTGCCGCTACAGGTGCCGGACTACTGGAAGCGAAGGGACTGAAGAGCGATTCGACTTTCCAGACTTTTTCAGGCAAAGTCTTCTACAAAGGGCAGGGGAAATTGGTCGTGGAAACCTACCAAGGCGAAATCCAGGCCTTTTTTGAACGCGTTTCTGCAAGCGCCGACTTCACCACGAAACTGGGAACGATCGCTTTGCACTTTCCACGCAAAGCTGAAATGAGCGTGGCTGTTCGCACCATGGGTGAAGTGACGAGTGACTATTCCATGACTATGGATGTTTCGGACAGCGGCGTGCGCCAGGCGCAGGTCAAGGTCGGTGCGGGTACCCATCAACTCACTGTGGAGAGCGCTTCCGGCAATGTCAAACTGTTAGAGCGCAGATAGTCTTAACCACCCCTTGTCAGGGAATCCAAAAAGTCTTCGTTGGATTTTGTTTTCGACATGCGGTCGCACAACAACTCCATCGCTTCGGGGGGTGAAAGCGGGTTCAATACTTTTCGCAACACCCAAAGCCTGTTGAGTTCTTTCTGGGACAGCAACAACTCCTCTTTGCGCGTGCCCGAACGTGATATATCGATGGCCGGGAAGACACGGCGGTCTGACAGGCGACGATCAAGAATAATTTCCATGTTGCCGGTACCCTTGAATTCTTCGAAAATCACGTCGTCCATCCGCGATCCCGTTTCTACCAGGGCCGTAGCGATGATGGTCAGGCTCCCACCACCTTCAATATTGCGAGCCGCACCAAAGAAGCGCTTCGGTCTCTGCAACGCATTGGAATCGACACCGCCACTGAGCACTTTTCCGCTAGGTGGCACGATGGTGTTGTAGGCGCGTGCCAGACGCGTGATGGAATCCAATAGAATGACCACATCGCGTTTGTATTCAACAAGTCTTTTGGCTTTTTCAATGACCATCTCGGCAACCTGTACATGACGGGTCGCGGGCTCATCAAAAGTGGAACTGATCACTTCGCCTTCCACGCTGCGCTGCATGTCCGTGACTTCTTCAGGCCGTTCATCGATCAGCAATACGATCAAATTAATTTCTGGGTGGTTGGTGGTGATTGAATTGGCGATGTTCTGTAACAACATGGTCTTGCCCGTGCGGGGCGGGGCGACAATCAGGCCACGTTGACCCTTGCCCACCGGCGTCATCAAATCCATGACCCGACTCGACAGATTGTCTCCCGACACTTCAAGACGAATGCGCTCTTCCGGGTAAAGGGGAACCAAATTATCAAACAAAGTGCGATCAGCCGTTGATTCAGGATCTTCAAAATTGATGGCTTCAATTTTGATCAGGGCAAAATATTTCTCTCCTTCTTTTGGTGGGCGGATTTGACCACTCAAGGTATCACCCGTTTGAAGCTCAAAGCGTCTGATCTGAGAGGGGGCCACGTATACATCATCGGGACCGGGCAAATAGTTGTACTCAGGGGCGCGCAAAAAACCAAAGCCATCTGGCAGGACTTCAAGTACACCTTCGCTGAAAATCAGTCCGCTGGCTTCGGCTTGAGCTTGAAGAATGGCGAAAATGAGTTCTTGCTTCCGCTTGCCCGAGAGGCCCTCCAACTTGTGCTTTTTGGCCTGTTTCAGCAGGTCTTCAATACTCTTTTCCTTAAGTTCCGCAATATTCAACACGATGTTTCCTTCGAATCAAACATCAGCTCGCGCATTCGATGATAGTGGTGGGTGATTTGGCTCCATACGTCTTGTACACCGAATTTGTTTGCCGAAGAAGTGGCGAAGATGATTTCTGGGGCTAAGCCAAAAATGCGTGCAAACTGGGCGCGTTGGCGGATGACTTGAGATTTGGACAATTTGTCCGCCTTTGTCAGTATGAGATTGAATGGGATTTGGTAATGGAGCAACCATTCTAGCATTTGTTTGTCGTGAGCTGAAGGGTCATGCCGAATATCCATTAACAAGAAGACGGTCGCAATGTAAGGTGTTTCGCGCAGGTAGGCATCGACTAACTTGCCCCATTGCTCTTGCTCCTTCTTACTGACTTTGGCAAAGCCGTATCCAGGCAGATCCACAAAAAACAAACGATCGTTGACTAAGAAATAGTTCACGAGTCGGGTTTTCCCCGGCGTTTTGGAGGTGTGAGCCAACGATTTGCGATTGAGAAGTGCGTTCAACAAGCTGGATTTGCCCACATTTGATCGGCCCGCAAATACGAAATGCGGCACGGGACGCTTTACAAACTGAGAAGGTTTGGCCGCAGAATGAGTGTATTCAGCTGTTTTTACGTGCACATTGAACCTTCATTGTTGCGACCGATGCGATCAGCCCGCCATGTCCTCAACTTGAAGGAACTTGAATTGTTTTTGTTTGATCATTTCGGCGGTAATGGTCATCTCTTGGTCGCGATCTGTTGCGGTTGGCAATTCGAACAGATAGTCGAGCATTAGATCTTCCATAATGAGACGCAAGCCACGGGCGCCCAGCCTTCTTTGAATAGCTTTCTTGGCAATCATGGCGATGGCTTCCTTCTGAAACTTCAGCTCCACGCCTTCCAATTCAAACATCTTCTGATATTGGCGCACCAATGCGTTGCGGGGTTTGGTGAGAATTTGGACCAAATCCTCTTCCGTGAGTGGATTCAAGTGTGCAATCACCGGTACCCGCCCGACGAACTCTGGAATCAAACCAAATTTCATCAGGTCTTCAGGAACCACATGGGAGAAGATGTGCTCTTTGTCTTTGGAAATGATGACTTTTTCTTTGTTTCGCGAAGTAAAACCCATCGACTTCTTACCCATTCGTCGCTCGATTAACTTGTCCAAACCCACGAAAGCTCCGCCACAGATAAACAGGATATTTGTCGTATCCACCTGATAAAATTCCTGGTGCGGATGTTTGCGGCCACCTTGTGGTGGCACGTTGGCTACCGTTCCCTCAAGAATCTTCAGCAACGCCTGCTGCACGCCCTCACCGCTCACATCGCGGGTGATGCTGGGGTTGTCGCTCTTGCGAGAAATCTTGTCGATCTCGTCGATATAGATGATACCGCGTTGGGCGCGTTCAATGTCATAATCTGCCGCTTGCAAAAGACGAAGTAAGATGTTCTCAACATCTTCACCCACATACCCAGCTTCGGTAAGTGTGGTTGCGTCGACAATGGCAAAAGGCACATCGAGAATGCGCGCCAAAGTTCTCGCCAGCAATGTTTTTCCCGTTCCGGTGTCACCAATCATGAGGATGTTGCTCTTTTCGAGTTCCACATCGTCCTTTTTGGGTTTCGGTATAGAAATACGCTTGTAATGCAGGTAAACCGCCACCGAAAGTTTTTTCTTGGCTTCGTCCTGGCCCAGCACATACTCGTCTAGAAACTCTTTTATTTCCAGCGGTTTGAATAGACGGTGTTCAGGTTTCGCATCATAGATCTGCTCTTCCTGAATGATGTCGGTGCATACCGTCACACACTCATCGCAAATGTATACATTGGGTCCGGCAATCAGTTTCTTAACTTCTCGCTGACTTTTGTTACAGAATGAGCATCTGAGATCGCGGGGAGATTTCATGCTGGTTGTACTCCGTGGTGATTAGCTGCGTTGCGTGATAACACTATCGATAATGCCGTACTCCTGTGCCTCCTCAGGAGTCATTATATAGTCTCTATCGGTATCCTTCTGGATTCTTTTAAGTGGCTGACTGGTATTTTCTGCAAGGATCTTATTGAGCTGCTCTCGCATCCTCAAAATTTCCCGTGCATGAATCTCGATATCGCTGGCCTGACCCTGTGCGCCACCCAAGGGTTGATGGATGAGGATTCGCGAGTTGGGAAGGGCATAACGCTTGCCTCGGGTACCGCCTGCTAGCAGAAATGCGCCCATGCTGGCTGCTTGGCCCACACAGATCGTGCAGACGTCCTGTTTGACGAGGTTCATCGTGTCGAAAATGGCCAGTCCCGCTGTCACACTGCCACCGGGTGAATTGATGTATATGCTTGTGTCGCGTTCTGGGTCTTCAGCCTCTAGGAACAGCAATTGAGAAATAACGAGGTTGGCCACATGATCAGTGATCGGTTCGCCAACGAATATGATTCCGTCCTTTAATAACCGTGAATAGATATCGTAACTGCGCTCTCCGCGACTTGTTTGTTCAACAACGATTGGTACTAATGGCACAAAATCCTCCCTTTACTCGCCCGCGTCGGCAGCTTTCTTTTTAGATGTACGTTTCTTTTTCGGTTTCTCTTCTGTGGTATCTGCTTCTGCAGCCGACTTTTTGGGTGCGGACTTCTTCTTGGTCGTCTTCTTTGTCGGTTTCTTGTCCTCTTCCTCAGGATCGGTAACTTCCGTGGTCAAAGCATCAACCTTTTTCAGTTTGGCTTTGTCCAGAATGATGTCGATTGAGGCGCGGCGTCGCATGAAATCAACAATGTTTTGTAAACGGCCTGATTGCTCCAACTTACTGCGGAAGTCAGCTACATCTGCGAAACGCTCATGCTTGGCGGCTTCTTCCAATTCTTTGTTCAGATCCTCATCTGCGATTTCGATTTTTAAGTCGTCTGCGATGCGATTCAGGACCAATTCCAAGCGAACGGCACCTGCCGCCTGAGGCAACATACTTTCATACAGGCTGGTCATCGTCTTCTGATCGAGAGGGTTCTTCTTTAACAAATGAGCCAGGGGACGGAGTTGTTGATTGAGTTGGTTTTCTGCTTCTTCGTGAACCATGGATTCAGGCAATTCGAAATCGTACTGCTCCACGATCTTGCCGAGCACGACGCTCATCAGGCGGTCACGTTCTTGGTCTTCGCCGCGTTTGGCGAGTTTTCCGCGGACGTCATCCTTCAAGGCTTTCAAATTGTCAAACCCCTTGGAGACGGCGAAAGCGTCGTTGAGTTCCGGTTTCTCTCGTTTTGCGATGTGTTGGATCTCAATGTAGGCCTTGAGATTCTTTCCTCTCCAGGTCACGAACGGATCATCGTCTGCACCCGTAAACTCGACTTCCTTGAATTCGCCGGAGTTCATGCCAATTACGGCATTGATCAAAACCGGATGGCCATGATGGTCTTCAGTGTAGATCTCGTAGCTGTCCACGTTGAGGAGTGATTCAGCGGCATCCACATCAATGACAGTGAGATCGGCTTTCACCACGTCGCCCATCGCGACGGCACGGTCCTCAACAGGTATATCCGACGCACTGTGTTCAAGCATATGCTCCAAATCGTGTTCAACAGCGTGTTCATCGACCTTTACCTTTAAGGATTCCACTTCAATCCCGGTGTAGGGCTTCAACTCAAACTCTGGGACCACGTCCAGATCGGCTTCGTAAACAAAAGACTCATTTTCTTTGATCTCGGCGCGATGGAGATGCCGCAATCCCACCATTTTGATGTCCTTTTCTTTGATCAGGTCATCAATGCTCGACGGTACCAAATGTCGTACGACTTCTTGCGTGATTTCGTCACGGTAACGACGCTTCAAAATAACAGCGGGTGCCTTGCCTTTGCGGAAGCCTGGCAATGTGACTTGGTTCTGGATTTCTCTCAGCGCCTTCTGGAAATGGGGCGCAGCCTTATCCCAATCCAATGTGACTTCGGCAGTCACTCGGGTAGGGCTTTTCTGGGTGATCTTTGATTGCATGGAGTGGTCCTTTAACTGTTGATGGTCATTTGGAAAAATGGTGCGAGAGGGGGGACTCGAACCCCCACGGTGATTAACCGCCAGAACCTAAATCTGGTGCGTCTGCCAATTTCGCCACCCTCGCACATGTATCGTTGATGCCGCAACCACAAGGGCATCCGAACGAGCCCTCTAGTATACACAGGACAGAAGGAGTTAGCTAGACGCTTCCAGCAGGGTGGGTTGAGGTGCAGGCTGCCAGCTGCGCAAGTCAGCCATAGTCAAGTTCTTGATGCCAACTGAAAGTAACCGATCCAACTCTGATTTGAACTGATCCTCTGCTGCCAATTGCATGTCATCGGGAATTGATCCTGCAATCTGAGCCAGCACGGCTTCCAGAGGAATGTGTTTCAAGTCGGTGACCAACACCACGGAATCATCGCGCGCATTTTGACTGACTTCAGCAACCCAGCCGGCCTGGATCATTCTGTTGAGCACCTCTCGGGTATCTGCCAAAGGGGCTGACGTGTCTTGGACATAGACCTCTGCGTTCAGGGGCGCTGATTGAGCCTGAAAGGCTCGGTCACACCATAGCAGTAAGTCAACCGCCAAATGGAATTGCGCGCGCGGGGCCAGCCGCGTGCTGCGGCGTGACTCTTCAAAAGTGCGGTGTGTTTGGAACGCAAAGGTCAGCACGGCGCCCATCAGCACAATCGTCCAACCCACATACAGCCATGCAAGAAAGATGGGTACCGAAGCCAGGGTACCGTAAAGAACATTGAGGCGGGTCACGCCTGGTTGAAGGGTGATATAGGTTCGAAACCACACAAACCATGCGATGGTGATTAATGCGGCTGCCGCCATAGCAGGAAGGGGCCGAACTCGGGTGTTGGGCATGTAGAGATACAAAAACGTGAGTGCCAGCCAAGTCACAAATCCAGGTACCAGTCGGACGAGACCGCTTTGCTCCAACATGTCCATGTTGACTTGAGCTGAAACCGTTAAGGCAGTTGCAATCGTCACCGGCACGATCACGACAATGGACACATAGTGCGTAATCTTCTGCATGAATGGCCGATTCTGCGGAACACCCCAAACTCGATTAAATGCCTTTTCAATAGTGCCCAGTGTTTGGACCACCATGACAAATAAGATCATAGCGCCCAGTCCGCCCAGCTTGGAAAAGTCCGTTGCTTCGACAGCCGCCACCACCTGTTTCACGATGCCCTGGAACTCTTCAGGCATTTCCGCCGTCAAGCCCACCAATCGATTGAGTAGCTCCGGGCCAAATCCCAGCCCCTTCAGGAGTGCGTAGCCAATCACCAAGAGCGGCGCGAGTGACATCAATGTGGTCAGGGTCAGAACCGTTGCCCGTACAGGTAATTCATCTTGGCGAAACTTACGAACAATCAGAGCGCCGATCCTCGCCAAACGCAGTCCCCAAGCGGGTAACGTGGGAAGTTCGCTAATCTCGATGTCCCAAATGGTGCGTTCGCTTTTGCCACTGAGTAAGTTCCAAATGGATTGCAGCAATGTCCGTTCCTTTTGTGTCAGCTGTTGTACCATGTCCATTATAACTGTGTGAGGTGATTGAAGATGGATGGACGTGTCGCAATGGTTACGGGTGCTACTCGCGGTATTGGTTTGGCGGTGGCTAAGGGGTTGGCAGCACGAGGTGCCAAAGTGGTCATTTCTTCACGCAAGCAGGAGAATGTGGATCAGGCGCTAGCCCTGCTGGATGGATGTGGCGATGTGGCTGGTTTTCCTTGTCACGTGGGGTCTTCTGAGGATCTGGAAGCACTCGTGGCATTTGCCAAGAAAACCTATGGCGATCCAGATATTCTCATCAACAATGCCGTCACAAATCCTCATTTTGGGCCCATGTTGGAGTGCGGCACAGACGCTTGGCAGAAAATGCTTGATGTGAACCTACTGGCATCGCTTCATGCGGCTCGCCTGTGCATACCTGGCATGGTGGCCAAGGGTGGCGGTTCAATTATTAACATTGCATCCATTGCTGGCCTCCGCGTGTATCCCGGCATGGGTGCTTACTCAGTATTGAAGGCAGCCTTGATTATGGCCACCAAAGTTCTGGCAAAAGAGCTTGGCCCCATGGGTATTCGGGTCAATGCGATTGCGCCTGGCTTTGTGAAAACCCAATTCAGTGAGGCCATTTGGGCAAACCCAAAGTTGGCAGACCCTGTCATCAAGCACACGCCTCTGAAACGAATGGCGGACCCCAATGAAATTGCGGGTCTTGCCTGTTACTTGGCCAGTGGTGAAAGCTCTTTCACGACTGGGTCCGTCATGGTCGCCGACGGAGGTCTGACCCTATAGCATTGCCGCAGTGCGACATTATTCCTGGACAGGGGTGCCCAGCGGTGCTATTAATTCAGACGGGTATCCGTATACCCAAGGCGTTAAGGGTGGCGAGTTTCGTACATGGAATGCATTATCCTCGCGGGCAGCGGTGAAAGTTACCGCGAGGTCCGCGAATCGGAAAACAAGGCCTTCCTCAAAGTAAAGGGACGGTCCATACTGCAATGGATTCTGCGCCAATTGCAGGATGTGCCCAGAATCGCCAGCATTCACGTGGTAGGCCCCAAGCAACGCCTTGAAGAACATCTCAAAGAAATCGAGTATCCTGCCACGGGTATTCCCGTGACCTGTTACGAAGAGAGCCAGGATATCGTATCGAACATTTATTCCGTACACGACTCCCTGGGCTCGGACCCAAATAAGGTGTACATGATCATGCCGTCAGACGTTCCTTTGATCACAGCCGGTGAGATCAATCAGTTCTTAGACCGCTGTGATGCAGAAGCGTTTGACCTGCAGACAGGCATGACGACAGCCGCTGCGCTGGCGCGTTTTGCGCCTACTGAATCGCAGCCTGGTGTGCAAATGGCAACCTTCGCCTTCCGCGGTGTAAGGTTGCGTGTGAATAACCTGCACCTCGTTCGCCCGGGTGGCGTGCGGCACGGCCAGTACATACGGAAAATATACGCGCTGCGTTACCAGAAACGCATTCGCAACGCGCTGGGTCTAGTGGCGGTGTTGTTTCCACAAGCCATTCGGCTTCCTGCAGCAATTTGGTATTTTGTTTGTATTCACATGGCACGAGTCACCGAGGTGCGGGGCCACATGCGTTTGGCCAAATGGCTGGCGAACCGAATTCATGTGAATCGCGGGGAGCGGATGATTTCCAAGATCATCGGTGCCCGTTTTCGTTTGGTGATTACCGATATCGGCGGTTCCGCCATCGATGTGGACAATGACGCCGACTACCAGGCCATGCAGCAACGATTTGACGAGTGGTATGAAATGCAACAGCGACTGGCGTCGGACTCAGGCGGCAATTAACGCATTGCCTTTTGTTGGCGATGGGGTTCGTTTAGAATGGTCCAACGTCAAGGTTTAAAGGAGTTGCGACCACCCATGGCAGCGCGACGCACATTTTTGAAGCAGACCATCGGCGTGAGCCTCGCTCTTGCAGCCGCTGGCCCGGCCCATTCGGGAGATACCGTGATGAAAGAATTGGGTTTCCTAAAACCTAAACGGCTTTTGCCTGGACAAACAGTGGGCGTGATCGCACCTGCGAGCAACGCTTGGGAAGATGAGGATATCCGCTGGGCTTTGGACGTTGTGGCCTCAATGGGTTTCAAGACCAAAGAGGGTAAGTATCTCTTCCAGCGAGATGGCTACCTGGCCGGCCGCGATGAGGACCGGGCTGAGGACGTGCAAGCCATGTTCGACGACGATAGTGTGGATGCCATCATGTGTTTGCGTGGTGGTTTTGGTACGCTGCGCATGCTTCATTTGCTCGACTACGAACGGATCGCAAAGAACGCCAAACTAATTATTGGGTTTAGCGACATCACCGCATTGTTGAACGCCATTTCCGCCAAATCACGGATGATTACCTTTCACGGGCCGGTGGCTCGCCAGGAGTATTCCGAGTACACCCTGAACGAATTCAAACGAGTGACCATGAGTGGCGAAGCCAAGGGACACGTTTTGGGGGCACCTCCACCGTTTGAAGCTGGTGAAGGTAAAGCTGAGCGAGAGAATCGATTAATTCGCATTTCACCTGGGACGGCTGAAGGTCAACTCATTGGAGGGAACCTATCTCTGATGACCAAATTGGTGGGAACACCTTACGAACCTGACTACCGCGGCAAGATCCTGTTTCTTGAAGATGTGGACGAGAGGCCCTACCGCATCGACGGGATGTTAACCCATCTCATCGTAGCTGGCCGTCTTCACCAGTTGGCAGGGATTGCCTTTGGTAAGTGCACCGATTGCAACAAAGACACGCCTCCAACTTGGTCGTTGGAGCGTGTTTTGAATGATCGTTTAGGCAATCTGGGAATTCCGGTCCTGCGTGGTCTGATGATCGGCCACATTCGCGAGCAAACCACAGTCCCCATAGGTGCAATGGCGCGTCTGGATGTGGACGCAGGCCAATTAATCTTGCTGGAAGATCCTGTCCGCTGATATGTCGGAACTGAGCCGGGCGCAGCGCGCTGCACTGCGCGAGTCATTCGGCGAATATTTTGTGGATGACCTGACACTAAGAACGGCTCGTTCTATTGATGCCAGTTGCTATCGCATCGTGCCAAAGGGCATCGTGAGACCCCAACATCCGGGCCACGTCGTAAATCTAGTAAAGCTTGCTCGTAGTCTGGACCTTCCGATCACATTTCGCGGTGCTGGTACCTCATTGAGTGGACAGGCCATTGGACCGGGACTCCTTGTGGAAGTGGGGTGGGGGACTTTCAGACAGTTCAATATCTACGATCGGGGTCATCAGGTCGCAACGGGGCCCGGCGTTATTGGTGGGGCCATTAATGCGGCACTGCGACCCTACCATCGTCGTCTGGGCCCGGACCCTGCCTCCATCGGTGCTGCAATGATGGGGGGCATCCTTTCTAACAATGCATCTGGCATGTGCTGCGGTACACGGTACAACAGTTACCAGACCCTAGAATCCATGGTGTTTGTCCTGGCAAATGGTTTGAGGCTCAACAGCAACGATCCCGATTCCGATCGTGTTCTTAAGGACCAACATCACACACTTTGGCAGGGGCTCAAGGATCAAAGAACCGCTTTGTTGGCGAATCCGGAATGGGTGTCCCGGTTGAGAAAGAAACATGCCATCAAGAACACCATTGGCTACGGACTTCAGGCGTTACTTGATTATGAGAACCCCATTGATATGTTGATTCACCTGCTCATTGGATCCGAAGGCACCTTGGGTTTTATCGAAAGAGCTGTATTGAACACCGTTGATGATCCGCCCTATCGCGCAACGGCACTCATTCGACTGTCCCACCTTGACCAGGGTGCCGAGTTGGCAAATAAATGTACATCGCTTGGTGCGGACGCCGTGGAACTGATGGATGCTCGTTCAATTGAAGCCGCTCGACATATTGGCACCCTATGTGGCGATTTCACAGAGATAACTCCTTTCGATGCAGCTGTGTTAGTGGAGTTTCAGGGCTCGGACCCGCTGGCTCTAAGCGACAAGGCAAACCAACTTGCGCATGAGTTACCGCCTGGAGCCCACTTTGCCGTGCCTCCAAGTTCGGATCCAAAGTTGCGCGCTCAACTCTGGCATATGCGAAAGAGCCTTTATCCGTCTGTGGGCGGTAGGAGGCCATTGGGTGCCACCATGATTGTGGAAGATATTTGTGTGGCACCCGACCGGATGCCAGAACTCATCCTCTGCTTGAATCCGGTCTTCGATCGATTTGGTTTTGACGACCGCGTGGTGTTTGGTCATGCCAAGGACGGAAATTTACATTTCATCATGCACACCTGTCTTGAAAAACACGACCACAAATCCCGTTACGCGGGGTTTATGGAAACGCTTGCCGAAATCGTAGTCGGCCAGTTTGATGGGTCTCTAAAAGCCGAACACGGAACGGGCCGAAACATGGCCCCGTTTGTGGCTCGCGAATGGGGCGATGATCTTTATCAGGTGATGAAGTCCATCAAACAGCTATTTGATCCAGATATGTTGTTGAATCCAGGTGTTATTTTTAGTGAGCATGCTGACTCGTATCTTCGCGACATGAAACAAGCGCACCTTGTGGACGCACAAATTGATGGATGTATGGACTGTGGTTTCTGTGAGTTGGGTTGTCCCAGTAATCAGTTGACGCTTTCGCCCAGACAACGCATCGCACTTGCTCGAGCCGGCATGTCGTCGCGTTACCAAGTGGAGGATACCTGCGCCGTGGACGGTGCCTGCGCCTTAGCCTGTCCTCTAGGTATCAACACAGGTCAATGGGTCAAACAGCAGCGCCAAAAACGGTCTTTGAAAGTCTCGCGGATGGCTGCGAAAACGGCGGCCAGGCATTGGTGGCGTGTACTGGCCATAACTCGTCGATTGTTGGGTTTTTCTCACTGGTTGCAGCGCAGTCGAATGGGTGCAAAGTTTTTGCACACAGTGAGTTGGCCTTATCACATAGCTCCTTCGTTGAAGCTTCCGCTACCTTCCAGCCATTGGTCTCAGCCGCATGGCGAAGGAATACCGTTGATCTATCTACCCACTTGTCTCCATGCGGTCATGTCGCAAGCCCAGTTTCCGCCTCAAGGCCAAATGGTCTCTGATATCCTCGGGACCTTGGGATATGCGGTCCGCGTTGCGTCGACCGCTTACCGCCAGTGTTGCGGCACCGTCTTTTTTTCCAAAGGTCAAAACGAGGCGGGCCAAATCGTACAAAACCGACTTATCAAATGGCTCAACGATGTAACGCAAGAAGGGGCTATTCCTGTAGTTGTTGACGTCGCGCCCTGTGCACAGACGATGAAAGATAGATTGGGGACTTCGTTCCAGATCCTGGATTTGATTGACCTAATTTCGCAACACAAAGACAGGCTACCGTCGATTGTGGATAAGCAACTGATTCTGCATCCTACTTGCAGTATGCGTGGGCTGGGCACAGATGTGAAATTAGAGGAGATGCTGGTTGCCATGGGTGCCGATGTTTGGGTACCAAATGCATCGGCATGTTGTGGCTTTGCCGGTGATCGCGGTTTCCTTCATCCGGAACTGACCCAATCTGCGACTGCGGATCAGGCACAAGAGATACGGGCCTTTGCGGCTGAACATGACGACGCTACAGCCATATCCGCCTGTGGCACATGTGAGTTGGCAATGACCCATGCCAGTGGACTTCAGTATTCGTCCTATGTGGGCGTTTTATGGCAACATGTATGCGGAGGCAAGGATTGATCGGTCTTTGGATACTCATGTCTGGGTCGCTGTTGGTGCCATTCCCTGGCCAACCAGATATTTATCTGGAAATCCACGATTTGGACGCGGATGATCGCGTCGTGTTCGTGGCGCCCCATCAAACAGAGCGTGTGATGAACCAGGCCCTGATCGAGATGGTGCCCAATAGCCGTGCTCGGTTTGTGGTGATCCGCCAATCGGGAACCCGAAACCTGCGTTTGGACATTCGCGACCACGAGGTGTGGGTGGACCCCAATCGTATCTATACACCTTGCGGCGCGGAAGCCAGTGTGTTTGATTTGAATGAAGACATGAACGATCTGGACATCATGGCTCAAGCAGCTGAGATGGCCTATGAAGTTGGCAAATTTGTAACCAGGTACCTCCGATCAGAAACGGAAGTGGTTTGGGTGGCCCTGCACAACAACACCGAAGGCTACGACGATGATGGGCATGGCGGCATCGGTACGGTTTCTATCCTCAGATACTTGGACCGATTGAATTGGGGTGCAAAATACTTGACTCAAGTGACAGTGGGCCCCATGGACGAAGATGATTTGTTTTGGACCACTCACTCAGATGACCACGATTGGCTGAAATGGTCGGGATTCAACGCCGTTCACCAGAACCCTGCAGTGGCGACGATCGAAGACGAGGACGACGGCTCTTTGTCTGTATTTGCGGAGATGCGTCAAGTCCGCTATTTCAATATCGAAGCGGAAAGGTTTGATCCCGAGACAGGTAAAGGGGTGGACCACCGCTATTCTCAAGGGTTAATGCTGGACGCGGTTCTGCGGCTGATAGGGGGAATCCATGACTGACTGGATGCACCTATTGGACACATGTCGGTCGATTTATGCCGTCGGACGAAACTATGCCGAGCATGCCACCGAGCTGGGCAATCAGGTGCCCGACCGACCGCTTTGGTTCATGAAAAGTGTTGCAGGCCTGAGTCATGAAGGCAAAGTGACCTTCCCCTCTCATCTGGGACCGATTCATTATGAAGCGGAGTGGCTGGTCCGCGTAGGGCGCAATCTGGCTCTGGGTTCGAACGCACAATATAGTGACATTTCTCATTGTGGCCTTGCATTGGATTTCACCGCTCGGGAATTACAAGGAACGCTCAAAAAGCTGCAACATCCCTGGGACCGATCGAAGAGTTTTGCCAACAGCTGTTGGATAGCAGGACTCGTGGATGCCGCCATTGCCAAAGATGGGTTTCGTTACATGTTGCACGTTAATGGAGACCTGAAACAGAAAGGTGCCAGCGAGCTCATGGTGTTCCCGGTGTTGGCGTTGATGGATGATTTGTTAACGTTTATTTCGCTTCAAACAGGCGACCTTGTCTTGACGGGGACACCGAAAGGCGTAGGACCGGTGTCGCAGGGCGATGTCCTGCGATTGAGTTCGCCGACCCTCGGTTTGATCCGCGAATTGACGATTGGTTAAGCTGTGAGGTAAGTGATGGCAAAGAAAACATTTCGTGAAAAGCTAGCCGACAAAGGATTACCCAAAGTGGAACCGCTATCGGGCGGCATGGAGAAACGATATGGCCCAGGGACGATTCTGATTCCCGCTCCATATGAAGTGAAGCAGATCATGGACGAAGTACCCTTTGGCAGGGTGATCACCATTAACGATATGCGCCAATACTTGGCTGATCAGCATGGTGCCACCATGGCCTGTCCTATCGTTACAGGCATTCTTGCCCGAATTGTGGCTGGAGCCGCCGGCGAAGACGAAGCGGATGGAGAAACGTCCATCACGCCCTATTGGCGGACCTTGAAAAGTGGTGGGCTCTTGAACGAGAAGTACCCGGGTGGCTTGCTTTTACAAAAGCAACGTTTGGAACAGGAAGGCCACCAGATCACGGTCAAGCGAAAAAGATATTTGCTCGAACAATATGAAGATGTCACCCACGCATTGACTTGATGAGGAATTAGCTCTAAACGGGCATTCTTTGCAAACAAACCGCCACCCTCCTAGAATGCGTATCAAGAGTCAATACAAGGGGGCTTGGGATGCGTTCGCTGATTGTTTTATTCGTGTTTGTAGGTGACTTTGCTTGGGCTAACGATGCCCAATGGCGTGGGCCCAACCGTGACGGCCACTACACAGTCGCGAATTTGTTGACAGAATGGCCAGATACGGGGCCGGACCTATTGTGGCGTTACGAAAACCTGGATCCCGGATATGGCACTGTCACCGTGACCGATAGCCAGATATTTGCCGTGGGTACGCGGTCCCAGAAGGAGATTCTGACGGCCATGGATCTAAGCGGGATGGTCGTGTGGACACTGGAATTGGGCCCGTCGTATGAGGGCGACTTTCCTTTGGCACGTTGCACCCCGACTGTGGTGGGCGGTTCGGTATTTGTCATAACCAGTGCCGGAACCGTGGTGCGAGCAGATGCGAAAAGTGGGGCTGCAATTTGGTCCGTAGATGCATATGCGCGTTACAAGGGAAGTTGGGGTATCTGGGGTACCTCTGAAAACCTGTTGGTGATTGATGGGAAAGTGATTTACACCCCTGGGGGCGATCAGACAACCATGGTGGCCATGAGCCTCGAAAACGGAGAAACGGTTTGGCAGACGCCTAGTCTGAAGGACAAATCAGCTTATGCCTCGCCAGCCGTTTTTGAGCATGGAGGTAGGACCGTGATCACAAACGTTTCAGCCAACTATATTTTTGGTGTGGACCTGGCCAATGGCGAGTTGCTATGGCACTACTCATACGGGACATTGGAAGCGCCACCTGTTGAGTGGGGGGCGCCCTATGTAAACACCATTACACCCGTCTATCGCGAGGGACATGTCTACACCACCAGCGGATACAACCACGTGGGTGCCCAGTTCAAGCTTGGGTCTGATGGGAAGAGTATTTCGGTGGCCTGGACCGATGCCACGCTCGATACCCACCACGGCGGCGTGGTTCTGGTGGGGGATCACATCTATGGTGCCAACTGGATCAACAATCGCAATGGGAAATGGTGCGCCATCAATTGGCAGACCGGTAAGCCTGCATACGAGACCGCATGGCAAACCAAAGGCTCAATTATTGCCGTAAACGATTTTCTGATCTGTTATGAAGAAAAAAACGGCCACGTCGCTCTGGTTAAAGCGGACCCATCCGAATTCAAGCCTGTGAGCACCTTTCAGGTGAAACTCGGCGATGGACCACATTGGTCGCATCCGGTCGTTGCCGGTGATAACTTGTACATTCGTCACGGCAAGGCCTTGATGGTCTACCGAATCGCCCAATAGTCTTCTGAAGCACTCAGACTGGATTCTCCAACGGCTCGCCATAAATCACGAATGTGGCGCGGTTACGACCTGATTTCTTGGCCTGGTACATGACTGAATCCGCCGCTTGCACGGCCTCAACTAACGCAGGAGGGTCCTTCGCAAAGGTGACCGCACCTATGCTGCAAGTGACTTTGGGTGCGATGTCTTTAAGTGCCTGCTGAACCCGATCCGTGATTTTGGAAACCACGTTCTTGGCCCCGTTTTGGTCCGTTTGACGCAACACAATGGCAAACTCATCGCCACCCAAACGCGCGACCAGATCAACATCACGAATAGCGTCACGCATGGCATGGGCAGCCAGGACCAACACCCGGTCTCCGGTGGCATGGCCCAGTTGATCATTCACATCCTTGAAATGGTCCAGGTCCACGTAGATCAGTGTCATGGGCACATTGAACCGCCGCGACCAATCCAAATCGTGGTCCAGGTGCTCTTCAAACATACGCCTTGTGGCGAGCCCTGTCAGTGGGTCGGTCCGAGCGAGTACGCGTTGGTGATCGTGGCTCGCGCGCAAGGCCGCCACCAAAACAGCCGTCACCACAAAAAATGCAAGCCTAACGGATGCGTTCCAAAAAGGGATAGCAGGGTGGCTGTAGATGTTGCCTGCGGCCTGGTCAGCCAGAAACCAACATACACAAGAAAGACAAGCCCACAACAGTGCAGCCCGCTTGCCCAAACGCCAGGCGAGTAGCACGACAGGACCCAAATAAAAAACCGAAAAAGAAATCTCATAGCCGGTTTGATAGTCGGCCCCAAACACCATCGCCGTCACTGCAATTGCAAGTACAAGGGTAGCTACCGGCGACATGCGTGCCAGGTCGGAAATCGAGCGAATCATGGACAAACATCTTCTACGGACCAGAATGGTCTGTCAACAGGATCTGAAAATGCCAACAACGTTACGAAAGCCAAATCAATTGGGTTGGGGATCCTTTTGAGTCACAGGCCTTGATTGAGACGGCGTCATGAGGACCTAGGCTTGCTTCTGCTTGGCTGTGTGGATCTAGTGGTTCATCACTCGATGATTGCAATAAGCGTTGACCCACCTTCATTTGTGGCATAGTATGGTGTGTAAATATCTGTTTTCACGAGATTTGTTGTGTGGTGGTTCGCGGTCGTGACCATCTATGCACAAGCAGGTGAGTCCGATCTATCGTTGGCTCGGCTGCTTGAGCTCAGCCCTACCGTGGTTTCCCATGTGGTCCACGGAGAGGATGGTCTGCCTGTCTCGATCACGGTTATTGATGCTGAGATGATCGAACAAAGCGGAGCAAAGACGCTGCACGAGGTCTTGAATGTCTACGTTCCTGGTTTCTTTATGGTTGAGGATCAGGACGATCTGATTGCTGGCTTTCGTGGGATAGCGCCTGACAATAACTCCAAAGTCGTCTTTGCGCTCAACGGCCACGTGTTGAACACGGAATGGTTTTGGGGACCGCCAGACGCCTTGCTCAATGGTCTGGATATGGGGCTCATCGACCACATTCAGGTGATCCGCGGTCCGGGTTCCGCTTTGATGGGACAGGGCGCGCTGTTGGGCGCGATTAACGTGGTAACTCAAAAAGCAGACGCCTCGCCACAGGTGCGTGTGCGTCTGGGTCAGAACGGCCTGGTACTGGGATCTCTCGGGACGGGTTTTGAGCGCGGCAATTTGAGGGGGTTTGCATTTGCGCAGATCGGAGAATATGACGGTCAACCTTTGGCCGCGCGCGGTAACGCCACAAGAAGTTGGGAAGGTGTGGATGGTGAATATATCTACAATTCCGGCAATAGGTTGGATCGCGCCCAACAGGCAATGGGTTTTGGACGGGTCGATATCAAAGGGATTCAATTTCAGTTTTTGTACGTAGACCAAAAACGCGACCTGTACAACTTTCGTCGCGATCGCAATCAGGTTCGGCAAATACTCGCATCATGGATGCTTAATGGTGAACACGATATGTCGCGTTTTGGCCTATTGAAATGGTCTCTGGGATTTGATGTGGACGACTATTTGCTGCACGCGGCGCTGGGACAAGTCATGGGCGGAGTTCGAGAATATAGAACGACATTGTCCAGCACTTGGACGGGTGAAACAGGCAGATGGCGGTGGGCTCTCGGTGGAGATATCAAGCGATTCGATATGGGACGTCCTAATCGAGACGGAAATAACTTCATTGTGAATCGCGCTGACGAAACCCTGATTCAAGACCCCAACTCCAACCGTCAATGGGTTTTCAACGAGCAACTGGATCTCAAAGGAGTGTTTGGTGAGCTCGCGTATGGCCTATCTGCACAACATATGGTCTTTGCAGGCTTGCGTTTGGATCACCACCCATTTTGGGGCTCCGAAGTGTCACCACGGTTTGGGGTGCTGCTTAACCGCAACAAGGCGCTTCAATGTCGCTTTTCATACCAGCAGGGATTTCGAGGCGCTGTAGGGGTGCATTATGCTGGAGGGTTTCAAGGCGATGGTCTTTTGCGTGAGGACAATTTTCATTTGGTTGAAGCAGCCACCGAGGGAGCGATTCGCCTGAATCCTATTGAACCGGAACGCCTGAAGAGCTTGGAGGCCCAACTTAGCTGGAATGACGGTAAACGCTGGAAGACCCAGGCTACGTTTTTTCGCAATCATTATGAGAATGTGATTGGGTTTGGTGCGTTTGGGGCGTTCAACGATGTGCCGTCTCCCGATCGCATCGGAAGTGATGATGAAGGTGATTGGCAGGGCTACTGGTACTTCCAGAACACGCCAGGCACCACGGCTCTCACTGGCGGTGAACTGGAATTGACGTGTCAAGCCTCCAAATGGGAAGTGGCATTCAGTTATTCGGCGGTGGTTGTCAGTTCAGTAGAACAGGATGCTTACGGAAGCTTGTACATCACACCCGAAGAGATAGGAAAACACGTTCGCGCGTTTCCCGAACAAACTGCGCGACTGCATATGACATGGCAGTCCAATGGGAGATTGCAGGCCTCCAGTCATGCGCTTTGGTATGGTGATTGGTATACCGATGGTCCCAAGGGCAACCAGGATGTGATGTTGAATTTGGTCACGACTTGGCGCTTTCGCACTTCGGCAAAATTGCACTTCAATATCTATAATCTAACCAATGGAAGTCATTATTACCCATTTACCGAAGCGCCTGTGGCAGCAACATTGGACCCAAGACCGGGCACACCATCGGTTGAATCGCGAACCTATTGGCTGGCGCTCGAATATGACTTCTGAATCATGAGGTAGGCATTAAAGCGGATCGAGTTTGGCCAGCATCTGTTTGGCATCCCGCTGAAAATACACGTTCCAGGGGTAAGGCGATGGTGCGGCTTTGGGATCTTGAGCCACCACCCAATTCAGGTCGGTGATCATGGCTTCTCGGTTTTGGGTTCGCACATGCAAGTATTTGGCGCTGCCCCAGCGAATAAGCAGCGAACCTTGAGAGGCTGCCACTGCCGCATCCATTCTTTCAGAGGCTCGTTGCAGATCTCCACCTGCACTCTTGGGAAGCGCAATATCAAAGATAGCTTGGGAAAACAATACGGCGCCGTATTCAAAATAGGGATCCAATTGTGCCATACGATCCAGCATGGAACGGGATTGTTCCACCCAACGAAAATGCCATACGTGACCCAATCCGCTAAGACATTCCTTGTATAAATACGATACACCTGTCACCCACAACAGCATGCTGGTCATATGGGGCATGTTCAGGTTTTGAACGGCTACGTCCCAATCGTTTCCCGATGCCATTGCGGTGCGAAATTCGGGGTTGAGCCATAATGCTTGTTCTGCGAACTGGATACCAAGGTGATAGGCATCCCGCTTCTCTTCCCGTGACTGGGCATAGGCGGCTCCCATAAGTATGTATGCCTCTGCCAGCCGATCTAGGCGTTTCAGCGCATCGATCCCTGGATCGATCGCTTCGTATAGCGAGATTGCGTGAAGCAACTTCTCTTTGCTATCGGCTTGCTCAAAATACGTATCCGCTTCCTGCATGGTGACGTGATGCGGAAGGGCAGCTTCAAAACGCGGTACGGTCCAACCGCGGTTCCAGCTCATGCATCCTGTAAAAGTTAACACTAGGCTAATCATTGTGATCGTCTTCAAGAATCCCTCCTTGTCAAGGAATGTAATTCAATGTCCATGTTTTGTCAATAAAAAATATGGACAAAATGTTTTCGTGCTTTGAGACCGCCTAGTAGATGAAGGGGATGAGTTTCCAGGTCTGCTTGGCATATGCCGCATATTCAGGAAACGCTTTAGGGAGGTACTGTTCCTCGGCGCGAACGGCGCGCATGACAAACAAGAAACCTATGAACGCACTCACAATGACAACCACAGAGCCGCTGGCCAGTGAAAGACCGGCGCTAATCAGCAAATTAAAGCTGTAGATGGGGTGGCGGATCCACGCATAAATGCCCTGGGTTTGAATGGATTGAGGAATGTAGGCATCGAACATGGGTGAGTAGTTGCCTGCAAGTGCACTAAATGCGCGTCGAAGGCAAAGAAAGCCAATTAGGACCATTGATGTGCCTGCAATTTTCAACGCGGCGTTTTGATGCAGCGACACCACGTTGACCCAAAAACTGACCAGCGTCAGAACCATGTTTCCGGTGAACAAGACTTTGCTTAAGCGTGAGAAGCTGCGAATCGAGGGTGCGGGTTCCTTACCCTCGGCGTAAACATGATTCGCACGCTTCTTGCCATACGAAAAAATCATGGCCAATGCCACAAACCCAACCACAAGCGAACATCCGACTGCTACATATTTATCCATATTGACCCCAACTGGTTGTACGTATTCTATCGTCGCAAGCTTGGACCTGTTTTGGATCTCGGTTCTTGAGTCCCTTGAGCCATTTTGATGAGCTGGGTTTTATTTGCTCGGTCAGTTCCGAAACGGTAGATTTCTTAGGATGTGAACATAGAAGGTGAATATGGTCGTCCATGCCTCCCACCCGAACAGCAAGGCTATGCAGGTTAGCACGGACATTTGTGATACGCCGATTAAGATCGGTGCGAACTGAGGCGTTATGTAGGAATGGCCAACGGTTATTCGTGGTCACCTTGGTAGCATGGCCAACTCCTGATTTTCGGCCCCATTTAAGCTGAGGAATGATCCTGTAGTCGAAAACTTGCGTAAATTCTCGGCCGGCGACGAAGGGCTCTGGGGTGAATGCGACGTTCGCCCTGGCGGGCTTTCTTGGAGGCTGTTTCTTTGACCACGGGTTCCGGACTCTTGTTCATCACCCAGGGCTGGGACGGCCCTCTGGGCGCTTAGTCTGACCGATGAGCCGCCCATGCTGGATGCTGGCCCCTGTCAACTGGCTGCCGGTTTACAGTGCCAGTCCGACGAGGGCATAGAGAGCGACCGAAACAACACCCACGGTTAAGGCATAGGGTAGCTGAGTCTTGACGTGTTCCAGGTGGTCGCATCCACTCGCCAAGCTTGAGATGATGGTGGTATCGGAGATCGGTGAACAGTGGTCGCCGAACACGCCACCACCCAATACCGATGCCAACACAAATGCAGGGGGTAGGCCCATACTCGCTGCCAATGGCAAGCCAACAGGGATCAAAATGGCAAAGGTGCCCCACGAAGTGCCTGTGGTAAACGAGATGAAACCTGCCGCAATAAACAGGAGAGGTGCCACCAGGAACGCGGGTAGGAAATCGCCGACCATGCCTGCCACGTAAGGTCCGGTCTGTAGCTCCTTACATGCCGCACCAATGGCGAATGACAACAGCATGATGATGACCACGGGAAGTAAATGGCCCATGCCTTTCATGCTCAATTGCACCATTTCGGGATACTTGAAGCGTCCATGAACCTTCAACAAAACGATCGCCGTGACGGTAGCCAGAAAAACGGCCCAAAGTACTGACCGCGATCCAGAACCGGAAGTAATTCGCGCCAGAATTCCGGTCGCTTCGCTGTCTCCTGTTAGGAACATGAAACTCAACATGCCGCCCACCAGAACGATCATGGGAACAATCATGAATCGCGATTGGGTAGGTGCCTCCACCGATTCGCTTCCAGCGATGTTCAAGGTTAGCTCGGCCTGTTTCATGGGGCCATGAACCCGAGTGGTCGTCGCGGTATAAGCTACAGCGGCCAAGGTGAGCAGCGCATAAAAATTCAAAGGTATGGACTGCACCATGATCGCTACAGCCTGGCCTTCAAGCTGTGGCTCAATCAGGCTCAGGATGTAAGCTCCCCAACCGTTCAATAACACCAGAACACTCACAGGTGCACAGGTGGAATCCACCAGATAGGCCAAGCGCGCCCGGCTCATCTTGAAGCGGTCAAACAGTGGTTGAGACACCACACCGGCCGCCAGACAACTCATGGACGTCTCCACGAAGATTAGCATGCCAATGATCGACGCCAGCCAACTGACTTGTCTGCGGGATTTGGTCAATCCTGACTGTGTCAATCGCTGTACGAACGCGCTCACACCGCCACTGGCCCGAATCAGTTCTAAGAGGGCACCCACCAGCAGGCCAAACAAAAGCACTCGCGTGTCTCCCGCACTTTGGAACACGTCCACGCAGCGTTCTGCGGTTTCCACGAATGCTGTGAGTGGATTCCCACTTGCCAGAATGATTTCGGCTGAAAAAATACCGACAACCAGAGCCAGAATCACCTCTTTGCGCCATATGGCAACGGCGATGGCGATGACAGGAGGGAGAATGGAAAGCCAAGAGTGCATGGTGATCCTCGAAAGCGCTGATTATAGCGGAAGCGGAACAGTCAGGCGCTGATTTTTGTCGGGTTATAATAGCGCTCTTTGTTACATCAATTAGGAGCTTCCATGAATCACGACCCGCTCATTCAAAATGACGCCATCGTCTTAGGTATCCTCGCATGCATCCTGGCCGGTGTCTTCATCACGGCCCACAGTGAGCACCCATTCTGGAAGAAGTTCTACACCTACGTGCCCTCGTTGCTGTTGTGTTATTTTCTTCCGTCGGTTCTCACGTCTTTGGGTGTCTATTCGGGCGAAGTCTCCAAATTGTATTTTGTGTCGTCGCGCTATTTGCTGCCGGCCTGTTTGGTATTACTCACACTTTCGATCGACTTGCCGGGGATCATGAGATTGGGGCCCAAGGCGTTGATCATGTTCTTTACGGGTACGGTAGGGATTGTGATCGGCGGTCCCTTAGCGATTCTTATTTTTTCGTTCGTAAGTCCAGAGACTGTAGGAGGCGCTGGACCTGATGCCGTCTGGCGAGGCATGACCACCATCGCAGGAAGTTGGATAGGCGGTGGTGCCAACCAAACCGCCATGAAAGAGGTTTTTGAAGTAGGGGACCAGGTATTTTCAGCCATGATTGCCGTGGATGTGATCGTGGCTAATATTTGGATGGCGGTTTTGTTGTATATGGCAGGTCGCTCCAAGGAGATTGACCAGCGAGTTGGCGCGGACACCTCGGCCATTGAAAGCCTGCGTAAAAACGTGGAGGCCTTTCAGGAAAAGAGCGCGCGCATTGCCAGCCTGACGGACTTGATGAAAATTGCCGCGGTAGGCTTTGGCATGACAGGCCTCGCCCATCTTTTGGCTGATTGGATTGCTCCATTCATCAAACGAACTGCGCCAGGACTCGACGGGTTTGGTCTCACTTCTACATTTTTCTGGATTGTGGTGATTGCGACCACCGCAGGTATTCTCTTGTCGTTCACCAAAGCGCGGAACTTGGAGGGCGCAGGCGCGTCCAAAGTGGGCTCCGCCTTCCTGTATATTTTGGTGGCTTCGATTGGGATGAAAATGGATATCACAGCTGTTGCCGAATCGCCGGGCTTGTTCTTGGTGGGCATGGTGTGGATAGGCTTTCATGCAACCCTTCTTCTGATAGTCGCCAAGATCATTAAGGCTCCGGTCTTCTTTATGGCGGTCGGCAGTCAAGCAAACGTGGGCGGTGCGGCTTCTGCACCTATCGTGGCATCTGCATTTCATCCTGCGTTAGCCCCAGTGGGCGTGCTATTGGCGGTCCTGGGCTATGCATTAGGTACTTATGGTGCGCTGATATGTGGCTGGTTAATGGGGTGGGCAGCACCTGTGACATGAGCAGGTTCAAAGACCATTTCTCTGAGCATGCAGATGCGTACAGAGCCCACCGGCCGACCTATCCAGTAGCGATTTTCGATTGGTTGAGGAGCCTTACACCCAGCAATCAATTGGCGGTTGATGTGGGGTGTGGCAATGGTCAAGCGAGCGTGGCGCTAACCAGCTATTTTGATCGAGTGGTCGCCATCGATCCCAGCGACGCGCAAATCCGTCGAGCTGAAACCCATAAACGCATTCATTATGAAGTGAGTCCTGCGGAAAGGATTCCTCTGACCGACCATGTAGCGGACCTCGTAATCGCAGCTCAGGCGGCCCATTGGTTCGATCTACAACGATTTTATGCAGAGGTCATGCGCGTCCTTCGTCCGGGTGGGGTGTTGGCTATTTGGTGCTACCAGACCCTTGAATTGGATCACCCAGCTGACGCGGTAATCCGTGCGTTCTATCGGCAAAAAGTGGGGGCATATTGGCCACCCGAACGCCACATGGTGGATGATGGATACGCTCAATGGCCCTTTCCATTTGACGAAATTCAAGCTCCTGATTTTCAAATACGCATCCAATGGGATTTGCAGGAGTTACTGGACTACATTCGCACCTGGTCGGCCGTTCAGCGGTTCATACAAGACCACTTGCACGATCCAACCGATGAACTGGCCGATACTTTGGGACAGTGCCGCTTGGGACCATTGATAAGGGTGCGTTTCCCTGTGCGTATGCGGGTTGGTCGTCTGATGGCGTGACAAGCTTGATAGAATGGTGCATGGAACTGTCCACGCGAGAAATTCTCCGCTATCAGCGGCACATGCGCCTCACGGATTTCGGGAAGGAAGGTCAGCTTGCGCTTAAGCGAGCCAGAGTCTTGCTGGTAGGCGCCGGTGGTTTAGGCTGCCCTGTAGGTCTCTATCTTGCCGCAGCAGGGGTCGGCAGTATCACCGTGGCCGATGGCGATCAAGTTGAACTGAGTAATTTGCAGCGACAGATTGGACACCGAACTGCAGAAGTAGGGTTGAACAAGGCCCAGAGTCTGGTGTCGCGCATGCACGCCATCAATGACGACATTCATTACCTAGCGCTTGCTCTGCACCTTGGTCGTGGTGATGTCGCGGTTTTGGAAGGTATCGATCTGGTGATCGATGGCAGTGATAACTTCAAAACGCGTTACGCCATGACGGATGCCTGTCATCAATTGGAAATTCCCTACCTGTATGGGGCCATTCAACAGTTCGAGGGACAGGTTTCTCTGTTTGATAGCCGCCATGGACCTTGCTACCGTTGCCTTTTTCCACATCCGCCTCCGAAGGACTTGATCCCCAGTTGCGAACAGGCCGGGGTATTGGGTGTGCTTCCCGGCGTGATCGGCGTCATGATGGCCAACGAGGCGATCAAGTATTTAACGGGTGTGGGGCAGGTCCTGCTGGGGCGAGTCTTAATCTATGACGCATTAGAACCGGCCATGCGAATGATTCAGTTGGCCAGGGATCCAGAATGTCCATTGTGTAGCGGATTGAGCGTTCCTGTAGACGAGGTAGTCGAGTTCAGCGATCTGGAAATCGATGCACGAGCCGCACACCAGCTACAGCAAAGGGGCGCTCGTTTCATGGATGTCCGTGATGAGGTTGAGGTGTCCATTTGTGCCATAGAACCCTATGTTCATGTGCCGTTAGTACAATTGGATGTGGCTGCGCTTGAAGTATTGGATCCCACCGAGACCTGGGTCGTGTACTGCTATGACGGCATCCGTAGTTATCGAGCCGTCAAGTTCATGCGTGAACTTGGATTTGAGCGGGCTGTGAGTTTGGCTGGGGGTATCAAAGCATGGACCGAGCAGATAGACCCCAATTTGGCTAAATACTAGTGCGATATACCGAGATCCCGAATCCATTGACGGAGCGCCTGGATCAAATGGATTTGGCCGAACAGATACGAGTATTTTCTGAGGTCGACAGCGAGCTGCTGGGTTCTGACTGGGGTGCTGGACTCCGATCACCTGAACTGATGAGTCAAGTCTTGGAGGGTAGGGGCTGGGTTCATGAGACGTGGGGCAGGGGCGGAACCGTCGTGGTTATGGGTGCAGGCACCAGTGGTCGAATAGCATTCATGGCTACCGATCATTTCTCGTCGAAGCATCGGCGGGTGGCCTTCCTGATGGCCGGCGGTTCAGCGGCGCTTATCCGCGCCCAAGAGGGTGCTGAAGACAATCCAGGATCCGGTGTAGAACAGCTAAAGGCGCTCATGAATCGCATGCCCGGTCCGCACTTATTGCTGGGTGTCACCTGCGGATTATCGGCGCCCTACGTGTTACATGCGGCGCACTGGATGCACAACCAAGGGGCACGGGTGATTGTGTTGGGGTTTAATTCACCTGAGAGTGTGTCATCTATTGCGATTGGTGCGCTTACCGTCACAGATTTCCTCGTCAGCTTAAGGCAATTGGATCGGGGTATGTTGATGAATCCGGTGTTGGGACCTGAGGCCATCACAGGGTCAACCAGGCTGAAGGGCGGAAGTGCTACCTGGGTTCTTTTGAGTTGGTTGTTGGGCGAAAGTGCACCAGATTTGTCCGCGTTGGAACAAACGCTCGATCGATACTTAAAGCGCGCACATCGCTTGAGCGATACGGTTGCCAGTGTTGGCCAGTCGTTGCGGAGTGGTAGGGGCGTTCAATACCTGACTGACCGGCGTTATGGATTGTCGGCAATCATGGATGCGGCCGAATGCGGTCCCACTTTTGGTGCTTCTTTCAGCGATGTGCGAGCATTTGTTCGAGGTGGCTGGCGAAACTACCGGCTTTCCCACACGCCTCCGGAATCGATTGCGTTTTCCAGGCGGCCTACCTGCTTGGGTACTTGCATTGCGTTGGGGGAAACCGTCAGGGATTCCGTTGATTTGACTGCAATCTTGCAACCGGCCATGGGTGAAAATGGTTGGCTGCAGTTGTTGACCGTGAAATGGGCCTTGAATGTGATTTCGTCACTCGGCTTTGTGCGGGCAGGCAAGGTCTTGGGCAACCTGATGATTGACTTGCGGATCAGCAACCGAAAGCTGTGGTTACGTGCCGTACGCATCGTACAACAAGTGGCCCAGCTGGAGTCAATAGAAGCCGAATCGGTGCTCCTGCAAGCGGCGGGTTTGACGCCCGACATGTCCATCGATGAGAGGGTGACGGTTTGTGCCGGTCAGACTGGAGTGGTTCCTCGTGCCATTATCATGGCGCGGCGTGATTTGGCACGCGATGATGCTTGTGAAGCTCTGGCTTCAGGTGTGCCGATCCATGAATGGATGAACCCTTAATCGAATTCATAATCAGGAAAGTAGTGTTCCTTGCATTTGGGGCAAATTGAGTGGCTCAGAGCGGCTTCGGAGTTTTCAGAAAGATACACTTCGAGTTCAGTCCAGTAACCGGAATCATCACGAATGTTTTTGCAGTGCGCGCAGATGGGAATAAAACCGGTTAGTTTCTTGACCTTGGCAAGTGCCTGTTCTAACTCATGCTGGGCTTCTTTTCGCTGTTCAATTTCGTCGACATACGCGGAGTTGATCTTTTGAAGTTCGGTTCCCTGACGCCGGAGTTTATGTCTCATGTTGGATACAAAACTACCGAATACGGTGAACCAGACCAACATCACCAGCACCACGACAAACTGAAACAGTTCCAGTGACAGGTTGAAATCGGGTCTCTGCTGCAGAAAATCGGCGATTAATACACCTAGGTATACGAGTGAGATCGTGCTTGCCGCTTTCAAGTGTCCTGCGAGGTTCAAACGCAGCATACCGAAACAGAATGAAGGCAGGATCGCCAGGATGACGAGCAAGCGCACGTGTGGCATGGTATACAGGGGAATAATGCCCCAGTAATAACTGAACGACATCTGGATCAAAGTCATACTGGGATCTGTGAATCTGAGGTTGAAATTGGTCCTGAAAGCCAAATAAATCAAGGCATTCCAGGCAATGACCGTGGTAATCATCAGCACAAACGCGGGCTTGGGCATAGTGTCTAGTTCTATGATTTCTGCCATCTTGACGAAGCTCAAATTGATGGCATAGGCCCCCAATCCCATCATCCATCGACGGATGCGTAGCTTTTGTCGTTCGGCCTGGTGCATGGCCACCCTTTGGTGTTATTGATTCCGTATCGGCTGACTGAGCGGGGATGCTAAGTCGAATTGATGCTATCGGGAAGCGGGAGAGGTTGCAAATCGGGATCCTGCTTGGTTGACTCGACTCCCAACTCTTCAAATTTCCGAGCTGTCACCATCAAACGTTTCTCAAACGAGCCCAGACATGAATTGTAGCCTTTCACAGCGCTGGCGAGGCCCTTGCCGACACCATCCAGGTGTTCGGCAAACTTCAACATGCGCTCGTAAAGTTCCTTGCCAAGGTCCACCATCACTCGGGCGTTCTCCGCCATTTTCTGTTGGCTCCAACCGTATGCAACAGCTTTCAGCAACGCGATCAAAGTCGCAGGTGTCGCCAACAATACACGCTGTACCGCCGCACTCTCGATGAGATCGGGACGTACCTCCAAGGCAGCACTTAGAAAATGGTCACCGGGCACAAACAAGACGACAAATTCCGGTGCCCGGTCAAATTCACTCCAGTATTTTTTGCTGGACAGCTGACGTACGTGATTGGCGATATGGGTGGCATGTTGTTTGAGGTGATCCTGCTTGGATTGGGGATCGTCCGCTTCTACTGCTTCCAGGTATGCACTGAGCGGTGCTTTGGCATCCACAATGATTTCTCGCGATTCGGGCAGATAGACGACCAGATCCGGCCGTTGGCGGCTGCTTTCCTGGTCGGAGGCGACCTGTTCATAGAAATCGCAGTACGAAACCATCCCGGCCAGCTCAACCACCCGTCGAAGCTGAATTTCACCCCACCTTCCTCTTGAACTTGGCGTTTGCATGGCTTTGGCTAGCTGACTGGTTTCACGACGCAGATGTTCGACCATCTCGGTCATTCGACCGTAGGCATCGGCCCGGTTTTTTTCCAACTGCGTGTTGTGCTGCTTGAGTTGGTCCAACGTCGTGGCGAGCGGTTTCACCATATGTTCAATGTCGCTGCGGCGTTTGTCGAGATCGGCCTGAGAGGTTTGTTGGTGCTGTTCAAATTGCTGCTTGGCGAGGGTTAAGAAGCGCTTGGCATTGACATCCAAGACATCGGCAGAAAGAGACTTGAACGCCTGCATCAAATGCTCGCGGGTCTCGTTTTGGAAACTGAGTTTTTCTTGCATATGTTGCTGCAGATCGTTGATTTGCGTGGTTAGCCGTGCCGCGTCGAGTTCAGCCTCTTGACGTTTTTGCTGTTGCTCCTCCAGTTTTGTGTGCAGCCGTTCAAACTCCTTCTGTTCCTCAGTTAGTCGACGGACGTGTTCGGTCATTTGGGTAGAAAGTCGTATTTCGTTTTCTCTTAGATGGTTGATGTCTTGGGTCAGAGCGTGCAACTTGCGCTTCTGGATCAGCCATACCCATAGAGAGCCGATCGCGGTTCCTATGCCAAAAGCCAGAACGAACCAAGGGATCAGTGTTTGTGACATGGTTTGCAAACCGAAACGGGAGGGATCACCCGTTCTTTTTCAATTCGGTGAGTACCTGTTTGGCGCACGCTTTGAGCGTTTCAAAAACGCCAATGCCTTGAGGGGCGATAGCCTCAAAAACGGGTTCACCCTTAATGCGCAATTCTTCTACCAACGTATCTACAGGCATGGCCGTGGGAAGGTCTCGTTTATTGAGCTGCAAGATGTAGGGAATCTTCATGATGTCGAAGCCCTGTTCCCCTAGGTTCTTTTCCAGGTTGTCAATGGATTCCAAGTTCGCGTCGAATCGGGCTTCTTGAGAGTCCGCGACAAAAACCACGCCATCCACACCCTTCAGGATCAGTTTGCGACTGGCATCGTAGAACACCTGCCCAGGTACCGTGTACAGGTGAAAGCGAACTCGTAGCGAACGCACCATGCCCAAATCGAGGGGCAGAAAGTCAAAGAAAAGAGTGCGGTCCGTTTCTGTAGCAAGCGAAATCAATTTCCCTTTGGTGTTGGGATTGGTCTTGTCGTAGATGTATTGCAGGTTCGTCGTCTTTCCACAGAGACCAGGTCCGTAATAGACGATTTTGCAATTGACTTCGCGGGATGCGTAATTGATGAACGCCATGTGTTTATTTCCTAGCCGAACAAGTTATCAATGTCTTCATCGGTAATTTCGGCAAATGCCGATTCGATCTCTTCGGACTTCTGGCTCCTTGAGGCTTTCTCCATGATTTCTTTGAAAATGTCCTCAAGTTCACCCGACGTTTTTTTCACACGCAATCGCACCAAGCCCAGGGAGGACCGGTCATCGAAAATGACGACCAGGATCAATCGATTGGCTACGATCGAAATGTGAATGTGGTCACGCTTTCCTTCGTGGAACAATATGGAAAATTCTTTTTCGCCAATCAGTTTTGCTAAGCCATCGGTTGCTGCAACATTGCCTGCAGTCAAGGATGCAAGAGAAGTGGCGTCAATTGCCTCTACTTCTCCAGACCCTGCGATATGTTGGCCATTCTTGTCTACCAGGAAAACAACTTTGCTACGCGCGTCAGCGTGCAGCTGGTCGATGACGGCCTGAATCTTTCGATATTCCTCGTCAAACATAATTAGATCCATAGATGATTCACCCTTTTGATCCGACCTATATGCTGCTGTTTGTGGTCATATTATTCAAAACTTAGTCATTATAGCAAGGATAGTGCATTCTGCTCACCAAACTGGTTGAAGTGCCCGCAAGAAATGAAGGATTTGTAGCCCTTATGACTAGGTGGTCCTTCACATCGCATTTCGCGATGTCTCAGGACTGGTCCATTGACCGCAAAAACGCGCCCCCGAATCGGTCATAAAGCGCTGATTTTTGGTCAATTGGGCGAATTTTCCACAAATTTTCCACAGGTGTTTTCCACGATTTTCTCCGGTGGTGACGATTTGGGCTACCATGGAAGCCGGGCGCTGTGTCAAGCAAAATAATTGGTGCCCGTCTCTGTTTTTGAGCTGCACAATCTTGAGTTCAATCTGCACAATCGCTGCATATGTGGCGACGGAAGCCGTTTTCCACACCATTTTCCGCAAAGTTTTCCACAGGCTTTGTGGAAAGGTGGCCAAAAGCCCGTTTAATCGGGACTATTTGTGCAATTGTTCAGGATATTCGCGGTTCACGAGCATGTGAAGTTTGCGACTGATGAGGTCCAGGCAGACCTTGTTTTGGCCACCTCCCGGAACAATAATATCGGCCCACCGCTTGCTGGGTTCCACGAATTCCAAATGCATCGGTTTGACCGTGGCGCAATACTGTTCCACAATGCTCGATACGTCGCGGCTACGGTCATGAATGTCACGTAACATGCGGCGCATCAAGCGGTCATCATCATCAGCATCAATAAACACCTTAATATCGAAAAGACCGCGAAGTTCGGGTTCCGCAAATATGAGAATCCCTTCCACGATGAGCACCACGGGTGGTTCCAGCAGATGAGATTCGGTGGCCCTGGTATGGCGACTGAAATCGTATTCAGGAACGGTAATGGCCTGGCCGTTTTTGAGTGCCATAATGTCTTCGATCATTTGGCCTGTGTCCAAGGAGCTGGGGTGGTCGAAGTTCACTTTGGCGCGTTCCTCAAGAGATAGGTGGTCCAAAGGCTTGTAATATGCATCATGCTTGATGCACGCCACGCGTTCTTGATGGAGGTTTTCCATGACCAGTTTGGAAAAGGTGCTCTTGCCGCTTCCGGAACCCCCAGCGATGCCAATTGTAATCACGCCAACCTCCCAGAGAAGAATCATAGGTTAAGCGGGCGAGGTTGAAAACCACCTAAACCATCAAACCGCAACGGATCAAAACCATGTCAATTGGCGGCCGCTTTTTTGCCAATCCGCTGGAGGCAATGGAATTGTCTTGATTTCTTAAATCGTGATACAGTATCGCACAGGATTCTTACCCATGTTCTGTCGCCAGGACGCTCTGATGCCTCGGAGATAATGAATGGTTTTATTCAATTACGCCACCAAAGAGTTAACGGCAAAAGTGGTTTATTACGGACCCGGCCTGTGTGGCAAGACATCCAATTTGCAGTACATCTACGACACCTTGCCGGATGTTTCGAAGGGCAAGATGTTGTCTTTGGCCACGAAGACCGACCGAACCCTGTTTTTTGATTTTTTGCCCATCGATCTGGGAAGTATTCGGGGCATGAAAACAAAAATTCAGCTGTACACGGTACCAGGCCAGGTTTTTTACGACACCACTCGGAAATTGGTGCTCAAGGGTGCCGACGGCGTTGTATTTGTCGCGGACTCACAAGAGCCTATGTTAGAAGCCAATATCGACAGCTTCGATAACCTGATCACCAATCTCAAGGAACAAAATCAGGATCTCTCTACGGTCCCCCATGTCATCCAATACAACAAACGAGACATGAAGAATGCGTTGACGATTGAGCAGTTGGAGAAAGAAGTCAACCGCTTCAACATGCCTCATTTCGAGGCCATTGCGGTTAAGGGAGATGGTGTTTTTGAGACACTCAAAGGCATCAGCAAACTTGTGCTGAAGAATTTGACGGCCAAGTACGGTTTGGAAATGGAGAAGGACAAACTGGCTGCTTCAAGTGCGGCACCAGCCCGAAAGCCGCCTAGTCTTCCTCCAGTGGGTGCGCAGAGGCCCGCTTCACCTGCGCCTGCTTTGCCTAAACCTCAAACCAGTGCACCACTGGCGCCTGATCCTTCCAACCCCTTTGACGAAGAGCCCATTCCCATGAGTGTGGATGAGATCGAATTTGAGGATGAAGAAGTAGGTTCCGCCAATAGTGTGGGCTCGCTTCCCTCAGAATCTGCTCAGGACAAGCTTCCTCAATTGGATGATTCTGAAGTGATTGAATTGGACGATATGGGTCCGTTGGAAGTTGCTGAGCTGGATGAGATGGCTGAAATTGCCAATCTAGCTTCCGAGGGAAGGAATTCTGAGGGTCGTGATGTGAAATCTGATGACGTGGAGCCCATTTCGGTCCCCGTAAACATCACGCTTCCGGCTTCACTAGCTGGAAAACCGATTCGTCTACAAATAGATATCTCCTTTGATGGCTAGCCTTTGGCTACCTTGCAGACGTCTGACGTGCTATATTTTGAGACGCGGAAGCTGGTGAACCGATAAGCCTTTTCTGAAACGGGTTCACAGTGCTTTTTCGAACATGTGAGGAGAGATTTCCATGGGTCGACTATCGCGATTTTTATCCTCGTCCATCGGCCAGAAACAGCTGATGGCGATTACGGGATTAATTTGGACTGGATTCTTGATCGGTCATTTGTCGGGTAATTTCCTGCTATTTGCCGGCGCAGAAAAATTCAACGCCTATGCTGAATTCTTATCAAGTCAGGTTTGGCTAATACCTGTCGAACTGTTCTTGGTGGGTGTGCTCGTGACACATATGTTTTTGGCAATCCGGCTCACGACGAGAAATCGCGCAGCTCGGGCGTCCACGTATGTGGCTAAATCGGCTTCAGATGCCACGTTGGCCTCTCGCACGATGATTTTTTCGGGCCTTTTGGTGTTCATTTTTTTGGTTTTGCACCTGATTCACTTTAAGTATGGTGGTTATCAGGACCATGTGGACGGCCTGTATGGCTTGGTGATGGAGCGTTTTTCCCAACCCTGGTTTTCCATCATGTACGTGTTGTTTATGGTAGTTCTAGGGTTTCATCTGGTCCATGCCATTCAGAGCGTGATTCAAACATTTGGTTGGAACCACCCAGTTTACATGCGCAGTATCAAAGTGATCTGCGTCGCGTTGGCCCTTATCTTGACGATTGGTTTTTCGTCATTACCTTTGTGGGCCTGGTTGATTGAGAAAGGAGGCGCCTGATGTTGGATAGCAAACTACCGGGCGGACCCATCGAAAAGTCCTGGGACACACATCGGTTCAACCTGAAACTTGTGAACCCTGCAAACAAACGCAAGTTTGAAATACTTGTGGTGGGGACTGGCTTGGCTGGCGCTTCCGCTGCGGCCTCGTTGGGTGAGTTGGGATACAGGGTAAAGGTCTTTTGTATATCCGATTCGCCGAGGCGCGCCCACAGTATTGCTGCCCAAGGCGGCATCAACGCTGCGAAGAACTATCCCAACGATGGCGATTCCGTATATCGTCTGTTTTATGACACGGTTAAGGGCGGTGACTTCAGAGCACGTGAAGCCAACGTTTATCGACTGGCGCAAATCAGTAACAACATCATTGACCAGTGCGTGGCCCAAGGCGTGCCGTTTGCCCGTGAGTATTCCGGACTTTTGGCAAACCGGTCTTTTGGCGGTGCTCAGGTTTCTCGGACCTTTTACGCACGAGGACAGACTGGTCAGCAGTTGTTGTTGGGCGCCTATCAGGCCATGATGGCGCAAGTACATTCGGGGCGCGTACAAATGTATGCGCGCCGCGAAATGATGGATCTGGTCGTCGTAGATGGTGCCGCCCGTGGTGTGGTGGTACGCGACTTGGTGACCGGAAAAATTGAACGCTATTCGGGCGACGCTGTGGTACTAGCCACCGGCGGCTATGGCAACGTGTTTTTCCTCTCCACCAATGCCAAGGCCTGCAATGTGACCGCCGCCTGGCGATGCCACAAACGCGGGGCGTACTTCGCCAATCCGTGCTTTACGCAGATCCATCCCACCTGCATTCCAGTCAGTGGCGACCACCAATCGAAACTCACGCTTATGAGCGAGTCGCTTCGGAATGATGGCCGTGTTTGGGTGCCAAAAAATGCCAGCGATGCGCGCCGACCGCGCGATATTCCAGACGCTGAAAGAGACTACTACTTGGAGCGCAGGTATCCCAGTTTCGGTAACCTGGTGCCTCGCGACGTAGCTTCGCGTGCAGCCAAGGCTGTTTGTGACGACGGGTATGGTGTGGGTAGCTCTAAGTTAGCGGTATATCTCGATTTCGCCGATGCCATCAAACGCGACGGCGAAAACACCATCCGTGAGAAATACGGGAATCTGTTCCAAATGTACGAGAAGATCACCGGTGAAGATCCTTATCAAACACCCATGCGCATCTACCCGGCCGTTCACTACACCATGGGTGGATTATGGGTGGATTACAATTTGATGTCATCGATTCCAGGGTTGTTCGTACTCGGCGAAGCCAACTTCTCGGACCATGGGGCCAATCGATTGGGCGCCAGTGCGTTAATGCAAGGCCTTGCAGATGGCTATTTCATTATTCCCTACACCATTGGTGGTTACCTGGCTGGGAATACCCTCAAGCCCGTTCAGCCCGATCAGGCCGCATTTACCGATGTATCTCGTGACGTGGAACACCGCATCAATAAGTTGATGAACAATAAGGGTTCGCGAACTGTGGATGACATCCATCGCGAGTTGGGTAAGTTGATGTGGGACAACTGTGGCATGGCTCGAACCAAAGAGAGCTTACAAAAGGTGCGTGATGAAGTACCCAAGCTGCGCGAAGCCTTCTGGAACGATGTCAACGTTACGGGTTCCGAAGGCGAGTTGAACCAGGTCTTGGAGCGAGCCGGTCGGGTAGCTGATTTCTTGGAATTCGCCGAAACCATGGCACTCGATGCCCAGACACGAAACGAATCCTGTGGTGGGCATTTCCGCGAGGAATACCAAACTGAGGAAGGTGAAGCCCTGCGCGACGACGAGAATTTCTGTCATGTCGCCGCTTGGGAATTCAACGGCGTCGATAAGCCACCAACCCTGCACAAGGAAAAGCTGGAATTTGATTATGTCAAACCGAGCACGAGGAGCTACAAGTGACCGATCAGCTAAACCTCAAACTGAAAATCTGGCGGCAGAAGAACAAGAACACCAAGGGTGAATTGGTGGACTACGACATGAAAGGCATTTCTACCGAAATGTCGTTTCTCGAAATGCTAGACACACTCAATTCTGAGTTGGAGGCAAAAGGCGAGGAGCCCGTTGCATTCGACCATGATTGTCGCGAGGGTATCTGCGGAGCGTGCAGCCTCGTTGTCAATGGCCGGCCTCATGGGCCTGATTCAGGTACCACTGTGTGTCAGCTACACATGCGGCGTTTTGAAAACAACGACACGATTGTGATTGAGCCATGGCGAGCTACGGCATTTCCAATCATCAAGGATCTGGTGGTGGATCGCTCGGCCTTTGACCGGATCATTTCCGCTGGCGGTTATGTCACGGCACGCACGGGCAGTGCTCCCGACGCCAATGCGGTGCTCGTGGCGAAACCTGAAGCGGAACTTTCCATGGACGCTGCAGCGTGTATTGGTTGTGGTGCTTGCGTCGCAGCCTGCAAGAATGCTTCGGCCATGCTCTTTGTTTCTGCCAAGGTCTCTCATCTGGGACTTCTGCCACAAGGTAGACCCGAAGCTAAGGACCGGGTTCTTCGCATGGTAGAGGCTATGGACGACGAGGGGTTTGGCGCATGCACGAACACACGTGCCTGCGAAGTGGAATGTCCCAAGGAGATTAAGCTGGAAAACATCGCAAGGCTCAATCGAGAATGGGTAAAGGCCTCCATCTGTAAACGATAAGTTCCAAAATGAAAGCCATTGTTTCGCTGCCTCGGCCGCAACCATCGTATCGTCATGATGTGGGTTATGAGGTCCGATTGGATTTGTCGCCCTTGGCGGCGTGGACGGAATTGCCCTGCCATTGGATTGCCACTTACCGGACTGCGGCACATGGTGGCAAGGGGAATGCTCAGGATCGGGAAGGTATGGGTTGGGCTTCTAGACTGGCATGTGCTCGAAGGGGCGCTCGTTGGGTGGACTTGGAATCTGACGAGCGGGGTTTGAACGAGAAAATTGAAGCCTTGCGAGACTTGGGTACGAGGGTCGTATTATCCCATCATATTTTGGATGCTGGCGATCCGTTTGCTTCGCTGCCACCCTTGGATCTGAACCATATCGATGTGTTGAAAGTGATAGGCACAGGGTCAACGACAGAAGACGTGTGTAATCAACGTCTTGTCTATTCCGATTGGCAGGGTCCTGCTTTGGTCCATTTCTATATGGGCGCGGAATTTGCCTGTACTCGGTGGTTGAGCCTGGTGTACGGGGCACCATTTACCTTTGTATCCCTGCCCGGCGATGCTGTGGCCCCGGGCCAGCTCGAGTTGGACGATGTCGTGGGACGGGATTTGCCAAAGTCACCGCGTCTATTTGCCATTGTTGGCCATCCGATTGGGCATTCAAAATCGCCAAAACGACATGAACCATATCTCCGCGCCTTGGACAGCAATGCGCTTTTTTTGGGTATGCCCGTACAACAACCACGAGACTTTGCCCTTCTGCTGGAGATGTTTCCTGAATTGTGTGGCTTGGCCATTACCAAGCCTGCCAAGGGATGGGCAGCCGCTTATGCCAACTCAGTTTGGCATGTGAGTCACCCAGCGGGTGCGATCAACACCGCAGTGCGAATCAGCGATCAATGGCAGGTGGACAATACCGACTACGCGGCGCTGTTGGCGTTGCTTTCGGAATATCCCGAAGAATGGCGGATCCGTGTGCTTGGTTATGGCGGGTTGGGGCAAGTGGCTGTTGCGGCTGCTCGGGCGCTTGGTCGATCCGTTACTGTGAGTAACCGCACAGAATTAGAGGGTGTGGTGGGTTTCGTACCGTGGGCTGAACGCCATGACGGACCATTCGAAATACTGGTACAAGCGACCTCTTGTGGCATGGGGAATCAGGACTCCCCGCTGGATATGATTCCTGCCTCGATGAAGGTGTTGATTGAGTCGATCTATGAACCGGAACGAACTCGTTTGGTTGATATGGCGACCAAGCAAGGGTGTTCGGTGATCTTGGGCAGCACATTCTTTGAACGTCAGGCTGCACTTCAGGAAATCAGATTCAGGCAGGTGCTGGATTGACCACAATTTGTAAGGCGTGTATGCGGTTCGCAGCAATCAGGTCTTGAAGCGGTTTGTAGATGGCTTGATGCTGCTTGACTCGACTTAAGCCTTCTAAATGTTTGGTCGAAATTTCCAAGTGCCAATGGTCACCGCCCCCTGTATCCGTCAAGGCGATCACTGCGTCTTCGAATTGGTGGATTAATCGGTGTTTGATCTCATCAGCAAGTGTCATGTGGCTCCCCAAAACCCAAGCATAACACGAGCGGTCCACTTGTGTTCAGCGTGCTAGAATGCCTCGAAAAGCAGGAGAGTTAGGCGATGTTCTTGATGCTGTTGGGTCTGGTCTTTCAAGAGTACTATTATGTGGACGGAATGACGTTTACGATGAAAGACGGAACCGTATTCAAAACCATCGCCGATGTCAAAGAAGATCACTACAACTACCGCTTTATCGAAGGTACCGAAGAAATCGTGTTGTCCCGGGAGTGGGTGCGTTCTGTAGACTATTTCTCTTTCAGATTGCTGGGCCGTCGACCTGCTCGGCCCTACAAGAACATCCATCAACGCCGCATTCAGGGCACGGGCATCACTTATGAAAGAGACGGTCTTGTACATATGCGAGTGAGGCATGTCGATGCCTATGGAAAGAATATGGAAGGGAGACAGGCGCATAACTTGGTTCAACGGTTATGGTGTGTCCATGCAAAAGAAAATGAAACCCAGTTTAGTTTGATCATTGATCGCGCCACCAAGGGATTGCTGGAGATTACCTTCTACGATTTCAAGGGGCAGCCCAAGCACCGAGCCACATTAGAGATTACAAATGATGACACCTCTCAACTGAACTTCAGCATCCACAAGGAAATGGATCTAAAAGATATCGGACTGGTTGAGGTGTCGTCGGTGCGTGTGAAATCGTGACCTTTGTCCTCAAAGATCGCTGGGCCCTGATCACAGGTGCGTCGTCTGGGATTGGTGCAGCGTTGGCCAGGGAGTTGGCGAGCCGCGGAACGCATTGCATTCTCGTCGCGCGGAGGCAACGTGAACTTGACGGGCTGGCGAAGGAATTGAGTGGGCAATTCAAGGTGGAAGCGAAAGCGATCGCCTTGGATCTGACACACCCGGATGCGGTTTCGACCTTGCTGGGGCATATTCTGGAATTGCCCGTGAGTGTATTAGTCAATAATGCAGGGGTTGGTGTGACGGGGCCTTTTCATATGGGTGACCCTGAGGCCCTCTCACGAATGATTCAATTAAATGTATGCTTCATGATGCAACTAACACATGCCATGTGGACCACTTTGGCCGGATGCGAGCAGGGTTCACGTATCCTGAATGTCGGAAGTATTGCTGGAGCACAGGGTGTCCCGCATATGGCCGCCTATGCGGCCACCAAAGCCTTCGTGAATCACTTGTCACAGGGCCTGACTTTTGAACAACCTGCCCACTCGAAATTGAGGATAACCTGCTTGATGCCCGGGAAAACAGAGTCGGAATTTTTTGATGTGGCAGGCATGCGGAACTCGCGTTTTGTGTCTTCCAACGTGATGTCGCCCAGGGATGTAGCGCGTATTGGGATCGATGCAATGGTCAAAGGAAAGGCCCAGGTAGTTGCCGGGTGGTTGAATCGATTATCAGTATGGAGTGGGCGTTTCTCACCCACATGGCTCTTGCGCTGGACCATGCGTCACCTGTTCCGAGATATGGGCGTGAACTAGCTCACGGGATTACCAAAACCGTTCGAACAGGCGAACACCCTATTTGTGTTTCCGAACGATTATTAGGCTTCACGAAGTCTGGTATATTCTGTAAAGTGCTGATATTGATGTATTTAGTTTGTTTGGCATGGAACTGGCCAGTAAAGAGTCTCGTCAAGGCATTCGCCAAACATTTTGGAGGTATTACCCATGTCAGTTTCATCCTACGCGAAGATCGACGGCGTTCCCGGACCAGCCAAAGGCAAGGGCGTTGAAGACCAAATCGAAACCTACGAGTTCCGTTACAGTTTGGAACTCCCAACCGACGTGCGGGATGGATCAATCACGGGTCGTCGCCAGCACGGACATTTCTCCATCGTCCACGAGTTGGACAAGGCATCCCCTTTGTTCGCCAAACACATTTGCGAGAACCTAGAAATTGCGACAGTCACGGTCTCCCACTACAAACCAGATCCCAATAGCGGCGATATCGTCAAATACTTCACCCATGAAATGAAGAAGGTCAAAGTGGTGGGTATCTCGGCGTGGAAGCCCAACACCTGTGATGAGCTCTCCAAGAAATTTCGCGATATGGAAGAGGTTCGCTTCGTGTTTGAAGAAATCAAGATCGGTGACGAAGAGGGCAACGAATACACCGACAAATGGGAACTGGGCTAATCACAACTCAATCAAGATAGAAAAAGGAGCGGGCGTGTCCCGCTCTTTTTTGGTCATGAGCATAGAACGGATCGAGCACCCACTGATGTCACCCCCCCCGTTCTTAGGGGGTATCCTACTTTGAATCCCAATGATAGGAAGCCTTTGTTTCATTCTCGCAACTGATTGGCGTCCTGAGCTATCTTCTCCGGCAGCTTGTCAATGACCGGTAATTGAAGAAAGGACGAAGTCATCAAAGCGACCTTGCTGTGCCATAGCTTCCAGTTCTCGATACCCGCCTATGACTTCTCCATCAACGAAGATCTGGGGTACGGTCCACATACCTGTTTTGTTGACCAGCCACTGGCGCGTTTCAGAGCTGCGATTCAAGTCGATCTCGATGAATGGGATGTTTTTGCGTTCAAGGAGCCGTTTGGCCCGGACACAATAGCCACAATGGCGCGTGGAGAAAACCACCACGCGCTCCTGGTGTATCAAGTCGGTCATTTGGGTCCAAACGCGGTGTAAGTGCCGGGCTGAGGCTCAAAGGTCTTGAAGTTGTCTTTGAATAATCCCACCAGCTTTTCAGCGGTTTCACGGAAAGCTTGCGGGTTGGCCCAAGTTTGGGCGGGATCCAAAACTTTGCTGTCCACGCCACTGAGGGTCAATGGGACCTTGAATCCGAAATAAGGGTCGTCCCTGAATTCACTCTGTTCTATCGATCCGTCGAGAATGGCGTGGATCATGCGACGCGTGGATGGCAAATCCATACGCTTGCCTACGCCGTAAGGTCCACCGGTCCAACCTGTATTGAGTAGGTAAGCGCGAACTTGGTGTCGTTCCATTTTTTCGCCCAGTAATTTGGCATAGCGGGTTGGGTGTAACGGAAGAAAGGGTGCACCAAAACAGCTGGAGAAGGTCGCTGTCGGTTCTGTTACACCTCGTTCCGTGCCTGCAACCTTGGCTGTGTAACCAGAAAGGAAATGGTACATCGCTTGGCCGGGCTCTAGTTTGGCTACCGGAGGCATCACGCCAAAAGCGTCGCAGGTAAGGAAGATAATGGTGTTGGGGTGTCCTGCGTGGGAAGGAATCAACGCATTATCAATATGATGAATAGGGTAGGAGACACGCGTGTTTTCCGTAATGGCCTTGCTGTCAAAGTCGATTTCTCGAGTATCTTCGTCGTACACCACGTTCTCCAGCAGGGCACCAAAGCGGATAGCCCGCCAGATATCGGGTTCTTTTTCTTCGGTCAAGTTGATGCATTTCGCGTAGCATCCACCTTCAAAGTTGAAAATGCCGTTGTCAGACCATCCATGTTCGTCATCGCCGATGAGCATGCGATTGGGATCGGCCGACAAGGTTGTTTTGCCGGTACCCGACAAGCCGAAGAACAGTGCGACGTCCCCTGAATCGCCAACGTTAGCTGAACAGTGCATGCTCAATACGTCTTGTAAAGGTAGCCTGTAGTTGAGCACGCTGAATATGCCCTTCTTCATTTCACCGGCATACATAGTGCCGCCGATGATCGCAATGCCTCTGGCCAGGTTGAATACGACAAACACTTCACTGCGCAGTCCTAACTCTTGGTAGTCATCCGCAGTCAAATCGCATGCATTAAGGATGGTGAATTCTGGTCTATGCTCGGCCAACTCTTCGACCGAAGGGCGAATGAACATGTTGCTGGCAAAATGGGCGTGCCACGCCTTTTGGGTCACGATACGCACAGGTAGACGGTATTTCAAATCAGCGCCCGCAAAGCCATCGAATATATAGAGATCTGTACCTTCGAGTCCTTTGATCACTTTTTGCAGCAGTTTATCGAAAGTGCCTTCGCTGACTTTTTGATTGACCGAGCCCCACCAGATATTGTCAGTGGAGGAGGGTTCGTCCACGAAGTACTTATCTTTGGGTGAACGTCCGGTAAAACGTCCGGTCTTGCACATGGTGGCCCCACCCATTCCGATGACGCCTTCACCGCGTGCCACTGTGTGTTCCACGAGCTTTTCCACCGGCAAGTTGCGGAATACCGTGCCGGGCTTCAATCCAAAACGATCCAAACCGTACATGATGCCTTCCTTCATGTCTTCGTGCTTTGCACGTTTATTATCGTGCGTGCTCCAGCGGATCGCAAGGTGATCATCAAAATCTCAGGCTCTGCCAACGATTAAAAACATGCAATCCAAATACGTGCAGATCCAGAGGAGCTTTGGTTGCGGGGGAGGGATTTGAACCCTCGACCTTTGGGTTATGAGCCCAACGAGCTACCGGACTGCTCCACCCCGCGTCAACGAGCCGTATCCTATCATCGGCCCTGGGGCCTGTCAACGTGATAAGATGCACTCATTCAACCGCTCGAGTGTTCCCAAAGCTGCATGCGACCGATCACACTGACCACCGATTTCGGCTCCCGCGATGGCTACGTCGCAGCCATGAAAGGCGTGTGTTACAGCGCGGCACCTGGGGCCATGATTGTGGATATTACCCACGAAATCCCGCCACAGAACCTACGCGCTGCTGCCTGGGTTTGCGGGTCTGCTTTACCCTACTTCCCCCCCCATTCGGTGCACGTCATCGTGGTGGATCCCACGGTGGGCAGCGACCGCCGACCATTGGTGGCTGAGTACAGGTCGGGATTTGTGATTTGCCCGGACAATGGCTTATTGGGGCTGTTAACCCGTTTTATGCACCTTGGTGCCATTCGCGAAATATCGGTGGATGAACCTGTATCCGCCACGTTTCACGGTCGAGACGTGTTTTGCCCGTGTGCGGTGCGTTTGGCAAAAGGTGGTCGGTTCGAGGAAGTGGGGCCCAGGGTGATCGACCCCGTTTCGGCCAGTTTTGATCACCCGGTGTTCACATCCAACGGTTGTCGCTGCGACGTTGTGCATATAGATGGGTTTGGCAATATTATCTTGTCCCTGCATCGCGATGACGCATTCAAACCGACGCTGGTTTCTGTGGCCGGTCGCAACATTCCAATGAAACGCATCTACGCGGATGTGGCAAAGGGAGAAATGGTTGCGCTCTGGGGCAGTACGGGATTCCTGGAACTTGCGATGCGCGACGGGAACGCCACCCTTGAGCTGGGTCTGAAGCCTGGAGATCAGGTCGAGGTGCAGTCCTCATGAGGCCCAATTGGTTTGTGGCCTATCCTCTGGATCGAAGTGAGCGCCTTCTGCCATTCTTGGACCATGCACCCGACGGCTTGAGACCCTTTCATCACGAAGATATGCATCTCACTATTGCGTTCCTAGGTGCGCTTGAAGCCACGGCTCAACACCATGTGACACAGTTACTGAGAACTTGCAAATGGCCTCGCGTTGAAGCGACGCTTGGTAAGTTATTGCCTCTGCCAAACGCGAAACGCTTCTCCGCATTGAGTTTCGAGTTGCGGGAAGGCAGAAACGAAATGGTGGCTGTCATGTCGGCCTATCGCGATGATCTACATCGCACAGCAGGGATACCGCTGGACAGGAGACCGCCATTACCACATGTCACCATTGGACGGCCTCGGCGCCGTGCTTCCGTTGCGGCTCGCCTTGATTTGCTCGCCTGGGGGGCAACCCTTGATGTTTCAAATTTACGTTTTTGTTTTGACCGAGTAGTCCTGTACACCTGGGCTGACGACCGCAGCGAACGGCAATTCAAGAAAGTCTGTTTGGTGGACGCTGGTTCAGAGCTGTAACTCGTTTCATTTGAATTTCTTGCACTTTTTTTTGCCCAAGGTGTTAAAATTCCCATCATATTTACCGATAAAGTTAAGTAGAGAACCGGGATGTCAGTTCTGAATCTGATTCGGCCTACAAAGACAAGGAACGTTGATGGGCAATGAGATAACTGCTCGTATCTTGATTGTTGATGACAACATTGCCATCCACAACGATTTCAAGAAGGTGTTGGCCCAAGACAAGATTTTTGGCGAGAACGAGTTTAAGTCCCTGGAAAGAGAACTGTTTGCAGATGAGTCGTCCGACAGCGAAGACGACGTAGACACCCCGATTTATGAAGTAGACTCTGCTTTCCAGGGCCAAGAAGCGCTGCATATGGTTGAAAAAGCGGAACAAGACGGCGAACCCTATGCGCTGGTATTTATGGACGTTCGTATGCCGCCCGGCTGGGACGGCATAAAAACGATTTCGAAAATTTGGGAACGCCATTCAGACATTGAAATGGTGATTTGCACAGCCTACTCCGATTACTCTTGGGAGAAGATCATTCAGGAATTGGGCACCACGGACCGTTTGTTGTTCTTGAGAAAGCCTTTTGATACCACTGCAGTGAAACAGATGGCCCTTTCCTTGACGCGAAAATGGAATCTACACCGCCAAGCCCGTCTGTACGTGTCACAGTTAGAAAACGAAATCACTGAGCGGCGCAGGTCAGAAGAACGCTTGGACTACCTGGCACATCACGACGTCTTGACCAGCTTGGCCAATCGAACGCAATTCGTTTCTCGTCTTCACGAAGCGATCGGGGATGCACAAAATAAAGAGTCCGGACTGGCGGTATTCTTCATTGATTTGGACCGCTTCAAAGAAATCAATGACACACTCGGTTACATGAATGGTGATTTGATCCTGCAGCAAATGGCTCACCGATTGATTAATCTGATTGGCAAACGGGGATCAGTGGCGCGTTTTGGTGGCGATGAATTTGCAATCTTCTTGCCCGGCATTTGTACACATGATGAGGCTGCCCGCGAGGCACAGGCAATGCACGATGCTCTCGAACCGCTGTTCGATGTCGATGAATTGCAATTGGAGGTTCGCGCAAGTATCGGGATTGTTCTTTATCCGGTTCACGGTGAAGATGCTGACACCTTGATGCGACGTGCGGACATGACCATGTCCGTAGCCAAAACGTCTGATCCGGGATTTACCTTTTACGATCCCAATTTCGATCACTACAGCGCGAAACGCCTCACTCTGCTGGGTGAATTGAGGGCTGCAATTCTACAAGACGATTTGCGCATTCACTACCAACCAAAAGTGGAAATGAAATCCCATCGAGTGGTGGGCTTCGAAGCCTTAATTCGCTGGCATCACGCCAAGCATGGACTGTTATCGCCCGCCGAGTTCGTGCCACTTGCTGAGCGCAGCGGCTTGATCAAACCGATTTCGTTGTGGGTCATCAAGGAGGTTTCCAAACATTGGCAGGAATGGGACCGCAGTGGGTTGGATCTTACCGTTTCGGTGAACCTGTCCGCTAGAGACTTATTGGATTCGGATTTACCGGACAAGGTCATCCGCATCATTGAAGATGGTGGCATGGACCCCACCAAGCTGATCTTGGAAATCACGGAAAGTGCCATGATGGAGGATCCGGAGCAGGCCAAGCAGATCTTGTCCGAATTCAGCAGGTTAGGCATCAAGATGTCCATCGATGACTTCGGCACCGGTTATTCGTCGCTGGCCTATTTGAAGAAACTTCCCGTGGACGAAATGAAAATTGACCAATCGTTTGTTTTTGATATGTGCACCAACAGCGATGATGCCAACATCGTAAAATCCACCATCGATTTAGGCCATACCTTGAACCTACGTGTCGCTGCCGAAGGCGTTGAAAACGAGGAAACTTGGAACAAGCTTTCCGAATTAGGATGCGATGTGGCCCAAGGCTTCTGGATGGGCATGCCCTTGCCGGTTGAAGATGTTCGCGACTGGCTCCACACCTCGCGTTGGGGATTGACCGGCGAGCGAACCTAGTCTGGTATCGATCTTGCTCCCGGCAGGGCGAGGTGGAAGATGAGTTTGCGGTTACGTCTGATCCTGACCTTTGGTGCCCTCATATTTGCGTTGATGGTGGCGCAACTGTTAATGGTGCGACGTCTATCCAGTGAATTGTCCGGGGAAGTGGATCTGGTGGCTTTTTCCATGGGCCGGGACGTGGTTTCGGCGTTCGTAACCGACGAGCAGCATGAAGTCAAAAACGCAGATGACGTTCAGATTATTACCATGGAGCCAAAACCGGGTGAAGTGCGCATTAGGCGAGAGTTTCATTGGACCCATTCCGGTGATGTAACCAGCGAAATTAAGAATGACAAGGCATTGCTCGATCTCGTGACCGTGGAACTTCAGGTTGATCAGAAGAGTAATCAGGGAACGAACTATGTCGTCCTCAAGAGCGATGATATTGACCACAGGATCCCCATCCCCAAACGCGGTATCCAAGAAACAATTGAGCGTGTGTCCTTGAATCTGGTGATTGGCTCCATGGTGCTGATTATGATCGGTCTCGTGGCTGTTGGTTATTTGGCACATCGTGCCACTGCTCCTTTGAGACAACTCGCCGTGGCTGCCCATCAAGTGGGCGCTGGTGAACTAGGTGTGCAGGTAGATGCGTCGTCTGTGGGTGGGGAAGAGGGTTTGGCCATTGACGCCTTCAATCAAATGTCCAGTCAGCTCTACGAGCTCGATCACGAATCACGCATCCTCCGGGAAAAGCAGGCCATGTCGGAACTGGGTGAAATAGCGAGGGGATTGGCCCATACCATCCGCAATCCATTGAATGCGATCGGACTATCCATGGACCAGTTAGCTTCGCTTTCGGGCAATAGCGACGAAGCTCAGGCATTAGCAGGTGCGGGCCGGCGTCAAATAAAACGCGTGGACCAGTGGATCCGCTCCTTCTTGTCTTTGGCAAACGATTCCGGCTGTGTGCATGAATGGATTGATTTTTCCTCGCTCACCCAAGAGGTTATGTTGAACCTCACCCAGGACGGCATGAGCCATGTGGGCCTGGAATTCAAAAGCTCTGGTGACGACTTGAAGATTTGGGGGGTGTTGCCCGAATTGAGAAGCCTGATTCACGCCATCGTCGTCAACGCGATGGAAGCCTCACCCGATCAAGGCATCGTGACCGTAGAAGTTTTGCGCGAAGACGACAAACTCATCCTGGTCGTTGAGGACTCGGGCCCCGGTGTTCCAGCACATATCAAAGAACGATTATTCACCCCTCATGTCACGTCCAAAAGTCACGGATCCGGCATGGGCCTTTTTCTTGCCCAGCGGATTGCACAGAATAAATACAACGGCAAAGTATCGCTGGAGGATCGGCAGCCCAACGGTACTCGAGCGGTCATCACCTTACATGCGGATAGCAGGAACTGATGGAACGAATGGACATTTTGTTGATTGAAGACGAGCCCGATCAGCGGCGAATTGTGGCGTCCATCCTCAAACACGAAGGGTGCACGGTTAGCGATGTTGAGTCAGCTGAAGAGGCTCTTGAACTCTTGCGTGATCATGTCTTTGATCTGGTGATCTCTGATTGGAAACTGCCGCAGATGAATGGATTTGAACTACTCAAGCAGGTCCGACAAATGGATGCTTCTGTGGCATTCATCATGGTTACTGCCTACGGGTCCATCACCCACGCCGTACACGCGATTCGCCATGGCGCAGATGACTATCTCACCAAGCCTTTTGAACGCGAAGCGCTCCTGCTAGCGGTCGATCGCGCTTACGCGGCACGTAGTCTTGTTGACGAAAACAGACGATTGACCGAAGCCTTGGGGGAGCGGGACCGTTTGGTGGAACTCATTGGCTCCGCTCCCAGCATGCAGCGCCTTTTTCGTACGGTTGAAAAAGTGGCGGGGACCGACGCGACGGTGCTTATTACTGGCGAAAGTGGGACCGGCAAGGAACTGACCGCCCGAGCGCTCCACGCGTTGTCGCGAAGAAAGGATAGCGCTTTTGTCGCGGTCAACTGTGCAGCCATCCCCGAAGGCCTCATTGAGTCTGAATTTTTTGGTGCCGAACGTGGCGCCTACACCGGATCAGAAAAATCGCGTCCTGGCAAGTTTGAAGCAGCCCATGGCGGAACCTTGTTTCTCGATGAAATCGGCGAGCTACCTATCGCCATTCAGCCAAAACTCCTACGCGTCGTTCAAGATGGCCGTCTCTGTCGTGTCGGCAGTAATGAGGAAAGGCAAGTTGATGTCAGGTTAATCGCCGCTACAAATCGCGACCTGAAAGCAGACGTTGCTGCTGGACGGTTTCGTGAGGATCTCTTTTACCGACTCAACGTGCTCAGCATTTCCCTACCGCCTTTGCGGGACCGGCGAGAAGATATTCCGCAATTGGTCCACTTTTTTGCCCGTAAGGCATCACGAAGACACCGAACAAAGGTGGAAAAGATCCCGTCTGCGGTGATGCGGCAGTTGGTGGATTACAGTTGGCCCGGAAACGTTCGGGAATTGGCAAACACCGTTGAACGGTTGGTTTTATTGTCGGATGATGGGCGGATCTCACGGGAAGATCTACCCGATTCTCTGCGGGAAAATACGGCGCCAGAACATACCTTTCAACTGCCCGCAGCTGGCATGGATTGGGAGCATCATGAACGATCTTGCCTGGAGCAAGCGCTCGAATTGGCTGCAGGAAACCGTGCCCGCGCCGCGCGACTGCTGAACTTGCCTTACAAAGCGTTTCTGTATCGATTAGAGAAGCATCAACTTTCACCCTAAATGAGGTTCAAGTTCCCCATTTGGGGATGGTTGTCGGGACATCAATGCACGCATATTTGCAACAGAATGGCCACTTGTTGTACATTTCGTAGAGCCTATGCGCTTTTCCGATGGGCTGGGTTACTGACACACAGGTGAATTGATTGAACGAAGGCCCTTATAGTAGTAGAGAGGAATGGCACCCTTGGTAATCTTATTAGTCCTTGTGGGTGCAGCCCTCTCTATATCGTTTTTGTGTTCCATTCTTGAAGCAGGGCTGCTTTCTGTTCGTATTTCGCGCCTAATCGAATTGAAAGATACCGGTTCACGGGGTGCAGGTATGCTCCTCAACCTCAAACAACATCGAATTGATGATGCCATAAGCGCCATTCTCACTCTGAACACCATCGCTCATACAGTAGGTGCTGCTATGGCGGGTGCTCAAGCTGCGGTTGTATTTGGCGATCGATGGGTAGGCGTCTTTTCAGGTGTGTTGACACTGCTAATTCTTGTGATCACTGAGATTATTCCCAAGACGTTGGGCACCGTTCATGCCACACGACTGGCACCCTATGTGGGCATGACGACGCAGCTTCTGGTCACGGTGATGTCTCCGCTACTCGTTATTACGCGAGCTCTGACACGCATCCTTTCACGTTCCAGTAGAAAAGCGGTCACCAGTGGGGAACTCAACGCGATGGTTGCTCTAGCCGCTCGAGAGGGAACGTTATCGGCTTATCAATCACAGGCTCTGGCTAACCTTTTGGCGTTTGAGAGTATCAAACTGGATGATGTCATGACGCCCCGGCCGGTGGTTTCCATGCTGCCGCTTTCATCGACTGTTGCGGAATTTGTCGCCCATCCAGCGCTAAAAACATTTAGTCGTATCCCGCTCTTTGATCAGAACATCGACGACGTCAAGGGATACGTTCTTGTTCGCGAAGTGCTTCAGTCGGTGGCCATGGGAGGGAGAAGCGATCGCGGTGTATTAAGGTTCCTCCGTCCCATTCGATTCTTGCCGAAGCGATTTACGGTCGGGGCTGCCCTAAAGAGCTTGTTGGCGGAACGTGACCACATGGCTATTGTGGTTGATGAGTATGGTGGAGTCAGTGGATTGGTCACACTGGAAGATCTTTTTGAAACGATTCTCGGGGTCGAAATCGTCGATGAATCAGATCAGATTGCCGATTTGCAAGAGAAAGCCCAGGAACTGAGAGAGCGTAGGTTGGCACGAATCAAAGCGATGGAGGCCAGCGAGGAGGCTTCGTGAGGCCTTTTGTTTCGGTTGTGTTGCCCGTACACAACGTGCAGGCACACATCAGCGAGACACTCGATTCGCTGGCACGACAAACACATGCCGATTTTGAGGTGATCGTCATTAATGACGGTTCAGAGGATGGCACCTTGTCTGAAGTTCATCGCTGTGTACGGAATGACCCTCGTTTTGTGGTGGTGGATTGGCCCGACAATCGTGGCATCGTGGCTGCCTTGAATTACGGTTTGTCTGTGGCCCGAGGCGAGTTCATCGCGCGAATGGACGGTGATGACTTGTGCCACCCCCAGCGCTTGGCATTACAGTCTGATTTCCTAATCCGTAACCCCGGAATAGGGCTCGTTTCATCACAAGTCGGGTTTCTGTCTGGTGCCCTGGACGGGAGGGGATTTGCCAGGTATGTATGGTGGTTAAACCAAAATTGTGACGCGGCAAGCATCTTTCGATACAGATTTGTCGATGCACCGGTCGCACACCCCTCGGTTATGTTCCGGCGTCAACTGGTCATGGATCTCGGGGGTTATTTGGATGGACCTTTCCCAGAGGATTACGAATTATGGCTGCGCTTACTGGAATCTGGGGTTCGCATGGTTAAGTTGCCCCAGCTGTTATTGCATTGGCGAGACCGACCTGAGCGCCTCACTCGAACCCATGCCCGCTACCATATCGATCAAGTCAATCAGTTAAAAGCGAAATACCTTGCCCGATGGTTGCAAAAAAGGGGCGTATCTCGCATTTGGGTCTGGGGCGCTGGCAAGACATCGCGAAAGAGAGCCAATTATCTTTGCGACCATGGCATCGAGATTGGCGCATTTCTGGACATCGACGGCAAAAAAATCGGGCAAACGGTTCAGGGCCGACCTGTATATGATGGACGTCGGATCTGTGATCTCAAGAGCGAATTTGTCGTTTCTTACGTAGGCTCCCACGGAGCTCGAGAGGAAATCGAACGCCTTTTGCTGCGGGAGGGACTTCTGCCTGAGCAGGATTTCTTGCTCGCAGCGTAAATCTCTTTCCGTGGGCTAGCTTGACCACTTCTTTCACGGCTCCTTATAATGGCCGCAGGAGCCTATATGCCACGAATCTTCCTGGTACGCTCAGGGCAAACCGATGAGCAGGAACAAGGCCTTTTGGTAGGTCGCCGTGATCCGAGTCTCAGTGACACAGGTCATTGGCAAGCCAAGTGCTTGGCACGTCGTTTTCGCGAGAATGGGATTCACCACGTTGCGGTCAGCCCGCAACGAAGGTCCGTGTCTACAGCCATGAGGATCTGTGACGCCGTGGACCTGACACCAGAGTTGGTAGGTGGATTCGAAGGCGTGGACCTGGGTGAATGGGAAGGTAAACGCCGAGAATGGGTCTTGGGCAGTGACGCCGCGCGTTTTGAGGAGTGGCGCTCAGATGTGGATTTTCCGGCTCCCGGTGGCGAATCGCTGCGCAATATTTATCGCCGCGCGTTCCCGGATTTGGTTTCGCTGGTTGAACGTCGCGATCCCGACGAGAGTTTGGTGGTTGTGGCGCCAGCCACGATTCTTCGCGTACTGTGCTGCGGGATCTTGGATCTGCCACTAAACAGTGCGCTGAGTTTTAGAATAGACTGCGGTGGGGTTTCGTCTTTTGCTCGTTTGTTCGAGGGCGGACCCTTTCAATTGATTCAGTGGAATGATTTGTCGCACCTAAAGACAGCCGTCGCGCGCTCGTATGAGCTGGAACAGGAAGCACCCTGACTCCTGCTCCCAACAGTGCTGCTCGTGAACCATCCCAGAGGGACTTTCTCCGCCTGGCCGTGCCTAATGTGCTCACAAACCTGACGGTGCCCCTCGCAGGACTGGTTGATCTCGCATTATTGGGTCACCTGGACCGAGTCGAAGCTCTCGGCGGTGTGGCACTAGGTGTCATCCTGTTTGATTATCTTTACTGGAGTTTTGGCTTCTTACGAATGTCCACCACAGGACTTGTTGCCAAGGCTTTTGGTGCTCAAGACGATATGAATACAAAGCTCGTGGTTTGGCGGTCCTTGATCATTGCGGCAATCGTCGGTATCGCGATACTGGTCTTACAAGGGCCCCTAATGGGATTTGGCTTCGAACTACTTCAGGGTGAAGTCGACGTGGAACGCGCAGGTCTGGAGTATGTCCATGCCCGAATATGGGGCGCTCCAGCCGCACTCAGTGTGTATGTCTTTCACGGATACCTTTTGGGTCGGCAGCGCGTAGGTGCGGCGCTGGTCCTGGCCAGTGTCCTGAATGGCGCCAATATCATTTTTGACGTTTGGTTTATCGGATTCCTGGGTTGGGGCCCGGCCGGCGCGGGCCTTGCCACGATGGCATCGGAGTGGTTGGCCGTTGGTACGGCAATGCTACTGGTACGTCGAGATTGGCCCAAACAACCGCTCGATTTTAAGCGTGATATTTGGCGGGCCGATGCGTTCAAGTCACTTTTCGCGCTTCAAACCAATATTCTGATTCGTACCTTTTGTCTGATCACTTCATTTGCTGTGTTTACCAATCTCTCGGCCATGTTGGGAACGCTAATTCTAACGGCCAATGCGATTCTCTTGAAGTTACTTGGCATGGCTGCCTACTTTATTGACGGTTTCGCGTTTGCATTGGAATCCATGGCCGGGGCCTATGCCGGTGCGCGAAAAATTCAAGCCCTTCGTCGGGCACTCAACCTATCGCTCGCGTGGAATGTGGGCTGTGTGCTGTTGTTTGTCGCGTTGTTCGCTTTCCTGGGTGAGTCGATCATAGGTGCACTTACACGGCATGACGATGTAATTGCCGAGGCTATGAGATGGGTACCCTGGTTGTGCGTCGTACTCTTGTTTTCGGGATTCGCCTACATCTACGATGGGTTTTTCATCGGGCTGACGCAGGGAAGAACCTTGCGTAACGCCATGCTCATTTCAACTGTAGTGGGGTTTCTTCCGTTGGCATGGTGGTCTCACTTCGAATCCAGTCCGCATCTTTTGTGGCTATCCATGGTGAGTTACATGGCCTTTCGAACCGCCACCCTGGGTTGGGCGGCCCGAAACGTATTTCGTCAGCCAGAGATCGCCTTGTAAGAACACGCCGATATTTGAATTGATTGCGGGATTCTGGTTAAGATGACGCGGCAAGATGAAGGAAAAAGGAGAACAAGATGGCACATCAATTACCCGAATTGCCCTATGCGATGAATGCTCTGGCACCTCACATTTCTCAGGAAACCCTGGAGTTCCACTACGGAAAACATCACAATGCCTATGTCAACAACCTAAATGGCTTGATTCCGGGCACTGAATTTGAATCGGCAACGCTCGAAGAGATCGTCAAGAAATCCAGTGGCGGCATGTTCAACAACGCAGCCCAGATCTATAACCATACTTTCTATTGGAACTCCTTGAGTCCCAATGGCGGCGGGTCGGCGTCTGGAAAAATCGCGTCGGCCATCGACAGCCAATTTGGTTCATTCGCTGCATTCAAAGAAGCCTTCACCAAGAAAGCAGCGACCCTATTCGGTAGCGGCTGGGTGTGGCTCGTCAAGAATTCTGATGGATCATTGAGCATCGACCAGACCGCCAATGCCGGCTGCCCACTCACTGAAGGCAAAACACCCATTCTGACCTGTGATGTTTGGGAACATGCCTATTACATTGACTACCGCAATGCGCGGCCCAAATACATTGAGGCCTTTTGGGAACTCGTCAATTGGGATTTTGCCAATCGGAATCTCGGCTGAATTGGAGGCGCGGGCCAACGGTCCGCGCGCCCCTAAGATTGAATCAGGTGCGGTTTTGGGCGTAGAATGGGACTTGAAGTGAGGTTCCCCATGAAACGATACCTGTACCTCTGCGCCCTTTTGGGCCTTGCAAATTGGTCGGTTGCGGACATCATCGCACTGAAGAATGGTCAGACGTTAGAGATACCTGGCTCGTTTGAAGTGAAAGGCGCATATGTCGTCTATACCAACGAAGATGGCGATTTACTGCAACTGCCCTTGAAGATGGTGGATGTTGAGCGTTCTCATCAATTGACTGCTGAGCGCGAAGCAGCCATCGCCGCAGCGGAAGCGGCAAAAGCGGCAGAAAAAGAGAAACCCGAAGTGGTAAAGACCATAGCTGATGTGGCCAATGCCATCGAAGTGAGCCGCGACGAAGACAATCCGGTTCGAAGCGACCTCACGATTGATTCCGCCAGTATGTCCGAATACGTACGAGAGAATCCACTTGCTGACAATAGTGTACAAACCGGGGGTGGCATTTCCGTGCGTTCGGCCTCAGATATGGCCGCTGATGCCCAAGCCTTTGGTGAATCCTACAAGCAATCGCTGAAAGAGTCAGAAGAAATAGAAAACGAGTTACAGACCGCGCGGTCTGCCTTGACAGCGCTCGAGCAGGAAAGCGCATTTGGTGACAATTCGTCCGTTTTGTACGAGTCTCAAGAGAAGCTCCGCGCGAAAATCGCCGAGCTTGAGCAAAAGAAATCGGATAAGGACAGCGAAGTGTCGCGACTCCAGAAAGAGGCCAAAGCTGCAGGTGTCCGCGATTTGGAACGCAAAAACCGACCTCGTACGCAAGCCACTAGCAATAATGATGACGATTTGACGATACGATCCCAAAAAATTGACGATTACACCATCGACCCTGAAGACGATGACAATTAAGGAGCCGACGTAGCTCTTTAATGATCAATCTCCAAAATCAAGTCATAGAGTTCCTGTCACGCTGTGAGGATCCGACAGGTTTGCGCGGTATTCTACGTGGATTATCGCTGCCAGGCAGCGATCGACAGCTGCTCAAGTCCCTGATCGGCGAACTGGTCCGACAGGGGCGAGTGGTTAAGGTTGGGTCCCGTTATTGGGTGCCTGACGGAAAACGGCAGTCCCGATCAGTCAAAAGGGAGAAGACCAAGAAAGCAAACCAGGTCACAGGAAGACTAACCCTTCATCCCAGAGGTTTTGGTTTTGTGGATGCCTCCCCTGAACGCGATTGGTTTATTCCTGACTATGCACTTAGTGGCGCCCAGCACGGAGATACGGTTCGCGCTCAATATGTCGAATACGGGCCCCGTGGCAGAAAAACAGGCAAGGTCATTGGTATCGAACGCAAAGGTCGTGAGCAGTTGTTGACGGTTTCGGTGCGGGAAGGTCGAAGACTTGTCCAGTTACCATTAGGCACGACTCAGGTCACCGAAAAAGATTTGAGAGGGGGAGGCGAATTCATCGAGGGCTCTGTCTCGCTCTGGCGGAGAGTTGACAAGGGGTTCCGATTTGATCGCGTTTTGGGTCAAATGGATGATCCGGCCATTGATGAGTCGCTTGCACTTGTTGATAACGGTGTGGTGTCAGAGATCCCGCAAGAAATCTGTGATGAAGCCGAAGAAATTGCTGCCAATCGCAATTTTGAGTTAGGTGGGCGCGAAGATTTCACCGAAGAAGCCGTATTTACGGTTGATGGCGCAGACGCTCGAGATTTTGACGACGCGATCCATATCAAAGCCACTGAATCAGGTTATGTGCTCGGTGTCCATATTGCCGACGTCAGTCATTACGTAGTCGAAGATTCGCCCTTGGACCGTTGGGCCAAGCGACTGGGGAACTCCACCTATTTACCTCATCGCGCTTTTCCCATGCTGCCAGCCAGCTTGTCCACGGACTTATGCTCTTTGGTACCTCACCAACCGCGTTACACCGTGTCGGTGATCGCATCGCTCAACCAGCAAGGCAAAGTACTTGAATATCGCGTTTGTCGGAGTCTAATTCGAAGTGCCTATCGGCTGACCTACACGGATGTCCATGAAATTGGGGTGTTAAAGGTGGCCTCGCGCAGAGCAGAATCTGAGGAATTAACCGAGCGCTTGGACTTGGCATTGAAGTTGGCAGACGTGTTAGCCCAAAAACGCACCCATTCTGGCAGTCTCTCGCTGGATCTCGCCGAACAACATCTCACCCTCACTGCCGACCAACGCCTGGAAAACGTGAAGCCCTATTCTGGTCATGAGGGACATCGGATGATTGAGATGTTCATGGTCCTTGCCAACGAATTGGTAGCCAGGTATTTGACCGAACGGGGCATTGGCTTACCGTACCGTGTCCATGAAACCCCTGACCTTGAGAAACTCGAACAATTGGCCAATCTGATGAGTGCCCGAGGATTTGATACCCGCCACTTGTTACGCGACCCCGCTAGTGGCATCAATCAATTACTCAAACAGATAAAAGGGTCGGAGGAACATTTGCAGCGGGTCTACCAATTTCAGATCCTCCGCAGTTTGAAGCTCGCCGAATATGCACCTGAAAATGGTGGGCATTTTGGATTGGCCTCAGACTGCTACTGCCATTTCACCAGCCCCATCCGCCGCTACGCGGACCTCGTGGTCCACCGCCGTCTGACCACTGTGCTGGAACATCCAAAATGGGGACCTGAACATTTTGATGATGGCGCGCTTGCTGATGTGTGTCGGGACATATCCATCACCGAACGTAACTCGGAAAAGGCCGAACGAGTATTCGTGAAATTGAAAATCATGCGCCACTTGATGAACTGTGTGGGAGACGAGTTTGATGGTGTGGTCACTGATGTGAAGCCCAATGGCCTGTTTGTGGAACTGGACGACTACTGGGTGGACGGACTGATCTCCATGGACGTCCTTTCTGATGATAGGTACGAATACAACGCTGATGACTGCATGTTGGTGGGCTTGGCGACGGGAAAACGATTTACCATTGGCGATCGACTGCGTGTGCGCATCGACCGCGTTGATCTGGTCACACGGCGTCTTGATTTTGGCATCGCCGGCATGAAGCGCATGTTTGGGGATCGAGATAGACCGAGACGAGAACGGCATCGATCAGGGCGAGGAAGGGGGCGACCCCCCGGTCCGCCACGAGGAAAAGGTCGGTTCAGGCGCTGAGATGAACTGTCCCTTGTGCCATGCGACGTCTCAGTTTGCGTTTCGTGTTTCTGATGTGTTCTATAAGTTCACGGACTACGAGGCCGAACTCCATAAATGCACCGACTGTGGGGTCCTTTTTCAGGTTCCGTTGCCTGACCGAAATCAGGCCGCCCAGTTTTACGGGTCCGGATATTGGCAGGAAACCAAGCCGTCAGGCCTCGTTTCCAGCCTCCAGCGCGTGTACGTCCGATTCCTGATGCGGGCTGACCTAATGGGCTGGGTGCAAAGGATGCGACTGAAACCACAAGCACGGGTTGTGGACGTTGGCTGCAGTCGGGGAGATTGGCTCCTAGAGATGCGCGCCCGTGGACTGGAGACCCAAGGCGTGGAAGGTGATTTGAGAGCCGTGCAACACGCCCGTGACGTGCACAAGCTGAATGTGATCCACTCCGATTTGGAGGACTGGTGTCCTGAACCTCAGTCGATCGATGCCATCACCTGTTTTCATGTCCTTGAACATTTGACCGACCCCAAAGGATTCCTTCTGCTGTGTCACCAGGCATTGAGACAGCCAGGAGTATTGCTGATCAGGGTGCCAAACATCGATTCGTGGCAAGGGAAATGGTTTAAAGAAGGTTGGAAGGGGTTGGAGCCGCCACGTCACCTCATCAACTTTACGCCCAAAGCTTTGTTGGGATTGTTGGACGAATGCGGCTTCGAGATTCATCGATGGAGTACCTGGTCCTGGCGTGATGGACCACCGGCATGGAGTTCGTCTTTGTTGCCCACCGGCGAGCCAACCTACCAACTGGTTCACGGCCGCAAGAACACCCTGAAACAGTTGATGTATTTGGGATTGACCACTCTAATTACGCCCCTGGAGCGATGGGCAGCAATCTTGCAAAAAGGTGGCATGATCACGGTCCTGGCTGAAAAGCGAAGCGAACCAGGTCTTGAAAATGGTGGCAACCCCGTCTAGAGTGGGCCGCTGGTGTAAAGGTGGATTCATGTATCGCGATTTGAGTGTAACGGTTGTCATTCCCTGTCTCAATGAAGAGGAAGGGATTCGATCCGTATTACAGGCGGCACCAGACTGGATCGATGAGATCGTGGTCGTCGACAATGGCAGTACCGATCGTACCGCTGAGGTGGCCCGCTCACTGGGCGCCTACGTCATCTCGGAGAACCAACGGGGATATGGCAGGGCCTATCAAACCGGATTCGCCCACGCAAAAACTGATATTATCGCTTGTTTGGATGGCGATCATTCCTATCCCATAGCCGATTTGGACCGACTGATCGATGTCTATCTGCACTACGGTGTGGATTTCCTTTCATGCTGCCGTTTCCCCATCCTCAATCAAGAAGCCATGAGTTTCAAGCACTGGATCGGCAACAAGTTGTTGTCATTTGCTTTTGCCATTCTGTTTAAGGTGCCCATTGAAGATTCACAATCCGGTATGTGGGTGTTTCGTCGTTCAATCCTGGAACACATCAAACTCACGTCTACCGGCATGCCATTTTCGGAAGAAATCAAAATTGAAGTCATTCGCCACCCCAAGCTCAGCTTTAAGGAAGAACACATCAAGTACTCCGCGAGAGAAGGGGAAATTAAGCTTCAGCCTTATCGCGATGGGATGCGCAACCTCTGGTTTTTGGTCAAGAAACGTCTGTTCGGCTAATATCCGTGAACGTCTCGGTTGTCATCGTTAATTGGAATGGCGCACCGCTCCTGCTTGAATGCCTGGATGCTGTTCGGGCGCAGAGTCATCCTGCTCTCGAAGTCATCGTGGTGGACAACGGGAGTGTCGATGAATCGGTCGAAATCCTGCGGGCCTATGAATGGGACCGCTTGAAATTGATCCTGCTTCCCGAAAACACGGGTTTTGCCGCCGGCAACAATGCTGCCATCAAACAGGCGAAAGGCGAGGTGGTAGCCCTATTGAACAACGACGCTGTGCCCGACCCAGATTGGTTGAAGGCTGGCTTGAGAGGGTTTCAGAACCCAAAGGTCGGAATGGTCGCTTGCCGAGTGATCCGTTATTATCAGCGGGACCAGATCGACAAGGTAGGCCATCTCATGTATGCCGATGGACTTAATCGCGGTTGTGGCACAGGAACACCGAACGACGAGCGTTGGGACCCACATCGGGAAACACTTTGGCCCGATGGCTGTGCAGGCCTGTATACGATGTCGATGATCCGTGAAATCGGTTTGCTGGACGAGGACTTCTTTCTCTATGGCGAAGATGCCGAGTGGGGCATGCGAGGTCGGTGGGCAGGGTTTTCTTGTCTTTATCGTTCCGATTCGCGTGTGTTTCACAAGCACTCCGTCTCTTTGGGCAAATTTTCGCCGAACAAGGTCTTTTATGTGGAACGAAATCGCATCTGGCTAATGGTCAAGACCTTTCCTTGGACGATGATCCTCGCCTCTCCCTTTTACACCTTCAAACGTCACTTTCTAAATATCTGGGCCGTTTTCTCCGGTTCCGGATCGGCAGGTGGTTTTGCGGCAGAACATTCAAAATGGCAGCTGATGGCTGTCTTTTTTAAGGCACACTGGTCGGCCATCAAAGGACTACCCTTGATGTTAAGAAAGCGAAAAACCGTGAAGCGTTTGATTACTGCGGACGAAATGAAAAGGACCCTGAAAGCACATGCAATTGCGGCTCGACAAATCACATTAAGTGATTGAGTGATTTCAATTGTGACCAATGCCACCTTGTTTAAAAACAAACCTTTGGCCGCCCATTGGCATCTGCTACAATACTTCTCTGCGTGTATATTTTTGAGGAGTCTTAGGGAAATGATCCACAGACTCAAAAGCTCCCTGAAAGTTGGAGGTATCTAGAATCATGAAGACGATCTTAATGGCATGCCTGCTGTGCCTGGCTCCCGTAGCGATGGCTGGAGATCACGACGGCCTAGAACATGTTAACTTCCCGCTCAACTCATCCGTGGTTGTGGATGCGTTCCAAGGTTTGGACCTGTTGGGCGATGTCATGAAGAAATATCCGGATCTTTCGCTGGAAGTCGTAGGGTACACCGACGACATCAGCACCGAGAATTACAACCGTGCATTGGCTGAGCGCCGTGCCAAAAGCGTCAAGGCATATCTCGAAAGTCGAGGTGTGGATGGTTCGCGCGTAACGGCTACTGGCAAAGGCGAGATTAATTTTGTGGCCGCGAATGACAGTCGTGAAGGTCGTTTTCAAAATCGCCGCGTTGAGTTACTGCTGTACGAAACCGTAGATGGCACGCGCAAGTTGGTTAGTTACCATCGTTTGATTGAACTCTTCTTTGACGGAACACCCAAAGCGGAAGATGACGAACATCATCAATTGATCCTCCAAAAGCTGTCCGATCTAGAAAAACAACAAGCTGAATTCAAAGACGCAATGGCTAAGCACGCTGAAATGATGAAACCGGCCCAATCGACAACTGACGAAAACGGTCGCAACAAGTGGAATCAGACCACCCTCAGTGGTTCAATGAATTTCCAAGGCTTTTCCGGCGTGAGTTTTGACATTGGTATCGATGACAACGATGACTTCACCGGCCGTATTGCGGGTCAATACTTCAAGGCCATCACCGATCAGTTCGGTGTGCAGGCTCAAGGTGACTACACCTACTACGACACCCTTGGTGAGGGCCAATTCGATGCAGCGTTGATCTATCAGATCGGTCGCTTCAAGATGGCTGGCGCTGCTTCGTACAAAATGATTGATATGGACGGATTCAGTACTGCAATTGTGGGCCAGGGTTCCGTGATTGCCGATATCACCTTTGATAATGGCAGCATCGGCCTGTTTGGTACCGCTCCATTTGACGATGGCGACGTGGTGGATACCTCCCAACTGAATTTCGCCTACGTCCGCGAAACCTATGTGGACGTCGTACAGCAGTTTGGCTTGAGTTTCGGTTTTAACATCGGGTCGAAAGCCGCTCTGTCCGGTTCGATCGCATCGCTTGATACCGATCATGATTCCGATATCGGCGGAAACCTGCGTTTCGGTTTGAACCTGCGTGACAATCTCACGTGGTACCTCGAATTTGAACTGAACGAGAATCTGATCACTGACGATGACAGTGAGCGTTATGCAACGGGTATCCGATTGGGTAGCTGGGGTCAAGCGCGCAGCATGTCATCAGACCAGGTTACACCGGTCATGATTCCGCGTATTCGTTATGAACTTGCCACTCGCGATACCCGCACAGGTAACACGTCACCGATTGCTGAAGCGGGTCCCACACAAACCGATGTACCCGCTGGCACCGTGACCTTGAACGGTTCGGCTTCCAGTGATCCTGAAGGCGATGCATTGAGCTTCTCATGGACACAGGTTTCTGGTCCGCTGACTCAGATCGCAAACTCTGATTCGGCGATTGCGACATTTGAAGGTGCAGCTGGAGCAGCCTATTCCTTCATGTTGACGGTACGCGATGAGTTTGGTGCCAGTGGCAGTGACATTGTTAGTATCTTCATGGAAGCTGCACCCGAAGAAGTATTTGATCCTGTGATTAACTTCTTCACGGCTGCACCGACTACCATCACGCAAGGTGAACTGGTGAACCTGACCTGGTCTACAGATCACGCTGATACGGTGATGTTGACGCCTTATGGTCAAGTCAATGCACAAGGCAGCCTGGTTTTGAGCCCGACTGAAAGTATCGTGTACACCTTGTCTGCGACCAACGATCAGGGCACGGTCAGTGAAACCGTCACCATCACCGTTAATCCCGTCGAAGTGGAAGAACCCAACACAGCGCCTGTGGCTCACGCCGGTGCAGATATCTTCCGCAACGGTGCCGGAACAATCATGTTGAATGGTACGGCATCATTTGACCCCGATGGCGATGACCTGACTTATCAGTGGATTCAGATTGCTGGTGAAGTGGTTTCGCTGGCAGGGGACCATACTGCAACACCTAGCTTTGAAGGTTCGTTGTCACGCAACTACATCTTCCGCTTGGTGGTCAGTGACGGCAAAGGCGGCATCGACACCGATGACGTACTCGTCACTGTGTTCTAACCTATTCATGATCCAAACCTACAAAGGCCGCCTCGCGCGGCCTTTGTTTTTTCTGGTCGTCGGCACGAAAAGTGCTCTCAAAGACTTTGGCCCACTTGCTTTATTTCTGTCGCGTCATAGATTAGAGTCAGGAACCACACTTTTTACACATCGAAGGAGTTAGTGTATGTCGTTGATTTTGTTGGCCTTGATGTCTTCATTCCTTTCAGGAGCGGACACGTCAAGCATCGTTGAATCCTACCATCAGGATTGGAGATCCGATTTCGCCAAGATGGTGACAATCCAATCACAACCATCGAGTGAGGATGGAATGCAAGTGGCCCGGAATTATTTGGAGTCCCACGCAAAGCTTTACGGATTGCAGCCCGCCCTTGAGAATCTGGAGCTGACGCAAGTCAAGCAGAGCTTGTTGGGCAACCACTATCATTTCTCGCAAAATCATCGTGGCGTGCCTGTGTACGGTGCCGAAATTGTTGTGTCTGTCAGGCATGATGGTCGTGTCTATCAGGTCTACAACAACACCCATCCTCTGACTGACGCGAACAAACAGATCGTTTCTCAAACCCTTATGACTTCCGACGATGCCTACGACATCGCGTGGGAAGATTTAGCCGTTCAAGGGTCATTGATTCTGCCACCGTCAGATCGATTGGTGCTTTATCCGGAAGGCAATCAACTGAGGCTTGTTTATTTGGTCGATCTCGCGGTGACTGAGCCCTATGGCTACTGGGAACACAAAATCGATGCGGTCACAGGCACGGTTTTGGACGTTCGACAAACCATCATTTCACGCAAACCGATCGAAGATACTCGAACACTGGTTTCTGGACCAGCCATCGACCGTGTCCGAGCCTTTTCCGAGTTTTATGCTCGAGAATTGGCGGACATTGCCAAATCGGGTATGAAAGCGAATGGCACGGCCGATGTGTTTGATCCCGATCCAGTGACCACCTTGATGAATTCGGGACTCCGCGATACCAATCCCTCAAGTACCTTTGATGCCGCCTATTTCAACCGGTCGCTGTTGGACATTACGCAATCGGGCGGTACCTTCTCGTTGGTGGGCCCCTGGGTAAGGATCGAGAATTTTGATCCGCCAGCCACACCACCCAGCACCACTTCAAATGGTGCCTGGACGGCGAGACGTGGCAACAATGCCTTTAACGATGCCATGAGTTACTTCCATGTGGACCAGAACCAGCGCTACATCCAGTCATTGGGTTTTACAGGCAGCACAGGCATTCAGTTTAATTCTATTCGGGTGGATTCCGATGGCGCGGGTGGCGCAGACAACTCGTTCTTTTCGCCCAACGCCAATGCCATGAGTTTTGGTCACGGTTGCGTGGACGATAATGAAGATGCCTTTGTGATCTTGCATGAATACGGTCATGCCCTTCATCACAGCATTAATAACAATTGGTTTGGTGGCGACACGGGTGCCATGGGTGAGGGTTTCGGCGACTACTGGGCTGGCAGCTACCGCATGTCCACGCCAAATGGCCTGAGTTTTAACCCGGCTTGGGCCTTTCCTTGGGACGGCCACAACAACTGCTGGGGGGGTCGCGACATGGACCAGACCCAATATCAATACAACTCAAACCTAAGCTATGATGCCCATGAGTTTGTAGGTGGCGTTTATTCTGATGAATTGTGGTCCACACCTCTATTTCAGTCATTGCTTTCCCTGCTGCAAATGGGTGTTCCGCGCTCCGAAGTCGATCGAGTAATTCTTCAAGCTCATTTCGGATTCGGATCTAATGTAAAGATCTCCGAAATGGCACAGGCTATTGTGAATTCAGCTTCAAATCTCTATCCCACCGGTCCTCATGCACAGGTGTTTCACGATAAGTTCGCCGTGCATAACATTCAGACCACGGTGATGACCCCGCCACCACCCACAGTGGCCCGCACATTGGTCTATGCTTGGGTTTCGAACAACTCTCAATTTGAGAGCATTGTCGTGGTCAATAACTACGGCAGCACAGCTGCAAACCTGACCCTGACTGCGCAAAGGTCCACAGGCGGTTCGGCTGCAACAACCCGTACGGTTCCTGCCAACGGGTTCTTGAGTGAGTTTGCTTCATCGCTGTTCCCGTCTTTGGGCGACGGCACAGGCTATACGGTGAAGGTGGAATCCGACCAGGCCACTGTGCGAGGTGGTTGGGTGACCAATAACCTGGAGGCGGCATCAGGCCGTTCGCCTTCACAGGGTGTGGCAGTTGTGGTACCTAGCTCTCCGTCAACAGCTGGAGAACGCGTGGGAACCAAGTTACTGTTCAGTTATCTTCCGATCACAAATGGCCTGACCTCGGCACCCGTGATTGTGAACCTGGGTAGTAGCAACACCAATGTCACTATGAAGTACTACAACCAGAACGGGACATTGATCGCGACCGACACGACGACGTTGGCAAATCTATCCCCGTTTCGGCCGTTTGCTGCTGTGGCCAATAACTTGGTACCAGCAGGTTCTACGGACGTATATATGATTGCCGAATCGTCGGGCGCACTGATCACCGGCGTGGGTTTTGTGTTCAACAACCTGTCCGAACCAGCAATCGGGAACGTCACGTCATTGAATGAGTAATGGCGATGGGCCCCGCAGGTTTTTGCCTGCGGGGTCATTCCGAACAGGCGTTCAACCAGCTCACATAGGTCATGATGTCATGTGTTAGCGGCCATTGTTGTGCCGCAAAACTGGCAAATAACTGAGCAAAAAAGTTAGAGATGCAACTGGTCTTTTCGTAGCATCCGCGGTCGGGCCAGGCATCACGCTGCGTTCCCGTCAAGTCATCCGAAGGCGCTCCAACGGGCTCACCTGTATCGATGAGCGGGCTCAAGTCTTGAAGTTGGTAGTCTCCATCTGAGCCCCAAGCTGGTGCCATGAACAGGGGATCCTCATAGGTGTTAGCAATGCCTAACGTCCCAATGTTCGCCGATGTCCAGGAATTGCTACCTTGATGGATGAATTCCGTGATTTGGGGAAAGTAGAATGTGTTGTGATCCCATGTCACGGAAGTATTGTCGCGAAGCCAAATCGGACAATTGGGCCCTGCGCCCCGAAAGACGCAGTTCTGGATCAAAAGATCAACAGATTCCGGGTCGTCATATTGGACGTGCATGATGTAGTTGTTGCCCAATTGATCATCGACCGTCACGTTGACCAACTCAAATGATTGACCGCTTTGCGAAGCAGCAATCACGATTGCCGACCAAGGTGACGTAGTTGGGTTGCCGTCGCCACGCCCATAAATCAGCGTGTTTTCCACACGCGACCCGCCGCCCCACAACTTGAGACCGTCACAGGAGTTGTTGGCAATAATGCAGCGCGATACCTCGGTGTTATTGGACTTAGAGTCCAGTCCGTCGCCGTAGTTATGTGCCAAAACACAGTCCTGGAGTAAGATCGGTCCATTACTTTCTTCGATGCCAAATCCATCCGGCCGCTCATAAGGGCGCGTACTGCCGTCGCCACCTTGATAATAGTGCCCGCCATAGGAAAGAGTGGACTCCAAAATACACACATTGCGCCAACCACCAGCAACGCCGGACGGTCCGCCCAAAGCCCCAAATCCACAATACTCGATGCGGCAGTTTGTGATCAGCACTTGGTCGATGTCGCCTGCATTGATGCCGAATTCGTCAACATGATGAATGTACAAGTCTTCGAAAACGAGATTGCTGCATGGGGACCCGCCCAAATCGAAGGCCTCGCGAAAATTAATGTCGGGACCCGTAGCTTGGTCGTCGTGGGTGATTTCTAGGTTCTTAAAGTGTAGATAGTGCACATCACTGAGGATGGCGGCGCTAAAGAGATTGTTTCGACCCACCAATTCAGGTCGATTTCCTGGCTCTCCCTCAATGGTTATCCAGGCGCCAATTGAACCACTAGGGGGAATCATGATGTCGGCATCGTATTCTGAAAGCACATACCGGCCCCCCAAAATGATGAGCCGATCGCCCGGAGATAATTGACGCGACGCATAACCAGGCGTGGCCCAGGGCGTCACAAGGCTGCCATCTGCCAGATTGCTGCCGTTGGGTGAAACATAATACGTCGTGGCTAACACCAAATGGCACGGCCACAGCATAAGAGCGATGCGCTTCATAAGACCTCGGGTTGTCAATAGGGATGACGTATTGTTGCGCGCGCGTCACTCAAAATCCAGAGTAAGTCGCATCGATGTGCGTGAGATCACACCCTGTTCGGGTTATGCTAGAAGCATGACATGGTTCTTTGGTGCTCTGGTCGTGGTGTTCGGAGTCACCTTGCTCGGATTTTGTGTCTGGTCGGTAGTGCGCACAGACGACGCTAGAAGGTTTGTGGGGCTTTTCGCGAGCTCGGCCTCGGCGCACTATAAGGAACAGTTTGCTCGATTGATCGCGGGCTTGGGGTTACTGGGCAATAGTCCACATATGCGATTTTCGACCTTTTTTGAAGTACTTGGGTGGGCGATTGTCGTGACCGCCCTGGTTCTGATCGCTTTGCCTTGGCGTTGGCACCATCGATTTGGGTTGCTAGTCATTCCGTTGGCACAAAAATACGTGATCGCCTATGGCATGATGGCGGGACTGCTTGGCGGATTTCTGATCTACTCGACGGTCGCTTGAGATTTTGGGGGTCGTTCACGGTTGTGTGGTGAGCAAGGGGGCCAGGGAGACGTTTGTCCCCCAAGCCCGAGGTCCTACTCGGCAAATACCATGGGATTGCCCGCAAGTTCCTGTTGGTTGTCAAATCCGGATAGTGAGAAACCAGCTGTGTTCTGATCGGATTCAATCTCTACATATCCGTAGAAATTGGTGATGCCCGCCATGCCTTGGATGGTGTTTAGCAACTTGTTGTTGCTGGCAACCGAAAGGCTACCCTCCACGCCAGAACCGTCAGCCCTGAAAATGCGCAGTGTGACATTCGCCGTGGCTGCGTTCGGATTGACCACAGAAAGTCCCGTCCAGTTGCCTACGAGGCCGTCGAAAATCTGGGGTCGGTTTGAGGTGCCGGATATGACAAACGGGAAGTAGTATTTGGTGCCCACAAGCGGGGTCGCTTGAAATCCCGCAAGTTGGCGATCATCCAGGGAACCAAATAGTTCCATACCCGCTAGAACGGTGGTTTCTGAAAGGCCAGACACAATAAACCATGATGTGCCTGGGGGCACCAAACTATCGCCAGTCACTCGCAAGAGCTTACCGAATGCTGGGATGGAGACCACGTTATTGGATAGTTGACTCCCGCTATTGTCGTAGGCGGTGACGGCCACTTGCGCGACCTGGTCGGTTAGATTGATGACGGAATAACCCGTCCAGAAGATTTGCGTGTTGGCCGCCACATGGGTAAACAGCAATGCCCGACCGCTGGAGGCATCAGTAATCAAGCCTGCGATCTGGTTGGCATCTTTGCGTCCAAAGATTTCAGCGCCTGTCATGTTGTGTTCCAACACTTTGCTGCCGTTCAGGTCGTAGTTGAGAAAGAAGCCCCACAATCCGCCAAGTGCGGATGTATTGGGATAGGTTTGGTAGAGATCGGTTTCAAAATCGAAGGCGATCCCCTGACCTACTTGATCGATGCCTATGGTCCAGCCCGAATTCAGGTTGTCCACATAGATGATGGAGGAGGGTGTGTCACGGACATTTGCGATGGCACCTACCGTCCAGAATTTCTGGGTATTGGTGGCAATGTGTGGCACAAACATACCGTTGCTGATGTATCGAGTGGCCGGAATCATCGACCAGGATGAACCGTCTCCGGTCATGTGCTGATAAGAACCGATAATGGGTCCGGATGCCTCAATTTTTAACCAAAGGTCGCTGGCGCCAGATGTGCCAATCAGGGTTTGTCTGGGGCCGATGTTGAAGGATTCTGTGGACGCAGCCACGCCTTGCGCATCGTAGTATGTCACCGTCCCAGAAAGCGTATTAGCGGTAACGTTGGATACGGTGAAGATGCCGCTGTAATCCAGATTGTAATAACTGAAAGGTGCCACAAAGGGGTAGTAGAGCGTGGTGGCGGAGTTGCCGCCCGGCGGCGGAGGGGGTGTTCCGGCACCAATACCTACCGCCGCACACGCGGTTGAAACAGCGTTTTGTTCCGCAGAGCCAGCTCCGTGGAGGTCTGCGGCTGCCTTTTCGGCCGCAGCGCGAAAGTCCGTGAACTCGCTGTTGCGGGTGAGGTACATCGTCAAAGTTCGATGCATGATTTGAATGGCTTTGGCGCGTCCGATCGCCGATGCCAACTTGAAGTACGCGAAATTGGGGATACCGCTGTTGATGTGAACACCGCCATTGTCCTGCGCAGCGGTTAGGTTTTGGTATTCGTTCATGTGGGCCGGTTGCCAGCCATGAAAGTAGTCGCCAGCTTGGACCGCTTGATTGGGATTGGATAGATCGCGCAGGCCAGGACTGATATAGACCTCCTGTTTGATGATGGTGTCGCCCATCAACCAGTCGTCATCATCCTGAGTGACTCCGTACATATCGGAAAAAGATTCGTTGAGTGCGCCCGACTGAAATTGATAGACCAGGTTGGCGGATGAAGATGTAATGGCGTGGCATATCTCATGGGTCATGAAATCCAAGGAAAAAGCCCAGTTATAGGAAATCATGCCACCATCGCCGAACACCAGTTCTTGGCCGTTCCAAAACGCGTTGTCTAAACCCTGGTTCGGATCCTGACGGAAGTTGACAAACATGCGCAGGGCGCTGCCTTTCCCGTCGAAACTGTTGCGATTAAACGTGTTGAGCAGCCAGTCGTAAGTGCGCGACATGTTGTATGCGGCCGCTCCAGCAGCCTTCGTATCATTGTTGTCATTGAATGAGGCGTCAGCGTTGGGATCAATCGACAAGCCTTGGGGTTGGTTGGTGTGTAGACATTCCAGCAGATAGATCGTGCCGGCCAATGTGTTGGGATCCAGTTGGCCCGGGAACATAGGCTTGCTGGAGTTGATCAGAAAGATCTGGTTGCTGTCGCGCCAACCGGAAACGGTGGCACTCTGATTGTCGGTTCGGTTGGGAAATACCGTGCAGTTAACGGCTTCTTTGAAGTTGTTTTCGAAAACGGGAAGACCCGTGCAAACCTGATCGATTTGATTGATCAGGACACCTGAATGGGCATCGATGAACAAATCTCGATGAAACAGGATATCGGAGGGGTGATGCACTTTGACGCGATAGGCGAGGGTGGGCTCATCAATCTGCCAGTCATAAATTATTAGATCCGTTTCGAACTTCGCTTGGGAATCCAACCCCAACTCCGCCATGGCAATTTCGATAGCTTGTTCTGTTGAGAGCTTGGCTTTTGTGTGTACTTGATAATCACCTCTGTATACTCCGTTCACCGTGTGAATGACACCGCGGTGGTCTAAATGGACAGCAACCTGGGCTGGCCAAACGGGCACGCCATCGATGGCCAAGTTAAAGCGAATATGAGTCATACCCAGGCTATCCCGTTCAACGGGAAGCGGTACAAAAGCGATGGTTGAGTTGATTTTGAAGGACTCGCGACGCAGTTGGAGGAATTCGGTCGCAATCGAGAGGGCATCCCGAGATGACGGCGATGTCAGTTGACCCGTGATGAACCTCGGCGTTTGAGTCACGCTATTCGTTTGCACGTGGATGAGTTCGCCATGGTTCTTACTGAATTGGGCGAGGCCTGCAAGGTCTTGAGTCATGTGCCCTATGTACTTTGCATGGACGTTCTGAAGCTGGTCGGCAGGGATCTGACCGAAGTCACCTGCAAATCCGACGCAGGTGGCAAAGATAGTCAAAAAGCGAAGAAACATAATTCCTCCTAGGCACCTCGGTTTGTGTGTCTGATGTGGTTTTTATCGGCTGTCGTCAATGATTACATAACAGCGATCACATGCGGAATGTGCTACAAACCCACGCGACAAAATTCGAGGGTAGGGGACAATGTCTTCAATGCTGTCTATCTTCTTGGTTTCACCACCAGATTGATCAAACGTCCCGGTACAAATATTTCGCGTACAATTTGCTGACCTTGTAAGGCGCTGGCCACTCGTTCATTGTTTTTAGCGGCACTTAGGGCCTCTGCCTGCTCGATATCCGCAGGCAATTCAAGCGCCTCGCGTTTTTTGCCATTTATCTGCACGACGATGGTGATCAAATCGTCCACGCACCATTCGGGATCGGCAACTGGGAACGCACTCTTGGCGATGGATTGTTGATGTCCCAACCGGCACCAAAGTTCTTCGGCAAGATGTGGAGCGAATGGAGCGAGCATCAAAAGCAGCCCTTGAACGGCCTCTCGTGGTCGGACATCCTCTTTGGTGAGACCGTTGACCAGCACCATCATCTTGCTGATGGCCGTATTGAATCGGAGGGCCTCAATATCGTCAGAAACACCCTGAATCGTCTTGTGGTAGAGCCGCTTGATGGCGTCATTGGGCGCGGTGTCTGAGAGCCCGGTAGCCAGTGCACCTGTCTCTTCGTCGACGACCAGGCGCCAAACACGTTCCAAGAAGCGGCGGACGCCATCAATGCTCTTGGTATTCCACGGTTTTGACATTTCCAGGGGACCCATGAACATCTCGTACAAGCGGAAGGCATCCGCACCGTAAGATTCAATGATCCGGTCGGGGTTAATGACATTCATTTTCCCTTTGGACATCTTCTCTACTTGAAATTCCAGGGATTCACCGGTTCTGGAATCAATGGCTTGATTCCCATCAAAATCTACGTCGTCGGTATGTACATACCTACCGGAGGCATCCTTAAAACTGTAAGAAGTGATTAGTCCTTGATTGATCAGTTTCATGAAGGGTTCTGCGGTGGAAACGTATCCTGCATCGTAAAGCACCTTGTGCCAAAAACGAGCATAGAGCAGGTGCAACACCGCATGTTCAGCGCCGCCTACATAAAGGTCGACGGGCATCCAATACCGCTCCTTTTCTTTGTCCCACGCTTGATGTTGATTGTGGGGATCGACAAAGCGAAGGTAATACCAACAGGATCCTGCCCACTGGGGCATGGTGTTGGTTTCGCGGCGCATTGGCAGGCCATCCATCTCAAAATGGAGCCACTCGGTCGCTTTTGAGAGGGGCGGATCACCGGATTCCGACGGCTGAAAATCGGCCAGCTCTGGCAGTCGTAACGGTAGCTGTTGTTCGGGGAGAGGATGGGGCTGATTGGACTGGTCCCAGGCAACGGGGAAGGGTTCACCCCAATATCGTTGACGTGAAAACAACCAGTCGCGAAGTCGATAGTTAATGGCTTTTTGTCCGAGCCCATGTTTCACCAGATAATCGATGGTCACCGCTTTTGCCTCTTCTACGGATAAACCATTGATAAACCCCGAGTTAACAAGTGTTCCATGTCCGGTATGGGCCGCTTCGCTGATATCTCCGCCGGTAATTACTTCGATGATAGGCAGATCAAAGGTTCGCGCAAATTCGTAATCCCGTTGATCGTGTCCAGGCACAGCCATGATGGCCCCGGTTCCGTAGGAAATCAGGACGTAGTCAGCGACCCAGATTGGAATTCGCGCTTCATTTAAGGGATTGATGGCGTATGCACCGGTGAACACGCCCGTTTTTTCCTTGGCCAACTCGGTGCGTTCCAGGTCGGACTTGGTCGCTGCTTGATCGATGTACTGTTGCACAGACTCCCGTTGCGCGTTCGTGGTCAACGTCTGAACCAACGGGTGTTCAGGGGCTAGTACCATATAGGTCGCCCCAAATAGGGTGTCGGGTCGCGTGGTGAATACGCGAATGTTGGCGTTGTGATCGCTTACTTTGAAATCGACTTCGGCACCGATTGATTTACCAATCCAGTTTCGTTGCATCTCTTTGATGGAATCGGGCCAGTCCAGGGACTCCAGATCGTCTAGCAAACGGTCCGCATAATCAGTGATGCGTAACATCCACTGACGCATGGGCTTTCGAACCACCGGGTGATCACCCCGTTCGGATCGGCCGTTAATAACTTCTTCGTTGGCCAAAACCGTTCCCAGGGCAGGGCACCAGTTCACGGGTACTTCGGCGACATAGGCCAGACCTCGCTGGTACAGCTGCAAGAAGATCCATTGTGTCCAGCGATAGTAGTCTGGATGAGTCGTACTCAGTTCTCGTGTCCAGTCATAAGAGAATCCGAGTGATTTCAATTGGCGTTTGAAATTGGCGATGTTTTTCTGTGTCGTGACCTCAGGATGGGTACCAGTTTGAATGGCATATTGCTCGGCAGGCAGCCCAAATGCATCCCAACCCATAGGGTGCAGCACGTTGAATCCTTTTGCGCGTTTGTATCGGGCCATGATGTCCGTGGCGGTGTAGCCAGAAGGGTGACCCACGTGTAGACCGGCTCCTGAAGGGTAGGGGAACATATCAAGCACGTAGTACTTGGGTCCATTCAAGGCTGTGGGTGTGGCAAAGGTCTGGTGTTGATCCCAGTAGTCCTGCCATTTGGGTTCGATGAGTGAGGGTTCGTACCGAGCCATGCAACCTCCCGCTAAAAGCGCCTATTGTACTGAACCCCGCTCAAGAAATCGATTGACATCTGCATTTGATCTACTAAATAATGTACCGGGTAAATTAAAATGGAGTTATAAAGCCATGGGACGCATTCCTAGAGTAAAGATCAGCGGTTCTGGCGCTACCTATCATGTGATGACCAGAACGGCGCATCAAGCCTTCTTTTTTGAGGACACTTACATCAAAGAACGAATTTATCGAACGGTCCTGGATCTGGCCGACGTCTATTACGTGCAGTTGCACAGCATCGCCGTGATGGATAACCACTATCACATCGTGCTCAGCATGTTGCGGCCAGGGTTGGATGTGCCCGATCTCAAGGCCCGGTTTGAACGGTTTCAAGCACGAAAGCGGATCCCGATGAAGTGGTACTCCTGGCGAGTAGATGAATGGTATCAACGACTTACAGATTTGTCCGTGTTCATGAAAGACCTCAATCGTACGATTTCGTTGGAGGTCAATCGGCGTGCAGGGAAGGTGGGTAGTATCTGGGGGGAGCGATTTAAGAGTGTGCTCATTGAAGAGGATGCTGGATTGTTAGCCTGCATGGTGTACGTGGAAATGAATTGCGTACGTGCCAACCTATGCAGGTCCCCGTTGTCTTATCGATGGTGCAGCACGGGAAGGTTCCATCTGGGTGGCTCAAACGCTGCGGGCGTGGTCGTTCCAAAATTCGATGTGTTCAGGCAGGTTTTAGACGATTCCGGTCGCCTTCAAGTATTTTCAAATCTCGTGGATGGCTTGGCCCAAGCAGAGCTTCAGGGCGTGAAAACACCTTCTTTTCCCGAGCTTAAACAATTTCAGCCACAACGTTGGGATGCGCTTGTTGAACTAGCGCTGCGTCGATCCAAGTGGTTGGTGCATAGCGTGGTTGTCGGCTCTGAGCTGTTCTGTCGGAACATCATCGAGCGGTTTGATTTGCAGCAGGGTCAGCATCAAGAGGCGCGCCCTTATCGGCTCACGTTTAATCTCTACAATGAACACGTGAGAGCTGGTCCCCACGCCACTTAACTCACACATTGCCCATGGTATTTGTAGGCGGCTAGAATGACGGGAGGCCTCAATTTGAGAAGCGCGATATCCACCGACCTCTATCAGCTGACCATGGCTTATGGCTATTGGAAATGCGGCATTCACAATCGAAAATCCGTGTTTCATCTCTTCTTTCGCCAAGCACCTTTTGGCGGTTCGTATTCCGTTGCATGTGGGCTGAAGCAGGTTTTGGATTTCGTTTCATCTTGGCAGTTCACAGACGCACATTTGTCCTACATGGACGAATTGCGAGGTCGCGATGGAAAGAAACTGTTTGATCCAGATTTCTTGAACGATCTGAAGGATTTGCGCATTACCTGCCGTATCGACGCTGTGCCGGAAGGGACACCGGTTTTCGCCCATGAACCCTTACTTCGAGTTGAAGGTCCCTTATGGCAATGCCAATTGCTGGAAACACCCTTGCTAACCATTGTGAATTATCAAACCCTTATCGCCACGAAGGCCTCGCGCATATGCATGGCAGCTTCCCCAGATCCAGTCATCGAATTCGGTATGAGGCGCGCACATGGCTTGAATGGGGCGTTGAGTGCTTCCTATGCCTCATTCGTTGGGGGCTGTGCTGGGACTTCAAATGTGGAAGCTGGTGCGCAGTTTGGAATACCGGTTAAAGGCACCCACGCCCATAGTTGGGTGATGTCCTTTGAAGATGAACCTGCCGCCTTTGCTGCCTATGCGAATGCGATGCCCAACAACTGTGTCTTTTTGGTCGACACCTACGACACGGTTCAAGGCATCAGGTACGCAATTGAGGCCGCCGAGAATCTGCGACGCGAAGGGCACGAACTGCTTGGCATTCGATTGGATTCAGGCGATCTCTTAACGCTCAGTCGCCAAGCACGGGCATTGTTGGACGATGCTGGTTTCTTTAATGCTCAGATCATGGCCAGCAACGATCTGGATGAGTATGAGATTGCGCGTCTCAAGCAATTGGGTGCGCCGATTACCCTCTGGGGTGTCGGAACCAAAATGGTGACTGCATACGATCAGCCGGCACTAGGTGGCGTTTACAAATTAGGTGCTTATGTACATAACGAGGGAAGCTGGAAGCGCGTCATGAAAACGTCCGCTCAGGCGGAAAAGGCAACCCTTCCTGGCCGGCTAAACGTGACTCGTTTTTATCGTGATGGCAGGATGGTAGCCGATATGATTTTCGATGAGTTAGATGAGGAGTGTTCCCAGCAACCGGTCCATCGAATGTCCGATGAAAGCGTGTCCATGGAATGGGAGCATTGTGAACCGTTACTAATTCCGGTGTTTGATGATGGCGTGATTCAGATACCGGCCGTAGAAATAGAAGATAGTCGAAAACGGTGCCTTGATGGTTTACAAACGATCAGTCCCGAGTGTCTCGCTTTGAACGAACCGGCAGCCATGAACGTATTTATTAGTAAGGGGTTGTCGATGACACGCCAAGTTCTGCGCAGACAAATGGGGGGATCATGGACGCACTGATTATCGTCGATGTGCAACATGACTTTTTGCCAGGAGGCACTTTAGCCGTTCAAAAAGGCGATGAAGTCATACCGGTTATTAACGAGTTGATCCCTAGATTCGAACATGTGATCGCCACTCAGGACTGGCACCCCGCAGACCACCTCAGCTTCGCATCACAACATCAGGGCCGTTCTATTGGCGATGTCATCATGTTGCGAGGGCTGGAACAGGTTCTCTGGCCTGACCACTGTGTTCAAGGCACGAAAGGTGCCTCGTTTGCATTGGATTTGCCTGAACGAGCTGTGGTTTTTCGAAAGGGGACACAGCGACACATAGACAGCTACAGTGGTTTTTTTGACAATGGGCATTTGGCAGACACGGGCTTGGAACGGTACCTGCGGGCAAAGGGTGTAGACCAGCTCTTCATAACCGGATTAGCAACTGATTATTGCGTTAAGTTCACGGCCCTGGATGCAATCAGCAGTGGGTTCAAAACCGTGGTGATATCTGATGCGACTCGAGCAGTCGATTTGCGTGAAGGAGATGGTGCTGCAGCTTTGGCGGAACTAAAGCAGCGTGGTGCGCTAATTAGCTCGTTTGCTGAATGTGTGGGTTAGCTCAAAAACTGGGTAAAGGCTGAGGCTTATTGCCGAGAATGCCTTCAAGTTCGTCTAGTACACTGGCGTCCAATTGATCCAATACAGCCAGCGCACCCAGATTTTCCTTGAGTTGTGATGGTTTTGAAGCCCCCAGGATGACTGTAGACACGTTGGTGTTGGCGAGGCACCAAGCCAGAGCCAACTGTGCCATGGTGGCATTCAAACGATTGGCAATCTCATTCATGGCGGCTGTTGTTTTGATGCGTCTCATCCCTTCTTCGGAGCGGAAACGCTCATGTAGCCATTCGTAACCGGGCAGATTGGCGCGGGACTCTTCGGGGATACCACCAGCATATTTATTCGTGAGAATCCCTGACGCCAATGGCGACCAAACCGTTGACCCCAGTCCGAACTCATTAAACAGTCGGCCATATTCCACTTCTATTCTGTGCCGGTGAAACATGTTGTATTCAGGCTGTTCCACAGATGGAGGTGTGAGGTTGTATTTTTCTGCCACTGCGAAAGCTTCAACGATCCGCACAGCGTCCCATTCTGAGGTTCCCCAATAAAGCACCTTGCCCTGTCGTACCAACGCGTCCATGGCGCGTACGGTTTCTTCGACCGGAGTGTCATTGTCCGGGCGGTGACAAAAAAACAGATCGAGATAATCGACTTGAAGGCGTCTCAAAGCTGCGTGGCAGGCATCCGTGATGTGTTTCCGGCTCAAACCCCTTTGTGTCGGCAGACTACCGCCCCAAAACACTTTACTCGAAACGCAAAAAGAATCTCTGGGCCAACCCAGTTCATGGATGGCCGCACCCATCAGCTCTTCGGACTTACCATTGGCGTAGACCTCCGCATTGTCAAAGAAATTGACGCCGTGATCATAAGCCATGGCCAGTGACTCTTTGACGGGTTCCAAAGCCATCTGATTGGAAAAGGTAAGCCAAGATCCATAAGAGAATGCGCTCAGTTTCAAGCCAGACTTGCCCATCCTACGATAAATCATGTCTATCAAGTGTCGCCTCCTGTGTTTTGGTGCCTTAGGTATTCTATCAATCTCCAAGACGAGTGCCCATGGTTCGGCGGTGAGATACAAAATGGAAGTAAACGCCCCTCTTTTTTTCATCCCCCGAGCGATTGAATGACCTTGGGGCTTGCACTTTGATGGAACAGTGGCGAGAATTCACAGGCGAACGGGGAGTTTGTGTGCCAAAGCGAATCTTAATCTATGACGATCCCAACAGCAGTCTGAGTGGATTTCTGGAAGCTGTCGACAGTGCCACGCAGGGTAAAAGCAAGATTTGTGTTACCGAAAGTGAATCAGAGTTGTGTGACATGATGGCTCACGACTGGGAACTTGTGATTCTGGACTATGGCGCCCATGGCCGGAAGCACTCCACAGATACGATCGAAAGAATCAGGCGGTATGATGCTGATGTTCCAATTGTGACCATCGTGCCATCCGATCAAACCATATCGCGCCTTTATCAAGATGCGGGTGCAGCCGACACGTTGCTGTACGGACCCGACTTCGAAGACCTTTTGGCTTCTCAAGTGCAGAAACTGAAGCATTGGATGGCATTGATTGAACGAAACCGATCGTTAAAAACGGCGAATGCAGAATTGCATCAAAGGGCGCTAGCGAGATACCAAATGGTGGGATCATCGCCTCAGATGTTGGAAGTTATTCGTAAGATAGAACGGGTAGCGGCTATCCCCAGACCTGTCTTGATTACCGGTGAACGCGGGACGGGCAAAGAGCTTGTGGCAAGGGCCATTCACAATGCCGGCTGTTCTCATGACCGGCCCATGATTGTGGTCAATTGTGCGGCATTTTCTGACGAACTGTTAGAAAGCGAGTTGTTTGGACATGAAAAAGGGGCCTTTACGGGCGCTGCAAACCGATCCAAGGGCAAATTTGAGATGGCTCATGGCGGAAGTTTGTTTCTCGACGAAATTGGCCATATGTCCCATGCGTTTCAGAAGAAGATTCTCCGGGTTGTCGAGTACGGCACCTACCGACGCGTGGGTGGCCAGGAAGAACTGCGCGTCGAGACGCGAATCATTGCGGCAACCAATGCCAACCTGGCCGAACGGATGAAACAGGGGACGTTTCTTTCGGATTTGTATGACCGGTTGGCTTTTGAGGTGATCGCTGTTCCGCCATTACGCGAGCGAACCGGTGATTTGATGCACCTTGCACAGTATTTCATGGACCGATTTATGGACGAAGTGCCGGCTTTTCAGGGTAAATTTCTGTCCGACTCAGCCATTGATGCCATGAAGGAGTACCCTTTTCCGGGAAACGTTCGAGAGCTCAAAAACATCATTGAGCGCGCTGTGTACCGCGACACCACCAACGAAATCACCCCCACGGATATCGGACTGGTTCCGCGAATGGAAGACATGGTACCGGGGGGTGACTTTAAGGAGAGGGTTGCCGCTTTTGAACAACGCCTGGTTCAAGATGCTATGAAGAAATGCAAGCATAATCAGACTGAGGCCGCAAAGTATTTGGGCCTGTCTTATCATCAGTTTCGCTATTACTGGCAGAAATACGGTGTCGACGGGTCTTTATGAACGACCGTAAAGTAGGTCTTTTTTTTGGTATCACGGCATTTACGATTTGGGGATTGAATCCCATCTATTGGAAATTTATCAAGCATGTTCCGGCATACGAGATACTGGCACATCGATCGTTATGGGCATTGGTTTTTGTTTGGATGCTAGTGGTGGCACGGGGGGAATGGCCACAGACCAAAGCCGTTTTTGGGCAACCTCGGGTATTCATGCGTGCAGCACTGTCTGCTGCCTGCTTGGGTGCCAACTGGTACATCTACGTATATGCCATCAACAGTGATCGGATCTTGGATACGTCACTGGGCTACTACATCAACCCATTGTTTAATGTATTTCTGGGCGTCGTTTTCCTGGGTGAGCGTTTGCGTCGGTTGCAATGGATGGCCGTGCTCCTTGTGGCCGCGGCGGTGTCTATTATGGCGGCAGAATTTGGTCGCCTGCCTTGGATCTCGTTGGGTGTGGCCATCACCTTTGGCTTTTATGGTTTGCTGCGGAAAACGGGCGCATTGGGCTCCATTAACGGTTTCCTGATTGAGACCATGGCGTTAACGGTCCCATCCGTAGGCTTTATCGCATATTGGGAGATTCAGAATGTAGGTCAGTTCACCGAATCGATGTCCACAACCTTGTTGTTGATTGGCACAGGACTCATCACGGCCGTTCCGCTGATGTGTTTTGCGCGAGGTGTTCGCAGTCTCCCACTATCTACCATGGGTCTGATTCAGTACTTCACGCCCACATGTACGTTTCTGTTGGGGATCTTTGTTTATGGTGAGCGGTTCACCCGGACTCATCTCGTGACGTTTGGCCTGATTTGGTTTGCCCTCATTCTGTATTCGGTGGAAGGGGCCCTGGTGCTGCGCAGGCAGGAACAGCTAAGGAACCAACTCGGCCTCGAAAACCACACGTCTAAGAGCCGCTGATTCGTTGTGTGCTGCCAATGTGAAAATCACCAGGTTATAAGCCAGCGCGGCTTTCGGACAGATCGCCTGAGCATAGACCGGTTGTTCCGCCAATCGGAAATGAGACGAAAAAACGGTCCCTGTTCGACCAAAGAGTAAGCCTTCCATGTCTTGTTCAATAAAAGACTCCTCGGGATTAGCCGCCAAAAGGAACTCGCGGAACAGGCCCTTGACAAAATAGTCAAACTCACCAGGATTGGGGATCATGTCGTAGGGTAGACGCAGAAACAAAACCGTGCTCAAGCCATCGGGACTTTGCACCAAGGTTCGTTGGAATCCGCTTTCATCTGCGTCGTCCGGCTCAAACGACCAGTTTTCCGGCAACCATACGCGCAAGTTACCGGCCCTCATTTGTTGCCAATTCGGCTTGGCTAGTGGCGCCGCACACTCTTGTGTTAGACGTTGATAGGTCTGCTGCTTTCCGTTTTGATCGGCGAGGATCATGGTCTGAGTTGATAGTTGTTCTACCTGAAGAACCGTCGTGACAATGACATCATTAATGCTCAGATGAAAAATCAACTTGGTGTCCTCGGCCTCAAACGTGCCGTCGTAATTGAAGGTGCCGCGCACTCTCAGATTACCGAATTCATCGAAACACAGGGTCTCAAGGAGTTGGTCTTTTTTCTGCCAGGACCCCACCACATCACTCGGCCGTGTGAAAAAGGCGTAAACCAGCAGTAAAAGGTTCATATTTCGCTCCCAAAGATGTGCTTTCTGGCCGAGTATGTAAGAATGCCGGTCGCCGCATTATAGCCATTCACGATGCTAGGGGGATCCCTTGAAGAAGGTACTTATTTTTTTGATTTTGGTCGGGCTTGGAGCTGCCGGTTATTGGTATATGACCAACAAGCCACCGCGAGAACCACAGCCAGAACCAGAAGTAGAGGTCAAATTCACGACCAAGTCCGTGGAGCCATCCTATATTCAATTGCCCGTAGGAGATTCAGAGTATGCCATCGATGGTACAGCATATGCGGCGGGAACGAAGGTGAAATTGCCCGCCGGTCGTCACCGAGTCTGGTCATTAGATGGGAACCGATTTGGCAAGACCGAGATTATGTTAAGCGAAGGCGACAGTGCAGAAGTGACCATGAATTGGCAGACCTTTCAGCCAGCCGAGACGACCTATTCCTATCATGGCGACATAGACCGAAGGGGCCACATAGACCTGGAAGTAGCTGATGAGCTCATGCCCACCTGGCAGGTTGAAATTGGTCAGCGGGTTCGGGCTGCCCCGATCGCTGTGGACGGTGTGGTGTATGTTGCGACACGAGACCTACAGTTGGTGGCGTTCGATGCCCAAACAGGTCAGCGTTTGTGGCAGGGAGCAGACATTGGATCAGACACGCCCGCTGCAGTTGTGGGGGACTACGTATTTGCAGCCAATGACCGTGGCTCTTTGGATGCCTACCGCATCAAGGATGGCAAGAAAAAAGGCGAACTGGGTCTGGGGAGTTTCGCCACCTCGTTGACCGCCACGCCCCAGGGATTACTAACTTTGACGGCAGAAGGTAGCGTGCACCTTTTGAAAACCGAAAAGAGTTTGTTCGGCAAGGTCCCCATGAAAGAAAAGTGGCGACGGGACTGGGAGTTGCTGGGCGGGCGTGTTTCCCATCCAACCATTGGTGGGGACGTAGCGCTGACACAAACCGAGTTCGATGAGTTGTTGGCGTTCTCCCTGGAATCCGGTGCTGAGCTTTGGCGTCACGGTATGGGTTCCGACGCAAGTCCAGCCCAGGGCGACATTCAGTTTGATTTTTCAGGTCAAGACACGTCAACAACACCCGCACCCACATGGACGGGTGAGTCCTTTGTGTGTGTCATGGGACAGGAGTTGGTCGCATTCAGTGCCCAGGGAAATGAGATATGGCGGACATCAACGGCAAAAAAGCCGTCCACATCGGTCGCATGCGCGTTTGACATAGGTTACTTGGGATTGGAAAACGGACAACTACTGGCTTTTGACATCACGTCTGGCGACGAAATTTGGCGTGCCAATTGCGACGATAAGGGTTTAGTGGCTTCACCCATGATTGCAGGCAAACATGTGGTCATCCTTACCTCAGATGGTGAGTTTCAGTTGCGTCACCCTTTGAGCGGTAAGAAGTTACAGGCCCGCAATGACCTGAAAGATCGAGTCAGCACGTGTCCGGCAATCAGTAAGGATGGCGTCGTTGCCGTAAGTGATCGCGGCCTGATGATCAATTATGCAAGATAGATTGTCGGACCATTTGCTCCTGTAATCGCCAGGGTGTAGATTACATAGTGAAGGAGGGGATCATGAACGTGCAACGCATCTTGTTTCCCACTGATCTTACCCCGTTGTCTTTCAGGGCTTTAGACGATGCAATTGGGCTGGCACGCAGCTATGGAGCCGAACTGCATGTGCTCCATGCGGTGGTACTTTTTGCCGACGACCCCTACAACCCGGCCTATCATTTTCCAGATGTGGATCGCGTTTTTCACGACTTGCGAGATAAGGCCGAGACCGAGTTGAGTCAGATTCTGAAGGAACACCATGCTGAAGACCTGGCCGTGGTGCGCGTGCATCAACGAGGCGTGGCTGCAGGTCCCATGATCCTTGAGTATGCCGAGAAGAACCATATTGACTTGATTGTGATGAGTACTCATGGCCGAAGAGGGCTCTCCAAAGTGCTACTCGGCAGTGTCACTGAGGAAGTGGTCCAGCTGGCAAAATGCCCGGTTCTCACCCTCAATCCCTCGTGTGTGGACGCGAACAAGAGTACGTTCGAGCGGATTCTGGTCCCTGTGGACTTCTCGGATCACAGTAAAAAGGCCATCGAGGTGGCGGCCGGACTGGCTGCGCGATTTGGAGCCAGTGTCATGTTGTTGCATGTAATCGAAGAGGCCGTTTTGCCGCCATTCTATATGGTGGGTGTGGACCACCTGGCCTCAGCCCCAGAACTAGCTGAACAGACGGAAAACGAATTGAGTCGCTTGGTTTCGCTGTTCGAAGAAGCGCCGAAGTCTGCCAGCGTTCATGTGACGAAAGGGCATCCTGCCAAGGAAATCGCCGAATTTGCTCGGTTGCAAAAGGCGGATTTGCTTGTGATTGCAACCCACGGCCTTACAGGACTCGAGCACTTTCTGTTGGGCAGTGTCACCGAAAAAGTCGTACGGAGTGCGCCCTGTGCCGTTTTGACCCTCAAAGCGTTCCCTCGATCATAAATTGACTTGAATCGCCCTCATAGTGGGCATAGAATAAGGGTCCCAATGGACACTCGACGGGAACCCTACGAGGGTAACAGTGGGTCGAGTCCCTTGGGGATGGGGATATGAACGGCGTATTGGTTCTGGCCGATGGTACGATTTACCACGGCAAATTGAGGGGGAGCCAAGGCGCTGCCACTGGAGAGTTGGTTTTTAACACCTCAGTGGTTGGATACCAGGAGATCGTGACGGATCCCAGCTATCACCGTCAGATTGTCGTGCTGACCACACCTGAAATCGGTAACTATGGCACCTGCGAGGACGCCATTGAATCCCGATTGGGTGGTGCTTCAGGCATGATCGTTCGTCATGAAAGTCCCATAGCGGTTCATCGAACCAACCAAGCGTCATTTCATGAGTATTTGGCTCAGAGCGGCATACCCATGATCACAGAAGTGAACACCCGTGAACTTGTGCGACGAATCCGGGACTGCGGCCCGACCACAGTTTGGATGGGACCCGCAGACACGGACCTCAAGGATATCCAGACAGCCATCCAGGCGGAACCACCCATGACGGGCGCCAACCTGGTGCCTGACGTTTCGACAACCGTCAGTGTCGTGCACGGCGATGGAGATCACAGAGTGGTTTTGATGGATTATGGCATTAAGCAAAACACCATACGTCATCTCGTCAAGAGAAACTGCCAAGTGATACAGGTGCCTTGGAATACACCCCTTGATGGGATTATGTCGTATCAACCTTCGGGTGTTTTGTTGTCCAACGGGCCAGGAGATCCAGAAGCCGTACATGGAGTCACGGAAGTGATCAGCCAACTGATGACGGCGTTACCGGTGTTTGGTATTTGTCTTGGGTACCAGTTGATGGCACTGGCTTTGGGTGGTCGCACTTATAAGCTGCCTTTTGGACACCGCGGTGGCAACCATCCCGTCAAGGAGCTCGAGTCTGGCCGCGTGGTCATCACATCTCAAAACCATGGCTTTGCGGTAGCTGCAGAGAGCTTGGACCGGGCTGGAGTGGTTCTAACTCACCAGTCGCTATTCGATCATTCACTTGAAGGATTCCGCCTCCCCGATAAACCCGTGTTCGGAGTTCAGTTCCATCCAGAAGCAGCGCCCGGTCCACGCGACTGCGCCTATCTGTTCGATCAATTCATCGCGCACATGGAGGCCCACAGTGCCCAAAAGGGATGATCTCAAGTCGGTTCTCGTGGTGGGCAGCGGCCCCATCACCATTGGTCAAGCGTGTGAGTTTGATTATTCTGGGGTACAAGCATTGCAAGCCTTGAAAGAGGAAGGCCTGTTTGTCATTTTGGCGAATTCCAATCCCGCAACGGTGATGACGGATCCCCAACTGGCGGACCGGACTTACATTGAGCCTTTATCCGTGTCGTTTTTGACAAAGATCATTGAGCGTGAACGTCCCGATGCGTTGTTACCGACCATGGGTGGACAGACCGCGCTGAATCTGTCGCTCCAGCTTCACGAACGCGGTGTCCTTGAAAAATACGGTGTGGAGATGATTGGGGCATCCGTGCATGCCATCCAGTTGGGCGAAGACAGGGAGTTATTCCGAGACCTGATGACACAAGCCGGGCTTGATACGTGTCGCGGTGGGTTCGCACACAATCTCAACGAAGCCAAAGTGCTTGCAGAATCATTGGACTTTCCCATCATCATCCGGCCCAGTTTCACGCTGGGAGGATCGGGTGGCGGTGTGGCCGAAGATTGGCCCACATTCATGGAGATTGCGGCGCGGGGATTATCGGCATCGCCTAACAGTCAAATCCTGGTCGAAGAATCGATTATTGGCTGGAAAGAATTTGAATTCGAAGTCATCCGCGACAAGGCCGACAATGCCATTATTGTGTGTTCGATCGAGAACATCGATGCCATGGGCATTCACACAGGCGATTCGATTACGGTAGCGCCAGCTCAAACACTCACCGATGAGGAATATCAGAATCTTCGTGATATCTCTTTGCGTGTGCTGCGCCTGGTGGGCGTGGATACAGGCGGATCCAATGTTCAGTTTGCGGTTGATCCCCAAAGTGGGCGAACCGTCATCGTGGAGATGAATCCGCGGGTAAGCCGTTCAAGTGCGCTGGCAAGTAAGGCGACGGGCTATCCAATCGCCAAGGTAGCCGCCAAACTAGCCATCGGTTATACGCTGGACGAGTTGCGCAACGAGATCACGCAATGTACGCCTGCATCATTTGAACCTGCTCTGGACTACGTGGTGGTGAAGATTCCCCGCTGGGCTTTTGAGAAGTTTCCAGCAACCGACGCCACTTTGACCACACAAATGAAGTCCGTGGGTGAGGTCATGTCATTGGGTCGTGGATTCAAACAAGCGCTGCAAAAAGCCATTCAAGGCCTGGAGGTAGGCTGGGATGGACTAGCATCGGACGTCCAATTGCCTCACGAGGAACTGACGAAAGGGTTGGCCGTTCCGAACTGGCAAAGATTGAGGTACATAGGCGTTGCCTTTAGACAGGGTTTCTCCATAGATCAGGTTGCCGAACTGACGCGCATTGATACATGGTTCTTGGCCCACATCCAGGAAATCGTACAACTTGCCATAGAACTGGAAGCAAATCCTGGATCCTTGGACCTGTTGCATAAGGCCAAATTGTGGGCCTTCTCCGACCATAAGATCGCGCGTCTTTGGGGTCTGGACGAGGTCGAAATCAGAAAGCTGGCCAATTCGGTGCCCTACGGGTTCCTATCGGTGGATACCTGTGCGGGTGAGTTTCCCGCAGCCACACCCTATCTCTATGGCAGTTATGGTGAGGTATCCGAGGTTGAGCCTTTGGAGGGGCCCAAGGTCGTGATCCTGGGTAGCGGGCCCAACCGAATAGGGCAAGGTATCGAGTTTGACTATTGCTGTGTGCAAGGTGTCTGGGGCTTTCAAAAGTCAGGTTACAAGGCGATTATGATTAACTGTAACCCTGAAACCGTCTCAACGGATTTCGATGTGGCCGACCGACTCTATTTTGAGCCACTCACCCTGGAACGCGTCATCAAAATCCTGGATTTTGAAAAGCCTGACGGGGTGGTGGTGTCTTTTGGTGGTCAAACGGCACTTAATTTGGGGCAACCACTTCATGATTTAGGTTACCCCATACTAGGCACGTCCGTAGAATCGATTGCCTTGGCCGAAGATCGGGAACGATTTGCTCAAGTGCTGGATCGCTTGGATCTGATGCAAGCCGAGCACGGCATTGCCTACAACGCCGAAGAAGCGCGTCGCACTGCGGAACGTATTGGATTCCCGCTCATGGTACGTCCTAGCTTTGTATTGGGTGGTCGCGCCATGACCATTGCCTTTGATGCTGCGGATCTGGAACAAGCAATCGGCAATGCCATCGCGGCCGCTCCTAATCAAGCGATTCTATTGGACCGATTTTTGGATGACGCCATTGAGTTGGATGTGGATGCTGTCTCCGATGGGGAAGAGGTCATGATTTCCGGCGTGATGCAGCACATTGAAGAAGCCGGTATCCACAGCGGTGATTCGTCCTGTGTGTTGCCTCCAGTCCTGATTGGCGATCGCCTGGCGGACGAGTTGCGCCGCCAAACTGAAGTCTTAGCACGCACGTTGAAGGTGCGCGGTCTCATCAATGTCCAATTCGCCATCCATGAGGATCAGGTCTACATCATTGAGGCCAATCCTCGGTGCTCACGCACCGTTCCCTTTGCCGCTAAATCGATTGGTTACCCGGTCGCTGAGATTGCAGCTCGTGTGATGGCAGGCGCCAAACTGCGCGATCTGGACGTTCCGCTGTTGCCGGCCCCCATCATGTGGCACGTGAAGGCACCGGTGTTTCCGTTTAATAAATTGCTGGGTGAAGACCCCATCACGGGGCCCGAGATGAAATCCACCGGTGAAGTCATGGGATCTTCTCATTCGCTGGGCAATGCATTCGCTAAAGCATATCGAGCCACGGGTCTAAAACTACCGCGATCTGGAGCAGCCTTCGTGTCAGTGAACGATCGAGACAAAGAGGCAGTCGTGGACGTGGCTAGAGGACTTTATCAACTCGGTTTTGACCTGATCGCCACAAAAGGAACCTCGCGGCACCTACGAGGGTGTGGTTTGGAGGTCACAGAGATCGCCAAAGTCCACGAGGGCTCACCTAACATCACGGACCAAATTCGCTCGGGGGCCGTCAAGATTGTTATCAACACACCGGTAGGACGCGACTCCCACTACGACGATCGTTATATTCGATTTGAAGCCATGAAGGCACAGATCCCTTGCATCACCACGTCTTCGGCCGCACGAGCTATTGTTTCCGCGATTCGCGCGATCAAATCTGAACGTCTTGAAGTGCATGCGTTACAGGACACGGCCCAGCACCGAACCAAGCGTTAGCCAGGTTTTTTCTTGAATATCCCTTGACCTAATAGGGAAAAGCCGCTAGGCTACTGACTTTGGCTGCGGCCTTTTCTGGATTCCCGTATAGGAGCACGACATGTCTCGCGTTTGTCAAATTACTGGTAAGAAACCGCTTAAAGGAAAAAAGGTGTCGCACTCGCACATCCGAACCAATAAGCATTTTCGTCCGAATCTGGTCACGAAACGTATTTTTGTACCTGAGTTGGGACGATTTGTACGTGTTCGCGTGGCCGCACGCACATTGAAAAGCATCACCAAGGTGGGTTTTTTGACCTATTTGCACAAGCAAGGATTAACCTTGTCTGACGTCACCTGAGTCAGTTTTATCTATGAATCGAAGAGGGCCGCTGAACGCGGCCCTTTTTTTTTACTTGGAGTGTTTGTCACGCCATCCCATATAGAAGAGGTACCCGCCAAACGCCATAGGCACCACTGGCCACCACTCTTCCAATACCTCCAAAGGCAAGCCGAACCGCGTATGCAGCAGGATCACAAAGCCTATTAGGAAAAAGGCCGCGCCGCCAAACATCGAGCCTGCAAAGGTGGGGCTGCCCATTTCATTGGGTAATGGGATGTTCTCCAAGCCTTCAAGTGCAAGGTTGTAGTGGATGGCACGTCGCCAGGCATCGATGATGTTATACAGCCAAAAGAAGATCAGGAAAATGATGCCCAGCGGAAAGTAGAAGGGTGGTCTGGATTGATCGCCTGCAACGATCAGCATTCCTATAACCAGTCCCACGACAATCGGGTGGGTAAAGCCACGCTGGTAATAACCGACGTATACTTGCCCCAAACCGGGTATCAGCGACAGAAATGCGGCTAGGAAGGGCGATTTAGTCCTAGGGTCCACGGAGCGATAGGTGTGTCTGGTCATTTTGGGTTGTTCAGCCGGGAGGCTGGTGGGTTCAAGGGTTTCGCTCATCTGAGTCTCCTTTTGTTTCTGAATGAGTCATTGATTGGTACCACTTCCAAGGGCTCTCCACCTGGACGGGTTGCATGTGTCCGATTTGCAGTTGTGTCCACTGAAAGCTCAAAATACCTGCCTGTTGCACCTTTTGTTGAATCTGGTTGGTGATAAAGGGTGTTGTGTCAGTGGGTATGTTGGTCAAACGATGTTCTATGAGGTCGCCTACGAATGGAAAAAGCACGATGGACATGACGAAGGACGCTTCCAGGGCGAAACGAGGCCTCATGGCCAACTGGCTCAACTTTTTCATCATCGTCGACCACCATGGCCTTGATCCAGATGTGACAGCGATGACTGTTGCGACGAAATTGGGATCTGGAATGTCTTCCCGTAGCGCCGTCAGGTTGTTGTCGGCCCAATCCAGCGCAGCCACCAGTTCGCCGCAAGGCTTACAGTGATCGGCGTGCTCCTGAAGCAGATCATCATCGATGCCTCCTATCAGACGAGTTTGAAGTGCCTGACAAGGATCGAGCGACGTGTTCTTGATGAAAGCGGTGACTTGATCGGGGACCGATCCAAGCTGGTCTACCCAGCAACTCATACATGTGTCACAGTTTCGAATGTGCTCCATGTGGATTTCAGTGAGCTGGTTCAGCTTTATGTTGGATTGAACGGTTTGGCAGTGCATGTCAGCCTCCATATCCCAAGCGTGTGAGTGCTTGGGCCAGGTCCAGACGAGCCCGTCCGGACCTCGATTTCGCTGTCCCTTCCGGAATGCCCAGCATGTCTGCAATCTCGCGGAATTTGAGGCCTTGTATTTCTTTAAGAACGATCATCTCCCGGCTCTGCTCACTCAGCGTGGCCAGGGCACGCTGAAGCATCGATCGGTGATTGTTGGTTTCCGTAAGGTCTTGGGGTGTGGGTTGGGGACAGGTGAATTCAGCTTCCTCGTCCACGTGGGCCATGAACCGCGATCGGACTTTGTTTCTGCGGATACGGTCGATGCAGCAATTTCGAGCCAAGGCAAAGAGCCAAGCCTGAAATGACGAGGATCCGTCGTAGCTGTTGAGATGTTTGTAGACGCGCACGAATATCTCCTGGGCCAAGTCATGGGCATCATCGCGGTGATGCACAAAAGTCATGGCAAAACCAAACACGCGGTTCTGGTAGTTGCGGACCAATTGTTCCCATGCCAACGCATCGTTTCGTTGACAGGCTTCAATGAGTTGAGGCTCCTGCATATGTCTCCTGCTGACCTAACCTACATGGTGTAAGTCGCACGAACCGCAAAAAGGTTCCATAAAAAATTGACATCTACCAACATGCAGGTTCAGTCAAGCCAGAGAAATAATCCTGGTTGAACGTAGGTTCGATGCCAGCTGATGGATCAACATGATCCAATAGAATCGTGATGAGAAAGAGGAGAACCCAGAGTGCGCGTCGGACGATTGAAAAGTCTGGAATTGAGTGAGTGTATTATTGGAGTAGGGATGAAACGATTGAAGGGAATAGCCGCCATTGTAGAAGGTTGCAAGAATGGCTCTCGACGCTAAGCAGATTTTGTTACTGGTTTTCACTGTCGCATCGGTGACGATATGTGTTGAGATCATCATGATGATGCGAAGGAGAATAGCCAGTAAGCCCAAAGTGGTCTATCTGGATCGTTTTGTTTTTGTTTCCGCGTTCATTTTGTTTTTGATTGGTTTGTTTGTCGGTAGGCACGGTGTGATTCAAAAAGCGATATGCTGGGGTTATCCAGGGATTGCGTTGGGCTCAATTCTGAATGCGCGAAAAAGTCAGAAAAATTCATTACCTGACATAAATGACCAAGTACCTTAGTTTTGGATTTATTCTTAGACGCGTGCGTCGGATTTAATGTCACAAGCCAAACCCACCGTTTCTTGAATTTCGTGATGTGATTACAATCGCGTTATCCAATGGCATGTTTTTACTTTTCTGGAAACCTAATCGGGAATCGGCAATTTGATTTGGAGCAAATGAATGTTTAAGGAGATTAGCGTGTGGAGACCGATGGCCAATGGGTCACTTCTTCGTTATAGGATCTTGGAGTCGGTCGAAACAGGCAGGTTTAGAGTACAAAGCGCTGATTTCTACGTTTCAAACGATCTGAAAAGAATGCAGGAACATGAACAGCAGTTCATGGATCTACTGCTTTGGCAAGATTCTGATTTTGAATCGTTTGATTCAATGGAGGAAGCGATAAAGCATCATGACAACGAATTCGACAACAACTGGTCTTAGCGACAAGCACAGACTTGGCATACCAAGCCTAATTCCTAGCGCTCCCCATAAAGACTAGACAGGAGAATTCTTATTTGTCCTAGTCGTAGCCGTCGAGCTTGTGGGAATGTGGGAAACGCGATAGCGTCTTTCCATATTTCCACATGCCACCGCGCGGCTG
>JAGQSC010000049.1 GCA_020439745.1 Acidobacteriota bacterium | reverse complement strand
CATCGAAGGGCTTCGGTAGTGGCTCCACCCTTCGAGCGTCCTCATCAAAGTACCCCAGATCGTAATCCAGGAACGATACCAGCCAGATCTTATCATCCACCTGCTTGATGCCCACGATCTGGCCAGCAAACACGGTGCTGAAGTTGATCTTCAGCTTCTTGATGCAAATTCTTCCACAACGAGTGACCTGTATCGTCCGATCATGCATCGGGTACTCTGGCTCGTCTGGCTCACGATAGACCCGGCTAGAAGGTGTATACAATTCGCCCGGGTACTTCATCCCGAGCGCCTGGTGAGGACGCTCGTGATTGTACTCATCCACGAAGTCCTCGAAGCGGCTCTGCTGCTGCAGCAAATTGTAGGATGGCGGTTTGGTGGTCTCCTGCTTTAGTGCCAGATGCATCCGCTCATGTCGTCCGTTCTGTTCAGGGTGACCAGGCTTGATCCGCTCAACGCTGATACCCAGACGCAACCACCACACGGACAATCGACTCAGCCCAAATATGGCGTTGGGCGAAGCGAACGGGATGCCATTGTCTGTCCTGATCGCATCAGGAAGACCAAACTCCTCAAAAACACGGCGAAAGACGGTAAAAGCGAACACTTCCCTCGTCGACGAAAGACTCTCGCACGCCAGCAGATACCTGCTGTGGAAGTCCGTAATCGTGAGTGGGTAACAGTACTTCCTGTTACCCATCTGGAACTCACCCTTATAGTCAGCACACCACAGGCCATTGACGCGCTTTACGTTCGATAACGCCGTGCCTTCAGCCTTGTGACGTCGTCGCTTACGACGTTTGACCAGTCCATGTCGATCCAGAACTGTATGGATCGTGCTTGTCGCTGGAGGATGGACATCCGGAAACTTGCGAAGCAACTTGTCACGGATCTTCGGCGCTCCCCAGTTCTGCTTATCCCGCTTGATCTTGAGGATCTCTCGCTCAACCTGAAACGGGAGCTGGTTTGCATGCCGGTAAGGCCGACGACTCTGGTTCTTCAGTCCATCCAGACCGTGTTCTTTGTAGCGATCATAGATTTTGTATCCCGTCTTCCGCGAGATACCAAACTCGCGACACAGCGGCGCCATCTTCTCGCCATCCAGGAGTCGCGCAACAAATCTGAGACGTTCATCCATCAGGTTACACTCCTTCCAAGGCATCCGGGCCACCCCCAAATACCTAATTGTGTAACCTATGTCTCAGGAATAATGTGTAACCTATGTCTCAGGAAGGACACAGAGCTGGGGCAGAGTTGTTACTCTGACCCCAATCTCTGAACTTCGGCAACAGGGCGTCGGTTCAGGCTGAACGACGCGCCAATTGAGCGCCCGCAGGCCCAAGGGCAAACTGTTCCCACTCATCTAACGCCGCCTGAAATCACCCGATCAACGCGATCCATCGTCCTGTGAAAAGTAGAGAATTGCGACATACCCGTCGCTAATGCTGCTGCCTCGCCACCGGAAGAACCCCCGGTTGTTCGATTCGCATTCCACGGGTTTTTAGTGGGTCCGCGTAGCGCATTGTCTGTGTGTAATCGCAAACCCAACTCTGGCAGATTTGTGCGCCCAATCGGAATGGCGCCCGCCGCCAGTACTCTATCGACAATGGGCGAATTGGACGCCGGATATGCCTCTGCTAGCGCTGGTACACCAGAGGTTGTGGCAGTGCCCATGCAATCTATATTTTCTTTAATTGTGATCGGCACACCGGCCAGAGGTCCCAGCTTCTCACCAGCTGCAATGGCTTGATCAACCTGATCGGCTGCTTCAAGCGCGGCGTCATTCATCACAACCACAACGGCATTCAGCGCTGGATTCACTTCAGCAATCCGATCGAGATGTGCACTAATAACTTCTTTGGCAGAAAAGTCTTTGCCCGCAATGCCGCTCGCCAATTCGATTGCGCCTAGCTGCCATAGCTTTTTCATAGTGACTCGCTTTTTTAGTTTTTGTTGGGGGAGAGATTAGCATGATGGGGAAAATTTTTTAGGATGGACAAGCAATTAGATGGAGCGGTAACATCAGAGTATAAAAAAGGGGGTAAATCATGATCGACTACCAAGAGATCGAATATGCTGTTGATGGTCCAGTCGCGACCATCACGATGAATCGGCCAGATCAGCTCAATGCACTAACCGATCTCACTCAAGCAGAAATACGTCATGCACTGGATCAATCTGAGAAGAATCCAGACGTCATCGGTACGGTGTTGACGGGTGCAGGGCGCGGATTTTGTGCCGGTGTTGATATGAATGCACTGGGATCAATGAGCGATGCTGGCGAGCGCACTACTACCAGTTTCGATGATTTAAAAGTTGATCCAGGCAATCCTGACAATGACCCTAACTACCAGGGCTCACCAACCTATTTTCTTGGCCTACGAAAACCGCTGATCGCTGCGATTAATGGCGCCGCTGCCGGTCTTGGCTTTAGTTACGCGACCTTCTGCGATATGCGCTTTATGGACCGCACCGCCAAACTGGTGACCTCGTTTGGTCCTCGCGGACTGATTGCGGAACATGGCACTAGCTGGATGTTACCCCGCATTGTGGGCCCGTCTAATGCACTGGATATGTATTGGAGTTCGAGGCGCATTGATGGTGAAGAAGCTTATCGCATGGGATATGCCAATCGGCTTTGTGAGGCGGGCACTTGCTGTAGCGAAGCCCAACAATATCTGCGCGACATAGCGGGTACCTCTGCACCAAATTCCATCATGATGATGAAACGCCAGGTCTACAAACACCTCAATCGTGAACTTGGCGAGGCGATGAACGAATCCACCAGGTGGATGGATGAAAGTTTAAAGCACGACGACTTCAAAGAAGGTGTCGCATCGTTTGTTGAAAAGCGCGCCGCCAATTTTTCTAAAATTGAAGTGTAACGAATGACTATTCAGCTTCGTCAGATTTGTCTTGTCGCCGCACAGCTTCAGCCTGTGATTGAAGACTTAACCTCAATCTTAGGTATCCACGTTTGCTATGTAGATGCAGGTGTTGCCGCTTTCGGATTAGAAAACTCGCTGATGCCGATTGGTCGGAACTTCTTAGAGGTTGTTGCGCCGGTTAAAGAGAACACTGCGGCCGGCCGATATCTGAGCAGACGCAAAGGCGATGGTGGCTATATGGTGATCACACAAGCCGATAGTCGAGAAACCCAACTGGCCGCAAGACAACGAGCCCTTGATAGTGGTGTACGAGTTGCGCACGAATCGGAACGAGACGGCTGGCACTTAACGCAGCTTCACCCTGGCGACCTTGAAGCGGCGTTTCTTGAACTTGAGTCTGACCAGCACAATGACTTTACTGGCCACTGGATGCCGGTTGGCGGATTTGGCT
>JAGQSC010000048.1 GCA_020439745.1 Acidobacteriota bacterium | reverse complement strand
ATTCTTGCGGCCGCGACAAACACCCCATCACCCATGCCCTTAGCTTTTCGGGGTAACCAATGCTGGCGACAGAGTTATCAACCTATCACCACACCTGTCACAAACCCACTTCCATTACAGCAACGTGGTGTTTATCTCATGACGGGTGGCCTCTTAGAAATGGGCACCGAAATCGCCCATTATCTGGCGCAGACTTTTCAAGCTTGTCTTGTACTGCTTGAAGAAGGTTCATTCCCTGCCCCTGATGCATGGGATGATTGGTTGACTACGCATGGGGAAACCAACGACACATCAGTCAAGATCAACCAGGCGCGCCAGCTAATGAAGGTTGGTGCAGAATTGCTCGTGTTGGGGGTTGATTATACGGATGCCCCACAGATACAAGATGCTGTGACTCATGGGGTGGATCGGTTCGGCCCGATCCAAGGCTTCATCCACAATGCCCGCGTCTTGGGAGAACGTTCTTTTCGGTTGATAGCCGATACCGGCATCCAAGAAAGTGATTGGCAATTTGAACCTAAAGTGCATGGACTGGTCCATATAACGCAGGTTCTGGCTGATCAGCCGCTTGATTTTTGTTTACTCAATTCATCCCTCTCATCTGTTATGGGTGGCGTAGGGATGGTGGCTTACGCGGCCGCGAACAATTTCGTAGATGCATTTGCCCGTCAGCAGAACCAATTGCGAGGGGGTATATGGACGAGTGTCAATTGGGATGCCTGGAAAAACACCCAAGTAGCCGCTGTCAGTGCCGATTGGTCGCGAAATGCTCTCGCACCCGAAGAAGCAGTAGCCTGTTTCGAACAAATTTTGGCGCTGGGTGGTGTCGAACAGATTGTTGTTTCGACGATTGACCTAAACCAACGTTTGGCTCGCGGCCGCGAAGCTGCTCACAAAGAAATACCTCATGGAAACGATCCGGCCAGAACCACATTCCACCCTCGCCCGGATCAACTCTCCACTCTCTATGTTCCCCCTGATGATGATCAGGAAAAGATGATTGTAACGGTGTGGCAAGAAGCGTTAGGGGTTGCCCCCATTGGCGTTCTGGACAACTTTTTCGAACTAGGTGGCGATTCACTTCTCGCTATACAAACCGTTTCGCAGCTCAAGAAGGTATTACAAACAGAGATCCCCGTTACATCTCTATACGAAGGGCTGTCCGTCCGTTCCTTAGCCCTAGCCCTGAAGCAAGCTGAAGCCCTTACAGAGCAACATGAGGAAAAATCGGCGGCACGTCAAGAGGAACGGGCCACCCGTCTGGCACAGCGGCGCAAAGTTCAAGAAGAAACGAGAGCACGCCGCGAACGTCGCCACCTGTCTTAAGAGTTTTATGCGCATCGTACTGACTAATTTTGGCACAACCGGTGATTTTCAACCGTTTCTAGCGTTGGCCGTGGCTTTGCGGCAACGCGGTCATGAACCGATCCTGGCTTTCGCGCCTCATTTTGAGGCATGGGCGCGGAAATTTGGATTTGCTTTTGCTCCCATTGGACCAGACCTACGCCAGGTGCAACAAGAGATCAATCTGGCCTGGAT
>JAGQSC010000047.1 GCA_020439745.1 Acidobacteriota bacterium | reverse complement strand
TCGGTGAGACTCCTTACGGCATCGCCAATGAGCTGAATGGACTGAAGCACATTGTATGCAATGACGGGCTTGAACGCATTGAGTTCAAGGTGCCCCTGTGCGCCAGCAATCGTGATGGTCGTGTGATTCCCGATAACCTGCGCACAAACCATGGTCATGGCTTCACATTGAGTGGGATTCACCTTTCCCGGCATGATGGAAGAGCCCGGTTCATTTTCCGGCAGGGAGAGTTCTCCAAGACCGGAGCGCGGACCCGAACTTAACAGGCGAATATCATTGGCAATTTTATTCAGACTCACGGCAAGAACATTGAGCACACCGGAGATTTCCACCATGGCATCATGCGTGGCCAACGCTTCGAACTTATTGGAAGCCGACAGAAAGGGTAGCCCCGTATACCTCGCAACTTCTTCAGCAAACTTCTCTCCAAACCCGGGCTTTGCGTTCAATCCCGTACCCACAGCCGTACCGCCTTGCGCAAGGGGATACAGCCGTTTAAAACCATCATGAATCCGATCGATCCCCAATTGCACCTGAGCTGCATATCCTGAAAATTCCTGACCCAACGTGAGAGGAGTGGCGTCCTGCAAATGGGTTCGTCCGATTTTGATAATGCCTTCCCAGGCTTGCGACTTCTCCAACAAGACTTGGTGCAGATGTGCCAAGGATGGAATCAGAACATGGTGCAGTTGCTCAACCGTCGCGATATGCATCGCCGGTGGGAAGGCATCATTGGAAGACTGGCTGCAGTTGCAGTGATCATTCGGATGGACGGGCGTTTTTGATCCCAGCGTCCCGCCCAGACGTTCGATGGCCAGATTGGCGATCACCTCATTGGCATTCATGTTGGACTGCGTGCCGGAACCGGTTTGCCAGATCACAAGGGGAAAATGATCGTCCAACTTGCCGTCGATAACATCCTGTGCCGCATCAGCAATAGCCTTGCCGGTTGTTTCATTAATGGTGCTCAGGGTGACATTGGATAGGGCCGCGCAACGCTTGACGATACCCAACGCCCGGATTAGAGGGCGAGGCAAACGCTCCTGGCCTATTTGAAAATTTTTCAAGGAACGTTGAGTCTGTGCACCCCAATATTTGTCAGCCGACACGGGAATCGAACCAAAGGAGTCGGTTTCAATGCGAACGTCGCCTGGCTTTTCGTTCATTGCTGTCCTGTTAGCTTGTAAGCTGTTGGTTCGTACTATCCGGCAATGATCTACCCCGATGAGACTCTACTCTCCCGAGCCTACATGACTTCTGCCAAGGCTGAATGCAACGTCAGGCTCCAACACAATCACCCTAAATTTTCACCCGGCCTGATTCGCAATCTCCTGTGCACACTCCCGGTATTTCATGAGAATAATCTGTTACCCCTCACTAAACCAGAATAATTAGGAACGTTGGCTACCACATAAGCTGAAGGCCAGGCAAAGCCAGCCTTCAGCGGAACCGGACAGATGAAGATCGACCGCCAAAAGCTGGACAATAAATCCGTCTATTAGGCCATATGAGCCGGCATCCGTTTGACAATGACGGTGGGCCGATTCTTGGTTATTTCATGAAATTAGTCAAGGCACAAGTCAAGATCCTGAGGCAGTTGGTTTAGCAGTTGGTTTAAATGTGACTACCCCAAAGGAATTAATCCCATGTATTTATATAACCCTTCAGTCCGTTGCGTATTTCAATTGGAGGAAATGATGCACCACCGTTCTATCCTCTCCAAGGTACATCCAAGAGAGCGGACAACAGTGGTCTTCGAAAACAGGTCAGGTTTTCGGAAGGCATTCGTTCGTGCGCACATGCTCACAGCGAATCCCATAGCCGATCAAACGGGCGGGGATATTTCGTACGGGACGGAATCGTAACAGCCATCGAAAAATCGCCGGAAATTCCGGTGAGTCTCCCGATCTCTCCAGGGCATTGGAGATTAGACGATTCTGAGCTTGCACCTGCAGAGCCTGGATGATTTTGGTCGGTAACAGACGGCGTTGCTGTACCTCGCACAACAGTGTTTCTTGTATCGGGTTTCCGTTCCGTAGGTTCGAAGCGAGAGCATTCGTAGCGGCGACGGCGTCTTGAATGGCCAAATTGATTCCGACACCCCCGATAGGTGACATCGCGTGCGCGGCATCTCCGATCAGCAGCAGACCCGGCCGGTACCACCGTTCCAGGCGATCGACCCGCACAACCAATGTTTTCACCTCATCCCAGGTGGCCAAAGCTCGGACAGAGTTCTTCAGAAAAGGTGCCAGCTTGGCAACCGAATTGCGTAGGGGCTCGACCGGTTGGGCCCGCAGTGTTTCATCACTACCCTTTGGCACCACATAAGCAGCCTGCCAATAATCGGTCCGATTGAGCAGCACCATCATATGGCCGGAGTCCACGATAGCGAAGGTATCTTCCGGATCGCTATGCTTTCGTGGCACACGAAACCACAGCACATCCATTGGCGCTCCATAGTCCCGCCTTGGCATGTCAGCAGCTTCGCGCAAAGTCGAATGACGGCCATCACAGGCGACGATCAGATCTGCCAGGACCGACACCTCGCCCTCGGGCGAGCGCACACGGACACCGGCCACGCATCCCTCTTTTTCAATCAGCCCAATGGCCTCGTGTCGCATGCGCAAATCGAAGTGCGGGTACCTTTGGCCTTCATTGGCCAATAAATCAAGAAAATCCCATTGCGGAACCAATGACAAGTAGGCAAATGGCTTCAGTCCACGAAAGTCAATCACCTGTTGCAACCGTCCCCGGATGCTCACACTCAAATGATCGACTTTGCGTTGAGGCAGTCGATCAAATTTTTTCAGCAAACCGACTTCATTAAGGATCTGAAGCGTCGATGGATGCACGGTATCGCCGCGAAAGTCACGCAGAAAATCGGCATGCTTTTCCAGAATGACGACGGAAACCCCGGACCGGGCCAGCAAATATCCGAGCATTATCCCGGCCGGACCACCACCAACAATCCAGCAACGGGTATCAGCAATTGAAGACATCATTGTCCTTCATACCCAGAGGCTGGCTAGGCTGTTTGTTGGATGACCTTCCCATCAAACAAATAGAAACCGAAGGTCGCCCACTCACCAATTGCAGCCAGACTCTTATGCCCTTGTAATTTTGGGGTCGCTCCTTCGTTCCAAAGAGGCGCGATCCCACTTTGCCAAATTGGCTGCTGCTTCATAGGTCGTTTGCAGGAATTCAAGAAGGGTATCGTCCGGCGATGTTGCCTCCCTGACAATATCGTAGGGAAGAATAAATTCATGCAGATCGTTACTATAGAACGCCCCATCCGGTTTTACGGATGCTGCGGAGAAGTCCGGCTGGGCCGGATAGGCATAGGAATAGAACGCCGCATAGGGAATCGGCCCTCCTCCGGGCCAGAACCCGCAACTACTGACTTCCTCCGAGCAGGCTTCCCGCGTGACCCAATCCGGCAAATGGGGAATCCCGCCGGGATGTTTCGGCGCCGGGCGCCCCGAAAGTCTGGTAACGGCCAGATCCGGAGCACCCCAGAAAAAATGCACGGGGCTGCATTTACCGATAAAGTGTGCACGGAACGTTGCAAAGACTCGATGGGCCTGTACCAGGACTTGCCAAAACCGGCTGGCATAGGCGGCATCGTAGGCTCGATGCGTTTCATCCTCATCAAAGGGAATTGGATCAGAGACTTCATTCGGCACGCGGTGGATATGTACCGGCACATCCAGCTTTCTTAACTCAGCCATGAGAGAGACATAGAATTTGGCAACCGACTGCGGTTGAAGTGGAATCCGACCGTGGAGGCCATCACTCGTCTGCACAATCACCTGATGGTCGATAAAATCGAAATCGATTTGGAACGTGCGGTCTCCATAGGGGATAGGGGATGTGGTCAGGCCTCTCGTGGTCACATAGAGCGTGACATGCCAGGAATGATTGATCCAGGGGCTCTGGGTGAGGCGAACCTTGCCGACAATCTGCGTCCACATATGCAAGGTTGCATAGGTATCCTTCCACTCCTCGAGAGGCAGGGACGGCCATGTTTCCGATTTCGTGGGAGTAGTCATCAATCCTCCTTCCACACAACACCGCTACCCTACAATGAAATTGTTACATAAGCAGAAAGTTGGGAAGATTCTTAGTTAATTCTGACAATTAGTCAAGGTATAAAGTTTGTAAACCAAGCCTTCAGAAATACCCCCAAAAAGCGGGAAAGAATATTTCGCCGAAACATTTTTTACGATAGGGTTGGAACGGAATGCACAGTTACCACTCTGCCTTCCCGAAAGATTCACAAGGCAAATCCATCCCTCCCCTTTTCTCTAAAAGGAAGCCAACGTAGAATGTGTGTTCTTTGTTTGAGGTAATTGTTTGTGGATTTCCTAAAAACTTCCGTTAGATACCAAATATCGTCTGTCAGTGAGATTGAAACCGTGACTACAAACCAGATGCACTCAACATGATTCCACACAAGCATATGAGAACGACATCGACATATTTTCTCCGGGCAATACTGTTTGCCGTAAGCGCCTTCTGTGTTTCGTGCGATCTTTTGGGTGGCGCCTTCGATCATGAGCCGAAGGATTTGGAAAAAGAGATTAGCGCCGGGGCTCGCTCGCTGGTCGAACAGGCATTCGAGGGCATACAGGGTGACGCACTTCGCGACTATCACGTTCATATGTTGGGCATGAACGAGGACATCAATGGAACCTTTGTCAATGAGGAATGGCAGTCCCCTTGGCATGGGCTGATTCATTTTTCCCAGTTTGAAATCTATAAGAGTGCAGCGTTGATTACCGACGAACAGCAGGCCGACACCCAGTACCTTGCCCGCTTGAAAGACCTTATTCAGTTCATGCCTGAACGGGGAAAATTCGGCATCATGGCGTTTGATTTTTTTCATGACGAGCAGGGACGTCCCGATCGAAAACTATCCACGTTTTATGTGCCCAACGAATATGTGATGACCATTG
>JAGQSC010000046.1 GCA_020439745.1 Acidobacteriota bacterium | reverse complement strand
GATGAAGGGACGGGCGGATGACCGGCGGCTATTTGAGCGGGGAGTGAACCTCAATGTGATGGCGCTTGTGGATAGCACGGGTTTCGATGCCGAGCGGCTGGCCCAGGGCGTACAACTGGCCGATTACGGGCTGCAGCCGGGGGACCTCACTGAGCTGAAGCGGCTGTTTGAGCACGCGACAACCTTTGGGTCGTTGATTCAGGTGCCGGAGGGGCTGGCGAAGAAGGTGCCGGTATTGAAGCAATTGAGCGAGGCGACCAGCCAGGATCTCTTTGTGTCGGAGGCGATCAATCGATTGGGGCCATTGGTGCGGCAGGCCGAGGTGTTGGCGGTGCAGTACGACGTAGTGGTGGCGAATCCGCCGTATATTGGCAGCAAGTTCCACGTGCCAGTCCTCAAGAAATACTTGAAAGACAACTACGACGGCTACGATAGGGATGTCTTCTCGGCCTTCATTGATAGAGATCTTGCTTTCAGTAAGGCGAATGGTCGTTTGGGCTTCATGACACCACAAGTTTGGATGTTTATCTCAAGTTTTGAATACCTCCGTCGTCGGCTTATTCACCAAGAGACTATAACCACACTAGTTCAACCTGAGTTCAATGCTTTTTGGGCTTCGGCCCACGTCACAATATGCAGCTATGTAATTAGGAAATCACATATCAAGGGCTTCTGCGGGACCTTCATTAAACTAACAGATTTTTATGGCGCAGACGTTCAACCTGTAAAGACCCTCGAAGCTATCAACGATCCTGACTGCGGTTGGCTTTACCAAACTAAACCTGATGATTTTGAGAAAATCCCCAGCGTTCCAATCGCTTTTTGGGTGAGCAAGAAATTGCTGGAGGTTTTCCAACAGAATCCGCGTCTCGAACTTGTTGCACCAACTAGAAAGGGAATGGTTACGGCACGTAACTATATGTACGTCAGAGCCTGGCATGAGGTCTCATCAGGAAACTCTGGGTTTGATCAATTCTCAGACCGAACCTCGGCTAAGGGTTCGGGGCGAAAGTGGTTTTCTTACTTAAAGGGAGGGGGTTATAGAAAATGGTTCGGGAACAAATTTGATGTCGTGAATTGGTTAGATGATGGTCGAGAACTGCAAACCGCAAATCACCCTACAGAAAATCGCGTGTGGGCTACAAACTTCAATCTTGAGTACATCTTCAACGCGAACGTCAATTGGGGGGCGGTAACGTCGTCAGACTTTTCCGCTAGGCTTAGTGAGGGTGGGGAGCTGTTTGATGCAGGTGGGTCGGCTTGCTTCCCAAATGGCGTGAGTGAGTTATTTGTTTTGGCAACTCTGAACTCAAAGGTCACAAAGGCAAGCCTGTCTGCCTTAAACCCAACAGTAAACTTCCAAGCCGGAAATATCGCAAACCTACCGGTCGTTAAGAAGCTGGACACAATGGAGGTTCGTGCGCGAGTCAGAACCATCGTTAGTTCGCATGAGGTAGACTGGAACGCCTACGAACGCTCCTGGGACTTCCAATCCTTTCTCGT
>JAGQSC010000045.1 GCA_020439745.1 Acidobacteriota bacterium | reverse complement strand
GGTGGTTCGCGATCGTCGATTGAAAAAAATAGTTAGCCTTACCGTTAGGGGCGCGGTCGAGATCGGTCTCTTGCCAAAGCTTGAAGCAGATTCTCAGATCGTCTTTGGCCACCAAACCAGAATTAGCGCCTTCATCCATATGCAGCCTGTGCTATACTGCTCTTCACAACCGACATTGGTAGATCGGTGAGATGAGACTATCCATGGAATCAACAATCCAGAGCATCAATCTAATTTCTGTCGACCCCACTATTCGCAAGGGGCGACCTTGCATTGCCGGCACCTCGATTGAGGTATCTGTCGTCGTCGTTGCCAAGATTGTCCATGGGTTGGAGCCTGATGAAATTGCTGCGGATTATGATTTGTCCCTGGCACAGGTCTACGCTGCTCTGGCCTACTATTACGAGAACAAACAAGCCATTGATGCTTCAATTCATGAGCGTCGCCAGTTAGCTCAGAGAATGAAGGACCAGCGAGTTGGAAGCCGTCACACGCCTCTATTTGGATGAAAATCTGAGTCCAAAAATCGCAGAACAATTAAAACTTCGAGGAATCGATGCTGTTTGTGTGCGTGACCTGGGTAGACTTGGTGATTCCGACGTCAGCCATCTCGAGCGAGCTACGATCTTGGGCCGAGTGCTCGTGACCAGTGATGTCGATTTTTTGCGGTTGGCGGCAGATGGTGCTGACCACACAGGAATCGTATTTGGCGTACTGGATAACCACACGCTGGGAGACTGGGTCAAAAAGCTAGAATTGATCTGTTTCGTTTACTCGCCAGAAGATTTCCTAAATCACATTGAATATATCTAGAACAGTCGGTTTGACCCCTAACTATGCGCGGTATGGATCCTTGCGCTTGATTTCGATTTACGCACCTGGCGCGAGGCCCGCACACACTTACCGATAACCAGACCTAAAATCTCTGCCATTGGTGACAAAATATGGGTGAACTAATCATTGAGACGTTCTCTTATGACGGCGGCCGGCAGGTGACCGTTTATGTGCCGACACGCCCGGTACAAGCCGTTATTTTTTGCGGTGATGGCCAGTTAATCCCGCATTGGGGCCACGATCTTAAGACCCAGCCTCTACCTGCAACGATGATTGTCGGAGTACATCGACTTGCCGATGAAACGCTTAGATTACATGAGTACTCACCCAAATTTGACCCGTCAAGATTCAAAGCGCATGAAGAGTTCCTGATGAACGATGTGCGCTCCTGGGTTAGTTCAAGGTTTGGGCTAAAACTAACTCGCGAACATACAGCTGTATGCGGTGTTTCGGCAGGTGGTGAGCTGGCTCTCGCGCTCGGGGCCCGTCACCCCGATGTTTTCGGGGCGATCCTCTCAGCTTCACCCGGCGCAGGATTTAGGCCGACGGACGAGATAACCAGCGTGATGCCTCCAACCTATCTCGTAGCTGGAACCCAGGAGCCATTCTTTCTCGAAAATGCACTGCGCTGGGCCATTGCGTTACGTAAAAAGGGCAAGAAAGTCGTCTTGAAAGAACGGGATGCCGGACATGATCAAGAGATGTGGCGTGCCGAACTTCCACGCATGATCGCCTGGGCCTTCGCGCGTTAGAGGATGGAGGGTGAAGCTATTACGAGTTTTTGGGCGCATTCAGCCACGGGGTCCGAATGGTGCCGCCTAGCAAAGTGTGGTGTGGAGAATAGGCCTGCGACGATCTGAGGTCATTCACGTCGCAAAAACAGCGTCTGGTCGCAGCCATCGATAAAATGGGCAGCTTGTGGCCCTGAGAACAGCAGGCGGCGGCGCTTTTCCAGCGCTGACATGATCTACAGTGGCGATCTGGTTGGTCCAGATGGCTTTGGCACCACGCTGAAGTAGTTGACAAAGATCCGGCCGGACGCTTCCCCACCTTACTCAGTCGACGATTTGGAACTATTGGCCGACCAAAGAAGTTACCGCTGGCATTTGAGGAAGGGGGTGCCTAACAAGTCTGGATACCCTGAAAAGACAGATTGATGTTCCTGAAAGGTCGCTTACAATACGTCAGGGTTGAGGTGTTTCAGGATAAAGTGGCAACGCTTCCGATTAGGGAACCCTTCATGTGAATGGGATTATCGATGTGGCTTAGAGGACAGAGGTGAAACATTGTTTGAGTACCTGGTGATTGGCAAAGGCATGATGGGCGCGGCGGCGGCGCGTTACTTGAGTAGCTGGTCAGATAATGTGGCGCTGGTCGGGCCATCTGAACCGGAACAGTGGCAGACGCATGACGGCGTGTTTTCCAGCCACTATGACAGCGGGCGGATTACGCGTGTGACGGACAAGACCTATCTATGGGGAAAGCTAGCCCAGCAATCTATTGCGAAATATCGTGAAATTGAGCAGCGCAGTGGTATTCGATTTCATTTCCCTACTGGTGGCGTTATCGTTGGGCAGCCAGATTATGTCGAAGCGAATGCAACGGTTGGGCAACAGCTTGGTGCTGAATTCAGCCGCTATCCTGCCCATCAGCTCCCACCCAATATGTGCATCCAGTTCCCTGTAGGGCTTGACGCTGTCCACGAAACTGGACCGGCCGGTTTCATTGACCCACGCAAGCTTGTGGCGGCTCAGATTGCGAT
>JAGQSC010000003.1 GCA_020439745.1 Acidobacteriota bacterium | reverse complement strand
TTTTTCGTCGAACCGAATGGGCCTGGCAGAGCCTAGCACTTGGATCCGAGTCCTACTGTCGCGCAGTCATCCAACGCTTCAAGTTGCAGTCACCGGGCTGTAACCAGCCTTTCAGATTGGGATCAGGCTTATGCAACACGCACATGCGAGCGGGACCACACTCCTGTCAGTAAAAATGCGGTTCAAAATCTAAATCAAACGCATAGCGTGGGATGAGTGCGTTCATTTTCAAGCCCTTTTGCGCCTATTTGGACCAAAAATGGGCCGAAGTGTTCATATGAGCAAACCAAAGGGCGATACGCGTAGCGTTAACAATCGCCAACCCTAGATTTTCACTGACAGATATCCGGTAAAAGGCAAAACCTTAGGCGGACCGGACGATAATGGGCGACTATCGGTATGGCTTCTTCAAAACCGAAAGCGAGAAGTGAGGTATAGAGCCATTTCCACGTGATATGTCCCTCAAACTCTCCGTCTCGTTGGGTTCCCGAATATGCGCTGGGCGTCACATTCACATAACGCGGCGATTATCGGACGTTCGCTGTGTGTAATCTGCAGCACGTCTCGCTGGCTACCATGGCTGGGGCATGGTGCGCCGGTGGGCTTTAGGGGTATGCGTCGGGGGCTTTCGGCTGCCTCGCAAGCTCGGGCCTCAATCCCCGTCGCAACTCTGTGAAGGCCCACCCGTGGCGTCCCATTCGCCCGGCTGCAGCCTGGCGGCTTCCGCTGCGGGCTCGCTGGGCCACCACACCCGTCCGCTGCCGCTCCCTAAAAACGCCTTCGGCCGCAATCCTTATCTTTATTATTTAGCTGCTGCCCTTTAGCAGCTAAAGGTAAATGCTCGCTGTAATCCCAGCGACGGGTACTGCGTTCCGGCCGCAACGTCAAGCGTTGGCTTCATCGCAAACCCTGCGCCTCCGTTTCACTGCGGCACAGGGTCTTGCATTTCCAGGAACGCTGGACGCTGCGGCCTCCACTCCACGGAACCTCACCTAAGGGTCAATGGCAAGCCATTGCCCCATCAGGCAACAACTGAAAACAAGCCGCTAAAAAGAAAAAGCCAGGGTAGAATGGGCCATCCATTCCGGTGTTGATTGACAGTTCCAAAACGCACATCAGGGGTTATCTCAAAACCTCGATTTAGGGCCCTACTCATAAGCGACACGCATTAAAGGGGATAAGCCCCTTGCGCGAGGGTGAAACTCCCTAGTGCGCCAAAGCCCGCTACTACGATCAGGATCTGGGCATCTTCCTGGGTCAGGACCCCGAGCTGGGCAGCCACGACACCCCACCCAGCCTCCACCGCTACCTCTACGCCAACGCCAACCCGCTGACGTTCTACGACCCAACGGGCACGACGACACGTCAGCACTACCAGGACGAGTTGGAACGGCTGGCCATGGAAGAGGAGTCGTTTGGCCAAAAGGCCAAGGCCGTTGGCTTGATTGGCTTGTTGAGTGTCTACGAGTTCTTCGATGGCCTGACGTTTGGCAGTGCCAATCGCGTCGAGGAGTCCATTGACGACTACCGAGACGGAAAGATCGATGGCATAGAGCTCGGACTGAAACTGACCCGCGACGTTGGTGTGGGTACGGTAGCCGTCTTGGCCAATGTCGCTACAGGTGGCCAGCTCACAACGATTCTGGGCACAGGCACGCGAGGGGTTGTAGCATCCGGCGCGGCCTTGGGGATTACCTCCACCTTCACCAACGATGTGGTGCGCATGGGTTACGGAGAGCAGGATGGGTTCTCTTCACCTGAGACTTATGCAACCAGTGCGGCGGCAGGTGCTGCATTGGGTTGGGTCTTCTCCAAGGCGATTGGTGCCGGGAAACCCAGTTCACAAAGCTCGGTGAGTCATAGCTCGTCGGGGAAACCGCCTACGGGCAACACCAAAGTTATCAAAGAGAGTCGCACCACCACCAATGCGAGTGGGAAACAGGTGACGGCGTCCCCCAAACCACCCCAGGTTCGCGAACGTGTGTTGCAGGCGCTCAAAGAATCAAAGCAAGCGCGCGACACCTCCAAGTTCAGCCGCTACGCCAACCGCGAAAAAGCCCACGCCCGCCTGGAAAACACCCGTCGCATCAACCGCGAATCCAACTTCAAAAAATACGCCCAAAATGAGGCTGAACACTTACGATCTTCTGCTCCAGATCCCTCGAAAAAGGGTCCTGGTTCCTGGGTAAAGAAGAATGAGAGTCTGGGTACTGGGGCAGACTATCAGGCAAGGCTGGTGCCAAATCGCGTTGGTGAAACCTATCGAGTTAATTACAGTAATCCAAGACCTCGAGGGCGCCAATACATCGATTTTGACGATTTTGACGCGGTGTCCAACCGACTAGTCGATGTTAAGAAGAGTGTTCGGACAACCCGTAAAAGCGTAAACCAAGCTCAACGCCAAATGATGGCGGCTCAAGAGCACGGAGTTGGGGTTGTTTGGCGCGTGCCCTCGCATGCTCAGCGACTACGGGCAGAAGCCTTTTTCAGGCGGAAGGGCATCAGCGGAATTGACGTAGAGGTGTTCGAATGACGAGTATGCAGGCGACGATTTGGTTTAAAGGCGAACCGGTAGCAAGAAATCTTTGCGACGCCTTTTCATTAGCCGCAGAACCACTTGGTTTTAAGGCACATTTGATGTGTGATGGACAGCAATTGGAAAACTCTCCCGAAAATTGGGAAATGCTTATTCGTCGATTTCCCGATTATGAATTTTCAGGCGAGGTCACTTGGCTATTAGTCCGAGATTCGGGTCAGTTGAAAGGAAAAGTAACTTGGCCCATTCTTAATCCAGGTGGCTTGCCGGGTACCATAGAATTCAATTTCAATGTTGGAACAGCCGACAAGAAAAAGAAAAATAGCTTTGTATTCGAATCTGTGAGATCCGTTATTGGCCTATTGCATCCACTTTGTGTAGGCGCATCAGCCGTATGCGTACTGGTAGAGCCTCGCCGACTGCCACCCGAAATCGCGGAACACAGATATCAGCAATTCAAGAGGCTGCACGGCAAGAAGAGCCTTACGTGTATCGATTGGATTTTTGGGTTACGCACAGACGATAGTCAGTTCAAAGGTCTTTGGTCTTCAAGAGAGCGATTTGTTGAGACAGAGAATTCTGACGGGTTCGTTATAGTTGCGCTTGCGCCTAAACCGCTGGACTATTCATCGGATTCGATCATGAATCTGTTGAAAGAAACAGAAGACGCTATGGGTTTGGGGTATGTCGACTAAACCATGGGTCAGGAGCTTGGTACACCTTCAAGAGTTCATTTCTTATGTAATTGTCTACGCTCCAGATGCATTTCCTGAAGAGGACTATCTGGGCCCAGATGAACAAATGTCACTGAACAAAGCGTTTGTAGAGATGCGAAGGGGTGTAGAATTCGTGAGAACGAAGATCTCTGATGAGGCTGTTCTGGCACACCTGGAAGGATTGTTGGAAGAGTCGTTAGAGGCATATGAGGATGGCGATGACGTAAAGGGCGCCAAACTTCTTCAGGTGTTTGAGGATCAAATATTCAGTTAACTCGTTTGAAGGTTTACGGTTCGCGTGTTCTGGGTGAGTTTTTATCGTCGAGTGGCCTGCTGAGTCAACAACCAGCAGACGTGGAAAAAGCAGCCACCAACCTCGGCACCCAGATGTCACGATCCCAACAAAAAGACACCACGCTTAGCTATCGGTACGAGATGAATACAAGTGATCATCCAATGAATCCAGAAATTTGTCTTTAGATTCGAAACGACTAATGTTCACCATGAGACCTAACATGGTTGACAACGTAATTCGCATGAGCTCAAGCAGCACTTTGTCATCTTTTCTTTCTTTGCCATGATGCACAAACGCGGACCTAAGGCCATATGACTCGACTATGTATCGTTTGATTTTTTTACGAGCCTCAAGGTTCTTGCCGACAAAAAAGGGCGATTCGCAACGATATGCTATGGATAATGGGCTCGTTATCTCCTCGAAGAAAAATGGATTCCAACGCTGCAAATAAATAGACCAGTTTGTCCTGTATTCGTTTCTTAATGATGCTCTCAGAATACAGCCTCAATGCATTAATGACACATTCTGAGAAGTTACTGTTTTTGGAGCTGGATAAGAGAAAAGGATGGATATGTTGTAGCCATTTAGACAATTTATCTATATGGACAGTAGAAAAACGGTCTGGTCTTGGTGGGATACCTGCAATAGATGATGTTGGAAGGGGGTAGCCTCTTTCATCTAACTCTATAGTGACTTCGGAGTCTAAATGCCCTGTTCCCCAAAGTACACAATGTGACCACATACGGTGGTCAAGTGCTGCCTGTGAAAAAACCCTCAAAATCGCGACAGATTTTGAGGCTTCCTTAATGGCTCTTTCCTTTCCTAGCTTAGCATCTGTTTCTGCTTGGAATACCGCAGCCGTGTGGCCTTGGTAGCAACGGAATTTTTCCAAAAATATCTTCTCGCCGAGTTCAGCTTCCGAACCGCAGGCATGCATAAATGGTTTATGCCACAGATCCAGTAGCTCGCGAGTCATTGGTTTGAAAGTGATTCTTCCTAGGTCAAAAGGTGACTGTATCCTTAGGTAACGGATGGGCACAATGAATTCACGCTCCTTGATCAAAGGGGCGATCCCCTCAATCAAAAAGTCGCAAAATGATGCTGGGGTCTCATTTTTGTATTTTTGAGCTAGCCATTCGTGTAAGAAATCTTCAACAGTGCCAAAAGCAACACGATCTTTAAGTGGTTTTGCTTTTGTGATCTTTTCTACGAGCGAGGCAAGATGTGAATAATCACTATCGATTATTCCTAATCTTTCACCAGGGATAATAAACCCAGTCCGGTTGCCAAATTCGTCACTGTGGTACTCGCGGTGTACCGTCCGCGTGTCCGGGACGTGTTTTTGCCTTCCTTTGCGCGTTGTTTGATATAGATTGAGCGCTTCATGAACTAATAGGACGCGATTCGGACGTTAGATTTATTGAAAAATGGGCGTCGTGTCCTCCTTTTGGCGCGTTTTTTGGGTTTTTGGAATGATGGAAGGCATACCACGAGCGGTCGCCATGCGGACACGTCGATTCCGGTCCGTTTTGATGGTTGCTTGAAGGCGACTCGTGTCACGGAGGTGGGATCCAGCCCGTTAGTAAGCCATCCCAGGCTAGGAAGAAACGCGGACATTTGCGATGGCCGGTTATTCCTGCCCATGCCATGGCAGGGGTAAGCCCTGACAAACTCTGGTGTGCGCGCGCATGGTTGTACCAGGTTCTGAACACATCGAGATCCACTTGCACGTCTTCCGGCACGCCGACACTTTGCCACCAGGGATAAAGTCGTTCCTTCAAGGTTCTGAAGATTCGCTCTATGCGACCATTCTGCCAGGGACAGAACGGGTCTATGGTCTGTTTGCGGATACCGAGGAAACGGAGCGCGAGTCGCATGAGTTTGGAATTGAAAATCGGTTCGTTGTCGGTTCGCATAAATTCCGGCCGCCCGAATTGCTTAATGTTGGAGAGCAAAATGCGAAGAATGTCGATGGTCGATCGGTCTGCCAGGGGTCGAAGGTGCAATATGGCTCGGGTCCCATGATCAAGTATCCCGAGTATTGGGATCGGCTTGAGGTCAATTGAAACAAAGGTGATGTCCATGCTCCAAACCCGGTTGCGTGGGCTTGGGCCTCGCTTGCGGAGCTTTATCGTTTTTCGTAATTCCAAGACTCGGGCGGCATGTCGTTTCAGGGTTTCGGCCACGTATGTCTTGCCCACGGACTCCCGATCTCTCGTGTACCGGGCGTTAAAGGCGGCTGCAATCGTTCGACACCCCTCGTGGGGCATCATCGCTTTGAGTCGGATGATTTCGTTACAAACCCATTGGGGTTTCTTTCGAGAAACACGGCGCAAAGAAGGTCCGGGCGGAGGGCGCTTACGGGCGAAGTGAGTTCGAAACAGCCAGATACGGATGAACGCTATCACCCATAACAATACGATCAGCATTGCCACTAAATGGATCACGCATCTCCTCCAGCCATAAGAGGCGGGAGTCTAGCACAGGCAATAATGTCAGCTGGGTCGGAGATCTGTTAAGTCAAGGCGGAATGGCTTTGAGATAACGTTACAGTCGAGAAGCCCAATAGTTGGGTCGACGCGAATGGTGGGCGACGGCGAATATGACGATACCTTCATCGTCATCGCGGTAAACAATGCAGAAAGGGAACCTGTGCACGAATACACGCTTTGTATTCATTGAAGCCTTCGAACCAGCATGTGGGAACGACAGCGCTCTGACAGCCGCCTGTTCAACTTCCTGTGCAAACGCATCACCCAGCCCTGATTCGAGTTGGTTGTAGTAGACGACTTCGTCAAGAAACTCTCGTTGAGCAGGTTCTAGGAATCGAATCTTTCTCACTTGCCGATTCGTTTTGCCTCAGCAAACACATCTTCGGCTGGACGAGTTGCGATCTCTCCACGGTCAAAAGCCGCGACTCGGCGTTCAATTTCCTCTGACCAAGCTTCACTGATTTCGGGGCGTGGCTCACTCAGCGACTGCAACATGACATCCACCAATTTGGCCCTGTCTTCAGCGTCTAAGGTAAGTGCTTGCGCTTGTATTTGTTTGAGAGAAACCGTCATCAAGTATCCTTTAGCAATTTGAAGTTTACACCCAACAATCCGATTGATCCAAACCCCTTGTTCGGTCTGCTTCCTGCAATGCGGTTATGCGCACCGGTCAGTCGGCCTTCGGCCTCTGTGCGCCCGTTAGGTGAAGTTGTCTGGGTCGCCCTAACGGGCTGGTCGTTATGGTGATGTTACCCAGGGTTCCTCGTGTTGCTCGTCACCCTGGGATTTGGACGACTGCCCTCCGGGCAGGTTCGGGGTTGGTCGCTTTTTTTAGGAGTCTTTGTCGTCCCTGCCGGGATTCGGATGGATTCGGGCCAGACCCCGGGGCTAACGCCCCGTGCTATATGATGTGATCCCTTTCGGGATCCTTTTTGGGGTTGTAGCTGTGGTCTGGGACTGATGAGGCCGATCGGACATCATAGGGGCCGAAGAGATCGGACGGGGGTTCGCGTTGCTCTTTGGGCGAGTTGAGGGAGGGGTGCTTGAGGATGCCGATTGCTAATCGGCGATCCCAGGGCCGCCTTACAGGGCTGGCGATCTATCGAATACCAAACCCAGGGCTCAGCCCAGGGCTGCCATGTTTGGCCCTGTCAGGGCCATTATTCACCTACACTTTGGATCCGGCGGGGAAAAGGTATGATGGGGATAGCTGATCAGGGGATTCCAATGTTCTTTTGTTTTTTGGTTCCGACCATTTGCACTCTTGCCAATGAGGATTGGACGCGTTGGGGCGGGCCAAATGGTGATTTTGTGGTGACCGCGCCCGACTTGGCCGACGAGTGGCCACCAGAGGGGCCGCAGGTCTTGTGGCAGCGCCCCTTAGGTGCCGGTTATTCGGCCATCCTCGCCGAAGGCGGCACGCTCTATACCCTTTATCGTGAATCTGAAGCGGATGTGGTCATCGCCCTGGATGCCCGGGACGGGGCGGAGCGGTGGACGTTCCGTTACGCCACCTCCATACGAGAAGGCCAACGCCCCAGCTTTGGGCGCGGCCCCAATGCACCGCCCCATTTGATCGGGGACAGGCTGTACACCATGAGCTTCGATTCCAGCCTCCACTGCTTTGAGAAACACAGCGGAAGACTCATCTGGAAACACAACCTCATCGACGAGTTGGAGGGCAAAGCCCACATCTCCGGCAACAGCAATGCCATGGTGACGCACAAAGGGATGTTGATCGTGATGTTGGGCGGCAATCGTCACGCCATGGTGGGCTTTGACCCAGCCACGGGCAAGCTGCTGTGGCAGAGCGAACAGGCCGAGATCAGCTATGGTGCGCCCACCTTGATCCATGTGGACGGCGAACCGCAATGGGTGTTTCTGTCAGTGAGAGAAGTGATTGGCATCGGCGCCGAGAGCGGCAAGATTCGCTGGCGCCACCCACAAGTGAACCAACACGACACCCACGCAGCCCGACCTTCCTTCGGCGAAGACGGTCTGCTGTTCGTGCCGTCGCAGCGCGATGGCGGTAGCCTAACCCTCAGGCTCCAGCGCCAAGGCGAGCAGATCGCGGTAGAGGAAGTGATGCATACGCGGCAATTCAACATTCTGCACGGAAACGTCATTCGCCAGGGCGAGGTGGTATACGGGAGCAACGGGGACATGTTGACTGCGCTGAACATCCGCACGGGCCAAGTATTGTGGCGGGAACGGGGTTACCCGGTGGCGCAAATGATTAAGGTCAATGATCGCTTCCTGATCCTGGATGAAACAGGCAAACTGTCCATGGCTCGGATAGACGAAGCGGGCTTCCAGCTCATGGCGGAAAAGGTGCTCCTGAAACCCAAATCGTGGACTGTCCCCACCTTGGTGGGCACCCATCTATATTTACGCGACACGGAAAAACTGCTTGCTTTGGAGCTAGGCCCGCGCAAGCCATAGACTACGAGTCTGTGTATCCCTGTCACAAGACCATAAGTATTCTATTTTAAGGTGAGTTGTTGGATGCGGCGGCTGCCTGGTGTGTCCGGACCACAGCATTGGCCCAGTCGATCTGCATGCTCGGCGAGCAGAGCAAAAGCTTCAGTTTTGCGGCCCGACTGCAACAGCACCTCGGCCAAGGTGACACCCGCCTTGGAGATACGCCAACTGGTCGCGGGTAGGTGGATTTGGTGTGTACGTACGAATATCTCGGTGCAATTGGCTTCCGGGGACTGTAGCGCTTTGCCGGTAGAGCTCCAATCGTTTTGGATTGAGACCGACGGCGAGGCCGATTTTGACCTTGAAATCGTCTTGGTGGATCAAGAACAGCAAGAATAGATACATCCGTGTGGGTGAGCGAGGTGGTATTTGTCCGAAGGGTGGGCGTTCGCAGCGCCCATCCTGTTCTTTAGCCTTAGCCGATTGAGGGTTTTGGAACGTATACTTCGTGAATGATGAATGATCCGAAGCAACCCAAACGAATGCCGGTGATGTTTGTGGGGCATGGTTCGCCGATGAATGCCCTTGAAGACAATCCGTGGAGTAGAGGCTTCACCGCGCTTTCCAGCCACATGGGTGAACCGAATGCAATCTTGGCCATATCGGCACACTGGTATGTGGATGGCACACGGGTGACGGCTCAGCCCAATCCGCGTACGATCCACGATTTTGGCGGGTTCCCACCTGCGTTGTATGAGGTTTCCTATCCTGCGCCCGGTCATCCTGAACTGGCCAGCCGGGTGGAAACGTTGCTCGGTGCCTCAACCGTGGATCTTGACACTGATTGGGGTTTGGACCACGGGACATGGAGTGTGTTGCGCTGGATCTCTCCAAACGCGCGTATCCCCACCATCCAGCTCAGTATCGATCGGCGTTTGAGTGCACGACAGCATTTCGAGCTAGCCCAAAAACTAGCTGACCTTCGCGAGGAGGGCGTTCTGATTCTGGCCAGCGGCAATATCGTCCACAACCTGGGCGACGCCTTCCACCGCATGAGAACACAGTCCCATGAGACACCCGATTGGGCTGTGTCGTTTGATGCGTCGGTGAAAGAGATGCTGATGCAGCGAGATACCGATTCGCTTTTGGCCGCCCTTGACTCCGAGGTTGGAAGATTGGCCCATCCCACGCCCGAACACTGGCTGCCATTGATCTACGCCTATGGTGTTTCGGACCCAAGGGACACCACCGTGTTCTTCAGCGAAGGTTTTGATTGGGGTTCGATCTCAATGAGGAACGTCGTATTTGGCTAGCTGCAGTTAAGGATCGGTGGTTCGCTCAGGCTATGGGTGGAAGATTTTCCAGGGGCTCGCCAATGTACATGAGGTTCGAGGTCACCACCGAAGACAGTGCGTGACGGTCAGGCACGGGCCTGAACTCAAGCGGCAGTGTCCCCAACGGGGCAAATCGAAGTATCAATCATTGGACGTCTTCAATATTCACGCTCGCACTTTGTTGGCCGTACGCGTCGACACTTAAAAGGCCTGTTTGGATGGCGCGTGATAACATGACTGGATGGAGGTCGCAGTCCGTGGTCACACAAGAGATTAGGACGGAAGTGGTTCGCTGCCTGCGTCGTATTACGCGTGCTATTGATCTGCATTCAAAACACTTGTTGCAGCAATGTAGTTTAACGGGACCTCAGGTCATGATTATGGCTGAGATTGCGGCCCACAAAGAAATCACGATTGGCGACCTGGCCCGAAAGGTATCACTGAGCCCGGCCACGGTGACCGGTGTGCTCAATCGCCTTCACGAACGAAAATTTGTGGTTCGGACACAAGATCATGAAGACCGCCGTCGTAAATTAGTCGCCTTAACCCCTTTGGGTCATGAACATCTGAATGCGGCTCCCGCACTGCTACAGGATGATTTCGTCAAGGCGTTTGAAGGGCTGAAAGGGTGGGAACAGTCACAGATTTTGACCGTTCTTCAACGAGTGGCGTCTTTGATGGATGCCGAATCCTTGGACGCGGCCCCCATTCTCACCAGTGGCAAGATCGACCTCAGTGAACATGAGGCGACACAACGCGCTTTGGAGTAAGGCCATCAGAGGGTCTGGAAGCTGCGGCTTGCGATATGTTCAGGTCGAGGCTTCAGGCCGCAGTAAGGCGCAACCAATGCGTTGGAAGCCGCATTAAACACAACAAAAAGGTTATTGCGCGGGAAGGGGCTGATGTTTCCTGCAGATCCGTGCATGGCATTGCAGTCAAACAAAATCACGGTTCCTGGCTTGCCAAGCATGGTGTGGATGCCGTGTTGACTCATCAGTTCCTTTAGCTGGGTGCGATCCGGCACGCCGTATTGTTGTTTTTGCAGGCTCTGACGGTAGTGATTTTCCGGTGTTTGGCCACCACACTGCAAATACACGCGATGAGATCCAGGTACAATCATCAGCGGTCCATTGTGGATGAAGTTCTCGTGTATCAAAACCACGCAACTGAGTGCGCGCATGCGGGGCATTCCATCTTCCACGTGCCAGGTCTCAAAATCAGAGTGCCAGTCGAATGCTTTGCCTTCAAATCCCGGCTTGAAATTGAGGCGAGATTGGTGAATGTAGACTTCATCACCCAATATTTGTCGGGCTGCGCCTGCTAGTTCCGGGCGTTTTGTCAGTTTGTTGATGATCTGGTTGGTTGCATGAGGTTCGAAGATGGATCGGATGACGTTGCGATCAGGCTCACCTACCACCCGTTCCCCGTCGATTTGGGCTGATGAACCTAATCTGTCCGATTCTCGTTTCAGCTCTTCGGTCGAAGCGTCGTCCAACCAGTCTTCCAGACACAAGAACCCATGAATGTCGTAGAAGGCAAGTTGGCCGTCTGACAATGGGCCTTCAAAATCGGATGGGTAAACGGTGGGTTCTTGGCGTCGCAGCCAACCGGGTACCAAATGCGGGGTCCTTGACGGGTACAGGTCTTCTCTTGAGGTTGTCTCAACAAGGGTCATGTGGACACCTCGATGGGGTAAGCTCCGGTTTCGTCGTGCACTTCTGTACCCTTGACCGGGGGATTGAACACACAGACCATGCGCATGTCGGTAAAGCCGCGCAAGATATGAGACTCGTGTTGGTTTAGGGCGTACATGGTGCCCGCTTCAATGCTGTAGATCTCGCCTGATTCGAGGTCCTCAATTTCACCGGAGCCGGTCACGCAATACACTGCTTCCAAGTGATGTCGATAGCACATACGCGTTTCGCTGCCCGCCTTAATCAGCGTGTCGTGCATCGAGAACCCCATGCCGTCTTTTTCCAGCAGCAGACGACGACTGTCCCAGTTTTTTGTTTGGATATCCCGATGAGTGCCCAGGAGATCCTTGAGGTGCCTCACAATCATGAGTGACCGCCGGTGCTTGCTGTGAGCATGGGTGACACAAGGAGACTCGCTAGGCACGATTCAATGATTCGCAAGCCAAGATCCAGCGTGTCTCGGTTTATGGTTAGCGGTGGCAATAGCTTCAACACTTGGCTTTCCGCGCCCGACGTTTCGATGATGAGTCCTTGTTCAAACGCCATGCGAGACACGTTTGCCGCCAAATCGGGTTTTTTGAACTCCATGCCCCAAATCATGCCCCTACCCCGTACATCTGAAATGAGGCCGTCGCTTTGGGCCATCATTTGGTCCAAGCGAGCGGAAATATGTGCGCCGTCGGTGGTCACCTTTTGAGACAGTTGATCCGTCTCCCAAAATGCCAAGCTAGCGGCTGCCGTCACGAACGCTGGGTTATGGCCTCGAAATGTGCCATTGTGTTCCCCCGGCTCCCAGATATCCAGCTCGGGTCGGATTAGGGTAATCGCCATTGGTAAGCCGAACCCGCTGAGTGACTTGGACAGAGTTACCAGGTCAGGTTCAATGCCTGCCGACTCAAAGCTGAAAAAGGGGCCGGTACGACCACACCCTACTTGGATATCGTCAACGATCAATAGAATGCCGCGGTCCTTGGCGATCTGCGCCAGTCGTTGTAACCAGGTGTCCTGAGCTACATTCACACCGCCCTCACCTTGGACGGTCTCCACAATGAATGCGGCGGGCAAGTCCCACCCGGCCGAACCATCGTCCAATACTTGTTGTAATTGGTCCAACGTATCCACGTCTTGACCGAAATAGCCATCGAAAGGCGCAGAGTCTGCATGATTCAGAGGGAGCCCGGCTCCCGCCCTTTTCATGCGGTTCCCTGTAACGGCTAGTGATCCCAAGGTCATGCCATGGAAACTGTTTGTGAATGCCACCACACCTTTGCGCCCTGTCACTTTGCGTGCCAGTTTCAAGGCCGCTTCCACCGCGTTGGTGCCTGTGGGACCGGTGAACATTACGCGGTAATCCATGCAGCGTGGTTTGAGAATCACGGATTCAAAACGCTCGAGGAACGTCCGCTTGGCTCGAGTGTACAAGTCAAGAGTATGAACCACATGATCCCCGTTTAGATAGTCAAGCAGGGCTTGCTTGAGCAAGGGATGGTTGTGTCCGTAATTTAGGCTGCCAGCGCCTGCAAAAAAGTCGATGTAGGCACGACCGTTCTCGTCATACATCGTCGACCCTATGGCTCGATCAAACACGGCATCAAAGGTACGGCAATAACTGCGTACTTGAGATTCCCTCCGTTCAAAAATTGTCATTTTTCTGCTCCTTGTTGTTTCTTTGCCTGAGTCGCAATAGGTCCAATGCGTAGTAGAGGTTCGTGTTCGTGAGTACTCTTAAACCAGGCTGCGGGGTAACCTTCGGCGTCTGTGAGTTTGGCCGAATGGTGTTGAGCCCATGATTCAAACAGGTGTCGTGATGCGTGATTTGAAGGCGAAACGGTGGTTTCCAGCCATGTACAACCGGTTTGCTGGATGGCTAGATCAATCATGCGTCCTGCCAAACCACGACCTCTTGCTACTGGGTCCACCACAATCTGCCAGACAAATAGAGTCTCCCGTTGGCGGGGATGTTTGAATGCAATCAGGGCCCCTATCAACTGAGTCCCGTGGTGAGCTAGAACGCATGAATCGCGGAAATAGTCACACATCAGGATGTAGTGGTACGTGGAATTGAGGTCCAAGACCGGCGATTGTTTGACCAGTTGCCAGACTTCACGTCCGTCTTGAGGACTAGGTGGGCGCATGGTCATTTGAAGCGTGCCTGAAACTAAGTTCAAACAGCCACCCCATAATCCGCGGTCGTTTTCAGTTCTCGCCAGGACGGCCCGAGAGACGCGGTTTCTCCGGCAGTTTCCAGCAAGATACGATGTAGACCGCGCACCAATTCCTCGGTGTCATGTCCGTCCACCACCCATGTGAGTCGCGTTCCGTCACAATGGTGGTCCACATGATGAACGCGCTCGGTACCAAATACCGAAAGTGCCGGTCCAATCTCATGGTACAGGCGGTCAAGTCCCTTGCCTACCAAACTGACCGAGGTAACGTCATCCAAAAGGACCACGTGGTCCAAATCGTTTGCGCGGTCCATTCTTTGCCGGGTATCCCATTTCTCGAGGGCATGGAGTTGGGGATCCAAAGTAGCTCTCAAACCGCCTTCACAGTAATTTACGGATTCCCATTGGACAGGATGGCCCATAGCAGCGTCGAGTTTCGTGATCCAGGACCCAATCTGTTCTTCAGGCTTCGAGCGAAACAGCAACATGTCCTCGCGCGCCGCAACACTTCGTATTTCAGTGGCCGATGTTCTGGTGGTTGGATCGCCATCGATTAGAGTGCCTTGTAGCTGGGGTTGTTCGGTCCATCGAATATGAAGAGGGATCTGTGCTTTCCGAACCGGCTCCAGACTGCGCGGGTGGAGAACCTTTGTGCCAAGCCTGGCCATGGACTCGGCTTCTTGATAGCTCAGGTGGCGGATCAGGCGGGCATCGTGAACCCAATTAGGATTGGCTGTAAACACGCCAGGTACATCGGTCCAGATTTCCAAGCAGGCAGCCCCGAGTTTGGCCGCCAAATAAGCCGCCGACGTATCGGATCCACCGCGACCCAACAGCCGCGTTGTGCCATCAACGTCCCCGGCAATGTATCCCTGTGTCATGACCACAGGCGCAAGCGCCGACAAATTAGCGATCAATTGGTTGTCCCTTTGGTAATCACATTCCACGGCAAGCCCGTGATGAGGGGACGCATCCGTTTCTCGAACGCGCAATATGTCGCGCGCGTCCAGCCACGCAACCTCTTCCAATTGACCTTGTAGGAACCCATATCCAAGTTTTGTGCTGCAGAATTCACCGGTTGCCATGATTCGTGGGGCGAGGTCAGATTCACAAGGTTGGGCTGTCAACTGTTTCAGGCTCTGTTCTAGCTCTTTCAGTTCCATGCCCAACACATCTTCGAAGCATAGGCCCAGCTCATCTGCGAGCTGCCGATGAAGGGACTCAAATCGACAAAGATGGCGGGTAGTTTCTTTGCCCGTCCTGGCAGCGTGGACCATCTCGTGCAGCATGTTGGTGGCACTCTTGACGGCCGAACAAACCAGCATCACTGAATGACCCGCTGCGACGCGTTGTGTAACGACGTGGGCAATCGTTTGCCAAGCATCTACCGTGGCCACACTGGACCCGCCATATTTCATGACAATCCAATGAGATTCGTCGCAACCTCCATCACTCATGGTCACCTCTCAAAATTAATTTGAACGCAAATTATTGCAAGATGCGTGACATTCGTCAACCCGGCTACCTCGTATGTTGTTCTATATATCTGTTTTTGTTTCACTTAAACTTGGAATGTGATCGGCGTACAGGATAAGTATTTGTGTATTCTCCTAGGTTAAATTTATTTTGTGTACAAATTAATGTTAGGATTCGCTTGAATTGGCCACAGGGGGGAATCTTGTTTTGGACCATCGTCAGTTTTGTCGCATTTTTGGGGGCTTTCGCGGTGATCGGCATACAAAGTGTGCGCGTTGCCCAGCGAACCTCCACCGACTATTTGTTGGCGGGCCAGTCTGTGAATCCATGGCTCACTGCGCTTTCGTCTATGGCGACAAACAATAGTGGCTACGCATTTATTGGTCTGGTCGGTTTTGCTTATCGATTTGGCTTGCATACCATCTGGCTGTCGGTAGCCTGGATTCTTGGGGATCTACTTGTTTGGCTTTTTGTTCATAAACGGGTACGCATCCACGCTGAACGGGTGGAGGCAAAATCGGTGCCGTCTCTGCTAGGATCAACCTCTCCGAGCGAGAGAAACCCGCTACTGATTTTTGCTGCGGGCCTGTTGACGTTTGTCTTTTTGGGCGTGTATGCCGCCGCGCAATTGAAAGCGGGTGCTACGGCACTACACTCTCTATTTGGATGGGAAATGGTTGTCGGTATCTTGTTGGGTGCCGTAATCGTCGTTTTGTACTGCTTTTCGGGAGGCTTGCGGGCCTCAATTTGGACGGATTGTGCCCAGTCCCTGGTGATGATGGTGGGATTGGCCATGATTCTGGTGCTGGCCATGACCGAGATTGGCGGACCGATCGCCTTGATCGAGAATCTTCGGCAGCAAGATCCGGCCTTGGCGTTGTTGTTTCCGCCGAATCTTGCTTTTGGATTTGGACTTTATTTCTTGGGCTTTGTGGCGGGCGGCTTTGGCGCTATTGGAGCGCCACATATTCTGATACGCAGCATGGCGCTCAAATCACCGGCCCAATTTCAAAAAACAAGGCGAATATATCTGGCTAGCTTTGTACCGTTTGTCTTGGCTTCTGCAGTGATTGGTCTTTGTACCCGGGCGTTGATGCCCGAGCTTGCTGAACCCGTCACGCAGATGACCGTTATGGGCACTGATATGGACCTCGCATTGACGCAGCAAGCGGAACAATCGTTGCCCCTCTTGGCCATGCGCTTACTGCCATCGGTGTTGGTGGGCATGGTATTGGCCGCCATTTTTGCCGCCACCATGTCGACCGCCGATTCACAGATCCTCTCGTGTTCGGCGGCCGTTACTCAAGACATGATGCCGCGATGGCGCTCTTCGTACCTTGCATCCAAAGCCGCAACGTTATGTGTCACTGCGCTGGCGACGGCAGTTGCCATTTTCGCGGGTCATGGCGTGTTTTCGTTGGTGCTTATTGCGTGGTCGGCATTGGCGGCGAGTTTGGGGCCCATCCTTTTGTTGAGATTGGCAGGCCAACCCGTGCCAACGGCAGTGGGCCTGACGATGATGGTCGTGGGTTTGATGGCTGTGGTGGGCTGGGACCAATCTGGCTACCAAGATGATGTCTTTAAGTTGCTGCCGGGACTCTTGCTTCCATTTAGCTTTTACCTGGGGTACCGGTTCCCCAATCGCCGCTGACGTCAGCCCAGATTGAATGCGGATTTCACGCCGCGGATGACCATGTCTATGGCCAGTGTGCCGATAATCAAGGCCGAAGCGCGACCTACAATTTCAGAATAGCGCTCCACCAAACCCGCATTGCGACGTCTTACGTGGTCATGGATGTACTTCATGCCCAGCAGGAGCACACAACTCACAATGAGAGCCAGGATGATCGAGCCGGCCGCAAGGCCCAGTGGCTGTTGGGTGCCAGCCATGACACTGGCACTCACGGTGCCGGGCCCGATCATGAACGGCATGGCGATGGACCCAGAAATGTGCTCAGGTGATCCGCGTAAGTTGGTCATCACAGGAGCCCCAAAAACGATGAATCGCACAGCTATTAGAAGGAACACAATGCCTCCGAAAATGAGAAAGGACGCAAAGTCCACTTGCAAGACCCGCGAGAAAAACTGTTCACCCACAAAGGCAAATCCCAAGAATACGACGCCGCTGATGGCGAAGGCCCTGGCTAGTATTCGCAAAAACAGACGAGCATTTGTGTCGCGAATTACTTCCATCAGGTACACAGTCATTAGGAACGGATTGAACAGTACGACCATCATGAAAAACGAGTTCCAGAAAGGTTCGACAACACCCTCCTTTCAGTCTATTGATTGAGCGCTGTTTCCATATTACCCCATTTTCATCGGGCGTCTTCTCAACCTAAAGCAGTAAGGCACTCGTGATGATTGCAGATGTAGGTCGCAACGTGTTGATAAGCGTGTACGAATGATCGTCGGTGAAAACGCGTTTGGATGAATCCAATCCCCACACCACTGACCTAACGCTTCTTGCCTTTCCACAAGGTAACCACCAAGCCGAGCAACGCACCACCTACTGTACACATGAGGATGCGTGTGCGCATGGTGTCGATACCGGCAATGCCGTGAATGCCCTTTTCGATGATGCCGTCGGGTCCCGTAAGGATGGTGCTTATGCTCACGTAACGCCCGGCCAGCTCACCAAAGATGCCGTACCCAATCAAAAAGCCTAGGGCCGCACAGGCCAACACAATCCCCAGTGTTTTCATGGATCTTCGTATCCTTTCACGTGAATCAATAATGATCCGTTTGATGTTTGAAGATCATCATAACGAAAAAGGGGACGAGGTGGAAAACGCGGCTGCCCCAACTTGATACGGATCGCCTGGATGGGTCTGGAAGGTCACCCTTCGATCATGAATGGCAGGTTTTGTAGCTGGGGTACGGTCAGGAACAGTCGCTGCACCGCATCCTTATGGCGCACGCGCAACTCCAAATTCGGTTCATCGCCCATGGGCACAAGGAATATGAGTTTATGTTCTTGTTTGGTCCAAGGTGTCACCTGCAATCGGTCTGGCACCTCCAACTCTGATCCCACCAAAAGGTCCTCACACTCATCCCAAGCTATGGTTCGCCGAAAACGCAATCCATAGTGGATATGGATGCCATCTGGTTCGAAACGCATGGAAGCGGAAGCTAACCGCCGGGTGTCGAAGGCAATCCAAAGGACGGTGAGCACTTCCATGGTTGCCCAAGCGAGGTGGACCCATGTCTTGACGTCGGCATGAACCATCCAGGCATGGACAAGTAAACACTCGATCAGCGACAATGCGCCTAGCAAAGCGAGCACCGGCATGTACGCACGCATGTTGACGAGGGGTATGGCGTACGATTGCTGCCCCTGCACGCATTTGGCTTTGACGCGATCGAGTCGTTCTGTTGCTGACACCTATTTGCTCCCGGTTGCAAGTGACTCATCCTACCCCTAATTCGTGGAATTTGTGGAAGACCCAACTTTTTTGGTCGTGATCGCGTCCCTATAAGAAATGTAGGAGATGACCATGGTCGCATTGTGTGTGGGTCTGCTGTGGATGAACACTCCGGTCTCGGTGCCAGAAATCAGCGGGGAAGTGAAGATTGATGGTCATCTGGATGAAGCGATTTGGGACCGTGCTGCGCAGGTGCCTGTGACCCACGAGTGGTTTCCCGGAGACAATCTGGATGCACTGGTCGCCACCACGTGTTTGATCATCCACGATGGCGACACTTTGTATGTGGGGTTCCGCGCGCTGGATCCCAACCCAAGCGCCATACGCGCCCATCTAGCGGATCGCGACGTGCCCTTAAACGACGACAATGTGGGCATCATCATTGATACCTTCAACGATCAACGGCGCGGCTACCAGTTCCGGGCCAACGCCCTGGGTGTGCAGTTGGATGCGGTCAACGACGAGATCAGCGACAGCGAAGATTGGTCATGGGATGCCATTTGGGATGCAGCCGGGGCGATCTTCGATTGGGGCTACAGCGTGGAAATGGCCATCCCCTTTAAGCAGCTTCGTTTTCCCAGGGACGCCGGGCCCATGACCTGGGGTCTGCTTGCCATGCGGGATTACCCGCGCGATGTGAAGCACCAGTTGCGGTCCATCCCCATCGACCGTAATCGCAACTGTATCGTGTGCCAGTTTCCAACAGTGGTGGGTTTTGAAGGGCTTGAGCCCGGTCGGAACCTGCAGGTGATTCCTACGGCTACGACCACTCGAACGGAGGCACGTGACCCTGAAACCCGTGGTGGATTCGAAACGCAAGATGAAGATACCGAACTGGGTCTTTCAGCACGATGGAGTGCCACTCCCAACCTGACGCTGCAAGGCACCTTGAATCCGGACTTCGCGCAAGTGGAGGCCGATTCGGCGCAGCTCAACGTGAACGAGCGATTTGCGCTGTATTTTCCCGAGAAGCGTCCGTTCTTCCTAGAAGGATCAGACTTTTTTGATACGCCGATTTCGGCTGTGTTTACCCGGTCCGTCATACAACCTCGTTACGGGTTGAAGTTCACGGGTAAAGAGGGGGCCAACGGGATTGGGGTGCTGATAACGGAAGACCAATTCAATCAGATCATCGAACCGGGCTACCAAGGCTCTTCCACTCGGTTTACCGAAGAGGACGCCACCACCAGCGTGGTGCGATGGCGACGGGACATAGGTAAAGGTTCCAGTATTGGCGCTCTGGCCACCTACCGCGAGTCGGGCAGTTATCACAACGCCAACTATGGTGTAGACGGTGTTTGGCAGCTGGCTGAAGGGGACCGACTCCAATTTCAGGTGATGCGTTCCGATACGACGGATCCACAAGGGTCGATCTCCAATGATTCGGGGACTGCAGCCTATGTGCGTTATCGCCACAACAGCCGCAATTGGATCTGGTCTGCTCGGGCGGCCCATTTCGATGAGGACTACCGCGCGGATGCGGGATTTGTGACTCAAGTGGGCTATCGCTTTGCACAAGCAGGCGTAAGCCGGGTCTTGTGGGGTGGAGAGAGCCGTTGGTTTCGCAAGTTTTGGCTCAACGTGAGTACCGATTTCACCCAGTCCAGTGACGGATCCATCCACGAGAACGGCCAAGACATCGGCGTAGAGTACGAGGGTCCCAACCAGTCCTATATCAGCATTAACTTGGCACCCAATCGTGAGCACTACCAAGGGGCGGACTACCACCATTTCCGTCAAAGTCTGTATGTGTCCATGCGACCGAGTGGCACCTTGGGATGGGTCTTCTACTTGAATCGGGGGGAGACTATTGATTTCACCAATAGTCAGTCGGCCGATTTCATCACGCTGAACCCAGCCATCCAGTGGTCGTTGGGCCGACGCACTCAAGCGGATTTGGAATACCTGCACCAGACTTTGGAAGTGGCATCTGGTCGTCTATTTCGTGCTCAATTAGCGGAATTGCACCTGACGTATCACGTGAACTTGCGCACCTTCCTGCGTGCCATCGTGCAATACCGCGATGTGACAAGGACACCCGAAAACTATTCAATCGAAGTGGATCGACACAGCGAGGACTTGTTCACGCAATTCCTCTTCTCGTATAAGTTGAATCCACAGACATTGATTCTCGCTGGGTATTCAGACAACTACGCAGGTCGTGACCCCTACGATCTAACTCAAACCGACCGGTCCTATTACCTGAAGGTGGGATACGCCTGGTTGCCTTGACGATCTATAGCTTGACTGGGGAAAATGAATCCCCGATGATGAATTTCAGTTCCCCTGTTGATTAGCCTCTTACGATGGCACCTGGGAGGTGGCGTTGTTTCTCTGGGCTGTTGAGTTGTTGATCATCACCGTATGCGGCTGGGGTATCTCACTCCGGAATCTCTGTGTCGTAGGGGCGTTTGTGTCTACAGGAATCGCACCATGACATTGGCATCAGGTGAGCTGGTAGGCCCCTATCAAATATTGGGTTCGATTGGTGCTGGCGGGATGGGTGAGGTGTATCGGGCCCACGATCCCCGCCTGGAACGCGACGTAGCCATCAAAATCATGCGAACCGATTTCTCAGATGATTCGGAACGCAGGCAGAGATTCGAGCAAGAAGCTCGTGCCGTGTCTACACTCAATCACGCCAACATCCTCACGGTTCATGATTTTGGGGTCGACAAGGGGATGGCTTACCTGGTGACCGAACTGTTGGATGGTGAGACACTGCGAGAGGTGCTCAGTCGGGGCCCTCTTACCTCGAGACGCGTAAGGGAAATTGCCATCGACGTGGCGCGCGCCCTGGCTTCGGCTCATGAAAAGGGCATTGTTCACCGTGATTTAAAACCAGAAAACCTCTTTTTGTGTCGGGACCAACGCGTCAAAATTCTTGATTTTGGCTTGGCCCGGCAAGAACGCCCATCCCGGCCCGCGTCTCAGGATGCGTCCACGATGCTGGAAACCTCGGCTGGTACGGTATTGGGGACAGCGGGTTATATGGCGCCGGAACAGATTCGTGGTGAACGGGCAGATGCGCGATCCGATTTGTTCTCACTCGGCGTTGTCTTGGTGGAAATGTGTACGGGTTCTAATCCCTTTCGACGCGAGACGGCCGTGGAGAGTATGCACGCCATCCTGCGTGAGGATGTGCCTGATTTGAGTCGAGCCCCTTGGCACTTGGACACCACGCTGGCGCGCCTGTTGGAACGTCTTTTGACGAAAGATCCGAGGCAACGCTTTGGATCGGCAAAGGACTTGGCGCTGACATTGGAAAGTCTCAGCCTGCGGTCTGGCCGTGAGTTGGCATTTGAGTCCTCTGCTGGAACGATTTCAATCGTGCGTCGATTGGTTTGGCCTTTACTCCTCTTTTTGGCCGGAATACCACTTTTCTGGCTGTGGTCGCACCGCGTCGTTGCGGTTCCTGAATCGGTGATTTTTGAGATTCAACCGCTTGAAGCCAATGGGCGATTTTCGGTTTATGCGGAAACCCACAACATTGCCCTATCGCCCGATGGGAAGCGCCTGGCCTTTGTGGCGCAACACGAAGGGGAAGTTAATTTGTACGTGCGCGCAGTCTCTGAACTGCAGGCGAAACGATTGGAAGGCACCAATGGTGCTCGTTCTCCCTTTTGGTCTCCCGACGGGCGCGAAATCGCCTTCTTTGCTCAAGGAAAATTGCACCGCATGAAGGCGGAAGGTGGACCCGTGCAGTTTGTGTGCAATGTGCAGGGCTCCAACACCGGTTCGTGGGGTTCCCAAGGTGTGATTTTGTTTTCGCAGGGTTTTGGGCCCGATGATGGCTTGTTTCAGGTGGATGAAACGGGTGGGCAACCTACGCGGGTGGTCACGGAGGGCGAATTGCCGCGCTGGGTGGATTTCTTGCCCGATGGCAAACGCTTTCTCTTCTGGGACCGTATTCATGATTCCATGGTCGGCCGCGTCTATCTCGGCGATTTGTCCACAGAGAAATACACTCGGATTTTGGAGGTGTCGTCGCAGGCGCGCTACGCGGATCCGGGATGGATCCTTTTCGTCCAAAACAATACGCTGGTCGCCCAACGCTTCGATCCAGATACGGGACAATTGTCTGGTTCTCCGATGCCTGTGGCTTCCAGGGTGCCCCATTTCTTCAATGGTTGGTCGGCATTCTCCGTGGCAGGTGAACATGCATTGGCCTATCAGGTCAATCCGCCCGCCTCACCCCTGATCTGGGTGGACCGGCATGGGCGTGAAACGGGACAAGTTGGCACGCCTGGGCATTACGTGGCGGTGCGTCTTTCGCCAGACAACAAAACAGCCGTAACTACCCTATCGGACCCCATCACTGCTTTCAGCGATGTATGGTTGATTGATTTGATTCGTGGGGGTGTGAACCGCTTGAGTGAGGAACCTTATTTGGAATGGTCGCCATCATGGTCTCCGGACGGCACGCTCATAGCCTATACCGCCTCAAGTCCGGGTCCCAATTTCACGATCACCGTCCGACGCGTCGCCGATGGGATGTTGGTGGCGAGTGCTCCGCCGCATTTCGGCTTCTATTGGGTACGAGGCTGGAATCAGATGGGGCTATATCTAGATCGGTCAAACCCTAATACCGGTTTCGATATCTGGCGTTGGTCGATGGCTGACGAGCCGACCGCTCTGTTACAAACCGACTTCCAGGAAATGCTCCCAAGTCCGTCTCCCGATGGGCGGTGCTTGGCCTTTTTCACAACCGCTTCGGGGTTTGGCGAGATTGAGCTCATGTTTGCGGGCGAACTCATGCGCCGGGTCCGAGTTTCTGAGGGCGCTCGAAGTGTGGTTCCGCGTTGGCGAGCGGACAGCGGGGAGCTTTTTTACGTTTCGGCCGAAGGATGGATGACGGCTGTGACCGTCAACTGGTCACCCGAGTTGGAATTGGGTCCATTGGAGCGTTTGTTCCCGGTAGATTTGTTAAATGAAGACAGTATCGATGTGACAGCTGATGGTCAGAGATTTCTCTTGAGTGCGGGGAAGACCTATGGGGCTTTGCCTGTAGTGATGGAACTCAACTGGCTGGTTGGGCACGTTCCCGATTAGGTTTTGCTGAATGAGCATCTGCTAGGATCTGGTCGGCTCCGCGCCATCCCCTTAAGGCATTGACAGGGGTGGCCAATCATGGGTAGCGTCCGATAAGAAACTAACTTCCCCATGGAGTCATCATGTCGTCTAAGCAGCGGATCTTGATTCTGTTTGCCCACCCCTCACCCCATCGATCTGAAGTCAATCGACCGATGTTCGTGGCTTCCAAGTCGTTAGCCCATGTTACGGCGGTGGATTTGTATCGGGAATATCCCACGTTTTGCATTGATATTGATCGGGAACAGCAGCGATTGCGTGAGCATGACGTGTTGATTTTTCACTTTCCGTTGTATTGGTATTCCACGCCATCCCTGTTAAAGGAATGGCAGGACTTGGTATTGGAATATGGCTTTGCCTACGGTCACGAGGGCAAGGCCTTGGCAGGAAAACAGTTCATGTGTGCGTTAAGCGCAAGTGGTCCCGAAAAGGCCTATCACGCCGATGGCTATAACCATTTCACGATCCGCGAGCTGTTGCAGCCACTGGAACAAATGGCAGATTTTGTCGGGATGACCTATCTGCCACCGTTCACTTTGTTTGGTGCTCGGTCGGCGGTCGAAGACAAGCGTCTCAGCAGGCATATCGCCCAATGGACGGCGTTGCTAAATGGATTGGGTGATCGTGCATGGCATGGGCACAACTGGGATGATGTCATCACCATCAATGCGTGGGTGACCCAACACATGGAGGAACGCATATGACGTCGATCTTGGTGCAAGCATTCATCTATTTGTGTGCGGCTGTGTTGATGGTTCCTCTGGCGAAACGATTGGGGTTGGGTTCAGTGCTTGGTTACCTGATTGCCGGCGTCGTGATTGGTCCACTCGCTGGCTGGGTGGGTCAGGAAACAGCGACCATTCAACATTTCGCCGAGTTTGGTGTGGTCATGATGTTGTTCTTGGTGGGCTTGGAATTGGAGCCCCGAATGTTGTGGGATATGCGTCACCGCTTGTTGGGACTAGGCGGGTTACAGATGGCAGCCACCACTGCAGTACTTGCCAGTATCGCGATGATTCTGGGTTTGATGTGGTCCGAGGCTTTGACTGTGGGCGTCATTTTTTCCCTGTCATCGACAGCCATTGTGCTGCAGACCTTCAATGAGAAGGGATTAGCAAAAACCGAAGGGGGGCGCGCGGCATTTTCCGTCCTGTTGCTACAGGATATTGCGGTCATTCCCGTGCTGGCCCTTATTCCTCTGCTGGCCCTGCCAGAATTGCAAGTGGCGGCTGAATTGGTGAATGACGTGGCCCAACACCACGATGAATTGAGCCTGGTGGCTCATCTGCCGGCATGGGCAACGGCACTCGTTGTTTTGGTTACGGTGGGCGCTCTGATCGCAGCAGGTCATTATCTCAGCCGACCGCTGTTTCGCTTTGTAGCCGAATCTGGACTGCACGAAGTGTTTACCGCAGCGGCATTGATGCTCGTGATCGGCATTGCGGCGCTTATGAGTCTGATCGGGTTATCGCCCGCTTTGGGTACCTTCTTGGCGGGTGTCGTGTTGGCCAATTCCGAGTTCCGCCATGAGCTGGAAGCCGATATTGAACCGTTCAAAGGGCTGCTTTTGGGGTTGTTTTTCATCACGGTGGGCGCGGGCATTCAATTCGGGGTTTTGGCTGCGGATTGGCCGTCGATCGTCGGCCTGACCTTGGCGTTGATGTTGGTGAAAATGACGATCCTGTGGGTGCTCTCCACGGCGTTTCATGTGCACGCCAGTAATCGCTGGTTGTTTGCCTTGAGTCTCGCCCAGGCAGGAGAATTTGGCTTTGTGTTGGTGGGCTTTTCGGTCGCCCAACACGTGATTCCGGTGGATCTCGCCCAGAAGCTCTCTTTGGTGGTCGCGCTTTCCATGTTCCTCACGCCGTTGCTGTTCATTGTGTTTGAGCGCGTGATTCAGCCGCGTTACCAAAGGAGAGATGACGAAACCGAGGCTGATGAGATCGATGAACAAGGCACCGTGATCATTGCCGGAATTGGTCGCTTTGGACAAATCATCAACCGGCTCTTGATTGCCAATGGTGTGACGACCGTGGTGTTAGATTTCCGCGCGCTCCAGGTGGACCGCCTACGTAGTGTAAACGTGAAAAGCTACTATGGGGATGCCAGCAGGATGGACTTGTTGGAGACAGCAGGGATCAGGGAAGCCAATGCGCTGGTGGTAGCGATTGACGATCAGGCACGTGCAGTTGAGTTGGTCCAGCGCGTGAAACATACCTATCCCCACGTGTATATCCTGGCCAGAGCTTATGATCGACGCCATTTGTACGAATTGAACCATGCGGGTGCCGATCACGTGATCAGCGAAACCTATCTTTCCGCGCTTCAAATGGGCGGTGACGTGCTTGCACGGCTGGGTTACCACCCCTTTCGCGTGGAGCAGTTAAAGAGACAGTTTAGATCGGCCGAACATGCGTATTTTGAAGAACTGTTCCAAACCTGGCGTGGGGAGGGTGACATATCGGGGTTCAGCGATCACTATAAGCAATTGTTCATGAAAATGGACTCTGAATTGATTCATGCCATGCAAATCGATCGCGCGGACCAACACAGCCGATCTGAACGGGGCTGGACCCCGCCACCCAAGTCATATCTAAAGGAAATGGGCGGTTAAGAGTCACTCTGGAAGCGATGCACGTTCTTCGGAGTCTCCTTGAATCACGGGAAATCGGTTGGATTGCCAGTCTTTTCTGGCTTGGTCCAGACGCTCGCGACTGAACGAAACAAAGTTCCAGTCCATTAGGGGTGTCTTTGGCCAAACTTCGCCACCCAATAGGATCATTCGGCTATGGGCCAATGTGGCGATATGCGTTTCAGACTCCAGCAACAGCGCGTGTTTGCCCTGAAAAGTCTGGTGACCTAAACGAATGGCGCCACGAAGGAGGTAGATCATGCAGGCTTGATGCGGTTGGGGTCGGAAAACGGTGCGCATGCCTTTAGCCATCACATCGACAAAGAAAAAAGGGGGGTGCGTGTTGATGGGTGAGGTCATGTCATACGCGGCTCCAGCGACCAAACGCATAATCACACCATCTTTGACCGTTTGTGGTAGCTGCTCGCGTTTGAGATGCGTGAAACTGGGTTGGGTCTCGGCCTCTTGCTCCGGCAATGCCACCCAACACTGCAGGCCCTGAATGCGGTGGTGTTTTGCCCTGATTTCGATGGTTTCGCGTTCCGAATGTACGATCCCGCATCCTGCGGTCATCCAGTTCACTTCACCGGGCAGGATCTCTACATGATTTCCAAGGCTATCTCGATGGAGCAGACTCCCTTCAAACAGATAAGTGAGCGTTGAGAGACCAATGTGGGGGTGAGGCAACACATCAATACCTTCGCCGGGTAAGAATTCAGCGGGTCCCATATGGTCCAGGAAGATGAAAGGGCCCACCATACGCGCAGCCCGCTGGGGCAGAATTCGACTCACGCGCAAGCCGTCAAGGTCCTTGATCTTGCCTTCGAGGTGGATCGCCATCAGTCGCTCCTTGGGATAACCCCACACATCGTGTACCTGATTAGGTCTGTTCTTTAGAGATTTGGTTGATGCGCCCATCCTGGCAGTTGCCTGGTGAATGGCAATATTTTTGTGCGAGGATGGGCGCTCCTCAGATGTTAAAGATTAGTTCTTGTCCTTTGTTTTTGGCTTCTTGGTCTTCTTGGTTTTCTTTGTTTTCTTCGTTTTTGTGGTCCCTTTGGCGTCAGTCTTTTTGGAGGCTTTCACCTTGGTGGTTTTGGTGCCCGTGTCGGTCTTCTTGACCTGCTTGGCTTTCGCTTTGGTATTGCCGTCTGCATCTTTCTTGACGCCTACCTTGGTTTTGGTTCCTGTTTCCGTGTTCTTCTTGACACCTACTGCTTTCTTATTGCCGTCGGCGTCCTTAGTTGCTACCACGGTCTTGCGGCTACCGTTGCTCGATTGAGCGGTCGCTTTGACCTTTACTTGGCCCGGGGCGGGGTTGCGAACTGGGGCCTTCACGTTGACAGAGACACGTGGTGATTTATAGACCACGTGATTCCGATGTACGACGGTGGTGTGGTTGACGTGAAAGGTAGTGCGCGTGTAGACGCGCGTATGGTTGTGGTACACGTTCACATGGACTCTTGGCCAGGGTCGATACCAATGCGGGTAGACACCGAATACCACGGTTGAACGCCAGGGTCGGTAATAGGGTCCATACAGCCAATTGACGAATCCGACGGTGGTCCAGACCACATCGACCGGATGGACATAATAGTCAGGTCCGTAGATGTAGGTGTTGCCGTGGATCTGAACGGCCACGTCGTCATTGTCCTTTTCCACTTCAATGGTGGCCACGTCCTGGTACTCATCATCACCCAATGGAACCTGAAGAATCATGACGTGGGTGGGTCCATCGGATTCGGTCAAAACGCGGATGTAATCCACGTGGCCATCCAAGTCCAGGTCCAGATTGTTGATTCTTCGGTCTGGATCGTTCAGGGCGTGTTCCAAAGCCTCTGCGTCATCCACTTCCTGGATGAGCTGACCTACTGCGGCCAGATCTAGTCCGTCGGCCGCGTCGTCGTTGGCAATCATGGTGACGTCGTCGGCCCACGCGGGCGCCACCAACAAAATAAGCATGGAAATCAGTATGGTTTGTTTCACGAAGTCCTCCGTATCTGTTTCAATCTAGTGTTTCTGACCAGCGGGTGGTGCTTGAGGTTGAAATCCTTCGCTTGTTTCGTGATGTGACTCACATGAAGGGGTCCATCATGGCTGGTTTGTGACGTAACTACAAGGTTTGGGGTACGTGTAAGTGATGTGTTGATCGACGGTGGAGTCAGCTGCGATTGGCATTGCGCGCTTCGCTCGCCAGCCAAGCGATAAACCCGGCGGTGGCTGGCGTCCAATGGTCGGGTGTCGTAAGTGCAGCTTGCCAGGCGTCTTGTTGGTCGAAGGGTCGGGTTGTGAATCGGGCTACTTCGCGATCTTGGTCCATCAATAGGAAAAGAAGGTAGTGGCGATCTTGGGGCGTTAGCAGGTAGGTTCTTTGTTCCAGTTCCAATTCAAATTCAATCAGCGAGTGCCTGGAAAAGGGACGTTCGGGATCAAATACATGCATACGCCGGCGTTTTTTTGCGTTGGCGAGCTCGGTTTCTCCATGGAAAAGGCGATAGCGGAATTGGGTCCAAGGTGCGGGTAACTTCATGTGGTAATCGGACCACTCACCTTGTCCTTTGAGGTTGTAGATGAAGAATCCGGCCTTGCCGAATACGGCTAATTCCTGTTGATTGGTGCCTATCCTTATCTTGTGGCCACGGCGAAAGTCGACTTGATATTCCATGTGCAGGGTTCCTGATTGGTTTGCGACAGTTTAGCATTGCCCTATTTAGGGTGCCGGACGGTAGGGAAAGAAGCGTTTTAGGTTGTTAATTGGCCGTTCGAAGGCGTACCACGAAAGGGATGCGACGGCGAATGTAGCCACTAGGTAAGCCAACCAGCAGACCCAGTATCCATAGGTGTGCCGATAACTCATCCAAGGAAGGGCATGCCAAACTGGCAGATGATAGAGATAGAGTCCATAGCTGATGCGGCCAGCATATTGCAGCGGTGCCCACCGGAATATCGCTTGAAGTTTGGGTGGGTACGGGAACACACTGGACCCAACTAAGGGGACACAAATAAGCGCAATCACAAATTTCCACAACACGAGATTCGCAGAACCGATGAAAATAAATGGTATTGCGCCCAGCAACAACACCGTCTTCAAGTAACGCGCGTAGGTGTCCCGAGACGTGTTGCGCAGCATCCATGCCGTGAGCGCACCCAACGACAATTGGTCCATGCACCCCAGGGTGCCGTAAATGGCCAGGGCCTTGTGATCCAAATAGACCAAGGTTGCCTTGTACATGAGCGATGTTGCGATGGTTATGGTAAACAGCCACACGCGTTTTGCATTGGGCGTGTAGACAACCAGCCAAGGCCAAATCAAGTAAAACTGTTCCTCCACACACAACGACCAGAAATGAGAGATATTGTGTTCTGGAATGAACGTAATCCAGTTGTGCGTATAGGTGACCACCCACCAAAAGTCCTTTGCACCTGGACGGAGGATGATAACCAGGAGGTAGTAGATAGGGAGAATGCGCAGGAATCGCCTGATGTAGAAGCGTTTGATATCGGGCGTATCCATGAGAATACCCGAGATCAGGAACCCAGAAATGACAAAGAAAAGAATGACCCCGGCATCACCGTATTTCACCAGCCAAGGGGTCATCATGTTCCAAGATAGGTATTCGATGTCATGGACCAGGACGGTGTGCGCGAGTATGGGTCCCAGCACCGCGATGGCACGATATGTATCTATTTGAGGTATGTATTTCAAGGTGCTTTCCAGACCCCTAACCTAACCCGGCCGAGTAGGTCACGCAAGTTGCGAAATGGCGGTGGCTCCTTTCCTTCGGCTCTGGATGGGCGTTAACGATGCCGTGTGGCTTAATCCGTGTTATGTTCGAATGAAAGGAGAGGTGGGCTCTGTGAATGGTATGTGTCTTTTATTGCATAACTGTTTGGTAGCTGGTCCCATCGTCAAGTTTGCGAATGTTGGAGTCTCTGATTGTGAGTTGGGTGCAGTGAATGGAGAAGGACGATCACATGCTTGAATGGCTGGGTATCGGTGCATTATACGCCGTTGCTTTGGGAGGCATGACGTGGTGGGTTTTGCGTCGAGGCAGATCGAAAAGCACCAACGAAACTCAAGTTTGGGAGCCCGGTGAACGCCGTGCCGTCATGTTGAGTCGAGCATTTGACCAGGCCAAATCTACGCTCAGTCAGAGAGATGGAGATCTCGCACGCGACTGGTTGTTGAAAGCTAGGCAAGCCTTCGAAGAGGGGCAACGTCTGCTAGAGCGGGCCAAAGAACTTCACCGGGCAACTGATATTCAAAGCGAATCTGAAAGGGTACAAGATCGCGTGAACTTGAATCGGAAACAACGGGACGAGTTGTTAGCCAGTATGGACCAAGTGGTTGAGGCTCTGGAATTGGTGGCTGTGAATGCACCTCGATATTTCCAAATGGATGGACGCCCTGAACACCAAGCCACGGACGCGCTGGTATCTGCGGTGGAAGCCGCTCATCGACTGGAACGCAAGTGGCGCGAGCAACCTTCAAGCGATGATGCCCTTGAAACAATGCATCCAGATCGCACGTAGACAACTTCATAAAGTTGCAAGTTTTCAAGGGGGGGAAATGAACTATCAGAGGAAAAAACGGTTGGCATTTTGAGCACCGTACTTGTAACCTAGGTCCATAGTTTTCTAACAAACACAGGTTGCGAAAACTGTACACATGTGGGCATGTTCCGGTGACCTGGTAACCATCAGAGGGGAGATTCCAATGTTGGAACTGCTGCAGTTCTCCATCCATCCGTACAACTTTGTGCTCACGCTCCTTTTGGGGCTGATTTTGTTGTATTGGATCACGGTAATGTTGGGCGTTTTGGACCTGGACGTTTTGGACATCGAAGGACCTGACATGGACGCAGATCTGGATGCCGATCTTGACGGCGACATGGATAGCGAATTGGAAAGCGGTGGTTTCGCGACGAACTTGGCAGGGTTTCTCTTCTTAGGCCAGGTACCCTTGACCGTCATTGCAAGCATGTTTGTACTGTGGATGTGGATTCTCACAGTCATGGGCAACTACCTGCTTCACACCGACAGTTGGAAAATGGCGGCGCTGGTGATGCTGGCCGCTATGATACTCAGCTTTGTATTGAGCAGACTGTGCTTGTATCCTCTACGCGCCATCTTCCACAGGATGAGTGCCGAAGAACAACAGTTGAAGAATGTATTGGGACTTTCGTGCACGGTTTTGGCCGCAGCCGACGACCATAGGTTGGGTCAGGCAGAAACAGAAGCGAAAGGTGCTTTCGTTCGCATTAACATCCGCACGCAGCCGGGCGTAAGGGTGGAAAAAGGTGATCGTGTGCGTGTGGTGGCCAAGGATGGACCTCACGCCTACATTGTAGAACCGGAAAGACAATAGAGGAGGGAAACATGCCAGAAGCCATGTTGTTAACTGTGATCGGTATTCTGGTGGTTATGGGTCTGGGGATCCTGGCCATGATGGTGAAGTGTTATGTGAAGGTGGATCAGGGTAAGGCCTTGATTCGAAATGGGATGGGTGGCGCAAAAGTAGCGTTCTCAGGCACTTTTGTATTTCCGGTCATTCACCGTGCTGAAGTGCTGGATTTGAGTGTGAAGCGCGTGGAGATTCACCGTACAGGCAAAGAGGGGTTGGTATGTAAAGACAACATGCGGGCCGATATTAAGGTGGCATTCTTCGTGCGGGTGAACAAAACGGCCGAGGATGCGCTGAAAGTGGCACAGAGTCTGGGATGCGAACGTGCCTCCAAGCAGCAGGCATTGGTGGATTTGTTCGATGCCAAGTTTTCAGAAGCACTGAAGACTGTGGGGAAGCAGTTCGATTTTGTCGAGCTATACGAAGCGCGGGAGCGCTTTAAGAATGAGATTTTGCAGATAATCGGGACGGACCTGAATGGTTTTGTGTTGGACGACTGTGCCATTGACTATCTCGAGCAAACACCATTGGAGTTCATGAATCCTGACAATATTCTGGATTCTGAAGGTATCAAGAAAATTACACAAATCACGGCGCAACAAAAGGTGCTCTCGAACCAGATCGACCGCGACCGCGAGATGACGATAACCAAACAGGACGTTGAGGCGCGTGAAGCCATCCTTGCTTTGAACAGGCAATTGGCCGAAACAGAAGCCAAACAAAAACGTGAAATAGACGCAGTTCAGGCGCGAGAACAAGCCGAAGCGCAGAAAATCGTTCACGAAGAACGGTTAAAGGCAGAGCGGGCTCGAATCCAAACTGATGAAGAACTGCAGGTGGCAGATGAGAACCGTCAGCGACAGGTGATCGTTGCCGAAAAGAGCAAACAACGCACACAAGCTGTGGAGCAGGAACGGGTCGAAAAAGACCGACTCTTGGAAGTGAACGAACGCGAACGGATCGTTGCCTTGGCCGAGTTTGAAAAGGATCGGGCTATTGAGCAGGAGCGAAAGAACATCCAAGAACTCATTCGCGAACGCATAGTCGTGGAAAAAGCCGTTGTCGAAGAGCAGGAACGAATCAAGGATGTACAAGCCCAGGCCGAGGCTGATCGTGTGAAGAACGTTCAAGTCACGCGAGCCGAAATGGAGGCCCAGGAAGCATTGGTTCGTCAGGTCAAAGCTGCAGATGCTGCCAAGCAAGCAAGTGAACTGGAAGCCGCAAAAACGTTGATTGAAGCTGAAGCCGCTCATAGCGCTGCTACCAAAAAGGCTGAGGCCATGAAGACTCTGGCCGATGCGCGAGCCACGGAAGAGGCTACGTTGGGGATGAGTGAGGTTCGTGTGATGGAAGCACGTGCCAGTGCTATCACTCAGGAAGGTACCGCAGAGGCTACCGTAATCGAACGGAAAGCAACTGCTGAAGCAACGGGTATTCGGCAAAAAGCCGAGAGCATGAAGTTGTTGGATGGCATAGGCAAAGATCACGAGGAATTCAAGCTTCGGTTGCAGAAGGAGCGCGACATAGACTTGGCCCAAATCCAGGTTCAGAGGGATATTGCCGATGCACAGGCGAAAGTACTATCCGAAGCTTTGCGGCATGCGAATATTGAAATCGTTGGTGGTGAAACAGCTTTCTTCGACAAGATTGTTTCTGGCATATCCCAAGGCCGCTACTTGGATCGTTTGGTGCAGAATTCCAGTGTGCTTTCCGAAGTGAAGGATGGCTTGCTGCGCGGTGACGGTATCGGCCAAAGCATCAAGGATGTGTTAAACCGCTTTGGTGTCAATGCCAGCGACGTGCGCGACCTTTCCATGGCCAAATTGTTGTGGCGCCTTGCGGAATCAGCGCCAAGCGAGCAGATGAAAGGTGAACTGTCAAAACTTCAGGCGCTTGTGGAGGCCCATAAAATCGGAGACCAGCCGCTTTCCAACTGGATTCAATGACTGCGATCGGGGTGAGGTCAAATCGCCTCACCCCACAGGAGAGGGGATATGCAAGAGAAAACTGCGAGTTGGGATCAGTCTACCTTTGAGGCATTGCAGAATAGACTCAATGGTCATACTGCTCAGTTGCGGCAAGCTCTGGGTCATTTGGATGAGCGTCGCAGGGAAGCGTTTGGCAGCACGCCAACCGAACTAGTCACCACAGAACACATCATTTCCGAACACAACTGTGTGCCCATGGACATGGTGTCGGTTGGACATCGATTTATTTTTGGATTCAATGTCCGCTTCGGTCTCAAAACAGAGGTTCTGTTGGAGGATGTGTTCAGCATCCACCACTGGAATGGCGAAACCATGGTTCCAGACAGTTTGGACCTGATTGTTGATGATCGCTTTCTAGACGACTTCAAAAGCCTGTACAAATACTACCGACACACGCGTTTTGCCAAATTCTCAATAATCGGGCCCTATTTGTTCATGATCTTTCAGGTTGGGCAGAACACCAGTGACATCAAGACCTTTAAATGGGTCATTGAAGATGGTTCCTTGAGTTACGTGGATAACCGTAGTGATCACGAATTCGCATATCCGTCCCAATTCGATTTTCAGTGGACCAAAACGACTAGAGACTCACACAGCAAAGGGCCGCATCCCCATGTATCGATTGATGACCGGGTCTTTGTTGAGACGGTGGACGGCGATCTGACCATCAAAATTGAAGACAATACGGAAAGTGGAGAAGGGATTTATGCAGAGCCTGTCACGCATAAGGAACAGTCTCTTGATGACGCAGAAATTTTCTATGCAATTCTGGAGCATCTGATCCTGCTCAAAATTCGACCCTTTCAGGAAAAGGATTTTCGTTTCTTTGTCTTTAACGACAAGCTGAAAACAGTAGCCCGAGCAGACGGCATTGGTGATTGTTGCTTGGTGCTTCCCGGTGATGCCGGATTGGTCCATGCCAGTGGCACCTATTCGGTTTCAGGCGAAGTCCGGCATTTTGAAAACCACGTTCGGGGCATTCTTTTCGAAAGGCGGATTCCCTCTCCGAATGGGGAAGACTACTTTTATGTGTTCTTTCAACCGCAAACATCGCTGTACGTGTTGATGATGTACAACACGATTACAGGTGAAATGGGCGCTCCCATTCAATGTCATGGCTATTCACTCTTTGACGACGGGCAACTGCTGTTCTTTCGTGCCGATGACGAACCTCAAAAGCACCACGCGATACAAGTCTGGCAGACACCGTTCAGTAAGCATCCTCCAAAACCCGCTTCAAACGTCAATCCTGTTGTGGCCAAAGTGGGGAATCGCGATATCGTACGATTCCTTGCCGAAGGGCATCGAATCATTCAGATCGTTCGCGACTTTCGTTTGCACGAAAGCTATTTTCGCGACCTGGTGAAAATGGTGGATGAGATTCTAGAGGGATTCCATTGGGTTCCTCAAACCGATCTCTCGCTGCACAAACCACTTAAGTCGCTCAGAGAAACCGCTCAGCAAGCCATTGACGTGTATCAAAAGGTCTTGGACTACCAGAGGGATGCTCAGAAGGGTTTAGATCAAGTCAGAAAAGACGCCGAAAAGCTGGTGAGCCGAGTGGCAGTGACCAAAGAACATCTGGACGAGCATCTTTCGTTCTTGGAGTCCCTTCGCCATGTGAAAGGCAATATTGAGGGTATGCGCGAAAAACCCTACATGGACGTGTCATCTCTTGATGAGTTGTCGAGACGAGTGACCGAGTCTGCCTTAATCGGGACGGGTCACCTCATTGATTTCCTGATGACCGATCACGCACTTGCATCCTTTCATCTCGAGTTGGATGAACTCAATCAAGCCTTGTCGGAATTGGAAAAAGGGGCTCAAGCGAGGGTGCTCAAACAGCAATCCCATCATCTGACAGAGAAGCTTGAATTATTGCTCGATGTATTAAATCGGCTGCAAGCTGACGATGCCACTCAAGTCAGTGCCATTGTGGAAAAGTTGACCTTGCTTTTTCAAGAACTCAATCGTTTTCAGTCGAAGCTTCAACAACGGATTCAGTCGTTTTCAGAGCGTGAAAATCAAGCTGCGTTCACTGCCCAAATGACGCTGTTTCAGCAGAATATGACCCACATGCTCGAGCGAGCAGAAACACCTGAGTTATGTGATGCCAACCTTGGTAGGCTGATGCTGCACTTGGAAGAAATGGAAACGCGATTTGCTGATAGCGAGTCGTTCCTACTCGTGTTGGCTGAACGCCGTGAAGAGTTGGTGTCGGCCTTCGACCAACGAAGATTCTCTCTCTCTGAGAAACGGCAGAAACAGGCTCAAAACCTGGTGCAAGCATCCGAACGAATACTGGACGGTATTAGTCGCCGATTGTCCGCATGTAACACACAAGAGGAAATGAACAGCTTCCTGGCTGCGGACTTGATGGTAGAAAAAGTGCGCGCCAACGTGGAACGACTGAGAGGGTTGGGCGATGAAGTTCGGGCCGAAGAGCTGCTCAGTCGTTTTCAAAGTTTGCGCGAAGAGGCCTTGCGCCAGTTACGAGACAGATTAGATCTTTTTGCGGCTGCCAACACCATTCGTTTGGGTCGCCACCAGTTCCAAGTCCAGTCGTCCAGCCTTGAGTTGAGTTTGGTGCGGGTGCGTGATCGTTGGGGTGTCCAAATCTCTGGAACCCAATTCTTAGAGCCTGTTAATAAAGAAGATCTGGAACCTTACAGACCGGTTTGGGATTGGGATGTAGCATGTGAAACCCCAAGTTTGTATGCAGGTTGTGTGCTTGCCCACCATGTGATGAACACGCATGCCAAGGGTGATTGGGCATCCCGGGTCAATGATGAATTCCCCAAGGTCGTGTTGGACGGTTATATCAAGGGCGTCCATGATCGAGATGCGGTACAAATCGCCGAAGAGCTTGCGCGCATGGGTACGCATCTTCAAACGTTAGTGCATGAGCCACATACCCGCGGATTGGTACGTACCGTTTGGTATCGGATGCTAGACGACACGCAGAGGGACAAGTTGACCATATGTGCCGCAGCTTTTCGAGCCGTGGATAAGCAGAATCCACCTTCACATCTTGTGGACGTATGTCGAGAAACGTTGGCGCCTTATGCTTCCTTCCTCAACGGGGTTTCCGGTGCTGCGATGTTTTTGGCCCATGGTCTGTTGATCGACGGCATGCACCTTGTGGCAAAGGATTCATTGGACCTATGTAATAGGTTCGCGGAATCCTTGCGGGTCGACGGCCTCACCGAGACATTCAATCAAAGTGTTTGGTCTTTGGGTGATATGTATCAAGCTCAGTGGGAGTTGGTGATGTCGTGGCTAGACAAATACCAAGTTCAGGGTGAATGGGTACCTGAAATTGCGTCTATGGTGTTGTGCGGCGACCAAGTTTGGACTGCATGCGAAAGTGATGAAATGGTACGCCTATCTGGTTTGCTTGGTAGCCATTCGACCATAGCTGACGGTTGCCTGGAAGTATCCTATCGCAATTTAGTGAATGAGTTGGAAAGACACCGTTCAACCTTAAGGCCTATGTACGATGAGTTTATTTCTCTCAAGAAACGCATCGCTGAAGACTATGGCAACCTGTTGAAACTGGATCGTTTTAAGCCACGAGTCCTCACGTCATTTGTGCGAAACCAACTCATTGACCAGGTCTACCTACCGCTGATCGGTGACAATCTCGCCAAACAGATCGGTGCTGCTGGCGACGAGAAGCGCACAGATCTCATGGGTCTCTTGCTGTTGGTGTCACCCCCTGGATATGGGAAGACAACTCTCATGGAATATACGGCACATCGGTTGGGCTTGGTGTTCGTGAAAATTAATGGGCCCTCGATTGGACACGCCGTTACATCGTTAGATCCCGCTGAGGCACCTCACGCCTCAGCCCGCGAAGAGCTAGGTAAACTCAATCTCGCATTGCGATTAGGCGATAACGTGATGATTTATGTGGACGATATCCAACATTGTCACCCCGAGTTTCTGCAGAAATTTATCGCCCTGTGCGATGCGCAGCGGCGCATGGAAGGTGTTTGGAAGGGCGAGCCGGTTTCCTACGACTTGCGCGGCAGAAAAGTGTGTGTGGTGATGGCAGGTAACCCCTACACAGAAAGCGGGTCGCGCTTCCAGGTACCGGACATGCTCGCCAACCGGGCGGATACTTACAATCTGGGTGAAGTGATCGGGGGAAGACAGGAAGCCTTTTCACGCAGCTACCTGGAGAACTGCATGACTTCGAATAAGGTCTTAGCTCGAATTGCGCGCAGCCACCCGAAGGATCTACATCACTTCATCGATGTGGCACAAGGTGCCACCTATGATGCAGCCAAGGTGGAAGGAGACTACCCCGCGGTATATGTGGATGAGGTACACGCCGTTGTGAGTAAACTGCTATTCGTGCGGGACCGGCTGTTAAAGGTAAACCAGGCATACATGGAGAGTGCGGCCCAGTCTGACGACTATCGCAGTGAGCCGCCCTTCAAACTTCAAGGCTCCTACCGCAACATGAACAAGATAGCTGAAAAGATCATGGCCATAACCAATGAGGGGGAGCTGGATCAGATCCTTGCGGATCACTATGAAAATGAGGCGCAGACCTTGGCAAGCGGCACCGAAGCTAACTTGTTGAAACTGTACGAGTTACTTGGCTGGATGGATGACGCAAGAAAAAGGCGTTGGGCGGACATCAAACAGACATTCTCCCGTAATGTGTTTCTGCGCAGTTCCGGGAGTGACGACCCTGCAGCTCAGGTCATGGCACAAATGGCACTACTCAATGAAGGCGTCACCCGAATCGGGAAGGCGCTCCGACAAGGTGTTAGAAAATTGAAGGAAGGGCCGGTTTTTCCCGAAACGGTTGAATCACAATGGTCGGATACTCAGTGGCGCCAGTTACTGGATGTGTTGCGTTCCCTGGCTCCTGAAGAGAAGGAAGTCCTGCGTATGGATCGGGAAACGGGGTTGCCTAGTGGGTTTTTGGAGAAGCACGGGTTTACGGTTCAGAAACTTGGTGGCTCCCTCTTCGAGTTGAGACAAGGGCAGGGCCCGCTGGTCGCATTGAATGCACGTGGCACCCAGCTCCATTTCTCGGTGGATTTGGGCCAGTTGGCCGACGATGAGCAGGACGACTTAATCAAACGATTGAGAGCCCTGAACCGCAAGATCTACCCCATCAGTTTCAAAGCCCAGAGTGTCTCTGATGGAGGTCACGCATTGAGCTTGTCGGTAAGCGTGGAGAAGGCGGATATGAATGGCCTGAAATGGTTAGCCGTATTCGATGCGTTAAAAACGGCATCGGATTATGCCACGACCATCTTGCAAGGGAAAGGAAAAACAGGCTAGTCCTGTAAAAGGTCGAATTGCTGGTTCGGAAGCATGCTGAACACTACTCTTGTTGCGCCTTTAATCGGTCGGCTGCGGCTTGGGCGGTTTCATGGCCCAATTTGGCGGCATTTAGGTAGTACTCAATGGCTTCCTGGTTGCGGCCCTGTTTTTCGAGTGAAAAGGCCATGGTGTCCATGACGTGTGCTGTTGCCAATTTGTGGAGTGGATCTGTCTTCAGATGATCGAGCACATCCAATGCAGCTTGCGCATGTGATTCCGCTTCCTGCCAGTTTGTTGGGTTGCTAGTCTCAATCAAGGTGTAGGCCAAGTCGTTATAGGCCTGAACCATACGCATGTCGGCGATGTCTCTCGCTTTGTAGCGCTTGAGAATGTCGCGAAAAGTGTCTGGTGCGGCATTAGGTTCCAACTCACGTTGCGCCATGGCAAGCCGGTAAATGGCCGTCAGGCTTGCTTCTTGATTCGGGCCGTGTTTCTGATCGGTGGTTTCACTGATATCGCGGAGCACTTCCAAGGCCATGGGCTCCTTTTTCTGAAGGAGTATGTCGGCCATGGTGTTCATGGCACTCAGTGTGTCAGCATGCCCGCGACCCAATTGCTGGGTGCGCGCTTCTACCAGGGCCTGGTAAAGAGGGAGGGTTTGATCATGACCTAATTGCCGTGCCGTTTGGGCAAGATCAGCAAGGGTCATCAACGCATAGGTGTGGGATGCACCCAAAACACCCTTCCATTGATTCCACGCAGCCAATAACGCATCGTATGCCTCTTGGTAGTTACCCAAATTCATAAGGGTTCTGCCCACCATGCTTGCGGAAGACATGGTGTCTTGGTGGGTTGGCCCTAGTGATTGCACACGACCCTTGGTGATTCGTTCGAACAGAGGTAGTGCCAATGGGTACTTTTTTTGATCGTTGTAGGTATGAGCCAACATCTCACATGCGATGAGCGTGGTTGGATTGTCAGGCCCCAATTGCGCGTCAGCCAAAGCGATTGTGGCCAACAACTCCTTTTCGGCTTCTAGGAACTTCTTCTGTTGGCGCAACGCACTGCCCAAGTTGGTTTTTGTAAGGATGGTGGTTTGGTGGGCAGGGCCCAGTGTGTTTTCTTGGATCTCGATGAGTTTGCGGGTGGTGGCTTCGCCTTCTGCGCTGTTACCCAGCCTAATTTGTACGGCCGCAATGTTTTGCAGAACCAATTGTGTTGAGGGGTGTTGCGTGCCAAGAGCTTCGGTCATTCGAGCCAAGAGCGGTTCGTAAAGATCCAGTGCCTCTTGATCTCGATTTGCATAAAAATAGTTAGCACCCAGGTTCAAGACGGCATTCAGAGTGTTTTGGTGGTTGGGACCAAACACACGTTCCAGCCGCGGAATAAGGGGTGTCAAGGTTTCCAACGCTTCGGGATAGCGACCTTGGTACATCATGCTCGACGACAGATTCATTTCGGCTATTAAGTTAAGCGGGTGCTCTGTCCCCAATGTCGTTCGAGCCAAGTCCAGATAGGACCGAATGGCCTCTTCAGCATCCTTGTATTTCCCTAATTGTAGTAGCGCGGATGCGTGGGCACTTTGTGATTGCAGCGTCTCTTCATGTTCGGCCCCCAAAATGCGTGTCCGCTCTTTCCATGCCAGTCGTATGGCGGGTTCTGCCTCGGGGAACTTGCCCTCACTTAGGAGTATCCAACCATAGAGGTGCTGCGCCTTCAGGTTGTTTTCGTGTTCTGGTTCTTTTCGCACCTGGTAGGCGTCCAGCACACTCTGCGTGAGCGCCTTGGCTTGGACGTAATCACCCTGATAAGTGCATATCTCAGCGAGTATCAAAGTTGAAAGCAACGTGTCGTCATGATCCGCGCCCAAAAGAGCCGTTCGCGCTTCGATCGCCTTTTGAATGAGTTCTGTCGATGGTTGGTAAAGACTCAAGGATGCATAGGTTTTGGCCAGGGTATGGCGAATGGCTGCAAGGACAATGGGACTGTTGTCAAGTGTGCGTTCAGCCTGTGAAGCTGCATCGTCTAGTACTTCTACAACTTTGACATCAATACCTTGCTCTGATGGGTTGGGAGAAGCAAGCATTTTCTCCAAGAATCGATTGACTTCGCGAGCCTGGTTGCGCGACTCGATGGCGGCCTTCTCGGCTTCTCGAGCCCTGTAAAACCCTACGGTAGAAGCGGTCGTTCCCGCCAGCAGCAGGACTGCAAATGCGGCAGCTACAGCCGCTCGCATGCGGCGTTTCGGCTTTTGCTGAATCCATCGAATTTGGTCCAGTGTGTCCTGTGCTGTGGGCCGCACTTCGGGCGTCATGTTCATCAGTCGTTTGCAGAGTTTGGTCAGGTCGGGGTCCAAACCGATGAGCGGTCGCGTATGCCCCTCAATGACTTGATCAACTAGGTCGCCCAACGTCTCGAACTCGTAGGGGTCAGACTCCGTGAACAGCCACTGAAGCACAAGTCCAAATGAATACATGTCACTAGCAGCTGTAATCTCTTCACCCTTCGCCTGTTCCGGGCTCATGTACATGGGTGTGCCTACGACAACCCCGTAACGGGTGAGGATGCCGCCTGTGATGGCACGGACTTCAAAAGTGTCTGTCACGTCTGCGGCAACTGAGGTTTCAGACTTGGCGGCGACTTGGAGTGCCATGGAAATGCCAAAATCCAACACCTTGATGTGACCTTGTGCATCCACCATCACGTTCTGAGGTTTCAGGTCGCGATGGACGATGTTGTGTTGGTGCGTCACCACTAAGACTTCGGCAATTTGTGCGGCTACTTGTAGTTTCTCTCGATCTGACGGCCCACTTTCGAGCCATTTGGCCAAATCGGTGCCTTGGATGAGTTCCATTACCAGGAAATCACAGGTGTCGTGTTCCACGAACTCGTAGATTCTACAGATGTAGGGATGTTCTAGCTGAGAGAGGATCTTGGCTTCGTTGACAATCAGCGATTTAACGGTCTGTCGATCTACCCCACTTCCGCGAACGCCACGTACCATTTTTACTGCTACTTTGCGTTCCAGGGTGCGATCCATGCCCAGGTAGACATCGCCCATGCCGCCAGACCCAATTTTCTCGACAATATCTATGTTGCCGACTCTGGAGCCCACGAAATCCATAGTGCCACACTCAAGAAAGTGGACTCATCCTAGCATAGGCGTTTGCTAGATAGTGGGTCATGCTGCGTGTTACTTTTCGTCGTCGAATTTGAGGGTGTGTTCGGCCTGGAACGAAGCGATTTCTTTCCTGTCGATATTGGCGAGAACGAGCTCGTCGTTATCCGTATATTGGACGATGGCTCGTTGGTCGTCGCTCCAAAGGACCATCCAGGTTTTGTAGATGTCTGCCTTGATTTGGGTGAGGGTCCCATCAAGCCCCAGAAACTTGCCACTGGATGGATCTTTGATGGCACTCCAGTATCCAACATATATATGACCAGTACCCGCAAAACTAATTGCTGAATAGGGTGGGAAATAATCAGGAAACCGTGGTTTGACTGCAAATGAGGTTATCTGTTTCTTAAATGCTTGAAGCTGTTCTTGGCCCCACACCTCGTCAAACGGGATCAGCGCAACCGTTTCTGAATAGATAACCTTGTCCTGCTTTGTGCCGACATCAAAGCAATGGATTTCGAGTCGGTCAGGTGGCGCATAGATCACCTGTCTGCCGTCTGGTGTTGTGAAGAAGCTACCCATGTTGTTTACAGGGTTGAAATGATAAGCATTGTCTTTCATGCCGATAATTGACACAGACCACATGGCAATTATCGCCAACTCATTCATTTCGGAATCAGTTAAGACGAGTCTCCGCTCATTCCGCTCTTGATCAAAGACATCCAGCACATGGCCATTACGCACCGGTTCCGGTCGGTTGTAAGGTATTGGCGACTTGACTGCATGAATAAATTGGCCATCAAGAGTCCACTTAGTGACACGACGTTGATTAGAATCAACTGTAAAAATGGTGTCTTCGATACATTTGATTTTGGATAGTGATTGAAACTCTCCCGGGCCGGAACCCTCCCGACCAAAGTTTCCGAGCCGTATACCTTTGGCGTCGTACATTAAGACAGTCTTGTCGAAATAGTGAGCTATGTATATGGCTCCTTCCGAAGAAACCGCTATTTGTCGTGTTGATATGGGATCGAACAGGTCTGCATCACGGATTTCCCACTGCCATGCCAGACAGCAAAAAAGAATCATCAGCTCCCCCTGCACCAGTCATCTTGTTATGGCGACAATAGCATAAGCCGACTTGCCTGCGGATTCAAAGAGCTTTGACTGCGGCCATCCACCGTCCTGCCGTATCGCCGATCAGTTCAAAACCCGTTATCCACCGATCCGATCGGCATTCAATCCATGCGGATGCGGGCGGAAGCGTTCCGAACAGTTCGGTTGCTGTGATGGCCAGTTTCTCGTGGGCGGCCAGGGTTCGTGAGACCTGCGCGATCACGGAACCTACGTCGTTGTACAGATCGAAGGTCACAGTGGTCTGTTCATCCAGCACATTGACCACTGAAATCCCAAACCATTCTGAACCCTTATTGTTCAGGTAAGGCATGCACAATGAAGGCAGCAAGGCGACGCCCGACTCGATGCCAGCCAGGCGGAGATTATCGTGCGTACCAAACAGCGTATAGCCGACTACGTCCTGATCTGCTTGGAGTGCCACCCAAGCCACTTGAGATGGATCCACGACAGCTCCAATCATCGATTCAGCCAAACTCACCTTCTTTTCATGACCTGACAACATCATGTCCAGCTGACCTAGGAATGTGCCGCCATCGCCATACATCACGAGCCTCGCGGTTTGTGTTGTGTCCGATAGGTTGACAAAAGCCAGACCGGTCCAGAACTGGTTGGTATCCCGCGCGATGTGGGTGAAGTAGATGTTCTTGCTCACGTAAAAGAAGTTGGGATTTTCGCGGTCGGTCTCGGGAAGCACGAGTCCCGCAACCTGTCGATTTCCGTCCAGTTTCCCAAAGACCTCGGCCGCAGCGATGCGGAGTTGGTTGTTGTCCTCAAGCAAGCGTCCCCATTCCCCCATGCCGTCAAACTCAATGGTTTGTCGACTGAAGCTAGGAGACAAATCCAGTGGTTGACTAAACGTGTCGGATTCCAGGGTGACTTGAGACGCGTCGGCTGATCCGTTGATGATACTGGCGCGCGAATACCATTGTTCGGTGTTCTGGGCCATGTGCGGTACTTGAAGTTCGCGACTGAGATGTTCATTGGCGTGGATGGCGTAGGACTCTTCGCCATCATGACTCTTGACGAGCGTGTAGCCTACCAAGCGCCCACTGGCATCCACGCGGACCCAATCGATGCCGGCTGACTCTGGGAACCACTGGTCAAGAGGGGCATGAATCCGAGATTTCGGGCCTAGGGTTCGAGTCGTCTGGGCAATGATGTTACCCGCTGCATTTAGGGCAATGAGCTGGCAATCAATGGCCAGAAGGCTGGGATTTATGAGTCCTATCTCCGAACCGAATTGGGTGTTCTCAGCAATTTCGGGAAAGAACAGACTGGGCAATAGCACACTGACACCCAGGCCAAAGTCCAAATCCCGTTTGGTTTCCAGCGGACGGATGCGCAAAATATAGCTTCCGACGCCTAGACCTACCAGTTGAAATGATTTCTTGCCATTGAGTGTCACACTGCGCAGCAGATCGAATCCAGAGGCAATTTGCAGATATACATCCATGGTGACCGGGCCATTGGTATCAAGGGTGACTTCCATGCGTTGTCGCAATCGGCTGGCATCCAGTTTGAAGAAATGCTCGCGATTGAGATTGATGTTTCGAAATCGGCCGGCCTCGATCAACGCCGCATTCGCGAAACTGTTGTTGTTGCCGAAATCCTCGACCCGTGTTTCGCGGACGCGGATACGTCGCTCGTCGGAGGCTTCCCGGCCGGCGTCATCCCGCGCGATAAATCGCATCAGATAATCGCCTTCAACCATGGGCACCTGATAATTTCCCAAGTTCAAGCGGGCCGCGCTGGCAATGATTTCCTCAGTAGCCAAGTCAATCAGGATCCAAGCTCCGTGGGTTTGGATATTCTTTCGGGCATTGCGAATTTGCGCCTCGGCATTCAGGATGTCTCCCGGTACCAGGGTCAAGTTGGTCAGTGGTCGCAAGATCTCTGCGACCAAATCGGTTTCCGGGTCCAATACTTTGACGAGCAGTGTGTCTTCGGCCACGAATCCGGTCTGGCGATTCTCTCCAGTGACAACGGCCAGGTAATCGCCCGGTTCTTGAATCGTCAGGTTGGGTATCTGCAGCCCTTGATAGGTGCGGCCATTAAACGTCCAAGTGGTTTTAACGGTACTGACGGTGGTGCCCACCAAGTTCGCTTCTAGCGTCAACAACTCACCCACAGCCAAGGTTTCGTGGGGTTCCGGCTTAATGATCTCAATGCCAAATCGGTCATTGTCGCGTGCGCGAACCACTCGATAATCGCGAGCTGACAGGCCGCCTGCCTGTGCCTCAAAGATTACCGTAAACGTCTCTGCAACTTCCAGTGGCAGAGTTAGCGAAAGTTCCGTACTCAAAATGCCTGGTTTACCTTCGATGAACCATGCGTACGTCGGGGGTGTCGGACTGAAGACTTCGGCCTGAAATAGGATGGTCTCGCCTACCGATTGCTCCACTTGGCGCGGCGTGGGCGAGGAGATAAGTGCGCCCAGATTGACGGCATTTACAGTAACCTGAGCGGGTGTGTCATCGCGTTGTGAGTCTGTTCTAGCCGCACAGATCACCTCATACACTCCGGGTGCATCAAACACAAAACTAACGGTATCTCCCTCAAACTCGTCGGGGTTGGGATTGGCACCAGATTGCACCAACTCCCAGTGGAATGTGGCATCTGAAAGATTGCTGTCGGCCTGAAAAACCACGGGTTGTCCCACCAAGACGGTTGCCCCGTCGGGAGGCGTGGTAATCACTGTGTCGATCATGTCGCGTGCAACCACGGTTACCACGCGACCATCTGGTGTGGGATCTTCCTGGCCCGTACTGTCTATGGCAGTCGCGGTGACGTCATAAATGCCCGGCTCGCTAAAGTCAAACACGATCCGTTCGCCGGACGCGGAACGCGATCCAGTACCTGCTCTGGAATTGGCTTCCCAAAGAATATCGGTTCTGTCGCCATTTGCGTCCTCGCCTTCAGCGCGGAACTCCACGACATCGCCGGAAAATATTTCGACGTCGCCTTCAGGACGAGTAATGGTTGTTTCAGGAGGTACGGGATTGCGATCGCTTTGTACTTCGAAGGAGACCGCCGCTGGAGACGGATCGAAGAGGCCATGTTCATCCTTGGCGGTACAAATGGCGATGTAGGTGCCCACCTGATCCAGTGTCAACTGGAACTCTTCACCTTGAGCGTCAAATAGGGTGCCATCAGGGAACGTGATATTCCAGTAAAACGAGATGGCATCGCCGTCCGGGTCGTAACCTTCTGCTCTCATCCTGGCGCTGCGGCCCATATCAAACACCTCTCCAGAATCCGGATCGACAATGGTGGTCTCCGGAGGATTATTGGGCTGTGCCAGGACCGTGACAGCCGGAAAAATCAGGCACAAACATATGGCCAACAAATGCATGGATGGACTCCTTCTAAGGTCAACATGTGTGCCTGCGGACGTTCATGCAAGCACAAGCTTGCGAAGTGTGGCTTTAGTCACGTTGGCACTTGATCAGTGCGAACTTTTCTGAGATTCGGGTGCCGCTTGCATGATCATGTCCCAGAAGTTTCGGTAGAAGTTATTGCTTGGGTTCGATCCCGTTCTGGCAATGACCAATCCCATGCTGGGCACGATATAGATCCGTCGGCCATTGGCGCCTTGGGCCGCGATCAGATCGCGTGGTGCGGTCGTGATAAGCGTGCCTGTTTGGTTCAACCACCAGAGATAACCATACTCAAGATTTAAGTCTTGTGAGGGAGAGACGGACTCAGCCAATAGTTGCTTGTTTTGGATGAGCTCCTGACCGCGCCATGCACCTCTGGCAAGCATGCAAATGCCCACACGTGTCATGTCGCGAACATGTGTCACTAGACCGGTATCGTTGGAACTGCCTTCTGCTCGGGCATTCCAGTAGGTTTCGTGCATGTGCAATGGTTGGGTCAGCCATTCCCGGGTGAGATGTTCCAGGGTGAGTCCGGTTGCTGCCTCCAAAATGTCGTGCATGATCGAGTACACTGGCGTGTTGTATTGCCAACGGGTTCCCGGAGGGCTGCGAAATCCAAAGGATTCATTGAGTCCAGAGGTCATGGAAAGAACGTGACGAACCAGGATGTCTGGCTCTGAAGACGGCGACTGAGACCAGCCTGACCCCAGATAGGCTTGAACGGGCTTTTCGATGTCTAGCAAACCGCGGTCTCGAGCGATGGTCGCCAGTAGTGAGCAGATGCTTTTTTGCACGGAGGCAACATCCTCCATGGGCAACCCAATGCTGGATTGGCCAGACCGGTTGGTGCCGTTGGGGGCCCAGGTGCGTTCAGCCAGCAGGTAGCCATGCTGTGAAATGGTGACAGCCGAAGAACGGTTGGTACCGGCCAGCTCAAGAGCCTGATTGAGCAGGTCGACATCCCAACCCAGATCGCTGGGTTCACGCCGTTGCCAGGCCTGGGTGTCACCCGGGAAGTAGATGCCGTCGACTTCTGTGCCGTGGTCGCGTGGTGTATTGGCAATCGAGTTGGCAAATAGCAGCTGCTCCAGGTTGTTTCCGGACAAATTAATGCCTGTCAGAGGCTGATCGGAATACAGCAGTATGTGTTCAATGTCAGCTTGTCCAAACAGCGTGGATAGGTCACCAACGGTACGTTCGAATGGCGGTATCTGCAATTCGGATTGGGAAACCAGCTGCCCTTGATGAAACTCTTGAGTGGTCACATGGGCTGTAAGGCTCTGCGGATTGTAAAGCGCCACACCGTGCCAATTGAGGTCGTCTGAAGCGTAGTTGGGTAGACATAATGCGGTCTGCAACGACGAGTTGGCTTGCAGTAAGAATTCGGCCGCCCCCCCTTGTTGATGATTCACGTATCGCAGTCTGAATACAAGTCCATCGTGTTCTGTGAATACCGTGCCAGCTATGCTGTCTGGGTTGAATTCAAAGGGATCGATGTCCCATTGAGATTCCGCGGGAATCTCGAAACTGTGTGATGTGGCTGTATCGCCAAACAACAAGAGATCAATAGCCGCGGTCTGGGACGTGGTGTTGTCAACCGTGAACGTGGTTTTCCAAGTAGAACTGTCGGTTGCGAAGTGGGGAAGGGCGTAGCTGTCACCTTCCAAAATATCTGTAGCCGGTGTGAAAAGCAGGATTCGATTCCCGCTTAGGCCCGAAAGTGCGATCCCGCTCAACGGCACTGTGCTTTGTGCTTCGATTCGGGTGATGAGTTGGGTATCAGTTTGCGGAAAGGCTTGCGCCAGATTGAGCACATCACGAGATAGGGCTGGGAGTGTGCGGGTAGTAAATGCGAGAACAGCACCTACCCGGTTTCGCGCGATTAACAGAACATCTGCGTCCAAGACATGGGTGTTCATGATGGCGATTCCTGACCATTCACGGGCAACTTGGTCTGAGAACAGGAAATGCGCGATCGACGACGCGTGCGACTTGAGCGTAAATTCTGCCAGCCCTCCTTCAGATACGCTGCGATAAGTGAGTCGAAAAACCAAAGAATCTGAGACGGTGCGTGCTTGGCCGCATTCAGCCCCAACAAGAGGTTCGGCGATCTGGCTGTGTGGGGCAACGGTCCGTTCAAGCTGGCTGGGAGCCGGCCCATAGAGGTCAATGAATGCCGATGCTTCGCTGTCACCTAGATTGTCGATGATCAGGAATGTCTCCCATTCTGAGGATGTGGCAATGTGTGGCAACCAAAACGTCGTGGGGTCTGATTGCGCAGCCAGTTGGCAACAAAAGGCGATTGTGATGATGGATGGCATGGTTACTCCTTTGCTGTTACATCATGCCGACAGTTAACGGATCCATAAGGTTGGGTGATCTCGATCACGAATCGAGGGTTGGACATTTCGAAGGCTACTTGGTCAACGAGAAGCGGTGAACATGTTCCAGCATTTCCAAGCCTGCAAAATACAAGCGCGCTTCATTCTTGTCTTTGCGGATCAGCACCGGACAGAAGCTTATTGCTGCAAGTGCACTTCGCATGCCGTAATGTGGTCGCTTTGACGCATCACGTGATGTTCGCGACAGAGCGCCGCCGCACGGGTACTGGCAGATTCACACAATTCAAATTTGTTCTGGTCTCGGGCTATCCTCGCTCTTAATATCTGAGCCTCCAACTCGATCAGGAACAACCCCTTTGCTTCGAGCTGACGGCAAAGTGAATCCAAGTTGTTGGGGATGTAGCGCTGTTGGCGTTGTTGCAGCCTGGCCTTCGTGATCTGGTACAGGAGTTCTTCAAAGGGAAAGTTCGCCTCTTCAAGGACCCTTGAAGCCGTTTCAAATTCTTGGGCCGCTGATGGGATGTTGTTGGCACTGATCAGTGCTTCCACCAACTGTCTGCGTACCACGATCTCCTGATGAACATCCCCTGTGGTCAGAACACGTTCCAGGGCGGCCCGCATGAGGGCGACCGCGGCCTCGGAACGACCTTCTTCTTGTTCAACACGCGCCATCATCAACAAAACATCGGGATCCTGATTATGATCAATTTCTTGAACGAATGCCTCCCATTCTGAGTACTGAAAGTCGCCAGACTCCCAACTGGCCAAATAGCCTGCCACCTGGCATTTTCTGGCGTTCCCAGGCTCATCGATCTCTCGATAGGCAGCCGCGGCCTTGGTGAAGAGTTTTTTGGCCTGCTCTAAGTCACCCATCTGCAGAAAAAGTGATCCCAACTTGAATTGAGTCTGGCCAGCCATGCCTGTCTGGTCTTGTGAAACCGCGATGTCTACAGCTTCTCGCAGACTGTTCTGTGCGCCCGCAATATCCACTAATTGACGTTGGGTCATGCCGTAGTTCATCAATGCACGGGGCAACTCGGCGTTAAGCTGGTTCTCTCGCACGATGGCAACGGCTCGCTTCAATTGGCTAAGCGCCGATTGTGGATCTCCCTTTCGGTGAAACAGTGTCGCCAGACTATGGACAACCCGATATTGACCATCGATATTGCCAATGCTGCGGTACAGGACATCGGCATTTTGATAATGTTCAAAGGCTGTGTCAAAGTTGCCGAATGAGACTTGGATAATACCCATATTAATGAGCGTGTTAGCGGCCCGCTTAATATCGCCCACTGTATCGAACGCTTGTTTGGCTTGGCTGAAGTATTGATGTGCCTGATCCTTGCGGTTTCGGCGATAGGCGATGGCGCCGAGGTTATTGAGTGCAGAGCCCAGTCCCAGTTGTTGGCTGATGGCTGATTTGAGGTGAAAAGCCTTCAGATAGTTGGATTCAGCCCGATCCAAAGCGCCCTTTTGCATATGTGTGTTGCCTAATTGTATCAGGGCTTCCGCGACCCCATTTCGATCGTCGAGTTCCTGGAAAAGGCCCATTGCTTTGTCGGCTGCAGAAAAGGAATCTTCAAGGTGGCCTAGCTTTCTTTTTCCTTCTGAGACCAAGAGCCATGATTCCGCCTCAACACTCAAGCTGCCTTGCTGATGTGCTTTTTCAACAGCGTCTTCGGCATACCGAACCAGTTGTTCGGAGATCGCTTGTAGTTGGGCGATCTTTGCCCGCAGTAACGTGATTCGAGGTTCGATCGGAAACTTCTTGCTTGAAGAAAGAAGATCCAACACTTCGGTAGCGCGTGCCGGGTCTCCACCTTCGATCAGGGCATCGGCAAGCATCAGACCATAATCGGGCTCGTCTGGAAACAAAGTGAAAAGGGCTTGGTAGCTGTTGGCGGCTGCCAACCACCGATGGTGGGTCTTGTCCAGCGTGGCTTGAACCATGAGTCTCTCAGTTGGGGTTAGCTGTTCCTGATGAATCTGAGCTTGCTCAGCGTACATTTGTGCCTTGCCGATGTAGCCGAGGCACGACCACGCTTGTGCCAATCGAGAGAGAATAAGGGGTGAATCCGGGTCCGCCGCCAAGGCTGCTTCCAAGTGGGATACCGCCTCCCCAAATGATTGGGTCCTTAAGCTGCGCAAACCCAGCATGTACGATTTGGCCGCTTCTGGGTTGGCTCCAAGCAACTCGGTTACCAAAACGGGTTTGGAATCAGGCAATTCGGCTTTCCCTATTTTTTGCGCGACGGTGTTGGCAATGTCACGCACAAGCGTCAACATGTCGTTCGCTTGACCTGTTTGCGATAGGGTGAATACCACGGAACCGTGCTCTGTTTCCTGGAAGACGAGGTTCAGGTGCAACTGATCACCTTCCAGGAGATAAGACCCGTCAACCCAGTAGTCTGTGCCCAAGTACCGGCGTATGGCGTTCATGGTCTCCGGTGCATGAGAATCGGAGTCGCTGAGTTTGAGTTCACGCGTGGCCCTAGCAGTGGACTCACCGGAGATAAGTCGGAGGGCGGGTCGCGACGTAAGATCCGCTCTTAGGATCTCGGCGATCGCTGTCCCGTACCAGTCGTGGGCAATGTCTGTGTTTAGCGCTCTGAAATCAGACACAGCTATGGCTGATCGCGGACCGGACTCGTTTTTTGTGAAGATGAATAGGAGGCCAAGCGTGAGCACGATTGCGGCCACGAAGACGATTGAAAGCATAGGCCTCCGTGTTGGTGGCACCTGTTCGTTTGTGACACATACCCATTGGTAACCTTGGCCTGGATAGGTCTTGATGAACAGATCATCCTTGTCCTGTTTGAGGATCGCTCTCAGCTTTTTGAGGCTCTGGAAAAGCACGTGATCGGTGACTGCGGTCTCAGACCAAACCGCGCGGAGCACATCATCCTTGCTGAGAATGTCTCCCTGATTGTTCAGGAAATGGGCGAGCAATTGTGCGACTTTCGGTTGAAGTTTGATCTCCTGATCGCCCCGCTTGAGCTGGTTGATTTGGTCATCAAATTGGAAGTCATGGAATTGAAAAACTGTCATTAGGGTGCAGTGCGACCTTACCTGGAGCTACATTGGCACGAAGATTCACTTTAACCGAGCTGAACCAAAGCGGCAAGTGAGGCTACTGCCCGGTTAAGTGGTGTTGGTTCCAGTCTGCTAAGGCGACATCCAACCCCAAAAGTGAGCTGATTTTGTCGCCAGTCAGTAGGAAGCTCGGTGGTGTAACGCTTTTTTTTGCAAACATTTGTGTGTTGGACAAAAAAGGTCAGAAGGAGTCAGCAGCCTATTTCTTTTGGAGACCCCATGCTGAATTCAGATTCGAATAACCACTGGAAATTATGGGAGAGAGCCATGGTGAAATCGGTGTTTGTGATTTGGGGACTGTCGTTCAATGCTTTGGCGTACGCGGGCGTTGAAGATTACACGGGCATTTGGATGGATGAGTCCGGTGATTTTGGTGTGATTGTGGGTACAGGAGGCACCATCCTACACTTCGACGGTACCAACTGGAATCCCGTGCTCAGTCCCACTGCCAACGATCTGTATGATGTCCATGGACTAGCGCCAAATGATGCAGTGGCATCGGGCGATGGCGTCATTCTGCGCTGGGATGGACTCAATTGGACAGTGGTACGGGATCTTCCTGGCACGCCCTACACCCCTATCTTGTTGACGTCGACGCGAATTTGGTATGGCATACCGAACAGTCAGTTTCCGATCATCGGTCGTTGTGATCGGTCTGGGATGGGTTGCTTGGGACTTGTGGCAGAGACTGGGTCCGTGCTTGAGCTGCAGGAAATGCCCAGCGGTCAGATCGCCGTGATCGGTGTCTTGGGCGACATCTACCAAGTGGATGATGGACTGACACAAACGCCCATTTACGATCACCCTACAGGTCAGTCTATGGAGTTCACGGCCGCGACAGTCTTGGGTAGCAGCTTGGAAGGTGCCGGCTTGACCGCCTATGGCAGCAACTTCTTGGGGCTGTACCGGTGGCAGGGCACCGCGTGGCAGTTTATGGATGACCCAGGAGGAGATGTTTACGCGATGAAGGAGTCACCGCACCCAGCACGGATCGTTGAAGGTGTTGGAATCTCTAACCTGGGTAACGGCATGGTCATCGCCTTGAGCCTGACAGAGTCCTTGATCGTTGAAGAGCCTCTCGATGTAGTTGGCGTCGGATTGGCCGATCTTGCATTTACGGTGCAAACATTTGGATTCAACAAACAACAGGTGAATTGTGAAACGCTGGTTCGCCCCGCCAGGCTGGCGGCTGCTGATGGTGAAATTATTTTTACGGAGCAAGAGTGTTGGGGGCTCTTTTTACTTTGGCGAAGCCGATGCAGTGTAGGCAACCAGGAAATAGACGTACTTAATTTCGTTTCCGCATTTAACGAATGCAACGCTGCGATTCAAAAGCAGGCCACGCATCACCGGAATGGGGATTAATTTTAGGTACGCATCACTTGGCCGCCAAGAAATCCAGTTTGCTGCTGTAACGGAGTTTCTCGTCAGGGGTAAGGGCAAATCGTTCAGCCAGTTTCAGGTTCTTTTCCACTTGTTTGCTGTCGCCCAGCTCGTAGTAGACCTGAGCAATGGCATGGTAGAAATCCGATTCCTTGGGCCTTAGATTAATGGCGCGTTTATACGAGTGAATCGCTTCTTCCAGGTTACCGGCAAGGTGGGCCTCATGGGCGATGTCGAAATGGTAGAAGGGGTTTCGATTACGGTAGCGCTCCACTTTGGATGCGTATTTTTTGGCTAATTCCTCACGACCTGTTGCCTGGTACAGGTAGGCAAGGTTAGACATGGCCGTGTATTCAAAGCGGTTGTATTCGATGGCATTGAGGTAACAGGTTTCGGCCTGCTGAAGTGCGCCTTCATGACGTTGCAATACACCCATGTTGGACCATGCCCGCGCGAATTCGCCATCCAGTTTCAAGGCAAACTCGAAATTGACGCGCGCCGTTTCTCGATCTCCCGCCGCAAAAGCTTCAGCCCCTTTGTTGTTGTAATAGTGGGCCATAGCTTTGGTGTCGCTGATTCTGCGAGCATATCTTCGCCGCTTGTTTTGGTAAGGCAGAAAATCCACTTCCATGACGCGGCCGTCCACCATAACCACAGCATTCATGTGCTTGTTGTTGATAACTACCTCTCCACGTTTATCCCAGGTGGGGAAGTCTTCCACTTCCTGAAAATAGGCCCGTATGCCCACGTGTCTTGCCATGGCTACGAACATGGTCGTGAAAGACATGCAGTTGCCGTTGCGAGTTTCGTAGGTCTCTATGGGTGTCTTCGTGGTCTGGTTGCCATAGGTGAGGCCCAAACCGTCTTTGCCAAAAATCGAGAAGACCAGGGCATGCAGGCGTTGACTGCTCGCGTGATAGGACGACACGTGTTCCGCAAGAAACGCTTTCATGTCGTCGTTGAGGTAAAGAAACTCCTCTTCGCTCATCAATGTTGGCTGAGCCAGTACACCCGTGGTGATCAAGAACAGGGTTACCAGGCGCATATCACACCTCACTCCTCGTATCGGTACAGATACTCCTGATCATTACAACGGAAAAACCACGATGGGAGTTATCGCATCCCATTCTGTTTACAATGATTTTACAATTGTTGCGAACAATGATGTTCCAACAGGTTCACGATGTCCTTCACAGAAAACGGTTTCTGGATGACATCCACCACGCCCTTGCGATTGATATGCTCTTCACCCAATCCGGTCACGTAATAGATGGGTGTGTCCTGATCGCGGTCATGGTACCAAGCGACAAAGTCGTAGCCGGACTCCACAGGCATCATGATGTCGCACAGAATGAGGTCGTGATCGGGATGGGCATCGATCAGTTCCCGAGCACGGGAGACACTTTCAGCGCGGTCGAACGTGCATCCCAGGTTCTGGAGAATGATTCCCAGCAGATCGAGGATTTTGGATTCGTCGTCAATGGCCAGAACTCGAGCTCCTTGAAACTGACCGTTCATCTTTTTGACGACCGGTTTCAGGTAGCAGAACACGGGCAGGCCCGCAGCGGACCAAGCTGCCTCAACTCGGTTCTTAATGGCGGCATTGGCCTCGCGAACGGCAATTAACTTCTCGGAACCCGGTACATGAGTGGGTAGTGTGAAGTGGGTGTCATGGGCATCGACCAGAAAGCAGGTGCCACCATTGAGGTCCTTAAAAACGAGTTTCATATGCGGATAGGCTGGGTTTCCCAAGCGCCAAGCCCAGATGTTGTTTTCATGTTCCAGTACAGGCCATTGTCTGGGATCAGTCTCTGGATCGAGTTGACTCAGCTCTTCGAATTGAGCCGAAACCCGATCAGGTACGCTGGTTGAGTAAGCCTGGTCCAGGTAGATGCGCGCTGCGTTTTTAAGCTGTTGCAACAGATTCATTTTGCTCAACTTGTGGCAAATATAGGGTGAACGTACTGCCCTTGTCCAGCCCATCGCTGGAGGCCCAAATTGTACCGCCCATCTCTTCGAGAATGCCTTTGCAGAAGGTAAGTCCCACGCCTATGCCTCTGGTCATGAACTCGAACGTGCCTGTCTTATGGTAGGTGTGGTCATGAACCTGGTAGAAATCTTCGAATATTTGATCCAGATCCTCGGCACTCATGCCGATGCCAGTGTCTTGAAGTGAAAAATGTATGCGACCGCTATCAATCCAGGATTTGGCCGTCAGTTTCCCGCCATCACGTGTGTAGCACAGGGCGTTCTTCAGCAAATTCGCGAATACCTGTTCCAGCATGTTCTCATCGCATCGCACCCAGAGCGGTTCTTTGGACAGTTCAAGTTGGAAGTCGATAGCCCGCAGTTGAAGGAAAATCTTGTAGCCGGAGTAGGCTCGGTGAAACACTTGATTGAGATCGACCACTTTGAATTCGTAGGGGATCTTCTTTTTCTCAATGCGAGAGAGGTCGCCAATTCGGTCAATCAGGCTCGAGATACGTCCTAAACCTTCCAAAGAAACGCGCAGCAGTTCCTGCTGCTCCTCGTTAACCGTGCCTACCATGCCTCTATTAAGCACATCCAGATAACCGACTGCCAATGACAGGGGGGTTCGCAATTCGTGGGATGTGATGGCTATGATGTTCTCTTTCAGTTTATTAATGCGTTTCAAGTCTAGGTTAGCTTTTTGACTGCGCTCATAGGCATCTTTGATTTCGGCTTTGCGACCAGCGAGTTCGCGGTTCGCCTGTTCCAACTGCTCCACCTTTTCCCGTAACTGATCTACGAGCGAAGCGCTGAAGTCGCGGAGCATTTGAGTCTTGTTGATCGCTCGATGGCCCTCACGACGGCCCTCTAGAAGCTCTTTGATGCGACCGGCAAACCGATGGACATCGATGGGTTTTTCAACGATGCCATCACATCCAGATGCTAGTGCACGTTCCTGATCGTCGCGAGCACGCTTGGATGTAAGTGCCACAACTGGAATGTGTTCCAGGCTGGGCATGGACTTTACTTTCATGGTCACGCCCAAGCCATCGACATAGGGCAGATTGAGTTCCAGAAGCATGAGGTCCGGAACTAAATCGATCGCCTTCTTAATGCCCTGCAACCCATCGCCTGCCGATTCCACAAGAAATCCTTCAGGTTCCAGAATCTTGCGTACCAATCGCTGGTTAAAATCGTTGCCATCGATGTACAACACCAGCGGTTTCTGGCTGGTCGAAGTCATAGCCAGTGCTCCGAAATTTTGATGACACGTTGGTTTTCATGATTTGCAACGGCCTCAATCTCAACCAGATAGATAGGACCGTCATAATAGATTGAACCCATTTTTTCAGGCCACTCCACTGCGACTATGTCATCAGAGGCCAAAATCTCGTCCACATTCAGGCCCTCTTTTTCCATATCGTCATGCATGCGATATAAGTCAAGATGCGTCATGCCTGGGTAATGGTTGACAATGGTAAACGTCGGCGAATCAACCTCCCACAACTCTCTCATTCCTAGTGCTTTGCACATGCCTCGTACAAAAGACGTCTTGCCACTTCCGAGTCCACCACGCAACAAAACAAGTGCTTTTCCCTTAATTCGAGAGACCAATTTCGCCGCGAATGCATCGGTTTCGTCTGGAGAATGGCTGATGGTGTTGATGAGTGTTGATTCAATAACTGGATTCATGATGCCAGCTGCCCGATTCAGGCAGCGTCATCATTATACGGCCAAACGACCAAAGGGATGCAAGTGCTTCAAGTGAAACGGGTCAAATCGCTCATGATGTCTTCGGCGATCATGGCGTGGTCGGGATGGGCGGTGACCCAATGATCCGCAGCCATGCCATGCCGAATGATGCTCATCAATACAGCATCATCGGGTGATTCCGATTGCGCCAACATCGCCCCAATCATGCCCGCCAAGACATCCCCGCTTCCGGCGGTTGCCAGAGCTGAATTACCGGTTAAGTTGACATAGGTATCTCCATGCGGGGTTGCAACCAGGGTCCGATATCCCTTAAGCACCACGAAGGAGTGGGGGAACCTATCTCGCAGATCTCGTAACGCTGAAAGCCGATCGGCCTGGACTTCGGCGGTGCTACAACCCAATAAGTGTGCTGCTTCACCGGGATGTGGCGTGATCACAGCAACCCTGCCAAGGCTTCGGGTTCTGCTATTTAGAAAGAACAGGGCGTCCGCGTCCCAAACCACAGGAATGTCGGGCAGATCCAATTTTTCAGTGAGTTCTTGCGCCCGTTGTGTGCGCGAGAGTCCCGGCCCGAACACAAGGGCGCTGTAATCACCTAGGTCTTGAACGTGACCTGTCATCACTGATGGTTGAGAGAATCTGGCACTTTGCGGTTGGTCACAGAGTATGCGGACCTTGCCTGCGCCAAATCGCAGCGCTGCTAGAGCAGTCAAGGATGCCGCACCCTCAAGTCCCGCAAACCCTCCCAAAACTCCGAGCGTTCCGAAACTGCCCTTATGACCGTCGACCGCTCTAGGTGCACGATGATAGTCACTTGCCGATACGGCGTACGTGGTCGGGGTCTCATCAAACCTGATTCCTATTGGGCACAGGTGCACCTGACCACATAAGAGACTTGCCGGTGTGATCACGTGCGCGAACTTCATGGCTTCAAAGGTGACGGTGATATCTGCATGGACGCATAATCCGCGTACGACCCCATCGTCCCCACACAAGCCCGACGGGAGATCCACCGCCAGCACCCTGGCTGGATGTTGGTTGATCGCTGCGATGATTGAGTCGTAAGGTTCGCGTACTGCCGATGTCAAACCGGTCCCCAACAAGGCGTCCACGATCCAGGTGGTATCGGAACTTAGCTCGAAATCCCTGCTTATATGCTGGACTGGACAACCGCATTGCAGCAGCCTTTGGTAGTGTTTGGCAGCATCACCCCTGATCCGATCCGCAGCGGCTACACTAATAACGCTTACGGCCACACTTTGTTCATGAAGCTGCCTTGCTATAGCGAAACCGTCTCCGCCATTGTTGCCGGGTCCACAGCAAACGGTGACCTTATCGTTTGGTTTGAGCTGTTGGGCCAGGACATCGGTGCACGCTGTGGCAGCTCGCTCCATCAGGTCGGATCCAGGGATACCTAACCGGTGAATGGTATGGTGATCGGCTCGGGCCATGGCTTGTGAGGTGACCACTGCTTTCACGAATCCTCCCGACTATGCCATGCTATCATGACCACTTTTTTATGGGGGACAAGTCGATTGTTAGACCAGCGGATCATTGAAGGTGAACGAATGGTCCGCGCTGCGGGCGACTTGCTGAAACGTCATTTTCAGGGGTCTGTGGAAATCAGACAAAAGTCGGCGATTGATTTGGTGACATCGGCGGACTTGGCTGCAGAGCGCTTGATCATGGGTCGCATTTCAAACCATTTTCCTGAAGATAGCGTGATCGCCGAAGAGAGCGGTGCGCGGCGCGGTTCTTCAGCTTATACGTGGGTGGTGGATCCACTTGATGGCACGACCAATTTTGCTCATGGCATGCCGCATTTTGCGGTTTCGGTAGGATTGCAGCATGAACACAAGATCGTTTCTGGTTGGGTCTTTGACCCCATGAAGGATGAGCTCTTTGAAGCGCATTTGGGTTTTGGGGCTCGTTGCAATCGACAACCGATTGGGACCAAACTACGCTTCTCACTTGCCGAATGTTTATGTGTGTCGGGATTTCCCTACGATCGCCGTGAGCGGCTCGATCATTTGCTAGAGCGCGTCAAAAAGGCGCTAATGCATTGCCGTGGTTTTCGTCGCCTTGGGGCCGCCTCACTTGACCTGGCCTATGTGGCTGCCGGTCGTTTGGACATTTACTGGGAAGATGGTTTGAAGCCTTGGGACATGGCAGCGGGCTGGCTGATCGCAGCCGAGGCGGGTGCGCAGGTCACGCGATTGAATGGCACCTCTTTTGATCTGTACGATGGGCAGGTACTAGCCGCTCACCCCAATGTGCTTGCCTCTTTTGTTGAGCAGGTGTTGACGTGATCTGGCTGTGCCTGTGGTCAATCGTGTGTGAGTCGCCCAGAACCCAGCGTCTTTTGCATTATGAAGTACTCGTGAATCAAGACCCTATGAGGGGCGTGATGGATCTGGATGTGACGGTGAGGTGGACTTACCAGGACGCGGCCGGATTGCCAATTGATTACCTTTTCTTACGTATGGATGCTGAGGAGTTCGGTTGTGAATTGAGACAACCCGTGACTTGTGATGGGGCCTCCATGGATCAAGTGCCCGCTCCTTGGCAAGAGGTTCAGCCTAACCAATTGTTTCGACTGGATCTTCCCAAGCCTCTGTATTCAGGTCACATCGCTACATTTCGATACAATATTCACTATGAACTAGGCCGTTTTCAATCTCGCCCTTGGTTGTCATCCTTTTTTCCACGAATTGTGGCGCCCACCGCCGGAGATGGTAGGGTGTTTCCCTTTGCCTCGTTTGTAATTCGCTTTGCCCAGCCACCATCAGCCCCGATTGACACCACCATGAACCAAGATGGACCGGTTTTTCGCGAAGATGATGTGACATGTGTCGCCCTCGCGTTTGATGGCCCGTCACAAAATGTGGTTCGCCTCCTCGCACCTTTCGAAAGTAGGGGACTGCCTTGGCTTAGGTCTCGAGTGGTGGTGCGAACGGGTGACTATCAGTCGCGGGGATGCCTTGTGTGGGTGGACGGCTCGGTGCAACGCGCTTTGGTTGAGGCGCTCATGACAGATTATGGAATCACTTGCAACGACAGTGAACTCGATGCATTTACCGCTTGGTTCTTCGAATCAGAAAACAGCTTCAAAAAACGCTGTGCCGAATACTTCCGAGGCAAGCGGCCCACGCGCGTGTCTCAGTTCGGTGCCGTGCTAAACATGATAAATGCGGAGCATATCAGATCATGGCGACTGAGTGCTTTGTCAGGGAGATTACACCTGCAATCGGCACGTCAATGGCTCGAAGTACTTGGCTTTGTGAATGGTGGCGTGGACCCGGAATTGGCCGTGGTCAGGTTACGTAGCCAAAGCCGTCATCAATGGACCTATTCGATTGAATGGCATCGAGCTGAGCCCAAGGCTTTCCTACTTATGCAGGACGTGGAAGGTTCATGGCATGCGCTTCGAATGGCTGCAAGTGAAGGTGTAAGCGAGGTGGTCACTACGTGGCCCATTCAAAGCATCAGTTCCAGCTTTTCCGACCCTTCACCGATATCGGTTCCTGTGCAGGTTGGACTGCAAAGGAAAATGGATCTCCAGCAGAAAGACCAAATCCGGCTGCAAACGTGGATCAGACAGGGGTTTCTGCTGTAGTGGTTATATGGATCTGGTGCCTATCCGTCTCATGTCTTGCGACCGTCAGCTATTGGGCCCTCTTGCCGTTAGACGACATATGGGCCCGATTCGGCATAGCTGCCATCTTGGTGAGCGTGCGATTGCCATTGATAAACAGATGGGCCGGACGACTGTCTACTTTCCGTAGTTTCATCATATGTGGACTGGGTTTGGCTTTTAGTTGGGTCGTTATGACGACCCACTTCGAATGGCTACTTTGGTTGATTAAGTCGATAACGATGATGCTGGATTTTTGGCTTTGCCTTGCAGTAGCAACGGGCGTCTGGACGCGATTCCGGGTATGGTGGCTTCCACTGGCAGGGTTGCTCACGGGTCTGCAATTGATGTTGCAGGTGGCGCTGGGTATGTGGCATCAGGAGCAAGCACACCTTGCCTGGCTTATTTGGTGGTTGGTATTTGGATCACATGTAGCGGTAACAGCTGTATTGCTTCGGGCCATGACTTGGGGCGTTCCACCCATTCGCAGATGACTACCTAGTCGCGTTGGGATCCCACAACACCTCTGGTTGACCCGACGTGTGCGTGACCCATCGGCTCCAGACGAAGAAGGCATCACTCAGCCGATTGAGGTAGCCAAGCGCATGAGGATCGTCTTGTTGCGACCACGCAGCAAGCTGTCGTTCGGCTCGGCGGCAAACGGTTCGGCAGACGTGAAGTTGAGCGCCGGTAGTGGTACCTCCGGGCAAAACGAAAGAGCGAAGTGGGGGGAGCGCAGCACCCATCTCATCCATCTCGCGCTCTAAACGTTCAATGTCGTAGGTGGTGACTTTTGGCTGTTGCGGACCCACATCTTCGGGAAGCGTGGCCAAGACCGACCCTAGATTGAATAGCTCGTGTTGAATTCGGCGCAACAACGTGGACAGTTGGGATTTATGAGGCTCGGCCAATTCACTGCACGCAAATTCGATAGCCAGACCCACATGACCGTTCAGTTCGTCCACAGTCCCATAGGTTTCCAGGCGTATGTGCGATTTGTGAATGGTCTGTCCACCCACGAGACGTGTCTCTCCCGCATCGCCTTGCCGGGTATAGACCTTATTGATGGCCAGTTTGGGATCGCGGAACTCGTGTGACATAAGGGACTCCCAGAAAAAAAGAAAGGGCTGTCCGTGGACAGCCCAAACCATCTTAATCAATGAATGGACAAATATGGTTATTTGTTGCGGCTTGCGGCTCTGTCGGCAATGACTTTTTCCTGAACGCTGCTCGGAGCGGCTTCGTACTTCTCGAATTCCATCGTGAAGGTTGCTTTGCCAGCTGTTAAGCTGCGCAATTCAGTAGAGTAGCCAAACATTTCGGAGAGTGGAACAGACGCGATGATGATACACGTACCATCAGCCTGTGAGTCGATTCCGTTGATGATGCCGCGCCGCGAAGATATGGATCCGACCGCGCTGCCCTGGTATTCGCCTGGGGTTTCAACGTCCACTTTCATGATGGGTTCAAGGATGGCAGGCTTGGCTTTGGAAATGGCTTGTTTCATGGCGAAGCGAGCCGCAGTACGGAACGCATTCTCCGATGAGTCCACTTCGTGAGACTTACCATCGTCAAGGTTTACGCCGATGCGAACCATGGGGTAACCGGCCAAGGGACCTTCGTCCATGACGTCGTTGAAACCCTTTTCGCAAGCAGAAATGAATTCCGTGGGGATGGAACCGCCTTTGATGTTGTTGACGAATTTGAAGTTACCTTCATCTTCTTCGCCCAATGGGAAGATGGAACCCACCACCTGGCCGAATTGACCCGAACCACCCGTTTGTTTCTTGTGGGTGTAGTCATAGGCAGCGGGCACCTGAATCGTCTCGCGGTAGTTGACTTGGGGTGCGCCCACATCAACTTCAGCTTTGTACTCGCGCTTCATGCGTTCCACATAAACTTCCAAGTGAAGCTCGCCCATGCCCGAAATCTGAGTCTCACCAGATTCCTCGTCAATGCGCACGCGGAAGGTGGGATCCTCTTTCATGAAGCGGTTGAGTGCTTTGGACATTCTGGTGCTGGAATCGTTGTCTTTGGGGATGACGGCCAATGAAATAACAGGTTCGGGCACGAAGATCGACTCGCAAGCGTAGTTGATGGCTTCGTCGCAGAACGTGTCACCGGAGGCACAGTCCACACCGATCATGGCGATGATGTCACCTGCACCGGCTGTGTCGATGTTCTCGCGGTCATTGGCGTGCATGCGTACCAGCCGCCCGACACGTACTTTCTTACCGGTTCGAGTGTTGACAATGGACTCGCCTTTTTTCAGGGTCCCTTGGTAGATGCGCGTGTAGGTGAGCTGACCAAACTGTTCGTCGGTGATCTTGAACGCCATGCAGCACAAGGGCATATCGTCTTTGGGCAAAAGCTCAACTTTGCCACCTGTGTCCAGATCGGTAGCGCTCAAGTTGAGTGCTTCTTCTGGGGAGGGTAGGTAGCGGATGATGGCGTCCAGCAACTTCTGCACACCCTTGTTTTTGAAAGCCGAACCCATGAAGACGGGTACCATCTCCAGTGAGTTCACGCCTGCTTTGACGGCTTGGTGAATCAGGTCTTCAGAAGGTTCTTCTCCTTCCAGAACCATTTCCATAAGGCTATCGTCAAAATCGGCCAAGCCTTCGAGCATTTGCTCGCGTCGCTTTTGAGCTTCGGCTTCAAGGCCAGCGGGAATCGCCTCTTCGCGGACGGTCTCGCCGCGATCACCGTCGAAGTAATAGGCCTTCATGGTGATCAAATCGATCACACCTTCAAACTTGTCTTCGGCGCCAATGGGGATCTGCATCGCCACAGGATTCAAATTCAGTTTTTCACGTAATTCGCGCATACCTTTTTGGTAATCAGCACCCGTGCGGTCCATTTTATTAATGAATACGAGGCGGGGTACCTTGTAGCGCTTCATTTGGCGGTCCACGGTTATCGACTGGGATTGAACACCACCCACGGAACAAAGCACCAGGATGGCTCCGTCCAAAACGCGCAGTGAACGTTCCACCTCAACGGTGAAATCCACGTGGCCCGGTGTGTCAATGATGTTGATCTTTTGATCGGCCCAATAAACAGAGGTGGCAGCCGAGGTGATGGTGATACCGCGCTCTTTCTCGAGCTCCATGTGGTCCATGGTGGCGCCTGAACCGCCGCCGCGAACCTCCTCAATCTTATGAATTTTGCCGGCGTAGTACAAAACGCGCTCGGTCAAAGTTGTCTTTCCACTATCAATGTGCGCGGAAATCCCTATATTTCTCGTTTTACCTGCTTCACTCATGGCAATCTGACCCTTCACTCTGTCGTGTTTGTTCTTCTCTTCTTCAGCTCCAGTACTGGCGGACCTAAAAAACCAAGTTCTATCGATAGTTTTGTTGAACTGGGTCCGGACTTTCGGGAGCAAACCAGTCACACAGACCCTCGAAACATACATGTATTTCACTTCAATTGCAAGCGTCTTTGTGGGGAAAATTGCGCCCGGTGAGTTACCCGAACATTCATTGACGCCTCTGCTTCTTCGTGTTACGTTTTGAAGGCTCCCTCAAAGGGAAAAAATCAACAATAGCCTCATCTGCAGGCCAGGAATTCGCGGGGAACTATTCCGGTCCCATGACCAAGAAAAACAAAATCCTTGCTGCTGCTGATAAATACATCTCCCAGCAGAAATACGAAAAGGCGCTTAACGAACTCCTGAATGTCGTTAAGATGACCCCCAGCGATACGAACCTGCTCAACAAGGTTGGCGATCTTTATGCGCTGACCAACAACAAAAAGAGCGCTATTAGTTATTTCGAGAAGGTGGCCCAAAGCTATCATCGCAGTGGTTTTTATCCCAAAGCGATTGCCGTTTACAAGAAGATTAATCGGCTCGACGACAGTTACATGGATGCGCGCGAGAAGTTGGTGGAACTGTATCTTCAACAGGGACACCAAAGTGAGGCCAAAGGCGAACTCAAACGCATGGCGGAGTTTTACACGGACAACAATTTGCCCGGTCGTGCGTTGGATGTCTATCACAAACTCGTGGAGATCGAACCCAACAATATCGATGTAAGGATCAAGTTGACCGAGATCCTGATCCGCGAAGGGAAAGCGGACGAGGCTTCCAGCCATTTCTTGTCCATGGGCCGGGATTTGATCGAAAAGAATATGGTCAATGAAGCGCGCAAGATCCTCAGTCAAGCGACAAAATTCGCCCCTGACAACGTAAAGATCCAGATTCTATTGGCCAAAGCCTCCATTTCCGAGGGCAAAGTGGATGAGGGCATCATGATGCTCACAGACATTTGTGAATCGGCACCTCATGACCTTGAGGCCGTTGTGACTTTGGGTGAAGCCTATTTGGGCAAGAACCAATTGACTCATGCAAAGACCTGTTTCCTGCGGGCCGTTCACATCTCGAAGGACTATATTCAGCCGCTAGAAGATGTGGCAAAGATGTTGATTGAAAACGGTGAACTGGACGAGGCGTTTGGCGCCTTGGATCCCGTGTGTGATTCGCTGATGAGCCGTAACGAGCCCGAAGAGGCTACGCGCCTTTACCGCACCATTCTGTATGCTGATGAAACCCATGCGCCCTCACTCCTGAAATTGGTTGAGATTTATCGAAAATCCAATCAGACCTCAAACGCCATCCTTACCTACGAGAAGCTGATCAACCATGCGATGGCCAAAAACGAGCAAGAGAATGCTCAGAAATACATTGGCAAGCTCTTGGAGTTGGATCCCGATAACCTGGAGTGGCGTGCCAAGATGGACAGTTTGTCCGGCTTGACTGCAGAGGATGCTTTGGGCCTGAGTTCGGATGCTGTGGCCGAGTTGTCAGCGTCATTGAGTGCTTCTGCATCGCTACCGGTGGGCGAAGAGTCTGAGGCGGAGATTTTCTCATTGGAGTCGCCGGAAAACGCGAGTCTGGAACCCAATGATCCTGAGACCCAAATCCAGAACCATCTCACTGAAGCGGATGTGTTCATCAAGTACGGCATTATGGATCAGGCGTTGACGCACCTGATCGCCATCATCGATCTCGACCCCCGCAACTTCGAGGCGAATGTTCGATTGAAACAACTTTATGGCGAACGAGGCGAGGTAGATAAAGCTGTCGCTTGCCTGACAAACCTCGCCAGTATTTGCATGGAATCGCGCCGTTTGGGTGAAGCTGAAGAGTTTCTCGATGAAGCTGAACGCTACAAACCTGGTGTAGCAAGGCTTTATCGCGGCAAATTGGAGTCGCTCAGAAGCGAGGAAATGGATCATCATCTGGAAGATGGTTCACAGCACGGGTTTGACATTGAGCTTTCGGGTGAAGCGGTCAGTACAACGAGTGGAGATCTCGTGTTTCGAGATGTGGCTCCTGAAGATGTCGTGGATTTTGGTGCCATGGACGACGAACGCGAGGATGAGGGCTCCTGGTCATTGAAAATGAATGATGGCGAAGACGATCTCGGTTTCGACTTCTCGGTCTCAGAGCAAGAAGGCCAAGACATGCTCGGACAGGAAATCCACGTCGATGCCAACGATGACAGCATGCAGTTCTTTGAGCATGTGGACGAAACGGAGATGTTGGACGAAGCCGACGAATCCTCGTTTGCGCTTCCCTCACTGGAAGACGAAGAAGGTGAGCTGGAGGCTGATGTTGACTTTGGTGATATCGATGAGTTGAGCGGTGACCTTGAAGACGATCTTGGCGCGGTTTCGCTGGAGGAGTCTGAAGAGGACCTGGCCGCCGATTTCAGGGCCGAGTTTGGCTTGGGACCAGAACAGGAAGAAGATGCGGACGTCAAAGTCTCTGTAGATTTGGGCCACTTACTTTCGGAGGAGCTGGGTGACCTGGACATTCTCGACGGTGACGTAGAAGAGCCCGATGTGGCGGAAATCGAGCTCAATCACGATCGAAGCGACGATGAAGAGAACATAGTCCTGGTTGATGGTGAACTGGATGAGGACGATGTCGCGCTTGATGAGCCCGTTTCTGAAATGGATTTTGGCGATTCTATTGATGAGCCTTTCGAAGCACCCGAGGTGGAATTGGAAGCGCCACCCGTTCCAGCCACAACGGACCTGGAAGAAGTGGATGTGGCGGAGGTCCAGGTTGAGGCGCCAACCACACAAGACTTGGCTGGACTGGAAAACGAGCTCGAGGAAATCGATTTCTTCCTGTCCATGGAGGCTTACGACGACGCCGTAAACCTGGTTGAAGAGGCTGTTAGAAAGTTCGGTGAAGTGCCTGAACTGATTGAGCGGAGAGAAACCATTGAGCGCATGAAAGTCACGGAACAGGTTGCCCCAACTCCTGCGCCGACGCCTGTGGCCAAGAGCGAGCCGGACGGGTTGCTGGACGGCGGAGGGTTCTTCGACTTGGCTGCCGAACTCAAAGAGGAACTGTTCGAAGAGTCCTCTGAAGTCACCGATAATGCACAACCCGAGGAAATCCAGAGCGTTGAGGAGTTGTTCGAAGAGTTTAAGAAAGGTGTGGCTGAACAGATCGACGAAGACGACTTTGAAACGCACTATGACCTGGGCATTGCCTACAAGGAAATGGGCTTGTTGGAAGAGAGTATTTCTGAGTTTCGCAAGGCTCAGGGGGATAAGAAACGGTTCATGGAATGTACGGCCATGATTGGGGCATGTCTTGTGGAATTGGGTCGATCCGAAGAGGCGGTCTCCCATTACCGAGCGGCGTTGGATAGCTCATTGGTCAAAGGTGGCGAGAAGCTAGCCATCAAATATGAGCTGGCTTTGGTCTGCGAGGGTCTTGGCGAAATTGAGGACGCGCTGGACCTTTTCCGCGAGATACAAGGCGAGAAGCCGGGCTACCGCGATACGGATTCACACATCGAAGCTTTGGTTTGATTTGTCGCTGACGTTGCGCTAGGTTATGAGTTCTCCATTGAACACTTTATGAGGGGGAACTATGAGTCAAGATAACGCACAACGTCAACGCGCTTTGGAGCTGGCCATGAGCCAGATCGAGAAGCAGTTTGGCAAGGGATCCATTCAGAAACTGGGCGATCGTGAGGTACCGAGAATACCGGTCATTCCGACGGGTTCCATTGCCTTGGATTCGGCCCTGGGATCAGGCGGCGTACCTTATGGGCGTATCGTCGAAATATTCGGGCCGGAATCTTCGGGCAAGACCACGCTTACCTTGCACATCGTGGCCGAAGCTCAAAAGCGAGGGGGCACGGCCGCATTTATCGATGCGGAACACGCGTTGGATCCCGAATACGCCCAGAAACTGGGTGTCAACGTAAAAGACCTTCTGATCAGCCAACCTGACTCGGGTGAACAGGCATTGGAAATCGCTGAAGTGCTGGTTCGGTCTGGTGCTGTGGACTTGATTGTCGTCGATTCAGTGGCGGCGTTGGTGCCAAGGGCCGAGCTGGAAGGTGAGATGGGCGATAGCCACATGGGCTTGCAGGCACGGCTGATGTCGCAAGCATTGCGGAAATTGACGGCGGTGGTGTCGCGTTCCAAGTGCTGCCTGATCTTCATTAATCAGATTCGCATGAAGATCGGTGTGATGTTTGGTAATCCGGAGACGACAACAGGCGGTAACGCTCTCAAATTCTATGCCTCGGTACGCATGGATATCCGCCGAATTTCAACGCTCAAGAGTGGTGATGAGGCCATTGGCAACCGTACGCGGGTGAAGGTGGTCAAGAACAAGATTGCGCCTCCTTTTGCTCAGGCAGAATTCGATATTATCTATGGCGCTGGTATTTCGCGTGAAGGTGAATTGATCGACTTGGGTAACCAACTAAGTGTGGTCGACAAGAGTGGTTCTTGGTACGCCTATGGCGACACCAAGTTGGGCCAAGGCCGAGATAATGTCGCGCGTTTCCTGCGCGAGAATCCCGATCTCGCAGCCGAAATAGAAGCCAAGATTCGGGCCAAGGTCACGCCGCAAGTGGGATCAGATACTGATGGGGAAGAGGAAGCCTAGGAAAAGCTTGACGATGCAATTCGTCTTTTGCTAGGCTCACGATTCGTGGCCAGTTAGCTCAGTCGGTAGAGCAGAGGATTGAAAATCCTCGTGTCGGCGGTTCGATTCCGTCACTGGCCACCATTTTTTTTGGGTGTTCAAGGGGGCAACTATCCATGCAGACCGTGCTGACCTCACTTGAAATGCCAGGTCTTTCCAAGGTAGCCAGTGGCAAGGTCCGCGAGATTTTTGACCTGGGAGACGCCTATTTATTTGTGGCCACGGATCGCATTTCGTCGTTTGACTGCGTATTGCCACAAGGCATTCCCGATAAGGGCCGCATTCTCACTCAGCTCACGGCGTTTTGGTTTGACCTCTTTGGGGCACATCCTCCCAACCACTTGATTAGTATGGACCTGACTCGACTGCCCGAATCGGCTCAGCCGTTCCGCGAACAGCTTGAAGGGCGATCCATGATCGTGACCAAGTTGAAGATGTTCCCCGTTGAATGCGTGGTGCGGGGTTTTCTGGTGGGTAGTGGTTACAAGGAATACAAACGCGATGGCCGCGTGTGCGGTATCAAACTGCCCGAGGGACTCACCATGGCGTCGCGTTTACCCGAGCCCATTTTCACCCCGGCAACTAAGGCCACGGACGGACACGACATCAACATACCTTTCTCTGAAATGGAACGTATTGTAGGTCAAGACCTGTCGCGTCGATTGAAGGATATCAGCTTGGATCTCTACAGCCGAGCCTACCAACATGCATGGGAGCGAGGCGTCATCATTGCAGATACCAAGTTCGAGTTTGGGTTATTGGATGGTGAGATCGTGCTCGCGGATGAAGTGTTAACACCCGATTCGAGCCGTTATTGGCCGTTAAGCGAGTATCAAGAGGGCATCAGCCCGCCTAGCTTTGACAAGCAATACGTTCGCGATTATTTAGAGAGTTTGGATTGGGACAAGAACCCACCTGCGCCTAATCTTCCAGAGACCATCATCCAAGGTACCGCCAAACGGTATCGGGAATGCCTCGACTTGCTCACCGATGGCTCCGTAAAGCTGTAGCACGTCTTCTGAAACTTGCTACAATAGCGCGATTTAGTTGCGGGGTTATGATGCGTCTGTTTACGCTTGGGTTGCTTTTAATCAATGGATTTCATCTGTTGGCACAAGATGACCCGCTCCATAATGCGATGGTCGCCTTTTCAAAAGGGCAGTTGTTTGACGCCGAAGGCTACCTTCTCACCTATGAAGGTGAGGATGGACAGATACCGCGAGTAGGACATTATTTGGCTGATATCGCGATTCAGCAGGACCAGGTGGCGCCAAAGCAGGCGTTTTTTAAGAAACGACTTTATCGAAACCGGTTTTCGCGTGGGGTGTCGCTTTATCTTTTGGCTGCTTTGGCAGCGCACGAAAACAACCCCACTGAATTCGCTCAATGGGCGACGCTGTTTATCAATGAGTACTATGAAGATGATTACGGTTTTCGCTACTACCCCATTTATTACCTCGCCCGTATGGGCGGAAATCATCAGTTGCTGCTAAGCAAAGGTGAACGCGATTGGTATGAAGCCGTTAAACGCCTGGATGAGGGCATAGACTTTCCTGCGGGTTCCGGAGAGCGTTTCCCATTCAATGCCTTGTATCTTTTGCGTGGAGGTCGCGCGTTTTCGTTGCCCGAATTGAAGACCGATCAGATGGATGCACTTTACGTTTATCGACTCCTGCAGGCGCGCTCAGCGTTGAACCGCGGAGACCTGAGGTCCTGTGCCAATACACTAAATGAATTTGTCAGTCAGCCACTTGTCGGCGTGCGCAGTGACCTTCGCCTCCATTACAACCTCGTACTTGTCGATCTACTTGAAGCCCTGGGCGAAGGGGAACGGGCGCAAAAGTTGGCACTAGAACGCCAGGAGCTTTTGGCTCGCTCTGTCTTTCCTTTGGTGTCACCCTCTCTTCCAAAAGAAATGGATGACACGCAATGGGACCAGACGGGGATGGACCTCGTAGAAGTGGGTGTGGACGGAGACGTGAGGGCAAATGAGCCTGCCATAGTCGACGAAGAGCCTGTCATTGAATCGGTAGATTTAGATGAAGAAGTAGCCGTTGCTCAGATCGAAGGTGAGTCGGAATCTATACCGGAAAGTGATGAGATTTTCATTGAGCAGGAGCCCGTTGAATCCGAGGCAGACCAACCTGTCACTGAAGAGTCGCCCATCGCAACGTCGGAATCTGAAACATTGGCAATGGTTTCAGACACACCCCCGCAAGATCAACCAGATGCATCAGTCATGACTGAAGCTGAGCCACTTACAGAACCCGATGTTGCTGTGGGTGAAGCGACCACACTTACACAAGAGCCCACTGAAGAACGGCGCAAGGTTGATTTTGTCACTCAATCCTCACCTTCCAAGGTGGATATTCAAAAGCGCATCGAACGCATTAATCAGGACGAAAAGACTGAACCAGTTGTGAGGGCGGATGGTGATGGGCTCCATGCCGGAATGAAACTGGAGGCGATGGAAAAACGACTTCTGGCCGGAAGAGTGGATGGCTTGGCGGAAGCACTGAACAGTAAGTCTTTGGACACGGCCTACAAAACCATCTACGCCCAATATCTGAGAGGTCTGAATCAATTAAACTCAGGCCGTTTTGGATCCGCTTTGGACGAACTTCTCGATGCGCAACAGCAGGTTCAAGAAGTTCCCTTTGCGTTGCTTGAAGCGAAGATCCTTTTGGCTCTGGCTAGGGCTTATCAAGGAGAGCGCAACGCGGCTCAAGCCGAATGGTACCGGATTGCCGCATCCCAGGTCGTGTCAGACCCAGCATCACTGCCCCTGCTTGAAATGTCCGACCACGAATTACGCCCGCGACCTGCAGCCGAGTCTCTGGATGCTATTCTTTCGCGGATTTCATCTGAAGACGTCGTATCTCAGGTAATTTATTACTCAGAAACAGATCACTTTAATCAAATGCGTTTGCGGGCGTATCGTCAGCGCGTGTTGACCAGCAACCCAATCATTTCTAACCAATTAGCACAAATTGGCGAGGACATGGCTGGCATGTTGCAAAACTTTGCAGAACAGGCTGGCAGTGCACTTCCGCCGCGGCGCTACAACCAAACTTTGGAGCTATGGCACCAGTTGTGGGCGAAGACATTACCCATCTTCAAAGAACCCATTATTCCGTCGGTTGCGGAAATTCAGGAACAGGTGGGTCTGCACGGTCGTGCTCTTTCCTTTGTGGAAGGTGAACGCATGCTGGGCGTGGTGATCGTATCCAGTCGACAGCAGTTCACCATTGGGTTAGGTCCTAAGCAGAACTTTATGGCTTTGAATCCGACCGAGAAGTTGGCGTTCCTTGAAAGCAGAATTGGCCCTGTGTGGGATTATCATGGCGAACTGTGGGTGGCGTTGTCGCCCGCCTATCGCGATCCCGATTTTGTTGCTGAGATGTCCGCGAGGGTATTGAGTCCAGAGTCATTGCGATGGATTTATTCGTTGCAGTCCTTTGTTCAATCGGTGGGACCCAGCGACACGACCGCGGTGTTCAGTGAAAGCAGCCAAGGTGCTGTCAATGCGTTTGTGCAAACATTACCTCGACAGGGGCTGGACTGGTATGCGTCGCCGGGACTCAGTGGTAGCCTTGTCAGGCGACAGGTGGGTAACTACCAACGATTGGTGTTTGTGACTCGACTGGTGCGCGGGGTCAGCGGGTTAAGTGTGAGTGCAGGTATTGATCGATTCCGTTTGCTTGATCTCATTGAATTGAACCGCGACCTCAGCAGTTTGGTGCTGGTGGAGCCGGAGCTGCGTGGCTGGCCACTTTGGTTGGACGATTTGGAGTTACTGCAGTCGATCGGTCCACATGCTGTCATGCTGACGACGGGTGTTTTTGAGGGTGTGGCCGATCTGGATCCCGTGCCCCACATAGCCGTCAGAACGGGGCTTTAATCGCCAAACGGTCCAGGAGCGCCATGAGGTTGTCCGCCATTGCTTTATTGGCCGTAGCCATAAGCCCTGCATGCCGGACGTCGGGTTTGTTGTAGCCGAGATCGACACCGTTCCAGTCCTTGGCGCAACCGCCGACTTCCCTCAGAATCAGGTCGCCCGCGGCTGTGTCCCATTCCATGATCGGTAAATGGCGGATGTACGCATCTGCCTTGCCTTCGGCAACCAGACAGAACTTGACGGCACTTCCCGCGCGAATGGGTTCAGGTGCCTGAAGTTGCTCAATCAACATTAACTCGTTTGCACCCAAATGCGAGCGGCTGGTCACAAATTGGTGGGGCGTTTGTTTTTTGGCTTTGAGCGGTGCCAGTTCATTCTTCGAGCCATCGCTTTCCCAGCGAAACGAGCCCCTGCCTTTTTGAGCCCCATAAACCGTTCCGGTGGCGGGAATTCCAACCACGCCCATGACCGGTTTCGCCTTTTCAATTAAGGCAATGTTCACTGTGTATTCAGGTATCGCCTTGACGAATTCCTTGGTTCCATCCAGAGGATCAATGATCCAAAAACGGTCCATGGTTTGACGTATGGCATAGTCGGGTAGTGCGCTTTCTTCGGAGATCACAGGTATGTCTGGGGTCCAGTCTTCGAGCGCTGCTTGAATCAGCGCGTGGGAGGCCAAATCAGCCTGCGTTAAGGGTGATTGGTCGCTTTTGTATCGCACGGTAAGGTCGGTCCCGAAAAAGGAAAGCGTTTTGGCCCCGGCATCCTTGGCCAATTGAACGAGTTGGTCCAGTGAGACGTTCACGGTGATACTCCTTTGACGGCAATCTTGTTTTTATTGACTTTTCTCGGTGAAGGCCACGCTTTGGCTGGATAACCCAGGTAAAAAATGCCGTGACATTGTTCTTGTGACTGAAGTTCAAGCACGGCTCGCATGTGAGGGTGATCGGTATAACCCGGGGTCGTCCAATAGCCTCCGATGCCAAGACTGTGTGCTGCCAAGTGTAGGTTCTGAACGGCGGCACCTAATGCCAGTAACTCTTCTTCAATGGGGTTACATGGTGGCGATGGCGGTGACAGCACTATGGCGATCATTGCGCCACACTTGCCTGCTTTGTCATAGATGCGGTCGACCTTTTCCTGGCGGGCACTGGTACCCAACATGGATCGGTATGCCTGTGCCATGGCTTCTGCCAAAACTAAACGTTCATTGTGTAAATGGGCGACAAAACGCCAAGGTTCAGACAATCGGTGGCTGGGTGCGTGTATGGCCGACTCCAGAATCGACGAGAGATGATTTTGTGATATGGGCCTCCCATCCATCATAGATGCTGGAAGTGAGCGCCGAGAGTGAATAAGGGAGATCAGGTCCATGGTTGGCGACATTAAACCACATCTTGGATCTCTCTCCTCTCAATGATTGACATCCCTAAGGATGGTAGCTGGCGTGTGTCCTCGGGTCTGCTACAATACGTGCTTTGTTTGAAGGGGCGTGGCGTGTATAAGGTCCATTTTCACATCAAGAACGTCGACTACGAATTGGTTGCCTCGTCTCTGGATCTCTCCCACCCCTATTTCGTGTCCATCAAAGATATGGACTTCGACTACGAGGAGGGCGTTGTTGTGAACCCGCACCTAGAAAATACGCGTAAGCGTTTTCGCGACACACAAACACTGATGATCCCCTTTCAGAACTGTTATCTCATCGAGCAGTTTTATGGGAACAAGACCCGAAAACAGGCGAAGATGTTGGTGTTGGAGCCTGAAAGCCCGTGATTTTCATCGACCAAGTGGTGGGGTCAGACGTCATAATGAGACCGTGATAGGAAGTGACTATGAAATTGCGATTAATGATGCCTGCACTTTTTTGCGTGGCTTTGATGGCTCAAGAAGGAAAGAACCAAGTGCGTCTACAGTACTTGGATATGGACGTCACCGCTGATCCACTGCGGTACCGGGTCCTTGTGCAGGACTTTTTTGACGCGGATACGGCCACGTACGTGAGCGAAACCGATCGTGAGGGCATAAGGCTATCAGATACATTGTGGGTCAAAGATTTTTTTGGCGTTGACGTGGGTGTGTCTCATTTGGGACAGGGCGCGACACTGGTGACCGCCGAAGATCACCCCTACAAAATTGTGGGTGAGATGAATTCGGTTCAAGCAGGTGGTGTCTTGCGCTGGCGGTTCTTTGAGAAGCTAGACGTGTTTGGCCGCTTTAGCGCAGCATATTGGCGCGAAGAGTTCTCGTTATATGACCTGAGCCCCCCTGCGGACGAAACAGGTTACGTACCATTCGACAAGAAACTCTATCGACGGAATGACCAGAATGTTGAGACTGAATGGGAGTTGGGCCTGACCTTCGACATTTCTGGTGGGTTTGGCGTTACGGGCTCCGTTATGAGCAGCGAAGCGGGGAACATGGAAATCGATTTTGTGACGATTGGCGTGTCATACCGCTACTGATCAAACGATATGTGCTCTTTCAAGCATGCCGAAAATCAGGATGCTGGCGGTGATCAGGGCTGCTGATGCAGCCACAAGCGTGACCTTACCAAGAATCGTGTGACGCCGGCGAAGGATAGCCATAGCGGCGTTCACCTGCGTTGCGGTGAGACTGTCGCGAAATCGATGAGCTAACCAGCGGCCCAAACCGCCTGCTAACAACATGACGCCAATGAACAGCTCATGAATGCGCAGCACCACCACGTAGCTTGCTTTCCATGTGCTCAAGTCCTCTTTCCCCAAGAAAACCACCTTGAACACATATGACACGACAAATAGGACCACAAGCCAGCAGCTGGCGTTCATCCAACGTCGGTGGGCCATCAGATCACCTTTTTGAGCCTGCCGGACACCGTATATGGCCGCACCGAGAATATTCACAGTTACGACCCATGCATAAAGCCAGAACCACAGTTTTGCAGTCATGATGCCTCCGTTAAGGAACGGTCATTCTAACAGTGAAGGTGCGCAGGGGCACCTGGGAATATCGGATCGACATCTGCCCAATGGGTTAAAATGCCCCAAGAGGAGGCCCGTGTTGAATTCGCAAGCTTGGCACTACTGCGAGACAGTATTGCCCTTGGTAAGTAGAACCTTTGCATTGAACATCAAGGCATTGCGTGGCGACATGTATCGATCCGTCCTGCTGTCTTATTTGTGGTGTCGTATCATTGACACGGTAGAGGATGCACCTGCATTTCCATTGGCGCGAAAACAGATCGCACTCAGAGCATTTGCGGAATGGATCGAAAGTGAAATGTGTGGCGAAGAGTTGTCACGGTGGGTAAATACTCTGACGGAACTCGATGGGGAAGCAAACGAACTAGACCTGGTCGCTCATTCCAATGACGTTGCCTCATGTTTTAAAGCGTTACCGAGTCCCATGACTGAAGCGGTGGTACCGTCTATCGCGACGATGGCCCGCGGCATGGCGCAATACCAGGAGCGGCCCCATTTGGGACGAACCGAATACTTGCGGGACGAGGAAGATCTCGATCGCTACTGTTATTACGTGGCCGGTACGGTTGGCGAATTACTAACGGCCTTATTTCTGGCTCATGGCAAGATTTCCGAGACTCGGATGGAAGTCTTGAAGCAGCACGCCGTGTCCTTTGGGTTGGGTCTCCAATTAACCAATATCACGAAAGATGTTCCTATCGATTTGTCGCGTGGATGGTGCTACGTACCCACGACCATGATGCAACAGGTTGGCATTACGACCGAGTCGCTGCGGACGCTAGCCCCTGAGAACCTGGCAACCACGCTTGTACCGCCTATGATCCAGAAGGCCCATGGTCACTTGAAAGATGCATTGCAGTACGTGTTGGCCATTCCCAGGCGGTGGCGTAGTATCAGGCTTTTTTGTATCTGGCCTTTGTGGATGGCCATGGAAACATTGGCATTATTGGCGCAGCCGGGATTTGAGCACAAACGCGGATTGAGCCCCAAGATCAGCCGCAAACAAGTGGCCACCATCGTGGGACGTTCTTCACTGATGTTTTGGTCCAATCGTTTCCTGGAACGTGATTTTCAAAGACTATCAAGACTGATTGAGCGGGGGCTGCCGGTCCAATCTAGCGGTGTGAGGTAATCATGGGCTCATGGCAACGGTTCTTGGAAAAGCTGATAGCTTCAATGCGTCAAATATTGGGCCGCAAAGAGAAATACGCCGATCATCTGAAGATGTGTCCTGGATGTGGCCGTTTTGTAGAGGCTTCGGCCAAGCAATGTGAGTACTGCGACGCGGCAATTGCTCATGTGGCGGTTCGGGCCGACCGGGGGGAAGATGCAGACGTGCTACCCATGACCGAATCCGTAGTTGCCGTGTTCATGTTATGCGTGTTCTTCTTCGCATTGGGCGCCATCGTCAGCAGTCAGTCTTCTGAAAACCCGAGGCTGGGCGATGTGTTTGCCGCTTATTTTTCGCCCAACGGTGAGGTCCTCCATAACATGGGCTCCTCGGACCCATTCTCGGTGTTTGCCCGCGGAGAGGGTTGGCGGCTATTGAGTTACATGTTTCTTCATGGCAACCTGATTCACATTCTCTTTAATTTATCCGCATTGGCCATGTTAGGGCCCATGGTACTTCAACTGTTTGGTCTACGGCGGTTCTGGTTGATTGCGTTTGTGACTGGCGTGGCGGGAGCCGCAGCGAGTACGGGATTGGGGGCCCTATTTTGGCCCCATGCCACTGTTGGCTTTTCGGGCGCGCTGTTTGGGTTCCTGGGAGCGCTGTGGGGTTTTGCACGAAGGGAAGGCGACTTTACATCGGCCGAGCGCTGGAAGCGCTACATGATCTACGGCAATGTCATCATGATTGCGGTCACGTTTTTGGGTTTGGCCGTTGATAACTTGTGTCACTTGGGTGGCATGTTTGCAGGCATGGCCATGGGCTACGGCCTTTACGACATGCAGTCTTCCAAAATGGCCAAACGCGTTGAGACAGTGATTGTGCTGGGCATGTTTGCCATTTTGGCATTCGCCCTCTACCGCATTATTCCCCTCACGGTGTTGGCCCCTTGAGTATGGATGGACTCAAACTGAAACTGGGTCGCGCCACCGATGAACACGACCTGGACGGCGTTCCTCGAACGGCTTACAGACAGGGCCCCGGTCCGGCATTACCGGGTTTGGATATTTGGAACGCATATGAAGCGGGGTTCTTGCTCACCCACGGCGGTGCTTGTTCGGGCTTGCTGCGAATCATCTATTCGGCGGAGAGTCCTGCCATTGTCGAGTCCAAGAGTCTCAAGCTCTTTCTCAACCACCTCCAGCAGCAAGTCTTTGTGGACCTGGATGCGTATCTCCAATGCGTGTCTTGTGCGGTGCGAGCATGTGTGGGCATGGATGTGTCCGCGACCTGGACCCCGAGCCATGAAGATTGGGAGCGACGCCACCTGACAGGTTCCCCGCTGGACCATTGTGTGGCTGCGGTCCATGGGAACCCAGACCATCGGCAATTAGCAGTGTCGCATGAGGCGGGAACCCATTGTTTCCACACGCATCTATTTGGGTCTAGATGCCCGGTTACGGGTCAACCCGATTGGGCCTCGGTTTGGATGCACTGGCAAGGTGACCTGGGACTTACTGAAATGTCGCTGCTTTCCTATCTGCTCAGCTATCGAGATTTGGGTGAATTTCATGAATCATGCTGTGATCGAATTGCCACTGATTTGACGGCGGTGCTAAAACCCCAGTCATTGACGGTGGCGTGCCATTTTCTGCGACGAGGGGGCATCGACATCACACCTGTCCGATGGATGGGTGCCAGTAAAACTTATGATTTTTATCCCACCTGGCGCCAATAAAGGGTTTCTTGACACACCTTTAGCCTTAAGGTAGACTTGCCGGCTGCCGCCGTCGCGGTATTTCAACTGGATTTGGCTAGTTATGTTTGATGCGCTTTCGCAGAAAATTCAAGATGCGTTTCGGTCGATCACCGGCAAAGGCAAGATCTCTGAAGACAACATTCAGGACGCGCTGAAAGAAATACGCATCGCGCTACTCGAAGCGGATGTCAACTTCAAGGTTGTTAAAGATTTCATAGCCCGCGTCAAAGAAGCTGCTGTGGGTCAGGAGATCACCAAGGGCCTCAACGCGGCACAACAACTGGTAAAGATTGTCAACGACCAACTGGTTGACATGTTGGGTGGCGAGTTCCAGGAGCTGAACTTCAGCGGCAACCCGCCTCACGTGATTATGATGGTGGGTTTGCAGGGCGCGGGTAAGACGACCAGTTGCGGCAAATTGGCCCGAATCTTGGCCGCCGAAGGTAGGCACCCACTATTAGTGCCCTGTGACGTATATCGACCCGCGGCGATCCTTCAGTTAGAGACGGTAGGCAGTCAGGTCGGCGTCCCCGTCTTTGATGCCAAAGGAATAAACAGCCCTGTTTTGATTGTGAAGCAGGCGCTCAAGGAAGCCCGAAATACTGGACGCGATACTTTGATCATCGACACCGCGGGCCGCCTGCACATCGATGACGCCTTGATGAACGAGCTGAAAGAGCTCAAAGCGCTCGTTTCACCGAAAGAGATCCTGTTTGTGGCAGACGCCATGACGGGTCAAGACGCGGTTCAATCGGCTGGCGCATTTCATGAGTCACTTGCGTTAACGGGTCTTGTTTTGACCAAGATGGATGGCGATGCGCGCGGGGGCGCCGCACTTTCCGTTAAGTCAGTAACGGGATGCCCGATCAAGTTTGTCGGTACCGGGGAGAAGCTGGATCAGTTTGAGCGGTTCTTCCCAGACCGCATGGCATCCCGCATTCTCGGTATGGGCGACGTGCTCTCCTTGGTGGAACGGGTTCAAGAGAAGGTCGACCAGGAAGAAGCCCTCAAACTCCAGCAGAAAATGCTGAAGAATCAATTTACGTTGGACGATTTCTCGAAGAGTCTCGAACAGATCGGGAAGTTGGGTGACCTCAACAGTTTGATGGGCATGATGCCCGGGATGTCGAAGGTCAAACAGAAAATAGACGTCAACAAAGAAACGAGCCAGCTCAAGTGGATGCGGGCCATGATCTCGTCTATGACCCCTGATGAGCGGGACAATCACGCGATTCTGACCTCCAAGCGCAAACAACGTATTGCGAAGGGATCTGGTCGCAGCGTTGAAGAAATCAACCAGATGCTCAAGCAGTTCATGCAAATGAAGCAGATGATGAGTTTGATGACAAAGCCTGGGAAACTTGGTAAACTGCGCCAGCTGTTTGGCCGCGCAGGTCTTGGCGACTTCGCAAAGAGCATGTTTCCCGGCAACAGTCCCAAGCTGCCAGAAGGCGTGGACGAAGCTCGATTGATGGAGCTTTTGCAGCAAAACGACGGTAAGTTAACGCCCGAGGCGATGAGGGAACTGGGTATGGCTGGTCCAACCGCATCAGCGGACGGAAACCGAAAGGCACGCCCGAAGAAAGATCGCAAGAAGCAAAAAGCAAAACGAAAACAAGGACGAAGAAAAAGGTAGGATTTTACATGCTCGCCATTCGACTGAAGCGTATCGGTGCCAAGCACCGCCCGTACTATCGCATTGTGGTATCAGAAAACGATCGTGTGCCCCGTGGCGCATTTGTTGAGGAAATCGGTTTTTATCATCCGGTGACCGAAAGCAAAGACACGCGCATCGACAAGGAACGCGCTGAATATTGGTTGGCCAAAGGTGCTCGCCCTTCTGCCACGGTCAAGAACCTGTTCAAGAAACACGGCATCGGCGCCTGACCACCATGGATCAGACCGTTCAGGAATGGCTGGTCCGGTATCTCAAGGCAATCGTGAATCACCCAGATGAGGTGCAAGTAGCGGTTCGCCGTGGGCAGATGACGGTGGTTTACGACGTATCGGTCAATCCTTCAGATATTGGCCGAGTCAAAGGCAAGCGTGGCAAAGTGATTCAGGCACTCAATGGACTGATCCAATTTGCCGGCCACAAGGAAAAACTGCGCCACGTGGTTGAAGTGATGGATGCCCCTCAAGAGGCGTCCCATTAGTGGGCCATGACGCCGGATGGTTATCGCCGCGTGGGCTATGTGCTCAAGCCCCATGGTGTGGATGGCTCATTCGTTCTCTATTGTGAAACGGACCTGTTAGATTGGCTGCTTCGTCAACCTGTGGTTTTTGCCCAGGTTGATGGAGAAATGCGTCCTTGGAACCTTGAAAAGAAGCGGCGCTTCCGCGAGACCGCCATTTTTCGCGCGGCAGAGGTTCAGAACCGAGATCAGGTGACGCGCCTTCGGGGTACGCCTTTATTTGTGCACGACTCAGATGCGCTAGCGGCATCTGACGATGAGTTTATTTACAACTCCGAATTGGTAGGCATGGCTCTGGTTGATGATCAAATGGGGGAGGTCGGACAGGTGGGCAGTGTGTTGGACTTGCCTGGTCAGACATTGCTGCAGGTAAACCGTGGAACCGCAACCTACATGGTACCTTTTGTCCACGCCATTGTGTATCAGATCGACCGCGATCAGCAGAAGCTGCGCGTGCGATTGCCTGAAGGGCTGATGGATGTGGACGGATGATTATCGATTGCCTGTCCATTTTTCCAGATATTGTGTCTGCCAGCCTGGGCCAGAGTATCGTTGGCAAAGCCTGTGATAAGGGATTGCTTGAAATTCGCCAACTCGACATTCGCGATTTCACCACGGATAAACACCATAGCGTGGACGATATCCCTTATGGTGGTGGCGCTGGTATGGTATTCAAGCCGGAGCCAGTGATTCGCGCGTTGAAAAGCGTGTGGCGAAAAGAGTCCAGGGTGATTCACCCATCGCCTGCGGCTCCGCGATTTGACCAAGAAGCAGCCCGTCTACTGGCGCAAGAAGAGCACTTGATCTTCATTGCCTCCCGTTACGAAGGGTTGGACCAACGAGTGATCGATGCTTGGGTCGATCTAGAGTATTCACTTGGAGATTTCGTGATTACGGGTGGCGAACTGGCGACTTCTGTCTTTATCGATGCGATTGTCCGCATGATTCCAGGCGCGGTTGGTAAACACGAAAGTGTGGCGCAGGATAGCTATTACAACGGTCTTCTTGACTACCCGCACTACACACGCCCCGAAGAATTGGATGGCATGCGCGTGCCGGATGTTCTGCTCAGTGGGCATCATGAAAACATTAGACAATGGCGCAAGCGCCAATCCATTCAGCGTACCCAGCGATTGAGACCGGATCTGTTGCAACAATCGGAATTAGATCAAGAATCTCTGCGCTGGCTCGGTGAGGACTCCTGAACATTCACCTCGCCCTCAGGCATGATCTGGTGTTGGGTCGCAACGAACAGCGCATCCACGCCAGTGTCACGCAGGTGGATCTACACGATTTCTGTCGGTTAGCGCGCACCTATGGCCTTGAGGGCTTTCACTGTGTCACCGCCATCGATGCCCAACACGAAATAACCGCTGATTTGGCAGAATACTGGCAAAAGGGCCCCGGTTCTAACTACAACCCCGATCGTCGTGAAGCACTTTCGTTGTTAGAAGTCCATCGGACTTTTGATGAGGTCCTTGAGAAGTTGAGGCGCCAATACGGTGCGGATCCGGTGGTAGTGGGCACCAGCGCCCGTAGTTATCCCGAAAAAAGCATTGATTTTGAAGGCTTTTGGGGTACAATAGCCCCCTTGGGCCGACCGGTCTTGATCCAATTCGGTACGAGTTGGGGCTTGAGTCCGGAACAAATGAGCCGATGTGATTGGGTCTTGCCCCCTATCGTAGGTCGCGATGGGTACAATCACCTCTCGGTAAGGTGCGCGGCCGCCATCCTCATCGACCGCTTGATGGGCGCATCCACACATGGGAGTACTTAGACATGCAGAATCTGTATGAACTCGAAAAGAGTTTGGTAGACATAAAGAAGCCTGAATTTCGCCCCGGCGACACGGTTCGGGTTCACTTGAAAATTATTGAAGGCGCCAAGGAACGTATCCAGGTATTTCAGGGTGTCGTGATTGCCATCAACCTGAAAATGAACCGTTCTACGTTTGTGGTTCGCAAGATCAGTGCGGGTGGATTTGGTGTGGAACGTATTCTGCCACTTTATTCGCCGTCCATTGACCACGTGGAAATTGTGCGTCGTGGTCGCGTACGCCGTGCAAAACTTTACTATCTGCGCGACCGGATTGGAAAATCTGCTCGTATCCGCGAGAAGATGAACGTCTGATTTGGCGTCGAACTTGATCAAAAAAAAGGCCCTGTTGAACGGGGCCTTTTTGTTTTTTGGGACATGGTCTATCGGACAATCCATTGCCATCGTATCGCCCTTGCCCGGGGATGCATTAGACCGCGATCAACTAGTGGTTGTGACTGTGGATGAACTTCAATCGCCACGTGTAGAACTGAGTGTCGATGGCCAGTTACGTGCGGCCCGAAGCAAACCTCCTTATAGTTTTCGCATCCAGTGGGATCCCCAGGCCGAGCATCGCCTGTTAGCTATCGCCCGATCTGGCGATAGGACGTTGCGCACCGAAGCCTATTTCCCAGCGCTGGCGGTGGATGTGGTCCAGGAAGTCACTGCTCGCTTGGTATTCCCGTTCCCCGATCGAGAATCTGTGATCGTGATGCCTCAAGCTGGGGTACGTGCGTTGGACATCGCGAAGTACCCGGCTGAGATAATCTTGCTCGTGGACATCAGTGGGTCTATGGCCCCATTCAAAAACGAAATGACTGCGATCATTAGCCGACTGTTGACCTATGCCCGTCACCAATCGGTGAACCTGCAATGGGTCGTTTTTGATGAAACACCCAGGGTGGTGGACTGGTCTCAGGTTCAATCGCCTGAACAGGTGGCTTCCGTCTTCGCTTCTCGTGGGAAGAGTGTGGTGCGCGACAGTATGGCCGCATCTTTGTTGTTGCTGGGCCCATCACCACGTCGAGTCATGGTGTTGGTTTCTGATGGGGCCGACGATGGTAGCGCTTTATCAGCGACAGAATTGGGGTCTTACTTGAAATCGACTGGATGTGCCTTGATATGGCTGAAAACAGACCCACTGGATAACCGTCAGTTGTCCCAGTTGTCGCGACGGTCTGGAGGCTTCGTACTGGAGGGCATTCAAGCGTGGCAGCAACTCCAATCACACCTGGAAGGTCAACTTGCATTTGCGTTGGAACCCGAAGTCGATGAGGTGATTTCCAGTCAGGGAAAACTGTTTCAACCCAGGTGGTCAGAGTGATCCAAAAAATCTTGTGGGTCGCGCTCGGTGGTGCGATCGGTGCTGTTTCTCGCTATCTGGCGGGTGGTTGGATTCATCGGATTTCCGGGGTTGATCAATTCCCAATCGGTACATTTGTCATCAATTTCTTGGGATGTGCCCTGATTGGACTGTGTGCTGGGCTCCCCACTCATGAATTGAGTGACCACTCGAGAACGTTTCTGATAGTGGGCATCTTGGGCGGCTTTACCACTTTCTCCAGCTTTGGTTTCGAAACCTGGGTTTTGATGCGTGAAGGGGCATGGACACTGGCTTGCCTCAATGCTGTGGGCCAGGTTGTTTTGGGACTGTTTGGTGTCGGGCTGGGGACCTATTTGGCTGTCCGTCTTAGTGCGACCTAGCGCTGTGATAAGATACGGGGATTTTTTGTCCCAGGGGGCGGAAATGGGCACGAGATGGTCGACCAAATCGACCGCTGAACACATTCTTGAACAGGCCAAAGCAGGGGTCATGAAGCTGAAAGCAGCATCTATCGATCCTCATTTGGTCGTCGTGCTGGTAGGCGACGATCCAGCCAGCCACGTGTATGTACGCCATAAAGTGGCGGCTTGCGAGGAGCTAGGTATACGATCCACCAAAATCGCGTTGCCAGCTGATGTCGCAGCGGATGCATTGTTGTCCGAAGTCATGCGATTGAATCGTGACGCCTCGGTTCACGGGATTCTGGTTCAAATGCCGTTGCCCAAGCATATCGACTGTGACGCCGTGATCCGTGCCATTGACCCCGACAAAGACGTTGATGGATTTCATCCGATTAATGTGGGGCGGCTGGCGTTGGGTCAACCAGGTTTGTTTCCCTGTACACCCATGGGCGTGATGGCGTTACTCAAACAAACGGTGACAGACCTTTCGGGACGACGTGCGTTGGTAATTGGGCGTTCGGCTATTGTCGGTAAACCCATGGCCCATTTGTTACTTCACGCCAACTGCACGGTGACGGTCAGCCATAGTCGAACCGTGGATCACCAGGCCGTTTGCCGGGAAGCCGACATCGTGATAGTTGCTGTGGGTAGGCCCGGACTTGTGGACGGCGGTTGGTTAAAGCCTGGTTCATGGGTTGTGGATGTAGGTATCAATGAGATTAAGGACCCTGCATTGGCCGAAAAGCTCTTGGACGGTAAGCGTTTGGACCGTTTTCGCGCGACCGGCCGCGCCTTAGTGGGCGATGTAAACTATCGATCGGCATTGGATGTGGCGGAATTGGTAACACCGGTTCCGGGTGGCGTGGGCAAACTGACGATCGCGCAACTCATGCTCAATACGGTTACAGCCACGGAGTTACAACGATGATCAACAAAATAGACCATTTGGGAATCGCTGTTGCTTCATTAGAGGAAGCAGGACGTGTCTACCGCGATATGGGTTTCGCCTACTGCGGGAACGAAGCGGTAACCGAGCAGGGTGTCAATGTATCGTTTTTTGAAGTGGGTGAGTCACATATCGAATTGTTGGAGCCGTTGGGAGAGGACTCTCCAATCGCCAAGTTCTTGGCCAAGCGCGGCCCCGGCATTCACCATATCTGTGTCGAAGTGGACGATATTGATGAGGCTCTTACTCGGTATCGCGAAGCCGGCGTGACGTTGATCAATAAGCAACCGGTTTTGGGTGCTGGAGGTTGTCGCGTGGCATTTGTTCATCCGAAATCCACCTTTGGCGTATTGCTTGAACTCAAGGAGAAAGCACGATGAAGTGGCTGTTCATGCCTATGGCGGCACTGCTCTTTACAACAGGTTGTTTCAAACGTACTCATTGGGAGCAGGCTGAAATCCCTGGCAATACCTTTGTGCTGGAGTTCTCGCAACCCATCCGGTATGTGTTTGAACTAACGGTGGATGGGAAACGTGTCCCGATAGATTACAAATCTCGTAATCGCGTGTTAATCGTGTCGGGCCTGGATGAAGGAGTACACCATTTCAATCTGCACAGCATTTCATATGTGTTTGGACCTGAGTTTGACCGTTTCAAGGTGACCGCAGAAGCCGGTGCCTATGCCTTTATTCAGTCGCGTAAGTATCGGTCAGCCATTCCCAAGGAACGCAAGCAAGTGTCCATTCGCGCCTATCGCAAGGCCGCAAAGAAAGACGAAGAACTCGTCCAAGCCAAGGTGCGTGCTTCCTTTTAGACCCCGCCGACTCAGGGGGTTAGCGGTCCGTTTTGCGTGGTGATGGGCCCGGCCGTCTGATAGAATGATGCCAATTGCAATTCCATAAGGATTGGTGTTTTATGATTGGCGCGACCATTGACCAATACAAGGTCCTCGAAGTGCTTGGCGAGAACGCTGTTAGCAGCACATACCGCACGCAGCATGTGCAAACTGGTGTCCGATTTGTGCTGGAGGCGATCAAAGGGGAATTAACCGCCAATCCTGAGTTCAAGCAACGGCTCATGGCCGATATTGTCCAGCTCATAAAGATGGAACACCCTAATATCGTGTCACCCTCTAATCTGCTTGAAGTCGAGGGAAAGTACTATTTGGTGCGCGAGGACGAAGAGGGCCAGACATTGGCAAGTATGCTGGCCAGTCAAGGCGGCAAGCTGGCGTTGGACGGCGTGATTCGCATTTTCAAAGATATCTTACGCGGATTCGGCTATGCCCATAACGAAGGATTCGTGCATGTGCTCGTCTCGCCCCAGAGTATTCTGATCACTCCCGATGGCGACGCCAAGATCATGGGGTTTGGCGCCATTTTGCAGCGGGAACTGGAACGACGTCTGAACGACAAAGAACGCGTGGCATATGCTCGCTACTTTCCACCGGAACGCTTTAACTACCCCGAATCAACGGATATTCGCACCAACATCTATGCATTGGGTGGGATTCTGTTTGAAATGATCACCGGCAAACCGCCTTTTAGTGCCAATTCGATCTTTGAGTTGGAGATGTCGCATTCTCAAGACATGGTGGACGATCCTAGAATCGCCGTTCCCGCATTGCCGCAAGGTGTGTCTGACGCTGTGATGAAAGCCTTGTCAAAACGTCCAGAAGACCGTTTCCAAACGGCTCTTGAGTTCTACAAGGAACTGGAAAAAGTAGAGAACATGCGACGGTCGGAATTGTTCCAGGACGATTTCGTCAAGGGTTTTGGTGAAATCGCCGGGATGGATGGCTCATCGCCCATGGTAATGGATTCGGATGCATCTGGTTCGGCGTTCAATATCGGTGGCGCCGATATGGATATGAGTTTTGATTTGCCCAAGGAACCAGATGCTGACATGATGGGTGCTGCCACGGTGCGAGACGAAAACATATCGCCCGATATGTTCCAGATGCCCGCGGAACCCCAGGCGACTCCATCCGATTTTTCTTTTGGCGATGATTCCGGACTGGCAGACTGGGAACAAGACTTCGACAAAGAACTGGCCGAAAGCAAACCTGCACAACCCCAAGCCTCCTTTGATCTACCCGACTCAAGTCCAAGCCCGGGCGGCGGATTTGACTTCGGCAGTTTGGAATCGGAGACGGCATTTGGAGACTTGGGAACCGATCTCGGTGCCAACATCGGCGGTTTTCAACCCACCTCATTCGAGGAAAGCGAAACGATAGCCAACCCCAATGAAGTGGGTTCTGGTCCTCCAGCTGACTTCGCTTTTGACAGTTCTGCGAAGAGTTTCGAGCTTGATCAGGCTGCGACGGTTTCCGATGAAACCCATCAGGATCACGGGGGTGGATTTGCCTTCGAATCTGAAGATGGCGCGTTTGCCTTCGAAGAGGAAGTAGAGGCGATGCCAGAGGTTCGCCGAGCTCGAGAAGGCTTGGCCGATAGCTTGGAAGCAGCTGACTACGCACCGGCCGCACGAACCGTCACGGTTCGGCGCGCTGACCGACGCTGGCTCTACGCCACGGTTGTCGTGGTCTTGTTGGCGGCGGTCTTTGGTGGGCTCTCTTGGCGCAATCGACAGATCAATGCTCGGTTTGCAAAAGCACTAGACGAGGTAAGAGCCAAAGTACGGGACAACCACTTGGCGGACGCGAAAACACAGCTTCACTCGCTCGAAGCCGGACTACCCAGCAAGTTGCGTTCTCAATACAGCCAGCTCAATGATCAGATTGAGAAATCAGAGAAACAAACCGCTGAGCAAGTTGCGTCTTTGGTGAATCGGGCCATGGATTTTGAGCGCCAGGACATGTTGCTCATGGATGGTACGAACGATGCCCTGGGTACCTATGTGCGTATCGTAGAACTTGATCCAGGCAATGAAATTGCCACGAAAGCCATAGCCGAGATCAAACAAGGTCAAGTGACTCGGGCCAACCAGCTGCAAGAGTCTGGTTCAGAGGTTGAGGCCCTTCGCCTGCTAGATGCACTGAGCAAAGCACTTCCGGGCGATAACGATGTGAGCAAGCGCTTTTCTGACCTGCGTAAGCGCTTGGTGGCCGAAAAATCGGGGACCCTGAAAACCGAGATCAATCAACTCCTGAGCAATCGAGAATACGATGCTGTTCCAGCCAAGTTCGGCGAGCTCTTGGACATTGAACCCAATTCCGATTTCATCAAGGAAAATCGACCCATCCTGGTGGACACCTATACCAACATTGCCATCGATGCGCGGGCTCGCCAGGAATACGACAAGGCGGTGCGTTATTTGAACTACTGTCTGATCTTCGATAAGAACAATCGCAAGATCGCTGAAGACCTCAAAGTTCTGGAAGAAGAAAACTTCAAGTTCACCATAGAAAAAACCACCGACCAGTTGGACGACGCGCAAGTTAATGAGGACTATCCAGCCATGTATGCGGCTGCATCCAAGCTCGGTGATATGGATCCTGGTAGTGCCGTAGCGAATGCCGCATTGATCCGGGTGACCGATTACATTAATGGCCTCAAGCAAAAAGCCAACGAGAAGAAAGAGTTGGGCCGGTTCAAGGAAGCAGCGCGCATTTACAAAGAGATCTACGAGATCAGGGGCGAAACCAGCGCTTACGAACTGTGGCGCCAATACGAAGGGTTCTCACCGCCCGCAGGCATGTGCCTGATTCCTGGGGTTCGTTTTCAGATGGGCTATTCACCAGACTTGGATTCCCGTCCGCGACGAGACGTCACAGTTAGCTCGTTTTTTATGGACACCACGGAAGTCACGAACGGGGAATTCAAAGCATTTGTGGATGCCAATCCACAGTGGCGACCGGGTACGATCTCGGATGACAAACATGACGGGAACTATTTGCGTCATTGGGAAAACGGTGCCCCACGTGCGGGCGATGAAAAGCACCCTGTTCGCTATGTAAGTTGGTATGCTGCGTCGGCCTATGCCAAATGGAAAGGGAAGCGGCTACCGACCGAAGCTGAATGGGAACTGGCCGCGGCTGGTGGGACCAATGACCAGAAATACTGGTGGGGTATTTCGTCAGACGCCAAGAAAGCTGTTTACGAGTATTACCCGCCCAAACGCACCGCTGAGGTGGGTTCGTTCCCCGCCAATCAGTACGGCGTCTATGAGATTCTGGGCAACGTGAGCGAGTGGGTTCAGGATAACTTTTCTTTGTCGTTTTACGCCGACTCGAAAGGTCAGGTGGACCCGGTTTTTGAAGGAAAAGGTCCCAAAGTCAATCGCGGTGGTTCCTACAAAAGTCGTGGCCGCGACATCACGGTTTTCAAGCGTTTTAAGGCGGACCCCCGTACCTGTTCCCCCGAGATTGGCTTTCGCTGTGTGCGAGCTGCCAACATCTAGGAGGATTTCGTTTGGGTGAATTGAAGGTAGATTTCGGAGAAGGAGTCGGCTTTTAAGCTGGCTCCTCCGATCAAGAACCCGCCAACCTCTGTCTCGCGCGCCAACGCCGCCGCGTTTTCCGGCTTCACACTACCTCCATATAAGATCGGCACATGGTGAAATGGGCTGCCCTTTAGGGCATTTCGAATTATCGTATGCGCATCCTGAGCATCCTGAGGGGTGGCTGCGCGGCCTGTACCAATGGCCCACACAGGTTCGTAGGCCACCCAAAGTTGTTCAGGATTGGATAATCCGTCTAACACGCGCAGCTGGTCCTGGAGGACTTGCATCAGTTGGCCAGCGTCTCGTTGCTCCAACGTTTCACCAATGCAGTAGACAGCGGTCAAACCTGCCTCATGTAGGGCGTTGATTTTGTCCACCAATTGTGAGGATGGCTCGTTGAAATACTGTCTTCTTTCGGAATGTCCTACCAGGGCGAATTGGCAACCGCAGTCTGTTAACATCGCTGCATGAATTTCGCCTGTATAGGCGCCTTCACCAAAGGCACTCACGTTCTGCGCGCCTACCCATCCTTGACGTTTTGTGGACGCGGCTTGGCAGTACGGATAAGGAAAAGCGATACCCCACTGAGTCGACTTGTGCTGGTGAATGGTCAGAGCTTGATAAAAATCATCGACACATCGGTTACTGCCAAAAGACTTCCAATTCCCAAGTACAGCAAACATATTAACCCTCCAGCGCTACCAGTCCAGGAAGTGCGATGCCACTGAGCAGTTCGAGCGCTGCACCACCACCCGTTGAAATATGGTCGATTTGGGATTCTACGTCTGCCTTCCTGACCGCAGCAGCCGAATCGCCGCCACCCACAATGGTCAAACCCTCTGCTTCGGCCATGGCCTCAGCGACCGAAATCGTGCCCGTGGAAAAGACATCCCACTCAAACACACCCATGGGTCCGTTCCACACAATGGTGCCCGCGTCTTTAATGGCGGAAAGGTACAAGTGAATCGTTTCGGGGCCAATATCCAGACCCATGCTTCCGGGCTGAATGGTCTGGTCCAACGTGATAGTTGCATCGGCTTGTGCATCAAAGGCCGTTGCAACGACATGATCCAATGGCAGCAACAAATGAACGCCTGTGGCCTCACATTCCTTCATCAAGTCTCGCGCTTCATTGAGGAACGAGGTTTCCACACGGCTGTCGCCGACCTCCACACCTTGGGCGCTGAGGAATGTGTAGCTCATGGCACCACCCACAACAATCGTGTCCACTCTTGGCATCAGGTGCTTGATGAGCCCGATCTTATCCGAAACTTTGCTACCGCCCATGATGGCCACATAGGGCCGCTTAGGCTCAGCCAATTGGTCGCGGAGGTAATGTACCTCACGAGCCAGCAGAAAACCCGCCGCCCTGACCGGGAACAAACGCGCGACGGCATCGATGGAGGCGTGGGCCCTGTGAGCCGCCCCAAAAGCATCATTCACATAGATGTCACCAAACCGCGCCAGCTTCTGTGCAAACTCCTGGTCATTCTTTTTTTCGCCCGGCCAAAACCTCAGGTTTTCAAGCATGCTCACCTGGCCTTTGGTCGGTAGGTTGGCCTCTAATTCCATCATGTGAACCGGTCTGTGAATTAACTGGGACAGACGTTGGGCCACGGGTTTCAGCGAGTAGGCTTCTTCATATTGGTCCTTGGGACGTCCCAGATGGGACATCAAGGTCACCGTGCAGCCCGCCTCTAGTAACGTGTTAAGGGTGGGCAGGGCGGCCCGGATTCGGGCATCATCCGTGATGACTGTTCCATCCATAGGCGTATTGAAGTCCACGCGCATCAATACGCGTTTTTGGTTCAGGTCTAACTGGTCAATTCTGGTGATGGGCATGGGAACTCCCGCGATGGTTTCGCCCTCTTTTATCTTGGACCGGGTGCGATGATCAAGGGCTGATTTGCTTAACTTACTCCTATAATAAGGCATTGTGATGATTTGAGAGGTGATTCGTGAGCGAAGTCATACATACCGACCAGGCCCCTGCCGCCATAGGCCCCTACGTGCAAGCGCGTCGGGTAGGACCATGGCTTTATACCAGCGGTCAGATCGCATTGAACCCCCAGTCCGGTGACATGGTGGGCGCCGATGCTGCCAGCCAAGCGACGCAGGTGATGAAGAATCTCGCGGCAGTGCTCTCTGCCGGAGGGGCGTGCAAAGAGAACGTGATCAAGACCACTATTTTCCTGGTGGATATGGCCGATTTTGCTTCCGTCAACCAGATCTATGGTGATTTCTTTGGCGAGCATCGACCTGCTCGGTCCACGGTGGCTGTGGCTCAGCTACCCAAGGGCGCCTTGGTTGAGATTGAGTGCGTGGCGTTTATTTCGTAGTTCTTCACAAAACGCTTGAGGATAAGGTTGCCTGCCCTTACCGACCGGCAAAGCCATTCGAGCATGAGATGGTCGCGATCTTCGGGGCCCAATCGCCAAGGAATGTCTGATTGACGCAGTCGGCAAAGCAGTGACTGAAGCGTAAGTGCCACCGTCACAGACACGTTGTAGCTCTGGGTAAATCCATAGATGGGCAAAGCAATGGATAAGTCCGCATCTGCAAGGCTGTCTTGCGACAGACCATCAAGTTCGGTACCAAATACAAGGGCCAATGGATGCGTCAAGTCCACAGAATCCAGATCTGTTGCCGAAACGTTGGGGGTGAACGCCGCAATGCGGTACCCCTGACGCCGTAATGCGGCAAACTGATCAATGGCACCGCGACCATTGGGCCTACGGTGCAGGGTGACCCATTTGTTGGCACCCATGACAATATCGCGGTTGGCGCGGTAGCGATACCTTCGTTCCAGGACGTGCACATCTTGGATGCCCAGGCACTCACATGTTCGCAAAATGGCACTGGCATTGTGTGGTTGGTAGACATCCTCCAAAACTACAGTCAAGTGGCGGGTACGGTGTTGGAGTACCTGGTCAATTAGGGCTACCCGTGGTTCCGTAGCGAACGACTTTAAGTGATCAATAGCTGCATGAAGCAGAGCGGCATCCATGCGGCCATTATAACTGCAGGCATCATGCGCTCAGTGCCATCCCCGATCGATTGGCAAAAGCCAGTATTTGTTGTCCGATATCTGCATCTCGAAGAATGCGTGAATGTCCCAAGCCGGTGGTCTCCAAATACTGGGCATCCTGCCAAGCCCTGTGGTTGGCTCGAGCCTCGCTGATGGGCACGCGTTGATCTTCAATGTCGTGAATGATCAACTTTTGAGGCGACGCCTGGTGAATCAGGTCTGGCACATTAGCCGCTTCAACGGGTATGGCGGTGATCGCCTCCACTTGTTTCTGAATAAACGAACGCGTCGCGTGGGAAGCACCAATGATGGTTTGGTACTGGTCAAGTATGAAGGAGGTGGCATTTGGCGCGGCGATCAGCGCTAGTGCATGGGTGCGCAGCCCCCTAGAGATGGCAAACGCGGCGACCATGCCCCCAAAGGAATGGCCCACCACCAGGTGAAAACCCCCACAAAGTTGATCCAGGAAACGCGCGATGTCGGCCAGTTCTTTCAAATTCGTGGTCGATCCGGGCGAAACGCCATGAGCCGGTCCATCAAAAGCAATGGCGCGATAGCCCTGCCCGGCCAGGAGTGTACCGAGTGACTCAAAACTCTGGGCCGAACCGCCCCAACCGTGAAGCAGGAGCACTGCGGGACCGGAACCGGTGGTGTACACGCGCACCAATCGCTTGCTTCCACCATCCCTGGTCACGGACATCCAACGCGCCTCAAATCCCTGTGGCTCAGCGCGCCTCTTTCCGGTAGGCCTAAAGAACAGCGTCTTGGCCCATAACTTAGCAAGTGGTGGACAACTGAGTTCGAGTACTCGAGTGGTGGTCTTAATTACGTTCATTTTTGCTCCTAAAACAGACCGATCGGTCCTTATGGGTCGAAAAAAAGGGGTCAGAATTGAAGGGCGCGGCGTACGCTATGGGTAAGGTGGGTCATCAGTTTGGCCATGGCCGGTTGGGATTGATAGCGACTGAGTGCCATACCGCCGTGGATGGTGGCGAATATGACCGTTGCCCATTGTCGGGCGTCGGCGGTTGGGTCAAACAGACCGGCCTGCTGGCCGCGTTCAATGATGCGCGTCAGTCGTTGCAACCAGCGATCCAGCGTGTCGCGGGCTCGGGTTTTGAGGAGGGGGTGGCCATCATCGCTATCCACCATGGTGTTCAGTAGGGGGCAACCGCCTGCCACTACGGGATGTGCATGATAGTCGCGGTAAAAGTCCAGAATCAACAGGAGTTGCTGACGTTCATCGGTTGCGGTTTTTAGATGTTCTCGCAGAGCGCGTTCCACCTGCTCAATGGCGTGATCAAAAGCGGCAACGGCCAGATCGTCTTTGGTGGCGAAATGATTGTAGATGCCACCTTTCTTGAGCCCGGTTGCGTTCATCAGGTCGCCCATGGAGCAGCCTGTATAGCCCTTGGTGTTGAAAAGCGATGCAGCCTGCGCCACGATCCGTTCTTTAGTCAATTCGCCTTTGGACACTGCAACCTCAAAAGACCGATCGGTCTTTTTCTAATGTAGGGGTTGGGTGCCGTTCTGTCAAGTGGTGAAGGGCTCCGATCCGCGCAAAAACGCGCCCAAACCCACCCATTTATGCTAAACTATGGGCGCAGTGGACCGCTAAAAGGTTTGTTTTAAACGGTTTAATGCGCTCGTAGCTCAGCTGGATAGAGCAACGGATTCCTAATCCGTAGGTCAGGGGTTCGAATCCCTTCGGGCGCACCATGCCTTCTTGGCGATTCAACCTATTGTGCTTGTGGGCGTTTTTCGATGGCCCTGCCGCTGTACCCCGCTAACCACCCAAACCGAGCAGCCATTGCCGCCCGGCAACTGGCGGCGCAGTTTCCATTCACGCTTGGCTAGGGTCCCATTGCGATTCTGGGGCGTTCCATGGATGTAGCCCACGGTGGCGATGTCTTTCAAGTTAGAATGGTTTTGAGCCAGGAACGACGAGGATTCGGCGTACGACAACATCGGATTAGTTGCGCACGGTCCGTTTCTAATTCAACTGAAAGGGAGACATCCATGACCTCTGAAAGTAAGTGCCCTTTTCATCATGCTGCTGGTGGCGGCACCACCAACAAGGATTGGTGGCCAAACCAGTTGCCCGTAGACCTTTTGAACCAGCATTCCAACAAGTCCAACCCGTTGGGCGAAACGTTTCATTACGCTGATGAATTTAAAAAAATCGATTTCCACGCACTCAAGGCAGACTTGGTCAAACTGATGACCGACAGCCAGCCCTGGTGGCCAGCTGATTTTGGCCACTATGGCCCTCAGATGATTCGCATGGCCTGGCATGCCGCGGGCACCTACCGCACCATTGATGGTCGCGGAGGGGGCGGAAGGGGCCAGCAGCGCTTTGCACCGCTGAACTCATGGCCGGACAATGTGAACATCGACAAGACGCGCCGTCTACTGTGGCCGATCAAGCAAAAATACGGACAGAAGATCTCCTGGGCGGATCTTTTCATTCTGGCCGGAAACGTGGCTTTGGAATCAATGGGTTTTCGCACCTTTGGTTTTGCGGCCGGGCGCGAGGACGTCTGGGAGCCGGATATGGATGTGAACTGGGGACCCGAGTCGAAGTGGCTTGACGTTGATGCAGAACAGCGCATGGGCGACGACCGCGAACTCGGTGGGCCTTTTGGCGCGTCCCATATGGGTCTGATTTATGTGAACCCTGAAGGCCCAAACGCCAGCGGCGACTACATGCAGGCGGCCAAGGATATCCGCGAGACCTTCTACCGTATGGCTATGGACGATGAGGAGATTGTCGCCCTGATCGCAGGTGGTCACACCTTTGGCAAGTGCCATGGTGCGGCACCCGAATCTCACAAAGGCCCCGAACCCGAAGGCGCGCCCATTGAGGCGCAAGGCCTGGGTTGGAACAGCGATTTCGGCAGCGGCCACGGCAAGGACACCATTTCCAGCGGATTGGAAGTCACCTGGACCAAGACACCCGCGCTTTGGAGCAACAACTTCTTCGAGAACCTGTTCAAGTACGAGTGGGAAATGGTGAAGTCGCCAGCCGGTGCGAAACAGTGGGTGGCCAAGGACGCCGAAGAAATCATCCCAGACGCGCACGTCAAGGGCAAATTCAATAAACCCAGTATGCTGACTACCGACCTGACCCTGCGGTTTGACCCCGAGTTCGGCAAGATTTCCAAGCGTTTCCTGGAGAATCCACAGTCCTTTGCTGACGCCTTCGCGCGAGCCTGGTTCAAGTTGACCCACCGGGACATGGGCCCGAAAGCCCGCTATCTCGGTCCCGAGGTGCCTAAAGAGGATCTGCTCTGGCAGGATCCCTTGCCAGCGGCCACGCACAACCCAGGCGCTTCAGATATCGCCGATCTCAAGTCGCGCATAGCGGCATCTGGTCTTTCCGTCGGTGAATTGGTATCGGTGGCCTGGGCATCGGCCTCCACCTTCCGCAGTGGCGACAAACGCGGTGGCGCCAACGGTGCTCGCATTCGCCTTGCGCCACAAAAAGACTGGGCCATCAACAAGCCCGTGCTCAAGGTGCTGGCCAAACTGGCAGAAATCCAAAAAGTCAGTGACAAGGCGTCGCTGGCTGATGTGATCGTGTTGGCTGGATGTGTGGGCGTGGAACAGGCCGCTGAAGCCGCAGGCTTGGCTGTTGAGGTGCCGTTCTCACCTGGTCGGGTGGACGCCCGCCAGGATCAGACCGATGTCGATTCATTCGCCGTGCTTGAACCCGTGATCGATGGTTTCCGCAACTATGGTGTGGGCGGTTTCGGATCGTCCACTGAAGCCATGCTGATCGATAAGGCGCAGATGCTGTCCCTGACGGGGCCAGAACTGACGGTGCTAATCGGCGGCATGCGTGTGCTGGGTGTCAGCCATGGCCAACATGGCGTGTTCACTGACAAGGTGGGCGTGCTCAGCAACGATTTCTTCGTCAACCTGCTCGACATGAACCTGGTATGGAAACCGGTGGATGCGACCGAGGAATTCTTCCAAGGTACCAGTCGTAAGGATGGTAAGGTCAAGTACTCTGCCACCCGCAACGATCTGATCTTTGGGTCCAACTCGGTCCTGCGCGCCTACGCCGAGGTGTATGCGAGCAGTGATGGGCAGGTTCGGTTCGTCCATGATTTTGTTGCCGCGTGGCATAAAGTGATGAATCTGGATCGCTTCGACCTCGCATGACTTTGGCTTGAATCAATGGCTCAGGGTCACAACCCTGGGTCATTGTTTGTTCATAGACATGAAAGATGGTTTAGTCACATATGTCAATGCTCCCATTTCATTGCAAAAGGGCATCGCCGCAGAGAATAGGTCCGTGAACAAAATCTAGGTCTGGCAATAGCTTTTAACCGTTCCAGTTTGAGCTTCTAGCAGCGTGGTTTCTGTGATCCGGCTCAACTGATGGCTTTTGAGCGTTGACCGAGTTGACAAGAGGTTAGATGATCAGTGACCGAGGTTTGTATGCGTGTCGCTCTCTTGTATTTCATGGTCTCCACGGTCTGTTGGGGCCAATCGGATTTGATTTATCCCTGGGTGACCAACAATACCCAGTTTCGCGGTTCGGTGATTGTGGTTAACCCTCATGCCACTCAAGCTGAGGTCACACTCACGGCGCGGCGCGCGGATGGTAGCTCGGAACAGGTCCAGGTAAGCATTGCAGGCTTCAACCATTTCGTCGAAACAACCGCAGAATTGTTCCCTACCTTGGGCGATGGACCCGGCTACATGGTCGAACTTCAAAGTGACGCCAGCGATCTGCAGGGTGCTTTTGTGATACGAGGCACAGCCTCGCCCACAGGAAGTTCTCCTGCTCAAGCCAATGTGGTTTCGCCTGACCAAGCGGCTCCGATCATCATGTTCAATTTCTTGCCCGTTCCCGATGATGGCGGCAATTCCGCGCCCGTCATTGTGAATCTGGGCCCGACAACGGCCACCGTGACACTGCATGCCTATCAGAACGGGCTGGAAGCTTCAGTCACTCAGGTTTTCGTACCCAGCAAGCATCCATTTGCTGCGGTTACCTCAGAACTTTTCCCCGATCTGCAAGGCGACTTGTATGTCATTGCGTCGTCCGATCAGCCTATCGTCGGCATGGCCTTCATTTTCAATGCGTTGACTGAACCATCCATGTCTAATGCGATTGCCATCGAAGGGTTGCCGGTTATTCGGCCCATGCTCTCTTTGCACGTGACCGAATGCCCCGAACTCAATGCCAGTTGTCAGTGGGATTCAGCGCCTGTGCCCTATGTGCGCACCACATCCAGTACCGTGGGTGTTGCGGCGGGTGTCAGTACAATCGGCCACGGCCATTTCCGCTTCTCTGCGACAGGCTCATCGTACCGGATTTCCCGCATTGCCGCTGAGGATGAGGCAGGTATCACAACGGCAGAAATCACGGGTATCGAAGTGGGCCAACTGGTACAGCCTGGAAACCCCGCCACTTTTACGCTGTTGTCGGGCCGAACCAACGGGGAATTAGCCAAGTTGCGGTACATTGTTGAGGTCGCCACCTTGGGCAAGGTCTTCGATTTTAAGATTAATTTGCGGAGTAATTGACCTGTGCTTTGGGTTGCAGTCGCCTTCGGACCGATCTATATTGATCTAAGCCACTGTTTTTAAAAAGATATGAGCTCAATGAGCATGGGAGGAATTAATGTTGCGTGTCGTGATTTGTGCCCTCGTTGGCATCAGTTTGTTTGCAGGTGAAGGCGAAGCTAAGCCGAAATTGTCTGTGATCTATCAAGACTATGTGAAACCGAGCCATGTCATGGCTTATGAGTCTTCCACCAAGATGATGATCGAAACCCTGGGTAAGATGGAGAACCGGTCTGAATTCATGAAGTTTCACACCTATGCGTCGGACAGGTTTGTATACACCTATGTGACTCCGATAGAGAATTTTGCGAGCATGGATAGCATGCATGAAGCCTGGGATAGTGCTTTCATGAGTATGCCGGAAGACATGCAAGGCAAGATGATGGAAGCCATGGAAACGGTGGATCACTACAATATGTTTGTGGTGGCGTTTCGTCCGGAACTGTCGTTTGTGAACCCGAATGGCAAGGTGAGCCCCGACACAGCGCCCTTCGTACACTACTCGTTCTATATGATCCAGCCCGGAAAAGAGCAAGTCTTCGAAGAGGTCTGCAAAGGATTTGCGGCCATGATGGCCAAGGATAGTGGTGAAACCTTTACGGTCCATCAAAAGGTATCTGGAGAAAACATGCCGGCTTACGCTGTGATCCACTACGGTAACAGTCAGTCGCAGATCATGGCCTATTTCGAGTCGTTTATGGCCAAGATGAGTGCCGAAGCTCAAAAACTCATGGGACAAAGCACTTCGGTCACAAGGGCTCATGAATCCATGTTTGGTATGGCACGACCCGACCTAAGTCTCCAATAAATAGAAATCAATGCCGGGGGCCTCGCTCCCCGGCATTTCCCGTAAGGCTCATGGGCCGGGACCAACCGGGGAATATTCCACCATGGTGAGTGTTTGACCAGAGAGAGGTGAATTATGCTGAAACCCCGAGCTCTGCCTGGTCGAGACCAATCTATGTCGGTCAATGAGCCGCATGTCGTATTGGCCCGACCGCTCACACCACCCTACCCACAAGGCACGGAACAGGTACTGTTCGGCATGGGCTGTTTTTGGGGTGCCGAACGGAAATTTTGGTCGATCGATGGGATCTGGATCACTGCCGTGGGCTATGCAGGCGGAAGCACTCCAAATCCCACGTACCGAGAAGTGTGTTCCGGAATGACGGGTCACACGGAAGTTGTACTCGTGGTCTTTGATCCTTCAAAGACACCCTTTGAAGACCTACTCAAGGTCTTTTGGGAATCCCACGACCCCACCCAAGGAATGCGGCAAGGAAACGATCGAGGCACGCAATACCGATCGGCTATTTATGCCACAACCCCGGCGCAACTGCTGACGGCTCTCGCCTCCAGGGATTCGTACCAAAAACATCTCAACGAGGCTGGATTTGGAAACATCACCACAGAGATCGTCGACGATCGTACTTTTTATTTCGCCGAAACCTATCACCAACAGTACTTGGCCCGAAATCCTGGCGGTTATTGCGGATTGGGTGGTACAGGTGTGTGCGCTACGTAATCCTTCAGCAGAAGCAAATCCAGGGGTGTAAAACCGTTTCTTGATAAGAAGCCATCTGTTTGTGACACATTAACCAGACACCGGTCTTATGGACCACCTTAGGCGCATCTCGTAACCCTTTTCGTTTGAGACGTTTGCCGGATGGTTGAGCAACTGATTCTGGCATGGCCCCTGCCTTTGAGCGGCGAGGAGGTGAGCCATGATTTTGTTGTTTATGTTGATGGTGGGTTCACTTAAGGTTGTGCTGTGCAATGGCGATGAAGTTGAAGTGGCGCGCGAGCCGGTCTATGAAGGCGGGTACGTAACGTTTGATAGTGATGAGTGGGGACATGTTCGATGCCCTGAGAGTTGGGTAGTCTCGGTAACACCTGTCAGCAGGGAAAAGCCTGTGGAGAACCCCCTAAAGACTACCGCCGAGAAATCGCTGCCCGTTGCGTGGGTGGCACAGCAGAAAACCACGATCATTGAGGTCACCAATACTACGCTGAAACACTACGCGACCACACATGCCACAAGTAACACATCGCAAATCCTGGCGCCCACACAATCCCAGCCGCGATCGGAATCGGCCGAGCAAGTTTTGCACAAGGCAGCCGAAGTTCAGGCGGAATTTGCAAAACGGCGGGACAAGATGGATCGGGAAATAGCGCAAGTGGAGGCGGAGATTCGCGCTTTGAACCGCAAGAGTTTCCTGGAACGCGACATGTTTAAGAAAGAAGAAATTAACCAACGCAGGCGAAAAGCGGAAGACAAATTGGGTGTGCTGCGAGATCAACGCCTTCAATTGCTTCGGGAAGGTCGTATGGCGCGAGGGCAAGCTCTGTCTGAGACCAGCTAAGCGTTAAACAGAGGGGTATCCTTCAGACCCTGATTCACATAGGCGTCAAGTTCCTGAATCTGGGGTCCACTGAGCCCGGTGAAGGCCACACCGATGCCCTTCAATCGATCGCGATCAAGGACATACACCACTTCGCCATCCGGTCGAATGTGGGCGAGATCTGCTTTGCCGAATTGGATACTTTGAAGAATTAGACCTACGTCCATCTTGGCTAAGAATATGGGGTCCAGAGCCAGAAAGGCACCACCTGCCGAAAGACTGATGACATGACCCGTCACCACGCCCTGGTTATCTGTGCGGAAACGGGCCTGGCACTTGGCCACTTCCTCTATTGCGAGTCGTCGAAATTTTCTTTTCTCGTGCACCTGGTTTCACCTGGCCACATATTACCACGCTGACTTGGAGCCTTCGCGCTAGAATTCGGAGGATGGGATACCAATTTTCGGTGGATATTAGCAACGGCATTGCCCGCATCCGAGATGCCCTTAGCGGTGAATGCATGCATGCGACTGACCCATACCAGGAGGCTCAGCACATGTATGTGGCACAAAGTGGATTGGCTGATCTTCTGAAGACACGATCTCAAGTGACGGTATGGGATGTGGGTCTAGGTGCCGCAGCCAATGCTATGGCAGCGCTCAACCTGGCCAATGAGATCAGTAAGGGTCAATTGCTGCTCCTGAGTTTTGAACGCGATCTGGGATCCCTACAACTGGCACTTCAGCATCCGAATTTGTTTCCGTATTTAGACCGTCATGAGCCTCGAAAACTACTGGAGCATGGACGCACCCATTCGACTTCAGTTAGTTGGTGTCTCATGTATGGTGATTTTGCAGAACAAGCTGATGGCGCCCCTACACCGGACATTATCTTTTTTGATCCCTTCAGCCTGAGAACGGATGGGCCCATGTGGTCTTGGCCTTGTATCCAAATGCTAGGCCGGCGACTGAAGGCGCGTGACGGTGTCCTGGTCACCTATTCGGTGTCTACTGCGGTTCGTGCGGGACTGTTGGCAACAGGCTTGTGGGTTGCCAAAGGGGAAGGATCGGGGCGACGTCGTGAATCCACCATTGCGGTGGGTCCGGGCAATCAAGCGGTTAGGAACTGGTTGGGTACCGAATGGATTGCAAAATGGCGGGTTAGCTCCGCTCAATTTCCTTTCATGGTCACCCATCAAGATAATTTTTCAAGGTGCGTAAGGGAACACCCTCAGTTCAATGGCCCATCCGATGCGTGAGAAAGGCGTCAATGGCTTTGGCTCGGTCTGGCGGTAAATCGATAAACTGGACGCCGCAACTTGTGGACGATCGTACGGGCAATACGCGCACGATCTTGCCGCTTATTGTCCAGTCCTCAAATGGATCGAGATTGAGATGGATCTCTTTGACGTCTGTCCCCGTGTCCAGTTGCAAATCGCAGTTTTCTATCCATACCAGCATGCCACCGGCAGACAAATTGAGGACGGGCTGCTGTTCCAGCGTTCTTCCATCCACCTGGAATGACGAAAAACACTTGATGACACCCATAAACGAGTAGCGGGTAAAGGCTCTGTTCTCTTGCATAGGGTTGACCTTCCCATCATTATCGACCATTGCACCCTTCAGTTAAAGTACTGGTTTTGTCTTTCATCCTCGCGTAAGTTAAGGTTAGGTCTTTCGAGGAGTCCTTTTTCATTGAACGAAGAACTATGGCAGGTCTTTAGCCGGGCTCGTAGCGGTGCCCGCACAACGGAACAAGATCGCAAGGAGGCTGAAAGTCTCATCAAGACCTTGCTTAGCCGACGTTATCTGATAGAGACCTTCATCGGTAGGGGCGGAATGGGCCTGATTTTCGTGGCTCGCGACACGGAGGATGGCCGAAGCGTCGTCATCAAGATGATCAAATCCAGCGAATTGAAACGCAATTTGTCGTCCACCATGAAGCGATTCCGACGTGAAGCCATCGGATTGTTGCAGTTCCGCCATCCCAACATCGTCACGATTCTTGATTTTGACTTTAACAACGATGTGGCGCCCTACATCGTGATGGAGCACATCGACGGGTTCACGTTATTTGAGTTCATGAAACAATTTCCAAGCGGATTACCCCTAGATGTGTTTATGGTGTTTATGGAACATCTGTGCAGCGCGGTGAACCTTATCCACGAGAACGGCATTGTTCATCGCGATATCAAACCTCACAATATGATGGTTGAGATCCATGAAGGCGCATTTGTGCTGAAATTGCTCGATTTTGGCCTCATTTTGTTTCAACACGCTCTGAATGTTGAAGGCCCCACAAGTCTCACCAACCCGAACGAAATATTAGGCACGCCAGGATATATGGCACCAGAACAGTGCCTGGGCCATAAAGTGACGCCTGCGGCGGATGTGTACAACTTGGGTCTAATCGCTTTTGAACTCATTGTGGGAAAAGCACCTTTTGTCGAAAGTAAACTCGAGAATTTACTTGTCAAGCACATACACGAAGTACCACCTGCCATCAGCAAGTTTCGAGACGATGTGCCAGCCAGTCTTGGTCGCGTCATCGCAAAGTCATTGGAAAAGGATCCAAGCCGACGGCAAGCCAACGGCCAACTTTTTTGGCAGGCCCTTCGATTGGCGGCCAAGTAACTGGAACTACAGATAGATGCCCTGTTCCGACAAGATTTTCTCAAAGAAAGACTTGATTTAGCGCCGTCTATTCCGGACAATGGGCCAATCAAATGCTGAAATTGAATGATGATTCAGTTTTTGCGGAGGGTGTTATGGGATGGGTTAGTTTGATCGCTGTGGCTTGGTTTGGGATGGGCTCAACCTCACTTGAGGTGGATACAGTGAGCGCGAAACACGATTTCTGGACCACATACGAGACGTATCTTCATGAAGTGGATTCCATGGAGGCGAGTAGCGACTACGAACGGTTTGAAAAGTTGCTCCAATTGCGTCGAGAATTGTTCGGCACCAAACGCGCAGACGACCTTTTTGGTCTCAATGAGCGATTGGATACAGCAGCCATGCAGAAGCTGGAAGTGTCGCGCCTTTAAATCAAACAAACGTTGACACTTGAATTGGCAGTGCGTTAGGTTTGCCGCTGATTCAAAAGGAGTCCGCATGCGTTTGTTGGTACTGGCTGGCCTAACCGGTTGGGTCTATGGTGATATCTCCGGTTTTGTGATTGTTTCTGGATCGGGCATGCCTGGGACACCGATCCAGGGCGCAAGGGTCCATCTGCAAGCTGATCCTACCATCGTTGTCTTTTCGGCTGCTGATGGCAGTTTTACGTTGCCGGTCAGTCCAGTGGGCATGGTGACCATCACGGCCGCTCTGCCTCACGATCCCGCTAACACAACGAACTATCTGACCGGTGGCGTTGATACCGTGGACGGCGCCTCGGGCGTGACTATAGAGCTTGATGAGCTGCCCGTTGCGGATGTCCCTTTTCCTGCACCGTCCAGTGCTGCGTCATGCGCCAATTGCCATCCGGATCAGTATTTTGGATGGGCCTTCAGTGCCCATGCCGGTGCCGCCACGGACACCTGGGTCCGCGACCTGTATTCAGGGGATGGAACGCCCGGTGGCGCCAATGGTTATGTTTTTCGCGATCTACACGATCCGAGTGATACGGGTCTTTGTGCCACCTGTCACGCACCGCTGGCTGATATGCTGAATCCAGGCAACACCTTTCTCAATGACGTGACGGATCCGGTGGCACTCGAAGGCATCAACTGCGTGGCCTGCCACAAGGTGTCCCATGTTAACAACAACGTAAATGCACTCCATCACCTTGGCAATGCCACTTACCGATTTCCTGATGGTCCAGCGCCCACTTGGCGTTACGTTTGGGGGCCCTTGGATGATGTGACATTCACCTCCATGGACGCCAGTTATCAACCTCAATTTTCTGAGTCCATCTTTTGTGCGTCGTGTCACCAATACACCAACCCCACGACCGGTGCTCCGGGTCAATCCACTTATGACGAATGGTTGGCCTCACCATTTGCCATCGCAGGTCCCAGTTATCAAACCTGTCAGGATTGCCATATGCCTACACTGGGCGCGGGTCAGGTTTGTGTGGTGGGTGCACCACCCATGCGCACGGCGCCACAAAACCTGGCTCATGGCTTTGAAAGCGCCAGCGCTTCCGGCCTGGCTGCAGCGGTTTCCCTGTCCACAGCCACCAGCGATGCTGCGGGCGTTCTCTCTGTTGTTGCCGACATCAGTAACTTGGCGCTTGGTCACGATTTCCCAACGGGTGTGTCGGTAAGAAATGCGTTTGTTTTGATTGAGGCGAGCTTTAACGGTACACCGCTGGTGCAAATTGGTGGCGACACGATTCCTTTTTGGGCCAGCGATAACGTACCAGGGGAGCAACCCGGCGATTGGGCGGGCTATCCTGGAGCGGGCTTTGCCAAAGTACTGCAAGGCCGCATCAACGGCATCGGTCCTGTCGTGCGTCCTGTCCTATTTATTGATGCCGAGAGCGTTTATAGCGATACACAGATTCCGGCAGGCGGTGTTGGCACGGCGAATGTCCAGTTTGAGGTTCCGTACGCGGCATCAGCGGGTGACACGGTCGATGTCCGTGCCCGCTTGTATTACCGAAGAGCTTGGCGTTCGGTGGTGGTTGATAAGGGCTGGACGCAGACACCACAAGGCGGCGAGATTGAGCTGTTGGTTGGGGAACATATCACCCAACACCAACTAGCCGATGATGGTGTGCGACCTACCGTACCGACACTTGATCTCATGGGTGTCGTCATGCTCTGCGGCCTTTTGGGCGGTCTGGCTCTCTTTTATCGACGGCGTGCGGCATAAATGGCGGAGCATATGCTTCCTGTTCCACTTGCAAAAAAACTGTAAAAACAAGACGGGTTTTTGATCTTATCCTTTGTCTTTTACGTCTTGAGTAAATGACGTTCACAACGGAAGGCCTTCCCAGGAACAAATACTAGGAGTGAGGGGAGGTGTTTATGTTCATCGCATTGACAGCGCTGTTCATGTCCACCTTCTCAGGCAATGCAGGAAGTAAAGATCAGGTGTTTCAAATAACTTCAGACATGCTGGCATTCATCAAACGCCATGTTGAACTCGATGCCGGCCCATACCGCAAGATTCAGCAATTGCAATCCGCATTGCTGGACGATCGGGGTGCGCATATTCAATACAGATATCGCGCGACTACCCCACCGGATGTCACCTTAAGTGAAGGTGTTGCGGATTGTGTCGCCTTTTCATGGCTGTTCGTGACCCTGGCTCGAGAGCTCGGTCTGGATGCACGGTTCCAAGAGATCACGGGTGACGGTGGGCTCCGAAGATTAGCCGGTTATCGGCTTCAAACTATCCACTTGAATGCCGTCGTGATGGTGGGCAGTCGTCCCGTCGAAGTGGATTTCCCTCGGTTCGAAGGCATGACCGGCGTCACGCGCACACTTATCGGGGACCGCAAAGCCTTGGCACACTATCACAACAATATCGGTGTGGATATGTTGCTTGAAAACAGACTGCAAGAGGCTGGAGAGGCACTGCTGTTAGGGTCACAATTGGCCCCTGAATTTGCAGGGTGCTTAGCTAATCTAGGCGTGTATTACCGTCGATCTGGTGAATATGAAAAGGCCCGCGACGTCTATTTCAAAGCACTGGATTTAGAACCCAGGTCTCCTGTTGTACGTACCAACTTGGCGCATCTGTTGTTCCAGCAGGGTCAAACTCTGGAAGCCGAAGAGATGTATGCGCAAATGGGCAAAAGTAAATTTCAGAATCCTTTCTACCATTACAACCTCGGTAAACAGGAGCTGGCTGAGGGCAATCTTGACCGTGCTGAAAAGCGTTTTAAAAGGGCGGTCAAAATGCTGCCGGAAATTGCCGAGTTCCATCACGCCTTGACAGCCGTTTCACTGCGGCGCGAAAACCTGAATGCCGACTCCTCAGCGGGACTGGTGGTTGCCGCGGGTGGTCAGGAGGGCCAGGAGCCCTAACCCTTAGGCCGGATCTCAGGATGTATGAACGTCCCCCCCATGCGCGTTTCAACTCCACCCCCTGAGATCCGGCCGACACATCTATGCTAGGATGACCCCATTTTCTCGGGGAGCATCTATGAAGGGCGCTGTTTTTATAGAGTTCAGTGTGCTTTTGCTGACGTTGCTGGCACTCGATCAAGCGGGACCTACAGGGCATATGGCCGTCGATCCTTCCAATTGGGTTTGGTTACCGCATTTCAATGGATTCATGAACCTAGCCATCTGTTGCATGTTGGTGTTTGGCTATCGCGCCATTCGTCGAGGTGACCGAATTAAGCATCCGCGTTTTATGTTGACCGCGTGTGTGTTCGGCGTTGTTTTTTTGGCTGGCTACATCGCTCATTGGGCGATTTTTGGACACCAACGCTTTCCTGGCGATGATTGGCTGCGTACCCTGTTTGTGGTCGTGCTTTTCTCTCATACGGTACTCGCTGTGGCGGTTGTGCCTTGCATTGTGACCATCATCGTCTTGGCGTTGCGTCAGTCTTTTGATCGTCATCGCCGTTTTGCCCGAATCACACTGGCCATGTGGGCTTATGTGGCAGTCACCGGTTTGTTTGTATATGTGATGAACAACCACATACGGCCCGTGCCCCTCTATTAGTTCGATGCGCATAGGGATTTGGCTTGTATGTGCCAGCCAAATAGATAGACTGGGGTCATGACCGAAGCGCCCCTGGTAGATGATCGATACGAACTGGTTTGCGAGTTAGGTCGCGGCGCCATGGGCCGAGTGATGTTGGCCCTTGATCGCCGCAATCAGGCGCAGGTGGCCCTCAAGCTTATGCATCCTGATCTGGTCGCAGATCCAAATGAACTGGCTGAATTTATTCGGCGAATGGAACGAGAGATTCAGGCAATGCGCCGTTTGTCCCATCCCCACATCGTGCAGATTATTGATCATGGGCATCATGGTCGCTTGCCCTATTTTGCAATGGAGTTTGTGGCTGGGAAGACTTTAGCCCAGGAGACTCCCTCCCATAGGACTCAGCTCATGCGCCAGCTTGCGGAAACGGCTCAAGCTTTGGATTATGCCCATGAGCAGGGCGTGGTGCATCGCGATGTGAAGCCGGCCAATGTGATGGCGACGTTGGATGGGTCGGCAAAACTGCTGGATTTCGGCATTGCCAAGGGCTGTGCCTTTGGACTGAACAGTTTGACTCATTCCTCCGATTGGATCGGTACGCCCCACTTTTCGAGTCCCGAGCAGATTACCAACCAGCCGATCACGGCCGCATCGGATTGCTATTCCTTCACCGTCATGATCTACAAGCTTTTGACCGGTAGCTACCCGTTCAAGGCGAAGCACGTCAGTGAGATGCTCTTTGAGATCGTTCGAGGTGAACCGCACATTGAACTGAGTGGCTTGCGCCAAGCCAACACGCGTGATCTGGAGACGATTTTCAGGGCAGGGCTTGCCCGCGATCCTGCCAAGCGACCGGGAAGTTTACAGGAACTGATGGCTGCTGTGGCTGCGAGCTGGGATTCCGATGTGCCCACTTCGGACGATGAGAAAACGCCCACACAACTGTTTACCCGCAAATTCCCCTGGCAGCAAGATTAACCCGTTTTGCCATCGGCGCGCGCTGATGTGAGGATGGGCGTGTAGTGCCACAAAAAGATCACGAAAGCTCCCGTAAATAGGAGTAGTGAAGCGTCCCGCGCCCACAAATGGGTGGGTAGCCAACTGGCCCATTGCCTGAAGATGGTGGCGAACACGAGAAGCATAAATGAAGCGCGCACCCAGTTGGACGCTTGAATAACGCGACCCGTGTGGCCAAGTGATACCCGGCTGATCATACCAAGCACCACCAGGGAAAGTGCGCCAAGCGTGAACATATGGATCCATGCCGATTGAGGTAGTTGCGGGATGCCATGACATAGCGTTCTGAGCAGAAACCCGCACACCAGGAAAAAATAGCCCAGATGGAGTACCCATAGCATAGGCTCGTGCCGCGTTTCAAAGGAATGCCAATGACGGCCTCTTGCGAGGAATGCCAATCCTGCGAAAAGAGACAACACCCCGGAACACGTGTGCCTTCGTCCATACAAAAGATCACAGACCGTGATGGCTAGTAACAACCCGAGACTGAACCATTCGGCGACGGGTTCCTTTCGGATATCGAGGTGGGGCAGTTTGTTGCGTGTAAAGAAGGGAATCACGCGTCCACCGATAATGGCGACAAAAGCTAGGGTCGCATTTAGCGATAACAGCATCGCTCTTTCGGCCAAAACAGGCTTCGCGTTTAGCAAACTTGCTGATTGCATGAATTCGGCAACGCCTAACAACAGCAACCAGAGTAACAGCCCGAGGTTGTGCCACTGACGGGCACGCCACAAAGGTGGCAGCAATACGCATGTCAATGCCACGTAAAACACGAAGGTCGTCCAAAGACCGGAGTGGGGTCCGTGGAACCAAAGCCAGCCATAGGCAAGCCGATTTAGGACCCAGAGCAACACGAGCAGGAATAAGGTGATACCGTGGGCTCCTCGGGTTTTGGTCCAGTTGGCCGAGGCAGTCAACAAGAAGCCTGAAATAATCGCAGCTGCAAAACCGTGGATCATCTCGTGGGCATGCCAGGAGAAGGGGTTTAGTTGATGGGGGGTGATCACGCCGTGTAGGAAGCCTAACCACCAGATCCCGGAAAGAACGGCCCAAAATGCACCAAGAAGAAAGAATGCCCTGAACCCCATGGCGAAGATCTGCATATTACCTCCAGCTTGTATTCTGCTCATGTTCTGGTGCTGAGGTATATGACCTAGGTCAGGTGATGTGTTGTCTCAGCGCATCTATGGCCTGTTCCAACCAATCTGAATGGCCGGTGTCGATTCTGATCGTATTGGGCCATTGAGTGGGTGGTTCAAAGTAGGCAAGACTCTGTTCCAACAATTCGGGTCCGGCATCGGATTCGGTGCTCGTATCCGTTGCCCGATAAGTGAGCCGTTTTTGCAGTTCATCGCGATCGGCCTCCAGCCAGACAAGGATAGCTTCTGGAGGTAGGAACGCCCGGAGCTTTTCAGATGCATAAGTGGCGTCAAGGATAGCTATACGACCTGCCTGCGCTACGGAAGAGGCATAATCTTTCATGCGTTTGTACACATTTACGGTGCTTTCCCAATCGTAGAATTGAGAGGCCAGGTGGTGATGAGGTTCCACTCCAGCTAGTCTCTTTCGCAGCACGTCCGAGGCAATGCGAATACCCCCGAGTTCCTTGGCAATGGCTTTGGCAAGAGTGGATTTACCTGTACCTACAGCGCCGCAAGTGGCGATGATCGGTGCCGTTTGCACGGGTCGCAACACATGAAGCGCCAGATCGAGGTGGCGATGCGCACTTTCCAGCGCTGCCTCGCGTTGATGGCGCTCAATCTCTGGATCTGCGCAAGCCATAGCAGCCACTTTGGCGCGCACGGCAGCTCGGTAACTCATGGCCAGCCGCAATCCCTTGAACGAATCATAGTCCAATGAAGCCAGTGAATAGCATTGCAGGAAATGATCCGCAAAGTCTGGTCTTCCTCTGTATACCAAGTCCATGGCCAAGAATCCGATGTCATAAACGGTATCCATCAATCGAAAATCATCGCGGAATTCCAGGCAGTCGATCCAGATCGGATGTGCGGGTTGTGGGAACCATAAATGTTCCAGGTGCAGATCACCGTGACCGTCTACGGCACGTCCATGCTGCAAACGATTCGTAAACCAATTTGGATGGTCCATCTGGAACGCTTGAATGCGGTTGGTAAGTTCGTCCGCGTCTCCTCTGCGGTCTTTCAAATAATCTTTTAGGGCGATCGGATTATCGAGTGCAGGTTGGTAATGGGCCATTTCCCAGTTTTTCGTCCGCGAATCCCTTGAGTTGAGTCGATTTTGACGATGGAATTCGGCCAGTTGTTTGGCAGCATGCGCCAAATGATCGCCTTGCAATGTTCCTGCTTCTAATAGGAATTTGGCATTGGTCTGTGGGTCCAACTCCACCATGACCAGGGCCAATTCGGTTTCGGGCCAACTGGATGGGATGTTTGTGATAAGTGGGCCGAATTGCCTACCATCAAAAGTGCAAATACCCAGGTAAACCTGGGGTGCGAGTCGCCGGTTGAGTCTCAGTTCCCGAGCCACGTCGTCCTGTCGTTGTGCAAGGGTGAGAAACGAACAGAATCCCAGATCAACCGATTTTCGGAATTTGTAGGCTCGACTGCCGGTCAGGAACACGTGAGACATGTGGGTTTGAATGTGACGAACCGAATGGCTCAATCCAAAGGCTGACCCACTTTCCAAGTGATCAATTGATGACTGACTTAAGACCATCAAAGTGGATGGAACTTGGGTTTAGGATCAGTTTTGATTGCTGTTAGCGGATGGGGCGGAGGACTCCAGAAGAGTGGGATCTGTTCGCCAAAGACTTGCTTGCGTGCCGCATGGAGCACACGACACTCTGCGAGAGTCAGTTTTTCCACCACATATTTGCGGGGTCGCTTAGCTCGATTAAAACCTGTTCTCAGGAAAGGAACCGCTAAGGACACCATTACATCAAACGATGGCTGGCCGCGCGGCACCCATTGGATCTCACGCTCTTGTGTGTGTCCCAAGAGTCCAAAGCTGATGGATACACCGTAATAGTTCGAGGCGGTACTGGGTTCCACGCGGATGGTCGCCACGTACCATTCTCCGCGAACCGATCCCTTCTTGAACAACGTAAGAGGCATGGCCAACTCGATACTTTGGATGGACTCAGAATAGCAGATTCACTCAGATCGGGGAAAAGAAGGCTAGAATGAAGGGAACAATCAGGAGGATATGTGTCGTTTGAACCTGTGATTCAACGGGCAGTGACCCGTCATGGCAGCTATGAAATCATTAAGGCCGCTTGGCCTGAACCCTTATCCGATCAAGCGCTGGGCGATTTGCCCGATAGTTTTTTCCTGGCTCAGATGACGAAACGCATCTTTCAGGCGGGTTTTGTATGGGCAGTGATTGAAAGTAAATGGAAGGGATTTGAAGCTGCTTTTGGCGGATTCGATCCTTTGCGGTTCAGTGTTTTGCCCGAGGAGTCCTTGCGACCTATGGTGAACGACAAGCGCATCATCCGGAATTGGCAGAAGATCCAAACCGTAAAACCCAATTCGGACATGATCATAGCCCAGTCGGAAAAATACGGCTCTTTTGGGAAGTTCCTGGCGCAGTGGCCCGTGAACGATATTGTGTCACTGTGGGCGTTTCTAAAGAAGAACGGCGCACGTTTGGGTGGCAACACGGGACCCATGTTTCTGAGATTTTCAGGTAAAGATACGTTCATTTTGTCCAACGATGTGGTTCAGGCCCTGATTCAGGAGGGCGTGGTCACCAAGCAGCCCACCTCGGTCGCCGACTTGAAGAAGGTGCAAGACCAGTTCAATCAATGGCAAGCTGAAACTGGACTACACCTCTGCCAGTTGAGCAAAACCCTGGCCATGTCCGTGGGTTGATGCACGGATTCTCGGTTTGTCAGGACTAAGACAATCCAGTTTAGCGTTAACGTGGATAGGGCAAATTGCTCTGGGGGCTGAAGCCTAGATGTAGAATGGAGCGAAACGCTAGCCGATAGATATGTTGCCCGTTAGGGCAATCGTACACAGCCCTGGGTGACGAGCGTAGCGAGGAACCCAGGGTAAGGAAAGCAAACAATCTAGCCCGTTAGGGCGAACCTGAGTATTATCATGGCCCAGAGCCTTGTCCAGATTTACGTGCACATTGTCTTCTCCACGCACAAACGAATGCGTTGGTTGCGCCCATCTTTCGAGGTTGAACTCCACGCATATATGGGCGGCATCCTCCGAAATCGTAAAACTGTTCTTCTTCGTGCGAATGGAACCGAAGATCATATCCACATGGTTATTCGCCTACATCAAGATGCTGCACTCAGTCATGTTGTACGCGATTTGAAAGCGCACTCGTCAAGCTGGATGAAGCAACGAGAGCCTGATTTTGCATGGCAGGGTGGTTATGGTGCTTTTTCATGTTCGGCTTCGCAACTTGGAGGATTATACCAATACGTCGAAAAACAGAAGGAACACCATCGTGAGGTCACATTCGAAGAGGAGATGAAGAAAATAGCTGATAAATGGGGACATCGTTGGATTGTGAATGACGAAACCGGTGAACAAACTTGGGAGCCGAGTTGAAGGGTTCGCCCTACCGGGCTTAAACCCTTTTTTTCGTTAACCCAGGGTTCCTCGCTCCGCTCGTCACCCGTGGGCTGTGGACGATCGCCCTTACGGGCTGAACCACGCTTCACTGAAGTTGGAGCACGGGTTGATGGTCCATGAGCAGGATGTTGCGTTTGAGGTCTCGGACGGTTGCGATCAACCAACGGTTCTCGTCGATGCCGAACTGAATCTCAAGTCGGGGCTTCTTTTCCGATGGCCAGTGGGGTGGGTCCAAAGTTCCCAGAACTGGGTTCTGTTCGTTCAGGGCCACCAGAACACTGTCGCTCTCGTTCTTGAGCATGACCGCAGCACCCTGTTCGGTCCAGGCCACTTCGTTTTGAGCACCGATCTTGCGGCCTATCTCGCAGATGATCAATTTGAACGTCTCTTCCGGCTCTCCGTGGGCGCAGGTGGGCACAAATCTGCCGATCCAATGATTGCTCGTGGTCGGAAATTTGGTGCCGCGTTTAATGATGAGCTGGTGTTGGGGCTGATGGGTTTTGCGGTCCCATGCACGTATCGCATAATCGTGGAAGATATGGTCCTGGGTTGGCAGCTCGCCTGCCGCGTAAATTGCAGCACCTAAGGTCACTGCATGGAAAGGCTGCCAAGCCTTGATGCGCGCCCTTCCGAATCGCTGTTCCACACGGCGATAGACTTCCGGGAGCAGTGTGCTACCGCCCACCATAAGTACCTGATCGAAGGGTTCTTCGCCAGCCTGACTCACCACATGGTCGATGGCGCGCTCGGTGCGCTGGTAAAACTTGTTTGCTGCCATGATGGCTATCAAGTCATCGCGCGACACAAACAGGTCGCGGGGTGCCGTATGGGCGGTACGTTGGACCAAACTTGGCGGTATTTCCAGGCTAAACGGGACCTTTTCTTTGAAGAATAACTGCTCTTTCATGGAGCGGCATTCGGCCAGCACCAGTCGTAGCCACCAGTTGGTGAGTGGGTCGGCGTCCTGGTTGATGGAGGGCAAGCCAAGCCGATCGCAGACATACTCTGCCACCCAATGATCCACGTCGTTGCCGCCCAGGCGTTCTCCCCATTTGCCCAAAACGGTGGCTGAACCCTTGGTCGCTGCTCCGTAGCCAAACATCATGGCCACCAGATCCAAGGTTCCGGCTCCGAAATCAATCACCAAGACCCTATTATCTTGTTTGAGTTGCGAGCCGTAGCCCAGTGCCGCAGCGACGGGTTCATCGATGAACCGAGCCTTCATATTGAAAGACCGGGCCATATGCTCCAAGGCACCGCGATAGGCTTCAAAACAGTCTACGGGTGTCCCGAACACCAGCTGTCTCGGTCGCCAGCCCAGGGCCTTGGTGGTGTGAGCAAGTACTTCTCTAAGGAATTGGCGCGAGATGTTGTAGGCGGGCGATCCGATGGCTTGACCACTTGCGCAAGCGGCCAGCAGATCGCGTTTGAAACCACTGTGAAAGCGACGTTGCATTTGCATGGCGTCTGCATTGAGTGCGGCCATCCCAACCCTTGCGCGATTGCCTATGAACTTGAATCGGTCCAAAGTAGCGGTCATTCGATCGAAGAACGAAGGCTCGTCTTCAAGAAAGACCGCCGATGGGATGGTGTCGCCGTCGTCGATTTGCACGTCGGAAAAGCTGGAATGTCCTCGTGTGACACCGGGGATCGGTAACAGATCGGCAATGCCTTTGTGGCTATCCCACGTAGCCACGCTTGAATTGGATGTCCCAAAATCAAGTGCGATTACTTTTTGCACGGTCCCCCTCCGTCAATCAGTACGACTGATTTCACCATGTGCATCGTCAGGAGAAATCATACCTGAATCGCCGTGAAAGGGTGAAATCATGCCGTCATGGTCGCTTCGATTTCTGTCGCGAATGGCCGATAACGCGTCCTCCAGGTCGACTCGGAGCGACCCCCTTAATTTGGGCCGCATTTTCAACAGCGGTTCGATGGCGTCAGACCTGGCCGTTGCGCCGAGTGCCTTAATGACAGCCTGTTTTTCTCGATTTCCCATGGTCTGGTCCGACAGCATTATTAGAAGATCGGATTCAGTCCGTTCTTCGGGGTGCTGGGCCATGGCTTGGATCAACATCACCCGTTGATCCGTGTGTGTGGTGCCAACGAATGCAGCAATGAGCACAGATTGGATTTCTTCCTCATCGGCCTGCGCCAGTGCCACGGCTGCGTAAGGTTGTAGCTCCGCCTGGGTGAGTTGATGACGCAAGAACGTTTTGGCCTCGGATCCACCCAGTATTCCAAATAGATGGAGCAGTTGTTTTTGTCTCTCCAAATCCGCCTTCTCGAAACGATCGATCAATGCCTGAACCGACAGAGGTCCTAATAGCTCAGCCACTAGTATCAACAGGTTGTGTGGCAGGTCCGGTAGTTGATGCAAAAGGATTTGACGCATTTTTTCATCTAGATCCGAAGGCGTTAGAAGTTTTGCAGCTGTCATACGCAAGGCCGGAATATCTTCCACAAGCATGGCGACCAGCCGTTCTCCGACAGATTGTGCACCCATCAAGTGGGCGTGGATATCTTGGAGGCTGTGGACTGCGTCGCTTAAGGTCGCAAATCTGTGGATATCGACGATTAATTGGGTTGGGTGGATCTCAATCAATCCATGCAGTTGTATCATTCTTTCGCGAAAGCGTGGGTCTAAAAAGGCTATGGCGCGTTGGCGGTTGAATCGCAACGTGTAAAGCTGATCGAACGCTGGATCACCGGAGCTATGTTCATCGGAGTCCGGGTCATTTTGCGTGTTTGGATAGAATCGCAACGCGGCTTTATGGGTATCTTCCGGAACCAGGGTCAGGTCAAAAGGTGTAGGTTTATCGGAATTCAGGACAAGCCGCATATTTGCTGGGAAGAAGAACATATCCCCGAACGTCACACGCTTCATCCACTGCTCGCCTTGTTCCTGGAACCCAAGTCGATTTAGTTCATTGTTCCATCGTTTTCGCGACCGCTGTTGGGAAAATGCTTGGGTGCCACTGACCACCGCAATGGTGCCGGCCACCGTCAAAATCACGGATCCTACCACCCAGGCAAGCAGCATTAATCAAAGCTGAGCGCGCGTTCGAAATCGGCGGGACTGGTGGCGGCCGAACGGGCTACCTCAAGCGATATGAGGTTGTCCTTGTACAATCGCGAGAGGTGCATATCAAACGTCTGCATGCCGTATTGCACGTGCCCTTCGGCGATGACGTCCTTGAGCCCTGCGGTCTTCTCTGCATCAACAATGTACTCTCGTACACGCGGTGTGACGATCATGATCTCAACCGCTGGCACGCGTCCTGTGGCATCGGACCTGGGCAACAACCGCTGAGAAATGGTCGCCACCAATGCTTCTGCCAATCGGAAACGCGTGGCCAACTGCGCCTGGGGAGGGAACACCGAAACGATGCGACCGATGGTTTTGGCAGCATCCGTGGTGTGCGCGGTGGAGAACACCAAGTGACCGGTTTCGGCAGCTTTGATGGCGGTATCCACGGTATCGTGGTCGCGCATTTCGCCCACCAGGATGATGTCGGGGTCTTGACGCAGGGCCGCGCGTAACGCTGCGGCAAAGCCACCCGTATCGCGCTCCACTTCACGTTGAGAGATGTAGCTCTTTTGGTGTGAATGCAAGTACTCAATGGGGTCCTCAATAGTGAGGATGTGCTTGCCATTTCGCGTGCGATTGATTTCGTTGACCATGGCGGCAAGGGTGGACGATTTACCGCTACCGGTGACGCCGGTGACCAATACCATCCCGCGTTCCTCGAAGGTCACTTTTCTGATGACTTCGGGAAGATTGAGTGAATCAATTGTGGGAATTTCTGGCGGGATGATGCGCAAAACGATGCCAAAACTGCCCCGTTGCCTAAAGATGTTGACGCGGAAACGCGAAAGGTTGGGGATGCTGTAGCTGGTGTCGTATTCGTGGATCTCTTCGATGTGAACGCGGTTATCGTTGCGTAAGATCAGCTCGGCCACTTTTTGGGTGTCGAGTGGGTCCAGGCTCTTGCCTTTGATAGGGACCAGTGTGCCTTTCATTCGGTAACATGGAGGTACACCGACAAAAAAGTGAATATCGCTAGCGCCATGCTTTACGCCAGCGGTCAATAATTGATTCAATAGCTGAACATCCACACAGCCCTCCCATTCGACCGAATTCTAAGATTCGATACTAGGCAACCCAAGGGCATCTGGCAAGGCGATTGTCACGGCGTCACAGCGAATAGCTCTGGGTCGTTGAAAAAAATTAAGTACAATCCAAACAAGTTTAACAACCACAAAACAGCGCCCAGCAAGATCCAGAAGATATTGGCGATGGTGATTCGGCTGTTGCTGAGCCCATAAGGGTCATCGCATGCCAAGTTAATCGCAACCTGGGCGCGATACAGAACCCATCCTTCGATGGGGAGCATCGATAGAGGTAAAAGGCTCGTGTATGGGTCGCCGATTGCCCGGCTCGAAAGTCGATTGGCAATGTAACTCACCACGTTAATGGCCACATAGGTGGTGGCCAGCGACGCATGATCTGAAAACAGGTTGTCGTGACGTTCTCGGACCTTGGCGGCCACTTGGTCAAACAATTTGTGCGCGAAAAAGATCGAGAATATGGCTCGTGCGATCGGCCACATAGGTTCGCGGTTTGCGAACCTATACTGCTTCCAGTTCATAAAGAACCAATAGAACGAATAAAGACCCAAGGTGGCTACAAATAGGACGATGAACTTGGTATTAGAGACCACATAGAATGACGGCAGGACTGCGGACGATTCGGCTGTTACTTCTACTTCCGGTGCACGATATACGTCTACGTCCATATTGCCTTCCCTGGTTATTTCTCCGATCTTATCGCTTTGTTCGGCAGGCTGCAACGACACATCGGACGGTTCCTCGCTTCGGTGTTGTGCGCACAGGATCAGGCTATATATGACGTTCATCATAAACCCCCATGGCCATGAAGAGGCAACATGATCGTCAGACGAGGAACTACCTTTGGGGGTACAGAAAGATGAACGTGAAGCAAAACATGATCTGGATCGTAGGTGTCGCGGCCGTTGTTGCCATGACCGGCTTGATGTATGCCACCACCGATTCACCGAGCCAGAATGAACTCGATAACCCAGGTTTGCTGGTGCATGCAGCGGAAGCTGCTCAAGGCGGGGACGCCATGGAAGCCGGTAAATCCATTTATATGGCAACCTGTTCGCCGTGCCACCAACCGAACGGCATGGGTTTGAAAGGGGCCTTCCCGCCGCTTGCCCATTCCGATTTCCTAAAGAGTGACAAGGAAAAAGGCGTCGGCATTGTGCTCAAGGGCTTGACCGGTGAGGTCACCGTCAATGGCGAAAAGTACAACTCGGTGATGCCCAGTCAACACCATTTGAGTGATGCGGAAATTGCCAACGTGTTGACCTACGTCTTAAATACCTGGGGCAATGATTTTGGTCATGTGACAGCGGCAGAAGTGAGTAAGGCTCGCCAATCTGCGGATGTTTCGAAAGATTTGGCCACTGTCGAACGTCACCCGGGAGCTACCGAGGCTGAATTGGCCTACAAAGGCGCACCCGTGAATGTGGACACCACCGAGATGATCATATCTCCCGATGCGCCGTCCATTAGTAAAGTTGAATACGATCGCTGCAAGCGCATCTTCTTCGAACGCTGCGCTGGGTGTCATGGTGTGCTTCGCAAAGGAGCTACGGGCAAACCTCTGACGCCCGACATAACACGTGCAAAAGGAACCGATTATTTGAAGGCATTGATTCAATATGGATCGCCTGCAGGTATGCCCAACTGGGGCACATCGGGTGAACTCACGGACGTTGAGATTGACGCTATGGCTCGTTACCTGCAACACGAACCGCCCGCACCGCCCGAATTTGGCATGGAAGAAATGAAAGCCACCTGGGAAGTGTATGTACCTGTGGATAAGCGTCCCACCAAGAAGATGAACAAGATCAATATCGAGAATGTCTTTTCCGTGACGTTACGCGACACAGGTGAAGTGGCCCTTATCGATGGCGATAAACACGAGATTGCCGGCATCATCAAGACTGGTTATGCGGTGCATATCTCTCGACTGAGTCATTCGGGACGTTATGTCTACACGATTGGCCGCGATGCGAAGATCGACTTGATTGACCTTTGGATGGATCCTCCAGCCAAGGTGGCCACGCTTAAAGTGGGCCTGGAAGCCCGTTCCGTGGAGACGTCCAAGTACCACGGCTACGAAGATAAATATGCCATTGCTGGTTCCTACTGGCCACCGCAATACGTCATCATGGACGGTTCGACCCTTGAACCCCTGAAAATTGTGTCCACCAGAGGCATGACCGTGGATACCCAGGAATATCACCCGGAACCGCGGGTGGCAGCCATTGTTGCCTCTCACCAACATCCCGAATTCATCGTGAACGTCAAAGAGACCGGCAAGATCCTGTTGGTCAACTACTCCGACATCAACAACCTCAAGGTCACCACCATCGGTGCCGCCCGATTCCTGCACGACGGTGGGTGGGACGTGACCAAGCGCTATTTCCTGACTGCAGCCAACCAGTCTGACAAGATTGCTGTGGTCGACTCCAAAGATCAGGAACTGGAAGCCTTAATCGACTGCGACAAGATCCCGCACCCGGGTCGCGGAGCCAATTTCACGCACCCCAAGTATGGTCCCGTTTGGGTGACCAGCGCGCTTGGAAATGAAAAGATCACGGCGATCGGTACCGACCCTGAAGGGCATCCAGAGTACGCTTGGAAAGTGGTGGAGGTGTTGAAGGGCCAAGGTGGCGGATCGCTGTTCGTGAAAACCCATCCCAATTCTTCGAACCTATGGGTGGATAGCCCCCTGAATCCGGATCCAGCCATCAGTCAAAGTATTGCTGTGTTCGACATAAACAACCTGGACAAGGGCTTTACGGTATTGCCCATTGCAGAATGGGCAGACCTGGGTGAAGGCGCCAAACGCGTGGTCCAGCCTGAATACAACAAGGCCGGTGATGAAGTTTGGTTCTCCGTCTGGAACGGTAAGGAACAGAAATCCGCTCTGGTGGTTGTGGATGACAAGACTCGCAAGCTGAAAAAGGTCATCAAGGCCGATAAACTCATCACGCCTACGGGTAAATTCAATGTGTTCAATACGGTGAACGACATCTACTGATCATTTTTTCAGAGCCCCAAAGAGGGGGAGCAAACGCAAAGGGCGGGTCGAATGACCCGCCCTTTTTGATTACCCGTTGATTGCAATGGCAGACTGCCCTAGATTCAGCACTCTAGGAGGTCGCTGTGATCGTCATTCTGGTATACGTTGCGTTGCAGTTGGGCATTGGTTATTGGGTCTCCAAACGAGTCGCGACTGAGGCGGATTACCTGGTTGCAGGTCGATCACTGGGGTTTGGGCTCACCATGTTCTCTGTGTTTGCCACCTGGTTTGGTGCGGAGACCTGTATTGGCTCGGCAGCTGAGGCCCGCGATTCGGGCATGTCTGGCGTCATCAGCGACCCTTTTGGATACGCCATCTGCATGTTCTTGTTTGGACTACTGCTGGCAGCACCTTTGTGGCGCAAGAAGTTGATTACCCTGGCCGATCTTTACAGGAGCAGGTTCGCGCCTGGCGTTGAACGGTTGGCTGCCCTTTTGATGATCCCAACCAGCGTATTGTGGGCCGCAGCCCAAGTGAGAGCGTTTGGCATCGTGTTGACCTCGTCTTCGTCCGTCGAGATCGAAGTAGCGATCAGCATTGCAGCTGCAATTGTGGTGCTTTATTCCATGATGGGCGGTGTCCTTGCGGACGCCTTTACCGATGTCATACAGGGTAGTGTGTTGATCGTGGGTCTGGTAATACTTGGTGTCGCCGTATTTATGCAACCTACTGCAGGGACTCATCTAGCTGAGTTTGGTGCCGCTTTTTTTGCTTCAGATACCCCTCCAAGCTGGCTGATGCGCATGGAAACATGGGCCATTCCCATTGTGGGTTCACTGGTCGCTCAGGAGTTGGTGGTAAGAGCGGTTTCGGCCCGTTCCGAAGGTGTGGCACGCAAGGCAACCCTGATCGCTTCGGGCATCTATTTTGTCGTAGGTCTCATCCCAGTCTTGATCGGCATTGTATCGCTTGGGCTCATGCCTGAATTGCCAAACGGAGAACAGGTCCTGCCAGCAATGGCACACCAGTATCTGCCAAGAGTACTGGCGGTGGTGTTTGTGGGTGCGCTGGTTTCGGCCATCCTATCAACTGTGGATAGTGCCTTATTGGTAGCTGGGGCGCTTTTGTCACATAACCTGGTGACACCGATGCTTCGTCACCCAGATGAAAAGACAAAACTGCTGATGGCGCGACTCGCCGTCGCTCTATTTGGCGTCTTGGCTTATGTGCTGGCGCTCTACGCCGACACGGTTTACGGGTTGGTAGAGGAGGCTTCCGCATTTGGCAGTTCCGGTATTGTCGTGGTGACTTTGATGGGACTGTTCTCACGCTACGGCAGTGCCTTGAATGCGTATGCTGCCCTTTTTGCGGGCCTCTCAGTATACGTGGTGGCGGACTGGCAGGGTCTTGAGACACCTTTTGTACTTTCTCTGGTATCGGCATGGGTTGCGTACTTGTTGCCAGGACGCGGGCGCAAACGTATGGAATCAGAAGAAACTGGGGTATAGTGTGGGTTCTTACATGATTTCGGAGGATTTATGTTGCAGTTGGCCATAGTGGTCTTTGGGTTCTGGTCACCGGGCGGTGACGTTGACAAGTGGTTGGAAAAACTCGCGGACGTCTATAGAAAAGCGCCTTTGACTCTGGACTTGAATGCGGACATGTCCGTGAACCAGATGGGCATGCAGATGGACATGACGATGTCTGGAACGATGTCATTAAAGGATCAGACACATCATCGAACATCCATGTCGGTGTCGATGAGAATGCCTGAAAACGCGCAGCAACAGGGAATGCCCTCCTCCATGGACATGGCCATCGTGACAGTTTTTGACGGTACGACCATGTGGGTCGAGACGGATATTCCGGCCATGGGAATGAAACAGGTGATGAAGATGGGGTTAGACCAGATTGATGAAGTGGCCAAATCCCAGGGGTTTGGTAACATGGGCATCAGCGGCGGCAGTCTGGATCCGGGCAAGATGGTCGAGATGATGACCGAGATGTTGGATCTCCAGGTAGCCAGCGTGGCCGACGGCAAAGTCACTCTTTCCGGCGAGCTCAAGGAAGAAGCGAAACAGAAAATGGCACAAACAGGCATGAACATGGGCCTGTTTACGATTGTCATGGACGAAGAGAACATTTTCCCCATGACCTTTGGGATGGCAATTGACGAGAAACCGTTTATTTCCATTGCCTATACCAATGCCAAGTTCATGGACACTTTGGACGAGAATCTGTTCAAGTACGAGCCACCTCCAGGGGTGCCTGTTCAAGATATGGGCGCCATGATGGGCCAGAGCCAATAAGATCAATGTGCTTCACTGCCATCGCGAATTAAGGGCTGGACACTGTGGTACGTGGGCCAAATTGCGCCTGATTGACGTCTAAGAATTAATAACTATTGAGGCGACCAGACGACCTCTAATTCAAAAACTAGAGAGATAAGCCATGAATCAACACAAGCCGCTCGTGGGGGCCGATCGTCATTTGCCGGAGTTCACTGTTAAGGGATTTGTCCTGGGAGCGGTGCTGTCCATGTTGTTGGCATTTGCCAACGCTTATATTGGTCTTCTGGTGGGCTTGACGGTATCGGCTTCTATTCCCGCTGCGGCTATTTCCATGGGTTCCCTCCGCGCATTTAAGCGCTCAAACATCCTTGAAAATAATATGGTGCAGACCTCGGCGTCAGCGGGTGAGTCGTTGGTAGCTGGAATGATTTTCACGATACCTGCACTTGTCATGATGGGTGCGTGGGACAGCTATTTGTATGGGCCAATGGTAGGCATTGCCATCGTGGGTGGTGTGATGGGAGTTGCGTTCACGATTCCGCTTCGCAAGGCATTGATTGTCCAAGCACAGCTGAAGTTTCCAGAAGGTGTAGCTACGGCCGAGGTTTTGAAAGTTGGCGGTATCGAGGTGGATCGGGACCATCCTGAAAAGCAGGCCACCGACGAAGGGAAAAAAGGGTTCTTGAGTCTGGTGGAGGCAACCGTCATAGGCGGTATTTTCAAGTTACTGGAAGCAGGTGTTGGTCTATTTCAGGGGAATGTAGCCACCGTGAAGTCGCTCTTCAGTGGCCGCTACTTGTTTCAAGGCGACGTGAGCATATCGCCTGCATTGATTGGCGTTGGCTTTATCGTCGGATTGAACATTGCCACGCTCGTCTTTCTCGGTGGTGTTATTGGAACTCTGATCGGTGTACCGGTCAATTGGGCGATGAACCACGATGGGTTAATGGCTGCTGCGGGGCTCGATCCACAGGCCTCCTGGTCAAGCCTGACCTCTGCGGATTGGGGTGCGGTGGCCAACGCGTCCTGGCAGAATTGTCGCCGCATTGGGGTGGGCGCCATGATGGTTGGCGGTGTCTGGTCATTAATTTCACTCGCCAAACCCCTGATCGATGGCGTGAAAGTGAGTTTGGCTGCCTATCGGAATGCATCGTCCAATGCAGATGCCATTGAGCGCACGGATTACGACATCCCCATTAATTATGTGGCTTGGGCAGCGGGCCTGGGCTCCATTCCTGTATTTATGATCTTCAATAGTGCGCTTCAAGACTACCCAAACAAGATGATGATCGCCTTGCTGATGACCGTCTTGATGTTGATTTTTGGCTTCATATTTTCCAGTGTCGCAGGCTACATGGCCGGACTGGTGGGAAGCTCCAACAACCCGATTTCCGGCGTAACCATAGCTACAGTGATCGTATCGGCGCTCATACTTTCAGCAGTCATGGGCGTGGACGGTCCGGCGGCAAAGATAGGGCCGATCGCCGTGCTTTACCTGGCTGGTTTGATTTGTTCTGCTGCGGCCATTGCTGGCGACAACATGCAGGACCTCAAGTGTGGACATATTGTCGGATCCACTCCATGGCGCCAGCAAATCTATCAGGTGGTTGGCGTGATCGCTGCCGCCACGGTGATTCCAATCGCATTGAGCATCCTCGATAAAGGGCAGGGCATCGGTAGACCCATCGTTGAAGGCGGCAGTTTCTTAGCAGCACCGCAGGCAGGATTGATGCGCGACATCGCCACCGGCATTTTTGGCGGTGGTGAGATGCATTGGGGGTTCATTTACATTGGGTTCGGCTTGGCCGTGCTTTTGATTATTGTGGACAAGTTTCAGGAACGCAGTGGGGCATCGTTCCGATTCCCCATTCTGGCGGTGGCCGTGGGTGTCTATCTGCCGTTTGGCTTGTCCTTGACGATCTTTGTAGGTGGCGTTCTCGCTCATTACGTGAAACGCGCGACCAGCAACGCCAATGAAAAACAACAGCGAACGGCAGAGAATACGGGTCTTTTGTTGGCTTCCGGATTGATAACCGGTGAGGCGTTGATGGGTGTGCTAGTTGCACTTGGAGCCGTGTTCCACGTCACCATGAGTATCAATCCACCGGGGGCGGCCCTATTTGCACTGATCGCACTGACCGCGGTGGTTGTCTATTTGATTGTGAGGACACTCAGAGCGGCAAGAGCCTGAAATATTGGAACAGGCGCGTGATGCGCCTGTTCCGGGGCTGGAGTTTGCGGAATGTTGCCGGTAAGTACCGGCACATTGGGAGACACATGTCTCTCGTAAAAGTTGCAGTCAATCCATCACTTGGACGTGAATGGTTTGACCAGGTGTGCCCAAATAACTGGTCTCAGCCATGTTCTTAGCATCTGCCGTGTGGGTCCGTACACTGATGGAATGGGCACCGGCACTGGCTTGCCACTGGAACACCCAAGGTGCCCAAACCCCGTGATAAGGGTAGGGCCACGCGTGCTGACGTGCCGTGCCGAGAAGCTCCACTTCGGCAAGCAACTGTTCCTGAGACACGAGATGGGCCGTTTGCCAGGGGCCCTGATCAACTTGTACGTCCACACGTGTGATCGGCGAGTCTGACGGCAATGCATAACCGATAATGGTCAAGCGACCCGCCTGGACAATCGCCGTGTCAAAGGGTTCCTGGATCTTTGAAAAAGAACTCATGGGGCGGTCGGGATCTGAGCGGAACATGGATTCAAAGTCGCCAGTGGCTTCGGGCTCATCAGAAAGCGTGATGGCGGTGACATACTTGATGTGCTTGTAAGCGTAAAAACCGGGTGCAATCAATCGGATGGGAAAACCCCGTTCGTGTGAGAGGCTTACACCTTGAAACGCTGTTGCAAGCATGGGCGTCACTCGGTGGGCACTTTCCTGAAGCACGCTAACAGGAAGCGAGCTGTGAAAGCCATCTGCACCGTGAATGTGGATGCGTTTCACGTGGGGTGAAACCTCACCGATCACATCCGCGAGCGCTAATCCCCTGAAAAAACCGTTGTAGGCCATATCCTGTTCTGGGCTATCAAACACGCATACGACCGAAGCGAGTGCGTCAATGCCCTTTTCAGCTTGCAAATCCCGCAATTGTCGAATTGTAAACCTATGGCGTAGGCCTTGGTTGGCATAGATATCCAGCCGCCATTGTGATTCATCAATGGGAGCTTGTTCACCATGGCTCAGAACGAATGCCTCAGAGTCGGGAGTCAGAAACAAAGGTCGTTTTACCGCTACCGGGGCGGTCCATTCAGTTCGTTCGCAACCCCAAATTCCGACAATCGCTATTCCTGCGCCAGCTTTCGCAGCTTGTCCTAGAAATTGGCGACGGCTAACATGCATTTATTGACTCCGCCACCCCAGTCCCAATGCAAGGGTTTGACCTACAAACTGGTTCCTGCCGTCCATCACTTTGCTAGCTGATAGATCAGCATGCCATTTGGCTGAGAGGTACAAGCGAAAACGGGCGCTTGCGAGTTGCTTACCATGTTCTTCGGGATAGGTGAGTACGTCAAATGGCGTCAAACTGTTGTTCTTACTCTCTTGGCTGTCGTAGGCGAGGCGCAGCCAGATGGAACGCGTAATGCCCCAGTCGAAATCGGTGTGTATGCGAATTTCATCGTCGGGCTTTTCATTGCGGAACACATAGGTGATATCCAAATGGAACGCGCCTCTGGTGGGGTAAAAGTCCTGGCCATAAGAAACCACAGCGAACCAATCGATACCACCAGAACCAAGTGGTAATTGTTCGTCCTCGTCGTAACCTGCAGGCGATGATGCCCCTAATTCCGAAATCAAAAGGTGACTGGAACCGGGCGGTGAAAGTCGCTGGCGCAGACCGGCATAAACGCTCTCCATACCACTTGATTTGAAGGCTGACTCGGGTGCTTTCAGTTCGCGGCTGGTATTGGTTGCTTCGAGAACAATTGTGACACCTTCGGCAACGCCAAATGCAGCTTCAATGGAAGTATGTACCGACTCGTAGTCACCTAAGCCTACCTCTGAAAACGAGGTGCGGTGCCCGTCGGTATCAAAGAAATCGTCTGCTTCTGTGAGCGCGTAGCGGAACTGAATGGTCTTTACGCCCTTTGGAAGCGTGTTGTCGGTGGCAAACAGCGGCACGCAGAGTAGCGCTGCACACATGGATCTTAAGTACATTGGCTGTGCTCCGAACGCCGTAAAAATTAGTGACTTGCTGCCTTTTCTATTTCGTGAATGCGCTTCTTGATCATAGCCTCTGCAAGTTCAGGTATGACTTCCCAAGCAATTTCTCGAATCACATCGTCGCTTATCTTTGCGGCCACTCTTCGGGCCACTTCTTCGATGATATGGTCTAGCTGACCCGCTTCGAGACTAACGCTGGTTGCGCTAACTGGTAGCGGTGGTGGCACATCTGTAGGCGCCGCTTCGGGTGACTCCTCGGTAAGTGATTCCAAAGGTTCCCCGGGACTCTCATCCAGAAAATCTGTTTCGATCGGTGCCTCGTCACCCACAGCTACATCAAGTTCCAGCTCAGCCGTTGGGATGTCGCGCATGCTGACGTCCAGTGGCTCAGGCTCGTCCAAAGGGGACTCCAGTTCCGCGAAATTTTCGATGGGCATATCGTCTGCTGAAACATCTAACATTTCCTCGACGTCTTCCACTTCGTCGTCAGCCCAGGTAGCTGATGGGGCAGGAGCGTCAAGATCATCTAAGTCGTCCACAAACGACGTATCCAGTTCTTCTTCGGCGCTGACCAAACCCATTTCTTCAGCATCAAAAACAGGTTCTTCTTCTACCGGTTCCAGGCCGAATTCTTCTGCAAATGAGGTTGCTTCATCTGGGGCTGCCATCTCTTCTGCAGGAATTGCTGAAAGTTCTTCAGAAAGTGATGGGGGCTCGTCATCCATCGATTCTACGATGTTCTGACCGGGTAACGTGTCTTCACCAATCACGGGCTCAAGTTCAGCGATGGCGGGTTCACCTTCGGCTACTTCAGTGGGTTCAGTGATCAAGTCCTCTTGATCCAACTCGTCAAGATCCTCGGTGGCCACTTCGAAATCAGGCTCCTCGTCAATAGGCTCTGGAATGGGGGCCGCTTCGAATGTTGGCACCTCCAAGGGTTGGGAGGGTTCTGAATCGTCCGTGATGGAAGAAGGTCGTTCCAGCGGCATGGTGGCTATTTCATCCAAAGCGCTGGGCTCTGAAAAATCGAGCTCTTCAAATTCTGTAGGTGCCAACACGTTTTCTTCAATCTTCTCGTTTTCAAGAAAATCCGTATCGGCAGGCGTAAGCAGCGCATCGTCTTCAGAAGGCTGGTCCAAGAAATTGGTGTCGCTTTCCGAAAGGAGTTTATCGGCTGATTCATCCAGAAATTCAGCGGCAGGTGTCGACAGTGCGGGTTCCTCATCCTCAAAGGAGACCGTGTCGCGCTCCACCAAAGGCACTTCATTTTTTTCATCGAGCAAATCGTCGAAATCCGTTTCGCCAAGTGAATCATCGTGAAGATCATCGAGTTCTTCGAGGTCTTCTAATTCGCCGAGGTCGGCAATCTCGTCATCGAGATCATCACTCGACATGAAATCATCATCGCTGAGGTCCAATGCCTCCTCATCAACCGCATCTGATCCATGGTCATCTGCAAGACTCGGGGTCTCATAGGATGAATCGGTATGCATTTCGCTCAGGTCGGGTGTGTCTCCAGCTTCTTCCATAAAGACGGGCTCATCTAGGTCCATAGGTTCAAAGGATGCCATTTCGTCTTCGGGTACCTCAGCATCGGGAGCCGTGATGGTTTGATCGTCCTCTTCCATTTCCATCAGTTCATCGTTGCTAAGCTCCATCACGTCATCGCTGGCCAGGTCAATCACATCATCGGCAGATTCGTCTTGAAGTTCACTGAAATCATCCAGTTCCAATTCTTCAATGGATCGGTCTTGAGAGGTGTCGTTGTCAGAGTCCGCGACCAGCTCATCGTCGGAAATCTCTTCGATATCCTCGAGCTCATCGTCCAGTGAAGGCATATCTGCCATTGCGTCGTCGATGTCCGACTCGACGCCCTCGAGTTCATCGTCGAGGATATCTTCATCGTCGAGTTCACCGATTTCGAGCTCATCATCGGCAGATTCAGCTTCGGCTTCGGCTTTGGCTTTGTCGCGGAGGTAGGCCTGCAAATCGGCAGGATTCACGCGAATGGTTGAGTGAGAATCGTACTCCATAGCGTAATCAGCCCTGGTTTCTTCTTGCTCGTCGTCAAGGGACATGCTTGCGTCTAACATCAATGTGGCATCGGTGTCCTCTTCTTCTTCCACTTCAGGCGGGGCGGGTGTGACCGATTCAGCCGGTGCTTCGGTGGGTGATTTGGATGTCAAGCGATTGATGAGCTCCACCAATTGCTCTTGTACAAACGGTTTAACCACCCGACCGTCAATCCGTACTTGCTCCGCTTTTGCCTGGTCAAATGGTTGAAATCGACCTGTAAGTAGAACCACAGGCGTGCTGGCAAACTGAGGACTTGATTTGACGTATTCACATACCTCATAACCGTCTTTCAAGGGCATAATGGCGTCGGCGAGGATAATATCGGGCTGGACATCAGCGAGTTGATCAATAGCTTGCTGCCCATCCGAAACCGATACCAAAACGAAGTCTGTGTCAGCAAAGGCCATCTCGACCAGTTTTTGTATTGTGATACTATCATCAGCCAACAAGACTTTTTTTCCCATGTGTTTCTCCTCAGACAACCTAAGCCCCTCAGGTTGCGCGGCAAATTCAATGGATACACTTAGCTTTCATATTAAACTCATAGTTTCATTGAGGCAAGTTTTCAAAGAACGTTTCGTGTTAGACGATAGTCAAACGAATGTGTTTTTTGCGCAAAACTAAGAGATAACGTCTGTAGAGATGGTTTTCATGATTTCAAACGATCCGAAAACTGGAAAACCGAATAGGTAACGACGCAACATGTCCACTGCCAACATCACGGTCACGCGCCGAATAGCTGTGCGACCAAAGTCGGGCAAACGGACCAGTTGCGTGTAGGTATTCGAGGGCGTTGCCAAAGAAATTCCGACGGTACCCACCGGCTTTTCAGGTGATCCGCCATCTGGACCGGCGATGCCGGTGGTGGCCAGGGCGATTTCGGTATTTGCGCGTTGTCTTAACCCCATAGCCATGGCTTTTGCCACTTCCGCGGATACGGCGCCGAACTGGTCAATGAGTGGACCGGGAACATCGCACTCGCGGATCTTTGAGTCGTTTGAATAACAGATCACTCCGTGCTTGAAATAGGCTGAAGAACCGGGGTAGTGGATCCACGCGTCGGCGAGCAAGCCACCGGTGCAGCTTTCCGCTGTAGCCAGCGTCAGTTTGCGGTCCAGAAGCGCCCTTCCGACCACCGCTGCGATATGTTCATCGTCTTGTGCGACAACACAGGCCATGATGTCGTCTGGAAGGCTTCCCATAAACGACATCGCATGACGCTCTGCTTCTTCTCCTTCAGCCATGATTTTGATTTCGAGTAGCGGCAAATGCGCTCTAAATCCCAAAGTTAGGCCCGTTGGCTTTGTCAACAAACCTAGGCGCTGGTCCATTCTTGCTTCACTGAATCCAAAGCTGTGCAAACGCTTGAGGAACCGCGGTTTGTTGGTGTAGTGGGTGTTGAGATAGGGCGCGATTTGTTCGCTGAACATGGGTCTCAACTCGCGGGGAACTCCTGGGGTGAAAAAGAGTTCAGCTCGACTGAGTTTGATCCGAAAGCCGCAGGCTGTGCCGTAAGGGTTATCGATGATTTGAGCCGACTGCGGCAGATAGGCTTGTTTGCGGTTGTTGTCGGGCATCTGTCGGCCGCGTTCTTTGAACCATGACTCCAGGTGATTCAGCCACGTTTCATGGATGATTCTCGGCTCGCCCAGTGCCATTGCCGCTGCCTCGGCCGAAAGATCGTCAACGGTAGGTCCCAGTCCTCCGTTTACAATGATGATGTCTGCAATGGCCGCACGCTCTAAGAACAAGTTCACCAGATCATCCAAACGATCACCTACGGTGCTGCGTCGTTGGATTTGAAAACCCATGGATGCCAATTGCTCAGACAGCCAACTGGCGTTCGTATCGACCAACTCACCATGAATCACCTCTTCGCCGGTGGTGATAATCTCAACGCGGTTCAATCCAGATTGAGTTGGGCGAGTGTTGGCCAATTTGCGTCCTTTTCACTGATTTGCGTGGGCCGCAAAGGCCACTTGATCGAAAGGTCCGTGTCATTCCAAATGAGTCCACGTTCGCATTCCGGCGCGTAGTAGTCGGAACATTTATAGGCGAACACAGCGCGTTCACTGACCACTTGAAATCCGTGCGCAAAACCCTTGGGTACATAGAATTGGTAGTGGTTCTGATCACTGAGGTGAACACCTTGCCACCGACCGTATGTGGGTGAGCCGCGGCGAAGGTCTACGGCCACGTCAAACACTTCACCCAACACCACACGCACGAGTTTGGCCTGAGCCTGGCCGACTTGGAAATGCAGGCCTCGTAAAGTGCCTTGAGTAGAACAACTTTGATTGTCTTGGACAAAGGTGTCAAGAATGCCTACTTTACGAAATCGTTCTGCTTGATAAGTTTCGATGAAGTATCCGCGCGGATCTCGAAACACCTGGGGTCTTACGAGCACCAATCCCTCGATCTCGAACTGAGAAATCTCCACTCAGATCACCTGCCGAACCCACTCCAGGAATTGCTGCGGTGGCATATAACCCACTTGACGCGACACAAGTTCGCCGTTTGCGTTGAGAATAATCAGGTTGGGGTAGCCCGTGATCTTGTACTTGCGTGCAAAGGCGACGCCTTCGCCCTTTTCCGCGTCCACTTTGAGCCCGATGACCTGAGTTCCTAACAACTCTTGCACTCGTTGGTCTTGCCACGTGGTCTTATCAAGCAACTTACATGGTCCACACCACGTCGTGTAAACATCCACAACGAGAAGCTTGTTTTCCTTTTTTGCCTTTGCAAAGGCGTCTTCAATGGAGCCTTCGTAAAAAGGTCCGCTCCAAATGAACATGGCGCAAATCAAAGCTGTCATGGTTGCTCCTTATCAGCACATTCTAACGCACTCCCACCTGGCGGTTGAACACTACGTCATTCCCTGCTTATTCCGGTTCTGAGGTAAAATGTTTCAAGGGAATACATCCCCAGCGACCCGATTTGGAATGATCTAATGCCTTTTTACGACTACTTTTGCGAGGCCAATCAAGAGACTGTTGAAGTGATGCATGGCATGAATGAATCTGTCTCTACTTGGGGTGAGTTATGTGCACTTGCCGACATAGAACCGGGAGAGACACCTTCAGATTCACCTGTGAAGCGTTTGATCGCCACCCCTGGTTTGGCTTTCCCAAAGACCAACGCAGAACTCAAGAATATGGGATTCACCAAGCTGGTGAAACGCGAGAAGGGTGTGTATGAAAACGTCACGGCAACCGGGAACGACAAGCGTTTCATGCGGGCCGACGACCCGAGTTCAATCCCCGACCTGTCGCGCAAAATAAACGATTAAGACGTCGTCCATTGCGGTTGGCACGCCTTGTGCCTCCATATCCCATTGTAATGAGTGTGGGGCCAATCGTGGCGGTCCTGTTCGAGAATGATCTGAGAGTCATTGACGCGCCAGCAAGGAGTTTGACGTTGAAATTTATATGTGTGTTGAGTTTTGTTACGGTGCCGTTGGTGTGGGCGGATGGTGTCTCGTTGTGTGGTGACGAAGATCAAAAGGTGTGCTTGGAAAACTCGGCGACGTTTCAATTAACGGGTCCAGCTACGTTGTTCAACGGGACTCTGATTGTGCTTGCGGTGCCTGACCTAAATCTAAACGATCCACCTTTTATATCAGGTACGGTTTCAGTACCCTATCGTTTGGAACAAGCTGGGACGGTAACCGACAATTTGGGAAATGCATGGTCAGCCGCACAAGTCATTGAATCGGACTCACGGGGTGCAGTGGCCATTCGTTATCAACTACTTTCCGGCACTTTGCCGCCAAATGCACGAATCAATTTGCAAGATGTTCGCGTGTGCCAATACGTCAGCGATGGGCCCGGTTCAGTTTTCTTGAGCGTAGGTATTTGGGGTGTTCTGAACAAGGACAACAGCGACGTAAAGACGCCCATGCCAGTAACGACCCTGTTCAAGAACGACGATACGTTCATTAGCTGTTCGGAGGGCACCAACTCGCAACCATTGCCCAGAACGGAGACGTTTGCCGTTTCGCCGTTCCTGGATCCGGTCATGTTTCACCTGGATGCAGTAGATCCGGAAACTCCATCTAGCCAGCTGGTTTTTAGTATTGAACAGCTCCCTCTTCATGGGAATGTCACGGTTACTGGGGATGGTTATGCCTATCAGGCGTTTGAATCGTTTACTGGACTCGATGAACTTGTGTTTACTGTGAGCGACAGCGTGAACACCGTCGAGGGACGCATCGGCTTTTTTGTGGAGTCTACTGAGGCGGTCCTTGCCTTTACGGAATTAGAGGGTGTGGTCCTGGTCGGCGAAAAGGTTGGACCCCTAACTTTGGAAATGATGTCTCTTTCCGAAAGGGACGTTGACATACGGATGGCATTAGATGATGCCTATTTTGATGCGGCGATCAATCCCAACACGTTGAATGAAGGGCTACACGTAATTCGAGCTGAATTGGTGGACCAGTCGTCTCTCCAGACTCTCGCAACTGTCTATCGATATTTGTATCGGCGTATTGAAAGTGCAGAGACTTATCTCGAGGTAACCAACGCCAGTGCCGGCAAATTACTTGGGGGGGTTTATGGTGACTTGGAAGTCCATGACTACGATAAAGTTGATAGCTACTCATTCAAATTGGAAGGCAATCAGTTTGCGAAATTGAGGGTTTCGGGAATCGATGATGGGACATTGAAGTTATCCGTGCCACCCGATTTCACGGACCCATGGTTGTTTCAAAAACCAGTGGTGTCTGTGCAAGAGATAGAGATCCAGCCTGGCTACGACTATTTCGTGCAAGTGGAAACCAAGGAAGAAGATGCGGTGTATGCCTTAGACTTGCGCAGGACCTTTCCAAGCACCTTGGTTCCACTACTGGAACCAGATGATCGCTGTGTGATCCACAATCCCAACGGCCAGTCTGTGATTTTGAATTGGACAGAATGGCCAAGCGGAACAGAAGATGCTCGCGTACTAGGTGCCTTTGCTCAATTGGAGTTAAACCAGTTTCTGGGCGATGCCAACACCAGCTCGATTGAGATCAGGAGCAGTTTGCCTGTTACCACCGCTATTCTGACCAGGGCTCAAGGTGACCTGGACATCGTGACTCAGGGCCCGAGCAGTTTTTCTAGTTGTCTATTACCGCATCTGGCGTCGCAAACCACAACGTGGCGAAACCGTTTTACCTTTGGCACCCGTTCTGCCACGGATCTCAATTGGTTGTTTGGCAATGGCTTGACGGCACAAGGTCATGTGGATGGGGCTGGATCGTTTGCCTATGACTTCCCCAGTTACATTCCGACGGCTCAGAAAAGTTGGACGCAACTTCAGGCATCTGGGCCCGGTGAGCCGAGGGTCAACGGGTTTCTTACATTCAGCAAACGTAATCAATCAGGCGTGAGTGCCTCTGTAGCGCCCCAAAACACGGATCTGTTTCAACCAGGTCACACGTCAAAAAGCTATTTCCTGCCTCATGTGGCTCAGGATACGAGTCTGTTTTGGACCGGTTATAGTCTTTTGAATCCCGATTCCCGGCAAGTAGCATCGGTGATCATGAAGGGATATGACGCAAGCGGAAAACAGATTGGCATTGAATCACTTACTATTGCTGCTGGAAGCCAGGACATCGCTGTGATTGGCGAGTCGAGATTGTCAGATGGTCCCTTGCCGGCATGGGTACGGATCGATAGCTCTCGTCCGCTTGTTGGGGTGGAATTGTTTGGTGGCATATCAGATTCACAGCCGTATCTTGCCGGGTTCATCTTGCCGACGACGCCCAAGTCCGTATTATCTTTTCCTGTGGCCATGGCCAACGAGCAGCAGTGGACAGGTATTGCCGTTGTTAACACGGGTGGTGACATTGCCGACTTGGAGTTCAAGTATCGCAATCCAGATGGCAGCGTACTCAAGACGGTCAATGTTCGAGCAGCGGCGGGTTCTAAAACCACGGTACTTGCCCCAGACGGGTTTGAAGGCTCGGTGATTTGTCGGGAACGACTGGGCAGATCCTATTTGGTAGGGTTCGCCTTGGTAGGGGATACGGCGCGAACAGAATTAGGCGGCTACCCAGCTCATTGATGCATGCCTTCTAGCATCGATTGAATTTCGGCTTCGTATTTGGTGCCCGATTTGAGTGCTCGGGCGAACATGTAGGTGGCGTGATCCTTTTTCCCGTCTCGATAGTAGGCCAGACCACCGTAGTAAAGTACCTCGTGCTGATGAAAACCCGCATTGGCCAAGCCGCTTAATGACTTGGCTGCTTCTGCGTATTTGCCTTCTTGAATCAGGACCCGAGCGGCCAGGTACAGCACTTGTGGTTCCTTGGGGTACAATTTCGTAAGTTTTTGGATGTAACGTTTCGCGTCCTCCCAATCGTTTGCTTGGATGTAGCTGAGCCCCAGGTCTATCTGTTCCACGAAGGTTGCCTTTCCCGTTTCGACCAAACGCGTTAAGGTGGCGCGCTGGTCGGGGGGTGATGCTTCCTCTTCCGTTCGGCGCCTGGCCTCGTCGATGAGTGCCTGGACATCCTCTTTGTAGCCTGGGCTCAGGTTTTTCAGCGTGTGAAGCGCGCGGTCGTTAAGATTGAGTGCCAAGCAACTTTTACCCAAATAATAGTGAATTTCATCGTTGCGTCTAGGCACGTCGAAAAGCGTTAGATTGGTCTCGTGATTCTTTGAAAGGTAGTTGAATCTGGCAAAAAGACCCATATAGGTGAGGCTCGTGCGATCGGATTGGCCCAGGATTGATAGGTGCTTGCTCGCCTTCTTCAAATCGTTTCGGTCTAGGTAAAGGCCAACCAACGCTGCGCGCAGATCAAGATTAGCCGGATCGGACTTAAGCATTTTTTCAAGGGCACGATGGGTCTTGGGCTTGGCTTGGTCGGTGTTTTCTTCGATCACCGATTGTGGGATCTCAGGTTCACCGGTGCCATCTTCAGCCGTATAGGGCTGTAATTGCCCATTTTGGACAAAGGTTCTGTGTTTTTGGGCTTGGCTTTTTCGTCCCCTCGATTCGGCTTCTAGGGCTTTGATCTCGTGTGCCAATTCGTTGTTGGGATCCAAGGTAAGCATGCGATCGGCAATTGAGTCTGCTTTTTCCAGTTGTGACATTGTGTAGTACCAGCGGGCACACGCATCTAGAAAAACCATGTCTTGTCCGGCAAATGCCATTCCTCGCTGGATCCAAGCCTCAGCGTCAGCTTGTTGGTCTGCGCTCAGCGTTTTTAAGCGAGCCGCCCACAGAGCTGGTATGTTGGGGTTGAGTTTCAACAAAAACTCAGTAGCCTGATCGTCGGTCACCAATGATGGGTCAAAACTTGTGTTGTTTCCGGCGTATGTTCGGTATGCCTGCCACAGCGGTAGGTCGAGGCCACTTGGTTTTTGCGCATTTTCGGGGATCCACGACTTCAAAGTCACTGTGAGTGATGTGACGCTGTCGTCATGATCGAGCATGGCCAAACAAAAGAGTCGACGGACTGAAGCCTCTCGCCATAGGTCTTGGTGGTCCAGTAGTCCAAATGCGGCTATTTCTAAGTACTGTGACGCATGATCAAAATCTTCCAGCGCCATGAAGTGCTTACCTTCATCCAGGAGTTGGACGTAAAAGGCGTTCTGCGACCATAGTGAGCCGCAAGCGCCAAGAAAAAATAGCATTGAGAGAACTTTCACATCGACCATCCTATCTTTGATGTGATCTTATCAGAAGTGGTCCATGGATCGAGTGAATGAACTCGACTCTTTTCAAGCTGCCGTTAAGCTCCTAGACTTGCAACATCAATATCTTGTTAGGGGATCCTATGAAGAAAGCCCTCAATCTCACATTGCTGGCTGTTGTCGCGTGGACGGCTTGGGGACAGAACGATCGATCCAGGTACCGCAGCGCAGTTTTTGATCGCAAGTCTTATCTTGAATCCAAAATCGAATCCGCTCTATGGCGTGCGGGGCGTTGGTCCTTTGATCCATCGTTTGGTGTCCGTGAGACTGGCTATGATTCCAACGTACTCAGTGAGTCCGATCTTCAGAAGGTGGATGACTATCAAGCTGCGCCGTTTGTAGGGATAAATGCTGTTTACCGAGCCAGCGGAATTTGGGCGTGGGAAGCCGATACGAAACTCTCCTATAACTGGTTTAAGGAATTGGACTACTTAAATGACATCGACCTCGACGCGTCTTCCAAGATCCACTTTATGCTGAGGCGAGCCTATGCATCGATAAGTTACAGTCAAAGGGAGTCCATAGCGCGGCCCAACAGCGAGATTGACCAACGAGCCACCAACCAAAACCAATCGGCTGGTTTGGATTTGAGCGTGCAGATCAGCCCGAAAGTGACTGTGAATTTTGAGGCAAGACACACAGAGTTTGAGTTTACCGAGAGTTCTGACACCTCGTTGGTCAGCCTTAACCACCAAGGAGACCGTGCGACCCTAGGCCTTTTTTGGCACAAATCCAAACGCTTTTGGCCGCACTTTGAACTTAGGTATGAAGAAAAGGATTTCCGCGACGACCCAGACCCTTATACAAATCGCGCTACAACCCTTATGGTGGGTGTCCGCAACGAGCTCGGTGAACGTTTTCACACCGATCTCAAATTAGGCGTGGTTGACTTTGATTTTGACTATTTGGAAAATGATGCGCTGGACTCATCACATCAAGCATTGCGCGTGGATGCATTCGGGGACTACAAGATTACGCGCCGCTTTTCCATGGATTTCAGTTTGAGCCAAACACCTGTGGTGTCTGTGTTTCAGGGATTTGATTATTATCGCAGTAGCCAAGTCTCATTCTCGTCCAAGTACCGATTCACAAAACGCATGAGCGTAGGTCCACTGATCACCGTCGGTCAAAACAAATATGAACCTAACGCCATTTCCGCGGAACGTCGCAAAGACGATCGCTTGTTGGGCGGTTTGACTTTTGATGTGGCTCTACGGGATCCCATGACCTTGTCTATGACCTTTGGTTGGTCTGAGCGCACATCGAATCTGGAGGACCAGAACGACGAAGGATTCACTGTATTGATGCGGTTTGTTTATGGGAAATAGGGAGTAGACATGAGGATTATTGTCGTTGGCGCGGGATCTGTGGGTACCCATCTGGCAGGCCACTTGTCATCGGAAAACCAGGATGTCACGCTCATCGACGCCAGCAAGCAACGCGCCCAGGTGCTTCAAGATCAATTCGACATTATGGTAGTGGAGGGAAATGGTGCTTCACCCAGGATCCTGAGAAAAGCCGGCATTGAGAGATGCGATATGCTGATGGCGGTCACGAATTCGGATGAGACCAATATGATCGCCGCCCTTGCAGCAGCTCAGTACAATGTCCCCTTCAAAATCGCTCGAGTGAGCGACATGGATTATTACCCCTTGGATGATTGGCTCAGTGAACACCACCTAGGCGTAGACCTGCTCATCAACCCGGAATTCGAATGTGCTTTGCAAATTATGAATTTGCTGGGTGTTCCGGAGGCCACCGACGTGGCTGAGTTTGGCAGCGGACAGGTGTTACTGGTGGGGTTGACGGTTCACGAGGGTGCTCCGTGCTTGGAAGGTCCGTTACATGACTTGAAAATCAAATTTGGCGTGGAGAATTACCTGATCGTGGCGATTACCCGAGCTGGCCAAACCCTATTGCCCCATGGATCAACGCACCTGGAAGCGGGTGATCAGGTGTACATCATCGCCAAGAAACAGGCGATGGATTACGTTTATGAGTTTTGCGGTATGGATCGCAAACCAATCAAACGTGTGATGGTACTTGGTGGGAGCAAGGTGGCCTATTACTTATGCCAGATGCTGGAACGGCAGAGAATTAACGCGACTCTGATTGTAGCCGATGGGGACAGGGCCGAGGAACTCGCCGAAGAATTGGACGAAACCTTAGTTATACAGGGTGATGCGACGGATGTTGAACTGCTTGAGCAAGAGGGGTTAAACGAGATGGACGCCTTTTTGGCGCTTACTCAGGATGATGAAGAAAACTTGTTAACGGGCCTGATTGCCAGGAATCATCGCGTGACCGTAGTCATTGCCTTGCTCGAGAAACTGGAATACGTACCGTTGGTTAAGAAGGTGGGTGTGAACACCGCCGTATCGTCCCGCCTGGCAGTCGTTGATACCATCCTCAAGTATGTGCGGCGGGGTAACATCCTGTCGGTTGCTACTTTGAAAGGGAACAGCGCCGAGATCATCGAGTTCATTGTTACCGAACGCTGTAAACTGGTGGGTACGGCCTTGAAACACCTGAAACTGAAAACACGAGTGGTATTCGGGATGATTAGCCGGGGGCAGGACGTGTTCATCCCCACCGGCTTTTCCACTTTAGAGGTAGGGGATAAGGTCGTGGTGATTGGACAACCTGAATCGCAACGTCAGCTAGAGGCCATGTTTCCGTGAGATTGAGTCGGGTCCTTGCCATTGTTGGGGTTGTCATATTTTTTATCGGTGCATCTATGTTGCTGGCAACGGCTGTCAGTGTGTATTTTGCCGATGGATCAGTGTGGCGTCTGCTGCTGAGCGCCGTCCTGTCCATGGCCATCGGAACGGGTCTCTTTTTGGGCAATTCGAAACGCTTGGGAACGCAAGACCTCAGTCTCAAAGACGGATTTGGCATCGTGGGATTCAGTTGGTTCGGGGCCTCGCTGATCGGCGCGTTGCCGTTTGTCATGACCGGCACCATACCCAACTTTTCCTATGCGTTTTTTGAATCGGCCTCGGGGTTAACAACCACGGGATCCACTATTCTGGCAAATATCGAGAATCTGCCTGAGGGTGTTCTGTTCTGGCGAAGTTTTTTGCACTGGCTAGGCGGCATGGGAATCATCGTGCTGTCGGTGGCCATCCTACCCTTCCTGGGTTTAGGTGGCATGCAGCTATACAAGGCGGAATCGCCCGGTCCGACCAAAGACAAATTGAGGCCGCGAATCCAGCAGACTGCTAAATTATTGTGGGGCGTTTACATTCTCGTCAGCGCGATTTGCTTTGTCTTATTGATGATTGCAGGCCTCAACTGGTTCGATGCTGCGTGTCATACCTTTGGAACCGTGGCCACTGGCGGGTTCTCCAACTACAACTCTTCGGTTGGACACTTCTCTAGCCCATCCGTGCACTACATCATCATCTTCTTTATGTTTCTGTGTGGCATCAGCTTTTCCCTTCATTATCGTGCGCTCGTTGGTAAACCATTGGCGTACCTGAAGCAGGCTGAACTTCGATTTTACGTAACGATCATTGCTCTTGCTACGTTGGCGATCTATTTGTCCCGACTCAACGAGTCCATTCCTACGGAACAGAACTTCCGTGAAAGCTTGTTTCAAGTGGTTTCGATCATGACAACGACCGGATTCGGCACGTCTGATTTTGAGCTGTGGACACCGTTTGCCAAGATGATTCTCCTTGGACTCATGGTGGTCGGGGGCTGTGCAGGGAGTACAGGAGGTGGCTTGAAGGTGGTTCGTGTGCTGCTCTTGTTCAAATACTTAAAGATACTTTTGAACCAACAGCTCCATCCAAACGGTGTATTTGTGGTGAAGTTAGACGGCAGTCGGGTGAAACGAGAAGTGATTCAGAATATTCTCGGTCTGTTTCTCGTTTTTATCATGCTCCACATGACCGCGTCGGCATTTCTCGGATTCTTGGGTGTGGATATCCTTACTGCTGTCACTGCAACACTGACGTGTCTCGGCAACGTGGGTCCTGGGCTTGGAGACATCGGTCCAACCGAGAACTTCCTGGCCATTCCGACACCGGGAATTCTGGTGTTAAGTGTCTGCATGATTATGGGTCGGCTCGAGATATTTTCGGTCCTGATTCTGTTTCACCCTCAGACTTGGCGACGTTGATTGGATTGAATCGAACAGGCCCTACTCAAAGATCCTGACAGATGGCCCGATTTTTGTTAGGCTTTGGGTTTGCCCGAAACGGCTGAAAAGGGGTTACGTTGGTACGATTAAGTCGCAATTATGCACCGAGGCGCAGGCGGGGAACCCTTCGGCTTAAACCACTTCGGTTTGTTGTATTGGTTTCTGCTGTCGTATTTGCTGCGTTTTTTGCCCACGGCCAGTTCATCAAATACACTTTGAGTAAAGCTAATCAGCATTTGGCCTCATCTGAAGACGAAGATGCGGCTCGACTTTTTCAACGTGCTGCGAGCTTTCCTTTTTCTCGTGGGGTGGGGCGTGATGGCTTAGGTGCACTCGCATTGCTTCGAGGGGAGGAGGCTGAAGCGACCCGTTTATTCAGTGAGGTGCTGTCGCAGGGTAGCGGTAGATTTGGCGCCGACCCGGCAGTCGTTCTCGATCGGTTTATTAGTCTGGGTCACTATCAGAGAGGGCTGTTGTATCGCGACTTTTTGCTTAGCTGGCGAAGTGCGGACGACTTGCGCACCCATTATTTGGATTTTGCGACATTGGCTCTTGGAATGCGCGAGTTAGCTGAAGCCCGACGCATGCTTTCCAATGTGCCTGCTGCCGACAAATCAAACGAACTATTTCGTTCGCTGCAGTCCATGGCTGACCAATTTGAACAGACATTTGAGATGCCCGTGGTTATGGACCGGCAATTGCGACCGATTGTCGTCTTTGACGTCAAGAACTCAAACCACCTGTACAGTGTACCCAGATTGTTCTCTGGTTGGCCCCAGGCCGGCGACAAGCCCGGGCAATTATTGGGTGGACTGGACACCCGCGATAAGCTCAATCGTATTGTGACGACGCTGGATTTGGACGTGCAGCGCTCTGCCTACCAGGCGATGAAAGGATATGAAGGGGCCATGGTCATTCTTGATGTCGCAAGTGGCGATGTCATCGCGGCCTATGGCACATCTGGCGTGGACCCGTTCGGGTTCGAATTCGAACCTGGTTCTGTTGTAAAACTAATAACTTATGCCTTTTTTCTTCAGCAAAATGGGCGTGTTGATGGCTATGTACCCAAGAACTATCCTTCCAGTGAACGAATCAGTGGACGCGTATTTTACGATTGGACGGAGCATGGCCGAATCGAGACCATGGAAGAAGGGATGGCTGTTTCATGTAACCTGATCTTCGCCCACATGGGCATTGAAATGGGTTGGCCCAAACTGAGGTCTGGATTGAGACGCTTCTTTGACGACGAAACCAAACCCTATTTCTTTACACCGGCACGTTATGGGAAGTTGGCACTCGATCCATCCGATGATTACCAGCTCGGCCGCGCCGCTATCGGTTTGGATTATATTAGGGCCACTACTTTGGGTCTGGCTGTACTACCCGCTACCATTTCTAATGGTGGCGTGATGCCAAACCCTAAGCTAATTGATCGCGTCATCAACCTGAAGGGCGCGGCCATCCGTACGACAGAGGCCGAAAAGGGACGGAAAGTGATCAATGCAGACGTTGTGGAGGTACTGACCCGGTCCATGGTTGCGGCTCTTGAGGATCCTCGAGGAACCGCCCGTAATATTGAGCTCAATCAATTAACGCTCGCCGCCAAGACAGGAACAGCAGGAGACCGCCCGTATGATGCGATCATTGTAGGCTTTACGCCAGTCAATCAGGCGAAGATCGCTTTTGCTTTTGTATTGAAGGGTGGCGGAAAAGCCGAGATTAATGGTGCGAAAGTAGCCACCGAGCTCATGAATCAATTGGCCGTTCAGGCACCAGCTTACCTGGGACGTTGAGGAGCAGACGTGCAGGAGTACTTACTCCGCTACGGCGAGCTGACACTTAAGGGTCGAAACCGAAAGTTGTTCGTGCAAAATCTGATTCAAGTGCTCAAGCCGCGTTTGAGTGTGCTGGGTGGCACGTACCAGGCATTGCATAAAAAGCTCCTCGTTGCGACGGATGCTCCCCAGGACCAGGTAAGGCGAATACTGGAAACAATCAGTGGACTGACCAGTATTAGCCCTATCTACCGAACAAACCACGACCTAACTTCGATCAAAGCGCTCGCATGGCAGCTAGTGTCTCAATTTCGAGGATCCGGTCTCAAGTTTGCTGTAAAAGGCAAACGCCCTAACAAACGGTTCCCCATGACATCCATGGACATGCAAACCGTAATAGCGAACGATATCTATCAACGTGGATTTGACTTACCTGTGGATTTGAAGCGGCCAGACTTGACGCTGGAATTCTCGATTGAGATGCACGATACGTTTATGAACATCGTTCGCTGGCCTGGTATAGGAGGCCTTCCCATTAATCCTCGGACGCGTTTTGGACTCTTGTTGAGCGGGGGACTGGACTCTCCCGTCGCCGGCTATTTGATGCAAAAACGCGGGGCTCACTTAATGCCGATCTATTTCCACACACCTCCCTACACGGTGGATGGCGCGAAGGACAAGGTGATCGACCTGGCCAGGGTGCTCGCGCGCTACCAGAACCACATGGATCTCCATGTGGTTAACTTCACTCGAATTATGAAGACCTTGGTGGCGGACTGTCCTGCCGAGTGTCTGGTCATATTGAGCCGGCGTCTTATGATGCGTGTCGCCACTCAGATCATGAAGCGCCATCGAGGACATGCACTGATCACAGGTGAGAGTCTGGGCCAGGTGGCTTCTCAGACAATCGAAAACATGGCAGTCATAAATGAAGGCGTGCCCTTGCCGATCCTACGACCTGTCGTCGGTATGGACAAAGTCGAAATCATTCAAATAGCCCGCAGAATAGGGACCTACGAGATTTCGATCCAGCCGTTTGAGGATTGTTGTTCCCTGTTCTCCCCCAAAGAGCCCGTTACCAAGGCGTCTTCAAAGCGCATTCAAGCCATTGAGTCAAACTTGGACATTGAGACACTCGTACAAGACGCAGTGGCGGGCCTTGAAACGATTACGCTTCAGCCGGAGTTTGAATGAGCGATACCGATTACGTAGCAAAATTGCATATCAGTTCATTGCGGGCTTTGTTGGCCATGTACTTCGTGCTGCTGGGAGGTATGGTCTTGTGGAGCATACCTCCGCTGCCAGAGGAACCTCCCCGAATCAATTATCTGGGCCTTTTATTGGTGGTTGGTTGTGTTCTCAGCGTGATCCATCTATTCATCAGTAAGAATCGGTGGGTACCGTTGTTGATGGCGTTGTGTCTGCCTTTAGCCGCCAAATTCCTTGCGCAACGAATTAAGCTGATGCTTATGCTCCTGGAGGACCCGAGTATTGAAAAAGTGTATTTGTACTCGCTCCCTTTGGTATTTATTTGCCTCGTGTCTCCACCTATTTTGCGTGAATTCGATGTGAATGGAATTACACCCAGAAAGCGTGCGGGTAAGGGCGTCGTATTTTAGTCTAATTGCGCACCCGTGGGATTCTTCGTAAAGTAGAGCCGGCACTGGTGGGTGGAAAGCAAGAAAACTATGGATGATTGGATGATTCAACTGTCCCACGATTTGGCGGCAGTCGATGAATGGCAAAAGATGATCATGCTGGGGTTGTCGACTTTTTTCGTGTCCGAAGATTTGACGACCATTGCTGCAGGTGTCATGGTCTCTCAGGATTCGCTGTCCATACCTACGGCTTTCTGGGGATGTTTTTTGGGCATTTTCCTGGGTGATGGCCTTTTGTATGTCATTGGATTGGTCATTGGACGGCCCGCCATGAACTTACCTGTCCTCAGGAGAATGCTGCCACAGGAAAAGGTTGCGGCTTGTGAGGCTTGGTTCGAACGAAATGGCTTCTTGGTCGTCATCCTTTCGCGTTTTCTTCCGGGTACACGATTGCCCACCTATTTTGCTGCAGGTTTGATGCGATCAAAAGCCTCGTATTTCTTGCTGGCAGCCGCCATCGCCACGGCTGTGTGGACGCCCCTTTTGTTGGGGTCTGCCTGGTTCTTCGGCGATCGAGTCATAGGCATCTTTCAGGCTTTGGGCGCGCACCCACTGCTGGTGGTTCCGTTGAGTTTTTCGGTCTTATTCGGCGTCTTTGTATTCGTCTCTAAAGCGGTAAATTGGCGCTGGCGCAAGCGTGCTCAATCTCGACTCCATCGTTTCTTGCGTTGGGAGTTCTGGCCCATTGCGGTGCTTTATCTACCCGTTTTCATTCAGAATCTGTTGCTTGCGATCCGTTATCGTTCACTGAAGTTACCGCTTATGAGTAATCCCGCCATCGAATACAGTGGCATAGTGGGTGAATCGAAATCGGCCATTCTAAACCTATTTTCCCGACCAAATCGTCATATTCCTGCCTACATGGCCTGGGATAATGTCCATGCCGCCGATGGAATGAAGGGTGTTTTGGCTTGGATGTCAGAACACCAACTGGCGTATCCCATCATTGTCAAGCCGGATTCGGGTCAGCGTGGCTTTGGAGTCAGATTCATTCGGGATGACCAAGCGTTGCAGGATTATTTGAGTTCCGCACCTATTCCGCTCATGGCACAAGCTTATGCGCCCGGACCCTACGAGTTTGGTGTGTACTATGTTCGAATGCCGGGTTGTGAGCAGGGTAAGGTCACGGGGATCACTGGTAAGGACTTCCCGCAGGTTGTGGGTGATGGCAGTTCCTGCTTGGAAGATCTAATTCTCAAACTTCCTCAGGCTCAAGGCAGAGTTCATATTTTCCTAAAACGATTTAGCGACAGCCTGAGAATGGTGCTTCAAAGAGGGGAGCGTTTTCCGTTGGTGCATGCTGGTAATCATTGTCAGGGAACGATTTTTCTCGACCACTCACATCTTTTGACCCCACAGCTTGAGAAGACGATCGATGAAATCGCACAGTCTTTTGATGGGTTGTACATCTGTAGAATGGATATCCGGGCAAATGATTTGGAGTCGTTTCGCAATGGGGACGCTTTTCAAATCGTTGAGATCAACGGAACCACGTCGGAGCCATCCCACATTTATGATCCCAAGTACTCAATTGTGTTTGCTTGGCGGCACCTGTTGCGACATTGGTTTCATGTTTGGCGCATTGGCGCTGCCAATCGAAAAGCTGGTGTACCGGTGCCTTCGCTACGAGCCTTCTTGAAGCGGTACCGAGACTATCGCAGACTCGCTAGATATCATTTGGACGCCAACTAGGCGCGCGAAACACTTTGGTAAGACTGGGACTGCGTTTGATGTGATTCATGAGCACCAGCCCCTGATCTTGTTTTTGCAGGGGCTCGCCGTTCATGTTTTTGAGCCAACGCACCTCGTGGGATTGGCTTTCTCCCATGGTGTTGAGAGCGACGAGTTCTTGACCCACTGATACAGGCTGCTCAAGTTGAAGCAGCGTGAATTTGCCCTTTTTGGTGTCGACTACTGTGCCGATCATGATTAAGTTCGATGTGATCGGTTGGCGCTTAAGCTTGGCAAACTGTTTGTCGGTTCGATTGGATTTGTAGAATCCCCTGGTTGTGCGATGGGGCAGTGCTGCCCTAATAGCCGCAGTTTTTGTTTTGTCGGAAAGCCAGCCAAGCAGGGCGACCGCCATTTCTTCCTGTGGCCATAATCTCAAATCGATTCGGCCACTATCCACACCTGCGGCAGCCATTTCATTGAGATGAGGGAGCAAAAACAGTGGCTTCTCGTAGAAAAGAAAAGTGCCGTGTGCATTCTCTATGACGGGCATTTTTCGCTGTTCGGAGTCTGCGCCCCAATAAAGCTGCTGTTGTAATTGTGTCCAAGGCGATACCAACTTCCGTGGGCTGTAGAAGATGAGTATTGGGGAAAGGACTGGCACTTCGACTGCGGCAGGGATTTTTTGGCGCTTTTCGCGCAACCAAGCAATGGGGAGTTCATTGGAAAGAGACACTCGCTGGATACGCGAGCCCAGGATTTTGAACCATGCCAAGATGGCTTCTAAGTTGTGATGGCCTGTCTCAAGCACGATCTGAAGCGGCTTGTCACTGTGCTCCGCAGCAAATAGAGCAGCACCCGGGTCTTGGACGCGAATGGCGTCGATGGAGTCCCAATCAAGTTGACTGAATATCTCTTGAGCGCGGTCCAGTTGAGCGTCTCCGGGTAAAAGATCGAAAACGGTAGTTACACTGGAGCCCATACGTTTCGATTGGCCCGCAATAGAATTCAATTGCCTCGAATCCAGCTTACCCAGACGGCTGAGTGCGGCATGTTCGAGCATGACCTCCTGTCCGGCAAGTTGTGGTGACATGAGATCCCAAAGCTCGCGGCTGTCGATGACCCAGTTATGACGCATGAGCCAGACGTATTACTCTGAATGGTTCAGCGCCGGCGGACCTGGGGACAATGACCACTGAATTGGGCTTACCTTTATCCAACCTGTTGCCTGCTGCATCGCGCAGGTCTGACGTATCCAAAGGCTCGAGTTCCCCATCCTGATTCAGCAGCTCGAGTGATTGATCTCTGCCCACAGGGTTATTCAGCCACACTGCAATATGGCTATCGTCGGGCATTTCCATAACATAGCCTGCCATGTCGAACCCGCTTCTCTGATGGCCTTCCAGCGAGACCGAGTCGGAACCTGCTGGACCTTTCAGGTTTGCCTGAGTCAGCCCCCGATTGGGTAGGTCTTCCAAGAGATGGCGCTTGAATTTCTGCTCATCACGGGCCGACCGATAGGCTAGCACCGTAGACGCGACATACCATGGGCTCTTCATTCTGCCTTCAATTTTGAAGCTATCAATTCCTGTTGCTACCATCTCGGGTATGAGTTGTAGGCCCATTAGGTCTTTGGAACTCATAAATGGCGCGGTACTGACCACGTTCGCATGGCTGTCGAGCAATCGGTAGTCCAAGCGACATGCGTGGGAACAACCGCCGCGGTTACTGTCGCGTCCCGCCGTATAGTTGGAAATTGTGCAGTTCCCGGAGAAAGCCATGCACATGGAGCCATGTACAAACATTTCCACTTCTAGTTCAGCGCCTTTTTTAATGCGAATAGCATCGGCGATAGAGGCTTCGCGACCTAAAACGACGCGTTTGGCACCTAATCTCTGCCAAAATCGAGCGCTCCAGCTGTTGATCGTGCTTGCCTGAGTTGAAACGTGAATACGCAGATTGGAAGAATCGTTGATGATATGAGCGACACCTGGGTCGGAGACAATGACCGCCTGGACACCGATCTCTTCCAGATATCTCACATACGCAGGCATGTCCGCTAATTCGTCATCAAAAGAAAAAGCATTCATGGTGACGTATACCCGAACACCGTGTTGCTTGGCAAAGATACAGGCGTCTCGTAACTGATCGTCGGTAAAATTGTCCGCAGCGTAACGCAACCCAAATCTTTGGCCGGCCAGGTACACCGCGTCCGCACCGTACAGTGCAGCTACTCTAAGTTTGAGGGGGTTTCCCGCCGGTGCGAGGATCTCACTCATTTAGGGTTGTACCTGCCAAACCGTGCCATTGGGGGTATCCATGATCAAGATGCCCATATCCGCTAATTCATTTCGAATTTGATCCGCCCTTTGCCAATCTTTGTCGGCGCGGGCTCGATCGCGTTCCTCGATTTGTGACGCTACCGCATTTACGTCGATGTCCCGTTGTCGCACGAGATAATCTCTGATGTCGGCCAGAGCTTGGGCTGGTTCTTCAGTCAAAAGCCTGAGTACCGCTGCGCAGCGCCGTATTTCATCGCCTACCTTGAGCAGTACCCATGCCTTCTGCTTTAGCTTGGGCTTCTTGGCGCCCATCACGTCGTTAATCCATTTGAATGCAGTTCCTATTTCGCGCAGCGCACAAGCCGTATTGAAGTCATCGTCCATGGCATTGATGAATTCTGTTTTCAGATCGGGAGGGTTCATGCCCTCAGGAACACCTGCAGGTGCTTCGGCATGCGTGGCTCGGATCTCATCAAGTTTGGCCAAAGTCGAATAGAAGTAGATCAATCGGCTGTAGGCATCGTAGAAAGCCTGTTCTGAAAAATCTATGTTTGCCGCGTAGTGGTTTCGCAAGATGGCGTAACGAATGGACTCTGGATAATAACGGTTGACTGCATCGTCTATGGTGAGAAAGTTGTCCAGCGATTTAGACATCTTGCGACCGTCGACGGTAACCAAGCCATTGTGTACCCAATATCGCGAGAAGGCACCATTGGTACCGCAAAGAGACTGGGCGATCTCGTTCTCGTGATGCGGAAAAATGAGATCTTTGCCACCGCCATGGATATCAAAAGAAGCGCCCAGATACTTCATGGCGAGAGCCGAACACTCGATGTGCCACCCCGGGCGACCGGGTCCCCAAGGAGAATTCCAGCTGATTTCTCCCTCCTTGGCACGTTTCCAGAGTGCAAAATCCAGTGCGTCCTGCTTGTGTTCGCTGACCTCGATTCTGGCTCCAGACCTCAGATCATCCACATTACGGTTTGACAAGCGCCCGTAGTCTTGAAATGCACGTACCCTGAAATAGACATCACCGTTGATCTCGTAGGCGTAATCCCGCGTGATGAGCGACTGGATTAGTTCAATGATTTCGGGAATGTTGTCTGAGACTTTGGGTTGAATGGTTGCCGGTTGAACACCCAGTGCGGCTAGGTCACGCTCACTGCTGGCAATCATGTTACTTGCATGCTCAAGCGCTGGAATGCCCAAACCATTGGCGCGGGCGATGATCTTATCATCGACATCCGTGTAATTGCGAACATAGGTGACGTCGTAGCCGCGAAAGGTGAGGTATTGACGAATGACGTCATAAATCAGGGCTTGCATCCCGTGACCAATATGACACACGTCGTAAGTAGTCACACCGCAGGCATACATGCGAACCTTTCCAGCCTCCAAGGGCTCAAACGGTTCTTTTGTACGTGTGATCGTGTTGTAAACCTGAATTCCCATACCGCTTCCCTTTCGGAACTCGGCATTATAACCGGAAAAGCGGCTGGCGTTCAGGCTGTGATACAACCCCTCACGTATCCGTCGTCCTCTTTCAGCAAATCCTCAAAATAGCGAATGGTCTTTTCAAGACCTTGGTCCAGGCTGAATCTGGGCTTCCAACACAACTTCTCTTGGGCCAAACCAATGTCGGGGCATCTGCGTTTGGGGTCGTCGCCAGGTAGTGCCTTGAACACGAGCTGTGATTGTGAGTTGGTGAGTTCAATCACTTGTTTGGCCAGCTGTAGAATGGTGAATTCATGAGGATTTCCCAAGTTCACGGGACCCACAAAAGAATCTTCGGTGTTCATGAGCGCGACTAACCCATCAAGCAGGTCGTCAACATAACAAAACGAGCGCGTTTGGCTGCCATCACCGTAGATAGTGATGGGTTTATTGAGCAGCGCTTGGACGATAAAATTACTAACGACACGGCCGTCGTTAGGGTGCATATTGGGCCCGAAGGTATTGAAGATACGGGCGATTTTGATTTTCAGGTGGTGCTGACGGCGGTAATCAAAGAACAGGGCCTCGGCACAACGCTTGCCTACGTCATAACAAGAACGAATACCGAATGGGTTCACGTTGCCCCAATAGCTTTCCGGCTGAGGGTGCACCAAGGGATCACCATACACCTCAGACGTCGAGGCTTGGAGGATTTTGATGTTCAGTCGCTTGGCGAGACCAAGCATATTGAGCGCACCCATCACTGAAGTCTTTGTCGTGGCCACAGGATTGGTTTGATAGTGAACTGGGGAGGCTGGGCAAGCCATGTTGAAGATTTCGTCTACCTCAAGCCTGATGGGTTCCACAACATCGTGCCGAATCAACTCAAAACGTGGGTGTGACAGAAGGTTTTTTACATTGCGCCGTTGACCGGTGTAGAAATTGTCGAGGCAAATAACTTCGTTGCCTTCGCCCAGTAGCCGCTTACATAGGTGAGAACCAAGGAATCCCGCTCCGCCGGTTATGAGAACCCTTCGCCTAAGGCTCACGTTTTATACTTTCTCGGCCTTGTATTCGTAAGGGCCATAGCCATAACCGTATCCATAGCGGCGATATCCATACTTGTAACCGTATTTTCGTCCCATGTTGTAGTCGTAGCCATTGAGGATGGTCCCCAATGCTCTTATTCCGTTTTGGGCCAGAATCTGTGTGGCCCGGGCTGCGTCATCTCGGATGGTCACGGATGCCTTGGCAACGAAGATGACACTGTCAACTTGGTGCGCGAGGATGCTTGCGTCGGTGACTGCCAGAATGGGTGACGAGTCCATGACAATGAAATCGTAAGCCTTGCGCCATTCATCGACAACCTCAGCCATCCGGGGTGATGCCACTAATTCAGCTGGATTGGGTGCGATGGGCCCTGCAGGTAGTACGTCCAGATTTGGGATGGCGGTGTGATGGGCGGACTTTGTTACTGGGTCGCGATCGACAATCATGGTCACCACGCCGCGTTGATCACTTGTACGAAATATCTTATGCATTTTAGGCCTGCGAAGGTCACAATCCACCAGCAGTACCTTACGATCGAGTTGTGCGATAGAAATCGCCAAATTGGTACTGGAGATCGTCTTGCCGTCTCCACTCATGGCACTTGTGACCAGGATCACTTGGTTGCGTTCAGCTTTCGATAGCTGGATATTCGTTCGCAAATGTCGGTAATTCTCAGCAAAGGCACAAGTTGGGTTGCTATGCGTGAGAAAGGCGATTTTGGCCCGGTCTTCGTGGTTATCCGTTGCACCCTTTTTGATTTTGGTGTCAGATTCAATCCTGGGAATGGTTGCCAAACTGGGAACGCCCGAAATACGTTCCAACATCTCAGCCGTGTGTATCTTTCGATCGGTGACTTCCAAGATAAAGATCAACCCCGCAGCAATAAGCAACCCGATCACAACACCTGCCATCGAGAACCTTTTCAATGAAGGCGCAAACGGTCCGCCAGGTTTGGTTGCTTCTTGCATGATGACTTTGTCAGATCTGCCAATGTTCTTAAGACTCAGTGCGAGATCGAGCTCTTCACGTTTAAAATCGAGCATTTCTAATTGTTTGCGCATTACAGATATCTGTGAATCCAAATCGTCAATTTGTGATTGGGCGACTACCTTGGTTTCGGTAGATATCCTTTTCTGACGTTCAAAGTTGCCCTTAATGCGCTCTAGCTCCGATTCTTTGGCCGCGATTTCGGCCTGTGCCGCCGTGACTAGTTGCTCGTGCACCTTGCGCCTTTGCTTGTCCAGTTCGCGTTCCATGGCCGAAATCTGATTTGCTCGGCTTTCCATCACTGGTGCTTGCGGTTTATAGATTTTTAGGTCTTGCTCATACTTGGACCGTTCTTGTGAAAGTCGGGTGACCAGATCTTTGACAACCGGTTCTTGATTGACGGCACTGGACTGAGTATGTCCACTTTTCACGAGTGTCTCTTTATAGGTCATTTTCTGGGCTAGTTCCGACTCGATTTCCAGCATCAGATCGTTCAGACGGGAAAGCGCGTCTTCTTCCATGGTGGTGTTGGAACGACCAATCGAGACGATGTCCTTTTCTTGCTTGAGGCGATTCACCTCAGCCACCATACGGTCCACTTTGCTTCGCAAATCATCAGACTTGTTGGAAATGAACGTGTAAGCTTCGAGGTTCTTTTCGTAATTCACATCCAAATCGTGTGCGATGTAGGCTTTGGCCCAGGTGTTGGCGATGGTTTGGGCGCGTTCTGCATCGCGGGCGGTAAAGGAAACTTGTACGAGATTGGTACCCCGTACACTGTTGGCTGCCACCGAACCCACGAGTCCTCGTGCTAAAGACGTGATTTCCTGTGCCCTGCGGGTCTGAGCATCTTTTTCTTCGGCCTCGGAAAGCTCATCGGTGATCAAGGTGGTGAGGTTCTCGCCATCCTTGGCGACGTCAGCTTCGTCTGTAAAGTAGGCAAGACCCAATTCGCGCACAACACGTTCTGCAACTGGAATACTTTCAATGATTTGGAACTCGGTCTTGAAGAATTCCTCTCTGTATGGGTCCCAAACGAATTGTTGCCCAAAGCCGATCACGTCCCGACTCATGTGACTCATTTTGAGAATGACCGCTGCCCGATACTTGGGCGGGGTTATGAACCAGTAGAGAAAACCTGCCGCAAAACCTGCTACGCCGAACAACACGATCACTTTGAGGTGCTTACGCAGCAGCCCCAAGTACTCAAGCACATTAAATTCGACCTGTTCCTGGTCTACGACAAAATCCCGATTGTTCATAACATCCTTCACATCCAGCCTTGGGTATTATAGCTGCATATAAAGTCGAGAGAAATCACACACCGCGGCGCCAGGTTTATTTGTTGGGGCGTTTTGTAGATAATAGTCGCTGTAGGGTCCTGAATGAATTTCTTATTCAATCGATATGTAATCTTGTTGCTGGACGCGTTCTTTTCATTGGCGGCGTTTTGGTTGTCTTTTTTTGTGCGCTCCGAGTTTCAAACGGACATCCTCTATAAAGAGCACTTCTATCACGGCATCATTCCTGTGGTTGTCATACAAACAGCCGTGTTCCTCTTGCTGGGCACACACAAATTGAGTCTCCTCCGAATCACGTTTGAAGACTCCGTGCGATTACTCACATCCATCGCAGTCGGTGCGGGTGCTGCGGGTGGGTTTCTCTATTTTTCGCACCCATCTGGTTATCCCCGGTCCATTTTCGTCTTGTACCCGATGATATTGGCAGGGTTGGTCATTTCATTGCGGTTTTTTGGGCGCTTTGCTCACGAAGAACGCCATCGCACCAAGAAGAAGGCTGCCAAGCCAACAGGTTCCGTGATGAAATCCATCATTATTGCTGGCGCAGGAACATCGGGCGTGCAGTTGGTTAGAGCCTTACGTCATCAGAACAGGATCCGAATCGTCGGATTCTTAGACGATGATCCGCTGCTTCAAGGAAAAGAACTGTGCAATTTGCCAATCTTGGGTCGTACAGAGGATGTGATTCAAATAGCTGCCAAAGTCCCGTTCCAGGAAATTATCATTGCCATGCCTTCCGCGTCTGGAGATCGCTTGAAGCGGTTGTTGGGATTGTTACGTCCCCTCGGCGTGCCCATTAAGACCATGCCAAATCTCACCGATTTCGTCGAGGGTAAGAACCCAGCCACACAGCTGCGTTCCATAAATCTGGAAGATCTGCTACGTCGTGATCCAGTCATTTTGGACCTTTCCCAGATTGAACGACATCTGCGCGGAAACTGTGTGCTTGTCACAGGTGCGGCGGGAAGCATAGGTTCCGAGCTATGTCGGCAAATTGTTCAGTTCATGCCCGATCACCTCTTATTGGTGGATGTAGCCGAATCACCCCTCTATGAGATTGAGTGTGAGCTCAAGGAGCGCTTTCCTGAACTTAACTGCACGGCTGTCTTACTCGACCTAAGGGATAGGTCTTTACTCAATGATCTGTTCGCTTCCCACGAACCACAGATCGTTTTTCATGCTGCCGCATACAAACACGTACCCATGGTGGAACTGAACCCCAAAAGCGGGATCATCAACAATATCGAAGGCGGCAAAAATGTTGCCGATTTGGCACTGGAGTTTCAGTGCGAGCGTTTTATTCTCATATCAACTGACAAGGCGGTAAATCCTACGAACCTCATGGGTGCCACCAAACGCGTTCTTGAGAAATATATTCTGGGCCTGAATGGTCGAGGCAATTGTCGATTTATTACCGTTCGATTTGGCAACGTGTTGGGAAGCAAGGGCAGCTTGATCCCCATTTTTGAGCGTCAACTTAAGCAGGGGGGACCTTTGACGGTGACACACCCCGAGATCACGCGCTTCTTTATGACCATTCCTGAAGCGACCCAGCTTGTACTTCAAGCTGCCAGCATGGGTCGCGGCGGCGAGATTTTTGTGCTGGATATGGGCGAACCCGTGCGCATCATGGAAATTGCCCGCGATTTCATTGAACTGCATGGATTTGAGGTTGGCATTGATGTGGATATCGCCATAACCGGGTTAAGGCCGGGTGAAAAGCTGTTTGAAGAACTGTTCGCGATAAACGAGGCCCAAGAAAAAACATCACATAAGAAGATATTGATGGCCAAACAGTCTGCTCAAGTGGTTGTTGACGCAGAGGTGGATCGTCTGATTGAGTCCGCAACAAGCCAGAATGGGGATATAGCCTCAGTGCTCAAGGCGATTGTGCCCGAATACCAGCCGACAGCCATGGACCCACCCGAACCGCATTTGCGCATTCATCGACCAAGCTGATCTTTGACTTGTTGCAGATTTTTTATTGACTGCGCTTTTTTGGCGGTGTAGGGTTTTTGTGGGATCAGGCAGGCTATGTTTTTATGCCTGCATACACATCACTTCCAACCCAGCACCTGATGGGTGATCTAGACCTGGAAGAAATACCCGACTGGGATCGTATCCGTATTCCCAATCACTTGGCTGATCTTGTTTTTCGCGTCAGTAGCGGTGTTCGCAATGGCGTCGGTGTACTTGAGTTTGTGGTTTCCGATCTGTTTCCCAAAGACTCATATACGGCCTTAATACCCGTAGCGGAGGCTTTGAAACTGGATCGCGTGCTGATTCACATGGTCCATTGGCGCAGTGCAACTGCGCACCTCATCCTCTGGCGTCGGCTATTGCCCCTTGAAGGCCTACATATCGATCTCGATTTTGGTCATCTTTCAAACGTTGATCATCATGTCGTGGAACTGGTCCGTCAGTTGAATGAAGCTCACTTTGAAGCGTTGCTGAACATCGCTCGCGATCCCTCAGTCAAAGGCCATTTCAAGCAGCTATTAGCGAACAGTTTAGCCTCGGCAGTTTCACCAAACAAACCAAAACAGCGTCATGCGGTCCTTGCCTTGATGCTCCAGCTAGTCTTTTTGATTTTTGTCCAACGAAAGGGGTGGCTGAATGGCGATCCCCAATACCTGAAACGTATGTATTCAGCCTGTCACCGCAGAGGTCTTTCGATCATCCAGTGCTTTCTAAAGCCGCTATTTGCCCGGCTTGAGGGCAATCGTATTGCTGAGCCATTGGGATTGGGAAACCTTCCGAGGTTGGGTGGAGGTCTGTTTGAGATGAGCGGAGACCTGCCAGTGATTGAGAATCACTGGCTTTTGCAACTGCACGAAGACTTATGTACACAGTTTTCATTTTCCCTGATTGAAACCAAACAGGGCCGTAAGGTATTTGGTGTCAGCCCGGAGATATTGGGTCATGTATTTGAGAATCTTTTGTGCGATACACAAAGGCGCTCGCAAGGTGTCTATTACACACCCCACGAGGTTGCTATTAGACAAGCTCAGATCGGTCTTCGCAAACTTACGGCAAACATAGACCGGGATCAGCTGCCTGAGTTTCTTGAAGGACTGCGAATACTGGATCCCAGTTGCGGGAGTGGTACGTATCTGGTTGCAGCCTATCAAACGCTGTTGGACATGTGGCTAGAGATCATGCCCGCGTCTGGGCGAACCAACGGCAAGCTACTCGCGCTTAAACGCAAAATCGTCACCCGTAATCTCTTTGGCGTGGACATTAATGCCACTGCTGTGCGCCTGACCGAGGTGCGCCTTTGGTTGAACATGATTCAAGATGTAGAAGTTTCCGACCCCGAGTCGGCGCCAGTGTTACCTAGCTTAAGGCATCACATACGTGTGGGCGACTTCCTTTTCCAACGCAGCCAGATTCCGGCCGGCGTCTTGGCTTCATGGCCGAAAATGGGCAAGCTGAAGCGCTATCAGCAACTTTTTCCGGATTCGCCGAGTCATCGCAGAAATGCAATTTTGAAGCATCTTTATCGGCTCGAGGGAGAGCTTCAACGTTATCTGGACCAGAGAGAACAGCAGGAAGAGCTGTGTCGATTCAAGGAGTGCGAGTCACAGGGTCAGTTAACCGGAATGGAAACCACGAACCTTAGCTTTGAGCCAAGCACTACTTGGTGCCAGCCGTTTAGCCCACATATCGTTTTTGCCGAAGCCTTTCTGGAGGGTGGATTCGATCTAATTCTCGGAAATCCGCCTTGGCTGAGTGGATCGCGCATGGACAAGGCCACTAAGAATCGGTTTCGCTTGGGCTTCAAACCATCCGAAAGCCGACTGTTGCCGGGTAATGCTGACTTAAGCCTGTATTTTGTCGTTCTAGCCTTGCGTCTCATGCGTCGCGAAGCTCATTTGGGCATGTTGTTGCCCGGAAAGCTACTGCAGTCGAGGTATGCGATGCCCTTGAGGGCCTACATGGCGAAAAGGATGAATGTCGATTACTTGCTTGACTACGGTGTCCAACAGGCCCAGTTGTTTCAGGCAGACACCTTTCCTGTTGCCCTGGGTGTCACGCATAAGGCTCCTGAAGAGGGTGTCGTGTCGGTGGTACGCCATGAAGTCGAACAGACCAGCCACTCTGTCTTTGAGCGCATGAAGTTGGGACCTGGGGCCTGGTCCCTGGATCCTGCACTGGTTCCAACGGGTTGTGTTTTTGGAGACCTCGGCATTGTGATCCGACGCGGTGTGGTGACCCATTGTAAACGTTGGTTCTGCTTTGATGAACCCCAGACCTGTTTGGCGCCCAATCATCAAATGCGCTTGCTTAGTGGACGCGATATTCAACCTAACTCATGCCAACCTTCCCGTTGGATCTATTGGCCGTTCCACAGCCCCGATTGGCCTCAAGAACTAGGTCACGCTGAAAGGCAATGGTTGAGACGCAGCGGGAAAGTAAAAAACATGCGCCTGCCTTACCGTCATCGATCCATGAAAGGTTGGATCCTGGTTTGGAAATATTTGGCGCAGAGACCCGTGTGTGTGCTGGCGCGTGATCCCCAATGGATTCCAGACCAGACCACCTATTACATACAATCGCATGATTTCGCTCAAGCATATCGGATTTTTGTTTGGCTCAGTCGGCCACAAACCCTTACTTGGTTGAAGGCGACGGCCGAGCGGGGTAAGGATGGTTGTTTTTTCTATTACGCGCATACCGTTCATGCGTTACCCATCGATTGGGATGCGTTGCTCGAGCTGAATGTACCCCCTGAAAAGTCGCTTTTCACGTTGGACGATCTATGAACCCATTGGCATTGAGGCTAATGTTTCAGAAGTTTGTCTGGCTGGCGACGGATGGCTCACCTCTGAGCGCATCCACGATCAAGAACACGGGTTTAGTGTGTCATCGGAGTGAAGCTGGCCAGCTGAATGGCGTGCCTTTGGCCCGGGGGTCTTTGTGTGCCAACCTGATCACCACTTCCTTAAGGCGTGCCGTACAGGTGAAACGCGATCAACCAAACCGGGGCGTGGTATGGGTGTCCAGGCTCCAATTGCCGATACGGCTCAACGTGACTGCACTAAAGCTAAGTCGCGATGTGATCACAGGAGTGGGAGATTATGGCTTGCCCTTGTTGTGGTGTAAGACCCATCCTATCCACGCACCCAAATCGTGGGCACCTGTACTTCGTTATCGCGATCATCCACGTGTGCAGTTGTTGCGGAAACTGCAATCCTTAGTTGGGCACACCACCGTTCAAGAAGATGGACTGTTCTTCTTTCAGAAGGATCTATTTGCTGTGGAATCCACGCCATCGACCATCGATTGCGACTGGTTTGACAGGATGCTCCGCCGTTCGTTGGGATCACCTCATCGTTGTATTGTTTTGGCTCGGACCAGGGGACAAATGGATTGGTTTGAACGGGATGTGCGGCGGATTTATGCAAGCAGAGTGGCTGTCATCCGATGGCCCGAGAAACCAGATCCGCGAGATCCACAGCCCAGATTCTTGTTGATCGATCGTCGATACCAAAGCGAGGCTTGTTTACCGCATTGGCCAGTGGTCTCGATATGTGGTGATTATTTCCCTTCAAATGCGAATGGACCAGCGAGTTGGCAGGCCCCATTTCCGGTGTTGGCAAAGAAAAGACTGATGCTCAAAGACAAACTGATCGCGCTAGATCGTACGCGGTGGGGCTGGCATTTGGGATTCGATGAAACAGATTAAAACGAGATGTGGGAAGATACACAGGATGAGTGTAACGGACCTTCTTCACAGACCCCTGCGCGATTTACGTGTGTCGGTGACCGACAGGTGCAATCTGCGTTGTCAGTATTGCATGCCCGGTGACCGAACGTACTCGTTTCTTCCGCGACACGCGCTATTGAGTTTTGAGGAGATTCATCGGGTTGTTGTGTTGGCGGCTGAATGCGGCGTGAAGAAGATTCGTCTTACGGGAGGCGAACCGTTGCTGCGCAAGAACATTGCGCATCTGATCTCGTTGATTAGGGCAGTGGAACGCATTGAGGACCTGGCGCTGACGACCAATGGCATGTTCTTTATGCCTCTGGCGGATGCATTGAAGCGGGCAGGACTCGATCGCGTCACGTTTAGCCTGGATAGTCTCGATCCGGAAAGGCTCAAGAGGATCACGTTAAATCAGACGTCAGCAAAAGAGGTCCTGACTGCTATTGAAAAAGCCAACGAGCTGGGCTTCGCGCCAGTCAAGGTGAATATGGTCGTTCAGCGCGGTGTGAATGACGATGAAATTTGCAAGATGGCGCGCGTGATGCGCGATCTGGGTGCGGAACTTCGTTTTATCGAGTATATGGACGTGGGAACCGTAAATGGCTGGGATGCCAAAGAAGTGGTGACGATTCAAGAGATTTTGGCAGAACTTGGGAAGAGATTTTCTTTTGAACCCTTGCCCACATCCCATGGGGTGGCAAGGCGTTTCAAGTACAGCAACGGTGGCACCTTTGGCGTAATCGCTTCCGTATCCGAGCCGTTTTGTGGCGGCTGTTCTCGTCTTCGTCTGTCATCAGACGGACAGTTGTTTACCTGCCTATTTGGAACCAAGGGCCATGACCTGAAAAGCATGCTTCGATCAGGATGCGACGACGCTGAGATTATCCAGGCCATGAATCGCTGGTGGGGTCATCGAGCCGATCGATATTCTGAATTACGCGCCCAGGAACAAAAGCAGCCCGATCGGGTGGAGATGTTCCGTATCGGTGGTTGATTAGTATCGCGGAATGTTGTTGTCTACAGTTTTGGACCAGGCATCAATGCCTCCGGCCACATTGAAGACATTCTGAAAGCCATTTTGGCAAAAGAACTCGGCTGCTTGGGCAGAACGTCCCCCAAAATGACACATAAACACCAAGGGCGTTTGACGGTCCAAATGACTCAACATGTCATCTAATGATTCCTGGGTAAGTAATTGAAAACCGGGTACGGATGCTAGCTGTTTTTCCTGGGGCGAGCGTACATCCAAAAACCTCGTTTCGCTTTGGGCGAGCATGGCGTTGGCTTCCTCTGGCGATATGTGAACCACTTTGGCGGGTGGCTGAGGCGCTTTCACTTCTCGGTCAGGAAATGCATTGCTTAGCAACTCGAGTAACTCACCACTTTCCCAAAGCTCACGGACAATGTCGCATCCGCCTACAAATTCATTACTTACGTAGAGTTGCGGGATTGTTGGCCAGTCGGAATACTCTTTGATTCCCTGTCTGATATCTGAATCGGCGAGGACATCACAATGCCCAAAAGGAATATCAAAAGCTTTCAGAATCTGTACTACCTGGTTAGAGAAGCCACATTGTGGAAATGTCGGGTTTCCCTTCATGAACAAGAAGACGGGTTGGCCGGCTATCATTTCGCTGATTTGGCTTTTCAAAGTGCTGTCCAATGTTTCCTCCGAATTCCCCCGGCCGCAACTATAGCGTTATCTGAATGCTGCGTCTACCGGGATTGAAGTGCGACTAGGAGCTTTCTCACTGTGTCTACAATTCGATTGACCTGCCTGTCCGAGAGCTTTGCGGAAAGCGGCAGGCTGATGGTTCGGCGGCCCACCTGGGTGGCGTTCGGCGTTTGAGAAGGGTGCCACCCCAGAGCTTTCTGATAATAAGGGTGTTCAGCGAGGCATAGATAGTGAACGCCGCTGCCGATACCACTGCGGTGGAGGTGGTCGAGAAATTGGTCCCGAGTTGTTTCCTGTGATTCCGGTAGAACCAATTGAAATAGGTGGTAGGCATGTTTTTGGTTGTGTGCGACAGGCGACGGTACCTGAGCGAGTTGGGTGAATTCATTTTGATACCTTTCCCAAATCTCTTTCCGTCGTGACCAGTTCCTTTGGACACGCTTCAGTTGGTGCATGCCAATAGAGGCTTGCAGGTCGGTCATGTTGTATTTGAACCCTAATTCTTGAACCAGGTAATGTTTAAAGCCGCGATCCGAATAACGTTGCCATGCATGGGCACTCAAACCATGCAGGGCCATGGTTTTTATTTTTTTGAGTCGCTCGGGATCTTTGGCAGTGACCATCCCTCCTTCGCACGTGGTCACATTCTTCGTCACGTAAAAACTGAAGACACCTAGGTCACCCAATGTACCGGCATGTAAGTTGTTTACCTGTGTTTCGATGGCGTGGGCACAGTCCTCAATCACGTAAAGGCTATGCGCCTCTGCCAAATCTCCAATTGCTTGCATATCGCAACATCTGCCCGCCAAATGTACCGGCAGAATTGCCTTGGTTCGCGACGTTATCTTACGTGCCACGTCGTTGGGGTCCATATTCCATGTGTTCGGATCAATATCTGCCAACACAGGCGTCGCGCCCGCATGCAGGATGGCATTCACCGTCGCGCAGAAGGTCATTGCCGTGGTGATCACTTCGTCACCGGGCTTCAGATCCAAAGCCAAACATGCGAGATGCAGACCGGCCGTAGCGGAATTGACCGCCGCCGCTTCGGGGACCCCCAAATATTGAGCGAAAAGGTGCTCAAAACGATGGGTTTTAGGTCCCGTACCGATCCAACCTGACCGTAAGGTGTCAAGCACTTCCTGACACTCGTCTTCGTGAATGTCGGGTTCGCCGAATACGATAAAAGAATCTTTCATGACAAAAAAAGGCCGGACAATTGCCCGGCCTTTCCATGAATCTTAGTTGGCGTTATGCGGTGTGCCGTCGTTGGCGCGCCATGTACATGGCGGCCATCACCAAGCCGGAGATCAACGCGATCATGCCAAACGTGCTCAACGTAGGCACTTGAACTCCAGAAAGATCAATGCAGAGCAGATAAGGTGCCGGAGTGCCTGTCAGTGCGAATGCCGATACTTCCAGAATGTATGTGCCACTGGCAGGCAGGTTGTGGAACATCCCCGCTTCGAAGTTGCTTGCCGTTGAGACAGAGGTGCCCACGCTAGCCAGCGTAGGATCGAACACTTCGAGATCCAAATCGTAGTCGGTCACCATGGGATCAGCATTGACTAGAACTGCCGCAAAAACCGAATCACCCGTATCCGCATTGAAGGTGTGCTGAGCGGTGTCGCCAGGTGCCGTCAAAGTGATACCTGTGTTTTGTGCGTCACAAGCTGCGCCCCACATGAGGTATGGATCTACCGTAGAACCATTACCTGTTGAGGAACCGTCGGGCAGCACGCGAATGCGCCATCCACCGGCCAAACCCGTCACTCCGGAGATGCGGTGGCCACCAGGTCCTTGCATGACGTAATTCACGTTGTCCGGACCGTAGAGTTCCACTGCAGAAGCGGACGCGCCCGAAAATCCGGTGAATCCAGATGAATCGGTCATTTCAAACATGATGATGCTGTTTGAGGTGGGTGCATTCAGGCTGAACCAGTCCTCGGTGTCGCCACTGGGAATTTCAGCCGCGTATACGTCAACCGCTGAAAAACTGTTGGCGGACCCAAAGGTGTTGTTCGGTTCTGTTTCCGTTCCCGAGATCAGGAATCGCGTGTTGAAGCGACCCGAGTTCAATGCTCGGTAATCGTCAACCAGCAAAAGGATTTCCTGGAGCAACTCCTGTGGCATGGCCACACGGCGAGGCCCGCGTTGCATCACGGCATCGCGAATCCCGAGTTCATCCAACTGTACGCCAATTGCATCAGCCCGTTGCTTCAGCGCCAGTTTTTGTTCGTAGACACCGGCAAACGCAATGCCTGCCATGAAAAGTGCTAACAGTACCCGTTTCATTCCTTCACTCCTCCTAATAACTCAAACGCAATCAAACCATGCCCATATATATAGACAAAAACCAATCATTATCGATGTTTTATCGGAAAATGGTCCATAGTGCAAGCTATTTAGTCGGCCACATATCCAAGAGAACGCAATAACTCCAGTTGTGCAGCATGCGCTGTCCCGGTATTCTCTTGGGTTGGTACCGAGGTTTCGAAAACGTTGATCACGTTTCGCCACTGATCGTCAGAGAGATGGCCGTGTGGCAGGATGGTTTGTTCGTTGGGATCAGAATCCAATTCATAGACTTCAAAAGCAGCCGCGGTTTCGGGTTGAGGGACCAAGTGAATCTTGTTGGGCTGGATGAAAACAGACCTGCGAGCCCCTAAGATGCCTTTTGCGGGTACCTTGGTGTTGTCTTCCAAGAGTCCGAGGTTTGGGTGACCCCAGGCAACTTGTGGTTTGGTTTCTGCTTCAATGTGGACAGGGATGTCCTGCCACAACCAGCGTGAGAGGGCATGGTGCAGGCCCATATGTGTTACAGGCTGCTCGATGCGCTCTTGTTCCAATTGGCCAGGCGAGCGTATGAGCAAAGGGACTTTGATGGTGGCTTCGTAGGTCATGATGCTGTGTCCAAAAAAGTAACCGTGCTCGCCTAAGCTCTCCCCATGATCAGCGGTGATAATCAGCAGTGGATCGCGCAACGTCTCTACGATTTCACCCACAAGTGCATCTACATGCCGCACCGAAGCGGCATAGACGCGTTTTGCACGAGCCATTTCCACTTCGTCCAAGGGGGGATGAAACAACATTTCGGACAGGGATTTGTGATGGGCCGAAACCTCATCAAAATAGCCAAAATCTGCACAATCATAATTGCTGGCGAAGGGTCCTGGGTTATAGGGAAAATGTGTGTCCATGAATTGAACGTAGATGAACCGGGGTTTGGGCGAGGGCGTTTCGAGTTGATCTTTGAGCGCCTGAATCAGGTCCGGTCCATATCTAGACGTGACTTGATAGTGATCAAATCCCTGGCTAAATCCCATACCGGGCGTGAGAACTGGATTCGCGGTGATGCCCAAAGTTTGGTAACCAGCTTGCTGAAATTGCTCGGCCACAGTAATGTGCCGTTGCGGGAGCGCGACAAGTTGCGTAAGGACGCCTGTTTCGTGCGGCGGTAGGCCCGTCCAAAAACTGGCCATGCTAATGCTCGTATTGGATGAAGCGGAACGGCATTGGCTGTAAACCGTAGCTGATTGTGCAATCCTGTCCATATTCGGAGTGTGACCCGTTGCGGCGTTAAAACCCACGTGATCCCATCGAAGTGTGTCAACGACGATCAACAGGACGTCAGGTTTCTGTGGTTTCTGGTGACAGGCGACCAGTGTCGCTAGAACCATCACCGCTATGAACACCTTAAGGTTCATTGAGAAAATGTCCCATCAATTGACGTTCGTACTCAAGTGCCAATGGATGATCTGGGAGGACTTCTGCCAGTTGGCCTACCCACTTGGTCAGTGCTGCCTGGTCTCCTTCTGCTACCGCGAAATAGATCCGTTGCTGCAAACATCCGATATCCTGGGGGTTCTCATCGAGACGGCTTTCGAGTAGATGGGTCGCCGACACGGGGTCGCCTGACTTGAAGAGCACCTCCGCTTTGATGGGTATGAGTGCGGATGCCATGGGATGCTGATCAATCAGTTGATGGGCTTGTTGGAAATCGCCCAGTGCCAAATAGGCGCGTACTAATGCATGCGTTATCTCCCCGGAGTTAGCTAACAAAAACCGCTTGTCTGATAGGAAATCGACGATTTCCTTGTGGGCCTGACGTGCCTCCAAGAGTGAGCAATAGGTTTTGGCGACCTGCAGGTGTACGGGCTTTTGGTGGATCACCTGTTCCATCAGGCGCTCTGCCTCTTCTCGCTGGTCTTCTGCAGCTAGGAGTTCGGCCTTGAGTGCTGTGGCTCGTGAATCATGCGGATTCAGTTCGTACCATTGTTCGGTGATTTGTCGAGCTTGGTCGAGGTTGCCGGCAGTAATTTGAGAGGACAAGATGCGCTCGACTGCCGCATGAAAAACATGTTGGGCCACTGGGTCGGCCACCAATGCATCGCGTAGCTTCTGATTGAGTCCCCGATACATAGCAAGGAAAGGTATAGGCCTAATGGCGGGTTTGGAAAAGGCGATCAGGTGTTCATGTCGATAGGTATTGGGTATTCCTGATACGTGAAAATCCTCGCCAAACCAAAACACGCGCTGTTTTTGCTCGTTGGCAACAACCATGGCTGTGATGATGTCATTGGTCACCGTGGGTATTTCTTCAGGAATGGAAATATGGGGGTAGAGTCGACGATAGAAGTCGCTTTGCGTTTTCAACTGATCTAAATGAATCACGCTCAGGTCTGTCCGCTTCTTTTCACAATACTGATGGTAGATTAGCGAAAAGTAAGAAGCGTCGTCCTTGCACAATATGATGGATCCTCGTGGCACGATGGATGTGATAGACCGGGCCAAGAAAAGAGGGAATTGCGCGTGGTGTGCATCTCGTTTAGGCCAGGTATGACCAGTGAAAAAAACCAGGCCAGCTAACAAGACGGTGCTGACCACGATCCTTCTAAGTTGGCTGGTGGACCATGCCATCAAAGCGATTCCCAAACTCAAAAGCCCCATGATCAACGGCATGGCAAAGTAGCTCATCAAGTCGAGGCTGTCTTTGAGGCCACTTGAAAAAAAGGGCAAGACAATCAAAAGGAGTAGGGGCACCGCGGCCACTAACCAACGCTTGCTGCGAATGGGTTTCAGGATAGTGACGGCAAGTGCGACGCCCAGCACACCCAAAAGTGCGAAGAGGTGACCCCATTGGTCGACTATTTGGGGAATGGCGTAGTGCCACTGTTCTTTGAGTAACTCTTCCCATCCGCCAAGATGGGCCCGTTGCGCGTAGTCCCGGGCGAGAAAATATCTTACCCAACCCGAAATACTCGGATCGTGTGGCCATTGGAAGCCATCCCCTTTTTGCGCAATAAGGATTGTGCAGAGGTAGCAAGTGGCGGTCACCGCGGAACCGATGAATGGCCATTTCAAATGGCGAGGATTAAGCACGTCCCTGTTCATGCTGGCAAACGCCAGTGGGATCAGAACAAAGAACAGACTGTAAGGGTGGGTGGCAATTGCAAGTGACAGGAATAGCCATGAGTTGCGCCAGTGATTTATGGATCTTTCCTTTGCAAAATTGATGAGTGAAAGGCCTGACAGGGAAAGCAATAACCATTGAAGCACGTACACTTCGGTTGTTGTGCTGTAGCGCCAAACAAAAGGCATCGACATCACGAGGGCTGCCACCAAACGAGCGATCCAGTCCGATGGTTGTTGAATGTGCAGGAGCATTGCAAGTGATCTTTGGATCCTGACCAAGACCAAAAAAAACACAGCGGCGGTCAAAAGAGAAAACAGATTGAGAACAAATCCTGGGTTCCCCTGAAAAAGCTGCGTCCACAGCCATCCCGTGATCACATAAAAGGGGTGGCCTGGTGGGTGTGTCATGCCCAATGTGGTGGCCGCGGCTGCAATCTCGCCGGAATCGCCGAAAGATATTGTCTGCGGCATGGTTGTGGCCATAACGCCGATTAAGGCAACACAGGAAAGAATATCAAATGTAAATTTGTAATCTTTTTTCACGGTACGCACCCAAGCCGGGAAGGATAGCACACTGCTTTGACATGTCATGCTAATATGCAAGCCTTTGTTTGGGAGCATCGATGCGAAATTGGCTTGTAGTGGGCGTGTTATTGCTGACACAGAGCCAGTGTGCCCGTCGAGACGATGCACCTATCATCATCCTGATCACCGTAGATTCGCTGCGATGGGACGTGCTTGGTGCCTATGGAAGTGAGCACGGGTTAACGCCGAATCTGGATAAGTTTGCCCGGCAGGCCACCAGGTTTGACCGAGCCTACGCAACCTCGAGTTGGACCAAGCCCTCCATAGTCTCATTAATGACCGGGCTGCTGCCGTCGCAGCACCTTGTATTGATGTCCGGGCTCAAAGTTCACTTGAACCGAGCGGAACAGTTTGCTGACACGGACAAGAAACAAGAATTAATGCAAGATGTAAATCAGCGATTGGGTCGGTTATCTGTTGTTCCGCCACATTTGCCTATGTTCCAGGAGTTTCTTTCGGGATATGCGAGGGGCGCATTTGTCAATAACCCACATCTTCATGCGCAATTCGGCTTTGATCGAGGATGGGATAGCTTTGGTTTTTTTCCGTCCAAGACTTTTCAAACAGGGACCATGTATGCCAACACGCCTGTCATGAACGGCAGAATCCGTGAATTTCTTGCGAATCACAAGGGCCCCAAATTTGTATGGGCTCATTTTAACGATGTGCATTATCCCTATGGACCCTTAGAGACGTATCTGTCTCGTGTTCGAAAAACAGAAGTAGGATTTGACCTCACACGGTACGACATGGGCATGCATGAACAACTTGCAACAAATGCGGATCAGGATACTGTGTCGTTGTTGTTTGATTTTTATGCAGCTGGACTGATGCAGTTTGACGCGAACTTGGGCCAACTGTTTCAGGAGCTGCGACAACGACGGGAATACGATCGGGCCCTAATCTTGGTCGTTGCCGATCATGGCGAGGAATTCATGGAGCACGGCGCCATGGGTCACGGGAACAACTTGTACGAAACCACATTTAGAGTTCCCTTGCTCGTAAAACTGCCACACCAGAATCAGCCGTTTGTGCGCGGGGATGTGGTTTCTTTGATCGACGTAGGGCCTAGCATTCTCCATTACGCAAACCGATTAGACCTCTCTCCTTATTCGGGTCGCAGTGCACCGCTTGTAACGGAGTCGAGAGCAGGGAAGGGTGCGGTGGGCGCATTACTCAGTAACGATCTTCGACACCTACAGACGTTGGTATTGGGTGATGAGAAAATTGTGGTCGACGTGGCATCAGGTCACATCGATCTGTTTCAGATTCACGGCGACCATGAAGTGCCTTTGGAGAATCAGCAGCGGGCAAAAGCACTTGAAACAAAGCTTTTAGCTGTCGTGGGTCAATACAACTTTATTGGATTGGTCGACCAAGAGCCGCATCAGCATTCGTCAGACCCCCTGATTGATGACCACATGATGGAACAATTGCGCGCGTTGGGTTATGTAGAGTGAGCAGATCACTTGCCTAACCAGGCATGGAGTGTGTGTCTCACACGGACTTGTTGGCACTTGAGTTTGTTCCAGATCTTGATCACGCTAAAGGTGCGAATGTCTCCGTCCAACTCGGCAAAGTCGGTTTGCGTATGGTCTGTCGCAAATGCTTCGTGGATCATGGCCAAATAGGCTCCGGTTGCACGGGGATGGACGGCCCCCAATCCGCCACCGCGAGCACGGAGACCCGTGCTGGCGAATAGTTGTTGATCCAGACGATACCCAAGAAAACCGACAACTTCAGCGTGGCGGTTGCAAGCCACGATCAAACGATCAGCCATTTCACCAGCGCATAGGCGTCTGCCCCAATCCTCGTAAAAACGATTCAGGCCGGAACGAGATATATGGATGTCTCGCGCAAATCGAGTCTCCTCAAAACTTCCGGAAGCCAGTCTCAATACGGCTTCTTCGTCACTTGCTTGAAATTCTCGAACCGGAAATATATGTCGTGCAGCGCTAACACGGCGATAGCGTTTTGAGTTGTAGATGTAGGTGACCAGCGTATCCATCAATCTGAATTCGTGTGCTTCCAGGAAATGGACCGTCTCCTGGTCAGATGCATCGATACGTGCAGCGAGGTGCTGAATGCCGTGTTTCTTGATCCAGTTCATGGCGGATTCAAACAGTTCCATGCGCACGAGTTGCGCATCTTTTCGACTCAATTGGCTGTGTATGGCAAACAACTCGATATGGGCCATACCCATGTGAAAATGAGTTTCCCCCCAGGGAAAACGCCGCAGCGCAATGAGTCCCTGAACTTGGCTGCCCGAGATCGCGGCAAGGCAGGTGGCGCCCTCGCCGATTGATAATGAATTCGCGCGGTCACGCAGTAGGTTCAATCTCATATCGGAACTGAGAAGAGGGTAGCTGGCATATCCATCAAAGGTAACGAGTCCACTGTCTAAAACCAGATCTTGCGTCAAGGGTTGGATGTTCATGAAATGACCTCGGGGCTTATCTTGATCTCGGTGGCTTCATAGGGAGACGACTCAGAAATCAGCGTATACGCTCTTAAATGATATTCACCGATGATAGCCAGCGATAGTGCATTGAGGCACATAAACAGGAACGCGAAATCGAGTACCTGAAAAATGACGTTTGCCTCAATGAAGCCCATTATTCTCATGATCAGGTAACCAGCGCCCGCAAGACTGGATAACACAATGCCGAGGAGACTCCAGACAAGGAGTCTTGGAAAAATTCGGGGAAAGAAATTGAGCATGAAGTCCAATGTCAATCGGGCCAGATCATAGATGTCGAAATGAGTTCTGCCGCGTTTCTGTGGCAGAGGGATACTCGTCTCGATAGGATTTCGCGCAAGAGAAATGGCCAGAGGAGCTAAGAAACGGCGCTTCTCCCCGAAGTGCTGGCATTGGTGAACGATGGATTGATGCACAAGTTTTATCGGGCTCAGCGGGTCCTGCATGGCTTTTTTGGTGGCCCTATTGACGAGTGCGTTCAGGACTATCGATCCAAGGCGCCTGTATCCAGGTATTTTGCGTTGTCCAGCCCGCGACACGCTCACGAGATCAGAATCGTGCGATGCAGCCGTTTCAACAAGCGAGGGAAGTGACGCAATTGCGGCCGCGTAATCGGCGTCAAATGTTAGGTACCATGGACCCTTGGCCATCTGACAACCCACAACGAATGCAGCATGTTGGCCTCGATTGCGTGCCATCGAGAAGATGCGGACGTTGGCTCTTTCTGCGTTGCGCTGGGCTTTGATCACCGCCAACGTTTGGTCGGTGGATGCATCGTCAACGATTACAAGTTCCCAAAGGGGAAGATGTTGTTCAAGCAAACTAATGATGGTCGAAATGGCGCTCTCAGCGATGGCTGCATCGTTATAGAGCGGGAGAATCACACTGATGTTGTTCATGGATACCTACGGGCCACCTTCTGGGCCACTCTACAAATTTTGGTTTTCGTGTTCAATGGTTGCCATTGGGCAATCCACCAATCCGAGTGATTCCCAACTCTAGTAAAGGGTCTCTTGCCAGCGGCCTTCACTGAGCATCTGGTTATGAATGCTCACCCACTGCTCTTTCCCACCTGCAATGGCGACAAAACTGCGGTCCAGATAAAAGGCGAGGGTGTGATTGCCAGCCACAAAAATATGGGTCTTCGGCTTTCGAATCAAATCCAAAACCAGACTTCGATTCCTGACCAATTGGTCTGAGACCGGCTCGCCATCATGCATATGGTCGTCTTTGCGGGTTGCAATGAACGTCGAAAAATTAGGTTCATCAAGGTAAGGGCTCAAGTCGTCACGTTCGCCGTTAAAGAACAAGACTTCAAGGCCGCTGCGTGCTCCGTAAAATAGACTAATGCTTCCTGCCCAGGGTGTGTCAGCCGAAAAGACCCCTGAAAGTAAGGTTCTGAACGCGGCCATTCCAGTACCAATACCAATCATGATGATATCGCAGGTTGGGTCAGAGGGTATTCTGAATGGGCTTGGGTAGGGGCCACTGAGGGCGATTGATTGCCCTTTTGCCAAATCGCATAGACGGCCTGAAGACAATCCGGGCTTATGGCCCTCGGTCGTAAAACAACGTTGAACACAGATGGATATGAACCGGCCTTCTGCTGTGTTCAGGCAGTCCACGACATAGTAAGGCCTAAAATAGTGGCCCTCCTCCCATTCATGGTGCACACCGATTAGTTCGCCACGCTCGATGTTTGGAGCTGTTGGGTTCAATTGAATCAACAAGTCGCGAACGTCCAATTCGCTGTCATTTGAAGTCAGCCTAAGATTGGATTTCAACGTTCCTTGAAAGGTCCTTTGATTTGCCGCGTGGCGCAGGTCTACCAGGTGAACGCTCCTTAGAGGAATTGATGCACCCAGTATATAAGGCAATCCATCAGTCAGCGACTGATTTTCGAACGTTCAAACTTTTTCCGACCCGATCGCGTTGTCTAACTGGGAGGCGCTATGTTTCTTTTTTGGGTACTCGCTTTCGGATCGTTGTCCACTCAAACGACACTGGACAAGAGCTTGAGTGATTTTGATGTCTTTGAAACTCGAACGGCTGGGAGCTTTGAGGACGGCACGTTGGTGGTTGCGGGGCGTATACAGCTTATTTATCTGAACCCTGATGGAAGTCTCAAACAGTTAATTGGCAGTCAGGGTCAAGGTCCAGGTGAGTTTCAACGAATCCATCGACTGACCTTTGACGGCGATCTGATTGTCGTATCTGACCATGGAAATCGTCGTCTGTCGATTTGGAATAGCGAGGGTGAATTGCAACGTGAAATGCAGTTCCCGGCCGATATGGTCTTCGAATTTTCAATGTCCGGTGAAACCCTATACGGTCTTAAGGACCTAGCAGGTCACTTTGAAGGCCGACCTTCGCTGGTCCGTTATGGCAGCCCTGTGACTACCATATGGGAAAAGAAGCTGCCGGGCACGATGCCACTCACGTCCGCCTCGTTGGAGGGCGGTCGAGAAATAGCCATGTTGGTTTCATGGGACCCGCGCCTCGCTTACGCCTTGGGTAAAGATTTCTTGGCTGTTAGCTGGCCTGGCGATGGGCAGATACACTTGGTGGATTTGAAAACAGACGAAGTTATGACATCGTTTGGTTGTTCTTTGCCAAGATATCCAATTACCGATGATGATGTGGATCGTCAAGTGGAATCGTTCGATTCGGAATACCGTTCGGCATTGGCGAGGGGGTTGCACCGCGCTGAGTTCTGGCCGGCCCTGAGTGCGTTGGTGGTGGATGATCAGCAACGCATCTGGGCATTTAGTCATCGCCGCACTCAGGAAGAACCCTACACAAGTACGATGTTTGATGCGAAAGGGCATGTGATGGGAACGATCAAAGTTCCTGGTGTGCCCATTCAGATTCGCAAGGACAGCTGCGTGATCACCATCGAGCGGGACGACGAAATCTGGTTGCAGAAGCTGGTTTTCAGATTGGAGAGTTGAGTGAACATGACCAAATGATCATTGGGCAAGTAGGCTTGACTGACGTATGTTAGGGGTATCTTGATCATTTGGAGATAGCAATGAAGTGGATTGCACTGTTGGCGATGAGTGGTTCATTAGCATGGGCTCAAATGCGGATTGTTCCCCATCTTACCCGAGCAAACGGTGGATTTGAGACCGTGATTCTCATCTCTAATCTCGTCAATGACACGCAAACCTATCGCATACGGCCCTATTTGGAAAATGGAACGGGCTTGCCGATAGTGTCCGGCCAGGTGGTGCCTGGGGCAATCCTGCGTATGATGCCTTCACAATTGTTTGGGGCCATGGATGTGTCACATTTCGTGATTGAAGGCGATGGTGATGTCAACATCACACTCGCTTATCGCGACGCCAAACAGCAGTATAGCGCGGCGCACGTACCCATTAACGAGCAACAGGCGGAACGCTTTCGGATTTTTCCAGGGGAACTGACGGATGTAGCCGATGGGTTGGCGGTCGTAAACACCAGTGATTCACCGCTTAATGTTCGCATTCGGCAATTGAATCTGGCTGGTGATGTTCTGGCCGAGGCGTCACTAACCTCAGAGCCACTGGACCCAATGGCAAAAGCCCTTTATTTGTTTAATGACGATTTTGCGCATCAAGAAGGATCCTATTTCGAATTAGACGCAGGAGGTGACATGGCGGTTGTAGCGTTGCGATTTGCACTGGATGGAGCACCCTATTTCTGGCAAACCGCTGCTATACCCATGGCGCCGCTTCCGGGCCCTGAAATGGTCGGTTGGGTGGCTGTGCTGGAACCTCATTTTCATGGTGTCAGTGGCATGGTAACCATTGTCGACGAGCGTACACTTCGACTGGACTCGTTTAACTATGATGGCCTAGGGCCAGACGTGTATGTCTATGTGGCCCAAGACAGGGACTTCATCAATGGGATGGCTGTGACACCCGAACTTAGGTCCACTCCCTACAACAACGAGACGGTATTGATCACGTTGCCTGGGAATGTGACCTTAGCTGACTTTAATAGCGTGAGTATTTGGTGTCGTCAGTTCAGTTCCGACTTTGGTAGCGGCGTGTTTGCACCTCCTTAACTTGCACCTGGGATGGGTGGCGGTTGTTTTTCCCAACTGTACCAATCCACACGTCTGGTAAGAAACATGGTCAAGGCGAGTGCCGCGAATAGACCTGCCGTGCCCATTAAAAGCGCATACTCAACCGCGACAATGACAACCCAAAGATAGGCATAAATTACGCTTAGGATGATCGCAATGATCGATGCGCGGCGAAATGATCCCAAAACCGCAGTGGCATAGCCGAGATTCAGGGCCAGCTCCGCAGCCACTGAAATCAGGTAGGCCCAGCCGAAGGGCAGATGTTCTCCCAAAGACAGGAGCAGGAGATAAAAGAGACACAATCCAAGACCCACCAAGGTGTACTGGATCGGGTGAATGCGCAGTCGGTTCAATACCTCGAACATAAAGAAGCCAAAGAACGTGAGCCCGATGAACAGAACCGCATATTTCACACTTCGTTCACTGATCTGGTAAATCGAAGCGCTCTTTACCAACCTCACGCCCAGCGACTCGTGGCCATATGGGTGACTAATATCGGCCCGGGCGCCACCGTAGTTCACGACATGCCAATTCGCCTCAAACCCAGAAGGGCCCAGCGTGTGTGTTAACGGTAGCCGTGTTCCGACGAAACTGGGTTCTTGCCAGTTGGATTTGACCTTGATTCGGTTAGATCTTGCCGTCGGTTTGAACATCAATTCCTGACTGCCCAATAATGAGAACCTGATTTCAAAGGGAACTTCAGTACGCTCCAAGGGTGACAATTTAGCTATCAAGCATGTGGCTTCATCGTTTTCGGCCGAAAACGAAGGTGCGCCATTAAGCGTAATGTCGCCCTTAATGCGCGCCGTATTCGGCATAAACAGATTCAGATGAACGCTGTCCGACAAGGGCACTTCTGAAAAATGGCCCGTGATGACCAGCGCAGCATCGAACACCGGCGAATCGAAGATCCCGCGCGAGCGTATTTGGACATCTAAGTCACAGTTGATTTGGACCTCTTCCGGTATGATGTGAGTCTCTCCTGCATCGTTGTAAACCGATAGCGTGGGCATGGCAATCCACTGAGGCCCACCCCAACCTGCCTCTATGTCTCGCGATGCTTCGTTTTGGTACCTGTTGCGGTCTTCAACCTGTTTGCGTATGAGTGCGACGGGTATCAAGAGGATCAGAATGATGATGCACATGGATGTTAGTTTGACGATGCTGTTTGACCAGGCAGGCATGGTGTTGTCCTTCTGTTGGAATTTGGTCCATGATGGGTTGTTTTGTGCACTTGGTCATGATGGAATCGTGAGCAAACACTGAGGAATTGAGGAGGTCCACATGTTGCTCCTGTGGATGTTAATGCTTGGTTCGGGGCCGGAGTTTGAAATCACGCACTCACTAAAGACGCCTCAAACTGGTCGGCTACTGCTTATGCTTTCTCAGGATTTTAGTGAGGATCCGCGCTTTCAAATCACTGACGGATTGAACGCCCAGCTCATATTTGGAATGAATGTCAGCGACTGGGACGGGAGTCCCCTCATATTTGATCCCCACGCGCCTGGCTACCCGATCGCCGAATTGTCGGATGTTCCTTTGGGAACCTACAACGTACAGGTGCTATTGAATCGGTACCATCTATTCAAACTCGAGAACGGCAAACAGGTGTGGCTACCGCCGGACCGTGGTGAAGGCCAGCAGTGGCACAGCAAACCGGGCAATATCTACAATGAGCCGATCCGTCTAGATCTGTCGGACCCAACGGTCACCATCAAGCTAGATCGAGAAATCGAGCCCATTTCGCCGCCGCAAGAGACGCGGTACCACAAGTACGTGAAGATTCGGAGTGAACGGCTGAGCAAGTTTTGGGGCGAAGATGTGTCTCTCGCGGCCTGGGTGTTGATTCCTCATGGCTTTGATGCGCATCCAGACACCAAATTCCCATTGATGGTGTTTCATGGTCATTTTCCAGCGAGCCCATGGGGACTTAGGTCGGTTCCGCCGGACCCAGACCTGAAAGCAGATTACTCAGAACGATTTGGGATCCACGGGTATAACAAGATCATTCAAGAAGAGAGCTACCGATTCTTTAATCAATGGACGTCTGCTGAATTCCCACGTTTCCTAGTTATGGAAATACAGCACCCAACCCCGTACTATGACGATTCCTATGCTGTGAATTCGGCTTGTCAAGGCCCTTATGGCGATGCCATTGTTTACGAATTGATTCCGCATGTGGAAAAGATGTTTCGTGGAATCGGTGAAGGTTGGGCCAGATTCCTTTATGGTGGTTCGACGGGCGGATGGGAGGCTATGGCTACTCAGGTCTTCTATCCGGACGAGTTTAATGGCGCATTCATCGCCTGTCCTGACCCCATTGATTTCCGCGCTTTTATGACGATCAATCTGTATGAAGACAAGAACGCCTATTTCTACGAAGGGACCTTTAAGAAGGTACCGAGACCCGGCCATCGCGACTGTTTGGGACATGTTTCTGCTTCGATACGCGATCAAAACCAACTGGAATGGGTGTTGGGTGATCACAGCCGGTCTGGGGGCCAATTCGACATTTGGGAGGCTACATACTCGCCCATGAATGACGATGGTTATCCGAAACCTATCTGGAACAAAGAAACCGGTGACATTGATCCTGAAGTGGCCGCTTATTGGCGAGACCACTACGATTTAACACACATCATTCAACGTGACTGGAAAGTGATCGGCGAAAGGCTAAGAGGTAAATTGCACATTTATGTGGGCGACATGGACAACTACTACTTGAACAATGCGGTGTATTTGACTGAAGCTGTTCTGGAACGCTTGGACCAACCGAAGTACGAAGGTGAGGTGGCCTACGGTGATCGCGAAGAACATTGTTGGAATGGCGATCCTGACAATCCCAATTACCTGACCCGTCTACGCTACAACACCCTCTACCTACCCAAAATTCTGAAACGAATTGAAATTTCAGCCCCTGACCATGCGGACCTGACCTCTTGGCGCTACGCCGAGTGACCCGCCATGAATGTGTCAGGGTTACTGAAAACTCGGGCCATATTCATGCCTTTGCGTATGGCATTCAAGGAAACCCTGCCTGTCGCGATGGCCATGACCATGGCTAAATAGGTTTTCATTTTGCCTCGGTGTTTGTAGCGAACCTGAAGTGACCAGTCCCACAAACGAGAGTATTCTTCATAGAAGTCTTTTAGACCTAGTTTCGTGGGCAAAACAGAATGGACGATATCAAATAGCTCCCAATCGTCGGTTGTGACCTGATCCGAGACCTCACCCCACAGGTCAGTGCCGGGCAGAGGCGTGAGGACCGAGAACCCACTGTTGTAAGTGCCGTGTTCATCGACCCATTTACGCAGTTGTGCAAAGTCCTTACGCTCCCATGCTGGGTCGACAATGAAATTGCACGTAAATCCTACATCCAGTTCCTTGAGGATGGCGATCGCGCGTTCATTATTGATGGCCTTATTGTTTTTGTTGACCGATTTGAGCCCTTCGTCGTCTACTTTTTCGAGACCCAGGAAAATGGCCAGGTTGCCACAATCCTTCCACTCTTCGATCAAGTCAGGGTGCCGACAAATGATGTCGGTGCGCGTTTGCACGGTGAAATATTTCTTGATGCCCGCGGCCTTGATAAGGCGCGCCATTTCGCGACCTCGATGGACGTCCAACCAGAATATGTCATCGGTTATGAAAATGTTGGGTGCGTCAATGGTCTTGAGCTCCTCGACCACCCGTTCGGGTGACTTTTCACGAAAAGTCTTCTCGTGGAACTTCCAGACCGAACAAAAATTGCAACGATATGGACAGCCGCGAGCCGTTTCCATGAGTGCCAGCGGTTTGCGGAAGTTGATGTAGTAGTGGGGCGCATAGTCCTTGATCAAGTGGCGAGCGGGCAGAGGGAGTTCATCCAGGTTGGATCGGCCCGGTGAACCACACGTCGTCTTTTGACCTTGCTTGGTATTGATCACGATGCCGGGTACGTGGTCGTAACCGCCGCCCTCCAACGCGTCCATAAAGGCAGGCATGACTTCTTCACCGTCGCCTACCGCGATGACATCGATTGTGTCGCGTTCAAACCACTTCGGGTCACGGGATGCGTCGTGGCCACCGACCACAATCGTGGCATCAGGTAGACTGTCTCGAATGCGCTGAGCCAGTCGCAAAGTACGCCTGCGTTCCGTGGTGAAATTACACTGAAGTCCCACGACATCGGGTTCAAAAGCGATGCATTTCTGGAGGCCATCTTCTTCGCCCTCCAATCGCAGATCGTAGATACGACATTCGTGGCCGTTCGGTTCAAGTGCACCAGCGACACATTCCATGCCTAACGGCTCCACGAAAGTGAGCATTTCCAGTCCTAAAATGCCGCCTATTGGTGGCTTGATGAACGACACTTTCATGGGCTGCTCCGTGTTTTGGTAGGTTAATTAGCACCATTCTGTTGGCACCACCGGGAGATGTCAAGAAAAGCAACTCACGGACAGTTCAGTGCACAGTTGCTGACCGCGACTAACTCAATCATATCCAGCAAGCCATTCCCATTGAGATCCTGAGCCATTGGATGTGCGCTGATCGCGTCCCGCCACCATGGCCTCATGGCATACAAGTCGACACAATCGACAGCATTGGAACCGGCTACAGAAGGGTAAGCACAGTTGGTGGTCCCGGCGTCATATGCGGCTAACAATGCAACTGCGGAATGTAACCGTGCCAGATACTCGCCCATCAACTTACCCAGGCACATGCCATAAGGTGAGCCAATTGTCTGCGAACCGCCGCCTTGGCCATCTACTTGATTCCATATGATGTCCAGGGCGTACTCGGTCATAGTTCGGCCCATGTCGATGACATTGGTGTCTTCGGCAATAAGACCACCACGAACCAAGTTACCTGTCAGTGAGGCTTTTCCCGTGTCATAGAGCAGTGGGTCGCCCCCGCCATTTAAGAACTCAACGCAGGGGGCGGTGGTGTCCAGGGGAGGTAGGCTGGTAGCGGTAGGAGGGAACCGGTTGATGCAACTGGCGTTGTCCGGTATGTGACCGGTGGAGCAGGGCTCCATGGCCAAGCCTCCAATCCGATTTGTTTCATCAAACAAGAGCCACAAAGTGTTGGGCCAATCCCCAGTGGGATCTCCCGCGGCCCCCGCCAAGGTGGCAGCAAATCGCGTCTGCATGCGTGCAGTCGCTGCAATCACCTGACTCGGATTGATCAGGGGTACACCTACAGCTGCATTCAGCGTGTCCTGCTTCAAGGTGTACACATTCTGCAAGTCATAAAGACATGACATCCACAGCTGATCGGTCCAATAGCGCCGATTGGGGTTGTCGCCTGGGTTGCTAGGGTCTCGCCAAGGCGGGCAGAAGTAAGGGGCAGCACCTTGGTCACCGACCAACCAAAAACCGTAATTGAAGCCGTCGTCCCACCACTGCTGCTCGACGTAATGTTGCGTTAACGCACGTGCAAGGTTGGCATGCCAGTCTTCGAGAAAGGTTGGATCATCTGAAGCGAGGCCGAGAAAGCGAAATGCGCGGTACCACTGAGAGGTTGAACGTCCCGTGAGTTGGGCCCAATAGTCTTGGATGGTATCTTCCGGACCGCAAGCACTGCCTGGGCGGCTGGCGCACAAGAACGCCTGCATATTGCTTGCGCCCCCTTGAATGGTACGGATGACCGACTGATCGCCTGTCAACCAGTAGTAGAGTATCAAGTTGTCCCAATAAGCGTGGGAACTGTTGAAATCTGATCGATAACCGCCATAACCGGCGGGTGCCTGCCCACAATAGAACCAGCCGTCGCCGTCATCGCATTGCATGACTTGTGTGTAGAGCATGCGTTTCGCCCCAGGAAAGGCCAGTTCGTCGAGCCATTCCGTGTCACCGGAACGCATGACCCACATGGGAACTGCTGCGATCGTGTTGTGATAATCCGTCCATGCGCCACACCAGAATGCATTGTCCCAATCCTCGCCTGGGGTAGGGTCCGCACAATCTAATTCGTCGGTGCGCACGGAATCGGCCCAATACCTCGGGTAGGAGCCGTAAGTCATCATGCCAAACAGGCCCTTGTAGGCAATGTTGTTGCGGGAGTTGGTCATCACCCGATCCATAATGACGTCGTATTGCGCGAGTGGCCCATTGAGGGTCAACCAGGGGAAGGGCTCAACAGCATTGGACGATGCAAACCACCTCGCGCTCGGCCAGGGCCGCAAAGGCTGGTTGAGGCGAGACCATGTGAGTTGCTCGATCGTGGTTTGACTGGCTGGAAAGGAGGACGTAGCAAACGCACTAAACGCGAATTCTGTGTAAAAGCCCTGACGACCTGAGATCCAAATAGGTTCGGACACCAAGTCTACATCCAAGGTACCACTAGGCTGGAAGGCAAGGCGTTGGGGCTCGAAAAAGTGCATCTGATTGAAAGCGACGGCCATGGCGAAATCCGGACCGAAGGCTGCCATGTAGGCTCGATCGGCAGCTTCGCCGTTCTCAGTGCCGCCGAGGGGTGAGTCGAACGTGTAGGCTCGGTTTGTGAATCGGTCCGGCCGACGGAGTTGCTGCACGGCAAATGTACCGCCAACTGGTTCGGTGCGTGTGGCTGTTCCTGAATTTGCGCGGCAGATGGCGTTGGTCACCGTGAAAGAAGGTGCCAATTGATTTCTAACGAGGTCCAACCGAATACCATTGATGGTGTCGTAGCTGGTGCCATTGAAATCACACTCGATGTACGGCCACTCATTTTGCAAATCGCAGTAGGAACCGGCCCATGAAATAACCTGTCTCACGAGTGTGGTGGGAGAGCCACTGAGAAACGTGTATTGTCGTTCGCATAGAAGTTGGCCGGAAGGACTGTCGCCCCGTGGGGGCATGGTATAGCGTCCGCGAACGACGACGGTTGCGGTGAGGTCGTTGGTTCGTTCAATGAGTATTTCATCGACGGTACCATGACCGTAGATTTGGCTGCCGAGCATGTCCTCGTCGAGAACGGTTGCAGTCAAGTCGCTAGACGTGAGCAGCGACGTTGCATTTGCTTCCACGCTGTCGAACAGGCCTGCGGTATTGCCGATTCTGAATATGGACGGCCCGGTATCCACAATGACTTGGGTGATGTCTGGACCCGTCAAGACCGTCGAAAGTGAGATAGGTGTACTGGGAGCTGGATTGACGACGGTTCCATTGGTGATCAGGAGGTAGGTAGTCGATGACATCGCAGGACAATCAGCGATGAATGAGATCAGCAACCATTGGATGGGTGCTGATGTATCGGACAAGGGACGGTCCCACCTCCCAAGAATCTCAAAGGCTGCAGCAACGGGTGTACCTCCTAAAGTGGTGATTGCGAGATTGCTGGTGTCCGTCAAGTTCAGCGTCCGTGGAAGTGGCACGCCCCCCTGCACCACTTCATTCACTCGGGCGATGCCCGCTCGTTCATCCAACGTCAATTCAAAACTAGTGGGCGGGGTAGGAGGGAAAATCAAGTCATGATTTTGACTGGACGCATAAAGACAGCAAAAAACAATCACCACATTCGTTTTCAAGGTACCTCCTCGACTCTTATTAACCTGCCTTCGATGGCGTCAAATTGTCGTGAGCTGAATCACGAATCGAGGAAAAGGCAATGGTTACCTATAAATTAAGTCCTTTATGCGCCGACCGCCAATAGTGGGTTTTGACTTTGGACTGACGTATCAATTCTTCGGGCTGAAACATCAAGGCTTGAGGGATTTAGCCATAAATGTCGCGCTGGCAGGACATAAGTCGCGGAATTCCTCGGTATCTCGAATGGGTTTGGGTGCCTTTTCGCGTGGAAAGACTGCATAGCCTAGTCGGGAAAAGAAGGTTTCTGCGGTCGTGGTGAGCAAGTAAAGTGAGGCGAGCCCCTGTTCGCGGGCCCAATCTTCCCGATTGTCTACCAATTGTTTGCCAAGCCCAGTGCCGCGCACTCGGGGAACAGCAACCACAGATCGAAGCAGTGCATAGTTCCCGCACACATCTACGCCGGCAACACCGATCAGTCCCACCTCATCTGTAGCCACACAAAACCCATCAAGCGATGTTAATTGAATGGGCAACCGATTTTCAGCCAACAGGCTCTGGATTTGTGAGATATCACTCGCATTGGCTGCTCTGATGATCTGCATATGCCCATCATAAATCTGTCTTCAGCTCGTCACAAGATAATGGCGGTGCCTTATTGATTACCTCTCATGGCGCGCATTTGCATCTCTCCATGCCTGGCAACTGACGTGCGCTCATGGGCCGATATGTGCTCGTGTGGCTGGACGACGTGCCGATCGTAAACAGCTAGTTTGCGTGCCGTCACCACGATTCAGTGAACGTGAGACCACAGTTAATCTGAAACGGGCCGTTACGGCTCTTGTTCTGACTCAAAGATCTGGATGATATTCCCATCTGGGTCTTTGAGTTGGATAAACCGCACCTTGTGTGCCGGATCCTCAATGATTCGGGGTGGTTCGTCCATGGTGTTTCCCAACCGACTTGCGATGGATGCCAGGTCTGGCACAAAGAAGCCCACCTTGAACAGGCCGTGATCGCGTTGGGCTGGTGCTGCCGACTGGAGCCAAATGATTTCGATCCACAGGTCTGCGTTGCGAAGATTGGCGATTCGCCAACTCTTGTCATCCGCTTGCATTTGGTCGATCTTTTCCAGGCCGAATGTGGTTAGGTACCAGTCAACAGCGAGGTCATAATCGGACGTCAAGACGGCAAAATAGTAAGGTTTTGTCACACCGGTTGCCATCCCATCACTGGGATCTCCGGTTTGTGTCAATGGCAATGTTGCCAGGACCATGATCAACAAACCACTACACATACTTTTGCTCCTTGGTTGTCACTTTGATAGGGACCTGAACGGCATAATGAACACGTCCGCTATCGAGGCTTGCAGCGATGGCCCCGTTCATCTCAACCAAAAGCGTGGCACAGTTGTGGAGCCCAAGCTGCTTGTCTGAGCTTGCATTTTGATGGAACCACTGATCGATTTGATCTTGGTTGAGTTGGTCACATGGATGTTGAAAGTCGATAAGTAACTGGTCTGAATTGTGACGAAAGGACACCTGCAGCCAGCGCTCACCTTGGATTTGACCCGTGTATCCGACGATGTGTTGCAGCAAACCGAAAAGAGCGCGTTGCACTCGAAGCTTTTGAATGGCTACGGTAGCTTCCGAATCACCCTGAATCCTCAAGTCAATATCGTGGGCAGCCATCATGTGGCGATGACTGTTCATGGTGTCGTGGATCAAAACGCTCACGGGTAGGGTTTCCGTGGCCCATTGCACGTTGGCGTGTATTTCCTGGTCGTGAACCATGGCATTCACTTCCACCAACCCCTCCCGAAGTTGGACCACTTCCTGTACAAGGCCATGGTTGCGATCACGTAGCTGTTCCGCCATGCGCGTCAGGGCCGAGGGAAAGGCCGGTTTTTCGCTGAGGAACTGGTCGAGATTATGTTGGTTTTCTTTAAGTGCTACGGCTATGTTGTCCAGGAGCTCCAAGGACCGAACATCATGAAGCTGTTCCAATAGGACACCTGCGGAGGTATTCACTTGGTTCAGTGCATTGCCAATGTGATGCAAAACGCCCATAGCAAGTTCAGCCATACCGGCATGGTGGGCTGCCTCTGTCAGTTGATGTTGCATGTTTGCCAACGCCTGAGTCTTGGCTTGCAGATCTGCCGTTCGCTCGGCTACCCGTCGTTCCAGTTGTTGATTGACTTGACGTTGATTGTGCCGTGACCGGACCAAATAGATCGCCCAGACAAAGAGCAATAGGCTCACCAATCCGGTGATCCATGCATTGCGGACCCATACTTTGCGGTTGAGTTCCAATTCCTGAATCTGATGGTCGTGTTTCAGCTCGTTAAGCTGACGCGTCTTTTGATTGGCTTCGATTCGACTTTGAAGGTCCGCCGTTTGCAAACGAGTCTGTTCGTCGAAGGCATCGACGTACTGGTCATGGGCTTCACGGTACACTTCAAGTGCTTTGTCATGTTGACCCGATTCTGACAGTACATGGGACAAAGCCATCAACGTGTCTGAAAGACGTTTCTTGTTTCCAAGGGGTCGTGCTAAATCAACGGCTGCCACCGCGTGAGAAAGAGCCTGATCCATCTGGCCATTGGCTCGAAACCACATGCTTTCGGCCGAGTTTCGGTCGGTATTGATGGACGGGTCATTGAGTTCCGCTGACAAAACGCCCGCTTCGTCCAATAGTTCACGAGCTCGATCCAATTCATGCAATTTGATGTGAACTTGCGCCAACGCATTCAACGTAGTTGCGGTGGCGTCCTTGTTGCCCAGAACACGCTTGAGCGCCAAAGACTCAGTGAGTAAATCGCGAGCGCGGTCCAACTGTCCCAGTTCCAGGGCTACGGTTCCGAGATTATTCAATGCAATCGAAAGTGCACGGGGGTCTTCAATGCCCCGTTTCACGTCCAGTGACCGTTCAAGATAGACATATGCTTCCTGTAAGTTGCCGAGGTCGTAATACACACTGCTGATGTTGTTTAATGTGTTGGCCAGACCCATGGGGTCATCAATGGTTTCCCGGATCTCGAGACTGGCGAGATTGGTGGAAAGTGCCATGGCATAGTCACCCATGCGGCGATAAACGATGGCCATATTCGAGAGCAGGTCGGCCTCGTTCTCGGGAAGTTGATTCCGTTTGGCGAATTCAATGCCTACCAGATACGCTTCAAGGGCTTGAGGATAGCGGTGCTGGGTGGCATGAATGGTCCCTTCCAAAGTGGCGCAGCCTATGGTTAAGGTGACTTGAGGTTCTTCGGCGAGCAGGGATCTGCAACTTTGGATGTGATTCATCGCCGCATCGAAATCACTCACTCGCAAAAAGGCGCTTGCCATGCGGAACTCAACATGGGCTTGGTTGTGCCTGTCCCCGTTCTGTTTGCATGTTTCCAGCAGTTGCTTCCCCAATTGGATGGCTGATTCTGGCTCTCGATTCACCATGCGTTTTAGGTCATCCATAGATTGTTGGAAGGACGACTCCTGAAGCGGACATAAAAGGGTCCAAGACATGAATACAAGCAGCACGGATGACCTCGCGCCATGTTATCACGGACCGAAAATTACGCCATCTCATGATAAGGCGACAATGTCGTCGCGCAGGTTTGTGTATCCGCCAAACCCCCCTCGGTTTGGTTGCGGATGGATGGCGTGGTGCCGATGCTCGGACTCGAACCGAGATGGGGTCGCCCCCGCTGGATTTTGAATCCAGTGCGTCTACCAATTTCACCACATCGGCACGTAAGGCGAGAAATTAGCACGAACCAAAGGGAGGGTCAAGAACCACGGGAAGGGGTTGCTTCAGGCGCACGCCTTGGCGGTCGATCTCAGCGCGCCAGGCAAGGATTTCGACGCCTGCCTCTGCTACCCGAACAAGTGTCTCGGCGTAGTCAGGGTCGTGTTGCCAGGCTGGGCTTACCTTCGTGGCACCACATCGTTGGACGCAGAAAAAGAGCACTGCTCGGTGACCGCTTTGTACGAGTTCTGCCAGCTCCTGTAGATGCTTCAATCCTCGACGGGTCACAGTATCTGGGAAAGCGGCCAACCCCTGTCCGAGGTCCAACGTGACGTTCTTGACCTCAACAAAGACCTTTTGTGCGCCGTAGTCCAGGCGCAGGTCAAGTCGGGTTTTGTCGTTCAATTTCACTTCGCGTGCCAAGGTGTCCGGTTTCGGCAACTGGGGAACGAGTCCGCTTTGAATCGCCTCTGCGACCAGGGTATTGGCAGATCCCGTGTGAATGCCTACCCAGCCATCGCCCATTTCAATGGCTTGCCAGCTGTATTTCAACTTACGCGTGCCACCCGGATGGTGGGTCAACCAGCACCGAGCACCCACTTTCTGGCAGGTGGCCATGCTTCCGGTGTTGGCACAGTGGGCGGTTATGATAGAGCCATCGTCACACTCAAAGTCTGCAAAAAACCGCTTGTAGCGGTGAACAAAACGGCCCTCTACCAAGGGACCGGGCCACTTCAACCGCCGAACCGGTAGGGGTATTGGTGGACACCGTCTTCAGTAACAATGGCCGAGATCAGTGATGCGGGCGTTACGTCAAACGCTGGGTTATACACGAGAGTGCGATCACACGTTAGCTGCTCGTTTCTCGCATGCGTCACTTCCTTTTCAGGTCGTTGTTCAATTGGAATTCCTGACCCGTCTGGAGTATTGCGGTCAATGGTGGTTGTGGGAGCAGCCACCACGAATGGAATTCCGTGGTGTTTGGCTGCCATAGCCAGCATGAAAGTACCGATTTTATTGGCTGCGTCTCCGTTGGCGGCTATGCGGTCTGCACCTACAATGACGCAATCGACCATCTTATGCGTCATCAAGTAGCCACCCATGCCATCGGTCACCAATCGGTGAGGAATCCCATCCTTTGCACATTCCCATACCGTGAGCCGCGCACCTTGGAGATAAGGCCGCGTTTCATCGGCGACGACCTCCACCAGCCGATGCTCTGCGTGCAATTGCCGCACGATTCCCAATGCGGTGCCCCAGCCCGCTGTGGCTAAGGATCCTGTGTTGCAATGGGTGAGCACGCGTCGTGGGCCGCTGAGGAAACTCGCGCCGTGTCTACCGATAGCCTTGTTTTTTTCCAGGTCATCTCGGTGGTATTTGAGGGCAACCTGTTCCGCATGATCGATGGCTTGGTCTGTGCCGAGTAAAGGGGTCACTTCTCGCTGCATGAGCTCGATGGCGTCAAATAGGTTGACGGCCGTAGGTCTGGAGGCAGCTAGCACCTCACATGCGTGCCGAAAGGACGCCTCGCCGTGGTTCTGTTTTAGGGCCAAGACCATGCCATAGGCAGCCGTCACACCGATAGCCGGTGCACCTCGTACCACCATGTCTCTAATAGCCGTCGCCGTGTCTTGTGCGGTGTGGCAGTGGATGAACTGCTCTTCAAAAGGTAGGATTCTTTGGTCCAGTAGATCCAAGTGAGTGCCACGCCATAAGATTGCGTCTACCATGGTCTTCACCTCTCGGCACAGGTTTCGCGTATCTTAGCATTCGCATTGCCTTGAGACGTATTCACATATATGGTTTGCACATGATTGAGTTCCCACTATTGGCGCCTCTTGTACCCCCGGCCATATGCGCAGGCCCTCATGGTCAGACCTTGTTGGGTAATACCTTGCCCTCTCGGGGTCCCCACGCTGACGACCAAATAGATGTTTCCCTTCCAGACGGAGATCGGCTGACGGTTTTGGTGCATGCCGGTAAGCGGCCCGTGATGGTGCATCTGTGGCATGGCTTATGTGGACATGCACAGTCCGGTTATGTGTTGCGCGCCACCCGTTGGCTGACCCGTGCGGGCTATTCGGTATTGCGGGGCAACCATCGTGGCTGTGGGGCAGGTCGTGGCAAAGCGCGTCTTCCGTATCATTCAGGGCGATCTGGTGATTTGGGGCATGTAGTGGCATTTGCCCGTAAGCAGTGGCCTGATAAGAAACATATAGCAGTTGGCTTCTCATTGAGTGGGAATGCTCTCTTGTTGCTTGTGGGTAGAGGCGGTGTGGCGTTCCCAGATGCCGCTATAAGCGTGAATGCGCCCATTGATTTGGCTTTGTGTTCTGACCGACTCTTGGCTCGTGAGAATAGACTTTACGACTTCCGTTTTGCGAGGCTGTGCAAGCGTACCGTGCGAGAGCGTGAATTAGATGGTCTGGGCGCGCCGCCTTACAAGCTTCCGTGGAATATGACTTTACAACGATTTGATGATCTGTATACCGCTCCAGCCGGCGGGTTCGCGGACAGGGACGACTACTATCAGACCTGTTCAGCAGGGCCGCATTTGGCGGCGATCACCACGCCCACGCTCATGTTGACATCCGCAGACGACCCAATGGTGCCTGTCCACTCCTATCACCAGGCAACCCTGGGAAAATCGGTTCGATTGCATGTAGAGTCAAGGGGCGGGCATATGGGTTACCTAAGCGCCAAGCCGACCCCGCTCGGTACCAGAAGATGGCTTGATTATGCCGTTATGACTATGGTGGAAAATTTGGCGGGTCTAGTTTTGGGGGAGCGTCAACCGAGCAATGAATCCGGATTTCGTGCGTTGGAAGATCAGTTTCCCACCGTGGGCGTTGGCGATGCGATCCACCAGGTATAGCCCAAGACCCGTGCTTTCCAGCTTTGAATGAGTATTTTGGTTTCGGTTTCTGAATGGTTGGATCCAGATGTCCGCCTGGCTTGGATCGAATCCACTACCTTGGTCCTTTACTTCCAACCAGACTTCATTGTTTAGCCACAAAGCGGCGAGCGCGATGGGTCCTTCAGGTCCATATTTAATGGCGTTGGTTACCAGATTTACAAGTGCCTGCTCTAGTTTCCATCGGTCTGCCAGAAAGGATTTGTTCAGATTGTTTTCGCAGATAAGGGAGTTGTTGTGATGCCTCAATAAGATCTCCAGACGGATGGCTACGATTTCGAACAGCTCGTCGGCATCTACACGTTCCAGATTTAGCGTAAATGTGCCAGCCTCGTAGCGTGACCGTTGAAGCTGGTCGCTGGTGGTTCGCGAGATACGTTGCGCATCCAGGTAGGCCAATTCAAGCGTTCGTTTTCGCGCTCCCTCTGGCAAAACACTGATTTCAGACTCTAAACGCGACATCAGACTGGTGAGCGGCGTTCCCAGCTCGTGAAAAATTGAGGCAAAGAAGCGTTCCTTGGCGCGGTCCAGTTCTTTGAAGAGTTTGATTTCAGTCATGACCGGAGCCATCAGGTATCGTTGGCCTTTGGTGACAAAAAAGAGCAAGATGGCGCAGACACTCAAAACGATGAGAGCCATCATGATGTAGTACATCACCGGATTGTCGGCTCGCACGACCAGCATTCTCGTGGCCCCGTTTTCGAAAAACAGGCCGATCTTCAAGTAACCGTTCACCCTCAAGATCCTCGAAGCCTGGCCATGTTGGTTTTGGATCCGCTGTTGAAGGTCTTTCTCAATCGAGAAATTGTCAGATGTGTAACTTCCTTGGGGTGTCTCGACAGCGAGGTAATAGCCGTGAAGATGCCTGATATAGTCCTTGAGCGTTTGTTCGTCCGATTCCTCGGCTAGACACGAAAGTACGGAGTCGCGAACTTTCTCCAGCTCCGCAATTACCAAGTTTCGCAACACGGCGAAGAAGACAAAAACCAGTATGAGCGATGCGCCCCAGCCGATGAACAGTGCAATGATTCTGTGGCGACGTTTGAATTCATAGACGAGATCAGGCTTCTGGATCGTATCCATAACCCAACCCATGTTTGGTAAATAAGAACTCGCGGTCGAATGCGTGCCGCAGCTTTTTTCGTATGCGCGCCACCATCGCATCGACGGCGCGATCGGTGATGAACAGACCCTCGTCCCAAGCCTGGTCCATCAGTTGATTTCTGCTGAGAATACGACGTGGTGCGTGGACCAGCGTTTCGAGCACGCGAAACTCCTGAGCGGTGAATTCGGTCTGCTTGCCATGATAATGAGCACAGCATCGGTCAGGTTCTAAGGTGAGACCACCCTGGTTACGACTTTTTTCATGTGTTCGTTGATGGCGCCGAATGATTGCTCGCATGCGCGCGTCGACTTCACGGAGCGAATAGGGTTTTGTGATGTAGTCGTCGGCACCGGATTCCAGACCTACGATGCGATCGATCTCTTCTTGACGAGCGGTGAGCATGACGATGAACGCGCTGGGAAAACGCTCGCGAAGTAGTGGCGAGAGTCTCAAACCATCGATGTCAGGCAGATTCAAGTCCAACAGGATGAAGTGTGGTGCGAAGTCACAGTCGAGTGCCTCTTTGGCTGTGGGCACCTGATGCACCTGATACTGCCGAGTTTCGAGAAAGGCGGCCAGTAAATTGGACTGTGACCAGTCATCTTCAATAATCAGGACCTGAAGGGTTTCGGTAGGCATAATACTCATGACGCGCTCAGAAGATCTTCGGGTGGACCCGACATGTGCAAATTAGGTCGCGGAATTGACTCAAACGTGACACAAAGATGACATTTTGAGTTCCAACTCAGCCAAATATGCGGCATGGTCGGAAAGGGTTCGCCAGGGCTGACCGCTGAGAGACTCAGCCCGTTTGATCTGAAACCCTCGGCAGTAGACGCGGTCCAGCTTTAGTATGGGCATCCAACTGGGAAATGTCCGCGCATGGTCATCGTGGATGTTGACGTGTGCTTCCTTGACTCCCAACCGTTCGTACAAGGCCTCTGATATTTTGAGGCGCCAGTCGTTAAAGTCGCCGCCGATGATAAGTGGTTGATCGTGGGGCACGACCATTTCGATACGTTCACACATGCGATCGATTTGTTTGTTTCGGCCGCCTTCCAACAGGTTTAGATGAAGGCAGATCAAGTGGACGTGGATCGGTGTGTCCGGTATGTGAATGACCCCATGCAGCATGCCTCGGCGCTCGAGGATGTTGGTTGAAATATCCACGTTCTCCCAAGATACAAAGGGGTATTTACTTAAGATCGCATTGCCGTAATGGCCGCGGTCGGTGACTGCGTTTTTGCCATAAGCATAGTGATGCCATATGGAGTCGGCCAGGTATTCGAACTGTGAACTGTGAGTGGATTGGCGATCGAGTCCACGTACTTCTTGAAGAAACACCAAGTCTGCATGCACCTCGGAAATCGCCTGTTTCATGTCTTGCAGCACATTGCGCCTACCACTGGTGGATAGGCCTTTGTGCATGTTGTAGGAAAGGGCTCGGATACGTGCGATGTTTGGCATGTGATCGCCTGGGGAGTTTAATGCCTATTTGTAACACGATTAAAGCAGTGAACGGTAAAGCGCTTCCATGTCGTTTACGAGCCGTTCCACACTGAATTGATTGCGAATTCGTAATTGAGCCTCGGGTGAAAGTCGTGGTGAGGGTGATAGCCACCATTGTTTCAGTGCTTCAGCCAATGTTTCAGGTTTCGATTGAGGATCAATAACAATGCCCTGGTCGGGCTCCACGATATCGCGTACGCCACCTACGTCGGTGGTGATCAGTGGCACACCTGCGGCCAGGCCTTCGATTAGGGTGACAGGTGTGCCCTCATTGCGAGAAACCAACACATTCAGGTCGATATCTGCATAGATATCCGCCATATTTGTTTGCCAACCGGTAAAAGTTACCCATGCCTCGAGATTGAGTGCGCGACACTGCTCTTCCAGTGTTGCTCTGAGTTCGCCATCGCCGATAATAGCCAAACGAAATTGATCGGGCGAGATGTCGGATTGCTTGAGCCAGATTGACAAAGACTCCAGCAAAAGACTGTGATTCTTCACAGGGACCAGGCGAGCAATGATAGCCGCAAATCGCGCCGCTTCGGGGATGCCCAATTGTTGGCGAAAAACGCCTGGTCGACCCTTTGAAAGATCTTTCAGCTTAAAACCCAGGCGGATCACGTGACACTTACGATGCGATGTGATTCGAAACCGCCGTATCAGATCGTCTTGTTGACGCGGTGAAATGGCAACAATAGCTGTGGATATGAGCGCCAACCCTCGTTCCGCCCATCGAACGGCAAGATTTCCCCAACGGGAAAAATAGCCTTCAAACACATGGCCGTGAAATGTGTGTACGCGAATGGGTACCCGACAAAAGAAGGCGGCCAGTCGCCCCAACGCGCCAGCTTTGGCGGTATGCGTATGCACGATGTGCGGTCGATAAAGACGGATGATTTTTATTAAGGTTCGGAATGCGCGCCAGTCGTCCAGCCAACTCACGCGTCTGCCCATATCATCGAGTATTTTGATGGGCACGCCCAGATCATGTGCTAGGGGTTCAAGGGTCGACTCACCAGATTCCAATCGACCTCCAACCAATATGGTTTGGAACGGCTCTCCAAGATGGGCACTGAGGTAAATCGAGTTCAGGGCAGGGCCTCCAATACAAATACGGGACTGAATGCGCAGAACGCGAAGTGTCTCCATTAGGTCACCTTGTGCAAGAGCCGCCGTTGATAGCGTTGGTACCAGGTCGCGAATACGAGGTGGTACCAAAGCGGTTCGGTGAAATCCCCGCGACCCGATTGATGGCTCTGCCAGATTCGTTTGAGATGGTCTCGATAAACCCATTCTTGGGTGTCATCTTGCTCGAACAACTGATGATAGGCCCAGGATTTTAAGGATGTCCTCAGCCAGGCGCCAATCGGCATTTCAAAACCCGACTTGGGACGGTGGAGTATTTGGGGTGGCAACATGTGACCCAGTTGTTCGACCAATACGCGCTTTCGCATGGTGCCTTTTAGCTTTTGATCGGGCTTCAGTGAATTGGCCCACTCGACAAGGCGATGGTCGACAAAAGGGCTGCGAACCTCAAGACTGGCCTTCATGCTCATGCGGTCGACTTTGACAAACATGTCGTGAACCAAGACCAGAGATTGGTCAAATCGGAGGAGGTCGTTCAATGTCGCGGATTTTGGTATGCGTGCGACCAATTGCGATTGCCAACGCTTGCGACCCGACTGGAACGGGGCTTGTAGTAGCTGTTCACACGGAATGGGCGACATGTCCATCCAATTGACATGGCGTTCTGCGGGCGTAGGTGCGTCGCCTCGAAGCAACCGTTGCATGCGACGTGCCCGTTCCAGCACGCCACTGGTTCGTCCGCTAGGTAGTAAGTTGGCCAACGGCCGCCAAACCCACTTCCTGAGAAAGTAGGGGCCCAGCTTGTGGATGTAGTGTTCTCCGAGGTACTTGCGGTATCCGGCAAACACTTCGTCTGCGCCATCACCAGACAATGCAACGGTGAAATGGCGTCGAGCCTCTCGAGACACCAGGAAACTGGGCACTGCAGACGAGTCACCAAATGGCTCGTCGAAATGGTTCAAAACTAGAGGGACCAGATTTGTGAGTTCGGTCTCGTCCAATGTGATTTCCTCATGCCTAGTCCCAAAATGGGACGCCACGAGGCGCGCATAGGGAGATTCATCCAGAGCTTGGGGACCCTGAAAACGGACCGAGAATGTGTGCACCGGTTGTTCTGAAAGCTCCGCCATGGCAGCTACGACCAGTGACGAGTCGAGTCCTCCCGACAGAAATGCGCCCAGTGGCACGTCGCTGATCATGCGTTTCTTTACTGCGTCCAAAAACAACGGTTTCAATGCCTCAAGAGTGGGTTCCTGTGGTTTGGGGTGATACCAACGAACAGGGGATGGCATTTCCATGGAGTGCCAGGTCATCGCATGACCCGGGGCCAACTGATTCATGTTGATAAAGGCCGATCGGTCATCGGGAATATAGGACAGAAGAAAAAAGGCTTCGATGGAGGTCTGGTCCAGTTCGGGATATTGGTCGATGGCTGCGAGAATCGCTTTGGCTTCCGAGGCAAAGAACACCATGTTCTCTGTGGGGTACATATACAGTGGTTTTTTCCCCATTCGATCGCGAAACAGTGTGATTTGTCTCCGAATGGGATCGGCAAACACGCCTGCAAACATACCTTCCAACTGGTTGAGCGCCTGGATATCGCCACCCGCTAGGAGGTGAGTGGCGACTTCCGTGTCGCTTTGCGTGTGGAACTGCGTGCCGCCCGCTTCGAGCTCACGCCGGACATCACGAAAGTTATAAAACTCGCCGTTAAAGGTAAGGCTGTGCCCTGATTGGATGTCGAATGGCTGGTTGGCATCTGGGGTCGGGTCAAGAATAGCCAGTCGTACCTGACCGATCGTGAGGTGGAGGTGAGTGGATATGCTGTAATGTTTGATACTAAGATTATCAGGTCCACGATAGGGAATGGCGCGGAGCATGGACAACACCCGATCACCTTCTATCGGTTCCGCTGAAATGATCCCCGCGATGCCACACATAGCCGCCAATGTATGGGTTTGAGATGGCCAGGTCAAGTGGGCTTGCTCGTATGGTCAATGTTGGCTATGTTGGTTAGTAGGAGGCTTAGCACATGGATGAGGCTTTGAAGATCTGCCCAGAATGTGAAGCGACGCTTGATGCGAAGACCTACAAGCTTTTCCACGTGTGGGTGTGCCCTGAAGGTCACGGTACTTTGTATCCCAAGGGAGAACTCGAAAAAATTGCCGCTGCCGTTTCGGGTATCGGCGGCTTGGAATTGCGGTTGTGGAACGATCATGAACGTTTTTCAGTGTCTGAATCGCCACTGATGAGTCCCGATGGTCCCAGGCCTATGATTGAGATTAGGGACACCGAAGTCATGCACATCATGGTGTATGGTGATCCTGTGACGCATTCGCTTTGGGTGCATACCGGTGAAGAAGAGAAACTGGTATCCCACTTGGAGCATGCTGCTGACGACGTGGCGTCGTATGTGGCGCTAGCGGCCAAGGAGGCCGTTTCGGTTTTTTCCGACGAGTTGCCCTTAGGCGAAGCAGCAGGTCATGCTTTGCTTTCTCTTAAGCTGTTGGGCGAGCGTGTTTTGCGGGCGTTGCCGTTTATCGCCTTTTGATGCGACCGCTGGCTCATTTGTCGGAAATAAAAAAAGGAATTACATTGTTAGTAAGAGTGCGCGGGTAAACGTCCCGATTACTCGCGTTGCTCAAATCCCCGATTTTGACCAAACTCCTCCTCCAACAGGGAAACCATGTTGGTCAAAACGTTAGGGCTCCCTCAAAGGCATCTGCGAGCGGAGCCCATTTTTTGTTACAATCGCGGTCTGCAGGAAGCAAGGAGTTTGACTATGAAACAGACGATGATTCCCTATGCGCTTGAGCGCCTCGCACCTGCAGCGATGCAACAACGAGCTGACACCTTTTATGAGTTGATGAACCGACGACGTACAGTTCGTCAATTTGCGCCGGACCCCATTCCCGAAGGTGTCCTTGAACGCGCAATCCTGACGGCTGGAACGGCACCTTCGGGGGCACACAAGCAGCCTTGGCACTTTTGTGTGGTCAAGGACGCGGTGATCAAACATCAGATTCGCGAAGCTGCGGAACATGAAGAGCGAATCAACTATTCAGGGCGCTTTCCAGACGACTGGCTGGAAGATCTGGAAATATTCGGGACCGATCATGTCAAAGCGTATTTGGACATTGCGCCAGCCTTGATCGTCGTGTTTAAGGAAAACTACCGCCTGGTTGACGGTGATCGAAAGAAGAATTACTACGTCAATGAATCGGTGGGTATCGCTTCAGGCATGTTGATTGCCGCACTGCACAACGCGGGATTGGCCACGCTCACGCACACACCTAATCCGATGGCTTTCTTGAACGAGATTCTCGATCGGCCGAAGAACGAGGTGCCGATCCTGCTGATGCCTGTCGGTTATCCCGCCGAGGACGCATGTGTTCCCGACATTCATAGAAAATCGTTGCAGGAGATCATGACGATCTTCTAAAGACCGCGATGAGGTGCCGGCTCGTCTTTACATTGGGGTGATCCATGGATCGCGACTATTGGCAACAATTGAAGGCGCATTTTGATCGCATCATGGATGAGCCGGAACCGGCGCGGGAAGCCCTGATCCAACAAATTCGCGAAGCCGATGCAGATTTGGCGCGGGATCTGGCCGAACTCGTAGATGCGGAAAAAAAGAGCCAGTTAATCACCGGCAACTTGCCTTTTGGTGAAGGAACGGCTGTGGGTGAATCCCAACTGGGTCCCTACCGCTTGATTCGAGTCTTGGGTCAAGGCGGTATGGGTGTGGTCTACGAAGCCGAACGTGCCGATGGCCAGTTTCAACAGCGGGTTGCCATTAAGCTGATTCGCATTGGACTGGCCTCTGAAGATATGGTCCATCGTTTCCGAATGGAACGCCAGATTCTAGCCAGACTGAGTCATCCCAATATTGCTCGATTGGTGGATGGTGGCGTGACTACAGAGGGTGCGCCATTCCTGGTGATGGAATATGTGGAAGGCGATTCGTTGACTGACTTTGTGGAAGGTCACCAGTTGAATACGCGAGAGCGGCTCATCCTTTTTCTACAGTTGTGCGATGCGGTTTCTTTTGCGCACCAACATTTGATTGTGCATCGCGACTTGAAGCCAGGCAATGTGTTGGTCACCCATGAGGGGGTGTTGAAACTGCTCGACTTTGGTATTGCCAAGATCCTCGATCGAGCAGCTCCCAACTTCGAATTGGTCTCAGCCATTGAAACGAGAGAAGGGGTTGCCATGATGACGCCCCAATATGCGAGTCCGGAACAATACGCCTGCGAACCTGTTTCCACGGCCACAGACATCTATGGGTTGGGCTTGCTGCTTTACGAGGTCCTAACCGGAGTCAAGGCCTTCGATTTCTCGTCGAAATCGCTGGCCGAAATAGACCAGATGATTTTGCATGAGTCTCCTAGAAGGCCTAGTGAAGTGACTGGTGGCAAGCAGTCAAGTCAACTGCGCGGTGATTTGGATGCTGTTGTCAATACGGCGCTCCGCAAGGAACCGAAATTGCGCTACGGCTCGGTGGCAGACATGCGAGACGATATTCAGTGTTTTTTGGATGGCTTTCCTGTGAAGGCGCGAAGCGACAGCACCTGGTACCGGGTGCGAAAGTACATCCGCAGACACCGATTAGCGGTGATCAGTGCGTCTTTGATCGCGATCCTGCTCTTGATGTTGGCTGTGGGATCTCTTCAGTTTGGTCTTGAGATGCGGGCGCGAAATGCGGTGATTCTGGCCGAACGTGAGCGTTCCGAACAGGTGACACAATTCCTGTCCAACATATTCAACGGTGTGGACCCGCTGAATCCCAACAGTCGCGCGGTCACCGTGAAACAACTGTTGCGCGAAGCGTCGCGTTCGGCATCTGAACCCAAGGGTCTCCATCCAGAGGCTGAAATCGAACTGAACATCCTTCTGGCTCGACTGAACTTGGCTCAGAGCAATTTGGAGGAGTCCAAGTTGTCGGCACAACGCGTCGCAGAGGTTGCGGAGAGACACCATCTGATGACAGATATCATTCGCGCACAATTGAAGGGGATTGAGGGCGTTACTGCCCGTGCAGAAGGTGATTATGCCCGCTCAGAGTCGCGCTTAAGGGAAGCAATCCAACTGATGCCCGACAGCGAATTCAAGCTCAAATCCGAGTTGTATATTGAATTGATGACGCACTACATGGCGGTTTTTGATACGGACCGAATGGTGGATGCGATTAAGGCTGCCCAAAAGCTGTTGGAGGGGAAAACGGGTCCCACAATAGAAACCAGGCGACATGTGTTACGGCGATCGGAAATCAATGCCCAAGTTGAAAGGGGTGAGTTGGCTTCGGCGGAGACCGCCATGACAGAATTGGTCGAAATTTCCGTTCGCGATTTCGGACATGACCACATTCTAACGGTCATGGACAAACTCTCATTGGGCTTGATCAAGGCGGTGTTGGGGAAAGTGGACGAAGCGGAGGCGCTGGCATCGCAAAGCGAACCTGTTTTATCCGCTCTATTTGGAGACGAACATCCTCTTTATGCTGACTACCTGGTGACCGCGGCGAAAATAGACACCATGGCGCAGCGACCGCAGGCGGCGAAAACCCTCCTCGAACAGGCTGTCAATATCTATTCAGGATCGCTCGGTGATGATCATGTTTCGATGCTTTTTGCATTAAACGATTTGGCTATTGCTCATTCACAACTGGATGAACAAGATGCGGCGCTTCAGACCTATCGTCGATTGATTGCTGTGGGCGATCAAATTCTGCCACCAGACAACCTCATGCTAGTCAATTTCAAAATGAACCTCGCGTTTAGTCTCCTTCGCCGGGGTGAAGCGGAAGAGGCTAGGGAATTGGCTGATCGTGTATACCAAATTCACAGTTCACGAAGCGAGTACGAATTCTACCTATGCGGTTCAGCCATGCTCACAGGTAGGGTGTTTTCCTATTTGAAGCAGTGGGATAAAGCGATCGATCGATTCGAGCAGTCTCTGTCTTTACATGACAAATTCGGCGAACAATTGAATATTCCTCGGAGCTACATTCATTCTGATCTCGCGGATGCGTTGAAGGGCCGCGGCTCTTATGACCGGGCATGCGAACACTATGAGGCCTATCTGGAATGGATCGCCGAGCACATCGGACCAGGTGGCATTTTGGACGCCGCGATAGCTCATGTTAAGTCGGTATATATCGACATGCAGCGATTACCGCGTCTCGAAGCTTGGTTGCTGGAACATCAATCTTCGAAGTAGGTGTAACCGTACATCCCTTGTTCATATTGATCCATCAGAAGGGCTGACTCATCCAAGGTGAGCATGCGGCTTTCTACGGCCTTCTCAATTTGATGTCGCATACGGTGAATAAGGTCTTTATGGCTGTATGAAACATATCCCAAGACGTCATTGACCGTGTCACCCTTGATGAAGCTGGCAATGCGGTACTGGTTTTCACCTTGTATGTCAATTTGAATGGCATGGGTGTCGCCAAACAAATTGTGTAGCTCGCCAAGTGTCTCTTGGTAGGCGCCGATCATGAAGATGCCTACGTAGTAGGGCTCGTTCGGATTGACGGCATGGAGCTTCACGAACGGATTTTCGTCATCGTCGCCAATGTATTCTCGAATGATACCGTCCGAGTCACAGGTCAAATCCACAAGCACTGCCCGTCGTTCGGGTCGCTCGTTCAATCTGTGAATGGGCACGATGGGAAAGACTTGGTTGATGGCCCATGCGTCCGGCAACGATTGGAACAACGAGAAATTCGCAAAATAGGTGTCAATCGGACCACGGTCCAGGTCCATCAGTTCCACGGGCTCTTGATCGGCGCGATGGGAGTAATGAATGACGTTGTCCATCAAACGGTTAAACGTGGACTCCATGGCAGCACGCTCCGTGAGGCTGAGGTACCCCAAATGGAACAGGTTCATCAGGTCCGTTCGGTATTGGAGGGCATCGTGATAACACTCCAGATAGTTGGATTCGTTGATGGAGTTCACCAATTCCTGAAGTTCGTTCAAAGAGCTGGCACTGCTGGATACGGGTGTGTCCTCGCGCGATGGATCGTATACGACCCCGGTTGTCGCGATATTAGTGATCAACATCGAATAGTGTGCGGTTAGATATCGCCCTGATTCGGAGAATATTGTTGGGCAAGGGATCTTGTTTTCCAGGCACAGTTGTTGAACGCGATAAACGACGTCATTCGCATATTCCTGGATGGTGTAATTGATCGTGGAGAAGGTATCTCGCGTTGAGCCATCATAATCCACACCAAGTCCACCGCCCACATCGAGGTAAGCAAGTTCGGCACCCATCTTTGACATCTCCACAAACACCCGGCCCGCTTCGTTAATAGCTTGTTTGATGACCGTGATTTGCGTGACCTGACTGCCGATATGAAAGTGAAGTAACTTGAGATGGCTCAATAGATTTTCTTGCTTTAGTCTTTCGATTGCATCCACAACTTCTGGAATGCGCAGGCCAAACTTCGAATCGTCCCCACCCGTTTTGGCCCACTGTCCAGACCCTCTGGTGTTGAGTTTGATCCGAATACCGAGGTTGGGCATGGTACCTGTTTCTTTGTAATAGCGGATGAACGATTCGAGTTCAGAGTATTTTTCAATGACTGGGAAAATAAATTTGCCCATCTTATGCGCCATACCGACCAACTCGACGAATTCGTTATCCTTGTATCCGTTACATACAATGGGAATGGAGGGATCCTCTGTAAGTGCCAGCACAGCAAGGAGTTCTGCTTTAGACCCTGCTTCCAGACCCAACCCGTGGGGTCGTCCGTATTCAAGCATGGCCTCCACAACATGACGCTGCTGATTCACTTTGATGGGATAAAGCGGATAGTACGTGCCTGAATACTCATAGTCGTCGATGGCTTTCTTGAAGCAATTGGCAATTTCATTGATGCGGTCTTTGAGTATGTCCAACACGCGAATGAGGATGGGCGGTTGTACCTTTCGCGCCCGTAGTTCGTCGACCAGCAGTTTCAGGTCAACCTTGTAGGGTGCGTCTTTGGAAGGGCTAACACACAAATTCCCCGCCTCATTAACGGTGAAGTAACCCAATCCCCACTCTTCAATTTTGTAATGCGAGGTGGCTTCTTCTCGATCCCAATCGGTCATTCCGGTTTCCTTCAATTAGAGGTGGGCCAGGGGTATGGATTGACACCGTAATACGGAAAGTAACTGGTGCGGGCTCGATACCACAGGAAATGATAATCTACCCAAAATTGAAGATCTTGAAAACCATCGTAATCAAAGTCGACCAAATCAAACGATCCAGCAGCATGACGCCACTCAAGGCGTTGCAGTCTGGCAAACGGAATTTCTTCCAAGGGGTCCGTGTAGCGACTTTCCCAAATATCGAGGTACTGACTGGTGGCTGTTTCAGTGGTTCCGAGGGCGAGGATGTCCTGCCTACCGTCGCCGTTCACGTCCATGGCCGCAAGTGCCGTGTAGTGCGTTTGTGGGGGTAACTCCAGGGTGAAGGCTGTGTAATACGTGAAGTCGCCTCGATGTTTGAGGAACCGCAGGTACTGCGTGTTCTTGTCTGGACTCGTGACATAGGCCAATGTGTCAAGTATGCCATCACCTGAAAAATCCACCAGCTCGTAGTGATCCATGTTGAAGTTAAAGTCACGACGCTGCCATTGCTCACCCGCTCGCTGCAAGATGAACCGCCCGCGACTGGGACTGTCAACTTTGATATCCAAATCGCCATCGCGGTCCGCATCGACCAGCTCTAGTTGTGCAAGTGGGACATAAATCGATAGGTCCTCTGTGACAGGATTTTCCCCGTAGACGTCATAAATGATTCGCACTCGATTGGAGCCGTCTGGGTTTTCAGCGATCAAGTCTTTGGTGTGGTTTCCGTTAATCTCCGAAAACCTTGCAGGACCCACAGCCACGCGATCGGGCGTGTGAAGGAAAATCGGGTTGGCTGAAAAGCCACTTTCCTCCCAGGGGAAATAACGAATCCCAAAACCAATGAACACGAGGTCCAAATCGCCATCGCCGTCCATATCAGACAAATCGATCAAGGAGGTGCCAACCACATTGGCCTCAAGCAGGTGTTGTGGTTCCCACGATCTTCCATCGGTTTGGTACTCCCACAAATCAACACTCAAAAATGAGGATGAGCCGGTGCGACGCATGGTAAGTACTTCCATCTGGGCATCATCATCGTAGTCATCCTGAAATGCGGTAATCACGTCCGAGGTGGTACGCCGCAGCAGGATCGGTAGTGCTGGCTGATCCCAGTGATTGTTTGGTTCCCCTAGCAAAACGCCACTTGGAGCGACAAGGTCCAGTAAGCCATCTCCATTGACGTCTGCGTCATGTCCCCGCCAAGCTCGGGACTCAGCGACCTGCAACCCTTGGTCGAGATCCACGTCCCAGTAGCGTGTGAAATTGTCAATCTCCTGTCCAAATAATTGCCGATTATTGCGATTCACGGGTACCAGTTCGTTGAGGCCCCACTCGATTAACAGCGGAAATTGAGCAATGGTGTCAGCACCGTCTTCCCGATACGTGGAAATATCCATAGCAGTAGCGGTCGCCGATTCGTGTGTCTCGGCCAGAAGCGACATGATGTCTTCTTTTTGGTCGCCATTAAAATCGCCTCGATATATGGCAATGATGTCCTGAAACTGTTGAGGCGTGTAGATGGGGTCCGGATCCACGTCCAGTTTGTTGGTAAGTACCGCAAAGACGCTGTCAAATAGTACGGTGAGGATGTCGATATTAGGATCTTGATTTAGATCGAGAAACAGGCTACCTCTGCCGGTATTGGCGAACATATAGGGGAAGGTGTTCCAGAAATAGAAATTCGTCAGACCCAATTGAGACTTGAACAACCGTCTGTGTGTCAGGATGTCCAACATGCCGTCGTTGTTAACGTCGGCAAAATCGCGTATGACCGGATCGTCAGCCACCTCTGGGCGTGCTGGTTGGAGCCTTGTGGGGTGATGTTCAGCGTCAAGGGTGGCCAGAGTCATTTCTCTCGTTAGAACCATCACTTCAGACAGACCATCGCCATCCAGATCTTCCAGGAATAGGTTCGGAGGGACGCTGGTCTCATTGACATAGTCGAAATCCGTGTGGGGTGAAGAGGTCAAGGTTGGACCGGGTTGCCAATCGACGACGCTGAGGGTCTCGTTGGTCAGTATGGCGAGCTCGTCGTCGCCATCGCCATCCAAGTCTTTGACGTCACTAGTCGCTGCGGACAGATTCTCTGCCATATCTACGCTGGGAACAGGTGTGGCCAAATCAATGGTCTGCGCACGAAGGGAAGATGGTGTGAATGTGGCAAGTAACTCCTGGGCTTGATCGCCATACAACTGGAAACTGATAAAGCCATAGTCACTTTCGAGTTCAAGCCAGGCATCGCCCCGGGAGAGACCAAATACCTGTTCCGGAAGAATGGTCTTTTTTTCGTTGGGACCTAAGTCGATGACTGTTTGGTCAATCATAGGCCCACTATCACGGTTGGCTCGGACCCTGATTTGGATGGCAGCGGGACCTGGATTGAGCAGCGCTAATCCACTCCACCACCCACTAGGTGCCGTATGACTGAATGCCACGTGCTTATGGAATTTATAACCGAGTGCAAGCCCGGTAAGCGTCTCGCCATTTCGCGTGCCAAACAATTCGAAACCCGCCAAGGGCACATTACTTTCGAACAAAATCCAATCGGACTGCAGTGGAATCGCAGGCGTCAATAGGTCATCAATCAAGCCGACCTGTTTACTCTGAGGTTGAATCTGTAACGAACGCGTGGTGACCACCTGGCCTTGGGCGTATACCGTAGCTCGAACGTTGGCCGATGTCTGGTTGGAATTGACCAGAGCCAATCCCGACCACCATGTCGCTCGATCGGAGGGTACGTGAGGCAGGATGAGCAGGTTCGATCGTTGTAAGGGGAGAGGTAACGACGTTCCCGTCTTTCCGTCCGCTGTTTGAAACGCCAACAAAGACACGAGCTCCGCATCACGGGCTCGCATGACACCCCAACCGCTGCCAGGGGTGGGCGTCTCTGAGAATAGCGATTCCAGATCGATAGAGACAGACTGTAGATTGGATGATATGTCGGTGACGGTTATCCGTTGCGGGGACTTGATGACCACATCGGAAAGACCTGCCGCAGACAGGATTTCAGTGTGCGTGTCCCAGAAACTGAGGTTCTCGGCAATGTGCGGGATAAGCAATGGCAAATTATGTGCAGCCTGATTCTGGCGCACATCCAACATGCCTTGGTGATTGACGATTGAAGCTGCGGCCACTTCGCCCTGAGCAATAATCTGCAACGCGACCGGAGGTGCCTCAAGCGTGATTTGAGCCACGGACCCCGACGGAACGCTGTAGCTCGTTTGGGCGACGGTGGCTCCGCTTTGATCCAAGCTGCGAACCAACACAGTTTGGTCGAATGGCTGACCGTTCACAATACGAACGTTAGAGCCAGGACCAAGTAGGAACGTCTCGCCAGACAGGCCTGCCCAGGAAAACCAGATCAGGTACATCCAACGCATAAATCCTCCGGGGTTTGGACCCATTATATCTCCCTGCGCTTTAGTAAGGCGTGACGTGGCTCATGTCTTTGTGCTTAGCAACTTCTTGACCATGGGGGCGAGCGTCAATCCTTGAACGACGATCGAAAAGACCACTACCACATAAGTCAAGCCAAGTATGGTGTGTCGTCCAGCATGTTCGGGTATGGATAGTGCCAGTGCCACGGAGATGCCTCCTCGTAAGCCGCTCCAGGTCATGATCTTGGCGGCGTGAGGGGAGAAATTGTGAAAACGACGTAGGATGGCAGTGGCACTGCTAATGGTCAGGAAACGCGCCAGGAGCGCGATGAAAACAGCTGCAAATCCAGCGACGATGAGCTTGCTGCTAAACGTCAAGATCAAGACTTCCAGTCCGATCAAGACGAACAACACGGCATTCAGGATCTCGTCGATCAATAGCCAAAACGTATCCAGATGCTCCCTGGTCTTGTCAGACATGGCCAGTCTACGCCCGTGGTTGCCCACCAGAAGTCCCGCGACAACGACAGCTAAGGGTCCGGAAGTGTGGAGGGACTGCGCAAGTGCGTAGCCGCCGGCAACCATGGCAAGTGTGACCAGAATCTCGACCTGATAGTCGTCAGTGACCTTGAGTAGATAAAAGCCGGCGCCCCCAACTGCCAATCCCAGGATAATGCCCCCGATGGCTTCTTTGAAAAGGAGGGTTGCAATGCCTGAGGTGGACAGGGGCTCGCTCGAGGTGGCTGCCGTTAGGATGACGACAAATACGACGACACCGATGCCATCGTTGAACAAAGACTCGCCGATGATTTTGGTTTCGAGTGATTTTGGGGTTTTGGCACTTTTCAAAGCGCCGATGACCGCAATTGGATCGGTAGGGGAAATTAATGCACCAAAAACAAGGCACTGCGGCATGGTTAGGTTCAGTTGGATGGCCTGCGAGAGCAGGTATACACATCCGCCAACCAAAAAAGTGGACGCCACGACTCCCAGTGTGGCTAGAATCGAAACGGGCCACTTCTGTCGGTACAGATCTTCAAGATTCACGTGGAGGGCACCAGCAAACAGCAAGAACCCCAGCATGCCATTCATCAAGACATCGGCAAAATTAATGCGCGCGAGCAATTCGCTGGCCTGCTGATGGATATCCACACCGACTACACCCAGTAAGAGCAGGGCAATTGCATGCACCAAAGACAACACCATTATGCCAATGGTGGGGGCCAACTTTAGGAAACGATGATTCAGATAAGCGAATGTAGCTGTGAGTGTAATCAGTAGGGCGATCACTTGATAAGTATTCAACGATTCCTCCAACAACCCTACTTATCATGAACCAAGCCTGCATGCCAACCTGGAGTTAGGCGCAAAATGCGTGAAATCGACGTTTCGCGAAGGGTGCACCACAATATGATGTGTGTTAGTAATATTAATGCACTAATTATAGTATCTCAATGAGCGGGTTTGCAGACCAAAAATTGGCGTTCAATGAGCTGTTATCCCGAGCTCGGAACATGGATCAATTTTGAGACTCACGGATGAAATGGATTGTGCGTTATCGGCAGCGAGTTTTTCTAAATATATGTAAATGAACAAGTTTTGTGTGTTGTCTGTTAAGGAATGTTACTGATGGTAAGCCGCTTTTTGTTTGGCTTCATTGTTATTGGAGTTGGGTCGTTGGGTCTGTTTTTTATACTTAGTTTCCATTCAAATTATTGACATTGAGATAGTGAACATTTATTGTTGTAAATCGAGGATCCGATTCAATTGGGAGACGAGATGGGCAGGTTGCGAACCGAGCCGAAATCAAAGACTGTTGTCAGTGACCTGGAGTATCGTCAGATATTGGGCGTTTTACAGGAAGCGCAACGCGCTGCAAAAGACAACAACATATTTTTTGACTTGGAGGACGGCGAGAAGGCTAGCCGCGTCAAGCGCTCCTTTTATCATGTCGCCGAACGCGAAGGCATGAGCATCACCATCCGCCAGGTTCGCGGTACCAAGAGCTTGGCCTTGAATTTCAAGCGTCCAAAGACAAGTTTGTCATCGACACGGATGTCGGCCAAAGATTCACGTGATCGAATTCTGAAATGTCTCGAGCAGGCTAGGCGTCCCCTCAAGAAAGCTGAAATCATCAAGTCAACGGGTATTTCGGCATCTACATGGAACATCAGGATCAAAGAACTGTTGCGGGCAGGTAGAGTAGAGCGTCACGGAAACAGGCGCGACACTACATACACCTATATTCGAGGTTAGCCGAACCGTTCCAGAGCGTATTGGCTTCGAACATAACCAGCAGATTTCAATAATGCTTGAACTGATTTGACGAAATGCGTGCGCCCCGCAGCCATGACATAGGGCCGATCGCTGAGGAGCGGCTGGATCTGCTCACAATGATGGGTGTGACGGACATAGGAGAAACGTGGGTCGCCAAGGATGTTCTCGGTGATTAGGTCTTCAATGGGCCAGGTGTTGTGTTCGTGGAAATCGAGGATTTTGGCCGTGAATGATGTGTCTGTGTGTCGCAAATGTTGGCTGAGGCAGTGGATGGGTGTCATCCCCGTGTAGCACCCAATCAGTAGCAAGTTGCGCGGCATGGGCTCTGGAAGGGTAAACGCGCCATAGGGACCCGCTACCTCAAACACGTCTCCCTCTTTGGACTGGCAAAGGATGGGCGAAAGTACACCTTCAGATACCTGGTCGACGCAAATGGCATCCGCTTCTCGGGTTAACAGGGAGTAGGAACGCGCGATCCCATGGTGCTTAACGCTCATCCATTGGCCTGGTTTGAAATGGGTCCATGTGGGCAGATCCAGGCGCAAGATGCGCGTGTGTGGATCCGAGGTCTGTTCATTGCGGCGTATCCGCATCAGACTCGGAGACACTAGATCGCAACCACGCCTTTAATGTCAGGTAAGACCTGGCGGAGTCTTTGTTCGATACCGGCCTTCAACGTAATGGTGGAGCTTGGGCATCCACTGCACGCACCTTGCATAAAGACCTGGACGATTCCGTCCTGAAAACCCGCAAATACGATGTTGCCACCGTCCATGGCAACCGAGGGTCTGATTTCGTCGAGTACTTCCTTGATCAGTCTTATTTTGGGATCGGAAGAGGTCGATTCGGCTTCTTGTTCAACGTTGAAATGTGGATCTCCCGATTGAATATGTTCGCGAATGGTCTGTCCAATTTGTCGGGCGAAATCTTGCCAAACTACAGTCCCTGCGGTTTTGGTAATGGTGATGAAATTCTGAAATGCAAACAAATGGTCAATGTGACCCAAGGCAAATAATTTCTCGGCAAGAGGGCTGCCTTGAGCTTCCGCACTTGACGAAAGGGTGATGGGTTCGCCGTCAACGATTTGCCGATCGATGATGAATTTCAGCGATTCCGGGTTTGGCGTGGGGTTGGCGGTGATGTAGACGTCTTTGCGGTTCATGTGGTCTCCTTGCTTTGCTTAAAGGGCTTGAGTACGACTACCGACTGCCTGGCGGAGGCTTGTGTGTCCGTCGCGCTTCAGGCATGTTTCGAGCTCATTGAGGATCTTTATGACCGTCGCTGGACCTCGGTAGATAAAGCCCGTATAGATTTGTACGACATTTGCCCCCGCACAGATTTTCTCATATGCATCCTCGCCCGTGAAGATACCTCCGACACCCACCACATCGATCGTGTTTGGGAGTTGCGCGCGAAGTAGACGTATCACTTCCGTGGATCGTTGCCTAACCGGCGCACCGCTCAGTCCCCCCGCTCCTATGGCCTCAATTCTGTGGGCGTCAGTCTTCAAGCCAGATCTCTCAATGGTTGTATTCGTGGCTATCACACCATCCATGTCGGTGGCCTGCACCACTTCTACGATGTCATCCAGTTGGGGATCGGTGAGGTCAGGTGCGATTTTGAGCAGTATCGGTTTTTTGGGGCGATTGATGGACTGCAATGCCATGATCAGCTCGGTCAAGGGGGCCTTGTCTTGTAATTTCCTTAGATTGGGTGTGTTGGGACTGCTGACGTTGACCACAAAGTACTGTACATGCGGATGCAAGGCATGAAACGTTTGTTGATAATCGTCCCGAGCTTGTTCCAAGGGGACCACTTTGCTCTTGCCGATGTTGCCACCTAGAACCACACCTTCGACGGGTAATCGACGGGCAACCGCATGGGCGCCCCCATTGTTGAATCCCATTCGGTTGATCAGTGCCTGATCCTTGGGTAAGCGAAACAAGCGCGGCTGTGGGTTGCCCTCTTGAGGCAAATGCGTCACTGTGCCAATCTCGATGGCGCTAAAGCCCAACTGGTGCAAACCCTTCACCATGTGTGCGTGCTTATCAAATCCGGCTGCTAGTGAAATCGGATGCTTCAATGGGATGCCGCAAAGTGATGTCGTCAAGTCGATGCCTTGACATTTGCGTTGCCAATTCACGCATCGAAGGAACGGATGGAACCACTTCTGTGATAGGAAGAAGGCTGCTAGATTATGCACCCGCTCCGGATCCAATTGGAAAAGGAGGGGTTTCAGGATGTATTGGTAGAGCAATGTTTAGAGCTCGTCGTCCTCTTCCGTGACAAAGCTGTTAAGCGCAATGTGTGAATCGATGACGTAGGTCGTCAATGCGGTTGGATCGGGCACAATGGCGTTGAGCATTTTGATCAGTGTGCTTTTCGGTCCGAGTTCCGTGAATTTACGAGAACCACCCAGCCAGGCCTGACGAACGCCCTGATACCAGCGAACCCCTGAACACATCTGCCGTTTCATCAATTCCTTAATGGCAGCACCTTCCGTTTCCGGCATTCCAGTGACGTTCATCATGATGGGGATACGGGCATCGTCAAAATCGATTTCATCGATGATGGCATTGAACTCCTCTTCAGCGCCCTTCATGAGACGGGAATGCCATGCGCCGGACACCGCCAATCGAATAAATCGCATGCCTTTTTCCTTAAGCGCGCCTTCCACTTTCTCGACGCCGGCAATCGACCCGGAGATCACTAATTGTTCCGGGGTATTGTAGTTGGCAATAATCACGTCCTCGCCGGCGACTTGATCAATGATGGATTGCAGTTCAGCTTCAGCGACACGCAGGACCGCAGACATGGTGCCCGGATGGGCTTCTGCCTCACGCTGCATCAACTTCCCGCGTTCAGTCACAAGTTTCAGGCATTCTCGGCGGGAAATGACCCGCGCAGAGACCAAAGCCACATACTCGCCTAAGCTGTGTCCCGCCACATTGTTGGGGATCACGTCGAATTCTTCCATGGCTGTCAGGCAACCTAACATAACAGTTGCAAGAGCTGGTTGCAGGTAACGAGTTTCCGTCAATTTTTCGAAAGGCCCGTTGAAACACAGGTCTGCAACATCAAATCCGGCAATATCAGAAGCTTCATCAAAAAGGGCTTCAACTAATTCGTCAACTTCGTGGAAACTCTTACCCATTCCTAGTTTCTGGGATCCCTGTCCGGGAAACAGAAAACACTGCACAGTCATGCGATTAAACTCCTCCAAACATTTGCATCTAGGGTTGATTGAACAACATCTACACCGTTTTACATCATTTAGGCGCTTTGCATCCAGTCTAAAGCAAGTCGCGGCCAGATTGCAGCGCGAATTTGAAGCCGGCACCCGGGATCTTGGGTGGATCCAGTCACCAATCTCGCCTATAATGGCTGCGGTTTGATGAAATTGATGCGTTAAGGACGAATCATGTTAACTGCCCTTTATGAAATTGTGATGACGTTACGCCCTTTCAACAGCATTTTGCACATTGTGGCATTGATTGTCGTTGCATTTCTTTTTTCAAGTCCTGGCATTGCTGGAACCGTACTCGGTGTGAGCGCCAAGATCGGAATCTTCAAGTTCGCTCAGTCCAAGCAACGCGAAGATAACCAAAGCTAAGCTCATGGCCGCAGGCCGGCTTGATGGGTTTAATCGTGAAATCGTCGCGCTTGAACGTGATTTTTTGCAACTGATCAGAGGACATCTGAGTTTGGCCGAGCTCCGCACCAAGGAATCGCTAAAGCGGGTGTGGGAAGAAATCGATCGGGATCCCGTTGCGGCAGTTTGCATGACGCGAATTAAGAGCGGTCACGCGATGACCCCGCGACACGGGATCAATGTCATGCTTTTGGCCCGAGCCTGGACGAATGCTGTGCACCAACTGGGGCGGCGCCGCGATGATTTTTCTTTTTGTGCACTGATTCATGACCTGGGACATTGGCATCCCGACGATTTGGTACATGTGTTCGGTGCTTATACCCATAGCCAGGCTCGACTGCTTGCGGCCCATACCCGTGTCAGCGCTTGGCGGGAAGCGGTTCTGGATAATGAAATGGTCCAGTGGATCGAAGAGCATCATGAGCAACCCAATGGAAGGGGTTATCCTACGGGTACAACAGAACCCACAGCACTATCTCAAGTATTGCGAATCGCAGACTGTTTTGACGGGCTGACCACGCCCCGTCGTATTCGCCCCACGTACTCCCAGCACGAAGCTTTGATCGTCATGGGCCGGTGGGCCGGGCATAAGTTCAGCAAAGGCCTGTTTCAGGGGTTTTTGCGTTTCATGGGTCGGTATCCACTGGGCACATTTGTGGAATTGAAGGATGGACGACGCGCCGTCATGGCGCCAGGCGAGCTTGGGCCACAACCCTTTGCAGTCACCAATTGCGATGGAGATGTTTTAAATGTCGATGATTTCGATGGTGCGCCCCATGACACCATCCATCGCGAACTGAAGCATTGGTACTGGCGGGTACCCGATGACTGGTGCCATGCTCATGTCAGACCAGACCTGCTGGACCTGCCCCGATCGTATTTAGACGAAAAGGAAAGTTAGAATCCCAAACTGGATTTCTTGTCTTCTGCCGTTGGTAGAGGATCTTTCTGATCGGTAATGGGAGGTTGGTTTGCATCCTTCACGCGTTCACATTCGGACGCGTTGAATTCGATGTCTGCTTCATGTTCGTCAGGCACTTCGTCTTCGGCATAAATGGCCTCAACGGGGCACTCCGCCACACACGCAGAGCAGTCAATACACTCGTCCGGATCGATGATCAGTTGTCGATCCAATTCGTAAAAGCAATCCACCGGGCATACCAGAACGCAGTCCGTAAACTTGCAATCTACGCAGTTGGATGTCACTACATGAGTCATTTTTTGTTGCCTCCAGACAAGGTGTTGATTTGCGGCACTATCCTACCACCATCCGCTTTTGCTGTCAGGCCCCACTTGGCTGAAATGGCTGGGTTTGTTGGCTTGCCTCGCGGATTAGTTTGCCGGTTGGCGTGTGACTTAATGCGACACGCGACAATACGTGTATTCGAATGCCTCCATAGGTTTGGAACATACGGCTTTTGATGACACTTTCAATTTCTGGCCATAGCGATTTCTGTTCACATTGAACGTAGAGTCGGAGTTCGGTTTGGTTGGGTGTGTCTTCCACCGTCAAAAACGCATTGTCTACTTCATCAAAGTTCTTGGCCCAACTCTCAACTTCTGTAACGTTGATATAGGTTCCCTTGAACTTGATCTGCTTGTCGCTTCGCCCGCGGAAAATGAGGTTATGTCCGTCATACCCAACCTCATCTTTGGAAACGAAATGACCATGAGTGGCATTGAGTTGATGATTTCTGAATAGATACGAGGGTATTGCAGGTCCCGCAATGGTGAGTGGGGCACGATCACATATTTGATCAGGCGTTACCTGGTAGCGTGGTAAGGGTTTGCCAATACTTCCAGCTACTTGTGGATGGAGATCGGCCATTGCTACTCCGGACGTTTCGGCAGATCCCCATGAGACCGCGGCTTTGAAGCCCTTGGCGCGGAGTCGATTGACCACACCCAATGAGACATATTCACCAGCCAACTCGAACCGGATCCTTGACGGATCTGCCACATCCAAATGCTTACTAAGGAAGCTTGTTGCCACGTGAGGGGTGGTGAGTATGTGAAGTTCAATCGGTTGTTCGTTGAGGATGGTGTTGATTCTGGAGACCGCCGTCGGCGCGCAATTCAATAAGGGGATATCGGCCGCAATAGATTTTGAAATCAGTTCATGGGCGTGAGCAAAAAACGGAAAGGTGCACCAGTACCATCGGCGATGGCTTAAGCCGAATGCTTCATTGCAACTGCGAGCATTTTCAAATAACTGCTCATGCGTGGGGAAAGCGATGGTGCGAGTCGCCGAGGTTCCCGACGACAAATTCAAGTAGCTGCAGCGCTCCAGTGCCGGTGTCAGATGGGGTGCATCGACTAAAGCCCAATTGGGCTCAAACTGCCGAACGATGCGCATGTTTCCCAACACTGCGAGCTCGCGGCCCAGATCGAAGCGAACAGGCATGGTGGGCAAACCCCATTGGTCTGCAACTCGCATCCGGAGTATGTTTTGGCGGTTGGTGCCACATCGCCAGGCCATCAGTAAGGATGAACTCCGCTCAGGCTTGCCGAGCTCAAGACCCTCGATGGCACGGTCTATTTCGTCAAGCGTGCATGGGCCATCATCGAAGATAAATTGTTGTGCACCCTGTAGCATTTTATCGGCTCCCCGACCGCGTTTGTGCTCAATCTAGCACAGCAGGCTTACGCATTAAACGAATCGATGTTTGCTAGAATCTGCGGTCTCTGGAGGTGGCATGCAGGTTGAACCATACCTTGAGGATACGGGACCCATCGAGACCGGAATGATAGAGCTGGCTGTGACGTGTCCCGACAGCTATGCGGTTGTCATGGGTGCCAGTGGTAAGGTGGAACGTGAAGTTGTCATCGAACACATGGAGGCCGACGGGATACCGGTTTTTAAAAGGCGGGGCGGAGGGGGCACGGTTCTATTGGGGCCCCATGTCCTCGTGATCACGGTGAGGGCGGGCGTCCAACAACCCTTTCAGAATGGTTCCTATTTCGCTGCCATTAACCGCGCGATGATGCATGTCATGGAACGGTGGGGCGTTCCAAATCTGGCGCAACGCGGGCTTTCGGACATCGCGACGGGTACCCAAAAACTGGTTGGGTCATCCATTTTTCGACGCAAATCCCTGCTGCTTTATCAGGCATCACTTCTTGTGGCGTCTGAAGATGGGCTCATGAGCCGCTATTTGCAGCATCCCCCCCGTGAGCCTGATTATCGGGAGGGTCGCGATCATGCATCCTTTGTGACGTCGCTGCGGAGGTTGGGTGTCACCATGTCCATGGCCGAGCTTTGTCACCAATTACAGACTCTATTACCTCACCGATTACGCACCGAATTGGATTTGGTGGGTGGATAATGAAAGGACCCTTATGAAAATCACAGCCGTCGTTGCCAGCCACTATCAGGAATCCTACGTGCACCAATTGTTCAAGTCATTTCTCAAAGGTGCTTCCGGTGTGTGTTCGGACATTGTCAGTTACGATTTGTATGCCCTCGCCTTCAATCCGGTGATGCATGGTGATGATTTTAATCAGTTCCTGGGTGGCAGCCTCTCTCAGGAGATCCTTAATTACCAGAGCCGCCTTGATGAAACTGATGTTTTGGCGTTGTTCTATCCGGTCTGGTGGAATGACATGCCGGCCATCCTCAAGGGCTGGGTGGATCGCGTTTTTTCCAAAGGTTTTGCCTATCAGATTGATGCGCAGGGCGATCGGGGATTGCTGCGAATCCAACGTGTCATATTGGTGTGTACACTGGGCAACTCGGGTGAGTCGCAGGCACAAAAAGCACTGGAGTCCGCGATGCGCCTGAAAGAAAAGGAAGGCGTGTTCGGCTATTGTGGGATTGAACAAGTGGATCATGTCTTCCTACATGATGTCTATTCATCCGCCGAGAAAAGGAATGCCTACTTGAACGACATCCTGATCTTGGGACGTGAATTGGGGGTGCAGCATGAATCGTGATCATCAGACGGGTGACTTTTTGCCCGCCATCATCGCTATTGTCACAGTTTCGGACACGCGGACCTTGCAGGACGACCGGTCAGGTCAGCTCATTGAGGAAAAGCTGAGAAATGCGGGTCACCATATCGGCGAACGGTTGGTTGTGAAGGATGATCGGGTTGCCATACGCAATGCGGTGTTCAGCCTTGTACAACAGGACCAATGTGCGGCCATCATCGTAACAGGTGGCACCGGATTTAGCGCACGCGATGTCACCCCCGATGCGGTTCAGCCACTTTTCGAGAAACACATCCCCGGGTTCGGTGAACTTTTTCGCATGCTCAGTTATCAGGAAATCGGCTCCTCCACGATCCAGAGCCGCGCCGATGCGGGACTATGCGGCAACACGCTGGTGTTTTTGTTGCCCGGCTCGACGCCCGCGTGCCGATTGGCTATGGATGCCATCATCCTGGAGCAATTAGACAATCGGCATAAGCCCTGTAACTTCCGCGAGATCGTCGGACGTTGAAAGGCAGTGTGTAAAGTTGACAGCGTCTACAACGGCAAGTAAAGTGAGCGGCAAAGTCAGCTCTGTGGGTGGGACATGTATATTGATGTGAACGATATTGATGACATTACTGTGGTAACGGTGGATGGGATGATTACGCTGGGTTCCGACATTCAGCTCTCCAAGATGTTTGAGGAACAGGTGGGTCGAGGTCGAACCAAAATCGTTCTAGACATGACCAAGGTCAAGTACATTGACAGTATTGGCATGGGTCAACTGGCCGGTGGTTATGCCGCCCTTGATGAGATCAAGGGAAGTTTGGTACTGGCCCGCACCAACCACAAAATCAATGAGCTGCTCAAATTGACGGGATTACAGAATTACATCAAGACCTACGAAACGGTGGAAGAAGCGATCGACGCACTCTGAGTCTTTTCAAGCGCCGCCTCGATTACTTCATCGATATGTTGCACGAGGATGAAGGTCATGGCGTCCCTGACCTCGGGGAGTAAATCCTCCAAATCCTTTTCATTGCGTTGCGGCAATAGAATGGTTCTCAGTCCCGCCCGATGAGCCGCGAGAATCTTCTCCTTTATGCCGCCCACGGGCATGACCTTTCCTCTGAGTGTGATTTCACCGGTCATGCCTACGTCAGTTCGTACAGGCCGTCCTGTCAATAAGCTGGTGAGCGCGGTGGCAATGGTGACGCCCGCACTGGGTCCGTCTTTCGGAACTGCGCCAGCAGGCACATGGATATGAATATCGCTGGATTCAAAGAAATCCGCATCAATGCCCCACTGATCGGCTTTAGCGCGAACATAACTCAGTGCGGTCTGGGCCGACTCCTTCATGACATCGCCCAATTGTCCAGTGATGGTTAATCCCTTCTTGCCGGCCATTCTTGTGGCTTCGATGAATAAGATATCCCCACCCGCTGGCGTATAGGCCAAGCCTGTTGCAACGCCCGGTGTGGCGGTTCGCTCGGCGACTTCAGCAAAGAAACGAGGCTTGCCCAAATATTCTGTCACGTCCGACTCCGTAACTTGTGCCTGACTGATCTCGTCCTTGGCGATGCGAACAGCTACTTTACGGCAAACGGCACCAATCTGACGTTCCAAGCTCCGGACACCGGCCTCTCGGGTATAGTCGTTGATCATGCGATTGAGCGCTTCATCGTCAAAAGTTACCTCCTCAGTTCGCAAACCATTCTCACTCACCTGTCTCGGGATCAGGTAACCCTTTGCGATGTGTAACTTCTCATAATCGGTGTATCCGGATAATTGGATCACTTCCATGCGGTCTAATAGCGGTTGTGGTATCGTCTCTGCCACATTGGCTGTGGCAATGAACATAACCTCGGAAAGGTCAAACGCCACGTCTAAGTAGTGGTCGCGGAACTCGCGGTTCTGTTCTGGGTCCAACACCTCCAACAAGGCAGAGGAAGGGTCGCCACGCCAATCATGGGAGAGCTTGTCCACCTCGTCGAGCATAATGATTGGGTTTTTGGTTTCAGCCCGGCGAATGGTTTGTATGAATCTGCCTGGCATGGCACCGATATAGGTTCGCCGATGACCACGGATCTCCGCCTCGTCGCGGACCCCTCCCAAACTGATGCGGATGAACTTGCGGCCCAGCGCTCGTGCTATGGATTGACCCAGCGAGGTCTTGCCGACGCCCGGTGGGCCCACCAGACACAAAATAACCCCCTCTCGCTGCTTACGGATATGGTCTTCAGATTGAGATGTATTGCCGCGTTCCGACTTGAGTTTACGAACTGCCAAAAACTCAAGTAACCGTTCCTTGATCTTTTCCAAGTCGAAATGGTCTTCGTCCAGTACCTGCTTTGCGTGTGCCAGATCAAGTGTGTCTTTGGTCTTGTTGGACCAGGGCAAGGAGGTCAACCAGTCCAAATAAGTTTGAATCACTCCGTATTCAGCTGCGGCCTCTGGCAATTTCTCCAGGCGACCTAATTCCCGTAACGCTTCGCGTTTGGCTTCTTCTGTCATGCCCAGCTGATCGATTTTTGAGCGGTACTCATCCAGCTTAACTTGCTGCTCGTCACTTTCGCCGAGTTCGCGTTTGATGGCTTTTAGTTGCTCGCGTAGCAGGTATTCTCGTTGTGTTTTGTCGATTTCCGAACGCGCGTCGCTCTGGATCTTCTTGCCCAGCTCTAGTACCTCTATTTCGCGGGACATGATTTGTTGAAGTTGACTTAGCTTCTCCTTTACATCATCGATTTCCAAAAGGTCCTGTGCCTGATTGAGTTCAAGCTGGACGCTTGAAGCCACAAGATAGACAAAATGACGAAGATCCTCGGACTGTATGGCCGCGTTGGCCACTTCCGTCGGGATACGTGAACTTGACGCTGCCAATCGTCCGAATAATTCCAAGACATGGCGACGCATGGCTTCGGCCTGATTATCATCCGATGCAGGCATATGGTCGGGCATGGTTTCTACTCGGGCGCGAAGGAACGGCTCCTCTGCGGTCCATTTTTGAACTTTGATACGCTCGACCCCCTGAACGATCATTCGGACCGTTCCGTCTGGAGCTTTGATCAATTTGATGATGCGCGCCCATGTGCCTATTTCGTAAAGCAGGTCTGGCCCTGGTTCATCAATATTTGGGTCCTTCATGGTGACCAGGCCTAGCATCCGTTCTCCAATGGCCGCGCTGTCGACCAGTCTCAGCGAACGTGGTTGACCGACGGTGATCGGAACCACCATGTGCGGGTAAACCACCACATTGCGCAATGGCAAAATGGGCAGATCGTCCATCACCTGAGTGGTGTGGCTGCCATCCTCCTCAGGATTCTTTTCAAGATTAATATCAACCATGCTTATGGAACTCCACTATTGTTCGCTCTTAGGCAACGTGACGACCAAAAAGCCGTCTTTGTACTGGGCTTGGATTTGGTCCCTTGCTACCGGAATGCCGATGTACACATCTGTAGCGAAGGGACCGTTGTTGATTTCCATTTGGTGGACTGTGCGTTTGGGGACGCAATCCGTGCGTGATCCCGTGATTCTCAAGTGGTTCTTATGGAAGGTCACCGAGAAGGCGTCTTCAAAGACACCGGGTATTTCCACTCGTACCACAAGGTTGGTTTCGGTTTCATAGACGTCGGTAGGTGGCCGCCAGGCGCGTCCTGATTGCGCCACGAAAAATTCGCCGGATACGACCGATCGTATTGTGTCTTGTGGCGTCTTTTTGAATTCGACAAATGCCACGGGAATATTGTCTGCCAGTTTCACGGTTTGTTCCCCCTGAGTACATGCGCTGCCCCTCTCATGTACCACACTCTTAAGTATACGTATCCAATCTTGCTTCGTCAGCCGCTTGCTAGAAAAAAGACACGGAGCAGCAGTACTACGGCAATGGCATAAAGCAACGGGTGCGCGGCTTTTGGTCGACCGCCAAAAAGGCACAGGCCGCATTCTGCCAGGATGCCAAAGGAAATGCCCTGGGCTATGGAAAAGGTGAGCGGAATTCCGAGCATGGTCACGAATGCCGGTAATCCAGTTCGAATATCATGCCAATCAATCTTGTTCATGACACTGCTCATAAGCCAACCCACGATGATCAGGGCGGGTGCAGTTGCTACGGTAGGTACGGCTGCTGCCAAGGGCCATGCGCCAACGGCTAAGAGGAAGCAAAGAGCTGTGACGACGGCGGTCAATCCGCTTCGCCCACCTTCTTCAACACCCGCCGCAGATTCAATGTAGCTGGTGGTGGTCGAGGTCCCCAAAAGCGATCCGAACATCGTCGCCAAGGCATCAGCAGTAAATGCTCTATTCATGGCTAAGGGCGAGATGTGCTGTGGGATTTTGTGAGAAAGGCCAATCAACGTGCCAGCTGTATCGAAAAAATCCACAAAAAGAAAGACAAATACAATGGCGCCAATGCCCAAACTCAATGCAGCAGTGATGTCTAGTGCCATCCAGGTTGCATCGCTATTGGCAGGCAAGCTAAAGAATGGCTTGGAAAATCCAGAAAATGCAGTCCCGTTGAAGACAGGGGCATTGCTTAAGATTGCCACCAGTGACACGGCGGCTATACCCACAATGACGGCACCAGGAACGCGATACATCAAGAGTAGGGCTGTCAGTGCCAGTCCTGCAAGAGCCAGCAAGGGGCCCGGTGCGGACATGTCACCTACTGATATCAGTGTTGCGGGATGGTCAACCACGAATCCACCGTGCTGAAGGCCGATTAGTGCCAGGAAGATACCGATGCCTGCCGCAATGGCACACTTCAGGTGGCTTGGAATGACCGCCACAATAGCTGCACGAATACCAGAAACACTAATAACCAGGAACACGCAACCGCTGATGAACACCGCACCCAACGCGACTGGCCAGGGGATGCCCTGTCCCAAAACAACGGTGTAGGCAAAGTAGGCATTGAGCCCCATTCCGGGCGCGAGTGCAAACGGCAATCGAGCATAAAGACCCATGATCATCGTGCCCACAGCCGATGCCAAGGCCGTGACGACCAGAAGCACTTCAACGGCGTTGGGTACATCGATGGCTTTACTCAGGATCTGAGGATTTACGAAGAGAATGTACGACATGGTCAAGAATGTTGTGACGCCGGCACGGACCTCCGTCCAAACCCCGGTCTTGTGGTCTTCCAATGCAAAATACCGTCGTATCATGTTCATGAACCCAAAGCATAGGTGATGGTTGGCTGTTCGCTCAAGTCCGAAATCCGTTAAGATGTGGCGCTGAGGTGAGACGTGATGTTTGCCGATTTGATGGAAGAATATCGAGCTGAGCTACTCCATTTGGGTGTGGATTCAAGATGCTTGATGCAGCTCGCGCAGTTCCTGGACCGATTATGGCAAGAGAATCGGCAGATCAACCTATTCAGCAGAAAAATGGACGCGCCGACACTGGTTGTCGATCACCTGATTGACTCTCTGCTTGGGTTACCTCATGTACCGGACGTGACCTGCATTGCCGATCTGGGTACTGGCGGTGGTTTTCCTGCTGTCCCCTTGGCCATTTGCCGTGCCAAAACAAGGTTTCATCTTTACGAGAAGAGTGTCCTGAAGCGTCGCTACTTGATGGGGCTGACCGACCTTGTGCCCAATCTGAAGCTGCATGCAAAAGTGGAAGATAGCGGACTGGATCATGCAGTGGAATTGGTCGTTAGCCGCGCGTTCAAGCCCATTGGTGAGACGCTACTGATGACTCGGAGCTATTTGCAAAATGGGGGATCCTACCTGCTATTCAAGGCTCGGCGCGCACGAATAGACGAGGAATTAGCAAACGCACAGCCGTTGCTTCGTGGGGCCAAGGTCAAAGTGGTTCCGTTGGATTCCCACCTCAATGGCGCCGAGCGGCACCTGGTGTGCATAAACTAGGCGCGTTCCAGCTTGGGTTTTGATGATCGGCGTTTGAGCTGAAACGACATGCCAAAGATCCAAAGGACGGCAAAGATAACCAACTGCCATAGGCCGTCTGCAGGCACCAGCGAAGCAAGCGAGATCGCTGCTACCGCCGAAGTGGCGGCGGCCACAAGTGTCGTGAACATGAGGGCCATGGCCAACGTACCCAAAATACCGGCGACAATGACGATGACCCATACCATTGGCTGATTGGGATCTGTGAAAATCGCACATGCGTGGTACGCCAAAAAACCGCCCGCAAGGAATCCGCTGACGGCAATAGCCAGTTTTTGGACCTGAATCGCCAAGATGAAACCAAACACGCCTAAAAGAACGGAAATAATCAATGCCGTATCGGCGTCCAGCTGCGTGAGCAGTTGACGTGACACCATATGAGCAAATGCGAATCCTACGGCACCCACGAACAGCGGGAAAAGTTGACGGCCAAAAAACAACAGGGCCAAAGATACAACGGCAATCATGATTTCAGGCGTTAACGCTGGCATGTGGTTCCTAATAGATTCCAGTTCCGAGCGTGTCGTTCAACATGTTGATCTTCCCAGACCTCTACATCGGTTATGGATTGAATGTAGTGATGAGGAAGCTGTCGTTGTCGTGCTCCCTCTAAAACATATGCGTGATACCAACAATAAGGTTTCAGTGACGGCTCAATGTGTGAAGACTGAGCCACGTAGAAAAAAGCGATTCCTTCATCGATGGCCGTTTTACGTATCTCGTAGCCGTCACCCACACCTTCTATGGCATCCAGCTCAGGCTTGTCTTGTGCGTGAATTCGATAAAGTGCGCACCACAATTCGTGATTTGGCGAACTCGTAAAGTAAGCGTCGGCCTTGGCACTGCCATCTGGACTCCGTTTGTGGAAACGCAATTGGTAGCCCTTCAACAAATGGGTGCGTTGGAATTGTGCCGATTGTATTCGGTTGGTCAGCCTTTTTTGCAACAGGTTAGATCCGAAAGCGAGATAATAAAGCTCGCTCAAGGCTCTATTTCAAACACAACAGCGCCGGTGCAGGTCTTGGGCTCGAAATCAAGGTCCACATCCACGGACCACTTCCCGAACAAGGCGTTTTGCGTGATGGTGGTACCGGCCAAGGGTATGGCAATGCTGATGACGCCGGTGTTGGGGCGAGGTGATCTGTTCTGGTCTACTTGCACCACTGTTAATGGCCTTGGATATCCGGGCACTGATCGAGTGGCAGGTCCTCGCACTGTGTTCAATGTGATGGGTACATCGACCTGCTGGTACAGAAACCCTCCTGGCGTTGTGAGCTTCACATTAACCACGTGATCGCCGGTCATCGTGTTGGAGAAGATGACGTGGACGTAGAAATTCTCATCACTGGTAGCTGAAATAGGCTTTTGGCTGATGCGAATCGGGGGTTCCGGTTGCGCGCTGAGCATGATCTCCGCGCACGGACCTGTTTGGGCCCAACCCGCGAGGGCCGTTACCGCAATAAGTGCACCTAACGTCAATTTCACTGTCTGCTCCTTTATGGCCCCAAGGGGATGGCAATGGCGTGAACGGCCCCTGATTCCGTACCTACGAAGATCAGGTTGTCACCGTTTGAAAATGCAGGACTGCCTACGGCCGCAGACCCATCGCCTATTTGAAGCGAGAGGATACCGCCACCGGTGTCTTTGTCTAGCTGGTAGAGATTACCGTTTCCTGATCCAACCCACACATGGTTACCCGAAAGGTTGACCAGGGGTGCTGAGGGGTTGGGGATTGTATTGACGGTCCAATTAATCGTGGGAGTCATCCCGGTGGCGTCAATAGACCAGACTGTGGAGTTGGTAGAGAAGATCAAGTCAGGTGCCGTGAAATCCGGTGATACAGCAATTTTGACGGCCCCATCGCCCGTATTGAATGGAATGGGCCACTCTGGTGCACCGGTGTCGGCATTGAGCGCATGGACCTGACCACCCAAGTTGGTCACGTACAAACGATTGCCAACAAGTACAGGGCTTGTGTCCACATCCCCAATGGGCGCACTCCACAAGAGTGCCGCACTGCCCTGTGTCACGCTTAGGCACCATACCGTGTGATTACTGCCACCCGATCGAGCGCGGCTGGTGAAGTAGACGCGATTACTGCTGTAGTTGACGGTCGGTGTGCCACTCATGATTCCCAGAGCACTGGCTCCGCCCCCATTGTCAAAGCTCCATGCCACCATGCCTGTGGCGGCATTCAAGCCGTAGAAGACGTTCGGGTTGGTCAGGTTTCGAGTACCGACCATAACCAGGTCGACAGTTGCTCCGAAGGCTGCGAAGATGCCGGCAGGTGCCGCAATCACCATATCGCCCAGCTGTGCCGAACTGGCCCATATTTGTGCGCCTGTATCGGCATTCACCGCATAGGCGTAACCATCCAAACTACCCAGGAACGCCGTCTTCTGGCCGGCTATCGCCAAAGGTACAATGGGCGGACGCGATTGAGCGGGCGCGTTCATGGCCATAGGTGTCCAGGTTGCCGGCCATTGGCCTGCCCCCGCACCGCCAGTCGCCATAGAATGGAAATTACGGTCGTTGGAGACACCGTAAACGGAGCCAATTCCGGGTGGTGCCATGGCAGTGGCTCCGGTGTTGTAGATCCAGGCCAATGCGCCTGAGGTTAACTGGGGTCTTCCCGAAACAGTACGTGCTGCAGAAAAATTGCCAGACCCATCGTTCACAAAGGCCGTGTAGTAGACCGTGGTGTCGTTGGTTAAGCTGGAATGCACTGTCGTGCCTTTCATACCCATCCCGTCGTTTTGGTCCACGAGCAGTGTGCCGTCTGATGGCGAGGCTGGGAATCCAGCCGTGCTGAAACGGATCATGGTGGATCCGTAGGCACCCAAGGGGTTCTGCCACTCGAGTACATTTTGGGTAGACGTGGAGGTGGCCGTAAAGAACGAAACCGGGTTGGGTGCAGCATTACAGGCGCCTGCAACGTTAGCCTCTATGAGAATGTTGTCAATGATCCAGCCGTCGTCTCCAGTACTGAAGTTATCTGCGCCGTGGTTCCAAGCGATCCACACCCGTTGACCCGCATAGGCGGTCAGGTCGAATTCAGCAGAAACACAGCCACCTGAATCGGCAATGTAGGCCGGTTGATTGGGCCAAGGATGGCAATAGGTAGTCGTGTTGCGAGTGAAGCCCGGGTATCCGCCTACGGGTGTGATGGCGGTGAAAGTGGGCCAATTGTTATCACAGATCATCACGCGACCGCCGTCCCAGTTAGTACTCTCAAAGTCATAGTCGTGATCGAAGGTCAACGTGATACTCGTGGCTCCAGCGGGAAGTACGATACCGCCATCGGTGAAGGGGGGGCCGCCGCTTGGTGGGTTACCTAGGATGGCGGCACCATTATTCGGGTCTGAATAACCGGGGTTGCCAGCGCCGTCGTTGGACGCCATCGCGTTGCCCGAACAGAATCCGGTTTCCGGTTCGTACCAGTCGTCTGCCATGGTTGCGCCTGCACAGCCACCGGTTGTATAGGGGTTTCCAAACGAAAAACCGAAATTCATGAGGTCAGCCGGGAATGGTGCGGCGTCAAAGGTATCTTGAAACACCGTAATGGTGCTTGCGACCAGGAACACACCAGACATTTCATTGGTGTTGGTGTCTTCGTTGCCAGAGTTACAAGGTCCGCCGTTGCCGTTGGTGTTGTCTTCGGCTCGGACCAGGTAGTAGTAAGTGACGCCCCCTGTGATTGCGGTATCGTCGTAGAAAAGATCGGTGACACAACCAGCAATCAGCGAATACGGTCCACCCATAGTGGTGGATCGGTAGATGTTGTAAACCACGCCAGTACCGCAGTTAGCGGTGGCTTCGTTCCATGTGAGCTTCAACCCGCAAGCGCCCCCGTTGGGAAACGGCGTCACGGATTGCAATCCAGCGAAGGTCGGATCAGACGTGCAATCGCCAAATGCGATTGCGCTGTCCTCGTTAGAGATGGCGGACTCACAGTTGGGATTGTTTAATGCTGTGACCACGTAATAGTAAGTCGTTCCGTCAGATACCGTAGTGTCGTTGTAGCTGTTGGTAACCAGTCCGCTGGCAAGCAAACCATAGGGTCCGCCCATCGTCGTGCTGCGGTACACGTTGTAACTGTCAGACGCTACAGCATTCCAGGTCAACGCGATGGTGTTCGGTGCTGAAGCCGTAGCGTTCAGCCCTGTTGGGGCCGAAGGAGCTGTGCAGGGTGAACCCAGTACGCCCGAAATGACCAGTGCATAAGGCTGCGCATTACTGCCTGGAACGGCATTGCCCGGGACGCTCGTACCGCGCACGTCAATGGACCAGGTACCTGGTGTGGGTGACGTGACATACACCTGCTCGACGTTGTTGCGCGTATCGGTGCTACCACCGGTGTAATTGACGCGGTTCGGGTAATAACGGGTTCCGCCCGGCGCAAAGACTTCCAGGTCGAGGTTATTGACCAGCTTGGTTCCGCCACCCGTGGCAGCGTAGGGATCGGTCCACACCAACGTGATGATCAGAGGATCGCCATTGGATGCGATGGTCACGTCGTGCGAGTTGACTTGGCCTGTCATTAATCCGGTTGACACATCATGGACGGCCATTTCGCGAGCGGCATCGTGCCCAAACCCAGAGCCGGGGAACAGACTGGATTCCACATCCACACGGCCATAACCCATGGCATTGTTGGGCAAGTTATTGGGCGAGTCCCAACCGGGCGGTAATTCGGTGGTCCCTCCGCCACCGTATTGGCCGGGCCGCATGTCCCAGGCCCCGTTGATCAAGGTGGCTTTAACAAGGGCCGATGAAGGTGAAAAAGCGTCACCACCCACAGCCGAACCGTTGGTGACAGCACTGTTGTTGGCATGCCATCCGTCGGCATAGTACTGACGGACCAACACAGCCGCACCTGCCGTGAGCGGGTTGGCCATGGACGTGCCGCCTTGGGATAGGTAGTACGGTCTCTGCGCAACAGGCACAGGGCAAATACCCCATTGTTCGTACTGCTGATTTTGGTTGGTGCGCGTAGACACAATGGCGATTCCGGGCGCGGATACGTCGGGCTTGAAACGGAGATCATCGGTGGGGCCGCGACTGGAAAAAGCACCCATGCCGTTGGCGTTGTCAGCAAGTAGGTCCGTGTTGATCGGGTTTACAGAAAACGAACAGCCGTTGAACCATCCCCATGACGTCTGGACCGTGGCGGTGCCCGTACAGTCACCTTGTGGGTATTCATAGACGTACGTGGGTCGATAGTTTTCCGTGGCGCCAACCGTGATGCAGTTCTTGGCTGTCCCGGGTGCGCCAATGGAATCGTCGTCAATGACGCCGTCTATGGGATCGCCGTTGTTGCTGCAACCGAACATACCCGAAGCGCGTCCATCCACGCCGCTGTTTCCCGCTGAGAATGTAATCACCATGTCTTTATTGGCCCAGGTGAACTGATCGACATCTTGTGAATCTGCCGTGTATTGACCTGCTACCGGTGCGCCCCAGGAATTGGAATGAACACGAGCCCCGTCGTTGTAGGTTTGTTGGAAAAGCGTGTTGAGGTCCGCAGGCAGACCGCCCAGATTTCCGCTTCCGTCCATAATGGACTGGAACACAAATTGCGCTTTGGGTGCATTGCCCGCGAAGCAGGTCGAGGGAAAGGTGTTCGTATTCGGTGTGGATCCGGAGCGAATGCCGTTGCCCACAATCGAGCCGGAAGTGTGTGTGCCATGGCCACCGTTGGGGTTGGGATCATCCCAGGTAGCTCGGCCTAAGGCGTATCCCGCAATGACGCGCATGGGATTGGTAGCGACGCCTTGTTGCCCGTAATCCCAGTGCAATGTCCCAAGATTACCAGTCGACAATCCCGTATCTGCGGCCGATGCGATCTGACCCTCTCCGCGAATGCCACGGGCCCAAACGTCTTCCACGTCCATGATCGGACCCGATGATGCGCCTCGTCCCGTTGTGACATTTTGTGAGGTACGTGCCACGTTGTTGTGCCATTCGTAAGGAGCCCGATACTCCAACCACAATAAACTCGGCTCGCGGGCCAATCGGAGACTTGACGCTGTTTGGCCGTAGAGGAGAACCTTCCAATCGCGACCTCGGTCAGCAAGGTTCTCAATTTCAAATCCATACTGTTTGGCCAGTTTGAACAAATCGTCGAAGGCCAATGACCGGTGGAACATGGCGGTGTACTGCAGTCGCAGACTGTCGTCTTCCGATGCCAAAAACTCCAATTTGGGACTCACTCGCCAGGCAGGCTGCAAGAATCCCATCCAGTGAACGGTGTCCCAAGCGGTTATTGATTGGTACATGGTCGGACTCAACTCGACGAGATAGGCCAAATGGGGGACGTACTCGCGAATAGCAATGCCTGATTGTTCCAAGCGCTTACGTAGTTGGGCCTGATCTTCGGCGGAGTTGGCCTGTACGACAAAAAGCTCAAGATCGCGGTCACCAAATGGTTCACGGATCAAGGTGGGTTCGAATGAGGTGAGGTCAGGCGCCAAGAAACTCCGGGTACCGTCGTTTTCTGTCCGCACGAGTCCATCCGTCGCAAATCGGTAAGCTGCAAGATCAATGACGTGGTCTCCTGCCACTTGCTGGAATCGCAATGCAAAGGGTGCTTCACCTTTCCAGTCGTCGGGCATGACCACCGTTTTCTGAGGGTCCTGCGCCCAAATTGTCAGACCAATCCACGAAGCCACCAAGAAACGAGCCATGCTTTCCCTCGACCTGTGCCGCAGCACCTGATACCTGGCTAATGGTTAATAAACAGTGATTGATTGATGCAAAATCCCGAACCCCAGGCTGTTTCCCATTCAACCGATTCCAGAATAGTGTGTCAAGTTGAAATTCGATTCATTTTTCAGCTTGCGTCACTGGAATGGAAGTGGCTAGAGTAAAAAGCCGGGATGGCCTTATATCCATAAATTCGTTTCCTGTTTGGAATAGAAACAACTCGGTCGGACTTTTTTCGTGGATGGATACGTGAACATTGTGCATGCTCGCCATGTGGCGTGGCGAACTTATGGGCTTGAGACAATTGTGCTCGATCTGATGCAAAAGCAGATGTTTGGCTTCAATCATAGTGCTGCAGCGATTTGGGAATTTCTAGCAGAACCGAGGCAGATGAAGTCGATTATTGGCCGGTCGCCTGTCAATGGAACTGCGGCTTTTCTTCAGCAGTTGGTGGATTTGGGTTTGTTGATGGAATCCCATGACGCTGTGGACGGGCGCCTTAAAGATATCGACACCAAACCCGAATTGTTGTGGCAGGAACCGATGTTGGCTGTGGCCGCTACATGCGCCTTTCTACCCGCACAGTCCGCACTGTGTAACCAAAATCCTTTTAGTTAATGGATATCCGGTTCCAGTTCGGTAGTTGGGTGGTGCGGGTTTGCACCGATCATCCTGCATTGTTTAAGCTGATCCAAGAACGGTACGCGCCATTTGTGGTGCATGGATCTTTTGATATTGACGTAACGTGTCATGTGCGCCACCAGTTTTCATTTGACGGGCCAGCCTTATTGAAGGCTCGCCACGTTCGACCTACGCTGAAGGATTCAATACATGGCTGGAGCATGCGCGGCGCTTTCTTCGATGCAACATTACGGCCCGGTTCTATCCAGATTCATGGGCCCTTGGCGACCTACCCCATTGACTTCGTGCTCGCACAAGCGTGGGTGGATGCCCATAAGCAAGCAGCCCTGATTCATGGGGCAGCTATTGTGGATGGCGAGCGGGGATGGCTATGCAGTGGTCCTTCTGGGGCGGGAAAATCAACACTGGCCCGACTGATGGGCTTTCGTGCTTTGTGTGACGAGTTTGCGGGTGTGGTGCGTGAGCATTCAGACATTCGATTGGTTGGTCTACCGTTTTGGCAAGGACGGCCTGGAACCGCACGTCTGGATGCCATCATGATGTTACGGCATGGTCCTCGACATCAAATCGCACCTTGCCATCCGCGAGAGGCACTGCGGCTGCTGAGCCGTCAAATGGTATGGGGTCTGCGACCCGACGATGTGCAACGAGGGTTGGCAATGGTACAAGACTTATTAGCACGAGTCCCTTGTTATGTGTTGGCGTTCACGCCCGATATCGGCGTCTGGGACGTAATCCGAGAGGTGGCCTGATGTCCCATTTCAATGCACTGATCCAACACGCTGCGCGTCACTCGATCCCTTTGGACGTGGCACTGGAGATTACCCATCACTGCAATTACCGTTGTCAACATTGCTACATCCCTGATTTTTCGGCGCCAAACGCCATGTCCACCGAGCGCATTATGGTGTTGTTGGAGGAACTAAGAGCCATGGGTACCCTGTTCCTCACCCTTACAGGGGGGGAGATGTTCCTGCGCAAGGACTGGTTCGATATTGCGCGACGGGCACGGTCATTGGGCTTTGCCCTGCGCTTATTTACTAATGCCTCACGCATCACGTCGCAAATCGCTCACCAAGTCAGTCAGTTGGGTTCCATTGTAGAGATCACGGTGTTTTCTATGAACGAGGCGGTTTTTGACGAAATAACGCAAAGGAAGGGCTCTTTCCGCGCCACCATGGCTGGTATCGCGGAGTTGCACAAACAAGAAGTGCAGATGTTGATCAAAACGCCACTTATGACACTTAACAACAAGCACGATGAATCGGTCCGTGAATATGCTTTGGGTCTGGGCGCCGCCTTTCAGAGTTTTACGTCGATCGCCGCAAAAAAGGACGGCGACCGCAGCACGCTGGCTTTGAGACTCGACGCGACGAGTATGCAACATTACTTGAATGGCCCATTCTCCGGCTGTCATGTGGCGCGCTCCATCCAGGAGGACGAGCCGCTGTGTGCAGCTGCCAGTCGTTTTTGCAACATCACCGCCGCCGGTGATGTGATGGCGTGCAACATCCTTCCCGGTTCTGGCGGGAATCTCCTGAACCAATCCTTCCAACAGATTTGGCAGCATTCCCCTTGGCTGAACGAGGTACGTTCGATTCGGCGTCGCGATTTGGATACTTGCAATACGTGTGACCGATTGGCCTATTGTGGCCGATGCCATGCGCAGGCTTTGGTTGAAGACGGCAATATGTACGGGCCCTCAACCGCCGCTCAATCACGTGCCGATCTGTTAGACCAGATGGGTGTTTCCTTTGCGGTTTGATCGCCATCGGCTGGTCAACGGATGCTATGCGCTCCTCTGGTTCCCATGGATTGTTTGGGCTTCGTTGCGATTGAGTTGGTGGTACCCCAGACGGCGGTTGGATCAACTCACGAACATCATGTCCGATGTCTTTGTTTCACCGACCGTGTGGCCACGACAACCTGAACGACTCAGGTCGGTGGTTCACTTCGTCAGACCCGTCTTGCCACCGTTCGGGATGGGTGCATGCCTCAAATCGTCGCTGATTCTGCTGGATATCATGGCCCGAGCACGCGTACCGGTTACCTTTCATTTGGGTGTCGCCTCCGATCATCAAGATCGTGCATTTCATGCATGGGTTGAATCAAAAGCGCTAAAGACCGAACGCTTGCCTTTGCAGTATCGCGAGTTGTGGTGTTGGAGCCGATCATGACGCATCACCACCTGGTGGACCAATGGTTGAGCGGGTACCGTGTCCCGGTGGATGAGGCCGCGGCCTCCTGGCTGGCCTCACAAAGACTGGTTGGTCTGATCCCTGGCCTGCTCACAGCAAGACCTGACTTGATCCGATCTGCTGTGGGCCAGCATTTGCAAGCAACCGTTTGGCTGGATGCACTCAATGCAATTTGCCAAAAAAAGGACGTTCGCCTTCTGGCGTTTAAGGGATTGGGCATGGCCTTGCAGCCGCAAATCTACACCGCGGCCGTGCACCGACCACTTGGCGATCTTGATTTATGGGTGGACGGCGATTTGGAGGCAGCCATTCAGGCTGCCGAGGCCTGCGGGTATCGGCAACTTTATCCCCATCAGGTGATCACCGATTACACCTACGACCACGGCTATGCAGTGCCTCTGGTTCATCCTCATGCCGGCATGTTGGAACTACACCATCGGTTATGGCGCGATATTCCCCTTGAATTGGAACGTGACATGAAGGCCAACACCAGGCTCGTCGGTCCACTACACGTGATTGAACCGGTACACTTGGCGCTTGCCTCGATCGTTCACTATACCCAGAGTGGGCGTCTCTTTTGGGGCTGGCTGTTGGAGAGTGTTTTGTTAGTTCGGTCATTGCCGGAAACAGAGCAAACTCGATTGGTTCACATGAGCAGGAAATACGGGTTGCAATCGTTTGTGGCCTTCGTTTTGAGGTTGGCGTGTGAGACCTGGCCATGCGCCTTCGAACCCATCGAAAGTCTTGCCGAAGCGTGTTGGAACGCTTGCTCGCGCTTGGAACAATGGGCCGTCCAACGTGCGATCCATAAGCCCAGCTATGCCAATAGGATGATCATGATTCAGGTGCGTCGGTTTCAACGAGGTACCGGTCGAAGCGCATGTTCGCCGCTTCGGCTGATGTGGCCGCCTCCGGGCGCAGTGATGTTGGAACTCAGATTAGAATACTCGCCCACCTTTTGGGACCGGTTGAAATTGATGAAAAAGCGGGTGGGCCAGCTTGTTACCTCAATCTGACTTGGCGCCTCGCATCACGTGAATGCCCAGTTCCACATGTTGGTTGACGGACACTTCTGAAGGGGAATCGGTCATCAGGCATGTTGCCGAAGTGGTCTTTGGGAATGCTATGACGTCGCGAAGCGATTTTTCTCCAGCCATGATCATGACCAATCGGTCCAAGCCCAGCGCAATGCCGCCATGGGGAGGTGCCCCAAAACTCAGAGCATCCAAAAGGAAGCCGAATTTTAGATTGGCTTCTTCGTCGCCAATGCCTAATGCCTTGAACATAGCGTCCTGTACGTCGCGACGGTGGATACGAATGGACCCGCCACCCACTTCAAAACCGTTCAGCACCAAATCGTAGGCTTTGGCGTTTACTTGACCCGGATCGGTAGATAGCTTCGGCAAATCCTCATCCAACGGTGACGTGAACGGATGGTGAAGCGCAATGTAGCGGCCTTGTTCGTGGTCGAACTCGAGCAGTGGGAAGTCGATCACCCACAAGAACTCGAACCGTGATTCATCGATAAGGTTTCGATTCTTTCCGACTTGAAGTCGAAGAGCACCCAAAGCTTGGTTCGCCTTTTCACGACTGTCAGCAACAAAGAATAGGAGGTCCCCCTGAGACCCGTTTGCTGCTCGGAACAGATCTGGACCCAGATCGCCGAGAAACTTGCTGATGCCGCCCGCAACACCTTCGTCCGTCCACTTCATCCAGGCCAGACCCTTAATGCCGTAATCCTTTTTGAGCCAGGACTCGAGCTGGTCAATATCTTTGCGGGACAAATCCGAACCGCCCGGAACGCAGATGCCTTTGACGCGACCGTTGTTTGTGATGCAGTCGGCGAACACCTTGAAATCGCAGCTGGCTACCAGCGTCGAAAAATCCTGCAGTTCCAAACCAAACCGGCGGTCTGGTTTGTCCGAACCGTAGCGGTCCATGGCTTCGGTATAGGCTATCCTCGGAAACGGACGGGTGGCGTCCACGTCGATCAACGTCATCACCTCGGCCATCATGTGCTCCACAACTTCGAACACATCTTCCATCTGAACGAACGACATTTCCATATCGATTTGGGTGAATTCTGGTTGGCGGTCGGCGCGTAAATCCTCGTCGCGGAAACACCTTGTGATTTGGTAGTAACGCTCGAGTCCACTCACCATAAAGAGCTGTTTGAATATTTGTGGCGATTGAGGCAGCGCGTAGAACTTCCCCTTATGCACGCGCGAAGGGACCAAGTAATCGCGTGCACCTTCAGGCGTCGACTTGGTCAAAATCGGTGTTTCCAGTTCGAGAAAATGATTTTGATCCAGGATTTCGCGCACTTTCATGGCGATCTTATGGCGCAAGATGAAATTGCGCTGCAGTACCGGTCGTCTCAAGTCCAGGTAACGGTATTTGAGTCGAAGTTCCTCGCCTACGCCCTCCACGCGATCTTCAATGACAAAGGGTGGTGTGTTGGCCTGATTGAGTATGTGCAGCTGGTTGACATGAACCTCGATGGCACCGGTGGCGTGTTTCTCGTTGATCGTCTTTTCGTGCCGATTGTGGACCGTACCTGATACAGCTACCACAAATTCGGTGCGCAGTGATTTTGCCTTTGCATGAGCCTGCTCGTTGACATCTGGATTAAAGACCACTTGCGTCATGCCCCAACGGTCACGCACATCGATAAAAATCAGGTAGCCTTGGTCGCGGCGTCGGTGCACCCATCCCATGAGCAGCACTTCTTTCCCGGCATCGTCCGGTCTCAGTTCACCGCAATTGTGGGTTCGTTTGAGATCTCCCAAATGATCAAGCATGTTGTTCCTCAATGAATTTGGCCACGTTTTCCCGTGCCAAAGTGGTTTGTTCAGACGTGGCCATGTGCTTCATGGATACGGTGCCATTTGCCCATTCAGCGGTCCCGATGATCCCAGTCCATCGCGCGTTCTCACGGTTGGCACGTTTCATTTGTGACTTAAAGCTGCCAACCCGAAGATCATAGGTCACTTCCAATCCCTGGTGTCGGAGTTTGACGATCCAGGGCAGTGCTTGGTCCAGCCAGCTCCGTTCACCGAAGACAAGGAACAGATCGGGTCCCTTTTCTTCCATGCCCCGAGCAGCGAGTAGCGACGCCATTCGGTCCAGTCCCATAGCCCATCCAAAGGCGGGCGTTGCCGGCCCACCTAAGGTCTGAACCAGGTTGTCGTAGCGTCCTCCGCCCATGACCGCACTTTGTGCGCCCAAATCCCCGCTTACCAGTTCAAAGGCTGTCTTGGTGTAGTAGTCCAATCCCCGTACCAATTTGGGGTTCAGCCGATAGGGGATACCCAATTGGCTCAAACCGTTGCAGACCGCTTCAAAATGTTGGCGGTTCTCGTGGCTGAGGAAATCGCTAATGGGTCGAAGCTCGCCAAATAGCGATTGACAATTTTCGTTCTTACAATCAAGCACACGCAGCACGTTGCGCACCATTCGCGTCTGGCAATCGTTGCAAAGTTGATCGCGCACATCGTCAAGTGCTTCACGGAGGTATGCCAAATAAGCTGGACGGTCTGTACTGTCGCCTACGGAATTAACGATCAATTCTAAATTGGGCAAACCGTAAGGTTGGATAAAGCTCATCAGCGCTTCAATGGTTTCTACATCTATTAACGGATCGTCTGATCCAAAGACTTCTACGCCGAGCTGATAAAACTGCCGGTAACGCCCTGCCTGTGGCCGTTCGTAACGGAACATGGGTCCCATATACATCAACTTCACGATGTCCGTTGGCCCCACAAGCTGGTGTTGGATTACCGCACGACATACTGCTGCAGTGAGTTCAGGTCGAAGTGTGATTGATCTTCCGCCCTTATCTTCGAAACTGTACATTTCTTTGCTGACGATATCTGTCTCGTCACCGATTCCTCGTAGAAAGAGCTGCGTTTCTTCGAAGATCGGCGTACGAATCTCCCGAAAACCGTAGCGGGCAAAGTGGACGAGCGCACCTTGCTCCAGCTGTTGGAACAAGTATGTGTCTCGCGGTAACAGGTCGCGCGTACCTTTGACGGATTTCATCCCTAACCCCCTACGGCGCCACTGTCCGTAGTCATAAACCGCGTAGTTTACCCAATCAGGGGCCCTTTTACAACGGGGTTGCCGTCTAACAGCCGGTTTTGCGGGCCATGCATGGCACAGTTTCAATTTTCTGCTATGCTTTCGCATTTGAAACGAGATTAGGCGGGTGTGGGATGAACAGATTGATGTTATTGGCAGTGGCGGTTGCAGGAATAGCCTGCCATGCATCAGGTCCACTAATACCGGAAGTGGGTGTGAGTGGTATGGGTAGTGCCGGCGCCTATGTAGCTCGCGCCGAGGACAACTCGGCCCTTTTCCATAATCCTGCAGGACTTGCCAAACTCACCAAGGGCGAACTCACGTTTAGCATGCAATTCGCTGCGCAACGCAGTACCTATGCGAACATAGGCCAAACGACATGGTACAGCGACAAGTCGGCCGAAGCCTTTCCTTCGATTATTGTAAACAAGACGTTTGGCAGGTTTGGATTAGCTGCCGGCAGGACTCCGACCAGTTTTTATGAACTGGAATGGAAGTCGCCCACCTATCCGGGCCGGTTTGGCGCCACGGGTTCCAAGTTCGAAGCCGAAACGATTTCCCTCGGTGGCTCGTTCGCCATTACGAAGCAATGGGCCGTGGGTGTCGCTTGGCGTAGCAACGATCTGGACGTGCAATATCAGCGGGCTTGGAACCGGGCAGTCGATGACGGTTTTGGCGACCTCGCCTTTTACGAAGTGAACGAAACTCGTAGTATGTCGGGAAATGGCGATCAATTTGTATTGGGTATCCAATATTACCGAGGCCGCAAGTTCTCGGCAGGCCTCTCCTTTGAGTCGGGCGTGGACGTCGATGTCGATGGCGCTCGGAGTTTTAGCTTGTCCCCTGGCTTCGATGCGGATCGCAGGTTCACGACTGATTTTGCGGCGATGTTCGAGGACGGAGATGCCCGCACCAGGGTTTGGTTGCCGCAGCGCATAAATGTAGGCGCTGCTTTTCGCACGACGATCCGGACCCGCGTCGAGGTGAATCTGGGTCGTGAAGATTGGTCCGATTGGGTGTCTTCGGATTATGAATTAACGGGCGCACCTTCTGGACAAGAATCGATAACCCGCGAATTCGATGAAATAACCACATTTCGCGTGTCCGGAGACTTTCAACAGCGCAAGGCATTACTTTGGCGTTTGGGACTGGCAAGCCGTAACTCAGTTGTGAGTACCCAGAATCTGGAGCCGTCTTTTCCCGATGCAGATCAATTCCTCATCGCAGGCGGCGTTTCTTATTCACGAGGGGATTGGGTTTTTGAAGCGGCGTACATGTATGTGCAGTACCGCGACCGCAAGGTGCGTAACTTGGAGTTCATTCCAGTGGACACGCCCCCTGACTATGTCTCACCCACAGGTGAGAACGGGGTTTTTGAAACCCAACGTCACCATCTCAATCTGGGTGTTCGCTGGCGTTTTGACTGATCCCCTTTAAATAGTCGGCAAGCTGTTCTACGTCGAGTCGGCGAATCTCCTGGCCTGGTTTTAGCGGCATGGACGCGAACGAGTCCGGGAAACTGGGTCCAATCCAAATAACCTGCGAGCCGCGGACCAGGCATGCTCGAACATACGCAAGCTCCAGCGTGGTCAATGATTCAAAGCCAGAAATCACGAGGAACTGAGGATAGGGTGCGTCTGGCAATACGTGATTGGGTAACACCCGCAGACCACGTGCCAGGTGAATAGGCCCCGGACGAGACGCGATCAAAGTGGGAACCGATTGCGATAGGCAGGCTTGCAGCACAATTTCCGACGCATGGGATTGCAATAGGATGCCAAGTTTCGGAGAACCAGCTTCTTGCGCAGCAAAACCAATGCTTGCCGTATATAATGTCATGGGCAACAATGTAAGCCAGTTAATTCGAGCTTGTTCGCGCGCGCCGTCGGTCATGAAGTGAGATTGATATGTCAATGACGATTGGGACCAGAATCTTTTCAGCAATTGCACACTCCGCCCAATTGAAATTGGGTCAAGACTATCAGATTGTTGCGGTTACGGATATCAGTCCGGTGATGACTGAAATGATCTTGACGCAGAAGAATAGTGGCCAAATGTTTGGCGGCCGAGTGTACCATCTGGAGCCGGACCTACATGCGACCGTGCGGGATTACTGGTCGTCGGAAGCCTATATGCTCGACGGACTTGTTCATGAGGCATTGAACCGTCCCATAGGCTTGCGCACCGTGGGTCAGGAACTGGTGTTCTTATATGAATGGCGGCAGGGTGTGGGGTTGGACCGCCTGATGAAACGAGTGGGTTGCTTGCCCGCCAATTTCTCCACGCGAATTGCCATTGAAACCCTTAAGGCGCTTGAATCTGTTTATGCGCGGGGCGCTGCCCATTTCCAATTAAAACCTTCCGATGTGCTGCTGGGCTACGACGGGTCGATTTCTCTGAGAAACTACGGCTTGTATGATTTTGAACTGCAAGTTGCAAAGCTCCTTGGCCTTTCATCATTATTTGATATTCGATATGTGTCGCCCGAGCACCTGCTCGGTACCGAGATGACGGTTTCGTGTGACCTTTATTCTCTGGGCGTTCTGTTATTTGAGTTGGTCACTGGGCGATTGCCGTTCGACGGTGATTTCGACGCCATTCGCAAGGGCCACCTCGAGGTGAATCCACCAAATGCCCAATCGATTAATCAGGACGTGAATTTGGGGCTGAGTCGCATCATGGCCCGTGCCATGAGCAAAGACCCACAGCAGCGGTTCATGCATCTTTCTGAGTTTAAACAAGCCTTGGCCTTCATGCTCCCTGCAGGTGAACGGGATGATGTGTTGGCGACGCCCGGTGCGGCTGAGGCGTTTTGGTCCGAGGCAGATGTGGCCAAAATTGATCACGACCTGAATATGGCCAATCGCATGGCTGCCAATGGCGAAATTGAAAGGGCCGTGCAGTCCATCGATGCGGTATTGATGGCATTCCCCGGTCATGAAGGCGCCAAGATGTTGCGCCGCCAGTTTCAGAACCAGCTTTTGAGTCCCGAATTGAAGGCGTTGCTGGCCAGGTCGAGCAACCACATGGACCGACAAGAGTTTGACGCGGCCCTGAGGGAAGCAGTCAGTGTTTTGAACCTTGCCCCTGACACCAATGAGGCATGGAAAACGATCAAGTTTATCTTTGAACAGTTCCTGGAAAGTGACGTTGATTTTGATCCTCATTACGATGTGTTTGCCATTACGTCGGCAGCACAGAGGGCCAAGTCCGGTAACAGAACGACCTTGGGACAACGTTTATTCGCCATCGCGCTGGTTCAGGACCCAAGCAATCAAGACGCCCAAGATGAGTGGCGCCATGTGCTCACGGCTCAAGCACCAGAACCGCCGCCCAAGCCCGCGCCAATGCCCCCAGCCACGCCGGATGGTCCCACCGTCATGATGCCCGCCATGAAGCCAGGCGCATCTGCACCTCCTGGCATGGATGTGAACGAACAGCCAACGGTCATGAGCCCTATTTCTGAACTCATGGGTTCGGTCAACAACACGGGGATTCAACACGGCATAGAAGAGGCCGTTCTCGAAGTACAGATGCTGCTTTCTGACGGCAAAATTCATGAGGCTTTAGACAAAGGCAAGAGTTATCTCACGCTATACCCTGACGATCCGGCGTTGGTGAATTTAGTCGATCGGGCCACCACAGCTGCCCGCGAGCAAGCGATTGAACGGGGTATGGCGAAAATATCACAGCTATTTGAAAAAAACGACTTTAGCGGTGTCCATAAGGTGGCCACAGGTATCCTGAAGATTCAGCCGGGCCATGCAGGTGCCATGCAGGCCCTGAGCCAAGCCGAGAACCAGGTACAGTCGGGTCGTGAACTGGTCAAGTTCCTGCGCCAAATCAATCAGCTGGAGATGGAAGGTCAGTTGGATCAGGCATCCTCGCTCATCGAGCATGCGGAACAACGATTTAGCGAAGTGCCGGAACTGGTTTCCTTAAAACGCCGCATCCGTCAGAAAATAGAACTGAACCAAGAAATGGAGTGGCGATTCTCGGAAGCACAGAGCATGGTGCAAAAGGGGAATATGCAAGGCGCTGTGCAGCGCTTGAACGAACTGCTTGACCGATACCCGAATTACACCAAGGCCCACCAATTATTGGAGTCGCTGGGCGCGGGCCGCACCATGCAGATCGCCAAAGACAAAACGCTGTTCAAATCGGAAATGGCCACAGAGCTTTTGCCCACCGTGTCGCCCCAGGCACCGCCCGCACCCGTCGCACCGCCCCACGGCCCTCAAGCAGCGGCGCCGCCGGCGAAGAAAAAAGGGAAGGGGATGCTCATCGGCATCATCGCCGCTGTCGTGGTGATTGCTGTGGGTGCAGGCGGCTTTGTGTTCTACAAGAACAGTCAGCGCAACAAAGAATTGGCGGGACTGTATGCCAAGGCCCACCAAACTGAAAGCGATGGCCGTTGGGATGATGCCGCCAATCAATGGGCGTCACTCGTACAAGAAGCGCCCGAATTCCGCGATGTGCGCAGCCGTCTTTCAGAAATCAACGATCGAATTACACAGCGTAAGAATCAAATTGCGCAGAACTTGGAAACGGCCCGGGATTACGTGGCCGATGGGCTACTCATCGACAGCTCGGACGAAAATGCGGTGGCTTATCTGAAGCGCAACCTCGCGATTGATGCCACCCATCAGCCCAGCCTTGATTTGTTGGCTGAAATACGAGATGACCGTATGCGGGAAGCGCAGATGTTGTTTGATGCTGGGTCGGTGAAAGAGTCCCGCGAAATGTATGTGCAGGTGCGTGAGATTGACCCCAATTTTCGCGATGCGGCCTTTCAGGACCAATTACAGCAGTGGGTTCATGAAAATGTCATTAAGCCTGAATTGGACAAGCTGGATCGAGCCATAAAGCGCAAGAAATGGGACGAAGCTTTTGAAATCACCGATCAAGTGAAAGCAACCGTCGATGATGCGTCAGCCATCGACGCCCGCTGGGACCAAGAGATGGCGGAGTTTGAACAACTGGTGGCCGATGCCCAACAAAAGAACCAGCCTGAAAAGGTGTTGGGTTACTTGCAGATCATGGCCCGGATCCGTCCCGACGATGTGGCCCTTCAAGACCGCAAGAACCTCTTGAATCGGGAGCTGAACAACGCCAAGATTCGCGATGTGGAACGGAAACTGGATCAGGCGCTAAGCGGCAATAATTATGCGCGTGCCGGCCTTTTTGCCAACGAATTGCTGGCGCTGGATTCCGAGCATCCCGCAGCTAAGGAAGCCTTGAGCACCTCTCTTTCGAGGCTTGAAGATCAAGCCCAGCGGCAAAGAAGCAGCAGTCCTCGAGAGGCCGTCAAGACCTACGACGCGATTGTGCGTATCAGCAACACGGCCCATTTCCGCAGTGAACGAGACAAGATGCGTCGAACCCTGCAAGACTTCGACACACAGTTTGCGCAACTAAAGTCAAATCTCGGTGGCACGTATGACGATGTGGACCGTCGCATCAGAGGGTTTCTTGAGAAGTTCAGTAATTTCTCATCGGATGAAGTCTATGTGGAGGCTCAAGCCCTTCAGGATCGCGTGAAGAGTGACCAGGAAAAGATGGCCAAGGTGCTTGAATGGGAATCGAAAGCTGAAATGGATGCATCGCTTACCTACGAACAGATCATCAACAGTTTGAAGGGGAACAGTTCTTTCTCGTTCGACTTTGCCAAACAACCCGTAGCTCGTTTGATCGCCAAGTATGAGAATCTGATTGTGAACTACACGGGTGGCGTGACCTTGGTATTGAAGGGAGCCAAAAACCTGCCTGATGCCAATGACATCGGTAACAAGGCGCCCGAAGCCTATTGTGAACTGGAAGTGGCAGGCAGTAAATTCACCACCGAAGTGCTCAAGGATGAACGTAACCCCAAGTGGAACATGACCTGCGCCTTTAAAGCTAATGGGTCACCGTTGGTGTTTCGGGTCTTTGACGACAACAAGTTTGGCAAAGCCCAATTGCTAGGCGCACTGCAGATCCCACAGATGCCGCGCTCTGGTAAGGACCAGATCTTTAACAGTCCCGACGGTTGGTCCATCATTTTGGACGTACGTCGCGACCGCTAACTACTCCTCAATCAAAATGCTGTCAGGAATGAAACTGCCTTTGCCTTCTGGATCGAGGATGAAGGGCAGCGGTAAGGGTTTTGGGCTCAACTGAACCAAGTCCACGAACATGATGGGTGCCTTCACCCGAGTCAAGTACGTTTCGGGTGGTGTGGTTTGAGAAAAATACGGTCCAAGCTGGATCCGTTTTCCTTTGACCGACTGGGGCAGTTTCACTTCGAAGGGCATCCACTCGGTCATGGCATGGTTTTCATCGCGCCAGCGCCACACTTGAATGCGATCGCGGAAATCGAATGGCTGATCTTCGCTCAACATGTACTCGCCAGATAGACCATACCAGTTGTATACGGGTGAGCCCTCTTCGCGCCAGACAATTCCGAATTTGCCGTCAATGCGGGTGTACTCGGGATCGACTAAGCGCAGATAAAACGAAATGTAGTAGTCGAAATCGTCATTGGGCACGTCGATAAATTGCGACATCATCGCTTTCGACTCGTGGGTGATGGGCAAACCATAGGTGAGCCACTCAGATTCAAACATCAAATGGAAAATACCACTCTTGGCCTCGAACCAGCGCTCGGTGTCGAATCCCTTGGAGTCAGGTACGTGGAACTCAGGGTTAAATCGCACTTCGGTCCAGCCCTGATCCTTCATGTAACTCAAATCATCGTATTCGAAGTTGGCGACAAAGACGGCGCCATCCAGTGCGAGGTTGGGGACACCCTGCAAGGCGGACAACTGATTGCGTTCTCGGTCACCCGTAATACTGAAGGCCGAAACCACACCGCGGTTGGTGTCTACGCGAGACCAGGTGACTTCCGATGCCCGCTCCCCAAACATTTGGTCATAAGTGTAGAGGCGCTTCTCGTTGGGCGCCAATCGTTCGCAATCAAAGACGCCGATCATGTTGCCCTGATCGTCGAATCCACCGATTTGGACATTGATGGTTTCGTCGTGTGGGTTGATGACACCCACGCCGGTCCACAGCACATCACTGGTAGGCGTGTAGGGCAGCACCAACATGCTTGAAGGCTCGGGGGCAGGTTCCATCCCAGCCATCACGCGATCATCCGGTGAGCCAAAGATCTCATAACCCAAAAGGGTACGTTCAAACGAGGTGACTCGGAACCAGGCGGCGATGTCCGAAAGCCCCAGTTCGTTGGTGTTGTTGATGAGGAACGTGTGTTTCTCGTTGGGCTGGAGATCGATGAACAACGTCTGGAACACACTGCCATCATCCAAGTAGGACTGAATCTTAATCGGCAAAATGCCCGGCTTGGTATTGATCAGCACCAGTCCGGTCCAGAAGTTCTCGCGGTCGCGGTTGATGTGGCTGATGATCAGGTCGTAGCTCGGCGTTCGTGGCAACGCCACCGAAGCCAACTGATGAATACCAGGTGTTTTCTTGCCGAAATGTTGAACCGCTGCAATCGCCATATCGCCATTTACGCGCACATTGTCCCACTGCAGGAGTGAGGTTAATTCGCCAAAAAGGGATTCGTATTCAAAAACGGTGTGTTCGTAGGGCGCAGTCAGGTTGGGTAAAGCAAGGGGTACCTCGGCCTGAACACGCGGCGGCTCTTCGTCGTCGGGATTGTCCATGAAGGGTTGTACCCATGCGCTGCCCATGCCATTAGCCACATTGGCCACGCCGATCTCAGTAAAGAACAGGGACGTATCGCGTGCAATGTGGGGCACCCAGAATTCGTTGCCTGCATAGGGGGTCATGGGGTAAGTGGAGACACGTAAGCCATCAGGCGATTCAAAACGCACGAAGGCACCTACCTCCAGGTCACTTTCCAATTTCATCCAAGCCACTTGCTGGGACCCAAACAACTGGTTAAGGCTCTGCTCCACTCTTTGGAAGTGGCCCAAGGTAAATGATTTGGAATCCTGTAACACCCCTTCAGCGGAATATCCGTACACTGTCACCTCAACCGTGCTGCGTAACGGGTTGGCGAAACCCACGTAGGTGTGGATGTCTTCATCCCAACGGACGTCGGCTGCATATTGGACGTATGGGTCTGAGGCCCAAGCGGATAAACTTAAGATCGCGATGAGATTGGCAACGGTCTTTGACATAATGACTCCCGTACGAACACGGTGTGGCGGCTGCACCTGGAACTTAGAGCTTTTGCTGCGTTGGCATGTGAAAGCATTGGTCTGTTCATGGTTTTCCGCTAGACTTTGATAGTGTGTTTAGGGTGTAGAGATAAGGACTCAGCCTAGTATTATAATGGAGCGAATGGCAAAAGACAAAATATGATAGATAAGTCAACCGATTCAGACTATCAACGCGCTCTATTTGAGTTTGATCTGCCCGCGGAATTAATTGCACAAACACCGGCTGCCCGTCGCGAACAGGCGCGCCTTTTGGTCGTTCAGAATGACGGTGATTTGGCGCACCGTGTGTTTGCCGATTTGGTGGCCTATCTTCGGGAAGGCGACGTGCTTGTGTTGAACCAAACCAAGGTGATGCGCGCGCGCTGCCGCGCCATCAAAGCGGCTTCGGGTGGTCGCGTGGAAGTCTTTTTTTTGAATGTACCTGTCGAGGGTCAGCCCATGCAGGCCATGATTCGACCCGCTAAACGGGTTCCCCTGGGCACGCAACTGACCTTTCCCCAGTCCCAAGTCACCGTGGACGTGGTGAATCGAATGGAAGGCGGTCAAGTGCAGCTTTCTCCTTTGAGCCTGGCCGATTTTGAACAGGTCCTAGCTCGGGATGGCGAGATACCCTTGCCACCTTACATCAAGCGCCAGGATGGCCCATCCGCTGAAGACGAACGGCGATATCAAACCGTTTTTGCATCGGACCTGGGTGCGGTAGCTGCCCCGACCGCCGGTCTGCATTTTACCGAGCCGATCTTGGGTGAGCTAAAGGCGAAAGGTGTTCAAATAGCCAAAATCACCCACCACGTGGGGATTGGCACCTTCAAACCCATGTTGGTGGATGACGTCCGCCATCACCGAGTTGACCAAGAACATTACAGTATCAGCCAAACAGTCGCCGACCAACTCAATCGGGCCCGTTCCGATGGGCGCCGCATTATTGCCGTGGGCACGACCACAACTCGTTGTCTTGAATCCAATATTCGAGCCGGATCCTTTACATGCGGCACTTATGCCACAGACCTGTACATCTATCCCGGTCATACGTTTAGCGCCATTGATGCATTGATCACGAACTTTCACCTGCCTGGTTCTTCACTGATGGTCCTGGTTTGTGCTTTGATGGGCCGCGATAAGATGATGGCAGCCTATGCCGAAGCCATCGAGCACCGCTATCGCTTTTATTCCTTCGGCGACGCTATGTTTTTGAATCCATCCCCCGACGAGGATCCTCTATGACCGCTTTTATGTACCTGTTTTTCATGTGCCAAGGGACGGATTTGCCGCCCTACTTTGTATCCCTGATCCAGGAACGCACGCTTTTTGCGCGCGATGAGCCCGTGATCATTCGCATTCGCTTGGGCAACCAAGACGACAAGGATCTGAAACCCAAGAAATTTCCCGATCTGATTGGGGGACTGGAAGTAACGCTGGATGGGGCCAAGCTGGAAATCGATCCGTCAGTGGACCACAAGGGCATGTTTCGCAATGCCATTAGTCTTGCCATCAATGCCCATCGCGATTTCAGAGTGAATCTCGCCAAGTATTTTCCTGACCTGCGCAAGGGAGGCGAGTTTGAGATTACCTACCAAGACACTTTTAATCAGGTAAAAGGCCATCGTTTTCGTGTGGCGCCCTTTGACCTACCCGACCTCAACCAGACTTATGTTGTATCCACCTCCATGGGTGATTTCTCTATTAAGCTCAATGAACTTGAGGCACCCAATCACGCGCGTAACTTCGCCATCCTGGCGCAGCTCGGTTTCTACAAAGACATGGAAGTTCATCGCGTGGTCCGCAAACGCGTCATTCAAATGGGCGATCCCAACGGCAACGGAACGGGAGGAAGCGGCTTTCCGCTATCGCTGGAAGTGTCCCCGTTCTTGAAACACAAGAAGTACGCGGTCGGCATGGCGCGCGCCGAAGAACCCGACTCGGCGCAGTCTCAGTTCTACGTGTGTTTGCAGGATTTGCCCGAACTGGACCAGCACTACACCGTGTTTGGACGCGTCGTAACCGGTGAGGATGTGGTGGAGGCTATTGGCAACGTGGGTACCAGTGGGCCAGAAGGCAATCCGCCGGACAAACCCTTTGAAGCGATTCGTTTAGATCACGTGCGCGCGGAGTAATGGCCAACGCTATAATAGGGGGTGGATGGCGCTTGGCGCCTAGATCGCGAGGACGGCATGAAAGTACCAAAGGTGGACGTATCCCGATTTGATTATGAGATGCAGCGCCTACTGGGACAACTAGCCCATCGGTCCAACGACACGGACCTATTGGTGCGTGTCTGTTACGAATTGAATATTCGTTCCTACCACAACGTCTGTGTGGAAATAGCTCAACAATACGAGTCGGAATGGCAGCGACTCCACGACTTGACCTTCGAGCTCATTCTGGCATCAGGTCTGAATAGAGCGCATGTCTTAGAGAACTTGGCCGATCGTCTGAAATCATCCCAATCGGCCCATGATCCCTTGTTATTGCGCAATCTCGCATTGATCCAGTACTACCTGGAGCAGGACGAACTAGCTTTGGCCACACTGAAGAGAGCGCTTGCTATTTCCAATTTCAAGCCCGACAGCCGTACCTACGAGACATTTGCGCTGATCCACTATGCCGAGGAATCGTTTCAACTGTGTATTGAAGACTGCGACAGAGCGGTACTTGCCAGCGGACCCTCGGCTCGGTGCATCCGCTTGAAAGGGCTGTCGCTATTCGAGTTGGGTCAAAAAGACAAAGCAGAAGCGGCCCTGATCCTTGCTTTGGAAAAGGAACCTCATTTCGTGTGGGCTTGTCACTCGCTGGCGGAACACGCCTTACACGATGCAGATCTGGCACGCGCCTTCCGCTATTTCGGCAAGGCGACCTACGTCAATCCCACCGATCCGGGCAGTTACTTTATTCCAGCGGAAGCCTTCATGGACATGAAGGAATACGATTTGGCCCTTGCAGAGCTACACAAGTTGATGTTGTTCGCGCCAGATCCGCGTATCGAGGCCGAAGTCCACAACGGACTCGGATACCTCTACCTGAAAAAGGACGACCTGCAACAGGCGGAGAACCACCTGCAAAAGGCCCTGGCCCTCGAACCTGAACTGGGCGTGGTGCATTACAATTTCGGGCGCTTGGCACTGATGCGTGGCCGCGTTGCTGCCGCCGAACGCCATTTCAAGAACGCGCTGGAGCACGACCCGGGAAGTGGAGAAAGTTGGGTCGAATTGGGATTTATTGCGTTGAACAAAGACAAACTCCCACGTGCCAAGCGCTGTTTCAACGCCGCCATCGACTTGGAAGTTTCAGAGAGTCACGCGCACATGGGATTGGCTCGGTTGGCCCGCAAACGGAAAGATGCGCCCAGCCAACTGTTCCATGCCCAGAAAGCGGTGGAGCATGCACCCGATGATGGGGATGTATTGAATGAGCTTGGCATAGCCTTTGAGTGTAACGAACAGTGGAACGAAGCCGCTACGGCTTATCAAGCCGCATTGGATGCCGATCACGACCATGCCAAAGCCGCAAACAACCTGGGTTACCTCTACGAGAAACTGATGATTCAAGATGGTGCAGACCCCTGGCGGCAATTAGCCATCGAAGCGTGGCGGGAACGTTTGCAAATCTGCCTGAGGCAGAAGAACTCCACCCGAACGGCGACCCAACACTTGCGCAAGCTGGGTGTGGACCGACAGCAGATCAGACGCTGGTCGCGCGGAGCTTCATGAGTCCAGTCGAAAAACTTCAGCAACAGTTGAGAGGACGGCCGGGTATCCACCTTGCCCTTGGGGGTGGTGCGGCAAGAGGGCTGGCGCATATCGGCATCATTCACGCTATTCAGGATGCGGGGATCCCCATTGCCTCGGTCTGCGGCACCAGTATGGGTTCGCTGATCGGTGCCCTTTATTGCTTACAACCCGATGCCCAACTGCTCCGAGAACATTTCCTGGAGTTCGTGAATGGGGATGTTTACAACCACGCGCGCTACGCCTTCATCCGGGCCGCCGACAAGATGAACCAACAGGAGCGCAAAGGCAATTTGCGTCGGCTGTTGCGCAGTGGTGTGCTTTGGGGTCGTTCCGTCGCATTCGGAAGCATGGTCCCATTCGATGAGTTGGCCCGGGAAATCAAAGAGCTGGTGCCCGCCAAACGGTTCTCGGATACCAGCATCCCCTTGTTTGCCACGGCCGTGGACTTGAACAACCGCAGCGAAGTGGTTTTTCATCGGGGCCTGATTCGATCCGCAGTGATGGCATCGTCCGCCATTCCCGGCGTGTTTCCAGCCATTAAAGATGGTGATGTGACCTATGTGGATGGGGGCTGGATGAACAAGGTCCCCGTGTCTCCACTCTTGGCCCTGGGTGCCAAGGCCGTGGTGGGTGTGGATGTGTCTGACGATACACCCGCCGAGAACCATGCCAAAAGCGGGCTCTCGGTCATGATGCAAGCCTACGTGGCCTCTCACCATCGACTACAGCAGATTCAGTTAAGAGAGGCGCCACTGGTGTGGCATCCACCGGTCCAAAAGCTCCACTGGGCGGAGTTCAGGCAAGTGAATGAAGCCGCGGATATTGGCTATGCCTTTGCCAGCGAGCATATGGACCAAATACGGGCACTGATTGATTCCGTCGAAAACAAGCCGTGGCTGGCGCGACAGATGGATCGGCTGAGGTCTCGCAAACCCATTCAAACACAGCCTGCGCCTATAGAATGGCGGGGTATTTGGGAAGTGGAGCCGCTGGAATAAAAAGGCGCCAAAAATACTTGACACACAGCGACTGGCTCGACTAGGATTAGCATCCGTTGCTCGCGCGTCCGCGTGTAAATGTTGTGGATTTAACGTGGGCCGTTAGCTCAGCTGGTAGAGCATCTCCCTTTTAAGGAGGTGGTCGCTGGTTCGAATCCAGCACGGCTCACCATTTTCATGCCCCCATCGTCTAGAGGCCTAGGACACCGCCCTTTCACGGCGGTGACAGGAGTTCAAATCTCCTTGGGGGTACCACTTAAGAAAGCCCGGTACACATAAGTGTTCCGGGCTTTCGTGGTTTTTGGATGCCGTACGTACGGAATCTCTCGGTGCCTGTGCCTGAGAACACAATACCCGGGAACGGATGATGGGTTCCGCCTAGTCGGCGATGAATTTTGGTTCACTATCACTCGCGATGATCTCTTGCTCATTTTCTTCATCAAGTCTTCATGAAGGGTGGGCATGGTTAATCAAAAGGATGGTGGCCATGATCACATGGATGTTTGTAATGACGATTCTGTTGCAGGTGCCCGACTCATCGCTTGGGAAACACGAGCTACAGCTGTATATTTCGCCTGATCTTGAAGGTGTAACCGGCGATACACTCGTCGCCGACGTAGGGTATGGATTCTTCATGAAAGACCGATACTCGCTGGGTGGGCTTTTTCAGCTCAAAACCGTGGAAGACGTGGCGCCCGGCGAGAAAGACTATCGATTTAGAGAAGTGGATTTCGCTTTTGAGTATGTGTTCGGTTCAAACAAGTTCTTGCCTTTTGTCCGAGCCACTGCCGGAATGGCCTGGCTGGACTACCTAGACCACAACGAGTCCAGCCTCACGCTAGGGGCCGGTGCTGGTCTGAAATATGCCGTTACCGAACACGCGGCCCTTGATTGTTCGGCCACCGTTCGCAACGCCCAAGACGAAGTGTTCGTCAACGACTTCAAGCTCGAGAAAACCGATCTCGGTCTCAAGTTTGGCGTTCGCATCCGTTTTTGAATTCAGTAGGCATACCTGACCACGATATGGTCGCCGTCTTCGTTGACCTCCATGCCGTAAATGGCCTTGTCGGTGGCGGCGATACGCGTGCCGAACACGGTCCAGACGCCATCGCCCGGATAAGGCGCACGACCCATGAAAGTACCGGATTTGTCGAATCGCTGGAGCGTGATGCTTTTGCGTTGGTAGTCCACATCCGTCAATAGGAAGAAGCCGCCGTCATTGACGGGGACCACGTCATGGACGGAGTAATTGACTCGGGGAAGATCGGCTTGTTCGATCGACTCGCGCAGCACCGCAGGCGTCACGATCTGCATCAGCGCTTGACCCCCTTGGTTGAAAAGGTGCTCTTCCAGGGACGACACAAGTGCCTGGCGTTGATCATCTTCGAAGGCTTCCGGTTTCAGGGTGTGTTTGATTTCCACCAGTGTGGTCTTGGCGTCTGCGGTTCGGATTTCAATTTTGTGATTGATGTTGTCCACGTACATCAAACGGTCATCGGTCAAGTGGCGGGCGATCTTCGCATTGAGCTGCCACACCCCATTAAACTGGCTGGCCAGCGCCTGAACCAACAGTGCCCGATCTGAAAGGGTGGCGCCGTTGATGGTTGGCCAGGGTGTTTCGTGAAAGATTTCCAAGGGTTGAAGGTTACTGTCCGTGATGGCGCTGAGCGATGTGAGCGTGCTGGTATCGGCGTTGAACTTGAGGAACCAGGCATAGGCGTAGGAACCCGTTGGCGAGAAAAGGATCTTGGGTGCAAAACCGGTGAGGCCAGACAGGACCTCCGCGTGTTGGAAATTGAGTTCCTTGTCGTAGATTTGGCGGCGTAACGTTCCTTGCAAACCGTCCAGTCCAATGGCCGATCCGTCCGTCAGGATTTGGAACTGAGCGACGGATTGGTACTCGCCCGGACCCTGGCCTTGGGATGCCAGCTGGCGCACAAATGCGCCTTTGTCATCGAATTCCAGGATACGCACGTTTCGTGCGTCTATGACAAAAACATGACCCTTTTGGTTGACAGTGAAGGTGCAGGGTTGATTGGCACCCTGCCAGAGATAACGATCATCATCGCCACCGCCGAAACGCATGGTCTCGACCAGCTTCAACTCTTGGCCCGATAAAAAAGCCCAGATCAACATCCAGATCATTGGCACACCTCGATTCTTGAACGACCAACGACACCAGACCCCAATGCGTTTAGCTGATGCGGAGGTTTTGGTCGAGCTTGAACAAATGCCATTGACTCGCAGTTGATTTTGTCCCAAATCGGGACTAAATTGTCTGCATGAGGGTCATCGCGTTGTTTACGCTGAAGAGATTCTGGGAAAGCAACTCAGAATACTTGGACGCAAAACAACCAACTTTGGCCTGGTATCGACATTCATTGAATGCAGATTGGAGTTCACCAGTTGATGTCAAAGCAGATTTCAATCATGCGAGCGTCCTCAAGGATGGTCGGGTAGTATTTAATATTGCTAGAAACAAATATCGGTTGGTGGTGTGGATCAATTATGGCTATCGAGTAGTGTATATACGCTTTATCGGTACGCATGCCCAATATGACAGGATCGATGCACAGACGATTTGATAAAAATGAAAGGAAAAGACATGCGCATCAAGCCCATTAAGACAGACGCAGATTATCATGCAGCATTGAACGAGGTTGCGGGGTTGATGAATGCAGAAGTGGGTACGCCGGAAGGTGAGCGACTGGATGTCATAGTCACATTGATTGAAGCCTATGAGGCCAAGCACTTTCCGTTGGATTTGCCCGATCCAATCGACGCCATTAAGTTTGAAATGGAGCGCAAGGGGTTAACCGTCAAGGACTTGGAACCCATGATCGGCAAGAGCAATCGCGTTTACGAGGTCCTTAATCGAAAACGTAGCCTTACGCTTCGCATGATTTGGAAATTACACACGGGACTAGGTATACCCGCAGAATCTTTGATCAAACCCTCTTTGGCTGCAATGAACTGAGTCAAGGTGTCAGTCTTCCAAAGTAGAATTGACACTGGATGCTGACAAACCAATGCAAATAGCCGCCTGCGGTCATCACCTTTAGTCCAAAGCCCGCTTGTGTGCATTGATTCACGTAACCATCACTATTTTTATGATTTGCTTGTTCTGCGCGATCGGACGTTCTGGTGCTATGATGGCGAGAGGTTACATGTCGCATACATTCGAGCTTTGTTCCAACTGCTACAGCACCATAGATACACGGGTGAAAGATGAAGCTCGATGGGAGCGATGTCCCTTGTGCCAAGGTATTCGTTGTGCCACCTGTCTGGACGACCCATGTCTGGGATGCACGGCTTCAGGGATGAAGCGCGCCGACTTGATGGCCAAGAAAAAAGCGGATTGAAGGATGAGCCCTCCAATCCGCACATAGGACTCAGTTACTGGCAGTAGTTGCGGAAGTCACGTTGGCCTTGATCGTGATGTCGAAGGGATGCACCGAAGCGTTGCTGAGGATGCTCACCTTGCGACTGACTTCACCCTGAAGGCGCGCGGTTTTCATAGTCACAGCAATCTCGCCTGATTCACCGGGCGCATAGGTCATTTTCTCCAGCTTGGCTGCCGTGCAACCGCACGACGTTTTGACAGACGTAATGACGAGCTCTTCGTTGCCACTGTTGCGGAATGTGATGGTGGAGGCAATTTCCTCGCCTTGAGTGACGTGCCCCATATCCAGCACAGCTTGTTCTGTGGTAATTTCGGCACCTTGGCCCATCAAAAGTCCTGCTAAGCATAATAGTGTCAAAAACATGAATGTCTCCTTGGGATTAGATTGGGATATTGTTCCCAAGGCTATTTCAGCGTAAAGGGACTTCCCGAAGGTGATGGCTCCATTTCGTGAATGTCATGGATTTGTGAAGACGCAGGGATTCACCCATTCAGGATCTTGATCTGGGAAGTCACTGGCACGCGCACACAAGATTGCGCGTAGTTGATCTGCTTCTTGGCGGTAATTGGCATCTTCGAGGAAGGTTAGATATTGTGTCTGGAACTTGACTGAAAGTGTCGGACGGTCGCTAACACCTGAAATGGCCTGCTCGAACAGGTCCATCGCTTGCTTGTGGTTGCCAAGTGCCCCGACGATGCAAGCCTGATTGATCACTGCATAAGGTGTGAACGCATGGTCTTCGCCCAGCACTTCAAGAAACCAGTGATAACACTGTTGTGAAAGGGGTGCCGCCTCTTCGTATTTTCCTTGACGGATCAGATTGCGCACCAGGCCTTCCATGGAGACGAGGGTTTCCGGGTGTTTTTGGCCGAGCACTTGAGTGCTCAACTGCAATTCCTGGCGTTGTAGGGTCTCAGCCTCTTCAAAGCGATTCTGTTTTCGCAGGATCTTCGCCAAATCGAACAGCGTGGTCAGTGTATCTGGGTGCTGTGCTCCAAACACCTCGTTTTGGCGCGCAAGCACCTGCCTCAAAACGGTTTCTGACTCGTCCAAGCGGCCCAATTCGGCATTGATTCTAGCAAGGCTGCTGAGACTCCCCAAATGAAGTGATGGGTCGTAGGGCACGAGTTTTTCCAGGAGTGGTGACAATTCGGCAAGCTGCTGGGAGGCTGCTGCAAGATCTCCCGTTTCCTCGGCCACAATCGCCAGGTTATAAGCCACACCATACCGCAATCCCATGTCTTGCCAATCTGGTTGGAACGTCAATGCCTGGGCCAATTCCAAGTAAGTCCGAGCTTGTGGATAATGGGTGGTGTAGATGGCGTGACGACCCAGCTTGTTCAACATCCGCACTTTCGTTTCGGGATTAGAGCCTTGAAGTTCAAGCGCCGTCAGGTAGTGTCGTTCCGCCTTATCGAACTCCGCCAAGTTCAGATAGGTGTCGCCCAAAGAGATATGGATGTTTGCCAAAACCACGGGATCGTCCTGTAATCGGCTTTCAAGGCCCTCAGCACTGTGATCCAGGAAATCGACGATTTTGGCATTTGAACCGAGTCTGGCCGGGTCAGGAGATCGCAGCATGTCTTCGAGGAACTGTGAAATAGTTTGGGCCCGTTTCGTCTCTGCTTCAGCAGTTTGTCGGGCCGCTAATTCCCGAACACGTGCGGCTTCAGATTTTCGAAATAGGTTGTAGAACCCAAAACTTGATATCAAGAGCATGGCAATCATGAAAACACCCGCCATGACAAAGGCTTTATGGCGGCGGATGAACTTGCGAGCCAGATAGGACCAATGAAATGGGCGGGCTGACACCGGCTCACCTTTTGACTCTCGCTGCAGATCCGCGGAAATTTCTGTGACTGATGCATATCGTTGGCTGGTATCGGGCTCAATGCATCGAAGAATGATCCAATCCAAGTCCAGATGCAGTTGTTTGGTTAATGCTTCGAATGTGCAGCCCCTTGTTTGAGCCATCTGTTCGCGATCTGTGTGCTGCCCGAGCGCTCGACTTGGGCGTGGTGGATCGCGATGCATGATGGCTTGTGCCAAGGCGATGTTCGAGTGTTCTTCGAAAGGCCGCAAACCTACGAGTAATTCGAACAAGACGACGCCCAAGGCATACACGTCGGTTTGTGTGTTGGGCGGTGCATTGGGGTGATTGAGTCGTTCCGGCGGTATATAGGCCAATGTTCCGGGAAAACCACTCATTTCTAGGGTAACTCGTTCTTTCGGTGTGGCTTGCAAACGCGTGGCAATCCCGAAATCGATCACCTTTGCGCGAGGGCCCTCAGCTGTCTCGGTAACGAGGATGTTCGAGGGTTTTAGATCTCGGTGGAGAATGCCGTTTTGATGGGCAAATTGCACAGCATGGGTCACTTGGACAAATAGATCGAGGCGTTGGCGGATAGACAATTTTCCCACGTCACAAAATTCCGTGATCGGTAGGCCTTCGATCCACTCCATGACCAGATAAAGCTGCCCTGTGCGGCTTTCGCCTGCCGTGTGAATAACTGCTATGCCAGGATGATTGAGGGTGGCGAGTGCATCTCGTTCCAATTGGAAACGGGCGCGTAGCGCAGGGTTCAACGTTCGCTGGTCCATGATCTTAATCGCCACATCGCGGGTTACGGGCTTCAACTGCCGCGCACGATAGACGGCACTGGAACCACCTTCACCGACGCGGTCGAAACCTTCAAAATCCTGGCCGAGCGTCGCCTGAAGCTCGTCAAGCAAGGGATCATTCGCTGGTTGCGAGGGCTCTAGAAACGAGCCCAAGCTTTTTCGTTGATGAAAGAGCCTGGCTACGTCTTGAGCGATCTCGGGTTCCAAATCGTTCAAGCGTTTGAGGTCGACCTCAGGTGTCGGCGATTCGAGCAGCGCCGAGAGCGCTTCCTTAATCCGTGGCCAGGTGTCTAGGTTCATACAGTGACGAGGTAATCAAATAGCCAAAGGCGTGCGGTGGTCCAGTCTCGCTTGACGGTTGCGGGCGAACATCCCAAAAGATCGGCGGTCTCTTCGATGGTCAGTCCGCCAAATACGCGTAATTCCACCAATCGAGCCAGAGGTGGGTCTAGTCTCGCAAGGTCGGTGAGTGCTTGGTCCAATGCAATCAAATCTCGATCGTGGGTAGGGTGGGCCAAGTCGGTATCGTCGATCTGAAAGTGAATGCTCTGGTGACCCCTTTTGTCGGCGGTTTGAGCGCGGGCATGGTCCAACAACACCCTTCTCATTACGGTGGTGGCCACGGCAAAGAAATGTCTGCGATCGGCCCATTGCACGCGGTCTTGAGCTTCCAGCTTGATCAGGGTCTCGTGAAGCAGTTCCGTGGTCTGAAAAGACACCGCGCTGCCTTGCTGGCGTAAGTGATAACGCGCCAGTTTTCGCATTTCCTGGTAAATTAGCGGCACCAGTTCGTGCCAGGCACGATCCATGTCCAAATGCCATGAATGGAGGAGGTCGGTGATCTCGTTTGCTTGCATGCCGACTCTTTGAAAGGACGAATATAAGCAAGTTTATCATGGTGTTATTCACAAAATTCGTGGCCCAGATCACGGATTGTAACTGTTGCATTGGGTCAGCGCGATCATGTCACGGATGTCCAGTTGTCCGTCACCGAGCGTGGGGTAGGTATCGTGATCTGGATTGACGAGGGTTGGCCAGTCTGCAGCTAGCTCCAAAAGGTCGTCGATGTCAACACCACCATTGCCGAAAGCGAAACTGTAATCGCGCACTTCCACCACCATTTGGTCAGATGTAGAGCCTGACATGTGATCGAACATCATGGTGTAGGTGTAGTTGCCAGGCGCGGCAGTCGGGGTAACGGTAGGCGAAAAAGTATCACCATTCATGATGGAGCCTGGGCCTGTCCAGGTAATCGTGCCCGTGTCTGGGCATTGCAGGCTGCCATTGAGTGTGATGCTTTCACCTGGAAGGCAGACCACCCGATCTGGACCCGCATCGGCGATGGGACCCAATACATCAAGTGATCGAAGCGGCGAATATTGAAAACTGCAGCCAGGAAAAGACTGCAGGCGACATTCATAGAAACCTTGGTCGCTGAGCTGGGCATTGGTAATGGAGTAGGTTTCGGCAGTGGCTCCTGGAATCACGACACCGTCTTTGAGCCACTGCAGGCTGTAGGTACCTGCCATTTTGGTTTGTAGGATGACCGAAACGGTCATGTCTACATCGTCACCCACACACACATCAAGAAAACCAGGCCAACTGTCGAATACATAGTTGTCTGCAAGTGTGAATGTGCCGGGGTCGCTTATGACGGTATCGCATCCAATGGAAACGATACAGTCATAGACGCCCTCATCGGCCGCCGACACGTTGACGAGCACCAGCGTGTTGTTGGTTTCGTTGGGTATTTCCACACCGTCCTTGCGCCATTGAAAGGTGGTGATGGTATCGAGTGTTGTGGTGCTGAACTGAACGTTTTCTCCGGCACAGGTGGACTGGTCCACCGGCTGACTGGTAAAAGTGACGGCGCCGTCGCATAGCTGAAAATCCCGTTGGTATGGACTTCGATCAATGAGGCTTGAGCCGGTGGGTTCATCCATCGACCATACACCCAACGTCTCTAGGTCACTTCCTAAGGTGGAACGAGAAGGCGCGGCATCGCCTCCGTACCTGGGTACAGATGATATGCGTAATTCCGATATGGACCCGGCCAAGGGGCTGGAGCCCGCGTCGTTGTTGCCCAATAACAGATGTGTGCCTTGGGGTAGGACTCGAGAGAATGGGGTGGTTGGCGTTTGTGCGGTGCCGTCAATGATGGCTCTTACGCGGACCATTGGAGGCGCACCTGGGGTGGTGACGCGTTGTTGGACAACTACATGATTCCAGGCGTTGGCATTCAATGCGCCGAGCGTGTAATTGATGCCGTCCGCCTTGAAGATGATGTTGTGGGACGTATCAACCGATATTTTGAGGCCATTGGAAAGTAACTCGTCATAGGCATCGAACATGACGCCATCCAGGTTCGTGAGTCGGTTGTACCAAAACTCAATCGTCCACGAAGCGCCCAAATCGGGCATGGGAGCCACATAGGTATAAGGGGTTGGGGAAATGTCGGGACTGGGCCAGAAGGGGACGGCCCAGGTGTGGGCAGCTTCTACTTCGTCAGCGAACAACGTGGCTCCGTTGCCGGAATTATCAAAAAACGAACCAGGTGCCACATCGGGTCGTTCCATGTTCCAAAGGGCCACGGTATCCACATCATCCACAATGGATCCGGGGTAGTGATTGTAGTCGGCGCCGCTGTACCGTAAGACATTACTGATTCGGATGTTGTCCAGGTGGCCGTTAAAAAAGTTGAGGTACGTTCCGGCGAGGTTGTGCGTGGCACCAATGCACAACTCGCGTGCGGGAGGTTTCTCATAGTCGACATTGCTGTTAAACACTCGAATGCCATCCACGTAGAACCTCAATTGACTGGTGGTGGCAGAGGTACGCTCCAGGCTCATACAGCAGCGGGTCCATGTGTTGGGCGTGATCGCCGTGGAGATGTCGGTGTGGATGGATGCATTGCCAGCCGTCTTGGTGGTCACCTGAAAGAATTGTGTCGATGGATCGAACCGAATGCTTAAGCCCCCATCGGAGGCTATGTCGTTGTCGATGGCATCGAAAAGTGTCATCAGATCCATGGAGCCTGGGATATTGAAGTAACGCATGTCGAATTCGACGGTTAGATCTACGCCCGGGCTGATGTCGAAGTCCGGCCAGGTGAGGACCGACGAAAAGCCGTTGAGCCGGGCATAGCCATCGTCCATGGTGTAGGTGTCTACGGCTGTGATGGAGCTGCCTTGGGCGGTGGCGTCATTGCCTTGACCGCTGGTGTCTGTGTATGTGGCGTCTCCAGGCAAAGCGTCATCAAAAGTCAACAGAAGTTGAGAGAATCCGGTCGGTGTGGGGGGTGAGGGGGTGGGGTAAAAGTCGGCTGTGTACAGGAGTTCTTCGGTCATGTGGACATTGTCGATCCAGCCCTGAAAGTATCCCGCTGCGAGGTCCTGACGTCCGATATGGGTGGTTGTAATGTTGTTTTGTTCGTAATCCACTTGAGTGAGTGCCGGGTATTTCGTACCGTTCAGATACCAAGTAAAGTCAGCGAGTCCGGTTCCTGAGTCGTATTCGTGAGTGATGGCCAAATGGTAGTGACGACCATAGATAATGAGCTCTTCGCTTAGAAAATCAGGCACATTGGTCGAGCCCACACCGTTCACCGTCATTTGTAGCGAGGTGCCGGTGAGTTGAATGAGGATGCCGTCGCCAGCCGTACTTCCTTGGTCATCAATAAGGGTGCCGCCAGAAAAAGCCACAAAGTCTAACTCTATGGTCCAGTCGCTCGTTTCACTGAGTCCGATGCTGGGTGTCGTTGCATAGTTGGTTCCGTCCAAAACGAGTGCCCGATTGCTAGGCAAATTGGCGAATAATGTGAAGAAAATGCGGGTCATCATGGCTGTGCTCCTGAGTGGATGTTTCAGGAGACACGCGCAGTTCGCCTGCAAATCGGCTCATGCACCCCCAAAAAAAGTGAAAAAAGGTTTGTCTTTAACCAATGAGGCTTATCTGAAGGTTACGATGAGGCGTGGATGGAGGGCGTCCTTGGTGATCGTCCACTCCAAATCGTTGAGGATGGCCACACAGTCCAGTGCTTCCTGCCAGTCGGTGGCGCTTGCGTCCACATCAATTTGAATGTTGGCAACCGCATCGTCAATCAGCAGTTCCAGATCCAATGTGCGGGCAACACCTTGCAGAAAGGTGCCCAAATCGCTGTGTCCAGACGCTGTCAGCGTGGAAGTTGTACGGGGCGTGTAGGCACGAACCACGATGCTGTTTTGGTGTTTGGACCAGGTGAGTTCGTTGGCTTTGCACAGTGCATCGATCAGCTCGATCCAGGAGGAGCCATGGGCCGTGGTGGGACGTGTGGCCACCGAAGCAGGTGTCCACATATTCATGTTGGCATGTCGCGCACAAAACCGAATGGCATGCAATACGCCCTCATCGGAACAGACCAGCTGGCCAGATGCCACTTGGGGCATGGCATGTGATACTTCTTTGATTGCGCCGCTATTGTTGGTGAAGACAAGACTTTTCGGCTGGATGGACTTCAACCAATAACCCATCCAATGGTCGCCAATACCCATCCAAACCCCGTTGGCGCAGACAAAGCTGTAGTGGCCCAGTTTACCGATGCCGGTGATTTCCAGGTCGATGTCTGGTGGGCCTTGATCCATGGGTCTCAGCAATGCCAGAGTCTCTGCGATCAAGGCCAGATCGATTTCGGGCAAGTCCGCCCCAGTCATCAAGAAATCAACAATTAGGGTTTGAGCCTGTTCGGGATTCTCATGGACTTCGGCTTCAATTAATGCATCGATGAGTGTCATCGCTGTTGGGTGCGTGGCATTGTCCAATCGTTCTAGTAACGGCACCTGGAGCATCACGTAAAAGACAATCAAGAGCTCACCACCAGCTTGTATCCTATCCCCCGTTGACTGATGATGAATCGCGGTTGATCTGGCGTGGGTTCAATTTTCTTGCGTAATGCAGCAATGTGCGTATCAACCGTTCGTGGCCCGGCATCGCTGTCTAGTCCCCACACTTCGTCCAGTAGGTCATGCCGCGTAACGGGCTTGCCGGCATTCTCGAACAGTGCGCGCATGATATCGAATTCCTTCGTGGTTAAGTGCACTTCGCGACGGGGTGATTGGACTGAATAAGCCTCTAAATCAATGGTCAGATCTCCAAGTACAAAGGTTTGTGATGGTACGTGTGTGCCACGATTGATGAGGGACTCCACCCGAGCAGCCAGTACTCGTGGCGAAAATGGTTTGGTCACGTAGTCGTAGCTTCCCAGCTTGAAACTGAGGACAATGTCGGATTCATGGGTCCTTGCGCTGAGCACCAGCACCGGAATGGGCAATGGGCGTTGTTGTAGCCAGTCCAGCAAGCGCGTACCATCCATGTCTGGAAGGCCCAAGTCAAGCATGATGAGATCGGGATTCGTGTTCCCCTGCAAAAGTTCAAGGGCCTCGGCTCCATTGGCAGCGCACACAACGGTGTACCCCAGATGACTGAACTGTGTGCGGAGTCCTTCCCTTACGGCAGTTTCGTCTTCTACGATCAAGATCTGCTTCATGTTTGATGCACGGTTTGAGGGAGTTTGATTTTCACCATAAGGCCAGGATCGGCGTGACCGAAATGCATATCTCCTCCATGTCGTTCGATGATTTCGCGGCAAATGGCGAGGCCGAGCCCCAGACCATGGCTGCTGAGTTCGGGGCTCGAATCAGTTTTGAGGCCCTGTCCGTGATCGCGTATGGTCAATTGAACGAGGTCGCCAGTGAGGTCTGCCTTGATCAGGATGGGTGGTGCTCCGTGAATACGCGCATTGTCCAACAAGTTAATGACAGCCTGGGTGATGAGGTGTTTGTCCCACACCACCGTCACGCGTTTGGCATCTAGTTTTAGCGCACATTCGGGGAATGAGCGCTGCCAAGGTGTACAGATATCATGCAGAAACCCCTCGAGACGCGCTGGCTGTAGATTGAGGGGCGGAAGTCCTTGCTCAAAGCGTGCCGTTTGTAACAGGTTCTCCACCATGTGTTGGAGGCGCCGTGACTCCCGTTCGATATGGCGCGCATAGCTGGATTCCGGTGCCTCCACAGGCAGCTGATCCAGCAAGAGTTCCGAATGCTGGCGGATGGCAGTGATCGGCGTACGTAACTCATGGGAGGTGGCTGCAACCAGTTCCTTCTGCAGCCGCAGTGCCTTGGCATGGGCTGAAAGTGCGAGCCACAGCATGATCAAGGAGGACAAAACGGCTATGGAGATTAATGTGTGATTGAAGGTGTTCCAGAACGAGTCGTGTCGAAGGGCGGACGGGTCGGACTGGAACGCCAAGTTGGTGGTGACTTGATCGTAGCTCGACCAGATGGGTTCCGAGGCGACACGCAAGCCTGGTGCAATGGACGTTAATCGTTCTTGAATCACAGCGACTTGCTCAGGTGTTAGTTGGAACCACAGGGTTTGGTTGCCTCGGTCCACGCGCACGAGTGCGTCTTGGTTCGCAGGGGGTTCCAGTTGGAACATTTGCCGAAAAGGAATCGCGAGTGTCAAGTGTGCGGAGAGCCTTTGCATAAAGTACAAATAGGTTGATCGCGTCAGTCCATAGCCGCTGAGTAACATTTGTAAGTCAGTTTGATCCATGTCTTCATAAGGCTCATCGATTAGCCGAACATAATCGATGGGTATGCCGGAATACGTGCGATTCAGGTCCCTTGTGGTCGTTTGGGAGATGAACGATCCGCTTAAGCCCTCAAACAGGGTCCAGGTAGCCCAGGGCGTTTGTTGCTCCAGTGACCCAGAAATAAGATCGGCACACCAAGCTGGGTTTTCCAGCAGAAGACGCGACGATTCGTCCAGCCTTTGACGGTCCAATTGCCGTTGCCTTGACCAGCTAATACCTGTAAGCACGGGTGTCAGTGCAATCAGAATGACGAGCGCGATTCGAGTGATTCGGTTTGATTTGGTGGTCACGTGAGTATTCTATGATGGCTTCAACCAGGTCGCCATCCAGTCTACGAGACTGAAGAGACTCAAAGGTTAAGGTTTTGTCAAGTTACCTTGGTGAGGCTGCCATATTGCCGCCATCCACTTGGAACACACTTCCCGTGGTCTTTTCAGCACAATAGGCTGCAATGAACATGTCGGCCACATCCTCAGCCGTGACTTCGCGACCTAGCAGGTTACTGCGGAAATAGCTGTCCACGTCCAAGCCCCTCGCTCGGGCACGCGCCTCCAACAAGCCGGGGTCAAAAAGATGGGTGCGGATTCGGTCTGCATTGATGGCGTTGGCGCGGATGCCAAATGATGCGAGGTCCACCGCCAGCTGTTTGGTCAAGGCGACCAAGCTGGCCTTGGCAACAGCATAGGGCCCAAAATCGGGTCCAGGGTTGAATGCGCTCTTGGAGGCGTTAAAAAGCAGACATCCGCCACTGGATTGCTGGATCATGGTTTCGGCAGCTGCGGCCGCCAAATGGTAGTGAGACCAGAAGTTCAAGTCCATGGAACGCCTCAGCTCGGGTTCTGAAATATCAATGCGACCCGTAAATGCTGCTCCGGCGTTACTCACTACAAGATCCAGACCCCCAAAATGGTCAATGGCCAAGTCCACGGCGATTCTTGCCCAGGAGGGATCGCACACATCACCTTGCACGGTGACCACGCTGGAAAGACGGTTCAAACGCGCAACATCTTGATCAGCGGCAATCACACAGCAACCCGATGCAACCAGCTTATGGACAATGGCGGCGCCAATCCCGCCACCTGCGCCCGTCACCAGGGCGACCTGCCCCTGTAGCGCATGGGGCTTGGATTTACCCAGCTTGGCCTGTTCAAGACTCCAATACTCCATGTCGAAGATGTGGTTATCGTTCAGCGGTGCGTAGCTGCCTATGCCTTGGGCATCAATGGTGGTGCTTAGGGTGTGCTCGAACAGATCAGCTGCCGCTCGGGCCTGCGACAACTGACTGCCAATGCCCAGGATCCCCACATCTGGAATGGCGACCACACGTGGGTAGGGGTCGAGTGGGGTGACTTTACGGCTTGTTCGGTTGATCTGCGTTTGAAAGTACGACTGATAGGAAGTGACGTAAGCCGCAACCGCGTCTTCGATGTGCTGCTTTGGGTCTTCAGCATCGAGGTCCAAAATGAGCGGTTTTTGTTTGGTTCGGATGACGTGGTCAGGTGTCATCGGTCCCAACTGAAGCACATGCTTCCAGTTTTCGAGCTGTCGAATCTCTTGCATCCGCTCATTGTTTCGTTGGTGGATCACCCAATGTTGGTTCGAATGAGTATTCAGCACTCCTCGGAGTGTCACGATGGCCTGACGAACCCGGTGACTAGATGGTGGCGTGGTAGTGGATGCGAACACGGTCTTGTTCAGACTGGAGCGAGCTTTGGTCACGGCGTCAGACATGCGTTGATAGGATTCTTCAGCCGTTTCGGCAAAGGTGAATATGCCGTGATTGAGGAGCATCAGCCCTTCAACGTTGGGGTTCTGTTCATAAGTTTGCGCGGCAGCGAGCGACAGGGCGAAGCCCGGCATGATGTAGGGCACAATGCCGAATCGGTCGCCGAACAGATCCTGAAAACGTCGTGCGGCGTCAGCCTGATTGGCAATGGCAAGAATGGCATCCGCATGGGCGTGGTCAATGAATTTTTGTGGGATGAATGCGTGTAACAACGTTTCAACGGACGGATTGGGCGCACGACTGTCCAACATCAAGCCACGCAAGCTACTGACCATATCTTCGTCGTTCAGTGTGTGCAACTGCCGCAGTTCCTGAAGCCCATGCATCCGTAACTGGGGAAAGCCCTGAGGTTCGATGGTGGCCAGGTTCCAACCACTGCCCTTGACAGCCAGTACGTCTATGGGTCTGCCCAAAATATCTCGCGCCGATGTCTTGACCGATGTGTTGCCGCCACCGTGGAGCACGAGGTCGGCTTGGCTGCCGAGGAGTCTGCTGGCGTAGACGCGTAAAGCGAGGTCTTGTCCCCAGGCGGCATAAGTCTCGATAGCCTTTTGTGCCTCTACTTGATTCCAGGGTTTCATGGGGCCTCCAAAAAAGAAAAGGCGCCGGCGCGGGTCTCCGCACTCGGCGCCTGTTCGTTAGACCTGATGGGTTCTAGCGAGCGGCTTCGACCGCTGCTTGAATACGTGCCATCTGTTGGCTGTTGGGATCCAACTCATCGCGGTAGGTGAACACATAGCTGCCCAGCAGCTCATTGCCGTGATCGTATCGCAACTGATCGACGATGTTCTGGCGTTCTTCTTCAAAGCGCGCATCATCAGGTACCGATTTGTCAATGACGCGGGCCATCACCATGTAGTAGTCGCGTTGGGTTCGCAGTGGTCCAACTACCTCGCCGATCTCTTTGCCGTAGATATCGGCAAAGGTGAGTTGATCCGACTGCAACTGAATGGGAATGGATTCTTCATTGAATGGCTCAACTTGAATGATGCTGCTTTCATCCATGTAGTCGTAGTCGCCAATCACATCAGCAAACGTCTTGCTTGAATCGGTTGCCAGCATGGTAGCGATCGCTTCCATATCGCTGCGCAGTTTCGCTGCGCCCAGATTCGCTTCGGCAAGTAGTCGAATGCGTGCGGTGTTGACTTCAAATTCAAGAACGGCTGGTTCCGCTTCTGCGATCCATTGCGCCACGAAGAAACGCGACCCGTCTTCAACCAACCCGGTCACATCGTTCAAGTTGTCCAATTGAAAGGCCGCTTGCCGCAATTGGAAATGCTTATTCAAACGATCATCAACCTGTGATTGATTGTCTTGGTCAAACAATCGTGTTTCGTACACTGTGGCCGACATCTCGCTAGCGGCTTGGTCGAAATCATTGAGCGCACCGAATTTGGCCAGAAAATCAGCTGCGGCCGTTCGCGCCTGGTTCTTGCCGTTTTCGTTCTTGATGCGTGAAACGATGACATTGCGTACTTCGTCGACAGGTTTCACGCGGGCCGGCTGTTTGGCCCCTACGCGAACGATATGTTGACCGAGACGACCTTGTAACGGGCCGATCACTGCACCGATTTCAGCGCTCAATACGGCATCGGCGAAGGCCGCGCCATATTGGTTTTCCAGGATGATTCGGGTGCGGTTACCCATGTCACCACCTCGGGCAGCCGAGTTCGCATCTTCGGAATACTTGGTCACTGCTTCTTCGAAACTCATGCCCCCATCGATTTCGGATTTCACTTGGTTGGCTTTGGCAATCGCGTCTTCGGTCAGGCCGTTAATTTGAATGTGACTAATTTGGGCGGACTCTTGCGAGGTGATCCAGCCCTGCTCTTTGTTCTCTTCGTAATAGGCGGTGATTTCGTCTTCGGTCGGTTCGATCGCTGCCGAGAAGTCGTTGGTAGCGTATTCCACATAACGCAATTGGCGTTGCGGACCCGACATGAACTCGTCCGGGTGGGCATCGTAGTAAGCTTTGATTTCTTCATCGCTCAAAGCGTTCTGATTGCGCAGCTTGGAAATTGGAACGTTGAGGATTTCTACGTCCACTTTTTCGTTTTCTAAGCGGAAACGCTCTTTGATGTCATTTTCTGAAATGAATGCCGCCTGGGCGAATAGGTTGCGAAACTTATTGAGTTTGAGTTCCTTTTCGCGTAGCCATTGTTCAAAGGCAGGTACCTGCAAACGGTAGTTGTATTTGACGAAATTGGCCCATTGTTCTGCATCCAGATATCCGTTTTCGCCGCCGTACTGTTTGCGGATATTGATGACCGCTTCGGTCAACTCACTGTCTGAAACGTGAATACCCAGCTCATCGGCGCCATGGGAAAGAACAGCTTCGTTCATCAAGCTATTGGCGGTGTAGCTATTGATCTGCTCATCGGTGATGTTCATTTGGCTGCCGAACTGCGCAAAACGATTGCGCGTGGACTGTTTGGCAATGAGTGCGTCTCTGTACTTGATTTTGGTGCTGCCGACTCGAGCAATGGTATCGCCTTGTACGGTTGGGGGCGCTTGTCCAAAGGAGACGAGCACGTAGGAGGCGAGTAAAATGACGATCCCAAAAATGATCGCATTGCGAATGGCGTTGTTGCGGCGCATGGATTTAAGCACGTTGAGACTCCTGGTTTCACTAGTGGCGGGGGTTTAGACGCGCGTATGCGCGTTGATGCAAAGCCACCATTATAGTGATTCGTCGAATGTGGATCAAGCACTCTAATCCGCGATTGCTGAAGGGATTTCGCAGGGTATTTCCGGAAAATCGATTCTTGCAATAGGTTATTTTTGCTAAACTTTAGGTAAATCGGCACTTGAAGCCCAAAATGGCGCGTTGGTTGACAGCGCGAGATCCGGTTCGCCGGTCGAGGTCAGGTCTTTTATGGATGGAAAAGGCTCCGCAAAGAATCTCAAGAAATTGCTGCTGTTTCTTCTTTTCCCAGCCGCGTTGGTGGTGGCAGCTTATTTTTTGTTGAAACCTTCGGGAGGCGCGCAAGCTGAAGAACGCATTCGTGACGTGTCTGTGACGATTCTCCAAGCGTCCGAGGTGGCCAAGCAAACGAATGATCTGCAGGATAAGCACAACGTGGCTCGAGCTCGAGAGACTTTGGATCGGGCACGTAGTCTCATTATTGAGAATAACTACGTTCAGGCGTTGGAAGAAGCCAACAAAGCCAATGGATTTGCTCGTCTCGTTTTGGACCGCCGCACCACCGGCTCAACGGCTACGACTGCGAGTGTCCGTTTTGATGAGATTGTGGGTGATGTGCAGTTTCGCCGCGCTCAGGACACCGCTTATTCATCCGCATCAAAAGCGACGGTTTTGGACATTGGCGACGTGGTCAAGACGTCCCCCCGGGCTAGTTGCAGGTTGGTGTTTCAGGATGGCATGGTGACGGTTGTGGGGCCCAACAGCTTGATTACCATTAAAGAATCACTGGATGAGCGCGATGCCAATATGATCAACCTAAGGCTTGAAACAGGCGAGCTCACCATGAAGTCCAGTGAAATTCCCGACCAATCCAAGCCATCGGTGTTGACGAAGTCGGGCAGCGCCATGGTGTACCACTCGACTCAAATTGCGGTGGAGTATTCAGCCATTCAGTCAGCCACAGAACTGAGTGTGTATCAAGGTCGTGCGACAGCAGCCACAGGCACTCGTACCATTGACGTGTTTGACAATCAACGTGTGGTGTTGTCTGACGATCAAAGCTTAGGTGAATTGGTCAATCTACCTCCGCCACCCATACTATCGCGACCCGATAATTACGCTGAAATTGAGGAGGGCCCCGAGGGCACCTCGTCCGTGATTCTCGGATGGACAGCGGTCGATCCTACAGCCAGTTACCATGTAGAACTAAGTCCCAACATCCTCTTCACCGAGTGGATACACGAGGACCAACGCTATTTCCGCAACCAGATCGAGTACCCCAATCTACCACCTGGCGTTTATTTTTGGCGTGTAGCAAGTATAGATGGAGCGAACTTGGAGGGTGCTCCGTCTGACGTTTGGCAGTTCCAAATAGGCAAGGAACTGATCAGTTCTGCTCGCGCTGTCGATAACAAACCGCCCAACCTCTCGATCAAGGAGATATCGGTCCACGGCTATATGGTGATTATCACCGGCAAGACTGAAAAAACGGCGACAGTCCAAGTAGATGGTCAGAAAGCCATTTTGGACCTAGCTACGGGAGATTTTTCCTATACGGCGAATATGAAGAAAAAGGGCATTCACACCATTAACATCATTGCGATTGATCCCGCAGGTAACCGCACCCATGTGGAAAAACGCGTCGAAATTAAAGACTGACTTAGGGGTATTCCTTATTGAAACAAGGTGATCTGATTCTCGCGACCGATTCGGAGCGGCTCCTTGGGCTGGGCTATGCATCCGTCATGCGTCCAGGGGAATTGGATTCCGAGCGCTTGTCGGAAACATCTGCGCTCATTGTGGATGCGAATGTCGGTGAAGACGAGCAAAGTCGATTGGCGGCCTTGTGTGCTGCGGCAGGAATTCCGATCATGGTTCTGCCCAATGCGGAAGAGATCATCAAAACTCGGGATGGCAAGGTTGAAACTGCCTTTCTAAAATTCATGCGTCATTTTCACAAATTGGCGCATTCCACGCAGTTGGCTCCGGAAAATTACGACAAGATGGAATTACAAACGCTTGTTGACATCATCACCACCACCAATTCTCTTTTGAAACCACGAGAGGTGATGGATTCAGTCATGACGCAAATCAACGGATTGATCGCTTGCGAGGCTTGGTCCGTGCTGATTATTGATGATAACGACAATCGGAGTCTTACGTTTGCCGCTGCCATGGGCCCGAATAAAGATGCCCTGTTTTCGATACGAATCCCGGTGGGTGAAGGGATTGCCGGTTGGGTGGCTGAACACAGCCAGCCGCTCATTGTGAACGACGTCTCCAAAGACCCGAGATTCTTTGGTCAAGTAGACAAGCAATTCACTACCCACAATATCCTCTGCGCGCCGCTGATCAGCAGAGGTCGAACGATTGGTGTCATAGAGATGATTAATCGCAAAGACAGTGACGGTTTTTCAGAGGCGGACCTGGAGTTGGTGGAAGTGCTTGTGAACCCGGCGGCGGTGGCTATTGAAAATGCCTTCCTGTTTCAACGAACGGAGATCCTCACGATTCAAGACGACCTAACCAAACTCTACAATTCACGTTACCTGAACAAGTGTCTTGACTTCGAATTGCAGCGGGCCAAACGCTTGAAACAGCCCGTGAGCGTACTATTCATCGATTTGGATGGGTTCAAGGCCATCAATGATCGGTATGGTCATTTACAAGGCAGCCGCTCGCTTATCGACATTGGCCATATCATCAAGGAAGCAGCCCGCGAGACGGATATTGTGGGCAGATACGGTGGCGATGAGTTTATGTTGATTCTCCCGGCGACGGACCCAGAAGGTGCACACCAAGTGGGCGAGCGGATCCGAAAACATGTGGCGGGTTATAGACTTCATGAGATGCGTATGACCGCGTCCATCGGTATTGCTGCGTTTCCCGAGCACGGTAATGACAAGAATGGCCTGGTTCGACTGGCTGATAAAGCCATGTATTGGGTTAAGGACCATGGCAAAAACGGCATCGCTATTGCCGATCAGGTAGAGACTGCCTGATTGAATTCGCGCCCATTGCAATGAGAACTTGCGTATAATAAGGGGTTTTGGTGCGTCTGCTGCCTTTGGCGTCACTTCATACAACGGGGATCAATAGTAATGGGGTTCAGTTTGTCTCGCTTATTTTCAGCCTTCAATCGCGATTTAGCGATTGATCTTGGTACCGCAAATACACTTGTGTTTGCGAAAGGACTGGGCATCATTGTCCAGGAGCCTTCCATTGTGGCCATCAACAAGGACACCAATCATGTGGAAGCCGTTGGCAACGAAGCAAAAGAGATGTTAGGGCGCACACCTAGCAACATTGTTGCAATTCGGCCGATGAAGGACGGTGTGATTGCAGATTTTGAAATCACTGAAAAGATGTTGAGCCATTTCATCAAGACCGCACAGAAAAGGTCGGGCCTGTTCAATTTTTTTCAAACCGACGTCGTGATTGGCGTGCCTGCGGAGATCACTCAAGTAGAACGCCGCGCCGTTCGAGACAGCGCCAAGAAGGCCGGTGCCGCTAACGTGTACTTGCTTGATGAGGCCATGGCTGCAGCAGTGGGTGCCGGATTACCGGTCACCGAACCCACAGGCAACATGATTGTGGACATTGGTGGGGGTTCGACCGATGTTGCGGTCATTTCGTTGTCGGGCGTGGTCTATTCGCGAACGCTAAAGATGGCCGGAAATGCCATGGATGAGGATATTGTCCAATACATCAAACGCAAGTACAGACTGTTGATTGGGGAGCGCACGGCTGAAAACATCAAAACCAAAATTGGCAGTGCCTGCCCGCTTGATGAACCCATGGAGATGGAAATCAAGGGGCGTTCACTGGAAACGGGCATACCCAAAACGTTGGTAATCAATGATTCTGAAATCCGCAAGGCGCTAGAAGATACCGTCAATACTATTATCGAGACCATCAAGATCGCGCTCGAGCGCACGCCCCCGGAATTGGCGGCTGATTTGGTCGATAAAGGCATCATCCTGACCGGTGGCGGCAGCCTACTCAAGAATTTCGATAAGCGTTTACGCGAGGAAACTAATCTCCCAGTGAGCCTGGCCGAGGAGCCACTGCTCAGTGTGGTTATGGGTGTCGGACAAATGCTGTCTTCACCCGGCTTGCTGGAGCGTGTCTGCCGTAAGGAGTAATCGTGGCGCTTGGGTTCTGGCGTAGGTCCTCAGGTGGTGTGACTTTTGTCGCGCTAGAGTTCGCCTGTTTCCTGCTCGTGACCTATCAAATCCAAGTTGCACCGCATCTCAGCCTCTTGGAGAAAATGGCACTAACCCTGTTTAGCCCGATTCAACATCTTGCCTACGAGACAAGCGACTATTTCGTCATGCGTATGGAAAACCGTAAGTCTATGGAGGCCTTGCAGGCCGATAACCAGCGAATGGCTGATCAGCTTCAGTACATGAAACAATTTGAAACGCGCATCGCCGAACTTGAATCCGAAAACGCGCGCTTAACCGAATTGATGCAGGTGGCAGCGTCCAATCCCTGGACCAGTGTCTTGGCTTCGGTCATCGGTCGAGCCAGCAAAGGTGATGATGCCATCTTAATCATTGATAAAGGGTCGCGACACGGCATTACCAGAGATATGGGTGTGATTGCGGCTTCGGGCGTTGTGGGGATCGTGTGGGAAGTGTCTCCGTTCTACGCGAAGATCATGACTGCTAATAATCCAGGTACGGCCATTGCTGCCATGATTCAGCGAAGTCGTTATGCAGATGCCTATTTGGTAGGTCATGGAGAGAACAAAGGTCGGTTGGAGAATGTGCCTGGATTTACGTCTGTCAATGTAGCCGACCGGGTGGTCACATCGGGTCTGGATGGTCTTTTTCCAAAAGGGCAATTATTGGGAACCGTGTTGCACGTCAACACAAACTCGCAGATGTTTCTGGAAATTGACGTACAACTAACGACAGAATTCGCTGCGCTAGAGGAAGTCCTGATTCTGCTCCCTACCATTCCAGGTGATGCGCCTTGAAGGTTAAATGGGTCGTCGTTTGGTGGACGATTTGTGCCCTGATCTCCTTTGTCCAGAACCAGTTGATGGCGCAAACGAGTTTTCTTGAGCCCATGCTTATTTTAATTGTCATGATGGCTCGAACAACGCCACTCGTGCCCGCATTGTGGTACACGGCAGCCATCTCTGTTTGCACTGATCTGATTATTTTGGGGAGTCAGGTAAAAGGATTATCCGCGATGATCCAGATGGCGCTTGTGTACTGTATGGCCATGCTGCACAAACACATAGTTCCCCGGTATTGGGACTTATTTGTGCTGTTGTATTTTGCACTTTTCTATTTCTTGAATTACTATGGCACCTGGGGACTCAGTGTGGCTCTAGGCCTGCGTTTTGATGTGATGAATGGCATCGAACTCCTGTATAGGGGGGTCATTCATACACTCATTTTTGGCGCCATCCTGATGGTCATGTTGCGGTTCTCTAAGGATCGATTGTGAGACTGGCGAAAAGCCCACTGGCATTTAGAAAACAGCTGCAATGGCTGCAGTTGGGATTGTTGTGCCTATTTGTTGCGGTAGGGCTTGCCTACTACCGCGTGCAGATTCTCAACCACGACCACTACGAGGCATTGGGCGAGAAATCTCGAATTAAGAAACGCGTGGTCAAGGCTTCCCGTGGGTTGATCTACGATCGTCATGAACGCCTGATCACTCGTAATCTGCCAGCATACGATCTGGTCCTTATGCGTGACGAAATGAAAGATCGTTGGGACGATTTGAAACCGAAAGTCTCTGCGTTTTTGAATGTGCCCGAAGACGAACTCCATGCCGATTATCAACGTTTTCGTGCCACGTTGATGTCGTTGCCAATCACGATCGACAAAGACATCCGGTTCCCGTCCGTCGTGCGCGTATTGCGCAACCGTACCCAGTATCCTGGACTTAATGTCAACACCAGCAGCCGCAGAGACTACGTGTATCCCGATCTCTTTTCTCATGTTTTAGGATATGTTGGCGAAGCCACGGAATCTGAAATTGAGCGCGATCCGCGCGTTGGATTGGGCGACATTGTCGGAAAGCGGGGACTTGAAAAATCCTACGACGCTTTCCTCACAGGCGTGGATGGCACCCGAACCGTTCAGATGAACAGCCGTGGATTCTTTTTCTCCGATAACGTGACTCTGGACCCGATTCCCGGTGGCAACATTATCGTCACGCTGGATTTCGAACTTCAGAAGATTGCTGCGGAAGCCCTGGGCAGCTTCAACGGTGCGGTGCTTTTGATGGACGCCCAAAGTGGCGAGTTGCTGGTGTTTGTCTCTGCCCCATCTTTTGATATCAATCGATTCACCAGGCGCATGTCTGACGAGGAGTGGCAGGCATTGGTGAATCAGCCCAATCAGCCCCTGTTTAACCGCCCGATCCAGGGACTATATGCCCCGGGCTCTATTTTCAAAGTTGCAACGGCCCTGGCCGCCCTCGAATCACAAATGGTTACACCAGAGACCACGTTTTTCTGCACAGGTGCCTTTGAATACTATGGTCGTGTGTTCAAGTGCAATGCAGGTCGAGGCCATGGTGAATTGGACCTTCGAGGGGCGGTTCAGAAATCGTGCAACGTCTACTTCTACCAAGTGGCGGACCGTATCGGCGCCAATCAGATTGCCTCGATGGCTCAGCGACTAGGTTTCGGCAAACCTACCGGTGTGGATCTGATTGGAGAGAAGAAAGGATTGGTACCTACGCCTAAATGGAAAAAGGAACGATTCAACAAGATATGGTACCCGGGCGAAACGCTTTCCGTTTCTATTGGTCAAGGAGATCTGCAGGTGACACCGATCCAATTGGTGAACATGATGGCGATTGTCGCGAATATGGGTCATGGTCCCGTGCCGCGTTTGGTTCATAAGCTGGAACGCGGTTCAGAATCCAGGTACGTGCAAACGCAAATCCAGCACGTCGATCTACCCGAATCCTATTTTCGTGTTGTCCGCGATGGTATGTGGGCAGCGGTTAACTTGGATCAGGGTACGGGATCATCTGCAGCCATAAAAGGACGAGATGTGTGCGGCAAAACCGGGACCGCTCAGTTGATTACCTTCCGCAATGATTCGGATCGCAAAGATACACGATTGATGAACGCTTGGTTCGCGGGATTTGCACCTAAGAACAATCCTGAAGTGGTGGTTGTGGTGTTGGTGGAACACGCCGGTGGCGGTGGTGTGAATGCCGCACCCATTGCTCGCGAGATTCTCGAAGCCTACTTTAGCAGTCACGACAGGATTGACCCCATATGAGCCGCGTTGCGTTAATGGACCGCATGTCGCTGGTCGCAACACTGGCGCTCACGGCCATTGGTATTTTGTTCATCTATTCCGCCACATCATTTGAAGGCGGCTCAAATCGATGGGTGAAACAGTTGATTTGGGTGTGCTGCGGGTTAATTGTCTATTTCGTGCTCAGTCACTTGGACTACAAGCGTCTGGTAGATCGCGGCCATATTTTTTACCTTCTGGGACTGGTGAGTTTGGTTGCGGTTTTGATTTGGGGCTTCAAAGCCAATGGCGCCAGATCGTGGTTCCGGTTGGGTCCAGCCAGTCTACAGCCCAGCGAATTTATGAAGATTGCGGCCATTTTGTTTATGGCCAAGTTTTTTACACGAGTGGAGTCTCGACGGAGCAGTTTTGTGGAGTTCGTGGTTTCCGTGTTTTTGGTGTCGCTGCCCGTTGTCTTAATCGCCATGCAGCCTGACCTAGGCACCGCACTTGTCTACCTACCCTTGATCCTGATTCCCAACTTTCTCCATGGCCGCAAGGAAGCGATTTGGTTGTCTCTCGTTGGAATCATCATGGCTGGGGTGTTGGTATTGAGTGTGCTCTATAAACCAGACTGGGTGGTCTTTCTGAAGGATTACCAGAAAGAGCGGATCCTCACCTTTGTGTTTCCAGATCGCGATACCTCCAACGCTGGGTACCAGGTTCATCAAAGCAAGATCAGTATTGGCCAGGGAGGTTTCCTGGGGTTAGGCTTGGGCAAGGGGAAGCAGACACAGTTGGGGTTTCTACCTGAGAAGGATAGCGATTTCATACTCGCTGTTGTGGCAGAAGAGTTTGGTTTCCTCGGGATCCTGACCGTTCTAGGGCTATTCTTTCTGATCTTGCAACGAGGGCTTTTGACCGCCTTCGAGGCCGGCGACGCCATGGGGAGTATCTTGGCTGCGCTGGTGGTGGGCGTATTGGCCTTGCAGATGCTGTTTAATGCGGCGATGTTGGTGGGCCTTGTACCCACCACTGGCATTCCATGCCCGCTGGTCAGTTATGGAGGTAGCAGCATGATCACCAGTTACGGGTTGCTTGGGCTGATCCAGTCGGTTAGAACCCATCGGTTTGTAAACCATTGAGGCGCATGGTGATCGTGCCTTGCGTATGGTTCAAGGGTTGCCGTTAATGGGAATGACGAAATGGGAATACAAGCATGACAGGATTCTAGCTACGGCAGCTGCGTTGTTTTCCGAGCGCGGATTTACCGGCGTCGCCGTGGATCAAGTTGCAGAGCGCGCCGGCGTCTCGAAAGCCACGGTTTATCGACATTTCAAAGACAAGGAAACCCTGTTTGTGGAGGTGGTCACGCACTTGTGTCGAGACGCAGGTGTGCGCGATATGGAACTCAACTATGATGAACCTGATCACGCATTGCGATTTATTGGTTTGGAGTTCTGCCGAAGATTCAATCACCCGCTCATCCGCTCGCTGTTTCTTACGGTGGCTGCCAGTGCTCGATCGATTCCCAAGGTGGGTGATCTTTTCTGGGCCACGGGTCCAGGTTATGGTTTCGAGGTGATCAAGAATATCCTTGCGCGATTAAGAGTGAACCACCCAGATGTCGATGTGGAATTGGACGAAGGTGCCTGGATGTTTTTGGGTGCGGTTTCTGGCAGGCAGATGCTCGAGTTGATGAGCGGCAAAGATGCATTAGTGGATGAAAGGGAGCTGGAAATGCGCGTGGCGAAGGTTGTGAGTTGCTTCCTGCGTGGCATTGGTTATGTGCCAAAGGCGGATCAGTGAGTCAATCGAAAGCGTAGGCGGCCGGAGACCGGCCGCCTTGGAAACTAGTTTGCAGGTTTGCAAGTTGATGGGCAGACCACCACACATTCGGGTGGGCAGGTGCGGCAATCCTCAACATCACATTGCGTGGACTGCTCACAGGTCTTTGTGCATGGTGTGGATGGGTTGGCGGCGATCAGCCATAACCCGGCGATCGCGATTGCGGTCATGATAAAAATCCTCATTGGATTCACTCCTTCTTAGTAATACCAATTTACTACATTGCGTAGTATTTTGGTTCAAAAAAATTCAACGCATATGACAAGCCGTCATGCAGGATTGGGGCTCACATCTTTGTGGCTGTGCGAGCCAGAACACCACCGTGAATGCGATTACTGCAAAAGTAAATGGTAGGCGCCATGAACGCTTGGGTTGGGGGCGCCAATGCAGCAACTGTTGGAGCCGGCGCCTGAGGCCCGATCCTCCCAGTAGAGACAGCGTGACAAGCGTACTTTGTTTGGACGACCAGCGCTGTGCTTTGATCAGTGCACTGGCCAGAGCATGCGGATTATGAGTCACCGAAACCGCCATATGGTCAGCCATCAGCTCGACTTCTTGTCGGTAAAACAGAGCCAGCAGCCAAACGCCAACACCCATGATTGCGGTGAGTGAAACCATGAGCCACAGCAAGGACTCTGGCTCACAGTCGAATGAAGAGCCAAACAGTTCAATGGCTAGAAGGGGTAGGCAGGCGATGACAATGAGAAACGCCCAATAACGTTGGATGTCACGGCGCTTGATATGTGCGAGCTCATGACACCAGACGCCATCTCTTTCTTCGCGGTCCAGGTCATTGAAGTAATTTTGGTTGACGGCGATGCTGTGACCATCGAGGCATGCCGCTGCCATCGGAAGCTTTGCCTGCAGGGATAACTGAACAGGTCCTTTTATCTTCATGGCGTTCGCGAAAGACATGACCCGGCTTGTTTCGCGCCGATCGACGGGCACTAAGTGGGCGCGAATAGCTCGCAGCTTTGCCCGATGAATCAGCCAGCGAATCGTCAAAACGATTAAGGCCAGAACCACCATGATTTTCAGTTTTACGACCACCGGACACGCTCCCCAGTAGCCAACAAGCCAGCCCGTGTTCACACGAAGTTGGCACAGGATCGTGTTGAGCCAATTCAAGGTTTTTTCCTTTTGGCCTGAACCATTTTCATCAGTTCATCCAGCTCGCTGTCGTCCAAATGATCCAGGCTGTCCACTAATGGCTGTACTACCGCGCCACCGAAACCCTTCATCAGTGATGTGAAAATGCGACGGGCACTATCCTGTTGGAACGTGTTTTTGTCTTGCACGGCTCTGTAGAGAAAGGCATTGCCTTGTTTGTGTTTGGCAAGTACTTCCTTTTCGGCCAGTCTCGTCATGACAGTCATCACGGTGGTGTAGGCCAGATCTCTCTGGGCAGACAAAGACCGATGCACTTGCCTCACGGTCTGCGGCCCGTGATCCCAGATCAGGTCCATCACCTGTGCTTCCAGTTCGCCGAGGATCTGGGGTTGGCCCTTCTTTCCAGTTTTGAATCGAATACCCATACCCCATATTCTACGACACAATGTAGTAGGAGTTGCAAGTCAAAAAAGGGGTGCGGTTAATTTGCGCCTGCCATTCACCTGCCGTTTTGGATCGGTAAGCGGCCAGGCTGTTCCAACAAGGAGACCTATGAGGTGGGCGAGCGGGACGGGGACCCAGCCCGAATGAGTCGCGAAGATAGTTGTGTTGCTGGCGTATTCGGCGGTTAGTTTCGCTAGGACACCCAGATATGCGAATCCAGTGACCCAACGCAAGAATCCGCGATTCTGTTGCGCCACTTTGATCACCAGGGCGGCATAAAGGGTGGTGCAGAGTCCGGATAGTCCTCCGTAGGTGGACAAGTCTGAATAGGCCCAAACACCCAAGCTAATCGCAATAGACGAAAAGATCAGCATACCCAGATGAAGCGAGCGCGTCACCGACCATAGGCCTACCCAAAGACCGGCGAAGACAATCAGATCCCATGTAAGGTGATTGCCGGAGAAATGAACGAAATGGCCACTTAACAGCCGCCAAAGCTCGCCGCCTTCAAGTGCCGATCGTTGAAACACCAGGAGGTCCCCAAGCGGCGACAGAAATGTCGCCGCAGGGGCCAGGATGAGGGTGCCCATAAAGCACCCTCGTGCCATCAATTTCAAGACTTGGTCCTCGTACCGAACCATGCCGCAGCCAGGGCGAGACTTGCGAGCAGCACGTACCATGGATCCAAGGCACCTCCCCCAATTGATGGCGCGGATCGGTCGAACATGGGTTGATCTTGATCGACCCGGCGGGTGATGATGGGTTGTTGAGAACGATCCGTTTGTGCCTGTCGTTCAAGCGCGATTCGGTCTCGATTGCGGCGCTCGATGCCATGTGCTGAAAACTGCTCGTCGCGCATGACCACCATGGACGTTTGATCGGTGACCAACTGATAGGTCAAACCCAGTGAACGCGCGACGTCATCGGCCTCAGTTGCTTCCAGCAGGCCAGCATGGGCCATGTCTGCGGCGTGTTCAATACTGGCCAACGCCCACAAGCGCTCCAGTTCTGGATGGTCGGTGTCGATCTCTGGAAAGTCGAAGGCACATTGATAGGTTTTGTCAGCTCCGGAAAGAGTGGCGTGAAGTTCCAGTTTGGCGCGTCCCGGTTTGGTGTACCTGCCAAAGAACACCAGCTGCTGACCCCTATAGATTTTCCCCAGGAAGTCCTTGTTCACGCCGTATGTATTCACGCCTTTGATGCTCAATTGCGCATCGTGGAGGGCTTCATGGGTGATTTTGCTTTTGGCCAGTAGCACCTGGCCAATGATGTCATCAGCATTAGAAACGCCTGCGTAAAATCCTCCTGAAGCATTGGCAATGGCGCGCATCAAAGGCCAATTGGTGTTGTTGCCCATCAAGAACCCAAAAACACGTAAGTCGTATTGCCGCATCAAGTCGTGAAAATCGCGTGGGTTCACCAGGCCTTCATTGGCAACACCATCGGTAATGAGGATCAAACTCGTTGCGCGGTCGTCATCCAGCCTTTGCAGGCCGGCCTGAAGACCGTTGTACAGATTGGTGCCGCCCAACCTGCCGGCCTTGGCCATCTTGTTCGATATCTGCTGCACGTTCTCGAGCGTTGCCTGTGTCCAGCCGGCCCACTCAACGGCACTGGAGCCGAAGTGTATGATGCGAAACTGGTCGTCGGCGTTCATCTGTCCTAGTGCCTGCTGAACCCCTTGTTGTAATGCAGCAATTTTGGAGTCCATACTGCCTGAATAATCCAAGACGAACACGTAATTGGCGCCGTTGTTCAGCGGTTTTAAGTCCAGACCCGGCGTAAGTATGAGCATAAAGGTGCCGTCAGTCTGATCGTCTGGTCGATAAGCCATTAGTTCGACCCGGCCGGGTAGGTTTTCCGCCAGTTGGTAGTACACGACGATATCATTGGTTAGGTCCATTTCTGTGCGTTGAATGGTGACCTGGTGTTGGCCGTTGTTTTGACTTAAGACGGCATCACTCACGCCGGGCAGACGAATTGCCGAAATCGGCCATGCGCTTTTGAGGGTGAGGTCGAATTCAAATCGTCCGTTGACGGCAGTATTTCGCGTCCAGAAATCTACAGCGGCCTTGTCTGTACCACCCTCCTGAAGTGGATACACATATCTGCCGACAGACGTATCAATCTGAATGGGTTGGTAATAAACATAGCGAAAACGGCTCTGTCCTTGGGCCGGGACAGGAGTGACTCTGAATGCAAAGGTATCGAAGGCTTCCTTTGTCGCCAAACCCGCTTCGTTTCCTTGGTTCTTCTCTTCTTGGTAGACCCTTTCTGCTTCATCACGAGGTAATACCTCGCCTTGCAGCTCCAGATCTCCCAACAAAATCGACATTTCGGATAGGGCAGCACTTTGTGGCACGGGCACCGTGTACAAGGCCTCGATGGGCTTGTCGTTAGGATTTACAAAAACTTGTTCCACGGTGGTCATGGCGAAACCATTGTTGATGACCACATGCACCACGTGATCGGTTATTTGCGGGAGTTGGTCAGTTGATGAAACAGGTGTCAGGGTGCCTGCAGCCCAGCTCATCACAGCGACCCAAGTCAATGAAAATACAGTCATCCACTTCATGAAAACCTCCTTTGCGGTGACATGCCGCAAGGTGGCAAACGGACGGCCAGCGATCACATGAGACGTAAGTCACTGGTTTTATTGAGTCGGTGGCGTCGTGCTGGTTGGGCGATTTTTGTGTTAAGGCAGCATTGTGCGTTCGAAGTGTGCATATTCTGTACAGAGCGATTCAGGGGGCAGGCTGGCTTTCAACACGATGAGGTCAGTATAATGAGAGCTTTCTTGAAAGGCGGTGTGTATGTATTCGGAACACGATCAAAAGGCTTTGCGATATCACGAGGAAGGACGGCCCGGGAAGATCGAGGTTGTGCCCACCAAACCCTGCGATACGGCCAAAGATTTGTCTCTTGCCTACACGCCAGGCGTGGCAGCCCCTTGCCGTGCAATAGAAGCCGATGCCGCTGAAAGTTATCGATACACCAATCGCGGAAATCTGGTCGCGGTAGTTACCAATGGTACCGCTGTGTTGGGTTTGGGTAATATTGGGGCTTTGGCGGGAAAGCCGGTGATGGAAGGCAAAGGCGTTTTATTCAAGAAATTCGCGGATATTGACGTGTTTGACATCGAGATCAATGAAAAGGATCCCAATCGTTTGGTTGAGATCGTTAAGGCGCTGGAACCCACGTTTGGCGGCATCAATCTGGAGGACATCAAGGCGCCAGACTGTTTTGTGGTGGAACAACGACTGAGGGAAGAAATGAACATCCCGGTGTTTCACGACGATCAGCATGGCACGGCGATCATTGTGGGTGCAGCGTGTCTGAATGCGCTTGTAGTTGCTGAGAAGGATATTTCGGCCGTGAAGCTGGTGGTAAGTGGGGCAGGTGCTGCAGCCATTGCCTGCACCGACATGCTGGTTTCTTTGGGTCTCAACCCGGCTAATGTGGTCATGTTCGACAGTAAGGGTGCGCTCACCACCCATCGAAGCGACATCACGGATCCCAACAAACAGCGTTATAGCGTGTCTCGGCAAGTGAGCAGCCTTGCGGATGCTATGGCAGGCGCAGACGTATTTCTGGGATTGTCTGTGAAAGGTCAGGTGAATGGCGCCATGATCGCATCGATGGCGACGAACCCCATAGTCTTGGCATTGGCCAATCCCGATCCCGAAATATCTTACGAGGAAGCCGTGGCGGCACGAACTGATGTCATCATGGCGACCGGTAGGAGTGATTATCCCAACCAAGTGAACAACGTCTTGGGTTTCCCCTACATATTCAGAGGCGCCCTCGATGTGCGGGCCACAACCATCAACGAGGCCATGAAACACGCAGCGATTCGCGCGTTGGCCGAACTGGCGCAGGAACCGGTTCCGGAGTTCGTGGCTAGGGCATACCAGAATCGTAAGTTTGAATTCGGCCGCGAATACCTGATTCCCAAGCCCTTGGATGCGCGTGTGTTGTTATATGTAGCACCGGCGGTTGCTGAAGCGGCGATTGAATCTGGGGTAGCCCAAAAGTCCGATTTTGATCGCGAGGTATATGTACACCAGCTGGCGCAGTTATTGGATGATTCACGGGCTGCACTTCATTCGGTGGTACTAAAGGCCCGCTCAAACCCGCAGCGTATTGCCTATGCCGATGGTCACGATCCCAAGGTGGCTCAAGTCGTGAAACGGATCCTTGAAGACAACATCGCCAAACCCATCCTTGTGGGGCCTGCCGAACCGATCAAAATCAACTTGGCTCGACTGAGAGTGGATGCCAGTCGCGTTGAAATTGTCGATCCCAGCCTGGATGATCGTTTGGAGAATTTTGCGAATATCCTTTGGCGAAAGCGACAGCGCAAGGGACTTACGCTGATTGATGCCCGTCAACAGGTGCGACGAAGCGATTATTTTGCAGCGCTCATGGTCCATGAAGGATTCGCAGATGGCATGATCAATGGATTTGCCACTACCTATCCCCGTGCAGCTCGGTCCCTTTTGCAGGTATTGCGACACGATAACGCACAAGGCTTGGTCGTGGGTCTGTATATCATGGCCATCAAGCAACGCCTTCTTTTCCTGGCCGACACCACCATGACCGAGGATCCGACTCCTGATCAACTGGCAACGATTGCCATCGAGACTGCTGATTTTGCACGCCAGTTTTTGGAGCCTAAGATCGCCATGTTGAGCTATTCAACCTATGGTTCTGCGCCTTCACCTCTGGTTTCTCGCGTACAACAAGCGACCAGCCTTGTGCGCAGGCGCCGACCTGATTTGGAGATCGATGGTGAGCTCCAGCCGGACGTCGCTTTGGACCCTATTATGAGGGAACACCAGTACCCGTTTTCTTCATTGCAGGGCAGCGCCAACGTTCTGATCTTCCCAGATCTTCAGTCCGGCAATATCGCACACAAACTACTTCTGGAGCTCAGCAACGCGGCGTTTATTGGCCCAATCATGGTGGGTATGGCTTATCCTGCAAATGCCATTCAGCGACATGCATCGGTGGAATCTGTGGTTGGACTCACAGCGCTCACGTGCGTGGAAGCCCAAAGAAAAAAGGAAGTTGGGAGATAGCGAAGCCGATTGAGCTATAATGGCTATAATTGGTTTCATTGTCTAACCTTTCGCGCAACTTTGTAGAATAAGGTGGTCAGGGCATCACATTATGAGTGGCAACATCTTCTCCCAATACACTTTGACGTTTGAAGAAGGTGAACTGGTTTATAGTCAAAACGAACCGGGCAATTCCATGTTCGTGATCACGGATGGCAAGGTCGAGTTATCCAAGCAGAAAGGTGACCAGGCGGAAGTCATGGCGGAGCTGGGCAAGGGCGATTTCTTCGGAGAGCTGTCCATCCTAGAACACGTGGCTCGAACGGAAACGGCTAAGGCATTGACGCCATGTTCCCTCGTGGTGATTCACCGTGGCACCTTTGTGAAGATGCTTAAGTCCAACATGGAAATCGCGTTTCGAATGATGCAGAAGTTCTCGACCAAGTTGCGCCAGGCCGAAGAGAAGGTTGACCAGCTGCTGATTGCAGTGAACTCATTTGAAAGTGAAACGCAGAAGACACGGCCCGGTATTGTGGTGCCCAAAGAGAAGAAAGTCGTTGGGAAACTGGTTTCGCTGGCAACCAACCGCGTGTTCATTCTCGATAGCGACGATAATTTGGTGGGCCGATATGATCCCGTGACGGGCATCAAGCCTGAAGTGGATCTGACCTATGAGGACGAGAATCGCAGTGTTTCACGTCGCCACGCCATGATCTTTCGCCGCGACAATCGGTTTTATGTCGGTGAAGAGATTGGCGTTTTGAACGGCACATTTGTCAACGGTAACAAGGCAAGTCAAGGTGGCGAACAGTTAGAGGTCAACGATCAGGACACCATTAACTTCGGAATGTTGGCGTTTAAGTTCTATCTAGTCAAGGACGAGTGATCTCAATACGTCGTCATGCTGGGATCAATGTGTTGAGCCCAGGCCAACACACCACCCTCGAGATTGGTGCATTGGATGGGTGCCACTTCCTGTATCATTTCGATGGCCAATAAGGATCTTTTGCCCGAACGGCAATAAACGATACATTCCTTGTCTTGGATCTCGTTCACATGGTCCATGACATACTTGAGCGGGAACCGATGCGTGGTGCCGGGTATCGACGCGATCTCCCACTCGTAAGGTTCTCGGACATCAACCAGGTAGAGTTCATCACCGTCGTCCAAACGCCGTTTTAATGCAACAACATCAATTCGCTTCATGAATGCCACCTCTGCTCGCCAAGTACAAAGCAAAACGTTCATCGAGTGCTGCCCAGACTTCTTTGATCCGCTCCATACGCGCGTCCAACTGTTCCATCCAATGTTGAGATTTGTAGGGATTCACCTTCAGCCCGGAGATACGAAACGAAAGTCCGTCCAGAGTAAATTGCGTATCCTCAAACAACAACTTCAATTGGAGGGGCTCGGCCTCCTCGTCCAGATAACGTTCCAGTTCTGAGTGGATGGTGCCGCGAAGACTGACTGTGGTGCCGTTAGGGGTCATTAGTTTAGCCAGACCTTTATCCACTTCAGGAAAAACAACCGGGTCGCTCAGCAACCACTTTAAGTAATGACACCCAATGACCGATTGGCCCGCGTCTTGATAGTCAATGTGGTCAACGGATTCGGAGGCAAGTCCTGCATCAATCCAGGGCGTCTTGAAGTCCAGTTGAATGCCCAGCTTGAGCAGCGCCGCGGTAACGGAACCCAATTGACTTTGCGCGGTCGTGCCCACATATAAAGTGTGATCATCCAGGACGCATTCAATGATTTTTGTCGTTGATGATTGATCTTCAAGCAGCTCGTCCTCAGCCATCTTGCGCAACTCCTGAATCTTCTTCATGGAAGGTGGGCCCACCGATTCCATTTCAACTTTTACGAGCGCTTTGACGCGCTCCTTGAGCTGATGAACGTCCACTTTTTTCTGGTCCGTGCGAATGCGAAAGGCCCATGATCGATTGGCTGTTTGATAAGGCTCGTCGGGCCCGAAAGGCACGAATCCCGTGCTTTCCCGCAATATGGAACCCCGTTGCAGTGCGCGGAACGGCACGCTTTCAAAGTCGATTTCTTCTGGCGCCGCCACGACGGTAAACCTAGTACAAGCAACGCTGCCGCTGATCAGACCCATGCTCTCAACCTCCTCATGAGTCGGCCAGTATATCAAAATGTGAGCTGCGATTACCTGAATCCCGCAGACCGCGAGATCTAGGGTTGACAATCTGTTGGTAGGGTGGAAGAGTTGTGTTGAGACCCCTTCCATTAATTAGGTTCGAAACCATGCGAGAGGAGCATTTATGTCGCGTCAAGCTGGTATGTGGATCGACCATCGTCAGGCCATTATCGTTCGTTTAAATGGCGCAAGAGCGGTGAGCGAAGTACTGGAGTCCGAACTAGAATCCAAGACGCAGAGGTCACGGGGACCGCTTGCTTTTGGTGCCAGCGAAAAACGCAAAGAACGACGCGTTGAGTCACAACTGGATCACTACTATCACCAGGTGACGCAGCGACTCAAAGACATAGATGTATTACTCATCGCCGGACCCGGCTCAGCCAAGATGGAACTGCTACGCGTCATTGAAGAGACGGGCGCTGCACGCCAATTGACCACTGAGATCACCACCATGGACAGTGTGACCAGACGTCAATTGATTGCCCGTGTTAAAGAGCACTTTAATATCAGGACACGGGTACCCAGTAAACGGAAGCCCGCGGCGGTTCCGAAGAAAGTCACCTCCGAAGGTTGGACCTGATCAGTAGATCCGCAAAAGGTAGATCTGCCCGCTGAAATCGCCCTCCTCACCGTCGAGTGTTGCGTGAATGCCATAACCGACGTTGGCTCGTACAAGCATTTTCCAGGGACCCACGAAGTTGGCCGCGATCCCCACACCGACTAGGTCGACGGGCTCGTTTTGATTCAAGGCGTCCCAGGCTCTGGCCCCATCCAGCGACAGATCGAGCTGCATGATCTCGGCGATACCGAACTCGTATTCAAACCTCAAACGAATCGCTTCGTCAGCTTGGATACCCGTGGTACCAAAACCCGAGACCGTGTTTTCAAAAGCGCCAAATCCTATGCTCGAAAAACGGTCCAAGTCCCAGCCTTTGATATAGCGAAAATCTCCAGTCACGGTCTGAAAGCGTTTGAGTCGTTTGGTATAGGAAGCATCGAACTGGACGGTCTGGTATTGGTCGAATAACGGTTGTGTCTCTTCGGGCAGTCCCCATGCCTCCCATTTTGTTCGTTTGACGGCCTCAAACCCCAGGGCGCTGACAAAACGACCTCGGCTGAATCGCAAGTCCATGCGACCTATGTGTTCGAAGGTGCTGGACGGTAGGACGAAATCCGGTGAGGTGTCATCAGCCGCACGGTAGTCCAAGTAACGCAAGCTGTAGTTTGTACTCAACTTGAAGAAGTTATTGAGTGGAATACCCAGTGTGACATTGACGGCTTCGCGCAGCGACTCCACTTCCAATTGGTTCTGAACTTCTCCGTTTATGTAGACCTCATCGCCAAAATAGAGGGCGGTCGCAAAAAGCTCTGCAGTCAAATCCCAACCCTTATCGAACACGTCGTTGTTGGTGAAATGAACCACATTCAGAGCACCTGCAATCAGTGCGTTAAACTGATAACCTTGGCCAAGGAAGTCGAGGTTCAGGTAGTTGAATCCGGCCAGTGGGATCGGATAGTCCAAGTCTGGGTCCATCAAAACGCCGCCTAGCAAAAATTTCTGTTTGGCAAAGGGTTGATCCACCAATTCGCGCTCATCACCCTTCTTGGCCAGGTACTTGTACCCTTCAGGTGTGTCGCGAAGGATTTGCACATCTGATGCATACGCGGCCGCCAGCACTTCAGCGGTCTGGGCGCGATTGAACTTGAAATCGTATCGACGTGTATCCAATTGGATAGGGATGGTTTCGCCAATAAGGTTGAGAACCATCAGGTTCTGCTCACGAACCTGGGTCCAGTAGCGTTGATCACCATCGGTGACCCAATCGTAAAAGGCTTGAATTTCATGACCGATGACGGGTGGTTCCAGACCGGACTGAACCGCCTGAACTTTGCGATGCGCGCCGTTAGATTGATCGATCCAAACTGTCCCCGAGTAGAAATCACCCTTTTGCTTGGGTTTGAATCCCACTTTCCAAGTACGGTGGCCGTCGATATCATCCTCGCCCAAATAGCTATAGCTATAGGACTTGTCCAGGTCAATGACCAAGGGTTCGCTCTGGACTTTTTCGGGCTGAATGAGGGGCAATTCCATTTCGTGTTTCCAGCGCACGCCGCCAATGAACATCTCCTTGCGAATCCGTTCTGTAGGCAGATCCCGCCTTTGGATGACCGTGTCGACGAAAGTGACGTCGACGCCGGCACCACTGGGCCCTTGATAGCGATAAGTAACCTCTTCTTCCACTTCCAGCGATTCGAAATGTTTGAGCTCTGTGTCTTTAAAAACCTGGTTCTTAACCACCAGTTCGTAGGGATCGATGAACCGGTCTGTGACGATTTGGATCGACTCGGCTGGACTGGTCTCGATAATGGGGTCCAGCTCAAAAAAGACGAAGGCAACGCCTGAGGGGACTCGGATCTCGGTGCGGAAATCACCCAATTGGCGTTGTTCAAAGTCCAGGTCGGCTGGGAAGAGCGACTTGACCACAAAGGCGGACTCGCGGCGCATGGAGATGAAGGCTCCATCAGCTTGGTCGAGGCTGAGCGCCAAATGACGGTGTCCTGATGCTGGGTCCATAAACAAGTGCGCTTCATGGGGCTTCAATCCGGCAAACTCAGGCTGAATATCCAGACTACCTGTCGACGTGGCATGGATTGTCTCCAAAAAGAGACGCTCCGCGTCACTGATGGGCCATTGGTCAAAGATCACCCAGGCTACACCCAGAGATGAAGCGTCCAACAATATGTCCAACTTGGAACCTGCCCTGTCTTCGTGCCAATACCACAATTTGCCGGTCTCGTCGGCTTCAGGGATATAGGGCTCTTCGCGGTAGACGTAGCCATCCACATAGGCGGCCATCTCATTCGCCATGAGTGCATCGATCTGTCTGGGCAAGGCGTCTATGCCAATGGCCACATTGCTGGCCGATGACTTCAGACTGACGATCCATGCTTTCAAGTCAAAAGCAACCTGACGGGTGGACACATCCCACTCAGGATCCAGTTTCAGCACGGCCGAACTCAAATCGCTTGGGCCAGTAGCGGCCTCCTGAAGCGCACCAGGGAACGCGTATAACCTGAACGAAGCTGAAGGCGCTTCCACCCAATTCGGGATTGGCGAAGCAATATTGCTTTGCGCAAAAAGACTCATGCAGACCATCGAAAAAATCATGAAACCCATCTCCTGTTCAAGCTAAACCAACCTGGGAACAAAATTCATGCCGCAATGCTTCCGAAAAATCAACCCCCGCTTTGCGTTGACAGGCGTTGCCAATTTCGTATAATAGTGGGCTTTGCGTGCGAGGTGCGTCCTGATGAAGATTCATTTGACCGACATCGACGCAAAGACTCCTTTCAAACGCAAATTGACGTATACAGCACGCCAACTGCATTCGGAAAACCGGGACGTAAAGTTGCGTGACGTTGCGTTCGACCTTGAAGTTCGAGTGGATCCTATGGGATATGTGGCCAGATATGAATTCAAAGCAACCGCCGAAGCCGAATGTGTTCGGTGCGGCGACATCGTGGCATATCCGCTTCAAGGTCAGGATTGGATCGCCTTGCGCTTGCAACCACCGAGCGAGCACCACTTGGTGCTTAATGCTGACGATATGAACACCAAGTTTCTGGCCGAAGAAACATTTGACTTGGACAATTTTGTGGACGAAGTGGTGGATTTGGAAATACCCGACTTTCCCCGACACGAACAAGAATGTGTCGCTTTTGAGAGCCACACGGCCCCACCCACCAACCGGCCCTTTGCCGGATTGGCTGACCTCATCAAACCCGATAAGAATCAAGGAGATCTTTGACATGGCAAATCCTAAGCGCAGGACATCCAAGCGCCGTCGCGACATGCGTCGTTCCCACGATGCAATCACCGCGGTTGCAACTTCTAACTGCTCCAATTGCGGTGCTCTGGTACGCCCCCATCGCGTATGCGGTGAATGTGGCTACTACGCCGGCCGTCAGGTCGTTGAAGTCGCTGAAGCCTGATGACACATCGCGTAGCCCTGGTAACCGGGGGATCACGCGGCATCGGTGAGGCTATTTGTCGCCGTCTGGCTGCAGATGGCATGACGGTCATCGTGGCCAGTCGTTCCAAAGACAAGGTAGACGAGGTTGCTGCCTCTATTGGTGCGAACGGAGGCGTCGCTCATGGCCGTGCCTTGGATACGTCCGATGTCGGGAGCATGAAAGAAATCGTCAAGGAGATCACCGACAGTTTCGGTGGGCTTCACGTGCTGGTGAATAATGCGGGCATCACTGCAGACAACCTGATGATGCGCATCAGCGAGGATGACTACGATCGAGTGCTGAACACAAACCTGAAGGGTGTGTTTTTCCTCAGTCAGGCGGTTATCAGACCCATGATGCGTCAGAAATGGGGCCGCGTGATCAACATTACATCTGTAGTGGGTCTGATGGGCAATGTCGGCCAGGCCAATTATGCCGCTTCTAAAGCTGGAGTATTGGGGCTCACCAAGTCCATGGCCAAAGAGCTGGGAAGCCGCAACGTGACTGTGAACGCGATCGCACCCGGCTACATCGAAACGGATATGACCAAAGATCTCAATGCAGATGTGCGCGATGCGTTCCTGAAACAAGTGCCGCTCGGGCGCATGGGCGTACCGGAAGAAATCGCACACAGCGTTTCTTTTCTGGCCAGCGAGCAAGCGGGATACATCACCGGACAAGTACTCACGGTGGATGGCGGACTTTACATGTAAGGTCGGCTTGACAAGCTTTTTTTACGTTCCATAGAATGCAACAAAACAAGGAGGGAATCCCCCATGTCCGATATTTTTGACCAAGTGAAGGCGTTGATTGCTGAAGAACTGGAAGTTGATGAAGGCCAGATCAGCATGGAGTCCATGATCGTTGACGATCTGGGAGCTGATTCACTGGACGTTGTCGAACTGATGATGCGTCTGGAAGAAAAATTCTCAATTGAGATCCCAGATGACGAAGTTGACAAAATGCAGACGGTAGGCGATGCCGTCAAGTACATTGAGTCCAACACATAATCAACGCGCCAACGCGCAATAAGAAAAGGCCGAGAAACGCCGCTCAAACGGCTTTTCCGGCCTTTTGTATATCGACTGTAGGAGTGTCTGCATGAGAAGGGTGGTTATCACTGGGTTAGGCGGCTTGAGTCCTCTGGGCAACAACGTCAATGACACGTTTGATGCATTACTCGAAGGGCGATCAGGCATTGATCGCATCACCAAATTCGATGTAACCGACTATGCCTGTCAGATCGCGGGCGAAGTGAAGGACCTGGACTTCGATGCACATTTCAATCGCAAGGAAATGCGCAAAATGGACACGTTTATTCAGTATGCAGTGATCGCTTCCCGCGAGGCGATGGCAGATAGCGGCATCGATATGAGTCAGGAAGACCCCAATCGCTTCGGTGTCATCATCGGTTCGGGCATCGGTGGTTTACCGACCATTGCCGAACAACACAAAATCCTCTTGGAAAAAGGACCTCGGCGGATTACGCCCTTCTTTATCCCGTCACTCATCATCAACCTCGCATCGGGCCATGTGTCCATCGACCATCAATTGAAGGGTCCCAACTCGGCACCAGCTACGGCCTGTGCTACGGGTTCCCACGCCATTGGCGACGCCTTCCGCGTCATCCAACGGGGTGAGGCCGAAATGATGATTGCCGGCGGCACCGAAGCTGTGGTCACGGAACTGGCTGTGGCCGGATTTGCTGCCATGAAGGCACTGTCCACCCGCAACGATGAACCACAACGCGCCAGTCGACCCTTTGATGTGGATCGCGACGGTTTTGTGTTGGGTGAAGGTTGCGGCCTGTTGGTGCTTGAAGAATATGAACACGCCAGGGCCCGCGGAGCCCGCATTTATGCCGAACTGGTGGGTTATGGGATGTCGGGCGATGCATTTCACATCACCTCCCCATCGGAAGACGGCGATGGTCCCATTCGCGTCATGCGCGCCGCATTGGCCGACGCACACATGAATCCTGAAGATGTCCAATTGGTTAACGCACACGGCACATCCACCCCCGCGGGTGACCACATTGAGGCGGGTGCGATTCGTGAAGTCTTTGGCCGTCATACGGACAAAATCATGGTGCATTCCACCAAGTCCATGATCGGACACCTCCTTGGTGCGGCCGGCGGGATTGAAGCAGTAGTTCTGGCCAAGACGCTACAGACCGGCAAGGTGCACCAGACATTCAACCTGGAGAACCAGGATGAGCGCTGCCAGTTCGACGCCGTGAAAGGTGCCACGCGCGACGTGCCCATCACCTGTGCCATGTCCAATTCGTTTGGCTTTGGCGGGACCAATGCGGCACTCATCATGCGCAAGATCTAATGCTCTTTGACTGGCAAGGCGACCAGGTTCGCGTTCACCCCAGCCACGGTGTGGATGCGGTGGTTGCGGTTCCCGGTTCCAAAAGTCTCACCAATCGATGGCTCATGTTGGCCGGACTGGCCAAGGGCCAATCGACGCTTCGGCAACCGCTATTGAGTGAAGATACGGAGCTCATGACGGGCGTCCTGCGCGCTTGCGGCGTGTCCATAGAAACGACTAATGATGTTTGGACGGTAGTAGGCAACGGTATTTTGAAACAGCCCGACATTCCCTTGTTTGTGGGTAATGCAGGTACCGTGATGCGATTTGTGACGCCTGTGCTTTCCGCTTTCCCGATAGCATTCACCATTGGTGGCACGGACCGCATGGCACTGCGACCCATTGGAGACTTGGTCGATGCGCTGCGTGTTTTGGGCGTCAAGGTCAGTTATCTCAAACAAGAGGGCTATCCACCCCTCAGCGTCGCGGGCCCTATTCAGGCGCGATCAGTCGCGTTACGCGGTGACCGCAGCTCCCAATACTTATCGGGTTTGTTGATGGCTTTGCCTCTGGTAGGCGGTGGGACCATCGAGCTCTCATCCCAACTGGTCAGTCGCAGTTACGTCGAGATGACCCTGGCCTGCATGGCGCGATTCGGCGTCCAGGTGACGGTGCCTGATGCTTTTGACGTGTTTGAGGTTCCCGCCGGGCATTACATGGCGCAGGAGATCGCCGTGGATGGCGATGCCTCCAGCGCCTCCTACTGGTTTGGTCTGCCCCTGATGTTGGGTAGTGCCTCGGTGCGCGTGACCAACGTCCATCGCGACAGCCATCAAGGCGACATGGGGCTAATTGACGTGTTGGCACAGATGGGGGCTGAAGTGCGTGCCCACGAAACGGGCATCACTGTGAAGGCATCTCAACTAAAGGGCGTAGAAGTGGACATGACCACCATGTCTGACGTGGCGCCCACCCTGATGGTCATTGCCACGCGAGCCTCGTCGCCCACCACCATCACGGGGATCGGCCATATCCGCATCAAGGAATGCGACCGCATCGCCACCATGCAAAGGGCCTTTGACCAACTTGGTTTGCGCATGGAGTCGGGACCTGACTGGGTGAAGGTATGGCCCGGACGCGTGAAGACGCCAGCAGTTCTTGATCCACAAGAGGATCACCGTATGGCCATGTGCTTTGCTCTGCTGGGCCTCGCCGATGGCGGTGTCACCATCCAAGATGGCCATTGCGTCGACAAAACCTATCCCACCTTCTACAACGAACTCACCGAAATATTGGGTCGTGCGTAGATTGGGCGATGGTCCTGCGAAAGTTAGCGCTTGGTGAACTCAAAGGGGCTGGTCTGACTGAACCGAGAATGGCGATATTAATTTACAGTATCGCTATCAAATGATGGAAGGATCCTGTGGATTTATAATCCCTATCCGTTAGCCTGTTTCAAGGGTCACGCCTTCGCATTGACGAGACCAAACAAAATTGGTCGTGTTCTATTCATTCAAATAAGTCAAATGATGATAATTGGCCTAATACCTACTACCCCCGTCACTTGCCGTATTTCCACATAAAGATTCAAAGCACAAGGAAGATGAAGCTACGGACTTTCTCGGATATCGTCATGCAAGGAATCGATGAATAGAATGACGAGTCGCTCGTGTTTGTGATGCCACCCAATCCGTTGATGGATGTGTCATTTTGGGGTCCATCGGGTGATGCGAACCCGGTCCAAATTGTTTTCATCCACGATTTCTAGACGAAAGTGACCATTGCATACAACGCTTGTTGGCGCGGTTTCGCTGAATCGCTAAGCGGCTGTTTTTTCGATCGGTTGAAGCGTGAGTCGCCTCTGTTGGTTGTGTTCCCATAGGGTTTTGCAACCGACAAACAGAAACCCATTCTGGAACAACACTAAGAAGGGAATGCTCGCCCAGGTCCCCGTACCGATCGCCCAAATGATAGCGCCCGTGTACATCGCACCTATGGCGATTTCGGCGTAAGCCCAGGCTTCGCGCCTGGAAAAATACGGTGATCCCATCCGCCGGGTGGCGCCCATACCTGTTTTGGGGGTGCGCACAAACTCAGATTCACGACCAAACAAGGCAGAAACCACGGCTCGAGCATTGTTGAGACCGAGGCCTATACCCAATGCCATGAGCGCTGGGATGAATCGCTTGCGCCCCTTGATGGACTGAAAAATAGCGTGTTGGGATGACAGATAAAAATGCACAAATGACACGGACGCCAGCAGAAACAACGGGCCATCTATCAGTAGAACCCGGGTCCAATTGAGGTCCTGACGTACCACCATGCTGGGAATGACAAAGAAGATGGAGTTAATGATCATCAGCAAATAGGCGAGGTTGCCGGTTAAGTGGAAGGTAGCTTCTATCTTGACCTTGAGCGGTGCATGACTACGCCAAATAAGTGGAAGTAGTTTCTTCATCACCTGGATGGATCCCTTGGCCCAACGGTGTTGTTGGCTCTTGAATGCCACCATGTCTGTGGGCAATTCGGCAGGGCAAGTGAGATCGGGCAGAAACAGGAATCTCCAGCCTCGCATCTGCGCGCGATAACTCAAGTCCAGGTCCTCGGTGAGGGTGTCGTGTTGCCATCCACCTGCATCGGCGATGGCTTGCCTGCGCCAGATTCCGGCTGTTCCATTGAAATTGAAGAAGCGATCGGAATAACAGCGCCCCCCATGCTCAATCATAAAGTGCGCATCGAGCAATATGGCTTGAACCTGAGTTAACGTATTGTGTTCTCGATTAAGGTGCTCCCATCGTGTTTGAACCATGCCTACATCAGGGTCGGTGAAGTAATGTATGGACTCTTTGAGGATGTGTGGATTGGGGATGAAATCCGCATCGAAAATCGCGACGAAGTCGCCCTTCGCCTCTTGGAGACCTGCTTCGAGTGCGCCAGCCTTGAAACCCACGCGATCGGTGCGATGGATATAGTCGATATTCAAACCTTGTTTTCGATGTTGCAGAACACTTTGATACGCCAGTTCACGCGTTTCGTCGGTTGAGTCGTCAAGCACCTGAATGTACATGCGGTCCCGGGGATAGTCGATCTCCGCCACCGCATCGATGAGCCGTTCGATGACAAACTTCTCGTTATAGACCGGAAGTTGTACCGTGACCATGGGCAGTTCATCGAACTTTTCGTTGGGGAGAGGCACGCTGCGGGCGTATTTCTTGAACAGGTAAGTGATGTGGATGCGGTGCCATCCAAACACGCATAACATGCCCAGGATCCCGAAATAGCAAGCCAGTATGAATATCGACATCAAGTGGTCCTCAAATGAACTGAACCAACGTTCAAAAACGCAACACTATAGCATTGAACCAAGGGTTAGAAGCCAAATTCAGCCTTGGCGATTTCTGCCAATGGCGAAATGGACTGGACCCGAATCAAGTGCTCGCCTTTGTGCATGAGCCCGCTAATCTCCACGCGTTTCTGGTACATGCCCAGGTCGGTTTGCAGCTTTACACCTTGAGTGTCGGAGGCAAAGCGCCATAGTTCGCCTTTGGGGCAGAGCAATGCGAGCTCATGGCCAGACGCGCAGATCACACCTTTCTGCAGGCCCACGCGTTCCGCCAATTCGCACCCGTAACAAACGAGCGTGCCTTGCAGCGCGCCGGGTTCGAAGGTCGGCATTTGTTGATTGCGATTCGGCAGGAATACAGCCATCACAAGGAGTGCTGCCAACATGGAAGCCGCCAGCCACCAGGAAGGTCGGAACCATGGCTGCGATCGGGAAAATCTGGTGGCCATCCGAGATTCGACCTGATCGGGAAAAGGTACGGAATCCCGATAGGCGGCCAATCGCTTTTTTAACGCTACAGCCCAGCGATGTTGCATTTGCATCTCGGGGTTGGCTTCCATGTACTGCTCAAAGGCCTTGCGGTCCGCAGGTCCCAGTTCGTCATCCAAATAGGCTTGATGCAGTTCGTGCCAGTAGGTCTTATCCATGGTTGGCCTCCCGCCCTTGTTTATCGCCAATGGTTCGAATGTTGTTCTTGACCAATCCTCGTTTGCGACCCAACTCCCACAAATCTGCCTGTAGTGATTTTCGCGCGCGGTGTAGACGACTCATAACCGTTCCCGTGGGAATTCCCATCACTTCGGATGTTTCTCGATAACTCATGTCTTCCAGATCCACCAGAATGAGGACTTCCAGGTAGTGGAAGGGCAGGCGTTTCAGTGCGTCGCGCAGATCTGCGTCCATCACATTGCGGAATAGATAGGTCTCGGGATCTTCGTCCGTTTTGCCAAAATCTGCCGGTGAAACTCGGTCAATGTCGATGTCCATATCTTCAAACCTGACCTGTTGACCTTCGCGCTGTTGCTTGCGATAGCGGTTAATGAAGATACTTCGCGTAATCGTTAGAAGCCAGGCCAGGATGCTGGTCCCGGGCTGAAACTGAGAGAATTTTGTGTACGCGCGCAGCAGGGTATCTTGTACGAGATCTTCCGCGTCCCGTTCGTTCTGAGCTAAGCGATAGGCGAATCGATAAATGCGACTGGTCAGGGGCAGTACCGTATCCTGAAATTCTTTCACAATGTTCCTCCGCACCGTTGACTGGAACAACTCACCACGTCTGAATATTCCATAATCCGCAGCCACATACCATGAGTGAGATGTGATATAAAGCGGCGGTTATGAATCAGATGCGGTCATTGTCTTATGGCGACTCTTTGAACATCGTACTTCATGAACCGGAAATCCCGGGGAACACGGGTTCCGTGGGCCGTCTTTGTGTGGGACTGGATGCCACGTTAACACTCATTGAACCTTTGGGTTACTCGCTGGATGATCGCTACTTGAAAAGAGCGGGCTTGGATTATTGGCCCTATTTGAAATGGCGCGTGATGCCGGACTGGTCGGCCTTTCAAGACGCTGCTGGTCCTGAGGCGAGAGTCTTCATGTTCACCACCAAAACCGATAAACCCTACACCAGCGCAGAATATCGCAAAGGCGACTTTCTCGTGTTCGGCAAGGAAACGAAGGGGTTGCCCGAGTCACTGCGAGCAGACAATGCAGAACGCTGTTTGACGCTACCCATGTTCGGACCCATTCGCAGTTTGAATTTGGCGATGAGTGTAGGTGTGGTGGCCTACGAGGCCATGCGCCAGATCACGGACGGATTCGCATGAGGCGAACTTTGGCTGTGTTTGGGTTGTTGATGGTGGCGTGTGGCGATAAGCCAGTTCCCCTGCGTGTCGAACCGGGTATTGCGATACCTGTTTCTGTGAACCACACGACCTGTGAGTTAACTCCTTTGGATACGCCCCTGCAGATAGATGTGGTCAAAGGGGCGGATTATTTCTTGTTGTTGGGCAACACACAAACGCAATCGATCACCGTGAGCCTCATTGGGACGGCACCGAATCAATTTAAGCTTGGCTCTGGCTTCACGTGGGTCCAATTGACAGCAAAACAAGGCGAGATTTGGGTCAATGATGTTGGGGGTGCCTTTATTGGTGGGCTCGTGCCAGCGCGCATGACCAAACAACCGAATGTCATGCTCATCAGCATTGATACCCTGCGTGCTGATATGTTCAACGAACGTAACATGCCGGGCCTTCACGACCTGTTTGCCCGACATGGCGGCATATGGACCCAGGCTCGGACCACTGCGCCCTGGACCTTGCCAGCGCACGCCTCGTTGTTGTCCGGTCTCTACCCTGCCAGTCACGGGGTACGATTACCGGAACATGCCCTTGGAGATGTGCAAACGCTAGCCCAGTCGATGCGTGAGTTGGGGTATCACACGGTGTCGGTGAACGAGGGTAACTATCTGGCGGCGACCTATGGACTGAACCGCGGTTTCGATTGGTACACAGAAATCAAACCGGACCTGTCCAGTAACGATCCGCGAAAATCTTCGCTTTTGGACGCGTCCATCACCACTCTGAAACATGTGATCCAAACCTTGCAACCCGCGCCTGTGTTCGCGTTTCTTCACAGCTACGAGGTGCACTGCCCCTATCTACCCCACCGCGACCTGGAAGATGAGGATGGAATAGGGCAGACGAACTGGCTTTTGGAACACGAAGGCAGCCCGCTGTCGGACGACGTGAAGACGAAATTGAAGACGCTCTACGAGGGCGAGGTACGCTATGCGGACAGCTTATTGACGCCCTTGGTGACCGACCTGATTCATGACGGCTGGCTGGTGGTCCTGACCAGTGACCATGGCGAGGAATTTGGGGAACACGGTGGGTTATTGCACGCGGATACCCTGTTTGAAGAAGTGATGCGTGTGCCTTTAGCCATCGCCGGTCCAGGCATCAAACCAGGTATGTATGATCAAGTCACAAGTATCCTAGATGTGGCTCCCACCATCCTTCACAACGTAGGTGGGGACGTGCCTCTCGCCTGGCAGGGGCGTGTATTGCCTGCCCCCAGCCTGGATGTGGTTTTTGGTGAGTCGTACTACTTTGGACCCCACATCCCCATGGAACAGCCACGGTTGGTTTCGGCTTGGCAAGGGGAAACAAAGTTAATCCAGCTTCAGAATTTCAGTGCGACCGATGTGTACTTGTTCGATTTGGCCGCGGACCCTGAGGAGTTACACAACTTGCAAGGTGAGAGGGCAATTGAGCGCGATCATTTGTTTGAATTGGTTTCCGCCTACCTGATGCAGCAGGGCTGGACGCCTGAGAGCGCTGGTGAATTAACGGAAGAACAACTGGAATTGATGAGGTCGCTGGGGTACTTGAAGTGAAGCTGGATCGTGCGTTTTACGATCGACCCACCCTTGACGTTGCTCGGGCATGCTTGGGTAAATGGCTGTTCCGCAAATCGAGGGATGTTGTCTTGATACTGCGCGTGATTGAGGTTGAAGCGTACATGGACGTCGACGATGGGGCCAGTCATTCGCGCAATGGAGCCACACCTCGCAATCAGGTGATGTTCGGACCAGCAGGCCACCTTTATGTCTATTTTGTATATGGCATGCATCACTGCATGAACGTGGTCACAGAATCGACGGGTCGTGGTTGTGCGGTACTCATTCGGGCTCTAGAGCCAATGAACCATCATTCCTGGTTGGCGCAACGTCGGCCCAAAGCTCGAAACAATGATCAACTGTGTAATGGGCCCGCAAAATGCTGTGCGGCTCTGTCAGTAAGCCTGAATGAGAACGGCTTGGATTTGACGGGCACTGAGATGTGGTTGGAAGACCGCAACGAGCGTCCGCTCATCGAGTCAGGACCGCGGATTGGCATTCGGCATTCTAAGGCGTTGCCATGGCGGTTCTGGGTCGCCGGTCATCGCGGTGTTTCTCGCTAAATCTAAGACAGGGTTTCGTCAGGTGCCAATCGCTTGGGGAAAACGAACCGTATGCCAAACCCTTTGTGCTTTTGCGGATGGAAAATCGACATCTGCGCGCCGTTTTTCTGGACCAGTTCTTCCACCAGAGCCAAACCTAGTCCGGTGCCCGTGTTTTCCCGTGTCATTTCGTCTTCCCCTCGGTAGAAGCGTTGAAACACTTTGGTTTCTTCTTCTTTTTTGACGCCAGGCCCGTTGTCGTAAATGGTAAGTATGGCTTCGGTGTCGGTTTCCTCGATGTGCACAAAAATAGTGGGCGACTCGGTGTTCTTGGCGTATTTCAATGCATTGTCACACATGTTGTAAATGATCTGTGTCAGGGTATCCGGGTCCACCAGAATGGAAGGCGACCCCCAAAAATCGTAGTTCACCTGAAACCCGTTTTCTTCCAGCCAAAATCGCCAACTTTCGAGCGTTTCTTTGATGAAGGTATGGAGTTTGATGGGTTTGGGGTTGAGTTTGAACTCACCGCGTTCTAGTCGGGCGAAATCGAGGATGTTGGTGACCAGGCGTGTCAGGCGGATGGTTTCACTGTGAATGTAGCGGTAGTACTTGGTCTCCTTGCCCTTGGCCCAGCCTTCTTCCAGCAACTCGGCGTAGAGCCGGATACTGGTGAGCGGCGCCTTCAGTTCATGGGTCACAGCAGATACGAAGTCGTTCTTTTTGGCGGCCAATTGATTTTCAGCGTGAATCATGCGTGTCATATGCACCGTGGACGCGATGATGGCGATAAAAAGGAAACCCATGGTGTAAAAGAACCGCTGCCGTTCTGCGAAGTATCCAGCCAGGTAGGTCTCTTCGTCGTTCAGGTTCGCGTCTGCGGTAAGGGCATGAAACGGTTCGAAGAGAGGCGTTCCATATCTTGGCTCGAATGCATTGATCACAAGACTACCGAACTCGGGTTGCAGTGGCTCGATTAGTGACTGCATTTCCTGCAACAGACGCAAGACATCAAAGACAAATCCCTGGATGCGTACGTCGTCGTGGATGATGACGGTGCGAAACCCGTAGATGTATTTGCCGCGATCCAAATTCAAAGTATCGAACTTGAAATCATAGTAACTGACTTCTAGGTTTGTGGACTGGCGGGTTCCGGGACGCACGCGGGGGATGGCACCCCTCAGTTTGTCCAACTCTATAGCCCTGTCAGCTCGAATGTAAGTTTTCTGATATCGCCTTGTTTTCAAGTTCAGCAACAAGCCGCGAATATTGATGGTGCCATCGGCATTGAGCCTCAAATGGTCAGACAGCGCTGGTTCAATTACTTCGTCCAGGAAGCTGAGATAACGATCTAAAAGCTTTGGTTCTGTGTTGCCGAAAGGTGCTGCGCTCTGGTATGGGGTAAAGAATTTCTGACTATAAATATCGAATTCGAAATAGCCAATGACGCTGTTCTTGAAGATGAGCCCTTCCTGGCCTGACACGCTTGGGGCACTGCTGCTCTCCAACAAGTATGCGAAGTGGTTCGGTTCAATCTGAAGGGGTGATCGCTCTTTGGCACCGGGCTCCGGAAAGAAGAAGCGGTCCTCGTCCGGGAAAATGGTGCCTTGGTAGTGGGAATAGTCTCGCTTGCGTTCTTCTTCTAAAAAAATCCGCCATTTTTCGAACAAGTCACGTCGAAACTGTGTGCTGGCCTGTTCCAACTGGCTGTTGAGGGTGGATTCCAGTTGTTGTCGGTGCAGGCGCAGGGAGCGATACCCTTGATACAACAAAATGGTGACGGGAATAATAATCAACACCACATAGACCGAATAGGTTCTAACTATCCGGTTTTTCATTACATGGTGCCTTCGATGATGTACCCTTTACCGCGTTTGGTTTTGATGATTTGAGGTGACACGGGATCATTCTCTATTTTTTGCCTGAGTTTGCCGATGGTCACATCCACCGTTCGCGTTTCAAGGTCGATGTTCTGGTAGCCCCAAACCTCGCGCAACAACGTTTCCCGGTCTACGACTCGACCAATATTCTCCAGCAGAATCTTGAGGATTAGGAATTCCTTCTCGGACAGGTGCAGCACTTCACCTGACAGCCAGCAGGATCTGGCGGCAAAATCCACCGTCAACTGGTGTACGTGAAATACCGTATCTTTACGACCATCGGTCATTGCCTCGAGTGCATCAAGTTCCCTTCGCCGTAAATGAGCATTGATCCTGGCGATCAGTTCCTTGATCGAAAAAGGCTTGGTGATGTAATCGTCGGCACCCAGTTCGAGCCCTTGTATGCGATCAGATTCACCACCTTTGGCGGTTAGAAAGATGATGGGTGCTTTGATGCCACTGCGCCGCAGATTCTCACAGACATCAAGCCCGGAGAGCTTGGGCAGCATGATGTCCAACAAAATGAGGTCAGGATGCTGCGTTAACGCAATGGACAGCGCTTCGTCGCCACGTGTTGCAATCTGGACCTCGAACCCCTGGAACTCAAGAGCATCGCGCAATCCTTCCAGAATCTTGGGCTCGTCTTCTACAACGAGGATGTTTTTCGCCCGGCCGGACATGGACCCCCCTTCACGCGTCAAAATGGTTGGTTTTCACCATGTTAACGGTTCTTGAACGGGAGAGGCAATAACCTAACACGGATGTTTGACTGGATCTTTACATCCAGTGTGTTAATTATTGCTTTCGAATGGGCGATGCTTCGTCGGATACTGAATTGTCATCGACAATGATCGCACCCACAATCACGGCGCCAGCTGGTATTCCCGCCTTAACCCACCAGCCCACTTTGGGGCATCTCACGTTACCCATGACATAGGGTTGGTCGTTATCAACGGCACAGTCCAAGCGCTTGTCGTTTTCCCAAACGGTAAAAACGTGTTGCTGATTGTCTTCTGCACTCACCATCATGAAGGCGATATTGACGCCCAAATCCAAAACGGCGCGCAATCGGTCGTTTCCTGACTCGTACCAAGATTGCCACTTTTCATCATTATGAACGGCCGAGAATCGCTCTTCAACATCGTATTCGTCTGGAAGCGCATCGTGCACCCAAACGTCTTCGACCATGGTGAAATGCATATCGTCTACTGTGGCTGTCTCTTGGCTAAAGCCAAACAATCCAGCAGTTAAGAGGATACCTATTGCAATTCTCGTCATTGAGACACTCCGTCCGGAAATACGTACTCATTCCCAATGTACGTCAATGAACCCGTATTGACAAGGATTAATTGGTACCTATGGTAAGGTTGCGGTCAGGGAGGCGTGACCTTGGGTCATATTCGAGTATTGCCAGATCATTTGGCCAATCAAATCGCTGCTGGAGAGGTGGTGGAGCGGCCGGTGTCTGCTGTCAAAGAGCTACTGGAGAATAGTCTCGATGCTGGCGCGGACCACATTCGACTGGCCATTGAAGCTGGTGGCAAGCGCAAAATCGCGATCTGGGACAATGGTCATGGAATGGACCATGACGATTGTTTGATGGCGTTTGAACGCCATGCAACCTCTAAATTGACCCGCGCCGAAGATCTCTTTTCTATTCGGACCTTGGGATTTCGAGGCGAGGCATTGCCAAGCATTGCATCCGTTTCCCGAATGACGCTTGAAAGCAGGACGCCTGAGGCCACCGTTGGTGTGCGGGTGACCTTAAGGGGCAGCAAGATCGAACAGGTCACTGAAGTGGCATGCCCGGTGGGCACCCATGTCAACGTTGGTGGGCTTTTCTTCAATATTCCCGCGCGGCGCAAGTTTATGAGGCGTACCGAAACGGAGCTCTCTTGGATCGTCAATCTAGTGACCCAGTATTCATTTGCGCATTTAGACAAACGCTTCGTATTGGAGTCCGACGGCCGAACACTCTTTGATGTGACCCCAGTGACCAGTTTGAAAGAACGGATTTATCAGCATTTCGGCAAAGATATGATGCGTCACATGCTGGATCTGGACCAGCATTGCGATTGGCTCCACTTGAGTGGCATGATCTCAACACCCAACTACTTCAAAACCAGTAGGTCTCATCAGTATCTATTTGTGAATGGCCGGTTGGTTCGCGATAAGGTGCTTAGTCATGCAATCAGTGAAGCCTACCGAGGTTTTGGTGAAGGACACACCCATCCGGTCATCTTTTTGTTTGTGCACGTGCCATCGGCTGAAGTGGATGTGAATGTTCATCCGGCAAAAACGGAAGTGAAGTTCATTCAGGGTGCCTGGGTGCACGATCGCGTGCGCGATGTGCTGCGTGAACGATTGGTGGCCCAGCCTCTTACGGTGACCTACCGCGTTCGGACACCTCCCGTCATAGCACGACAAACCTCGCTGGATGATCGAACGCAGAACCATGGACCGCTATTTACCCCTAATGACGACAACCCATACCAGCGGTTTGTGGCCCGTCATGAGGTGGATCACACCAGTCAGCCATCGCACATTGAGGAACCGGTGGCAGCAGTTGCCGACAAACCGCTTTTCCATGCAGAGCCTTCACTTCAGAACCCCAGAGTGATTGGTCAATTCCGCGATAGTTATATCCTGGCTCAAGACCGGGAGCATCTCTATGTCATAGACCAGCACGTAGCACATGAACGCATTCTGTACGACCAGATCAACGCCACTTTGTTGAGCGGATCCTTTGAGCGTCAGAAACTGTTGATTCCTGAAACAGTCGAAATGACTCGAGCCCAGATGATTGATTTTGAGTCATTGGAACCGTTGTTCACGCGTTTTGGATTTGATGTAGGAGCCCTGGATGATCGGACTTGTGTGGTGCGCGAGGTCCCCGCTTTTCTAACTTCCCGCCAAGTGGGCCCGCTGGTGGTGGAGTTGGTCGAAAAGGCTCGTGGCCAGCGCGACGATGCTGCTGTCGAGGCCATCATCGACTTGTTGGCCGCGACCCGCGCATGCAAAGCCGCTATCAAGATCAATATGAGATTGACGGCCGAAAAGATGCAGCATTTGATCGATCAACTATGGTCGAGTTCTAGTCCGCTGTTCTGCCCACACGGGCGACCGATTGCGCTAACCATGACTAATGATGAAATAGAGCGTAACTTTCTGCGCAAATAGACCTGTTCGCCTGGTTCAAACTGTTTCAATCCTGGGGTCTGGCGGACGATTAATGCGCGTTTACCAACATGCGAACGGTGTGATAAAGTGGGGGCCCGCGCGTTTTGACCAGCTACCGGTCGCGCCCGCTAACGCGGGCAGTGCACAAGTTACGCGATCTTGTATCGCGCCAATATCAATGCCGAGGACTGCATGAAAAAGGAATTGAAGCTGAGAATCCTCGAACTGATGGTAACCGCTCGTTGCCTTGAAGAACGAATGATTAAGATGTCAAAGTCTGCCGATGGCCATTTCTGGCTTGGAGGGCCCGGAGAGGAAGCCTTTAATATTCCGCTGGGTCTGCTGGCGCGTCCAGGACGTGGATTGGATTATGACTATTTCCACTTTCACTATCGCAATGCAGCCACCATGCTGGCCATGGGTATGGACCCACGGGATGAGCTGAGGCAAGCGAACAACCGTGCGACGGACCCATTCTCGGGCGGTCGCAATTTCGTCAACCACTTTGCTCGCGTGGAATGGAACGTGTGCCCGGTGACATCCACCATTCAAACCCAATGGACGGTGGCACCAGGAACGGCACGTGCGCAGAAGCGACATGGTGGGTCAGGTATTACCATCGTGACCTGTGGCGACGCGGGCACAGCCGAAGGCGATTTCCATATTGGTCTCAACTGGGCCACGCAGCCCGGCCAGGAAGTACCTGTGCTGTTTATCGTAACCAATAACCGGTATGGCATCTCCACGTCCTACGATCAGGTCCAACCAGTGGATTCTATCGCTGAAAAGGCCCGTGGGTACGGCATGCAATGGGATGTGATTGACGGCACCGATGTCGAAGTTTCCTATAAGCGATTGACTGAAGTCATGAACTACGTCCGCACCGAACGCAAGCCGTTCATGTTGGAGGCCAAAGTATCCAGGCTGTATGGGCACTCCTCCAGTTCCGGGGCCAATCGTGTACCCGAGGGCTCAGAATGCGACCCCATGGAAGTGTGGGCCGAAAAGCTCATCAAACAGAAAGTGGTCACGCGCAAAGCCTATCTGGAAATGATCGAGGCTGAAACCCAGCGCATGAACGAGTACCTCAAGGAAATCAAGGCGGAACCCGCCCCAACGGCTGAATCTATTTACGACCACATTTTCAAGGAAGGGTTCTAGTATGGCAACGATGGCACAAGCCCTGAGGATGGCACTTCACTACGGCGAAGAACATTTGGGCGTCACGGACATATTTGGTGAAGATGTCGGACCACCCTTGGGTGGGGTATTTACGGTAAGCCAGGGTCTCAAAACGGCCTGGAACTCGCCTTTGGATGAGCGAGGGATCATTGGTACCGCTCTGGGTCTGGCGTTGGCAGGTCAGAAACCAGTGTGCGAAGTACAATTTGGAGATTACATCTTTAACACGATCGACTTATTGAAGTTAGTGGGCAATACTCGGTGGAGTAGCAACGGCCAGTTCGAGGTGCCCCTTGTGTGTATGACCATTGTCGGTGCTGGCATCCATGGCTCCATTTATCACTCGCACAGTTTTGAGTCGATTGCAGCCCATATTCCCGGATGGAAAATTGTGCTGCCTTCTACACCATTGGACGCGTATGGTTTATTGATTTCGTCGATCAAAGATCCCAACCCCGTGATGTTTCTGTATCCAAAAGCGCTGATCCGGGTCAAAGGTGAGGAACTGATTCCGGGAGAACCAGAGGAGCGGGAACTGAAGCGCATGATAGACGCACCCACCGGTCCTACTCTTTTTCATATCGAAGAAGCCCGAAAATCATGGAAGCCGCAGTGGCCCAAGGGATTGACAGATTATCAAGTGCCCATTGGCAAGGCAAAGATGGTCCAGGAAGGGCGAGACATTACGGTGGTGACCTATTCCCGCCACGTGTTCCTGGCCAAACAGGCTGCTGCTGAGTTGGCAAATGATGGCATAACGACCGAGATCATCGACTTGCGTACGTTGTATCCTTGGGATCGTGACACGGTCATGCAGTCCGTGCGCAAAACGGGCCGAGTGCTCGTATTGAACGAGGACACGCCCGTCTGTAATTTTGGTGAACACATTCTACGTGAGATCAATCATCACTGTTTCTATGAGCTCGTGGCGCGACCCAGACTTCTGGCCGGAGCGGATGTGCCCGGAGTCGGACTGCATGAAAACCTCGAACTTGCGTCGGTTCCTCAGGTGGGCGACATCGTTCGAGAATTGCGGGCGATATGCAGCGAAGTGCCTTGACCCTGATCCCCCGCTTGATGACGTAGATGCGCCCCGCTAAAATGGGCGCTCAATCCAGGAGGGTTGCATGAAATGCCCATTTTGCGGTCATATTGGAGACCGCGTGGTGGATTCTCGCGAGAGTAAAGAGGGAGAACTGATCCGGCGACGCAGGGAATGCTTGGGCTGCAACAGGCGGTTCACAAGCTATGAACGCTTGGATGAAATCCAGTTCATGGTGGTCAAGAAAGATGGGCGCCGAGAGATCTTCAATCGCCAAAAACTATTGAATGGCATTCTTGCCGCCTGTCAGAAACGGCCTGTACGCATGGCAGATTGCCAAAACATCGTGAACGATGTTCTGGCCATTTTGTACGAGAAACCCGACAAGGAGATCAGTAGCAATGAGATCGGCGAAATCGTCATGGACCGATTGAAGGCCCTGGATCAAGTCGCTTATGTGCGATTCGCTTCTGTTTATCGGGCGTTCAAAGATGTCACCGAGTTCATGGGAGAGTTAGAAACGTTAATCATGAAGGCTAAATCCAAGGAATAAACCGGAGCAACCATGGAACAAGAACTCAATTTAGACTCTGACCTGGAGATTCCGGAACTACTTCCCGTAATTCCCACACGCGATCTGACCATTTTCCCTTTTATAATCGTGCCTCTTTCCATTGGGCGCGATGCGTCCATGACGGCAGTCGACGCGGCCCTTGCGGGAAATCGCTTGTTGGTATTAACCGCACAACGAGATCCGGCACAAGAAGATCCCGACAACAACGATCTGCACCGCACCGGTACGGTGGCCACGATTATGCGCATGCTCAAACTGCCGGATGGGCGCATGCGCATCTTGGTTCAGGGCGTTTCACGGTGTTCCATTGAGTATTTCACTTTGGACAAAACCTATCGCGAAGCGAAGATCATTCTGCTGTCCGACTCGGATTCATCGGCTGAAGACCTGGAGGAACAAGCACTTATTCGCAATGTGAAAAGCTTGCTTGAGCGGAGTGCGTCGTTGGGCCGACCGATTTCATCAGAGGTCTTGGTGATCGCCAATAGCATGGAGAACCCTGGGCGTCTCGCCGACTTGGTGGCCAGCAACATCGATCTCAAGATCCATGAATCTCAGGCTGTTTTGGAAGAGCTGAATGCGCAACGTCGCTTGAAACTGGTCAACGATTTTCTGGCACGAGAACTGACCCTACTGGAGATGCAGCAGCAGATCAATTCTCAGGCCCGTGGCGAGATGGATCGCACCCAGCGAGATTTCTATTTGCGTCAACAACTGAAGGTGATTCAGTCCGAGCTGGGTGATGGGAATGAACTGCAGGAAGAGATCAACGCTTACAACGCCAAAATCGAAAAACTAGATCTTCCCGATGAGGCTCGTGCCGAGATTGTTAAACAGTTACGTCGTTTGGAGAACATGCATCCGGATACGGCGGAAACCGGCATCATCCGATCTTATCTGGACTGGATGACCGATCTGCCTTGGGGCGTTTATTCCAAGGACAAGTTGAATCTGGCACGTGCTCGCAAGGTGTTGGATGACGATCACTATGGTCTCGTTGACATTAAAGAGCGCATTCTTGAATTTCTCAGCGTGCGCAAGTTGAACCCAAAGACCAAGAACCCGATCCTTTGTTTTGTGGGACCACCAGGCGTCGGCAAGACCAGTCTGGGACGATCTATCGCCCACGCCTTGGGTCGGAGTTTTGTTCGCCTGTCACTTGGTGGGGTACGCGATGAGGCCGAAATCAGAGGTCATCGTAAAACCTATGTGGGAGCATTGCCGGGCCGAATCATTCAGGGCATAGCGCAAGCAAAGACCAGTAATCCAGTTTTTGTCATGGACGAAGTCGACAAAATTGGACAGGACTTCCGCGGTGACCCCAGTGCTGCGTTGCTGGAAGTATTGGATCCTGAGCAGAATATCCATTTTCGCGACCACTATTTGAGCGTTCCGTTCGACCTCTCCAAAGTGATGTTCATTCTGACGGCCAACACACTGGACACCATCCAACCGGCGTTCAGGGACCGCATGGAGATCATTGAACTGACTAGTTACACCATGCAGGAGAAGCTGCAAATCGCGTTGCGTCACATTGTGCCGCGGCAGGTCAAGGAACATGGTCTTTCAAAGGATCTCATCAGTTTTCAGCGCGAGGCGCTCAAGAGCATGATCGAAAACTATACGCGAGAGGCCGGTTTGCGGGGTTTGCAGCGCGAGATCGGGAAAGTGTGCCGCAAGGTGGCGCGGAAAGTGGCTGAAGGTGAGACCGGCCTATTCAAAATCAACAAATCCTCGTTGCGCGGTTTTTTGGGACCGGTGAAGATCTTCTCCGATCAGCGGTTGCGCAAACCCAGAATTGGTGTGGTTGCCGGTATGGCTTGGACACCGGTCGGAGGGGAGATTCTGATTGTGGAGGCATCCCAAATGGCCGGTACTGGCCGATTGACCTTGACGGGTCAACTGGGCGATGTCATGAAGGAATCCGCCCAACTGGCACTTTCTCTGCTTCGGGCCAGGGCACGTGAATACAAAATTGCGGACGATCGCTTCAAAGAAGTCGACATACATGTTCATTTTCCTGAGGGAGCCATACCCAAGGACGGGCCAAGTGCTGGCATTACCGTAGCGACGGCCCTGCTGTCCATATTGACGTCGCGAGAGGTGCGTTGTGACATTGCCATGACCGGTGAGTTGACGCTGCGGGGCGAGGTACTTGCGATCGGTGGTTTGAAAGAAAAAGTGCTTGCCGCCGTGCGAGCTGGAATTACCGAAATCATCTTGCCAAAAATGAACGAGAACGATCTGGAAGAGATTTCGAAAGAGATTCGCGCCAAGTGTACCTTCCATGCTGTGAAAGACATTTCGGAGGTATTGAAGCTGGCGGTTTTGTAGGGGCGTTTGCAGGGGTATCTGGATTAGCTTCGCCATGTTCGGGTTAAAACACCTTTGATATGATAGAGTTGGGTAGAACCTGTGTGCTCGGTTGCAAGACCCGTGTGGGTTTTCAATCACTTGGCTTTCATGTATAGTCAGGTGCACCAGTTAACTCAAACTTAACCTGCCTGGAGTCGTTGGAATCCATGGGAGTTCAGCTGATTGCCGAACATCGAAAAGCCCGATTCGAGTATGAAATTATTGAACAGCTCGAAGCCGGGCTCGTCTTAACGGGTTCCGAAGTGAAGGCGCTCAGAGAGGGACGTGCTAATCTGACGGATGGATTTGTCCGATTCAAGAATGGAGAAGTATTTCTTGAGTCCATTCACATATCACCGTATCCCAATGGGGGTTATGCCAATCACGACGCAAAACGAGTGCGGAAGTTATTGATGCACCGCAAAGAAATGGAACGTTGGCGTGGGAAAGTTCAAGAAAAAGGGCTGACCGCCATTCCTTTGCGCATGTACTTCAAGAATGGATTTGCAAAAATCGAAATTGCCTTGGCTCGCGGGAAGAAGATACACGATAAGCGCGAGACACTGCGAAAGAAAGCCATGGACCGCGAGGCCAGGGCAGCTATTAAGGCTCGGGCTCGGGGGTAGATGATGCGTGTCTGGTCTGCCGAACGGGTGTTTGTCAAGGGCCGCTTTGAGCGCGACTGGGCCATCATGGTTGACAATCAGGGCATCATTCAGGCTGTCGGACCACGACGCCAGTTGGTATCCAAGGCCAATCAGGTCATCCACTACCCACAAGCGGTGATGATGCCTGCTTTCGTGAACCCTCACCATCACGGGTTTCATACGATTTTTCGAGGCATTGCTGATCAAGTGAACAGCTACAGTGACTTACTGCATCGATTGGTTTGGCCGCTTAGTCGCGTGATTGATGATGATTTGTTTGACGCACTTTGTCAGATCGCGTTTGCCGAGCAGGCAGTCTCAGGCGTTGCCACGGTCACGGAGTTCCACTATTTGCACAATGGTGCACGACGCACGTCACAGTCACCCTCATTTGCCGATCGCGTCATCGAAAATGCGTTGGCGCTTGGGCTCAGAATTAACTTGGTCTATGGTTTTTTTGATCAAGGAGTGTCCGAGGAAACCGAAGCCTTCATTGAACCTATGGATGTTTCCATCAATAAGTTTGAACAACTGGTTCAATCATACGGTGACCATCCGAGTGTCAAGATCATGCCCGGTATACATGGTTTGGAACATACCTCGGCGGAATCAATCATTGCAGCCGGTGAGCTTTCGAAGAAGTATGATGTGCCGTTGCACGTGCAACTGGCTGACAGACAAGAAGAATTAGCGATCGCTGAACGCCACTATGGAACGACTCCACTTCGTGCATTGGATTTGATGGAGTTAGTCGATGAGCGACTTGTGGTGATTAATGGGACGCTCTTGGATGATGGAGAAATGCAGTTGTTGAAGGATCGGGGTGGATCCATGGTGGTTTGTCCTTCAGCTTCGCTTGCCAAAGGCGAAGATGCCCCTAATGTGTATGCGCTTCTTCGCCATGGTATTCCGTTTTCGATTGGTTCGGACAGTGCCTGCACCAGTAACGCATTTTCTCCGCTGGACGACCTGAAACTAATCGAGTACTTACAGCGATCGCAACAGGATTCGTTCAACATACTCAACCGCCAATCGGTTGTCGCCAACCTATGGGAGTTGGTCACCACGGAGCCAGCCAGGTTTAGTGGCTGCAACAGCGGTGCATTGATGCCCGGGGCACCTGCCGACTTTATGATGGTCAACCTGAACGGTCCCAGTTTCCGACCGCGATGGAACTTTCAAACTGAAGTGTTCATGAATCAACTTGTGTTCGGTTGGGGCCCACAGGTCCAGATCCAGGGCTTGGTCGTTAACGGCGTCAAAATCGTCAATAATGGTCAACTCACACAGGCGAACTTACAGGCCAGCTACGACCTGATCGAACAGTGGAGTGAAGCTTTTCTCCGATCAGTCGATAAAGGCAGCGACAACGAACCTGCTGAAGTTCAATCAGAATCCACTGCATCGTAAGCTTGATGAAAAAAAGGGAGCGCGCGCAGTTCGTGGCGCAGGAACTCATGCGGCTTTTTCCGCAGGTGCCCATACCTTTGATGCATTCTGATGCGTACACGTTGTTAATTGCGGTGTTGCTCTCTGCTCAATGCACGGATGAGCGCGTGAACCAGGTCACCCCCCATTTATTCCGATTGGCACGTGATCCGCTAGGAATGGCACAGCGGTCTGTGGATGAGATACACGCCATCATACGACCATGCGGGCTTGGTGGCCAAAAGGCTAAAGCGATCCATCGATTATCCGAATTATTGCTGGAGCGCCATGGCGGCTTGGTACCCAATGACCTTGGCGCACTTGAGGCACTACCCGGAGTGGGTCACAAGACTGCATCGGTGGTTATGTGCCAAGCCTTTGGTCAACCAGCGTTCCCCGTTGATACTCACATCCATCGATTGGCAAAACGGTGGCGACTGTCCAAGGCACAGTCGGTGAAACAAACAGAACAGGACTTGAAGGCCCTATTCCCCAAGCAACAATGGTGTCATTTACATTTGCGGTTCATCTACTACGGGCGAGCCTATTGTCCGGCCCGCGGTCATGACCTCTCCCGTTGTCCTATTTGCTTTCATTTGGAAAACAACTAGAATAGCCACTTGTCGATGCCTCCCCTTGGGATTGGCCACAGTTTTGGCTGATCCGTTTTGCCGCGTCATGAGCTGCAGATGATGGCACGACTATTAGTGATTGGAAGTGGACCCATGCGAAGTTTTGCGCGTGACAATACCGAAACGCGTCCTGTGATCTTTGAGACCGGATACACCCGGCATGCGGATGGAAGCGTCTTGATTTCGGTCGGGGATACGAAAGTTCTGTGTACGGCCTTTTTTGAAGACAAAGTACCGCCCTTTCTGAAGGGGAAGGGGCAGGGTTGGCTGACTGCGGAATACAGCATGCTTCCCGGAGCCACACATCAGCGCAGCCCAAGAGAAGCGGCGCGCGGCAAACAATCCGGTCGCACGGTCGAGATCCAACGCTTGATCGGACGCAGTCTGCGCGCAGCCCTGAACCTCAAGGCATTGGGTGAACGAACAATCGTCGTCGATTGTGATGTGATTCAGGCAGATGGCGGCACACGGACGGCAGCAATAACCGGAGGATGGGTGGCACTGGTGCTTGGGTTGTGGCGGCACAGGACGGTCCTAAAACCGGGCGCGCTGTGTCATGGCATCGCTTCGGTATCCGTGGGTTTGCGCGACGATCGTGTGCTGGTGGATCTGGACTATCAAGAAGATGCGGGTGTGTTGGTGGATATGAACCTCGTGCAAACTCATGAGGGATCGTTCGTCGAGATTCAAGGTACCGGTGAAGAAGGTGTCTTCAGTCCTGATCAACTGACACAATTGCTCGCATCCGGGAGGATAGCTGTGCAGTTCTTGGCTGAGAAACAAATTGAGGCACTCATTAATGCGGGTGTCGACCGGACATTTATCCCGTGAAGTGGTTGTTGGCGTCGGGAAATCCGGGCAAGCTCAGGGAACTACGGCAAATTCTAAAACCCTATGAGTTGGAACTTTGTTCCCTGGCAGATTTGGGACTATTGGCCGATGCGCCAGAAACCGGGAACACGTTCCTGGAAAATGCCCGCCAGAAGGCTATTTACTATTTTCAATGGGCGAAAATCCCCGTCGTTGCAGACGATTCGGGACTGGAAATTGATGCCCTTAATGGAGCACCGGGCATTCATTCGGCACGTTTTGGCGGATTTGCCACACATGCTGAAAAACGCCGCTACGTGCTTCAATTGATGGCGGACGTCGAAGATGAACATCGAACGGGCCGATTTGCCTGCGCGGCTGTGTATTTTGACGGCAAGAACATGCTTCAATCGTTTGCGACGGTCGAGGGTTACATCGGCCATGAGGAACGCGGGAATAAGGGATTCGGCTACGATCCGATTTTTCATCCTCAATGGCTGGGCCCGACTTTGGCTGAATTGGATGGGGACGAGAAAAACGCCTTTTCTCACCGAGGGAAGGCCTTTCGAGAACTTGTTCGACAGGTGATGGCCGCACAACCGAGTTGACAGCTCGGCCACGCAGTCGATAACCTTTGCAGAAGATCTCCCAGGGAGCTTACTTGCAACCCACTCAGGTGGCGGACGTATATTCTTAAACCCAACCATTGGTTGGGGGCGACGCGAAGGAGCGAATATGTCGGAACTTCAGGTGCAATCGGCAGACAAACAGCTGGTGCACATCCTCTATCCGCAAGGGTTCATCAATGCCCACACGGTTCAGGACTTTGAACGTTCGATCCAGGCTGCGATTGATCAACAGAAGTACAGAATCCTCATCAATTGCCAATCACTGTCGTACATCAACTCTTCCGGGCTTGGTGTCTTGATGGGCGTCATTGAGGAAATCCAGGAGCAGTCTGGCTACCTGTGGTTGTCGAATATGAACGAAACGGTGTATCACATTTTCGACACCCTGGGATTTACCCATCTTTTCAAAGTGTTCCCCTCTGAAGATGAGGCGATTCGCGCTTCGGAATCCTGCGCAGAGGATGAGAGCTAATGCACGAAATCCAGGCGGGGGAAATCGAAGTAACTTTCCCGAGCCAAACCCAATTCGTACATATGGTCACGATGGTTGCCAACAATGCGGCAACCATGGCTGGCTTCGAGCGATCGGTTGCGGGCAAAGTAGCCATCGCAACCGATGAGGCTGTGACGAACGTGATCAGGCATGCTTATAACAACAAGCCTGACAAGCAAATCAAACTCAAAATTACAATCAGCGCAGAATCGCTAACACTTGAAATCTTTCACACCGGACGTCCCCTGCGAAACGAGAGCATCAAGCTTCCAGATATGGAACAATATATTGCCGAACGCCGAAAAGGCGGTTTGGGATTGCTCTTGATTACCAAATTCATGGATGAAGTGGATTACCATGTAGGTAAAGAAAACTGCTGCTCCATGAAGAAATATCGCAAACGGGACCACGCAGGTGACACATAATCACTACTCTGAACTGATTCGACACGTAAAAAACGCTGCTGCATCGGATAGGTCGCTCTCTCGACGACTTTCCGAGTTGATCAGCCTCAATGAGTTGGTGACGTCACTTCAATCCAGCAAACGGGTAGATGATGTCCTCGATATCGTCCTCTTGACCATACTCGGCGAGTTTCCCTCTCGCGTGGGTGCGATGTTGATCCGAGACGATGGCGTTTGGTCTCTACCCCGTTCCAAAGGACTGAAGAGTAAGCCTGCCGATCTGGCATTGATGCCCGAAGATCACGTTTTGCGGCACTTGGAGCGTGTAGTTGCTTGGGCTGATGCACCTGAAGAACTACAGACATTTATGACCCATGCAGGGTTTGAGTGGGTCGTTCCCATGCACAGTGAACATCGCCTGGTGGGCATGATTGCCTTGGGTGGGTGCCTGGTGAAGGCCGATGCGGAAAAGTGTTCTTTGCTGGCAACCATAGCGGATTTTGCCGGGATCGTTTTGGGAAACCACTTGTACCGCACCCACCTCGAAATATCCAACCGGCAATTGCAGCGCAGAATCTTTCAGCTCAACACGCTTTACGAGATTGCCGGGTCTTTTGCCCGTTGCTATGAACGCGAGCAGGTCTACGATGTGTTAGCCGGCAATCTAATGGGTCACTTTTTTATTAGCCGTTGTGTGGTGATTGAGTTGGGTGAACACGCAGGGCTTGCATACGTGAAAGGACTTCGCGACGATGGCTCGCTGCCCGATTTGGGCACGGGCATTTCTTCATTGCGGCGTTTGGCCGTGCGAGATCAAATCGATCATGAACCACTGCAGTCATATATGCGACCGCGCCGCCTTAAGTACGCCGTCACATTGGAATTCGACGGTCAAGCACGGGCCGTCGTTTTGTTAGGCAGTCGCCTGGATGGCCGGCCGCTCCAAGACGAAGACATGGATTTCTTGAATTCGCTGATCCATCAGGCAGGTACGGCCCTCGAGAACCTGGCTCTTCAGGTCGAACTCTTAGAAAAGAAACGGATGGAGAAGGAACTGGAATTAGCTCGAGAAATTCAACAAAGACTCCTACCGAAAGTCATTCCCTCCATTCCAGACTACGATCTCTCTGTAGAAATGCGGCCATATCAGCATATCGGTGGTGATTTCTACGATCTGATCCCGTTAAGCGACGGCCGTTTGGCTATTTGTATGGCTGACGTTTCAGGCAAGTCTCTGCCGGCCTCCATGATTATGTCCACGACACAAGCATCCTTGCGAGCCCTTACCAGTTTTGCCGGGTTGAGTCTCGTGGAGATCATGCAACGCCTAAACGCGCACATTTTCGAATCCACACAAACCAATAAATACGTCACGATGTTCTTTGCCATCCTCGATCCGCGGCGCAATGAATTGAGTTACATCAATGCCGGTCACAATCGCCCCATCTTGATTGACGCCGAGGGAAAGAGCCGAGAGTTGGATTGTGGCGGCATGGTTGTGGGCATGTTTCCTTCCGCTTGCTATCAAACGGAAACGGTGCATTTCGAAAAGGGGGCAGATCTGCTGGTGTTTACGGACGGTTTGTCCGAAATAGTGGACGAGTCAGGCGAAGAATTTGGTGAATTGCGGTTGGAACAATTCCTGCTCCAACATCGCTCCATGAAAAGCGCTGATGAACTCCGCTGCGCCCTTGTGCATCGGGTCCTTTCATTCGGAGCGCAAAAGATGATCGACGATCTGACGGTCATGATCGTGCGGAGGCGAGCTGAAGATGGCTAAACGCAAGGCATCCATTCTTGTGATTGACGACGAGGAGTCCGTTCGCAGGAGTCTAGAACGAATCCTGTCATTTGAAGGTTATCAAGTGGAATGCGCTTCCAATGGTCCGCTCGGTGTGAATATGGCACTACAGGATGAGCCGGACCTGATCTTGTTGGACATTAAGATGCCAAAAATGGATGGGCTGGAAGCATTGCAGACGCTCGTCAATCAGGGTACCAAAGCACCCGTCATCATGATTTCCGGTCATGGTACCGTGCAGACTGCCGTAGAGGCTACGAAACTGGGCGCGTTCGACTTCCTGGAGAAACCTCTTGACCGGGATCGCCTGCTATTGGTGGTTCGCAATGCGGTTGAGCGCAGTGATCTTCTTCAAGAAAACCGAGAACTGAAACAAGAAGTAGCGAAACGTTTTCAGATGGTGGGTTCTGACGCATCGCTGGATCAACTCAAGGATCGCATTGATCGGGTGGCAAAAACTCACGCAACGGTTCTCATTACAGGTGAAAGCGGAACGGGGAAGGAGCTTGTTGCCCGCCGTATTCACGAACAATCAGGCCGCACTGGACGTTTTGTGCAAGTGAATTGTGCGGCCATTCCTCAAGATCTCATCGAAAGTGAGTTGTTTGGCCACATCAAGGGCGCCTTTACGGGTGCGGTAGAAAATCAACCTGGCAAGTTTCAGTTGGCCGACAAAGGGACTATTTTCCTCGATGAAATCGGTGATATGTCGCTCAAGACCCAGGCCAAAGTTTTGAGGGTTCTGCAAGAGAATGAGGTGGAACCCGTGGGAGCGGGCAAGACTGTAGCGGTCGATGTGCGAGTCGTCGCCGCCACCAATAAACATCTGGAACAAATGATCGAGGCTGGAGAATTTCGCGAGGATCTCTATTATCGCTTGAATGTTGTTCCGCTTCACAGTGTGCCACTGAGCCAAAGGAGAGGTGACATCCCTGCTTTGGTACGCCATTTTGCCCATCAATTTGCGAGCGAAAACAACCTGCCCCCTCAGACGATTAGCGACTCGGTGATGCGGCAGCTCAGTTCCCGCACTTATCGCGGTAATATCCGTGAGTTGAAAAACCTGGTGGAGCGCGTGTTGATTTTGGGTGAGGCGTATGCGCTTGGTGACGACAGTCCGAAATCACCGTCATCGGAGATGGCGCTGGATCATTATGAAACTCTAAAAGAGTTCAAAGAGGACACCGAAAAGCGGTTCCTACTGGCAAAATTGAAGCAGTTCGAGGGGAACATTTCAAAAACGGCAGAATCCATTCAAACACCTCGCTCCAATCTATACAAAAAACTAGAACACTACGACATCGTGGTGGAAAGAGACATCGTGGATTAGCACCCCCCCCTGTGATACGCTATCCTCCACATCACCGCTTTGGAGGAACCATGATCTGGTTGTCGTGGATCTTATGGGTAGGGCAACCGGTTGTTTTTGAGGGCGGCTTCCTGTCGCAGCCGGATGGTGCAAAGCCGGTGGTGTTGATCGTCGACGACTTCAAACTTGCCTATGTGGGCGAAAGCATTCCGAAAGAATGGGCAAACAAGATCCAACAACACCTCTCGTTGGATGGCGGCTATGTGCTGCCTGGGCTCATCGATGCCCATGCCCACCTTTCATCTTTGGGTAATGCACTAGAATCAGTCGACTTGGTGGGCACTTCAAGTTATCAAGAGGTGGTTGCGAGGGCAAAAAATCGCGCGGCTCAACTACCCAAAGGAACATGGATCACGGGCCGTGGTTGGGACCAAAATGATTGGGAGACCACGGAATTTCCGCATCATGATGCCTTATCTCAAGCGGTACCGGACCATCCCGTTGTACTCAAACGCATTGATGGCCATGCATCACTTGCCAACGCGCTTGCCATGAAACTTTCAGGTGTCACTAGCGACACAAAATCTCCCGACGGGGGTGTCATCCTTTCCAATGAGTCTGGTCCCACCGGTGTGTTTGTGGATGACGCCATGGGCTTGATCCTTGAGCCACCCATGAGTGTGTCGGATTTGGAACGACAAATCTCCAAGGCTTCCGATCATGTGGCAGCGCTTGGCCTGACAGCCATTCATGATGCCGGCATCGATGAGAACGAGTGGATTGCGCTCAAAAACCTCGCCGAAGCCGGAAAGTTACCCATCCGTGTCTACGCCATGATTGCAGCAACCGATCATAAATGGTTGCAGCGACAGTTAAAGCAAGGACCCTTGATCGATCTGTATGACGGGTTTTTGACCCTGCGCAGCATCAAGGTATATTCCGATGGCGCCCTGGGTTCACGTGGCGCCTGGCTGAAGCAGCCCTACTCAGACGCTCCTGATACGGTTGGGCTCCAATTGACGCCTGACAATGAAATGGATGTGATCGTAGAACAAGCTGCCCGTGCAGGATTTCAGGTCAACACCCACGCCATCGGTGATCGCGGAAACCAATGGGTGTTGCAGCATGTGGCACAGGCCCAAAAGATAGGTGTGTTAGATGCTTCGGCTCGTTTCCGCATGGAGCACGCTCAGGTGGTAGACCCAGCGGATTTCGATGCGTTTGTGAAATTGGGGGTACTACCGTCGATGCAACCAACCCACTGCACATCGGATATGCCATGGGCACCCAAGCGACTTGGCGCGCGAACCACAGGGGCTTACGCTTGGCGCACATTCATAGAAAAGGGGTTACCCATTCCCATGGGTTCTGATTTTCCCGTTGAACAGCCCAATCCTTTCCTCGGTCTTTATGCAGCGGTCACCACGCAAGACCTTGATGGCCAACCAGCCGAAGGTTTCAGGCCCACCCAGAAACTAAGTCGAACTGAGGCGCTGTTAGGGTTCACTGAATGGGCGGCCTACAGCGCCTTCCAAGAAGATCGGAAAGGAAAACTCGAGAAAGGTTTTTGGGCCGACTTCACCGTGACCGATCGCGACTACTTTGCCGTGCCATCACACGAAATCCCGCGCTTGAACGTTCTCATGACGGTCGTGGGTGGGCGTGTGATATTTCGACGCTAAATGAACGCTTTGTGGCTTGTTCTTCTGCTTTGGGGCGATCCGATTTGGATCGTTAAGCCGCAGGCGACCGTCTTTGCAGGCGCCACTGAGTTTGAGGTTGGGCTCACTGCTTCTGCAGATGATGTTGTAGGTGTTGAGTTTTTCGTCAATAAGCTTTCAGTCTATTACGCCGAGGAGCCTCCTTTTTCGGTCACTTTGAATATGCGTGACTATGCCAATGGCCCGATCGAATTTAAGGCGGTTGTCTACCTGTTTGACGGTTCTGACTATGCCGTGACCTTACAGGGCGAGAATATCTCTGATTTTTATCAAGAAGATGTGCAACTCGTCCGCGTACCGGTTTTGGCGGAGGGCGGACGAGAAATCGTGAAGCGTCTGGGCCTCCATGATTTTCTACTCAAAGAGGACGGCAACCCACAAAAGCTCACCCGCGCTTTTACCGAGGAGGCGCCGTTGTATGTCGTGATCGTGGTCGACTTGAGTGGGTCCATGAAATCGAAGTTGCCCATGGTCAAGAGAGGTATGTACTCATTTCTAGACTACCTATCGCCCGAGGATTCAACCATGGTGATGGGGTTCAATGAACGCGTGTTCCAGGTGAGCGAATTCGAATCGGATAAGGATTTGCTCAAACGTCGCATTCTGCGACTGGAGGCCGAAGGTGACACCAATCTCTATGGTGCACTGTGGTCGGGAATTCGGGCTGCCGCCAATGTCAATGGACGCCGCGCAGTATTGATCTTTACCGATGGCAATCAAGAATTATCTCCGGTTTCGGGCGATGTCTTGGAAAAGAGCCTGGAAGATTGTGTGCAGTTGGCACAAGGAGAAGGTATTCCGGTTTACACCATGGGTGTAGGGGCATTCATAGCGCCTGATGTGCTGCAGGCGATAGCAGGCGAGACAGGTGGTGAGTGTTTCATACTCAAGAATCGAAGTTCGATCTCCGATGCCTTTGCCTCATTGGGTAAACGATTGGGTTATCAGTTCTTATTGGGCTATTATTCCGAGTCACACCGCCAGGGATGGCACGACATCGAGGTTCTTTGCCCCGATCACCCGGACTTGGTGTTGAGATACCCGTACCGGTTATATTTTCGCTAGCGAAATCTCCGCGGGGCGGGTTTTTGTGAGCAACAATCGCCACCCACCATGCGTATGAACACGCATTTGGCGCGATCGGGTGAGTATTTTTGGGGGACATAATGAAGTTTAGTCGCGAATTCCTTGCGGTTTCGCTACTGGTAATTGCAGCTGCGTTCTTGGTTTGGATGGTTAAGAGAGGGGTCGCATTCGCTGCGACCCACGAAGAAGCATCCAGCGAAACCCAGGCTGACGAAAAACGGAATGAGTCATCGGGAACTGCGATCCTCGTTGAAGCCGCTGCCGTACAACGAGGAGATCTGATTCAGCGAGTGAGTGCCCAAGGTCGTGTACACGGTTATCAGCAACTCGACCTCAAAAACGAAGTCGGCGGACGATTGTTGAAATTGCACGTGCACGATGGCCAAGTAGTCAAACAAGGCGACCTCATTGCTGAAATAGATGATCGAGAGTACGCATTGGCGCTTTCGGAGGCATCTGCAGCCATGTTGGCAGCCAAAGCAGAGTATTTGACCTATGACCCGAATAGTGGACCGCCTGAGCAAAGTGAAAGGCCACTTAGCGACCAGCTGGCCGAATTGGAACGCAAACGGGAACAGGGTGAGCTCAGTCAGGAAGCGTACCGGCAACAAAAATTCATGCTGGAACTTGAAGACCTGAAGACCGGGAGCCGCCGAGAGGATGTCATTGCCGCAAGAACCCTTAAACAGGCGAAGACTGCAGAACAGCGTGCCCAGCTTAATTTGGAGAAGTGTCGCATCATCGCGCCATTTGATGGCACTGTGTTCAACGTGGAAGTCACCGAAGGCCAGTTTCTCGGCGCGCAGACGGTGCTGGTGAAGTTGGTAAACTTGAATGATTTGGCCATCAAAGCCAAGATTTTGGAGTCAGAGGTAGGCGCCGTTGAACCGGGTCGCAGCGTTGAAATCAATTTTGCCGCACTACCGGAACTGGGAGCCGTGGCGGGTAAAGTAGATGCCGTCTCGCCCTACGTGAACGTGGAAGACAAAACCGTCGATGCCGTCATTCGGTTCACCAACCCGGGCGGCGTGGTAAAGCCGGGTATGTTTGCCGATGTCATCATCGACTCTCGGGTCTACAAAGACCGTTTGATGGTGCCCAAGACCGCCATTCTTCCGCGTGATAACCGACTGGTGGTGTTCAAGATCAACGAACAATCTCGCGCCCAATGGATTTATGTGAAGACAGGGGTTGATAACGATTCCGTGGTCGAGATTACTGAAGGTGAGTTGGAAGAGGGAGACATGGTCTTGACCAATAATCACTTCACCATGGGCCACGATACGCTGGTCAAAGTGGATCAATGACATCATGATCAAGTTGTCGCTACGACGTCCTGTCACGGTAACCATGGTGGTTGCCATGCTCCTGGTATTGGGGGTGATCAGCTACACCAGTTTGGGGCGCGACCTGTTGCCTGAGATTGCTTACCCTTCTCTGACGATCATGACCAAATACGAGGGTGCGGCACCCTTGGAAGTCGAAGAGTTCATCACCGATAAACTTGAAGCTTCGCTCGCCACGGTGAAAGGAAAGCGGCGGATCACATCGGTTTCTCGTGAGGGGATCTCTTTGATCACCGTCGAGTTTGAGTGGGGCGAGGATATGCAGATCGCCACCTTAAACGTGCGCGAGAAGCTGGATAACACCACCTATCAGGCGGGTTTTCCGCAGGATGCGGATCGACCCACCATCCTGAAATGGGATCCTTCAGCCAAACCAATTGTGGGCTTGGCCATTTGTGCCAACGTGGAAGTTCTTGAACTCAAAGAGGGCATTGAAGAAATCATCAAGCCGCGTTTTGAGCAGCTAGATGGGGTGGCTTTGGCGCAAATCTCCGGCGACATCGAACGGGTCATCGATGTTGAAGTGGATGCCGACAAGATGAACCTTTACGGCATTCAATTGAATCAAGTGACCCAAGCCATTTCACAGGCGAATGGCAACATACCGGGCGGCACGGTTAAGAAGGGGCGATACCGTTATGCGCTGCGCACATTGGGCGAGTTCAACTCGGTCAATGAAATCGCACAAGTCGTAGTGGCACGGTCAGACGGAAGCGCCATCCGGGTCAAAGACATTGCTCGAGTTGTCGACACCACGAAGGATCGCGAGTCGATGGCCACAGTCAACGGTCGAGAAGCGGTGGGCTTACTCATCTATAAAGAATCGGGCGCCAACACCATTGAAACCACCAAGTCCATCAAATCAATCCTCAATGATCTGGCCAAAGAATATCCGAGCTACCAGATCACGCTCGCCTTTGAAGAGGCCAAGTTCATCGAACAGGCCCTCAACAATGTATGGCTTTCTTTGATCTTTGGTGGGCTGTTTGCCTTTGTGGTGCTTGTCTTGTTCCTTGGAGATCTGAAGGCTCCGGTATTCATATTTGTGTCCATTCCAATCGCCATCATTACAACCCTTGTGTCGATGTACCTTTGGGACAAGTTCCATACACCCGTCTCGCTGAACATCATGTCGCTTGGCGGCTTGGCTTTAGGCGTTGGTATGTTGGTGGACAATTCCATCGTGGTGCTGGAGAACATTTACCGCCATCGAGACATGGGATTGGGTCCCAAACAAGCCGCTTATCAGGGTACCAAGGAAGTGGTGGGTCCGATAACCGCCTCCACGTTGACGACGGTGGCGGTGTTTTTTCCGATTGTGTACCTGAAGGGCATAGCAGGTGCCTTGTTTGGCGAGCAGGCCCTCACCGTAACCTTCTCTATGCTTGCGTCTCTGATTGTGTCTGTAACCGTGCTGCCTCTGCTTACGGCATTGGCTGAGATCCTTAAAGGGCGCGACTCCTTGCCAGCACAAGTTAAGCCAATGGCGGTCATGGATGCGCAAGAGTATCCAAGACCGGTTTGGTTCTGGAGCTGGTGGGAATGGCTGATTGCGGTGCTGGTGGTGTGTGGCGCGGCAGCCTATTTCAAACTGGAGTGGGTGGATTGCCTTAAATTGACGTTGGGAGTCACGCTGATTCCCTTTGCCCTGAAAGTCATCAAACACGCGGCCACCCTTGCATTTTCGTTCCTTTTTCAGTTGTTCGTGTTTGGTTTGGTTACCTGCGTTCACATCCTTCATGGCTTTTTGCGCCGGGTCGCTTTTCCACTATTTAACCGAGCTTTCGCTGCGTTTGAGAAGGTGTACCACAGCATCTTGCTATGGTGTCTGGATCGCAAACTTGTGACGGTTTCAGTGTTGCTGGGCGTGTTGGTTGTGTGTGGCTTGGCAGGTCGTTCGTTGAAACGCGAACTGATGCCTAAATCAGCAACTGGACAATTCACGATCGAAGCCAAGCTTCCTCCAGGCACAGCTCTGGAGATTACGGCGAAGGCCATTGAAGCGCTGGAAGCCTTCCTTTCCCAAGACAAGGCTGTGGAAGTGGTCTTCTCCCAAATAGGTGCCTCCGAGGCGAATTTGGGTCAACTACTCAAAGACAGCGGAACCAATACGGCCGTTGTGTCGGTAAAGCTCAGGCCGGAATTCATTTCTTTGCGCCATGTGTACCGTATCGCTGCTTCAGTAAGGGCTTTTGCGTCCGAAATGAGTGGGCTTTCGGTGAGTTTTGTTGAGTCGGAATCGTCATTTGAGGATTTGTTGGCATCCGAGGGCGGTACGGGTTTTCAAGTTCAGATCGAAGGAGAGCAACTGGAAGGTCTCTATGTGGTGAATGATGCGGTAGTGGAGGCCTTGCGTGGCATAGAGGGTCTGAAGGATGTCAAAACATCGCTTACTCGGGACTATCCCCAAATGCAGGTCCAGCTGGACCGCGATGCCATTGAACGCTACGGCTTTACGGTGAGCAGTGTCGGCGAGTACCTGTCGGGTGGGATGCGAGGCGCACAAGCTACTGAATACAAGGAGTTTGACAAGAAATTTGATGTTCGCGTGCGCTTTGCCCAGGGCGATCGCGAGAATTTCAACCGCATCATGTCGCGGGTCGTGAATTCACCCAGCGGATCGCCTGTGCCCGTTTCAGAATTGATGCAAGTGGAAATCGTGAAAACATCACGCGAGATCCGAAGGGCCGACCAGCGCCGAGTTGCGTTGATTTCAGCGGGGCTTGAGGACAAACGAATTTCCGAAGTTGTGCCTGCGGTAGAAGCCGCACTGCGCAACATTCCCCTGCCCTCGGGCGTATCAAAACCCAGGATCGTCGGTGAACAGCAGGGTATTAAGGCGAGTTTTGGACAGTTGGGCGCAGCTTTCCTGCTCTCAGCACTGTTGGTGTACATGATCATGGCTGGCCAATTTGAATCATTGCTTTACCCATTGATTGTCATCTTCACGGTGCCCATGGGTCTGATCGGTTCGGTCGTGGTGTTGTACACGTTTGGGCAGTCCATTAACATCATGTCGCTGATCGGATTGATCGTATTGACAGGTATTGTCGTCAATGATGCCATTGTGAAGATTGACTTCATTTTGGAAGCTCGACGGGCCGGGGCTACGGTGAGAGATGCCATCTTGGAGGCATCTCGAGTCCGCTTGAGACCCATTCTCATGACCACGGCAACGACGGTTTTGGGCCTGTTACCCATGGCTTCAGGGATCCTGCCTTGGTTGTCCCAGACCGCGCTGGTTCGACCGATCATGACGTTCATGGACTGGCTATGCTTCTCCTTGGGCGTCACGCCGCTTTCGACCCTGTTTTCGGGTCAGGGCGCAGAAATTCAGCAACCAATGGCTCTCGTGGTGATTGGGGGACTAACAGGTGCCACACTCTTAACCCTCATTCTCATACCGCTTTTCTTTGAGGCGCTGTCAGGTCGAGAAAGGTCTGAAGTCAGCGTTAACGCGGTCGAGGAACCGGTATGATCCGCTTCCTGATGAACCGTAGGGTCGCCATCAGCATGGTATATGCGGGCGTGGTTCTGCTGGGCGTGATTTCCTATCAGAACCTGAGCATTGAGGGTCAACCGGATACGGAATTGCCGCAACTGGTGGTGACAGCGTCGTGGCCAGATACGTCGCCGGAAGTGGTTCAGATTTTCCTTACATCACCCATTGAAGAAGAAGCGGCTCAAGTGGATGGGGTTGAAGAGATCGTGAGTTCGTCAACACGGAGACAGGGAGCCTCCGTTGTGATCAAGTTCAATCGCGACACGGACATGGATTTTGCCCGCCTCGAGCTGAATGAACGCCTGTCGCGATTGCGTGAGGATCTTCCGCCCGGTGCCGGCCAACCCACCATTAGCGATGTGGACTCAGGTCCCGTGTCCACCACCAGATTCATGAGTTTTACGGTCTCTGGGCCTTACGATCTGCAGCGTTTGACGGAAATCATCGATGATCATATCCGCAATGAATTGGCCTCACTTGATGGTATCGCTGAAGTCAATGTGCTGGGTGAACGCGAAAAACAGCTTCGACTGGAATTGAACCGCGAAAAGATGGATTTGTACGGCTTGGTTCCCGCTCAGGTGTTGGCACGGGTACAGGCGTTGACCGTGACCTACGATACATCGCGAACGAATTTCCAGAATCAGGAATACACACTCAACGTCGCGAACTCCATTGACTCCATTGAGTCCGTGCAGGATTTGGTACTCAAGCAAGTGGGTGACCAACAAGTGCGTGTGAAAGACGTGGCGCGGGCCAGTTTGGGCTACGCTAAGGTACGCAGCTACTCCCGCATCAACGGCAATGCAACCCTGCGCGTGGATTTGGAGAAGGAGGTGGGCAGCAATGTGATTTCCACTTCTGAGTCAGCTAGAGCAGCGGTTGCGGCATCGATAAGTGATATGCCGGAGATCCGCGTCGACTGGCTGGAGGACGAAGGCGAGTTCATGAAGGAACAACTCACCTCCGTCTATAAGCGGGCCTTGTGGTGCGTGGTCTTGATTGTGGTCCTGCTGCTCTTCTTTTTGCGGAGCGCCACGGCGGCAGCGGTTATCACGCTCAACATCCTCTTTTCGGTGTTGATCACCGTCAACTTCATGTACTACTTCGACATGACCTTCAACATCATGACGTTGAGTGGGTTGGCTATTGGGTTTGGCATGTTTGTCGACAACGCGATTGTGGTGCTGGAAAACATCTTTCGTCATCGTGAATCAGGGCAAAGCCGATTCGAGGCTGCCATCATGGGCGCCCAAGAAGTGGTCTGGCCTATTATTGCCGCCACACTCACCACAGTTGCAGCGTTTGGATGCATGCTCTGGCTTGAGGACCGCCTCGCCGTGACGTATCTGCCCTTGGCGATTGCGGTCATTTTTTCATTATCAGCATCTTTGCTGGTCTCCTTCACCTTCACGCCACTCTTGAGCTTGCTGATCCGCGGGTCAGCATTGCGCGGTCGTGAATCCAATGCGTTTCAAAAAACCACGGGTAACCTGCTGAACGCTTTTACGGATGCCTATCGCCAAGCAGTCATGTGGAGTCTTCACCATAAATTGCTTGTGGTTGTAGTCGCTTGCACCTTTGGTGTTATGGCTTGGTATGTTTATAAAAACGAAATCGATGACGGCGGATTCTCTTTTTGGGGCTCCAGGAATGATCAATTGGTCGTTTTTGTGCGTATGCCTGAAGGCGCGGAACTGGAAACAACAGATGAAGTGATCCGCCAATTTGAGAACCCACTTTTGGAAAACCGCGCATCCAGCCAACCCTTTTTTCGGGATGTGGAAACGACGGTCACCCAAAATATTGGTCGTCTCACAGTCAGCTTCACCAAAGAACAGCGTGAAACGGCTTTGCCGCTTGTCCTGAAATCGCAGCTCATAGGGATTGCCCAACGCTTGGCGGGGATTGGCGTGGGTGTGCTCGGAATCACCAATGACGACAACTACTTCGCCGGGTCAACTGGATTTGAATCCTATAACTCATCAATTCGGTTGTTGGGCTATAACTACAAGGATTTGATGGATTTTGGCGAGGATATTCTTCAGCGTGTGAAACGCGATCGACGTGTCAAAACCACAAAGATAGAAACCACTGCCAGTCGCTGGGGCAGTCAGGATCAGACGGAAACGGTGATGTTGATTGACCGGGACCGCCTGAAAAATGAAGATGTGGACATGCAGTATTTGCTGCAGTTCATCGCGCGAAACCTCCAGGTGGAATCGCTCACCCGAACCAAGTTCAAGGGCGAAGAGATGTTGCTGGAAGTGAAATTCGATGATGCTGACGATGTGGACATCAAAGCTCTGGAAGCGCTCGTGATCAGTACCGAAGCGGGCAAGCGGATTCGACTGGCTGATCTCATTCACCTCGAAACACGTACGGTTTCAGGGGGCATTGATCGAAAAGATCAGCAGTATAGTGTGACCGTGCGTTGGGACTATCGCGCCTCCGCCCGCAAGGCTCGCAACTACAATGAAGCCGTCTACGAGTCGCTGGAACTACCACCAGGCTTCTCAAAAGAAATGGAATACGAACAAGACCTTACAGGTGACGAGAAACGCAACATGTGGACCGTGTTCTTGTTCGCAGGTTTGGTCGTTCTGATGATTATGGCGGCGCTCTACGAGTCGTTGATCGATCCACTGGTGATTATTCTCACCATCCCGCTTTCACTGGTGGGGGTGGTTTGGATTTATTGGTTTACCGGGCAAAGCCTTGATTCCACCGGTCGCGTCGGCTTGATTATCCTTGCGGGTATTGTGGTCAATAACTCGATCCTACTGGTGTCTCACATCAACGATGAAGTGCGACTTGCGCAGCAAAATAACAGCTCCATCTATGCAGCGATTGCCAATGCCAGCCGTGATCGGTTGAGACCTATTCTCTTGACCGCAATCACCACGATCGTCGGGTTGCTACCGCTGTTGAGTGAATTTGTGAACTGGATGATGCGTTTAGACGTGGTCCAGATGGCTTTCAACCTGCTAGGAATATCGGTTGAACTGGGTAATCTCGAGAATCAAGGGTTGCAAGCTACGCTGGCAACCTTCGCCAGCTTATCCCGATCGACGGTCGGAGGCATGCTCAGTGCGACGCTCTCGACCTTGCTGGTCATCCCCGTGATCTACGCGGCCTTTTTCAGGGCAAAACAGTGGTTGCACCATCGAATTGAAGAGATGTTTGCATCTGTTGACGACTTTGATCGCGAAATGGTGCCCAGCCAATCGGTCGTGCACAGCGAGTAACCATTCCGACCGTCGGTGTTTTTAGGCCCCTTGAAAAGAATTTGTAAAAACATGGCAAGCATTCAGCCCCGATCCTTGCTAGCATACACGGGTGGGGGTATAAGTGGGTAACATCCAGTCGCTGGATAAAAGCCAGCCACAGTATTGAAAACCCGCACCAGTTGCGGGTTGGACGTGCCCTTTGTGCCTGAAAGAGTACTTGACGAGTTCCATTGGGCTTAGTACCATTCTGAACTCGGTTAACGTTGTCAAAAAACCGAACGAACTGTCATTTGGAGGTAGAGAGCCGTGGGCTATATTCTTACCAAGATCATCGAGGGTGGCCTTTTCATCATGGTGCCGCTCGTCGTGTTGCTGCTTATTGGTCTGACTTACACTGTTGAACGATATGTAGCGTTGGCTAAAGCCAAAATCAATACCGCGGAGTTTCTCACCAAGATTCGTGCCGCGCTGAAGAACAAAAACGTAAAAGAAGCGGTTCAGATCTGTGAAAAATTCAAAGGTCCCATCGCTTCTATTTTGAAAACGGGTTTGATGAAATTTGGTGACCCCAAGGAAGAAATCGAAAAAACCATGGAGAACGCTGCCATGCACGAGATCGCTCGTCTGGAACGCGGACTTCCCGTGCTTTCGACCATTTCCAACCTGGCTCCGATCCTGGGCTTCCTCGGAACGGTTACCGGTATGATCGAGTCGTTTAACGCCTTGTCTCAATTGAATGATCCGGGTGCTGTGGCCGCTGGTATCTCTCAGGCATTGATTACCACTGCCGGTGGTTTGATCGTTGCCGTACCCACCTTGTTGGCGTACAGCTACTTCACCACCCGTGTTAACAACTTCATCCGCGAGATTGAGTCGGCCTCAGCCGTTCTGATGGAATCCTTCTCGCAAATGGAACGCAGCATTTAAGCTGCCAACAAGGCAGGTACCATGAAAATCACGAAAACCCGGGAGCTCCCAGCGAATATTCCCACTGCCTCAATGGCGGATATCGCCTTTCTGCTGATCGTGTTCTTTATGATCTCGACGGTATTTCAGGTGGACAAGACGTCCCTTGCACTACCTCGAAGTTCCGAGGTCACACGTACCGAAGTCCTGAAGGGTTCCGCCTTTGTGGTGATCCAAAAGAGTGGCGTGTTGAAGGCTTCCGATGGGGTTGAAGACAGCAAGCTGGTCAACCTCGAGGATATTGGTGTCCTGGCGGCATCCTGGATGAACAAGAACCCCAATCAACCCGTTGTCATCAAGGCCGATGCCGAGGCTGACTACGGAAAGATTGATGATGTCCTTGAACATCTGCGCAACGCACGTGTCACGAACCTCAAGTTCCTGACCGAGCAAGAAAAGTGAGACGGGAGCGGACATGAAACGACCTCAAGTCGAAGAACCTGAAATTCCTACCGCATCGATGGCGGATATCGCCTTCCTGCTGATTGTGTTTTTCATGTTGACTACCGTGTTTTCGGCCAACAAGGGTATGGAACACCTTTTGCCGCCGAAAGAAGACATTCCAGACGAGCAAATCGACAATGAAGAGGCGATTTACATTCAAATCTACCCCAGTGGGCAGTTTGTGATGGATCAGAAACCCTACTCCATTGACGATGTGGAAACCGTTCACGAATACGTCTTCGGCAAGGTGCAACAGAACGCCAAAAAGCCCATCATTTTGCACACCAACCGCGAAGCAAAATACGGCGATATGGTGGCCGTGTTCAATCAACTGAAGCGTGTAGGCAAAGAGTTGGAAACCGAATTGGCAATCACAATCCCGTCCAAAGAAGAGGCCGAGCGTTATGCGCGCTTCGGCGTTCAGTAAGGAGTGTTGTCATGAGCATTGATCTCAAATTCGACGACGGCAAAGACCATTCGGCCGTAATGGCCATTGCCTTCGAGGATGCGGAGGAAGGCGCTTATGCCAAGATGGGCTTGCTGGCCTCACTCCTGATTGTCTTGTTTCTGATCTGGACGCCTCTGCCTTCATTTGGCGACAAGGTGTTTAATGTCACGACGCAAGAGAACAAGCCACAGAAACGCAAAGTGCTGAAGCCACCTCCGGAAAAACCCGTGGAGAAGGTTCAAACTCAAGAGAAAAAGGCGATGAAGGTGCCCATGCCAGACATGACACCCGATGAACCGGAACCGATTGTCGAACCAGACCCACCGCCAGAGCCGGAAGTATTGCCCACAGACGATTGGGAGATTGGAATTCCAGATGGCCCGCCTGAACCTCAAGGTGACACCATCGCTCGAGTGGGTCAGGTGGGTGTTGAGCCTCCCGTGTTCACTCAAAAAGTGAAGCCTAACTATCCCGATCGCGCCGCCAAGATTAAGCTACAAGGCTATGTGATTTTGGAAGCCATTTTGCGCAAAGACGGTGCCGTGGACGACGTCAAAGTTTTGCGTGGACTAGGAAAAGGCAAGTTTGGCTTTGAAGAAGAAGCTATTACCGCGCTGAAGCAGTGGAAGTTCCTGCCCGGTAAGGTGAATGGCAAGCCCGCCGACGTGCGAATGACCCTGAAAATCGACTTCATCCTGCAGTAACCCTGCAGGATGGCCGATTTTGAGCATCCTTTACCCGAGTTAAGCCGACATGTTTCAAGGTTCACTAAACGACGTCAAACTGCCGGACATTATTCAGTTGATGAGCGTCTCTACCAAAACGGGGCGCTTTCATCTTAAGCGTGATGAAGATACCGGCTTTATCTATCTTCGCGATGGACAGATCGTTCATGCTGAGAGCGATGATCTGAAAGGCGAAGACGCCATCTATTCACTTGCTATTTGGGATTCGGGAAGCTTCGTGTTTGAAGAGGGTGTCGCGTCTAATAGCGAGTCGATCACCAAAAAGAACACCTTCATATTGATGGAAGTGGCTCGCAAGTTCGATGAATGGCGTGTTCTGAGTAAGAAGATTCCATCTTTTGGACTGATCCCCGAACTGGAGAGTTTGGGAACCAAAAAGGTGAGTTTCAATACTCAGGAATGGCACGTGCTTTCTAAGATCAATGGCATCAATAGCATCAAGTCGATCGCCAAACAGGTAGGTCTCATTCCTGTGGACGTGGCAAAACTGATTTACGGATTGGTGTCCGCAGATTTGGTGAAACTGCGAGAGACACCGAAGGCAAAGGCCGACCCAAACCCCTTGGAGGCGAAAACCAAGCCCAAGGTTGCGCCCGGGAAAAAGAGCCCCGAAGAAGAAAAAGAATGGTTACTGGCCAAGGTCGAAAAAGTGTACCGAGCTGCTAAAGCTGCTGTCAGTGAGCTGGCACACCCCGTCGTTCAGCGACACTGCGCGAAGGGTGTCAAAGAAGTAAACGAGGGCAAAGGCATTGAGGCTGTCATCGAAACGGCGTCTCAGATTGTCAAGGCCGCGCAATTGTTGGAAGAAGCCCAAGTTGCCAAAGACCTTACTGTTGAATTGAAAAAAATAATTAAGGAACCCTAAAGGGTTTGTAAGAGGGAGTTTCCCATGAGAATCATCATGCCAATTCTAGTTCTGCTTTGTTTTTTTGCCCCTCGGGCAAATGCGCAGGACGAGTGGAAACGCGGTCACGAATTGTACAAGCAAGGCAACTACAAGGAAGCCCTTGTATTGTTTGAGGAGGCCGTCAAGACACATCCAGATTGGTGGTTTTCAATCTATTTGAAGGGCAAATGTCAGTTTTCGCTTAACAAAGTCAAAGAGTCTATTACCAGCTTTAACGAGGCGTTGACTTTGGAAATTCCCACCGACCAGATGCCAGTCGTGAAGTACGATCTCGCTCGCGCACAAATGGCCGTAAACGACTATCTAAGTGCCATCAAGTCGTTCACCGATTTGATCGATTTGGCACCCTCATCGCGCAAGTTTGATTTGCTTTACAACCGAGGCCAATGCGAATTGCAGGTGGCCAAAGCGGCTGAAGAAAAGAAGGATAAGGAAAAGCTAATCAGCTATTACAGTAAGGCGATTGTTAGCTTTTCTGAGGCCGAAAAATACAACTCAAAGGATCCTCGACTGAGCGTCGAGTCCCTGTTCCAAAAAGCCTATTGCCAATTCAAGATTGGCAACACTCATGGCACCAAAGCATCCTTGGAAAAGTGTATCGGTGATTTCGAGCAAGTACTTCAAAAAGACAAGCGTCATGAAGATGCCCACCGTTTTTTGATTGAGGTTTCCTTTCAGTTGGCAAAAATGGCATCGGAACGCGAAGAGGCACAGGCTTACGGTCGAACCGTGGGCTACATCAGTCGTTACCTGGAGATCTGGCCTAACGACGCGAAGATGGTCAACAAAAAGGGCCAAGCACTGCAGGGGCAAAAGAAATATGCGGATGCCGTAACCGTGTTCAAGCAATACATCAAAATGCAACCCAAGGACGGTACCGGGTACTTCTCCCTGGGCAGCTGCCAGATGGCATCGGGCGATTTCGATGGGGCCATCGAGAGCTACAAAAAGGCCATCTCAAACGGTGCTGGCGATAACCAGAACGTCTATACCTTCGCTGCCTATAGCTTCGTGCAGCAAAAGAACGACTGCTTTGCACACGACATCCCTCTGTATGAAAAAGCCATTGAGATCCTGCGTCAGGGCGTTAAGTCCAATCCTGGCAATGGCGTCATCAAACGCGAGTTGGACGCCAAACAGGCCAATCTTCAGATCTTGCAGGACAACCGACGCACGGAACAGGAGAACTGTCGCCGCGCGCTTGAAAACGTGACTAGCCTGCAGAAGACAATTGCCATCAACGAGGAACGTCTAGCTGCCAACAAGGAACGTCACATTGCCACGCCAACGGCCGAATTGCAGAAGGCCATTGAGGAAGGGCAAGCGGTGATCAAAGAGTCCAGGACAGAGCTGGAACGTGAGTTGAAAGACCTAGCCGCACTGCGTGATTCGGCAAAGCGTTGTGGCGGAGCCGCTGCGACCGATCTGTTTGGCCAGATGGAAAAGGCTCTGCAGGAAAACGGAATCAACTAAGTGGTCTTTGACCCTTGCAACCTGAATTAGGTGGGGCAAGTCCCCACCTTTTTTTGTGACATCTATGAAGCTACGCCTGCTTGCTTTATTGGGGCTCATCACTGGTGCTGTCTTCGCCGCCCACCAAATGACGGTGTGGTGGTGGCTGCTGATTGTGGTTCGCCTTGCGATCATTGGCCGAAACAGTGAAGGACGTATCTATGGCTTTATGCAAATAGGCGCCTTGCTGGCCTTGGCTTCAGGGTTTGGCGAGTCCGTCTGTATATGGGTGCTGGCCGGATTACCTCCTTTCTGTGGTTGGCGAACGCGTAACTGTGGTCCAGTATCAGTATTGGATGGCCTGTTCACAGGTTTTTGGTTGACCCAGTTGAGCGACATTTCACCCTGGTTGGCTGTGTTTTGGCTTCCATCATTGTGGCCTCCGCGTCAGCGTGTGTTTTGGCTGACATCCCTGGTTGGGCTCTTTGTGTGGCCTGAACGGGATATGTTTTGGGTCGTTGTCAATGGGTTTCTGATTGCGGAGCTTGGGGACAACCCGGTCCATTCATGGCTTGATCGTATCGTTGTGACCTCGCTGAGCACCTTGCCGGCCTCCTTTTGGAGGGGAGGCGACGTTGTCGTAGTGGATGGCTTGTGGTTTTTGTTGTTGCAACCTTTCGTCCAGGTTGCGCGGGCGATGAAACGGAGCAAGCAATGACCGTTCTGGGTTTGACAGGCTTGTGGCTGGCTTGGCGATCCCGCAGTTGGAAGGCAAGCTTTGTGACCGTTGGCATGTGGGGTTTGGCTTGGGTGCCCAAGGCCTCTTGGGGGGTTGGTTTGGTTGCCTGCGGCGCTTTTGTACTTGGCCTTCTTTTGATTGGTGGCAATCGAGATCAAATCTACGGGTTCCGCAAGATATGGGGCGTGGCTGGGGTGTTAATCGCAGCCTGGCTCTTCTGGTTTCTGGGACAGCCGTCCATCGCCACCTGGGTTTGGGCTCTGGTCTGGTTACCGATTTTCCCCCTCCATGTGCATATTCAGGAGTGGGTTGTGCGAGTTCCCAACCATTTCGGAAGCTGGTTCGTCGTGGCCGCTGGGATGCTTTTGGCGACGCAAGTGATGCCGTTCAAACTTTCTCTTGGCTGGCTACTTTTTGGAGCCATGTATTTTGGCTTACTGGCTGTTGCACAAAGTGATAGTCGAAGATTTCTGGCCAGTCTGTGGCTTTGTTGGCTTCAGTTCGCGCTAGCTGGACTCGTAACCCATACATGGGTGATGTGGGGCACTTGCGCCTTACTAATCGGCGCTCAAGAAATTAGCATCGCTTGTCGCACGATGCAGATTGCAGACTTCGACCGACGTGCCTGGCGTGGACTGCCGTTGATGATCCTAGCTGCGATAGCAGTCTCACCCTTGTGGCCAATGTCCCATTGGCAGATTCCCGAATCGGGGATGAGTTTGTGGGTGACTTGGCTGGGACTTTGTTTGAGTGTCTGGTCTGTTTTGCGTCTGATGGCTGTTGACGTAGGTTCGACGATATGGCCGGAAAGAGCTGAGGAACCCGATCTTGAGATTTAGATATGGGTGTTGGGTCCCATGATTTCGTCGTCGTGAAGTCCGGTGTAGCTGCGTATAGAATCTATAACCGAAGGAACCGTACCCTGATTTTCGTCCAAGGCTATGCATAACAACCGACGACTTGGCACAAATAGCGTTTCGGGGAAGACCTCGCAATCGTCTTTCCCAATTTGGTATTTGTACCGCTCAATCATGGTCACCTCAATACCCCGAAAAATCACACCTGCCGGCGAAATCTCGATAAGCCGCCCCCAATACTGGGCTTTTGGCTCTATGACTTTGATTACTGCAAAAGCGCCACCCTTCATAAAAGCACCTTCCCTTGAGATCTGCTAGAATAATCATACCGCATTGCGGGAGGCCCCATTGACGACGCTTTTGTTCACATTGACGATTTTTGGCTTGTGTTTTGCCGGCATGGCAATAGGTTTCATTGTGCGTGGCATCAGCTTAAAGGGGTCCTGTGGCGGCGCTGCGGAAATACTCGGCGAGCCCTCATGTGGCGCATGCGCCAAAAAAGAAAAAGAGTTATGTCCGTCGGATGACGAGTCCGGGCTTTTGCGCATCGCAGAGTTAGGGAACCCGCGTCGAACAGAAAAGGATCGTGGTCAGGCGGTCTAATCAGCTATAGGTAGCTTCCCATGCCTGAACTGAAATGGGTCAACTGTTTGCCGTCCTTTTCTTCAACCAACATGCATTCCGCATCGGGAACCTCCTCCATCAATTTCAATGAGGCTTCCACGCCCAACACCATACATGCCGTGGCCATGGCATCCGCACTCATGCAGTCTTTGGCAATCACAGATACGCTTGTTACATAACTGGGAATGGGGTAGCCAGTTCTGGGGTCGATGATATGCGTGTATTGTTTGCCCTCGTGCCAAAAGAAGTTGCGGTAATTTCCCGATGTGGCGACCGCCATGCCCGAGAGCCGTACCACCTGGTGAACTTCGGGTGTGCGCGAGACTGGATCAGGGGCCTCTAAACCCACCCGCCAAGGCTTGCGATGGATGGATATACCCGCAGCAAACACTTCGCCACCTACCTCCACCAAATGGTCCGTGAACCCCTTTTCGGTCAATAGTTCATGGACCTTATCGACGGCGTATCCCTTGGCAATCGCTGAAACGTTCAAGGTAACTTTGGGGTGGAGTTTGGTCACCGTCTGACCGGTTACAGAGAATGTGCCAGGCCCTGTTTGAGTGAGTAGTTCCCTGATGGCATCGTCTTGGGGAAAAGCCTCCAAATCACGTGTTCCAAATCCCCATAACTCAATAAGTGGGCTCATGGATATGTCAAACGCGCCCGATGTCAAGTCGGCAATCGACAGCGAATGATTAAGCACCTGAGCTGTCTCTGGATCTACCGTGATCGGCTCGTCCCTATCTGAACTATTGATGCGGTTAATGTCGCTGGTTGACACCCAACTAGACATAAGTGTGTCGATTCGGTCGAGTCGTGCCTGGATATCCTCTTGAAGAGCCTCGCGGTCTAGTTCACCTGCGACCACGGATATCCGATAGCTAGTTCCCATCGTTTGACCTTGAAAGACATGTAGCCTGAGGGATTCGCTTGGGTCAGATCGACAACTCGTGATCACAAACAAAAAGAGCGCCCAAATCCATGGGCGCCCCTTCATAGCGATCACGTTAAAACTCATCAAACATGATCATTTCTTTTTCGACGCCCAGATCGTAGAGCATCTTTTGCATGGCGCTGATCATCATGGGTGGACCGCACAGGTAGTATTCAATTTCTGTGGGATCTTCGTGTTTGGAAAGGTATTCGTCGTGGAGTACCTGGTGAATGAAACCCGTGTAGCCGGTCCAGTTATCCTCGGGAAGGGCTGCCGACAGGGCGACGTTGTACGAAAAATTCGGATATTTCGCTGCAATGTCGGTGAAATCATCGTCGTAGAACATCTCGCGGAGCGACCGAGCACCGTACCAAAATGTCACCTTGCGTGTGGTGTGTTGGGTATGGAACAGGTCAAACAAGTGACTGCGCATAGGCGCCATCCCGGCGCCGCCACCCACGAAACACATTTCGCGATCCGTCTTCTTTTGAAAGAACTCACCATAGGGACCCGAGATCATCACCTTGTCACCAGGCTTCAAACTGTAAATGTAACTTGACGCAATGCCTGGTGGAATATCATCCCGTCCCGGAGGTGGTGATGCGATACGAACGTTGAGCATGACCATATTGCCTTCGGCTGGGTGATTGGCCATGGAGTAGGCGCGGAAACAGTCTTCAGGGTTATTCGCCACGTATTTCCACAGGTTGAACTTGTCCCAGTCCTCACGATACTCGCCGGGAACATCGAATGACTTGTAGGAAAGGCCATGGTACTCGGGAATGTCGATCTGAATATAACCGCCCGCTTCAAAGTCCAGGTGCTTGCCGCCATCAATATCCAGCACCAATTCCTTGATGAATGTTGCCACATTATCGTTTGACCGTACCGTGCATTCGAACTTCTGGATACTGAATACTTCGTCTGGCACGCGAATGTTCATGGCGCTTTTCACTTTGACTTGGCAGGCTAAACGCCAATGGTCCTTTGCGTCTTTGCGGGAAATGTGGTTGAGCTCGGTAGGTAGAATATCTCCTCCACCGTCCAGAACTTGACATTTACACATGGCACAGGTGCCACCGCCGCCACAGGCTGATGGGAGAAAAATGCCCACTCCAGATAAGGCACTCAAAAGAGTACCGCCCGGTGCGACGGTTGGGCTCTTTTCTGCGTCATCGTTTACCAGAATCTGAACATCGCCTTGGGGGATCAGCTTTTTTTCCAGCGTTGCAAGAATGACGACCAACGCCATGATCACCAAGGTGAAGACACCTACGCTGAATCCAATGGTTACAAGATCACTCATGATCGCACTCCTATAAATTGATGCCGATAAAACTCATGAAGCCTAAAGCCATGAGCCCTGTGATCAACATGGTGATACCCAAGCCTCGGAGACCGAGGGGGATGTTGGAGTATTGAAGTTTGGTGCGAATGGCAGCCATGGCTACGATCGCCATCAGCCAACCCACACCGGAGCTCAAGCCGAACACCGTGCTTTCAGTGAAGTCATACCCCTTGGTACCCATAAAGAGGCTGGTACCCAGAATGGCACAGTTCACAGCAATCAACGGCAGGAAGATCCCTAATGACTGGTAGAGAGCGGGTGCAAACTTGTCCATCACCATTTCTACCAACTGAACCATGGCGGCAATGGTGGCGATGTAGCAAATAAATTGAAGGAAACTTAAGTTAACGTTGGGGTAACCCAGCCATGCCAAAGCGCCATCGCGCAACAAGTAGTGGTTGATGAGCCAGTTGATCGGCGTTGTGACGCCCAAAACAAAGATCACCGCCATGCCCAAGCCCATAGCCGTTTCAATTTTTTTGGAACATGCCAAAAACGAACACATACCCAGAAAGAACGACAGCAAAATGTTTTCGACGAAAATAGCCTTAGTAGCAATGCTAATTAGATCAACCATGTCGTCCTCCTATACTTCGAACTGCTTGGAAGATTGTTTTTGGACCCAAATGATGAGCCCCAACAAAATAAAGGCCCCTGGGGGAAGTACCATCAGACCGACATTCACGTAACCAATATCGTACAGAGCCTGAGGAATCACGTGCATGCCAAACAGGGTGCCGCTTCCCAACAATTCTCGACCGGTGGCCACGAGCAATAAGATGACACTATAGCCGAGGCCGTTGCCCAGCCCGTCCAAAAGAGACGGCCATGGCTTGTTGGCCATGGCAAACGCCTCAGCGCGACCGAGCACAATACAGTTCGTAATAATCAAGCCAACAAATACGCTGAGTTGTTTACTCATGTCAAACGCGTAGGCCTTGAGGATTTGGTCCACCAAGGTCACAAGCGTTGAAACCACGCTGAGCATGACAATAATGCGTATCTTGGAAGGTATCTGCTTGCGCAACAACGAAATGGCCACGTTGGAACCCGTCAAGACAACCGTCAGGGCAATGCACATGACCACCGTGGGTTTTAATTGACTGGTCACAGCGAGTGCCGAGCAAATTCCTAGAACCTGCAGTGTAATCGGGTTGTTGTCCCAAAAGGGATCAGTCAGAGTTTTCTTTTGCTTGGTGCCAAAGAGCGGCTCTTTGGTTTTTTCCGGGGCGGTTGCTACACTCATCGGTTGATCCTCTCTAACTGTTCTTGCGCAGCGTGGCGAGAAACGGTTCGTAAGCCGTTAGCGTGGCTTGAAGGAAATGATTCACACCTTTGCAGGTAAGGGTGGCTCCTGAGATGCCATCCACATAGTGATTGAGTTGAGGTTCCTTGTACTGGTCCGTGGCCACACCGCGGACGATGGTGACAGAAGTTAGATCACCCTGTTCCGTGAGAATGGTTTTGCCCTTGTACTGTTCGCGGAACCAATCTTCAACGATTCGTGCACCCAGTCCCGGCGTCTCCTTGTGCTCGTAAAAGGTGATGCCCTTAATGGTGTTGAGGTCTGCCTCGAGCGCTACGTACCCTTTAATGATGTCCCAGAGACCATAGCCCTCAATGGGGATCACATAGGCTTCAACCGCACCGTGGGGTTGCCATACATGCAGCAGTTTGTAGCCTGGGTCATATGCCTCCAGCGATTGTTTGCTGCGGCGAGCCAGAATATCCTTTTTGGCATTGAACACCCGCAATAGATCACTGATGCTCATGTCATCGAGTTGTGTGCGCGGATAGGACAGTTTCACCAGTTCCTCGCGCATGTAGTTGGGATCGGCACTGTTGTTGTTGCCATCTACCAACAGTTCGGTGAACTCTGCTTTGTACAGATCAAAGGTAGCCTGAGGAGCGGTCGCTGCTATTTCTGCAGGATCATGACCCACAGCTGCCAGAATGTTCCGTACGATATCCAAACGAACGTTCACGCTCTGTCGAGGTTGCAACATAGTGGATGCGCCTGCCAAGATCAAGCTGCAAACGACGCAGACGGCAAGGGCGAATACGTAGACTCGAGAATTACTTTTAGCTTGCGACACGTTTCATCCTCCGCTTGATGTTGGCGTTGACCACATAATGGTCAATTAGGGGTGCGAACACATTCATGAACAGGATGGCGAGCATGGCTCCTTCTGGATAGGCAGGGTTCCACAAGCGAATCAGAATGGTCAAAGCGCCAATCAGAAAACCATAAATGTACATGCCCTTAGTTGTGCGCGCGGCACTAACTGGGTCTGTAGCCATGTAGACGGCGGCAAACATCAATCCGCCCATCGCCAAGTGGTAGTGAGGAGGCAGCGACAGGATGCCGGGAAGTGAACCGCCAGCCACCAGGTTGAGCAGGGCAGCCGTAATCCAGGAGCCCCCCAGGACGCTCACAATTACCCGCCAGCTTCCTACACCGGTGATGATCAGGATCAGTGCACCAATAAGGCATGCCGCCGCTGAGGTTTCACCCAAACTACCTGGAATCGTGCCCCAGAACATGTCCCAGAAACCATAAGTCAAATCGGTGCCGTTGGAGAAAGAGTGCAACGTTGCTACGGCATCACCGCCGTTGGCCGTCATGGCCGCCACGTTCAAGGGCGTAGCGCCGGAAATCCCGTCGGGCTGCGCCAAGATCCAGACCTTGTCACCGGAAATCTGAGCGGGGTAGGAAAAGTACAGGAAGGCACGTGCTGTGAGGGCTGGGTTCAAGATGTTCATGCCCGTACCACCGAAGATCTCTTTGCCGATGACGACGCCAAAACTGACGCCCACTGCGACTTGCCAAAGAGGGATGGACGGTGGGCAGACAAGTGGAAACAGAAGACCCGTAACCAAGAATCCTTCATTGATCTCGTGTTTTCGTACAACGGCGAAGATGAGCTCCCAGAACCCACCTGCGGCATATGACACCACAATGATGGGTAACATCGTAATCATCCCACGCCAAAACAGACCAAACCAATCGCCGGTGGGTTCCTGATGTGCCCACGCTTCTTGAAGGCCTGTGTTATAGGCGCCGAACAAGACACAGGGGACCAGAGCCAGCACTACAATACTCATGAGCCGTTTGGAATCCAAACTGTCGCGAACGTGCGGCCCTTGTTTGGTGACGTGATTGGACGTGAATAAGAACGTATCTTGGGCTTCCCATAAGGGGTAGAAACGTTCGAACTTGCCGCCCTTGAGGAAGTGGTGCTCGTGTTTGTCGAGTATCTTACGAATGAACTTCACGGGTTTATCCTTCCTTCTCCATCAATTCGAGCCCCGCCTTGATGACGCTGGTCACTTCGGTTTTCGAGGGGCATACGTAGGAGCACAGGGCAAAATCTTCGGGGTCACATTCAAGAATGCCCAGCTTCTCCATGGCGTCGATATCTTGGGCCATGGCCGCTTTGATCAAAAACTCAGGGTGTACATCCAGTGCCACGACTCGATCGTAAGCCAGCGACTGAATAATGGCGCGATGGCCACCGTTGATATTGGTATTCATTGGGAACTTTTTACCGGGGAAGAAGCCCGTAGGCAGGGCGCGCGTAAAACTGGGCATGTTCAACGCGGGCATGATCCATCCCAGGAAACGTTGTTCGCGACCTTCAGGCACCAACGTGACCAAGTCGTCGTAGTAGCCCAAGAACCCTTCGGTTGATGTTTGTGTTCCGGTCAAGACGTTTCCGCTGATTACGCGTTGCTCGCCTTCTGCTAAGGTGTTCTGCACCAGGTGACTGATTTGTGCACCGATCTGCGAACGCACGTAACGCGGTGTGGTGGTGCCGGGACCGGCAATCGCAACGATGCGTTCCGTTTGGATTTGACCAGACAATAGGAATCCACCCAACAAGACCAAATCGCGGGCATGGATGTGCCACACACACTGGCCTCGGTTGATCGGGTCAATGCGGGCAATATGTGTACCTACCAAGCCCACGGGGTGCTTGCCCAACGCAGTGTGATAAATTACGCCTCTTGGCTTGGTGAATCCATCAAAAGCACCTTTGGCGTCGGTCACCACGTGTACCTTGCCATCGGCCAGGATCTTCATAGCCTCACAGCCCGCCTCGAACCAATCGGCACGATCCTTTAAGGAATAGTTAGGGTCGTTGGCAAGGGGTGCAGAGTCCATACAATTAATAAAGATAGACTTTGGCTTACGTTCAGGATTGGCAATGTGATTGAATGGGCGCTGTTTGATGAATGGCCAAATGCCCCCTGCCATCAAGTGCTTGATCAGCGCGTCCCTTGAGAACTCAGCAAGAGCCTCCAGGTCATAGGCATCGTGCTGTCGGTATTGGGGCGTCTCGCTGGTGGCAATTACAATTGAGTCGATCGCACGACGCGCACCGTAATTGATGGCGGTGATTCGCCCACTCGCGGGCGCCACGAATACCAAGTTCGGGTTGGCTTTGTCGTGGAACAAGACTTCCCCGGCCACTACCTCGTCGTTGACAGCGACGTGTAACTTGGGTTTGACATGTTCAAATGAAGAGGGACAGACCCCTACGAATGGGGCGGGCCCCACGTCGACGGTCTCTTTTTTTGCCTGTCCTTTGATGGGCACGTTGTACCCTTGTCCTATCTTTAGATGGGCCATTAATTGAATCTCCTTAAGAGAAGGCACAGCGCTTCGCCATGATCGATCAGTTTGACCTTCTTCGAATGCTCCATAGTCTTCAATGGTGCGGTATGGGAGAAACGCGGAATAGTCGCTAAAACGCGTTTGTGCCTGGCGGACTCCTGTTCGCAAGCGGCACTATTTAATCATAAAACAGTGCTTTCAGACCAGGGTTTTTGGCGGAAAATGGGTGTTCTGGGGTCGAAGCCGATTCGCGGACACCTCAGCATTCGCAAAGTAGTATCTATATAGCTGGAATGATGCGACTTATGTGTTGCGCAGTGCGAAATGCCGACAAAACTTACAAAAGTGTTTGACATGCCACCGACCGCTTTGCTATGCTCTCGACCTTGTCGGCGGTCATTAAGACTGACCGGGTTCGTTGACAGATGGAGAAGGTGAGAGAAGACTCAAACGGGTTGAAGTTTGAGATCGAGAGTGAAAGTCTAGCGTAAGCTAGGAATCAACATGAGAGTTTGATCCTGGCTCAGAATGAACGC
>JAGQSC010000044.1 GCA_020439745.1 Acidobacteriota bacterium | reverse complement strand
CAGCCGCGCGGTGGCATGTGGAAATATGGAAAGACGCTATCGCGTTTCCCACATTCCCACAAGCTCGACGGCTACGACTAGGACAAATAAGAATTCTCCTGTCTAGTCTTTATGGGGAGCGCTAGGCTGTTCTACACTCCAAAACGTCGACACAGTACCATCAATTATTTAAGTCCTAATGAATACGAGGATGCCTACTTTACACCCAACCTTAACGCCTACACGAGCGGTTGAAGTCCACTCGTAGAATCGAGAATCTATAAACTGATGTTAATCATTAAGCTGATTCATCTTAACTGTCTAGCTCACTATTCGATACGACACTGTTATCAGCATCTTTCTTCTTCCCAACATACGCTATGATCATTCCCAACCATGACTGAAAAGGCAAAGTCGGAGAAGATGAGCTGTACGCTCGGGGGGTTGCTGTTTTTGGCGCTGACCGGGGTGCAGGTTTGGTATATGGACGGGTTTTTGCCCCGCGCCGGTCAGATCATCTTCTCCATCATCGGTGGGCTGCTCCTGCAAACCGTGGTCTTCCAACTGATCCGCCTGCGCAAACGCAAGAAGATTACGCCCGCGGCCTTCATCGCACCCCTCTTCGTCTTCGGCTTCGGGGCCCTGACCTGGGCACCGGTGGCCCCCGATACCTGGCTCTTAAAAACCTTTTTCGGCTGGAACGTACTGGAAGATCGCAGTGACCGACTGGAACACGCCATTCGCGAATCCGACTCCTGGCTGGTGCAAAAGCTGGCTCGCTCCGGCGTAGGGGATCTCGCACCTCGCGACTCTTTCGGCTCGCCCCTGCTCCACGACTGTAAGGATCCCGAGATCCTGAATATCCTGCTGGAGGCCGGGTTCGATCCCGACGTCCGCGATGAACGCGGTGACACCCTACTGATGGGTCTCCACGACGCCGCCCTGGCCCCGGTACTCATCACACACGGCGCCGACATGAATGCCCGGAACAACGAAGGGCTGACGCCACTGATGCATGCCGTGCGCACCGACGATGTGGCCTTTGCCCGCGCATTGGTGGATGCCGGTGCCGACCTGTACGCTCGCGACGATCACGGTCGAGGCGTGGCCTATTACGTGAACTATCACGAGGATATGATTGAATATATGACCGCCCAGATGGGTGGCGAACTCAGGCGCGAGGAAGTGCCGCAACTGGTGGATACCGCACGCAGCGATTGGCTGGAACGCAAGGACGTAAGCGATGTCCGTCACCTGGAACCCTCCTCCATCACCGTGGAGCCGGATCCCGTGGTCTATGGGCGCGTGGCCGATCTGCAGATACGGCTCACCAATGCCAGTGACGACGATCGCGTGCTGCTGGTGGAAGTCGAACTGAACGACGTGCTGTTGTTTGTGGAAGCCGACATTGACGGTCACATCGCCAACCCCTACCAAGCGCAAAACCAACAGGAAATCCAATGGCCGCTGTTGGCCTTGCCCGCCCGAAGCAGTGGCCTGCTGCACCTGCGCGTGATTGCCCGATCGGAAGAGGATTCCGGCGATCTGGTGGTGGACGTGCGGGCCCAGAACGTGTTGAATTACCAGGAAGAACCCGAGTTCATCAACCTCCATCAAACGCCCAGTTCGGCCTATACCTACGAAGACGGCAGTTGGGGGATGTGGGCGCTGGTGCTGCTGTTCCCCTTCTCGTTGATTGCCTGGTTCGTCTTATGGCGCACCAAAGGCTATGACCACCCGTACACGCACTGGAGTGGCCGCCTGGCCACGGGCCTCTTCGCCTGGGTGTTTGGCGTGATGGCCTGGCAGATGGCCTCCGATGTGATGGAGCCCTACACCCATTACCGCGAAACCAAGGGCACGATCCTGGATCGCCGGTTCTATATGAAGACGTCGCGATCTAGTTCCAGCAGATCGCGTTCCAGTTACACGGTTTATCGGGTGCCGGTGGTGGCGGTCCGTTATGAGGCGGGCCGCGAGATCATCGCCACGGGCTTCACCCGCCAAAACGGTTCGTATTATGAGTTGCGCGAGCTGAAACAAGGCCAGGAGTTGACGCTGTGGTATGACCCGGATGAACCGGACCAGTTCACGCTGAAACGGGGGATCAGCGCGTTTTTCCTGATTGGTTTCTTCTTCGTAGCCTCAATCTCGTTGGGGTTGGGCCTTTATGCGATCCGCAAGACGAAACCCAAGGATGGCACTTAGGGTTTTAGTGTGAGTCAGCCATCCTGGCTGAGGTGTTTTTGGTGGTTTTTGAAGTTGGAAGAGAAAACCACAGATGACGCAGATTTCACAGATTAAGAAGATGAGAAGGCCAGGGATTTTTCAAATTGGAAACTCGTCAACTAAATCAGAATGAAATAGAAGGGCCTTGAGAACTACCGGACGTGGGTTAACGATGTTCTATCACGTGGACTTGGCATCGACCACACACTCACCGGCACAGCAAGTGATATTCCTTATCTAGAAACAGTAATTAATTGTGGTCCATTTTCTGACAATATCGCTGACGAGTTAGTGATCATCGGTAGCGTCATGGGAGATGCAATCGCAGATGTCTTTGGCATGGAATGGGTAGTATACACAGACGAAAACGGTTCAGACTTTGCGATTGCCCACCCGGAAAAGACGGTGTTTGCTTTTCCACAAGACATGCTCGTTAAACGCTTTGAAGAAGGCGAGCCGATCAACATCTCAGAGCTATTCTTCTCGACCATCGAAACCTTGACATCTGTATTCGAGAAAGCGGCGAACAAAGAATAACCCTGCCAGGTCCATTCGAATCTATTTGTGGTGATTGACTTTATGGATAAGTGCTGGTGGCTGGTTTTCAGTCGCCCGGCGCTTTGCTTTGGGCTCTTCTTCTCTTTTTTGGCTACCCACCCCTCCCGTTGGTCGGGGTGGGCTGCCGGGTCTCGGCCTTCGGCCTCTTTTTGGGTGCATCCAGCCGATGGCTTTTCCTAGAAAAGGGGTTGTGTGTTTCATGGTGGTTTGCGGGTTCGCGAAGCTCACTTCGTGTCGCGTCGCTCTATGGGCTTCACCGATGTGAAGGTCTCTGCCTCACAGCGCTGGCTCACTCGCTTTGCTCATGTCTCAAGCGCACTCCACAGCCTTCGGCCCTTGTTTTGGTGCGTTGGTGTTTCATGAGTGTGAGTTAGCCATCCTGGCTGAGTTGTTTTGGGTGGTTTGGGAGATTGAAGAAGGAACCACAGATGACACAAATTAAGAAGATGACAAGGTCGGGGTTTTTCAGGCCTGAAAGGCCTGAACATGGCAGCCCAGGGCACCGCCCTGGGTAACGGGTGCCCTCACCTAAGTGCCCTGTAAGGGCACCACATGTTCCGTTTGTTGACCGGGTCGCCGGAATCGTTTGTTACGCCCTTTCAGGGCTTGGGATTGTTTTATTTCTGACCCAGGGCGATGCCCTGGGCTGTCATGTATGGCCCTGTTAGGGCCAATGAGTGCATTGGTGGTTTAGATGGTGTGAGTCGGCCCTCTTGGCTGAGGTGTTTTTTCGAATTTCAGGGATTTAGACACCTCCGGCTGGAAGCGGGACTCACTCTATTGAATGTTGATATAGCGACCACAAGGGTGATTGCCTTGATTTATTGTGGAACGCTGGTCATGATAGGACGAAGGTGACGCATGTCCATATTTACTGAGTTCAAGCAGCTATCTGTGAATGAGAAGGTCCAAGTGCTTCAGGATCTTTGGGACCAGATTGCCGAGTCACCAGACCAATTGCCCGTTCCTGAATGGCATAAGACCACACTTGACCAGCGAAAACGCGAATGGGAGTCTTCACAAGATCCCGGTGAAGACTGGGATGACGTGAAATGTAGACTCAGAGAAAACTTGTGACGCTGCGTGTTCGCTTTCGTGCAAAAGCAGAAAGCGACATCTTGAATGCAGCACGTTACTATGAGTCAAAATGTGAATCACTGCGATCACAGTTCTTCGATCGAATAGACGACGTGGTGGCATTAATCCGGGCACATCCAGCTATGTTTCCGGTTTGCCACGGCAGTTTCAGGCGAGCTCTGCTCAGGCAATTCCCATTTGCCCTCTATTACGAGATTGAGGGCGATACGATTTTGGTCGGCGCTATTCTCCACCAGCGTAGTGATGTGCACGATGAGGGATTGTCTGAATAGACAAACCCCGAATCGGAAGAATAGGAACCACCGATTACGCAGATTAGGAAGATTAAGAATATGCCAAGGCCAGAGGGTTTTCAGGCCTGAAGGGCCTGAACATGGCAGCCCAGGGCATCGCCCTGGGTAACGGATGCCCTGTCCTGAGTGCCCTATAAGGGCACCACATCTTCTGATCGTTGAATGGGTCACCGGGATCAATTGTCGCGCCCTTACAGGGCTTGGTGTTGTTGGATTTCTAACCCAGGGCGATGCCCTGGGCTGTCATGTTTGGCCCCGATGGGGCCATTGGTGCATCGGCGGTTTCAATAGTGTGAGTTAGCCATCTTGGCTGAGGTGTTTTTTTTGTTTGCGAACACCAAACACCTCCGGCTGGAAGCCGGACTCACATTCGACCACCCCGGCGCTTCGCGCCACCCCTCCGGTGGAGGGGAATCCTGAAACGTCTTAGGCTCTTTAGACACCTCTGGTTGGAAGCCGGACTCACATTGGTTATTCGTGGTTCATTAAGTCTTGGGAAGCACGCTGAGCGCTTGGTCCCTAGCGCGACGTAATCTGTGCCATCTGTGGTTCTAGCTTTCTTGGATTTGGGCCGGGTGATTCCAGGGCATGTAGGATTAGATTGAGACCACCCCGGCGCTGCGCGCCACCCCTCCGGTGGAGGGGAATACTGGACGGGCGGTGCGATAGAATGGGTGGATTGATTTAGGTGGCTTCTATGTTTGATCGATGGATATGCCCGACGAACGCAGCATGTGCGCAAACCCGACCGCGGTGGTTGTGGAAGCGGTTGGTTTTTATAGGTTTGTGGCTGGTGTTAAGTGCCGTCGCGTTTGGTCAACAACCCAAGATTGGGTTGGTGTTGAGTGGCGGCGGTGCCCGCGGGAGCGCACACCTCGGCGTGCTCAAGGCACTGGAAGAGATGCACATCCCCATCCATGTGATTACTGGCACCAGTATGGGTGCCATCATGGGTGGGCTCTACGCCTCGGGCGTCTCCATCGAGGAGATGGAGTCCATCCTCAGCGATACCGATTGGCGCGAGATCCTGGACGATCGTCCGCCCCGTCGACTGGCGCCCTACCGCCAGAAAGTGGATGATCAGACGTTTCTCACCCGTTTCGAGTTGGGGGTAAACGGCAGTTCCATCCAGATGCCATCCGGTCTGATTACCGGTCAGAAACTGAACCTGGTGCTGCAACGGCTGCTGATCCATTCGGCCGGCATCGAAGATTTCCGCCAGTTGCCCATCCCTTTCGCCGCCATTGCCACCGATATCGAGACCGGCGACATGGTGGTCCTCGACGGCGGCGACCTGGGCACCGCCATTCGTGCCAGCATGTCCATTCCGGGCGTCTTCTCGCCAGTCAGCCTGGACGGGAAACTGCTGGTGGATGGCGGATTGGCGCGTAACCTGCCCGTGGATGTAGCGCGGGCCATGGGTGCCGATATTGTGATTGCGGTAGACGTGGGCGAACCGCTGTACAAGAAAGAGGATTTGGATTCGCTTTCGGATATCGCGAAGCAAATGGTGAGTATCCCCTTCCGCAAGAACGTGGAAACCCAGTTGGAGCAGGTGAACGTGCTGATCCTGCCGGAGATCGGCGACTTCAAATCGTCCCAGTTCGATAAGGGCAGCGAGCTGGTGCCCATCGGTGAAGCGGCCACCCACACGCTAGCCGATCAATTGCGGCCCTACCAAATGGATGCAGAAGCCTTTCAACAACGCCTGCAGCGGATCCGCCAGGTGCAGCCACTGCTCCAGCGGATAGAATCGATTCAGTTGACCCATGGGTCCACGTCGGATGCGGACCGTCTGTTTGGGCGGATTTCTTTGCGACCGGGTGATCCGTTTAGTTTGGACGCCATTGAAGCCGACCTGCGCCGGCTATACGAGTCCGGCCAATACGAACGGGTGGACTATTTCCTGAAGAAACGACCTGAAGGCTATGTGCTGTTGATTGAAGCCCATGACAAGGAGTGGGGTCCCAACTACTTGAGGTTTGGGCTGAACTTTGAATCTGATTTTGCCGGCGAGAGCACGTTCAACGTGCTGACCAGTTTCAATATGACCCAGTTGAATCAGCGCCGCGGTAAATTGAAGCTGCGGGCCCAGATTGGCGAGACACCTGCCGTGGAAGGCGAGTTCTATCAACCACTCAGTAAGGGCGACACCTGGTTTGCGGCCGTGACGGCCCGATTGGAGACCTCCAACGCGTTTGTTGCCCAAGGGGACGGCCTGTATGCACCTTACCGCAGTGATGCGGCGGGCGGATCCATTCGGTTAGGTGCGCAGCTGGGTCGCTTTGGCGAAGTGCGGGTGGGTCCCAACTTTGCCCGTGTGGAATCAACGCCGGACCTAGGCGACGGCGAAACCGTCACACTTGTGGCCAACGGGCTTCATGTCACCGCCGTGCTGGACCAATTTGACAACATGAACTTCCCGACGGCGGGCTATTTTGTGTTCATGGATTATTTCGATGCCCAACCTGATTGGGGATCCGACGTGGATTACCGGCACCTGCTGGGGTTTGTGGGTCTGGCGGCTGGTAAAGGGAAACACAGCCTTTTGAGTCTGACCAATGTGTTCAGCGCACTGGATACGGATTCCCCGGAAATCTATAACGTGGGCGGTCTGTTCACGCTGTCGGGTTACCCCAGGGACAGTATTGCCGGTCGCTATGGCGGCACCACGGCACTGCTTTACCTGTTCCGCTTCATGCAGTTACCCCAAGCGATTGGGTCGGGTGTGTTTGCCGGCGCCTCGCTGGAGGCAGGTAACTTGTGGACCGATAACGATATCGATACGGGTGACCTGTTGTATTCGGGCAGTGTGTTTGTGGGGATTGATACGGTGTTGGGGCCGGTCTATTTCGCCAATGGCTTTAACGATCACGGCAACAACGAGCTTTATCTGTATGTGGGTCGCACGTTCTGAACTGCGAATGGAAGAAGCAGAACCACCGATGACGCAGATACCACAGATTGGGAACTAAGACCTGTTTCTCTTAGTGTGAGTCAGCCATCTTGGCTGAGGTGTTTTTCGAATTACCCGGAAATAAACACCTCCGGCTGGAAGCCGGACTCACATTGAAGGCGGAGAGTGTTTTCGAATTCATTTGTGGCCTTTATTATGTATGGGTGCATTGAGCCCTCTGGCATTGGCGCGTAGTAATCGGTGTAATCTGTGGTTTTCGTCTTCACGGGTTTGTGACGGTTAATTATCTTTCAGTCGCCCGGCGCTTTGCTTTGGGCTCTTGCTCTTTTCTTGGCTACCCACCCCTCCCTACGGTAGGGGTGGGCTGCCGGGTCAGTCGGCCTTCGGCCTCTTTTTGGGTGCGTCTTGTCGAAGGCTCCCAGAAACAGGATTATGTGTTTCATGGCGATGGGGGGTTCGCGAAGCTCACTTCGTGTCGCGTCGCTCTATGGGCTTGACCGATGTAAAGGTGTTTCCTCAAAGCGCTGCCTCACTCGCTTCGCTCATGTCGGGAGCGCACTCCACAGCCTTCGGCCCTTGTTTTCGTGAGCATTCGTGTTTGTTTGCGGTTCGGTTTTCTTTTTCGCGCTTTAACCGACCAAATTGGGGTGATTGCGCCAAGCGGGTAAGGTTTTCATGTTGGCTCGGGTGAGTTGTTCGGCTTCCTCGCGCGACGTTTCGGGCTCGTTGGCCAACACCCATTGAACCATCTTCTCAAATCGGATTTCAAAGGACTGCAGGTGACCTTGTTCATCCACGCAGTACTGGCAATACACACCGCTTTGAATAGGCATGCCACAGCTGTCACAACGTGTTTTGTCCATGGGGTTCCCCTCCCGGTGCCGTCGATCAGGATGTTGACCGATTGGTACATTTCAGTTCCGACCTGCTGGAAGTCAATTCTTGCAATCAATCTTAGCGTGTTGCAGAGACCACCCCGGCGCTGCGCGCCCCCCCCGGTGGAGGGGAATCCTGAAACGTCGGTTTTAGGCTCTTCAGACACCTAATATTCGTGGTTTTTTTTCTTGGGTTTGGAGTTCTTGGCGCAGGGTATTTGCGGCAGTGAACGGCTGCACAGCCAGGATTAATACCTCACAGGCCACACGGTTAGCGGTTGTGTCTTGTCGAAGCCTCCAATGCCACCATTTCCAAAATCTACGACCCAGGCGTATTGGGGTCCGTAGGTAGCGGTTGTTGAGGTCCAATAGACGTAGTTCTGAATGCCGGTAAAGGGATCACCTTCCGTCCACTGGCCGTCACCCACAGAATTAGGGACGACGGGATTGGCATATGCCAGTGCCTGCAGCGACAACAACTCATTGCGGTTGGGCATGCGCCAATCACCTGCCGCAGATCCATCGGTCAGGCCACAGGAACCAGAAGCGAGGCCATTGCAAAAATCAAGTGCAGCTTGCCAGGTGATGTTGCCACTGCAACTGGTTGCCTTTAGCCAGATGAGTCCCGTCATTTCGTCGCGCACGGTTCCATCACCGAGATCAGAAAATCGTGGACTGACCCAGGGTTCGCCAGCCAGAGTATCACCGTCCTGACCCGATCCAATGCAAGGTATGGTGGCCCCTGAACTGTTGTAGCACAGTTCCTGTCCGGTTGCTGCAACCGGTGTGGCGACTAACAATTGTGACAGTTGTTGCACACTCAACTCCTCCGGCCAGTGGGGTAGTGCGCGATACATCCGTTCCGGTGGAACCCACAAGAGCCAAGTCAGCAAGATCATCTTCAACCTCCAAGCTTCTATATTGGATTTGATGAGCATCTATTCCGATACAAATATAGGTTCCGGAATAATCTGGGGGTACTGGATTTTTCGGAATGGATGAGCCGGGCCTGGTTGTTGGACTTGGCGTGTGGTCGGTTGATAACCGGCGATCCCAGGGGACGTACAGCAGTTTGGTTCGCGAAGCTCACTTCGTGTCGCCTTGCTCTACCTGCACTCACAGTGGAGAAGGTTTTTCCCTCACAGCGCTGCCTCACTCGCTTCGCTGGTGTCGGAAGCGCACGCTATAGCCTTCGGCCCTTGTGACGCACACAGTTTGTGGGTGAGGTCCACCCCGGCGCTGCGCGCCACCCCTCCGGTGGAGGGGAATCCTGAAACGTCTTAGGCTCTTTAGACACCTCCGGCTGGAAGCCGGACTCACATTGATTGGCGCAACCACCCAGGCGCTTTGCGCCGTCCCTCCGTTGGAGGGGAATTGGGAGTTCCGCGGCCTACTAACAATGATCCTTTTTTGAGATTTCGGGATTGACGGGATTTGTGGTTTGTCCGTAGAATGGCAGCAGCTGTTTTGGCTCTGGTGTTTCAGGAGAAACACCATGATGAGTCGCGTTTTTTCGGCCTGCCCTTTGGGTGTGAATGCCGAACCTGTTCAAGTAGAAGCCGACGTGCGCGATGCGCGTCAATTGACCATCCACATTGTGGGACTGCCCGATGCAGCTACCCGCGAGGCCAAGGACCGATTGGTGCCAGCCCTCACCAATAGCGGTTACGCGCTGCATACGGGCGAGATTGTCATCAACCTCAGTCCCGCCGACATGCGCAAAGAAGGCTGCCTCTATGATCTGCCCATGGCGGTGGCCATCCTCAGCGCCATAGGCGTCATCCCACCCGAAGCACTCACCGATGTGCTGTTCATCGGCGAGCTGGCCCTGGACGGTCAGACCCGACCCGTCCGCTCGGCAATCGCTTGCGCGGAATCCGCTCGCGCTTGTGGGTTCAGCGCTGTCATTGTGCCCCAAGGCAACGGCGAGGAAGCCTCACTGGTACCAGGCATCGCGGTGTATGAGGCAGCTAACCTGGCCCAGGCTGCGGCGCACTTGCGCGGAACCGCGCCGCTGGAGATCTGCCAGCCGCGGTGCCGTCCCCATTCCCAACCCAGCGAATTGGATTTCATGGAGGTGAAGGGTCAGACCTTGGCCAAGCGAGTATTGGAGATTGCGGCCGCTGGCGGTCATAACCTCTTGATGTATGGACCGCCCGGGTCCGGCAAGTCCATGCTCAGCAAACGGTTCCCCAGCCTGTTGCCCGACCTGACCCACGAGGAGTTTATTGAGGTGACCCGCATTTACAGTTGTGCCGGCACATCGCGCAACGCCATGGACCAGAGCCGGCCATTTAGAGCGCCCCACCATACAGCCTCGCCCATAGCCATGATCGGTGGTGGCACCGTGCCTCGGCCCGGTGAAGTGACTTTGGCGCACAAGGGCGTGTTGTTTCTGGACGAGTTTCCGGAGTTCCCCCGTGTGGTGCTGGAAGTGCTGCGTCAACCCATGGAAGACCGTCACGTCACCATCAGTCGCGCCAGTTTGCAGGTCACCTTCCCTGCCGACTTCACGTTGATCGCGGCCATGAACCCCTGCCCCTGCGGTTGGCGTGGGGACCCTCGGCGACATTGTCACTGCAGTCCGGGCCAAGTACGCGCCTACCGCTCCAGAATTTCTGGGCCCATCATTGACCGCATTGATATGCATATTGAGGTGCCGGTAGTCTCCATGCGAGCTATTCGCAAATTGCCTCCCGCCGAGTCCAGCGCCACCATCCGCCAGCGCGTGCGCCGCGCTCGCGAGATCCAATCGGAACGGTTTGGCTTGCCTGGACACATCAATAGCCGTATGAGCGCCAAACAGATGAAACAACACTGTGTTTTAAGTGATTCAATTGCAGAGCAACTGGACCGCGCCATGGAGAAGCTGGGCTTTTCCACGCGCGTCCATGACAAGGTGGTGCGGGTAGCACGGACCATTGCCGACCTACAAGGCGCCGCCGAGATTGAATACGACCATGTGTTTGAGGCGCTCAGTTACCGAACGCTGGATCGGCAGTTGCGGGCGCAATATGAACCCACGGAGGTGCGGTCGTGATGGCGGTTCACGCGATTTACGAGGATGGTGACGTGTCGTTCGTCTTTGACACACCCTGTTTCAGGGGACCCATTCAGGTGCTGGTCATTTTCCCCGACGAGGAACTGGATGATGAATCAGATTCTTGGGCCGAGGACCCCTTCTGAAGGGCATGGATCTCTGGGTTCAGTTGGGTGGCTCCACGTGAATTGAGGGGGAAGTAGGGGCAATGGCGGCACTTGTTGCCGCAGCAGTGGCCCCGCTCCAGGAGGCACTTCTCGGTGAGCACCACAAGGCCCCCATCTTCATACATGCTGATGGATAGGCGAACCTCTAACTCTGGAATTCTGGTCGGTTTGTAAAACCGGCGGCCCATTCCTGCTCCCGACTCATTCGTTGGTCAGTGGAAACTCCAGGCGAAACACACTGCCTCGCCCCTCGTCACTGGACACAGAAATGCTACCACCTATTTCGCCCATGGCAATAGCCGTTGCGTGCAATCCGAACCCATGCCCCCCCTGTTTGGTGGAATATCCGTAATTAAAGATCATCTCCTGCTTGTCTTCTCCGATGCCCACGCCGTTGTCTTCAATGGTCACCACCACCACTTCTTCCTCGTGGGAAATACCCACGCGTAAACGCTTGCCGCGTTCCAGTTTGATCATGGCTTCACGCGCGTTTTTGATGAGGTTGGTGAACATTTGCATTAGTTTCACGCGGGGCAAAAGACAATTAGGAATATCGGAGTATTCCTTGACCACCGTGACGTGATCGCGGTCAAGCGCCGCCTGTTCCAGTTTCAGTGCATCGTCAAACAATCGTCGAAGGTCCACACTCTCGGTGAACTGCGGTGTTTTGGCATAAGACTGCTGGGTGGCGATCACTTCGCCCATCAGGTTCACCTTCGATGTCAGTTGGGCCACCTCCTCGCCTAGTTTGTGATTCTCTTCTTCCAACACCTTCTCCAACTGCATGTAGAAACGCATGATGGCTTCGCCCTTGGGGTGTTTGCTCACACATTCCACCAGCGACCCACTTTCCTCGCGAATCAAGTCGTTCACGCGTTTCAGACTGGCCAGTTTAGAAGTGTTGAGGCATTTCTCAAGCTCTTGAGACGACACATTGACGCTGTTCAACAGGTTCCCGATATTGTGCAGCACGCCAGTCGCAATCTCGGCCATACCGGCCTGGTGTGCGGCCAGCACCAAGCGTTCTTGGGCTTCGCGCAGCTCATCCGCCGATCGGCGCAATTCGTCATTGGCTTGTTCCAGTGACTGTGTGCGTTCATGGACTGTGGTTTCCAGCATGGACGTGTAGTGCCGCACGTCCCAAATACGCCAACCCACAATGGCCGATAAACCCAAGAAGCACAGGAAGATGAACCAGGTAGTCTGCCAAAACGGCGGAATAATCTTCAGATGCAGTTCACCTATTTTGTGGCTCCACTTGCCATCGCGGTTGGTTCCTTTGACCATGAACGTGTAGTCACCTGCGCCCAAGTTCATGAAAGAGGCCGATGTTTGAGCACCCACTTGCACCCATTCGTCTTGATAGCCCTTCAACATGGTGGCGTAGCGATTCCTGGATGGCAGACCATAATCCAGAGACGCGAAATGGACCACCACCTCGCGCTCGTGCCAACCGATTTCCAAACGGTGGATGCTGGCATTGGTGAGTGGTTCGAGTCGGGTTTCCTGACGGACATCCACTCTGGTGACCACAACCGGCGGATCGTAGGGGTGATCCACCACTTTGGTGGGATCAAAGATATTGAATCCGTTGGTGCCACCAAACAGAAACGTATGTTCGTCGAATTCAAGCACAGCATTCAAGTTAAAGGTCTGGCTTTGCAGGCCATCTTCCACGTCGAAACCGCGGAATGAACCATCGCGACTGTAGCGATACAGTCCAGCCGGCGTTCCCAACCACATCTGGCGGTTGCTATCCTCCAGGATGGTCAAAAACTGATTAGACACACTCTCCAGTTTCTCAGAGACGTTCAGGAAGGACTCAAACGAGTCGGTTTCTGGGACATACCGGTTCAATCCATAAGACGTACCGAACCAAATGCGCTGGTCGCGGTCCACCAAGATGGAAAACACGCGGTCATGAGATAAGGTTCCAGCTGTGCCCTCCGCAAAATAGTTGGCCAGCGTGGCCCCTTCCGCACTTAGCTTGCTGAGCCCATTTTCTGTGCCCACCCACACTTCACCGTTCAATCCTTCCACGACAGTCAGGATTCGTTGATGGGCAATGCCCGGTCCGCCAAAGGGGTTGGTCTGGGTGTTGATGTGGCGAAAGACGCCTTCGGTTTGTTCCATTAGGTCCACGCCCCGGTCCGTACCGATCCACAACCGGTTGCGACTGTCTACCATCAGACTGCGCATGGTGTTGCTGGAAGGGCCGGTGGGATTGGTGGGGTCCAACAGGAATCGGTCGTAGCCTTCTGCACCGGGCCGCTTCCGATTCAAGCCGCCCCGATAGGTGGCCACATACACGTCGCCTTCCCGATCACAAGCAAGTGCCCGAACCGTATTGTCTGAAAGGGATCTGGGGTTTGTAACCGACGACACGTCGTGGTGCCACTTTTGGTCCTTGAAGATGGAGACGCCACCACCAAAGGTGCCCACCCAAAGTGCACCCTCCTTGTCTTTGGTGAAGCAACTCACATCGTTGTGTACCAGCGTGTTTTCTAGTTCTGGATCGTGAAACACATGAGAGAAAGGTTTAGCGTTCAGATTGAACAAGTTCAGCCCACCGCCGCTGGTGCCTATCCAAAGAATACCGCCTCGGTCTTCAAACAGACATTCCACCCGATCGTGACTCAGGCTGCGATGGTCGCGTGTTCTGGAGCGGTAGGCCACATAACTGCCATCGGCGTCCAGCCGATACAGACCCTGTCCATAGGTAGCCAGCCAGGTGGCACCGTGGGAGTCTTTAAAGATTTGACGAACGTTGAGGTGGGCCTGTTCGGGGCAGCCGAAATCCATATCTTCAAAGGTCCTTGTGACCGGGTCATAGATTTTTATGCCGCCCATGGTGCCGCACAACACGCCGCGATCATCCACCAGGACGGACATCACGGTGGGCGTGGGCTGCGTGGGTCCTGAAATCTCAATCAATTCGTATTCGCCGGTTTCGGGTTCAAACGAGATCAGACCGTCGTCGCTGCCCAGCCACAAGTGACCTGATTTGTCCTGGCGAATGGTCCAGATTCGTTCATCACCGGCTAGATGACGGGTGATGGTTCGGCTATCGAGATCGAAGGCATTCAAACCACCATCAAACGTGCCGATCCAAATGGTTCGATCGTTTTGATCCGCTGTTAATGATTGGATTCGGTCGGAACTGACGGCGCCGGGATCTTCCGCTTTGAATCGGTGGTGGCGGATGACTTCCTCTTTCAGATCGAACTCGTCCAAACCGCCACCCCAGGTGCCTATCCACAGGTTACCATCGCGATCCAGACACAAAACACCTGCGTTGGAATCGCCTAGGGTTGAATCATCGTTGGGACGATGTTCAAACACGCGGAAGTCGTAGCCGTCATGTCGCGTGAGACCGGCTTGACTGCCAATCCACATATAGCCATCGCCATCCTGAATCACGCCATAAATGATGTCACTGGGTAACCCGTTGGCGCTATTGATACGGCGAAACGAATCCAGCACCACACCCATCTGCGACAAAGCAGATGCCGTGAAAAGGACGAAAATGCAAGTGAGTCGCGACAGATTGAGCAATTGCGAAACCACGAATCGGAAGTTGCCCTATTCTACAATGACTCCCGCAATGAACCAGAATTCAATTCAAACGCAGCAGCGTTCCTCGCGCATCGCGTGTGAACAAGCTACCATCGGCAAAGGTCGGTACTGTCCAGCACTTTTTTTCGTGGAGTTCCTGGCGCGCAATTTCGCGATAACCGGCAGGATCCAAATGCGCACGGATCAACGTACCTCGTTCCTCTAACACCACCAGAGTGTCGGACACCGCCAACACGCTGCCAAACCGCATGCCTGTTTGTTCCCAGACCACACGACCATCTTGGGCGGAGATACAGACCAGCCTCGATCGACTGCCCGACTGGCCATCCAATCCAAAAATGTGGCCGTCCTTGGCAACCGCCGAATTGAAATGGCTGCGTAGGGATTTGTTCTCCCAAACCAGCTTCGGCACCTCGCCCGAGATGTCAAGGAGGGCGCAACCGTGACCATAACCCGACGAGATGAATACCTTCGTACCGAGCAAAATCGGCGATGCGGCATTCACGTCATAAGCTGTTTTCCACTCGTATCGCCAAACCACATCGCCCGAGGAGGCATTCAAGGCGAACAGCGACGAGCCCGCCAACAACAGGGCCGTCTTGCCGTCCGTTAACGGGATGGGCGTGGCGTAGCCAGCGCCCGGTCCGCCGGATGACCATTGCTGTGTGCCGTCTGCCATGCGTAAGGCCAAGCCATGGTCGCCCACGTTGAACAGGACCAGGTCGCCGAAGACAGTCGGCGATCCGGCAAATCCCCAAATGGGCGGTTTGGCATCGAACTCGGCGGCACGCCGCTGCCAAAGTACCTTGCCCGTTTTGGCATCCAGCGCCAACATGAGTCCTGATTTGGAGAGCGTGAACACGCGATTACCATGCACGGTGGGTGTGGCGTTGGGGCCACCCTCGTACATGTTGGGGTTAAGCGGTTCCGAGTAACTGTATCGCCACAGTTCCTTGCCTGACGCAAGGTCCAAGCAAAACACCAGATCGTGATTGCCTTCATTACCCATGGTAATCACACGACCCTCAGCCACCACGATACCACTGAAACCCGTACCCACCTGGCCCGTCCAGGCAGTTTCTAGGGGTTTTTGGTGCAGAGAGCCAACGGCGATGCCGTTGTAATCAGGTCCGCGATAATGCGGCCAGTCACCCAGTAGTAAAAACGCGAAAAGGGCTGAGATCGCCATGGCGAGACTCAGTGCTCAGCAGTAGCGATGGCATGGTGTTTGAGCAAATGCTCCCCAATCCAACGTGCCTTTTCGTCCAAGGGCATTTCTGCCAAATTCACCTTAACTTCGCGTTGAACGCCACTGCTGTTGGCCAACACGTATACCACTTCGGCGCCCGGTTTGGCGGCTGCTTTGAGGGCCTTACGGGCGGCTTCATCCGCATCAAAGCGCACACCGTTCATAGAGATCAGGATGTCGCCACAGGTGACCCCTGCCTTGTCGGCAGGACTCTTTGGAATCACGCGCATCACAACCGGTTGACCTTGATCGTTGTGGTCAATCACCACACCGAACCAGCCGCGACCATTCATCTTCTCGGCCATGTAATCAAGACAAGCCTGTGTATCGTACGTACATTTGGGATCTTCACCCAAGAAACATGTGAAGATCATCAGGCAACTTATCATCAGGTACACTCCCAGGGCACTTTCTCGTACATCCATCACTACGAGGGGCAGGGTTTTGATGTTTCAGCTTACATCATATGGGCAATCACCACGACACTCAGCGCTTCGGCGGTGTCACGACCCAAGTTGTGGTAACTGTGGGGTCGGTCTCCTGGAAACGCCAGCACGTCCCCGGTACGAAGCTCAAACGCTTCGCCAGCCACGTAAACCGCCATGTGACCGCGCACCACAGTAATGAACTCCTTGGTATGTGGCAAATGGGGCGTGCCTGTCATACGCACCCCTGCCGCCAACTCCATGCGATCGAGTTCCATGCCGCGCAATTTGTCCGGAAGCAACTTGGCAACCCGCACAGCTCCACCTACCTTTTTATGGACGGGTACCTCTTCGGCGCGTAACAGTGCGGTTTGCGGCCGGCAGGGAATCAGGAGTTCTTCTATGGATACACTTAGCGCCTTGGCAAGCCCAGACACAGTGGCCAGCGTGGGGTTGCCGCCACCTGTTTCAAGATGCGCAATGGTGGACCGAGGCAGACCGGCCAGTGTGGCTAGGTCGGCCTGCGACCAACCCCTTACCCGTCGCAACTGAACCAGATTGGCCGCTAAGTCTTTGGCGAGATCAGACATTTTATCAACTTCATGTCGATATATTAACCAAAATCGGGTTCATCGGTCAATTGAGGCGTTATCTTGGTCAGCGAACAGATGAACGGCGAAAGGACACACACCATGCATCAGATCAGCGTGCCATTGAACACACTCAAACTCGACCAACCCAACATCATCAAACAGCAAGGCAAACAGTTATGTGCCTGGCACAAGGCCGATCGGTGGTTCGTCTTCGATCTGAGGTGTCCCCATGAGGGGTACCCACTCGCTCAGGGTGAATTACAGGAGAGTTGCATTCTCACCTGTCACTGGCACAACTGGAAGTTTGACTTGCGAACGGGTGAGAACCTGGACGACTACGATCGCCTGCGGGTGTATGACCACCGCATAGAAAACGAATGGTTTCTGATCGAGTGGCAAGACGAAACGCCGGAACAGATTCGAGCGCGCCTTGAACCTCAGTTAAAGGGTGCCTTGCGAGACCGCGACTATGGCCGGTTACACCGGTTGGTGGCACAGTATCACTACACGGGTTTGGGTGCAGCGGACGCACTGCGTTTTGCCGTGAAGACCTATGCCACGCGGTTTCAATACGGCACGACCCATGCCTTTGGTGCAGCCACGGATTGGATGATTTTGTCGGACGCCCAGCAAGAGTTGGAGCTGCAACTGGCACCTTATGCCGAGATTCTGGATCACATCAGCCTTGACGGTATTAAGGGTACGGACTACCCATTTCCAGATGGCGAGTTGCCTTTTGACGAGGGCAGGATGATTCAGGCGATCAACGATGAGAAGGAAGCGGATGCCATTGCCATGGCAAGGACCGGCCAACGAGACCAAGTGCTGGACGCGTTGCGGAAGGCGGCACTCGAACATTATCGCGATTTCGGGCACAGCCTGATCTTTGTTGAGAAAACCGAGGCACTGGCAAAGCGGTTGGGACCCGATGTGTGGGAACCGCTGGTGTTCGCCTTGATTCGTGGCTTGTGCACCAGCTTCAAGGAAGACTTGATCCCCGAATTCAAGGGGTACCGCGACACGGTTGAGGCACTGGCGGGCCTGACCATGGATGGAAAAATCAACCTGGAACCCATGGTAGGGCGATCCACGCCACGCATTTTCGATTGGCTGGTCGCGCACCGCGAAGCTGGTGCTCATGTCCTGTTTGATGCCTTGGTCCAAGCAGCAGCGCGGCAAATGTGGGCCTTTAACGAGGCTATTTATGGCGAAGTGCACATTCCCATCCAAAAGAACATCGGTTGGTTGGACTTCACTCATGCCCTGACTTTTGCAGAAGCTGGATGGCAAACCTGCCAGCGCTTCCCCGAACTTTGGGCGCCGGTGCTGACACAGTTGGCATGCTTCATTGGTCGCAACGCGACCTTTGTGAAACGAGACCAGTTGCAGGTGAAAGCCGTGGATGTGGATCTTTCTGGTGTGGCGCTCATTGATCACGGTATGGCCGAACCCATTTTCGCGTGTCACCGTATCAAAACCTATTACGCGGTCCAGAACTTGAAAGGCAACGTCAGTCTCGAGACACACAAGACTTTGCGCATGGCACTGCATCGCTACCTGACTCACACCTATCCCCACCGTTTTGTTCGCAGAACGGCCTATCAAATGACACAACTGGTAGCGCGAGACTATCCCCAACGGAATGAAGTGGAAGGGGAACCTGTTGTACAGGCATGAAGTTGTTGTTTGTCTACAATGCCGATTCCGGTTTGACCAACGCCTTGATGGATTGGGGACACAAATTGGTGTCCCCAGAAACCTATGCCTGTCAACTTTGCAAGCTCACCTATGGTTGGGCCGGCATGAAAACCGAATGGCGGGCGTTTGTGGACGCACTTCCCCATGAAGTAGTGTTTCTCCATCGCGACGAATTCAAACAGCTGTTTGATTGGAACGTCGAGACGCCAGCTGTTTTGACCACGGAACCGCTTTCGGTTTTTTTGGATGCACCCACGCTGAATGCTGTTCTAACACTGAAAGAACTGATTCAGTTGGTAGAGGCACGACTCGATCTGGCGCAGACCTAACCTGATGTGCTAGGTTGGGCTTAAACACAACCAGGAGAGGCACATGACGCTTCAAGTCACAGTCCTTTATGCAGGTCTGATGGGTCTAATTCTTGTGGGCCTTGGCATTTCTGTGGCTCTCAAAAGGCGCAAGCATCGGGTCGGCATAGGCGACGGAGACAACCATGACCTGAAGCGGGGCATTCGTGTCCATGGCAACGCAGCCGAGAATGTGCCTTATGCGGTGTTGTTGTTGGCGATCTGTGAATTTCGCGGACTGAGCACCATGTGGTTACACATCTTTGGCGTCGCCATGGTTGTGGGTCGATTGCTGCACATTTCGGGATTGACACGTAGCCCGGGCACCACGTTCGGCCGTTTCTATGGCGTGGTGATCAGTTGGACTACCATGATCGCCATGTCGTGTTTTTGCATCTATTCGTTTTTCTAGACAATTTAGAAAGTAGGCAGGTGACTTATGGAATCCATTTGGCTGAAGAGCTATCCGCCCAATGTGCCCCACCAAATTGATGAAGCGCATCTAAAACCTATTCCAGACATCCTCGAATCCGCGTTTGACCAGTATCGCAACCGTCCGGCCTACGCGAATATGGGTAAGACGCTGACATTTGACCAACTGGACAAGTTGAGCTTACAGTTTGCCGCATATTTGCAGGATGTGCTGGGTCTTAAGAAGGGCACCCCTGTCGCGCTGATGATGCCGAACATCCTGCAGTATCCGGTGGCCCTGTTTGGCATCCTGCGGGCCGGCATGACTGCTGTGAACGTAAACCCACTCTATACACCAAGAGAGTTGGAACACCAGTTGACCGACGCCAAAGCCGAAGTGATTGTAATCCTCTCGAATTTCGCATCGACCCTTCAGGCCGTGCGTCAGAAGACTCAGGTCAAGCATGTGCTGGTGACCCAATTAGGCGATATGCTGGGTTTCCCGAAAGGGCACATCGTGAACTTTGTCGTCAAACACGTCAAGAAAATGGTTCCCCCCTGGCGCATTGATGATGCCATTTCGTTTAACACCGCACTTGCCAAAGGCGCATCGGCCAAGTACGAGAAACCAAACATCCAGCTGGAAGACATCGCGTTCCTGCAATACACGGGTGGTACCACGGGTGTGTCCAAAGGGGCCATGCTCACGCACCGCAATATTTCCGCCAACGTGGCCCAGGCACGCAGTTGGATCAGTGTCAATATGGAGGCCGGTCAGGAAGTGGTGATCACACCTTTACCGCTGTATCACATCTTCTCACTCACGGCGAACTGCCTGGTCTTTTCAAGCATCGGCGGCCTGAACGTATTGATTACCAACCCCCGCGATATCCCCGCATTTGTCGCAGAACTCAAAAAATGGCCATTTACCGCGCTCACCGGTGTGAACACCTTGTTCAATGCACTCCTCAACAACCCGGAATTCTGCGCGTTGGACTTCAGCTCCTTCAAATTGGCGCTGGGCGGAGGGATGGCGGTCCAAAAGGCGGTGGCTGACAAATGGAAGCAGGTCACCAAAACGCCCCTGGTAGAAGCTTACGGGCTTACCGAAACCAGCCCGGCCGCGGTGATGAATCCACTCACCATTCAGGACTATTCGGGATATATAGGACTTCCGATTAGTTCCACCGAAGTATCCATTCGCGATGAAGACTTCAAGGAACAGCCCTTGGGCGAACGCGGTGAGTTATGTATTCGAGGGCCACAAGTGATGAAGGGTTACCTGAACCGCCCCGATGAAACCGCGAAAGTACTCACCGACGATGGCTGGCTCAAAACCGGTGACATCGCCATCATGAACGAAGATGGATACTTGAAGATTGTCGATCGCAAGAAGGACATGATTCTGGTCTCGGGCTTCAACGTTTTCCCCAACGAAGTCGAGGACGTGGTAGCCACGCATCCAGGTGTCTTGGAAGTGGCCGCCGTGGGGGTACCCGACGAGAAATCAACGGAGGCCGTCAAGATCTTCGTGGTCCGCAGGGATCCCAACCTGAAGGAAGATGAACTGATGGCGTTCTGCAAGGAGAACCTGACAGGTTACAAGCGCCCCAAACACATTGAGTTCAGGGACGATCTGCCCAAAACCAATGTGGGCAAGATCTTAAGGCGTGCGCTCAGAGAATAATCACTCGCGTTCGGCGATTCTGCGGGCTAGATCCACTTCGCGGTCACTGGCCAGGGTCTCCAAATTATCCAAACGGGGCTCGAAGGCCTCCATTCGTCGTTCAAGGCGATCCAATCGAGCCCTTAACTCTGGGTCAGGCGGGAGTACACTTCCCTCTTTGTTCTTCATATAGATCTTAAACACATTGGCCAAAGTGTAAGTCACCGAGACGACTGCGATCATTGCCCACATGCTCATGATTAACTCCCTGAAGCAGACATCCTAACACATACCTCCGTGATAGGATTGAGGACACCAACCCCTCGGAGGCCTTATGAAATACGCGTCAGTCCTGATCGCAGTTCTGGCTTTGATTTCCCTGTGGCGGTGCCAGAAAGATTTTGTCACCGGTCGCAGCACATTTAGCCTACTGAGTGAGGCCGATGAAGTGGCCATGGGTCGCTCCTCCCACGACTCTGTGATTGCTGAATACGGGACGTATCAAGACGATAATCTGCAGTCTTGGCTGGAGCAGCGCGGTCAGAAAGTTGCGGGCGTCTCGCACCGCAGTCAATTGGAATACCATTTTTACGTGGTGGACTCTCCAGTCGTCAACGCATTCGCGCTCCCGGGCGGTTACGTGTATTTTACGCGCGGCATTTTGGCGCATTTCAATAGCGAGGCCGAGATGATGGGCGTTTTGGGACATGAAGTGGGTCATGTGGTGGCGCGACACGGAGCCGAGCAGTACTCTCGTGTGACCATGGCGCAAATCGGCTTGGGACTGGCTTCAGCGCTTTCCGAAGAATTCCGCAAATATTCGATGTTCGCGGAGTTGGGAACGACGTTATTGTTCCTCAAGTTCTCACGTAACCAGGAATCCGAATCCGATCGGCTGGGCGTTCAATATGCCACCAGTCTGGGTTATGACGGCCACAAAATGGCGGACTTCTTTGAGACCATCGATCGAATCAGTGCCAGTTCGGGTCAATCGTTACCGGGATTCCTTTCCACACATCCCAATCCAGCCAACCGACGCGACACCATCCACGCCATGGTTCGCGACATGGAAAGCCAAGGGTTCAAGCCCACCATTGCTGCGACGAGAGACGACTACCTGAAACGGATCAACGGCATGGCTTTTGGTGACGACCCAGCTTTTGGCTACACGGAGCAGGGTATTCTCTATGCCCCCCACTGGCGTTTGATGTTCAAACCCAAATCGTCGGTGGACGTGCAGAAACAACGACAAGCTGTCCAGATGTCCATTGCTGAAGGCCAAGCTGTCGTGATTTTCAGTGTGGATGACGAACACAAGACGGCCGAAGAGTCTATGCGCGCTTTCGCGCAAAAAACCCAGTTGAATCCCGGCGGTGCCACGCCAGCCGACATTGGTCCTATCCGTGCCAGCATGCTCAGGGGCGACGTCGCAAGCCAGGGTGCCAATCTGTCAGTGGTCGCCTATTTCTTCACGCACAACAACATGGTCTTCCAGGCCTACGGATTTGCCGACAAAACCCAATTTGCCAGTATGGAGCCCGAGATTCAAAGTGCCTTGCAGTCCGCCCAGGTGCTCAACGACGCCTCGGCACTGAACCGCAAATCGGCCCGATTACGCGTGAAATCGGCACCCAAAACAGGTACGCTCCGCGACAACTTGGCGGCACTGCATGTGGCGCAACAGGACATGGAAATGCATGCGCTGATCAACGCCGCACAACTTGAAGATCGCATCGAGAGGGGCTACTCACTGAAGGTGGTTGTGCATTGAGGCGAATTATGGATAGTAAATGTGGGTCTGAAGCAATAGTATGTTTGCATACAACCGGCAACGAATTCTTTGTTGACGGAACACGTAAAAGCAGATAGGTTCTTAGCCCACTAAAGTCGCATCGGGACCAGGCAATGACGGTAAACGGCTATTCAACGATTGCGGATCGAGTTTTTCATCGGCCGCCACCAGACCCGACATGGCATCAGCTCCTCAGTCGTTCATTCGTTCACGCCAATGAATTAATGACGCTGTATGTGCTGCGCATGACACAGACTTACAGTTTGGATGGAAACACGCCATTTGGGGCCTGGGCCCTAAAATACCAGGCAACCTACGACCCCATTTTCGCGCCCTTTAACCACTTGGATCGCGACCAGATACGCGACATGCTTCTCACCGTGCTCCCCAGTACCCGATTCGTGATTGAGTTATTTGAGTTCGTGGAGCAATCCTTACCCGAACTACTGAGTGGTCGCTCGGCTGAAGACATCTTCTTCGCCCCAAGCCAGATCGCCATGTGGGACCGCTATTTCAACACGCAAAATGAGCTTTACCAGGTGAATAACGAGATGGTGGCCTCGGCAGCCGTCGACCAACTCAAAAGTGGCCAATTTATCTGCGAGATTGGCGGTGGACTTGGATCGGCTGCAGCAACACTGGCCGACCGTTTGGATCCGGAAGTGCTTGCAAATACACATCTTACGTTTACGGACGTGGTCCCGATTTTCCTGACGAGGGCCCGGCGCGCGCTGGCAAACAAAGGTCTGTCGATCAAGTTCGAACGTTACGATTTCAATCAGGAACCTCAGTTTACCGATCCCGACTCATTTGAGTTCATCTATGCCGTCAATGCCCTGCACGTGGCCTTTGATTTAGAAAAGTCGTTGGGTTACTTGAGGAACCGCTTGCAATCAGGCGGGGCGTTGGTGCTGGTGGAAGCCATCAGGCCCCAATTGGATTGGCCCATTTATCCAGAATTCGTGTTTGGGTTCTTCCGCGACTTCCATCATCGCAAATTGTCGCCTCAACGGCCCAAAGCGGGCTTCCTGGATGCAAACCACTGGGTCAAGTGCCTGAAATCAGCAGGGTTCAGCCGCGTTGATGTGTTTCCTAACATTGATTTGAATGCCTACCCGTTCGTGATTACGGCGCGATTCACAGCATGGAAATGAGCTTCACCAGGCAATAGGTGTGCCATCGTAGTTCCAGAACGAGCCCGAATTGCTGGCATTCAAACCGTCAATGACTTTGATCATGCCCGACACACTGGTTTCGCTGTCAATCAGACCGTTGGGGCCACCCATGTCGGTTCGAACCCAGCCCGGATGAATCACGGCCACACTAATCCCCGCAGAACTCAAATCCACGGCCGCACTCTTCATGGCCATGTTGAGGGCTGTCTTACTGGTGCGATAGGCATAGGCGCCGCCGCTGGTGTTGTCGCTGATACTGCCCATCTTGCTGGTGATTGCGGCAACTTTCTTGCCCTTCCCTTGTTCCAATGCGCCGCGGAGCATTGCCAGCAACAACACGGGCGCTTCGCAATTGACCCGCATGACACGGCGCCAGTCGTCCACATCTATTTGACCCAGGGCACTGACGCGGCGGCCGTAAATACCGGCGTTGAGAATCAGTAAATCGAGCTCGGGAACGGAGTCACGAACCTGTTCCATGTCGGCCTGAGACTCCATATCCAGCCGCATGAGTTCGACACCCTCGAGATTGTGGATGGAATTTGCCTGCTCGGGATTCCGGCAGCAAGCGACGACGCGATCACCGCGTTCGGCAAAAAGTCGCGTGAACATAGCACCCAGACCTCTATTTGCACCTGTAATCAAAACGTTCACCCCATCACCTCTCATCCCGTCCTTTTTTCTTGACACCCTGTAAACACTAAAGCTAACCTCGTCGTACGACTTATGCTACAAGAATCAATCATCCAATACTTGGTCTCGAATATCGAGCCAATTCGCGATCTGAATGGCGATAAGAGCTACCGCTGTTCGGTGCGACTAAAAGATGATTTGCAGCTTCCATGCGTCGTGATGAAGAACAGCTCAAGTATGTTGGATCACGTGGTTGATGCATTTCGTGACTTGCGCCGAGAGGGAATTAGCGATTCGTCGGCCGGTCACCAGTTTGAACAGTATCTTGCCATGTTACGCACCTACGTATTAGGTGGAAATCGCATCAGTTGGCACCATATCGCCGGTATCGGTCCCAGTGCCCATGCCATTCCCATGGAGAAGATTCGCCAAATCAAAACCGAACCCAACATGACGTGGATCGCGTTTAACGGTGTCATGGATGATGGGCATAGCTTTGCTTTTGGGACGCCGTTTGCCACCGAGTTCTTTGAGATGCCTAAGGGGTACGATGCCAGCCGCATCGTGGAGATCACACCACTGGCTGATCGGTCGGCCCATTTCTACCGCGAAAAGACCTATTTCGAGTGTTACATCGACGATTTGCCCTGAACACCTGGTCTAAACGCGTATCTCAGTCCAGGAATTGCCCATCCATTTTCGGGTGAAGATGCCCGCTTGAATCAAGCGATATCCGATTTGCGCAAGCCAAATGCCCAACAAGCCATACCCGAGTACTGGGCCCACAAGATAGGCGAAAGGCAAGAACACGACCCATTGCATGACGATGGAAATCACCATGGTAGACCTACTGGCCCCGGCACCTAGCAGGGCATGTTGCAACACCAGGCCCACCCCATCGATACAGATCGTACCGCCCACAATTCTCAAGGGTAACCGCGCCAGATCTTGGGTCTGAGGCGAGAGTTCGAACAAATAGAAGATGGCGTCGGGTGCCAGTAGCATGGGCAGACCCAGCAGAAAAAGCAGAACCACAGCAACCTTCACCACATCCCAGCCCCAACGCCGTGCATCGGCTACATCACCACGTCCCAAAGCACTGCCCACCAAGGATGCCGCAGCGATGCCCAAGGCAATCCCGGGCAGGATCGCGATGAGCATCACATTGATTAGCACATTGGCTGCGGCCGTGGTGCTGGTACCCACTAAACCCAGAATCTTGAACAACATGGTGAATCCAGCCGCAAAAAACAACTGCTGGACGCCATTGGGAACGGACAAACGGAGGATCGTTTTCATCGTTTCGCGACTGGGAAGCCCATGAAGGAACCCCGATCCTCGCGCAAACGCAAATCCAAGCCCTATGTACATGCATGAACCCAAACAGGTTGCGATGGTGGTGGCCAGTCCCGCGCCCGTGGTCCCCATCGCCGGAGCCCCCAAATGACCGAATATCAGTACCCAATTGAGAAAGATGTTCAAGGAATGCATGGCGACCAGCGTGAACAGATAGAGTTTGGGCAGATGAATCCCATTCCAATACCCACGGAATGAGAAATTGAGCCCCACCGCGACCATAGCGATCAAGCGTACTTTCAGGTAAGGACTGCCTTCTGCCAGCACCTGGGGGTCTGAATTCACAAGTGCAAATAACGGTGATGCGCAGGCAAACAGGATCAGGGACATGGGAATGCCGAAGGTCACGGCAATCACCATGGCACCATTCAACGGAATGGCGGTCTCGTTATCCCGGCCCTCGCCTTTTCTGCGTGCTGCCACCGCTTGCACCCCGGCAGAGAGTCCGGTCACCAGTGCGATGGCCATGAAATTAATAAAACCGCCCGTACCCACGGCAGCCAGTGCCGCGTCCCCCAGTCGCGAAACCATGGCGGTGTCGACAAAGTTGAGGATGTTTTGCGATAACATGCCGCCAATAATCGGCAGACCCAGACTTAGCACGCGGCGAAAACGCGATCGATCCAAATTATCCTCCAACAAGGTCGACCATTATATACGTCTGCCCGACGGCAAAGTCTCAAGCTTTGACGAAACCCCACCTTCAGACGTACATTGAATAGAGAATAAAGGCGACAGGAAGGACGGCATGCCCATTAAACGCATTGGAGAAATACTCCTGGACTCGGGGATCATTAGCGAATCTCAGTTGGAGGGCGCGCTCATGCGACAGCGCTCTCGCGGCGGTAGGCTGGGCGAGAACCTGGTGGCCACCGGAGCAGTAGATAAGGACGAGTTGATGCGCATCCTCGCACAACGCACGGGCGTCGCCGAAATTCATCTGATGGGTGTAGACATCAAACCGGACGTGCTGGCTCTGATCCCTCGAGAAGTAGCTGAACGATTCAATGTGATCCCACTCTCAGCGCCTTCCGAGAAATCGTTGGAAATCGCCTGTTCCGATCCCAGTGATTTGGAGGCCCTGGACAACATTGCGTTCATCACAGATCGCAAAATCATCCCATTCCTTGCCCCGTACGACGAGATTCAGACCGCCATCCGACGCTATTACTTGGGCATACAAATGACTGATTCGGCTTCCGACTACCGCAAGGTGATGGAACAGCAACACGGCCGTAAGCGGTTGGGTGAGCTGTTGGTGGAGGCCGGCATGATCACGCCCAGTCAACTGTTGGGTGCCCTCAATCGACAGCGCAAGTGGGGCGGCATCTTGGGCGAGAATCTAGTCGCAATCAGTGCCTTGACCGAAGCTGACCTGATGCGTTTCCTGTCTCAGCGCATCCACGTTTCCGAAATTGACTTGAACACCATAGAGCCCAAACCGGAGGCATTGAAACGAGTCAGTCGCGCTATGTGTGAACGCTACAACATTGCGCCCATTGACATGGGCGGACCCAACCAGCTTGTGGTGGCCTGTTCCGATCCTACTGACCTGAACATGCTCGACCAGGTGGCCTTTATCACCGGCATGAATATCAAACCGGTATTGGCTTCCTATCAAGCGATTAACGCCTTTATTGGGCGTCATTATCTGGCCGATCGCACGGGCCACGATAGGCTGCACGTGAAACGCAATGCACGGGTGGCCATGGAGGACTTTGGTGGCCATGCCGCTGTAGAAGACCCGGACATCATCATTTTCGGGAATCAGGAGTAACGGGCCATTACCTTGGGGATCAACAGATCTCGGAACGCGCGTTCAAACGAATATTCCGGTGCCCATCCCCACTCTGCGCGAGCGGGTGAATCATCCACATTTTCGGGCCAGCTATCCACAATCGCTTGTCGATTAGCAGACACTTCAAACTGAATGTCAGCTTGGGGAAACGAAGTCTCTATAAGGGCTTTGATTTCTCCCGCGGTCACGGAAAATGAAGTCACGTTGTACACCTGGTGGCGTAAGGCGGACCGGGGTGCTCCAGCTAGCCGGGTGAGAGCCCTCACGGCATCGTCCATAACCATAAACGGCAGTCGTGTGGATTCGCGTACGAAACAGCGATAGGGCTTACCTTGCGCCGCGGCATGCAGCATCTCTGGTCCATAGTCCGTGGTGCCACCCGAGGGCAACGTCTCGGAACTGATGAGGCCTGGAAACCGGAGACAGCGAAAATCGATGGGTACCTCGCCTTCTCGGATCTTGTAGTACTCCGAAAAATAACGACCCATCTGTTCTACATACAACTTGTTGATGCCGTACATCGTGCACGGCGTCAGGAACTCCCGTTCAGTCAAGGGACGGGTACGCAGGTCACCCGCTCTTAGGCCATAAACCGCGATGGAAGACGTGAAGATGAGTTTGGTACGTTCCCCACGTAGCCCGGACTGGGCTCGTGCCAGTTTCATGATGTTGAACGACCCATTCACATTCACCTCATGGGCCAGTTCCGGGTCTCGTTCCCCACTGGTAGAGAGCAGACTGGCCATGTGATAAATCGCAGAAAATCGGTGGTGCCGTCCAATTTCGCCCAGGACTTCGGCATCCCTGACATCGCCTCGATAGGATTCGGCACAAAAGCCCGAAAGCGTGGCATCGATATCGTGCAGGTCCAAAGCCACAATCGACGCACCTTCTGAAGCAAGTTTACGGATCAAGGCATGGCCAATTTCACCATTGGCACCGGTCACCAAAATCTGCGTCACAAACACCTCGCACCGTGAAGATCAAACGCCCGTACCTTAGCAGTCTCCGCCGAACGATTCAATGGCACGCACCCAAAACCCGATCAGGATCGATGAGAAATACCAGTTCATTCACAATTTCGTCACGAATTGAACGTATGATAGATGAAAACAGCCCGGGAGCGAACTCATGAGTCTACGCCAACTGATTGCACTTTTCATATCGCCACTTGTTTTTGGCGGCGAGTTTTGGATTCCGCACGTCACGCGCGATGGAGGTGGATTCTCATCTGCCTTGGACGTGATTAACCGCGACTTCTCGGCGCAGCACAGCTTGACCATCCACGCGTTCAAGGAAAATGGTCAACCATTTGGTGTGGCGAAACAGGTTCAGATTCAGCCCGGATCAAGGACGCGCATCACGTTGGCCGACCTGAATTGGTCCAATCAGAACATCTCGCACTTTCGCTTGGAAAGTGACGATGAATTGCGCGTCGCCATGACTTATGAAGCCACTGGATCAGATGCCATGCAGGCCACCGTGCCTGCTGGTGACGAACCCGCTCAGCTGTTCCGCTTCACACCCATAGGTTCCGGTCCTTGGTTTGACGGACTAGCCGTGGTCAACCCCAACCCGTCACCTACAACGTTGATCCTCACTTCTCTGGACGAATCGGGCAACACCCTGGAAACCGCGTCGGTCGTGTTGGATGCGAACGCCAAGTGGCTAGACATCACCACGCACATCTTCGAAACCGCACCCTCACCCGATGGGTATATCGAAATGCGCTCGGACGATGCCGTGTTCGCCACCATATTGCGTGGATCCGTACCGGGGACTCAACCCGCAGTGTTGACACAACTGGTGCCCGACAACACCATTTCCGAACCTGCCCCGCTCACCTATGCCAACCAAATAAGCCGCATCGTGCAGCGTAAGTGTGAAGGCTGTCACCACGCAGGTGGCATCGGGCCTATGCCCCTGGGCGACCTGGACGACATTGCACCGATCAAGTCGTTCATTCGCGATGTCATCGCCATCGACCGTATGCCCCCATGGCGAGCGGACGATAGCTGTGCCTCTTATCAAGATTCCTATGCACTTGATCCCGAAGAGAAACGCTTGCTTTTGGAGTGGCTGGACACAGGCCTCTTAATCGGCGACGAAGCACGCATACCGCTGGCGCGTACCTATGAACACGGCGAATGGCGGGCAGGTGATCCCGATTTGGTCGTGGCCTACCCTGAAGCCTTTTTCTTTCCCGTGGGTAGTGATGTGTATCGCTGCTACCCGATGCCCTTGGAAAATGCCCAAGACCTGTACGTCAGTGGCATTGAGATCAAGCCCGGTAACGCCGAGATTGTGCACCACGTGTTGGTATTCATTGAAACAGGAAACGATGGCGTGATGCAGGATGCTGCAGAGTCTGGCCCGGGATACACCTGTTTTGGTGGCCCCAACACAGGCACTGTTCGCTTGTTGGCTGGCTGGGCACCGGGCATGGAACCCCAGATCCTCCCTGAAAACGTAGGCCTCACGATTCCTGCCCACAGCACGATTGTCATGCAGGTCCACTACCATTACTCGACCACAGAAGGATGGGACCAAACCCAGATCGGGTTGCATCTTGAAAGTGAACGCAGATCCAACGAACTGCTGCTTCTGCCCTTGGTGAACCAGGACTTCACCATACCCGCTGGTGCCAAGAACCATCTGGTGACTCAATCGATTACGTTGCCGTTTTTCGTTTCAGCCGACCTGTACTCCATCGCGCCGCATATGCATTTGCTGGGTAAGCGTATTGGCGTCACGGCGACCGGAACTGACGGAACCACACGCTGCCTGGTAGACGTGCCCAACTGGGATTTCAACTGGCAGCGCTTCTACGCGTTTGAAAACCCGATCCATTTGGCTGGCAACACCACTTTGACGTTAACTTGCGAATTCGATAACTCCAGCGACAACCCCTACAACCCCAACAATCCGCCTCAACCTGTGAGCTGGGGCGAAGCCACCACCGACGAGATGGCGTTGTGTTTCTTGGGAATCGTCTTACCTTTCGAGTTCTCCTCCGCCAAGGAGAATCCCTGGGGTTGGGAGTGGCCGATTCAGGCCACCAACCTGGCTTTTGGAGCCAAGACGGCCGATCAAAGAGTGAGGAACCTACCTAGCTGTTGTAAGCCAGGAGATGCAGAGAAACCTTGGAAGAACTGCCCGAACTTAAGGACAGAACAGTCCCATCAGGTCCAAAATCGTTAGATTCGGCCAAACGGGGAACTGATTCATAAGGTCCGACGGCGAACAGATGTCGTCGGGCACCTGGGACGCTGCCGTGTACGTGGTTGGCGAACCGGGTGCGAAGACACTCAGCACCGTATCCCCTGTCGCAGGAGGTGCATCCGCATCAAAGCCGAAGCGGAAGGATGTGCCCCAGTCCAGTTCATTTTGTGCAGTCGCCGTCCAAGTGACCTCACCCACACCCACTGCCCCACTCCAGTCGTTGGCGCCGTTGGTGTCGATATCACCGAAGGTCAGGTTGGTCACATTCACGTCCGTGGGAATGGGCACGGTAAAGGCATCGATCTGGCGATCGAAGTCCAGGTTCAGGACCACGTATTCGTAATGGGTCATGCCGCCGCCCAAATCGTTGGTCCGAGCTGCGACACGCAACTCACCCTCACCTGTGACCAGTCGTTCATGGGCGTTTCCTGGGCCCGGAGTATTGGGGTCCACCCAAATATCCAAAGTTGGCCCGTGTGCCAGTGGGGTATCAAACGTAAACGTCCAAACCGTTGTGAACATAGGTGTTACCTGGCGGTAACCCATGCTGTTGAGGATGTCGACATCGCCTTGAACCACATACCAGCCCTCGATGTAGTATTTGGCGCCAACGGTTTGAAGATCTGGCTCCTGAACCACCAATCGATGCTCGAAGCTATCGTGTACCGGATCGCCTGAATGCGATCGAATATCATCTGCAGGAAGAAACGCGGGATAGATATCAAAATGAGACCCAAAGGACGACCAGGTCCCTGTAAATGACTCAACCTCGTCGCGAGGTGCCAGATACGTGCGCGACAGATTCGTGCCCGCACCGTAGGTATCACCGCATCCCACAAACAGGATATGGGCCCCATCGCAAGCGCAGCCAGAGTTGACCGAGAAAAACGCATGCTTCACATCAGATTGACCCAACATGTCGAATTGACCATTGGCCACGCGATAAAGTGCCAAAACCAGGTAAGGGTGCTGACCAACTGAGGTAGAAGGAGCAATCGAGTTAAACCATCGCACATCCGCCGTACCTGCGTTCTGTAGTGAAGCCGAAGGAGCGATCGCCACTCGTCCTCCAGGCTCGCGCGCTGCCATCGACATGGACGTGAGGTTAGTTAGCTCCACATCGGTGTTGCCCGTATAATTGGGCGCACAAGGGATGAGCGAGCTCAGTTCGAATCCTTGTGGCGCCTGTAAATCCATGGTGACGTCTACCGTGCCCAAGTAGGTACCTACCAAACTTGGGTCGCCCAATCGAGCAGCGAACTCGGGGGCGATCATGAGGTCCATGTTCAGCACCTGAAAGCGTTCATCCACAGGGTCGAAGCTGCCATGGGCGTAGTCCAGTGTGAACAGGCGGTTTCCCTGCCCGTCGTACATTTCAAAGCTGGTTGTTTCGGGAACGGCTCGCAATACGAAATCGATGAAGGAATAGGTCCCACCGGGACCTTCAAACACGAAACCACCCACGTGGCTGAGCATGCCACCTTTCAAGTAGTCCAATTGGCCTGCCGGGGCGCTGACCACCAGGTACGAATCCTCGTCGGCCGCGAAACCTGCATATCCGGCGCGAAAAGGCACCGCTGTGGTGACTTCCGCCACAATATCCAATCTAAGTTCACGGACCATATCCATGTTGAATTGAACAGATGTCACTGCTCGGTTGGCAATCCAGTCTGATTCGCCCGCACAGAGCGTGAACAGAGGCACACAAAGCCACAGATACATGATGGAACTCCCTCATAAGAGACACAAAATGAAGCCTACTGACTCCAACATAACGAATCTGGATATGCGATTTCAACGTGAAAGTTACTTTGCGTTTGCGAAAGTCCCGGCTATATTGGTGCCATGAGTGACCTGATCCCCTTCCAACCACCCAGCAAACTGAAGGAAATCCTGCGCCACGCCTTTCCGATGTTGTTCGTCTTGTTTTTGTTATGCGCCATCGCAGCCCCGTTCATTTTGATGGGGTTTGTGTTGTTTCAGGGCGTGTTTGGACCATCGGCGCCCACGTGGTAGCGTTTTTCCTGGTCATAACCTGGCAATCGTTTACACCTAACGACCTGGCCGCGCTCATGAGCAACAGTCCTCAAAACACCAAACAGGGCCAGAACATCGTCTCAACCCGCGTCACATTCGATCGCCAAGACGAACGTCTATTCTTGTCCACCGAAGAGACCTATCGCAAGGTGGGTGAACCTGAGACTCATGCCATGATCGAGCGCAGACACATCCCGTTGGACCGCATTACGGATCTTCAGATAGGGCTTGCCGATGAAATCGAGCCGGGCCGGATGTACGCCATCTTAATCTCTTACATTGTGGATGATGATGATCAGAGTCCCGTCCAGTTCGAAGGAGATGTGTCTGAAATGACATTCATCAGAACCATCCGGCTCGCGACTTATACAGACGAAGAAGCGGCGATCATTGAGATCGAATTATCGGCACTGATCCGATCTGAACAAGGACCCCATTAGGCCTTGCGCGTTTGCACGAGTTCCTGGCTACTGTTCGCGACGTTGGGAGTCATCTATGGGTTGGTGGGCTGCGGCACCAATCGCGTACCCACCTTCACTGAAGACGTCGCACCCATCATTTACAGTTCATGCACGCCTTGTCACAATGAAATGGAACCCCAAACTTTCCAATTGCAGCGCTATGAAGATGTCGCCAAACATGCCCAAGAGATTGCCGATGTGACTTTATCGGGATCCATGCCGCCTTGGCTGCCTGAACCGGGGTCGGTGGCTTTTGTTGAAGATCGTTCGTTGTCGCCAACCGAAATCGAAACGATCCAGAAATGGGTGCATGGTGGCGCGCAACGTGGTGAAGGCGAAGTGATGTATGAGCCCCCGCTGCATACTTCTGGGCCTCCAGATCTTGAGTTCGAAATGGCCGAGACCTATATACTTCCAGCCGAGGGTCGCGATGTGATTCGCAATTTCGTCATACCGCTTCCTGTATCTGAAATCAGTTGGGTTTCCACAGTCACATTTGTCCCGAAAAATCCCAAAGTGGTCCAACATGCCACGATTTGGATCGACCGAACCAAGGCGTCTCAACGCCTAGCCGATGAAGATCCGGAACCTGGTTTCTCGGGCATGGATCCCCGATCCAATGCCATGGACCCTGATGGTCTATTCTTGGGGTGGACACCGGGCATAAAGCCAAAGCGATTCACTGAAGACTCGGCATGGAAGTTGGTGCCCGGGACCGACATGGTCATTCAACTCCATTTGCTGCCCAGTGGTCAGCCTGAACCTGTTGGTTTCAAGGTTCAATTGAAGCTGACGGACCATGCGCCGGCCGTGTCACCTACGATCCTACGCATGGGCACGCAGTCGCTGACCATCCCTGCCGAGCAACGCGACGTTGTTGTGGAAGATCGCTTTGAGCTACCGGTTCACACCAGAATCGCCGCATTTCTGCCTCGAGCCCGTTATCTCGTAAAGAGAATCGAGTTGAACGCCTTGACACCTAATGGAGCAGTGATTGATTTGCTTCACCTGGATTGGAATTTGAATTGGCAAGAGCCATACACGTTGGTCTCGCCACTCCCCTTGGAAGCAGGTACGGTGTTGACGTTGAAGGCCATCTTCGACCCTTCCGGCCGATACACGAGCAACGCCCACCAGCCACCTATTGATGTGCCACTTGGCCCTTATGCTTCTGACGAGATTTGTGACATGCGGATTCAGTTCTTGCATGAAAGGGTCAGTGACCAACAAATTCTTGATCGAGCAGCCACAGCCAAACACACAGATACCCGCATAGCGGGAATCTACGCGCAACTTGAGCGGAACCCCGAAGATGCGCAGGCGTTATTGGACCTGGCTTTGGCGCTTGGTACAAAAGGCAGCCTGATTGAGGCCATGCAACTCACAGAAAAGGCCCGAAAAATTCGACCCGATTGGCCGGCTGCCATTCACAATCAAGGATCTATTCTGCTGACCTTGGGTAAGATCCAAGAAGCCCTTCCCTTTTTTCAGGCAACGCTTAAGCTGGACCCCAACTATTACGAAGCACATTTCAACATCGGCAGCATCCTGCTGGCACGTGGTGACCTCATCGAAGCCGAGGCGGCGATTCAAGACGGATTGAAGATCTACCCAGGTGATCCAAGTGCCTGGAACAACGCCGGCTATGTTGCTCAGGCCAGACAGGACTTTGACCGAGCTGTACACTGCTTTGAACAAGCCATCGAGCTCAATCCCACGTTTCCCACGCCCAGGATGAACCTTGCGATGTTGTGGGCGGGTATGGGTGAATGGGAAGACGCGGCATCGGTATTGGACGATCTGATTTCCATCAACCCCACCTTGGCAGATGCCTGGTACTACCGCGGTATGGTGGCGCAAAACATGGACGACCTCAATTCGGCCGAACGTTACTGGCTACAGTCCATCACCCTGCAACCCGATCACCAAGCAGCCATCAACGCACTCAACAAGTTGAACGAAGAACCTTAGAACTGAGCGCTTACCCCAATCGTTGGCACGACTTTGGAGCGCAAGCCCCCATCGTTCAGAGGAACGAGTAAATTGGCCACAATTGACCAGTTATCTTTTGGGGCATAGCGAATGCCAAACGAGCCGTCCATGACATCGTCATTACTGCGTTCTGGCACGTTAGAACGATCCACATGCCGAACCACCACGCCGCTGGTGCCGTGATCTGTTATCGTCACCGACCCGGGGAATAGCTGAATGGATTCACTGTCATCCACGTCGAAGCTACCCATAAAATCGGCGGCAATAGTGATCTTGCTGGTGGCTTTGTGATCGAACCCTACAGCGAATTCGAGTTCGTCCGCATCCAGGTCTGCGCCGCGCCATTCATAGGCTACATTTACGTGCGGTCTGAAATCGCCAAAACGTCGAGACAGCAACTCAGCAAAACGTATGTTGGTATCTCCCGTCCCAAGGAAATCCGACTCGTCGCCTGTGGATAGACGTACATCGACGCCCATGGCCAGGTCCCAATTCCCACCTCTGAGGAACGCCATTTTCAGTTTGAGCGCCACATCTCCAATGCCACTGGCACTTTCGGAGTAGGGGACGGTGGTTTGCAGCTGAGGATTGGTGGGGTCGTTGTTGAAATTGTGGTTGGCCGTACCTAGAAACGCAAATGTGTAACTGTTAATGGTGGCCTGGGCAATGCCATCCATTGAGACCGACACAAAAGGAATCGCCACCCCAACATCCAAATTTGGCGTGAGACCGTAGGATGCATACAAGGCTGTAATCGATGCGTTCAGGTCCAGATCCAGAAGCACATCAATCGTGTCACTTTCGTTGGGGCTCTCGCCCAACAATCCATCTCCGGTTACATCCACATGGGTAAACGTGAACCGGACATCACGTGTTGAAACCCCGCGGAGTCGGTCCAAACTGAGTTCGTTGTGGGTAATGCCCACGCTCAGCTTCCCTTTCCCCAAGGTGTCGGCAATCTCACCAAAAACTGGGCCCTGACTGTCGGTCACCTTAACTGGCTGGCCACTTGAAAAATCGAAGGTCACGCCCACCGCAGTCGATGCCGCGGGAAAGGACGAAACCTGGCTTGCAATCAGACTGTTCAATGCCGGTGTCAGTTCCGAATTAGCTTCCTCTGCCGCCATCACGAAATGGTTCGCGTGGGCACCGGGACTCAACTGAAGTTCGGTAATGAGGATTCGGGTGAATATATCCTCAAACACCGTATCCATTTGCGCAAATCCGTGTGCGGCGATCAGGAGTATCAGCGCTGCCAGCGTTCCTCGTTTCGTCAATTTCGGCCTCCTCAATTTGAAACAATGCGCCACTGGCCATCCGCTCGCGCCAGCGACCAGTTGATGGTCATGTCGCGCTTGTCACGCTTACCGGTGGATGAATTCTCGTAGCTAATGGTCAAGGGGAACTGCACCGTCGCACGATCACCTTGGATCGAGATGGCTGCTTGTGGTTTTTCAGACTTGATGGAAATCGCAAAATCAAAAAACTGCTGCCAGCTCTTTGATTCATCACTGCTCCAGCCCAGAAGACGCGTGAGTTCAGCCAGATCTTCGTTTTCAAGATACCGGACATACGATTGCACGAACTGTTCGATTTGTTCTTTGTCCTGATCGCCTGCCGACTTGGCGGCGGCAACTGACGATTGGTAAGCAGCAGTGGCGATATCGAATTGCTTCGCTGCTGCCTCAAAGTCGCCAGATTGCCAGGCCTTTTCGGCTAATTGAAATGCATCGTCGCCGTCTTCTGCGGTCACACCTGCTGCCTGGGCTTTTGCCTGTTGGGCAGCGCTGCGCTTAGCGGCTGCATTGGCTTGAGCCGACATCATGCGACTCGAAGCTACTTGCTCGTAAGCGTTCAAGGCTAATCGAAAGTTCTTCTCTGCAGCGCCATAGGTACCCTGCGATATGCCCGATTCGCCCTTGTCAAAAAGCATATCAGCCTGCTCCAATTGATCAGCGGGCACCCCTTCCAATTTGGCGCGAGCCTTTTCAGCACTCAACTTGGCTTTCACAGCGGACTCATGGGCCGCCGCGTTGGCTATGGCTGATTGAGCGGCTTTGCGATAACCGGTGGTTGCCTGCTCATACAGCGAAACGGCACGAGACAATTCCGCCTTTTCTCCTGAGACTGCGGCGGTTGATGCATGACGAAAATCATCTTCGGCTTTACGCCAGGACTCGTCGGCCCATTTTTCCGCTGATGCTTGGACTGCACCTTCACGGGCCTTTTGAGCGGTTCGTTGTTGACGTTGCACTTGAACACGCAGACCTTCCAGGGGGTCTTTGTTATCCGTTTCAGCGGGTTGCTGCGGTTCGGGTTCCCTTTCCGCTTGCTTTTCTGTAAGCGCCACATTGTATTGGTCAGTAGCCAACTGAAACTGTTTTACAGCCAATTCAAATTCCTGGCGCTCCAGGGCGGATTCGGCCTCAGCTTGCGCCTTCTCGCCTTCTGCCATGGCACCGGAGCCAGTGGCACCTGCAATAGAGGCCGCGGCTTTGGCATCCAACATCTGAGATTTAACCAATAACACCTCGTCCAAACCCACACTTGGTGTGACTTGCACCAATGGAGTTGGTTCAACAGGTATTGGTTCGGGAGGCTTACTCTTGTAGAAGGCGACGCCAATCACGGTGAGCACCAACACAAGCGCAAGGGTCCATACCAACCAGCCGATCTTTCGCTTTTGAGCAATGGTTCGTTCTAGATCGGCTTGTATTTGTAATGGATGGGTTTGGGACTTGGTGAAGGTGCCGGTCTTTCTTCTGAGTGACGGGTTGGTGATATCGGAGGTCACTTCCAACCCCCAATCCACAATTAATGCCTCCAAGTCAGCAATCAGATCCGCACAACTGGAGTATCTCCGATCGGGGTCCTTCTGAAGACAACGCGTCAATATATGTTGAATGGCTTCGCTTAAGGTTTCGTCAACTTCTGGAATATCGACCGGCTCTGGTTCTTCGTGGACGATTTTGTAGATGACGGTGGTTGTGGAGTTACCGCTAAATGGTTTTTTGTAGCTCAGTAGTTCCTGAAGCAGAACGCCAAAAGAGAAAATATCGCTCCGACGGTCCACTTCTAAACCGCGTACTTGCTCGGGCGACATGTAGGACGGCGTACCCAGCATAGTGCCTTGTTCGGTCAGGTCACTAGACTCGGGTTTTGCGATCCCAAAGTCCATGATTTTGACCCGTCCGTTTTCCAATACCTTGACGTTTTCAGGTTTGATATCCCGATGCACAAGCTTATTGTTATGGGCGTAATCCAGAGCCCGGGCGATTTGAATCCCATAATCAATTTTGCGCTCAAGGGGAACCTGCTGTTCCTCCTTGATCATCACCTTCATGTCCGTGCCGCCCAGATATTCCATCACGATGTAGGGTCGCCCATCTATTTCACCGACATCATGGACGATGGTGATATTGGGATGGGACAAACGGCCTGCGGACTTGGCCTCGCGATAAAAGCGCTGCTTCATTTCCTCCTGGTCGAGGATGTGTTCGGACACCACCTTAATAGCTACGGTCCGTTCAATGATGGGATCAAAGGCCTTGTAAACGTAGCCCATGCCACCGTGTCCTATTTCCTCAACAATTTCGTACTTACCGATCTGCGAATAGGACATGCACTCTTCCATCGTTTGATTTCATTATGGGTGGCTTTAGTTCTCCTAACATACTGCTCAAGTCGCTGTCCCGCAAGAGCTTCCTGCATGGAACAGACGGTTGATCGAAGGGAAAACACCTTGGGTGTTGCGGCCAAAGTGTGAGCGGGCTTACATTGACAGAAATCAAGTCAAACCCAAAGTACAGGTTTCCTGTCCATTTGGTCGACAGACCCAGAGCTTGGGTCAGAAACCCATAAGGAGTCATCACATGTTTACTCGCGTCATCGTCATCACCCTTCTTTCCACCACACTATTTGCTGGTGATTGGGAAAAACTCGGTGCCCGGACCGTGAAAATGCACGCCGAATTCGACACCATTACCGTGGGGGCCCATGATGGTACCTTCGACAAGATCAAGATCAAAGTCCGCAAAAACGGGATTCAGTTTCTGGATGTCAAAGTTCACTTCGCCAACGGCAGTGTTCAGGATGTGGCCCTAAAAGATTTCATTGCCGCGGGCAGTGAATCCCGAGTGATTGACCTGGTCGGCGACGATCGCACCATTAAGAAAGTCGTGTTCAAGTACAAATCCAACAAGAAGAACTTGAAAGGCAAGGCAATAGTCGAGCTGTGGGGCCGCCACTAAAAAAAGGGGGCGGGCCTAAGCCCGCCCCTTCATAAGCGGTCGTGGTCGCGACCGTCCGTTAGGGTTGATAGGTCATGGTCAGCGTATAACTGGCCGAGCTACTTGAATAGTCATAGACCCGGACGCGATAGGTACCTGCCACACCGTTGGTGTTGTAGGTGAGCGTTTCGGGATGGCTGGTGCTAGTAGCGCTGGCCACACGTGTTCCGCTGGGATTGTAGATATACAAGTCAAGGTCACGACTTGTGGGCGTCCAGGTGCAATTCAAACTGATGGTGCCACCTGAGACTGTGACGTCGTAGTACACACTCTTGCGGCCACCCACGGTACCTGTCTCTGTCCGTGTCGTGGGTCCGCCGCCACCGGTTGTGTAACTGGCGGTTAGAGTTGCACCGGAATAAGCGGCGTAGCCATAGACGAGGACATGATAGGTACCCGCAGATGCGCTAGACACGCTGATGGACTCGTTGTTGGAACCGTTCCAAGAACGGTAATCAAAACTCGAAGTCGTCGGTTGGCTGCCGAACTTCACGTACAGGTCCGCGTCACCAGAACCACCGCTCATGTTGAACGCTAGGTTCGAGGCACCCGCTGGCACACTGATGGTGTAGTAAGTGGAGGAGCCTTGTGCCCCACTCACAGCTACACCCACACCGTTTTGCAGGACGTTACCTGTGGGCGGTGCTGTCACCGTAATGGATTTGGAGGTCGTGTTGGACAGGCCGCCGTTGTCGGTGACCGTTAGGCTAACCGTGTAGGTGCCTGCCGATGCATAGGTACGGGAAGGATTGGTGCTGCTGCTGGTAGACCCGTCACCGAAGTTCCACGAGTGGGAAGTAATGGTTCCGTCCTGATCCGTACTGGTGCTGGTGAAGTTCACACTCAGATTATTGATGCTTTGTGTGAAACTTGCGGTAGGCGGAATGTTGGGTGCAGTCACGGTGACATTGCTCGAAGCAGAGTCTGTCAAGCCACCATTATCGGTGACCGTCAACGTGATCGTGTAGGTGCCACCAGAGCTGTAGGTCTTGCTGGGGTTACGTTGTGACGACGTCGTGCCATCACCGAAGTTCCAGGACCAAGACGAAATCGAACCATCGTCCGTACTGGTGTCGGTCAGATTGACCGTCAACCCGTTGACGCTGGACGTGAATGACGCGTTGGGCGCCTGGTTGCTGCTGGTTTGATAGCTGGCTGTTAAGGTTGCACCGGAGTACGTGGCATACCCGTAGATCAGCACGTGATAGGTCCCGCTGGTAGGCGAAGGAACACTGATCGATTCGTTATTGGAACCGTTCCAGGAACGGTAGTCATAAGTGGAAGTGGTCGGTTGGCTATTGCGGCGGACATATAAATCGGCATCGCCGGAACCACCACTGAGCGTGAAGCTCAGGTTTGAGGCGCCACTGGGAACAGCCAGGGTGAAATAGGTTGAAGAACCCTGAGCTGCACCCAGATTGGCAACTGGCACACCGTTCTGAAGCACAGATGTGGGCGGAGGAGGCGGAGGCGATCCTGTGAGAATGCTCTGTGCTTCGAACTTTTGTTGAAAAACTGCGGCATGGTTTCCGCTGGGATACAGCGACTGGGCCGTTGAGACAATGGCGTTCGCCATATCGCGCATCTTCAGGCCGGAACCCAAACCAAAATGGGCCTGCAACACAATGCGGTCGATTTCAGAACGCGGCACACCTTGGCCTCGCAGAGTGACCATTGATTGGAACAAGGGTGTAGACCACAACTCGTCTGAATAGACGCCACCCACGGTGGCGTGTGCGCCATAGGTGTTGCTGTGAACATACTGGTAGTTGGTCTTGTTCATGTTACGACCGCCCCAACAATTGTTGTGGCCATCAAAGGGGAACGCCCATTCGGGATGGAAGCTGGCACCGTTGGGCGTGCTGTATCGATAAGAACCGGCCCAGTAATCACCAAAGCCCTCACCCATGCCGCCGGTATCACCGCCGGACCAATTGTTGTTGATACTGTGGTGGATCGCATGACCGTACTCGTGCAGAATCACAAAGGCATCTTCGTTGTCGTCCACACAACCGTGTCCAAATGCCATGCGGTTGGAGGCTGGTTGGAAGTAGGAGTTATCGTCGCCGTTGGCACCATCGGTATCGACGACAATCGAGTTGTACTGAATGCCCGTAGATCCAGAGAAGCCCAGCGACTGCATGTAGCGCTGGCTCTGATCGACATGGAAGTACGTCATGGCGTCGTTAAAAGCGTTATTGCCTCGCGAAGCGGTCCAACTGCCATTCGTGGTCGTGGAAGGCGAAGTGTTGGGCGATTCGAAATTTGAAATGGTGACCCAGGGTCCATTTAATCGATAGGTCCCGCTGCTGAGCGAGATATCCAAAAGCGATCGTGTGAAATAGGCAGCAGTGAAGGACGAGGCAGGCGAGTTGTCTTCCAACGTGTCGTTCTGCAGAGTCGTCACCGGGTCTGGGTCGAAGACCTTACCGGAACCGGTGGCAGCGACCGCAGATACTTTATTCATATCGGAGGCCATCTTCGCTTCGAATCGCGAAATGGCCGCGGCTCGATTTTCAACCGGGCCTTCGTAACTGGCGAAATCAAAATCATCGCGGGCGTTGCGGTCGATGGATGTCTCAACCACGTCTAATACCTCACCGTTAATGGCATCAATCGTGTGCTGCCAATAACCGAATGGCGCTTCTACTGCCGTTCGTACCAGATACACCAGGCGGAAGCTGTCGCCTTCGGGCAGATAAACCAATTCGGCTTGGGGGTAGGCCGTCAGGTCGCCATGAACGCGCAGGTCTTCCCAAGCTACGTCATAGGCATCATCCCAATTCAAAAACACTTCAGGGGGATTCACGTTCTTGCCGCGCAAGACGCGGTAAGTATTGTTGTACACCATGAACACTTCATTGTTGTGATTCACCGACACAATGAATTCGGCGCGATGAATGGGATAACCATTAAGTTTTTGTCCGAAATGGATATGCGTGCCCATCAGGCTTTCTTGAACTCGAATGACCGAAAACGCATCCAATGACTCAAGCCCGTAACGGTCCATTTGGCTGGCCATGAAAGTCTCGGCAATTTCCAACGCCGTTGCGTCTTTATGAATCGCTAAGGCGGTGGGCTTGATGATGTCCAATTTGATTTGGTCTGCACGCTGCAGATCCTGATGGTAAGTCGTCGACTGATACGGCTCACTGGCAAATGCCACGACCGCTAACAGTGAAAGCAAAGAGGCGAAACGGTGCACGGGCTTGGCCCTCCTGAAGTGTTGGTATGGTCCGGCGCACCACACGTGAGAGTAGACGCACGTCTCCCCGGAGCGCAGAACATAAAACCTATTTGGGATGGAACAATTGCAATCTAATTCAACGTAAAGTTTATGTAAAGAACTTTTTTCAAAAACGTTTCTATATTTTTTGAGAATCAGCCCAACTTATTTAGAATCAGACACATATTGTTTGCAGGCATCGGGCACGTTTTGTAAAGGTTCATCCCATTCTTTTCGGCTTCTCGAGTAATGTCGGCCAGATCACGAATGCCGCGATGGGGTACGGATGCCCTCAAAGACGCATCGAATCGCCTGTTACTCTCGGATGTGAACGCCCCATTGCGATTGAAGGGACCGTAAAGGACGAAACAGCCATCGGCCTGCAATACACCCGCTACCCCTCGGAACATGGCCTGTACCTGCGGCCAGGACATGATGTGGGCCGTATTGGCGCTGAACACCAGATCATAGGCGGCCGATGGCCAAGCCGCATCCACGTCCAGGTCAAGCGGGGGCAGCACATTGGCCAGCCGAGACTCGGCGATTCTTGCGCCGATCACCAGATGATTCTCTGTCACATCGCTGGTCTGCCAAATTACTTGGGGAAATAGGTGGCCAAAATAGACCGCATGTTGACCGGTCCCACTCCCAATCTCCAAGACCCGGAAGGGTTCGGCTGGGATGAGTGACCTTAACACTTCGCCTATGGGCGCTTTGTTGCGCTCGCTTGCCTCGGAATAGGGCAGGATCATGCCGCCACCTCTGGTTGAGATTGGTTTTTGACATTACAACATGACTCACTCAGAATGAGGATTACGAGGTGTCCTTGTTCGTGACCATTGTTGCTACGGCTGTTCTTTCCAGTCTGCTCACGTTGTTGGGCGTCTACTTGGCCGTGCGTTACCTACTACGCCGGCATCTGGCGTCCATGCGCAGTTTGCTAGACAGAGAACTGGAGGAAATCGCCAATACCTTTGAGGCACGCGTAGAACAGGGTGTTCTGAAAGCGGCCGAGGAAGTGCTGCCCGAGTTTAGGGCCGAAGTGCGCGAAGGATTCAAGGAGGCCATTGTTTCTGCAGTCAATGGCGACGTGCTCACGCAAACCACCCAGTCTGTGGCTAAAAAGAGTAGCCGCGCCTTGTGGACCCTTTTCTTCGGCGACCAGGATCCTGACTGATCACTGCCAATAAGCCACCTTATTGGTTTCGGTTTCAAAGACTTCAACCCTGGCCGGAGTCAGATATTTTCCTGCCGCGAGGTGCTGGGTACATTCGTCAAACACGTACCGCGCAAGGTTCTCACAACTCGGGCTTAGTTCTGAGAATGCCGCCAATTCATTCAGACACCTGTGGTCAAGCGTTTGTAGTACTTGATCGAGCATGCGTTTCATGACGCCAAAGTCCACCACCATCCCTGCAGCATCCAGCTGCGATCCGCGAACAACCAACCTGACTTTCCAATTGTGGCCGTGCAGGCGTTCGCATTTGCCATGATAGTTGCGTAGGAAATGTGCAGCGGAGAAGTCGCGCGTCACCGTAAGTTCGTACATTCGTGCCCCCTTAGTGGAACTCATCCTAGTGACGCGATGCCAAACAGCAATATGACGCACATCAGCTTTCAGTTTGGGTGAATGGTTTGCTGCGGGCTGGCAAAAATGACCCATTCGATTTATGTTATAGACGAGTATGGAGTCATGGAGCAAATAACCATGTTGTTTTTGTGGTGCTTGGCTTTCATCCCGGCGGATGACGTCACCTACGATCTCAATCCGAAGTTCGGTGTGGAAGATGTGTGGCATATCAAGGAATACCAAAAGGTGGAGGTTCATTCTCCAACCTTACCCGGTGGTGCGTTCTCATATACCGTGGAGACCAACTACCGCGAATCCATTATTCATGTGGATGATCAAGGCGTATTCACCGTAGAAGTCACCATTTTGGATTCAAGTCACAATGCTCCATCGGCGGTGCCGGATATGTATGATTTGGGGGGATTGGTTGGCATTCCCATCCACGTGAAGATGACCCCCCGCGCGGAGATTCTGGAGGTAGAAACCCCAGAAAACCTACCTGAAACCGGGATCACCGCATTCAGAACCCTGAAACAGATGTACCTGAACTACGGCAACATGGCGTTGAACCCAGACTTACCTGTGAAGGCCGAGGAGACATGGATACGAGACGTCCCCATGTCCATTGAAATGGCGGGCAGCGTTGTGGATCAAATCTACACGCTCAAACAACAGGTCTCCGGCGAGGGTGACTTTGAAGGGAAACCCGTCATTGCCATCAATCTGGAGGGTTCTTTTACGGGGACCATAGCCCAAGGCGGGATAGGTACGGTACAGGGCGAAGTGACCGGTGTACGTTACGTTTCCCCGCATACAGCCGTTGATTGCTACCTGGAACTCGATATCCATCAGACAAACCAAATAGCTACCGCAGAAGGCGAATTCGCCGTGGAAGTTTTCGTAGACTATTCCCGTCGAATCACGGCTGAAACGCCGGTGCGTTAGGAACGCAACAGTCGCTGCAACAGCAGCGTTCCCGTTAAAGTGAACAGGGCCGCCATGACAACAGCCGTTGCCATACCATAGGTTTGCCAAACCCAGCCGAAAAGTACCGCACCGGGTAGTGCAGCCAACCCGGTAGACATGTGGAACAAACCAAACGACGATGCCTTCATATCGGCCCGAGCCAGATCACCCACCATGGCTCTTTCCACACTTTCGGTGGAGCCGGAAACAGCCAGGTAGACGACGAACAAGACCCACACCGACCATTCTGCTGTATTCCCAATCATCAGCAGCATTAGAACCGCAATCCTTGCTAACCAACACATACGCAAAACGGGGTTTCGACCCCAGGTATCGGACCAAGCGCCCACTTTCGCCACCATCCATGCCTTCACCAAATGGGCCGCTGCCCACAACAGCGGAATGTAGGCTACTGCGACTCCTGCCTCCTGGGCGTAAAGAACCAGGAATGCATCAGGAACCGAACCGGCAGTGACCATGATCAGGGCCCACATCAGCTTCTTCAACCGGCTCGAATAACTGGCCGGTGCTACAGGACCCCGTTTGGCGAACTCGGGCACACCGATGCGGCTGAGAGCCACCCCCAACAACAGAATCAACAAAAAGCCCGGGATGCAAGAGATCACAAATACCTGTTGCACGTCCCAGCCGATTGATAGGAGAGCAAATGCGGCAATCGGTCCCAAAAAGGCACCTAAGTGATCAGCAGCGCGGTGAACGCCAAAGGCCCTACCCCTCTGATCCGCATCGACCGATGCACTGATCCACGCATCTCTGGGTGCCGTGCGCAGTCCTTTGCCAATCCGATCTCCAAATCGGAGCGCGGCCACCAAGGGCCAGGCATGGACCAGACCCATCACTGGTCGTAAGAGATTTGAAAAGCCATACCCGCCAAGGATCATGGCTTTTGGCGAGGCACCGCGATCCACCCAGCGTCCGGCCACGTATTTCAAAACGCTGGCTGTCGCTTCGGCGAGTCCCTCGATAAAGCCCAAAACAGTAGGGCTGGCGGCAAGCACGGAAGTAACCAACACCGGTATCAGCGGCGTCACCATCTCGCTGGCTGCATCATTCAGCAGCGAGACGGCGCCAAACAGCCAGACCGCCTTGGGAAGAGGTCTTTTGATCACCTGAGTGTCAAGACGCGTTGTTGTCCCAATTCATCCGTCAAACGCAATTGAAGCGGCATGCCTATCTCTTCCTCTGCCAAAGTCCAGCTCTGGTGTATCGTGTTGCCCGTTTCCAATTCCAGCTCGCGCCACTGCGTGGCAAACAGCTCAACGGAAACGAGCCGGTGTTCGAATATTCCAGACAGGTTCACTTGTTGATTGTCTATTGACACCTGTAACGCCCTGACTTCGCCGATTTCCGGTGCTTCACAACCTCCTAACAGGCCCAATTCGTGACTACCCATCAATACGGCTGCCAACAATGGATTTTCCGAATGGAGATAATAGACCACGACCGGCTCTCCGGTGCTCAAACGGTTGCCGGGCAGCCACTCAGTCCCAATACGCCGCTCGTAAGGTTGCAGGCTACCCGTCAGATACTCAATTTTCCCATTGCCAGCAAATGCTTCCACCTCATACTCGACGACGAGTTCACTGGGATTGGTCACGAAGTACGCCATGTACTGTCCCGCCAATTCAAGTTCGGGTGCCAGTGGAAAGGCATGGATCAAATCGTATCCTGCATCGGACGTCCAACCGGGATCGGGTACTGCGGGCAATGCACAGAGTTCCTGCCAATCAAGCGTGCCAAAAAGGTGGGTCACAGCAATAGGACCATCCGCGGTGATGCGAAAACGGGTGGGATCGCCAGTGAGCGCCATATCGCGCGTAGATTGGGCGCGGTGCCCATGCGGCTCAAGATCCCAAGTAAACGAAGGTAGGGAGACCTCGTCCCAAGGTTCAAAGTGCACCTGAACCGCTTGATCGTTGAAGTTGGAAATGGCAATGCCCGTAAACCACTGAAGCGATTCTTTGGGTGTAACGTGTCCGATCCAATAGCTTTGCGCAGGGATTACCGACTGAGACGTGGCCGATGCCGAGCTACCGAAGGAAGGTGTTAACCCAAATTGGAAGGACCCCGCCAATTGATGTTCGGCTGATTTGACGACGCCGTTCTTAACCAGTGCCGCTTGCTCAGCAAACTGACTCTTGACATCGATGGATTCGCTGGCATCGGGCGCGGCAAACGCTTTGAGAGGTACATCCCCAAATTGGGTTTCAAAAACCGACTGCTGGCTGGTGCCATACTGGAAAAAGGCCAACTGCGTGTCCCATTGTTCATTGGCGGCAATGTGTGGGATGTAGGCAGCCTGCTCTAATTGATAGGTACTCTTGAGTGCGTCAAGAGTTCCCTCCCCACGTTTTATTTGAATCACTTCAATCGGTAAAGAAGCGGAGATCCGCAACGCCAACCGATCTCCATCGCCCGCATAACCAATTCTCTGCAGTAATGCGGTCAGCGACAGCGTTTCCACTGCCTTGATAGAGAACCCACCGTGTCCTATGATGGTGCCGTCCGTTGCATAGGCTGTGAGCAGCAACGTATTTGAAGAGCCGGGCACACTCACCATGATCAACTGATCGGATTCACGGGCATCCAAACACCAGGCATGGTGAATCAGTTCCTCGTGGTTTTGATTGATCGTCTCCCGGCTCGGGATCGCATGGTAGGCAAGCGCGGCTTCCACCGCAGCTCGTGCATCAATACGACCATAGCCAAAAAAGGGATTGGGTACCGAAGACCCGGAGAAACCGCCGCAAGACCCCCCCATGGTCAGCGGTAACGCCGTCTCGCGAATCATGTTCTCAATCACTTCAACCTGACCGGCAAGTACGGGATTGGCGGAAATCATCAACGCCACCAGACCACCTACATGGGGCGTCGCCATACTGGTCCCGTTCCAGGAAGCCGTAGCGCCATTCGGCAAGCACGACCTGATACCGGCACCCGGTGCAACGATATCGGGCTTCATGCGGTTGCTGCCGTCTCGGGTGACGGGTCCACGACTACTGAAGTTGGCTAACTGGTCCCTGTTATCGCTGGCGCCCACCGTAAAAACCGCGTCGTAGATGGGCGTAGGATCCTCAATGGTGCTGCAACCCGGACCTGCATTTCCGGCTGCTACAGCCACTAATATTCCTGCGGCTCGGGTGTTTTCGACCACCATTCGCATGATTTCGGGATCACCACAGCCTTCACTGGGTGGGCAGGTCCACGAATTGACGATCACATGGGGCGAGCGCGAAGGATCTGGGTTTTCACCGTTCCCATCAGTAGGTGCCACAAAGAACTCGAAACATTCCGAATAGGTCATGGGCGTGCCATTTCCTTGGTCCATATTGCGGCAACCCATCCACGTAGCGTCCGGTGCCATGCCCAGCATATCCCCATCCAGTGAACCGAGCACCGTACCCATGGTATGGGTGCCGTGGCCATGGTCATCGCAGGGTGCTTTGGCGTTCGATCCACAGATCCCGCCGCCTGAGTGGATGGAATCGTGCCAGTTGTAGTTGTGGTCTGGCTCCCCTTCGCCATTGAATCCGCGATACTGTTTCTGTAAGTAACTGTTCTCCCATTGATAGCCCGTGTCCTGGCCGGCCACAACGACGCCCGCACCTCTAAATCCCATGTCCCATACCTGGGTCGCGCCTACGTGTTCGATATTCCATTCCACACCGGTTTTGCGGCGATCCGAGGCTTCAGGCACTCCGTAGGCTGCACGAATCGTAGGGTTGGCTATGACACGTGCCACGTCCCCTCGCTGTGCGAGATTGATCATCATGTCGCGATCCGCACCTGTGACATGGATCATGTTCACAATCCAATACCGCCGATAGGTCACGCCCATGGCGTCCAGATCGTCGATCACGGCAGGTTGCGACTGATCGGCTATCCGACGAAGCTGATCAAAAACCCAAGTGCCACGCGCTACTTTGCCAACGTGATTTTTGGCCTGCTGCAAATTGGCCTGTTCTGCCAGCACCACCACAAATTCATGAGCATCCCAGTCCAGTGCGGGATCCACCTTTTTTTGCCAGTCAGAGACTGCCCATAAACAGCAAATAAACAAAGTCAAGCGAGCCACCTCAAAAAAAACATCGCTCCATACATAGCGGAATCACGCGCTTTCGCCAAGACAAATCACCGAAAGTTCTTCATAAAACAAGGAGACTTGGTCGTGTTAAGATGCCAAAAAACAAAGTGGTGACGCGATGCGGCGATGGAGTTATTTGGCAGCTTTTTCATTACCTCTGCTGTTGGTGCTTTCGACTCAGTGGACCTGGAGTTGGTTGGTGGTGCCCCTGTTTGTGTTTGTGGGTATCCCCCTGCTTGACCTCGTGTCGGGTGATGACCCGGTAAACCCCAACGAAGATCACTACAAGTCCTTTAAGAACAGTCGATTCCACGCATGGGTGCCACGCCTTTATGCGCTTTTCCAAGGTGCGTTGATCATTTGGGCCGTGTGGCAAGCGAGTAACTTGACGGGTTCGCAATGGTGGTGGTTTGCCATTTCTTTGGGCTTGGTGACAGGGGGTGTAGGCATCACTGTGGCCCATGAATTGGGACACAAGAGCAGGCGCTTGGATCAGTGGCTGAGCCAGTTCTTGTTGTGGCACGTGAACTACATGCATTTCTTTATCGAACATAACAAGGGCCATCATGCTCATGTCGCCACATTGGAGGACCCCGCATCCGCCCGTTTTGGTGAATCGCTCTACCGCTTCCTGCCACGAACACTTGTGGGTGGCTGGTTAAGCGCCTGGCGCTTGGAAACGAAACGCCTGAAAAAGAGCGGGTTGCGATTATTCGGGCATCGAAACGCCATGTTGTGGTACGCGGTGCTTCCACAGGTATTGGCCCTGACCCTAGGACTCATGGGCGGCTGGAAGGCCGTGGGTCTTTTTTACATCCAGGCCACCATTGCAGTGCTGCTACTAGAGATCATCAATTACATTGAGCACTATGGGTTGTCCCGCAGCAAGGGAGCGGATGGGCGATACGAAAAAGTGACGCCTCAACATAGTTGGAACGCGACACCCATGATCAGCAGCCTCTTGCTCTTTCAGCTTCAGCGCCATGCCGATCACCACGCGAACCCACTGAGACCCTACCAAACACTACGTCACATGCCCCACAGTCCCCAATTACCAGCAGGCTATGCTTCCATGATCCCTCTGGCGCTGGTCCCACCTCTGTGGCGACGCGTGATGCACCCAAAAATTCGTTCCATGCAAGCAGGAGTATAATGATGAAATACCTTTTCACCTTGTTGGTTTCTACTTTGGTATTCGGGGAAATTCAGACCGCAGAACTCACCTACACCAGTGACGGCGTGAACATGAAAGGCTACCTGGCCTTTGATGACGCCATCAGTGATCCTGTGCCCGGTGTACTGGTAGTCCATGAGTGGTGGGGCCATAACGAATATGCTCGCATGCGTGCGCGAAAGCTGGCGGAGTTGGGTTACGTGGCACTTGCCGTGGATATGTATGGCGAAGGTAAACAGGCTTCACACCCTGAAGATGCGATGAAATTTGTCCAGGAAGTGACCGCCAACTACGACGGTGCTCTGGAACGGTTTCGGGTGGCCATGGAATTGTTACGCAGTCACCCGCGCACCGACCCCACCAAAATCGCGGCCATCGGTTATTGTTTTGGGGGCGCGACTGTACTGAATTGCGCGCGGGCGGGATTTGACCTGAAGGCCGTGGTTAGTTTTCATGGATCATTAGGCACACCCAGGCCTGCAGAAAAAGGCAAAGTGAAGGCCGAAGTCCTTGTGTGTCATGGCGCAGACGATCCCTTCGTGACACCCGAAGATATTGAAGGCTTCAAAAAAGAAATGACCGATGCGGGCGTGACTTATACATTCACCGCCTATGAGGGTGCCAAACACAGTTTCACCAACCCGGGTGCCAATGAGTTTGGCACCAAATTCAACCTGCCACTGGAATACAACCAAAAGGCCGACGAAGCCTCGTGGGCAGATATGAAGGCCCTCTTCACCCGAGTCTTCAAGTAGTTCCAATCCCAAAAAAATCAAATTGTTTTGTCTTAGGCAATCATGGCTTGCGTCATCTTTGTTGGATTGCAAGCCAGCGGGAAGTCATCTTTCTACCAGCAGAGGTTTCGAGACACACATATTCGTCTCAACATGGATATGTTGAAGACACGCTATCGCGAACGCGTTCTTATGGTAGCTTGCATTGATAGCAAACAACCGGTCGTGATCGACAACACGAACTCAACAGTTGGCGAGCGTGCCCGCTACACGAAACCATTCAAGCAGGCAGGATTCAAACTGGTTGCCTATTACTTTAGGTCATCGCTTGCGGAATGTTTGGCTAGAAATAGAAAGCGCGACCAAAAAATACCGGAGGTGGGCATCAAAGGTACCTACAACAAACTGACTCAGCCTAGTTACGATGAGGGATTTGACGAGATCTACTATGTCGCTCTTGGCGATGGAGGATTTGAAGTGTCGGAGTGGATCGATGAAGTTCGATGATTTGGACAAGAAAATGCGTATTTATGAAACAGCCCACGACTACTGCGTGTTGCCGGGTATTCACATAGTCACTCGATTGGATGGACGTAATTTCACGAAACTAACTAAAGAGACTCATCAATTCCAGACTCCATACGACATTAGATTTCGAGATTTGATGATCGAAACCACTAAACACCTAATGCAGTGCGGATTCAAGATCATATTCGCCTATACGCAGAGTGACGAAATTTCACTTCTGTTCCATTTAGAAGACAACGGATTCCACCGAAAAGAGCGGAAGTTGATTTCCATTCTGGCCGCTGAAGCCAGCGCCAAATTCTCGTTACTTTTATCAGACATTGGCATATTCGACTGCCGCGTAATCCAGCTTCCAAGTCATAAGCTGGCGGTGGATTATTTCCGTTGGCGCAATGAGGATGCATACAGGAACGCACTCAATGCGCACTGTTACTGGTTGCTACGAGACCAAGGGCAAAGCAAAACTGAAGCGACAAACCAGCTTTCCGGCAAATCAGTTGCCTTCAAGAATCAACTTCTATTCGATTCACGCATAAATTTTAACGATTTACCATCATGGCAAAAACGCGGCGTAGGTCTTTATTGGGAGTCCTACCAGAAAAAATCGACCAATCCAACAACCGGAGCGGTCGCATTTGCAGAACGCAGACGGATCCACGTTGAATTAGAACTTCCAAAAAAGGATGCATTCAGCCTATTCCTTTCGGACTTTATTCAAACTTATTCTTGAAAGTCTGGCTCGCCTAAGACAAAAACTGCGACACGGCCTATTCTTGCGTTAGCCCAGACGCGTCGTAGAACGAGTGGATCGAGGTGATCATGCCATCTTTTGTCGTGACCCAATCACAGACCGGGACCCAGCCTTGTGCCGTGCGCATCTCAAACCAAATGGCGCATGCATCACCAGAACTCACCGTGCGGATGACCCTGAGCTCAGTCACGTTCTTGGCTGCCAGTGGCTTCACCCAAGTCAGATAGTTGTCCCGCCCCCTCACCTTTCCAAAGGGACTCTCGTGCTGGAAGTCGTCGATAAGAGGTAGTTCGTCCGGTACGCCCCTATTCCAGCAGTCAATCCAGGTTCTTGCCAGCTTCTCAGACTGATTCATCCTTGCGATTCCTCCAAGGCTGTAAACATCAACGTCACTGTGAAAATAGGTTCATTGAGCCGTACCTTCATGTCCATACGCATCAGGTCGGTGTAGGCGGAGACAAGTGCCAAACCCAGTCCGGAGTGTTCGCCTCCAGAGCGCGCAATGTCTTTACGCCAGAAACGTTCGAACATATGGGGCAGATCAGCCTGATCCAGATCCGATGTTTGATTCTCAATGATCAGGCGCGTTGCGGTGGGATCTGACTCACACCGTATTCCGACTTCGGTACCCTCGTCCGCATAGGCCACCGCATTACCAATGAGATTGGTCAAAACCAGTTGCAAGAGATCGTGATCGGCAACCACCGAGACGTCTGGGTCGATGTTTGCTTTCATGCTCATGCCGCGACGCGTGGCCACGTCCGAACAGGCCAAAACCACCCGTTCAACCAACGGTGCAAGCGGCAACACGGCCATGCGTGCCTGTTCAGTGCCAGAGTCGCTGCGGGTGAGGCGCAACAGGCAATCGACAATATGTTGCAGCTGAATGGCCGACAGTTCTGCATCGGCCGCAACCGACTGCAAATACTCGTGGTCGTCCTTGAACCGCAAACCCACCTCCATCAAAGACCGCATTTCCGCGATTGGTGTGCGTAACTCGTGGGCCACGTCGCTAGTGAATTGGCGTTCGCGTTTCATGGTGTGGTCGATGCGTTCCAGTAGCGCATTGATTTGGTCGACCACCACCACCAGTTCAGCTGGGACCCGCGCCACCTTCAGCGAGCGATCCAGCTTTGCCGGGTTGAGCTGTGCGACGCGCTGAGCAATTGCGGTAAGTGGACTCAAACCCTTGGTAACCAGCCAGAAGCTGAAAGCAAGTAACAGCAAGAATGCGCCCCCGATGGCACTGGCAATAATCCCATGGAGGCGTCGCAAATCTTGATCCAGGCCATCGCGTCTCAGGGCAACCATGGCAGTTACTGCCAACTGCTGATCGGCTGGGTGGAGTTGTGCATCCAGGTCAAGATCCTCATTTTCGGGGATGAACTGAAGCACCGCGACCCGACACAAGGTGCCATTGATCGACACGTCCACAAACGAAGGCGACGAAAGTCCCTCGGGCACCCAAGCTTTGAGGCTTTGGTTCTCCAAGGAATAAGAACGCTCCAAAAGGAAGCCTTCAGGTAACCAGATCTCAAAGTAAGCGGGACCTTCAGGATGTTCATACTCAAGCATCAGTTCGTCAGCAAAGCTCAAATCAATTTCCCCATTTTCGACCTGAGTCAAAGTGGCGAACGTTTCCGCACGGGTCATGAGTTCGCGGTCAAAGCGCGCCTGCACCAGCGTATCGGTGCGACGAACCACCAGCCAGGTGGCCGACGCCAAAATGATTCCGGGCCCCACCACCAACCAGATCATGAGCGTGCGCCGAATGGAGTTAGGCTTGTCCATTACGCCTCAATGTAATAACCGTAGCCTCGCTTCGTGCGCACCAGCGATGCAGCACCACGTGCCTTGAGTTTACGGCGTAGTGAACACACATGCACATCAATCACATTACTGGAGACATCTACATACCCATCGTAAAGGTGTTCAAACAGCGTTTCGCGACTCATCACGCGGCCGCGGTTAGAGAGCATGACTTCCAAAACTGAAAACTCACTCTTGGTCAGTTTGAGTTCCTTCTCATTCACATAAATGGTTCGCAGTGCGGTGTTCACCTCTACATTGCCCAGCTTGAATTGGGGTGATTTCTGATCGTACTTACGCCGAATGAGTGCCTGAAGTCGTGCCAACAACTCCGCAAACGAGAAAGGCTTCACCAGGTAATCATCCGCTCCGGACTGCAGTCCGTTGATGCGGTCGTCCAACTTGTCCTTTGCTGACAGAATCAACACAAAGGCCTTGCCCTTCTCACGGCGCAGCGACTTTAAGACCGACATGCCGTCCATTTTTGGCAGCATGAGGTCCAGCACCACGGCGTCATAATCATAAGATTGCAGAAAGCCCAAGGCCTCCTCGCCATCAGCCGCCTGATCAACGCCATAGCCTTCGCGTTTCAACCCTTCTCCCAGAGTCTTGCGAAGCCGTTCTGAATCTTCCACTACAAGTACGCGCATGGGTTACTCCTCATCAACCTACACCCATTTGGTGTTTGAAGCCAATGCTTCTAGATTGAATGGTGTCCCCTCAAGATGAAGATTAAATGAATCGTTTCTTCATTTTTTCTTCATTTAAGGGGTTGATCATGCACATAACGGATTGGATAAGGGAGTCCCGATGAAGCACGTGGTCACCGTTCTATTGGCCCTGCCATTAATGGCCCAAATACAACATGAAGAACACCTCACGGTTGTCTACCGGCAACAGGACTTCCGCATGACCGAGGGTGATGGCACGGTCCTCGTCTATGACGCAGCGTATTTTGCACGCTTCGAACCATTTAGTGTTGGAGATATGTTGAAACGGGTGCCCGGAATTTCCGGCAACGCCGATGCAGGTGAATTCGACCACCCACAAATGCGCGGATTGCCACCGGCCTACACGCAAATTCTCATTAATGGCCAGCCCATACCGGGCGGAAACGACCGCACGGTGGCCGTTAATTGGATTCCTGCCGATGCAGTCCAACGCATTGAAGTGGTGCGTTCCTCGAATGCCACTCAAAGTGCCGAAGGCATAGCGGGTGTCATCAATATCGTGCTCAGGGATCAGCCGGGCGCATGTCACACAGAAGTCACGACCAATCTCAACACCACCGACTCAGATGGCGAAACACATCCGCAAGGCAGCTTTAGCCATCACATCAACACGTCGAACACAGATGTGGCCATTCACGGGTCCTACCAGCAACGGCACAATCCCAAACACCAAACAAGTGACATCGTAACTGCCGATGATGAACAGATTTTCAAGGACGAGACCAACGATCACGATGCCGACGAATCACATCTCAATCTGAATCTGGCTTATCGATACGCAAATCACGCATCTCTGAAACTGCGCGGCTTTTACCACCATACGGATCGCACCGACATGGAAAACTCGTCCTACTTTATTGATCAGGAATTCGACGAAGGAGAATTCGACGAAGAGCAACAGGACCGAACTCGCTTGGGACTGGTCGCGCAATGGGAAGCCAGCTACGATTCCGGCCGATGGGACCTGGCCGTCACAGCCAGCAACACCCATTTGGATCGCCGTGCTTCGTTCGGCACCTTCGACGCGTCCGAACGTGAAGAAGAAGCCTTCGATATTGAGGACACGAAACACAAGCTCAGTTCATTCCGAGCCAGCTGGGAATCACCAAGTTGGGGCCACCAACAGTTTGAAGCAGGCATCTTGGTACATACCCAAACTCGAGATTCAGGTCTGAAAAACTACGAGATAGATGATGAGGAAACTGTTTTGGTAGGGGACGCGGGGGTGTATCGCCTCAAAGAGGACCGAGTAGATGCATGGTTGGTCCACCATTACCGAACGCCCACTTGGCAGTTGGAATCGGGACTTCGAGCCGAGCGGACTGATTGGAGTCACCGGGATCGTACCCAGACTCAATGGTACCCATCATTCCATGCTCGAATCCCCCTCTCCCTGGGCAGTATGCGTCTGTCGGTGGCCCGCACCACCAGACGCCCCGATTTCCAGGACCTGGTTCCCCATCCACGCTTCAATGAGCCGCGAGACGATGACACCACCATCGGGAATCCTCAACTGGAGCAGGAACAGGCATGGGGAGCGGACATCGGCCTGGAACGCAACCTGAAACATGGGTTCTTGGGCATCCAATTCACCTATCGGGACATCCATAACCTCATCGAATTGACCCAACTGGATGAGTCCCTTTTTCAACCGCAAAACCGTGAAAACGCCCGCATGTGGGGCATCGATTTCGATGCCAGCACTGCCCTACACGCTCTGAATGCACCCAACCTCAGTGTATTTATGAGTCTCTCCTGGCAGGATTCCGAAGTGCGTGATCTTTACACTGGCCAGAATCGACAGATCAACCTTCAGTCCGACTACGTGATGAATTTGGGGTTCTTACAGGCTTTTCCACGTCACCACATGAGTTTAGGTGTGAACTACCTGACTCAGGGTAACAGCAGCGACCTTGAAGCGCTGGAGCGCGCTTCGATTCAATTTGGAGACGATTTAGAAGCTGTGTTTGAAAAGCAGTGGGGCGACAAGTGGACGATGCGCATCAGCGCAAAAAACATATTCGATGCCTCGCGAACGGAAAAGATTACCAGCTTCGTAGGATTGCGCGACTTGAGTGAGGTGGAACAAATCAGTTTCGAGTCAGAACGAGCGACACGGGCCTACCGCCTCTCTTTGCGTGCGATTTTCTGAATCTTCATCAGGATTTCATAATCAGCGTTTATCTTTAGGGTAGGAGATAAATATGTGGATGCTATTGATACTGCTTCAATCGACACCTTGTCCTCCTGGACAACTGCTGTTTGTCTCGGACAAAGGGGAACTCAGGCCTGCTATGGAAATCCAAGTTGATCGAGACAATCAGGCCAGGATACTGCGTGTGACGCGTCCCATCCCCACAGAATGTGCGCCTCCTATGCTCACCGAACAAGCACAATCACTGATGACGGGTCCTATTATCAAGACCGTGGAGAGTTGGCAACTCGTGTATCTGGTGGAACGCAAGTCTACCGAGGAAGTGTTTAACCCTCAGGGCACACAGATCCTGGAATTGGATGATCACGAATCCAAGGAGCAACGCGTCGATGAGGCCCAATTACCACCATCGATTCGCGATTTCATGGCCTTTGTCCATCCACGTGGAAAATTCCGCGCCTACCGAGTGGCCTTTCGCGATTTGGCTCAAATCGAAACCACGTGGCGGACGGCTAGCGGCAGTTATGAAGTTGCCTTCTCGGTATCGGGAGTCCCCCTAGTTTGGGAATCACCTCGTATTCATGTTTTGCCCGATAAAATACGCAGACTCGCCAGACCTAGAGCCATTGAATGCGCTTATCTCTACAGTTGTATCTTTGAGTCCGACCGCCATCAATCCGTAGAAGTCACGGCAGTGGGTCCTTTGATGGCTCCGCCCTGAATCGTCTTCGGACGGCTATCGCCCCTATAGCCAACAGGGAGGTCATGAAGCCCACGCCCCAGGCATTCAACGCAGGTACTGGTGCTGCCACACCTGCCTGAAGGGACTCGGAATAGATTTCCATCAGATGGCCAAAGTCAGGACCTTGCACGTCCTCCAGCGGATTGCCATGGCCGTCTACGGTCCATTGCTTGGCATCCACTAAAAAGCGGAATGCTCGCCGGTAAATCAGTCGGGCCCTTACATGAACCAGGTTATTCCCTGTTGGCAATTGAAATGCATAAGTTGTGGTGTCAACGGCCAGAGCCGGAATGCGACTATCAAAAGTAATGCCTGTAGCATCCGTAAAGAAGGTAGGCCCATTGCCATTTTGATCGTGGTTTACCTTGGCGAAGAACTTGCCAGGCAACCCCGCAAAGTAACCCTGCGCGGGATCGCCGATACCCCCCAAATCGTGGACCACTTGACCTCCCAATTCGGGGAGTGGTGACACCAGTGGATCATGACCATCAAGCCATGCATCCACCACTAGGATCATGTTGCGGACGGTCACACCGGTAGGAACATGGTGACCCGTGAGCGTGTTTGCCAGATCCACCTGGACCTGAAGTTGATCGCCCACAATCTCGGTGTTCACAACCATTTCCACGGCGTTTTCAAGGAAATTCGGTGTGGTGCCCAAAATGCGGTGCGACCGCACGCGTTCTACGTTTCGAGGTGGCGGAATCACCACGCCACATACTTCGTTGTCTATGGACGGCGGCATGTGGCAGTCCACGCAGGTCGTATACAAGACAGATTGCGGATCGCCATAAGGCGAGTCCAACCATTCCAGATAGGTCGGCTCTGAGATCACGCCGTTAAATGAATGGGAATCGTCGGGATCGTTTTTGTCTTGATGACATAGACCGCATAATTCAGCGACCATTTGCGGCTGATATGAAGCGCGCATAGCGGTGGGTACATCGAAATCTACGTCGGCCAACACGCCAAAAAGCACTTGATCGTCGCTGGGACGAATATGAGTCGCGGCCCCAGGGAAGAGTCCTGGATAGTTGATGTTGGCCACATTCACATCGGCTACCTTATGGCACACATCGCACGAGACACCATGCATGACGGCTGGTGTGGGCATGGCCAGATTATCGTCCAATGCCGCCATCGGATTTTCAATCCAATGTTGGGGTTGATGACAGGATGCGCATTCTGAATTGGGATTGACGCCTGCATGGACGGAATCTCGGGTATACACAAATCCACCCATCCCGCCTGCGGTCCCGTTTCCATTGTAAATATCCAACACCCAAGTATTAAACCCAGCGAGCGACATGGGTGTGCCCAGCCACTCATCATATTGTTTAGGATGGCACGAGCCGCAGTCACCCGGGGGCCATAGCGTGTAACCTGGGTCGTTTTCGATAGCTACTAGTTCCAGGCGAAACATTGTGCCACTGATGGGAGCACTCAGGGTTAGAGCACTGTGGTAGTGTCCCTTGTGGGCGGCAACCACAACTCGATTCAAACCAGTATCGGTCAGGGCAAACGCGCCGCTGGCGTCGGTCACCACCTGTTCATGGGTCTCCTGGACCGTCACCAATGCACCCTCAATGGGCAACCCGGAAACCAAATCCAGCACCTGGCCCGAGATCTGCGCAAACACACAGGTCGCGAAGCAAGTCATCCAACACCACGCACGAAACATAGACATATCCTCAACTTTTGTTCCGCCGCATCATAGACAATAAATCCAGCAATGTATATGAGCCAGCTCATGCTTACATGCGAACAAATAGACACGACAGGTACTCAATGGCAATCACACCAAGGCCACATCCGACCTGTTAGAATGTGCATGGAGGCCACTCTTTGAAACACGCTGCGTGCTTGATATTCCTCGGCTGTCCCAGCATCTGGGCCAAGTACAACCCGCCCAGTATTGAGTATTTGGCCGGCAATGCCGACGTGATCGCTTTGGGTGAAATCGTTGAACTGAATCGAAAGACCTTTGTCTTGCGCGTGGATCGATTAATCATCGGCGACTCACAAATCACGCATCTCAAGATCAACCGCTTCAAAGACTGGACCTGCGCCCACAGATGGAAACCCTATCGCAAGGGTCAGCGGGAAATCGTGTTTGTCAAAAGAAGTGATCAGACCATCAATGGTGAACCCATCTACAAGTTGATGAGTGCTGGAGATGAAGCTGAATGGGAAGTCCGCGGGACTTTAGTTTACTCCCTTGGCTTTCGCATGCCTGACACAGAGAAGGTAGGCGAAAGTGAACATCCGGGCCAAATTCTCGACCTCGAAAATCTGATCCATGCGCTGACCCATTATCGAAGTTACTTCAAGTTCATCACGTCAGACGACAACGAGCCATGGAAGTACGAAATACAAGTCATAGGCACAGCTGAAGCCATCAAAGCCTACAGCGACCAATCGCCCCTCCACGCCTATATGGTGGCCCAATCACATCCCCGTTCATGACGCTTATGTGAGCCATCTATTTACGGCCTAATGAAGCAAATAGCACGCGCATGGGTCGCAATACCACGATCCAAGGAAACCGGGACAAAAAACCGCCAAATACCTGTAAGTCGGAGTTAGTAGGATGGGTAAGTGCGGCCCAAAGGCGTTTCCACTTGAGTAAGCCCGACGAAGTGAACTGAAGATTGGCCCGGAAAAGCTGAAAGGGCGTCATTTGAATTGAAACGGGATGATGTCGCGCTCCTTTTTGCCAAAAGGACACCACATATTCGACTCTGTCAGTCGAAACTGCGGGCGCTTCATCAGGGTCGCAAATAGGAAAATCAAAGAGTTTCGTCGTCAGTCCATTGGCGACCAGATAGGATCTGTGTTGACCCGATTCGTGGATTCGTTGAATGATTTCCGGTGTCAATGGGCAGCTTCTCACAAATGCACATAAATCAACCAGCCAATGAAGCCGATACCACAGATGTTTCGAACCGTGATACACGAGATAAGCGAACTCCATGTCTGGGGTCAAGACCGGAATCTGCACACTACCCAGGAAAAGCGATGTGGTGTGAGAAAATACATCCCCCACCGAAACGAAGGGATAAGCGGGTGAATCCATGCGCCAATGGAGATCAACGATACGATTTTGTCGGACACAAATGACACTGTGCTCCACATCGAAACCCCTTTTCAGATAGACCACATGATCGGGAAAAGCAAAACCGAGTTTTTCCATCAACTCAATGGCCATGTCGCGTTTGTCGGGCTCCACCAGTAGATCGATATCTTTTGCCCGACGTACGCCGGGCTGCCAATGGAATCGCCTGCTGTTCTCCAGGCCCTTAAACGTAATGAAACCAATCTGTTCCCCATTGAATGCGGATGCCAGTTCCATCAACAACGCTTCGTCCTGCATCTCTTCCATCACGCGGTTCCGCAGCAAAACGGGATCTGACAGAAATGCCAGTACGCCATCTAGCCTGTGCCAGCGGGCGTATTCCCAAGCGCCTGGGGTCAGCACTTCTGAAAATTGTTCGTCCTTGAGCCAAGCACGCACAGCGCGCAACATCAACTCGAAATCAGGATCTTTGAGAAACATAGCGGTCCAACAATGACACAACCTTAGGCAAGTGATCAAAGCCGGTGGGGTACCTGAGTTGATGCACCTCAATTTGATCCACTAACGTGGCGAGCAACGCCATGCGCGCTGCCCTATTGGGCAACATCACTTCAATTTCAGCCAAATGGGTCATTGTCACTAGGGACACGAGTGCCTTAGCAGGTGCTAACGGAACGATCTCGACGTCATCCACATCAACGGTACGCTCAAGCGCGAATAGATGCGCCAATTTCGCGGCATCGTGCACTCGCGAACGGGCCACCATTCGTTTGGTAGTCGCGGTTGTAACTAGTGGCGACTGGTAAAAATCCGGCACAAATCGTTCCGCTGTATCTGGCCATACTTTGGACCAGATGGGCCCGGATGCCACCGTAAACGATTCATCTGTCGGATCAAGGACAATCACATCATCGGTATGTATGTGATGACCGTATTCTCTCAACGCCAAACTCAATGACGTTTTTCCCGCTAACGATGGACCCATCAACGCAATCAATTGGTCGCCTATCAAACAACTGGCTGCGTGCAAAACAACCAAACCATTCAACTCAAGACACAGGCTGAGGGGTTTGGCCATAACAAAAGGCCGAACCTGTGCATCAGACGGATGGCAATCAACTAGAATCTCGTGTTGGGTCACCTGCATGACGTAGCGATCTGGAAACGCCACCACGAACGAGGGTCCCTCATGCTGAACCTGATAAATCGGTTTACCCGTCAGCCCTCGAGTCCTGGATTCAAATTGCCAGTCTGTTGGCAGCGGTACATGGCCACAGCGAATGGTGATGACTGGGCCTGTTTCCCTTTCAGTCGTGGGAAGTGCCAAGTCGATTTCACTTTCAAGCACCACACCGTGCACGGAATACCGGTTGAGTCTCAAAGAGGACCTCTTAAACCAGATCCAGTTTTGATACGATCCCTTTCTGGATCAAGGATTCGATGAGCATTTTCACGTCACGAGTAGCTGTATCCAAGTCCACATCAAATTGATCGGACAATTTCTGTGCAATGGCATCAATACCGTTACCTGCACGCAATTGCTCAAACACAAACACACCCGTCTCGTTGAGCTCATAATAAACATTATCCTCAAGGCCCAGTAAGATTGCTTCTCGCCCCACCGGTTGAACAATGATGTGGTTCGCAATAATGACTTGGATATCCGCCCCCTTTTTCGTCTCTCCCAACATACGCTGCTATTGTATCAATAACCCTCTTTGATCGACCATCGAGACCCTTGTGTTTGGAGCTCCCTAGCCAACACTTGGCGGCGCTTTTCTTGCAAATAAGCTCCATGGTTCCTACGTAAATCATGCCTGGATTCGGCATCAATTTCCCCAACCCTGCGGAGAAACGGTCCTTGGTGAATAAGTAACTTTCCAAAAGCCCACATACTGTTGGATGGCCAACAATCGTTCACTTGATAGTGGCCGTTGAAAACCCTAGATTTCAAGTAGCAATTGGTGTGCGGAACTGCGGGAGACGTCATGGTGGTTTACGGCGTTTTTTGCTTGATCTTGGCGACGGGAGCAGCGGACTGGCGAGTACCCAAGCGCTCCATCTACGACGGAGAATTTGCCGGTCAAACCAATCAAGACCGCGCTGTGAGATTCGTGGTCGATCACGACCGCTTGGTGTCATTATCCATCGAAGCACGACTTTCGGCTGAAGGATGCGAAAAGACGGTGAGCTTGGTAATCGCACCAAATCGGGTGGTTGTGGGAAATCACTTTGATATCACCACATCCGCTTACCGAGTTGCGGGTACTTTCAACACGCCCTCGACCTGTTCGGGGAGCTGGTTGATATCTGACAGTCAATTGCCCTGCCCGTTTTCCGCTTCGGGTACCTGGACTGCTGTCCGTGATCCAGCCAGCACCATACCCAACATCACGGTCACGCCCAAGTCGTTTGGCAGTTTTGCGGAGATTGCGATGTCTTGGCCATCCCCCAGCCCACGCACACGCTTTATTTGCTTTGACGGTACGTTCTTTTGGCTTGCAGACAGCGTGAACGACCAGATTTTTCAACTCAATCGCCTGGGCGAAGTTGTCCAGAGTTTTGCGCCACCCAGCTTGAATCTCTCGGGTTTGGCGACCAATGGACAAGTCATCTGGACTGCCGATTTTCAACAGGACCAGATCTATGAGCTGAACCGCAAAGGCCAAGTATTGCGACAGGTGAATGCGCCCAGCGGTACGCCCGTCGCTTTGGCCTGGGATGGCCAGATGCTATGGATCGCTGACAACCTGGAAAAGACCCTCTTCATGTTGGATCGCGGTCTCAACCTACAAGCGCAAATGGCTCTGGATGACGGCGTCATTGGATTAGGCTTCGATGGCCAGTACATGTGGACCTATGAGCCCGTAGAGAAATTGGTTCGTCGTATGGACAGCCTTACGGGTATTAACCAGGACTATAGCTACAGCGACTCATCATGGCCGGCGGATTTCGCCTCGGATGGGCAATATCTGTATTTCCTGGACGTGGCAAACGCCAATGGCAATACCAATTCCATCAACGCTATTCCCCTCCCCAGGAGTTTTCAGGTCGGTCAGGTCTATAACAATCAGTTCCAGATATTGTCCAGCGGGTCGTCGGCACTGCAGATAGGAACCATCACCGCTGTCGGAGCTGCGTCGTCATTTCAGTTGACCGATTTGTGCAGTAACCAACTGCTTCAGCCAGGCGACGCCTGCGCCCTTGAGCTGCAATTCAGCCCAATGGTCGAGGGCCAACACAACTTGAGCATCCATATACCCTCCAATGATCCAGCCACGGCAGTCACTGAACTCGACTTGAACGCCTGGGTCGGTCCGACCAAGGTCCGAGAAACGACATTGATTTACCCTTGGATTTCCAACAACACCCAGTTTGAAAGCATCGTCGTCGTGGTGAATTACGGAACTGAGGATACGACCGCCACCCTCACTGCACAAAGGCGGAGTGGACCCGCCGAAAACGTGACGCGTTTGATTCCAGCACGTGGATTTTTAAGGGAGACAGCCGCCAGCCTCTTCTCCGGATTGGGATCGGGTGCGGGCTATTCGGTTCTGGTGCAGACCGCCTCGAGTGATGTGGATGGCGTTTGGGTGTCCAATAACCTCGCAGCGGCATCGGGGAGGTCACCTTCTCAAGGAGTTGCAATCCGTATCCCTCCGTATCCCAATGCGGCGAACGAGCGACTAGGCTATGATGTGATTTTCTCATATCTACCTACTTCGCTGGGACTTACGTCGGCGCCTGTCATCATCAATACCGCTAACGAGCCTGTCGACATTCGTATGCGCTTCTTTGCTCAGAATGGCTCGCTGTTGTTAGACGATCAACAAACGCTTGCGCAGCTAGATCCTTTGCGACCCTTTGCAAGTGTGGCCAATGATCTTGTTCAAGGCGACGGTAGCATGCTGATCGCAACCACGGACTCACCATTCGTCACCGGAGTTGGATTTACGTTCAACCTATTTGCTGAACCTGCAATCGGCAACGTTTCCCGCATGGAGCGGTCTTTTTCGAAACACAAGCAAAACGCCCGCTTGGTATATCCCTGGATCAGTTACAACAGCCAGTTCGAGAGTATCGTTGTGGTTAACAATCTGGATGAATCCTCGCAAACCATCTCGCTCACTGCAAGGCGAGCTGACGGTCAAACGGCACAAGCCTCTCGAGAGATACCCGCTCTCGGATTTATGGCCGAAAGCGTCGAAACGCTCTTTCCGGAAATCGGTAGTGGACCTGGTTTCGCCGTTGAGGTCACCGCAAACTCAGCCCATATCGCGGGTAGCTGGATCACGAACAATCTGGAAACGGCTTCCAAACGATCCCCGGCCCAGGGCGTGGCAGTGGACATGAACAACCCTTGCGAATCGCGTTGTGGTTCAGATATCTTGTTCGGATTCCTTCCTTTGACCGACGGACTCACGTCAGCACCCGTCATTGTGCATGCGGCAACTGTCCCGGTGGATGTGGTTCTCCGATTTTTTGATCAATCAGGTACCTGCGTCGCAACGAAGACAATAAATGGACTGGAGCCACTTAGGCCATTTGCGTCTGTTGCCAACCAACTGGTTGCCGAAGGTGTCGGTGATGTTTATCTGGTTGCTTCAACGTCCGGAGCACCCATAACCGGCGTGGGTTTTGTTTTCAATGCCGGTTCCGAACCCGCAATCGGCAATGCAACGTCTATCTCGTTCAAGCCGCCATAGTCTCGAACGATGATGCCCGAGCACTGAATCAATTGACGGAATCCGTGTTCGGTTTTGCGGCAACGCCCCCTTTAAGTAGGTAAGGAGTTGCCCATGATCATCGCGGTTTGCAGTTTGCTGTGTCAATTACCTTGCCAGTGGGAATGGTCCAATCCACGACCACACGGCAATTTGCTTCTGGACGTGATGTTCGACGGCACGCGATTTGTGGCGGTAGGACAAAGTGGCAAAGTGCAGACCAGTATGGACGGATTGACTTGGGATCAGGTGGGCGGCGTCTTGGAGCTACCACTCCCTAACTACTATGCGATTACCTATGGAAACGGTCTGTATGTGCTCGTCGGTCAAAACGGGGTGGTGCGCTTCACCACTAATTTCACGAACTGGGGTGCGGCTGGTTTCACTGGCAACACCCTCAATGATGTCGCTTTTGGGAATGGGCTGTTTGTCGCCGTCGGCGATGCAGGCACTCTCTATACCAGTGCCAATGGGTCCAACTGGGTTCCGGGCAATCCCCTTGGTCCTGAGGAACTTCACGCCGTCACATTTGCTCAAGGCCAGTTTGTGGTCGTTGGCAACAACGGCAAGGTGATCACCAGCCCGAACGGTTCGAGTTGGACCTTACGCAACTCAAACACCACCAACCACCTCAATGCGGTCACCTTCGACAACGGCTTGTGGATTGCCGTTGGGGACCTGGGAGCCCTAGTCACGAGCGTTGACGGCTTGACTTGGTCAGCACCTGCCACAACCATCAACTCGACTTTGTACGCCGTCTCTTACATCAATGGCAACTATGTCTGCGGAGGCGTTAGCGGCGATCACTACACCAGTCCCGACGGAGTCTCCTGGCAGTTCCGGTCGCCCCGTTTTGAAGGATACCTATTCTCGTTGGCCAGGGGGAATGGGGTGTTACTGGGCACACTCTCGTTTGGTGGCATGGTGATGTCGGTTAACGGTATCAACTGGCAGAATGTACACAGTGGGCCTCTAACCGACTTGTGGGAACTGGAACGGATTGGCAGTAGTTTGTATGTAGGCGGCCGTAACGGAATTTGGGGTGTCACTCAAGATGGGATCGACTGGGATTTCTCGACACTTCCCTCCGGCGACACTCTTTTGGGCATCACAGTATTCAATAGCAAGATCGTTTGTGCCACTGGAGACGGCCGTCTGGCTGTCAGTGATGATGGTACGCTTTGGCAATACATACAGCCGACTACGTCAACGCCACTGGATGACGTCGTCGATGCAGAAACCTATGCAGTTGCCGTGGGCAACGATGGTGTGGTTCTGACGTCTCCAGACGCCATGGCTTGGACCCAGCAAGCGAGCATGACCAGCGAACACCTGAATGCGGTGGCCTATCACGAGGGTATTGCTGTTGCAGTGGGAAACAACGGCACTATTGTCATTAGCAACAACGGCACGTTATGGAAAACTAAACCCTCGGGCACGACAAACCATCTATTCTGCGTCGCCTTTGGACGCATGAACCAAGACATGGCGTTCCTGGCAGGAGGTGCTCAAGGCACGATTGTTTGGAGTCTCAATGGAGAGACCTGGAATACCTTGCCCCCGACAGGAAGTAACGAAGTAATCTTGGAACTGATCTATGAAGATGATGGGTGGTGGGGTACCGGTTCAGATGGGCTCGTCCTGAAGAGCCTGTACGGCGGCAATTGGGAAATCGCTTTTCATGGTGTGGGTCGTTCCACGTATTCAGTAGGCAGCATCGCGGGTAATCGGGTCTTTGTAGGTCAAGGCGGCCTCATCCGCACCTTCTCGAGTTTTGAAGCTGGATTTCCTTCATGGCCTGCTACCTATTCCGTAGCCCAGTTTGCCGGAATGATCAACAGCTGCTTGCCTCCGACGACCTTACCCTGATTCACACCAAAAGCCTTTGAATCCAAGAAGCAATCCGCCCACCTATCGCCACAAAACCAACTCATTGGACGGTTGTCACCGGCGTGAGCGTGTTTCAATCAACAGTCAATTTGGCGCACTCGAGATCTCTCAGTATCGAGGGACCACCGAACAGTTCCTTTTAAACCACTCGTTTCAAATCGCTTATCACTACCCATGAAGTCGGCATGAGAATCGCTAAGACGCCTGAACATGAGAACAATAGTTATGATTCAAACAACGTGTTGGGTCTGCATGAGTTCGTGGTTATGCGCAGCCACAACGCAACTAGAGACGTATGCAGATGATTTGCAGCAGCTACAAGGAACATGGACGGGAACCGGTGGGGGCAACGATTGCACCATCACCATTAAAGGCAGCAAGCTGCGTTTTTTTGGAAGAGAGGATTTCTGGTTTGAAACAACTTTCACCTTACCGCCATCCACGTTTCCTAAGCAGCTCCACGCCACCATTGAAAAAGAAAGTGACGCAGCAGGAAAAAACGTGGGTACCACGGTCGTGGCGGTATTCAAAATTGAAAACAACGTTCTGACCCTGGTTGTTATCGACGATTACACGGAGAAGCCCGCGCCACCCGTGGAAAACGCCGCTGACTGGACGTCGCTTGATGACGACTTTACCAAAGATCGCTTTACGCTAAAGAAATCAATCGAATAAAAACCGGTTGGTGCGTCTATTCAATCCAAACCACCAGTCGACTGTCACCTTGTTCAACAGGCTTCGCCATCACCTTGACACATTCGACACGTTGTCCGACACGCCAATGAATTTCGTGGGGTTCGGATGATGAATGATCATTGAGGTGAGCCAGAACCTTGAACGTTCCCATAACTTCTCGACAGATAAGTTCCGGTAAGGGGAGTGACCAGACTGTCTTATGGTCCAAAACGTATCGAATGCTGCCAAATTTACAGCCCATGGCAGGGTTTATGTGCAACTGGATGGATTTTGTACCCTGTAGTTCAAAAATCACGGCTCGAACAATTGAAATCAAATTCACACGGTGCAGTGTGTCCAAGTCGACCTGTTGTCCGTCAGAGCTGCGAGCTTCGAGTTCACGCCGCAACATGCGTACCAGACCCGGTAGCTCGCTGCCTTTCCAAATTGCCTTGGTGTGGACTGGTACATCCACGGGTGCACGAGTACCGTTGGGGAGAGATGCATCGACATCGTCTGCCGCAGGAGAAAAGACAATTTCGTGTTTTAGACCATCGTTGAGTTCGACGCCCTGCAACGCACGCCGGAAAAAGTATATGTAACGCTGAGGCTGCTGATTAATCGCGAAAAAACCTACTGCATCTTCGATGGCACCCTTGTTGATCAGCACATTAAAAACGGCACCATTTCGGCAGGTGATTCGGGCCGGACTCATTTCTGGATCCATTTCCAGATGCTTTTCCTCGGTATCGAAAAGGACATACATCAATTCCTCAACCTGAACCATCTCCACGATGCGACCACCGCGACCGTCCACCGAAAGAGGGATCAAACGGCTTTTGGGCGAAAACTGGACCAGTTCGCCTTCCATCACTCCAGAACGTTCAGTTACAACCTGTACGTGGCATCTATTTTGATCTGAACCTTTTACTCTTTTTCCAAGATGGCTAGGAATTGCAGCGGTTGTTTCAAAAGACATGACTGACTCCGGCGATTCGATTGAGCTCCAACGCTCGCAACACCTCTTCAGCATGACCCGCGCCAATATGAAATCCTTTTAATTACAAGAACTTACACATCATCAGCAAAGGAGATAGTCAAATTTCCTACAGGTTTCGTCGAATCTTCGACAGACTCAACCACATAGCAAGAAGCCAATCCACGAGATTCGGATTGAGCAGGGCCAATTCAACTTGGACAATGACTCTCGGGGCCAAGGCCCGGGCACTTACCCGGGCTCAAAGAGACTACTGCTTGGGAAAATCACCATGCTTGGGCCACGGCCTTGGCTCAGAGGCGAATTTCTCCTTGAGGACCTCGATGCCCTTTTGTAACTGGGCATCGTACCCACGCGCCATTTCTGCCGGATCCAGGTCCACTTCTATGTCCGGCGTGACACCCTGATTCTCAATAATCCATTCACCGGTTCGGCTGTAGATGCGGTAGTCGGGTGCTGTGAGCCCACCTCCGTCCACCATACGCAGGAACATGGATACACCCACTAGGCCGCCCCAGGTACGTGTGCCGATGACCGGTCCCATTTTGTGGAACTGGAACTGGTAAGGAAACTCATCGCCGCCTGAACCGGCCTGACGATTTGTGAGACATACCATGTGGGCCGTGGTGGCGGTGGCCGGTGCGGTTTGATCGTGTGAATAACGCCGTGTCCAATAGGAGTGGATTTCCTTGCGCAGACGGGCCAGGAAAATATCTGGATCCAGACCGCCTCCGTTGAAACGGCCATCGATGATCAGGCCCTTCTTGCGTAACTGCGAATAGAAGTTCTTGGGAAATTCAATCGCCGAATCCGTGTAGGTATCGGGGAAGTGCAGGTAGCCGATTTCGCCGCCCGAGGCCTCATTGACCACCTGGCGATTGTGTTCGACCCACGCTTGGTACCTTAACTGATACTCTGACGACAGCGGTTTCACCACAAAAGTGGTGGCACCTTCGAGGGTGGGTTTTCGGTTTACCGTGATGGAGGTGGGTTGATTGGCGAGCCCTTGAAAATGGGCATATACATTGCGGTCGGTGGTCACGTCGTTGCCGTTCACCTGCAGCAGGTAATCGCCCGGTTGCACCTGCACACCTGGTGCAGCCAAGGGTGGCAGAAGGTCGCGGCTCCAATCGGTGACTCGGTACATGTTGCCGAAGCGGTAGCGTTTATTGGCGGCGTCCATTTCCCAGTCGGTACCCAACATGCCCACGTTCACACGGTCGGCGGTGCGTTTCCGGTCGCCGCCAAATACGTAGGTATGGGATGTGGCCAGTTCACCAATCAATTCGCCGATCAGGTAACCGACATCGTTGCGGTTGGCAGCCACCTCCACCAATTGACCGTACTTCACTTTCATGGCTTGCCAATCCAAGCCATTCATGCTGGGTTCATAGTAGTAGTCGCGCTCCAACCGCCAAGCTTCATTGAAGATCTGACGCCACTCGGCACGGGGGTCCATCATCATGTTCAGTGGACCCAGCTCCAAGGATTTGGGTTTGGCCCCTTCTTTGCCCAACATCAGTGTGGTGAGGTTGTGCCCCAGTCGTGCGATCAATTTATCGCCCTGGACATGGACCTGGTCAACTTCCTCAAGCAGCTCCGATTCCTCGCGCTTCTTCAGGTCGAAGGCGTAGAGTTTTTGCGGGCCGCGGGCGCGGAACTCGAAGCGGTTGTAGTCGCCGTCATCGCCATTGGTGTAGATCACCTTGTCCTTGGTAACTTCGAGATCGCGGTAGTTGCCACGTGGCAGAGGAAAGGCTTCAACCCGATCACTAATGCCCCGAAAATCCGCAGGGAATTTCGTTTCGCTTTCGGTCTCTCCATCAGCCAGTGGGAATAGAGGCGCTACCTGTGGATTCAACGCAAGTGCGTAGATTCCGGTGGTTTTCTTGAACACCATCTCCCATTCCAGATCACCAAAGGTCGGGTCAAAACGCCTTTGCGAGAGGAAGAACAGATGCTGACCATCCAGGCTGAATTTCGGCGAGAAATCACTGAACAGTCCCGAACTCAGGTGGTGAGTCTTCCCGCTCTTCAACTCGTAAACGTACATGTGGTACAGCAGATCCCCGTCCATCTTGGAATAGGCGACCATGGTGCTGTCGGGGGACCAGCAAAAGTCATAAATCGGTTTCAGGTCTTGGGATACGTCCACGTTCTCAAATTCGGCCTGGGCGATTTTGGTGATGGACCCCGACTTCACATCAAGCAAGTATAGAGAGAGCGTTTGATCGGTGAAACTGAGATAGCGATCGTCTGGAGACCATTGCAGTCCGAACCGATAGCCGGTCTTGAACTGGGTCATCTGACGCTTGGACCGGTCCAGGTTTGTGATGTAGAGATTAGATTCACCATCCTCATCGGAGGTATAGGCGATACGCGTACCGTCATGGGACCAGACTGCATGGCGATCACGGGCACCTGCACTCTGCGTCATGTTCAGCGTCAACCCTCGTTCGACGGGTGCCGTAAAGATTTCGCCTCGCGACTCGATGAGGATCTGCTTGCCATTGGGCGAGAGCTGTACCCGCTCGACTTGATCCCTGACGTCCAGCAGACGAGGACGTGTTTCTTCGGCATCGGCCTCAATGCGAATATCCAGCTCGGAATCTTGGCCTGATGAGAGATCGAACATCCGAATTGAGCCGCCTAGTTCATACACCACGCGTTGTGTGTCGCCGTTGGGTCGCCTCACGTCATAAGCCGTGTGTTTGGTGAGCTGGCGTGTGTCGCCGCTATTCGGATCGATCTGGTAGAGATTCAACACGCCATCGCGGTCCGAAGCGAAGATAATCTGATCCCCGATCCAGAGTGGGATGCGGTCGGTGCCACGAAAGTCAGTGATCTTGCGGTCTTTGGCAGAGGCAAAATCGTAGAGATACAGGTCCTGCGCGGTGCCGCCTTCATAGCGTTTCCAGGTTCGCTGCTCCCGTGCGACCCGGTTATAAACAAACTGTGTCGCGTCGGGTGAATAACTCCCCTGTGCCGCTTCATGCAGGGGTAGTGCCTCCACGGCTCCATCCAAGGAGACCGTAAACAGGCGCAGAAACCGGTTGAATGATTGTCGCGTGGAACTAAAGATCACCTTATTTTCAGTAGGATGCCATCCAACCACCGAATCGGTGTCCGGATGAAAAGTAAGTCGTTTGACCTGACCACCTTGCGTGGTCATCACATACACGTCGGTGTTGCCGTCCAACTGGCCGCTGAATGCGATCCATTGTCCATCAGACGAAAAACAAGGAAGAGATTCCTGGCCATCATCAAATGTGAGGCGCTTGGCGACACCACCCTGTGCGGAAACCGACCAAATATCGTCGCCATAAGTGAACACCACCAGGTCCCCGTGTATATCGGGGTAGCGCATGATGGCGCGGGTGCCCGCAAAAGCCAAAGGCGCAATCAGAACAAACAAGAGAAATCGATTCATATGTACTCCCACACAACATCAAAAAAATCTTTGAAAAGGGTTACCGCAGGTTTAGACACAAAAACCAATCATCGCGTTGCATGCACCTGCTCGGTCCATGGCTCGGGGCCAGATCGGGGTAACGCCATTTCTTTATACGTCACTGGACTCTATTTGACTTAGGAGATCGACGGAAATTTGCATGTTTTTTGGTCAACGGGTCACCAATCAATCCGAACAAGCAATAGATCCGCGTCACACACCTACACCCCCTCACGACGCTAATCACACAGAAATAGTTGTGAACTGAGGAAAAACTCAAGCATTTGAAACGAAACGCTCACAAATACAACGGTAATTGATCAGGTAAATCGCTCGCATCGTGGAGTTGGAACCGCTATAAAGGGTCATGAAAAAGATCGCTGATGCCCTTGTCGAGATTATTGAGGCCAACGCGTCCCTGCGCTTCGGGTTTCACTACCAAATCCTGAACTTGACGCAGACCGCGCATTTCCTCAAACCCCTGGTGGAAGCGCGGACCATGAAGGAAGTGGGCATCAGTGCCCTGGTCATGGCACTTTCCCGCTATCAGAAACAAAGAGCCACTGCACTTTCCGCAGACCGTTTTCAAATTGACCAGATCCGCGTGCACCATAATTTGGTGTCTTTCACCTGGCCTAAATCCGAGCAGATCCACAGACTGGTCGGCACTTGTTTCAAGATCGTCGAGGCAGAAGCGGGGTTCCTCACGCTTTCCGAGGGCATGAATGAAATCACGCTGATCACAGAGCGACGATTTGTGGAACCGATTCAAGAAACCATGGACCTACCGGCCACCGTGGCATCTCATCAGATGGCGGGGATCGGCGTCAAGTTTTCCAAGCGCTACCTCAATCAACCGGGCCTGTTGCATCTGATCCTGCAACAGGTGGCATTTCAAGGCATCAATGTCCTTGAAGTGGCGTCCACCGCCACGGAGTTCGTGGTCTATGTACACGAGGAAGATGCCCCACTCACCTTCGACTCGATCTACCAGCGCTTCTGCACGAGAGATTGAACATTGGTTTTTGCTCGCAAAAATAACAGCTCAATGGCCAACAGCATCACTTATTTGGCTTGGTGGATGAACGCGCCGCCTTGATAGAAGCGTTCGAAAAGAGCGGGTTCTGATGCGATCGATTGAGCACGCTGCAGCATCACCCTTGCAGGCCCGTCATCTGATCTCGCGTGCAACACCTTTTCAAAACAGATACTGGCGCGGGTAAAGTCGCGCTGTTGCAGCAGATCTAGGCCTTCTTGGTAGTCTTTCACCCAGGATCCCCAAGCTTCAAGAGCCACCCAATCATAGATCGCTACACCTTCGGTCTTCCCCTTTACCTGCACGCGGTCCACCCGGCGAAAACGGTGGCCCTTCCCCACGGCCTGCACCGTAGACTCACTGAGTAGCAGTCCCACACCATACTTACTGGTGAGACCCTCAAGCCTGCTGGCTAGATTCACTTCATCCCCAAGCACCGTATAGTTAAGGCGCTCATCGGACCCCACATTGCCCGCAACCACTCGACCCGTGTTGATGCCGATGCCTATGCGCAGCGGCTGGCCCAGCTTTGAGGTCCGATTGAAGGCTTCCAGTTCGGCAAACATATCCAATGCGGCCTTTAACGCCTCTCCAGCGGCGTCGACCCGTTTCACCGGGACCCCGAAAAGGGCCATCACCGCATCGCCAATATACTTGTCAATGATTCCGTGATGCGCATCCACACAGGCACTCACCCGTGTGAAATAACTATTCAACAGGTCCAACAACCGTTCCGGCTCCATACCCTCGGCAAGTGTCGTGAAACCTCGAATATCCGAGAATAGGATGGTGGCTTCGCGGGCCTCGCCCCCCAAGTGCAAATCGCCTCTTAGCAACTCGTCGGCGATTTCCTTGGAAACCACCTTGTTCATGGCACCGCGGATCCGTTCTCGCTCCTGTAGTCCTTTCGCCATTTCGTTGAAGGCGTTGCCCAGGCTCTGAAATTCATCACGCGACCGGATGTCTACTCTGGTGTCCAATTTGGAACGCGCTATGGATTCGGCGGCCTGTTTGAGTGCGTCAATCGGCTTGGTGATGCCACGGGACAAGAAGTATCCCAAAGCAATGGCAATACCCACGGCCAATAAACCAGACACAACCGCCGCCCAGCGTATGGATCGCACAAAAACCATTTCTTGGTCCAACGATCGCAAGGCCACGTAAGACATTGGATCTCCAAGTTGCAGTGTTGGCACACGGTCCCAGACATCGGTTTCACCCAGACTAGGCAACGACAAGACGCGCTCATGATCAAAACGCAATGTGGTCACCCCTTCGCGCCCCATCACCGCATCGAATTTCATTTCAGACAGTTCGGGCCAAGCGCCGTCAGAGACCAGAAAGGCTCGATTGTCTGGAGAAAGTAGCGCCACGTGAACATCGCTGAGAAATTGGACACGATCTACAAAGTCGCGATCCACCATGCGGCCCACAAAAACTGCTCCCAGCACAACGTTCACCGAAAGAATGGGTCGCCCGACCCATTGAATCAGTCCCCGCCGCTCGTGGCTTTCCACAGGCAGGTTGATCAATGCACGGTCGGCCTCCAAAATCGCATCAAATGGATCGCCGGATTGAAAATAATCATCTATTTCATCGAGATCGATGTCGTTGGCACCAATGCCCTTGATCTCGCCGTCTTCGTCCAGCAGTACGATCACGTCTAATGAACCGTATCGCGTATTTAGTAATTCGTCGCGTAGAGCGTTGTTCCAGGTGGCCTTGTCTAGGTCGTAACTGCGAAGACCATCCACAATCAAGGGTTCGCGCTGGATGATCAAAGCCGTTTGATCCAATTCTCGTGTTCGGCTGAGCATCAGTTCATCCACAATGGTGTCTGCACGACCCAGCTCCCGCTGAATGCGGTCCGAAAACCTCGCTTCCAGGATGCGCTGCGTACCCGAGAGCCCACCCGCAACGATGACGATCACCAAGGCGGTGGTCATCAGTGTGAGCTTGGTCCGAAATTTCATGGATCAGTAGCTTTCAGTATCGGAATACTCCTGACCTTCCTTATTCAGGTGCCTGGTGGCTTCGCGCACGTGCTTGGTACTCACCAATCTAAAATCTACCGGGTCCCCACCCACCACCACGGTCTTCGTTTCTGTGCCTCCATAAATGTGCCAGGCCGTAACCTGATACTCGCCTGCGGGTAGGTTTGCAATGCGGTAGGCACCATCGGGACCCGTCGTGGCAAAGAAATGGTTGTCCAAAACCACAACATCCTGGATCATCTCCTGATGAATGTTGCAGTAGACCTTATAGAAGCCCGTTTCTTCGAATACGACTTCGCGATATTCTCCTTTTGGATAGTGGCCCAGGTCGAATGGGGGCGCGGACTCCTTTGAAAAAACGTTGTGCTGAATGGGGTCGCCATTAACGAACCGAACAGCTTGACCCTTGGTCACCACCAGGAGCCGCGGTTCAAAATGCTTTTCCATTTGATGAGAGACCGCAAATGGTTCGGCAGGCTCAGATTTCAATTTCTCAACAAAGACTACGGCGTTTGAATGGTCAGATAGCGGCTTCTTTCCGCCCTTTTTCATAACGGTCACGGTGCCACTCAAATCCCCTAACCACGCGCTTCCAATCAAGACTGCCCAGGAAACAAACCACATAAATGCCTCTCTGATAATTGCCATTCATTTTAACCGCAAAGCCGCTGAAACCCCTCAGGCTGTCCAGGCAAGTCCAACTCAAGTTGGTTATAATCGGGGTCTTCTAAGGAGTGTTATGCGACTAAAAGACCTGATCAATCCCGAACTCATTGTGTTAGACGCCGACATCAAAGACAGACGTCAACTGTTCGAGTCACTCAGTGAATTGATGTCGAGTGCCCTCGAAAATGTGAGCGCTGAAACGATCCTCAACGGATTCATGGAGCGCGAAGATCTCGGGGGGACCAACGTGGGTGACGGGATCGCATTACCCCATGCCCGAGTAGCGCCCACAGGTCGCGAACTGTTGGCCGTCATTCGCCCCAAAAAGAGCATCGACTGGGGTGACAAGAGCGAAATTGATCTAGTCGTCGCTACGCTAACCGACCCAGACCATCCTGAGGGCCACTTGAACCTTCTGTCCTCGTTGGCGCGCATCCTCCACAAGCCCAAGTGCCTGGAAATGATGCGAAAAGCCACCAACGTGGCAGATGTCGTGCACGTGTTGGCCCGCGAAGGCGAGCCTGGCCAACGTTTTTACGAACTAGTCTTCATGGTTCTACCCGACGATGAGGCGGTCCACGATATCCTTAACGTGCTGTCCCGGCTCGGTATTCAGGGCGCAACCTCTGTCAGTGGTCGTGGTATGGCCGAAATACTCTCCGCTGGGCCTAGCCTTTTCGCCGGATTCCGCGAGCTTTTTGGAGCCATTGGTTCCGCCCGCCTTGTCCTTTCAGCTATTGACGCGACCATGGTGGAACCCGTCCTAAATCGATTTCGCGAGTGGCGAACTGAAGCCGGAGCTGGTGGTGTGGCATTCAGCATACCTATCTCTGGCGCTGTTGGATTGAATCGCGACGAGTTTTAGTTCTTGGAAGCCATGAACCTCATTCTTCTGGCCATGTGCCTGGGCACCCTAGCCTATTTGGGTGGCCGTCACCGTTTGGCCCGTACCCTGCCTCCCGTTGCCTTTTTCGCTTTGGGTACGTTGATTGGGCCGGCAGGATTTGGCCTGTTCAAGCTGGGCCAGGTAATTGCTTTGCGCCCGCTGGCACTTTTTTGCGTGGCGTGGATCGGATTCATTATCGGCACGCAAGCTGAGCTTCGTTTGTGGCGAAAGATAGGCTTCAACATCCCTAGACTTGCAATAGGTATTTCTGCTCTTGCCGGACTAATGGCCGCCGTTCCCGTCATGGTCGTTTTTTTGATCACGGGCCACGGCGTCATTGCCTCAATAGCAGCATCGCTGGTGATGGCCGCGGCTGGGGCACCTACGGCACTTACTAACTTGGCCAAGGGGCGCTTCATTCGTCTTGGAAAAGCATGTAGCGGACTGGACGATTTTGCGGCGCTAGCATTGGCCGCGCTGCCTTTCTTACTCATTGGTTCAGACGGACAAGTTCACGAAGTTTCTCGCATATTTCGAGATTTGGGGTTCATGACCATAGCAGGGCTTTCGCTGGGATTCGCCATGATGTTGCTGGTGTCAGTCAGAGCGCACTTGGATGAACGCCTGACGATCTGCCTGGGTATCGTTTCGTTGATCGCAGGTGTGTCGGCCGATCTCGGTCTCGCGCCCTTTGTAGTGGCTGGCCTTTCGGGTGTGGCTCTCATCAACACCAGGTTTCGTGCCAAGGAGACTATCTACCAGGTCTTCGTGGATGCTGAACGTCCCGTAGGTCTGTTCGTGCTGCTTTATGCCGGCATGTTGATTCCCAACCTTAATTGGGTGGCCATCGCTTTGGGCATTTCATGGGCAACCTTCCGAATCTTGGGTCGTTACTGGGCCATCAAGGTGTTTCGGGCACCCGCAACGCTTTTTCCACACACACTTTCAATAGGCGCGGCAGCACCCGTTGTGGTGGTGGCCTACGAGTTACTCACCCAGAGTGCAGGATTCCTGTTGCAGGTGGCGCTTATCGGGTGGATGGCTACCGAAGTCACTGTGATTTGGCTTGAAACGCACAAAAGGTTCACAGAGGCTCGCCATGCGTAGATTCCTGGGATTTGCCCTTGTGCTCTTGGCTTTGGTGGTCGCTCAGAAATGGGGACAACACGTTACCCATGGCAATCTGCTGATGGGCGCCGGTGCGTTGGTCATCTTTGCCTACCTGGCAGGCAAGGTGGGTCGACTGGCCAAATTGCCCATGATCAGCGGTTACTTGATCGTCGGCATGATACTGGGTCCGTCGGTATCGGGCATTTTCAAACGGGACATCGTCAACGAACTACGTATTGTCAACGACTTGGCGATTAGCCTGATTGCGCTCACGGCCGGAGCCGAAATACAGATGTCATGGCTCAAAGCGCGGGCCGGTACCATCCTCAAGATGATGGTAACCATGAACGTGGTCTTAATGATCGGCGTGATTGCTTTGGTGCTACTGCTGAGCCCATGGTTACCATTCACCACCGGCGAACTGACCACAAACCTCATCATTGCGCTTGTTTTGGCGGCCTTTGCCGTGGCCTTATCGCCCGCGGTGGTGGTGGCTATGATTGGTGAGTTACGCGCGTCTGGCCCTGTCTCACAGACATCTCTTGGCGTCTCGGTGGTTCAGGACGTGACGGTGGTGGTGCTATTCACCCTGGCGTTGGTCTTAGGGCGCACCGTACTGGGCGGTGAAGGGATATCCGCAGACGTGGCGGTGGACCTGTTCCGTGAGACGTTTGGCAGCATTGGCATGGGCGTGGTCATTGGCATCGCCATGGCCTTCTATCTGCACACCGTAGGTGCCGAAATCCCGTTGGTACTGGTGATTGTCTGTTATGTGATGGCCCAACTGGGTGCGTTACTGCACATGGAACCGTTGTTGATGGGGATGACCGCAGGATTCCTCTTGCGTAACGTATGGAAAGGTTCTGCCGAAACTCTAGTTCACGGTCTGGAGAAACTGAATCTACCGGTTTACTGTATCTTCTTCGCATTGGCCGGTATGAACTTACGCCTTGATGCCCTCAAAGAACTGGGTCTGTGGGCATTGGGACTGTGCGTGTTACGCGTGGTTGGCTTGTACTTAGCCGGCCTCTGGGGCGCAAAATGGAGTCGCTGCGAACAATCGGTGGGTTCATACGCATGGTTGGCATTCGTGAGTCAGGCTGGTATTGCGCTCGCCATGGCTTCTGTTATTTCAAGGACCTTTCCTACTTGGGGCCCCAAAGTCGAGCTGTTTGCGGTGACCGTGATTGCCATCAATCAGGTGATCGGACCGCCCATGTTCCGACTGGCCCTCACTCGATCAGGCGAAGCAGTTCCCGAAACCAAGAAATAGGCGCTACTCGATCTCATGCGTCAATCGATGCGCCCATTTTCGGTAGATGGGTGCGCCTGGGTGAAAGCCATCAACGGCCATTTCGTCCATGTTTCCTTGGAAATCCAAGGGTACATAAGTCGCGCGTGGATCGGCTTCCACAGATTCGCAAAGGGCTCGATCAAAATATTGGGCGCGCCGTCCCAAAACCCATCTCAGCGGCTGAGGTAGTGCAGGAAACTGTGACACCGGTGGCAAACCTGAAACGATCACGCGGGAAACACCACCACCTAGCATACAAGCTCGCAGCGCACCATATTCCTGCAACCATTGGTTCACTGACACGCCACGAACCACATCGTTCACACCCAACGCCGTGACAGCCACATCGAAACACGAAAAATCGAGCGTTCTGAGTTGCTCAAGCAAGGATGCCGTGGTTGCACCTGTGGTTGCCTCCACTCGCCACGAAATACAAAAACGAGACGCCAGCTCGGCAACCAATTGGCCCGACAAAGCTTGGTCTTGGTGGCCTACGCCTACGCCGGCAGCAGATGAGTCACCAACAAGCAAGAGACGCAAGGCAGGACCTAACCCCGAAGTGCCGGATCTGGACCCCACTGGTTCCGGCAATCGCGGCACCTTCCGTTGTACCCACATACCCTGCATCCACAATACGGGACCCAGGCCCCATACCATCAATCCGTTTGCAAATCGGTTCAAGCCACTCACCACCCACACCGAGGACATCGGTCACGTCCACCAGTAGCTTAACCGAATTGGCTGGAATTGCTAGGTTTCTAGGATCAAGGGCACGAGGTCAACCACAACTCACACAGCATCAGCAGGTCATTCTGATCCACAATTTGGTCGTGGTTCAAATCACCCGAACAGGACACGCAGGGCCCAAATTGATTGATAAGACTCACCATATCAAGCATATCGCTGACACCGTTGCCATCCAAATCGACGACGCAGGCCGGTAGCTGCCCAAAGGGTGTGAATTGGATAAGCTGGCTCACCGCGTACCCCCCGGCGGAAGCAGGGTCCACGATATACCAGCGCGCATAAAGGGGCACGTCTAGCCAGTCAATCCCATTGGGAATAACCAGGCTCACAGACGCATAACCTTGTCCTGCGCCCGCACCTTGCGTCGTGAGCGATTCGAAAGCAAACGAAGCACTGAGTGGCAGCCCAGACGTTCCCGGATCATGCTCATCAACAACTAGATAAGCAGACGCATTTCCAAGTACTTCATCCACACCTATCGTAAAACTGAGGTTACCCAACAAAGGGGGTTCGATGGCCATTGGGACGGGCGTAAACCCGCCACTGCCAGACACGCCCAGACCCGAGATCACGGGAACACGATCGGATTCCGAGAATAGTGTGGGTCGATCGAAGGGCGACAACTCGTCGACCACCCGTGGGTCGCTTAGAGGTCGCGTCAAGAACGCCAACAGGTCGCTTTTTTGACCATTGCTCAAATTCAAAGGATGGATGCGCGGATCTTTGTTTGGTGCATTGAAATCGCCGCCTCGATCATAAAAATCGATCACATCCATGAGCGTTTGAAATCGGCCCGTGTGGAAATAGGGGGCTCGTTGCGCCACATTTCTCAACCCAGGCGTTCGGAATCTGCCTCGGTCTTGTGGGTTTCCTGTGACGTTAAAACGTCCCAGGTCGTCTTCATGGGGCCGGACACCGATGTAATGAAATTGGTTGTCTGTGAGCAGTGGGCCAGCATGGCATTGGTTACAACCGTTTTGCATGAAGACATTTCTGCCCCTTCGTTCCTGCTGCGTAAGGGCTTGCGGATTTCCGGCTAGATCGTCATCAAAGGGGGTCTGGTCGGCTACGAGTGTACGTTCGTAGGTGGCAATGGCCAACGCAATACGCGCTGGTGTCACATCTGGCGTCCCAAACGCTTCCTGAAATAGCGTCGGGTAATCCCGTTCACCCATCCAAAGCGCCAGCTCCGTGGGGATATCGTCTGCCAATGCCAGTGGTCTGCTGGCTTCGATTTTGGATGCGACCTGATTCCAATCTCGACCGACGTGCGCCATTTCCGCCGAACTCACGGGCGGCCCTAGTATCTGCGATTCCAAGGCCCCACCTTGCGATATCAACACGTTTCCGGTTACAGGGTCGCTAAATTGTCCCAACGCTCTGCCATCCCAAAAGAGGACCGGGCTGTAGGCCGAGTTCAGTGATGAAGGCGCTTTTCGACCGGTGACCTGTTCATACAATCCAAAGGTACTCGACCGAAGGTACGTCCCGTCCGCGATCGTTAAAGGAACACCTGGAGAGCCAAACACATCGTCTCCGTTGCCATAGATCCCATCCCCGCCCGGATGGGTTGTAGCCACCGTGCCACCGAGTGGGCGACTGTCGGCGCCCCCACTCCGTGGTTTGTGGCATGTTCCACAGGCCACTGTACCGGTCGATGAAAGTTGTTCATCCCAAAACAGGGCCTTTCCAAGTTGCGCCTTTTCAGCCGTAATTGGATTGGCGGGTGGAACCGGCGGCGGGCCAAGAGGTTGGGGACCCTGCCCCATAACCCATCCACCAAAGCACAAAGTCAGGCAACCTATCCGAAAAAACATGGACTACTCCTGTCAACTAACGAGTTCGAGTCATTCATCTTCAACAGGAAATCTGACGCCAGATCTTGTAGCGAATATGGAGGAATTGTGGAGATTTGAGATTTGACGCATGGATCGGTAAGGGACGGGGCACTGATACAACTGATGCACTCACCCACAAAAAACAAGCACCCAACCATGCCGCCAAGGTGTTACTAAGGGATAACCGCGAAGCATCGACATCCGTGACTTCGCCCGCGCCAATTGCTTCGAGATCAGCAGCTTAATCTAAACAATCAATCCTCAACGTCAGCACCACCCGACGTCTGATCGCCCGCCCGTCGCAGCAAGACAGCACCCACCAGACAGGGAATCAGATAAGGAACCGCAGGTATTCCTGCGATAAATCCCGGAGTCGCGTACCAAGGAGCAGCCAATTCCGCGGGCGTCACGAAATCTAATCCTCTCATCACTAAGAATAAAAGCGCCACACATGCAATCACCGTATACACACGCATGGATATTCGCCCCAGCCAACCTGCTCGAGCAGTGGCAACCACCAGAAAAATCGAGGCAATGTAGGTCAATGCCCCTGATACGAACAGCAGTACATCTAGGACTTCATCAAGAGCCAAAAAGATCGAGGGTATCTCCCCTGTGCGAGAACGACCAGAATGCATCCCAAAATTAAAGATACTCCATACGACATGGAGCGGGCCGGCCAAAATCATCGTTCCGGCACAGAGTGCCGCAAAGAACCTCTCGCCCACCTTATTCAAGGCTTCCCGTGCCATGACAAAACCCATCACTTCAGCCACAGCAGCGGCCATAAGCACGAGATAACGCATGGCATTCTCGTCGGGTGTCGCTTCCCAAGGCGTCCCCAGACCCACCCAAAACAGTGCAATTAGCGAAAACGGCGTCATAAGGCAGGCCCCAGACGTTGCCAAAAGCCGCCGATTGGCCTGGTTGGCCACTCCGGTGCGCCACCCAAGAAACCAGACCGCCAATGCCGTAAGAGCAAAAATGACCGCGCCGACTGATTGGTAAACGCCCGGAACACGCAAACCACGAAACACTAAACCGATCGCAACAAATGGCAAGGCGATTACAAAGGCATAACTGGCCCCGCGTTTGCCTAATGAACCACCCATGGGGCACCTCACATCAATCGTTTATCCTTGGAATCGATAGGCATCATGGCACAAGACTCGTCAGTTTCCCAGCTGGATTCTGCAAGCCGAAATCATCAAGATACATGTTCAAAGACATCAGCCGTCGCTTCGTCGATGATTCCCTAGCCAAACCGACGACGGGCAATTCATGAACGGGTCTAGCATTCAGCGGGAACTAGCCGGCTTCATTGAGAGAGAGACTGATTAAGCCTCAATCACTGATGCCAATAGGTTTCGCGAAATCGCCTGGTGACCGGGTCGCACACCCTGGGAAGTTCAGCACAGGAAAGGATCGTACGTGGCATTTGGACATGCTAGGTGGCCTTGTTCGCGCATTGAATTCTAAGAACAACAAGTGGGTGTCGTGCTAGCATCGAACCCTCGAAAAGCACTGGAAAGGGCGGGTTTATCATGGTCGTTTTGATGTGGGTGATGTGGATGGGTGAAGGTGTCAACTTCACCGAAAACATGACTTTGAATCAGGGATTTGTGGATTACTGGTTGGACGCTGAAACGGCAAGCGTCTATCTGGAGCTTCCCAGCGAACCGGTTGAATTGCTCTACCAAAGTTCACTACCGCAGGGGCTGGGATCCAATGATATTGGCCTGGACCGTGGACAACTCGCCGATGTCAAGTATGTGAGATTGGAGCCAATCGGCAACAAGGTGCTGATGCGTCAGTTGAATACGACATTTCGCGCGGAAAGTGACAACCCCTCTGAACGCCAAGCGGTGGTCGAAGCATTTGCCGATTCGGTGATTTGGTCTTTCCCTGTCGTCGATCGACGTGGTTCTAAACTGCTTGTCAACGCGACGGACTTCCTCCTGCGCGACAGCCATTCAGTGGCCGACAAGTTGCGCATCCAAGGTCAGGGCCAGTTTTCGCTGCAAAAGGACCGATGTGCCTTGTACCTGCCAAGGTGTAAGTCTTTCCCCAAAAACACCGAGTTCGAAGCCATCCTCACCTTCGAAGGCAAGGACCCGGGCCGTTTTGTTCGCCAGGTGACGCCCGACCCCAATGTCATCAGTCTAAGAACCCACCATAGCTTTATTGAATTGCCTGACTCTAATTATCGGCCTAGGAATCATCACCCTCAATCAGGGTATTGGCACCTGACCCACTACGATTACGCGGCACCGCTTTCATCATCGATCCAAAAGAACTGGATTGGCAGGCACCGACTGGAGAAGAAGAACCCAGATGCAGCAATCAGTGATCCGATAGAACCGATTGTCTACTATGTGGATCGCGGTGCCCCTGAACCCATTCGCCAGGCACTGATTGACGGTGCGTCGTGGTGGTCGGAGGCGTTTGAAGCCGCAGGCTTTAGCCATGCGTTCCGGGTGGAGCTCATGCCTGAAGGCGCAGATCCCATGGATGTCCGATACAACGTGATCCAATGGGTCCACCGAGCGACTCGGGGCTGGTCCTATGGCATGGGGGTCACTGACCCTCGAACAGGGGAAATCATCAAAGGCCATGTCAGCTTGGGATCTCTCCGCGTGCGACAGGACATTTTGATTGCCCAAGGCATCTTGCTCCCTTTTACCAATGAATCCAGCGGGACCTCACAAATTGAAGCAATCGCACTGGCGCGGATTCGTCAACTATCGGCTCACGAGGTGGGCCATACGCTTGGACTCGATCACAACTTTGCGGCCAGCACCAAAGACCGCGCATCGGTCATGGATTACCCTCACCCGTTCTTTGAGTTGGGCGATGATGGGGTGATTGCCTCTGAAGACAGCTACGCCGTAGGTATTGGCGCGTGGGACAAGAGAGCAATTATCTACGGCTACAGCCAAATGCCTGCGGCTGCAGAACCTGAGTCTTTAAAGAAGATCCTCATCGAAACCAAGGAATTGGGGTTGGAGTTCGCCAACGACGCTGACGCCCGCAACATCGGCAGTTGCCATCCACGCGCTCATTTATGGGATAACGGTTCGGATGCCATTGACGAGATGGATCGAATCATGGCCCTTCGTCGATTCGCGTTGGATCGTTTTGATGAACGCAGTATTTCATTCGGCGACCCCATGTCGGAGATGGCGCAGGTGTTGGTCCCTGTCTATCTCATGCACCGCTACCAGTTGGAGGCGGTTGTCGCGCAACTGGGGGGCGTCGACTATTCCCACAGCTTGCGAGGCGAGAAGAGGCAACCGCCTCGTGCCGTCCCAGGTTCAGTCCAACGGCGTGCCTTGACTTCGTTGATGGCCACTTTAACGCCGGAGTTCCTAGCGCTCAGTCCAGGATTGATTCACGCGATCCCGCCAGCCGAGCCCGGTCATCCCAAAGACAGGGAAAGCGCACCGAGTTTACAGGGTTCCACATTTGACCCCATCGCGCTTGCAGAGTCATCCGTCTCGCTCACTCTGGATGGCCTGCTTGAACCCAGCAGGATGGAAAGAATGCGCCAACAAGCCATTCGCGATACGTCCCACCCTGGGTTATCCGGCGTCCTGACTCAACTGGTAGCTTGTGCCTCACAAAGCGGAGGTCTCATTGAGCAGAGACTGTTATGCACGGTGACCAAGAAGATGATTATGTGTTACCAACGAAATGACATCAGTCCCGAGGTTAGGGCTTCACTCTTCGATGCCCTCCACTCGCTAAAAGCCAACCTCGGGAAAAGCCGGGTACAATCGTGGAACAGTCACTTGATTGACCAGGCCCTGGCCAAAGACATCGACATCCAACAGCTCCTCGGAGTCGAGCCTCCACCCGGCTCACCCATTGGTAACTGAGTTGGAGTAAGATGGTATTGGAATGGTTCATCCATCTTTTTTCAGAAGGGGGTTGATATGAGCAAACAAGTACTTATCGCCACTGATTTTTCGGATATATCTGCCAATGCACAGCTTTATGGGGCCTGGTTGTCAGAGAGTATCGGTGCGCAAATTCACGTCGTTCACGTGTTCGACCCCGACGCGTTGCAGGTACCAGCTCCCTACTATTTCATGCCTGCCGTCGATGACTGGATCAAGGAACACACGGACAAGGCACGCGGTCGTGCACACGAATTGCTCTCCGAAATTGCGGGTACGTTGGGCCCAGACTGCGTGTCCCACTTCCGAGAAGGCAAACCGCAAGAAGAAATCGTCGCATGCGCTGAAGAAATCAAGGCAGACATGATCGTCATGGGCAGTCACGGCTATCGTGGGCTGAGTCGAATGGTCTTGGGCAGCGTCACGGAATATGTACTACGTCACTCGGAATGCCCGGTCGTTGCCGTAAAACACAAGAAAGCGGAGTGAGGCGGGCTTAACCCGCCTCCAAGCGCATTATTTCTCGTTCATATGTAACAGGGGTAGCGGTGTGCTGCTCTGCCCATCGATGAAATAGATCTTGGCTGCGGGGTCCTTGGACATTATTTTGAGTGTTTCCAGCGCCTGCAACTGCACATAGGTGGGGCTATTACCGGTGGCCTTGACGATCTTTTCAATCTCGTATGCCTGAACATCGGCAATCACACGGCGGCGCGCTGCGTCTTCTTCAGCGGCCTTGCGTTGGGCTTCAGCAGCCGCAACGAGCTGTTGCTGTTCGGTTCGAAAACGCTCGAGTTCCGCTTTTTGCTTTTCAACCGCCTGCTCCCGTTCTTTCTTGGCTTCGATAGCTGTTGAAATAAACGTTGGAAGTGTGATGTCTCTAATCAGAACCGCTTGTATCACCAGACCTTTGTCTTGGCAGTATTCCTTCAGACTCTCCTCAAGTGATAACTGCAGCCTGGTTTGCGTTTCCTCAAGAAAAAAGTCTTCGGCACGTTTGATGGACTTCCCCTGTTCCCGCAGCAGAGACCTGAGTTTTGGGACCAGGTGAACGTTTTGCAGGTTCTCCATGTCTCCAGTTTCCTTCAAGATCTTCGGCGCAAGGTTTCCATCAATATGGTACTGGACGCTCACGTCCACTTTCGTTTGAAGCTGGTCTTGCGTTGGCACAGCGGCGGTTTCCATATGGGTTTTCTGACGGGCATCGTACAGGTACCACTTATACAGCGGGTTTACAGGGATATGTAGACCTTCTGCATAGGACTCTGATTTTACCTTACCGAACAATGTGACCACCCCTACGTGACCAGCCGGTATGGTTTTGTATAGCTTGTTAAAAAAAAGAATAAAGATGAAAATCCCGATGACTAAGACAATCATCTTGGGCGAAAAACGATCCATGATCTACCTCCGAATTATCGTCCATGAGATGGGCGTATTGTAGCAAGGCCTGATTATTAAGTTAATTACCCTGTTTCCCAATCCGTGGCGCAGACCTCATTTTCATCGAGGTGCGTGACCAGTCGCTGTTCCAACTCATCTCGATCAACGTGATTTCTTACGCGAATCACAAACACCACTTGCCCCTTTACGAAATTCTTGCGTTCGCTAAGCACAGAACATCCAATCGCAAGCAACCCTTCCCGATAAGCTTGGGCTTTCTGCGCCAACAAATCGGGCGTTAGGCCTCTGAGCGTGAGTCGGTATGTGTCTGCACGCTCCAGTACATACAGAAGGATGTAGGAATAGAGCGTGGTAATAATGGCCACATGCGGTAAGCCCAAGCCCACCGACAAGCCAATCATGGTCACCAAAATAATGCGACCCGCCTGTTTTGCTGGACCTACATCCGTTCGAAAACGAAGCAGTCCACCAATTCCAAACACGATGAATCCAACCACAAACCCATAGTGCACCACCATCACGCCGATCAACGCCCCCACCACTGAGTAAAGGATTAAGGTTTTCGGCGCATCGGTTTCCTCGATGCTCTGTTGTTTGCGGTGGATGCGATGGTGATAACCGATGACGCCACCGAGCAGCGTGGCCAAAACAAGCGAAATAAAGAAATCCAACATGAACGGACCATTCAAAAATCCAGCCCATCCCTCACCTACCGGGGCGGCCACGCCATTACCTATCCCGAAAGGATCGGGTCGTACCAACAAGCAGTTAATCACGCCCATGCCCGAATCCTATCATCACCGCTTGAAGATTATGGCTAAGATAATGGATATTGGAGTTTACCCATGATTCTTTTTTGTTTGATGCTGCTCCAAGCACCTAACCTTTATGAGTTGACACACATTACAGATATTGAGGTCGGTTTCAACCAATCAGACTGGGAAGAACAGTTACATGCCAATCACCGGAAGGACCAAATCAACAAAAGCTCCACCTACCTTAAGGCGAGTGTAACGGTACAGGGTCTACAGTTTCCGCACGCCGGGATGCGAATCAAAGGCAATTCGTCCTACGTGGGGCGTTCGTCCACGCGAAATTCGTTAGCCATCAAGCTCGATGCTTTTGGCCAAGGTGATTTCGCGGGTATCGATCTGCTCACGCTCAATGCAGGTAAGTTTGACGAGAGCTTATGCGCCGAATTGCTCGCCTACCGCCTGCTTGGCCAACACATGATCGCACCCCGAGCCAACTGGGCGTGGCTCCATGTGAATGGCATTGATTATGGCATCTTCGTCAACGTGGAACGTATCGATAAACAATTCATGAAACGCAATTTTGGAAGCGGTAAGCGCCATCGCTACAAGCCCAACAAAGCCGGTCTTGAATGGTTGGGCGGCGATGTTGAACACTATGCCGAAATTTACGCGCTGAAGAGTGGATCCCAAAAGGAGGCGCATCAAGACGTCCTTCGCGTGAGCGAACACCTCCACGATTGGAGCAAAGCCACCGTGAAAAACCTAAGCAGGGTTTTTGCGATCACTGAAGCGATCGACTATTTGGTGCTAACCGACCTGATGGCCGTTTGGGACGACTACCGCGACCGCCATAACTACTATTTGTGCGAAGACAGCAAAGGTCGATTGCACATCGTGCCATGGGACATGGACAGAGCCTTCAGCCACCGATTCGATCGCCCTTTGGGCATTGGCGTTGGGGTATCAGATTTGCCTTTGCTGGATATCCTTTGCGTTAGAGAACTCGAAGCGCTCTATATCAAGCAACTCCATCGCCTGAGCCGCCAAGTCTATTCTGAAGACACCCGTGTTTTCTTGGACAGTTGCCATGCCATCCTTCAGCCCGAAATGGCAGCAGCTTGCAGCCCGGAAGCCTACGAAAAATGGGAGCTCGCATTCGTCCGCTTCAAATCGTATATCGAAAGGCGAGGTGAGTTTGTGGCGTACGATTTGAACCGCTGGTAATTCCTGAATATCACTTCATAATTCAGGGGTTGACGTAGGGCTCAACTAGGGCGAGGATAAGGCGATCTTGCAAGGTTCGCCCGAAACCAAAGACCTGCAGGGGGTAAGCGGCCATTTCGAGGGGAATGAGACGCTTGAGATTGCACAACAAAGCCAACATGCCACGATCGGCAGGCGTTTACCTTCAGGAGGGTAACAATGACTACAACGACACGATCTGCCAAAGCGCTGATCGATCAGGAAAGCAAATACGGCGCACACAATTACCACCCACTCGACGTCGTGCTTACGCGCGGTGAAGGTGTTTGGGTTTGGGACGTTGAAGGCAAGAAATACATGGATTTTCTAGCAGCCTATTCGGCCGTGAATCAGGGACACAACCACCCCCGAATTGTTCAAGCACTCACCGAGCAGGCGAAAGTACTTGCATTGACGTCGCGGGCATTTCGCAATGACAAGTTCCCGCCATTGCTACAAAAACTGAATGAAATCACTGGATTCGACAAAGCCCTGCTCATGAATACCGGCGCCGAAGCAGTAGAGACTGCCATCAAAGCGGCCCGCAAGTGGGGTTACGAGTGCAAAGGCGTCCCCGCAGGCAAGGCAGAGATCATCACGTTTGACGGCAACTTTCATGGGCGAACCACCACCATTGTGGGCTTCTCTACCGATGAGACGACCACAGGCGGGTTTGGACCCTTTACGCCGGGGTTCGTCACGGTGCCCTACGGTGACTTGGAAGGTACAGCCAAAGCGATCACGCCCCATACCTGTGCCATATTGGTGGAGCCTATTCAAGGCGAAGGCGGCGTGGTACTCCCACCTGCTGGGTTCATCAAAGGCCTCCGCACATTGTGCGACCAGCACAACATCAAATTGATCCTTGACGAAATCCAATCTGGACTGGGCCGAACCGGCAAGCTCTTTGCCTTTGAGCACGAAGGCATTCGACCGGACGCCGTCACCATTGGCAAAGCCCTTTCAGGCGGACTTTATCCAGTATCAGCATTCCTGGCCAATGACGAATTTATGTCTGTGTTCACACCTGGTACGCACGGGTCTACCTATGGCGGTAACCCACTGGCATGTGCCGTTGCTGATGCAGCGCTTGATGTCCTGGTGGAAGAACAATTGGTAGAGAAGTCTTCGTCGCTCGGCGAATACCTTCTGGGACGCGTCAAAAACATACCCTCCCCACACATTGCCGAAATTCGCGGCTCGGGGTTGTGGATTGGCATTGAGCTCAATGATAAAGCGGGTGGCGCACGTCGATTCTGCGAACGTCTGCAAGAAGAAGGGCTCCTTTGTAAGGAGACGCACGTAAACACCATACGCTTGGCGCCTCCTTTGGTAATTACGAAATCCGAACTGGATTGGGCATTGGACCGACTGCAAAAGGTGCTTTGCGAAGCATGATCAACACGGGCCGGTTACACCGGCCCTTTTTTTTGCCCGCACAAACCAAATAAACCAAAGAAACACAATTGCTTGGCGCGCGTACGTTATGATGTGTTCTGGAGGTGACCGATGTGGTTGGCATTGATGGCATTCCTCCCTGGTGAACCCACGGCTGCAGACATCATCCGCCGAGTCGACGAACTCACACGTGGATTAACCCAGCAGGGACACTACACCATGGTTATTGTTCACCCGGATTGGGAACGCGTCCTCGAATTCGAGTTTTGGTCTGAGGGAACCGAGAAATCCTTTATTCGCGTGGATCAGCCCATCAGGGACAAAGGCGTATCGTTTCTCAAAATGGAAAGCGAAATGTGGCAGTATGTGCCGCGCATTAATCGCGTCATCAAGATACCGCCCTCGATGATGATGCAATCCTGGATGGGCTCCGATTTCACCAACGACGATTTGGTCAAGGAATCCAGCATCATCGACGACTACGAACACCGTCTTTTAGGTACGGAACCGACTGAAGCGGGTGAAGCCTGGCTGATTGAGTTGGTTCCCAAGCCTGAGGCCGCTGTGGTTTGGGGCAAGATCAGGGAATGGATACGCAAAGAAGATTACAATCCGATCAAAGCCGAATTCTTCAATGAACGCGACGAACTGGTTAGAGTGATGACCTACAGCGACTTCAAACTGATGCACGACCGCGTCATCCCATGCAAAATGGAACTGAAACAAATCAATAAGCCCGGCCAACTCACGCGACTGATCATGTCCAACATTCGCTTTGATGAACCTATTGAAAACCAGGTGTTTAGCATGCAGCACCTGAGGTCGTCCCGTTAATGCATTTTACGCTGACCCTAGCCTGGCGGAACTTGTGGCGTCATCGGCGAAGGACTTGGATTACGGTTAGTGCAGTTGTGTTCGCTCTGTGGATCATCACCCTTTCAAGATCACTCCAATATGGATCCTACAACGCCATCGAATCATCAGCCATCAGTCTGGTTGAAGGTGATTTGCAAATAGCGTCTCCGACCTATTTCGAAGACCACACGATCAATCAGGCATTTGCCTTGTCCAACCTGCCAACTGAAGCATTGAATAGCGACAAAATTGTTCAGTGGTCTCCCAGAATCGCGGGGTTTGGGCTCGTCAGTTCCGATGCTTCGAGTGCTGGAGCTGCCATTTTTGGAATCGTCCCAGAAAAAGAGCCGGACATTACTCGGTTTGCAGGCAACCTGGTAGCCGGTGAGCCCTTGAACAGCGACCAGCCCAATCAAGCGTTGATTGGGAAAACCTTGGCAAGGCAATTGGAACTGAACATAGGCGATGAGTTTGCGGTGATCACCCAAGGCTATCGCAATGCAATGGGTGCCGAAACGTTTGTCGTATCGGGCATGATTTCCTTGGGTTCTCCTGAACTGGACCGCGGCATCGCGGTACTCACACTCAAAGGCGCTCAGAATCTTTTTGTCGTGGAAGATGCAGCCACTCAAGTGGCCGTTAAGACTCACTATTTTCGAGAAGCCGAAACCGTCGCCAATGAGCTGAACCGATTGCTAGAGGGTACAAAACTCACAGCTCGATCCTGGCAGCAAATCATGCCAGACCTGGAACAGATGGTGGCATGGGACAATGTATCTGGTGCCATCCTGCTGGCCTTCCTGATCTTGGTGGTGGGTTTTGAAATCCTAAATACCGCCATGATGAGCGTGGTCGAGCGGCGACGAGAGTTTGGCATTCTTCAAGCCATCGGTCTCAATCAACAGCAATTGGCCGGATTATTGGCCATTGAATTCATCTTGAAAATTGTCCTCAGTGTGGGGCTAGGCTTGTTCGTTTCGTGGTTGACTCTGACCTTAATCAAGCCGTACCCGTTACCGCTAAGCCAAGAGCTGAAGGATGCCATGAGCATTTGGGGCGAGCTACCCAACATCTACTTCTCAACCGAGTTGAAAGTGTTTCTGGAGCCGCTGATTTCAGTGACCAGCATCTGTTTGTTGGCGATTATCTATCCCGTGGTGCTGGCACTTAAGTCCGATCTTGTAGACGCGATGAGACAGGGCTGATCATGATACTAACGATTGCATGGCGCAATATTTGGCGGAACAAACGGCGCTCATTCGTGTTGATCATCACCATCGCCATCGGCTCTTTTGCGATTCTGGGTACCCAGGCTTTCGTGAACGCTTTTGAAAGGCAGATGGTCAATGGATCCCTGGACTTTCAAACCGCGTCGGTTGAAATTGCAGCACCGGGTTTTCGCACACAGCCCAGCATCGATAGTTTTATTGAGCAGGGCGATGCGTTGGAATCTGAACTAAAGGCCAAGATAGGCTTGAAGTGGTCTCCGCGTGTGTTGCTTCAGGGCATGGCCAGTAGTCCCGAAAGTGCGACTGCAGCTCAGATCTACGGCGTGGTTCCCGAACGCGAGAGATCCGTGTCACTAATCGCCGACAAGATCATCGAAGGCACCTTCCTGACTCAAGAAGGACAAGTCGTGATAGGCGTTGACATGGCTGATCATTTGGATCTGCGTTTGGGCGAGAAGATGGTGCTCATGGTCTCGGGTCTTTCCAAGGACATCAACGCCAACGCGTTCAGAATCATAGGTATCTTCCAGAGCGGTTACCAAGACGTGGACAAGATGCGCGTCTACGTTTCCCGCCACGACGCTGCTCGTCTGGCAGAATACGACCAACAGTTGAACATGGTCGCCATCAAATTAGACGACCCGGCACAAGCGGAACCCCTTGCAAATCAACTGGCACTAAGTACGCCCGGGTGCGAAGTACTCCATTGGCGGCAGCTCAATCCTTTCCTAGTCGTTTCACTTGAATCGTTCAAATACAACGTATGGATTTTCGGCGGAATCATGCTGACGGCCATTGCATTCAGCATCATCAACATCTTCCTTATGGTCATATTTGAACGCGTGCGGGAGATTGGGATCACCTTGGCACTGGGTGCCCCACCGCGCGTGATTCGTGCAATGTTGATTTGGGAGACCTTGTTTGTGGGATTGCTAGGCTGTTTTGTCGGATCTGTGACTGCCTTTGCCTTCATTCATCCGCTCACCACCGGTGGGTTAGATTTGAGCATCGTGTCTGAAGGACTAGGTCGATTCGGTATATCACCGATTATTCACCCCTTCGTCACCACCTCAGATCAGGTATTAGCCGTGTTGATGACACTTGGGATGTCCGTGCTGGCGTCCCTGTACCCTGCTATCAAAGCAAGTCGCTTCCAAGTGGTGGACGCGATCCATTTTCAGTGAGGACACATGCCCATTGTACTCGCCAATCAATTGACCAAGATTTACAGAGAAAAAGATGCGGTGCCTGTACATGCACTCGACAGCGTTTCCCTCGAAATCGAGCCAGGCGAGTTCACTGCCCTGGTAGGACCCTCAGGTTCTGGCAAAACAACTCTGCTCAACATCATTGGTGGTCTCGACACGCCTACGGAAGGCTCCGTTGAAGTGGATGGCAAGAATCTGGGCACGCTCAACAAACGCGAACTGGCAGCTTTCCGCTTGCACCATTTGGGCTTCGTATTCCAAGCATACAACTTGGTCCCCGTGTTAACTGCCGAGGAGAACGTGGCCTTTACGCTTTTGCTTAGAGGCGTTGACAAACAGAAAAGACAAAACATGGTTCGCGATGAATTGGAAGCATTGGGCATCGAAAAAGAACTTCATCGGCGTCGTCCGCATAAACTCAGCGGCGGCCAACAACAACGGGTCGCGGTCGCTCGAGCGACCGTGGGCGAGCCCAAACTCATCCTGGCCGATGAACCTACCGCCAACCTCGACTCAACGACGGGAAAACGACTACTGGACAAAATGAAATCGATGAATGAGCAAAAGGGAATCACGTTCATTTTTTCAACCCACGATCCACTAGTGATGGAGCGCGCCAACCGAATCGTCCACTTGCGCGACGGAAAGATCATCGAAGACAAGAGGCCATGAGACTTGTCCTTGTTTTTCTGTGCGCACTTTCAATGGCGCAAGTTCAGACCAATGGCTCGATTAAAGTGCTCATCAACCAGTCCAAAAGCCTCTTTGATGGGACCACCACACAATACTGGGTCAACCGCCTAAGGCTCAAGAACCAATTCGACTACAAGGATCGCCTGTCTGCCGAAGTGTGGCTGGACACATCATGGCTCATGGGTAACTACCTCGATTCATTTGAGTATTTTCTGAGCCAGCAGGTCCCAACGTCGGATTACCTGGATCTTGACACGGAGCTCCTAAACGAACATTGGGGCATTGTCGACCTGAGACTTGAACGCGCCGCCTTGAGTTGGCACACCAAGCAGGTTGAATTGACCCTGGGTAGGCAGCGCATCGCCTGGGGTAGCGGTTTCGTTTGGAATCCCACGGACCTCTTTAATCCCACATCGCCGACTTCCATTGAGCGGGAAGAGAAGGCCACCACAGACGGCGTCCATTTCGTTTACAACCACGGCACCTTTCAACGCACGGAGTTGGCATATGCGCCAGCTACTGATGCCGAGGCCAAGAAGTGGGCCCTGCGACATAGCGGTCATTTCGGCAAAACCGATTGGTCGTTGATGGGTGGTGAACGCGGTCAGGCTGAGGTGCTTGGCGGCGACATGTCGACCTATTTGGGATCCAACGCGCTAAGGGCCGAGTGGTTGGTTACATGGGATGACGAAGCGACCTCTATTAAGGCGATCATCAACACAGACCGGACCTGGGGAAAGACCTATGCCATGGCCGAACTGTTCTACGACGACTCGGGCGGCGATCAACCTGAAGGTTTACCCATACTGGTGGAGCAAAGGAGCGGGAAAGCGTATCTGGCTGCCCTCGCGAGTCGTGAATTGACGCCTCTGACTTCGCTACAAGTGTATGCGGTTGTGAACCTGGACGATCACAGTGCGTTACTGGGTCCCAGCTTCAGCTATTCGCTGGGGCAAAACATGGATATCGCCCTCAGCACCTATTTATTTGCCGGTCACGATGAGACCGAGTTTGGGCGATTCGATCCGCTTTACTTCACGGCAATACAAATCTATTTCTGATCAGAATCTTCGTCGGACTGCTGCAGGATCTGGGATAGCAAGGTTACGGCAATTGCAAATACCACAAACCCAATGGTGAATAGCCACTGAAAAGTCGACTTATCCAGCAAACCCATTAAGACAGCTCCGAACAATCCAGCCGCCACTATTGCCCAAACGATGCAGATCGCCCAGACAGCCTTTTTGAGTCGTTTCAAGAGAACCCCCGGCCGCAATTCTACACTGCCAAACCAAAGCAGCACATAAAACAGTGGGTATAATGAACACAACACAAGGCAGACACATGGAGTTCGACGTGGTCACATTGAGCATGGGTGTGGTAGGCACATCGCGTAAAGAAAATGAATCGAGAGTAGCCATTCACCCAAGGCACATTGAGTGGATCGACCCGAAATTGAGACGCCAGATCTGGTTTGAACGCGGATATGGCGAGAAATTCAGTGTGCAAGATGAGGATCTGTTAAAAATGGGTGTACACCTGGCGACCCGCGACGAATTGATGGAGCGATGCGACGTCATTTTGAATCCAAAACCCGTGGTTGATGACCTAAAAGCCATGCGGCCGGGCACCGTGTTGTGGGGATGGCCACACTGTGTGCAGCAACGTCAAATGACCCAAATAGCGATTGATCGCAAACTCACATTGATTGCCTGGGAAGCGATGTTCACCTGGTCAGGTCAACAGCAAAAGCTTATGCACATCTTCTACAAGAACAATGAAATGGCCGGATATTGCGGGGTGCTAGATGCATTGCGCCTGACAGGTCTGGACGGCCATTACGGCCCACGCAAGAAGGCCGTGGTCCTGAGTTTTGGATCTGTCAGTCGAGGCGCCATCTGCGCATTACAGGGGCGCGGTTTCCACGACATCGATATCTACACAAAAAGGCCACCTTACTCGGTGGCTGATCAGGTTCCAGGTCTCACTTTTCGTCAACTTACCTATGATAAAGAGGGCCATCTCTTGGGTTTGCGAGTAGACGGAAAACACCAACGATTTTCAGAAGTCTTGTCGCAAGCCGATATCATCGTCAACGGGACCCTGCAAGATACCGACAATCCAACCGATTTTCTGACAGAAGACGAAGTATCCTTGCTCCGCAAAGACACACTCATCATCGACATCAGCTGTGATGAAGCCATGGGCTTCCCTTTTGCCCGCCCAACGACCATCGAAGAACCCACGTTTGTGGTGCGAGACAACATCACGTATTATGCCGTGGATCACACACCTACCTATTTGTGGAATGCCGCCTCATGGGTGATTTCGAAATCCATCCACCCCTTCATAGGACATGTGATGGAAGGTCCCAAGAGCTGGAGTGACAACGTCACCATCGATCGCTCCATCGAGATTCGCGGCGGTCAGATTCAGAACCCGAAGATCCTGAGTTTCCAAAATAGGTCGCCCGAATATCCACATCACACACTGTAAACAAGAAAAGGCGGTTCGGTGGGGGGTGCCGAACCGCCCTGACTTGCGGATGTTTGGGAGGGAGAAGATGCTTAAACGTCTCTGCTCACGTGGCCAATGTGGGTCCTCCACAAACCGAAATCCGTGATTTGCCACACATTTCCCGCGGGAACACGCTAACAGCCTGGGTTTTGTGCGCTTGATCACAGTCCATCTGCAAAAAAACGAGCCTCCGCTCCCTTTTAAGCTGTGAATTCACCCGCCAATTTGATAGCCTTGTGCCAGTTAGGGAATCGCGGAGGGTTGCGTGTACGACAGAGAAAATGCACCAGTAATCTGGGTCAACTTTTTGGTCCTGGGATTGACGTTTCTTGCGGCAATCACCATCGTGCCAGTCTATGGATTTGCGGTCGGTTACGATGGACTGGAATGGTCTGTTTTCTTGGTTATGTTGGCGATTACCGGCTTTTCGATCACTGTGGGGTATCACAGACTGTGGTCACACCGGGCCTTCAAAGCACATCCGGCGGTTCGTCTGTTTTTAGCGGTTTTTGGAGCCGCCGCACTACAAAACTCCATCCTCAATTGGAGTGCAGACCACCGCAACCATCACAAATATGTCGATGACAAAAAACGTGATCCTTATGCTGCGACCCGTGGATTTTGGTTTTCACACATTGGTTGGATCATTCGCGATTACAAATCAGGTTCCCGCAATTTCGATCATATTAAGGACCTGGCCCGAGACCCTATCTGCCAGTTTCAACACCGCTTTTACATCCCCCTGGCCATCCTCGTGAATGCGGGTTTGCCATTAGCGATTGGTTACTGGCACGGGAAGTTGTGGGGCACGTTTTTGTTGGCAGGTATTCTGCGCATCGTATTGAATCACCATTTTACGTTCTTCATCAATTCGCTGGCACACATTTGGGGTACGCGTCCTTATTCGACTAAAGACACTTCGCGCGATAATCCCCTGCTGGCATTGGTCACCTATGGTGAGGGCTATCACAACTTCCACCACAGTTTCCAATATGATTATCGAAACGGCATCAAGTGGTATGCGTACGACCCAGGCAAGTGGATTATCCACACCTTAGAGCGATTGGGGTTGGCCACGGAACTCAGGCGAGCACCACGCCTAGCCATCCAGAAAGCGCGGCTAGAAACCCAACGCGCCCAAGCAATTTCACACCTGAACTCAAATCCAGCGTTGGAGCATTTACGTCATTCGCTTGAGGACGCCTACAAAAATGCAGTTACGGCTCTAGAAGCGTGGAACCAATCCCGCATCGCGTGGATGGATCAAAAACAGATTCTGCTTCGCGAAAAGAGCCGAAGCATCAAAGGCGAACTGGACCAATTCAAAATTCGCTATCGCGATTTGAAACGTTCTTGCAGAACGGCCATGGATCATTGGCAGCAAACCCATGCCTCCTTACTCAACGCGGCGGTAGCGTAACAAGCACAGAGAAATCCCGATGATTGTCAAGAACTCGATCATTTCCGACCCATTGACCGTTGCTCCAGACACGACCATCTCGGAACTCATCCATCTATTCATTGATTCCGCCCACGAGTCTGCGGCCGTCATAGACGCCAATGACCAACTCTTGGGAATGATCGGTGTTCACGACATTTTCAAGACGATTGTCCCGTATTACGTCGAAATGGATGAGGATCTAATGAACGTTATCCATGCCGGCTATTTTGAGGAAAAATACGAACGCATCAAGAACAAAACTGCACGCGATCTTATGGTAAAGGCTATTGATAGCGTGGAACCCAATGATGCGGTCATCAAAGCGGTCGCGCTTTTCGTTCATCATCGCCGCAAAGCCATCCCTGTCATTGAGGGGAACAAATTCATCGGCATGATCACCAGGTCCAGCGTACTGGCGAGACTGCGATACAAGCTGGAAATCTCGCGATAAATTAGAGGATGATATGACGGTCCACGGTGCCGTAACAGAGGCGACGCCAACGATTTACTGGCTGGCAACAGCTATCTTCGCACTGTCTTACGCGATTATTGTCAGTGAAAAGGTTCACAAGACCAAGGTGGCGCTCATGGGTGCCGCCTTGATGATTGGCTTGCCCATCCTGACCCAACATGAAGCCTTCCACACTGAGAAATACGGGATTGATTACAACGTTGTATTTCTTTTGATTTCCATGATGATCCTGATCAATATCATGAGTAAAAGCGGCATTTTTGAATGGGTGGCGATTCGGTCCGTAAAAATGGCAGACGGGAAGCCCATGCGCATCATGCTCTTGTTTGTGGTGGTTACCGCCTTTTCGTCGGCTTTCTTGGATAACGTGACCACTGTTTTGCTCATAGCACCGGTAACCTTGTTAGTGGCTGATGAGCTTGAAATTGACCCCATCCCATTCCTCATTGCAGAAGCTATTTCCTCAAATATCGGCGGCACTGCAACGCTCATCGGCGACCCACCTAATTTGATGGTCGCATCTAAAGCCAAATTGACATTTGGCGATTTCATCATCCATCTGACGCCCATAGTCTTGTTGATGGTTGCCGCATACATGTTCATCCTCTGGTTCATGTTTCGCAAAAGGCTCAAGGTCACCGAGGAGAACCGCTTACGTGTCATGAACATGGATGAGCGAAGACTGATTCGCGATCATTCCTTGGTTAAGAAGTCACTCATTGTTATGGGCGCAACCATCGCTGGTTTTGCGCTTCACGGCGTTCTACACATGGAGCCCGCCACGGTGGCCCTCTTGGGCGCAGCGGTCTTGTTACTGATTTCCGGCGATGACCCACACCACACGTTGGCTGAAGTTGAGTGGCCGACAATCTTTTTCTTTATTGGCTTGTTCATCATAGTCGGCGGTGTGGTGAAAGTGGGATTGATCAGCGACATGAGTGCATTCATGATTGATGTCACCAATCCCAGCGAAGACAGCATGCTGTTCACCACCATGGTGATGTTGTGGTTCTCTGGTATCGGTTCAGCCATCGTGGACAATATTCCGTTTGTTGCTACCATGATCCCTTTGGTATTGGACATGGCCAATACCGTTTTTCACCAAGGCGCATTAGATATCTCCAACCTACCCGCGGAAACACTACATCACCCTACATTGATTCCGGTTTGGTGGGCCTTGGCGCTAGGCGCCTGTTTAGGCGGTAACGGTTCACCCATAGGGGCCTCGGCCAACGTCATTGTGATTGGCATTGCGGAAAAGGCCGGGAAACCGATTTCGTTTACCAAGTTCCTGGCCTACGGTTTCCCAGTCATGCTGTTTACACTCGTTATCGCCACCATATACGTGTATTTGAGATATTACTTGTGATCCTCGCCAGCTGCTATAGTTAACCCTCATCTGCTTCTAAGAACGAGGAGGTCCGATGAGGTACGTATGGTGGTTGGTACTGGTATCCTCGTCTTTTGCCCAGTTTTCAGATGAAACGACAAACGCAGGACTCACCTTTTCTCATACCTTTGGTGAAACCCACGCCGGGAAAGAAATGCAAGGGGGTGGCACGGTAGGCGATTTCAACCGGGATGGCTGGCCCGACCTGTTCGCACTGGGAGGAAGTGGCAGGCCGGACGCACTTTTCATCAATCAGGGTGATGGAACCTTTGTGGACCAATCGTTAAGTTTTGGCGTGCAAATGAGTCACGTAGGTGTGGGTGCGGCGGTTGGCGATTTCAACAATGATGGATGGCCCGACCTCTTCATCACGAGTTACGGAGCCACTGGATCCACAGTGGGACCCGGCCATCACAAGCTCTTGAAAAACTTGGCTGGTACTGGTTTTGTAGACATAACTTCGACAGCGGGAGTCACCACCAGTTCGTCCATTCAACATGACGGGTTTAGCGCCGCCTTTGGTGACTACGACCTGGACGGCGACCTCGACTTATTCGTCACAGGCTGGTTTGACGGGGCCCTGGGCAATTGTCTGTACCGCAACAACGGTGATGAGACCTTTACTGACGTCACCGACCTTGTCAGCATTGACCGCGGCAACACGCGCGGATTTTCAGCCCACTTTGGAGACATGAATGGCGATGGATACCCTGAGTTGTTGGTTACAGCCGATTTCAACTCCAGCCACTACTATGCCAATCTTGGAAACGGCACATTTGAAGACCGCACCATGCTTTCGGGCTGTTGTTATGAAACGAATGGTATGGGTGGCTATTTGGGGGATTTCAACAACGACGGCCTGTTGGATTGGCACATCACCTCCATCTTCAAGTCATCGGGCCTCGACAACGACGGAAACATGTTGATGCTCAATTTGGGCAGCCACAACCTTTTCTTGGTGCCTGAATCTTCTGGCATGCGTTACGGCTTCTGGTCATGGGGGACGATTGGCAATGATGTCAATCACGACGGATGGTTGGACATTATTTCGACCAACGGATGGGCAACCACACCCTATGACAACAAGCCCACGACGCTCTATATCAACAATGGCGATGATACATTTACCGAATCCCATGTGGCTTACAACATCAATCATACAGGCCAAGGACGGGGTATTGCCCATCTAGATGCGGACCGCGACGGCGACATGGAGGTGGTCATATTCTCTCGAAACGAACCCCTCATGTACTTGCGTAACAATCTTCAGGGACCGGGCACAAACTGGATTCAGATCCAAGTGGAAACGCTTCAGCCCGGGCCTTTTGCGCCCTTCGGCTTCGGTTGCCAAGTGACCGCGCATACCCCGAATGGTCCTCAAGTCCATGAAATAAACGGGAACGCCAACTATTTGGGTAATAGCGAACCCCGTGCCCATTTTGGGTTAGGTGCCGCCACGGGACCTATTCAAGTGGATGTGCGCTGGCCTGACCTTACCGCGAATACCTATTACCTAGTGCCCAACAGTCACTATCGAATCATGGCGCCTCATGTATTGACATCGCTTGGTACGGGCTACAGCCAGTGGCCAAGCGAGTTCAATGCTTGCTTTGAAACAAACCCCTCCATCACTCAACTGGTCAGTTTCGTGAATTACGGGGCATGTCCACCCAGGCCCGGTTTTTAATGGACCTTTCTTACGAACGCTTGGGTCGTTTGCTAAACACAACCCAGTTCTGACGGTAGAGATGTTCATATTTCTCAGCCAACAACGCCCTTTGGCCAGAGCTCAACATCTGAATCACAGTGCGCCGTAACCATTCCTGATTGGCGTTGAGACGCGCAGCCAGTTCCGCCATCTGTTGTGCTACCTTTTCCGCATCTTCAAAAGCACCTTTCTTCAAATGAGCTTCCAATTGTGTGCGTTTGGCCAGTACTTCTTGGTTTAGGCTAACTCTCGTTTCAAAAAAGGTACGTAAGCGTTGGTCCATTTCGGCTCTAACATTCGGTGTGAGTCCCAGATCTTGTCCCGCTTGTTGGTTCCACCAGATGTTCTTTAACATTGATGGCGGCAAATTAGGATCTTGAGCTCCCAAGGGCACAATCCACAACACGCAAAAAACCAATGATTTCATCATGTAGCCTTCCTGCTTGCTGACACTTCAGTTATCGGCATGCGGCGTGTATTATACCGGGAATCCAAGCACGGGAAGGAGTACCGGATGTCAAAGTGGATAGGTGCCTTGATGATCACGGCTGGTCTTGTTGGCTTTGCATGGTTCTTGGTGAAGCGACACAAACCGGGCAAAGACGTGGCACCCATCGAGCGGGACCGCCGATCCGTACTAATCATCACCATGGATACCACACGTAGCGATCAACTGGAACCTTATGGAGTCGAAGACGTAGCTACCCCAAACTTAGCGAGCTTTGCGGAGCAGGGCATCGTATTCGAGCAAGCCTATTCCGTGGCACCGATCACGCTGGTTGCACATTCGAGCATTATGACGGGCTTATACCCGCCTCAACACCAGGTGCGCAACAATGGGATTCACCGAGTTTCTGATAACGTCGTCACTTTGGCTGAGCACCTCAAGCAGCAAGGATATCGAACCGCTGCTTTCGTATCTGCCGCCGTTCTGGACAAGAAGTATGGATTGAACCAGGGCTTTGAAACGTACAACGACGATCTTTCGACAGGGCGTGAACGGCACCCGCGGATGGTCCCCGATCGACCCGCTGAATTTACGATTAACGAAGCCATTCAATGGCTGGACGAAACGCCCCAAGACGACAACTTCTTTCTTTGGGTCCACCTCTATGACCCCCATGCACCCTATTCGCCACCGGCCCCATTTAGACAAGACTATAAAGACCGTCTGTACCAAGGTGAGATTGCCTACATGGACCAACAGATGGGTCGGCTCCTAAACCATCCTCGAATAGCTTCTGATCCTGTCGTTGCCATTCTGGGAGATCACGGCGAAAGTCTTGGTGAGCACGAGGAAATGACCCATGCCATTCTCGCCTACGATGCCACATTACATATCCCGTTCATGCTTCGCATACCGGGCGGCCCAGCAAAGCACCGCATAACCACTGAAGTCAGCCAGGTGGATCTGGCTCCTACCCTCTTAGATCTGATCGACCAGCCTCCCATGAAGGAGTCATCAGGGTCCAGTCTGGTACCCCTTTTGGAAAATCGGGTCTCTCAAATGGACCGTTACTTGTACGGCGAAACCTACCTGCCCTTTTATACCTACGGTTGGGCCAAGCTGAAGACCATCCGCAAAAATATGTGGAAATACATCGACGCACCTACGCCAGAACTTTACAACCTCAAACGCGACCCTCGCGAACTCGCCAACGTCGCCGTTCAGAACCCCGGTAAACACAGTGATTACCACGATGAACTCGAATCATTGATGCGTAGCATGGGCAATGAAGAGGAAGGCGCATCCATGTCGTTAGACAGCGATACCCTGGAACAGTTGCGTTCTTTGGGTTATGTGTCTGTCGGGTCCCAAACACACATCGACGATGGCAATCGACCCGATCCCAAAGACTTCATTGGTTTGCATGTGCGCTTGGAAAAAGCGCGACAATTCATTCAAGACGATTTGTACGAAGACGCACGCAGTGAACTAGAGACTGTGCTGGAGATTGATCCTGGTAATCTGGCCGCCATGTCCGACTTGGCAGTGTCATTGGAACGTCTCAATGAGTTGGATCGTGCTGTAGAAGTGCTACTGCATGCCATCGAAATCGATGCCAATGTACCCAGTTTCCATGTAAATCTGGCCAATGTTGAAGATCGCCGCGGTCATACAGAAAAGGCACTAGAACTGGTGGACATAGCACTTGCTTTGGATCCTCGGTTCACTGAAGCCACAACCAAAAAGGCGATGTTCCTTTATAAACTCGGACGGTCCGAGGAAAGCAAGCAAATACTTGAGGAAGCATTGTCCCAAGACGGCGACCATCCGGCATTGGTATCCGCCTATGTGCAATGGGTTTTGATTCGAAACGCCGAATGGTCCTCAGCAGAAGAATTATTACGTGCGGGTCTCAAACGCGACCCGTTCCATGTGTTGTGTTGGCGTTTGCTGGGGCAATCCCTCAAAGAACAGGGCCGTGTCAGTGAAGCCATCGATGCGTTCCGTGAAGGCTTGAAACGCAGGTCGGACGACGCCGAGTTACACGGTCTGTTAGGCGTTCTCTTGGCCAGCAGTTCGGACAGCCATCAGGCGGAAACTCATTTACGTGAGGCGATCCGCCTCACTCAGGGATTCAGGTCCGAATGGCATGTGTCTTTGGGTGCCTGGTATATTGACCACGGCAAATTCGAACAGGGTCAACAACAGTACCGCCTAGTTCTGGAAAAGGAACCCCAAAACCCGGAGGCGCGCAATAATCAAGCGATCGCAATTTACCAATCCGGCGACTTTGAGAAGGCCGAGACACAACTGCGCGACATCCTCAGTCACCATCCAAAATACGCGGACGCTTGGAACAACCTTTCTGCCGTGCTGGTAAATCGAGAATCGTGGGCCGAAGCGGCCAAAGCGGCAGAAACTGCACTCAACATCAACGAACACATCGCTGAAGCGTGGAATAACTGGGGCATCTGTCTGGATGAATTGGGGCAATCCCAACAAGCTTTGGTCAAATACGAGCGATCATTAACCATTGATCCCAGCTACTGGCCTGCCATCTTCAACAAGGGGCTGGCTCTACGCCATCTCGAGAAATTTGATGAGGCTGAAGAGCATTTTAAGCTCGCATTGAAGGCCTCGCCGAACAATGCCAATCTGCATTTAGAGCTCGGTGATTTCTACGCGGATTCAAAATCAGACTGGGCAAAAGCGCAAGATCACTATAACGCTTTTCTCCGTTGGAGCACGCCAAACCACCCAAGACGCCAACAGGTGCAGGACAAACTACTGGAACTCAGTCTCAAGAAACACGGAAAAAACCCTTGACAGCTTGCGTACCAAAACATAATCTGAGAGTAAGGCTAAATTCGGGAGATGAATACATGAATTACCATCGGCCATTGGTCCGCGTTGTCCTGTTCGTTATTTTTGTTATGGGAACCTTTACCTGGGGGCAGTCGGCTCAGACTGGCATTCGCGTCACGGTTACCGATGTCAATACCACCCTCATGCAGGGCACTATTGATGTCACGGTATTTGACACAACCAGCAAAGACGCCATCCATCCGCGGGACCGCCCAGTCGACGGCGGCAGTATTGTCATCGGCTCGTCATTTTACGGGATTCCGGCGATTGATTGGGGGGATGGCAACACGACGCCTCAGACTTCCATTCCATTGGTAACGCCAGGGAACCCTGCAACCTTTCGAGGTTCATTCAGCCATACTTACCCGGACACCAGTGCCCGCACGATCACTGCTTTTTCTGGTTGCTGCGTAGGATACAACTCGATCATTACAGGTAACATTTATTCCTCGACAGGAAGCGGATTCGTCTTCATCATTTACAACACCGCAGCCCTCATTTTTGGGCAACAGGTACCCGCTCTTTCCGGATATGCACTTGCTATCTTCAGCGGTCTGCTGGTGCTAGGCGGACTCTGGTTCATGCGCAGACGCACCGCCTAATCACAAGCATCCATAGAATTCAAAGGCCGCGATCTTTCGCGGCCTTTTTTCTTGATTTCATACCCTATAGTCTTTAGATTGAAAGGGTTCCCTTAAGACAATTTGCTGGAGTGACTATGTTGACCTTGGTTTTTGTATTCAGTTCCTTTTGCCCGACACCCCCCACTTTGTTGTTTCAGGAGGCACCTATGCAGATGCAAGCGAGATGGGAAGATTTATTTCGGTGGAGCAAGGAGCAAAACCGCAGTATCGAAATTGCCTTGAATGGCGACCGGTTTACGGGATTGGTGGTCAGTTTCACAGATGAATACGTGGAACTGCGCAACCAACACTACGATTCGATTATTATTAAGCGAGCGAACATTGACGCGGTCTCCGGCAAATAGGATCAGCTTTTATTGTTTGTCTCGTTGTCTCGTTCTTTTGAGGACCGGCCTCGGCGGCGCAATCCCCGGGGCTCGTCTTCTTGTTTGTACATGTACTTGATGTTGTGCTTCAAAATCATCAGATTGGGTTCTTTGTAACGATTGATTTTGAGGCAGTGCCGGTCATACCACTCAATCACACCCCTGATCTGTTCACCGTCCTGTAAGGTGATGACCATAGGCGTCTTGGTTTGCATCTGCTTTAGATAATAGAAACTCTCGGCATTGGTCTGTTCAGCGGGGATATGTTTTCGGCGCGCAAAAGCCAGATTCCCTTGATTCTGGATGGACGTAGCAATCGCAGGCTGCTGAGGCTCTGGAGGCCTATTGGGTGTTTCCTTGATATCCTTCAGACTTGGACGGATCAGCTTGCGATTCGCCATGTTACATCCTTGAAAAAATTGTAGGTAAATTTCGCAGTTATCTTAGCATGCCCTCCGATTCCAGAAAAGGTTGCTTTGAAGCGCCATTGCCAATCTGAGCTTTTTATATATAATGAAAATAATTGTATTCAGGTTGTGGCTTCAACCAAACAAAGAAACAAGTGGTGGAACGTGTCGCAGGACTCAGCACCTCAATTCCAACGAGATGAAGAGACGACCATCCATGCCGCTCATGTCAATGAAGCGAAGGTGGTTCATGTTCCCTATGTGGTGGTGCTTGCCGGCGATGTCTCCGGACGCGTAATCCGCCTGAAACCGGGTCGGCAAATGGATGCTGGAAGGTCTCGTAACTGCGATATTTTCCTCGACGATCAGAACATTTCTCGACGGCATTCCCGTTTCGTGGTCCATGCCAACGGCGACACGATTCTCGAGGACCTAGACTCAACCAACGGTACCCTGGTCAACGGCAAGAAGATCGACTCAGTGAAACTATGTGATGGGGACCGTATTTGTCTGGGCAATGTGATCCTGCGTTATTCGCTGAAAGATGATCTTGAGTTCGTTTTTCAACAGGAATTATTTGAGAAGGCGACCAAGGATCCCCTGACCGGCGCCCACAACAAGGCTTTCTTTCTCGATGCTTTTCAAAAGGAATTCAACTATCACAGCCGATACGAAAAACCGCTTTCAGTCCTCATCTTTGATTTGGATAATTTCAAGAAGATCAACGACGTGTACGGTCATGTCAATGGGGATATCGTGCTCAAGACATTTGCCGAACAAATCATTAGTTGTCTGAGGAAAGAGGACCTTTTTGCTCGATTTGGAGGCGAAGAGTTCATGGCACTCTTCCGAAATACTACCAAGGAAACGGCACTGAGAATTGGCGGCAAACTACTGGAACTGGTTCGTGCGATGAAATTCAGCACGCCTTCCGCCGAGTTCCAGACCAGCGTGACCATTGGCGTCGCCACACTGGAAAACGACAACTTCGACTCTCCACAATCCATGATCGTGTGTGCTGACTCGCGTCTGTACCAAGGAAAACAAAACGGCAAGGACCAAGTTGTCGGCTAAATATGCCGGAGTTGCCAGAAGTTGAAACGGTTGTCCTCTCATTACGACAACGAGTTGAACACACCAGTATCAAGGACCTTTGGATCGGATGGCCCGGAGTCATTGACCTGCATTCGATCGATCTCTTTCGCGGCGTACTTGTTGGCCAGACCATTCACAGGCTTTGGCGCCGCGCAAAATACATCATAGGCCAACTAGATCAGGGATTTTTCACCATCCACTTACGTATGACTGGCAGGTTATACCTTGACCCCGAACCCCAAGGACACGACGCCTGGGTCCGCCTGTCCATGCACTTGAGTTCCGGAGACCATCTTGTCTTTTCTGATGCACGAAAGTTCGGTCGCATGCAATGGTTAGAGAGTCTTTCAGCCCTTGAAGCCAAACTGGGACCTGAACCTCTTGACTTGCGACTTCCTGAATTCAAAGCGCGACTTGCACACTCCAGTAGGTCAATCAAACCATGGTTGTTGGACCAATCGAACCTTGCCGGTGTGGGCAACATATATGCCGACGAAGCGCTTTGGCACGCCCGAATCCACCCCAAAAAAGCCGCTCGGTCGATTTCTGCAAGAGGTGCCCGACTGCTACTCGATTCCATCAAAGGGGTCCTAACGAGCGCCATCCGGCATGAAGGATCCACGATCGGGTGGTACCGCAAACCCGACGGAACTGCCGGCAGCAACCAAGACCAATTTGTCGTTTACGGACGACAAAATGATCCTTGTATGAGATGTCAAAGGACCATTACAAAAATAGCACTCGCCCAGCGAGGGACACACTTTTGTCCTTCCTGTCAAAAGCTATGAGCCAGCCTTCACAATATCCCACAGTCGTTCCTTTTCGTCGGGTGATAGGTTCTTAAAGTCCAAACCCCTTTCAGAAGCTAGTCGCTCCATGTGCTGAAAACGGCGGATGAATTTTCGGTTAGCTTGGCGCAAAGTGTCTTCAGGCTCCATGCCCATCTTTCGGCAAAGTTGAGCCATGGTAAATAGAAAGTCACCCATCTCTTCCTCGATGGCGCTGCGATCAGATTGGGCCAGAGCCTGGTTCAATTCATCGAGCTCTTCATGAATTTTGAGCACCACTTCGTGCGGCGTAGCCCAGTCGAAAGCAACGCCTTCAGTCTTCTTGCCAATTTTGTAGGCACTTTGCAGCGCAGGCAGCGATCGTGGAAAGTCGGCAAACAGCGAGGCATGCTGCCCGCGCTCTTCGCGCTTGATTTGATGCCAGTGCGCCTTGATGGCATCCAGGTTACGCCCCTGTTCCTCACCAAATACGTGAGGATGGCGTCGCACCATTTTTGCCACCAATTCGCGAAGAACATCGTCTACCGAAAACCTGCCCTGCTCTGTTTGGATCTCCGCCTGAAACAAGACCTGAAAAACAAAATCACCCAATTCTGCTTTAAGTGCCCCCCAATCCCTTTCATCAATCGTCTGCACGACTTCATACGCCTCTTCTACCACATATCGTTTAAGCGTCTCAGGGCTCTGAGCTGCGTCCCACGGACAGTAGCGCCGCAATTGCCGCATCAGGCAAACGGCATCGAAGAACGATTCCTTGAGTTCATTTTCTTCACGTTCATCAAATAGTGGTGCGCCTTGCCGATCAAATCGCAACGAATCCATGAATCACCTCGTCATACAGGCACGATGCCAGATGCCTGAGTGAAGGGCAAGTAATATCCCACGAATCAGATCAGGTTGCCCATCCGTTGCATGTGTCGTTCGCGGCTAGTTCTGAATCGGAACAAACACTGCGGCGTTTATGCTATGGTTCGCGGATGGTGAGCGCTTTGATTGGATTAGGTAGCAACTTGGGTGATCGAAAAGCACTGATTGAAAGTGCCATTCGTGCCCTGTCTGCCATTGGTTCCCTTAAGTACATCAGTTCGCTGTATGAAAGCCCCGCGTGGGGTTGGGCCCGAGCACCTAAGTTTCTTAACGCGGTCGTCATGCTCGATACGCACACCGAACCACAGGTGCTACTTCACTATTTGATGGCGGTCGAACAGCATCACGGACGCGTACGACGGGCACCCAATGCGCCCCGCACTCTGGATCTGGATTTGCTCGATTACGGACAACAGACCATCCAAACCAAGTTACTTCAAGCACCGCACCCCCGAATGTGGGACCGATTGTTTGTCTTGATGCCGCTCAACGAGATTCAACCCGACTATCACCACCCAACAGAACGTACCCATATCGCCGATCAGATTGAGACGCTTATGGCATCGACGCCGAAATCGGAGGTGCCTGTCCTGTTCACAAAAACAAACGGCACCCCAGTAAATGCCCACCAAAGAGCACAGCGCACAAAGCGTCATACGCAGCCAAGCCACTGAAATAAAACGATTTAACAGCAAGATGCGAGTTGGTATATTTTTTGCCCTTTACCAGGCTAGGAGGGCTCAGCCATGAAAACAATCCTCACATCCTTGATTTTGATTCTTTTTGCACATTCATCCTTCGCTTGGCAAGACCGACTGGTAGACGAGCCAGCACTTGAAGACTACGGATATGGATACGAGACAGCACGCATCACCTATGCCGATCGCAATCTCAAGATCATCCGTGAGGGCGACGACGAAGTTCCCGTCATCAATTACCCCATTACTTATGGTGATGTATTGGAGTCCACCATCGGGAATTACACAGAAATCGAATTTGTGGACGGAACCCTTGTCCAGGTGGACGGATCCTCTCGAGTCGAGTTCCAAGCCATTTCCCAGATCCTCAATGACGAGGCGCTGACGGTGCTGAACCTCTATGACGGAGCTGTTCTTTTCCACATTACAGATTCTCGCATTGATATTGGACGCCGCGTGTTCCGCGTCGACACACAATCCGGAAGTGCATACTTTGACCACCCCGGTGTCTATTACGTGGAATACCAGGTGCGCCACATGAAACTCAAAGTTTATCGAGGTTTGGCCGAACTGGCAGGCGAAGAGCATTCCACCCTTTTGCGCAGTGGCGAGTATGCCAGCATTACTGGCATGAATCGCCCCAGCAGAGTTCGCTCTTTCAATGCGTTTCAAGGTAGCCGATTTGAGAAATGGGCCTATGCCCGCGGGCCTCGGGTTTCCAGCGCCAGTTCCTCTTACGTGGACAGCAATCTTTCCTATTACGCATCTGATTTAGACGACAACGGTAATTGGCGATACGAACCTGACATCGATGTCCATGTTTGGGTCCCGTCGGTTGGCGTCAGCTGGAGTCCGTACTACAACGGCTACTGGACCTCGTGTGCTGGTGCTTTAACTTGGGTGTCTTACGATTCATTTGGTTGGGTGACCCACCATTATGGGAGTTGGGGATGGAGCTCGCGATGGGGTTGGTATTGGATCCCGGGGCGTTATTACTCACCCGCTTGGGTAGCGTGGTCAAGCTATGACTCTTACCTTGGTTGGTGTCCACTAGGTTACTGGCGCACACCTTACTACTATGACCGGCACCGAAACTACAACACCATTGTTATTAATAATAATTACACCTGGAACTACATTGATGTGAACCACATCCACAATCGAACCATCAATATCCGACGAGATAACCGACACACCGTGGTGCGTGACGTCACGACGCGTCCTATCTATACAGACCGAACCAGTTTCCGCCAACCGCGAACCATCACTGCAGCCGTTCGCGATGTGGAAGTGAATCGCCGCCGAGCTGTTTCGCGAAATGAAACAACTCGCGTTGTCAGGTCAAGCAACCCTGAAATCGTCTCCAGATCGCAGAGCCAGGAGCGCGTCACTCGAAGCACGGGCACGCGAGCAGTGTCGCGAATTGACACCTCCACACGGCCAACATCTCGTACTTACTCAAGCGACACCAAAGAAACCATTCGTCAATCAACACCCACGCGCACTACCTCTCCCAGGGAAACAACCCGAACCCATGAATCGACGCAGCGCGCGGAACCCCGCACCACGACACAACAGCCAACCACTCGGCAAGTCGATCAAGCAACGCCAAGACAGGTGGAAAAACCCCGAACGACCGCCCAACCGACGCCGCAACCGCGTACCGAAACGAAACCGCAGCGAACAACCCAACCGCGAACCACAACCAAACCTCGCACGACTAGCGAGCCCAAACCAACACGCACACAGCCAAAACCGCAGGAAGATGATGACCGCCAATCAAGCCGAAACATGAGCCGTACCCAACAAGTGTCTCCCCAGGCCAGACCTGTAGAAAGAAGTCAAACACGCATTGATGGTAGAACGCAACCTCGACCCACAACCCGGCAGGAGACAGTGCAGTCACGACCCACCTCACGCCAGAGTGATCAACCTTCATACCGACAGGAATCTCGTCCAGTAACAAGACAAGAGACAGTGCGTGCGCGGCCTTCGGAACGTCAGGCAAGTCAGCCTACCTACCGCCAAGAGTCACGACCATCGAGAAGCCAGGAATCGACCCGACCTCGACCTGTTGAACGGCCGCGTCCAACGACTCAACCTACCGCCCGTCCTAAACAAGAAACGAAAGTCCAAAGACAGTCTGCCCCAGCCTCACGCAAAACCCAAACCACGCGCAGCACCACCGTGCGCAAGCCAACGCGAACCAAGCCAGTTGACGACTGAGCACGCAAATCAAGACAAACTGGAGCCGGTCCATCCGGCTCATTTTTTTTGGTCTGCCGTGGTCACAAAACCCGTGTAACCGAAGGTGGCTTTCGTTCTTTCTTCTTGCCTAGACACCGCAAACTTGCCTCGAAAGCCCTGTCAATATAAGATTAAGCCAATAATACCCCCAGTGCGAGGGCTGCATGAGCTACATAGAGGATCTTGTTGCGCGGAGTATTTTGGACTCCCGTGGCAACCCCACTGTGGAAGTGGATGTTTATTTGAGTTCAGGTGCCCGAGGCCGCGCGGCGGTTCCTTCAGGCGCATCAACTGGCGAACGTGAAGCCGTTGAGCTACGTGACGGCGATTCCAGTCGCTTTTTGGGTAAATCTGTCACTCAAGCCGTGAGACACGTCCATGAGACAATTGCACCGCAATTAGTGGGCATGGATGTTCGCGCCCAATCGTCCATTGATCGCGAATTAATTGACCTGGACGGCACTGAGAATAAGTCTCGTCTTGGAGCCAATGCCATCCTAGCCGTTTCCATGGCCTGTGCTCGCGCCGCAGCTGACGATTTGGGCATGCCTCTTTATCGCTATCTCGGCGGCACCTACACCAACACATTGCCCGTCCCCATGATGAACATCATCAACGGTGGCGCACATGCCGACAACAATGTGGACATACAGGAATTCATGGTGATGCCTTTTGGAGCACCCACCTTTTCGGAGGGATTGCGTGCGGGGACCGAAGTATTTCATCACCTGAAAAAGGTCCTTTCGGCAAAGGGTCTCAATACCACTGTGGGCGACGAAGGCGGATTCGCTCCAGATTTGGATTCCAACCGACAAGCATTGGAATGCATCATGGAAGCCATTCAGAAGTCAGGTTACAAACCGGGGAAAGATATTTTCCTGGCCTTGGATGTTGCGGCAAGCGAGCTTTACAAGAATGGAATGTACCAGTTTTCCGGTGAGAACAGAGATTTCTCGTCCCAGGAATTGGTCTCGTATTACGCGGCACTGGTCGACGATTTCCCAATCGTCTCCATTGAAGACGGAATGGGTGAAAATGACTGGGAAGGCTGGAGCCAACTCACCAAATCGTTGGGTCACCGCATCCAGCTCGTGGGCGACGATCTATTTGTGACCAACGCAAAGATACTCAACAGAGGCATTGAGGAGGGTATCGCCAATTCCATTTTGATTAAGGTGAACCAGATCGGCACGCTCACTGAAACGATGGAAGCCATTGATCTCGCTCACCGACATGGGTATAGCTGCGTGATTTCTCATCGCAGCGGCGAAACAGAGGACACTACCATCGCCGATCTGGCCGTGGCATGTAATGCAGGCCAGATAAAAACAGGCTCCGCCTCTCGCACGGACCGTGTAGCAAAATACAATCAATTGCTTCGCATTGAAGAGGAGTTAGGTGCGACCGCACGATACGGATTTAGCTCACTGGTCAAGCGAGTATTGAGTTAAGACCATGACACCCACCGAACGACGCATGCAACGCAAAAAAAGGCGCCAAATGGTGTTTGCACTGACTGGAGCCATGGTTTTTCTGTCATACATGGCGCGATCCTTTTTTGGCGATTCAGGCATTTTGGTTGGTCTTCAAGTCAAGTCGGAATACGAAAAGCAACTTCAGCGTAATCAAGTATTGGCGGCTGAGAACCGTCAACTTGCTGAAGAAATTCGAGATATTCAAACGAATCCCCGAAAAATGGAGGCTTTGGGCCGCGAACAATTTGGTTTTGGACGACCGGGTGAAATTGTCTACGTTTTTCCCGATCAAACAACACCATAGTTGAGCGCCTAATTAGAATGACCAACCATACAGATATTGTCTACGTGGAAATGAGATTCAGCACAAGTCTCGCCATACTTGACCTCATTCAGCCCATTACTGATCGCATTTGCGGGCAACTTGGCTACGACGAAGACACCCGATACTGGATATGGTTAGCAACTCAGGAAGCCTTGAACAATGCCATCGAACACGGTAACAAGATGGACGACAACAAAAAAGTTCATTTGTGGATCACCACTGAAAACGGCGAATTTCGCATTGCCGTGAAGGATGAAGGCGAAGGCTTTGACATGTCAAAGATTCCCGACCCAACGAAGCCTGAGAACCTCCTCAAAACAAGTGGAAGAGGCCTCTTCTATATGAAGAGTTTCATGGATCGTGTGGAATACATCAATGAGAACGGCACTACAGTAACCATGATCAAGAGACTGCAGGAGCAACCATCGTGAAGGTTCATCAACGACAAGAAGGTGAAATCACCGTACTCGATTTGGAAGGCCGAATCACCATAGGCGAAGGCGATGTCATATTAAGGGATTCCATCCAAGGCCTGTTACAGTCAGGCCACCAAAAGATCCTCCTGAACATGGCACGAATCGCTTACATGGATAGTTCCGGTGTGGGCGAATTATTGGGTGTGTTTCAGTCGGTCACGTCTCATGGTGGCAAGCTAAAGCTCCTGAACATATCAACCAAGATCAAAGACCTGTTGCAAATTACCCAGCTATTGAGCGTGTTTGAGTATTTCAATGATGAACAAAAAGCGCTCAACTCATTTGTATCGTAAGGCCTATCAAACATGTTGAGGCTGGTTGCAGAAGAGATTGAAAAATATGCGCAGATGCATACCGAACCCGTGGACCCGTTATTGAACGAACTGGAGCAATATACCCATGCCCATATTGCCATGCCTCAAATGTTGGTGGGTCCCTTAGAAGGTGCCCTGTTGAGGCTCCTTGTCACTTTGACCGGAGCCCGCCATGTATTGGAAATCGGTACCTTCACAGGATACAGCTCGCTTGCCATGGCATCTGCAATGCCCGAGGACGGCACCTTAATCACCTGCGAGTTAGACCCAAGCATCGCCGAGACAGCACGAAGCTTTCACCGACGTGCCGCTTATGGCAACCGCATCGAAGTCCGGGTGGGACCTGCCCTTGACACGCTTTCACAGCTCAAGGGACCCTTTGATATGTGCTTTATCGATGCGGACAAGGTGAACTATTCTAACTACTTCCACAGGGTGCTTCCCCTGCTATGCCAAAACGGATTGATGGTGGCGGACAACACCCTATGGTCTGGTCGAGTCACACATCCCGCCGATCAACATGACGAGAGCACTCGAGCAATCCACACATTCAACCAGATGGTGGCCAGACACCCCCAGGTAACGTCTGTAATGCTACCGATTAGGGACGGAATGACACTCATACGCAAAAAATGACCACACTTGCAGATATCGGCGAAGACCAGTTCATCAAACAATTCATTCAACCGATCGCTGCGCCCTTAAACGACGACTGTGCTTGGCAACAATCCGACCTACGCCTCATCTCATGTGATGCGTTTATCGAGCGCGTCCATTTCACACAAGACATGCCAGCGGATTGGGTGGGTCAAAAGATCGTTCGAGCGACTATTTCTGACATCATTGCCAGCGGTGGCATCCCACGAGCCATCCTATTCACAGCCAGTATGCCCGCACACACGCCGGTCGATTGGCTTGAAACCATGCTGGTGGGTGTCCACGAGGCATGTGTGCGCTTTGAGGTGCAACTCATTGGCGGTGATACAACAGCATCGAAGGAAGACTTGATGTTCAGCGTCACTGCGTTGGGTTCCAGCACGTTAGGACGTCCCATTACTCGTGCAGGTGCACGCGTAGGCGATCGCGTACTTGTCTCGGGTGTACTCGGAGAATCTGCGATCGGGCTTCAGGAATCTTTGAAGGGCTCTCGCAATGAAATCGCCGCCAAGCACTTTCTTCGACCACTACCCATTGGACTGGTATCAGACACAGCTTTCTTAGAGCAAGTCCATGCCATGATGGACCTGTCAGACGGCTTGGTTCGCGACGTTCTTCGCATGAGTCGCGCGTCTGGCGTGGGATTTCACATCGACTTGGACAAAGTACCCATTCCTGAGGACGGAGACCGAGAAACTGCATGGATTGGCGGTGAGGATTACGAACTCTTGATGTGCGTTCCCAGCGATCGAGTTGCGAGTCTGGTCGCGTCGGCCAAGATCTTGGGAATTACGCTCACGCATATTGGCGAGGTCACCAAAGAACAAGATGTGATTTACCGAATCAATGGACACCCATACCGTTTTTCAAAACCGGTATGGGACCATTTCTAAGATTTGAGTTATGAAGCTTCTTGAACCTTAGCCTCGGCCTTTGTTCCATCATTGGGATAGGAAAGTTCGAACGGAGGCTTTTCCGTGCCTCCCTTTTGCAGGAAGTGCTCCATCCATCGCATCATCCTCAGTGAGTAGTCATAACGGGCAGCGGCTCTGCGGTTGCCATGACCTTCGCCCGGATAAAAGACCAAACGAACGGGCGCCTCACCACGGAGCTTCAGGTGCCGATACATCTCCATGGACTGACTGGGATGGACGCGTGGATCGTCGGCACCGTGCATGATGAGCAGAGGTGTCCTGCTCTTGCCAGCATGATATACAGGGCTTCGCTCAAGAAAAAACTTCCAGGTATCGTCGTTGTCCCAGACACGTTTCATGGCGTGAACATAGAATTCCTCATTGGCAATGTCTGTCGTGCCTACTTTTGACAATTTATTGCTTATACCCACAAACATCACGCCGGCCGCGAAACGGTCAGAATAGTATGTTGTGGCCCAAGCCGTCGCGTAACCGCCATAGGATCCACCTGTGATGCCAACTTTATCCTTGTCTACTAAACCCATGGCCACCAGCTGATCGACCGCATCTACCAGATCATCGAATTCCTTACCCGCCGGATCGCCTTGGCTTGTTTTGGAAAACGCCACGCCTCGTCCCGTACTACCGCGATAATTGGGGTAAAAAACCGCAAAACCTCTGGCTGCGCCCATGTGACCCGGGTAGCTGTACCCTGTTAGCCAACCATTGCTCACGTGCGATTCGGGACCCCCATGCACACACATAATCAAAGGATATTTCTTGCCTTGCTCTTCGTTCACCGGTCGGATCAAGATGCCCTCAAATACCAAGCCGTCACGCGCCTTGATTTGGACCACTTCCTGCTTTCCGAAGGCCCTGTCCTTTAGAAATTCATTGTGGTGGGTGACGCGTTGGGGTGGCTTCTTGGATCCCAACTCATGCGTAAAGACTTCAGTGGGGAACTTGGATGACTCGCCCAAAAGCGCGACGCTTCCCCCTCGGCGCTCAAAACCTGAGAAATAGGGACCTTCCGTTCCCAGGATGGTTTTGGTGTTGCCGTTTTTGGGGTCCACTGAGAGCAACGTGGACTGGGTTCCAACATCGTACAAAGCGAGAATCACGTTAGGGTCCGACCAATCCAAATCGGCGAGATGACCTTCGTAATCCGAAAGTAGGGTTCGCAATGACCCATCTGCCATGGATGCTATGGTCAGCACGCCTTCTTTCGGGTCATGTATGTCAGCTGCTGAGATCATAGCCAGAGCCGAACCGTCCATATTCCACGTATATTGCCCTAACTTTCCAGGGTTCTCAAATTTGTGGACCACTTGACCGGAGGTGTCAATGACCCAAAGACGTTTGAACATATAATCGTCATCAATCAGAGGCGATGGTGCCACCGTGATTGCCAAGTGGTTACCATCCGGGCGCCACATCACCGAAGAAACAGAGCCTTCCACATCAATCATTCGGGCTTTCTCATCACCACGTGACCATATATACAAGCGTTTGAAAGACTCCTCTTCTTCATAGACCTGTGCCTTAAAACCCTTTTTCTCAAGGTCGCCGCGATCGGGACCCTTTTCTAATGCGACCCATGCAAACGAATCGCCATTGGGGCTCAAGTGAAAAGAAGAAATGGAGGTTTCGTGTTCAAACAATTTGACGGCTTCGCCGCCATCCAGAGGTATTTCGTAAAGACTGGTGGACTCGTCACCATCGCGTTTGGCCAGGAAAACCAATGAAGATCCATTCGCCGTGAACTCAATGCCGCTGACACTTTGTTTACCTGTGACAAAAGGCCTTGAACCGCGTTGTTGATCCCACACATAGAGATGGCGGTAGGCGGAGCCATCGTCATCCACAAAAGGGATGGGGGGCACCGATAATATGTAGGCAATCGTCTTGCCATTAGGAGCCAAAATAGCGTCTGAAACGCGCTCCAATTTGGCGATGTCTTCTGGTGTCATCGACTCTTGCGCCCACGAAATCACACAGAATGCACAGAGAACAACCACAGTTCGCATAAGATACTCCCGATTTTGAATGTCCGCACCCATTCTAGCGGCTCAACGCCCGCTCACCTAGACGCTTTTTTTCCTTTGGCAGCCCTCACAAATTCTGCAACCAATCCAGGACTCTTAATTCCTTGGCGGTCCTCCAGCCCAGTATGCGCATCCACACCACTACATCCGGTTTCAGACACACATCGACGTACATTGGTGGGATTTAGTCCCCCAGCCACCATGACGGGAATACTCGATGCTTGAACCAGATCGGCCGAGAAGCGCCAATCGTGCGCCACACCCGTGGCGCCTCGAGCCCCTGTCAGGGGATCAAAGGTATCGGTGATAAACCAATCCACAAACGGTTCGTACTTTTTGCTGTTCAGCAGCGATGAAGGTTCGTGACCGCGCTCAAAAACAACACTCTTGATGAGTGTCCATTCGGGAAAAGTTTCCCGCAGTTGACGGCACAATGCAGGACTCACGTCGCCGTGCAACTGAACATGATTCACATGGAGGTACTGCGCTAACGAAACCAATGGCTCGAATTTATCCAGATAGGTAATCAGGACAGGTTTTGCGCCCAATTGCGAAGCCAAATCGCATAACATCTGCGCTTGAGCATCGGTAACGTCTGGTAGGTGGTAAGCCAGGCGTAAAGGAATACCCACCCAGTCAATCGCATGCGACAAGACGGCGCGCAATTCGGTTTCGTTGTGAAACCCGGCCACCTGGACAATCACGTGCTCTTACCCACCCGATCCATCACAGCCATCCCATAATGCCCTAACGTACACCCCCGGCGTTCGAGCAACATCTGTAGCTGCATCTGTTTATATTGCAATTGCCGTGGCAAGTCTCCAGCCTCCCTGCCACAAGAAGCGATTAGGGCCGTCAAATGTTCGATCTGGTGCTTCAACTCTATTTCCGGCGGCAATACATGTGCGTTTTTAAGAATGGTATATGCCATGCGCAGCGATTCAGGTACGTGATCATCCATGGACAAGGGCTCACCAGCCCCTTTCAGGTGATCGAACAGTCCTTCATCCTGGGCCTCTACAATCTTTCGATCGGCAATCAGGTGCCACGCATCCATTAGTCGCCTACCCAGATCTTTCCTTTGAGATACAGTTTGGCGGTCCCAAGCAGAAGCACACGATCACCTGCAATCTGGCAGATAAGCTTACCCGCGCGTTGAGAACATTGAAGAGCGGTCAACCGATTTTTCCCCAACCTGTCCGCCCAATACGGGGCCAAAGTGCAATGGGCCGAACCAGTGACGGGATCTTCGTCGATTCCATAGGCGGGGAAGAAGCATCGTGACACGAAGTCCACGTCGTTGCCAGGACCCGTCACCAGAACACCACGACCCCCAATCGCACTTAAAGCCTTGAAATCCGGTCTAACCGCACGTACTGCAGCCTCATCTTCGATCACTACGAGATAATCATCTCTGCTTTGTCCCACAAAAAGTGGCTGCACGCCCAACGCCTCCACAAGCTCGGGAACGGCCTCACACTCTTTTGCCGGCAATGCAGGCAAGTCCATTTGAAGCAAATCATCCTGACGTCGTACGTTCAACCAGCCACTGCGCGTATTGAATCTAAGCTCGTCCCCCTTATCGCCAAGAACATGGAAAATCAATGCTGCCGTGGCAAGGGTAGCGTGGCCGCACAAATCCACTTCAGCCACAGGCGTAAACCAACGTAAGTGGTATCCTCCTTCAATAGGCACGAAAAAGGCTGTTTCAGACAGGTTGTTCTCGGCCGCGATAGCTTGCATCAGGGTGTCGGGGAGCCAGGCGTTCAATGGACAAATGGCTGCGGGATTACCTTGAAAGACTTTGTTGGTAAATGCGTCGAGTTGATAAAGATCCAGTTCCATAACGCCTCCTAACTATGCCGCCATGCCCGCCACAATTCGATGGGATTTGGGGTCTTGCCAGTCATGAGAATGCCAATCCGAAAGACCTTAGCGCTAATGCGAATCGCAATCACGATGGATCCCAAAAGCACCAGCCCACTCAAGGTGCCCTCCCACCATCCAATGGACTCGGATCCAAGTCTAGCCACCACGGTTATGGGTGCCGACAGTGGAAAATACGTGAGAATGCGAGCAATCAATCCGGTCGGATCTTCCAATATGTTTGGGAGCATGAACATGGGACTCAGTGCCAGCATGACAAAAACCATATACCATTGACCGGCTTCCTGAAGGTTGGCGCCCAAAGACCCAAAACCTAGAATAATGGTCGCCAAAAGGAAATAGCCCATCACAAAGAAGACGCCAAACACAAGCCAGGTTCCTATTCCTAGCTTGAAGATGCCCGCCAGCATCCCCATGGGCAAGATGACTCCCGCATTCCAAATCACCAACTGGACCATACCCACAGCACCCAATCCAAGGACTTTTCCCGCCATGAGTTGATCGGCCGAAACCGATGACAGCAAAACCTCGATGACGCGATTTTGCTTTTCCTCTACCATCCCTCGAATCATACGGTCTGTGGTACCCAGCAAAGCAAAGAGCATCATCATGATTAGCATCAACGGCAATAGATACACTTTGATGCCTTCCATGATCCGATTCAGTTCATCGGGTGGCGTTGTGGGATCCAGATAAGTGCGTTCCAAATCGGTCAATGGTCTTTTGACCAGTCGTACGCGATCCGGCGAAACCAGTTCAGCGAGTAGGTTGTCACGCAAATGTGCCTCAATCTCACGAACCGAGACACGGTCCTCCTTGCGGTCGCGCTGAATGAGTCGCGCATGGTAGGTATTGCGGAAATCCGCATCCAAGATCAACACCGCGCTCAGCTCGTCTTTTATTAAGTCCGCTTCAGCTTGTTCCTCGTCGGGATAGGACCGGTAAAACTCGCGAGCCTCAGCTGGTTGGAACGACTCAAAGACGCGTTTCTTCAACCAATCTTTGATTGAGTCGCGCACTTCAAGTTCGTCGAGAACTTTTGCCATATCTTCCACATCCACATCATTGGAAGCAACGGAATTCAGTTGTGCCAGGTTAACGAGACCCGCATGGTCCACCACCGCCATGGGTGGCTCTTCGCTCTCACCTTCATCGTCATCACTACTTGCAATTGCAAACGCAGAAATCGCGGCTATGGCTAATCCCAACGCAAGAAGCAAAATCGGCATGCCAAAGGTCATCCACCAGAACGAGGGTCGTTTGAGGTGGGTCATCAGCTCACGCATCGCCACTACTTTGACCTTATCCATCCAAGGCCTCCACCGCCTCAATGAACACATCCGACAAGGGAACCCGGAAGGGACGGACAGCCGTTACTGGCAGGCGCTTTTTGGCGATCCAAGCCAGCAACCTATGGAAATCTACGCCTTCATGCAAGCGAACCTTTAATCCGTGATCTAGCTGCCCCACTATTTCAAAAAGATCGTTGGCTTCGATTTCTCCAATACCTTCAATCACCACAAAGGAACCCGAACGAGATTCGATGATGGGTCCAACTTCACCTTCCAAAATGAGCCGGCCGCGATTGATCAAGAACATGTTTTCACAAAACGCTTCCACTTGATTCATTTGGTGCGTGGAGAGAATGATAGTCATGCCGTCACGATTCAGTTCACGAATAATCTCGCTCACGATGCGTACATTAACGGGATCCAGTCCGGAAAACGGTTCATCCAAGATAAGGAGGGTTGGGCGGGCGACCACCGTGGCGATGAACTGAATTTTCTGCTGATTGCCTTTACTCAATTTTTTGATGCGTTCACCGGCCACCGAGGTCATACCCAGCCGGTCTAAGAAATACGTCACCTGCTCGCGGGCGTCGTGACGAGAAAGACCCTTGAGCATGGCAAAGTAGACTAAGGTGTCGTCCACTCGCTCACGAGTATAGAGTCCCCGTTCCTCCGGTAGGTAGCCGATCCCGTTTTTGCGTGCCCGGTCCGATTGATCGCCACCCAACTCAATCGATCCAGAATCCGGCTTAAGAATATCCATGATCATGCGGATGATGGTGGTTTTACCGGCGCCGTTCGGACCCAAGAGCCCGGAAACACGGCCCTCGGGAAATAGGCACGAAACGCCATCCACGGCACGTACGGTGCCGAACCGTTTAGTGACACTGCGTAGTTCCAGCATCCGGTCATTATATCTGTTGCACTAAAAAGGGAAAGGCCGCACGGCTGGTTTATAGGATCGGCACTCCTGGCAGCGAAACTCCAACCGATGCGGCCTTATTCGCGATAGCACCCAAATGAGGCGCTATTCACAATATAGGTCCCCTAGCTTAGAAAATGTAGCCTTCTTTGTCTATCACCTTTCTTGCAACCTGGCGGCGCAATTCTATGGTGTTGATTGCGGGATGCTTCAACAGCCTTCTCGCCGCAGCCATCATAGTCATCAGGGTATCCCCATCAGCAACAGCTGCCAGTCCGGTTTTTGCCCAAGTCTGGATGCGTTCCAACCCATCGTGGCAATAGACACGTGTGGCGGCAATCATGTCCGCAGCAGCTGCTTCGCCAGAACGGCCGATGGCTTTGCGGGTTCGCATCAGCATACTTTCCATGGTGAAGGTTTCGGTCAGCACATCGGCCGCCAAACCCAACAACTCCTGTTGATCAGCCAATTTCTCCATGTACTTCTGGAAGGCTGCGCCGGCAATGAACATGAACACCTTCTTCGCGTTCGCGATCATCTTGGCTTCATCGCTGAGCACTTCAAAGTCCTCGTCGAAATCAAAGGATGGGGGACCCATCAATTCACCCATGAGTGACTGCGCCTGTTCCATCAGCGGGATCTTGCCTTGCATGGCGCGTTTGATCAGCATATCGACAATCAGCATGCGGTTGATTTCGTTGGTGCCCTCGAAGATTCGGTTGATTCGGCTGTCGCGGTAGATTTGCTCGACCGGGTATTCCTGCGAGTATCCGTAGCCGCCGTACACCTGAACGGCCTCGTCGGCGCAATAGTCCAATACTTCGGAGCAAAACACTTTGGCCATGGCACATTCAATGGCGTATTCCTCGATACCTTGAAGAATGCGTTGTTCACCACCTTCATCGCTAAACTTGACGCCTTCAAGAATGTGGTCAATCAAGCCAGCCGTTCGGTACACCATGGATTCAGCGGCAAACGTGCGAATGGTCATCTCACCCAATTTGTGTTGAATCATGCCGAAATCGCTGATGGGCTTACCAAAGGCTTTTCTTTCTTTGGCATACTGGCTACTCAATGCAATCGACAACTTGCTGCCGCCAACTACACCGGCCCCCAACTTGAATCGGCCAATGTTCAGAATGTTGAAAGCAATCTTGTGTCCCTTGCCCTGTTCGCCCAAAAGGTTCTCCACCGGCACCTTGACATTTTCCAGGATCAGCATGCGCGTGGACGAGGACTTGATGCCCAGCTTTCGCTCTTCAGCTCCAACCGACACACCTGGATAGTCCCGTTCCACGATAAAGGCACTGAAATCCTTGCCATCAATCTTGGCAAATACAATGAACACATCCGCGAATCCTGCGTTGGTGATCCACATTTTGTTGCCGTTGAGGACGTAGTGGGTGCCATCTTCGCTGAGCACTGCCTTGGTTCTCGCGTTCAGGGCGTCGGAGCCAGACGATGTTTCGGTCAACGCATAAGCCGCCAGCAACTCGCCGCTCGCCAACTTGGGTAAATACTTTTGTTTTTGTTCAGGCGTTCCAAAGTAGGTTATGGGCATGGTACCAATACCTGTATGGCCACCAAAACTGACCACAAACCCGCCCGTCTTTGCCATCTTTTCAGCGACAAGGCAGGCACCCGCCTTGGAAAGCTCCATGCCACCATAACTTTCGGGAACTTCCGTGCTTAACAGACCCAGTTCACCCGCTTGCTTGAGGATCTGCACGATTGTAGGGATGTCAGTTTTCTCGAGCTTCTCGGACTGCGGCATGATCACCTCATCCACAAATCGCTCGGTACTTTCAGCCATCATCAAATGTTCATCGGTAAAGTCTTCCGGAGTGAAGATTTCCGTATGTTCGCTGGTTAGGAAACTCCCACCGGCAACAAATGCTTTTTTTTCCTGCTCAGTCATCATTAGGGCCTCCTAAGCTACCAGTTCAAACAGGCCGGCTGCACCCATGCCGCCGCCTATGCACATAGAGACAATGCCAAATTGGACGTCTCTGCGTTTCATTTCGTAGACCAATGTCGCTGTTAACTTGGCACCCGTACATCCGAGAGGATGTCCCAACGCAATGGCGCCGCCGTTCACATTTACTTTGGCGGGATCCAGATCGAGCTCCCGTATCACCATCAGCGACTGTGCGGCAAAGGCTTCATTGAGCTCGATTAAACCAATATCCGAAAGACGGTGACCCGTCTTTTCGAGCAGTTTTGGAATGGCCAAGGCTGGTCCAATTCCCATGATTTCGGGCTTTACGCCGGCAAGCGCAAAACCGACAAAGCGAGCCAAAGGCTTCACACCCAGTTCCTTGGCCCTTAACGAAGACATGACAACGGCAGCCGCCGCTCCGTCTGACATTTGAGAACTGTTGCCAGCAGTTACACTGCCGCCCATCTTGAAGGCAGGCTTTAGCTTGGCCAGCGCCTCGTAATCCGTGTCTTGGCGAGGTCCTTCGTCCGCTTTCACTTCAAACTGCTTGGACTCGGTCTTATAGCCTTTGCCCGCAACTGTGTGGGTAACCGTGTAGGGCACAAGCTCATCGTCAAAGCGGCCCTCTTGCATGGCGCGAACCGCCTTTTCATGGCTGGAAAGCGAGAATCGATCCTGGTCTTCACGAGATATCTGGTATCTTTCGGCAACCTTCTCGGCCGTCAGTCCCATATTGATGTAGACCTCTGGATAATGGTCGACCAGGTACGGGTTAGGCGCAATTTTGTTGCCGCCCATGGGAATCATGGACATGGACTCGGTGCCGCCGGCCAAAATCACGTCGGCACCGCCTGCCTGAATGCGGTCTGCTGCAAATGCAATCGATTGCAGGCCAGAAGAACAAAACCGGTTGATGGTCAAGGCCGGAACCGTTTCAGGAATGCCTGCACGCAACTGCGCGATTCGGGCGACGTTCATGCCTTGTTCGCCCTCCGGCATGGCGCAACCCATAATAATGTCGTCTAATTGCCCGCCTTCCAAGCCAGGCACCCTTTTGATGGCTTCATTCATGGCCACAGCTGCCAGATCATCTGGCCGCGTAGCCGCGAAGCTCCCCTTGTAAGCTTTGCCGACCGGTGTGCGGACGGCAGACACGATGAGTGCGTCAGTCATATTGGCTCCTAATTCCTCAGTGGTTTGCCTTTGGTCAGCATGTGATGAATGCGTTCGAGCGATTTTCGTTCGCCACACAAACGCAGAAACGCTTCTCGTTCCAAATCCAGAACGTGTTGCTCTGTCATGGTGGTTCCTGGCGTCAAGGCACCTCCCGTCAGGATACGGGCCAAATGGGTCCCGATTTTGGCATCGTGCTCGCTGATGTAGCCGCCTTCGCGCATCATGTACAAGCCCAGCTTCAATGCCGCATAAGCCGGTTCACCTAAGACAGGAATATTGTCAGGCACGCTGGGAGGCTGATAACCCATATCGGCCATGGCGCGAGCTCGTTTCTTTGCAGCCGTGACGAGTGCATCGCCATTCATTGTTACGCCATCTGTTGGCTTGAGGAACCCAAACTGACGTGCTTCCTCGGCCGAAGTGGCAACCTTGCCCATGCCTATGGTTTCAAAGATGCGTCGCAGTGGTGTCAATAAGTCTGACTCGCCTCGCGCCGCGGCGCCCCCAACATGACGGAGCAGCATTTCTTTAGTGCCGCCACCTGCGGGTATCAAACCCACACCTACCTCAACTAAGCCCATGTAGGTTTCAGCAGCCGCTTCCACGCCATCACCATGCAACGTGAATTCGCAACCGCCGCCTAAGGTTAGGCCGTATGGCGCCACGACAACAGGTTTTTTGCAATATCGCAGCGAGCTGGTGGCTTTTTGAAACGCGGCAATCATTAGATTGATGTCTTCAAAATTCCCTTCCTGAGCCTCCATCAGCAACAGCATTAGGTTCGCTCCGGCTGAGAAGTTACCGCCCTGGTTGGCCACGACTAAGGCATCGAATTTCTCCTCAACCGTCTTTACCGCATACTGGGTCATGGAGATGGTGTCTGAGCCAATCGCATTCATCTTGGAATGGAATTCAAGACAGGCCACTCCGTCTCCCAGATCGAGAAGGCTGGCGCCGGGCGTTTGCTTGACCACGCGATGGTCGCCCTGTTTGTAGTCGGCCAGGATCAATACATTCGGTCGACCAGGGACATCAGTGTAGGTAAGCGTTTCAATGTCCATATAACGTTGCACGCCTTTTTCGGATTGATAGAAAGAGGTCACGCCTTTTTCCAGCATCTTTTCAACCAGTGCCGGAACCGGGCGACCTTCACTTCGTAAACGCTCGGCAGTGGCTGAAACCCCTAATGCGTCCCATGTTTCAAACGGACCCATCTCCCAATTGAAGCCCCAACGAACTGCTCGATCGACATTCACAATATCGTCAGCCACTTCACCCAATCGGTTTACGGCATAGACAAGCGTGGTTGAGAGCGCTTTCCAGATGAACGTACCGGCGCGATCGTTGAGTGCAACCAGCTTGCGGAGGCGTTCAGCGAGATCTTCCTCGTTCTTGACGACCTCTACGGCGGGGAAATTGGGTTTCTGTTTGGGGCGATAGGTCAGGGTATCCAGGTCAATCGTCAGGATCTCGGACTTTTCTCCCTTTGTCTTCTGGTAGAACCCGGAACCGGATTTGCGTCCCAGGTACCCCTTTTCGATCATGGCTCGAATGGGATGCGGCAACACAAACTGGTCACGCATCTCATCGTCAACCGCCGCTTGATAGAGGTTGTCCGACACATGCGCAAAAGTATCCAAGCCCACCACATCCGCCGTATTGAACACGGCGCTCTTGGGTCTTCCAGTCAGCGGACCCATCAACTTATCCACTTCTTCTATCGTGTACTTGTCTTCGAGCATTGACTGCATCACGCCCATCATGGCCAATACACCAATTCGGTTGGCAATAAAGTTGGGACAATCTTTGGCAAATACCACACCTTTGCCCAACCTCGATTCGCCGAACTGTTCAAAGAAGGAAAGCACGTCTTGACTGGTTTCTGGGCCCGCAATGACTTCCAGAAGCTTCATGTACCGCGGTGGATTAAAGAAGTGCGTGCCACAAAATCTTGGTTTGAGATCGCTTGGCAGTACCTCGCTCAATTGCGCGATGGGAATTCCAGACGTGTTGGTCGTCAGTAGCGCATCAGCGCGCAGATGGCCTGCAATCTGTTTGAATAGGTTGTGTTTCACGGTGAGATCTTCTTTGACGACCTCAATCACCCAATCACAATCCTCAAGTTGTTTGAGGTCACTGGAAAAGGTGCCCGTCTTAATCTTTTGAAGCCAGTCGTTGACAAAAATGGGCGAAGGCTTTGCCTTGGCCATGGCTTTGACGGCTTCGCGAGCCAGATGAATTTTCTGTCCGCCTTTTTCGATTTCAAGATCCAACAAAACGACATCGATCCCGGCATTCACGAGGTGTGCAGCAATCGCCGCACCCATCACACCTGCCCCAAGGACCCCAGCCTTTTGGATATCGCGAACCATATCGCCTCCAAAATTGAATGATCATTCATTTTTATTTTGCATGTTATGACGCACCTTGTCAAGAAGAATGAAGGTCAACTCAATCACGGAAGCTGATCAGCCAATATTTCACTTCGCCCAAGCAAAAGACGTTGTGATTCCTTATCACCCAGCCACACGAATATTGCCGCCATGAATACGCTTTGTGCAGCGTCTTAAATCACAAGGACTTGGAGGAACCCGTTTCAGTTAATGTTTACAATCACACCCAGCCTAGGTTACCTTGTGGCTTCGATTGGGGGATTTATGGATGCGACTCAATCCAAGTTGAGCAACCGAGAACGAAAAAAGATCGAGAAAAGGCAACGCATTCTCGACGCTGCGATCAAGGTTATTGCTAAGAATGGTTTCCAGGGTACGACCGTGGCCGAAGTGGCGTCTGAGGCTCAGGTGGCGGATGGCACCATCTATCTGTATTTTCAGAATAAGGACGACTTGCTGATCACCATCTTCGAAGAAACCATGGACCGGTTCATTGCCGATGGTGTCAAAGAAATCGCCAAGCGTACCTCCCCGACCGACAAATTGCGGGCCATCGTGGACCTCCATCTTTCGGGATTGGGATCCAATGAAGACCTGGCTGCGGTGTTCCAGATTGAACTGCGGCACAGCATTCACACCATGAAACAGTTTTCACAGACCAAGTTACGCGACTACTTCAATATCATTGAAGGTGTGATTGAAGAAGCGCAACGCGCTGGAGAACTTCGCGCCGATCTCGATCCCTGGACCGCTGTGAAAGTGGTGTTCGGCGCCCTGGACGAAATGGCTACCAACTGGGTACTGCGCAAGAAGGAATACGCCCTCAAGGATATGGCAGCACCCACCATCGATATCCTGATCAACGGGCTGAAATAACCAGGACTACATGCGGTTGCGGATGCGTTCTAGGCGCTCTCGGGCGTCCTTGATCATTGTATCAAACTGAGAATCGGCTCCCTGCCACATTTCAAGGAATAGCGCAAAGTGTTCCGCCGCCTTTTCGGGATCCCGATCTTCGTACATCAGGCCTCGCTGGTAATGGGACGGCGCCAAATACATCAGGTCGTGCAACGAATGATTGGTAAAGGACCGAAGCCTCACGTCTGCATCCTCTATTCGACCAGCATGGGCCAACGCCAAGCCATGCAAATACCTTTCACGGGCTCGTGAGAAGAAAGGCGACGTGCTCACAAATCCATACCAACCCTGAAGATTCAAGCCGTCGAGTTCTTGGGCGGCTTCTTCAAAGTTACCCAACATAACGTCCTGATAAGCCAACGCACCCAGTTTCAGATCCTTCAATGCAGAATTGTGGTTGAAATCGGACATCACCTCTTCGGTGGAAGCCCACTTGCGTGGATTCTTGCCCATTCGGATATCCAACAAAGTGGACAAATACGTGGTTATGTGCCCGTGCATGCCGTTGTGGACCGTCACGAATATGTTGTGTGAGTCTGGCTCGTAGGCAGAAGGAGGCGATGCCAACCGTTCCTGCAACGCGTCCAATATGCCGGCGTCACTTTCAACGAACGGCAACAAGTTGAAATAGGCCCTCAACTCAAGTGCCGCTCTCGGATCGTTTCGGGCCGCATCATCGACGTACACGAAAGCCTCGGAAATGCGTCCTTGAGCTATGGCGAGATAGGCCTTGCAGAAGAGACCAAGTGTGCGACAATCGCGCGACCGCTCGGGCTGTGCCATCAAATCGGCAACCGCTGTGGCTTCAAAAGGAGCGGGCGAAAAGGCACCTACGTTCCAAGCTGCCAACATGAGGGTGGTATCGCCTGCGGTATTCAATCGATCGAGAATACTGTCGATCTTCTTTTGGTCGTTGTTCACAAACGCGTCCAGCGTCTCAATTTCAATCAACCGCTCCCCTTCGGGCTGCAACGTACTAATCAGCTTGATCATTTCATTGGCTCGTGCCTGATTGCCCCGCAAGATCTCGATACGTAAAAGGTGCCAAAGTGCAGGAACGTGATGAGGGTCAATATCAAGCACACGTTCAAATGGCTCCACCGCCTCAGTCAACGAGTGGCCATGAATGGGTGCATTGTGAAACTTTACTTCGCCTAACTGGAACCAGGCTTCCACGTCATCAACATAAATATCCAGGATTTTCCGATACAGTAACTCGGCTTCGTTGACATCGCCAATTCGCCAGGCGAGACTGGCATTCAATAGCATCTTGTCATGTCGATTCAGACGGCCCGAATGCTCTACCGCACTTTCTGCCGCTTGCTGTGAAAGACCTGTCAAAGCGAGCCACTCTGCCGCCATACTCATGCGATAGTAGGCAAGCGCGAATGATTCATCTTCCTTCACCGCGTTTTGCAACGAATCAATAGCCGCCGCAAAGCGGCCCTCACGAAAAAGACGTTCCCCTTCGAGATAAGATCTCAGGGCAGGAAAGGAATGAGTGGTCACCGCGGCCAGGCGCCGCATTCTTTGCGCGGGGTCTGGAGCGATACCACTTAGCACATCTACCGCTGCGCGATCGATCATTTCGAAAAGTTCTTCAGAGGTACCCGACAAGGTGGTATGTACGACAGGTCCATCCTTGTCTACGGCGTACAAGGAGATATCCAAGTTCAATTGACCCGCAATTTCCACCACGGTGCCTTGTACGTAATACTGAGCGCCGAAGCGGTTAGCGATTTTGCGTTTGCCCGCATCATCGACATCCGCACCTCCATTCTTGGCGACGTAGGACAACAATGCCTCAGCCGCGACACAGCGGATATCAGTCACTTCATCCAGTTTCGTGCTGATCAAATCAACCATACCCTCTGAAAGATAGGCATAATCATCGCCTGCCCGAACTGTGAACGGCATCACGGCAACTGCCACGCCCACTTGATCGCCAAGGTCCAATGGCGGCTCAACGTCTCGGCTCATGGACCGTACCGCAAACCAAGCCATAGCAAGGATCGCAACCAGAGAGACTGCACGTGCCCACCAGGGCATGGAGGATTGAATGCGTGGTAGAGGGCGGGTAAAAGAATCACCTCGCAGCACCATCAAGTCGTGTTTCATTTCCGCGATGTTGGCATAACGGCGATCGGGATTCTTTGTCAATGCCTTGTCGATGATCAGTTGTAAGTCTGGCAAGTCGACGCCATGGTCCTTAAGTGGTGGAGGTTCCTCGTGCAGGATTTTGTAAATCACACCCATTTCGCGTTCCGCAACAAATGGGCGTATGCCACAAGCCATCTCGTAGATGACGACCCCCAAAGAAAAGATGTCGGCCCGCTGGTCCACATCCTCACAATGGATCTGTTCAGGCGCAATGTAGCCTGGTGTGCCGAACGCGCGATCCTTATTGGTCAGTGACACCTGGGTGTATTTGGCGAGTCCAAAGTCCAAAATCTTCGGTCTCCCCGAGCGGTCAAAAAGAACATTGTCGGGTTTGATATCTCGGTGCACGACACCTTTTTCATGCGCTGCGGAAAGCGCATCGCATAGCTGTATCGACACATCAAGGACACGTTCGACAGAAAGCGGACCTAACTTGATCAACTCCTTCAAAGACTCGCCATCCATGTATTCCATCGCGATAAAATCGCGTCCTTCGTGTTCTCCGATTTCGTAAATGGTGACGATATTTGGATGGTTGAGACTAGCCGCGGTTTGCGCTTCGCGCTTGAGTTGCTGCTTGCCCAATTCATCAATATTCAAGAAAGACGGTAGGAACTTCAACGCAACTTGCCTGCGCAAAGATTGATCCTCCGCAAGATGGACCTCGCCCATTCCGCCAACCCCGATCTGACGAATCAAGCGATAATGTGAAACTGAGGTCGATGATGGTTCCTGCATAGGTATTCTCTCAGTTAATCTTACGTCACCTGAGTGGCGATTGGATTTACAAATTCACCGTAGTGAAATCAATTGAGCTGCGAGGCTCACCGCAATTTCGGCCGGTGTACGATTACTGATGGGTATGCCAAGCGGCGCTACGATCTGATCCAACCAGTCTCGACGGGCCCCGGCCGCGAGCAGTTCTTGTTTGATCCTGGCTATTTTGTGATGGCTGCCCATGAGCCCCAAATACCCAAATTGGCGATTCAAAAGCGATTTGAGGGCTGTTATGTCAGTGTCAAAAGCTCTTGTGACCACGGCCACACGCGCTTTCTCCGAGTCAATCACTGAACCGATCTCGTCAAATCCCGCTACCACCACTTCATCGGCGACGCCTTCACAGGTGGCACACATTTCGGCTCGATCATCCAGAACCACCACGTGAAAATCCAGCAACTGGAACTGCTTTGCAATGGCCTTTCCCACATGCCCAGCACCAATGACATATAGAATCGGGACACAGCCTACTTCTTCCTGGTATGTCCACTCGAGCTCATGGTTGACAAAACCCTGAATCCCAGATTCTCGGAGCGACAAGCCACGCTGCGTCAGATGAATCCACTTGGGGTTTTGCTGCTTTTCGGAATCGAGTATGGATTCAATGACTGGTCGCTGATCTTCTTCTAGAACACAGCCCACCATGAGTTGTCCGCCTGCGCAGATCATGCCGCTTCGCTCCTCACGTGCAGCATCCGCAAGATGGACCTTGCGCACAAGTACGGGTTCACTGGCCCACGGCCGCGCCACCAAGTCTGACTCCATGACGCCACCACCAATCGTGCCCCGCGTCCATCCATCCTTCGTGACCAACAGCTTGAATCCCGTCTTGCCGGGGGCGCTCCCCCAATCGTGGACTACAACCCACAAATAAACCGAACCGCTGCAATCAATCGCGTCGAGAGCAAAACGCCAGAACCCTAATCGCCTCGACCCCATAATGTCACCCAAAAAAACGTTCGATGAGTGCGTAGTAGACTGCCATCAGCGTTGAAAAAGTGGCACTGGAGGGAAAACGCAATGCGGTGGGCACATGGTTCTGAATCACGAAGTTAACGACAGCAGTTACCGGTAACTGCGCCAAGAATGAGTAGCTTGCGACCACCAAGAGTGACCAGCTGATTTCTTGAAATGCGGCCATGCCCAGTTTCAGCAGGACAAGATGTCTCGCGATCCACAGGGGATTGAAATAGACCACAGCCAGCAACGTGCGTTTGATCGCCGCCTTCACATCCCTCTTATGAGGCTGAATACGGTCAATCCATCCAAAGTATCGAGGGACTTCCCATGCATAGAGCAGCGAACCCATGGCGAGAACCGTCAACAAACGCTGCCACTGAAACGCGTCTATGATCCAACAAGCGATGCTATCGCCTAGAGAAAAAATGACGCCACCACCTATCGCATCGCGAACAAATCTACTCACATGCCCCCGCGTGCTTACCAAACGGAACCTTTTGAGCAACCGCCATCAATACTCGCTCATGGGTGACGGGTGCTACAAAAGGCAAATAGGCCCCAAATGCTTTGAGGGCCTCGCGTATCGCAAAAAAGCCACCGATCCCATACATCAACGGCGGTTCTCCAATCGCTTTTGATTGGTAGATGGCCGCTGGACTTCCAGGCAGATCCAAGAAATCGACGATGATCTCTTTCGGTGCGGCATAGACATCGGGAACCTTGTACGTGGACAACGCATTGGATCGCAAGCGGCCCCGATCATCATAATAGAGTTCTTCGCATGTCATCCAGCCCAGTCCTTGGACCAAGCCGCCCTCTGCTTGCCCTAAATCCACGTCCGGATTGATGGATGAACCAAAATCATGGGCGATATAGACTAGGTCAAACTCGTAGGTACCTCTCAAGCCATCGACGGTGGCCATCACTGCGGCGCACCCATACACATGGTACGCGAACGGATGACCTTGCTCTTGATTCGCATCAAAATGGACACCTGGCGTGGCATAGTGGGAAAACGCGGATAGATTCACTCGTTGCAAGTAGCACGCAGAGGCCAGGTCATGAAAATTGAGCCCTGTCGGCTGATTATCTCGAAGGACGCAATTTCCCTGCGTGCGCAGCAATGATCTCTCACATTTAAGAATCGATGCGGCCACATCCATCATGCGACCAGCCACTTTGGCGCAAGCCCGTTGCAGCGCTTTGCCATTCAAATCGGCACTGGCGCTAGCCGCGCTTGGTGATGTGTTGGCCACGCGTGTGGTGTTGGTCGTTTCGATGCGGACGCTTGACGCCGGAATACCGAACTCACGTGCTGCCACCTGAACCATTTTGGTGGATACTCCCTGTCCCATCTCCACCGCACCTGTGCTGATGCTCACGCTGCCGTCCTGATACACGTGAACCAGCGCGCCGGCCTGATTCATGTGCGTTTTGGTGAATGAAATCCCGAAGCAAATGGGCATCAGCGCAATGCCCCGCTTGGATAAAACATGATCTTGGTTGTAAGACCGAACGGACGCTTCGAGTTCTTGCAGCTTCGCGTGTTCCGCCAGTGCTGCCCAGCAAGCTTTGGCTCGGGCATGTTCTGCCACCTGACCATAAGGGAACGTGTCGCCTTCTGCTAATAGGTTTGCGGCCTGAATGGTCTTTGGCGTGACACCCAATTCATCAGCGGCATGGGCAATGGCACATTCAATGGCAAACATGCCCTGAGGACCGCCGAAGCCACGGAAAGCCGTATGAGGGGTCACATTGGTTCGACAACTCGCAGCGCGCGCACGTGCGTGGGGCACGAAATAGGTGTTTGTAAAATGAAAAAGGGTCCTTTCCAAAACTGCTGGCGATAGATCAGCCGCGGCGCCGGCGTCTTGATAAAACTGCACATCGTAGGCCACGATCTTAAATGCATCGTCCAAGCCAATGCGGTAGTCAAACTCATAGGGGTGACGCTTGCCTGTCATGGCCATGTCGTCCAGTCGATGGAGCACCAGTTTTATGGGTCGATTGAGCACTTGTGCTGCAAGTGCGGCCATTACTGCCCAGGGCGTCGCCTGATCCTCCTTGCCGCCAAATCCGCCACCCAGCCGACGTACATCTACTTCGATATTGTGCATAGGGATACCCAACACCCGTGCAACTGTTCGTTGAACAGCGGTTGGACCCTGTGTCGACGAAACAATCCTCAAATGCCCACTTTCGGTGGGAAAGGCATAGGCGCCCTGAGTTTCGATATACAAATGCTCCTGGCCACCGCACGATCCGCAACCTTCAAAAACATGTGCCGCTGCCGCAAATGCCGAGTCCGGGTCTCCCATTGAAAACGTGCGCTCGCGACCGATGATCAAACCCTTGGCATAGGCTTCGCGTGGTCTGACAACGGGCTCCAGTTCTTCGATTGCCACCTCAATCAACGATCGTGCCTCACGTGCCGCAAAATCACTGTCGGCCAACACCAACGCGATGGGTTGCCCCATGAAATGAAGATCGGACTCAGCCAGTAGTGGCTCATCCGGGATAATGCCACCTATCTGGTTATCGCCGGGCACATCGGTGCTGGTGAGAATGGCAGCAACACCCGGATACGCAAGCGCCTTCGCCAGTTGCAGTTGATTGAGTCGCCCGTGAGCCACGGGCGAACCGAATACCGCAGCATGCAGCGTTCCTTCGGCGAGAGGTATGTCGTCAACGTATTGAGACGTACCTGTCACATGAGAGGTCAAGTCGATGTGTTTCACGAAACCGCCACCTCTGCTTCGATGCTGGGAAACAAGCTGATGAAGTGAGCCAACACCAAGCGTTCAAGCAACATGCGCTTGTATTCAGCGCTGCCGCGAATATCACTAATAGGTTGTGCCTCATCGCTTGCCATTTGAGCTGCCCAGCTTGCCGTCTCCGCGTTTACGGTCAATCCAATCAGTTGGCTGCTGGTATGTCTCAAGAAGAGAGGGATCGGGGCAACGCCACCTGCGGACAGACGAGCCGAGGTGATCACGGATTCTTGAACGCGGATATGCATGGCGGTATTTACAGACGCAATATCGAGATGGGTCCTTTTGCTCACCTTCTCGAAGTGAAAATAGGGCGAAGGAACGGGAAACCGAATGCACTCAATGATCTGATCGGGCCTTCGGGCCGTCTGCTTGTAACCGAGGTAGAATTCATCAAGCGGCAACCAACCTTCACCCAAGTCGAGTTCCGCCCCAAGTGCCAAAAGCATAATGGTGGTGTCACCAATGGGAGAGGCATTCGCAAGGTTCCCAGCAATTGAAGCCAGGCTCCGAACGGGTGTCGAGGCCACAAGGCGCAGGTATTCGTTGATATTGGGGATTAGTTGGCTAACGGTTGACGATAGGCGCAGCTGTTCCATGCTTGCTGATCCAGGACATGAGACGTAGCCATCCGCAACGACAAAAGGGTCGTCAGTTGTCGGCAAAGCGGGCCAGATAGGTGTCTCGGACAACATGGATTCCGGTCGTTGCACATTGAGATCCGTACCGCCTGAAAGGACAACCGTTCCAGATCCCGCCACAGGTTCCGCGTTTAGTTCCCTCAGCCGGTCAGCTACTTCTTTGAAGTAACCCGGCACGTAGCCGTGCTCAATCAACCAAGTCAGACGATCGGGTGTATTCGGTGCACCGTTCAAATTGTCGCTCAGTTTTGCTAGGGCCCGTTCAATGGATTTGTAGCCCGTACATCGGCAAATGTTGCCATCTACAACTGTTCGCAGATCTGATTCTCGACGACCTTCCAGGGCAAACGCCGTCATGGACATCACAAAACCGGGTGTGCAGAATCCACATTGCGAAGCGGACTGTTCTACCATCGCTCGTTGGACGGGTGTTAGCTCAGCGCCACGAATACCTTCAATAGTCACGACATGGCAACCCTGTGCACGACCAATCGGCATCAGACACGACGTGAAACTGCGATAGCTAAGGTCACCATTGACGATGCGGCCCACGAGAACCGTACAGGCGCCACAATCTCCTTCACGACATCCAATCTTGGTGCCGCACAACCTGGCCGATTCGCGCAGATAGTCAAGGAGTGGGGCCGATTGAGGGCCAGACGCCACAACTTGCTTGTCATTGAGAATAAATGTGGTCGGTTGCATGGACTTATTCTAACGCGAATCGAAGTTTCAACGCTCGCCCATGAACTCCAGTCGCGGAGGATCGGCCGCAAACTCGACATCCCCAAATTCACCAGACAACAAAAACCTGCCACGCCCTGCACTAGCTAGGTAGTCGATGGTGCCGTAGTTGGGATCGGAATCTTGATCCAAAACTGCCACCTCACTTTGCGCCAGTAGCCCCTCAATGTGGCGAACATTGTCAAAAATCAGCTGCGCCCTTCGGTAACAGGCGACCTCACCGGCATCATGCGCCACATATGCAGGATGGTCGGGCCACAAACTGATATCCAATTCAAAACATAGACAGGCGGACTCCAGTGTCCAGCCCAGTACATAACTATCAGCTATATCAACACCTTGTAGCACATCCATCTAATGGCTCCCACGCGTTTTCAGGCGTTTTCTCAGTTCGCGCATAAACCGCGGACCGGGATCTACTTTCTCGGTCCTATAGGCTGGAAACTGCTCAAAAAACAGGTCGTGCCCTGGATGTCCGGGATCTTCCAAATCGCGGTATTCGGAGTGAGCAATCACAAAGTCAATGGTGGGATATTTCCCGATCAGATAGCGGATGAGCGACACATTGGCTTCCAGTTGTTGCCATGTAAGACCATCCTCACCCATGTCTAAATCAGAGTCACCCACGTTTTCAATACCAATACTCAGGTGATTGAGGCCAATCACGTGACGCGAAACCGCATTTTCCGGATATGAACGATAAATCCGACCATCAGTGTCTACCACAAATTGGATACCCACATTTAGGTCACCATTTGCGGCCACCTGTGCTCGATCTGATGCAATACGATTGGGCTGAAAGTAATCGATGGTCTCTTTCAAGGTCGGTTTCGCCGTGTAGTGCACCACGATCACCCTGGGCGTCATCGTAATCCACCCTGACGACTCAGTCATTTCTTCAAAAAACGAAGGGTTGTGAAGGTAGAAATACTCCCGTGTCAGGTCTAGCCTTTCTTCGCTGGGCACCAGTGCAAACTCGTCGGATATTTCCGGGGTTGTGTACGCAGACCGATGTGTCACACGCTGGTGTGAAAAATCATGGGGTGCAGCCACGCCAACGCGCGGCGCGCATCCCACGGCAACTACCAAACCAAATAGAAAAAGGACCTTAATTAATCGCTCTGAACCTCGCTTTGGCCCCCAATCGAGAAATCTTGACTTCAAGCTCTCGCTCCTCCGGATTCAAAAAGTTGGAATAGTAGTCGAAATAGTAAAACGATTTGAGTTCCAGGTAAATCTCGTCAAAAGTCTCGTCCAAATTTTTCACGTTACGAACTCGAGTTGAAATGGAACCCGTGACCCGCGCAATTTCTTGCAAAAACATGTTTCCAGCCTGATTGGAGTTACCCAAGAAATCGCCGGGCAAAATGATGGAATAGACCATGACTGGCGATCCCCTGAGCGCCTTGGCCACGTGGATATCTGTAACCGCAGATGCCGAGTCGCTACCGTCCGATACCACAATAATCACTTTGGTTCCGTTTTGCCCTTCCAAATGGTCCTTGGCCACGAGGATGGCATCGTATAGAGACGTGGCAAGTTGGGGACTCATGGTGAAGACTTGTTTTTGGAGGGAAGCGAAGTCATTGGTCAAGTCGGAGACCCGCAATACCTTGTTGTCAAAGGTGTAGATTGATGCTCGGTCCTCTGGCTGCAGTTTGGAGAGAAACGTGTGAACCGCGTATTGCGCGTTGTAGAGCTTCTTGCCGAACATGGAGATGGAGTTATCTACCAGTATTGCAATCCGGAGTGGCGCGGTATCTTTCTTGAAGTGAATGATTTCACGCTTTTCACCATTCTCCTCTACACTGAATTCCGATTGCTCCAAATCCAGCAGCAGATTGGAAGGTCCCCGAGTCACCACGGCACGCACACCGACCAAATTCACATACTCCTCCGTGTCCACTTGCAGCGCTTGCACGGTGATTTCGTCTGATTGATAGGTTTCGTTCTCAAAATAGGCGACCACTCGCAACTCGGACGAGCCCGTCACACCATCCACCGTAAATGGCACTTCAAAAGGTGGTTCAGTGAGGGAGGCAATCATTTGTTCATCTATGAAGCAGTCTATCTGCAAAATAGGACTCGGAGCTTCAGCCAAAGAGAAATTCAATTTGGTTGTGCCGGTGACCAGGTCATCCTGTTCAGGGGACGTGATCTTCAACAACACGCTCTTGTCCCGCTTGAACTGGCCGCGTTTGCCAAGGAGGAGATTTCGTTTGCGGCGTGCCGCAGATTCCAGACTCCTCTGATTATCAATACCGCCGCGGATGGTGGCAAAAAACGGTTGAAAACGCGACACGAGGCTGTAAGCCTCATCTTTCATATCGTAGTCCAAATAAAGTTGCATAAGGCGATCCAGCGCTTTTTTGTCTGCCGGAGAAACCGCCAAATAATCTTCCAACGCAGCAATTGCATCTTCTTCATCCCCATCGGCAATCAGCTTAAGAGCTTGGCTGTAAGCATCAATCGATTGTGCGTACTTTTCGAACAAATCATTGCTCATGAACTGCCATTGGCCATCTTCGCGGTATCCATAGGTAGTACCCAAGTGGATCATGACCTTCGTCACGTCGCCTTTGTTCCACAGGATTAGCGAAGGAAAAAGATCAAAGATCGGGATCTTATCGTCCACCAGTACCTTCGGCCATTTGAAGTAGATATCGACCAGGAACTCTTGGGTCGTCGGCACTGCAAAAGACTGAGGTCCATCAGGAAAGAGAACATGATTTAGAAAGGCTTCATAGCTATTGGAATCCTTGATCTCTGCAATCTTAAATGGCAAAGATGTGGTGCCGCTGCGAATAATGCCTTCGCCCTCCACATTTGACAACAACAGGTCCACTTCGTATTCATGCATTTCCAGTTCTTCGCCGGTAATGTCTCGAAGGGCACATTCTATTTTGAACTGAAGAATGGGAAGTGGTCCCGCAGGTGCGGACCCCATCACCGCACCTCGGTTTCGTTCGAGCGTGCGAAATAGAAACGCGGTTTGCCGAAAAGGAGCATCGAGCATGTACTCCATCATTTCCCGGCTCAGGTTGTACTGGTCGTCCTTGAGCAGGTCATACTTCACCAGTCGCTGTGGAAGTGGTGCAACCACCAGCTTGTCCTCTGTTGTGGTCACCTGGAGGTTGACGTAATAGAGATTATCAGTCGCAAGGACCCCGCAAAACATAAGGCACATCAGACAGCGGCGTAGCATGAGCTTCTCCTCAATTGGTTTGACCATGTTGCTTACGCAATTCTCAGGCCACTGTTTGCCTGATTGCGAAACACCCGCCAAGCCTGATAGAGTGAATGACAATTCAGTTTTCCTGAGAGGTGTGTCATGACCCAATACCGAGTTGATGAACGGGACCTATATTTCAACATGTTTGAATGTCCTGGCGTTGATTTACTTGTGGAAAATCATCCGTCACCGGATGCTGGCGAAGATACGCTGCGCATGATTTATGAGCAATCGCTTGCATTTTGCCAGCAAGTCTTGGCGCCGTTACACCACACCTCCGACCGTGAGAGTTGCCAGTTCAATAACGGTGAAGTTACCTTGCCGAATGGCATAGCCGAAGCCTGGTCTGCGTACAAGGAACTGGGACTCATTGGTATGCTGGCTCCCACAGAATTTGGAGGCAGTGAATTGCCCCATTTCTTTGGCGCACCCGTAGTGGAACTGGAATGTGGGTCGTTCGTGTCGTTCTCCATGTTGCCCCTGCTCACCCGCGGAGCAGCGAATTTGATTGAGACATTTGGACCGGACACTCTGAAACACAAGTTCCTGGAGAAGATGTACAGCGGCGAATGGTCAGGAACCATGTGTCTGACGGAACCACATGCAGGTACCGACGTGGGTGCCAGTACCACTAAAGCCGTACCCCACGGCGATGGTTACCTGATCACTGGTACCAAAATCTTCATCACCTGGGGCGACCACCCATTGTCTGAAAACATCATCCACCTGGTGCTTGCACGACTGCCTGACGCACCTAAAGGGTCAAGGGGTTTGAGCCTGTTCGCCGTGCCAAAGAACCGCGTTGACGATAGCGGCAACATCACCGGGACCAATGATGTCGCTTGCGGCAATATTGAACACAAGATGGGTATCAAGGCTTCGCCCACTTGTGTCATGAACTTCGGTACAAACAACGCATGTCTGGGGTACCTCGTCGGTGAACCCAACCAAGGCCTGGCCCAGATGTTTCAAATGATGAATTCCGCACGCATCGAGGTGGGTGTTCAGGGACTGGCCCAAGGGGCTGCTGCCTATTTGGCGGCCCTCGATTATGCTCAAAACCGTGTTCAAGGTTCTACCAAAACCGATCAAGGCTATCGCGGCGTGAAGATCGCAGAACATCCGGACGTACGCCGCATGTTGTTCACCATGAAGGCCTTGGTCGAAGGTGGCCGCGCGCTTCTTTATCACCTAACCCTTTACGAAGATTTGGCACACCATCACAAGACGGATGCGGCTCGGTATCAGGGATATGTGGATCTGTTAACTCCTATCTGCAAGAGCTACGGATCGGACCAGGGCTTCCGAATCACCGAAATGGCAATTCAAACGCATGGCGGTTACGGATATTGCCAGGAATATAGTGTGGAACAATACATGCGCGACGTGAAGATTACGAGTATTTACGAAGGGACCAATGGTGTTCAAGCCATGGATCTCGTCTTCCGGAAAATTCTCGGTGACCAAGGAAAGACGCTGCAAACTTGGCTGAAAGAGATCCGTGAATTCTGCGGATCTCAGCCCGTGGGGGTCATCAAAGATCGATTACTTGAGGCCACCAAGGCTACTGAAGAAGCCGTCAAGGTCTTCGCAACCTGTAATCAAATGGATCTGGTTCAGTACTACGCCACAGATTTCCAGGAAGCCATGAGTTTGTTGGCGTCGGCTTACTACCTAGCCAGACAAGCCAAGGTGGCCAGCGAAAAGTTGGCCACCTCCGACGAGCGTTTTTATGGCGAAAAGATCAAGACGTGTCAATTTTTTGCGGCACAGATCTTGCCTAAAGCCATCCACACACTGAATCATATACAGGCGGCCGATCGCAGTGGGCTCGAATTGGCGTTCTTGGATTAGGCGGTTTGGCCCCTCACCTGCTAGAATCCTGCGCATTTGCGAGTGGGTTAGGAAGTTAACGTGGCCAAAAAAGTCGTCCTTAAGAAACATCGCGGAAAAGGCGTCCTGGTTTGGTTAGCGGGACTGATCTATCGGCATACTTGGCCCATCTTGCTGAGCCTAACCGCTTTGACGATTGCCTTTGGAAACTACGCTCTGAAACTGGAGCAACAAACCACGTTAAAGGACTTATTGCCTGACGACAACAAGGTCGTGACCCAGTTCGAGGAGACGGTCCGCGATTTCAACATGGTGGATCGTGTGGTTTTGGCCATCAGGTGCAAGCCTGAAAACCTGGAGTACGCCCAAGTGATTGCCGATTTGTTTGTCGACGAGGTACGCAACGATCCCGAATTCAGTAGCTACCTCAAATACATGAATGGCAACATATTCGACCAGATCGAACAGACCAATTACTACGAGTACTTGCAGTACCTTACTCGCTTCCTTCCAGCAGATAAATTGGAACAATTGGCTGCGCGCTTGACTCCAGAGGGTATCCGTCAACGGGTAGAGCAAAATTATCGCGACCTGGAATCGGGTATAGCCGCCAAGACACTCATTGAAAAGGATCCTTTGGCGTTACTTGACCTTGCAGCCAGTTACCGCGACCAAATTACGGGGAATTACAGTCTGGACGTAAGTGACGGTTATCTAGTCAGCAAGGACCACGAGCTTCTATTGGTGTTGGGTAAGCCGACACGCCCTCCAGAAGAAGTGGACTTCTCAGTCGCACTGACCCAGTTCCTTGAGGCAAAGGTGGATGCGGCTTGTATTGCATTTGAGGAAGAGGAAGGGATTCTGGCCAAGGACGTTGCCGAGTTAGGTTTGACCGGAGCGCATCCGATTACGGCCCATGAGAATCGAACCATTAAGAGCGATGTTGTGTCGATGTTTGTCACATCATTCTTCATGGTCCTCGCCCTGTTCATCGTCGCCTACCACCGGCCAATGGCCGTCGTCTATGTTGGCATCCCACTGCTGTCCGCCGAGATTTGGACGCTGGGTATTGGTTACTTCCTTTTTGGGCGCCTAAACTTGTTGACCGCCACATTTTCGGCGGTGATTGTTGGCTTGGGAATCGACTACGCCATCCACATCTTCTCTCGGTACCTGGACGAGAAATCTGCTGGCAAAGATGCACTGGCAGCCATGGAACTGTCGCTTGGAGAAACTGGAATCGGTACTTTGACTGGCGGCGCCACCACCGCGCTGGCATTTCTCGCCATGGGCTTTAACAATTTTCGTGGATTAATAGAATTCGCAGTGATTGCAGCGGTCGGAATTGCCATGTGCCTGTTCCAGATGTTCGTGTTTTTGCCCGCACTCCTGTTCTTGCGAGATAGGTTTCGCACCCACAAGGCCACACCAGTGCGGGCGCAACGCGATTTCAAGGTGGAGAAGCTCATTTCGGCATGTCTTCGCTACCGCAAAGAGGTGCTCGGGGCCATCGTCATCACGACACTTTGGTTTGGCTGGGAAGCAATTCACCTTAGTTTCAACGCTGATCTGCGGAGTGTACGTGCCCAATCGAATCCAGCCATAAACTTGCAAAGTCAGATTACCTCGAAAGTGGGCGGATCTCTTCGGTCTTTGACGTTCGTCATTGAAGCGCCAAGTGAGGAAGCCCTTTACGGAGCCCACGAACAGCTGACGCAAAAGCTTGACCAGCTCATTGAACACGGCGAATTGGTTCGGTACGACACTGCTCTTTCCTTTCTCAGGCCGCCCGCTGATCAGCTAGCCAACATCGAGTACATCAAAGGACTGGGATTGGATCAAGCACCCATTGCGGAAGTCTTTGAATCCTCGATGAAAGAGATGGGCTTTCGCTTCACGGACGACTGCCGAGAGTACATCAGTTATGTGGTTCTGGGTGTTCAAGCCAAGGATCCCATTCCCATACGCGAGTTACTCAACAGTCGGGGTGAGGCTGTTGTGGGCCAGTTTGTGCACGCAACCGAACACAAGTACAAAGCAGTCGCTCACGTGTATCCGTCGCGGGGCCTTTGGGTCAAAGATGCCACCAATACGCTCATCAAGAACGTGATTGACTCGGTGGATATGGGACCGGACGGTGATTTCTATGTGACCGGAATTCAGACAATCGCCGATGAGATCAAAACCCTGGTGCAACTGAGTTTTGAGGTTACCAGTGTATTGGCAGTGCTCTTCGTATTTGGAGTACTCGCGTTCCATTTCCGAAAAATTGTGCTGGTTTGTCTGACTCTTGTGCCTCTGTTGGTTTCAGTGATCTGGATGCTGGGTACCATGCAGCTATTTGGTATTCATATCAATCTGCTCAATTTCGTCGCCACACCCATCATCATCGGCATTGGCATTGATGACGGCGTTCATATCGTGGAGAAATATCTCCATCGCAAATCACAGCCTCTGGGCCAATTGATCGCATCATGCGCCAAGGCAGTTACGTTGACCTCGTTGACAACCATCACCGGATTCAGTTCCCTGTTCATGGCCAAATATGCCGGATTCAAGAGCCTCGGAATCAGTGCGATCCTTGGGGTCTTTTACTGTTGGCTGGCATCGGTGGTGTTACTACCTATTCTCATGGAGACCTTTAAGCCAAAGTTTGCTCGGCACTAACGGGCATGTGAATAGAGACCGCGGTGCCCTGTCCAGGCTTGCTTGCTAATGTCATCTTCCAATCGTGGTGGTGCACGACGCTACCGACATATGCCAATCCGAGTCCCACCAGATTACCTTGCTTTTCAAATGACTTAAAGGGCGTGAAGATTTCATCCAAATGTTCAGCAGAAATGCCCTTACCCGAATCACTGATCAGCAGCTCCACATGCTGTTCATTTCTTTTGAGCTGTACATTGACCGCGCCTTTTCCATGACAGGATTCTTGGCTGTTTTGAAGCAACTCACGTAGTAACCCCTGTACAGCCGTTACATCCATGTTCACAAGTATGTTGGCGACACCACTGTATTGGACCGAGAATCTGGGCGACTGAAACTCAGCCAAAGTCGCACGAATCAATCGGTGGAAATCGTAGCGGATCTTGTTTTCAAACATATCGAGAAACACACGTTCCAGACGTTTGGTAAACTGGCTCAATGCTTCAATTGAACGGTCAATGCGTTCCAACTCACCGCGAAACGTCGATTCCATCGGCGCCTTGAATTGAAGAAGTGACACGGCACCCATGGCGGTCGTGATTATGTTGTTCAAATCGTGACAAACTCGGCTGGAGAAAAACACGTGCGGGCCGATGTGTTTCTCATAAGAGAAAACAACCGTCGTCAAACTCACCCTCCAGTAATGACTAATGGGAACACACCATTAAAACGCCGAACTTACTCGCGGGTCAAGCAAGTGCTTGCGTTTGCTGCCTGTGAAGTCAGGAGAAGCCGACGAAATTCTCACTAAGGCCAGACCATGGTCCCTTGTGAGGCCGCCTCCCGTCACTTTAGAATGAACCCATGACCACGCCTCTATTAACCTGGTACGACGAACAAAAGAGACCCCTTCCCTGGCGCATGAATCCCTCACCCTACGCCGTGATGGTCTCAGAAGCTATGCTGCAGCAAACCCAAGTGGCAACCGTAATTCCATATTTCAACCGCTTCATGGCGCAATATCCATCGGTAACCGATTTGGCCGCGGCCGAGTTGGAGACCGTGCTCAAAAGTTGGGAAGGGTTAGGCTATTACCGACGAGCGCGCCATCTGCACGCTTGTGCCCGTGCCATCGTCGCGATCGGTGCGTTCCCAACACAAGCAGTGGAATGGCAGCAGCTGCCCGGAATCGGAGCCTACTCCAGCGCGGCCATCGCAAGTATTGCCTTTGGACAACCCATCGCCTGCGTCGATGGTAACGTGACACGCGTCATAGCCCGACATTACTTAGTTAGGGACGACGTCAGCAAATCAAAAGGCAAGGCGCGAATACAGTCGTTAGCAAGCGAATTTCTGCACATGGACCGCCCGGGTGATCATAACCAAGCCATGATGGAGCTGGGCGCGCGTGTTTGCCTGCCGTCCCAACCCAAATGCGACCAATGCCCCATTGCAAAGAGCTGTGTGACCCACATCGAGGGTGTAAACCCCATCAACCTGCCCCACAAAACAGCTCGCACAAAGGTAAGGTCACAGCAATTGCACGCGTTGTTGGTGATCAAGGATGACCGGTTCATGATTGCCCGAAGAAGGGCAGGATTACTTCTGGGTGGCTTATGGGAGTTACCTGTCACTGAACGGGTACCGGCCACCAGCAAGCGCATTACCGCCGTCAAACATCGGTTTACACACATTCAGGCCCTCTACCATCTACACCTCGTCGAACATTACGAGGTCGAAGCCGATGTCTACGATCAGATTCAATGGGTTCGAAGCGACGATCAGGGTTACCCATTCACCAAGGTCTATTATCTGCAGAAGCCATTCATTGAACAGACGCTCAATAACTACGACATGCTCGTCCGTTGAATGCGAGCTATAATAGCGCCATTTTTTAGGGGGCGTGGGGATCCATGGAAGTTACAGACAAGATTGTCATTTTGGATTTTGGCTCGCAATACACCAAGTTGATTGCCCGACGAATCCGCGAGTTTTCTGTCTACAGTGAGATCGTGCCATTCAACACACCCGCTTCAACACTGGACCGGCCTGAGATTAAGGGCATCATTCTTTCTGGGGGCCCTCAGAGTGTGTTTGCACCAAACGCACCGCACATGGATCCATTGATCCTCGATCTCGATAAGCCCATTCTAGGAGTCTGCTACGGGATGCAGTTGTTGTGTTACACCATGGGTGGAGAGGTGGTCACATCAAAGGACCGTGAGTATGGGCCGGCCACATTACAGATCGTGAACCAAAGCGCCCTGTTTGAGGGTTTGTCGAAGCAACAGAAAGTCTGGATGAGTCACGGCGACAGGCTTGTACGCATGCCCCAAGGATTTGAGTTAGTCGGTGAAAGTGACAACGCGCCAATTACCGCCATGCACCACTTTTCTCGACCCATTATCGGCATCCAGTTTCATCCGGAGGTGTCGCACACGGAGCACGGCGCATATATTCTATCCAACTTCGTATTTAAGATCTGCGGCTGTCATGCGTCGTGGAAGATGATCGATTTCATCGATGATACTGTTGCGGCAATCAGACAGAAAGTCGGCCGTCAAAAAGTGCTCCTAGGTTTAAGTGGTGGCGTTGATTCTTCCGTGGCCGCCGTACTGATTCATCGCGCAATTGGTGATCAACTCACTTGTGTTTTTGTGGACCATGGCATGATGCGCAAAGACGAAATGAATGAGGTAATCACCACTTTTCAATCGGGCATAGGGATCAATTTGATTCCCGTCGATGCATCGAACGAGTTCCTGGGCGCTCTGGCTGACGTCAGCGACCCAGAACAGAAACGCAAGATCATCGGTCGTCTTTTTGTCGAGATATTCGAAAGGGAAGCCGGCAAACTGGATCACCCAGATTTTCTCGCACAGGGCACGCTTTATCCCGACGTCATCGAAAGCGCTGCTCATGCGGGACCCGCACAAACCATCAAGAGCCATCACAACGTAGGTGGTTTACCCGAAAAGATGAGCATGCAATTGCTCGAACCGTTACGCGATCTGTTCAAGGATGAGGTGCGCGGTGTAGGTCGCATCCTCGGACTACCCGAGAATCTGGTCAATCGCCATCCATTTCCTGGTCCGGGTTTGGCCGTTCGGATTCTCGGCGCCCTTGACCGCGAATCCATCAGGATCCTTCAAGAGGCTGACGATATCTTTATTGAAATGCTGCGGAGTCATGGTCTTTATGACCAGGTTTCGCAAGCCTTCGTGGTGCTTATGCCCGTTCGCACCGTAGGTATCATGGGCGATAACCGAACTTACGATCGCGTTTGCGCCATCCGATCGGTCTCCACGACCGACTTCATGACGGCCGATTGGTCACGTTTGCCCCATGAGTTCCTTGCCGATGTCAGCACGCGAATTGTGAATGAGGTAGACGGCATCAACCGCGTTGTTTACGACATAACCTCAAAACCGCCCGGCACGATTGAATGGGAATAGTTCTTCTTTCGCTGATCGCCCAAGTCGAATGGTCGCTTGCGCCTTCGACTGAGCATGCAGCCATAGGAGAAATCGTTGTCGTCGAGCTGCGCATGACCAGCGACCTCGAGTTTGCGGTTGTGTCCATGGAGCTGGATGTTGATGGAGGTCTAAGACTTATTGATGTATTACCCTGTGGTGATTTCAGTATTCAGGCACCGTTTGACGGGGAGACGCCCCCCTTCCTGTTAACATTTGGAAATTACCGACCAGGAACGAGCGGGCATGGATTGGTCGTTTCCCAGTTGATTTTCTTGGCCGAGCAAATGGGGCCTCAGACTGTGTCCCTAACCATGCCAGCGGCATTTGAATATGGTCATCCACCTCAGCGATATCAAGCCAGTTCCAAAACACTTACCATCCAGGTGGGTACAAAACAGCAAACCTTCGCGACGCCCATTAGGTTACCAGGCTCGTTTGCCCTGGTAGCCGGCGACGGTGGTTTGGCAGGTGAAATGGATGAAATCACGCCTGAAGGCACCCTCCATCGAACGTCAGTTGTCACTTGCAAACCCCTGGAAAAGTGCATTTGGGTCCCCGAAAATGAATCGGGCTGGCTTGTTTTTCGCGGTACCGGAGTGATTTCTAGTTACGGGATTTATGAAAGCCAAGACGGTTTGGAGTTGGATATGTCGCCCTGGGTAACCACTCATGCCACACTGACCGTGCCGCACGTGGCCCAGCGCCGTGAACAATTCGAGACGTTTGTCTATTTAGGGAGTGCCCTGGACCAATCCGGCCCGCCCAACATCGTTGCAGGAGAAAGCGTCATTCAAATACCGATCCAGTCTCTGGCCTCCCAGCGCTTGGACCTCAACAACTGGTTTACAGAACTGCCACCCTGGATGGAAATACAAAGCGGCTCATTCGAAAATGGTTTAGTAGCTGTGGAGCAGTTTCGCAAACATACCGCCCATCAATCCGTGAGTATGCCGCTTACCGGCGGCTTGGATAAGAGCCTCATATTTCCGCACATTGCCAATAACCTCACCCAGTTTTGGACTGGGATTGTATTGGTGAATACGACGGCACTGCCTAACGCCACCTCGCTAGAGGTTTACGGGCATCAGCAGTTAATGGAAACTATTTCCATTAGCTTGGCACCTCGCGAAAGACTAACGATTCTCTACCAAATGGGGCCCGATGGTCTTCCGGAAACGGTGACAGTGCCCCCTCACAACATTCAGCTTGATGAAGGTGTCAGTTGGCTACGTGTTCAGGGTGAACGCCTACTGGCGGGATACGCCCTGTTCGGAGACCGATCCGACCGCTATCTCGCAGGCTTACAATCGGCGCCAACACCTTTTTCAGAACTCATCTACCCCCTCCTATGGCGAGACAACCGCTGGACAGGATTTGCGCTCATCAACACATCCGCCGATGTGACGCCTGTCGAAGTCACCGTGCTCAACGTGGTTGGGGGCTCCGTGGCTCAGTTCAACATCGAAATTCCCGGATACGGAAAGGTTTTGGCAACCGACTCAAGCTTCTTTGATGGACAATCATTACCCAGTGCAGCCGATCATGTGCGCATTCGTCAACTCGAAGGGTCAAGCTTATCGGGATTCCTACTATTGGGTGACCTGGGTGACCGTCAACTTTTGGCGGGAATGGCAGCCTATCCCCATGATTGACCCCTAAACCCTTTTTTGAAATGATCGCAACGCGCACGAAGGAGCACAACATGACCGTTGATTGGATCTCCAATCGGCTTAAACCTTATGAAGCCAGCATCTTTGCGACCATCGGCAAACTCGCGATTGAACACGGATGTGTCAATTTTGGACAGGGTTTTCCCGATTTTGACGGTCCGGGTATGGTCAAGGAAGCCGCTCGGTCGGCCATATCGGAGGCATTAAACCAATACGCGCCACTGGCTGGCGCCTTGCCCCTCCGCCAGGCATTGGCCCAAAAATACCAGCAACATGGCTTGGACTACGACGTGAATTCCGAGATCACGGTTACAAATGGTGCCACCGAAGCGATGTATGCATCCATCATGGCCATTTGTAATCCAGGCGATGAAATCGTGGTGTTTGAGCCCACCTATGACACGTACAATCCCATCATTGAAATGTGTGGCGGAACACCGGTTCCGGTTCGGCTCCATCCCCCCGCGTTTGCGTTTGACCCCGATGAGCTTGCACAGGCATTTAGTAAAAAGACACGAGCAATAATCGTCAATTCACCCCACAATCCCACCGGTCGCGTCTTCAATCGACCTGAATTACAGATCATTCGCGATCTTTGCGTGACTCATAACGCGATTGCTATTACGGATGAGGTCTATGAGCATCTCACGTTCCATGAGCATGAGCATATTCCACTTGCAACCCTCGATAACATGCGCGAACGCACGATTACCATCTCCTCCAGTGCTAAGACCTTTTCACTCACTGGCTGGAAGATTGGCTATGCACTTGCCCCCGCAGAAGCCACCGAAGGCATCCGCCGACTGCATCAATTCGCGGCGTTTGCTGTAGCGACACCACTGCAAATGGGGATTGCCCATGGGATTGAGCGAATACACACCTTGCTGCCGGGCCTCGTCAACCGTTTGGCACGGAAGCGGACGACTATGTGCAACCGTTTGGAGGATATGGGATTCAACGTGTTCAGACCTCAGGGGACGTTCTTTATTTTGGCTGACATCTCACCTTTGACAGACATGGACGACATATCTTTTGTGCGTTTTCTGATTGAATCATCGGTCAAGGTAGCAACTATACCGGTCAGTGTCTTTTATCAAGATCAAGCTACAGCACCCAAGAATTACATACGCTTCTGTTTTGCCAAGAAAACGTCGACGATCGACAAGGGCCTGATGCAAATGAAAGCGTTGAGGTCGCTCCTATGAAAATTGGCATTGTGCAAATGGATGTGGTCTGGCAAGACCCAGAAGCAAATGCAGCACGCCTGCTTGAGCTTGTTTCAGCAGCTGAGCCGGCACAGATGTTGATATTGCCTGAACTCTGGCCCGTGGGATTCACCATGGACAAGGATGCACACAAGGCTCATGATTTCAGCCTAGCCGTCATGAAGTCTTTGGCCCGTGAACACAATTGCTGGGTGTTGGGAGGCATTCCGGCTCCCTTTGAACCGCTCCAACAGAACTGTGCCATTTGGATCGATCCAAACGGACAGGAGCATGCAAGATACGCCAAGCGCAAACTCTTCGGGTATGGTGGCGAGACCGGATCGTATTCGCCTGGGGACGCGTCGATCGTGATCCGAGCCGAGCAGCTTGCGTTCGCGCCCTTGATTTGTTACGAGTTGCGTTTTCCAGAGCTGGCCCGATCTGTCGCTCGGAACATTCAACTACTGATCTACATTGCCAGTTGGCCCAAGACGCGACGTTCCCATTGGCGACAATTACTCATCGCTCGGGCCATTGAGAACCAGCTCTTTTGTATCGGTGTGAATCGCATTGGAACCGACGGCCGCGGGCTAGAATACGCTGGTGACTCGTTGGTCGTGGACCCAAGCGGCACGATCCTGCTAGATCCGTTGGCGCAAGAAGGCATATTTGTGTGTGATATTGACCCGGAACAGGTGATCCAGTACCGAGCGTCGCTGCCGTTCTTGGATGATATGACGCTCTAACGATCCCGGGATCAATTGCCGAAAACGTCAGATTTGGCTATGCTTGTAGCCATCGAAACTCGGAGGTCCCCATGGCTCAAAAAGCAGATAACGGTAAGCGTATTATTGCTGTAATTATTGACTGCATTATTGCTGCGATCCTTTACATTCCATTTGTAGTCCTGAGTTTCATTCCAGTTGTCGGCATCATCTTCCGTTTGATTGGCTTCGTAGCGTATTTGGGTTACATGGGCTTCAGGGACGCATTGCCTATTAAGGATCTACAAGGCGCATCGATTGGCAAAAGACTTATGGGCCTGAAAGCAATCCAAGTGGATGGCCAGCCATGTACGTACGAGCAGTCTTTCAAACGAAACCTCCCCTTTATTGCGCCGGCAGCCCTTTCCCTGTTGTTCTCTTGGATTCCCGTTATTAACTTTATCGCATCTATCGTGTTTGGATTCGTAGGTTTGATCATTGTGTGCGTTGAACTGTACAAGGTCATGACTGATGTCAACGGGCAGCGAATCGGTGATATTCTCGCGAACACGCGAGTGATTGGCGTTGAAGCGCCCCAGTTGGCGACGCCAGCTGCCGCACCCCCGGCAGCACCTCCTGCACCTGCCGACTTACCACCAGTTCCGGGCTCCGAGGACACCTGATCCATTCGCGTGAAAACGAAAATTGCAGGCATGGTTATGTTTCTGGGCGTCGCGCTTGGCGCGTTTGGCGCCCATGCATTAGCGCCCACATTGCAGGCCCATGGCACTGAAGCGGTTTGGCGCACCGCCACGCTGTACCATCTCATTCATGGACTGGCGCTTTGGCTACCGGCCAGCCAGAAATCCAAAGCCTACTGGTGTTTCTTGACAGGCATCGTCCTCTTTAGTGGCTCGCTTTATGTCCTGGCAGGTATGAACATGCGTTTCCTGGGTGCGGTTACACCATTTGGAGGTCTCTTCTTCCTTGCGGGCTGGGCTCTTCTTACCATGTCTGCAAAGAACTAGCTGGCACACCAGCCTGCCGCGTGGCCCGTTGCCTTCCCATAATTTGGGTAAAGTCAAATGAAGGCATCCACACCCCAATCCCTTCTGCTAGAATTGAATAAGTGATCGTTTCTGTGATCATTGGTGACACACACGAGCAGGGGATCAATTCATGAATAAAAGCATATGCTTGCTGGTTTTGTACTCGGTCATGCCGATTTTGGCCCAAAACAGCATCATCAACGGTGATTTCGACACGAATGTGCTGAGTTGGAGCTTCACGACACCAGGTACTTTTACACACAACGCGTCATTGGACGCCGACGGGGACCCTATGTCAGGATCGGGTGAATTGGCAAATACCTCACCAGTTGCCTTTGGTACCTCGTTTGCCGCCCAATGTGTCAATGGCATTGTGGCTGGAAACAGCTACGATTTCGGCGCGCGTATCCGCTTCGACACCAGCAATACGCAAACTGCATCCGGAAGAGCCAATGTGGTGGTCAGTTTCTTTGATGGTCCAAATTGTAGCGGCATGAATCTGGGCGGCACCACCACCAGCAATATCGTTTCCACGACTACCGACACTTGGATTCAAGCTGAGATACTGGGCTTCATTGCTCCTGCTATGGCGGTGAGTGCACAGGTCAGTCTGTTTACAGTGAAAACTGAGGACACAGGCACCATGACCGTCAATTTCGACAATGCTGTGTTCGGGCCAGCCGGGATTTTGCCTGTAGAACTCACCGAGTTCAGCGTGGACTAAGAAATGAGCGAGCCATGCGGACATGGCTCACACAGCGATTATTCCTTGACAAGCACCACAGCCATGGGGCTGCCTTCAGGCTGGATAATGATCTTGCCGTCTTTGAACGTGGCTTCCATGGTTTCATCTTCCACATCTTCGCCATTTTCATGAGTCTTGGTCATCGACAGCGTTTCTCCGTCCAATTTCCAGGTTCCCTTGGCTGTTTGAGCGCCTTGGGGACCCATATTGGCTTCGAACTCAGCAGTCCCATCGCTATTGAACACGCACTTCATGGACATGGCATCCACAGTGGCTTTCATTTGTGTTTTCGCCATTTCCATACTTGCAGCGCGCTGCTCTTCGGGAACCGCTTGCATTTGCTGCGCCATCATGTCCATCATTGCCTTTTCCAATGAGACCTTGTCCAAGACATAGGTTCCCGGCACGCCGGCAAACAGTGTCATGCCCAAAGCACAGGACAGGGCCACAATTGTCTTCTTCATAGTTTCTGCTCCAATCATAAGGGGTTTCAAAACACACCAGCTAAGCATATTCAGGTAACGGTGTAAACGCCTTTAGCGGTGTATTGTCGGTATACGACTGATAAAAAAATAAGGCCGGAACAAGTCCGGCCTTATGGAGTGAGGCAAATCTGCCGCTAGTTATTGGCGCAGAAGGTGTAGGAACCACTGCCCGAATATGAGGAGATTTTGTAGTAGTAGTAACCCGAGCTGGCGGAGTAGTTGATGCTCTCCGTAGAAGTTGCCGATTCGGATTTGGCTACCTGGCGCCAGCGACTGCCGCTCCACTTGTAGAGGTACAGATCAAAGTCGGTACCAGAAGGGCCATTCAGCTGACTGGAAAGCGTGCCACCACTCCAACTGAAGTAGGTTCCGTTGGGATGGATATCGGAATCACCCGTTCCCGAAAGCGTTCCTGTGTACTCGTTCATTCCGGAACCGCAGCTACCGCCGCCGCCACCACCAGGTTCATCCCAGCTTACGGAAATCGTGACGTTTGAGAAGGCTGAATAGGCGTATACACCAAGGTACCACTCACCCGCAGCAGGAGTCGCGTGCGAACATGACTCGTTACTGTTGCTGCTGATAGACCGGCAGTCGTAACTGCTGGTGGTTGGTTGTTGGCCAAATCGAGTGTAAAGATCGGCATCGCCGTTCGATCCACTTGTCGTCACGGTCAGGTTCGTGGCGCCGGCCGGTATGGTGACGCGGAAGTGATTCCATGCCTGCGCACTGGCGCTGAAGGTGGAGGAGTCACCGTTGTCAAGATCGGTGATACCGCCACCGCCTCCACCACCGCCGCCACCGCCACTGACGGTGATACAGACGGCTGCAAAGGCAGATGCCACATCGTTGGTGTTGTATCCCAAGTCACTGGCAGCATCCATCACCGCGTCAGCACCTTGTTGGAAGTTGGTGCTCGGAGTCCAATACACCTGGTTGGCACGCACAAAGACGTCAAAGGCCTTGTGGGTATTCCACCCTGATGTCGTTGCCAGGGTGTAAAACGCTTTGTTAAACACACCGCTGCTGTGATGCACGTCCATGCCGGAGTAATAGTCGTTGGCGCAGCCAATGGAGCTCCCGTCTTGAGGCGGATCGTACATGATGCGCAAGGCCGAATTGCCCTTGAAGATCTCGGCGCCGACCAGAAAGTCATTGCTGCCATTCATGAAGTACTGGGCAGCTTCACCTGCCATGTCAGAAAACGCTTCGTTAATACCACCGGATTGACCTGAGTAGTTGAGGTTTGAGTTTTGTTCCGTGAAGCCATGGCTCACTTCGTGCGCAGACACATCCAAGCTAACCAGCGGATAGAACGTGCTAGCGCCATCGCCAAAAGTCATGGCGGTTCCGTTCCAAAACGCGTTTTCGTAGTTACTTGAGTAGTGCACGCGCATCTGCAACTGAAATGTGAGTGGCGCGGTGCTGTACCAGTCTTGGTACATATTGAAGATCACACTTCCAAAAAAGTGGGCGTCATTGATGGGACTGTATGCCCCGTTGATTTGCTTGAAAGTGTTTTCGTAGCAACCATAAGAAAATGCAGTGCTTCCACTGGTCCCATGGTTCAGGTTGACTGATTTCACCTGGCTATTATTCATGCTGCACGTGCTGCCGTTGGCCGTCACGTTAAACGCTGGGAATTGCGTGCCGTAATAATAGATGCCCGTCTTTTGGTTACCGCCAGGACCGGTACCATTTGCCGTGGTCAGCCCTTCAAAGAAGTGTAGAACCTCTTTGGTGCGTGCATCGATCAAATAGGTCGGCCGGGTGGGCGTTCCTGATTCTGTATCTCCGAAATAGGACACCGCATAGGCAAGGCGGGCCTTGCCATAGGACATGAAAATCACCAATTGGCTGGTCTCATTCTCAAAACGCCACTTGCTATCCGAAGCCCGACCCAAATGAATGTCTTTGGCAAATGCTAGTGCTTGTTCTTTGGTGAATGCAGCTTCCTGTTGTCCATCCATGCCCAGATCCTTCTCAAGGTCCTGAACCATTTGGCCATGAAGACTCACAATACCGCCGGATTCGTTGGTGGCAACTACAATCTGTTCACCCCAGACAGGAATCCCTTGAAAGGTCTGCTGGTAGCGCCGATGGGTGATCCCATTCTTTTCGCGTACTTCGCGTATGATTTGAAGATCGTTGCCCTCGCCCAATCCGAGGCTTTCTGCCAACCGTGACGGGTTGTTGGAGTCAGACTCCGCAACATCAATCTTCATGCCACGAAGATCAACTGTTTCACCGGCCCAAGCCAAGCCCGTTAAGGCAAACATGGACACGATCAGATGCAGGATGACCCTGCCTAAAGACTTTTCTCTCATGACTTTTTCCTCCGTAAATAGCAACCGAAGACCGGGGAACGTGAACAATCAATGGAGTGAGATAGGGACCACACTCAAAGCATGAGTTGCATTGTTGTGGCTTTGTCGGTTAACGGTTTGCAACAAGTTAACTAAAGATTCGGCCATCCAACAACCGCATGAAGATGTCGTTTTTTACACAAGCATTACAAATTGCCATATTGGAAATGCATAGGTTATCCAACGAGAAACTGCACGGCAACCGCATAAACGTGCGGTTTTTACATATTCAACTATCGCTCAGTCGATGTTAAACTCCAATGGCACTTTTCAGTTTGTTTACAAAAGGGGAGTAAACGGGCAGCTCCGGGGAGTTTGCGATGTTGCGTTTCTTTATCATCGCTGCATATGCGACGACAAGCCCAACGCCACTGCGATTTGACCACTTGACCTTAGAAGACGGCTTGTCTCAAAACAGTGTTTTGTGCGTGCTTCAAGACCACAAGGGTTTTCTTTGGTTTGGTACGGAAGATGGACTCAACCGGTATGATGGGTACGAGTTCCTCCATTATCGTCATCGAACTGACGATGCAACATCGTTGACCGACAATAGAATCACCAGTTTGCTGGAAAGCAAGTCCGGGGATATCTGGGTGGGAACTTGGGGGGGTGGCGTGTGTCGCTTTGATACCGCCAACGAATCATTTCACCCATTCGTCAACAAAATGGAAGGATCTGACTCCATCCGAGCATTGGCGCAAGACAAACAGGGCCGAATTTGGATGGGCACTCAGAAAGCTGGAATCAGCATCTACAACCCTACAAATGGAGGATTGCATCATTTGCAGCACGACCCCGAAGATGGTTCCAGTTTAGACAACAACCATGTGTTGTCGTTCGCGATTACCGCACAGGGAAATATTTGGGTGGGCACTCAATCGGGATTGAATCGTTACACGGGACGTGGATTTGACCATTCAACGCAAATAGAGGGACCTGTTTTTGCCCTTGCCTGTGATGGGAACAAGTTGTGGGTAGGTACGATTGGCAACGGTCTTTACACGTTGTCACCCAATGGTACGCGTCATTACCTGCACAATCCAGCCGATCCTTCGAGTCTAGGTCACAACGAAGTCACACAGATCTTGATCGATCGAGAACAACGCATTTGGATTGGTACCGATGGAGGCGGACTCAACAAGGTTCATGGTGAGGGTTTTGAGCGGTACATTCACAGCTTGAGTGACCCAGACAGCCTTAGCGCTGATTCGGTGTTTGCGCTTTACGAAGATCGGTCAGGGTCTATTTGGATTGGCACTGAAGGCGGCGGCGTAAGCCGAATCAACAGCGGGTCCAGGGGCTTTGTTCATCTGAAACACGATCAGTCCAACATAAACACGCTCAGTCACCGATTGGTGTTCGCCATGGTGGAAGACCACAACGGCGATCTATGGATTGGCACAAAAGGTGGTGGTCTGGACCGGTACAGTCCAAGTACCCAAACTTTCAAACACTTCAACACCACCAATTCGGCGCTTAGCCAGGACGATGTATTTGCCCTGTGCCCCGATGAAGAGGGTGTTTGGATTGGGACGAACAAACAAGGTTTGAATCATATCAACGTGCACACAGAACAAATCACAAGATATACCCATGATCCCAAGAACCCGAGCAGTCTAAGCGGAAATCGGGTCATCGCTATTGCTAAGGCAAACCATGAACTTTGGGTCGGGTGCAACGGCAGCGGATTGAATAAGATGACCCAGTCAGGAGATTTTGAGCATTACCGCAATCATCCAAACGATCCTGCGAGTTTGAGTGACGACCGGGTCTATTCGCTATTCGTCGATCATGACAGTCGGCTTTGGGTAGGTACCAACGGTGGGGGCCTCAATGCCTACCTGGGTGATGGTACCTTCAAGCGCTACGTGCAACGCTCGGGCGAACCTTCCATTAGTCATGACGTAATCACGACCATGTTTGAGGATCACTACGGAAGGTTCTGGGTCGGTACGGCTTATGGGCTCAATCTGATGGATCGCGAACAGGGCACATTCATGACCTGGACCACCCACGACGGATTGCCCAACGATGTGATCTACGGCGTGCTGGAAGATGATTCGAACCGATTGTGGATAAGCACGAATCTGGGACTTTCGGTCATGAACACCGAGCTCATGAGTTTTCAAAACTACGACGTGCACGATGGCCTGCAAAGCAACGAGTTCAATTTTGGATCATCTTGCAAAACGAGTTCTGGTCACCTCTATTTTGGAGGCATCAACGGTATCACTGTGGTCAACCCCATTGAGTTGATTTCGAGTGAATTCGTACCACCTGTCGTATTGACGGACCTCCTCATTGCTAATCGTCCCGTGAAGTTGCAGCGCCTTGATGGGCACTCACCGTTGAAGCAAGCCATCACGCATACTGAGAAGATACAATTGTGTCCGGACCACAGCATGTTTTCCATGTTGTTTTCGGCACTGGACTACACCCGGCCAACCAAAAACAGATACGCCTACAAACTGGAAGGTTACAACACGCAGTGGATTGAAACAGATGCTTCCAACCGAAGGGCCACATACACGAACCTACCTCCAGGCTCATACCAATTTCGCGTCAAAGCCAGCAATCGAGACGGCATCTGGAATGAAGCTGGAACGTCTATTGAAATTGAGATTCTTCCAGCCTGGTATCAGACCACTTGGGCCAAATCGCTCTCCATTCTTCTCGTCTTTGCGGTGGCTTTTTGGATATATCGCTTGAGGGTTCGTCGGTTGGTAGGATTCGAGCGACTGCGAACCAGGATTGCGCGCGACCTCCACGACGACATTGGCGCGGCTCTGACTAATGTGGCCATCATGGCCAATTTCGTTCGGGAAGGACACGGCCATAACGACAAGTATTTGAGCCAGATAGAAACGACTTCCAGGAGCCTGATCGTCCGTATGAAAGACCTTGTTTGGTCCATGGACTGCCGATACGATCAACTCAATGATCTCATTATTCGCATGAAGGAACTGGCACAAAACCTAGATGGTCATTTGACTGTTTCTTTCGCAACAGACAAATTGGACTTGGACCGTCAGCTATCGCCAAACCTGCGGCAAAACCTACTGCTCATCTACAAGGAAGCTCTGGGAAACGCTGCACGGCATGCTGATGCGGATCGCGTACATGTGCATTTGGGAAAACAGGGTCACCAATTGATATTGACCATCGCTGACAATGGCCAAGGCATCACTGAACAGGGCAATGGCAACGGACTCAAGAACATGAAGTGGCGTGCGGAATCGGTGGGCGGACAATTCACTTGGTCCTCCACTCATGGTGTCACCATTGAGGTGCGGGTTCCCTACCCTAAGAGGTCCATCGTGTTTGGCAACATGTTGCGCAAATTGCGACCTCGACGTCCACGCAAGATCGATCCCCCCGTATGGATGGAAGACACTTAAGTCTCACGCCGCCAGTACTTCTGCATGACCTCGGTTTTTGAGTTCACTTCCAGCTTGCGGTAGATGTTTCGAATATGGTGGCGAACAGTGTCCACGCTAATGAAGAGGCGGTCGCCTATCTCCTTGTAGGAGAGGCCTTCCACAAGGCCGGAAACCACGTCCTGCTCCCGTCTTGACAATCCTGAGTTGTCCTCTTCTTTCTGTGGAAAGAACTTCTGCAGAACCTTGCGTGCAACGCGAGGCGACATAGGAGAGCCGTGGCTGGCGGCGTCCTCAACCGAACGCTTAATGGATTGAAGGGGGCTGTGTTTTAACATGTAACCGGAGGCGCCAGCGCACAGCGCGTCAAAAACGTGGTCGGAGTCCTCAAAAATAGTGAGCATCACCACTTCTGTCTTGGGAGACCGTTCTCGTACTTGTGCGACACCCTGTATCCCACTCACACCAGGCAATTCAATATCCATCAAGACAACGTCGGGGTAAGGTCCGTCCCCAACAGCGGCCATAAACGACTCAACCGATTCAGCCACAACATTGCATTGGAAGTGCTGGTTGAGAAAATCCACCAGTACTTCGCGATAGGTGGCATTGTCTTCAACAATGCCAACTGTACTCATCAGAGGCTGATTCATAACAGGACAACCAGGATTTGTTGACCTTACAGACTAATGGTCTGAGGTATGAACGTCAAGCGGTGAAATGCCTGCCACTATCTAGCTCAAGACATTAGGGAAATGAGGCCACCTTAGTGCCAAACTCCATGGTCTCGCCATACGTGGATAGGTGGCATTGTCGACAATTATCACGGGGCCCGTGATTGGGCACAATTTCCGGCCTGGCTTGAGGACCTATGTGGCAGGATTCGCAATGTCCATCTCGATCTTGAATGCGATGGGGAATGTAAGGTGGCAAAAACGGTGTCTCCATAGCAAGGACTTCGGGTTCGGGCAAAGGCACAAACACGTTGACCACAAACTCATCATCGGTAGAAATTTCCACGTGACACTGTTGACAATTGCGCCACTCAGGATGGGGCGTCAGGGCTGCCAAAGCACGTGATTGATCGGGTCTCTCTTGACCTGGGCCATGACAAGATAGGCAGTTCGCTCGACCTAATGCGGCCACTTGATGGGGAATAACGGGTGGCGCACCATGGTAACCACGGATCGTTTCTCTGTCGGTGACCCTCGGTGTCGATGACACCGGCTCCTTTGCCTGGTCGCCACAACTGAGCAAAACGAGTAATAGTGGTAATACCGTTAGGATTCTGGCCATGAAGCCCCCCTACACTGGTTCCACGCGGACAGCGCATTTCTTGTAATCGGGTTGTTTGGACAAGGGACAGTGAGCATCCAAAGTGACCATGTTAATCAGCTTCGCTTCGTCGAAAAAGGGAACAAAAACGTTTCCCCTTTTTGGCACCGAACGCCGGTTTATGGCAAGTTTCAATAGGCATTCGCCGCGGCGGGAAACAACTTTCACTATGGATCCGTCACTCACACCAAGCTCTCGTGCATCTTCGGGGTGCATCTCAACGAAGGCTTCCGGAACCGCTTGGTGCAACGCACGTACCCTACGTGTCATGGAACCAGTATGCCAATGCTCTAGGACACGTCCCGTAGTCAGCCAAAGCGGATAGTCCTTGTCAGGCATCTCCGGTGGATCCACATAAGGTCGCTTCCAGATTATGGCGCGATCTTCGAATTTCTTGTTGCCGTAAAAAGAGAATCCGGTGCCCTTCTTGACATAAGGATCCGAACCCTCTCGGTAACGCCATCGGGTTTCTTTGCCGTCCACAACCGGCCACCTCATACCTCGAGTGCGTTTCAGCTCATCCCAAGTGGCAACATCCTTGCCCACATTCAAGGTGAATTCCCGGTATTCCTCGTAAAGACCCTGGGCCTGAGCCGACTCGTCGTCCCAGGGGAACAAGTTGCCGCAGCCCATACGCTTGGCCACTTCAATAATCTGCCAACTGTCTGGTTTGCCTTCACCCGGCGCATCCACCATTTTCACCCAGTGCTGCGTGCGCCTTTCGGAATTGCCAAAACATCCTTCGCGCTCAACCCACATGGCTGAGGGCAGGACCACGTCAGCTATGGCTGTGGTTGGCGTTGGATAAACATCGGAAACCACTATGAACGGTTTGTGTTCCTTGATGCCATTCATGAAATGGTTGAGATCGGGAATGGTGACCATGGGATTCGTGACTTGTATCCACATGGCTTTCAGTTGACCATTCGCCAGTTTGCGGAACATGGACATGGTGTGATTTGAAGGTTTGTCTTTGATGGTTCCGCTGGGCACATTCCAGATCTTCTCCGCAAAAGCGCGGTGCTCTGGGTTCATTACCACTCGACCGCCGGGCAATGCATGTGTCAATGTACCTACCTCGCGAACCGTGCCACAGGCCGATGGCTGGCCTGTCAATGAAAAAGGACTATTGCCTGGTTCGCTGATTTTTCCCGTTAACAAGTGAATGTTGTACACCAAGTTGTTGATCCAAGTACCGCGCGTGTGTTGGTTCATGCCCATACACCACAGGCTGACCACCTTCTTGCTGCGATCGCCGTACCATGCTGCCAACTGCTTGACTTGGGACGCGGGCACCCCAGAGATCTTCTCTACATACTCCAGGGTGTAGGGCTCGAGAAACGCCCTGTATGCGTCGAAATCGATCATCTCTTCGGCCGGCGTGTAACCTATGTCCTCCCGCATTCCATATCCGATATCCTCATTGTCTTGGCGGAACAAACAGTGTTTCTTGACAAAATCTTCGTTGACCCAACCGTTCCTGATAATCTCGCGGCAGATACCGTTGGCTAAAGCCAAATCAGACTGTGGATTCATCATCAGCACCAAATCTGATTCTTCGGATGTTCTTGTTTTTCGAGTCGTGATATCAACCAGACGCACCCAGCTCGCGGAATCCTTTCGAGCCGTAATTCGAGAAAACAGGACCGGATGGTTCTCGGACATGTTGTTGCCCCAGAAGACAAAAACATCGCCTTCTTCAAAATCGTCATAGCAGCCCATGGGCTCATCTTTGCCAAACGACTTCAGGAAACCAACCACTGCACTTGCCATACACAAGCGTGCATTGGCTTCCACATTATTGGTGCCAAGCCCACCCTTCATGAACTTGTTGGCCGCATAACCGTCCTGAATGGTCCATTGACCAGATCCATAAATGGCCACCGAATCCGCACCGAATTCATCCAATGAAGACTTGAATTTGGAAGCGATCAAATCCAAGGCTTCCGCCCAAGAAGCGCCTTCCAGCTTGCCATTTCGCCTAATCTGAGGCACGGTCAAGCGGTCCTTACCGTACAAAACAAAAGGCAGGTGATAACCTTTCGCGCATAGCTTTCCTTGGTTGACCGGGTTCTGTGGGTCGCCAGCCACAGCAGCTACCTTCCCATCTTTGACACCCACCATCACACCACAACCCGTTCCACAGAATCGACATGGCGCCTTGGCCCAGTTGATGGATCCACTTTCAAGCCACTCTGCTTGGTCTTTCTGGCGGTCACCTGCTGTGGCTGTTCCCGAGACCAAAGTGGTTGCCCAGCCTGCCGCTAATGCCTTCATAAAATCTCGGCGGTCGGTACTCATTTGCAAACTCCTTATTCTTCCTGACGACTGGCAAAAACCAGCGAAACGCCTCGAACACCTTTTACCCAAAGCTGGGAGATCATGTCCTCAGCGCGAGTGGATGCATCGGACTCCCAAACCAGGGCAAGGCCCTGTTCACCACGTCCACAAAGCTCAACCCCAGCCAGTTGCTGCAGCTGGTTGGCCACCTGATCTAGATCAGCCGGCAGTGCGTCAACCACAAACGATGAAATAGCCACATCAATCCCCAGCGTAACGCTTCTGAAATTCCGATCTGGCTTTTTCTCGCGCCGCTTTCTGGTTCGGACTCATCCTGCCCAGGAACCACTGATGCATTTCGGAATTGAGCACCTCGTCCAATTGCGCTTCAACCTCATCCGCCGCCTTCTTCAACTGAGGGTCCCCAGACCGATAGCCAGCTTCGATGATTTCCTTTAGCTCCGGTACGAATTCCATGTAGAACCGATGGGCAACCTCATACATGCCGTGCCACTGGGTATAGTCTGGGCCCATCATAGCCGCGCCGTGACGTGCTCGACGGCCTTCATGATGCCAAAGGAAGAAGTATGTGAATTCAATTGAATCATCAAACGTCACGTCGGCGGAGATCAGACCCTTGGCACGAACAGCTTTGTATAAGGCGGTTGCTGGCTTGCCGAATTTCTCGTTGTAGAGCACCACCAAGTTGTCATATTGCTCATACCAGTTTTCGACCCAACGAGGACCGTGACAACTCGTGCATACGTCCTTCATGTCTGCTCTTCGGTCTTCCCATGATTTGACGTCAAGTCCCTGTTTCTTAGCAGCGGCATCGATTTTCTCTGATACTGGTGGACGCAAAGTCCAAGAGATTCTCGATCCCACATCATGGGTCACAGGTAGATTTCTTGTCGCGCTCATGTGACAAGAAGAACACGTAGGACCTTGTTCGTAATGCACACCTGGCAACCAATCCTTTTCGCTCATATCCGGCGTGAAACGAATGCGATTGGCCGCGAACGCAATGCCGTGTTTGGACTCGTTGTACACTTCAAGTTGAGGATGATCGGGACCCAGGTGACAGCGTCCACAGTTCTCTGGCATCCGTGCCTGTGCCAAATCAAAGTCGTGACGCAAATGGCAGGCAGAACACGAGCCCTTGGAACCGTCGGGGTTGATGCGTCCAATACCGGTATTCGGCCATGTATCTGGATGCAGTTTTCCATCTTCGAGTACTTTGATTTCGGAGCCATGGCACTGGAGACAACCCGACACTGCCGCGGCCGAAGCCTGAACTCGGTTACCGTCGTGATCGAACAGAACATGTCCCTCCACAACCTCTGCCAACACGTTGTCCAGTGAACCCAAGATCTTGCCACCTTCTGCATGATGGCTTTCCTCGAACTCCTTGAATTCCCGCTCATGACACTTGGAGCAATCTTTGGGAGATACCACAGCTGTGATCAGCATGCCTTCATGGTTATAGCCATCTATATCGCCTGCCTCGGCTTGATGACATTCCACACAGCCAATACCTGACTGAGAATGTTTGCTTTGATGCCACTGGCCCACGATGCCCGGCGTCTTCACTTCGTGACAGTCCACGCATTTTTCGTTGGGTCCCGTCACCAGTGACTCGGGGTTCTGGACGACTCGGGCGCGCCCGCCTTCCACCCAAGCTACAATCAGTAACACCGCGAAAAACAGTGCCGCCATGGCGGTCACAACCCACTGTTTTGCGTTCAAGCCCATGGTTTCCTCCTATCCATGCAACAGATACAGGGCTTCCCAGACGGTAAGGCCAAGTAAGTAAAGAATGACGGCAATGCCGACGTAGATACTGATCTCACTACGAGACCATCGTTTTCGGATCCAGCCGTCTATAAATGGCCAGATCACAATGAATGCCATGAAAACACCTTGCGTCATGACAGCTTGGGTGTCAGTCATCAACTTCAGCCATCTGAACGCCCAAAAGAAGTACCATTCCGGTTTGATGTGTTCAGGGGTTACAAGCGGATTGGCCTCCGGCCCCATATGTGCAGGAAATATCACTGCCAAACAGCTGATCAAGAACATCAAAAATGCGCCGATCGCCAATTCCGTTAAGAAGTGGTCTGGAAAGAAGGGGAAGGTCTTCTGATCCGTCGACCTCTCACCTTCAAGCTGAGATACACCATGTGTTCGAATCAGGTATACATGCACCACAAGAAACCCAATCAACACGGTGGGAAGAATGCCGATATGGAACACATAAAAACGCGTAAGCGTGTTGGTGCCTACTTCCTGACCTCCGCGCATAAAGTCGGCCAGAAGATCCCCCATCAGTGGCGTGGCTCGCAAGATGTTACCAGCGACAGTAATACCCCAGTATGAAAGTTGTTCCCAAAGTAACGAATACCCCGTAAAACCAAATCCCAAGGTCACAAAAAGGAGCATGCATCCAACCACCCAATTGAGTTCTCGAGGATTACGATAGGCACCTGAAAAGTACACGCGAATCATGTGCAACAAGACGGCCACGATCATCAAATTTGCGCCCCATTTGTGAAACGACCGCAAATACCAACCATAGGGTAGCTCTTGAGTGATGGTTCGAACGCTCTCATAGGCGTGTTCAGGGTTGGGTATGTAATAAAACGTTAGGATAATACCCGTCAGTACCTGCAAAAGGAAAAGGTATAGAGGGGTACCACCCAGACACCACCACCACCGTTTCAAGTGGCCAGCGACCGGCTCGGCACTCATATGCCGCAACACTTCCTCGTTGATAGGTACGCGCGATCGGAACCAGGACCAGGCTGCGCCAAACATCAGGCTACCTCAACCAACACGTAAACGGATTCGCCTTCTTTGACCACGCTGAACTCTGACAGTCTTTGACCTGCCTGAGCCGGTGGTCCAGAAATCGCGACGCCTTTCTGATCAAACACGCCCTGATGGCAGGGGCAAACGAAACGCTCTTCTTTTGGCGCGTAATGCACGTTACATCCCAGATGGGGGCACCGACTGGAAAACGCGATGAACCCATGGTTCGTGCCCTTTTGCAATTGACCCGTGTTGGTCAGGATGACACTGGCACCCTTCGGCGTGTAGAACTGGACACTTGATCCCACCGGCAGACGCGGCGCATAGGCCACAAACATGGGGCGCACATTCTTTGCCTTCCGTTCGGGAAAAACAAAGCGAAAGACATTCTTGAAGAAGAACCCGTAAGCTGCCGTCAACGCAGAAATCATGGCACCGGTGGCCAGGAAACTTCTACGGGATCCCTGCTTATCACTCATGTTCGCCCCCGGGGTCTGGAGATGTTAACCTCTAAAATACGACAGGAGGATCCACTAATCAAGAACCAATGGGCTCGTTAGACGAGCCCTTTGGTTTTTTTTTGCCTTATTCGTCTTCAGAGGAATAAGCCGCCATGAGCTTAGACTGCACGTCTCTAGGTGTCGGTTCGTAATGACTAAACTCGCGATGGTGCCGTCCTCGGCCCTGAGTCATAGATCGCAACATGGACGAGTATTTGTACAATTCAGCTAATGGGATCTCGGCCCTGATGACCTGGAATTTGCCGGCCATCTCCATGCCAAGCACCTTGCCCCTGCGAGAATTGACATCGCCCATCACCGTACCCATGTATTCTTCAGGTACGCGGATATCTACCTTGTAAATGGGTTCCAGCACGATTGCCCCGGCCTTGCGCATACATTCCTTGAACGCCTGGGCGCCTGCAATCTGGAACGCCATATCTGAGGAATCCACATTGTGGTAAGACCCATCAAAAATACGTGCTGACACATCAATTACCTTGGATCCAGTCAAAGCGCCCTCTTCCATGGCCTGACGAATGCCCTTTTCGACGGCAGGTATGTATTTGCTGGGTACTACTCCACCCACAATGTTGTCGATGAACTCAAAACCGCTGCCGCGTTCGCGTGGTTTGATCTCGACGTGTACATCGCCATACTGTCCGCGACCACCCGTCTGTTTCTTGTATTTGCGCCTGAAGTCAGCGGTCTTTGTGATGGTTTCACGATAGGGAATCTTGGGCTCGCTAAGTTCCACATCCACATTGAATCGCTTCTTGAGGCGATGCACGACGATATCCAGTTGAAGTTCGCCTTGACCGCTCACAATGGTCTGTTTCAACTCACCATCATAGTAATGGTGGAAGGTTGGATCTTCCTGATGCAGCGCATGTAAGCCAAAGCCAATCTTGTCTTCGTCACCCTTGTTGACCGCATGCAGTGCAGCACGAGTCACCGGTTCCGGAAACGAGATTTTGGTCAATGCTATGGGTGCGCTTCGGTCACACAACGTGTCATTGGTGTGGGAATTACGCAACTTGATGATGGCACCCATGTCGCCACATTCAATTTGTGGTGTGTCCTTACGCTCTTTTCCGTTCAAAACAAAAAGTGTCGAAATGCGTTCGGTCGAGTCGCTCGCGGCATTGTACACATCGGAACCCACCTTAAGCGTACCCGAATAGACTTTGATGAACGATATTTCTCCCACGTGCGGCTCAGAAATGGTTTTGAAGATAAGCGCCGACATCGGCTCGCCGGCCGCACACTTCCTTGACACATCATTGCCATCGCCATCTGTGCCGTGCACATCGGGCAAGTCAGATGCCGAGGCGCCGTAGTTGACGACGATGTCCAAGATTCGTGCTGGGCCCACATTGGTCTTGGCGCTCGCACACAGCACTGGGTAAATCTCGTTGTGCTTGACCGCATGACTCAACGCTTTCTTGAGCTCCTCTTCACTGATCGGCTCGTCGCTGACGTACTTGGTCATCAAATCTTCATCATGTTCAATGATCGATTCCATGAATTGAAGGCGAGCTTCATCAAAAATGTCTTTCACATCAGCGGGAACATCTTCCTGAGTAAACGTGCCAGACCCATCCTTTGCAAACCGCAAGAGTTTGCATCGAATCAAATCGACAATGCCGTCGAATCCCGGTCCCGGATTGTAGGGAAACTGAACTTTGATGACGTCTGGTCCAAAAGACTCGCGAAGATCCTCGACGATCTTGTCGAAATTCGTGTTTTCTTTGTCCAGTTTGTTAATCACAAAGATCTTACTCAGGTCATGCTCTTTGCCGTACTGCCAAACGACTTCAGTTCCCACATCAATGCCCGAATTGGCATCCACCACGATTAGGCCGGTATCCACCACGTGCATGGCACCATAGACTTCGCCAATAAAATCCATATAACCCGGCGTGTCCACCAAGTTCACTTTGTGCTTCAACCAAGACAGGTGCATCATGCTTGTACTAATTGAAATCTGTCTTTCCACCTCTTGCCCATGAAAATCGGAAACGGTGTTTCCGTCTTCAATTGTTCCCATGCGGTTTGTTATACCCGCACTATGTAGCATGGCTTCAGCGAGAATTGTTTTGCCAACCCCGCCGTGGCCCACAATGCCAACGTTGCGAATGTCCTCGACTGTCATATGACCCCCTTTGAGCGACAAGCCGAATCCTTGCGGCGTACCGCTCCGAATTTGATGATCCAAGTCCGCCCACTATATCGCATCAAACACGCGGAGGGAAATTAAGTTGAACCGACTTCATACCCCTAGCCTTGGCTATCGGGCAAAGCACCATTACAATAGATGCACAGGCATTATAGGGAGCCCGAAATGTCAAATCCTGAACGACGTAATTTTGTGCGTATCGACAAGAAATCGTTGGTTTCATACACACTACTTCATCCAGATAAGGCAGAACTTGAAACAGGGATGGGCAGGTCGACCGATCTCAGCCTAAAAGGGCTCCAACTCGAATTGCCCAAAGACGTTTCTACCGACGATCTATTAAGTCTCACGTTGAGTATTGATGGCTCTCTCATTTCAGTATCTGGCAGAGTGGCATGGGTCGAGCACGAGGAAGACCACGGTACTCGAGTCGGTTTGGAAATCCTTTCGGTTCCTGCCGAGTATGAGCAGGAAATCCAGAAATTACTCATGCATCGGACAAACCCATAGCGGATCATGATGGAACGCTGGGTTGATGTAGCAGGAGTGGCCGATCTTGACGAGTGTTTGGCTGTTCAAGTTGGGGAGCTCGAAATTGGATTGTTTCGATCCAAATCTGGGATACACGCGGTTTCCAACAGTTGCACCCACGTCGGGGCCCCTCTCACCGATGGCTACATTACCGGAGACGACGTATTGTGCCCCTGGCACGGCGCAAAATTCTGCCTCAAAACGGGAGCATCCCACGGTCCGCCGGCTATGAGCGGTCTACGTGTTTTCGTCACCAAGATTTCGGGCGATCGCATTCTAGTCCAGGTTAACTCATGACTGGTCATTGGACCCATTCCCCAAAGCCCATTGTCATATTGGCACCCATGGATGGCTACACCGATCGGGCATTTAGACGTTTGGTCAAGCGAATCGAGCCCAGAATTGTCCTGTTCACCGAGTTCTTAAGCGCCACGGAACTGGCCAAGAAGCCCAAATTGGCCGACGACTGGATGGATATTGAAACTCAGGACCAACCGCTCGTCGTTCAACTATACGGAAAAGACGCCAGCGACTTCAAAGTAGCGGCCAGACTTGCAGAGGACCGCGGAGCTGCAGGCATAGACCTGAATATGGGATGTCCGGCTCGTCGCATTGTTGCCCATCAACATGGTTCAGCGCTGATGAAGAATATTGACCTAGCCTGCGAACTGGTAGCGGGGGTGAAGTCGGTCGTCAACATACCCGTCAGCGTCAAGACAAGGCTCGGTTGGGAGCACGCTGACGACCTAGTACCCTTTGGCCTGAAATTAGAAGCCGCTGGTTTGGACGCCATGACGGTCCACGGTCGTACGTACGCTCAGAAATTCAGCGGGAACGCTGACTGGACAGAGATCTATGAATTGAAGGCTGCACTCCGCATACCCGTCTTCGGCAATGGAGACGTTGTGGACGCCACTTCGGCCCAGGCCATGCTTGGCAATCTGAACGGTGTGATGATAGGCCGCGCCGCGGTCTCCGACCCCTATGTGTTACGCGCCGTAGCAGCTTCGCTCATCGACAACATACAGCTACCGCAACTCCAGGCCATCGATCAACTGGGCGATTGGCGATATTTCGCCACCGAAATGGTGCGTATGGGGACTCCAGATGCCATGGCCCGTCGTTTTCGTAAGTTTCTCATTCACTTGGTCACCTTAGCCAATCGACTAGACTTGCGCAGAGATTCCACGCAAGTCACCTCGCTCAACCAGATCTTGACAATCATTGACCGAATTGAGGAATCATCGGCAGTGAGCGCGCCTGTATGACTTTGATCGCCATTTGTGACGACGAGCCAGCCATCCGCAAAACTCTGGCGGAAATCCTTCAAGACGAGCATCACGACGTAACCGCCGTTGAATCTGGAGAGGAGCTATTGGGACTCCTAAGGTCCGGTGAAAAGCGGGTTGACGCCATCTTTCTTGATATTTGGCTTCCTGGTATCGATGGCGTAGAAACATTGACCCAATTGAAGGCCGATGGATTTGACGCCCCTGTAATCATGATATCGGGACATGCGACGCTTGAATCTGCCGTCAAAGCGACACGCCTGGGTGCATTCGATTTCCTAGAGAAGCCGCTGAATCTGGATCGCGTGGTGATTAGCCTCAATAATGCGCTTCGCCAAACCAAGCTGGACAAACGCCTCAATCGGCTGGTCAATCGGTTACCCAAAACACAGATGATCGGTGATTCAACGCTGATTCAACAACTCAAGGCGGATATCCAATTGGCAGCTGAGGCGCCCGCCCGAGTCCTTATCCTTGGAGAAAGCGGCTCTGGAAAAGAGCTGGCCGCACGATCCATTCACGAGCTGTCACCGCGTCGCGACGAGCCCTTCGTTGAAATGAATTGCGCCGCCATTCCCGAAGAATTGATTGAATCGGAGCTTTTTGGACACGTCAAAGGAAGCTTTACTGGTGCCATTGAAAACAGGCAAGGCAAGTTCGAAGAGGCGGATCGAGGCACCTTGTTCCTGGATGAGATCGGCGACATGTCGCTACAAACACAGGCCAAGGTTTTGCGGGTGTTGCAAGAACAGCGTTTCCAACGCATTGGCAGCAACCGTACAATTGCGGTAGACGTCCGAGTGATTGCAGCCACCAACAAGGACCTTGAGCAAGAGATACAGGCTGGACGATTTCGAAAAGACTTATTCTATCGCCTCAATGTCATCCCCATCACCATTCCACCCTTGAGAGAAAGGCTGTCAGATTTGGGGCCACTTTGTCGCCATTTCGCAGCAGAATTCGCGGCAAGTTATGGACGCCCCGCCCTTCACTTCACGCCTTCTGCCATTGAAGCCCTCACCGGCTATGCATGGCCTGGAAATGTGCGCGAACTGCGCAATATCGTTGAACGCCTCATGATTATGTGTCGAAAGCCCGAAGTTACGAGCGCGGACCTGCCCCAAGCGACCACCGGACACACCGTGCTCGACCCCGTTTTTCCTGAATTCAGTTCACTAAAAGATGCTAGAGATGCTTTTGAACGAAGCTATATCATGGCGCAATTGGATCGTTTCGACGGTAACGTCACGAAAACCGCTGAGGCTCTGCAATTGGAACGGAGTCACCTGCACCGAAAACTCAAACAACTTGGCATCAAGGACCTGGACACATGACAGACGTCCAACAACGAATGCGCCACCTGATCGATCAAATAGAGTTTCATCGACAGAAATATTACACCGATTCAGCTCCAGAGATTTCTGACCAAGAATACGATGCGTTGGAGCATGAATTGCGGCAATTGGAATTGGATTACCCCCACCTTGTTCAACCCGATTCACCCAGTTTTCGCGTGGGTGGTGGCGTCGCCGACGGCAGGGTCTCCGTGCCCCACCTGCGTCCCATGTTGAGCCTTGAAAACGGTTACAACGAAGCCGACCTCAGAAGTTTTGTGCAGCGCGTTGAAAATGCAGCCGACGCACAGGTACCCTTCACCGCTGAGTTCAAGATAGATGGGCTTTCCTTGAGTGTCGTGTACGAGAATGGCGTTATGAGCCGCGCGGTGACACGCGGCGACGGAGAAGTCGGTGAGGACGTTACGCTCAATGCAAAAACCATCAAAGGACTACCGCTTCGGGTTGCTGCCTGGGCTGGCTATCCAGTGATGGAAGTGAGAGGTGAAGTCTACTTCGAACGCCACGTGTTTGCTGCGGTCAATGAATCACGTCGCGAATTGGGATTACCAGAATTTGCCAATCCCCGAAACGCGGCTTCTGGAACCATGCGTACCCTGGATTCCCGTGAAGTGGCCAAACGCCAACTACGGATTTTTGTATATCAATTAATGGGCCTTGAAAGGCGCACCCATTCGGAACTTCTCAATGAAGCCAAGTCCCTGGGATTTCCCGTTAACGAGCATACCTGTGTCCTGCAAGGTGTCGACTCGATGCTTTCATGTACACACGAATGGCTGAAGCTGCGGGATCAACTTAACTACGAAGTTGACGGCATTGTTTTCAAGGTGGACCCCCTGGCCTTGCACGACAAAATGGGGACTACCACAAAGTTCCCAAAGTGGGCATTGGCTTACAAGTTTCCGGCAGAGCAGGCCACAACGGTCATAGATGACATTACGATCCAGGTAGGAAGAACCGGTGTCCTAACACCTGTTGCGGAATTGAAGCCTGTTCACTTGGCAGGGACGACCGTATCACGTGCCACGCTTCACAATTTCGACGAGATCGCAAAAAAAGACATTCGCATTGGGGACACAGTGTTCGTCGAAAAAGGCGGTGACATCATACCCAAAGTGACTTCGGTGGTGCAGGCCAGGCGCGATGGTACACAAGTCCCCTACCCTGTGCCTAAACATTGCCCTAGTTGTCATCAACCTGTGACCCGGGACGAAAGCCAGGTAGCGATCAGGTGCGCCAATTTGGCATGCCCCGCCCAGGTGGAACGGAAGATACAGCATTTCGCCAGTCGAGACGCCATGGATATTCGCGGATTGGGGCGCGAATGGGTCCAGCAACTGGTGAAGTCGAAGCTTGTCACCGATTTGGCATCTATTTACAAGCTTACCAAAGCCGATTTACTGACTCTGGAACGGTCAGGCGACCGTTGGGCCGACAACCTCATCGAAGAAATTCACAATTCAAAATCGAAACCATTTGCCAAGGTGCTCTTCGCGTTGGGCATACCGATGGTAGGCGAAAAAGTAGCCGATCAGTTAGCCACTGCTTTCGGCAACGTGGATCGGTTAAGAGCTGCCTCCGTCCAAGAGATAGCGGACATCCGCGGATTGGGCGAGAAGATCGCCCAGTCACTGGTCCAAATACTCGCAACCGATAGCACCAGACAGCTCATTCAGGAACTGAGAGAACATGGCCTGATCTTCGAGTCGAAGACGGAGGACCAGATCAACCAACCACTATTGGGCAAAACCATAGTCCTTACGGGCACCTTGAATCGTTGGGGGCGCCGCGAAGCAACCGCGCTACTTAAGCAATTGGGTGCAAACGTAACGAGTAGCGTGTCCAAAAAGACCGATTTCTTGTTGGCGGGCGAACAGGCTGGATCAAAACTTGCTACAGCTGAATCCCTGGGCATTGAAATCGTAAATGAGGACTGGTTGGATCAATGGCACAATCGCGAAACTTAAATGAAAATTCTGAGGGTCACGTCGTCATCGTAGAGGATGAGGTGGAATCCAAGAAAGTCATGTCCCTTGCATTGGCGAAGAAGGGTTACCACGTGGAAGCATTTGGAAACGGTGCCGATGCCATCAAGTACATTCAAAACGAAGCCAATGACATAGATCTGGTCATTACCGACCTTCGAATGCCTGGCGTCGACGGACTAACTGTCCTCAAGGAAACCAAGCAAGTCAATCCAGACTTGAGCGTGCTACTAGTCACGGGCTTTGCCTCCGTTGAGAACGCGGTAGAGGCGATGAAATTGGGTGCAGAAGACTACCTGACCAAGCCCATTGATCTATTTGAGTTTCGAGCACGAGTCAGTAAGTTAATCAACCACAAGACTTTGAAAGGTGAAGTTGATCTACTCCACAAAAGACTCGATAAGCGTTTTGGTTTCGAGCAGATTGTGGGTAAATCTCAGCAAATGGAACGCCTCTTCGAGATGGTCCGAACCGTGGCGAACACCAACGCCAATGTGCTCATCATGGGAGAGAGTGGCACAGGAAAAGAACTGATTGCCAATGCGATTCATCAGAACAGCCCCAAGAAGGACCAGCGTTTTCTTCCGATCAATTGCGCCGCCATTCCACCAGACATCCTAGAAAGCGAACTGTTTGGACACGAGCGCGGCTCATTTACAGGCGCCATCACACGAAAAATCGGCAAGTTCGAACTGGCCAACAACGGCACGATCTTCTTGGACGAGATTGGAGATATGAGCCTGGATCTGCAAGTCAAGTTGCTCAGGGTGCTAGAAAACCGCGAGTTCATGAGGGTTGGTGGAAGTGAGATGATTCGCATCAACTCGAGGTTTGTGTTTGCAACCAACAAGAACTTGGAAGCCGCGATCAAGGATGGCTCTTTCCGCGAAGATCTCTATTACCGGATTAACGTCGTGAATCTCAAAATACCACCGTTGCGCGAGCGCCGTGAAGACTTGGCGGATCTGGTGGCCCATTTTGTGGCTGAATTCTCAAAAACACACCAAAAACAGGGTGTAGATGTGACGCCCGATCTCATGCAGACACTCACGCAATACGCATGGCCTGGAAACGTTCGAGAACTAAGAAATCTGGTTGAGAATTTGATGATTTTTGCTAAGGACGGATGTCCTTTGACGCGGGATCAACTACCAGCCCACGTCTTCAGTCGCACGGACAAGAATCGGCGTATCACCATTCCATTTGGCACTACCATGGCTGAGTTGGAAAAAGAGGCAATCTACCAGACACTTGAAGCGGTAAGTGGAAATAAGACGCGTGCCGCCGAAGTCTTACAAGTGGGGTTGCGCACTCTTCAAAGAAAACTCAAAGATTATGAATCTGGCACTGATTCAGGTGAAGATACGGACGGGGATTAATCACGCAACTTGGAAGCTCGTTCCAAGCACTGTCGAAGGTTCTCGTCAAAACGGGGATCCGTCAAGTTAGCGGAATCATTGAGGGAAATGGTAACCGTCTGATTAATCACCGTCGTCTTTTCGGCGGGTACTCCCCCTTCCCCAAGACTGCCACTTTTGGCCAACCACAGCCTCGAATCGCCCAGCAAGCGAATGACTGGTAAATCCCCTCTCCTTTGACTCCGAACGGGTAGTATGACGCCCACATACAAGTCTTTACCGTTTGCCCGGACCTTGAAATATCTGAAGGACGCCACATCGCGTAGCTTGGGCATCTGATCCATGGCTCCCCGATGTAAGTACATGGCGTGTGAATTCCAAACATAAAGCACCAGATCGTCTAGAGTCAAAACCGGGGCGTCTTCCCATTCCAATTGTTCCAGTAACTTGGTGGGGTCACCTACAATGTCCCGAAATTCCTGTCCCTCTTTAGCCAACACCACCTCAAAACAGCTGGACTCCTGGCAAAAAAATAGGAGAACAAATAGCATGAAACCACCCCGATTCCTGTCAGACGAGCATAGCATTTCAATCCAGAGCCCGCCTATCTGACCCAGTGACGATTGACTGGGCCTTAAGGCGAAAACCGGAAGCCTCGATTATGTTAGCATCGGAAATCGCTGCAATGATTTAGGGGAATGGGGTTTCGATGACCTTTCGCATGGCGAAAAGCATTACCGGGACGCGCCTTGTTCGGTCTGTCTGGGGCACCGTACGGCGAATGATCAATCGAGACCCACAGTTGGTTGCAGTGGTCATCATCTCAATATTGGTCACGTTCGCTGTATTTCGCGGGGTTTTCTTTGGCAACATTCTCTCCAATGTCAACTATATGTACAATTTCCAACCATTTGCATCCGCGAAAGAGCTTCCAGACAATCGCGGTAACACCATCATGTCCGACGTGGTTGATGGATATGGAACCATGGTTTTTGAAGGAGGAGAGCTTCGGCGGGGAACCGTGAGGCAATGGACCTACGCCAATCAGCTAGGCTCCGTTGGCGTATTCAATATCTTCAATTTTCTATGCTATCCGCTTCGAACTGTGACTTGGTTGGTTTTCGGCGTGCCCTACGGGTGGACGATTGAAATACTTCTGCGTTTCGTGATTGGAGTTGCTTTCACCTTTCTTTTCCTTCGAAAGTTAGGCATTTACTTTCCAGTTGGTCTCGCCGTCTCACTGGGCTACGTTTTTTCCGCCAGCAATATGAGCCACTACGAACGTGGATTTTCGATTGTATCGCTCACGGCACCTATCGCTTTCTACGCTGCGGAACGCCTATTTTCTTCTGACAAGTGGCGCGACGTGATATGGCTAGCACTGTCACTGGCTTGCCTTGGCTTGGCGGGATTCCTGTCAGTCATCTTCTATTTTTCCTACATTTTGGCAGCCTATATGGCGGTGCGCATTCTTTGTTCGCCGGGCAGGCGTTGGTCATTGGGAATCAAAGTGACGGTATCAGGAATCCTGGCAGGTATGTTGATTTCGATCCCCTTGGCATCCACTTTTGACTTTATTGCCCATTCCATCGATCTGGCATATCGGGAAGACTACGGGCTGTGGCAGATTCCCTGGACGAGCTTTTGGCATGCGTTTTACGCGCACATGTACGGCCACCCTCTGGCCGATATAGCCAATTGGCCCATTAGTTATATAAACACTTCGATCTTCATCGGATATCTGGCCATTTCAGCCGCACTATCTGCCGCTGTGCTTCGATTGATTATGAAGTTCGATCACAAGATCCTAATCTGGTTCGTATTTGCGCTTTGGCTGGCACCACTCATTTATATGTTCCCATTTGAGACCTCGGAGGCATGGACGAACCAGTTACCCTTATTCAAAGGCAACGCACCCTACTACCAGAAAACTGTTTTTCATTTTGTCTTGGCAGTTCTAGGTGGGTATGGTTTGGATTTCCTGTGGCGATTAAGCGGGTCGAAAAGATGGTTATGCACAGCGATCATATTAGTAGCTGTAGCTACTTGGACATGGTATGCCACTGACTACTTCCTGCACGCTTTGCCCAAAGAGCCTACGCGTTACACGTCTATTTATGGTCCCCTATCCATAACCATGAACGTGATCGGATTTGCAATGCTAGGTGCCATTGGCTTGACGCAATTTGCTGAAAAGCGATGGCGCTCAAAGTGGTTATTGGGAACCATCATGGTCGTCTTTGGCGTCCTTGAAATCGGCCTCCACACCAACAACTGGGTATCGTACGCAAAAAGACGGATGTGGTTTCCCGAATTCGAGTTTATTCAGTACCTGAAGGATGAATTGAAGGGCAGCCGTGTGGTCACCCTTGATTATGTGGCCGTTCCCGCCATCCTGCAAAACTATGGTATTCCGGTTGCCGCAGGAAGACTGTCGCTTCCCAAACCCTACCTTCACTTAGTGCAACTCGCATATGCCGACGCATATGTGGCTATGCCTACCCAGGCAATCTTTCCAAGGAATCAGACAGATATCAATCACCCCATTTGGGAACTGGCAGACGTCAAATGCTTTCTGACCTATCGAGGAATCACGTTAGAGAAGAATCCGGATTGGCAGCTTCAATTCACAGAGCGGCAGTTTCCCGGTGTTAATATCCTTACACGAAAACGGGACAACCATCACGGGTTCCTGCCAAGTGATGGCGTGATCCACAAGGACAGCGATGCCATGGTACATGACTTCAAGGAACAATGGGATATCCACGCCAACATATCGCTTGCTAACCCATCAGGTCTGGTCCCCGGCGACGAATCAACGATGGATATGAGGCCTCAATCAGCAGGAACAATAACTGACTATCAACAGGGTCCCGACGTAATGACATACCACATTAAGACGCATAAGCCCGGATATTTGGTGGCCAGTTCCTATTTCCACCGGAACTGGAAGGCAACGATTGACGGTAAACCGATCTCCACCATCCGGGCTTATGGCTTCCTCCTCGCAGTACCGGTATCTGAACCGGGCGATCACATTCTCGAATTCAAATATCGACCGCCATATCTGACCTGTTTCGTAGTATTAACGATGTTGTCGATCAGTGTATTGATGGCTATGTTTTGGGCTGGCTTTAAGGAGCATACTCGCCAAAACGCTGTCGCGGTGGTGGATGCATGAAGTGCGTCGTTGTGATTCCTTGTCTCAATGAATCGGCGACCATCAAAGCCGTGATCGACCAAATACCCAAAAATATGGACGGTATCTCATCGGTTGAAGTAGTGGTGATTGACGATGGTTCGACTGATGATAGCGCGGCCGTAGCCCGTGAGGCTGGCGCTTTTGTCGTTAGCCATGGGTCAAACTTGGGCGTTGGCAGCGCGTTTAGATCAGGAATTCTAGAAGCATTGAAACGCGGGGCTGATGTAATGGTCCACATTGACGGGGACGGTCAGTTTCACCCACCCGACATGGCATCTTTAGTGGCACCAGTGGTTCAAAAACAAGCAGATTTTGTCACGGCCTCGAGATTCTCTGACCCATCAATAATCCCAGAAATGCCTTGGATCAAAAAGTGGGGCAATCACCGCATGGCCCAACTCGTAAGTGCATTAATTGGTCGTAGGTATTACGATGTGTCCTGTGGATTTCGTGCTTTTTCCAGGGAAGCACTACTTCATATCAACCTCTTCGGTTCATTTACCTATACTCAAGAGGTTTTCTTAAACCTGGCTTTTAAGAGTCTTCGCATCAAAGAAATGCCCACGAAGGTTATTGGCCAAAGGGCCCACGGAAAATCGCGTATCGCATCTAATCTATTTCGCTATGCCTTTCAAACGTCAAAAATCATTTTCAGTGCCTATCGCGACTACAAACCCCTGCGGTTTTTCTGCTTTTTTTCTGCCATGGCGTTCATCATGTCATTTGCTCTGGGCTCTTTCTTCTTGATGCATTATGTGTTGACAGGTTTCTTCAGCGGTCATTTGTGGGCGGGATTCAGCGCTGGTTTTCTCTTTGCTTTGGGACTGGCCCTTGCAATAACCGGGCTTATCGCAGATATGTTGGGTCGCATTCGCCGAAACCAAGAAGAACAACTGTATTACCAAAAACGTCACTTCTATTTTAATGAGTAAAACAACTGACGTTGGCAGCAAGACCGCGGCAAATCGTATCTTGACCACGCTCTACCTATTGATTGTTGTGGGTTTTGTGGTGTGGTTTGTGGCAGGTCACTTGCCGCAAGCCAAGGGTTTGCTCACAAAATTGACAGTTACAGCGGGCATGGCAGTACTTGGACTATCCTTCTGCTACTTCACCATGTCCGCCCTTGTTTGGTCAAAACTCCAGCGTTTCTTCCAAGCAGGCAATCTGCACATCTCTCAGTGGCTATATGTGTTCATGGTGGGATATCTGGGACGTTATATTCCAGGAAAAGTGCCGATGGTGATTGGACGTTGGCTTTCCCTTCAGCCTTTTGGGTACCGGCGTGGTGCGGTGTTCGCTGCAGCAGGGTACGACTTGTTTTTCGGGCTGGTTGGCATGATCATTGCCGGTGCCGGATTCGCCATATTCATTGACACCATACGATCTGAATACCAGTGGATCCTTGGCCTCTTGGTCCTTTTGACTACAGTCATTGTCGTATATACGCCACGTACCTTCGTGTGGGTTCTGAATGTGATTGCGAAAACCAATGGGAACCTCCTAATGCCAGCCAAAGCGACATCTGGCTTCCTGGCCTGCTACATCGCGATGAGCGTGAGCTATGGTTGTGTCTTTTATGTATTCTGCAAGGCAGCGACCGATTCGAGTTCCGTGACGGCGTCGGTGGCCATTGCGTCCGTTTGTCTTTCAAGTGTGCTTGGTATGGTGTCTTTGTTCGCACCCAGCGGATTGGGTGTCCGCGAAGGTGCGCTGGTCTATTTGTTGGGCACATGGGCACACTTAGACACCACCCATGCGGTTCTGCTGTCCTTTTCTTATCGTATTGTTTTGGTAGTTGCCGAGTTCATCTTTTTCCTTTTTGTGTTTGCGTGGCACAAATTGCATCGACGTTAAGCTTGAGGATCTGTTTGATAAAGCCATTTTCAAAAGAACAGCTGTTGACGATCAAGGCTTCTTTGAGTGAGGAAGACTGTGACGAAATGGCCATTCCCAGTTACCTACACAGGAACCCCGTTCTGCGTTGGATGGCGTGGCGCAGAGTGAAAAAGGTGGCAGAGACGGCAGATCAGATTAGACAGACGCTAAATCGACCCCTCAATGTGGTCGACTATGGATGCGGCATAGGGGTACTTTTCTCGGTACTCACCAAATTGGCACATAGGACCACGGCCATAGATATCGTTCCTGGTCCCGCTCGAATGACGGTAGCGACCCACCACTACTCGGGCATAGAGGTGATCACACCCGATGTGTGGGCACCGCAAAAGGAAAGTCTTGACCTGATTATCGCAGCAGAAGTGTTAGAACACATCGATCCCGTGGAGACCGTCCTGAAACGGTTCAAGGATGCCTTGAAACCTTCGGGATACTTGCTGGTGAGTTTACCCACCGAAAACCGTTTTTATCGTTTTGGCCGGTGGTTGGCCGGATTCTCAGGGCACTACCACCACCAAAACGCAGCATCCCTGCACCGCTCCATCCAACAAGCAGGATTCACCATGAAACACCGAGAGATGATCCCCCTGCCCGGTCCCTTAGCCGTGTATTGGATTGTCTCTTACACCCATTCATGAATTTATGTAAGGCCATTCCCCTACACGGGATCGGCACGTAATATCACAAGTCGTGCCGACAGGCACCCGCCCGTCAGCACGACTCAAGAAACTAGACAAACTGCTCGGTTTCGGTCGATTCTTCGAGCGCCATTGTTGAAGCTGTTCCGCCTGCGATTACCTGCACCACCTCGTCAAAATAGCCCGTACCCACTTCGCGCTGATGCTTGGTTGCTGTATAGCCGATCGATTCGCTCGCGAATTCTTGCTGTTGAAAGGAGCTATAGGCAGCCATGCCATTCTTGGCATAGGCGTGGGCCAGGTTGTACATGCTGTGGTTGAGTGCATGGAATCCGGCCAGAGTCACAAATTGGAACTTGTAACCCATGGCTGCGATCTCATCCTGGAACCCAGCAATTTGCGAAGATGAAAGGTGGCGTTCCCAATTAAATGAAGGTGAACAGTTGTAAGCCAACATTTTCTCTGGATATTGAGCATGCATCGCGTCCGCAAATTCTTTGGCTTCACCCAAATCAGGTTTCGATGTTTCCCACCACACCAAATCTGAATAGGGCGCATAGGCGATCCCGCGTGCTATTGCCGCCTCCACGCCGCATTTGATTCTGTAGAAACCTTCAGGTGTCCGTTCGCCCGTCATGAACGCTCGATCCCGCTCATCCACATCGCTTGTTAGTAACTTGGCACTGTGCGCATCAGTTCGGGCAATCAAGATCGTTGGGGTTCCCATGACGTCTGCAGCCAAGCGAGCCGAAACAAGCGTCTTTATGAACTGGCCAGTCGGGACGAGCACTTTGCCACCCAAATGACCGCATTTCTTTTCAGATGCCAGTTGATCTTCGAAATGGACACCCGCGGCGCCCGCTTCTATCATCGCTTTCATTAACTCGAAAGCGTTCAAATGACCACCAAATCCAGCCTCGGCATCCGCTACGATCGGCGCAAAAAAATCACATGATTCACCCTCTACATGTGCTATCTGGTCTGCACGTTGCAGGGCTTGGTTGATGCGCTTCACGACGTGCGGCACCGAATTAGAGGGGTAAAGGCTCTGATCGGGGTACATATGACCCGACAGGTTGGCATCCGCAGCCACTTGCCATCCGCTCAAATAAATCGCTTTCAATCCTGCCTTCACCTGCTGCACCGCTTGATTCCCGGTGAGTGCGCCTAGAGCTCGCACCAATTTCTGGGTGTTCAGATCGCGCCACAACCTCTCTGATCCGCGTTCAGCAAGCGTGTGTTGTATGTCAATTGAACCCCTAAGCCGAATCACATCCTCTGCACGGTACGGGCGACATATGCCTTTCCAGCGAGCCTGCCGCCATTCTTGTTTTAGGAACTCAATTCTCGTTACATCGTACATCGCTACCTCCCTTTATCCTTCAACCTGCGGCGACTCGAGCGCCAGGAATGACTGAAACGTTTCTGCACAAAACAAATCTTTGGCGCGCGTCGCTGCGCGCGCCCAGGCTTCAAGATCATCACCTTCCAAGGCCAATTCCCCGATGATCCTGTTTCTTTCCTCGTCAAAAACGGATGCAATCAGTTCAGTTGTCACCCGGACTCCATCATCCAAAGTGACGTGGTGATGAAGCCACTGCCAAACCTGAGCGCGAGAGATTTCCAGCGTGGCAAGGTCCTCCATGAGATTGTCCCAGGCGATGCAGCCGATCTCCCGGTCCCATCCATGTATGTAGGCAATGCCCACTCGAATGTTGGTTCTCAATCCCGCCATGGTCCTTGGGCCACCCCCATGTGGCAACAAATCCGGATACCGATCACCCGAATCAGCATGGACATGTAGTTGATTGGGTTCAGGGAACTGTGATTGAGCAGGTCCAATAAAGAATGGATGGGAAACCCAACAACCGTCATGCCCCAGCTTTGATTCAAGTTGCTTGTCAGCGATGACCTTTCGCAGCTGTTCTTCCCGCATGGACTGGGTGCGCCCCGGCGTGAACGCGGCCATTCCTCCCAATGCAAAGGCCCCTCGACGGTGGCATATGTGCACCAGGCGTTCTGCGTAGTGCCGCATCCAGGGTCGACTCATATCAATGGAAGCACGATCGGGCATGATGCGATCAGCATGCTGCTTAAGCGTTTTGATGTCGGAGAATATCTTGTCCCACCGACCCACATTCAATCCAACTGCATGCGTCCGCATTTCGTAGAGAATCTCCTCCATTTGAAAGGCCGCTGGGAGCGTTTCAATCAAAAGTGTGACGCGTAGGGTCCCTTCTGGTAGCCCCAGCTCTTCCTCAATTGTATTCAAAACCCGATTCCACCAGCGTGCTTCCAGGTAATGCTCCACCTTGGGTATATAGAATTTTGGTGTCTTATTTTGGTCCACCAGCAAGCGCGCGGTATGAAAAGCGGCAAGCCCCAGGTCCAACAAGGAAGCACTGATGGAATCGCCCTGAAAATGAAGATTGGATTCGTTTAGGTGCAAACCACGGGCACGTACCATGATGACCGCCATGTCCTCCGGATCCAAGGCATAACGTTTTGAACCTTCATGTTCTTGATAGGTAAGATCGCCCGTTACCGCGCCCATCAAATTCAAATGACCACTGATCACGTTTTTCCACGACGGCATCATGGAATCCTCAAAATCGAGCATGGCACAGTCTGCGCGAGCACCCTGATCATTGCGGGAAAGCATCTGAATCACCATTTTCGCGTTGTTGATGGGTCCAGTAATCTCAACGCGCCTCGACCAAAGATCATTAGGTATGGGTCCAACGGTCCATCGAGATGTGACGGCCGCCGAGTGCGGATTGAGATAAGTGGGCACCAGTCCATCATCGTAGGTTTGCTGTCTTGCGCTTCTAGCAGCCAACAGCTCCTGGCGTGGTCCTTCAAATCGCTGGACCAGCTGAGCCAAAAACGCGCATGCTTCTGGGGTCAACACTCGTTGGGCCTCATCGGTCCAAGCCTCTGCAACAAGGTCCATTTGTGGACCCACGGTTATTCTGGATTCTGTCTGTATCTGGTTCATGGCACCCCCGCAATCGTCTGGATTGGTGCCAGCATAACTTTGCGAACATATATCGTCAAGCGAATTTTCGCTACTCGCGAAAACGCCAAAAACTATCGCTGCCGCAGAACTCGCTTTCCTGCTAGACTGCGGGTATGCACCAGAACTTCCCACGACTCGTACTCGGGATGAAAGTCAAACAGTTACGGCTTAAGCTGCAACTTTCGCTGCGAGAACTGAGTGATATGACGGAGCTATCCATTTCCTATCTGAACGAAATTGAGAAAGGGAAAAAGTATCCGAAGCCTGAGAAACTAGTAGTCCTGGCCGAATCACTCGGTGTCGCCTATGACGACCTTGTGTCCACCCATCTGGATGACGAGCTCAATCCATTGAGTGAAGTACTCGATTCGGCACTGATTCAAAAGTTCCCTCTGGACCTTTTTGGTATTACGCCAAACGACGTATTACAACTGCTCAGCCAAGCACCTCGGGAGGCCGGCGCTTTGGCACGAACAGTTGTCGACATAACGCGCAACTACGATATGGGCATCGAAAACTTTTTTCATGCTGCCCTGCGGTCATTTCAGGAATTGCATGCCAATCATTTTCCGGAAATCGAATTGGAAGCAGCGTCATTTAGGAAACGTACCGGAGAACTACACACTTGGCACGCATGCTCAACGGCACTTACAGAACTCACGGGTGCCGAAGTGACCTGGCTTCCTGAGGAGACATCATTTCAAAAGCTGAGATCGATATGGGTTCCAGGTTCAAAACCTTGCTTGTTTCTAAACCGCATGCTCTTGGACAACCAGAAGGCTTTTGTGATCGCGCGTGAGATAGGCTACCGCGTCCTTGGCCTTGATCAAAGAGCTCTCACGTCGCCACCTATTGAGGTGCAGACGTTCGATCAAGTTCTCAATGACTTCAAAGCATCCTATTTTGCAGGAGCACTACTTATCGATCGTTTGAAACTGAGCAAAGCCATGCGTGAATTCTTCAGTCACGATCACTGGGACGCAGCCATGTTTTCCCACCTAATGCACCAATTCCATGCCACACCGGAAATGTTTTTTTACCGGTTATCCCAGGTTCTTCCCGAGGAAAATGGTCTGGAAAGAATCCACTTCCTGCGGTTCACCAGCAAGGACCAGTCGTATTATCTCACCAAGGAATTGAATATGTCGGACGTGGGGATTCCCAGCGGCATTTCGCTCAACGAGCATTTCTGTAGGCGTTGGCTTTCATTACAGGTCATCGATCTCCATCGTGGCGGTCAAACTGCTCCAGACATTCAAATCTCGCGCTTCTTGGACAAACCCACTCAGTTTCTGTGCATTTCCGTCGCCCGAGCATTGGTGTTGCAGCCCGACACCTGGTCAAGTGTCACCCTGGGCTTTCAACTTGACGGAGCAACACGAAGGCGCATCGCATTCCATAACGACAAAAACATTCAGCAGCGGGTTCTGGGTCAGACTTGTGAACGCTGTCCCCTCAGCGAGGAGGAATGCACACAGCGTGTTGCGCCTCCGACTAAGCTAAACCACAGAAACAGACTGATCGCGCAACGCAGAGCCGTTCAGGAATTTCTGGAAAAGAACCGTCGACCTAACTAAACGCAGCTCGCTTCATTTCCAGCGCTTCAATGATTTCGTGATTAAGGGGTCGGCCTAAAAAACGAGCTGCCTCGCGCAAACCCGTAGGGCTCGTCACGTTAATCTCAATCAGCTGCCCACCAATCACGTCGATCCCCACAAAAAACAGGTCAGCATCTTTCAAGTCTGCGCGCATTGCGGCGCAGATGGCCAAATCGCGTTCGCTTAATTCACTAGAGAATGCCGTTCCGCCTGCGTCCAGATTGTTGAGTTCTTTGCCTTCGGCGTGAACCCGCAAAATACTCCCAATCGGTTCACCATCCAGCAATAGAATCCGCTTATCTCCCACACTTGCTTCAGGAACATAAGCCTGCGCAACTACCCAATGTGAACCGCCATGGGTCGACACCTTTAGTAGTTGGTCCATGTTTGGATCACCCTCACGAACGACGAAAATACCGCGGCCCCCATGTCCATCCACCGGCTTCACGATCATTCGACCGCCGACCTGCCCAAGAAAAGTCAAAAGAGAATCCAGTTGGGAGGTGACCAAAGTGGCAGGTGAATATTCAGAATAGCGTTGTGCCGCCAGTTTTTCGTTCCATACCAACAAACTTTCAGGATTGTTGACCACCAGCGTTTCGCGGGACACACGTTCCAACATGATACAAGCATAGCTGTAGCGACGATCAAAAGGTGGGTCCGTGCGAATGAACACCACATCCATTTCGGCAAGAGCCTTCCATTCGCTTGAGACCACGCGGTAATAAGAATCGGTCTGATCCCTCACTTTGATTTCCTCAAGAAAGCCAAATACACGTCCACCTCTCATTTCCAAAGAGCCGTGATGGACGCTGAAGACACAATGACCCCGATCGACCGCTGCAAGCATCAAGAAGAAAGTGGTGTCCTTGTACGGTTTGATGTGTTCAATGGGGTCCATCACAAAAGCTATGTTCAAGAAATGCCTCCCTGGCTAGCTGGGAATTTCAATTCTCTACGCATCATAGCCGCATGACGTCCCGGCCCGTAATAGTTGTTGCGAACATAGGTCGTTGCAAACCCCATTCGCTCATATAACCTACGTGCCTTCGTATTATCCAGTTCCACTTCCAAAAAGACGACGGATGCACCTCTTGTAGCAGCCTGCCTGAGAAATCGAGATAGGATTTCATGGCCCAGCCCACGGCTTCGATAAGCCGGTAATGTGGCAATGCGCAACAACTCGGCTTCATCGGCAATCACGCTGCCATAAGCAAAACAAACGGCTAGACCGGACTCCTCACCTGAAACACCGATGTGCAGGTCATCACATGCAAACGCGTCAACTTGCCAAGGGTCCGCAACGGCCTCGATTTCGATGGTATGAAATTCGACCGGCAAAACCCCTTCTCGAAAAAAAATCACGATTCCAAGGCGCGAATAAGCCCAGCCACTGAATCCAAGTCCACCGCTGGAAAATTGGCAATGCGCAGACCTCTCTTCTTGTAGGGCCCATACCCTGAACCCAAAACCATACCTTGCTCCACAGCTTTTCGTTTCAATTCGTCCACTTGATCTGACAGAAAGTGTGCCACGGTAACGGATCGCCAGTCTGGATCCGTGACAAAGGGCTCCCAGAATGATCGCGGTCGGTAAATGAGACGTGCTTTTTCCTGAGTTCGCTTAACCACCTGCTTGTGGTCCCAGTGTTCCATCTGTCTTGCCAGCAATGCAATTCCCAACATGTTCGGCGTTTCTGGTGTTTGCCAATCGCGCATCTTTTCCGCCATCGATATCACATTCTGCCAGGCTACAGGACTCCACGGGACGCCTGGTGATGTAGAACCAGCCACATCCATGGCCCTGGGGCTAAGGGCCACAACTGCAAGCCCTGATGGCAGCCCCAAGCACTTCTGAACGGAGGCAAACCAAACATCGCCGGTTTTCCAGTCGAAATCCACGCCACCCCAAGATGAGGTAGCATCAATCACCATCAAAGGCTCAGGATATCGCGCGCGCAGCGCATCAATCTCCTGCGCAGGCCACATGAGCCCAGTACTAGTTTCATTGTGCGTGACGCAAATCGTATCGACATCTCTAGGAACGTCAACCTGACCCCAATTGACCGGCTGATCTGGATCCGATTGAAAGCCAAACGCTTCAATTCTCATCTCTCTGGCTGTCTCGTAGAAACGCTGAGAGAATGCCCCGTGGACAAAGTGAAAAGATCTTGTAGATACGCAATTTCTCAGCACCATTTCCATAGCAGCGGTAGCCGAAGGTTGCAGCAAAATCGTGTATTCAGGGGGCAGCGAAAACACGTCGCGCAATCCCTCAACAGCAGACCGACAAACTTCCTTGAACTTGGAGCTGCGATGTGAAATCGACAAGAATCCAGAAACAGCAATGTCACGGATGGCATCAATGACATCGTCGGTTAGCTGTGAGGGACCGGGATTAAACGTCAACATGGCTAGTAGAGTATCCGTGCCCGAATCGTCGCATCCACGCTTTTCAGATCCGCCAACAAGTTGGCCGGAGCTTCGCCTTCTACGTCAAACACCACATAACCCAAATCACCACTGGTTTGCAAATGTTGACCTACTATATTGATGTTCTCATCCGCAATCAACCGCGTGATTTGACGCAAAACGCCAGGTACGTTTCGATGAATGTGCAGGATGCGGTGTGCGTTGCGGTGGGGTGCCAGCGTGAGCTGCGGAAAATTCACAGCGCCTTGCGTGGATCCAAAATCGCTGTACTGAACTAGTTTACCGGCAACCTCCGTACCAATGTTTTCTTGTGCTTCAAGAGTAGAACCACCGATGTGAGGCGTGAGAATCACGTTATCCAGTCCTCTTAGCGGGCTGATAAATTCATCATCGGTTGACTTGGGTTCTGTCGGGAACACATCGACCGCCGCACCCCTAATGCGGCCATCGTGGATACATTCGGCGAGCGCTTCTATATCCACGACCTTACCGCGACTAGCATTGATCAAAAACGTACCCGGTCGGCAATGCGCCAGCGTTTCTGCATCGATCATGAGTGTGGTCTGGTCTGTCTCTGGCACATGCAACGTAATGATGTCACTCGTGGCCATCAATTGTCGCAAGGATCCGGTGGCACGAGCATTGCCCAAGGGAAGCTTTGCTTCAATATCAAAAAATTGAACATTCATCCCCATTGCTTCGGCCAGTATGGACACCTGCGATCCGATATGTCCGTACCCGATAATCCCAATCGTCTTACCGCGAACCTCGGTCGCCCCGCTGACCGTTTTGAGCCATTGACCCCGATGTGCCGCCTGGCTTTTTTGAAAAACACCACGCATGAGCATGATGACCCATCCCACGACCAATTCAGCAACTGAACGTGTATTAGAGTGAGGCGCGTTAAAGACAGGAATCCCACGAGACGCACAAACACTCAGATCTACTTGGTTCGTCCCAATACAAAAACACCCCACAGCAAACAATCGACGCGCATGCGCCAAAGCATCTTCAGACAATTGAGTCCGTGACCGGATTCCCACAATGTGCGCATCCTCAAGGATTGCTGTGAGCTCTTCACCAGTAGGCGCATGTTTCAGACGAAGCACCTGAGAATAACCGGCGTCTCGAAAATTTTTCTCAGCGTTCGGATGAACGCCTTCCAACAAGACGATCCGGATCTTTTCTTTGGGAAAGGAATGTTGGCTCAAATCAGTGCCTCCAGCATCAAACGCAACTCATCTGTATTATGTGCAAGTTGGGCAGCTCGACTCACAACAGATGGGCGAGCCTGGTGCTGGGCAAACGCAATAAAATACTGCACAACGCCCTGTTCATACAAGTCCAAATCTGTGGCGCCATCGCCTATCATGACGACAGGATCGGGCCAGGATGCTGCTAACTTCCTGGCACCCATAACCTTGGAAACAGCGAACGGATCCCGTGGATCAATACCTGACAAGCTGCCATCCGAATTCCACTGAAGGCGTACTGCAGCAATATGACTGGATGGAATACCCAGTTTCAAGGCCACAGGTTCAATCGCTTCGAATAATCCGCCACTCATGATCCAGACATCGTGACCGGCACGCACAAGACCAGCAATTAAGCCAGGCATGCCATCGGTCACATATTGATGTGCTCGGTTGCCAAACGCTCTCACATCCTCCAACACAGGCCGCACGAGTTCCAAACGCAGACGCAGAGATTCAGAAAATGGCAGGTCGCCTGACATTCCCCGATCCGTAATGGACCGGAGTCTGCTTGTCAATTCCTGATTGGACTGAACCTTGGACGATAAGATCTCGTCTAGGCTCTCCACAGAAATTAAGGTACTGTCGAAATCGAAAATCACGCAGCCCATAAATCACCCTAATTTGTTAGCGCGGTGAGTCGCAAACAAAACGACTGCCCACAGGACAAATGCAACCGTCTGATGTGCCGAGGCCAACGAAAGTGGGACGTATTTGAGCAGAGTGGCAATTCCCAAGCATACTTGCAGAACCAGCAATATTGACATGGCTGTGCCAATCCGTGTGAATCCTTTTCGGATCATCCAAACAGAATAGACAGCCACGAGTATCGTGACGAAATAGGCCATCGAACGATGCAGGAACTGGATCATGATGGGGTTCTGTACCAGGTTCAGCCAAACGGGCTCCAGTTGCCAAGCGGCTTTGGGCAACCAAACTTGATCCATGAGCGGAAACGTATTGAACATGTGTCCGGCATGTAGTCCAGACACAAAAGCCCCCAGTGTAATCTGTATGAAGAGCGCCATTAGCACACCCAAACCCAAAACATTGGTGCGACGAAATAGAACTGATCTTGAACGAAAAAAGGCTTGCCAACTGAGCCAAAGACTGAGGGAAAACACAATGAGTGCGAGATCAAGATGCGCGGCGAGACGGAAATGACTCACTCGGGGAACATCCACCAAGCCACTTTTGACCATGTACCAACCCATCAGACCCTGACTGCCGCCCAAGAACAGTAGCCAAACCGATTCACGTATCTGTTGATGACTCAACGCTCGCTTCATCAAAAAGACAACGAAAGGCACCATAAACATAAGTCCAAGTAGACGTCCCAGCAGACGGTGACTGTATTCCATTAAGAAAATGAATTTGAATTCGGAAAGCGACATGCCGTGATTGACCATCTGATACTCTGGAAACTGACGATAGGCCGCAAAAACTTCATCCCAATGCTGTTGACTTAACGGAGGTACGGCTCCCATGATCAGGTCCCACTCCACTATCGACAAACCTGATCCCGTCAAACGAACGAGACCACCCAAAACGACCATGGCAAGAATCGCGACGGCAATTGCCAGGTACCAGGCAGAAACCATCCGCAGCATTCGCTGCCCCTTAGCAAGGACAACATTTCGGTCCATGAAAACCCTCAACCGTGTGGACTAGATCTCAAACACCTGAGACGATTGGCGGAGAGCATGTACCTCATGAGGGGCCAAGACCGCCATCCAAGTGAGATTGAGTTTGCGATGCGCCAGATGTAACGTCACATGACCGTCATCACACGGCACGCTCTTAACTTCTAGTTCATCCTTGCACGAACTGAGAAGATGTACCAGCTTACGCACCCGTTCATAGCTCCGTCTGGCAGCGCGAACGCTCGCATCCCGAAAACGGTCAAAATTCCGATTTCGCGAGATTTTTCCGGATGCAATCAGTTGCATCAATTCAAGCTGCGTCTCCTCCATAACAAACCCATTATATACGTTTACCTATCAGACGATCCAGCGACCTCAACAACGCCTCTCAAAAATGATTTGTGCTTCAAAAGCAGAGCCCCATGAACTACAATTTCCACAGAGGGGTTGCGTGGGACTGAATCAAAACACGAGCCCGAGAATACCAAGTCAATCCCCTCAAAGCGGCCGTTAGCTGGCTGAAGGTTAGTTACAAGCCTCTCTGCATTTTCCCAAGGAGCACATACATGGAATCGGCTGAACTTAAGTTTCGCGATCAATCGATCACTTTACCCATTCTTGAGGGTGTTGAAGGCGAGCTGGCAATAGATATTTCAAGTCTCCGAAAACAAACGGGCATGATCACCATTGACCATGGGTTCGTCAACACGGGCTCATGCGAAAGCAAGATCACGTTTATCGATGGCGAGAAGGGCATTCTCAGATATCGAGGCTATCCCATCGAAGAACTCGCAGAGCAGTCTGATTTTCTGGAAGTTTCGTACTTGTTGATTTACGGCGAATTGCCCACGCAGGAGCAGTACGATAACTTTTATGACCAGATTACCCGGCACACAATGCTTCATGAGGATATGCGTATCTTTTTCAACGCCTTTCCACGCGATGCGCATCCGATGGCTATCCTGTCATCTGCGGTGGCAAGTATGTCCACTTTCTATCAAGACACACTCAATCCACTGTCCAGCCAAGACCGCCGTTTGAACATCGCCCGACTGTTAGCCAAGATGCCCACGATTGCTGCGTATTCTTACAAGCGCTCTGTTGGCCATCCCTCGATTTACCCAAACAATAATTTGAACTATGTTGCCAATTTCCTGAACATGTGTTTCTCAGTACCTGCAGAGAACTACGAAATGGACCCCGACGTGGTCAAGGCGCTGGACATGCTGTTCATCCTTCATGCAGATCATGAGCAAAACTGCTCCACATCGACCGTGCGCATGGTTGGCAGCTCTCAAGCAAACTTGTATGCATCCATTTCCTCAGGCATATGTGCGTTATGGGGTCCGCTGCATGGTGGTGCGAACCAGAAAGTCCTGGAAATGCTTGCTCGTATACAGGCCGACAACGGCAACGTCAGTAAATACATCGAAATGGCCAAGGAAAAAGACAGCGATTTCCGTCTGTTTGGGTTTGGCCATCGCGTCTACAAGAACTTTGACCCACGTGCGCGTCTCATCAAGAAGTACTGCGACATCATCCTCAAGAAAATGGGCGTTCGTGATCCTCTTCTCGAAACGGCAAAGCGTCTTGAGGAAGCTGCTTTAGAAGATCCTTACTTTGTGGAACGTAAGCTATACCCCAACGTGGACTTTTATAGCGGCATCATCTATCGCGCATTGGGCTTCCCTGTCGAAATGTTCACCGTTCTGTTTGCTTTGGGTCGTTTGCCAGGCTGGATTGCCCAGTGGCGTGAAATGATTCAATCAAAAGACACGCGAATCGGCCGACCTCGCCAGGTTTACCAGGGTGAACAGGTGCGAGAGTTCAAATCGCATATCAGTAACAGGCGGTCATAATCCGTTCCAATCAAGAACGTGATAGAATGACCAGTCGGGAGGACCACTAGCCTATGTTCGGACCAGTATCCGAAGGTATGAGATTGTTTCGTAATCGGGCCTCTGTGGCTGTCGTGGGTTATTCTGAAAAGCCAACACGCGTGAGTAACCGGATTACCCGTTACCTGGTTGAAGAGGGCAATCCGGTGGTGGGCATCAACCCGAAATACATAGACAAGGCCAACGGCATCACCGTCATAAGTCGACTAAGTGAGCTCAGTCAGGCAGTGGACATCATTCAAGTCTTCAGGAATAGCTCTGCACTTCAGGATCTGGCCAATGAGATTCTGGCGCTCAAATGGAAACCCAAGCTGGTATGGTGTCAGCAAGGGGTCGTAGATGTGGTATTCCAAAAGAGACTTGAAAAGTACGGTATTCCGGTCGTCATGGATGCTTGTCCCTATGCGCTGAGGAGTTACCTATAAGATGACGCGCCATCGCGCGTTCCAAATGGTGACAGAGTTTCAACCCCAAGGCGATCAACCCAAGGCGATTGAACAGATCACGGCTTCAATTCAATCGGCACGCGGTCATACCGTTTTATTGGGTGTCACAGGATCCGGTAAGACATTTACTATGGCCAAAGTGATCGAGGCGCTCAATCGACCGACCCTGATCATGGCACCCAACAAAACTCTAGCTGCCCAACTGTACCAGGAGTTCAAAGGTTTTTTTCCCAACAACGCGGTCGAATACTTTGTGAGTTACTACGACTACTATCAGCCTGAGGCCTATGTGGCGTCTTCCGATACCTACATTGAAAAGGAAGCGACCATCAACAAAGACATTGAGAAGCTACGACTCAGCGCTACCCGGTCTTTGGTTGAGCGTAGGGACGTGGTGATCGTAGCATCCGTATCATGTATCTATGGTCTGGGATCGCCCGAATTCTTTACCGAAATGAGCGTCCGCCTGGCGCTCGGACAAGAAATTGATCGTCAGCAGATCTTGCGAGACTTGGTGGCCATACAGTACCAGCGCAACATGAGCGCCTTTTATCCCGGTTCATTTAGAGCCCAGGGTGACACGATTGAAGTGTTTCCCGGGTATGAAGATCGCGCTTATCGCATCGAAATGTTCGGCGACGAAATCGATTTGATCGAATGTTTCGACCCATTGACCGGTGAAGTTTTCGAGTCTCGCGGTGAGCTGAATATCTTTCCATCAACCCACTTCGTGACACCTCAAGAACGATTGGCACAAGCCATAGAATTCATCCGCGAAGAGATGGATGCCCGCGTCAAAGAGTTACACGACGAGGGCAAGCTCTTAGAAGCTCAACGGCTTTCGCAACGAACTCAATTCGATTTGGAGATGTTGGCCGAAACTGGATTTTGTCATGGGATCGAAAACTATTCGCGGCACTTGGAAGGCAGACCTGTTGGAAGCCCCCCATCGACCCTTATGGATTATTTTCCTGAAGACTTCTTGCTGTTCCTGGACGAAAGTCACGTGACCTTGCCACAAATTGGAGGCATGTACCGAGGTGATCGTTCTCGCAAGCAGAATCTGGTCGATTTTGGGTTTAGGTTGCCTTCAGCTCTGGACAACCGACCGCTGACGATGGACGAGTTTCGCGCTCGAACCCATCAGACGCTTTATGTGTCAGCGACGCCGGGTGATGTGGAGCGCACATTGGCTGATGGTCATGTGATTGAACAGCTGATCAGACCTACGGGACTGACGGATCCGATGATTGATGTTCGAACGAGCCGTGGCCAGATTGATGATCTCTTAATGGAGATACGCAGACGGATCGACCGCAACCAGCGCACGCTGGTAACTACGCTCACCAAACGTATGTCTGAAGACTTGAGTGAGTACATACGCGCCCAGGGACTTAAAGTGGCCTACCTCCATTCTGAAATTGACACCTTGGAGCGACTTGAGATTCTTCAGAATCTGAGACGGGGACTATTCGATGTGTTGGTGGGTGTAAACCTCTTGAGGGAAGGATTGGATCTACCCGAAGTGTCACTGGTGGCCATTCTTGATGCCGACAAAGAGGGATACTTACGGTCCGCTCGTTCTCTGATTCAGACCGTAGGTCGCGCTGCCCGCAACGTGGACGGAACGGTCATCATGTATGCCGATCGCGTTTCTGACGCCATGCAGATCACAATTGACGAGACGGAAAGACGCAGACGCATACAGTTAGCTTATAACGAGGAAAACGGCATTACCCCTCAGTCGGTAGTACGCCGACTTCACGATCCCATGTCCCAGTTCTTTGAAAAGGATTACGGGACGTCCAGGACCATCGACGAACGCCCCAATATCAAGAGTCGTGAATTGGCATATAAGGAAATCGCTAAGTTGGAAAAAGAAATGTTTGCTCATGCAGAGGCACTGGAGTTCGAACAAGCAGCCTCGCTACGCGACCAAATCAAAACCATAAGGGACTTAGCACTAGAGCTGCGCTGACCCCTTACCGCGCCTTTAGTGCAGCACCCACATAACGACGGGTATCAAAATAGATGCGTGGCATCAAAGAGGCAGCACTTGCCACCAACAAAGCAAGAGCAAAAATCGCCAAACGTTCGACGGGAACCTGGATCTCCATCGCAAAGCCCGTCAATCGCAAAAGCGTTTCTTGGATATAGGTTTTGTGAATAATACGCACGCAAATAATCCCAAAAGAACTTGCCAGGGCCACATCAATACCAACCCACAAGAGCATTTCTGAGATAAGGAGACCCCTTAACCGCATTCGATCCATGCCCATCGCACGACACATAGCGTAATCCCCACGTTTCAAATAAAAAAGCATCTTTACCGTTTGATTCAGGTAGGAAATGGCAATCACCATCAACAAAATGGCGCCAAACCATCCAAACGCCGCTCCAATGCTTGCCGTTCGATTGATGGCTTTGACAAGCGCAGGCGGTTCGACCACAAAAAAGCCAAGCTCATCGACGGCTGCCTTCACTGCATCCACATCGGCTATCTGACCCACGCGTAACACAGCCTGGACAGGAACAGGTGCTGTCCCCTGAAACGGCTCATGAAGTGCTTCTAGCGCCGAGTTAGGGATACAGACGCCTAACCCCACCTTGGTGGATAAACCCACCACCCTAGCCTTCATTCGAGAAACACCACGCTGCTCGTCACCGACAGCTATCGTGAATTTTTGATTGATGATGGCTGCAGCAGAAAGCTCAGGGTACCCCGCGGCCTTTGCGAACCCATTGTTGTAGATCGCGAGGATTTGACTGTTGATCACGACCGGAATTTCTTTGCCAGGCTGCCAAGTAAGTTTATCCAACTCAAATTCGGTTTCCAACCAGCGCGGATCAAACCCTTGCAGTACCATTTTGGACCCGAACTGTTGGCCCAAGAAGCTGCCTTCCACGGCAACAGGGGCAGTTGCGTATTTGATTGGAAGCACGGCTGTCACGCCCTTCAGATGTTTCATGGTCTCAAGCGATTCAGGCGTCAGCTTGTTGGCGTCGGGTGCATCCATGCGAAACATGGCCATTTCAACTTTCTTGACCTCAACCAGCAACTCGTGTTGTGGTAGTGATCCAATCAAGTTCTTTTTGACAAACGAGACAACATTTGAGCCCAACACATATGCGACTGTGAATAGGAAACACAGCAAAAAGATGCCCAAATGGGCAAACAAAAAAGTTCTACGTGACCCGCGATTGAGCAGGTCTAGCTCAATGAACCACTGTTTCATGTTGTCCACATAATGATAGGAAATCTAGCCTTCGTTCGGCCACCGCCAATAGGCGAGCGTCATGACTTGCGATGAGGACCGTGCTGTCGGTCCCCTGCATCAGCACGTCAATGATGTAGGCTGCTGATTGATCATCCAGGTTGCCGGTGGGTTCATCAGCCAAAATGATCTCCGGGTCGGCAACTAAAGCGCGCACCAATGCAACGCGTTGTTGTTGTCCACCACTTAGCGACGAAACGGGTCGACCAAAAAGATCGGCTAAGCCCACTCGGTCCAACTGCTGCTTCATCTCGTCATCTGAACGCTTAACGCCAGCAATGGCTAATCTCAATTTGAGGTTCTCTTCCACGGTAAGTTGATTCAACAGATTGTATTCTTGGAAGATCACACCCACATGGCGATTACGAAAGGCTGTGATCTCACGTTCTCTTTTACGGGTGAGTTCAAAATCGCGCATGAGAATCTTGCCGCTAGATGGCGGCAAAAGTCCGGCCAGGATATAGATCAACGTCGTTTTCCCAATCCCCGATGCACCTTGAACGGCGACTTTACTACCCCTATCAACGGTCAGATCAAACCCTTCAAATAGCAAAGGCAGATCGTCACGATGTCGGAAGCTGAGTTGTTGCACATCAATCACAAATCTCACCTCGAAGCCTTAAGACGAATAAGCAGCTCATTTGGTGTAGTCAATCCACCAGATTGGACTCAAACAGCTCCATGATTCTACGGTATTCATTTAACCAGGATTCAGGCATCACAAATCCATGAGGTTCCACCGGAAACCCATGCAAACTCCAACCTGTCTTCTTCAACTCTATCAACCGCTGCGCCAATCTCACGGAGTCTTGGAACTGAACATTGTCATCGACCATACCGTGACAAATGATGAGCTCTCCCTGTAAGCCATCTGCGAAATAGATCGGAGAACTTCGTCGATAGGCTTCAGGGTCCGTTTTTGGCGTATTCAGGATGCGCGACGTATACCAATGATTGTAATAGGCCCAATCGGTCACAGGTCGCAAAGCTGCACCACAAGCAAACGTCCCCGCATTCTTGAACATAGCCATCAAGGTGAGAAATCCGCCATAGGACCCTCCATAAACACCGATTCGATCGGACTTGAGTCCCTTTTCCACGAGATAAGCATGTCCACTTAAGACATCGTCAAGATCCGATGCACCCATATGACGATAGATGGCGGTGCGCCATTCGCGTCCATATCCAGCCGAAGCGCGATAGTCACAGTCCAGCACTGTGAATCCCCGTTTCACCAACAAGTTGTGAAACATATACTCTCGGAAGTAGTCACTCCAACCCTTATGAGCATTCTGTAAATACCCAGCCCCGTGAATAAACAAAACGCCTGCACCATTGCTGTTTTCAGGTCGATATAGACGGGCATAGACTGCCTGTCCTGCGTTGTTTGGGTAGGTCACGTACTCAGGCATAAGCCACGAGATACTTTTGAATGCATCACTGCGTCCATCGTAAAGCTCGTGCCATGCTCCGTTCTCAAAAACCTTAATGTATGGTGGGCGATTTGCCTCGCTGGCAAGGTCAACCATTCGGGAACCCACAAAAAATGCATCGTGTAATCCATCCCCTTCGGTCAACCGTTCTAATTCGTCGGACTTGAGTCGATAAAAGTGTCGAACGCCCGGGTGCGTAACGTTGGCATGGAAGTACCAGTGGCCATTGCGTTTGTAAGGAGAATAGACCTCAAACGAGCCACCAACCACCACACGAAGCTTCAAGTCACTTGTGTTAATAGCAAAAAGGTTTTGGTAGCCTTGTTCGTCACTAAGAAAAGCAACTTCATTGTCATCGCACCAAAAAGCCCGCGCCGTTACCGTATCGGAGTGATCGACAGTCCGCAGGTAATACTGCAGCCAAGCCTCGTCCACATGATGATGCAAAACCCGATAACTCCCATCGTCGCCATTCACCAAAACAATCCACCGGTCTTTGTAGTCAGTCGTCATCACGGTCACCAACAACTCGTGAGATCCCTTTGCAAAACCTCCGGGCGCCATGAAGATGGGCCTCGGATCACCTAAGGGAGCTTCCGGTTTTTGGATACGTGCTCGTCGAGGAATCTTCAAATCAGGCAGACCGCTGAAGTCCACCCAAGTTGTCTTGTTTTCTCCCAGTGATACCAGTCCCAAGCGCCAAGGAGACTCGTCGTAGCCTACCGTTGGGCGTGCATCAAGTGCTTTTACAGCCGCCTCTTCATTGATAAATTGGGCGAACTTGGTGGGTTGCCCCTCATCCTTAGGCTTTGCCACGACATACGCAAGCGAAAGATCGGAACTCACGCCACACATCAAGTTATCGTCCTCGCGATACCCCATGGCTCCAATCACATGGTCCTTGCCAATGAGGGTTGGCTTACACTGCGCGATGCCACCGTGCCTAACAACCGTGTCGCTATTGCGCTTGATCCGGTCCTTGGTGAATCGGACATAATCGATCAAGCCACTTTCCTCATCAGCAGCCCAACCTGTTGGCGCAACTTCTTCGTCCGCCGATTCAAAGACAACAATCTGAACATGAGAACCATCGTTGGGATCAAAAGCCCAAAGGGTTGTGCCCGAGCGATAAACAAATTTCTTTCCGGCCCTTCCCAACCACTGCCATCGTCCTTGACCCTCCATCAACGGACGATATCCATCGATGGTTTTCAGCCATAGTGCATCACCCACCTGGACCGCTTGCAGAGAATCCCCATCAAACCTGCCTTCCACATGAATATCTAGGGCAGCACGATCTAAAGGTTCGGTGGTCCCATCCCAAGAAACGCGGATCCAAGCATCGGTTGACTCCAAATCGGCTTGCGTGCGAACGACAATGGACGATTGATCAAGTCCAGCTTTGATTTCTTGAGCCAATGGGCCCATCCATATTGGATCGGACATCATTTGTTCCAGATCTTGGGCCAAACAGAAAAATATCAAGCAAGTCAGCACGGCGACTCCTATCAGCTAGTGGGTTTCATGATTATAATGGACCTTCGTGGAGGTTGCGATGCGTGGCTTGCTTATTTTCTTTTTCATCTTACCGCTTTGGGGCCAAAGCGAGGCACTGTCGCCCAAACAAAAAAAGCTCTACCACAAGATCACCCAATCGGTAGCGGCTCCTTGCTGTAACAACATGATTCCGGTGGCGTTTCACGAAAGTCAGTGGGCATTTGAAATCCGTGACTTTGTTGAGGCCCGCATTCTGGCCGGTGACAAGGAATCGGCCATATTCGACCAACTCGAAGGACTGACCTTTGGTCCGGAAAAAAAACATGTCACGTTTACTATTCCAGATCGTGATGGCCTGGGTTATCTGGCATGGGCAAGCCCTGCGATCCTCATACTTTTGGGTGTCGTTGCCGCTCTACTGCTCATGCGCAGACGCCGAACTTCTCACGCATTGACAGACGACGAACTACTCGCCAAATATTCACCATTAATTCGTTCACAGCTCTAGGGTTTCCAGCGGCACGAATGTCTTTCACTCTGCATGGATCAATGTTCCTACTGCAAATGCAGTATGAACACGATCGAGATGCTCCATCTCCAAACGCCTCATCAGCGCTGACCCTTTGTTCTCTTCACGCATCTCAAATAACTTTGCTGCACAGAATCCAAGCAATTTGGCACGATCTCCTGCATCACAAAAAAGGTCAAGATGGTTCAATTGCACCTTCACGCGGCATGGCCAATCGTCCTCGCTACAAGTCGCTCGGGCGTATTGGTCGATGATATGCCAGTCGATCCCCATTGAATAGACGCCGCCGTCCACCGCAGTCTTAATCTCCCACTTCGGATCGAATACGTCCGATGGTTCCCCTAACATGCGATCAACATCGCTTCGCATGATGTGCGGTAGCCTCACTGAAGATAGCGATTGAAAGAGCACATTAGGCCCAAAAATGCCATTCGCCCCTTCTGTCTCGCTACCCTCCTCAATCTGCCTTTGAAATGTACGGAAATGATCGAGTGCGGTCCACAGTCCCATGTTCTAGATAGGCGTCAACCGTGAGTCGAGCCCCACCGGACAAAACAGGATCTCGGAACGGTAACAAACCAAGTCCTCGACCTCTAAAGACAGGTTGACTGGGTCCATACCCCGATACGCGAATTTGATCCAAGCCATTCCGTGGGCAGGGAGCTTCAAAGACACACAACCATTCGCAAAAATCACCGGATTAATAGAGGCACGTGTATTTCCCGACACCGCGTATCCCTCAAGCAGCAGCGGCTCAAAGTTGGTACGGTCCACCGCCAATGTCGTATCAAAAGAAGCCCATTCTGACTCATGCAACAAAACCGAGGAAATCAACAGGGCCGTCGTCAGGGTTTGTCCTCCAAACTAGCCAAACTTCACGGTCTGACATCGCGGAAACGATGGTTTGTCCAAAAAAAAAGGGCGGCTCGAAAGCCGCCCTTTGTACGTGAGATTTTGGTCTCGTTACAGTTGGCGTCCACGACGCATGTAGATCACGCCGCCACCCATCAGCAACAGAGCGAAGATCATCAGACCCCACTCGCCGAGGGTTGGTACGGTGCGTTGACCCAGTGCATCCAGGATGAACGTGGAACCGTCGCAAGTCACGTAGTAGCAGACATCTGGCTGAATCACGTGTCCTGCAGGACCGGAACCTTGAACAATGCCAGCACCTGTTAGGTTGATGGTACCCGCGAAGGTCGCCAAACCAGCCAGATCATCACCAGGCATTAGGCCACAGTTATCGGAGTAATAGATGTCGTAGTCAAGGCCTGGAGCCACAGCGCCAATACCTTGAATCATCAGAGTTCCGATCGTACCTACTGCAGGTGCGCCACCTACGAATGAGGCGTTGCAGTTGACGTCGATGAACGTCATGCAAGTGGTCGTCTCACCGTCAGCGTTCGTGACCGTCACTGTGATGGTGGTCGGGAAGAATGCTGAATAGGTTGCAGTCCAAGAGTTCATGTAGGTTGTTTCAGGTGCGCCACCGGTTGCGGTCATGGCCACAGGGCCCGTACCGTCATCGTAGGTCACCGTCAATGCGTTGGTGGTGTCCATGGTCAATGTAATCATGTCACCAGGGTTCGCAGGTGTCACACTCGTGTCAGGCGTTTGAACCAGGTTGGAGCACGTGGGTGCTTCAAAGTCCAGGGTACAAACCACAGAGTCGTTACAAGGTGCGCCTGCGGAGTCGAAGCCGTTGATTTGGACTGTAACCGTTGTTGCGAGTGCCGTAATGGCTTGTGAGTGCGCATAGGGCGAAGCCGCAGGAGCGAGACCTGCATCGGTTACACCGTTATAGGTCACATCCCAAGTCGCTACGTCGTTGGCATCCAGCGTTACCGTCAACACGCCGCCGTTTTGTACCGGTGTTCCGCCGTTGATGTTACCCGGGTCACATTGCGTGTTGAATGTGGGACACATCAAACCGAGGAAGGTAGAGCAGCCAGGAGCTACCGTACCTGCCGGACCAGCGAAGTTCGTGACGGAGTAGCTGCCGACATCGCCGGCATTGATGCTTGCGATGGAGTAGGCGTTGTCATAAGTCAGCACGTTACCCACCACACTGGTAGGCGCATTCAAGTTGATATCGCCACCCCAGTTTGCTGCGGTCGAAGTCAATAACGCGAACCGCGTATTGCCACCATCAAATACTACGTTGCTCAACATGACATCTACGTTGGTAGAGCCGCCAGTTACTGGCAGGGTGTCAAAGACAACGGAGCAGGTCGGGTTCGCCCAGTTCACCGTCACCATACATGGTGTACCAGAAACAAAGGTACCGGACATGGGTGGGAACTCGAATCGCGGCGTCATGGTGTATACCGTTGACGCGTTGGTGGGCAGTGGTGTGCCGTCGTTTGTCGTATCCAACGAAATCATCGTCGAAACGCCGCCAGCTGGGAAAGTACCCATATAGCCATCAGAGCCGCTTACGACGATTTCTGTGGCAGTTGCATCATGGTTAGCAGTGATTGTGATGTCGCCGCCGAAGCCGCCAGCCATTGGGTCGATGTAGTTGGCACTGATTGTGACGCCATTACCTGGGCCCTGGTTGTCAGCTACCGTCGCACCGGAACAATCCGGAGTGCCTACGATATTGACCACACCTTCATAACCCGCGGGCAGAACGAAGTCAGCCACACCAGCAGCCGTTGTAAAGCTGTTGAGGTCATCGCCTGCGCCACCCGCAAAATCAGGAACCGCAGAAATGATCAATTGAGAGGCTGCGGGACCCATGATGATTGGGATCTCAAGAATACCGATCAATTGATTGTTTCCGTCTGTCGTCATCGGGAACTGTCCCGCGGGAGGAGACGCAAAACCGCGTTTCCACGCCATGGAGTTGAAATCGTTGTTTACAGTCCAAGAGAAACCCGACGGGTTCGCACCAGGAGCGAAATCCATGGCAGGACCTTGCCCTTCTGTTGCTTGGTTGTATTCAAACGAACAAGCTGGTGTTGGTGCGCCAAACAAGGCCGTCAAATCTTCTGCCGGGTTTCTGATCCCCGGTTGCGCACCTGCGATGGTTCCGAGGAACGCATCCGGTACGATCATGCCCTGCGACAGTGCACCGCTAACTACACCCGTGTCGCCTGTAATCTGCAGTGTGAATGTAATAGAGTCGATCGCAGTGCCCGACGCTTGGTCATTTGCATAGATGGGAATTTGGATACAACCACCTGCGGCCGCAAACTGAGCCGGATCGAGATCCAAATCTCCAATAATGAGTTCAACAGACTGTGCGCGAACGCTCAAAGCGCCCAATGCCAACACAGCCGTCAAAAAGAAGCTTTTTATCATTTTCATCCCGAGTACCACCATATCAAAAAATGTTAATCCTATTAATGCGATTCAGTGATCCTTAAAAGTTCGTCACCATTATAGGGACGCAATTCTAAGGAGTAAACCCTTATTCGTGATCAGAAACGATTATTTTCCAAGCTTGTATCCGGCTTTCCCCGGCTCTCATGCAATTTTCGAGCCGGGAAAAGGCCGGATTTTGTCTCCGAACTGGTGACGAATTACTGGGCGCGGATGCCACCGCGGGCACCAGCGAAGTCCTCAACCAGGGGTACATAACCCAGGTCGCGCAAGTCAGATGCAATGTACTCAGTTGCGTTGATGCCGATTTTCGCGTTTTCACCAGTGACGTTGTAAGTCAATGACACGTTGGGTAGTACCGCATCGCCACCGGCCACATTGGCCAGGGTGATTTTGTAGACACCCGCATCCGGAATCAATTGACCGGCCAAGTACCAGCCATTGGCTTTGTCTGCATCGCTCAAAGGAGCGATTTCCAGGCCCATGGCGCCATCAATGGCCAACTCGACAGATGCCGCTGAAGCAGCAACGCCTTCGTTGTTGATCAGCAGCTGACCTTTGCTGGCAGTCAGTGCATAGGTGTCGATGGGACCTTTGTTACCACGGCGAGATGCAATACCGTTGGTGATATTGATCAAGGGCACGATGTCGGCGGTCGTTTCCGTGCCGGAACAGTTGACATCGGTCAGTACCAAGCGGTCGGGATGGGTGTTAGGACCAATGCTGTCGGGAGGGCAAGCACCCACACCGTTGGTGCAGTTGATCAGGGGAACCACATCACCCGTGGTTGCGCCACCGCTGCTGTTCACGTCGCCTTTGACGCCGTAAGCCCCACCGTTGTTCAGTGAAACGATGATGTCCGCAGGTGCGCCATTGGTGGCTACGGCAGAAGCGGTCTCGTCTGCAAAGATCTGACAGTCTGAGCTACCAGTACATGCGATCAAACGGACGTCTGCTGAGGTAGTCACACAAGAAGCTGCTGCACGGTTGACCTGGAATTCCAAAGTGCCCAAACGAATATCAGTGGTTCCGTCACCCGTGATACGGTCACCCGTCACAGTAACCAGGTAACCCACGCGAACACGGCCAAAGCCGTTGCTGACTTGAGCGGCAGTTTGCATACCACCCGCGTTGGCAGCCAGGATCTGAATGTTGGTTGAATCCCAGCCTGTAGCCGTTAGGTCCGCTTTAACAGGCGCATTGCCATCCTGGAATGCCGCATCGGTGTCTTCCATCAGGGTCAAGTACGTCGGATAGCGCACCAGAAATTCGGCACCAGCCAGCGTGAAGTCAAAGTCCATCAACCACACTTCAACCACAAACGTGTCTCCATTTGCGTAAGCAGCGATATTAATGTTGTGGTCATCCGTATGACCCGCGTTGGTTGACGCAGACACCAGCCGAAGATCATTGGCGGCAAACGCCAAAGATGCCAGAGCGGCCAATGCAATTACCATAAAGCTCTTTCTCATCGTGAATCCCCTTTCATAAGGCACAATTTTCATTTTTTTGAATTAAACCACAGCATTTTAATCAATCCCATCGCTTTATTCCAGGTTGATTAAGACCGCAGCCAAAGTTTTTCGTTCATAGCCAAACAGTTCGAACCCCGCCACTGGCAAATCCGAATGCACCAGAATCCAGTCACCCGCTTCGAAATTCGACGTGAACAGGTTGCTTGCAAGCGCGACGAGTTTGTTGCCCGCGGTCACCTGCTGGGTTGTTGTTTCTTTTTGAACCCCCAAACGGGAGTTCAGCGTTAAGGTGAGTGTCGCCGATTCTTGGTTCGGATTGACAATCGCCAAACCAGTCCAGCCGCCCGACGTCACCGTATCTTCCAAATGCGATACCGCGCACGATGTGGCCAATGCACGAACACTTTCGAAGCCCGCGAACCGATCGTCATAGGTACCGAATAGTTCATAGCCCACCAATGGCGCACTGGACTGCACCCGCACCCAAGCTGAATCGGTCCCAAACGGAACCGAGCTGGCGGTGACCAGATACGTCTTTTTCTCAAATGGCGCATATGTTTCTTCGAAGGTCCCAATCAGTTGTCCCGTTGAATCGGTACTTGTGATGGAAACCATGGATTCCTGATTGCTCGAGTTGATAATGACCACACCCGTCCAGAAGTTAGCGACGTCCTTGGCGATGTGCGCGAAGATCAAATCGTTGCCCGCCTCTCCATCCAACGCCACACCCACAGCTTGCCGTAATCCGGTGGACTTTTCGCGCCCAAATACTTCGATACCCGCCATGCGCGGTCGATTATTGTCCAGCACCAACTCACCCCAACCAGGGCCGGTGATTGTGCCGCCCATCAAAGTGCGGAAATCGAAATTCAATTGCTCGCCATTATCGGCATCACCCACCATGAGCGTCCCAATCTGAGGTGATTCAAAATCCATCACTGCTTCGGGACTCAGGTTACTAATGGATGATTGCGTGTAGAAACTCGGATCCTTGGCAATGTGGGGCACAAAAAGAGTCTCCTGAGCCATGCGGGTGGGGGATGTCGCCACAATTTCTTCACCATCAAGCGTACGAGTCACCAGGATTCCATGTACTTTTCTCAGCCCAGGCTCTCCATCCGAGAAATTGGCCGTCACCACGACCCAACCCGTATCGGTTTCCATCACGGGAAGTTCGCGCTGATAACTACCATTGGGCGGGAAATGGATGTTGCGCGTCATCGATTCCAATTCGCCATATTGATTAAAGATCTGGATGTCTAGCTTACCTGTCGTTTGATCGGCATTTACCAGTCGGATGACACTCTGATGATCGCCGTCCACCACCACACCGGGAAAAAACAGACTAACGCCCCGTTCTGGCTGCTCTCGTTTGGCCACATCTACAAACAGACTCACTGGAGGTACGCCAGCTGCGGAGAACTCGACTTCTGCGGAAAGGCGTTGACCCGGGTACATTTCCTTTCGGTCGGGTACCACGGTTATGCGAACAGGTAATTCGCCGATCACACCTTCCTCAGGGTTCAACGTCAACCAGTCAGGCTTCTTGGTCACCGTAAAGTCGATGGCGGAAACATTATTCACCGACAAGTCAACCGTAAGCGACTCGGTCAATTCACCAAAATCCAACTCATCTTCATCTAGGGTCAATTCAATGTCGGTATCGAACACACTGACAAGCCGAACGGCACTTGTAAACTGACCCTGCGATCCGGTTGCCTTGATCGAATACTCCGTCGTCTCTTCGGGCATCACGTCCATGGTGCCATTCAAGGGTACCGTCATGTTGCCAGGATTGAGCACCACGCTTACCGCACCGGTCGTATTCCACGTCAATGTACTTTTCTCGCCCCGCCTCAACGAGTCAGGTTCGGCTGTAAATGATACGATGCGCACGCCCGAAACGACGGTCACGGTGACTGTCGCGCTACGGGTACCAAATCCATTGGTCGCCACCAACGTATACGTGGTGTTGGCCACGGGCTGAACGCTTCGAGAGCCTGAAGGCATCACGTCCCCGATACTTTGATCTATGGTCACCGTATTGGCGTTGGTGACATTCCACTGCAGCGTTGAGCTGTTACCCGCACTAATGGAACTGGGCGTGGCCGTGAAAGAGTTAATGGTAGGTGGATCGAATCCGCCTGTGACCACCAGTGTTGTTGTATTGGTGACTTGACCAGCTGTGTTCACCGCCGTCAGCGTGTAGGTGGTTGTGGAAGTGGGTGACACCTGCATGGAGCCGTTGGACGCCACGACACCAATACCTTGATCGATACTGATCGTATCCGCATGATTCACAGTCCAGCTCAACGTAGCACTGTTCCCAGAAACGATTGAGGCTGGCGCCACAAGAAACGAGTTGATCACGGGCGGCTTCGCCATCACCTGCACGGCTCTCGTCGATGAGCCCGATCCATTGGTTGCAGTTAGTGTGTACACCGTGGTCATCATGGGTGTTACGTTGACCGAACCACTGGTTGTAGACACCGGCCCAACACCCTGATCAATAGACACGTTGTCGGCGTCCGTGACCTGCCAACTTAAGGTGGAAACCTCACCTGGAAACACATCAATGGGTGACGCCGTGAAAGAATTGATGACCGGTCCGCCTGCCGCGGCTGCGACTGAGATGGTACCTAGATTGATGGTGATTTCGGGTTCGTGCAGTTCCACGAATCCAGACCCATCCTGAAGATAGGTGTTGGCTTGATCTGCAATGGCAAAGGTAATCGTCTGACCAGCTGCCGCTGCAGACGGTCTAATGCGCAAATTCGCCACCAAGTCTCCGGGGGCCGGTGCGCCAAGATTCAAAGGTATGATCGGGTTGAACGACACATAAAGATTCGCAAAACCGGCATTCGCATCTACAACCGGTGTCCAGAAATCCCACAAAAATGGCGGGCTGCTTAGACCAGCCCACTCAAATGAGGCTTCGTCGACCAAAGTGGGGTCAAAACTGAGTCGAATGGAAAACGCGGCATAGTTGTCTTCACCACCCGTGTCGATTTCCGTTCCTACGATGTCTCGGATGGACAAACCCAAGAGAATATCTTCACCCACTTCTCCTGCTCCACTGGCAAGGTTCATCTGATCCTGCGCCATCAAGCAAGAGGTTACACACATAATCAAGGCAAAAATCCGCACAGATACTCCCTATTTGAAATAGACTGTCTCGAAGAGAATTCATCTCATAAGTTCATTATTTTTTTGCGAACCGTTAAGATACCGAACTCAGAGACTTAGACGAGACGCATACAACCATCATCAAACTAACAAACCCCGCCAAATATACCATGATCTTCGTCACACTTTGGATGACGGCGATCATTGCCGTTCGCAAGATCGACGACATCGATCTTTGGTGGCACCTGCAAATCGGCACGTCCATCCTGGATGGACAATACCCTCCAGACTGGACCGAATTTTACTTTTCAGACATTGCTGGCAATCCGGATACCGTCGCAGCCAGCCATTACGCCAGCGATGCCTTATTTGCGATGTCTTTTCGCATGGCCGGATTAGTAGGTCCTCAGTTCATCGTTCTGGTGTGTTTGCTTAGTCTGTTCCTGGTGATCTCGCGTCGCGCCGTGAGAGCCAACTTCACGCATGTTCTTTTGGTGGCTGTTGCTGTACTGGCGAGCTATCAATTGAGTTTGGTGCGAAACGCAGTTTTTGGGGCTCTGGGTCTTGCGGTCTACCTAGTCATCATCCATCGGGCCGGGAAAGATGCTCGATATTGGTATCTGGTCGTCCCCCTGGTTGCAGCGTGGAGTTGGTTCCATGGATCTTTCCTGATTGTGCTCGGTACCTTACCCTTTTTGGTGGCTGGCCAAATCATCGATTGCAGTCGTGACCGAGCCCCGCTCAAAGGTCCATGTCACGCCATCTCTTCTTGGTGTTTCGCCACAGCCTTTGCGCTTGTGACCAACTTCCAGGCGACAGCCCTGGTTGCGGTCCAGCCCATCCATGCTTTTCTGCTCGTAGTTGTCGCCCTGGCTTTGATGGTCACTGCAAGGTATCAGATCACATTTCCCGTGTTCAGCAACCGAGTGATCGGCGGACTGTACGTGTGTTTGGCCACAGTGGTTGTTACGTACGTGGCACTCAAGGCCACGGACTCGTCCATGATTGTCAGAACTGAATCCGGTTTTGAAACCATGGGTTCCTTGTCCGTCCCGATGAGAATTGCTCATGCTTTCAACAACACGGTTTGGCGCAGCGCTCACAATACCTTTGGATCCATCGATTTCCTTTCACCCTTTGAATTCCTGCGGCATTGCCACGTCATCTTTTCAGGGGTTCTGATTTTGATTGGAGCCGTAGCTGTTTGGCTTTATCGCCACAAGTTAAGACACCAAACCGTCTGGTTTTGGCTGGCCTTCACATTGTTTGGACTTGGATATGTGCGAACGATTGGTTTTGCGGCACTCATCTCGGCCTGGACCATCTTTGAAGCCGGAGCGTTCTACCAGAAGACTTTATCCAAGGTGAGTTTAGGATTCCTCCTGATCCTCATCCCCTACGTGACATGGGCAGCGTTTTTTGCCCCGAAGTCCATCGGCTTTTACCCCACACACCAGCCAGGTATGGGACCTGCTCCGTTCTTTTCATCTCAGATGCCCGCATACATCGAGGCCAATTTCCCAAGCGCAAAACCATTTACGACTTTGGGGAGTGGTGGATACCTTTCCTGGAAATGGCAACACAGAATCCCGGTTTTCATTGACGGGTTCTATGCGCCTCATAGCGGATCGACACTTGACACCTATAACCGATCCTTGGCGGCAGGAAATGCCCGCCTATTGGAGAAAAAGGGTTGTGATCTGGCCATCCTGAATATTTGGGACCGGCGATGGATCGACCTTTTCAATGGAGACCCGCTTTGGGTGCCCGTGGCCATAGATCGCGGTTTCATCGCCTTTGCGCCCAGAGCCGCCCTCCCCCCGGATGGAACCCTCAAGATTCAATTGCTCCTTGAAACGGACGCATTGAACGAACTCCCTCCATATCTGAATAAAGCCGTTACCTTTGCCCTTTTGGAAACCCCTAAGATCCTTCGAGACCACCATTACCCCGTCACGGCCGCTGCCATGCAATCAGAACCGTTGCACGAATATGCGCGCGCCTCAATTCAAGACTAGGTTGTGCCTTCTAGAGGGTGATACTGCGCATGAATCGCTTTCAGTCGTTCCCGGGATACGGCTGTGTATATCTGAGTCGTACTCATATCACTGTGCCCCAGCATCATCTGAATCGCGCGCAAGTCCGCACCATGATTCAGAAGATGGGTTGCAAACGAATGTCGAATGACATGAGGGGAAACCCTGCTTCGATCGATACCCACTGTCAACGCGTATTTCTTGACGATTTTCCAGAATGCTTGGCGCGTCATACCCACCCCAAAACGATTCAAAAAGACCGTATCCACGACGTGATGCAACAGGGCCGGTCGACTATTTGCCAAGTATCTCTCCATCCATGAAACTGCCGTGCGACCCAGAGGCACTGCGCGCTCCTTTTTGCCTTTCCCATAGGCCAACAAGAATCCTGGATCCATACGCAATTGAGAAAGCCTGAGACCTACGAGTTCGGAGACCCGCAATCCTGAAGCATACATCACTTCCAGCATGCATCGGTCCCTCAACCCCAACGGTGTGCTTACGTCAGGTGCTGTCAGAAGAGACTCCACCTGACCTTGGGAAAGGGTCTTAGGAAGACGCTGGCCTGTTTTCGGTCGTTGGATACTGTCCATGGGACTGCGTTCCAACCGTCCCTTTTTGACACAATGTCTAAAAAACTGCCTCAAGGCACTCATTTTTCGGGCCTGGCTGCTTGATTTCATCTCGTGGATAGAGGCCAAATACGCACGAATATCCGCGTCTTCCAATTGAATGAGCGGCTTCTGGCTGAATTCGCGGATGGCCATCAAGTCACTACGGTAGGCTGATGTTGTATGCTCCGATAGCCGCCTTTCGAATTGTAGATAGACACAAAAGGCGGATAGTTCCGAATCTTCCATGCCGAGAGCTTAGCAGTTTCCAGCGGCCCGCTACCAGCACTCAGTCGCCATGCCTCGTGCCATCAGTCCCATCGATCCTAGAGTGTCTAATCGATGGATAGCACGGATCCCAGCCTTAATCTTGACTGGGCCTGAATAGGCGCGTTTTGGTGCATGGGTGACCATTACAGTGGTCAGAGCTCAGAGCTCAGAGGTCAGTGGTCAGTGGTCAGAAGTCAGGTGTCAGTTTCT
>JAGQSC010000043.1 GCA_020439745.1 Acidobacteriota bacterium | reverse complement strand
CCGTGGTGCCCTTAAAAGTTCATATGAGCAAAGCAAAGGGCATTGACCGCCGTGTTGGCGATAGCCAGCCCTAGATTTCCACGAGCAGATTTCCAGCGAAAGGCAAAATCCTAAGCGGACCGGACAACAAAGGGGCGAAAATTGGTGGCGTGGTCGCAAGAAATTACAAAAAATGAGTTATAGAACCACTTCCACGTGATATGTCCCCCTAACCCTTCCTCGTGATATGTCCCCCTAATCACCCCTGTTTTGACTTTTGAAAAGGCAAACCAGTTCACGCATTGAGCGGTGATGGCCTTGCACGTGGTAACGTGTGAAACTGGTGTAATCGGTGGCTTTTTCCGAGTTCTTTGTTTGAGGGTACAACCACCCCGTCTGGCTGCGCCAGCCACCCCTCCGCGAGAGGGGAATAAGGCACCCGTCTTGCTTCGCCAGCCACCCCTCCGCGAGAGGGGAATAAGGCACCCGTCCGGCTTTGTTAGCCGCCCCTCCGCGAGAAGGAAGGTTTCCTCACAGCGCTGGCTCACTCGCTTTGCTCGTGTCGCAAGCGCACTCCAAAGCCTTCGGCCCATGTAGCGGGCTATTTGTGTTCATTGGTGTGCATTCGTGGTTCTTTAGGCTCTTCTATAGAAACCTGTTGACGCACTGAGCGGTGATGGCCTTGCACGTGGTAACGTGTGATACTGGTGTAATCGGTGGCTTTTTCCGAGTTCTTTGTTTGAGGGAACAACCACCCCGTCTGGCTGCGCCAGCCACCCCTCCGCGAGAGGGGAATAAGGCACCCGTCTTGCTTCGCCAGCCACCCATCCAATGGAGGGGAATTTGATTTGGCGTTGCCGGTTATGGGCGAGATCGGTCACGTTCGTTGATTGTTGGATGTAGACTGTCGCGTGGGTTTTGCCTTCAGAGAGTGCGACGAGACGTGCTGAAATTGGCGGAGGTTTATTCTTAAGCTTGTAACAATTGGAGTTATGAGTTATCACTGGCGTCATGTGCAAACTCATACCCTTCCTTTTCTGTCTCAGCGCCTTGGCACAAGTGGATATGCAACTTGGCTTGAGGGAAAACAAAAACCAGGCTATTGCCTTTACCAACGCCGTGATCTATGTGTCATGGGATCAGGTGATCGAACACGGAACCCTAGTTGTTCGCGATCAACTGGTATCTCAGGTTGGCGCCAATTTAGCCCCTCCAAAAGACGCCTATGCGGTCGATTTGCAGGGCAAAGTGATCTTACCCGGTTTCATTGATGTCTATTCCGATTACGGGATGCCCGAAGTTCCCAAACGCGAGCGAAGCCGCACTCCGGTTTATGAAACCGAGCGCCAGGGCGGCAACTCCTGGAACGGCTCTATCCATGCCGAGCGATCCGCTCGGGATCTATTCAAACCCATGGGTAAGCAAGCTGACGATCTGTTAGCAAACGGTTTCACCGCCGTTCACACCAATTCGATGGACGGTGTGTTCCGAGGCCAGGGTGTGGTGGTGGACCTGGCACAAGGGCTACCGGCTGAGTCGATTCTGGGTCCTGGTTTTCATGGGCTCTCATTTGATAAGGGTACCTCCAAACAGCTTTACCCTTCTTCGTTGATGGGGAGCATTGCCCTCATGCGTCAAACATTTGCCGACGCTCAGTGGTATGCATCGGTCCGTAAGAGTGCCAATGCCGGCGAATACAATGCTGCCCTGGAACAGCTTGCCGACTATAAAGGCGGTTATCTATTCGAAAGTGCTGACGAGTTGAGTTTGCTTCGATGCGCCGCGATCGCCAAAGAGTTTGGCCTCAATGCCATTTACGTAGGTAGTAATAATGAATACCAGCGTTTGGAGGCCATCGCCAAGCTGAAGCGGCCGGTGATTCTGCCCTTGGTGTTCCCAGAAACGCCGAAAGTCGCAACCGCGGCAGAAAGTATGGACGTTTCTCTCGCCAGCTTACGCCATTGGGAGTTGGCACCGGGTAATGCTGCATCCTTGGCTGGTGCCGGTGTCCCTTTCGCCTTTACGACCTACAAATTGAAGAAGTCTTCCGATTTTTGGGCTGGTTTGCATACGTCCATCAAGGCAGGTCTTGCGCCTGAACAGGCCTTAAAAGCGCTTACTGCTGTGCCTGCACAACTCTTGAATCAAGAAGGGCAGTTAGGATCTTTGTCCGTAGGAAAACGTGCCAATTTTTCTGTGTGGGTCGAATCGCCGTTGGACGACGAAAAGGCAACCTGGCTCGCCACGTGGGTAAATGGGAAATCCATCAAAGCAGCTCGCGACCTCTCTTTTGTCGATTGGCGTGGCACCCATCAGATTTCCGTGCGAGACCGAGCGTTTGTGCTCGAATTGTCCGGATCACCCACGGGACTCTCGGGCAAACTTAAGTTGGACGACCTGGAAGAATCCATCAAACAAGTGACGGTGGATGACCGCGAACTAACGTTCACGATCCCCATGGACCGTTTTGCCTTTGAAGGGGTGTATCGCTTCCGATTACTGGCACACACCGATGGCACACGAAGCGGTGAAATGATCAATAGCTTTGGGGTCACACAAACCTTTGATTTGAAAAGTGGCCCCATGGTGGAAGCTTCTGACGAAGAGACGGACGAAGAGAAGGAACCGGCACCCACCGAATCATTGGCCAAGCTGACCTATCCCAATATGGGATATGGACGTGCCATGCCTCCTGTTGCCGAAACAGTTCTGCTGCGCAACGCCGTGGTTTGGACCAGTGCGGAGCAGGGGAGACTGGATGGAGCCGATGTGTTGGTATCGGCAGGCGTCATACAGGCGGTTGGCGTGGGGCTGGATGCTCCGGCTGGCGCAACTGTTGTCGATTGCACGGGAAAACACATTACGGCCGGTATCATCGATGAGCACTCACATATCGCGATTTCGGGCGGTGTGAATGAGTTCAGCCATGCGGTCACCGCCGAAGTCCGGATTGGCGACGTCGTCAATTCAGATGACATCAATATTTACCGAGCCCTAGCAGGCGGTGTGACAACGGTTCAGTTGCTGCACGGTTCTGCCAACCCAATCGGTGGACAGGCACAGGTGATCAAACTGCGTTGGGGCTCTTTACCCGAAGACATGAAATTCAAAGATGCGCCGGCCTCGATAAAGTTTGCACTTGGCGAGAACGTCAAACAATCCAACGCAGGTGATGAATTTGTCGTTCGCTATCCTCAGTCGCGTATGGGGGTTGAAACGATCATACGGGACAAGTTCCAGGCTGCCAAAGAGTATGGTGAGAAATGGGATGCCTACTATTCGCTGAAACCCAATCGGCGGCAGGGGATGTTGCCGCCCAGGCGGGACCTTCAACTTGAAGCGCTGCGCGAGATTCTGGACGCAAAACGGTTCGTACACTGTCATTCATATGTGCAGTCCGAGATCCTGATGTTGATGCGTTTGGCTGAGTCATTCGGCTTCAAGATTCAAACGTTCACCCACATCCTTGAAGGCTACAAAGTGGCGTTGGAGATGGCCGCACATGGTGCGGGCGGTTCTTCGTTCTCGGATTGGTGGGCCTATAAGTTTGAAGTCTATGATGCCATTCCAACTAACCCCTGTTTGATGACGCGCGCAGGTGTCGTGTCATCCGTCAATTCCGACTCTCCTGAGCTAATGCGTCGCCTCAATCAGGAAGCAGGAAAGTCTGTGTTGTATTGTGGCATGGACGAAGAGGAAGCCTTGAAGCTAGTGACCATAAACCCTGCCATTCAATTGAAGATCGACCACAAGGTGGGCAGCATTGAATCCGGCAAGGACGCTGATTTGGTGGTGTGGAACGGACACCCGTTGTCGATCCACAGTTCCGCTGAACGCACCATGGTCGATGGTCGCACCTATTTCTCACTGGAAGACGATGGGAAATTACGACTCGAAGTGGAGGAAGAACGCGCCAAATTGATTCAGAAGGCGCTCAAATCGCCAGGAAATGGGTCGGGTAAATCCAAGAAACATAAGGGCTCAGAGATTTGGGACTGTGAAGATACCGTCGACTTTTGGGGAGTTAATCATGATTAATATTTTTCTGTTTGCATGCCTGTTCCATGATCAGGTTCCCGGTGCACCCCAAACTCAGGCCATCGTCATTAAGGGCGGCGATCTGTACACAGTCTCTCATGGCGTACTTCACGCAACAGACCTGCGCCTGGAAGGCGGAAAAATCACCGCCATAGGTGAGGTGTCCCTTACTGACGCAATCATCGTGGATGCGCAAGGGCAACGAGTTTATCCAGGTCTGATTGCGCCAATGACGCGTCTTGGCCTGACGGAGATCGATGCGGTCAGAGCCACCAACGACACCGCAGAAGTAGGGGATTTGACGCCCGAAGTCTTAGCAGGCATTGCGTTCAATCCCGACTCCGAGCTCATTCCCACCGTGCGCAGCAATGGCATTGCCGTGGCCCAGGTCGCGCCAGGAGGGGGGCTGTTGCAAGGTCAATCCTCACTATTGATGTTAGACGGCTGGAACCGAGAGGACATGGCATTGAACATGTCCGTGGGCATGCATCTGAAATGGCCTAACGTAAGAGTGCGAGAAGGCTGGTGGGTACGCGATTCAGCGGAAGAGCAGCGGGACAAAATGTCCAAACAAGCGCTTGCCCTGCGAGAGGCGTTTGCGCAGGCCAAGGCCTATCACCTGGCCCGTGAGGCCAGTCGGATCATGCCCAAGAACACGCGATGGGAATCGATGCGGCCTTTGTTCAAAGGCGAGATTCCCTTGTACGTAGAAGCCGATGAATACAAACAAATTCAACAGGCCCTTGAGTTCACCGAAAGTTTTGGGTTGAAGATGGTTTTGTGTGGCGGTAATGACGCCTGGCGACTCGCAGATGTGTTAAAGGAGCGGGGCATACCCGTGATCTTGGCACCTCAAACGAGGCTACCCGACCGCGCCGATGATCACTACGATCTCCCGTACAAAACACCCCATTTGCTGCATGAGTCAGGGGTTCAGTTCTGTATCAGCATCCCGTCGTCATGGGCGGTACGCAACCTGCCGCTTCAAGCCGGCATCGCCATGGCATTCGGATTGCCTGACGACGCGGCACTTCGTTCCATCACGCTTTCAACGGCAGAGATCCTGGGCGTCTCGGATCGGCTTGGATCTTTGGATGTGGGCAAAGACGCAACGATCATAATCAGTAAGGGCGACATTACTGATACGTTGGGGCTGAACATTACGGCCATGTACATTCAAGGCCGCGCCGTGGACTTAGATAATCGCCATCGGCAATTGCACCGCAAATACGCGACACGGTTGGAAAGGGCGGGCAAGTAGTCTAGTTATTTGGAGTCAGCGTGATCGTGTGTTCTGGTTGACCGGGCATTAACGGCGAAGGTCGGCCTTCCACCCAGTCTTCATAACTCACTCGATAATAGGGCGAGAGCGGGTGACCGCTCTGCCCACCGGGCATGTGGAAGATGCCGTCTTCCTCGTGACCTGGCGATACGATCATGCGTTCGGATGCGCCAAATGAAGGAAACTGAACCCGCGGCATATGGGCGTCGCCCGGCAAAGGGTGCGACGGCATGTTCAGGTATTTGCCCAGTAAAGGTATGCTTGAGGCCATAGGATGTTCTACGGCACTTCGGTTCCGCTCACCCCATGTTCGGTCCTTGAGGGGCAATTTCAATTCGGCTTCAACTTCGGTGGCTTGGGCCACGAGGTATTCATTCCAACTCTTGTATCCAGCAGGCAAGAAGTGTGGTGGTTGCTCGGTGATTAGCTGCCACACGGCACCTTCAAACTGCGTCAGCGACCCACTATCAAACCATGGATCTCGATCTGCGGCGTCCTGGGTAAACATGGTCCTGAGTTCTTGGTGGGTTTTGCTGCGAAACCCGCGCACGATGCGATAACCCACGGAGTCAGTTGCTGCATGATCGCCCCAGTTGGCCACAAATGCCCGATACGCTTCTGAAAATGCCTGCGGTCTGCTTTCAATCGTGGTCAAAAGAAGTTGGTGCCAGGGTCTTAAGAACCGGGCCTCATCGTTGAGTTGGATAGCCAGTAAATCGCGCTCGGAAAAGTGGTCGCTCTCAAAAAGCAGATTGCGGATCTGCTGCGCACGTCCAGCCAAATCATAGCCACCATCGCCAATCACACTTAATCCCTGACGGTCGGTGACTCGTGCATTAGCTGTCCAAATGCGATGATCGACTGGGTTCGCTACACGCGGTGTGTCGTCAACTGCCACATAACCGCGCCAAACGCCCACGCCGGTGCTCCAGTCTTGGGGTACTCGGGGCGGGTCCATACCCCGATCGGGGATACGGCCGGCAATGGTCCAGCCAATCTGGCCGGACCTATCCACACACACGAAGTTCTGTCCAGGTATGCCGCAGGTGTTGGCCACATCCAGTGCTGTACTTAAGTCAGTGACGGACTCAAGACGCAACAGATTGAGGTTCGTGCCTTCGACGTCACGTGCCACCCAGCGGTGTACGAATAGACCGCCCCGTGGGGACTCGTGTACGACGGGTCCCCAGATGGTCTCTTTGAAGGTGACTTCATGGGATAACCCGCTCTTACTGTGGACCACCTCTTTGAACTCTTTTAAGGGCAAGGGACCGTCGGCCGTCATGTAGGTTTTTTCATCGGCCATTTTCAGCTTGATCATGTCGCCATAGTCGCCGTAGCTGTTGGTATAGGCCCAAGCAACGGACCCATTGGATCCACAAATGAGTGCCATGGTTCCTGGCAAGGTGACGCCTACCAGTCGTACCCGTCGATCGGGCTGGTCAAATGCAGGCACATCCATGACGGCCCGGTACCAAATGTTGGGCACGGCGTGACCCAAGTGCATGTCAGAGGCAAGAATCGCTCGACCATCGGCCGTGAGTGTTCCATCGACTGCGAAATTGTTGCTGCCTGGAATGGTTCTTTCTGCACCTTCAATGTGTGCGGTCACTTTCGGTTTCCAGATACCAGCAGGCGGTATTTGGGGTTGCTCTGATATGTCGCCTACGATGGGTGCATCCCAAGGAGTACCGTCTCGGGCAATGAACCGAAACACTTCGGGTGGCAATGTCTGGGCGAGAAGACCGCGTGAGTATTCATCTCGTCCCCGCTCGTCTTGGAGATCGCAATACATGGCAAATGTCACCAAGAGACAGTCTGTGACCTTCCACGGCTCCGGATCTTCTCCCAACAAAAAGTACTCAAATGGCTTTGCTTTTTGGGCCGCAAGGCCAGCGTTCACGCCTTCAGTGTAGCTGATGGTGATTGAGCGGTCTTCATCGCTCCATTGATCCACAATCTGTTCTGCCAATTGAGCAAAACGGTGGATGCGAAATCGTTCGTCCACGCTCATGGCTCGGTCACCAAATAATTCGGCCAGGCGGCCAGAAGCCATCCTGCGCATGAGATCCATTTGAAAGAACCGATCTTGTCCGTGCACAAACCCCAATGCGGCGGCCGCATCCCTGCGAGATTTTGCTGTGATGCGGGGGACGCCTGCGTGGTCGCGCACAATCTGAACATCGGATGAGAGGTTGGGTAGAGTCAATTTGCCGTCCAGGACGGGCAAGCTGCGGCGTAGCGTGAACCAACCCAGGAATACAGCCACAAAAAGGAGAAGCAGTATGGCGATGGAGACGAATTTGAGAATGCGCTTTGCTTTCACTCTAACCTCTCAACGTTGACAACAGTGTGATATGGTCGCATAAACACCCACATATTTGGAGGCTCTCGTGGATCGACGTCATTTCGTAAAGTCAGTTGCCGGAACCATTGTAGGAGCAAGTATGGCGCCCTATGTGTTTGCGCAATCAAAATCTGCTGATCTATTCAGCGTGCCTGCGCTGCCTTTTGGCGAATCCGATTTGGATCCCGTGATCAGCGCAAAAACCTTGTCCTTCCATTACGGCAAACACCATCTGGGGTACCTCAAGAAACTAAATGCGGCGGCTGCAGACTTGGGTTGGCAGGATATGACCTTGGAACAGGCCATGAAAAAGGCAAAGGGAGACGGCAATCAAAATGTATTCAATTTGGCCGCTCAGACCTGGAACCATTCCTTTTATTGGGCCAGCATGAAGCCAAAGGGTGGTGGCATGCCTACGGGGAAATTGCTGGGCGCGATTAAGGATTCCTTTGGCGATTTTGATCAGTTTGTACATGCTTTTTCTGGTACTTGTGGAAGCCAATTTGGCAGCGGCTGGGGTTGGTTGGTTGCTGTGGATGGAAAGTTGTCCGTGGTAGGCACTTCCAATGCTGAAAACCCCATGCTAGACGGCGCAAAACCGCTGTTGGTGATTGATGTATGGGAGCACGCCTATTATTTGGATTACCAAAACCGACGTGCCGATTACATCAAGGCGGTGCTGGATAAGTTAATCAATTGGGAGTTTGCAGCTGCCAATCTCGGCTAGATAAAACGGCCCGGGTCAAACAAATCAAAAAGTGGATCGCGTTTGTTGTCCAAAATGCGCGCTGCTAGTTCTTTGCCGATCATGGGTGCGAACTTGAATCCGTGCCCTGAAAATCCGGTAGCCAGCCATACGTGACGAAACTGTGGATGTGGGCCAACGATGAAGTGTCGGTCCGCTGTGGCGGTGTACAAACATGTTTCGCTGCGGATGAGAGAACCCAATCCTTGAAACAAGGTGTAGGCATAGTGCTCCGCTTCCGCTTGCTCCTTAGCGGACGTACGTCTGTTCATTTGATCGGGGTCGACCGGTTCGCTATATTCGTGGAACCCCAATTTGACACCGTCACCTTCGACGTCAGGAAAAGCGTAAACCACACGTTGGTCGGGTAAAGACCAGATGTTAATCGGAAAATGTTGTGGGCCAAAATGAGAGGACTTGGGCTTGAACCAGTACTGAACGACGCGATGAGGCTCGCACGGGCATGCGAGCAGCTTGTTGCTCCAAGCTCCAGTGCAAAAGACCAGGTGCTCACAAGTCCAAAGTGCATCATCTGTACGAACTCGATTCAATCCTGAACGGGATTCCCAGGACACAACCTTCGTGTGCGTCAACAATTGAGCACCCGCTGATGTGGCTTTCTCCGTGAAGTACCTAACGGCCCGTTCCGGGTTGATCAAACCAGCATCTGCCTCCCACAAACCTACAAACTGAGAAGGGACAGAAAGTGTGGGATAAAGCGCGGTCATCTCTTGTGCGGATAGGACCTTGTGTTCCAATCCGTGTGAGCGCGCACTGGTTCGGCTTCCAGCCACGATCTCACATGTTTCGGGTCCAATCATCAACCCACCCGTCTTTTGGACAAAGGGCGTGTCGCCTTGGCTGTGCTGGTCCCATAAATCGTATGATCGCAACAGCAAAGGCACGTATCTGGGATCTTCGAAATAGGCCTTTCGAATAGCTCTCGTGTGTCCGTGTGACGAACCCAAGTTGTGTGGCGGATGATGCACGTCAAACCCCACCACTTGGCAGCCTCTTTGAGCGAGGCAAGCAGCTGTGGCGCTGCCCATGATACCTAGGCCGACAACAATGACTTCAGCTGTGTGACTCAAATTGATCCCTTAACACGCGCCGCATGACTTTACCGGATGCGGTTCTCGGCAATTGGTCGAGCAGTACCAGATCATGAATCTTGAACAACGGGTTGAGCTTGGTCTTGATGACATTCTGCATTTCAGTCAGCAACGATGCCTTTTCGCCATCTGCCACGGCGAAAATGACTAGGAGACTTGGGCCTCCGCCCGGTGCCACCGCTACGGCTGCAGCGTCTCTGACGCCTGGGATCACTTTCAGTAAGGTTTCAATTTCGGCGGAACTCGTCTTGATGCCACCTAAATTCATGGTGTCGTCGGATCGTCCCAGTGCCCGGTAAAAACCTCCAGGCAAACGAATGAGTTCATCGCCATGCCGTCTGAGAACTTTGCCATCAAGGGAAGGCGTCTCGGCGAAGTAGGTTTGGTGGTGATCCTTGTTTAGGAGCCTAACGGATAGGCCCATGGATGGGGGAACCAGAAATACTTCGCCTTTGTCGGCCGGTTCCCCTTCATCTGAGAGAATTACAAAGTCCAATCCCAGGGCGGGCGTCGTGAACGTGGCTGGGGAGGCCGGCTGGGCCAGGGTTCCACTGACATAACCGCCGCCAATTTCGGTGCCACCACAGTACTCAATCACGGGTCTGAAACGCTGTGATGCCATCAACATGAACATGTCCCGTTCATTGGAACATTCGCCGGTGGAACTGAAGCACTTGAGATTGGTGAGGTCAATTCCCTCCAAGTCCCCATGGGCCAACCAACTTTTGACGAGACTTGGAACGAGTCCCAATACATGGACCCCAGCACGTTCACAAAACTTGAGAAAGGGCTTGCCATTGGGCGCTCCTTCAAACAGTGCGATGGTTCCGCGATTCACAAGTGTGGCGAAAATGAGCCAGGGCCCCATCATCCAGCCAAGATTGGTGGGCCAAGCGACCACATTGCCTGCCTGGATATCTTGGTGGTAATGGCCATCTACGGCCGACTTGATGGCGGTTGTATGGTTCCAAGGGATCGCCTTGGGCTCGCCGGTGGTTCCGGAAGAAAACAAGATGTTCACCGTATCCATAGGGTCACACGAGATTTCGCTGAACCCGTCCATTTCCGGTAGAAATTGGTCCCAGGGCAGATCGCCATCGCGTAGGGTGACGGACAGAGTGGCCTGCGCTGGCAGAACGATTGCCAGCGGCGGATCAGCTTGGAGCACGCGATCATAAAGCGGAAATGCTCGGTTGCCGCGAAGTAGAACATCGGTGGTAAAGATGGCTTTGGCGTGGCCCAGTCGCAGGCGGGTAGCGATCTCAGGCGATGAAAAACTGTCGGCAATGGAAACCGCGGCTCCGCCCATCATGATGATTCCCAAATAAATGGCGACAGACTCGGCATTCATGGGCATATCGATCGCCACGCTGTCACCGGCTTTGAGACCCAATTTCTGCAAGCCAAGTGCTACCCGACGGCTGAGCGACTGAAGGGTTGCATAGGACCAAGCTTCTAGTGATCCGTCGCCACGATCTGTCACGATTGCAGTTGATTGGGGACCTGCCAAGAAACACGCCTTGGCAATATTCATTTTGGCGCCTGGCAACCACTGAGGTTTTTCTGGAGTCCCGGTCATGACTTCGTTTGCGGCTTGGTCCAAGGGAATGCCCAGACGACTCATGGCATGTTGCCAGAATTGGGGTCGATGGTTTGTGCTCCAACGATGGAATTGGGTGTAGTCCTCGAATCCCATTTGTGTGCAGACTTCGCTTATATTTGTGGGCCTATCCGGTTCAGGAGACCAGCAGGGAGGGGGGGCCTCGGCAAACCGCGGAAACAGGAATTGGTAGATTTGACGGGCGATCGCGGCGTGTTGGGGCGCATGCAGACGGTCGCGGTACATGGCCCAGCAATGCGTGGGGCCTTTTGCGAGCCAGTCTTGTAATTGGATGGACCACTGACTGCTTAACTCAGCCGCAAGGCCGAATGATTCTAGACCTTTAGAAGTAATCTCTAGCAATTATCCACCTCTTTTTCGGTTGATACTATCTTCGCATATTAACCTGGCTGCTTGCGGCGTTAATGACGTTCCATTCGAGGGTCGGTTATTGAGATGAGGTGTCACTCCTCAGGTGTTTTGTGTTCAAGATGTGGCTAACAGGCTGAGTTGGAGTATGCTGGATATGAGGACGAGCCTTGGATTGTTTTTGCAGTTACAGTACCCATTCTGACGCGCCATCGGCGGTGGCACTTGCAGCGGCTGATTGGTTGCTTGCAACGGATGGTCGCATACCTGATTGTCTCTTCGTGTTTGCGGCTGGTTGGCCGTTGGACGAAGTGACAACCTGCATGCAGGAACTTGGGCGTACGCTACGCCCTCGAGTGATGATTGGATTGAATTGTTCAGGCGCAATTGCGGCCTATCGAGAGATGGAAGTTGGGCCGGCATTGGTGTTGTGGGGCATGATTGAACCCGATCTTGAGGTTCAAACAACCCATTGGTTAGGGGATGAAATTCCAGCGAATGTGGCGGGAGCAAAGGTTCGCATGGTCTTCATGGATCCCTATTCCAGCGACTGTGAACATCTGCTGCGGTTGCTCCAGCAAGATACGGGTGCCCCGTTGGTAGGTGGTTTGTTGAGTGGAGGCTCATCGAGTCGGGAACAATGGCTCTGGATGAATGGAACACTTCATTGCGGCGGTTCATTGTTGATATCAATGTCCGGGCCATTTCAGGTGTCAACGGTCGTGGCCCAAGGTTGTCGACCCATAGGTACACCCATGTTCGTCACCAAATGTGAAGGTAATTTGTTGTATGAGCTTAACGGTGAGAGTCCTGTCAAGGTCCTGGAGCAATTGTATTTCTCGCTCCCTGAGAAAGATCGATTGTTGTTTCGATCATCGCTGGTCATTGGTTTGGAGATGGCTCCGTTTGAGCGTCAACACCTTAGCCAGGGCGACTTCTTGATCCGCAATGTGGTCGGTGTGGATGAGTCGAAGGGAACGCTGGTTGTGGGCGCGGGAATGGAAGAGGCTTCGGTGGTTCAGTTTCACATCCGCGACGGTACCACAGCCCGGAACGATCTGGTGCAGCAACTGAAAGCCGTATTTCAAGAACCACCTTGCGGGCTTTTGATGATCACGTGCCTGGGTCGAGGTACCCGCATGTATGGTGTGCCTCATACGGATTCGAAACTGATTGCATCGCAATGGGGTCGGCCACCTATGGCAGGATTCTTTGCAAATGGTGAGATTGGACCCGTAGGAGGTATTTCTTACTTGCACGGCTACACAGCCTGTCTGATTGGATTTCATCCGAAAGAAAGGCTTGCCTAACGTCAATATTCGGCGTAAATTAGAAATAGAGGAGTGACGGGTCCTTGAATCTCTTTTGGCCCGCATAGAACGGAGGATTGCGATGATGCGTTGGATCATGATGGCTTTGGTTGCATGTTTTGGGGTTACGTTTACGGTGAAGGCTGGCGATTCAAGTGAGATATTTAAGGCACTCAGTTGCGATAAGTGCCATTCGATCGAAGCTGCGGGTATTGCCTTCAACCCCGGTGAACCAGACGAGGATGATGACGAGGAAGAAAAAGAACCCGTCGACCTATCAAAGATTGGTGCTTCGGTGGATGCTGCGCATATCATCAAGTTTCTTGATCGCGAAGTGAAGAGTCACGAGAACGAAAAGAAACACAAGAAAAAGTTCAAAGGTACCGACGAAGAAAAACAAATGCTGGCGGATTGGCTGGCATCTCTGAAGTAATAGACTCCATTCATCGGTTCCGCCAAGATTAAGAAGGGGGCCAGTATGCGTAAGCGTCGGTTGATCGAGTCCTTTTATAACTGGATCAGTATGGCCGGGGCACTGATTGCCTTAACCGCATTCGGTGTGACACTCACAATGATGATGTTGGAGTGGGCGTCCGGTCGCGAAAACATCTATCTCGGGATTGTGACCTACATTGCTATGCCAGCCGTCTTAATTTTCGGCTTGCTGCTGATTCCCTTCGGTATGTGGCGGGTGCGGCGCAAGGAACAACGTGCCGATTTGCCGACGTTGGATTTGAACAACCCCAAACATCGGTTGACGGCTACTATTTTCACCATTGGTTCGATGGTATTGATTGTATTCACGTCATTCGGTACCTACGAAGTCTATGAATTTTCAGAAAGCAACGCATTTTGTGGCGAAACGTGCCATGCGGTGATGACGCCTCAGGCGACAACCAATCAGCATAGTTCACATGCAGAAGTGGAATGTGTCACCTGTCATGTGGGTTCTGGTGCGACGCACTATTTGAAGGCTAAGCTCAATGGTGTGAATCAGCTAATAGGTGTGTTGACGGGTGACTATGCCCGACCAGTTCGACTTCCGGCCCATGGCATGCGTACAGGAAAAGAAATTTGCCAAAGTTGTCACGTCCCTGAGAACGATCACGGCCTTTATCACCAACACTTCGAACGTTATAAAATGAACAAGAAAAGTTCGCGCCACGTGTATGATTTGTTGATCGATGTAGGCGGTTTCGATCGCGTGTCGGGTGAAGCCAATGGCGCACACTGGCATGTCTTTAACAAGGTAGAATACGCGGCCACCGATGAATTGATGCAGGAAATACCCTGGATGCAGGTGACCTACACCGATCAATCCACCCGGGTGTTTGCGGTGGAAGGTGCCAGCAAACCAGAGGGTGCCTTACACAATGTGGATTGCACGACTTGTCACAACCGTAAGGGCCATGAGTTTGCGACACCGTTTCATGCGGTCGACGCCGCCATCACAAAAGGTTACATCAGCCATGAAATCCCCAGAATCAAAGCAGCCAGCATTGAGGCTTTGGCGGAAGCGGCGAAAGCTGAAGACAAGACCAATGGGTTAGCCGCGATCGGCGAGGCGTTGAGAACCTACTATGACGATGAGGATCCCGACGTGCTCGACGAATTTGCATCTCAGCTTGACGTGGCCACCCAATCGTTGAAAGACATCTATCAAGCCAACTACTACCCTGAGATGAAATCGAATTGGACCTCTCACCCCAACAACATGGGCCATTTCTACGCGCCCGGATGTGCACGGTGCCATGACGGCAAACATCAGGCAGACGACGGCGAGACATTGTCCTACGAATGTAGTGGCTGCCACACCATCATCGCCTATGAAAATCCCAAAGGTGAATTGACTTCGGACCTGACGGGCCTGGAGTATGTGCATCCAGATCCAGACGAAGAGGACTGGACAGATACACCCTGCTACGAATGCCACGGACCTTGAAGCGTCGTTAGCTCAACTTAGTGTCATGACTATTGAGGCTGTGTTATGGTGGTTTCCTAAATCCTGAACTCTGGTGGAGGCCCCATGGCAGATTTGCATCTGGATGTTCCCGACGCTTTGTTGGACGAACTGAAACAAAGAGCAGAACAGCGTGAGTGGTCATTGGAAGAGTACGTCTTGAAGACGCTGAAGTATCACTTGAAAAAGGTCAAAAGTGTCGAAGCGGATATGGAGGAGTCCCGTCAAACCAACCTGATGGCTCAAAACATGATCGTCATGGACCCCGATCAGCCCAGCGAACAGTAGTCAGCAGCCAGTGACCTGCCCTTGCAATAGCCGATTCGGGTCTGGTTGAAGACTGTGAGGTGGGCTTGCCACATGAGTGAAGGCGCTTCTCGGAAAATTTCCCTCTCGTGGAGGGGAGGCAGCAAAACCTGACGGGGTGGCGCGCTCTCCGGGAAACCGGAACCCCGTGAGCGGTGTAGTGGATTCGAAATCAGGTAATCATTGTGCATGGCCTTGGGTATGATTGAGCGATCTCCTGGACAGACCCATTCGCAGCCACTTTTCAGGTGGTGGGTTCGAGAATGATCTTCATATCCGCACTCATCTGGCGAATGAAAAAAGGGCTTTTAACGACGAAAGAGGGGATCGTTGAACCCATGCAGTTTTTGATAATCCGTCGTGTCACCACGTTTTCTACGGGTATCTTTGACATTTGAAAACACCAACTTACCTTGATAAATGAGGACGTACGTGGTGTCGTCGTCGAATGTAAGCTCATAGTCTGACCGCTGGTTGTCTGAAGTCACTATTCGCAATCTGTTGTTCTTGAAACAAGCAACGTCGTTGCCCAAAAAGAATGCCTTTTCAACATGTTGTTCAGATGCCGATTTCTTGAATTGAGATTCTGTCAAGTCTAAAACGGTGAGGACACGAATGCTTGGGAACTTGTGCTGTTTGATATGGCCCAGTATGGCAATGCGGTTGCCGTGTTCGGAAAGTAGGACCGAGTCGACATCGTGATCGTGTTTATACCTGGCCAGCAACTCTCCACCTGGCAATCCGAATAGAGAGATGTTTCGTCTTTGGATAACAATAAAGCGCTTATGGTCACCTGACAATATGGGTTTTTCCTTTCCGACAGACACGACCGCATTGCCTTTCTTATCAATCAAATGCTTTGCAACATATGCATGTTGATCGTCATTGAGAAAGCCATCAAAGGAACTGCGGTCGGTTCGTTGCGAAACAGTTCTTTTTCCAAACACTGTTCGAGACTTGGGGAGAACGGGCCAATCGAAAAGCACTCGTGCCCCTTCCAGATGCGAAAATTCGATGAGATTCGTGGGTGTCGTCAAATATGCATTTGCTCCGGGTACTACAGGCGGCCACAAACGAGGCTCTTCAACAAGAAAATTGCCGATTTCCAATTCTTCTAATTCGAACTCCTTCAATGTCTTTTTTATTAGGTCGATCTGAAAGCAAAAACGCTGTGCCCATAGGATCAACTTACTTCCATCAGGTGACCAGAACATGGTCTCACCTTCAAAATTGTAAGCGTCCACAAATCGTTCATTCTGTTTACCTTCCAACTGGAGGTTTTGTAGCCAATACGACAAGGCGAACAACTGCCGTTTGGCGCCGGCCTGACTGATGGGATCATCTGACGGGGCACACCAAAAGAATAACCGGGCATTGGAAGTCAATTGTTTGTCTACTGAGGCAACGAATGCCGCGTCTCCGTTGGCTCGAAGCGCAATATTCCAAATCGCAGTTATTTCGTTAGGGCCTTGATAACCTCCATCTTCCTGAATGCGAAGCACGGAGAAGTCGTTGCCACTGCCAACGCTAAGGACACCACTAGGTGAACAGACAAAAGCTGTAAGTCCCTCAGGCGTGACGGGCCCCTCAAACGCTAGGAACAAGATGAGTAACGGCATAGATATATTCCACAATTATTGTCGTCCGACCGTCAAGCGATGTTTCACGAACCGCTTTTCGAGCAAAATGAATGTCGTCGATCTCCATTTGAGACTGGAGCTCACTCTTTTGACTGGATTTTGGGTTCACTCGAGGGTGTCGGAGCCTCGATGGTGATTTCTGCGCCGTAGAGTTGGGCGGGATCGCGATCTATGCTGGCCCACTTCATCAGAATGGAAGGGTCGCCCCGAACTATGTCGTCAAACGCCGTTACGCCATTGACCACCACCTTTATGGGTGCCTTGAAATCAAAGGCTTGTGGCGAGATCAGCAGTCTGAAGGCAGAAACTCCGGTCGACTCGCAATGGATTTCCTGTTGTTCAACCTGAACACTAACCCTGCCTGAGTGGGCCTTGGTTGGAAAGGCTGTGGTGGGTTTTGACCAGACGGATGCAGGCAAGTTGAGCGTCGCTTGGTAGCTCGCGCCATCACGTTCTACGGTCAAGCGCAACTGGCGAAGGTCCAAAGCAGCTTGCCAAAGTTCCTGATCCGTATGGATCTGCTGCTCATTGACATGGGTAATGCGATCACCCTTGGCCAAACCTGTAAGTTGTGCAGGAGAGGATGCCACCACATTGAAAACAACCAGTGGCTGGTCCACATTCATTTCAATGCCCAAGTAGGGTTCAAGGTGAACTCTTGGAAACTCAAAGGATTCGGGTTTGCCAAAATCATCATCGATCTCGTCGATGACCAACCACGAACGGCGGCCGAATCGTTTTGGGTCGTCGGTTTCCCAAACCAATTGCGCGGGATGAGCTTGCCGGAGGGATGATTGCCAGAAGTCGCCTAATCCGCGATCAGACTGTCGCAGCCAAAAGATATTGTGACCCGAGAACGGTAGGGGTGTGAATTGCAAGTCGCAGCCCAAAGAATGAAACAACGCCACATAAGGCATCACTTGATGAACGGGATAAAGTCGATCGTGTGCTCCGTTGGCCGCAAAAAAACGACTGTTCTTGAGGTTAATAGGGAACATGGTGCCTTCGGCGTAATTGGACGGATTGGCCAGAACCGCGCTGTGGCCTATCAAGGAGGTGAAACTGGCCCAATCCGTAGGCGCTTTGAAGGCCTGGTAATAGACGCCCGTACCTCCATCGGAAATACCCATGATATGTACGCGATTGGTGTCGACGCGGTACCGCGATTTAACCAGGTTGAGAATGATGTGCAGGTTCTCAATTTGGACGGCCCGCCACCACAGGGCTCGGTCCCAACCCTGAGGGTAGACGGTGATGTGGCTGTCCGAAACAATGGGCGTTGTGTCGAATATTCTGAAGGTTTCTTCCTTTGGACGGGCGACACCGCCATGTAGGCAAAACACCAGGGGATAGGCCTGCGATGGATCGTAATTTTCGGGCACCTGTAGTACGTAGGGGTACCAGGTCCCACGAAGAGCATGCCTTGCCTCAATACGCCCCGTAGGCACATCTTTGCTGTAATTTCTTGGGGCAGAAAGTGCCGCCCATAATGCATCAAAATCGGGCTCAGCTCTCAATATCTTCTTGGCAATACGGGTGGGATTTTCCTGTTCCCAAAAAGCGTCTACCAGTTTTTGGTCAACCTGGCATAACAGCAGGCAAATTAGTAATGCGTTCAACCCAAAACCACTGTGTTGTTCATGGTAGGTCTTACGTCTAATGACCCGACCAGTTCTGATTGTGTTGCAACCTTTTTCATGTGGGTGATCAGCTAGATTGAAACTGTGAAGTTCTAATAACTAGCCGGGGTATTTCAGCGAAGGCACAACAACTTCGATGGCTTCATAGCTACTATCCATTGACCGACAATATTCAAGCAATCGATATTCCGGCTGCCCTTTGACTTCAATTTCATCCAGGCAATAGTAATCATGGATCGCTACGACGATGCTGAAGAGGTCATCTTTGAAAATGAATTCGGACTGGATAGGCTCTGAATCAACCCTATATACCAGAAAACCACCTTTTCTTTTTTCGATTTGTGCATCAATTTGTTTTGGAGTCGGACGAATGAGGTGACCTTCCGTGAATTCTTCAAACCATGTTATGGCTTTTGTGATTTCATTCATCCTGCTTTCTAGAATTGGCGTGGAAACCGTTTTTTGTATCCTAAGATTGGCGCCTGGGTACATAGCTAGTCCTCAAATAAACGCAGTAACCATCGTTATTCTATTCGATTATACTGGCGAGTATTTTTTGTTCTACTATTGCCTTCCTTCTTCGGTCATGCATTTAAGGTGTCCGCTTACTAGAAACGTCGAAGGGGCAAAGCCTATCCGGCTTTACCCCTTTGGTTCTACAAGTTCTGAATGTTAGTAGGTTACCAGCAACTGGAACCGTTGCCTTGTTTCACGACGAAGCTGTTGCGTGTGAGCGGCTGACCGGGGATGCGTTCAATGCTCACGCACGTCATGTTGGTGTTGTTTCGAGTGCGCAACAGCCGATTCTGGCTAAGCGTACGAATCGCCATACTGGTAAGCGGCGTTCCCCAATGGGCGAAGACGATATGACCGCATTGGACCTGTGTCTGGTTTCCTGCCTTCAGGGCCGTGGTTTCCCAAGATTGGAAGGCCGTATAGAGTTTCCAGGGTTGCTTGTGTTGCAGAAAAACCAAGTTCCCTGCACTGAGGTAATTGGTCAATCCTGATAGGTTTGGCTCGTAGCCCGGTGAGAAGTACCGTCGATTGGCACCAATTTCTACTTCGTAGCGCACATCGTAAAGAAACAGGGAAGTGCCCAAACTTTGCACTGGAAACTCATAGGCACCTTTTACTTCCACATCCATGCGCGGCGCATCGTCCAAACCTCTCAATCCGACCTGTTGCAAGGTAGCTTCTGTCGTCGGCATGGCCACACCAAACCACAAGCCATTCCAGAACTGCCTGGAGAATCGGTCCATAACGTCCACTTGATCGCCGACGCAACCCGGTTTGTTGTTCCCGTTCTCCTGGATATTCGTGGGATAGCCCATGTATCCACTTCGGGTATCACAGGGCAGATCGCTTAGGTAATGGTCCAGCGCGCCGAACACGTGACCGAGTTCATGGGTGAAGGAATAGTGGTTGGCCATGGTGAATTCCCAGGCCGTTGAGTTGATGAACATGGCGGAACCATTGACGTAGGCAAAACAGCCATATCCGTTTTCGAAGGTGGGCCCCAGCTCCCAACCGCGATCAACTGCGAAGATAATGTACGCCCAATCGGTTCCGTTGGCTTTGCGGATTGAGTCGGCCACTTCACGGATATCGCGGTAACGGTCTTGCCAATCGCGGTTCACCCAATCCATTTGCCGCCAGTTCTTTTGTGGCATGAGGCCTGCCTTGATGAAGGCGCCGTAGGTGATTTCGTTTTCAGTCCACGAGCCAGGACCGCGGCTGTTGTCCATAAAGCTGGCATCATATTCCACCACGTTGAACGATAGGCTTGCACCTTGACTTTTGGCAGCCTGCATCCATCGATTGTGACCGTAACTCATGACGCGACGCATTCGGTCCTTTTCCCATGGCCCCCAGGCACCACCGGGTCGGTTGATGTAGATGACCGCAGCCGTCACGCTACCTGCCATGAACTCTGACGTTTGCAAGGTGCCCGGGCCCCAGAATGGGCGTGTATCGCCACAGCTCGCACCCGTCAATCGGTTCTTGCCCAGCATTTGTTCTGCTGCGTTTTGCGCCATGTCACCATGGAACGTGCTGTCCGCGTCACTTTCAGCCAATTCAGCTTCGATGTCCTCGGTAAACAGGTCGTCAGGCTCGGTGTCCAAAGGCATACCCGGCCATTCCAATCCGGCGATTTGGTACTCAATGCGTTCCCGTTCAATGGGGTCTTCCACGAAGGGTAACAGGAAACGCAGCTTCTCTTCTTCAGACCAGTCCGAGAATGGATCTTCTTCTCGAACCTGGTGCGCAAAAAACCGTTCTGCAAAAAAGACCGCAGCCGTCCGTTTGATGGGATCCTGACGCAGATCCTCCATCATTTGCTCATATTCATCGAATGCCCACGCTTCGATGGCAGGTTCATCACGCATGTCCGCTTCATGGACGAACGCCAGCATGTCACCTGACTCGTTGGCTTGACCCAGCGATGCAGCTCCGTGTTCCATGATCTCTTCCATGATCATGTTGAGCTGTTCCGGGTTTTCCATGTCTTCAAGGAAATTAAAGAGTCCCGATTGTTCGTCGATCGATACGGTAAAAGGTTCTTGGGGGTAATGAGCCAGATCGATTTCCGGCTCGATGATTTGTTGGGCCAACAGCGGTACCCAACCTGTAACAATGGTGAGAATCAAAAGTATGTGTTTCATGGTGGTCTCCTTGGTGTTTATTCACTCAACCGCCAAGGCGATGCGCTGTGAACGAAAGGGCCACGCGCAAACGGATTTGCGTCAAAGCGTAAGAATCCTCACCAAACCCGCGTGAACTGGCTCACAGTTTGGATTGCGATCTCAAAACATGTGGCCGAGAAAAGTGTTGGCCACGGAATTCGTGATGGCGATTAGAATGAAACCCATGAACCTTCAGGCTCCGTTTTGATGAATGCCCTCAGTATCGGATTAAAGACCATCGTGTTGACGACCGTGGCGATGATTGCGTTTGCGGCCAACTCGGTGATTTGTCGCAAGGCCCTAGGTACCGACGCCATTGACGCCGTCAGCTTTTCCACCATCAGGTTGGTGAGTGGTGCCTTGGTACTCTTCATCCTGACCCTCAAGAAAGGTCACGCTCAGTCAGCGCATCGAAGTTGGGTTCCGGCATTGATGTTGATGCTTTATGCGTTTTGTTTTTCCTTTGCCTATTTGACTTTGGACACGGGTACGGGTGCACTGATCTTGTTTGGCTCTGTACAAATCACCATGATTCTTGTGTCTTGGTTTGCTGGAAACCGGTTGAGTCCATGGGAATGGATCGGTCTCCTGTTGGCCTTTGGCGGATTTGTGTATTTGATCCTTCCGGGCATCCATGCGCCACCGATCCTGGGTTTCGTGTTGATGGCATTGGCGGGATATGGATGGGGTATGTATAGTCTGAAAGGCCGAGGCAGCCAATTTCCTCTGATTGATACCTCGCTGAACTTTTTGCGCACTGTGCCGTTAAGTCTTGTCCTGATGGCCGGGTTTGTTCACATGATCGACCTATCGCGAACCGGCATCCTCTTGGCTGTTCTGTCAGGGGCCGTGACCTCAGGGATTGGGTATGCGATCTGGTATGCCGCTTTGAGGGGCCTCACCGCTACGCGAGCTGCGGTCGTGCAACTCTCTGTACCCATCATCGCGGCGCTAGGGGGCGTTCTGTTCGTGGGTGAGTCCATTGGATGGCGTTTGGCATTGTCGACCACGTTGATTCTCGGTGGCATTCTCGTGGTCATTATGGGAAGGCAACGCTAGGATAACGGAAACACTCGTGTGGCACCAGGCGGCACTTGGTGGCTAAATGAGGCACCACTGAGTAGACAGGCGCCGGTGATTGGAAGTTCGAGATGTAGGCGGTGTCCTTGCAAAATATCCAAATTTGCAAGGACTAAGAACGACCCCGATTCGTGGATCCGAATGCCGGCGAGTACGGCAACGTGATCACCATCGACAAACTCCAAATTGCCGGGAACGGAGAAAACATGATACCGAGCGAGCAACTGGTTCACGCGTTGTATGTAGGACGCGATCTCCGGGTCCATGGACCCCCAATGATCGTACGGTAGAGGTGAGCCGATGAACGGGATACGTGAAGAAACCGCGTATTCCAGACCCTGCGGTATGCCCCATGGCCCTGCACCGAAAAGGGCACTGACGGCGATGCGAGGTTTGGTTGAGGCCAGATCGCCAAACTCTTCAGGAATCGCGTGACTGTCATGAGTGCCGACCGGACAGAACATGCGCAGATGAGGCGCCCGGTTATGGATGTATTTGAGGTATTGACGCAAGCTTGGCGCGAAGCGGTGTTCCCAAGGCGTAGCCAAAATGGCATTCAATCCAAATGAACCCGCCACTTGATCGATTTCGTCTTCATCGGCAAAGACTTCGCCAAAAAGGACCAATTCTGGATATGACTGCCTCAACTGAGTCGTGAGGTATCGGCCAAAAGACCTGTGCGTGGTGTGAAGGTTGTCCAAACGTACGTAGCCCTGGGTGTCTGCGGCAAAACCCGCCCAATAACAGGCGTAGTCAGCGATGGCGGACCACAAGTCGTGTCGTTCCTTTTCGGGTAGAAGGTCGTAGTTGAGCAAAGCGAGGTCACGCCACAGGTGCCAACCATCGGGTCCTTTCCAGCCCGCTCGCTTTAGCCCGTCCGGTTCAGAAACGTCTTGTTGGACCCAATGTGGATGTTGGCGAATGACTTCGTGGTTTAGGCCCACATGGTTGACCACAAGATCAATACACAGCGCCAGATCCAATTCCTTGGCTCGATCGACAAATGCAAGCCATTGATTCTCGGCTGACACATTGGAAACGGGGTCGAGCCAGGCCGCATCTATTTCTTTGAAACTTGTGGCAGCGTAGGGACTTAGCGATACATCTTGCCGGGTAATCGGAAGCAGGTGAATCGCATTGAAGCCCAAGTCTGCAATGCGGCTCAGATCACGAGTCCAATCACGAAGATGGCCGGACGCGCGCGGTACCAGGGTGTAGGTACGCCAACGATCCATGTGTTGCGGGTTCACGGTAATCATGAACTCGCCATGTTTGTCCCAGTACTGTGTTCTTTTGAAGACATACGAGAACGAAAGCGCAAAAGTCCCAACGGATGGCCATTGGTGGGTGAACGCGAAGGAGTGGCGTGATGTTTTTTTTAGTTCGATGACTCTTTCAGGCTGGTTGCCATGCAGACATCGCATGTGAACGTTGATCTGGTCAACGGCACCTTGAATGAGCCATTCGGTTTGAGCGTGTTGTTGAACCGCCGCGATTCTCTGGTGCTTCTGGAGATGTGTGAGCGCAGCACCCGTCCAGCTGGCGACCGGATTCAGTCTGTCCACTTCATCATGCCACTCATGATCTCGTGGGCCAGGTCGGTATGCCCGGGCATGACACGAATCGTGTAACCATAGTGCCCGCCTTCCATACAGCGGATAGTGGCCACGTAATGCTGCAAGTCATCCTGGCGTTCATTGGGTGTCATGGGTGTTTTGTGATAGGTAATGAACTCGTTCTTACCGGAAATGGAACCGTGGATACATTCAACCCTAAGATCATCCGACGTAAGCTCACCTGGGTTGACCCAGCACTGAATGGTGAGTTCTTCGCCTTTTTTGATGACATCGCCGTTGCTGGACTCCACATGAGCGATACTCACCTGTGGCCATGCGGCATTCACGCGCTCACGCCAGGTCGAGAGGGTTCGAACACCCTGGTATTCATCGGCCGATAAACGGCGGCTGAAATCAAGGGCACGTACATAGTGATGCTGGGTGTATTCACGCAGCATGCGGCTGGCATTGAACATGCCTCCAAGTTCACGTATGGAGTTCTTCATCATCTTGACCCACTCACAGGGCACATCACGATCGTCCCGTGAATAGAACATGGGCACGATCTTTCGTTCGAGTGTTCCATATAGAAGATCCGATTCAATGGCGTCTTGAGTCTGTTGGTCCATATAGGTTTCGCCATTGCCAATGGGCCAACCCACGCCTGCATGAAAAGCCTCGTCCCACCAGCCATCCAGAACGGATAGGTTGAGTACCCCATTCAGGGCTGCTTTCATTCCGGATGTTCCAGATGCTTCCAAGGGGCGTCTTGGTGTGTTCACCCAAACATCAACGCCTTGAGTCATGAAGCGGCCCACTTCCATGTCGTAATCCTCGACGAATACGATCCGATCCCTGAACTCAGGACGATTAGCCAAGGTGTAAATGCCTTTGATCACTTCCTTGCCAGCCATGTCGGCAGGGTGGGCTTTCCCCGCGATGACGATTTGGATGGGTTGATCTTTGTTGTTGATCAATTCACTGAGTCTATCTGGCTGAGAAAAGAGTAAATAACCCCTCTTGTAAGTGGCAAAACGCCGAGCGAAGCCCAAGGTAAGCACTTTTGGATCCAGCAGCCGGTTGATGTGGGCCAGCTCTTCCGCGCCGGCACTGCGCCGCTCCAAATGGCGTTGAATACGTCTGCGAACGGCGTTCACCATGCGCCTGCGCATGAATTCATGGATTTCCCATAGTTCGTCTTCAGGTATACGGTCGACAAAGTCCCAGGCTTGCCCGTTTGATCCTTCAAGTTCATCCGACGTGGCATAGCGTAGAAAAAGTGATCTCAAATGATTGCTGAGCCAAGTGGGCGCGTGGACCCCATTGGTGATGTGAGAAATAGGTACTTCACCTACTGGAATAGCAGGGTAAAGGGATTGCCACATATTTCGCGATACACTGCCATGTAGTTTGGAAACTCCATTACAATGAGCCGCAAACGCCAACGCCAAAACAGTCATTGAGAAACTGCCATTGATGCCCGCCTTCTCCTGGCCCCATGAACAGAGTGTTTCGAAGGGTATGTTGCACGATTCAACGTAATCTTTCAGGTAGGTTTTGATCAGGTGCATGTCAAATCGTTCGTTGCCAGCCGGAACTGGCGTATGTGTCGTGAACACGGTTGATGCCCAAATGGCTTCTTTGGCCTCGTTCAAATCGAGTTGGTGTTGGGTGGTGAGTTGACGAAGTCGTTCTATGGCTAGAAAGGCTGAATGGCCCTCATTGACGTGAAAGACCTCCGGCGCGATTTCCATGGATTCCAGTGCTCTGAACCCTCCGATCCCAAGGATGATCTCTTGCTTGATGCGGGTATCGCGGTCGGGATCGTAGAGAACTCGCGTGATATCGCGGTGAACGGGTTGGTTTTCTTCCAGATTGGTGTCCAATAGGTAAATGCAAATACGCCCCACATTTACACGCCACAGGTGTACCTTGATGGAGTCTTCGCCCAAGGGAACCTTGATCGAGATAGGGTGTCCCTCGCTGTTTAGAACTTGCGACACGGGCATGGTGTAGTAATCGTTCTCTGGGTAGGCTTCCTGCTGCATCCCTTCTGCGTTCAGATATTGATGAAAGTAGCCCTGACGATACAGGAGACCTACGCCCACCAAAGGCAATCCCATATCGCTGGCCGCTTTCATATGGTCACCAGCAAGGACTCCCAGGCCTCCGGAGTAGATGGGGAGCGATTCATGAATACCGAATTCTGCGCAGAAGTAGGCATAGACGGGATGGTCCGACTTGCCGTGCTGGGTCTCATACCAGGTTTTCGCGTTCATGTACTCGGTAAAACGAGCGTGTACCGACTTCAATTCGGCAAGATAATGCTTGTCCTCAGCCAACTGATTGAGAACAGATTGATCCACAAGACTCAACATGCGAACGGGATTGGCCTGCGACTGTTCCCAAAGATCGGGATCCAGTTTTCGAAACAGATGTTGTACATCGCTGTGCCAACAAAAATACAGGTTGAAAGCCAGTTCCCGTAAAGGCTCCAACGCTTCTGGTAGTTGAGGCAAAACAACAAACGATCTGATTTTCATGGTCATCTCATCCGGCTAATACGTGGCGCGTCCATGCGGAGCCGCGCCAGTTTAGCACGGTGTGTGGTCAGTTCGGTTTGATTGTCACTTCGAGTCGGATTCAGTCCTGAAGATCCGCCGCCGGTTGAGTTGGGGTTCGCAGAGTACCGAGCAAGTCCAAAATCAATTGTTGGGTTTCCGGGCTACTGGCCAAGAATGTATCCCGCACTTCCTCGGCTTCGCCGCCGTGCATCGCAATTGCGTCACGCAGGGTAAGTGCACGCCCATCGTGCATGTATGGCGCGGTGTCTGCCACGCCCCACAAACGCGCTGTGATAAACATTTGGTCCACGGATGAATTAAAGGATTCCTGCAATTCGTCGCCCATGGCATGACGTTTCAAATCAGAGAAAAGAGGTACGACAATGCCTCCCTCTGTGGAGGCATCAAATCCCGCGGGTGTTTCCGTGAGATCCACGGCGTAGAACACGTTGGCGCTGGGGTCTGTTTCGACCTCGGGAAAGCTGTACGTAAGGATGGGTGATTGGGTCGAGAGAGCAGGCACGTGACAATCTGCACATCCGATCTCTTGGAAAGCAGCCATCATGACGCCGCGGTTTTCAACGGTGGTTTCAAGGGGGCGTTCCAGATTGGTGTTGAAAATGGCTAGTGTCGATAGTTCACCGGGCAGAATCTCGTTCATGACGCCATCAAGATCAGCGTCCACGTCCTCGCCTACTTTTTCGGTCGGTTGCATCCCAAAATGGAACATCATGGCTTCCACATCAAATGAACGCGTAGTGGGAAATTCACCTTTGCGGCCGAATGGGCGGATCACCAGGTCTCGGTCGACGCCTCGAACACGAGACGTGTTGTAGGTTCCGTTTCGATACATGATCTCGCCGAAATTTACGCCTTTAGTGGTCAGCGGAAACCATTTCCAAGGATGTTGTCGTGCTTGCAGTTTGATGGCTTGCAATTCAGCGGTCATTTCTTTGCCCAACAACTCGATGCCACCTGACCCGAAAAGGAAGGGAGGATTGATGAATCGCCCATCAAAATCAGCAAATCCATTCACGGCTTCGTCGTCCACATCTATATGCGTTGGCATAAACATGGCGTTGGTTACCGCGCCACCTACGCCGCCCACACCGAACTTTGCAGGTACCGATGCGTTGCTGATGATGGAGTGGCACTCCAGGCAGGTTTGACCGTCAAGTCCGTTAATGCGCAGGAAGGTCCCATTATGCTGTAGTGTGGGCCTACCGCCCGGCGAGGTGGTATCGGTGTGGTCCATGGGGCCATCGCCGTAACCATCGTGCTTGTTCATCGGTGATGAAAACATCAACATACCCAGATGCCTGAGTTCATCCAGGTTCGATTCAAAGTTTATCTCAGACTGTTGAATGCGCGGACGCGGCAATCTTGGTCCGTCCACAACCTGCGCAAATGCCAACAAACCCGTGGCCATACATAACATCCACCCTATACGCATCGCTAATCCCCACAATGATGTAATGCCGTATTGTAGCGAAATTCGCTGAAGAAAAACTAGCTCCTAGGTTTGAGTCCGTGACGAAACGTACAGTTCAGGCATTCAACTTGAGTCGCATGTCGGTGAGAATGTGATGGGTGACCATGTAAGCGTGATAGGGGCTGGTGAACGGGTTGAAATACTGATGGACCGCTCCATCCGCATCTGTTTTTGTGCTCAGATAGTAGAAGTGATCTGAAGTCTGTAGGCGACGCCAAACCTCTAGTAAATGAGCATCGCCCCGAGACTTGACCGCGGATTCGAGCGCATACAGGTCTTCAAGCAAGGCACGCTGCATGTGGTTCCCCGCCCAGGTAGATAGATCACGTGCCGAATCAGCCCATGAGACCGGATTGGGGACAGCCAGGACATCACGAGGGCGGCAGTTGTCAACGACTTCAGACGGTGTGGCAAAAGTCATCGATCTCGTTTTGTGCACTGCGGCAGGAAGCTGGGTGAGAAAATCCAGGATGCCGCTTGACGATTTATGGTGTTCACCAAACGTTTCATAATCCAGAAAGACGTTGATGCAGTCGGCTTCAAGGGTTGATTGCTCCAGCCATTTTGCATACTTATGCGCCGTCAGCGGGTAGCCTTCCCACGCTTGGTTCGCGAATCGAAATGCGACGTCGTCAGAGAACTGGAAGTGCCGCGGCAACAGTTTGACGGAGGACGGTCCACGATAAACGTGGTTGGGTGAGCGCCAGCCAAGCACGCTTTGACTTCCCTCGCAAAGCATGGCGTCCAGGTTCAATTGAGAAACGGCTTCAGCCACCTGGTCGAAATAGATCAATTCCGTGTTGCGGAAAATACGCGACGGTGCTTGGAGATGCTGTTTACAGGTCACGGTGTGCAGTCGCACCTGGTCACAAAACTCGGCCATGGAGTACACCGATGCCAGACTGTGGTGGCTGGACTCCGAAAGTAACTCAACGCGACCTGTTTCAAACAAGGCTGTAAAGGAGTCGATGACTTCGGGGACCCATTGCTTCATTTGAGAGAGCGCCGTTTGCGTAATCGAAAAGGCACAGCGCATATCCCATTGGCGAATCAGGTCCAGGAGTAACTTGTTGGTGGGCAGGTAGCAATTTTGTGAGACCCGACTCATAACGCTTTGATTCAGGGAATCGTCAAAATAGGAAGTTCGCGTGCCAATATCAAAAATGGAGTAAGTTCGATTGAGCCGATAGGGTTGGTGGACCTGAAAATAGAAACAGAGCCGCATCAGGCGAGGTTTTGGAGTATTTGACTGATGGTTTCTGCAGTGTGGTCCCAACTTACGGCTGTCAGGTCTTTGGCACCTGAACGCACAAGCTCGTTTGCCAGATCGTCGTTCGTCAGAATCCGTTGCATCCAATCAGACAATCCTACGACGTCCCAATGGTCTACACGTGGGGCGCTGGGCATGACTTCGACCACGCCAGCCTGATTCGTGACAATAACCGGGACACCGTGGAGCATGGCCTCCAGAGGCGCGATACCAAAAGGCTCAGAAACACTCGGCAGCACATAAAGATCAGCCATGGCCAACAGATCCGAGGCGTGGTTGTCTTTCAGAAAACCGGTGAAATGGAAGTGGCGCTGTAGCCTTGCGTCGGTGACGCGCTCAATCATTGGGCGAAGCAGGTCACCATCGCCGGCCATAATGAACTGTACATCCTGCATATATTGCAGTAATTGCGCAGCCGCAAGAACAAAGGTTTCGGGCCCTTTTTGGTGAGTGATTCGCCCTAGGTACACGACCAGCTTGTCAGAACCCCATGGATGCTTTTTGCGAGGACGAGTCACCGGAAAAGCAGCATTGTGTGCGACGTGGATTTTCTTAGACTCAATGCCATATTGATCGATCACCATCGACTTCGTTCTGCCACTGACACAAATGATTGCATCAGCCGCCTGCAAACCCTGCTTCTCCATGTCCATAATGGTCTGATTCGCACCTTGTGGTGCACGGTCGATTTCAAGTGAGTGAACGTGAGCCGCTATGGGCACCTGGGCCAGGTGACGGATTGCCGAAGCTGCTGGGAACGTCATCCAGTCATGGGCATGAATCACGTCAAATGCACCTTTTCGCGCGAACTGGGCGGCCACGCTGGCGAACCGTTGGACCTCTTCGAAAAGCGACGCGCCATATCCACCTTCGAACGGGTGTGGCGTGTCCTGATAACTTGTTTCGGAATGATAGGGAAGGAGCGAGCTGGCTATTGAGTAAGGGGTCAGCGAGCCATCGGTAGGATTGTCTTGATGAATAGAATTTGCACCCACAAGGGCTATGTCGTCGCGTTCAGGCGCGCTTGGCATGAAAAACGTGACATCATGGCCCAAGCGCAAAAGGCCACGGCAAATTCCTTCGCATGCCGTTCCAAGTCCTCCACTCTTTTGTGGTGGGAACTCCCAACCTAACTCGAGTATCCTCATCTAGATGCCCCTTTCCAGCATCATTTTCGCACGGATCACCTCGGCCGTGCTCCAAGCTTGAGCGAAACATCCGCCCGGCCGATGGGGCGGATCACCGTCGAAGACTTCGCTGATGTGGCCTATTCCGGCGTCTGCCAGATGAGCGCTCCATAGGGGTTCAAAGGTCTTCAATAGTTGCATTGCGGTTGTTTCTGGATTGGTCGCATAGCGAAGTGCACCGTCCGCGTAAATGCCGCAGAGCCAAGGCCACACGGTGCCTTGATGGTAAGCGCTGTCCCGCTCGGCTTGACTGCCTGCATATTGCCCCCGATAGTTGGGATCGTCGGGTGACAATGTGCGCAAACCGTAGGGCGTGACCAATTCGTCATGAATGATGCGAAGCATACTGCAAGCCATGTCTGATGAAACGATCTCAGGTGCACAGGCAAGTGCGACCAGTTGATTGGGACGGATAGATGAGTCTTGGCCATTGTCGGTAACAGTGTCGCAAAGGTAAGTTCCATTCCAAAAAAGCCGTCGAAAGGAATCGAGGGTCCGTTCAAATTCGGGTGCGTCCGTCAAATAGAGCAAGTGTAGCCAGAGTGCGTTAATTTCGACCGCATAACCCCAACGCGGTGTGATGGGCACGCCATCCACCTGCGCGTCCATCCACGTGAGATTGGTCATGGAAGTGCCGGACCAGATCAATCCATTTACGTGGACCTGAATCAGACCAGAGTGTCGATTTTGTAGCGATGTACGAAGCTCACATAGTACGTCACCTAGTGCCCCGAGGTGGTGGTGATCAGGCCATTGCCGCTGACAGTGCCAAAGTGACCATCCAAACCAGAGTGAAGCGTCCAGAGAGTTGGTTCCATGCGAACCACCGCCAAAACCAAGGGTATTGGGGATAAGGCCGTCGATGCGCTGATTGGCATAGGTTTGCAGGATTTCGGCTGCACAATTGCCTTGCTGCTCATGCAGGGTGAGTCCGGGAAGGGCTATTAATGTGTCTCGTCCCCACTCATCAAACCATGGATATCCAGCCAATACGGACCGCTGGCCGGCGGGATTGGTAATCACGAAGCTCCTGGCCGACTGGACCAAGGTATCGGAATGACCGCTCGGTAGGTTTTGCCACAATGGACCCGGGCTCATGAAGGGTTTCGTGCTGGCAGAGATCACGCAGTCTTGACCAGGTTCCAACTGAAACGCCAACACGCCAGGATGCAAGAGCGTCTCGCGGTAAGGATACCCTCTTCGATATTCCTCGGGATAGGTGTGGTTTTGGTGCCAATGAGGTTCAGCCTGGAATACTCCTGGCATTGAGCTCGATAAGAATAGGGAAGGGTCCTCTGGAAAAGGCCTTAGTTCCCAAGCCTGATCATGCGGGGTGACATCGAAGCAAGCGTGGTCGCGTATTTCTTCCACTTGGTGCATGTTGCGAAACGCTAAGAGCGGTCGGCATCGTAAGTGAGCGCCTTGTGGACCTTGGACGAAATGATACCTGATGAGGATGGTGGGTTGGCCTGGTACCATGGCCAGGCTCATCGACCACAGCATGTCGCGGATGAGGAATTGCCAGGTAGGATGGGGACGAGATTTGAACCCCCGAATGTGCTTGTAGCCATGTGGATAGCAAACGTCGCCGTACAAGTTGGTACTCAACGGAAACTCTTCGCCGTCCAAGACGATCCAGGTCTCCATTTGATTGAGGAGATTGTATCGGCCGGACCTTCCTCTAATGGTTGTAACCAGGAGTCCGTGGTACTTGCGCGTATGAGCCAGAGAAACCGTGCCTGAAGCGAAGCCGCCGAGACCGTTTGTGCACAGCCATTCTCTACTGCACAGGGATTCTAAATCTGAGCGGGCAATCGCTTCATTCAGGTCCTTATCCAAAAAAGACTTCTGCAACCCGGTATTCGCCTTCATCAACCAATCGCAGTTTGCCCAACACGCCTTCCAAGTCCACGTCTGTGAAACGGCCGTCTTTGAGCGCCACCATTCGGCCGGATTTGCCCTGATGGATCAGTGAAACGGCAAGCACACCCAGGTGACTGGCCAAAGCGCGATCAAACGCAGTTGGTGTACCACCACGCTGAACATGTCCCAGTGTGGTGACCCGAGTGTCGAAATGAGTGATGGCTTTCAACTTGGACGCCAAGACATTGGCAACACCGCCCAATGACACGTGGCCGAATTCGTCCAATTCCGCATTCTTCAACACCTCGGTGCTCTCCGCTTCACCGAAATCAACTTTGGCACCTTCTGATACGACCACGATTGAAAAGTTCTTGCCGCGTTTATGCCGTTTGATGATTGTTTCGGTAATTGATTGGATGTTGGTGGGTACCTCGGGAATGAGAATCAGATCTGCGCCTCCTGCCAATCCTGACCGAAGGGCAAGCCAACCAGCGTGCCGTCCCATAATTTCAACGATCATCACGCGATCGTGACTCTCCGCTGTGGAGTGCAGGCGATCAATGGCGTCGGTGGCTATGTTGACGGCTGTATCGAAACCAATGGTGGCCTCAGTACCCCAAATATCACCGTCGATAGTCTTGGGCACGCCTATCACAGGAAAACCATCACGGCTTAACTTGGCTGCAACGCCCAAGGTATCTTCGCCGCCAATCGCGACCAGCGCTTTCAGTTGAAGCTCTTTGAAGTTCTTTTGAGCAACAGCGGCGTCTTCAGCTGATTTGTAGGGGTTCGTGCGACTGGTGCCTAAGATGGTGCCACCCTTGGGCAGAATGCCAGAAACCGAGTCCAGGTTTAGGGAAACGATGTCCTTTTCCATGAGACCTCGCCAACCTCGTCTCAAGCCAATCACATCATAACCAAGGGCACGCGCCTTGCGAACGACAGCTCGAATGGCAGCATTAAGTCCGGGGCAATCGCCGCCCCCTGTCAAAACTCCGATGCGCTCCATGTATATACCTCCTCCATGAATGAGAGCGATTCCATCATTAGCATACGTCAGCTTCGATGACCACGATCTCAACCCTTCTTTACAAAAAGCTATGACCTCCTGTCGCATGTTTCCTATGCGAACAGGAGGTCGTCTTGTTGCGGACCCGTTTACGTGTCATGTGAATGGTCCGATATTGTGGATTGGGCCGTGACGCTATTCGCGGAAAAGCACGCTTTCCCGTTCGAACCACTTGGTGCTGAAGATCATCAACCCAGCTGCCAAGATGGTGGTGGATGTAAGAATCACTACCAGCAATTGGTAGTCCATAGTGCCTTTGATCAGTTCCTTAATTGCCAACGATACGTTGGTGATCGGGATCATGGCCGTTTTCCAATTCAACTCGACGCCCGGTATCATGGCGGCCACGGCCGGAATAATGCACAGGAAATTGAACGGTGTGGCGTAGGATTGTGCTTCCTTGAAGCTCTTGGCATAGATCGAAATGCTCAGCAGCAGTGCGGCAAAGATGGCAGCAGTCGGGATAAGCATGGATCCCACCAATGCAAGGTCAGACGCGCTGATGGATGAAAGGATTTCGCCCATGACACCCTGCACCTTTTGTCCTTTGGTGTACAGGTACCCAGCCATCCCCACCAGACTGAGGACTGAGGAAACCACGCCTGTGGTGAACACCACCAGAAACTTGCCGAAGACAAGATGGAGCCTGGGAACGGGTGTTAAGAGCAGCGTCTCCAATGTTCCTCTCTCTTTTTCTCCAGCACCTAGGTCAATGGCGGGATAGAGCGCGCCAAGGAAACTGAAGATGATGAAGAAATACGGGAGAAATCCGCCCAGTCGCTCACCGATGAGCTCGCGCTGATCTGCTGTTCCAATGTCTTCGATGGTGATGGGGTTCAGCAATTCGTCACGTTGGAGGATTCCAGTTACGCCAATACCAGCGAGGCGCTTGTTGCGGATTTCCTCCGAGTAGTTTTGGATCAATTCGCTCGCGCGTTTCTTGACACGGCTCACCACGGACGCGTTGTTGTAGTACAACTTCACCTGGCATTGTGTGCCTTCGGTCATTTTGTCGTTCGCACCTTCGGGAATAATGAGTCCAAACTTGATGCGCTCGTCAGCAATGGCATCATTGATTTCCGAACGGTCTTTGAGAATGACTCGTTCAAAACTCGAATCGGCGGCGAACGCGTCTGCGAGGTCCGGCAGATTATCTTCGCCGAAGACTGCATATCGCAGAGTTTCCTGTTGTGCTTTCTTTTCGGCCTTAAGCATGAACTCGGTCATCAGACTGATCAGCAATGGAACTGCCACTGTGGGAAGTACCAACATGAAAATCAGAGTTTTGCGATCGCGAATAATCTCTTTGAATTCCTTGAAGAAGATGGTCAATACATTACGCAGCACGGCGTGCCTCCTTGCCGATCAGGTTGAGAAAAGCCTTGTCAAGATGAGTCTCGTTGGCGGTTCGTTTCATGTCAGCAACGGTTCCGTTGAATGCCACTTCGCCGTGATGAATCAAAACCACGGAATCACACAATCGTTCCACTTCATGCATGTGGTGGGTTGAGAAAAGAACCGTCTTTTTTCGCGCCTTGCAATCTTCAATGAGCCGAATGATGGCTTCGGCGGCTTCTACATCCAGGCCGGTTGTGGGTTCGTCAAAAACAATCACCTGCGGATCATGAATCAGGGTTCGCGCGATGCTTACTTTCTGCTTCATGCCTGCGGAGAGGTTGTCGTTGCGTCGATCTAGAAAACTGCCCATATGCATGATGCTGCTGAGGGATTCCAACTCTGATCGACAAGCTTCGCGAGTCATGCCGTGAAGTTGACCATAGTAATAGATCATCTCCCGCGGGGTCAGTCGACCGTACAGCCCGGTGGCTCCGGACAGGAAGCCGATTTGACGTCGCACTTCCAGTGAGTCCCGCACAATGTCGATGCCATTGATCGATGCAGAACCGGAGGTGGGCTTCAAAGCAGTCGATAACATGCGCAGCACGGTGGTCTTCCCGGCACCATTAGGGCCCAGCAATCCGAGGATCGATCCATCGGGGCAGGTGAAACTGACGTCGCGCACGGCATGGAAGTAACCATCCTGTTCCCTTGGGTCTAATTCGGTTTGAGTTTTCTTGGTCTTTTTGATTTTGAATTTCTTGCCAATGGCATTTACTTGAATCATGGGCTTTCCCCTTTCAACAGTCTGTAAACTTAAAACTTTTGTGGAGCGTGGCGTGCCGGGTCAATAGGGCACAGGTGGTGTGGACAATCAGGGTCAATACAACAAAAAGTGAAACCGCATACGCGGCACTGAAACTGATTGCGATGTGTTCCAGCGCGGCCGCCAATAATGCGCTGGCTGCGAACATCACAGAACTAATGAGGATGTAGGCTGATACCTTGAATCCGAACTGTCTCCTCATCCATTGGACAATTGGGAGCAGGCAAAAGGTACTGGCCACCCAAAGCGTGGCTTTAGCGGGTGACTGAAATGAGATGGTGACATCATTGGACACAGAGAACACAGGTATCGGGTAGGTCTGTATTAGCCAAATCAGCCCCAAGGTAGTGCCCGTGTACAAGAGCGTTTCCACTTGACAGCACCAGAACGCTGAACGCCACCTTTGTGTGCGATCTATGGGGCGGGGAAGATGATCTCTAAGCTTGAGCGGGTATTGGTACATGTAAACAAAAATCATGAGCGGAATCATCATGCCCCATAAGTGCTGCATGGTGATGCCGAAGACCAGCATCAAAATCGCTGTGGCACCTACAAACCTGGCTAGGTATCGCCCCAGTCCCAGATAACCAAATTGATCCGTGAACGCGATTCGCAAACCTTGCCAGGTACTCATATCGGGGCGTAACCAATCGAAGTTATGAACCACTCGAGAACGGCGTCTTTGTTTCAAGGCCTGATTGTAGGATTTGACCACAGAGGCATTCAAAGCGTTGAAAAGCGAAAAGAACCCAGATCTGGTCAGCTCGCGATGGGTTTCCTCAGCCACCAAATAGACCGTGTAAGCAATCGTTGTGGCTAGGCAGGCCAAGGACATCCAAAAGGGGTGGTCCATCATGAGATCCCAGACGATGTCCATGCGAACCAAGGTGATTAGAGCCAGTATCCAACTGACCAGTGATAGGTTGGCGCGCAGTTGGATTATGGACACTTGATCGGTTTTTAACGACGTGCCCATGGCTGAATACGTCGTGGCAATGAAGGCAGCTTGAAGGAGTGGCATTTCGGGACGAAGGATGAGTAACGTCAAAGCGCACAGCAAGAGGCACATCAGCAGTGCACCCGAAAAGACCTTCGGGCGAAGGTGAGGCAAAAGCCAGGAGAATTGGCGTGACTGTAAATCGCGCACGGGTTGCAACAACAGCATGGAACCCAACAGCGGGATGAGACCAAGTAGGACCTTATGGCCAATTTCAGACTGAAAAAGTCCGATGCTAATGGCCATTAACCATAGCGTCCAAAGGACAAGACTTGGCCTAATGACGAGTGAGAAGTAGGCCTGCATTACGCCTTTCCAATCAAGAACGGAAAAATTTCGTCCAGGTTCATACGCCTGGCTTCAGGTTTGAGCCCATATTTGGCGGCCAATTCGGCTTGCTGGGCCGGTTCAGCTCGCAACACCACGCGTGCCAACCCCAATTCACTTTCGCAATTCAAAACCCAGGGTTCTTTTGTAAGTTCAAGAGGAGTGTTTCCACTTAAGCGCCACTCGCTGAACTGTTCTTGAAGTGAATCGAAGGGCAAATCTTCCCGTAACTTGCCTCGGTCGAGGCATATGATGTGATCCACAATACGTTCGATTTCAGTGAGCGTATGCGAGGAAATCACGACCGTCTGTTCTTCTTGTTCCAGCAATTCAAAAAGTAAGACCAGAAAGGATTTTCTTGCGATGGGGTCCATAGCGCTTGCGGGTTCATCCAAGATTAAAAACTCAGGTCGATGACAGGTGGCACAGATCACTGCTAATTTCTGCAAATTGCCCGGTGAAAGACTACCCACATGTGCCTTGGGGTCGAGGTCGAAATCGCGGAGCAAGCGCTCTGCGAGTTCTGTGTCCCAATGTGCATAAAATCGGCTGATGTATTGAAGGTGCGTATCAACCGACATCCATTCCAACAAACGCTGGTTTTGAAACACACAACCGATTTTGCCCAACTGGTCTGCATTGAGCTTATGGGCCGGAACACCAAAAGTGAAGCATTCACCTGAGGATGGGATTTGAAGTCCCGTAAAGTGATGGAGAAGCGTCGTCTTACCGCTACCATTCAGCCCGATCAAGCCGACGACCGATCCTCGGGCAAGCTTCACGCTCACATCGTCAAGGGCCTTGGTTTTGCCGAAGGATTTGGACAATTGTTTCGTTTCTGCGGCAATCATGAATCCACCTCTTGCCAAATCTCATCCATGAGATGTTTCAGAGCTTGTTTATCGATGCTCAGTTGTTGCGCCTTGACGACTGTGTTCTTTAAGTCTTCTCGAACCAGAGTCAGTTTTTTTGCGATTTCGTTGGCTGCATGTTGTTCTGAAACCAAGAGCGGCCTGCCTGGCCGTCGTTCTACAAAGCCATCATGTTCCAAAAACGAAAACGCTTTGGAAATGGTCATAGGATTCACCTGTAGCTGTTTCGATAGATGTCGCACGGAAGGCAATTCATCTCCTACCTTGAGTATTCCCGACGCGATGTGAAAGACCACTTGGTCTATGATCTGCCGGTACACGGGCACGCCTGAATGATGTTCAACATGGATTAACATAGCCACCAACCGATCTGGTGTATTAGTCAAGTAATACGGTAGCACGCGCGCCGGGTTTCAGTCAAAATGAATTTTTTTGAAATGTGTCAGTTGGGGAGGCAAGCGCTTTCATCGACTGGCTGTGGGGAGACCCCAAGAAAAGAGCGAGACCACACGCAACACTTGCAAATCAGCCGACAGAAACCTACTTTGTTCTATAGAGGTTTGTCTGGTCATGTAATCGTATAAATAAGGTGCATCGACCGGATTTGTCACCATTCCTATGGCGGCAGATTGTCGCCTTTTGATGCATTGGCATGAAGACTCCGTTCTCAACTTTTCTCGGGGCGCCTATCGCGCCCCACTTTTTTGTCGATGCTCATGCTGCCAACTCAATGCCTTAGTCAGTAGAATAGAGACATGAATCAAGCTGAGGTCAGGTTGATAGGCGACCGGTACCAGGTGAAACATCTGATCGGCGAAGGTGGGATGGGATCGGTCTATTTAGGTTTTGATACGCTTCTGCAACGGCAGGTGGCGATTAAGTTTATCAACGAGAAAGGTCGCCTAGATACGATTGGCAAGGATCGGTTTCAACGGGAAGCGAGGGTGCTTTCCAAACTCAATCATCCAGCCATCTGTCAGATCTACGATTTGGTGGAGACCCATGGAAACGATGCCATCGTACTGGAATATGTAATTGGGCAAACGTTGACAGACGCCCAATCGGGGCTCACCAAAAGACAAAAATGGGATATTGCCCAGCAACTTGCAGTCGCTGTCGGTTGTGCGCACGACCAAAACTTGGTGCACCGAGACTTGAAGCCTGACAATGTGATGATCACTGAGGACTTCCAGGTGAAGATTCTTGATTTCGGACTCGCAAAGCCACTCGATAAGACAATCGACGATGAGATGAATGAGCATACCTGGCAAGAAACATCGAATCTCGATGACTCCAGTACCCAGGTGGGTGCTATCGTGGGCACGCCCAAATACATGAGCCCCGAACAGGCTCGGGGACAAACCTTGACCACGGCGTCTGACATATTTTCTCTAGGCCTTATTTACCAGTTCCTATTTACCGGGCAACATCCGTATCGTGCCAATCTGAATTCAGTCGCTTTGTTATGGAAAGTGGTCAGCGGCGAGTCGCTACCATTAACCGGTTTGAAAGGCGAAGAAGCGAACTTGATTGAGCAGATGAAAAGTCTGAGTGCCGGTTCGAGACCTGCGGCACAGGATGTAGCTCGACGCATCGCTTGGATCAGGGAAGCGCCGCGCAGGCGCGCCAAAAGATGGATGATTGCAGCGATTATGTCTAGTTTATGCGTGGCCTGTGTGGCCTCGGGGTGGGGTTACATCCGAGCACGGCAATCTGAAGCGCGTGCGATAAGACAAGCTGAAATTGCGAATGAAACGCTGAACATTTTGGACCGAATTCTCGGTTCTGCGGACCCTATGGCTGACGGAAAAGATATCAAGGTTCGGGATTTGTTGATTGCCTACAACCCAGCAGACTTGTCCGCTGATGGCGAGATCCAAGCCAATCTGTTGATGTCATTTGCCAAGACATTCCTGGCGCTGGGCGAGCTGAATGCAGCTACCGAACGGGCTGAAGAAGCCATGAAGTTGCGGCGGTCGCTGTTGGGTTCCGATCACAAAGATACATGGTCTGCCTGTTGGTTGGTGGCTGATTGTTGGGTCGACCTTGGCAGAGCTTCAGAAGCGGTCGAGTTGCTGCGACCGCATCAGGGAAAAGATGTACTCGTTGATTGGTCTTTGGCACGGGCCCTTGACCGCGACGGTGATTTTCGAGGCGCTCATGATCTTTACAAGCGTCTGATTCAAGAGGCGGGAAGTGACCTGGCCCTTAAGCTCGACCTGGAACGGGACCAGTTGAACCTTCTGCTCGATTACGGACAAGACGAAAGTGCCAGGCCATTAGCTGAACAACTCGTGACTGGATTTGAGCATCTGTATGGCGCGTTGGATCGGCGAACCCTTGATGCAACTTCCATGTGGGCCGATCTCTTGTGGCGTTTCGGTGAGGTGACCCAAGCCATGGCGCTTCATGACAAAGTCTATGAAACGGCTTGTCAACAGTTTGGGCCCAGTCACCCGCGTACATTGACGTATCTATCTGATTACCTGACCACGGTCGTGAACCAGGAAGATTGGCAACTGGCTGACAGACTGGCCCATCAACTATTGGCTGACTCGGAGAGAGCCTTTGGCCTGCATCATCAAGAGACGCTAAGAGCCAGGGTATTGTTGGCGCAAACGCTTGGCTGGCTGGGGCACATCAATGAATCGAATCAGCAATTTGAAACAGCGATTGAAGGCTACCGCGACCTGCTGGGGCCTGATCATATTCAGGTGATATTGAATGAGTTGTATTACTTGGAAATGCGTCTTGGCCGGGGAGAACAGGGGGCTCTACAGCGAATGCTTGAATTGGCTGAACGTGCAAAAAATACGGTTGATTCACGAGAACCGAGCTTGCGAGAGGTATTGTGGATTGTGGCTGATGGTTATCGCACGATTGGAGATCGCGATACTGCACGGATCAAATTCAAAGAGCTTCAGAGGTCCGTGAATGAGGCGCTGGGCGAAGATGCACCCATGTCCCTGGAGTTGGCTGAGATTGTCGGCGAGCTTTCCTCGCTGTGATAACATTTGTTCTTCGATAACCATTTGATGTGCGACAGGATCCCAACTGACACAACGATGTCAGTAGCTGTCGGGCATATTCGCGTCACGGAGCATGATATTGACGGAACTGGTTGAACATTATTCGCGCGTGAGGGCTCATACGGTTGCGCTTTGTAACGCGCTGGAAATCGAAGATCATGTGGCCCAACCCGCTATTTTCGTCAGTCCACCCAAATGGCATTTGGGCCATACGACCTGGTTCTTTGAGGCCTTTGTTTTGGAGCCATTTGTCGCTGAATACCGGGCTCACCACCCAAGTTATGGCTTTGTGTTTAATTCCTATTACCATTCAGCGGGGGATCGCACACCTCGCGTGGCTCGCGGATCATTAACGCGCCCGACGGTTTCAGAGGTCAGGGCCTATCGCGACGTTGTTGATCGGGCGATGCGAGAGTTTTTATTGGGTGAACTGACAGATGATATGGCGACGCGAGTCGTTTTGGGATTAGAACATGAACAGCAACATCAGGAATTGTTGATCTACGACATCAAATACATTTTGGGCTTAAATCCGCTATTTCCTTCGATCGATTTGCCAGTGCGGCAACCGCAAGTTGGAATTCCAGGATGGTTGCAGATTGACGGTGGAATGTATCAGATTGGTGCTCGTGAGGGGTTCTTTTTCGACAATGAGGCACCCCAGCACGCCGTATACCTCCCGAATAGTGAAATTTCACAAAGTCTCGTGAGTAATGGTGAATACTTGGCTTTTATTCATGCGGGTGGCTATCGCCAGCCGCTTTTGTGGTTGGATGAAGGCTGGACTTGGGTTCAACAACAGGGTGTTGAGGCACCCCTGTATTGGCACGTGAACGATCGCTGTGTCTATGACCTGGAAAAGGGGCTGACCGAGTTGGACGAGTCGGCGCCCGTGCAGCATTTGAGTTATTACGAGGCAGACGCCTACGCGCGATTCGTGGGAATGCGGCTGCCTACTGAGTTCGAGCGCGAAGTAGCCGCAGCTGATTTACAGAATGGTCAGCTTTGGGAATGGAGTCAGTCGGCTTACGGTTCATACCCCGGATTCAGGGCATCTACAGGGGCTATAGGCGAATACAACGGGAAGTTTATGGTGAATCAAATGGTATTGCGCGGTGGATCGGTGGCAACACCTGCTGATCAAATACGACCGACTTATCGGAATTTTTTCCACCCTGATGAACGTTGGATGTATTCAGGGCTCAGGCTAGCTCGGTAGGGGAGTGAAATGGATCTTGCTCGTAATGTGAATTTGAACAGTGAATTGGCAGCCGACGTGATGACCGGCCTAAAAACGCATCCTAAATATATTCCATCAAAGTATTTTTATGATGCAACGGGCGACCGATTGTTTCAGGAAATAACGGAATTGGATGACTACTATCTAACGCGCTGCGAAAAGGAGTTACTAACTCGGCACCACGACCGCTTGTTAGAGTTGCTCCATGATGGTCGACCGATGCGACTCATTGAATTGGGTCCAGGCGATGGATCGAAAACCTTGGCGTTGCTATCTTCATTTGTGTCCAACAAGGTGCCCATCACCTATCAACCGGTCGATATCAGCGCGGCCATTCTCAAAGTTTTGGTGGCTCAATTCAAACAAGCCCTGCCGACATTACACGTGGCCCCATTGCAAGGCGACTATTTTCAATTGTCCTATTCGGGACATGTTGGTCGAAAGGTCTGGCTTTACATGGGTTCGAATATCGGGAATTTGGACGATGTGCAGTCATTAGAACTGCTATCCAATCTCAATGCGTTTGCGAACCCAGGAGATTTGTTGTGCGTGGGATATGACCTAAAAAAGTCCCCTCAAGCAATCAAGGCTGCCTACAATGACGCACACGGGGTCACCAGGCAGTTTAACCTAAATCTATTAACGCGCTTGAATCGTGAATTAGGGGCCGATTTTGAACTGGACTATTTTGACCATGTGCCCGTCTATGATCCTGAACGGGGAGAAGCACGTAGTTACCTGATTTCAACCCGCAATCAAGTGGTACGGCTGGCCCGATTAAACATGACCGTCACGTTTGAGGCTTGGGAAACCATCCACACTGAAATTAGTCGGAAGTACACCACGCGCCAGATTAGTAAGCTGGCATTAAGAGCCGGTTGGAATCACTGTGAGGACTTGAAAGACGCTACCCAAGGGTACGCCGTCACCATTTTTTCTGCCTGATCTATGGATTCTGTTCATCCCACAACAGCGAAGTAATACGCCATTTACCAAGGAAATGGACCAGTTGGATGCTGTTGGTGCCCCTTGCAATGATTTGGTCCCTCCCGTCTGCCGTTACTGCTTCGTAACTACTGAAGACATGGGCGATTCGTTCGTATCGTTCGGTGCGTCGCATGGTTTCAGTTTCCTTAAACCCTGTATGTTGTAGCTGGCTTTGACTTACATGCCTTTCACTTAAGGATACAAAACGCTTGAGATCCAGAAACCAATGGTCAAGCTCCGATCCGGATCCTGCTTTGATGAGTTGTGCCTGCTCGGCAAATAGTCCTTTGAGCGTGTCCCAGTCAGGTTGGCTGTACGGTTCAAAGGAGACCGACTCATAAAGCTGTACGATGATGTGGTCAATGTCGTGCATAACACCTTCTGTCGTGGGCAATGTAGCACATCAATGGGCGGGCACGGTTCGACTTAAAGCCCATTCGCGCAACTGCGAGATCTTTTCGCTCATCATCACAGAAAGAGGGCGTGTTTTGAGAATCTCCGCTTCAATGTCTTGCTGGGTCACCATTCTATTCGCTGCCATGGCCACATAAAGTGCTGAAACAATTGCCTGTTCAATTTCCGAACCGGAAAAGCCGTCAGCAGTCGCGCTTAGCGCGTTCAAATCGAATGGAGCGCTGTCCAGTTTCCGCTTCGTCATCTGGATCTTAAAAATCAATGCACGTGTCTCGGCATCAGGCAAGTCCACAAAAAAGATCTCGTCAAATCGACCCTTACGCAGTAATTCAGGGGGCAAGGCTGAGACGTCATTGGACGTAGCCACGATGAACACGGGTTTCTTTTTTTCAGCCATCCAGGTGAGTAAGGTGCCAAGAACGCGCCTGGAAACACCGTCATCTCCGCTGCCCGAAGCTAATCCCTTCTCGATCTCGTCCACCCACAACACGCAAGGGGACATGGTTTCCGCCGCCTGAAGCGATTCTCTCAAATTGCGCTCTGTTTCACCCAAGTACTTGTCGTAAAGGGCTGCAAAATCAAATCGAAGTAGAGGAACGCCCAGGACGCCTGCGACCGCTTTTGCCGCCAGACTTTTTCCGCACCCCTGAACGCCCAGTAGAAGGATACCCTTGGGTGGGTCGAGCCCGTAACTATGGGCGGTTCCCTGAAAGACAGCTCTTCGGAGGGCAACCCACTCCTTGATTTTGGACAAGCCGCCCACCTCGGCAAAAGCCGCGGTTTCATATTCAAAGCTCAGAACGCCCGTCTGACTGATCATGTTGTATTTGGCCTGCATCACGCCCTTCATGTCTGACTTGGTGATGGCACCGTCGTCGTAGATTGCTTGACGAGCCAGCCGTTCCGCATCTCCTGTGGTGAGTCCCAAAAGATTGCGAGCCAGTAATTGGACGGCTTTTTTGTCCGCAACCACACGACGCCCAGGATTGGATCGGCACCACTCTTGGGCGACTGCGGTAATGATCTGCAGCAATTTAGCTTCATCGGGTATGGTCAACCTGAACTTGGCACTGTAGGGCGCAAGCTCTCTTGGCATGTCAATTTCGGGACTCAAAAAGAACAAATGATGGGGCGTGTTGACATAACCCTGTGCTAACTCTCTAATCAAACGAATGTGCAAGGGGTTCTCTAAATAGGGATGAAAGTCCAGCAGCGCAAAAAACGCGGGCGTCTTAATGCCGCGAATGTGCTTCAGCACATCTTCAGGCGAGGATGCGGTCTTATGGGGCAAAACACCTGTTTCTGCCCGTTGTAAACCATCGGTAACCGACCAACGAAAAAAGGGTTGTTGTCGCTCTAACGCGATCAGGCGCAACATATCAATGACGCGCCTTTCCTCATGCGTTTCTACAGCAATCAAAGGGGTCAGCGATTGAACCATCATTTTCAAATCGCGCAGATCGGGCAACCCTACTCCTCAAAGCAGCTAGATTTGAAGAGCATAAAGGATCAATGCGACTGCTCGCAAGCGTCCACGCCATACACCTCGCATTCAAAAGCGACGACAGAACCGAACTCCGGTAATTCAGGCAAAACGCCCGTTCCGTAGTCTTCGGGAATAAGTCGCCCCCCTGATCGATCGGCAATGTGGATGGCTAAGGACAAGATGCATTCAATGTCGTTTCCAAACTCCTCATTGATGGCACATTTGAACTGTTCAGCCCGTCCCATAAGCCGCAGAACGCGATGAAAGGGCGCTTCCACAAACGGATCACGGTCCAGCAAATCAATGATGTAGGTGTAATCACTCCCAAATTCCTTTATTTGAGCGCAGGAAAGTGCTCGGATGTGGTTCCATTCAATGCGCCTGGACCGATTGCCGTCCGTCAAAGTGATGGCATTGTGGTCGGCAGCTAGGAGGTTAGCCTGCGTCACATGCAGTTGTTTGATTCGGGTGACCACGAACGGATCATCTACGAGGTCTGTGGGCAATGGGGGCAGGACTTCGATGCTCGGTTCGTAATGGACCGATTCGGTCAGTTGTGGTGACTTCTGAATGATAGCCTGTTTCATGGCGATCAATGCTTCCCGCTCAGAGCCCTTTCGTGTCCCTTTCAAAAACAGATCAATGGCCCGAACAATGAGATTGGGTTCGAAGGGCCCAAGCGCAGCAACGATGCCAAAGACCTGCTCTGAGGGCAAACTTGGCGGGGCATGATTCAGTGCGTAGGACATCACTTTGTGGGCCTGGTCCGCCATATTGGCCTTCAAAAGATCGGTCCCGAATTTCAATGATGTCTGAAGTGATAGAACTTCTGTGTTCAAAGCGTGAGTCGCCTCGCACCAGTGAAAATAGGCGCGCACCCAATCGTCCTTCTCGTTTAACCGTTGAAACAGTTCTTTGAAGGCTGAAAGTGCCTGGTCCGCTTTGCCGCAGCGAACAGCTTGGTCCCAATACTGCTCCAAGAAATCGAATCGCTCAGGGAAGTGTTGATGGGCTTCCCGCAGCAGTTCCATGGCGCGCAACGGTTGACCCCATCGTTTTTGTTGAATCACGGCGACTATGTATTCGTCAGCCGATTTGGGGGCACGGTTGAAACCTAACTGCCTCATCTTCTCTTTCCAATTAAACGACACAACTCGCCTCTTGGGCAGCTTAACCCAAAACCCAGTTAGGTGTTGCGACCTTTCAATGCTTGAAGCATTTCAGCTGGCGGATTCTGCGCTTGCGGATTCAATGCCGTCCAGCGCCCTTTGCTGCTGGAAAGATATGCTTCGCCATTGCGGTAGAGGATGTTTGTTCCCCAACGAGCTGGCACCCTCGAACTGCCTGCAATCACACCAGTCAGATTAACCGGATCGCAGGCATTAATCACAACTAAGCTTTGATGACTCTTGCGTGCTGCCTGTTTGGCCTGCGACCATGCGCTGCGCAAGGCAAAGTGTTGGCCGCTGAAACCAGAAACCAGATGACCGCTAAGAATGTCGCCTTGCGCTTCCAGTCGCCAAAATGCCCGGACAAGGTCTCGCCAACTGGGGGCAAGAGATTCCATTTCGGCAATGCGCCTGAACACGATTCCGTACCGATCCAAGAGCAAGCGAGCAAATCTAAGACTTCGCGAATCGTTGTCTTCTACCACTCGCTCAGGAACCGCAGCCCAGCGGCCTCCCGCGTGGGTTCCAACCGGAAACCAGCTCAGGCGCCGATGTTTGGTGTGTTTCCGTCGTTCGTTTTCGTTGCGAATCAGTGAACGCAATCCTGCAAACAGATCCGAACGCACCAATCCCTGGGCCGCTAGCCCGCTCAATGCTTGCTCAACACGGGTTTCTGGTAGTCCCAATTGAGCGACGATTTCGTCCACAAACCAGTCGCGCGTACGCAATGCTTCCAAAACAGCGCCTGTTTCGCCAGGTGGCGTTTGCGAGTCCACCTGTGACCACAGGCCCACTTCTTCCCGGGGAACCAAACAAATAGGCGTATGGCCCAGTGCGCGTTGCACCTCGTCAGAGGGCAGGGCTCGCATCCAAGCAATTCGACCGGCACTTCCCAAAGTATCCAACCATTGCTTTTGGTAACCCCGAATTCGTTGGGGCAGGAGGTTGGATTCCCATGCCGCAGCAGCCACCGAAGCACCCACCAAACGGTGCAGAACAGGTGCCAAAGCATCTGCACCTGCCATTCTGGTCTCAAGATCTAGGAACTGCCATTCCAGCAGGAAGCGCATGTAGTCCGCCGAGCTTATGGGGGAAATGCTGGCGCGCCGTATTTCTCGACTGAGTCGATGTAGCTGGTCCAAAACCCATCGCTCACTCCATGTTGCATGGTCCAATGTGGGGTCAAAATGGCCGCGAAACACTTGGCCCGATGCTTCAAGTTCCATGAGCCGTGCAGTGACATCGTTCATGGGCCAGCGCAGCCAGTCAGCTATGAAGGATTCGGACAAGGGGCCCCTGGTTTGAAGCAGGGCAAGTATCAATGTACGTTGATCCTCTTGGCTGCCCTCCGAAGCCAACCGGAAGGCGTCAACCCGTTCCCAGGCCACAAGAAAATCCTTGCCGTCACGATGCATCTTTACCGCGCGACCTTGATCTACCAACGCCTGCAGATACCCGTCATCGTCAATGCAGCGTTCCTGGCGTTCCGTACCTTCAAGACATCCCATCAGATACAGGCCGTCATAGGCGTCGTCAATGGAGTCCATCACGGGCCAGATTCGTTGCCTCAGTTGTTGCAGCGCATCTGCATGAATGGTTGCTGACGTTTGTGTCATGAACTGTGGTTGCTGGACAGCTCGTGTTCTGCGTTCCTCCAAGGGTGCATCATCGAGAAAGGCGTAAGGCTTGGCGTTGATAATCTCGGACGCCAACAATGAAGGTTCAGGTAAATCAATGGTATGAACCGCAATGGTGCCGGCATAGATCTCTTCCAGCATATGCACAAAGCCATTGACGTCCATGGTCTCATGTAGGCAGTCGTGAAGTGTTTGTTGGATCAGAGGATGATCTGGGATCTCACGGTCGCCTTGAATATTCTCGAGACAAGCTAGCTGATCAGGGAACACGGCCGTGATGAGATCCTCTGCTTGCATGCGACGGATAAAAGGCGGCACCTCTTTACCACCTGAACGACGAGGAATAGCCAACGATAAAGAAGCGGTCCAGCGCCATCGAGTCTGGAAAATTGGGGCGTCAAGCAATGCCTGTTCCAGGACCTGCCGCGCTGAATGGGGATGAAGGAAGTGAATCACGTCTTCCAGAGGAAATGCATGGACTTGCGACAGTGAAATGACAATAGCGTCTTCTATTGCTGCGGCCTGCAATTCGAAGTTGAAACTGCGACAGAAACGCTTGCGCAGTGCCAATCCCCATGCTCGGTTGATGGCGGCGCCAAATGGGGCGTGAATGACCAACTGCATGCCGCCCGACGTATCGAAGAACCGCTCAATCACCACCTGCTTTTGATTGGGAAGTGTGCCCAATGCTTGACGCGATGCGATGAGGTAATCCGCCAGTTGTTGAGCGCATGCCTGACTCAGGTCATAGGTTTCAGCAAGGTCGGTGGCCACATGCTCAAACGGCTCCGCGACTCGGTTCATGACCGAGGAGACGGCTTGGGACAGGATGCGACTGCGCGATGGCGCCTCGCCAAACCAGAACGGGATGGTAGGGGGTAAACCCGATGCGTCTTCAACGCGCACTTCACCTTGACCGATACGAAGAATTCGCCATGAAGACGAGCCGAGCGCAAAAATATCACCCGGCAACGACTCAATGGCGAAATCTTCATTCAACGTGCCGATTTGGATGCCTTTGGGCTCCATCACAACCTTGTAGTCGGCATTGTCGGGAATAGCGCCTCCGGAGGTCAATGCGGTTAAGCGTGCGCCTCTTCGCGCGCGCAATTGGTCATCGCGTTTGTCCCAATGTATCCATGCAGCACGACGCCCACGCGGCGTTGCAAATCCACTTGAAAGCATCTCCAACACCTGGTCAAACGTTGCGCGATCAAGATTGCGGTACAGGTGTGTCGACGAAAAACATTGATACAAATCAGTCGCCGACCCATGGGCGCTGGCGACTTCGGCAACGATCTGTTGCGCAAGCACGTCGATTGGTGCTTGTGGCAGCTCCAAAACTTCCAATTGCTCGTCGAGAGCCAGGTGGCGAGCGGCCACACACTCCAGCAATTCGTCCCGAGTGAGTGGAAACATGATGCCTTTGGGGGTGCCACCCAAGTGATGTCCCGACCTCCCAACCCGCTGAAGAAGGGCGTTGACGCGCTTGGGTGATCCAATCTGACATACCAGATCTACGTCTCCAACATCGATGCCCAATTCCATGGAGGCCGTGGCTACAAGGGCTTTAAGGCCACCTGAGCGAAGCGATTCTTCTGCAGCCTGACGCCTTGCGAAGGATAAGCTGCCATGATGGGCTGCCACCGCATCTTCGCCCAAAATACGCGATAGTTGGTGGGTCACTCGCTCCGCCAACCGGCGCGTATTCACAAACACGATGGTGGTCGTGTGTTGATTGATATGGTCGGCAAGCTTGCGATAAATCTCATCCCAAACCTCAAGCGACATGACCGCCGACAACGGTGAATCAGGAAGTTCGATGGAAAGTGAGAGGTTTCGGTAGTGACCGCAATCGACCGTCTTGTTCGCGCCAATAAACGACGCAATGCGCGACAGAGGTCGTTGGGTTGCAGAAATGGCAATGCGTTGGATGGGTTTATGCGCCAATCTTTCAAGCCTCGCTAGGGACAAAAGCAAGTGTGCGCCGCGCTTGTTGGGTGCCAACGCGTGTATTTCATCGACAATCACGGTTTCGCAGGGTGCAAGTAGTGCACGACCTTTGGTCGAGGTGAGCAACAGATACAGCGACTCCGGCGTGGTCACCAAGATATGAGGTGGTTTCCGCAAAGTGGCGGCTCGTTCACTGGATGGGGTGTCGCCGGTACGCATGGCCGCCTTGATTTCCAAATCAATACCCAAGGAATCTCGCGTGCGATGTTTGATCTCAGCAAGTGGATCCAGCAGATTGGCGTGGATGTCTCGAACCAGCGCCTTCAACGGTGAGACGTAGACACAATACACCTGGTCCTTCAATTCACCCTCAAGTCCACGGCGTAACAGTCGATCGATAATGGCCAAAAAACCTGCCAACGTCTTACCTGACCCCGTTGGAGCGGCCATGACAAGGTTGTCCCAATGGGCAATCATCGGCCACGACGCCTCCTGGACTTCAGTGGCGTGACCAAACCTGTCTCTTAACCAACAGGAGACAATAGGGTGAAACAAAGGCTTCTCCTTTGAATGCATTCTATCGCGTTCCGGGCAGCTTTCATGGTTCCTACTGACAACCCTGTGTCATGAGTGTTCTGTCAATGTGCAAAGTATTGTTCTTTGACGGCTTATCTCATAGACTTTGACTGTTTATCACCGCACGTACAATTTTGGAGGACTTATGCTGAAAGAATTCAGAGAGTTTGCCATGCGTGGCAACGTCGTTGACATGGCTGTGGGGATTATCATTGGTGGCGCGTTCGGCACGATCGTCAAGAGTCTGGTTTCTGACGTCATCATGCCGCCCATTGGACTCATGCTGGGAGGCGTTGATTTTTCAGATTTATTTCTCGTCATCCGAGAGGGCGCAACAGCAGCTCCTTACGCATCATTGGCAGCCGCTAAGGATGCAGGGGCGGTAACCTTAAATTACGGTCTCTTTTTGAATGCCGTAATCAGTTTTCTCATCGTGGCTTTTTCCGTGTTTGTTTTGGTCAAGGCGATGAACAAGCTGAAACGCAAGGAAGAGGAAAAACCCGCAGATCCAACGACCAAGGACTGCTCGTACTGCTGTACCGAGGTCCCAATCAAAGCGGTCAAGTGTCCGCACTGCACATCTGATTTGTCAGCCTAAATCCCTTGCTATTCAACAGCCTCACCTTTGTCCTGTTTTTTGGGGTTGTTCTGGCTTTGTACGCCATGCCCATGGCTTGGCGCGCGAAGAAGGGGATCCTATTACTCGGGTCCTATGTGTTCTATGCCGCTTGGAATCCGCCGTTGGTCATCCTTATCTGGATCTCCACGCTTATTGATTGGACAGCAGCAAGAAGGATCCACGAATCGTCAAGCAGTGCCCACCGGCGGGCCTGGCTTTCACTCAGCGTGATGACCAACCTGGGTATCCTCGCTGCATTCAAATACGGTGCGTTTCTAATAGAAAATTTCAATCTGCTTTTGGGTTGGTTGGGCGCGACTTTTCAGCCTGCAGCACCGGACCTGGTGCTTCCGGTTGGTATCTCGTTTTACACCTTTCAAACCATGGCATACAGTTTGGATGTTTATCAGGGCAAGACCGAACCCTCCCGTTCATTTCTCGATTTCGCCTTGTTTGTGACCTTTTTCCCGCAACTGGTCGCTGGTCCCATCGTGAGGCCCGGCTATCTGATGCCACAATTTGAAAAGCCGCCACAACGGGATCCGGGACAGTTTGTTTGGGGTTTGTTCCTGATGACTTTCGGGCTGTTCCAGAAAGTTGTGGTTGCTGACAACATGGTGGGTCCTGTTTCGGATATGGTGTTTGGGACAGGTGGGGCGACAAACGCGCTCGATGCTTGGACAGGCGTCGTCGCATTTTCTGCACAAATCTTTTGTGACTTCGCCGGCTACTCAACGGTGGCTATTGGCTCTGCCTTATGCCTTGGTTTTCACATGCCGCGTAACTTCCGCTATCCCTATGCGGCGATTGGGTTTTCGGATTTCTGGCAGCGCTGGCACATCACACTATCGTCATGGTTGCGGGACTACCTGTATATTCCCCTTGGAGGGAATCGAAAGGGCCGAACTCGCACGCAAGTCAATTTGATGTTGACGATGTTGCTGGGAGGGCTTTGGCATGGAGCTCAATGGACCTTTGTGGTTTGGGGGGGCTTACACGGGTTGTATCTCGTGGGTGAACGAATATTGAAAAGACTTTGGGGCGATCGATCGACCCACGTGGCGATGTTATTTGCGCTCGGCCTGCTTACTTGGGTGTTGGTGTTATTGGCTTGGGTGTTTTTCCGTGCGCCCGACTTCGGCACAGCTTGGCTGATGTTGAAGTCGATGTTTGGTGCGGCTTCTCCTGAGAAATGCTTGAGTAGCTACCACCTCGCAATGGCTTGGGGTGTGACACTTGTGATGCTTACCTGCCATTGGAAATTGCGCGAAACGTTGGTGTCTGACTTCGTCAGTCGCATGCCATCTTGGTTGGTGGCATTGGCTTGGGCGTTTATGGCGTTTGCTATTGCTGTTTCAGGAGGATCGGATGACGCATTCATCTACTTCCAATTCTGATTATCATCTTCATTACCACACGCCTACGATTTCTTGGCGGGCTGCTTTGTGGCTCGCGATCCCTCTATGGATGTTGGCACTAGGCGTTTGGGAGTGGTTTTGGCGTCATCAAGGCTATGAGCCCAGTTATTTGAATTCGGTGGGTTTGTGGGCGGATGCGCGAAGGAAAGTGGGCACTGATGGCAACCGTGACCTCGTGATTGTGGGTTCCTCACGGATCCTCTTTGACCTCGATTTGAACGTACTCAGCGAAGAATTGGATGCACCCTATCCCATCCAATTGGCACTCGAAGGCACCAACCCCTATGATTTTCTCCATGATATTGCCGTCGATCCACTCTTCAAGGGCACCTTACTCGTGGGTGTCACCGAAGGACTTCTGTTCGGTCGGCCCGGTGGTGAAAGGGGAGATATGCTTCAGCGTTTCCAGAAGCAAACACCTTCGGATCGTATGGGGCACCGGATATCACTGCTTTTTGAACACCATCTTGGCATGCTGGATCCTGATCTCAGGCTATTTACGCTGATCGAAAGAATGGATTGGCCTGATCGGGAAGGCATGCCGCCCCGATTCTTGGGTGTACGCAAGCTGTCGACTATGGATCGTTTCCGAGAATCGACGATGTGGCATCGACTAGAAACGGATCTGGCCTACCAAAAAATGGCCCAGGACACCTGGTCTACGATTCTTTCGTTTCCTGCACCCCCTTTAACGGATGAACACGTGACGGACGTCATTGGCCGCATTCATTCAGATGTAGACCTGATTCGGAGCCGCGGTGGACGTGTGATTTTTGTGCGGTGCCCCTCAAATGGGCATTTTCTCGAAGTGGAGCGCCAAGCATTCCCAAGATCAAGGGTATGGGACCGTCTGATTGCGGAAACGAATGCCATCGGCATCCATTTCGAAGACTACCCACAGTTACAGGGCTACACATTGCCTGAATGGTCTCATCTTGCAGCGGGAGAAAAGGAACGCTTCACAAGCGCCCTCGCAAAGATCATCCAAGAACAGAAAGAGACATAGTGCTAGGCGTCCTTTTCTGACTTAAGAACGGTCATCACCGGCAATCGCCACACGCCCCACGTTGATACGCTACCGACCAATACGGTGACACTTATCATGACGCATGCCAGCCAGAGTGCTGTTGGTACATGGAACTGATAATTCATATGGAGCAAGCGAGTGACAATGAGATAGCTTCCCAGGGTTGCGAGTACGAGTCCCATGGCGGTGCTGAAGACGGCCAGGGCCAGATATTCTGATGCCAAGACCCGAGTGACCAGACTTCTGGGCGCACCCAAGGCTCTCAGGATGGTCGACTCCTGTAGACGTTCATTGCGCGTGTTGTAAAGTGAGGTAACCAAAACCAAGAAAGCTGCGCCGATGAAGAAAAATGCCATGAACTGGATCGCCGTCCTTGCCTTTTGAATGACGTCGTCTACTGTTCGCAACAGTAATCGCAGATCAACGGCGGAGACGTTGGGATGGTCGTGAACCAGTTTGCGTTGAAACTGAGCGGACTGTTCCAGGGTCGGGGCATTCATTGCTTGAATAAATATCTGGGGTGCATCTTCCAAAACGCCTTCGGGAAAAAGCACGTAGAAATTGGGCTGCATGCTTTGCCAATCAACCTCACGAATGCTGGCGATTTCAGTGTGGATGGGGATTCCCTGAACATCAAAGCTCAGCTTGTCACCCACACCGACTGCCAGTGTTTTGGCGATGCTAGACTCCAGTGAAATGGGGATGACCCCTTCGATACCGCCCGCAAACCGGCTGATCCATTGGCCCTCAATCACTGTTTCGGTGGGCCTGAGCATGGCGCGATAACTGGCTCTGTACTCCCATCTCAGCGCCCATTCCGGTATTTCCGCCTCGTGCAGGGGTTTTCCATCACGATGGGTCAGTCTCATCGTGACCATGGGAATCGATTCTCCAGGCACAAGCGCGTTTTCCACAGCCAATGCGTCGATGGCACCTCGTTGGTCCGCCTGAATATCAAAAAGGATCAGATTGGGTCGTTCGGCACTTGCCGCGTCTTGAAACTGGCCGATGATGTTGTGATGCACCAATAAGTGATTGGCAACCGCAAAAGTGACTACACTCACAGCGATAAGCACCATGAGGGATTGGTTATTGGGGCGGTGAAGATTGGCAATGCCTTGCCGAACTGAAAAGGGTAGGGACTTCGATCTCAGAGATCGGCTCAACTTCAGGACCAGATAAGCCACGATTGACATCAGCCCCAAAGCAATCGCAAAGGCCGCCAACATGGAAATGCCCAACCCCCACGAAGGCGATTGCGCCAGAGTGACGGCAATGACCACGGCAACCGTGGTCAATAGGGTCCAACGCTGACTTCTTGGTCGCTTGGCCACTTCCGTGCCTGAACGCAGCAATTGAATGGGACTGGTCGACCACACCTTGCTGAACGGCAAGACCGTAAATGCAAAGGCCAACGACAAACTGGCAAGTGAGGCCCTGAGCACGGCTGTCCATTCAATGTGGGTCTCCAATTGCATGGGAAGAAATTCTTGAATGAGTCCCGGAAGCAGATGTTGTGCCCCAATACCCATGGCAGTCCCTGCAACAGTCCCCAGAAGAGCCACGGCTGCTGCATGACCCAACAGAATGGAACCAACCTGTCCTGACGTGGCGCCGACACATCGCAACACGGCAATCACTTTAATTTTGCTCTTGGCATACATGTACATGGAACTCGAAACTCCAATGCCCCCTAATATGAGCGCGGCGATACCAATGAGATTGAGGAACGTGAACAAGTTGTCCAGCGCCTCGCCCAGGTTTTCCCGCCGCTTGGCCACTGTGTCCACCGACATGTTGCGTGATTCGAGTTGTTCTTTGTGGGATTCGGCCCATGTATCTGCATTGAAACTCGAAGGCGCTTTGATCGCCAATCGATAGTTAACGCGTGATCCCTTCTGCAGCAACTCTGTTTGATTGACATCGCCATACGAAATGTAAATTCGGGGACCCACGCTCGACGCGAGCGCGGCTTCACCGGGTATTTTTAGCAATGCACCCGCGATTTCAAAGGAAGTGGCTCCAATCGAAACTCGATCGCCAGGTTTCACGTCGAGTTGCGTCATCAGTCCTTCGTCCACCAAGGCCATGGGCTCCGAACCTGAAAGAGCGGAAACGGCTTGGGCAGGCCTGGTTTCAAGACTGCCGTAATATGGAAAACCACCCTCGATCGCTCTAACACGCGCAAGTCTGGTTTCGCCGGTTGATTCAAATCGTGCCATGGAAGCGAAACTGATGGTTAATGACTGTTCAGGTGGCAAATCGGCGAGAAAGGGTTCGTTTAAATCAATGGGGTTGTTGCTGCTAATCAAAAGATCAGCCCCCAAGAGGGTCTTTGACTGATCTACCATGGCCTGTTTGACCGTCAGCGAGAACCCTTCTGTGGCCACCAAAGCACCCACACCCATGACGACCGCCGCTGAGAACGACAGAAATTTTAGCCACTGTGTTCTGAGGTCACGGCGCACCATGCGCCAGACCCAATTCATGTGGCGGTCCTTTCCAACATTCGGCCCCCCGACAGCTGGACTGATCGGGACGTACGCGCGGCCAGAGTGAGGTCGTGGGTTACCAACACCAATGCCGTGCCGGACTCTCGATTGAGCTGAAAAAGGAGATCTTCGATGCGATGACTGGTCGTATCATCCAGATTGCCGGTTGGCTCGTCGGCAAATAGGATAGGCGGTGTATTGGCAAACGCTCTCGCAATGGCCACGCGTTGTTGTTCACCGCCTGACATTTGCGAGGGCAAATGCGTCGATCTTTCGGCCAAGCCCACGCGGTCCAACCATTCCATCGCCCGTGTCGCAACGTCTATTGCACCAGCTATTTCCATGGGCACCATCACGTTTTCCAGTGCCGTTAGACTGGGAATCAGGTGAAAACTCTGGAAAATGAAGCCAATGCGCTGATTGCGAATTCGAGATCGTTCGCGTTCATTGAGCTGCGCAAGTACATGACCGTCGAAGTACACCTCGCCGGTGGTCGGGTCGTCGAGTCCTGCGCAGAGTGCGAGCAGCGTGGTTTTTCCGCTTCCTGAGGGGCCGACAATGGATAGGCTGTCGCCCTCATAGATGCAGAAATTGATGTCTTCCAGGATGGGGAGTTTGTCCTGGTTACGGGTGTAGCTTTTGGAAACATTGCGGCATTCTAGGATCAAGGTCGCTCCCTATGATTGTCATTTTGAACCGTCCAGCCTAAGATTCTATCCCATGAGTTTCAAACGGTTCACGCTCCTGATTTGTTTATCACCAGTCGTATGGGCGCAAGAAAACTTGCGCGTTCTCGTGTTTGGTGACAGCTTGACGGCAGGATATGGATTGTCTCCAGAGGACGCTTATCCCTCTTTGATACAGAACAAATTGGACCATCTGGAGTGGCCCGTTGAAGTGATTGGAGCGGGTCTCAGTGGGGAAACATCAGCTGGGGGACTCCGCCGTCTGTCGTGGCTTTTGAAGAAACATTTTGATGTGATGATTTTGGAGTTAGGTGCCAATGACGGATTGCGGGGCCTGAAACCAGAAGAAACCTATCGCAACCTGGCACAAATCGTCACTAATACCCGTGCAGCAATTCCCGACTGCATCATCTTGTTGGCGGGTATGCAAGTGCCTCCGAACATGGGGGCAACGTATGCTTCAGAATTCGCGGGTGTTTTCCCTAGACTGGCAAAGGACCTGGATCTGGTGTTGATTCCCTTTCTATTAGAGGGCGTGGCAGGCGATCAAGGATTGAACCTTGCTGATGGCATTCATCCCAATGTGGCAGGTCACCGTATCGTTGCGGAAACCGTGTGGCATTATTTGGAGCCCGTCATCGATGAACAGTTACAGCGAGATAACCACCTTTCCGGGAGTCGCTAGGTTGGACAGATAACGGAATGCGGCGGGAAGGGCCTTAAAGCCATGAAAATGCTTGGCTATTAGCGGTTTTATGTGGTGTTGGGCTACAAAGGCTACGAACTCTTCAAGTCGAGACCGACTGCCAACCAAAATGCCTTGCAGTCGCAAGTCTTTCATAAGTGCTTTGGTGAGATTGGGCGAAGCATCCGTTGCTGCCAAGACACCAATAAGAGCGATGGCACCTCCCAATCTTGTAGCGTTCACGGATCGGTCCAGTGTTCCCGACCCTCCAACTTCCACAACAAGATCGACGCCGTTGGGGCAGAATTCCAAAACAGCCTTGTCCCAAGCTGCATGAGTCACATAGTTGATCCCGTGATCTGCGCCCAATTCAATCATGGTGGATAACTTTATTTCGCTACTTGATGTGGCGATGACTTGGTGCCCCAATGCCTTGGCAATTTGCACTGCGAAGCAACTGACGCCTCCGCTTCCGAGGGTTAAGACCCATGCGGGTTTTCGCCATTTCGGTAAGCAACGAAGCGCATTCCATGCTGTAAGCCCTGCCACTGGCAAACAGGCAGCCGTAACCCAGTCCAAACTGTTGGGCAACCTCACGAGCGCGTTGGCGGGGAGGTCTACGATGGATGCAGCCACGCCAGGCGCAGGTCCGCCCAATGTATGCCGATGTACGTCAAACGGGGGTGGTCCAGCTTCCCATCCAGGAAGCATGTGCGTGATGACTCGTTCGCCCACCTGCCATGTCCCTACCTCAGCACCAACTGCGATGATTTCTCCACTGGCGTCACTGCAGGGTATGAATGGTTTCTGTAGGCGGGGATTGTAGGATCCCTGCACCATGAGCCAGTCCCGGTAATTCAGTGAGATGGCCCGGATAGCGACTCTGATATGGTCGTTGGCCAAGGGCGGTAGGCCTATCGTCTGTATGTCGGCAGCATCCAACCCGAAATCGCTGAATTGATAGGTTTGCATCATGTGTTTTCTCGGTAAAAGGCATAGGACTCGCGAAATCGCTCCAGATCCTGTATCAATTGAATGCGCATCTCGGCTAATTCGTCGTCGGTGTCTTGCGTCCAGAACGCACGCCAGACCGTGGCAATCTGCTGGATACGAAAGGCGTAGCGATCAATCGCGCCCAGCGCCATCAGCCCTGTTCCCACCAGGAACACAACCACTAGGTAGGCCGCGAGAAAGCCGGCAAGCACGGCGACCACAGCACCAATTGCTGCATAGTAAAGGGCATATACGATGGTTCCCAATCCCAATTTCGCGGTTGCTCGCCATACCCTATCGGCATTGAGTCGTTCAACTGCAATACCCGTGACCCGATAGGGGACCCAGTTCAGCATCAGGCCAATCATGGTCGGCGAAACCAGCATCCAAAACGACGAGAGCAGAGCCAGGAAGGGGATGGGCGGGTGATTGGCCGGAGTGGCCAAATCGGTTGCTTGTCGGGAGTATGCCAAAATTCTGCTTCGGAAAAGGCAGACAGTTTCGGGATCCAAACGATGGTAATGATTAATCGCTTCAGTAATACGTAATCTCGCCTCTTGGGGGTCTTCGAATCCCATAACGGAGGTCAAATGCGCACCATAGAGGTCTTCCACCTGGTGGACCAAATCTTCCAGTTCGGTTGTTTCCAGGTGTGGAATCAGTTGACACATGCGTTGAGAAATCGTGTCAGTGAGATTGCGAACCTTTTCTTCGTTCGCCTGGTCGCGCTTTAGTAAGATCGGTTCGCCTATGCGAATGGACACAGATGATCGAAAAAGCGCCGGTTCTTCATAGTCAAGGCCTACTGGAATAATGGCAATCGGACCGTGCCATTTCGGGTGGGCCAGCGCCTTCAAAGCCAACCGCACGGTCCCAGTCTTGATGGGTTTTAGAGACAACCCACTTTGACTCACACCTTCAGGGAACACCAGAATCTGAGCACCTTTGACAAGTTTCTCTACAGCGGAATCAAACATGTGATCGTTAGCGGATACCGTCATATCGGGATGATCTTGGCGGCGATGCACTGGGATAGCCCCCATTCGGTCCAATATGCTGCCGAGTAAGGGAATACGCCAAATGGTTGATTTGGCAAGATAGTGGAGGCGACCGGGTACCAGAGCAGTGATCAATAGCGGGTCAAGGAAGGTGTTCGGGTGATTGGACACCAGAATAACATGTTCGTGTTTGGTCAATCTGTCCCAACCAACCACGTGTACTTTCCCGAAAAACAATTCCATGGCGATTCGTGCCAATGCCTGAGAGAAACGACTGAACGCCGTATGGCGACCCAACTCCTGATGACTTTCCCAGTCCTGATTCCCTGATGGAGTAATCGTCGTGTAACCAGTAATTTGAAGGGCGTACAGCCCAACGGTGGCACTAATTACAGCCCAGGTGACGGCCCATTCAATTTCCAGATGTTGAGCCACCAGCCACCCTACAATACAGCCGAGGCTGATGCAGAAGGCAAAGACAGATGCCAGTTGCGCCGGTTTTTCAGAAGGCGTGATGGCGGCCTGGAAAGCGGCTGAGACCGCCAACATCATCCCCAGTACAAACACATAGCAAATGTGGAGCAAAGCACGTTCCCATTCGTGTGTTGCAAACAGGCCGGCTAGCACGAATCCAAACCACAACAACACCACCCACACAAACGAACGACGTGCCCCCAATTCACGTAAAGGGGCAATGGCAAACACAGAGCCCAAGGGCGCTGCAAATAGGAACAGCCATGTGATCGTATCCCAGTTGGATTGGTCGAAATGGGCGGCAGCATACTGGTAATTACCTACTGCAAGAATCACCAAGGCCGTCACAATGGACGTGGATGCAAAGGTGAAATAGACCATGTCTTTTTGGGTGCCTAAGGAACTGAGGTCGCGGAAAATATCCTGTACGGCTGGGCGGGGAACCTCATAGACAGATCCCATTCTCAGGTGTCGCAGTGACATGATGCCCAAGACCAAGGCACACATGCCCAACATGACGGCAAAAAACCACCAAGTGGATTGCGTATCCAGCAAAAGGCCGGAAATCCATACTCCGGTGCCCACAACCAGGATCACGGCCACACCGACCGATGCCATCAACGCTCTGCCATTGCGGTCCTCATCTGACAATGTACTGAATTGTGTGAGTATCATGATGGAAAAGCCAAATAGCGCAGGCGGAAGAAGGGTTCTTTCGAACCAACCCAAGTCGAACAAGAAAAACAACGCCATGAAGATGATCGTAAAGGCGCCAGCCGCTGCCGAAATGCCGACTTGTTGTTGCATGTGGTCGGCGAAAAACGAAACCAACAAGGTCAAGCCAAAGGCCACAGCGAATGCTGATAAAACGATGGCGCTATGCACTTGAAAATTCCAGATCATCAGGCCCAGGCTGCCTGCCAAGGCACCCGTGACACAGGACGTCGCGATCCAGGGTCTTACTTTCAACTCTGAACCTCAAGTTTGATGAACGACAGGTAGTGGTTGAGCTCGGCAATGGACTCCAAGATGTCGTCCACAGCGCGATGTCCGCCGTTCTTCTTGAAGGTAATCCCGTATCTACAATCAAAAACCTGCTTGAATGCGCTGACATCAATCATTCGGTAGTGTAGTTTTTGTGCAAAGGCAGGCAGGTATTTATCGATAAATTTCCGGTCCTGATGAATAGAGTTGCCACAGATAACGGGCCGTTCGTTCTCAAAGTAGGCATCGACAAATCCCACCAAATCGCGCTCCACGGAATCGATGTGCGTTCCATTGGGTATAGCGGCCAAAAGCCCACTGTCGGAATGTGTTTTCTGGTTCCACGCATCCATCGTTTCAAGGATCTCTGGAGGCTGATAAACCACTTTGTGGTATTGATGTAAAGGGCTCAGATGGACATCGGTGACAACAGCTGCAATCTCAATAATATGGCAGGTGTTGGGGTCCAGGCCGGTCATTTCCAAGTCCATCCACAGCATGCGGTTCATGGGTCTCTCCTTACCAAATCAACCATCCTACTCACCAATTTCAACCCAACCGATTCGCGCTTAGCCGGGCCATGAAATCGGCCTCCGATGTTTCCTCGCCCGCCAGAACATCGGCCACTCCAGAACCAATAGACCAAGCCATTCCAAGACCATACCCCGTGAAGGCAACAGCCGACCAAACAGTGGGGTCTCCGCTCACAGGACCGACAATCGGCAGTCCGTCCACCGAAAAGCCCATAATGCCACTCCAGCGTGTGGCCACTTCAAGCGACATATCTGGATATATTTCCCGGGCGAATGACTCCAGAGCTGCTTGCACCTTTTGATTCACAAGCTCTTCGGTTCCAACCTCTTGATGTTCATCCACAAATCTGCGCCCACCCAGAATCAAGCGACCATCTTCCGTCCAATGCCAATAGTCATATCCAAAATTCGTAATGCAACCTACTGGCTGGAAACGCTGGGGAGAGGGGTGGGTGGCAAAAACCTGGCCGCGGGTTGGGTATACCCACTGCTTGTAACTGGGCAGAATATCTGCACAGTAAGCATTGGTAGCTATGATGACAATTTCGCATTTGGTGGCGCCATAGTTATGATGCACCATGCCCGATTCGACGCCCGTTACTTGGACCCCTTCATGGACCTGGCAACCGCGAATGGCAGCTTCACGCGCAAAAAGGCGTGTGAGTTCCGCCGGGTTCACAACCGCGTCCAATGGGTCGTATTTGCCAAAGTCCAGCACCTTAGTTCCGATCATCGATGCAATTGTGTCCCCGTCCACCAACTCGCAGGAAAAACCATCGGCTAGCATGGCGTCTACGGCCGCTTCAATTTTGAGGCGTTCGGCCTGATTGTAGGCCAACGTCAAGCTTCCCAGTCGGTGATAAGCCAATTGTGGCGAATGACTTACATGTTCTAAAAACTGATGAAGCGCCAGCTGTCCCTTGCGTTTGAAACTCAAGATTCCTTTGGCTGTGTCGTGTCCATATAGCTCGATCATGCGTGGGTAGTAATCTACGGTTTCGAGGATGATCTGCCCGTCGTTTCGGCCTGAGGCTCCCGATGCCAAATGACCGCGCTCCAGCAGGCAAGTACCAATGTCATTCATGGATAAATGCAAAGCGATGCTGGTTCCAATCAGACCACCACCTACAATCACTACGTCACAATGCGCAGGTGGCTGGTTCCAGAAGGATTGATTCATGGGCGGTTCCTTTCAGTTGATCCGGTAAAACCATTTTCGCATGTCATGTGCGATCGTGTCTGCCCCGTTCGCTGAGGGAACTGGTCCTCGCGAGAGTTGGCAGAGCTGATCAATTGCAGGTTGTAGATCGCCATATCGCAAATCGGACTCTTCGATGCGCAAACAGGGCATGTGTTTGGTAACGAATTGCTCCAAAACTGGTGATTCCGGGAATTTGGAACGTGTGACGTAACCGATGGGTGTGCCCGTGAACCAGGCTTCGGCAATAGTGCTGTAGCCTAACTTGCAAATGACGGCATCGGCACATGCGACCAAGTCCGGATGGAAAAAGGACGAGGGCTGCGGCAAGGAAACCACATTGGCGGTTTTGTGCCATGAACGGCCAGGCACGATCAAAACGACATGGTCAGGTGCCTTGAGTTCGATTTGCGCCCCAATACCCCCTAAAGAAACCAAAACGATACGCTGATCATCGTTCAAACCCAATCTCTGTCGGGTTATAGAAGGTGGTGTTCGCGGACGTCTCGAAACAGGCTGAACCTGGATGGCGTTTGCGATGGGTTTGCATATGGGTTCGGTTTGATAATGGCGGTCGACGTGTGCGTAGTTATGCGCAAATAAATCGCAAAAAGAGCGCAACGCAGGTTCGACGTTTAGGTAGTGCCCATAGATCCAGTCCCAGGTGAAGTTTTCAACGAGAACAATCGGTTTCCCCATCCGTTGGGCAACCTGGAACGCCAATGGCGTGACGTCTGTGATCAAAAAATCGATGTCGGTTGAGAGCTTTTGGCAAGTCAAGGCTAGATATCGTTCAGAATAGGGTTTGCCCGATGCGAGCGCTTGCACCGTTTCACGGGGCTGCTCATTGAACGCGTCCGTCTGCATAAAGCCCACATCGACCTGTTCACAGATATGTGTAAACGGGAAAGTCAGGCTTTCGTCAAAAAACCAGGTTGGCACTGCGGATACTAGGGTGACGCTCAGTTCGGGTACCAAAGGGTTCAGCGATTCGAGGATGGCACATGTACGTGCCGCATGGCCAAAACCGTGGTCCGTGATGAAAACAGCTAGATGCATTCCCATAGTTTAGGGAAAAAATTCGCTGAAGTCCTTGGTTCCGCAAGTTCAAACGGCTAAAATGACCGCGTTCACTGTACGGACCTGGAGCATTCATGGCGAAAAAACTTTCGTTTGTAAAACTGGAATCATCCATAAAGGGATTGATGGCGCGGGCAATCTTGGAATGGGAGCGTTATTTGACCGCCGATCGCACGGCTTATCAATGGGTGCTTGTCCAAGATCCGCACTATTTGGCGCGGTCTCTTGAGATTTTGTCCATGGACATTCCAGAAGATGACATCGCTTCGTTGGTGACCCGCATGCCTTACCTGATGGTGCTTTTCCAAAGACCGGATCTTCAAAGGAATGTCCCCATTGAACCCATGTTCGCCATGTTATCAGTGCTCAACCATTCTGGTTTGGTAACCTTGCTGCGCCAAACATCGGATCGGAATCGTCTTTGCGTTTTGTATGAAATGGAAGCAGAGCATTGGGAGCCCATGATTTTTATGTTGGGCGGAAAGCCCGATCTCGATTTGCCATTAGCAGATCATGCTAACGCGTCGTGCAGGTTTTTCTAAATGTCGATGCGTGGCACCGTAGAAAGCGTCCTGCTATCAGAACCTGAAATACAACAACGGATTGACCTTTTGGGTGAGGAAATCAATCGCGACTATGCGGGCCGCGAGCTTCTGGCTGTTTGTCTACTCAAGGGATCCGTGGTCTTTATGAGCGACCTTATTCGCCGTTTGCAAATGCCGCTTACCATCGATGTGATGCGAGCATCGAGTTATGGTGATGCCACCGAATCATCGGGCAGTGTCAAGATTCTTCAGGATTTGGACCGTGACATATCCGGTTTGGATGTCTTGGTGGTGGAAGATATTGTCGATACGGGAAGAACCTTGGCTAAGACACTGGATTTACTAAGGTTCCGTCAACCCAGATCGCTTAAGATCTGCACCTTGCTCGACAAGCCCAGTCGGCGTGAGGTGCAAATTCCCATCGACTACACCGGGTTTGTGATTGAGGACCACTTTGTGGTTGGGTATGGATTGGATTTCGATGAACACTACCGCCAATTGCCTTATATAGGAATCCTGAAGCTTTAAGTCCGTCGCCTTGATGCGACACCCTGGTTTCTGGTACTTGCATCAGTCGATTTAAGCTTAATGGATCAAGTTATTTATCATTGAGTGGTGGAGTCTTTGTTGGCATAAAGTGTGCCCTTCGACGCGGCAGGAGGTGCACCATGTCATTGGTAGACACGTTGATGGCGATGATGCTTGTGGCGATGGCTTTGATGGGGGCAAGTGCTGTGTCAGTTCGTGCCCATCAGGGATATCACGATTACCGGCATCAATCGGCGATCTGGAACCTAGCCACGTCTGTATTGGTGAGCACGGAAGATCACTTGAAGTCCGAGCAATTCGATGTCTGGGGCGCACCGACCCAACGAGATCCTGCGTTTGCCCTTGAGGTGACTCGCCGTGACGAGGGGTGGCAGCGTGTGTATGAATGCCGCATTCTCGACATCGAACAGGGTGTGGAACGGTGTCGTCTGCAACGGCGGTTTGCGGTGTCACCATGAGAGCCCAGTCGCTGATCGAACTACTTTTTGCGTTGCTCTTGGGAACCGTCATTGTGGGCGCCATTGTTTCCATAGGTCGATCCATCAGTGCAGGATACGTGGCGTTGCGCCAACAGGTTGGCGTGGAAGGCAACGTGCAAATGGCTAGGGATAGCGTTTTGGATTTGATGTTGGAGCTAGAGCCAGAGTTCTGGGAAGTATTTCCCAGGCGCCATTCTGCGGTTTGTCTCTCTGATGAGCCCATACACCCAGCCATTGACGTGTCCATGACCTGTTCACTCGATGAAGCAAAAGGTGCTTGTCTCACCTTTTGGAACCTGGAAGCTACAGAACGTGACCGAGAGGTGTATCGCGTGGCGGATCATGAATTTCCTCAATCACTGACGCTTGTACCTTTGGACGATTTGAGTCCGCCTGGACTGGGACCGGCATGGAAGCCCTTTAGTGTAGTGCTTCTCAGCGACGGCATCCGGCACGGGCCCTTGTTAGTGGATCGCGTGGGTCACACGCAAATTTTCTTGCGGGAGGGGGAGCTGCAACCTTGGTCGACCGAGTTAGAGTTCGACTGGGTCAACACCCACGCGATCCACCTTGGACAGTTGAAACTGATCCATCTTGCGGTCGTGGAAGATCCACAACGAGGCGGCAAGCTAAAGACGCACACACTGGAACGCGCTGATGGTGCCTACAAGATCGGGCGAGGAATTACCTCTTACTACAACCTAGAAAAGTTGGCTGTTACCGAGCAGCCTCCAAGTGTCGAATTAATCAGCCACCAGGAGGATGTGCATGCCTTTGTCGCCTGGTAATCGCAGTTATTTGACGTTGATGACATTGATATGCCTGGTGCTATTTCTTCACTTGGTATATGCGCAACGCGCATTTGTACTCAACTTGCAAAAAGGCAATCAGAGTATGGTTAGCGGATTTCACGATCTGCAAAGGAGAGTGGATCTTTGGTCCGAATGGGTTCCGCCGGAAATAGTACCTGAAACGTGGGTATGGGCGGATGAACTGACAGACGAGTCGGGGGCCACAGCCCTTATTGTTGGTTTTGAAAGTCGCATCGTTGTGGTTCGAGACGCCGGTGTCCGGACATGGTAAACTCGTGTTTCGGGAGCACCATGGCGGACAATCATAAACAACTGATTCAAAGCATGTTTCAGGCAATTCCAGAAGATCAACGGGTCTTGTTTCTACGCGAGATGATCGATTCGTTGACCGACGCAGATCGACGTGCCTTGCTCGCAACGGTCAAAGACAACCACGAGGCGGTTTGCTCACCTTCACCCGCCAAGAACTTGAATCAAAAGTCAGGCGAAAAACAGCCAAAAGCCATCAATCCTGAGCGCGAATTTGAACAGTTTGTGGCTCTGAGCCAATCTCAATTTCTGGAACAGCGCGCTGATGCGAAGAGACAGATGGTCAGTTGCTTATTGATCGGTGTGGGCGTTATTGTGGCCATCGTTGTCCTCGGTTATGGCATCGGCAAAGGCTGGGCTTGGATCAGTTCCCTATTTGGTGCGTCCTAAGAACGCTGATTCTGCATCCAACAACACCTGGCTCAACCCACCCAATTTCTCTCTGAGTGCTGTCTGTTCAGGGTCCAAAGCGGTTGCCAATACCTTACCCAGTTGTACGCCTTCTTGATCAAACGAGTTGACGCCCAAGAGAAAACCTTCGTAGGCAATTTCATTTTCAAAGAAAGACAGAAGGGCCCCAACGGTCTCCGCGTTGAGTTGACGTGCGGTGATTAACCTGGAACAGCGGTTGCCTTCAAATCGGCGATTGGCGTTTTCCGATGGCTGACCGCAAGCAAGCGCCACCATTTGTGCCACGAGATTTTGGTTGAGCGCCAGGTGTGCTTGGGTGTCGGCTGTCTTGCTCTGTGAGCATTCGAAGCCCAAAAATGTGCACTGGGTCTGAACGGTGCCCTGGTGCAACTGTTGAAAGAACGAATGTTGGCTATTGGTTCCGGGTGCTCCCCAAAGTACGGCCGCCGTAGGGTAGGAGATTGGATACCCCATTCTATGAACAGACTTACCGTTGCTCTCCATGGCACACTGCTGCAAGTGGAGTACGAATTCATCCAAATGATGTGCATAGGGCAGTACCGCTCGATTATTAATACCCAAGAAATGATGGTTCCACACGTTCAAGAGCGCGGAAAGCAGGGACGGATTGTGTCGGATGTCGGTGTTCAAGGCGGTCTCGTCCATGGTGGCAGCGCCCGCCAGAAAGTGATCTACAACCTCATTACCCAGACCGAATCTCAAACAGAACTCACCCACAGGCGAGGTTGCACTGAATCTGCCACCTACCGCTTCAAGCATGGTGAATCTGGCGTGGAAATCGGTATCCTGATCCAGTTTACTTCCAGGTGTCGTAATGGCGACCATGTGCTGACGTGGGTCCAGACCACAGGCAGCCAGGCATTCTCTTGCGCGCCTTTCATTAACTTGAGTCTCCAAGGTGGATCCGCTTTTTGAAACAACGACAAATAGTGTCTTGCGAGGGTCCACGGCTTGCAATACCGCCTCAGTATGGTCAGGATCCACGTTGGACAAGAAATTCAGGCGTCTTTTGGCGTCGTGGTGATGGGTCAATGCGCGATAAATCGCTTTTGGACCAAGCTCTGAACCCCCTATGCCTATCTGTACCACCCTTTCAAACGGACAGGTTGTCAAGTAATCGATGATGTTGCGTCGTTGTTCCAGGATATGACTGCGAGCCTGGTCCAATCCCTTTTTGGGCATCAACCGGTTGAGCAAGTGCAGAACTTGAACCGGTCGGTCGGTGCATCCCTCCACTTGGTTGATAAACGCACCTTCGGCCATAGCGTGAAATTGTTGGACGGCGTCTGTTTCCCGAGCCAATTGCTGGAGGGTCAGTAAGACGCGTTGATCCACTCGTTCCAAAGCATAGTGAAGAGAAAGCAATTTGGTGTGGCTAGCAAAACGAAGCAGTCTATCTTTGGAGATGCCCTGCCTCAAATCCACGGGATCGTCAGCCAGTCGTTTGAGTGATTGATATGCGGATGTGTCTATCATGTTTTCCCCCTGGAACTGCTGCCGCCTCGCATTTCTCGGCGCAAGTATATTTGAACCACCTCGTCGACTAAGCGATCCAACTCTTCTGCTTCTTCACACGTGACTACTGCGGTCCACGTCTTTTCCGGAAAACGCACCAGGGCAACGTGATCGCTAATTATTCGTTCACATCGCAACCCACCCATGTTCCGTATTTCCCAGAAACCAGCGAAATCAGAACGGTGCCCTTCCTTAAGCGACTTCGTGGTCAACATGTCAAGCATCGGCCTCATAGGCATCACCTGATTGGATTGAAAGGAACCGAGCCACAAGGTCAAGTCCTCGGCACTACTCGTCCAGGTCTGATCACAACGGGTGTGTTCGAAAGAAAGAGGCTTGGCGATGTGCTGTTCAAATAACTGGCATAAGCCTTCCCGTTGTTGGTTTGAAACGATACTGGCTAACCAGATCGGATGCTGAGGGTCGTAACGATTGAGCGGTCCATTGTCAGAGTTGAGGAAGCCTGCCGCGTGTTGGGGCAAAGACCACAAGGGTGCTTGACGAACCTCTTCGGGGGCGTCCGACCAAAGGGTACCTATGGAATCGGTCCAAGCATCTGGAGGCAGGAGCTTGTAGGCAAGTGCAGCTACAAATGGCTCCGCGGCCTTGCCCAAAGGCACGGCATGACTTGTTTCACCCTGTGTGTAAATGCGGTTCCCGAAGCGGGTCACAATGATTGCGACATCTGGGTATTCCGCCAATAGCTCGTTCATTTCGTCAAAAGGATTGGGTAAAGGCGGTGCAGAAAAGAATCCGTAAATCCCGCCGATTAATCCGAGCACGAAGAGAAAGAAAAAGACTCTGACAAACAATTGCTTCAAGCACGCCCCCTGAAGGCTCCATTCTAGCTTAAGGCGACTCAATTGCGTGCCTGATGCAAAAAATGGATGACAGGGCTCATGAGTTATGAAATAATCGGTGCCCGTGCGATTAGCGCATGCGGAGGATTGATAGCATGAAGTCAGGCATACATCCCAAACTCCACCCGGTTATTTTTGTCGATACGAGTACGGGAAAAGAATTCTTTACCATGTCCACAACCACTTCGGACAAGGTGCGTAGCGTAGATGGCGTAGACCACTACGAGATTCGTTTGGAAATTACGGCTGATAGCCATCCTTTTTGGACAGGTCAACAGAAGCTAGTCGATACCGAAGGTCGTATCGAGCGCTTCCAGCGCAAGTACGGGCGCAACTAACACAGAGTTTTACGTTAAGGCGAATGATAGGGCGGATGATTCCGCCCTTTTTTTTCGGCCCCACACGACATTAGAATAGAGGGTACCGCACACGAAAGGGTAGATGTGTCGGAACCCCACGAACCCAAAAAAGAAACACAGCCGAGCGATGACGATTTATTTGCGCGGCAGGAGACCATTGGCCCCTACCGCATCTTGTCCGTGCTAGGGCAGGGTGGTATGGGGACGGTGTATCGCGCTGAGCAAATCGCACCGGTGAAACGGGAAGTAGCGCTTAAGGTTGTGCGGTTTGGCATGGACAGCGAGCAGTTTCTCGCCCGCTTCGAGGTGGAACGCCAGGTTCTTGCTTCCATGAATCACCCCAATATTGCGGTTGTTCATGATGCGGGGACCACACGGCACGCCATGCCGTACTTTGTGATGGAGCTATTGGACGGCGTCGCCATTAATGACTACTGCGACCGCAATCAACTGGGTGTGAATGAGCGACTGAAGCTGTTTTTAGATGTCTGTCGCGGTATCCAACATGCCCACCAGAAGGGCATCATTCACCGCGATATCAAGCCCTCCAACATTCTGGTGGTTGAAGATGATAATGGCCAGCCGGTACCCAAAATCATTGATTTTGGTATGGCCAAGCATCTGGATAGTGCACACGAACATACCCGAGCCCATCCCACCGAATTTGGTTGGACCATGGGAACGCCCCTTTACATGTGTCCAGAACAAATGGAAGGTGAGATTACGGACATAGACACGCGTTCCGATGTGTACTCGCTCGGTGTGCTCCTTTACGAATTGTTGGTGGGAGATTTTCCCCATGACGTTCATTCTGTCAGTCATGCCCGCCTGTTTCATATGGTGCTTAATGAAATCGCACCCACGCCTAGCCATCGATTGAGCACGTTGGAGAACCGCGACGAAATTGCTATCTCAAGGGGAACCTCAGTATCGGCATTGGTTCGAAGATTGCGTGGAGAACTGGACTGGGTGATCATGAGGGCCATGGAGAAGGACCGAGACCGTCGCTATCCTTCGGTGGCTCAATTCTCGGAAGATATTGAACGATTTCTCAATCATGAGCCTGTTAGTGCGGGACCCCCTTCTCCGATTTATCGTTTGCGTAAGCTAGTGGTGCGCAACAAGTTGGCGACAATTGGAGGCCTGCTTTTTCTCTTGAGTCTGGTCGCTGGAGTGATTGGCACATCGGTGGGGATGGTACGTGCGGTTCGGGCCAAAGAAGCTGCACTGGCTTCTGAGGCAAAAGCTCAGGCATCAGTCGCATACCTACGCAAAGTGCTTTCATCGGCAGACCCCTACCGTGACGGACGGAAGATGACGGTTGAGGAATTATTGCAGAATGCCTCTGAAACCGTTCAGTCTGATCTATCCGGACAACCGGAAGCGGTTGCAGCCGTGCGCCAAACACTGGGCTGGACATTTTTGGAATTGGGGTTATACGACAAGGCCCAGGAAGAACTTAGCGCTGCGTACCTCATTCAGGAAGAACATCTGGGTGCGAACAATCCCATCACACTGGAAACGCGGAACGCGCTTGGACGCCTATACTACAAACTGGGCAGATATGCGGAGTCGGAGCGCATTCATCGTGAAGTGTTGGCACAGCAGACTGCAAAATTGGGCGAACGCGATCCCACGGTCCTTTGGACCATGTACAATCTCGCCAAGGTCTTGGACCGAATGGGCCAATTGCAAGAAGCCGAGTCTCTGTATCGTAAGAACCTGCGAATTCGGACTGAGGTCATGGGTGAAGATCACCCCAGCACCCTTGTATCCATGAACAGCCTGAGCCTGTTTCTATCTCGCATTGGGCGTCACGAGGAAGCCGACGCGTTGCAGCGCGATAATTGGAAGAAACTCAAGGCGGTATTAGGGGCAGACCACCCCAATACGCTCAATTCTGCCAGTAATCTTGCTTTGATCTTGTTTCATATGAAACGTTACGAGGAAGCGCTGGCTCTGGCTGACGACACCTATCGTCATTTGAAGGAGAGTCTGGGTGACCACCCTGAAACCTATGTAGCTGAAGAGTTGATTGGCCGGTGCCAACAAGCGCTTGGCCAAATGGACCTAGCGATTGCAACCTTGCGGGAAACACGCAATGGTCGTGAGGCCATGTTGGATCCCGGACACCCGCATGTGATCCGATCGCTTGTTTACCTGGCTGATGCGCTTTCTGTCAGTGGCGACTCTAAAGAAGCCGAGGCCTTGTTTGAAACTGCCCATCAACGAGCGGAAACGCAACTTTCGGAAGATCATCGCGAATTGGCACTGACACGGTTACTGTTCGCGAAGTTCTTGGTTGCTCAAGGCCAGAACCAGGACGCCATTCAACTGTATGATTTGTTAGTGCCCATTGGTAATGCACTTGAGGCCGAGGAACAGGCGGAAGCCTATCAGCTCGGATTGGATCTGTATCAGCAATTGGGTCGTAACCCTGCACCTTTGAAAGATCTTTTTGAACACCAGGAGACACCGTGATCGAGGCACCTCATGTCATGCTGGAGAAGCTTTTAGCCGCCAAGCCTGAAACCGATCACGAGATGACCTACGCCATATCTGAGCCGCTGGGCAAGGGTTCAGAAGTAAGGCAATTGGCATCAATTGAGGCTCAATACACTTTGAAGTATCTGGACCTGAAGCGCGAGTTGACCACGGCCCTGGGTTCGCCGAGTTTTGATGACAGTGAGCCCAATGACCAGGCGCCAACCTGGTATCCGGCACTTAGATTCAGCTATTGGCGACAGAAGGGCCATTTTGTTTATGCGGCCTTGCGCCATGACAGTACCGAACTGCCCTTCATTGTCGTCTATGGGATAACAGGCACAAACAGCGATTTACTCAGTGAAAGCTCTACGGTACATTTGAGCGACAACGACTAATGAATACCATCCACGCGAACGAGTAGCGTTGGATCGATCCCCAATAACCTGAATGCAGCATCCCACATGTGATCGGGAGGGGTATTGAAGATGAGGTCGGCGGATGCATCCGCTGTCATCCACGCCCCTTGAGCCAGTTCGTCTTCCAGCTGACCAGGTCCCCAACCTGCAGCACCCAACAAGAACCTCATTTGGTGAGGAGGATCTTTGGCTAGCACCTTCATCTTGTCAGGGGTGGTGGCCAACTGGATACCAGGCACCACCTCAGCTCCTGCTATGGCATCGGTGGGCTCGTGCAAAATCCAGCCTATTTCTCTCATGACCGGTCCGCCATTCCATACGTGTGCGTTTTCTTGTCCGTGCCAAACCAAGTCCAATGTTTCAAAGATGTCTGCAACTCGAATGGGTGTTTCCCGATTGATCACCAGGCCGAGTGCGCCCTCTTTTGTATGTTCCAACATGAGCACCACGGTTTTTTGAAAATTGGGATCATCCAAGTCGGGCATGGCCAGCAGTAATCCTGGCGCGGTGCTTAGCAGCTCGGTTTGGAATGCGTCGTTCATGACTGCTCCTCAATAAGCTCAATCTAGGTGATGTTTGATCGAATTTCAAAACTTATTCTGACGAAATCAGTACCACCTTGCCAAAATGCTCGCGAGCCAGCAACATCCGGTGGGCTTCTTGCGCCTCGTGCATGGGGATTCGGGCATGGATGGGAACTCTAATTTGACGACTCTTGATGGCTGACCACCATCGGTCCATGAATCTTTGTTTGATCTGAGCCTTTTGACGACGAGGCAAACTGCGCATGATGATGCCCACCATACGAATTCGTCGACGCAACAATTGGCCCAAATCCACCGAAGCGTGACGTCCACCCAGCAGCCCCACGATCACCAACCTACCTTCGTCAGCGAGAAGCGAAAAATGGGGTTCCAAGTACTTGGCGCCCATAAAATCGACAATCAGGTCTACAGACCCTCGTTCAATTTCCACTGACCAGTCATCGGTTCGATAGTTAAACGCCACATCTGCTCCTAAGCGCAAACAAGCTTGCACCTTTTCGGCTGAGCCTGCCGTCGTCATGATGCTGGAGGCTCCAGCCAATTTGGCCATTTGAATAGCCATGGTGCCTACACCACTTGAGCCGGCCTGGATCAGAACACGGTCGCCGGCGGTCAGATTTCCTGCATGGATCAGTGCTTCGCTTGCGGTAAAACCTGTCTCTACGATGCAGGCCGCTTCTTCGTGACTCATATCTTCAGGCGTGCGAATGGCCTGTTGACTGTCTAACAGGCAGCGTTGGGCATAACCGCCCCCGCCCACCAGACCAAATACCCGCTCTCCCACCTGAAACCCGCTCACATCCTCTGCTTTGGCAACAATTGTGCCTGCCACCTCCAGGCCCAGTAGGTCGCTTTCTCCGGATGGTGGTGGGTAAAGCCCTTGCGCTTGCAAAAGATCGGCGCGATTGACGCCTGCAGCACAAACATCAATCAGTAAATGGCCCGGTTTCATTTCTGGGTCAGGGGATTCCCGCCATACCAGAGCTCCGTGGTTGTCAATGTGGATGGCCAACATATGCCATTATGGCTTCAGCAGTTAACGCAATTCAATGGGCGATAGGGTCAACGATTCGCCTTCATCTCGAACGCGCCAGAACTGGCCGGAACCATGATCCGCCACCAACACGACACCTGACCGACCCCGTAATCGGTTGCGTTTGCCAATATCCACGGAGACATTGAGCGTCGCGTCACCCGAGAATGCCAGCTCAATCTCATCATGGTAACCCCCACTGCGGCTATAACTCAGGGTTTGAGGAGTCTCTGCAAACGCAGAGACCATGTCTGAGCCGGTCTGATAGTGGATGCGCAAGGTACCTTGTTCCAGGAGAAGTAGATCAGGTCGTTGATCGCCATTGAAATCGAGATCAACCGCAATCCAACCGCGATTCGCATCGTCTAGCTTCCAACGCATGGACTTCGGTTCAGGATTCAGAAATCCAGCTTCGTCCCAGAAGTAAACGTCTCGACGAAACTTAGCGCTCATCAGACCCTTATAGTAGTGGGTAATGACGGCACCTCTCTCGATGACCATTGGACCCTTCTGCCAGAGATTCTGTTCGGTGCGCAAACTTAAGAGGACGTGATTGTCGAACAAATGTCGATCGGACCCCATGACGACCATTAACGTCAGCTCTTCGAAAATGGACATATCTTTGTCAGGTGCACACAACACTGCCAGATCGAGCCAACCATCGCCATTGATATCGCCATAGGTGTATCCATTTAGGGCAAATCCAAAAGGAAACAGGGTTTCAGACAAATACAGCTTGCCACTGCGATCCAATACCTGAATCAGCAACTTGCCGCGATCTGCATCTAGGACCGGTGCCATATAGGTCGCGTCATTAAGCAACTGCTCTGGTAAAGGTACCGGGTAGGAAATCTGTATGGATCGATCTTTTCGTTTGATTGCGGGCTTCACTTCGAGGATCTCTGGCTCACATCCAACAGACACCGCCAGATAACCGGGAGAGGCAGGAAAAAGAAGCCTGGGTGATTGATAGCTGAATCCTGTCCTTTGAACCGAGACCTGATGGCTCAGGTCCTGAACGACGGCCCAAGTGTCATCTCTGTATTGAAGGATCATCCCGGACGCACAGGCCACGAGCACAACCTGCTCATCCATCAACACGGGACGTGCGTCTAAAAACGCCGCGTTCCCACCTAGAAAATGGAGGTCTGTTTCCCGGCTACCCCCAGGCCAGTACCACACTAGGCCATCTTCCGACCGAATCCAGATATCCATGACCCCGTCTGCGTTGACGTCCTCCCAAAAAATGCTCGGTCTTTCAAAAAGCGCAGGTACCTGTAGATCGGTCCATACCAATAGACTGGCAAGCATGATCATGGCGATACCTCCATGACCCCGATTCGTGTGTGGCTATCAGAGAAGACCGCGAGGATCAACTCCGAACGGCCATCGGCATTCAGATCTTTGCCGATATACACATCGGGATCGCGCAAAGACTTGTCGATCTTTGCCGAATAGCTGCCTTTTGTCTGCAGGCCCGACATTGTGACGGGAACAACCGTGACCTTCTTGTCATCGACCGTGAAAATATCCAACCACCCGTCGCCGTCAAAGTCGGCGGTGATTTGACCAAAATCCGGCATGGACAAGTTTCTCAAGTTTAGTTTCCAGACCATTTCGAAGGGACCACCGGCGAGGGTATGAAATCGGCCATTCTCAAGTTGAATGCTCAAATGCATAAGAAAAGTGATTTTCATTCGCCCCAAGGTCATCACTTTGGCAATCTGAAAAAACGATAGTTTGAGTGCGATGCCCGCCAGATCCATCAAACCATCGTTGTTGATGTCAAAGAAGGGGTCCGTTATTTTGAGTGGCATGTCCTCGGTTGAAAAGACGATGCCAGGTACTTCTTGCTCCACATTGGGTTCATTGGGAAAGGAGAGAGGGCCATCCGCAAGGTAGGCACGAATGATGGACTTCATTTTTGGAAGGTCACGGGGGCCGTCCACGTTGTCCACTTCCTCCACCTCAATTCGGTCGGCAAGCCCGTCGCTGTTCAGATCGAACAGGGTACCTTCTGACTCTATTTCGGTTTCGTTCAGATCGCTCAGCCGAAACACGGAATGATGGGACCGACTTCGAAACACGAGATCGGGATAAGGGTCCGCGTCCACCTGTAAAAGGCGGGGCAAAGTGATGGTAATGGACTGGGCTGCTTGGTTCATGCTACCTGAGGTGTCCACACTGTGAGCAGGATAGCTGAGAAATCGATGGTCGGTCCCAACCATATGGATGCCTTCCAGATCGGGAATCAACCATTGGGGACCCGAAGGGGACGGCACAAGCAACGGTAGCTCATAAGAGGCTAGAGGAACAGGCGACTGTAACTGCGGCGTCGGATGAATCAGCACCTGATCCCAATGGTCGCCGGCCCACGTCCACGACTGCAGCCCATCGTTGAGCCAAATCCAAATCATGCCTGGCTGGGACTTATCGGCGTAGATGGCATAGACCGGGTCCTGGTCAAACGAAACGCTGGGTCGAGGAATCCAACCTTCGTCAGACTGAATATATACCTGGAGGTACCGGTCTTTAAACGTGGTTTCTGAGTAATTACCGATCAGGTCGCCCTGAGCAAAAAATGCGTCGATTTCTCCCACGGATTGTGAACGCACCATAAGTGCCACCAGGTCTAAACGCTCGTCCCCGTTGAGGTCGTGCCACAACAAGCGTAAAGGGTGACCTTCTAAATCAATTGTAGGCTGTTGCCAAACCAGACAGAACAGTACACACAACAAGGCTCTCTCCTCCCAAATGGTTGTTCGTTCAAACGCGGCTCACCTGACTTTGGTTTAGCAAATGCTGATTCACCGCACAAGATCGTGTATGCTACGCCCGGTAGCATGGTAGGCGAGGTATTACATGACGGATGTCGATCGATTGATCCAGGGGTTCAGATCCTTTCAGAAGGATTATTTTGATGCCGAGGACTCGCCTTATGATGCATTGAGCAAAGGCCAGAGTCCCAGTACCATGATTGTCGGTTGCTCTGATTCCAGGGTGGATCCAGCGATCCTAACCAATAGCGCGCCCGGCGATCTGTTTACGGTGCGTAACGTGGCGAATCTGGTTCCTCCCTACGAGTTGGATACGGGCCAACATGGCGTCAGTGCGGCCCTTGAATTTGCAGTCTGTCACTTGAACGTCACCAACATCATTGTCTTGGGCCATGCCCAGTGTGGCGGCATTCAAGCACTCATGAACGGAACCTGTGGTGCGCTGGGTGGGGGATTCATCTCGCGCTGGATGACCATTGCCGAAGCCGCTCGGGAACGGGTGTGCGCGGAGCTTCCAGATGCCGGTGACAAGATCAAACGCAAGGCACTGGAACAAGCGGCGATTGTGTTGTCGCTCAAGAATCTGCGCAGTTTCCCATTCATCGATGAACGGGTAGGTGCCGGAAAATTGACACTGGTGGGCTGGTACTTCGATTTGGTTCGCGGTGAGCTGTATCAGTACCACGAAACCTCAGGTCAATTCCAACGGCTGAGTGAATAGGGGGATCGTTTTTGAGAATCATTTTGCACGCGAAGGCGCGAAGACGCGAAGCGAGTAATGGTGCAACAATTTAGGTACTGGTTAAGTAGCGCAAAAAGGCCACCAACTAGGTTGATTTCGGAGCGTTCAAAAAAAGGTATGGTGGAGGACACGGAGCCTTACCCCAATTCGTTCTCCAAACAAAAATACATCCGCAAACCCTGTTTATTCAACACCTTACCACACATCAAATCCCTTCAGACTGCCGGACGCCGAGAGAAATTTAATTCTCTACATTTTCCCGAAACAGAGAACGGACGTGGGTTCGATTCCCGATTGAATACCCGACGGTGTGTTTTACAACTCATGTCTGAACTGACTGACATCTATTCATTCGATTCCGTATTTCTGCTTAAACTCACTGATCCAGTCGTGGTGACGACCAGATCCATCAATTGCGCTGACAAGCTTTTGGATAGTCACTCTCCCGATTCTATTAGCATATTCTGAAGGTACAGATTCAATAAGGAATGGCCACAAACCAGACTCTTTTCCGTCTGTTGAAACCTTCAGGAAGGCGGGGTTCCTTTCATCATGCAGGAGCACAAAATAGCCATCCTTCTTGAGGGCAAACAGAACTTCCCTAAAAAATTGGTAGTAACTGACAAAGGGGCATAAAGGGCCTGATCCGAGTGGGGGCTCACCAAAACCGAACTCGTTCATCCGTTCCCAATATTTCCGTCCGATGTGCTGAAGATAGCAACCCTCAAATCCATACGAAGCAGGGTTCTTACCGTCACAATCACCACCAGAAAAAACAGAGCAGCCACCAAACTCTCTCTCCACGAGTTTCGCCTCAATGAAGATCCGGCCAGTCTCCTCACCTGAGATTGCCAAGTCGACCGATGTAGGTTGTCCGGAATCCTCGTTAAATACCGCTCGGTCATCATATTCAAATCCAGCAGTGATCTCTCCGGTCGGCCAAGGTATGCCTGCCTCCTCCATAATTATGCGCAGTGGCTCAAGGTCTTTTTTTACAATCAATGTTCCCACAAGATTGAAAACCATTGCCTGACTGCTCAACCCGTGGTGAAGGTATTTGTGAAGCGGAAATGAATCCTTACCTAAATTCCGTTCATGTTCATTTTTGATATATTCGGCCACGTCGGGGCAAATGATATTTTGTGGCCAGAGATCAAGGGATTTAAGGCAATATCCCATTCTTGAATGTGTAGCCAATCCCTTTTGGGAAAACCATCCAGAAGCAGCATTCCGAAGTTCACGTTCAAATGCCTTGTAACGCTTAAATGGCCATGTTCGCGCCAACTGCCTGCTGTTCATGTCATCCATGTTTTTCCCTCGTTTCTGTAACAAGTTGCTCTGCCAGCTCCAAAACATCCACCGGCCAGAAGCATTCCGGGCGCGGATGGCGAACTCGCGGATGTCCGGCCTCTGGGCGGCAGTTTTGCAGGCAGTCGAGCCACTGGGCCGGAATAGCCTCCCGACCGCACACAGCGCCTAACAACGCCCCGCAAATGGCCGCATTGGTGTCGGTGTCACCTCCGCGCATGATGGTATCGACAACACCTTCTTCGAGGCTCGGTGCATGAAGCAGCTGATACAGAGCATTCTGAAAAGCGATCATCACCCAGCCCTGTTGGTGGACATAGTCTGCTGGCGGCTCTTTGGCAGCCTTGTCGATGGTATCCAGCAAAGCGGATTCAACGGGCATGTCTGCTGCCCACTGCCTGATGTGCTGGTATAGCTTTTTGCGGTCGCATCCGGATTGAATGGCGTGGGCAATCCCCATGGCAAACAGCGCGTTCGCCTGCTGACAGATCGGGTTGGGATGAGTGAGCGCCGCATCCTGCATCGCCCATTCAGCCACTTGGTTCAATTCAAATCCGGCCCCGAAAATCCCGAGTGGGCTGATCCGCATCATGGCTCCGTTGGCCTGACTGTCCGGGTTTGG
>JAGQSC010000042.1 GCA_020439745.1 Acidobacteriota bacterium | reverse complement strand
TTGACGCCGCTGATTTACTCCCATGTGAATCCCTATGGGATATTTGAATTGGATATGAACACGAGGTTACCTATTGAAGTGGCCGCTTAAAAGTTGGCGGTTATCGCAGCTACCCGGTCACTACCCCTTCTATGTCGGTAATCGCTTGGTTCTGGCAATCCAGAGAGGTGATCAAAGCCGCCTCAGCCAGGCTGATTTCGTTTTCCATGTTGGTATCCCAAGTCGACAGGATGCAGGCTTTGAAATTGGGGTCGGGTATGTTGATGAATTGAGCGAACACCGGTACCGCCATCAATACGAAACTAAAGCACGTGAATCCAAAACGCCTCATATCTTCCTCCTCGGTCGCAAACTCCAGATGAATTCGATCATATCACTATGGACGGAGGGAGAACGCCTTCGTTTCTGAATGATGCAGAGGTCCCACGGTTGTAAGGCCGGCTGCCAAGAAAGAAGGATTATCTAACCATTTGAGCACGCCGGAAAAGAAAGGGGACAGGTCACGTCAAAGCCTTGAACGAGACCCGGTTTCGCGCCAAACCCAAGGTGTAGGTGAACGAAGGCCCTTCAGGGCCATACATGACAGCCCGGGGCGCAGCCCTGGGTGAGTTAATTAATGCGGAAAAGCCCTGTGAGGGCGTGACAAACTGAGTGTGTGACAAGCGGATTTCATGACCGATAACAGGATCCTGCCCAATCAGGCGCGTTTGCCAATGTCCCAGTCGCTGACACAAATCTGGTTGCAATTCATATTCGCGTACAAAGGCCGTTGTTTGATTGATGTGGTGCCCTTACAGGGCACTGATTTCCGGTTGGTCCTGTACCCAGGGCGATGCCCTGGGCTGCCATGTCTGGCCCTTTCAGGGCCTTGATCCGCAAGGGACTACAGGCGCCTTTCGGAATCGGGATCCAAGTTGAATTCAAAACGCAATGCTTGAGGAGATCATTCATAAGTTGGAAGGTCACTGACGATTGCTATTTTCTTTTTTGCCTGTTCAGCTTGCTATGCGCTTTAATGAAGCGCTTTCACTTTCACGACGGACATCTACTTGGCATTTCCCACACCTGCATTAAACGCATGTCTGACGCACCCTCTGCCAGCCAGGTCTTATGTGCTTTTTCGGCTGGGATTTGGGTTGATTCTTGGCTTCTATTTTTTCTATGCCATGTACTCAGGTATGCTGCATTTGCAGTACATCGCGCCGAAATTCTTCTTTACCTATCCAGGCTTTGATTGGGTGGTGCGCTTGCCGGGTTGGGGCATGTACGCGCTTTATCTTGTACTTGGATGTTTGTCCTTGCTGATCGCAATCGGTTGGTTTCCGCGCATAGCTGCCGGCGGGCTGTGCCTGGGGTACAGCTATGTTTTTCTGCTGGATGTGGCCCGCTACCAGAACCACATCTACCTGATTTTGCTGCTTTCGGGGATCATGGCGATAGCCCCCAAATTGCCACAGGGATGGGCGGGTATACGGGCGCGCGGGCCTTCAGAGGCGCAAATTCCTGCCTGGTTCCTTTACCTGCTGCGTTTCCAGGTTGGGGTGGTCTATTCCTTTGGTGCGATTGCGAAATGGAACAGCGATTGGCTTTTCCGTGCCGAGCCCATGGCCACCTGGCTGGTTCGGGATATAGCAGCTCCAAACAGTTGGTTACACTCATGGCAAGGCATGCCTTTTGTCATCACCTGGGGCGGCATGTTGCTGGATCTGCTGATGGTGCCGGCATTGCTGTGGCAGAAATCGCGACCTTGGGCGGTGCTCGTCGCCGGTGTATTTCATGGAACCAATGCCCTGTTGTTTAACATCAGCATTTTCCCGCCTCTGATGTTCTGGGCAACGCTGTTGTTTTTGCATCCCCATTGGCCCGCTCAACTGCTGGCGCGATTAGGGTGGCGATTGGGGAAGTGGGGTCAAGCCGAACCTACGCGGTTCAGGCTGCCCCATTGGGGTCTGGCTTTATTGGCGATATATTCACTCAGCCAGATTCTGATTCCTCTGCGGCACTGGGCCTATCCGGGCGATGTGAACTGGAACGAGGCAGGCCATCGCTTCTCTTGGCGCATGAAGTTGCGGGAAAAAACCGGATCGGTAAAGCTCTATTGGATTCAGGATCAGGGGACCATCACACCACTAAACCCGGAAGCACTTTTGGACCGCCGCCAGGTTTCGAAAATGATTCACGAACCCTTTTTGGTGCATCAGCTCTGCCAAAAGTTGGCAGAGGGACTTCGCCAAAAAGGTGTGGCGAACCCCACCATTCGAGCTGTTACGCAGGTGTCCCTCAACGGACGTCCCGCACAACCCTTGATCGAACTCACTGCCAATCTTGCAGATGAATACCCCATGGGAAAAGGCAACCCCTGGGTAACCTCGCTACGGCCACTCCCCCAAGCGGTACGGGAGCCATGAATTAGGGGCACGGGGCCAGGCGCAAAGTTTCAAACGCATCGGTCCAGGCAGAAAACGATCGTGCGGACGCGTGAAAAGGCGGCGAGTGTGACTCCCCGCCTGGGCGTGCTATTCGATGCTGTAGGATTCCAGTTCGACAGGGACCGAGGTTCCACCGACGATGACGGTAAGCATGTAGTCATCGTCAGCCACGTTGCCATGGGTGAGCCGAACGAAATGTGTACCCGTATTGGTGGCAGTGCCAACTACGGCGTTTTGGCTGGTGACGGTACCGGGAGCTTCGGATGCCAATGAAGTGGTGCCATCAGTGCTGAAGAGGTTCAGTTCCACGTCGGTATTGGTGAAGTTGCGATCAGGGTCGTTGTCCACAATCACGACAATGCGAGATCCTGCGGTGGCGTTGAATGAAAAGAAATCAACGTTACCATTGAAGGACCCGCTCATCAGGAGACTGGTTACCGGGGTGGCTGTGCCGGTGGTGTCGTTGGGTTCTATCTCTGCCACGGCAATGCCAGGTGGCGCAACGGTAGCGAAGACTTCATAAGCGGTAATCGTTCCGTTGTTGCCAAATTCGTTGATAGCTGCAAAAACTGAGCCGGTGGTGGTTGCCGTGGTGGCCACGGCAGATGCCAAACCATCTCCGCTGTCATCGTCAAATTCCAACAGGGTGCTGCCGTCATTGGAAAAGACGCTCATTTCAGAGTCGGTTCCGGTACCAAGCGCCGTATTGAGAACGACCATCACAATGTCCCCTGCCGTGACACCCGAAATGCGCCAGGAGTCTGTGTCGCCGATCGGTGTAATGGCACCAAGTCCAAAATCGACATTGGCAACAATCGGACCGCTGGCGGTTGCAGAGGTGGCGTTGGGCTCTACTTCGTTAATTTGGGCAAAAAAGCTGCTCGCCTCTTCAGGCGCTATTTGACCCTGGAGAAAGTTAGCGTAGGCTGTTTCGGCCTGTTGCAGTGCCGCAAGTTTGCCGGCCGTGGCACTTGTTGAGTAGGCCTGCTTGGCTGAAACGATGGCCTCTTCTAACTGGGCCATGGTGGTGGAAGAACTTTGCGCGAATAGGGTGCAGGAAAAAATCAGCGACGCGAATCCATACAGAAACCGTGGCTGTTGGAAAGTATTCATGGTTTGTGGTCCTTATAAAGAACGAATGGCCTGCCATCGTCTGCATTCATGCGATGGTTATGTGGCCTCGAATTGTCCCGATTGGGGGAGGGCGAAGCAAATTATCACGGAGAATTGTGGGAAAGCAAGCAGATTAATTGACCCTGCGAAAACGCTGGATTTGCCTGTGTTTTGAGTGGTTCAAGCGGGGGTTGGTCCTTTTGTCTTTGCCCGATAGGGCAACCGTTCTCAGCCCTGGGTGACGAGCGACGCGAGGAACCCAGGGTACGTATCAACCAAATCCCAAGCCCGGAAGGGCGACCGTAAAACACCCCGGCAATAGATTTTGCCAACAGCGAAGTTGGTTTCGGGGACAGATTGCGTAAAGGCCAGCCTCAGGGTGTAGGTGACCAATGGCCCTGGCAGGGCCATACATGACAGCCCAGGACGCAGCCCTGGGTAAGGTGATCAATGGAAAAAAGCCCTGTAAGGGCGTGACAAATGAATAGAGTGACAACCGGAATTCATGACCGACATTGGGGTCATACCTGTAAAGAGCGTTTGCCGATGCGCCATTCGCTGACAGAATTCTGGTTGCAACTCATATTCCCGGTTAAGGATCGTTGTTTGATTGTTGTGGTGCCCTTACAGGGCACTGGTTTCGGATGGGTCCATTTACCCAGGGCGATGCCCTGGGCTGCCATGTCTGGCCCTTCAGGGCCCTCGTTCGCTACGACTCACTGTGCATAGCGTAAAGGGGGTCAAAACGATATGCGGCTTAACGGGCTTGCGCGGAAATTAAGCTATAGAGCCGATTCCATGTGGTATGTTTCCCAATCCATTCCTCAATTATTCAAGTTGGCCGGTGTGGATTCGCTGACCCACCCTAATCTGCGCAAGCGGATCCTTTTTCCTGTACAAGAATTTCGTTCTGGAGTCCGCTAGTCCTCTTCCCAGTAGGGTTGCTCGCTGGCTGGGGGAATATCGTCCACTGTGAAACGTTTGGGGTTTGTCTTTTTCGTGAAAAAAGCCGATCCAAACAGATACTCCTGGTGGCAATTCTCGCAATGCAGACCATCGCCTTTCGGTTTCTTGGCCGAAGGCGTGTCATAGCGATACAGACCGTAAACCGACACAACAAACCAGATGGGAACGAGGTACCCCCAATGGACCATGTCCAGGATCAAATCGAAGACCACCCAAAAGATGCAGAAAAGCAGGGCCAGGACCACGGAACAGCTGAGTAGGGTCACAGGCCAGCTGGTGTTCTGCGGGGGTGGGGCCTGTTTAACCAGACTGATGAACTTTAATTTGAACGACCCGCATTGATTGCAATAGAAGTAACGGCGCGTGTATTCCCTGGGATAAATATCGGGATCGTTGTCGCCTGTGACGGTGGACTCAGTGACGCTCCCCAAAATTCCGCTCCTTATTTTCTTGGCTAACCTAATCTCGATTTTACTGATCCATCACGTCAACGCATAGCGTTTCTGACTGCCAACATCAGGGGCAACGAGATCTACTGGTCAAACTATGTAGCTACGAATCACGTCCTATAATCAGTGATGAATAGGTATTCCATAGTGACTCAAAGACCCATGACACTGTTCCTTGTGCTCACCGTCCTTTTGAGCATCGTCACCTTTTCCGTGTACAACAGCTTGGGCGGCTACACCCTCTATTTGACCGCATTTATGTGGAGTCCGGGGTTTGCTGCCATTCTGACGCTAAAACTCACGAAACGGTCGCTGGCATCGCTAGGCTGGAATTGGGGGGACTGGCGATACCAATGGGAGTCCTACCTTCTCCCCATTGGGTACGTAGCCGCAGCCTACTTGATTATATGGACGCTTGGATTGGCCGGTTTCCCAAATCATGCCTTTGTGGAACGACTAACCGAGCGTTATGGATTGCAGGGGATAGCTCCCGCGATAGTGATCGCCGTCCATGTGATCATGACGGGCAGCTTGGGTGTCGTCACCTATGCCGGAACCGCGTTGGGCGAGGAGATCGGCTGGCGCGGTTTCTTGGTCCCAGAACTGGCCAAACACCTGTCAATCCCTCAAGTGGGACTGGTGGCCGGACTCATATGGGCGTTGTGGCATGTTCCTCTGTTTTTGGTAGGTGGTGGCATCGATCGAGCCACTCTGCTGGCACTTGCATGTTTCACGCTCATGGTGCTCGGGTTGAGCATGATCATGACCTGGCTACGCTGTGTTTCGGGCAGTCTGTGGACGGGAGTCTGGCTGCACGCATCACACAACGTGTTCGTGCAGCGCATCGCCACGCCGCTCACCGAATCGTCCGAAGGTACTGATCTGTGGATCGACGAGACGGGTCTGATCCTACCGTTGGTTGTCGTCGCACTGGGCCTGGTCTACTGGCGCCGCGCGAAGTCGGCCACCCCAACCAACAGCCCATCGCCCGACAAGTAACGTAGCCCGGCGTTTATGATGACAGTGCTCGGGTTTGGACAAGGTTACGGGGACAGGTTACGTAAGAGTCCCTTTTTAGGCCAACGGCCAATAAACAATGGTGATCCAGCGGGCCGAGCACCAAAGTGTTGTTTGACGACCACCGAGAAGTGGGTTTTCAAGAGGAATTTCTCTTGTTTCTGAAACGCGTGCCTTTCGACGAACGTTACGTGTTTGATTGATGTGGTGCCCTTACAGGGCACTGGGTTCGGATGGGTTCTGTACCCAGGGCGATGCCCTGGGCTGCCATGTTTGGCCCTTCCAGGGCCATGGTCCGTCCGCCACTACCCAGTGAGCAAAGATTGAAGGCGGGTGAGAAAAAAAACGATTTGACGGGCATACGCCATCTAAACGGAAAAAACATAGTGACTTCCGTCAGGCAGCTCAATGTCAAGGCGTAGTTTACCTCCGGTTGCCTCAACAAAACGCTTTAGTGATGATAGTTTCAAGTCTCGCCCGGGCTTTTCCATACCTGCCACAGTTGGTTGCTTAATTCCCAATGCCTGGGCAACGTCCTCCTGCGTTTTATGAACGCGTTCGCGTAATTCCGCCAGGTTGAGGTTGAAGAGGATTTCATCCGCTTTGGCGCGAGCTCGAGCAACAACTTTGGGTTTCTCGGATGCTAATATTTGATCAAGTGTTCTTGCCATTCGGTTACTTCTCCTTGAGCTTTTCCATGTGCGCTGTGAACTCACGGTCCGCGATTGGAATCATTGTGGTGTAAAAGCGTTTTTCATCACTACCTTTGTTTCCTGCACAAAGCAGGACGCCTGTACGTTTGGGGTCAAACGCAAAAAACGCTTTTATCGGTTTACCTTTACTTTGAATTCTAAGTTCCTTCATATTGCTGTGAATTGATTCTTTGACTGTGTCCGCATAGGGTCTGGGCAGCATGGGACCGCGCTCACGGAGGACAATCATGCATGCCAGGACGTTTGCTCGATCCGTGTCGTCTAGACCATCAAACCAAACGTCAAAAGTGTCTGTTGTTATGATCGTCCACATAGACCCTTATTCTCATTATAGGCCAAACACTATATAGCTCCAAACCTATTATGGTTAGTGTTTGATTGATGTGATGCCCTTACAGGGCACTGATTTCGGATGGTCCTTTACCCAGGGCGATGCCCTGGGCTGCCATGTCTGGCCCTTCCAGGGCCCTGACCAGTCCGCGACTACGTAGTGCATTCCAGTTCGCATGTAGGTTGTAACTCATTAAAAAGACTTGGGACCAGAACGCTAATTCAGCATTGGACGGTGCTCGACGTGACCTGTCGCTTACGTCTCTTAGCGAACACTCCAACTCCCTTCCTAAGGAAAATCTAAACCAATTCTTAAGACTTTGATGGGGCGCTGCCGCATTGTACATGGGTCAATTCCACATTCAGAGGTTGTCCCATCATGCTGCGATTTATCTGCCCCACTATGCTCCTAATCTCACCGCTGGTCCTGTCACAAACTGTGACCCTGCCGCACGACGGGCCCGACCAGATGCCCATCATCTATGTGCACGGCTTCAATGCCGACGGTGCCACCTGGCATCCCAGCGGAGGACCCTACTGGGAAGACCTTGGTTTCGATACCAATCCCGACCCATCCGTGCTCGACGAACAAGATTCCTACGTCATCCAGTGGCTGAGCCCAGACAATGACGAGAATGCAACGGCCGCCGAGGGCTGGGCCGTGCTGCGTACCCTGGACGACTTGGAAACCGGCAACGCACTGTTTTCGCCCGATCCCATCGGGTTCTTTTTGGGCAATGCCTACAAGCTCAGCATCCCGGTCAGCTGTCCCAATGCCAATATCCTGGACCCCACCACCTGGTTCGATTGCGATAGTCCCGCCTTGGATTTCATTGAAGAATTGTCGCAAATGGGTGTGGGCACCAATTACAACCGCAACGGGGCAACCGTCCATCACTCCAAAGACATGCTCGATCTGCTACGAGCCGAATTCGCAATGGGCGGCCGCTTTGCCGATATGAGGCAGATCAATATCGTTACCCACAGTGCGGGCGGTGTGGATACCCGCGCGCTATTGCATCGCTTGAACTTCAGTCCTTCCAAGGCCGAACGGGAACGCATCGGCAATGTCTACTACATGGCGCCACCCTTCGGCGGATCCACCGTTGCCGAGTTGGGCGTCATCCTCTATGCCGGACCCGTGCAGGGCAGCTTCTTTGTCAATCCCTGGTTCACCAAGGGGCTGGGAGATCAATCCGAGCCGGTCCGCGTGCTGCTCAAGGCCATCATCGCCAGCTATATTCGCGACGAAGACTTTCCCGTACTGAACCAGCAAATCGACGACCTGGTGGATCACATGATCAGTGTGGCCCAAGCATTGGGGTTCAACCTGGCGGCGTCAGGGGTAGACCTGGCCAATTCCAGCGCTTTGCGTGATGAAGTTGCCGCAGGCGTGGAAGCCATCAAGGGTCTGGTCTCCTTCACCATGGGTTACCCGGCCCAACCCAAACTTTCGACTGATTTGGATCCCCAGGGCGGCGTGGATAACCTGAACGCATGGGGCGAGAATCCCTACACCAAGCAGTTCGTGATCTGGGGCGAAAACGATCCGGCGCAAATGAACATCAGCCCCACCTTGAGCCAGGCCGCAACGGACTACAACAACATCACCAACACCGCTCTGGTTCAAAAGACGCCGGGTGACCTGGCCTTGAGTGCCGTCTCGGCGACCTTGCTCTCCACCATGGCGCCGGGCGGTTACATGCAGGCCGTGCAGGGTTACCCCGGACTGAACCACATGAATATCCACACCGACATGAGCGTGATGGGTTTCACCATGCTCGAGACGCTGGTTTGCCCCACCACTCAGCTGGTCCTGGACGGACCGACGGCCTACTTGAACATACCGTCACGATACGGACTGGTCGGTCCAGCCACGCTGTTTTCCTTCGATCCGATTTCGGTGGCCTATGAGGACTCGTTTGGAGACAACGGCCTAGCCACCGCGGCTGAGATTCGCTATCGCGTGGTGGCTTTTCCCGATCAAGGTTCCGCCCAATACGGCAGTTGGCAGACGGTGGTGCCCAGCTTCCAAGCCGCCTTCTCCAGCCTGGATGCCATCGCACCGGTTTCACTGGACGGCGAACAGCTCTTCCGGCTGGACTGGCAGTCCATCAACCCACAAGGTGGCCGCGAGCATATCCGCACGTTCTTCTTCCGCATCGACATGCAGGCGCCTAGCGTCACATCCACCGACGTCTTCAACATTTTTGGTGGCACGGTCTGCCAAAGGCCAAGCGGGGCTCGAGGCCGCCTGGCGGTCAGGTCCGCGTTACTGGAAGCTCAGGTACAGAACCCCAACCTGAGTGCGATCCTCAACCTCAGGGAAAGCGATTGGATGGTGCGAGGCACCATCGGCTCCTTCGTCCTCGTCTCGTTCAATGAATCGGGCCTGGTGGACTACGCCTGGGACGATCCCGGCTTTTCCTCGCCGACGACGGTGAATTTGATTGGGACCAACTTCTCTTTGCATTTGGGCGATTTCTTTACGGATGGGCGTCATACGCTCTATTTCCGGGGTAGGGATGGATCCGGCAACCAATCCGTACTTCAACAGATCAGCGTCCTTGTGGACAACGAACCTCCGGTCAACGCTTTGAACTACTCGCCCAGCCACCCCCTGGACTTCGTGGTGGGACCCGAAACGCAACTGCACTACAGCGCCGAGGATGTGGAATTCGGCGGCGCCACCGGCACCATCACGGTACCCGGTCACCCCAGTGGGACCCTGCCGTCACCGAGCCTGTTCACCCTGGGCGAGACCAACCTCGCCGCCACCGCGCCCGGCAATGTGGAAGCCGCCTGGGTGAACCTGGTGGCCACCGCTCAGGACAAGCTGGGAAATACGGCCAGTCAGACGTTTCGGGTGCTATATGACTGGACCGGGCCGCAGGTTTCCGTGCAGTTCGTGGGCAACGTGGCCGGTACCACTGCGGCCACCAAGCTGGCTAGCGGCAACTACCGAACGGCCGAAGACATAGTTCGCATCGAAATCAGGGCAGGGGACGGACTTGCCCCGGAGTGGCAGTTGTCCCAGCCGGGCAATGCCAATCTCCTGTCGGGCGAGTTTTTGAGTTACGGGCAAACGGGCGGTCGACCTATGTCCTGGTACGGCGAACTTGAACTTCTGGACGGTTTGAATCTGCTGACCTTCGTTTCTCGGGATGTGGTTGGCAATCCGGGCACGCAGACCTTTGCAATTGAAAAAACGGATCAGGTGATTGACCTGACCGGCGACCGTGACCTAGAGGTCCTCTCCAGACGAGATGACAGCGTGGATGCCTCCGTCTCCAATTCCGGCAGTGTCCAGTCCGTTCAGGTCTCCGATGACGGATCGGTGTACGTGTTTGAATCCGGACGCAAGGACCTGATCCCCGGCGACGACAACAACGAATCCGATGTCTTTGCCTGGCAGAATGGCAGCATCGTCATGGCCAGCAGCTCCGAGTTGGGGGAACTGGGCAATGGGCGTTCCTACTACCCAACCATCAGCGGCAACGGCGCATTCGTCTACTTTGCCAGTTGGGCCGATAACCTGGTACCTGGCGAGTCCCTGACCGGCGTTAACCTATACGTCAAGGAACTGGCCACCGGACGAATCACCCTCATCAACAGAGACAAAGATGGGTTCCCGGCGGACTTGGCCGTGTCCTTTGCCGGGACCACCGCTTACGAACACATGGCTGCCACCTACAGCGGCCGATACCTATTCTTCCATGACCGATTCGATAACTACATTACAGGCGACACCAATGGCAACCATGATATCTACTGCATTGATCTCGATCCCGACTTGGACGGTGACCTGATGCAGGGCAACACGGTGATCCGGCGCGTGAGCCTGGGTCCGGGCGGCGCACAAGGCGTCGGCGGACTCATCACCACCGGCGGCTCGTTGAGACCCACCTGTACCGCCGACGGTTTGGAAATTGCCTTTGACACCTCACACACCAACCTCTTCAGCGGGGACACCAACGGAGACGTGCGTGACGCGGTGGTGGCCCGTTTCAACGGCGTGGATGCCATGGGGACCATCGACTTTTCTGTGGTGACCACGGTGCCGCTGAACGTGTACGCCTTTGGCCACCCCAACGAAGGTGATCTCTGCCCGCAGGGTGGTCGTCAGGCCTGGGTGGATCGGACAGGGAAGCGGGTCTCGTTTGTGACCAGCGCCAATTTGGAAACCGGGGATACCAACTCGGAAGGTGCCGATTCGGATGTCTATGTGTCATTTGAACTGGCCGGCGGCGTGGCCGACCGATACGTGGTCTTCGCCGGGGATGGCAATGGCGCGCTGGGTGCATCGCCGGGCCTGATTGCCAACAACCACAAACCCTCGATTACGATCATGCCCGGAGGCGCCGGCATTTACGCCTATGTGGCCAGCAAGACGGGCCTCACCTCGCCAGGTCGGGTTACGGGTCTCAATGACCTGTTCATCTACACTCTGGACAACGGCTTCGAGCGCATCAATTGGACCGAGCCCAACGTGCCCACGGTTCAGGCTGTGGTGGATGGGGGCGTCACCCGCGATGGCCGCTGGGCCTGGTGGGTGACCACCCAGGAATATGACGGGACTATTGGGTCCGGCGGTGGCTACGATCTGTACCGCCGTCGCATCGAGGAGGATGTGGCAGGCGGGGTCGTTTCCGACACCATGCCCAAACGCATGCCGCTCACAGAAACCAGTGAAGCGGGCACGACTCTTAACTATGAGTTGGTGCTTGATTCCCAACCCAACCGTGATGTGAGGGTGGGCATCTTGTCTAGCGATCCCGGTGAAGGTGTCCCAGCGCCAAGCGTCCTGGTGTTCACACCCGATGATTGGGACGTGCCTCAGAGTTTCTCGGTCACGGGCATCGATGATGGCGTTTACGACGGCACGCAGTCCTACACCATCCGGGTCACCGGATATTCCGACGACTCCCTGTACGACAACCTATTGCTGGAAGAATTGTCTATGACCAATACCGACAACGATGCGGCTCCCACTGTGGGCTTTAAGTACGGCTGGGCCGTGGTCAATGAAGGCGACGGCATGGTGTCAATCCCGTTGTCGTTGTCGGGCAACGAGACCGAATTGGTGGTGATGGTGGACTATGCGGCCCTAGGCGTGAGCGCCAATCCGGGCACCGACTTTGACGTGCCTGCCGATACCGTCACCTTCATGCCGGGCGTCAGGGACGCCCTATTTCCCATCGGGCTGGTGGACGACGGCGCGCCGGAACCGGTGGAAACCTTTGACTTGTTGCTCTCGTCACCCGACAACGCCGTGTTGGGTAGCGGGATGCTCTCCGTTACCATCGACGACAACGATCCCACGGCCTTCCTTACGTTTGTGGATCCCGAATTCGAACGCTTTCTGCAGCAAGGCCTATGGCAGGATTTGAATGCCGATGACCACTGGATCGATGCCAATCGGGACGGCGGGGTGACGGCCAGCGAAGCGAGCGTCGTCTTCGGCACCATGGACGGGACAGGGCAGGGGATTTCGGATCTCTCAGGTCTTGAGCAGTTTGGTGCCGTTGCGGATTTGGTGTTCGCTGACAACCGTTTGATGGACCTTCCTGACCTGAGTGGGCTGATGGATCTGGAAACGTTGGATCTCAGTGGTAACCGGTTCACGGCGGCACCCATTGGACTTGCGGCGGTGCCCAACTTACTGGACTTGGACCTGAGGCGTAACTGGTTGTCGAGCTCAGTGTGTGGCGACATCAGCACCCTGCAAGGTGCCGGCATCAACGTGCTTTACGATCCCCAGGGCAACGTCGGACTGTTGTTGGGCGAGATGGCCATGTGGCCGAACGGCCCCACAGGTCTGCTCGATTGGGTAGACGCCATCACCAACCAATCCTTCATTTATCCCTTAACTTGCCCGTGATGCTCGGGGTCCGAGCAGGGATCGATAGTTAGATGATGCACCTCTATAGACGCCACGAGATGGAGGGTGTTGGTTCGAGATCAAAAGATCAGTAGAATGTCTCGGACAGTGTTAGAGAGGGTAAAAAAAGATGAAATTAATGGTCAAATTGGGCTTGGCTGCTTCCGTGGTGTTGCTCCTACAGGGCCTATCAATCGCGTGGGCTTCTACTCCCACTAATATTGCAGCGAACGATGCGGAGACAGATGGCGTCAACGGATTCACAGAGCTCAACGGAGCACGCAGCGTCGCGACATTCACGGTAGCAACCGTTCCCTATGCAATCGTTACAGGTGAGCTTGACAATGGCGTGCAGATCATCAATCTGAGCGACCCGACAAACATCATCGCGGTAGATGCGGAGACAGATGGCGCCAACGGCTTCACAGAGCTCCAGGGAGCACGCGGCGTCGCGATATTCACGGTGGCAACGGTACCCTATGCCATCGTTGCGAGCGACGTGGATGACGGCGTGCAGATTATCAACCTAAGCGACCCCTCGAACATCACGGCCGCGGATGCGGAGACGGACGGCGTTAATGGCTTCACAGAGCTTAACGGCGCGACGGGTGTCGCGACGTTCACAGTGGCAACCGTTCCCTATGCAATCGTGGTGAGCGACGTGGATGACGGCGTGCAAATCATCAACCTTTCCGACCCGTCGAACATCACGGCGGTTGACGCGGAGACGGACGGTGTCAACGGTTTCACGGAGCTCGACGGTCCAATTGGCGTCGCGACGTTCACGGTGGCATCCGTTCCCTACGCAATCGTCACCAGCGATCTTGATAACGGCGTACAGATCATCAATCTGGGTGACCCCTCGAACATCACGGCGGCGGATGCTGAAACGGACGGCGTCAACGGCTTCACAGCGCTTGGCGCAGCACGCGGAGTCGCGACGTTCACCGTGGCAACGGTACCTTATGCGATTGTCACAAGCCTTGCCGACGATGCTGTACAAATCATCAACCTTTCCGACCCCTCGAACATCGCGGCGGTTGACGCGGAGACGGACGGCGCCAACGGCTTCACTCAGCTCGACGGCGCAACAGCCGTCGCGATATTCACGGTGTCTTCCGTCCCCTATGCGATTGTTGCAAGTATCGTCGATGATGGTGTGCAGGTGATTGACCTAAGCGACCCCTCGAACATCACGGCCGCGGATGCGGAGACGGATGAGGTCAACGGCTTCACCGAGCTCGATGGTGCAGCTGGCGCAGCCGTTTTCATCGATACCCTCAATGGGTCCACGAACATCATTGTTCCGAGCCAATTCGATGATGGCGTGCAGATCATCACTGTTGACGGCCCCGTTCCAGTAGAACTCCAGTCGTTCAGCATCGAGTAGGGATTTCGCTCTTAGGCCAGCGCTGCTGTAACAGGCCGCCACCTGAGGAACCGGAATCGAAGTGGGTGTCGGAGATCGCAATCGTAGGTATTCCAGAAGCTTGCTTTTTTGTGCGCTTGTAAGTCGTAGCTCAATTAAGAGACGTGGGACCAAAACGCGAATTGAGTTATAGACCCGTTCTGCATGTCCCGTCCCGCATGGTTCCTTAATGAGGATCCTTATTCGACCGAAAACGATACTAATTCAACCGGCACCGATACGTCTCGAATCGTGAAGAAATCGGCGTTAGGGCCGGTTCCCCAGGTGTAAGTGACAGTGGGCAATAATCCCAACGAAGCGATGCTCCCTGTGACGGTCAATGTGCCTGATATGGGTGTTCCAGAAACGTACCCGGACGGTAGATTAATGCCACCACCCGCAAAACTGCCGGGTTCACGAACGCCAAAAGTGTTACCTGTACTTGTACCCGATGTAAAGCCGGCGGTCCCAAAAGACGAAGGCCCGCTAAACCCTGCTGCGCTCCAGAGAAAAGCACCGTTTGATTGCAATAGGCCCGCATTCGGAGAAACAAAGGCACCGGTAGCGGTGTTTGCGGTTTCGGTTAGGTCTCCAGTGTTGATGCTCCCAGATGCGGTGAATACGACGGTACCACCCACTTCCTCATAGGTCACGGTGACACCACCAAATGCCATTGTCGCAACAAAAAAGACAAAAGAGCTGAAAAATAGGTCCCGCAACTTCTTTGGTGGTTCATTGAGGTGGTTTTGGTTATTCATGCGTTTGTTCCTTTCAGGCGCAATTGTGTCTTCCGCAACGAAATCCTAACTATTAACGGTTCATAAATCAAAAGCTCTGCTTGCGTGACAAGCTTGCTTTCCCATTCGCTTGAAGGTCGTAGCGCATTGAAAAGACGTGGAACCAGAACACGAAACAAGTGATTGACCGTATTCCACCTGTCCTGTCCCTCATCTTTCCCTCGATAGTAGTCGGACGATTGTTGGTTTATGAAAAAGGCTGGATTCATGACCCATTATTAACAGACCAGGGAACCAACCGACGGGGTGCTCGACCGTTAGGAAGATATTATCGGCATTCTGTGGAACGTCAAAAACTTGAACAACGGTAATGGATTGGCCAAGCGGTATCGTCGAAGTTAAGGTGGAGGTTTTCCCATATTCCGCCTCAAATGCTGCCTGGCCCGTCAAAGATACATCGTAATTTTGTCCATACCTGTCAAATAGATGTACAGCGGCGCTGCTGGCCCGTTGATCGCGGCCACGAGCATGGTTTGAAAGGCGTAGTTTTACGATGTAGAAAAGGCCTTTCGCTTGAGCTTGGTATTGTTCATGCCCCAATTGCTGGGCAAAACTGACATCTTCTACAGCAATACACCAATCATCAAAACATCGGTCCTCTTTCATGGCTATTTCACGTTGCTCCGAAGTGACTGAGACGGCGATCAAGGCAAAAAAATACAGTAGCAACCCGACACCGTAATACAGGAGCAACTTCAATACAGTTTTAAAGCGACCCAAAAATAGTAGTGCCACGTCAGCTATTAATGTACTGAAGGTTGCTAGAACCAAGAACAAGAAAAAAAGGTCGAAGATGTTCATGGTCCAAATGACCTTTCCCCTATGGCCCAACCAATGAGTTGATTTCACTTAAGATGACTTCAACCCTAGCGCTGACGTTGGGTGTGGTCAATCGTCATCAACGGACCATGGACGGGGTCGAGTCGACCTTACGGCGCGAGCTCTGTTCCATCCGTACTGAATGTATCTATAGTGACTTGATCCGCTACTTATTCTGTTTCACGAATTTAAGGATCGGAAAAAATCACGCGAAGGCGCGAAGACGCAAAGTTGTTACGGCTAACTGTGACCAAATCGTTTTGAGTCAATTTCAGACTGTGGGACTTAGCTCTTCAAAGAAATTACTCGGGAACACGAGAATACGCGTCCAGTCAATTTTGAACCACGAATGAATACGAATGACCGCGAATACTGCCTAAATTTTTGCGGCTTCGCCTGAGGTATATTAGGGCGAGATGACCAAATTCGACCTTGCGTTTGTGTTCATCACACCTTCGCGTGAACGCACTATGATTGACAACAAGGTTGTGTGAATACATGTCTAAGGATTCACGTGGGAGCACGACAAATCGTTGTTGGTATCACCCTTGTTGATTTGGCAAAAAGGGAATCAGGATGCTATTTATTCGATACCCTAGTGCTGTTTCAAGAAGAGACTTGAATAACCAATGGAGAAGGAAATGGGGGCCGGATGATCACTCTTGGTGTCGGATTTATGGTGACTCTGATTTTCGGAAGATTGGACGACGATCCCGTAAGATCGGACAACTCCTTCGCCTACTACCAGGCAACCTTGGCCGCGGCAAATGCTTGTCTTCAACTTCACAAGACCTCTGATGTGCAGGCCTGGTTGTCGCGATCTCCGCGGTCCCATCGAGAGTGGGAATGGTTTTTCTTGAGCCGACAGGCTAATCAAAGCAATCGTGTGTTTGCTCAACTCGATGCAGCTGTTACCGACATCACCTATTCTGCGGATGGAACGCAACTGGCGGTTTGCAGTGGCAATCATGTATTGGTTTGGGGGCAGAAACTGAAAGAGAAGAAATTGGTTCTTCAACATGACAAGGCTACGTGGAACGGGCGCTTCGCACCTCAAAAGAATGTTCTAGCGACTGTCGCTTCGGATGGTACCTTGCGCCTGTGGGATCTTGAAGATGGGCAGGAACTGGTTCGTGTCGATGATATTGGTCAAGGCGTTTGCGGGGTTGCCTGGCATCCAAGTGGGCAATGGATCGCGACGACTTCCTGGAGACATTCAAATGAACGAGGTGTGTGGGGCGTCATCGATATTTGGGAATCCGAAAAGGGGACACTCGTTCATCATATGGACCATGGTGTGAAGCCAATTGCCTCGGTGGACTTTTCGAAGGATGGGAGCCGGTTGTACGTTGGATCATGGGATTTCGATATCGGCGTTTACGAAACAAACCACTGGTCGAGACTTCAGACTTGGATGCCTGGAGAAGACGCTCACTACAAGGCTCTTCGGGCGTTCGCTCCCAATTATTCTGGAACCCTGCTTGCGGCCGCACATGACGATGGCGTGACTCGAGTTTGGGACACAGTTAGTAATTCACATAAGTCGTTTCACAGCCAATCCGAAGGAGCTCACCTTGCTCAGAACGACGTCGCGTGGTTTCCTGATGATCACACCTTCGCAACTGCGTCCCAAGACCTAACCATTCGAGTCTGGCGGATTGACCAATTAGATCCGCTCCTTACTCTGCATGGGCATCTCTATAGTGTGACTGCACTAGCTGTGGCCCCAAACGGGCAGGCGCTGGTAAGTGGTGATTCTTCGGGGCAGTTACGTTATTGGGGTGAAGATGCACTAAATTACCGTCAAACCCGATGGGACACACCCCATATGGCCTATACGGCGAGATTCAACCACGCCGGCAGTGCGGTTGTTTCAACCGGCTGGGAGGGCTGGATCGCAATTTTTGACCCCGGGTCTGGACAAATTGTCCAGCAATGGAGAGGGCATGATACCTCAGGTGTCAGAGCGAGGTTTTCACCCGACGATCAGCTCTTGGCAAGCACGGGAAACGACCAAATGATGAAAGTATGGGATATCAGCAAGAAAGAACCCGAACTCGTTTTTGAACACGAAACGGACATCCAAGGACTCGATATTGCATTCAGTCCAAATGGCACTCTCGTGGCGGTCCCGCATGGAAAGAACAGTTTCAAGGTCTTCAACGTGCCTGATGGGGATGAGATAGCTACTGCATCATTGACCGACAAAATCAGCGGACTGGCTTGGCATCCAGATGGAAAACGCATCGCGCTGGGGACCACCGACGGAATCGTAAAACTCCATCACTTGGCATCAAAAACAACGGAAGACGTCTGGTCGTCAAGCGGGCCAGGTATGCTTCAAATTGCCTTCGATACGGACGGGAAAAACCTTGCTGTTGCCTCACAATCAGGTACAGTCTCAATTGTGGATATGGCTATCCGCCAACCTGTCTTTGAAACGAAAATGCCGAATGGGGGGCAGCTAGCGATGGGTTTTAGTCCCAACGGACGCCGACTGGCTGTTGGGGGCAATGACAATCAGGTTCGTATTCTAGATGCTGCAAGTGGGGAGTTCCTGATTGATATTCCATTTTCGGCCCCGATATGGGATCTTGATTGGTCGCCAGATGGAGCAACGCTCATTGTCGCCCCTCTGGATAAGACAATCCGAATACTTTCAGGCAAAGTCACAGGATCGTAACGCAAGTATTGTCAGAACTCCTTTTATTGACGTGTCCAGTCCTCTGGTTCCGTCCGGCCTCGCGCAAGCCTGAACCAAATAAATAACTGAACCTCCCAGGGGAGGCTCTGACGTCGCTTGGTTGGTGGTTCGTATGTGTGGCCGCAGCGTCAGCCTTGTTTGAAGAAAGAACTAAAGCGGTAGCTCATGGTGAAGTTGATGAGGTAGTCGGCGAAGGCGGCATCGCCATGGCGCTCGCCCTCGGGATCCGACAGGTCGTAGACGCTCTTGGTGCGGTTGCGGTACAACGCGAATGGCACACTCAACGTCATGTTCACTTGGCCAATAGGCATGGTCAAACTCGGTTCGCCCGAGACGATGACGCCAGGACGGCGGTAGCCATTACTGCTGCCGATCAAATCATGGCTGGGCACGCCTTCGACGCGAAAACCCATGCTGCCCTGAAGGCCGTAACGTTTCGAAAGTAGCTGATTCACGCCCCCGCGTGCAGCGTACTGATCGGCAATGGAATGGTAAGCAATCAAGGGATTGACGTTTTCAAGGGTGCCACGGGAAAGGGTGTCGTTCTGTGTTTCGGGATTGAACAGGTAGAAGCCATTGAAATAGAGGGTCGTGGAGGGGGCTACATAGCGGTAGGCTTGCAGCTCGAGGTTGAAACCCCAACCGCCATCACCCAACTGGATCGACTGGTCCACCGGACGGACGATGGTAGTGTCGGACCCGTCCGTGGCGCGCCGATGGAAATCGTCCTCCACATCGGAATCCCCGGTAGGCATCTTGATCCCCAATCCGAGCTGGATATTGCCCTTATGGCCGGACGCGGCGGGGTCGAACAACCAGTGGTTGACGGTCAGGCGCAAATCACCGATGCCCGACGCGTTCGTGCTGAAGCGCAGTTGATCTGGGTTGCGGGTGGTGTTGTTGCCGTAATGTTCGTAGAGCGAGGAGCGGGTGTAGTAAATCACCGGTAGATTGATGGAAAAACCGGTCCGATCCGTCACCATACGACTCAAGCCCAGATCCATAGAGTAGGCATCGTTGATCACGTTGGTGCCTTCTTCCCGACGATGGGTCTCCTCTTCGCTGCCACGGAAATGCCGAAACGACTCGAAATAGCGGTAAGACGTCTGGAACTGCCACTGGCCAGCCCCGAAATAGCCGGTCTGGTCAAGCTGGGTGGAAGCCGAGCAGCTCATGGGCCGGACGGCCACGCAGCCTTGTCCCCACAAATAGGTTCCCAAAAACAAACAAGCAGCCACAAGAAAACGTATCATCACTCTAAGGTCCTTCCCGGAATTCACAAAAATCTTACGGAGGGTACAGCACCCATTTTCAAAAAACAACCTATCAGCGTCTTTTTTCACATTAAGTCACATGTTGCTTTGGATTACTCGCGTCAATACAAAATATTCTGAAGCGAAACCTAAATCTCTGGTTTGAGAAGATTGCAACACCTAATGGCCGGGTCTGATGAATGCGGGAAAGATGTTAGTGACCATAAACCTCGCGCGATGGCGCGAAGACACGAAGTTCTTACGGATGGTTGCCAACCATAGAATCGCATTCATCTTTTGTTGGATTCGGGTTTTCTGGAAAGCATCAGAAAACCAACTGCGAATGGACACCAATGGGGCTGACGATCTTCGTGTCATGGTGTGGAGTCCATCAAATTGGTAGGTTCACACAATCGTGATCCTAAGTTCTTTGCGGCTTCGCGGCTTCGCGTGAGGAATTACGCCGGTCAAATACGTCGCGGAATAACAACAATAGAGCGACCATTCGTGTGAATTCGTGTCTATTCGTGGTTCTTTAGGGGAGTCTCAGCATCGAGGAAGCGATCCTGAGTGCCAGAGGAATTCCTGAGGAAGAGCTCGGAAGAACCTCACGCGAAGGCGCAAAGACGCGAAGTTCTTACGGATGGTTGCCAACCATAGATTCGATTCATCTTTTGTTGGATTCGGGTCTTCTGGAAAGCATCAGAAAACCAACCCCGAATGGACACGAATCGACACGAATAGGGCTGACGATCTTCGTATCATGGTGTGGAGTCCATCAAATTGGTAGGTTCACACAATCGTGATCCTAAGTTCTTTGCGGCTTCGCGGCTTCGCGTGAGGTCAATCAAGGTGAGATGTGTTGTCACCGTAGTATCTCCCACAAACAACAAAATAATTTGAAACATGACTGGACTCTTATTATTACGATTAGTAATATATAGCTTATGAGTGATTCCGACCGTGTGCCATTAACTGAGATGGAAGGCGCAGCGTTGGGTACCGTCATCCGTGATGGACCCATAACGTCCTATGCCGTGAAGGAGCTTTTTCGCACGTCACCATCCGAGTTCTGGAGCGGCAGCGCAGGCGCTATTTATCCCCTGATGCAACGGTTGGAAAAGAAAGGCCTGATTCAGGCGCAAAAGAGCATCACAGGTCGGCGAAAAAGCAAGACGTATGTTTCCACACCTTTAGGACAGCGCGTTTTTCGACAATGGCTCACAGACCCCGAACGGGCTGTAGCTATGGGATTTGATCCCCTGCGAACCAGACTGGTCTTCTTTAATCAACTGACACCGGAAGAACGAAACCATTTTCGAACAGAATTCAACGCTGCATTGGGGAATCTGCAACCTTTTGGTGGAAATACCATCCTGAACGCGTTGCACGATCACTGGAACCACGCCCGATCTGGTGTGTTGGATCGCTACTATTCGTTACTGGAGCACGAGGACTGAGGTTGAACGAGCACATGAATAACCTGAACCCACGAGTCATTCGACAAACAACACGTTGGCATCGCGACATGCTGTGCCCATTACTCGTGATCACTTCACTTTTCTCCTGCCAACGGTTTGCCTAAGCGCCCACTCCAGAACTAATGGCAAACCCTGATTACGTGCTGGGTGAAGATCCAGCTATTGTGGCGAAAAACCTGCAACCCGGAGAGGCCTACGAACTGGAAGCCGAAAGGCTGGACCCCTTCGGAAGAAGGTGGATATCCGTCGCCCGCTTTCGCGCCGATGGGGGCGGCCAGATTCATGTCACGACCGATGGTCCCCCTGGACACAAGTTACGAGGGAGCCGACCCGTTTGGGTTGTTGTGGACGATGCGCATGCCCGAACCGCCAGCCGACGATTGGGTGGCTCCCGAACCAAAGGACTTCAGCGAAATAACAATACGTTTGATGAAAGATGGGCATTCCATGGCACAAGTGACCACACAGCAATGGACCATGCCGCAGCACATTCGCCGAACACCCATTCACGATCTAGGTCTGGCTGCCGAATGGATCCTCCCACCTGGGGATCGCCGAAAGCGACCTGCGTTACTTGTCTTAGGTGGATCGGGGGGAGGGCTGGATTGGGCCAGCAAGATGGGTGCACTCTTGGCGAATGAGGGATACGTCGCACTGGCACTGGCTTACTTCAACCACCCCGATCTCCCGAAGCATTTGGCCCAAGTGCCTCTGGAATATGTGGCAACCGCCTTGGATTTTCTTGCTGCCCAATCTGAAGTAGACCCCCAAAGAATCGGTATTATCGGTTATTCAAAAGGAGCCGAACTCGCACTGTTGATGGCCGCATACCGACCCGATGTTCATGCAGTGGTCGCTATAGCCCCAGGCTGTGCCGCGTTTCAAGGTTTTAAGCCGCCGGAATACCCGGTGGTCTCGTCCTGGACCCTGAATGGTGCCGACATACCCTTCGTGCCAAATGCTTATGATTCGCATTTCTTTGAGACGTATGATGGTATGTATCTCTGGTATCGAACACTTGCTCAGCACGACGCTATGGAAAAGGCATCGATTGCAGTGGAAAAAATCAACGGGAATCTCTTGTTGTTGAGCGGCGTGGAGGATCGTATCTGGCCATCCACACTGATGGCCGAACATATCATGGCCAGACTCTATGTCATGGACTTCCCACACAAAGCGAAACATCTTGCGTTTCCCGAAGCAGGTCATGGGATCGCGCTTCCCCCTGGCGAACCCACAACCGGCTTGTCCGAACGACTCGGTGGCTCGCCTCAAGGCAATGCCGCCGCCCGCCGGCAAGGGTGGAACGCCATCAAGCTGTTCCTTGCAAAGAACTTAAATAACCAGTTGCCATGAGTGCCCCTGGCATTAAGTGTGAACGCGAAAAGCGATTGCAGGAAGAATCATCTAACCAAATGACTGCTATCTTATTTGGTGAGTAGCCTGCAAAAGCATTCGTTTGAAGCCAACCCACCTGTGCACACGAACCAGCACGAAGAACAAACTCGGAAAAAAAATCTCACAACCCGCTCAAAATGGCACAGACCCTAGACGATCTGATCGCTGATTCCCGAGGCGCCTTTGACAACTCTCGGTAGGCTCAAGATGCAGGCGCGGATCCGTTTTGATCCTCGGATAAGAGCGGACGTTAAGACCTTGGATTTTCTGACGTGGCGAACCGACGCAAAGCATTTCAGCTAGTGAATGCACCGGAACATCAATTTCACAATCACTCGGAAGGAAAGTTGGTATTTTCAATAAGTTTTTTGCCCAAGCATTCAGCTTCTGCTTGGAACTTTTGGGGCGCAATGCCGGCGAATTCCCTGAATTCCCGGTTCATATGGGCTTGATCACTATAGTGATGCGTATACGCCAGATCCACCATTTTGTGGCCTTTTGAGCTGAGGTCTTTGACCACTCGTTGAAAGCGACAGATGCGTTTGAACTCAATGGGAGACAAACCGACCCGGCATAGGAAAAGACGTTGCAGTTGACGCATGGATAAATTCGCTAACCGAGCCACATCTGAAACTGAATTCTGAGCGTCTTGTAATTGCCTGGTGATGAAACGAATCTGATCAGTCTCAGCATCACCCATAGCTTGAAGAAAAAAGCGATCGAGCAAACCCACTTGGTCTGCCCAATTTTCCGAAACGAATAACTCGTCCCTTAGGTGACTTGAAGGCCAGACATAACCAAAGTCCACGTCCATCCCCGTGAATTCACCCAAGGGTATGCGGGTAAACGTACTCAATCCATAAGGCTGAAAACGGACTGCAACGATTTTCACGCAGCCTTCCATCTCTAAGATCATGTTTTCTTTCAATTGACCTGCCAAGAAACAGTCGGTTTGGATCTTCGATGCACCCTGATAGTGTCTACGTGTCAAACCCTGCTTCTTGAACACCAACTCGATGCATCCGTCTGGCAGAATGCGGGAAGGAGGCGCATCCACCGATGTCATGGTCCAGTAACAACGGACGGCTTGTCGCAGATGGACGTGTGGGCGAGATTCGTAAAACTGCACACCTACTCCTGGGATCGATTGAAGCAGAAAAAACTGAGATGCATGTCGTATTTATACAATCCATCGGCAAGCGTGCCGTGTAACTTGTGCATGGGCCAAGCCCAAACTTCAAAAAAGAGGAAATACACTCATGACCGCAATCATTTTCCTATTAACGACATGCATGCCTCATCCCAACTCGCTGGACTCGCTAGGTTTCTTTTCCGGTCTATGGCGCAATTCTGTCAACGGCGTTATTAGTGAGGAGATTTGGACATCAAGTGAAGGTGGCGTCATGCTTGGCGTAAACCGCACTATCAATAACGGCAAAGTGGTTTTTTTTGAGTATCTGAGGATTGAGGCAACTGAAGAGGGTATCTTCTATGTGGCCATGCCCATGGGCCATTCGCCTACACGTTTTCGTCTCGTATCCGAAGAGAGTGATCGTGTGGTGTTCGAAAACAAGAAGCATGATTTTCCACAGCGCATCATTTACATTCGCGAAAGTGACAACGAACTTAGGGGCAGAATCGAAGGCACCGAAGGCGGCGAGGAGAAATCGTCGGAATGGGGCTGGAGCAAGGCCGAATTTTAGTTCGACCGGCTAGTGCTTGGCGAGAGCAAATGATGTGAACTAGTTGCGACTTGATCTGACACCGAGCTTGAAAAAGTGAGGGTTACCGTTTTTGATGAAAGTGCAAACCAAATCAAAAATGGAGGTAACCCTCATGGGTCAATATAACGAACGCATCGT
>JAGQSC010000041.1 GCA_020439745.1 Acidobacteriota bacterium | reverse complement strand
CTGCATAATGCTGTACCGAGGAGGTTATAAATGCCAAGCTCCAACACGAATGCATTAGAGTCAGCTCTGGATGAATTTCAACGCTTGATGACATATCTACAGGATGATCTCGAAGAGATCATCCCCGATGGGAAGGGGAAGCCGCAACGGATCCTCCGTTACCTAATTGCCAATTTCAGACAGGCGGCAAAAAGCTATTTCGACACTGCAGTGGCGACCATTGAAGGCGCCACCGAAGTGGGGCAACGGCGACAAAAGGCCTATTACTATGGTCTTGTCCTCACTAAGATTGAAGATCATATTGGGTTCTTGGCTGAACTAAACCGGCAACTCGTGACCGGTGATCTGCAACAACCATTTGTTGACGACTTTATTCGCAGCGCTGCGAGCCATTTCTCCGAGCCGCCGGTTATTATCACTGCAACCGCGGCGAGGTTTCAGTACATTCATTTCAACTACGTAGATGGGATTGGGGTCATTGCATACCCCGCGCATGTGCTCGCCAACTCGGTGCAACATGTGAATGTACTTTTGCACGAGGTCGCTGGCTTTTGGGTGGCTCGCGAACGGAAGGCGTGCCGGCTTCACAGTCTGGCTAAGGTGCTAAGACAGGAATTACAGGATTCTTCCTACACCGTCGACCAAATCGGCGTCTGGGAATCGTATTGGGGCCAATATAAGCGGAGCTGGTTGGAACGAGCGCCAGTAAAAATAAATGTTCAGGCAGATGCATGTCGGATCGAGAATTCGGCAACAATTCGTCATTACTTCAAGTTGCTAGATGGTGCAAGCAGTCGGTCTCTCAGCCAGGATGTAACGCTAGTGAAGGACGTTGAGACCGATGATGAGTGGCAGATGAATTGGCTAGGTGAATTTATGGAAGATTTGTTTGGAGCGCAGGAGTTGCATGTTCACTATTTTCAGGCGCTCGCCCATGCCTTGCTGCGGACATATCCAAACCCCGAAATTGGCGACGAAAAGCATCCGACGCCCATATTGCGCCTCCAAGTGGTTCTGGAGCTATTGAACTTACTGGTGGACGGTCAAGTTGATACGTTCAGTGTACCACGTCCCACAATGCAGCTTGTCAGTAGCAAAGTAGAGGACGTATTTCAACTTTATCCAGTTCTTCGGAACTACCTCAGTTTTGGCAACACAAATCCCAATCCGCTGCTCAAATGCACTGCGAGCATCATCGTTCAGTGTGCTCGCTTCCCTGGGAAACTTGTTCAATCTGCTGATGAGCGGCTGCCGATCACAGAACCGGCGCGTAAGGTAATCGATCTGGCGGTGAAAATCATCCAGGACCGCCAACCCACGGCTGCCAGAGAGTCTATATATAACAACGCTTCTAATGTCAACGCACTCACCGTTGACTACTGGTCGAAAGCAACACAAACGATTGAAGATCGAATGTCCAAGATACTGGTGCAGAGTGAAGCCACTGGTGCAACAACTCATTTGATCAAGGAATATATGCCCTGCGGCCCAGCCACGGAAGATGTGTTCAAAGTACTGAAGGATTTTTCGTTTATCTATAGCGATGGTGATGTAATCCCGGGCCGGACTATCCCTCCGCTTACAATCTAGCTATGCCCATCTGGACGAGCGTCGAACAAAACTACATGGGCGGCCATTTGTCGCGCCCGCGTCTACGGACGTGACGTAATCGCAATGGATGTGGAAGTTGGCTGAGCCTGTCGAAGCCACCGTCGTCAATTTCACTCAGCGGGACGCACCGTGATTTCCGTCAGCTCTAGCCACTGTTCATGCGCTGTAGCCAATAACAGCGGTCGCGGCAATTTCCCCGGCTGTAAACAGATGCCTTGGTTGTCGATCCATAGCACCATACCCAACGGTCCATGCGGCGAGCGCCG
>JAGQSC010000040.1 GCA_020439745.1 Acidobacteriota bacterium | reverse complement strand
TTTGTAGAGAACGCCGAATTTGGCGGCATCCTTAGCCAGCTCAGAATCTAGTGGGATTACCTTACCCTGCTCCATGTGAGCAGTGACGATCAATGCAGCATCTTCTCCGCGCTGACGCAATACGTTCTTGAAAACCTCAGTAATTGTGATGCTTGGCACCAGCAACTGTGAGAGCTTTTCAATAGGTTCGGCAAATATCGCAGAATTACTGTCGCTGGCGAGATACGACAACCAAGCCGACGAATCTACAACATTCATACCCGATCTTCTTCCCTGAGAACGGTGGTATCAATTCCTTTCAGGAAGCCCCGCATCTCTTTCATGGGTTTGAGAGGAATCACCTCAATTCGCCCCTGGTACGACATGATCTGGACTTTCTGGCCAGACACAATCCCCATGGACTCACGAATTTCTTTTGGAATTACAATCTGATACTTGGGAGAAACGGTTACTGAAGTCATGACAACACCTATCGATTGGATTCTGGTATTACAATATCCCTATCGATAAGGGTAGTCAAGACACATAATGTAGAGTTCACCGGCGCCCAACGGCAGGACGACTTGGATGGCAGTGGCCAAAATGGCCGAAGGCCTTGGCGACTGCCAGCCAGGGCGGCCTGCCGTTGGGTGTCCGGTGCAACGCCAGGTTAGCTTTCACCTAAATGATAGTTTAGATTCCAAGACTATCAGCGTTGGCTTGACGCGCAACGCTATCGAGTCCAGGGAACATCGCTTCATACGTGATGCCGAGAGTCTCCACATCGACAAGTAATTGAACTACTGATTCCCGCTTCACGACCCATCGTTCCAGGAACTTGGATTTGTAGGCAACCGTCGGGTCTGGATGGATCGAAAATACACCGCGCTGCGCGGTCACGCGCGGTGACACATGGCTTGGCTCATGAAGGACTACCTTTCCGAGTGCGAACGGCGATTCTGAGTCATCTACATACAGCATCTCGTCAGTTCTGAGCGCGTAGAGGACGCAGTCACTGGTGGCGTCAGCAGTCGCAACTGCAAAGAAGAGCGCGACCAACGGGTTCTGCGTCCAGTCCAAGAGGCGTGTGGCAAGACCGTGGTGCTGTGCCAGAGTAAGCCACTGGAGTTCGGAGCGCGGCCGACTTGTCAGGTAGGGCGCTCCCCTGCGTTTGAATGCGTCGATCAGTGTTTCCTCAATGTCCGACCAATCAAATTCTTTGGGTACTTGCCGACCAAGCTTTGGCCTCAGAGGGTATGAGGCTGCGTCTTCGCCTCTGTAGAGAAATATCCCGTCTTGGTGTCGACGGAGTAGCGCGAGGAGATCCGCAATTTCCGCGATAACTCCATTGGCTGTAGGCTTAACTTGGCGAGGCATGACGCTGGTGTTGTGAAAGCTAACTAGAATTAGGCGTCCGAAATGACGCAATAGTTTACGTCACAAATGAAACCTAACACGGAAAATTGCATGCTATCTCCTTCAATTCTATGACAATACGCTGACTCAGGTTTCATCATATCAAA
>JAGQSC010000039.1 GCA_020439745.1 Acidobacteriota bacterium | reverse complement strand
CCCAGTGGCGCGGGCAAGTCTAGCGCTGTGAATGTGTTGACCGGTCTTTTGCGGCCTAGCGCGGGCATTGTTTGTGTGGACGGTATAGATTTGACGCAAATTCGAAGGGCAGATTTGCAAGCCCAGAGGTAGTGTCCACGATTTTTCGCTTTTAGTTTTAGCCGGCTCCAAATCTACGGCATTATGTTAGCTCACGATATCCTCCTGAGCCGCTTGTTTGTAGTAAAGGGGTTCCATATCCAGGTATCGTTTGATGCCCCATTTGGTGCCTGAGACATGCCTCAACCGTGCCGCACACAGCATCAAGGCTGCATGACCGTCTGGAAACGCACCGATCACCTTGGTTCTTCGACGGACCTCTTTGATGAGTCTTTCTAATGGGTTGTTGGTTCTGATTCGCCGCCAATGTGTGTCGGGAAACCCATAATAGGTCAATGTCTCGTGGGTACTGTCTCGTATCTTCTTGGCTGCCTTTTTCAGTTTCATGGCTTCTAGTTTGGTGGCTATTTGCTCTGCCTTTTCCATGGCTGCTTGGTGGTCTTCACTTGCATGAATCGCCTTTAACATGTGACTGACTTCCTTCATCTTTTGGCGGGGGACTACGCCAAACACATTCCGGTAGAAGTGCACAATGCATCGCTGCCACTTGGCCTCAGGAAACATCTCTTTCAGGCTTTCTCTGAGCCCAATACACGCATCGCTCGTGACCAACTCAACGCCCCGTAAACCGCGCTGCTTGAGATATCTCATAAACCCTAACCAGCCTTCTTTGTCTTCTTTCATGCCTTCGGCAACGCCCAGGACCTGGCGGTAGCCCTCTTCATCGACGCCAATGGCGATGAGCACCGACACGTTGTTCACTTCTCCAGCCCAGCTCCGCTTTAACACCATACCGTCCAGGTAAACGTAAGGGAAGCGCTGCTCTAATCGCCGGTTCCGCCATGCTTCGATCCGCGAATAAACCTTCTTGTTGAGCTTACTCACCGTCGATGGACTGACTTTGGTTCCCCACAACACTTCGGTGATGTTTTCCACACGCCTCATGGATACACCTGCCAGATACATCTCTATCAGTGCTTCTTCCACCGATGACTCACGGCGCTTATATCGCTCAATGATGGCCGTCTCAAACGTCCCTTTTCGAAGCTTCGGCACTTTTAACTGCACCCGGCCCGCACTCGTATCCAGGCTCCGCGTGTAATGACCGGCTCGACTGTCTTTGCGGCGTTCCGTTCGTTCGAATTTCTCCGCGTTGCACAATCGTTCTGCCTCGCTATCTAGCAGTTGATTCAACGTGTCCTCGACTGTAGACCTTACTATCTCTCCCAAATGGTCTCTGACCAGCCCTTCGTTGATTTCAACAATCTTGCCTCGCGTTTCGGTAAAATTATCCATGGCAGTGCTCCTTCTTCTGATCGTTTTTTGTGGTTATTAAATTCAATCAGATTTGGAGCGCTGCCTCCTCATAAAAAGCGAAATTTATCGTACGTTATCAGCCCAGATCGGATATATTACCCAGGAGCCCGTGGTTTTCAATGACACGGTGCGCAACAACATCACCTTGTGGCGCGATGAACCCATCCCCGAAGCGTTGATTCGTGATG
>JAGQSC010000006.1 GCA_020439745.1 Acidobacteriota bacterium | reverse complement strand
CTTTGCGGTAGCAAAGGCGCGGCGCGGTCAAATGTCCGAGTGAGCGCAGCGAACGACTTGATTGCATTGTTAGCTGTAATTTTCATCGTGACATCCAGCTATCTCCACCACCAGATGTTCTTGATTGAGGTGGAGTGTAATTTGGACCGTAGTATGTACTCTTACATTCAAGGCATGACCAAACGTCACGATTGCCACCTTGTAGCCGAATTAGTTTTTTCTCTGCGTCGTAACATTTTTGGCAGAACGGACCATCTTTACTATCTCCATTAACTACCCAATACGATGGCTTTTCGTAAACAAGCTTTCCCTTTTCTTCTAGTTTCTCTTCAAGCTGTTTAACTTTGTCCTTGAGCGCATGATTCTCTTCCTGTACCCGTAATAACTCTTCCCGAATATAGAACAGCGCATCTTGAATTCCCCCTAACTTTTCTGGTTCCTCACACAAATGTATGCACGGTCTGGGGTAGAGGAAGGTTCCCAAGACAGTGATAGAGATTCCGGATATAGTTTTTCGCGGTCCGGAATCCGTAGGCTTTATGGATAACCAGTTTAGCCTTGTTGTTCAGTCCTTCAACAGTACCGTTGTCGATCGGCATACGGAAGTAATTGAGGATATCGTCCTCATGACGTCGCACCATCCAGGCAAAGTCCCGCATAGGTTCAATCCGCGAGTGAGTGGCCCACCAGAACCACCGCTTGAGGTAGCGCCTGGCCCAGCCTGCATAGGTGTAGTCCCAGAAATGACGGAACAACTCCTTGAGCAGATAGGCACGATTGATCTTGAGGTTGAGTCGTTCAAGTTCACCGAGACGAAAAGTCTGGCCCTCGGTGAGGTTCCAGGGATTCTTGAGCCAGATGAATCGCGTCTTAACCATCAGGGCCTTGTGCGCCGGCCCCTTTTCGCGGATCTCATCTCGTCGAACCTGATCGACAGCTTCCATCAGGTGACGCACGATATGAAACTTGTCGAAGACCAGCACGGCCTGAGGCGCCTGAGCCTTGATGACGTCAATGTAGGGTTGCCACATATCACAACAAATGCCTTGCAGCGCAGCAGTTTTCTCCGGGCCAAGGAATTCGAAAAAGGCTTCGAGTGTCTCCTGGGTGCGTTCCTCACCACTCCACACCAGCCGCTTGCTTTTCAGGTCATAAACGTTGGTGACGTAGACGTGGCCACGCTTTCTGGAGATCTCATCGATCCCGATGTGTGTCAGCTCTCTGAGGTCGCGTTGGACAAGCCCGTAGGCAACCGCCTCATCGACCGCGCTGGCCACCGTACCCCAGGCGCAACGAAACAGCTTGGCCACCTGTTTCCAGGGCAGGACGCGTGTCCAGATCGCCAGCGTGACCATCAGCGCCCTCGTCATACGCTGCTTGCCGCTCACCCACGGCATCGCCTCCACATGAACCCCGTCGCAATGAGAGCAACTCACCCGCCGGGGTTCATACCGAAGCTCCACCGGGATTCCCCACATTGGCACGTGCCGAAACCGTCGCATCGAACGCTTATCCCGATATGGCGCAGGCTCATGGCACTGACCGCAACGTGGCGAAAAACGCCTGTCCGGGGCTATCCTAGCGACCAGTCCCGAGCGATCACCGGTAACCTTGAATACACGAAATCCTTG
>JAGQSC010000038.1 GCA_020439745.1 Acidobacteriota bacterium | reverse complement strand
GTGGTATAGAGAATGGGACTGAACGTCGATCACACCACTTTCATACATTTCGCGTATCTGTCGCCAACTGCAAAGAGGACGGTCCAGGTCGTCTCCATACGGTTTTGTTACGCCATCTGCCACTCGCCCAGGGACAACATAGGCCACGGCCCTTTGCTTAAACTTACTGAGCAAAGGAAAGGCGACGGTATAGAGGCTGGCCTGACCATCATCGAACGTCAGCATTAATTCACGCTCCTGTCGTGGTGATGCATCGATTACCCGTTGGTAATATTCATCTCCTGTTAAAGTTACATAGTGATTTCGGGCAATGAACTCCAAGGTTGGTTCGAGCGTGGCCATTGAGACGTCGTGGAACTGAAAGACCGGTATCTGTTCCGGTTGCACATCAGAACGCACAAATGCCGGATACCGCCCGAATCCCAATCCAAGCAGTTCGTTTCGATTTTTCTCAAAGCTTCTTTTGAATTTCAGGATGATCAAATTATTATTTCGCAGGAGCAACAGCCCACTCCAGCGCGTCCAGAGTGGCTCTTGCCGTTTTTTCCCAGGAGAAACGCGCGGCATTTTCATAACCCTTGGCAATTAGAGTTTGTCGAAGGTCCTCATCGGTCAACACCCGGACAATGGCATTCGCAATATCAGCCACGTCCAGTGGATCGACATAGACGGCGGCATTGCCTGCTGCCTCGGGCATTCCCCCTGTTCGACTGGTGACTAAAGGGCAACCGCAGGCATTCGCCTCGATATTTGGCAATCCAAAACTTTCATAGTGTGAAGGAAACACTGTTGCGGCAGCGAGGTTGTAAAACCCAACCAACTCATTTTGGGGGACATAGCCGGCAAAATGTACGTTCTCCTGTAGGCCCAGGGTTTCTAGAGCATTCAGGTCATTCTGGTACTTCCAGCGCATCCCTCCTGCCACGACGAGGTGAATGTTCATATCCTTTCTCACTGTGGAAAAGGCTTCCAATAACCGGCCAAAATTTTTTCCGGGATAAATATGCCCGGCGAACAGAATAAAGCGGGGTGGAAGATTGTATTTTTCCCTAACAAGCTCCAACTGCTCCGGATCACTGATGGGTCGGAATATGGGATCAGTGGCGAGATAGGCCACTCTTACTTTTTCCGGATCAATACCCAGGTAGGAAATAATATCTTCCTTTGCTCGATTCGATACCGCAATGATGAGAGAGGCCCGTTTTAAGTACTGAGGGTAAACGGTTTTGAAAAACCAGAGATCCGCAGACTGATGAAATTCAGGGTGGACAAACCGCTCAGTCCCATGAAGAACCATGGCCGTTCTACATTTCGCCAGGAACGGGATGGCGAATTTAGTGTGAAAGATTACGTCCAAACGTTCGCGGTGCGCATATCTCGGCACTGCCCATTGATCCCACATCCACTTGCCATTGGCAGGCAGATACACTTCACGAACGCGATCCGTGCCTTTTAGCGATCCAAGATGTACCTTGTTGGAGTAAAGAATGTGGTACTCGTTTCGTGCATCCAGATCTAACATCGAAGCGATGACGCTTCGCGTATACACACCGATGCCGCCGTTCTCCCCCCAGGTTCTGGCACAGATACCTATCCTCACGAGGAGGCCTCGTCAGGTAGCGTGACTCTGTGCTTGATGAAAAGCGCCTCAATTTGCCTGGATGACGACAGACTGGCGGCTTGTTCGTCATCAAGGCTCACGCCCAACCTTTCTTCGAGCTCCATGATCAAACGCAGGTGATTGATCGAATCCCAATCGGAGAATTCCCGGCGGCGCAGATCACTGATATCCGACGGAATATCCACCTGAAGAACCCCGGCAAGAAACTCAATCACCCTCGCATGTGTGTTTGACATAATGTTGGTCCTCGCCTATTCGTTAGTTTCTGTGCAACGCAGGATGTGCCTCCGCCTTCAGCTCGCGGTGCAGCATCTTGCCAAGACTGTTTCTGGGTAACGCATCTACTGATTCAACATAAAAGGGAACCATATGGCTGGGAAGAGACCGAGTACAATGGCGGGTCACGGCCTTGAGATCTGCAATCGCACCATCCCGAAAGACCACAAACGCCTTGGCGACCTGTCCGAGAACACGATGCGGCACACCCAGAACCGCCACCTCGGCGATTTCCTTAAGTTCCAGTATGCAGCGTTCTACTTCCACGGGTGCATACTTTCTCCCGCCGCAATTAATGACATCAACTTTGCGCCCGTGAAAGTAGAAAAGCCCCTGGGAATCTTTGTGGCCCACATCACCTGTTCTCAGCCAGCCTCCGGGAGCAAACAAGGCCTCTGTTTCCCTAGGAAGGTTATGGTAGCCGTGACACACATGCGGACCGCGTACCCAAATCTCGCCCGCAATACCATCTTCCACCACACAGCCGGCGTCGTCCACTACCGACATCTCAACTCCTGTTATTGGAACACCAATTGAATCAGGATGTTCCCGGGCCGTGGCATCGTCGAGAATCGTGCAGGTGGAGGCCTCCGTCAGCCCATACGAATTGACCAACTCCACTTCAGGGAAGCGCTGCTTAATCTCCCAGTGGGTCTTGGATTCAATCGCAGCGCTGGAATTCATTAACAAACGCAAAGACGGCAGGTGGTCAGCATTGAACTCCCGATAGGCCATCAGCATCTTGAACGTAGCAGGAACCGCCCGAAAACAGCTCACGGCCTGTTCGCGGATTTTTGTCAGAAGGTCTGCTGCTTCAAAGCGCCCCACCAACACAGCCGTGCCCCCCACTTCAAGCATTGGCAGCATTTGACTGACCAGAGCGCTGGAATGGCTGAGCGGCATGACGATCGCGATCACGTCTTCATGGCGATAGCCGAATGCCCGCCGTGCGTTGCTTGACGCGGCCCTGGCATTGGCATGCGAACGCATGGCACCTTTTGGTTTGCCGCTGGTACCTGAGGTATACAAGAATTCAGCAATGTCGTCAGAAGATGGAGACTTCTCCACGCCTGCCAGATCGGTGAAATCATGTGGTCGGTCCACCCATTCATGGAACGAATCGACATTGGCCTCAACATCCCCAACGGCCAATACCCGTTCTAGAGCGGGAAGTGTATTCCACACGCTTGCAAACTTCGGCCAGAGCGCCCGGTGGACGATAGCAAACCGGGCACCAGAGTCTTCAAGGAGAAAGCGGATTTCGTCGGGTTTCAGACGCTCATCGACGGGATGAACGATCCCGGCAATCGATGTCACCGCAAAATAGCTCAGTACGAACTCAGCGCCGTTCGGCGAAAGCAATGCCACG
>JAGQSC010000037.1 GCA_020439745.1 Acidobacteriota bacterium | reverse complement strand
TGGAATACCACATACGCAAATGCGACGTGGTACTCCCCTTAGTCGCCATTGCCACACCTGCGACCTATGTGAAGGAACCGCTCAGGGTCTTTTCGCTGGATTTCGAAGCCAACCTCGCGATCGTTCGGCAGTGTGTCCAACACAAAAAACGGATTATTTTCCCCTCAACCTCCGAAGTCTATGGGATGTGCGAGGAAAAGGAATTTGATCCCGAGACTTCGAATCTGGTCCTCGGTCCAATCCACAAACAACGCTGGATCTACTCTTGCTCGAAACAAATGCTGGACCGGGTCATCTGGGCCTACGGGGTGGAATGTGCCTTGAATTTCACGCTGATCCGTCCCTTCAACTGGATTGGTCCAGGACTTGATAGCCTGTATACAGCCAAGGAGGGCAGTTCGCGGGTAATGACGCAATTTTTGGGACATATTGTGCGGGGGGAGAATATTTCTCTCGTGGATGGGGGCAGGCAAAGGAGGACCTTCACCTATGTGGACGACGGCGTTGATGCGCTGATGGCGATTATCGAAAATCCGAATCAGATCGCCAGTGGTCAAATCTATAATATCGGTAATCCGGTCAATCAATACTCCGTGCGTGAGCTCGGAGAGATGATGGTGGCCTTGGCCTTAGAGTATCCGGAGTATGCCGAAAATGCTTCAAAGGTACAGTTCATAGATGTCAGCTCACATACGTACTACGGTGAGGGCTACCAGGACGTTCAACACCGCGTACCCGCCATTGTTAATACATGTCGTGATCTGAATTGGTCCCCAAGGACGACGATGGACCAGATGTTGCGGCTCATATTCAATTCCTATCGCAGTGAAATTGTGCAGGCCATGGCGTTGTTGGAATAACGCTCCATGCGTATCGCACTCAAAGTCGATGTTGACACCCTTCGTGGCACTGTAGAAGGTGTGCCTAACCTGGTGCGTGTGTTGAAGCATCATGGCGTCAATGCGACTTTTCTGTTCAGCCTTGGGCCTGATCATACAGGCCGTGCCCTGCGCCGGATTTTTCGGCGCGGATTTCTCAAAAAAGTGATGCGCACCTCAGTCGGGGCCAATTACGGACTCAAGACGTTGTGTTATGGCACGCTGCTCCCTGGTCCGGACATTGGGCGAAAGGCTGCCCCTATCATGCGTGAGGTGCGCGACGCCGGCTTTGACGTCGGGATTCATTGTTATGATCACATTCGCTGGCAGGACCACGTTGCAACAAAGGGAGAAGAGTGGACCCGGCATGAGATGACCATCGCGGCCGAACGGTTCATAGAGATTTTTGGCGTCTCTTCGCACACGCACGGTGCGGCCGGCTGGCAGATGAACGAACATGCTTTTTGCCTGGAGGAAGAGTTGAAATTCGCCTATTGCAGCGATACCAGGGGTACGCACCCGTTTCTTCCTCTTGTAGCCGGTAAACCCCTCGCGTGCCCACAGTTACCGACGACATTGCCCACACTCGATGAGCTGATCGGAGTCGATGGAATTACCGAAGAGAATGTGGTGGGTG
>JAGQSC010000036.1 GCA_020439745.1 Acidobacteriota bacterium | reverse complement strand
GCGTTCATTCTGAGCCAGGATCAAACTCTCATGTTGATTCCTAGCTTACGCTAGACTTTCACTCTCGATCTCAAACTTCAACCCGTTTGAGTCTTCTCTCACCTTCTCCATCTGTCAACGAACCCGGCCAGTCTTAATGACCGCCGACAAGGTCGTAACTCTAGCAAAAGGGTATATGGGTGTCAATCAGGAAGTTGATCGGTTTGCTCAATTTTTTTTAGAGCAACTCATAACCAACGCATTTTCAATGATTTGCATGCCGTTCTCACTTGCAATGGACTCAGGGTGGAATTGAACCCCGCGCCAAGCGCGATCGCGAAAGCTGATGGCCATTGGCAACTGGTCATCCAGACTGCGCGCAGTGACTTCAATATTCTTGGGCAACCGCGATTCATCGATCACCAACGAGTGGTAGCGCACCATTCTTGCTGGATTGGGGATACCGCTGAATAGGTCAATGCCGTTGTGACTTACCAGGGATATTTTGCCATGCATGGGGTACGGTGCCCTAATGACCGCACCATCGGCAGCCACTGCCATGGCTTGCATCCCCAGACAAAGCCCAAATACAGGTTGGCTTGGAGGAAGACTTCGCAGGAATCGGTCGACCGTTGAGTCTCGATAGGGGCGACTTGGGCCTGGGCCAATCACGATCAGTTGAGGATTCAAAGAGCGATAAGGGGTGACTAGGTCCTCGTCCGCATGTATGACCGCAGGAACCCAGCCACACCTTTGAAGGGCCTGCACAAGATTGAACGTAAACGAGTCGTAGCTGTCCACCAACAATGCCTGGCGGTTGCCCATCATTTGGTCTTTGGCTTACCAGTCGTCAAGGTATTTGCCAACAAGGCCAGCGCAAACACAGGGAACCCGGCCCAATAACGAAGAATGAAGGTTTGAAAGGCAGCTACGTTCTTCATGAACACATACCACCACGACGATTCCCACATGATGTGTTGGCTATTGGCAAAGTCCGGACCAATCTCCACGGCATGACAGTGGGCCAAGAAAGCAATTGCCTGGTAACCAAGTAAGATAAGAACGCTCCAGCCGGCCAACCTAAAACCTGCTTTGACACTGCGGTGACGCCATGCCCCCAACAAAGTCATCACCTCGAGGAACGATAGATTGAATTGATTCATTTTGAAGGCAATGAAGCTGGTGCCACCCATTTCTAGTGTCACTTGGTAGATGAGGTCGCGCCCATCAAATTGAACCGTGGTCCAAAACCCCAATAGCTTGGCAAGGGTTACGACCAGGTATCCCCAGTAACGCATCCCACCAAAATACCAAAACAAAGCCGCGCCTACACCGGCAGGTAGCCCAAAAAGAAAAAGGCGCTTGAGTACCGATTGAGTTAGATCGCTGTACTCAATGCGGCTCATGCCGCTTCCTTGACCGGTGCTGGTCGCTCCATCTTGGTCACGCGATTGGCACAAAATAAAAAGATCCCCAGCGTGACAATCACCAATGTGTACTGCCAGAACGTCTCGTGAAAAAAGTCAAATGTCTGCGTTGAATAGGAAGAGCCAATAATGAATAGACTCACCAGTCGCGCTTCGTTGACCAAATGGAAGAGAAAAAAACCAAACGAAACCCAACCGATTTTTCTCCGCCAGGGAATCTGAATGGCAATAAACGCTGCCAAGAAGACAATCGATTCGTAGACGCCGTTGCAGTTATTTCGCACTTCCATACGAAAGGGGTTGCCTCCGGTACCCGACAGGACCGTCCCTTTTTGTCGATTGGGGTAACCCACAAATGACAAATTCAGGATCTTACTCGCAACGAGTGTCTCGAGCTCTGTAATTGGCACAATCACATGGTCAGCCACGGTTTTGTTGTAGACCAGTTTGAACCCCAGGCCTACAATCACGAGGAAAATCAGCACAAAACGGATCTCCGGCCGGTATTCTCGGGCGAAGTTTTGTAGCCTGTTCGCAGTGTCTTTCTGTTCAATCATAAATTGCTGCTCACCTCATTCAATGACTATTTCGTAGGGCATCAGGGCCACAGGCAATCCTTTGGACTCATTGGTATGCATCAAATCAAAAAGCAATCGACTGTAATGAGGTAGAAGGTTCTGGCCAACCGTTTGGGCCTGATGGCTTTCGACAAGGTCCGGGTCCTGCATCATGTCCCAAAAATCACGCTCTTCGGGAAAGGTGCGCACCCGATAACCCGCTTCCATGCCTGCCAATTCGGCGGCCCTTTCAATGGCCTGCTGCAGTCCACCCAACTTATCGATCAACCCCAATCGCACAGCATCTGCTCCCGTCCAAACGCGCCCTCTTGCATGGGTTTCGAATTCATCCACAGGAACGCCTCGAGATTCTGCTGCCTTTTGCACAAAGGAATCGTAAAACTCAGCCGTTCGATTCAAGAAGGTTTGGCGTTCCTGGTCACTGAGCGCTCGATAAGGATCATAAAAATCGGCAAGTGGCGCGGTTTTCACAACTTCCACGTTGAGTTTCAGGTTCTTGTACAGCTCTTCCATGCCGATGCGCATACTGATGACACCAATGGAGCCCGTAATGGTGGTCGGCAGCGCATAAATTTCGTCACAACCCATAGCCATGTAATAGCCACCGGAGGCCGCAACGGTGCCCATAGAAGCGACCACGGGTTTGCCGGCCTGAGATACAAGTCTGATTTCACGCCACATGACATCGCTGGCCAATGCGGAGCCGCCCGGTGAATCAATGCGCACCACAATGGCTTTGATGCGTTCGTCATCCCGAGCTGCCCTTAGGTGGCGCACGAACACGTCCGAGCTGATTATGGGGTCGCCGAAAGCACCCCGTTCCTGACCCCCTGACTGAATACCGCCAGAGGCCATGATGACCGCCACTTGATTGCGGCCACTGACATTTCGTCGTTGTGGAACGTAATAGCGATTGGCCCGCAGAATCTTTGGCGGATCATCCGTTCCAAGGTGTTCCTTGATTGTCGTTTCCACTTCATCGAAGTAGCGGCGTCCATCAATGAGTCCCACCTCTTCAGCTTCAGCGGCAGAAGCAATTGACTTAGCCAATGCGGCCTCAAGTACCGTGCCGTCAATATTCCTTGACTGCGAAACCTGTGCTATGAACTCCTTGTTGATGCCTTGCATCAACACCTCAATTGCTTCACGATGAGAACGACTCATTTCCGAATAGCGATAAGGGTCGGCAAAATTCTTATACTCCTTATACGCCGCTACATCGACTTGAATGCCAGCCCAATCTAGAGCGTCTTTGAAGAAGGTGGTACGTGACATCAAACCGTCGAGCATGAAAATGGACTCAGGGGCTGCATAAACTTCGCTACATGCGGTGGCGATGAAGATTTCTTTCTCTGTCCAAATCTCGCCCGTCGCCAAGCTCCATTTGCCGCTCTGATTGAAACGCTCAAGGGCATCCCTCAACTCTTGAGCTTGAGCCCAGCCGAGCGATGTGGGTTCAACGCGTAGGAGCACGCCTCGAACCTTATCATCATCAGCGGCTTTCTTCAGGAGATCCAAAACGTCATGGAGAAACAGCCTGTTTTCTTGAAATAGAAGTTCCAACCCTGCAGGCGGCTGATACTCGCTAAGGCTCGCATCCACTCGGATTTCAATGACGGAATCCTTGGAAGCTTTTACAGCTTTAGGCCCCGAACCGACTGAAAAGAAAAGAACCACCACACCGACAACACCAATGATCACAAAAAGAAAGACACCCATCAACAACAGTGGCAGAACCATGCTTTTACGAGGCGGTCTTTGTTTTGGCTGTGGTACCTGTTGGGTGTTTTCTTCCATTTCAGCTCCTCACGGAATCCGTCATCTTAGCGCAATCGCATGGATGCCTCAAACAGCGGTGGGTTCAAGCTCGGCGAGTTGTGTGCGCAAGAAAGGTTCGTCAATATCTAATTCTGAAGCAAGCGCAAAGCGCAACAAATCTTGTAGCGCTCTGATGGCATAAGCCCGCCGCCGATCGGAACGCTTTATTTTTTTACCCGGTGGCAAAGGTTCAAAGATGCCATAGTTGACATTGGTCGGCTGCAGTTCGCGATGACCTTGAAAAGTCACATAGTGCGCCAGCGATCCCATCGCGGTCGTGCTGGGAAAGACGACAGGCGCGTGACCGCGAATCATGCGGGCCATATTCAGTCCGCACATCAAACCAACCGACGCAGATTCGATGTAGCCTTCGACGCCAGAAATCTGACCAGCTAGCATGCACTGGGGATGGTTCTTAAGTTGAAATGTGGGCAAGAGATGTTTGGTGCTGTCCACGAACGTATTGCGGTGAATCATGCCAAATCTGACAAATCGGGCATTTGCCATGCCCGGCAATTTCTGCAGGATGCGGCGCTGATCGCCCCACTTTAATTGCGTTTGAAAACCCACCAGGTTCCAGTGGGATCGTGCATAGTTGTCTTGGCGGAGCTGAATCACGGCATAGGGTTGCTGATCCGTTCGAGGATCTGTAAGACCAACAGGTTTCAACGGGCCAAAACGCAAAGTATCCACGCCGCGATCGGCCATCACTTCAACGGGAAGGCAGCCTTCAAAGAACTTCAATGAATCGTGGGCTTTGATTTCAGCACGTTCCGCAGTTACCAAATCACGATGAAGCTCCAGATATTGAGCCTTGGATAAGGGAATATTGAGATAGTCACTTCCTTCGCCTTTGCCATAGCGTGACTGGGCAAAAACCACCTCGAGATCAAGCGAGTCGTATTCAATGACTGGCGCAATGGCGTCATAAAAATAGAGCCCGGTGTCTCCGAGCTGTTGGTGCACCGACTGCGCCAGTGCGTCTGAACAAAGAGGACCGGCCGCAATGATGGAAAAACCAGGGGGAATCTCTGTCACTTCTTGTCGAATCAAGCTCACGGCATTCAATGATTCGAGTGCCTGCATCACGTGTCCTGAAAACGCCTCACGATCAACGGCTAATGCACCACCTGCAGGTATGGACGAAGCTCGTGCTGCCTTCACGATCAGCGAATCAAAGGCGGCCATTTCACGTTTGATCAACCCTACAGGGTGGTCCCTCTCATCGGAACGAAAAGAATTGGAACACACCAACTCGGCCAGGCGATCCGTTTGATGGACGGCTGTTTTCCTGTCCGGCCTCATTTCATAGAGTCTTACGGCAATACCCCGCTTACCCAATTGATAAGCGGCTTCGCAACCGGCTAATCCACCGCCAATGATTTCAATGCAAGACTCACTCATGCGGTGTCGAGAGGAACCAAATCTGTTTCAGGCACCCATTCCGCAAAAACTGCCTTGCCATTTCGCATTTCTGAAAAGGGTATGCCGGCTTTCTGGGCGTCGTTCATATTGGTGGTTTCAATGCGAATGCGTTCCGCCGAGCGATCGACGGGAGAGACGAGGACTCCCCGATAGACGACGTTCATTTCCGCTCCATGGCGATGTCAAAACTGTCGATTACGGCCAGCCAGTTAATCATGCCCGCAATCAAGAAATAAGTGGTGCCGTAATCGTAGGTCAAACTGAGGGGTGTACCGCGATCAAGCATCAAACGCGCAACAAGGTGAACCACACCAAATCCCATCTGGCAAAATGCTCCAATAGACCGAATCACACCCTCGCCTTGAATCGGAAAGATGTCTCCTCCATGTGCGAGTCCAAGAACGAAACACGCCATTAAGATTCCGAACAGTAAGTAGGCCTCTCGCCTTCGGCCCAAATAGAAATGCCCCGCACCGGGCAAAACCCAGGCGAGGGCACAACTAATAACTGTTTTAGGTTCGAAGAACTGGGCCGGATCTTCTTTGCGGTACTCTACTTTTTTCCGTGAAAACAAAGATCCGCCTCGGTATTACTCCGTGGTGTAAGGCAGTAATGCCAGGTGACGAGCCCGTTTGATTGCGGTTGCCAACATACGCTGATACTTGGCACTCGTACCGGTGGAACGCTTTGAGCTAATCTTGCCACGTTCCGGAACGAAACCGCGAAGCAACTCTACGTCTTTATAATCGATGAAATCGATTTTCTCTGCCTGGAACTTGCAGAACTTTCGGCGGCGATAGAAGAAACGACGACGACGGCGTCCGCCTCCGCCTCCGCCCCCTGAGCCACCACGTCGACGATCATCTCCAGAATCGTCCTTACCTTCAAATTCTTTTTTCTCGTCAGACATGATCAATCCTCGTTGTAAACTTTTTCGGTGGTCACGCGCGAACGCTTGCGCGCTTCCTTAATTTTCTTGCGTTCGTTGCCTTTGGCAACCAATTTGGCTTTGCGATCTACGCGAACCGTGAGATAGCGAATGACTGAATCTGTCAAACGGTAACGGCGCTCGAGTTCCTTAACGGTGTCGCCATTGCCTTCAAATTCAAACAGCGTGTAAACGCCTTCACGAAAGTTCTTGATCGGATAAGCCATTTTGCGACGTCCCCATTTATCGGTCGTCGTCAACTGACCTTCATGTGAATTGATCACTTCCTGAAAATTGCCGATCAGTTTCTCGACAGCATCTTCAGAAATATTTGGAGCGGCGATAAACACCGACTCGTACGTCATGGAACTCATGTTTGGAGTGCCTCCCTCAACAGTACAGCGCCCACGTCAGTGGTGACCGACGTGGGCACGAGCCAAAGACCCACATTCTACACGATAATGGGTACAATCACAACAGCAACAATAGACATCAGCTTAATTAAGATATTCAAGGATGGACCGGCAGTGTCCTTAAAAGGATCGCCAACCGTATCGCCGATGACAGCTGCCTTATGTTTGTCGGATCCTTTGCCACTAATCTGAGCGCCGGATTCGTTGGTTTCTTTACGTTCTTCTTCGATTTGCTTCTTGGCATTGTCCCAGGCTCCGCCCGTATTGGACATGAAGATGGCAAGCAGTACGCCAGTTACCACACACCCTGCCAACAAACCGCCCAGGACGTTCGGGCCACCGACCACACCTACAATTACAGGTGACAGCACCGCAACCAAACCTGGAACAATCATCTGTCTAATAGCGGCGGCCGTGGAGATATCCACGCAGCGCGCATATTCCGCTTTCGCTTCACCTTTGAGCAGACCCGGAATTTCGCGGAATTGGCGGCGCACTTCTCGGATCATCTCATTGGCAGCCAATCCAACGGCCTTCATGGCCATGGACGAGAACAGGAACGGCAGCATGCCGCCGATGAACAAACCGATGGTGACTTGAGGATCGGTGACGTCCAGCATGATGGTTCCACCGCGAGCTACAACGGCCGCTCGAAACGCAGCGAAGAGGGACAGCGCCGTCAAAGCCGCGGATCCAATGGCGAATCCCTTACCAATGGCCGCAGTGGTATTGCCCACAGCATCCAGATTGTCTGTTCGCTCGCGAACTTCTGGAGGCAATTCACTCATTTCTGAGATACCACCCGCATTGTCTGCAATCGGTCCATAGGCATCCACGGCCAGCTGAATACCGGTCGTGGACAACATGCCGAATGCCGCAATGGCAATTCCGTAGACGCCGGCATAATGGAACGAAACGCCTATCGCGGCGGCAATATAGACCACGGGTAGCGCCGTCGATCTCATGCCCACACCTAAACCGGAAATGATGTTGGTGGCTGGGCCCATGGTCGAACTATCGACGATTTCCTGCACGGGTGGTTTGTTCTTGGCACAGTAGTATTCGGTCGTAAAACCAATCGCGAGACCAGCTGCCAAACCAACCACAGTCGCAATAAACAAAGACATGGTTGTCACGGGAATGATCTGGCCCGCAGCGTCTGTGAAATTTGTAAACATGAATCCGCTTCCGGTGAATGAATCGATGATGAAGTAAGAAGCAATCGTCATCAAAACAGCAGCGGTCAACGTGCCCATGTTGAGCGCAGTTTGAGGATTACCACCTTCTTTCGTGCGCACCAGGAACGTTCCAAAAATCGACATGATGATACCCACACCCGCCAATGTCATGGGTAACACTATTGAATTCAGTTGTTGCGTGACGTCATCAATATAGACCGACCCAATCACCATGGCGGCAATAATACAACCCACATAACTCTCGAAAAGGTCAGCACCCATTCCTGCAACGTCGCCTACGTTGTCGCCCACGTTGTCTGCAATCGTGGCAGGGTTTCGCGGATCATCTTCTGGAATTCCCGCCTCGACCTTTCCTACCAAGTCAGCGCCGACGTCGGCAGCCTTGGTGTAAATGCCACCGCCCACGCGAGCAAACAGCGCGATTGACGATGCGCCCATGGAAAACCCTGTGGCCACATTGATGACTCTTGCCCACGAGGTTTCGCCCAACAATCCACCGTGTTCAGGTGAATAGAGCAATAACAAAACTCCCAGACCAAGAATGCCCAGGCCAACCACGCACATGCCCATCACCGTGCCACCGCTGAATGCGATACTCAATGCTTTGTTCAGGCTGGTACGCGCTGCGTTAGACGTGCGTACGTTCGCCGACGTGGCGACTCGCATGCCAAAATAACCAGACAAGCCCGAGCAGGCTGCGCCTACCACAAAACTGAAGGCTATCAGCCAACTGGATTGGCTGTCGCCGGACGCCTGAATGGCAAGCAGTACGGCGACAACGACCACGAAAATGCCGAGGATCTTATATTCACGTGCAAGAAATGCCATGGCCCCTTCGCGAATATGAGCGGCTATTTCTTTCATTTTGTCAGTTCCGGCATCTGCGCTGCTTACGGATCTAGCTTTAATAAACGCAAATACCAGTGCGATAATCCCAAAGATGGGGAAGGCGTACATCAAGGATGACGGCTGCAAGGTTCTCCTCCCTTATTGTTTAACCGTTATTGTGTATCGGGTGGCTCGATCACAGAGCCATTGAATTGAGACATCAATCGATCAAAAGACTCAAAGAGCCACATTCTCGCCGCTTTTGCGGCATTTTCCAAGACTTTTTCCAAGCTTACCAACTCCGCTTTGTCGAAATCACTCAGCACGAAGGAAACCGTATCCCCAGGATTGTCGGTGCCCATGCCCAGTCGCAACCGCGGTATTTCGGTGGTGCCCAGGCAGTCCATGATGTCGGCGATGCCATTGTGACCACCGGCCGATCCCCTGGGACGGACGCGCATGTGCCCCAGCGGTAAGCTCAAATCATCGTAAACCACAAGCATGCGTTTTAGCGGAAGTTCGTGTTCCCCAAGAAAACGCTGCACAGCTGAACCACTTCTATTCATAAACGTCATAGGCTTTAACAGCGCCACATGTGCATCGCCTAATTGTGCCTGCCAGGTTTCCATAGACGCGCAAACGGGAAACGCCTGTGCTTGCCATGACTTGCGCAACCAGTCAACCAACATGAATCCCATGTTGTGGCGCGTCCAAACGTACCGTGGGCCCGGATTACCCAGGCCCACGATTAGATGAGTGAACATAGGAAGCGTTAAATTTCTTCTTCGTCCTCTTCTTCGGTTTCCTTGGCTTCTGCCTCTGGCGCGTGGACCACGGCAAGTGTTCGACGTTCGGCCAACTGATAAGTCACGCCTTTGATGGCAGGCAAATTGGACACGCGGAGCGCTTCGTCCAGGCCCATCCCGGAAACATCCAGGTGGATACGTCCAGGCAGGTCCTTGGCCAAACACTCAATCTCGATTTCGTGACGCACGATAGTCAGGATACCGCCCAACTTAACGCCTGCCGGTGTCCCATCATACTCAATGGGTACGATAGCCGTAACCATCTTATCCATATCAATTCTCAGGAAATCAATGTGCCACAATCGGTTGGTGACAGGGTGGCGATCCACTTCCTTGATCATCACGTGTCGTTCTTGATCGGACCCCTCCATCTTGAGCTTCAATACCGTGTTCATTCCCTGCTCAGAGCGAATGACCTTGTTCATGATCTTTGGCTCGACACACACTGACACAGGATCACCGTTGAGTCCATAGACCACGGCAGGGATCAATCCTTGTCTGCGAATGCGACCCGACTCTTCTTTTCCGGTCGTTGTCCTTGGTTTAACGACCACTTCTTGTACTGCCATGATAGGCCTCCTCTAATCTACAAAAACCTTAACTTAATGGAACGCATCTCAGACAAACAACGAGCTGATCGATGTTTCGAGGTGAATGCGTTTAATGGCATCAGCCAACATTTCTCCAACCGTCACGACTTCGATGGTGTCGCAACTCAATGCATCACTACGTAGTGGGATGGTGTCTGTGACAAACACCTTCCGTAACGGCGATGCTTCAATCCGTTCAACCGCAGGGTGGGACAACACGGGGTGTACACAGGCCGCATACACAGAGCGAGCGCCTTGGTCCGCCAGAGCTTGTGCGGTCTGCGTCAGCGTTCCAGCAGTATCCATGATGTCATCGACAATAATGCAGTCTTGATCGCGGACATCTCCGATGATGTTCATGACCTTGGAGACGTTTGCCTGCTCGCGTCTTTTGTCAACAATCGCCAACGACGCATTATTCAGTCGCTTGGCCATGGCCCTGGAACGTTCCACGCCTCCGGCATCAGGCGATACCACCACAAAATTTCTCCCAAGCTCGCGTATGTGATTCAACATGACCCATGCTGCAAACAAGTGGTCCACGGGAATACTGAAAAAGCCCTGGATTTGGTTTGCGTGCAAATCGATGGTAAGAATGCGATCCGCACCAGCAGTCTCAATCAAGTCAGCTACAAGCTTGGCCGAAATAGGCACGCGGGCCCGTTGTTTGCGATCCTGTCGGGCATAGCCAAAATAAGGGATGACGGCCGTGACACGCGCACAGGACGCGCGTTTAAACGCATCGATCATCACCAGCATCTCAACCAGGTTGTCGTTGACCGGATAGCAAGTACTCTGGATCAAGAAGACATCCGCGCCGCGGACATTCTCTTCGATCTGGCAACTCACCTCGCCGTCCTTGAAACGGCCGATCTCCATCTTCCCCAACGGCTGACCCAGCGATTCGGCAATACGCTTTACCAGTTGCGGGTTGGAATTACCCGCAAAGATCTTTAGTTCTTTGCAATCTTTCATGAGAGGGAGCCTTGGCCAAGGGTTCTGGGCGCCTCATCAGCGCGTCCTCGATGTATGGGCATAGACTTTACCCCGTATCTATCACGGGGTAAAGACTAAAGGTAATGGCTGGGGAGGAAGGATTCGAACCCTCGAATGGCAGGACCAAAACCTGCTGCCTTGCCGCTTGGCGACTCCCCAATTTTGGCCTTGAGCCCCCAAGGGGGCTTTTTGGCCCGACGCGTATAATCCCTAATTTGACCTACCCTGTCAAGAGGAGTTTCTGCCCACATATTCAACCCGTGCCAATTTTCAGCTGCTCCGACACATCTTGTTCTAGGTAATAAGGCACCCGCGGACACTTTCAACCAAGCTACAGGAACTGAAAAGGCACCACCATACACCCCAATCGTCGCGCAGTAGTTGAAAGATCACAATCCAAAGGAGCACCCAAGTGGACCATCGTACTCCCCGAACCAGACATGAACCAGGGTCCTACTGCCAAAGGCCGCAGTTCAGCATCCAACGCACGCAATCGAGGCTCAACAGCCAATGCTGTTTCAAACAAATCATTGTCTCCCAACTCGGGCTTCGAATGTGCTTCAACAACCAGGTTCCTAAATACTTCAGCCGTGGAAATACCAAATGGGGGTAGCACGAGACATCCAAAATTCGGCGTGCCATGTGGAGGCACGGCAATTTCTAGTCGTTCTCCTCGTCCTCGCCCACGCTGACACCCTCCTTCGATAAAGAAGGGCACATCGGAGCCCAGGTCGGCTGCAAAACGGACCAGCTCGTCACGGCTGAATCGATCACCCAGGTAACGGTTTATGGCGCCTAGTGTCGCACCGGCGTTAGCCGATCCACCTCCCAGCCCGCCACCAATCGGTATCCGCTTGGTCACCACCATCTGTCCTCCAACGGGCGTATCCAATTCACGGTTCACGCGTTGGAATGCTCTGACGATTAGGTTGTCACCAACTGGGCCCAGCTGAGCACCCTTTACCTCAAGGCTTAAGGGTTCGTCGCCCGGATTCCATAACAAGTCGTCGACCACATTGATTTGTTGGAATAGGGTGTCCAAATCATGAAATCCATCATCGCGTTTACCCAGAACCCGGAGGTACAAGTTTATCTTGCACGCCGCCTGAAAGCCGATCAAGGGTTCCAAACCAATGACGTCAAATCAGCAATTTCAGCTCGGTCCGATACGCGTGGCTCAAATACCTTCTCAGGTACGTGATCCAGGGACATCCGCTTGCGAATGCGCCACTTCACTGGATGCTTGTTTTGTCGCATCTGTCTCCAACCGTTTTCATCCTCTACGACCATTTCTGGCAACGCGTCTGCCACAAAAAGGTCAATCCACTCACGAGCCAAGTGAGGGGCGATATGGGGCAGCAACTGAAAAGCTTGACGGTCATCACCCACGAACACTTTGAGTTCGGGCTCAATATAGACCACCACCTTTTCTGATGTCAGCCAACACTTGAACAGAGGCCCGCTCAGCGCCTTGCTGCACAAAAGCATGGCACGTCCGTCGTGAGACAAAGTGATATGCATCTTGGCCGCAATCGATTTGTTCGATTCCTGCCAGACCACGTCGATCTCAATTCTTTGGAATTCAGAACCAAAGCACAGCCATATCAAGCCAATCATCATGGTGGATCCAACTTATCCAACACAATCTTGTACCGACTGTTGACTGCAAAGTCGGACATATTTTGCAACGCCAGACTCCAATACTTGCGTGCCTGCTCTCGCTCCCCCAAATGCCATAACACATCACCCAAATGTTCGAGCTTCTCCGGATCTTCTTTGTCGCGTGCCAGAGCACGTCGAATGAATTGCTCGGCACGCTGAAAATCACCCAGCTTAAAATGGGCCCAACCCAAGCTGTCCAGGCAAGCCCGGCAGTCAGGTTCCAGACGCAGTGACTCTTCAATAAGCTCACGTGCCAAAACTGGATTTTGTCCTGACTCGAGTAAGAAATAGCCATAGTTGTTCAGGACGTCGGCAGAGAAAGCATGGTCCAATTGTATCGATCGATACGTGTTAAATGCGGCTTCATACTCCCCCATCATTGCCAAACCATCCGCATAGGTGAGCCGAACTTCAAGAGCCGCACCCTTCATGAGTGCGTGGGGCCGCACCGCTTCAACTGCCCGACGAAAAAAATGGTATCGCCAATAAAGGCCCGAAACAAACAGACTACAGGCCGCCTCGGCACCGATTTTCTTGACGTTCTCAACCTGGTTGGAAGTCAATTCGTCTTGAGGCCAAAGTGACAACACTTCGTTTACATCGCGGTGCGGGCCGCCTGCCTGGTGCTCAAGCACCCAACGCATCCAGGCTCCATTAGGACTTTCATCGGCCAGTTCACGTTGTGCGATGGGCAGTTGTTCCCACATTTGAGGGTGGCCACTGAGTAATGAGGCCTCGAGGGCAAACTCCAACAACCTCTGTCTAATCGTCGGTACATTGGTTTCCTGGATCGCTGCCGATACCTGATGAAAGGCATCCTCGAAACGTTCAAGGGCCATCAAATTCATAAAAAGTCTGATCTGAAACAGCCCATGCCGCATGCCCGTTTGTGGTGCGCTTTCCAGAACAAGGCATGCAGCCTCCAGTTGGTTGGCTCGAAACAAAGCGCCCGAAGCCTCCAAATACTGCCCTAACCCGGCCTGTGTATCCTTGAGTTCATTGAGAAGAGCGCCCACTTTCTGATTGCTGGGGTCGATCAAGGCTCGCAAGAGACTCGTGGTCAATCGCAGCGAGACATCCGTGGGTGCAGGCAAAAACCGCGATCGTTTTCTGAATTCTTCATAGTAATGCAACGATGTTCTTGCATAGCGGGCCAACTCATAGCTCTGACCTGCGTAGTACCACGCCCAGGTCATCTCTGGATTGGTTAAAACCACTTGGCGGAAGGCGTCTGCGGCCTCGAACACGCGGTTTTCTTTGAGCAGCCACTGTCCTTTAAAGTAAATAATTTCGGCCTGCTCATACGGATCATCATCGCCCAGCAGATCTAGCGATCGGTCGAAGTAGACCACAGGCAATTCCACATCGGTCTCATTCAATAAGCTCGGTTCCCGAGCCAGCAACATGCCACAATATTTGTTGAATCGATAATCTGCTGAGAATTCATCAATGTTATTTAGGATCAAGCTGAGGATTTCATGACTCTGCAGCGCGCCGTCCATGCGATCCCGGCGCATCATTTCTAATTCGATCTTGAGTGCTTGGGTATCGGCATGATGAGGATTGAGTGCTAATGCTTCGTCAACCAGCGCTACCGCTATGTGAACCTGATTGAGTTGCCGGGCCATCCCTGCCCTAAGTAGCAGCGAAAGGATTTCCGAATCCTGATTGAACAAAACAACAAACATCAGAATCACTGTGTCACCTGATCACGCCAGAACATCAGCGCTCGGCGCACTTCATGATCCCCAACATCGGACATCAAGGCAACTTCTCCTGGCTTTGATGGGACTACCCACGTTATCTTGCCGCTGCGACGCTTCTTATCGCGCTGCATGACTTCGATAAGCTGTTCATCTGAGGGCCATTCGCTGTTGTCCGGCAAGAGATTGACAATCTTTTCTGTCAATTCACGCCAATCGTATTGACTGCCACGAACCAATCCGAGCCCAACTGCCATGATCAGACCATGACCCACCGCTTCGCCATGTAGCAATGCATATCGCGTCGTTGTTTCTAATGCGTGCGCCAAAGTATGTCCGAGATTGAGCAGCTGTCTATCTCCCTTTTCTCGAGGATCCCGAGTCACAATTTCAGCTTTGACTTGCACACCTCGCGCCAACTCTTGGCGATGTCCTGACCAGTCTCCGGTCGGCAAACTCACACCCAATATCTCTTGCAGTAGTTCTTCGCCATCCAAAACACCATGTTTCAGCCACTCCATATAACCAGCAACCTGTTGGCGGTAGGGCAAACTCTTAAGGAAATCTGTATCAATCACCACGTGTTCTGGTGGCCAAAAACAGCCGACCAGGTTCTTTCCGCTACTGAGATTTACAGCGGTCTTTCCGCCTACAGACGCATCTTGTTGACTGAGCAGCGTCGTGGGTACGTAAAGCCAACGAATGCCTCTCATGTAAGTCGCGGCCACAAACCCAGCCAAATCGCCTGCCACACCACCGCCAATAACTACAATCAAAGAACTCCGGTCGGCGCCATGAGATGCCAACCAATCGTGCATCGCGCCAAACTGTCGAAGATCCTTGACGGATTCACCGTCTTCAAGGACCAAGGTCACGAAGGTCGCACTGGATAGGGCCTGCTTCACAAGTCCGCTGTAAATACGCCACACCGGCTGTTGCGAAACCACGAATAGCTTGCTGGAGCCTTGAACAGAACGACTTAATCGATCAGCCCAGATCCCTGATCCAATCTCAACATGACTTCCGCCACACTCAAAAGTACACACCCCGTTCATCATGAGGCGACATTAGCAGAATCACCGTGGAAGAGATAGAGAAGCTGGGATCCTCTGTAAGCCGAATTCTGTACGCCCACAACCCGTGGACGTGGGTATCATTCATCTGGAATGACCCTTACGAGCCACTTCAAGCGATCTACCCGGAAACCAGAGGCGGGCCACCTCTTGGCAAGCCGAAACTCGCCGCGCTCCCCTATTTGATCTTGCTCCACATGGGGTTTACCAAGCCACCCATCTCGCGATGAGTGCTGGTGCGCTCTTACCGCACCGTTTCACCCTTACCTACCGCCGAAGCGGATTGGCGGTCTACTCTCTGTTGCACTTTCCGTCGGGTTTCCCCGCCTGGCCGTTAACCAGCATGTTGCCCTTTGGAGTTCGGACTTTCCTCCACCCGCAAGGCGAGCAGCGATACCCCGAGGATCCCAGCTCACACATTATATCGCACTCGTGAATCTGGGGTCACTTGATAATAGAGACCCTATGAACACCAAAGCCGTGGATGTATCCCCAAAAATGGCTGCCTTAGATTCGTGTTAACCCCTTCATTAATTGAGGGATCGCTGCACTGCAACCTGTTCCTTATGCTATGATCGAGTTCATCTCCTGATTCGGGTCACCCCACACCTATGAGCAGCAAATTCATCTTGGTCATTGATGATGATCGCAAACTCATCAACCGCGTCGAAAAAATAGCCAAAATTGCTAATTTCGACGTCGAGATATGTGAACTGGGGAGCTCGGGAATTAGCGCCTCTGAAGCCCGACAGCCTGATGTGATCATACTCTGTGCCGAACTTGCAGACATGAACGGGTACATGGTCTGCAAAAAACTTCGAGACCAACCTGCCACACAAGACACTCCGATCATCTTCACATCGGAAAAGGCTAAAGAAGAAGACTTCGAAAAACACCGAAAACTAAAGGCCCGCGCGGATGACTACCTGATGAAGCCTGTAACCAAGGAAATGCTTCGTCAATCGTTGGCAACCGTCATGAACATTGATGTGTCGGTGTTCAAAGGCGAAGATGGCGATTACACCGACCTTTCTGAAATCTTCGATATCAATCAAGAGGCTGGTCCTGGTGTCGCGCCTCTCCACATCGAATCGACTGCCGATGAGGTAACGTCACTCCAGGAGCAATTGGACAGCAAAGACCGCGAGATAGATTACTTGCGCAAGGAAGTAGCAGCATTCAAGCCGTTCATGGCGCAAATGAAGCACCTTGAAAAAGAGCTTGCGCATTCCAAAGCTGAAATTGACAGCATGTCAGGCGGCCAACTAAGTGATAGTTCAGCCGAACTGAAAGAAACGCAAGCGGAACGAGATGCCCTACTTGAATCACTTAGCGAACTGCAAAAGAAAATGAGCAGTCAGAATGACCAGTTCCAGACCGAACTCGATGAAATGCGCGCGGCGCATGAGGCGCAACTCAGTGACCTGCAGGAGCAGGTGAAGAAATTGGAAACAGATCTCGAGCGTTCCTCGAGCAGCGGAGATAGTGCGCAACAACAGCTATCCGACAAGGATGAGGAAATCGACCGTCTAAATGCCTTAGTCAGTGAATTGGAACAACGGGTTGCCGAACACGACTCAATTGCCACCAACCGTCAGGAGGCATTGCACGACGAGATTCGAGAACTTGATCAGGCACTTGAACACTCACGCAACAATAACTTGGCCATTGAAGCGCGGATGTTGGAGGCGGAGAAACAAGCACAGGAAAGCCAGGAATTGGTCGGGCAGCTACGAAAGCAGGTCGATCAATTGGAACGCTCCTTAGCGCAGCATGAAAACGATCAGTCGCGCGCCCACCAAGAAAACCAAATGCAGTTGGAACAGGTTCGCCACGAATTGGAACAGGACCACCAGCAGGTATTACAACGCCTGGAAAAAGAGTTGGAGTCATTACGAACAGAACTGGAAGAAGCTCGGGATCAATTGGCGCAAAAAGATCAAGAAGCGCAAGCAGCTCATGCCAAGGTCGCTGAAAAGCAGCAAGCTCTGGATGCTGCTTTTGAGACGCTGGCCACCACCAAACAGAATTTGACGGATCAATTCCAACAGGAGCTCGCACAAAAGGAAGCCGAACTTAGACTTGAAAACGATTCACTACGAGGAGAACTGGAAACAGAGCTTCAATCATTTAAGGAAACGCAATCCCAACTGGAAGACCAATTGAGAGCAGCGGAATCACAGCACAAAGAGGCAGAGTCGGCCATCGTTGAGCTCAAAGCCAGTCACCAGGAAGATTTGGACCGAATCAAAAATCAACACGAAGCTGAACTGGAGCGCTACCTGCAAACGGTAACCGCGCAAAAGGCCGAACTGAGGGCACAGATTGAAGAAGCACAAGAATCAACCGATCAGTTAGTGGAACGCGCCGACCTGCTCGAACGCCAAGTGGACCAGCTCAACCAGCAGGCAGCATCGCTAAAACAGCACCTAGAGCAAAAGGACGAATTGCTAGCGACGTCAGCCAAACAAATAGACGAAATACGAATGCAAGTTGTCGAGCTTGAAGGCCAATTGAGTGAGGCACAGTCAAAATCAGAAGACGTCGACAAATTGACATCTCAACTTCAAGAGAATCACTCGAGGCTGGAAGAGTATGAAACTCAAACTCAATCCATGCTACAAGAATTGGAGACCGCGCGAAGGGAACGAGATGAAATATTCTCGGCGAACCGACTGCTGCAGTCACAGATTGAGGAAAAGGATGAATTGCTAGAAGCAGGCCAGGAAATTGAAACCGAACTGACCCATCTAAAAGAGGACTATCAGCGACTGGCTCACGAACGAACGAGTGTACAAACCGAAATTGAACGACTCAAACTGGGACATGAAACGCTCAAGTCCCGCCTTGACAAGGCAACATTGGCGCTGGAAACCGGGCTTCGTGAGCTTCAAGGAACCACAGAAGAGTTAATGTTCGAGGAGTAGTCAGAAATTTCTGCGATGGTCGATGGCCGAGGCCATCGTTATTTCGTCGCAGTAGTCTAATGATCCACCAACCGGAATACCCGTGGCAATTCGAGACAACGTGCAGCTGGAGCCCTTCAACAGTTCGCCCAGATACGCCGAAGTTGCTTCACCTTCGAGGGTGGGGTTTAATGCAAAGATGACTTCGTCAATAGGTGCACTGGCCACACGAAGCAGCAATTCTCGACAGCGCAGATCGTCGGGCCCAACCCCGTGCATCGGTGAAAGAACCCCTTGAAGCACATGATATAGACCGCGGAAGCGGCCGGATCGCTCTATGTTCTTGATGCTGGAGGCATCTTCGACCACGCAAATCAGACGCGGGTCCCTCTTGGCGTCAGAACAAATGCCACACAATGTGCTCGCACTGAAGTTGAAACACTGTTCGCACACTTTGAGTTCTTCCTTCAGTGCTCGGATTGCTTCTGCCAGCTCCAGTGCGTACTCGCTCGGTAGCGCAATGATTCTGAACGCCATGCGCTGTGCAGATTTCCGGCCTACGCCTGGCATCTTGGCGAGCAATTCGGTGGCCCTTTCTAAGTAATCGATGGTCATTTGAAGAGATTTGAGATCGTCGAGGGGTCGAAGCCACCGAGCATGGTACTCATTCGCTCTTTGATCTTTTGATCCACATCGCTGTAGGCGCGATTCAATGCGGCCTGGATCATGTCTGCCAACATTTCGGGGTCTTGCGTAAGTTCGGGGCTAATGTCGAGTTTGGTGACTTCTTTAACGCCATTCATCACAACCCGTATCGCACCCCCACCTGCCGTTGATTCGATGGCCATGTTGGCCAGATCGGTACCCATCTGCGATTGTAGTTGTTGCGCCTTTTTCATGATTTCTTGAAAGTCCATTAATCACGCTCCTTGTCGCCCAGCGGCTCACACTTAACAATGGTACCTTTAAATAAATCCAGTGCATAACGCACGCGGTCATCATTTTGAACGAAAGATACCGCGTTCTGTTCAGCTTCACGTGCCGTTTCAAGTGTGGGGTCCTTACCGATGCGATATTCGATACTTAGCTTGCGACCCGAAAGATCTCTCGCCGCTCGGGCGATACTGTCCAAGTGATGGTGACTTTCAAGCATGGGAATGAGGTTCTGGCACCCCTCGTCGAGACTAATTACGAGACTATCGCCGAGCATCTCTGCAAGGTAAGCACGACCCAGCAGCGACGCTGTGGCAGGTTTTTGTTGCTGATTGAGTCGCTCGACTAACGTACGCAGACCAAAAGGCTTGGCCTCAGCTACTTGCTTTTTTTTTTAGGCTCAGGTGGTTCCCAGTCGTTTAACTGTGCGACCAATTCCTCAATCGGAGTCAACCGTCTCATTTCAATCAGTTTTAACAGAATCAACTCGAAGGCAAATCGAGGCTCAAAGGCGTGCCGAAATAGTGACTCCTGCCCAAGCAGCACATCGAGAATGCGAACCAAATCAGAAACGCTGCAGGCTTCCAACACTTCCATGTGCCGATCGCCATGGCCATAACTGCGCAACACCAGCTCACTGGGATCGGCCACACTCTTGAGAACCAATGAGTCGCGTACAAAAGCCGCAAATGCGTCGTAGACCCGCTTGAGATCATGGCCAAAATGCACTAATTCCGAAATACGGCCCAGTACCTGTTCAGAAGACGATTTGAGCACACCTTCTAACAAATCCAACAGATTTGCATCTTCAACCACGCCAAGAATGGACTGAACGTCCAGTCGTGAGATCGAATCATCCGATGCTGCCACCACTTGGTCAAACACACTGATGGCGTCGCGCATGGAACCACCCGACGATTGGGCTATCAACGTAAGCGCCTCATCTTCTATTTTTAAAGATTCGGAGGCAGCGATGGTCTTCAACCTGTCTTCAATTTTGAATAAAGGAATTTGGCGAAAATCAAATTGTTGCGTCCTTGAAAGAATCGTTGACGGTATCTTATGAAGTTCGGTCGTCGCCAGAATAAACACCACGTTATCGGGAGGTTCCTCCAATGTCTTAAGCAGCGCGTTGAAAGCGCTGGTAGACAACATGTGCACTTCATCAATGATATAGATCTTGTATCGATCACGTGCCGAGTTGTAGCGAACCCATTCGCGAAGTTCTCTGATGTTATCGACGCTGTTGTTGGAAGCCGCATCAATCTCGACCACATCTAAGGCATTGCCGTCTCGAATTTCCGTGCACGAAATACATTGCAAACAGGGAGTCGCGGTGGGACCAGTCTCACAATTGAGAGCCTTGGCCAATATTCTTGCCGTGGACGTCTTACCCGACCCACGCAACCCGGAAAACAGATAGGCATGGTGTATGCGATTTGACTGGATGGCATTACACAAAGTGCGTGTAATAACCTCCTGGCCCACAACATCGTCAAAGGTTTGTGGGCGCCATGCTAACGCCGTGACGCGTGATCCCATGGTTTCCTTTCTGTCGAGCCAAAACGCCTGGACCAACAGTAAGACACCGGCACACGTCGAAAATCGCTTAGTGCTGCTCCCGTCAGGGCCTGACACGGTTCACGAACCGCCGTTGCCGGTGCCCTACTCTTGGTCCATCCAAATTGTGGCGGAGAGGGAGGGATTCGAACCCTCGGTGACGTTTCCGCCACACACGCTTTCCAGGCGTGCACCTTCAACCGCTCGGTCACCTCTCCAAAGACGGCAAAGATTATCACAGGCCCCCATTTAGAGCAAGCAGCCCAGAGAGCCTGAGCTATAATCAAAAACCGACACAGAAACTAAGGAATGACGAACATTTCAATCAGGCGCACCAAGCGTCTGGCCCGGAGGAAATGCGTGGGTTCGGAACAGTTTCGCCCCTTGCTGGGCCTGCTAAAACAGGCAGCGCGAGACGCTGGAAAACGGATCTTGGAACACTACGGCGGGGACTACCAGGTATTCAATAAAGGAATTGGGACAAGAACGGGCGATGTAGTCACTCAAGCCGATCACGATGCGCAGGACATTATCTTCAACCATTTGGATGCACCCCATCACTCTCAGTTGATGGCCGACATAGCCGTTCTTGCCGAAGAAATGACCGATCATGCCGTCTCGGAGCGATTCACCAAGCCTTACACCCTGCTCATTGACCCCATGGACGGGACGCGTGGGTTTATGGATCACAACAATTCGTTCGGTGTCTCCATCGGTCTCATAAAAAAGGACGGCACACCTGTCTTAGGCGTGGTCTTTTTGCCTGCACTTGATCAGTTTCTGGTAGGCATTCACCAACAAGAAACTCAGGTAAATGGCGTGCAGGTACGGTGTGATCGATCCCCTGAATCCAACCTGACGTTGTGGCTATCTGAGGCGGAATTTTTTCCAGCCGAACGAAATGCCGTTTGGCATCTGTTGTGTCGCGATTTGAAGAATGCCACAGCTGTGAAGAAAATCGCCCCGGTGGTTGTGGGTTCACCCGTACACAAAGGCTGCAATTTGGTCACCCACGACGGCCCTTCACTTTACGTCGGTTTGCCACGTCGGGAGAAAGGCGTCTCACTATGGGACATGGGTGCCATTGCCTCCATTGTCACCGGCGCGGGGGGCTGGGTTTCAGATATCTACGGTAACCCGCTGGAACTCAATCGGGCAGATTCAACCTTTGTTCATCATCGAGGTTTCGTATTTGCCACGCACCCCAATCATGGCGAGGCAATCGTCGCGTCATTCAAGACCCATTGTGGAGACCGCCTCTTTTGAGACGGCAACCAAGCCCTACGCCTGCACGTATGTTTGAATCTGGTGCAGGGGGATCAAGATGATTCAAGCCATCGTCCTTTTTTGGGGCCTGTCGTGTCAACTCACACTAACCACATCCCAAACTGAACTGAAAACAGGCGAGTTGATACCGCGCATTGTAGCCAAGAACGTTCCTGATCAGGACTATTGCCTTTACCTTCCTGCCCATTACTCAAGCGATCAAAAATGGCCAACCATCATTGTTTTCGATCCAGAGGCACGAGCATCCCAAGCCGTCGGTAACCTCATCCAGGTTGCAGAGACTTTTGGTTACGTAGTGGCATCATCCAACCAAGCTAGAGACCTAGATTGGCCGGGTCAATCACGGGCATTAGACGCCGTTTGGGAGGACATGCGCGAACGCCTCAAGCTCGATCCTTTTCGATTAACGCTGGTGGGATTGGGAGAAAGTGCGCGCGCCTGTGCGGATTTCGCATTGCTGACGAAGCGCCCATCAGCGATCGTCTTGTGCCATGCCGGTCTGGGCACGAGACACAAGGGAAACTTAGAACGAAGTGATCTCGCTTTGGTGAGCATAACCAGCACCGTTGGGCCCAATGGGTATGAACTCGACGCACTACATCGCCAACTTGACGAGTTGGGATGGTGGCACCATGCGGTTTCGTACCAAGGTGAATATGGATGGCCCACCGCAGCGGCGTTCATGGACGCATTCGATTGGTTGCAATTGCAGGCGGTCACTAGCGGTCTGGCTTCGGCAAAAATACCGACCAATCCCAGCAGGGAACGCTTGTTGGATCGCCTGAATCAATGGGTAGAGTCCGGCAATATCTTGAATGCACGTGACCTCGCAGCTTCTTTGGCCAGACTCTACCCAAACGAACTCCAGTGGCAGGAGCTGATCGAGACACAAGAGTCCGACCCAAGGTTTCAGCAGCAGAGAAGGGCTCAGAAAGAACACCACAAACGCGAATCCAATCTCGTCAAGAAACAAGCAAAACGAATGGAGCGTGTTCTGCGCGGTCCTATGAAGTCTAACCAACGAGAAAAGGAGCTCAATTGGTGGCAAATGCAGATTGCATCCGCACGCGCCATTCAAGCCGGCCCAGAATCAACGCCCCACGTGAGACGTTTGCTGGCCAACATCATTTATGAGTGCACAGTCGCTTCCCTTTCCGCCAGCAACCGCCAAGATTGGGAAACCTCTTGCTTTTTTGCTGAAATCGCCGCTCTTGCTGATCCTAAATCGCCGCAACTTCAATTGAGGTTAGCCAGAGCATGGGTTCAAACTGGTGACAGCACGAGAGCCTTAGAAACTCTGAAAAGGGCCATTGAGTTGGGTCTCGTGCCAGACGAATTCGCAAACGATCCCCAGCTACTTCCACTGCATGACCATGCCCAGTGGCAGGAATTGATTGATCATGAGGTGAGTCCAACCGCAAATGAGTAAATTTCGGTTGCGGCCTTGGCTAGATGCTCATCGTAGTCGAATCCCGATCGTTTTCCAGGTTTTAACGAATGGTCTCCATCCGGTAACCAACGCCACATGATATTCGGAGACAATGAAAGAGCCCTGAATTCCGACGCGGTACCAAAAGGATCGCGCTCGCCTTGAACGATAAGCATGGGCGTGTTGAGCTGAACCAGGTGATCAGCACGAAGCTTGTCAGGACGACCGGGAGGATGTAGCGGATATCCCAGACACACCAAACCCTTAACACTAAGCTGATCTGCAACTAGACTGGCAATTCTTCCGCCCATTGATTTGCCACCCACAATCCAGGTCTCTGGATTGCCCAGGTGTTCCATGACTTGTCGCCAATGGTTCATAAGCACTGGCAAGGCATCGGGAGGACGCTTGGATCCGCCACTACGGCGCAACCGCATATACGGAAACTCGAACCGAACAACGCGAAATCCTTTATTCACCAGATGTTTGGACATAGAATCTAGGAATGGCGAGTCCATCGGCGCGCCGGCACCATGTGCCAGCACGATTCGGTGAAGGCTATCCTTGGGGCCATGATCTAGAAATTCCAATCTGTGCTCCATACCATTCATGTTTTTCAGGAGCCTAGCATGAGTTTTCCTTCAGACCTTGAAATTGCCCAATCCGCCACACGGCAGCACATCTTGGACATCGCACAGACCATCGGCCTCGAGGACAGTGACGTTCATCGATATGGAAGATACAAAGCTAAAGTCAAGCTCTCAGTTCTAGACAAGTTCAGTCATCGGCCTTTAGGAAAGTACATCGATGTGACCTGTATCACGCCAACGCCATTTGGCGAAGGGAAAACGGTGACTGCCATTGGATTGACGCAGGGGCTGGCACGCATCGGCAAGAAGTCAATGATCTGCATACGCCAACCTAGTTTGGGCCCCACTTTTGGCATCAAAGGCGGCGCAGCTGGAGGCGGATATAGCCAAATCATTCCAATGGAAGATTTCAATCTTCACCTTACGGGTGACTTCCATGCCATTAGTATTGCTCATAACACCATAGCGGCCGCCCTGGATGCCCGCCTTTACCACGAACACAAACTGAACGATGCCAAGTTGGAACAACTTGGATTAGCTCGGCTAGACATCGACCCCTACAACATCAATTGGACGCGTGTAGTCGATGCAAACGACCGTGCTCTGCGTCAAATCGTCTTGGGTCTTGGTGGAAGCGCAGACGGTTACCCAAGGGAGTCTGGCTTCGACATTACTGCCGCCTCTGAACTGATGGCGATCCTCGCGAACAGCACAGGACTTGCCGACCTAAGACAAAGAGTTTCTCGTGTTATTGTCGCGTTTTCCAAAAAAGGTCAGCCCATCACGTGCGAAGACCTTGGTGTAGCCGGGGCGGTCACGGTTCTCCTCAAAGACGCGCTCCTGCCCAACCTCATGCAAACACTGGAAGGCCAACCTGCGTTCGTTCACACCGGCCCCTTTGCCAACATCGCACAGGGAAACAGTTCGATCATCGCCGATCAAATGGCGCTTCGCATGGCTGATTATGTGGTCACAGAAAGTGGATTCGGCGCCGACATAGGTATGGAGAAGTTCTTCAACATCAAGTGCAGATACTCGGGACTGAAGCCAGACGCAGTCGTCGTGGTGTGCACCGTTCGGGCATTGAAGATGCACGGTGGAGGCCCCAAGGCCGTGCCCGGTAGGACTTTGGACAAGGCCTATACCGAGGAGAACTTAGAACTTGTTGAAGCCGGATGCAGTAATCTGAACGCACACTTGAGAATTGTGTCCAGGTTTGGCGTACCCGCAGTGGTCGTGATCAATCGATTCCCTTCCGATTCAGACCGCGAAGTTGAACTGGTGAAGAAGCGGGCACTTGAGTCAGGAGCAGATACGGCTGTGGTTGGTGACTACTGGGCTAAAGGTGGCGAAGGGGCGATCGAATTTGCGCAAGCTGTGGTCGCTGCGTGTGAAAAACCAAACAACTTTCAGTTCCTCTATCCGTTGGAGGGAACCATCAAAGACAAAATTGAAGTGATCGCCAAGCAAGTCTATTCTGCAGGCAAGGTGATTTACGAACAGACAGCGGAACGTCAAATCGCTAAGTATGAAAAGCTGGGTTTTGGTACCTTGCCCATTTGTATGGCCAAAAGTCATTTGAGTATTTCTCATGATCCCAAGTTGAAAGGAGATCCCAAGGGCTTCACTCTGCCCGTTCGTGAAGTTCGTCTGAGCGCGGGCGCTGGATTCATCTACCCACTGCTTGGCGCTATGCAAACCATGCCAGGCCTACCGTCTCGGCCAGCGTTTATGGACGTGGATTTGGATCCAGAAACCGGGGTCATTCGGGGATTGTTCTGAGCATGAGTGAGGCACCCGAACCAATGCCAACCGAGCCGTTGAAGGAACCGGCGCAAAGTTCTGAGGACTTGCCTGTACAAGGAGATACCTGTCTCAACTGCGAACATCCTGTGGAGGCTGCGTTTTGCCCGCAATGCGGCCAAAGCACTCGAGACCTGCGCATTTCATTCAAATCACTAGCTCATGATTTTATGGGCGATGTCTTTACGTTTGATTCCAAGTTGTTTCGCACGCTGAAACCATTGTTTATCAAGCCAGGCGCACTCACGGAAAGTTTCATGTTGGGTCATCGCGTGCGATTTGTTCCTCCATTGAGACTCTTCATTTTCTCCAGCTTGATCTTCTTCGTCACGATTCACTATTCCATGCCCATTAACCGCGACATTGTGATCAAGACCGACGCAGAGACTACCGAGCAGGGTGTCGATGACCCAAACAAACCTACAGACCAAGCCACTGATAATCAGGATCCAGATACCGAACAACCCAACCCAGCATCACCAGCGAAGAACAAGAAACACAAATTCAACGTTGATACTGGATTAGAGGGTAACGACACGTTTCTTGGCCGGAAAATCAATGAGCTTGTGAAACGGCAAGAAGCGCGGTTTGAGCATTTAGATGAAGATGAAGCGGCGCGCCTATTCGTAAACCAGTTATTTCGCGTGCTCTCCAAAGCGCTGCTCTTGATCATGCCCCTTTTCGCCCTGTTCCTGAAGCTGCTTTACATTCGCCGGGACCCTTTCTATCTGGACCATTTGATCTTTGCCTTTCACTACCATGCATTTCTGTTTGTTTTCATCACTTGCGTGATCATTTTCAATCTGATATTTGACGGGACGTGGGTGGTCGTTTCAACGGTGTTGAGCTGTATTTTCGTCCCGCAAGTCTACATGTACTTGTCGCTCAAACGCGTCTACCAACAGGGATGGATAAGAACACTGGTCAAGTACTTCTTGCTTATGACCTGTTATTTCGGCACTATGATCCCATTTGCCAGCATCATTGCCCTATTGGCATTCTTGACCGCATAAGTAGCAACCCTTGGGGAGGATTCCGATGAAGTACCTAATTGGCTTCTTGGCACTTATGCCTAGCTTTGGTGCTGAGACGTTGCGTCTTGGCCGCGTGAACACAGACGATGCCAGGTATTTGGCGGACCAGCTTGATCTCATGGGTTTTGACATTTGGCAAGTCGCCGACCGATTTGTAGATGTTGTGTTGAGTGCTGAAGAACTCGCACAGTTACGCAGTGCCGGTTACGCGGTGGATTTGGTTGGTCAAGGCCAACCCCTTCGAGACATTCATCCCGATGTTTCACGAGGCACCATACCCACTGGTTATCTGGACTTAAGCCAAATCGTGGACTCCATGACTCAGACCGAAGCCAACTTCCCCAACATTGCTAAAGTGGTCAACCTCACTGCAACCTACAGTGCTCCCACCACCGTCGAAGGACGGTCCATCTATGCTATCAAGATTTCAGATAACGTGAACTCAGACGAAGATGAACCCGTCTTTCTCCTTGTTTCGAACCACCATGCCCGAGAGATCGTCACACCCGTTATCGCTCTGGATGCCCTTGAAAAGCTGACCACACTTTACGGCATCGACCCCCAGATCACGGCATTGGTGGATCAATATGAGATCTGGATCGCTCCCGTGTGGAACCCTGACGGTTACGTTCATGTCTTCAATGTGGACAACTTGTGGCGCAAGAACCGTCGCGTGTTTGGCGGAGGTATCGGTGTTGACCTCAACCGAAACTACGAATTTGGCTGGACAAGTGGTTGTTCAGGAAGCACTAATCCATCGTCCGAATCCTATAAAGGGCCCTCAGCCAATTCAGAAGCTGAGACCCAAACCATGATTGCATGGTCAATGGACCGCCATTTTGCCAAGTTACTCGACTTTCATTCCTTTGGACGAGAAGTTCTGTACGGCTATGCTTGTCTCACTCACCCCTGGCTGAGTTTTTGGCAGAGTGAAGCAATCACGCTCTCTATGCAGTCCGGTTACATAGGTGAAATCCGGGCCCCAAGCGCAGATGGCGAGCACTATCAGTGGCAGTTCGGAACTCGGGGTACATTTGGATTCCTCACGGAAACAGCGACTTCGTTTCAACCTACATACGTCAGCGCCCAGTCCGAAGCGTCCTTGGTGTGGCCCGGCACCTTGCATCTCCTTGAAAGACCGATCCCGTTGTGGGGTCATGTGAGAGATGCTCAGACGGGCGACCCCATCGAAGCGATCATCGACGTCCAAGGCGTGACTTTTCCCAACGGTGAACAAATCACCAGCGGTGGCGCATTTGGACGATATCACCTATTCGCACCGCCGGGAACCTATGATCTAGCGTTTTCAGCCAACGGCTATACGCCTGTCATGCACCAGGTAACGCTTGATGCAACCTCCCAGCAATTGGAGGTGATCATGGGTGAATTCTGTATGGGCGATTTCAACGCGTCCACACGGGTAGACATGCTCGACTACGTCAATCTCGTCAATAATTTCGGTCAACCCGGAGGCATTTTCGACACCAATGGAAGTGGACTCGTCAACCTTGATGATCTGTTGCTGGTTTTACCTCTGTGGGGGCCCTGCCTTTAATGCTTCGGTCAAAAGGCATACGTCACCGTGACCTGAGCACTCACGATCTGTTCCCCAGGCGAAATCGGTGGCGCAGCAACGTCATCCAATCGGTAGCCTTCATCGTTGGGCGTTACCTGGGAGACACGCGCGTCAATTTGCACTGGGTCGCCTAACACGCGTTCTTCGGCGCCTACCATGATTTCGGCATTGATACGCGCGTTTTGCATGGCCCTCGTCAGTGCTAGGCGTTGCCACTGTTCGGGATCACTAATAACAAGTTGCAAAAAAAAGGATTGGCGCTGGTTACCGGCAACCAGCCGATCGGCCACGGTGCCCAGATCGTCAAGTCGACGCAGCATGAGCGAAAGGCTATGACTTGCCACGAAGTACTCACGCACAATGCGGCCATCGCGCCACTCCGCACTGGGAACCAGGCTCAAATTCTGGGTGCGCAAATCAGCTTCATCAATGCCCATAGCCATGAGATCTGCGATTAGGGCCTCACTGGTCCGAAAAAGTTGGGCGAGTGCTTTACTCGCCTGTTCATCTTCGGCCGTCAACTGTATCTGAATTCGTGCAGCATCGGGTGCCACCGATACCTGTCCATGACCCACCGTTGTGATCTCGCCCGCCCAAACACACGCAATCCAAATCCACATAAGTCACCTCTGACTACAAGATATAGCGTCAGTAACAAAAAGACCAATCGGGCTCAGTAGTTAGTTGGATTCGATCATGGTCATGGTCATGGTCTTGCGATTATTCACCCGCTGAACCATCAAGATCGGTGGACCGGGAAGATCCTTTGCAAACCAGTACTCGGTGACGATTGCCTGAGCGCTGTCGGGTTGGGTAACCGTGTACTTCCAGCATGCCTTCGGGCCCAGGTCCGCATCCAAGGTCACTTCTTCAATCGTCGTGTGTTCCCGGGGAAAGGATGCATGTCGCTGCAATTCACTCCATGCCGCTTTGCCTTCTTGAGGTTGGCCGATACGGTCACCTTGCTCGTTGGCCGATATCACCTCAAAGGTGGCCTGTTCTGGGGTCCCCGAATGGAAACGCGTCGTCATCACCGTCGTTCCCGACTCTGCCGACCAGAGTCGAGTTTTGGTGGTACGCCCATCCGGACAACCCTCCCTGATTTCATCTGCACTGTAGGGTGTGGGCGCATGGCCCTCCGCCATCACATTCATTTGGGGCGGAAGTTGAAAAATCAACAGCATCCACAGTGTCATAAGAACTCCTCAATTCAACGGCCTGGGTGTTAACGACTTCTCTTCTCGCCATGTTTTCGACAGTAGTTTCGAGGCATAACGAGAACCGTGATCACACAGAAACGTGACGATATTGGTGCCACTTCCCTTTCGTCGCAGGCCCATTTGGTAGGCTGCAAACAGATTCAACGCAGACGAAGTCCCCAGAAACAACCCATCGAACCTGGCTACGTGGAACAGCATATCGATCATTTCCTGGTCACTTACCCTTAGGGCTTCGTCAATCACCGCACGCCTGAGATTCGCAGTAAGCCGTTTAATACCAACACCCTCAGTAACACTAGAGCCGTCACCGGTAAATACGCCTTTCGTCACGTAATCAAAAACGCCCGAACCCATAGGATCGGCCGCCACAACATGTACATTGGGATTGCATTCCTTCAAGAAACTACTGACCCCACCTAGCGTACCGCCTGTACCACAAGCCGCCACAAGCACATCTACATTTCCGTCGAGCTGTCGCCATATTTCCGGGCCTGTGGTTTCGCGATGGGCTTCCGAATTGGCCGTGTTTTCGAACTGGTCCGCCCAAATAGCGCCTGGAATTTCCTCCGCGATACGCCTGGCCAAATGGTAGAAATGATCCGGTGAATCGAACGGGCATGGGGGCACCGCACGTACCTCGGCACCCAGTGCTTCCAACATCTTGTATTTCTCTTCGGCTTGGTTGTTGGGCATCGTGATAATGACACGATAACCGCGTTCAGCAGCTAGAGTGACCAGTCCAATACCCGTGTTGCCTGCGGTCCCTTCGACAATCACGCCACCCTGTTGAAGCCGGCCTTCTTTTTCAGCGCGCGCAATGATGCCCTTTGCCGCTCTGTCTTTGATACTGCCGGCAGGGTTCATGAACTCGGCCTTTCCGAAAATATTGCAGCCAGTTAATGCGGACAAAGACCTGAGTTTCACCAGTGGTGTATTGCCAACCGCATCCCAAACCATACCTATTCGCTTCATTTAAGGCCTCTTATTCCTGACGTTCGAACTCATACGCTGAAGTTTCGGCACCCCAGACTTGATTGCCATGTGGGTCGAATCCTCGGTCCCAACTGCGAAGAACCTTGCTGGTAAGTTCAATTTCTGAAGTTGCATAAGACGCACCTCGAAGTGAGCTCACACATTCCTTTCCACGCGTTCCGCCCTGGTAGGTCCCATTGGGCGTCTTCTTAAGATAAACGGAACAGCCCACCCGAGGTTCCAAGTCATCGGGATTAATCGCATCGAATAGGCTGGGATCTTGCCATCCACCGATAAACGCCTGGGCATCCATTAATGTGTACACATCGCTTACGATAAAGCCCTCTTCAGCATCATTCAGGCGGTAAACCCTTTGTCGGTAGGGCGCATCCAATTTTGTTGCCTCTGCCTGTTCCACATAAAGCCAGATACCGTCACTTCGGTCCGACCAAATGCGAGCTACGTGTAACCGAATATCGAAATAAGACGCGTCCTTACTCGCTTGGCTGGCACTTGAAAAGGACCCTGTCAGCCATTCAGCTGCTTGTGCCACGTCTTGGGAAAAATACGAATACAAAAGCAGTGCAAGCAACATGATCAACCCCTCACCTTTTCCACCATCATCGCATGGTTTTTGCCCTCGATCATAATGGTGCCACCAAATACCTACCCCCGGCAATCGTGAAGGGCGGCACCTTACGTTGATTCTCGAAATAGCGATATCCAACCCATAGATCTTCCCAAAAATGAAACCATTTATGATCACGGAAGCGGGTCACCTGGTCAGGCACAGGGACAAAAGGGAAAATGTCTATACGCACCGATTTCTGGCCCGCCAAAAAGGCCGCTTGCACCAAAGCATAGATCTCTTCGATGGGGCCATCACGCATGGCGAAGCATCCTATGGACACACAATGACCATGAACCATAATCAGTCCACCCGTGCGCTTCAGGCTGCGGTCAAGCCGATTGGGGTAACCAATGTTGAACGACAAATGATAGCTGCTCCAGGGATTCATGGCACCTGGTTCAAATTCATAAAATCCTTCTGGGGCCTGCAAATCGCCCTCTTTTTCTTTGGGACCCAGTACACCTGACATCGAACAGATCTCATGTGAAGCGACGAATGCGAACCGGCCATCGTCCTTTTGGAGCCAAATTTCCAGGCGACGTTCCGCCTTGAAGATACGCAAATAGACCGGCGCACCGTAGACCAAGGACTTTTGACTCAGTACATGTTTCAAACCAGGTTCGACTCGTTGAACAGCGTTGATCGACCGCTGTGATGTAGCGAGTTCACCTAACAAGACCAACAATGCCATCATTTCTCTACCCTAGAACAAGTGCAGCCACTGTCGCGGTAAATCTAGCGTAAATCTCCAGTAGAATAAGAACCTTTTAAGGAGCTGTCGTGGAATCCACAGTTTATCTAAAACGTGACCGAGCCAAAACCATGATGGCATTTGGACATCCATGGGTTTTTTCGCAAGGCATCAAATCCAAACCCGAAACAGACACAGGAAGTGTGGTTCGCGTATGCAGTGAAGACGGCAATGTCTTAGGTTGGGGTCTATATCACGCTCGTAACAGTATAGCGGTGCGAATGATTCAATTCGGAGAGAGCGCCCTGTCCGACGACTGGCTTCTTGAAGCCCTAAAAAGCGCTTTCAAGATACGTCAGAAGGCATTCGTGGATTTGCCTGAAGCTTATCGACTCGTGCACGGAGAAAACGATCATCTTCCCGGGCTAACCATTGATGTGTTTGGGGAAACAGCCGTCATTCAAATCACAGCGGCAGGAATGGACCAGCAACGTCCAGCAATCATCGAAGCGCTTCGTACTCTCGGATTCACGCGACTCTACGAGCGCAGTGATTCGACGGCCCGCCAACAAGAGGGATTAACCTTGAGCCAAGGTCCATTGTCGGGCAATCCGAAGTTCCCGATTGTTATCAACGACTCAGGCATCAAGTACCAGATAAACCCCACCAAGGATCAAAAGACCGGCTTTTTCCTAGACCAACGAGAAGGACGGGCTTTCGTGGCGGCCAGAACGTTCACATCGGTGCTGGACCTATTCTGTAACACAGGCGGATTCTCGCTGGCCGCATTGAGTGGCCATTGCCCACGTGTATTGGCTATTGACTCCTCGGCTGATGCATTGGACCGACTTCAACAGCACGTATTACACAATGGCTTCGACCCATCTCACGTGGAGACGCAACGCCAGGACTTGTTCCGTTGGCTTGAGTCACGTGTCCGTGAGACATTCGAACTGGTCGTGCTGGATCCGCCTTCCTTGGCTAAGCACCGAAATGCCACGAACCAAGCTCTAAAAGCCTATCGCAAGCTCAATGCAGCAGCTGGCCGCCGCGTCCAACCAGGTGGCCTGCTACTCACCTTTTGTTGCAGCGGTTTGATCCCTAAAGACAGGTTTCATCAGAGCGTCTTCCTGGGGCTCAGAGATGTAGGCCGGTCGGGTCGCATTGTGGCCCATTTTCATCCGGGCCCGGACCATCCGGAACATCTCAATTTTCTGGAGGGGCACTACTTCAAAGGGATGGCCGTGCATCTTGACTGATGACGTGCAACAAGGTGTCTGGTCGTGTATGATGTCACGTGCGCTACGCGGAGTGAGCATGCCACGATTGATTCAATCACCCACAATCATCCCAGCAGCTGGTAACAAACCCAAAGTTATTCGAGAGTACATCGGCCGGGTGAATACCAAACACCCTCAAGTGAGTATCGCAGCCATGGAGAGCCCCGAAGGTTGGGTTGAACCTGGGCAGCGCCCGGAGTTTTATGAGTTCACGGTTGTTCAATCGGGTACTTTGCGAGTGGAAGATGAACATGGCCAGGTGATTGATGTGTCGTCTGGGCAAGCCGTCATAACGGAGCCCGGAGAATGGGTGCGTTATAGCTCACCACATGCTGGAGGCGCTACGTACATGGCTATTTGCCTACCGGCATTCTCGCCAGACATGGTCCATCGAGACACACAATAGTCGCTCCATAAAAGGGGGAAACGAATACGATGGCTTGGTCCATTGGACAACGCTGTATGAGCCTTGGCGAACCCAGCTTGGGCTTGGGAATCATTAAAGAAATCGGCGGCCGGCAACTGAGGGTGATGTTCCCAGCCGCGGACGCGATACGCACCTATCCCACCGCTCATGCCCCTTTGCATCGCGTCTCATTTCAAGCAGGTGAAGTCATTACAGATCGCGAAGGTCTTGCCATGACGATTTCCGAGGTGAAGGAGCAGGGCGGATTACTCTACTACGTAGAAGGTGATCGCATCATTCCGGAGACGGAATTGGCGGCGAACCTAAGTCACGACCATCCCGATCAAATTCTGCTGGCCGGTCAACTGCAAACCCCACGCAGTTATGACGTTCGAAGGCGCGCCTGGGACGTGAAGTTATCTGCCTTGGGGACATCCATGCGCGGGCTGGTTGGCGCGCGTATCGAACTCATCCCACACCAGCTTTACATCGCCTGGAGTGTGGGTCAGCGCGTGCAACCGAGAATCCTCTTGTCGGATGAAGTAGGGATGGGAAAAACCATCGAAGCTGGTTTGATTTTTCACCAGCTCTGGGTGACCAGTCAGGTTCGTCGCGTCCTGGTCTTGACCCCGCAATCATTGATTCACCAATGGTTGGTGGAGTTGTATCGCAAGTTCAACCACCTGTTTCACATCATGGATGAGGCCCACTGGAATGATTTGAAGGAAACGCAAGGAGATCTGAATCCCTACGAAGGCCACCAACGGGTGATTGAAAGTTTAGATGCTTTGCTGGAACACCCCGAACGCATGGAAGCCGTGTTGGAAGTGCCATGGGATCTCGTCATTGTCGATGAAGCCCACCACCTTGCTTGGCATTCCGATGGCGTCTCTGACGCCTATGCATTAGTGGAAGAACTCAGCGAACAATGTGGCAGCATGATTTTGATCACCGCGACGCCGCGCCAATTGGGTGTGGAAGTGCACTACGGGTTACTCCGGCTGTTGGATCCAGACCGTTTTCCGAGCCTTGCGTCGTTTGAAGACGAAACGCGGCACTACGCCGAATTAGCAGCGCTCGTGGACCGTATCGAAAAAGGTGACCTGAGGGCGATCCAGGGCGAACTGGAACGCATGTTCCCTGGTGACTCCGACTTGACCGAAGCATTGGCAAGACCCACTCCGATCGCACGCCAGCACATCATCCGCTCGCTTGTCGACCGACACGGCACGGGTCGAATGGTGTTTCGAAACAGGCGCGAGGTTTTAGCGGCTATGTTGCCCCAAAGACGGCCGAATCCGGTTGCGCTAAAGAGCAATGCTGCCTGGGACAAATACGTGCAATCATGCTCGCCTATCCAGAATACGGGACAGGCCCAAAGACAACTGGCAGGCCCTGCGGCCGTCATTGGCGGCGATATCAAGAAAGGCGTCAAGGTCAAAGACGCGTTACCCAATGACCCTCGTCTTAAATGGTTGATTTCGTTTTTGAAGGACCATCCGACCGAAAAGGTACTCCTCATCTGTTCGAGCGCTTATGTCGTGTTGTGGTTACAGGAGGCGCTTTTCCCTCACCGTCAAATCGAAACGGCGGTGTTTCACGAAGGTATGGCCTTACTTGAGCGAGATCGCCAAGCTGCCTATTTCGCAAAAGAAGGCGGCGCGCAGATACTTTTGTGCTCTGAAATCGGCAGCGAAGGACGGAACTTTCAGTTTGCCCATCATTTGGTGCTCTACGACCTGCCCATACATCCAGGTCTTTTGGAACAACGCATCGGCCGGTTGGACAGAATTGGGCAACATTCTGAAATTCACATACACATTCCTCATGTACCGGGCGGCCTACACGAGCGGCTTTTTCGTTGGTTCAACGAAGGGCTCGGTGTGTTTTCAGCCCCATCTACCTGTGCCGATCAACTGCACGAACTGTTGGCGGAAGAATTGGCCGAAGTGGTCATGATGAAAGATGACGAAGCTCTGGATCAAGTGATCCGCAGAACGTCTCAAAAAATCGTCGATCTGAGACAGAAAATGGAAAAGGGGCGCGATCGATTGCTCGAACGCAATTCATTCGACCCAGATGTAGCAGCCCATATCCTCGACGCGATTCAGCAATCACAGCAGGATATTGACTTGCGTTCGTTTATGGATGCGCTGTTTGAGATCTTTGGTGTCGACGTTCAGGATGTGGATGAGCGCATCCAGTTTGTTCAGCCAGGAACGCACATGTTCATCGAATCGTTTCCGAACCTGCCCCACGAAGGCGTGCAAGTGACCTACGATCGAGAGGTCGCCATTGCAAGGGAAGACATGGAATACCTCACTATCGACCATCCCATTGTTTCGGGCGGTATGGATCTGATGCTCTCACAAGACCGTGGTATTGCTTCAGTGGGCGTTTGGAAATCAGCTCCGGAGCCCGGCTTGATCCTCCAAACGTTATTTGCGCTCGAGGTACCGGGCTCAGAGGGAACTCCCTTAGAACGCTTTTTGCCCACAATCGCCATCGATCTACTCATCGACCAGAATATGAGAGTTCGCGACGACATCGCCGAAATCCTGGCATCCGTGACGTTAGAGAAAGGACCCGCCAGCCTGATTCGTCAACAGCGTTCCGCGCTCAATGATATCTTCGTCCGCTTGTTGCCCGTGAGTCGCGCAGCTGCCAAGGACCGCGCATTGAAACGCCAATTGGGATTCGTGAAACAGGCATTGGAGCAACTTCAAGATGAACGGGACCGCCTAGCTAGCTTGGCGAGAGTTAACAGGTCTATTCGCCGTGAAGAAGTTGAAGCCTTTGACGAGATGATTGAAGGCCTGCAAGATGAAGCTGAAAATGCCATTCTACGTTTGGATGCAGTGCGTCTAATTCTGATGCAACCCTGACCCAAGAGGTACCTATTAATCTCACCATCGATGATTCAAATACTCAGGCTGACGAAATCGTAGCATGGCGGGAACAGCCCATTACTTCCGGTTTCAAATTATGGTGGGCCGCAGCGCCCAAACTTCTCGGTCAATCCCTAATCTTCAGTAGTATCGCGATCATTGATTTGGCCCGTGAGGGTAGTGCATTTTACAGTTTTGACGCAGAGGTCATTCAGCCATCTGACACAGCCGTTATAGGCTATGCGCTTTGCTTTGTGTTTGCCATGTGCGCCAACAACACACTTCTTTCTTTTTGGGTCGGCGAAGGGAGACAAACGCTGGGATCCAACTTGTTGCGTTCCCTACGACGCTTCATTCCTTGGTCCATGACATGGATTTGCGTCTGGGCTCTGGTCTGTCTGGGTTACTTGTTGTTAATTCTTCCCGGAATTTACATTGCATTCCGGCTTTTTTGGGCTGACGAATACGCATTGCATGATGGCGCGCCGCCATGGAGGGCCATCGCAAGAAGTTGGCGGTTGACATCGGATGCTCAGGGTATCTTCTCATTCCAATACCGTACAGGCCTGGCGATTTGGCTGTTCACAATTGCCGTGGGTCTGCCCGTTATGGGAGCTATCAACCTAGCCTATGTTTCCATCCCTCCAGCCTTTGCCAGTATCATTTCGAACCTGTTTTTGGCAATCACTGGATTGGCTGTGTTTTCTCTATTCCACGCCATTCAAGCCTGTTTTTTCCATGGCTATTTAGTTGCTGAAGACAACTGAGCGGTCAGAAATCCGTCATTCATATCTTTGCGGCAATCTTTAGAACAGTGCCCCAATTCCGCGCTGTCGCTGAATCGCCCAACCTTCGATTCAGGTGAGCTAACAACGCGCTGTCTAGGATACCGCCTGGGCACCAGGAATACACGGCCAACGAACCCATAGCGACGGCTTCCGGTGACCATGATTGCTCAAGTAGTTCCTGGATCCGACTTCGATCCAGGTTTTCGTGCATAAAGGAAACAAGCAACCTCGATGGGTTGTCCGCACGATCAAGCAAGGGGTTCTCGCCCATTGCTTTTAGAAAAGCATCGCTCTTAATCACGAAAACTCGTGCCGTCACATCCAGATGATGTGCCACCCATGTCTGCAGTTTCTCAGCGACGACTTCCGTTGATTGATCACTTCCTGTGAATAAGGCATTACCACTGTTAAGAACTGTCACTACTTCGGAAAATCCGTTTGCAGCGATTAGCTGCTTCAAATCGCTCATAGCGATGCGTTTCGCCTTACCCACATTGATGCCGCGCCACAGCGCCACGTATCTTGTATTCAAGCCAACTCCCTATTCAACCGTGCATTGATGCGACACAGATTATCTCAGGACGAAATCATATGTATCCAGTTCCAGGTCAAGAATCTCGGAAGGGAGTGGTTGTTCGTCCCTCCCACGCATCCAAATCAATCGACCACAAACGGAGGGTGATAGCAAGTCACAAGCTCCACCATCTGTAACACATTTACCTCTTCCACGACCCAACTAGCCACGAACTGGCCTACAGTAGGCACGTGCAGCACGCTGCCGTAGAGACCTGAAGTCAGTAGTCCGTGTTCGTTGAAGGAAGCGAGATTCAGCGCTAGCACATCCGGCTCATAGTCAATCAGGTTCCACGTCCACCCATCGCTACTGGTAGCCACATAGAAATCTGACCCAGCATAATAAGTGTGCGCATCCTTGATCAATTCATGCACCCGGCCACCCAACCCGGTCGGGAACCAGTTGACGCCGTCACTTGATCGCCACGACCCCTGTTGGCCAAACACAAAGAGGTTTCCATCAATCACGCGAATGCCCGAAATTGAGGCCGTTGTCGGTGACACGCTGGGCACCCAATTCGTGCCGTCGTCGCTGGTAAACATAGCCCCGGTATTCGTACCTACGTGGTAGGCCGAGCCATTGACAGCTAAACCAAAAATGACATCACTCGTGAATGGCGTCACTGGATTCCAGGTTAGGCCGTCAGAACTCAGTTGAACCGTACCGCCATTGCCAACTGCAATCCAATCGGGACCTTTGGCGATATTTCTGACGGCAGCACCGAAGTTGACCGGCGCGCTCCAATTTACGCCATCCTCGGACGTTACGATCTTACCCGATGATGACCCCATGACCCATAGACCTTCGGCCCAATGACCTGAGATGATCGCGTCCACTCCGGGAACATTTTGGGTTGTGAAATCGGTTCCGTTATCTGTAACTAAGATACTTCCAAGGCGAGAACCCAAAATCAGTTTTTGGCCATCACTCACCATACAGTCAATATTGTTTTTCCAACCTTCAGAGCCAGCCTCCCAATTGATTGCATCGACGCTGCGATAATGTTGGCCGCCAAAACCACCGATCAGATACTCTATACCGTCAAATGAAATATCCTCGAAATCTCGATTGTGGACCATCGTAACCCCGGGCCAATTCACAAAATCACTGGAACGAACGACACCAATGGTTTGGGTGATGCCCACATACTGCGTACCATCGAATATGAGCTCCTCAATACCCAAACTCGAAGACAAACCCATGACGGTATTCCATCCCATTCCTTGGTTTACCAACACCACGCCCCCGTAACCGGCGGCGACGATTGTGCCGGCGTTATCTCCGCAAACGGTGTTCAGTTGTTGCATGGTTCCCGTAGGAATAGTCGTCCACGAAATACCATCGGGACTTTCCATCAAGATACCAGGATAACCTGTGGCATAGAACATCCCCTCATAAAAGCCGACGTCTGTGAGCCAGTTAGGCGCCGGAGTGGTGTGCACGGTCCAAGCAATTGCGTCTGTCGAGGTGGCCACAAATCCTCCAGTTCCCACAGCGACGTATTTGCCGCCGCCAAAGGCGACGTTACTGAATGTAATCGCAGGGCCTCCCATCGCAACGTGTATGTCCCAGCTGATACCATCGGTCGACGTTGCAATTCGACTACTTTCACCCACCATTACAAGCTGGTTTTCTGCCTCGATGATTTTGTGCCAGTTCGAGAACCCAACCTCCAGTCGTGTCCAATCCATAAAGTCCAAACTGACTAAGACAGTTCCGTCTGCACTACCGGCAAAATACCGACCCTGAAACTTCACTAAACTGTGGTAAACCAAACCATGGGGCAGCGGATTGCGCCATTCCATTTGCGGACAGTTCTGGGCCAAAACCCATGCCCAGCCCCACGAAATCATTCCAGCCAACATAGAACCTTCCAAGTCAATAGCACTTAGTAAAAGGGCAGTTGTGGCAAATGCGAACACCCCTCACTGCTATTTCATGAGCGAAACAGCGCTTTCAAATGGAGCAATACACTTTGGATCTTGCCCTAACATGCTTCAGCAAGTAGCCTCGTAAGGTTGGCATATCTACATCTGAGGAATGCATGCTGCGTCTGTTGACACGACTACTTTGGAAACTCTCCGGTTGGCACATTGAAAGCCTGCCACCTAGATCGGGAAAATTTATCTTGTTGATCGCGCCACATACCTCCAATTGGGATTTCGTGGTGCTTTACCTGCTTAAGGAATCACAAGGGTTCAAGGCCGCCTGGATGGGCAAACACACGCTCTTCAACATACCCATCCTGGGTTGCTTCTTTAGATGGACCGGGGGCATTCCCATTGATCGTACGGCAAGCCAAAATACCGTATCGGTGATGACGGCAAGGTTTAGCGAAACATCAAACCTCATGTTGACGCTTGCGCCGGAAGGTCGGCGCAGGCACGCGCCACACTGGCGTTCGGGCTTCTACAGAATTGCCCGAGCGGCCCAAGTACCGCTATGCCTGGGCTACATGGACTATCCCAGTAAGTCTGTGGGGTTCAGCCCACTCATCCACCTCTCAGGCGCTTTGAAAGACGATATGAACCAGATCAGAGCCTTTTACGAGGGCAAGCGCGGAAAGCGTCCACAGAACGCAGCGCCCATTCGCCTAAGAGACGAAACAACCATCTAATACCCCGAGGCATCCTGCGGTGTCCATTGGGCCACTTCAATTCCGCATCGTTCTTAGCCAGGCAACGGGGGTGTCGCACTGAAAGGGGCCGACTCAAAACGTCAGCCACGGTCGCAAAGACCGACCACACCGTCGCGTGGTACGCGCCCACCCCCTCCTATCAATCTGTTGTTCTAACGGGACAAATGCAAGGAATAACCCGGTTTTTTACAGAATTTCGCGCGAAACGCATACCTTGCTGTGCATTAACCTCAACCGAATCAACAAGTTCAGCTAGACTGATTACAAGCTACACGATAGGTTTGAGATTCATGGAAATCACGCCGACCAATTATCTCAATGGCGATCGCAATTCTATTGACGCGGTTGAACAATGGATTCGACAAGCAACCTATGGGTTTCGCGTCAAACTAGGCGCTGAACTGGACGACGTGGTTCAATCCGTCCATCAGGAATTGATCTCACAGTTGGCGGGCATATCCATCCATACCAGCTTTAAGGCGCTGGTATGGCGAATGGCCACCCACCGTGCGATAGACGCTTGTCGACGTCTGCAGCGTAGTGGAGCACCCATAACTAATGATTTGATCGATCATGCGCCACTCGCTTTGGGACGCATTCTTTCTCTCGAGCAGAGCCACCTAGTCGCCCGTATCATGGCAAAAGTGAAGGCGCATTGCAAAGAACTGTGGCAAAGAGCGATTGCAGGCGAATCTTATCAGCAAATGAGCGAGGCCATGGGTTTTTCAGAAGGTGCATTGCGCGTCAAAATGCTCCGCTGTCGCCATCAAGCGCACACACTACGGCTACAACTCGAGAAAAAAGATGTAACAAAGACCGGTGTGTCGCGCCATAACAACAAGGATGGTGGACATGAGTTGTGAAAGCTGGTCAGAACGGATGCCTTGGCTGCTCAATGGAACCGAAGCGCGTGAAACCCTCGAGTCATTTCGAAGCCACCTGGCGGAATGTGCAACCTGTCAAACAGCATGGGATGCCACTTTATTGACATGGCGTTCGATGCAGCCTCATCCCCCGACTGAGTTGATCAATGCCCTTGCGTGGAATGACCCGATTGAAAGCGACGTCCAGATGTGGCTCGACGCACACTTATCCACCTGCACCACATGCCGTGATGAGTTATCGAGTGCGCGATTAGGCGCGCGACGCTTCAGGACTTTTCGTGTGCCTTGGCGGCAGGGCATTGCGTTGGCAGCAGCACTTATCGTGGGAATTGCAATTGGGTCATGGTTCTCGGTCGATGACATGATTGATATCCAAGCCATTGATCTAATGTCTGCCGAAACCCGGGCAGTCGAACCACAACAGGTTAGCGTCTCACGTCGGGCAAAACGCGTGCTTGTCATACTGTACCCACAACACGAAGCCGAACGCTGGGACGCTATTATTCACATGGGCGATCAAACGTTCGCATTTAGCCAACTCCAACGTCTAGACGACGGATCCATCAGTATGACCTTGGATGCCGGTCGCATACGTCCAGGCACCTACCCCATCCAGCTGCGTTCAGGCAATGTTAGGGAGGTGATTCAGGTGGCATGGCATCTCCAAGAACCATAAACGGTGCCCAATAGTAGGGATGAGCGGTTTTGGGATCACCTTTCAAAGAGCATGCTGCCTGTCGAAGCGCGTGGGCGGCGTCGAAGGTGGATGCGTATTCGCGGTGAAATTGGCGCATCAACTCTGCGGTTGAACGGTCTTGTACAGGCCACCACGAAAGTACCAACGAACGGGCACCCGCAAAAAAGAACGCGTGCGCAAACCCCACCATGCCTTCGCCCCAAAACGATGACCCTTTTGATGTGTTGCAGGCCGACAACACCACGCATGCCGAATCCAGTTTCAGCTGCATGATCTCAAACAGTTGCAGCATCCCATCATTCTCGTCGTCTTGGGCCATTAGAATACCGGAAAGTTCCATGGAATCGTCGTTGACAAACGCATGACTGGCGATGTGAATGGTATCAGCATTTGAGCATAGCAACTTGAGCGAGGTTTCGCTGGCTTGATGTCCCGACAAAACAAGGGCATTCTCACCATAAAGAGCCGCAATTTCAGCGACTTCCATCGTGCTGTATGGAAGAGGACCGAAATCTCGATTTGCGCTACTGGGCGGTACTCCATTTTCAAATGGATGTGCGTACGCCAAAACTCGTCTTAGATGATTTGGCCTATTGGCATGAATCATGGCCCAACTACGTATCGAAGGCACAGCCTGAACATCGAATTGATCGATCAAATAGACCCTATTGGTCAAGTCAGAAACCCAACATACAGGCGGAACCTGAAGCAGAGGCCCATCCAGAACAAAGACAAGGTCTGTGATTCCCTCAAGATGTCGCGCGCCTGCGCCTAATACGTCCGTCCATAACCCGTGCAACTCCGCATCCAGTCGATTCAACTGGCGATGGATAGGTTTCTTCAACAATTCCACTAGGACATCCGTACGATCCTGCAGGTCACGACGTCCGGGGATCCTATGTTCAAACACGCCTTCCTTACGCCAGATGAACAGGAACGAGTCCGGTTCACTGACGTAGGTCACTACCACAGCCGTCTTCTCGTCCAGTAATGTCGTAGGCAAAGGGCCATGAGAGCGGGCGAATTGAGAGGAAATATCACGCATTTCCAGCAACTTGCGTTCATGCATCTCGGTCAATTCATCCAACATTTCAATCAGGCTCTTTCGCTGGTCTTCATGGGACTTACTGAGTTGGGTCTGAACCAACCTTATCTTGTCACCCATGGATTGTTCTTCTAGGTGTAGCGGTGCCGGTACCTCCCGGTATTTGGCTTCACTCAGCGATAACAAATCGAGGAGTGTTCTGGACCGTGTCCGCTCCACTAACAACAATCGTTTGCGAACACGGTCTTCCTCAGAGCTATGGTCCATCATGCGAATAGCATGATCAAAGACTGAAGCCCTGTTGGCGAGAAACCAGGTTCTGTGGCGGCCCTGTTCCACTTGAACCCGCATGTTGTCAACCAGGTCAACAGCCGCCATCGCTTCTGTCAATGCTTGAGGCCACTGGTTTTGGGCTACGTGGAGAAGACTCAGCCCAAAAACAGCTTCCAACTCAAATGCCGGAGACCCCAGATCACGGGCGCGTTTTTTGCACTCGTTGTAGAGCTGACTGGCCGCTCCAAAATCATTTGCATCCAAGGCACAGTGCGCCTGCTGCAGCGCAGCTTTCACGCGGCCCATTGGGTAGCTTGCACTATCTGCCATCTCCACGGCTTTCGTAAATGTGGCCGTGGCTTCTGTCTTGTGACCTTGTTTGAACAGCACACGCGCCAAATTGCACATCGCGTCAACACAGGCTGTCTGTTCGCCCAGGTCCGTCAATCGTTTCACGGCCCGGGACTGATAGGTGTAGGCTTGATTCCAATCCCCTTCACGCGATCGAAGGACACCCAAATTCATCAACGCATGTGCTTCACCCCGAACATCACCAACCGACAAAAAGCCCTCAAGCGCCTCATGAAACAGCGACTCCGAACGCTGGGTCTGTCCCAAGTTTTGGTACACGGCAGCGAGGTTATTGCGGGTGATACTCAATCCTCGCTGATCATTCAGTTCAGCCTGAATCTTGACCGCTTCGCGAAGTGGCCCTACCGCCTTAGCCAAATTGCCCAAGACCTGGTGAATATAGCCGATGTTGGCCAACATATTCGCCCTTAACTTCGGTTCGACGCCCGGCGATGCAGCGGCATCTTGAAACATGGACAAGGACAGACGCAAATCGCCACGGACTGCGTATGCCGTAGCCAGGTTATTGCGCGTGTTCAGGACACCCTCCATATCGCCGGCCTTTTGGCGAAACTCGAGTGCTTGCTGATAATGACCGAGCGCCTCGTCCATGCGACCTAACTGTTGGGTCAGATGGCCCAAGTTGTTATGAGCCCTGCCTATGCCCCAGGCGTCGTTCAACGACGAAAATTGTTCCAGCGCCATGCTATACAGAGTTTGGGCCTCATCGTAGTCGCCCAGCACCATCCGCACATGACCCAAATGTGAATGGGCCGTTGCTAGGTATTCTTTCAATGAATCATGGCCTGTGCACATCTGGATCACCTTGCGATAAAGCAACTCGGCTTGTTCTAACGATTCCTTAGTGTCCAGCTGATGAAATCTTTCGCCATCAAGCAACAACTGGGACACCTCAAATGCACGCCTGTGAAAAGGTAGCAAGGCTTCCTGCGATACCCAATGAACGCCGTATTGGCCCCCTTCTTCGCGGTCTTTTACGTTGAACACCAACTGGAGCTGTCGATATTGTGTATTTGGGTAAATGATGGTTTCGACACCCCGAGAGCCCCGTGAGCTGTCCCACTCCGCCAGGACATCCGTATCATGTTTCAGTTGTGTCAACACGTCACACCCAAGTTGCGTGACCGTCAACTTCAAAGCATGTCCAGGTTCACTCAATAAAATCAGTTCTGTAGACTCAGAAAATGTGACCGATCGTCCAACCACCAGAGGTTCCTGGATCAAGATCAGCAAAACACTAATCATCACATCATCCCTGTAACAAAGGTGCCTCTCAAAGGCTTGTCATTCACAGAACCATCGAAAAGTTCTTCCACTCTATCATGGTCTAATATGGCTGCTCAGGCGTGATTCCAGACCAACAATGACGCGAATGTTATGGGGAAGCCCTTCGGTTGATCTTTGGATTGCGACAAAAGTACCAGTTGGGGTCACATCGTAATTGGTGATGTTCAGGATTGACGCCAGTGTTTGCTTACGGAACATCCATTCAGGTTGACCAGGTTCTCCTGAATCCGAGACCTCGCAGGAACACTTCCTTTTCGCCACTCTGGTCAGAATCAAATGCCAGCCATTTTTCGTTGGGAGAAATGCGACCATTTGATTCGTCAAACCGACCTTGTACGATTGGACGCACCTTTAGGTCGCTTCCGCCGATAGCAATTAGGTCGGTTGACGAATAAGGGTCCCAAACTTGAGCCAATAGCGTTTGATCTTTGAGGAAGCACAGAGGAAATGCGGGTCCGCGCAAACCAGGCACCGATTCAGATTCAAGACTTGAGATATCTAACTTCATGACTTTGGGAATGGGATCAACAATTGAGTAAGCGAGCGTATGGCCATCAAAAAACCAACATGGATTGACATTTCGTCCGCCAAACGTCAAGCGTTTTTGGACGCGGCGTTTCAAATCATAGGTCCAGATATCATCATCGAACTTGAAGGCTGAAAATGCGATCGATGTCCCGTCCAACGAAACTCTCGGCCAAGCAAGCGTCTGACGTGAAGCGAGAATCAATCTCGTCGAACCAGATCGATCGATCTCGACAAGAGAACAGGAGGATTCCGGATTTCCAGCTACGTAGGCAAGCGTTGAACCCTTGGATAGCGAATACTGTGCATCGCCTGAAATCGGATCGCAGGCAACGTTGTCAACGACTAGCACTTCTGGTCCACGGACCTCGCATCGTCGTTCGTCAAAAGGCACCGCAAACAATTTGTTACTGCGAATAAATAGGATGTATCCCGCCTCTAAGTACCTACCGTGATAGGCATTGTTGATGACGGTTTGCCGACGCCCAGTCTTCAAACTGACAACCGCAAGATGCGCCTGCTCGAAATTGTCGTCATCCTTGTGTCGCACAGTCACCAACACATGGTCGTCAAAAATGAACGATGGCCAACTGAGCCCAATCTCTCCTTGCTGATTATCAAGTGGTACCAGCTGTTTGGAGGTGATTTCGCCAGGAACCAATTGCGAAAGACCACTCGCCTTGCTCATGGCAAATACAATTCCTGTTCCCGTGACACAGACTCCACGTGTTGCAGGGCTCAATACACCAACCTGAGTTGACAAATCCAAATCCAAATCAGCACAAAACAACGTGCCATTATCAATTTGAAAGTAGACTTTGTCATTTTCTGGGCCAAAAAAAGGACCCGTGGCACCTTGAGAATTCTTGACAATCTTAGTTTCACCAGTTTCTTGTGAATGCCAATAGAGCCAGGCCTGATTGTTCTTGACGCTCACAAATGCCAGTCGGGTTCCATCCGGACTGAGCGCCACACCGGGTCGTGTATCAAATGACAAGGTGGTATCCACGGGCAAAGCCACTTCAAGCATCCGCACGCCTTCCTTAGCGGGTGTTGAAGACGGCCTAAAGACCCAGCCCAACACAAACGCCACCAGCAGCAGAGGCACCCAAGCCCAACGCCAGAATGGATTGCTCAACCTGCGTTGAATCTGTTCTTTTGGTTCCTCTTCCAGCGCGAAACGTAACAGCAGAACACGAGCTTCGCCCATATCCCTCAGTCTCATTTTCGGATCACGTTCAAGACATCGCTTCATTAAGGAGCATATCGCTTGAGGCGCTTGAACCAAAGACCACTCGGGATCTTGAGTAAGGATGGTTGCCATGGTTTCGCCTATGCTGACTCCTTTAAAAGGTCTAACACCGGAAAACAGTTCATAAAGCACGCAGCCGAACGCCCAGATATCACACCGCTTGTCAACCGGCTCACCTCTCACTTGCTCGGGAGACATGTAGGCAACCGTGCCAAGCACCGTACCCGCCGCAGTGGCAAGTTGTGTTTGAGTGGTAGCATCAGAGATTACTTGCGACTCAGACATAGGCTTGAATTTGGCTAAGCCAAAGTCAATGACCTTGACCACATGCTGATCAGAAACGCGGATATTTGATGGTTTGATATCCCGATGGACGATACCGCGTTCATGAGCCTCTTCCAACGCACACGCGACCTGCCTCATGAGGTCAAGCTTCAGCTTCAGCGCTAGTTTGTTTCCACCACAATAATGCGAGAGGTCCTCGCCTGGCACGTATTCCATGGCGTATGCCAATCTAGACTGGATGCGTTCCATGGCATATATGGTCGCAATATTGGGATGGTTCAAAGATGCAAGCGCTTTCACTTCTAGTTCGAACCGCTGAATCCGTTCGTCATCTAGGGACGCTGTCTCGGGAAGAAACTTCAAGGCAATGATTCGATCCAATTCGTGATCTTTGGCCTTCCAAACTTCACCCATCCCGCCTTGTCCTGCAGGACTGAGGAGTTCATATTTGCCAATTCGATCTCCGGCCTTGAGCTTGTCCGAACTGTCCGAAAGCATGTGTCACCAATAAGAAAACCCTATTGTACATCGGTGACCAGATTAAGAAGGAAAGGGCCTGTTCAGGGCCCTTTCCGCAGATCAAGCGTGAGCAATCACGGGTAGGTAGACACAAATGAAACCAGGTCCAAGATGGACGCAAGATCGGCCCAAGTTGCGATGATGCTGCCCAAGGTGGGCAAGGTCTCAAACTGGGCAACCGAGTCATCGGTGAAACCAGTGGCGTAGACATGGTCGCCGTCGGCACTCGCCACGACGCCAACAACCCCTTCGAGTCCATCCACACCGCTTTCACCATCGCGTCGAAGTTGACGAAACGTGAGACTTTCGCCCAAACGCTCGAACACAGCCAACGCATTATCGCTGAAGCCCGACGCGACAATTTGTAGCCCGTCTGGCGAAACAGCCACGCCTATGGCGCCACCGAGTCCATCCACACCGCCCACGCCATCAAATTCCGCTTCAATAAAGGAGAGTAGTCCGGTGGCCAGAGTACGGCGAAACATGGCAAGTCCCGAGTCACCAAATCCCGTAGCATAAAGGTATCGTCCTGAGACAGCCACATCGCTGGCGCCGCCAATACCGTCGACACCACCTAGGCCATCCCTATAGACCGCTACCATACTCAGCGCACCGGTCATGCTGTCTCGTTCCAAAACGGCAATGGCACTTTCGCTGCTACCGCAGACATGCAGAAAACGCCCAGATGATTCGAACGCCAAACCTGTCGCGCCCTCAAGTCCATCGAATCCACCCACATTGTCAATGACGGTGCTAGCGTAGGTCAGGTCACCGGTCACGGTGTCGCGTCGGTAAACAACCACGGCACCCGAGGTCACGCAAGAAACGTATAAATGCTTTCCGCCTGGTTCCAACGCCACCCGAACTGGCCCTATCATGGATGTAGGTCCAGAAAGTTCGTTGCCATAGGCTGCGACGAAAGTAAGTTCACCCGTAAAAGTGTCGCGCATGAAATGGGCCACCTTGTCTTCGGCACTCCCTGTTACATAGACGTCTAGGTCGTCGGGAGAAACCACGACTCCCTGAGCGCCAGCCAATCCATCCACACCGCCCATGCCGTCAAAATACGATGCGACAAAGGCCAGGTCCCCACTGGCGAGCCGTTCAAAAACGGCCAAAGAGCCGGCGCTTGAGCCTGTGGCATACACGTGTTTGTCGTTGGGTGCCCTTGCTATCCATTCGCAGCCATCAATCCCTGAGACTCCTGCTACGCCGTCAAATGCAGAACCTAAATAACCAATCTGAGCGTAGGCACTCAATCCCACAGCCATCCAAAACCATTTCATCGAAAGACTCCTTCCATTGTGCAAGTTACCCACAATGGCGAAGTACAAACCCATTCGTTACAAAAAAAAATCTTTACTGGGTCGTTTTTGACAAGATGATACCCTTCACTTCCGAGATGAGACGATCAGGATCCGCCAACTGGGTGCCATCCCAAGCACCGATGATTTGCCCATCTGGATTCACCAGGTACAAGGAAGGCCATCCCGCAACGCGATAGTCGCGAAAAGCACCTTCGTGAAAACCGCCCGCTGCCCACTGGGGCCAAGTCATGTTGTGTTTCTTGGCAAATGCGCTTAATGCCTCGCCTTCCAAATCACCCACCACACCAATCGTCGTAACCAGTTCACTCAGTTGTTGCGCCAGTGACACCATACCCGGCATGAGTTGACGACATCCCGTACAGGTACTAACCCAAAACTCTAAAAAGACGTAGCGTCCTGAATAATCCCGCAAGTCTACTTTCTCACCATGTTCATCCACCAGAATTAAGGCAGGCGCAAGTTGGCCGATCAACTCGTTCTTCTGGCCTCTTTTTTTGAAGTACTGCGCAAAAACGCTATCTCCAAATTCATGCATCAATTGTCGATTGGCCTCTTGGGCTATTTCGGATTCAGGCTCAGTCATCATAACCGCCTCCAAAACCACGGCTTGCTGGTTACGAGGAGCGAAAGACATCATCTTAGCTTTGAGCCGAGCAAGCTCTTCCAGACTGGCCTTATTTCCATCTTGCTTCGCCGTAGCATAACTAAACCAGTAGCCCAGGATGAATCGATCTAGGCAGCGTTCTGGGGCTGTTTCACATAAGGCTAACTCGCCTTCCATCAATTGATAGAGATCTTTCGGCCTGATGGCTTCCTGACCCACCTTGTAATAAATCTGGTGATAATGAACCAATGCAAGCATCAGAGGACTACTTGACTCCATCGAAACTGATCGTAACAGCGCTGCTTGCTCTTTCTGCATTTGATCAAGAAACAGTGGCTTATCTTCGGCATCATCGTAAAGTTCTCGATAACGAAGGAACAGATCGTTCAATGTTTGTTTAACCACTTCGCTTTCGAAGCCCCGCAGATTTGTAAACCATGTTCGATCCACCGCTGTGCGCTCTTCAAATGGCTTCAATGAGATGTTTGCAATGCCTTCCTTCACAGTCACCTGGCCTTGAAAGTAGCCGTTTTCATCGGGAGCTTGACCGGATGGCAATGAGACTGGGCGTTCACCAAAGCGAAGCGTGAAACGTAATTGCTGCTGGTCCCATGGAATCAAGACACGCCACTGGTCATCTATCTTGTCTAACTGAAAATATCGCTTTTCGGCACCATCAGTGACCATGACATTTGGTCGGTTCCAGTCGAGATCGGTTTCTGGTTTCAGATACACTTTCACCCCATAATGTTTGCCAGGCAGAAAGATGTAAATGAAATTGCGTGGTTGATAACCAGGCGCCGCGAAAATTAATCGAATATTTTCGCCAGTGGGTACCTCAAATCGAAATGAACCATCATCATCAACCAAAACGGAATTGAGCGATGAGTCAGCCAAGTTGTACGATTGCCAAAATACATAGCCTTTTTCACCAAGTGCCAGCTCCACCGTGCCAACCACTTCAGCTGGCTTCCAATAATCATCGCCAGTGAGCAGCACACTCAACATCACCACACAGATCACACGTCCCCCGTTTGAGTCGACTCAATCCATCCATTTTTGTCTCGAAAGACCAGATCAATCATAACCTTTTGCAGCTAAGGAGAGGCTCCCGTCAAGCCCACCTACGACATGAATTCACGGACATTAACTTGCACATCACCATTTATGTCGAATGTTGGCCGATTGCAGCCAGACACAGCGATGTGAGCATTAACATCACAATTCGACCATACGACTTTCTCACGATTCGTCTCCTCATCCCCAACTTACTTAGATGACCCCAAAGTGGTAGTGCTGCGCGAACTTCAGCAGACCTGGAAATGGATTACAAGAGAATTTCCACCTGGGAGTCGTGTCCAGTCACTTTTCAGATGAGCCAGTGCTCGCTATACTCGCCCGGACAAAAAGACAAGGCGCTTACGGGCGAGTTAGGAAACATCTTGCGATTTTCATTCATCATCTGTCTTCTATTCCCTTTGATCCAAGCTTCAGACAATTTGAATTCGGCAAGGAAGGGTTTCAAGACCCAGCTCACACGGCAGGTACGCGACGAACAAGGGTTCACGGCCCCGCCGGAGTCGGTCCTGGAAATTGTGGCCTACCCCACGGAATTGGGGATGATGTCTGCCTATCTAACCGTATCTGATGACACACCCAAACCCGCCATCGTCTGGGTGACGGGTGGATTCCCGCCCGGTGGTATGGATTCGGGCGCCTGGGAACCTATGCCCACGGAAAACGATCAATCAGCCAAAATCTTCAGATTGAACAATATCATCGTCATGTACCCTGCGTTTCGCGGCGACAAGGGCAATCCAGGCCATCAAGAAGGGTTTTACGGTGAGGTTCAAGATGTGCTTTCAGCCATTTCGTACCTCAAGACACGAAAGAATGTCGATCCTGACCGCGTCTATCTTGGTGGCCACAGTACAGGCGCTACTTTGGCGCTTCTAGCCGCAGCAGCTCAGCCACAGATTCGCGGGGTTTTCTGTTTTGGCCCGGTTTCGGATCCACTTTTATACGGTTCCGAAGTAGCCTTTCACGACACGGAAAACGACCGGGAAAACCAACTTCGCGCTCCGATCCATTTCTTGAGTACCATCCAAACACCCACCTACATCCTGGAAGGTGTTCTGGGTGGGAATTTATCGGAATTGCAGGCCATGCAGGCAAAGAGCACCAATCCCATGATCCATTTCATTCCTGTAAACGGTGCCAATCATTTTGACCTGCTTTTCCCGGTGAGCAGACTGATTGCCAATAAGATTGCCACATCCAATCAAAACGAATTCGTGCTCACTCAAAACGAGGTTCAATCAGCATTCGACCGTCACCAGGATGCCATCAGGGAGTCTGACGATCTGAGCACTTTATCGGCATTACGTCACAACGAGGTCGATTTTTCTGTACCCCAAGATGCAGTCTTCTACATTTGGTCCAGAGAAGCCGATCAACTCAAGCAAGCAGCAAGCTCATTGGAGTCCTCCGGTTTTTCGGTCGGACACATCGAGTCGCGTCAGGACGCTGAAGGCATTGGTTTCTTTCTGATCACTGCCCATCGCCAAATAAGGTTGGATAATTTGGGCATGGTCTTTGGCTACACCAAAATAACCAAACAAATCGAACGCAGATTCAACGCCACCTACGAGGGATGGAGCGTCACACGTAAATAAGACATCTGAGCTGGTTAATCCAGTTTATAATCCTCGTACGATTCGCCCACACATCTCGATTTTTAACGGCGACCCAAAGTCCTTATTAAGAGTAAACCATGACACCTGCATTCGTTCTGCTATCGCTGCTCGTACATGGGGGTGATTGCACAACCCTTGCCGATCATCGCAGTCAATTCGTCACTTGGCCCACCAGCATAACGATTCTAGACCTCATCTCAACCCAGGATGAAGTGACCCGCTGGGAAATGGTGACCAATGGTTACATTGTGGATCTTTGGGATGGTAGTCCATGGATGAGTCAGGTGCGCGAAGATACCTCCCGCCTTTTTAGCATCAGAACTTATGGCGGTACGTGCCCGTCCAACATCCTCAACATGGTGCCCTCGGATGGAACCGTCATATTGGGAAGCACCGCCCCTTACTTGGATGGGACCGAATGGTTTTATGCCTACACCCCCAATCAGCCCGGCTCGGTGACCATACAGATGGAGCTGATTGGTTCATCAGGTGCCAACATCATCGACACAGCAACCGCTTCAATCAACGTACAAAATGTCGGCCCCACCATCAGCGAGATTGCCTGGATGGGCACATCTTCGACTGCAGATGACGAATGGATTGAACTCCACAATCCCAGCTCAAGCCCCATTTCATTGACGGGCTGGACCCTGAACGCCCTGGACGGTACACCGAGCATTGCATTGTCAGGCAGCATTCCCGCATTCGGCTGGTTTCTCCTCGAAAGAGATGATGATGGATCCGTGCCTGGCGTACCGGCCGATCTCTTGTACTCAGGTGAACTCAATGACTTGGGCGAAGTCCTCGAGTTACGCGACAACATGGGTAACCTGATCGACATCCTTGATCTTTGGCATGCCGGCCAAATTCCAGGTTTTGCGAGCCAGGACCGCGTATCGGATGCACTTCCCGGAACAGATGTTCGCGCGTGGCAGACTTCTATTCACAGCTATGGCCCCGGGTTGGGTTCTCCTTGCGCAAGCAGTAGCATGGCCACATACGACGAGACATGGTACGACGTCTACTTTTCCAACCACATCCCTGTGGTGCTACCGGGCGCTGTGGGTCCCAGTGCTACAGCACAAGCCCTAATCGATGCGATTGATGCATCTACCACGTCCCTAGATCTGGCTGTGTACGGCATGACCGGTGGCTCCGAAATACGGGACGCCATTTCTGACGCCGTGGGACGCGGCGTTAACGTGAGGGCGGTCATTGATACCTACGATGACGGATTCTATTCGTGGCGTGACTCAGAATTGTTGGTGAATACCATTCCCATGGGTCAAACCATTGCGGATCTGGACGATCGTATCATGCACAACAAGTTCGCAGTCATTGATGGGACACGGGTCTGGACAGGCTCGGGGAATTGGGCTGACACGGGCATTTATCTGGAATACAACAGTAACTGGTCCATTCTCATTGATCATCCAGAACTGGCCAGCACCTATACAACTGAATTCAACGAGATGTATGGCGGTTCGTTCCACACGACCAAAACCGACAACACCACCCACCATTTCCCTCGATTGGCCGATGGGACCGTCATGGAATGTTACTTTGCACCCACAGACGATGCCGAAACGCACGCCATCGTTCGCGCGATTAATCAGGCAACCAACACACTGGATTGCCGGATCTTCTTTTTTACCGATGGCGATATCGCACAAGCAATCCTCGACGCGCACAACCGCGGCGTGACCGTACGCATACTTACAGATGCGTCATCGGCTGAAAATAGCTTCTCTCAACATCAAGTGATGAGGGACGCCGGCATTCAGGTAAAGGTTGAGGATTGGGGTGGCAAGGAACACCACAAATCACTGATTGCCGATCAGCGGCTGGTGATCATTGGCTCACAAAACTGGACCGGATCAGGAAATTTCTCAAGCGACGAGAATACACTGTTCATCGAAAACACCGTGCTCGCTGTTGCGGCCAAGGCGGACTACGATTTGGCTTGGGCAAGCATCGACAACGCATGGCTCACGGCCGACCCGGGCGCTGAATCGGCGGATTCGACGGGGTCCCTTTACGATTTCATCGACAACGATCATGACGGACTCACCGACGAAGGCGCGCCGGAACAGTTGAATACCATCGAAATTGGTAATGGCGCGATCAATGTCTATTTCAACAAATCAGCCATGACCGGATATGCAGACAGCGTGATGGCCAACCACAACGTGGACCTGGAAGCACGGATGATCAACCGCATCACCAATGCGACGACAAGTATTGATGTGGCCACTTACGAGATCAATCTTCCCGGCGTCGTGCAGGCGCTGATCGACGCCGCAGCCAGTGGCATAGATGTTCGCTTGATTGCGGATGCCAAAGATGATGACGATGGCGAAAGCTACCTCTACGATCTGTTCCGAATCCACTTAGAGCGGCTCATTCGCGGTAACGACGGCATGGTCGGTACATCAGACGATGTTCACGCCTTTGGAGATGCACCTCTGTTCGCGACCACTGACCCCGGACTCAGAGCCGAATGGGGTCTACCACCCATCCCGTCTGACTTCCCCTTCGAATCTCTGAACATAGGAAGCGGAAGCAAAACTGGTTACACACTTTGCTACGGCGAACTAAAGGCCAACGGCACCGATTTCTACTCACCCGGCAACCAGATGCACAACAAGTTCGCCATTATCGATGGGACCTGGGTTTGGTCCGGTAGCTTCAACTACACGATCAATGGCGTATTTGGCTCCACCGAGAACCGCGATCAGGGCCTACTAGGTGGCAACTCCAACAGCGCCATTGAACTCAATTCAACCGACCTGGCGCTCATCTACCGCACCGAGTTTGAAGAGATGTGGGGTTCTGCGACCACCACACCCAACGGCATGGTTTCCAACTTCCACAGCAGAAAATCGGACAATACCGCCCATTCCGCCATGGTGGGTGGACGTCTCGTGGAAGTCTATTTCTCGCCTGGCGATGATGCCCTGGACAAGGTCAACCAAACCATCATCAACGAAGCCCAATTCAGCACACATTTCTGCATGTTCACATGGTCTGATCAGACCATCGTGGACACCCTGAAATTGAAATGGGAAGGTTCCGTATTGGATTTGATGGGTACCTTGACCGGTTTCCAAGTCTCAGGAGTCTTTGACAGTACATTTTGGAACCAGTGGTGGTCCGCTTCCATCGACATGACCGGACGAACCGGATCGACCTCCTCGGGTGGGAACCCTAACACGCGCTGGGCCAATCCCGCACCGGTCTATCGTGACAATGAAGATGCATTCCTTCATCACAAATATGCCGTGATCGACGGCCACACCATGAGTAATCCGATTGTCATCGTGGGTTCGACCAACTGGTCCGGCAACGGCAACGACGTGAACGATGAGAACCTGTTGATCATTCACGACGCGGGCATTGCAGACCAATTCATGCAAGAAGTCTATGCACGCATTTACCAGGCAAGCGGAGTATTGCCCTGACAGCGAGTCACGCGCAACACCGCCAGCGGTTATGGACTCGCATGCAGGAATTGGGCTTCCGCAAAGCCTTCCTGCAGCCCTACGAAAAACTTGAGTTCCTGCTGACCTTGGTCATCCCTCGTAGGGACACCAAGCAAACCGCCAAAGACCTCCTGCAGCGTTTCGGCACATTAACAGCCGTCTTTCACGCCTCACCTCACGCTCTGGCCGAAACACCCGGCATAGGGTTGAAGTCTGCTCATTTTCTAAGAATGCTGGGCGAATTGGTGCAAAGCATGAGCGAAGCCGCCTTGCAACAACGCGACCTTATGAATCACCCGGATCTGGTCACCCGTTTCTTAACTCACGAGATCGCGGAAGACGAATCAGAAATATTCATGGTGCTGATGGTCGACGCAAAAAATCGACTGATTAGAAGTGAGCGAGTCTTTCGCGGAACCATAGATCGCAGCGCCGTCTTTCCACGAGAAATTGCCAAACTGGGCCTCGCCCACAATGCACGAGCCATCATCTGCGCACACAACCACCCCAGCGGAAATCCCGAACCCAGTGCCGCCGATCTGGCATTGACCCAACAACTGATGGAAACGTTAGCGACAGTGGATATTCTATTCCACGACCACCTGATTATTGGCCGCGAAGGTAGCGTGAGTCTACGCCAAACCCACGGTCACCTATGGCGCTAACCGATCGCCCGCCTCGATTCCTTGAATGTACGCGCCACGAACGCTACTGCCATAGCCGAGACTAAATGTTTGAGGGTGTGCCCTGAAACCCCAACCAGCTCGAAAATCGCAAGATCATACCATTCGGCATATTTAGCCAGGGCATATCCCAGGAACGACCCCCACAGCCAGCGGGTCTTCAAATTACCTTTCATCATCAAGAGAAAAGGCATCAACACCAAGGGCACATACTGAACCACAACATAAGGCCGCAGATCACCGCGCCCAAGCTGTTCTGTCCACCACCAATAAGTCACCGAGGCCAATCCAGCGATAACCAAAGGCCAGAGCCAAAAAATCTTGACCTGCAACCGGTCAGTTAGGATCATGGCAAATAAAGCCATGAAGGCAATCGTCATCGGTAAACGATCCCATACCAGGCGATCTGTCGTCGGATCCCAATGATAATAGGATGAACCCAGTCCTACCAAGACCACTGCCATAGAGAATACAAACGAGCCTGTGTTCACACGGTGTCTCAGACCAAGACAACCAATGAACACAAAAGGAAGGTTGCTGATGACATTCCAGGCATTGGGCACACCCAGCCAGATTCGCTGATCGGCAAAAAAATGATAGCTGGCGTCCTGGGCTATTGGCTCCAACGTAAAGATCCAGGTCGACAGGCCGATAGCCAGCATGACCAGCGAAACGATTTTCCAACGAGCCAAAATGCCTCTCCTGTGTTAACTTCCCACGCATGGGAGCTTGTCTCAACTGCAATCAACCCTTAACGGGCAAATACTGCGCCAACTGTGGCCAATCCGGAAACGTAGGTCGCCTGACGACCCCACAGCTCTTATCAGACGCCTTTGCGCACTGGTTCAATTTCGATTCTCAGGTGTTTCGCACCGTCAAACAGCTTACCCTGAATCCGGGCGGCACGAGTTTGAGCTATATCACTGGACAGCGGGTTTCCTATGTGCCTCCATTTCGCTATTTCCTGGTGAATCTTGCGCTCCTGATCCTACTGCAGAGAAGCATAGGACTCGGCGTAGAATCAATCAGCCAAGAGTGGACCGATTCTTTGGGACACCAGGCCATTCAAACCGAGATGGTGCGATTTCTTTCGAGCTATCAAAACCTGCTTATTGCAGCTGCATTACCATTCTTCGCAGCATGTGTCTGGATCTTTTTCCGACGCAGTGGTCACACTTACGCAGAAGTAATGGCATGCGTCCTATACGTGATGGGCCATCTATTTCTATTGAACATGGTGCTTGTACTCATATTCAGAACCCACATATCGGGTTACGTCGCGGCACGCTCAGCACTCCAGGCCATTTTCTACGTATGGGCCTTCCGAAAATTCTTCCAGCAATCCATGTTTGCCACGGTCATCAAAAGTATCCTGGCCCTGGCCGCCTATTTTGCAAGCATTACATTGATCGCTGTCGTGGTGGTTGTCGCCATTATCTTATGAGATGTTCTGTGATTCGAAGATACTATTTGCCGCGGGCGAATTGAGCCTTACGGATCCAGTAAACCACCAAACCAGCTAGGATCAAGAAGCCAGCACCACCCACAACTTTCAGCACAAATAGACCCTTGTTTTCCACCTCGCCACTGGGGACACAAGAAATCACCACGCTGAACAAGGTTATTGAAAAACCAGAGACCGAAACTGGCCACACAAGCCAGGGCCGTCGGCGAAAAAACAGGCCACCTTCCGGGTCCCTGAGTACATGCATGGGCAAAATGGCGAACAGGTACATGAATGGGATGAAATACAAGATCACCGACATGTCCACCAACACCAAAAAAGCTTCCTTCACCGTGGCGCCTGCCAATGACGCAAAAAGCAGAAGCGACAGCACCACCGCTTGCAGCAACAGCGCCACATGCGGGGAACCCCATTTGGGGTGCACGCGTGCTAACACAGACGGCAGATAGCGCGCCAACCCCATCACGAAAGGCAATCGCGCCGTGCAAGTCATCCAGGCGCCAAATAAACCCAGCGTACCCAAAGCGACCAGGCTGGCACCCAACACGCGGATCCAAGGTAGGTTGAGGCCGCCCCCCACTTCATAAAATGCCTGCGCTACACCTTCAATCACGCCCACTTCCCGCTCGGGTACGACCAAAATCAACATCAAGGTGCCAAGCATATACAGCGCGGTCACGGCCAACGACGCGATCCAGATCGCGCGTGGTACGTCACGCTCAGGACGTTCAATCTCACCAGCCATGACCGGAGCCGCTTCCAATCCACCAAACCCAAATGCCACGATGGCAAAAAAGGGCAGGATAGATAAGTCACTCAAGTCTGGTAGGAGCTTGCCCATCTCAAAGACATGAGCGCTGCCATGGTGCCAAGCGTAATAACCACCCACGATCACAAGGAACGTAACCGCCAGCCAGGTACCCATGGCACCCAGGTTCACCACCCATTTGGCTCTTTGTAACCCCACCATGTTAAGGATGGTCACCAGCCACAATACGGCCAAACCCACCGGGGCATTGAACCAAACATGGTCAGCCAAGCCCAACGACGATTCACCCACCACGTAAAGCGACGAGATCGAGATCAGGAACAGCACCGACGGTAACCACACAATGTTACTCAACCAATAGGACCAGGCCGACACGTAAGCGTGCCCATCACCCAACACAGCCTTGGTCCAATGATAAAAACCGCCCTCCTCGGGCATACGTGCATTGAGTTCCGCCACCATGACACCACAGGGCACCAAAAACGTAACTGCCGCCACCGCAAACAGCAGCAAGCTCCCGTACCCGAACTGGGCCACCTGGGCAAGGCTGGACAAACCCACCACACTGGCAATATTCAAGTACACCAAATCTCGAAGCTTGAGCGTCTTACGAAGTGACATGGGCATCCCAGGCAGCTCGAATCAACTCTTGAAAGTGCCAAACACCTTTTTCCTGGCTGGGACTGATGCGACCCGCCTGGTAGGCACCGGACATAAGGCCCTGCTGAACCCGCTCGCAGATGTGGATATCCTCACCTTGTACCTCGTCACTGAAGGCGATATCGCGATCCAGGACAGAAGTTTGGTGCGTGTAGTAATCAAACACCACACGACATGTAGTGGGCGACAGCGGAATCACCAAATTGGATTGCAGGCGGTTGGGCAAGATGTTGAGCATCATGTTGGGGTACATGAAAATGTAATGAGCCTGACCGTCCCCATACAGATCGGATTGGATGGGACTAGACTGATGAGAGTACCAGCGAAACAGTTGGGTTTTGTATTGGTTGTAGGAAAGCAACTGGTTCAGTCCCGGATGTACAAACGGTAGATGGTATCCCTCCAAGTAATTCTCCACGTACACCTTCCAATTACAGGCCACCTCGTAGCTGACCGTGCGGACATAAGGCATGGGCAGCGGATTGGGTTTCAAGAGATCAGCCATCCCACCGAGCCATTCTTCAAAGGGAGGTGGCGTCGATGACGCCACAAAAATCAGTTCGTGCCACACCGCGCAGGGCAATTCAAAAAGCTTCATCTGGGAAGGATCAAAATCCTCGGCCTCGCGCATCTCACCGGCTTTTTTGCACTGACCGGTCAAGTCATAGGTCCAACCGTGGTACTTACACTGAAGCGTCTTGCCACAGCCATGCTCAAGAACAAGGGGCCCACCTCGGTGACGACACACATTGTGGAAGGCGCGTACTTGGTCATGGCCGTCACGCGTCAACAGCACCGATTTGCGATTCACTTGAACCGATGCGAAGGATTGCGGTCTAGGAAGCTGACCCATATGGCCAGCCAACTGCCAATGCCTGCCCAAAACGTGTCCCAACTCCCATTCAAACCATGAGGGATCGCTGTACACAATGGCAGGTAACGTCAATGCCCGTTCCAAGGCCTGGGGCGCCATGGCGGGCACATTCACTCTATTGGGATCCATGCCGACATTCTACAAGGCAATCGCTGAAGACCGCACGCCTTAAATAGGTTGTGAGGGCAGTAGCAGATCTTCCAAAAAATACGCCGCAAATTCCGAGCGGTTCGGCAGGTCGGATTTCAGGTAAATAGAAGCCGCCTGCTGACGCACTGTCTTCTCAGATGTCCCCCTAACCTGAGCCATTTCTTTGAAGCTCAAGCCCTTGAGCAACAACAACCCCACTTCTTTCTCAGCACCCGTCAGTTGCCAGCGTCCAAATGCCTCGTCGATTTGCGCACCCACGCCACGTAACAATTCTTGGTAAGACACCTTCCATTGCCGCAACTCTGATTCTTTATCCGCTACGTCAATCAACAATTTACGATGACTTCTTCGCACAGACACCAGGTGCCTGAGTACCCAAATAAAGCCCACAATGGACACAAAAAACAAAAGCGCTTCGGTCAACAAATGTGGCCAAGAACGGCCCTCCGTGAAATCCGCAACCAGATCCCACAAGCTAAGACTGGCCAAAGCCAAGGTCAAAAACACCAAAAAGACATGGAATCGCAAAACAGCACCAAAAAAGACCGTCTATGGGACATATGTCGGATGCCCCTGTCGCAGGTACCCCCTATGTTAACCCCAGTCACTGATCGGAGGTACCATGTTCAACGGATTGCCTTTACATCCACTCGCCGTCCACTTCCCCATCGCACTCGCCTGTCTTTCGCCATGCATCATCTCGATTTTCATATGGGGTTCCAGCCGCCACAAATGGCCCCATCGCTCCTGGATTTGGATCCTTGCCTTTCACGGCCTGTTGCTGGGATCATCAATCGCCTCCAAACAACTGGGCGAGCAAGACGAGGAACGCGTGGAACAGGTCATCCAGGAATCAGCCTTAGAGCTGCACGAGGAATGGGGCGAGCGATTCACGGTGGCAGCGGGCATTGTATTTCTCGCCTCACTTCTACCGCTGTTCCTACGCCGCAAGCAGGCAGGTGCCCTATTGTTGCTGGTTTCTAGCCTCGCCCTGCTCGTCATAGGTATTCAAACCGGTCATTCCGGCGCCGAACTCACCTACCGCCACGGCGCCGCCCAGGCTTACAGCCAGCCCGGTCTCATATACGACCACGACTGACATCTATCCGCCTTGGGTGGTTCGCCTCTATGATGATGCGCTGAGGTGCGTCATGGCGTGGTTAGCGGTGTTGTTCGGGTTGGCTGCATTGGTATGGAGCGCGGATCGGTTTGTTGGCAATTCAGCTGCGGTAGCTCGTTATTACGGCGTTCCTCCCTTGCTGATTGGCATGGTGATCGTTGGCTTTGGTACCTCTGCGCCAGAGATGTTGGTCTCGGCACTGGCGGCCCATCAAGGACATCCAGGCCTCGCCCTGGGAAACGCCTATGGCTCCAACATCACCAACATCGCCTTGATCCTTGGGTTGACCGCGTTGATCAAACCCATCACCGTTCAATCACAAGTCATACGCAAGGAGTTACCTGTTCTTGCAGCCGTCACCGCCTTGGCCATGTGGCAAATCCGGGATGGTGCCATTTCCCTGATGGATGCAATCGTACTCATCGCCGTTTTTTTGGCGCTATTGGCCTGGGCCACCTGGGAAGGCACCCGTCAAAGAGCAGACGCATTAGGCGATGAGATGGCACATGCCATCGATAAGCCGACCTCCGTGAAAACAGCCATGCTGTGGCTTGTGATCGGCTTAGTCGGCCACGCATCCTCATCTGGGGTGCAGTTGAGCTTGCCAAGGCTTTTGGTGTCAGTGACTTGGTGATTGGCCTGAGTATCGTGGCAGTCGGCACATCGCTACCTGAACTGGCTTCATCGGTCCTGGCCGCATTCAGGAAGGAGCACGATATCGCATTGGGTAACATCATCGGCTCTAATCTCTTCAACACACTGGCCGTGGTAGGTGTCGCCGGACTCATCCAGCCTTTGCAGATCGGCTGGGACCTCATCGCGCAGGATGTGTTGGTGATGTCCGCGTTAACCCTGTCGCTCTTCATCGTCGGTTATGGGTTCCGCGGACCGGGTCGCATCAACCGCTATGAAGGCGCATTCCTGCTGGCCTGTTATGTCTTCTACACCATCCATTTGCTGACCCATCAGACTTAATAGAAAACGGCGCCACACTACTTGCTTTTGAAGAGTGAACACCGTATATTAGTGTACAGGGTACACTATGGACGATCTGACACCACGACAACAACAGGTATTGCGCCGTATTCAACGGGCTATGCGCGAACAGGGCAGCATGCCTTCCGTACGCCAGTTGGCCCAATGGCTGAACATCAAAAGTCCCAACGGGGTGATGGGTCACCTGCGCGCCTTGGAACGAAAAGGCTACCTGCACCGGCAGGATCCACAAACCAGCAGTTTCCAGCTACCGCCCCTTTCGCCCCGTGGTTTACCACTGCTAGGCACCATCCCCGCAGGTACCCCCCATACCACCTACCCACAAAGCGATCAGTTTCTGAACCTGGATACCCATTATTTCGGGCAGGGCGATCTGGTGGCGGTCCAGGTGAGTGGTGAGAGCATGGCTGGCGATGCCATCGCCGATGGCGATATCGCCATCATCCAGCCCAAATCTGAAGCCGCACCCCACGAAATAGCCGCCGTACGCGTAGGCACCGACGAGGTCACCCTGAAACGGGTCCGCCTGCGTGGCACCTGGGTGGAACTGATCCCCTCCAACCCCAACTACCCCGTTCGTCTGGAACCCGCCGACCAGGTTTCCATCATCGGTATCCTACGCGGCATCATCCGCCGTACCTGAGTGTTGCCATGCAAACCGTGTTCGATCCCAACCTGATTGTCTCCGGAGATACCTTCATGCGCCGTTCGAGAACCAGTCCCATCGCCACGGGTTGGGACACCTTGGATCGGGCCACCGGAGGTGGCTTACGACCGGGTGAACTCAGTGAGTGGGGATTACCGGCCGGACGTGGCGGACGGGAACTGATTCTGCGATTGTTGGCGCATGCCCAGCACCGCAGTGAATTGGGCCTGTTGTTGTGGGTCCTGCCCGACAACGAACTGACTGTGTACCCACCCGCCTGGGAAGCCCGCGGTCTGGACCTTGCCCGCATCTTTTTCGCCACCACCTCCCATGTGATGCACGACCTGAAACCGGCCTTCACCGAACCCGTGTTTGATGCCATTGTGCTCGACACCCCAAAGATCACTCAAGATGATCTCGCCTACATGGCCGGTCGCGCCCGCGATAACCATAACCTCACGTTGGTCTTGCGACCCTACCTGCTGCGTTCCGAGAAGGGCAACGTCTGGGCCAAATTGCGCCTGAACTGTTGGTACGACGAAACCCGCCAAGAGCATCAGGTCCACCTATTGCGCGGCGCACCACCCTGCCGCGTCCGGATCCGCACCCATGATCATTGATCTCCACAACCACAGCACCCAAACGCTACCCGCCTATCTGGCACTGGTCCCAACAGGTCCAGTTAACGCCTCTTTACTGACACCCCACGCTATGAAGTGGGCACCGGACTTGTGGCTCTTTGATTTACGTAGTTGCTGCGATTTCTGGAGGCGGCGCGCCCAGAGCGAGGGCATCACCCCCCTCTCCCTGATCCAACGCCACCTCACTGCCCAGGGCCTGGACACCGCAGCGGGGGCGGACCACCCCTGGCAAGCTGTTCTGATGTTGGGTGCCTTACGCGAACGCGGCCTTAAGGGTCTGGTGCTCAAGGCCAGCTCCTTTGGTCAACGTTTGTTCGACCAGGTTCCCTGGCAGACTTGGTTTGCGGCCGCCGACCAACTGCGCATCCACCTGGATGCGTTGCCGCGGCACCGCAAACACGACATCACCTGCGAACTGGCCCAACTCAAACGCGCGGTGTCACGCATGAACGTAACGCAACTCAAGGGGTTCACATCGGTAACCGGAGGTGCCATGCAACGGCGCTATGGCCCCATGATCGCCGCCATGTGGCGCTGGACCCATGCCGGAACATCCATTGACGGGTTCCCCTGGGTCGCCTGGCAACCGCTACAACGGCCTACCCATCAGCGCGTGCTGGATTACGCCTGCTGGGAGTGGGATCAGCTATCGCCACTCATCGGTCAGGATCTGGACCGACTCTGCCTGGACCCCGCCTGGGACCGCAGCGACCATCTGACTCAACTGAATTGGGAGTTGGTGTTTGATGATCTGCAGGAGTTGACCGTGCCGATTGGATTCCGTCATCCCCACCATCTTCACGGCGAGCAGGGACACCACAAGACCACCCTCACCCGCATGCGCGAACGCTATTTTGCCACCATCGCGCACCGCACCCAACAAGGCGATGACCGCACGCTCGCCGTCATATCCTGGCGTCTGTCAGTGGCTTCCTGGTTCCGTATCCCCGAACGTCAGAACGAACTGTTTATCAGCCTCGGTCGGGCTGACCAGAACCGCGTCCATAACCTGGAAAACAGACTGCATGTCCCCTTAAAGCGCTACGCCTGTACCGCCGACTTCCTACCGGAAGAGAGTTTTTGTGAGGGTGAACCCAGCCAGGATGATCCCATGAAATCTTCACGACAGCTGTGTGCGCAGTTACGACCGATCTACGTCTACCGCACCGCCCGACCTCGCCAACAGCCGCGACGCCATGGTCAGTTCCTGGAACGCATCCAGGTGAAGTGGTGGCGCCAAAGTGAAGGCCAACCCATGAGTCGGGACTATTACAGCCTGCGCGAGGGCATGAGCCGATCTTGGCTTTATCGCGACCAACAGGGTGACTGGTATGAACACGGTTTATTCTCCTGACCAGCGCCCATGGTGTGAGTGGCTGGCCAAAACTAACTTCAGCTTCCTCACCGGCGCATCACATGCCTTCCAAATGGTGGCGCGGGCCCATCAGTTGGGCTACAGGTCACTCGCTATCAATGACTTTGACGGCGTATATGGCTTGGCACGCACCTGGCGCGCGCGTCAGTGGCTAACCAAGCGGCATGATTGCCAGTTGCGCCTGCATTACGGCGCCGAACTGCATTTGAGCCAGGACCATGATTTGCCCGTGTGCCTCAGACGTACCTTGGCCCTAGTGGCCATGAACCATGAGGGTTACCACAACATGTGCCGTCTCCTGACCGAAGCCCATCGCGGCGGGAAACACAATGCATGGCTCTCATTGGACCAGTTGCTGGCTTCCGACGTGACCGGATTGGCAGCCATTCAGCCCATGCGTGGACTCATCCGCCTGGGTAAACACACCGATCTGACCCATCAAAGCGGACTCCTGCGTGACCATTTCAAGGGCCGTTTTTACTTGGCCATCAGTCGTCATATGCACCCCAGCGAAGATCGTTGGCTGGAGGCCACTCTGGCTTTGGGTCAACAAATCAGCGCCCGTTTCCTGATGGCACAAGACGCATTTTTTCACGACCGCGCGCAGGTGGAAATGAGCGATCTAGTGCACGCTATCCGCACAAACCTCACCATGGAAGAAGCCGTACCGCACATGTTCGTCAACGACGAGCGCTGTTTGCACCCACAACAAACCCTGGTGCAGCGCTATGGTGATTTGCCGGCCTTCAGCAAAGCGGTCCAGTGCGCCCATGAATTGGATACAGCTTGTGACTTCGACCTGGCTAGCTTGCGTTACCACTACCCCAAGGAAATGATTCCCGAAGGTTATAACGCCCAGACGTACTTGGAAAAATTGACCTGGGAAGGGGCCGCCGTCACCTATGGTGATCCCGTCCCTGAAAAGATAGCCGATGTGCTGCGCCACGAATTGAGCCTGATCGCCCATCTCCAATTTGCCGATTACTTCCTGACCGTATGGGATATTGTCCATTGGGCTCGTCAGCAGAAGATCCTATGCCAGGGTCGTGGGTCGGCCGCTAACTCAGCCGTTTGTTTTGTCTTGGGGGTTACAGCTGTGGATCCCTCGCTGTTTGACCTGTTGTTCGAGCGATTCATCAGTGTGGAACGGGGCGATCCGCCGGATATTGACGTGGATTTTGAACACGAGCGGCGGGAAGAGGTAATCCAGTACATCTACCGCCGCTATGGTCGTGACAAGGCCGCCATGGTGGCCAATGTCATCACCTTCAGACGGCGCGGCGCCATTCGCGCTGTGGGCAAGGCATTGGGTGTGCCGGACAGCCATTTGGACCACGCCGCCAAGTTGTTGGGCACACGGGCTTACCGCGGTCAAAGTGCCGAAAAGACCCTAGCTGAGGTGCGCGGTGACTTGACCCCGGAAGAGGTGCCCTGGGAACAGTGGGCCCGTTTGGCCGACCGCTTGGTGGGCTTTCCCCGCCACCTGGGCATTCATTCTGGTGGTTTTGTGTTGTCCGACAAACCCATCAACTGGTTGACCGCTCAGGAGCCTGCCACCATGGAGGGCCGCAGTGTCATCCAGTGGTGCAAGGACGATATCGAAGCGCTTGGCTTTTTCAAGGTGGACGTGCTGGGCCTGGGTATGTTGACGGCCTTACGCAAATGTTTCACTCTGATCCATGAGCATTACAACGAAGACTTGAGCTTGGCGCAGATCCCTCAAGGTGATCCCGACACCTATGCCATGATTCAACGGGCAGATACGGTGGGGACCTTTCAGATTGAGTCTCGCGCCCAGATGTCCATGCTTCCCAGACTCAAGCCCCGCAACTTTTATGACCTGGTGATTGAGATTGCCATCATCCGGCCAGGTCCCATTCAGGGAAAAATGATCCATCCCTTTTTGCGGCGGCGTTATGGCAAGGAACCGGTCACGTTTCCCGACCCGCGTTTGGAACCCATCCTCAAGCGCACCATGGGTGTGCCCATCTTCCAGGAACAGGTGATGCGTATCGCCATGGCGGTGGGCGGGTTCACGCCCGGCGAAGCCAACGAGTTGCGCCGCAACATCGGCAGTTTCGCCATTCGCGGCGATGTGGATTTATGGATCCCCAAGCTGATCGAAGGCATGCGCCATAACGGCATTGACGAAGCGTTCATTGAGGCTACGGTCACCCAGTTACGCGGCTTTGCCTCGTATGGTTTCCCCGAAAGTCATTCTGCCAGTTTTGCGCATATTGCCTATGCCTCCTGCTACCTGAAACGCCACTACCCCGCCGCTTTTTTTGCTTCGGTTCTGAATGCGCAGCCCATGGGATTCTATCAACCTCACACGCTGATTCAAACCGCGCGCACCGGTGGCATTCCCATCCTACCGATCTGTGTTCATCACTCGGATTGGGATACCACGTTGGAGCAAGTGGATGTAGCGCGCGGCCGGCCGGTATACGCCCTGCGATTGGGCTTGCGCTTGGTGCGTTGCCTGAGCAAGACAGGTGCCCAGCGGTTATTAGCCCAACGGGCGAAGCACGGTAACTGGCGACAGCTGGAAATGTTGCTGCGCACCTGTCCACTGGGCCGTACCGATTTGACCGCTTTGGCGGCTGCGGATGCCTTCGCCGTGTTTGGCATTCCCAGACGGGCCGCCTTGTGGCTGGCCGAGGCAGCACCCTACAGCACCTTACTGGATGTCCATGATGAGGGACGGGCAGTCCGCTTTGCGGCCGAAGAACGGCTGGAGTCCATCCAGGCCGATTTCAATGCCACCACCACATCATTGCGCGACCATCCAGCAAAAGTTGTGCGTGAGGATTTGTGGCATTACGCGGTACCGGTATCTCAGATTGTGTTGGCGGCCGACACGGGTCGCTGCAAGAAGAACCAGAGCGTGGTGGTGTTTGGCATGGTGATCGTGAAGCAGTCACCACCCACAGCCAACGGCATGTTGTTCGCCTCCATTGAAGATGAGACCGGTATCCACAACCTGGTGATCACACCGGCCATCTATCGCATTTATCGACAAGTGATCGAACAGCACGGTTTCTTATGTGCGGCCGGTGTGTTGCAACGCGAACAGGACGCCTTCTCGGTGATGGTGCGGCACTTCTACCAACCCGATGCCATGCAAGCCGAAGTGGTCACATTGGACCGCACCCAGCAACAGGCCGGCCACGCTGGCGAAGTCCCCGCTGCCGGTTTCGTCAAGGAACGCAACTACCGCTAGCCTACAAGTCTGCTTGAAAGAAATCGATAAACAGGTAAGGAAAAGATCAAACGTGATCGGTGAAATATACGACGTGTTAATCCAGATCAATACCAGGGTTTATTTCAAAATCATGATCGTCGTTGCACTTGGCAGCGGTGCTGGTTTCTTGATCAGCATGCTAACCAAATGGTTCAAAATACGCGCACCAGCTCTTGTGTACACACTTGCCTTTTTGTTACTTGCCTACCTGGTCTACATGACTTGGGTCGCCTGGATGTACCGCAGTTCAGGTTTTAATTATTGGGTTTTTTCGCCACTCGAAATGGCTAATATCGCCTCGCAAGCCGCTGGAGAAGGTGTATGGCGCGAGGGCTGGGGAATCGACGCGCCAGTAATCGGTGGTACATCCGTTTGGATGGCATGGATCATTGAATGTGTCACAATTATTGGTGTCGGTCTCATTTGCGTAATCATGAGTGTTCGCCAGCACTATTTTTGCGAGGACTGCCAAAGATGGCTCAGTGATCCTCGTCAACTCGGCCTCTTCGGCATTCCATCCGAAGGTCTTGAGAATCACTTCAAGGCAACGATTCTTGCATTGACTCCGGCCAAAGGTTTAGATAGCCATGTGCTGGAAGCCAAAATGCGGACTTGTGACCAATGCGAAGAGACTAATGTCTTTGAGCTTTCGTTAAGTGGAACACTATCTCATTTCGCCCAACGCAAACACGTGTTGATACGGGGCATGTTGTGGACGAAAGAAGAAACCAAAGAGCTCTGGGACAGAGGCCTATCCTACTTAGACGACAAGGGTAACTGATATCTAGCGGCTTCAAGACAGCTTTGATGAGGCGACGTAGCTCTAGCAATATTCAGTTGAGAATCAGATGCTTGTATTAATCAGTTGGGAGCGGTCGCATTCAATCCCATAGGGATTTGCGGAATATAGCCAGCGGTTGGACCGCGAGGCGGGCCTACCACTGGTTCCGACCACCCAAGAGCCAGAACCCCGTCGAGGTTCCGCAATCAGATGTTTCCGGCAGCAGACAGGGCTGCATGGATGGTCTTCAACGGTAGAACCAGAGACAGTGGTGCATCCAACAGGGGTAGGGCACCCAGGCTTGCATACCAATTCGCCACCCGCTCATTCTTGGCGTCAATCAAAAGCGCGACGCCACCCACATGAGCCGCGACTAAAATGCACCGCCTGCCAGCAGCCAGCACCAATTGAGCGCCGAGCCCTTGTCCTTGAACCGAAAAGTCAACCGCTAAACGTGCCAAACGAAAAACAGGTATTTCATGCCTGCCCAAGCCGCGCTGAACGGTATCTGGTGTGCGGTTGTAGGCAATCGAGGCTGGGCTTAGGCAATAGAAACCCAGGATCCTCTCGTCTGTGTTGCTAATAGCCAGATAGGTTTTCGCGCCACCCTTCTGATGACTTTGCCTGGCATGGCGCTGCAAGAATAGATTCAAATCATCGACACCGCAGTCAAACAAGGCGCGGTCGTGATGTTTCGCAATCGGTTCCTCTCGCCAGGGAGGTAACGTCATGATGATTTTGGTAAGGCATGTGCTGCGGCCATCAATCTTTTGTTGGGTGGTGGTGGGTTGTCCAACAAATCCAACACGCGTGAACTGTCTCGCACAGTGAGTTCCACCCGTTCATGCTCGTCGATGATCTTACGGGCGATTGACACAGCGTTGCGAACCACAAATTCGGTCAAGTTGACGTGTTCGAAAGCGGCCGCGCGCAGCAATAGCGTCTTTTCTTCGGAAGCGATACGCAAGGAGATGCGTTCGTTGTCTTCCACAGGCACCTGAGGCATAGGTCCTCCAATTTGTACGCATTTAAATTGTACAACCAGAAAAGAAGCCACGCAATCCCGTATCGAGTGAAGGGTGTTACGGCGATGATTCGGTGGTTATCTACCAAAGTGATGGTAGCGTTGTGAGGAGTCTTGGATTGAATGATTTCCTCACGAAACGAGATGTGCTGTTCGTGACAATACCCACAATCAGATCGCGATCACATCAATAGCTGTTCCGCATCAAATAGGGACATCGACGGCGGTTCGGCCGCCATAGCGCTGAGTGACATCACGAAGTCTCGCGATGCAGGTACCTTGAAATGTTGGTCGAGCGCTGCCCGGTCGGCCCACTGCTCCACAAACACGAGTCGACACGGGTTTTCTGGATCCAGATACACGTGATGCGTGATGCAACCGGGCTCCACTCTGGAGCGTTGAACATGCGACTGACTTAACTCAAGCGCCTCCGACATGCGTCCATCTTGAACCACCACATGTCCCAATACGATAATCATTGAACCATTCCCTTCTCACATCCCTGCCGCCCACGCTTCCGACAGCAAGTACATGTTCAGTACATCTTGTTCCCATTTCTGGACTCGTTTGGGACCTTCTGTATGGAGTCCCAATGCTCAACGATCTTCCCATCCCCATCAAAGCGGAAGAAGTCCATGGTCACATACGCCTCGTTACCGGGCCATATTTGGTGGGTGTGAAGTGCCACCAGATCATCTTCGGCGACCGCCCTCACGAACTCGATGCTCTTGCCAGGATAGTCGCGGGCCATCTCTTCAAAGTAATCGATAAAGCCTTGTTTTCCGTCCTCTACCAGTGGATTGTGCTGGATGTATTCTGCACCCACGTAGGTAGCCACGGCTTTGGCAGGCTCACCCAAATAGGCCGTTCGGTAAAAATCTATGGCGCGTTGCTTATTGGCTGCCAGATCATGTTTCATGAGACACCTCAGCTTCATTCTCTGAAACCATAGCACCAGAATCACTGACATCTTCGCCCACCTAAACACATTGCGGTTATAAATGACGGCTAGGGTTCAGATCGATGATCCGGTATTTGTGTCATTAAACCTGCTATGGTGGCTCAAAAAGGGGTGCGCCATGCTGATGCTTTGCTTGTTTATGTTTCAGATTGATCGCGTAACGGGACAGTCATTTGCCACGCGATCCGAGGTGATTGCTCCGGAAGCGGCAGCCGCTACAAGCCATCCGCTAGCTACCCAGATCGCACTGGATATCATGCGTCAGGGCGGGTCTGCGGTTGATGCCGCGATTGCCGCCAACGCCGCATTAGGTCTGATGGAACCCACAGGCTGTGGCGTTGGGGGCGATTTGTTTGCCATGGTGTGGGACCCGAAGACTCAGAAACTCTATGGCTTGAATGGCAGCGGTCGATCGCCTCAGGAACTGACCCGAGAGTTGCTGCTCCAGGAACTCAAGGGTGCGGACCGAATACCGCCCTACGGTCATTTGCCGGTCTCGGTACCCGGTGCCGTGGACGGTTGGTTTGAGTTGCACAAAAAATTCGGGTCCTTGCCGATGGATCAGGTGCTGGCCCCAGCCATTCACTACGCCGAAAAGGGGTTCCCACTCACCGAGTTGATTGCTCATTACTGGGCCATCGGCCTACGTATTCACAAGGATCGGCCGGGTGATTTTGGCAAGACCTTTTCCATTGCTGGTCGCGCACCGCAGAAAGGCGAGTTATTCCGAAATCCCGATCTGGCCAGCACCTACAGGATACTCGCCAAAGAGGGTCGCGACGGGTTTTATCGGGGTGAGATTGCGCATAGGATCGACGCCTTTTTTCGCGAGATTGGTGGCTATTTGAGGGCAGAAGATCTGGCCAGTCACCGCAGTGAATGGGTCACGCCCGTCTCGGTCAATTACCGCGGTGTAGACGTCTACGAGCTGCCACCCAACGGTCAGGGCATCGCTGCCCTGCAAATGTTGAACATTCTGGAATCCTACGACCTCAGAACATGGGGTCCCTTAGCGCCGGATACGCTGCACGTGATGATTGAGGCCAAGAAACTGGCGTTTGAAGATCGCGCCCGATTTTATGCCGACCCCGCCTTCACGGACATTCCTCTTCAGGGCTTGTTGGACAAACGTTACGCCAACGACCGCCGAGCATTGATTGACATGAATCGCGCAGGCCGAACCTATGATGCGGGACAGCCCGCTATGGCGCATGGAGACACCATATACCTGACAACGGCTGACAAGAACGGCATGATGGTGTCGTGGATTCAAAGTAATTTTCGTGGCATGGGTTCCGGCTTGGTGGTGCCAGGCCTCGGCTTTGGCCTACAGGATCGGGGTGAATTGTTTACGCTGGAAGAAGGTCACGCCAATTCGTACGCGCCCGGCAAACGACCGTTCCACACCATTATCCCCGCCTTTGCCATGAAGAACGGCCAGCCCTGGCTGGCATTTGGTGTGATGGGTGGCGACATGCAGCCCCAAGGTCACGTGCAAATACTCACCAATCTGATCGATTTCGATATGAACCTGCAGGAAGCTGGTGACTTGGCCCGTTGGCAGCACATGGGCTCATCTTCGCCTACGGGTGATCGAATGAACGATGGCGGCATTGTGGAACTCGAGTCGTCCATACCTTGGTCCACGCAACGCGCCTTGATGGAGCGAGGCCATCAAGTGAGGCCTGGGCGCGGTGGCTTCGGTGGTTACCAAGCCATCATGCGCGACCCTGTTTCGGGCTGCTACACGGCGGCCAGCGAATCACGCAAGGACGGGTGTGCTGGCGGCTATTAGTTCTATTTATCCCTGTTCGAACGCTGTCTAAAATGAGCGATCACCATTAAGGCAGCAACCAGACCATAAACCGTTAATCTGATTAGTCTCGGATCCATAACGACCTCCAAACGGCGGCCATCTTATGCCTAAATGAGAGACAAAATCAATAGCGTCAAAAATACTGCTGCCTAGACACGATTTATCCGTATGCCTAGGCTGGTTTCTTACTCTTTTTCTAACAAAAAGGGGCCCCGTTTGGAGCCCCTTTTTTCGTTGGTGATTATGCGATAGTTACCAGCGGTTTTGACGGGGCTTGCGCTCGGCAGCCTCGTTCACGCGCAGGTTGCGACCGCCGAATAGAGTGCCGTCCAGTTTCTGGATAGCTTGATCTGCGGCTTCCGCATCCATGGTTACGAAACCAAATCCACGGGCGCGACCAGTTTCGCGATCATAGATCAGGTTTACATTGTGAACGTTGCCAATACCGGCGAACAGCGCTTCGATCTCATGATCCTGCGCTGAAAATGGTAAGTTACCTACAAAAATCTTCTTCAAAATAAGTCTCCAAATCGTAATGAGAGCATGATGCTCTTTACGAGACAAGTCACTATCAGGAATCCAACGGAAGACTAAAAACTCGAAAGGAACAGGACGGAACAATCAGAGGTGCGAGGCACCTTTCTCAGTCTTCCAGATCTTTTACGGAGCTTCTACATTCTGCCTTTGGGCCCACAAGCAGCCCTAACTCGCGACAACAGTGTAATGTATTTTTTGTTTGTCTTCAATGTGAACTTGATAAGGTATCCCATAGAATTCCCTTAGGATCGTCATTTTTTCACGTTGCCACCATCATTGAGCAACGACATAATGGCGCCATGAATCCTCGGCGGCCCATACAGGCCTACGCAGTTATTGCCGGCTCCTGTTTCATCGCATACCTGCCCATCATAACCAATGGTTTTGTCAATTTGGATGATCCCTACTATTTGTTGGATCATGCGGGCTGGTCACGCAAGGGATGGTCTCTACTGCATTACTTCTTCTTCGAGAACCAAGCCGGTAACTGGCACCCGGTCACCATGATGGACCTTTACGTCGAGCGCTGGCTCTTTGGTACCAACCCCACACTGCACCACTTCAGCAGTCTTTGTTGGCACATCGCGAATAGTTGCCTCTTCTTTCAGCTCATGGCTCATTGGCGCCGTGACGTATGGGTGTTGTTATTAACACTATTGTGGTGCCTGCACCCTGTCCATGTGGAATCTGTTGCCTGGCTTGCAGAACGCAAAAACCTGCTCAGTACTTTCTTCATGCTCTTAGCAGTTCTGAGTTGGCTTCGATTCACATCCACCCATTCTAGGAAATCGTACGCTCTGTCGTGGGTGCTTTTTGTGCTTGCTGCTGCGAGCAAGGCCATGGTTGTGACCACTCCGTTCATCTTGCTGTTGTTGGAACTGGTTCATGCCTCTGGCATCGAGGTTTGGCAGAAACTCAAGAAAACCCTAGTCCAACTCTTGCCCTTTTTTGCCGTAAGTTTCACTGTTTCGCTCACGACATACCTACTGCAAGAACATGTGGATGCTGTGGTCAGCAGTTCCCTTAGAGATCGCCTTTTGTTTGTACTTACCAATTACGGCATTTACACATCTCAGATCCTCTACCCCTTCCCGCTTACGGTTTTTTATCCGGCAAGCCAAAGCGGTGCGTGGGTGTTGGTATCGACTGGACTCTTGCTTGCGGCTTCCTCAGCCTGGGCTCTTCTCAAGCTCTTCAAGCATCCCTGGCTTTCGGTGGGCTGGTTGTGGTTTTTGGGCACGCTGGTTCCAGTGGTCGGTTTCGTTCAGGCTGGCCACCAACAGCACGCAGACCGTTATCTCTATCTGCCATTGATGGGGTTTGTGATGATGGGTATGTCCTTAAACAAGCCCAGCAAGAATTTGCAGACGCTTTTGGTTTTTATCGCCTGTGTTTTGGGTCTCCTGACCCACTTTCAAGCCAAGGTGTGGCGTAACACCGAGACGCTATACCAACACGCACTCAATCACACAAAAGACAACTGGCCCATCCATCTGTACAGCGCCAACTATTGGCTGGGGAAAGGACAAGTGAACAGGTCCCTACGCCACCTAAACGAAGTGCTTAGATTGCAGCCAAGACAATCCCGAGCATTGATCTTGAAAGCCCATATCTATGCAGATCTGAATCGAACAAAAGACGCCGAGAACGTCCTTACAAGTGTTCTCAAAGACCACCATGACCATGCCGAGGCATGGTACCTGAAAGCCTGGTTGGCTTGGCAGGACGACCGGATTGACGAGGCAATTGCGGCCAGTGAGCGAGCCGTCGAGTTGTCGCCACGCGATCCCGAGGCTTGGATTCTCCGTGCAAGGGTGTTCAAAGAACTTTATGACCCTAAAGTTGTCACCTGCCTGAAAAGGGCCATTGACCTAAATGATCAATCCAGAATCCGCTTTGAGTTAGCGGAGTGGTACCGTGCCATCGGCGAACAAGACCTAGCAGACCGAGAATATGAAAGGGCCCAACAACAAGCCAGGTGGGAATCATGGCCCGGGCTGACGGGGTTGTGGCTGTAAATCAGTGTTGGAAGACGAAGCCCAGTTGAAATTGATCTGCAGCTAAAGTATTGCGACCGCTCAGCGGATGGGTGTAGGTGAATTCCATACCCAGTCTCGCGGTGGGATGATAGGCCGCTGTCAACTCGACTTTCAGCGAATCGAATTCACGGAACAGAGCCGGATTCGTGGGATCCTCGCCCAGTTCCCCATTTTTCGCGCTTTCTATGCCATCCAACTTGGAACGCCAAGACCATGCTTCCCAAGAGCCCCCTAGCTCAAGTAAGTACCGCCATTCATCAGAGGGCTCATCCGTACGCCATCGATAGCCACCCTCCAAACCATAATAAAAATTGGAGAACCCTCGACCATATAAGACCTTGAGCTCAAAATCCTCCTGGCCGTTGCCTAAAGGAAATGCGTCGTCACGGTCATAGAGAAAAGGCAGCTTAACGGTGAGACCGGCTGAAAACACCCCGCTCCCCTGCCAGATTAACTTGCGCAAGCCCAACTCAAGATCTCCAAATCCACTATTGTCCAATCGAGGATTTGCGACGCGTTCAATGTTCTTGTAGGCCAAAGACGCCGTTAATCCGATGTTGTGCGGCAGGCCCAGTTCCAGATAACCCTGCACATTTCGGTCAATGAACTCATCTTGCTTGACTTTGTCGCCACCTGCATTGAATTGCTCATCGGCTGACAAATCATTGTACGCAATCTTGAAGTATATCTGTTTGGGCCGGGGTACCCAGGCACCAGCCCACAAATGAACGCTTGCGGTAAACACAAAAACCAATATCGGCCAACGCGACATGAAACCTCCCAATCAGGCAGTGGTCATGAAAACAATACGCGACCGCGGCTGAAATGACGCATTACCATTTGGTCATGCATCAGTCTCCAGAAAGTGATACGGGACCACCCACTTCAATGGCTCGTTTGAATGCCGGCCGATCTTTGATACGCCGCAGAAATTCAGCTATCGAAGCGCGCGCCGATAAATCTAGCCGGTCGGTCGCCGCCAACAAGGGGTAACTCATTTGGATATCAGCCGCACTAAACATTTCACCCGCAAACCACTTGTTTCTCTGCAGATGGCTCTCGATGTGATCCAGGTGAAGCACGGTTTGCGGATCGATGTATGCACCATGAACTTTCCTCGAAATGCCCTTCATGATTGGTTTGATGAAAAAGGGAGCTGGCGCTTGCTCCAGCCGCGTAAAGATGAGCTTTACAAGGAGCACAGGCATCAAGGACCCTTCGGCATAGTGCAACCAATAGTTGAATTGTAGGGCCTGTGGCGTGTTGTCAGCTGGCTTCAGCGCACGACCATGTCGATCCACCAGATAACTGATAATGGCGCCCGATTCGGCAAGCACATCATCGCCATCCACCACAATCGGAGACTTGCCCAAAGGGTGAATATGGCGCAGTTCCGGCGGCGCCAACATGGTCTCTGGGTGGCGTTGATACGTCTTCAGTTCATAAGGAACATTCAGTTCTTCCAGCAGCCAAAGCACCCGATGGGATCGCGACCGTTCCAGATGGTGTACGACAATACCCATCAGACTTCATCCACACGTTCGGCCCAGAATTCCTGTTCACAGTCTTCAGTCCAAAAATGAACCTTCACATTGGCATGCCCACCACAATCGGTCATATCAAATACCGTGACATCGCTATGAAAGTCCCTCAACTCAAAGGCACTGTCCAGGCCATGAGGACGCATGAATTTGAGACCAAGCACCCCATCGTCGCCACGAAATCGCAGGGTCAAAGCAGGTGGCTGAGCGTCTAAGAGCCAGATGAACTCGGTCAGGTTCCAGTCACCGGGAATCTTGCATATCACACTGGGTTTACTCATCTCTTCTCCTCATTTTTTCTTATAGATATCGATGTATCGTTTCACCGTGCGGCGATCTAATTCCATCACATGTGCCACTTTTTGATAAGAACCGTAGCGCTCATAAAGGGCCGCTGCATAAGAGCCCAACACGGCTGTTGCGTTCATGTCTGGAACCACAGATGGCGATTCAGGATGGACACGTGATGGCATGTATTCACATGTGAGCACAATGCGTCGAACAGCTTGAGCCACTTCACGTACGTTTCCGGGCCACTCATAGGTCATTCCCACATCGCGCTTCAACGTCGACATGCACAGATCCACCAAGTGTGGGCTGGGCTCGCCCGCTAATCTGGTCACAATATGAGATAGCAAGAGCTCAAGCTCGTTCTTGTCTTCCGAAATGCGTTGCCGTAGAGGCGGTATTTGAATGACGTCCGAACTGAGGCGGTAATAAAAATCCTCTCTAAACCGCCCTTCCGCACGCAGCTGCTGGAGGTCTTGATGGGTGGCCGCGATGATGCGACCCCGAAACTGTTGGATTTCGTGACTACCTACCGGCGTAAAGCTGCGCTCCTCAAGCACCTTTAACAACTTCACTTGGACATCGCGGGACACGTCCCCAATTTCATCCAGCAAGACCGCCCCATAGGCGCTACATCGGGCTAGCAAACCCGTGTGAGACTCAACAGCGCCAGTAAATGCACCTTTCCTGTATCCAAACAGTTCGGCCTCCAAAAGGCTCTCGGGATATTGGGTTAAGTTGACGGCCGTAAACGCACTGGCAAAACTCTCTTTGAAACGGTCAATGCTTGCGTCGTAGGGGATAAACGCAGATCGCCCGATCGCTGCAGCAGCCGTGCCTTTACCGGTCCCGGTTTCGCCCACAATCAAAGTGGAAAAATCTTCCATCTTGTTCCAAAACCAAGTGTTGTAAAGGTCCATGTCGTGAGTAAAGACGCTGTTCCATAACTGACAACGCAGTGCAATCATGCACTTGCTCGCCCCTACTAACGCGTGGTTGATAAAGAAGTACGCACGCCTCAGTTGATAAAAAACGCCCAGGAATCGAGCCGACTCGTCGGGATTGAATCCCAGGGACTTCAAGCGGTCCAACATACGAGCCGCAAATCCCACAGTGTGCGGTCGGTCGGGTTGAGCCATTTGTCTTTTGATCAATTGGTCCAAGTCCTCAATATGTTCATGAAACACCAAGAACAAGGCAAAATTCTCAAACAACTTTTTATCTTTCGCCAAGCTGTAGGCGTTTCGATGAGCACGCTTTTGTTGGTCCATCAGTTCGTATTGACGACGCAACTCATGTATCGCACCCACGATGGGTTTTTCAGCTCGGCGCACCTTGGCAGAAGCAATGCGGGTATCCAAGTCCTGGCGTTCCCCACTAAACGGGTTGGCGAATGCAGCCCGGCCAACCAGAGCCAGCAACTCGCGTTCTTGTGAGGATAGTTCTGCCATCAGCGCGGCAATGGCAATCCGATTCGACTGAGCAACTCGTCAATGGCCAACAGATCTGCTGGCAACAAGACACGTGTTTCGCTATCGGCCAGTTTACCCACGTTCTCTATCGCCTGTTCGGTCAATTGGAGTTTCATCGCTTCCATCCCTCCGGGCGTACTCAATGCTCGAGCCAAAACCTCAATCGAACTGGCCGTTGCATCCGCAATGGCTCGTATCTCACTGGCGAGCCCCTGTGCCTCATTGATTCGTTTCTGTTTGTCACCCAGCGATCGGTTGACCAACTCATTGCGCAAGCCCTCTGAGCGATTCACTCTCGACTGAGCATCGCCCTGAGCTTTCGCCACAATCGCTTTGCGGTCCCGTTCTGCCGTAACTTGTTTCTCCATGGATCGGTGCACCGAGACAGGCGGTTCAATGTTCTTGATCTCATAACGGTGAACCCGAATGCCCCATTCCAGACCCGTTTGCTCCAATGTCTCAACCACTTTTGCGCTAATGAACTCGCGCTCTTCGAAGGATTGATCCAGAGGTATTTGGCCCATGACACTGCGGGTTGTAGTCTGGGCGAGCAACATCGCCGCCTGACGGTAGTTCACGATGCCATACGATGCACGAACGGGGTCAGTCACACTGATGTATATGACGCCATCCACCATCACCTGAACTTCGTCGGCCGTGAAGCATTCTTGAGGTGGCACCTCCAATGTTTCTTCTTTAAGGTCCAAATGAAAAGCGACCTTGTCCAGAAACGGAATTAGGATGTGAAAGCCGGAATTCAAGGTGGCATGGTACCTGCCCAAACGTTCCACGACATAAGCATACCTTTGTGGCACGATTCGTACCGATTTGATCAACTTAACCATGATCCATAGCGCCATGAGCGCGAGAACAAACGCGGAAATATTGTCAATAACACCCATCTCCGCCTCCCTTAACCCTGACCCGCAATGTTCGTGGACACACGTCCAACACCTTCGAAAAAGCCTTTGATGTTGGCCAGTTCGACAGGCACCACATCTACATTGGCGCTTTGAATCACCCGTCCCATCTCTTGCAGGTACTGATCCACAATCCGCATCTTGACGGCTTCAGCACCGCCCGGCTGCTGGATAGCCTGGCCGACTCGCGCCACGCCTTCCGCAGTCGCTTCAGCCACTATGGTAATGGCCATGGCTTTACCTTCTGCTTCATTGATACGCCGCTGACGTTCGCCCTGCGATACGTTAATCATCTCCAAGCGCTCACCTTCCGAAATCGTAGACACAGCCTCTTTTTGGGCCGTCGCAATGGTGACATCGGCACGGCGCTCCCGTTCGGCTTCCATCTGCTTCTCCAAGGTATGGATCACATGGTCTGAGGGTGTAATATTCATGATTTCGTAACGCAACACCTTGATGCCCCATGGGTCGGCCGCCTTGTCAATTTCGGCGACCACGGATTGATTCAATGCCTCGCGTTGATGAAATGAGTTATCCAACGTCAATTTGCCTATTTCAGAACGCATGGTGGTTTGGGCGAGGTTAATCGCAGCCAAGGCGTAGTTTTCAATGCCATACGATGCTTTCACCGGGTCCATGACCTTAATGTAGACAAGTCCGTCCACCTTAACCTGAATGTTGTCTCTAGTGATGCAGCTCTGAGGCGGCACATCAAAAACTTGTTCTCTCATCTCGTGGCGGTAATGTATGCGATCAACAAAAGGGATCAAAACGTGGAAACCAGGCTCCAGCACCGCGTTAAACTTGCCCAGTCGCTCTTTGACGCATGCCAAACGGGTGGGCACAATCACCGCCGTTTTGGACAAGAAAAACCAAATCACACCAATAATGATGACAAGCGTAAAGAACATCTATTCCTCCAATTCCTGATAGGGTTCCACCATCCATTTCAAATTGGCACGCGACACGATTCGGGCGAATCCACCTTCACGTAGAGATCCATTCATGGACTCAGCATCCCAATCAGCACCTCTAAACCTGATTCGGCCCGAAGAGCCATCAGCATCGTTGATTGAAACGACTTCGACCACTTGTCCATAGGCGTCTTCGTCCTCATCCACGCTGCCTGTCTCTTGATCGCCTGCAATAAACCGAGCCAATAGTCGGCGTAAGCCTAAGATCATGACGGCAGACACAAGAACCCACGACCCAATCATGCCCATCCAGGAGTCCACAAGGCCAAGCCATACCAAACCAGCCACCACAAAGGCAGAGAGCCCAAAAAATACGGTAACCATGCCGGGCAAAAAGAATTCCAGGATCACCAGAACCAAGCCGACGAGGATCCAGATCAGGACCGAGTTCATTTCAACTCCGCTGTGGATAGTGCCTTGATTCTATCATCGGGAATGTTCGTCCGCAGCTTTGTGTTCCCTGCCAAACATCTTTCTCACCATGCGAATCAACTCTTGAATGGGATTCAACATGCGCTCGCCACTGACTTTCTCCAAGGCCAACCCCAATGCCCAAACGAGGATTAACGTGAATAAGATGGTGAAGTACCCATCCAATGCATAATGCCAGCCCAAATACACGGACCCAAATTCAATGATCACCAAATAAACCAAAGATACCCAACGAAGCCGTCTCATGCGACAAAAGAAGATTGTCATTAAGGCCACCATGCCCACATGCAAACTGGGAAATGCAGCCAATCCACCAATGGGGTTTCGCTCGTAGTTGTAAGGGTCCTGAATGGCCTTCCAATACCATTGAAGCGCGGCCTTCTGAGTGACTTCGGTAGTTGTATCGGCTCGAATGGCATCGACTTGCTCGTGTGGAATCACGTAAACCGGACCCAACGAAGGAAAAACCACAGCTAACGAACCCGCAAGAACGAAGAGTAAGAAGTAGCTCGCAAAGAAATGGACCGATTTTGCCGTGGGCTTGAACAGGTAGTAGGCGAATATTGGGATCTTCAATCCAAACCAGCCAATGTATAGGGTTTGAATCAAGCCGACCATGGGGGGGAACGGCAAGATCCAAGCCGGATAGGGATCGATACCAAAATGGATGGCACGGTCCATCGCAATTAGGGCATCATCAAAGAGCATGTCATTGAGGATAGGCGTGAATTGTTTCAGAGACAGGTAGACAACAATCAAAAAAGTATCGACAACCATGATCACCATTGCCCGAAGAAACAGTCTTGGCGTTGCATACGGCCTCACAATTCGAAGCCAGATTTTGTCCAATCGTTCTTTTTCGGTGAGGCGTAACTTGATAGCCCAGACGCCGGAAACACCGGCTCCAATTCCAAAAATGACCATCATTGTTCCGTAACTTTGAATCCAATCGGCCCAATAGATCTTGACCCCTAATCCATGCCGGCCTAGAACATGAGACGCACATGCGTAGTACACACACATTGGCAGCAACAGAAAAAGGACATAAATCAACGAATCTTTCAGGAGCCATGGTTTGCGCGTACTGGTCATGCCACCCATCAGTTGGTTAATGTTCGCAGGGCCCCAAGACTAGCATAACCAACGGCAAGCGCGGCACTACTTCACAAGCCATGAAATCGCTGCTTGACGGGTTGAGAAGATGCGAATCATTCGGTCTCGGTTCAGTGAAACGGTCTCCACAAATTGGAGATCCGATTGAGTGACCTGGCCTTTTTGAAAAAAGATGGCGACCTTGATGTGTAATGGAAAATCTGAAAAAACTCTCAAGATCTCAAGGGTAGAGGGCATTGTACTTTGTCCGGTCGCGTCGACAAAAACCCGATTACATCCATGTTCATGACTCAATTCAACAATCCTGACTATGGACCCTTGAATGTCGGCCTCGGTCACGCGGTCAAATGAAACCACTTCGATGTAACCAACAACGTCATTGAACGCGACGAGATCTGGCACCCTATCCCTCCCAATAACAACATAAATCCGGACAACCGCGCTGTCTACAGTTTTTTGTTATCTTTACGAATACAAAAATGCATGCAAATGGCTCAAATAGTGAGCCTGAATGTTGGTTAGGGTGCGGTTAGATAGGGGTTTGCAAACAGGAAGGCAGGATCTGCGCCGGGGTAGGTACCTCTCAAGAACATGGCACTAAAGGGTTGTGAACTAATCACCCGAACAGCAAACCCGTTGCTGTTGGTAAACACGTCCGCAAACACCGCCAGCGTCTTGCCACGAGATACCAATGAGCCATCAAACGTCTTTGTTTCCAAAACATTACCCTGTTCATCCAAGAGCTGCCCCTGCACGTTGGCGTTTGAGTTCCCCACGTTGACCAACGCCATGCCGTCAAATACCAATGCTTCCTCGCCCAGGAACACGACCACATCATTCGGTGTCTCGGGTGACTGATGCACAAATGCAGCTGCTGCTTGACCACTTGCAGCACGGTAGGAAGCAGTGGTGATGATTCGGCCGTTTCCACGCACCACTACATGAGAGACATCGGCACCACCAAACAGGTCATTTGCTGCGGTTCGCCGCAACTCACCCGGCATCAGCGGTACGCCTTGCCCAAATGTCGGAGTGCCACTGGCATCGTATCCTGTAACAATGGCCGTTTGCGTACTTGCGGAAGCGTTATACATCAAGATCTCTGTTGTGAATCCTCCGCCCGCGCGCGTGATGTGTGGTAGCCACCGATCCACAACCGTGCTATCCACTTCGGGGTAAGCCTCATTGGCATAGAGAAAACTCTGTGGCGCCCCCAAGTAGGTACCCTTCAAAAAGGTAGCGGCCAAATTTTGATCCGAAGCTACTCGCATGATTCGGTCACTGGCATTGGCAAACAGTGCATCGAATGTGGAAATGAACTTTCCGTTGACCGGCAGCGAATCCGCTAACACAGTACTCATCACACTGCTCCCGCCCAATAGTTCGGCAGTCACTCGAGCCGAACTGCTGCCCGTATTGACCAAAGCCATACCATCGAATATCAAATCCCACTCGCCGGGATAGACCCATAACTCCTTACTGTGCGTACCGTCCTCAGCAATATGTGCCGTGGCAGCATCGCCAGCGGCAGCGCGGTAGGCAATTACCGTACGAATGTCATCACTACCCGACAACCCAAAATGGGTGGGATTGGTTCCCGGGAACAACATCGACACGTTGATCCTTCGGATCTCTCGGGGGGCAAGGGTCAGGTTTGCATCGCCCAGGTTCGCGCCCGTGTTGCTGAGTGCGCGGATGCCCAACGCGCCTTGCGCAGCAGAAGCATTCCAAAAGATCAACTCAGCCTCAAAGCCGCCAGTGGGACTGGTCATATGAGGCACCATCCGCGTGAACACATTGGTCGGTGGAGGCGGTGTGGTGCCAACGTTGCGATAAAAGGCATTCTTGGTACTCGTAGAAAAGCCACCGGCATCCACCTCGACGTAATTGATGATGAAAACAGGCCAGCGGGTATCTTCAGCCACGAAGTAGCTATACGACTTGGTATCCGTTCGCGTGCTGAATCCGGCAAACATATCTTCAATATGTTGCTCTGACTCGATGCGGAGAACGTTGTTGTAGGTGACCCCCTGAAGCGTCATCGAGCCCGCAGCGTCGCATTTGGTTTCAATGGTACCTGTACGCTGTACCAGTACGTTGTTGGCCATGAATTCAGCCGCAAATGTGTCCGTTGCCTCCACCCCAAACGACATGGGAAAGGGGAAAAATGTGGCTCCGTCTTGGTAGACTGCGTTCGCACTTGCGCCGTACACACCCAATAAGGTCGCTTCTTGTTGTGTCACCCGATAGTAAACATAACTCGGTTGGCCGTTGACGTCTTCGAATTCGGCATGAGTAGCGGTGGGGAAAGAAGACCCAGGAAGGGTTAACGATGGGTTGATCATCTCGACCCGGCGGTCCGTGGAAGGATCGAAATCAAGATTGTTAAACGTCCAGTGTTGACCTGAGCCCTTGGGACCCTCAGACAAATTGGTGGCGTTCACACCCTGCATCTCGTAGACATCGCCAATCTGCCAAAAATCATCCGCGGTAATCGTGAGCTGAGCAAAAACAGGTACTGACATAACCCACACCAACAAAAGCTTACGCATCAAACCCTCCACATGACCATTGAGTCGAACAAGATTCATTTCGGCCGTCGACAGACATTTCATTAACCAAACCATCCGAGCACAACAGGGCTGCATTTGTCTACCAGCTCGTTCTATGATGGCGCATGACCTACCAACACGACGCCATGATGCGCGACGAATCCATGAGCCGGTCCCTCCATTTCCAAGCCGCCTGTATCTGGCCACTGGAACGCAACATCCTGGCCGCTTGGCCTCAACGAGGTGCCCGAAGAGTCCTAGACTTGGGATGTGGTACGGGAATCATCACATCGAGACTAGGCCAAGAGTGTGGTTTCAACGACGTGACGGGTGTGGACGTGATTGAGGACCGAATCCACCAGGCCCAACAACGATGGCACGACCAGCCAGGCTTGCAATTTGAGCTTGTTGACGAGGGGCCGCTCCCCTTTCCGGACAAGCACTTTGATCTGGTGATCAACCGACACGTCCTGCAAGTGATACCCGACCCGGCCGCCATGATCATGGAAATGGTGCGGGTCTCGAGTAAGGGTTTATACTTCCTGGCCGAAGACTACGGCATGCTGCATCACATGCACCTCCCCTCATGCAAGTTCTGGCTCGATAGCGCCGTATCCGCTCAAACTAAGCACACAGACCTGCTCATAGGACGAAGGCTACCTCAGCTCCTCATCGAGCTCGGTTTGAAACCCAATGTTCAATACCTGTCTATCGACACCATTAACACCCCTCGCGAGTATCTGATCGAGATGTTCAAGGCATGGCGAGACGGTTATGCAGCCTTTCTTGCTGAAATCAACGAAGTCCCCTTGGAACGCGCATTGGCACACTTCAATCAGCACATCGACATCTGCAATGACCCCCATCAATACCTTGTCTGGCACGTACCTATCGTCCAGTGTGAGCTCGCTGGTACCTGACAAACCGCAAGAACTTCCGCTTTGGCGTCGCCCAAAAAACCGTGGATAAGATCTCCCGATAAGCGCATTTTGCGCATGACACGTTCAACCGTGGCTCATAACCTCACAGAAATACCACCCTATTCCGGGCATGTGTCTTGCCTCACCCCAATGAACGTGATTATGTTGTCCATAACTATTCGGGGGTACATATGCGTCATGCACTGTTGCTGTTGGTGATTTGTCAGGTAAACGCTCAGGACGGCGTACCGGAGCCGCTGGTACCTTGGGTCGACTGGGTTTTACGTGATCATCCCGATCGATTGTGCCCAGGACCATACGACGACGGTAGCAAGCGCGCATGCGCCTGGGCTGGCCCCTTGGAGATCACCCTTGACGCACAGGGCGCGAGCTTCACACAGACATGGTGGATTGCAGCGGAAACCACGATCCCCCTGCCAGGAAACACCACCAATTGGCCCCTGAGTCTTCAAAGTGAAGGTAAGCCACTGGTGATAGCCGAATTAGGGCCGAATCCCGGCGTCAAGCTCAAGCCGGGTACTCACAGAATTTCCGGTCGATTCAATTGGAAAGTCCCTCCACCATTTCTCCAGCTCCCACCCATAAACTCTTGGACTAGACTTGTTCGGCCCGGTACGGCACAAACCACGCCAAACATCGACAACGAATATCGTCTTTGGCTCCAAGCCCAAAGTACGGTCAAAGAGGAACAAGACGCCATCGCCATGCGCGTCTATCGCAAATACAGTGACCGTGTACCCGCTGAGTTGATTACGCAGATTGAGTTGGATATTGCTGGCAAACATCGCGAAGAAGTGCTTGGCCCCGTACTTCCCGATCCATTTCAAGTCGCCGAGATCGATAGCCGTTTGCCCAGTTTCTTCGACGAACAAGGGCTTATTCATTTACAGGTCCGTCCAGGCTCATGGACGGTCACACTCAAAGCCTTGGCTCGGGATCACCTGATGGGCATTGAGGTTCCCCAAGCGACCAAACTCTGGGTCAATGAAGAAACGTGGTCTTTTGAAATGGCCAGTGAAATCCGCCAAATTTCCATCGACGCGCCGGTCATCGACCCCACTCAAACACTCATGCCCGATGCATGGAAATCACTGCAAACAATCCTCGCCAAACCAGGACAGCTTTTGGGTTTCACGGAACACGCCCGTGGTGCCTCGCAACTGGAACCTGACCAGATCTCTGTAAACAGAACCATTTGGCTGGATTTTGACGGCCACGGCTATACCGTGCAGGATCATCTCAGCGGTCAGCTCATGCAGACATGGCGCATGCAAGTGGCCCCACCCTATCAATTGGGACGTGCCTCACTGGATCAGACCGATCAACTAATCACTGTGGACGCATCCAACATGCCGGGGTTTGAAGTGAGATACGGTGCGCTGGATGCGGTGTGTGACTTGCGAGTTGAGGAAGGTACGTCCTCTCTTCCTTCTGTGGGTTGGAATACCGGGGCCACCCACTTAACAACCACCCTCAATTTGCCACCCGGATGGACCCTCGTTCATGCCTTTGGCGTGGACCGCGCCTCCAATTCGTGGATAGACCACTGGACGCTTTACGATCTCTTCTTGGTGTTGGTCCTCTCATTTGCCACGAGCCATCTTTTCAGGCGGCGCGCTGGCGTTATCATGTGCGCGACATTGGCGCTTACGTACCATGAGTCGGGGGCTCCGCTGTGGCTATGGGTTAGCACACTTGTTGCCATAGCACTGTTTCGTGCGTTGCCTGACGGCAAACTCAAGAAACTGACGGGACTCTGGAAGTGGACCAGCCTCGGCCTACTGATCTTTGTCGCCTTCTTCTTCTCAGTCAGGAACATCAAGAACGCCATCTATCCCCATCTGAACTACTACGACTCCGGAACAGGTCGATACGATCAATACGCACCAAGCGTACCCCCAGAATCAAAAATGGCCATGGTTGAAGAAGAGGTCGCACAGATGGCCGACCGCTTCGAGTATCGCAGTCAAGAACCAATGAAGCAGGTGAATATTGACCCCAATGCCGTGGTACAGACAGGACCAGGCATCCCAGATTGGAACTGGAATTCAATTTACATGACATGGAATGGCCCTGTAGGCGCCGACGAAGGGCATCGACTGGTACTGATTTCTCCTTTTTGGAATGCCGTTCTCGCGTTCCTACGCTGTGCGTTGGTGCTTGTGATGATTGCAATTCTCTTGGGACTTAAGCGAATCCCCATCCCAAAAAAGGCAACCGCCATGTTAATTCCATGCCTCATATTTCTGATCACCCCTGCTGTTCAGGCACAAATACCTGACGAAGCACTACTGGAACAGTTGAAAGCGCACCTGTTAAAACCAGACCCCTGCCTCCCAAGTTGCGCATCGCTCAATCGGGCCCAAATTTCCTTACGGGAACAGCGATTCAGCTGGCAGCTCGAATACCATGCCAGCAGCGACGTGGCTGTTCCCTTACCCGGCCCCGACGGGCTATGGCTGGTTCAGGCTATTTCCATCGACGGGAAAGACATCAAAGGCGCTCTCAAGCAGGAAGGTTGGATTTGGATTCCGCTGACAGAGGGTGTACACGACGTCACGGTCTCTGGAATCCTTGCAGCAAGAGACTCAGCCAGTCTCAGTTTCCGGCTGACCCCCCGTCAACTCGATCTCAACACCAACGACTGGTCCAGCGAACACGATGATCGAGAAGCTAATCAGATCCTTCTGACACGCACGGTGCAGCAATCAGAACGCGAACAGGACAAACGCTACGACCAGCAGACGTTTCCCTCCCATTGGCTGGTAATCCGCCGTTTCGTGCTGGGGTTGGACTGGAACATTGAGACCACAGTCCTGCGCCTTTCCCAAGGCAAAGAGGGTTCGGCACTGTCGATTCCACTGCTTCCAGGGGAGACCGTCACCACCCCAAACACCCGTGTCAAAGATAATGCGGTGCGCGTAAACATGTCACCCAATGATCGCCAAATCACTTGGCGCAGCGCGCTGGAGCCCGCGCAGGAGATCCAGCTCAAGAGTGACGGCACCGAATTCCTGGAACAGTGGCAATTGGATGCCAGTGCCATATGGCATGTGGAAACCCACGGCATACCACCCATGCACTTTATCCACCCCTCAGGGCAGTGGCAGCCAGAATGGTCGCCCTGGCCTGGCGAATCCGTGGTCCTGAATATCTCCCGACCAAAAGCTGTCGATGGTGATACGGCCACGATCAGTGAAACTAGCCTTCATCTCACACCGGGCCGAAGGTCCACGCAGATGAACCTGTGCTTTACCATCAATACAAGTCGCGGCGACAGGATGACCATCGCACTGCCAGAAGAATCCGAGGCCCCGTCCCTGACCCTCAATGGCGAATCCAAACCATACACACTCAACGGTCAAGAACTCGCGTTACAGCTCGCCCCCGGCACAACCGTTGTGGATTTGGATTGGCGATTGGCTGAAGGCATCACGACCGCCTACCGTGTACCCAAAATCGTACTGGGCGACCGCGCAGTCAATAACCGCATTGAAGTTGAAATGCCACAGCGCTGGACGCTCTATGCTTGGGGTTCAGATATGGGCCCAGCAGTCTTGTTCTGGCCCTTTCTGCTGGTGCTCGCGTTCTTTTCCTGGATCCTGGGACGTCTGGACTTTACACCCCTGAAACACTACCAGTGGTTCCTTTTGGGTCTAGGCGTGTCCCAGATATCGCCGATCTCTATCTTTTTCATATTCACATGGCTACTTGCTATTGGTGCCAAACAAAAACTCTACACTCGTTTGCATCCAGCGCTGTATAACCTGTGCCAAATCTTCTTGGCGCTGGTCACCTTCGTTGCGCTGCTCATGTTGCTGGATGCGGTTAGACGCGGTCTGCTGGGGTCACCCAACATGCAAATCGCTGGAAATGGCTCCGACGGCTCCAACTTACGGTTCTATACCGAACAATGTGCGCAGGTTTTGGCTCAACCCATGATCATATCCATCTCGATATGGTTCTATAAGCTGGCGATGCTGGCCTGGTCGCTGTGGATGGCAAAGTCCCTGATTGTTTGGCTCAAATGGGCATGGACTCAATTTCAGGACGGCGGACTGTTCCGTCCATGGGCCCGAAAAGTCGCAACACATCCCCCAACTGGTGGATAGAGGACCTACTGACTGGAGGATGTAGGAAAACAGGATTCGTCATTTAATGTCGCCTACAAGGAGGTAATCATGATTTTTTTATTACTGATGGTGTTGGGCGAACCCAAAATGATCGGCGACATCTCTGACTTGGCATACATGGTGGGCGAATGGCATGGAACGGGATGGATTGCTCAACAGGGCGGTCCCCGCCAAACATTCACCGTAAAAGAACACGTTCAGGTCAAAGCAGGTGGTTCCGTTCTGGCCATTGACGGAGCCGGAAAGGACGAACAAGGCGTACTGGTTCATGATGCATTTGGGCTCATCTCAAAAACATCAGACGGGACGTTACAGTTCCAAGCCTTTAAGTCTGGTCAATCCGTAGGCGGGGACATGGAAAAAACAGAGGAGGGACACCTGGTCTGGGGATTCAAACTACCCTCGGGTCAGATCAGATACACACTTGATTTCAGCACAATAGACGTCTGGATAGAACAGGGCCATTTTAGTCCCGACGGATCTAATTGGTATCCCTTTCTCGAGATGAAACTCCAACGAGTGACTCCCTAGATGACGCAAACCGGGCGCTTCGGTGAAGACGTATGGGTCCCTTTAATGAGGGTCTGGTACGTCTTCGGCGCCGCGGTCATAGTCTTTGTCGTGGGCGCCAAATGGCACAAGCCTACGCTCTATCTGGGCTTGCTATTGACGGCTTGGTACGCAGTGCTACTCTTTCGCGATGTTTTTCCGAGACTCACGAGACATCGATTCCAAGCCTATCTCTACACCACTACAGGTATCGCCATATCCGGACTGTTGATGTGGCTCGACCCTTGGTACATGTTCCTCTCGTTCCTCATTTATCCCATGGTGTTTGTGCTTTTACCCATTGAAGGTGCCTTTGTCTACTCCGGAATGTTCACCTTCTACTGGATGCATCTCATCTCGAGACCTGGAGACCCTGGTTACTTCCATACGTTGGCCATTGCGGGTGCGTCACTCATCGGCGCATGGATTTTGGGTCGGTTCATCTACTTGATCATTTCCCAAAGCCGTGATCGACGCATATTACTTGAGCAATTACAGGCCACCCAGGTCAATCTCTCAGCTGCCGAAAGAGAGGCAACCCGAGTAGCTGAACGTCAACGTATTGCCAGTTTGCTTCATGATCACGTAGTCCAAGATTTGGCTACGGCAGCACTCTGGCTTGACAGCCTGCAACCGACGGAGGCTGAGCCGAAGATCGTCGAGGCGAGCAAGCTAATTCGGTCCAGCGTCGAGGCGCTGAGATCGAGTATTTGGAACCTCCGCCCAGATCTGGTTGATAAGAAGCTTGAGTCTGAGATCGACCGTCTTGTCAAAGCCCATAAGGGATCGTTTGACTTGAGATTTCAGACCTTCGGAGAGCCGTTACCGCTTCTTAATCAGCATCTGGAATTGTTCGTTAGAGCAGTTGGCGAAGGGTTGACCAATGCATCTAAGCACGCAATGGCAAGTGAGGTGGTGATCACCCTGAGCTACATGACTCAAGAAATCTTCCTGGACATCAGTGATAATGGTCAAGGTCCAGAATCTTCCGAATTTGGATTTGGTCTAACGTCCTTGCAGCGGGATGCTGAATCACTAGGTGCGACATTGTCGTTGGAACCCCGAAACAAAGGAGGATCAACCTTATCCCTGCAACTGAAAATGTGACGCTTTTTCTGGTGGATGATCATCCGCTCTTTCTAGAAGGTCTACAGGCGGTTCTCCAGCCTGGTTTCGACATCTTGGGTACGGCTCAAAATCTGGCCGATGCCCGAGCGTTGATTCCAAAGACCCATCCCCAGATTGTGCTTACCGACTTGAGGCTTCCAGACGGCTCCGGCATCGACTTGATCAAGGAATATAGATCCCTCCCTATTAAGTTCATCATCCTGACTTCATTTGATTCAGGATGCGACGTGACGGCTGCCATGGACGCGGGTGCCAGTGGTTATCTGCTCAAAGACACATCGGGTGCAGAAATCCGATCAGCGATTCGTCGTGTATTAGCGGGCGCACAAGTCATGGCACCCACGGTGGCGACCCAACTTTGGCAGCAAAGCAGGTCGAATCATGCCCCTCTTTCGTCGAGAGAATTGGAGGTACTTCAGTTGGTCGCTGCAGGCAAGAACAACGGAGAAATCGCCAGCCTCTTGTTTGTCGCGGAATCCACGGTAAAAACGCACCTCCAGCACATCTTCGACAAATTAGGTGTGTGTGATCGCACATCCGCCGTGGTTCAAGCCAGCAAACGGGGCGATCTCATCTTGTAGCCGTTTCATTCGCCCTCAATACCAAATACGAGGTGCGCAAACCCTTTCAGTTCCTCAGAACCGATCAGGTTCACCAATTGACCAAAGGAGGTAACGGGCGCATGAACACGGTTGAGTCGCAAATCTAACTCTGCATGAAACTTTCCCGGCGCATATTCATAACCTGTTTGAAGCTGTCCAAAGGAATTCAAGACGGTGACAGGATCAAAGCGAGACTCAAGTACCCACTTATCAGGAAACGTGATTTCGATATGTTTGCGAAAATGTTGCGGGTCCACAATGTGAACCGGATTGGTCCGCTCGGACGGTATGACTTTGATTTTTGTCTTGGATATGGGTGAAAACAATCCAGCAGTTGCGAACAAGACTTCATCGGGTGTCACAGTGACCAAATTATCAATGCGGTATTCCAATTCAAAGCGAAGTGGTTCGTCTGTTTTGTCTCGACCCAAGATTTCTTTGCGGTTGATGGTCACCTCACCCCCTTCATAAGAAATGAGGTCCTTGATCAGCTCTTCAACTTCGGGTTCGTCCATCTCCTTGAGAAACTGTCTGAGCGCAAACGCATTGGCACCATGAATAACCTTCTGTTCGACTACATTCAGGTACCCACTATCTTCTATTTCAACTGAATAGTGCTCTTCGACCATGCCGCCCCCCTCATCCAGTAAGGGGATCTTGACAAAATTGGCGCCATTCTGTTCGAACAAAAGTGCAGTTTGCCCTTGAAAGGAAGCGGGAATATGCCCGATTGGGAGTTGGGGAATAAAAGGAAAAAACACGCGATAGGGCTTGTCTTCTTTGAAGGTCACAGCACACGGAATGTAGAATTGGCTAGGGCTGATAAAGCCGTAATCAAAGTAGCCGTCTTCTGCGGAATGGATCAGGCCCATTTGGGCTCGGGTCCCGGCTGTTTGAAGCATTTTCACCACCAAACCCGTCATCATCATAGGATCGGCCTTGCCACTTTTCAGGATCTGGGCAAAATCCAAGGTAGTTGATTGAGATGACACCTCAATGTTGTCTTGCACCCATTTAACGATGGCCAGGGGCTTGTCCTCACCGGGCTCCAATCCATCGGTGATGTTGCGTGTCGTTTTTTCGAGTCGGTTTGAAAATAGCGAATCATTGTCGATAAAGCGTTTTGAGATACGTTTAGAGAATTCACCCCAAGTGCCGTAGATCTTCGTACCGGCAATGGACTCAAAATCAAACGCCAGGTATTGGGCCATGTCATTAAAAGGTGGTGAGAATGGTTCGTCGTGGATGGGTGTCACATCCGTCGCGCGATAGGTGACGATCGCCGTCTTGCCGTCGGTGGATAGCGTCCGCTGCACGGCGGGTTTGGAACCGGGGCTCGTGGATTTCAGGGCATGTTTCCAATCTGCGGGGTACGCGAATCGAGCGGTCACTTTTTCACAAGGCACACTGAATTGAACCGGTATTTCCGTCGCAAGACCAGGATTCGACTCCTTGATCTCCATACGCTGTTCAATAACCGAACCCTTCTGCAGTTGAGGATAGATGAATTTGTAAGTCATTCGGCCGTGCTCGTCTCGTTTCGTCGACATGTCGGCGCTGCTGTACGTCTGAACACGTCCGTCAGGTGCCGTCACGCGTAACTTGACATTCGTAACCACGCGTCCTTTGGGCACGCGCTCCGTAAAACGCGCATATTCGTCATTTTCGACGTCCAAAATCACATAACGCACGGATCTGTTTTCGAAGTAATCCCAGTTGATCAATTGTCCGGCATGTCCCAGGTGCACATGATGTTCCGCATCCGTGGTGCTTTCCAAAATCACAGCATCAGAACCCTCATATTTTTCGGCATAGGGTTGCCAATCAAAGGGCGTAACCGTCTGATCACTTGCGAAGTCACGAAATTGCGTCACGCGAACAGCCGGCGGCGCACAGGCAGCCAGTGCAAGCGTCATTGAAAACCACATAGCATTCTTCACAGATCACCTCGTTCCAACGTCAGCATCTTATTCTTATGTTGAAAGTAGTTTCGGGCGAACTCAATCAACACTGGCTTCTCATCGACCGCCCAGAATTTCTTGTTAATCAGCAGCTTATACGACACTTTGGAGTGATCCTGATCGACTGAATCCAAGGAGGCTCGAAAATCAATGTCCGAACCGGCGGAAAGGGCAAACTCTTGGGGGTTGGCCTTGAATCCTTTGTGCTCCAGATCCAAGGTCAAATTGAGTTGCAGTCGGCTTGGTAGAAAGACTGGAAATGGGTCATCGGCCCGTTCCCATACGCCGTCCAACGGAATCACAAACGGGGCACTGGGCAGGTAGGACTTGCGTTTGGTGACCACCACAAAATGTTCCAGGTCAGCGACACATTGATATTGTTCCGAATCGACTTGCCTGAAATAGTCCACCGAAATTTTGTATAGAAAGGAAGTGATTAGGTTAGAAATGATGTTTTCAAAATCAACCACACCGTGTTTTTCATTTATCACGCCATACTTGAAGTCCCCTTCCAGACGGGCCATGGCCCCGTGGGTAACTTCTGGAGTTAACGTCCCCCTCACGCTGATAGAAAACCCAGGCGCCCCTGGTGGTTCAATGACCAGTCGTTGCGGCGATGTGTGACCCATCACATCCATGACTAGTGCTTCTTGGCCGAACAAAGCATCTGCCAATTCTCCTAATGGTGCATGTTTTGACGTAGCGTCCATAAAGACCGGACCGTCATCTCCGAACCAAACGTTCACTACGTGATTGAAAAACTGGGGTCGAATAGACGAAGACGGCATTTGCGGAGACGTCGACACAAGCGCAAATCGCACATCGAACCCCGCATTAGCTGCCAAAGCGCAGAGCAAATAGGCTTTGTCCTTACAATCACCGAAACGTTTTGCCAATACTGTAGAGGGCGCATGCGGGACTATTGCGTGTTGCTGCGACATATCCGTGTCGTATCTGACTTGATCACGGACGAATTGATAAAGCTGCGTCATCTGGTCCCGTGGGTCCGTCGCTTCGCCAATCAAGGCCCTTGCAAACGCTTGATCTTCAGGTGCCAAGCTATGGAGGTCACGTAGCAATGACTTGTACCAAGCGCCAAAAACGGTCGGTGTGTCACAGGTCAACACGTCGTCTCCCCGTTTCAACTGGGGGATCACTGTGGTTACTGAGTCGTTATGCGCAAAAAAAGGGAACTGAACCTTGTGATCAAAATCCGTCAGGCTGAATCTCGTTGATTTGTCATCAGTGTGGTTGGTTTCAAATTTGATATCAGGGTCCAGAGACGAAACTTCAAATGCTACTTCCAGGTCTGCATCATGAAAAACGGCAATTTCGTAGGACTTCAAGGTTGCCATGTTAGGGACCGAAAACGCCGGGAGATAGCACAGATCGTCCACGGTACGTTCCAACACGATTCGGACAACGTCATCGGCTTTCACTGAATCCAGTGACACCCTATGAACTACCACGTCTGAAATAAACGCGTCCTGCAAATCCGGTGAGAAATGGGAAACAGCTCCACTGATCACACTGCGGCCATTGCGGTTCACTTCACGAACCGTCACACGCTCATTGTCGGCTTGAGCGAAATCGACGGAAGTCCAAGTTCCTGCATCGGCAACGCGAAACTCGTGCGTCTCCAACGTGACAGCACCGAATCTCTCGCCCATCGCGCGGACATGGATTTCTGCTTGGAACCGATAACTTTCGCTCCCGATCAACACCGCCAATACCAGGAAGCAATACATGTAAGATCTTCCCCTCTGAGAACAGGGCTCTGTGGCACAACCCTCATATCGGCATTCACACAATTAACCAAAACCCAAAATATGAAAACAGGCGGAAAAAACTGATCCAGTTAGCCGTTGAGGGCGTATGATTAAGTAACACACACCAAACCCCACGGACACTTGGAGGAGACTCATGCGACGTCATATCGCCTTCGCGACGGCTGTATTTTTTTCTGTTGCTCTTTTCGGACAGACACGGATCATTTCTCACGTCACCAATCCCGCCGGGGGTTTCGAAACGGCCGTTCTCATTCACAATGACGCCGCTTCGGAACAATCCTATTCGTTGACGCCTTACCTGAACAACGGTATGGCGCTCGGCGCTGTAAGTGGACGCGTGGGTGCCAAATCTGCGGTCCGCTTTGACATCGAAACGCTGTTTGGCCGAACGGACATCTCGCATTTCAAAGTGAGTTCCGACAACAACAACCTAGTCGTCAGTGTGGCCTACGCCACCAATACTGGGAATGGAAGCCCGGCACATCTGACTGAATCAAGTGAGAGCAAAACCTTGTGGCGCGTGTTTCCCGGCAATTGGGACGTGGTTTTTGATGGATTCGCCATCGTCAATTTGGGGAACGCAGCCACAGACGTCACCGTTCGCCAGAAGAGTTCCTCGGGTTCGACCATCAATGAACTTACCGCCATTACGGGACTAGCACCCAATGCCAAGGGTCTTTACGTGCTCGGGGCCCCGGCCGGAAGTTCCTTTGGCGACCCTGAGGGCACTACATTTGACATTGAAACCACCCAGCCTACCGCGTTGATTGCCCTACGCGGCACACCGCCGGGCAGCGAGATCGGATACCTGTGGGAAAACAGCACGAATACAGCCTCATCTACATCCTATGAGACCTACATCGCCAGTCATTTCACCAGCGCAGCAGGTGGTTACGAAACACAGATTCTGATTGAGAACACATCGCGCGCCAAGGTGACGTTCGATCTGACACCCTATGACCGATCTGGCATGCAGCTCGCCACACGAACCGCCAGTCTGAACGCCGGTTCCGTGCTTTCATTTGCCCCCGAGACACTCCTGGGTGTGACCAATGCCTCACACCTAGTGATCGACCGACCCTCTTCTGATATGTCGTTAACGGCGGCTTATGTAGCCACTTCTGGCATCAGCAGTCCCGCCCATGTAAGCGCCGACAACAGTTTTGGCAATGTATGGCTGGTCTACTCAGGTAACTGGGACTATGTGTTTGACGGAATTGCCATCGTGAACTTGGGTCTGTTCCCCACCGACGTTTACATTCAACAATACCGAATTAACGGACCACAAAACGAGAAACTGGCATGTGTGAGGGCATTGAATCAAATTCAACCCTTCGAAAAGGGACTCTATGTGTTGGGTGGCCCAAATGGCGGTACGCCGTTTGAATCAGACCCCTCCAGTTACTTCATCATCCTCGCGCCGATTTCCTCCACGATCGTTCCATTAAGGGGTACGGTGCCCGGAGCCGATATCGGTGTTCTGTGGGAAAACAAGGCCATCCCCATTTCTACGCCCGACATCACGTCCAATCCTTATTGTGATGACCCGAATGGTCCCTTTTGGATTTCTCCAGCCTACGAATCCTATTTCACTTATCGTGCACCGGTGGGCACCGAAACCACCGAGGCGATTGCATCGATTGAAATCGCCAACAATACGTCGAGTGACGCGACCATCGATATCGTGATCAAAGAACTTGTGGGCGGATTTCCCTCGGAAGACGAGCCCGTCACGCGCCAGGTACATGTTCCGGCCAACGGCGGGAGCACGGCAGATATTCATGCACCGCTCACAGCAGAGATGGACCGCGACTATGAAAAACAACCTGTTTATCAAGTGGAATTCTCACAGGACGGGCAAATCCTCAAGAGCCAAACGCTTTCACCCGTTTTGTTTGTCGGCGAATCCACCATGATCGCCATCGAAAACACGGTTCTGGGCGAAGATACTTCCAAAAGCCAGTCGCTCCTGAACAAACGAAAAAAAGGCAAGTCACCCAAATTGAAGCGTGAAGTTCAGAAAAAAGGTAAGCGCGGCGGGAAACGATATAACAAAAACAGCGTGGACGACACAGAAGATGAGGACGGCGACAATCCTCAGACCAATTCTTCTGATCTCGTGCCATTCATTGTGGAAGTCCCGCTTAAAACTAACTCCGGGTTGGTGGTCAAAGCCGACAACCCACGCACGGACAAAAAGGCGGCAGGCGAAATGTTCGTCTTCTTCCACGAGATGCAAGCTGACATCCCTATGAACGACCCCGTTTGGCACTATCAGTACGGACTCGTGCTGGATCAGGACGGCAATCCCAACAATAACTATCAACCTGGACCCCAATTCCCCGGTGATCTCTATCAGGGCACCGATCGCTGGTATTCCCTGGAATACACACCGTCCGGTGGCTGGTCCCTCAAGGTTCGCGACGCCACGAACAGTGTGATCACCACCTATCAGAGCAACGCAACCGCGGTGATAGATGGCAGCTTGATCCAGTACACGATTCCCGCGGACGAGATTGAAGTCGCAAATCCCAAATACCGCGTCACGGCCTACGCTCACAAAGGTGACTTCGGGCTGCAAGGCGGTGATTGGGCCATGGACATTTTGCCACCGGTGGATGAACCGCTGTTGGAGGGATTTATCCAGGAATAAGTCATTCGGTTTCAAAACAAGACAAACATGCAAAGATAAATCATGGCACTGTTCCACATTGCTGTCTTTCTGAGCGCGTTCCTCTTGTTCCAGGTGCAACCGCTGATTGCCAAGTTCATATTGCCTTGGTTCGGCGGTGCCCCAGCCATGTGGACCATATGTCTGCTGTTTTTTCAGGCATTCTTGCTGGCTGGATACGGGTATTCCCATGGGTTGACGCAACGCTTGGGGCCAAGAAAGCAGGTGGCGCTTCATTCCTTGCTCCTAATCATTGCCATTGCATCGCTGCCCATTACACCATCGGCCAGCGGGCAACCTGACCCATGGCAAAACCCCTCCCTGGCCGTGTTTTGGCTTCTGCTCACGACGGTCGGTCTTCCCTACTTCGTGCTCAGCACCACCGGCCCATTACTGCAGACTTGGTTTCACAATCGTTACCCTGATCGGTCACCTTACCCGCTCTATGCGCTCTCAAACCTGGGTTCGCTGCTGGGATTGATGACTTATCCTTTTTGGTTCGAGCCAAGCTTCAACAGACAACAACAGAGCGATTTGTGGAGCATTGGCTTTGTCCTGTTTGCCGTAACTTGTCTGGCTTGTGCTTGGATCTCGCGATCCCACAATCCCCAACCTTCACCTACCCAAGACCATCATGAAAAACCACAACTCCTCTGGTTTGCTCTGCCTGCCATGTCGTCCTTACTGTTGCTGGCAATCACCCACCAAATCACCCAAGAGCTGGCCGTATTCCCCTTTCTGTGGGTGTTACCCCTATCGCTTTATCTCTTGAGCTTCGTACTCTGCTTTGATCGCCGACGCTGGTACCACGCGCCCGTCTTCGCGGCAGGTTCCCTTATCTGCCTCACTATTCTCGGATATAGGCTGTACTTCGGTGCGCTGTGGCCCGTGGCCTACCAGATCGCCCTATCGTGCGCGCTCCTATTCTTTGCATGCATGATGTGCCACGGCGAATTGGTACGTATCAAACCGCCAGCTCAGGGTCTCTCCGCCTTCTATTTGGCCATCGCTTGTGGCGGTGTGTTCGGTGGTCTGTTCGTAGGGTTGATCGCGCCAGCCATATTCAATAGCTTTCTCGATCTCGATTTGGGGATCGTAGCCTTCTGCATCCTCATGCTATGGCTTGCCATTCGCAAGCCGACTCAATTCCTCGCAAGAACCCGTTGGGCCTGGACCCTCTTGTGCCTGTGGTGTGGTGCATTGTTACTGGTGTTGGTTGAAGATATTAGTTTCAAATACAACGGCAACATTGCGATGAAGCGTAACTTCTACGGCGTCCTCAGTGTGGAAGAGAATGGAGAGGGACAAGATCACTACCTCGCCCTCAGTCATGGAGCCGTGTATCACGGAATGCAATACAGTGACGAGACACGAAGCCGACAAGCGGTGAGTTATTATGGCGAAGACTCAGGTGTTGCCCAATCATTCCGATACCTGAAAAAGCACCGCCAAAGTCTGCGTATCGGCGTCGTAGGTCTGGGTGTGGGAACATTGGCCGCCTATGGTCGCGCTGCAGATGAGATCCGCATCTACGAAATCGACCCTGATGTGTACGCCCTGGCCCAATCACACTTTACCTATTTGCGAGATTGCCTTTCGAAACTGGAGGTAGTCCTCGGCGATGGTCGGCTCTCACTCGCTCAAGAGGCGCCTCGTGAATTTGACATCCTGGTATTGGACGCATTCTCGGGGGGCAGCATCCCCGTGCACCTACTCACGCGTGAGGCCTTTGAGGTGTACTTGAAGCACGTAAAGCCCAATGGCGCCATCGTCTGCAATATCAGTAACCGCTACCTGGATCTCGCCCCGGTGATGCAGGCCCATGCCGACCAAGTAGGATTCCACACTGCTTTCGTTGACTCACCAGGGGACGAGGACCGTCTTGTCCTAGATGCCACCTGGATCACGATATCCGAAAACAGAGGACTCATCCGCTTCTTGGAGCTTCAGAGATACGCAAAGAGCCCAGGCGAAAAACGCGTCACTTGGACGGACGAAAAAGCCAGCCCCCTCCACATCATGCGCTAACTGGACTCGTTGCCAATCCCACGAGGAAGCCGTACAATAACCTGTACAATGAAAGGAGAAGGTATGTTGACCATGACCTATTCGGAGTTTCGCAAAAACCTGGCGCGCACGCTGGATCTCGTCAACGAGAATCACAAGCCGGTATTGATCACCAGGCAAAACGGCGAATCCGCAGTCGTGATGTCGCTCGCTGATTTTGAATCCTACGACGAAACCGCCTATCTATTAGCCAGCCCAAAGAACAGGGAACGCCTCAAACAAGCCATTTCTCAAGTCAACGCGGGATCAGCTCACCAACATGATCTGGTAGCCGAGTGATTCTGGCCTGGGCAAAACTGGCATGGGACGACTATGTTTATTGGCTTGACACCGATCGGAAGAAGATCGGCCGAATCAACAAACTGATTAAAGCCATTCAACGAACGCCATTCCAAGGTCTCGGAGGTCCAGAACCACTGAAACACGATCTGGCCGGATATTGGTCCAGACGCATCGATCGCGAACATCGACTGATCTTCAAAGTCGATGGAGACAACATTTTCATTATTCAATGCCGATACCATTACTAGGCTCAGGAAGTCTTCAGTTTTGGTCAAAAACGACCTTGATCCACGTCGTTGAGGAATTGGATCACGCCGTTCATGTAGGTCGACTTGTCATCATACATAGCCATGTGGCTACCGTTAGGACAATGCAAGTACCTTGCTTTTGGTATCGTCTCGGCCATCATTTTCATGTGGGCTGGGTCCATGGTGTCGTGTTGCGCGCCAATCACTAAGGTGGGCATGGGCAGCTTCACCAAATCCGCAGTGCGATCCCAATCAACCAACTTCCCGCTGGCACCCAATTCACTGGGACCCTGCATGGGCACGTAAATAGATGCGTTCAGATGACCAAAAGCCCGATGCACGGGATCGGGCCACTGATCAACCGGCATACGCAGAATATGTTGTTCATAGTGGTGTGGCACCAAGAGCGCCATATACTGGGGATTTTCGGTGTGGCCACTCGCCTCAAACTCTTTGATCTGAGCCAGTACCTTTTGGTCCATGGCCGGCATCAATGTATTTGTGGCGTAGGCATTGTAAGCGGGGATGCTGGCCATCATGTTTGAAATGATCAATCCCTTGAGGTGCTGGGGATACTTCAACGCATATTCCATAGCCAGAATGCCACCCCATGAATGGCCCAACACAAAGAAATTATCCGAATTGAGACCCAATGCCACGCGGACAGCCTCTACCTCTTCTACGAACCGTGCCGTTTCCCACAAGTCGGCCTCTTCAGGTTGATCGCTGTAGGCCGAGCCCAATTGGTCGTAATAGATGTATTCAATTCGGGCCGCCGGGAAATAGCTGTCCATGCACTCGAAATACTCATGAGTGGCACCGGGTCCGCCATGTAACAACAACACCTTGATGCGCGGATTGTGGCCCACCCGTTTGGTCCACACGCGAAACGTGCCTTTGGGCGTTTCCACCGGAATCAGCCGAACACCCCCACTCAGTCTGTCGGCTTGGTCATGAGGCGTCAAATAGGTCTCATAGCTCACCTGAGGTTCCCCGGCCATCAGGCCGGGATCTGTCATCGCCAACACTACAAGAACAGCGTGAGCATAGATCATGATCGCCTCCTAACTGGCTCTATGAGTAGATACTCCGATATTGACACTGGGCACATTTCGCGTCAATGGGGCAAATCAAACCCACAGCGCATGTCAAAGACCGAACCAAAGGCACCCGTCGTCAGTTGATCCATGGTCTCTCCGAGATTTCTGCAGCTTGTTTGGCGCATCTACGGTTAAATAGAGACAGGAGGAACCATGACTGACGCGACCCAACCGATCCGAGACCGTGCCTGCAGCTATCCGAACGTGGATGAAGGCACAGCTTGCACCCAGAGTTCGTTCAAGTCAGGTGGCAAAGCGTTCCTCTTCATCGGCGAGCAAGGCGGTCGGCACAAGGCCATGTTCAAACTCTCCGATTCTCGTGCAGAAGCCGAATCGCTCGCACAACAGCATCCGAAAGACTATCAGGTGGGGTCCGGTCAGTGGGTCACCGCCCGATTCTCAGACGAAAAGCCCATACCTGTTGAACGATGGCGCAGGTGGTTGGAAGAAAGTTATCAACTCACGCAGAGAAATAAGAAAAAGTGACCTAAAAACGCAGCGACAGACAGCTTAAACCGCCATCCAGCTTGCGGAATTCCGACATCTCCACTTCAATGGCTTCATATCCAGCTTTTTCAATGAGCGCTCTGGTCTTTGGATAACCGGCTGGAGTCATCACTTTGTCATTGATCCAAATAGAATTGGCCGCATAAGCCTCGTCCTCATCCACGGGTAGGACAGAGAAAGGTACGAACTCAGGCTTTGCGAGAAACTCGCCCGTCGCCAACACATGATTGCGTTCCAAATACACAATACCGGTTTTCAGGTGCAGCATAGTGTTCAAATTTACGGTGGATCCAGTCATGCCCCATTGATTGAGGATGTCGATCAGCGCTGTTGCGCCTTCGGCATTGGTACGATCAGAAAGACCGACGAAGAAATGGTCACCAACCATCATCACATCACCACCGTCCAACGATCCGGAATGGATTTCCGCGACCACATCGAAGCAACTGGCCAAGATAGTTTTGATGGATGTTGTTTCGCCCTTGCGAGATTCTGCGCCAGGGCGTGTGATAATGGCGCCGTGACGCGTGACAATCGCAGTATCTTCCACAAAAGTACTGTCGGGATAGTGCTCATCCGCAGGCAAAATGGTCACGTTCAAACCACATGCCTCCAAGGCATAGACGTAGGACCGATGCTGTTCCAGCGCCAAATCATAATCAGGGATTCCGAGTTCTGCAGTGGTGATCCCTTGGACCATGCTTTGCCCTGGTGTTCTGACAATTGCCTTCTGAAACATCAATCCTCCATGATCAGATCCCGCTCATATTGCCTCATTAGTGATTCATTGCCAAGCTCGTTAAGTGCCCGGTAGCGAGGGTCTTTAGCCAAGTAATGGTCTAATTGAGCCTGCGCCTCAGCGGACCGAACATGTCTACGTGCGCGAGGATATGCGTTCTGGCCTACCATCAAGTCAATGCCATTGCCCAGTAACCAGTCAACCCAAACAAGGTCGTCTTGTTCCAGCGCATCCAACAGAACAGCACTTTCCGAACATCCATTGATGTTTGCTCCTTGTGACATCAATGCCTCTAGCTGTTCAAAGGAAATGCGGTCAGAGATGCCAGCATTCAATTCATCGCTTAATGACAAGACGTGCGCGTCGAATTGTGCCATAACCCGCTGGGTATCAATATGTGCGGGTGTTTCCATGAATCCAGAACGTCGGTTCGGAGGTTTGACAAATGTCGCTTTTGCCAAAGCTCTCTCCAAGATTGGTATCCCCACATTCATGCCCATGGGACTGCCGGCAAAATAGACCACAATGTGCTGACCATTCTCAAAGAAATGCCACTGGCAGGTCACGGGTTCACCACCCATCGCGTATTGAAACCGCACGCCTTTCTCGCCGGCGAGTTGTGCTTCGCAAACGTCATGTAACTCGAGTTCAGGCGTTTTGATCAACTGTGAACAAATACTGTCCTCAATGATTCGCTCATCAAATCCTGGCGCGTCGAGGCTTATCAAAAGAGCGGAACCTAACCGCCATGGCAATCGAAGTCGGCATTGAAAGGTGCCGTTCTGCTCCGTATCAGCACGAAACACGTAGGGCACCTTCAAAACAAGGCCAGAATACGCATCACGGTACACGTCACGATGCACAACGAATGGCACAGTTAGTGCCATTACTGCACCGGCAATAAGCAACCATAGACCCCATTTCGCTCGTATCCACATCACTGCACTCCAATCTTGATAAATGTTATCCCACTCGACGTCCAGCTATTTTGATATTGTTACCCAAACAAACATTATAATCGATGTGAATGCGGTCCAGTTACCTCAATGACTGCTTCCAACTCTAATCTGGGATAGCCGTGTCATCCGTTCGATTGAACTCAAATTGGCAAGTCATCGATTCGTGCCCAATGACTTGAATTGCGCGGTATCTAGGATCCGTAACCAGATACTGCACCAATAATTCTTGGGCTTGGGTCGACTGAACAAATGCGCGCGCCTTCGGGTAGCAATTGTCACCCGAAATTAGGTCCACGCCCCGTAGCAACAACCATTCAATACGTTCCAGATCATTGCGCTCAAGCGCCGTAAGCAAGAGTCCACGTTTCGAACATCCATTGATGTTTGCACCACGAGCTAGCAATTCATCAAGCGCTTCCAAGGGAGCATCCGCCAAAAATAACGTGTTGAATTGCTCCGTGAGCGCCACAGGTACGTCACCAAACAGAGTCATGATACGCCCCGATTCTAGATCTGCAGGTGTTTCCAGAAATCCAGGGTATTCATGCGGGCCCCTCGTGAATGATGCTTTGGAGAACGCGCGTTCCAACAAAACACCACCGATGGCCACGCCAATGGGTTCGCCAGCCAGGTACACCATTAGGTGCTGGCCATTGTGAAAGAAGTGCCATTGGTAAGCCGACTGCTGTTCACCCTTGTTGTACTGAAGGCGAATGCCACGCGTTTCACCCAAACGAGACGCACACACATCCTTCAGCCTGAATTCCGGTTCCATTTGCAACTGGACGCAGATGCTATGCACGATGGTCTGCTCATCGTATCCGAATGAGTCTTGGGTGACCAAAATCGCCGATCCTAAGTCCCATGGCAACGCCAAGTGGCATTTAAACTGGCCCGCCGGATCGCAAACCGCTCGAAAAATCCGAGGTGCTCGCAGCATCAATCCCGATTCCGAATCGAGATAAACTACGGGATGTAATCCAAGTTGAAAGACGACGATCCCAGCAACACTTATGATCGCAGCTCGAATCATCCAGGTTATTACGCGTTTCCTACGCGTCATCAATACCCCCGACCCCAAAGCTTATACGCAATCAAAAACATTGCTACGCGCTTGATTTTGAATTCTGTTCAACGCAATGAAATTAATGGAGATGTGCGTCTAGAACTCCCTCCACGAGTGGATCTTCGGGGTGCCCAGTAAATAGCAGTTTTCCGGCTGCATCAGCCAGCACCAGATTGGGCAGCGAATCTACATTCAACAACTCGCTCAACTTCTTGTCGCGGTCATAAAGCCAAGGTAACGAAAACTGATACTGCGCACGTACGGGCAATGCCTTTTTGGGGTTGTCGTCCACATTCACCGCCACCAACAACACACCGCGGTCCGACCAAGCCTTTTCTCGTTGTTTCAAAGTGGGCATGTTGTCCAGGCAAGGACGACACCAACTGGCCCAGAAATCAATGGCAATTAGTCGCTTGCCCTGCATCAGATCAGCCAGAACCACTGGATTGCCATCCACATCAACCAAGGTATCCTTCAGGTGAATCTGCGTCGTTGACATGAATTTCTCGGACTTGTAGAGACCGATCATCGATGACAGCATTTGACCGGCAAGTGGCTGAAGCCAAAACGCTTCCTTGATGTGTTGTTCAAATGCGACATCGTTTTTCAAGTGCAAGGCAGTCAGCGCCTTCAAGACTTCGAAATAGAAGGGGACTTCTTCGTCGGGCACCACTTCATAGTCGTATTCGCCTCTGGCCACTTGCTGATGGAGCGTGTCTAACGTCTTAATCAAGGCATTATGATCGGCTACGCTGCGATCGACCACGGCGTGCAACACCCTCGCTTCGACCAACAATTGTGCAGGTACCGATGCGTCGGGCGCTTGGATGATTTGGCTTACACGATCCATGTCAAACCTCATCAATGCGTCTCGCAGTTCCGCCGTCTGATCACCCACCATCAGCAAACAAATCATCCACATAAAAAGCCTCCTGGAAAACAGATCAGCATCAGGTTCTCTAGATTACTCGCATCTCTGGCCGCTGTCGCCTAAAATTCAATGCAACCAATCTAACGATCGCACCATCCAAATGAGATAGACCCATGAGCAAGTACCGCAAAAAACAACAGCAGCAAAATGGTCCATTCGCCTATTTTATGGGAGCACTTTGCTGCGTGGGTTTGCCCGCATTTGTAACTGCAGTGGCCCCTGTAACGTACTTGAGCTTTCAACGCCACGAGAACACGGTGACCGCGACAGCAAGAATCTGTTTCTTTTTCGTCGTTCCCTATGCCACGAAATCACAAACAAACGTGGCTAACGTGGGAACTCGCCACCATGCAGGCACCTACGAGCGCAAACCCGGAGAAACCCATCACGTCAAATCCGAGGACGAGTCTTTCCTGGTGGTTCAGAGCCCCGAAGGAACATTCGACGTGTCGGTCTCCCCTGTCAATATCAACGACAAACTGTCTCAGGCTGAGGCATTTCTTGCAGATCCAAGCGCAAAATCACTCAAACTTACCTGCGTCTCCAATTGGAAGTTCGCTGTATTTGCAGGAGGTACGCTTTCTCTGTTAACGCTTGCCTACCTGTTCGGTGTGTTGGTAGCGATCGCCAAGCGTTTCAAGTGAGTCAGGTAACCGACCCGATAGGGTTGCAAAAACAAGCTAGTTTTCTTTGGCAATGTTTGCCGATCCAAGTAGGAAGGCTGTGATGCCTAATGACACGACCACCAAAAGCAGAATCAGTGTCCCCGGAAACCAGCCTGCCACGCTGTATACCCAAAAGAAGTCTCCCAGTGCAACCACACCACAAAAAATCGCGGCTGGCATGAACCAACCAGGATTGGCGATAGCCGCCCAAAGCATAGGCATCGCCATCACTACCAAATGCCAGGAAAAGAACAGCCAGATGACCGGAAGCGCTTCAGCAAAGAAAGTGACGACCTCAGCATTGTTCAGGGCATCTCGAACAGCCCCAGCGCCTGTGGCATGAAAATAGGCGTCAGTCAGCAACAGAAGGCCGCTCAAACCCGCCAACACTCTCGGCAATTTGATCAACCGTGCCTCCTGCTGGCCAGATCGTTCAGACTATCCCTAGGGCCAATGTGATCCGAAGTTTAACTTTACGCCCGAGCTTCACCTCCGTCAAGGTGTGACGGGCCGATACCCTTGTCCCATGAAACATCAAGCACAATCATCGGTAGCGTTCATAACGCACTTCACCTCTTTGGGTAAGTCCCACCAATTGCCAGCCAGCGCGTTCGTAAAACTGCTGTGCACGGGTGCCAGGATCGGTTGTCAACCACAGTTTGGTCATTCCTTGGGACCATAACCAGGCCACCATGGCATCATGCAGCGCGCGCCCATACCCACGGCTTTCGTGTTCGGGATCCACGAAAAGGGCCCACACGTTGCCAGTCATGCGATTTCCGATGGCAAAAGCCACAACTTCGCCGTCGGACTCGACCACCCAGCCGCGACCGGTCTTCTCAATGGCTTCCAGAACCTCGGCATCGGAGATCACGCTCGAGATCAAACGATTCTCGCGAACCGCGTGTCTCACGCGTTGAATGCCTTCAATATCTGACGATTGCGCCTGTCGCAACATAATCCCTGCCTTATGCCACATGGAAATCAATACGAAACCAACATTATTTTGATCGGTTTTGCTTCGTTTTGTTGCGTCAAAGAACAACGACCAACCGGAGGTACGCTTATGACCCGCAAACTCACACCCATCCTAACGATTCTGCTTACGTCCTGGCTTGGCCAGGCTCAGATCAACCTACGCATGATCCCCCACGTCACCCGCAGCGGAGGTGGGTTTCTGACCGAGATCACTTGCAACAACGTGACTCGGGCTAAGACGTCCATCACACTGCGTCCTTATACCCAAAATGGAGAACCTCTTCAACCCACCACCCTTGATATCTCGGGACAACCCTTCTTGAAAATGTCGGCCGACGAGGTCTTTGGCGGCCAGGAAGTGAGCCATTTTCTGGTTGATGGCCATCCACTAATTACGGTGACGGTGGGTTACCGGCAGGTAACGGGTGGCGCCACCGCTCAGGTTCAGGAATCGGCCAAGAGTGGACAGCTGTTCGCCCTATTCCCTGGGGAATGGGACTTAGTGTTCGATGGTCTGGCGATTGTCAATACCAGCGATCAGCCAGCGGACATCACGATCACCCATGTTCAAGCAAACAACTCCATTATTCAGGCCAGCCTAAGTTTCCAGGTTGCACCCATGAACAAACAGCTGCTCGTATTAGGTGATCACTTTAGCGAGATCCCCAAGAGCCAGTTTCGCATCCATTCCAGCCAGCCCATTCGGCTGATGTCGCTACGCGGATCTTACCCAGGTGCACCTGAGGGAACACTGTTTGAATGCGATGTCATCAATTCCCAGCAGGTGCCCCGTTCGCTGCGCATCCTGCCACATATCACGCCCGTCGAAGCGCTTTATGAGACCCAACTGGCATTCACCCATTTCGGCGATACGCCCACCATGTTAAGCCTTCGACCCGTGACAAGCGAAGGTGAAGTAGGCCACTCTATCCAAATCGAAATCCCAGCAAATGGCCTGTTGATGGATGAGGCCCAATCATTTTTTGAGGACACCGCTGCCTACGTGGTGATTGATGGTCCGGATGACTGTTTCGTCTCCGCAAGTTATCGACTAAAAAGCGGGTTTGGGCCATCCGCGCAGGTTCATGAGACGGGTATTTCTGGCGCATTACCCCGTGAATCCTACGTTTTGTACCAAGGCGAATGGGACCGGGTTTTCGATGGGCTAGCCCTAATCAATCTGGGAGATCAAACAGCCAGCATCCGTGCCGTACAAATAAACAGCCAGGGTGAAACGAGTGAAATACGCACACTAACTACCACTGTAGCGCCCAAGTCCAAGTATCTGCTGGTTCTTGACGCCATTTTTCAGGACAATCCCGGCTCACAAATTCGCATGGTATGTAGCCAGCCCAGCATGGCCATGCTGTTAAGAGGTACACGGCCCGGCGAAGAAAACGGCGTCCTATTTCAATCTTCAACAGTCCTCAAATACAACGGTTCGCAGCGCTTTGAGGAAGGCACGCTTTATGCCTGTCAGAATGGGTCCGACCAGGTGATTGCGATTACCCCGCAAGGCCAGGAATCGGTGGTCGCCAACTTGACCAAGCCGGGAGGTTTGGCGTTTCACGACGGAATCTTGTTGGTCTCCGAACACACAGCTATGGGGCGGATTCTAGCTCTGGTACCGGACGCCCAAGGCCTCAGCACGCCTCTGGTGCTTGCAGACAATCTCCCCTTTCCCAAAGGGATGGCACCCCAACTTGGCCTGGATCAGGGGATTGCGGTTACCACCCGCGGTGACGGGCGCGTGATTCAGATCAAGAACGAGGTGCCGATGGAGTTGGCGTCTGGGTTCACCGATCCCTTCGGGATTTGTGCAGACGACTCAGGCAACCTATTCCTCGGCGATTTTGGTGATGGGCTGCTGGTCAAATTCGATACGCAAACCCAGCTGACATCCCTCCTTATGGACGGACTCAATCGTCCTGCTCACTTGACCATGGACCGCACCGGTGTCATCGCCATTCCGGAAGACCATCAGATTTCGCTCTATGACACCGTTCAAGCATCCAAACGAAGAGAAGTGTTTGTTTCCAATTTCATTGGCACCCAGGATCTCTCCCTGGATAGTGCCATCGCCTTTCGCAAAGCGCTCTCGATCCTGGTGAACTGCGGTGCGATTGGCAGGGTGCACTTGCAGCCCTTTTCGTGGCAACCCATCAATGACAAAGGTGGACCGGCCATAGAGCAGGAGCAGACCCTATTCGGAATCGATGCCATTATTACGTTCTGATCGCCTGCACCCACGTGGACATCACCTGGCTCGCCTGTTAGGATTTTTGAATTCTTCTAGTCAGGTGAGACCCCGTGGGCGATCCAGAAACTGTGACGCAATGGCTGAACCATTGGGACGAGGACCCCAAGAAAGCCCTGGACCAGGTCTATCCCCTGGTGTCGGATTACCTGTCACGCATCGCCAAAACCTTGCTCAAGGGCGAATCGACCGAACACACTCTGAATACCCAGGCCCTGGTGAACGAGGCTTACCTGGTGTTGGTGAACCAGAAACAAGCCAGCTTCAAAAGTCGCCAACACTTCTATCGCATCGCTGCCATGGTCATGCGGCGCATCCTGGTCAACCACGCCAAAGCCAAGCAACGCGAAAAACGCGGTGCCGGCCAAAAGCCCGAACCACTTTCCCAAGTGCAAGTCACGCAACCTCAGGGTTCCCTGAATTGGGAGGAACTGTTGGAAATCGACCAAGTCTTGGACGACCTCAAACACTTTAATCAAATGGGCCACCAGGTGGTGGAGTACCGCTTTTTTGGCGGATACACCTTTCAAGAGATCGCCGAATTCGAAGGCTATTCAGAGGTGACAGCACGGCGTCATTGGGCCACCAGCCGCGCTTGGCTGGGTGCGAAACTAGGGAAGACACATGGACCAATGGCCTGAAATCGAAGAAGCCTTCCTCCGAGCATTAGAACTAGAACCCGAGGCCCGAGAAGCTTTCCTCAAAGAGAAGCTAGCCGATCGCTCACAAAGAGATTGGGTTGTGTCCATGTTGCGAGCCCACGAATCGGACTTCATGCTGTCGCCCGTTTCCATCCATGAAGTGGCACCCCAAATTCCGGGCTACCAGATGGGTGAACTCATCGGTCAAGGTGGCATGGGTTCGGTCTATCAAGCCACGCGAGAAGTGGGAACCACAACGCAGGAAGTTGCCGTGAAGGTGATACACCTCGGACTCACTTCTGCTGTCACGCGCAAGCGATTTGAGCTGGAACAGCAAATCCTGGCCAAGTGTCAACACCCCTATATCGCCACCTTGTTCGATGCAGGCCTCAGTCCAGAAACCCATGTCCCTTACTTCGTGATGGAACGCATTCATGGAATGACGTTGCGCGAGTGGCTCAACCAACAGACGCACATGCTGGACCAGCGTTTGGGTTTGTTTCTGAAAATTTGCGAAGCGGTTTCCTATGCGCACCAGCACCTGATCATCCATCGCGATATCAAACCGGAGAACATCCTGGTCACACCCAACGATGTGCCAAAGATCCTCGATTTTGGGGTTGCCAAATTGATTGAAGAAGAACCCCAACAAGGAAGCCTGACCCAAATTCCCTTGGGTCCCTTTTCCGTGGGCTACGCCGCTCCGGAACAACTGAAGGGCGAGCCATTGACCACCGCTGTGGATGTCTACGCACTTGGTCTGGTGTTGTTCGAAATGCTCACGGGTTCTCGGCCCTTCCCATCCACAACCAGCCCCTCCGCGCGCTTGGTTGCCTTAGAGGGCGGTGCTCCCCTGGCCAGTCAATCGCAAATCACTACCGGGATTAGATCGTCCCACCTCAAGCGGGACCTGGACCGAATCATCAACCTGGCCTTGCAGCCCGACCCGAAACATCGTTATGCCACAGTTCAGGCTCTTATGACCGATCTCACCTGTTTCCAGCAGGGGCGTGCCCTGCAATACGCTGTGAGTCGTCCCATGGACAACCTCTTGAAATTGTTGAAGCGCAATTATCGCAGCGCCGTAGTCGTGATGGGTTTATGGCTCATGGTTTTGGTCGCCGGAATGGTTTCCGGTTGGCAAGGCTTGAGGCTCAAAAACCAATCAAAAATCATCCTCGAAAACGCGGCTCGCATTGAGCGGGAATCCAAAAGAGCATCGGCTGCCATGGACTTCCTGGTGGACTTGTTCGAGTCAGACGATCCCTATCAAACCAAAGAACCACAATTGGACAATATCCTGGACCGAGGTCGTGACCTTTGGGTGGCACGGTTTCGCGAACAGCCTGATCTTCAGTTGGTCATGGCTGGATTACTCACCCGAGTGGAAACCAATCGCGGTAAATACGATCGTGCATCGGACTTGCTCAAACAGGCGCAATGGGCGTTGTCCCAAATCCCAACACCTTCTGCTCAACAAACGTCACAAGTGGCGTTGTTGGAAGGACAGCTGTGTTTCAAGCAAGGCCAATACAAGGAGGCCGAAGTAGCCTACCACCAGGTGATCGCAGTAAAAGAGCCTGCCCTCATTCCCCGGGCCAAGGTTGAGTTGGCTGATTTGTATTTGCATCAAGGGAAATTGGAACATGCGGCATCGCTCGTGGAGGAGGCGTTCCAAGCGATGCATGCGCAACCGGATGACCCACAACTGCAGGCCACCGCGATGAGTGTGAAGATGGGTGTGCTCATCAATCAGGGCCATCATCAACAGGTGTTGGATATGGGAGATCGGGCCCTGGCCCAAACCGAATCCGCCTTCGGGCAAGGATCCGTGCGTTGGGTTCGAGTGGCCAACTTGTTGGCAGTCGCGCATGAGAAACTGGGGCACAACCAAGTGGCACTTGGTCTGCTGGAGCAATGCCTTGCAAGTGCTCTGTCAACACTTGGCGAAGATCACCCCACCTGCTGGATCCTGGCCGGCAATTTGAGTGTGTCCCTTTACAAAATGGAGCGCTTCGCTGAGAGTATTCCGTATGGTGAGACCTGTTTCCAAAAACATCTCGACGAGTTAGGTGCAGACCACCCTTACACAGTGATCTACAAAGCCAACTTGGCCGCACAATTGGCCTACTGCGGGATTACAGAACGCGCCATACCGATGCTGGAGGAAGTGGTGGCGTATAACAGCACCAACTACGGAGCAACCAACATCTATACCGCGCTCGACCAAAAGAACCTCGCTTTTGCCCTGCAACAAGCCGGAAAGATGGACCGTTCGATGGAGGTGTTGGGCGAAGCGATTCCCGTGTTCGAAGCCGAATCCCACCTCCGTTACCTTTTCGATGCACTACTGCTGAAAGCCAAAGCTATGCTGCGAACGGACCAGAACGCGACACCGGTCCTCGAAACGCTGCACGAAGAGCGATTTTCCGAATTAATAACGGGTATAAACAGAGCCAAAACCCAACTCATTCAGGCCGAAGCGGCCCTGCACGACGGCGACTTGAATACCTGTGAACAGGTGCTGAAACAACTCGAATGGGATGTCCTTGGAACCGTGGAACGCGCCCAAGCCCAGTTTCTAAGTGCTGAGGTCTCAGCCCAACGGGGAGATTACGAACAGGCCCGCCACCTGCTCACCAAAGCGCATACCCTGTTAGAGAGCAAGCTTCCACACCATCCCCTACTCGACGAAATCCACAACGCGTTAGGGAAGATCAAATAGGTCTGGAACATCCAGGGTGATTGTCCCAAGAATGGACACAACCCCGTAGGGGTTGTTTGAGCTTAGCCCGGGGTTTCAACCCCGGGTAACTCAACAAAAAACACACTAGAACCCCGGCAGGGGTGATGTGTTCAACGGCAAAAAGAGGGATACCAAAGCACTGAGGATGCCATATCGCGACCTAATCCATATTAAAAATCTTGATCATGCCACCCCTGCCGGGGTTGGCCAGGGTTTTTGCCATGTCACCTGGGGTTGAAACCCCAGGCTAATTACAAACCGCGCCTCTGGCGCGAAGACATTGCAGCACAGCAAGAGATTCAAATCCATGACGATTTGCTTGTGTCCCATAGAGGATGTCAGTCGCCCGCCACTTTGCTTTGGGCTCTCGCAAATATTTATTGTAACCCACCCCTCACCCGACTGTGTCGGGATCGGGGTGGGCTGCCGGGTCAATCGGCCTACGGCCTCATAAATCCCATTGCGGCATCAAGAAGTTGGATATCGACGTCAGTAATCCTTCACGACAGACGTTGAATGTCGCCTAGGCCCAGCTAATTGAGATGCGCTCTGAATTCAGCCTTAAGCTCAAACATGCACGTTCCATCAACGTTTTGGGCGGACTGGCAGACAAAATGGCCAGGCGTCTTTTCCCCAGTCTGCGATCTAAGTAGGCCAGCGACTTCAAGACTGCGTCTGCGGAATCAAGTGATTCGTTTATGGATAGTTGGGTAAACGAAAATACAGAATGATTAAACATTGGCAAGGTGTGCCTGCCGTTTTCAGCGAGGACGGCCATAGCTTTTGCCTGAGCCGAACTCGCGGACACACCTTCCTCGAGTCGTGCTTTCTGGATAAGGTCGCGTTCTTCACGGTCAGCCACAATACATCCCATACCGCCCACCTCCTTGCCATCAATCAGTAGGGCCCACCTACCTTCCTGGTCGTGTGCGTGCCGGTATCGTGTCGTCAATAAGGTGACGCGACCGGCAATAGAGGGCGCAAATCCTTCCTCAATAACCTTCTTGAGCTTGCTCCAACGCATGAAGTATCAAAACTTGGGCCTCCAATGAGTGTCAATACTCTAGAATTCGATTTGTGGCTTTGGTCAGCGCTTCTGAAAACGACAGCTCCAGTTTTTCGACACTGAAACCACGGGCCACGCACTCGAACGTAGAGTCGTGAAAACCCAAGATGTAATGGTGCAGTTCATGCCAATAGGCAGGGTTGTATCGATCGTGTACCGAATTTATCGCTTGTAGCTCCTTGATCCAAGGTGAATGCATGACCTCCAAGGCAGAGTAACCCACAAATCCTTTGCCATATAAGGGATGGCCGTGATTCACCTCGTCATTGGGCGATCCCAGCTTTAGGGAACAACAGCCAATAAATTCGACGAGCGCTAGTTTTTACGGTATCGGCGCATAAGTGTCTACGATATGTACGTACGTGCCATCCCAATTTGGATCCGGTTCGTTGAGTCTGAAAATCAGTATCTTGCGATAATCGCTCATCACCACAAGTGGTGCGGGTGCACCGATGTCCCACTTCAGAGGAAATTCAATGGGAATAGCATGTGGCTCGCCTCGTTCTGAAGCCAAGGCCCTTTCAGCTTCGAGCACCTCTTGATACGCCGCGACATATTTACCCTTGGTATCGCGCGACCATGTTTTCGCACAACGGGCAAGTTTCTTCTTTGCCGCGGCCAGGGCCTTGATCAATGCTTCCTCAGATGGCACGGTGTTCTCCTTCAACAAGATGAACTTCGATGATTCGGTAGGGCCCCGGTTCACCGTGAGAAAGGGTGCCTGCCTCAATGTGATCTTTCGCTTCTTCAAAGGTATTCAAGAGGCAGTTTGCATTCACGTGGAGCTTCTTCGCCAAGTAGTTGCACGAAAGCGGCGAGTGTTCGGCTCCTGATCCGGCTGAATAGGTGACCACATCAAATCCTTCCAGTTTCGTGGACCGGGGTAGTGCTACCTGAGTGGGAAACGACTCCTCGGGCCCAAATACGTCCCATAATTTGTCGTCGTCATTCCATTGATAACCGAACACCTTGTAAAAGAACAGGGTCATGCCGGTCAGATCGATACCCTTTTGTTGGGCGATCTCCCGCATCAGGTGAGGTGCATCAAAAAACCAATATCCGTTGTGCTTCCACTGGTTGAACCAGTCGCAAAAATCGTCCGAGATACAACCGCTTACCGAATAGATCCTTTCCACTCCATCCACGTCAAATCCAGCCGGCTTGTTCGCGACTTTTTTATACATATACCCTGCGGGAATCATCAATTTTGTAAACATATAGCCTTAGTATTTCTCGGGTTTTGAGGCTACTTTGTGCAAATGATTAAGGAAAACGGTGTCTTCTAAATTGAACAATTCAAATCCCACGCGTGTTAATCCAGATGTGTCTGTCTCCTCGACTCGCCCCCATTCACCATGACTCTTTGAGTAACTGGATTGAAGGATGTATAGGAGCTGATTGAACCGAAGGTCTGGATCACGCATCCATATCTCTTTGATCAAGACCAATATTTCATCAATTCGCCTGGGATCCCTCATTTGATTGATTACTCCATTAGTTCCTTGGCAGACCGCAATTGCGTCAAAATTCGCCTATCGGAATGCTACATCAAAATGGTTATCATTGGACATTATGGGAGGCCGTTGGCCGATTGACCCGGGTTCCCGACCGCAGGGAGGGGTGCGTATCAATTGGTCAACCCCGACAGGGGTTGTTTGGATTTAGCCCGGGGTTTCAACCCCGGGTAACTCAACAAAAAACACACTAGAACCCCGGCAGAGGTGATTTGTTCACCACAAATATTTAGGATCGAACGCCACGCCTTGGCGTTTCAACATGGCTGCAAATTCCTGTTTGAAACTCATCTCGCGATGGTGCGTCTTCTGCTGATCAACATAACGTATCACCTCATTCAATTGAGATTGGCTCACCGAGAAGATGCCGTAACCCACTTGCCATGAAAATGGCTCCGGCAGGTTGTGGCGATCATTGAACCATTTGGATGATTGGGCTTTGATCTGTCTCATCAAGTCAGGTATCGGCATCGCCGGCTTCAAGCGCATCACCATGTGAACATGGTCTTCGGTGCCACCCATACGAAGCACCTGGCCACCTTTCTGCTTCACAATCGCACTGATGTATTTGTGTAGCGCTTGTTCCAAATCGTGAATGATGAGGCGACGACACCCTTTCGTACTGAACACGACGTGGAAATTGAGATTTGAATAGGTTCCTGACATACGTCCCCCTTCGTTGTCATGGTGACCATATTACTTCACCCCTGCCGGGGTTGGCCTGGGTTTTGACGCCCAACCCGGGGTTGAAACCCCGGGCTAATTGGAAACCGCGCCTCTGGCGCGACGACGTTGCCCCATTCACTCCCGTGCGACGAATGTCGAATGGTCGCCTAGAAAAACAAACTCATCGCCACGCAAGAAGAACGCACATTCTTTCCCAACGGGTGTCACGAAACTGTAATGCCTGGGATAGCCGTGAGGAAGGTTTGGGATTTCATCCACGTCGCCATGTCGTCGAAGCCAACGAATTTTTTCATCATCCGCGAGCCCTACTAGGAGCCTCTGCACCGCATTGGCTTGTGAGACAAGATCAATCAAGACAAACATTCAATTGATCCAATAAGTGGGATTCATCCACAACTTCCTCGTCATTATTCAGGATGGGGTTAATTACCTTCAGAATCGTACCTTGCCCAATAAACCGCCCATCCCAGATCCTGTACTCAAATCCCTTTGAAAGACGGTGACGATTTCGCTCAGGTGCTAACAACCAAACATATGCCTTTTGGTTGGGTGGCATTCCAACAAACTGACAATACCATCATTCAATTCGTTGGGGAGACCAAAGTCCTGCGGAAACCTGCAACCCTGAACAAGCGTCTTACGAGGGCCGCCTTCCTCAGTTGCAAACAAACGCGCCTCAACTTCTAAGTCCGGTTCCCGATCAGGTTTCTTGAATTCCCTCATGTCAAATCCATGATGTCACTTAGGGCACGGCCATTCGCCTATCAAAGGGCTCAGGTTTAAGTCCACAAGCCCACCTAACCGCGACTAATCGTTTCAACATCTCCGATTCATGATTGTAGCCTTCTTCGTCAAGGGTCGGCGGTTCCACATACGAAGCCCACCACTGATACAGTTCTTCAATCTCGTGTTTTGCTTGCCGGTGCCTCTCATCGTATTCCCAATCTATATGGCAATTCAGGAGATTTTCATCTTCAACACAATTTTTTAGTAATTGGAAACAGGCATGCAGAAGAATAATGTCTTTATCTCTCCAATCGTTGCTAAGAGTTTCAATTTTCAAGAGATTGGCTGGTCGCATGATTCTTCTCCGTTTTCATTGTTCTTAGCCAGTCAACACTTCATTCCTTTTTTGTCATTCGTGGCCATGCGCCGTCGTTTCCAAACCCAAGCAGAATTCACGCCCAAAAGAATGCCGACACACTCATGACTTCTTTTTCTCATTTGCCACTTTATGTAAGTGTTTCAGAAACAAACTATCCTCCAAATTGAAAAAATCAAAACCCAAGCGTGTTGTTCCGTATGTGTCTTTCTCCTCTACTCGACCCAAACCCGCATGTTGCTTGGAGTAACTGGATTGAAGGACGTACAGCAATTGATTGAACCGAACATCGGGGTCGCGCATCCAGATCTCTTTAATTAAGTCCAATATTTCATCAATCCGTCTGTGATCTCTCATCATTTCCCCCAATGCTTCTTTTTGTTTCTGATTTTGGTGAGCATCCACTTGGTCTCTTTTCCCGTTGGCCCAGACTCCAATAGGCCGTCCCATCAAATTTCAAATATATATTTCGTTCTCTACACGACCGAGCAAAGGAATGAAAGGCATAGGTACGTCAATGCTTACCACCGAATGTTGCTGCTGGTGTTCCTTTGAAGAGAACAATTACCTCGGCCTCCGGTTTTGGCTCCTTATTTGTCCTTGAATAATTTAGGTAGAAACCCAGTTTCCATCCTGACGGAAGAACAATCACATACCAATAATCTTCCCAATTCCTTTCCCGGATGATGCCATTCACTTTCTGAACATCTTCCAGTGTGGCACCCACACCGATCCCCTCAGGAGGTAGGACAGTCCTTGAGTAAGTGCTCAAATATTTGACTCTGCTCTTGGAATCGACCCCCAAAAAATATTCAACACCCTGAAACAGCCATTTCCACTCGTCGACCATCTCATGTTCTGACAGAAAAACCATGACGGACGTATCAATTGCATCAAAAGGAACAGGATCCCCGATTTCAAGCAACGGAAGTCTTGGGTAATCGCCAAAAAGGCAAAATGCCGTCAACAATCCTGAAAACATGCGGCCTCACTTGTCTGTGTTCCCTATCGATTTACTAACTGGATGGTGTATCCGCCTGATTTTTCGTCGTAGCTCAATTCAATCAGACCATGTTTGGCCACAGCTTCCAACAACTGACTAAAGGATCGAAAACCGTAGTAGGACTCGCTGAAGCCTGGTTTTCGGCGTTTCAGCGTCTGTTTGATCATGGAGCCCCAGATCTTGTCCTCGGCCCCGCGTTCGGACATCAGCGCTTCAATCGTCTCTTCAACCAATTCAAACACTTCCTGGTGTTTGGGGTCCAGAACAGGTTTTTGTGAGGTTGGCACCGGTTTCGAGGATCGCGTCGACTTGGCGCGTCGTTTCTGTGTATCGCGATCGGATTGGGCCAGATCATCGTAAAAGATGAATTCGTCACAATTGGCGATCAACAGGTCTGCGGTTGAATTCTTGACGCCTAATCCAATCACGGTCTTATTGTTCTCGCGCAGCTTACTGACCAGGGGCGAAAAATCAGAATCACCACTGATGATCACGAAGGTGTCGACATGAGCCTTGGTGTAACACAAATCGAGGGCGTCTACGACCAAGCGAATATCGGCGGAATTCTTACCTGACTGTCGCACATGGGGAATATCGATCAGTTCAAAGGATGCCTCGTGTAAGGCAACCTTAAATTCCTTGTAGCGTTCCCAGTCGCAATAGGCCTTCTTGACGACAATATTGCCTTTCAGTAGCAGTCGCTCAAGTACCTTGTTCACATCGAAGCGAGAGAATTTCGCGTCGCGAACACCAAGTGCCACGTTCTCAAAATCGCAAAAGACCGCCAAGGTGGTAACTTCTGGGGATCGTTCCAATGCGTGCTCCTGAACATTCGTTGAACGTATTATCGCACGTGACGACCCGGATCCACGTCAAAGCCGTCGCCCAGGGACGGCATGAACAAAGCGCCATTGACGCATTCGTGCTAGGCTGTAGTGAGTTAACGCAACGCTTACAAACTGTGCGATCAGCTGATCCAACTCAGGCAGCGGACGGAATGTCGCTAAACCAAACCACGGTGGAATTGGCGTCGCCTTTAGGGACCGGTTGATGGATATCCTCCATTGCCATTTCAGGCGACCGCATTCGAACAGTGAATTCCACGCAAATTACGACTGGGAGAATCCTCCAGTTAAAGGAGAAACACGATGACCCTGCCCGGAAAAAGGCCGTCTCACCCTCTTGATCCAGATGTGATCCTGCGGCGATTCATGGACCGAATAAGCGATCTTGTAAGAAGCGCACGCAGAGCATCGATCGGCCTTGCCCTATTAATCGGTCTATTGAGTCTTTGGTCCGCTTTTTACACCGTGCCAAGCGACTCTGTGGCTGTCATTCAACGATTTGGTAAGTACGTCAAATACGTGTCGCCCGGTTTGCATCTCAAGCTACCGTTTGGCATGGACCAAGCCACCATCGTTCCCGTAAAACGCCAGCTCAAACAAGAGTTTGGGTTCTCCACCCCTGGAGCTACCGACCCTAACCAGAGCCCTAGTTTCGATGACGAAACCAAGGAGACCCAAATGGTGACAGGCGACTTAAACGCGGCCCTGGTGGAGTGGGTGGTGCAGTATCGCATCGCCGATCCCGTCAAATTCCTGTTTGAGGTGCGCAAACCCGCAGAAACACTGAGATACGTGTCTGAATCGGTCATGAGGGAGGTGGTAGGCGACCGCACCGTGGACGAAGTCATCACCATCGGTCGCCAGGAAATTGAATCGGAAGCCCTCAACAAGATGCAGGCGTTGTCGACCAAATACGAAATGGGTATCAGCATCGACCAGGTGCAGTTGAAGAACATCAACCCGCCAAAGCCGGTGCAGGAATCGTTCAACGAAGTCAACCAGGCTCAACAAGAAAAGGAAAAGTTGATCAACGAGGCTCGCAGGGAATACAACAAAGTTGTTCCGCTTGCTGAAGGTGAAAAGGATCAGAGAATCCGCGAAGCGGACGGTTATCGCCTGAAACGAGTCAACGAGGCGGAGGGTGACGTGGCTCGCTTCAATGCCCTATTTGCCGAATACAGCAAAGCGCCAGAAGTCACAAGGCGACGGATTTACGTGGAAACACTACAAGAAGTGCTGCCACGTTTGGGCGCCAAGATTATTGTGGATGACGAAACTCAAAACCTCCTGCCATTACTCAACCTGAATCCAAACAAGGGAGATCGACCATGAATCTAAAGAAGATAGCGCTCACAGTTGTGGCGGTGGCTGGCATGATCTTGGTGTTCAGTTCCGTCTACGAAGTAAACGAAGTCCAACAAATGATCATCACTCAGTTTGGCAAGCCCGTCGGCGATCCGGTCACCACCGCTGGATTGAAGTTCAAAATACCGTTTATTCAAGAAGTGAACCCCATCGACAAACGTGTCCTGGAATGGGATGGAAGCCCATCGGACATGCCCACCAAGGACAAACTCTACATTTCTGTGGACATCTTTGCCCGTTGGCGAATTGTGGACCCACTGCAGTACTTCCTGCGGTTACGAGATGAGCGAAGCGCGCAATCGCGATTGGACGATATCTTGGGCAGCGAGACGCGAAATGCGGTCGCCAAACACGAACTGATTGAGATCATTCGCACCACCAAAGACCGGGTTCCATTGCGGGAAGGTGTGCTGGGCGAAGCACCTACGAACAAAGAGTTCGGCTTCTTGGTACCTATTCAAAAGGGCCGAAAATTGGTGGAACATGAGATCTTTGAAGCTGCAGCTGAGAAGGTGGGCGTCTTTGGTATTGAGCTTTTGGATATTCGTTTCAAACGCATCAATTACAACGCCAGCGTCCGGCCCAAAATCTACGACCGCATGATCAGCGAGCGACGACAAATTGCCGAACGGTTCTTGTCCGAGGGACATGGTGAAGCGGCTCGCATCCGCGGCAATCGGGTTCGTGAATTGAACAAGATACAATCCGAGGCCTATCGAGAAGTGGAGGAAATCCGCGGACTCGCCGATGCCACTGCCACCGAGATTTATGCCAGTGCCTACAATCAGAGTCGCGAAGCGGTGGAATTCTACGAGTTCACTCGGACCATGCAAGCTTATGCAGCCATGATTGATGCCCAAACCACCTTGGTCCTTTCCACGGACAGCGAACTCTTCAAGTTCCTCAAAGACATGGGCCCCAAATAGATGTCGCGCCGCCGGCGCGAAGAAGTCACCAATCAAACGACAAGCGATTTGAATAAGAACCCAACCCGTCTAACGCAACATACAAAACGTAACGTCCCGTGGGCACAACCTGATTCAGTGGTCTATTTGGCCATACAGACGAAAAAACCAAGTCCCAAAGCAAATCCCGGGGATCCAATCGAACTTTAAGCATTTCACCTGGCTCTAATTTGATCCAAATCGATTGATTGGGCCCATATGAGTGACCTGAGTAGGGATCCAAAGGTGCCCAAAAATCGCCTATTTCGTCTGTGGCCGTAGAAAGATTCACTACAGGCGCAATATCACCACTGAATTGTGTATCGGAAGTGTTGCGAATCTCGAGTCTAAACCAGCCCTCATTCTCCGAAGAGAGCGAACATTGAAGTTGCTGATGTGCCTGATTTATGGTCAAGGCATTCGCAGCCAAAAGAGCCAATATTTGGGGCATGTCGGTCCTCCAATCAACCTTAACCTTGACGCGGAACGAAGACAAGCAGTCGCATGATTGCCTCACATTCTGTGTGTTCTAATTTTAGGTACCTCCTCAACACGGAAACTCCGGCGCGAAGGCGAGCACGAGTAAGGAGAGTCCTTGTGTCGGTTTCGCTTCAATCCCGCCTTATAATCAGCTTCTCTAGTTGAACCGAAGGGCGAAAGAAACGATGGAAGAGACGACGAATCAGGGATTGGGTGTGGTGATTGCCTTGGGGTTTCCCTTTGCATTTGCGGGCATGTGGTGTCTGGTGTTGCGTCTGCTTTCGTGGATGAGTGGTTGGACCCGGCTGGCCAGCCAGTTTCAGCACACAAGACCCTTTGAGGGCAACACCTACGGTTTTCAATCGGCGCGCATGAATGGCGTGAATTTCAACGGGGTGCTGGTGATGGGTGCCAGTAAGAAGGGCTTCTATCTGGTGCCCATCCTTCCCTTCCGTTTGTTCCACAAACCGTTGCTGATCCCGTGGAACGAATTACAGGTGGAACCCTTCTCCTTCCTCTTCTTCAAAGGCTACCGAATCGCGTTTCAATCCTGTCCAGGCATCACGATGAAAGTGAAACGCAGTACGCTGGACAAGATGGCCAGCTATTTGACCGCCCAGTAGACCCATTGCCTGAGCAAACAAATTGATGGACCTTCATAGACCCCACAGGGGTTGTTTGAACTTAGCTCGGGGTTTCAACCCCGGGTAACCGCATAAAGATAGACCCTCAACCCCGGCAGGGGTGACGTCCTCATCAGAGGTTTTGTGATCAAACGCGATGCCCGTCTTCATCAAAACATACACGTTTTTTGAGCTTATGTTTACGTCACCCCTGCCGGGGTTGGCCCTATTGTTTGGATCTAATCTGGGGTTAAAACCCCAGGGTTAATTGGAAACCGCACCATCCGTGCGAAAACATTGCAGCAAAGCAAGCGATTCAAATCCATGACGGTTTGCTTGTCTCACAGATGATGTCAGTCGCCCGCCGCTTTGCTTTGGGCTCTCGCAAATATTTTTTGTAACCCACCCCTCACCCGACTACGTCGGGATCGGGGTGGGCTGCCGGGTCAATCGGCCTACAGCCTCTAAAGCGAGCCTGTTTTCACATCAACCGTGACAATGTGGACAAATTGTTTATCCCAAAATTGGGGTTGTCACGTCACGCCAATTTCATACCGCGCCTCCGGCGCGAAGGCATCACGGTAACCTTCAGCTACGGTTATTTAATTGGCGAATAATTCAATCGGCTGTGTCTTCAATTTCTCGTGACCCAACCCTGGTCGAACTCGCAATATAATGAACCACAAGACCTAAATTCAAATACGTGAACATGATGGACGAAGCAACCAAGTCGCTGCTGAATGTGTTATTCCTATTCGGATTTGCCGCCGTTTTTGTGGGTGTTTGGATTCGGTTTCTACACACCTCATCGCTGAACAGCGGTTGGACCCAATTGGCCAACCAATACCATTGCAAGCAACCCTTCAAAGGCACCACCGCCCGATTTCAATCAGCTGTCTTGAATGGTGTTTCATTCACTGGACTGTTGGTGCTAGGTGCCAATAACCACGGGCTATTTATGGAACCGATTCCTCCTTTCCGTTTGTTTCACAAACCGCTACTCATCCCGTGGACTGAACTGCAGATCGAACCTCTTTCGTCGTTTCCTTTCAAGAGATACCTTGTTCTGTTCAAGTCCCAACCTGACATTACAATGGAAGTCCGTCGAAGCACGTTAGACAGGTTAGGGCCGTAGACAAAAGCAGCGCAATTAAATGAATCGCACAAACCCCGAATTGATGATTTGTTGATATATTTGTCTTGATTGTCTACGTGCCAACAGCCGGTGGTTCCAGGAGGAATTGATGCTGTTACATTGTTGTTTCTTCTTGATCTGGCAGGGTCCGTCAAATTTAGCCCCCTTGAAACCGCAGGCTGCACTGACATGAAGTGAATCAAATCTGTACAAGAATCAATCCACAGGAAACAAAGAGTGGGATGCCAAGGTGAAAATGGTTATTCCGTCTGGTACAGTAGTGTTGCCCGACTATATCGAAAATAGAAGCGCGTACCATGTCGATTTAAAAGGTTCCAACCGAGACGCCGGCGATGCATTCCTGGAAAAGACGCGACGAACACCGGTATGGGTTTGGGTTGAATCAAAAGGCAAGGGGAAATGGGTTGCAGGATACTTGGACATGACTCAGGCGTACCTACATCTCACTTCTTATCCATTTACGATTTTTGAGATGCGACGTAAAGGTTTCATCCAGTTGTACTTGCGTCTTGATAACGAGGGTATGGTTTTTCTTGAACGAGAAGCTTCTCGACTACTCTCCCAGGATAGCGAAAACGCGCAACAATAATCGCGCAAATAAAGGTCACACCGATCCATTCCTAGGCTCTTTTGATGTACCTGAATGGTGCCTTTGGATTAAACCGACTTCCGTGGCCAACGCGGGCGCAATACAAGACACCACCTCAATCCGGGACGAAGCGGTAGCCGCGGCGGTGGACCGTGACCAGATATCGAGGGTTCTCAGGGACGGGTTCCAGTTTTTGGCGTAATGAGACCATATGCACGTCCACTGTTCGGGTCATGAGACCCGTGTCATACCCCCAGACCTCGTCCAGTAAGCGATCACGGCTCAACACCTCACCTCGGTGTTCCACCAGGTAGGTCAACAAGCGGTAGTCCAGTGGCGTCATGGCCACCGTCTCGCCATCGCGACTCACCAAACCCGACGCGTAATCAATCACCACGTCTCCAAAACAATAGTGACGGGTGGTTTTGGCTTGCGGTGCGCGGGCGCGTCGCAAAAGCGCCTCCACCCGTGCCATCAGTTCCACCATCTCAAACGGCTTAGTCAGGTAGTCATCCGCACCCATCTTCAGGCCTATCACCTTATCCACCACATCGCGTTTTGCGGTTAACAACAGGATCGGTGTCTGGATGCCTTGTGCCCGCACATCTCGAACTAAATCGGTCCCAGAACGGCCGGGCATCATGATGTCGCTGATGGCCACGTCGAACTGGCCCGTCCGCAACAGCTCAAAACCCTGATTGCCATCGGCGGCCAAGCTCACCTCATAGCCTTCCGCCACCAAGCGGTCGCGAATCGTTACCCGCAGCGTGGTTTCGTCCTCCACGACCAGGACCTTGAAATTCACGCGCCCTCCGGTTGCGGCAAACGAATGGTGAAACAGGCGCCACCCTTGTTCTCGCCCTGTATGGTGCCACCGTGGGCTTCCACCATTTGTCGGGCAAGATGGAGGCCCAGTCCCGAACCTGGCACTTGTGATTGGATGGCATTGGGCCCGCGCCAAAAGGGCTGGAACAGACGACGGTCTTGCGGTAATCCCGGTCCGTTATCCTGAACCCGAACCACGGCCTGGTTGCCTTCTCGCGACCCCGCAATCTTCACCACCGTGCCGCCGTATTTCAAGGCGTTCTGAAGCAGGTTGCTGAGCACATGCTTGAACTTGGCGGGATCCACATAGATCTGCATACCGGACTCGGTTTCGAGATCCACGGTAGCCTGAGCCTGCTGGATGGCGTGTTGATACGCGGCCACCACCTGCTCAACGAGTTCTCGGGCCGAAACCCATTCTGCCTGCAGTTGGACTGCCTCGGTTTGTAAGCGTGCCAACGACAGCACCTCATCCACCAACTCATAAAGCCTTTTCTGCTCGTTCAGGATCATGGCGCCGTATTCTTTCACCTGAGCGCCGTCCGATACCAACCCGTCGGTCATGTTCTGGGCAGCCGAGCCAATAGCCGCAATGGGTGTCATCAACTCGTGGGAAATACCGGCGGTGAAGGCCAGTTGTTGTTGTGCCAATTTACGCGCCTTGAAGGCGGCCAACAGTGTCATGGTCAATGCCACGGCCAGCACCGCCATGATCCCCAACAAGTGGAGCAACATGCCCCGATGCCATATTGCAATTACCTGTTCGATCGGCCCCCGCGGATGCCAGAGCTCAAGGGCCCACACACCTTGAGATGGGTACCACTCTTGATCGCTGTGATCGTGACCGCGGCTGAATTCCGGGAATCGGCGTAGTCCCATGATAGGCGCCTGCGCATCTGCCGGGCGCGTTGGAACCGGGCGATCGACGAGGCTGAATCGCCAAGGGTAGTCATCTCCATCACCGGTGTTCAGGTAGCTGACCACCAAGGCATTCATCAGCTGGGTTTCCAACTTCAACTTGTCGAGCACCAGGATCAGCACACCTTGTGGCGGACCGGCTCTGTGCCTGGGCACCATCAAGGCAGGTATCTCGTCCATGAAGGGTCTATGTCGCATGCGCTGATGATTCTGGCGCGGCATCAATCCAGTCAACGTTTCCGGCCAAACCGTCTCTGAAAACCGGCCGGACTCGCGATCCATGTGCTGCAAGGTTCCATCCACAGAGATCAAATAGACATCCGATATGATGTCCGGAGCCAGAGTTTCATCGCGCCACTTCAGGTAGGCATCAAGCGGGTCGGGGTTATTCATAAACCCCACAAAGAGACCTGTTAACTCGCGGTCAAAGGCGCTGGCAATCAAGCGGGCCGTATGGTTGAGCCGCGTTTTGGCGCGTTCCACCTCGGACTCTGCCATGTGATCGATCCAATGGAACTGGATACCACCTAAAACGACCAGTAACAGCGTCAAGACTACGGACCACCATACCAATGCCTTCATAACCCTAATCTAACAGAAGTCAAGGCACCTTGTGACGCGCTCAGGCAGCAGCTTTTACATTCTTAACAGGTTCTTTACGGCAAGCGAACCACATTAACTCGGTTACGCCTCAGATTACACTCAGGCCAGGATGGCCCAGACCACATAAAAAGGATTGATTGACATGAGAGTATGCATTGTTTTCTGTGCCGTTATGCTGTTAGGCCACGGCGATCAAATGGCCGCTCATTTGAGACAGGCTGATACCAACAATGATGGACAGGTGACCTTGGACGAGGTCCTTGCCATGGCTACCGAACACTTCAACCAGATGGACGCCAATGGTGACGGCGTGTTGGACGAGGTGGATCGTCAACAACACATGCAAATGATGGCCGCTTCGCACATAGCCCAGATGGCCGATGCGGACCGCAACCGTGAAACGACTCGCGAGGAATGGAACCAATGGGTCGCTGAACGAGAACGTTCCGCATCGGGAGAGATCCTACTTGAACGGCGTCGGCACATGGATCAGCCCTCCGAAATGCAGCCACTGGACCTGAACGGTGATGGTTTGGTGGCGGAAGATGACTTGCAAGCCTTATTCACGGCCACCGACAAAAACAACGACAATCTGCTTTCTGAAGACGAAGTCGTGCATATGCGCCGCGAGGATGGGCATATGGCCATTCACCACGCCATCATGCAGGCCGATGCCAATCAAGACCGCACGCTCACCGAAGCCGAATGGCAGGCCTATGCCGTGAGTGCCGATCTGGTGGATCATTTCCCGCCTCATTTGGATCAGAACGGAGACGGCAGCTTGGATCTGGAGGAACTAACAGCTCTGTTCCACCAACTGGACCGCAATGGAGATGGGGTACTGACCATCGAGGATATGCCGCAAGAACACGAGCACCATTCAAGACAGCATTGATCCCTCGATGCCCCGTCCATGCATCTGGGCGGGGCATCAACCCACAGGTGTGGTTGTACGACCGCCACAATGGTGGCAATCGGTCTGGCGGGTAAATTCAGACAGGCAGCGCGGGCAATAATAGGTGGCGCCGGAGCCGCATTCCAAAGTCTCCTCGCCCACCTTCATCTGTTTCATGGCCGTTTCATAGGCCCGTACGACTTCCTTTCTGAAATCGGACACCACCTTTTTGGCCTGTTCGTCAGACGGTTGACTGGGTTCTGCGGGGAATCGGGCATCGCGTAGCAGCAGATGGAGCATCTCCGATGCCTGTGTTGCATCGCAATGTGCCAACACCGCAAACGGGTGACTGAAGCTGAAAAGGTTGGTGCTCAGAAGAACGGGCGCGCGCATGGCAAGCGTGGGCGCCACTGCCATCAGGAAGCCCCATTTCACAGGCCAGCCCAGTTGAGGATACAGTTGACGATGTGCTCTGACAAACACAGTGACTGTAATCAGATGCAGACCCATGAATCCGCCCGCAGCGGCCAGCCACAGCCATAGCGGCCAACTTCCCAGGAACAGACCAGGGAATCCAGCGAACAGAGCCAGCCACTCAATGCTACTAAGCCACTGAACCGGACGGGTGTGCTTCTTCAAACGATCCATGGCGACGGCAACTTCCCCGGTGTCCAGACGCCTTGAGATCCAGCGTTTGGCGTCTTTTGCTTTTGTGAGACTTTCGGCCAACGCGCATGCATGGGCAGGCGATGGGGTGTCGATGGCCAGGGAGCCCACCGAGACACTGGACCCATCCACGCGCACCCGTTCCGCGGGCGAAACGCATTCAGTGAGCTGAGTGTACCTTTCACCCGGAACCGCAAACGGCACAAAACTACAGACACGGCCTTTGGCCAAACAAACTTCCCACCATGGAATGCGGGCAGCCGTAGCCCACGGCAATGGGCTCAGCGGGATCAACTTTCCGTTTTCGTTGCTCAGCAGCCCGTTTCCGCGCAACCACTTCCAGCGGAACGCGCCCCCCAGGGCACAGGTGCCATGAGGGAGCCATAGAAAACACTCACTCAGATAGATGACGACGAGTAGGATCCATAGATCCCAGACTGGATGAATCAAACGCGTCTATCGTCATCCTTCGAGCGTGCGAAGATCTTCTTGAAGGTGGATGCGATCCAAGCACCCGCCGCAGCCAGTCCCAACAGTATGGGCTTCAGTAATTTGCCCAAAATGCCGGATTTAGCGGCAATGGCCACTGCCCCGCCAGTCACCAGCGCCGCAAGTCCGTATTCAGCGATCTTATCGCCGGAGACATAGTCGGAATAACGCTGGCCTTCGTTATACGAAAATCCTTCCAAGATTCGGCGTGTGCCCGCCAGCGCATCATCGAATTGCTCCGGGTTACATACCAGCGTGACAATGGTGACACCACGACGACCCAAAACGCGGATGTTGTGGTTGAGGACTGGCTCGCCACCGCTTTCGAATTCGAGGCACCACTCCAAATTATTGGTGGTTTCCTCGTAGTTGGGTTCCACTTTCCAACCCACCAAGTTCAATGGCGCGATCCCCATTTCTTCACGGTACTTATTCGATTGCTTAGAGCCTTCCAAAAACGACTCGTAAATTGCGTCTGCGTCCAGCTCGTCTTTGTCATCGTCCTTCACAAATCCCATGTCATCGAATTCAAAGACCACAAACCAGCCAAACGGATTTTCGGCTTGGGCCACCAAACCCATCTCCATATCGGTTGGCGGATTTCCGTACAGATCCATCAATCGCCGCGTTTCTGATCCGTCAAGGAACACGTAGCGATCATCCAACGAAATGCTGGCCAGATCATTCATGGTCTGATTCACAGCAGGCTGCCAATTAAATGTCGGTGTTTCGTAGACGTCTTCCTCGTCCTGGCCAAACACAACAGTGGGGATCAGACACAATATGGCTAAATACTTCATCCCTTCATACTCCCTCTTAACAAGTAGCCGCCATTAACGCAAAAGGCGTGCAGTGATGCAAGAAAAAATTGAATTCGCGACATTTCCGCCGATCCTCAAACTGTCGTCTAGCCCGAATCCCAAGGATGAGCTAGAATCCCGTGGCCCGGTTGGGTGTTGGGAGGTTGGCATGAAGCAGATACTTGTTTTGGGAGCCGGGCGAAGTGCGCCGTTCTTGATCAAATACTTGCTGGACAATGCGGAGGAACATGACTGGTTCGTAACCGTGGGTGATCTGTCGCTAGAAGCCGCCGAGCGCGCCGTGGCCAGACATCCGCGCAGTAATGCCATCCCGTTTGATGTGAACGACGTCGATATGCGCAACGGTGCCATTTCCAATGCCGATATCGTGGTTAACCTGCTGGCGCCGGTGTTCCAGCCCATGATCGCCAACGATTGCCTGGTGCATCGCAAGCACATGGTATCAGCCTCGTATTGCAATCCCCAAGTGAGGGACCTGCACACGGACGCACTGCGTCATGGGGTGTTGATCTTGACCGAGATGGGTTTGGACCCAGGTATCGATCACATGTCCGCCATGCATCTGATTGAGGGCATCCATGCCCGGGGTGGCAAGATCAAAAAATTCTGTTCCTATGGCGGCGGCCTGCCTGCTCCGGGCGCCGTGGACAATCCGCTTCAGTACGCTATCACCTGGAACCCGCGAAACGTGGTGATGTCAGGTAGCGACGGCGCCATTTTCCTTGAGGACGGTCGTCTGAAAATCATTCCCCACCATCGATTGTTCACGCAAACCTGGCCGGTTGACGTGATGGGTCTGGGCATGATGGAAGGCTATGCCAATAGGGACTCGGTGACTTATCAGCACACGTTTGGACTGGAAGATGTGGAGACACTTATCCGCGGTACGCTGCGTTATCCCGGTTTCTGCGAGACCTGGTCCCAAATCGTCAAGTTGGGTTTGCCCAACGAAACGCTCAGCATTCCCAATTTGAAAGACCTGAGCATGTACGACTTGGTCTCCATGTTCACACCCAAACATTCAGGCGGATCGTTGGAACAACGAGTGGCATCTTATCTGAACATCAACCCCACTGGAGCCGTGATGCAAAAACTCAAGTGGTTGGGTCTCTTCTCCAATGAATCTCTGGGCGCGAACGGAAACACGTCGACGCATATGATGGTTGAATTGCTCAATCAGAAACTGGTCATGCCACAGGGTGCCCGGGACATGGTGATCCTGGTCCACGAGATGGAAGTTACCTATGAACACGGTCCAAACGAAAAGATCACGTCAACTCTGATCGAGTATGGTGAACCGGGTGGCATCACAGCCATGGCCAAAACCGTGGGCATGCCCTTGGGGATTGCCGTCAAGTTGATCCTCAATCAGGAATTACCGCTAACAGGCGTTCAAATTCCCACCCATCCTGCCATCTACAAACCCATCTTGAGCGAACTGGCCTCTGAAGGGTTGGCGTTTCAAGACGTGATTGAACACTGATCGATCTAGAGGAGGCCACATGTCGCCTCATGTTATTTGCATTTCACTTCTGGTCGTCAGCAATGTTTTCATGACGTTTGCTTGGTATGCGCATCTGAAAAACATGCCCCACAAGCATTGGCTATTAGCCGCATTAGTGTCGTGGGGCATTGCTCTGTTCGAGTACCTGGTGCAGGTGCCGGCAAACCGCATTGGCCACCAGGTGATGACCGTAGGGCAACTAAAGATTCTACAGGAGATCATCACGTTAACCGTATTCTTCCCCTTCGCTTGGCTCTATCTTAAGGAAAAACCCACGTGGGACTACCTTTGGGCCGGATTGTGTATCCTGGGTGCGGTCTATTTCATTTTCAGACGACACTGGAGCGGCGCATAACCGCGGTTGCCAGAAGCGGTTTTGCTTGCCAATATAGACGCAGGAGGGCACAGTGACCGTTCGCGATTTCTTTGACTGGTTGGATCATCATCCCACGGTGTTCATGGGACTGATCTTATGGCCAACTCTCATCGCGATTGTGTTGCTCGCTACGCCACGACACCGAAGAATCCAAGCCCCGATCAAATACCTATATGCCGTTACCATTTATGCCACCACCGTTCCTGGCATGTTGGCGGCCGTGGTTACAGGTTACATGCTGCTGATTGCTCGGGAGAATTTGATGGACGTGAGTTTTGTGTCCTATATCCTTCCTATCATCGCCATGTTAGTGACCTTAATGGTGGTCAAGACGAGTGTTTCTTTGGATGCCATCCCCGGATTCGATCGACTGCTGGGACTGATGATCTTGGTGGGGTGTTCGTGTTTGATCGTGTTCATGCTCGCTAAGACCCGGATATGGATCATTTTTGGCGGGTCGCTGCTTTGGTTTGTTCTGCTGGGTGCCGCCATTTTTGGATTGTTAAGGTGGGGAAGCGCTCAGTTGACACAACGTCGGAATTACCCTGATTGAAGGGATGCTCGTAACCGGGATTGAAAGTCCAGAAACTGCGATTTTGGCAGCGCCTGCCAACGTTTCCGATTGAGTCGCGACTGAACGGCGTCGGATTCGATGGAGAAACTGGTTACATGTTGACCGTCCTGATTGAAGATGTGACATCGCCCAGACCTTCCTCGGATGGCTAACGTGTTCGATTTCAGATCCAAGTAGGCCTTTTCGCATGAGGCTTCCAATGCATCGGCAATGGCCTTGTCCACGGGTCGCTGATCATGTCGTCGTGCCACCGCATGTTTGGTGGATCGTTTATCCCGACGAGGGCGACGCAACACGTCGCTGGCAAGGCGTTTCATGACCGCTTCTCCCTTAAATCGCGACTGATTGATTTTTTTCTCGGCATGCTTCAAGGCAGGCGCGATCCACGGCAATTGCAGCATTACCTCGTCGCGCAACGCAGGGTCCATAACCATTTGCACCCGCTGTTTTCCACCCGGTCCACGGACCCACTGAAAGGTTAAGGCCAAGCGTTCGAGTTCTTCTCCTAGTTTCACGAAATAATAGCCGGCGATCACTTGACCGAGCACAGCAAACACCTGGGACTTCTTGCCAAAGCCTTTCATCACGCGTTTATTCAATTCAGCCCCAGGAATCCAAGTAGAAATGGGTACGCCTTGATACAAACGATCCACAGAGTCGGTACGACAATCAAGCAGTGCCTGAACCAGATGGGACCACAGAGGTCGCCCAGTTTCCGAAAAGCCCACGAACACGTCGAGTAACGACGGTGGCAAGGCGTGTTCACAGTGGGTGGACTGGCATTGAAAGCAGGTGACGCGACCCGATGTATGCGACACCTGTTCGTGATGAATGGCGGTTAATGTTCGTGCTATCTGATCATTCAGCGGTTCTGGGCAAGACAGGGACCAGTTGGAAGGATCGAGCCGCAGACTGAGTTGCAATTCGATCGGAGCGAGTTCCACCTCACCCTCGCACTCGGTGCGCTGGACCTGACGCACTATGGCCTGAAGCGCGTCGACCACGGCACGTTGACGGGACTCATGTTTGTTGTCGGTACTCACAGGCGGCCCGGCCTGAAACTAGCCCTTGCCGCGGGTCCGTGTTTTGCCCGGTGCGGCGTTCTTTTCGATGAACTCGATGATCTTCCCGGCGATGTCCTTGTTAGTGGCGTTGGTAATGCCTTCCAGACCAGGCGATGAATTGACTTCCATAACCACAGGCCCATGGTTGGACCGCAATAAATCCACGCCCGCCACGTTGAGTCCCATGATGCGCGCAGCGTTGATGGCGGTCGTTCGTTCTGCGGGTGTGATTTTGACCGACGATGCATGTCCACCTCGATGTAGGTTTGAACGGAATTCGCCCTTCTTGCCGGACCGCTGCATACTGGCGACCACTTTGTCTCCTATGATGAAACAGCGAATATCACTTCCACCTGCCTCTTTGATGTATTCTTGAACAAGAATATTTGAGTTGAGCCCTCTAAAGGCCTCAATGACAGATGATGCAGCTTGCTGGGTTTCGGCTAAAACGACCCCGATTCCTTGTGTCCCTTCCAGAAGCTTGATGATTAGGGGTGCACCACCGACAAGTTTGATTAAGTCATCGGTGTAATGAGTGGAGTGAGCGAAACCGGTTACCGGCAGGCCGATCCCCTTGCGCGCCAATAGTTGAAGTGATCGGAGTTTGTCCCGAGATCGAGTAATGGCTACCGATTCGGCGAGACTGTAGACACCCATCATTTCAAACTGACGCACCACGGCTGTTCCGTAAAACGTGGTGGAAGCCCCAATCCTGGGAATCACCGCGTCAAAATCCTCCAGCTTTTCGCCCTTGTAGTAGATTGCGGGCTTATGGGAGGTGATGTCCATGTAGCATTTCAGGTGGTCAATCACTTGGACCTTGTGACCCCTCGCCACAGCTGCTTCTTTTAGAGCTTTGGTGGAAAAGAGTCGAATGCTACGGGAAAGAATACCTATTTTCATGATGATTCCTTTGTTTCATATGTTAGAGCGAGATCTCTGCCAGCCAGATAGGACTTTCGAGCGTCCACCACCAACCCAGCATGGAGTGCTGTGCGGCCCAAAAGCATGCGAAATTTCATACTGTCCCGATTGGTGAGCGTAAGCTCCACGGGCCAAGAACGACCGAACAAAACGATCCGTGACAGGATGACATAGCGTTCTTCAGCATGGCCGCCCGAATCCGTCACCACCCGCTTTTCAAGGATGGGTGCTTCACATTCAATTTCGGGCGTTCCCACCCGCTGCAATGGGTGAATGCCAAAACGTACCCAGTCATTGCCATCTCTTTCAAATGGGGTGACAAAAAAGGCGTGAAGTGCCGATGTGCGCGCACCCGTATCCACCTTGGCTTTAATGGCAGGGATACCGAGATCCGGCAACGACAACCATTCCCGCCAGCCCAATGTTTGGGGCGATTCAAAAATCTTAGGTGGCAATTTCATCTTGGGGATGAGTCTAGCAAGTGCAGTGCGATCAGTGCAAAAGTGTATTCTTCGGCGATCTCGTGCAGCGCATCATAGCGGCCTGTAGCACCATAGTGACCCGCTCCCAATTCGGTCTTTAGCAGTATCGGTTTGTCATTGGTTTGCAGTTCTCGGATACGGGCCACCCATTTGGCGGGCTCCCAATAACCCACTCGAGGGTCGCTGATTCCAGCCGTCACCCACATGGTCGGGAAAGCGTGCGGTTGGAGCTGCTCATACGGCGCATAACTGCGAATTCTATGGAACACGTCAGGATCGTTGGGGTTGCCCCACTCCTCATATTCCATCTCAGTCAGGGGCAAATCTGGATCGAGCATGGTATTGAGTACATCCACAAAGGGCACCAATGCAATCACGCCCTGAAACAACTCAGGCCGCAGGTTCAGGGCCGCACCCACGAGAAGACCTCCCGCACTGCCCCCGTGAACCACCAGCCGATCGGCCAGTCCTTTTGCTTTCAATGCCTCGGCACAGGCAATGAAATCCTCAAAGGAATGGTGTTTTTGTGCCAGTTTACCGGCGTCATACCAGGCACGGCCCATTTCACTGCCACCGCGGACGTGTGCCAAAACGATGCGCACACCGCGATCGAGCAAACTGAGCCGGGCACTTGAAAAACGTGCCTCAAGACTGATGCCGTAGGCACCGTAGCCATGCATGATCGTAGTTGACTGAACCCGGTCAGGTCGTTCAATGATGGTCAGGGGCACTTTGGTTCCATCGCTGGAGATGGCCCAGTCACGGTGGCAAAGATAGCGCGATGCGTCGAATCCACCTCTCACCTCGCGTTCCTTGAGGATCTGTATTTCCAAAGTCACAAGATCAACGGAAAGAACGCGGTCCGGACATATCGGCGAACTGTAGCTAAGTCGAACCGCAGGCGCATTCCACTCAGGATTCTCCTCAAAATCCACGTCGTAAACAGCACCGGGCAACGTGACCTGTCGGCGTTGACGAGCTTCATCCGTGACCCACACTTGGGTCACGCCATGGACACGCTCGAGCGTCACCACGTGATCTTTGAACACCAGGTAGTCTTCCAACAGCACTTGAGAACGGTGCCCAAGCCAGGTTTCCCTAGAATCTCCAATAAGCAGCTCCAATTTGAAATTGGGTGCCGATTCGTTGGTCATGATCAGCCAATGACCGTGCCAATGGGAGACGCCGTACTCCACCCCCTCACAGCGAGGCTGAACATCAAATGGAATTGGGTTTATTGTCTCGGCCGGAAAACATGATATGTGCGATGTGGTTTGGCTCTCGCGGCACATGGTGATGAAGGCGTCGTCCTCAGTCTTTCCCACTGAAAGCACAAATGCGCGATCCAATTCCTCAGCTATCATGGCGTCCTTCTGGCCGCCGAGTTCATGTCGCATCAATCGAAAAGGACGATGCACCTGATCCAAACAGACATAGTAGACGGATTGACTGTCGGCCCCCCAAACCATGTTGGCAGCCACCCCAGTGATCACGTCAGGCAGCAGACAGTCATTTGCGAGATCACGGAAATAAATATCATAGGTTTCCTCACCCAGCGTATCCACGGCATAGGCCATGAGTTGGTGGCTTGGGCTGACGAGACAAAAACCAAGGTCAAAGTAGTCGTGTGCCTCTGCCAGTTTATTTACGTCCAGGAGGACTTCTTCTGCGCCGCCATCTCGAGGCATGCGGAACAGAACCGGATACTGGCATCCCGCCACTTCTCGCGTGGCATATGCAAAGGGTCCAAACGGGACCGGAACCGATACGTCATCTTCGGCCATACGACCCACCAGTTCCTGGTAGATCTCTTTCTGTAGCAGCCTGTGCGGTGCCATGATCGACGCCGTGTAGGCGTTCTCCGCTTTCAGGTGTTCCAAGACGGACGGATTCTCGCGCTGTTTCAACCAGGCGAAGGGATCGCACCATGTGACACCGTGTTTCGAGCAGGTTACGGGTATACGCGGTGCTTTTGGCGGCGCAGACATGACTCACTCCTGAAGCGGGCTTCACACAATAATGCAGAACCCGCCAGGAGGCAAGAACCATCATGGAAATGCGCCGATGCAAGCAGCACCGGCGCGTTCAGAGGTTTACTCTACGGAGAACGACTCCAGTTCCACAGGAACCACGGCGCCCAATCGAGCAATCCGGGTGCCCCAAACAGCGTTATTGCCGGCTGCGGTCACCGCGGTCTCACATATTTCTGCTGCCACCCAGAACGTTTCGTCGTCATCAGGGTCCACAGCCCACCCGGCGTAGTCGCCCCAGCGTTCCGGATTGTCGGCGGCGAAATCGTCGTACTCGCCTGCACCTGAAGCAATCACCACAGGCGCCTGGAAAGTGCCCGGCGTATCCGAGACGAATTGAGCGACCACCTGCATGTCTACGGCTTTGGAACTGCTACTTTCGTTGTAGCCGATGACCGCATCGCCACTGGAATTAACGGCGATCGCCGGCATAAACGTCCAATCTGCCGCAGTGGTGCCATTAATGAATCCGCTCTGAGAAATGGTCGGCGTGGTCAACACGCCAGGAGTCGCGCTGTTGGTGGAGTTGGGATCGATTTCAAACCAAACCACTTCCGACTGTGAATCTGAATCTGCATCCGCGGTCAGGGCGCACCAGATCGAGTCCGCATTGCCGGCATCATTTCTGTAAACCGCATTTTGGATTCGTGTTTCCAAAGTTGAAATAGTGGCCTGTGTCCCATTCAAGCCACCGTCGATCTGCGGTGCACCCAATCCAAGAAACGCACCAGCAGTCCAAGCATGGCTTGTCGGCGAACCTGCCACAAGCGAAGCAGCGCCACCCGCACCGGTGATCTGAGCTAGCCTATAGGATGTCGAACCTATTCGTGAAATCAGATAGAAGTCACCATTGAGTGTGCTACCGAAAACGTGAGCAGGCTGTAAGGTGAAAATCGAGGTCACTGACGCATCAATATCGATATCGTTGAACGTTGCTCCTGCAGGAGCTCCATTGTCCGTGAGCGATGACTTCAAGAACACTCTTATCTTCGTGCCAACGAAAGTACCACCCGCCGTAAACATATTGCCCGTCACGACCAATCTTGTTGCGTCCGCGCCAATTCCGGGGTAATCAAACCAGCTATCGCCACCTACAAACGTCGTCAACGCGGAAGCGGTTTCCACCGTCCAGTCTGTAATCGTCAGTGTGCCAGGGGTTGAGGTAATGGACGTACAAATGGCGACATTACTTCGCCCGCCGCCTCCCGGCGTTCTGCCATCCAGAATCACAACGAAAAAGCGCCCAGAGTGTTGGTCAAAAATCACTTTCGGGTCAAAACCCAGATTGGCCACACCTGAGCCAGTTAGTCCAGCTGCGCCCAATGCCGTCAGAAATGCGTCCAAATCGGTGGGACCTGCAACTGAAGCACCCGTTTTGTCGAAAATCTGAATGCCTTTGTTCGTCACTTCCACGACGCGACCCGCAGCGCCAGCACCCGTACCCACAGAAAAATGGGTATCGGGCGGCTTATACGTAAATCCGCCGTCCAGGGACGGCGTTCTTGCCATGCCAGAAAACAACAAACTTGCCGAGGGAGTTCGCTGAGGTCCAGGTGCACCCTTGATGCTGTCCACAAGCGGCGCACCGGGATCCGTGGTTGCTAGAACGACATCGGCAAAACCACCGCCAGAAAACACCAATGGGGCCCCGGATCCTAATGAAGGGAATGCGGGATCTACATCCACTCGCGTCGTCTGCGCGAATGCAAATGCCCCAAAAACAAAAGAGAAGATTGATATGCAATAACGAAAACTCGTTTTGCCCATAAGTCACCTACCAAATATGGGAATGGGAAACCAAGGCCTACTATAACATTAATCAGAACAACGCTCTGTACCAGATCGCGAAAAACCCCAGCAACACACAAAAAGTGTGTTGCACCCTATCATCTGAGCGACCTATATTGCGATCAGGGGTACTTTGAGGATAGCGACATGACAAAGCGTGTGCAGATTTACATCAAGCCAGAGGACCAGGTGTTTTTTGACAAGGCTCGTTCCATTTACGGGGGTAATATGTCCTCGGCGGTGGCCAAAGCCGTCAGGCACTATGTACAAACCGTAGAACGCAAGGATGCCTTGGGATTCCGTGTCTATTATGCGGTCTGTGTGAATGGGGACGTACACGCTGGCGTGCAGCACGACGGACACTGGCGTTTTTTGCATGTGGCGGAACCACAAATCGCCCGTCAAACGGCTTCCTTCTTGGAGGTGGGACTGTTCAAAGAGGTCCCCCGAACCTGGCAACAAGTCGAATCGTGCATTACGTCTGCATTTCAACGTCACAAGACCGTCGCCTGTCAGACCCGTCGTCAGGTGCTTGAAAACGGCATTGTCGAATGGCGATCGGACCCCAGTGTGCGACCCATCCAAACACGCGAGCAGGCTTTAGAAGTGGCACGTGCCATCTTCATCCTCATGGAGGCGTCCGCCATGACCATTGAAGCGGCATCGTGAGCGACGTGATTTGGTGTTACGTCACCTGTCCAAACCGCGATGTGGCCAAGAATATTGCGACCACCGCATTGCAACAGCGACTCATCGCCTGCGCCAATCTTTTTGCACAAGCCGAGTCGATGTACTGGTGGGACGGTGTCATTCAAACGGATGAGGAGTGTGTATTGATCTGCAAGACACGGAAAGCACAATACGCAAAACTGCAGGAGGCCATCAAAGAAATGCACCCCTATGACTGCCCCTGCATCCTAGCCTTGCCAGTGACTGAAGGTAACCCCGGGTTTTTGGATTGGATTCAGCGGGAAACATCCTGAGCGGCAAGTTCACTCATGATCCAGATCAGATCTTCATCTCGCATGCACTCAATCCATGCCCAACGATCAGGATCGGTGGGATCTACCAGCACATAGATGGCAAGATCGACCGAAGAAGGGTCGAACTCGGTACAAGCACGAGTCTGGGGGTGCAGATCTTGCCGAATCCGCATTTCAACCAAAGCTTCATGCCATAGCCCCGTACGATTGTCAGGTTTCACACCCAAAAGAACTGACTCAGCCTCATCTGCCCGATCAAGGGAAGCCAGTATGCGTGCATGAAGAATTCTGGGAACCGCATACCAGGGCGCTAACTGTTCCGCCTCTTCGAGGCCGGCAATCGCTCTCATGGGCTTACCGGAGGCCAACATGAAACGGGCCCAATTGACTTTCGTTTGAACGGATTGGGGTGCAGATTTTCGGGCCGCCATGAGATGAGCCTGTTTGTCGGCCCAATCAGGAGCGCGTCGCAACACCACCACCCCTCCCAAGAAAATCACTGAGGCCAGAATCACTGGCAGCCACTTTTTCGGAAGCAAGCACAGATACCTGGACACCAGCAAGGCAAGAAATGGCAACAGCGGATACAGTAACCGCTCGCCTAGAATGGTGTAGATGGTCAGGACGAAATGCGACGTGGGCGCATAAATCACGGCCCCACAACTCAACAAAAAGAGGTCGAACCACCGACGTTGCTTGATGGCGAACATGCTCCATGCGCACAGCCCCAAAAACACAAATAGTCCCCACCACAAACGCGGGTCACGCCCGTCGGTGACGATTGGAAACTGGTTGAAGTAATAAGTGGATGAAAGTGGGTACGGCCACACCAGCAGTTGGACCGATTTCCCTAGAACCGCCAAAGCGGTTGCGAATCGACCCAGAGGTCCTTGCATGAGAATGGGATTCTGAACCATGAGTTCCTGTGTGATCGGTTGGCCCAAACGCAACGGAACTGTCCATTCGCGGACCAACACGTACAGAACAAAACCCGCCAAAGCCCCACCCAACATCTTCCAATCAATCCTTTTGAAGAATGTGCCATACCAGCTGGCGAACCAGGCAACGGCAGGCAGTACCACTGCAGACTCCTTCAGCCAGGGCGTGGCGAAACACAGGGAAAAAACCAGTAGTCGGTGTCCACGGCGTTTCTTCATCGCGAGCCATATGACTGTCAGAACAGCGAGTGTCACTAACATGTCCAAAAGACCGACCAACGACATCACCGCTTCGCTGGCCAAGGGATGAATCGCTACCAAAACTGCCGCGGTGGATGCCATGCGCCCTTCAATTACGACACGAGCTACAACCCAAGTCATCCAAGCTACCAGGAGATGCACCAAAACACAGGCGAGCTTTACGAATCGCAGGTCAAAATCTGCTAAGTACTGAAACAGAAGTAAGGCCGCAGGACGATACTCAGACCCACTGCCCCAATAGGGCCTTAGGAACGCATCAGACACCGCTTCGAGCGTGAACTCTGAGGGTTGAAAAAACGATTCTGCATCACCCATGAGATGCGGTGTAAAAGAAGGGCTGTAAACAAACACAACCCATGCCGCAATCGCCGCCCACCCCGCAACCTGAACTGCTTTCACCGTTTCAAATCCATCCTTAATTTCGCCATAATGTGGGAACTCGCTGGGAGGAAGAAATCATGAACAAACCTACGGCCTTGGTCACAGGTGCATCGCGAGGTATTGGCCAAGCCATCGCACTTGCTTTAGCTGATGCGGGCTTTCGCGTAGCCATCCATTACAGTACACGAGAAGCTGCGGCCCACAAAGTACGCCAGCAACTAGTCGGTTCCGGTCACGTTTGTCTGGGTGCTGACCTGATGGATACTAAGGCTCGCGAAACGCTGTTCGATCAAACGCTGCACCACTTTAAACAGTTAGACGTGTTGGTGAACAATGCAGGCATCTTCCAGGAAGACGAGCTGATAGATCTCACACGCGATCAATGGTCACAAAAATGGCAACCCACCATTGAGTTAAACCTGACCGCGGCCTCGCACCTCACATTCTTAGCCGCCCAGCACATGGCTGAGCAAGGCAAGGGCCGAATCATCAATATTACATCGCGCGGGGCTTTTCGTGGTGAACCCAGAGCACCGGAATACGGAGCATCCAAGGCCGGTCTCAACGCCGTAAGCCAATCGTTTGCACAGGCTTATGCAGCAAAGAGTGTGTGGGTCTTCGCTGTGGCACCGGGTTTTGTAGAAACCGACATGGCGGCCGAGCTCCTGAACGGTCCAAAAGGCGACAGTATTAGAGCCCAGAGCCCACTTGGCCGCGTGGCACAGCCCCAGGAAGTTGGGAACTTGGTCGCTTATTTGGCTGTGGATGCCCCTGCCTATCTGTCCGGTGCCATTCTCGATATCAATGGCGCGTCTTACTTGCGCAACTGAGCCACGTCTTGGCCGGACCTCAGCTTTGGGCTAGAATTCCACCATTAAAGGAACGGACCAGCCGGTCCCTAAGGAGCATATCTGATGTCAAATGAGTTATTTGGCGCACGGCGCAAAGCACTGGAAGAATCGTTTTTCACCAAGCAAGAAGCCGAGCTTCGCGAAAAAATGAGAAAAGAAGCTGCCAAGAAATCACAGTTCGAGGCGCTTAAGTCGGCGTCGGGAATTGATGATGAAGACGTACTCCATGAATTGGTCCGACTGGAAATCAGCGCCGACGATCTCGCAGCCGTCAGCCTAGTCCCCATCATCGAGGTGGCATGGGCGGACGGGACCGTGAGTGAGAAGGAGCACAAAGCAATCATGCAGGCTGCCCAAGATATCGGGATCGAGCCCGGCAGCTCCGCTGCAGGCCTATTGGACGCATGGCTCAGTCACCGGCCAGATCGCGCCTTGTTTGACAATTGGAAGTTGTATACCGCAGCCATAGCCAGCGAAATGACGGATGTAGGCAAGCAGCATCTCGCGGAACAGTTGATTGGCCATGCACGTGCGGTCGCGCAGTCGGCGGGTGGATTCTTAGGCTTGTCCAAAATCAGCAAGGAAGAACAGGCGATCCTAGACGAATTGACCCAAGCGCTTAGTTGATGCCAACCGGTCCACGACTTGGCCAACCTCAAATTTGAAGTGATCTGACCATGAATTAGGGGGGGCCACCACCCATCGACAGGTTTGTCGCGTGGTGGGGTGCGGCAACTCCAAGGCCACCGCATGCAGCGCGAGGTTTCGCCCGTCAAAAGGTCGTGTGCAGCCATAGCGCATATCTCCAAGCAAAGGTGCTTGCCTATTGGCGAACTGGACACGGATCTGATGTTTGCGACCAGTCTCTAACATCACCTCTACCAATGACAGGTCTCCTCTGGTTGCCACTAGGGACCATTTCAGTCGTGCCTGCTGCGCGCCTTCAGTGCCAACGCGGGCGACTGAAACACTGCGCTCGTCCCTGACCAACAGATCTTCGAGTATCTGAGTCTGGGGCAATCCTCCACAGACGATGGCCAAGTAACGCTTATACACAGCGCGCTGCTTGAAAGCGTGCGTCAGCCTGGCTGCGGCCTTTGATGTTCGTGCAAAGACCACAAGACCCGAGGCGGGCCGGTCCAGACGGTGAACCATTCCCAAAAACACGTTGCCCGGTTTCTCAAACCGCGCTTTGATATAGGCCTTGCACTCAGTTAGTAAATCCAAATCGCCCGTACTGTCAGCTTGAGTCAACTGGCCTGGTGGTTTGTTCACCACCAGCAAATGGTTGTCCAGATAGACAACATCGGGTGCGTTCAGCTTTGACTCGCTTGCAGATCACACCTTAGAGCCAACCGTTGTTCGGAGGTGAGCGGCGTTTCCTTTGGAAAATCGGGATGGTCAATACCGATGGCGACAGGTCCTTTGCCATTGGTTCTGAATTTCAGGTACTGCACCGACGAAAGGCGCTCTTCACCAATTTGACGACGATCGAAAACAGCAGGCGCTCGAGAACCGTCTTCAAGTGTCAGGTACAGACAATCCATCAGCCCTACCCAGCGACGGAGCAACCCATCACGCTCTGTTGGTTCCTCGATTTCAATCAGCAGGGTGCATCCCAACTCGTCTTGATCGCCCAGCAATTCATTGTAGGTGTCGATTTCGTGTTGGATGTCGGACTCGCGTACCATACGCTCCACGCGCACCATTTCTTGGATCTGGTAGCGAATCGTATCTCGATTTTCAAACAAAAACGTCAGATAAGGTGGTACGTGAATTCTTCGTGGCGCTTTGATGCGCATCACTTGGTCACGGATATCATCTCGTTGATCCTGATAAGTCTCGTAGTCAAGGATCTCATGTCGCTTAACTTTCACTGGATTCTCCCTCTCGTTCCAAGGCTTGTGAAAATCCGTCTGCCTCATACGCTCTAGCAAGTACAGACATGGGATGCATGGGTTTTAGGCCGGCATGTTGTTGAAACTGAATGGCCGCCAAGGGACAGTCGGTCGACCAGACTTCGGTCGAGGCACCTTCCATCCCTTCAAAGGCACGCTTTCCAGCTTTGATACTTGATTCGAATCCTTCCACTTTCATGGCGTAGGTTCCGTCGTGCCCGCAACACTCCATCACCATCTTGGGCTTGACGCCCGGAATCAACCGAATAAGGTCACGACCCCGGAAGCCAATGCTCTGTGCCCTTAGATGACAGGGTGCATGATAAGCGACCGCATCGCCAGGCGTGCTTTTGAAGTCACGGTTGAATTGGGGCTCATCCTTGATGGACCAGAGGTATTCAGATGGATCGCGTATGGCTTCAGCCAGTTCTTCGGCCCGTTTGCGATCCTCACCTGCCAGCAGTTCGGGGTACTCGCGTCGCATCATCATGGAACAGGTGGGATTAATCGCAATCACCACGGCACCCTTAGCCACGAATGGCATCAGCAGGTCCAGATTCTCACGGGCCAGTTTCCGGACTCGTTCCAAATCGCCCGCTTCCCAGGCGGGCATGCCACAACACTGCAATCCTTTGGTGCAACGACAATCCACACCATTCTTTTTCATCACGTCCATGGTGTCTTGGCCAATGAGGGGTTCGTTGTTTTGCACATAACAGGTCTGGAAGAGTACTGCATCACCACCCGGCTCTTTGATCAGCCCTTCGCCGTCTGCCCACGCCTCGAATGTCTTGCCCGCAAATTCCGGGAGTTGCTTCTGACGATGAACGCCCAAGAGCTTTTCCAAAAACCAGCGATGTATGCTCGAGCGGTTGGCCACATTGGCGAACCCGAAACTGGCACGCGCCATTTTGCCTGCCTTGTCGGGATCTGAGAGCATTTTGTCGCGCAACGACAGTCCAGTCCGACGCGCCCGAATGGCCTTGTAGCGGTGAACGAGCTTTGGGAAATCCAGTTGGAATTCGTGCTGATCCCTTGGGGTGTAAGGGCACTGAACTTCACACAACTTGCACTGAAAACAGGCATCCATCACATCGTCGGTTTCGCTCTGAGACAGGCCTGTCACGTCTCCATCGTGTCGATGGTCAATGGCATCGAACAGCTTGGGGAAACTGTCACAATACTTAAAGCACATGCGACAGCCATGGCAGATCTCGAATGCCCGCGTCACTTCGGTTTGTAGCGATGCCTCCTGCCAATACACAGGATTACTGGGATCGTAGACCGTGTTGTCCGTAGGTAAGTAGGAAATGCGCTCTTCCGACAATGACCTCTCCTATCGAAGAATGGCTGGGCAGAGATCTGCCCAGCCAAAAAAAAGTGATTAGCTAATGCTGTCCAACATCTTCTGGAATCGACCAGCGTGTGACTTTTCAGCTTTGGCCAAGGTTTCAAACCAGTCCGCAATTTCAGAGAAACCTTCATCGCGCGCTGTTTTCGCCATGCCTGGATACATGTCGGTGTATTCGTGCGTTTCGCCTTCGATGGCAGCCTTCAGGTTGTCGGCTGTATCCCCAATTGGGAGACCGGTAGCGGGGTCACCCACTTTCTTGATGTAGTCCAAATGACCATGAGCATGGCCCGTTTCACCTTCCGCAGTTTCGCGGAAGTTACTGGCAATTTCAGGATAGCCTTCTACGTCTGCAATTTTGGCGAAATAGAGGTAACGCCGGTTGGCTTGTGATTCGCCAGCAAAGGCGTCTTTCAGGTTTTGATGGGTTTTGGTCCCATTGAGATTGGACATGTCTTCCTCCATATGGATCGCGTGGGAACGCGTTTTTTTTGGGTTTGCGTTAGTTGGGTGGTGTCTGTAACCGCCCACGAAACAGAATATCTACATCGGTGATGTGAAACTGATTCTCTAAACTGGGTTCAAGTTGTACTTGCTTTGGATCCACATCATACAAACGTCCAGTTTGCTCATCCAGAAAATGATAGTGATGGTGCAGGTTCTGATCGTAGATCGCCGCGTCTGAATGAGGGAACTTGATGGCTCGAATCAACCCATGAGCGACCATCATCTTTAAGGTGTTGTACACGGTGGCCGTGCTGACAATGGGAAAAACCTTCTCCATATGTGCCATCACGTCATCGGCAGTGGGATGATCCGCCTCGCACAATACAAAACGACAAATAGCAAGACGTTGAGCTGTGGGCCTAATCCCCGATTGACGCATCAAAGCTTCGATCTGTTTGATCTTCTTATCGTGGAATCTCTTCACCAGCTGCTCCCTTAATCTCAATTTAGAATAATTCTAAATTTTGACTCTGTCAACCTATCGCGATCGAAATGTGACTAGTGATATGATGGTTTCACTTTCGGCCCGTTCCCAAAAACCAGGAGGCTTTTCCATGTGGCGATATGCTTGTCTGTTGTTGCTTGTTCTTCCACTGATGGCTCAAACCAGAATCATACCTCATGTCACACGACCCAACGGCGGATTTACGACCACGGTCATTCTCGAAAACGCAGATGTGGACACGGTTGAGGTGACATTGCAGCCCTATTCAGAAAGTGGTTCGCCGGGAGCGGCCGTCCGGCATCAGGTCGCAGGCCAGACCCTTGAGCATTTGGCGCTTGGTGACTTGTTCACCGACCCGTCTTCGGTATCGCATTTTTCTGTAGAGGGTGCCGTCAAGGTGAGTGCAAGTTACCGCAATGCCTCAGGGCCAGGAAGCCCGGCACAGGCTTCAGAAGTGAATGAAACGGGCACGCGGATCCGACTATTCACGGGAGATTGGCAAGAGGTCTTTGACGGGATTGCCGTGGTGAATACGGGCGCATCGGCAACCGACGTTTGGGTTACTCAATTGGATGCAGATCGGGTTCGGGTCAAAACAAAACGTATCGCCACCGGATTGGCTTCATGGGGTAAGACCCTGTACGTGATTGGTGCGCCTTCTGGATCAGAGTTTGATCCAGAGGATGGTCTTCAATTCGAAGTAACGGCCACTCAACCGCTGGCCATAACCTCGCTCAGAGGTACAGCGCCTGGTGCTCCAGTAGGTTTCTTGTGGGCCAACCCCTACGACTTGGCCGGAACCGCTTCCAGCCGACGAGATGCGCAGGGTGTGTGGTTTATTGAAGATGGTACGCTCTATGACGTTTTTGAAATGATGGGCTATAACGTAGCCACAGACCGCTTGTGGCAGGCGGATCTCTACCGAAGATCTGCCCGTGGCACGCTGGCCGCTATACTGGGTTCCGATTTTGTGGAAGGCGATATTCAAGCCCGAACGGTTGGCTACACCGATCAGGAACTAGATCAATTCTTCGACGATATGGATTCAGATGCACGGACCGTCATGAAAGCTTACGTGGACGGATTCAATCGCCGGATCGCTGAGTTGTTAGCGACACCATCGCTGATCCCCTTCGAGTATATTGCTGTGGAGATCCAACCCGAGTCTTGGACGGTCCACGACTGCATGGCCTGGTTAGCCTTTTTGCAACGGGAATTCGATCCCAACGACTATGCAATCGGTCAAATGGAAGCTGCTGCTTTTTACCAACACCTGAACGACAACTTTGCGGCTACAGCGGGCAGCATGTTCGAGGATTTCTACTTCGTTAATGACCCGGACGCGCCTACCATGATCCCCTCCAACAGCTCCACTAAGGCAGGTGCTGACTTTACGCCAGCTTGGCAAATGGGCGAGCTCCGAGATGACATCGATTTCAGTCAACTTGCAGGCGATATGCGAGATCGCCGTACGCGCATCCACCACCAACTGGAAGCCATCAATGCACGAGTGAAAATGGGCAGCTATGCTTGGGTTGTTTCAGGTAATAAAACTGATACGGGCAACCCCATGATTTATTCCGGTCCACAAATGGGATTTTCAGCGCCCGCCATTTGCGTGGAAGGCTCCATTCGCGGGGGTGGATTGGAAATTTCTGGCATGTCCGTTCCAGGCGTCCCAGGCATCATTATTGGTCGAACACCGCACCATGCATGGTCCATGCAGGTGGGACATGCCCACACCGCAGACTTGTATATTGAACCACCGTCCGCTCTCAGCGGGGGACCCCACCACCAAACCACCATCCAGGTACGCGGAGGCGACGACGTGGTTCTAGACGTATATCGCACGAATCATGGACCGGTGGTCAGTCAGGCGCCTATCGTCGCTTGGAAATACGCACACTGGGGCTTTGAGTTTGACACGGTCAACGCATTTCTCAACATGGCGCGTGCCGAGTCCATGGACGATTTCGGCGATGCGGTCGCGGATGTGGGTGTTAGCCAGCATTTTTGTTATGCCGACCGCGAAGGCAACATTGCCTACTGGATGTCGGGCCGAGATCCGGTACGGCCAAATGGAGATTTCCGCTTTCCGCAAGGCACATTCGGGACACCGATTGAGTACAGCAATACCCTGCGCAAGGAGATAGCGCACGACAGCAATCCGGCGCAGGGCTATTATGGTGGCTGGAACAACAAAGCGAGCTTAGGCTACGACAATGCGCCATTCGGAAGTAGTTTTGCTTTTGGCCCGGCCCACCGTGCCCATGTCATTCAGGAACATCTCGAATCCTTTGATTTGATGCGTTTTGATGATGTGCGCGACACAGCAATCACGATCGCAACCACCGACTCGTTTGGGGGTGGCGGCAACATCTGGTCGTTCGTATCAAGCGCGTTTAGTGACATCGTGGACGGCAACCCAACGGCCGAGCGGGTCAATGCGGTGAATCTACTCAATGTCTGGGACGGCCATTTCGTGTCTGGCGGTCCACTTCACTGGGTTCTCGGCCAGAATCGCGATGACTCCTGGATCTTATCTGATCTGTGGGTGAAAAACGTTTTGAATAAGACGTTTGCCGACGAACTCGGGTCCTTCAGCCGCGTGCAGGCCTTTCAGGTACTGTTGCACGCATTGGGTGGCACCACCCTCGAGATACGTTATGACTGGTTTTCGAATGCCGATGGTGGTGCGCCCCAGAATGTAAACGACATTGTGTTGCAAGCCCTTGACGAGGCATTGGCTGAGTTGGGTCCAAGACCCTGGGGCACGGACGCACGGGGGCAAATCGACTATTTTCATCCGCTCCTTCCCACTGCCATTTGGACCACGCCATTTTCCAGCAGATCTACCTACGCACATTGTGTCGAGATGGGGCCAAATGGTCCCGTACGTATTCAGTCCATGTTCCCGCTTGGCGAGACAGGCCTTATCACAGCCTCGCCTCAAGGAATCCCGCTGTTTGCCCCACAGTTCTTCGGCATGACCCTTTTTTATGACAACTTCAACATGCGTCAATTCCCACTCTTCAACTGACGAGACTCGCCAATTCCGCTAGAATGGCGCCTCGGGTGAGGTGCCATGTCTGCAATTGGAATCTTTGACTCAGGTGTGGGCGGTATCACGGTGCTGCGGGCATTGAGGTCCGCATTCCCCAACGAGACATTTATCTATTTGGGCGACACGGCCCGCTTGCCCTACGGCAGCAAGTCCCCTCAGACCATCCGCCGTTATCTGACCCAAAACGTGGCGTTCCTACTCAGTTTTCCCATCAAAGCAATCGTGGTGGCCTGCAACTCGGCATCGACTGTAGTCGAAGGTGATTTTTGGCGCGATATCCCGTTATATGACGTCATTAGGCCGGGCGCGCTAGCCGCCGTATCCGCCACAAAGAATCGCCACGTTGGTATCCTGGGGACCCGTGCAACTGTCACCAGCGGCGCCTACGTACACGCGATACATGCATTGGACCCCGACATCACATGTTTCCAACAAGCCTGCCCACTGTTGGTTCCCTTGGTCGAAGAGGGATGGCAGTCACATCCCGTGAGCCGAGAAATTCTCATGGAGTATCTAGCGGAGCCATTAGCATCCGGTGCCGATACCTTGATTCTCGGTTGTACCCACTACCCCGTGCTGAAAAGCGTGATCCGTGAGATTGTCGGACCCAAGGTTCGACTCATTGATTCAGCCGATGTGTTAGTCGATCGCATAGGCATGCATTTGCGGGACGGCCACATTCAGCCCGATCGAGGCGACGGATCGATTACCGTTTGGACCACGGATTCAGGCGCTCATTTTCATCAAATCGGCCAGTCCATCATGGGTGATATACCGCTCGACACCTGGCAACTGGCCGATATCCGCTAGTTAGCCAGCACTCACATCGTCCTTGAACCCATCCAGCAAAGCCGAGTAGGATGATGCTTAACGTCACTAAAGGGGAGTTGGAGATGGCCTGGTTCTGTTGGTTGATTTGCGTGGTTGCGCTCCAAGAAACATCCCAAGAAGATACACAGGTTGAGCCTCAGCGTTTTAGCCCAATCATTGAATTAGTTCAGGCGCTCAACCAGGACACGGAAGAGCCGGATTCAAGTCGGGTCAGGTATCGAATCCGAGCGGAACTGGACACCGAGATGAAAGCCATCAAGGGCGAATGGGTGTTGAATTACCACAACGCCAGTCCAGATACGATCAGCGACCTCCATTTCCACCTGTACATGAACGCTTTCAAAAACGAACGCAGTACTTTTGCTTTGGAAAACAGCGAGAGCTACCAACCCCTCCCCATTGACGAGCACTCATTTGGTTATGTGGACGTACTCGATATGAAAGTGAACGGATTGGACGCCATGAGCCAATGGACGTTTATCCAGCCAGATGACCAAAACCCGTATGACCAAACTGTGGGTCGCCTCGTGTTAAGTGAACCATTGGCGCCAGATTCCTCCGTTGAAGTTACGTGTACATTCGTGACTAAGCTGCCCAGAGCGATTGCCCGTACCGGCTTCCACAACGACACTTATTTCGCAGCCCAATGGTTCCCCAAATTAGGTGTATGGGAAACGACAGGATTCCGCAACCGCAACGAACCTGGTTGGAATTGCCATCAGTTCCACGCAAATACAGAGTTCTATGCCGATTATGGCGAGTACGAGGTAGTCATCGCCGTACCCGACGACTTTGACGTGGGCTGCAGTGGCCGACTCATGCGTGTGGATGACGCAGCAGGCTCCAAAACCTACACCTTTTCAGCCGAAAAGGTGCATGACGTCGCCTGGCTTGCATCGTCCGAGATGATTCGAGTGGAACGCCGATTTGAACCCGACCAATGGGTGACCGACGCAGAACTACAAGCAATCATGACCACCCACGGCATGACCCGCGAAGAAGCCGCCCTTGCGCCGGTAGATCTGATCTTCTTCATGCAGCCTGAACACGAAGCGCAACTCGATCGTCATTTTCGCGCCGTGTGCTTGGCCATGAAGTACTTCGGCTTATGGTACGGCGCTTATCCCTACCCCACACTCACCTGCGTGGACCCACCCTACGGGCAAGGCAGAGCCATTGGCGGCATGGAATACCCCACACTGATCACAATGGGCAGCCATTGGCTGCAACCCAGCGATGCGCGCAGTCCAGAAGGGGTTACCATTCACGAGTTTGGCCACCAATACTGGTATGGCCTGGTTGGGAATAACGAGTTCGAAGAGTCATGGCTGGACGAAGGGTTCAACACCTATAGTAGCGGTCTGATCATGGATTTGGTCCATCCGCCACGAGTCACCTATGCACGATTCAATCAAGTCCCCATCAATATCAATCGCTGGACGCGCGTTGAACCCTATACCGACGAACAACGTACACGGGTCTCGCTCCTAAGGGACAACGGTCAGGACGCTGTGGTGCGGAATGGCTGGGAGTACCTGAACCGATCCAGTTACGGTAGAAACTCCTATGGCAAGCCCGCTACAATGCTCCATCAACTCTCTCGTGAGCTGGGTGCAGAGACGTTTGCCCGTGCCATGCGAATCTACGCCAACAAGTACCGCTACAAACATCCCACCTCTTCTGACTATCAGGAAATCCTGGAACAGGTGGCCGGACGCGATTTGGACTGGTTCTTTGATCAGTTCATTTATGGTCACAAGACCATCGATTATGCAGTCCGCTCCGTGTCATCACGCGACCTGAGTAAAGCGATCGGATACTTGGAAACGGATCAGGGGCGGGAGTTTGTCGACACGTCGGGAGACGACACATCGCTATTTCTGTCGACAATAACCATCCAAAACAAAGGGTCCGGATCTTATCCTGTTGACATTGAGATCCGATTCGATGATGACCACAAAGAAACCGTTTCCTGGGACGGGTCGTATCCCTGGATCAAATTCAAATACACAAGACCGGCTAAAGTTACGGAAGTCGTGATCGATCCCACAGAGAAACTGGTCATAGACGTCAACACCCTCAACAATAGCTGGCGCAGCAAATATGACAACACCACATCCCGGGCTTGGACCATACGGTCGTTGATTACCATTCAACATATCTTGCAAACCCTGAGTGGGGTGCTGTCATGAACTTCCTCACTGCCTACATGAAAGGATGGGCACGAGCTCTGGCCCTGCCACATATTGCCTTGATCAAATGGCTCCATAACTTGCTGTTTGCTGCAATGTTGACGGTACCTTTCGCCGGATTGCTACAAAACGACCTGGATCACAGTCTTTCAGCTGATCGGCTGCTGCAAACCGTACCTTACGATATCTACACCGAGTTCACCATCCATCACGACGGCGCATTCTCAAGCATTCACTTGGCGCTCATGAGTGGCGTCATTGTTTTCATGCTCCTGGCTTGGTTCTTGGCAGGTGGCACGCTAGGCGCATTGAGTGCCGAACGGCGCCCCACCACCGCAGAATTCTTTGCCGACTGTGCCAAATACTTTTGGTCCATGTCTTGGGTCACCATCGTCTCCTTTCTCTTTGGAGGCCTTGTCTTGGTCCTATTTTACGGGGGCATGGAGTGGACGTTGGCTCGCGTCGAGATCTGGTCTTCGGGCCCAAAATTTCCCTTCTGGATCACCTGGCCGTTTTACGCGATATTCGCTTTGCTGGCGACCTTTGTATTGCGGGTGGCCGATTACGCCCGCCTGGCTGTGGTTTCTTGTGAGCCACGCCGAGCTTTGTCTGCATTTGTCAAAGGGCTGGCATTCACCTGGCGAAAACCCCTATCCACATTGGCGCTGTGGGTCACAGGTTTGGGAGTGGTCGTTGCGGTGGTAGGTGCCATGGCATGGGCGCAATCCCATATCTCCGGACTGACAACCTGGTGGGGCCCACTATTGATCGGACAGTTGACCGTGTTGTTTCGCATCTTTGGTCGCATGGCTTGGATGGGCAGTGAAGTTCGTTTCATGACGGATGTGACACCGCGTGCTGCAGTTGCAGCGCCAGTCACCGAGCCGCACCCCGAACCTGCAGATCCAAGCGAGTACTTTTAAGCAGGACATTCTACGTCCTATACGAACACATCCTGCAACACCCTTTTCTTCTTAGGCGACTCACTTTGCTGCAAGTCACTTTGCAGATTGGTTTCTGGCAAGCGATAATCGGCACACGACGATCCCAGATCCAATTCGGCATGTTGCTTGCCCGGCCAAAAACCAGGAGGCCTGCACTTGAAAAGACGACACCTGACGCCTGCGCTCCCTGAGTGTCCTCAGTCCTGGTATCTCTTGGGGCCAAGTCGAATGGCGCCCGGTGAAGTGCGCCATTTTGATTTTCCACAGCGAAGCCTAGCCTGGTACCGATCCAACGAATCTCTGCCGGTGGTGGTAAACGGACACTGTCCACACATGGGTGTACATCTGAAACACGGAACCGTCGTCAAGGACGGCCTCAGATGCCCACTTCACCATAAGGTCATAGACGCATCGTGTCATCCAACCGTTCAGTCTTCAGTCATGTACGACATGTTGTTTGCCTACTTAGGCGACAGTCCGACGCACGGACCCCCTCAGTTTCGCAGTGATCGCCCGCGACGTTTCGTACCCGGTAAGTCCATTCATTTTGAAGTACCTTGGTATGTGCCCTTGGTCAACGCTTTCGACATGAGTCACCTGGAAACGATTCACCAACGTCAACTCACAAAAGAACCCACGATCCAGATTCTGAACCCCTGGACGTACAGCATTTCTTACACCTCCCATGTTTGCGGAGGGAATTGGTCCGATCGCATGATGGCATGGCTTTCAGGAAACGAGATCCACATCTACATGGCGTGTCACGGTGGCACCACTTTGATCGCCGAGACTGTTATCGGCCGCTATAAGACCTGTATGATGATGGGCTTTCGGCCCACCGAGACAGGCGTGAGTCTTCAGCCCTTTTATGGGATCGAGGGCAACGGCCTTAGAGCCTGGTGGGCTGTGCGCATTGCCAAATATCTTTTTCAATCATTTCTGCGCAAAGACATCCAAATCCTAGACGGAATTCGCTTTCGGACGGACCAACTAAACGAAAAAGACGAAACCTTGCGCAGGTTTCTCGATTTCTTGTTTCACTTACCATTCATTGAATCCAAAGAGGTTGCCATATGATGATTTCTGTTTGTATCGCATTGCTTATGCTGCAGGTTGACGAATCACCTGTCCCCGAATCTGAATCCATTCAAGCTGTCAATGTCGAAGACGAGGTGCACGAAGCTTTACGTGCCTTGAAACGAACCATGGCCCAAGCGCTCAATGATCGCGATCTGGATACATTGGCGCAACACGTGACCGACGACGTGGTGTTCACGACGATGAACAGTGATGTCTGCAAGGGTGCCGAAGAGATCAAGGCCTACTTCCACAAAATGCTCTCCGGGCCCAACGCGATCGTTAAAGATCTAAAAGTGTCTTTCGAAGCTGATGCACTCACGCGCCTCTACTCTGAGACGACGGGTATGGCTTACGGCTATTCCAAGGACTCATACGTACTCAACAATGGCGAAACGTTCGAGATCCAAGGTCGCTGGACTTGTGTCATCGTGAAGCAAGGCGATGAATGGAAGATCAGCGCATTCCACTATTCCGCCAATATCTTCAACAACCCCATTTTGGACTCCTACAAAGAGATGCTTCCAAAACTGGGTTTTGGCGTGACCGGCATTGCCCTGCTTATTGGCGGCATGATCGGGTTCTTCATTGGAAAAGGACGCAAGCAGTGACCGATCTCGGGACCAGCATGGAAAATCACCCCATACCCAGAAGGCTCAATCTGTTTCTGGGTGCGCTGGTTCTGCTTCTGTGTGCATTCTGGATTTGGCTCACCGCCCAAGTGTCAGGTTGGTGGATCCTCTTGCCTGCAACGGCTTTCGGCTTGACCAACAACACCCTGTTTTCCATGCTCCACGAAAGTGTCCACGGCAACTTCCATCCGCAACGGTCCCGCAATGATGCTTGGGGGCGCCTTTTTGCGGCCTTCTTTCCGACCGGCTTCGCTATGCAGCGCGTGTTCCATTTGGGGCACCACGCCCGCAACCGTACAGAGGTCGAACAATTCGACTACATCCGTCCCGGAGAAAAGGCCTGGTTAAAACGAGCACAATGGTATTGCATTCTTACGGGATTCTACTGGGTCTTCGTCGCGCTGGGTGCCGTCTTAATTGCGATCTGGCCCGGGTTAACGCGGCTCCCTATGTTTACCCAAACCCTAAGCGGCAAGCAAACCAGTGCCCAGGCGATGTTCTCTGGCCTTGATCGCATCAGCCTCTGGACTCTGAGAGCCGATCTGATCATTGCGTTGAGTGTTCAAACGACGTTGTTGTGGTTGACCGGTTTCAACTACGTGGCATGGATGGCTTGTTACGCTTGTTTTGCCGTCTTCTGGAGTTCATTACAGTATGCAGATCATGCATTCAGCCCATTGGACGTGCGGAACGGCGCTTGGAATCTGCGCATCCAACCACTTATCCGTTGGATGTATCTCAACTACCACTATCACCGCGTACATCATCAACAACCGGACCTAAGTTGGATTCACCTCCCCAAATTCGTAGGTGACCAAACCAAAGATCCGTCCTTCTTGAGCATTTACCTTTCCATGTGGCGAGGTCCTCGGCCCTTTCCGGAGGGGGAACATGTCTAGCCGTTGGCGAATCGTGATGGCCTTCGCATTCTGGTTCGGTTTGGTCTATATGGCATCCGACACGTTCGCAGACGGCAGAGCCGAAGTAGTGCCCCACTTCAACTGGGAGTTGGGGATTCCGTTCTTTCCTCAAGCAGCCTGGATCTACCTCAGTATTCTTCCGGTATTTGCCTGGATTGCCTGGCGCATGCCGCACAGGTACCTGCGCGCCCTGGCTCTAACGCTCGCGCTGCAAGTGCTCATTGCAGGATGTTGCTTTCTAGCATGGCCCTATCACGTCGCCTATTCGTCACCTGTGACCCATGACGCCCTATTTCGAATTGCCGACTTGCTCAACCTGACCTATAACCTGATCCCGTCGCTTCACGTTTCCTTCGCCATGGGCATCGCATTTGCCCTGGTTCAGGCCTATCGCAGATGGCGCTGGTTTGTCCTCATCTGGGCCGTCGGCGTTTCACTCGCCGCCCTTTTCACACACCAACATCATCTTTTTGATATTGCAGCTGGCGCGTTACTAGCAGTCGTCACCCATTTCGCCGTGTTCCGCCCCGCCATGCAGGACCTCTTTTGGCACCATCTCCGAGCTGAGATGGTGTGTCACCGTGCTCAGGCTCGATTCGCACGCCGCCATAGGCGCTATGCCTTTATTTGGCTCGTCTTGACATTGCAAAGTCTCATTTCATGGAAGGGCAGCCGTCTGGCCCGCTATGGCTATTGCTGCATTCAGTGGGTAGACGATTTGGTGGATGGTGACTGGCCTGCAGTAAATCCACTGGACGTGGTTATGTCCTTGGAAAAGCAATGGGGTTCAGGCACTTTCGAGAACGACAACCTCTCTTTTCTCGCTTCGATGGTGTATCAAGCATGCGAAATGCTCGACCGTCCCGACGAAGCTCGTGCCTCGTTTGGATCACTCATTTACACGATGTCCCGTGACTACCACAGACGAGTGAATCGGCAGACATGGGATCTAGAAGACCTGGCGAGCCACGTGACGACTACCTTCAGCCTAAGCCTGGAGTTACTCTTAATATTTAGTGGATGTCAAAGTCGCTCCGCAGATTGGTCCGACTTGGTTACTGCTCTTGGCTGGTGTTCAGTAGCGCGTGACCTCGAAGACGATTTGCATCAAGGACTGATCAACATTCCAAGATCGGTCTGGGTCAGTTTCTCGGAGCCACCCAACACTTGGCAACAGTGCCTGGACAACCCTCATTTCGTGGCATGGTATTTCCCATTCCAACACAACGCGTTGGAGGCATTGGCCCGCGCCCAGGCTCAAGCGCTTTCATTTCCGGACAAGAAAACGGTGCGAACCCTCAAACCATTCCTGAATAGCATCGCCAAATACCAACGGCCGCAACCTATAGAGATCGAAAAGGAAGTCTTTCATGAAGATTGTACTGATCTCACCTAAGGGCCCGCTATACCGCCATCGCAAGGGAATCTTTAAGAAATCTCTGCGCTACATGCCGTTGACACTACCCACCTTAGCAGCGTTGGTTCCCGCCGAACTGAACGCCGACGTGGTTTGTCTTGACGAAGGCATCCAAGAGATTCCGCAACACCTGGAGGCGGACCTGATAGGTATGACCGTAATCACGGGCACGGCCTCACGTTGTTACGAACTTTCAGCCCAATTTCGAAGGCAAGGCGTCCCCGTGGTGCTGGGGGGACCCCACGTAACGCTTGTGCCCGACGATGCCCAACCCCATGCAGACGCCATAGTTACGGGGTATGCCGAAGAATCCTGGCCACAGCTACTTCGCGATTTCGCCACTGGCGAACTCAAGTGTCGGTATGAACAGGCTGCGGCATTCACACTGAGCGGATACCCACTTCCGGATCGATCTGTACTGCCCAAAAGCCGATTTCTGACCCACCAGGTTTATGAAGCCACGCGCGCATGCATCCATAATTGCCACTTCTGTGTGGTCCCTCACGCTTGGGGCCGCAAACCATTTCAAAAGCCCGTCGCTGTGGTGGTGGACGATTTGAAACGAAACCGCGCACGGCGGGCCATTTTCGTGGATCTCAACCTGATCGCGGACCGCGATTACGCTGCCTCATTATTTGAAGCACTCATACCCCTCCGCCTGCATTGGTACGGTCTCGCTACAACTCTGCTTTGTCAAGACCGGGCACTACTCGCATTAGCGGCTCGATCTGGCTGTCGGGGACTGTTGATGGGTTTTGAGTCGATTTCGGCAACCGCTTTGCGACGTACTGGCAAATCATTCAATCGGCCAGAGGCCTACCGCGAAGTGGTGGAAGCTTTGCACCGTCACAGAATTTCGCTTCAAGCCTGTTTTGTCTTCGGCTTGGACTCCGATACCGAGGATGTCTTCAAGAAGACCGCCCAACTCTGTGTGGACCTAGCCATTGACCTCCCTCGATTCGCCGTTTTGACGCCATTCCCCGGTACTCGTCTATTCCAGGATCTCGACAGTGACGGTCGTATCCTCCACCGAGACTGGTCGCAATACGACGGCCAGCACGTTGTTTTCCAGCCAGCGAACATGTCTGTCCAAACCCTACAGCAAGGCACGGAGTTCGCTTGGCGAATGGCCTATTCAATCCCAAACCTTGCTAGGAGGATTCGTCACACGGCTGCGCCCTTTTTCACATCACTTGCCACGAATCTCGCCTACCGCCACTACGGGTATCACCTAAATCGATATTACACCTGTGATGCAATGATTCCGCCGGAGCTGCCATGGCCAAACCTTTCCGCGTAACCTTTATCCACCCTTGCGTAGGCCGTCACTTGGGCATGACAGCCTACATTCGTACCTGGCTAATGGAGCCCCTACCAGTAGCCACCCTGGCCGCTCTCTTACCCGGCGACGTATCGGCCCGGTTCTATGACGACCGCCTGGAATCCATTCCATTCGACCAACCCACAGACCTTGTTTGCATCTCTGTGGAGACCTACACCGCGAAACGCGCCTATCAGATTGCCTCTAGTTACCGCGTCCGCGGTGTCCCCGTGGTTATGGGTGGTTATCACGCTACACTTTGCCCCGACGAGGTTCGGCAGTATTGTGAAACGCTGGTTTTGGGAGAGGCTGAATCTGTGTTTGCGGAACTGGTGGACGACTACCGACATAGCACAGCGAAACCGCTCTACCGAGCAATGGGTTCCACACCCCACATAATTCCAGATCGAGCCATCTACCGCGACAAGAAATATTTGCCGTTACATCTAATCGAATTCGCTCGAGGTTGTCGATTCCGTTGTGACTTCTGTGCGGTCATGAGCTTTCATCAGTCGCAACATCAACATCGACCCATAGACCAAGTAGTGGCTGAAATCCGCGCCATCTCACCCAAACGACTCATCTTCTTTATTGACGACAACATGACCTGCAACCTGGAGGCAGCTAAGGAATTCATGCGGGCCATTCGGCCGTTGGGTATCCGATGGGTTAGCCAAACCGCCATTCATGTGGCGCACGATCACGAAGCACTTCAATTGATGCGCGAATCCGGCTGCCAAGGCGTGTTGGTGGGATTGGAGTCGTTGAATCCTGCCACCCTTAAGACCATGCATAAGGGTTTCAATCTCATGCAGGGCGGTGCTGCCACGGCACTTGAGAACCTCCGAAAAGCGGGTCTTCGCGTATACGGTACCTTCGTCTTCGGCTACGACGGTGATAGCCGTTCTTCGATCGAAGAAACTGTGTGTTTCGCACGGCAGCAGGGCCTGTTCATCGCCGCGTTCAACCACATTACGCCATTTCCCGGTACCCCTCTTTACCGGCGCATGGTCGAAGAACGCCGTCTTTTGTACGATGCCTGGTGGCTTGATGATCGCTATCGCTACAACGACATCCCCTTTGAACCGGCTCAGATGTCGCGCGAAGAACTCGCGCATTTATGCGTTGAGGCGCGGACGAATTTCTACAGCTGGCCGAGCATACTGCAGCGATGCAAACATCGCGTCCAATGGCAAAACCCACGTATGTTATTCAATTACTTCATGATCAATTGGATGCACCAACGGGATATATCTGGGCGAAATGGGCTACCCATGGGCGACATGAACTGGCAAGGGACCATCCTCAAAAGTGACATGGCCAAGGAGTTGGTGCATGTGGCAGGTTGAATCGGCAAATGCCGACGACAACGCAGCCATTTGCGCCCTGCAGTCGGACAAGGCCATGAAAGGCAGAATCTCATTGGCACTTGAGCGCCGACCCTCGTTTTTCGATGCCTTGAGCGTGGAGGGCGTCCGAAACAGCGTTTTCGTGGCCAAAAATGAACGCCACGAAGTGATCGGCATGTGTTGCAGATCGGTCCGACCGGTTTGGGTCGACGGAGAAGTGTGCGCCTTGGGATACTTGGGCAGTCTGCGTGTGCATGGTTGCCTCAAGGGACGCATAAAACCCCTAGCCGCAGGATTTAGGGCTTGCCGTGACGATCACCAGGCCCAAGAGCTGCCTTACGACATCACATCCATCCTCAGCGACAATCGCGAAGCACGTCGCCTATTGGAAAGAAACCTGTCTCATCTGCCAAAATACCGAGCTGTTGCTCCATTCAAAACCTTCGTCATGACCACAGGAAAAAGCCGATGCAAAGGAGCCAAACTCCAGCCTGAGGAATTACCCAGGTTCATAAGCTTCATTAATCAGACCAATCGCCGTTTTGACTTTGCACCTGCCTGGCAGGAGTCTGATTTTGGCAGTCACCTACTGAAAGGCGTGGATGCAGAATCTTGCACCATGATCGAAGATGGCGGCGTTCCTGTGGCCACGGGTGCAGTGTGGGACCAACGAGCCTTTAAGCAAACGACCGTGACAGGCTATGCGCCTTTGGTCGCTCGTTTTCGTGGGTTTATCAACCTCGGCTTAACGGTCGCGGGAAAGCCCACATTGCCATCAGCAGGTAGACAACTGAATCTGGGGTACGTATCCCTTTTAGCCGTTCAAGACGAAAACGAGGATGTGTTCATGGAAATGATTAGCCGTCTGAAAGCAATTGCCCGTCGCAAGGGACTGCAATACCTGGTCTTGGGATTGGACGCACGAAGAGCGTTGGCACAGGTAGCCGCCAAGCGTCTTCATGCTCGGACGATTGAAAGCCACATTTACACAGTGGCCTACGAGCCCTCAGCTAATCCGCCTGCTAGCGGACTTGTTCATTTGGAGGTCGCAACCCTGTGATTGGACACTTCCTCAAGATCAATGAACTGTCGTCTGCCCAAGTCAATAACATGTACAAGCTCATGTGCAGCCATTTTGACGGCGTGTCACCACACAAGTTTAAGAGCGACCTGGATGCTAAGACTGGCGCACTGTTGATTGAAGACAAGGGAAAACTGGTGGGATTTTCTACCATGCTGTATCGCCAGGAACACACCTCCGCCTTTATCTATTCAGGTGACACGATTATGGACCCCAGCGTATGGAACAGCTCTGCCATGGCGCGATGCTGGATCAAGTCCGTACTGAACCTGCATACGGATAACACTTCACTTTACTGGTTGTTGATCTCGTCAGGTATCCGAACCTATCGATTTCTGCCCACATTTTGGCAACGATTCTATCCCCACCCAGAGCAGGAATCGCCATTTCTGAAAGACAAATCCGCAGCTCTTGCGCTTGAGTTGTTTGGCAGAAAATACGATCCCAACACTGGCTTGGTCGTATTTGACAATCCGCAGGTGTTGCGTACCCATTTGCGCGATGTTCCAGCGCGATTAGCTCGAGACCCCTTTGTTCGTTTTTTCGAGACCGTCAATCCGAAACACTACCTTGGAGACGAACTTGTGTGTCTGACACAAATTTCCATAGACAATCTGACGCCCGCAGGGCATCGCATGGTCTTTGGTCGATCGCCCCTCTTCACGCACCAGTCATGACGCAGACTTGCAGATGGATCAATCGAGCCTGGCGATGGCTTGGACAACGCCAGCAAAGGACGTTTGAACGCGACTTGTTACGGCCAAAAAAGGTTCAAGCCAAATTACTCTTTGAAATTGTGCAGGCGAATTGCCAAACAGACTTTGGCAAGCAACATGGATTCGAAAGAATCAAGAGTGTCGATGACTATCAGCGTTCGGTGCCGCTTACACAATATGATGACTATGTTGGTGCCATCGACCGGATTCGCACCGGCAATCGCCGCGTGCTTACGCGCGACGACGTGACACGACTCGTACCTACGTCCGGTAGCACGAACGCCGTCAAATGGATTCCGATGACCAAATCCCAGCTCGCCAGCTTCAAGACACTGGCAAATTTGTGGATGGCCGATATCTTTACTCAGCAGCCAGAGGTCATGGCAGGACCTGCATATTGGTCGATCTCGCCAGCCATCACGATGCCGGATATTGCGTCGGCCGTCCCTTTAGGATTTGAGGATGATGCCGCCTACGGCGGTTGGCTGCGCCCATTCATACAGAGGATATGGCCCGTGCCATCATGGATCCAGCATGCGGGCTCCGATTTCCAAGAACTCACATTGCTCCACCTATTACAGGCTCACCAACTTTCCCTAGTCAGTGTGTGGCACCCCAGCTTTTTCTCACAATTGTGCGAAGCCATGGTCAGTCAATGGGATCATTTGATGATGATCTTGCGGGAGGGGAAAACGTACCACGTGCATGGCCGCTCGGTTCGAGTCAAAAACATGGCGGCTGCCAAACGCTTGGGCCAACGGGATCCTAATCAACCCCAGAGGATCTGGCCTCAATTGGCGCATATTTCCTGCTGGGCCGATGGGCACGCTCGCGGAGCTGCCGAACACTTGCACACACTGTTCCCAAAATCCAGGTTGGTACCCAAGGGCATTTTGGCCACCGAAGCCTGCGTATCTCTACCCTTTCAAGGGTGTTGGCCGCTCGCTCTGTTTGGTGCCTTCTTTGAGTTCATGGATGAAAAAGATCAGGTCTTCCTCGCACACCAATTGGAAGAGGATAAGGCGTATTCCTTGATCATCACCACGCGTGGAGGCCTTTATCGTTACCGGATGTTCGATCAAGTACGCGTCACAGGTTTTCTCGGTCAAACTCCGTCCATTCGCTTCAACGGCAAAACAGACCACACGTCAGACTTGGTTGGCGAGAAACTAAATGAGGCGTTTGTGGCGGACGCCATGCGCAAAGCAGGCTTAGATGACCGGTCAGTCTTGGCGCCCGTTCTTGACCCACCCCATTACAGGCTATTGCTAGGGTCGCCAACTCATCCCGACATCGGCCATCATTTGGACCTACTCTTAAGCGACAACCCATACTATGCACAGGCTCGAAACCAAGGACAACTGAAGCCTTTGTCCGTGAAACACATTGATTATCACCCACAAAAACGCGCCTTGTCGGATGCGGTAGCATCCAATCGCGTACGGGGTGGTGTCAAGGTCCTGGCGCTCGCAGCGCCAGAACCGCACTAACGATCAGGCAGCGGGCTCAGCACACAACGATTGTCCATGATTCTTAGTGATGTGGTTGTCAATTGGAGCGACGGCATGGCCAAGGAAATCAATGAGTTCCTGAATGCGACCATCGTATTCATCAGGACATATACTCCAGCGAAACCAGCGTCCATCTGCGGTCCACCTAGTAGACGGGCGCATCTGAAAAAATGACATCAATGCTGCATACATCGCGTCATTACCTGGCTTCAAAGTGAACAAGCCAGGATCCATTGAAGACCAACTTGAATGCATAGAACCTCCTTCCGGTTCAGCAACCCTTTTAGCGCAGATTGAGCGATCATTGTCGCCTGTAACCATTTCTTTATGGAATTCTAATGGGTCGGCAACTTGCACCACCCATCGGTTGCGTGTATCACAGCGAGCGTGCCTTTTAGGCGCTAAAACTCGACTCGACTTACAATGAGCGTGCATGCACCTTTGCATCTGACTGACGGTAGACCAAGATAATCGCTTTGGAGGAACTGAATATGCCCGAACACAATGACTCATGGAAGACCAGTACCAGCTACGAGCAGTTCATGGGTCGTTGGAGTCGGTGTCTGGCACCAGCATTCGTGTCATGGCTTCAACTTCCTCCAGCACTCAATTGGTTAGATGTGGGTTGCGGCACCGGTGCCCTCACTCAGGCCATTTGTGATGTGGCCCAACCAAAAGCCGTGGTCGGATGTGACCCCGCCGCGCCATTCATCGCCTTTGCTCAAGCCAGACAGAGCGATGCTCGGCAATCGTTTGTGGTTGGGGGAACCGATAATCTGCCTCGATTCCCGGGCGGTTTTGACTGAGTATCCTCGTTGCTTGCCTTGAATTTCATGTCAGACCCACTGGCTGCCATCAATCAAATGCGATCCGTCACAGCCACGCAAGGCATGGTCTCAGCATGTGTTTGGGATTACAGCGTGGGTATGTCGTTTCTGCGCCATTTTTGGGATGCAGCCACGTCAGAGGACGAATCTGCCCATGACGTGGATGAGGGTACCCGCTTTCCCCTCTGCCGCCGCAGCGCCCTAATCGACCTTTTCAACAGAGCCGGATTGAAGGATGTGATGTGTGAGCCCATATCCATAGTCACAAACTTCAATAGCTTCGATGATTACTGGCAACCATTCCTGGGCGGGACAGGACCCGCCCCAGCATATGTGGCTTCGCTGGATCAAGCTGGCCGTGAACGCCTCATTGAAAATCTGAAACAGCGCCTTCAACCCAACGCTCATGGTCAGATAAGTCTCAAAGCACGTGCATGGGCCATCAAAGGTAGATCGGTCCAGGGAACCGCTGCCTAATTCAGTTAACCCCCAAATCGCCACTTCTTGACCTGACAAGGGTGATCGGCGTTATGATTTAGCTAGTCTCCCCCTCAGACAATTTGATCATAAAGGAGCCTGACATGAACATACGGTGTTTTTTGGGTCTATTGATGAGTTTCAGTGCCTTTGCCCAAATGAGGATCATTCCCCATGTGACGGCACCGAATGGTGGATTTACCACTTCCGTCGTTATCTCCAACTTGAACAATGCGGATATGGATTGCACCATTACCGCATATACAAGTACCGGAGGCCAGATTGCGTTTCGCGGTACCATGACTGCCAATGTTTCGAGCTTCTATTCCTTAGACGATTTGTTCAAAACCGATGATGTGTCGCATATGGTCATTGAAGGCGATGACAATGTCGTGGTGAGCGTGGCTTATGCATCAAAAGGCACCGGTAGCCCTGCACATGTCAGTGAGTACGGTCAACAGTCGAAGCGTTGGCGTTTGTTTCCCGGGAACTGGGACCACGTCTTTGACGGATTGGCGATCGTCAACGTAGGCACCGTTCCCACCACAGTTTTGGTAGCGCAGTTCGATGCTTCCGGCACGGAGCGTATGGCTGTGCAGGTGTCCACCTCGCTTGCGTCCATGACGAAAACATTGGTGGTCTTGAAAGATGCAGGCTTTCTCAGCGAAGCCGAAATCGGTGCCTCCTATTTCGAGGTGATCGCAGACCAACCCATTGCGCTAACTGCTTTGCGGGGTTCCTACCCTGGGTCCGACGTCAATTTCCTGTGGCAAAACCCAGCAATCCCCTCCAGCGGCAGCATCAGCTACTGAATCCCTTCACCACCTTCAACCGAAAATAAGCGCGAATGAAGACATAACCGTCTTCATATTTCGGATCATGCAACGGATTCTGTCAGACCTCGTAGCCGCTCTTTGGTGTGCGTGGAAAACCATGTATATGAAAGACTTCGTGTGCGATGCAGTCTTCAATGACGGGCATAAGCACGCCAATAACATGTAGTAGTGCGTTACCGCCCGGTCAATTCCGCCTTGGCCAGAACAAATGATCGAATTCGCTTCACGTCCAATAAATTGTCAAGTAATGGTTTCCTGTTTGTTAAAAAGACGGTTATTAAGGAAAAATGCTCAAGTTCGTCATAAACGTACCGATACAACTTGAACCGGGAACTCTCTTGAACTAAAGTGAATGAGGACCGAATTTCGATTCAATCATCTCACATGGCATTCCTCGATTCGCTCACTTGGCACCTTTTGATCCAGGAGGATTCACATGAGCCGAATCGACCAAGTTAACGATATTTTGCGTTTTATGCAATCGGGTACGCCTGACGTGGAAGGTTGTGCCATCGTGTCCGAGGACGGGCTCATGATTGCTTCGGCCTTCCCGTCGAGTTTCGATGAGGGCCGCATCGCGGGGATGACATCGACGCTGCTCAGTCTGGGTTCACGAACCGCCGAAGAACTGAATCGTGGCCAGATGGAACAAGTGTTTGTGAAAGGCGACAAGGGTTATGTGATCGTCACGCAGGCCTCCGAGGGCACTGTATTCATGGTGCTTACAAGCGAGCATGCCAAATTGGGACTGATCTTTCTGGACATGCGCCGCTGTGTCGACCAGATCAGAAAGGTTCTATAGGAGGGCATCATGGAAGTACTTTTCAACCAAGACGACCACAAGAATATTTGGCTTGAAGACTATGGGCATGGCCTTGCCGTACAGGCTAATCAACACATGATCGTGCACAAGGGCCAAGGACTGATATTGGACCCAGGGGGCCATAAAGCTTACAAACAGACCATCACGCAGGTTGCAGGACTGATCAAGGTCAACGACCTCAAGTACCTGTTTCTTTCCCACCAAGACCCCGACATCGTCGCTGCCGTCAATGGATGGCTGATGACCACCGATGCGGAAGCGCTGTGTTCCAAGCTTTGGATTCGTTTTGTGCCTCACTTCGGTGTTGACCGATTAGTAGAACACCGCCTGAAACCGATCCCCGATGACGGCATGTGGGTGAACTTGGGTGGTTGCGAGTTAGTGATCTTGCCTGCCCATTTTCTACATTCCGTGGGTAATTTTCATCTGTACGACCCCACCTCTAAAATCTTGTATTCTGGAGATCTAGGTGCATCGTTAGGCATGGACTATGCCTTCGTTACAGATTTCATGACCCATGTGCCTTACATGGAAGGTTTTCACCAGCGCTACATGACGGCCAACCGCGCCTTAAAGGCCTGGGCGAAGATGGTACGAACGCTGGATATTGACATCATCGCCCCACAACACGGTGCTGCGTTCAAGGGTAGGGAACTGGTCCAGCAGTTCATTGACTGGTGCGACAATCTTGCATGTGGCCTGGACCTCATTGAGAGCGTATTCAAAGTACCTGCCCGCGCCTAGTCATGTCTGAGCAAGAGAAAACCATACTCATTCTTGAGGATGAGCCCTTTGTGCTTCACTCATTGGAACATTTCCTGAGCCATAAACCTCATATCCTCGTACGAGGGTTCGCCACGCTTGGCGAAGCCAAAGCATCGCTCGCTCAGATCCAACCTAGCCTGGTGATCTCGGACATTGGCTTACCTGATGGAAGCGGCCTGGAACTGCTTCCCATCCTTGATTCCATGAGCCCGAAACCGGGCATCTTATTTGTAACTGGCTTCTACGATCGGTATCAGGCAGACATCCCCTCATCGCACCAGGTGCGCACCCTACAAAAGCCGGTCAGCCTCCAGACCATATGGGAAGAAGGCAAGAGACTGATGGACGAAGAAGGTACCGACTTCAACTTCAAGCTCACAGAGTACCTTCAACTTGCTTGCATCGGCATGCACTCGGTACGCATCGTTTGGAATCCCTTCGGCGAGATTCTGATCAAACAAGGCCAACTGTGGTCAGCCAAAGACCGGGGGGGCCTCGGTGAGCCAGCCCTAAAACGCATGATTGTACGCAGTGAAATCTATGGGGCGGGCGGTCAGATGAACTGCAAGCGTGTGTTAGACGGCCAAACCGGTCCTCGCAACATCTTCGCATCGCTTGAAAACCTGATGTTAAACGCTGTCTTTGAAGTGGAAGAGGCCGAGCGCGAAAACGGTAGACCCCACGAAAATGATTTCGACCAAGTCTATAAGCAGGCACGCGAATCACTGCTTGAACGCGACTACCCCATGGCATTGGCCATCTTTTACCGCGCTTTGAAATTGGACCCAAATCACTCCGCGGTGCTAGCCAATATCAACCGTCTCGAGGAAATGGGCGTGCAACCCGCTGAACCTACATCGGAGGATGTATGAGTATTCGAATCGCCATCGCCAGCCAAAAAGGCGGGGTCGGGAAAACCACCTGTGCTATGAATCTTTCGGTCGCTCTTTCAGAACTTGGCTACCGCGTATTGCTTATCGATACCGATCCCCAAGGCGCGATCAACCTCTCTCTTAAGAAAGGGCATTCGGAGTTCGCTGGACTGGTCGACGTATTGAACAAGAAAGCAAAACTCACCGATGTCTTGATTCAAACGAAGAGTCCTGGATTGTCGCTGCTCCCCAAGGGCCGCTTGGCCATGTCGAAGGTGCCTCAATACGAGCAGCTGATTTTCGTCGACAAGGCTTGGCCCGCATTAGTGGACGCGTGCGATCCCAAATATGATTTCATTCTTATGGACACACCTGCAGGCATGGGCATGATCACCCAGGCGTGCATGCGCGCAGCAAGCGATGTCATGGTGCCTACCAAGGCAGACTTTCTCAGTCTCCGTTCGGTACACCAGGTCTTACAGGTCATCGATGCGTTGGCTGAAGAAGGAGGACCGAGCCTGCTGGGATTTGTGGTAACCATGTTTGAGAAGGAACAAGCCCACTCCTACAAAGTGGCGGGTGACCTCTGGCGTGATTTTCCTCAAGTGTTCGAGACGACGATTCCGCGTTCTGACGTCTATCTACGGGCATCTGAGTTGGGTGTGCCATTGGCGTTCCTATCCAAAAAGACCCATCCAGAGGGACGACGATTCACCGCGCTAGCGCAGGAAGTCCTGAACACACTGCAGGGAGAACCCGATGGAAGCGAAGAAGAAATACGACATCTCCTATGACCACCTCCTGGCCATACAACTGGCCCAGAAGCTAACTCGTGGCAAGCATCGGCAGGTACCCGCGCCCGCAGATCCTCCGATGGCTGCATCCCAAGAACCAGCCACCCTCACTCTGCCGGTCCTCAATTTCACGGATCGCGATATCTACCGCGATCAAACTTGGCGGGTGTTGCTGGATTGGAGCCTGGAAGAATTGGAATCTGAGTGGGCATTCCTCAGCGATGAGCGCGGTCTTGTCATTGCTGATTCAGGTCAAAACGAAACACACTTGATCGAGGAAGCGGCCTCCCAACTGGCTCATGCATTAATCAACCTTCAACGGGCATCAGCCTTCGACCCTACCCAGGCCGTATTGCTAAAAAAGGGTCGTTTCTGGCATGTGGGTTTATTGCTTCAGCTGAACCAAGAACTGGGTGCTGGCGTCATATTGGGGCTTGTTTCGGAATGTCGGCCTTCCCTTCAACGGATCACCCAAGTCTACGACCTGCTCACCCATCAATTAGCGGACCAGATCTAAAAGCCACCGTATCCGCATTTGATAAGACACCCCGAACTTGCTACATCACTAGGCATTATTAACTTCTTGTAAAGTGCCATCTTCATTCAATATTCATAAGATCCCTCTAGGTTGACCCAAAAGCCCAAGGGGGTCCCAAATGATTATCCTGTTGATCTTTCTCGTGCAAACATCGTCACCCATGGTCTCCAACGATGTCCACGAAGACTTTCGCAATCGAGCATCCGAATCCGGACTGTCATTTAAGTTTTCTGATCCGTTTCGTCCCGAAACCGATGAATCGGCGATTCAATCCACTGAACTGTCGTTTGGCAGCATGTTATGGCAGGACAGCAAAGAAGTCTTTTCCACACCGTTACGGTGGAATCGCCGTAATTGGCAGGAAATGGGATACCTGATCGCCAGCTTCGCCGCGGTGAACCAATTCGACGATCAAGTAACCCAATTTGCACGCAACCATAACAACTCCGCGATTAACACCGTATCCATTGAGTTCGCCAAATTTGGAGAGGAATACTCCTTTGCTACGTTGGCCGCATTCTATCTAGCTGGTAAGGTCTTTCGAGATGAAAAACCAGTCAACGTGGCCAAAGATGGTCTCATTGCAAGTTTATTGGCAGCAGGCATCGTGACGCCATTGATTAAAGAAGCAAGTGGGCGGGTTCGTCCACGGGATGAATGGGCTGGGCTTCCGGCCGACGTCAACTTCCAACCATTCAGTGGCAATCATTCATTTCCTTCCGGCCACACCACCCAAGCATTTGCGGTAGCCAGCGTGATCTCAGAGCACTACCCGAATGTATGGGCCAGGAGCATCAGCTTCGGCTTGGCTTCGTTGGTGGGCTTGTCACGCGTGCAAGGGGACGCTCATTACGCCTCGGATGTGGCGGCTGGAGCGGCCATTGGCTTCTTTATTGGTAGAAAAGTGGTGCGAATCAATCTAGGCAAACGCGACCGAATCACCATCGATCCCATGGTTCAAGAAGGCTATCTGGGCATCAGGGTTCGCGTACCACAAGACCGACACAGCTTACGTGGCCTGTTCAGGCGCGATTGAACTATTGCTTCGCTGAAGTTAAACCCGGCGTGTTCATGGCTCTGACAAATGCATCCACCCGGCTCTGATTGATCGTGATGTGGACGGAGGCCAGAAGTTTGGCTTCAGCGGCCCGTTCCAGTGATCCAGCATTCGCGTTCATATACATCTGTCGCACTTCATCTACAGAATCTTCGTAGTTCTTGATCTCAGGTTCTTTGCGAGCCACGGCAAACATCATGATGATCGCATCTCGATCAAGAATGGGAGGGGACGTTTCATTCGACTTCAAGCTCAAAACCAAGTTCAAGGCGGCAGGAAAGACGGACCCAATAACCTGGTGATTGGCCCAACCCAAATCTGTGATTTCTCCGCCATAGACAGCCTGCAAATGGTGAAAATCCTCAAGCGAATGAGGGGCGTCGTGGAAGGCTTCGAGTTCGGCCATCGTTTGATTGACATCTTCCAAATCAGCGATCGGAAGCTTGAAATGGACCAATTGCAGCTCAACATGCGACGTAAAGCGCTGCTGATGATCCAGATAGAATTGTTTCAGTGTCTCCTCTTCCAATAATTGTCCAACCAAAAATGGCATGCCTAGGCGACGTACGATATCCCATTCCACCCGTTCCATCTCAATGCGATCTGGCTCGCCCATCCTATCTAAATACCATTGAACAGCTCGCTCACGCAGATCCAAGTAGTCAAGGATTGCCCGAACACCCGAACCTAACCCAAGTTGATTTGATGGTTGTCGTAATGTTCGAAAGTTACCTATGGTCACCACGAAATCCTGGGCCGACATCACCACGACGTCATCGCGTTTATTTTGCAGCCCAGATTCAATTTCATCGGCATCCAACTCAAAACGATAAGTGGCACTCGCCGATTGGAGACGTTCTCGAACCGCATTGATTAGACTGGCTCGTTTTGCTTCCACAATCCACTCATTGCGCCGACTTTCAAATGTCATGGGTTCTGGCACGCGTTCGTCGGTAACTTCAAAAAGGTGCACGCCTTCAGCTGTCACGATGGGTTTGCTCAAAACACCCAACTGAAGGCCAAACACGGTTTTTGCAAGATCCGAAGCGTCATCTTCGCGAAACCACCCTAAATTGCCCGAAAAATGACGTGATTGGGAATCGGATGTTTCAGCTGCAACAGCAACAAACGCTTCTCCGCTTTGAATGCGCGCACGGATTTCGTTGCCGATGGCCATAAGCGCTTCATCACTAACTCCGGGGAGACGTCGTTTGAAGATGTGGCGTGCGGTGCGCCTGCGTACTCGGTCATCATGAGCTTTCGCCGCATCGAACGCGGCGTGTAATTCACGGTCATCGGGTTCTGGCAATTGTTCTGCCGTTTCGGCGATCAACCGCTCCATGGCAGTTGTCCGCAACCATTGGTTTTTCACTTGTCCGAGACGTTTGGCCAGATCTGATTGACGCAAGACTGTCTCTCGAAGCGCGCGGTCAACCACCATTTGCCGCAATCTTTCTCGAATACTGTTGTGCCAATCTGAGGCATCCTGGGTAAGGGCCTCCTGCATCAAGCTTCGCATCAACATATCATCGTCAATTGAACCACCATCGTAGGTTGCCAAAGCCGTGTCACGGCCCACATGGCACGATACCACCATCAAAAGGGCGCACAACCACCCCCTTTTCACATGCTCTCCAAGAGTGATCGCGCTTGTGTAGTTGCTTGACCGTCAGGGTCCATAGCCTCCACTTTGGAACAGGCCGAAGCGGCCCTCTCCCTGTCGCCCAAGTTCACCCACACAGCGACTAGACCTAACTGCGCTTGCAGATAATGCTTGTCTAGAAACAATGCCTTTTCCAAAAAAGGAATGGCCCCCAAATTATCCTGAAGATTGATACGGATGGCACCCAGATTGTACCAGCCGCGTGCATCCAATGGGTTGATCCGTGTCACCTGAATGAATAGCTCTTCAGCCGCATCCAAGTCATTTGCCTTGGCACGCTCAATACCCAAATCAAGATGTGACTGCACATGGGTTGGATCCAGGTCCGTGCACGTGACTAAGGTATCCACGTATCTGGGCTGATCCCCACGCACTTGGTGAAGTTTCGCGATGCCGTAGAGGATATCCACATTCGGTTCTATTTGGATGGAGAGATTCAAAAATCTCAATGCTTCATCTTGTTGTTGATGCATCAACATCAACACCCCCAATCCATGAGGAATGGCAGGGTTCAAGGTCGACAACGGGTGATGGTTCAACAACGTCTCGTACACGGTGCGAGCTTCAGTGGGTTGTCCTAACTGAATATAGGTTGCAGCCATCAATTCCAGATAGGTGCGGCTCTCTGGGTTTTTCCGCAACAAAGGTTCAATCAGTTGCTTGGCATCCCATGCATTTCCTTCGTACAGAAATTGCCGAGCAAGACTCCAATTACTCACATCAGCGGCAAAATCCTGTGGCGGTACCCCTTCCTCTGAAAGAGACTCGCCCGTCCAAGCACTACTACCACTTGACACGTAACCCAACGATTGCAGCAATTCGAGATCATCGCGGTTTTGGTTCAAAACCATTTCGAGATCTGGTTCCGGCCAGGTTTCCAAAAGTTGCGCCAAAACCGCACGAAGCTGATCGGCAGGGCCAGTTTCTACCTGATTGTGGCGTTCAGAAAGGTCTTGGTCTATTTCATACAGTTCTGGACGCGGACCGTGAATGTATTTCCATGGTCGTTGATACACCGCACGCAATTCACCCCAACCATGGCTCAGGCGCGGTGACAGTGTTTCAGCATACAGGATTCGGCCATCTGTCTCCTTAATGCCACGCATCAACTGCGTTGTGCTTCGACCGTCCATTTTAGGCGAACCCACATGCAGCAAGTCCAAAAGCGTGGGCATCACATCGACCAGCGATACCCAATCATCCACAACTTTGGGCTCGATGGTACCGGGCTGCCAGATGATCCAAGGCACATGCTGCGTGGTGTTATATAGCAAGTGGCTATGGGTTTCCTCGCGGTGTTCACCGCGTCCTTCTCCGTGGTCTGCAACCACCACCACAATCGTCTTTTCACTGAGCCCCCACTGTCCAAGCCTTTCCATAACAATGCCTATCGCTTCGTCCATGTATGCGATTTCGCCAGCGTAGGGATTCTCGGCATAGAGTTCATCGTAAGGCGCAGGTGGATGATGGGGATGATGGGGATCGTAATAATGAATCCAGGCAAAAAAGGGCTTATTTGCGTGCTGTTCGATCCAAGGCAAAATGGCGTCATTAACTCGGCCAGCAGGCCGATCGGCAAAAAAGAGCCCCTTGTTAGCCGCTTTATCATCCACAAAGGCATCGTCGTAAAAATCAAAACCCTGATTCAGACCAAACGTACGGACCAACGGAAAGGATCCAACAGCTGCGCCCGTGGCATATCCCTTTCGCTTTAGTACTTCGGCCAAAGTGATTTGTGATTCAGGCAAGATGAACGAGCCATTGTCACGAACCCCGTGATTGAAGGGGTACCGGCCCGTGAAAATGCTTGCATGCGATGGCGTCGTGAGTGGAATGGCAGAAAAGGCTCGGTCAAAACGAACGCCCTCTCGAGCCAACCTATCGATATTCGGCGTCAGAGGCGTCTCACCGCCGTAACAACCCAGAAAATCCGTGCGGGTCGTGTCGATGGTAATCACCACCAAATTGGGTGGAGAACCTTGTCGACGCACCAAGAACAGGGCCAGGACTCCCAACGTCAACAGAGCAAACCAAACTGGCTTGCGCATCAATTAGACCTAGAAATTATTGAACGGAAAACTGTATGAGTTCTGCGGGTAGTCCAGTGGGTCCCGTAATGCGCAAGACGAAATTCCCGGTCAAGGCAGAAGTTGCGCCCCCCCCAATAGTGCTCACCGCAAACGCATGAGAACCGTTTCCGCCTGTCACCGGATCCAACGCAATGCCGAAACCGCTATAGTCCCTGAATCCCACAAACAAGTCCGTGCCCGTGAAGCTCACTGGAGCAAAGTTGACGGTATTGAAGCCGCTCACGGGAGACGTAACAAGCATGGACGCAAGTGCTGGCGTGGTCACCGTGAGTGCGTCCTGAAGGCGAAACCCATGAGCACCCATGACGGAATCCAAGTAAACTGTGATTTGGGTCACCGCTGCACTGACCCCTAAACCCGTGAAGTAGTTACCGGCCAGACCGTTGCCACCCAGACCCAATGGGGTCAGGTCTTGAATGACAGCTGTGCCGCCAGAATCGTATTGCACGGTAACTTGGGAAAGACCGAACTGTGATCCTATCGCCAGTCCAACTACCATAGTTGCGATTCTAGGGGACATGTGAACACCTCAATCGTTAATTGATGCACGGCATTATAACACAACACTTCTGATTGAAATTACTGGACGTGCATGTCGTAGCGCATTTCAAGGATATGTAGACTCAGTTAGGATAGGAGCACTCATTAACGGAGGTCGCTGTGATCTGGATGCTTCTTTTGCTAGGACCAGGTGAGATTTCGCCACTTGCAGAATCGCTGCGGAATCGTGTCGAAAACGCACTGGCCAACGGCATCTATGACTGCGGCGACGAACAATTGATGCACGGCTCACACCTCACCGACTTCTACATGACCCACGATTTTGAGCCTCGATGGATGGAGATCGATCAGCCCAAAGATAAGTTCCATCAGCTCATCGACTGCCTCAAAAAGGCATCCGATCATGGCCTCGATCCCAATGACTACCACGTCCATCAGCTTTCATCGTTCTTGGAGGCTTTTGCAAAGGGTCCTAGCGCCAGGTTGGCCGTAGATATGGAACTCCTGGCCTCTGATGCCTTCTTGAGCTATGCCAGTCATCTGGTATCTGGCAGCGTGGATCCCAAGACACTCGACCCTGAATGGCACATTGAACGATCTGAACAAGACCCAAGAATGTTGCTTCAGCAACTGGAAGGCAATCTAAGCCGACTTTTTGAAGGGCTGGCCCCGCAAAGCCCGCAATATCGGCGTCTGCAGAAAGCACTCAAATTGTGGCAAAGCCGTCAAGTTGAGGGTCATTGGGACCAATTGGAGTCGGGACCCATCATCAAACCGGGCGGCAAACATCCCCAAGTTGCCCTGATCAAACGCAGATTCGCCGTAACTCCAGAAACAGAAAACTACGACGAACCACTGATTAGCATCATCAAAGATTTTCAAAAAAGACATTACCTGGAAGCAGATGGCAAGATCGGCGACCAGACTCGAGCTGTTCTCAACCTGACGCCCGCGATGAAGGTGGCGCAAATCAAAGCCAACCTGGAGCGTTGGAGATGGTTACCGCGCACATTCGCTGAAACTCATATTGATATCAACATTGCCGGATTTGATCTCAAAGTCATTGATCGGAACGAGACCGTGTTAGCCATGGATGTCATTGTGGGTCGACCCTTTCGGCAAACGCCCGTGTTCACCGCCACCATGCGATATCTGGTACTCAGCCCTTACTGGCATGTTCCTCCCATGCTTGCCAACCAAGACAAATTGCCGGATTTCAAGCAAGACCCCCAGAAGTTGATAGACCTGGGTTTCAGGGTTTTCGATGGATGGGGTGTTCACGCTACTGAGCTGGATCCCATGAGCATCAACTGGAAGGCCATGAAAACATCCATGCCTTACCGACTACGACAGGACCCGGGGCCGCAAAACGCACTAGGTCAGGTGAAATTCATGTTCCCAAACGAGTACAACGTCTATCTTCACGACACACCTGCTCGCGAACTCTTCAAGAAGGCCCAGCGCGGACTCAGTTCGGGCTGCATACGTGTCAGTGAACCGATGAGGCTTGCTCAATACCTGTTGCAGGATCAACCTGAATGGACCCCTGAACGTATCGATTCGGTGATTGCAGCCCGACAGGAAACCACGATCACACTGACACGTCCGATTCAAGTACTACTCCTGTACTGGACCGTGTTGGTTCAAGATGAGGAAGTCTATTTTCTTCAGGATCTCTATGGACGCGATCAGATTCTTATCGAAAGCCTCAAAAAGGTCACATCCCAAATCGAGGATCAACCATGATTTCCATGCTCCTTTTGCTTCAGGCACCAAGTGTTTTTGATGCCGGTAAAGTGTCATTTTCGGTGCATGCCCATGGTTGGGAACACAACTACAAGATCATGACTTATTCATTGATGCCCAATGAATCGTTTGAAATGACCTTTCACCATGTGCCCGACAAAAGCAAGATCTCAGTAAGGCACCCAGACGGCACGTTGGAATCGCTTTCTGGTCATCGCTGGGTTTGGCCCGGGTCGGGTACGGCGGGAGTCCACCCATTCGCTGTGCTCCTGGATCATCAACAGATGGTGATTAACCTCATTGTGATGGTTCCGCTCAAAATCGACAGCAAAGGGACGATGCAGGGTTATCGAATTGGCAAATATCCTGATATACCACTCAAGGGCCTGGGTATCTACAAACCGCCTAGGGGTTTGATTCGCGTCGATCCCGAGATGTTGGTCCTGCCTTTGTCTCCGCACTTCACCTTGGGGCAGTTCATGTGTAAACAGGCAGGGGATTACCCCAAGTTCTTATTGGTTCGTACAGGTCTATTGATCAAACTGGAGTACCTGCTCGAACTGGTGAATCATAAAGGGTTTGCGACGGACACTTTCTACGTGATGAGTGGATTTCGAACCCCTTACTACAACGACGCCATCGGAAACGTGCGCTACAGCCGACACCAGTGGGGCGGTGCCGCAGACATCTTTATAGACAGTAACCCTAAGGATGGTGTGATGGACGACCTGAACCGTGATGGCGTGATCGATGTGAGAGATGCGGCCGTGTTATATCGCCTTTTTGATGATGAATCGTTCAAGGACGGATACAAGCCGATGATCGGTGGGTTGGGCCAATACAAGAAGACCAGTAGCCACGGCCCCTTTGTCCATGTCGACGTGCGCGGGTTTCGTGCGCGCTGGGGCCATTGAACGACAACAGATGTCCAGCTCACAGCCGATTGGTGACGTGACCCACGAAATGTGCAGAAATCTTGGCATCTTTCGCAATCACACCCCATATTTCACATGCAACGCCAACTTTGAGGGAATCGTGTGCGATTAATCGGGGTCCTTCTGATTGCGACCATGGGATGGGCGCAAGATATCTACTTGTATGTCTCATGGTCACCGGCAAACAGGCTATTCAATATTGGAGAGGTCATTACTTTCGAAGCCGTCAACGGCTTTGACGGTCAATCCCTTACCTTTTCATGGGATTTTGGCGATGGCACCACAGCCACAGGCGCCACGGTCACACACAGCTATTCGGCTTCGGGCCCCTACTTAGTGACCGTATTCGGCACCACCACGCAAGGTGTCAGGTCCCAGGAATATGGACTGATCCTGTTTGTGAATCCCAGCACCGGAAACCCCAGCGTCGAGGGGTACATAGCCGAACCCACCTCCACGCAATTGATCCACCAAGCGGGCACGCAAGTGAACTTTGCCGCCGATTCGCCAACCCCCAATGCAACCTATCTGTGGCACGTGTACGGCACACCCATCATGAGCACGGGCCCCACATTCACACTCCAGATACCCGAAGGGGTGGACGATTTCTTTTACTACGTAGACCTATACACCATCAACCAAGATGGCTTTGCCACAGAATATCCCGATAATCGACCCGTCTACGTGTACGAATCAAATGTGCCACCTGACACCTGGTTCACCTCACCGCAACTAGACGAAAACGGCTACTACGAAGCGCAACCCAATGAGGTGGTGGTGTTTCGGGCAGAGGCCAGCGACCCGGATGGCCCCACGCCAACCCAGTTCTATTGGGGTGTGGAAACACCCCATGGTTATGAGGAATTCAACGGTCCTCCAGAGCTCAGTCTGACGATTGACGAGTTGGGCATTTACTGGGTGTTTTGTACGGCCATCGATGAGCAGGAGGGTTACGACCCCTACCCGCCCGAAGCTTTGGTCTACATTCGAGAAGGCAACCAAGCACCCATAGTTTGGAACCAATCGGGATCACAAACCGTGCTGGAGAACGAGACCATGACGTTTGAAGCGGGGTGGGATGATCCAGAAAACGACGATATGACGTTTACCTGGGATCTCGGTGATGGTCGCACCATGAGCGGACCCGTAATCGAAGTATCCTATCCACGAACCGGGCACTATCTAGTTACATTGATGGGCGTGGATGCCCTGGGGGCAGAGGCCCCCCCATACTCGGTATGGGCGCTCATCAACCCCAATCTAGAATCCTCAAACCAACCCCCCTATCCAGCCGTGATCTCACCTGTTTCCGGCAGTGTTTTCCAAGAAGGCGTACCCATCACCTTCGAAGCCTACGCCTACGATGTGGAACAAACGCCTACTAACTTTTTTTGGGTCTTTGACGATGGGTCAGTCTCTCAGAATCAAACGGTGACCCGGTCACTTATGTGTGACGACGACCCAACCTGCGTACGCCAATTTGAATTGTTCGCTCAAGATGCGGATGGTTGGTATTCATGGTACGGCGATGCGCCCATCTACGGCGTGTACCGAGGCGAAAAACCACCCAACGGCGTGATCGTCTCGCCCGAAATCGAACCGGGCGAATACGACGAAGGTTTTTTTGAAGTGAGACCCGGTCAATCATTTCAATTATCAGGTGATCTAATTGAAGGGTCACGCGACGGCGCCTTTGCCTATTGGCACATTTACGGTGATGGCGGGTTGATCACCCAGTTGACCGGATTCGAGCCTGCACCGATCGCTTTCGAAGATTTTCCAGCGGCCGGATTTTATGAAATCTATTTCCACGTACGCAGCCAATCCGGCCTTGAAGACCCCATCCCCGACTCCATTTATGTCTGGGCCCGCGATTCCAATCGCGAACCCACCGCGACCATCCTCCAGCCGGGCTGGGACGTGGCGATTTTTCAAGGTGAAACGCTGGAATTTTCCGGCTACGGCGAAGACGAAGACGGCGACTCCTTGACCTTCGAGTGGGCCATCTCCGATGGCCGGCGTTTCTCCGGCGATTACGTGGCCGAGGTCACTTTTCCCCAACCTGGCCTCTACACTGTGGATCTGATTGTCAGAGACGGGGAGCCCAACAGTGAGGGCCGGGACCCGCTGCGGCGATATGTTGTGGTTTATCCCCAATTCGATCCGTTGGAAACTTATCCACCCAATGTACTGGCGGCATCTCCATTGGAAGAAGAACTCATAGGCCCCCCCGGAACGCGATTCAATTTCGGCGCGCGCATTGACCCCGGATATGATGAGCCGATCACCGCATGGCACTGGGACTTCGGTAATGGCCAAACATCCAGCTTACAAAATCCAGGCTCGATCACCTTCAACCAGCCCGGCTTCCAACTGGTACGGGCCTTTGCGCAGAATCAGAATCAGCTTTGGTCCCCCTATCCCGTTTATTGGGTGATCTACATCTACGGGGCCAATGTCCCACCGCAAGGTGAGATTGTGGATCCTCCTTTGCGCGATCACCCCGATCAATTTGAACGCAGAACTATACCGGTGCTCCTCGGCCAACAGGTTCGGCTCGAAGCCCGGGCCGACGACCCCGATGGCAACTTTCCTTTATCTACACGTTGGTGGGTGGATGGTGAACCCTACAGCACGTCTTTGACCCCGCCACCCTTGGTTTTCAACGAAAAGGGGTTCCACAGTATCAGCTTCTATGTAACCGATTCGATGTATCTGGATGATCCGTTTCCCGATGAACGCACCATACACGCCGTAGATCCCAACCTGAAACCCCAGTCCTACATTGCCTGGCCGGATGGCGATATCACGGTGGAACCCGGCGAAGAACTGTACTTCTACGGCTATGGCGAAGATCCCAACGAACTGGAACTCACCTATCGATGGACCTTCGGTCCCGAAGCCAACATTTCTAGTGCATCGGGTGATGCCGTGTACCCGGTGATCTACAACCAGGAATCGCCGCCCGGCCAACCCTATATCGTAGAATTCACGGCAAGCACGCTATTGACCACCGACCCTTCGCCAGCCACAGTCCGCGTGACGGTCAAACAGTATCAAGACGAGGATTTCGAGCCCAATGACACCTTTGAACAGGCATCCGAGATCCAAAAGGGCTCCTACTCTCAATTGAGTCTGGATGAATCGGACAGTGCCGACGTGTTCGTGTTTGAGGTGGACGAGGATGGTCGCGATCTGCGTATCAAACTCAATACGACGACCCCTGGAACACCCTTGTATGCCGAGCTGTATCGCCGAGATGCCGCTCAATGGGTCTCATTCGGTTTTGGCCAGACACCGCTCGCATCGGACACCTTTGTGGCGGAAAACCTTCAGTCTGGGCGCTACGCCGTGGAGATCCGTGCAGATGCTTCCAAACGACGGGACGGCATCCCCTACGGCTTTGGCGTGACCACCGTGCAGCCTTCTGTTTACCTGCCTTTCCTGGTGGAGGACGGCTTTCTCTCGTCCCAATTTGGACTCATCAATCCCTACGATGACCCGGTAGACATCGCCATTGCCGGATTGGACAGCAGTGGACGAACCGTAGACCTAAAAACCGTGACCATTGAGCCAGGATGCCGCTTCTCTGCAGAAAGTTTGACCTTTTTTGGCGTGCAGGACCGTGTAGAGAAGGCGAGATCCATCGTTTGGATGCGCGTTCAGGCTTCGCGACGCATTGTGGGTTACACCACGGCCGAGACCAACGATGCCAGCCAATTGATGGCTACCAGCGGCATCAGTGCCCTGATGCCCTCCATCCTGGTACCCCACATCGCCGTGCGGACCGACCAGTGGTACACACGGGCCATTACCATCAATGCGGCCGAGAACCCCCGGGCCATCGATTTCTCCAGCAGCACCGCAACCACCGAGATTGCGTCGCGTGCCAGTGCCAACGCTCAGGTTGATTTCCGTTTCAAAGACCTGTTTAGTCAGCTCCCCGAGTGGGGGCGATTCACCACTCGTGACAAGGAGGCGGGGCTTGCTGGTGTCGAGCTATTCGGCCGTGTGGACGGGGTGAAGCAGGTGGCCGGTCTCAACATGATCTATGACCGGGGATCCAATCCCAACTTCTTCCAGTTGGAACGTCAGTTGATCTTCCCCCATGTGGCCAAGGATACGGTGAATTTCTGGACTGGAATAGCCATTATTAATCCCACCGCCAATCCCGCATCGCTGGAAATCGTCGCCTATGACGATGCAGGCGCGGAACTGGCCAGACAAGCACAGACGATGACGGCAGGTGGGAAGATTCTTAACACGGTCACTGGCCTGTTCCCCAATACAGAAGGTATTTCATGGCTGAAAATCGAGACCAACGAGGTGCTCGAAGGGTTCGAACTCTTTGGCGACCATCAGGGTCGCAGGTTGGCTGGATTCGAGGCTCCGCGATTTACCACGGACCTACTCTACTTCCCCCACGTTCAGGTACAGCCCAACCAAGCTTGGACCGGCATTGCCCTCCTAAATCTCTCCGCTAATAGTGTACCCATCACCATCGAAGCTTTTGCCGACAATGGCGCCCTATTAGCCACCCACAACGAGGACATGGCGGGTAGAACCAAATTCGTTCGGGTCGCCGAATCCATCTTCGGAGCGGGTTTACCAGCAGGTACCACCTACCTCAAGGTCACCGCTGGGCAAAAATCGCTGGTCGGTTTCGAACTCTTCGGCAGCCTGGACGATAACGGCACGCTCGGCGAACAAATGGCCGGCATCCTGGCCCTCACTCCTTAAGGAACGCACATGAATCTCACTGGGACTGAGGTTGGTCACATTCGCCTCCAAGATCCCATTGGAAAGGGCGGCATGGGTGAAGTCTACCTTGGCATGGATACCGTGCTTCGGCGAAAAGTCGCCATTAAGGTCCTCTCGGGAGACCGTCGTCTGAAAACCAAAGACCGCCTGCGTTTGTTGCAGGAAGCACAATTATTGTCCCAACTGGAGCATCCGCATATCTGCCGAATCTACGAGTTGGTGGAACACGATGAACGGGACTACCTGATCATGGAGTTCATCCGAGGTTCACCGCTCAGCCATCTGAATCCTGCAAAGATCAAGGAACCCGTCAAATGGCGAATTGCCCACCAGATGGCCGAAGTACTGGTTGCGGCCCATGAGCGCCAAATTGTGCATCGCGACATCAAGCCAGCTAATGTCATGCTGGATCCTCGAGATGACATTAAGGTCTTGGATTTTGGGCTGGCATTTGCCTTAGGTACCATTACTGAGGTTCAACAAGTGCCCCAAGAGCCAATAGACCACGACAATACGTTGGCAGCAGATTCCGAGACGCTGACTCGCGTTCGCATTGGGTCAGGTTCCTCCGCTGTGTCGGGGTCTGTGGCTGGCACACCCAGTTTCATGAGCCCCGAACAAGCCAATGGTCGTGCCATTACAGTGGCAACAGACATGTACTCATTCGGTTTGTTTCTGCAATGGCTCTTTACCAACAAGCCCCCCTACCCCCTAGGCCTCGATGGCAGGGAAATCTTGGCGTTGGCACGGCAAGGCGAGACACTACCCGTGACAGGATTGGATAAAGACCTGGCCCAACTCATAAACCGTCTCAAGAACGTCGATCCTAATATTCGGCCCACGGCTTTTGAAACACGCAACGCCATTATGGCCATAGCAGCCAAGCCCGCGCAGCGCCGCAGAAAGAGGATGTGGTGGGCCCTTATCGCAACCCTTGTTGCCGGCACCGCACTTTCCACCATGGGTTTTTACCAAGCAACCACACAACGAAAGGCTGCACTGGCCAGCGAAGCCGCAGCACTGGCCGAAGCCGAAAAAGCTCAGGCGACGCTGCAGATGTTGCAAAACATGCTCACGTCCGCTGACCCCTCCGAGTCGGGCCGCGAGGTTCGGGTAATCGATTTGCTGGAACGCTTTGAGAATGATCCAGAAACTCTGGCATTACCAGGTGCAGTCAGAGCCGCCTTGGATCACACCCTGGCAGCCACCTTCCATTCACTCGGCCAACTGGACAAAGCGCTCGAGCATGCACAACGCGCCAGCACTTGGCAGCTTGAGCACCTTGGACCAGAGCACGAAGACCTGCTCGAGTCGAGACACGAGAAAGCCGGCATTCTATCTGATCTAGGGAAAAACGAGGAGGCAATTGTTGAGATCGAAGAGGTCTACAAAACGGCCCTGAGGGCCCGTGGACCCCTTGACCCACTTAGCATGAGAATCACCAGTTCCATGGCCTCCATGCTCAGCTCTGCCGATGACTTTGACAAAGCACAGGGCTTGATCACAAATCTACTTGATCTGCAATCCCAGCAACTAGGCGAAGGACATAATGACACTTTGGCTACGCGCAACACGCTGGCCAGTATCCTTGCTAGCCGCGGCAAATGGGACGAAGCGCAGCAACATCAAAGACGCGCCATAGAGCTCGCGGAAGCATCTCTTGGAGCAGACCATCCCATGACCCTGCTGTTCAGAGACAACCTGGCTTCCATGCTGGAGGCCTCCGGCAACACTCAAGCCGCCATTGATCTGTACCGCAGTGTGCTCTCCAAAAAGGAGCAGATACTTGGGCCGGAGCACTTCAACACGTTGGCCACAATCAACAACCTGGCCGGCGCTTTGGTTTCCGCAGGCCTTTTGGATGAAGCCGAATCGATGTACCAAAACCTATTGACTACTCAGGAGGAGCACCTGGGCCCGGCACATCCCCACACATTGGGTACCCGGAACAATCTTGCCTGGGTCTATGTGCAACGCAAACAACTGAGCCGCGCCATTGGCATATTCCGCGAACTGGCGGATGCAACGGCCGTCGTCATGGGTCCAGACCACGGACAAACCTTGGCGGCGAAAAACAATCTCGCACTGGCACTTGGATACCATGGCGAATTGAGCGAAGCCAAAGACCTATACCTTGACATACTGAAAGTGCTCGAGGTGAGTCGGGGGCCCAATCATCCAGAAACGCTGCAGACGCTCGGCAATTTGGCTTTTGTGTATCAGGCAGAAGGTGACTATGACCGGGCCATTCCCCTTTATCAAGACATTGTGACCCAACAAGAACACACATTTGGCGCTGAACACCCTTCGACGGTCATCAACCTATTCAACCTAGCCATGGTGTGCGACAAGGCCAACCGACCCGCCGATGCACTGGGCTACTTCCAAAAGGCCGTTAAACGGGGTATCCAGTCCATGGGTGCCACGCACCCGCAAGTGATCACCTTCCGCCAGGAAGCTGCCCGGTCCCTGGCCCACAACGGCCAAAAGGAAGCGGCACTTGAATCCTACCAAGCGTTGATCGCAGACCTCCAAACCGCTGACCCCAACCACCCCGACCTAAAAACCATCCAACAAAAAATCAACGATCTCAAAAACTAACGTCCCAAACTGGGTCCAACCAACAAAGGCATCAAGGTCTGAAAGGGTCCTGATGAAAAACCACCTATAGATGAATATTCAACTATCGCGATGCTGAATATTCATCATTATTGGCGTTTTTGAGGGAGAAAGGGCTGGCACGGGTCTTGCCCCTTAGAACGCATCGAGGAACGGAGGCGAATGATGTTTGATGAACTTTTGAAAGCGCAGGGCGGTAACATGGTGGGCGAGTTGGCCCGGGCATTTAATCTGGATGAAGGGCAGGCGCAATCGGCGCTGAAGGGGCTGCTGCCATCGCTGTCGCAGGGACTTCAACAAAACACCCAAAACAAGGGCGGTCTGGAATCACTGCTGGGTGCGCTTGATAAGGGCAACCATCAGCGCTACCTGGACCAACCCTCCGTGCTTACGCAGGCGGCATCCGTCGAAGACGGTAAGAAAATCTTGGGCCATCTGTTGGGCTCCAAAGAGAAAAGTCGCGAGGTCGCCAAGCAGACGTCGCAAGCCACCGGACTATCCGAGGGGCTGTTGAAACAGATGCTTCCGGTCGTTGCAAACCTGGCCATGGGCTCGCTGAGCAAGAAACACAAGAAGGACAACTCATCTCTTGGCGGTATGTTGGGATCCCTGCTGGACCAGGACGGCGATGGCAATGTAGCCGACGACGTTTTGAACTTCGCCAAAAAACTCTTTTAGACCCCGAAATCGCCAATCATCAACCGGCATTCCAAGATGAGATACAAGCGATTTGTTTGGGGTTGAAACCTCAAGCAGTGATCCATAAGTCCTGAGAACACCAGTCGTGTGCCTAATATGCCAGTTTGGGAAAACTTCCCGAGTTCGGCGTCTTCTACGTCACCCCATCCGGGGTTGGATCGGATTTTTTTCCATTAACTGGGGGTTGGCACGCCCGGCTAATTTCACACCGCGCCTCCGGCGCGACGGCCAAGACGCTTGAAAGAGATGCGAATGCATTCGCATTCTTGGAGAGAAAGGAGTGGTCATGAACTACGAACACCATTTGGTATGTAGGAAAATTGGGGACATGTTACGTAGAAGCTGCGACCGGGCGCAACGATTGGTTATGCGGATTTCGTTTCAAATCTGGTCACGTGAACATCGGGCCGGTTAGCCGATAAATCATGGATGTTTTGCAGGTTTAACCAAAACTCGGGTGTTGTATCAAGTGCCTCAGCAAATAGCCAGGCTGTTTGAGGAGAGACACCTCGCTTCCCTTTAACAATTTCATTAATACGTTGAATCGGAATACCCAGATGTTTGGCTAAAGCGACCTGAGTTTGCCCCATAGGTTCCAAGAATTCCTTTAGCAGGATGACGCCTGGGTGTGTGGCTATTCGATTTTTTGGAATCATCTGTCACCTCGTTGATCAGGCATGGTAATCAATTATTTGTACATCGTACGCGCTCGAATCTTCCCAACGAAAGATGATGCGCCATTGTTGGTTAATGCGGATACTGTGGAAACCATGGTAATTGCCTTTTAAAGCCTCTAGCCGGTTACCTGGTGGAGATCTTAAATCTTCAAGAGCTCTAGCGGCATTAATGCAGTCAAGTTTATACAGAGCCGAGGTGCGTATCTGCGGTGGCAATCTTCGAACCCGACTGCTTGCAATACCATGAAACAAATCTGATGTCGTTCGATCACCAAAAGATTCAATCACGCACACATTTTAACGCTTACACGGTATCCGTGCAAGCCAGTTGTCGCCCTACGACAAGCCAATGGGCAACGAAGCGCGAAGCGTGCCGATGTCCAGTTAAGCAACATATCAAGCATTCTTGCGGTTCCCAATCGTTAGATGCAAGGGCCATTTGGGCCGCCTCGGTAGACCGAGCAACTCCCGGTAATCCAGGGCCTCCGGGCAGTGCACAGGAAGGTAGATGTACCCATCGGTCTCTTGGGGTTCCTGATCGTACTCAAGCACCACTTCGGCCCCTTCCCGGTCCTTCCAGTGCTCGATGTTTGGCGGCCTTTCATCTTGGACGATCGAAACATGCGCACCCCAAAGCGGTTCGCTGATCTCGGATGTCGCAGGTGACTCTAGTTTGTAGAGGTGGCGCAGATACTTACCCACATCCCGGTCGCATCGTATGATGAGCCACCAATCGGTGGTTGAACCATCCCTGCGAACCCGATTCCCGTCGGTTCCAAGGGCCGGGGCGAACTCATAAATGCCGGTTAAGCTGGGCATCTGAAGTATGCCTCACGTCTAGAATCTGACGGACGTATGGCCGTTGCCCGGTTCCGCTGTGACGTGATATTAGCATTGGCGATTAGTAACTCATCTTGAACAGTTCTCAGCACGCGATCACCGTGGCATAAAACGCCAAGCAAAGGGTCTGCTTGCAGAGGTGCCAGGGAGCGAAGCGAAGGGCTATATTTTGGATTGCTGCCTCACTCTTCATTTGAGTTGATTGGAACCCAACCGCCTCCTCTTTGCCGCCTACGGAACTCCTCCCCATATTCGCTCCTAGTACCAGGCTTGAGAAGTTCACATGGATCGAACCAGTGCACGGAACGAGCATAGCCAATAATTGTGGGAAGCTCCCCTTCAAAATCCGGATTTTCTGGGCACCGATAATTCCACAAAGCCCAGCGCTCAGGTACGCCTGCGAGACAGAGTACCTCCTTAACCCCGCCATTGCAGTTCGTGCTAATGACAAGCACATCGCTTTCGAGTTCCGGTGGTGGGTTGGTAATGCGCACCACGAAATCGTGGTGGAACTCGCCCTGCTTCCAATGATTGACGTGCTCCAGACCGTACGGACGGAGCGTATCGAAGACACTTATGAGTGTCAGGTTCTTGGCTATTTCCTCGATCATGGTTCTCTCAAAGCAAGCTAACGTTTGAGCTTAGCAACCGGCGAAGCTGGCCACTGGCGCGTATTGTTGGCGGTTTTTTCTGCCACACATTTCCACACGATACACTCAAATGTGTCGCCGCGAAAGTATGAAACGGAGAGCACCAATCGCACGCTCTTCAGACTTCTTTGAACGCTTTAAATCGACACGCAATAACAATGAACGTTAGACGGAAATCGTTTCCGATTGCTTCTATTCTTGGCTCCGGCGCGTTTGGCTCAGTGTTCCAACCCGTTCTGAAGGCCAACAAATGTTCGGATCCGCTGGGGATGAATAAAAACTGTGCTTTGTGCGTATAAAAGGGGGAAGAAGGGAGTGCCCATGAATCGCGAGCACTATAGGGAACACCGGTTCCTCAACAACATTCATTCGCTGGTCCAGATTGGTGCCATGCTGGCTCTGTTGGTCGGCGTGGGATGGCTGCTGTTTGGCTCTGATCTGGTGTGGTGGATTGGCTCTGCTGTCGTTGTGATGATGTTGTTTGCTTCAAAGCTCGACCCATTCAGTGTGTTGCGCATGTTCCGTGCACGGCATATTCAACCTCACGAAGCACCAGCCCTCTACCAAATGGTCCAGCATCTGGCCCAAAGGGCAGGTCTGGAGCGAATGCCCGCGTTGTTCTTGATTCCCAACGGCCAGGCCAATGCTTTCACCGTAGGTGACCGAAATCGCGCTGCCATTGCCATGACTCATGGATTATTGAACCAGATGCATCAACGAGAACTGATGGGCGTGCTCGCTCACGAAGTGAGCCACATCGCCAACAACGATACCCGGGCCATGTTTTTGGTGGGCCTAACCTCGCGATTGACACATTCGCTGTCAATGATGGGCTACATCCTACTCTTCCTCAACATCCCCTTTCTGTGGTCGGGTGAGGCCTCCATTTCGCTGCTGGCCATCGCATTGTTGATTGCGGCACCGCATTTCAGTCAATTACTGCAGATGGCGTTTTCGCGGACACGTGAGTTCCGTGCGGACATGGACGCAGCCTACTTGACAGGAGATCCCATGGGGCTAGCATCCGCCCTTGCTAAAATTGAACGACAAGACACCAGCATCTGGGCACGCATCTTTGCGCCTTACATGCGCCGATCAACACCTACGCCGCACGACTCGCACCCACCCACCCGCGAACGTATTCGCAGATTGAATAGCCTCACATTGCGAGCGGCATAGCACTTGTGCGTGTCTTAACGAGAAATCTGTGGTACTAAAGATAAAGACTACGTGAAAAGAGGGGTCATGAAGAAACTAATACTCATTGCAATCGCATCGTCGTCCCTGGTTTGGGGCAGCGGATTTGAAGTGGTCACACACGCCGATCGCGTGGATTTGACCGATCACTTGGAGCCGGGACGCCTGGTTCTGTTTGATTTTTATGCCGATTGGTGCGGACCATGCCGCCAACTAGAACCGCATCTCAAATCCATCGGCAGTGAGTATGCATCGCAACTGGTCATTAAGAAAGTGGATATCGTCAATTGGAACACGCCCGTCACGCAGCAATACGGCATCAACTCGATCCCCCACCTCAAATTATTCGATGAAGACGGCAATCTCATCAGCCAGGGCGGCGCGCGTAAGGTACTGGGAGACTTGGAGAAGGCGTTGGGCGGCAAGTCCTTCAGCGCGTTGAGCGCCAATGCAGCTTCAGGTGGTGGAGGTTTTCGTATCCTGCCAGCTATTGCCGTGGTCTGTCTGGTCTTATTTGTGTTGGGTATTGTGGGTTTTGCTGTGGCCGGACGCCGCGAACGCAGGACCGCAGTGGATCTGGAAGCCCACCACACAGCGCGCAAAGATGCCTATGCCTCTGACCCACGACTGGAGCAGGTTTGGTACGTCACTTCGCCTCAAGGCGAAACCGGACCACTCAGTTTGGAAGACATACGTGCCATGATGCTGGGCGGTCGCATCATGCGTGGGTGGCAAGTTAGACGTCAACAAGATCAGGTCTGGATGACGGTTGCTGAACTGATGCAATCTTACTAGTCAGACGCAAGGCAAAGCTGGTTGATTTCTTTCATGATGGCATCGGCCGTTCCTTGATAGTCGCGCGAGGTCTCATAAGTACAGGGTTTGCCAAAGATTAGGGTCACACGGGTCCTTCGTATCCACCGACCACCCGAAGGTAATGATTGGTCGGTGCCTACCACAGCTACCGGAATAACGGGTACTGCGGCGTGTTGCGCCAAGAAGCCCACACCTTCCTTGGCCTCCCGCAATCCCTCTTCCGCATGGATACCCCCTTCCGGGAAGATAAGAATGGGCCGCTGTTTCAAAGCCCTCAGGAGCTGCCTGACTGAAGCAATGTTGCGATTATTGACCCGATCAATATCAACGGCACCCAACCCACGAAGAAACCACCCCAATGGACCCACAAACAACCCTTGCGTCGCTGCGGGCGCTACCGGTAATTGAGTCTTCGCGATGGTATAGGCCACCAACAAAATGGGATCCAGCGTCGACTTATGATTGGAGGCGAGGATAAAGGGCGCGTCAGCGGGAATGTGCTCTGCCCCTCTGGTCGTGATCATCAAGTATCGGCCCAAAGTAGCGCGCGTGAGCCAGGCCAGCAGGCGATAAAATGTTAGGGTCATTGGCGACCGACCTGAGCCTGATAAGATTGGTGGTATGGAGCACATATGTTGATATTTGTAAGTATGGTCATCATAGGGGACCTAACTTCCGAGATTCGCGCCATTATAGACAAACAACCTGCCCATATTTCCGTGGCTTTCAAAGATCTGCAGAGTGGCGAAACCCTGCTTATCGACGAGAACCGCATCATGCATGCTGCATCCACCATGAAGGTGCCGGTGATGATGACCCTGTTCCATAAGGCTGAGCTGGGAGAATTGGATCTGCAGCAAACTGTAAGGGTTCGCAATCAATTCACCAGCATTGTGGATGGATCCACGTTTACCCTGGACGATGATCCAGACGATCCCATGTTTGAGAAGTTGGGCCATGATGTGCCTTTGGTTGAATTGATTGGGCCCATGATCATCTATTCGAGTAATTTGGCAACCAACCTATTGATCGAGATTGCCGACCCCAAGGAAATTATGGCTTTGATGACCGAGATCGGATGCACAGATATCAAGGTTCGGCGCGGGGTGTTCGATATCAAAGCTTATGAGCTTCATTTGAACAATGAGTGCCATGCAGCAGATATGATGCGCGTGATGGAGGCCTGCGCCCGATCGACTCGTTTCTCCGAAGGAAGCAAGCAGGCGATGCTTAGGATTCTCGCGCAACAGCATTATCGCGACATGATCCCAGCCGGAATCCCTGAAGATGCTGGCGTTGTCATTGCCAACAAAACTGGGTCTATTTCCACCGTTCAACACGATGCAGCATACATCGAATTGCCCGACGGAAGTGCCTATGTGTTGGTGATCTTTACCTCAGACTTTGGGTCAAACAGAGAACTGGCAATCCAGGCTGCTCGGCAAATATCAAGCCGAATTTACCGCCACATGGTCCGTCAGTAACCCGCCAAATCTGCGTTTACGCTGAGAATACCAGTCGAGTGCCTGATCCACATCTTGGGCGCCAAAATCAGGCCACATACCATCCAAGAAGTACAGCTCAGCATAGGCGTTTTCCCACAAAAGAAAGTCGCTAAGCCGCTTCTCGCCACCTGTTCGTATCATCAGATCCACGTCTGGAACCCCCGCAACCGAGTGACTGGCCCGTTCAATCAGGGCGCGAAAAGGTTTGCAGGCCAATCGCTTACTCAGTTTGGCTGCCCGCTCGATGACATCGCGCGCCCCGTAATCCACGGCAAACCGAAACAGGAGCCGATGACCAGCCGCCGTAGCCTGTTCGGACTTTTCGATCTCATGCCTAATATCAGGTGCCAATCGGTCGCGCCGCCCAATGACATTGATACGAACCCCTTTCTGCACACAGGAATCAGTCTCGTGCTGGAGGTAGTTCTTCATCAAATGCATCAGCGTCGACACTTCAGCCTGCGGACGTTTCCAATTGTCGGTGGAAAATGCATACACGGTCAGGTAGGGAATGTTCTTTTGATAAATCACATCAACCGCTCGTTTCAAAGCCTCAATGCCGGCAACATGGCCTTCGCTTCTCGACAGCCCCTGGCGTTGCGCCCATCGACCATTTCCATCCATAATCACTGCGATGTGCTCCAACCTCATGCTTCACGCTCCGTGCTTTGTGGTTGTGATATGGTGGCCCAACTGATATGGCAATCCATGAGCGTACGGTGAGAAAACGGTGAGAAATGCCTGAACAAGGGTATCGGTTTGACGATTTCGTGTTGGACACACGCAACAAATCGCTGTGCCGTGGTGGCGAGGCTATTTCACTAAATCCGAAGTACTTCGACGTACTTGCGTATTTGATTGAGCATGCACATGAGCTCGTCACCAAGGATGACATGTTCGAAACATTATGGCGGGATGTGTTTGTCACCGATTCAGCGATCACCCAGTCCATCAAAGATATACGCCGAGTCTTGGGTGACCGAGCTGACGACCCCAAATACATTAAAACACTACCCAAACGCGGGTATATGTTCATCGCCGAAACGGAACGTCTCAACAGCAGTACCGAGCTACCCTGGCAAAACCATGGCACACGTCGACCATTCAGATTCCTGGCAACCTATACGGACCGAGAGCGCGATCTCTTCTTTGGCCGGGAACAGGAAATACAAGCGCTTTTGCCACGCATTCTCAACGAGCAGAGCATGGTTCTTTACGGTCGATCTGGTGTCGGAAAGAGTTCACTCGTCTCAGCCGGTTTGTTGCCCCATCTCAAGAGCATGGGTCATATCACGTCCTTAGTGGACCATCCCAATGAGTTTACTCGTCTTCTTTCTGCCGTTGAAGGCGAACCATTTCAAAACCTGCGTTTGGCAATGTCTCAAAGTAAGGGTGCTGTTGTGATTGCTGTAGATCAGTTCGAATTGTGGTTGCACCCCACTGAGAAATTGGCATTAGATCGGCTGACATCGCTCATGGACCAGGTTAATCGCTTGCCTGACGGCCAACGGGTGCACTGGCTTTTGGTGGTTAGGGAGGACAAGTTTGCCGAGCTAAATCAACTCAAACAGCAATTGCCAAGTATCTTCGTTCACGAGTTTCGCCTGATGCCACTGACTCGAGACCAGGCTCACCAAGCGATTGAACAGCCGTTGAAGCGCTTGGGTTTGGGATTTGAGCCCGGACTTGTGGACGAGTTGATCGAAGCGCTCATTCAAAACGATTACATCGAACCACCTGCGCTCCAAATCGTATGCGATGAGTTGTACAACCGACGCACACCGGAAGGGATCCTCAATGTGGCCTCGCTGCAAGAAATAGGCGGCGTCAAGGGCGTTCTGGACGGGTACTTGCAACGGGTGTTACTGCGGTTCCCCTCTCAACAGCTGGACCAGGTAAAAACCGTTCTGCTTGCGTTGATCCAGGACGCGCGAACGAGGAATCGATTGAGTCTTCAACAGATTGAACAGCAAACACACATCAAGGGAACCGATCTGGAGACGATCCTCGCTGAACTCTGTGACACAAGACTGGTGCACTGTCTCACCAGTGGCGGTACGTCCAGCTTTGAATTAGTACACGACTGGATTGTACCCAGCATCGCTCCGTGGCTTTCGCATGAACACCAGCTCATCAAACGCGCGCAAAAAATCATGTCTCAAGGTCTCAATGATTACAACTTCAACGGAATGCTGCTCTCAAAAGAGGCCTTGGAACTTGTGCTGAGCTGTGGCACTAGAATCCACTTATCGGATGAGGCGCGCTTGTTTCTCATCAAAACCGCTTTGGCACGCGCAGTGGCGGTGCCGGAATGGCTCGCCGAACACGGAGCTTCAGCCGTCGACATGGTGAGTAAAGCCATGAGTTCGGATCGCGTTCCCGTGCGTCTGAATGCAGTCTCATCTTCAAGATGGTTTGAAAGCGAAACCCTGTTACTGCCACTGGCCAGGCTCGCCCTTTCAGATCCTGACCGAACAGCTCAGCGCCAAGCGCTACTCATGCTTTACGAAAAATACGGCGATGAAACCTCTTCTGTTTTGAGTCAATACGCAGACCAAAGCATTAGAGGTAGACTTGAGTACACCCGAGCCTTGGCGACCTTGCGAGATGCCGGAAGAGGTTTTTTGTCGCTTCGCCGGACGCCGTCAGAATGGGTTCCGATTGTGTTTGCCTTGGCGAGCGTGCGACTCAACCGCGCCCGCACCTGGATTTGGCAGTGCAGCGCATTTGCCGCGATTTCTGGGGGCATTTCAGGGTTGATTGTTGGATCGACGTTAGCGCTTTTGGCCGCGACGACGCACGCCCAACTGGAAACGCCGCTGCCGGCACTTTGGTTCGCATTATCCTCTTCAGCTACCGCCATTTTCATGTTGTATGCCATGACCATCACCCTGGCCAAGACCTCGGTTGAAGTTTTGAGCGCACGTCATCACCCCATTTGGAGTGTACTGGCCACAACGGGTGCGGGCGGCTTGAGTGGTTTTGCCTTCGAAAAGGCGGCAGATGCCGTCGCAACTGCATTCTGGAGCGCCCAGGATATTCAGACAACTGGCTGGCTGCCGGGAGCTGTTGTGGCTGGCACCCTGGCAGTGGTCTCTCGCTGGCAATCATTCGCCTTTGTCCGAGTGTCCTTGGCCTGCGTGATCATTGGCATTTCCTTGAAGCTTATGGGATTTGCGGGTCTCGCCGACTCCATCAGTGCCGTGACCGCTTCCATGACCGGTGTCCAAGCATCCTTGATTGACCAAATGAACCCCAATTATCAAATACTGTCCTACTTGGAGTCGGCTATAGAGGTGTGGATTTTTGGTATCATCGTGACCTGGTCTTGGCGCGCCAAAGCGCTCAATAGACAATGATGCCCAAGGTGGCTTGCACATCTGTTCACAAAGTCATGCTAGAATGCGCCAACTTCCATCTCGAATCCATCGACTGGAGGATGCCATGTCGGATCACGTCTACAAACAAATCGAATTAACGGGTTCATCTCCAACCTCAATTGAAGATGCAATCCAAAACGCAATAGCTCGCACGTCGAAGACTGTACGCAACATGCGTTGGTTTGAAGTAACGGGCATCCGTGGGCACATCGACGACGGAAAAGTCGCGCACTACCAAGTTTCCATGAAAATTGGTTTCACACTCGACTGAATCCAGCGACCAGTCATCGAGGTACATCACGACCTGTCGTGGATAAGGAATGTGTCATCTCAAGGAGGGTTTCTCTAAAATGAAAAAGACAATGGCGGTTCTCGCCGCCCTGATCATGTTGTTTGCAGTTGCTTGTGGCAACAAAGCTGATAGCGCTCCGGCTCAACCGGCAGCAAAACCCGCTCCGGCTCAACCAGCCGCTGAGCCCGCCGCTGAACCTGCGGCCACCGATGCAGTTGAAGAAGCTGCAGGTGAAGTCGCAGACGCAGCAGGCGAAATGGCTGACGAAGCCATGGATGCAGCTGACAAAGCTATGGATACCGCTGGCGAAGCGGTAGACGCGGCAACTGAAGCCGTTGAAGAAGCTACAGATGAAGCGGGCGACGACCACTAATTCGTCCCACTAGTCAAAAAAAAGGCCCGCTTCGGCGGGCCTTTTTTTGTTATTGGGAGACGGGCGCTACCAACCCCGAAAGGTGTTCGCGCAATTCACCAAGATCACCCCAAAGTGAGAATCCAGCCCACTGTGAGCCAGTGGTTGTCGCTCTGACCCAAGTTATCTGGCTCAGGTTAGCCGCATCGAACAGGCTATCGGTAGTTGCCACATACTTCACGTTGGGAGCCACGGCAGAGATGGTTTTGGATGCGACCACGTTACCCTGATCGTTGACGCCCTCAAATGTGATATTGGCGTTAGATCCGCCCACATTCAACGCCACAAGACCCGTCCACTCGCCGTTGGTTTGACGAGCATGGGGATAAACCAGGGTACGTCCCTCTTTGGTGCTGCCTTGGAGCCCAGCAAAGAACTTGTGAGGCGACCCATTTGCCGAACCAAACAGTTCATAGCCCACTAAGTCTTTGAGCCCATTATCCACTTCAACATCCACCCATACGGTACCCGCAGGTTCGTTGTTGGCCGCATCGAACAGAAGCGTCCGCTTCTGTCCACGAATGAGACTTACGGGATTCTCGGAAAGCACATCACCACTCGCATTGTAGTAGCGCTCTGTGACGTTTAGGGTCCCATTACCTACGTTCATATAGACAAGGCCCGTCCAAAATTGAGTGACATCGGCGGCAACATGTAAGAAACGAAGACGCTCTGTCGTTTGGCCGTTCAGTCCAAGCGATGCGACTCGGTCGCGATCTGGAAGATATGAGAAGTACTCCATCGAAGCCACCGAACTGGTCGCACTCATGATACTAGCCCAATCTACGATCTCAATCAGGTCGGACCCAAAATATTCCACTGCGTTACCTGCAGTTTGTGTGTAGCCGCAATCCAGATCGCTGAAATTGTACTGGTCCCCAAACGGTTCAGGTGCTATGTAGGCCGAAGCTTCACCGCCGGTGCCATTCACCGTTGAAATGATGGTCTCGAACTGAGCCGTGTTCTTTGCAACGTGAGGCACAAATTGAATGGAATCCAATCCTGGGTTCGACCAGTAGGCTGAGCGCACTTTTGCACTTTGCAACTCCGCAAATACCTGAATGGTGCGGTTGCTGCCGACTTGGATCCAGCCGATCAAATTTGACATGCTGGGAAACGCAGCGTTCACATTGATCCATACGCGGTTATTTGCAGGAATCTGAGTTACGGAACTCAATTTGGCCAACTGATCTCCTGTACTTGAGAAAGCGAACACTTCCACTGAAGCCGTTGCATTGTTGTTGTTCACCAGTCCCACGTAAGTGTTCGTACCGCCTGTGAGTTGTACTTCTGGTACATAGTATTTGTTAGCTAACGAAGAACCTTTCAACGTGGCTCGATACTGCGCCATGTTCAATCGGGTGACGCCCAACGTTTTTGCATTGTCAGCAGACTCAGGATCACCTTCGGGTACGCCGGTTGGCGAGCCCTGAACACTCACGTTGGGGTTGGAAAAATTGGGCGTGTATCCACAGGGGCAGACACCTGTAAAGTCGTAGCCCATCACGGTGACAAACTTGCGCTGTGGCTGTTGATAACCGAAGGAGTAGGAGAACTTGCCGCCGCCGCCGCCAAACTCCATGGACGTGTTGCGATCATGGGCCAGACCTAAGTTGTGACCCACTTCATGGGCATATGCCAAGTCAAAACACTGGAAGTTGTGATCGTCCACGGCAGCATAGGCCGAACGAGCGCCACTTTGAATACCGCTTGTGGTCACCAACCAGGCAATACCACAGGTAATTAATCCGCCACTGGCGTTTAGGTTACGGACGATGGTGACCTGATCGGCACCGTGTTGGTCACGCAGACTTTCCATGTCGGAAAAAACACCGGTGTTATTGGTGATATCCGACAAAGCATCACCGATATCGGTGTTGTCTGGGTAGTCTACCGCCATTGTGTGTACCAATCGAAGTTCCGCATCTACTTGGCTACTGTTGTATGCGTCGTTGGTCAGATCAACCAGATGTTGCAAACGCGCATCCAAGTTATTGCCCAGACGGGTTGCCAATCCATTGGTATAGACAATCATCACGTCAATTTGTGCACTCGCATCACAAGCCGCCGTCTTCTCACTATCATCGTCGTGAATATGGGCTGCTGCCTGGTTTTCGGCTTCGTCAATGGAGCATCCCACCATGGGTTGCATCTTGGAATCGTCCATGCGATAGACGTAAAACAGCCCTTCCTGATCGCTGGGTCTGGTTGTGTATTTTTCCAGGCCGGCATAGTAGGTTGCGTAAAAGCTGCTTTCCGACACTGTCAATACCACTCGCGTGCCCGATTCAATATGAAATCCCCGCCAAGTGGTAGTTTTGCCGTGATCACGTACATAATCACGAGTGAAGGTGAGTTCATGTCCGACAAGCGGCATCACAATGCGCTCTGGATAAGAAGTACGCACCTGGTGAAGCGTCATCAGGTCAACCTGAAATCCGGATCCTTCAAACGCCTGCTCGGGCACAGGTACCTGTTTTTGCGCCACAAAGGCCTGGGCCAGGCGCAGATCCTGCTCTCCAGCCCATAAATTACTCGCAAGCAACGCAAGGCTCGCGACTCGCAACAACTTCATGTCGTCACTCCTTGGTATTGATCTTAGTTTCCACGACCCAAACAGTTTCAGGGCAAGTTCCATTCCAAGAAGCACGGGTGGAAACGAGCACAGAACCAAAATAAACGGCATCACATAAACGATGGGCGTTTCCGTGCACATTCACACGGAGATCCAATGCGGGAAACGAGGTGAGTTTAACACAATTGGCGTGTCATGATGAGATTGGGCAATACGCGCGTTTTGCCGCCACCTGCACCAGCCTGCGTTCCGGCAACAGCACAGCGGTAAGTTGACCTCCATAAACGCAACCCGTATCGAGACCAATGACACGATCTTCCATGACTAAACCCCGAACCGCCCAGTGTCCAAATACGACCAGTTTCTGTCCATCATACAAATCAAACCACGGAGGATCCGCGGGATTGTTCAGGCGTTTCCCCGTACCATCCCAAGTCCTGATCCGTGTCAAAACACGCGGATCGGATTCAGCTGGGTGTTGGCCAGGTACCAGTCCGGCGTGGACCACCAACCAATCTGGCGTTTCGATGAACGTGGGTAATGCTTGTATCCAACGGGCCCAATTTGCACAATGTATCCCCAACTGGCGTTCAACTTCCTCGAAATCTACATGGTGGCGTTTGCTCTTTAGGTACGACAAAAACCCGAGCTCATGATTGCCGATCACCGCACGCGCTTGAAGGGACAACACGCGCTCAAGCACCGCCAACGAGTCCGGTCCCTTGTTGATCAAATCTCCCACAAACACAACCGGTCGGCCATCTAATTGATCTAAAAGGTGTTCCAATTCATCAATGCAACCATGTACATCGCCGATGATTGCCACGGGCTCCATTTCCACCTCCATAGCAGGTTGCCATCATACCGCCCCTGGCAGGCGACACAAAAATCATGCTTGACATGCCACGATGGGCTAACTATGCTGCGCCCATGATGACCAACGTCGTAACTCATAAGTGGTGGTGGAAGACTCAACGTAACAGGTGGGCCTCCGTCTAGCGCTCGGACGACGAACGATTACTCGAAAAAGCCCGCCTACACGGCGGGCTTTTTCATTTTGGATACACAATGCAACTAACCAAAAGACACATCCCCTATGCGCCTGACCCTTTGAGTCTGTATGAATTGGTGCACCATAGACATCCCGGCACTTTTCTACTGGAGTCCGCCGATATCACCACCAAACAAGGAGAAATGAGCCTGGTTGGGGTCCGTGCCTGCCTGGACATGACCTGTCGGGGAAATCGTGTTCGAATACGCAGCCACAATCCACTCGGTACACAAATTGCCGCAACGATTCATGAACGATTGTCCGCCTTCTCTGATGGCCAAGAACTTTTTTTCCCCGAAATCGATGCCAATGCCGAGGAGGTACAGCGATTATTGACCCAGTCGCCCATATCGGTGTTGCGCGCTGCATTGAATCTGGGCACTGAAGACCGCACACTCATTGCAGGAACCTTTGCCTACGATTTTATCGACACCTACGAGCACCTACCTCGCCCCGAACACGATGCATTAGCGTTCCCTGACTACCATTTCGTGCTGCCAGACCTTTTCATCGAGATCCATCACCAGAAGCAGGCGACTCAAATCTATCATCTGTCTTCTGAATCGGAAGATTATGAACTTTTGGGTGCCCTTGAAGATACGTGCCGAAAGGCGCGCGATATGCGACCGCGAAACGCGGTGCTTCCTGGTGTACAGCCCGTCACTTGTGATGTGGATGATGTCACCTACCAGTCATGGGTCAGTCAACTCAAGCAAAACATCATTGCGGGCGACATTTTCCAGGCCGTTCCATCACGCACCTACACCGTGCCATGCGAAGACCCACTTGGGGCATACGCTCGTTTGCGGCAGTCCAATCCGAGTCCCTACATGTTTGTGTTTGATACTCCGAGCGGTGTCTTGCTGGGCGCATCGCCTGAAACCGCCGTCAAAGTTTCCGGTAACCCGCATAAAGTGGAGATCCGCCCAATTGCTGGAACGAAGCCCCGAGGATTTGCGGCAGATGGAAGCATTGACCGCGATCTCGACACACGCCTGGAAGCCGAATTGAGGTTGGACGAAAAGGAGCTGGCCGAACACCTGATGTTGATTGATTTGGCCCGCAACGACATTGCCCGAGTCAGCAAGCCCGGCACGCGTTTTGTCCCGAAAATTCTCACGGTTGATCGCTATGCCCATGTGATGCACCTCGTGTCTTATGTGGAAGGCGAACTGAGGGATGAGTTTGATGCATTGCATGCCTATGTGGCCTGCATGAACATGGGCACTCTGGTTGGTGCCCCTAAAATAAAGGCCGCCTCGCTGTTGCGCCAACTTGAGCGCACAAAGCGCGGACCATACGGTGGGGCAGTTGGCTATTTGACAAGCGATGGCGAGATGGATACAGCCATTGCCATTCGATCCGCCTTTGTCCGCAATGGTTATGCCTATGTGCGCGCCGGAGCCGGTGTGGTTTTTGATTCTGATCCAGAGGAAGAGTCTCTAGAAACACAGCGGAAGGCAAGGGCCGTGATTCGTGCGTTGGGTGGTGAGCTATGAACATCCTGTTCATCGACAATTTCGATTCGTTCACCTTTAACCTGGTCGACGAATTCAGAAAACGACAATGTGTCGTCCAGGTTTGGCGCCATTCCGTACCCACTGCCGAGATCTTGCAGCGCATGGAGGATTTGTCGGGCCCCAAGATGCTGGTGCTATCGCCAGGTCCGGGACACCCGAGGGATGCGGGCTGTTGCATAGAACTCGTTCGTCAATCATCGCCGCAATGGCCCATCTTTGGAGTGTGTTTAGGCCATCAGATAATGGTGGAAGCGTTTGGTGGTCAGGTTGGATATGCTGGCCAAGTGGTTCACGGCAAGACATCGCGGATTGTGCACCAAAAACAATCCATCTTCCGTTCACTCCCCAATCCCATGCTGGTGGGACGCTACCACTCGCTGGCGGCGCAAAAGATGCCCGATCCACTCGAGGCGATTGCCGCGACCGAGGACGGCATTGTGATGGCTTTGCAACATCGCCAGCGGCCTATTTTTGGCGTTCAGTTCCATCCTGAGTCGATTTTGACACCCAGAGGTGGTTTGTTGATTGACGAGACATTGAACGTTGCTCGGGAGGTATTTCAATGAATCCGCTAGACAAGGTGCTGCAAGGGCAGGTGTTGCAGGTAGACGAAAGTAGGCGTTTATTCGGTCAACTTATGGCAGGCGAACTGACCGATATTCAGATAGGCGGCATGTTGATGGCTATGAAAACCCGTGGCGAAGCCAGTTCTGAAATCGCCGGAGCAGCCCAAGCATTACGCCAAGCAGCGACGCATTTTCCGACCACCGAATTTGAAACCGCCGACAATTGCGGCACAGGCGGCGACGGTTCACATTCGATCAATATTTCAACGGCGGCAGCGGTTGTGGCAGCCTCGGCAGGTTTGGCCATGGTCAAACACGGCAATCGCAGTGTCTCATCCCAATGCGGATCTGCCGATGTATTGGAAGCACTGGGTGTAAACCTTCAATGCACACCGCAGGAATCATACAGGTCGGTTTGCGAAGCGGGGATTTGCTTTCTGTTTGCACCCAACTATCACAGCGGGATCCGTTACGCCATGCCGGCCCGGCGTGCATTGGGGGTTCGCACCATCTTTAATGTATTGGGCCCGCTGGTCAATCCGGCACAACCCACCTTCCAGTTAATGGGCGTGTATGACCCACAATTGGGACCCGCCATGGCCCAGGTCTTACGGCAGTTGGGCTGTCGATCCGCATTGGTGGTTCATGGATCAGGCATGGACGAGTTGTGTCTGGACGGTCTAAACGATGTCTGGATAACCGAAGACGGTGGGGTGAAACACGAACAGTGGCACGCAACGGACTTCGGCCTAACCGAACATCCACGCAGTTCCATTGTGGGTGGTACGCCCGAAGAGAACACATTGGCTCTAAAGGCTATCTTTTGTGGAACTGCGCCTCCAGCCCACCGCGAAGCAGTCGCCTTCAATGCCGGGGCGCTGCTTTGGGTCGCCAACCGCGCGCCCACCGTCAAGGCCGGCATTCAAACGGCTTTGGACATCTTGAGCACGGACCGAGCTTGGCAAACAATTCGTCATTGGGCGGAGGTGAGCCATGGCACTCGCTGATATCATCGCCAGGAAGCGAGTTGATGTCGCCACGCGTCAATCACTCATTCCCGAATCTACCTTACGTTTGGGTCTGGGCCCCAGCGATCGTAGCCTAAAAGCCGCCCTTCGACGCGAACACACCTCGTTCATACTGGAATGCAAAAAGGGCTCCCCTTCCAAAGGCATCATTCGCCCTCAGTTCAATTTGGACGAGATCGCATCAGCCTATGCCCCGTTCGCAGATGCCATATCGGTGATCACCGACGAACCGTTTTTTGGGGGACGTCTGGAATATATCAGTGGTATTCGCAATCAAGTCACGCAGCCAGTTTTGTGTAAAGACTTCGTGGTTGACCCGTATCAAGTGGTGGAGGCCCGGTGGCATGGTGCCGATGCCATACTGCTCATGTTGTCCGTCCTTGATGACGCGGTCTATGCCAATTGTGCCCGCATCGCTAACGAACTGAACATGGATGTATTGACTGAAGTTCACGATCAGGACGAATTGGAACGCGCACATCAATTGGGCGCAGCCATTATCGGTATCAATAACCGCAACTTGGCAACGCTAAAAGTCGATATGCAAAACACCAAACGTCTTGCGCAACTGGTCGAACCCGATCGCCTGGTCGTTTGTGAATCAGGCATTCATGATCACAAGGACATCATTCTTTTCCGAGACAAGGTAGATGGCTTTCTGGTGGGCAGTTCGCTCATGGCCCGACCAGATCTCGACCAAGCCGTAAGAGAACTCATATTCGGTCGAACGAAAGTCTGCGGGCTCACGAACCCAGAAGCGGCGCGATTGGCCTACAACTCAGGGGCATGCTGGGGCGGTGTCATCTTCTATTCGGGCTCACCTCGAGCCGTGTCGGTTCTGCAAGCACAAAAAATCTGCTCTGCAGAGCCCAAACTGCTTTGGGCCGGTGTGTTTGTAGATCATTCACCCGATGAGGTGGCTAGCATTGCGAACCAACTGTCCCTTGACGCGGTTCAGCTTCATGGCAATTACGACCAGTGGGCCATCCAACGCATTTACGCCCAGTTACCAACCACCACAGCTATATGGTCGCGGTGGGTGCCGGACGGAGAAGCGCCGCCGAGCACCTGTCCCGAACCCGTCGACAAATTGGTGTGCGACCCAAAATCCAAGCTGAAGTTAGGCGGTACCGGTATCACTTTTGACTGGGACGTATTGGTAGGCTTGAAAAGCAAAAACCACCTCATCGTTGCGGGTGGTCTAAAACCAGAAAACGCGGCGGCGGCGGACATCCTAGGTACATGGGCCTTGGATGTGAATTCGGGCGTCGAGACCAAGCCCGGCCACAAGGATGGCGATCTGCTTAAGCAGTTCTTTGGTGCACGCCGCGGACGCGGAAAACGGAGGAGATCATGAAACAAACAGGCTACTTTGGCCGCTTTGGTGGCGTGTATGTGCCAGAAATCCTTGTGCCAGCCCTGGAACAACTGGAGTCGGCCTTTCTTGAGGCAGAACAAGACCCCCATTTTGTGGAAGAGCTGCAACATCTCCTCACACATTACGCCGGCCGACCCACGCCGCTTTACCGTTGCCGCAATCTGGGCAAAAATACCGGATCCACCCTCTATTTGAAGCGCGAAGACCTGGTCCATGGCGGGGCCCACAAGACTAATCAAGTTCTGGGCCAAGGACTTTTGGCGAAACGAATGGGCAAAACCAGGCTCATCGCTGAGACTGGGGCCGGTCAACACGGCGTGGCGACCGCCTTGATCGGTGCACTACTTCAAATGGAGACCGTCGTCTACATGGGTGCCGTGGATGTGGCGCGCCAACAACCGAACGTGTTTCGCATGGAGTTGCTCGGTGCACGCGTAGTGCCTGTGCATAGCGGGTCAGCCACCCTGAAAGATGCCATCAACGAAGCCCTCCGCGATTGGGCAGGGAGTTTCCACGACACCCACTACATGTTGGGCACCGTGGCAGGGCCACACCCCTTCCCGCTCATGGTACGTCAATTTCAGAGGGTGATTGGCACTGAAGCTCGGCATCAGATACTGCAGCAGCACGGTCGACTTCCTGACGCAGTGGTAGCGTGTGTGGGCGGTGGCTCCAACGCCATTGGCATCTTTACAGACTTTGTTCCCGACGAAGCGGTAAGACTGATAGGTGCGGAACCCGCCGGAGAGGGATTGCACACCGAAAAACACGGTGCAACGCTGATCAAGGGCCATCCAGGCGTCCTGCATGGCGCCCACACACTCGTGCTACAGGATGCACATGGCCAGATCAAAGAAAGCCACAGCATTTCTGCAGGTCTGGATTATCCGGGGATAGGACCCGAACACGCCTATTTGCAGGAAATCGGACGCGCGCAATACGTGGGCGTTACCGACGAAGAAGCCTTGGCAGCGCTCCATTTGCTCAGCCGAAGTGAAGGGATTATCCCAGCGCTGGAATCCTCGCACGCCTTAGCCCATGCCTTGAAAATGGCCCAGGCAGGGGATCAATGTATCGTGGTCAATCTTTCAGGTCGCGGCGACAAGGATCTAGCTACCGTACGAGCGCATCAAACAGGAGCCAATCCATGAATCGATATCAACAAATGTTTGACCAACTCAAGTCGCAAGGACGCGGCGCATTCGTTCCCTTCACGGTGCTCGGTGACCCTAGCCCCGACGACAGCCTCAACGTCGTACAAGCGCTCATCGACGGTGGTGCCGACGCTTTGGAATTAGGGATTCCCTTCTCTGATCCGATCGCCGATGGTCCAGTCATTCAGGCATCGGCTCAACGCGCCCTACGTGCTGGGACAACTCCAGAAATCTGTTGGTCCCTGTTGGCCCGAATACGAGCACGGAACCAGCACATCCCCATTGGACTGTTGACCTATGCCAATCTAGCCGCCGGCACTGGGATTGAGTCTTTCTATTTGCGAGCCGCCGACGCTGGTGTGGATTCCATTTTGATGGCGGATGTCCCAAGCCTGGAAGCCGGACCTTATGTGCGAGCTGCTCGTACCGCTGGTATTGATCCCGTCATGATCGCACCCATCAATGCCACCCATCAGCAATTAGACATCATTGCCGAGCTGGGTAGTGGCTACACCTATGTAGTCACCAGATTCGGCGTCACTGGGGCACGCCAATCCATTGAACTGCGACACACGGACCTACTCCATGCGCTACGCCACCGCAACGCGGCACCCAGCTTAATGGGTTTTGGTATCAGTAACCCGAACGCAGTAAAAATGGCCATCGCCTCAGGTGCGTCAGGCGCCATATCTGGCTCAGCCATTGTGGCTCAATTGGATCCCTGGCTGGGAGAATCCACGCTTACAGCCTTACGGGCATTCACGCAATCCATGGTGGAGGCGACCTGACATCTTGACGATTATGCCGCGATGCGACATACTTTTGTATGGGCGCTGTTCAGAAAGAAACACTGGGTGAAGAAATCGCCAATAGCGTCATTCACGGGCTGGGCATTGTTCTTTCCATCGCAGGACTCGGTGTACTCACAGCATTCGCCAGCTTAAATGGAAATGCCTGGCATATCGTAAGTTGTAGTATTTTTTCGACCACCTTGATCTTACTGTACACGGCTTCAACTTTGTACCACGCAATTACACATCCCGTTGCCAAGCGGGTTTTGAGAACCCTTGACCATGCAGCGATCTATTTACTGATCGCGGGCACTTATACGCCCCTGGCTCTAGGACCCCTGCGCCAGCACGGTGGCTGGATCATGTTTGGGGTGATTTGGGCCTGTGCGGTATGTGGCATCGCTGTTAAATCCGTGATTGGGGCTCGCAATTCTAAATTCTCTACGGTTCTCTATGTGGTTATGGGCTGGGCAGGCGTTGCGGCCATCTTCCCACTGTACAAAACAGTAGGCACCGGCGGCTTGGTGTGGATGTTCGCTGGTGGGCTGGCCTATACGCTTGGCGTCTTTTTCTATGTCTGGCGCAGACTCCGCTTTAACCACGCCATTTGGCACAGTTTCGTCTTGCTTGGAAGCGTTTTGCATTTCTTTATGATCCTGCGCTATGTGGTTCCCAATTAAGTTGTCCTGATTAACCGCCTTGCTGACAATTAGTAGCTTGGAACTGACGGAGCACTAGGCGAAATCGTTGACTGAGCGGATCTTGCTCATCTACGGCAGCAATCGCCTTCTTAATCCAAATAATAGCCAGATCACATTCTCCCGTTACGGCGCAAGCAAGTGCCATGGATTCCAATGCCTTAGGTGCCTGACTTTGGGTCAATACCCATCGCATCGTGGCGACGGCACGTGCCCCGTCTCTCAGCGATTCATCTGGACTGGTGGCCCAAAAACGGGCAGCCAGATGTGCCAGATCCATGTGGGTACGCAGTGATTCATCTGAAAGTGACGCAATGAGTTGGGAGAAGCCTGCGAAATCATCGTCTTGCAACAGTAAGAACCCCAACCTGAACGTGATATCCAAATTGGTCGGAAATGCTTCCATTTGGATTCTGTAATGGGACTTGGCCTCATCGGTTTTTTGCTGCGCTTCAAGAACTTGACCCAGCAACAAAGCTGCTGCCTGGTCTGTAGGCTCCATGTTCAACACGGTTTTGAACTGTTTTTCCGCCGAGGAAAAATCCCCTTTCTGAGCAAACAGAAACCCGAGGTTGTAAAAGAGCTCAGCTGGCGGGTTGTTTAATTCGGTTGCGGCCAGAAACACCTTGAACGCTTCGTCAGAGCGATTTGCGAGCGTGAGGGCACTTCCCAAATTCACATGCGCTTCCGCATTGGTGTTGTCGATTTCGATGACTTTTGTGAAGAATTGGATGGCCGAGTCATAGTCGCCCGCACCAAAGGCTTTCTTACCTTCGGTCATGTAACCGCTCACACTGATCACTAGTTCTCTGAGCGCATCCAGAACGGGATCCGGAGTTCGAACCCCAATGCGCCCAGCTTGAGCCAGATGACGATTTGCCTGTTCGCGATCACCCATGGCGCGATAAGCAGTGCCAATCAAGTAATGGAGTCGGTCGGCACGAGGTACTTGCGCAAGGGCTCTTTCAAATAACGCAATGGCATCTTTCGGCCGATCTTGCTCCATGGCCACACGCCCTAATCCAACCTCTGCGGCCACGGCCTCAGGATCCAACTCCAATGCACGTTTGAAGACTGCCTCTGCATCATCTATCTTGCCTTGCTCCATGGAAATATCACCCAACTGGATCCAGGCAGACGTGTAATCGGGTGCCAATTGGAGCGACTCCACGAAATAATGCCGGGCCAGGTCAAACAGGCCTTCTTGCCGATAAAGGCTGGCCAACAGGTAAACCCACTTTGCATTGTTGGGATCCAGCAAAATCGCATTTTGGTAACACGCCTTGGCAGACGCCATTAACTGGTATGCATGATAGTGACGACCAGCTTCACCCAAATACAAGGACAACTGGGTCGGATCGTCGGTACCTTGAAGTCCGGCCTCCACTTGACCTAGCTGGGTCTGTACGACGAGCTCGAATTGAGTCAAATCAGGCTTTGGAACCGGGACCAACCCCGTTACCTTGAGCGGTAGGGTGTCGCTTTGACCCAGCCCGAATGCCACAACCAGCAACATGACGATCTCGCGCAAACTGCCTCCCTGACGCAGCATATCATGAGCAATACCTGGATCATCTCATCGAATGGCAGCCGTGATAGACTTGTCCATGCTCGCTGCAAAGGCACGGAATTGAACGACTTGCGGGTATTGGTCGTAGGTCCACGACCCGATTTGGTCCGAGTGTTGTCAAAACGCGGAATTGCGTTCGATATATGGCGCGAGAAAAAGGGAAGAAAGGTGACTACCGCAGGACTTGACCTGCTCATGCCTTTCCCCCAGAAACCTGTAAGCATCCGAAAAGCACTGGCACCGTTTTCTCAACGCAATTACAGCCACGTCATTGCGGGAACCGAGAACGGCGTTCACCCCGCAGCCATAGCCAGACGAGTTTTTCAGGCCCGACGCTCCTTTGCGACCACTGCACTAAGGTGCCGGGACAAACTTTCCATGAAACAGTTCCTCAGTCGTTTCGATGTGCCCATGACTCGATTCCTGCCCGAATATACGACCCTTAGCGAACAAGCAATCTTCGATTACCTGGGATCACCCGTCGTCAAGAAGAAGCGTAAATCTAGCGGGAGCCGAGGTATTGCCTTTATTGACAAGGGAAGCTCGCTCGATTTGCGGCCCGGAGGCCGCAACCTGCTCGAGCAGTATATCGATTTTCCGGAAGCCAGCATTGAGACATTCATCCAGCACGGCGAAATCGCCTTCACCAACATTACGCAATATGTGACGAAAGGCCAAGTAAATTTTGTTCCAGCCTGCTTTGACGAAACCACTGTAAACGCCATTCAGACGCTCAACAAAACAGTTGTAAGTGCCCTGAAGATTCAATGGGGATTGACACACCTGGAGGTCTACTTGACCGACAAGGGCCCCATCTTTGGCGAAATTGCCTTGCGACCGCCCGGGGGATACATCATGGACGCCCTTAAGTATGCATATGGATTTGATCCCTGGGAGGCGTTTGTGGCCATTGAATTAGGTGAGCCTTTCTCATTTCCAGAAAGGGAACGGAGATATGTATCCGTAGAGGTATTCCATCCAGGCGAAGGCACTGTAACGCAGATATCAGGGCAAGATACCCTACGCAACATGGCGCATGTAAAGGCATTCAAAATAAACGTAGGCATTGGTGACGTCATTCAAGAGAGACTGGGCCTGGGCCAGGACGTAGGCCACCTCATCGCAAGCAGCCCGTCCCCAGAACAACGCAAGGAAGACTTTAGCAAGACGAAAGCTTTTTTCAGGATTCAGACCACTCGCTAGGGTCCATCTTGATCGCGAATAGGCCTTTTTGCGTGCTCTAGGTCACACAACGGGGCGAAGCTTGGCCCATTTTCGACGAGACGGCGCGAACCCTTTTGACGAACGAAAAAACCAAGGAGTTCACCATGAAAAACATCGTCTTCTTCACTTCGATCCTTTTGCTGGCCACACTGGGCCATGCCAACAACGCACGATACCAACTGGCGGCAAACGCCACATTCATCACCAACCAAATAGAACTGAACCGCTCGGTCGGCAAGTACTTGGTTGTCGCGGCCCAAGACACACGGGTGGCCACCTTCATCATCGATTTCAGCTCACCTTACGACGACCTTATTCTGCGCAACACCGAATCGCATGACACCTCTTTTCAATCGCTTATGTCGCCACGAGACCTCACCATTCCCCCTTCCTACAACGCCGATTTGTTCGATGGCGCAATCGGAGTATCCGGTGCTTGGCTGGGCGTTGCCTATCGAGCCATTGACCGTCAAACCGCTCGCCTTGAAGGTCTGAATGGTACGGTTTTCGGGTTTATTCCCCTCCAAGCCACCGTTCTTCCTGCGGCAAGCTTTCAAGTCAAAAGCGCCAGCACCGCTTTCAATCGCACCGCGACCGAAGTATATGACATGTGGGATGCAAACTTTGAGTTGTACGCACCGCTCCAGCTTCCCGATAACGCCTTGATTCTGGGTTTTGAATTGGATGTCCGTGACGAAGGTAAGGCCTACACGGGCGTTCATGGCCATTTGATTGCCGAGACCTCTTTTGACGGTCAAGTGGAAAAACTGACAACCGCGTCATCTACCAACCTGACCCAGGAAGGTCGATGGCAGGTGCAGGGCACGCCGGCCAACCATACGGTCGACAACTTCAACGAAATGCTGTTTGTTGAGATTTCCGGATTTGGCAATACATCCTTCCACGGTGCACGCATCATCTACGCCACGCTCTAAAAGACATCGCCTCGAATCCTGCCTCATCGGCTTCAGGTCGGTGGGGCTTTCTTGCATTGGGTATGTCGGTTCATGCTAGGATGCCCGGAAAACGACGTATCCAATCATGCGATTATCCATCGACACATGCACCGAAAAAATTGGTCGCACCACATCATGGCTGACTTTGGCCATGGTGTTATTTGGCGCTTTTAATGCCATCGCTCGCTACCTGGGTCGTTCTCTCGGTATGCATCTCAGTTCCAATTTGTATATAGAACTTCAGTGGTATTTGTTCTCAGCCATTTTTCTATTGGGCGGTGCCTACACTTTGAAAATGGATGAACATGTGCGCGTAGACGTGATTTACAGTCGATTTTCCGAGCGCACGAAAATGTGGTTGGACCTGGTAGGTACCCTGGCCTTTCTGATGCCTTTTTGTGTCTTGATGATCTGGGTGACGGTTCCAGCTGCATATGCGTCGTGGGCAGAATGGGAACAGTCCAACGACCCGGGCGGACTCCCTCGTTATCCCATCAAGACACTGGTGCCACTGGCCTTTGTGTTGCTCATTCTTCAAGGGTTTTCGAATGTCCTCAAACTCATCCGAAAACTGAGGGACAAGGATGCATAATCCACTGGGGCCACTCATGTTTGTCGTGGCGTTCATCCTCATATTCAGTGGTTTTCCGGTCGCTTTTGCGCTTGGAGGCACCGCACTCATCTTCGCAGCAATCGGCATAGCTTTGGGTTACTTTGATTGGCACTTGATGTTCGCCATGTCCGACCGAACGTTGGGAATCATGTCAAATACCGTACTCTTAGCCGTGCCCTTTTTCATATTCATGGGTACGGTGCTTGAAAAGTCACGACTGGCCGAAGACCTGTTGAAAACGGTCGGTGAGTTGTTTGGTAGCCTGCGCGGCGGCTTGGGATTGGCCGTGGTCGTGGTGGGTGCCATGCTGGCCGCTGCCACGGGCGTGGTGGGAGCCAGTGTGGTTGCCATGGGTATGATCTCACTTCCTGTGATGTTGAAGTACGGTTATTCAAAGACACTTTCCGCTGGTCTGATCACGGCTTCGGGAACCTTAGGCCAAATCATTCCCCCCAGCGTCGTTTTGGTGGTGTTGGCCGATCAGATGGGCATATCGGTGGGCGATCTCTTTCGTGGAGCCCTGGTTCCAGGCCTGATGCTGGCCGGTATGTATGCTGTGTTTGCCATATTGGTGGCTTGGTTGAAACCGGACGCCATGCCTGCGCTACCCCCTGAAGCAAGAAAAACGAGAGGATTTCAATTGTTCAAGCGCGTCTTGTTTGTCCTGATGCCGCCCTTCCTGCTCATCTTATTGGTGCTGGGCAGTATTTTTGCCGGTGTTGCCACGCCTACTGAGGCAGGTGCCTTGGGCGCGGTTGGGGCCATGGTCTTGGCGCTATTGAATCGACGCCTAAACAAAAAGACGCTAACGAACTCATTGGATCAAACCACACGGCTCACGTCGATGGTGATGTTCTTGCTGATCGGATCTACTGCCTTTGCATTGGTTTTTCGCGGCCTTTTTGGAGACATATGGATTCAAGATATCCTTACCAATCTGCCAGGTGGCAAGATTGGGCTCCTAGTCGTGGCAAACCTGGTGATCTTTCTACTCGGGTTCTTTATCGACTTTTTTGAGATTGCCTTCATCATCCTCCCTCTGTTAGCGCCTGCAGCCAGAGCGCTAGGTATCGACATGGTGTGGTTTGGGGTGATGATCGGTATGAACCTACAAACCTCGTTTCTCACGCCGCCCTTTGGGTTTGCGTTGTTTTACTTGCGAGGCGTTGCCCCTGCAGAAGTTAAAACAACCGATATCTATAAAGGTGCGGTCCCATTTATTGCCATCCAAGCAATTGGTTTGTGGGTTATTATCTTGTTCCCAGAGCTTGTCACAGTCATGATCTAACCCTTATCGGCTCGCGCCCTGTGCGACAATCGAATCCAAGGTTGTATCTATGATGGGTGTCTTCAAACGCCGCCGGTTTTGGGTGGTTCTAGCATGTGTCCTGCTGTTTACCCCAATCGCTCTGTACTTACTCCTAACACCATTCGGCTTGTGGGGCGGCAATTTCTCGTCGTACGTGCAAACGCGTCGGGGTGTGATCAAAGAGGTTTATGAGGATCGGCCACCTTTGCGGGCGGAAACTTCGGAAACTCGTTATCTAAAGATCCAGTCAACAAGTGGCTTGGTGGTTCGGATTGCGATTAGGTCTCCACGTAACAGGGACGGCGATTCAATGCCTTTGGTGGTCCTTCTCGGCGGTTTGACTCGTGGACGATCTGCTGTGGAGCTCGTGGGCCATCCAACCGACCTGGTTTTTGTAGCTGTAGACTACCCAAGCTATGGAGACATTCGCCTGGATGGTGCGGATTACCCGTTTCAAATGCGCACCCTCATTCGGTCACTGTACGATACGGTCCCAGCTCTATTGCTTGTTTTGGATTATTTGGATTCGAACGCCCAATTACCCCAACAAACCGAGCTGGTTGGAGTCAGTCTAGGTGCACCAATCGCCTGTGCCGCCGCAGCCCAGGATCAGCGATTCAGTCGTTTATGGTCTGTCCATGGTGGCGCAGACATTGAAGCCATGCTCAATCAGGCAGGTCACCGCGTCAAGCCAGAGTGGTTGCGAGAAAGCCTCTCCAAGGGTCTCAAGCATCTGCTCCGCCATTTGGAGCCGGCCAATCACGTGGGTCGAGTATCGCCACGTCCTTTCGTGATGATCAACGGTACGAGGGATGCGCTAATCCCCAAACCATGTATCGACAAACTCTATCAATCCGCCAACTTCCCCAAAGAAATCATCTGGACCGAGACAGGACACGTGCAGGAGAAAAAAGAAGCCGTCATCCGACAGCTCATTGAGATAGTCGTGACTCGAATCTCGCAAAACCAAGATCAGCTGTCGAAATGATCCTCAAATTGTTGGATACGTGCAGGAGACCCACAAACATATACACGATCACCGGCTAGAAACTTAAAATCGGCGTCCAGTGACACAATCACGTCGTCGTCCCTTTCGACGGCGACTACAGAACAGCCGAATTGCTCGCGGATCCGTAGCTCAGCCAGACCGAAACCCGCCAGTCGTGCCGCAGAGAAATTCTGTAACTTCAGCTCTGGGTTCAGGCTGATCGAATCTTCACCCAGTAACCTACGCGCGAGGATCTGACCTGCAACCTGGCTGATAGAAAGCGCGAATTCGGCGCCTGCCCGGTACAGTCGTTCCAAATTATCGGGGTGATTCACACGCGCAATGATGCGAATGTCAGGTGCCAGGTCTTTGATCACGACCGTGGCGAAAAGCGTGGCAGAATCCGAGTCAAGTGCCAGGATCACTGCTTGAGCTGACTTCAAATCAACCGATTTGAGCAAGTTGTGATCCAGGACATCCCCCACAAAGGTCACATCTTCGGATGCGACCCGGTCAATCACTGCCACATCTTCACCCACGGCCATCAACAGCTCGTGGACCTTACGACCCACCTCCCCAAAACCAGCCACCAAGAACTGACCCTTGCGACGCAATGCATCGCCACCCAACAGACATGCCAATTCGGCGATCCCTGTTTCCGCACCCACCACCACCAAAATATCGTTGGCCTCGATAATCTTAGACCCTTTCATGTCTGCGTCCAGGATTCCAGAAACCCAACGAGCCATCACATGGACCCTTGTTCGTGAGCCTATTGCCGATTCGACCAGGCTCTTCCCCACCAGTTCGGAATCGGGATACACGCGCATTTCGGCCAATTCCAACTGCTGTCCAATTTGCTGAAATCCAGAGATCCTGGGGCTGATCCGGGAACTGGCATGGGCAGCCAAGGCAGCACCCAACATGTGACGTGGCGTGAACACGGCGCTGGCACCTGCCAAGGCTAAGGGTTTACGGTGATAAGGGTCTTCCACCATAGCGTAGATTTCACGCTCAAATCCCAGTTGTCGCGCAACCAAACAAAATGCGGCATTGCGATCATCGGTCCCGTTTGCGATGAGCGCGCGGGCCCTCAAAATGTTCACAGATCGCAGTGACTTATCACCCAACCCGCCATGCACCACGTTGTGTCCGTCTCGAATCACTTGCCGTGCCAAGGTCTCGTCTTCCTCCAAGACCACACACGGCACCTTGTCTGCCTTCAATTCCTCCAACAACGTGGTCACCGACGGCGCATAATGGTAAATCACGACGTGGTCTTTCATATCCTTGGCTTCTTTGGGTAGTCGCATTTCAAAACGCGCTTCAAGATAGGGAATCAAATAGATCGGCACAACCAAGAACACAATGAAAACACCTACATATTGAAGGACCACCACAAAGGTGACCATCAAAGGATGAGTCCAATTCGCGTCCCGGCCATAACCCGTCGTGGTCAGGGTTTCCGAAGCGAACTCGAGGGCTTCAAGAAAGGTTCTGGGCTTACCTTCGAGATAGTTCATGCCAATCTGGTACAGCAGCGCTGACACCAGCATAATGGCGAGAATGGTACACAACAACAGTAACAGCAACGTTCGGTGCCGCGTAAATCGCCTAGCCACAAATCCCTCGTTCGTTTGGTTGCCCCAACATATCAGCCGAGCAAGCTCGCTTCAAGTCGGGCCCACCTTCACAGAAACTGGACCAACTCGATCACATCGATTCGATTGTTCGCATTGATGTCGATGGGTCCCGAATTCGGCCAATAGGATCTCAGCGATTCGAAGGTGATGCTGTCGGGCAACAATTGAAAATCAACGACAGTCGGTGAATCTGCAACCACCACCACGTCCGTAACGGTTTCAGAAAGGTAGCCCACAGCAGATGCGGTGATGCTATAGGTTCCTGGCACCACAAAACGATGGTAGTCTCCCAACAAGGGATCTGTGTAGATCACCTGCGGAAATTGAGTGACCACGATCTCTGCATCGAGAGGGTTTCCCGTGCCAGCGTCTGTGACGATGCCTTCAATCACCTGTCGTGCCTTCAACAGGTAGTTGATTACCCCCATTCGATGCTGCACGGTGTAGGTTGGTATTTGAGCAGCACTGGGCGTTTTGGAGTCGGTACATTCCAATGTAGTATCTAAAGTACCCCATTCGTCATAGGCCCAATCGTTGGTATCTCCATAAGTGACATACCAATCTGCACCCACCACGTGCCAGAACCCCGGATAACTACAGCCTTGACCATAGGCTTCGGCCAAGCCGTTGGCTGACGGAATCGCACAGTCCCCACCAAAATTGCCGCAGGGCGTTCCGCCCGTGCGACTGGAGAAGAAATTAGCCAAATCTGCAGGCGCCGTAACACTGTAGTTCCAAACAGAGTTGAAGCACGCCGCGCCGGAATGAAAAGACAAGCCCAGCGCGAATCGATTCCCCATGACTTCAGTCAAATCCCTTATGGCTTGAGTCTCCGGCTCACTGAATGGCGAAGGTCCTCCTGAAAAAGGGTCATGGCCTTCAGGTCCGCGAAAATTGCGATTGAGATCGTAGTTATGCGCATTGCGACGAGTGGAACTATTGTTGCCATCTGGATTGACCATGGGAACGAACCACATTTCGGTCTGTTCCACCAGAGTTGTGGCCTCTGGCGCCATGCCATATTGCGTGACAATCCACTCCAAGGCATCCGTACAAACCATTAATGAAGACTTTTCGTCTCCATGAATATTGCCAATCAAGCGCAGCTCTGGCTCGTTTTCTTCCAGTCCGGGGTTATCTGTCACCTTAACGGCCCAAATAGCGCGGCCCTGCACAGATGTCCCAATCTGAATCAATTCTGTTATGGTTGGATGACTGGCTACGAGGTTTTGTAGCCAACTCGTCAACGTGCTGGGATCGAAATAACTCGAAGGGACCGCTTTCATGCGTTCGCGTTCGGCGCGTTCGCGCCAATATCGGTCCATATCGACCGAATAAGGGACACCCAGATCGTCGAACAACGCCAAAAGCGATTCGTCACCGGCAACGATTAGACTCCCCGTTTCATCCACTTCCACAGCACTGAACTTGTAACTGCGGGACAGTTCTAGAGCCAAGTCCAGTGGCCACTCCACACGTACATAAGGTGGGTCGGCCGCCATGATCGAGACCGAAATCAACAAAACCATCAACTGCAATTTCCGCGCTCCTCTAATAGCCCGATCATTATAAACGCCTAAGATTCATGTGCCAGCAACAATTCGCCCAATCACCGACCCTAGAATTGGCGTAAGATAGGCGACCGGAGGTTGACATGGAATTATTCGGTAGTCTGACTTCACCATTCGTACGCCACTGTCGCATCGCCTTGATGCAGGGAAGCATTCCATGGACTTTTGTGCCCACTGACTATGCCGCAAGTGCCGCAAAATCACCGACCAAGAAGGTCCCCTTTCTTTCAGATGGCGACAAAACTTTCACAGATTCATCGTCAATCCTGGCCTATGTCCGGGCGAAACAAGGTCTAACCTTCTTAGCGGATGCCGAAGATTGGGAGCGCTATGCCTCAGCGAACACGGTTCTGGATGCAGCCATAAACTTGTTCCTTTTGGAGAAGGACGGACTGGGAACTGAGGTACCTTACCTTGCTCGACAGTCCAGTCGTGTCCAATCAGGTCTTCAATACCTCAATGAACGTGCCGGATCATTTGCTAATGATCGAGACGATGCGGCTATTCGCATTGCGTGTCTTCTCGATTGGGGTAGGTTTCGCAATCGCTTTGGGTTAAACAACTATCCCCATTTGCAAGGTTTCCTCATTGAGGCCAATACTTGGGACCTCTTTCGCGAAACTGCGCCACCCACTAATTAGCTGGGAATACCCAGCGAGAATCCAAAACGTTCCGGATTCCTGCCCACGATAATTGCGGCGATAATTTTGGGTACATATTCCCGTGTCTCGCGAGGCAGCGCGCGCGTGCGGTACAGGTACCAGAAATTGCGTTGGCGAATGGGATCGTCCACTTTGCGTACGGCCTTACGTACACGCGTGGGACCTGTGTTGTACGCGGCCAAAGCGAGCATGACCGAGTGGCCTGAGCCGAATTCCAGGATCAGGTCACGCAAATATTTCGCGGCAGCGTGGGTGGATTTGGGGATGTCGTATCGTTCGTCGACTTCCTTGTTGACGGTAAGGCCGTAACTGCGCGCGGTCGGTGGCATGAACTGCCAGATGCCAACCGCACCAGCACCGCTCTTACTGCCTGGCTTAAAGGAGCTTTCTACCAACACCATATAAGAAAGGTCAGGAGGCAAATGATACGACTCTAGTATTTGCCGGATCTCGGTCATTTCTTGTGCATGTTCGGACAACACCCGATGAACCGTGGCACGATTCTCGTTCATGTATTGAGCCAGATAGATGTTCACTTGATCGACAAACTCAGTGGGAACGACAGCCGAATCAGCACCGAATTTCTGTAGTAACAATCTGATTTCAGCCTCAACAAAGTCACGAGACTCGTCGCGGGTACCCAACTCGTAAAGCATGCTCTTTTGGATTTTGCGCGCCTTGAGTTCATAGGCATCCAGTTCGGCCAACAGCTGATCGATGCGTTGCGGATCTTCGACGGCCTGGAGCTCCATTTCTAGCTGGGTGATGTGGTCGTGGATTTGTCGCGATTCGCGCTTGACCATGGCAATGCCCACAGTGCTGGCCGCTACCACACCCAGCAAGAGGACGACCACAAACAGAAGTGCCACTCTGTGTTTACGACGAGATTGTTGCACAGCCGTCAACACCAAATCACGCATGATGCTCGTAGTCTGACCGGAATGGCCTGCCCCTCTGGCTTCGCGAGCCATGGAAACGGCCTCAGCGATTAGAGACTCGTGATTCTTGGGTTTTGCCTTGGGTACCTCACTTATCACGACGGCCTCGGCCACACCGAACAACGCTCGAGCCTCGCAACGCACTTCGAACTGGGGCCCTGATTCACCCAACCGAATGCGATCCCCTTGCTGCAGCACGGCTTTTCGGGATTCAGAGCCATTGTGTCTGACAAGCCCCCCAACTGCGACTAATGTGTACGAATCGCCATCACACCTTATCTCCATGTGGATGGGGCGCACCGATTCATCTTCCAGTTTGAGGTCACAATTTGAATCGGTGCCCAATCTGAATACAGGGCCAATCACCTCAAAACGCCGTCCTTCCAATGGTCCATTGGCGCCAATCAGCCACAATCGCATGCCTTCAGCCATCAAGACACATCCCACTTAACGGAAAGGGTCGCAAGGAATGAAGGGCCAAACTGGTCAATGACTTTGTCTCCGGTGACGTCCTCATACATCTGTATCAATGCAAATCCCGCCCTCATCTGGCCACCGATCTGGTCGTCCAGGGTATGTCCAAACACAAACGGCTCATCCTGGTCACGCAAGGCTTGAATCTCTTCGTCTGTTAGCATTCCGTCATGATACGGAATGGCATGTCGCACCTCAAGACGACCATCTTGGTGGGCCCGTTCATCAAACACGAAATACCACGGATTGAAGAAACCACTGAGAAGTCGTCCACCCTCGCTTAATACTTTTGCGCATCCCTGCCATACGGGTTCCAACTCAGGAACGAAGCAATTCGATACTGGATTGAAAATCACATCAAAACTGGCGCGATCGAATAGGGACGGCAATTGGGCCATATCGCCTTGTACCAGCGTCAGGTCCAGCCCATCGCGCTCGGCTACCATACGATCCTGATCCAACTGCGCCCGTGAAGCATCCAACAGTGTGACCTTGGCGCCTGCGGCTGCAAGGATCGGCGCTTGTTGACCTCCTCCTGCTGCCAGACATAGAATCCGACACTCATGGAGGTTGGGAAACCAAGTCACTGGCACCTTTCTTCGATTCGTAAGCACAATGCCCCAGTCGCCACGGCGCGCCTTGTTAATCGCCTCTTGGCTAACCGGTTGTGTCCATGTGTTGCCACGTGCCACTTGAGCGTCCCATGCCGCCTGATTGTAGACATAAACCTCTTTCATTCGGCGAGGTCAACCACAGTCGCAGCCGTAATTCTAAGCAGATCGGTTGGTTTGCAGGGAAAAACGGCAAAGGGCGTACCTGCGGCAGCCCAAATTTCGTCGAACGCCAAGAGGTCATGATCGAAAAAACAAGACATCTTTTCATCGTGCCCAACCGGGGGAATGCCGCCAATGGCGAATCCGGTACGACGATTCACCTCTGCACCCTCCATTCGGATGAGGTCCTCACCCAATAGGCAACCTATTTTTCTTAAATCCACCCGATTGCTGCCACTGGCAATTACAAGCACACCTTGATCGGTATGTTCACCTTTGAACACAAGTGACTTGGCAATTTGCGAGACATGGCAACCCACGGCTTCAGCTGCCTCTGCTGCGCTACGCGTGGAATCGCTCAACTCGCGTACATCGCAAGGCAATCCCTTTTCGGCCAGAGCTCGGAATACGCGCGTGGCACTCGCACTTAACTTAGATACATTCAAGCGGTTCCTCCGGTAGGAGTCCAGCCGGTAACAACAGGGCCCTTACGGGTGATGCGTCGGCTTCCATTAACTTCAACGGTGGTGCACATAAGGTATACACGCCTTCGGGTACTCGCTTCAACACTAGGCCTTCCAGAATGGCCATTCGATGTTTGGCTACGGCGTGATGGGACAACAACACCTTGGCTGATTCGGGATCAATGCTCGGTGTGTCGATACCTACGAGCAAAACCCCCTTGGCACCTAACTGGTCGACCCATTCTGGCGACAATGCACAAAAGTCTGAATTCCACCGATCGGGGTTAGGGAATGAGCCCGTATCAATCAAGACCCTTTTTTCCGTTATGGGGGTCTTCACATCCTCAGGCATGACTCGAGTGCCTTGAGCAATATGAACGCGGATCACTTGGCATGACCCAAGATAAGGATCCAACTGGCGTTCTCCTATGCCGGTTCCTTTTGGATCATAGTGGTTGGGACCGTCGGCATGTGCACCTAAGTGCAACGTGGATTCAATGCTCGAGAGCAGTAAGTGGTCCCCTTTGTTGAAGTCCAAACTAATCTGACGGCGATAAGGTACATCGCCCGGAAAGACACCGAGGTCCGATGTGACAGGTGGCGTAATGTCGTAGATGAGCATCAGATTCCTTGCATTCTTCTAACCGTTTCGGCGTAGCTACGTCAAGTATGGAACTGCTTCATTGGACAGCTGGGACCACTCCCTTCTGGCGGCTTGTTATTCGTCGAAAGCACGATCAACAGTCTTTCAGACTCAATTAGTGATCATTTATCGGGCCCTTAAGCGGAATTTAAGAATGGCGGCACAATCAAAAGCGTATGTTATTGGCAATCGATCGCCTATGGGGCGAATTAGGAGCACATAATGATTAGATTTGTTCTTTTGGGATTCATTACCGCCGGCCTAATGGCCCCGGCCGCAGATTCAACGAAACCCTCATCAAACATCGAGCGTGGTCGGTATGTGATTGCCATTGCAGGTTGTAACGATTGTCACACAGACGGCTATGCTCAAACGGGAGGAAAGGTGCCACAGGAACAACTGCTAACAGGCAGTGTTGTAGGCTTTTCCGGTCCCTGGGGCACGACATATCCCACCAATCTCAGGCTGATGTTGTCAGAGCTCAGCGAGGCTGAATGGCTTGTTCGAGCGCGGCAGTCTGCCCGACCCCCGATGCCCTCCATCTCGTTGCATGCCATGACAGACGCCGATCTGCAGGCCATTTACGCCTACATAACCAGCCTCGGACCCGCGGGCGCCAAAGAACCCAGCTATGTGCCTCCCAGTGGCGAAGTCACCACACCTTATTTTGACTTCGTGCCCAAGAACCTACCCGCACATTAGGTTTCCGCTACACAGGTCAAGGTGATCTGGCGTTCGACCAACAATTGGATCCGCCCCCTTGCGGGGCGGCCCAAGCGAATAAACCCACATTTTTCCTGTAGCCGACGCTGCAACAACAACAACCGTGTTTCTAGGTTGGCGCTCCAATCGGGCAACCCGATGGCGGGATCTAAACGCAGCGCGCGATTGGTCGTTTGGCAGCGACCCGATTCCAAATAAGAGCGGACGAGCTTCAAAAAAATGGCACCGGCAACACCTTTGATCAGATACTCATCGTCTATGAATACACTGTGATCACTCAGGTAAATTCGAATCGCGGCACATGTGACGGCAGGTGGATCAATCGCCCGCTTCGGACCTGTGGGCGTGATGGCCATGCCCGCTTTCAGACCCCAAACCAACGCCTCTGCAAGGGACCTAAGCGCTTCTTCGTGTTGGTAGTCAAATGATTCCGCGGCCTGATCTTCCACAAACAGAACACCTGTGCAGCCGTCGTCAGCCATCACCGGAACCGCCATCTGACTTCCCGGCTGTTCTAATCCCGGAAAGGGAATTAGGGTCGGTTCTGCTTGTTGGCTTAGCGAGGCTTTCACGGCATGGACATAAGCTTGTTCACGAGTCACATGGTTTATGCGAATGGGCACACCATGTTTTGCCGCACAGCCGATGACACCCTGACCAAAGCGTATCTCTGCACCAATGCCTGATGCCTCATAACCGTGGCTGGCCAGGAGCGTCAATATGTCACCAGAGGTGTCCCTGAGAAAAAAGGCCACATGCTTGAAACCCAAGTACGCGGCAAGTCCCTCCACTGTTCGATCGACGACTGATGCCAAATCAGTGACCTGACAAACGTGCGCCAATAACTCGCGAAGCGAGCTAAGGCGTTGTAATACAGGCACCTGCATGGTGCGACCCGGAAGCTTGCGCACGTGCAGAACTCGATAGATGTCAGACCCCTTCAATTCAAAAACACCCGCCATACCAGAATGAGCCGCAATGCCAGCCAACTGTGCGCGCATGGCTTCAAAAAGTGGTCCTTCTGATTCGGTTCGCACAAAAAGCAGGGTCAACACGAAATGGGCGCCCGTTGAAGGGTGGCTGACTTTGATGACTGCCCGTGGATTTTCGAGAATGTTCTTCCGCGTTCGGTTGAAGAATTGAAACGAGAGCGCTACATGTTTGGCATCGACATAAAAGCCCTGGGAAAGCTGAGCCACATTGGGCGTCCCATCTTCGGAGCAGGTAGCGATTGTGGCAGGAACCGAGCCATCAAGGCAGTCTCGAATCTCCAACAGACTGACCGTATTCATGAGCGAAAGACCGATGTACCCGCTTTGGGACCGGGCGTTTGGTCAAATGCGCTGATAGGTGTGAAACAGACTGCCACCAAATCTTCTCCCGCTTCACCGAGAATGGCGTGCGCAAATTCGTCGCTGTATCCCATTTCACCAAGCTCTTGAACAAATGAATGGATGTAGTTACGTATGGGGGACCAGTCACCCTCGACCAGGGGCACGATCCGCGCGTCGTCTGCTTTTAGTTGGATGGTTTCACAGGTACTGGGTCGGCAAAATGCGACCGCCAGGCGGCTACAACTCGTTAACGCTTCCAGGAATCCGGGACACTGATCCGGCTGCAAAAAGATCTTCAACCCCTGGTCATCCACACGACATCCAAGGACTCGTGTCAACAGGGGTTGATGGGTATCGTCGCGGGTGGCAGCATGGATCGATACCCGTTCGGTTAGTAGGGTTAACCACTTTGATTCAAGACGACTGAGGACCGAATGCATGATGAATCACCGTCAGAACTCGTGCCATGGATCATAGGAGAACCCTAGGCGGCAAACAAGATGTGAAATCAGTCTCAAGACCGTCTAAATCATTTCAAAAAACACCCGTGATTCCAATTGGCTGCACATGGGTATGATCAAGCGACTCACTTCAAGGGTTTTGGATTAGGACGCCGTGTTCAGCACCAGCACCTTGCCGCAAATGGCGCGGGCCAACAAACAGTCCAGTTGGAATTGTTGGATTTGGCGCAGCCAAAAGACACTACAGACTGGACCATGGGCGCAACCGTTGGACCCCCTGTGATTGACCCCAGCCTGGATGGCGAGTTAATCGCCTTTGAGGTGTAAGCCCTTGGGCACCAGTTCGGCACTGAGGTATTCGAAGAATCGTTGATGCAGAATCAGCCATTTTTGTTCATAGGATCGATAGCGATCCACTTGTGAAGGGCCCGAATAAGAAAGTCGGACGCGGTCACCTTGCCACATCACTTCCAAATAGATCACCGGTTCATGGAACCGAGTTGCATTGTCAGTTACACCAGATTTGGCCACTTCTTGAAGGGCGTCGAACAGTTCTTTGACTTCATCACGCTTATGGAAAGCCAGTACTTCGGCTTGGAGCTTCTTGTAGGGCTCTCCTTTGAACGCGGCACCTCGGGAAGGAATGTACCCAATCATCACATAGTCATGTTGCGCTTCTTGCAATGTGCCGAGCATGATGCTGCTAAACACACACATCCATACGATCATCGTTCACCTCCAGATGTGGAGACACCGCGAATCGCCTAAAGTTTCAAAAAAGGCGCCTGTCTATTTTCACAGGCACCTGCTGCGTGATCAGTCGGCAAGGTCCGCAGGTGTTCCACCCAACATGATACGACCCGCTAGTTCCCGTTGACGAGAGGCTTGGATGGGATGGAATTCGGCTGCCCACACGTCTCGAAACAACTTCTCAAGACCGGACCGGCGCATAAACGCTCGACCGCCAGCAGCTTCCATGGCCTTTGCGGCGGCTTCACGAGCCGCAATGGAAATCAGTGCCTTACCTGTCATGGCTCGGTTGGCTGTTTCCAGACTGGGCTTTACGCGTCCATCATCCACCTGACGAATCATATCCTCTAATGCCAATTGTGCGATTCGCAATTGGTTGTCCATTTCCCCCAGGCTCGCTGCTACTGCCGCCCCCGCGCGAGTTCCATCCAACAGCTCAAGCACTCTTTGTTTCATGGCCTCGGCGACACCCACATAAGGTGCCATAAAGAGGGGGAACGCAAATGTGCATACCACTTCCCAAACAGGATGCCAGGCGCCTCGCGGACGAATTAAGGGAATCTTTTCATCGGGAACAAAAACCCGGTCAATCCGGACCGAATGGGAGCCAGAACCGCGCATACCCATGGCTTCCCAGTTGTCTAAAATCGTCACACCGGGATCCGAAAAAGGAATGCCACAATGAATCACGAATTCGTCGCCCTGTTCATCTGTATACGCACAACTCATGACGGCGATGTCGGCGATGGGTGCTCCGCTGGCGAAGTGTTTCACGCAGGAAACCCGGTAACCACCCTCCACACGTTCTGCTTCACCATTGGAAGACAGCCAATCACCACCGCCTGTGCTCACCAGGATCAGATCTTCGGCGGCGATCCTGCGCAGCATCGCTTCGGCGGGTTTACCGTTCCTATAGTTGAACACCTGAACAGCCACCAGGTGTTGATGCATGGAAAGCGTAAGTGCCGTCGCCCCGCAAAAACGGGCGAGCTCTCGTAGGAATTGGCACATGGCGCTGTGCGATATGCCGCCCCCACCCAGTTCTTCTGGGATCATGGCCCGATATAGCCCAGCCTCTTTCAATAAGAGCAGGTTTTTGGCCACAAACGTGTCGTCGCGGTCACAATCTTGTCCCTGAACGCGAATGGTCTCGGCCAGTCGATCCAGAATTTCGTGGGTATCTAACAGTACAGTCATGGGGTGCATCTCCTTCAGATATTTGCTAAAAACAATCTAATCGCCTTTTTCTAGAGTTTTCGATACAAAAACTGTAGTTCGTTAACTTGTTTAAAATCAGGAGCTTGCATGTCCATCAAATTAGACAAGAAGAAGAGTTACGGCCAATTTTGCCCCATCGCACGGGCAGCGGAGGTTGTAGCAGAACGCTGGACACCCTTGATTTTGAGAGAAATGTTGTTTGGATCGACGACGTTTTCTGACCTCAGACAAGGTATACCCCTGATCTCTCCAACCACGCTCTCCAAGCGACTGACAGAGCTTCAGCAGGCAGGTATATTGGCGAAAACCTCATCAGGATATTTTTTGACAGAAGCAGGCCGCGCACTAGAGCCACTGGTGATGGAGCTGGGCCATTGGGGTTTGCGCTATATCACCGATGATTTGCGAAACGACGAATTGGATCCGGTCCTGTTGATGTGGGATATCCGTCGGAACATACGCCTGGAAGAAGTGCGTGAGTTCGGTGCCAATGTGGTCATTCAGTTTTCTTTTCGGGATGTGAAGCCCCGCAAGAAGTACTGGTGGATCGTGGTGTCGGCCGGAGACGTGGATCTGTGTCTCAAAGATCCAGGAAAGGAATGTGATGTGAAAATCAAAACGGATCTTCGCACCATGACCGAGATTTGGACGGGCAAGAGCTCCTACGCACAGTTCGTTGGAAGTCAAAAGTTTGAACTTGAGGGACGCACGGAGTTGAGGCGAAGCGTGAGTAGCTGGTTGGGCGTAGGGGTGTTTGGTGCCATTGCCAATCAGATGGGCGCTCAGTGACCATAACAGGAGGCTAATTGTGAGAAATATCTTATGGCTAGTATTGAGCGTGTGTGGCTTGTCCCAAGATCCCTACCGCGCTCTGGTTCAATTGGAAGGCTCGTGGCACGGTGTTGGCCCGGACAATCTTCACGTCGCGGTGAATTACGCCCTGTGGTCGGGTGGACATAGCTTTGTCGAAATTCGTAAGCCCACAGGCGAGCCAGATATGGTCACGGTTTTTCACCGCGACGGTGACCAGGTGTTGCTGACTCATTACTGCTCGGCGGGCAATCAGCCGCGGATGGTGATGACCGATACGAGCACTGAAACCGATATCGCGTTTCAGTTCCTCGATAAGACTGGTGCCGACGGCGGTCATATGGTCGGCCTGCGGTTCCAGATCCACAATCCCCAACACGTCACGCAAACGTGGGTATGGCGAGAGGAAGGCAAAGATCACGATGTGACCTTCGAACTGACCCGCCAAGAGGTACCGGAATCCCCCTAGCTGGCAAAAAAGGGGTCTCGTTGATTCTGTTGTAATACAGATCACCGAACGAAACCCACCCTTCACGTATATTACTCACAAAAGGAGGACGCATGATTCTAGGTCTTTTTGTCCTGGCTTCCATTACGCCTGAACTGCATGCCCATCTTCCTTTGTGGGGAAGTCCCAATCCGCCCTGCCTGGCCCAGGACATGACGGTCTTGGACCTCATCCAGCTCCTCGGACCGTTTTCCGAACTGGATGATGATTTTGAATCCGGTATCTTGGATCCCTCATGGCAGGTGGCCAATCCTGCCAACTACACTCGGGAATTCGTATCCGGACGATTAATCCTGACGCCATTGGGGTACACACAGTGGTACCAGGCTGAGAATTCCGGTGGCCTGCTGTCAAAACTTGTTGAAGGTAATGTCAAGATTACAGCTCGCATTCGGGCACGGAGCGTCAACAATCCCAGTCAACCCGTCACGGGTGGCCCTTTCCAATTGGGCGGTCTCATGTTGCGCAATCCCAACAGTGCACAGGAAAACTACGTGTTTGTTGCCGTCGGTCTCAGCGGTGGTGATCTGGCTATTGAAACCAAGACCACCCAAAACAGTGGCAGCAGTTTTCAAGCATCGTTCTGGGGTACAGGCGACGCGGAGCTTCGCTTATGCCGAATCGGCCAACGCTTTTTCATGTATGCCCGACCTTTGGGCGGCGGCACTTGGCAATTTGGCACCCCAGCCGTCCCTTACTTCGATCGTCCAGATCTACCTTGGACCTTGATGGCGGGTCCCATTGCGTACGGCCCGACCGCCTCTCCAGACCTTCAAGCCGAATTTGAAGAAATACGTTACGAACCAGCCTTCAACGAATGTGATTGCACCAACGACTAAAACGAAACAAGGGGGCCGGGGCCCCCAATCCATGATCATACGGCGTAGTAGAAGTGCTCCCGTACCACTTTGCCTTGTTCTACGTCATAGAGACACACTTCGCTCAACGTGGAACGTTCACCTGTGGGCTTAAAAGTGACATCTGACTTCAGGTACATGCAAAATTGGTTGGGTTGGTTTGAATTGAAGAACGGGCCGCTAATGTCGGTGCTATGCACCTCGTGATTCTCAACCCACCATTGGGTCTTCCCGCGAACTGCTTCAATGCCTTCCATGACAGCAGGCATAGCCTCGTTACCGGTCGCCTCAACACTGACAATATGATCCGCATAATGCGTATTCATAGCCTCTTCAAATTTGCCCTGCTTACAGAGATCCACCAAACTATTCGCCACATCTTTTAATGCCATTTCGGCCTCCTTATTGTTTTGCGTTGCAAGGAAAGCATACGCGACAATAACCGAAATTTTTCGAGGCTGCGGGCGCACTACTGACACGGTTGTGTCAGCAGGAATAGCCGATTTGACACGCGCGTTTCAAACTCAAATCAATGGAGTGCCAACTTCAGGTCGGGCTCTAACAAACGGAGATTCTCTTCGAACCGTGTTGCGAAGGGATGCTCAGGTGGAACCATGGCCAAAGCCATCATCAAAGCTTCATGGGCATCGGCCTGATGACCCAATTCAAACCAGACCATTGCCAAGTTGTTCAACGCCAATGCCACCCGAGGGTGTCCCGACGGAAGGTAGAGATCCGCATGGTTCATAGCTAACTCAGCCATGGTGTGAGCTTCATTCAACTTCCCGCCAAGTCGCAATACATCGGTCACATTGATTTCAGTACATACCGTATAGAAATGGGTCGGACCCTCAATGGTTTGATACTGACGAAGACACTCGAGAAATACTTCCTCGGATCGATCGAATTGGCCATTGGCCTTGTAGCCCATGGCTAGATTGTTCATATAGACCAGTTGCGAAGAGGACACTGCATCGACGTCACAGGTTAGGCGATCGAGCACATCCTCCTTCAAGGCCACTGCCTCACGGAGGCGTCCATCACTTTGCAGCACAGTTGCTAAGTTGGCCATAGAGGCAATGACTTGTTGACTGTTGGGGCCGAAAGTCTGAGTCTTGACGATCAGGGTTTTCTCAATTTGGGTCCTGGCCTCATCAAATCTGTGGAGATCCAAAAGTAATGTGGTCACCATGTCCATCGCAAAAATAGTATGTGGATGTTCTGCTCCAGTCACCTGGATTTGCGCACGTTCGTTTTCCCACGCTGCCGTGAGTGCTTCTTCATGCCTGCCCAATTGCCGTAAGATGCTGATGCGTACGCTCTGGCAAGCCAACGTGGATGGATGCATCTCGCCCAATACTTCCCGTTTCCCATTGAGACAGGACTCTGCCAACACAAGTGCTTCCTCGCTGCGATCGATGAGGTTGAACAGACGGGCCACATTTTGCTCGGCAGCAAACGTCTTCGGATGGTTCGGGCCATACACCTCTCGATGCGCGGCCAGAGACTCCTCCAACACACGAGTCGCCTCCTGTTTGTCATTTCGGTTCACCAACTCGGCACCCAAGTTGACCCAAGCAGACAAAGTATTCGGGTGATTACGACCAAAAACTCTTTGCTTCAAAGCCAGTGTGCTGCGCATTCGAGCAAGACCCTCGTCCTGGTGGCCGGATTTGCATTCATAACGCGCCAAATTCTCCAAGGCACCCAAATAGCCTTCATCGCCCTCTCCAAAAGATTCGAGATGTGCGACCACCTGAAGCAAGGCCTCCCTAGCCTCTTCATAACGACCCTGTTCGCCAATCACGACGGCCAACAATTGACGGGCCATCAAGGTTTCGTGATGCAAAGCGCCGTCCTTCTGTACGCGTTTTTCGATCAGGTCACGAACAAGCGTTTCGGCCTCGCTGCGCATACCCAAATGCAAAAGCACGATCCCCAATACCTGTTGGGAAAACAGGGTATCTGTATGAAGATCGCCCAGTTCGCTGGATTGAATAGCCAGCGCCCGACGTAACAATGCTTCTGACTCTTGATAATGACCCAGGTTCTCATAGGCCTCGCCCATAATCGAAAGCACTTTTGCCTTATTGGCTGAGTCTTTCGAGTTCTCCAGCTTTTCAGAAAACGACTTCAACACATCGGCAAAAAGAACTTCACCACCAAATTGATCGGGATCGGAGGAGTGGATCAGTTCGGTCAGGTGATCCGTCATTTGCTGGTATTTGTCACGTTCGGCGCTTATTTGTCGTGACTGGATAGCGGTCACCACGGAGAAACCCATAAGCACACTGACAAAAAGAAAACCAACACCAACGGCCGTTCGGTGACGGCCCACGAACTTCCTAATTCGATACGACCAGGCGTCGCCTCGAGCTTCAATGGGCAATCCGTTCAGATAACGAACAACTTCATGACGTAAGGCATCAACGGTGTGGTATCGCCGACTATCTTCAGGTTCAAGTGCCTTGCAAATCAAGCTATCCAAATCGCCTTTTAATTGGGCGCAAAAATGCTTCGAACCCGGTCCGGACTCGGCATCACTCAGGCAACTGCTGGGAAGCTGCGGCAACTGTTTCCAATCGCTGAACACGCGTCCAACGGGCGATTCCGAAAATGGTTTTTCCCCCGTTAAGAGCTCGAACAAAAGAACGCCAAGGCTATAAACATCTGAGGCCGTCGTCAACTCCAGACCTAGCAACTGCTCTGGACTGGCGTAACCGGGCGAGAACATCCGCAAACCTGTTGCCGTCGTATCATCTTGGTCGCTGAGTATCTTCGCGATTCCAAAGTCCAGCAATTTGACACGGCCCTCTTCGTCAACAAGTACATTGGATGGCTTGATGTCTCGGTGCAGGATCAGCTTGCGGTGAGCGTACTGTACGGCGTCCGATACTTGCACGAACAGTTGCAAACGTTCACGGACAGATAGCGATCGCGCCGAGCAGTACTGGTCAATGGGTTCGCCTTGAACATACTCCATCACCAAGAATGACGTACTGCCTTCGATTCCGGAATCAAGGACGCGTGCAATATTGGGATGCTCCAATTGCGCTTGCAGTTGACACTCCTTACGGAATCGATCCAGATCGGTAGGCCGAGGCAGCGCATAACGCATCACCTTAATAGCCACCTGTTTCTCAAAGGCACCATCGGACCGTTCGGCAAGAAAGACACTACCCATGCCACCCTGTCCTAAAGGGGCAAGCAACTTGTAGGCACCTAACTGACACCCTTCCCCCACCGGAGAAGCGGGTTGCGGACAGCCACCCGTCCATTCGTCAATCGCTTTGCGATGGACTTGGTCCAAGTATTCGTTCGCTGCATCCATGTTTTTCAGAAGTTCCAATACAGCGTCGGCGATGGCAGGAGAATTCCGGCGCAACCGCCGTAGAAGGTGTGAACGGTGCGGCTCGTCCTCACCCAGCACATCTTGAAAGGCTTGGTCAATTGACCTGAGTTGATCGATGTCCATCACAGTTCCTCGAAAAACTGAAATCAGGTTAAGAGAGCGTGTAGGTAGGATCTGGCTCGAGACCAGTCGCGTTCCACGGTTCGTTGCGACATGCCCATGAGCTCCGCCGTCTCTGCATTGGACAGTCCCCCATAGAAACGGCATTCCACCAACTGAACCAGTCTCGGATCCACCTTGGCCAGGGCGTTGAGGGCCTCTTCAACTGCCAACAAATCGGATTGAGCTAATCGTGGTGGCGCATCAACCACAATATCCGTCTGCCGCTTCTGCGCTGCTTTCCGCCGCGCGTAGTCAACCAACACTTGGCGCATCGCTTTACACGATAGCGCCATCAGGTGCTGGCGGTCAGCGAGGTTGAGTTCCTGGCTCTTGACGAGCTTGATGTACACCTCGTTCACCAAGGCAGTGGTGGACAACGTGTGGCCCGGCCTGGAAGCGTAGAGATTTCTATGTGCCAAGCGTTTCAACTCCTGGTAGATCTCGTCCCAGGTCAGGTCAGAAACCGGACCTGGTGCAGATTGGATCGCACTCATAACGGGTCCCATGATGTGTTTTTGTCGTGAATAAGGTCACTATAACTCATGGACGATTACCGATGCAAACCAACGCTACACAGATCACGACCACCACAAAAAAATGTGGCGGGGTTTTCACACCTTTTGCGTTGAACCTTTACGAGACCCCAATTCACAACCTAATCGCCTTGTCGCAGGGTCGGGGGAGTTGACCAGCAACCCGTGGTGTGTCGTGAAACCTGACGCTGGGCCCTTTCGCCAGCAGCTCGGCTCTTCATGGTTTTGATGGGACCTCAAACCAACAATCTAAGGAGAAAGTTATGAAAAAAGACATACTGCGCGCATGGAAAGATGAAGCATTCCGGGAAACGGCTACGAACGTTCCTGACCACCCTGCAGGCATGCAGGAATTGACCGCTGAAGAGGCTGAACAAGTTCATGCCGCTGGCGGTTGGCTGAGCCGTTCGGGATGTAATACCAAGCCTTGGATCTGTACCAGCAACTGTACGGCGCCTGCCGTCTGCCCCACGTTCGACTGCTGGTCGTCCAACCACACGGTATGTGACTGCATCTACTCTGCGGTGGCCTGCTAAGTAAGTCGGTGGGACGAGAGGTAGCCGCCTCTCGTCCCGTTCCTCCAACAAAACCCGCTTAGGCAGTCGGTGAAACACCCGTATTTTAACGCCATACAACTTGATTACCCCAAGGAGCAGACATGTCTACGCAAATTGACACCCTTTTGCGAGCTACTTATCCCAACGAACTGAGCGGGGAAAGCTGCGACCCCAAACCGGACCTGATCGACCAATTCAAGGCCCACTACTCAAAACGAGCTCGTTTGGATGAATCTCATTATCGAAACAAGGTCATCCAGGAGGGTCTGCACCAGGGTGTTCTTGCTGCCCACTGGCAGCACACACAGTGGCACTACGATGCACCACAGGCAACCATCGATTGGTGCATGGGAAATCACAAGGAGCTGTGGCTCCGTCAACTGTGTGATGTTTTCGATTGTTGGGAAGCCGCACCCCATCACCCTTCATTTGATAAGGACGCTAGTTTCGCGCCCGCGCTGATCCCGTTCCTCAACTATGCCTGGCGGCAGTTGAACACGAGCGACGATTGCAAACGCGTGGATCTTATTCGTCTGAAACCTCAGCTATTGGACGACCTCTGCCAGCAACTCACCAGACTCTGCCACCGTGTGCTGGTTTTGGAATTGAACGTAGCGAGACTCGAAGAGAAACTAAAGGGCGACACCCCGCACCAGAGATTCCTCGACTTCCGCAACCGCATCCTTGGCACCATCGAGGGCTGGCAGCGACTATTTTCTGAGTACCAAGTGCTTGCACGACTGGTGTCCGAGACGCTCATCCGATGGGTCACAAACGCACAACTACTGATCGATCGAGTCAAGACAGATTTGCACCAACTGGATGCCGGCCTGTTGGCCGAATGCCCCGGTGCACAATGGACTCATGCACGGGGTGGAGCATCTGATCTTCACTGTGGCGGCCAGTCAGTGTGGATGTTGGGTTTTGAGAATGCCCAAGGCGCACGAACACAACTGGTATACAAACCAAAGTCGCTTGCCATAGACCATCAGTTTCACAAGCTGCTGCAATGGATAAACGACAGCGCCACATCCAAAGACGTGGATCGTCCGCTTTTTGTTTACCCGGACGTCATTGATCGGGGCGAGTACGGCTGGTGCAGTTTCGTGTCTCGCCAAGAAACCACAAACCGTGGCATCACCCAATTCTACTGGCGCCAGGGCGCGTATTTGGCACTCCTATACCTGTTAGGTGCGACTGATTTCCATCATGAGAACCTCATTGCTCATGGGTCTTACCCCGTACTTGTGGATTTGGAGACACTGCTACATCCATCCCCTGAATACGCGCCCAGCAAGACAGCAAGGGACCATGCCTATTCCTGGCTGTCGCAGTCGGTGCTGCAGACGGGCATGTTGCCTAGGCGGGTTTGGGGTGGCGCCAAACAAGCTGGCGTCCACTTGGGAGGACTCGGCTCTGCAGAAGCGCAAACCCTACCAAGTGCCGTACCCGATTGGGCAGGTTCAGGTACAGACGAGATGCGCCAGATTCGCGTCGAAAAGGAACTCCAACGCTCGGACAACCTACCCAGCAAAGACGGTGAAGCCATTTCCGTAACCGACCACGTTGGCGACTTGATTCAAGGTTTCACATGGATGTACCGATTCATCTCAACCCAAAAGAACGAATTAGGACAACTCCTACGGGGTTTCAAAGGGGTCAAGACGCGTGTTGTATTGCGCGGCACCAAGATCTACTCAAACCTTCTGTACGATGGTCTCCATCCCGACCACATGCGTCACGGATTTGACCGCGACAACCTTTTTGATCACCTTTGGAAATCAAACGGACCCTCATTAATTCACCAAAGCATTGTCCCCCATGAGAAGTCAGACCTGCGATCGGGAGATGTTCCCTTCTTTTGGACCAGGACCGACGAAATTTCATTACGCGACAGTCGCGGTAACCATGTCTGCGACTTGGATCATATCTCGGCTTTTGATCACATGATGCACCGATTGAACGCCATGAGCGATTCGGACATGCAGGACCAGTGTTTTGTCATTCAAGGGACCGTGGGTTCCATCATGACCCAACACCAATCTGGGAATGTCTCGAATACCAACAAGCAAAGAGACGACATCACCCAACAACTCATGCGTTCAGTCTTTTTGGGACAAGAAGATGCAGCCTGGTTAAGCATGGATATCCTACCTGACGGTGCATGGACGTTTAATCCCACCGGCAGCGATTTGTATGGGGGCAATGGTGGCATTGGTTGGTTTCTCAGCGTGATTCAACACAAAAACAATGACCCAAAGATACGGGACGTAACTCATCGCATATTCCGTGAATTGAGACAGAACATCGACGTCCATGAATTTGCGGTGCACGGCGGCTATAGCGGAACTTGCTCCATGTATTACGCCATGGTCCAGATGGCCGCTCATGATCCCAGTCTCGGTGACCTACCCGCTTTCACTGAAAACATGAAATACCTTGCCGACAATGTTTCAGAAGACGGATTCTTCGACATCATTGCAGGCGCAGCAGGCACCCTGATGCACGCTTGTGCCATCCACGCGCGGTGTCCCTCGGACAGTGCTGTCCACTTGATTATTGCCTGCAGTCGACATCTGGTCAGCTCGGCCGTGAAGCATGACGATGGCTGCTTTTGGCCCTTTTCAAAGAGTCCCGCCGGTCTTTTGGGGTTCTCTCACGGAAATGCAGGCATAGCCTGCGCTCTTGCCCGCGCAGCGGACACCTTGGACCGTATTGGCGGACATTCATACTTGGTGGGCCTTATTGAGGAAACCGTGGTTCGGGCATTGACCTACGAGCGATCTCATTTCAATGCCAAACTGGGGAACTGGCCCGATCTGCGAGAGTTGGGTTCCGGTCCACATTACGAGAGTCAATGGTGCCATGGCGCACCGGGCGTGGGATTAGGCCGCGCGTTAATGCCCAATCGCTACCGAGACGATCCAACGCGGCAAGAGATACGCGTGGCTCTGAACAATACCCTTGCCCGGGGCGCAATTGGCAACCACAGTCTGTGCCACGGCATTCTCGGCAATCTGTGGGTGGCCGAACTGCTCATGAAGAGTTTGGATCCCTCTGATTTGGTCAATCAAGGCGTTCAAGACACTTTGTACCGATGGGAACTCATGGCACGTCAACAGATTGAGCAATCCGGTCCACGTTGTGGTATCGATGTGCCGATCATGATACCCGGTCTCATGTGTGGCCTGGCAGGGATTGGTTTAGCGCTCGAACACCTTAGCTACAGCCAACCCATTTGCAATCCATTGGCATTGGCTTACCCAGAATCATGTTGAAGACGTTGCTCGTTTTTGCAGGACTGATGGGTGCATCGGCATTATGGCTAGCCTTTCGCCATCCGCCTCGCGTCGATCTTGAAGCATCCAAAGTTGATGAACCTGATCAAAGACGAAGTCAAACACACCATCTTGAAAGTCCTTCATTCTTGGGTGTGGTGTTGTCGGACGAAGTGGTTCGTTTGTCGTGCCCCATGGACGCGTTTGTCAAACAGATGCAGGTTCGCGAGGGCGCGAATGTGGATGCAGGAGAAGTCTTGGTCCAGTTGGAAGCCCATCACCTGGCAGATGACATGAAACTCGCAGAAGCAAGCCTCCGTGCCTCGCGCACGGCTCTGGAAGAAGCCAAACTCAACCAAATCCAGGCGCAAGAGAACCTTGAACGGATGAGGGCTTCGCAGTCTATCTATCCAGCCGCGGAGATACGCGAAGCCGAGTTGCAGTTGGCGCGTACTGATCATCGCGTATCCGCCGCCAAATCCGAGCAGCAGCAAGCACAGATTCGTCTGGACGCTTTGATACGACAATCTAGCCAAACTGACATCGTTTCACCCATCTCAGGCACGGTTCAACATATCCAACTGAAACTAGGCCAAACCATCAGCCAAGGCCAAACCATGTTAAGTGTCACAGCGCCTTCACGTGGCGTCGTTCGATTCGCGGTCCCTCCCGATCTGACCCGTCAAATTCGTACCGGTGACTCGTTCAAACTCATGGGATTTGAAATGCGCTACCAAGGGGTTGTCACGTCCATAGCTCCTGAGCGCGATGAGCCCACACAATTAGTCTTTTGTCTGGGCCAGATTCAAGCCGACTCTTATCCCCCCGCCGGCGCAAGTTGCCAAGTATTCCTGGAACCGAAAGACCATGACCACTTTTGAAGCAATACGGGGAGGCAAGTACTCCGAAAAGGACGATCCGTCCGTTTACCGGCTACCGGCAGCTGCTCAGTTCTTGTCGAACGGTACATGGCAGACGATGCAGCTGCGGTACATGGACGATCATGGCGTACTCGTATTCTACGATGATCCTCTGAACGCCCATCTCAAACCGGGCGATCATGGGTTATTGGCGGCAAAGCTATCCCCTCAATCGACCACGGTACAGGTTTGGTGTCAGGTCCGTTTAGTCGACCCCATCCGGCGTCTGGACGACGGAACAGATATCGGGGTAGCGGGATTGACATTCCTGCCTTCTGATCCCATGACATTTCGACTCAGAGCCAACTTACGTGCACATGCTCAACTGTTGACGCTCAGGCTTGGTTCCGCAAAGCCACTCAACTTTGAAGGCAAAGAAGTAAGTCATTTTCAAACAGCAATGGAGATTCTGCGGCAAGAGGAGGTAGCCACATTACTTGTGTTGGCAGATGGCAATCAACAATTGACCGCAACACAGTGGCGTACTTTGAAATGGACCTATCCAGCTCGATTCACGAATCTCATTGTCTTTTCGCCAACGAATGGTGATGACGACGCTTATTTTATCGGTCCGCAACGGCTCGAACCCAACATGCTCGAACAATTGATTCAAGCATCTCTTCAGGACTATGCACGTCATATGACAGCGCGTTTGGACGGTGGACTCAGCCTGATGCTGCGATCGGAATACCTTTCCAGAGTGCAAGCAGCTGCCAGCCGACTATCGATTCAGCGAGAATTTCGCGACACCTTGGATTTCGCGGCAAAATCCATGATTGATTTGAACAAAGGAAAAGCAGCGATATGTCTCATGAACAATCCTTACGACGGTTCGCTGGTTGGATCGGGGGTCACTGTTCCCACCGGACGAGGTGTCCTTGGTTGTGTGCTCGCTACAGGAACACTCACCAATCTCGATCGGCTGGCCACACACCGTGCATTTGACCCGACTTCAGACCATGTGTTGGGCGATGCCGATGACCGCGTGCTACTGGCACCGTTTAGGGACATACAAGGCAATGCCGGCATCCTTGCTGTGTCCCGCTCGCGCAAAGACCCACCCTTTGGATCTCAGGAAGAACAGATTTGTTCACTGATTTGCGACCTGTTCGCCGCACCCTTGATCGCTCAAAATCTCAAGACGTCATTTGAAATGATGTGCCAACAGCAGCGAAACAAAAACGCCCATCTGTTCAATGAGGAGGCCTTGGCAACACGACATCTCAACCCACTTTCCGAAGGTGACATTTTGCCGTTTTCACCATTTTGGGAACGTTGGGCCTTTGCAAGTGTGGCAGTGATCTTTACGATAGCGCTGCTCTTTGCAGCCATTGGCCGCGTCAGCCAATATGCAACGGGCCCAGCCTTGATCCAAGCCAACCAGGAAACCCGGGTCACCGCATTGAGATCAGGAATCGTCAAAGGGATTCAGGTACCTTCCGGCGCCGAAGTTCAAGCTGGACAAATCCTTTTCACCATCACGACCCAGGACCAAGAGGACCGGAAGCAGGCACTAGATGCAGGATGGAATACCCACTTGGTTCAGCGACTACTGGACCCATCCGACCCCACCTCTGAACAGGCCCTTCGACAACTGCGCATCGAACGCGACGCCTTATTTCAAGCGATCGAGCGCAATGCGATTCGTGCGCCCCACGATGGCGTCACTAGTGACCTGCGCATTCACGACGGCCAGTGGTTTCAGTCTGGTGAAATAGCGCTCACCCTAACCAAGCCAAACCCAACCTTTTCCTTAATTGGATGTGTGCCGGGCCATTTCGCACCACAACTGAGTGAAGGCATGACGGTCCGTTTTCGCGTGAATGGCTATGAGCACGATCTCCAGTTGAAGGTCGATCGCACCAGTCAAGGAGTCATCAGCCCGGCTGAGGCGACCCGTATCATGGGTCCGCAAGCCCAGGACATGCTGGGCATGAACGCTCCGGTTACCCTGGTCTATGCCCAAGTGGAAAACCCGAGAATTGAACTGGACAACCAAAGTTTCTCACTGGTCAATGGCATGACAGGCGAGGTCCAGATCAAGTTGAGATCTGAATCCATCCTGATGAGCTTGATTCCAGCACTGAAATCCGTGGTCGGGGGGTCCCATGAGCGTTGAGTCCTGGCGGCAATTCTCTGCGCTGAAGCGCCTTCAATGGAAGAAACCAAAACCTCGCATACCCGTCATCCAACAAATGGAGGCCGCTGAATGTGGTGCAGCATGTCTGGCCATGATTTTGTCCTATTTCGGCAAATCCACAAAATTGAGCGAAGTACGAGAGGCCGTTGGACTAGGACGCGACGGGACATCCGCAGCCGCGCTGTTGCAAACAGCAAGGCACTTCGGGTTACGCGGACGCGCCGTCAAAGTGAGTTGCGACCAAATCAGCCAGTTGTCGGTACCCGCTATCCTCCACTGGGAGTTCAACCACTTTGTCGTATTGGAACGGGTGAACAACGATGCATTCATGGTGATCGATCCAGCCTTTGGCCGGCGAAAAATGGCGGCGGCTGCATTGAACAAGAGCTTTACCGGCGTGGCCCTGATCTTTGAGAAAAGTGAGTCGTTTGAGGGGTCTGAAGCAGAAAACCCCTTCACGCGCATTCGCCACTATCTTGCCAAGATTCTCACATCGCGTGGGTGGATCCTGCGAATCGTCACGTTAGCTCTGGTGATTCAGCTATTGGCTCTAGCCCTGCCAGTGCTTACAGGTGCTCTGGTCGACCGTGTCGTCCCCCATCGGGATTACTCCCTTCTCACCTTGATGGGAATGGGCTTTACCGCCATTGTGGGTTTCCGACTGATGGCTTCTGTTATTCGAGCCCACCTATTGTTGTTCCTTCAAAGCAAACTCGATCTGCAATTCACCTTTGACTTTGTCGATCATATGGTCCGTCTGCCTTTCTCGTTCTTCCAGAGGCGAGGCGCCGGTGACCTCTTGATGAGACTCAACTCCAATGCCAGTATCCGCGATCTCTTAACTTCATCAGCCTTGTCCACACTGATGGACGGTGTGTTGGTCATGTTTTATTTAGTCGCGTTGTTCTTGGTCAGTACCGCAATCGGTGCGTTGGTGTTGTTGCTGGGCTCTGTGCGGCTTTTGATTTTCGTGTTCGCTCGCAAACGGGTTCGAGACCTTGTGGCCGAGAACCTCAAAGCAGAAGCTGAATCACAGAGCTATCAGGTTCAGATGTTAGGGGGCATGCAGACCCTCAAAACCTGCGGTGCCGAATTCCATGCCGTGGATCGATGGTCCAACCTCTTTGTGAATGTGATGAATGTGAATATCAGGAAGGGTCGACTGATGGCATGGACCGACAGCCTGATGGATGCCACCAGGATGGGTTCACCTTTAATCTTACTGATTTTCGGCGGACATTTGGTACTCAGTGGCCAAATGACCTTAGGCACGATGCTGGCCCTGAACGCACTTGCAGAAGGCTTCCTGGGACCGCTTTCCTCACTGGTGGACATGGGCCTCAGACTTCAAGACCTAGGGGCACTTCTCGACCGGATCGACGACGTCGTACACACACCTACTGAGCAAGGTGCTGATGTCGTGGTGCCTCCACCACAACTGCAGGGCAGGCTAAGGATAGAATCGTTGAGATTTCGCTACGATGCCCAAGCCAATGATGTCTTGAGACATATCAACCTCGAACTGGAACCGGGCCTAACGCTTGCTCTAGTGGGTCAATCTGGTTCAGGTAAGTCCACGCTTGGGAGCCTGCTTGCGGGCTTATTCAAACCCACCGATGGAAGAATCACACTGGACGACACGAACATTCACGAATGGGATCTTCGCATGTTACGCAGGCAAATGGGTGTCGTCTTGCAGCATCCATATCTATTTCCGGGCACTATTCGCGAGAACCTGGTACTGGCTAGGCCAGACGCTCCCTTCGAACGCGTCGTAAAGGCCTGCAAGATCGCTGAAATCCACACGACGATTCTCGACATGCCTTTGGGTTATGACACGATCTTGGTGGATGAAGGGACCACCCTGTCCGGCGGTCAACGACAAAGATTGGCCTTGGCACGTGCCTTGGTTCATGACCCGTTCCTCCTGCTGTTAGACGAAGCCACCAGCGCATTGGACACGGTCACAGAGCGCCGTATTCAACAGAATCTGAAGAGCTTGCGATGCACCAAGGTGGTCATTGCCCAACGTTTGAGCACCATTGAAAATGCCGACATAATTGCTGTTTTGAAAGACGGCCAAATCACAGAACAAGGCACCCACTCAGAACTCATGGCCAAGGCTGGGACTTACCGAGACCTAGTGACTGCACAAGTGCGTTGATAGGTCGGCTACGCGCGCTGATTGAAGGGTCTATGTCTGCTCGGAAACCCAGTGACCGTTGAGTTCCTCTATGGCGTCGATGATCTCTATCAACGATGCTCCTTGCTCTGTGATCTCGTATTCAACGCGTGGCGGTATCTCAGCGTATTCAGTTCGCGTGAGTATCGAATAACGCGTCAGTTTTTTCAATCGCTGAGAGAGCACCTTGGCTGAAATGCCGTCAATATGTCTTTCAAGTGCGCCGGGTCTGGTGACACCATCACGGATAGCCGCCAAAACCGCCAAACTCCATTTGCACCCGACGATATCGCTGACCACGTGTTTCAAGTCCCTTTTTTTTTCGCCTGCATTCATGTCAATGCCAACCATTTTGTGGGGTAGACACCTAAAAGTGCCGGGTTTCCACAGCGACTGTGTATGGCCATCATAGACGAACCCAACCGCGCGGTGGGTATCACAAAAGGAGTTTGCCATGAATCACAACCACATTCCCCAGTGGAATTTGTCTTACTGGATCAACAGTCAACCGCTCGAAATAAGCTCGCTCCAAGGGAAACCCACCTTGGTTCATTTCTTTCAAATGTTTTGCCCTTCATGTGTCCTGCACAGTCTTCCCACACTACAGCACCTATGGAATGAACGGGACAAGTTGGATTTACAAGTGATCGCGATTCATTCTGTTTTTGAACACCATGCTCAGATGGCACCCGACGCGTTAAGCGTTTTCATTCAGGAGTTCCGCTACACCTTCCCTATTGCCATAGATGTTCACAACGGCTCCGATCCCGTGCCTGGCACCATGCGCCAATGGTCCATTCAAGGAACACCGAGTTCGGTATTGTTGGATGCTGACGGAATGGAAGTCTGGCGTCATTTTGGACGACTTGACCTGGGTACATATGAAGACGTCATCCGGTCCAATGGCCGAGCACCCGTGATGGGCGGTGGACCGCTGTGCCCAGTGATGGGAGATAGGTCATGACCGCTTGGTTCATCATTTTGTTACAAATACCCACAAACGACGCAGACTTTGCCCTAAAGTCCGCACGCGTCATCAATCAAGTGGACTCGCTCCATTGGGTCTTCACACTTGAAGTCGAGGGTGTAGCCGGAGGCACGACACCAACACCCAGGGGCACTCTGGACCAGGCCCCCGTGCTTGCTTATGTGTTCATCACCAATCTCTCGCCCATGACGGTTGGTTTTGACAAGGCCGAGGGACTTCTTGCCTTGGCGATCACATCGCATCCCGATTTCGACGACACGCCACTTTGGGACGAGAACCAAGATGGAGATCATGGAAACGACGGTGTGATATACCACACGCATTGGGTTGTGCTGCAAAAGGACGACCGCGTACCGGGCGGCTTTTCAGTGCAAGCCACAGCTTCAAAAGACCTGAATGCCGTGCTGCCACCCACCAATCCCGGCATGCCGATGTATATGGATTCCCCGGGGTTCCAGGTTGGCATGAAAGCAGGGCAGTTGCGGGTATGGGTGCCTCATGGTCGACTGAATCATGCGTCATCATTTAACTACGACGTGGTTACCGCCTACCTACAGGTTTCCACCAGCGGAACGGGTCCCATGCTCGGCGTGCACAAGGTCTTTTCGATCCTTTCGAACGACCTGAGCCTGCCGTTTGAATCTGAATAGTAGAGCCAAGCGACCACTACAACTTGCGACGTATTTTGATCCATTCACGTATCAGGTCTTCGAGCACGGCAATGGGCAATGAACCGTGTCCGATGACCTGGTCGTGAAAGGTCCGCAAATCAAAACGATCACCCAGGGCCTGCTCTGCTTCAGTGCGAAGTGCTCGAATGCGCAGCTCACCGATCTTATAGGCCAGTGCCTGAGCTGGCCATGTGATGTACCGATCCACCTCAGATGTAACTTCGGCTTCCGTCAAGGCTGTATTTTCCATAATGAAATCGATGGCTTGCTGACGTGTCCAGCCGTTAGCATGGATACCCGTATCTACCACCAGACGACAGGCACGCCACATCTCATAGGTGAGCCTTCCGAAATCGCTATAGGCATCTTTGTAGAATCCGGCTTCTTTGCCCAATCGTTCGGAATAAAGGCCCCAGCCTTCGCCAAAGGCGGCATGGTATAGCGGCTTTCTAAAGGCTGGCATGTCTTGTTCCAGAGCGATGGCACTCTGTAGGTGATGTCCGGGCACCGCTTCATGGAAACTGAGCGCTTCCAGATTGTAGAGCGGTTGTGATCGAACATCTGTACTGATGAAGTAGGTGCCTGGTGTGGTGCCATCGCCCGTAGATGCTACGTAATAGGCGCCACGCCCACTGGAGGGTTTGATCGCATAGGGACTGCGTGGCAAATAGCTGAATAGGGTTGGCAGCGCCGCATCCATTCTGCGAGTAATTAGTGCAGCCTTCTCTAAGAGATCTTCTGCGTCCGCCGCAAATGATTCAGGTCGGGTTCTCAAATGATGGAGAAACGCTTTGAAGTCGCCTTTGAAATGCACGACCTGAATGATCTGTTCCATCTCACCACGTATTCTCTTCACTTCACCAAGGCCTGTTTGGTGAATGGATTCCGGTGTGAGATCGGTGGTTGTGTAGTAACGGATTAGATACTGATAATAGTCATTGCCTCCAGCTACAGATGAAATGCCCGCTTTCTCGCGACCCTTCGGCAGGTACTCGTCATTGATAAAAGAAAGAAGCTCTCGATACGCAGGAATGACCTGAACCTGGATCAGGTCGCGCGCTCGCTGCTGCAAGTTCACGCGTTTGTTCTCGTCAATCGAAGATGGCATTTGCGCAAACGGCTGATAGAACAGGCTTTGCTCCGCCTGATCTACGATGTGAGCCTGTATCGTGGCAGCAACACCCCTCATAGAGGGACCGTACTGCGTCATCCCTGCGGCAATGCCTTCGCGCATTGCGGCGATATGTTCTCGATTGAAGCGCGGGAAATCTGCGTAGCTGATTAACAGTTTCTCCAGATCGGTGACGGTTCGAAGCGACATGTTTGCAGGAGCCTCAGCAAAGTAGGTGTGGTAGCCAAACAAGCTGTTGATGGGAAACATATGATCAAAAAAACGGTTGCTCTCAGCTTCGGTCTCGCGCTCGTATTTGAAGATCCGATAATTGATTTGGTCCTCGGCGCTCAGGGTGGATACATCGATCTTGGCTAATTGTTCGAGGATGGATTGATTGAAAGCCCTACGGCGCGCCCGTGCCGCCGGTGTCCACTCTGCCAGTCGACCATCTGGTCGCCAAGCATCTGAATCCATGCGAAAGAAGACCTGCTCCTTTAGAGATTGTTGCCAATGCGAGTCCAGTAATTGGTGCAGATCACCGCCTTGTGATGCGACTTGCGGGCTCAACAAAACAATGATCAGTGGCCACATAGTTCCCTCGAATCCTTTTGACGATCATTCTATATCGATCCGTTCGAAATGTTTGCTTCTGGCTCACGTCTTTCCATTTAGAGATTCCCGTTTTTTTCCGATAACCAAAATACGTCAACAATTTTCAATTCATTATCCACGACGCAGACTTGTACACACAAGGTGCGTCAAAACGTCATTAACCAACACCATTCATCGAGGAGTCATGATGAGAATAGTTGCTTGTTTGCTGATGACCGGTATGGCCGGACTCAGTGTGTATGCTCAGGAAGAAAAACCCGTTAACACCTATACCCGCGTTGCTTTGTGGCAAGTGCCACGGACAAAATGGACCGATTTTGTCGATTATTTCGCCAAATACGACAAACCTGTGATGGACCAGTTGTTCAAGGACGGCGTGATCACCGAGTGGGGCATTGATTCCAACACCATCCACACCGCGGATGGCTATACCCACTCAACCTGGTTTTCCGCCACCAGCATGGAGAAATTGGAAAGCGTATGGGATGCCTATGACGCCTACATGAAAAAACTAGGCGACAAGGAATCCAAAGCGGCAGATGCAAAATTCGCCAGCATGGTCACCAAACATCGTGATTACATGCTGAAAACGGAAGGCATGCGTGCCAAAGCAACTGCACTCACCAAGAACGGCTACTGGAAGGCAGCCTATTTCCGAATCAAGAGCGGCGAATGGCAAGACTTTGAAAGCTATTACTCCGCACGAGTCAAGCCCGTCTATGAGGCACTAATGACGCAGGGTACCATCATCGCGTACGGGGTGACAGGCGAAGCGATTGTGACCGAAGAACCCAATGGCGTCACGATCTGGTACATCACGCCAGACGCCGCAGGACTAGACAAGGCAGACGCGGCATTTGATGAGGATTGGGGCAAAATCGAGAAGGAAGATCGGCGCGCGCGACGCGCATCCATCCAGACCTTTTACGAGGAAGGTTCGGTCCGTGAATTTCTGACCAAGATGGAACACTACCAGATCGCAGATATGTAGGACTGTATTTGGGCGGGCAAACCCGCCCGCCCAACCCTACGTGTTACCCTAGCCACAGACTACGGGGAGGGTAACGTGGATCATCTGCATCTGGTTTCCGAGCAAATTGAACGCGAGGCTCTTGTTAGCCTTCACGCTTGCTGCCCCTCCGACACAAAACAGGCTCTAGGTCTCGAACTGGTGGAAGTAGCAGATGGCATCGCAGCATGTTCAACTAAAGACCCCAGTATCTTGTTGAATCGGACGCTGGGTTTGGGCATGACTTCTCCCGTAACGGATCAGGCCGTGCGGCAGGTACATATTACCTACGAAAAGCGGTCCATTGATTCGTACTTTCTTCATGTCTACCAGGAATCGCTATCTGCTTCGGCCCAAACGGAACTAAGAAAATTCGTGTAGCGCAGGGGGTGGATGAAGTTTCATACATCTGATCTTAGTCCCAGGTCTAAGAAGACGCCGTTGCGGTTGGAGAAAGTGGGCCCATCACGAGGGCGAGATTTTGGGGCCATTGTCTGCGAAGCGTTTGGGATGATTGATGCCTCTGTGCCCCTACTGGCGGGTCTGGCCACAGACGACCGTTGGCATTTGTTTGTGAGCTACAGCGGGGATGAACCCGCCGGAGCAGGCGCGTTGTTTGTTTCCGGTGAAAATGGATGGTTGGAATGGGGCGCCACGTCTCCGAAATTCAGACGTCAAGGCAGTCAGGGTGCCATCATGGCCGCCCGAATCAACTTGGCTCGGGAACTGGGATGCAGACACCTATTTACAGAGACAGGCGAAGCGGTGCCGGGCGATCTTCAGCACTCCTACCGCAATATCGAAAAGGCGGGCTTTCAGGCATCCATTCTTCGGCTTAATTACGCGCCCAAACGGTAGTTCAAATGTGCTGATCCACAAGAATCACGTTGCCATCTGGGTCTGCCACCATGAAACTAGCGGGTCCTTCTGTGGACTCATCCGCCTCAGTCAGCAAAGTCAGGCCTTCCTTTTTCAAGTGACGCTGCCATTCACGCACGTCGGTGTGAGGTTCCTTTGATTGGCCGTTCTGGTCCCATCCCGGATTGAAAGTGAGGATGTTGTTTTCAAACATGCCCTGAAACAAGCCAATTACGTGGTCGCCATGTTTCATGATCAACCATTTTTGGTCGATATCTCCGTGAACAACACTAAAGCCGAGTTTTTCATAGAAAACCTTAGAGTTAGCTATGTCTTTGACGGCGAGGCTGATAGAAAACGCGCCGAGATCCATGTTCGACTCCAGTCTTGTCATGGCACCAAAACCATCACATGGGTGTTATGGCAATCCGCACATTGTGAGCTTCACTAAATCGCGCATATCGATGATACCTGATGGAGGTACCAGATCATAGGCCGGTGCGTTTAGTCGCCATGAGGAAATGCCGATGCCGAAATTCAGAGAGAATGGAGTGGTGATGGTGGTTGTAAACAAGCCGGGCCCACTGATCGCAATAGGTCCGGGTCCATCACCAGCTACAACGCGGGAACCCAAGGACGATTCGCTGGGCACAAACGTGAAGTTCACGTTACCCACACTGCCGCACAACACGACTGTGGCTACATGGTAGCTCTGGTTCGGTGCGGCCATATCAGCTACCGCGCCTACTAGAATCACTCGATCAGTGATCCCGACCATACTTCGATCTGTGTGCACGAATTGCCAATTGGATATCGGTGTCATTCCAGGAAATGCTGAGGCAAACACCTCACCACGGTCCAAATCCCAGGCCAGAACAAATCCATTCAAACCAGCGTCTCCACCTGTACCGGATAGACCGGTCACATCTACGAATATGTCCACTGTGACACATTCACCGCCGCATTCTGGTGTTCCATTTTGAAGCGTGACTGGGGCAGCACCACTAATGCCCGATTGACCAAACAAGACCCAGCCACTTAATGCGAAACAACAAAAGAGCAACCTCACGAGTTGCCTCCTTCGGATTGGCTATGTATTGATTATCGGCTCTCGATGGGCGGAAGGCCACTCATAATCCAATGAAAACCCATAAAGTGGGACCACAACCAAAGTCAAGGTGATCAGCGGACATGTGATCACATACAATAGCCTTGATGAAACCATCGGATTTGAACATACTGCTTCTCATCAAATGGCTCCACACCCTGGTCTGGGTCTTCTTTGTCGGGTGCATCGTCGCTATCCCCATCTGCGCGTTTCAGGGTAAGTTCGTTTGGGCCGTAATTTGGATATCTGTCGTTTTTGGAGAAGTGGTGATATTGCTGATCAACAGATGGAAATGCCCACTTACATCGCTGGCATCTCAATACACGGATGCCAGTCGCGCCAATTTCGACATCTTTCTACCCGAGTGGTTGGCCCGCCACAACAAGTCCATTTTCGGCACGCTTTACCTGGTTGGCGTATGCATCACTGTCGTTTGTTGGGTCACCAAAACCTAGGGTTCATGGCTCACCGTTCAGAATCTCAATCTCAACGCCAAACTTCGAGGAACACACGGTCATAGAGCGACACCATACCTGGCTCGACCGGGGTTCCATAAACACCCAAGCAACCTTGCCGTTCCTGAGCCACAGTCCTCAAAATGGTATTCTGCCTTTGCGACGTCTCGGGGTCCACGGTAATTACGACGCAGCGCCCATCTCGCTTGTCAACGCGGAAGCGCATGGAACCTATCCGAAGCACACGACCCAGCCATGCGTCCTCGGGATAAGCTTCGTTGCCGTCAACCTGAACCAAGAAATTGGGTCGAAAGCGCTGGACATGCAAATCAAAACCCACCTGCGTGCTGAGCGAGGAAATGGTCTGTGTCGTGATCAAAGACAGAGGAAACGTGTCAAACACACCACGGTTCTGCTTGATCGCGCAAACACCCGGCCCCAATTCAGCGGCTAATTCAGGATCGTCTACAGCCAAAACCCGTCCACCAGGAGTTTGAACCACAATTTGGCAGCCATCAGGTTTGCCAGGGTCTTTAAGCTTTGGGCGGTAATGTTGCATGGGGCCAACCTCACGAATGGTAAGCCAGGGGAATCCGCTCCCCATTACCCGATCTCTAAGAAAGGCCCAACGGCGGTCGCCAGCAAGTCCGAACCAGGAGACATCCACTTGATCTAATGGTTCTGCGGCCATGGACTTCACTGGATAACGCCAGAGACCTACGAGACGACCAACTTCGACGGAGCGACAAAAATCACGCACGGAAACACCTCTTATTTAGGTGCGCCCTTGTTGAGCCAGCCATGTCGAGCGTGACGGGAGAAAAGCCGCTGCAGCGCCTCTCAACGATGGCGGGTGATTTCAAATCACATCGTCAGCCTATCATTCCTCTTGGCAACGCCCATGTCAAGATGGAGCTGGAACGTACGCATCATTGGCGGGTGGTTGGTTCGTGCACATTGAGACGTGATTGCTCTGCGTTTGTCAGTGGTTTAGGGGAAAACGACCATGCCAGGACGGCTGTCGGGCAACAGGCCCATCACACCATCTTTGCAGGTTTCGCAGAAGAGCCCCTGCTCACATCCGTCGTGAGTCCCACGATGTACATGGTCCACGACACAGGATTCAAGCGCAAAGGCTCTTCTAACTTCAACTAAATCCATGACGCAGTCAAAATAGACAAATTCGTGGACCTTAGACCAAGCTTTGCCGCGATAGGTTTCTCGAATGCCCGCGGCCTGAATGGCTTGTTCCACTTCAATCAAATGGTGACACGTCATTTCTTGACCCGCGGTGGCCTAACGGTTTTGCCAGGATTGAATAGCGGGATGCGCATGCATGGCGTCATACACACCGTTGAGTTGGCCCAATTGGTCGAAGATTTGGGGTGATATATAGTCTAGCCCCCCACGCTTGAACCAGCCCAAGATCATATAAATTTTGATATCCGCCACGCTGGGATTTGTGCCGCCGAGGTAAGGTCCCTTAACCTGGGCATTCATCTGGCGTCCCCATTCCTGGAGGTACCCCGACGCAAGTGCCTCTCTGGCTGCCTTTTTTTCCGACTCGTCTTTCAGCGACGATGTTGGGTTCACTTTGCCGCGAAGCTCTTCACAAGCTTCCATCACTGCCAAATGACGCGCGGCCTCAAATTCGTCCTTGGGAAGAACACCATAACGACGCCCAATCCAGGTGAGAATTGCGTTGGACTGGGCAAGCAGGCCCTCTCCTTCTATTTCAAGCATGGGCAGTGCGCCAAAGGGTGTGCTGGGTTTGATTTCGGGCCATTGCTTCATCTCAATCCGATGATCTTCAAACGCTTCACCGGCCAAACAAAACGCAAGCCGACATTCTTCCCCACGGCTTCCAGCAAAATCAAAATAAGTCAGTTTGTGTGTCATAGATAGTCCTTTGAATTAATTCTTTTCAACTGCCAACAGAAGGGCAAGCCGCTTAAAGCAGTTCGCCACACCATCCGTCATACCTGATTGAAGAACCCGATCACGGGTTGCTTTGTTCGCATACGCCACGTTCATCACCACGAGGGTCGAATCTTCGAGGTCTTTGAAATCCGTCGTCACATACGTCTCACCATGGGTCCAATCCTCGTCAAAGAGCTCCGTGTGTACTAGGCGCCGTGGTGGATCAACCACCAAATACCTGCCACTAAGCGCCATATCTCCTCGATGGGCGTGGCGCCAAACAAGACGCAGGGTCCCGTCGACTACAGGATCGATTCGGCACGCTACCAGCGGCCACTCGTCGGGCCCGAACATCCACTGTTTGAGCGCGCTCGGGTTAATCCAGCGACCAAACACCTCAATAGGTGGCGCGCGAAACTCACAAGTCATCGATATGGAGGTGTCATCTGGCGTGCTTACGTTCATGTGCGGCCATCTGGAATTCGCGCTAGCACTTTGAATTCCACGGCTATAGGCGTGGGCAACGCGACAATTCCCAGGGTCGTTCTGGTGGCGCCTATCTTGCCGAAGTATTCAGCATAGATGCGGTTATAACCCGGGAAATCATCTTTCATGTTGGTGAGAAAAACGGTGACATCGACCACGTGGTTCAACGTGGCGCCCGCCGACTCAAGTATGGTGGATATGTTCTCAATGACAGACCGAGTCTGCACCTCGATATCATAAGACGCAATGCTGCCATCTGCATGCAACGTAACGCCTGGAATTTTTGTGGTTCCCGCTTTCCTTGGGCCTACTCCCGACAGAAAGAGCCATTCTCCCTCTCTGCGGGCATGGGGATACGCGCCTACGGGTTTTGGCGCATTATCCGCGTGGATCTGATTCACGCATCCTCCCATTCAATGCAAACATTCTTGGCTTCGGTAAAAAAGTCAAGCGAGTAGTGGCCGCCTTCCCGACCTATGCCCGATTGCTTCATACCACCAAAAGGCGTCCTCAGGTCGCGACGCAACCAACAGTTGACCCAAACGACGCCGGCTTCTAACAACTGAGCAAAGCGGTGAGCTCGTGTGACATCGCGTGTCCACACACTGGCTGAAAGCCCGTATTTGACGCCATTAGCCAATGCCAACGCCTCTTCATCGCTGTGGAATGGGGTCACGGTGACCACGGGCCCAAAAATCTCTTCCTGCATGACGGCGCAATTCGGGTCAAGACGATCAATTACCGTGGGCTGAATGAAATATCCACGATCGAAGGGAGGATCCAGATCGGGCACGTTCCCGCCACATAAAACACGACCACCCAACTCTTCTGCCAGCCGAATGTAGCCCATCACTTTGTCCCGGTGAGCTGAACTAACCAGCGCGCCCAAATTAGTGTGTTCGTTAGATGGGTCTCCAACCACCAATGCGCGCGTCGCTTCGCAGAATCGATCCAGAAAGAGGTCATAGATTTCGGCAGCCACGAAGATTCGCGATCCACACAAACAGATCTCACCTTGATTGAGAAAACTGGAACGAACGGTGGTCTCTATGGCTTTGTCCAGATTGGCGTCGGCAAAGATAATATTGGGATTCTTTCCACCCAATTCCAAACTGAGTTTCTTAAAATGAGGCATGGCTGCTTGGCTGATATGGTGAGCGGTCGCCGTGCCGCCTGTAAACGAAATCAAGGGTACGTGGGGATGCGCAGTGAGTGCGGCGCCGGCCTCTGTTCCCGTTCCGAAGACCATGTTACAGACGCCTGGAGGCACGCCAGCCTCGGACATGACTTGGCCCAAAAGGTAGGCGGTCATGGGCGTCAGCTCTGATGGTTTGCACACGGCTGTGTTTCCAGTGGCAAGAGCGGGCGCAATTTTCCAGGTCAAAAGGTACAACGGTAGGTTCCATGGGGAGATCAGTCCCGCCACACCAACAGGCTGGCGATGGGTATAGTTCATGGCTCGACCATCCATGTCGCTGCATTCTGATTGACGGTGCAACACAGCGCCCGCAAAAAACCTGAAATTGCTGCAAGCCCTAGGAATATCGACCGATCTGGCCAACCAGACCGGTTTGCCCTGATCTTTACTCTCCGCATCTGCAAACGTCTCAAGACGATCTTCGATTAAATCTGCCACGCGCATCAGAATTCGACTGCGCTCGTCTGTCGGCATTTTCGACCAAACAGGAAACGCCGTTCGCGCTGCTTCCACAGCCATCTGCACATCTCGGGCATTTGAAGCAGGGCAAAGCGAGTAAACAGCACCCGTGGCAGGGTTGAAGTTATCCAAATAGCGATTGCCCAAAGGGGTCCGATATTCACCGTTGATGAAGTTCGCTAGTTCTTGCATGCTCACCTCAACTAAAACTCGGCGCTACTTTCTCCATGAACAAACGCATTGAGTTTTTGACGTCTTCGTTGTCGTGGTTATGGAAATCGAACCAAAGCATAAGTCGGTCCCCCTGATGGAACCTAGCATGCATTTGTTCGATCACCGCCTCAGGACTCCCCACGAGCGCATTGTCCACACCTTCGCGGATGCGCTGAGGATCAATGGTACCTTGCAGGGCCCGCCAGTAGTTTTCCATGGCATGTTTTGCGCGTTCGCGGGCCCTTTCGTTTTTGCCACTTGTTGAAAGTCCGGCGCTGTCATCGAGAAACACAAGAGCCGTTCGCGGCATGTAATCGCGCTTCCAAGGGCCGCCGTCTCGGTGATAGTGCAACTTCATCAACTCATGAGTGGACTCTATCTGCTCAGTAGGCGTAAACGACAGATTAAACACACCCACTGGAAGAAACTGATTGGCTAATATTTGGGTCGGGGCATCGTGGGCTCCGATTGTAAGCCTCAAAGCGTCCATGGGCGTTTCAAACGGAATCACGCCAACGTCAGGGAACCGCCAGAAAGGATCGACAGGAATCATGTCAACGGCATTTCCATAGGCCGAACAAACAGATTCCCAATCCCCATCACTGCGAAAGTCTGGTCGCGTGAGGGTTATGGGTGTCACCTGATCGGAAGAAAAGACTTCGCCTCGCAGGAAGCGTAGAAAAATTTCCACACAGGACTTGAAGACCTTTCCGCGCAACGCCGGCCAAGCTGCTTGCTCCCAATCATTGCGAGGATGGATGCCATAAGGAATGTTCGAGAACGGAAAACGTCCAGCGGCAAAACCCAGTTCTAAGATGCGATCACCCACACCCGCCGCGGCTCGTAACGATAGAAACGTGCGAATGGCTTCGGCATGAGCAATGGGGCCACCGTTACACTGGATATTCCGAATCGCAGACCCTACTGCGATGTGTTTCGTCATCTGAAAGATCAAGTGTGCCATCTGCAAGATATCGGTGTTTAAACCGATCTCACCCCGGAAGTGTGGAATCACGGCGCCTGGGTTGCGTTTCTGGATTTGACAAGACAAGTGGGTTTCCGCCACCCACGCAGTTCCGAATCCGAGCTCATCCGCCCATTTCACCTGATCGAAGAAATGAGTGAACATGGTGTGCTCATCGGGCATGACCCCGTCGACATCGGTCTGGCAAATGGAAAAAAAGACGTCGAAGATCATAGGCAGCCTGTCCGTCCCCCATCCACAGGTAGGTTGATACCGTTGATGTAACCCGCAGCGGGCGAGGCCAGAAAGGCAATGGCAGAGCCCACCTCGTCTGCTGTTCCAAATCTTCCCGCGGGTACCGAGTTCATTAAGTCACGACGAACGCCTTCTTCCGATTGTCCGGATTTGGCGGCTCGGGCCGTGATAATGGATTCAAGCCGTTCCGTCTCGGTGAAGCCAGGCAGTACATTATTGACTGTGATGCCGTGGGGGGCTAGTTCGATTGACATGGTTTTGGCCCAATTCGCCATAGCTCCACGCACTGTGTTGGAAACGCCCAGTCCTACAATGGGTACTTTGACGGATGTGGAAATGATATTCACGATGCGGCCGTAGCTTCGGGCCTGCATCCCTGGCACGAGAAGCTGCGCCAATTTGTGGGCCAGCAGGACATGTCCGTGCATGCCATGAGCGATCTCCTCTGCGTCAGCGCCCAACAAAGGGCCACCTTTGGGACCAGCCATATTGTTAATGACGATTTCTATCGGGCCGGTTTCATCTAATCGGTCCGAAATCTTTTCGATCACGTTCTTGTGATCGTTCATGTCAGCTTGCAGTGTTATGTGACCTGAGCCGTCTAGTGACGCACACACTTCGTCCAGGTTGGTTTGCGATCTGGCGATGACCATGACGCGGCAGCCCAAGCTTGCTAACTGTCGAGCCGCGGCCGCACCAATGCCTTTGGATCCGGCGCAAACCAGCGCAGTTTTTCCATGGAGCTGAAGCTTAATAGGAACCTCCCAATAGGTTGCGCACAGCCCAAAGTTCCGGAAAGAAACGCAGACCAGCTCGGGACTGTAGAAACGAAACGCCAGAGCTTCCACCGGTTCCAGCGACAGTGCCGATGGTTCGCGACACCATCAGAATATGATGGTTCCGCCATTTCGCCACCTTCTCATCAAAATCAAGCATACTCTCGAATAACAGAACCCAGTGGTAGTTCTCAGCAGGATCATCATAGATTTCTCGAATGATGTTCACCAGGTCCTCATTCAATGCCCAGTTCTGTGAGACATCGCGATTGAGTAGCGGTTCGGGTACGGCGTAGCCGAATCGGTGCATGGCCCGCACGGCTTCGTCGTAGATAGATGGCTGTCTCCTAGTGGTTTCCAGACGTTTGACGACTTCGGGGAGATGCTCGAAGAACTTCAGGAAAAATGGTTCGCGGATACCAAAAGCGTATTCAATCTGTCGGAACTGGGCTGACTGAAAACCACTGGCAGGACGCAGCAAGTCGCGAAAACCCGCAAACTCCACGGGTGTCAAGGTAGCCAGCAACCCGATCTGTTGTGCCTGCAAATCCATAATAGCCGTGATTCGTCGCAACACCTTGAGTGCCCTAGAAACCGAGCCCGACCTAAATGCGCCCACCAACCAATCGGCTTCATGCAGCAGCGACTTGAACCACAATTCTGCAGCTTGGTGGATGACAATAAAAAACATTTCGTCGTGGTGAGGTGGGTCGGAAACCTCATGTTGTAGATCCAAAAGTTCGTCTATTTTCAGGTACGACTGATAATTCAGGTCGTTGAATTCCAAATCGTTATAGTCAACCAATGATCACCCCAGGGCCCACTTGCGCCGATCGAAGCAGGTGGACCGAATCATAGGCAGCCCGCAACAGTGCTGTCAATTCGTGTGGGGTGAATTGGACTCGTCGGGATTGTCAAACTCATGTTCACAACCTGGAAGGGGATCGAATCCGCCCGGATTGAACGGATTACACCGCAGAATGCGCCACACCGTCAGGTAGGTTGCACGCCAGATGGGATAAACCTGAAATGCGCGCAAACCATAAGCCGAACAACTGGGATAAAAGCGACAGGACGGCGGCAACAACGGCGAAATAGCCCATCGATAAAATCTGATGATCAGCAACGGAACAAAATTGATGGCCCGATGAATCCAAGGCTGACTTACTTCAGGTTCTGCTCTAGCCATGCTTCAATCTCAGAAATGGGGTGAAGACCATCAAGTGACGCGCGTTTTTTGCCCTCCCTGAACAAAAACAACGTGGGAATGCCGCGTATGCCATATTCGGCGGCCAAATCTGAATGGCGATCGACATTCACTTTGACCACTCGCAGTCGCGATACCCATCGGCCAGCAAGTTCATCCAGTACAGGCGCAAGCGCAAGACACGGCTGGCACCAGGGTGCCCAAAAGTCAACCAGGACAGGTACATCTGAACGAATTACATCCGCCTGAAAATCGGTGGTCTCGAATGGCTTCCCTGAGAATTCCTGTCCCAAATCCAGATCCGAGTGGCACCGACCACAGCGTGCCTGCACCTGTGCAGGCACGCGGTTACGGGTCCCGCAGTTGGGACAGCGAACAATGGCAGATGTCACTGATGCAACATACCTTCTTTCAACCCAGAGTCGGCCGGCTTGTCGCATAACCAGATACCAAAGACAGCTTGTTTGAATTCAAGACCCTCGACAGTTCCCTTGGAAACGCCGTTCACCAGCACCGATGTCCCTTTTCCAGGTTCGTAGATCACATCGTAGACATCACCTTTGTTGGCCGTTTGACTGAACATGCCATTGAACGTGTCGATCTTGGCCTGAATCGCAGCGGTTTTCCCACCGGTAGCATTCTTGAAGCCTTCATTCCAGGCTTCGGTCAGTTTTTCTGACGAAACACCGTCATAAATGAAATGTAATCGAACTGCCATGGGTTCATCGGCTTTGATCACCTTGTTCTGATCGCTGCTTTTCGCCTGCAGATATAATCCACCGGCATAGACTTTGATGAAAAGCTTCTTTCTAAGACCGGCCCCATTCAAGACCAGAGAGGCATCGCCCACAGTCATCTTGTCAGGCAGAGTCACACCGCCGATCTCCCCCGAAAAGGCCACACCAGCTGCAAAAAGACATAACAGGTATCTCATGAGTATTCTCCCTCCAAAAAAAATGCGGCTGAACCGCGATTCATAAAAAATCCTACTCTATTGCACATCGCGCTGCAATGCGACTTGCGATGATACAATGCGATGTTTTTGAAGGAGTTCACTATGGAGCTGACCTTTGAACAGGTTCGTGTTTTAGCTGCACTCATTGAGAAGGAAATCACAACCCCTGAATATTATCCTTTAACCCTGAAAGCGCTCACCGCGGCATGTAACCAAAAATCGAACAGAGAACCCGTGGTTCAGTTCGACGATGCCTTGATTCAATTCACCTTGACGGAGTTGAGGGACAAGGGACTCATCTGGCGCGTGGGCGGTCCGGGAACCAGGGTCGATAAATACGAACAACGACTCACCGAGAAGTTGTCGTTCGACAGACATCAAACGGCGATTATGTGCGAGTTGATGCTGCGTGGTCCTCAAACCATGGGTGAGCTGAAGGGACACGGTTCACGGATGTACCCCTTCAGCCACAACATCCAATTGGAAACCGCGCTAGAAAACTTGCAGCAACATGCCCAGGGACCACTGATCGCACAACTCGAGAAGAGGCCTGGTCAAAAGGAACCTCGTTACACCCATCTATTTTGTGGTATGCCCGAGATTACCGATGACCCACTACCTACCATCAAATCGTCACCCACCAAGATCGCCGAACTCGAGGCCCGTATTGAAGCGCTGGAGGCAGCCTTTGAACGGTTCCGCGCTCAATTCGAGTGATTCAAACCAGAGCGCGATAAGGAAAGCGACGTTTCAGATTGTTGAGGGGCTTTTCAAACAGATGCCAAGACAAGGACGCGACGGCCAAGGTACAGATGAAATAAGCCAACCAGCATGTCCAATAGCCGTAACGACCGCGCGCTGACATCCAATCAACTGCAAAAAACAGGGGCAAATGATAGAGGTACAAACCATAGCTGATGCGACCCATGTACTGCAATGGCCTGAACGCAAATACGCGCTTCAACAAACCGCGATATGGAAACACAGACGACCCCACGATAGGCACGCACACGAGAGCAATAACGAATTTCCAAAAAATCACGTGTTTGACTTGCACAAACGCAAACGGTAATGCTGCGATGACCAGCACTGAAAACAGGTATTTTTTATAGGAATCAGGCTTGTTACGCAGCATCCAGGCCGTCAGGGCGCCCAATGACAACTGGTCCATACAGCCCAATGTCCCTAAAAGCGCGAGATCAGGTTGATGCAACCTCACCATCACAGATTTATAAGCCAAAGAAAAAGCGATGGTACCTAGAAACAGCCACGGTCTGTGTTTGTTGGGTGTAAAACAAACCAGCCAGGGCCAGATCAAATAGAACTGTTCCTCCACGCACAAGGACCAAAAATGGCCAATGGCCTGATCGGGTACAAAAGGAACCCAATTAAGGGTATAGGTGATGACCCACCAAAACTCACGGGCATCCGGACGATACAGAAGGACCAACAGGTAATAAGCTGGCAGAATCCGCAAGAAGCGACGAATATAGAAACGCTTGATATCGGGCGTGTCCATCAGGATGCCGGTAATTAGAAACCCGGAAATGACAAAGAAGAGGATGACGCCCCCATGACTGTACTTTTCAAGCCATGGCAACATCACGTTCCATGACATGTACTCAAAGTCGTAGACGCGTATGGAGTGGGCACAAATGGGACCAAACACAGCGATGGCACGCAACGTGTCCATTTGCGGGTGGTACTTCACGGAAGGCTCCTGTCCACGTACGCTACCTCAAAGTACCAACTGTCACAAGCAACTGTTCGCATCCTCTTGAGTGAGGCTGATGACTATGACTTGGATCATAACCTCTCTTGTCAAAAGTCTCGCAAAATGCCGTTAGCTTTGTGGAGGCTGCCATGAAAACAATTTTGAAAACCATGGGTGAACAGTACGGGCGTCGTTCGTGGGCAGAACCTTGGAAAATAAAGATGGTTGAACCCATCAAGGTGATGACCCCTCAGGAACGCCGCAAGTGTTTGGAAGATGCGGGCTACAACACGTTCTTACTGCGCAGTGAGGACGTCTATATCGATTTGTTGACCGACAGCGGCACCAGCAGCATGAGTGATCGTCAATGGGCTGGCATGATGTTGGGCGATGAGGCCTATGCTGGAAGCCGCAACTTCTATCGTCTGGAAGAGACCATTCAACGCATTTATGGGTACCGCTATTTTGTCCCCACCCACCAGGGTCGAGGCGCGGAAAACCTGATCAGTCAAACACTGATCAAACAAGGCGATGTGGTGCCTGGCAATATGTACTTCACGACCACGCGTCTGCATCAGGAACTAGCTGGCGGCACGTTCCGCGACGTTGTGATTGAAGAAGCCCATGACCCGGCAAATGAGCACCCATTCAAAGGCAACGTGGATCTGGCCAAACTGGAACGGTTGATTCAGGAAGTGGGTGCATCTCGCATCCCGTACGTGAGTTTGGCTGGAACGGTCAATATGGCAGGTGGCCAACCCGTGAGCATGGCAAATGTTAAAGCACTACGCGCTCTTTGCGATCGATACGGCATTCGTTTGATGTTGGACGCTACTCGGATGGCCGAAAACTGTTTTTTTATCCGCGAACGTGAACATGGATACCGCGACAAGACAGTCGCTGAGATTCTCAAAGAGTTCTGCTCCTTTACGGATGGCGCTTGGATGAGCGCCAAGAAGGACAGTCTGGTGAATATCGGTGGGTGGCTCGCCGTGAACGATGGTGAAGTGTTCGAGGAATTGCGCAATCTGGTCGTGGTTTACGAAGGTCTTCATACCTATGGCGGTATGGCCGGACGCGATATGGAAGCGTTGGCCATTGGAACCGAAGAGTCTGTTCAAGACAACCACATCATCTGTCGCATTGGTCAGGTTCGATATTTGGGCGAGTTACTTGAAAACTGGGACATCCCCATCGTGAAACCGGTAGGTGGCCACGCGGTATTCTTGGATGCGCGTAAATTCTACCCCCACCTGTCTCAGGATCGATTCCCGGCGCAGACGCTTGCATCCGATATATACCTAGATTCCGGAGTCCGTTCTATGGAGCGAGGCATCGTAAGCGCAGGTCGTGATCCTGAAACGGGCCATCATCGCTATCCCAGATTGGAGCTGGTTCGACTCACCTTGCCCCGCCGCGTGTATACGCAATCGCATATCGACGTCGTAGCAGAGTCGGTTCGCAGCGTGTGGGATCGTCGGCACGAGGCCAAGGGCCTGGAAATGACCTATGAGCCGCGTTACCTGCGTTTCTTCCAAGCCAGATTCAAACCACTCTCGTAGGCAAACAAGACACCAAACATTCAGACCTCAAGGCGGTGTGAGACATTGTCCGCCGATCTGTAAGAGGAGTTGCAAAATGGACTGGATCGGCCACAACTCCCAGTCCGGTATGCCCGAACCGAGGAGGCACTTCGTGTCAATCTGCGGGTTCCACCCTGGATTAACGCCATCTCCGGCATAGGCGCCGCGATAAGTGCCCGGTCGCGGCGACGCATTGAAATCGAGATCCCAATCCTCATAACCCACCATGGCGCTTAGATCCATCGGAAGGCTATTCACGCCAGCCATCGGAAAGAGGTCGAGCGTACCCACAACCGGATCGCCAAAAGGATTGTTGAGGTACGTCCCAGCTTGATCATAGTCGTCGGTGACATTGTCCATCTGGGTACCACCGACCAAGGGATTGTCTGAGAATACGGCGTTTCCCACCATGAGTTGGCTAAAGCCCGGGTCACCACCCGTCACAAAAATACCGGTCCCCGCCGAGACAATCGTGTTTTGAAACAAATGGATGGTTTTGGGCACACCGTTGTGGGGTTGAATAGCCACAGCACCACCCGTACTGGAGACCAGCAGGTTCTGGTAGAACGCGATGTGGCCTTCGCCCTGAAACAGGTTCTCACTGGGGTTCCCAAAGAACAGATTCCCATAAATCAGGTAGATATCGTTGGCGCCAGGACCAGAATCTGGCCAATGACCTACCAGCAGATTGGGCCGCGCATTGCCGCCTGTACTGCTGCTGTCAGTCTTGTTGAAGACGTTGTGGCGAATGATCGTCTGACCGTTAGCGGGACTGCCAACGGCACGTCCGTTCTGATGCTTGATTTGCATGTTGTAGCCGATCGTGTTGGTGATGACATTGAACTCGATCAAACCATTGGCAAATTCGTCTTCACCGTTGGAATCGCCCAGGTAAAGACCCGTGCCCGCGCCATTGATATGGTTCTTTCGAATGACCCAGTTCCAGGTCGGGCATTTGGTATTAATGGCAACGATCTGCTGATCGGCGTCCTGGTTGATGATGGTCAGATTTTCCAGTGTGATGTGGTGGCACCAATCCGCCGTGCTCTCGGCTTTCACGGCATCACCCAATTCACCTCCTCCGTCAATGGTCAGGTTGCGAATGACCAGGTAGCTGGAGTTGCCCAAGCTCACCGTGTTGCAGCAACTGCGGCCCGTGAACACTGCGGGCGGTCCCATAGACGGGCCGGCGATGATCACACAACGGTCAGGCTCACCGTTAATGCCTTGTAGATTGAGCCCATCGGGATAGGTACCGGGACCCAATTCCAATAGATCTCCTGGCTGAAGCGTAGGCAAAATACTTAGGTAATCAGAAGGTGTGGCAGACAGAACCCGTTCAGGTACCGTGCCACCACATCCGCCCAACACAGCATGCGTCGTTTGCGCCACAGTCACCAGCGATAGGATCGGCAAAACGGCCGCGAGCATCCAATGAATACCAACAGATTTCGATTGATAGGGGACCATCACTTTGAATATAGGTTTTCCGTTGCGATCCTGTCACCTTGAGGACCAACAACGTCGCAGCGTGGGCATGTGTCAACAGCAGAAGCCAACAAACCTCATCTGGCAAAGTGATTATCCCGTAGGGGTTTGACGTTCCCCAGCTCTTCGCTCGAACGAACGAAGGTGATCTCTCAATCAAAAAGCAGATGCTTGAACCAGTTGATCACTCCGTAACCTAGGTAGATCGCACCAAAAAGCAATCCAATGACAACAACGCTTTCGACCCATGATTCCAAACACGACGAGCGATCGTCCTCGCGAATGCGTTTGAACTTGGGTATCTTTCCTGTTGTTCTTTCAACACATCTGATCTTGCGCACTACACCGGTTTCGGGATCGATCAGGAATCCAATTTCCAATTCCTCGTTTCGAGCGGCGATCCATTTCAGCCCACCATTTTCGTATTGGTAATTTTTCCGCGACTTTCCTGGCACATAAACAACCACCCCCAATTGGCGGCGCCAAAATGATATCCATGTCCGGAACATCACGCGATCGCCTATTTCAATTGATTCTCCGGTCTCATAGCAAGCCGCCGGGTATTCGTCCTCCGAAGGTTTTCTCTTCTTTAGCTCTAGAAGGAGCTCCAGATCATCTTCCAGTGCCTCGATGACTGGACCTTCATGACGATACATGTAAACGCTGTCTTCAACATGTCCATCCGCACCCACCCGGAGAAAAAGGTAGTCACCGAAACCGTTGTTGGCAAAAATAAGAATCTTGCAGCCAGCGGCTTTTTCTACATGATGGTCTTCCTCCAATTCGAGTTTCCATTCAAATTCATCGGTCAAGATGAATTCGATACCATCATCCATAGCCCTCTGTATCAGCAGCTGTTTTTCTGCCACTTATCAGCTCCAGAATCTCAACATGCCAAGAAAAGAAAGGCACAGAAAACAACATCAATCATCTGAATCACTAACTCATGTCCCGTAGGGGTAGCCCCGACATTGCCAGCAGTTGGTCCGCACAGCGGGCCTACCGCTGGTTGACCAACAAAAAAGAAACTAGAACCCCATCGGGGTTCCGCCTAAAGCCACGAGATGCGCTGTACATGCATCATCGGCAATGTCCCGGTTAAATGCGGAATCCGGAAGGGTCTTCTTAGTGTTGGGCCGATTTTCAGGGGTGGCCCCGCGTCCGGCGGGACCACCACTGGTTCATCTTGCCCAATCCCTGACAGGATTGATTTTGGATTCAATCCAACACGCACGAGGCTCCAAAATCTTACGGCTTCCAGGTCAATTGGAGCGATGTGATGAATACTGAAAGATCGTAGCTGCCTTTGAGTATGTCACCTGTGCTGCCTTGGGTATTTACATCGCCATCGCTCATGATCAGGTACGAAGCACCAAAATCAACCGTCCATGCATGGGCCGGTTGATAACTGAAACCCAGCGACAACCAAGTGCGATCGTTGTCTGGAATTCGTGGCGTACGGTGCTCCGCATCCGGAATGGGGGTCTCTTCATAGGCGACGCCAAAACGATATCCCCAAGTGTCCGATACGACGTGGTCGAATCCCAAGGCGAAGCGATTGGTGTCGTCCCAAGCCTCATCAACCACCGCGTCAGCCTGACGAGGATTATCGAATTGGATACGGAGTTCATCGAAACTCGACCATTCGTAACGCAGGTAGTCGAAAGCCAGACGCCATTTGTCATTCAGTTGACGGTCGTAGCCCACATGCAATTGGGCTGGCAATTCCACTTCTGCAACACCGGACGTGTTTTGGAACAAACCCGTTTGAGCAGCTATGGGTTGAAACTCTGCCGGCACGACAAAAGTAGCATCGCCTTCGATCTTGATATCGATGCTGCTGCGGTAACCGATGCCTATGGAGTACCGGTCATTGGGCGTGATTAACACACCGGCATTGAAGCCGGTTGTGGTGTCGTCGCCTTTCACCAAAAATGAACCATCGTTTTGACCCGGAACGAATCCAGCACCTGGTCCCAAAATCGACACGCCGATAGTGCCAAAATCGATGGCATTACTCAGTTCAGCGTCCGCTTCATAGTAGCTGAAGCCTGCACCCACCGCGATGAAATCATTGATCTTATAAGATCCTGCCAGATTCAGGTTCACCACTTGTAAATCGGATTTGAGACCGTGATAACGGCCCACCCAACCATCAGGATACTTGGATTCAAGTCCATACGGCGCGTTCACACCAAACCCAACGTGAAATGATTCGCCAAAACCACGTGCCAAATAGATATTGGGCACCATGGCGCTGGAACCTGAATCGCCACCATTACCGCCACTCACCGGGATTGAACCCAGTGCCGGGTTATGAATCGAGCCATTGTTGTTGAATTCACCTTGGGGAGAAATCATATGTCCGGCAACCGTTGCCGTCTTTTTACCGAGTCTAGACATGGCCGCCGGGTTGAAATAGACGCTTGAAGCATCACCCAATCCCGTGGCAGTCCCTGAAAACGCCATGCCTAAGCCTTTAGCGCTTTGCTCTTGAACGGCGAAGCCACCAGCCATCACACTGAGCCCAGTCACAAAAATGCCACACAAAACAATAAGACAAACCCTCATGGATAAATCTCCTTGATTATCAGAAAAAAATGGAAAGCCCCCTATTTGATGCCAAACCGCACACAAAAACAAAATGAACCGCGGTTCAGAACCTAGATCCACTATACGCCGGATCAACCGGCAAATCAATCGATATCAGCATGAAAAAAACAAAATGTTAGCCCAAGACAAGCTTTTCATATTGCTGTTCATCGAATCCCGTGATGACCAACTTGTTTTCAGCCAAAATAGCCGGTCGCTTCATCAGAGTTGGTGTGGCCCGGAGTTGATCCGCCCATCGTTCAGGCGACCAGGTTTCGGTGTCCTTCAACCCTCGAAAGACAGGGCCCTTTCGATTAATCAACTGGTTCCCTTGATCCTGGTTCACGAGCTCCATCCACTGATCTCGAGTGAGAGGACTTACTCGTAGGTCGCGAAATTCATAATCTATGCCGTTTGCTTTGAACCACTTGCGGGCAGCTCTCACCTTGTCGCAGTTAGGAATACCTAACACTGTCCACATTTGTTTCTCCCCTTTCCAGAATCCCTCAAGGTCTTGAAGAATAGTTGAAGATACAAGCTCCTTCGGGCTATTCACAAACCAATCGGCAGGTAACGCGTCTTGGTAGGGTGCTTGGAGGTATCGACGATCCGCACAAATGATACAACCCTTATCTGTTTCGGTTCGAATGACTCGACCTGCCGCCTGTATGGCCCGCGCCATACCCGGAAACACATATGCATAGGCAAAACCGTCTAGACCTTGGCCGTTGAAGTAACCGCGCAAGAGCTCCCGCTCAGGCGAGAAGGCAGGGAGCCCGGGTCCCACGATGATCGCACCGCAAATCTCCTCGCCGGGAAAATCGAGTCCTTCAGCCAAGCTGCCACCTTGCACCGCTAATATGACCCGATTCTTTTGTTTCCTTTTCAGTTGCATCACCATTTTCCTCAGGTCAAATGCCGTCATTTCTGGAATTTGCTTGAGCACCTTGTAGCCCGGTAGGGACAAGGGTTTCGCCACTTGATTGAGAAAAGCATAGCTGGGGAAAAACACAAAATAGTTGCCCTTGCGGAGTGAAATCACACGTTCGATGAGTTCCGCGTAGCGCGGTGCTTGACGGGTGCGTTCGCGGTAGTGGCTCGACACCTGGGGTACGATCAGGATGAGACGATTCTCAACAGGGAATGAACTGCCAAATTCCAAGCTGTCGGTGCGGTTCGCTTCAAGCCCCAATTGATGTTCGAAGAACTTGAACGGCTTGAGCGTGGCAGACATACAGACCACAGATTGAAATCGTTTCAACACCTGTCTCAGGAACTCAGAGGCATCACAACAGATTATTTGGATGCGTTCGCGGTTCCCTCCTTCATAGACCACTCGAAACCGTTCGTCGATCTTATCCAATTGTGCGTAAAAGGTCTGTACGATTTGAAACAGCCCAATCACCGGATCTTCATGGTGCACCACACCAGAGTGACGCGCTAAGTGTTCTGCTGCCATCTTGCCCGCCTCTTCGGCGCAAAGACGAATCTGTTCAATGGGCGGATCAATGACTCGAAATGTATCACCGGATTGACGCAAGTGACGAAACAAGGTTGTCAAGCGCTTTACCACGGCACTTGCCAAGGAATTTCCCTGAATCCGTGATTCCGTTTCGCGGACCTGCTCGTAACGCAGGACAGGTGACAAGTAATCACGCGCACGGTCAGGTAGATTATGGGCTTCATCCACGATGAGCAGATCCTTGGTCTCCTCGTCGTGAAACAGCAAACCAGCTGTGAAAATGTAGTTGTAATCGCAAACGACTATGTCCACGTGGGGGGTCGTGTCCTTGGCCAATTCATAAGGGCAAAGCGAGCTTTGGATGCCTGTATCGCGCAGCAACGAGAGGTCCAAAACACCCTGATTGATCAGGTTCGATATCACATCCCCACCATAGAGACGATCATAGTAATCACGGGCGTGTTCACAATATCCCGGTTCGCAAATCACTTCGTCTTTAAGGCACGCTTTCTGACGAGCTGACACAACGGTTGCACTGATGTTGTGCCCTTGATGGATCAACATCTGGACGGCATCCAGGACCACTCGATGTTGGCTGTTCTTTGGCGTCACATAAATCACACGCCGCTGCGATAACAAGGCCTGTTGCAACATGGGAAAAAGGGCTGCCATGGTTTTACCCAAGCCGGTGGGCGCCTGAACCATCAGTTGTCGCTGCGCCAAGGCTGTTTCGGCCACTTTTTGGCACAGTTCAAATTGGCCCTTGCGGTACTGCTTGAAAGGAAACCGAATTCCCTCACCCACTCTGCGGCGACGGTCCTGCTCAATAGCCTGACCAGCGATCACATCGCGCCAACAATTCAGCTGACCTTCAAGCCAGGATTCGAAGAACGCTGTGTCAATTTCAATCGCTATCTCCAATTGAGATTCGTCATAAGAAGAAGCCAGCAAGAGACGACATTCTGGCCACACACCGTTCTCTAAAGCGTACAGATACCCATACATGAGCACCTGAAGTCGATAAATGTGATGTGGATCTTGAAGCGCTGCAACCAACCGTTTGATCGAAGTCGTTGTCTTGATCTCTTCAACACATGGCGGCTTCCGATGATAGAGACCATCGATGCGCCCACCAATTTGAAGAAATCCAAAATCGCCGACGATGGGTACCTCACTTTGATAATCGGGTTCGGTTCGTTTCTTTCTGGCTTGAATGCGGGTATGAATTTCCTGGCCTCGCGTCGCACCAAACCCACCAACTCCAAAACTCAATGAGCCTTTGGGGGGAATAGGCAAAACAAATTCACGAACGGAAATTCGCTTGGATGGTTGACCCGACATGCTATGCTCCGGCGGCCCACCTTATCACGGTTCTTGGTGCAGGACTTGCTTTGCGCCTTGCCGGAGGATGATCCGCAATGATGCTTATTGTGCTATGGCTATATGTGGCCAACGATTGCCATATTCAGTTGGTCGATCCTTCCATCGAATCCTTCGATGGATGGTATTTGGTTGATGAATCCGGCCAACAGGTTCCATTCGATCAAAAAGGTCATCTTACACTCCGTCGTGACCCTGCCAGTCGTACCTTTGAAATTGTTGATCCACGTGGGCGGCTGCGATTCATCGGTACATGGCAGCAGGAATCGAATCTCACCATTGATGTCCAAGGAACGGCACTCGGTATTCATGAGGTGGTATCTGGCAAACGCTCTCAACAGGATGCATTTGATGCTGCAGCCGAAATCGAAGTGATTGCGCCGGCTGAACAGGTGACCCGCAATGCGGTTCAGTCGTCTGATTGGCTCAAAGAACAAGCTGAGGTCGCATTGCAAAAGACTAATCTGGGCGGCGGATCGCCCATTATCCGAGGCATGTCTGGTAACCGCATCCTGCTCATGATTGACGGATTCCGCATCAACAACGCGATCTTTCGACTTGGTCTGAACCAGTACTTGAACACCATACCCGATGGCCAACTGTCGCAGATTGAGGTACTTTCAGGTCCCAGCGGCACCCAATATGGCAGCGACGGATTAGGCGGAACGGTTCATCTGCGCACCGCAGATCCACTCGATCAGAAGGGAACGCATCTTTCTTATTTGGGTTTTGCGAGTTCGGCAGACCAAACGTCTACCCACCAGCTTGAGGCAGGAACACGCGGCAGCGATTGGGCAATTGCCGGACATTTCAAAGCGTCGAACCTGAATGATCTTGACGCCGCTTCGCCTGTGGGTAGCCAAGCATTTACGGGTTATGAAACCTGGGACGCATCGTTGAGACTGGCACTGGACTTGGGGAACAATCGGAGAATCCGGATCAACAACACTTACTCAAGATCTGATGAGGTGCCGCGGACCGATCGCCTGCAGTCCGGTAGAGACTTGGTTTGGAACTATGACCCACAAATCCTCCAAACTCACTCTATTCGCTTTGAAGGCCAAAAGCTCACCCGTTGGTTCGACTATTTCGATATTGGACTGGCCGTGTTTCGCCAAGAAGAAGGCACCACAAGAATCTCTAGTCGCGTACCCGATTTGCAGGAACGCGAGTCAACCTTGGTTGAAACGAACCAGGTGGCCGTCACCTTGACCAAGGTCACCGGTTCAATCTCCTGGAACTACGGTTTCGATGCGCACCGTGACCTTGTTGACAGCTCGGGTATGGAGACGGATCTCGGTTCAGGCGACCAAACGGTCACAAGTGGAAAATTTCCAGACGATGCCCAATATGGTAGCTTCGGCTTGTTTGCCATCGGCGACTGGGGCTACAGCGAAACGCAGAGCCTTCAAGTAGGTGCCCGACACACCATGGCTTCTATGGAGGGCACACTACCGACCCTTGGCCCCAATGAACAGGAAGCCAATCAGTTCACGCCTAGCGTGATTTGGCGTATGAAACAACAGCCGTTTGTTTTCAGTGCCGGCATCGCACAGGGCTTCAGAACGCCCAATCTCGAGGACGCGTTTTCGGTGGGGTTCTCAAGTCTTGGCTTTGATGCACCCAATCCTGAACTGGAGCCTGAATACGTATGGAACTATGAAGTCGGCATGCGCTGGCGCAGCGCCCGTCACCTAGCTCAATTGGCTGCCTATTCCAGCCACTATGATGGTTTGATTGAACGAGTACCCGGCACCTATGAGGGCTCTGATACCTATGAAGGTGAACCTGTGTTCATACTTGATAACGTAGGCAAGGCTCGGGTTTACGGATTTTCCGCGAGCTGGCAATCTCAGCTGTCACCCGCAATCAACCTGTTGTCAGATGTGGCCTGGACCCATGGTACCCAAACAGATCGCGACGAACCCATGACTAGGATTCAGCCATTGCGAGGCAACCTCATCCTAAAGGGTGAATGGCGCGAACATCACGGCTCGTTGGTCTTTTCGTGGGCCGATAGGCAAGACCGGCTTTCGCCAAACGATCGCAGCGATTCGCGCATCCCCGATGGCGGGACCCCCGGATATGGTGTGGTCCATCTGCGTTACGGACGTGCCGTTACCCCTCGCATCCATGTCAAAGCGGCCATCGAGAATCTGTTCGACAAACTGTACAAAACACATGGATCTGGTATCTATGAACCAGGTCGCAGGCTGACCGTGTCTTTGAAAATTGTGTTATAGACTGCTTTTTCCAGTTGCACACACACCTACATTTCCCTAAAATAGGGTGCTTGTGTCCACGGCGCCGCGTTTGTGAGGCGGGACACAGTGAAACAAAGGAGCATTTTTTTCCATGGCGAACCACAAATCGGCGCAAAAGAAGGCAAAACAAGACATTGCACGTCGCGCGAGCAATCGTTCCGGTCGTAGCACGCTGCGCAGCGCATTGAAAAAGTACCGCGCTAGCTTGGCAGATGGTAGTCAGCCAAGCCAATCTTTGCAGGACATTCAGTCGCTCATCGACCGCTCAGCAAAACGCGGCTTGATTCATACAAACGCCGCAAATCGTTTGAAGTCGCGCCTCACCAAGCAAACCAGCGCTTAATCCCCTAAACCCTGTGGGGTATGGAGAGGTCCTGAAGCACAGTGGATGTGAATGAAAGTTCAACGCCAACAGCGAAATCCATTTGGATTCGCGTGTTTCGGTTCGCAGTGATCGCCTTTGGCGTCCTGGGGATCATGTCAGTTGCAGGAGCCCTTTCCACATGGATTACGATCAAAAAATCCATTTCCGGTCACGTGATTCAGGTGCCAGACTTGTGCGGTCTTTCAATTGAGGACGCCACCCGCACCATCGAACCACTGGGCCTCACCTTGAGCATCACGCAAACGCCTGTCCATAACAACGTGGTGGCCAAGGACAATATTCTCTTTCAACGACCGAACCCCGGCAAACACATCAAGTCGGGTAGGCAATTAGTGGTGACTTTGTCGGCGGGTCCAGAACTAAAATTGATCCCTTCACTTGTAGGTGAGCCGCTCAATTTCGCCGAAATTCTGACGGCCCAGGCTGATACAGAAATCACCAAGGTCTCTCGAACGCCGTCGGCTGTGCGCAAAGGCCGGATCATGGCACAGTCGCCCAAACCGGGCGAGGAGATTGGCATCCGACATGGCATGTCCGTATTGATCTCCGACGGCGATGAACCTAAATGGTATGTTGCACCCGATTTCCGGGGAAGGAGCTTTGGGGAAGTGAAAAAGTTCCTCGATGAGCACGGCTTTCGAGTCGTGGCCAAGTTCAAAGATTTCCAACCAGGCTGGGGTCCGGTGGTGCTTCGCCAAATACCTCAACCCGGATACCCCATTCGTGCAGAGCAGACCATTAACTTAGAAGTGAATAAGGACTGAGGCGTGTTTCAAATTGCACCTTCACTATTAGCCGCAGACTTTTGGAGCCTTTCAACTGACATGTTGTCGGCTGTTGAAGGTGGCGCGGATCTGTTCCATGTGGATGTGATGGACGGCCATTTTGTTCCCAACCTGAGTATGGGTGCCATGGTGGTCAAAGCCATCAAAAAGAAATTGAATGTCACCTTGGACGTCCATTTGATGGTCACTGACCCCGACGCCAATATTGATGATTTTGCAGATGCCGGTGCCGATTGGATTTCCTTCCATATTGAAGCCACGCCGCACGCGCACCGTGTCTGCCACAAAATCCGACAACGTGGCTGTAAAGCTGGCATCGCGATTAATCCTGGCACATCACTAAGCACCCTTGAAGGCATCATCGGCGACGTCGACTTCGTCCTGCTGATGAGTGTAAACCCGGGTTTCGGAGGCCAATCATTTATCGATACCACCTATCAGCGCATCGAACTTCTAGCCGAAATGTGCCATTCTGCGACTAGTCGGCCGTTTATCGAAGTGGACGGTGGTATTGGCACCGAAAATATCCGAGAATTACGCAAGCGCGGCATGCAAGTGGCCGTTGCAGGCTCAAGCGTCTTTGGCAAACCCGATCCCGGTGCTGCGGTTCGTCAACTGATCCAAGCTTCAAAGGACCCTTCATGAGATTCGTTACTGCAGTCATCCTCGTCGCAGCTTTCGTTCATTGCGGCAAACATAAGGTCACCCTCGATCAAAAGGTGGCTCAGGGTCTCATCACGGTCGATGAGCTTTACAAGGAAGCCAACAAGCTGATGCGCAAGCGCAGTTTCCTCGATGCAAGGCGGTGGTACCGGGCGATTGAGACGCAAGCACCCAATTCGCCGTATTTTTCTCATGCCAAGTTGGGTGTCGCCGACTCTTATTTCTTTGACCGAACATCCACGAAAATCGAAGCGTCGGTGGAATACAAATCTTTCCTAACCCATTTCCCAACTCATCCAAAGGCTGATTACGCTCAGTACCAGTACGCCATGTGCTTTTTCACCGAAATCGAAAGCGCCGATCGAGATCAGACCAGTACATGGACCGCATACACCGAGTTTAAGAACCTCATGGATCGATTCCCGGGATCTCCCTATTCGGAGAAAGCCAAAGAAAAAATTGACCTCTGTTTGCTGCGTCTAGCCGATCACGAATTTACGGTTGGTTATTACTACTACCGCCGTGGACGAGGTTTTGAACGTTCGGCAGAATCGCGTTTCAAACACATCATCAACAATTATGAAGGCCAGTTTGAACCCTTGCGAACCTACTACTACCTGGCAGAGACGCTTTGGCGCTTAGAAAAATACGCCGAGGCCGCCAAGTATTTTGAATATTTGGAGCGCAATTTCCCCGAAAGCGAATACCAGGCTTTTGTCGAGGACAAGTTGGCTCGTTTTGTACGAATCCAGGATGAAGGCTACGACCCTGGAGAATCGTCTTCCATCATTCCACTTGACCAGGAAGACAGCGCAAAATAACTTTTTTCTGAAGACTGTGAGGTACTTATGAGAAAGACGGTTTCTGCGACCGATTTCTACGATATCGATTCGCTCTTGAGCGAAGATGAACGACTTACCCGCGATACGGTACGCGAGTGGGTAGATGCGCGCTTCATGCCCGTCATCACCAAACATCACCGTGAAGGTACGTTTCCTATGGATCTCGTGCCAGAACTTGCTGATCTCGGGGTATTTGGGGCCAACATCCACGGTTACGGATGTGCCGGTCTCAACAACGTTGCCTATGGACTGATCATGCAAGAATTGGAACGCGGCGACTCCGGGCTTCGTTCATTCGTGTCCGTTCAAGGCGCACTTGTCATGTACCCCATCCTGGCCTACGGCACGGAAGCGCAAAAAAACAAGTGGCTTCCGGCCCTTGCCAAAGGCGAGAAAATTGGCTGTTTTGGTCTTACGGAACCCGATCACGGCTCGGACCCTGGGAGCATGAAGACAAGGGCCCGGCGAAAGGGCGACGATTGGGTGCTGAATGGCGCCAAAATGTGGATCACTAATGGAACAGTTGCCGACGTAGCCATTGTCTGGGCCAAGGATGAGCAAGGTGTGGTACGCGGATTCATCGTGGAAACCGATCGTCCGGGTTTTCAAGCCCCAGAGATGAAAGGTAAATTCTCCTTGCGCGCAAGTATCACCTCTGAGCTCGTCCTTGAGGACGTGGTTGTTCCCGACAGTAACCGCTTGCCCAATGTCGAAGGCTTGAAAGGCCCACTGGGTTGCCTCACTCAGGCGCGATACGGTATTTCCTGGGGTGCATTGGGTGCCGCTATGGCGTGTTATGAGTCGTCCCTAAACTATGCCAAGACCCGGATCCAATTTAATAAACCCATTGCGTCCTTTCAGTTGGTGCAGGCCCGTCTGACCGATATGCTTTGCGAAATTGTCAAAGGGCAACTTCTGTCTTTACAGCTCGGTCGACTGAAAGACAGTGACACCTACAATTTTGCTCAAGTCTCCCTGGCTAAAATGAACAATGTGAACATAGCATTGGAGATCGCGCGCAATGCACGCGACCTTCACGGCGCCAACGGCATTGCGGACGAATACCCTGTCATTCGTCACATGCTCAACCTTGAATCTGTCAAGACCTACGAAGGAACACATGACATACATCGTTTGATCGTCGCCAGTTCCATCACAGGTGTACAGGCCTTTAGCTAACCTTGCGGCCGGATCAAGGTCCGGCCTTGCCTCTTGGTTATCGCGCATTGATGAATTGGCTTTTTCAGCTCAAACCTCCCTGGAATTCGGAGCACCTGATCCCAGGCGACGATCTGACGCCAGATTCAGGTCGCGCTCCACTCAAACTATTGCGTCACCCCGAAGGTGACTTGGTGTTACGCCCATACCGCCACGGCGGACTCCGGCGCTTCATCTTACCCAAACTGTTCCTCGGTCAGACCCGCGCTCGGCGCGAGTTTGAAATCCATAAGACTGTTTGGGAATCTGGCATCCCGACACTTGAACCCGTCGGTTGGTGCGCCACATCAAAGGTGCTGCCATTTCTGACACATCTTGGGTTCCTGACCCGTTACGAGTCAAACCTAGACTCACTCACTTGTGCTTTACGTAACGGTGCCTGCCATCGTGAATGGGTTGCCCAATGTGCCGACGTTCTCAAGACCTTGTTTGATCGTCATATCCATCACCCAGACTTGAATCTGAATAATTGGGTTTTGATTGACAATCAGGTTGCAATCATTGACTTTGATGGTGCCCAGATAAAAGACGAAGTCCCTCGAGAATTCGCCATAAGATGTCTTGCGCGAATGGCTCGGTCTGGGCTTAAGTTGGGCATGGTACAGCATCATCGCAGCTTTTATCGGCTCCTCGTTGTGGTCTGCCAAAAGATGCAATTGGAGCCGCGTTCGGTCCTTGACGGCGTCGCCAAAAGACTGCCTAAGAATTCGTTCCGCGAAATCAGGTGGCGTGTTTCAGGCGGTCGACGTTGAGGCGGTACTGGCTGGGCGTGATTCTGGCCGCATTCACGCTTCAGTCGGCCCTGTTGTTCATTTACTCTTGTCCTCAAGCAAAGGCGACCATGGGCGATGAACAGTACTACACCGATTTGGGCCATCGGTTGGCTCGCGGTGAAGCGGCCATGCACGATCCCTTCTGGCCGCCACTGTACGGTGAGTTTCTTGGTTATTGCGGTGAAACTGGGCACTTGAATGCAACCGTAATTGCAGCTCAAATTGGGCTGTGGGCCGTTACCGGACTGTTGCTGTTTCTTATGGCGAAACGCTTGGGCGCAGATGCAACCACAACCATGATCGCAACCGGACTCTATTTCACAAGCACAGAATTGGTTGCATTCAGCCATTTCTTTTGGCCGGAGACCCTTCACCTCTTCCTATTTACGGCTGCAATTTGGCTGCTCCTGTCTGATCAAAGCAAGTTGCGATTCTTCGCTTGGACCCTCTTGGGGTTGTGTCTTTTGACCAAATCACTGTTACTGGTCTCGATCGTTGTGTTGATTCTGTATCGATTTGTTCAGCGCCCGTCGTACGCCGCATTAACAATCCCGATTCTGGGAATCGTAATTGCTTTCTTAGCCGTTCTTGGATTTCGTGGTCAGGTGATTAGCTATCTTGGCAAAAGCGCTGCATTCAATGTTCTTGTCGGTCTTCATGAAAACCACTTTCATGACCATCGCGAAGACATCGCTGGCAAATTCTATCAATCATATGGAACGGACTATGACACGCGCCAGAAACGGATTCTGGATGAGCTCAAACACTCGTGGCGCCCAATCCCAGCCATCAAAGGCGTCCCGCGGCATCTAGCGCGCGTGTTCGATCGCCATTCATTTCTTATTAACCAGTTGCCGGAAGGTGACTACGCTCGATATGCAGGACCTCGAAAATGGTACCACCAAGTCATTCAAACTTGGACACAGCTACATCTACTAGTCGCGCTCTGTGCTGTGGTGGTGGGCATTTGGATGTGGCCGCAAAAAGACAGCATCCCTTTTCTCGCCGCCCTAATAGTGCCCTGTGTGTTCATTTTTAGCCTTATTCACACAAAGAGTAGATTCCTCGTGCAGTTCTTGCCCCTCATTTACCTATGCGCTGCACTTGGGCTTCGCAACTTCAAAAATATTCGAAAACTTACCTTCCGCCAGATCGTGATATCTGGATTCCTATGGATCTTCATCATGGCGGCTTTCTTCGCTCCATAGAATAGCAGCAAAACGGTTTTTTTTGCTAAATTGAAAATAGCTTAATCATATTGTTGACTATTATGAGCATAAGGCCGATTAGTAAAAAAGAACACTTTTTTCCAGGAGGGCATGATGAAGAGAATCTGGCTCATTTTATCAATCATGGCAAGCTCTGTTTTTGCACAGCAATCGCAGATTGCTATTGGGCTCCGTCTTAGCTACCAAACCGTCTCTGGGGATGCTGCAGATGAACTTCAGGCCATCGGCTTATACACCGATTCCCCGCTCAAGGGGAATTGGACGCTTCGTTGCGCCATGGACTATATTTACGATTTCACGTTTGAACGCCCCTGGGAAATAGCCGGTATTCAACAAGACACAAGCGTTCCTCCGTTGGACTCCGACGGAACCATGGCGATTTCCAGCATCAGTTTGGAAAACCAATTCAAAAGGAATGCTCGAGGATTTTGGCAAGGTGGTTTTGGTGTGGGGTACGGTATTGCTGAAACAGATGAAATCACAGGGCCGCGACAAGGTGGGGGCACCTTTCACATTCGGACGCAATCCAAAGATGCCATTATTCTTGCCGGCAATCTTGCCTACACAGGGAAAATCAACAAGAGGTGGTCTTGGGAAGCAAGCATTAACATTGCTCATCACTTGACTGAGTGGATCGTGCGCGACCTCAATAGTAGTGCATCGGGCACCATCCATGATTTTACAGCCGCCGGTCTGAGCCTGGGTTTCAAGGTCAAGATCTAAGCTGGGTTCCATTCCTCGTTGAGGGTTTGTTTCAGGATCTATTTTTCATGCTAATACGACAATCAAGAGCAGATGTAGTGCTCCCCTGGTTTTTGGACAGTTATGCGGCTAAAGGTTGATTGAAATCAACCGGTGAACGGTAGCCCAACGCGGAGTGTGGGCGCTGGGTGTTGTAGTAGTCGATCCAGTTGGCGATGGCG
>JAGQSC010000035.1 GCA_020439745.1 Acidobacteriota bacterium | reverse complement strand
CTGGCTTCGCCAGCCACCCCTCCGCGAGAGGGGAATAAGACACCCGTCTGGCTTCGCCATCCACCCCTCCGCGAGAGGGGAATAAGACACCCGTCTGGCTTCGCCATCCACCCCTCCGCGAGAGGGGAATAAGACACCCGTCTGGTTTTACCAGCCGCTCCTCCGCAGGAGGGGAATAAGACACCCGTCTGGTTTTACCAGCCACTCCGCCAAAGAGGGGCATTCACACGCGTACCGGGGATGTTCTCAGGAATTGGTTTTGTTTTTTCGGCTTAGGGGAGGAGGAGTGCAACTCCGCGGTCACGGGGTGTTGCGACCTTAATGTGATGGGGATCACGGCTTAAAAATGCAAACCAGACTATGGTCGTAGCAGGAGTCACTCGATCCACATTGCCAAGATTCTATATTGGCGTTGATTCATCGATTGCATTGACGGTATTTCTCACCTTTTAAAGGAGTAGATTCCATGAAACGATTTTGGTGGCTTCTGGGAACCCTTGTCGCGTTTGCGCAATTGCCCTGCGGTTTTTATGAAATTGACGGACAGCCCGGGCAAGTGAATGGCGACTTAGGCTATCGCATGTCGGTGTGGGCGACCAACAACGTCGCAGCCGATTTGGATAACGATGGTCGGGTCTCGATTCTCGATTTTTTTGAACCCATGGCCTGTGTGGGCAATCTGAACCACGGCCTGTTGGGTAAGTACTACGGTTATGAAGACGGAACGGGTGCGTCTCTGTCCTTTCCGTCGTTTCCCATTCCCTTCGATCCCGCAGTGGTACGCGCTACGGAAGGGATTGTTGAATTGGATTCAACCTGGGATGGATTCTTGGACTCACTTTTCCTGACTAATTTCGCCACTCAGTGGGATGGTTATCTGTTCGTACCCGAGACGGCGGAGTACACGCTTCACTTTGTTGGCCGCGAAGGCGTTCGCCTTTTCCTGGACAACGTGCAGGTCCTTAATTACAACGCCTGGCCGTACGACACCACCTACACCGCAACCATGACCTATGGACTGCATCCCATCCGTATTGAGTATTACAAGGTGGAGCGATGGGGTACGATCGCATTTGAATGGTCCAGCAACGGGTCCATCATCAGTCCTGTGGGTGAAATCGTGGATCAGCGCTACCTCTACCACGATACGGAAGCGATCCCAACATGGGCAGTGACCGAGTTGGAGTTCTTACCCATTCCACCCAGTGGCACTCGCGTCACGTCCAGCTCATTAAACATAGACGCCTTTGTGATGGGACCCGATTCCGATGTGCATCTGGACTACATGGGAAGTGAACAGGTTTTGACCGAAGGTCGGCTGCAACAGAGTTTTCCTTTGGTCCCTGGACTCAATACGTTTAACTTCACCATCAGCGATGGCTCGGGCCGAAGCAAGATCATCCCCTACCACATCTACCGCGACGCGGAGACGGTATCCGGTTCCGGTTTGGTCGCCAACCTGTATTCAAAGGAATTCTGGAACGGACCCACGCCCAGCATCGACGGCATGTCACCGTTTGCCCGTGTGGTGGTACCAGGGACACAAATCAACCTCCCTAACGACGACGAATATTTTCTGGGCAGTACCTGGTTGACGGATCACGTGATCATGCACGTGGAAGGCATGCTGAACATCACCCAGGCCGGCGAATATACGTTTTATAGTGACAGTGGTGGTGGACTCTACATCAACGGCGAGTTCGTATGTGGTATCTCGGAACTGGGTGCACGACAGTGGGATGACCGGGGCACACTTTATTTACCTGTGGGCCGGCACCACTACCGAATTACACAATCGAGCACCTGGGACGCACCTCGAAAAGAGGTGGAATGGCAATTTGAGGGTGGATCGATCACACAGATCCCCAACTCTGCCTTCCAATATGGACCCAACCATTTCCATCCCATCGCCAAACGTAAAGCGCCCAAGACGGGCGGCCGCGTCGCGGCGGAGATGGAAGCAGAGTTCCTATTCCAATCCGGTGCCTTTCTAGACGATACTAGCGGCAACGATCGCGGATTCTGGCCGGACCCTCGAGTGGTGGAACGTTCACCAGCAGGTGCCACATTCTTGATTGGTTCGGGGTTGACCGCACAACAAGGTGGCGTGCATGCGGTGCAAGCCATCAAGCAGTCTCAAGCGTTCTCCCTGGAAGCCGACTTCACCTGGGAAGGCGCGGTACCTACCAATTGGACGCGGCGTTACATTGTCAGCTTGAACGGCTATCGTGGAGATCGATTGGCTGAACTTAGCGTCACCAACGATAACCTGCGGTTCCGCATTAACGGCGATAGCAGCAACGAACTGGAAATCAATAATTTCTTAGACACATACGCTAACCAGCGAGTTCATGTGGTAGCCACCTACACGCCATCCACAATGAGCATTTTCGTCAACGGTTCGCTTGCTGCCTCTCAAGCACGCTCCTACAACATCGCGCAGTGGCCCAATGGCGCCATGATTACGGTGGGTTCGGTATACCGAAAACGAGATGCCTATGTGAACGATGACGATGAGCAATTTCATGGCACGATTCACGTGGCCGCTATCTACAGTGACGACCTGAGTGCCGGTGAATGTAACACCAACCGCACACAGAACCTCACGCTCAGTCCCAATCCCACGGCATTACCGGCACCCACACCTGTCGTGTTCCCGCCAGGGGGCACCAGCCAAGCCGCACTGGATGAGGCACACCACATCTTGAACCGTTTGACGTTTGGTCCCAATGTCAGCAGCATGAATACCTTGTTGGGTATGGGTGTGAACAACTGGATCGACTGGCAGTTGAATCCCAACGCCATCGACGACAGCGCCATGGAGTCATACCTGAATTCCGGCATTTTTATCCCTGACCACTACGGTGGGGACTTGGTCTATGCGGCTATGTTCCGCATGATTCAATCCGAGAGACAGTTGCTTGAAGTGATGACTCAATTCTGGGAAAACCACTTCAACACGCAAGTCTCCAAGGTGGAAGAACTGCGCGAGGAATGGGCAGAAAACAAACGCTTCCGCAATCTGGCCTTAGGTAACTTCGCCGATCTGTTGCGAGCTTCGGCCATGAATACGCCCATGACTATCTACTTGGATAGCATCGACAACATAGTAGGTGCTCCCAACGAGAACTATGCGCGGGAAATCTTCGAGTTACATGCCTTGGGTGTGAACAATGGATATGCGCAAATTGATATTGAAGAAGCTTCCCGAGCCTTCTCTGGCTGGAATGTGAACCGAGACACAGGCGAGTTTTACTTTCATCCAGGGTTGCATGATTTTGGTGCGAAGAACCTCCCCACACTCGGATTAGTCATACCCGCAGGTGGCGGCATGTCCGATGGCATGGATATCATTGATTACCTGGTCTCGTCTGCGAATTGCGCCGATTTCATCTCTTGGAAGCTATGTCAACTGCTGGTAGACGACAATCCTCCGGCTGACGTGGTGGCGGCTGCAAGTGCTGCCTTCCAGGCCAATAGTGGCGACATTGAACAGACGCTGCGCGCCATTCTCAACCACGCCCGATTCCGTACCGATTTGTCGTATCGTGGCAACAAAACGCGGACGCCTCTTGAGTTTGTGGCCGCTGCAACGAGAGCAGTCGAGGCCTTCCCACAAACACAAACGCTGGCGCAATATGTCTACGACATGGGCATGAACCTGTTTGACTACCCCTTCCCAACTGGATTCGAAGAAGCTGGCACGTTCTGGGTGAACACCAACTCGTTGCTCGAACGTTGGAACTTTATTCACATGCTGACCTCAGCGCGTGGCAGTCGCAACACCACTGCTGTCGATATGATGCGCTTCCTTGATCCCTACATCACCAACACATCGGGTGCCGCAGCGGCCAACGAGATCAACGATTTCTTCATCGATCTCACATCCCACGGCACAGAGGCGCCAACTGTGGCCACCGACTATTACAACTTCATGACCAACAACAGCCCGGGTAGTTTTGTCGTAGACGATGCCACCCTGGACCAAGGCATTCGGCACGCATTGTCCCTTTACCTGCGTTTGCCTGAACTGAACAAGCAGTAGGAGGACAACATGAGACGCCGAACATTATTAAAACTCTTGGGTGCAGGCGCGGTAGCCCACCCCCTTATGGCTGGAACGGCAGTGCGCGGTCGCAGAAAAGGCGGCGGAGCACTGAAGAAAATGGTCGTAATTTTCCTCCGCGGAGGAAACGATGCCCTGAACACGTTGGTTCCGGTGGATGCCGGTCAATTTGGCATGTACACGAGCATGCGACCCACGCTGGCATTTACGCAGCCTCAACTGGCCAACATCACAGGTTCATCGTTTTTCGCCGCCAACCCTGCCCTCCAACCGATTGTGAACATCGCCAATGCCGGTAATCTGGCATTTGTACACAGCGTTTCTTATCCAGGTTACGATCGTTCTCACTTCGAGTCCGAGAGTTACTACGAAACCAGCGTACCGGGCAATGGTCTTTTAGATGGTTGGCTCAACCGGTACTTGCAGAACACGTCTGGACCTGGCCTCGTACGCGGCATTGCAGTAGGTTGGAACCAACCTCAAAGTGTACTTGGGCCCATCCCGATTCCCATTAGCACCAATTTCGGCAATATAGCTGTGGCTGACGATACCGGTGCGCCAGGACCTTTGACCACTTTATTGCAAGATACCTATGGTTTAGCACCGACACCAGGAAACGACTCGATCTATACCACCGGGACGCAGATCTTTGACATGATCGCAGGCTTTGCCAATCGCGACCTAGGTGAATATGAGAATTTGGCTTCACTGGTACATATTGAAAACGGAGCGGTTTATCCCAACACTAGTTTGGGTGACCGCATGATGCACGTTGCGCAAATGATGAAGGACGACGCCGAATTCATAGGTGTGGAATTGGCAACTCTGGATCATGGCGGATTTGATACCCATTCCCAGCAAATTTCTGGAGGTGGTCCCACGGATCCGGCTGGCCAACACTTTCGCATACTCAACGATCTGGCACAGTCGATGGCGGCGTTCTATACGGATATGGGTCCCACGCGCATGAATGACATCTGCCTGATGGTTGTATCCGAGTTTGGACGCCAAGTCGAGCAGAACGACTCCTCGGGCACGGATCACGGTGTGGGTGGCATGGCCATTGTCATGTCCAACAACATCTCAACGCCTGTCAGTGGAAATTCTTGGCCAGGTCTATCGAACATCCTTCATGGAGACAGTCTCAATTGGAATGTGGACTTCCGCGACATCTATTGGGAAGTGCTTTCTCGTCATATGGGACTCGATAACACCACCTTAAGCACCATCATTCCGGGTCATACCTATACACCCGTGAACTTCATGGTCTAGACTGCCCTTAGGGCCGGGACGGGACCCACGGACTCCTCCTCGACCTCCTAGCATCCCGCCCGGCCCTCCTTATTTCACTTGCTCCGGCAAGTCGGTATCGACAAAGAACGGTCCATATTCAGATTTGAGTTTGTCTGCAGCATCGGATCGTCCTTGTGACCTCAAGCAAGCGGCCAGATCTCGGGCTATGCCACAAGTCACTGCGTGGCCCGATTCCAAGTGTGCCGTGCACCGTTGCAACAGAGACTGCAATCGTTCGATAGCCGCCTCCACATCACCCAGGCCTCGAATGATCCGCGCCTGAATGCGTCCCTGGTTTAAGACAAAGGGTTGGTTGGGACCCATCTTGGCGACCAGTGCCGAAAGCCCCTTGGCATTGTCATGTGAGGCTTCGGATAAGTTACCCCTCGCCCAATGAACCATGGCCATGCGACACGGCGCCGAGAGATTAATGGGGTGGTCGGGACCCAGTACTTCCAGCGCCAGCGTATCGTGTTGTTGCAGCAACTCTTCGGACTCATCGATTCGGCCCTCGCGCAAAAGCGCCTCGGCCAGGTTACACATGGAGTTCAACGAATTGGGATGTTTTTCGCCCAGGTGTTGACGTTCCAATGCATGTACTTTTTGTAGCAATGTCAACGCTTGGGCAGTTCTACCCGTCCGCATCCATGTGGCTGCCAAATTGTTCATGGCGTCAAAGGTGCGCGGATGGTTGTCTCCCAGTGCAGCGCGTTTGGCTTCAAGTGACGCTTCCAGCAGCGGTTCCGCATCCTGGAATCGGTACTGTCCCATGTAGCACAGAGCGAGGTTCTCCATGGCGATAAGACGCTGTGCTTCGGGAACGTCGGGATGGTCACGTTGGGCTTCGACCACCTGCTGCCACAGCGTTTGGGCCTCAGAGGTGCGACCACACGCATTGATGATCAGCGCATACAGATTCTTGCACTGCAGACTCTGTGGGTGGTTCGCCCCAAGAGTCTGCTCCATATAGGTCCAGACGCGGTACTCAAGTGTCTCAGCGTCATTGGCTCGTCCCATTTCCAACATTAGATTCGCCAGATTGTGGCCGCTGAGTAGTGTGTCTGGGTGGTGTTCACCCTGAGTTTGTAAGCGCAGCTCGCGCGACTTCTCAAAGCAGGCCACAGATTGCTCCCGCGATCCCATGGCATAAAAGGTCTCACCCAGGGTCTCCAGGGTACGTGCCAAGACCAGCGGTTGCTGGGCGAACCGCTCTTCAGATTTCACAAGCGCATCGTCCAAGACATCCACCATCTTTACGTCGCGACCCATGCGTTCCGGGCTGGCCGCTGAGAGCACATCCTTAAGGAAACTGTTAACCGCCTGACTCTCTGCCAGTGTTTGTTGCGTTTGGGCTTGAGCGCGAGAAGTTGTGACATAGGCATAGCTGGAGACGATGGCGGCCAATCCAAGTGCAGCAACCGCAGTGAAGCGCAACGTCCTATGCAGGATACGCGTAGGTCGATCCAAGTAACGATTCAAGAGCGATAGAAGCTCGGATGCCGAGGGCCTTTGGGCTGGGTTCAGTTGAGTCATGGATTGGATCAGGTGTGTCAATTCCTTGTTGAGACCGGTTATGGGGTGGGTTTCGGCATTCATCACCCGCCATAACAGGCCCACTGGTGATGTGCTGGTGGGGTATGGCGATTGACCTGTGAACAGGTGCTGGAAGATCAGTCCAAGCGCGTAGATATCACTGGCCGTGGTTGCCGTATCGCCCCTTGCCTGTTCGGGACTCATATAACGCGGTGTCCCGACAATGCCACCCATATGGGTTTCCAGTGCGCGCGACATGGCATCGGTGAGTTCCTTGCCTGGCGGCATGTCTATGGTGACGTCCGATTCATCGGCCAACACCATGGCCACCCCAAAATCCAGGATCTTCACGTTGCCCTGCGGGGTAAGCATGATGTTGCCCGGTTTAAGGTCGCGGTGAACAATGCCCATGCGGTGCGCGCTGGCCACGCCTTGAAGCAGCTGACTGGCAATCTGTAACTTCAGTGGCTCGTCAAAGCCTCCGTCCATGCGGGACTCCAGCGACTTACCCTGGATGTATTCAACCACCAATGCTTCCACGTCGCCCTGTTCCACAAATTCCAACACGCGGCAAATGTGGGGGTCATCCACCTGAGACAGGATTCTGGCTTCGCGTAAAAAGCGCTGTTTGGCGTGTGGCTTTCGCCGGTGCTTCGTTCGAATGATTTTCACCGCCACGCGCCTTTTCAGCGTGGTATCGAGCGCCTCGAAGACTTGGCCCATGCCTCCCGTACCTAAGAGACGCAATAACTGATATTGACCCAAGGACTTACCAATCCAGTCCATGGCACTTGCGTGTTTCGCAGGCTCATTGTGCATAGGGGTGACTCCGAAAGTGCATGATGATGATAACAGAATTGACGGCTCGCAGGCTTAGGCGTAGGCTTGAAGCACTCACCAGTTTTGAGGTGCACCATGAAGTGTTTTACGATCTTGCTGATGTCGCTCAGGGTGTTTGCCCAGGAGGGCGATCATGCCGACATGATGAAGATGATGGAGGCTTATGCCAAGGCGGCGACCCCAGGAGAGGCACATCAGCTTTTAACGGCTTTCGAAGGGGACTGGACGATCAAAGCCAAGTTCCGCATAAGCGCAGACATGCCCTGGGCTGAATCCGACAGTAAGGGGACCGCCCACTGGATGCTGGGCAAACGATTCATGGCCATGAAGGTCGTGTCTGGCCCAACGCCCGAAATGCCTGATGGGTTTGAAGGATTCGGCGTGTTTGGTTACGACAACATCACCGAGGAATACACGCTAACCTGGATGGACACCATGGGTACCATGACGCTGCTCTACCGCGGCCATGCGCTGGAAGACGGGACGGGTTTCTCCGTATCGACGACGTACACCGACATCATCACCAAGAAGGAACGCCCTTCTTCTTGGATTTACCGCATTGAGAATGAAGATACGTTGGTCACTGAAATACACGAAGCGGATATGCAGGGGAACCTGTTCCTTGCCGGTGTAATCACCTATACAAGAGCCCAGTGAACCCCTGCTCTCCCTAGACCCGTTTCAGTTTCCAGCGACCTCGTACAAAGACAAGGTAGCCCACAACCGTCACCAGCGATTCGGCAACTACGATGGCCATGAACACACCCTTAGGACCCAATCCCAGTGGCATGGCCAGCGTCCAGGCCAGCGGAATTTCTGCAGCCCAATAGCACCACAGATTGATGATTGTGGGGCTCATGGTGTCTCCTGCGCCATTGAACGATTGAACCAACACCATGCCCATGGCGTACAGTGGATAACCCACCGACAGCACTTTCAGGCAAGTGACGGCACTGGCCACGATGATTGGATCTTCGGAAAAGAAGCCGATGAACCATTCAGGTATGGCAAAGAACAGCACGCCGATCATGGTCATGAACAACGTATTGGTTTTGCCGGTCAGCCAGACCGCTGCTTCGGCCCGATCCGGGTCTCCGGCTCCAAGGTTCTGACCCACCAAGGTAGCTGCCGAGTTGGAAAAACCCCAAGCCGGCAAGAAGGTGAACATGACCAATCGAATGGCAATCGTGTAGCCCGCCAATACCTCTGACCCAAATTGAGCCACGATTCGCATCAGGAACACCCAACTGGATGTGGCCAATAAGAATTGCACCACGCCCCACACCGACAGTCTGAAGAGCCGCCAACAGACGACAAGATCCAACCGGCGGTCTCCCCTACCCACATGGATTCGACCGGAACCTTTCGTGAGGTGCCACAGCTGGTACACCACACCAATCGCCCGTCCCGTGTTGGTGGCCCAGGCAGCACCCGCCACACCGAGTTCAGGAAACGGACCCCAACCGAAGATGAGGCAGGGATCCAGCACCAGATTAATGGCGTTGGCTAGCCACAACGAACGCATGGCCAAGCTGGAATCACCGGCCCCGCGAAAGACGGCGTTGATGAGGAAAATGAGGATGATGAACACGTTACCCGTCAGGAGAACAGACGTGTAACTAGCTCCTTGTTCCACCACTTCTGCTTCAGCGCCCATGAGCTGCAACACCTTTTCAGGCATCAGTTGACCAATTACCATGAAAGGTAACGACATAGCTAATCCCAGGTAGATCGCCTGCACAGCGGCGTGGCGCGCGCCGTCCCGATCACCCTCGCCGATCCGGCGGGCCACCATGGCTGTGGTTCCCATGCCCAATCCAATACCCACTGCAAAGACCAGTGTCTGCACCGATTCGGTCAATCCCACCGTGGCCACGGCGTGGGCCCCCAATTTCTCCACCCAAAAAATATCGACGATGGCAAAGACCGATTCCATGATCATCTCCAAGACCATCGGTACGGCCAGCACAAACATGCCCACCCGCAAATCGCCCTTGGTGAAATCCTGCTCTTCGCCGCGCAAAGACAGCTTCAACAATTCATAAATCTTCTTGATCTTCAACACATGACGCGACATACGTCCTCCAAAAAATGAATTCAGTGCGCTGATGCGCAGGGAGGTTTAGCAGGCGGTGCCATCCGCCAGCACGATGTCTTTTGCGACCTAGTGGTCGCGGCCTAATGAGCGAGGCCGGTGGTGCTGAGCGGATAGGCACACGTAAAGGCGGACTCAAATGTCCGGGCGTCGTGTTTTCTCATGGATCTGCCTCCGCTCAATCTGACAGCTTTTGACTGCCGTTGGGTAAAACTAATGCCTGTTTTTGGAAAAGGCAAGCAAAAGATTGCTAATGAATCAGATTTGCGCGTGTCACGCCCGCGGGAATACCGCCAAACACTTGACCGTCTGGTAAGCGGCCTTTCACCCAGGAAAGCCGGTCTGCCACTACGAAAAAGACCTCATCCAGTTGCGTTCTGACATCAGGCCCATGTAATTCGCCCAGGGCTCTGGAGATGGACTCAAAGGTGCAAACCATTTCGGGTTTGGGCGGCACGCGCAACCTGTATCGCGACGGTTCCCCAGCCGGCAAGCACACCATGGCACATCCCGTTTCTTGCTGGATGCGTCGGGCAACTTTTGCTGCCTGGCGCCAATTTCCGTCCGGCACGATTATGGTCTCGAATTCGGCAGAAAGGTGTTGGGCCCCGGGCCCAGGAAAAAGAAGAGCGGTCTTGTCAGACGTAAATTGGGTCATATCCAGCCGGTCACTGGTTTGCCCGCCATACAAAGTGAGGGCGCTGTTTTTCAGACATTTGAGGGCCAACAAACCCGTGTTGGTGGTCTTGTATGATTCGCGTGTGTGCATGACGATGTGGATTTTGGTTTGAAGATCTAGGAGTGGCAAATCCGCACACACGCATAACGGTCGATGGAGTCGGCAGATTGAGCAGCGGTGTTGTCCCGTTTTGGCGCGAATGCCCATGTAATCCTCTGAACGGCGGCAGGTGAAACCGCGCCCACACTAGCACGGTTGCTCCAAAACACGGTCTGAATTTTGATCATTTTCGGCCATGTCCGCTTCTTTCAGGATCCGGCCACCCTGCCAAACAGGCATTCCATTCAGCCAAATGATTCGACCCTGGATTCTGTCATTGCCTTGTAGTTCGTGGTCCATGTGTCACCTCTTGTTGGTTGTTACATGAGAGAACGCGTGTTCCCCGGACCAAGGGGCCAGTCTTTGAATAGGAACGTGCTATGGATCACAGAACCGATTAGGAGGCAACTCATCGCAGCAATAAATCAATTTCAATGGAGATAGCAAAAACGGAGTCGGCATTGTGGCGCAGACACATCCAGATTCAATGCAAAAGTCGCGATGAACCGTGGCTAATCGACCGCGATGATCAAACAGGCCCACACAGTCATTCTGGTCTTTTTTGGCCAACGGCCAAACATCTGCACCGCGTTATCGCAAACAACTTCCGTAAAAGCAGATCCTTTGAGGGTATCTGCTTGGACCGTTTAGATAGCCAGGTGAACCCCGCGATCACCAGTCACTGGTCAGAAGCACCACCCAATTGGTTTTGCCGTTGTCGTAGGTTTCTTCGCGGACAGCCACGGTTTGATTCAGGGCCAACTGGCCATGAGTCTGCTCCCAATTGGGAGGTACCGTACTAACAATGGGCTCCCTATCACCCACGGCCACATGAATGAACACCCATTCGGTGTCGTTGTGGCGACCCGCCAAGGTGGATCGTCTGATATCGACAATCACGCCTTCATGAATCTCGGTGGCTACTATTTGGGGTGTACCGATATATTTGATGAAAATCAACGCGGCAAACACGAAGGCCGCTACGGCAATGCCCCGAGCCACGCGATGAGAACGAGCGATTGCATCCCACATGTTGCCATCATAACGCATGAACATTCGGCGCTCTCAGACGTGACCAATCGTCACACGTCTTCGTGTCCCCGCTCAAACCCCGTTTTTGGTCGAAACAACATCCACTAGGGGTGACTCGGTGTCTGGCTGGCCTCACTGCTTTTGTTCAGACGGTCTAACGCCGATTTTGCGGACCGCCTCACGAATTCCGACGGGTGGTTGTGCGCCAGATCGTCCAAGAACGTCCTCACCTTGGGATGATCGATCTTGGCGGCCGCCTGAGCGGCTGCATAGGCCGAGAACCCGCGACGCTCGTTGGCATAACCGATTAGTGCGTCCACGATTCGCTCCTGGTCCTCAGCTTCACTTTTGGCAGCGAGATCGCCCAGTCCACCCAACACCGCACGTCCCAATTCACGAGACCTTACCTTGGGTAGTTCGGCGATCAGTGTATCTAGAATGCCGTCGGCGTTTTGCGTAACCAACATACCAAGCGCTTCAGCCTTGATCACGTCTTCATGGGACTTCATGGTCATCCCTTCTTGTGCCAGTGCCACGACATCCTGACCCGGCATTTGGCTAAGCGCTTTCAAGGCAGCGGCTTGAACTTCGTAGCTTTGGTCCATATAGAACAACTTCATTGCCCGGTCTGAAGCCTTTTCGCTGTTTTTGCACTGATTCATGGCCCTCAAAGACGCGCTTCGAACCGTGGATGACTTGTCGTCCAATGCCTCAATAAGCGATTGAATGGCCTTGTCTGGGTCCAAAGCGGCCAAAGTCTCTGCGGCCTTGGCGCGGACCTGTTCCTGTGAGTCGTTTGAAAGTGTTTTTCGAATCGCTTGCAAAACCTTGCGATTGGCTTTCTCCCCTGCTTCCAGCGCTGCTAGTGCGTCAAGGCGACCGATTGCAAGAGGATCGTGGTCCAACTGGTACAACCACCAGGCTTCGGGTTTCTCGAATGTGATCTCTTTCAGCAGAACACCACGTGGATCAACCCTCACGTTTTGCACCATTCCCTCGACTTTGAAGATCCAAGATCCCTCAGTCTGATCCAACCAGATCTGAAATTCTTCAACGCCGTCTTTCGTATCCACAGCCACATCGATCGGAAGATGAAACACGGGTACTAGATCTTTAGCTTCTTGGGTTTGCTTTACGTTCAGTGTCAATTGATGGGTCGAAGCATTCCATTGAGCATCCACATCGAGATGCGGATGACCTGTTAGGTAAACCCATTGCTGAAAGAACCAATCGAGATTCCTTCCCGTGGCCTCGCGAATAGCAATCTCGAAGTCATGGGTATCCACCACACCATAGGCGTGCTTTTGGGCATAGTGGTGAATCGCCTTCCACCAAAGTTCCTCACCCAACATGTCGTGAAGCATGTACAGGACAGAAGACCCCTTGACGTAAATGGCATTACCACTACCATCTGTTTCGGGATCGATAAAAGTCTCCACCACGGGCCTTGTGTTTCTGTTCTTGGCAGATTGTTGGTTTTGCAGCATATCCAGACGAAAGGCGTCTTCACCATCCATATGGCGTTGAAAAAGGGACTCGAAATAGGTAGCAAATCCCTCATTCAGCCAAAGATGTGCCCAACTACGAGATGTAAGAAAATCACCCCACCACTGATGGGCCAGTTCATGGGCCACCAACCCCCGACTCGATTGATCCAACGCGGCACGCTCATCGTGTAACGTTCGATCGGTATTCAACGTAACCGAAACGTTTTCCATGCCGCCCACCACAAAATCTGTGACCGTCACCTGGGCGTACTTGTCCCACATAAAAGGGATCCCGATTTTCTCGGAGAAGAACTTCACCATCTCGGGCGTTTCGCCATAGCTGCGGCGGGCTGTCTCTTCGCCTACACCCTGATTCACGTAGTAGTCCAGTTGCAGGGGTTCGGCACGACCCGGCAACAAGACCTGGTCAGAATAGTGCTCCCAGTTCGCTGCGCCAAAGGCAATGAGGTAGGTGACGTAGGGTTGGTCCATGCGCCAATGAAAGGTCTGCCATTCGTGTTTACTGTTTTCGACCGATGCAGGCTTCACATCAATGAGTCGACCGTTACTGATCACTTGTAGCGGTTTTCGAATGGTGAAGAAGAACTCTGTGGTTGCTCTGTCATTGGGGTAGTCATAGGTGGGAATCCACAGACGGTTATCCATATCCTGGCCTTGGGTCCAGATCTGATAGGGCTTGTCGGGTTGCTGCTCCGTGGGCTTAATGAAGTACATTCCGCCATTTCCGGTGCCTTCACCCGAATATTCAATCACTAATGCCAAAGATGTTTCCGGACCGTAGGGGGCACCCAGATCCACTTCGATGCCTTTGCGAGGTTTGTCATCGAACGGCGTAAATGCCAGTTGCTTTCCATCCAATGCAACACGCTGAATGTCCAGATCTACGCAATCAAATCGCACGTATTGGACACCATCAAACAAAGGCCGCAGTTGGTTGGTTACGGATCCTTCGAAGCGGCTTTGGTCCACGTCGAGTTTCAAGTGCAATGTAATCTTTTCCAAGTCATAGTTTCTTGGTGGCTCACTAAACGAAGCAGCGTCGGGCTTGAACTGAGCCCAAAGGAAGCTCGAACACATCGCAACAGCAAACAAAACGCGCATCATATCCACCTCAACACGAATCCAGTCACTCTAGCAAAAATTGGCGGTGCATCAAGTGTTATTGAAGGATGGGCAGTTTTATCGAAAAGCAACTTCCCTCGCCCAGCTCACTGGTGACCGACACCGATCCTCCGTGAATCTGTGCGATGTGTTTGACGATGGCCAACCCCAACCCCGTCCCAGAAGTCCTTTGACTATGTGCTTTATCCACGCGATAGAAACGTTCAAATAGACGAGGGATGTGCTCGGATGGGATGCCTTCGCTTTGGTCCTTCACACGGATGACATAGTGAGTCTCTGTTTGGCTTAGTGAAATCCTGATCTCGCTGCTGGCGCGGGCATACTTTGTCGCGTTGTCCAACAGATTGAGTACTGCATGTTCAAGGAGGGTACCTTCGGCGCGATATTCCGCTTCGTCCGGTAGTTCAGCCACAATGTTCATCTGCCGCTTTGCCGCCTGAGATTGGGTGTAATGGATGGCGGTTCGAATAATTTGGGTCAGGTCCACTCGTTGCGAATCCACCTGAGACATTTGCTCGAGGCGCGACAAACTCAGAAGATCGGAAACGATGGCACTGAGACGGTTGGCATGGCGGGCAATGATTTGAATGAATCTTTTTGCATCTTCGGCGGGGGCGCCGTCTTCCAAGTTCTCAATGTAACCTTTGATGGTGGTGATGGGCGTCTGAAGCTCGTGGGAAACGTTGGCCACAAAGTCCTTTCGGACGTTCTCAAGCTTGGTGATTTGCGTGATATCGGTCAATACAATGACCCTGCCGGAAAGTCCATCTGGACCTGAAGCCAGAGGCACAAAGGTCACATTCAGATGACGTTCTGTGGCGCCATAATCGGTGACAGATCGCGTACTGGGTTCAAGTTCGTCTGCGGTGTCATGAAATCCACTGAGGATTTGCGGATTGCGAACCACATCGACAAAATCCGAGCCTACGGGATCGCCGGTAAGTCGCAGCATCTTCTCGGCAGCCGTGTTCACGAGCACTACGCTGCCATTGGCGTCAACCACCACCACACCTTCCACCATGCTCTTGAGTACCGCCTGCATCAGATCACGCTGAGTAGCCACGCGCTGTAATCGCTCACTCAATGCTTGGCGCATCTCAGCAAGAGACTTCGAGAGTGTTCGAAACTCCACAATTTCGGTGAGCACCTCGCCATCGCCTCCATCAGACTCTGCCTGACGCACGAGTTGCCTGATGGGCATATTGATCAGACGCCCCAATCGCCAGGCCAGGAATCCGGCAAGCAACGCAATGGCAATGGCCACCAGCAGGATCCGCATCTGAAACGAGTGAACATGATTCTGCAAATACGCCAAAGGAAGAGACGTGCGTACCACAGCACCCGATTGATCCACCACGACAGCCACATAGAGCAATTCCTCGTCTAACGTACTACTGGACCGTATGGACCATCCCATTCCGTCACTTTGTGCCCTGCGGACTTCCGGTCTCACCCCATGGTTTTCCATACTTTGGGCATCATGCGCGGTGTCTCCAATAACCACACCATCAGGTGCAATCAAGGTGACTCTGATTTCGCTCTTCCCCACGAGTTCAGTCAGTGCGTCTGTTGAGATTACCGGACCCTTCCACCATTCAGGCTCCAATAGTCGATGGATCAACCGAGCGCGATCCACCAGATCATCCCGACGTTGGCTTTCCGCCACCCCACGTATAGACAATTGGGCTACCCAACCAATCACGATCGTGGATGAGACCAAAATCAAGAAAAAGGAAGGCCAGACATACCTACTGAGCTTTTTCAAGGGTCAAATTTCCCGAAATCGGTATCCCACGCCTCGTACCGTTTCAACCCAACTGCTGTGGGCACCGAGTTTCTTGCGCAAACCCACAACCAATACATCCACGGCTCGATCAGTCACAGCATAGTTATCGCCACGGATGGAGCTGACAATTTGGTCGCGGCTATAGACACGGCCCGGGTTCTTGGCGAGGGTCACCAGAAGATTGAATTCCATTAATGTGAGCTTGAGATCCTCACCTTCCGCGGTCACTTGAAATCGTTGCGGGTAGATCACGAGTGGACCTGCATGGATCATCTCGTCAGTGGCAATTTCTGAAACCTGTCGACGTCGCAATACGGCTCGAACGCGGGCCATGAGCACACGTGGACTGAACGGTTTCGTGATGTAATCGTCTGCCCCCATCTCCAATCCCGTTACCATGTCGGCCTCCTCACTGCGAGCCGTGAGCATAATGATGGGAATGTCTCGGGTGCGTTGGTCAGTCTTTAACTTACGGCACACGTCAATGCCACTTACTTCGGGCAACATCAAGTCAAGCAGAATCAAATCGGGTTGATCCGTCATGACGCGGTCCAGTGCCTCACGACCATTATCAGCTGTGATCACATCAAAAGCATCGCGGCGGAGGTTGTATGCCAACAATTGGGCGATATCTTCTTCATCCTCAACGATTAGGACACGTTGCGAAGCCAATGACTACTCCTGTACTTCTTTGTTGTGACGAATGATGGTGGCATCGACCAAATAAACCACATCTTCGGCTACGTGCACGGCTTGGTCACCGATTCGCTCTAAATATCGAGAAACGGACAATAATCCGAGTTGCGCCTTATTAAACGCCTTTTCTGGGTTGGCAATGTCTTCAGCGATGATTTGATGATGACGTTTGTGAAGTTGGTCCATCTCTTTTTCCAGCCTGATGACGGACCGTGCCATCTCGCTGTCCGAATCGATCAGTGCTTTCATGGTGGTGTCCAGCATGGCCAACGCAAGCTCGCCCATGCGCGGAATGTCCATCCTGCTTTCCGAAATAAAGCTCGGCGGCACATAGTCGCATTTGTTTACAATATTCTCTGCGAGATCACCCATGCGCTCCAGGATGGTGGTCACCTTGAGTAGGGTCACAATTGCGCGCAGGTCTTTGGCCACCGGATGGTACAGGGCCAAAACCTTGAGGCATTGCTCTTCGATTTCCACTTCCAACAAGTCGATGATTTGATCGCCTTTCTTGACCTCGTTGCCCTTGTCACTGTCCCCTTCACGAAGGCATGCCAAGGCATTGCCAATGCCTTGAGCGACCAAGCCGCCCAAGCGGGCCACCTGTCGATAAATCTCTTTAATTTCTCGATGATAATGCTGTTCCACGGGTCTCCCTCAACTCAACCAAATCGCCCGGTTACGTAATCTTCTGTACGTCTATTCGCGGGTCTGGTGAAAATGATTTCCGTTTCATCGAACTCAATCAACTCGCCCAAATACATGAATGCCGTTCTGTCGGCCACACGTGATGCTTGTTGCATATTGTGTGTGACTATCACTACCGTATACGAGTCTTTAAGCTCAAGAATCAGTTCCTCAACCTTTGCTGTAGCAATGGGGTCCAAAGCACTGCAAGGCTCGTCCATCAAGATCACTTCCGGATTCACTGCAATGGCCCGAGCAATACAAAGGCGCTGCATCTGGCCACCAGATAAGCCCAGTGCCGAATCTTTGAGTCGGTCCTTCACTTCTTCCCATAGGGCCGCACCCTTCAGACTGCGTTCTACGGCTTCGTCCAAGACGTCCTTTTCGTTCGCGCCGCCAATCCGGAGTCCGTACACCACATTTTCATAGATGGACATGGGAAAAGGATTGGATTTTTGGAACACCATGCCCACGCGTCGACGAAGCTCAATCACATCACAATCGGGAGCGTAGATATCCTCGCCATCGAGCAATATCTTGCCCTCAATCCGAACGTAACCCAACAGATCGTTCATTCGATTGAAACACCGCAGCAGGGTGGATTTGCCACATCCAGATGGACCAATGAAAGCCGTGACTTCATGCCTGGGAATCTCAAGTGAAACTTGTTTGAGCGCTTGGCTTGAGCCATAAAAAAGGTTGAGATCTCTCACTTCCAGACTGGTGGTGGTCACCGTTTCTCCTTGTTCCGTTTGTGAAGGTGTGCCGTTCTTCAAAAAGCACCTCCACTGTACTTCGTTCTCATGCGTTGACGCAAAACCATTGCGATACTGCTCAATCCCAAAACCATCACCAACAACAAAAGAGTGGTGACAAAGACCATGGGTATGGCGGCCTCCACGTTGGGTGACTGAAAGCCCACATCATAAATATGGAAACCCAAGTGCATGAACTTGCGTTCCGGATGGAAGTAGGGAAACTGTTGATCCACAACCAACTTAGGTGCCAGTTTGGCGACGCCCACCAACATAAGAGGTGCCACCTCGCCTGCGGCACGGGCAATGGAAAGGATGAGGCCTGTCAAAATGCCCGGCGAGGACATAGGCAACACCACTCGCATCAGGGTTTGAAATTTAGTCGCGCCCAAAGCAAGTGATCCTTCTCTGATGCCTTTGGGAACCGCAGAGAGTCCTTCTTCCGTCGCCACGATGACGACGGGCATGGTCAAAAGTGCCATGGTTAGACTGGCCCACAACAAACCGCCCGTACCAAACGTGGGCGTGGGTAATCGGTTGGAGAAGAACCAGTCGTCGATCGTGCCGCCTATCCCGTAGACAAAGAAGCCAAGCCCGAAGATTCCGTATACGATCGAAGGTACACCGGCCAAATTGTTCACTGTGATGCGTATGATTCGCACCAGCAAGCCTTCTTTGGCATATTCTCTTAAATAGACCGCAGCTACCACCCCTAGTGGCATGGTGAAAAGACTCATCAGCAAGACCATCATGGCCGTACCGAAAATCGCCGGAAACAGTCCACCCTCAGTATTGGCTTCCCGTGGAGGTTCCGTGAGCAGGTCCAACATCCGAGATAAATAGAGACCCGTGCGCGAAAAAACCGACATGCTGTTCGGTTGATAGGCTCGAAGGATGCTGAAGAGCGGGATGTCTTTAGTTCTACCGTTGCAATCGGCCATAGTGACGTACTGGGACTGGAGCTCTGATCGGAATCCATCCACCTTGACGCGCAAGACTTCGAAGGCCTCTTCTCTTTCAGTTTTCAAGGCTTCCAGACGCGTCCTCTTGTCTTTATCGACCGTATCCAGAAGCTCCAGGTTCAGGCTTTCCAGAGAGGTGTTGATCGATGCCAACTCGCTTTCCAAATCGTTTAGCTCTTCCCGTTTGAGTGCCATCGTCTTTAATGCCTTGGCAAAGGCAGTTTCGAGATCGCCGTCGATGCTCGCCGATGAAGCATTCATATTGGTGAGAAAGCCATAAAAGTGGCCGTGCTCAAGGCGTTCCAGGGCCCACGCATTCTCGGGAAAAGAACGGTTGGAGACATTCACATCATCGATCCAGCGAAAATCGATGCCATACAAATCACGGTTACCGGATTTGATCTGAATCCGATGCATGTCTTCGTCGGTTCGCTTTAACTCGCCAAGTGCTTTGCTGCCATCTACCAGCTCAAATTGCGCCAATTGATGAGGCCACAGCGCCGAGAGCCCGTTGTAACTTACCAACCCAACCAGTCCAACCAGCATCAATACCGTGATGACGGCTCCCGCTGTGGACAACCAAACCCAAGCATCGCCCGTGGTCCAGATACCTGGTTTACGTCTTGGAAAAGCTCGATTCATATCAGGCCTGCTTGTACTTTTTGCTGAGTTTGTGGCGCACGAACTCGGCCGCCGTGTTTACGATAAAGGTAATGACAAACAACAACAAGGCTGTCAAAAAGAGAATGCGGTACAGACTTCCATCAACGGGTGCTTCAGGTATCTCCACTGCAATATTGGCGGACAGGGTACGCATGCCATTGAAAATGCTCCATTCCATGATTGGCGTGTTACCCGTAGCCATAAGCACAATCATCGTTTCGCCTACGGCACGTCCAAAACCAATCATGGCAGCTGCAAAAATGCCGGGGCTGGCGATGGGCAATACCACCCGTCTGAGCGTTTGCCAGGGCGTTGCGCCCAAGGCCAGAGATGCCGCAGTGATGTGGGCCGGCACGTTGGATAAGGCATCTTCGGAGATCGTGAAAATGATCGGTATGACCGCAAACCCCAAGGCAAAGGCGATCACAAGACAGTTCCGTTGATCCACACCCTTGCTGAAGGTTTCAAAATACCAAAGTCGAAAATCGCCATCGAACATCCATTGCTGGAACCACTCGCCGATACCCAAGGACAACAGCACGCCCAGAGCCACCAAAGGCATGACCCAATAAAACTCGCGACCTAACCTAACCTTGCCCCATTTCTGAATCAACGTCATGCCCACAATCACAACAATTGGCACCAGCAGCAACGACATAAAAACGGCGGGCACGCGATCTTCAAGGCGCGGTGCCAACCACAATGCGGCCAGAAAGCCGATCACCACTGTCGGGATAGCTGCCATGAGTTCCACCGCAGGCTTTACCCATCGCTTCCATTTGGGATCCATCAGATAGCTCGTGTAGATAGCACCCAGAAGCGCGATCGGCAGGGCAAAAATCATGCTGTAGAAGGTACCCTTCAAGCTGCCGAACAACAACGGCATCAAGCTGGTTTTGGGTTCAAAATCGTCCGTCGCAGCGGATGACTGCCAGGTGAATACCGGCTCAGGATAACCTTCATACCAAACGGGAAGCCAAAGTGTCTTGAAACTGACATCGGGATGGGGATTGTCCAGACGCCAAAACCAATACTGGTTACCTTGGGTGACGGCCATAATGCCCTTACCCTGTTGATTCACCATGAATGAGCTCAACGGGAAAGGTGCCCTGATTTCCAGGACTTCGCGTTCGGAAGTCGCGTGAATCTGAGACACCGACCCGGAACTTGAGAGCGCGAACACACTCTTGTCGCGCCTGGAAGGTATCAACTTTTGGAAGGCTGACGTGTGACCCTTGAGAGACCGTATCTCCAGCAGTTCTCCATTCAATGGCATCCATATGCCCAGTCCATGGTCATCAGCAACCGCGATCGACGCGTCACCATAAACGAAAGTGAGATCATGAATGGCACCACTCAGTTGTGCCGACCCGCTGACTGCCACACCCTCATCGGGATCCAGTGCCCAAAGTGTCAGCTGCCCGTTGGTTTGAGCGGTGACCAATTGAGATCGATCGTGACTCACGTCGAATGCAATGAGCCCGGGCAGCCCGATGTCTTCCACGGAGCTCGTTTCCTCAATGTCACCAAACAAGTCTTCGGTCATGCTGACCTGGTGGACCGCTAAACCATTTTCTGTCTCCTGGACGACCACACTGCTCTGGTCCTGAACCATGGCAATGGCTTCTCCGGTTCCCATGTCGCCAAACGAACGAACCGTCTCATGATTCGAGCGTGTGGAGCGTTGACCCTGATCATCGTATTCAGTCTTGAAAATAATGGATTCCAGCGTCACGGTGCCATCATCCCAGACACAAGTGATCACGTGGTCTGGATTGGCATGCGCGCTCATGATGCGTGCATTGGATCTTAGCTCGCGCTGGAAAACGACTTCATTTTCGGGTATTGAGGTGACCGTCAAGAGCCCTGACTCATCCAGAAAATAGGCGCGTTCAAAGTAGTCGTCAAAGGAATAATGAACCGTTTCGGCCACAAATGCTGCTTGATGTTCTTTAGTGGCACTCGCCTGTTTGAATAACGGCCAGGCCACATCGGCCATCAAAATGATCATCACCACCATACAGGCGATCACGGCAATGCCGCCAAGGGTAATCATCCACTTGGCGCCTGTATCCATGATCTGAATACGTCGTCGCGTCTTGCGATCCACTAATGACTCCTGAACGAAGTACGGCGGCACCACACAGGTGCCGCCTCACTGAGTTTACTGAAGCAGATTCAGCTGCTTCTCTGCGACGGTTGCCGGTAGAGGAATGTATCCATCTTTGACCACAACTTGTTGTCCCTCTTTGGAAAGGACGTATTTGATGAACTCAACAATGACTGCAGGCAGTTCTTCGTTGGGCTTCTTGGCCACATAAATGTAGAGCAAACGGCCCAGTGGGTAGTCGCCTGAAAGCACGTTGTCTGCATTGGCGGCGAACACTTCACCATCGCCTTTGGACAGTTTCAGGGTCTTAACGCCCGATGTTTGGTAGCCGATACCGGAGTAACCGATGCCGGTCACATCTTCAGTCACGCCCATGACCACCGAGGCAGATCCAGGCTGTTCTTTGACGCTGTCTTTGTAGTCGCCTTTGAAAAGCGCCTTCTCTTTGAAGTAACCATAAGTACCCGAAGCAGAGTTACGACCAAACAAGCTCACGGGTTGCTTGGACAAATCGCCCGTCACACCGAGTTGGCCCCAAGTAATGATGTCTTCGGGAAAACCGCCTTTACGGGTCTTCGAGAATACCGCGTCGACCTGCTCCAGTGACATGGACTCCAAGGGATTGTCCTTGTTCACATAAACCGCCAGTGCGTCTAAGGCGACGCCAATTGCTGTAGGTTTGAAGCCTAGCTTGGTTTCAAAACTCTCGATTTCCTCGCGTTTCATCTTTCGTGACATGGGACCCAATTGTGCCACGCCTTCAGCCAGAGCGGGAGGCGCCGTGCTGGAGCCTTTGCCTTCTACCTGAATGGCAACGTTGGGGTAATGCTTCTTGAATCCCTCTGACCACAAAGTCATCAGATTGTTCAAGGTGTCCGATCCAACACTATTGATGTTTCCAGAAACGCCACTTACACGGACGTAACTCGTCAACATTTCATCGACGCTTGCAGGTTCCTGAGCTACGCTCGAAAGGCCAGCAAGTAAGCCAATCAGCATCCAGTTCTTTATTCGCATGACAACCTCCTGTCAGGCATTGCCTGATTCTTAGAATTTCAAATTGCAGTCGAGCTGAAGTCGCGTGAAATCTCCATTGGACCCCGTGACCTTTTCGATAAAAAAGACAGCGGCACTCCAGCTCATCCATTTGTTCGCTTGGTAAGCTCCGCCCAACCGGTGACCTTCGCGATCCGCAAAGCCAAAGTCGCTGTCGGCGAAAGCACCCAGGACAGCATTGGGTTCAATTCGCGCATACTTGTAAGTGAGGCCCCATTCACCCGGCTTTTTGGCTTTGCCATAGGCAAGTGTCAAGCCGTATGCCATGTCTTGTGCATCCACATCGTCGGGCGCATCTTCGCCGATGTTGCGGACCACGTGAGCCGTGCCTGAAAACTTATCGGAGAACTTAAATGAGAAAAATCCGTCTAGCAGATGGAAATCCGAAGCAGCGGCTGTGTTGCCAGCAGAAGGCAAACCCGCATCGGACAAATCGTCGTAGTGATAGTACCCAATAGCGGCCAGACCGCGGCTGAAACGGCCACCGAATTGACCCGCAAGCAGTTGGCTATCGTTACGAGACGACTGTTCTTCCACAATAAAATAGCCTGTATGGGCAAACCACTTGTCTCCAAACGAGACTGCGATTCCTTCGGGGTTCACGTCGCCGTCCCAAAGAATATCAGATGTTTCAAAGGGGTTCGCGATTTTGCCCGCGTTCAACTGCCCCTGATTGAATTTGTAAGATACAAAAACACGATCGATCCATATCTCTTTGCCACTGAATCCGTCGTCCAAAGACTGGTTGGTGGAAGTAGGTTCGCCCACACCACTTGCCAATCGCAGTCCAATTGAAAATTGATCGCTCAACTTTTTGTCGATGGACAAACGCAATCTGAACCGCCCGCGGTTCCTGTCCTTGGAACCTATGTTCTCTCCGGTATCCGGATCGATGATTGAGTCGTAGTCGGTACCCTCGTAACGCAACCTCAAATCACCCTTGAAATTCCAACCTTCTAGCCAGTCATTGGCCAATACACTTATTGATGAAAGCGCAATCGCAGCAATTCCAATCCATCTCATCACGTCACCCTCCGTGTTATTTTTCCCCTGGGCAGAAACCCGCTATGCAGGTTTCACGGAGGCGAGTGTACGCGCTTAACGTAAGACCACCATGCGCCTAATGTTAGGTTTTCGTTAGGTGTGAGATTTATGTTAGGAGGAAGTTACCAGCCGGACGCCATCTTCTCAACGTACTGCAGCACCGTAAATCCATTACCGTTCCGTATCTTCTTACCGCTAGCGTCGTACACTTCTAAATAAGGTATCGAGGAAATGCCAAATTGTTGCGCCACAGGTGTGTTCCAGCGGACGATATCAATTTTCTTAACCGCTATCTTGTCTGGATACTTACGCGCTAAGGCTTCGAGCTTAGGTGTCAATTGACGACAAGGACCGCACCAATCGGCATAAAAATCGAACACCACCGTCATGTCTTGTTCCATATGCTGCCTGATGTCCACGCGTTCGCCTGGTACGCCTATCTTTTCAATAACGGGTCCATTTCTGCGAGGCGCCACCTTGCCACTGTCAGCCACCATCGAAGGCGGGGGCTGATTGGCGGATTGAGGCATAGACTTTAGATCGTCGTTGGTGATGACGATGCTTTTCCGATCCCGCTGAATCTTCTCAGCTGGCTCCAATGATTCATTTGGGAAGAAGGCCAGAAAAATCTCAGGATTGACGCGCTTCATGCGCTCCCAGTCAACCATGCCCAGGCTCATAAACATCTGCAACCCATCTGGCATATCACAACACACCATGCTGTGGTCCAAACGAGCACTGACTACATGGACCGTAGAGCCATCCAACAAGACAATTTTCTGGTTGGGACTCCCCCATACCATGAGCATCATGAGTAGGTACATGGCGGCCTCCTGACATCATATTAGGTGCGCAAGTACCTTTTCGTCAAACGACAACAGTGCATTATTTTGCACCAAGCCCGAGCGCATTTTCCACCACAAGACGTTGACCCTGCTCCCACAACGATTCCATGCACCCATAACCCATTTATTTGTTTGGATTAATCAAAACAGCGAGTCCTGGCAACGTACTTGCTAATTCTCGAGCAAGGGGACCGCTATGAAAACGCTAGTAGATCGAGCACCGCGTGTCGAGTTCGACAATCCTTTGCCAAGTTCGATTGATGACCAAGTCATGGGACGTATTCAAAACATCAGTTTGACAGGATGTAAGTTGAATGCCCGTTCCTGGATGAAAATCAATGGTGCCTTGCATCGTATCCACGTATCAACTGAGCAGGGAGAGCTTCAGTTGTCGGGTCAGATTGTGAGGGCGCGCATGATTCCAACCGATGCAGGATCCATCTATGAATTGGGCATTCGATTTCATCCTACAGGACAAAGCTATCGTGATTTTGTGATGTGGATGGAGCAACTCACCGTCTATACAGACTGACTATTTATTAAAGAACATCGCTTTAAAGAAAGTCCCGGCCAAAGAGGGATTTTCTTTCAGACGTCTTGTTGAATAACCATACCAATCGGCGCCATACGGTACGTAAATGCGGATCTTATGTCCTCGATCACGAATGCCATTTCGAACAGATTCCCGCACACCCAATAGCATCTGAAATTCATAGCGATCCTTGGGAATCGATTGTTCCGAAATCATCGTTTCCGACTGCTCGATCAGATAGTCGTCGTGGGTGGCAATCCCCACGTATGACCGGCTTTTGAACATGGCATCCAGGCTCCGCATGAAATTGTCTCGAACTTCCTGGTAACCTTTGTAAGCCAACGCTTCAGGCTCGACATAAATCCCTTTGCAAAGTCGGTAGTGGGCCGGGCCTTTAGCCGTAGTTGCAGCGATATCACCCAGCGTCCGCTTCAAATAAGCTTGAAACACGATCCCAACACTGTCACCGAACTCGGATCTCAATGTCTCGTAAAGTTCAATGGTCGCAGTGGTACAGGGCGTGTCTTCCATATCCAATCGCATGAAATTGCCCTTTGCAGCTGTCTGAGCCATTAGGCGCTGAACCACTTCAAAGCAACGTTTTTTGTCAAGTAATAGGCCAAAAAACGTCGGTTTGATGGATATATTGCTGTCCAAACCATGCTTTTCGATGGCTTCCAAAGTCTCAACGTATCCGTTGTACGAAGCTTCCACCTGGTCAAAACTCGTGACGAACTCACCCAATAGATCGATGGTTGTACAGAAACCTTCATCATTGAGTCGTTTCACGCAATCCACTGCTTTGGCTAATGAATCACCTGCTATGTAAGGACGCGACAATCGCGCCACAATTGGTTTCGGCACCAAAGGCAAAGTCTTTACGACTAATTGATCCAGCAGTCCCATGTTTCCTCCCAGGCGGCATGATTCTCACATATGCAGATACAGAGCGGCAAGCTTTGCGAACGGTACAACCATTCAATCGATAAAACGGATCACGAATCCGCTAAGATAGTGAGCCGATTCGCAGGTCATCCAATGGCCAACCATAACGTGCAGGAATTACTGATTTGGCAGCAAAAAAGAACAAGAACAAGGTCTATTTGGTGGAGATCGAGCCCGATACGTATAAATCATTTCAAACCTGGTCTGAGTGTGAGTCATTCGTCCATGGTCGAAACGTTCGCTTTGCAGGCGGCGCTACGGAAGCGGAGGCGTTGGCCAAATTGATCCGATCCATCAACAAGAGCCCGACTCGACCTGCAGACTACCCAACCAAGGGAATCTGCTCCGATGCAGGTACCCGTGGAAATCCGGGGCCTTGCGAATACCAGATTACGGATTTGAATGGAACAGTCCTTGAGCACAAACATCTGGGCGTTCATTCCAATAACTTTGCAGAGTTAGCAGGGGTCGGCGCTATGATTCAATTTGCCATTCGCACAGGTGAAAAGATCTTGTGGACCGATTCGAAGATTGCACTAGGTTGGATTCAGACAGGTCGGATCGGCGAAACCGTTCACGAACGAGACGTGATTGTACGAATGGTGCACAAGATTCAGGGACTACTGCGCGTTCACTCGAGCATGGTTCTAAAGAAGTGGCAAACCCGAAGATGGGGCCAGATCCCTGCCGACTTTGGTCGCAAGTAATGTCTGGAAACATCGAGATCAAGGCGTATTTGCGCACGGATGAATCAGTACGACGTGCACAGGCCCTAGCGGACGGCCCAGCGGTCACGCTTGACCAGCGTGATTATTTTTTGGCAACAGACACGGGACGACTGAAACTACGGGTAGAAAGCGGTCGCGCTCATTTGATCCACTATCACCGGTCCAATCAGCCGGGCCCCAAATATTCGCAGTACGTCATAACCCCGATCGAAGATGTCGATTCATTTTTGAGGGACCATCGCGTATTAGGGGTCGTCGAAAAACGCAGGTGCCTACTTAAGATCGGACAAACCCGCATCCATATTGATGAGGTAAAGAGTCTGGGGAAGTTCTTGGAACTGGAAGTGGTTATGGCACCGAATCAGACCCAGAACGAGGCGAAAGCCATCACCGAAGATCTGATGGCTCGCTTGAGTATTTCTGATGATGACCTCATTGCCGACGCCTATTTTGATCTGCTGTACGGGTGACCACCCCAGCCAAATATGTTAGGCTCCGATTTTGTCTTTGAATGAAGCCTGGCAGGAGTTCACCATGAGTGACGAAGTAGCTGTGATTGAGTTTCCAACCTTTCTGCAAGTTGACTTGCGCGTTGCCAAGATTATGACCTGCGAACGAGTACCCAAATCCAAGAAGCTATTGCGTATGGACGTGGACCTGGGATTTGAGACACGCCAGATCCTTGCCGGATTAGCGCCATGGTATCTGCCCGAAGAAATGGTAGGCCGCCGGGTCGTGGTCGTTGCCAATTTGGCCCCCGCAAAACTGATGGGTCTCGAATCCAATGGCATGGTGCTGGCTGCCACAGGGGCCAACGAAGGCGCGGTACCCGTGCTTGTTACTGTACCTGAAGGCACGCCATTGGGTGCCAAGGTCAGTTGAGTTCCGACCCTTACGGTCGCTACTACCGCGAGGTAGAACTGCACTGGTGCCTCAAGCGCCAACGCCAAATCATCGTCTCGCCCATCGAGTTTGAGGCGATAGACCAATGGTTCAAACAGGGAATCCCTCTCGCGGTGGTGACACGTGCCATTGATGGGTTTGTGGACCGCAAGTCCAAAACCAAACGGCCCTACCTTCTTTCCCATGCAGATGGAGACGTCCAAAGGGGGTTCAAGTCGTACCAGGAGCTGCATGTCGGCATGGACGAAGGCAACTCTCAAAGTGAGATTACCAAAAAGATCAACCAAATTTTACGTCGGCTCAATCAGGCCGCCAGAGACTATTCCGCATGCGAAGCTGATATCTTGTCGGTAGCCGATGAGCTCAAGTCCATTGATGTGGCAAACATGGTCACATTGGAAGAGATAGAAACGGCCTTGCTCACCTTGGATCAGCATCTCATTGATCGTTGTGAAGCCGGCCTCGATTCAGAGTCGCGCGGTGAACTCGAGAAAGAACTCGATGAACTTCTTACCGACTCCGATGATCCCAGTTTAAAAGCGCGAATGTGGCGCGATGTGGTACGTTATCATTTCGAACTTCCGCGGATTACCGCCTTGAGTTGACACCTATGACCTGCCCTCTTTGTAACGGCCGTGGTTTTTCCACCAAAACTGAAGGTATCTATGAAATCGTCGTGGCTTGCTCGTGTCAACGCATGAAGCAGATCCACGCGGAATTAGGTGCTAGTGGCATTCCTCAGAAATACCAACAGTATTCCCTATTAGATGCTCCAGCGGACGGTAGGATCCCTTTCAAGGAGGCCGAGGGCTTTTACGCACGCGGCTTAAGCGAAGGCGACGCCCTCGAATTACGCCATTGCAAGATGTCACAGAAAAAAGCCTTGGCTATCTGCCGAGAACGCTATGAAACCTACTTGAAGGCCTTTCAAACGAAAGACGAATCCATTCCAACTCCGGGCTTCATGTTGCGCGGCCCCTGCGGCACCGGGAAAACACATATGGCCGCCACGCTCTTGACCGACCTGGTCTACGCTGGGGTTTCGCCCGTCCGATTCGTGGAGTACACGCAGCTGTTCCGCCAGTTGCGTTACAGCTATGGGTCTTCCGAGCTGCGTGAAAGCGATATCTTGGAACCTTTGGTTAAGGCGAAAGTGTTGTGTTTGGACGATTTAGGTGCCCAAGCCAGTGACAACACTACGTGGGTCCAAGATATTTTGGGTTACTTACTCAACGAACGATATGGGTCCATGTTGCCCACCATCATCACGACCAATTTTCCCGACGAATTGGACGAAGGCGCCAGTGGTCCATTCCTATCCGATCGATTGGGGGTTCGGCTGCGATCACGCATCCGTGAAATGTGTCCAGCCGTACACATGACGGGACTCGATTTACGTCAATTGATGGATAGCGCCAAGAACAAGGGCAAACCTGGATGACGTCAAAACCCTGGTTGTTTGTACCCAGCCAATATGTCCTCCAAGCCATACCCTATGTGGCTGTCAACTACCTTTCGGTGGTGATCTACACGCGATTGGGCGTATCCGAGGAAGCTATTGGCGTTATGACCAGTTTGATTAGCCTGCCTTGGGTCATCAAACCGCTTTGGAGTCCGCTCGTAGATTGGGTGGGCACCCGCCGCGCCTGGCATCTTTGGAGCACCGTTGCCGTAGCCGCTTGCTTATTTATTGTGGCTTTTGCGTTTCGATCGCAACACGCATTTGGCTGGTCGTTGGTCGTGTTTGCCGTGTGTGGCTTCGTCTCAGCTACCTACGACATCGCCACAGACGGGTACTACCTCCATGCACTCAGTGAGAAGCATCAAGCCTTCTTTTCAGGCATCAGAAGCTTTGCATGGCGTTTGGGGTTCATGTTCACCCAAGGGTTCCTTGTATTTGTCGCTGGTATGCTGGAGATTCATGCGCTCAAACGTGGCGGCGACCAGATCTTTGATCAGGCACGCAGCATCCTGGCCATTGACCACCACATGGAAGCCTCTGATGTTGATGACTGGGTGCTGGCCGACGAAACAGTGAAGGACAAAATCGGAGACGGCGGACCTGAAAAGGCAGCCCATATTCTTAGACTAGAGCTGGTAGATCGCGTGGTCCGTTTGGCCAATCGCGCCAACCGCACCAAGAATCTGGCCGCAAAATCCACTGAGGACTTTGAAAAGACCGTAGCTGCCGAGATCAAGAAGCGAACCAAGGCAGCCATGAAGTCGAAGAAGCCGACAGAAGACATCGCCGAATCAACCAGAGCCGAGTTTATCGAGAAGATACAGCCTGAAAAGCAGGCATGGGCCGAAAGAACACTTGCCCAATGCAATGAGTTCCTTTCCCGACAACGGCAAGCAACCGCCCAGAATTGGTTTCTCGTTTTTCTCGGGGTGGGCGTCCTTGTCTTGTTGCTTGCGGTTTATCACGCATGGATACTGCCCCGCCCTCCATCAGATGTACAAGTGGCGCGAACCAGCAGTGGGTTGGGTGAAGGCGCCAAGATATTCATTTCATTTTTCAAACAGCCTCAAATTGGACTAATCGTTACCTTCATCCTTCTATATCGTTTCGGCGAAGCGTTTCTCGTTCGCATGGCTTCCGTATTTTTGCTGCGCGACCTGGGACTGACGGATGCAGAGTACGCCTTCGGATACTCCGTTTTGGGCCTATTTGGCTTGATTATCGGCGGCATAGGCGGTGGCTGGCTGATATCTGTGTACGGACTGCGCCGTACCATATGGCCGTTGGCGCTGGCCATGAACCTGCCTGATCTTTTGTATGTCTACATGGCCGTCGCCAAACCACCCGTTGTCGTGGTGTATGCCTTGATCGGCATTGAACAACTGGGCTATGGCCTGGGGTTTTCTGCATTCATGGTGTTTCTAATGTACGTATCGCGTGGGCCTTACCGCACTGCACACTACGCCATCGCAACCGGTTTGATGGCCCTCGCCATGATGGTCGCAGGTGCCCTCAGTGGTTACATGATTTCGGGATTCGGGTACGTGACCTTTTTTGTTCTCGTCACCCTCTGCACCATTCCCGGCATGGCTTTGATCCCATTTCTCAACTGGAAGGCCTTGGAGCCAAATCAATCCTGATCTTGATCGTCCTTGTTTCGGTCCAAAGCGCGTAGGTCCCTAAATATTCGCGCAGCGATACCTATCAGCATGAGTCCCACCATCACCGCCGCGAAAATCGCCGTAATCCGCGTCATGCGCCTACCGCCGTGTGCGGTTTGTGATTCCTCACAAACCAATACCAGACCAATTGGCTGTATGAATAGTGGGGAACACCTTTTTCAGCGTAGAAGGGGTCAAGTGCCCGCTGCAATGCTCTTAATTTGTAAAAAGGAACCGCTGGGAAATAATGATGCTCCAGATGGTATGAGGAATAAATAAACAAAAAATTCCACAATGGGTTGGGCCTCATGAGCGTGGACCACTGCGCAATATCGTTGGGCTCAATGACGTAGTGTTGGCCCAATCGGTTAAGCGTAAAGGCGATAGGAAACACGAAGAAAACCGGGATGACGTAGGCTCGCACAGCGAATATGGGATCAATCCAGGCAAACCCACCCAACACGGACAGGTGAATGGCGATCACGCTCAATCGCTGAAAGCGTATTTTTCGTTGCAAGTCTTTGGGATAACCCGCTGCAGCTTGAGCTGCCGCTTTGAAATAGATGGGAAACAAAACAGGCGTGCAATACAAAAGCTTGTACCAGCGAGCATGCCTTTTGGGAGAAAGGTAGTGGCGTTTTGGATCGGCTTCTGCGCTGCCCAGTTGTTGATGATGATCCATATGCCAGCGTTCAAACTGAGCCGCAGCCAAGCCGGAACACAGCCCGTACACATAACCCAAGAAGGCACTCCATCCTCTGCGATCTTTTGTGAACACACACTTGTGAATCACTTCGTGCAACAAGACTGAAAATGAAAACACCACAAATCCCAGCAACACGGACACCGGTAACCAAAGCAGCGACTCACCAACCAGATAAATCAACCAAGGCAGACCCAAAAGCAAGGCAAACTGGCGCAAGGCCACCGCGAAATGTCGGATCGGTTGCTTGGCATGCAATGCCTTCATCATGTCGACAGGGATCGCCTTTTTCAAGGTTCGGTTTAGCTCCCCGGCTCGTTGATAGTAATACCAGTCACTCATGGTGAAAAGTTTATCACGAGCCAAGTCTTAAGAATGCCGATTCACAGCACGCCATCAAGGGCGGCAAAAAACTTTTCGATGTCGGATTCATCATTGTAGAGATGCGGTGCGACTCGGATCGCGTTGCCGCGAACACTTACAAACACCCGTTTTTCAGCCAAAACATGCGGGAGATCTGACGGCAATTCCCCGTCAAATCGAAGCCCTAAAAGATGAGGAGCCCTTTCAAGCGGGTCGTTCAGTAGAAAACCTCTGCGCCGAGCGCCTTGAATGAGCTGATCCGATAGGCCTTTGATACCTGACCAGATCCTCTCTCTTTCCGCCAGAATCAGGTCAAGCGCAGCGATCGCCATGGGCAGCAGCGCAAAATTGGAGCGTTCCCCCACATCGAATCGCTGGGCATCGCCCTGTAAGTCTTCGCGATAATGCACAAGCTTTGCAAACTGCTCACTGCCCTTTCGGGCCAACCAATTATGCTCGATGGGTTTGCCCTGCCTTAACTCGGGCGCGACCCACATGAACGCAAGACTATAGGGACCCAACAACCATTTGTACGCGGCGCTTACCACGAATGAGGGTTTGATCACGTTCACGTCCAGATCAAGCACCCCTAAGGACTGAGTGACATCTAGCGCCAAAGGGACGTTGTGTTGTCGGCATGCAGCCGAAATACGAACCAAATCCAATAACCGTCCATCGGTCCAATGACAGTGGGGTAAGGCCACAACCGCCGTTTGATCGTCAATGGCCCGGCAGATGGCATCGGTCCAATTACCCGATTTGGGTCGATCAATCACGCGAATAGATGCGCCTTGTGCCCCTGCACGTTCCTGCCATGGGTAGTAATTGGAAGGGAACTGTTCAGCCAACACAAGTACGTGTTGACCTTCACCCATCGGCAGATTATGGGCAGCCACACCCATGCCATAACTCACAGACGGCAAGATGGAAACACCAGATGCGTCGCCGTGAACAAGTGCGGCAAATCGCTCCCTCGCCTGGTTTGATTCTATAAAAAAATCATCCGCACTAATCCGCCATGGCTCACGCTTGCGTGCCAGCCCATTTAGACCAGCTTGTTCCACGTCCTTATGGAGGGGCGACAGATAGGCACAGTTTAGGTAGCTCAGGTCTTCTGGTATGCGAAAGTTGGCACGGGTGAGCTTCATTAGAATGCGTGTTCTCCTCCGGGATTCGGTGTAGCCTCTTGCCAGGCTTTGAGAAATTTCTGAGCGGCTGCCGAATGATGTAGATAGGAAAACTGGCTGACCTGGCGGCCCACTTCAAGCACGCGTTCCCGAAGCTTGGTGTCTTTTAGTTCGCCGTTTTGATCAAAAGCCTGACTGGCGAATGGGATAGCTACCTGATGCGGAACGACCCAAGCATGTAAGTGTCTACCAATGGTTCGGAGACTGGCCAAAGCGCCAATGCCGCCCATGGCACCACCCGCCACTGAAACCAATCCGATCATCTTACCTTGGACTTCGTCAAAGCCCATCAAGTCGAGCGCATTCTTCAGCACACCACTGAAGCTGCCGTGATATTCGGGGGTACCCACAATGAGACCATGAGCGTTCTTCACGGTCTGACGCAAATGATTGACGCTTTCTGGGTAGCCATCGTCATCGGTATTGCCATCACAGGCTACACGACAAGTGGCCAGGTCGAAATATTCAATTTCAGCGCCCTGCTCTTGCGCGCCTTTCAGGGCAAGCATAACCGCCTTCTTGGTAAAGCTACCGGGCCGCAAGCTTCCACTTATGCCCACCACTCGAATCTGTTCCCGTTCCATGGTTCACCTCGCTCCAAATATACAGGAATTGGCCATTGAGGTCTCTTTGGGACTAAAAGAAAGGCCGGCTTGAAGCCGGCCAGTGTCATGGAGGAGAAAGTTCTTAATATCTGGTGAATACGGGATTGGTTAGTTCCCTACTCTATATGTCTATAACGGATGATCTCGAAAGAAAGTTTAATCTTTTTTCGCAATTCACAAGTTCACCGGTATGATGCTGAAAAGAACCATCTGGGGAACCAATATGGCCTACGACCTAAACCTAGCAGCACGAATCAGGGAGGCACTGGGAACGGAGGCAGGAGTTTCCGAACGCAAGATGTTCGGTGGACTGTGTTTTATGGTTTGTGGTCATATGTGTTGCGGTGTGGTAGAAGACCGACTGATGTTGCGGGTAGGCAAAGACCAATACCGTGATGCCCTACAGCAACCCCACGCTAGGGAGATGGACTTCACGGGCCGCCCCATGACTGGGATGATTTATGTGGCAGCGAAAGGTCTCGAGGGCAAACAGCTGGACGACTGGCTGCAGTGGAGCCTGCGATTTGTGGCGTCCCTGCCCCCCAAATAAGAAAACCCCGAGACGTTTGCCTCGAGGTCTTCGGTAACTGGCGGAGAGGCAGGGATTCGAACCCTGGGCACCCGTAATGGGTGCAACTGCTTAGCAGGCAGCCCCGTTCGGCCACTCCGGCACCTCTCCTGATGCGACAATGGCGGAGGAAGTAGGATTCGAACCCACGGACCCTTGCGAGTCAACGGTTTTCAAGACCGCCGCTTTCGACCACTCAGCCATTCCTCCGCATGAGTCGAACGACGTTGATTGTAGACAGCCGGAAGGGTTGGGTCAACTAAAAAAGGGGAGCGCATGGCTCCCCTTTCTTTCTTGATGGTTAGAGGTTTAGAACGAGAATCTAAGACCCAATTGACCGCGCCAGCGTGAACGCAGATCGTCCGTTTGGAAACGGGCGTCTGGATCACTGAACTGGATACGATAAATGGGCTTGCCAGTTGCATCATCCACACCGCGATACTGAATCGGAGAAACAGCATTGTTCACGGTGTAACGCACACGACCGGCGTTGTCATCGATCAGGTTCATAAAGTTGAAGATGTCCAGCGTAATCTGGAACTTATAACGGCTGAACTTCACATCTTGGGCCAAACGCAGATCAAGGGCATGGCGCCAAGGCTCGCGACTTGCGTTGCGTTCCACGATGGAACCCCGAGCGTTGCGCAGACCTTCATCGGCTTCAATGTACGCGTTGAACTCTTCCCAAGTACCGCGATCAATGATCACTTCGTCGGCACTGGCAGGAACATACAACAGGTCGTTACTGAACTGACCGTCACCATTCACATCGCCGTTGAACACGGTTGAGTACGGACGACCCGACTGGGCGTTGTAGTACAAGGAAACCAATGTATTAGAGGCAAAGCGATAGGCGAAAGTGGCGTTCAAACGATGTTCCACATCGTAGTCTGAAGGTGCCAGGGTTGGGTTGTTCGGATCGCCGGTGACTTCGTTGAAGCGCCAGTTGGATACCGCTTGTGAAGAAGTACCATCGTTGAGCGTTTCAGACTCGCCGTACAGATAGCTGACCGAAGCATTCCAGTTGTCCATGAAGGGACGTTCCAACTTCAGGTTGTAGGAGATCTGATCCCCTTTGCTGTGGTTGGTCAGGAAAATCACATCAGTGAGGTTCGAGTTAACACGACCGTACGTGGGTCGACCGTCAAACGCGCGTTCTGAATTTTCGACCAGGTTGAGGTTTTGATACAGAATATCGTTTTCCGTCTTGCTGTAGAGAATCTCGGCCGTTGCGATCAAGTTGTAGAAAGGCAACTTGGTATCGTAGGCGATATTGGCACGCAGCAATTGCGGCATTTCGAAATCCGGATCGATCAGATCGATTTCGTTGGTCAGAGTTCGAACACCGGGAATCGTTTCGGGTTGATTGAACGGATCGGGCTCAAAGGGGATGTGGTTGTCTTCGCTGACACCACCACTCACACGAGCCTGAACGCGTTGGAAATCAATTCCGGTGTTGCCGTATTGGTTGGAAATCCAAACATAAGGCGTACGACCGGAGAAGATACCGATACCACCGCGCAATTGATGCACCGTGTCACCGTTGATATCCCAGTTGAAACCTACACGAGGTGACCAGACTTCGTTGCCACTGGCAGTTTCGTCTGTGCGGTAACCGAACTCGGCTTCCGATTGCGGGTTTCGGCTGGGATCGTCTGGGAACAGAGGAATGTCCAGCCGCAGACCCAGCGTCAGGTTGAAATCTGGATTGACGGCCCATTGGTCACCGAAGTAGAAGCCCAGCATTTGAGCATCGAACTTGGCGGACTGGTTGGGGTCGCTGGTGGCCGAAAAGCTGTAATCAAACTGCTCCACCCAGCCATTCACGAAATCGTCCAGACTGTTGAACTGGTAAGCACCAAAGGCTTCCCGAATGAACAGGTTGTCGAACGTGAACAGTTCGTTGTGCGTGCCCACCGTAAACGTATGTGCACCGCGGAAGAACGTCAAATCGTTGGTGATCTCGATGATGTCCTGATCCAGGGCGTTACGCGTAGAGAAACGCTCCGTGCCCACTTCGAACTCGCCACCACCAGGAAGGTTCTCGATTTCGATCCACGGGAAAGGCTCACCCAAACCTGTACGACGGTCCTTGATGGTTTGATAGCTCAAACGGAATTCGTTATAGATATCGCCAAAGGTACTGTTCAACTGCACCACGGTCGAGTTTGTCTCGTTGGGGAACAGATAACCATTGTTGGGGAAGTTATAGGTGAAGCTGCCCGGGAACAGGATCACGTTTTCAGCGTCGATGTAGTTGTGACGGAACGTGAGGCGATGTTCCGGTGACAGGTTGGCATCGATACGGACAAAGTAATTATCGCTGTCCGTGTTGCGCGTCTGCTCGTCGAAGCTGCCTGGCTCATAGCCATAACGGTTTCTTAATGTTTCAGTAAATAGAACCGCTTCATCGTAGCGTCCAAAGTTCTGGCCGGTACCTGAATTATCGCCATCAGGACGAATGGCCCAACCGGTGGGCGTATCTTTGCGGCGCAGCTCAGCCGATGCGAAGAAAAACACTTTGTCCTTAATAATGGGTCCGCCAACGGATACACCCGATTGAGTTTCCTCGAATGTACCCACTTCGCGATCATCAATATCACCTACAAAGGCATCATCGCGGAAGAAGTGGAACACCGATCCGCTGAAATCATTGGAACCAGACTTGGTGACAGCGTTCACGCCACCACCGGTGAAACCACCCTGACGCACGTCGTAGGGCGCAATCACCAACTGAACTTCTTTGATCGCTTCCAGCGAAATGGGTTGTGCTTCAGCTTGACCACCGGGGTTACCGTTGGCAGCCAGACCAAACAGGTCGTTATTCACAGCACCATCAATGAGCAAGTTGTTATAACGGTTATTGCGTCCGGCAACTGACAATGAGCTGACGCCACCATTGGAATCGAAATCATTGAAATAAGCCGAAGTGCGCGCCAGATCTTCAATGCCACGCGACAGCGCAGGCAACGTTTCAATGGACTCTTCCGAAATGTTGGCAGCCGCACCCGTCTTCGACGAGTTGATCAGTGGATCGGCAGATGCCACGACCACCAACGACTCCTCGATGGCTTCAACGGTCATTTTGAAATTGACGGTCTCATCTTCACCCAGCTGCAGGAACAGTTCACTGCGCTTTTGTGCGGCAAAACCCGTCATGGTTGCTGTTACGGTGTAGGGTCCACCTACCCGCATATTCCTTAAATTGTAACGGCCGTCCTCACGGGCAACCGCCGAAAACTGCGTTCCAGTTGGCCCGTGAACCGCACTGATGACAGCACCCGGTAAGGGGCCACCACTCTCATCGGTCACGGTTCCATTCATGGAAGCCGTTGTAATACCCTGACCAAATGCGACGCTTGACGACGCGACTAGTGCGATAGCCAGGAAAAACTTAGTGAATCGCATGCTCACTCCTCCCAAAAATAAGTGATTGAGCGTTCAGAATCGGGTTGACTATAACCCATCTCTTTGCCTCTAGGATTAAAACTTAGAATCCGCTAACTCAAAACTTACGCCACAATTACATCGCGCGCAATGCTTAAGTGAGACTTTTATTGGGATCGCGCCCAGGGTGCCGTGTATTCCTTCGTACCGTTCCCTTGTCCGTCTCATACTTGCCGAACAGCATGGCCAAAGGTAGACTTAGCCCAGTGAACGAATCACTTGAGGACGGGCATGCATATTAATCATTCATTGATCGAATTGATCGGCAAAACTCCGTTACTGGACTGCACACCATTGACCGGTCGAGCGTCGGCGCGACTGGTGGCCAAACTCGAACTTTTTAATCCAGGTGGCAGTATCAAAGATCGTCCGGCGAAGGCCATGATCGAGGCTGCTGAAGAGGCGGGATTACTGCGGAAGGGCATGACCATTGTCGAGCCAACGGCCGGCAACACGGGGATCGGCCTGGCGTTGGTAGGCAACTTGAAAGGTTATAAAACCGTGTTTTTTGTGCCCGACCGCATGAGCAAAGAAAAAATCGTCTGCATGCAGCTGCTGGGCGCTGAAGTGGTCCTGGTTGACAAGGATCTGGGCATGCCTGGTTGTATAAAACAAGCGCACGACTACGCGGAACGAACGGGCCATTGTTTCATCCCACAACAATTTGAGAACCCCGCCAATCCCGACCAGGCAGAACATTTTTTGGGCCCAGAGGTTCATGAACAGTTGGGATATTATCCAGACGGTTTGGCGGTTGGGTCTGGAACCGGCGGTACCTTTACTGGGCTGGCACGTTGGTTGCGCAACAACCACCCTACCCCTCAATGCTGGTGTGTCCAACCACTGGGCAGCGTCTTTGCCGGCGACCCCAAAGGCAGTTACGAGGTGGAGGGTATTGGCAATAGCTTTGTACCCGATACCCTTGACTTGGATCTGGCTGATCGAATCGTGACGGTAAAAGACGCTCAATCGTTTAAGCGTGTCAAGGAAGCCGCCCTCAAATTGGGGCTCCTTTTAGGAGGGTCATCCGGAGCCAACCTGGACGCTGCCATCGAGTTATGTCATGAACTGGGTCCCGGTAAAACGGTGTTGACGGTCTTACCCGATGGCTTGGAACGGTACCTTAGCAAAGAATGGGTTACCAAGTTGGTGAGGTCCTAAGATGGGTTTTTCAACAGATGCCATTCATGCAGGCCAGTGGCCTGACCCGCTTTCGGGCGCCGTCATGGTACCCATCTATCAGACGTCCACCTACCAGCAAGAGGGGCTGGGCCAACATAAAGGATACGAATACGCGCGGACAAAGAACCCCACCCGCCAAGCGCTAGAAGACAATATGGCTGCACTCGAAAAGGGTGCCGCCGGATTCGCCTTTTCTTCCGGAATGGCAGCCATCAACGCGTTAATGTCGCTTTTCCAATCCGGCGACCATTTCATAGTGACCGCCAACACGTACGGCGGCACCTTCCGTTTGTTTGAACGAATACTCAAGCGTTTTGGCTTTGAATTCAGTTATGTCGATACATCTCGTAGCGACAATCTGAAAGCGGCCTTCAGACCCGAAACCAAGCTGGTTTTTGTGGAGACACCCACCAATCCCATGCTTACCTTGACCGATATCAAAGCTGTAGCCGAGGTCGCCCGTCAACAGGGTGCGCTCTTGTGTGTGGACAATACGTTCGCCACACCCTATCGGCAGCGACCCTTAGAGCTAGGTGCCGATTTCGTGGTTCACAGCACCACCAAGTACGTCAACGGCCACTCCGATTCAGTGGGCGGTGTCCTGGTTGCACGAGACGAAAAATGGCGAGAACCGCTTCATTTCATCCAGAACTCCGCGGGCGCGATCTTGGGGCCCATGGATTCTTGGCTTACCTTGCGCGGGATTAAGACCTTGGCTGTGCGCATGGATCGACATGAATCAAATGCTCGTGAAATCGCGGCATTTCTTGACGGAAACACCCGTGTTGACCAGGTTTGGTATCCCGGATTACCCAATTATCCACAACGGGAGTTGGCGTTGTCGCAAATGGGTTCGTTTGGAGCCATTATCAGCTTTTCAGTCGCCAATCTAGACCGCGCACGAGATATTCTCAGCCGGTTCCGCGTATTCACGCTGGCAGAGTCGTTGGGTGGTGTGGAGTCGCTGGTATGTCATCCCGCCGTCATGACTCATGCTTCAGTCCCACCCGAAGTGCGTCAAAGACTCGGCATCGTGGACGGACTGATTCGACTCTCGGTTGGCATTGAGGATATCGAAGACCTGTTGGCAGACATCGATCATGCACTTGGTTAAATGGCTTTTGCTTGCTTGCTTGTTGATCACCTGCACGCAAAGGGAGCCTGAAGGACCGAAGCCGGAAGAACCATCGACCCCTGTTGATGAGGCCCCAGTTCCAGATGCTGAAGAGGTCCCCTACGAGATCATTGAGATCCCTACCACGCGCATCACGATCCACCAACCGCCGTTGTTATTGCCGGGCCGTGCCCGGGGCTTATCGTTTCAGATGGGCAATCAGGTTCTGCCGCCCGGTGCCCAACTTCACCAGCCGTTGGCCGATGCGCTACTCACTCCGGATCACGACGTGGTTCTGTGTTTTCCGGACCATCAACAAATCGTGCGATTTAATCATCCCAAGTACGGCACAGAGATCTTTGGTCCTGCCGAAACGGGTCTTCAACTCAATAGACCCACTCGTTTGGCATGTTGGCAGGATCGCATCTACATCAGCCAAGACAATCGAACGGATATTGAAGTCATCAATCGACAAGGTGTGCTCATCGATCACTTTCAAACTGGCAACTACACAAACGCTGTCATTGGGCCGGGCAACCACGCCCTGGTGATTCAGCCGCAACAACCGCGATCGCTAATTCGCTTGAACGAGCAAGGCAAGAAGTTTCGCAGTTATGTCTTTTTTGAAACGCCGGAGCACGATGACCCCATCAAGTTTCGCAGCGGCTGCGTCGCTATTCGACAGGACTGGACGTTTGAATTTGTGAATTTGGCGGGTAATAGAATTGCCAGCTACCGGGAAGACGGCATCATCGATCACCTCTTTGAGTTGGATACGACGCTTTTGGGGGACGTCTATGCCGTAGACATCGAAGTATCCGAGGATCGACTTTGGGTGATGTACGTCGACTTTGGGAATCGCCTAACATACTTGATGCGGTTCACTCATGGATCTGATTCCTTTGATCTGTTCCGTGCACCGTTCTTTGCCGATGGGCTTTCAGTCAGTTCTCGATTTCTATTGCTCTTTGATCGCGAAAAAGGAGCCGCGCAAACATGGGCATTTGACGTTGTGGACTAAGGTATGCCCCATTAGTGATCTCCCATTGGGCGCCAGTCACGGTTGCTCGGTGGATGGCGCGTATCTAGGGATTTTTCACACGGCTGATGGGCTCTTTGCCATCGACAACAGTTGTCCTCATCAAGAAGGTGACTTGCATCAAGGCAGGGTGTCCCAGGGTGTCGTTTATTGCCCCCTCCACCATTGGCGTTTCCGGTTGTGCGACGGGGTTAGCGATGTCGGGTCTCACTACGACCTGATGTGTTATCGGGTTAAGCTAGAGGATGGATTTGTTTGGGTGGACGTGGATTCCGGCACTCAGGCTGACCCAGACCGGGAGGACCCATTTTGCGAGGATTAACCCTATTGTGGCTTTGCATGTGCCTGCAGGCTCAGCCATACCATTGGGAACATCAGCCTATTGAGAGACAAGTATCTGACATCGAACCGCCCTCAGGATACATCCGGTTACCGCTGCAGGACGGCTCATTTGGCTCGTGGCTGCGCATGCTCCCACTGCTCCCGGGCGGCACCCCGGTCCATCTGTACAACGGAACCCTCAAACGCAATCAGAATGCCCATTTTGCGGTGATTGACATCGATGTGGGTCATGCCAACCTGCAACAATGCGCTGATGCGGTCATAAGATTGCACGCCGAATACCTCTTCCAAGCTCAAGCATTCGATCTGATCAGTTACGACTTCACAAGTGGGGACACCTGCACCTGGCGGGACTGGTCTCAGGGCCTAAGACCCACCGTGAAACAAGCACATGTAGAATGGCACAATAAAGCCAGACCGGATGAGAGCTATGCGAATTTCAGGCGGTTCCTGACAACCGTGTTCATTTATGCGGGTACCGCATCGCTTTCACGCCAACTGCCGCGTGTGGAGGCCGGAGACATGACCATTGGCGATGTGGTGATTCAACCTGGATTCCCCGGACACGCCGTGTTGGTGGTGGACCAGGCTCAGAACGACTTGGGTGAAAGTGTCTTTTTGCTCGCACAGTCCTACATGCCTGCACAACAAATCCATATTCTCAAAGGTGATGAGGGGCCCTGGTATCGCCCCGTGACCCGCATATTGATCACACCTGAATGGACCTTTGACCCACCCCAAATTTATCGACTTCCCCAAAACTGAGGAGCCATGGCCAAGAAACCCACCAAATCAAAAAAGAAGAAAACGCTTGAGCATCAGCTCATCCTGCGGAACTTGAAAGCCAGCGACTATGACGGTGTCGCGGCCATCATGAAGAAGGTCTACCCCGATATGGGACCTTGGCAGAAACGCCAATTCACCTCTCAGATCAACCGTTTCCCGGAAGGCCAGATTTGTATTGAAGACAAAGGTCAGGTGGTGGGAGCGGCGCTAAGCCTGATAGTCGACTACGAGAAGTTTGGTGATGATCACACCTACGAACAAATCACAGGCAACGGCTACCTGACAACCCATGATCCCAGTGGAGATACACTCTATGGTCTGGACATGTTCGTAGACCCGACCTACCGGGACATGCGTCTGGGAAGGCGACTCTACGACGCGCGGAAAGAGCTCTGCGAAAACCTCAATTTGCGACGCATGTTGGTGGGTGGTCGCATACCTGGCTATAACAAATACGCCAAGAGCATTACGCCCCAGCGTTACATAGACAGGGTCCGACAAAAGGAGATTCGTGACCCTATCCTCAGCTTTCAACTGGCCAACGACTTTCACGTACGGCGTCTGGTAAAGGACTACTCGCCGCAAGATGTCCAAAGTCACACCTACGCCGTGTTGCTGGAATGGAACAACATCTATTACGAGCCCAAACCCCTCCTCATTGGTACCCAGAAGTCCGTGGTTCGCGTGGGCGCGCTCCAATGGCAAATGCGAACCATGCCCAAGCTGGATGACCTGTTCGATCAGATGGAATACTTTGTTGATGTGATGGCCAATTACAATGCTGACTTTGCCCTGTTCCCCGAATACTTCAATGCGCCGTTAATGGCACAGTTCGCAGAAATGAGCGACGCAGACGCTATTCGCGCGCTTTCGGGTTTTACCGCTCAAATCCGCGAGCGATTTATCAAGCTGGCCATTGATTACAACATCAACATCATCAGTGGCAGCATGCCTGAATACCGCTATCACTCACTCTACAACGTGTCGTTCCTGTGTCGACGTGATGGTACCTGGGACGAGCAATACAAGCTGCACGTCACACCTGATGAGATTCAGTACTGGGGGCTCAAAGGCGGCAACAAACTGAACGTCTTCCAAACTGATGTGGGTAAGATCGCAATTCTTATTTGCTACGACATTGAGTTTCCGGAACTCTCGCGCTTATTGGCCGAACAAGGCGTCAACATCATTTTCGTTCCATACTGGACCGACACCAAGAACGCCTATTTGCGCGTGCGCCGATGTGCTCAGGCTCGTGCTATTGAAAACGAGTGTTTTGTCGTGATTTCGGGCAGCGTGGGTAACATCCCGAAAATTTCCAACATGGATATTCAATACAGCCAGTCGGCCGTGTTCAGTCCGTCCGATTTCTCTTTTCCGCATGATGCAACGGTGGCTGAAGCCACACCCAACACCGAAATGACATTGATGGTGGACTTGGATTTGGAACTGATCAAGAAGCTCAGACATCAAGGCAGCGTCCGCAATCTGAGGGATCGTCGCTTGGATCTCTACTCGATCCAGTGGAACGATGCCGAATAAAGTGAGTGCTAAGATGTGTTCATGCGTCCGATGGTGCTGTGTTTCTTCATTTGTGGATTGTTAATGAGCCAACAGAGACCCACACTCCCCTCTCCGAAAACACGTGCCCAGTTACCTCCTGACGGGGGCCCTAACTGGAACCGATTGGTCTTCGAGTTAAGTCCTTATTTGTTACAACATGCGGCAAATCCAGTGGATTGGTATCCCTGGGGCCAAGCGGCATTCGATCGAGCCAAACAAGAAGACAAGCCCATTTTCCTATCCATCGGATACGCCACCTGCCACTGGTGTCACGTCATGGAGCACGAGTCGTTTGAAGATCCACAGGTCGCATCTTTGTTGAACCAGTATTTTGTGGCGGTCAAAGTGGATCGGGAAGAGCGTCCCGATATCGATGCCATTTACATGACCGCATGTCAGGCCGCAACGGGAAGCGGCGGTTGGCCGTTAACCGCAATACTGAATCACGACCTAAAGCCCTTTTTCGTGGGTACCTATTTTCCAAAATTGGGTCATTACAATCGTCCAGGCATGATGGATTTGCTTCCACGTATTCACGAACTCTGGTCTCATGAACGCTTGCAGTTGAACCAGGCCGCCGAACGGATGTCACAACATCTGCAACAAGTCACGCAAATCCCAACCGGTGACATGCTTCCCAGAGAACTTCTACAAGAAGCCTTCACGCAATTGGAAGCACGATACGATAAACAATACGGTGGCTTTTCCCAAGCGCCAAAGTTCCCTACCCCTCACAACCTCACCTTCCTATTGCGCATGGCTCGGTCTCAGTCCTCACATGTAGGCGTTGAGATGGTATTACACACGCTAAAAGCCATGAGGAACGGAGGCATCTTTGATCAGGTAGGATTTGGTTTTCACCGCTACGCAACGGACGACAACTGGTTGCTCCCTCACTTTGAAAAGATGCTTTACGATCAGGCATTATTGGTCATCGCATGCCTGGAAACCTTTCAGGTAACCCATGATGAAGCCATCGCGCAAATTGCCCGTGACGTGCTCACCTATGTGTCGCGAGACATGACCGATCCCGCGGGTGGATTTTATTCTGCTGAAGATGCGGACAGCGAAGGTGAAGAGGGCAAGTTTTATGTTTGGACGCCTGAGTCGGTGTCGAGAACACTGTCTGCTGAAGATGCAAAACTCTTTTGCGATCTCTTTCAGATCATACCGGGCGGAAATTTTCGTGATCAGGCTACAGGTGCCAAGACCGGCGAATCCATTCCTCACCTGAAAGAGAACACCGAGCTCATTGCCAAGAGGATTGGCCTTGGGTTTTCTGAACTGAATATCAAAATAGACAAGATACGCAGGTCTCTTTTTGTAGACAGATCAAAGCGCATCCACCCACTCAAAGACGACAAAGTCTTGACCGACTGGAATGGCTTGATGATTGCCGCATACGCTCGTGCGGGTCGCGTGTTGGCCGAACCCGAATACGTCAAGAGCGCTGAAAGGGCGTGGTTCTTCGTTCGCAGCAATCTCATGTCTGGCGAGCATCTTCTCAAGCGATGGCGCAACGGCGAAGCGGGTCTCCCTGCCCACTTGGAAGACTATGCGTTCACCATCTGGGGGCTCCTGGAGCTCTATGCGGCGAATCATGATCCGGACCACTTGAAATCGGCAATCAAGTTGACTGACACCGTGATCACCGAATTTGGCGATTTCGAACGCGGTGGGTTTTTCCAAACGGCGTCTGATCACACAGACCTAATCGTCCGGCACAAAGACATTTATGATGGTGCCATTCCTTCAGGTAATTCTGTAATGGCTCAAAACCTGTTGTGGTTATCGCATTACACGGGTAACACCAACTACCGTGACCAAGCCTGGGGCGTATTCAAGGCGTTCTCGAATCAAGTTCGCCGATATCCTTCAGGCCATACCCAGTTGTTGTCAGCCCTGTGGTACGCCTTCGCTCCAAAAAAGGAAGTCGTCTTAGCCGGGCCTGTTGAGGAAATGGTGCATCGGCTCAATCGCGTTTACACGCCAGAGACCGTTGTGTTGGTGCACAAACCAGGATTGTCGGATTCGGCACCTTTTGTGGCTGAACAGCGCGCAAAAGGCCATAAAGCAACGGCTTATGTGTGTCGCAATTTTAGCTGCCAGGCGCCCATTTACGATGCGGATGAACTGGTGCGCGCGGTCACTGAGTATGAAACAGGAGCACTCCAATGACCTGGATTAAGACGGTTCCTCCGAACCAAGCACAAGGCAGATTGCGTGCTCTGTACGAACAGACCAAGGGTCCCAATGGCGAGTTGGACAATATCCTCCAAGCCCACTCACTGAGACCTCACACACTCAGTGGACACCTCGGTTTGTACAAGCAAGTCCTACATCACACCGCCAATCAGGTGGACAAGTGGTTCCTTGAAGCGCTGGGCGTACTGGTGAGTGCCCTCAACGGTTGCACATACTGTGTCGAACATCATGCAGAGGGCATGGCAAGGCTCATTGGCAACACCTCTGAATCAGAGCGTATCAAAACTGATCTTCTCAATCGTGATTTCAACCGTTGGGACCCCAAACAACGAACCGCATTGGCTTATGCTATTGAGCTTACACTGCATCCAAGTGACATCTCCGAGACCCTGGTCATTGGCATGCGTGAGCAGGGTTGGGATGATGGAGAGATTTTGGAGATCAATCAGGTCGTCTCTTATTTTGCCTACGCCAACAGGACAGTCTTAGGGTTGGGATGCCAACTAGAAGGCGAAGTACTTGGTTTGTCGCCTGGATCAAGTGACGAGGACGACTGGTCACATCAATGATCACTACAAAGCCAATATGGCTGCCATCCGTTCAAACGTAGGATCACCGAACAACTGGAACCCCGTCAGACGCCCCCCAGAACTGCTGCACTCAACCCAGGCGGCATTGCTGGGTAACGTACCAAAGATCGTAGCCAGCAAATTCACATATTTTTGCTTCGGGCTCAATCGTTGAGATTTCGTGTTCAACACATTGCCTCCAGCATCATAAAGCGTAAACGTGACATCGGCATTTGAGGTTCCTACGTTTACGATCGAAATGCCATACCAGTACCCCAGGCTCTGGTCAATGAACGGCATGCAGATCGATTCTTTGAGACCCGTGCCCGCTTCCATACCTGCCAGACGTTTGTTATCGAGCGTCCCAAACAACTCATAACCTACCAGACCTTCATCAGCTTCGATCATGACCCAATCGACGGACGTCACATCGGCCACACCGTCCAAAAAATCAGCTGCCAACTGGACAATTTTTTGGCCCGTATCGACCGAGCGAACCTGTTGACCCACAACCTTACCTGCAGAGTCGTAGGCATAGACGATATAGGAACGTCGGGCCATGCCCACATTAACAAGCGCAATCCCCGTCCAGAACTGGGCCGTATCGCGCGCGATGTGCGTAAAGTACAGGTTCTGCTTGATAAAGAAGAAGTTGGGGTTGTCTTGTCGCGCATCCGATAGGGTAAGGCCAGCCACCTGGCGGGAACCGTCCTTTTTTCCAAAAACCTCCACGGCAGCAAGCTTCATTTCACGGGCACTCTCCACAAAGGTACCCCAAGCAACCCCCGCCGGAAGTGAGCCACCAAACAGTTCGACAAAATCAAAGTCGATCTTGGAGTGGGGTTGGGAGAAGTCGAGCATCTTGGGTGGTGCTTCAGACATCAAAACCGAACTGGTAGGTTCCGTATAACCGTTGGCTACCACGCCCCTCGTATACCATTGAGTCGTTGCTTGAGCGACATGCGGAATATACAAATCCCGCGATAGTGCCGTGCTACCTGAGACGGCGTAAGCCTCTAGACCGTCTCTGGTTTCCGAAATACAGATACCGCCAACCGCTTTGGTCGCATCCACACGCAGCCATGACACCAAAGGTGCCGCAGAACCAAATATCTCGTCCACATAGGCTGACAGTCGGCCCTTGGCCACTAGGTCTAGGCTAACGCTGCCAATTTGGCTACCTGCCGTGTTGTAGCCCACCAACTCCATACTGATCGACTCCTCAAAGGGGTTCACGATGACAAGGCGCGAGCCCATGTGGTCACTCCAATGCACGTCTGGAAAATACAATGCTGGGTTCAACACCGTGAGCCCAAAGCCAAAGTCTAAAGGGCGTTTTGGGTAACCCGAATCAGAGGTTTCTCGGGCGCGCATCTTAAATACGCCCGTTCGATCAGATGTGTGCCTGATGCTGCTCTTGTCGGTAGTCTTGATGATTTCGATCTCGTTACCTTGCGCATCCAACAATCCGATTTCCAAAGCCATGGTCTTAGCCTGTGGCGTATTGACTTCAAGGATGATCGTTTGACCGGCATTGACGCTGAAGGCAAAGTACTCATCGGCCGCAATCATTTGGTTGCGATAGTTACCCGGCACGATGGTTGCCGCCGTTTGCAGTGTGTTGTTGTTCCTGAATTCACTATCGGTGGTTGGTTTGACCACCACGTGACGTGGTTCGGATTGATACAGTTGGTTTTCAAACGCGGGATGAGTGGCGAACAGCGTGATGTCCCACTCCCCCTCTTCAAGATAAACATTTCCCGGTGTGGAGAGATGCAGTCGATGGTGCCCAGGTCCATCGGTTTGAACCAATTCCCAACGGAAGAATTTGTCGTAAATACTGCTGTTGTCAGAGGTACCTTCCAAAAAGAGAGGATCTCCGGGTTGCAGTCTCAAGTCTGTTGCAGGCTGAGCAATCTGAATCGTATCTGAATCCAGAGACGAAACCACATACAACTTCACCGATGTGGTCCGACTCCCGCGACTGTCCGAGGCTATCATGGAGATGGTATATCGACCCGGTCGAGAGAAGGAGATGGATGGCACTGACGTGCCGTCAAACCGGCGCCCATCGCTGATCAGCCACGAAACCGTGGCGTCACTAGAGTCTGGATCGATCACCTCGCCGTCTAGAGAGATGCTTTCGCCCGACATAATTGCCGCTCCGTCCGCAGGAAAAGTGATCCTGGGCAGCGGGGGTACGCCATCCTGGCGGGAATAGGCACGCACAATGCGGTAATCACGGGATTGTTGACCGGAATCGTCGGTCACAACCGAACTAATTACATAGGTGCCCGCCGCAGGTATCTGATAGTTCATTTCGAGCCCGTCCACACGGAAATTCGGATCATGGGCAAACGTCCAAAAGACCGATGGGCTGTTGTCGTCTTCATCTGTCGCTTCGCAGCGAAAATAGACGGTATCACCCACATAAGCCACTGAATCACGTAAGGGTGGCTCTTGAATATTGATCCGTGGCATCACGTTCTGATCATAAACATGCACGGTTACACGAGCAGGGGTTGGATCCTCCAGTCCTTGATTGGATGCATAGCAAATAACTTCATAGATACCCGCTTCTTCGAAAGAAAAGTCCACTTCCTGGCCAGTCATCAGACAGGCATCGAAATCCGCACAGAACTCCCAAGCATAACTGAGGCCTTCAGGCCCAATTCCATTGCCCATAAAGTGGAACGACTGTCCCTTGACGATATGCAACTCGCCTTTAGGTTGGATAATCTCAGTATCAGGTGGTTCAGACTGGCTGAATGAAAATACTGCCAACCACGACACCCACAACGATCTGCGCATAGGACTCTCCACTTTGGTTTATCTTCACAATAAGTTCCAAATTCGATGAGGACAAGTCAGCCGGCAACAAAAAGTCGCACTTTACCGAACGACATGAATCATCAAGGCACGTTTCAATTCTTGCCTGAACGCCTTGAGGGTGCGTGCGTCATGGCATTCATATTGAACAGTGATTAACCACCCTCAGGGACCGGACCGAAAACACTCAATGATCCTGAACCTGAATGGCGTTAACAAAAAATGTTCATTTCGATTCCTTAACTGATGGATCTGAGATTACCCATCGCGCCCTTCGTTGAGCAAATCGACTGGCAAATACAATTCTTTTAATTTAAACCACTTAGGATCTTTGATTGGATGAGAGTATTGAGACATAAAGGGCGGGCGTTTTTAGGAGAAGACGACAGATAGTTGCGCAAACCGTGGAAAACGTTCAAACAATCCGAAACATCTCAATCGACAATGCGAAATGAGATAAGTGGAGAAAAAAGGAGAACCTATCTTGAAGAAACCGCGCTTTCTATGGATTGGTCTGTTGCTGGTCACTTGCAACACCAGTCCGGCACCCGAAATGGAAGCAGCGGTCAAGAAATTGATGCCCTATAGCGACGAAGCGTTTGTATTGGCCATCATGCGGGGTGACAAAGATCAAGTGCATGTCTTCTTGGAGGGCACCATCAACCCCAACGCTAAAAATCGTTTCGGCGATACGGCTTTGCACTGGGCGGTCTATTCAGATCTGCCCGATCTCACCCGCACCCTTCTCCAACGGGGCGCCGACCCCAATATCTCCGGTACAGACCACAAAACTCCCATCTTTTGGACCGCACGCGCCGGGAACGCAAAGCTGACCAAATTGTTACTCGACCGAGGCAGTCAAATTCAGTCGATTGACAAACGTGGCGCGACACCTCTGCATCACGCCGTTTATTCGGGAGACGTGCCAACGATCAAGACACTTATTCAAGCTGGTGCTCGGGTCAACGCACAAGACCATGAAGGACGCACGCCTCTTCATATTGCCGCAGCAGAAGGAGAAAGCGACGCACTTGAACCGCTGATCGCGGCAGGTGCCGACCTATTTATTGCCAATCACAACAACAGAACTGCCCTGCAGGCCCTGGTAAAAGCGGGATTTCATCGGATACTCTTGGACAGCGCAGTCGTTCGGAAGACATACCCAGATATTGAAAAGGCCATCGACGAGCAATTTGAGACCATTGTTGACAACGCACACCAACAACCGCTCATCAATACAAACCGCGTCGCTTTGCTCGTCCATGAAAAAGTGAATCTGTTTCGCGCCAAACTGGGTCTCACCTCCCTCGACTACGACGATCGACTCGCACAGATTGCTGCCTTGCACAGTAAGGACATGGCCGATCACGCCTTCATCGACCACGTCAATCCGCGCGGAGAAGATCCCACTCGCCGGGCGGAATCGGCAGGTTACGAGATCATTGGCAAGACTCTGGATGGCCAAACAAAAATTGGCTTAGGCGAGAACATTTACCAGGGCCACCTATTCAAGAGCTCTTCGTACTATGTACAAAAAGGCGTGAAACACGTAGAGCATGTATGGCTGCAAGAACAAGAACTAGCCGAAGCAGCTGTTCAAGGTTGGATTGAGAGTCCAGGCCATCGTCGCAACTTACTAGGCGCACAATACTCAAGACAGGGCGTGGGGATTGCCATCGGCCAGGATCAGAAAGTGTTCATCACCCAAAACCTATGGTGATTGAAACATCTCATACTAGAATGAGCCCTTGATCTAGGAGTTGAATCAATGATTGTTCTATGCATGTGGTTTCTTTCAGGTGAAGGCAGCCTGTGGACCGTAAACGACATGATTCAGGCAGAATCTGCATCAAGTTTTGCGATCTCGCACGACGAGACCAGAGCTGTCTATGTAAAAAGTGCGTTTGACTCAGAGAAGAATGCGTTTGTGGATCACCTATTCGTTGTGGATTTAGCTAGCGGACAGACCCATCAACTGACACGGGGCGAGATCAGCTGTACCGCCCCGTCATGGTCCCTTGACGATCGTCAAATCGCGTTCTTATCAGCTCGCGAACAATCGGGCGAACCAAACGGACCCCAGCTTTGGATCCTGCCCTTGCAAGGTGGCGAACCCTGGCCTTTAACCACGGAAAAACGCGCCATTCAAAATTACCAATGGACGGGACCCAGCAGAGTCTTTTTGTTAAAGCAAGAAGACATTGGGTTCCATGAGACCCAGCAAAAAGAAAACAAAGATCAAGGCAAAGCCATCGATGATTTGACTCATGAAGCTCCTGTTCGAATCTATACCTTGGACACGGAAACGAAGAAGATCGCCCGGATTACGAGCAATACGGACCGCATTGAATCTTTTGCAGCATCGAACGACGGCGCCACCATGGTCACCGTTCACGAACAAAGTGCCAGTTTTGAGTACGACCAGGCGAAACCACCCCAAATCATGCTGCATCGACAGGGGCAGGATCCCGTGGTGCTTTTCGAAAGGCGGGACAAGATCCTGCCATTTTCATACTTCTTCACCCCCAACGGTAAACGCCTCTTTGTTCAGGTGGAACGCAGTGATGATTCCAGATACTTTTTCGCGACCGTTTCCGAGCTCTATGAAGTGGACTTAGCCACAGGAATCGAGATGCCGGTTTCCATCGATTGGGACCGCGGACTATTCCGTAGCCCTAGTTTCACGGACCAAGGCTTCATCACGCTACTGGCTGATGGCGTACATCCAAAATTGGCACGCTACGATTTCGACAAAAAAGGTCCTCTCTTAAGAAAGATGATCGAGACACCCCATCAGGGACAGATCCAAGCCGCAATCGTGGCACCAAGTGGGTTGAATGTGATCTATGCCCATTCATCGGCGAGCCTTCCCACACAGTGGTACACCGCTTCACTGAAGAAGTCGAAACTGTACGATGCACGAAGCATTACCGATCTGAATCCATCATTCAATGACAAACAAGCTGCTCAAACAGAAGTTGTGCGGTGGCAAGGACACAAGGATGAATGGATAGAAGGCATGCTCTATTACCCTGCAGGTTACGAGTTGGGAAAACGTTACCCTTTAGTGGTTATGATTCATGGCGGTCCTGCCAGCTTGGATCTGGACGCTTGGAGCGATCGCTGGGCATACCCTCATCAACTCTACACCCAGCGCGGCGCTTTCATCCTGAAACCTAACTACCATGGAAGCTCCGGTTACGGGCTTGCTTTCGCCAGTTCCATTGCCCACGGCTCCTATTATGATTGGGAGGTGCCAGATATCGAGGCAGGCGTGGATTGGCTGATTTCTAAAGGCTTAGTAGACGAAGGCCACCTGGGAGTCATGGGCTGGAGTAATGGTGCCATTCTCACCACTGCCATCACGGTGCACAGTCAGCGCTATCTCGCGGCTTCGGCCGGTGCTGGCGATGTAGACTGGGCATCTGATTGGGGAAATTGCGCCTTTGGTGCTTCCTTTGATAACTACTACTTTGGCGGCACACCCATCGATAGCCCTGATAATTACCGCCTAAAATCGCCTTTTTACCGCTTGAATGAGGTCACGACACCCACACTTATCTTTCATGGGGACCAAGACACTGCGGTACCCACGCAACAGGGCTGGCTCCATTTCCGCGGGCTACAACAAACCAGCAAAACACCCGTTCGTTTTGTGCTGTTTCCAGGAGAACCTCACGGCCTTCAACAGAATGGTCACCGTAAACGAAAAGTGGAAGAAGAACTGGCTTGGTTCGACACCTACCTCTTCAAAACCGGGCCAGACAGGTCGCCGCCCATCAAAGAAAACACGCCATTAGACCTCATCGTAAAGAGTCAGTCGTTCGAACAGGTTAATGGTGCTTACGGAAAACTTGAGAAGGGGCTGTTGATCCCTGAAACGGTGACACACGACCGCGTCCAAATTGGAAGGTTCGAAATCACCAAACGTCAATTTGCGGCCTTCGACTCCGACTACAGCTGCCCAGCCGGCGAGGAAAACATGCCGGCCAACGACATCACGGCAGCCGAGGCCACGGCCTATTGCGCCTGGCTTAGCGAATTGACGAGCCAGCATTACCGTTTGCCGAAGCATGATGAAGTTCAGGCCTATCAAGAGCCGGGAGGTAATATCTTGGACTATTGGGCTGGTTATGCATTGAATCCGGAAGACGCGAGAAGCTTACAGGACCACTTGGCCAAACAGCCCCAGGGCGTCTCACTGATCAAGCCAGTCGGTCAATTCAAGCCCAATGCCGATGGCGCCTTCGATCTGGACGGAAACCTTGCCGAGTGGGTGACCGATGGTTCAGCCACAAAAGCGATGGGTGGCTGTGCCATTCTGGCTGCGAGTGAAAGCAAGCATGGGATTCAGGCCCCCCTCTCCTACTGTGGTTTTCGTGTGGTTATGGAACCCTAAACCATGTCTTGATCTGAAAGTCCGGCAAACGAGTCAGCAATACAACTTTACGCCGCGCAGTTGACACGGGAACACCTAGCTTACGTGACCTCCATGATCTGTGCGTAGCGTCCGCTATTGCCTCACAGCCGCTTTGTTACTTCTGGAGACCCATTGTGCCTCAAAGGCTCGAGCGCTGGCTTCATCTCCTTCTGCGATAAGTAATGCGACCCAAATGCGGGCAAACCGCGGATCTGTTTGTGCCTTTGGCTCGGTTAGGAGCCGAACATCCTGAAACATGCGCAGGTTCAAGGCAGATTCTGCAGCGATCAGGCGCGCGCGATCGTATCCGTATTGGTCTAAGATCTCCGAAGCCAACTGATAGGACCGCCGATAGTTCCTCTGTTCAAAGGCTATGGCAGCATCCATCAACTGCGTGGATCCACTTTTCAAATAGGCATAGGCGATCACTGGATCCTTGACATAAGCATTTCTAAAGACTTGATACGAGCAATCCGGATAGGCATGGTTGGTATCGGCATGGGTGACCTCGTTCCAGCCCACCAGCCACGAGCAAACCATCAAGCCGAGTAGCACAATACTGACACGGAACGCCAACTTGATCGGCTTGATCACCAGCCACACCAACAAACTCAAAGACCACAACGGCCAGACGTGGCGTGTCTGCACGTTGGCCATCTCCAGCGACACCCAAAGCAAGAAAAGGAACGCCAATACGACACCCGTCATCCCAACCACCGCATGGTTCCACTGCTTCTGGCTCGCGGCAATGATGACTCCAAGAAGGGTTAAGCCAACGAACAAGAAGGAACCCCACGACCATTGAATGGCGTGATGACCCCAGTCCAACAGCAGGGTTGAGACAAGTTCATCAATAACGGGCCCTACCATTTCCCGCACACTCGCGTCGTGAAAAAAGGCCGGCGTCATCTGACGCATGAGTCCCTGACCACTCAGATCTCCCAACCGGTGGATTTGCATGGTGACGAACGCACCAAAACCGAGACCCAACGAAACCAGAAATATGGTTATGGGTCGCCTTGCCGCGCGTTCTCGGTTCAGGTTCCCTGCAATCAACCAAACCCAAATTGGGATAAATAGCAAAGACGTAATTTTGATCATCCAGCCTAAGACAATCAGAGCGCCCCACTGCCATGGGGTTGACGCCGTAAGTCCACGGTCTCGTTGATCCAATCCAAGGGCAAGCGCCCAAATCAGGCTTACCCAAAGGGCGCCCTCGTTGGTGACACTCGAAAATACCTGAACACTATGAGGCGCGAACACCCAGACGCAGGTTAAGACAATTGCAAGACCTCTTGTTGCCCTGGTGCGATGAACATGCCAGGCACCCAGGGCGAATAACATACCCAAGCACACGGAGAGAGCACGTCCCAACCACAAAGCACGGTTCCCCGGAGTGATCACGTGTGGGAATTCATGCCGAGCACCCATGTTCACGTCAGGGTTCAGATCCACGGGTGCCTTACCTATTCGGAGCAGTGTCCCAAGACACCAGTAGTAGAGCGGCCGTTGAATGGTTTCAATACCCCATTCTCGGGCCACCCGGCGATCGCTGGGTTTGATGTGTAATCCCTGGCGATAAGACTCCGCAAAGGCAAGGTGTTCCAGCTCATCGGGAGGATGGTAGGCAGGAAAAAACATCGCCTGCCCTCCGTAAATGACCAGGGCCATAGCAATGGCCCATAGTCCACGTTCAATCACGGAGTTTGTTCGTATTGGATCAGCGACGAAGGGTTAGGTATCTTCAGTTCCTCCTGGTGAATGCGGTGTTCCCAGAGCACCTTGCCGTCAGTACTGTGGCAACGCAAGATAAGTGTGCGGTCTCCATACGGCCCAGAAAATGACAGCGTTCCAAAATTGCGCTCCTTGTGGACCAGTGTTCCAGGCACGCGCAATGGACTTTGTAATTCTTCGGATAGCGTTGAGTAGGTTCCACTGGTTAGCGGTGAGGAGGTGTATTCATAGAGTGGATATAAGCCAACCCGATCAATTTTTGTCAACTCGGTGAAGTGCCGATCTCCAGAAAGGAAAATGACGCCATTCACACCTGAAGCGTCTAGCCAGGTACGGAACTGTTGGAACTCGCCTCTGTAATGTGCATAGGATTCGTTCTGACTGCGGTAATTGAGCACCTGATTACCCAAAGCCACAATCTTGAACGATCCATGGCTGGCCAGCAGTCGATCCTTGAGCCATCGCAACTGTTCCGGGCCCAGATAGTCTTTATTGGGATCTGGATCCTTATCGGGAGCGCGATGGAAACGGTCGTCCAAGAGAATAAAATCCACATCCTGGTAAATGAATGAAGTGAATACGCCGGGCGTATCGGGCAAACCAAAGGTGGGGTTTGGCCAGAACGCCTTAAACATCTCCAGTGAGTGGTACTTGTCGCGATAACTGCGATCGGAATCATTGGGGCCATAGTCATGGTCGTCCCAAATGGCGATGTGTGAGCAAGCAGCCCACAAGGGTTGCAATTCAGGAACCGCTCGGACCCGACTAAACCGATAGAGCATGCGCCCACGGGCATAGAACTCGGGCTCCCGATAATAATGGTTGTCCCCAAGCCAAATCATCAAATTGGGTTTCGTGCCAATGATGCCATCGACAAAATTCACTTCCGAACCATAGACAGGACCGGGTCGATCAAACGGTGGGTCGTTGACGTAGAGGCACGAACCAATGGCTACCGTAAATGCTGCAGGATCATCGCGCCATTCCCAATATTTTTGGGTCTTGAAGCCCGTTGGGTAGGATGTTTCAGAAACTTGACCATCGATCACCAACTGGTATTGGTAATCGGTGTTTGGCTCCAAATCCGTGAGCACAATGCTTCCAGTCAGGAACGACGATTTATCGGTGATCATAGGTTCGGATTGTTGGGTCATGTCAGGATTCGACTTCTTCCAGAACTTCACTTGAACCCTGGCTGACACAGTGGTCTGAAACCAGATCGTTGCTTCCATGGCCTCAACCGGTCCCAACATGGGCCCCGATTTGAGGCCTGGATGCGAAGCCAATAAACAACAAACAATCAACACATTCATGCAATCAACCTTTCGTGGCGTAACTGCCTCAGATTAATCATCCTGGCTGCTCGAGGCAAGTGGATTTCCAATCTCACAACCCACAACGGAGCTTTCCAGCAGCGAATCAAGTGCACTGATCTCGTCGATTGTGAAATGCGCCACTTCGTGAACGTGGGTGGGGACAAGGTGACTGTATTCACCGTGACTTAAGCGACATGTCCAAGTACCAAGCCGGTTTCCCGCCGCGATCTCTCGGTCAATTCGATCACCTACTACCAATACGGTATGAGCCTGGAACCCCAATCCTAGGATACCTTGAATGACCTCAAATTTGGACTCGCCTCGAGCGCTATCAACCAAGAAGATGTCATCAAATTCATCACTGATGTTGAGGATTTCGATTTTTTGGCGCTGGGTGTCGGGTGAGCCCGCACTCACCAGAAAGAGCTTGAAACCACGGGAACGAAGTCGACGGAGCAGATTCCGTACTGGCGGAAACAATTCAATGTGTGGTTCGACCTCGCGATGATAGAAGGCCTTCCGGCCCACTGTGGCCAGATCTCCTTCACTGACCGACGAGCCAGGCTTGATACCGAAGTGATTGACCAGAGATTCATAGACATCCGCTCTGGGATTGGCCTCAAACATCGACTGACGCTGTAGGAAGGCTTCCTGTGATTTCGCGTTGAGTCCAGCCTGAATCATCGCCTCACAAGCTTCCTTGGCAGCCGGGTCCACGAGCAATCCGCGCGTATCCATTAACGTGTCATCCAAATCAAATATGACCGCTCGAAGACAATGAGCCAAAGGTATCACTGGGCTCAGAGTTCTCGCCCTACGGGATACAAGCAAAACTCACGATCAAAATAACTCGATCGCGCATAGAACCAATCGAGGCGCGCATTTGGATTGACTCGAAGTTCAGGATCGTTGTTCAGAGCTTCTTCCCACTCAGCCTTCAGCTGCTTGTCCTTTAGCATGTCAGTTGCAAGAGGTTCCATCGCATAAACCTCAGCATATTCCGTACGCTGTAGCACCGTATTGAAAAACCCCCACTGAAACAAGGAGTCGGGACTCGCAGGCTCCAAAAGCAACGCAATCAGTTCGCTTAACGGTTGATCGGTAGAAATACGCACTGACCCCGGTGCAAAAGTCCGTTCCTCAGTACTCAGTTGGTAAGTTGACGACACACGTACTCTTCCTTCGAACGGACGATTGTCAAAAACAGGGTCACTAAATCGAGCCACTTCTACTTCCGTTCTTACGGGATGGTCTATGGAGGTCATCTCCACGCCGTGAAGTTTGAGAACGTCAATCACGTCACGCCACTGGCCTGGAACCCAATACGCTTTGGGCAGGCTGACAACCAGTCCGGGTTTGTTCATCTTGATCAGCGGCAATGCCATCTGTTCGGGTTTACCCAGCCAACGGACTACTTGCCCGCCCGTTACCGGCGATGTTTCCAATTTGTAGCTTACTCCTTTGAAAGCCACTGTCTCGGGCGGCAGATCGGGATTGGCCCAAGTTAGTGGGACATCGGTAGGCCTAGCTTTTTGATCAGCTTGGATTGCTTCCAAGATCATGTCATGTTGATCTGCCAACAGGCGCATGCACGACTCCAACAGCACGTAAGTACCAAGCACCCTTTGCCGATAGGGTTTAAGTGAATGGTTTTCAACCAAAACAGATGGGACATGGATAGCGTCGCCGTATGAATTGGAGAATCGGGGCCCAGCCATCCAATCGAGTAAACCCCTGGAAAGGTCGGCGTTGTCGATGGCGAAAATTAAGGGGCCCGGAACGTGGCCCATGGATGCCAGATCTCGATCCACAAAAGGGACCATGGCCTCCTGGAGCCATTGCGCAATATGAGGCGAATACCCGTGGCTGCCAATAAACCCATAGGTAATGTCGTATTGGTAGTCAATGCCATCGGTGACATGAATATCTAAATACAGATCCGGTTTCCATTGATGCAAAAACGCAACCAGAGAACGGACCTCCATCGTGTCCAATTTTGCATAATCTCGATTGAGGTTGAGGTTGCGGCTATTGGTGCGCCAACCCATGACATCCGGGCCACGTTGATTAATGCGATTGAAACGCGATGCCCGTTCATGTCCGTCGGGATTGAATATGGGCAGCACAATCAAGTTACAGCCGTCTAGCAAATCTGCCTTGTTACCCACGGCCGTCATGTCGCGTAAGAGCATCATTGCGGCATCTTTCCCGTCAATCTCTCCCGAGTGAATACCGCATTGGGCGAAGAGAGTGGGTTTCCCACTTCGCTTCAACGCTTCTGGCGTCGCGAATCCGTCCTTGGACGCAATCACCAGTTTCAGTGCATAGCCCCCATCGCTAAACCCGATGGTTACATAGTTCAGCTCTGGACGAGCTTGCACCAGGCGATCAAGCCACGCATAAGTCTGTTCGTAGGTAGGCGTATATCGGAAACTCGTCGCCTCAACCGGGGTGATCCAAGGATGGTCCTCGGCTACGATTAACTGTTCGCTTTTGCCATGCCAGTCCAGTTTAGGCGGCAAATTAGCATACTGATCCATCCACCCCAAAAGCCACAAAAAAACCAAGGCCGCCTCCCTACGCTAAGTGGTTGGCCGTTATTCTATGACAAACGACATCCCATCTGGCGGGCAATTCTGAATGAATGTGCTATGGTCGGCCCACCAAAATGGGAAGGAATCAACATGGCAATCACTATATTCCATAATCCTAGGTGCTCCAAGAGCCGTCAAACATTGACGCTAATTCAAGAAAGAGGCTTCACACCAACCATCATCCATTATCTCGAAGAGCCGCCTTCGAGGCAGCAGTTGGATCAGATCCTGACAAAACTGGCATGCCAGCCTACAGAAATCATCAGGTGGGGTGAAGACCTTGCCAAGGAGTTGGGTATCACGCGAAATGATACCCGAACCCGCGCAGAATGGATCGAACTCATGGTGGCCCATCCAAAACTGATTGAACGACCCATTGTCGTGTCTGGCGACAAAGCAAGGGTTGGTCGCCCTCCCGAACGCGTACTCGAGATACTCCCTTAGATCACATCAACGAACTCTCTTTATCCGCGTGGTTCCATTTCAGTCCTGATGAATTTTGTGAAACAAGGCGGCAATCTTCTTATCACCCTTAATATTCACAATCTCCTGTAGTGAGAAACCTTCATGGTCGCGAATGGAGAAGTCAATTGCCTGTTGGAATGCCAGCTCTAAGAGTTCCAGGTCCGCTTGGCTATCGCCCGATGAAGCCACTACCAAATTCATGATGGGCGTCCGTCCGACGGCATCAACTACATTCACATCTGCCCCGTGTATAAAGAGTGCTGAGAATTCGCGCGTTCGGCTCGATGGCTTGTCGGCTCGGCACAATACCAACAGTGGTGTTTCCTTTTTGGCGGTCTCATGGTTGGCATCTGCGCCAGCCGAAAGCAGCAATTCCACCACTTCTCCATTAGACGCCTGGCGGTCATGGGCCAGTGCGTAGATAAGCGCCGTATTGCCCTTACTTTCTGCGATCCCAACATCAGCCCCGCGCGAAATGAGTAATTTGACGGTAGAAACATTGCCAAGATAGGACGCAATCATCAGCGGTGTCACGCCATCTTGGTTCTTGGAGTTGGGATCGGCGCCTTGATTCAACAAGTCTCGAACGGTGGCGTCCACCGCATTGTTGTTCGTGGCATTGAGTAATTGAGTGCCCAAATCCCTTTCCGGTGGTGCACCTTGAAACACCAAACAAAAGCACATAACAAGCAATGCAGCCTCCTTAATCAAACCGGCGTATTGTAGACGATTGAGTCCGTGAACCCAAATGTTGCGTTAACTGGCGCTTTGCGTCAGACTGCACAAATAGGGCAAGATCTGTGCCTAGAGAACTGCCTACAGGGATTGATGTGGACAAACAAGCGCTTTACGAACAGTCATTTAACGAGCTTAAGGCTCTGTTGGAAGATACCCAAGACAATCTGACGCGAATGGTGACGATTACTGCGATTCTCAAGCATAATCTACCCTCGTACTTCTGGGCGGGCTTCTATCTGGTCAAACGGGGACGTCTAGAAATTGGCCCGTACCAAGGTACGCTAGGCTGTTTGTACATCGATTTTGGTCGTGGCGTGTGCGGTGCGGTTGCTGCTGACAAAAAGACTCGCATTGTCGCGGATGTGCACCAATATGACGGTCACATTGCATGTGATAGCCGCTCACAATCGGAGATAGTGGTGCCAGTGATGGACCGTTGTGGCGAGTTAATGGCTGTGTTCGATGTGGACAGCGATCAATTAGACCAATTCGACGCCATCGATCAGCAATACCTGGAAAGGATCATGGCCCACTTCTTTGCTGGAGACTGAATATGCTGCGCGCTTGCCTTGTTTTTCTACCGTTGTTCGCCCTCTCGCAGGTCTATGATGTGGGGTTTCTGGTGGTGAACGGTGTTTACAATACCGAGCTAACGGCACCCTACGACATTCTTGAACATTCTCGATATCGCGACCCAAACCGGTATTTCCGATGTTTTTTAGTGTCCCCCGATAGCGGTCACGTGAAAACAGCAGAAGGATTGGTGCTACAAGTCGATTACTCATTTGAAACTTGCCCCAAACTCGATGTGCTGGTGGTCCCCTCAGCTGAAAACAGTATGGGCAGCGATTTGGAGAATGCAGGGCTGATGGCTTGGGTCAGGAAACGTATCGAAGAAGCCCAGATTGTGATTAGTTTGTGTGACGGCGCATTCGTCCTTGCTGAATCCGGTGCGTTAGACGGTATGAACGTGACCACGTTCCCTGCGGATCAGGATGAGTTGCAAAAGCGATACCCGACTCTTTCGGTCCACAAGTCGGTTTCACTTGTGCAAGACGGGAAGTTCATCACTTCGGTGGGCGGTGCCAAGTCCTTTGATCCAGCCCTGTTTCTCACTGAAAAGTGGTTTAGTGCGGAAATCGCCAAACGAACTGCTCAAGGTCTCGTGATTGACTGGGACCGGAAAACATTGTCACATTTCGAAGGTCAATCGCTTCCTGGGCCCCAATGAGTGAACTCCGTATTCCAGCCGTCAGGAAAGAGGATTTCTGCATTCACGTGGCGATAGACGAGGCCCTCTTTTCAAAACGTCTCAAGGAAATCAGGGACCGTTATCCGCCCCGCTCGCCTGAGCGTCTATACACCACGGCTACCCTCATGGAGGCTGCCGGTTACATCAAGGGCCTGGCCCAGTGGTTGGAAGACGAGGAAGCAGTGATGCCCGCATTGGCGCAGGTGTACATGGAACATGGCGAAGGCGAATTGGCCTGTCTCTCTACGTTTGACCCACTCACCTACCGCCGAATCACACGTCAGGGTGCAGAAAATGTCAATCCACCCAATCACCGGCCCACGCCCAAACAAGAAACTGAATGACCATTCAATTGACATCATTAAGGCAAAAAGTTATGCTCGCTTGAGTTCTTAAACTCAGGTTGACTCAATATCTGGCGGGGGTTTTTCATGTTGAAGATTCCATCTCTTATTCTCAAACAGCTCTACACCTTTGGTAGCTTGCAGAACACCGCAACGGGCGTGATCTTCGGTCTGAAGAACCGATTGTCGGACGCCACTTTTACCGGTCTGAAGGCGGTCGAAATAGACGAGCATTCCATCGAACTCAGCCGAGTCAAACTGAATGTGGACGGAAAGGAATTTTCCCCTAGCCAAATCACACCTCAGACACCCATCGAGTTTCCTCTGCGACATGTCGTGAAAGTAAGTATTGACGGACTCACCCTGGACCGCGGCAAACATCAAATTGCCATTTCTTTTCAAACCGTCAAATACGGCTCCATGGATCTGAAGGTAAAAGACACGATTTCGGACGCAGATCCCGATCGAGTTCGCATACCGGCTGACCGTGAGAATGACTACAGCGAAGAGATCATTCACCAGCGTCAGCGTTTCGTGGAGAACTTCACCGGCGTCACCCTTTCTCATATCAACAAATACTCATTTGACCCATCGGTCACCCAGGGAAATATTGAGAACTTCACGGGTGTCGCTCAGGTGCCCATCGGATTTGCCGGACCCTTGAAAGTGAACGGCGAATACGCCAAAGGCGAGTTTCTGATTCCTATGGCAACCACCGAGGGTACCTTGGTCGCCTCGTATAACCGCGGCATCAAGGTTTTGAATCAGTCTGGCGGCGTGACATGTTCTGTTTCGGTGGATTGCATGCAACGCGCTCCAGTATTCATTTTTGACAATGCCCGCGAAGCACGTGAATTCAAGTTGTGGACCGATCGACACATGAACGAGATTCGCGAACATGCAGAGGCAACATCCAGCGTTGCCAAGCTCCTGTTTATCGATACCTTCCTCTCCAACAAGTTCGCATTTCTTCGATTCAACTATTCAACCGGAGACGCAGCAGGTCAGAACATGGTGGGCAGAGCCACCTTTGCAGCGTGCAGTTGGATCCTGGAACAGCACGACAATATCCGCCATTTTTATCTAGAATCCAATTTCGCCACCGACAAGAAGGCGTCACAAGTCAATATCATGCGTACCCGCGGCAAGCGCGTCACCGCCGAAGCCATCATTCCCAGACAGGTACTGATTGATATCATGCGCGTGGAGCCCGAGAGTCTGGTCTACCATTCTCAAGTGGCCAACGTAGGCGCGTTTATGTCTGGTGCCAACAACAACGGCGCCCATTCACCCAATGGCATCACTGCGATGTTCATTGCCACAGGTCAGGATGTCGCAAACGTTTCTGAATCGTCAGCCGGAATCTGTTATGCAGAACTCACCCCGGAACGGGATCTCTATCTGTCCATTACCATTCCATCCCTGATTGTTGCCACGCACGGTGGCGGAACAGGTTTGCCGACCCAAAGTGAGTGTCTCAACATACTCGGGTGCACCGGTCGCGGTAGCGTCAATCGGTTTGCTGAGATTGTGGCGGGTGTCGCGCTTGCCGGTGAGATATCACTGGGTTCAGCTATTTCATCGCTTGACTGGGTTTCCAGTCACGAGAAGTACGGCCGAAATCGCTAAGTAGGCAATTGGGTTCGTTGACGTATGGCTGAACCCGCAAACGCCCGATCTGTCTCTCCAGACCCCTATGAGGGTTTCGAGATGCTGGTGGAAAAACGTGTGCCTGGGCTTTTTCGCCGCCTGTTAACCACGCTCCATCACATCGTCGCGCTTGGTTGCGGTGGCTATGTAAGGTCCGTTCACAAACGCAAGAAAAACGGTGCCAAAGGCCTGCGATTCCTAATCGCACGGTTCAGTGCCTTCTGGATGCGTCTGTTCCTAGATCGATCACTCACGCAGCAACCCTTTCCCATACAGCTGCGCGTCCGTCTGGAACGATTGGGCCCTACCTATATCAAACTGGGACAAATACTCAGTTTGCGGGAAGACATCTTGCCCCGCTCAATTACCGACGAGTTGAAAAACCTACTCGATCGATTGCCTGTGGTGACCTACGAGCGCTATTTGTCACTGATTGAGGAAGATTTAGGCAAGCCTGCCTTGAGCTTGTTTGCAGCGGTTGATCCCAGGCCCTTGGGTTCGGCTTCGATTGCTCAAACCCATCGCGCTACCACCTATCAAGGCGACCAGGTGATCATCAAGGTGGTAAAACCAGGCATAAGTCAGATCCTAAAGCGTGACGCGACTTTGCTCAGACTTTTGGGTGGCGTTCTCCAGATTTTTCTATCTCAATATCAACCCAGGCGAGTCCTACGTGAATTCTGCGAATACACCATGCGTGAAGTTGACCTGAGGCTTGAGGCCGACAACGCCGAGACTTTTGCTGCCAATTTCAAAGACATGAAAGGTGTGGTTTTCCCCGAGATTTACAGAAAACTGAGCGGTAAGAACGTGCTAACGATGCAATTCTTGGACGGTGTAAGACCCGATTCGCCAGCCGCGCAGGCCTTGCCAGAATCCGACAGAGACCGATTGATCGACCTTGGTGCCGGATCCATCATTCGCATGCTGTATCAAGACGGTTTCTTTCACGCTGACCTTCATCCGGGCAATTTGTTGGTGCTCAAGGATGCCGATTGCGGATTTATTGATCTTGGAATGGTCGGCCGATTTGACGACGAATTGCGTCGCACGATGATGTACTACTACTATTGCCTGGTCATCGGTGATGCCGAAAATGCCGCACGCTACATCGCTGCGGTCGCGGAACCCGCTCCAGGTGGCAATCCAACCGCATTTCGTAGGGCGGTCGAAGATCTTTCGCGACGCTGGCACCGAAGCGCCAATTTCGAAGATTTCTCGCTGGCTCAGCTCATCATGGAATCGGTCTCATTGGGCGGCCAGTACCGCATGTATTTTCCTGTGGAAATGGTGCTCATGGTCAAGGCTCTGGTCACCTTTGAGGGAGTCGGCCAAGTCCTCAAACCGGGCTTCAATGTGGCCGAAGTCTCGAAAAAACACATCAGCCGCTTATTCATGAACCAATTCAACCCCCTTCGATTGGCCAAGGAAAGCCTGCGCGGCGCGCCTGAAGTCGTGGACGCCTTAGTCAAAGCACCTCTTTTGGTCACCGAGGGATTGAGGTTCTTAGAGAAATCCACACGCAAACCGCCCGACAATCCACTGGCTGGCATACGCGGCACACTTTTCGCCGGGGCCTGCATGGTTGCCGCGGCCATTCTTGTGGCTGCCAAGGGCCCTTGGCCCATTTACAGTGCGCTGTTTGTGGTGTCCATGGTGTTGGCCTTGCGTCGCGGGGAGTGATGGTGACCGAGTCGTACGAACCCTTTGACCCCGAATACTTGCGAGAACTCGAAAAGCAGGTGTTTGGCGACATATTCAGAACCTACTTTCGCCCTTTGCTCATCGGCGCCGACAAGATCCCTAGGGACCGCGGAGCCATTCTGGCGCCCAACCACTCCGGTAACGCATTCCCCTATGACGCCATGGTCCTCGACGCAAAGATTTGGGAACACGACCAATTCAATCCGGCGCTTAAGCTACGTTCGGTGTTTGAGAAGGAGTTGGCGGTCACCTGGTGGATGCGGCCCTTTGGCATCGACAATTTCTGGAGACGCGGCGGTGGTGTGGATCTGACTTTCGATAATTTTGAACACTTGGTCAAAGCGGGAAAGCGCTTGATCTATTTTCCCGAGGGCGTACCTGGCATCGGCAAAGGTTTTAATCGCAGGTATCAACTTCAACCCTTCTCAACGAGTTTTGTTCTGATCTCAGCACGCAACAAGACGCCGGTGATTCCGATCTATGCCATCAACTGTGAGTGGATTATCCCTTTTTGTTACACGTTTAAAGGCATCGATTGGTTTGTCTTCAAGTTCTTTGGCGTGCCGTTCTTGCCCTTGCCAGCGGCTCCGTTGGGTTTTCTCTTCCCATGGATGTGGTATGCCGCCATGCCCGTGCGCATGATTTTTGTGGTGGGCGATCCCATCGATACCGCTGAGTTGACGCGACAACACGGCATCACAGACTTAGAAGATCCTGATCGTGCACAACTCAAAAGCGTGTCTGAAGCCATTCGCGTAGCTGCTCAAGCTGAATTAAACAAGTACGTTAGGAAGTATGGCAAACGCCCTTATGATTTCAGATCCTTTTGGAAACGTATGAAGAAAACGAAATGGTGGGCCAGGACGCCTTTGAGTTGGCCATGGCTATTCCTTTGCCATGAACGGAATCGATTCCGCAAGCCCGCCAAAAATGCGGTCGTGCGTTGGCTACGCGACTGGGATTTGTTAGCCTTTTACCTGCCGCTGGGATGGTTTGTCTTGTCCTTGACCCGACGATTTCGCAAGCCACCCTATGGTTATCGGGGCATGTCAGCCGAAGAGAAACGCATGCAGTGCGGTGAATTCACTTGGCACCTGAAAGACAGACCTCTTTCAGACTGAGGTGCCCGTAAAAGAACGCTCATTGTTTTTCATCGCGTCGAGCTGACGTTCCAATTCTCTGAGCGCGGACTCCAGTCGCAACGTCGCTTCAGACCCAGGTCGATCGGATACACCGAGTTCATGCCACAAATCGCGCTTGGGTTGATTGACGATGTGGTCACGGTAACTGACACCATGTTCTGCCAAAACAGGCTCCAAGATATCGCGTCGATCTCGCAGGCTCTTAAGCGTTGCATGATAAGCATGTTCACAGATGGCTTTCCGAGATGAAAAACTGAAGACATTGGTAAAGAACATCTTGTAGTCGTCTCGGGAGGGTTCAAACAGAACCACATCTGCATCGTCATACTTCGTGTCATAAGCCGCCACACCCACCGTCAAACGGGAATGAATCAGTGTTCGCAGCGATTGAGAGATTATGGGGATCAACCCGCGATCCACCAATTTTCCGCGTTTCATGACGCCGATTTCGGCCGCCTTGGCAGTGTTAATGGGTACGATGGGATTGATGCAAAAAAGGAGTTTTGCGCCTCGCTGCAGGGCCACAGATGCGTGCATGGTTTTTAACAACACGCCGTCCACATAGTAGCGACCATCTATTTGTACAGGCGGATAGAGTCCCGGCAATGCGGTCGAACATTGAACCGCGCGAGATATGGGGACGTGACTGTTGGCGTTGTCTCCAAAAACCACAGCTTCACCGGAATCGAGATCAGCAGCTACAATAAACAACTCGCGTTCCAGCATACGAAAATCATTGGTGCGACCCGGTCTTTGGAAAATCGATTCCAGGTATTTACGCAAAGGCTCGTTGGTATAGAGGCCACTGGGTAGCGCACGAAGCACGCGACTCATAGCTCCAGTGAATGACTGCATACCCAGATTCTCTAGGTAATCGAATACGCCTTCCGTAATCAAGCGCGGCAACATCAAGCCACGTTTTACGAATTGACCAACTGCCGGTGCGTGAAAAACTTCCGGTCTGAACTCAGGTTCTCCCGGTTCACTGCGCACAAGAGTTCTACATAATTGGTCTGGCGAAATGCCGTTTGCCAGACAGGAGGCGAGAAACGACCCTGCACTTACACCCACGTACACGTTGAGTGCGTTGAAATCCACGCCATCCAGCCCATCGCTGAGCGCTTTCAGAGCGCCGATCTCGTAGATCGCGCCACTTACACCGCCTCCGGCCATGGCCAAGCCAACACTTTGTCGTGTCATGGTGCCTCCGTTCAAGTTGATCCAGGGTCAGTTGTGCTGACCCTGATCGACATTACTTATCGGACGACTTCGTAGATGATTTAGCAGTCTTGGGCTTTGGTGCTGCCTTTGGTTTGGGCGCAGCCTTCGGCTTTGGAGCCGACTTTGGCGTTGCGGCTGCCTTCGGCGCCGCTTCTTTAGCTGCTGGTTTTGCGCCCTGAAGCGCCTCGCGCAGAGCTTCCACTTTTCGCGATAGCTCCGCAATTTCCTCGCGGGTTGGAATACCTAACTTACTCAGTGCGCGGCCAACGGTTTCATTGACCATGTCTTCCAGGCGGCCCCATTGATCTTCAGCACGGCCTTTGGCACCATCCACACGATCTTTGAGCTGTGTCAGTTGATCTTTGCCGCGCTGCTCATATGTTTCGCCTTTTTCAATCAGGGTCTTGAAGACCTTTGAGCCTTCTTCTTCGGCCACTGCCAAGGCACCAAGTCCGGCTAACCAGATCTTTTGCACCGAATCTCTCAGTTCTTTTTGGACCTTTGCTTTTTTACCCATGGGTCACCTCTTTAAATGGTTTGGAAGCAAGGAGCGCCGTTGCGCTCCTGCATCTTATTGTTTGTTAAGTTCAGCAACCTGTTCCGACAGGCGCTCTACGCGGTCGATCAACAATTTGATCTCATCACGTGTGGGAATACCCATCATGTGTAAGCCAGATTCGACGCGTTTTTGGATGATGCCTTCCACTTTGTCACCGGTGGAAGCCGCACGCTTTTCCATATCGCCAACCCAAGACTTGACGCTTTTGACTCTGTCCGCTTGAGTGTCGCTATACGCTTGGCCCTTTTTGACCAGCGAACCGAATTTTTCTTTGGTTTCTTCTCCGACAACAGCCACAACACCGAGGCCTGCCAGCCAGATATTGCGACCCACTCCTAATACTTCACTACCCATAGCTCTTACGCCACTTTGTATGTTCGTCATGTTTAGCTCCTTGTACCGCTTCACTCTTTGTCCTTGCTTTCGAGGTGGGTCAAGGCCTGTTCCAATTCGGAGATTCTTTGCTTCAGGATGTTCATTTCTTCGCGGGCCTGCCGGATAGGTCCTACCTTGTCCAGCGACCGTTTCACGAATCGATCCACACCCTCTTGAATCTGTCTCACACCATTGGATACCGCACTTTCACCAGCTCTGATGAGATCGTGCAAGAGATCCTTGGAAAGGAAGCTTTCGCCGCGTCGCCCCTCATCTGAAATCACTTGTGACAACGTAACCGTGGTCACGTCTTCTGCAGAGGCGTTGTCGACAACGTGAACTTCTTCCCCGTCGCGAATGATCGCCGCGAGTTCCGACAGTGATATATAGCGGCTCTCTTCGGTATCGTAGAGCTTCCTGCTTCCATATCTCTTAATCAGACGAGCCATGTTGTCGTTCCTTTCCTGGGCACGATTGACGCATTGCGTCATCTCTCACTAGGAAACATAACGCGCTGCGGCATAGGAGTCAAGATATTTTTGACGCATTGCGTCATTTTCTGTTCAAGGGCAGAATCCGTCTACCAGGCCCTTCACGTCAAGCGATTCAGGCCACAGGGGTAGGATTGGGAAGAACCAGGGGTCGTTACAGGCATCGCCGATACCGTCGCCATCGGTGTCTTCTTGTCGTGGATTGAATACCTCCGGGCAGTTATCCAGACCATCGGCAATCTCATCACCGTCACAGTCTATGGCGTCGTTGCACATATCGCCAATGCCATCACCATCGCTATCGCGCTGTTCCGGGTTGAAGAACGTGGGGCAGTTATCCAATCCGTCCGCGTAGTTATCGCCATCGGCATCCACGGCGCTATTGCAGACATCACCAATCATGTCACCATCGGTGTCTTCCTGGCCCGGGTTAAACAACATCGGGCAGTTGTCCAGACCATCAGCATATTCATCGCCATCCATATCCATGGCGTCGTTACAGGCATCACCAATCATGTCCCCGTCGGTGTCCGTTTGATCGGGATTGAACACAGCGGGGCAGTTGTCTAATCCATCCGCATACTCATCACCATCCATGTCCATGGCGTCGTTGCACGCGTCTCCGATCATGTCCCCATCGGTGTCCGCTTGATCGGGATTGAACACAGCGGGGCAATTATCCAATCCATCCGCGTACTCGTCTCCGTCCATGTCCATGGCATCGTTGCAGGCGTCTCCGATCATGTCCCCATCGGTATCCATTTGGTCGGGATTGAATACGGCGGGACAATTATCCAATCCATCCGCGTACTCATCTCCGTCCATATCCATGGCATCGTTGCAGGCGTCTCCAATCATGTCCCCATCGGTGTCCGCTTGATCGGGATTGAACACGGCTGGACAGTTATCCAATCCATCCGCGTACTCATCGCCATCCATGTCGACGGCATCATTGCAGGCGTCTCCGATCATGTCCCCGTCCGTATCGGTCTGATCCGGATTGAACACCATCGGACAGTTATCCAATCCATCCGCGTACTCGTCGCCATCCATGTCGACGGCATCATTGCACGCGTCTCCGATCATGTCGCCGTCTGTATCGGTTTGGTCGGGATTAAACACCATCGGGCAGTTGTCCAAGCCATCGGCGTATTCGTCGCCATCCATGTCCATGGCATCGTTACAGGCATCGCCGATCATGTCTCCATCGGTGTCGGTTTGGTCGGGGTTATAAATCAACGGGCAATTGTCCAGCGTGTCTGCGTACTCGTCGCCATCCATATCCACCGCGTCGTTGCACAGATCACCAATCATGTCCCCGTCAGTATCGATCTGCGCCGGGTTGAACAAAGCGGGGCATACATCCAATCCGTCTGCATACTCATCGCCGTCCGCATCCACCGCATCGTTACAGGCATCGCCGATCATATCGCCGTCGGTATCGATCTGAAGCGGATTGTAAATAGCAGGACAGTTATCCAGTCCATCGGCATATTCATCGCCATCGGCATCCACGGCGCTGTTGCACGCATCACCAATCATGTCGCCATCGGTATCGGTTTGGTCGGGATTGAAGTTCGCCGGGCAATTGTCCAAGGCGTCTGCGTATTCATCCCCATCGGCATCGATCCCATCGTTACAGGCATCACCAATGCCATCTCCATCGGTATCGATCTGCGCGGGATTAAACACGGTGGGACAGTTGTCGCAAATATCCGCCCAATCATCGCCGTCAGCGTCGGGACCCGGGGTGCCACAGACAAACCAAGGAAAGTTCGGTCGAATACCAATGAGGTATTGGATTGTGTTCATGGTGAACAGTTCTGCATTGGTCACGTTGAAAAGCGCGGTGTCGGCATTGATGGCACTGGCCAAGATATAACCCTGGCCAAACACATACTCGACCATGGCCGCGGTGGCCCCAGAACTACCCGAATCGGGCGTGGTCCCAATGATGTTGAACTGAAAGCTCGAAGGCATGGTCCCCAAATTTACACCGCCAGAATTGGCGTACCCGCCGCTTGGAGGCGACAGCTGACCAAACATGCTGGGCCCATAGCCCACGATATATGTGTCATCAAGCACCACACCACCAAAGGTACCTAGAACGAGCTCATGGTCCAGATCGTCGAATACCACCACATTGGTGTCGATACCCGATCCGTTGGTGGAGGGATGAAAGCGAAGCGAGTCAGGTGCCGTGTGAACCAGTGGTTCTGTACTTCCCATTTGCAGACACGCCACACCTCCGGCAAATAGCCATGAAGACAGGGCGCCACTGTTCAAACTGCTTTGAAAAGACGTAGATGACCAGGGTCCCGCCATGTCGCTGGAAACCACATATAAATAACTGTATGCGGCTAACTCAGGAACCGTGAGGTTACCTGCGGAGGCAGGGTCCATGATGGTATAGGGCTCCAACAGGGCAATCAACACATCTTCAACGCGGCTTGCATTAGCCGCCGAATCGGTCACCACCAACCATTGCGCCCAACATGATACGGACGCGGCCAAAAAACCGGCAACGATCATCAGTTTCTTCACAGTGGCCTCCAATTCGAGGTTTGCTTGCAAACAGGATAATTAAAGTTAAGTTTAACTCATTTGCCTGCATAGTTAAAATATCGCGTTCATCCGGGGATTCGACGGACTTGTAATCCACTCAAACCACACTATGATTCCAAGGGTTGCCATAGTATTTTGAGGCGACGACACATTTGGGCATTTCTGAAAAGCTCGGAACAGCCAAATCTCTCTTGAGCCCCTTGAAAATATTAAGCAGACGGAATCGGAGGATACATAGATGCGGTTCCGACTGGACTCAAGCTGTCTTTCAGGTCTACTCGGCACTCCCGCGCCGCACTAAGGTGCCACTCCTTCAAATTGCCCCATGGTCAATGCGGAACCCCGATGGGGTTCTTGGGTCTGGGCGCTCTGGTTCCAGGGGTAGGCCCGCGTGCCGCGGTCCAACCACTGGCTACGACCCGCAATCCCTCCGGGATTGAAGGCCATCCCCTTTTCGCGTCTTTAGCGTCCTTGTTTGGCGGCTTTCGCGGTTTGGTTTGACCGAAGGAGCGAAACATAAACACCGTCCTTACGGGACTCATGCTGATTCTTATTCACTACCCGGCGCTCACGCGCCGCGCTACGTTACCTGGGTCCCTGCGGGACCTGTTTGGTCTGACTTCTATTCTCTGACCTCTGACCTCTGAACACTGGCATCTGGCATCTGGCATCCGGCATCTGGCATCTGGCATCCGGGCTATAATCTGATGAACTTGTGGTCGGCTTTTGCCGTAGAAGGATTGTTTTGAGTCAAATCTTCGCCCTCCTCCTACTCCTGATCCCCATGGTCGTGATTCACGAAATGGGGCATTTTCTGGCGGCCAAATTCTTTGGCATGCGAGTGTATGAGTTTGCTTTTGGGTTTGGCAAGAAACTCGCCTCTTTTCGTTACGGCAACACGGAGTACCGGTTCAATTTGTTGCCCCTTGGGGGTTATGTCAATTTCATGGGTGAGAGTCTTTATCACAACGACATACCCCATGATCCGGATCATTTCCTTAACAAACCCAAGTACGCAAGACTTGTGGTCTTGCTCATGGGACCGGCCTTTAATTTCTTTCTTGCTTTTGGTTTGTTTGTTTTGTTGCAACACCAACCTGATTACATACCCAAACCCTATGGGGAACCATTTACGGTGGGATGGGTGGCGCCAGACAGTCCAGAAGCACAGGCGGGTCTCCAGACAGGTGATCGCATCACGCACCTACAAGGTCAACCCGTAGTCGACAGGGAGCGCCTCCTACATGACATTGTGCTCTCACCAGGTGAAACCATCAGACTCCGAGTAGAAAGAAACGGAGAAACCCGTGATTTGGCCTATGTCTGTGATACCGACGAAATTGAAGGCATCGGCAAGATTCAGTTTCGGCAGGCCTTCAGATCTCGAATAGCCAGGGTTGTTTCTGGTTACCCTGCCGAAGAAGTGGGATTGATGCCGGACGACATCATTGTTGCCATCGATGAGACGCCGGCATTCATCGTGAACACGAGTGATTTCAATGTCATCAGCCAACTGATTCAACATGGCGATGGCGACACACGCCTTTTGAGAATCGAACGTGACGGTGTGTTGATGGACTTCAAGGTACCTTTGAAAGAACTCGAAGATGGAAGTCGCATGATCGGCATATCCTATGGGTACGAAAGTCAGGTTCTGTACAGAACTTGGCCAGAAGCGACCGCATCCGCATGGGAACGCTGCGTTTTTTTCTCAACTTACATTTTCCGAACCATAAACCGTCTGGTTTCCATGAAACTGTCGGTTAAGGCACTGAACAGCCCCGTCTCCATTTCCCGAATTGCGAAAGAAGAGCTAGAACAGGGCTTTTGGCCTTTTGTACTGTTGATGGCAATCTTGTCTCTGAATCTAGCGATCGCCAACCTATTGCCAATCCCTGTCTTGGATGGTGGAGAGATTCTGGTCATCATGGTCGAATGGGTTGCCCGCCGCGATCTTTCCTTTGATATGAAGCAAAACATCAAAATGGTGGGTTTCATCTTCTTGGTCGGGCTGATGGGAACGGTCCTGGTTAGCGACACTATTAAAGAGTTTGTCCTGAGAAACCCTGGTTAAGGGGTTCGTTTGAGGTTTTTTTCCCAAAGGACGCGCCATTCGGGATAGGGGTCTTGCAGTCGTACCAGTTGTAGCCGGTCAAACCGAATGAATTCTGGAAGGTCCGGTTCAATGACGGGTTGAAACTCCCGTTTTGCATCGTCTGGCATGTCGCCATAGGCCAGGGAAATATGGGGAAAGGATTGGCGTTCAGGCACATCATAGGCCTGAAGAGCGCGTTCTCTCGCCGATTGGAAACCCGCATTGGGTTCCAATTGGACATAAAAAGCCTGGTACATATAGGCGCGAAACCCCAGGCCCAAAACCTGCATTTCAAACGGAGTCAGTTTCGTAGCTAATCGTTCGGCTTTGAGCTGCAGGACCTTTTCATCGGTGATGCCCAATCGGCTCAGCAAGGTGAGATGCGGCTTCAGTGGTGCAGTGCCAAAGAACCTCGAGCAGCGAGCCACCAATCGGCTGATCGATGCCAGTGACTCATCATCTGGAATCAGCCAAATTGCGTGAGTCACTCAGGACTTACCTTCTTGCTCCATCTTGATTTCGTGCAGCATTTCCGCCATCACGTGGTCGTAACAATGGGGACAGACACTGTGGCTGATATTTGCAATCGTGTGGTTCTGGATGTAATCATCCACGCGTTGCCAAAAATTCTCGTCATCACGGATCTTGTGGCAATAGATACACATGGGCAGGATGCCCTGTAACTGACGAATCTCGGCCATTGCCTTTTCCAGCTCATCGATCTTCTGGGTCAAATCCTTGGTGCGTTCAGCAACGCGTGATTCCAGTTGATTGACGTAGGAACGGTTTTGTTCCCCCAGATTCCATTTCTTGGTCAACGCCAACGCCATCTGTTTCACCGAGATCACGTCAAAAGGTTTGCGCAAGAACATCAATTGATCGGTGGTACCCACCTTTTTGAGGATTTCCTCCCATGAATAATCTGAATAGGCCGTGCAAATGACCACTTCCACATTGGGGTAGGTATCCCAAATACGCTTGATGGTCTCAATGCCATCCCAACCCGGAGGCATACGCACATCCATAAACAAGAGCGCGTATGGCATGTTGTCTTTTTCTGCGGCCGCCACCATTTTCAAGGCCTCTTCACCCTGGTAGGCGTGGTCCAGTTGGTACTTGGGTTTTTCCGATATGAAGCTGTCGCTATCCTTTAGGTCGGCAAACAGCTCCTGAGCCAATGCATCAAACGTATCGTTCTCGTCATCCACATCGAGAATCTTAATAAAATCCTCGTGAATGGCGCGATTGTCATCGACAATCAGTATGCGGTTGTTTGTTTGCATGATCAGATGTCCATTTGATCGGAATGATTATGCGTATTTAATCAGATGCGGCTCCGCGTCACAATGCCAGAGTCCTATTACTTGTGTCGGCCTGCACCAAAAAAACCTTTAGAACGAACATTGTGAACCACTTGGAACTCATTTGTGCCAGAATTTGAGACCACCGCCAAGGAGCTTCAAAAATGATTTTCGTGTGCATCATGTGGATGTTGGGAGACGACGGAGTACTCAAGGCTCCTGCTATGTCACGGCTGGAATTGCTTCAACAACAGGCCCTCCACCACAATCGAGCCTTCGACATTCTCGAGTCCTTAACGGTTGAGGTCGGTCCACGCATGGCCGGAACGTCCCATGATTTACGCGGTGTCCAATGGGCTAAGCACAAATTTGAAGAACTAGGCTTTGACGAAGTGTGGTTGGAGCAAGCCCAGTATCCCAGCTGGATTCGAGGCGAAGCGACTTGTGAAATCGTGGACCCCTTTCCCCAGCCACTCGCGGTTACCGCATTGGGTACTTCTGTGGCCACGTTGGATGACGGCGTCACCGCACAGGTCGTGTCCTTTGAGAATCTGGATGCGTTGAAAAGTGCGGACCCCTTGGAAGTCAGTGGCAAGATCGTCTTTATCAATCAAGCCATGGAAAGGTCCAATACCGGTCGGGGCTATGGAAAAGCAGTGGTAGTCAGACGCTCTGGTGCTTCAGAGGCCGCCCGCAAGGGGGCCCTGGCTGTGTTGATCCGCTCCATAGGCACCGATAGTCACCGGTTTCCTCACACAGGACTGCAACGCTATGACGAAGATACCGAACAGATTCCCGCCGCGGCTCTTTCAAATCCTGATGCCAATCAGCTTCAATTGGCCTTGAAACGGGGTCCGGTCACCCTTCGCCTGTTCTTGTCGGCCAGAAAAGGCCCGATGTTTTCTTCCTTCAATGTCATTGGCGAAATTAAGGGCCGCGAAGTGCCCGAGGAGTTGGTGCTTCTGGGCGCTCACCTGGACTCTTGGGACCTAGGGACTGGAGCCTTGGATGACGGAGCAGGCGTCGCGATTGTGACCGAAGTGGGACGTCTTATCTCCAACATGCGTGAACGGCCCCGACGCACGATTCGAGTGGTCCTTTTTGCCAATGAGGAACAGGGCCTTTGGGGCGCCAAGGCTTATGCGGCCCAGCATGAGTCCGAATTGAATCGGCACATGATCGCTGCCGAATCAGATTTTGGCGCAGGTCCAGTATGGCACTTCACCACGGCCGTTCGTGAAAAAGCACTTCCCTTTATGCATCAGGTGGCCGAAGCCCTCAAACCGCTTGGCGTTGATATGGGCGACAACAATTCGTATGGCGGACCCGATTTGCGGCCCATGATGGAACTGGGTTTGCCCGTCGTATCACTCATACAAGACGGTACCGACTACTTTGATTACCATCACACAGCTGACGACACGCTGGACAAGGTGGACCCAAAAGCGCTCAGCCAAAGTGTGGCTGCTTTTGCCACTTTTGCCTACATGTGCGCAGAAACAGATGTGACGTTCAGCGACGAACACATCCACGAATAATGGACATTGGCCCCTTGACATAGCGTTTCTCAGATTGTATATCTACATCTGTAGTTATAAAAACACAGATGTAGTAGGAACCATGAACGAACTGTCCAATTTTGAAATAGAGGTCATGCATCTCTTTTGGGAGGCTGGTGAGTTGACCGCCCCAGAAGCACATGAACGTGTGGCATCCGAGCGTGACGTAGCTTATACCACTGTAAAAACCATCATCGATCGCTTGGAACAAAAAGGAGCCCTAAAACGGGTTCGGACCTACGGTCGCACCATTGTCTATGCCCCCCTGATCAAGAAAGAAGCCATGGCAAAACGACACTTGCAGCGGTTTATTGACACGGTGTTCAAGGGCCGGCCAAGGGATTTGTTTGCCACGCTCTTTAACGATGATCAGCTCTCGCTCGATGATCTCAGTTACTTGGAATCATTGCTCAAGGAAAAGGACCATGATTGATTACCTGCTCATTCAGACGGCATTCGCACTTCTGGCGGTTTTTAGCATCAAAAGCACGCCTTTCAAACCACGCACCAAATTTTGGCTGTCGCTGGTTGCGTTATTGGTATGGTTGGTCCCCCTCCATTGGGTGAGAATTCCCGTTGGCGCCAATCCACCTGACATTATCACTGTTGTCACGGTTACTGCCCAGGCCCCGGTAACCTGGGCTCAGAGCCTGGTCACCGACGTACCTGACACGCATGCACTTCCCTGGTGGGCGTTGCTTTTTGGCGTGGGGGTTTTGGTATTCGTGGTCGATGTTCTGCGCCACGCAGTCGTTTTGCGAAGGCTTCACGCACGAACCACCGCAGAAGAGCGATTCACTCTGCCCGATGGCACCCCCACCCTACTCCGACTGGTAGATAGCCCCATCGGCGGCATGGTGTCTGGGCTTTCCAAGCCAACCATTTGGGCCAGTGCATCATTGCGGCATGCCCCCGCTTTTGCCACCCTTCTTGCACACGAATCCAGACACATTATTCACCGAGACCACTGCTGGATATGGCTGCTGGCCTTGGGTAAACGTTTGCTCTGGTGGAATCCATTTGCATGGATATTTGCGGCATGGGCCGCTAGGTATATGGAGCAGAGTTGTGACGCTGCCTGCGTCCAACAGATGGGTGTACACAATTACCGGCGTGACCTCGCATTCATGATCCAGTCGCACGCCCTTGCCTCTCAACCCGGTTTTGCCGGACTCGCCGATCACCGCATGAATCTCAACATTCAAAGACTCAAAATTTTAGGTAGGAAATCAACCATGAAGCCCCATCATTTGCTGATACTAGCAACCATTTTGACAGTAGGGTTGGCCTTACTGGCAAAACCCAGACCTTCGCCGGTGGTTGCCACAAGTAACGTACCCAGCGTGGGAAGTCCCGACGTGACACCTCCCGTAATTATCAAAAGGGTCAAACCCGTCCCACCCATCGGGCAATCCTTAAATGGATACGTCATCCTGGAATTAATTATCGACAAGTCGGGCAAGCCCAAAGACATCAAAATCCTACGTAGCCTCGACGAAGCCTACGACCAGGCCGCAGTCGATGCGGCATCGCAGTGGGCATTCGAGCCAGGAATGTTCAGAGGCGAACTGGCCGAAGTCAGGATGGCCTTGAAGATGGATTTTATCTACGAGAGTCCAGCTGTACCCCTGGCCATCATCTCACCGGATGTGGACCCAGCAACAATCACACCTCCCAGCTTATCGGCACGGCCCCCCTTCAAGTCAAAGCACCCGTTTAGACGGTCCGTACCTGCTCGATTCTGGGTCAATACTTGGGGAGACATTGAGGATCTCCAGCTGGACCTGTTTGGTGAAGGCTTTGACACAGAAGAAATCGACCAGGTCAAACTTCAGTGGTACCAACTTAAGCTGGATCCAGCGAGCATTGATGGCATACCTGTCCGTGTCCAAGTGCAGGGATGGATACAATTGGGCGTCGACCATGAAAGCCATGTCGACAAGGTACCAGGAAAACTGTCCCAGGTGGCTGTGCCGCTTGTGCGGGTCAATCAGGCTAGCTTGAAGGAGGTGGTTCTTTTCATAGCTAACGAATCGCAACTCAACGCAGAATTTCTTCCCAGCTTTGAGGACGATCGATTGGACATGGACGTCTTCAATGGTACGACCGCCGATTTGTTGACGTTGATGCTGCTTCCCAGGGGGTTATCCTGGGGCGTATGCAAGGACCAACTCTTTCTCGGCGACAGTCATGAGGTCAAAGGGGCCATTCAGGCATGTAGGGAACTGACACCTTAAACCTGAGCAAACCTGAACCGACGAAGCAAGCCGTTCGCACAGCTCACACTTGCGTTGCCTTGTTGCCTAGCCAATGGCAAGCTCACATTGGTTAGGGAAACAGGTTCGCGTTATCGCGCCGAAGATGTACTGGATGACATGCCGTTAGGAAGAACCGTTGGCAACAATACGTCACGCGCCCAGGCAAAGTGAGGGTTGGCCTGAACGGCGCGTTCAAAAGACTGGCGTGCAGCCAATGAATCGCCTCGATCGCGGTAGGAAATACCTAGCCAAGAGCATGCATCTTCGTAACCCCAATCAGGCGTTAAGGAATCACCACTGGGTGATTCCTTGACGAACGCCCTAACGGCGTTTAGGAAACCGACATGCGCCTTTTCTCGATCACCACCAAACCGTTTGGGTGCATGGTAATCATATATGGCCTGCACCAGCAGCAATCTGGGATTGGCCGGCGACAACCGGCGTGCCGTGTCCCGCGCCTTTTCCATTTTGCCAAACAATGACATGGCGGATAGCGGCTTCAAGCCAATACGCCGGCTGTAAAGTGTATAAAGAAGAATCATCGGCTCAACGGAGCTGTTATCGCGCTTACTCACCCATTCCAAATGATCGATCGCCCGGTCCAAACGCGCGAGATGTTCTTTCTCATCGCGCTGGTCGGCTATGTTCATGGCATTGATCGCCCGATAATCTGCCAGAGCCGCATAATAATGTGCCTGCTTTTCGAAGCCCGCCACCTTGAGCCTAGCCTCAAAAAACAATCGTGCGCGATCAATAGCTCTCAAGTCTTGAACACTGTATCCGGATTCCAACAGCGTTTTTGCAGCTACAAAAGAAGCTTTGGGGTCATTTTGGGTCCGGTCAACTGAAAAAACAAAAGTGCTCAACCACAATAGTCCAAGGGTCTTAAACACTCTTTGTTGCACCATGCGCAAAGCTCCTTATTGGTTTACACACACCAATTCCGGCCGTGCTATTCTAAACAAAGTGCAGGCCAAGGTCATCACATATTTGAATCATTAGGGAATTATTTACATATGGAAGCGCAGATCAGTTGGCGAACAGACATGGTGTTCGAAGGTACCAACGCGACTCACCCCTTGGTGATGGACGGCAATCGCAAGCTGGGACAATCACCGATGCAGCTCGTGTTATATGCACTCGGTGGTTGTACTTCGGTTGATGTGGTTGAAATCCTTAAGAAGCGCAGAAAGACAATTGAAAAGTTAGACATTCGAATGACGGGTCAACGACGGCAAGAAAAGTATCCACGTATCTTCGAAAACATTCATATGCATTTTGACCTAACGTCACCAGACGCTAGGGATTCTGACATGGAGAAAGCCATTGCTCTGTCGTTGGGGACCTATTGCAGCGTGGCGGGTATGCTCACCGCGGTGAACATCACGACTTCATTCTCAATTACTGTGCCCAGTTAGGGCCCCTCGTAGGGGCCCCGTTTCATGGTCAAGGGATGAATGCGCCCAGACCGGAAAGGTTTTGGCGTTGGTCCGTCGCTTGATCACCCCACAACGCAAAACCACTGAATTGGGAGCCTGATGATGTCATGCGCACCCAGTCTCCTTTCCCAAAGGACGCCTCGGGGAACAGATTGTTCACTAATGCCGTGGTTTTGGTTTTTGGTTGCACATTCTCGACCGAAGCCGTGCCTTTCACGGTCCCGTCAGCGCTGATCAAATCGAACTGAAGATTGGCGGCCACGTCTCCCACATTCAAAGCGACAAGACCCGTCCATTGAACTGCACTTGATTCCACGTGCGAAAAGACCAGCGACGTGCCCGAATGCTGGTCACCCTGAAGACCGGCAAAGAAATCGTGAGCCCCGCCAAAAGCCGCACCAAACAGCTCATATCCAATCAGATCACCCGTACTTTGGACATCAAGCCAAGCGGCGCCCGAAGGAACGGGCTCTGACCCAGAATTGGCGTCATACAGCAGCGTCACCTTTTCGGTGGGTGCCAAGGTCATGGACCGCGTGGCCAACTGAGCACCATCGTCACCGTAGTAGGTTTCTGTCACGGTTTCAGGTGTTGCAGACACATTGATGTAAACCATGCCTGTCCAGAAAATACCGGTATCCTTCGCGATATGGGCAAAACGTACGTTTGAGGACATGTTTGTGTTCAAGCCCAAGGATGCAACTTGCGTTTCCGCCGGCAATACAGAGAAAAACTCCATCGCTGAGACTGAGGCTGGAGCACTGCGAACCACGGCCCAATCTGTTTGAGCGATATCGGCACCGAGCAAGTCGGTCGCGGTCACGAGCAATTGACTATAGGCATCATGCCCTTCTCCAAGGGACACTGGGTCCAGGGTCTCTAAAGCAGGAACCAGTTCGGTCTGGGACGAGATCGGCTCACTGTTCACGGCCGCAATGTAGGTTTCGAAAAGGGCGGTATTCTTAGCCACATGGGGTAGGAAGACCTCGTCGCTGGTCTCCGAAGCCGCATAAGCCGAACGCGAGCCCTCGCCCACGAATTCTGCTGCCACAAACACAGGCAGGTCCGATCCTACCTGAATCCATGAAACGCCACTTCCCTGCCAGAGACCAGATGCTGCCTCCCAAAGGCTTCCGTTGGCTGGAAGACTGGATTGCCATGAACCCAACACGGATCCGTTTTCGCCAAAACCAAACACTTCCACCGCCACAGGCGCGGTGTTTGGGTTCACAATGTTCACGTAGGTATCATTGCCTGATCCGCTTGGTGCGTGTGGGAGTATGGCCACGTGTGCCAATCTACTGCCTCTGATACCATCACAAGTACTGCATGGATTGGGATCAGGTGAGGGTTCACCCGTCCAACTCACGCCCGAGATGGCGATATCGTCCAACCAGAACCCTACTTCGTTGGCCGATGTATCGCAACCAAGGCGCCATCGGAGACGAATATCCTGTCCTTGATAATCGGCCAAGCTGACCGTGGCTTCGCGCCAGGATTGTTGATTGCCTGACCAAGCGTCGCGGAGGTAAAGCGAATTGTTGTTGAACAATTGGCCGTCGTACCCGGCTCCAATGATTTGATGGCCCAGATCGGTCCAGCCGTCCTGCGTTTCAATTTCCAGGACCACACCATCCCAGCGCTGCTGCATATCACCTTCCAAATCGTAGAACACGAAGAAAGTCGCAATCGCGTCGTTTTCTTCTACGTGTAGGACCGGTGTTTCTAAAGATTTGTCGGCATAGCTGCCGATATTGGCTGAAAACCATGACTGCGTTCCGCTAAGTGCTTGGCTTGTCACTCGAGACCAGTCATCTTCGCCAATCAATGATGAATGGGTCATGAGTCCCTCAGCCTCGGCACCCTCCATGAATGGACCTGCCATTACATTGGGATCGGCACCCAGAACAAAAGACGAGTTCTGCGAGAATTGATGTCCATTGCTGGTAAAGGTTGCCGTTAGAACGATTTGCGACAAAGGTGCGGCCAAAGAATCCAATCGCGCCTCAAATACAAATGTGCTATCCGATTGACCAGCAAGCTGCTCGACAGGCATGGAGCCAGGTGTGATCGATAGTCCAGGATCAGATGACGTAAGCGTTACCTGGCCTGAAGTGAATGAAAATCCACTCTTGTTGTTCAAATGCACGAGTAGTTGATGGGTTTCTTGAAGATCGATATAGGTGTCGCCATCCCCTTCCACCTGCTGGTTGGTCAGCGAGAGTTGGACGCCATCTCGTGTCATACGAAAGGTCCCCCGACCATGGGTGCCAATCCACATGACGCGACCATTATCTGCCCAGTGCAACTGAACAATGCGCGTCCAAGCTGCCCCAGTCTCGAATGGTTGCCAATTGACGGATGCGGCACCATTGTCATCAGTTACCCATAGACCAAGCTCTGTACCCAGGTAGACACGATCCGGGTTCTGTGGGTCAACGGACAGACAGTGCACGGGCATGTCTGGCAGATTGCCATGGATGGAGGTCCAGCTTGCACCGCCATCGGTTGACTTCATCACGCGGTTCTCCCGGTACCCGGAAAAAGTGACATAAAGTGTTTGACCGGAAACATCGTGGGGATCGACCTCGATCCAAGTGACAATTCCAGTAGTATCTGGCAACCCGTTGACCCGGCTGAACTGCCCCCCACTACCCAATGCGGTATTGGCATACAAGCGCCCAGCGGTGGTACCCGCGTAAGCCACCGAGCTCTGATGCGGACTAAAGGTGGTGGCAGTTACCGATGCGCCCAGGCTATCTGAAGCGGCGGTCCACTGGGCACTCCCAATCATGCGTACATTTTCGGAGTAGTACACCTTGTTGGTTCCCACGAGCATGCGGTTCCCGTTGTTGGGATCCAGCGTAAATGGCTGAATGAACAAGGCACCAGCCGTATCTGGCAAGTTTATTCCTTGAATCGAACTGCCTCCATTGGCAGATCCGTACATGCCGCCCGCAGGTGTAGATCCATACACGAAATCGGGTTCCTGTTGGTCCCATGCACAGAAGCCCCCGTCACCACCGGCCCATTCAAGCCATACTGACTTGTCGCCGAAGTAGAGGTGCGTCCCGTTATCTTGGGTGCCACCAATTACAAGTTCGCCATTGGGATGTGCCGCAATGCCGTAATTCTGAATGATGCGAAGGTCGTGATTCAGGCTTTCAAATGTGTTGCCGCTATCGCTTGACTTATAGATACCGCCGTCCGTTCCTATCCACAAAACACTCGGGTTCGTGGGGTGAAAGGCAATGGCGTGAATGTCCGCATGAATATGGCGTGAAATCTGACCAGGACCCGGAGCCCAGAACGACACCTTGCCAATCGTGTCCCCGCCATCGGTGGATCGAAATACATCCACAGCACCCATGAATACTCGATTGGAATCGCTGGGATCGACGCCTATCATCAAATCGTACCAACCTTGTCGTTCGATGAATGATGCATTGGATGCAGTCTTGGCGAATGATTGTCCCCCATCAGTAGACTTCCAAAGGCCACGGGTTGCGGGATTGGAACTGTCGTCCGATACGGAAAGATAGACTACCCCGTCCGAGCCGATGCCAATCTCCATCCGCGAGATATTCGTGGTGGGGATGCCTTGACCCTCTCCTAGCTGTTGCCAACTGGCTCCTCCATCGGTCGATCGAGCCACAAATCGTTGTGCCACATTGGATTCAGAAATGGTCACATTGACGCCTTGATCCAGCACTGCCTTTACGGCATTGCCGTCGGCAAGGCTGATCATGACCGCCGGGATGGTGATTGTGGCATCGCTGCCGCCCATGGTAATGGGGTCCCCATCCTCATTGTTTACGACGATGACAGCGATGGCGCCTGCAAGCTGCGCATTCTTTACCTTTACGACGAAATTACAGCTGCCTCGGTCAATCAGAGCAATTTTGCCCGATATTTCTGCAGCATTGGTAAGGCTTGAACAAGCCAAGGAATCCTGGGCCAAAACCACGTCGCCCGTGATCGGACCGACACTACCGAGGTTACCTCCAAAATCAGCTTGTGCCGCTTGTAGCGCCATGCCCGCCAATGACTCCGGTGCATTTACGGTGACCGAAGTGGCGGATCCAGCTGCCGAGGATCCGTAATGATATGCGTATACCCGTTGCGTATTACTTGGATCCACCTTTAGATCCACATATCCTCGGCTGTCCGTAAAGAACCCCGCAGCATCTACCCAACTGGCACCCAGGTCTTCGGATCGAAACAAGCCTGAACGCGTCGCAGCCATCAGCACATTGGATCCCGGAATGCGAGCAAGTCGGTTGACGTAATAGAAATCGGCGGATTGTGTGCTTGAAAGATGAGTCCAGGTTTCGCCAAAGTCTTCAGAAACAAAAACGCCCATACCTCTGGCTGCGTCAAAATTGAAAAAGCCTTCGCCGGTGCCCACAAACACGCGGTTAGGTTGATCAGGATCAACAACCATACTGCAAATGGCAAGATTAGGCAGGAAATCTGTTTTTGCTGCCCAGCTTTTCCCACCATCCAGTGTTTTCCAAATACCGCCATTCACACCGCCCACCAACATCACGTCTGGATTCAGACGATTGACACCAATAGTACGAATGCGACCTCCAAAGTTGCCGGGCCCGTAATCTTCAAACGCCACAGGTGGCAGGTCTCCACTTTGCTTCCGCGAAGCTACTTCGCGCTTGATAGACCAGTTCAGTTGAGCCGGATTCTCGTTCCCTGGCGTTTCCAGCCTCATCTGCCAATAGGCCGCCGCTTCTGCGGGCTGGTCCTGCTTCGGCCCGTCTCCTTCTTCGTGTAACTTCTGTTTCTGGGAAACGGGTCGTGCTGGTGTTGTATTCAAAAAGAAAAATGGGATCACACCAACAGTGGCGAGAAGTACGTACTTATATCGTTGCAAAGTGAGTTTCCTTTCAAACCGAGTCGATCATCACGGAGGCGCCGTTTACCCAAACAATTGACCCAGAAAAATGACAAAGTCAATTCATACAATGGCGCCGGGCGATACGGCTGGTATTCTAATCGAAAGTGTGTCGATTGCAAATTTCTTGTAAAGCTTTGAAGAAACCCCGAAGCGGGGCGCTAGGTGTATTCCAGCCGCTCCACGCGATTTCGCCCCAGTCGTTTGGCTTGGTACAACGCCTGATCGGCTCGTTCCACCAAATCTTGCCATTTCATCGCTTCGTCCGGGACAGTTGACGAGACACCCGCACTAATCGTGACACAGTCACTGATCTCTGACCCACTATGGGCGACACCCAGTTGGGTTACGTGCAAACGCATGACGTCTGCGACTCGAAAGGCACCCTGTATATCGGTCTCTGGCAAACACACCACAAATTCTTCGCCACCATACCGTGCTATGACATCGGTGGCTCGATTGAGATGCTCAGAAAGCGCGCTGGCTACTTGGCACAAACAGTCGTCTCCCCGCTGATGACCGTAGGTGTCATTAAAGCTCTTGAAGAAATCAATATCCATCATCACGATGGAGATCGGGTTGCGGTTCCTAAGTGCTCTGCGCCATTCCCGTTCCATAACTTCCTCAAACCGCCTGCGATTTCCGACACCGGTTAACGGGTCTGTAAACGACATCTTCTCCAAGCGTGTATTTGCGTCCTGCAGTTTTCGCGTCACTTTCCACAAATCCTGCGTGCGTTCAGCAACCAGAGCCTTTAATTCAATTTCACGAAGACGCGTATCGCGTACCCGCCATGCGTAGATGGATCCCAACAAAAGAGCAATCAGAACGCCCATCAAGATCTTGAAGGTGTTGGTTTGCTTGAAGTAGGGAATGAGTCGTAGCGGCAGCTTGGCATCCTGTTCACTCCAAACACCGGAGCCATTATCAGCTCGGACGTGAAATACATAATCACCTGGAGGAATGTTCGTGTAGTAAGCGGTTGCGCGTTGCTCAGCTAGCACCCATTCCTCTTCGAATCCATCGAGCCGATAGCTGTAACGAACATTCTCAGGGCTGGTGAAACACAATCCGCTGAAATCGATCTGAAATTGATTGACGCCGGGGCCCACGGACATTCCATGCGTCTTAGGGGCCAACAACTCGCCACTCACCGTTAATGATTCGATGATGATCAAAGGGGGCGTGGCACTGCGAAACAGGCGAGCTGGATTAATGCGAATTGCACCAGCTATGGTCGCAAACCAAAGATTGCCATTACTGCTGCGAATGGCACAAGCCTGCACACCGCCGTTGCATTCGACGGACCTCATCCCGTCACCCAGACCAAAGCGTTCACATCGTACCAGTCCGTCAAAACCCGGTTCAACATACTGTCGCGCAATGCGAAAGATGCCCCGAGTACTCGAACACCACAAATCCCCGTTGTTGTCCTCAAGCACTGCATAGACGAGATTGGCGGGCAATCCTTCACTCATGCTGTAGTTGTGAAAACGTTGACCATCGAATCGGTACATGCCACCGCCATGAGTGGTAATCCACAACACACCGCGATGATCCTCAAGCAACGAGGTAATAGCTAGATGATCGAGACCCTGCTCTGGTCCATACACCACTACCGACTGCCCATCGATACGACAAAGACCGCCACCATCTGTAGCGGCCCATATTTGAGAGAGTCGATCTTCTAAGATCGCGGATACGATAGGCGAAGGCAAACCCCGTTCAGGACCGAATTGTGTCCACCCATGGTCATCTCTTTTCAACAGTCCGATACCGACGGTCCCCACCCATAAGTCGCCCTTCCGGTCAAACAACAACGCCCAAATACTTTGTTCTGCCAACAGGTCTACATTCACGGCCTCCAACGTGTCGCCCACCACCTGGTACAGGCCACTGAGGCAGCCCACATAAATATCACCTTGAGGTGATTCCGCCAAAGCCGTTGCCTGATTGCTAGGTTCCAAAAGCGGCATCAACGTAATCCCAGATTCATTCACAATGGCAAGACTGCCACCCTCGCCCCCCATCCAAACGCGGCCTTCACGATCTTCCAAGATGGGGAAAATGATTTCGTTGTCTAGACCTTCAGCCTTCCCATAGGTCACCACCGGTGTGTTTCGAATCTGGACAACACCGTCTGATTCTGTGCCCACCCAAAGGTTACCTTCGCGATCTTCGAACAAACAGCGAATGCCCGTTACCGGTGCTTGATTTGTGGGGACAAAAGCGTCCACTCGACTGTTGTGGTAGCGATTCAAAACGTCGCTCGACGCGAGCCAGTAGAGTCCGTCTCTGTCCTGGATGAGATCTATGGGGATGAATCGGCCTGTGCTCCTCATGGTCTCGCCAAGAACTTGTGCGCCCTCAATGCGCGCCATACCTTGAGCCTGAGCCACAAAGATTCTCCCTGCCGCATCGCTGCGAATGGATGCAATCACACCGCGACTGGTCACTTGTTCGTCAGCAAACAATGAGACGCCTTCATCGGTTACCAAATACAAATGGTAACTGGTCGCCAGAAAGATGCGTCCCTGTTTGTCCTGCCCCACGTCTATCACTGGATCGCTATCGGTGTTTCCCACAGCTAGAGTCTCGAAGCCCTCGAGATCACCAAAATGGACCCCGGTTTCGCCAATCACCCACAAAACCTGATCGCTGTCGAGAAATATTCGCCGAATGCGCCGACACACCAATCCGAATGTCTCGTCGATATTGGTGAATTGGCCGTGGTCAAAAGACACCAATCCACGACCATCGGCAGCGATCCATAACTGTTGGTCGCCGACTGCTTCCAGGCCCACAATGTTCAAACTGACCATGGAGTAGTTGTGGAATGATCTGCTGTTAAATCGTGTCAACCCATCTTGCGTCCCAAACCACATGTAGCCATCAGGTGTTTGCGTGATTGCCTGAACGGAGCTTTGCAGGATGCCGTCCTCCAAATCGTAATGCCGAATCCCATATTGAGAAATCAGACGATTGGGATCAAGCGCCCATAGCGACGTACAGATTGTGATTAAGCACGTGAGTTTCAATACCTTCCACCTGATTCTCATTTCGCCAAAAACACGGAAAAGCTTGAGTGAAGTGCATGACACAGTGCCGATAATTCGTTAAACTCAGCTCATCCAACGACTGGAGCGATCATTTATGTTCAGTAACATGACCATCGTCGTCACAGGTGGTACAGGTGCTCTCGGCTCGCGTTTATGCGAGCTTCTGATTCGAGAAAACGCCAACGTTCACGCCACCTATATCGTCGATCGCGAACTGGATTACCTTTCTGAAGAATTGGCGAGCCATGCCCGTTTCCATACCCACCGGGTTGCGTTGACTGAGGAACAACAGGTCATTGAATTTTTCGATAAACTGGGCACGATCGACGGATTGTGTGCGATTGCCGGTGGATTTGACATGGCCAGCACTTATGACACCACACTTGAAGCTTGGCAGCGCATGTTTCAGATCAACGTAACCACAGCGTTCTTATCCAGTCGCGAAGCATTGCGGCACATGGATCACAAACGTGGCGGGCGCATTGTGGCTGTAGGATCGTATAGCGTGGTACATACGACTGCCGGTATGGCCGCCTATCGCGCATCCAAAGCGGCCGTGCTTAACCTGGTGGATTCAATGGCAGAAGAAACGCTTCACACGCATATCACAGTCAACGCAGTCTTACCCACCATCCTGGACACGCCCGCCAACCGCAACGCAATGCCCGACGCCGATTACTCCAAATGGGTTTCTACCCAACAGGCAGCCGAAACAATTGCCTATTTGTTGAGGCCTGATTCAGGGCATATTACAGGCGCATGCATCCCTCTCAGGGGACGAGTCCAATAAGTTCAGATCACCAACCGTACAAGTTGGAGCACCATCGATTGGTAACTTGATCCGAAGAGATTGAAATGATTCAAAGCGTGATAGAGGTTGTATAGGTTCTGCCTGCGGTCAGCACCCCTAGTCGGCGGATGCACGGACGCATATGCTCGATAAAAAGAGGTCGGAAAACCACCGAACAGTCGGGTCATGGCAAGGTCACACTCGGGGTCACCCGCATACAGAGCCGGATCAAATATCACGGCCTCACCCTCTAAGGTCACTGCCGCATTACCGCCCCAAAGATCACCGTGAAGCCATGAAGGTGAAACATGGTGATCCGTCAATTCGCGCATGACGGCGTGGCACAACTCTTCTTGTGGGATTTCGAGGCCTCGAATCCGCGCGGCACTTATTTGAGGCGTTAACCGTTTTTCCCAGAAAAATTCTGGCCAGCTGGAATACCAACCATTGAGTTGCGGCGTTAGGCCAATGAAGTTGTCTCGATCCCAACCAAATTGCGCCACTGGGACCTGATGAAATTCCGCCAAGCATCGCCCTAACTCAGCTCCGCTGCTCGCCTGCAGCGGTGCCAGGTCCAGCCATTCCAAGACCAAATACACCAGGTTGTCAAAACGATCCAAGGCCAGAACCTCTGGTGTCCGAATGGTCCGAGTGCTGCGTATCACATTCAGAGCCTGCGCTTCGGTCTCAAGCATTGCGGCGTGTGTCGCGTCTGAAATTTTCACAAACCATGATTGACGTTCCGTTTGCAATCTGTAGGCTTGGTGAATACATCCCCCGGACACAGGTGTGATGTTCAGATTCTGATTCACAGCCAGACCCACGGATCCCTTAAACGCCGTTTCCAGCTCAGGATGGATCATCGTCTCCGGATTCGTCTTCAACGATAGGGTTACCTTCGAATAGTGCTGTGGTTATCCATCCAGGCAGTGACGGAATTTTGCTCAAACGATTGTTGCGCGCATCCAGCACTCGTATTGGCCAGCGGCTCAGGTCTGGGAGTTGGGTAAGGCGGTTTCCGGCGCAATACAGTTGTCGTAGATTGGACAACCCTTCAGGAAGGCGGATCAAATCGTTGAGGCTGCAATCTAACGAAGACAATCCATGGGGTAGTCGTCCCAGATCTTGGATGTGATTGTGGGCGATATTGAGAATGCGCAATTTGGGATTGCGACCGAGATCGGGAAGACCCGTAAGCGCGTTATGGGCACAATCGAGAAACTCCAGTTCCCTGAATCGAGCCAAGCCCTCTAAATCACGCAAGTTTTGGTGACTCAATCTCAAGGTGTTGGTGTGTTCCGGGATCGATTGACGCCTCAGCCAGTCCTCAAATCGAATCAACGATGTCACCTCCGCGAACGGTTTGGATGGCTATGTCGGGTCGGTTCGTGATCAATCCATCAATGCCCATTTCCAGGAGTTCTCCCATTTCCTGTGCATCATCAATGGTCCAGGCCCATACCAATTGTCCCCTCTCGTGACAGTTGTCGACAAAAGACTTGGTAAGAATGCGACGCCCTTCGTGTTCGACGGGAAGTTGATAGACCTGACCAAAAGGCTGAAACAATCTGTCGACACCCATCATGTAACCCACAATGTGGCGTTTGGTTTCTGATTTGGTGGGAGACGTCAATAGGTTCGGCTCCAATTTGCGAAGGGCCACGATGATCTCGTCATAGAAGGAACTGATCACACAGCGGTCCAAGGCGCGAAACTTCTTCAGTAGCGAAACCAGCTCAGGCAGTGGCTCTTTGTCGGGCGTTTTCACTTCAATGCTCATGGGTATGTCATCAAACTTGAGGAGCACCTCTGCCAAAGTAAGCACGCCCAACCCCTGTCCGCGAAATGGATAGTTGGATTCCGGTGCGAATTGGTATCCGAAATCCAATTCCGACAATGCCTCCAAGTCAAAACCGGAAACCGGTCCGTGACCATTGCTCGTGCGGCCCACATCCTCGTCGTGGTGCAATACCCAAACACCGTCCTTTGTTGGCCAGACATCCATTTCCAATGCATCCACGCCCAAACCAACCGCGCCCTCAAAGGCGACCAGAGTGTTTTCAGGCCACAATCCGGCGCCCCCCCGATGGGCGATGATCCATGGTCGAGCTGCGACCATGCCGTTGACCTGCATAGATTTGTAGGTGGCCCTTTTGATCAACAGCCCCGTGCCTATGATCAGGGGCAAAATCAAGGCAAGAATTCTAAACCGCGACTTCATACACCGAACCATAGTCGATTTCTGCCAGCAAAGGAAAGCTATGCATTTATTTGGCTGGTGCTCTCCCTTCAGGTACACTGATAAAAAGTGGCATCGGGACATCATGTTGAATCGTCTGGTTCTATTCAATCTATTGATGACGTGCGGTCTCCACGCATTGGAACCGGGTCGATTGATGTCTCAATATATGCACCGACAGTGGGGTACCGATGATGGTCTGCCCCAAAGTTCAGTGACGACCATCGCACAAACAGAAGACGGATTTCTGTGGTTCGGGACACAAGAGGGATTGGTCCGATTTGACGGTATCGCGCTAACCGTTTATGACACCACCAACAGTCCCTCAATGGGTAATCACTTTGTCAACGATCTGCTGGTTGATCAAGACGGGCAAACACTTTGGATTGCAACACGCGGTGGGGTTCTTTCTTTAGGACCGGGAGGATTTACTCCTGTCGGTAACCTTGAAGGGTTGAGTGATCCACGCGCTTATGCCCTGGCCAAAACCGACGACGGGTCGCTTTGGGTGGCCACCAATCTCGGCCTTGGCAGAATCGACCATGGATCATTGACCATGTTTGGGGTGGAAGATGGTATTCCCGATCCAGCCGTTAGGGCATTACAGGCAGAGGGTTCTGGTTTGTGGGTTGGAACCAGGGGTGGCCTGGTGTTTTGGGACCAGAAAAATGGAGCCACATCAAAACCGCAAATGCTCGATCCCATCTGGTGTTTGCTCAGGGACCGATCAGGCACGCTTTGGATTGGTTCCCGCAATGCCGTTTTCGCGCTGAAAGCAGGTGTGCTCCAGAAACACGAAATGTCGATGAACAAACCCGGAGTCAATCTTGTACTTTCACTCGCCGAGGATCGAGACAACCACATATGGGTAGGCACTTCTTTGGGGCTGGCGCGTCTCAACAGCGACGCGATTGAGAAGCCGCGACCCGGTGCAGCTCTGGATGAACTAGTCATTCGGTCTCTTTTTGAGGATATGGATGGGAATCTGTGGCTGGGAAGTGGTTGGAACGGACTGCACCAACTATCGAACAGTGAACTGTTGGTTTTCTCCACCGACGAAGGATTGCCGAACAAGAATGCCTGGGCGGTGGCTGAAACCCGTCAGGGCGTGTTTGTTGGCACAGACCAAGGCGTTTCAAGGGTCGAAAAGGGACAAATACGCACCACAGATGTACCGGCAGCGTTTATTCGAGCCATGTACACCGATTCCCGGGATCAGATATGGGTCGGCACACGGAACAACGGAATCTACATCGTATCCGGTGAAAAATGGCAGCATCTATCCCAGGCAGATGGGTTACCCAACGATAATGTGCGGGCCTTTGCAGAAACCAAAGACGGACGCATGCTAATAGCAACATTTGGTGGTGGTTTAGCCATCGCGGAGCTGGACGGTCGAAACGCGGAATCCTGGGGACCACCGTTAGACAATAACTTCATCATGGGTCTCCTAAGTGAGTCGGACGGTGATATCTGGGCCGGCACCGACGGTGATGGCGTCTATTTGATTCGCAATGGAAGCCTTCGAAAGATGGGTGTCGATGAGGGATTGGTCTATCCCAGGATTTTGTCGTTTCTTGGTAACCCTGATGGAACTTTCTGGTGTGCCAGTGAAGGTGGCGGTATTTTCTTTTTTGACGGAGTCCGTTTCCACGAGTTGACTACGGCACAAGGTCTTCCTGACAACAACGTATTCACCACCATCCCAGACAATACGGGCGATCTCTGGTTGACGGGAAATCGCGGCCTCATCCGTCTCAATGAAGATCGCGCCAGAAGCGTCGCGTTGGGTCGTGGCCAGGAACTCCCCTACAAACGCCTGGGCAAAGCTGAAGGTATGCGCAGTGTGGAGTGCAATTTTGGTGGAACCCAATCAGGTCTCCTCGCCCAAGATGGCTCCGTCTGGTTTCCTACATCAAACGGCATAGTGGTAGCCACGCCGAGCAATCCGATCAAAAATGTCCGGGTTCCGACTCCGTTTATTGTTTCTGTTGTGGCTGACCAACAAACAATCAATGAGGGTGATACATTGAGTTCTGGAGCGGACCGACTAGAAATCACTTATACGGCGCCCACATTCAATCGCGTTGACGAACTGGCCTTCGAATATAGACTTGAGGGCTATGACAACCAATGGATTCAGGCTGGTGAGGAACGCAAAGCTCACTACACTCGAATCCCTCCAGGGGACTATGAATTTCGTGTGCGCTCACATCGCCCAGGCTCGGATTATAGGGTCTCAAATCCCGTCCATTTCACGATCAAACCCAAATTTCATCAAACAATTTGGTTTTACAGCCTGATCGGTCTCGCGATTGCCTTTTTGGGTTTTCACAGCGTAAGGCTTCGCGATGCCCAAGTGCGATTACGCGAAACAGAGTTGAAGGTTATGGTGCAAGAACGCACACAAGAACTTGAAAGTATGAACCAAGTATTGTTGGAGACGCAAAACCAGTTGATCGATGCCGCGCACACGGCCGGAATGGCTGAGGTAGCCACGCAAGTGCTTCACAACGTGGGTAACGCGATGAACTCAATCAACGTGTCAGGACAGGTCCTGCAGCAACACACCGATCAATTGCAAGGGGATTACCTTTCCAAACTGGTTGCCCTTTTGAACGAAAATGAGAACCACCTCGCGGACTTCTTCAAAAGTGAAAAAGGACAAAAGATCTTGACGAGCTTGACGGCCTATTCGAAGGCGCTCAACCGCACAAAAAGAAGTTTGACAGGTGAACTGCTTGAGCTTCGTCAAAGAGTTGACCACGTGAATGACATCATTCACGCCCAGCAAGCAACAGCGACGGGTGGTAGACTTTATGAACGCGTGTCCGTTTCTGAGCTCATTACCCAAGCGGTCAAGATCCTGGAAGCAAACCTGATAGATGAAGATGTAAACATCATACGCACAGAAGCTGACGCACCATTGGTTCAATTGGAAAAAGGCAAGTTCTTACAAGTGTTGGTCAATGTGATTAAGAACGCCTGCGAATCATACCAGCGATCGGGCGCCCTGAATCCACGTATCCATATCTCGTTGGGTACCGCGAGCAGAAACCGAGAAACGCAGCTGGTTGTGATTACGATTCGAGATTACGGGCCTGGAATCGACACACAGGCACTTGAACAAATTTTTGCCCACGGATTTACAACCAAGCCGGAAGGTTATGGCTTCGGTCTGCACTTCTGTGCCAACGCGATGGCCGATTTGAAAGGCGACATTTCGGTTTTCTCGGCAGGACCACACAAAGGTGCTGAATTCACGCTCATCCTGCCCGCGACTTATTAACGTTTAAGATTGGTCTCCATCAACGATGCCGCAATGGACATGAAGTCACTGTCGGTGACTACTCCCACCAATTTGTGGTCCTTGATGACAGGCAAACACGAAATACCGTTTTCCCGCATCAATTGAATGGCATCCAAGGTTGAAGTCTCGGGCGAGATCGTGCGTGGATTGCGACGCATGATTTCAGATACCGCAGGCATTTTCACGTTCTCATCTGGTAAAAGGCAACGGCCGAGTAACCTGATCAATGCTCGGTGCGATACGACACCTACCAACTGATTCTTGTCGTCCTCCACCAAGATATGGCGGATCTTGTTCCAATCCATCAGATTGGCCACCAGTTCCACAGGTTCGTGATCGTGAACCGTGACCAGGTTGGTGCTCATGAACTGCTCAATGCGCATGTAATTATGTGCCCAACCACCAGATTCCTTGATGCTGGCGTGTTTCCAGGTATGAACCGGTTTGCCGCTCAACTGACGCTTCTCCATGGCAGCAGTCAAAGCACTCATTTTTTCAGGTAAGGTCCCACCGGCGTTCTTCATTTTTTCGAAGGATGTCAGCAGCCACTGCGAACCGGTTTGAGCGCTTCGTGTGCGGTACTTAATCACATCCAAGAACGTCTCAATATCGTCAGAGGCAATGCCGGCGGCCTTCAGACCTTGCTCCGCCAGGGGTAACAGTCGAGAAGAGATAAGCCGCCTCACGGGAATCGTGGTCTTGCCTTTCCAATGGAGTTGCGCGTTTAATCCCAACTGCGCAGCCGAGAAAAAATTCGTTTTCACTTCATCAAATTTGAATGCTTGGGTCACATCGGTACTCTCGCGGGAAAGTCCAGACATCAAACCAAACCAAAACGCCGCATTGGCCATTTCATCGCGTGGCGTCGGGCCCGAAGGCAGTACCCTATTCTCAATGCGCAAGTGAGGCTTGCCATTGTCGGAAATGCCGTAACAAACGCGGTTCCAACGATAAATCGTACTGTTGTGTAAGCGAAGGGCCTTTAGGGTAGGCGCTCGTCCCTCACTCAGCGCTTCAAAGGGATCTTCGTCCACCGCCGTGCTCAATATGGACCGATTCCGAGAGATGTCTTCGCGGAAAATCTCCAATGGGCTGGATTTGACCCAGCCACTCCCAAAACGGACCCGCGCAGCCTGCTCTCGCAGATGTGGCGATACTTGACGGGTGTCAATGGACTGTTGGAACAACGCGATGCGCGTTTCACGCCACAACCGTCTGCCAAATAGGAGCGGGGAATTTGCCGCCACGGCCATAACCGGCGCTGCCACGGTCTGGGCCACGTTATACAACCGCGCGAACTCGTTCACACCCACTTGAAAGTGAACTTGAAAACTCGTGTTACATGCTTCGACCATCACCGAATCATGAAACACGTTGATGTCATCAACACCCTTAATGTGGAACTGGTAGGGTCCACCGCGCAAGCGATTCAATGCGTCGTTTAATGCGTAGTAACGCGGGTTGGGTGTCATGTTATCCAATCCCAAATGCGATTTGTGTAGGGTTGGCAGGATGCCCACCATGATGATCTTGCCACCACATTTTTCCGCGCCTTCCCTCGCCTGAACCAACAACTGGTTGATTTGGGACTCCATGCGACTAAGACAGTCGCCCCCGAATTCCAAGGGGTCCATGTTGAATTCCAGGTTGAACAATGCGAGCTCGGGTGTGAAGTGATCATCTTCCACCTGCTTCATGATCTCTAGGGAAAGCGGCGTGGGACGCCAGTCCTGGTCGACCAAAAAGAGTTCTTGCTCCGCACCTATTCGGCGAATTCCCTCCTCAAACAACCCCTCATTCAGCATTTTCTCAAAGGCACCGAGATCTGAAATCAAGTGCTTTAGAAATTCATGGAGCTCATCGGTCTCAGATTTCTTGCGAACTTCTTGAGTCCCCATTACCAACTCCCCTGCCTACACATCTGGTAGGACATGATCGATTTAGAACTGGATCAACTGATCCAAGGTTAACACAAAATGAGGTTAGGGAGATTCATGTTGGCATCTTCCAAATGAGGATCCACAGACGGGCGCTTGCGACCGAACCAATGCTGATGGCTCACCAAGCCTTTCTGTGCGCAGAGCTAGATGTGAATGGTTCGGTTATCGACATCCAAAGCAGCTTCTTTGACCGCCTCGAACAAGGTCGGATGACCATGGACGGTTCGCGCCACATCCTCGGCACTGCCGCCGAATTCCATGGCTAAAACGAGTTCTTGAATGAGCTCGGACACTTGGGGACCAATCATGTGAGCGCCAAGGAGCCGATCTGTTTGTGCATCAGCAATCAGTTTGATAAAGCCTTGGTCGTCGTTTACGCAGCGTCCCCGTGCATTGGCCTTAAATGGAAACTTGCCCACGTTGATGGCGACACCTGCTGCTTTCAATTCAGATTCGGTCTGCCCGACAGCGGCCACTTCCGGATGCGTGTAGATGATGGATGGCACGAGGTTGTAATTCACATGCCCTGCTTTACCCGCAATCAATTCGACGCACGCCACTCCATCCTCTTCGGCCTTATGAGCCAACATGGGACCTTGAATCACATCTCCAATGGCATAGATCCCGGGCACATTTGTTTTGAAGCGTCCATCGACTTCAATGCGTCCCTTGCCATCCAGTGCGACACCTGCTTTTTCCAGACCCAAACCCGAGGTGTGGGGTTTCCGGCCCACCGACACCAATACCTTGTCAGCCGCCAGTTCAAGCGCGCCCGATTTCGATTCAGCGGTTAACACCACGCCGGTGTCGGAAGCCTTAATGCCCGTGGCCTTTGTGCTCAAATGAAATTTCATGCCCTGGCGTTTGAGCGTCTTCAGCAATTCACGACTCAAATCGTCATCAAGGCCCGGTGCCACGCGATCCAAAAACTCGACGACGGTCACCTGTGCGCCCAGCCGCAACCAAACCGACCCCAACTCCAAACCGATGACCCCACCACCGATGACCACCAAATGAGCAGGCACTTCTGCAAACGAAAGAGCGCCGGTGGAGCTGACGATCGTTTTTTCATCGAATTTGAGGAATGGCAACTCGATCGGCGAACTTCCTGTGGCGATGATCGTGTGTTTCCCTTCAATCCGCTGCACTGTTTGGCCGTCATCAACGACTAAGTGATCAGGTCCTTCAAACCTCGCAGTTCCTCTAATCCACTCGATCCCGTTCTTCTTGAACAATCCTGCGATGCCTTTTGTCAATCCGTCGACCACTTCATCTTTTTTGGCCATCATTTGCGACAAGTCTATGGAAACGTTGCCTGCTTGAACTCCGAACTTCTGCATGTCATGTTGTGCGATGTGGTAAAGCTCAGACGCGTGAAGTAGGGTTTTTGATGGAATACAACCCACATTCAAGCAGGTTCCACCCAAGGTGCTGCCCTTTTCGATGCAGGCCGTTTTCAGTCCTAGTTGTGCCGCCCGAATAGCAGCCACATAACCGCCCGGTCCCGCGCCTATCACCACGACATCAAACATGTTCAAAGCTCCAACAATAATCGAGTGGGTTGTTCCAGTGCCTGCTTCACGCGAACTAGGAAGGTCACCGCTTCCTTGCCATCCACAATTCGGTGGTCATAAGACAAGGCCACGTACATCATGGGCTTAACCTCAATGCGATCACCTTCGCCTACTACCGCGCGTTTCTCGATCTTATGCATCCCCAAGATGCCGCTCTGAGGCGGGTTGAGAATGGGTGTGGAGAGAAGGCTTCCATAAATACCACCATTGGAAATCGTAAACGTGCCGCCATGGAGTTCATCCAGTGTGATTTTGCCTTCACGGGCGCGTTTACCAAAATCGGCAATGGTGTTTTCGATTTCTGCAAAACCCATCTTCTGTGCATCTCTAATGACGGGTACGATCAGGCCACGATCGCTACCAACAGCCACGCCAATATCGATGAAATCGTTGTAGATGATGTTCTGATCTTCAATGCGGGCATTGATCTCGGGGATCGTTTTCAAGGCCTCGACACATGCCCTGACGAAAAAAGACATGAACCCCAACTTGATACCATGTTTTTTCTGAAAATCTTCCTGGAATTCGTTTCTCATGGCCATAACCGCAGACATATCCACTTCGTTGAACGTGGTCAAGATTGCAGCGTTGTGCTGGGCTTCCACCAAACGCTGGGCAATCCGACGCCTGAGCATGCTCATGGGCACAACGCGAGTGGGACGATCTCCAATGGATTGCGCAGGAACAGGCTTGGCTGCAGGTGGCTCAGCTGGCGTCGCAGGTTGCATCGGCTGCTTAGGTGCAGCAGATGGACTGGGCTTGGCTTTGGCCGCCTCCAAGGCGTCAGCTTTGGTGATCCTCCCGCCTTTGCCCGTGCCCTCAATGGATTCAGGTTCTAGATTCTCTTCGGTGACAATGCGACGCACGGCTGGCGACAATTCTGGAGCGGATTGAGCCACGGCGGGTTTCGGGGCTTCGGCTGGTTTTTCGCCATCAACCGCTTGAACGTCAATATGTCCAATCACTTGACCCACCTGGACCACGGCACCTTCTTCGACCGAGATCCGCAAGATGCCGGACTCTTCGGCCACCATTTCAAGATTGGACTTGTCCGTTTCAAACTCAACGATGGGTTCGTCTTTGACGACCTTGTCTCCGTCTCCTTTGAACCAACTACCAATCATCGCCTCGGTGATCGACTCTCCTGCCTGAGGGACTGTGATCTCAATTTTCATACGGTCACCACTCCTGTCAACTGCGGTGCGAACACCGTCCGTAAGATTTCAGCCTGCTCGGCCTGGTGCAATCGCAACGATCCGACGGCCGGACTGGCAGACGCATCGCGACCAACGTAACCGACCTCACCATCAAAAATGCGATTCAAATGAGGCTGTATATAGCTCCAGGCACCCATGTTTTGGGATTCTTCCTGGACCCAAATCACTTGCTTGAGTTGCGTACAAGCGCCTGTGAGTTCCACCAGTCGCGACTCGTCAAGAGGGTATAACTGTTCCAGTCTCAAAATGGGCATATCCAGGTCCAAGTCATCGCGTTGCTTCACCAAATCGTAGTAGATCTTACCTGAACATACCAGCAACCGCGTGGCCTGATCCAACCTTCGGCCATCCAGGATTGCGGTCTGAAAGGGTTGATCGGTCAGTTCAGCCAGGCTAGAGACGCACTGCACGTGGCGCAGCAAGCTCTTAGGCGTCATTACAATCAATGGTTTGCGTTGGGGGTTCAATGCCTGCTGTCTGAGTGCATGAAACAGTTGGGCGGGACGGGTTAGGTTCATGACGCGCATGTTGTCATCGGCACAGAGCTGTAAAAAACGCTCCAAACGCGCACTCGAATGCTCGGGACCTTGTCCTTCGTAGCCGTGTGGCAAAAAGAGGACCAGATTACTTGCCAAACCCCACTTGGATTCTGAACTGGCAATAAACTGATCGATAATCACCTGTGCGCCATTGGCAAAATCGCCAAATTGCGCTTCCCAGATGACTAGATGCTGTTGTTGTGCCAATGAAAAGCCGAATTCAAACCCAAGTACGGCAAACTCCGAAAGCGGCGAGTTATGGATGTGAAAGTCGCCTGCACCCCAGTTAGCTAGGGGTACATACGGACGGCTTGTCTTGACGTCAAACCAAACGGCATGGCGTTGAGAAAAAGTACCTCGCTTCACATCCTGACCCGAAAGCCGGACGGATACCCCGTCCTTCAAAATAGTGGCAAATGCCAGTTGTTCAGCCATAGACCAATCAACGAGGCCTTTTTCGTGAACAAGTTGTCGTCGTTCGTTGATGATACGCGCCAACTTCCGATGCATATTGAAATCACTTGGTACCGCGGTTAACCGTTCTGTTGCATGCATCAATTCGGACGTGATGACTCTGGTTTCTACCGAAGTCATTTGCTTAGAACGTCCGTGAAGATGTCTGCCCGTGGGTCTTTTAGGCACCGTCACGTCGCCCTTTGCTTGGGCCAATGCTTCCTCGAGCTGTGCGTTGAACGCTTGTTCCAACTCTCGAGCCACTTCGGCTTCCACCTTCCCCTGTTTGATCAACTCAGCCACATACACGGCCCGTGAACTTGAGCGTGCCTTGAGTTTCTTCACCATCAAGGGTTGTGTAAACGAAGGTTCGTCACCTTCGTTGTGACCGTGACGGCGGTAACAAACCAAATCGATCACCACATCGTGCTGAAAAATCTGGCGATATTCAGCTGCCAAACGCACGGCTCTTACCACTGTTTCGGGATCGTCCCCATTCACATGAAACACCGGTGCCATGGCTTGTCGGGCGATATCGGTGCAATAGACACTGCCACGCGCATCAATAGGATCGGTGGTAAAGCCGATCTGGTTATTGATGACAATGTGAACGGTGCCTCCTGTGGCGTAACCCTTTAACTGTGCCATGTTGAACTGCTCTGCCACGACGCCTTGGCCCGGGAAAGCAGCATCGCCATGAATGACGACGGGAACGATCTGCTTGAATCCTTTGTGATGTTCCTGATGGGCGCGAGCCAATCCGTTCACCACAGGCCCCACCGCTTCTAAATGGCTGGGGTTGTCGACTAAAGTTAGGTGGATCACGTGACCTGAGGGCGTGGTGAAATCTGTGACATATCCCTTGTGATACTTCACATCTCCATCACCTTCCACACCGCCTTTCAAATAGTTCGGTTCAAATTCAGAAAACATCTCCTGGTAGGACTTTCCCACGATATTCGCAAGTACGTTGAGTCGTCCACGGTGCGACATGCCCAAGATCACTTGGTCCGCGCCATGCCTGCCCAATGCATCAAAAAGCTCCGCCAGTGCCGGTATCAGGGATTCACCGCCCTCCAGAGAGAATCGTTTTTGACCGACATATTTAGCGTGCAGAAACCGCTCAAAAAGCTCCGCACGATTGAGATTCTCAAGGATCCTGCGCTTGCTATCCAGCGAAAGACCGGCCATGTTGTGACCTTCGAGGTGGGACTGGAACCATCGTTCCGTTTCTAGGTCAGGGCCATCCATATACTCCACACCCATATGGCCACAATAGATGGCCTGGAGCTGGCGAAGTAGTTCGCCCAGTTGACAATGGGCTTCAGACAAAAAGCCGAACGACGGAACCACTACGTTTAATTGGGCTGGATCAAAACCAAACTGAGGCAATTCCAGTTGTCGGGGGAAAGCTGGTTTGTCACCCAACGGGTCCAGTTGCACCCACAGATGTCCCCATTTTCGATAAGCGCGAATAAGCTGCAAAACGGCAAATGACTTGTCATCGCTTTCGGGCATGCCACCTGAAAAGGAGACGCCCATAAAGAAATGGCGCCAACTTGGATCCAGCGACTGTGGGTCTATCTGGTATTGACGCCAAAGCGATTCGATAAAGGGCAACGAGTGACTAAAACTGGGACTCTCCAAGGAACATGATCTCCTAAAACTGGTTCAATTGCCCAACATGACCGAGCAGGTCCAACATACGGTTGGCGTATCCCATCTCGTTGTCGTACCAAATGATCAGCTTAAAGAATCGGTCATTGAGCTCGATACCGGCAGTCGCATCAAAGACTCCCGAGTAGGTCGTACTAATAAGGTCTGTGGACACAAGTGGTTCCTCGGTGTAGCTAAGGATGCCCTTCAGCTCACCTTCAGCCGCCGTCTTCATCACCTGGTTAATGGCTTCCAGAGATGTGGACGCACTCGTGCGTATGGTCAGATCGACGACAGATACATCGGGTACCGGAACGCGGAATGCCATGCCAGTCAGCTTCCCACTGAGTGCGGGAATGCAACGACCCACCGCCGCAGCCGCGCCGGTGGACGATGGGATGATGTTATTCAATCCAGATCGCCCGATTCTTGGGTTCTTCTTTGCGGGCATATCGAGAATACCCTGGCTGGCAGTCACGGAATGCACCGTCGTCATGAGTCCTTCGTCAATGCCCACGCTGTTCAACAACACCTTGGCTACGGGTGCCAGGGCATTGGTCGTGCAAGAAGCATTCGACACATAGACGTCATCAGTCGTTAATTCCAAATGGTTGACACCCATCACCACCATCTTGGTGTCATCCTTGGCAGGAGCTGACATAATGACGCGTTTGGCGCCGGCAACTACATGACTAGAAGCGGCCTCTTTCGTTAGGAACTTACCTGTCGCTTCCAGCACGACATCCACGTCTAATTCCTTCCATGGCAGCCGTCCCGGATCCTTTTCAGCGGTGCACAAGATTCGGTGCCCATCCACAACGAGATAATCGCCTTCAGATTGAACATCGCCCGGATACGTTCCATGGGTTGAATCGTACTTAAACAAGTAGGCGCGTCTGTCGTTCTCAAATAGATCGTTGATGGCTACAAATGTCACATCCGATCGTGTCATACCACTGCGAAGCAGCAATCTGCCAATTCGTCCGAATCCATTAATTGCAACTCTCATCGCTTTGCGACCTCTCTATGGGGGGGTTCGTTCCGTTAATGTCCATTCACTGAACGTGCTTAATGGGTAAAAAAAATGGTCGGAGCGAGAAGATTTGAACTTCCGACCTCTCCCACCCCAAGGGAGTGCGCTACCAGACTGCGCCACGCTCCGACAAACACCCGACCAATTATAGGGAAGCGACTAGTGCGAATCAAGCAGATTTCGCGCGCGCTCCAGAAGCTTGCGGATGGACTCGAGCTCCTCTTTGACATCCGTCACATCAGTCGTAAACGGTTCATTTTTCATCGAAACCAAGGTCGGTCGATTAAGCTGGCGCCGGGCTCCATCTAGGGTATAGCCTTCCTCTTGCACCAACTGTTTGATGCGAGAAATCAACTGTATGTCCTTCTCTGTGAAGATACGATGACCTGCTCGATTCTTTCTCGGCTTAAGCTCTGGGAATACCTCTTCCCATGTGCGCAACACATGCGCTTCAAGCCCTAAGGTGTCAGACACCTCACCAATCTTATAGAAACGCTTGGTCCTGTGATTCATGGGGCAATGTTGACCTTGGTTTTGAGTGCAGGCGCTGGAATAAACTGTATCTTCTCGCCGGATCGTGACTGCGTAGCCGTTCCATCGGGAAGTTGTATCGTCCGCGACACCAACTGCTTACGCCTGAAACTACCGAAATCCTTGATGGTGACACGTTCGCCCCGTTCAAACGCCTCCGTTAACAGAGACAACAACTCCGTCACATAATGATGCGCTTCAGCCAAACTCATACCGCCATGGGCTGTATGGATTGCCTCCACGAGGTCTTTCTTGATTAAGGATGTCATGATTTGTACCAATCGCTACGCGACGAATATCGCCGGATGTGTTTGCCGCGATCGATGGCTAACTCCACCAAGCGGCTCATTAATTCAGGGGGCGTCAACCCGCCTTCTCGCAGTAGCCGCGGATACATGGAAATCTCAGTAAATCCAGGTACGGTATTGATCTCATTCAAATAGACACCACTTTCGGACACCATAAAATCCACGCGTGCCATACCGTAACAATTGGTGGCCCGCCAGGCGGTGGTTGCGTATTCCGCCAATTGCTGCAGCTGTTCCACCGACATGGATGCGGGTACTTCGAATAGCGTCGTATTCTTGACGTACTTTTCATCGTAATCGTAGAACTCATTCTCGGGGATAATCTCGCCCGGGGCAGAGATAAGCGGTGTGAAGTCACCTAAAAGAGCGACTTCAATTTCACGTCCTGAAATGGTTTGTTCCACAATCACCCGGCGGTCGTATTGAAAGGCGGTTTCTAATGCTGTCATCAACTCGTTACGTGAGTGTGCTTTGGTAATGCCTATGCTAGATCCCGTCCGCGAAGGTTTCACAAAAACCGGATAATGCAATGAGGCTTCAACCTGGTCCAACACCCAATATCGTCCGCCCACAAACGTGTCCCTGTATACAGGAACGTAGTCGGGTTGTGGTAATCCCAAGTGTTTGAGGATCATTCGGGTACTTAGCTTGTCATAGCAAAGCGCCTGACATAAGGGATCGCCCCCTACATAAGGAATGCCGAACAATTCACACATGCCTTGGATGCTTCCATCCTCGCCGGTCACACCGTGAACAAGCGGAAACACCACGTCAAAGGCACCGTTGACTAGGTCCGTCAAACATGCAGCGCGTTGTGACAAATCGACCGCAAAATCTTGATCGACCCGTTCGGCCAGGCTCACGAACGAGTCCTCGCCCTTATGCCAACCGCCCAAAACATCGATACCAACAGGGGTTACGTCGTAGCCCGCCTCGCGCAATTGGGCTGCCACGAAACGAGCCGAAACGATGGACACCTCGTGCTCAGGGCTCTCCCCACCAAAAATTAATGCCACATGAACAGTCATGAACACCTCAGGCTCATTCTAACCCCGCTCGCACCTATGTTGCCAACTGGAACCCATCCCGTTTTCAACCCCTGCCCTACCAGCCCGGTTGGCTTGCGATAAACCGAGCAATCGCGGATAATTGTGGGCTCGTGAGGGTTTTATCGTGAAATTAGGAAGAAACGATCCCTGCTGGTGCGGCAGCGGAAAAAAGCTCAAAAAATGTCATGGCACGGTCAGTGATCAAGGCGAAGTCATGAGACCGCCTCGCAATGTACAAGTGCTCAAGGGTCAGGACCTAGACAAGATGAAAGCCGCTTGTCGGTTAGCTGCCAACGTCCTGGACGAAACATGTCGACGTGTAGCGCCCGGCGTCAATACGGGCCAAATCGACCAGTGGGTACACGAGATGACCTTGGACGCTGGCGCCTACCCCTCCACGCTCAACTATCCGAAGTCACCGACGGACCCTCGCTTACCGCGCATTGCACCGGGCGCTTTCCCTAAGAGTTGCTGCACCAGTATCAACCACGTTGTATGCCATGGCATACCCAAGGAAACTGATGTCCTGAAGAATGGTGACATTGTGAATATTGACGTAACCGTGACATTGGACGGATTCTTCGGCGACACCTCAAGAACCGTATATGTAGGCACACCCAGTATTGATGCCCAAAAGGTGGTTGAAGCGGCACGCAAATCGTTGGAGTTGGGGATTCAGGCCGTTCAGCCAAATGGTCGTTTGATTGCTGTGGGTCAAGCCATTTATGAATACGCGTCGAATCTGGGCATGGGTGTCGTTCGAGAATACACAGGCCATGGTATCGGCAGGGTGTTCCATGCAGAACCGCAAGTGTGCCATTACCCCAGCCACGATTCTGATTGTATTCTGGTGCCGGGTATGACGTTTACCATCGAGCCCATGATTAATCTCGGTACCTGGCGAACCAAATTGGACAATGAGGACGGCTGGACGGTGTACACTCTGGACGGGAAACTGTCGGCTCAGTTTGAACACACCATCACGGTCACAGACCAGGGTGCTGAAATCCTCACTATTCCCGGTTAGAGCGAACGCGAAACACAAAAAAACATTGGCGAGGCAGGAAATTATGACTGCCATCTGGAGCCAGTTCAAAACCCAATCGCTCAAAGGACTCGATCAAAACCTTGAAATTCAAGGGATAGCTGTATCCAGAAGTGGCATCGACCACTGTCCTTGAATCAATAAAAACGAGTCTGGAAGCGTCATGCATAACGTTCTTGACTTGTTGGAGATATGCTTCCTGATCCTGAATTTCGCCCAGAACCTGGACCATAAAAATAATGTCCACCACTTCGCTGAAACCAATCTGATCGGGCGGCGCCAGTACTGTTACCAATCGACCGGCATGTTCTGGCGGAATGCGGGAATGGAGTTGGTTTAGCATCTCTTCTTGGATATCCGTGGCGAAGACCATACCCAATGGTCCGACACGCTCCACCAAACGAGTTGTGAAATACCCCTCGCCACAACCAATATCAGCCACACGCAAACCTGAGATATCACCCACGGCGTCCAGCACCTGCTCCGGCTTTTGCCATAAATCGCGATCTGCTTCGTTGAATGTGAGTGCCAATTGAGGATCATAGGTGGGACGTGACGGGATGATTTGACCTCGTTGTGCATCGTCAACCACAGGCACAGAAACCCATCCATTCAATTGCAGAAGCGCATAAGCAAGTAACATGAGGGCCACCAGCATTACGCTCCATTCACCCACATAGGTCATACGTCTCACGAAACTCTCCCACGAACTTACACTTGCGAGGGTAAGCAGGCCATCGATAGAATAGCGCGTTCCCTGACATTCAGTCATCAAACTATGATTAAGGTTGTCGCCATGGCGCTCCAATTGAAACAACAGATTCACGATCGGGAGGGATTAAAGAATCTCCTCAACGACATGGCGGAACGTATTTGCGCCGATGACTTTCATTTCCAAAACCTCGCCATGATAGGCATCATGCGAACGGGCGCCCCAATCGCCGACTATTTGGCCAAACGAATTTCGGAGGTAAAAGGCGTGGATGTACCCGTCGCATACATGGATATCACGCTTTACAGGGACGACATGATCGATTCGGCCTTTGAGCCTTTTAGCCGTCAAACGGAAATCCCATTCGCAGTCAAGAATCGCGAGATCATCTTGGTTGATGACGTGCTTTTCACCGGTCGTACCGTTCGGGCGGCACTAACCTCGATTGTCGCTCAGGGTCGACCGAAACTAGTACGTCTCGCCGTGGTCGTAGATCGTGGTCACCGCGAGTTGCCTATTCGCGCAGACTATGTGGGAATGACCCTGTCCACGTCCAGGCGCGAAGGGGTGCGCGTCCGAATCAATGCGCCTGACCAAGAGACCGGTATTTACCTTTACGAAGAGTCCGCCACTTAACGCGATTCATTGGATTCATGCTCAGACTAAAATCACTCGAATTACACGGGTTCAAGTCGTTCGCCGACAAGACAAAGCTCACTTTCCCGGGCGGGATTTCGTGTGTGGTAGGGCCCAATGGCTGCGGAAAATCAAACATAGCGGACGCCGTTTCATGGGTCCTGGGCGAGCAAAGTGCCAAGAGCCTGCGTGGCGACAAGATGGAAGACGTCATCTTTGCGGGTTCATCTTCACGCAAGCCATCATCCCATGCCGAAGTCACCATGACTTGGATCAGACTGGAAGCTTTACAAGCCGATGACGAGGACCAACTGGTGATTACCCGGAGGCTCTATCGCAATGGGGTCTCCGAATATCTGATGAATGCCTCGGTTTGTCGACTGAAAGATATCCAGTCCGCCTTAATGGACTTTGGTATGGGAACACGTGCGTATTCGCTCATCGAACAAGGTCGAATTGGCCAAATCATCAACTCCAAGCCCACCGACAGGCGTGGCATCATCGAAGAAGCTGCGGGCATCCTCAAATACAAGCTTCGTCGGCGGGAATCAGAACTGAAGTTAAGGGCCGCTGAAGACAATCTGACGCGCATCAATGACATCATCAACGAAGTGCAAAAACAACGGGCCCATTTGAATCGCCAAGTCGGCAAGGCGAGACGCTACAAAAACATCAAAGATGAAATGCGAGAACTCGAACATTCGATTCTTGTCTTTGACCTCACTCATATGAACCGCGAACTCGCGCGCCTAGCTCAATCCTATAACGATGCCAATGGTCGAGAAGCCAAAATCCACGCCGAGATTGGCAAACTTGACGCGAACATCACCGCATTGCGCCAAAAAATGATTGCCGCTGAACAGAATCTGCGCACGCTGGAAGCCACACACAACAAGCACATCAGCGATATCGCCTTGGCAGAGGCCCAAATCGCGTTTAGCCAATCCAAAGCAACAGAACGACAACAACAACTCACAGCGTACGCTCAGGATCGCCTCAACGCCGACGAAGAACAGGCCCGTCTGACTCAGCGAATCGCGGAGCGAGACACAGAGCACAAGGCCTTGGAAGGCCAATTGGCTGCCCAGAGTCAAACACAAGATCAACAAAAGCAAGTGGTTGACCGCGTATCCCTGAATCTTGCGACCGTCACGTCAGAATTGGATACGTCCTATAAACAGCATCGCGATGCCGTTGCCAACAAAATGGCTGCTGAAGCGGAACTCAAGCAGATACAACAACAGCTTGCTTCCATGGCAGACCAACACAAACGCGTCATGCAGCAGTTGTCAGAACACGATCGCGAGCTCCTCGACCTCAGTCAATCCAGAACCAAGTTCGAAGCACTGAGACAGGAACAACAGGTCGAGTTGGACACACTCCAGAAGTCTCTTCAAAAACAAACCGAAGAACATGAGTTGTCCCTGAATCAACGCACCTCAGCACGTCAATTGGCTCAGGAACTCGGCCAAAAAAAGCAATCATTGACCGACCGACTAAACCATCTCGAATCGCTCTGGCAATCCAAGCGCGATGTATCGGACGACGCCAAACGCATCCTGCAACGAACAGGCTTGAAATTGCTAAGGGACGTGTTGGACTCCAACCATACGCATGACGCAGCAGTAGAGGCTGCGCTGGAACATCTTTTGGAGGCATTTGTTGTCGACGACGATGGCCAAGCCGAACTGCTGTCGAAAGCAGCCAGCGGATCAACTTATCGCGTGATCAACTTGGCTGCCAATCTCGAAGAAACGCGAGAACTGGAGGTCCCTCCAGGCGCAACCCTACTCATCGAGTTACTCCGTGCCGACCATCACTTATTAGCACACATCAAGCCGCTGATTGCACATCTGGCACTGGCACCCGAATGCCCGGTCGAGGATCTTAAGGTTCTCGCCCTGGCTCATGCTCATCTAACGTTTGTTGCCAGAGACGGCAAATCACTGGTTCAGGGTTCTTTGACCCAATACCGCAGTCCGGGTAAGAGCCTTGGTTTTCTGACCATGAAGGGTGAAATACAAGATACGCAAGCCGCCCGGACGGCCAATGAACAAGCGCTGTCGGAAGCCGAGCAAGCGAAGGTGATCGCGGAGGATCGTGCCAAACAAGCTGCCGAAACTCTGGATGGAATCAAGCAAAAGCGAATCGCGCTGGAAAGAGATCATATGGTGTTGCAACAGCAGTTGCACCACGTGGAAGCGACCCACCAGCGACTGCAACAACGCGTCATTTTGGACAAATCCCAAGCCGAACAACTCAATCAAAATCAACATCAACTAAAAGATCGGGCAAGCGCCCTTGAAACTGAAAGGTCGCGAGCTGAAGAGCAGATTGCCACCCATGCCTCACAAGTTCGCCAATTAGAAGCCCAAGTGGCCATTCAACGCCAGGCCCATCACGAAGCCCATACGGAACTGACGCGGGTGACAGAACAGCTCAGAGGCATGATTCTGATGGTTCAACGACTCAAGAGCGATATGGAACACTTGAAGCAAACTCGCGAACAATTGCAACACCGAATTTCCAAAGGTGAAGATCAAAAAAAGGCCTGGGAAGCCGACATTCAGACGTGCTTGACTCAAGTCACTGAGCATCAAGTAGCCATCAAAAATCTGATGCATTTACGCAGCGAAGCCGAAGCGTCGGTGAAGCAGAGCGAGGCCCAACTAAAACAGCAACAAACGACAGCCGATCAATTAGAAGCGCAGCGCAAACAACTCCACCAAAACCGTGATGACGTTCGAGCTGAACAAGGGCGTTATGAACTGGAAACAGCACGATTGTCCAGTAAAGTTGCACATTTGGAGGATCGGTTCCTGTCGAACCGGGGAGAACCCTTCTCATTGGCCAAATCCGGAACCCCCCTCGATCCCGAAACCATTGATGCTGCCCGATTTGAGCTGGAAGACTTGACGCGCAAGTTATCGAGCCTTGGTACCGTCAACCTACTGGCGATCGAAGAGTTCGATGAAATCGAAACTCGATATGCGTTCCTGGTGGACCAGCAAAAGGATCTGATCGACTCCATTGCCGAGATCAGGACCACCATTCATAACCTAAACCGCGTTTCCGTGGAAAAATTCAAGAAAGCATTCGAAGCCATCAACCGTGATTTCGGGTCCATATTTGTCGATTTGTTTGGTGGTGGTGAGGCTCGCCTCGAACTGTTGGACGAGTCCGACATGCTTGAAACGGGTATTGACATGCTGGTCCAGCCGCCCGGCAAAAAATTGCAAAATGCGATGTTGATGTCCGGTGGTGAAAAGGCGCTGACCGCGATCGCGCTCTTATTGGCGGTGTTCCAATTCAGACCTTCACCATTCTGCCTGCTGGACGAGGTGGACGCACCCCTTGATGATGCCAATGTGAGTCGTTTCATCCACAAGATTGAAGAGCTCAAAGGTGAGACCCAGTTCATTGTGATCACCCACCAGAAACCCACCATGGCTGCAGCTTCCTCGTTATTTGGGGTGACCATGGAGAACACGGGTTGTTCCAAGCTAGTATCTGTACGTTTTGATTGATTTCTAGTAAAAACGGTTTTCACCCAAAACCCCTTTTTGATATGTTATGCAGTTTGATTTCGCATTATCGATGTCCTTCAAGTTGGCTGTCCTAGCCATAAATACGTTGACTTGCCTTGTGGTTTAATCCTGTGTAAAGTTAGGAAAACCACCGGGGGAAAGTATGGCTACAGGAAATCGCTCGAAAGATGAAAAAACAAAGAAAAACATACCTAAGGTGTTTGACAAGGACGAGATGAGCCTCCGGTCGGTGGACCCTGGTCTATCTTCGGACGAACTGCTTAATACAGAAGGCGTGTACTACCTCAAAGATGTGGCAAAAGCCTTGGAATTGGCGCCACACGATCTCAAACGCAGAGCCCATACCATGGAGTCCAAAGGCCATGACCCCTGGGAATCGATGGGCATTCGAAAGACCTGGTCACATTGGATCGTGCGAATGACCAAGTTCTCACCTTATTTCCGCAAATTCATGTTGCCCCGCCTCAATGCGGTGGAAACGGAATGGGATTCCAACGAGATGCTCGCTCAAAAGGGTATCTTCTACCTCAGCGAGGTTTGCGAGAAGTTACCCATCACACCTCACCACATCAAATACCAAGTCAGACGCAACAAGCGTTCCAAGGAAGAATACGGTGTCTGGAAAGATCCCGATTACAAAACCTACTTGGTAGACATGGAGCCCTTCTCAAAATGGATTGAGAAGATCTGGAAGGAAGAGGCCTGAGGAGATTTCGATCATGGTAAAACGCAAGATTTTTGATCCCATCGAAATGGAACTCCGCGATGTTCCGGACGATATGACCCCCGATGAGCTGTTGGCAGAGGACGGCATTTATCTGATGAATCCCGTTTGCAAGAAGCTGGGCATCGACTCGGCAGACCTTCGCAAAAAAGCCAAAGAGATGCTGTCGGAAGGAAAATCGGCCTGGCAGGAAATGGGTGTGCGAAAAATTCTCAGCGTTTGGGTCATTCGCATGAAGAACTTTGCCCCATACTTCGAGAGCGACAAGTTCTTTAAGATTTTGAAAGTCAACAATAAGTGGGACGGCAACGAGCTATTGACGAAAAAGGGTTTGTTTTACCTGACCGACGTGTGCCGCAAGATTCCCTTCACACCGCACCAGTTCCGCCACCAGGTGCGGCAGAACCCCAAATCGCGCAAAGAGTATGGGGTGTGGTGGGACGACGATCTTAAGCATTACCTGGTGGATATGGAGATCTTCGCCAAGTGGGTGACCGACCTGTGGCTCAACCGCAAACAGGGGTTCTGAAAACAGCGGCCAGATTCCAGATTCCAGCACCCAGCTGTAGCAGCAAGCCCAATAGGCAAGTGTGCAGGCGTGTAGTTTGATGTCCGCATTACGTGCCACAGCATTGACCCAATGCCGATCGATACCGACACTGGGCGCTGGAAACTGAGTGCTGGCGGCAGGATGCTGGATCAGCTGATCATGTCTTCGAAATTGACGATGTTCTTGCGCAGCGCGAAGACCACCGTGTCCAAGGCGATTGATGGCGGGTATTGGTATCTCGTCACCATGTTGGTGAGTACCGCTTCCACCAGATTGCGCACGTCGTCCGAAAACTGTTCGTAGACCTCGGGACTATTCCGTTTTTGGAAGAAGGCATCGCGCAGTTGTTCCACATTCACGCCATTCACAGATCGACGATGGGACAACAGCGCGTGGTAAGGCTCAGCAAATGCCGTCAACAAATGATCATTCCTAGATGAGATCACGGATTTGTTGGGCTCCAGCTCAATCTCACCCACGTTTTGGTGCTCGAGGAATTTCTTGGCCATCATGCGCCGATAGGCCGCGCCATCGATATCCACCGCCAACACACGCTCCATGGAACTCATGAAATTCATATCGGGCTGATCGATCTTTAGCCCGGTCTTGGGGTCCACAAACGTGTACCGCGGCACCATCACATGGGCAAAGGCTTTGTTTTCCAGCGCATTGGCCAGCAATGCATGCTGCAGATATTTGCGCAAATCGCGTTCAATTTCTTCCGGATCACGATCCACCGTGGAAACGGTGATTTCACGTCGGATCTGATTGAAATAAATGCCTTGCAACACCTTCACCAGTCCGGCGAAATCGCCATACTCCCCTTCACCGCCGGCAAGGTGCATCTGTCCGATCTTGCGACTGTTCTGACCTTTTCGATCCACTCTGAACTTGGGGTCCACAGCCAGCCAATGATGAATAGCCGGTCCTTCGGAGATCAGACGCTTCAACTGACTCAGAAAGGTACCCACGTGTACTTTGCGACCATCGGAATGCGCGATGGTATTGCGCATGACGTTTTGCAATTGTCGCACCGACAAACCATTCTTGCCTTCGTTGGGATAGTGTTCCAACCACAATTCGCGCATCAGCTCATCGTCGATCATGCGCAACTCTTCTACGGAAAACAGTCCCGTTTCGGACAGGGGAATGGAACGGGGATGTCGAGAGATCAGATGTTCGTAAGTGGCGGGATTGTCCAACTCGATGCCCAGCTTCAACGCCTCATTGCGGAACGGGTGCCAGTGCGGGATTTCCCGAATGGTGGAAACCGGATCCTCTGCCTGATAGGCGTAGATCATGAGTTTCTGCTCCACATGGATACCGGAATAGAATTGACGTTTCTCGGAGCTCCAATTCACGGCGTTCTTGGGTCGACTGGGCGGTAATAGCCGCGTCATCACGGCAAAATAGGCCGCGATTTGAAGCAAATTGGGATCCACCTCAAACTTCTCTTTCATGTTGGCCATATCACGCTGCAGGATATCCATCTCAGCATTGGCATCCAGCAGATAATTGACGGGGATTTTCTCAATCCGGTCCAACAATTTGGATGACGTCAATTGCTTTTCGAGCAAATGCATTTCTTCCAGGTTGGTGGTGATGACCACCGTGTTGTCGATGGAGGTCTGCGTGGAATCCACAGACACCTTACCGCTTCCCAGAAGCATCAACAGGGGCTTGTAATCATGCTCTGATGGCAGACCTGACTCGCTCACTGCAAATGCATCGTGTATATGCAGCAGGCCCCTATTCGAGGAAACCAGGGCGCCTTCATATTGATAAAGACGAGCGCCAGGAAGATGCTCATTCACAATGGCTCGGTCCTCGGGACCCAAGTCCAGGGGATGGAGTTTCACACGTAGTTGGTCCATATCGTCGATGTTAGAGAGCCCATTGGCTTGGGCGTTAGAAAAGACAATCTCCTCCACCCGCACATACTCTTCGATGATGTCGTACAGCGATTTGCCACGGTTGCGCGGGTTCTGAACCAGAGCTTCCAGAATGTCCAGGCTGCATTTATCCAGTTGTGCATTGAGGAAGTAGGTGGGGAACACGATTTTCTTTTCGCTGGAAAGGGTGCGTTGGTAATTGATGTGTTCGAACAACTCCTGCCTGGGACGTCGGGCTTCATCGCCGCGCTGTAATACCGTAGGGAACAGCAACAAAGGGCTGTGCCTGAACGAACTCCACATCTCCAGAACCCGGTCGCTACCGCGATCCTTGAATTGGAAAAAAAACGAATACAGCTTCACGCTGTTCTGCTTGGAGTATTCTTCCAAAGCCAAGGCAACCAGATCGACAATATTGGTCTTGCCACTGGCAGGTGGTCCCACTAAGACCAGGCCGCGATTGGGACCCGTTTCCTTGCCGGCAGCTTCTACGGCATCGACAATGGACTTGATACAGAATTCCTGACCAAAAACGGCATTCGTCCCGTTGCGGAAAATATCGTGAAAGATGTTGTAGCTGACCACGGGTTCGCCACTGCGCACCACTATCTGGCAGCCAAAATAGGCAATGGCCTGGGCAATCATGGTCGAGGATGTGTGCAGGTGCGGCTCTGGCCGTTCACAAAAAGACGCCACAAAATCGGAAAATCGATAGGTGTTCTTGCGGGTATAGCCCAGCGATTCGCGGTAATCAAATTCACGCATGGTTACACTCCTACTGCATTTCCAAAGGTTTTCGACCTTGTTGCATGCGGTCCACAACCTGATCGAAACTCAAATCGTTGATTCGCATTTCGCGATAACGCCCCCCCGAAAACCCATAGAGCGTACCGCGTGAAATCAGATGCACCGAACCCTTCCACACCAGGTTCAGATTCTTCAGGGTAGGTTTGATCCAATCGACTTTGAGTCTCCTGCCGTCATCGCGGTGATAGAGCAAAAAGCCACCATCTTCAAAGTCTGTATCCACCACATAAATTCTGGGACGGTAATAATGGGTGAAGAAACGCAACATGTCTTCCAAAATGGGTTCCGGATCCAACCACACCCAGGATTTGTTCTCGTCGATGATGTCTTTGCGAGAAATGCCCAACCGAGCAGCATCCCGTTGAGGTATGCGGTTCAGGTGAAACTTATGAATCAGGTCAGGGGTCAGGAACCGTCTCAAGAACTCGTAGTCCGTCACCGTACGAACCAGACCCTCCATCGATTTCATGGGATCGACGCCATTTCCCTTGTTCCAAGACTGCCTTTTTTCCATGTCGACTTCCTCGCGGTACTCCAACGACACGCGGCCCATTTTGTAAGCCTCTTCGATCGTGTTCCACAGATGGAAACCGAGATGGTAAGGGTTGCGTTGGTAGTAGGGTCGAGGGAAACATACAGCCGAAAACACCTTGGCGTATTCGATGATGCCAGGAACCGCCCGCTCCTTAAATAGCTCGAGCATGATCTTCTTTTCCCAATACATGGCCCAGCCCTCATTCATGATTTGGGTACGAATCACAAAATCCTGAGGCGCATGTACGGTGTAAAAATAGGCTAGTAAATCTCGTTCGGCAGGACTACACGGTGCGAAATTGCGCATGAACCCCAAAACATCCTGACAGGGTGCCCTTAATTTGAATCCCCTGCGGCTCAATGCTTCCTGCTTGAGTTTGGATTTGAGTTCCTTCTCCACCACCTTCTCCTGTGGTTTCTTCAGTAGTAGTTGATCCAACGTCTCTGAAAACGGCATGACCAAGCTTGGATCACCATCAACTGAACGCGTCTTTTTGCTGAACCTTCGATCGAGATGAAGGTCCGTATCCACCGAGCCTGCTAGATTGTATTGGGAGTTCGGTGAAATCAGTGGGGTCAAAGACTCCACCGCATTCCAATACTGCATAAACGACTTGGTTCCCATTTGTTGCCGGCCTCGTTCAACGCGCCGAACCAGGTACATCACGTATTCGGTGCGATCGCGGTTGGAATCGCGCAACACGTTTAGTTCCGAAAATTCACAATGGCCTACCACATGAGCCATCACGGAGGCCTGCATCATGTCGTTGTTGGTTGCATTCAGGTAGGCATAGGACGGGTCACCCGTCTGAACCACTTCGTAATAAAGCGCCGATTCGAGTCCCTGATCAAGGCGATGCTTTTTGGTCACCATGCGTTTGCCTTCCCAAATGTTGACGGGACTGGTGGGATACACCTTCTTCTCAAGCAGGGACATAAACTCCATGGCATCGAGTACAAAGAATCGGATCTCGGGCAGCGTGCGACCAAAGGCATTGGCGTGGTAAATCACCCGATCGCGGAGCTCGTCCAAGCGAGCATGATCTTCTACCCGTCTCATTTGCCGTCCCCAAAAAGGCTGCGTATCACCTCAATGGTGTCCTTGCGATGTTTGATCTCACCCAAGCGGACCACTTCGTCGCGTGCGAAGCGGGTAGACAACTGTGTAATCAAGTGGCTGGCCCGGCTTGGCTGCACTTCAATGACACCGACGCGGTTGAACATTCCGACCATGTGGTTGTTGATGATGTCCACTATCTGTTTGGCATCATCAGCAAACAGCTCACCGTCACCGAAATAGAAGGCATAGAAATTGGTGCTGGTCGTGTCGTACTCGTTAAAGGCCACTTGGCTTACCAAATCAAAAACAATCGCTGCTCTGGTGCCGCCCACGTTACTCACGCGATAAAAGTCGTCAGCCATCACTTCGTAAGCTTCCATGTCGTGAACAAAGAAACGGTGTTCCACGCGTGATGGCCCATAGTTGAAGTCCAGCCAGTTTTGGATGAACGCTACCAGGCGTTTCTCCAGTTCAAGCCGTTCGCCATAGGTGGAATAGGAAATATCACCCATATAAAAAACCACAGCCCGATACCTGGGCTTCTCGACCCTTTGCGGAATCTTGTAACGCCGGTCCCGTCGCCTGATCTGCACGTCAAACTGATCATCTTGAGGGCGATACATACCCGTTGCGACACTTGTCTTAAGCGCCCGTTTGAAGGTTCTCTTCTTGTCGAGAATCACACCCATCGGCCCAAAGGTCTTGTATTCGTAGGATACCTGTTTGATGCGACCCATACCCTCTTTGATCAATCTGGGCAGTTTGAGTTTTCGGGCCACCAACTCCATCAAGCGCTGGAACTCCAGCGTGAACCTCATCTTCCCCCCATCCGAGCCTGGTCCGCTGCCACCGCCACCGCCACCACGGCCATCCTGGCCATAGACAAAAGTGGGTGGCGTGATGTCGTCCATCTCGATTACCAGGTCTGAACCGCGCTCGCCTAATTCACTCAGATCTCCATCCGTGATGATACCTTCTATGAGTTCGTCCAGCTGATCTTCAATGAACTCGTTGAAGGCCCCTTCTGATTCTGAAGAAGTGATGCGATCGTCGCCGCGAATGAAACCGTCCGTCAAGGACTCACCTCAGACCGATATGGATGATGCGTTTGCAGTGATTGTCAGAGCCTGAAAGGCACACTTGCCACAGTATTTCCGTGCTTCCATCAGGTAGCGAATGGTCTCGTTGAGTTGTTCTTGTTCTTTTGAGTTCACGTTGGCTGAGCTGGTACCACTCTTGATCCATCCCAACAACTTCATGTTCTCACCGGACTTGAATTCATTCTCAAATACGAATTTCTTGATCGCGTCTTGATAGGAAGGCTCATCAGCCAACAAGACCGCATAGTTCACAGACGCAATGGCATCGCTAAGCTCCTTGCGAAAGACATCTTTTTCCGGGATGCCGAGATAACTTTCAATGGTCTGCATGAACTTCTCGTCGGGCTGCACATCTGCCTGCGTTACGTCGTGTTTCACTTTGGTGTTATGTGCAAATGCCCTGACGTGATCGGTGTATTTTTTCCAAGTCGTCTCTACCACAGAATCATCACGTAGGATCGCAGAATAGACGTCCGATGCAATTTGAGAGAACACCCAGCGTTTTGCCAGAGGCATGATTTTCTCCACATAGTGATTCAATCGCGCCTTGTCGTTGGCCATTTGGTCGCGAACCGCGCGTTCCATGCGCACATACAGGTCCAAGGGCGTCACACACGGATTTTCCAACGCGATTGACGTCAACATGGCATGGTCTTCAGACTCGCGATGTAGGCGCTGCATATTTGCCGCGTACTCATTGATTTGAAAATGTTCGGTGTTTTCAAACAGGTTCTGAAAGAACCGCGGATCGAGTCCAAAAGTACCCTCTGTGGGTTTGACGAACTCAAACTCCTCCAGCACCATCTTGGCCATGTTGTTGTCCACCCCGCTATCGGCTCGACCGGCATAAACCAAGGCCTTCTGAAGAAGGTTGAGATTGGGATTCTGTTTCGATTCGTAGAGTCGAGTCATACACGCGACCAAACTCATAAACTCGATGCTGTGCGGTGCCACATGGGCCATGTGTTTGCGTTGTTTGTTCCAACTGCGCGAATCATTGGCGTAGGTGAATCCATAGATCAACTCTTCATCCTTGAAATTCACCGACAAAGGCATCTCGATGAAGGTGGTCCTCGATCTCAACGCTTCGAAGGTCTCGTTGGCCATGAACATATTGAATTCGTGAAAATTGGTGTGACCGATGATCACCCCGTTAAACGGGATAGGTGGCTGACCCTCCGGTTTGAAGAAACGGTCTTGAGTGGCAAATAAGAGTTCGTAGAGGAATTTATCGGAGAGCTTCAAGATCTCGTGGATTTCTACGAAGCCGTTGGCCCCGGCACACAATTCGCCCTTGTAGTCATGGACCAGCGGATGCGATTCACTACCAAATCTGGGCAACAAACTGTAGTCAATATTGCCGACCAGCGAACCAGCTTCCTGACTCTTTTCATCGCGTGGTGTGTAGGATCCAATACCTGACTTGGTGCGGGCATCAAACACCTGACGCTTGACCTTCAAATATGGCAATAACCCATTAAAATCTAACCCTTTATCCTTCATAAATGCTTGGAGCACGAAGGTTGAGAACGGCGAAAGCAATCCATCAATTCGTACCCGGAACTCGTTATCGTAATGCGCGTGCCTTGCCAAAAAACCACGCACCTGGTCCAGATCGAGTTTGCTATTGATTTCTTTTTCAAAAAGATCCCGTACTTGTGCTGGGATCACTTGGAGGGGACGTTCAAAAATGGGACTTTGTAAATAGTGCACCCCGTTTTCTGAAAACAAGGCACGGTCCTTTAGCCGCTCGTCCAACGTGGGCAAAAGCAATGTGAACGTCTTACCTTCGTCCGACTGAGAATATCGGTTCAGCCCCAACTTGATACCATCCATAGACCTGGACTTGGCCGAACCCGGAGGGCCCAAAAGAATCCAAAGACGTTTGGAAGCCTCGGCGCCTCGGCTGGCATTGTCTATTTTCTCGACCAGATTCTCTTTCGCTTTCTGTTGACCAAACACGACATAGGGACCCACCCGGTCGCCATCCTCAAAAAAACGGTAGCGATGTTTGATGGGTTTCCCAGCCAGAATTGAATGTTCGACACCGCTCGCCAATACCATGTCGTGCAAAAGTTGCGATGGGTTTCGGGTGACCCACGGCTCATGGAGCACCATCTGCATGTATTCGTTGAACGACATTACCTCATCGTCGGGCGTCTTCAACACTTCATGGCTCAGGAGATCGCTAAAGTCCAGTTTCATTGCTTCCGCTCCTTCTCATCAGGCAGAGTTGGATGTGTTACTGACAGATTGCTACCTTCATTGTGCGTCACGGCCAAGGCCTAGTCAAACCCGGCCGCGTCCCTAAAAAAGAAGCAAGAAAAGGGCCACAAGAAAGGCCATAGCTGCCAATAGCAATTACCTGGCTATGGGTTCAAACGCTCGAATCTCAGGGTACAAGCCAACAAATTCAGATTCAATACGAGGTGTGAAAGCGCTAATCAAAGAGTCGAAAGGCAGATGAAAAGGATCAAAGACGTAACATTCAATCGCTGACCATTGTTTCTCCGTCAAATTCGCGACATCGAGTGTCACAAAATTCGCGTTGTCCGCTCCCAAAACACTGCCTACACGTACTACCTTTACGGTTAGTTGTTCCATGAATGAAGGCATCAATTTCTGAACCCGGAACACGGCTTTGTGAAACCGACTCATGGCTTGCTCGCGACAGGCACGAATATCGAACGACTCCAGCTTCACCACAAATTTCGAACGTTCGTATTCAGCGGCTTTCAGATGGTCGTGCATCCTCGGTCTTGTCAGTTCGTAATGAACGGGTTCAAATAGGCGAGCGACACAATTCTCAATCCAAGATTCAAAATCGCCCAATTCCGACGTGGCACCATTGGACATATCCAGTAGCATTGCCCGGTCGGAGCCGTCCCGCGGCAGGCAGACGCACACAGTCCCTAACCCAAGTTTTCCCACGGGCATGAGTCCTGTATGCCACAGCTCGACAAATGGAACCAAATCTCGAGACCCGAAAATGCCCCTTCCCGGCTGGAAAATGGTCAGCTTGCCGCCAAAAAACTTGCCGGGTCCAATTTGGTCCATGAACTGTAAATAGCTTTCGGTTGGCTTAGCCTGGAAGGTTTTGAAATAGCTGATTACGTGCGGGCGTGAAAAACGCCCGAATTGCACGTGATACCGGCCTTCCCCATGGCTCGCCAGTTCACGCAAAAACACGGTGAACGCAGGCTTGACATTGACGCGAACCGCCAGACTCGTCATTTATCCCATCCCCATGACCGACATCCTACCGGCTGTATAGGAAAGTTGACTGTCCAACTCGACCAAGACCTGTCGAAGAATTTTCACCACGGGTACGGTAGTGATCACCAGTTGGTCCAATTTCTGGCTTCGGCCGATTAGGTCATGTAACATCGCAGGCACTAAATCCAACCTACCGCTGTCTATTGCCTCAACACACGCCTTGACGCGTCCCATATCGTGCTCAATCAGTTCCTGTCGATTGTTGATGCCCATGATTAAAGCCGCTGTCATGACCACCTCGTCCATCAAACGACGCGCTTCCTGGTGGTTCACTTGGCCAGCCAACGCCTGCGACAACTGCTGTTTGAGCACCACCAAATGCTTCCGATCTGAAAAGCGCATGAATTCGTAGGCATCCAATCGCAACATCATGGCAATGTGGTGACGTGCCACCCTGAGCAGGTGCACTTTAGCAACATTGCCATCTAACTGGGCGATTGCATAACGAAAATCCGCGTATAAACGGCGCACAATCAGCCCCTTCTGTATCTCCGTGCGATAGTCCAATTCTGCTTTGATTCCTAACAGGTCGGCAAGACTGTTCTCAAGTGCTACGGACGCCTTCATCACGCACCGCCTGGCACTGGAAATGACTTCGAGAAAATCAAGCCAGGGTAAGCTTGGTTTCAATTGGCGAAGTTGCTTCAATTTGTAGACAAATATTCCTTCAGCGATGCCACACACGTCTTCGATTTGCTTTTCGGGTTTCTGCACCATGGCCTGATCTGCCGCAGTGAAAAACTCGTCGGTGTCCGCATAGTTCTCCGAATCTTTAACAAGCCTTGGGTAACGGCCGACAATCGCAATTCCTTTTTCGAGACCGGCCACGACTTGGCCTAAGAGTACAAAATAGGAGTCGCGAGTACTTTGTTGCACAAAAGGATGGAGATCAAAATCTGCCATTTCTTTGTGAAGCCTTATACACTGTTGTCGAAAAGCTGCTAAATCCATAACATACACACCGGCCAAACACCTGTTATTAAATAACCTACTGCCGGTTCGAAAGAGGAATCAAGCATTGTGCAAAAATAGGTACTTTAGCCACGAAAGTTGTGAAAATGCCCTTTTCGGCCGTGACAAAAGTCACGCAACTCAGTGATCCGTGGCACTGGTCAGGTCGTCAATCGGATCCTAATATTCATCATTGAATCGTGGAGAATCATGTGAGTCCAAATTGGAACGGATTCAACTCGACCGTTCCAATCGGCTGGATCACACCAGCCAACGAGTACACAGGCGACTGGATCGACTTTTTTGGGAGCTTTGCAACCTTCTACCCCAAAGTTCTGATGAATCATCCAGATCGCCTGTGCTCTTGTTGTGGGCAAAAACCGAATCGCTAACATCAATACTTTGACACAGATAGCGAAACCCGTTAGATTTGGTGGCAGCTTCTGCGAATGATGGCGTAAAGGTCGGCGGACCAATAGTGCCGGTGCCCGGTTCAGCTACTGGCGCCATGTCGCATTGCCAGGACGGCCAGGTGACCATGATTACGCTTTACCTGTTGCTTATGGGTGCTGACCATTCGTTGCGCTGGACGCATCAGGAAGGCGCATCCGGTGAATTGGACCAAGCATATTTTGTGTGCATGCACCGTGACAGCTATGGACTGATGTGGTTTGGCAGCGCAGAAGGACTGCTTCGCTACGACGGGCTGAGGGCACGTTGGTATCGGCATCTGCCTGACGAGAATTCGCTGACGCCAGGAACCGTCACGTCGATTCTTGAAGCCACCGATGGGGATTTCTGGATCGGCACCAGCGGCGGATTGAATCGCCTCGATCGAGTGACCGGTTGGGTTGAGCGATTCGAGCCTGGAACTGATGGTCAACTTCACAGCCAGAACATTTGGTGTTTGGCTGAAAGTCACGATGGAAAGATCTGGGTAGGGACAGACCTTGGCTTGGAGGTGCTGGAACGCGGCGTGTTTGTCAAAGTGCCCCAAATCCAAAGCGGTACCACGGCTTTGTTGCGATCGGTTGATGGAAGCATGTGGATTGCCACCGAATCGGCTGGCATTTTCCGAGCAGACGTGAACGGGAACGTCAGCCAAATCAACCACGAATTGCGGGTACGCCAAATGGTCGCTGATAGTCGTGGAACCATCTGGTTGGGTACGCCCGATCAAGGCCTGTGGACTTGGCAGGAAACATTCAAGCCGTTTCCTTTGGGTCCTACCGAGATCAATGGTCTCGAAAGCGACGTCAAGGGCGATATTTGGGTGGGTACCGCGCAAGGGCTTTTCCAAATAGCTGGGCTCAAAAGGGAAGTTATTTCTCACCAGTCACCAGACCCACAGGAAGACCCGAGGATACAGTTAGTACACGAAGACGCAACGGGTCTGGTTTGGGTGGCAACCCATGCATCAGGGCTTTACACCCTGGATCTGCTCCACTTGAGGTTCCATGTCGTACCCATCTCCAGTGGAGGCGCCAATGATTTGATCCAGTTACAAGACGGACAACTTTGGGTGGCCAGTAAAACCGGTCTTATTCATGTGGAATTGGAGTCTGGCGATCAGGAACTCTTCATGTCAGGAGAAAATGCAAGGTCGCTATACGCGATTTCAGACCAGCTTTTGCTTGTAGGCACCGAGCGCGGTTTGTTTCAGTTCGATTTATCCACCCGTGAAAGCCAGGTCTTGGCAAAATGTCAGCGGGTTTGGGATATTGCCTTGCAACAAGACGAAATCTGGTTGGCCACGGAACAGGGTATCGTCATTGTCCAGTCAGACAAGGAAATACGCAATATTACGACCGATGACGGGCTGAGTAGTCGATTGGTCAGTTCGTTGTGTGCGACTGAAGATGGCGTCGTTTGGGTCGGCACTTTCGGCGGTGGGCTGAGTCGGGTCACGAGCTCCCAAATTGAGACCTTCCAAAATGAGCCCCAAAATGCAGCTAGCCTTAGCGCCGACAACATCCTCGATCTTTTGCTCGACACGCAAGGCCGCCTATGGATCGCCACTTTGAGCGGCGGCTTGAATCTGATGAATGCCGACCACAGTTTTAGGCGTTACATGAGCCCTGAGTTTCTTCCAGACAATGCTGTTGTCGCCTTGGCACAAGACCATCGCGGTCACTTGTGGTTATCCACATCGGCTGGGGCAGTGCGATTTGATCCCAATACAGAATCTTTTGTTGCGTACAGCGACGACGACGGGATGACGTTGGGTAGTTTCACAGTCGGTTCAGTGGCCGTCCACGGCGATCGTGTCTGGATCGGCGGAAGCCAGGCCGCAGTGGGATTTTACCCAGATGATTTGGGTCATGAAAAAAGGTCTGAACTACTCGTAACAGACGTCATGATTAACAACCAAGACCGATACCACTTGCTGCCAGCAGGCACCCCCATTCTCTTATCTGCGGACGAACGCAGCTTGTCGGTCAATCTGACCAATCTGGAATTCCGATCCTTACCGCTGAATCCCTCTGCATACCAAAGATCTGACATTGACGCAGACTGGGTATTTGCAGATCAGGTGAGTTACACCCAATACAAACCGTTTGGGGGCGAAGGCACGTTACGCATCAAGGTAGCAGACACCTACTACCGTTGGCAGCAGTTCACCATACCCATCAAAGTGGCCACACCTTTTTGGGTGAGATGGTTACCATTGTGGATCCTAATGACACTCACTGCCGTTGCTTTTTCCACCTATGCAATTGCGAATCGGAGACATCGCGCGCGACAAAGGAAACTGATCGAAGCAGCCGAATTTGAACGTCAGCGCGCGCAGCTGGCCGAGGATCAACGTCAGGTTGAAGTTAAGGCACGAGAACTTCAAGAAGAACACAACCGAGTGGTGCAGGAGTACCTTGAACAGTTGTCCAACGAAATTGCCAACGACCTTCATGATGGGCCGCTGGGGCGCATTACTGGCCTCGGTTACCAAATAAGGCAATGGGGTCAAATAAGTAATGATGAACAACTGAAAGAAGAATTCGACGAAATAAGCCAGTCAGCAATTCCTGAGATTTGCAATCACCTGCGAAATCTCTGTGGGGAATTGATCACGCCGGATCTCAAGTACGGGTTAATCGACGAAATGGAGCGTTATGCAGAACTCGTGGTGGCACAAACACCCGGACTCACGTTAGAGACACATTGGACGGTCGACGAACCCGAACTTCCTGCAGACGTTCAATCAGCTTTGTTCCGGGTTGCTCGCACTTTGATCAAAAACGTTTCGAAACACGCTCAAGCCAAGAAACTGGTATTGTCATTGACAGCGGATGCTGAACACATCATGTTGAGCATTAGGGATGACGGCAAAGGTTTTGTGGTCCCTGCCTCATGGGACGAACTCAAGGCCAATCGTCATTACGGCATGTACCTTGCCCACTACTTCGTTTCGTCCTTAGGAGGAACCATGATGGTTGAAACCCAACCAGAACGCGGTACACATATTTCGATCAAGGTGCCCATAAGAGCTGGGGCATACTCATGAGCGATATTCGCGTGGTAATCGCCGAAGATGAATTCTTCACAAGGCAAGGCATTTGTCGACTGATTGACGAATTGGAAGGCTTTAGGATTGTCGGCGAGGCCAGCCAAGGCGCGCAGGCCATTGAGCTCGTCCGTTCCGAGCAACCCGATGTGCTTCTACTGGATGTGCGCATGCCACCAGGTCTGGACGGTATCCAAGTGATCAAGACCCTTCGCGCCGAAAAAAGTCCAGTCGCCATCGTCGTGTTATCCAACGAGAAACGGGTCATTCGGTCCGCCCAGGAAGCGGGCGCCAACGGTTATGTCCCCAAGGATAAACACCAGATGTTTCTGCCCACCCTCCAATGCGTTGTAGAAACAGGTCAGCGTGTTTTCATCAATCCCGAATACTCAGAAGCCTACAACGCCCTGCGAAAACGAGTCTCATCCGCAAATCTCAACGAATCGGAAATGGTGGTATGGGGTCTGCTCGCATTTCGCAACGAAGAGATCTCAAGACGGTGCCACAAAGCAATCGGACGCGTGCGTAATATCGTCACTGAACTGTACTTCAAATTGGACATCCCCAAGAACGGCGAACTGTCGCAACGATTCCAAGCGGTCGAAATGGCCCGTATGTTAGGGATTCTTGTAGAACCCGAGCGTGATTTTTGTCACGAATATTAGTTACATTGGACACCTGATTTTAAGCCTTTTGTCATCCATACTTTCCTTATTAACGATTCCGGGACGGAATCCAAAGGGAGATGGAAATGAAACACTTGGCAATGATCATGCTTTCCTGGACAGCCATCGCGACCGCTCAGATAAGTGGCAATCTGATTGATGAAACAGATGCGCCTATGCAATCGGCATTGATTTACCTGACGAATTCAAACGGCGTCGAAACGCAAACACTCACCGACCAAAATGGTGACTACGCCTTTTCCGGTCTGGCTGACGGCAGTTATTTGGTTTCATCCCAGGCTCCTTTGGGATACGGCATGGACAGTCCTGGCTGTAACTACGAAATCGTAACGGTTTCCAACGGCCAAGCTTCTGATGTCAACTTTGACGCAGAACGTCGCAACGGTGTGATTGTAGAAATAGGGACACCTATGGGTCCGGGCCGCATGCTTTCCAGTAGCGGGGCCACTTTCACCATGACCATCTTTGCCAATAATCTTCAGGCTTCTGGATTGATTGTGGACGGATTGACCATTGAGGGTACCTGGATGATCCCGGGTGCAGGCCAACTGGACACCACAGCCATTCAGGGCGTGGGTGAAGGTGTCTACGCCATGACGTCCTTGACGGCCGATTACACCAATTACATCGACGGCAGCGTGTCTCTGGAAATCACCAACAAATCGACTCCGTATATTCTTACCAACGGAGCGATCGCTACATACACGTTTTATATCAATGCTGCGGAAGAGGGCCCGGTGGATCTGCCCTTTGATCGGCTGGCTTTCTGTATCGACGCCGTATATGTGCATGCTGACGCCACACCAATTGAAGGCTACGCCAATAGTTGGATAGGTATGCTCTCAAACTAACGCTAAATCACCCCTCCAGACAATCCCAGGTTTCTCTGTATAATGGGGAGCTTTGAGGTTGTCTGATGTTACTCACCGTCGTATCTGTACTCTTATTTGCGGATTCAATCAAGATCACCGTGGACGCCGAAAGCGTGTACAAGGTCTCCGCAAAAGATTTAGAACCCATGGGCTGGAAGGATGTTCCGTCGGACGCATTGGCTCTGTCGATGGGCGGTTCTCCGCAATACATATACGTCAACGACGGCGGGGATGGCATTTGGAGTGGAGACGACTGGTTCGCGTTTGTGGGGACCAGAATGCCGGGCTTGGGATCAACCTACGACGAGAATACACCCAATAACACCTACCTACTTACCCTAGATTCCAGTCTGTCAAAGCAGTGCTGGCCCCTAGAGGTACGACCGGCATCCGAAAAGGCAACGCCCTCCATGTTGATGGGTGAAAGGTTTCTCGAGGAAGACTACTTAATGATGCGGTTTGTTGAGTTTCCCAACGAATCCAACGAAATGTGGTATTGGAAAGAGCTCAAATGCACCGATGAAAAACCCTTTAAGATCACCATTCCGCTTGAGGACCTAGATCCCAGAGGACAGGCACCCATTGAATTGGAGACAAGTGCCTTTGGTTGGAGCAGTCAGGCGCACAGTCAAAATCAAACCGACCACCAGATCACGGTACACATCAATGGGAACTTGATCAGCGATACTCGCTGGAACGGGAAAGGTACCCATCGTTGGTCAACACGGTTCAGGCGTCAGTGGATGCAGTCAACTGAGAACGTGATTACCGTCTCAGTCCCTTATCGCACCAACGATCAAGATCAGGCCATTGTGGATGTCTCCGTCCTGAATTGGATCAAGCTCACGTACCCCAAAAATCCCGTACTTGAGTCCGGGCAACATAGTTGGACTTGCTTTTCTGACCGTGCGGTCCTCGATCAAAAAGAAGACACCTTGTTACTTCGCTCGGACGGCGGGTGGGCATGGCTGAATGCAGACAGTAAAAGTGTCATCCGGTCAAATTCACGAGACCAAAAATGGCACGCGGTCGTTGGAGACCATTACCGACCGCCAAAGGCGCTGGTCCGAGACAATCCCACGCACTGGCTGCAATCTTCCCAAGCCTACCACTACCTCATGATCTCAGCACCGGAACTGATGGACGCCATTCAACCTTTAGCAGACTACCATCGCAAGAAGGGATTGAAAGTGGCTGTCATCGATATCAACGATGTTTATGATGAGTGCAACTATGGTCAACCGCACCCCCGAGCCATTCGCGACTTTATTGAACATGCATATGATCAGTGGCAGGAACCCAAACTTGAATACGTGTTACTTGTGGGTGATGCGGGCTGGGATTCCCGTGTAGATACTGCGCGTTGGTCGCGATATGCAGATGACGACCATGCCTGGGCGACCATCCCCTTCACCGAATACAATCAAAAGATCAGCCGCAACCTTATCCCTACCTATAACTACTTTCCCTTTGAAGGGCATTCCGCTTCGGACAATTGGTTTGCCTCGGTCAGTGGCGATGACTTTGTGCCGGACGTGGCGCTAGGCCGATTTCCGTTGGTAACACCCGAGGAAGTGACCGCTGTGGTCAACAAGACCATTCGCTATATGGAACAACCGGTAGACGAGTGGATGAGCCGTCTGTTGTGGATTACCAACGAGCAAAGATCTTTCCAAAATCGGTCCGATAAACTGGCTGAAAAATCAAAAGATCGAGGCCTCAAAAGCGTCAAAATCTATCCCGAATCAACTGAAGTTTCCAACGAAAAAAACACGCAAAAGATCCTCGAATCGTGGGAGGCGGGACTGGTCATTTTTTACGGCCATGGTGGTCGCTTCATTTGGCGCACGGGACCGCCAGATTTCAGAAAGAACCACGATCTGTTTACCCTCAGTGACTTGGATCATTTGCAGAACACCGATCATCTACCCATTGTGTTGAGCCTCACCTGTTATACCTCGCCTTTTGACCATCCGACCGCGGACTCCCTAGGGGAAAAGCTGTTGCGTCTACCCAACTCGGGCGCCATTGGCGTGATTGGCGCTTCGTGGCGCAATTCCCCATCGTTGCAGATGGCTGAAGAGTTTGTGGAAGCGCTCACCATTCCCGGCACCCTTGGTCAGGCTTTTGTCCGGTCCAAACAAAAACTCAATAGCCGTCAGCTAATCGAGACTTACAACTTGCTGGGTGACCCGGCCGTTCCCTTACGCGTTATGCCCTTTGACGGTTACGTTTTTGATCATCAATACGAAAATCTGACGCTCCAACGTTCCGAGCCTAGTTGGCGAGACCTTCGACTATTTTGGTATGAAGGCGATACCTTGAATCGGACTGACATGATCAAACAAAATGACAAGTTGGAAATCGAAGCCCCTTCTCAATGGGACAGTTTGCGCATCGTTTGCACCGTTGACGATCACATCGCAGTCGCCCAAATCAATAAGCCTCAGGAGTAACCATGGTTCTCGCAGCGATTCTCTTCATAGTTTTTCCGGTCGTCGTCCAAGATGAGGACGCACCCAAACGCACGATTAGGTGGAAAACTGCCTCGGAGGTCGACAATTTCGGCTTCGATGTGTTTCGTGGCGAATCGGAAGAAGGTCCATTCACCAAGTTAAACGCAAAACCCGTCGCCGGCGCAGGAACCTCTGACGAACCCAGATCATACATGTGGGTTGACGACACCATCGATCCCGACAAGGCTTATTTCTATTATGTTGAAAGTATCTCTTTGACAGGAATTCGAGAGAAATTTACGCCAACCTTTCGCGTGAAACCCTATTCCGAGGATCACCCCAAAAAGTGACGTGGCCAATTGGCCGGTAACTGTCGACTGGCAAATCGTCCCGTCGCACACAAACACAGCATGGAAGCATGAAGACGCAACCAGTTTAAGACCCATTTCGTCCTGCCGAAACAGGTGGCAGGAAACAATGCCAAAACCTCTAGTAGAACCGCGAAGCATGCAAACAGCCCAAGCGAGGCGCGGTGGACAAAACGCCGCACCGCTTGACGTCTTTTTGCGAAAGCTCGATCAAATGCAATCACGCGCATAAGAGACGTCATTCTGGGGTTGGGTAGCTGAGAGACCGATGCACCTCCCACGTGTTGGACCACGGCTTCGTTCACAAACTGGAGCGGTTCACCTTGCTGGCCTAGCCGCCAAAACAGATCCATATCATCAAGATATAGAGGTAGGGATGGGTCGAACCCTGAAACCTCTTCAAAGGTCACCCTTTTGACGAGGAAACATGCACCAGACAGACAAGGGACCGGCCCAGAGTCCCTTCGATACATCGACCTTGCGCCAAGTCCAAAAAGTGACCGCCATGCAGCGCGCAACCCAGGCAAATGGCGGTTACAAGTCTTTTCAATTCGGCCTGTCGGGCTCTCAATTCTGGGCCCAAAACATCCACACTCTGGATGTTCATTCGCAGTTTCAAGCATGAACCTAATTGCATGTTCGTTGATCATAAGATCAGGATTCACGAACAGGAGCCATTCACCTCTTGCGTTTGCAGCACCTTGATTGGATGCCACAGCAAAACCAACATTAGCTTGGTTCACGATCCAATCAATGTCTGGATACAGACGGCCCAATCGCAAAGCGCTTTCATCGGTACTGTTGTCGACCACAATGATCTGATGGTCCCAGGCACCAAGAGCCGCGATCAATTTATCGAGACATTGCTTCAACACGTCTATCGCTTGGTATGACACGACAATCGCGCTGATCATGTGGCCACACCTTCACGAGCCATCCACTGCGCTAACACCCATGCCTGCCACAAAACGGCCCGATGATCATGTCGATTGCGTTTGTGTTCTTCCCCAAAGCGCTTCATGACGCCATCGGTCGCAATGCCCGGTAAGGGTGAAATGCCTAGCGATTCTTGTCTGAACCATGCGCCTAAAGGCGATCCAAATCCCTTTTTTGACCGGTTGATGAGTTTTTCGGGCAAGCGACGAGATGCCACCACCCGGAGCAACCGCTTGGTGATGCGTCCGTCAAACTTGAGGTCCACAGGCATCTCCTCAATCAATGACACAAGATCTTTATCGAGGAACGGTGATCGCAGTTCCAAAGAACACCACATACTCGCCCGATCGATTTTCACCAGAATATTGTCTTGCAGATATAACTTCACAAAAAGCCGCGACAACCTGGAGACACGATCTTGGTCAGGACAGGCATCCCATAGGCTCATGGCCTCTTCGTACACTTCATCTTGTTGAATATCAAAGGCCAAGAACTCTCGCAACTCGCTCGGCCCAAGTGCACCCAGCCAGGCAGGGAACCGTAGCCCCCACGGATGGGACAGACCCCTCAGTGTGCGCTTGATCTTGAAATCAAAACTGAAGTTGCGATGGGAAACAGGTAAAAAACCGGCCATCACTGAAATCGCATGGTGTACGGGCTTCGGCACCATTCGGTCATACCAGGCGGCCCGTCGTAGCACACGGAAAGGGTCATACCCGCACATTAATTCATCCGCGCCGTCTCCGCCCAAGGCCACAACCACATGTCTTCGTGCGTGTTGGGCCAGCGCATAGGTGGGTATGAGCGATCCATCGCCCATGGGCTCATCCAGGCGATCTGACAGGGGTTCGGCCAGTGCGCGCGCTTCACGGTTCTGAAGCTTGGAACTGTGGTGATTTGTACCGAGTTGGCTTGCGGCATAGGCCGCGTAATCGGACTCATCGAAGGACTTCTCTTCAAAGCCCATGGAAAAGGAGTGCAGGTCCTCATGCACGCGAACGGCAGACGCCGCCACCATACTCGAGTCAAGGCCACCCGAAAGAAAAACACCAACGGGAACGTCGGCCACCAGTCTCATGGCCACGGCGCGGTCGAAGCGTTCGAGAAATACATCCGACCATTGCTCAAGAGTCCGTCCGCGTTCGGGTTTCAATTCAAAAACCCAGTAACGTTTGACTTGAATCTCACCGGACCGCAGGTCGAACAGAAGATGACACCCGCCTGGCAGTTTGTAGACATCCTCGTAGATCGAATGGGGCGCTGGAATATACCCATAGGCGAAGTACTTGGCGACCGCAAGTTGGCTGAGTGAGCTTGTCAACTGGGGATGGCGCCCAAGCGCCGTGAGTTCAGACGCAAAGGCAAAGAGTCCTTTTTGTTGGGTGTAGAACAGGGGTTTTTGCCCAAACCGGTCGCGGCTACACCAGATTTGTTGGTTCTTCTGATCGAAGATCGCCAGGGCCCACATACCATTGAATCGTTGAACGCAATCGATCCCCCACTCCAGATAGGCTTGTAGCACGGTTTCGGTATCACTGTGATCCGAACGAAAACGCCTGCCTCGCTGTTCCAATTCAGCTCGGATCTCACCGTGATTGTAAATCTCGCCGTTGAACACGAGCACGGCGTGTTCAGCCTGCATGGGCTGTTGTCCGCCCTCGTGATCGAGCACTGACAAGCGACGCATGCCTAAATGCACAAGGCCCTGATGCCAAGTGCCCGAACCATCCGGACCGCGGTGGAATAATGTCTGATTCATGGCCTCCAAGATCGAACGATCTCCCGGCCCTGCAAATCCCACAATGCCACACACGACTACGACACCTGCTCTGCGTGCATGCGAACATAGAAGTCCAGCCAGGGTGCGATGTCGTCTCGATCACTCATCTTGATGGGAGATCGAGGGCTGGGATTATCCAGCACATGGGTGACCATTGTGGCAAGTTCTGTGACATTTCCAGGCTCAACCGCATAGCCGATGGGCGAATCCGTAAGCTGTTCGGCCAAACCATCAACGGCATAGCCCACCACGGGCACACCCAATACAAAGGCCTCACGGGCCACCAAGCCATAGGTCTCCAGCCGAGAAGGCATCACGATGACATGCATCTGGCTCATCAAATCATAGACATCTTGTCGGTCACCCCACATTTTGACGCGATCTGTTAGGCCCGCTGCAGCGATGGCTTCCACAACCGCTTCCGTCTGTGGCCCACCTCCCACAATCCAGAACTGCGCACGAGGTACCAGCTGCGCCATGCGCACAAATGCGAGGGGATCCTTGTGATGCGCCAAACGACCCACAAACCCGACCACCGAGCGGTCAGCTACGTGGTTGGTTCTGGATCCCGCGATAGACGAAGGCCAAACGGGAAAGGAAAGCGTTTCAATTCTGTGCTTGGCCACACCCCATTCGCGGTGCACGTAGTCTGCCGTAGAAGGTGAGTTCGCAACGATGGTGTGCACACGCAAAGCCGCACGCTTCGTGAGCCCCCCAATCATGCGACTGATGAAGGGATGATAGATATCCAAGTATTCCTGTGCGGAATGTTCCGACCACACCGAGCGATGAACACCTGTCACGCCCGACAGATAGGCCACCAACTTCGAACCGTGTAAATGGATCTGTAGCAAATCCGGCCGCCAAGAACGAAGGACTTGTCTCAGTCGCCAAAATGCCCACGGTAATTGCCAGTACGAATCGACCAAAAACATCGGCTCCGCATGCCAGCTTCGCGCACCGTGACGGAAAATGGAAATCACGCGGTGGTCATTTACGGGGTCCATGCCGATGAGGTTGTTCACCATTCGTTGCGCGCCACCCAAACCCCAATGATCGATAAGGTGAACCACCCTCATGATCTGAACAACAGCCTCCAACCCAGCCATCCTAACACAGCGTGTTTTAACCTGGACGGACCCGCGGGTATAGCGGTACCTTCAGAATCAGAGCCTCTCTTGAACCCACAGGATCAAATCTTAAACTCACACCAATCAAATACGTTAGAGCATTTATCCTAGCTTTGTAAAATCACTTTCAGGAGTCTGGCTATGAATCTATTTTCTGTTTTTGCCTTAGTGGTGACCCTGAACGCCCAGGTTTTTGAATCCGTTACTGACTCAGTGGTTACCACTGATGGTGGCGACTCTCGTAGCGTGAACTGGATCGACCTGGATTCCGATGGTGACTTGGATCTGTTTGTGACCAACGGCCATAATCCTGGTCAAAACAATTTCCTCTACATCAATAAAGGGAAAGGCAGTTTTGAAAAAGTGTGCGAAGGCGCATTGGTCGAAGATGGTGCCCGATCCGATGGCTCCAGTTGGGGGGATATCGATGGTGATGGCGACTTGGACGCCTATGTCGCGAATTGGTATAACGATCTAAACCTGTTGTACATCAACGACCACGGCCGATTCAAACGTTCGCTGGACGGACCGTTGTCCTGGTACCGCGGCTTTTCGGAGTCCTGTGCTTGGGGCGACTATGACGGCGATGGCGACCTGGACCTTTTTGTGGCCAATAGTGGCAGTGCGATGCCTACGGCCAATGCGCTGTTCTTGAATGTGGGAAATCTAACATTTCACGATGTGCCTGACCAAGTCTTTGTGGCGTCTGCACAGCCTAGTCGCATGGGTAGTTGGGTGGACGTGGATGGCGACCGTGATCTGGACCTTTTTGTGGTTAACGAAAACAACGCACCGAATGAGCTCCTTCTCAATCAATTGCACCCCACCGGTCGCGCTGAGTTTGAGCGCGCCCAAAACGATCCCCTGGTTACGTCTCAGAAGTCTTCCATAAGCGCCAGTTGGGCCGATATAGACAACGATGGTGACTTCGATGTGTTTATCGCCAACTTGGAACAGGACAACCAGCTCTACATCAACCACAGCGGCACGTTTAAACCACTCGCGGATGTTGTTTCAACCGAAGGAGGACATTCGTTTGGCAGCAGTTGGGGCGATTTCGACAATGATGGCGACCTGGACCTTTTTGTGGCCAATGGTTGGGGTGAAGGTCCGCAAACCAATTTCCTCTACGAAAACCAGTGGATGGAAACCGGTCAGTTACGGTTTAAGAAAGTAACCTCCGGTCCTATTGTCACGGAAACAGGTTGGTCGTATGGCAGTAGTTTTGCCGACTACGACAACGACGGCGATCTGGACCTTTTCGTGGCCAAATGGCTGCATTCAAAAGACGAAAACAATGCGCTTTACCGCAATCAAGGCAATGCAAATAGGTCATTACAATTGAACTGCGTCGCCAAAGGCAGCAACACAGCAGCCCTGGGAGCCGTCGTTACCGTCAAGGCATCGATCGGTGGCAGGCAAGTCTCACAGACCCGACAGATCAGTGGTCAGGACAGCTACTGTGGTCAAAATCTACGCCTGCATTTCGGCTTGGGCCAAGCCACACAAGTCACGGAGATCTCGATTCGTTGGCCATCTGGCGACGACCAGTCAGTCGCCCACGTAGAAGTGGGCGGAATCATCACCCTCAAGCAAAGCGACTGAGCGCCGAAGACGGCATCAATTGACAATTACACAGGATGATCATAAGGTGACACAAAACCATCATTTGGAGGGACTATGCGTCGTGTATTGATGATTGGAGCAGCTCTTTTTTCCTTGACGGCCATGGCTGGTGAAGTCAGCAAGAACGTCAATTTTCAACTCGATAAGTGGATTGAACTCGAAGTGACAGACGGCCCGGTAACGCTTCACCGCATCCGTATTGAGAAGATCAGCGCGGGAGGTTTGACCAAATCCAAGCTGTTCCGACCGGGCAATAGCGAAAACCTACAAGAAATCCAGATCCAACTTGAGTTTTCCAATGACTCCTCCAGAGATTGGGAAGCCCACATTGACCTGGGTTGGTATGACGGTGCGGGCAAATTGATCGACGGCTACCGAGACAAAGAGAATCTAGACGAATCCGAGAACCATGATCTGGCAACGGTCACGCTGTCCACCCTAAAGTACGGGATCGAAGCCGCCAAGAAACTGAAGTTCACCATCAAATTCGAACGCGATTAGCTTTTAGCCTGCTTGATCGGTTCCAAGGCCGTTCTTCATCGAACGGCCTATCTTTTTTCTGCCGACGTCAACGCCCCATGCACGGCCTGACGTCCTAAAAAATCATGATTCTGCTGAGACCGAATCCCGAAGCGATTCATTTGGGACATAATGGCAAACACAACCTGAGGTCAAGCCAAAAAGGCCTGCCCGCTTCTCCATTGTAAATGAGATATCACCCGCCACCTGGGGCGCACGATCTGTCCCAAGCACAATCAACGCACGATGGTCTGAAAATCGGATCTTTCTTCTTCCTACAAACAACTTCGCTACTCGGTTCATCTCGTTGGTCATTTCCTCGTATTCCCTTATCTGAATCGCTGTTTCTGCGTCTATCTCTGCATCAGTCAATGAATCACCGCGAAAATCAGCCAGTTCCTCAAGATCAGGTTCAAAATATTCTGATGGGGGCGATTTGTCTTCACTTTCAACAAACCCTTCCGGAATTGTCCAGGATACCGACTCGAATAACGTCCGGCCAATGGCAATCGATGTCAAGGTGATCCTTTTACTGTGCCCGGAAAACGTGATCTCAAGACCCTCAGCATGCAGCCGACATGTGCATTCACAGTCAGAACGCCCATCCACCGTTGCGTTTATGCTGACGTAAAAACTGATGGCGAACAGTCCACCAACCACAAGCAGACCGATCAAAACATAAAGAACCAATTCATTCCTCAGATCGCCCTCAAAAAACTGTCACAATGTGGCTCAGATTCTACACCATTGCGCCAATCCTTTGGATTCATCGAGGTTGCAATCTCAGAGGTAGGTCCGTAGATTAATTAAAACGGCCAAATCCAAGTGGGGTGACATGAGAAGGTACCTGTTTGCATTAGTGTGTCTGCAACTTTGGGCTCAGACACGAATGATTCCACACGTTACGGCACCCAACGGGGGATTCGTCACCACAATCATCCTTCAAAGCCATACCAACCAAGCATCCACCTGTCGTATTCAGCCTTACGCGCTCGATGGTCAGTCACTTTCTGCAATCGATACCCCATTAGCTCCGCTCGAGCGCATCGCCTTGCCGAGCACTGAGTTCTTCGGAAACGAACCGGTCAGTCACTTCACCGTGGAGGCGATGGATGTAACCGTCACCGTCGCATTCGAAGCCGCAAGCGGTCGAAGTAGCCCCGCTCATGTCGTGGAACAAGCGACACAACAACGCAATTGGCGAATTTTTGCAGGCAACTGGGACGTGGTTTTCGACGGAATCGCCTATGTCAACACGGGCACAAAGTCGGCTGCGGTTTCGTTGAGACAGATTGACGCCGATGGCAATATTCGCCACGAAATTGACCTGATCGACCAACTGGCACCCATGGCAAAAGGCCTGTACGTGATCGGCGGCCCCAGTGGTTCGGAATTCGCAGTCGCAGTGGGCGATCATTTTGAAATTGTCGCTACGCAAAACATCGCATTGACGGCGCTGCGGGGCACAACGCCAGGTTCACCCGTGGGCTACTTATGGGAAAACGCTGCAAATCTGCCTCAAGGCGATGGTGGGGTCATGTTGCCTCACTTGACCAGGCCGACAGGTGGATTCACAACATCACTTATCCTGGAAAATACCGGCAATTCACCCAAATCCGTCACCCTGATCCCGTTTACTGAAGACGGCACCCCCCTCAATACGGTCACACGCGATCTACCTGGTTTTGGTACCGAGATCCACGATGCAGTGGCACTGCTTGGCAATGCCTCGCATGTGCAAATCGATGCGCCAACAGCTATTCGCGTGAGTACCGAATATGCTTCTGCTGGGGGCTCCGGAAGCCCTGCCGTGGTGCGTTCAGTCTCAGATCAGGGTTGGTTCTTCCAAGTCGAATCGGGAAATTGGGATGAAGTTTTTGATGGTCTGGCCATCGTCAATCTGGACGATCATGCGGCCGATGTGTTCATACGCCAGTTAGATGAGGATTCCGTCGAAGTGGGTTGCGCTTGGATTGCGCAGGCTCTTCAGCCTCAGGCCAAGGCGCTCTATGTGTTGGGCGGTCCAGGCGGCTCTCGGTTTGTCCAAGGCGGGTCGTTCGAACTGACATCATCCGGGCGCATTGCCGTCACCGCCCTTCGAGGCACCGAGCCCGGGGCACCCGTCAGTTACCTTTGGGCCACGGCCACCGAATCAGTCGATCGACCCTTTTCCAGTTGCGCTGAAGACAGGGGCGCCAGCATCACGGGATGGTTGGGTGACAATGGCAGCCAGATCATGTTCTTCCCTTCCGCTGAAGCAGCCGGGTCCGGATTCATTGCGGCAAACGGCGCTACCATTTCGGCGCTGCGTCGAGATGAACGGGTCCTGAACACAGTGACCGCGGATGCCGTCGGCACGTTTTCGATCACGAACCTCGAAGGGGGCCTGATTGACCTACGCGGCCAATTCCAGGGGCGCAGCACCCAAGCATTCGTGACGGCCGTTGCGGGTCAGTCCGTAATCACGGGTACCATCTTCCCAGTGACCAAAGAGCAAGCCACAGCCAACGCACTGCAAGGTGTTGCCGATGACGCACTTGTTATGGCCAGCATGCAACCCCTTCCTGCAGGCACTTCAATTTATCCCAAATACGGCAGCTCTGACACAGGACCACACCCCGATGATGTAGTGGTACTCGCAGAAGATTCATGGCTGTTCTTTATTGACCCTATGCCTCAAGCCGTCATGGTCCACGGCGTCAGTTGGACGCTCATAGGCGCAAATTCAGGGAGCCGCGCCGATTACGCAGCCGAATCGACCGTTATGGTGGGGCATCAACATTTTTGGGACACCGATCGCGAAGGTCTGCTGGCGCGTGGACTCGATCTGTACAGCGAGTTCAACATCAACGCCCTCCCCGCCAATGCGATCCTTGAATGGTCGCCCGAAATCGTGCAATCTCCAGGCGATATCGATTTGGGCTCTCCGCCAGCGCATAAACGCAACGGTCAAGGAAATGAGAACGTGTTCGGTATCCTTTTTTCGGGTTCCGAGGGGATTAATTTTGATCAAGACCGTTTCAGAATGCGGCAGTGGATGTTGGACCAGGGAGTACCCGCCGATCAGATCATCACATTTGGGACCGCCAACGAAACGGCACCCGGCTCGCGTAATAACACTACTTATGACAACTACCTCCGCGCCTACAACAACCGCATCATGCAGCTCCCGCCTGATTGTGAATCCACGCTCATGGTCTATTTCTCCACGCATGGCCACCGTGACGGCCAATGGGACATGATGTTCAAAGACGAAGACAGTCCCTGTATCTGGTTCGGTTCGCGACTTGAACTGCAGAATTCAAAAGCTTCCAAGATCAGAGTGGTCATAGACAGCTGTTTCTCAGAGAAGGCCATCCAATCTATCAAGACTGCGTTACAAACCACAGAGGCTGGTCGACAAAAGGACGTGGAATTGATTTCAGCTGCATGTGCCGACCAATACTCGTACTCCATCACGGCCATTTTGGGTGCGGCACTGGTGCTTACCAACGAAGGCATCGCCGAGGTAGGCGGCCTATTTACTCAGGACTTCGTGGAGTACGTCACCATGGACAACGGCGATTTCGTCAATGCGTATACCCTGGACGACGATGGCAACCCCATCGTGAACTCCAGCCTGGACACGCCGATTGCGAATGCCAAAGTGATTGTATGCAAACCCCCTCCCGTTACGGTCGGCGATCCCATCAGCCTCAGCGACGAGACCATTTTTCCGTTGTCTCGACTTTGTGTCGAACAGCAGGTTGCTTGCGTCACCGTTACCAATCGTGCCTCGTTTCACCACAGCTATCAGGTGTCCAATGCCGATGAACGGGCCTTTGTTTCCCCGCCTGGATTCACCTTGGCACCTAACCAGTCGCAAAAGGTGACCCTTTCAACTTTTGGCGACCCCGACAACCAACTGGGCCTGGGTACATTTATCGATACACTTACCATTCAAGCGACGAATTTGGACCCTGATCATCCCGGTACCAGCACGCACTCGCAGCAAATAGCCTCTGTAGTCAACTTCAACCAAGACCTGTTCACATTTATGAAATTACTTTGCCCCGACAAGACCGATGAAGACATTTCCATGTTCTTGGCAGGAAATACACGACTGGCGGATATCCTGCTCAACACGATCAACTCGTTTGGCGATATGCGCGTACCCGCATGTCCCGAAGAGATCGCCCAGCACGGTGCCTTTTCCAAATTCATGCTGCTCACATTGCTGGATAATCTTTTCCCAAAAATCAACACCTATGAGTGCGGGGTTTTGGGACCCCGTGGCCTGACCATTTGCCCAGCTAATCCGCTGGACATGACCGAAGGCGAATATGTGATTGCGTTCCTAGCCACGAGGGCCCCTATTCCCTTGGCTCACGAGGAAAATCGTTACCAGTTTGGCTTTGTCTTCGACATGGATGGCAACCCCAATAACAACTATCAGCCCAGTTCATCGTTTCCCTTTGATCTATATAGCGATACCGACCGCTGGTATTCGGTCGAGTATTCACCCGCGTTTGGTTGGCGCTTGATCGTTACCGACGCCCGCAACAACAATCCCACCACGGTTTCGAGCGCGGCGCGAGTGATTCTGCAAAACAACACGATGACACTCATCGTCCCCAAAGGTGAGTTTCTGGTGCCCAACCCCACCTATCGTGTGACTTCCTACCAACACACCGGCGATTTTGGCCGGACCAACCCGTGGTCTGGAGATTTACATCCTCCCGTAGGTGAACCGCTCAACGAATTTGGGGACTCGCTGCAGTAGCCTAAGGTCAGTGCCTGGACTTCGGTTGGACGATGCGAATGGCATAGATGTCACTTTGGTATTTGGACAGTTTTTCCAAGCTCATTCCGTTTCCGAGGGGATCCTTCATCAGGTAGTCTCCTCCTGACTTACCCACAATCAAGACCCAATGAGGCACGATCGCATTCAGCATCACCTTCGCAAGCACAGGTTGGCGAGCTTGCAACGCTTCGTCAATCAAGGCGTGTTTCGCTTGGCGCGGCACACCGACCTCGATCTGATCGTCCGTGACCTCCGAGACACGCTTCCAAATCAACCATCCTTTATCGGTGTACCCTCCTTTTTCAGTCAGTGCAACATTCAAGGCCTTGGGTGTTAGATCAACCCCGTAATAGGCAAGTGCCATACTCAGCGAGCAAACGGTGCAACCCTCAGAGGCAAGACTCGCCCCCGTGTTTCCCAATCGGTCATGGGCCCAACGAGCATCTGTTTGTAGATAAAAAGGTGCATCCTCGAAACGGATTTCAGAAGACATACCTCCCGATGCCGCAATAGGTGTGGCTGGCATACGGCGAATAATCCATACAAATCCCAATGAGCCGATTCCCAGAATCACGATGCCCGCCACAACGGTCCAATTCTTACGTTTCATCATCGCCTCAAACCTAGCCAAATCAAACGTACAAAGCCACGAACGCGGGCGCAGACCATAGGTTCACCCACCTAATCATCGTTCGCAACCAAGAAAGCCTGGTCACGGTAAGTCTTCACAAACAGAAGCGCATCTTCCAAAGAACTGGGGTAGCGCACACGAGTCCAAACGCCGCCCTGTTTGTCGTAGACCTTTTGGAAGCGGAAACCGTGTTCCACAAGAAAGATCACTTTCGCCCATTGGCGATCGTCCGATTTCTTCGGCGGCCGGAATCGGGCGTCCATGCGCCAAGCCATACCTCCACAATGTGGACAGGTACGTGTTTGATCCTTATCCGAAATGCGTTTGTACGTGCGCCGACAAGCCAAACAGGTGTATTTAACCAATGACACCAAGAAACTCCGTGTACAAAGGGATTGAAACCATAATAGTTGATGGATCTGGAATATCGCCAACTGTTACTGAAACGTTCAGTCGTAGCAAACCATTGGCTGGCATTCACATGTCGATGAGCTCAATCTAACAACCCTTTCATTCGTGGACCGCGTGGAATCGCTCTTAATGGGCAGCTACGCGGTCAAATCCCATGGATGCGTGCGATCCCCCCAAGGCGTCCCTTTCGTGATCAACCCCAGTTCCCAAACATGCCAAAGCTTAAAGTCAAACTGTCTTTGGCTCGGAAAATTGGAAGATAATAAGCGTCAACATGAGAAATCTGAATTTCGTGCTTCTAATCCTGTCTGGATTCTCTTTTTGCGGAGAATGGGAACCCATACAAAACATGGGCTGCGGTTCAAAGCAGGGGATCTCTTCATCGGGAAATCGTGTCTATCTGGTCAAACAGTGTGGAAGCGATTTGATTTTTCAAAGATCCGTCGACGAAGGAAACACATGGTCAGCGGAAGTCACCCTCGCCAACAACATATCGCTCTATCTCCAAGATCCCATCAACAGCCAAGCAGATACAGTTTTGGTTGTCTATTTCAGAATCACCGCCGTTATTCAGGATTTCTTGTTTGCGCGATACAACGTATCCAGAGAAGTTGGTGATCTGTACATGCTTCGTTCCGACGATGGAGGCGCGAACTGGCAAGGTGAAGTACCACTGACAAGCGGTGCACGCGCTTATCGTCTGGGCATGGATATTGACGCCGACGGCACCGTACATATCGCGTTCATGAATCACAGGCCCGGCCTATTCCTGCCGGACGGAAATTTCGGCACATGGGATGTACATTATTTGCGTGGGTCACCAGGAATGCCCTGGCAGGAATTCGTGCTGCTGAGCGGTGACGACAGCTTCGGATACGAAAGGCCGGCAATCGCCAGCAACGGACAACAAGTCCATCTGGCCTGGATGACCCCCCGGCTCGGGCTGGGAGACTGCGCGGCCAACGATGCAGGCGCCTTGATTCCAGCATGTCCTGGAACGGCCTATATGCGTTCAGACGACGGCGGGCTCACCTGGCCCCTTTCTTATCAAGAGTTGACCACCGGATTCTCCCAATATGCGTCGCGTCCTTCCTTAGCATTTGTCCCACCTGCAAGTGTGGTTATTCCATTTGATGTCTTTTACGATGAGCCGGGCAACACAGGCTTGGATGTTCATGCCACCTATTCCGGTGATGATGGCAACACATGGTCTCCAAATGTGCGACTCACCAATGGCAACACCGATTCAACGCACGGATACGCGGCTTCAGGGTCGTTGACTTTGCCATTAGCATGGCACGACAGCGTCAGTGGTGGCCCACAGGTGCTATTACAAGAATCAATTAATGGGGGTCTCCAATGGTGCGAACTCGAAGAGGTATCCGTCACCACGGGTTCAAACACACCGCTTGTAACAAAAAGCGCTGGATTTACACATGTTGCCTGGTTAGATGGCGCTAACGTCCGTTATCGGCGTCGTCCGAATCGCTGGCCCCTCACCGAATGTATCGGAAATCTCGATGGCGACTTGGACGTAGATATGGATGATCTAATGACTCAATTACCCACATGGTCAACATCCGCGGGTGCCCCTTTTGATCAGGACGGAAATGGTTATCTCAATTTGATTGATCATGTGATATTGATGAACCAATTCGTTCCCTGCGATTGCCAGGCAGCCATACTTCCTTAGGAACTCGTGTGAATCAACGTTAGGGGTCGGATGAGATTACGACGATTTACGCGACAGAACGACGATTGGGCCGAATTAGTCCACAAAGACCAATCGCACGGACCACCCAACAAAAAAGAGGCTCTCCGGGGAGGGAGAGCCTCAAGAGGGAGTCGTATTCTGTTGAATACGACTGTGGCTTCATTCAAAAAAGTGACTTCTCGTTAAGTATAGCGTCCAAGAAAAGAATCGTCCACCGCAAGTCAAACTTTTTGCCACAATTTTTCAGGATGCTTGGCGATCCAGTCCAGGCTCGATGTCATATCCAATTCTCGAGTTGAAATCCGACGCACGGCACGCGCTCCCTGAACCGCATTGGTGACGACACACGCCTCCACCCGACTCAATGCCTCAACGGTGACCTCCCCTTCCACGGCCAACCCATGATCTAAGACCCACGCCCGCACTAATCCTGGCAAAAGGGAAAGCGCCAATGGCGGTGTCACCCATGTTCCTGCGCAAAGAAAAAACACATTTGCCGTGCTGGCTTCCAAGACCAGACCGTCATGATCCACGATTAGCGCATCGTCGAACCCCTCTCCCTGGGCATGTCGCCACATGGCTTGAATGTGCATTCGGGATCCACACTTATAACGCCGCATGGGGTCACAGGCCGCCACGCGATCATGGGGCAACGCCAGGGACAGGGGTCCGCTGTGCCCTGCAAACGGTCGATGACTCACATCCAGAGCTACGCCGGGATCCCCCGACCATCGACCCCCTTTCCGATAAACGCTCACCCGCACGACCCAATCACCTTGGGGTATCGCCGCGATTCGATGCCATGCTTCTCGCACATCAAATGGCCAGCCAAAATCAGAACACGACCGCGCCAGCCGATCCAAATGCTCGTGCAAAAGCCATGCAGTTCCATGCTGCAAACGCATGGTTTCAAATAGTGATTCACCGTAAAGCGCGTAATCGTCTCGTTCCATATTTTCGTCATTCTACTGGGTGCTTTTGCTAAAATCACCGCCTAATGCCTTTCGGGAAGGATCACGACATGGAAACCGCCCTCGAGTTGTCGGGTATCACGAAACGATTTGGATCCCATGTCGCGGTGAACAACCTCTCGCTGGCCATACCCAAAGGATCGATATACGGGTTTTTGGGCCCCAATGGAGCTGGCAAAACAACCACCATTCGCATGATCATGAGTATTCTCTATCCCGACGAAGGCCAGATCCAGATTCTCGGACATGCTAATTCAGAAGAGATCAAAGACCGTCTGGGCTACCTACCCGAGGAAAAGGGTCTCTATAAAAAGATGAAGACAGCCGACATTGTGGCGTATTTCGGTACGTTGAAAGGGCTGCCCCTGCGTGAAGCACGCAAACGCGCCAAGGAACTCTTGGTGCAGTATGGACTTGGCGATTGGGTAAACCGAAAATGCGAAGCACTATCCAAGGGTATGGGTCAAAAGGTACAGATCCTTAGCACTCTGATTCACAATCCTGAACTCGTCATACTGGACGAGCCGTTTTCGGGACTGGATCCGGTTAACGTGGAAGTGATGCGCAACTTGATCCTGTCCATGAAACGAGACGGTCGTACGGTGATCTTCTCCACCCACGTGATGGAACAGGCAGAACAGATCTGCGACTACATTTTTCTGATTCATAAAGGCAACAAAATTCTAGATGGACCCCTCAGTGAGATCAAAGCCGGCGGTCTTCACGGTATCCAGATCGACTACGACGGCGATGGTCAGGTAATTCGCGATTTCCCAGGTGTCGACCGCATCAACGATGCTGGCAAATCGGCAGAGGTGTACCTGAAAGACTCGGCAAATCCTCAAGATCTCCTACAGTACCTGTGCGGGCGTCTACAGATAAGGAGATTCGATTTGAGAGAACCCTCCTTGCACGAGATTTTTGTGCGCGCGGTGGGAGGCACCAGCGATGAATAAGACCATCCTGGTGGCATTGCGCGAATTTGTCGAGAACCTGAGCACCAAGACGTTTTGGATCGGCATCTTCATCTTCCCCATCATCCTCGTGGCTTCGGTTGTGGTACCCACCTTGCTCGAAAAATCAAAACGTGCTCGAACATTCGCAGTCATGGACCATTCCGGCTGGCTTCATGACGAAGTCATGCAACTGGCCATGCAGAGGGACCTCAACTCGGTCTTACTGGAAGCGGTTGAAGCCCACAAAAACGGTCATCCCATGCCGTCTTCTTTCCCGTCAGGCGTAGCTCCTTTCTTGGAAAAGGTCACCCATGAAAATGCCCACGAGCTAGCCAGTGCCATTGCATTCGAGGCAGATACGTCGCTGATAGAGTCGGATGCCGCAAAGTTATTGTCAGATTGGTGGCGAAACCTGTCCGAGGACCAAGCTCGCACCTACGACAGTTGGCTCATGGCAGCCCACTATCGAATCACGGATACCTACGGCGATGATGTGGCGTCTCTGAATGAAGCCATTGATGCGGAAACGCTGTTTGCTTACATCACCATTCAGGCAGAGCCTTTGGATACCGATCCTGCCATGACTTATGTGTGCAACAACTTCACCGACGAGAGCCTGAAGCATTGGTATGGCAACTTAGTGAACGATGTAGTGCGGCGCAAACGTGTGGACCGCTACCAGATCGATCCGGCCATCGCCAGACTTCTAACGACACCCGTTCGCATGGAGGCGCGCAAGATCACTGCGGAAGGACAGGAAGCCCATGTGGAAACCAAAGACACATTGCACCAGTGGGTCCCCATCGCATTTGTCTACTTGCTATGGATATCTGTCTTCAGTATTTCTCAGATGCTGCTGACCAACACGGTCGAAGAGAAATCGAACCGGATTATTGAAGTCCTGCTTTCGTCTGTCTCACCGCTTCAACTGATGTCCGGCAAAATACTGGGCATTGCTGCAACCGGTCTGACCATCATCCTCAGTTGGATTCTGTTCTTCTTTTTTGCCCTGAAAGCGCTGCCTTTCATGATGGGCATGCCGCTAAGCTTTGATCTTTCTTTCATCATGAGTGATTTCCGTTACCTGGGTTCATTCGTCGCCTATTTCATGTTTGGCTACTTCTTTTACGCCGCCTTACTGGTGGGCATGGGAAGCGTTTGTAATAGCCTTAAAGAGGCGCAGAACTTGATGACACCCGTCATTCTCATCCTGCTGGTGCCCATGTTTGCCATGGTTCCGGTGGGTCAGGACCCCAACGGAACTCTGGCCAAAGTATTGAGCTTTTTTCCCCCATTCACCCCCTTCATCATGATGAATCGCGCTGCGGGTCCACCCGCCCTATGGGAATACGTCGCCACTACAGTACTCATGCTGGTGGCCATAGCTTTCGTATTCTGGGCATCCGCCAAGGTTTTTCGCATTGGTATCTTGTTGACCGGCAAACCCCCAAAAATGACCGAGGTTTTGCGCTGGTTGCGCGCTCCTGTTGGCACGGTACCTGAACGGAAACGTCCCTAATGCTCAACCGGTTGGACCGTTACCTAATCAGCGAAATCCATTCGCCATTTGCCATGGCCATGTTGGTCTATAACGGGATCTTCTTTATCCGAACATTCACCGAAGTGGCAGCCATATCCGGTGACGTGGACTTTCCCTTTTGGCTCTACCTGCTCTTATTCATGAGCTATGTGCCAGAAATTCTCTACATCACCATTCCCATGTCGTTCTTGTTTGGCGCGTTGGCCGCAGTCTCTCGGTTGAGTTCGGATTCCGAGATGATTGCGCCCCAAACCGCCGGCATGAGTTTTTTGCGAATGAACCGCGGCATTTTTGTCTACGGTTTGGCACTGACGTTTATCACTCTGGGTCTGGCCAATTTTCTCGAGCCCAGGATGATCGCCCTGCGATTCCAGAAATACCAACAATTCATCGACGAAATGGCTCGACCCAATCTTGTAGCAGGCGTCATCAACACCTTGGGCAAAAACAGCGTCATGTATCTGGACAGCGTCAATGAGGATCGCGCTTCGCAATTGATCTTCATCAATCAAGACGACGGCCAGGAACACCTGATGTTTGCTTCCGAGATCGAGATCTACAAGGAAACTCAAAAAGGGATACGTATTCGGTTAGAAAACGGCAATGAGAAGATCGTGGATCTGAGCGGCATTTCGGGTCCCAAAATTGCCGAGTTTTCCAAGCTGCGCATGGACTTTCCAACCCCAACCACCAAAGCTGCACAACAATTTCGCGGAGATCCTCACGAGTCCATGGTGACGCCCGAAGCCGTTCAACTCATCGCAACGTTAGAAGGAGAGGCCAAGCTGAAGGTACTCCACGACGTGTGGATGCGGATTATGGGGCCCTTGGCATGCGTCATCTTCAGTCTTTTCCCCATCCCCTTTGCAGCTCAACACACCAGGCTTCGACGCGGCTCAGGGTTCGGACTTAGCCTCTTCATGATTGCGTTTTACTTTATCTTGGCCAAGCTGGCCAAGGACCAAATCATGTCCAACCGTTTGGACCCCTTATTGGGGGCAGCCTTACCCAATCTACTGTTCCTTTTTTGGGGGCTGTTACTTCAATTCACCAAAAACGGCAATCTGCGACGGGGCCTTGATCCCTGGCGCGATCGGCTGTCACTTTTCGCGGCGCGAACCGTCTCTCGGTTCAAAGCAAAGTTTTCGCAACAAGGATCCCGCGAAAGTCAATGGCAACGCATGACGACCAATCTGCCAAGCTTCAGTTTTCCTCGGCTCATAGACACCTATATCATCAAAGCGTTCATCACGACATTTGTGCTGATTCAGGGGTCTATCATCGTCCTGGTGACATTGATCGAATACACCCAAATATCAAAGATCGCCCAAAAGAACGGCATCGATCTTGACACCATTCTCAGGTACCTGGCCTACAAGCTTCCGGAGACCTTTGACCAAACTCTATTTTTTGCCATGTTGGTGACCTCGCTGGTGGTTTTGTCAGTCATGTCTAAGAACCAAGAGGTCACTGCCATCCGCGCTGCTGGTGGATCTTTGCAGCGGATTGCCATGCCTATGCTGTTTTTGGGGGCCATCGCCTCTTTGGGCAGCCTTTATATGAGCAACACGTTCTTGCCCTCAATCAGTCGTGTGGCCACCAATCTGCGCACCACCATCAAGAACCGCAACGTGGCCAAATTCACACGCGACGCATGGCTGAAAACCAGCACCGGTGATTTCCTTAACTTTGAATACTTTGATCAAAGTGAGTTGCGCCTGCATGGCGTTTTTGTTTACGAAATCGATTACAACTCGGGTGGGGTTGTCAGCCGACGCCACTACCCACGGTTGGCCTACCAAGGCGACGAAACGTGGATCACGGAGGCTGAAGCCAACGGTTGGCGGTTTGACAACCAGAATGGGCAGATCATGCCCGTCCCCGAACGTATCCAAGAAGGGACGGTGGTGTCCCTGAACGTCGAGCGGTCGGATCTTTCCCAACGGGACCGCAAACCCATCGAATTCAGTCTCGCCGAATTGGGAACCTATATCGACTACCTTAAGCAACTCGGCTTGAATCCCTTGCGAGAACAAACCGAGTACTTCGCCAAAATGGTCCAGCCCACACTGCCCTTCATCCTGGTGATGTTGTCCATACCCTTTGGATTCCAATTTGGCCGACGAGGCACCTTTTATGGCATTGCGCTGGGTTTGATTGTCGGCTTGTCCTTTTGGCTATTTTTCGAACTGTCGCGCGAAATGGGTCGGACCGGCTTGTTCCCACCCATTGTCGCCGCTTGGGCAGTCGTGTTGATTTATGCGGGGACTGCATGGGTTCGCTTTATGCACATGGATAGCTGATTCGCTTTTCTTTCCTTGGCAATCCCAAGCAGCAACGCAATAATACGTCTCAATAACTTGCAAGTGAGGTCAACATGATTTGGTGGTTCGCAATGTCATTATGGGTCCAGGTACCTGAACAAACCACCATGCCTACCTCTGCTGACACAAGGCTGCAAGCCTATGAGGCCAGGCGAGCCATGGAGTCACAATCCATGGTTCAAGACATCGAACTGGTCCAGGTGGGTCCCACAGAAATGGGCGGCCGTGTGGTCGACATCGTGTGCTTCGCCGACCGACCCCAGCAGATATGGGCAGCCTACGCTTCAGGGGGCCTGTGGCGTAGCGACAACATGGGTTCATCGTGGACGCCCTTGTTCGACACCGTCCCATCCATCACGATTGGTGACATTGCCATTCACCCCGAGCATCGCGACACCATTTATGTAGGTACAGGTGAGAAGAACTCCAGTCGCAGTTCCTATGCAGGAACAGGCATTTATCGATCAGACGATGGCGGCAAGAATTGGCGCAACCTTGGCCTCAGCGACACGCACCACATCAGTCGCGTGCTCATTCACCCCGATCAACCCGACGTGATTTTCGTCGCTGCCATTGGGCACCTCTATTCGAGAAACGAGCAACGTGGCGTTTTTCGCAGCCAAGACGGCGGTACATCGTGGGAAAAGGTGCTCTACATCAACGACGAAACAGGCGTCATTGACCTGGCTATGGACCCGAACAATCATGACCACCTGCTTGCTGCCGCCTGGGACCGTTCACGAACCGCCTGGAATTTTGAAGAAGGTGGACCTGAAACGGGCGTTTATCGCAGTGATGACGGTGGTAACACATGGACGAAGTCAAACGAAGGTTTACCGCTGGATCATGTGTCTGGACGAATCGGCATTGCATTTGCCCCGACGCGCCAAGGACGCGTCTATTTGACCCTGGACAACCAAGCCACGCGTGCTGAACCGCGATTCAACCCCACACCCATTACTCGGGCCAAATTGAAGGATATGAGCATCGATACCTTATTGGCATTCGATGACAAGGAACTGGAGTCATTTCTCCGCGGCAATGATTTTCATGCAGATGTGACCGCTGAGAGCGTACGTAAGGGACTGAAAGACGGTGAGCTTACGATTCAAGATCTTTTGGATTACATGTTCGATGGCAATCAGGCACTGTTCGATCGCGAAGTGATTGGCGTCGAAGTGTACCGCTCCGATGACACCGGCCGAACCTGGGAAAAAACACACGAACCCATAATCGAGGACTTCGCCTATTCGTATGGATATTACTTCGGCGAAGTTGCGGTGGATCCAACCGATGCGGAAACGATCTACATCACAGGTGTTCCGCTACTTAAGAGCGAGGATGGTGGAAAGACCTTCACCAATATCAACGAACCCTATGTCCATGTGGACCATCATGTGGTTTGGATCAACCCCACAAACCCTGACCATCTGATTAATGGCAATGACGGCGGCGTGGACCTGAGTTTTGATGGCGGAGAGAGTTGGCACGAACTTGGCCGAGTACCCGCAGGCCAGTTCTATACCGTTGCCTATGATCAAGCGCCTTCCTATCGCATTTATGGTGGCCTGCAAGACAATGGTGTTTGGCAGGGCTATCCCGAACGGCTCACGCCGGCAAGTAGCCCATGGGAATCCATCGGCGGAGGCGATGGTGCCTTTATTGAAGTTGATCCTCGCGACAACCAAACCGTTTATTTAGGCTATCAATTTGGCCACTACCAAAGAAAGACGTTGGGTGGTGGCGACCGCATCACCATTTATCCTCGCCACAAACTGAAAGAAAAACCCTATCGGTTCAATTGGATGACACCCATTGAGTTGTCCCATCACCATAGCGATATTCTTTACATGGGCTGCCAGTACGTGCTGCGTTCCATGGACCGTGGCAAGACATGGACGGAGATCAGTCCCGACCTGACGACATCGCCCGAGCAAGGCGACGTGCCTTATGGCACCATGACCGTCCTGCGCGAGTCGACAAAAACGTTTGGCACACTGTACGCCGGCACGGACGACGGGAAGGTGTGGACCACCCAAGGATCCTCCATGAATTGGCGGGATATCAGTGCCGGCCTACCTGCAGGTTTATGGGTCAGCGGCCTGGAGATTTCGCCTTTTGGAGATGAAACGGTGTACATCACCCTCACAGGTTACCGCAATGACGACTTCGCAACTTACGTCTACAAGAGCCATGATGGCGGAAAGACCTGGATAAATCTGAAGTCGAATCTGCCTGAGGAGGCTTGCAACGTAATACGGGAAGATCCCAAAAAGCAAGGCCATCTGTATTTAGGCACAGATGTGGGTTTGTGGGTGTCCCTCAACGGTGGCGAGTCGTGGCAACCGATGACAGGCGGGTTACCTCAAGTACCGGTTTACGCGTTGGAGATCCACAAATCGGAGCCAGATCTCATTGTTGCGACTCACGGCCGGTCTATCTTCGTCGCTGATATTAGCGGTTTGCGTCAAATCAAACCTTCCATGGATGAACGCCAATTGATGACGATCGACGATGTCGACTTCAGCAGCAGTTGGGGATCCACCAATGGCACATGGTGGGGGAAATACAGTGAGGAGCCACACACCAAGATCACGTTCTTCTTGCCAAAGGCACAAGACGCCACAATCACGGCATCTATTGAGGGCAGCGAAGTATTCAAGCATGCTTCTAAGTTTTCGGCTGGCCTCAATCATGTCCGTTGGAACTACCAACTACCAGAACTGAAACCCAAGCAACTCAAGAAATTAACCGTGAGCCAGGGCGGCAACACGCATTGGTACGTAAAACAAGGTGAGGTCAAGGTTACCTTGAAGACAGAAGGCTTTGAGGCTGAACAGACTTTCAAAATCAAACATGACGAGGACTGATTCCCATCCAAGCCTTTAGTCGAAAAAACCTGATGTTATGGTGTGGCCTCCTCGGCATTTGCTGCAGTGCTGCACAAGAACTTCGCTTCGAAGGGTTCTCCACGTCGCGTGGTCTTGTGCACAATCAAGTCAAATGCGTCATGCAGGACCAAAAGGGGTTTCTCTGGATTGGCACTCAAAATGGGGTCAGTCGCTTTGATGGTGTTCGCTTCGACAACCACGATTTGGATCACCTGACGGACACAAACGTGGTCATCGGACTGTTTGAATTAAAGAACGGTCAAGTAGGCGCCGTACTACCAAAGGGGCTCGCCCTCTTCCAAGGTGACCACTTTGTTTTTCCGACATTCAATCAATGGTTCGAAGGCTCTTCTATTAAGCAGTCGTGGTTAATAGACAATGAATTATGGTTGGGCACCCGCGATGGTTTGTGGGTATGGCGTGGTGTGAATGTGGATCCGGTCAAGATTGATGCGATGGGTGAAGCTGATGTGAATTGCGTCTTCAAGGACGATGCGAACCGCCTCTGGGTGGCCACCCGCGGCGAGGGTCTCTTCATGGGCCAGGATTTGTCTTGGCAACACTTCCATCAAGATGACGGTTTGCCCGTCCGCTTGATCAACGATGTCATACAAGATCGCGAGGGCACGATCTGGGTCGCCACGCACAAAGGCCTGTGTTATTGGGATGGCGATCGGTTTCAACAACCGCCTTGGTCCGTGGAATTGACCTCGCCCATCATTTATGGCCTGGTCGAAGATCAACATAGCAATCTCTGGATTCGAACCTCGTTGGCGGGCCTTTTCCGCTGGAACGGTTCGTCCTTGGATGCCTTTAATGCGCGCAACGGGCTTACCAGCAATATCAACGTTCAACTATTTGAAGATCACCAAGGCACACTGTGGGCTGGGACGCCCAAAGGTCTTTCCCGATGGGATGGAGACGGTTTTGTGGTGGTCGACGAAAAACTGGGCTTCTTTCAAACCGCAGTCAATGCCATTTATGAAGATCACCAAAACAATTTGTGGTTTGCGACCCACAATGGGCTGTTTCGCAATGACATCAATCGGTTTGTCACGGCTGCCACATGGCAAGGCAACTCGGTTCCGCCGCATTTGAGCCTGATCAACCACATCTACAAAGACAAGGCTCAACGTCTTTGGATACCCACTTTTGAAGGTCTTTTCAAAGTGCAAGATGGTGCGCTCACTGAATACACGACCGAAGATGGCCTACCACACATGGAAGTCAACGGATTGGTGGAGGATCGTTCGGGTGCCATTTGGAGTGTGACATCCCGAGGCGCCGCGCGGATCACGGCCTCTGGCTGCGACGTGTTGGATGACGCTAACTTGACACAAAGACCCATCGCCCAGGTGGTCAGTGACAACAATGGTGTGGTCTGGTTCTTAAGGACTGATTTGCGGGTTTTTCAGCTAAAGCCAGGAATGTCAGAGTCGCAAGCGGCCTTCTTCCAGACTGATGAAATAGCCATGATGGAGATGCAAGTCGATCCCGACGGATATGTTTGGTTCCGAGCACGTGATCGCATGATTTACGCCGGGCCAGATGGCATCGAATCATTCATTTACAAAGATATCAGTCCAGAACTCACTGTGACAGCAGTCTTACCTGCTGGAAATGGCACCTTGTGGCTTGGCACAAACCAGGGATTGGTGGCTTGTGGAAGACATCAAACCAACATCATCGAGCTTGAGCATTCTGATATGCAGATCGTTAAGTTATCGCGGGCACCCCACGGAACCCTGTGGCTGGCATTGGTTCGAAAATCCAATCGAACCTCAGAACCGATTGGGGTAGCTACCTACGACGGCGTTTCGATTGACTACCATACAGACTACGACTTTGCGCGTTTTTCGGTAACCGGGTTCGTGCATTTCCCCAATCAACAAACCTGGTTACTCCAGCCAAAGGGCGTCACCCATTTTGACGGCAAAACGTTCACCTCGATAGGGATCGACCAAGGGTTGGCAGGAAACAAGCCCACCAAGGTCCTGATGGACCACCGAGGTGCCTACTGGATCGCGAGTCAAGGTGGCATCACCAAATATCATGGTGGTTTGTTGACCAGCTACGACACCCGAGACGGTCTGCTTCGAGGTGAAGTCACTGATTTGGCATTTGATAGCCAACAAACATTGTGGATCCGCAGTCGCGGCGGACTACAAAGTTACCAGGAAAGCCAAATCCCACCAGCCGTCGAGATTCATGCCGTCGAGACCAGCGATGGTTGGGTCGACCAAAAAAAGCCGCTCTCATTGGCACACAATCGGTCAGATCTGACCATCCACTTCAGAGGCATTTCTCTGGCACCCGGATCTGAGCATATGCAATATCGCTACAAGCTCGCTGGTTCTGATCAAGGTTGGATCGGCCCCACATCCGAGACCAAAGTCCATTTGAATCGACTGGCGCCCGGCCCATACCGGTTCGTCGTTCAAGCATTCAGCCGCGATCTGTATGAATGTGAGCAATATGCATCGTTCGACTTTGAGATCCTACCTCCGATTTGGCAGACGCCCTGGTTCCTCATATCAGCCGTGACTGCGTTGGGGTTCCTAGGCTTTTTTGCGTATCGCCGTAGCCTCCTGGAACGACTTGAGCAGCAACGCGTGGTGAACGAACTGAATACGGCCAACGAAATCCAGATGAGTCTGATGCCTCGGGACCCTCCCGTAAATGCGCATTTCGATGTTTGGGGTCTTTGCGTTCCGGCTCGAGAGGTGGGCGGTGATTATTTTGACTATTTTTCACACGATCCCGATACCTTGGGAATTGCGCTGGTTGATGTGAGCGGAAAATCCATGGAAGCGGCTATGATTGCGGTGATGGCAAGTGGTTTGTTCCACGGAGAGGCGGATCGCACCCATTCACCGGCCCAGCTTCTCGCACGAGTCAACAAACCCATGTACCTCAAAACGCGCAAGAACGTGTTCACCACCGCCTTGTTCGCTCGCTTGTTTCACGACGGCCAACCGAAGATGTTGCTAGCCAATGCCGGTCAACTGCGGCCAGTCCTATTGCGAGGCGATCAATTGATGACGTTAGACGTACATGGCGTTCGACTGCCGCTGGGTGTCATGGCAAACGTGACCTACGAGGATCTCGCCGTGCCCCTTGAAGTGGGCGACTTGCTGGTGTTCTTCACTGACGGTGTCAATGAAGCGATGAACGAACAAAACGAACTATTTGGCATTGACCGCCTCAATGCTCTGGTTAAGACCTGTGCCGGCCACTCAGCCAAAGAGGTGGTCGATTTGATTTGCAATGCCCTCGATCGGTTCACACAAGGTGCACCACCCGCAGACGACACAACGATCATTGCGGTAAGCGTCCAACCGGCCCGCACGGAACGAACCGGTTAACGCGATTCGATCAGGCCTTATAAAACAGAAAGTCGCCTGGGTTGAAGTAGATCGGCATCTCTACCGGGTTGTTCAGGTCTTCGCTCAAACTTTCCAGTTTGATTCGACCTTGCTGCGGATCGAGATAGTAAACCCGACGTGCGTGTTTACGGGATATTTCGTGGGGGTGGTCCAGATCCACTGATCCATCTGCATTGCGGTGAATGCGCATGGTGGCGAGAATCCTTACATTGTATTTTTTGGCGCAATGAGCCATGGTCTCAAGCTGTTTATTGGAGTTGCTGCCAAAATCCAAACCGTCCACCAGAATTAATGCTGGTTCCACATGAGCGCTTGACTCCACTGTTTGGATTTCGTTTTCCAGGTCTTCCATCATGCGATCAGCACTGTGATAACTAATCACCATTAACAAATCGTTCAACGCTTTCCAACCGTCCATTTCGCGGTTTTCGCGATAAACGCGTTGGTACTCCTGGAACACCTCTTTGTAGTACTCGTGAACCTTGTCAGACATCATGCCTACGCTGAAATGAAAGACGCGATTACCGGCTAGCATGCTGTCGAGCGCGAAATTGATGAGTGCAGTGGTTTTGCCCACACCCGATCTGGCTAAAAATAGACTGACTTCTGATTCGGGAAGTCCGCCGTCAGGATTGCGCTCAAAAACCCTTAACGGATGACTTTCAAGAACCTCCGCGTTGCTCATAGGCCTATACCTCACATCGCATAGAGATTTCCCGCTATTTTTCTCGTTCGGTCGGTTGCGGGATACCCCATCTTAACCCACATTAACGGCCCTGTGGCAACAAGTCTGGGGATTTTGATTGACCCGCCTCGTTGACCCACCTAACATGGGCGCCGGAGCTATCGGAACCAATGACTCAATCCCTGTTTGACATCATCGTGAACCTGATTACTTTATGGCCCGCGGTCCTGCTATTTGTGATTGGAGGCGTTGCTTGCCTCAAATATGGCGCAGACTATCTGGTCAATGGCGCATCCAACATTGGACTGCGGTTTGGGATGTCAGCCGCACTAACCGGCCTCACCATCGTGGCGTTTGGAACGTCCGCCCCAGAGTTGGTGGTGTCCATTCTGACCGCCATCCAGGGCCAACCTGAACTGTGCCTGGGCAACGTGGTGGGATCCAATATTGCCAACACAGCCTTGATCTTGGGCGGCACGGCACTCATTACACCGCTGATCGTTCCAACCCGAGCCATCCGCACGGAATTGCTCTTGAGTGCCGTTTGCATGGTGGCGGTTTGGCTTTTCGCCTTTACGGGCCTTACTTTGGGTCGCGTGGAAGGCCTCGTGTTGTTGGTCATCTTTGGTGTGTGGATGGGCACGTTGATCCGACTGGCCACACGAACGGCCGCAACCACTAGGGCACTTGGCTTGGACACCCAGACCGAAGAACCTGTGTTCCATAAACGCTCGCTTGGCGTGGATATCGGTTTAGTCTCGGTGGGGCTGGCGGGTCTCGTGTTTGGTGCCGATAGCCTGGTTTGCGGTGCAGTGGCTACGGCACGTGCCCTTCAGGTTCCCGATGTGGTGGTGGGCCTGACCGTGGTCGCAGGGGGCACCTCTTTGCCGGAGTTTGCCGTCTGCCTTGTCGCCGCATTCAAACATCAAGCGGAAATCACCCTGGGCAACATTCTTGGTTCGAATATTTTCAATGCGTTATTAATCTTGGGTACCTGCGCCTTGATCCAACCTATTTCCTTTGCCATGCCCGGCACAAAGGCCACGCTTTGGGTGGATATGCCCGTGTGCATCCTATTGAGTGCTGTCTTAATTCCCATGCTCTACCGCAAGGGGATTCTGGGTCGTAAAGGCGGGTTCCTGTTGTTGATGGCCTATGTGACCTACATCGTCAGCCTCATTCTTCGCAATAGCTGATTCGACGCTCGACAAGACCTCCATCTAAAGTGACAATATAGGACACCCTTCAAAGGAGACACCCATGAGTGTTGTTGTGCGCGTAGAAGCTCAAGCCAAGCCAGACACCCGAGACGTCCTGATTGATGCGTTACGGGACATCCTACCCGAGACCAGAGCATACGAAGGCTGCGATTTCGTGGATGTGCTCTGCGATCTGGACAATCCGGATACCGTGGTTCTGGCCGAGCGTTGGACCAGCCGCGAGCATTATCAAACCTATATCAATTGGAGAGCCGAGCGGGGCGATCTTGACAAACTGATAGCATTGTTGTCCGGCCCACCCTCGTTTCGCTTCTTTGAGAAGGTAGACGCCTAGTCGCTTTTCTCCCACATTGCGCCGCAGAATCCATCGTGATCGGTGTCTGGGAGAATGGAGAATCGATCACCTTGAACCTCAATGGCGGAATCACGCGCGGCCCATGCGTTCAACTCTGGGGCCGTGCTTGAACCCGTTGGCGCATTTGGCACCTCCCGCGGATCCCACGAACAGACTGAATAGATCAAACGGCCCCCCGCACGAACAAACGACCAAGCTCGTTCCAACAAATCACTTTGTCGTTTCAATAGAACGGAATCAGCTAAGGTCTCGCGGTGCAACACGATTTCTGGATGCCGCGCAATGATGCCCACCGCACTGCAGGGTGCGTCCACCAAAACCATGTCAAAGTAGCCGTGTACCTGATCCCACGGCACAATGGACAAGCGGTCCGCCAAACCTAAGCGCGAGGCGTTTGCTTGCACGGACAAGAGACGATCGGACTGTATGTCCGTCGCCGTGATTTCCCATTCACTGAACCTGGCCAAGTACAAGCACTTGCCCCCGGGCGCCGCGCACATATCCAGTAGCGAGGTGCCTTCAACGGACATGACCAATTCACAAATGGCCTGTGAGCTTATGTTTTGCACATAACCCCGAGTCAGGAAATGCGTGACGTCTTCCACTTTGACAGCGTTTGGCGGCCAACGCCCATCACCCGAATGCTCAGACCATCCGTAGAGGTTCGGCTTTACCGACCAGGTCTCGGCCAGTCGCTGGCAAAATGCGTCCCCACGCAGTGCAGTTACCGCCTGCGACAACCAAACCGGCATCGTCTTATCCTTGTTCGACATTCCGTGCCAAGGGTCTCTTCCATGCTGGGTGACGCGCCGCAACACCGCATTCACCAATGGCTTCAGTCCCTTGATGCGCAAACGCCCCGTCAGTTGATTGGCTTCATTAAGCACTGCATAGTCCGGTGACTTGGTGACCAGAATTTGATACGTGGCCGAAAGCAACAACCATTGGCACGTGGATGGAAGCTTGTCCCAATTGCGAATGTAAGGCCTCAACACCGCCATGAGGCCCGGTCTAAACCGACACGTCCCCATAATGATCTCATGGGCAAAGGCAAGTGCTTTGGTATCAAGTGCGTGAGGCAATGTATCCATGGCCTCGTTCACCAACAGTCGCTTGTCTTCAACAGCACACAAGCATAAAATGGCTAGTTCACGTGAGCTCTTTACAGGTTCCATATTCGCCCTTTCGTCAGGATGCTGATCATAGCAACCCGAAGGCATGAACGGAATCACGAGCAGTCACGCATAGGGGAGTATCTGGACCATGATTCGCCTGCACGAAGCCTGTAAATCGTTTGGAGCCGTGCAGGCCGTATCTGGATTGAGTTTTTCCGTGAACCCCGGACAAATCACAGCGTTTCTGGGGCCCAACGGCTCGGGCAAAACCACCACCATGCGTATGATTACCGGATTCCTGGACGCTGACCGCGGTCAGGTCGAGGTGCATGGCGATGCTGGCCCAGTTTCAGGATTAGACCGAAATCGTATTACGGGTTACCTGCCCGAAAACACACCCCTGTACCCTGACATGCCCGTCATCGATTTCTTGCGCTTCGTGGCAAAGGCACGGGGGGTAGGAGATGTGAAGTCCCGTATCCGGCATGTGGTCAAAGCATGCGCGCTCCATACCCATCTGGATCGAACCATCGCCCAACTATCCAAAGGATTCAAACAAAGAGTGGGACTGGCTCAGGCATTGATTCATGATCCCGCCATACTGGTATTGGATGAACCCACCACCGGATTGGATCCCATTCAGGTCCATGAATTGCTCAATATGATTCGTGATTTGGGTAGGGATAAGACAATTCTGTTGTCAACACACATCTTGCAACATATGGATCGGATCTGCGACAAGGTGGTCGTGATCAATCAGGGTAAACTGCGCTTCGAGGGTTCACCCGCGGCGTTTGGCGCCTATGATCCCCGCAGGCTCCTGATTACGTTGCAAACGCCCGCCCACCGGTCCGATCTGCCGGATGCCTTAGATCTAACCCCCATTGGCTCCGACAATTCCCATCAATGGGAGGTTGTCACCGAGCTAAATGCTGAACAGCTCACCGCCAAGTTCCAAGCCACAGGGGCTGCCGTTGAACAGGTCGTCCCGCTACCGCCATCATTCGATCGGGCTTTTCGACATCTGATTGAGGGAGCCACCTGATGCGAAAAACCTGGGTCATCGCGCACAAGGAAATGCAGCACGGCATGAATACGCTCATGCTGTACGTATTTGCGATTGCCATGTTGGTTTCCGTTTCCTACACCGTATTTTGGAGTTTTGCGCCCACCAACGTTTTCCTCAACAAATCAGCGGACGTCCGACCGATGATGTCCCTATTTCCTTACATCTTCATGGTGTTTGTGCCTGCGATTGCCATGCGTTGCTGGTCCGAAGAAAGAAGGCTCGGAACCCTGGAATTACTCCTGTCCTATCCATTTTCGGCGCGCCACTTGGTTTTGGGTAAGTTTATCGGTCAACTGATCCCCATTTGGCTCACGCTAACTTGCACGCTGATCGTGCCCCTACTCATTGATCAGATCGGTGATCCCGATTGGGGACCGGTGTGGGGCGGCTATGCCGGCGCCTTGTTCCTAAGCGCTGCCTGTTTAGCCATTTCGATGTGCATCGGATCACTGACCCAACATCAAATCGCGGCGTTCATTGCCAGTTTCGCTTGCCTGGCCTTCTTGTGCTTGTTCTTCGTATCAGAGGGAAACCTACAGTGGCGTTTCAGTTCCATTGCCAGAGGCCTCATCGACACCCGTGATCTGGTCTATTTTGCCGTGATCACGTGTGGGTTTCTGGCGCTTAACATACGCATCATCGATAGCCAGTTCTGGAGAAGCTGATGCAAAGCAAATCTGTCCGTCTCGCACTGGTGTTGATCATACTGGCCCTGGCCTATGGCATCAGTCGCTATGCCTACTTCCGGCTGGATTTGACGGCAGCTCGTCAATTCACACTGAGTGACCCCACCAAGCGAGTCTTAAAGCGCCTGGATGCACCCCTGACGATTAAGGTCTATTTCAGTGAACAAATGCCCATCGCCTTTCGACCTGTCGTCAGTTACCTGCGCGATATGTTTGGTGAATACCAGCAAGCCAGCGAACTCGTTCTTATCGACTACATAGATCCCGCTAATGACGAAGAATTGACCCGCCAAGCCTTCGCGCTGGGATTGGAGAAGGTCAAAGCCAATGTCACCGAAAAAGGCCGCATGGAATTGGCGGAGGTCTGGTTTGGTTTTGTCTTAATCTACAAAGACCAAAAAAAGGTGTTCCCTTCGGTGGGTGAAGTCCAAAACTTTGAATACGACGTGACGTCAGCCATACTCCGTCTGGCCCAGCAGGAGCTACCCCACATTTTCTTTGTAGGACCCGGCCTGGACACCCAGGCCGAACACTCGTCTTTAGGCCACAGCTTCGACAAGGACATGGCCCACCTGGGCGAGGTGTTGTCGTCCCAATACAACCTGACCCATCACGACACGTCTCAGGTACCCCTTCTTAATCTGAGCGACGCAGACATGCTGATTGTGTGGGGCGTTCATGCGTTTTCCGACGAACAGCTCTACGACATAGACCAGCATCTCATGCACGGGAAACCTGCCGTGTTTTTGGCTCCTGGCGTCGCGGTGGACCCACTCAGACTCAAGGCACGGGAAATCCCGCAATCCCGGTTTGATGACTACCTCGACCATTTGGGCGTGCGTATAAGCAGAAATCTGGTGGCGGATAACCAGGCCCAGATGATCCGCAGAACGGAAGACAATCGTCCGGTGGTCATTCAATATCCACTATTCCCTTTACTATCTGCTGCCTCGGGCGGCTTTGACCCTACCTATGCGCCCACATCCAGCATGAGTAACCTGCTCCTTCCCTGGCCATCGGAGACACAGCTCGTCGCCAAAGACAGCTCAGGTTTCCAGATCATTGCCCGTTCTTCGGCGCAATCCTGGGCTTTAGAAAAGGAGTTTCCACTGAACCCTGAACGCGTACCCGGCCCCCATTCCTTCGCAACCTTCGACCTGGGCATCGCCTACTCGGGACCCGCAACCAGCTTCTTTTCTGCCGAGCTGCTGCCACCCTCGCGCATGGCTTATGTGTCGCAACACATCACAAGCGTGGATCATGTTCAGTGGTTGGTGGTGGGTACCGACCACCTGTTGGGCCAGTACCAGAACCCATCCACGGCCGTTTTTCTTTCCAACGTGGCGAACGACATGTTGGGAAACAAAGACCTTGCAGGTATCGCTCGGCGCGAAAGCTCTTTTAGACCCCTGAACGATGTGACCGACAAGCACCGCACCCGTCTGCGTTGGATCAGTGTGCTTCTTGGGCCCGTTCTGGTTATGATTTGGGCGGTTTCGCGCCAGATCGTCCGCCAAAGACGCAATCTGGATGTGTATCGTTCATGAATCGCGCGCTTGTAGGCTTGGTCCTGATACTAGCTGCCGTTTTGGCCGGACTTGTCTGGCGGGACCAGGTTCAAAAGAAGAGATCACTGGTTAGAAACACAGAAACGTTGTTCAACAACATGGAACTTTCTGAGATTTCCGAGTTGAACCTGGAACTGCCCAGTGGCAGGGTTTCGTTTTCCTTCAACGGACAACATTGGGTGTTCAAGCACCACCCAAAGGTTCGGGCCAACGCTGTCTACTTGGATGTCTTACTTCAAACCCTCTTGAAGACAGGTGTGGGGACCTTGGTCAGTGAGAACGCCGCCGACCATGAACAATACGGGTTGGGTTCATCCGCACGGGTGATTATTGCCCGCGACGCAGCGGGACGCGAATTGACGCGTCTTTATGTAGGCAAGCCCGCAGGCGATTTCCGCTCTACCTACGTACGACTCCGCGATGAAACAAAGGTTCGTTTCGTCACCGCGGACCTGATTCCGCTTACCTCCCGAGCTACTTGGGCCGATACGAGTGTTTGGCAGGTACCTGAATCGGGAGTGACCCGGGCAGCACTGAAAATAGGTACCGAGGAACGGGTATGGCATGAACAGTTCCCAGGCGAATTGTTGGACCTACACGCGAGCGACGTTTCTTTTGAGTCTTGCGATGTCCAGAACAGCGAAGTCACCATACAGATAGATGTGGAAGGAGTTGCTATTCAGTTGGGCATTGATATGGAAGGACGGGCGATCTACCAGGACGTGTGTTACTTGTTCTCACAAGCTGCGATTGACAAGTTAAAGGCTTTGAAACCATGAATCACCTCTACATCATGCGTCACGGTTTGGCAGCTGCGCCCAGGCAAAGCGAGTTGGACGAACAACGTCCACTCACCGACGAAGGACGAGCCAGAGTGGCCGCTCGAGCAGCTATGCTTGCGGAGGCGCACGAAACGGTCAAGTCCGTGTTCCATTCGCCCTATACGCGAACCACGCAAACTGCGTCAATTATGGCGGAGAAACTGTCCGCACCATGCGAAGTGATGCATGGACTCATACCTGACGGCTCTGTGGATGAAATCATTACGGCATTGCTGGATATGGAGCTACCTGCATTGTTGGTTTCCCATTTACCGTTGGTGGACGACCTCTGCTATGCATTGACTGGGAGACAAGTTGGTTTTCAGCCCGGCACGATTGTGAAGATCCAACTCAACAATGCGCTGGCCGCCACCAACCCGGTAGTCTCCATCCACCGAAGTTAAGGGTCGTTGATACCGCTTTGCAGGCGGTCCCCTTCATGAACGATACGTTTGGCCTGTTCGATGATTTGGTGACCGGATCGCTCTGCATTCATCACGTCGACATGGAAGTAGCCAATTTGTTTGAGTTTCTGAATGGAACGAGCCAGGATTTCTACGCCGTCCAGTCCCCTTTCGTAATCTTGGCGCACGCCTGAGGGCACGTAACCAAAGAGCTTCTTCCAAAAGGCCTGACGATGCTCGAAATCATTGGCGTTGAAGCCGTGAGCATCGCAAGGTACGAAATAATTGAATACACCCACCACAACGGGAATTTCCGGGCCCAACTCGCGCCGCTCCTGTTCGAACCGTTCCATGTGCTGCCAGGACTCTGCGTAATAAGCCACAGGTTGGGTGACCGCAAACTGCGCACCTGCCTGCAGCTTCCGCTGGTAGTGATTCAAGGGACCGCGAAAGGGGTTGTGCGCCACGCCTACAAAAAATTCAGGCTGAACTCGTTTTACATATGCCGTCAAGGCGACCGAGTTCTTGAGACGTTTCAGTTCTCTTTCCCGTCCGAGTAGCAATTCCGCTTCGTCTTCCTCGCAGGTAGGCAATTTCATGTCCGGTAGTGGGTCGCCCGTGATAATCAACAGGTTTGAGAATCCGTGGCGGCAACAGTGCCTTAGGAAACGGTCAGTCCAAGCGACGGAGTGGTTGCGTGTCAAATGCAGGACCGTCCGGCTGGGGTCCAACACCAGGGCCTCTCCCTCAAAATGGCGTTTAGTGAACTGGGAATCGGTGAGCAGTCTGACCATGCTCAGGTTATGGATGCGCTGTTGCCTTGCTGCGGAATCGGTAATCGAAATGAAATGGCCGCGTTCAATGTTGGATTTGAGGGCGCGATACTTGGCTTTGAGTTGTTTGATGACACCCACATCTTCGCCTTCGACGCGTTCCAAGTGACGCCAGTAATGGCTGCCCTGCTTGTCTTTACAGCTCACCACAGGCGGATTGAACTCCACGCAGGTGACGGGATTGCGACGCTCAAAGCAGTCCTGTAGTGAAAGGGTCCAGGGCCCAATTTTCCGTTGCCAATCGCGGCGTTCGTCACTATCCAGCCGAAGCGGCATCTCGCCTCCCTGCCCCAACCTAAGGGCATCAGCAGACACCTGTCAAGATGAGCGACAGCAAAAGCCCTCAATGAAGTTTGATCGCCACGGTCTACAATCCCATCGGGATGGCGCAGGTGTAGCCAGTGGTTGGACCGCGGAACGCGGACCTACCACTGGTTCCGATACCACAATGCACCCGAATCCCATCAGGGTTCCGCTCAACCCTAAATGGACCTACGCTATTGTCTGATTCGTTTAGCTCATGGCGAGATTCCCACCGTGCACATGTCAAGTCAGATTGGCGCAACGGTTTGCAGCATCTATCTCAAATTATCATGGTTTTGCAAAATGTCTTTGCGGCAGAAAATATCGTATACTAGGCTAAGAAACAGGAAATGAATTCGCCATGATTTTGATCGATCTATACATAAGATAATGGGGCAACCCATTTGGTACCGGCTAATTGCGAGGTCCGTTAAGTAAAGTTGTTCGAAAAAAGCTGAGCACTGATGGCAATCAAAAATGGCAACGACAAATCACTTGAATCCTGGATATGGGCCGCCGCGTGTTCCATTCGTGGAGCAAAGGACGCACCCAAGTTCAAGGACTATATTCTTCCTCTGATCTTCACAAAGCGACTTTGTGATGTTTTTGACGACGAGGTAAATCGGATTGCTGCGCAGCTAGGATCGCGCAAGAAAGCCTTCCAGCTCGCCAAGGCTGATCACAAACTCGTCCGTTTCTACCTCCCGCTCGTGCCGGACGATCCCGAGCAGCCCGTCTGGTCGGTCATCCGCAAGCTTTCCGACAAGATCGGCGAGGGCGTCACCACCCACATGCGGGCCATCGCCCGGGAAAACCCGCTCCTGCAAGGCATCATCGACCGCGTCGACTTCAACGCCACCACCCACGGCCAGCGCGACCTTGACGACGACCGCCTCTCCAACCTCATCGAGGCCATCAGCACCAAGCGCCTCGGGCTCGCTGATGTCGAGGCGGACATCATCGGCAAGAGCTACGAATACCTCATTCGCAAGTTCGCCGAGGGCGGCGGCCAAAGCGCCGGCGAGTTCTACACCCCGCCCGAGGTCGGCACCATCATGTCCCGCGTGCTCGCTCCCGAGCCGGGTATGACCGTCTATGATCCCTGCTGCGGCTCCGGCGGCCTCCTCGTGAAATGCGAGATCGCCATGGAGGAAAGCGCCAAGGGTAAGAAGCGCACTGTCGCGCCCCTGAAACTGTTCGGTCAGGAATTCACCCCCGAGACCTGGGCCATGGCCAACATGAACATGATCATCCACGACATGGAGGGCCAGATCGAGATCGGCGACACCTTCAAGAACCCCAAGTTCCGGGACAGGGGCGGCAAACTCCGCACCTTCGACCGCGTCGTCGCCAATCCCATGTGGAACCAGAACTGGTTCACCGAGGCAGATTACGACGCCGACGAACTCGGCCGGTTCCCCGCCGGGGCCGGCTTCCCCGGCAAGTCCTCCGCCGACTGGGGCTGGGTCCAGCATATGCACGCTAGTCTCAATGACCAAGGCCGCGCCGCCGTCGTCCTCGACACGGGCGCCGCCTCCCGCGGCTCGGGCAATGCAGGCTCCAACAAGGAAAAGACAGTCCGCCAGTGGTTCGTGGACCACGACCTCATCGAAAGCGTCCTCTACCTGCCCGAAAACCTCTTCTATAACACCACCGCCCCCGGAATCGTATTGTTCCTGAACAAAACCAAGCCGAAGACGCGGCAGGGCAAGGTCTTCCTGGTCAACGCCAGCCAGGTCTTCGAAAAGGGCGACCCCAAGAACTTCATCCCCGACGCCGGCATCCAGCGCCTCGCCGACACCCTCATCGGCTGGAATGAAGAGGAAAAACTCAGCCGCATCGTCGATCACGCCGAGCTGAAGAAAAACGACTACAACATTTCCCCCAGCCGCTACATCCACACCAGCGACGCCGAAACCTACCGGCCCATCGCGGAAATCGTCGAGGAACTGAAAGTCATCGAAGCCGAGGCGCGGGAGACGGACAGGGCCTTGAAGGAAATTCTAGAGAAGATCGGCGTATGAGTGAGAACGGTCACATTCCCGGCGACTGGAAACCTGCCAAATTCGGTGACTTCGTCCAACGCATCACCGGCGGTGCGTCGACCAAGAAATCTGACTACTTCGATGAGGGAGTTCTCGTTCTCAACAAAGGGAACATCAAGACGCAGGGAAAGATCGAGTTCAATAAAGGCCGCGTCTATGTGACTCCCGAATATGCTATGAAGCATCCAAAGAAGATCATTCGAAACGGGGATCTCGTAGCCACCTTCCGTGACCTGTCTTCCAAGGCTGACTTCCTTGGGTTGGTTGGGATTTTCGATGAAAACGAAGATGCCTTGTTAACACAGGGCGCATACATCGTTCAACTCGACGAGACAGTGGATCCGAAGTTCTTTGTCTATTTTTCAAACTCTCCTGGCTATCGGAGCTTGATGAAGAAGATCAAACACGGTTCCACCCAGGTTCACATTCGAAACGCCGACTTCCTTGGAGTCCCGATCTCACTCCCCCCACTCCCCGAGCAGAAGAAGATCGCGCACATCCTTTCGACGGTGCAGCGGGCGATCGAAGCGCAGGAGCGGATCATTCAGACGACCACCGAGCTGAAAAAGGCCCTCATGCACAAGCTCTTCACCGAAGGCCTCCGCCACGAACCTCAAAAGCAAACCGAAATCGGCCCCATCCCCGAAGGCTGGGAGACGCCGACTGTTGAATCGGTCTGCACCATCAAAGCCTCGGCGATGTCCTACTCGCAATTGGAAAAGGCTTCCAACGTGTTGGACGGAGTCCGCGTTATCGGCATCAAAGTCTCGGACATGAACCTTCCGGGTAACGAGATTGAATTTCGTTCGGCGAATCTGGAGCGACTGCTGACAGAGAAGGAAGCGCGCAAACGAACTGTTCCCGCGGATTCGATCATTTTTCCCAAGCGAGGGGCGGCAATCGCAACCAACAAGAAGCGACTCACAAAGGGCTACACCGTTTTGGACCCCAACCTGATCGCCGTATTGCCGTCCGAGGCTGTGAATCACCGCTACCTCTTTCATTGGTTCAACACCTTCGACCTGAAAAAGATCACCGACCCTGGGCCTACGCCGCAACTGAACAAGAAGGACATTGCGCCGCTTTGGTTTCCGATGCCTCCTGTTGAAGAGCAGGAGGAGATCGTCGCAGCAATCGATGCCACTGAAGAGAAGTCCACTCTTCACAGTCGGAAGCGCGATCAACTCCAAGACCTCTTCCGCACCCTCCTTCACGAACTGATGACCGCGAAGACTCGCGTTCACGAACTGGAACTTTCCGCATGAGCACCGAAGCCATTTCAGAAGAGCAATTCCTCCGCGAGTTCACAAAAGAACTTCATAGCCGCAACGCCGCGGCATTCATTGGCGCCGGTTTCTCGATGTCCGCAGGATACGTCAACTGGCAGGAACTTCTGGAAGGCGTTATCACCGACCTCGGTCTCGACCCGAAAAAGGAACACGACCTCGTCAGTGTGGCGCAGTATTCGGTGAACAAAGCGGGTGGAAACAAGCACGGATTGACCCGGACAATACTTCACAAAATCGGGATCGCAAGGGAGCCAACCAAGGGCCACAGGATTCTAGCGAACCTCCCGATTCACACGTTCTGGACGACCAACTACGACAAACTGATCGAAACGAGCCTTGAAGAGGCCAAGAAGGTTCCAGACGTAAAGCACACCCTCGACCAGCTCTCGACGACTCGCCCAGACCGTGACGTCATCGTTTACAAAATGCACGGTGACGTTGGTGATGCCACCAACGCGGTCATCTGCAAGGATGACTATGAGCGGTATCCATTCAAGATGGGGCAGTTCGCTTCGCTTCTCAAAGGCGACCTCATAGAAAAGACCTTTCTATTCGTCGGCTTCAGCTTCACGGACCCGAATATCGACTTCATCCTGAGTCGGGTTCGGGCGGTGTTGGAGGACAACCAGCGGGAGCACTACTGCATCCAGAAGAAGATAACGAAGTGGCCGAATGAGAAGAAGAAGGACTTTAAGTATCGGCAACTGAAGCAGGATTATTTTATCCGTGACCTCAAAAGGAAGAATATACAAACCGTCGAAGTCGCCACCTACGACGACATTCCTCTCTTGCTGGAGAAAGTTGCCACGCGGTTCAAGCGGTCATCGATTTTAATCTCGGGTGCCGCAGCCGAATTTGGCGCATGGAAATCGAATGAAGCCGACTCATTCCTTTACGACCTCGGCCAAGCCCTTTCGTCGGCGGGAAATCGGATCATCACTGGCTCGGGCGTTGGAATCGGCGGCGCAATAATCAATGGCGCACTGAATCAACTCGATAACGCAGGCGTAGCAGTTTCCGAAGAGCACCTGATGATGCGTCCGTTTCCCCATACTGCATCGGGCAAACCTGCCGCAAAGTCGCGTTGGACAAAGTATCGAAAAAGCATGATCGAACACGCGGGCATCGCGATCTTCGTTTTCGGAAACAAGAAGGTCGCTTCCGGCAAGACCGTCGATTCGAACGGGATGCGCGAAGAGTTTGACCTATGTGTCGCTTCAGGCGTCGTGCCTATTCCTGTCGGCGCAACAGGGTATATGGCTGAAAGGCTGTGGAAAGAGGTGGATGAGCGATTTGATCACTTCTTCCCGAATGCGACCGCTTCAATTCGAAAATCATTCGCAGCGATCGGCAAGCCTTCAACTACAGCGGCAAAACTGGAGGAGAACATCCAAAAAATCATCAATCATTTACAGAAGGACTGACCATGGCCAAACGAGTTTATTTCGCATTTCACTACCAAGACGTCATCGACTTTCGGGCAAATGTTGTTCGGAAGCACAACGCGCTGACAAGCGCGGAGAGAGCCGGCTATTTTGACGCTTCCATCTGGGAGGAGTCCAAGAAGAAGGGTGATCTCGCGCTGAAGCGGTTGATCAACGGGGAGCTCGAAAACACGAGTGTCACCGCAGTGCTCATTGGATCGCAGACCTACGCACGAACTTGGGTTCGATATGAAATCTTCAAGAGCATAGAGGTCGAAAACATCCTTTTAGGAATTCACATAAATTCCATTAAAGGAAAAGACGAGAAAACAAAAAGCAAAGGGCCGAACCCTTTCGATTACTGTGGCTTGCGGATAAGCGATGATGGGAAAAAGGGTGCGCCGATCGTTTGGAGCGGGGACAAGTGGTATTACTTCTCAAAACTTGATGGATTCACGATTCAGCAACAGCCAGAAAAGTACCGAGGGAAGAACATTAAGCTCTCCACCTGGCATTCGACCCACGACTGGGTGGGCAACAATGGCAATTTGAATTTCAAGAAGTGGATCGGTTGACTCTCGGACGGAATCGAAAGCAATGGCATTCATCACAAGAGCCCAGATTGAGCGATACGAGCGCGGTTTTTCAGTCGCGAACGAATACGTTGCAACTGCCCAAAAGAGCGCTGCGGCCATTAATGCTGCCTCTGCGGATACCACAATTTTTCTCAGCCACAGCCATAAGGATCGCGATCTTATTGAGCCAGTGATCGCCTTTCTTCGGAGTCACGGCGTGAGCATCTATGTTGATTGGATGGATGAGGGGATCCCGGACGTTGTTTCTGGCGAAACTGCAAAAAAGATTAAAGGCAAGATCCGTGAACAGAAGAAGTTCTTGGTGATGGTCACTGAGAACTCAAAGGACTCTCGATGGGTCCCATGGGAGCTAGGGTTTGCGGACCCCGTGAAGGGAATGGATCATATTGCTACCTTCCCCATTGCCGAGAAATCGGACTTCACCCAGAACGAATACATGAAGATTTACCCGAAGATCTACTACGTTGGCGAGAAGTGGTATATCTGGCGGGACGACCCGATGAAGTTTACGCGATTAGCGGAATGGTTGCGCAGTTAGGATTCAATTTTCGGAAACCGATCCGCAATAACAGAACAAATACAAAGGAGACAGCAATGGCACGCAGAGTATTCTACAGCTTCCACTACAAGGCCGACAATTGGAGGGCGTCAAAGATTCGGAATATCGGAGCAATCGAAGGAAACAAACCTGCCACCGACAATGATTGGGAGACCGTCACGGGCCGAGGTGATGCAGCGATCGAAAAGTGGATTAAGGATCAAATGGACGGCCGCTCTTGTGCGGTGGTTTTGATCGGACAAAACACGGCGGGCAGAAAGTGGATTGACTACGAGATCGTGGAAAGTTGGAAAAAGGGAATGGGGCTTTTCGGGATCCATATCCACAACATCACGAACAGCTCCGGCGAGCAGTCTTCAAAGGGGGCCAACCCATTCGCTTCGTTCAATATCGACGGCACGTCACTTTCGTCGATCGTAAAAACCTACGACCCGCCCTTTACGACCAGCAGCTACGTCTACAACCACATTGCCGATAACATTGCTGATTGGATCGATGCAGCGATTGAGATTCGAAAGAAATACTAAGTCTAAACCGTGCCCACACCCGGAGAACATAAAACCGTCCAAGCCCGGATCCTCGCCTACGCCGAGGCCATCGGTTGGAAGTTTGTGTCCCGTGAGGAAGCCGAGCAGCGGCGCGGGTTTGATCCGGGGGTGCCACCCGCCGACCGCGCCAGGAACCGCTCGCTCTTCTTCGACGACCTTCTCGATGCCAAGGTGCGGGAGTTTAATCCGCGCTACTCTGAAGGGGGGCGTTGTCCCGCCGCGGCGGGATTCCGCCATCTGCACACCGACATCTACGGCAACCGGGAGTTCGTCGAGAACCTGCGCAACCGGGGCAAATTCTTCGATTACGAGGAGAAGCGCGAGCGCGACCTGATCCTGATCGATTACGACGACCCGAGCCGCAACGTTTACGAAGTCACCGAGGAGTGGGCCTTTCACAACGGCCACTACGGCACGCGGGAGGATGTGGTCTTTCTCATCAACGGCATCCCCGTGCTGGTGATCGAGTGCAAGAACGCCAACAAGGACGAGGCGATCGCCCTCGGAGTGGACCAGATCCGCCGTTACCACCGCGAGACGCCCGAGCTGTTCGTCCCACAACAGCTTTTCACCGCCACCGATGCCATCGGCTTTTCCTACGGCGTGACCTGGAACACGGTGCGGCGGAACATTTTCAACTGGAAGCACGAGAAGGTCGGCAAGTTGGAGGCCAAGGTGAAGAGCTTCTGCGCCATCCCGCAGGTGCTCTCCTTCCTGAAGGACTACATCGTCTTTGCCGAGAAGGACGAGGAGCTGAACAAATACATCCTGCGCCAACACCAGACCGGCGCGGTGGACGCCAGCGTGATCCGCGCCCTCGACCCCAAGCGCACCCGCGGCCTAGTCTGGCACACCCAAGGCAGCGGCAAGACCTTCACCATGATCAAGGCGGCGGAGCGGCTTTTCCGCGCGCCCGAGGCGGACAAGCCCACAGTCCTGTTGATGATCGACCGCAACGAACTGGAAGACCAGATGCTCAAGAACCTCGCCGCGCTCGGCCTCGGCAACCTGGAGCACGCCAGCAGCATCGCCCGGCTCAACCAACTTCTGCGCGACGATTACCGTGGCATCATCGTGACGATGATCCACAAGTTCCGCGACATGCCGGCGAATCTCAATACGCGCTCGAACATCTACGTCCTGATCGACGAAGCGCATCGCACTACCGGCTGCGACCTGGGCAACTTCCTCATGGCCGGCCTGCCGAAAGCCACCTACCTCGGCTTCACCGGGACCCCGGTGGACAAGACCGTCTACGGCAAGGGCACCTTCAAGACCTTCGGCTGCGAGGACGACCAGGGCTACCTACACAAGTATTCCATCGCCGACAGCATCGAGGACGGCACCACGCTGCCGCTCTACTACCAATTAGCCCCCAACGAAATGCTCGTGCCGCATGAGACGCTGGACAAGGAGTTCCTCTCCCTCGCCGAAGCCGAGGGCGTGGCCGACATTGAGGAGTTGAACAAAATCCTCGAACGGGCGGTGAACCTGAAAAACTTCCTCAAGGGCAAGGAACGAATCCAAAAGGTGGCGCAGTTCGTCGCCAGCCACTATCGCGAGACTGTCGAGCCGCTCGGCTACAAGGCCTTCCTCGTCGGCGTCGACCGCGAAGCCTGCGCCCACTACAAGAAGGCCCTCGATCAGTTCCTCCCGCCCGAGTATTCGGAGGTCGTTTACACCGGGAACAACAACGACTCTGCCCTGCTCAAGCAGTTCCACCTGGACCCCAAGAAGGAGCGCCAGATTCGAAAGAGCTTCAGCAAGCTGGACCAACAGCCCAAGATCCTCATTGTCACGGAGAAACTGCTTACTGGTTTCGACGCGCCCATACTCTATGCCATGTATCTTGATAAGCCGATGCGCGATCACACCCTGCTACAGGCCATTGCGCGCGTGAATCGCCCCTACGAGAATGAGGCGCAGGAGATGGTAAAGCCCCACGGCTTCGTTCTCGATTTCGTCGGCATCTTCGACAAGCTCGAAAAGGCGCTGGCCTTCGACAGCGATGAAGTCAACGCCATCGTCAAGGACCTGAAGCTGCTCAAGGTGCTCTTCAAGAACAAGATGGAGTCCAAAGCTCCGGCCTACCTCGGCCTCATTGAACGCAACTTCAACGATAAGGATATAGATACCCTCATCGAACACTTCCGCGATCCCAAACGGCGCAAAGAGTTTTTCAAGGAATACAAGGAGATCGAGATACTTTACGAGATCATTTCGCCCGACGCATTCCTGAGGCCATTCCTCGCGGACTACGGGACGTTGAGCGCGATCTACGATGTGGTCCGCAAGGCTTACACCAAAACGGTGATGGTGGATCGTGATTTTCAGGGGAAGACCAACCTTCTGGTGCAAGAACAGGTGGGCACTTACGGCGTGGACCGAGTCGAAGATATGGTAGCGATCGATTCGGAAACCATTGAGTTAATCAAAAAGCGCCAGGGCGGTGACGGAACCAAGGTCATTAACCTGATCAAGAGCATCGAGAAGCTCGCCGAGGAAAGTAGCGACGATCTTTTTCTAATTGCGATGGCCGAACGTGCCTTGGCCGTACGTGAAAGCTTTGAGCGACGCCAGAAAAGTACCGCCGAAGCGTTGGAGGAGCTGCTGCAAGAACTTGAGAAAAATGAACTGCGAAAAAAGGAGCAGGCGGCGAAAGCATTTGATGGCATTACCTATTTTGTCTATTGCAGCCTACTAGACGCAGAAATCAATCATGCCGAGGACGTGAGTCGGCAGATCGGCGAGGCGTTCCGAGATCTTCCCAACTGGAAGACAAGCGAGAATTCGCTTCGCGAGCTTCGTAATAAAGTGACCTTTGCAGTTTGCGCTCAAACCGATGATCTGGATCACGTAACAGCGATTGTGGACAAACTGTTCAACTTGTTACTTAGGGCAAACAAGTCATGACCAGAGCATCCAGCATCCAGAAAAGAGCATTTAAAGGTCGCGTTCGGCAGTGGGCCGAGAAGCTTGATGTGGAGGTTACTTGGTTGGGCATCCGGCCCATGCAAAACAAATGGGCGTCTTGTTCATTGAGCGGCCACCTGAATTTCAGCGAAGACTTACTTGATCTCAGTCAAGAACTCTGGGATTACGTGATTGTCCACGAGCTGCTGCATTTCTCGGTTCCTAATCACGGCAAGCTCTGGAAGAGCCTGATGCGAGCGCATTTGGGCGAGTATGAAGAATTCGAGGCAAGATTAAAGCGGATCGCACGCGACAAAGAGTTACAACCTAAAAAGCGGTTAATCCGATAGTCTTGACAACTAATTCCCAAATCGGATCCCAACGAGACCCACTCTCGTCGATCCAGCCAATAATTGTACTAGTCACGACCTGATCTGACAGTTACCGTTTCGGATGAGAGGCGTGTCAGATGTCGTTTAAACCGAGTACTTTCTCCTGACAGATAGAAAGTCCGTCGTTGAATGTTGTCATGGGTGTCCG
>JAGQSC010000034.1 GCA_020439745.1 Acidobacteriota bacterium | reverse complement strand
CGTCAAGTGGCTCGACGACGAATGTCTTTCGCTGGGTAGGGCAATTGGGGTACTACTACGATGCGGACAGGCTTGCGTATTATCTACGCGCTAGACCGTACAGCCCGAAGCTGGCGCGGTTCTTGAGTAAGGATCCAATCGGGTTTGCTGGGAGCGAATGGAATCACTATGAGTATGTCGGTGACTCGCCGATAACATGGACGGATCCGAGCGGATTAGTGTGGGACCCGAGAAAGGATAGCTGGTTATCTTCTGGTCTTTGCCTTTTTCACGTAACCGCCGGCGCCACTACCTTGACGGCCTGCAGTTTAGCACTATTGGGAGGCCCAAAGGCGGCGTTTTGTACGTGCTGCTTGACAACTGGACCGCTCATTTTCATTTTGTCATGGTGTCTGCAGCATCCCCGGAACGCAAAGGAACAGGCCTTTCTGAATGTTCTTTTCGGTGCTGCCGCCGCCTGTAGCGTTAGAGCAATCGCAAATATACCGTGGAAAATGATACTTGCTGGGCCGTAGTACGGCTTAGTTCTCACCACACACCCAAGGAGTCAACACCGTGTCCACGTTTGCATCGATATGCTCACTCGTTGTGTGCGTTTTAGTGGCTGTACACAGTATAGTTGCGTTGACTTGTCGCAAGGCGAAATCGCCGAAAGTGAAAGCGACCAACGATTTATCTTCGCGTTGGCCAAACAGATCAGGAGGCGTGATTGGCATGGCGATTCGCGAGGCGATCGGACACACAGTGTTCTTCTGGATATTGTTTTGGCCTGCGACAGTGTTCACTTTGCTCTCGACCGGGCTTTTTTTGATGACTCGGAAGCTTGAGGCTGCACCTCTTCCCGCCGTGTGGGTCGCTCTAACCCTTCAATTGGCTGCGACCCGGTGGGGGAACGCCGACGAGTAGACGCGATTACTTGTTATCGGCCGAATTGCGGTCGTGTATTACCACCGAATTACGGTCGTATTTGTGACCGAATTATGACTGCAGGGATTGACCGTCGCGCAAAGCACGTGCTTGGACTTGTTGAAATACGGGTAAATGTAGGCGACTTCCGTACAAACTACTGGGATGTTTCTCGTCCATTGCCCCATATTCTTGAGTTCCGCGATAGGTTGACCGCTCATATGATTTCCGGTTTCTGGCCCGTCTCGCATGGTGCCCCTCGTATGTCGCAGGTCGAAGTGGGCTCGCAAGCTCTCCCGGTGGCGTGACAACCACCCGTGGTATTTGGTCAAATGGGGACGAAACAACCGCAGTAGAAGGTAGCATTGACGACGAACGTAGGCCGTTTTCGATCTGACATAGTTTCTGAAACTTTCGTTAAGACGCGAGTCTCCAATGGTTCAGGGCGCTATGGAGTGCACGCACCACAACTTCAGCACAATACATTTTGTCCGGCGGGACGCCTCCCAACGCCTCTGCAAGGTGCTCCGCTGTAAGTGCCTCACATTGACGCGTAGTCTTTCGCTCGACGATCTCGGTCAAGACAGACCCGCAAGCAATTGTCACACCGCATCCTTGCGCTTCGAATCCCGCAGCAATTACCATGTCGTTTTCTATCGCCAAATGGACAGTTACGAACGGTGGCCGGCCCTGAAGGTCGCCGGTCCCCATACAACTGGCATTTGGAACGGTGCCACGGTTGCGTGGATCCTGAAAATGGTCCATGAGAATTTCTGTGAATCGTTCCACAACTTGATGTCCCTGAGAAAAAAGGTTATCACCGAGTTGTCGCACACAACAGTGTATCAGGTAGCACAACGCGAACTCAGGATGCCACGCATTTAGGTCGTTCAGCTTGTCATTGTACGGTGCGTTCCGGTAGTGACAAGTAATCGATCAGCCAGGATTCTGCCGATGACGAAACTCAGCATCATTATTGTATCGCACAATGAAGGCGATCTGCTATGGAAGACCGTCAAGTCCTGCTGCGATACGTGCGACGACATCGATTGCGAGATCCTCGTAATTGACGACGCTTCGACCGATAAAAGCATCGACGAGCTTGCTCGGTGCAAGTTGGATGTGAAGGTCTATCCGACACCGTCTCGGCAAGGCCCGTCTCCGAGCAAGGACT
>JAGQSC010000033.1 GCA_020439745.1 Acidobacteriota bacterium | reverse complement strand
GTCTGCGTGAGTTCACGCACAGGCAGGGACCAAGGTTCAGTTGCCGCAGGGGGCTGAGCAGCGGTTCCGGACGCGGACTCTGTTCAGCCGACCGCTTATCAATTTCCCTCCATCCCACATCGAGTCGCCACGGCTCCCTTCAACCCTGTCAGCACCCCGTCCGCCACCTGCGGTCTAGTGAACGCCCAGCGCTAACCGGCGCGCGCTATTTTCGCGTCCTGGTTCAGCGCAGTTTTAGGCACGTTATACCAGAACGCAGTATGCCACTGCGACCGCAATCACGACACCCACAGCAACTAGCTCCTGAAGGGGGAAATATTTCATTGAGCGCGGAGTGCGCGGGTTGAACATGTCGTAGTGTCCGGCGAGGGCGAAGCAGTGACCAACGAATAGGATCAACGCTAAACCGAAGGCCTTGTGCGGGCTCCTGACCAAGGACTCTTCAGCCATGGGCGCAATGAAGACTCCCACAACCAGAACAACCATAGCAACGAGATTCAGAATGTCTGCTGGAGGAAGCCACGTGATGTCACCGCTGCTACCACGAGCCACCTCATTTGAAATGCGCCACAGGAACGACGTGACTTGGAACCCCAAGACGACTCCAGCGGCGGTCCAGATTTCAGAAACCTGCAATTGAAGCATCATTAGCCAGTTTGGTGCCAGTGCCCAACAATATTAATGCGGATCCGTATAAGAGCCGGATCTGCGTATTCCTGTCTGTATAATACCCCATCACTCATTGGACGGTTCGAAGGAACAGCGCAACATCTGGTCGTTCACCGATATGCCGATCCAGCCTTAAGCCATGCCGCCTTGATCCACTTTGCCATCACATTTTCATAAAGCGGTGACGGCCCTGTTCTTGTGTGACAATTGTTCATTCCGTGTCTGGGCACTCTTATTCACTCAGAAATTCCAGGTCACACAAAGAAGTCAATTCCGATGAAGGGGATTCTTGAACAAGGCAGAAAAAATGTCAAGAAACTTTCGATGGGTATTCTGCGAATGGTTGAGGAAGGGAGGGAACATTTTGAATTTATGGTTCTGGCCATACCGTTTTACGATGTGTATCGAAAATCCATCTTGGAGTTGGACAGGAAAAAGAGCGCTGGCAATTGAACGCCTCGCCCATGGGTATCCAACTCTCGTGTCAACGTGATGTTCTGTGTTGCCTGGTTTCGGCCCGGCAGCCGAGGTCCTTTTGTTTTGGCAAAAGGACCCAAAACCATTGACGCCCCGTTCGGCCTCATTGGATTGGGCGGATGCAGGGAAGAGGGCGGGCCAACTCGCTGCGCTCAGACAAGGCCCGCCGCCTGATAAGAGCATCCGTCCATGGGGCCGAACGGCAGGCGTCGGACCAGGAAACGGATCTTTCAAGTACACACATGAAAGAACGAGAAACCATTATTTCAGTATGATTCGAAAGGAGCGGCGAAGAATGGCAGGAGGTACTCAATCCTCCAGCCAACGACTAATGCAAGGAATAAGTCAAAACAAAGAAGCGGCATCGCCGTTGTGGATGGCATGATGGTTTAGGGATTCGTGAGGAGTGCTCGGGCCCACCCCTTGTCTCTCACTTTCGCCTACAGGCGATCAGGCATGGGGAGTGAGAACGGTTTTCTCTGAGTGTTGCTCGGGATAAGCATCCTTCTCTGGCCGAACGGCCCCCGGCTCCGGAGACAAGTAATCGATGAGTCCCCGTTGAATAATGCCGTGATTTAGAAATGGATATTGCCCCAGGAACGCCCGTTTTCCGACCGATGCGGCGACGGGATCATCATTATGAATAATTTCCGGAATCATCCGGTCAATCCGCTC
>JAGQSC010000032.1 GCA_020439745.1 Acidobacteriota bacterium | reverse complement strand
GAAGTAACGTCACCATGCGTTCGGCTGGTTGCACATCTAAACCAAATCTTTCCCGCCACATCAGTTCGATAATTCTTAGATCGGCGCTTTGATCGATGGCGATATTGGTATCTAAATTCCTCGTGTAAATGTAACTTGCCCTAACAATCTTTCCCTTATCTTTGTAATCTTCACGAAGATAATATGGCTTTTCAGGCCTATCGAATACGATTAGAACATCTATCTCTTGTTCCTGCAACTCGATAGTCCGTAATTCGATTTCCGGCCTGACATCTCCGGCGAACTTCATGCTGCGGATGAAGTCGATCAAGTTAGATTGCGAATATTTTCTATTCGCTTGAATGCCGACGATTTGGCAACCTTTATAAGGATCGGTAACGCCGAAGATCAGATATTTAGACCCTTTATGGAGAGAGTTAGCGAGACATATGATGTCATGCAATAATGCAGCTTTGTTATCATGATACTGTTCCTTGAAGTCCCAGTATTTTCCCTCGCGCCCCGATGCAATTAAATCGCTTATCTCATGGGTGAAGCTCATATTGGGATTGCCTTGTACCCCTGAATGAAGAAGAAAATTGTCATAGATTGAACGGGATGGCTCCCTCATGCATATCGCATGAGATCCTCAACCGTGGACGCCTTGACATACCGCGCCGGATTTGCCCCCTCTGCGATAGCGGCAAAATGTTTCTCGCCGCACTTGATCTTTGCACCCTCTTGATGGCGCAGATCGTCCCACCAGGTGCTTCCCTTGGTTTCGATCACGAAGTAAAGCTTTTCCTGGCCGCCTTCTTCGACCAGCACGGCCCAGTCCGGGTTATAGGTGCCAAGCGGGGTTGGTACTTTGAACCAGGCGGGCAGCTTGGCATAGAGCTTGACCGCCTCATTGGCTTCCAGATCGGTGGCAAAGGTTTTTTCGACACCGGCAGAGTCATACACCACATGGGCATAGATTGACTTCTGCACGGCCAGTGTATTCTTGAGATAGCCCTGCAACTCTTCCTGCTCGAAGAGTTCCTGGGCGTAGTAGTGGCCGGAGCCGAGCTTGCGGTAGCGAATGCCGTCCACCAGCGCCAGCCGCTTGGTTCGATTGATAGCTTCCGCCGCCAGATCGATAAATTGCTGCGGGTTGCGCTTGAAATCTGCCAGCCTCCGGCTGTCAATCAGGATGCGCACAATGGTCTGGCGCGTCAGCAACGTCTTGTCCTGCAAATCGGTAATCAGGTCCGGCAGTTCAATGTTCGATTCCTGAATCGTGGTATAGCCGGAAACGGAGGTTTCCCTGGCTTCCACCCCACCCTTGCCGATGGCCACGTCTGCTTTGCGGAATTGCGCCCTGGTTTTGGTGATGGGTGGACAGTCCAATACGGCTTTGGCTGCATCCTGAATCAGCTTTTCATTGTTGAATTCAACCCGGTAGGTAGTCTTGTGCTTAATGCGCTCCCAGAGTTCCTGGAATTCCTCGCTGAGCAGAATCTCTTTGCGCAGTTTGATCGTAATCCGCTCATCGGCATTTTTAATGTCCAGCCTGCCCGCCAGTTTGCGCAATATGGCGTTGACTTCCGGCATTTGACCGGCAAATGCTTCGGGTAGTTGCAAACTGCCTTCTTTCAGATGCTGACGGAGGCTATCCTGTACCCGGCCTTTGCCGTCGATCCATTCTTGGTCGCGCAGGTATCTCCAGAGCGCTTCCGACTTTTCGACGCCCAGTGGCACCGTCTTCCCTTCATCATCAGTAGTGGCAATGGCGGCGAACTGGTGCAGCTCCACCACGCCAAAGCGAATGCCGGTATCGGCCTCAATTTCCTTTTGCAGATTTTCGGCGAACTGCTCATAGCCCTCGGTGGCGATCACCGTCAGCGTGTTCACGTCGAAGCCGCGCAGCCGCTCTCCCTGCTGATTGACGCACAGACGCAGCCCACGACCGATAGTCTGACGACGAGCCAACTCTGTGCCAATGTCGCGCAAGACGCAAATTTGAAAGACATTGGGGTTATCCCAGCCTTCCCGTAGCGCGGAATGGGAAAAGATGAACTTCAGCTTGCTGTCGAAGCTGAGCAATCTTTCCTTATCCCGCATAATGAGGTTATAAGCGCGTTCCGCATTATCCCGATTGGTCTGGTTATTTTCGGCTGTTTCCGTCCAGTGTCCCTTAGTATCGATAGAGAAATAGCCGTCATGCAGCTCACCGACATCGGTTGTTAAATCCACCTTTTCAAAAAGCGTTTGATACTCCGGCTGCCGCGCCAGACTGCGATATTCCTCCTCGAACATCAGCGCATATTTGCCCTTCACCGGCTGACGATGTTCATCATATCGGCGATAATGCTCCACGCTATCGACGAAGAAGAGGCTGAGAACCTTGACGCCCAGATTCTGCGCGGCAAAGCGCATTTCCTTATCCAGATGCTCTTTAATGGTGCGCCGAATCATCAGACGTTTCAAATCATCGGGGCTGACGCCGCCTATGGCGTCGCCGGGCTTCAGCGGGGCATATTCCATGCCAGGTACCTTGACCTCCATCGATTCATGATCCCTGGCGCAGGTAATGGTACCGATCTGCATATTTTCATAAATGGTGCGGCCATTGGTGACCTGTTCCAGATCGTCGCCATCCTCAACGGTGACCACCTCCCGGCGAATATTCCTGCCGCGCTGAATATCAATCTCCACCTTGGCAGTAATCGACCCCCGGATGTTATGCGTAGAGATCAGCTTGACATAGGGCTTATTATGGCCACCATCGATTTCCAGCGAGGCGACTTCGATCTGCTTGACCAGCCCGCGTTCATAGGCATCCACTGCATCCAGCCGGAAGACCATCGCATGTTTATCGACATGGGTGGCTGAATAGCGCAGGGTGCAGAGCGGGTGCATAGCGTCCAGCGCCTCCTTGCCGCGCCCCTGTAGACCGCCATCCACGCTCTGCGGCTCATCCACAATGATAATGGGACGGGTCGCCCGCACCAGGTCAATGGGCTTTTCACCCCCCACATTCTCGCTCTCTTTGTAGAGATTATTGACATCCTTCTTGTTAATCGCCCCCACCGTCACCACCATAATCTGGATATTGGGGCTGGTGGCGAAATTACGCACCTGGCCGAGCTTGCCGGAATCGTAGAGAAAATACTCATACCCTTTGGCCGTGGGGTAGAGATTTTCAAAATGCTCCCTGGTAATCTGGAGCGTCTTGTACGTGCCCTCTTTAATGGCGATGGAAGGCACCACAATCACATATTTGGTAAAGCCGTAGCGTTTGTGGAGTTCAAAAATCGTGCGTAAATACACATAGGTTTTGCCGGTTCCGGTCTCCATCTCAATGGTAAAGTCGCCGCTGGTCAGCGTGTCAGAAGGTCGCAATCCGCCCCGTAGCTGAATCTCGCGCAGATTCTCACCTATCTGTTCATCCAGCAGTTGCAGCCGGTTACCAATGCCCAGATCGTTTTCCATAAAACCTAGCTGCGGTTGAGCCTGTGCGGATGGCGATTGGGCGGTGACGGTGAATTCCGTGCGGCAAATCTCTTGTCCTTGAAACAGATCGGCCACGGCATTCACGGCAGCGAGCTGGTAATCCAGATTATCTTCAAAATGCAGTTTCATGCCGCGCCCCCTACAGGCTGCGCACATGGCGGATGCCATGCTGCTGCAAAATGGCCGAGAGGTTTGTTTTCGTCACGTCATCGGCAAAGGCGCTGTCGCGGAAGAAAAGATGCGTATCCGTGGCGGGCTGAAGCTCCTCATGCCAG
>JAGQSC010000031.1 GCA_020439745.1 Acidobacteriota bacterium | reverse complement strand
GTTGAACTAAGCCACAAAACACATCGGAATATCCATCTAAAAAGAAGAAACGCATCTGGTTCGCGTGATAGACTAGTCGTGTTCAGGCAGTTAAGACCGTGAGCACATTGGTGCGGCGAATGCCCGTAACTAAGCCTGGTTCCGACGATGGAGGAATCTATCATTGGTGGCCACTGATGGACCCCGTTTAGTAGCTTTCTGAGTTTGAATCGTCGTCGGGTCTGAACGTAACAGTCAATTTCCAGAAAAGGAGCGGATGCGATGACGGTAAATCAAAGGGATGAAGTTGGTGTGGGGAAGAGCCGGCAAGCGAAGAAGAAAAAAGGCAAGCGCAAAATAGTCAAATTGGAAAGCTTGAAGCAGTTGAATCTCAATGCCGCCGGGTTAGATATCGGAGCTGCAGAGATATATGCTGCCGTACCGGAGGGACGAGATGAGGTGTCTGTGCGCCAGTTCGAGACATTCACAGCAGATTTGCATGCCTTAGCTGACTGGCTGGAAGCTTGTGGCGTGGATACAGTGGCCATGGAATCAACCAGTGTCTATTGGATACCCGTGTATGAAATACTGGAGGAGCGAGGCTTCGAATTGTACCTGGTGAATGCGCGACATGTAAAGAATGTGACCGGACGCAAGTCAGACATTATTGATTGTCAGTGGTTGCAACAGTTGCATACCTATGGCCTGCTCCGGGGATCCTTTCGACCGAGCCAGGAAATCTGTACCTTGCGGACGCTGCTGCGCCATCGTGGCAACCTGATCAGGTGGCGGGCGGCCCATATCCAACATATGCAGAAAGCGTTGAATTTGATGAACTTGCATCTGACGAACGTGATTAGCGATATCACCGGCGTCACCGGCATGAAAATCATACGGGCGATTGTCGCGGGTGAACGGGACCCAAAATTCTTAGCTCAATATCGTGACCCCAACTGCAAGAACAGTGAGGAAGTGATCGCCAAGTCACTGGAGGGAAACTACACATCAGAGCATCTCTTCGTGTTGCAACAAGCTTTGGAACTCTACGACATTTATACCGCCAAGGTTAAAGTATGTGATGCTGAAGTTGAGCAGTTGTACAGTGAGTTTGCGCCCCAGGTGGATATTACGACAAAGCCACTCCCGCCGCCAAAGAAAAAGCGACGCAAAAATAAAAATGCGCCCGATTATGACCTGCGCTCTCTTCTCTACCAAATGACAGGCGTGGACTTAACAGCTATTGATGGTCTGGAAGTGTTGACAGTGCAAACGATTATCTCCGAGGTGGGTACAGACATGAACAAGTGGAAAAGTGTCAAGCATTTCACTTCCTGGCTGGGATTGGCGCCAGAGAAAGATGTCTCCGCCGGCAAGGTTTTACGCACAGGCACCAAGAAGGTGAAGAGTCGCGCTAACCTTGCTTTTCGCCAGGCAGCCATGGGCGCTTCGCGCGGACAAAGTGCGCTGGGCGTCTTCTATCGCCGTATTCGTGCCAGGCATGGACCCGGTGTGGCGATTGTGGCTACAGCACATAAGATAGCCCGCATCTTTTACGCGATGCTGAAGGAGCGACGGG
>JAGQSC010000030.1 GCA_020439745.1 Acidobacteriota bacterium | reverse complement strand
TCGGGATGTCAAGGTCTTTGTTCCATTTTTGTCCTCCGCATAGGCCTGGATTTCAACATTGGGTGGTTCCGCAAGTAATAATGCGGTATAGAGTGAACGGGCAGCGAGCATCTGGTTGCGAATGTTGATTTTCGCTTCTGTCACCTCTGGTCCCAACGTACCACCCTCCGCCGATGTAGAGACCTTTCGTGCGAGCTCGTCCCGGTTGGCTTCAGGACAATATCCGCGACTGGTGATTCCAGAGTAGTCAAAGCAGAATCGGTAATAGAGGTCACCGCCGTTGAAATTCTGATAGTTATTCTTGATATCTTCGGTGCGCGTAATGCTATTTGAGGGTAAGAGCTGTAATTCGTTTTGTCGGAAATCGAGTCCATGTTGGCCAAGTTCGTACGCCTGGTTGTAGACATTTTGGTAGTCCTGGCGCGACAAGTAGGAAGGGGGCTGGCTGGTCACAAGAAGTCCCAGGCCGCCTTCGTCATCAATGCTTCCGCCAGCCGACGAAAGAGTGGCTCCCATCCCATCTAATGTGGAGCCGTCACCTTCTTGACTCAAGACATGAGTCTGACCATTTATCAGAAGGATCATAACGACCAATAGGGTGGCCAATGATCTAAGTATTTGCATGTTGTCACCTCATGCTATCAAGTGCCGAGACAATCGCTATGGGCGAACCCAATAGACCTCTCAAACCTGACTTTTGGCTGAACTGATCTAATGCGATCATTCGATCAGTGTCCTCGAATGAGTCCACTGCAAAAAGGTCGGAATTCGATCCAGAAGAGAAGCGTCGAAGGAAACCGTCCCGCTCGCGGCATGAAACTGACACAAATCAAGGGCGGCGAAGAGAAGCTTGACTTCCCACGTATTTGCCTGCGTTATCCGCTCACGCCTGCACACCGGGCATTTGCCCATACGCCATTTGGACCTGCGTCCAGATACCAATAGCCATCATCCCCGATGAATACTCTTGCAGTCCTGGAATCCCATTCGAATTCACCTCGAATGTAGGTCAAAAAGCAGAAACCATGAGAGCTATGAATCATTTGCACAGGATCTCCGGAATCTACCTCGTACTCGCCCGTGTATTGCATTTTCCCTCGAATCTCTCCTACCACATCTACACTACCATTCACACCAAGATTGCCTCCAACACCGAGGTTACCCGTGTTGAGACTTCCCGGCATAGTGACGTTGCCGTTGGCTGTATTCATCAGCAATCCCCAACCGGCTCCAGAGCCATAGAAGCCCATCGTATCTGCGGTATTCAGACCCACAAACCCAATCTGCGATGGGATCGTATCGCTAAACCAGATGCCAGCGGAATTGTTCCCGCCTGCGCCCAGAATTCGAGCACGACCGCCGACATCCAGCTTGTATTCAGGTAGATCAACACCTACGCCAACATTGCCATTTGCCTCAATAACAAATCGTTGATATTCGTCGTCCCCCCCCCCGGCACTTGCCAAGAACAGAGGAACATCTGCGTGGCCTTGGTAGGCGGTCTTGATTTT
>JAGQSC010000029.1 GCA_020439745.1 Acidobacteriota bacterium | reverse complement strand
GCCATCGCCAACTGGATCGACTACTACAACACCCAGCGCCCACACTCCGCGTTGGGCTACCGTTCACCGGTTGATTTCAATCAACCTTTAGCCGCATAACTGTCCAAAAACCAGGGGAGCACTACACAACTTACTACGATTTGTTCTGTTAACGGCGACAAGAAAAGCCAGACATAATAAGGCCTAGTCGGCTTGTATCGTGTTCCGGGTGGATAAAAGATACCACCCCCGCCCGGTGGCTCTCCATTTGGATCCTCGTTATCAGAACCAGCGTTACATCCCAGTATATCGGAGCCTTCAAATGTCTTCGAGTCCAGCTCAAATGCATTATGAAAACTACTCCAGCTCGCATTGTACGTATCCCACACCGGCAACTGACCTATATAGTCTTTAGCTGAACTAGCACGTTGTATGCCGGTTACGCGATCGGCAATAACATTGCCCTGCACAATTTCGCCATACTCTATCCCTTCAGCAAAGTAATACATAGATCCTTCAGCCCAGGTCACCTCTTCGGGGTCAGTACACTCAACCCCAGTTACAACTCTCGCCTTAAAATAACAAGAATTTTGCTGCCCTACAGGAGTCTTTGCCATTGCTGACGAGAAAGCGATTATCGCGCAAGGTGGCTCATCCCACATTAGGTAAATAAACAGCAAACTTATCATTCACTCTCCTTGTCTTTTAGTCGTTTGTGTGGAATCACTGGATAACATGCTCCACCCGTTATGGTTTCTGTAACGTACTGCAACACTAATTGGCGACTTCTAGGACTTATTCGATTCAGAAGGTCGGAAGCCCAATATGTGTAAACTGTGGATGTTCTAAAGACCCAACCCGCATCTGCTCGTAGTGACTCAGGTATCTTTTCGAGTTCTGCTTTGTAGGTTGACCAGTTTGAATCTTTAAAGGAATCAAAATCTTCTTGTGTTGATTTGTCGAAAAGGACTTGTACTTCGTCCTCTGGAACCCCCATTTCTTCTAATTGTTGCCGGTAGAAATCCATATTGAGTGAGCACATCAGAAAAATGGACACACTAAATGTTTTCAATTCCGGTGCTTCGGAAAAAAGTACATCTACGCACCAATCACTCCCCGATTGAGAAGCTTGAGTTTCAAGTCTTGAATAAACAATCTCCTGATTCCGTTCCAACAGAGACCTAATGTCTTCAAAACACTCCAGCGGTAGAGCCGCTATGTCTTCCGAAATCGCAGTCACAGTGCAATCTTGAAACGTAAGTAACCAAAGCACTGAAATAATCACAGTTCGCCTCCCCTTCACTGAATTAAGCGTAGCTTGCGACTTCTAATTACGCGAGTTACTAAAGTCACTTACTCTGCAGCTTATATGTTCGCACAAAGAACAGACAGCCACTGTCGTGCCACTCACAAACTCAGACCCTCATGTTTCTGCTCACGTTGCTTCATTCAGGCACGATTATCTACGCGACACCTGAGTGGTTGCTACAGTAGAATTTCTGCCTGGTCGGGTCGGTTCATGGCGATTAGGGGTTTGGCGGCGGTTTTCTGGGCAGCGATGAAAGACTCTCGATCCGCGATGCCGCGCCATTTCTCAGCAATCATCACTTGAGCGATGGATCCACCCAGCGTCTCGCCTGGACCCAACAATACCAGATGGTCTGGATTGTATTCCCGAATCGCGACGCGTACCGCAGAAGTAAAATCGTAAGTCTCGCGTACCTGAGTGTGGAAGGTATATTGCCGCAACGCCTCGGGATCACTTTGGTGTGGACGCCAAATGGCACCTCGGCCGTCGATCATGGGGACTTTAGGCTGTTGAAATTGGATATGTGACAGGTTGGAAAAACCGAAACGCGAAGCGTCCGCCATGAGTGGCGTATGAAAAGCAGCGTGTTTGGCCAACTGGAAAGGGTAGTCGTTGGCGCCTAGCTTGACCGCAGGCAGATGCTGAAGCAGCTGCTTGACACCCGAGTCTGTTCCAGCCAATACAAGGAAACCGCCCAATCGAATGGAAAGGCCCACCCAATTTGCAGGACCCTGACGATTAATCTCGTCTAGTACCTGGTTCACCTGGTGTTGACGTTCCTCGTTGGCGGTCCAGTCGTCGTTGACCACCGGATAAATTACCTGACCGCCGATCAGTTGACCTTGCTGAGCCTGGCCCATGGTATCCACCACCGAAAACGCTTCATCAAATCCCAAACAACCAGACGTAAACAGCGTGGTGTACCAACCCATGGAGTTACCCAATACGGCCACGACGTCGTGTTTATCAGTCAATTGAAGGTAATCAGCCGCGGCACAGGTGTAGATGAGGCTCGAGGCATTCTCTCCAGGCAAATGGAGTTGGGGCTGATAGGTTTTCGCACCATCTAATTCGCTGATCGGGATGCGCCCAGCCTTGGTGCGCAATGCATCCGCCCTTCGCAACAGTGCTTGTCTTTGCGCTTGATCACCTCGCGATAAGTAACCCAGTTCCGTTCGATTGTAGGAACCGCGTCCAGGGGCGATCACAACGATTCTAGCCATGGCGGTTCATCTCCTTGATCTTCTGAGCAATTTGGTCCCGTGAAGGAAGCACGTATTCCCACGCAAATCCCAGCGGTACATAAGTGTCGTGACCACAAATGCGATCAATCCGAGGCCCGTTGTGCCCAAAATGTAGGTGGAGTTTAGTGATAATCTCCTCGGAAATGGAGCCCGTTTCGCGACCTTCATCCACCACAAGCAAATTCTTCTTACCTTGGGCAGCCTCAATGACGGCATCCATGTTTAACGGCTTGAGGAAGCGGAGGTCCAACACATCCACGGCTAATCCCTCGCCTTTGAGGTCATGTGCTGCTTGCATGGACAAATAGGTGCCATTGGCGTAGGTGACCACTAAGGTTTCAGCCGATGAGTCACCCAGACGACCTACTTCACCGAATGGCATCGCCTGACTGGGCTCAGGATATACACCTGTCCAGGGCACGCCATCCACCAGATCCTTGGTCATATACAATGCAATGGGTTCGATGAAAATGACCACCGCGCCTTGCGTTCTTGCCAAGCTGACCGCTGTACGCATGGCCCTCACCGCGTCCACTCCATGAGACGCCGTCACCACCACAAGTCCCGGGATATCGCGAATGGCCGCAAACGAATTGTCGTTGTGGAAATGACCGCCAAAACCCTTCTGATATCCGAATCCAGCGATGCGAACCACCATCGGGTTGCGGAACTGGTCTTCCGAAAAGAACTGAAGCGAGCAAGCCTCTCCCCGTATCTGATCAATGGCGTTGTGCAGGTAGGCCAAGTACTGGATCTCTGGAATGGGTGTCAGTCCCACATGTCCCGCACCGATTGCCAGTCCCAGAATGGTGGTTTCATCCAACAAGGTATTGAACACGCGGCCTACACCAAATCGTTCGTACAGCTGGTTGGTCACGTTATACACGCCACCTTTCTTGGCCACGTCCTCGCCGAACAACACCACGTCGCGGTGCGCCAGCATCAGGTCCTGAAGTCCCCAATTGATGAGCACAGCCATGTGACGTGCGGGTTGGCTTTCGGGTAGACGGGCCCCCCAATGTTCACGGCGTTTGCGGGCATCTATATATAGCGGCTTTGCCGACTCCGCTGTGTGCAACACCAGGGGTGTCATCACCGATTCTGCAGACGTGTGTTTGGCGTGACTGGCAGCTTCCTGGCCTGCCGCCCGAACTTGTGCCGCGATGGCGTCGTAGCGTGCCAACACTTCTTCTGGCGACAGTACACCTGTCTTCACCAAATGTTCCGCGGTTTTCAACAGAGGATCCAGTCGTTCAGTGGCTTCAATGTCATGGACGGCGCGATACACCGTTTCCACATCGGATCCCGCATGCCCCAACATGCGCACTGTGCGCAGATGCAGGAAGGTGGGGCGACGACGGCGACGACAGTATTCGACCGCTTGCTGCACCACGTGCCAACCTTCGGCTACGTCCAGTCCATCGGCATAGAAATATTTCAGACCTGCCCTCTGGCTGTAGTTCGATTGGATCCACTCTTTGGGCGTATGCACCGAAATGCCGATCCCGTTGTCCTCACACACATACAGCACAGGAAGCGGCAGATTTTGAAAGGCACACCAAGCCGAGGCATTCAGAGCGCTGACCGCCGTGGCGTGATTGACTGAGGCATCGCCAAACGAACAGACAACCAGACTGTCGGGCGGTAAGTCGGACCCAGCCCCGATCTTAGCGCGGCGGTCCATGAACAGGGCGGTCCCCATCGCTTTGGGTAAATGGGAAGCAATGGTGCTGGTTTGCGGCGGGATGTTTAGCTTCAAGCTGCCCCACACTTTGTGGCGGCCGCCTGAAATGGGATCCTCTTTGGAGGCCGTCAACGACAAACAGGTATCAAACACAGGCGTCTCACCGGGAACCTGACGGGCACGCGCAAAAACGAACCCACCGCTGCGGTAATGCAGAAAAGCCATATCGGTAGGCCGGGTAGCCATCCCCACCATGGCGTTACCTTCATGGCCCGCCGATCCAATGGTATAAAACGACTTACCTTCGGCCTTCAATTCACGAGCGACATAGTCGATCCAGCGCGAGGTCGCTTGCGCCTCAAATAATTCGAGTAGCTGTGACTGAGTTAGGGGGCGGTCACCAAAAACCGGGTCGTTCGGATTCCGCGAAATTCGCCTGAATTCTTGGCTCAGCGAAGCGATTTCCGAGCGGAAACGCTCGTCGACTATTTGCGCGCGATTGACTGCCATCGCCGGCCCTCCCATCACAAGCAGCAACCGCTGCGAACGGGCCGGTATTCTAGCACAACCCCTTGCGTTTCCCTTCCCAGCCTGCTGTGATGACCGGCATGCTTCAAACCGTCCAACAGTGGCTTTCTGGACTACCCCCACACTACGCGCTGGGACTCGGTTGTTTGGGCCTGATTGCAGCCACCCAGATCGTGATTTGGGTGCTTGATCTGATGGAGAAACACAAGTTCGGGTCTGTTCAGCTGGGCACCATCATCACGCCCATGTGTACCGGATTCCCCAACCTGATGATCGGCTTGTTTGGCCAAGCAGAACTGGAAGGTGACCTGATCATCCAACTCAACCTAGGCAACAACATCGCCAACACCTCCTTGGTAACTGGTTTGTTGTTAGTGGTGGCAGGTCCCTTGATCATTCGTCCAGCGAAGGGTAAAAGCGCCAAGGCCAAACGGGAGAACCGCATCTTCTATGCTGCACTCTTCTTTTTCTGGATGGGTGCCGCCACCCTGTTTATGGTGGCCAGGGACGGACGCGTGAGTCGCCAGGATGGTCTCATTCTGATTGCGGTTTATGCCCTTAGCCACGTGGCTGTGCTCAGGAACCGCGGTAAAGTGAGCAAGAAACAGCGACTCAAAACCCACCAAAGTCTGATGATCGTCCTGGGTCTGGCCCTGGCAGCCGTAGTCATTCAGCAGAGCATCGCACTGGTCTCTGATGCCGTGGCCCAACTGGGCAACCGTATCAACATGAACCAGTTGGGTTTGCTGATGGGTCTGCTGACGGTGTTTCCAGAGAGTTTCTTGATGCTGCGGCTGGCCATGCGCCATGGCAACTTGGGGATATCGGGTCTGGTAGGCGACTGCCTGGTGAGCGTGCCTCTGGTGGTGGGCCTGTCTTCTTTGGTCCGACCTGTGACCACGCCGGTCATCCACACCTGGACCGACGCCTCGACAGTTCCCTACTATTCTTTAGCCGCCACGATGTTGTGTTTCTCAGTCTTGGCCACTCGGAAAAAACCGGTGTCCCGTTGGGCTGGCCTACTGTTTATGGGGCTTTACGCCGCTGTTTGGTGGATCAGCAGCTAAGGTTGACGATTCAGAGACCCTGTGACATGTTTATGCATTCAGGAGGCCTCATGTTCCCATACCAACACCGAAAGCCCTATATGCAACGGGTGGAGATGGCACTCCACGAGATGATGGCCGTTGAGATTGAAGCCGTACGCAGCGAGTTGATCCGCCTGGTGGCATCCCCCCACGTGAGTCTGGTTGAGTTCACCAACTCAGCGATCGCCTATTGGACCAAGTGGCTGGGTGTGGACCGCATCTTTGTCTGTGACATGCAGAACGGCGACATTGTGGCGGGCTGGAACACGGGCAAGAACATCATTCGCATGCAGGACTGGGATCCCAGCTACGTGCCTCTGAATGACGACCAGACCTTGCAGGCCGCGCTGGAATCCGACGAACTGATTCAATCCCCCGTGGATGGCGTGGGCACGGACTTGGCTTTTTCCATTTCGTTGGCGGACGGTAACAAGTGGTTGTTTGTGTTTGACCAGACTGATACGGCCCGCACGTTTTCGCCGGTGGATATGGCGTATGTGGGGTTGGTGCGCGACCTGATCGAACTGAAGAGCCGCATCGTCACTTGATGCCCATTTCGCGGCACAAGCGGCTCACCTGCTGACGGCCTAATCCCAAACTTCGGGCCGCCTCTGTGCGGTTACCGCCAAACTTGGCCAACCTTTCAATCAAAACCCGCTTGCGCGTGCTGTACAAAATTTCCGACATTTCCTGATCGGCTGTGTGCGGCATGTCTTCAGTGCCCGCCATCAGAAATGGCACCACATGATTTTCTTCAACAATCGGTTCGTTCGGGAACGTAAACATCACTCGCCTAATGTAGCTCTCTAGTTCACGTACATTTCCAGGCCAATGGTATTCACGCAGCTTGTCAAAAAACGATTTCCGAAATTGGATCACTCTTTTGGGTTGATGTTTCTCCGCAAAATGCACAGCCAATGGATGAAGGTCTTCAAAGCGATGTCGCAGCGGTGGAAGTTGGACAATCTCCTCTGCCATGCGAAAGTAAAGGTCGCTTCTGAACAGTCCATCAGCGATCAAGCCTTTGATTTCTTTGTTGGTGGCCGTCAAGAACCGGATGTCCGTGTACCGCACTTTGGTTTCACCCACGCGCGAGAACTCACCCTGTTGGATCACCCGCAACAGAAGAGATTGGACCCTGGGTTCAATATCACCTATTTCGTCCAGGAAGAGGGTGCCACCGTCTGTCAACTCCAGAAGTCCTGCACGATCGGTCGTCGCTCCAGTAAATGCGCCTTTTACATGACCGAACAAATGGGACTCAATCAAGTTTTGTGGTATCTGTGCACAATTGACGGTTCGAAAAACACGTGACTGTCTTCCAGAAAGATGATGAACGGCCCGAGCGGCTAGTTCTTTGCCGGTACCCGATTCACCGCTGATATGAATATGAAGGTCCGTCGGTGCAAATAAGGTGATTTTGTGACGGACCTCTTGCATGCTGCCGCCCTGACCAATCATGCCACAGTCAGGAACAAGAGCCTCCGTTCTTTCCGACTCAGATCCTGAATCCAATGACTGGTGCCATTGATCCAACGCCCACTCCACAAATTTGGCAACAAACCGGATCAAGGGCCGGTAACGTTCTTCGGGGTATTCAGTGCCCAGAAACCAAAGCGCACCAAGTCCCTTAGGTCGGATACCAATGGGGAACGCGATTAGATGCCTAGTTTGACCACTCACGTGCATGGTTGAGCTGAGGTGACCCGCCCTCAGTCGTTTGTCGTACATTTGTAGCGCTCGTCTCACTTCTGAACCATTTGGAGGTTCGTCCAGACCCGATAGCGGTCCCCACCCTCGCTCCATTTGTGTCGCTACACCCCATTCATCAAACACCCAGACGCGCCTCACCTCGTTAAGAAAGCCTGTGAGCGATTGCCAAGGCTCGGGTTGCCACCAATTGACTGACTCGACAGACTTGATTAAGCGTTCCCATTCGGTTGTGGTCACTTCGCCGAACACACCGCGATGAGGGAATGCCTGACGAATAAAAGTGCCAACGTTCAAGCCGCATTCCCGCGCATATTGATCGTAAGCATCCGCCACGGAACGCGGCAAATCCGCACCTTCGAGCCAGTTCCGCTCCAACGTGATTCTCAAGACCAACAGGTTGTATGCTCGATATAATCCATCCTTGATGCCAGCCATGAAATTAGACCAATTGTCCTGGCCCAGTCCCAACAACCCATCCAACAATTGATGTCGCCAAACGGTAAAACGGCCTTTTGAGGTGGATTCAGGAACATGATCCACTAATGCATATCCCAGGCGAACCGCAAAGGCACATTCTTCTTGGAGGAGCGGAAAGAACTGATCTTTGGCAAGGGCTTCAGAAAGATAGCGGATGGAGAGTTCGGCTTCGTGATTGTCCAGCCAATGCGCTGCATGAATGCGCAGCGCATGATAGCGAGCCAGTTCATTGCCATCTCGCAACTTGCCCGCCAATTGAAGATGCTCTGCTGCCAATTCACAATAATGTTCAAACTCGTACTGAACCAAAGCGATCACACTCAAGTTATAGAGAATCTGGCAACGTGTGAGTGGGTCCTTTTCGATATCTGTTTGACTCAGAAGGGACTGAAACTCAACTCGTGATCGTTGAAATTGACCGGAAAGACACTGAGCGGCAGCCAGATTAAATTTTAGGTCTTTCACGCGCTTCATGTTTTTCATGCGCGTGTACTCGGTTATGGCCCGTTGATAAGCCCGTGTCGCGTCTGAAGGTCGGTCGGCCCTAAAAAAGGCATTGCCAAATCGGTGAAATGCTCGCGCTTTGGCGCGCAGATCAACACACCCTTCAATCAGATTAGCCAAGTACCGATAGCGAGACACACATTCGATATCGCGATTGGCACAACGATCAGCAACCGCCCTCACATACATACCCCATTCTGTTTGATCATCCAACGTTTCACGGACCCATTCATGATGATCATCCCCACAACTCAAAAAGGCTTCCGCAATCCAGGCACGCCAAGTCCCAACCGCGTTCTCGGGAATGCCAGACAAGTCCAATTCAGAGAAAGACCGTGCGCAGGATGCCACTCTCAGGCGATCGTTCAGCTCGATGGCTGAAATTGCAGCCTGTGCGAGCGACCAGGCTTGAACGCACGAACCGGCCCGCTTACTGTTACTCACCTTCAGCCAAGCTTGAGCGGCCCGGCGCGCGTCCCCCTGAGATACATGTCGCCATGCGTCATTAGCATGTTTCATCCAGGAGAATGGTGGTTTGCCAACGGTACATACCGCACCAGTCAGAACGCCTATGGTTTGTTGGATGGCGTCTAGTCCAACCTTATGTCGTGAAGTGAGCCGACGAAGATTATTCAATTTGTCGGCCGAATAGGTGTGAATGCAATCTTGAATCACACATTCCACGGTTGCTTGTATCGAATCTCCCAAATTGAGACGCAAATCCAGAATTTGAAGCTGATCGGGGTCAGGTAGCTGCCGTTCGTGCTCGAGAAGTCGGGACCAAACAAATCGTTTTTCATCGGGGCTGATTTGTTGGCTCACATACCCAGCCAGGGCCACATCGTTGATACCGAGCTCTTCGTCTTCACGATAAAGGATTCGGCTCTTAACTAACAAATCGATGTGCGGTGTCAGTTCTCTCAGATCCATCGCTTCATGCAAGTCCGACTGGGTCAAACCGCGAAAACTACAGACCAACGTCTTGAGAATGAGTTGCTCCCTGGGCTTTAGATAAGACCATGATCGTTCCAAATAGTTGGGGAGCGAAGCTTTGCCAAAGCAAGTCTCTAGCAACTGATAAGTCAGAGCCACTTCACTTGATGGCGAGAGGTTGGTCTCTTCCGGCCAGATGCATGAACGCACCAACTTATCGTTGTCGGCTGTTATCACCGTACTACTGGCAGGCCAGTGACTCCACATGTGTCTCACTTGCGGGCATATCAGCCGGTCACTTGAAACCACGAACATGACCGGCTCCTGTTTCACCCAATGCGCCAAAGAAACCAGCGCTTCGACGGCATGCTGATCTAAGTGGTGTGCATCTTCTACGATCAGTACCACGCCAACAAACGCTCTGGAAAGGAGCACTTTAACCAATCGCTCAGATAGCGGATGCCACTTCTGCATGATTTCCGTAGCATCCTGCCACTCCGTAAGGGCACTCAACTGAGATGCTAGTTCCTGCTCCCCTAATTGCCTGAGCACATGGTCCAACTGCTCCATCAGCTCGTTCACGGCGCGGTACGGAATGCCTCTGCGGTCGGGAGCCCACACCTGCAGCACGAGCCAATCTCGCGCTTCCATCGTTCGCCTGAATGGGGCCAGCCGTTTGACGACTTCCAATCCGGCAGCGGACTCGATAAACACGGACTTGGTTGATTGCACTGCGATTTCAGTCATTACCTGCACGGATGTGGTGTCGTCCGCCGCAATCAGTGCTTTCAAATCATCTTTGACAGACGAACGCGATAATTGCCTGATCTCATCAAGTACTTGAGCAAAACCCGGTCTATTTTGCGGATCGACGACCAACATGCGTTCCAACAGTGAATCCCAGCCCTTTTTGAGACGCCTTATTGATTGGGTGACATTTACTTGTGCACCTTCTCGATGAGGTGCTCCCCGAAAGAAGTGCACAAGAAAGGCCGCACAGATATAAACCCTGCTCATCTCATTCAATTGATGGTGCAAGCGCCATTCAGGAGGGGCGTAACGCACGTCGATGGCAGGTTCATAACCCGGATAAGCGCTGCACAACTCGTGACCCAAGATCTTAAGTCCCTCGCTGGCATCCCAGAATGCAAGTTCTGGAGAAACCATAGGCAAACTAAATCCTTGTTGATGCATGAAATACATCGCGGACACCCAACGCCAAGCGAGGCTGCAAAGCTGGTCGGCGCTGAGTTTGGTGGGATCCGTCTCAGGTAATGGACGCAATGAACCGAGATGACGAAATAGGGCCAGCCATCCTTGAGTAACGGGTTCCACACGCAGCAATGTCAAGAACGAGGCGTGCCTCAACCCTTCCCAGCCTAACAAAGCTTGACGCGTAGACGGTAGGTCCGCGTAGGTACGGGCAAGAAAAGGCTTGTCCTGAATGCGGTCACGGGCCCAGATGTACTCACCAACGGGTGAGGCTTCGCCGAGCTCGAATCGCGAGAAATAGGGAGCAGGCGCACTCAATTCGCGCACCTCTTCGTTTGGGTTTGTGTCAGTCTAACACAGCGAATTCGGGCAAGACGTCAATCCGGGCAAAAATCGTAGTTTTCGTTGATTTTCACCACTTGAATATCTGATTCCACCACATATTGACAGGCATAGGACTGCGGTTTGAGCACGCCGTTCACTCTTAGGTCGCACAGACAGCTTTGACAGTCCCCATTCCAACAAAATGGACCGGCCGTCACATTGATAGCCACATCTTTCAGTTCCAGGTATTGAAACGCGCGCAACAGGGGATGACCCTTGGGTACCTGAAACACGTGGCCTTCAATCTCGAGGCTCACCTTCTCGCAGCGATCGAGGATGTCTATCAAGCTGTCGACCAAGTCCTACTCCCATGATCAAGGACACAAAATGCGCCAAAGTGATGATACGAGCCAAGTGAACATGTTATGATCACCTATCAACACCATCCTTTGTATGGCTTCCATCCTACAACCTCGAACTTGGGGGAATCAATGAATCATGCGGTTCTAAAGGAAAAGAAACGCGACGGTGGTTACGTCGACCATCCGCTGAACAAATCCGTGGTCACATTGGGGCGCAGTAAGGAGGCAGACATTGTGGTCAATGACTCCAGCGTGTCGCGTCTGCATGTTCGCATCGAGAACCGCAACGGCACCTACCTGATCATTGACAACAACTCTTCCAATGGCACCTATGTGAACAAGAAGAAGGTTTCTGAGTCGCCCCTGGCCGATGGCGACGACATTATTACCGGTCGCGTTCAGTTCTATTTCTCCCACAAAGCAGTTGAAGCCCATGAGGAGTTCATGATGGGTGACACGGCCGAGACACCGCGTTCCCAGTTGGCGGAAACCATCGAGACACCTACCATCAAGCCGGCTGCTGCCATGACGGACACACCCAAGATTCCTCAGCCCATGGCCCCGCCACCGCCTTCTTATCAACCGCCTCCACCTCAGGCACCTACTTCCTATCAGGCGCCACCTCAGGCTCCGCCGGCCTATCAGCCTCCACCTCAGGCACCGGCACCACCTGCACCGAGCATGCAACCGCCACAGGCTCCGCCACCCGCGCCGCCTCAAGCACCTGCTATGCCACCGATGCCCTCTTTCCAGTCACCACCACTTCCTAACTTCGGTGGTAGCGCCGGTGCAGACAGTGCGCCCGCCAGCCCGATCCACCGCTTTCTGGCATTTGTCATCGAAATCGTTATCTTCATGATCGCCTACGCAGTCATCTTCGTCGGCGCATTCTTCCTCCCCTCGTGGCTGTTGAGTATCCTGTCGCTTGTACTAGGTCTGGGGTCGCTCGCCTACTTCATTGTGGGCTGGATGAAATACGGAAAAACGCTTGGCAAACATTTCCTTGGCATCCGCATCGTCGAAGTGGAGCATCCCGACAAGATTGGGCTGGACATCAAAACCGTTTTGATGCGTTGGTTAGGCATGATCATCTGTGCTTTGCCGCTCTATCTGGGATTTCTCACCATCCTGTTTGACCCCGAAGGCCGTGGGTTCCACGATAAGATGGCCGGAACGAGAGTTGTCAAAAAGTGATCCTCAGTGGCCCTGAGATCAGGGCGCGTCTGGGTAACGACATCATCATTGAGCCGTTTGACCAGGCCCAACTCAACCCGAATTCCTATAACTTGAGGCTCCACGGCGAGTTGCAGGTGTACCGCAATCGGGTACTGGATATCTCAAAACCCAACCCTACTGACCGGCTGGAAATCCCGGACGACGGGCTGGTCTTGGAACCGGGTCGTTTGTACTTGGGACGCACCATGGAACGCACCATCACCCACAACCTGGTGCCCATGCTGGAAGGCAGGTCATCCATAGGTCGATTGGGCTTGTCCGTGCACGCCAGTGCTGGATTCGGTGACGTGGGTTTTGACGGTTACTGGACCTTACAGATCGCCACCGTTCAACCCATCCGCATCTTCAAACACATCAAAATATGCCAAATCTTCTACCATCAGGTGCACGGAGCCCTGGTCACCTATGATGGGGGCAAGTATCAGGGAAATCGCGATATTCAACCCAGTATGATCTATCGCGAATTCGGACCCGACTTAACGGATCCGCCCCTGCAATAACAATTTCTCTCCGTTTTCAAAAAGTGTTATGATGCGGTCGGGTCCGGGAACATGAACGACGACGCCCTTTCCGAAGGACGAATGGACGACACAATCATTCACCTGGAACGAACCAAAGACGGAATATTTGCGAGCACGCGTTTCATCCCAATCGGCCATCAACGAGGCCCAGTGTGCAGCAGTTTCCTGAGCTTTGCGGGACGGTGATTTTTGCCCCTTACGACGAGTCTTAGTTACAGCTTTAACTGCAGCCTTAACCGCGCGGTGGTTATGCTCGCTGAAACATGTCAGGCAACGAACACGCTTAGGCAGCCCATCGACCATGGCGACCACGGCATGTCGAAGCTCCATCTTGCATTTCCCACACCACGAATCCATTTCGCTGCCTACGGTAATCTTCTTCATATGAACTCCGTTTCTTTCGCAACCTCCTCACATTAAACCAGATATATGAAAAACAGTGTTATTTCTTAGAGGATCGAAACGCTAATGTCTAAATATAAAATGCTGATTAATGCAAAGGATTTCGATGAAATCCGTGTAGCTATTGTAAATGAAGATGGCGTCTTAGAACAGGTGGACTTCGAGTCCATGGCTCAAGACAACCACACCATGGGCAATATCTACAAGGCAGTTATCACTGCCATTGAACCCAGTCTCCAAGCCACATTCGTTGATTATGGCGGCAATCGTCACGGGTTTTTGCCCTTCAACGAAATTCACCCACGATATTTTTCCGAGGACGATCGAAGGGTCCCCTACGAGGAAAAAATCAAGATCGGTCAAGAACTGATGGTGCAAGTGGCTCGAGAAGAAATAGGCCTCAAAGGCGCCTACCTGACCACCTACATCTCCATCGCTGGTCGCTACCTGGTGGTTATGCCGTTTTCAAAGAAGGTGGGCGTGTCGCGCAAAATCGAAGACGCCGCCGAACGCCGTGACCTAAAACAGGTGGTGGAACACATCACCGTGCCCGACGAGATGGGTTACATCATCCGAACAGCCGGTTTGGGCAAATCGCCGGACCAGGTGCAACGCGATATCAACGTATTGGTGAACACATGGAAAGAGATTGAGTCTCGCTGTGACCGGATCAAGGCGCCCTCCATTCTCTACAAAGAGGACAACGTGCTCAACCGCACGATTCGCGATTACTTCAACGAAGACATCGTTGAGATCTTAATTGACGATTACGACGCCTACTCCGACATCAAGGCCTATTTCCGCAAGATGATGCCCAACTACGAACGCATCGTGAAGTATTTCCGCGGTAAGTCACCCATCTTCTCCAAATACCAGATCGAAGATCAGGTGGAGAAGATTTTCGTGCGCAAAATCAAACTGCCATCTGGCGGCTCGATTGTCATCGAACAGACCGAAGCATTGGTAGTCGTAGACGTGAACAGCGGCAAGACGTCTGAAGGGAACCTGGAACTGACTGCTCTGAAAACCAACCTGGAAGCCGCCGACGAAATCGCCCGCCAATTACGTCTACGCGATTTGGGTGGCCTAATCGTGATTGACTTTATCGACTTGCGCGAGGCACGCAACACCAATCAGGTGGAAAAACGTCTGCGCGATGCCATCAAAGACGACAAGGCACGGATCGCCGTCACCGGTATTTCACGATTCGGATTGTTGGAAATGTCGCGCCAACGCATCAAGACCTCCAAAGAGATCAAACATTACGAGGACTGCCCTGTATGCAAGGGCCTGGGTCGCGTAAAAACCTTGGAGACCCAGTCACTGGACTTGTTGCGCCGTATCAAGCTTTCAGTCTCCAGCGCTGCCGTACAGCGCCTGGTCGTGACAGTCTCTGAAGATCTGGGCCTACATGTGCTCAACACCAGACGAATGGAACTCCGCGACCTGGAGTCTCGTTACAACTGCGAAATCCACATACAGATCAAATTGGGTCAACACGTGACCCCGCGTTTCGACATCATCAAAGGTTCCCGAGAGGAGAAAGACGATATGCCTATGCCTGGCCCTTTGTCTCTGGCATCCATGGCCGCGTCCATGAGCGATGAGGACATCAACCTGCGCAAAGATTACCGAGAAGAAAAAATTGCGGCGCTTGAGAAGCTGACCTTTGATGAGCTGCGTGAGGTGGAGATTCCCATCCCCCGCAACTACAATTCCCATGACCAGTTCAACCTGTCCATTCGCGTGCTGATGATGAAACGACACGGCCTATTTGAAGACAGAATGGACGAATTCAAGGATGCAGTCCGTCTGAGCTTGGCTCAATCGGGTTCTAAGTTAACGGAAGCCATTGGCGACGATGACGATGAGCCGACCATGGTGGAAATGAACCCCGAAACCGACGACGAGGACGGCATCGATATGTTCGACGGTTCGGAGGAAGAGTAATGGACAGCAAAACGTACCGAGTCAGTGTGCAACTGAAGCCCTCCGTATTAGATCCACAAGGCAAGACGGTGGCCCACGCTCTGCACGCACTGGGATTCGAGGAAGTCACCGACGTGCGCATCGGAAAAATCATCAGCCTCAAAATCCACGGTGACCTGCCTGACGACGAAGTGCGCGGCCGTATTGACGCCATGTGCCAAAAGCTTCTGGCCAACCCCGTCATTGAAACCTTCGAGCTGGTAGAGGATTAATATGCGTGTATCGGTCGTCACCTTCCCGGGCAGCAACTGCGATCAGGATGCCGTGTGGGCCTTTGGCGAGATCTTGGGTGTAGACGTTACACCGGTTTGGCACAAGTCCCACGATCTGGCCAATCCCGACTTGGTCTTCATCCCGGGCGGTTTTTCCTTTGGCGACTACCTGCGCTCGGGTGCCATCGCCCGCTTTTCGCCCATCATGAACGAGGTAGCCCAGCACTATCGCAAGGGCGGCTACGTGATGGGTATCTGCAACGGCTTCCAGATCCTCTGCGAAATGGGCATTCTTCCGGGTTGCTTGATGAAGAACCGCGACCTCGCCTTTCTCTGTCAAGACGTGTACGTTCGGTGTGAAAGTAGTAAATCACCACTCACCTACGGCTTATCTACGGGCACCGTGTTAAACATCCCCATCGCGCATGGTATGGGCCGTTATGTGGCCGACGACGACACGCTGCGCTCCCTGGAAGATCACCAACAGGTGGTGTTCCGCTACACGACTGCCAGCGGTGAGCTGACCGAGGAAGCCAACCCCAACGGCAGCCTAAATGCCATTGCCGGTATTTGCGATGAATCAGGTCGTGCCCTGGGCATGATGCCCCATCCAGAACGTCACGTGGAAAGCGCATTGGGCAGCGACGATGGATTGCAAGTGCTGGGCGGCCTGATCGAATATCTCGAATACGCAGCCACATGAAACCGAGCGGTAAGTCGTGGGCACGGTATGCCTATATCGGCCCACACCTGATCATTTCCACCTTGATCGGTGGATATATCGGTTACCACATTGATGGTTGGGTAGGTACGGACCAAGTCTTTATGCTGATCTTCGGCATCCTGGGCTCCGCAGCTGGGATCATCAACCTGTTCCGCGAACTCAATGCCATGAATCGCGACGCCGATGCCGAGGACCACATCGACCATGAGTGACCAGCCAGAAGCCTATTTGAAGGGCTTGTATCGCTGGCTGATGATCATTGGATTCGTCAGTTTCACGGCTCTGATCGTCTTCGGAGGATGGGCCTCGGCCCTGAGCTTTGCGGCCGGCTGGGTGGCCATTCTGATCCTGTTCCTGTTGTGGCACCTAACCGTGGCTTTGGGTACATCGGGCAAACGGCCCAGGGCCGCCATTGTCGGCTTGTTGACCCTACTGCGTTACGCCTTGATCGGTGGCCTGGTTTATGGCATAATGCGCCTGCTCGGGGACCGGATTAAGCTTGAATGGGCCTGGTTTTTTGTCGGTATTTGCACTTTTCTCCCGAGTTTGGTGATCAACGACTTAACGACCGACAAACAATCGTAGGAGCGCAGAGGAATACATGGAAATACATCCCTCAGTCTGGACGAAACTCGTAGCTTCAATCTTAGGCGTCGAAGATCTGCATCACTTCGCCTATTACGATCACGTGGTGGCGGCAAGCATTGCCTTTATCATCTGTGTGATCATTGCTCTGCGCACCAAAACCAAGATCAGCATGGTTCCTTCCCACTTCCAACAGGTGGTGGAACTGGTGATGGAGGGCATCCTGGGCATGCTCAACGAGAACATGGGCGCCCGTGGCAGACGTTACATTCCCATCGTCGGCACTTTGGCCTTCTTCATTTTCGTCGGGAACCTGCTGGGACTGATCCCCACCTTTTCGTCGTCCACAAGTAACTTCAATACCACCGTGGCCTGTGCCGTGATTGTGTTTATCTACTACAACTTCGAAGGTGTGCGCGAGAACGGGTTCGGCTACCTAAAGCACTTTCTGGGGCCCATTTTGTTTATTGCCCCCCTGATGATTGTCATTGAGATCATCTCCCATCTGGCGCGACCCTTTTCACTCAGCGTTCGTCTGTTCTTCAACATCAGCGGTGAACACATTGTGGCCGGCATCATCTACGGTATGTTGCCTGTGCTGGTGCCTATCCCGCTGATGGCACTTGGCCTGTTTGCCGCCGTGTTGCAGACCTTCATTTTCGTCATCCTGACGACGCTGTATTTGACCTCGGCCACAGAGCACGAGCATTAAGATTAACGGTTCGTCTCCGAAACGAACTGTCATTAACGGAGGAAGTAAATCATGAAAAAACTGCTGATTCTTTTTGTCACTTGCATGGTCGCCAGCTTGGCGATGGCACAAGACGGTCACGGGGGCGCCATGTTCGCACCCAGTATCGGTATGGCACTTGGTGCGGGCCTTTGCGGTCTCGGCCAGGGTAAAGCTATTTCTTCAGCGTGCGAAGGTATTGCACGCAATCCGGGCGCTGCTGGCAACATCCGAACCACCATGATCATTGGTCTGGTTCTGATCGAGTCGTTGGCCCTGTACACCCTGGCTGTTGCCTGGATCAAAGGTTAATTCCTAAGAACCAGCAAGAACAAAGGGGGCTGCCTTCGGGCGGCCCCTTTTTTTTTGCGGCTCTGCTATAGTACCGCCATGTTGACGGCCACCCGAACCTCCGATCCACCTCGTGTCGTGTTTGAACTGAAGGGCGATCTGCGCCTGGAAGATATCGCGCGGCTGAGGGAATCGTTTTTCAACGCCATGATGGGTACGGGTATTGAGCAACTGGTGCTAGACCTGAAACAGCTGCGCAGCATTGATGCCTCAGGTATTAGCCTGTTCGTGGCCACCAAAAACTCGATTGGCAAGGTGAAAGGCGAATTGCAACTGGTCCGCCCCCAACCGCCCGTTTACGAGATGTTCGCCAAGTCCCACCTGGTCGATTACTTCGGCATCAAAACGTAGAAATTAGATATTTTGAACTAGATCCGTCGCCGAAAAGAGAGCAGAACCACTTGGCGGCCGATAAGCCCTAATCCGTTGTCCACACGTGTATGTTGACAACCGTATTAGCCGGCAAGGTTACGGGCACAGTTATGGTGTCCGGATTCACATCCATATCCAAAACCGCGGGATACACCGTTTTAACACCCACTACCGGCGTGATTACCACCTCAATATTCTGGCTCGAGGGAAAGTCCGTACCCTGAACCACCACGTTCTGCATGGCAGGAGAACCGTATGGAAGGATGACGGTAACAGGATTAGATCCGACCGAAATGCTCTGGCCCGCCGCTTCAATAATGTCCAGGGAAGGATTAGGAACCGGAAATATAGCGAGAAGCCCTCCGAATGATTTCTCACCGTAAAAAAGGATGTTGGCCAAAGTCGAAGGGTCCACCGTATCAACCCGTATCCGACCCTCACCTCCCGATGCAAAAGCACTGCAGCCTATAAAATAGCCACAAGTGTATATACGCCCGTTTCCAAAAATATCCATCGCAACTAAGCGTACTCCCCCGCCACTTCCATTATTATATGTCCCCGAGTCCACTCCACCTTGAGCAATGACGTATCCATCCAGCTGAATATATGCGTTAGACGACAAGAGAATGGCACCACCACCTCCTCCTCCGCCTTTGCCATTATCGATTCCACCTCCACCTGATCCGCCTACCAGAGGAACAAGCAAGGCACTTCCATAAACATCGCCATCTCTAGCAGATATGCTGTACGGTTGAGTACCATAAGCCCCTCCACCCGCACTGTCGGGATCGGTTCCGGGCCCATTGGCGGGACCGGCCTGTCCACCGCCTGGTCCATAACCATCACCTGCAGGTCCTGATATGCCAGGATTGCCGCCATCGAAACCACCCGGCCCACCTTCGCCTCGCATAACTAGAGTGCCGGCAGTACCCGAGACATTGATGAACGATCCCAATTCAATGATGATCGGTCCCTGAGCGAGAATATAGACTGGGGTGTTCAACGCGTTCTTGGTAAACCTAAGCGTCGTATTATCCATGACGGTCACCGTAGTGGCATGAAAGATGCCGTCCGCTGGCATTGCCAGTGTTACGTCACCGGACATGGAATCTACAAGAATCGGCCCGTAACTACCGTCGCTGCCATTATCGAATTGTGCAAACGACAGGCATGTAAATAGAGTCAGAATCCAAGCGTATTTCATTTCCGATCTCCTTGATCTCGCTCTGCTTTTGGAGGTGCCGTGTAATCGATGACCACATCGGGACGCGCAATCGTGACGTTAGGGGGATCATCGCCCGCGCTCCCGTAGGCGGGAAGAGTGATTCGCACGGATGAGGGGCCCGCAATTGTCGTGTTGGCCGCCAAACCGCCCGGATCACCATAAGCGGGCAACGACACTCGTAGGCCTTGCGGAGAACCAACCACCACATTCAGTCCCAATCCCATCGGATCGCCATATGCAGGCAAAACTACTCTTGCCAACGGTTGAGCCAAAGTAGTTCCAGCGGTCAGTAATCCGCCATCGCTTAGCCCGACTTTGAAATTCCCAGTCGAGGCCGCTGAGCCCACAACCACAAACGAGTAAGTCCCATCTTCCGGAAGAGTGATAAAGGCAACTTCTAAGAAGCTTTCGCCCTCATCTGTCCCCATGACGGCTCCACTAATGTTATGGAGTGTCAACATTCCTGCAGCAGTCGTATGGCTCTCGTAATACAAGTAAACACGATCGCCGGCCGATCCAGTAAACGAATAACACCGGCGCTCAAACGCTTGACTCCAGGATCCCGAAAGCACTTGTCCGTAAGCAATCGGCTGTGAGCTTTGGCACCCCAGATTAACTAGAGCGAAGGCCTTAAGCCCGGTCTCCGTTTCGGTTGCAGAAATCAGGACAGGAAAAACTCCCGCACTTGCGGCCGATGGAGCCGTGTATAAACCGGATGCGTCAATCGATCCCAAATCAGCTCCCACTTTGTCTGTTAAGGTTCCTTCAACCGCCCAAATGACGTTAGGCATGGTGGCACCATAGACTGTGGTAGTGAATTGAACGCTATCGTCGTAATCCATCTCCGCCGATTCGGGGGTAATGACCAGGCCGTAATACAGAAACGCCCCCACATCCAACTGGGTCATATCGGGAAGGGTGAGCAAGACATTGCCAGGGCTTGCAGCCATGGGAACTTCAACCGTAACCACCCGACTAGAGACGGATACCACGGTGCCCGGTGTACCGTTGAATGACACCGAATACCCCAATGGATTGTCCACCGGGAAGGCGGTGCCATAGATGTTGATGCGGTCGCCAGGTACCGCGAATGGCGGATCGACGCCGAAACCGCGAGCGGCCGTGAAACGAACCTGATTGGCGGCAACCTCCCGGTTACCGAGTTCGTCATATTGATAGGTCTGGGTGGTTTGCCCCCAACATAATCCACAGCTCAACGCGATTATCGAAAACATTAACCTCATGGGGTTTAATCTATCCTCCAGAAATATATTCTGGGTGCATTTGGATATGAATTTCCGTCAACCGCCTTTTTCCCGTCCCAAAGCGTGATGTGTCCGCTCGCCAATGAGCCAGGATCGAAGTCATAAAAAATAATACCCGTTCCGTCCGGAGGTCCGCTGTAAGGTGTTGATGCGTCTTTTAGGGACTGTGGCGGTCCAAATTTGCTGCTCAATATTCGCGCCAATTGATCTGCATTTATGGGCAGATCCCTCCAATTGTGTGTGCCCTTGGGTAACGATCCGAAAAACTCAGTTCCACTTCCGTATGTCGCATTTCTCAAAGCATGGGACACTCTTACGGCACACGAATATGCGCCCGGGTATTGTTTGTAGTAGTCCTCATGAGCCTTCGTGGCTCCCTGGTAGCCATTCCCTTGATAGGTGTAGTAATAGCTTAGGCGTTGGTAACTGACACTGGTTCCTTCGAGACCATACGGGTCCAAGTTCATCATCGGGCTGTTCAACAAAAAACCATATGAATTGATGTCGTTGCTGCTGACGCTCAATGGGTCCTGGGACATAAAGACTCCCAAGTTCGGGTCGTACTGTCGATTCCGAAAATAGTAGGTACCCGTCTCATAATCCATTTCACGGCCCATAGATGTTATTGGAAACAGGAAAGGGTCCGACTGAGCCACGAGCAGTCCATATGCGTCGTAAACATAATCCTGCACTGGATCTCCGTTCGCGTCGGCGATGCCCAAAACCGAGTATTGGTGATCGGTGTGGACCGTAAACGATTCGGCAGCAACTGGATCAAAGAAACTCAACAGTTCGTCGACGTATGCGCCGTACAGATAGGTTCGTTTGAGCGCGTTCCTGCCGTCAAGTTCCGCCACGGGTGATTGGCCGTGATACAGGTACTGGGTGACCACACCGTTGACGCGTTTGGCTGTACGGCGGCCAAAAGGGTCATACAGGTATTCGGCGGACATGGTTTGTTGCGCTCCACCCCCATCGTCGTAAGTCTCTATCACCCGACGCAACCTGCCATCTGCATCGTACTCAAACGTTTCCTCGATGCCAGTTCCCAGGTGTGTCTTGGTCACCAGTTGACCCTCCAAGTCATAGCTGATTGCATATTCACCGTGACTGCTGATTTGGTTGGCCTGGTTAAAGCTTTCGTTCGTCGTGACTCGCACATCACCGAACGAAGTTGAATCATCAACCTGAGTCAGACGATCGGCGAGATCAAAGGTCAGGTCCAACTGCTGCATGGCCGCATTGTTGGTTCGCACAATCGATTCGAAGTTACCATTGGCGTCAACTGACAAAATATCTACGGAGACGGGGTTGTTGACCATGTGGTGCAAGGATTCGAGTTGGTTCACCTGATCGTAGGCAAACATTGTTTGGGCTCCGGTGGAGGCTGTCCTGGAGATGGGCCGGCCGGAAATGTCGTAGATGAAATCCCACTGGATCCCACCAACCTGATCGATGAGTTGTTGAACGTGGTACATGTAGTCGTAGGATTTGCTGATGTTGGTGTAGCCATGGTCGTCAAAAACCTGGGTGATACTGCCTACTTTGTCGTAAACGTATTCAACCGTAATCGGTTGACGAACTCGATTTCCCGCAAGATCGAAGGTCATTCGGGAAGTTTGCTCAGTCATTCTTCCCAAGAAATCAAATGCCTGATCCATTTGCGAATCTGCATTGGCGGCATGGGTGATATTGCCAGATTCGTCGTATTCAAAAGTACTGTCGCCATAAACGGGATCCACCTTTGCGACTAAATTTCCTACGGGGTCATATGCGTAGGTCATTTGTTGGCCGTTTCGATTTAGGAACGCGATCAGATTTGACTCCCCGTCGTAGCTGAAGTTTGACGAGTTCCCTAACAAGTCCGTACGTTGTGTTAACCGGTTCAAACCATCGTATTCAAACTGAAACGAAGCCGCATTCGCCAACGTGACTTCTTCGGCAAAAGTGGCACAGTTGCAACCTGGTGTTCCATAGTCATACTCGATCAAGTTGCCGATTGGTGAATCGGAAGTGAGCACGCGATTCAGAAGATCGTAGGTGAACGAGTAGGAGCCTCCTTTTGGCGGCGAATAACTGGTCATCCGACCCAGATTGTCGTAGATGTAGGAGGCTGTCCTACCTGGTCCCGCCAAGTCAGGGTAGTCGGTCCGACTGATCATATTGCCATGGCTGTCGAAGTCAAATTCAATCAGTTGACCTTCAGGTCCAACCACCGCAGTCAACAAATTAGGAAATAGGAGGTGATCGTAGTGCATGGTGGTCTGATGACCTTCATGGTCCTCAATGACAATCAGGTTCCCAAATCGGTCGTAAGATAATTGGGTGGTAATACCCTCGGCATCCGTGTACTGCACAAGATAGTTGTCGTTATTGGTATAGACCGCTTGCACCGATCGGTAGAGAGCTGGGCCAGGCTGGTAGTCTCTGACCTCAGTCAAGAAGCCATCGTTGTTGTAGTCGTACTCAGAAATGCTTCCGTTGGGAAACAACTGTGATTCCACCAATCCTTGTTGGTTGTAGCTGTAAATGTGCTGACGCCCGAGATTATCCGTGGTGATCGACGTGAGACCCGTGCTATCTGATTCGTGGGACGACGTGAATCCACGCCCATCTGTTGTGGTGTCAATACGGTTTGTGACAACCGGGATCGGGTCATTGAGTGTACCAAGTCCCATCACTAATGCAGCCGACATCTCTCCGTTCAAGGCACTCGGCTGCATCTGACGTGTACGCAAAAGGGTCATGCCATCAGTATCATAGGCTCGAACCTCGGTAACACGGCCATTGCTGAAATCATACTCGGAACGTTCACCGCGCGTCCCATTCTGAGCCATCAACTGGTGATTGGCATCGTATTCAAAGGTTCGTTCGTTGCTCTCAGGATCGAGGAACGAAACCAAATCATTGTTGCCGTCGACCGTAAACTGACTGACCCGTCCCGCCGAATCGGTGATGAGTTGTAGCTTGTTGTTGCCATCATATGAAAAGCTGTAATAGTAACCGGTAGCGGTGGTTACCTGAGCAAGCAAACCAGCACTGTAGTCATACAACATCACCAAACCAAATCGGTCTGTTTTCGATTGTATGGTTCCGTCCGCTCGATAGCGATGAATAGTCCCATCGGGTTGCACTCGCTGGAAAAGTCCGGAAACCGGATCGCGTACAATGCGACTGAACTCTGTTTCGGGTGCGATCCAACGATGTGTCTGAGCGGGATCCGGGACGAACAGACGAAAGTCGCCGGCACCAAGTTCAAGCACAACGCACCCATCGGGATCCAAATGGATGCGCTCCTCACCCATAACCGACCAGCCCGCGCCATACGGAGAATTGCGGCGATCCACTAACACGGCGCGATCCTGTATCAGTCCCGCTGGAAGTGGCGTCAAACCCGGATAGGTACCGCCAAACACCTGCGAAGCTAACCCTCCAAAAGAAAGAGGAACCGATATGCTTGTGTTGGCATTGAGACTTGTGATCGCGATTTCATACGGGTAGGAACCTGTGGGTAATGAGACCCCCATACCGTCCTTACCATCCCAGAAAAACGTGCTGTAAAGAGTTTGGTTGTTTTCGGTGAATCCATATATTCCAGAGATGGTTCTTCCTTCAATTCGGTATTCGAACTTGGTTCGTTCCACAGGACGCGTGCTATTGAAATTAACTGAACCGGCCAGCGTGACCGAAGGCATCGCTGTATGACTCGAATAACCCAACACGACACCAACAGGAGAACCGAATTCGATAAGCGGAGGGACGGCGAGGAATTCCTTAAGTATCCCTTCGCGAAGCATAATCTCTGAGTTACCACACGAAATGCCGAGCCCACCCAACGTGGGATCACCTGCTTGGATAGGACCTTCGTTAGTGGATACCGGAGTTGGAAACGGAAGGCAATAGCTGGTGCATACCGTACAGAAATGGTCAAACTGGATTTCGACAACAGAACCCCCCATGCCATCAGGAACCACCTCACCAAGAAATGAATCCGGTGGTGTACCGCCACCGTAGGCATCACGAAGATCAATCCACTCAAGCGTATTGTGGTCAATTTTTCCAAGCGGTAAGCGTGTGCCAATAGGGAGGTTGTGGACGTTGGGAAGTTGCATGGTAACCGGCATATTCGTGGAATCACCAAATACCCCAGCCACATCAACAAAAGTTCCAGAATTCGATACGAATGCCGGAAGATCGTCTCGTATGAACTCTTCGCCTTGAAGGATGGTAATTCCAATTTCGGAGTTTTGTTGCAATGCTCCTGGTGGGATGTTCAACACGATTTGACCCGTTGGATCACTCAACTGTCCGCCGACAGAGGCATCTACCATGACTGCCGGAGAGATAGGTTGTAAATGGCCATCGTTTGGACGCCAGCAGCGTCCTGCCATGATTTCCACATAGCGCAGCGATTCTGAGTAGCCGGACTTTCGAATGCGCAGCAAGAACTCTTCGGTACCGGTAAAAACTACAGTCTCATAGTCGAAAAAGCCGTTCACATCGGAAACTGCGGGTGTGTTTAGTGGCGGATCACCTTCGTTGCTTGGAAAGTAGACCGCATCAATTGAAGCACCTTCCAATGGCGAACCGCTTTCGTCAAAGACATAACCGACAATTCGGGCAGTACCTGTCGACATTGGCGGAGGCGGTGCGGTTTCTGTCGAAAAAGAAGAAGCGAAGATGCCGCCGGGCGTACCATCATCATTTCCATCGATTTGTAATCCTCGTGTATCTAGAAGAAGGCTTCCATCCAAATTCAGGTCAATATTTGCTACAGAAGGCAGAAAATCAGGAAACGTAATCGTCAATATCCGTTGGTTCACAGATAGTTCAAACTGGACGGTCTGAGTTGACGACCCGTCCGTCACAACCAATGCTGAGGTGCTGATTGTTTGCGCGTCTAATGCCTCACTGAACTCAATAATGACAGGCGCAGAAAGCGAAATATCAGCCATTCCGTTAGGTGGAGAAACAGAAACGACCCTAGTTAACCGCAGCACTGATGGCAGACTATTTACGAGGCAAACGAAATCACTGACATCCCGTCGTCCATCTCCATTACAGTCATTATGTACCGGCCATTGCACAACACTATTCCAGAAGTCATCGATATCAAACAAGTCGCAGCCATCGTGATCGCACGTCTGGCCAAATGTTCCGAAGGAAATCAAAACCGTACCCAATAATGCAACGGTTCTTAGGGATAGTACCCCCGAGAGCAGGGACATTTTGCCTACCTATTGGCACTTTAGATTACTAACTCTTGAATAAGTTGTATCCAACATATGTGCGCCGAAATCGCATGTCAAGCGCTGAGATTGTTAGAGATATAACGACATTTCGTGACTAACTACGGAGAACTTTCGACCCAGATCGAGACAAATTTTGCTTCCCAAAGATTACGAGAGGCTGGGAGAGATTATCACCCAAACGGGTTTCTAAGGCATCGGTTCAAATGGATAACTTAGTTCCATCCGCACGCGTCTTTGGGTCCGAAGAACAGTGCGCCTAAATAAAAAACCATACCACCAGGTTATACACTTTTTCGTGCCGCGCGTGTTTGTCACAAAATGGTTCAAGAACTGGATGAAAGGACAAGAGAGCACGGGATTCAATCAGGATCTCCTCTGCGTTGCCGTGGATGAAATGATAGAAGGCATGATTGATGCCGACCTGGGTGGCGGAATTCTTAAGAAGCGAGTTCAAATGCCAGGGTGTGGGAAACGCTAAAGCTACAGGACAATTGTTGCCTCAAACAGAGCCGAAAGATGGTTTTTTCTTTTCGGCTTCAAGAAAAAAAAGCGAGGGGAGCAAGGAGCTCTTGGCGCTTAAGGCACTTGATATGATTTATTGAAATTGACCGACAAACAGCTGAGCAAAGCCCAACGAGCTGGATCGCTCGCAGAAATATGTAAGTAAGGAGGATTGAAAATGGGCAAAGACAATTCAATACTCGAATCCGGGCACGAGACAGCTAAAGACCTACACCGTTTGGGTTTTATCGATGCGCGTAGGATGAGTGTCTTCGACGGGTTGTGTCTGGATCCTGACGAAGAGTTCGGGCCGGGACGTGTCAGAAACTTGCGCCTGTCCCTGCAGTTAAGTCAGGCAGCATTCGCCTCCTTGTTGAATGTGAGTACGTCCGCTGTTCAAAAATGGGAGCAAGGCGACAAGAAGCCAAGTTCCGCGGTCCAACCACTGGCTATGGGCCGAAATCCCTACGGGATTTTTAGGGATGCGGGGATACGCCAACGGTTTGTCATAGGCATCGGAAAACGGGCTATGTGTTTCATGTCCGGCATGTGGTCGCGCTTACAGCGCATTGGGCTTTGTATGCAACTCACCTGGGGCTACGGTGGCGGGCTTGCCATCCACCTTCACCCCAGGCTCGTATTGAACGGGCTTGCAGCCCTCTTGAGCGGAAATCCATTGCAGGACTCAGCTAAATCCTGTGATGAGTCGTCGGTGACGTATGTCAATCCATTCCGGCAATCGCAAGACCCTCAACCGACGTTCGGAGTTAACATATGCAGATTGCGGCCCAAGATCCCGAATCGATGTGACAAATCGAGAGGCTCTTAATGAACGTGTCCAACAACAATCATTCGCCTAGCAACCATCCCAACGGCATGGACGATGAATCCAAGGCGTGGAGTGATCTTCTTGCCCAGGAGGTTATTGAGCAATCAAAGCCTTTCCTGTTGAGCTACCCAAACTACTACTTGGACCCCCTCAGGTATAGCCCTTCTGACACATGGATAAGCAATGATTGGTGGACCGATACTGCCATGAAAGTGAGTAAAGACGATCTTAGGTATATCATTGCCCTTGAGATCTTGCTTCGAAGCGGAAATGATCTTTTTCTGCAAGATGCCATCAATCTCGCTGAAGAAAACTGGCATCCTGTGTTCGGATTACCGGACTCAGATTACAATGACCTCATACCCTATTTTCCGTCTGACCACCCGATCAAGAAATGGCTTTTGAGCACCACACCCATCGAAGGGCCGGATGCCGACACACAACTGCGAACAGCCCTGGTCAGAGCAGGCCACGACGATACATGTGCCCGCTTTGCCCACAAGATAACGGACTACATGAAAAACTGCAGATCGCCTGATCTCGAATTACGGCCCTTGTATTGGCTCGCTGACTTGTACCAATACGCTCCCGCATTTGTGGACCCGAAACAAATAGCGTTTTTCAAAAACAAAACCCTACGGCTACTTAAGAATGATTTGGAGCAACTCGCAATTCATGATCGCCTACCCATCGCTCCTCGCTATGTGAGAACACTGGATGAAATTGCGCATTGGTCATGGATATTCGACTGGCATGACGTGATCGAGACATTGAAGGAAAACACGGAGTATTGGCGATTCTTGTCTGAACACTTGCACGATGATGACAACTTGAATTTACTGGTATGGAGTTGGTACACACAGCATCCGCGTGTCCTACAAGAGTCGATAAGACAAATGGAGAACACGGTGCTGGACGGTGCTATTGCTTGGACACGTTTGCGGGGCAGCAAGGACTCACTCAATCGCGAGTGGGCATAAAAAAAGGTCGCTCGTGTGAGCGACCTTTTAGGTTAGTTGTTTGTGCGGGTTAGACCAGCAGGGCTTTGCGAGAGAGCCGGATTTTACCGTTGCGTTCCAGGCCGATGACTTTCACCATCACCTCGTCGCCCTCTTGGATCTCGTCCGTTACTTGGCGAACGCGATAGTTGGCGATCTCCGAGATGTGGAGCAGGCCTTCCGTACCGGGCAGGATCTCGACAAACGCGCCGAAGTCCACCACGCGAGTCACGCGACCTAGGTAGGACTTGCCTTCCTCGGGTACGGCAATCAGGTCCTCAATCATCTTGAGGGCCGCTTCGCCAGCTTTGGTGTCGGGCGCGGTGACAAAGCACTTGCCGCTGTCTTCGATATCGATCTTGGCGCCGGTCTTTTCGACGATGCCGCGAATCACTTTTCCGCCCGGTCCTATGACGTCGCGGATCTTGTCCACCGGTACGTCGATCACCAGGATTTGCGGCGCGAATTCAGAGAACTCCTTGCGCGGCTCGGCCAGGACTTCGTTCATCTTACCTAAGATGTGCATGCGTCCGCGTTTGGCTTGCTCAAGGGCTTCCGCCATGATTTTCTTGGTCAGGCCTTTCACCTTGATGTCCATTTGCAGGGACGTGATGCCGTCGGCCGAACCGGCTACTTTGAAATCCATGTCGCCGTAGTGGTCTTCGGCACCCTGGATATCGGTGAGCACCGCATAAGCATCGCCCTCTTTGACCAAGCCCATAGCCACACCAGCCACCGGGAACTTGATCGGAACGCCCGCATCGGCCATAGCCAACGATCCACCACAGACCGAAGCCATGGAGCTGGAACCGTTGGATTCCAAAATGTCGGAAACGGTACGGATGGTGTAAGGAAACACCGTGTCCTCAGGGATCACGGGATCCAATGATCGTTCGGCCAGTGCGCCGTGACCGATCTCACGACGGCCCGGACCGCGGTTTGGCCGCACTTCGCCCACACTGAATGAAGGGAAGTTGTAATGCAGCATGAAAGGCTTGCGACTTTCGCCGGCAAGCGAGTCGATCATCTGCGAATCTGACTTTGTGCCCAAGGTTACGGTTACCAGGGCTTGGGTCTCACCGCGGGTGAACAAGGCACTGCCATGTGCACGCGGCAACACACCTACTTCAATGGAAATGGGTCGCACGTCTTCAAAACCGCGACCATCCACGCGCTTGCGCTCACTGAGCACGTAGGCTCGGAAAGAGGCTTCTTTGATCATGCCGAAATAGCGTCCCGCCAGGGGTGCTTTTTCCTCGTCGTCGGCATAGCGTTCGACGATTTCTTTTTTCAAGGTGCTCAACGCGTTTTCAGCGTTCTTTTTGCCCACCTGGGTCATGGCTTCGATGACGCGAGGCTTCAATTCAGCCGCCAACTCGTCGTAGAACGCCTGATTGATGGCAGGCACTTCCACGGGCCAACGGGTGATGTTCATCTGCTTGCCCATGCGCTCAATGAGATCGATGATCAATCGAATCTGATCATGGGCATAGGCCAAAGCGTCCACCATGATATCTTCACTGACGAAATCCGCGCCGGCTTCTACCATAGTGATGCTGTCGCGGGTTCCGGAAACCATCAGGTCCAGTTTACTCTTGGCGCGGGTCTCAAAATTGGGGTTCACCACAAATTCGCCATCCACTAAACCCACACGCACAGATGCCTGAGCGGTCGGGAAAGGAACGGGCGACAGGTAGGTGGCAGCCGCAGCGCCAATCATGCCCAACACATCCGTATCGTTGACACCGTCATAGGAAATGACCAGAGCATTGACTTGGGTTTCGCCCAGGTAGCCCTCTTCAAACATGGGGCGCAAGGGGCGGTCAATCAAACGACAGACCAGCGTTTCTTTGGTGCTTAACTTACCTTCGCGCTTAAAAAAGCCGCCCGGAAAACGTCCAGCAGCATAAAAATTCTCGCGGTACTCCACGGTCAGTGGAAAGAAATCCTTCGAGGGATCATTGGTTTCAGTGCCGCAGCAGGTGGCCAGCACCATGCTATCGCCACAGCGAACCAGCACAGACCCATGGGCCTGTTTGGCCATTCGACCGGTCTCCAGTGACAAAGTCACGCCACCGATCTCTATTTGGTCCTTTAAATACATATTCTACTTTTCTCCTAAATCAAGCGCACTTCGCGCTTTGAACATAAAAAAAGCCCCGACTAGGTGCGGGGCTTGTTTGTACGCCTCGTATTACTTCCGCAAACCGAGGCTTGAAATGACGCTTTGATAGCGCTTCTCGTCCTTGTTTCGGACGTATTCTAAAAGGCGCTTACGGGCGCCAACCATCTTCAACAGGCCACGACGTGAGTGGTGGTCCTTCTGATGGGTTTTGAAGTGTTCCGTCAACATGTTAATGCGATCGGTCAAGATGGCGATCTGAACTTCCGGGGAACCGGTGTCGTTGGCATGCGTGCGGAACTTCTCAATTATTTCTTGCTTGTTAGTCATTTCCCTGTCGCTCTCCTAAAGTATCTCGCGCAAATGCGCAGAGATCTCAATCCATAATCGGTGGATCATATCACACGTGTGATTAGGAGACCAATCCTTAAATTAAACTTATAGCCCGGTTAGTACGATACTAGCTATGCAGTCGGGCCTGCCAAAACCAGCTTTTCGACTATAATAGCGCTGGCCCGGGTTCAGCAGGCCGGTATTTCTTCGAGGTTCGCATGCTTTTTTTGACACTCATCCTTGCATTCCAAACAGGTACTGGCCAGGAATTCACCTTAGGTGCCGGAGATGTGTTGGAAGTGCAGGTATTGAACCTCGAAGAAGTGAATGGTGAGTACCAAGTGGACAATTTAGGAACCATTACCTTGCCCTATCTGAACCAACTTCAGGTTCGGAACATGACCACCCGCGAATTGCAGTCGTTAATTGCGGATCGCTTGGCTGACAAGTATCTCAACAATCCGCAAGTGATCGTAAAGGTGAAGCAACAGCGATCCCGACCTGTATCCGTGATAGGGGCCGTGACTCGACCGGGCCAAATCACATTCACGTACGATATTGATTTATTACACGTTCTGAGTCAGGTAGGCGGGGTCACCGAAAACGCGGGTGACAAACTGCTGGTGATCCGGAAATCAGGGTCTGGCGTTGGAGCGACCCTCGAGATTAATCTGCATAAGTTGCTGTATGAAGGACTACCCCATCTGAATATCCCCATTTTTCCTGGCGATACCATCAACGTGCCGCTGGATATCCCCTTCTCGGTCTATGTGACGGGCGAAGTGGTCAAACCGGGCGAGTTGAAGTTTTCTCGGCGGGACCGAGTCACGTTGTTGCAAGTGATTGCCAAGGCAGGCGGCATGACCGATTATGCACGCGCTAAAAAAGTGGTCGTTAAGCGTGAATCGGAAGGTATCTTCACTGAGTTCAAACTCAACGTCAAAGACATCAAATCGGGCAAGGAACCCGATTTCACCATCGAACCCAATGACATCGTCATCGTCCCCTGACGACATCTTTGAGCGGGCCATGCGCCAACTCAAGGTGAAACCTGTCGACAAGACCCCTCAACTCACGCCTGAAGCCCAGTCCCTTTCAGCTCCCTCAGATGAGGCTCTTTTTCTCGAAGCCATGGCGTCCTTGTCAACTGAAGCGCCTAAATCCGAACAGGAACCAACCACTCGCGTGAAGTTGGCCAAAAAGAGAGCTTTTGAGATCAACGAGATCTTGGATCTTCACGGGAAGACGAAGGATGAAGCGATCCATGCCCTTACGCGCTTTGTCATTGACGCCTTTGCCAACGGGGTGCCCAGCGTGATCGTGGTAACCGGGAAAGGCAAACACGCGGCTTCGGGACAGGCCACCCTTAAACCTGTTGTGGAGCGGTGGATCACGCAAAAAGGGGCACGTTTCATCAAAGCCTATGCCGAGGCACCACGCGCCATGGGCGGCGCGGGTGCTTTCGTCATTTACTTGCGATCCAACTAGTTACGTAAACGTACACCTACCAGTCGCGTCCCGCGTTCTCCTCTCAATTGCAGGCGAACCACGTCTTTTTCAGCTATCTCTTTCTTGATAGCGTTTAGATTAGCTGCGCGCACGTCATACTCATTAATGCGCTCCAGGACCCAACCGGGCGTCACGCCCTTTTCCCGTGCAGGTGAATTGGCTTCCACATCGGTGATCACATAGTCACCGGCCTGATAATTCTCGTTGCCGGAGTCGTCGACACGTCTCAATTCCAGTCCAAGCGGTTCGAGTTTGACCATGTCAACCGTCTCCACATCACCCCCTTCGGGGGAGTCGCCGGCCAACGATGCAAAGATGCGTTTCCGATCACCTAATCTGAACTCATAGTCGTGCTGTTTGCCATCTCGCAAGACGGTCACTTTCACCTGCTCTCCAGGACGATTGACAGCCACGCTGGCGATGAGTTGGGACACACTTTCAACGTTTTTATCGTTGAACTTAACGATGAGATCGCCTTTCTTGATACCCGCCCTTTGAGCGGGCCCGTCAGGCACAGCCGACACCAAGGCACCTTGGTTGGTACCGTAATAGTCTTTCAACTCTGGTGACAACTCCTGAAGATTCACACCTAGCGCGCCTCGCGCCACGCTCCCAGTCTCCACAATTTGCTGGAAGGAGGGTCGGATCAGGTCGATTGGCACGGCAAAACCAATATTCTGCCCAGAGGCGATAATGGCAGTATTGATGCCGATGACCTCGCCTTTCATGTTGATAAGTGGCCCACCGGAGTTCCCGCGATTGATGGCGGCGTCGGTCTGAATGTAGTTCTCAATAACGTTCAACCCGCTACCACGTCCCAAGGCGCTGACGATGCCCGCCGTCACGGTATAGCGATACCCTAACGGATTACCAATGGCCATGACCCAATCACCAACCCGGACGAACTCGGAAGTACCCAAACTGGCATAGGTTGTATTGTCTGCCGCGATGCGGATCACAGCCAGGTCGATTTCGGGGTCCGAACCCACGATTTCGGCTTCGAACACGCGACCATCGGTCAATGTGACTTGGATCTCGTCAGCACCTTCCACCACATGGTGGTTGGTGATGATGTCCCCATTGGCTGTGACCAGGACACCAGAGCCGGACCCCACGCGTGGCGCATTAGGGTCTATAAAAAAATCGTGAAACGGTGTACGCGACTTATTCTGCCCACTGCCGCGGCTGATGTTCTCAATATAAACCACAGTTGGGCTGAGTGCCTCGGCCAAGTCCGCGATAGACGGTCCCACCTGTTTGACTTCGCTGACAACCGCAGGCTTGCCTCCGGCAAAACTCAAGATACTCCACAGGGTGACCACAAAAAGAGATCGAAACATGCGTAACCTCCTTGGCGTAAGACGCCTAATTAGTCAACGGCCAGGTGAGCATGAAGTATGCCATGGCCTCAGTTGAGCTCGAACAACCGTCTGTTGTGGGTTTTCGCTGAACGCGCTGCGGATTTCACCGGTACAACCACGTCAGCTTGACGCGCTGAGCGTCGGTTGTACTGGGCTATAATGCAGATCCTGTTTAGAGGTGCCGCTTGATCGCCATACTCGTAATTGGTAACGAACTGTTGTCCGGACAGGTACAGGACACCAATGTGAGTCACATGTTGCGCCGCTTTGGTGCCAGTGGTCACAAGGTAGGCGAAGTGCGCATTGTCAGCGATGGTATCCATGAGATCGCGCAGGCTCTGACGGCCCTTTCCGCCAGGCACCAGTGGGTTATTTCCACAGGAGGCTTAGGACCCACTCACGATGACGTGACCATGGCAGCCTACGCGGAAGCCTTTAACCAGCCCCTTCAAACCTGTGAGGCATTGGTGCAAATCATGCGCGATTATTATGGCGCCAGGCTTCACGACGGACATTTGCGCATGGCTCGGCTACCCGCGTCGGTGGAGCTGATTCATACCGATCACATCCATTGGCCCTTGATCAAGGTGGGAAATTGTTTTGCACTTCCGGGATTGCCCGAAGTTTTTTTACTCAAGTTTGAGGCCCTGATGAGCGTCTTACCCGCCCAACCGCCGCTTTTCTATGCAGCCGTCGATACGTCCGAATCCGAGTCGGATTTTGCAGCGGTGCTCGAAGACCAGCAACGCCTACACAAAGGCGTCGAGATTGGCTCATATCCGAAAGGCATTGGCAAGGGAAGTTTTACCCGATTGACCTGCAAGTCGACCGAGCGATCGTTGCTCGAAGCCTGTTTCGAATCGTTGTCACAACTGTTCAAACAGAGAGAAACGTTGATTGGGTCCGAATCACCCAAGAGATTCGAGCCGTCATCGTGAGATTCGCGCCCTTTGTGGCCCGTCGATACCTAAAGGCCAAACGGAAACAAGCCTTCATCGGTGTGATCTCTTTGGTGACGACCCTGGGTATCATCTTAGGTGTAGCGGCATTGAACATAGGTCTTTCCGTTCATAACGGTATGCGCAGTGCGTTCTTGCGCAGTTTGATCGGCTCCACCGGGCTGTTAACCGTGACACACATCGACTGGAGTGAACCGGGCTTCGACTCAGCCGACCTCGAAGCCATTGCACAGGTTCTGGACGAGGTGCGCAGTGTGGAGGCGATTTCGTTTCAGGTGAGCGAGTGGTCGTTGATCACTCGCGGTCAACAGATGGTGGCACCAGCTCAAGTCAAGGGCATCGTCCCTGACCAGGAATCCAAGGTCAACGAATCCCTCGGCCACTTTGTCTTGGGCCAGCTCGAGGAACTCGAACGCAGTGATCTGGAACGGCCCGGCATCGTGTTGGGTTACGACTTGGCTGGAAAATTAGGTGTGACCCAAGGCGATATGGTGCGTTTGATGGTCCCTAAGATTGCCAGTCCGTCCTTGACCATGCGTGCCGGCAATTTGAAGCAGAAGGCCTTCGAAGTGGTCGGCATTTTCAGAACGGGCAGTTCGGACCTGGACCAAATGAGCGCCTATGTGTTGATCGAGTCGTTCATGAGCTTGATGGGCACGGACCGTATCGGGCAAATCCAAATCAAACTGAAAGATATTCGCACCCTGGACGCCACCAAAACCTACCTGCGCAGTCATCCTGATATGCCGGTAAGTGCGCGGGTCATCGACCTGCGAGATATCAATGCAGGTCTGCTCCATGCTTTGACCCTCGAAAAATGGGGAACCACCCTGATCATCTCGTTGATCATGATGATCGTGGCGTTGAATATGGTCTCCGCACTGATCATGCTGAGCATGGAGAAACATCGGGACATCGGCATCATGAAAGCCATGGGTGCGTCTCGAAGGATGATTCTTGGCGTATTCGTACGTCATGGCATGACCCTGTCCGTGATCGGTACGTTCTTGGGCACTGCACTGGGTGTGGGCCTCTCGATTTGGGCGGATCGCACCCAACTGCTTAAATTGGACTCCGACGTGTATGAGGTATTGAACTATCTGCCGTTTGAGGTGCATTCCATTGAAGTGGCAGCAGTGGCCATTGGCTCGTTGTTGATTGCGTTTTCTGCATCCATTTATCCGGCGTTCCAGGCAGCAAACCTCGATCCTGTGGAAGCGCTTCGTTATGAGTGAACTTTTATCGCTGAGGGACATCACCAAGTCCTACCAATGCGGCCACAAAAGTGTGCCCGTTCTGCAGTCACTGCACATGTCGCTGCAAGCAGGAGAGCTGGCGTCCGTGGTGGGCCCATCCGGTAGCGGCAAAACCACCCTGCTCAACATCATTGGTGGCATGGACCAGCCTGATTCCGGCAACATCACCTTTCGCGGGCAAGATACGCGGAACTGGCGCGCAACCCACTGGGACCGATTCCGTCAAAAAGAGATCGGATACATTTTTCAATTCAATCAGTTGCTCGGAGAATTCACGGCTTTGGAGAACGTTTGGCTCAAATGCCTGATAGCGGGCGTCAATAGTGACGACGGCCGCACCCGAGCCATGACCCTTCTGGACCGGCTAGGACTGGGCCAACGACTACACCACCGTCCTAACCAATTGAGTGGTGGGGAACAACAACGAGTTGCCATTGCACGGGCCCTGGTGGTGGAGCCGGCGTTGATCCTGGCCGACGAGCCCACAGGCAATTTGGATGCGGCCACAGGAGACAGAATTTTTGACCTTCTTTGTGAGCTCCAAAGTGAACGCCAAATTGCGTGTCTGCTGGTCACGCACAACCCGGGTCTATCGCAGCGCTGTGATAGAATAATTCAGCTGGAAGAGGCTCAGAATACGGCCACCAAACAGGGGGATACCGATGTTTGAAAAGTATACCGACAAGGCGCGTAGGGTTCTTTTTTTCGCCCGCTATGAGGCGTCCCAGTTTGGTGCCAGTACCATCACGTCGGCGCACCTTCTACTTGGACTGGTGCGCGAAGCGGAGAAAACGACCATCCAGATCCTGGAGCAAATGGGCATTAACGTCCAGGAACTCAAAGAACGCATTATTTCCAAGAATCTGCCCAAAAAGCAGGTGTCAACTTCGGTTGAAATTCCGCTGAGTGAAGAGACCAAACGCGTATTGCACTACGCCATGAAGGAGTCCATGTCTCTCAACCATAAATACGTGGGTGTGGAACATATTCTTCTAGGCGTGCTTCGCGATGAACATGCCTTTGCCTCGCAGCTGTTGATTGAAATGGGCGCGGATCTGTACCGTGCCAAGGAGATCCTTCTCGACATCCTCAAAGAGGAGAAGATCAACAAAAAGAAGAAGGAACACCCCTTACTCTCTGAGTTCAGTCGGAACCTGTCTGAACTGGCTGAACGGGGTGCGTTTGATCGCTTGATCGGACGTGACATCGAGATTCAACGCATCATTCAAATCCTGTCCCGTCGCCGCAAAAACAACCCGATCCTCTTGGGCGAACCAGGTGTAGGTAAGACCAGCATCGTTGAAGGTTTGGCTCAGAGAATCGTTCAGGGAAACGTGCCCATTGGTTTGATGGACAAGCGCATTTTCGCACTCGATTTATCGCTGATTGTGGCGGGCACCAAGTACAGGGGCCAATTTGAAGAACGATTGAAATCAATCATTGCTGAAGCGACCAAGGATTCGAGCGTCATCCTGTTTATCGACGAAATTCACAGCATCATTGGCACGGGTGCAGCTGAAGGTTCACTGGATGCTGCCAACATCTTGAAGCCGGCACTGAGCCGAGGCGAGATTCAATGTATCGGTTCCACCACACACAAAGAGTTTACCAAGTACATTGAGAAGGACCGTGCCCTTGTTCGCCGCTTCCAATCCGTCCATGTGCATCCACCGGACGAAGGCGAGGCCACGACCATTTTGTTTGGTCTGCGCGATCACTACGAAGCCTTTCACCGTGTCCGTTACGATGACGACGCGATTCAAGCGGCAGTTTACCTGTCCAATCGCTACATCACGGACCGATCGTTGCCCGACAAGGCACTGGATTTGATGGACGAGGCTGGTGCGATGGTGAAATTGGCCCATACGGCCGACACTCAGACCATCAGGAACCTGGAGAAAGACCTACGCCGTGTCAGCGAGGAAATGAATGAAGCAGTTGTCAACAAGGACTTCGAACAGGCTGTAGTTTTGCGGGAGTTTGAGATCAAACTGCGCAAACAGATTCAGGATGAAAAACAGAGCTCCTTTAAGGAAGATCAGATCTTGCGTGTTTCGCTGGGTGAAATGGAGCAGGTTGTCAGCTCGTGGACAGGCGTGCCTGTAACTGCGCTCAAGCAAGAAGACAAAAAGAAACTCGCAGACATGGAAACGCACTTGGATAAGGTCATCGTGGGCCAAGATGACGCCATTTCGGCTGTCAGTAGAGCCATTCGGCGCAGTCGAACAGGTTTGAAGAACCCCAATCGGCCCATGGGCTCGTTCCTGTTTCTCGGTCCCACGGGCGTGGGTAAAACCGAGATGTCAAAGCAACTGGCTCGATTCCTGTTTGGCGACGCTAAGTGCCTGATTCGATTCGATATGTCCGAGTACATGGAAAAGCATTCGGTCTCCAAAATGATTGGCTCGCCTCCGGGTTATGTGGGCTTCGAAGAGGGGGGGCAGTTAACTGACAAAGTAAAAAGAAACCCCTACTCCATCGTGTTGTTCGACGAAATTGAGAAAGCACACCCCGACTTGGTCAACATCTTGCTTCAGATTTTCGAGGACGGACAGGTTACCGACGCCTTTGGCAACACCATTGATTTCAGGAACACAATCATCATTATGACGAGCAATGTGGGCTCCAAACAGATTGTCGCTGAGAAGCCGCTAGGCCTGACGGGGAATGTGGATCAGAAGGACCGCGACATGAAGTCCGAGGCGCTGCGCGAACTCAAACGCATATTCCGGCCCGAGTTCATCAATCGCATTGACGAAATCGTCGTGTTCAATAAGTTGACGGAAGAAAACCTCCGCGAGGTATGCGAGTTGTTGGTGAGCGAATTGAACCAGACACTTGCCAAAAAGAACCTTTCGGTGGTTTTGGAACCCGAATGCTACAGCTGGTTGCTTGACTTGACCAACAAAGACCGGCAATATGGTGCGCGCCCGTTACGGCGCATTATCCAAAAACATATTGAGGATCCCTTGGCCGAACTCATCGTCCGCGCTGACGAAGCAGTCGAGGGGACAGTGCAAATGAAGCTAGTCGAAAACGAACTTATCCCCACGCTAATCCCAACCAACGGCATGGTCACTCAGGAGGAGGTGGAATGCAGCAGCTAAAACAACTTGGTGTGTGCTGCATCCTCCTGACTATTCTGCCCAGTTTCGCTCAAGACATCATTAAGGAAATCCGATTTTTCGGAAACCGAAGGGTGTCTGATGAAGCGATTACGTATCGGTTAACGACCAAAACCGGGCAGGCCGTGGACGAGCCCACGATCACGCGAGACATTAAGGAACTCTGGAATACGGGTTTGTTCGAGAACATCGGTGTCCAGACGGAGCCTGCCGAGGATGGGGGTGTCATTCTTACGTACATCCTGCGCGAGTTGCCCATCGTCACTGAAGTCGATATCAGGGGCAACCGCAAGATCGGCAAATCAACGATTACCGACAAAATCGAAGAGGAACGACTCACTATTGCAGAGGACACGCCGCTGGACTATCGCAAGGTCAACGAGATCAGAAAACTGATCAAGACGCTTTTGGATGACCGAGGCCTGCGCAACGGCAAGGTGACCTATGCACTTGAGCGACTAGAGGCCGGCACAGCACGTGTTGTGTTTAACATTTTTGAGGGTAGCAAAGTACGCATATACGATATTAACTTCGATGGGAACACTCAGTTCAGCGACAGAAAGTTGCGGCGAACCATGCGAAAAACCAAACAACATTGGTGGTTCTCTTGGCTGACGCAACACGATGTGTTCAACGAAGAAAAATACGGCGAGGACTTAGAAAAACTCAAGAAGAAGTACTGGGCCAAAGGCTACAAAGACATCCTCTTTGGTACACCTCAGTTTGATATTGAGGACCACACTTCAGAGAGACAAAAGCGCAAGAATATTGAGCGCCTGAAGAAGGCCAAGAACCCCAAAGAAGATCTGCGTATGACGATGACGATACCTGTCTTCGAAGGGAAACCCTATTTTCTGGGCAAGATGACGATTGAAGACAATACGGTCATCCCGACACCCATTTACCAAGCTATGTTTCCGATGGTGGAAGGCGATGTGTATGACCTGGGCAAGGTCACCGAGTGGATTACCAACCTCGAAGAACTGCACAACAATACGGGTTACCTGTATTACACCATTCAACAAGACGTCAAAATCCGCGATGAGAACATTGTAGACGTCAAATTCAAAGTCATTGAGAACGAACAGATCTACATCAACCGAATTGGCTTTGCGGGTAACATCACGACACGAGACAAGGTGCTGCGACGTGAGGTCCTCATCCGAGAAGGCGATGTATTTCGTCTGAACTACTTCCGAAACTCATTATTGCGTATCAATCAGCTGGGCTTTTTTGACGTGACCCACGATCAGCCTGATGTCAAACCGCTCCCCAATGAGAACAAGGTAAACATCACGATCAAAGGACAGGAATCCGGTGTCAATGAACTGAACTTTGGTATCGGTTACAGTGATTTCAGAGGTCGCAACGGTTTCCTCAGTTTTTCCACGTTGAACTTTTTGGGTCGTGGTGAAACCGTCAAAGTGCAGGCCCAGTTGGGCAGTATCTCCGACACCTACGATCTTACGTTTGTCGAGCCCTGGCTATTTGATAAACCACGCGGCTTTTCAGCGAGGATTTTCGACACCAAGACCCGTTGGTTTGGTTTTGAACAAGACAACTTTGGCTTCCAGACAGGTCTCAGTTTCCGTCCCACAACGTTCTCTCGTTATTCCATTTCCTATCAATTCACGGAAGTCACCATTCCGAGGGTGCAATCACCGATCTACCAGCCCGTGAATGGTTTGCTCACGTCATCTGTGACGCAGAACTTTACCTTCGACACCACCGACCATCCCTTCTTTCCAACCCGCGGCCACAAACTCTCCACCACTGTGGAATTGGCAGGTTGGCAAACAGGAGGGGACTCCCTGTTTTACAAGCTTTCCCTGGGGGGCACGCAGTACTTCAAGGCATTCAAAAAAACATTTTTCGGCGTGAATGTTGAGGGGTCATTGATGGATACCTTCGAGGACCAGCGACCCAGCTACTACGAGCTGTTTTATCTTGGCGGCGAAGAGTCCGTGCGCGGATATCGCCGTAACCTGTTGGGACCGGTCACCAACTTCGGCGGCAGTCTCACTCCGCTACGCGGCGACAAGTCTTTCCAGTTCAACTTGGAGTACATCGTTCCGGTTTCGGATCAATTCCGTTTTGTTATGTTCTTCGATGCCGGCCAGGTGTTTGGGCTCGAAGAGGACTGGTTTGATTCGGACTTAGCCATGTCGACCGGCTTGGAGATGCGATTCAGCTTACCCGTTTTTCAGGCACCCCTTCGCCTGATCTACGCCTACAAACTCGTGGAGACCCCCTTCGACGAGAAAGGTGGAGAACCCAAGTTTTCCATCGGAACCACGTTTTAATCACCATTCGAGAGAGGTATACAATGAAAGCACTATTTGCAGTTCTGGGCATGGTTACCCTGATTCCTGCATTTGGCCAAGAGGGCCCGGTCAAGATCGGCATCGTGGACGCCGACATCGTGATTCAAGAGTCCATCAAGGGCAAACGCTTTTTCCAGGAGTTCGAACAATTCGGCAAACAAAAGTCGGACGAAATTCAAGCGCGCGTTAGCGAATATTCAGACAAGGAAAAAGACTACAAAAACAAAGTGAACAGTCTCAGCGAAGACAAGCGCAGAGAGATGGTCGTTCAACTGCAGAATCTTGAAAAAGACATCAAGCGCATGCAGGAAGATGCCAAGCAGGAAAGTGATCGCCGTTTGAACGACGCCTTGAGCAAGTTCCGCAAGGAGTTAGGTCCCGTGATTCAGGCGGTTGCTGAAGAAATGAAACTAGACATCATCATCAACCACGGACCCCAGTCCAACTTGGTCTATTTCAATGCACGAGTCGATATTACAGATGCAGTCATCAAGAAGTACGACGAAAGCGCAGAATAGGGCTTGCTTCTTTCTGAACTGATCTCGCAATTCGGGCTCAGGCCTCACGGTTCAATTAACGACCACGAGATCAAAGCCGTAAAAGCCCTGGACGAAGCGAAATCAGGGGATCTGAGTTTTCTCACCAATCCCAAATACCGCCAGCAAATCCTGAACACAGGTGCCAGTGCGGTGCTCGTAGAGAAAGTGGTTCCAGAGGCGGGAGTTCTCCAGTTGGTGACTCCCGCCGCTTACGCCAAGTTGGGGGAAATTCTCAGCGTACTTCATCCCGAGCGGGCGTATCATTCCGGCGTACATCCGAGCGCATATGTAGCTGCACGGGCATCTGTCGACCCCACCTGTCACATAGGAGCCTTTGCTGTCGTCGAAGAAGGCGCTGTCTTAGCCCGGCACTGTGTCATAGAACCCCATTGTGTCATTGGGGCCGGCAGCCAGCTTGGGGAATTTGTTCACCTGTTTCCAGGCGTTGTGCTTTACCCTAACTGTGTGATTGGCGATCGGGTTCGCATTCATGCTCAGTCCGTAATTGGCGGAGATGGTTTTGGTTATGCGCAAGTCAAAGGTCAACACGTCAAAATACCCCAAATCGGCCGCGTGGTCATTGGTGCAGATGTGGAAATAGGCAGCAACGTGTCCATCGATCGAGGCGCCATCAAAGACACCTGCGTGGGCGTGGGAACCAAGATCGACAACTTGGTTCAAATAGCACACGGAGTCACCATTGGAGAACACGCCATGATCATTGCCCAATGTGGCATAGCGGGAAGTGCTCGGATTGGGAATGGCACGATATTGGCCGGTCAGGTTGGGGTCAATGGCCATGTGGATATCGCTGCCGGTGTGCTTGTGATGGGCAAATCGGTGGTGACCAAGAATATTGACCAGCCTGGGACCTATGCCGGCAATCCAGCCGTGCCCCACATTTCTTATCAACGGCAGCTTGCAAACATTCGATCATTGGATAAACTGAAACGCCGGATCGCTGAATTGGAGAAAAACCATGGATCATAAGATTGACATTGTCGACATCATGAAGTTATTGCCCCACCGATATCCATTGCTGCTGGTGGACCGCATTGTCGAGATGGAGAAGGCTCAAAGAATCGTGGGTTTGAAGAACGTCACCATCAACGAGGAGTTCTTTCAGGGCCACTTTCCCGGCCGACCAGTCATGCCCGGTGTCATGATTGTGGAAGCGATGGCTCAAACCGGTGGCGTGCTCATTATGCAGGAATTCGACAATATCGAAGACTACGTCATCTTTTTCATGAGCATCGATAAGGTCAAATTCCGTAGGCCTGTGGTTCCCGGTGATCAATTGCGCATGGAAGTCGATGTGCTCTATTTTCGTCGTAAAGTATGTCGCCTTAAAGGGCAGGCATTTGTAGATGGTGAATTGGTTGCAGAAGCTGAGTTTGCATCCATTCTAGTCAAAAGAGACGAAACATGAGTGATCCTGTTATTCATCCCACAGCGGTCATTGGCCAACGCGTTACGGTTGGTTCTGGGACGGTCGTAGGACCCTACTGTGTTATTGAAGACGACGTGGCCATTGGATCAGATTGCCAATTCATGGCAAGTGCTTATATCGGACGTTATACACAGATGGGGGATCGCAATAAGGTTTTTCCATTTGCGACCATTGGGGTACAGCCCCAAGACCTCAAATTCGGAGGCGGGAAAACCACCACTGTCATAGGCGATGACAATGTGTTTCGCGAACAATGTGCTATCCACCGAGGAACCGAACAGGGCGGCGGTCAGACAACTATTGGCAACAAGAACCTGTTCATGGTGAGTTCTCACGTGGCCCATGATTGCGAGGTGGCCAGCCACACCATCTTTTCACACGCTGCCACGTTGGCGGGCCACGTCCATGTGGGATCCCATGCCACCATAGGTGCCTATTCGGGTGTCCATCAATTTTGCCGCGTGGGTGATTACGCCTTTATTGGCGGATATTCAGTGATCACCCAGGACGCCTTGCCCTTCGTGAAATCAGTCGGTAATCGCGCCAAAATCTATGGCATTAACAACATCGGCTTGGAACGCCTTGGCTTTACTGAAACTGAAGTCAAGAATTTGAAATCCGCCTACCGAACCCTTTTTCAAAGACAACTTCGTTTGATTGATGCGCTGGAAAAGTTGAAGCAGGATTATGCCAGCTGTCCCAGAGTGCAGTATTTGGTCAAATTCATTGAGACAAGCGAACGGGGAATCGTGAGGTGACGGTCAAGGTGGCCTGCCCTCAATGTGGCCAGGAAGTCATCTGGTGCGACGAGAGCCCGTATCGCCCGTTCTGCTCAGAGCGGTGCAGAGCCGCAGAGTTGGGACACTGGTTCTCCGAGACCTATCGCGTCGCTGCTGATGAAGATGAGGTGTTTGAAAACGAGTAGCGGGCACCATGATGCTTAGCCCAATAGCTGCGCAAAAAACTGCCTAGAACAAAGGTCTTGATCCACCAATGATGTGACATGACCGCTCGAACGGATGATTCGGGTACGCTATCAACGCCGCGCAACCATGTACCGTCACACAAGATCACATCGTAGGTCACTTGAGTTTTCCCAGTGACCACAACCGAGTCAATTCTTGGGCGATCTCAGCTTCGGTCACGACGCGTTTTTGCAGCAGCACTTGGTACATGCCAAAGATTCGCTGTTCTTCGGTAAACTGATCCAAATCGCCCGATGACGGAATCGCAGCTGGGGTCATAACTTCCGCTTCGGAATGGTCCGACGAGGTGTCAAATTCAAAATCCGCCCCGGCCTCTGCTCCGTTTTCGGCTTCTTCGGCATTCGACTGTCTACCAAAAATGATGATATCTGGATCCTCAACCCCGGACACGCCCCCATGGTCTTCCATTGAGGCACCCGCGTACCCATCGTCCATAACGATTTCGCGATCAGGCTGAGAGCGTAGTTGCGTGCCCAGATAATATTTGTGGATGGCTTGCAGGATGGATGAATAGGAGGTAATGACTGGTTCGATTTCCAAACCGGTTATGAAGCGAACTTCGTCGATGGCGTTTAGATCTGTAGGATCGACCATCGCAACCACCAATGTGCGTTTATCCTTCATATAGACCGGAATAATGTGGAATTGTTCAGCGACCTTCTGCGGGATCTTGCGAATCATATTTGCGCCGATTTCGATCTCGGCAATGTTCAATTCCTTGATGCCCGTTTTTCCCGCTAAAAACCTGAGCAGGGCCTCTTCAGAAAGAGCGCCAATCATGACCAGGTTAGAGCCAAGTCGTCCCCCCCAGTTGCGTTGCCTTTCCAGTGCTCGAAGAAGTTGCGCTTCGCTTATCAGTCCAGCTTCAAGGAGTTGTTCGCCGATTTTCTTCTGCTTTTGCGCAGCCATAGCTAAACCTTGGATTTTATATGCCTTAAAGATAACGCAGGGCACCTGTAACGTCAACAACCATAGGTATTATGATAGGCTTCGCCCAACACCATTTGGAGGTCCACTTTGAGGTTCCGATTTAAGTTGATGCTCAGCGGTCTCACCGTTATCTTTTTGCTTTTCGGACTTCACGGGTGCACTCGTCCTCTTTTTGAAACCGAACTTGCCGGATTTGATGCCGGCAAACGCACACTCAAACTCACCTACCGATTGGAAAACACGTCACTCAGCGACGGGACTAAGGGTTTTCGATTCGACAGCCTTACCCTTCATTCAATTGGGAACATTTCCAACAGGCGTACCACAAGAAAAGCCCTATTGCACAAGGACTTCAGCCTATATCAATCTGAAACAACACGCGTGATTAACGACGAGGTCACACATGTCCGTAGTACGGTGCAAGGCGATCAGATCACCATCGAGACAAGCCACGGTCAGCAGGCGCCCCAAACCCAGGTCGTTACCCGAAATGGCCCCGTCTATGTGGAACTCATTTCATTAATGTATGCAGGTGACCTCACCGAGCCTGGAAAGGAACGCACCTATCCCATCTTGCTTGAGTCAGCTGGACAGATTGTGCCTGTGACTGTTCGGTACCTGGGTCCGGAGACCTTATATGAGGATGGAACAGCCTATTCTGTGTTGCACTATGAACTCCAGGCCGTCACAGCCCCAACCGAATTTGACCAGTACTACCTTGATCCAGAATCCAAGGAAATACTCAAGATCCAATTTGGTCAAATCAAATTTATTCCGGAGTCTTGGGTGAAGTGAACAGGTGTTCGTTGGGCAATACGAACCGCGTGACATACACACTCAGATCGCCCAATTCCCCCGTTTCGGAGTCCCCTATTGTGCGATCAAGACTCGTGGTGAATTGATTTTGGCGTGTGGCCAACTCGATTCTGTAATGATCTGTTTCTGGAATGATGTCCCATTGATATCCAGATTTTGAACTGACCCCCACACCCCTGTCTGGATCCATGATCAGGCTTCCCGTCCAAACAACTTCCGTTTCCCGCCGCAACACCACATGAAAGTAGGTGTAGTGCGTCACCAGAGTACTGAAAGGACCCTGAACCAAATCATCGTCATCGATAAATGCGAATTGTGGTTTTACCTGGAATGTAGGCGTATCAAAATGCAACAACTGCAACAGGTGCTTGCGAATATTGGGCGCTCTTTCCAGCACTTCTTGGGGGAACTCAAAATTGCCATATTGATCTGAAAGTTGCTGCTTTTCATTGGGTGGAGTCACGGGCGCATTGCAGCCACACACACACAAGATTGCGATCCAACCATACTTCATGAGCGCTAGTGTACACTACTGGCGAGAGGGAAAAGTTCTTTGATTTACAAACAGTCGGTCACTCGCAAGAACCAAACGTTTTTGGATGCCATCGCAGACATGTCGCAGCTACCAAAGGCAGATGTCACAACGCTGATTCAGATAGGCGGCGCCTACCTCAAGGGTAAACGCCACAAGCAAGCAGATACGCCATTGAGGCCTGGCGTATCGGTTGAAGTGTACTACCATGCTCCAATTGTCAAACGAGACATGGTCCTTGATCCCAAAGCCATCGTCCACAACGGGTCCGGGATAGTTGTGGTGAACAAGCCATCTGGCATGCCTACGCAGGGTAGTCGTGATCGCGATGACAACTGTCTTTACGAACTTCTCAAGCGCCATCTGGGTGGCTACGTGGGGTTGCACCACCGACTCGACCAAGACACTTCGGGTCTCATATGCTTTACAACAGACGCGTCGCTCAACTCAGATGTCGCCGAACTTTTTTCCGAGAAGCGCGTGATCAAGCGTTATTTGGCCTTAGTTCGTGGTCCCTGGCCATTCAACGATCATCAAACCACGGTGGAGATGCCTATTGCGCCCTTACGCGAGAAGGGTAAACCGACCATTCACGTTACGTCGCCTCAGGGTAAGAAAGCGAAAACCATCATCACGTACCTCGGAGAAGAGCATGGTCTGCTGTTGGTTGAAGCGCAGCCCGTTACCGGGCGGACCCATCAAATCCGCGTTCACTGCCAAGCCATTGAATGTCCGCTGGTCGGCGACCATCTTTACGGTGTCGTTGCGGCATACGGCATGAAGCTACATTGCGGTGAGCTCTCATGGCCTGCTTATGGGAAGTTGCCCGAAACATCGATTCGCATTCCCCCTCCACCCATTTGGCAGGAACAGCTCCCTCCCTCACTTGCTGAACGCTGTCTGAATTGGGGATCTACCTGATGGCTCAACTCATTCTGGCAGCCACCCCCATCGGCAATCTGGGCGACATTAGTGTCCGCTTGCGTGACGCCCTAGAATCGGCCTCACACATTTTGGCTGAAGACACCCGACATACACGCAAACTCCTCAACCACCTCGGCATCAGCCGTCCTTTACGTTCGTTTCATGCGCATTCGAGTGAGCGCGATTTTGCCGCAGTCACCGAGCTACTCATGGGAGCAGGCACTGTCGTATACGTTTCAGATGCGGGTATGCCAGGCATATCCGATCCCGGTTTTGAGCTCGTCCAATTGGCACATCAGCACGATCTTGAGGTGGATGTTCTACCGGGCCCCAGCGCGGGTGTGACGGCACTTTTGCTCAGCGGTCTACCCCCCGTCCCACACATGTTTGTGGGATTCATTCCACGAACGCAATCGGGGCGCACACAACTCCTGCAAAACCTTACGAGATGGCCGATGACAGCAATTGCTTATGAGTCACCCCACCGCCTTTCGACCACGCTGGCCCATCTGGCACGTTTTGCAGGCGAAACACCCATCGCCGTGTGCCGTGAACTCACCAAACTTCACCAGGAAGTCATCAGAGGGTCTGCCTTAGAGATCGCAGCCCGAACGGATCCTTGGCGTGGCGAAATTGTCCTCGTCCTAGGAGCCCTCGAGCAACAGCTAAATGAACCGGATATCCCGTCTTCCTACGCGCAACTGCGCGAAGCGGGCATGCGCCACAGCCAAGCACTGCGTCAATTGGCAAGCGAACATCGTCTCACAAAACGGGAAATTGCACGTATTATTCAATCCACATCGACCGACGATGACGGATAAAACTTGATGGTTTTGACGGTTTGTGCGGGGTAATACTGGCCATTCTTAGGATTGATGAACCCAGCCTGCTGTCGTGAATTCACGCGAAACACACCAAACCCGCGAATCTCCACGTGGCCATACTGGGCAATTCCGCGGGCCAGCTCATCAAAAAACAGACACACCAACCACTCCGCCTCGGCCACCGTTAGATCCGTTCGAGCCAATAAAGCCCGAACCAAGTCCGTCCGATTCATGTCGCCTTCCGACACAGGCTGTCCATCAAACAGCCGACAATGTGGACTAAGAAGCTGGAGGTAACCATGAACCACCCATTGACGCGACTAAGTACTGATCTCTTGCTGCAGGGCTATTCCGCACCTGTGATCAGCCACCTGATGGACACTGTACCGCAGTTCCGAAAGCGCTTCCACGCCTTCGTGGCTCACGCAGATAGAATCCAAACGAGTCTGTCAAAGACTCCCGATGCGTACCACCTTTGGGAAGACCTCGAACATGAAGTCCAGACCCTTCTCGAATACACCAATCGTCACCGTGGCTCGTGGCTATTTGGTGACCTGCCATTAGCCGCAACCGCATGAATATGAGCGCGATGCACTCACATTAGTTTAATGATCATCCGCATGTTTTTCATTCTTTCTTATTTAAATACCATGTTTTAATAGAGTTAACTGCGCGTTCTGGCTGCTTCTTTTTTTCTTGACAGTGCCTCCCTGAACTCCTACAATTAGCACTCGGACACCAAGAGCGCCAGACAACGTCTGGGTCCGCCAACTTTAACAGGAGTGGTCGCACTATGAAAATCAAACCCCTTTATGACCGAATCCTCGTAAAGCGCATTGACGCCAAAGAAGAAATGCGTGGAGGCATCATCATTCCGGATACCGCAAAAGAAAAGCCCCTAGAGGCCGAAGTGATTGCAGTGGGTTCCGGCAAACGCCAAGAGAATGGCGAAGTTTCTCCCTTGACCGTCAAGGTGGGTGACACCATTCTGCTGGGCAAGTACGCAGGCACCGAAGTCAAAATCAACGATGTAGAACACATCATTGTCCGCGAAGACGAAGTCCTGGCTGTTGTTGAACAGTAAACCGCGGCTCATAGAAATACGAAAAGGAGACTTTTGACCATGGCTAAGGATGCAAAATTATTGACCTTCGGCGACGATGCACGTCACGCGCTGCTACGCGGTGTGAACAAACTCGCCGACGCCGTACAGGTCACACTCGGCCCCAAAGGCCGCAACGTTTTGATCGAGAAAAAATTTGGTTCTCCCACAATCACCAAAGACGGTGTGACTGTGGCCAAAGAAATCGAACTTGAAGACAAAATCGAGAACTTAGGTGCCCAACTGGTAAAAGAAGTTGCTTCCAAGACTTCCGATACAGCTGGCGACGGCACGACGACCGCCACCGTTTTGGCTCGCGCAATCTACCGCACGGGTGTGAAAGCTGTCGCTGCAGGACATGGCCCAATGGCCATCAAGCGCGGTGTCGATCGAGCCGTTGAATCGGTGATCAAGTACATCGATGACCAATCTCGCCCCGTAGAAGGCGACGCAATTGCCCAAGTTGGCACCATCTCAGCTAACAACGACGCGTCGATCGGTAAGATCATCGCCGAAGCGATGGAGAAGGTCGGCAAGGACGGCGTAATCACCGTAGAGGAAGCCAAAGGCTTTGAAACCGAACTGGAAGTCGTTGAAGGCATGCAGTTCGATCGTGGCTACCTGTCACCCTACTTCGTCACCGACGCAGAGCGCATGGAAACCAGTTTTGCCGATCCTTACATTTTGATTTTCGAGAAGAAAATCTCCAACATGCGCGATCTGCTCCCAGTTCTGGAGCAAGTCGTTCGCGCCAGCCGCCCCTTCCTGATCATCGCTGAAGATGTCGACGGCGAAGCATTGGCGACATTGGTCGTCAACAAGTTGCGCGGTACCTTGAACGTGGCTGCCGTGAAAGCACCTGGTTTTGGTGATCGCCGTAAGGCCATGTTGGAAGACATCGCCGTCCTGACCGGCGGACGTATGATCTCCGAAGATCTGGGAATCAAACTGGAAAACGTAACCCTAAACGATTTGGGAACGGCAAAGACGGTAACGATCGATAAGGACAACACCACTATCATCAATGGCGGTGGCAGTCGGGAAGACATCCAAGCACGAGTCAAGCAGATCCGCGCTCAAGTGGAAACCACGTCTTCAGACTACGATCGTGAAAAGCTGCAAGAGCGTTTGGCCAAACTGGTCGGCGGCGTGGCCGTCATTAAGGTCGGTGCTGCTACCGAAACCGAGATGAAGGAAAAGAAGGCACGCGTCGAAGACGCCATGCATGCCACAAAAGCTGCTGTTGAGGAAGGCATTGTCGCTGGTGGCGGCACCACACTGATCCGCGCCAAGTCCTCTCTGGACGCCTTGGAAGACACCGATGCAGACATCAATCAAGGCATCAAGATCGTACGCGATGCCTTGGAAGAACCTCTGCGCCAGATCGCTGCAAACTGCGGACTCGAAGGTGCCATCGTGGTCAATAAAGTTGCTTCTACGACCGGAAACAACGGTTACAACGCTGCAACTGATACCTACGAAGATCTATTCCTGGCCGGCGTCATTGATCCCGCTAAGGTTGTCAAGCACGCCTTGATGAACGCGGCTTCCGTTGCCAGCATGATGCTGACCACACAAGCAACTGTCACTGAAATTGAAAGTGACGAGCCAGAAATGCCAGCTGGCGGCATGGGCGGCGGCATGGGCGGCATGATGTAAAGCCTGCCCAGGCAAAGACTCGATAAAGGGACCCGCTTGGGTCCCTTTTCTTTTAGATGCTAGGATGTCGCCCATGAAGTCACGCAGCCAACAAATCGCCCAGTTACTACTTGACCTAGGTGCCGTATCGATTCGACCGGATGATCCATTTCGCTGGGCCAGCGGCCTTTGGTCGCCTATCTATTGCGACAACCGCATGATCATCAGTGACGTCGCAGGACGAGAGCAGGTCGCTTCGGGTCTGATTCAACTGATATCAGAGCATGATTGGGAGCCGCACGTGATCGCAGGCACCGCCACAGCAGGTATTCCCCATGCGGCTTGGGTAGCTCAGGCGCTTTTCTTGCCCATGGTGTACGTCCGTAGTAACTCAAAAGCTCATGGGCGTCAAAACCAGATCGAGGGGCGCCTTGAACCGGGCCAACGCGTCGTGCTCATTGAGGATCTCATCTCCACGGGCGGAAGCTCGATCCAGGCCGCTCAAGCACTTCAACAAGCCAAAGGGGATGTGCTTGGGATCGCCGCAGTTTTTGAATATGGCCTCAAGCAGGCTGATCGTGCCTTCTCAAGTTGTCGGATTGCCCGCCACTCACTATGTCGCCTCATCGATTTGATCCAACTCTTAGAGTCACAGAACAAGATCACGCCGGACCAAAGGGAAACGATGACGCAATGGCAAGAAGACCCCCAAGCCTGGTCTGATCGGGTCGCGCAATACAGGGTTTAACAGGCTTATTTACAAGGATAAAGCAAACCGACCGAGCCCATTCGCTATGTTATGATGAACCCCTTATTCGAAGCGGCGGAATCATGCTCTTCAAGGGTCAACAAATCGGGAAGTACAAAGTCGTCGACTCCATAGGAAGCGGAGGGTTTGGCGCAGTTTATCTGGCCACCGACACCTGGATTGATAAAAAAGTCGCCATCAAGATTCCCCACAAACAAGGCGAAGACGTTGAGAAACTTCTCAAAGAGCCCCGGCTTCTGGCCGCTTTGAATCACCCCAACATCGTCACGGTGATTACCGCCGAAAAAACAAATGACATCTTCTATATCGTCATGGAGTACGTTGACGGCATTTCTCTCGAGCAACACCTGAGAACGCACAAACAAGTTGAGATCAAGTTGGCTTTGTCGTGGTTCATTGATATTTGCGATGCCTTGGCATATGCCCACCGGATGCGTGTCATTCACAGGGACATCCGCCCGGCAAATGTCTTGGTCGATCAAAATATGCGAGTCAAGGTCACCGATTTCGGCACATCTCGGTTTCTCAGCGATGACCAATATGCTTCCACACGCATCGGATCTCCACCGTACATGGCTCCTGAGCACTTCTCCGGGCGTGCCGTCTGGCAATCCGACCTCTATTCCATGGGCGTGCTGATGTATGAGAGCTTGACGGGTCGGCTACCCTTTTTTGACCCCAGTCCACAAAGAATGGCTCAACTGGCTCGTGAGGGAAACGTTAAGCCTCCCCACCATCACAACCCAAAAATTCCTCTACCACTAAGCCAGTTGATCCTCAAAGCCATGAACCCCAACATCAAAGCAAGGTATCAGTCGGCGCATGAACTCAAATCGCATCTGGAACAAATGGCGTCACCCAATGACGGCTCGTCTGGACGTCTGGAAGTAGATGTTCAAACAGGAGAAATCAAATCACTGGGAAGCATGGAATTGGCTGCTCCGAAAGCTCAGCCTCGTCGCGCTACAAAAGAACTGGGCGGATTGTTCTGTTGGAACTGCGGGCGACCCATTTCCAAACGCACGCAAGCCTGCCCTCATTGCAACGTCGCACAACATTGAGATGTCGGCCGATTACCGCGAGCAACTTCGCCAACTTGGGTACTTGCGGAGCCCAGTGAGTCACTGGCTTTGGGGCAAGACCAATCCCGGTTGGCGAGCACATGCCAGACACCTTGCGGTCTTCTCTTCCCTGTTTGCACTTGCCACAGCTCTCTTAATCGGTTTCAGCTCGCTTGCCAGAGGTACCGACAAACTGGTTATTTCAGCGGTTTATGTTGCAGCGGTTCCGATTGCCTCCTTATTGATTGACCTTGTGCTTGCCGTCATCATGGCCTCTTCTTCTTTGGTTGGGCTCATGCAAAAAGGAAGCGTGCTCCACTATGTTCGTTTCCCTGTGGCAATGGTGGTTTTTGTGTTAATCGACTTCTGGCTACATCAAAACATTCATATCCAGACTGGGCCAAGCAAGTTCATACTGCTCTTGATCATGGCGCTTTTTTCCTGGACATTTGTGAGTGGCCTGCATTTGCTGGCCATTAGTAGGTTGTACTGGTTTGGCAGGCGTCCCCCCAGAGAACGACCCCACGTGTTATGGATGACGCTGGTGTTTGGATTTGTCATCACCGTGGAAACGCTACTTCCATCTACGCGAGCGGACTTGGAACCAAATCGGAATGCAGCCCCTGCCTTAATCCTAGGGTTTGACGTGCCTTTTGCTCAATTTGATGCCTACACCGCGTTGCTTCCGGATTGGCAGTCCTCTCAATTCACGGTCCAGGAGTCTGATATTAGCCAATTCTGGACTCGTCTCGGGACGGGCATTCAGTTCAATAACGCTGCATTACTCAATTATCAATGGGTATGGATGCAACAGGCATTAAGCCCTCAGGACCAAACACAACGGCCAGTCATTTGGTTCTTAAAAAAGGCGGGAATTGCTAAACCAACTGCCCGCTCAACACGTCATATTAAGTATGTCTGGGAGATCATCGATGGCCTAGGCTTGCCAACCTTCGCATTGGGCTATTGGCACACCTTTCCAGCTGAAAGTAAACAGGGTGGCGTTATTTCTGAACGTTGGGATGCAGATCACCAGGAGTATCCATTCACCTCTGTGCCTATTGACGTTCAAGCTGCGTCCGAATTCGCCCAGTCGCTGCCTCTTTCGGTGGGACCCATCGTGCAGCGAGAATACGCCGTTTGGGACACGCTGCTTCGTGTTGCGCTGGATTTTAAGGTGGCAGCTGCCTATTTTCCTCTGAGCGACATCTTAGCCACTTCCGGCAACCTAGCCTCCATGGATGGCGTCATGAAATGGCGGGCAGGGTTTATGCAGCAGCTCATGACCCGGTTGCCGGCCGAAACATCAGTGTTGGTGGTATTGACTTCAGGCCGCTCCTTTGTCAACGACGAAACCATTGAATGTAAGATCCTCCACAGTCCCTCGTTTTTGAAGCGCTCTGCGCCTATTCAAGGCGAACTGGAAGTCGCACCCACACTACTTCATCTGTTTCACGTGCCGCTTGACCGTCGCATGGAACCAAATACCTCAAGAGCCTTTGATGCCACTAGCGATACGGTCGACTATGGGCTTAGAACCATTTCCGGTGCCCCGCCCACCGAGGACAAGCAGTATTTAGAATTGCTCCGTTCATTGGGGTACGTGGAATGAGCATGAAAGCCACGTGGCTGAGCTACGCCAACAGGTTCTTGCCGCCAGGACTCACACTCCTTACCTTCTATTTTTTGGTACGTACGGTGTTTGGGTTCAACACTGAGGGATTTCTCAGTCGTCAGTACATACAGCTCAACGCGGGTGAAGTGCCGGAAGTCCGATACGACATCACCGTGAACGGCGCCTTGACAATCTGCCTCGCGATCCTCTTTGCGGTGTTGTTGGGGGTGACCTTACGCCAATGGGCCAGGTACTACCTCAACCGCAAATTGATGTTGAGTTACTTGATTTTTGCTGTCATCCCGCTTGGCTGTACGGTGATTATTTTTGTGTTGGGGATAAGGGCGTTGTTCGGCATCACGTCCGCCAATACCGTCGAAAACACAATCATTCTCATGTCCAATGACCTTGCAAAATACTCAGCAGCCGTTCAGGAAAAGACCGCGGATTTGCTTTCGGTGGGGGACGCGAATTTTAACGTCGAGATCCAACTCGCCAATATTATTGATGAGACACGAACCACCGAACTGACCCGTCACGCCTATAGTGATTTGGCAGTGGATGTCTACTTCATCTCATCCATGAATGCATCCAACTCGCTGATCTGCATGTACTGCGAGACATTGAAGGACAAAGGGGAATCTGCGTTACACGGATTCCTCACGCTGTCAGAAGACCGCTATCAATCCATTTTTCCCGAATGGTTTGAAGGAACAGAACACCTTGCCATCGTCGATCGTGATGATCAGCTATTCATCCAACATTTCGGTGTGCGGCCCTTCAATGGTTATGGCAACATTGTGGTCGTCGCGTCAGTGCCCATGGACACACAATTCATTCAACATATTCGCGACACGATGGACATCAACATCGCACTGGATCAACAAGACGGCTACTGGAGTTACCGTTCTGATCAACAACGCGGTTCGTGGTTTGTAAGATGGCTCTTCAGGCCTTTACGCAGCAGCTGGGAACTTCGCGCGCTGGACTGGAAATCCGGTGTTTATCAGCATTCGGCTAATATGACTTTCGAAATATCACCATCGTCTTTGTTGGCCAGTATCGGACGCGTAAAGGAACGCAACTTCCTTGGCAACGATCAGAAACAAATCCAGGTATACATGATTTTGGGCATTACACTCTTTCTCATCCTGTCGTTACTGCTCGCGTTTGTATTGGGGATCTACCTCATAAGTTACATCACCCGATCACTGGCCACCATCGCCGTGGGCCATGAACAGGTGGCCCAAGGCAATCTAACGCACCGTATCCCATACCTGGGCAAAGACCAGATCGGTGCCATGAGCAAGTCTTTCAACGACATGGCGGACAACATCTCAAACCTATTGGTTGAAGTGCGTGAAAAGGAGAAATACGAGGAGGAATTGCGAATTGCGCGTGATATCCAAATGAGCCTGCTTCCCGACATGAACGAAACCGCCGTCGGCGACAAGATATCTGCGATTTGTATTCCCGCAAAGCAAGTGGGTGGCGATTACTACGATGTCTTGGAGGTCGGCGCTGGCAAAGTGGGGATCTTCATTGCGGACGTCTCAGGAAAAGGTACGTCCGCAGCGTTTTACATGGCTGAGCTCAAAGGTGTGCTGATCGCGTTGAGACATCTTTGGGACAACCCCCATCAACTCATGTTGTCGATTAATGAAATTCTGTATCCGGCGCTTAGTGCCAACGTGTTTATTTCAGCGGCGTACCTGCTTCTAGATGGCCAAAGAAACCAAGGCACCTTGGTTAGAGCCGGCCATTGCCCAGCGCTTCATGTGGCTCACGGGCAATGCCAAGAGCTCTTGCCTCCCGGAATGGCGATCGGATTAGCCAAGAACCATGTATTCGCCAAAATCTTAAAGCCATCCGTATTCCATATGGACCTCAACGACAAGGTCATCCTCTACACAGATGGACTAGACGAAATGACCAATCAAGGTGAGCTCTACGGTTTGGATCGACTGAGACAAGTGCTCGTGTCCCATGCTTCCCAATCTGCAGAAGGTATGAGAGATGCCATTCTCGCTGACGTTCGTGAATTTGTTGCATCTGGGGAACAGGACGACGATCTGACGTTGGTTGTGGCCTCTTTGCCAAAGGCCGTCCTGGCGGTTGACGAGTTGCCAAAAACAGGGTGAGTCGCGATAATGCGAACAGCTGGAGGGAGATAAGTGCTTGTTCGCTATACCGATGCAGATCGCAACGTGCGTGTTCTCATAGCAGACACCACATTCGTTGCTCGCGATGCCTATCGTCGACTCCAATGCTCTCCACTCGCCCTCCACTTGATCAGTCAGGCCATGACAGGCGCCATATTGATGGTGGCTGAACTAAAGACGAAAGGTACGCTTTCGCTCAAGTTCGAGGGTTCCGGACCTGCAGGACATATCACCGTAGAGGCCAATTCGGATGGTGAAGCCCGAGGCTTTGCAGGCGACCTGAACGTTGATATTGAGACACAAGACAACCGATCATGGTTTGAATCGGCACTGGGATCAGGCTTGTTGACGGTGAGAAAACGGCTGAGCACCACGGATGAAATATTCACCTCCGCAGTCGAAATAGAAACAGGCAGTCTGGCCTTTAACTTGTCCTGCTTTCTTGCCAAAAGCGATCAGGTCCCTTCCGCCATGAGTCTCATTTGTGATCTGGATCCAGCACAAGGGGTCAAGGCGGCTGGAGGCATCCTGATTCAAGCGCTTCCGGACGCAAATGACCACATCCTCACGATCTTGGAAGACCGCCTAGCCACTTTGTCGAAAGAGCAGTGGTTGGGTGAACCGGTCATTCCCATAAGGGACCTGGCCGACACACTTCTGGAAGGACTGCATCCTGTCAAACTGGCAAGCACGGAACTCTCTTATCGTTGTCATTGCTCTCATGAACGCCTCAAGCGGATTTTGGCCGCATTGCCGCAAAGCGACCTGCTGGAAATGGCAGAATCGGATTCCGATACGGAAATGCTGTGCCGTTTCTGCACCAAGCCATACGTATTTTCTAGAGACGAAATTCGCTCCTTGATACGGGCATGAACCAACCCCTCATTGAGATAGCTTCATTGGGCGTCAAATTGGGCAATCGCCAAGTCTTGGCGGATCTCGATTTCAAAATCAATGAACGCGAAATCGTGACCATCATTGGTAGGTCCGGATCCGGAAAATCAACATTCCTCGATGTGGTCATGGGCCTTTTACCTGCGACTCAAGGAACCATTAATCGAGCGAACCCCCGATTGCGCATGTCTTACATCTTTCAGAGACCTGCCCTTCTTCCATGGCGCACGGTCGCAGCCAATGTCGCCTTGCCGCTCACCGTAGAGGGAAAAGATTCAAAAACCCGTCTTGAGGAGGCCCATAAGGCCTTGCATCAAGTAGGTCTCTATTATGCAAGGAACCTGTTCCCATTCCAATTAAGTGGCGGAATGGCGCAGCGAGTCGCAATCGCCCGTGCCTTGACACAAAAACCGGACCTGATGCTGATGGACGAGCCATTCTCATCGCTTGACCCGCTTTTGCGCGAAAACATGAATATCAACCTCTTAAGACTGTGGCAAAGGACGCACAAGACGATTCTATTTGTCACCCATTCCATTGATGAAGCAGTCATCCTATCCGATCGGATACTGATTCTGGAGGCGGGGCGATTCGTGTACGACCTGTCGATCCCGCTCAAACGACCACGTTCGGAAGACATGTTCCACGAGTCGGAATTCGCGGAAACGGTCCGAACAGTCCGAGAACACCTCCAGTTCCACCCAAACCTGCCTCAAATGACGGATGAACGATGACCGGGCGCATTCTCCACAAGCTCTTCGTCTTAACGCTCACCTTTTTGATCGCCCTATCAGTCTGGCAATGCCTCGTCTGGATCATTCAGCCTAAACCTTGGCTTTTGCCGTCACCTGTTCACGTTGCAACTCGATTTTTAGAATTGATACGCGCGGGCTCTCTGCAAAGGCATACATTTGTCACGCTGATTGAAGTGACATCCGGATTCGCGCTCGGTACTGCGACGGGCTTATTCACGGGATACCCCATCTCCCAAATCAAGTTGCTTGAGCGATGGGCTACGCCTTATCTGATCGCAGCCAATTCCATTCCCATCGTTGCATTTGCACCCCTATTGATGTTGTGGTTGGGAACAGGCATCCAAACCAAAATTACGGTTGCAGCACTCATAGTATACTTCCCTGTAACAATGAGCACGATGGTTGGGTTCAAACAGGTTTCTTCGATTCATCGAAGGTTGATGGCAAGCCTTCATGCCAACAAGTGGCAGCTTTTCAAAATGGTAGAGGTCCCCACCGCCATTCCAGGTATTTTCGCGGGCATGAAGATCGCCTCACCTCTGGCGGTAGTGGGTGCTGTGGTTGGCGAGTTTATGGGTTCAGGCGAAGGTCTCGGTCATTTGATCATGGAAGCCAACGGTCTACTGGACACGTCCATGTTGTTTGTGAGCATCATTGTACTGTCGGCCATGGGAATCGCTTTTTATTCCATAGTCGCAGGCGCAGAGGCTCTTCTGATTGGGCCATGGCATCATGAAAGGAGGCGGCGAAAATGAGCTTACTCATGTTATGCATGCTACTGCAGGATTTGGTGCCCATTACCTATGCAGCAGGATATGTTCCCAATGTCCAATTCACACCTTTTTACGTGGCCATGACGAAGGGATACTACAGAGAAGAAGGCATTGAGTTGAACATGGACTACACGGTGGGTCCTGATGTACTAAAACTCACCGCCATGGGCAAATTTCATTTCGCATCTGCCGACCCAGACGCCTTCCTGCGCGCTGTATCTCAGGGCATGGAATTGACGCACGTCGCCACGCTTTATCAAACCTACCCAATTGCATTCATTGCAAGAGACGACATCCTTACTCAAGACGGTTTACGTGGGCGCCGGATTGGCATTAGTGGTTTGTATGGCTCTTCGTATCTCGGGTGTAAGGCACTTTTGAGTCAGCTGGCCTTAAACCTTTCGGACGTCCAACTGATCGCTATTGGCTTCACCCAGGTTCACGCCCTCGAAGCTAAGTCTGTAGATGCTATTGTCGGTTATATCAACCATGAGCCAATCCGGCTCATCCAGCGAAACATTGAAGTGCATACTCTTTTACTCGAAGGTACGAGTAGGCTTCCTGGAGTGGGCATTATGGCCCCTTCAGAATTGGTGCGCCAAAAGCCGCAACTCGTTCGAGGTTTCCTCAAAGCAACCTTTCGTGGCGTCGTTGACGTGATCCAAAATCCAGACTCTGCTTTGGCGGCAGTTACTGGCACACACCTGACTGAACTTACCTCTGAAGAGCAGATAGAAGCAGAGGCGATGATCTTGCGTGAGACTGTGCGATTTCTCAAAGCATCCGAGTCCTCAAAACTGGGTCAATGCCCATCTGCCTATTGGGACCAACTCGTCGAACTACTGACATCCACTGAAGGACCGGTGATCAAGTCATGGCAGCCATATGTAGACCGAAGCTTCACCTGGGTGGATGGGAACTGAGATGGGGCGGCTGATTATCGCGACACTGATCTTGGTTGGCTTGATTAGTACCTGGACCATGCAGGACGAAACGAAGAAGACCTCGCTCTACAAGGAACTCAAAGACCTTCCCGAGATCCTGGATCTCATCGATCGAGCGTATGTTGATGACAAAGACATCGCCAGCCTTTTGGACGGCGCACTGCAAGGGGTGCTGGACGCAACAGACCCTTCAGCTAGCTTCATTCCACCCAACGAAACAGCACTTGTTGACCCCTGGCCCGTCGCAATACGTACGGGCCTCGTCTTGAGTCGCAACCAATCGGGTATCTATATCCGGTCAGTCTTTGTAGATTCACCAGCATGGAATGAAGGACTCAGACCCAACATGTATCTCGTATCAGTGAACGGGACATCGCTCAAACAACAACCTTTGCATATGGCTCAGGCCTACCTGAGCAATCAACAGCCCCTTGCAGTCATTGCTGAAACAGAAAACGGAGATTCCGTCTCCATAAATATTCTACCGGCCAAGTTTGACATTCCCCAAGCCGCCTATTCTAGGAAAGGAGCCGGCTGTGTCTTTGCGCTCCCCAGCTTCATCAATCTTCCAGGAGTCTTGGGTCAAGCAATGTCGGACCTTCAAAATCTCAAGTTTCTCGTCTTAGATCTTCGCGGAAACGCACTTCCAGATGATGAGGGGCTGGCTCAATTGGGATCTTTCATATTCCCGCAAGGCATCTTTGCTGAATTACATTCCCGACATGGAACTATGCGCCAGTATGTGAACCAAATACCCGGGCCTGGATCACATTTGCAGGTTTACTGCCTCGTTGACGGAACAACCAGCACTTCAGCTGAAGCACTTGTCGCTGCCATGAAGGACGCAAAATGCGGTGTCATTATGGGCCAATCCACCTTGGGCCAGAGCTATCACTACCAACCGTTCACACTTCAGAATGGCGGTCAGGTAGTGGTTTCCACCTTGAAAATGGTGTTTCCCCAAAATACGCAATACCTTGGTACGGGGATCGAACCGCATTTCCAAGTGATCGACGAAGAAGACATGCTCCAGCGAGCTATTTCAATGGGTCAGCAGCTTTGAGCCCAAGAAACTTCTGATTCAACGCAAACTCTCGTGAAGTCACATAGTCTTCCAGGTCACGAATTCGCGATTCTATCTCATCAAAGATCGCGTGCATATCAGCGACGTTCACGTTCGGTGTAACAACCGGTATCGGTGGCAACAAAACCTGTGGCTCAGGGATATGTATCGATTCTGTTTCATGAAGCCGAGGCTCCCTTGGCATGAAGAAACAAGCGCCAATGTAGATCAAGAACAGAAATGGCAACGCCGTACATTGCAGAATAATCGCCGCGAGTCTCAGCCAAACCGGTGCAATTCCCAACCTTTCTGAGATGCCGCCGATTACGCCTGCAAACATTCGTTTGCTTCTCGATCGATAAATCCGATTCCGAGACGATCGAGCCATACACCTGGCCCGTACGCCCATGCGATGTCTTGTAGCAGTCATCATTACGGCACCCCTATATTCTTATTCGGTGCGACTTGAGGGAGTGATTGAGTCGCTCCATATCGCGCTCCAAAGCCTGCATCTCTCGCCGCCATGAGTGCCGTCGATCTCCTCGTCGTCCCCAGAAAAAAACCACCAACCCTATGGCGGCTAAAGCCCAAATCCATGGTGCACTGATCAAATGCAAAACCACCGAAATCATCGATCCAATCACGGCCAAAACAACGCCTGCCACCTTCAGGAATAACGAGAGCATCCACAAAGCAGCTACTGCAAAGCAAACCCAAAATAGGCCTTTAATTATTTTCATCCTCAAACCCTCTCTTCTTTGAGAATATCTTCAAGGTTGGTAATGCGGCGTTTGAAATCCTCGGCCCGGTCAAGCAAAGCCGTGTAATCACTAGCGGGTAGCGGTTCGGCATCGGTGTGTTCGATTTGATTGCGTTCCATACGCAATCGAACTAGTTTGTAGCGAAGCACCAACGCGACGATCGCGATGGGTGTTCCAAAAACAATCATCAAGATAAAAACGGTCATGGCATCCTCTTCTCCGGTTCAGGCAGTGACACTGCCAACTTGAAGCTTTAGTGACTCCAAGGCCCGGTCCACTTCTGCCTTGCGTTCCAAAGCATCGAGTTGTTGTTCTATCGTACGACGTGACATGGGAAAGAGTTCCGATTCGTTCAACAATTGGTCGACTCGATAAGCACATTGATCGAAGCGAAACTTGGCTTCGCTGCTTTCTGAGTGTTGAACGTCGCTCGTCACCGGCGCGTAACGCGACATATTTCTATCATGCCCTGTCAAGGCACGAAACCGATCGCGAGTTTCACTGAGACGCGACTCTAGCATTTGGATATCTTCGTCGCACTGCACTGAAAAGGTCTGAGCGGTCGATAACTGTTTCTCCAGCCAGGCTTTCTGGCGTTCCAAATGCAGTTTCTGGCCCAATGCTGCCTTGGCCAATTCATCTTCACTCGCCTCCACGGCCCGTTGTGCTTTTTGCTCCCAGCTCACGATGTTTTGATCCAATTCACCGAGGTGCCGCTCTATGTGTCGGCAACGGGCGTGATTCTTAGTTGACGCCGCCTTAACTTCCAGTAGCTTCTCTTCCATCTGCAAGATCAAAAGCCGAACGGTCTTCACTGGATTCTCTGCCCGGTCCAGCACAGCATTGACCTCAGCACTCATCAAATCGGAAATCCTGCTCAACATACCCATCAGGTCACCTCGCTATTGTTTCGTCTCTCAAAGAGCAATAGTGATACCAAATCGGGCTATTAGCCAAAGTGATTTGATACCAGCAACTTACATCACAATGCTTTGCAACCCACCTTAGGCTATGTAACGATTTTCGCTAATAAATAGTGGAAAGTGCGAGGTGCCATTGAAGCGGCTTAGCCACCGAAAATCCCAAGCGGAACTCATTGAGTCATACCGCATGTTAGGCGAGTCCGAGCCATTCCTTTCTTGCCTAGAACAGGTGTCAAGGGCCGCACGTGTCAATCGTCCAGTCCTTGTGGTCGGAGAACGCGGCACTGGCAAGGAACTCGTCGCGGCTAGAATTCACTATTTGTCTGATCGATGGGACCAACCCCGTGTCACGGTAAACTGCGCCGCATTTGCACCTGATTTGCTTGAATCGGAAATCTTTGGGCATGAACGCGGGGCGTTTACGGGAGCAGACCGAACAAAGATGGGTCGATTTGAGTTGGCTCATGGCGGAAGTCTTTTCATGGACGAATTAGCTCAGTCAACGAAGCCACTACAAGAAAAACTGCTGCGGATACTCGAATATGGCGAATTTGAAAGGGTTGGCGGAACGGACACCATGAAACTCGATGTTCGCGTAATCGCCGCAACGCATGAGGACCTGCCCACGTTGGTTACCAATGGTGAATTTCGAGCCGATTTATTGGATCGTTTGAGTTTCGAAGTTATCACTATCCCGCCGCTTCGGGAGCGAGCCGATGACATCCCCTTACTGGCGCTCGTGTTTGCACGCCGTATGGCTGTTGAGTTGGGACTAAAAGACCCACCAGAATTCACGCAAGACGCTATGAACACCCTGCTGTCTTATTCATGGCCTGGTAACATTCGTGAACTAAAAAACGCAGTTGAACGAAGCGTGTTTCGCCTAAACGGTGGTCTCATTGATCAAGTTTTTCTCGACCCTTTTGCATCACCCTATCGCGTCAGTCCACCCGAGAAGCCCACTGATCTTGAAGGCAAAATGGACCTGAACAAACAGTTGGCGGACACGGAACGACGCTGGATTCTTGAGGCCCTGACACGCAACCGCTACCACCAACGAAAAACCGCCGAATCTCTTTCTCTTTCCTATCACCAATTTCGCAGATGCCTAGCTCGACTGGGTATTGACCCCAAATCAGATCAGTGAATCATTTCCGACGCAAGGCGGAGACTTTCGCGCATGCGTTCCAATGAATTCGCAAGCTTGGCAACTTCATCGCGCCCGGGAACGGAAATGGGTTGATTCAATTTGCCCAGTGAGATTTTCTCTGTCACCGACGTCAAATAGACAAGCTTACGCGTGACACGACGCGCCAACACAAAACTCATGGCAACGGCAAACAGGGCAAAGCCAACGGCCTTCCACAAAAGTACCCAAAACCGTTCAGCCAGGAGGGCTAAAAAAGTCTCAACCCGTATATCGGCTTCCAACAATCCGGAAAACTGTCCATTTTGGTCTAGGATGGGTGCATAAGCAGAAATCCACATACCGTGCGTGTCGCGGTATACCCGCGTGTAGGCCGACTCTCCTCGATTGAGGGTAGGTAGCATTTCTTCTCGAATACTGTATGTGTCACCAATGAAGGGCTTCTCGTTGGTCATCACCACGAATTCCAGCTGCTCACCTCGACGCCGCATCGTATATACGTCGGTATCCAGATGATTGGCAGCCTTTAGACGGCGAAGTTGTTCACGCAAAGCCAGGAAAGCCGGCGATTGGGCGTCATTCATGGATTGTATGGTGTCATGGAGCGTGCCATCCAGGGACAAAGCACCTGTTCGCACAATTGCTTCCAGTCGCTGACCGATCGCAGACTCGAGTTGCCCATAGGAAATCCGATAGGAAAGATAGGTGATACCACCAATTACGAAAAGGCTCAGAAAGGACGTAAATAATGCAAATCTAACGGCAAGGCTCATCTCAGTTCTCCTAAAAACGCGTCTTCAAAAGTACAGCGCAATCCAAGAAATGCTCTCGTTTTTCCTCGTTATCAATTCGTGCTGCAAGGATATTGAGCAGGCGGGACCAATCTCTTGTTTGTATCTGTTCAAGGTCCAAGCCAGCCGCTTGGGTGTCTTTCTTGGCGAAGGCTCGCGCAAGTGGCCCAAGAACTTGAGTCCACAGATCCAACAATTCCTCTACGATCTCGCCGGGTATTGGTGCCGTTGATAGACTCAAAGACTGGACGGCCGAGAAGTTGGAGTCCGTTAGCGACATCACAGACGAGTCGCCCTCCTCCGATCGACTCTCCATGAGCACCACATCTACCAAGGCACTGTTCGCATCGCGTTCGCAAACCAGCAGCAACACACCATAACAGCCTCGACGTATCAACAGGCGGAAATCGGCAAATAAAAGATCGGCAACGGGCATCTGGAAGGGCGCCTGCGCCAACACTCTTCCAACCAGATTGAGTTGTTGATGGGATTCAGTTGGCGCGCCAGCCGAAAGATGGGTGCGACCTGAAGGATCGTAATGGGCCCCCCAAACGTAGCCAGCAATTCCGTCAAAATCAGAAATTTGAATCATACGTGTGCTCCGGACTCAAACACAGCCTTTATTTCTGAATGTGACAGACGGTGAAACTGGGAAATAGCATCGGCGTCCGCCGGCTCCAGGGCCGCCAGACCGCCATAATGAGAAAAGAGCAAGTATCGTTTCCCGTCTCGTTCCACAATCCCTCTTTGAAACTCGCCCAAAGTCGTGACTGCCTGCAACTGGTTTAATGCGCTCAAGAGCACTTGGAGCACGGGCAATTCTGGGGCCGACATGCTACCGAATGAATGTGTCAGTGAACCGGACTCATTGATCGATATTCCGCCCTGCGCTTTCAACCGCACAGCTGCTGTTTCTTTCTGGAGCTGTGACCGATGATTATTTTCCCATTCGTTCAATGCCTCGATGACATCAATGGCAGAAGCAAAACGGTGTTCAGGTTGCTTCTGACACAACCGTTCGACGATGGCAAAAAGGTGCCTATCCACGTCTTTCTCGAAGTCGCTGGGATGGGGCAATGGCGCCTGAACGTGTTTCATCATCAGGCCAACAAGGTCACTGGCCTGAAATGGCGGTTTCCCAACCAGCATTTCAAAAAACATGATGCCGACGGAATACAAGTCACTGCGATGGTCGACGGGTTTACCTTTGACCTGTTCAGGAGAAATATATCGCGGTGTGCCAAGTATCATGCCTGCCTGAGTCAAGGACTCGCCACTCACTTCGCGGACAAGGCCGAAATCCAGAATCACGGCCTGGCCATTTTGGTTCATCATCACGTTTGCGGGTTTCATGTCGCGATGGGTAAGTCCTGTTCGATGTGCATCCGCTAGTCCTTGGAGGATCTCCCGAATCAATCGCACGCTTTCGTTTGCACTCAAACTGCCTTTGGCTCGAAGGTACTTATCAAAATCAGGTCCGTCGATATACTCCATGACCAGGTACGGGGTGTTCTCGTGCTTTCCCGTAAAAAACACCTGCGCAACATGAGGTGACCGTATTTGGGCCATGGCTCTTGCTTCTCTCACAAAACGTCCACCAGACTCAGTGTCTATGCCGGACTCGGAATTGAGAAACTTTACAGCCACTTTTCGATGTAGCGCCTGGTGGGTGCCTTCGTATACAGCACCCATAGACCCTGCACCCAATTTGCGCATCAGCAGAACTTCCTGACCAGCAGGCCCAATGGTTTTTCCTTCCAGCGGGTCTTTGTCTCGACGCAGTGCCTCAATGCGCTCAATCAGCTGCGATACCTTGAATGGCAACGCAATGAAGTTGAATCTCGATCGCGATTTGATTCTCTTGGCCAATTCAGTGGTACGGCTCGAACCCTCGATGACGAGAATTGGAATATCCGCCTTCGTGGCGTACTGTTCCAATGCCTCCAAATCGGACCAGTCGCTGACGGCATTGAGGTCTAGGAGAAGAAAATCTGCCTTGAGATTCTCTAGCAGAAACACCGCATCTCGCGTGGTTTCTACAAAAAACAGCCTTAACCCCTTTATCTTCAGATGCTGTTTGAGTTTCGCAGTGAATTTGGGGTCACGCTCAACCACCAAAAGCATGAGCAATCCCTCCTGAGCTTCACTCCATGAAACTGTGAGACGCGCAACAATATTCCATAATGGTTTGATTGGGCATTTAGATGACGAAACGGTAATCGACCACAGATGTTCCAACGCTATTACTAGCAAACCTGAAACACAAATTTCTGGTAGGCTTAGTAGGTGTACGCCTAGGAGTCAGAAATGGTCGCATGTGATTACATTCAGCCGCTTAATGAATCGGTCCATCAGTTGGCTAGGCTCGCATTTGCTGAAGATCTGCCCGCAGGCGACGTGACAGCAAATGCTCTAAACTTGTCAGGCAAACGGGTCTCAGCACGTGTCATGACACGCCAATCTGGAATTATGGTCGGTGAGTGTTGGCTTCAGGCGGTTTTGGACGCATTTCAGCCTTACGCGAAACAAGATATGCGCGTGACCGCAAAAAAACGCGATGGCGCAGCAATCCAATCAGGCGATGTCCTATTTGATTTGCAAGGCGATTCGGCAGACCTACTTGCTTTTGAACGTACGTTCCTCAATTTTCTTGGACGCGGTATGGGTATCGCCATCAAGACCAAGGCCTTTGTCGATTTGGTGCGGTCGCTTGGTTGCAACGCCGCGGTACTGGACACAAGAAAAACTCTTCCAGGTTTTCGCTACTTTGATAAATACGCCGTCTTGTGTGGCGGGGGCCAAAACCACCGCATGAATCTCAGCGACCAAGTGTTAATCAAAGAAAACCACATCGCGTCTTTTGGCGGTGTCGCTGAAGCCGTCCAATATGCCCGGGAAAGGACGCCGAAGCAAATACCCATCGAGATTGAAGTGCAGAATTTTGACCAATTGCGTCAAGCCCTTGACGCTGGTTGCAGATTGATCATGCTCGACAATTTCAAACCCGTTCACGTTCATGAAGCCTGTTCTTGGCCTCGAAATGGAGCAGAGTTTGAAGTTAGTGGCGGTATCTCCCTCGAAAATATCAGTCACTACTGCCATCCCACTCTAGACCGAATTTCCATCGGGTCGCTGACTCATTCCGTCAAGGCACCCGACATCACACTGCTTGTAAATGAGGAGGCATCTTGACCGCAACCGCGACCGATATTGAATCTGAAATAAAGCGCCTTAAGCAGGAAACAGATACCGTGATCCTGGCCCATTACTACCAGGAAGATGAGATTCAGGACATTGCCGATTTTATTGGCGACTCATTAGACCTCGCAAGAAAGGCTCAATCGGTAACTCACAGCCAAATTCTCTTTGCCGGTGTGCATTTCATGGCTGAAACGGCCAAAATTCTCAACCCCTCCAAGAGAGTATTGGTTCCTGATATGGACGCAGGTTGCAGCCTTGCTGAATCGTGCCCACCCAATTTGTTCGCTACATTTAAGGCGAATCACCCAGACCATATAGTCGTGACGTACATCAACTGTACCGCAGAGATCAAGGCTATGAGCGATATCATTGTGACCAGTTCGAATGCAGTCGATATCGTCAACTCGATACCTAGAGAAAAGCCCATTATTTTCGCACCCGACCGTTATTTGGGCGCCTGGGTTATGAAACAGACGAACCGGCCCATGGTCCTTTGGAATGGCTCTTGTATTGTTCACGAGACATTCAGCCATAAACAACTGGTAAAGCTCAAAGTAAGGTATCCAGATGCCCGTGTTATTGCGCATCCGGAATGCCCGGAGTCCATACTCAATGAAGCCGATTTTGTGGGCTCCACCAAGAAGTTGTTAAACGACGTGGTCGTTCAGCCACATCAAATGTTTATCGTTGTCACTGAGCCAGGAATCATTCATCAAATGAAGAAAAATGCGCCCGACAAGACATTCATACCAGCACTGTCAGAAGATGAAACCTGCAGTTGCAATACATGCCCGTTCATGAAGCTCAACACGATGGAGAAGATTCAACAGGCATTGCGTACTGGCAAGCCCGAAGTAATTTTGCAAGAGGATATTCGACAGCAAGCCGAACGAGCGCTCCTGGCCATGCTGGAGCACTCACGGTAATGCAAACGAATCAAAGCGATGTGCTGGTTATTGGAGGTGGCATTGCTGGCTTGATGTTTGCCCTAAAGGTCGCTGACCAACGCAAGGTGAACCTGCTGCTGAAAGATTCGTTTGAGGAATGTTCGACCCAATACGCTCAAGGCGGCATCAATGCGGTTTTGTCCGAGGGGGATAGTTTCGATGCGCATATCGAGGACACCATCAATTGTGGTTACGGGCTTTGCCATAAAGAAGTGGTGCAGACGGTGGTACACGGGGGACCAAAGGCAATTAGCGAGCTCGTTGAACTTGGCGTGAGTTTTACTCGAACTGAACATGGTGGCTATGAGCTACACCGCGAAGGAGGGCACCAACATCGTCGAGTGGTTCATGCTAAGGATGCTACGGGCGCAGAAATTATGCGTGCGCTTCGAGAAAAGGCAAGCACGCATCCCAACATCACCGTTTGGTTTGACTACATTGCCATTGACCTCATTCTGGTCTATGAAGCGGGATCAAAAACATTGACGTCCAAAACGCAGGTTGTCGGCGCTTATGTCTTGGATGCCAAATCGAATCGGGTGCATGCTTTTACAGCTCAGATGACTTACCTGGCAACGGGAGGAATTGGGAAGATTTACCCTTATACGTCCAATCCGCGAACAGCCACGGGAGACGGAATTGTGATGGCATATCGAGCCGGTCTGGACGTTGTGAACATGGAGTTCATTCAGTTTCATCCAACCCTACTCCACCATCATTCTGAACGTAAGTTTCTCATCAGCGAAGCGCTTAGGGGCCAAGGCGGCATACTGCGAAATCAAGCGGGCGAACCTTTCATGGCAAACTACCATCCCGAATTGCGCGACCTTGCGCCCAGAGATGTCGTGGCCAGAGCGATCGATTCGGAACTTAAACGAACCGGGTCAGAATGCGTTTTCCTGGACATGACCCAGCTGCCAGCGGATGAAGTAGTTGATCATTTTCCCACGATCTACAAGAAGTTGCTGACGTTGGGTATAGACATAACCAAACAGCAAATACCAGTGGTTCCGGCAGCCCATTACAGTTGTGGTGGGGTTCGGGTTGACCTGGACGGAAAGACCAGTTGCCTTGGCTTGATGGCAGGTGGTGAATGTACCTTTACGGGGTTACATGGTTCCAATCGACTCGCATCTAACTCCTTATTGGAAGCTGCTGTGTACGCCCACCGATCTGCCGACTACGTGCTGAACCACTCATCACACAACGCCTCCCCTCCCCAAGCAGTCGCAGATTGGGTCTATCACAACTACTCAGACGAACATGAAGAGTCCCTTCTGGACCCACTTTGGAATGAAATGAAATGGTTCATGTGGAACTACGTGGGCATAGTCCGTTCCGATAAACGCCTTCAAAGGGCTGTTAGACGTATTCAATCACTTAGAACTGAAATCGAGGAATCTTACTGGAATTTCAGTATTTCAAAAGACTTGATAGAACTGCGCAATATCTCAATCATTGCCGAGCTAGTCATAAGAAGTGCAGTCGTTCGAAAGGAAAGCCGTGGGCTTAATTACAACGTGGACCATCCGGCCCCCAACCCCACGATGGCCAAAGACACGTGCATATCTAAAGCAAGACAAGGTTTGTTTCGTTAGGCTAATCATCGTTTTGTGGGCGTTTCTTGTGCACCGGTTGGGTATATAGCGAAGAGAAATCACAGGGCTTGGGCATTGCAGGCGTGTTTGGAGGTTTGATGCCCATCATATTCTCGAAGGGATCAGCCATGATACGCCAGTGGTCATTTTCAAGATGCCAGTTTTGTTTGGTGGGGATATTCGACAGATTCATCATAGGATGCTCCAACGAGTAGCTCACCACTACTTGAGCACAACTATCACTGACGAACCTAATGCTCGAAATCTTGTAGCTCTTGATCGCTGCCTTCTCGGCCTTTACGTATGATTCAACCGGCATATTGTCCCTGAACGGCTGCCAAAAGAAGGTATACACTTGACCCCAATTCGCGGTGTGCGCAGCCTGCCAATACCCGACGACCTCATCAAACAGAGATTGCTCCCGACTATCGGTTGGCTTGAATGGGTGTTCAAAGACCTCTATTACAAGGTCCTCGTCCGTTACCTTCTGGCCTTCAATTTCAGAAATGATTTTGTCTATGTCGTCACCCGCTGGCACCGTTTCTTGGGCGAAAAGAAGACCACAGAACACCACGATTAAGAACCATCTAAAACTCATACCTTACTCCTCAATCTTCATGGGTGAATCAAAAAAGCGGGACATACCAGAAAGCACACCAACCCATTTCTCGTTCACCTTTTCGGGAAACATGGCCTGGAACTCACGAATGGCAGCAATGGTTCTGCTTTTGCCCAGTCCAATGGAGATCATACGGCCAGCCAGAATACTTGCCTCTTCAAATTTTCCATCAAAGGTCGCCAGATGAAGTTCTTTTTCCAATCGTGTCAAGGTCTGATCTTCCAGATAGACACCATGCACAAACGTCGTTTTCAAGCCGGAAGGCTCATAGGCTGTCTGTGGGAATCGAATCATTGCATTGTCCAATATTTCAATGGCTTTCTGAGGGTAACCTTGGTGGAATGCAATTGCGGCCATGGAACATAGATCATTAACATCATTCTTTTCTGTAGCTGACTTACTGTAATTGATGTATTTCTCACGGAGATCACGCAGCTTGTCGTCGACCGATGCGATACCCTTTCTTGCTTCTTTGCTCTTTGGGTCCATCTCAAGGGCCTGTTCATAGAAGTATCGCGCTTGGTGGGGCCGGTCGTCTCCAAGAAAAAAATCTCCAATCGCCAACAAGCCTTCGATACTTGGGCCCTCTACAAACATCGGCTTCATCACTCTAGCAAGCGCCAGACCCTCTTCATCTCGTTCTTGGTTCATGAGGCTAGGCGACAACTGCGCCAACAGCGTAAACGATAGGTTCACGATCAAAATGATTCTCATTGATTTCCTTCCCCTGCCCATTTCATTACTTGGCCAGTCACTTTAATTCGCACAGGACGTTCAGGATTGGTGGTAGCCAGTAACACATCATCGGAAAATCGGTGTGGTGGCTTCTTGGTCAGCCGGATCATGACTACGTACTTGTCCCTCATCCTGGCAAACTTCGTGGCCACATAGTCAGGTTGATGCAAGACACCTACTAAATCGACGTCTTTACAGTGTAGGAATACACGCTGAATCTGATCGTAATCCTCTTCGATTCGACCAAACAGTGCGAGCCCTGGCTCCACATCACATGGACTGGAAAGATTCACCTGAAACGGAAATGAATCCATCACCATTACCTTGTCATAAAGGTACGTGTATTCCACGGTACCTGAAAGGGGTCGACCTGCCTGTGCAAATGCATGTTCATTCAACGAAAAAACCATTTCGCCGGGTTTTGCAACCACATCAAGAATCGGCGGGTCGACAACATTGATTCGGATATCCAAGGGTTGGTCGTTTAGATCGGTGATTGCAACAGCTATCGGCTCAGTCCCCGACTCGTCGTTAAAGACAACTTCATTGAGGCTGGCTTTGTGCGTTTGTATGATTCGACCCGTAATGGCGATGCGTACAATCTCCTCACGTCCTGAGGTCAAGCCGACAAACTTCAAACTGACATAATCGTCAAATGCCCCTGCTAAGGGCGCCCTAAACTCCATCAAGAAACTGTCGCGGTCGCCTTTGCGTATGGTCAGTTCACTGCCAATAGCTTTGGGAATCTCAACTTTGTTCAACTTAGTGCTGCAAGGGCACGTATCAACGACCAAGCGTACTGAAACATCTTCATCAGCCGTGTTTTCGTAGGCTGTCGACAAAATGTGCGCACTTGCGGGTTTTATTCCTTCCAAAGTAAATTGCGACTGTTCTAGCTTTATGAGTGCCCCATTGAACAAGAAGACACTCAACCAAGGTATTGATAACATAAAAAAACTCCTCATGGGGCGGGGAGCAAATTCTAGGCCAACCCACCACTTACTCTAATGCACTGGTTCTAAGTAGTTTACGCATTACCCTTGTAACGTTGCCTGCCGCGCAAGCGCCATTTTAGCGCCATCTTTGTCGCGGTCTTCCGACAGCCTTGTCTCAAGCTCGAGTGACACACACAGGCACTTTACAGATTTTTCACTTCAGTTGGCAGATGTGCTCCATAATGACACGCGTCCCCTCAACGAACTAATCCATAAGTATCTCCAAAAAAATAGCTTAACTGCCTGTGTATATACCCTCAGCAGGGGGTTTCTCAATTGGCCCAGCACTTGCTAGTTGACCGACATGGAGGTGGTGTATATGTCTGTACATGCAGCAATCCGCCTCATGAATCGATTCATCTTAGCGTGGAACTATAAGCGGGAGTGGTCATGACAATCAGAATATCAAGTGGCTTGGTGGTTGCATTATGGTGTGTGTCTGGTTTCTGCCAGACATTTACGGTGCAGTCGAGGGTTGGATCTAACCAACTCACATTGGATGACACCATTTTTGTGTCCTATGTGGTGCAATTGTCAGGCGCGACAAGCACCATCAACAACGTGGTAGCCACATTGACGCCTCCTGCATGTGCGACCGTGAATATCGGCGGTGAAAATTACAGCATTTTTTCGGCCACCTATGGTGGTTATAAAAATGGGGCCAGTTTTGTGAACGCGCCTATTCCCAGTTGGTCAAACACCACTACCAAAGAGGTAGGATTTTATGTCCACCTTTATGACAATCTGGCAGGAGCCGGCAGTATCTGCACCAATTTATGCCCCGGCCAGGTGCAATTCAATCTCGAGTTTACTTGGGAAGATGTCGCACAAGCTTCTGTAGCAGGCGCGTCATCCCAACTCCAATTCCTGCGCCCCGACGACAATGTGGTCACCATCGTGGAACGTGCATCCCACTTGAGTAGTTCTTTACCCTCCAACGGATTCATTGGCCATTCAGACGAGTTTAACTGGCCGCTTTCCGTGACCAATCCTTTCGCCACAAATATGTCTGACCCAAACGTACGGGTCTATTTAGCCTTTGATTGGTATCTGTTTGGCAATTCACCGACCTCCGTTTGGGACTTTTTTGTCTATCCGGTGACCAACAACTGTGCCATCAATCACCTGAATTTTGTAAACAACCAATTAACCTTCCACACGGGAACACTCATTGACGGTACAGGTGAGATTCCAGGCACCCAAAACGGCATCATACCCTTGGCAGCCTTAGGCGGCGCCGGTGGGGTTGGGGCTCCAGCTGGATCGGGTTGGAACTTTTACGACATCACCAATTTCGCAGTGCCTTGTGGAGGCACGGCGAGAAGTAGACTTGGTTATCCTTCACCGCCATATTGGGTAACAATCGACGTGTTTCTTGTGCCAGTGATCATTCGGGACGTGGGCATTTGGATCGGCATTCAGGGATCTTGTCAGCCACTTTCAGCAGCATTCGGTCCGCCTACAGAAGACTTCAAGTTTACCGAGTTGCATACCGACAATCGCGGAAACGTTCAAGCCCGTCTGAGTGTGCCGACATTGTGGAAATCCGGCGCAGACCTTTCATCTAGCTACAGCATCTCGTGGTTCGCAAGAAACAACAGCACCATCATTCCACTCACCGACATAAACGGAGACGGCGTTAAGCTCACTCTTGATTCAACATCCGCATTACAATTACCCAGTAATTTCCAGATTGAAGCGCGCATTCGTCACACCGCTTCCGGCGATCAAGTTTCGATCAAATCACCCGTTCACGGCTTTAGTTACGTCCTGGGCGCAGAGTCATTTGTGAATGCAGAAGCAATTCCTGACGTTTATTTGGATCCAGGAGAAACAGCGGTATTTCCTTATCAGGTATTCAACAATTCGGGTGAGAATGCAACTGGCCTGAGTATTGATGTGGGAGCAGAGTTCGCCGGCATGGGTACTGAGGTATTTGCTGCCGCTACAGCGTTACCTAGCAACTTGGCATCTGGCCAGAACAGTACGTCTAACACCAGTTTCGAACTGCTTTTGGGTCCAGATTGCAGCGAAGTATCGCTATATGCCGAGGTCACCCATACGCGCGATACGTTTACATCCTCACATCGTAATTATTTTGTCATTGGCAGTAACTGCGAGGACACCAATATCACCGAGTTTCGCAGTATCTCCAATTGGACACCCACTCCGGTAGCCAGTAAACGCGGCGGCGGTGGCTGGTCGTATGCTCAGGGTTCATGGACGGGTACAGCTACAGACGATGTGCAGCTCTACACACTGGAATCACCGGTTGTGAATACGGGCTTGTATCCCAATTTCGACCTGACTCATTTGCCGAATTTGCCTTTGAATTTGGCGGGCGGCGTGCTGGAGTACGCCACGTCAACCAACGGTACGAATTGGACGGGATGGGCAGATTTGGTACTTTTGATGGAGAGTTTTCAGGGCTCTCCGATCTATCACAATCTCGTTTTCCCTAACAATATCTCGTCCTATATTGCGAACCGCCGCGTGTGGATGTACCTGAATCCTCCGGCATCTCCTCAGGTGGCTTTCGTTGACCGACCCATTAACCCAAATGCGATTAACCCACTGGTAGATAAGTTCATACGTTTCCGCTTCGCATTTCAGGCCCCATACTTGGGTCAGCAAGAAGGCGCAAATCCAACTTGGGAAATTGAGAGTTTCAATTTCACGTCACAACAACCCTTTGAAGATGATTATTTCGGCGTAGGTAACAATCTGTTCTTCTTCTCCTGTGAATCCTGGATCGTGAATATCTCAACGCCAGGTTCGTTTCAGGCAGACTGGTATGAGACCGTTCAAGACTTAATTGATGACACACCTACTTACACCAATCAATCATCTACGGGATCCATCGAGTGGGATATGTCTAGGCCAAGTCCACTGACTGACACGACCTACTACGTGCGCCTGACACAGCTTTCGACGCAAACTCAACGCGTCATCGCATTTGATGTCAATGTGCCGCAGGGCGGAGTTCCACCACTTGGCGCCATCGTGGCGGATTGGCGAATTCTCCCGGCGGCTCCGGGTTCAGATCTCAATGTAGATGGATCCGTCGATGTTTTGGACTATGCATTTCGCGAGAACGAAGACGTCTGCGAATAGTTAATGACTGCAAAAGGGCGAGCTTTCTGGCTCGCCTTTTTGCCATTGACAAAGACATAGCACTTCACCCCTCCTTACACATTAGTCACAGAGAAGAATTGCTACTTCAGCCCTTTCTCACTTAACAGACCTCTCCAAAATTGGGTCTTGGTTATGGGCCTCTGGACTCAATCCTAGCTGGCGCCGTACCACGCCGTCAGGGATCCACCGTTGGTCGACGCGTCGCATCATCTTCGATCCGTCCACTATTGCGGATTGACGCCACGACCCACGCGAAACGGCGGATAACGTACGATAAATTTCGCCTTTTGTGAGGAGGCAGCGCTCCCAATCTGATTGAATTTAATAACCACAAAAAACAATCAGAAAAAGGAGCACTGCCATGGATAATTTTACCGAAACGCGAGCCAGGATTGTTGAAATCAACGAAGGACTGGTCAGAGAGCATCTAGGAGAGATGGTGCGGTCTAGGGTTGAGGATACGTTGAACAAGCTGTTAGACAGCGAAGCGGAGCGATTGTGTAATGCGGAGAAATTTGAACGTACGGAACGCCGCAAAGACAGTCGAGCCGGTCACTACAAGAGGAGCCTGGATACGAGGGCAGGCCGGGTCCAATAAAAAAATGCCGAAGCGACGACAAGGGATATTTGAGACATCCATCATTGAGCGATACAAACGTCGTGAGTCACCCGAGATTTGGAGCACTGCCTCAAACTAATAGCGAAAAATCGTGGACACTACTGATTATTAAAGTGTCACAATGACCGGAATTACCGAGCCTTCCTGCGCATTGAGGCCATCGTAAACGGACTGGTAATTGCAAAGCTAGGCTCCTGCTCTAAGGGAACAGGAGCTACCTGTTGAGACTCTACTTCAGTATCACATCCATTTTACGATAGGTCATTGGTCTGTCAGGGATTCTCATATAACGGGATCAAATGCGAAACGGTTTGCGGGCCTGCGCCCCGTTCTCCCACGAGTTCGAAGCAATAGACTGGATCAATTGCAGATACTTTGAAGTAACGAATCGCCGAAAGATCCCCATTCACCACACCGTTTTCCATGATCTGAGCCACTGAGGCGCGCCTCACCTCGAACGGTTTTAATGCATTGCTCAAAATAGTGTGAAAACGACCGTGCAGAACGCCCTGCTCGTCGTAGCCTTCAAACAGGACATGAACATTGGTGGATTGGTAGTTGGCACAGATCACTTCAGATTCCGACCAGTTCTCGGGCACGGTCATGATCGTTTCATTGAATCGGTCATTGAACCGGCTAAGGCCACGCATGCCAAATGTGGCACGGGGTTGATACTCATGTTGAATTACAAGCGAATTCACATCGTATTGTGAAAAGAACATAAGCGTACCGTTATTCGGAATCGATGGTGAGAACCCATGAACGGTGTTCAGCCATTTTTCTCCGGGCGCCAGCACAAACAAACCTTCGTCGACAATATTCCCCCGGTTATCATATCCTCGATAGAGAATTTCGTTGGCCACACCAGACGTATTGACCATGGCCACGCCTGTCCAGCCATCGTCACCATTTCGAATTCCCATGACCGGCATTTCGCCGTGTGCGGGCCTGGAGTGCAAGTCGATTCGAACCCAATCATCTAGCAGCTCTCGACAATAAACAACATCACCCGTAAGCGAGCCGGGAGGCACGTCAAGCTTAAGCCAGGCGCCTTGTGTCAATGCAGTACCCACTAAGATGTTGCGCAAAGAACCGTTGAACTGTCCGCGCTCATCAAGATAAATGGTTTGTTCCTGAATCACCTGGCCATTCTTTCCATAAACAATAACGGGTACTTCCGTCAGCTTAGATCCGGCTTGTATTTCGAGACGGGTGTCCCAATCATTCTTGAATGTCAAATGTGGTACCACATAATCCAACGCTCTTGGATGATCCCAAGAATAGGTTTTAGTCATCCCTCGATCATGAAGATATTCACGGGCCCAAATCACGTCTTCGGCACTGCGAAAATCCCCTTCATTGAGTTCATCCGTGATGTTTCGCGCATGCCCTGCCGGAAGCTCAAGCTTTGTTCGTCCAAATACTGCATTCTCGGTATCGCTAACATTGAGGGCCCAGATTGAAGCCGCCTCCCCTGTCGGCACAAAACCCTGATTCTCAGGAAAGACCAGACTATAGAACACTGTTTGTCCCGCCTCGAACCGATCCACCTCAAGCACCACACCTTGTGTCGCGTTCGCTTCAAAATCAAATGTGTAGCTCTGCACACCCTCAACACGCACAAGCTCCTGCCCATTTTCGGTACTCAACCTCAAATTGATGGCCGGTCCGTCATAAACATTGACCGACGCATCGAATATTTCACCCTTGGCCATCAGTATCTTAAAAATGTCTCGATCCCCAACAGTGAGGCTTCCGAGCATCAGTTGACGGTTTAAAGCGGTTGCATTTTCCTGGCTATTATTGGGTTCCATCAGGTCAACTTCCTGATTCGCGCGTGCGGCCAATTCCTGCAATTGCTGATAGGTATTCAAGTTGAAGTACCGGTCAGCCGTCAATTCCCACAATTGAGGTGAATAGGGAATACTGGGTGTCCACGCAACGTTGGGGTGATCGTCAACCGACTGCCCCGTCCATTCGTAACCACTCGTGGCGCCCGTTGGATAACGGTAGGTATATTCTCGATAGTCCAGCTGAGTGGGACCCTGAAAGTCGCTCATTTCGATCGTAGCTACATAGCCGACGATCATGGAAGCGAACGTCCAGCCACCATTTTCGGAGCTACTTTTCGTGTAGCTAACAACGGGGAAATTCCAGACGGCATCGGAGATGTCTACGTCGAATATCACGGCATTTCCGCGTCCCAGTGTGTTGTTGAGTACGCTTTCCAGACCATTGGGAGACATGCCAGTGGGCGTCCGAGGACCCAAATAGTGACGCAGATTATCTTTGTAGATACTCGTCAGAATGGCTTTCAACTCGGCACTAAAGATCTTGACGCCGTTAATGACCAAGGTATCGGGTTCATCGTGAATCAAAGCGGCCGCCGCCCAGCCATTGCACTGTCCAAACCAATAAGGCGATTCACGATCCACATTGTAGTTAAGTTCAAAATCTATGGCCGGATGGTCGGGGTCAAACCCCATTGCAACCCACATTTTTGGTAGAGGACCGGGGTATCCTCGATAGCCCTCCCCATGCACGAGCTGATCGCGTTGCGTGGAGAGCCAATCTCCATTCCACAACTTATCGGGCAAATCCACCGATTGGGCAAATGCAATCCCTGTAATTACCAGTACACTTATCCACTTCGCCATGTGTTCATCCACCTTAACCGTTATATCCAATTTAAGGGCAAACATCGTGCCAGTCTGCATTATTCCAGACACTTATAAACGCGAAAGGCCCCTCCGAAGAGGGGCCCCTTGCTTTCCTTTGAAAAAGGCCTAGATTACAGGCGCTTTTTCAGACCTTTTGAATTGGTTTTCACCATGTTCTGCAGGTCTGGGTTGAACACAGCGGTTTTACCAGCCTGAACAGGCAGGTCACCCACTTGCGTCGCGCCAGGAACGGTGTTGCGCGGCAGGTAGCCATAGACTACTTGCGTTACAGAGTTACCGATCAAGCAGAAGCCGTCAAGGTCTGGACCAGCGATGTCCACGATGGACGTACCGATGTGGCTACCGCGGATGAACGCTGAAGAACGCTTGTCGAGCGGCACGAGGTCGCCGTTTTGCGCTTCAACAGGAATGAAGATTCCTGCGTCGTCATCGTAGAAGCCAACGCCTTGATCAGCATCAGCAACCAAGTAGGTTTGCTGGTGACGAACAGGCAGTGCTGGGAAGTATGCATCCCAACGAGAACCGTCTGCTTCGTACATACGAATCATGACTTCTTCGTCGTCGAAGTTTACGCGACCTTGGTTCACGAAGGAGATACCAGTCCAGAAGTCAGTGTCAACCAACTTGGGCAGGTATGGGAAGAAGATAACAACCGTAGCCGAACGGCATGGGTTGAAGGTACCAAACGGCCAGTCAATCACGCCAACCAGATAGAAGGAAGGCGGACATTCTTCGCGTTGGTCGTCAGCAGATACTGCGCGATAGCCTTGGCCATCGTCCAGCGTACCGTCGAACGGAGGCTCATCATCAGTGTCGCCATGGTTGGTGACATAAACGATGGCTTGAAGGTCAACGTGCTGAGGATCAATGGTGTACCAAGCACATACGGTTGCAGTCAGGTCGATGTCAACCAGAGGACCGGCAACATCTGGACCCAGCCAGATCAGCCAAGCCGCGCCAGCCAACAGGTTACCACCTGCGCTGAAAGATTGGTCCGCGGTGGTGAATGCCAAGAAGAAGTCATCGCCTTCAACTTCGCCAGATACACCAACTGCCCACCATTCTTCTCCACTTACGATCGCAACAACGATCGGGTCGCCGTTTGCATCGACAATTACAGGGAAGCCATAAGGTGCGCCGTCAGGCGTGACCACGATGACTTGAGAGAAGAAGTTCCAGCCATAGTCGCAGAACAGGTTGATACCGATACTGTCGGTCATGCATACCAGACCATCAGCCTGCACGTTCTGACCACCAGGGATCAAGCACAGATCTGCGTTGGCTTGACCGCCTTTGTCGACAGTCATGGTGCAGACAACATCAATACCACGAGCGATCGTATCGTCACCCGAGAAGTTAGCTGACGTTTGGTCGCCAGTGCGAATTTGTGAAGCAAACTGTACCGACTGAGGCGGTGTCGTTTGGAAGTCAAACGAAATCGTGTCGAAGTTGAGTTCAGAGTTCAGATTCGGCCAAGGCTCGAGAATGGACTCAGATACGTCAACGCAGAACAGGGTCGAAATCGCCCAACCACGTGTATCAACCAGAGGATCAGCCATGGCTACCAAATCATTGGTGTTGGCAGGCAAGTTTGCCAAGCCAGCCAGGAAGTCCGGGTTGTTACGGTTCCAGGAGTTACGTGCTGTGACGCCGAAGGTCCAAGCAACACGACGGTTAACGTCCGGCGGGAAGAGTACGCCACCTACGTTCAGCCATTGAGCTGAAGTAGCTTGCACACGCAACCACAGTTCGCTTTCACCTTCGATCCAACGAATGATAGATACCGTTCCTGAAGGAGCGGCAATCAAAGCGCCGGAAGAAGATTCAACGCGCATCGCCAGGTAGATCGGCACGTTAGTGTGGGGGTTACCCAGTGAGTCAACACCTTGGAAATCAACCATGGTGTCGCACAGCAGGCCGCCCTTGTCGAGACGGACGCGGATATATACCGGAGTGTCGGTAGATGCTTCGAAGAAATCGTTACCGTTCACAGACATCGTGACAGCACCAGCTTCTTCGCAAGTCCCGCGATAGTAGATATCTTGGATGTTCGTACGAAGGTCAACGTTCGCGAACACCACTGAGCCCACAGCTGCAAGCGCCAGCAAGGACCATGCTTTCTTAAACATTAAGTGATACCTCCATTTAAGAGTAATCGTTTTATTTTTGACCAAACCATCGAAATGGCAATGGGATTTGCTTCCCTGGGATTAACGTTCGCCTTACTTGAGTCGATCGATAAATGCATACAGGTTGCGTCCCCACAAGGGGGACACCCGCAGCACTGTGAAGCGAGATTCATGCCATGAAAAGTGAGCAAGGTTAAGTGTAATAAAACAAGTATTTTAGGTTGACAGCCTGACCGGGGCGACGATTGTCTGAGAATTGTCTTTTGTGCGGAGACAGAATTCGTTGGAGAAACGGTTATGCAGTGATATGATCCCAGCTATGCTCATTCGCTGCATCGCAGTTATGGTGCTGTTTTCATTGCCCCTATGGGCTCAAACCGACGAAACTATTTATCGTGAGTTTCAGTTTGACTTTGCTACGCCCGGGGCTCGCGCAAATGCGATGGGTCGGGCGTTTGTGGGGTTGGCAGATGAAGCAACAGCTGCTTACAACAATCCTGCTGGTATTTCCGTGCTTGCGAGACCGGAACTGTCGATTGAGTTTCGCTCCAGCAATACGCAGTTCTCTTTTCTTCAGGAGACTGCGGCTTTTGAATTGATCGGGGGCACTGCGGAAGCGACAGAAGAGTCTTCGGATAAGATTGGTTTTGCGTCGCTCACATTCAGCGTTCGAGAAACGGCGCTAAGCGTCTTTTTTGTGAATCACCTCGACTACCAACGCAATACGCCAGATGCCGAGTTGACGCGTTGGCTCAGCGTCGACCGGGGTTATGAATTCACATACATCAATCAACATCAGGTCGCGATGTCCATCGATACGCTTGGTTTGAGTGTTTCACGTCGCTGGGGGAGGTTCTCACTTGGCGGGGCTTTCGGCCTTTCCAAGTTAGCCGTTGATTACCAATACAGCACTCGACTGTCGAGCGACTTTTTTTCGCCGCAATTGAATGAGGTCGTGGAAAGTCAGGCACATGCAACCAGCCAGAAGGGTACGTTTGTGCTGGGCGCCTTATTGGAATTCAATCAACACGCCAATGTCGGCTTGGTATTCAAGCGGCAACCCGATTTTCGTTACGATGAACGGGTCAACAACCCCCAGTTTCCGCCTGATGAGTTTCCTGGCGGGCAAGACTTTGCCATAAACCTCAAAGTTCCTGATTCATTAAACCTTGGCTTTTCATATCAACCAAATGACTTGACCACCATCCTTCTCGATCTGGATTGGATTCGCTACAAACAATTGACGGGTGACGATTTCACCATTATTTCTGGCGAGCGCTTTTCGGCAGCGGACTATGAAAGCCCCGACGTGATCGAGTGGCACCTGGGCACGGAATACCTGATCCCGACCGATAAAACGATCGTTGCGTTGAGAGCGGGTGCCTTCCTGGACCCGGATCACAAAACGCGGTTTGTAGGTCCTCAAGACGACGAGTTCGGAGAAATCCAGGATTTCATATTCAACTTTGGGCAACTGAACGACAACGTAGGATTCACAGCTGGGGTGGGGTTCGTGTGGCGCAACCGCATTCAGGTAGATTTGGCCGCTGTGAGGTCCAACCGATTTGATTGGTTGGTTACGTCGGTCTTATACAGGTTCTAGAGGATGACTGTGATCGTATTATTAATGACCATTGCCTTTCAGTCGCAGAAATTCTACGAGCACTATGAAGTTGGCGTGAAACGCTTTCAAGATGAAGACTACAAGGGAGCCATTGATCAACTTGAGAAGGCGATTCAGATTGACCCGATGAGCAGCGCCAACAAAAGGACTTATGGGGTTCAGTTGATCAAGTATTTTCCTTATGTGTACCTCACGGAGGCACACCTAATCCTCGGTGAGGACGATGCAGCGCGCAAATACCTTGCGCTGGCGAAAAACTATGGCGAAGATCGCGACGAATATGTACGAATCCAGCTCGCGTTGTTTGAGGGTTACCTTATTCCAGAAGTGGACACCACCCCTGTGCTTGATACGCGAGGCATTAATGATTTGATCAGCGTGGGTAACTTTGAAGGCGCACTTCAGCTCATTCGGACCTTACAAAAAGACCACCCGGACGACGAGACGCTGGCCACGTTACGCCGCTTCGCAGAGAACGCGCTCAAGTCCAGTCGAGACCTCGCGGCCTTGCAAGACAGGATTCAGCAAGACGTTAACGACGTTTTGTCCAGGGCTCGACAAGCCGAACGGGAAAATGATCTGGAGTCCGCCTATTTCTTTTACCAACTCGTCGATCGAAAACTGGTTGCGGGCCACCCCGAAGCGCGTTCTTTTATCTCGCGATATGAGGCGCGTTTGGACCAGTCGGAAGACAAGCTGCAAATTGATTTCCTCGAGTCGCGCATCGCAGAGATGGAGTCAGACAATGCCATCTTACTGGAGCGCCTTGAGGCGCAAAAACTGGACCGCCAATCGCTGGCCGAAGTCATTGACGAGCTCCGACAGCAGTCTGATCAAGCCAAGCGACTCTCCCCGCAAGTGGTGCCCAATGTCACGATAGACTGGTTCAAAACATTTACCGATTCCAGATATTGGTTTAATGCTCAGATCAACAGCAACGTGACTTTGTTAAGGGCGAGTTTGAGTGTCAACGACCAGCGCGTGGGTGAGTGGGACTTGCGGGGGAAGAAAGTCTTCCACTTGCCCAATCTGACAGATAAAGAGTTACCTGTTAAGGAAGGACTCAATCAGTTCAACATGTACATTACGGATTATCAAAGTCAGACACACATGAAGACGTTTCGTACCGAGCTCGTTTACCCCAAGAACGAAGGCTTGGCGTTGGCCATTCGGTTGTCGATTCTGGGCGTAAGCATGTTGATGTTGATGGCCTATGTCATTCACCAGCGGCGTTTGCGCACTGCGTTCCGAGAACGTTTTAATCCCTATATCGCAGGCGCCCCGGTTCTGACCGACAACATGTTTTACGGTCGCCGAGCCTTGCTGAAACAAATTCTCAACACGCTTCACAACAATTCGCTTATGATTTGCGGCGAACGCAGAATAGGCAAGACTTCATTTTTGCATCGGCTCAATGCGGTTTTGCCCACCGTCGAAGACGAAATTTATGATTTCATTCCGGTGCTCATTGACTTGCAGGGGGTCGCAGAATCCGACTTTTTTGCGTTCCTTGATCATGAGATTACTGGCACATTGTCACTTCGCGGGTTCGATCTGGAACCCACACCCGACGAAGTTGACGCGCGACTTTTTGCTCAGCGCCTGCGTAAGGCGATCAACCTACTGAAGGAACGATTAGAGAAGAGTCCCAAGCTTGTGCTTTTACTGGATGAAGTAGATGTGATGAACACCTTTTCGGAAAGAACCAATCAGCAGTTGCGCTCGGTATTCATGAAGGGTTTCGCGCAACATCTGGTCGCTGTGATGGCAGGCATTCACATTTCAAAACGTTGGAAAAGTGAGGGCAGTCCTTGGTACAACTTCTTTGAACAAATTCAGCTATCAGCCTTCAATGATTCTCAAGCACGACATCTTGTGGCTGACCCCGTCAAAGGTGTGTACTCATTTACGCCCCCATCCATTGACATGATTTTGGAGCTCACACAAGGCAAGCCCTACCTGATCCAAAAGATTTGTGTCAATTTAGTTGCGCATATTCTGAACGTGAATCGGCGAAAAATTCGTGAGGAAGATGTTCAATTTGTATACGAGCAGATAAAACACGAATTCGACCAATCTGCCGCGAATATTGAGGAAGGATCTCCATAATGCGCAACCCATTCATTGCAGGGCGCTGGGTAACCGGCCCTCACTTCTTTGGCCGTCGCGAGTTGATCAAAGACTTGATCCATTCCCATGAGAATTGTCAGTGGGTCATAGGTAAGCGGCGTGTTGGTAAGACATCTTTGTTGCGACAAATCGAGGCAGAAATCCACCGGGAAGGGGGCGGGGCAGCTTTGTTCTGGGACATACAAGGAAGCTATGACGCCTCAGGCCTCCTAGAAAGCCTCCACGATGCCGTTGAAGATGCCCGAGATATGTTCCCTGATGTGTGGGAAGGCATAGATTTTCAACCAAACACTCAGAATCAATGCCACCAAACCCTGAAGCAATTGGTCCGGTCCGTCCACCGCCACCATGAATCCCTGGTGATTTTGATCGACGAAGCTGAAGAGCTGATCAACATCGGCCGAAATGACACGGAACTCTTGGGTAAACTGCGTAAAGTGCTACAGCATACCGCTGGTTTGCGAACCGTTCTTTGTTCAACAACCAGACTGGAGCAGCTACACCAGTTAATGTCCCTGGAGACATCTCCTTTCCTGCATGGATTCGAGTCCCATTTTCTAGGTCACCTCAGTCGTGATGAAACACTGGCATTGATTGCCCAGGGGATGACCGATCTAGCTCAGGCCGAAGAGATAAGTACGCTTACGGAGGGCAACCCATTCGAGACTCAACTCATTGCAAAACACGTATTTGACAACTCAGATATAGAAAGTGTGTGCTTTGAGATGGAAACAAACCCTTCCTTGATCCAGGTCATCGAAGTCAATTTCGATTTACTCACTGACCAGGAGCGAGACATTATCAAGGATGTCTTTTGCGGCAAGAGTGCGATGTCACTTTACACACAGCAAGTGGAGAAGTCACTAATCAGCCGTCTCGAAAAACTTGGATACCTTACGGTATTTCCATCCCAGACCATCAGTGTTTGTTCGCATTTTGTTCGTAAATGGTTGGAAGCGAGATTCGACCATAGCCCTGCATTTCATGCCAAACACGTATCTGACGAATGGCTAGGTCCACAACACCAGGAGGCCATACTTCGCCAGCTGCCCTCTCTGTACAAGTGCTTCATAGATTGGGCTGCAGATCAAAAACGCATGGTTGATATTCATCAGACGTTTCGCTGTTCAGGCTACGACGGAACCATCTACCCGGACCGCGACACGATGATGGAAGATGGAGATTTTGATCAACCGAACTGGCGCGTGGCCCTCGATCAACTCATGACCCTCATTCGCACATTTGTTCAGACCGATCTCACCTGGACCCTGCACAGGATCTTGCAAATGGCAGACGACACGCAGGGTAACTACACAGAAACCGATTTCCTCGATCTGATGATGCTGATTTCCGAAGAAATGGAGTTAGCCTAACGAATCAAGCCACTCACGCTGATCGTCGCAAAATCCGATTCTGTAAATCGCGTGACCTTACCAGCAAGCGCGAGCGGATCACCTTCCACCGGTTCAAGAAGCCTATCCACGCTTATACGAACGGGAAGCGTTGTCTCCGCATCCAGTTCGAGATAGGCTGCCAAGGCCTTCCCTGTAATGGCAAAAGTCTCACCGACACCCAGATCGGTATTGATCTGCCAAGTTTCACCGCTGGAAGCGTGAAAAGTCAGCTGAAATTCCGTGCGTTTACTCCCGAAATTGCCCATCTCAAACATTTGATTGGTATCTGAATTGGCTTGGAGCCAAGCTTCTAGACGGTCACCTGGAACGGAAAAATTAGAACCCGCCAAAGCTTGCAATGAGTCATTTGATTGCAGGTGTTGCGCGTAAATACTCAGGGGCACCTGCTCGCCTTCTCCCAGCACTTGATAACCCACTGCCAACGGCAAGCCGCTCACAGATTCAAACAGATCGAGACCCAGCACATAAAGTTGCTTACTTCGTGGGGGTAAGCTCACCTTGACCATGGTTTGCGTTAACGACCCACCTGATTCACCACCAGAAAGTTCATAGACAGTTAAGAGAACGTCCACGGTTTCCGTATTCAAATTTGAAAACACAAAAAAGTTGTCATGTTCAAAAGGCGTGTTGTTGGAAATGATTGCAACGCCGCGGCTGGAACCGACTGTTGACATTTCAATGGCACATGTTTGCAATGAATCTTCGACTCTTGAAAACGTCATGTATCCATTCAGGTTGAAGGTGGGGTCAGCTGCCTGAACCCATCCCATCTCAGGCACATTTTCGGTCAGGAAATCATGCCAGGGCGTACGTCTCAGATAGCCATAGTTGTTCAGAGTCTCAGTCAATATGACGTTTTCGCCCAATCGTCCCGCACTATTTACATAGTTGAGTGAAATCTGAGATCCAAGTCCCGAATCAGATTGTCCACTCAACGCCAAACTGGTCTTCCATTTGAAGTAGTTGGTGGCCACATGAGGAATGACCAGATCACCTGCAAATGCTGCCCCAACCGAGACGCCATTCAATTGATTAAGATTCATGTTTTTCAACCACAGAGTTCCCAGCAGCGGTTGATCCGAAACGATTTCCGCCGTTTGCAACAGCTCTTGCTTTTGCGCTGCCAGATTCCAAGTTGCCACTTCGCGTGATGTAAGTGCCCCTAACTCCTCCTCAAACAGAGCTTTGCCCGATGGACCGAATCCAAGAATTCTTAACATTGACACAGCTTGGCTTGCAGGTGTGAGCTCTAATGTGATCTGCCATTCACCTGAGTAGGTGCGTTCTGGAAAGGGCACCAAATAACGGTACTCCGGAGCGGACTCGTCCTGCGCCAGCGAAACGCTTACCAACATCAACAAAAGAATGAGTAGTCGTGTAACCAAAGCAAACCTCACCGCAACATGCGGCGCATATACGCTAGCAATTCTGGTGCCGAAGCAGAAAACCCACGAATAGCAACCGTTTGCCGTCGTGTCTCTCGGTGTGAGACAAAATCAACCTTGCTTCGTTCTCTCCAACATCTTGTACAGCAACGTGCGATTGATGCCTGCGAGTTTTGCCGCTTGAGGCATGGACCCCCCGGCGCGTTCGAGCAGATGTTCCAAAAAACGCCGCTCCAAATCGCACGTCAACTCTGCTGCGTAGTTTTGAATGAGCGCTTTGAGTTCCTTGAGTTCGCGATTGGTTTGCGGGACCTGGTTTTGCCAAGGACTTGCATTGACCACTTGCCTTCCCTTGCGTAGAGGCAATTTGAACGTTTTTGCTGTGTGCCGAGTTAGACGAAAACGCTGGCGTCTTGAAGGGTGCTGCGGGACGACTTGCCCTTTCGGCTCCAAACCTCGAATCGTGTCTGGCAGGTGTTCAGGCCGAATCATTTCACCTTGACTGGTTACGAGCATGTTTTGCACGAGATTCTCGAGTTCTCTCACATTCCCAGGAAAATCGTGAGAGGCAAGCAGCTGAAGTACCATTGGATCGATTTCCGGGATAGAGAGCCCGAATGATTTGGCATATTTGTGTAAGAAAAACTGGGTCAAAGGCGCCACATCAAAGGGCCGTTCGCGCAAAGGCGGCACTTGGAACGGCATCACGGATAAGCGATAGTAGAGATCTTCGCGAAACTGTCCATCGGCAACTTGCTGTCTCAAGTTGCGGTTCGTGGCAGCCACAATACGAACATCCACCGTCACTTTTTGTTTGCCGCCAACTCGATGGAATTCATGAAGCTGCAAGAACCTTAGCAATTTAGACTGCATCGGCAACTCCATCTCGCCGATTTCATCTAAGAACAGAGTCCCACCATCGGCCTCTTCGATACGACCCACCTGGCGTGCATAGGCTCCCGTAAAGGCGCCTTTTTCGTGGCCAAACAACTCACTTTCTATGAGTCCTGCCGGGATGGCGGCACAATTCACGGCGATCAGAGCTTTTCGGTGCCGGGGTGAGCGCTGATGAATGAAGTTGGCGATGACTTCCTTCCCGGTGCCACTTTCCCCTTCCAACATGATACTCACGTCTGTCACGGCGGCTTTCTCGACCATGGCCAACAGATTGAGAAAACGCGAGTCGCGAGCGATCACGTTGCTGTCGGTTTCGGGCCGAGTAAGCGGTCGATTAATCGCACCGCCCAAGTAGACGGGAAGAACTCTGGCCACAAACCAGAGAAGATCCTGGGCTTTGTCCTCGATGCGGACACGGTCAGAGGGAAACGTAATGATGAGTCGCAGCTCGGAGTATGCAAAGACAAAAAAAGTCTTGGCGCCTTCCGATTCGCGATACCCCAAGGAACCTTCAATCAGCCACTCGAATCGCTCTGTTTCCGGAAGGTCACTTTCGCCGTGTAATCGTTCCCATGCCCGCTGCCTGTTGCGATAGAAAAGGCTCGACACGGGCGCAATGGTTTGTTCGCTGATCAGCCACTGAACGAACCCGCGAAAATCATTGATGCGCCGGAGCACGGCCAGAGAAATGGCCTCGCTTTGGTCCTGCGGCAGGTTGTCTTGTATCTCCGAGACTGATTTCTCAAACTCCCGCAGTTGCCCCAGCATGATGTGCGCCCTTTGTGTCGGGTTTGCGGTGGGAAGGCCATCTCGAATCTTTTCCAGATTCTGACGGAAGTGCTCGAAGAACAGGCTTACCGATGCATTCGAGGGGTGTTCATGAGTCATGGTTGAACAAAGTACCCTGTGCCGAATGCATGGTCAATTTCAAATGTGCATAGGCGTGAGGCGTTGCCTTTCTACCCCTAGGCGTTCTTTCCAATAGACCCAATTGTATTAAATAGGGTTCCGTGACATCTTCCAGAGTGTCCTTTTCTTCGCCAAGAGCCGCACTGAGCGTGGAAAGCCCCACGGGTCCACCGCTGAACTTGGTGATGATGCAGCGTAATAGTTGCCGATGTGCCTCTTCCAACCCTTTCTTGTCGACGCCCATCGCGTCCAAGCCAATGGCTGCAATTTCTGCGGAAATGGTGCCATCCCCCTGAACTTCGGCAAAGTCACGGCACCGCTTCAGCAATTTGTTCGCCACTCGGGGGGTGCCGCGAGCGCGGTCGGCAATCATTCGAGCCCCATCTTCGTGTAGTACCACGTCCAAAATACGTGCGGCCCGTGACAGGATCTTGATCAAGTCGTTGCGGTCATAGAACTCCAGCTTATGGGTCACACCAAATCGATCTCTGAGCGGCGTCGTCAGCAGTCCAGCCCGCGTTGTCGCGCCCACAAGGGTGAAAGGCGGCAGATCGATTTTCACAGTGCGTGCACTGGGTCCCTGCCCGATCACAATGTCCAGTTGAAAATCCTCCATTGCGGGATAAAGCACTTCCTCCACAGACGAGGACAATCGATGGATCTCATCCACAAAAAGAACATCGAAGGGTTGAAGATTGGTGAGAATAGCCGCCAGGTCACCCGGTCTCTCAATAGCAGGGCCAGATGTGGCCCGCAGCGAAGCACCCATCTCGGCAGCGATAATGTGGGCCATCGTCGTTTTACCGAGACCGGGAGGACCATACAAAAGTACATGGTCCAGCGCTGCCTTTCGGCCCAGAGCTGCCTTGATATAGACGGAAAGGTTTCGCTTCAACGCAGGTTGGCCCACATAGTCAGCTAACGCGTTAGGTCGTAAGCTGACTTCGTATTCGAGATCTTGAGATTCGTTTAACACGCGTTGATTTTCTGTAGTGCCGTTTTTACGAGTTGGTCAAGTGGAGGCTGGTTATCCACGTATTCGGATTGCAGCAATCTTATCACGTTCTTGATTTTGGGCTCGGGGAAGCCGAGTCCCGTCAGGGCGTCCACAAGATCACCCCATATCGAACCCACGACGGTATGCGCGCTGCCCAGTTCCAGTCCAACTAAGCCGCCCAGTTTCTCGCTGAGTTCCAAAACGATGCGTTCAGCCATCTTCTTGCCCACACCCGGGACAGACTTGAGCAAAGCCGCGTCTCCAGAACCAATAGCGCGCACCAACTGCGATTCGTTGAATTGTCCAAGAATGGCGTAGGCCAATTTGGGGCCAACGCCCGAAATGGTATTCAATAGTACAAACAATCGACGCTGCTGAGGGGTCCGGAAACCGAATAGGCTAATCTGATCTTCCCGAACATGTGTGTGAATCCAGACGCTGAGGTTGCCACCCAAATGTGGCAGGTCAAAGCAGGGACTCTTGCCGACGTATACTTCATAACCCACGTTCTGCACATCGATAATCACGTTTTGATCGGCATGCTCAATGAGCTTACCGGAAAGATAACCAATCACTGTTGACCTCGTAATTCTTGGCATCGTCGCAAGCGACGGATGGTCTATAATACCCAGCAACAATTGTCATTGGGGAGTTTCTATGAAAAGCAACATCCAAAAACACGCCGATGTCACCGTTGTATCCTTGCAGGGCAAGATCACGATAGGTGAAGGGGATGTCCGGCTCAGGCAGTGTGTCAACGAAGTGCTTGAGGACGGTGCGAAGAAAATCATCCTGGACCTGCAGGACGTTTCCTACATGGACAGTTCTGGTGTCGGTGAATTGGTCGCCAGTTATACCACCATTTCGAACAGGGGCGCTCAGTTGAGACTGGCCAATCTGAAACCAAAGATTTACAGCCTCCTGCAATTGACAGCGTTGGTTACCGTTTTCCAGATTTACGATTCGACAGAAGACGCCTTACAGAGTCTTTCCTAACTCAAACCTATCAAGACAAAACGAAAAAGGGGCCGCTGTTGGCCCCTTTTGTTTTTTTCGTTTGCTGGTGGAACTAGTCGAGGCGAGTCAAGAACTCACGCTTGATTTTTTCCATGTCTTCGGCAGTGACTTCCACAGGCACCCCGTTTTTCATCCAATAGACGACTGGAATATGCGTCACATCTCCGCGTTTGTTGAAATCGGTTTCGCCCACTAAGCCGTGATGTTGAATCTTGTTCATTTCAGACTTGATCTCGTTGGGGAGCCGATGATTGACGCCGTCAATGGCTTCCGCAAGGATCCTCAGTGCATCAAACCCTGTGGCAGCGTAGATTGTAGGTTCGGTACCGAATTTAGCATCAAAATCTCTGGCAAAATCTGAACGCGCAGGATCCGTTGTTGTGTCCCAAGGATAAGCGGTGAAAATCACATCCTCAACCACTTCACTACCCAGAGCCTTCGCTACTTTGCCTGGCAGGAAAGACGATGACGTAAACAAGTAAGTTCCCTTCAGGTCCTCACGAGCGCGTATCTCCCTGATCAATGGGATCAAGGCATCGGTATATGCGCCCAAGAATACAGCATCCGGGGCCACTTCCACGATCTGGTCTACCACGTTGACAAAGTCCACGGTGCCAGGATCAGAATCAAACTTCACGACATGGTCAGGAAGGCTCGAGCTGCTTTTTCGCGCGAAGCGAAGAAGTTCATAGGTGATACCTTCCGCATAGGCATTGCGTGATCGAACCATCAACACCTTTTGGAGCTTACACTTCTGAAAAATGACGTTGGAAAGCATCTGAGCTTCCAGGGTATCGGATGGGTAGTTGCGAAAGACAAAATCGCCACCCTCTTTGTTAATATCAGGAGAACTGCTAGCAGGGCTCAACAGGATAATTTGGTCTTTGTTAGCAAGCTCAGCCAATGCCAACGTCGCGCTGGAAGACGCGGCACCGATGACCGCCGTCACGCCTTTTTCTTTGAGTCGGCCAAACGATTCGAGTGCTACATCCACTTTGTTGGGATCTGCAGATTCGTTTTCGTAAATGATCGTGTATTTCTTCTTGAGTTTCTTGTCCTTCTTGATAGACTCCTCAGCCAACTCAATACCCGATATGATCTGAAAACCATAATCACCGAGGCTGCCCTCTTGGGGAATGATAACCCCAATCTTGACTTCAGAATTCTGACCACAACCGGAAAGAAACAAAGCGACGGAGGCCATGCCCATTAAGAACTGCTTTTTCATGCCTGTACTCCCTTCGCACGCATGTGCGAAATCAAATCAGATAGACGCTAATCATACCTGAATCAATCAGCCATTGCACGCTTGGACCTTCCCAATCGCTCGATCATGGGCTCAATCAATGCGTCCAACACCACGGATTGGGACTCAAATGACCTTTCCACATAAGGTTCGAGACACCTTACACAATCAACCGCCACACGAAAGGGTTTGTCTCCTCGATAAAATCTCCAGACACGCTTGGCGTACCAGCCCATCTCCTCGAGCGCATCACGCGTGCGTGCCCAGTTAGAATCAGGTGACACAAAGCAGAAATGGGCATCTTGGGCACAATGTCCATGGATAGCGGTCGCAAAATCCAGAAGGTCGCCATTTAGCGCGGTGCAAGCTATTGCCCGAGATGGGTTGGGACTGATGCGTTGGGCACCCATAACACCATAAGGTGGATTCGTAACCACCAGATCGAACAGGCAATCAGCGGGTAAGCCATTTCGAACATCCGCGCAGATCACCTTCACCGGCAGATCTTGGAGATTCTCACGAGCAAACGTGGCCATTTCCCGTTGGACATCCACGGCCAAGCCGGTGCGGTCACGCTCTGAGGCCAGCAGATATGCAATGACCCCACATCCAGTTCCCACATCACAGAAATGGCGCGCTGGTATCGAATCGGCAAGTGACGCCAAAACAAGACTATCCCAGTTGAATCGATATCCTTCCAGGGGCTGAGCAAGGCCCCAAAACCTACTCGCCTTTGACAAACTTGAGCCGCGCCATTGCACGCCTCAGTGCTGCCTCTGCACGCGTCAAATCAATATCGGCTTCCTTGGAGTTGATCCGCGAGCGAGCGCGCTCCAAAGCCCGCTCCGCGCGGTCCTGGTCGATATCGTCCTTGTCTTCAGCGCTGTCCACCAAGACCGATGCGCGATTCTCGCTGATTTCAAGGAACCCTTCTCCACACAGGAATTCACGGGGTTTCCCGGTCTGATCGAAACGCAGTTTGCCAAACGACAAAGTGGCAATTAAGGGCGTATGCGCCGGCAGGATACCTAGACGCCCTTCGGAGCCTTCCAAATACACCGACGACACGTCGCCTTCAAAGGCGACGCGGTCAGGTGTCATGATTTCGAGGTGGAGCACGCTCATGCGACCTCCGTCAAGCGCTCATCTGCTTGGCTTTGTCGAGTGCCTCTTCGATGGTTCCGACCATGTAAAAAGCGCTCTCCGGCACGTCGTCGTGGACCCCATCGGCAATCTCTTTGAAACCGCGAATGGTGTCTTCCAACTTCACATACCGACCGGGCATGGACGTAAAGGTTTCAGCCACGTGGAAGGGTTGCGATAGAAATTTTTGAATCTTGCGAGCACGGGACACCACCAACTTGTCTTCGTCGGACAATTCTTCAATACCAAGAATCGCGATGATATCTTGTAGATCCTTGTATTTTTGAAGGATCAGCTTCACCTTCCGCGCCACTTCATAGTGCAGTTCGCCTAAGATCTGTGGGTCCAGGATACGAGAGGTCGATGCCAACGGATCCACCGCGGGATAGATACCCAATTCCGCAATTTGGCGCGACAGGTTCGTCGTTGCGTCCAAGTGCGCAAATGTGGTGGCAGGCGCCGGATCGGTATAGTCGTCAGCCGGAACATAAATAGCCTGAACCGAAGTAATCGACCCCTTTTTGGTCGATGTGATGCGTTCTTGCAATTCACCCATTTCCGTGGCCAGCGTCGGTTGGTATCCAACAGCTGAAGGCATTCGGCCCAGTAGGGCAGACACTTCGGATCCAGCCTGTGTGAAGCGGAATATGTTGTCAACAAACAACAAGACGTCTTTGCCTTCTTCGTCGCGGAAGTACTCCGCGGCCGTCAGACCGGTTAAGGCCACGCGTGCACGAGCGCCTGGGGGCTCGGTCATCTGACCATAGATCAGGGCCGTTTGATCAATAACATTCGAGTCTTTCATCTCGTGGTAAAGATCGTTTCCCTCTCGAGTCCGCTCACCCACGCCGGCGAACACAGAATACCCGCTGTGCTCTTTGGCAATGTTATTGATGAGTTCCATGATCAGTACGGTCTTGCCCACACCAGCGCCGCCAAACAGTCCCGTTTTTCCGCCTTTCATGTAGGGTTCTAACAGGTCGATAACCTTGATCCCGGTCTCGAACATCTCGAGTTGGGTAGATTGTTCATCAAAAGCCGGAGCAGGTCGATGGATGGGATATTTGCTTTTGGTGTTCACAGGACCCAATTCATCCACCGGTTCGCCAATCACGTTGAGGATTCGGCCCAGAATTTCCGGCCCTACTGGCACAGTGATGGGCTCACCCTGATCTTCGGCTACAGCGCCCCGAACCATACCTTCAGTTGGCTGCATCGCGATGCAACGGGTTTTGTTGCCGCCCAAATGCTGCGCAACCTCGGCAGTAATCTGAACGTCTTTGCCTTCTTCATCTTGGTAGCGAACCACTACCGCGTTGAGAATATCGGGCAACCCCTCATCAAACTCCACGTCGATTACGGGTCCGATTATTTGAACCACCTTGCCTTTTCGCATGAATCCCTACTCCTGAAAATCTAGATGGTGCGCCCTAGAGGGCGGCAGCACCGCTGACAATCTCGATCAGCTCTTTTGTAATGGCGGCTTGCCGCGCTTTGTTCAAATCCAACGTCAATTTCTCAATCATTTCACCAGCATTGTTGGTAGCTGCTTCCATAGCGGTCATACGAGCCGCATGCTCTGCCGCAGTCGATTCCATCAATGCCTGATACACCTGAGTCAACAACACCTTAGGGCCCAATTCGTCAAGAATAGCCTGCGCGTTCGGTTCGGCGAGATGTTCGACACCACCATTGACAGCGGCTTTGTCTCGGCTATCCCCAATCAATGGTAACAGTTCAGCGAATGTTATCTCCTGTACCAGTACATTCTTAAACTTGTTATAGAGAACGACAACTTCTTGAAGTCCCCCAGCTAAATAGCGGTCCAACAATAATTTGGCGACCGTTTCTGCTGTTGAAACATCGACGTCTCGGATCGGCTCTTTCAGTCCAGGCACCACGGTAAACGGTGTCTTTCTGAAGAAAGCGGTTGCCTTACGGCCGATGGGCATGACTTCGACGTGTTCCGTGCCTTTGTGTTTAAGCCAATTATTTGCAGCTTTGAGCAGGTTTGAATTGAAGGCGCCACACAACCCTTTGTCAGACGACACCACCACCAAGAGCCATTTGCCTTCCTGGCGTCGATATAGCGGGCCTGACAGCTCAGGCATACGCTCTACAATGGTGTCGTGAACACAGAACAAGCGTTCTGAATAGGGCCGCGCCCTGATCGCCTGATCAGATGTTCGCCTTAGTCGCGAAGCAGCCACCATTTTCATGGCTTTGGTTATCTGCTGCGTGTTCTTGACGCTGCGGATCCGGCGCCTGATGTCCAACAAATTGGGCATTTTAGACTCCCATGTCCGCCTTGAATTGAATTTTAAATTCCTTGATGGCCGACGTTAGCTGTTTTTCAACGTCCTCATCCAATGCAGGTTTCGCCGCCAAAGCCTTCATAAACTCACCCTGATGGGCGTCCATGAACTGGTAGAAACGTCGCTCAAACTCTCCAATCTGAGCGACGGGCACGTCATCCAGATGTCCTCGAGTACCTACAAACAGGATGGCGATTTGCCGAGCCACAGAAACAGGCGCATATTGGGCTTGCTTCAACATCTCTGTCAATCTCTGACCACGGTGTAACTGAGCCTGCGTTGCTTTGTCGAGGTCAGAACCGAATTGAGCGAAAGCAGCCAGTTCGCGGTACTGAGCCAACTCCAACCGCAGGGTGCCTGCCAACTTTTTCACACCCTTCGTCTGAGCCGCGCCACCGACGCGAGATACCGAAAGTCCGACGTTCACGGCAGGCCTTTGACCGGAGTTGAACAAATCCGCTTCCAGATAGATTTGACCGTCCGTAATCGAGATGACGTTCGTCGGGATATAGGCAGAGACGTCTCCCGCCTGTGTTTCGATGATCGGCAACGCCGTCAGAGAGCCGCCACCTTCGTCGTCGTTCAACTTAGAAGCCCGCTCCAACAAGCGCGAATGCAGGTAAAACACATCGCCGGGATAGGCCTCGCGTCCTGGTGGGCGACGCAACAACAGCGATAGTTCGCGATAAGCCGCCGCCTGTTTGGAAAGATCATCATAAACGATCAAAGCATGCTGACCGCGGTCCCGGAAATATTCACCCATGGCACATCCTGAGTAAGGGGCCAAAAACAAGAGCGGAGCGGGTTCCGATGCGGTGGCTGATACGACAATCGTGTGCTTCATCGCATCGTGTTCTTCCAACTTCGCGACCACCTGGGCCACGGTCGAACGTTTCTGTCCGATGGCCACATAAATACAGATCACACCTGTATCCTTTTGGTTGATGATGGTGTCCAAGGCGATGGCCGTTTTGCCGGTCTGGCGATCACCAATGATCAGCTCACGTTGACCACGACCGATCGGAATCATCCCATCGATCGCTTTCAGACCCGTTTGAAGTGGTTCATGCACCGATTTTCGTGCAATGATGCCGGGCGCAATGCGTTCGATCGGCAAGAAACCTTCGTTTTCAATGGGGCCTTTGCCATCAATGGCACGCCCTAGCGCGTCAACCACGCGGCCTACCATGTTCTTGCCAACAGGCACAGAAGCCAAACGGCCCGTTCGCTTGACGGAATCACCTTCGCGAATGCCTCGCGACTCTCCAAAGAGCACAGCCCCTACGTTGTCCTCTTCCAAGTTGAGCACCATTCCGATCAACCCGTTTGAGAACTCCAAAAGCTCTCCAGCCATGGCTTTTTCAAGACCGTGGATTCGAGCGATACCGTCTCCGACGGCAATAACCGTTCCAACCTCAGACTGCTCAATGTCTGATTGATAGCCCTCAATCTGCTCGAGGATGATTCTGCTAATCTCTTCGGCGCGAAGTTCCATTTACGCGTTCTCCTTCACTAAGTCCTTGCGAAGCCTCTGCAGACGCCCACGCAAACTACCGTCATACACCGTGCTGCCTACCAGCGCGATACCACCGGCCAGTAGCGCAGGGTCCTCTGTGACGTCCAGGCGGATATCCATACCGAGACGTTGTTTGAATGCCTTTTCAAAACTAGCCAGTTTTGCTTTGGTAGGCGCCGAAGCTACGACCAAAGAAACTCGCTGCACACCAGCCATCGCATCAAGTTGCTTAAACACAGCATGCTTGACATCCGACAACAGGTTTAATCGTTCGTTTTCAGCCAACACCTCCAAAAAGCGGACAGCCTTGGCAGGTGTTTTGATCTTCTTGGCCAGCTCGCGAATGACGGCGGCCTTTTTTGGGGCAGGAATGGTGACGTTTGAAAATAAACGAACTAGCTCCTGATTCTGGGACACCATGTCGCAAAAAACGGCTAAAGCGTCTGCATTTTTTGCGGCATCTTTGCCAGCCGAAGTGATAAAAGCCTTGGCGTAGCGGCTCGCAATGACCGTTGCACTCATGGTTTGGCCCCCAGTTTTGCCGTAAAGTCATCGAACACACGGTTCTTGTCCTTGGCTGCAACACCTTCGAGGTCCTGCTCCGCCTGAGCAAACGCTAACTCAAGGATATGCTTGCGGAGCTCACCAATTGCATGGCGTTTCATATTCTCCACTTCAGATCGAGCCTGCTCAATAATCCGTTCAGCTTCCCGGGCCGCTTGATCCTGAATCCGTTGTTTTTCGCGCTCGGCGTCATCGCGAGCCGTGCGTTCAATGGCCTCTAATTCTTGATCTAAGTTGCCCATTTTTTCTTCGATTTCGTCCAAACGGCGTTTGGCTTCCTGACGGCTGCGTTCGGCTAACTCCAGCGACTCCTTGATATGCGCCAATCGGCTCACAAAGAAGTTGCGAACTGCGTCGCGCAAAAAGTAAACAAGGATCCCTACGAAGATCAGGAAATTGACCGCTTTCGCAGCCAACAGGGCACCCTCGCTGATGCCCCCTTCGCCACCTGATGCGAGGGCGGGCACGGATATCAGACAGATCCCAATGATGGTTTTCGTCATTATCGCTCTCTATCGCCTAATTTCCAGCACGTGAAAGCACTGCATCCACGATTCGATTGGCCAATTGACGAGATTCCGCCGTGAGCGCCTCGCGCGTCTCGGTCACTTTGGCTTCAATTTCTGTAGCTGCAGCCTGCACAAGCGCGAGTGCCTGTTCTTTGGCCGATGCAACAACCTCTCCACGAACCATTTCAGACTCCTTCAAAATGGCGTTACGCTTGGACTGTGCTGTCCTGCGCGCCTCAATGACACGTTCCTGATAACGGGCCAGACTTTCTTCCACCGTTTTCGAGGAAGAACGTTGAGCCTCTGCACCTTCTTCAATCAGTCTCTGTCGCTCATCGAGCACAGATACCAGTGGCTTAAACAACCATTGATTCAAGATGACAAGGAGCACCAAAAACAGGGCCGCAATGATGAACAGCGTGTGGTTGAGCTGCATCGGCCCTGGCAAGGAATTCATCAGCTCTTCCATTTAAAGACCCGCCAAGTTTGCAAAGATACTTTGAACCCAAAAGAGCCTCAATAAAATCGGCTCAAAAAACGGGAGCAAGGTACCATATGGCGACTTTGGTTGTCAAACAAAACCCGCCCTATTTAAGGCATTTTGTGCGCTGACAACAGCTCCTGCCAAGGGCCCACTTCAATGTCTCCCGATTGGATTTCCAACAGGGCAACTCGTCCTGTTGACCACCAGTCAGGTGCCACAAACAACTTGCCTGAATCCATGTCGATGATAGTTTCGCGATGAAAGTGACCGATGACCACCAAGTCATGGCTCGCACCTGCCAGTTCCGAGCCATACCCCCCAATTTCTTCCGCGGGAAAGGTCAATTTGAAGGGTTTGTTTGAACCCTCCAGTTTCCGTTTCAGGCGTTGGGTGATGGTCGGGCCCCACGGCATCCAACGAATTAAGTTGCGCGTGAAATCATTATTGGTCCATCGCCGGAATCGAAGGTAATTGATATCTTTTGGGTTCGCAAGATCACCATGCGCGAAAACCACACGACCCACGATGTGTTGTTTGGAGTCGCTCCAGGAGAATACGTCTCGGTGGTAATGATGCACAAAGAACTCATGGTTCCCCTCAATGAATCCTATTTCGCGAACACCTTTTTGCTCCTCGCACCAGACAAGAAACGCCTTTTGTGCGGACGTCTCATAACGCGGCACGCCTATCCAAAGATCAAAGATGTCACCCAAAAACACAACGTTGAGTTCCGTTTCTTTAATCGCTTGCAACATGTCGAAAAAAACAGATTCGTTGTGGTACCAGCTCGAAACATGAGCATCGGATACCACCAGATACAGACCGTTCTTCATGGTTCACCTAAGAAAACAAATGTATCAAGTGAGAACTAGGCATTACAATGTCAATCAATCGATGAACACGAGGAGGGTTCCATGGGACGGTGGGGCGAAGAGGAAAAAAAGAGCCGTGGCATATTTGGTTGTCTGATCACAGTGACCTTATTTGGGCTCTCCATATGGGGATTCGTTCAGGTGTATCCGATCCTGGAAGCCCATCGCGAATTTGAATCGACGATCGAGCAGATTGCCCGTACAGCACACACAAAATCAGAAGATAAGATTCGAGGCGAAATCATCTCAGAGATGCGACGCCTGGAAATTCCCGCCGAGCCGGAAGACCTCTTTGTGGAAAAGAAGCGCAAGGACTACAACGGCTCGTTGACCATGATGGTGACGGTTCGATTAGACTATGCAGCCACCGCTGATTTTGTGGTGTTCAAATACTCGATTCCCAAGTCAATCAACGAAGTGGTCCCTCTCATAGAATTCTAATCATCTCAATTTGTGACGTTTTAGCATCTCATTGAGGGTGGTCGTCTTTACGCCCAACAATTGGGCCGCCGATTTCTGTACCCCGTCGCATACATTGAGCGCCTTGACGATCAACGCGCGTTCAAACGTTTGCAATTGCAAGTGGAGGGGCTGACTGAAATCAACCGTGGGCATGAAGCCCATACCGTCTTGCAGGCGTTTCAAAAATTGGGGAGGGAGCAACTCACGACGAATTGCGCCGTCTCGAGACAAGACAACCGCGCGCTCGATGAGATTCTCGAGTTCACGCACATTGCCCGGCCAGTGATACGACTCCAACGCCTCGAGAAACTCAGAATCCACCTGTTGGATGGTCTTCAGATTTTCCTTTGAGTACTTCCCAATAAAGTGATCAATCAAAAGTGGCAAATCCTCCATTCGCTCGCGTAACGCTGGAAGGGCGATTTCGATCACGTTCAATCGATAATACAGGTCCTCTCTAAACTGGCCGTCACTCACCATTCGCTCTAGGTCAGCGTTTGTCGCACAAATCAAACGCACATCGATCTTTGTCACGGTAGTCGACCCGACGGGCATGATTTCCTTTTCCTGAATCACCCGCAGTAATTTGGCCTGCAATTCCAGCGATATATTGCCTATCTCATCCAGAAACAGGGAGCCGGTATCCGCTACTTCACACAACCCTTTCTTATCCGACGTGGCGCCCGTAAATGAGCCTTTCACATGCCCAAATAGTTGACTTTCCAATAATTCGGAAGGAATCGCTCCAGCGTTCAAGGTCACGAACGGGTGCTCTTTCCGCGGGCTATTATGGTGAATGGCACGGGCGATCAACTCCTTGCCTGTTCCGCTCTCACCGCGGATCAGGATGGTCGCATTGGAAGGCGCGGCCTGACTGATGAGGTCAAAAACATCCATCATCACTTGTGAGCGACCTATGATGTTCTCAAAGCCGTACTTGCGATTCAGTTCACGCTTCAGGCTTCGGTTTTCATTGACCAGTCGTCGTTTCTCCAAGGCCTTTTCAATCACCAACATGACTTCTTCGTTGTTAAAGGGTTTGGTCAGATAATCGAAAGCGCCGCCTTTCATGGCATCCACGGCAGAGTCAACCGTTGCATAAGCGGTTATCAAGATGACAGGAAGGTCTGGATCTTGTTCTCGCGCAACAGCCAGAAGTTCCAGTCCCGATGCGCCAGGCAACATCAAATCCGTAATGACGAGATGAAATTCCCGGTCATTCTTGATTCGTTGAATGCCTTCGTCACCCCGATCCACAAATGTCAGCTGGTATCCCCGTGGACGCATGAGACGTTTGAGGATGTCCTGAACGACTTTTTCGTCTTCGACGATCAGTATTTTCGGTTTTGACTCCATAATTATTGCCTTTCGTTAGGGGAAGGATTCGACATGTGCCGACTTGGGAAATAAGAGACGTATGGTTGTGCCGCAATTGGGTTGGGACTCGACATCGATTTTGGCATCGTGATCTCGGATGATGTTATAGACCACGCTCAGACCAAGGCCCGTCCCTTTGCCAGCTTCTTTCGTCGTGAAAAAGGGATCAAAGATGCGTGACCTAATCTCAGGCGAGATCCCATGCCCACTGTCGCGAAACTCGAACGTGACACCGTCTTCGCTACCGGCGCAATAGACATCCAACACGCCTCCGCCGGGCATGGCATCCATGGCATTGACAATGATGTTAATGAACACCTGCTGAATCTGGTTTGCATAACCATCGATCGTGTGGATGCCTTCAGCATTAACGTGTATCTGAACCTGTTTCTTCACCGCTTGATGACTGAGAAACTGGATCGTTTGACGCAAGACATGCAAGGCATCCACAGGACCCTTGGGAGCCGACTCCTTGCGCGAGAAGTTGAGCAGCTCTTTCACGATGTTGGCGGCCCTGCGCGATTGCTCATCAATCTGTTGAATCATTTCAAGCTGCTCACCACTTACGGATTCCTCCATCATCAGCAACTGGCTATAGCCTGCAATTCCCGTCAGTGGTGTGTTGATTTCGTGCGCCACACCAGCAGCCAGCATGCCGATGGAAGCAAGTTTCTCCTGTTGCATCATCTGTTCCTGCAACTTGCGTTTGTCATGAATATCCTCAACCAAAAACAATGTTCCGTAAATGACATTTTCCTTGGTCTTGAGTGGTGTTTTTTGTACCTCCAGCACCAGTTCGTGGCCTTTTTGGTTCCTGAATATGCCTTCGATGAATTCGGTAGAACGCACCATGTGGTGACTTTCGACTTTTTCAATTTTCATCAACTTTTCGAAGGTCTGACCCACCAGATCGGCGCGATTGACGCCTGCAAGTTCAATAAATGCGCGATTGCAGGAGACGTAAGCTTCCAGCTCGTCAGTCGCAAAAATACCCACCCGTGACGACTCGATGATATTTTCGTTGAATTCCTTGAGTTTACTGATACTTTGAGCCTTCTCATTGAGTGAGCGATACAGCTCCATATTCTCCAAAAGCACATCGCATTGATTCACCAGGCCCGTCATCAACCGCAGGTCGTCCGGGCTTAAACGTGGGTCCTGGGGTCCAGACGGCAACGCGATGATCACCAGCACTTCACCATGCACACGAATGGCGAAGTAATGAAGCGGTGATCCGTAGGACTCCTCAATTTGCATTTTGTTCAGAGATTGGCTGATCTCGGATGATTTGGCGTATGAGTTGGCGATTAACTCACCCGGCAGGTACCTGAATTCCAGGAAGTCTCCTTCGTGGCCTACCAGGTCAAATTTCACATGACTCACCCGCAGAAACACCATCACTCGATCAAATCCAAAGGCTGCCTCGATGCGGCTGGCAAGTCCTTTAACAAATGACTCAATGTTGACATCCGCCCTGTTGAACTCAGAAAAATCCATCAATACTCGGACGGCCTCAAAGCGTTTGCCATACACCAATCGTCCCAATAGTTCCTCTGCAGCGTTCTTCAGCGGATCATAGGAGACGACGGCAAACATAATCCCGAAAGCCGAAATCATGATCTGGCCCTCTCGTCCGACACTGGAGCCCAAGAGCGCCTGAAAAATACCCATGAACAAGAAAAAACCGAGAAACAGCAGGAGGATCACCGATACATAGACCACCGCTTTTTTCCCTATTCGGCCCAAGTAGAGAACGCCTTTTTGACTCCAAAATACCAACAAGGCCAATGGGACAATAGCGGGAGCAGCCGCTGCTATCGCACCGCTACCCGGATAGCTCACCTGCCATACTTCAAGCGTGTAAGGCAGCCAAGACATCAGCCAAACGGGTCTCATTCGAGGAGGCACGCGGGATTGCGGCAAATTGATCAAGACCAAAGCGATGGTCAATAACAGGCCATTCCAAATACGGAGCAAATCTTGAATGGATTTATAGAAATCTGCACCCCATTGTGAACCGCCCCAACTCGCTTGTGGAATCCAAACCAACATCACACCTACCAAGAGCAAGGACGGAATCCAGTGCAAGGGCTGCAGGGACCAACGGAATCGATCGTCCACAGTTTGGTTCAACGCGATGGCTAGCAGGCAAGACGGCAGCAAGACCCTTCCCACGTAGTCAAGGAAATAACTGATCCAGTCAAGCGGTGTGAATCGTTCCGTAAAATGGAAGACGAAAGCCAGAAAAACACACAAAGAAAACAGGACCATCCATTTTCTTGGGCTCCCCGGAATGTCTTGATTGACAATGAGCAACATAAACACGAGGTAAATGAAGCCGCTGACGGAAAAGATGTAGTAGTAGGCCGCAACTTGTTTGACGCCTCGAATTGTGACCCATGGCTCGTAACGCGTTCCGTTTCGTTCCAAAACAAACAGATGTTTTGATCCGATTGGCAGACTGTAGAGCAGATCTTCCAACTCGCTGAGGTCTTGCACATCGACATCATCGATCGCCAGTAGTTCATCCCCCACCTGTAAACTGGTTTCTGCAGCCAGATCCGTCTGCACCACGACCAGAGCGCCATCGCGAACTTCCCAGACCGCGCCATCCGTCGGTTCCAGGAACGTGATCACATGAATCACATTCATGAGCCCAACGATAATCAGGACCACAAGAAAAGAAAATCCAATGCGACTTTGGTTGTCCTGCAGCCATGCTCGTAGTTTGTTCATGCCATGCCCCGGGTTATCCCATTATAGGGTCTACGGAATCCATGGGAATTACGTTGATCACAATGGCATGTTGCCGTGTTTTTTCGGAGGCGACGACTCGCGCTTGGTATCCAACATGGCCAGTGCCTGAATCAGTCGGCGGCGCGTGTCACGTGGTTCAATCACCTCGTCGATGAATCCCTCTTCGGCGGCCACAAATGGCGAAGCGAATCGCTGCCGGTACTCCTCGGTAAGTGCCTGACGTAGGGCATCGGGATCTTCTGCTGTCTTGAGCGCGTTTCTGTGAATGATGTTGACCGCACCTTCACTGCCCATTACCGCGATCTCTGCATGAGGGTATGCAAAATTCACATCGGTTCGCAAATGCTTGGAGGCCATCACACAGTAGGCACCGCCATATGCTTTTCGAGTAATCACCGTAAGTTTGGGGACTGTGGCTTCTGAAAAAGCAAACAGCAGCTTGGCACCGTGACGGATAATGCCTCCAAACTCTTGTTTGGTACCCGGCAAGAAACCGGGTACGTCCTCGAGCGTAATTAGAGGGATATTAAAAGCATCACAGAAGCGAACAAAACGAGCACCTTTTGTGGACGAATCAATATCCAATACGCCAGCCAGATAAGCGGGTTGATTGGCGACGATTCCTACAGATTTGCCGTTCATGTGCGCAAAGCCAACAACAATGCTGCGCCCAAATGCGGCCTGAACTTCCAGAAAATGACCGTCATCGACGATTTCCCTGATGACTTTCTTCATATCGTAAGGCTGATTAGGGTTTTCTGGAATGATTGAATTGATGGCCTCATTCGATCGGTCAGGTGGATCGTTGGTGGGCCTTATTGGCGCATCGTCTAAGTTGTTGGAAGGCAGGAACGAAATGAGTTCTCGAATCAAGGCCAGACATGCCCGATCGTCAGATACGGAAAAATGGGCCACGCCACTGGTCTCGTTGTGAGTCTTGGCACCACCCAGCGCCTCTTTGGTGACTTCCTCGTGGGTCACCGCGCGGATCACGTCTGGACCCGTCACAAACATATACGAAGTGTCCTGCACCATGATGATGAAATCGGTCAACGCAGGAGAATAAACGGCGCCACCCGCGCAAGGGCCCATAATCGCCGAGATTTGAGGGACGACGCCGGATGCAAGGGTATTGAGAAGAAAGATGTCCGCATAGCCGGCCAACGATTTGACGCCTTCCTGAATCCGCGCACCACCTGAATCATTCAAAGCAATGATGGGAACACCCATCTTCATCGCCAACTGCATGACTTTCACAATTTTCTTTGCATTGGCGAAAGACAATGAGCCGCCATGGACGGTGAAGTCCTGTGCAAAGACGTAAACGGTCCGGCTATCCACTTTGCCAAATCCAGAGACGACGCCATCTCCCACAAATTGAGTCAAACCATCGGATGGGGGTGAAACCACCAACTGGTCTAACTCCTGAAAACTCTCAGGATCCAAAAGCAAGTGCACGCGCTCTCTAGCCGTTAATTTGCCCGCGGCGTGTTGGCGCGCAATTCGCTCCGATCCGCCGCCAGCCAACGAAGCTTGCTCACGGGCTTTCAGTTCTTCAATGCGCGACGACATCACTCACCTCTGTCCTATATCGTGGCCGTCAGCATAGCAGAATCACGACACACCTAAACGCCTAAAGAGCCCATTTTCCCGGGTGATGGTTTCACTGCGATCAGGTCCCACAGAAACCAAATCCACAGGACATGAAACAAATGACTCAACTGCTTGGACATATGCCTGGGCCGCTGGCGGCAACCCCTCCAGGGTTTTACAGGTGTTGGTTGAGGTCTTCCAGCCAGGCAGTGATTCATAGATCGGTTTCACCTTTTGAAGATGATGTAGTGAAGCGGGAAACTGTGTCACTGTTTTGCCATCGATCTCGTAAGCCACACAAAACTCAATCTGGTCACATTCATCCAAAACATCGAGTTTCATCACTGCCAGGCTGTCATACCCATTCAATTGACAGGCATAACGCAAGGCAACGAGGTCCAGCCACCCACAACGCCGGGGTCTACCCGTCGTCGTTCCGTATTCATGACCCCTGACCCGGAGGGCGTCGCCCGTTGACCCGGTCAATTCTGTAGGAAAAGGCCCCTCACCTACTCGAGTTGTGTACGCCTTGGTAATCCCAATAACACCATGGATGCAACGTGGCGGAACTCCCGATCCAGCAGTAATCCCCACAGCACATGAATTGGATGAGGTCACATAGGGATAGGTTCCAAAATCCACATCGAGGAGGGTGGCCTGAGCACCTTCGAAAAGTATGGACGTTTTGTTCTGATTCAGTTCGTACAAGAACGAGACTCCGTCAATCACATGAGGTTGCAACCGCTCAATGGCCGGCCACACTTGATCCATGACGTCATCTACGGTCAGCGTGGTCAACTCAGACACGTTGCTATACACGCGTTGCGCCTGTTCAAGCTCAATTCGCAGCCGCTGCTCAAATCCACTCCGTGCAAGCGCGTCACAAAAGCGCAGTCCACGCCTTGCCGCTTTCCATTCATAGGTGGGACCAATACCTTTGCCAGTCGTTCCTATTTTGCGTTGTGTGGGTGAGGTGTCTCTGAATTGGTCGAGGATACGGTGATAAGGCATGACAAGGTGAGCACGATCACTGATCTTAAACAGATCGGCACTAATCGAAATGCCTTGTTGTTCTAGGCCGGTCATCTCGGCAACCAAGGCACAGGGATCTACGACAACGCCATTCCCAATCAGGTTGATATTTTGACCTTCCAGAATGCCGCTCGGCAAAAGATGCAACGCGAAATGACGTCCACCAAACTGAACCGAGTGACCTGCATTGTTGCCCCCTTGAAATCGGACGACACAGCCAAAGTGCCGCGCCAAAACGTCGACCACCTTGCCTTTACCTTCGTCGCCCCACTGGGCACCAATCACTGCAACGTTACGCATTTTGCACACCTCACAAGAACCCTGACCACGGGGCATCAAGCCGCCCATCTTATCAGAAGCCACAAACAGCGCCAACGCTTGAGATTGCCCGCAACCGCGCTGTTTTGCTAACATCCCGTTCCATGCAACAAGCGACCTTAACACAAATGGGTCAGGTCGTGATCCTGACGGGCGAATGGCTGAGCAACCTGTTCTTGCGCAAGCCCGAGCTGAGAGAGTGGATAAAGCAATTCAACCATATTGGCGTCCAATCTCTGAGTATCACCAACATTACTGCATTGTTTACAGGCATGGTGCTTGCCCTTCAGGCAGCCTACGCGCTTTCCGCATTCAATGCTGACGTCTTCATCGGTGACTTGGTTAGTTTGAGTATCGTTCGGGAACTGGGTCCTGTGTTGACAGCGCTGCTCGTGGGAGGTCGCGTCGGCGCAGGCATTACGGCAGAACTTGGCACCATGAAGGCCACCCAGCAACTGGATGCCATGCGTGCCATGGCGACCAATCCGGTCTACAAACTGGTAGTCCCCAGGCTCGTTGCATGCGTCATCTGCCTGCCCATACTGACGATCCTCGCCAATTTCATTGGCATTATCGGCGGCCTCTTTATCGCGTCCTTTGAGTTGCAGATCGATGGTCATTTTTTTATGGGTCGGGTCCTCGATGCCCTCTCCGTGAACGATGTTTTTAGTGGACTCGGCAAGACCTTCTTCTTTGGTTATTTCATCGGCATCATCGCCTGTAACAACGGGATGCGCGTAGAAAGCGGGGCCGAGGGCGTAGGAATTGCCACGACTTCCACAGTTGTCTCAGCATCAATCGTTATATTAATTAGCGACTTCTTTCTAACGAAACTCTTTTACATGCTCACATGACACATATCTTCAAACTCCAACAAGTGGTCAAGTCCTTTGGACCAAACCATGTGCTACGCGGCATAGATTTAGACATTAGACGCGGCGAGAACTTGGTTGTCTTGGGCGGCAGCGGCACAGGAAAATCCGTGATGCTCAAGTTACTGATTGGACTAATCCAGGCCGATTCCGGCCAAATCATTTTTGAAGGCCAGGACATCACCCACCTTGCTGAACGCGCCTACTATCCCATCCGAAAGCGAGTGAGTTACTTGTTCCAGGGTGGGGCCTTGTTCGATTCCATGAATGTCTATCAAAACCTCGCGTACCCTCTCAAAGAACACACCGATATGAGTTCTCCCGCAATTTTGGCCAAAGTTCAGGATGCACTCACAAAAGTAGGCCTCAAAGATATTGAGCACCTCTCACCCAGTGATTTGTCTGGCGGGATGATGAAACGAGTTGCCCTTGCCCGTGCGATTATCAACGAACCGGAACTCATTCTTTATGACGAACCCACCACAGGGCTCGACCCGATCACCACTCACACCATCAATGAACTCATTAGAAAAATGCAATCGGATCTCAACATCAGTTCTGTTATTGTGACCCACGACATGCCTACGGTTCACCGTTGTGCGGACAGGCTAGCCTTCTTGGACAAGGGCGTCATCGCGTTTATCGGATCTCTTGAGGAAGCGCGACTGTCGACCCACCCCAAGCTGCGAGCCTATTTTGAAGGAGAAGCCATTGACTAAAGAGATTCGCGTAGGGCTGTTCTTCGCTGTGTCACTGACCATCCTGGCGACCACTATTTTTTACGTCGGCAATTTCCAAGAGAACGTAAAGTACAGAATTCGGTTCTTTCGCGTAAACGGCCTGGAGACGAATAGCCCGGTACACTTCAACGGCGTCCCCATCGGCCGTGTCTCGAAGATCGTTCTTGAAGAACAGGCATCGACAACCCAAGACGTCAGCGTGATTGTGACCATCAATGTGCATCGCTCCGTGAAGAACCACATACGCCAATCCACAGTTGCTGACATCAAGGCCATGGGGGTCCTAGGTGACAAGTACATCTTGCTGGTGACTCCGGACTACGGATCTGATCCGCTAGAAGAAAACGCATTCATCAAGCCTGCGATCAAGACACTGAATGTTGACGAATTATTACGGCAGGGCACGGACCTGGTTGGTGATGTGACTGAAATGACAGAGAACCTGAAAACCATACTCAGTCAATTGGCCAAGGACGACGGTGTATTGCAGCGTTTGATTCGCGACCCTGAGTTGGCACATTCCCTTTCGGCATCTCTGAATGGGGTTCTCAAACAGATTGAAACACGAGAGTCCATGGCCGGCGTCTTGTTGAACGACTCTGAAATGGGCTCCGCCTTGCGTCAGAGTCTCAAGGATACACTTGCCGTGATCTCCAGCCTGTCCTCGGATCTGCAGCGAAACGATAACGCGATCGGATTATTCACCAAAGACGCAGAATTCGGCGAAATGCTCAGGACCCGACTGACCTCGCTACTCGAGCAGACGGAGGCATTTGTTGCCGCAACCGCGCAATCGAAAGGTTTACTGTATCGACTCACCCAAGACGAAGAGTACGGCGAGCGCGTTGCAGCCAATCTCGAAAAGGCGAGTTTTCACTTGGCATCCATATTAGAAAAGATAGACGAAGGCGATGGGTCTGCCTCACTGCTACTCAATGATCCCTCGCTCTATCAAGGTATTTATCACGTGGTGTATGGATTAGAGCACTCTGGTTTATCCAAATGGTATATCCAAAGCAAGCGCAAAAAGGGCGATCGATTGATCGAACAGGAGGAGCAAAAGCCATGAAGAAGGTCCTATTACTAGCCGCAACACTCGCGGGAATCGGGTTGACCACCTGCAGTTCGGCGAATCGCAAAAACGACGAAGTCCGTACCTTTCGACGGCAATACAAGATGGAAACCGACTTCACGGTCAGTAATGACAGCGGCGAAATGAACATCGAGTTAAAGGTACAGAATCAGGCCGGTACCTTAAAACTCCAAGACTTGACCATTGATATTGCGGCATTAGATGGACAGCAAAAGACAATCTGGTCCAAGCGAACCACACTGGACGTGACCGACATTGCGCACCATGCCAGCAAAACATTCACATTCAAAGAGACACTGGAGCACCCGGAAGCGTTGGAATATCTAAACGTCACATTAGCCCCCGACGACAAGGACAGTGACTATGCCAGTTATCCCGAATTCGTTCGTGTCGCTGCGAACTAAACGAAGGAGCTCTTGATTGCACGGATATGAAGCTGTTATTGGTCTGGAAGTTCACGCACAACTGAGCACGTCCAGCAAGATTTTTTGTAGTTGTTCAACGACTTTTGGGGCCGACGCAAACCATCAAACGTGTCCCGTCTGTCTGGGTCTGCCAGGCGCTCTGCCAGTTCTCAACCAGAACGCCGTCCGTTGTGCTATTCGATTCGGCCATGCCATTGGGGCGGACATCAATCGGCGCTCGGTTTTTGCTCGCAAGAACTACTTCTATCCCGACTTACCCAAAGGCTATCAAATCTCGCAATTCGACCAACCCATTGTCAAGGGCGGATCTTTGGCCATCAGTACCGACGAAACCGGGTACAAAACCATCGGTATCGCGCGCGCTCATCTGGAAGAAGATGCCGGCCAGTCGATTCATGACGGTATGCCTCAATCCAACGTGAAGTCATATGTCAATTTGAATCGGTCAGGCATCCCTCTGCTGGAAATCGTAACCCATCCGGATCTTCGAACAGCCGAAGAGGTCTATGCCTATCTCGTTGAAATGAAAGCGCTGCTGCAGTATTTGGAAATCTGCGATGGGAATATGGAGGAAGGAAGTTTGCGCTGCGATGCAAACGTCTCCATTCGACCTATGGGGCAAGCAAGTCTCGGCACCCGAACGGAAATCAAGAACCTGAACTCTTTTCATAATGTGAAACGGGCCGTTCAACATGAAATAGACCGTCAGATCGCTGTGGTTCTTCAAGGAGGATCCATAGAGCAGGTCACGCTTCTTTGGGATGCTGACAGCCAGAAATCGCGGGTTATGCGAGGCAAGGAAGACAGCCATGACTATCGATACTTCCCAGATCCAGACCTAATGCCTGTCGCATTGGATGAGACTGAAGTGCAAGCACTTTCCCGGACGCTTCCAGAGCTTCCCCGCCACAAACGCGAACGCTTTGAGTCTGAATTCGGCTTAACCCAAACGGATGCGGAGATTCTTACCCAGGACAAATCGCTCGCGGGATACTTCGAGGGGGCTGTTGCGGTAAGTCACCAACCAAAACTGACCGCAAACTGGGTCATTACGGAACTGCTTCGCGAGTTGAAAGGATTGGAACGCGGTATTGATGCTTGCCCAATGAGTCCCCACGACCTCGGCGAGTTGGTTTCACTGATTGATCGCAACGTCATCAGCGGAAAAATAGGAAAAACGTTGTTCCGCTTGATGTTTGACACCGGAAAAACAGCTCAAGAACTCATTGAAGCACATAACCTGATCCAAATTACGGATAGCGCAAAATTAGAGCAAATCGTCAACGAGATTCTCGATCAAAATGATGATCAGGTACAGCAATACTTAGAAGGAAAGACCAAAGTATTCGGCTTTCTGGTGGGCCAGGTCATGCGGGTTACCAAGGGAAAAGCCAACCCTCAGTTGATCAATGAGATCTTGCGCCGATGCCTGGATGGTAGGCGCTGACGATATGTTACAATCCGGCCATTAATCAAACTGCTGGGTCCATGTTTGAACGCGAATACCAATGTGACGTTTGTCAGCACTATTTCAGCCATCCGGTTGATGCTTGTCCAGTCTGTGTCGAGCCGTTCTATTGGTTGGTCGTCCCAACAGGGCCCGTAACAGCGGCGCAAAAAACTGCATTCCTGCAGATCATGGAGGACATGGTTGAGTCGTCTGTGGGTCGAGAGTTTCTGACCCACGATGGGCATCTGTGGCTGCCTCACAATTTCTGGCAGTACGCTAACTCAGGAGATATTCTCAATACCTTCGCTTGGATCCAAAACATCAAGCTTGTGCAACATCCCAACCCCCAGAAACGAAAGTTTTTTGAAGCCGAACAAGGGGTTGATACAAAGGCTGCGGACGAGGAATCAGTGGATGAAGACGTTTTCGACACGCAACCGATTCCGATCATGCGCGACGCACCGGTATCGACCCCAATCACCGCGCACGAAAACATGCCACCTGTGAAGATCAGGACAAAACCCGCCATAAGCCTCAATCCAGAATACTGGGGACCCATTGCCGTCTCGGCATTCTTTGTCTTGATGGCTATGACCTATTTTGCCCTATGCGCGCACCGAAATATCAATCTCACCCAACGAGACGAACCTCATGAGCAACTTCTGCCCTGAATGCGGCGTAGACTGCACGCACCATACCGATAACTGTCCCGACTGCCAGTTTCCACTATCGATTTCACTGCTGGCCCGAGAAAGAGAACTCATCATTTCTAGTGAGCAACAGAAGCGATGGAATCGAATCGCACAGTTACTGCGACGAAATGGTCTCACCGTAACCGTTGAGCCCAAGCCCCGAATTTCACCGCACTGGTGGTGGGCACTCCCGGGAAGCGGGTTACTGGTCTTCATGTTTGCGCTGTTTTTCGGCGGCCCAATCGCCAACAAGATATGGCCTCCACCGCCCATGCAATTCATTCCCGCGCTTCAACTGGGTGAGGAAGACAAAAAAGACGAAGAGCCTTCGATTGACACGACTTTTCTCACCGATGCACTACGCGTCAGCGGCGACCAGGATCCCATCGAGGACGACTCCCTAGACGTGTTTGAAACGGTGAATCGCATCAAGGTGGATTACGATGAAATCAGGCGGCTAGCCGAGGTGCACTACGTTGAAATCAAGGTGGAAGGTCACTATGGCGCAGGAGTCTATGTCTCTGAGAACGGATTAATTCTGACGACAAAAGACACAGTAGCCGGTGCGTTCGTCGAAAAAGATGTCAATGTTCAAGAGGGGACCAGTCTCATACAAAAGAAGATTGTCCTGTTGCCTGACGTGAGTCCTATCGGCGGCCCAACGTCTACGGCATCACTCATTCAAGACTCCGTCGAGATGGGTGTTGCACTCTTGTCATCCGAGAGCGACCGTCCAATAGAGGCCAAGCTTGAGTTTGAAAAGTACCCATCCCAGGGAGAGTCTGTTTGGATCGGCAAAATGAGAGGTGGAGCCATCTATCCCGAAGAAGCTACATTGACCAAAGGTGGTTCGGGTTCTGCTTCGTATATGCCCATGAGTTCGTCACTTCAGGACCTACATAGCGGGTCACCTGTGTTCAACGAGTTTGGGGAGTTAATCGGCATGCTTGCAGTCGAGGGCGGCGGCAATTTCCTGATCCCCTTTCGATCGATACGCGAATCGGCTCCATTTATCTACAGGGAGTTGATGAATTCGGGCCCATGAGTTTGCCCGTTTACCTGGACCACCAATCCACCACACCGCTCGATGCGAGGGTCCTCGATGCGATGATGCCCTATTTGACCGGTGCTTTTGGTAACCCATCCAGCGCAAGCCACCGATACGGTTGGGAGGCAGAAGCGGCTATCGAACAGGCCCAGTCGGAACTCGCCGAACTAATCGGCGTAAACCCCAACGATCTGATTTTTACGTCAGGCGCGACAGAATCAAATAACCTGGCCATTACTGGATTCATGCGTCGTCAGCGAGAACGCCGTCATCTCCTCGTCATGCAGAGCGAACACCGATCCGTACTGGATGTAGCGCATCAGTGGGAACAGGCAGGTGGCTCCGTGACTTCGGTCCCACCTCGAAGCGACGGACTGTTGGACTTGGCGCAATTGGATCGTGCCGCTACTGATCAGACAGCCATGATCAGCGTCATGGCTGCAAACAATGAAATCGGCGTCATACAGCCCATTGAAGAAGTTTCCAAATGGGCCCGCTCGCGACAGATCGTGTTCCACTGCGACGCCGTTCAGGCCTTTGGTAAAGTACACGTGCCACTCCACCTGCCCGACCTGGTATCGCTTTCAGCACACAAGATCTACGGTCCAAAAGGCGTTGGACTTCTGGTTATCAAGAGCAAAATCAATCGTGCCATCGAGCCTTTGCTCGTAGGAGGCGGCCAACAGAACGGTCTGCGGGCAGGAACGTTAAATGTTGCGGGCATCGTGGGGTTGGCCAAAGCGGCAATGCTGTGCTTCGACACGCTCGAAAGTGAAGCGAAGCGACTTTCAGAGCTTCGCGACAGATTATGGCAGGGCATCAACGCAAGGTGCAGCCCGGTGGCATTGAATGGACACCCCAGCTTGAGACTGCCCGGCAACCTCAACGTGTCCATTGAAGGCATTGACAGCAACGCCTTTATGGCTCAAGCACACGGATTGGCAATCTCGGCCGGATCGGCATGCAGCTCAGGAAACAGCAAACCATCTCATGTCATCCTTTCTCTGGGATACGGACCCCAACGAGCAAAAAGCGCGTTGCGTTTTGGACTTGGTCGCACGACGACAGCTTCGGATATTGACACTGCACTGCATTGGGTTGGGCGCCTCGTTCCAGGCCTGAGACAGTCATCCCACACACCATGATATAATTCGTTTTGTGTGTGCCTGAAGGAGACCAGCATGATCCACGTAACAGAAAAAGCACAAGCGGAATTGGAACGAATTCTTCGAGAGGAAGCAGGTCACGCAACGGCCATACGCATTGGTGTGAGAGGTGGAGGATGCTCAGGTTTCTCGTATGTGATGGACCTCGTTACGGCACCCAACGACGATGATCAATTGTTCAACGCAGACCGAACACCCATTTACATCGACCCCAAATCATTGCAACTCATTCAGGGTCTCCAGATTGATTTCGCGTCCGATCTCTTGAATCGAGGGTTCAAGTTCAGCAACCCCAATGCTTCTCAATCTTGTGGTTGTGGAACCTCTTTCGCTGTTTAGTTGGTTCAACCGACTTTTGGTTTGCCGGTGTTGCCTATTATGCGATGATAATTGCAAAGATAAGGCGAGCAGTAACTTATGATTGTTTACCCAGCGATGGAGTCAAAAACGCGTTCCGGCAAACCTCCATGGGCGGCGATTGCGTTAACGCTGGTATGTATACTCAGCCACTTCTTTTTATTTATTCCAGACCACCGGGAAATGGAAAATCGGAGGTCCGAACTAAAGACGGCCCTCAACTATGCCCTTGACTGGGACGTGGACCAGGGGACGATAAGTCACGAGATTGCGATCACAATCCGTGAAACGCCCAAGGTTTTAGAGGATCCAGAGTATCGCAATCTCGTCTCAGAAGGCACACGCGTCAGCTACGATTCCTTGGTACGCGTAAAGCGGCCAATGTTGGAACGACGCTCGCTCAAGGAAAAGTTAGCCCGTATGTTCACTGGACACGGTGCCTGGGTTGTAATCCTGACTTTGTTTTTCCTTCCCTTGGCGGGCTTTATCCTCGAGCATGTCTACCACACGATTACCGCTGTTGTTGTGTACGTTGGTTCAGCGGCTGCTTTTTCGATGGTGCCTCAAACGGTAGCTAACTTCCCATCCCCGGCATTCTCTTGGGCCTATGCATTGGGCGTCATCGTTCTGACCGGTTGGATCGTTGCGCCTCGAACCATCGTCACCTTCAATGTGAGGGGATGGCTGGGCAAGCCTTTCCTTTTTGAGGTGAAGGTTCCCTATGTCTCATTTGTCTTTCTCTATGGCTTGGCATTTGCTGTCGTCATTTCCAAAGGTCATCCGTATGTAGATCAACTCAACTGGTCGACCACGTGGACAATGCCCTTGATGGCTTTTGCCTGGTTGGTGCTTTCGCTGGCCGTGCCCTCGCGCAAGAGCAGTGAAGACAAAGATCCCGATGTGGTTGTCAATACGGGTCTGGCTCATGCGGAAATGCTCTATGAAAGTGAAAAAGGAGATAAGGCTCGCGAGACCCTACTGAAACTCATCGAAATTAATCCAAGTCTCGAACACCAAATGAGGATCGGAGAGTTGGCTTGGCGACATAACGAAAACGAGATTTCAGAACGGTGTTTTCTCAATGCGATCAGAACGGTCTTGCCTTCAAAAGATCTTGCCAAGATTCTTCCAGTTGTTGACAACGTAGCCTTCAAACTCAAACAGATCCCCGCAGCGGCCATTCAGTCGACTATCGAATTGGCGATACAGGAGAACCAGTTCCAACACGTTCGCAAATTGGTTCCCGTTTTCAAAGACCATCCCAGTGTCGATGAATCACAAGTTAACCACGTATTCACAAAGATTGTAGATTTGTGTCTAGCAAGTACCGACCCCGATCAGGCGTACTTGCTCCAGCTTCGCGGATGGCTCGAACCCTATGAGACTTGCACGGAACTCGTCGACAAAATCAACATGTTCTTTGGTGAGCAGGCTCATGAAGTTGCGGCAGGATCCAACTATGCGCACATCCAAAGTAATTTCAAGAACGTAGATATCGAATTACTTCAAGTGGCCAATGACCACATTCGTCTTAAGGTCGATCAGGGCTCTAGCCAGGACGTCCCCTGGACCGCAATTATGGCGTTGTTTGGTGGACACATGATCTCGGCAAATCGGGGATACCGTGGGTCTGTGATTCTCAGATTCAAACGCAAAGTGTTCGTATGCCATTTCACCAACAATCAGATTTCTATTAATCGCGAGGACGGCGAGCCGTTGACCTTTGAAGACACCTGGTCCCTCCTCAAGAAATACGCGCCTGAAGATATGCCGATTACTAAGTTCAGAGAGTTTCGCGATTACATCGATCTCATTAGCTATGACAAGGCGCTCGGTGAATTTCTGGAATCCAGGTTGTAGGTGATGTTTTCTATATTACTTTTTATCTGCGCAATTAACGACTCATCTCAACCCGTCATCATTTATGTGGTGAGGCATGCTGAGAAACAAGCCGACCAAGCTGATCCTGATCTCAGTGAAAAGGGACATGAGCGGGTACGCAAACTCAATCGCCTTTTGAGGGAAATCGAGTTGGACGGCGTCATCAGTTCACAATTTCTGCGCACCCGCCGAACGGCCGAACCCATTGCAAGCATGCATCAACTACCCGTCGAGATCATCGCCGCCGAAGACCAGGCCAAGCTCGTTGATCGACTTGAAAGCCCTGGAAAGACACTACTGGTGGTGGGCCATTCGAACACGATTCCCCAAATCATCCAGGCGTTGGGTTGTTCATGCTCACCCATTGACGACCAGGATTATGACAATCTTTTCGTCCTGATTCTCACGGCTGACACCTGCCGTTCGCAAAAACTGCGATTCTACGTCGACTGAACGCCATGAAGTGGGTCGTCAGACTGGTGCTGTTTCTCTTGATTGCAGCACACATCATCCTAGCCATTTGGTTCACGAACCACGTCCATCAGGAGTTTAATACCCGCAGAATCGTGCCCGAAGACCAAAGATACATCCGCATACAATCGGGTGCATCACTCAAGGAGGTGTTGAAACAGCTGCATGGTCGCGATTTGATGCCGGATCCCGAATTAGCCCATTTGGTCATCCGTGTCTTCAAGAAGGACGTCATCGTTAAGACAGGCACCTATCGACTACCTGAGGAAGTTTCGGCACTGGAGGTGATCGATATTCTTCATAGGGGCGATGAGGCACTATTCAAGTTGACGGTTCCAGAGGGCCTGGACATCTGGGATATGGCAGCCACTCTTGGCAGCACGCGATGGGGCGATGCCGACGAGTTTTTGCAAGTGCTTAAGGACCCAAAACACATTACCGACCTGGATCCGGAAGCGATCAATCTAGAAGGTTATCTGTTGCCAGAAACCTATTTCTTGCCGCAAGACCTTACCCCAGACGAGGTGGTTGGGGTCCTCACGCAACACTTTAAGGACCAAACCGAATCATTATGGCCGCTGTTACAGGGATCGGGACTCACTGTTCGGCAATGGGTAACTATGGCGTCATTGATCGAAAAAGAAACAGCGATTGCCAGTGAAAGATATACCATTTCAGGTGTGTTTCACCGCAGGCTGGAAAAGAAGATGCTCCTTCAATGCGACCCAACGATCATCTATGCACTCAAACTTATGAACCGATATCGCGGCAAGATTTATCGGAGCGATATTCTTATTGATCACCCGTACAACACCTATGTTTACGTGGGCTTACCTCCGGGCCCTATTGCCAGTCCCGGAAAAGCGTCCCTGGAGGCGGCACTGAATCCCGAACAACACCGTTACCTGTTCTTTGTCGCAAAAAACGATGGCAGTCACCATTTCAGTGAAACGTTGCGTGAACATACGCGCGCCGTGCAACAGTACCAAAGATGAATCACATCACCATCCGTGTGACACCTAGGGTAAGTAATATCCTCACCTCACTGGCGCCGACCACGGATGGACTTTATTTGGCTACCTCACGTTCGCCTGGATGCTTAACATTGACCTTCGGCACCGAAATGGTGGCACACGTTCAAGCGCTACTGGGCCATATCGCGGTTCGGTATCCCGGCCAAATCATGCATGAAATCACCGATTTCAGTCACCAGCAGGTTGGCAAAATCTTGTTTTGATGCCATGGGCAATGGGATTTCCCGCCCATCACGCCAAATCAAAGTACCTTGGTTCGTATCGCTTTCGAACCCTTGTCCCGCTATGCCAACCCGATTAACAACAACGCCATCGCAATTCTTGTGGATAAGCTTTTTTCGTCCATTAACGATGCCGTCTTCAGTTTCCGCCGCAAAACCAATCAACAAACAGCCATTCTTATCCTTGCCCAGGGTCGCGAGAATATCTTCCGTCCGATTTAGAGCCAGAACGCCGTTGAAACTGTCTTTTTTTAGCTTATGTGGATGATAAGCAGGACGATAGTCCGCAACCGCTGCGTTCATGATCACAGATGCTGCCCCGTTTCGGTGTCCATGCACTGCCTCCGCCATCTCAGCCGCGCTACGCACCTTAACCATTTGAACGCCAGCCGGGACTCTCAAGTGCGTGGGACCACTAACCAACACCACCTCAGCCCCCGCACACCACAGTGCACGCGCAATTGCAAAACCCATCAGGCCCGTGCTCCTGTTGGATAGGAAACGCACTGGGTCAAGATCCTCACAAGTGGGCCCCGCTGAGACCACGACTTTCTTACCCTGCAATGTCGGGTGTTTCGGAGACAGGCTGTAGGCGACATATTCCAAAATCGTTTCCGCTTCCGCCAAGCGTCCATCTCCCCACTCACCACAAGCCAACTCACCTGAATCTGGGGGGCAGATCAAAACACCGTCATCGCGTAACATCGAGAGGTTGCGCTGGGTAGCAGGATGATGCCACATGGCGGTGTTCATGGAAGGGCAAATCAGTGAAGGACCTTTGTGGGCCAAATAGGCTGCACTCAAAAAATCATCCGCTTGCCCGTGTGCAAACTTAGCTATGGTATGTGCTGTCGCTGGGGCGACGAGCAATAGGTCCGAAGATCTCACCGTCCGGATATGATCCATCGGGCTGTGGTCGCCCACATCGATGTGGACCTCATGCTCGGTAATCGATGCAAGCGTGAGCGTACCCATAAATTCCGTCGCTGTTCGAGTCATTGACGGAATCACCGACCAACCATTCTTTACCAACAACCGCGCGAGTTCCGCAGCTTTGTACGCGGCGATCCCCCCACTCACACCCAGGAGGATTTGGCCGGATTGTTTCACGCAGTACTAACCTTCGAAATCAGGATGGTCAGGCGTGTGCTTGTAATCAATCTTATTTTCCATGACTTCACGGGTTGCCACCGTCGTGTACTTTTCTCGCTCTTTACACGTAACGCGCGGCTTGGCACCTTTTTGAAGTTGCGCCACTCGCTGACCTGCCAGCACAATCATTCGATACTTACTTCCAACGTCTTCTGGGACAAACATTTATTCTTTGCTTCCTCTTTGCAAAATTCGCATAAACGCCTATGTTACCCGTTTGCATCGAAGTCATCAATAAGATGTTGCGTTTTTTGTCGCTGCCGGTCTAGCTGGCAGCGGTCCGCCATGATGATTTTCTTAAGAATATCCACCGCATCATCCAAACGATCATTGACGATTACAAAGTCGTAGTCCAGGGCACAGCGAACTTCCTTGTTGGCAACACTAAGTCGCCGAGCGAGTGATTCTGCCGACTCAGTACCTCTGAGTACGAGCCGCTGTTCCAGAGCGTCGCGAGACGGAGGCATCACGAAAATGCTCTTGGACTCGGGTAGCCGTTGACGGACTTGGGCAGCTCCCACGACTTCGATATCGAGAAATACGTCCAGACCTTGGGATACCTGTGCCGTCACAAAGGCCTCAGAGGTCCCGTAGAAGTTTTGATTGTACTCGGCCCACTCCAACAATTCACCCCGATCACGCGCCTTCTCAAAGTCCGAACGACTAACGAAATAGTAGTCAACCCCATGTCTTTCTCCAGGGCGAGGGTCCCGTGTTGTATGACTAACGGAAAAGGCAGTGCCTTCAAGTTCGCGTAACACCCGCTTCAAAATACTCGATTTACCCGCGCCTGAAGGTGCCGAAATAACCCAAAGGCGACCAGACTCATTCGATATTTGCGAGCTGCTCACGGATCTTCTCCAATTCTGTCTTAAGCGTCACTATTTTTCCCGAAACCTGTTCCAGTTTGGCCTTGTTTCCCAGCGTTGTCACCTCACGTAGAATCTCTTGAGTGATAAATTCTAGGCGTTTGCCATAAGGGCGTTCCGGATTCAGCAGCTCTGACTGAACGGATGTCAAATGCGCATTCAGACGTGTGATCTCTTCGGATACGTCCAGGCGATCTGCCCAGAACACAGCCTCCTGATAAAGGCGACTTTCATCCAAATTCAAATCGCCCCTTAGGCCATCCAACCGCTTCTTCATCTGGTCCACGAGATCTTCACGCCGTTGCAGAATGGCGCTTTCAATCTGTGGAACCAGTTCTGAAACGATTTCGAATCGCCCTTTCACATCCTCGAACAGGTGAACGCCTTCATTTGCTCGACTATCAAGCAGGGTCTCAATGGCACGCTCCATAGTGTCCAATACCCGGCCCTCGTCGTCATTAGGCAGTACGAATCCAGTCCGATCCACCACAATCAAATCCGGTGTCCTGAGCAGCGTGTTCACATCAATGGGTCCTTGGACCTCGGCCTCCTGCATCATCCTTCTCGCAACGGAAAGTAACTGCTTGAACCGAGCGACATCCAATCTGGAAGGAGGTTGCACTTCATCATCAAGAAGGGAAAACTCAACCTGGATATCGATGCGACCCCTAAAGACTCGTTCCTGAATCAGCTTGCGAAGAGCGGGTTCTAGGTAAAGCAACTCAACGGGAAGTCGCATATTGATGTCCAGTGCCCGATGATTGACAGCGCGGATCCGGTACCCGATCTTTATCCGACCGTCCTCGTAGCTAGCTTCTCCAAACCCCGTCATGCTAAATAGCATCTGAACCCTCCTGCAACCGAATCAACCGTTGATAGGCGCCATTCTGGCCCATGAGTGACTTGTGATTTCCGCGTTCCACGACACGGCCCTGTTCCATGACCAAAATACAGTCCGCCCTTCGAATGGTCGATAACCGATGAGCAACCACGATGGTGGTCTTCTGCATCATTAAGTTGTCCAGGGCCAATTGCACCACTCGTTCCGATTCAGTGTCCAAGGCAGAAGTAGCCTCATCGAGTATTAAGATCGGCGCATTTTTTAGGATTGCACGGGCAATGGAGATTCGTTGCCTTTGCCCTCCAGAGAGACGATTGCCACTTTCGCCAATCATCGTGTCATACCCATAATCCAGATGGTCAATAAACTCATGTGCATAAGCTTGTTCAGCCGCGGCGCGAACCTGTTCGCGGTCCACAACCGAGCCATAAGCGATGTTGTTATGCACCGTATCATCAAAGAGGATTGTGTCTTGTGTGACCACGCCAATTAAGTCTCGCAAATCGCGTTTACTCATCTGGCGAATATCCACGCCATCAATGAGAATACGTCCCGATGTCGGATCGTAAAACCTGGGTAGCAGGTTCACCAGAGTTGACTTACCACTACCAGACGCACCAACCAACGCCACGGTGGTGCCGCATGCCACCTGAAAACTCACGTCATGCACCGCGGGATCCTTGCCCGGCTGATAGGTGAAACTCACATGGTCAAAAGCGATTTGTTCCACCTGCGGAAAGGGCCCAGGTCGAACAGGTTCCTTGGGTTCCAAAATGTCATTCTTCCAAGCAAGTACTTCCTCAATGCGCGGCAAGACACCTGCAGCTTGCTGCAACTCACTATTGGCACGCGCCATCCGCTTGATTGGCTGGTAAAGCTGATATATGAACAACACATACACCATAAAATCGCCAGAGGATAAATTGGTGGTTTGAACCACATAACTACCGAAAGATACAAAGGACACGATCACGACGATGCCTACGAACCCAATCACAGGCGTGGTCAGCGAGACAATTAACAGCTCCCTCAAGGCATACTTCAAGAACGAGCGATTGTCATAGTCCAACCGGTTTGCCTCAAACTGCTCTCTGTTAAACGCCTTGACAATGCGTACCCCCACAAGCACTTCTTTCAGATGTGCTGAGAGTTTACCCAGCGCAGCCTGAGAACGCTGTGCATTCTTGCGAATTTTTCGTGTGAAATAGACGACGGGACCGCCGATCAACGGCACTAACACAAACAACACTAGCGATGCCTTAAAGCTCATCCAAAAAAGCAAAACCACCAGAACAATGGAGAGCGTTCCCTCCTTGATCAGCTCGCCGACCTTTGAAGAAATGGCATTCTGGATCCGTGTGACATCGTTGTTGACCCGTGAAAGCACATCACCGGTCCCGAAACTCTTGAAAAACTGCAGCGGAAGCGACATGACATGTTCCAGTAACTGTCTTCGAACATCCACAACCACATGCAGTCCAATACGACCCATAGTGTAGGTTCCAAGAAACTCAAAAATGGACTGAGCGAGAAACACGACCAACACCAAAAGGGCCCAAGGCAACGGATTCTCAAGATCAAAGCCTCCGTCCCCCATACCAAGCCGGTCGAGAGAAATGCCAGCTTCCTGGAGCCAGGTCTTGAAGTCATCCAACATTTCGTCCTGATACTTAAAGATCTGGTCCACACGACTGGGACTTTCTTCCACCTTGGGCCCAGTCGCTAACACTTCATCAAACAGAGGCTTGACGGTTGCAGTTAAGGCGGCTCCGAAAAAGGCTGCCATGATCAAAGAAAACAGTGCCGCAACGAAATGGGCCTTATAGGGCAATGCAAGTCGAGCCAGCTTCCACATCAGCTCAGGTACTCCGAGACGATCTGAGCGGCTCTTCGACTGGCACCCTCCCCACCTAACAAATCGTTAAGCTGCGCAAATTTGTCAGCCATGTAGCTTCGTTCAGGTGTGGGCTTAACAAGCAAATCAAGATGTCTCGCTACGGCTTCAGGCTGAAAGGCACCTTGGATCAATTCTGGCACGACACGTTCACCTAAGACGATGTTCACCAAGGCCACATGCGGTGTTTTCACTAATCGTTTCGCCAGTACGTATGAAGCTGAGCTTAGTCGGTAACCTACGACCATTGGCACGCCCATCAATCCGGTTTCCAGGGTCGCTGTACCCGATGCAACCACAGCCGCATCTGCGCTGGCCATCAGGGGGCGCATTTGGCCAATCACAATGCGATCGCGACGTGCACCCAATTCCAGACTCTGAGGTTCGATCGTGGGCGCCAGCGCCAAGGCAAATTGGTATTCGGGTCTCATATCGATTAATTCCAACATGATGGGCAACAATGAGGACACTTCTCTTTTTCGTGACCCCGGAGCCAACACAACGCGCGGTTTTTGGTTGGTTCGGGGAGGATCCTCTTTGTGTGCCATCTTGAATCGAGTCAATTCGTCGACCAGCGGGTGTCCGACCACCGAAGCTTTGCAGTCCAATCCTTTGTAGAACGGCGCCTCAAATTCAAAAAGAAGCATGATGTGGTCCACCAACTTGGCTAACTGGGCAGCGCGTTTTGCGCGCCATGCCCAAACTTGCGGTCCGACATAGTAGATTACGGGTATGTTTTGTTCAGTTAGTGCCTTGGCAAAACGCATGTTGAAGTCTGGGGCATCGATTAACACGACTGCGTCCGGCTTCCAAGTGTTCACCTCTTTGACCATATGATTGAACTGTCGCTTCAATCTTTTTAGCTGCGAAATGACTTCAAAAAGGCCCATCACGTTGAAATCTGAGACCCGGTAAATGGGTCTGAGACCTTGGGCCTGCATTTGAGGACCCCCTACTCCGGTTACTTGCAGATCCGGATGAAGCTTATGCAATTCGCATAACAACTCTCCACCCAAGAAATCCCCACTTGTCTCAGTAGCAACAATGAAAAGTTTCGCCATGGATCTGCGAGTCTAGCACAGGGTTTCATGTTTCATGTTTGTGTTTATTGCGGCGCCGTGGATAATGACTGTCTTGTTGAGGAGACGCTATGAAACACGCCCGAGATATTGCACCGTTACTGCTCTCTGATCATCAATTGGGTCTTTACCCGCAATGTCGAGAGCTGGTCGATCTCGTGACCGGACCGACCGAGACATCAAGCGCGGGATACCCCTACATTTCGGAGTCCAGTTTTTGCACGTTCATAGCAAGGGTTCCCCACCTCTATCAGTATGGACAATACGTTCTCACATGGCTTCGGCAACTTGAGCAATGCGTCAACTCGATGGAAGACCTGCACACACAAGAAGTTGAGTCCATCGCGCGCTCCGTCCGTGTACTGCGCAATGTCGTCTACACAGCTGGTGTGACCGCGACGCCTGATTTGTGGTTGATGCGACAAGTGCTATCGGCTTATGCCGAGACAGGGATACTGGCGCGATTGGCTGCAGGCGAGGTCGTCGATCCTGAAACAGCCGACGGTTTTGATGCCAAACAACTTCACATGGATTTCAAGTTCATGCGTAGCAGGGGTTACCTCCAACTAAAAGGCTCAGGTTTTTCCGTTGTCGATGACGAAAATATCAAGCATCTATTTGCGACCACCACGCCTTTGCCCCGAGACTTCCTCAATGACGCCATGGACCGCATGCACGAGGACACATTTGCAGATGCCTTCTTGCCTGTACCGATCCATCGAAAACAAGTCACGTGGATCGCACTAGGTCACGAATTGGAAATCGGGTACCGTTTGCTGCCCTTTGTTCTGGCGTATTCGAGGCAGCTTAGGAGCCTGAAGATGGGAGACTCACTCAACACCTTGACGGAACCAGCACAAGTTCTCTTGGAAAAGGCTGGACTACAGGAAGATGGTCGTGTCACGGAATTGGGCGTTCGCGTGTTTCAACGCGGACCTGGCCCTTTTGGAATCATAGGCGCCTACCACCCTTACATGACGCAGTTGACGTCATTTATTGGCGGCAGTGACACCCGTGCTTGGGTGAATCGAGGTGCCAATGTGACTGCTAGCCAAGACGCGAATCGCAAAACATTCAGTTTAGCCAACGATGCACTAGACCGGTTTTGTGTGGACACCGGATTTGAATTTAATGTCTTTATCGAACATGCTGTAGGACGGGGTGAAGCCACCCGTCAACGCTTTGAACGGAGCAGTGCAAAGCAGATCCATTACTTCGGTGCCGACTTGGAAGATGCGGCGATCGATCGCGCGCTTCAAGCTCAAAGCGATGGTCAACTCCCTGCAAACATGCAATTTATACGCAAGGCAGACATCGCTGAACCCCAACTTGTAGTTGCTGCTTTGGAAGCATTTGGACAGCAGCCGAGGGGCGCAGTCATGATGGTAGGAAACGGTTTCCATGAGGTTCGCAACCAGTCCAATGAACATATGGTTGATGTGTTTTCGGGATATGCCAAGGCGGGCATTGTGCTAGTTTTCACCGAAGAGTCCGCGCTCAGTGATGAGGATCTGATTCATACCGCATGGAACACCTACCATGCGGGTTTTCGATACGTACACGAGCTATCCGGTCAGGGACTGAGACCCGCTGACGAACGCCCCGGGAAAACAAGTGTTTATAGCTGGCGACGATGTGCCGAAGAAGCCGGCTATGTGTGTTTGGAAGCATACACCAGTCGAACACGCACGATTTATCCCTATCCACGTGCCAAGGGATACAACCCCGCCATCAGCGTGACCCATTTCTGCGTACCCGCTGATTTGGCGATTGAGCTGGGCTTACAAGCAAGCCTGATCAATAGCGATAGTGATCGGGTTTGAAAGGCCCCTCTTTCGGTACGCCTAAATAGTTAGCCTGAGCATCTGAAAGTACGGTCAATTCCACACCCAGTTTGTCCAGGTGCAATCGCGCTACTTCCTCGTCGAGTTTTTTGGGCAATACGTGCACGCCCAATTCATAGGAATCGGGATCCGTCCAGAGCGCTATTTGTGCGAGCACCTGATTGGTAAAACTGTTGCTCATGACGAAAGACGGATGTCCGGTTGCACAACCCAAATTGACCAGGCGGCCTCGCGCCAAGACGACGATAGTCTTGCCATCCGGATAGACGAATTTGTCGACCTGAGGTTTGATGGAAATCTCTTCAATATCGGCTCTTTTTACCAAGTAGTCGATATCGATTTCACAGTCGAAATGACCAATGTTGCAGACAATGGCGTTGTCTTTCATGGCGTCCAGGTGTTTGGCGGTAATCACATGACTGCAACCGGTTGCGGTCACAAAAATGTCGGCAAGAGCGGCTGCCCGATCCATGGTCACGACTTCATAGCCTTCCATGGCAGCCTGAAGAGCACAGATAGGATCGATTTCAGTGATCAGAACCCGTGCGCCGAATCCGCGCATGGATTGAGCACAGCCCTTACCCACATCACCGTAACCCGCCACAACAACAACTTTACCGGCAACCATCGTATCCGTTGCGCGCTTTAGACCGTCAGCAAGGGACTCACGGCAACCGTACAGGTTATCGAACTTGGATTTAGTGACCGAGTCGTTGACGTTGATAGCCGGTACTCTCAGCTGGCCCCGTTCATGCATTTGGTACAGGCGGTGAACCCCTGTGGTAGTTTCTTCGGTGATGCCATTGATGTCATTCAAGAGGTCGGGAAATCGTTCATGGACAATGACCGTCAGGTCGCCCCCATCATCCAAAATCATATTGAGATACTGCCCATCTTCCCAACGCAGCGTTTGTTCAATGCACCACTCGTATTCCTCCTCCGTTTCACCTTTCCAAGCGAAAACGGGAATACCGGCAGCTGCGATAGCTGCTGCTGCATGATCTTGAGTTGAATAGATGTTGCAAGAGGACCAGCGCACCGACGCGCCCAGTTCAACCAAGGTTTCGATGAGCACAGCGGTTTGAATGGTCATGTGCAGGCAACCCGCAATCCGAGCACCCTTTAGAGGTTTCTGCGCTCCAAATTTTTCGCGCAACGCCATCAATCCCGGCATCTCTTTCTCGGCAATTTCAATCTCATGGCGACCGTAGGCCGCAAGGCTTATGTCTTTGACTTTATAATCCTGAATGACGGAACTCATATGCTCTCCCTTTTCCTTAAGCCAGCGTGGCGGCCATATCCGTTTGTTCCCAAGTAAATTCCGGCCGCCCAAAATGGCCATAGGCGGCGGTCGCTTTGAAACCACTCTGACGCAATTTTAGACGTTCGATAATACCTTGAGGTGTGAGGTCGAAATGACGGCGAATCAACGATTCAAGTTGGTCCTCAGACACACGACCCGTCCCAAATGTCTTCACGTTGATGGAAACGGGCTCAGCCACGCCAATCGCATATGCCAATTGAATCTCGCATTGCGTCGCAAGCTTGGCTGCGACAATGTTTTTAGCCACGTAACGCGCCGCATAAGCTGCTGATCGGTCGACTTTGGTTGCGTCCTTACCTGAAAACGCGCCACCACCGTGGCGGGCATAGCCACCATAGGTATCTACGATAATCTTACGACCTGTAAGTCCGGCATCGCCCATGGGTCCACCAATCACAAATCGCCCAGTTGGATTGATGTGATAAACGGTGCTGGGGTGCAACATGGACTCGGGGACAATGGGTTTCACGACATGCTCAATGATGTCCCTACGCAGCTCGTCCATTTCCACACGGTCATCGTGTTGACTGGAAACCACGATGGTATCTACCGAAGCCGGCCGGTCATTTTCATAACGAATGGAGACTTGCGTTTTACCGTCAGGTCTGAGGTACGGCAATGTTCCTGATTTACGCATATCGGTTAGTTGACGGGCCAACCGGTGGGCCATGTGTATGGGAAGAGGCATCAGCTCATCGGTTTCATCACATGCGTAACCAAACATGAGGCCTTGATCGCCAGCACCTAAACGATCCACACCCATTGCGATGTCAGGAGATTGACGATCTAGTGTGGTCATGACAGAACAACTGGAGGCATCAAACCCCATAGCTGAACTCACGTAGCCGATTTCACGTACCGTCTCCCGCACCAGGTCAGGGACAGAGAAACGGGCATTCGTAGTAATTTCGCCGCCCACCAGAACCAAACCCGTGGTAACAAACGTCTCACAGGCCACGCGACTATGTGGGTCTTCGGTGAGACATGCGTCCAGTACGGCATCACTGATTTGATCCGCTATTTTGTCTGGGTGACCTTCAGTAACAGACTCTGAAGAAAAGAGAAACGACATGTTTCACCCCTTGGATAAGTTGGTTGCGACACCGGTCGACAATAGACAGAAAATATAAAAAGAAGAAGCTTGTCCGACGATCGGATTGTCGACAGAGCGGCGCTATTTTAACCTAGCCAATGCCTGTCGGCAAGTAAAGCGGGCAATCTACAACGCTGCAAGCAAACCCACCCAAACGAAGACCGATTCGCCAGCAACCATGGCGATGGCCACATCCGATACGCGTTTGCCTAAGAGCCTACCCATCCCAGCACCCGCGAGCAACGTCAGCACAGTGGTTTGGTCAAGGAAAGCAGCAAAGGCTGCAACCACCAACGACGGGGCAAAGGCCTTCACTCGAGGGTAGCGATTGATAAGGATCGCCAAGACGCCAATCACCAGGCCAACACCCAACGCGAAGTTAATGGTTGGATCCGCAAAGAGCGCTTCTCGTTGGGTGAATTGCCACACATTCAGCCATATTTGACCAGCCGGAGCCGGGAACTCGTCCCCACCCAACTCAAATCGCGGCATGATCAGGAACCAAACCACCGGCACGAAGATCAAGGGCCCCAATATCGCACCGGCAAATTGGTACCTAAACTGGCGTTTCGGGTCACATTCATGGATTTGCCCACATCTCAGGTCAGTCATAAAGTCACTTGAGGCCGATGAACTTCCCGCCAACACACCCGTTCCCACCATTGCGCCCGCCGCACCGGGTAAGAGACCCAACAAAAGCAGTGATAACTTTCCCAACGCTCCCGTCGGCACCACGTCCGTTTCGCCCGTCACACGATTGGATACCCAAGCAAACGGCACGATCAACCCCAGCGCCACAACAACCACAAGCCATGATGCATGTAGAACCCATATCGACAAACCAGCCACAATCAAAGACAACGGTACGGCAAAGCGCCACCAAAAGGGATCCCTTAAGGCCAATTTGGGTGCAGACTTGTCAGCGCCAATTTGCAGGAACAACTCGCCAATCGAGGCCACGCACATGGCTGTGACAGCGGTCCATGGCACGATGACCTCCGCCTGTTGTGCCCATAATACCGGTGCCACCTCGAAAGCCACCACTGCCCCAACCAGCAACGATAGACAGGTTCTCAATCCGAGTATGGCACCCAACCCCAACAGCATAGGCGACCAAGACACGCCCCACTGACGGAACAAGGACCACCCCGTTGGCATCGATTTGACCAGATTCTGCAGGATAACCCAAAAGCCACTCAGCCCAAATGCACTGAAAAAGACGCGCACGCTCTTGCCATCCAACAAGTGCTGCACACTTTCTCCGGCGATTCGTCCAGATGGAAACGGGTAGCTGGCCAATAGACGGGCACGCATTGGCACCGTCACCACACAGCCTAAGGCACAAACACCGCTCAGCCAGATCGCCAACAACCACGGGTGTGGCCCAATGGAATGAGACATCACCATGGCAGCAAAAGCGGATGCCAACACGTTACCTGCGCCATAACTCATGGCACTGGTCAGTGACTGATAATAGACATATTGGTGTGCATCAAAACCGGGCCATTTGGGCATGAATGCCCGAAAAACACGCACACTTCCACCCAGCACGAACACGGTCAGCAGAGCTACACCCACTGTGAATCCGAGTTTAAGGCCGATATAGACATTGGCGAGTCCGAACCCCATCCCCAGGATCACAGAATAGATCAGAGGAAGCAGGGTCTGACGACGCATCATCTCAATAGTACGGTGCGGGTTCCGTTAACAGCATGAACCAGGCAAAAGCGATTCCGCCCACAAACAAACAGCCGAAATACAACCAAAAATGATGATGCCAGCGGTGCTTCTTCTGGTTGTAGTACAACGTGTGGAAAGCACCACTCAGAATCAAAGCCATGATGGCCATGTTCACAATGTGGCTGTGCAACCCTCACCCCCTGTGGTGCTGTTCGCGCGGCATTGTAGCACATCTGTTTTTTGTGATTGGAACGGCTTGTTGTAGACTCGCTTCTAGATATTTGGAGTTCATTATGAAGCAGCCGAGGCCTTGTCAAATCGAAGTGATCAAAGGGAAGAAATATGCCTGGTGCACGTGCGGGCGTAGCGAAGGCCAACCACTGTGCGACGGCTCTCATCGTGGTACGGATATGCTGCCCATGCTGTTCGAAGCGACTGCCGATGAAACCGTCACTTTGTGTGGGTGCAAAAAGACAGGTGATCAACCCTATTGCGACGGTTCTCACAGTCGGTTATGACCAAATTACTGGAATCGCCTAAGGACCTCTTTGCCAGGCTGTCCAAGTCCGTCATTGATCAGGACACAGCGCTCGAGCAAATCTGCGTGTCTCTCTATAAACATCTGAACCACATCCGAGTGGGCAACATCCTACTCATCGGCAACAGTGGTACCGGTAAAACCACCATCATGCGCAACATCGAGAAGATGTTTGCCGATGACGAAAGACTTTCCCGCTTCACCAACACCATTCGATTGAATGCGAATGTGGTGGCCGATGACCAAACAGCCAAGCTCGAGTCCAGCATCATCATCAACCGTTTGCACCAGAACGCGACGCGCATCATGGGCTCCGATCCGAGCCCAGAGCGGTTCAAGGAGTTGATGGAGAACGGCGTTGTGTTTTTAGACGAGGTCGACAAGATCAGAGCTGTAGTCGGTGACCGCCCCAACGCGCGCGGGATCCAGGCCCAGGAAGCATTACTCACGTTGATCGAAGGTGAATTGTTGGAGCTGTCGTTGACGCAGAGGTCAGACGATGGCGAACTGTCCACACACAAGATTACCGTCGATACCAGTCGCATCCTGTTCATTTGCGGCGGTGCTTTTGAGGGGCTTTACGATGCCGTTTATCGACGCGTGTCTAGTGGTGAACATCGCGATAAACTGATCCAGGAATACGTGGTTTCAGACGGTCAGGAAAACGTAGAAGAGAAAGAGTACTTTTCACTTAATCAATATGTCCGTTATGAGGATATGTTCGAGTACGGCATGACCCCTCAATTCTTGGGACGATTCGACGAGATCATCGTGCTCAATGACCTGAGTGTTCATGCATTGATGCGTATCTTCATCGAACCAAAAGAGTCGGTTTTTCGCGAATCACAAGTCTATTTTCAGACTCTGGGTATTGATCTTCAAATCACCAAAGAGGCCGTACAACTTTTGGCCGAACGGGCCCATGAAAATCACCGAATTGGTGCCCGAGCACTTCGAAGCGTCTTCAAGCGGATCATGCGCGGCATTGAGTTTGATCCAGCCGGATCTTACCTGGTACGAGACGATTCCGGGTCCAAGAGACTGATGGTCACAAGCGAACTGGTCAGTCGATTTGCATAGCGCTGGTTGAACTAAAGTTAGCGTTAAACAGGGCTTGTGGCGCCTCGGGGTGCCTTGATAAGGGGCCCCAAAAAATGCTACAATAACCGGACCCTTTGTTGAGAGGTACCCGGATGTTCAATCTTGGAGAACACGTCTTCTACCCAAAAGGTGGCGTATTTCTCATTGAAAAGCAATCACAAAAACACGTGTGTGGTTTAAATATCAAGTGTTTCGATCTTGTTTCATTTGACGGTAAAACCACCATCAGCATTCCCGAAAATAACGTGGATCGGGTGGGTGTTCGCAGCTTGTTGACTCCCAAAGAACTGGAATGTGCGTTGGGATCGTTCAAGCCCGACCACAAGCTGACCAAACTCCACCACAAGAATCGTAAAAGTAGATTCGAAGTGCTGCGTCAAACAGGCAATTTCGACGACATGGGCTTGGTAGTAACGACCATCCATAATCTCATTCACAAAACGAAAGCGACCTTCGAAGAGAAGCGCATGTACGATCAGATTCGCAAGCGTCTGGTGGATGAAATATCTGTCGTCAATGCACTGGATTCCGACAAAGCCAACGAGCTACTGGGCAACTCGCTCGATGAGGCCATCCAGCGTTCGCCTAAAGAGACAGTCGAAGCCGTCGCTTCTGAGTCTTAGCCAGTAACGTACGACCTGTGCACCCACTTCTGCGTTGGTTGGTGTACCCAATCGCCACAGGGCTGGGTGCCGGTTATGCGCCTAAAGCGCCGGGCACATTTGGCACCTTGGTTGGTGCCATAGCTGCTTGGTTCGCCTGGCCACATCTCTCGATTTGGGGTCGTGCCATTGCCATCGGAGTCACTGTCGTCGTAGGCACCCTTTGCGCGTCGGCCATGGAACGCGACCTCGCAAAACACGACCCTCAATGCGTCGTCATTGACGAGATCGCTGGAGTGGCCCTTACGTTGTGGGCAGTAGACGTTCGGCTTTGGCAGTTTGGGCTGGGATTCGTCTTATTCCGTTTGTTTGACATTTGGAAGCCATGGCTCATCGGGCACGCCGGCAAGCTGCCTGGAGGGGTTGGCGTCATGGCAGATGATATCGTTGCTGGATTCGTTGCATTGGCTTGCATGACACCCATATTGAGATGGATGACGTGATTACCGTCCAGGGCGCTCACCCCATCTCAAACCCACTCTGCCTGCTTATTGGCAATTACGACGGGATTCATCGAGGCCACCAATTCATCTTCGAGCAAGCCAAGAACGAGGCAAGAACACACCAATTGATGACCGCTGTGCTCAGTTTTGTACCCCACCCCTTGCGTGTGCTGGCCCCCAACCAAGCGCCCAAACTCATTCAAACCGACGATCAAAAACGAGCCCTGCTCGATCACTACGGAATCGACGCCTACATCGAATGGCCGTTCGATCATGACACCGCCCAAACGCCAGCTGACACCTTTATTCGCCAGCTTTGCAACACATGGCTGATCAAACGCATTGCCGTGGGGCAATCATTTCGATTCGGGCACAAACGGTCAGGCGATGTGGCTTTGCTGCAAGAGATGGGCAAAACATTGGGGTTCACCTGCATGGCACTCGACGAACTTCGAGACGACGACGTCATTTCATCTACCAGGTTGCGTCAATCGATCACATCGGGTTCCATGGATCGGGTTCAGCACATGTTGGACAGGCCCTTCTTGATCACAGGTGACATTGTCAGCGGTAAGCAAATAGGAACGGGGATCGGCTTTCCCACAGCCAATCTAAAAACACAAAATGAATTGATGCCGCCTCATGGCGTCTACGCCACCTGGATGTATGTTCAGAATCAGTGGCACCGTTCCATAACCAACATCGGTGTGCGACCCACCTTTCATGACGACGACGCCTTGCATATAGAGACTCATGCACTGGAACCGTGTGGGAACGTATACGGCCAGCCTGCTGTACTTGCATTTCACAGCTATCTGCGCCCAGAACGCAAGTTTGATGGCCGAGAAGCGCTGATCGCCCAGATCCGTCAAGACATACAGGAACGTCACAGCCTACCCGATGTGTCACCGCCCGACGTACCCGCATCGATTTGCCAGTTGGCATCCACTTGACCCTCACATTCCGACAGACACCTGAAACCTTCAGAGTTGATGAGGAACTGTTTTTTGAACCGAGTGGATCGGGCGAACATCTTTTTGTTCAAATTGAAAAGACCGGCATTTCAACTGCACAAGCCAAGGCCATCCTAGAGGCCCAAACAGGCCTAAGTGTCGCATCCATGAAGCATGCAGGTCTTAAGGACAAGCAAGCCACGTGCACCCAATGGATTTCCCTACCAACTCATCACTCCCTTGAGATTGACCACCCCAACTTGCGCATTTTGCGTCAGTCGTTTCACGAGCACAGTATTGGTCTGGGCCATGTCCGATGGAACCATTTCCATCTGAAGTTGAACGGAGAATGGACGGCACCCGGCACCTCGGATCGGCAGGTGTTCCCCAACTTTTTTGGTGCGCAACGGTTTGGCTGTTGGGCACCTGTGGATCTCCCAACATGGGTGCGAAGATCCCGTGGTGATGTTTTTTCCCGCGTACAGTCATACCTGTTCAACGAATACCTGAGATTCAGGATCGCCTCACATGGCCGAAAACCCATACCGGGAGACATATTCGGTTTTCCACAATCAAAGAAGACCTTCGTTTCGAACCATGCCGACGACATGCTGCGTTGTGAACAGGGAGAGATCATTCCGACCGGACCCATTTTTGGAGCCAAAATGCCTGTGCCGGACCATCAACTGGAAGTGGACTTTTTGGCCGATCAGCACCTCACCTGGAAGGACCTAAAGAAGCCAGGCAAGCGCGGCAAAGGGGCTCGACGCCTACTTTGGGTGGAGGCTGTGAATTTCCGTTATGAGGCATCCGCGCAAGAGCTGGTCTTCAGCTTGCGATCGGGTAGTTATGCCACCGTTCTATTGCTCCATCTTTTCATGCCGACTATCCTGACCTGTCCGTTCTGGGAATGGCCGGACTTTACCGACGGCGTGGTGCTTAGGGAATGAATCTGTATCCTTTACCCTGGACGGTGACCAAATGTCGCGGGTTCCTAGGGTCCCGTTCCAGCTTACGACGTAGCTTGGATACGTGCATGTCCACTGTGCGCGTCACATTGTTCACTTGGCATCCCCAAACATCGCGCAACAAGTCATTGCGCGTGACCATTTCGCCCTGATGCTTGATGAAATACTTCAACAGGTCCAAAACCACTCCCGAAATGTCCAGGCATCGCCCATTGCGAAACACGTGATAGGTTTGCAAATCCACCAGATTATCGCCAAATCGCAGGATTTTCTCGTTCCATTCCAAGTCGTTCTTCAAGCGCATTAACGCCTCTGCTCGGGCTGCCAACTCGAAAGGGTTCACAGGCTTTACGCAATACGAAGAGGCACCTGCCTCCAGGGCCCGAATGACTTCAGGTGCTTCACCTTCGCTTGAAAGCAAAAGCTGCGGCATAAACGGTTTTCGTTCCTTGGCCCGGCGACAAAAATCCAAGGGGTTGGATTCAACGACTTGAAGATCCAAGACCATCAGATCGTAGTGATCTTCCGTTAGACGCACCCATCCATCCAAACCTTCGTCGGTAAGTACCACATCGTGTCCATTTACAGACAGTAACCGCTGCAACGCACTACCGTGTTCATCTGCGCGTTCAATGACCAAAACCCTACTCATTGGATGTTGTTAAACCGCCTCCCGATCGTTTACAACTCCCAATAAATGAGCAATTTATGTACCACAGAGAAACAATTTAGGCACGAATTACAAAGATTTCACATCTTCCATTTGATGTTGCAACCAATGCTGGGGTACTGAGGCGTCAGCGGCGGTTGATTCGCAATCAAAGCCGCGCCGGCTGCGCGCAAATCTGCACCGTCGACAGGCTTGTCATTTCCGGGCCTGGACCCGTCCATCTGGCCACGATAGACCAGCTGATCCTGGCCATCAAAAAGAAAGAAATCGGGTGTACAGGCGGCGTTGTAAGACTTTGCAACGGATTGGGTTGCATCAAACAGATAGGGAAATGCAAACCCCTTATCCCGAGCCAGACGCGCCATGTGTTTGGGCCCGTCTTGTGGATAGGTCACCACATCGTTGGCATTAATTGCAACCACACCAATCCCTTGCTTTATGAAGTCATGCCCAATTCGAACCAGTTCATCGAGTACATGTTTTACAAACGGGCAATGGTTACAAACAAACATCACCAAAGTGCCTTTGGTGCCTCGCACATCGTCAAGTCCTACAAAATCACCCGTCAAGGGGTTTTCCAAGGCAAAATCTGGAGCCTTTGAACCCAAAGGGCGTTGATTGGAAGGTGTCAGCACCATGTCTATGCCCTTACCAACGAAGATGCAAGATCTGCCAGATCATTACCGGAAACGATTAAACGATGGGCCCGTTCGTCTTTCTGGTATGTCACCGACATGCCCTTGAAACCGGATTCATCCAAAGGGTCCACTTCGGTCACGATAATGGATGCTTCATTGGCGGCCAACCAGGTCTCAAAGGCCGTTCGGTCCATCGCGGACTCTTGCAGATATTCGGCGCGATTGAGGACCGGCTCCAAAAACCTTCGAATCACAAACTCTCGATCCAAATAAGCCAATAGGTTACCGGCTTTGGGACCCGCTTTCTTGTCCAACAAAACGCGATAAATGGCTGCAAAAGCCAATGGTTGTCGGATGGGCGTAGCGCGGGCAGACTCAAACGTCAACGCCTGAATGCTGTCTTCATCCCAACTCACGTCGCGCAGACGTTCGGCCAAGTCATGAAGAAAGGCACATTGGGTCGCCGTCAGTTCCGACGCACGCCCGGGTAAGTGATCTTGAAGCACTAACAACTCGTCGTCCGACGCATAGTGTTTTAACCAATAATTGACCGCTCGTATCCTATCCCTGAGCCGGTCCAACTCAATGGTCGTCAGAGCCGCACCTTTTCTTTTTGCCACCTCTTCTTCAACGTCCAAATGGGGCATCTGGACCAGTGCCGTGACTACTTGAAAGCTTTCAGCGTAGTAGTCGCCCTGGTGGTAGATATCACTGAGCTGATAGATGCGCTTGTCCTCTGGGTTGGGTGTTTCTGCGGTCACCTTGTGATGGTACCGATCATACTCATTGAACAGCTTGGTGATGCTTGTTTCGTCGGGATCGAAGTTGACAGGCTTATTGGGTTTTGGACGGATCATCAGAAAACGCAGTAACTCTGGCGGTAGGAAATCAGCCATATCGCGAGCAGAGACACCCAAGCCTTTCGATGAGCTCATCTTGGCGCCTCCTACGAGAAAGAACTCGTAGGGAATATTGACGGGCGCTCTTAGATTGAAAATCTTCTTCAAAATGGCGCCCGAAACATCACGAGAACCGCCCTTGGTGCTGTGGTCCTTGCCTGCACCCTCTATAGTAACCGGGAAATTGGCCCATTTCGCGACCCATTCCAATTTCCAGGGCAATTTGCCGCGGCCGTCAAAAGGAGATGTCTTGCCTTCATGACCACAACCCGTAGCCCAGGTTACCAGGTCAGGGCGACAGCGGTAACTGACCTCCTTCCCATCGTAGGCAAACACTTCCGTGGTGCCGATGCGGCCACATGACTCACACACCACTTGAAAAGGAAACCAATGATCAGGTCGTTCCGATCCACTGACGCTGCGATAAATGGCGCGCACGTCTGCGGCGTGGCTCAGAATCCGATCGATCGCCTCGTTGAACGAGCCGGACCGGTAAATGTCGCGCATATGGTAGATCTCAGCCTCTACACCCAATTCACGGAACACATCAAAAAACTCTGAGATGTAGTAGTTGGCTATATCCGTATGGTCGGAGCCCGGGGGTGCGGGTACATCACACAGGGGCTTACCTAAGTAGGGTTGGTAGAACTCGCGGTGTTCAGCCGGCAACTCATCCAAGGGATCGTAATCATCAACGCCATACATATAACGAACCGGGATCCCCTCTTCTTTCAAGACGCGAAACACCGCGTCGTGTATCAAGACACCCCGCAGGGCGCCTACATGCACTCTGCCTGACGGCGTTTTGGAATCGTTGATGATCTGCACATCAAGATTGCGATCTAGCCGATTTAGTAATTCGTCACACCAAAACATGCTTCACCTCAAACCCATTCCACTTGGTAATTCAAAGTCGTACCCGCCATAAACGGAACAATGCCATCAAATCGGTCAGGCACGACAAAGGGTCGGCGCAACAACCTGATTCGCTCGCGACCCGGCGGTACCTGGTAGAACTCACGCCCAAACTGCGACGTGAACGGTTCCAGGCAATCAATCATTTCATGGTTTTCAAACAACGTGGCTAGAAACTGCATATGGTAAGGCGCGTTGAACACACCTGCACATCCACAATCCGAGAGCTTATCTCTGATCATGTGCGGTGCCGAGTCAGTGCCTGAAAAGAACCGAGGATTGACCGATCGAACCGCTTCGCGTAATGCACGCAAATCCGAGGGGCGCTTGGCTACAGGCATACAAAAGTGGTGTGGCCGAACCCGCGATCCAACCACATCGTCCAAAGTGATGGCGAGGTGGTGGTCTGTAATGGTGGCAGCCAATCGATCGTTATTGAACCTACACACAAAATCTACAGCTGCCTTTGTGGTGACGTGTTCCAGGACCACCCTCAATTTCGGAAACGCATCCAGGATACGCTGCAATATGCCCAAGAATTCGGCTTCCGCATCCATGACAAACACGCCGGGTACCTCGCCGTGCAGAGACAAGACCATGTCTACAGACTGCATGGCTTCAAACACAGGCGCCAACAATAAAGGGTCCGAGAGCCCGTCCTCTGAGTTGGTGGTCACACCCAGCGGGTAAAGTTTGGCGGCGATCACACCTTTGCTTGAAGCCTCCAAGATGGACTGAGGTGTGGTTGCTTGGGTCAGTTTGATGGTTGTCCATAGATACGCATGAAGACCTTTAGCCTTTAGCCAGTTTCCGTATCGTTCTGCGTCATCGCCACTAAGAACGGGCGGCGACGTATTGGGCATGGCCAGGAGCCTCGCCGTACCGCCACTTCGAACCGCGGCAATCGCTGCGGGTGTCCGTACATCGTCTCGTAAGTGGACATGCCAATCGTCAGCCGCTCGTAATTCCAGGTCACCCATTTCTCACCCCGGCGATGATTATAGAGGATCCGCCTTGCCAGCTGCTATGATCAGCCGCTCAAGGAGAGAAGATGGAGGTCTTGCCTCACGTCGTCATCAACGCCAGGCGGGCTATTGAACAGAATCGCGTGCCGTTTTTCGATTTCACGCGTCATGTGTTGTTCGGTTTTGTCCAAGAAGTCAGGGGTGGGTACTATGCTCAAGTAGCCGTACCTCCACAAGGAGATCTGCAGTGTACGTGTGCCTGTTCTGATGCTGCCCAACAAAGGCGTTGTCTGCACGCGCAGACACTCATTGAACTGGGTCGGGGTTGGCCAGGAATGGTTGACCAGGGATGGGTCTTCGAACGGTTGCAAAATCACCCGATCACCAGGCTCATTCGCAGTTTGCCACCTCCGGATCTCGACATCCGCAGCTTGATTGAGGGTCACCGCACAGATCTGGAAACGTTGGGCATTTCCAATCGTTGGCTGGCCTATGCCAGCGCACTGGATCAACCCATCGCCAAACGCGACCGACGTGCCCTCAGCGAAGCGCGGCTAGCCGCCCGAACAGAGGCGGAACGCAAGATGTCCATTAAAGGGTTTCCCAGCGCCACCATGCGGTTCGAGGAGTCGGATCATTATCTTCTGGTGAAATTACTCCTTTGGGTTGAACAGCTCGATGCATTGGACGTGCGAATCAAACTCCAGAAAGGTCACACCATACAAATTCAGGTTCTTTTGGCAGGCAATCCTTTTCTAGATTGGGTGTTGGCTGTGGACAAGTTCGTTTCGTCGCTGCGCCGGTCCGTGAATGATTGGCGTGAACGGATGGATTTCAAGATCCACACTGAGTCACTGCCTCTGTTGTATGACATCCGCTTTGATGATCAAGGGCACCTTTGTATCCAACCCATGGTGCAAATAGGTGATCAACAATATTCAGATATTGCTTCCTGCCAGGTGGGTCAGTCTCACTTACATTTCCATGCACAACTGGGATACTTCTCGGTCCAAAGCAGCCTTAACCCGTTCGAACTGGAATATGCGCGCGCGGGTATCCACCGAATTGACCGAGACAATGTAGAACGCTGGCTGAAAAAAAATACCCCCCACCTGGAATCATTGGACAGGACGTTGATAGATCCCGTGTTGCTGGACGGTGCCGTGGTTGACCATTTCGAGCGCATACACTTGACGGCCGAACCGGGTCCCGATCTCACATGGCAAGTAACCGTGGAAGTACACCATGGAAACTACAAACTCAAACATTTGGACTTGTTCGCGTTATTCAAAAAACCGGGCCGATACTTGAATTTCGCAGGAAGGCTGTTGGATACGAAATCGCCAGACATCATCGCACTAAAGACCTTCATGTTTCAGGCCGACGGCCAACGGGTGAGTGCCCCAGAAATGGCGCGTTTTGTAGCGCGATTTCGACACCGCCTTGTCATGGATGAAGTCGATCCAACCCTTCAGGAACTTCTGGACAGTGCCACCGAGAACGTGCCGTCCCTAGAACACACGCAATTGACTTTGCGCCCTTACCAACAACTGGGGTATCAATGGTTGTGGTTTCTTAATCACTACGCATTAGGCGGCTTGCTTTGCGACCAAATGGGACTTGGAAAAACGCATCAGGCCATGGCCCTTCTGGCGGCGGTCCACCATGAACCGTCCCGGCGTTCGTTGATCGTTTGCCCCACATCTGTCATCCACCACTGGGACGAAAAGATCAGGGCATTTTGCCCGCACTTAAGTCCCACTTTATTTCACGGATCAAACAGGATACTTCCCGGTTCCGGACTCATCATCACCAGCTATGGGGTCCTCAGGAGCGCTCAGTCCGAGTTGGCTGGTCGAGCTTACGACCTGGTAATCTTTGATGAAATCCAAAATGTCAAAAACACGGGCACCAAAACGCATACGGCAGCGAGAGACCTGATTGCGCGTTGCCGCATCGGGCTCACAGGCACACCCATCGAAAACCGAATCGAAGAACTGCGCACCTTGCTCGACTTGGTCTATCCAGGATTATTAGGCTCCGGCGCCAGCTTTCAAGAGCAGTTTGCCAATCCCATTCAAAAATACGGTTCCTCCCGAGCGCTGCAAGCGCTCAAGGATGTCACGTCACCCTTTATCCTGCGTCGATCCAAGTCAGACGTCCTTGAAGACCTGCCTCCCAAATCAGAAACGACTTTGCGATTGGATTTAAGCGCGTTTGAACGGGACCTGTACGATCGGCTGCGACAAGAAGGAATGGCGTCATGGCAAGACGAAAGTCCCACGTTTACATCGGCCTTTCAATTGGTCAACAAACTCAAACAGCTCTGCAATCACCCGTCGTTGGTTTTGGAGACTTCTGGATTACCGGGCACCAAGTGGCAAGCCTTCATAGAGCTGCTGGACGAAGCTTTGTTGGATAATAAAGTGGTTGTGTTTTCCCAATACCTAAAGACTATCGACTTGATTTGTCGTCACCTGACTCATCGTCATATTGGGTACAGCGTGATTACAGGGTCCACCACCGACCGGCAAGGCGAAATCGCCCGATTTCAAACCGACCCGGCATGTCAAGTGTTCGTTGGCAGCCTCAATGCATCTGGTGTGGGCATCGACCTTACGGCCGCCACCACAGTCATCCACTACGACCGATGGTGGAACCCTGCCCGCGAGGAACAGGCCACTGATCGAGTGCACCGGATTGGCCAAACAGACCAAGTTCAAGTTTATCGCTTCGTCACCAAAGCCACCATTGAGGAACGAATAGACCATCTTATTGAACAGAAGCGCAGTCTACTGAATGACATTGTGGCATTTGATGACGCTACCGCTCAAAAGACATTGAACCTTCAAGAACTCATGGAGCTCCTTCAATGACCACCTTTCTTCACGGCGTACGCGTTCTGGATCTCAGCCGTGTGCTTGCGGGTCCCTTAGCTACCCAAATCCTGGCGGATATGGGCGCAGAAGTCCTTAAAGTCGAGCCGCCCGGCGGTGATGAAACCCGCAGTTGGGGTCCACCCTTCAAGAACGGCATATCTGCCTACTTTGAAAGCTGTAATCGCAATAAGCATTCGCTGGTATTGGACCTCAAAAAGGAAAGCGAACGAGATACATTGATGGAATTGGTAGCAGCTGCAGATGTTTGGGTGGACAACTACCCAGACGACGTACGCCAACGACTTGGCCTTACAACGACCAAGCTCTCTGCCATCAACCCCAATCTTGTGATCGTCAATCTCCGCAGTTATCCCAGTGATAGCCCGGTGGCTTCGGAGCGTGGATATGACCTGATCCTTCAAGCTGAAACTGGGTACATGTCGTTGATCGGGCCTCCTGAAGGACCCCCATACAAAGTGGGACATGCCGTGATTGATGTTTTGACGGGGATGATGACGGCTAACGCCTGTTTGGGCGCGCTGGTACAGAAGTTTCGCTCAGGTAAGGGCTCACATTTGCACGTCTCTCTGTACCAGACGGCGCTGTTCGGGTTGGTCAACATTGCCAGCGGTGTATTACAGTCAGGTCGACCAACTCAACGATACGGCAATGCCCATCCAAATATCGTTCCCTACGAGAGTTTCCCAACCAAGAACGGACCCATTGTAATTGGAGTGGGCAACGATGCACAGTTCAAGAAGCTCTGTGAATGGCTCGATCTTCCAGATCCCTACCGAAGGCTATCCAACAGCGAACGCGTCGCCGTCAGGGAGTCACTAATCGCAGAAATCGTCAAACGCACTCAATCCCTGGATCGCGTTATGCTGATTCAGGAATTGAAGCAACTGAACATTCCAGCAGCGGCTATTCAAAAGCCTGAAGAGGCTCTGGCCAACTGCCAATCGTCGGTACCCAGCAGTTTGGTGGCAATTCAGACGCCTAGTGGCGAGCTGCAACGCTATGTGGCTAACCCTGTCGTGGGTTCAGGCATGCGGCAACAACACAGTAGCCCACCCAATTTGGGCATGGGTGGATTGGAGCTGGCCAACAAATGGAGAGCGTCCCATCGTTGATTTGGCCTTGATGGGCGTTGTATGTTGATGTCTATAGAGGAGGGCCATTGTGTCTCTAGAATTCATCCATGCCGAATTGGATCAACACATCCATCTGTTTCACGAATTGCGACACACTCTGATGTCTGACGTTTTGAAGACGGGGCACCATCTGACTGAAGCCTTGGCTCAGGGACACAAGATATTGATCGCCGGAAATGGTGGAAGCGCTGCCGACGCCCAGCATTTTGCAGCCGAGTTAGTGGGTCGGTACATGAAAGAGCGTCCTGGCCTACCAGCCATCGCATTGACCACCGACACATCGGCATTGACGGCAATTGGCAATGACTACGGGTTCGACCGCATATTCTCCCGTCAGGTGGAAGCGCTGGGTCAACCGGGCGATGTGTTTCTTGCGATCAGCACAAGTGGCAACAGTAAAAACTTGGTCGAAGCCCTATGTGTAGCACGTGATCGTCAACTTTCCACCATCGCGCTTTTAGGCAAGAATGGCGGTGCCATGCGCGAACTCGCCGATTTTTCACTGGTGGTGCCTTCCCAAGACACGCCACGTATCCAGGAAGCTCAAGAATGGATTTGGCACACATGGTGCGCCCTGATTGACCGCATGTGAGGTCACGGGTGCATCGGTGTGACAACCCAATACATACATACATAAATCGCCGCAATGCCAAACAGATTCAGATAAAGCCCGGCACGCGCCATTTGTTGCATGGTCAAACGTCCCGATGAGAAAACAATCGCATTAGGTGGGGTTGCCACGGGCAACATGAAGGCATAACTGGCACTGATGGCGACCGCAATGGCCACGACCAAAGAATCCATATTCAGGTTAGGCGCGATGGCCGCGAAGATGGGTACAAGTGCTGCAGTGGTAGCAGTATTACTGGTGAGTTCCGTCAGAAACACAACCAAGACGATCACCAAAAGCAACACCAGCCAACCAGGTAAGAAACTCAATCCAGACATCAACGACCCCAAGTATGAGGCCACGCCGTAGGCGTCCATGGCCCGCGCCAGTGAAAGACCCCCGCCAAAGAGAATGAGAATCCCCCAAGGCATACGCCTCATTGTTTCCCAATCAAGCGCAAATTTGCCCATTCCCATGGGTACTGCAAACAAGGCCATGGCTGCAGTCATCGCAATCCCTGCATCTGAGATCCCGGAAAACGGCTGGCCTCCTCCTACGACCCAACTCTGAATCCATTTCCTTGACACCCACAGCAGTACCGTAGCGACAAACACCACCATCACCCATCGCTGCATGGTTGTGGCCGAACCTGATGTAACGGGAACAGAAATAGGCACGCTCCGGTCGATGGGGTGTATCACGCGCGTCAACAGCCACCAGGTGAGCAACAACATCACCAAACTCAGTGGAACTCCAAATAACATCCAATCGACAAACCCAATGTCCACACCCATTTGGTCCCTTACAAACGACACCAGAAACGTGTTGGGTGGAGTACCAATAATCGTTGCCACGCCTCCAATGGAGGCGGCATAAGCAATGCTCAGTAAGAGGGGCACCTGCAACGGTGCCGAATCATCGTCTGAAGACAAACTCAATGCGATGGGTAACAGCATCAATGCGGTGGCGGTATTCGAAATCCACATACTGAGGAAGGCTGTGGCGCACATGAAACCGGCAATCAACCGAGAGGGCTGGGAACCGAACCAGGCGATCATCCGGACCGCGATCCGTCGATGGAGCCCACATCGTTCCATGGCCAGTGACAAGGCAAATCCGCCAAAGAACAAAAAGATGATTTCATGGGCATAGGGCGCTGAGATTTCGGATATCTTTGCCCCGCCCCCGAGGGGTAGCACGATCAACGGAAGCAAAGCCGTCGCAAAAATTTCAATGGCCTCCGTGAACCACCACACCGCCATCCACACGGCCAAACATGCCGTCACGGCGGATGCTCGGCCTAATTCAAACGTCGACCCCTCAAAAACATAATGGTCCGGGACCAGGGCTGCCGCGAGCAACCCCAGTACCGGACCTAATGCCAGCCCCCAGTTTTGTTTCTTGGTTCTCATGATGCGCTGGGACGCATCATAGCAGCGATTACTTCACACTGATGGAAATGGATCCGCTAACCGTGTTCACACGCAGCGTGGTTCCGTTTCCATTGTACTGCCCGGTCAAGTCTTTCATGGGACCATACTTTTGCTTGTTGACCGAAACACCTGGAGCGTCAGCACTAATTGAACCGCTCACGGTGGATCCTTCCACAGAATAGGACGCATCCGCTCCATGGCGAATGGATACCGATCCACTGGTACTAGAAAAACGATAAGGACCGCCACTTAAGGCACCTTCGTAATTAATACTGCCTGAAATCGTCGTGGCATCCAGTTCAGCCGTACCGATATCGGTAAGTTTCAAGGATCCGCTGACTGACTCCACGTTCAAAGACCCATCCATATTGGTCAGGGTAATGCGACCACTCACACCAGCTATGTCGTGGGTGCCGGAAATACCGGATACAGAAATGGAGCCGGAGACCGAATTCAGATTCAAGTCACCGCGGGCAGGTACTTCCACTTCAAATGCAACGCCACCACGGGTCGATCGCGTCTCTGGATACTCAGTTCGCACCACCAGACGATTGCCGTCTTGGCGAAAGGTCACGTCAATACGCTCGTCTTCGCGCTTGGCACGAATGCGAACGGTATCGCCGGACCCAGGACGCACATCAATGTTTCCAGACACATTGGTTAAATCCAAAGTATAGCCCGGGCTCATTTCAAACGAACGTTCAATGACATCTGCGCTGAAAACCATGGTTCCTGCGACTGCTAACAACATACCTATCAAAATCTTCATGAATCACCTTCTTCTTGGATACTTGCGGTTCACCACCTTAATTGGTGAGACACCAAGTCACTGAAAAGGGTTGCATGCGCTGCCCTTCTGGATCTGTTAGAATGGCGCGGGCTTGACAAAAAAACACGAAAAGGGGCTTCTTTTATGAAGGTATTCATCCCCAAAGAAACACGGTCGGGAGAGCAGCGGGTAAGCGGCACGCCTGAAACCGTGAAGAAACTGACCAGCGCGGGTTTTACGGTATCTGTCGAAAAAGGTGCCGGCTTATCGGCACACATCTCCGATGCCGAGTTTGAGACGGCGGGTGCACAACTGACCGACGTATCCGGTTACAAAGAATCCGATCTCTGCTTAAAGATCAATCCACCTGAGGTCGAACACGCCAAGATGCTCAAGGAAGGATCCATTCTGATTTGTGCATTGATTCCGCATGCGGAATTGGATGTGATCAAGATCCTGCAATCGCGCAAGATCAGCACATTCTCAACCAATCTGATTCCACGCATCACGATTGCACAAAAAATGGATACCTTGAGTTCGCAAGCCAGCATCGCGGGCTACAAAGCGGTGATCAAGGCGGCGGACCACCTGGGCAAATACTATCCGCTACTCATGACCGCGGCAGGCACCATACACCCAGCCAAGGTCGTTATTCTTGGCGCAGGTGTCGCTGGCTTAATGGCCATCGCGACAGCGAGAAGACTTGGTGCACAAGTTGAGGCCTTCGACGTGCGCGCTGCCGTGAAAGAGCAAGTAGAAAGCCTCGGGGCCAAGTTTATTGAGGTGGAACCCGATGCAGACATGGAAGATGCCGGCGGCTACGCCAAGCAGGCATCAGAAGCGTTCCTTGCGCGACAACGGGCGGAAATCGCCAAGCGCGTGGCTGCAGCTGATGTGGTCGTGACGACGGCATTGGTACCCGGAAAAAAGGCGCCCGTTCTGATCACGACCGACACGGTCAAACAGATGAGGTCCGGATCGGTGATTGTGGATCTGGCTGTGGAGCAAGGCGGCAATTGCGAGTTGACACAGATGGGCACTCACGTCGTCGAGGGCGTAACCATCATTGGAGATCCCCATTTGGCTTCCAATACCAGTATCCACGCTTCTCAGTTGTTTGCACGTAACCTGTGGAACATGATCGAACACCTGAGTAAAGACGGCGAAATGCTGATTAATCTGGAGGAGCCCATCACCGATGGCTCACTCTTAACTTACAACGGCACAATTCGCCACGAACCCACACGCACTTTGATGGAGCAGGGAGGATAATTCATGAGCCTGCTATTAATTGGAATTTATGTTTTTGTGCTTGCCGTATTTGTCGGTTTTGAAATCATCACCAAGATCCCACCCACCTTGCATACGCCGCTGATGTCGGGCGCCAACGCCGTATCGGGTATCACCATCGTGGGGGCGCTTCTTTGCATTCGTAGCGCCTCACCCGATGTAGCTAACCTACTGGGATTCTTTGCCATCACGATGGCCATGATCAACGTGGTTGGTGGTTTCCTAGTCACCGATCGCATGTTGAAGATGTTTAAGAAGAGGGGGAAATAACCCCATGATTGCTGTTCTTTACCTCATCTCTTCGGTTCTCTTCATCCTCGGTCTCAAGATGCTGACACGTGTATCCACGGCCCGAAACGGGAACATCTTGTCGTCTTCGGCCATGTTGTTGGCCATCGTTGCGACCCTCATCGAAATGGGCAAAGTGGACTACACCTGGATTCTGGCCGGTCTCGTGGTGGGCGGGCTCATTGGCGGCATCATGGCCGTCAAGGTGCAAATGACCTCCATGCCAGAGATGGTGGCTGTATTCAACGGATTCGGTGGTGGCGCTTCCGTCTTAGTCGCCCTGTCCTATTTGTGGGATAAGGGGCTCGGTGGCGATGCCTCTCAAACCCTGAACACCATGATTCATGTGGATATCAGCGCGACCCTCGCGCTCAGTATCGTCATCGGTTCGGTGACTTTCACAGGTAGCCTGGTGGCGTTCGCCAAATTGAAAGGTCTGATTTCGGGACAGCCGATTCTGTTTCCCGGTAACCAAGTGCTCAACGCGTTGTTGGCTTTGTCGATGATCGCCATGGCGGTCGGCACCGTGATCTACGCCCAAGGATCGGATCAGATTTCCCTGTTCGCCTTAGTTCTAACCGCCATTGCAGCCGTCTTGGGTATCCTGTTGGTGACACCGATTGGTGGCGCGGATATGCCGGTCGTCATTTCACTGTTGAACTCCTATTCAGGGCTTGCAGCCGCTGCAACCGGATTCGTTTTGAGCAACAACCTATTGATCATTAGTGGTGCCCTTGTGGGTGCATCGGGTCTGATCCTTACCAAGATCATGTGCAAAGCTATGAACCGTTCGCTGGCGAACGTTCTCTTCGGTGGATTTGGCCAGGAAGTCGCTTCGGGCAGTGGCAAAACAGGCGATCTCTACCCCAACGTCAAATCCTGTGGTCCCGAAGAATGCGCCATGATCATGGAAGCCGCACGCGATGTAATCATCGTACCCGGCTATGGACTGGCTGTGGCACAGGCCCAACACGCAACCCGCGAACTGGGTGACCTGTTGATCAAGAACGGCGCCACGGTGCGCTACGCCATTCACCCCGTGGCAGGTCGTATGCCCGGCCACATGAACGTCCTTTTGGCCGAAAGTAACGTGCCCCACGAACTGTTGCTCGACCTGGACCAGATCAACGACGACTTCAAGAACTGTGATGTGGTCCTGATTCTGGGCGCGAACGACGTCATTAACCCAGCGGCCGAAAAAGACCCCAACAGTCCGATCTATGGCATGCCCATTCTCAAAGCCTATGAGGCCAAAACCGTCATCGTAAACAAGCGCAGCCTCAGCGCGGGATTCGCCGCCATCCCCAACGATTTGTTCAATTACGACAACACCTTAATGTTGTTCGGCGACGCCAAGAAAATGATCACGGCCGTGGTTCAAGAGGTCAAAGAAATGTCTTGATGCAGCCAAACGGCGAAAAACGCTGTCTAACTCAGCAGGAGGATTCGTTGTCAACAGACGAATTGCAATGGATTACCGCGCTGAGGCATGGCGATACCATCCGATTTTCGGAGCTATATCACCATTTTTCGCCCAAGATCTATCAGCTGTGCTTCCGCTTCACCGGTCACGCCGGTGAGGCGGAGGAACACACTCAAGACATCTTCCTCAAACTTTTTCAGAAACGCCACAGCTTTAAGGGTGAATCCTCGTTCTTTACGTGGTTTTACCGTCTTGCCGTGAATCATATGAACAACGTCGTTCGCAGAAAGCGACCTGCTGAAGTGGAACAGGTTCTGGACGCACCTGCCAGCGGTGGACTGGATCAGGCACATCACATCGCGTTGGAACAGGCCATCCAGTCACTATCGCCTGGATTTCGCAGTGTGTTTGTACTGCACGACCGACAAGGTCACAGCCATGAGGAGATTGCCGACATGCTTGGCATCGCCGTAGGCACATCCAAATCGCAGCTCTGCCGCGCGCGGCTCGCCCTGCGCGAACAACTCAAACCCTACCTGGAGGCCAGCCATGAACCGTGAACAACTCATTTCCGATTGGATTGATGGGACGCTCGACGAAGCCCAAAAGAAGGAAGCGGAGTTGCTTATCGCCAGTGATCCAGACATGGCAGCCCTGGCCCGTGACTTCGCTGCGCTGCGTTCCTGGTCCTCCGAGCCCGTGGCCTTGCCGGACATGTCATCGGACGCCTTGGTCCGCCATATTGCCAGGCGCCGCAATCGGATTCGTCTTATCTCATCGGCTGCATTGGCGCTTGCCGCATGCACGCTGTTGTTCATCGGTGGGCCTAAGGCCCAGCCAGAAAAGCCGGCCATGGATGAGTTGAGCCAAGCGCAGGCAGCTTTTGTATCAGCGATTACTCGATTGGAACATCAGGCACTACCTAAACTGGACGATATGCCCCCGGAACTGGCGGCCACCTACCGTCAAAACCTAGCGATCATCGAAGCTGCGATCGCCCAATGCGAGGATGTGATTGAAGCCAATCCGCTTCAAACCGAAACCTATTGGGCTTTGAGTCGCGCGTATCGCGCAAAGGCCGATTTGCTGGAGCGCGTGATCACGCTCTGATCACCTTGGGGCGTGGGGGAAGCCACGCTGAATATCTCCCACAAACGCAGCCGCCCGCCTCGTGTTTGTCCCGCGAGCTGCAGAACTGGACTTGAGTCCGACACTCGTACCCCCCGCGTGTCGACCCCACTTCCACACGATGCCCCGTAAAGGCTACCCGCCCCAGGCGTTTTTCGTCTTGTTACACATAGAGCGGATCTGACGATCATATCGCGAAACGCCACGTCAAAAAAGTTAAATCAGCAGTTATCTAGTCGAGGTAGAGTTTGATCTCTTGATTCTTGTCGCTGATTTGGAAAATCACGGTGTTGGGTGGCATGTTGCGGATCTCGCGCGATAGCGCATCCAGGTCTACCGCGTTCTGTTCGATTAGGTCGCGTTGTTCAGGCGTTAAGGAGCGCAACACAATGGAAAGCAGCTTTTCGGGGACATTCACCTTGACGGTTTCTTTGTTGCCAGTCAGGTCGCGCACGATCAGGCGCAACATGCGCGGCGCGCCCTCGCCGCCTTCAGTGCGTTTTTCCTGCAGGACCGAATCCAGTCGTTTTTTGTCCTTTTCGTCCGCCACCAACAACAGTTTCTTAATGGCCAGATCGCGCATATCCGCGTCCTTGGTGGTTTCGAGGATCTGGAACAACACGTTCACACATGCCCGGTCCCCTAGTTCGGCCAGGCTACTGGCCGATTGAAACCGAATGGACGTGGATTTGTCTTTCAAGGCATCCTTGAGCACGGTCTTAAACGATCCGTCGTTTTTGGATTTTTCGAAAGCGATCAAGATGCGCAGTGATTTGGCATCCTCAATCAGGTTCCCGTCTTTGCGGTCGTCATTCTTGCCTTCCACCAGTTCGGTCAAAAGTTCGAATGCCCGATCATCGCGATCCATCTTCACTTCACAGTAGGCCAAGAAGTACATGCTCTTGAAGTGGAAGGGGCTGTTCGGGTAGTTGGTCAACAAAGTCTCATAGGAATCCGCAGCCTTTTGCCATTCTTCGTCATACCAATAGCGTTTGGCTTCTTTCCACAGATCATAGTCTTCGCCGGCTAAAACAGCCGAACAAACACCTAGCATGAATATGGGTATGAGTATGGTTCGAATCATGGATACACCTAGGATACCTGAATTTCTTGAGCCATCAGGCGGAGTTTTGTGAGGATGTTCTTCTGTTGAATGTGTTCAGAAAGGGACTGAATCTCCAGCATGTCGCTGCAGCCGTCCAGGGTATTGAGGTCGACCAGAATCATTTCCAGCTGTCTGAAGACGCCTCGAATATGGCTGTACTCGGCCGTCTGCATTTCACTGGCAAAGATCTTTTGTTGCAGTAACAACTCTTTGGCCATTTCCTTTTCGATGGCCAGATCAACCTTGTCGGCACTACACGCCAGTTCCGGTTCGCGTAACGCCAGCAAGAGTTGCTCGGTACCTGCCAAGTAGGCCAGCATTTCAGAGCGTGAATCCGCTTCAATGGCGCGTTTGAGGGTTTTCTGATCAATTTGAATTCGCGATGCCAATTCCTCGGTTCTTTCGGCTTGTTGCGGTTCCGAACGGAATAGGAAGAAAGCCACCAACAATGCAGCAGCCACAGCGCTCAGCCAGGGCCACACTGGCCCTTTGCGTTTCACTTTGCCCATCACGTTTTTGGTGAAAAGCGGTCCCGGCTCGCGAATTTGGCGTTCTGTGGCAAGTTGCGCCATCCAATAAAGGAATTGCAGGTCCTTGGCCAGTTCTGGGTCATCACACTGTTCCGGTTTTAGGCCTGCGGCTCGCATGGCTTCCAATTGATCGTACTGTTTTTCTAAGTGTTCACTCATGAGACGACCTCCGCATTAAACACACCCAACTCGCCCAACCGATCGCGCAGATTACGAATGGCCTGAAACAGCGTCGCTTTTACTGTCCCGTCTGCGCATTCAAAAACATCTGCAATTTCTTTCACTGAGAACCCTTCGTAATATTTCATGATCACCATGCCGCGTTGTCGCTCGCTCAAGTCCATGAGTGCCGCGGACATGCGTTCACCCATCTCGGTTACGGCCAATTCCCTCAAGGCATCGGCCGTATCAGACATCGGCTCACTCACCGAATCCTCCAGTGACTGGAAGCGCGACTGGCGTTTGAGCTGTCGGATTCGGTCAATGACCGCATTGTTGGCAATGCGATAAAGCCAAGTGGTGAACTTAGCTTCTTCGGTATAGGATTCACGGGCATGGTAAATCTTAATGAAGATCTCTTGACTGACATCCCACGCATCCTCTTCGTTTGCCAACATTTGTAGTGCCATTCGATATACTCGATTCTGGTGTCGCGTAACAAGGATCTCGAACGCATCCAATTGTCCTACAGCAACATCCGCCATCAGGGCTTCGTCGCTTCGATCGGAATCGCTTGCCCTCACCATGTAAAACGTTCAACTCCTCGCGGTCGTTTACTTGAACGCATCAATAAAGCTCTTAAACCCGGAGAACGTGTCTGCCGAGGGATTGCTCAGGTCCTGGACCAACTGTTGCCTCAACTTAGGCACCTGCGATTCCGGAACGATCAGACGGGTTACCACCCGTTTGTTGTCTTGGGTCACTTCCAAGCCGTTAAACACAGACCCATACACGTTATGGTTTCCAAAAGCAGCCCGACCGATATGAACCGCACCCGTCAATAGGTTGTACAGCATGACTGTTTTGTTGGGGTCCTTGATATGAATGGTATTCATGATGTTGATGGAGCCCTTCAAATTGATGGCCAAACTGACGCTGCCAAGGTCTTCTCTTTGGGAGAAGCTCTTAAGCAGGTAATCCGGAGGATTGGACCAAACAAACACGGTGTTGTTCAAAGGCGCTTTGGTCCGATAATCGGCGAAATCGTCGCGATTCCACAACCGATTTTCAGCAGGAACATCCATCAGGTATTCCAACAGGTCCTCACTGGCCATCATCATGACTCCGTCAGAAGGGATCAAGAGTTTCTGTGCGTCGTACACATAGTTGAAACTGCCGCTGCTATTTTGTGTAAATCCTAGATCCTTCAGTTTGGCTTCGACGTCACTTTTCAGAAAGGCGCCGCTTGCCAAAACCACCGGCTTCTTGAAATACACTAGGACGCCGACCACCTGGATCTCCTGCCAGGGGATGCCCAGGGCTTCAATGATCTCCACGGAAACCTGTCGGTACTGGTCCAGTTCCCCAAAATCGGCTTGCCACATGTCGCCAAACAAGTCTTGAATACCCATGTCGGCCATGGATTTCTGGGTGAAGTCCATCAATTCATTGGGCCTCGCCAAAATAAGGAGTTCAGGATCATCGGGTACATGGCTGAAAAGCGCTTGGGCATAATCCACTCGCTGAGCACATCCACCGATCAAAAGAATCACTGCCATCAATCCGTAAACTGCCCTCATGCAAGCCTCCAATACCGTGTTCCGCCGTTAATACGACTGAAGTTGTCGGTTGGTTGAGTCAACTTGAGAATACCATGTCAGGGGGATCATCAGGACCACGTCGCTTGAGGTACAGGTGCACATAGGATTCCCGCACCGTCTTCAAGTCGCTCCATTTCAATGCACGTATCCATTCAGAGATCTCGTCTTCCGGTCCTTCCAACTCTACGTACAAGCCTATGGGCGTCTCATCGACCATAATCAAAGTGTTTCGCGCCCGATACGTTGTTCGATACTTCTGGTAACGAAAGCTGGGTGCGAAACCTAACCCCTCAAGAATGGCCCGTGCGGCCTGTCCATCGCTCACCTCACATTCGTGCTCGGTTCGTTTCTTAATCCCTTGACGATTCAGTTTTGCGGGACCCTTGAACGTAAGCGTCCACGAATCGCCGTAGCGCCTGAGTCGCATCACTTGACTTTTCGATGCGAGTTGCTGGTCTTTGTCAAACAAGGTGTTGTCTTCGAATTGACGAGGGGTCACACATTCAAATGACGATAGCGCATGTAACCTGGAGGGTTCGTCCAACTCCAGCTTGATTTCGGTCTCAACGGCCACGAGCTAATCCCAGCAGACCCATGACCGCTTGCATGTCGTCCCAGACCTCTCTTTTCGCGGCGGGATTTCGCAGGATATAGGCAGGATGAAATGTGGGCATGATGGGCGTGCCATGCCAGTCAAACACGACGCCTCGGCTCCGGACAATCGAACACGCCTCCCCCTTGAAGAAGCGCAACGCGGTGCCACCCAGGGCCACCACGATTTCCGGTTTCACGGTTTCGATCTGCTTTTTGAGGATCGGAGAACAGGTGGCCATCTCGTCGGGCAGTGGCGCCCGATTACCGGGCGGTCTGCATTTCACCACGTTGGCAATAAACACGTCCGCTCGGGATAATCCCATGGCTTCAATGATACGCGTTAGCAGTTGGCCCGCATCACCCACAAATGGGCGACCGGTTTCATCCTCTTGTCGGCCCGGTCCTTCGCCGACAAACATCAACCGGGCATCAGGAGCGCCTTCACCGAATACGAAGGCGTGTCGCGTGGTCGCCAAAGCACAGGCACGGCAATTGGAAAAGGCAGCATACAAGCCTGAAAGTGTTTCCCGGGCATCGCTGCCAGTTATTCCCGCCACCAGAGCGGCCGTATCTTGAAGGGGAGCCGGCTTCTTGACCAGACTCAAAACCGAGTTCACCGATACCGACGTTGACGGCGCCTTGTGCGTGGTTTGTGGCGAGGCTGCGGCCACAACTTCCAATTTGGGTTTAGGGACGATAGTCAGTGGCTGCTGTAGTCGAGCGGCTACGTGCGTGACTCCCAACTGCCGGTAATAGTGAATTGATTCCAGAATCTGGCGTTTTAGCTCTTCCATCGCGTGATTATATCCTGAAGCAGGATCTTTCCATCGGCGCGGTTTTGTGATATTCATGGAGGGTTACGTTGGGCTATATCCTGGCCGCTGTCGATCAGGCGCCACCTTTGTTCTACGACGCGATCCGGACGCCCCGAACCGTATTGAGGAGTATCCCCCTCTGGATGAATACATCGCTGGTTGAATCCGTGCATCGTGAGCTGGTTAACTTCGCTCAAACCGGTCGTTCTTTGGTCTTTGTGCAGACCCAAGACGAAGCATACTTGCACCAACAATTAGAACATCTGGCTCTCAATTTGGGTGTGCCCCTTTGGATATGGAAAGTTAATAGTGGCCTAGAACAGGCCCCGGGCGACACCAGCGACCCAGCCGTTGCTTTGAACCATCTGATGCAAAGCGATATTCGACCCGTCGTTTGGTTCAAAGACCTTCACCTTCATTATCGCCCCGATGTGTTGCGATCACTTCGCGACATTTATTCAAAATGGAAACACAGCTCTGCCATGCTGGTCATGAGTGGACCCGCCGCCACATTACCCGAAGAAATTCGCAGAGAGTGCGCATGGCTCCGTCTGGACACACCCGATCATGCTACCGTGAAGTCGCTTGTCCAGGCCCATTTTGAACAAACGGGAATCACTAATGTTGACCCGCTAACTGTGGCCGCCACACTTAAGGGCCTCACTCTGAGTGAGGTGCGCCATGCGCTTGCGCGGCTCTCTCCCGAGCAGGATCAAGCTCAGGCCATGCACGAGATTGCAGAAGAAAAACAGCAGTTGGTCCAGAAAATGGGGACCCTCGAGTACATCCACAAAGTACCTACCATGGCGGATCTAGGTGGGTTGGAACAGTTGAAAGAGTGGTTACTAGCACGCAAGCAGCTACTCTTGTCGGACGACGCCGCAAACCAGGCTATTGCACCCAAAGGCATCTTGCTGATGGGGGTGTCTGGGTGCGGCAAGTCGTTGTGTATTAAGGCTATTTCCTCGGCATGGCAAATTCCGCTGTACCGCATGGAGATGGTCAATGTGTTTTCAGGCGCTTTCGGACCCCCGGAACAGGCTTTTGCAGAAGCTTGTCACACCATGGAGACGATGGCACCCGCAGTACTTTGGATCGACGAAATCGAAATGGGACTGTCAGCAGAGGGAAGCGCTCAAAGCGATCCGTCGCTAGCGCGTATCTTTGCCTTCTTCTTGACATGGATGCAAGAAAAGCCGCCCGGCCTCTTCGTTGCAGCTACGGCCAACCGAATCGACTTGCTCCCAGCAGAAATGATTCGAAAAGGCCGTTTCGACCAGGTCTTTTTCGTTGATTTGCCCTCTCTGGCAGAACGCCGCGCCATTTTTGAGATCCATCTCCAAATGCGCGGATTTGATCCCGCTCAATATGAACTCGAGGTCTTTGCCGACTCCACCAAGGGTTGGAATGGCGCCGAGATTGAACAATGTGTGATCGCAGCTATCACGTCCGCCCGGCTCGAAAACCGGGATCTGGACCTCAAAGATCTTTACCTTGCTCGTAAACAAATCGTTCCCATATCCACAACCATGGAGGAGCAAGTCCGGCACATTCGCAACTGGGCTTACGAACGGGCCATCAAGGCTTCCAAGAACGAAGAGCATTAAGCACGCCGGATTTTCTGCCGGCCGATTTATCAATAAAGGAACACGCTCAACATGAACAATTACAGAAGAAAGAACTTCAATCGGAAACGCGGTTTCAACCGTCGCCGCCAGCAGGAGCCTTTTCATCAACCCCTGCCACCTAATCTTGAGGTCTTACCCAGCAGTCGCCATACGCTTACAAAACCAGATGTGGAAGCCGTGGTAGACGCACTTTTGTCAGGTACACTTCTCGGAGGCAACGAGATTGACCGCTTTGAATCTTTGTTTGCCAAACTCACCCATTCACGGCACGCGATCGCCTTCAACGCTACAGGTTCCGTTTTTGCGGCAGCCCTGGGTTGTCTGCACCTGAAAGAAGGCGACGAGGTAATCGCCAGTACCCTCAACGACAGCAACCTTGCCAGCGCCGTGGCACTGTGTGGGGCGCAACTCGTCCTCGTGGACTGCGACCCAGAAACTTTGACCATCAGCCCGGAAGAGGTCCGAACCGCTATCACTAAGAAAACCAAGGTTGTGGTTTCAAACAATTTCTTGGGACATCCCTCCGACATGAGTGCATTAAGAGAGATTTGCGATGAACATACGTTAACGCTGATCGACGACGCACGCTGCGGGCTTGGCGGGAAACACAGGGGTTACTACATTGGCAACCAAGCCGACATCACCTGTTTCTCTTTTGCCCCAGACATGGCAATCACCAGTGGTGAAGGGGGCGCCATTACCACCGACAACAATGGTTTTGCCAGTTGGATTCGCCTCTTCCGAGAGAATGGGATTGAGCGCGATGCCTCCAAGATGTCCAGCGCCCAGCCCTATTGGATGGAGCTCCAATTCCCCGGCCAATTCGCCAAGATGAGCGAAATGAATGCGGCACTCGGCCGTTCCCAACTCACCCGACTGGACCGACACATCGATCGACGCCGTACCATCGCCGATTTTTATGCGCAAAAACTCAAAGAAAATGATGACCTGATCTTGCCTTATTGCGCCGAATGGGCTGACCACGCTTACCAAGCCTATTCCATTCAGTTGACCGGCAGACTCTATGGCAAACGGGATGCGGTCTACAAGCTGCTCCGAGAAAGGGGTATTGAACCCGCTGTTCACGTCATACCCACCCATCGTATGCCTTATTTTGCCAGCCAACAGAACGTGCCGTCGCGATTCCCCAACGCAGAGTCCTACTTTCAAAACTGTATTTCATTGCCCATGTTCCCCGATTTGAGCATCAAAGCCATGGAACGCATCACGGAAACCTTGATCGAAGTATTGGAACAGGCTCGCGAGATGGACGTTGAAAATACTGCGACTCAAGAAGCAGACGCCAAGACAGACGAGAAACCCAAGAAAACAACTCGAGGTCGAAGAAGAAGCTCAGGCTCAAAAGCCAAGGCCGAGAAAACTGAGAAAAAGGATGAAGTGAAGGAACCGGCTCCAGAAACAAACGCTGATGCCGCAAAGGAAGACAAACCCGCAAAAACCACGCGACGAAAGCGCCCGGCCGCAAAAAAGGACGAAGCAACTGATAAGCCCAAAACCACACGCAAACGCACGACACGAAAAAAGAAAACTGCAGATGAAGCAACGGAGCCAAAAGCAGAATAAATCTTGGCAATTATCACAAAGCAAGTAAACCTTCACGGGATCTGGCGCGTAGTTAAGCTTCGTACGCGTCAACCGCGAAACGCAATCGGGGGATGGAGCATGCAGATGAGAAGCATGATGATGGCGTGCCTGATGGCCTCTAGCATGGCCTGGGCACAACAAGTAAAACTTTCACTTCAGGACGCGCTTAAGGGCGCCATTGAAACCAATCTCGACATTCGACTTGAAAAGATCAAGGTCGACTCGTCCACACTGGATTTTGAGAGTACCCGTGCTGTTTATGAACCCTCGGTTACCAGCCTTGTTCAGTTTCAGTCATTTGATGCCCGTGCATCGAACATATTCGAAGGTGATCCAGAAGAAACATTTACCAACGAAAACGGCGATCTGGATATCACTCTTTCCAAAGCGGAAGACTTCGGCTTCGATTGGCGTGTCAACCTTACAAACAACCTAAGAGACTCAACATCCGGGACCTCATTCGGGAAGTCCTATGGTGCTACTTGGTCTGTAGGATTTAGCCAGAAATTACTTCGAGGATTCGGGTTCGACACCGAGGTCTCGAGAAAAGACGAATACATTGCCCGCGGCAATCTAGCGATCAGTGAATTGGACTTGCGTCTCATGGCATCCAGAGTGTTACAAGACACGGAAAACGCCTACTGGGACCTCGTTCAGAGCATTGAACAGCTTCGAGTGTACAAAAATAGCCTCAAATTGGCGGAGCAACTTTACCAACAAAACAAAATCAAGATCGAAGTCGGAACATTGGCACCGATTGAACTGGTAAATGCCGAGGCAACGGTTGCCACCCGCGAAGCAGACATCGTAAGTGCAGAGAACGCGGTACGCGCGGCGGAAGATCGCCTGCGAAAATTGATGAACTTACCACCCGACAAGTGGATGCTTGAGATCGTTCCGGAGGATGAGCCTGGAACCTCGCCCATCAAGACCGACCTAGTGGGTGACTACGAAACGGCAGTAGCTCAGCGTGTGGAAATGAGACAGAACCGCATTCGACATGAAAACGCTTTGCTCAGTCTTAAGTATCAAAACAACCAGTTACTGCCAGAGCTGAATTTTTCTGGTGCTTACTTCCTGCGCGGCGCTTCCAACCCGTTGATTGATCCAAACACAGGACAAGTCGTTGAAACCTCTTCGTATTCTGATACGGTCGATCAGATCAGTGGACAGGACTTGCCAGGTTACCAAGTCAGTCTTAATCTGACATGGAACCCTTTCAACAAAGCTGCAAAAATCGCAAAGTCACGCGCCGAAGTGGAACTAACTACTCAAGACCTGGAAACACAACGACTGAGATTGCAGGTTCTTGAAGAAGTGCGCGGCGCGATTCGGGAATTGGAGACGGCTGAAAAATCCATCAAAGCCAACGAAAAGGCCCGTAACTTTGCCGAGGAAAACCTGCGTGCAGAGCAACAGAAATTCCAAAACGGCCTCACCACAAACTACCGCGTTGCTGAGGTTCAAGATCAATTAGCTCAAGCCATTAGCAAAGAAATTCAGGCTCGCATTTCTTACCGTAAGGCCATGACTGCATACTACCAAGCCATTGGCACATTGGTCGAACAACACAACATTCATTTGAATTAGCACCCACCATTTTTGTGCCATCGCATCCACTGGTGTATTAAGATCAGGGGATGCGATTGGCATAAGGTTGGCCATGCTCGGTTCCATTTTTTCAGGTTACAAAATTATTGATCGCTTGGGTGGCGGGAACACAGGAATAGTGTACAAAGCCGTTGATCAGAACGGCCGCATCGTGGCACTTAAGATTCTCGCCAACGATTTGCTGATCAGCCGCGAAAAGCAAGCACGCTTTCTGAGAGAGTCCCAAGCGGCGGTCATGTTGGAACATCCTTCCATCGCCCAACTGCTTGAAGTGGGTGAGTACCACAACTGCAGTTACTTTGCGATGGAGTTCATCGAGGGGAAGAGTTTCCGAGACGTCATCGACAGCCACCCAACTGGTTTGCCGATCGATCTATTCTTCGAGACAGTCGAGCCCGTGATGAGTGGGTTGGCCTACGCCCACGACATGAACCTCATTCATCGAGACCTAAAACCAGAGAACCTTCGCCTCACACTTGATGGTCTTCCCAAAATCCTCGATTTTGGTCTGGTTAAGTTCATGGACGAAGATTCCAAAGATGACGGTGGATTCAAAACGCTCACGGGAATGGTGCTTGGAAGTGCACGATATATGTCACCGGAACAAGCCAACGCGGAACCTCTCGACGCGCGCACTGATGTCTTCTCCATGGGGATCATCATGTACGAGTTACTCACGGGGTCTAATCCCTTTGATGCACGGTCACCGTTTGTGACCATGCAGCGCATCCTCACGCATAATCCGGTCAGTGCCGAATTGGTGCGCCCCGATGCGCCTTTAAGTCTGTGTGCGGTTATTTCGCGCTGCCTGGCCAAGGAACCTGATTTACGTTACGACAATGCCATTCAACTTCAGGAGGCGCTTCAATCGGCCCGAACATGAAGCCCTTGGCACTAGGCGTGGCGGTCGCTGTTTTCCTAGCCTTTTATCTGGGACTTCAAATCGCCTTGACGCTCTTTGCCAGTCCACCTTCCTGGCTTACCTTGGTGTATTCCTACAGCGCTTTGGTCTTCTCTGTTTGTGCATCAGTCGTTTCCTATGTGAAGTTGACGGGCCAATCGCTGGGTTCTGCCATTCACGTACGCCTCACAAAACGCACCCCGCATTGGTGGATACCACTCATGTGTATGGCAGGCATGTTCATCACTTTGTTGGTCATTCGCACATTACTCCATGACGTGTGGCTCTTCGATTTCGATCAAACCAATATGCAATATCGAGCGTTACTGGCAAACGTTCCCGACCGAGTCGTCCTGATCGGTATTGCGGTTATCGTGGCTCCAATAACTGAAGAAGTGTTTTTTCGAGGTTTCTTGCAGCATCAACTCAATCAGGTGACGTCGTCCCCCTACGCCATTGGCTGTGTCGCTCTGGGTTTTGCCGTCTTACACCCCGTGGGCCAGTTACCCCTAACATTCGCCTTGGGCACCTGGCTTGGGTGTTGCTACCATTGGGGCGGATTGTGGTGGTGCGTGCCCATGCACACTGCATGGAACGCCCTGTCGTTAGTTTGGATGTCCACCACATGATGTGCTTGTATCTCTTGATGTTTGCATCGCCCCCAGAATGGCAGTGGCCCATTGATACACAACACGGATTGACCGCTACTTTTGCTGAATATCGATCCGATCACTTTCACACAGGTTTAGATTTTTCAACCGCGGGCAAAGAAGGATTGGCCATTCACGCCGCCGCAAATGGACGGGTCTTCAAAGTCCGTGCTCAGGAAAGAGGTTACGGCAAATCCATCTACATAAGACATAGTGACGGTTGGATCACCGTGTATGCGCATCTAGCAGCATTTGGCCCCAAGATCACGGATGCAATCACTTCGGCTGGCTACGATCCTAGCCAAATCTTTGGCACCCTAACCCTTGAACTAGATCTATCAGCCAGGGACTTGCTGGCCTATTCTGGAGAATCGGGCGCAGGCTTACCCCACCTCCATTTCGAGGTGCGCGACAGGAATAATCGCCCTGTTGATCCATTGACACTGGCGTTTCCCCCACTGAATCTATCCGTTCAGACAGAACTGGAATACGTGACTCTGGCACCGCTCAACGCAAAGGGCAAGGTAAATGGCCAACCCCTACCGACACGCATCTCCAAATTTCCCGCTCACATTCAAGCATCCGGAAAAATGGCTTTGGCATTGGCGGTTGCCATACGCGACGAATCTGGAAACACCTTAGGCCCAAGGTCCCTCACCGTTCAAGCCAATGGCCAAGTGATCAAACAATGGCACCCCATACAGATCGACTTTGAACACTACACCGATGCCGGTTCCATCTTTGACCAGGCTCATTCCGGTTTTGGCAATACGCGTTACGTCTATTGTTTCGATGAACGGACCAACCGCATGCCTGGTTGGATTTCTGAAGTCTTAGATGTAACCTCGAAAACCATTCTGCACATAGAAGTGGGCGGTATCCAAGGCACCAAACAGTTTGAGCTGACCCTGGACCCACAGGCGCCGGTATCTCCATGGGCACCCGTCATCGACAAACCGTCGATTCAGGCTACCAGCTTCATGATCAACGGGTGGCTCGACCAGATCTCAATTGGTGTCAGCGTTGACGGCACCCTTATGAACCAAGATCTGGTAACAGCCCTCACGGCGGGCGAGCAGCGGTTGTTCCAAGTGACCGCACCCCCGGTGCCTTGGACTTGGCGCACCGATTCAGGTGGGTTAAGTCGATGGATTGGTGCTCTTCCCGGAAAGAGCCAATACACGTGCCCCATAGGCGACTTCACTTTAACTTATGAAGCAAAGGAGCCGTTACCGGACATGCTGGTATGGCTGGAGCCCGCCGACCCTCGCATTCAGCAGGATGCATTGAACTACCTCAGCCCCGTTATTCGATTTGCCAAAGAGGGTTATCCCACAGGCGGCCTTTCGGTGAGTACCCCTAGAACGAAGCCAAACTCAGGGTTCTTTGCCTGGTCCTACACTAGAGGGAAATGGGTCTATTGGCAAACCACCGATGAGCAAGTGCTACGTGCTGGGGTTGACTACTCAGTACCGTTGGTGATTGCCCAAGACACCGCACCACCGACCATTGGCAGACCCAAGACGCACAACTATTTCAGTGGCCGCCGGAAGGTGGTGCCCGTTCGCGACTTGGGCAGTGGCATTCTTTGGAGCGACATCACTATCGCGTATCAAACTCGGGTGATCAAGCCCGAAACGGATCCAGATCGAGGGTGGGTTTTGCTCGAGGAGAATTGGGATGATGCGATTCAGATCACGGTTTCTGACAGGTTAGGCAACACGGCATCGGCTACCTTCCAACCATAAAATCCTGTACGACATCATCCGGATGATGCTAAATATAGAGTCATGATCCACAACAGGCGATGGACCCGTGATTAAGATAGACGATCTCCTTAAGGTCATGGTGGAGATGCAGGCGTCGGACTTGCACTTGAAGCCCATGCGGCCACCGTTACTGCGCAAAGATGGCGATCTGAGGCCTATCAAATTTGGCGTCTTGGAACCCGACAACATCAAGGAGACCGTTGTTTCCTTGCTGAAGGAACGACACCTTCAGGAACTTGAAGAGAAACAGGCCGTTGACATTGGCTACTCGGTGGCTGGTGTTTCGCGCTTCCGGGTCAACATCTTTGTACAGCGCGGTACTTACGGCGCTGTATTCAGACGCATTCCCATTTCTATACCGCGTATCGATGATTGGGGCCTGCCCGAGATCATTAAAGAATTCACCAAATCTCACCAAGGCCTGACTTTAGTTACAGGTCCTACCGGCAGCGGAAAGTCGTCCACACTGGCTGCCATGATCCGACACATCAACGAAACCCAAATGGTGCATATCATTACCATTGAAGACCCAATTGAATTTCTTTTCCGCGACGAAAAAGCCGCGATTTCCCAACGCGAAGTGGGCATGGACACGCCTAGTTTTCAAGCCGCGCTTCGCAATTCCTTACGCCAGGACCCAGACGTCATCATGGTGGGTGAAATGCGTGACCTCGCCACCATTGAAACCGCTATTACTGCCTCGGAAACCGGTCACCTAGTACTCTCAACGCTTCACACCAACAACGCTGCCCAATCGATCGACCGTATTTTGGATTCCTTTCCCGCCAACCAACAAAAGCAGGTCCGCATGCAGCTGGCGCAAGTTCTGCAATCCATTATTTCTCTACAACTTGTGCCCAAGAAAGACGGGCAAGGCATGATTGCGGCGGTCGAGATTTGCCGCAACACACCGATCATCTCCAAGATGATTGAAGAAAACCGAATCGCGGATATCGTCGAAGAGATGGAGAAGTCGGTTCAATACTATGGCATGCAGACCATGAACCAATCCTTAACCGCTTTAGTGGTGAACAATCAGGTTTCGCGCGAAATCGCTTTGTCTGCTTCGGCCAACCCAGACGATCTGGATCTTCACCTGCGCAAGATTTTCTTTGGCCACACACAAACGGAGGGCAATATGGCCGACAGCTATTCTGATTATTCGAAAATCGAGGAACTGCTTGAGTCCAAACGGCTCTATACAGATCTTCAGGACCGCTTCAAATTTGAAGTTCAGTCCCGCGAAGCGCGTATTAACGAATTGGCAGAAGAGGTTCGAGAACAAGATACTCGACTTCAGAACGCTTTTGGCCAGCTGGATCGGCTTCTTAAAGAGAAGGAGCAATTGGTCGTAGAACGAGACAAGATGCGGGAACAGTACGAAAAGAAGGTTTATCAAATGCGCATGCAGTATGAAGACCGGATCAAACAGATGCAGAAGCGTTAATGATCTTCTTTTGTCTGATTACAATCAAATTCTGTCTTGTCGACACAACAAAGCCACTACAACAACCCGATCTGGTTGCACTGGAAGAAGCGCTTAAGGGAGATTTGACGGACGAACAAAAGGCCGAGCTCCATTTCAAGTTGGGATCGCTGTTGTTACAGCAACGCGATGCGACGGAAGCGAGGGACCATCTAGAGCTGGCGCTCTCGCTGTTTCCACCAAGTCGCATTGAGGCAAGAACAAGCGCCGAAATCACCTTGTCCAGTTGCGAACTGCTTTTGGCTAATGGTGAACGAGCATTGGCCCTGAGCCGTTCGGCTTATGATACGCGACTCAAGGAGTTTGGCGACAAACATCCTTTGGTCGCCCGGGCTTTGATCGCATGGGGCAAAGCACTCGCTCATGAGGGCGATGAATCGGCATTGGAAAAGTTCATCGCAGCTCGAGAGATTCTTTCTGACGTGACGCCCATACCTCGTGCGGAGCTTGCTCAACTTTACTCTGTCACGGCAGCCTATTTCATGAAAATCGATCAAGCCGAAAGTGCCGTACAAGCGCTCCAAGTTGGACTTGATTATGCCGACGACAGCGAACCGCTCGCCATCCAAATGAAGCTTCAGTTGAGTGAAGCCCATATGGCCAATTCAGACACCATGTATGCCGAACCCATACTGCGGGAAGTCAGTCAGGCACCCAACGCCACCGAGCTTCAAAAAGCCATGGCAGCGTTCGGACTGGCCAACATCTACAAGCTGTGGCATAACGACGAAATTGCACTGTCCATGTTTGATACGGCATTCGTGGCATTTTCAAGTATGGAAAACCGTCGTTTCACCATCGCATGCCTGATTCATCAAGCACAGATTCTTAGGGCCAACGGGCGTATGCAGGAGGCCCTACTCAAAGAAGCCAAAATTATGAACGTTGGTGGCCGAGAAGACGATGTGGTCACCAGTAGAGAAGCACCTATTCGCTTGGAAGATGTGCGTTCAGCCGATCCGATCAATCAGTAAGGCGTTTGATGCGCGTCACCAGGAAGTCTCCCGCAAACCCAAACGCCAAGATATCCGCGCTTTCACCTGATTTGAGGTGTGTGCAAGCGTGGACCATGGCCTGAACCGGCAAACTAGACGAGATACCGCGATTAGCTCCCAACTCGATTCTGTCGATGTCATTCATTTCGGCTGTCATTTGAACTTCGGTCTGCTCTGCAGAAAAGGAAAATGGATACACGCGATCGGGTCTACCGAACTTCTCGCAATGCACCGAATACTGTTGCGACCATGCCTCACCACCTGTAGGTAACTGGAAAACGGGAGTAGACAACCTACCCTGGCTGAATCCCAACAACTGAACCGCCGAGGGGCGTCGCGAGAGTTTCAACAGTCCCACACCCTCTCCAATCAAGAATTCGGAACCATAACCATGCATCCCGCGCCATACCCGAAGCTGGTGTTCTGCCACGATATCTACCGCTCCGGCTATCACCGTAAGGTCATTGCGCTGCAAATGATGGAACGCTGCTTGAACAGCCGCCGTCCCAGCCAAGAGATTCTGGCATTGGGTCGAGTTTGGCCCTTTCAATCCATAAAAGATGGCCGCCTGTCCCGCTGCGGCGTTGAGCACTGTATTGGGAAACACCATTGGATTTGCACCCAGTGGTCCCTCATCCAGATATCGTGCGAGAAACTGTTCCACCGCATCAGAGCCCGCAGAATAGGTGCCAACGTATAAGCCCCAACCTTCACAATCTGAATCAATCATTGATTTCATGGTGTAGATCAGCATTCTCGATGCCCGATCCATTCGACGCATTTTCATCATCGGAATCACGGTTGACGGATTGAAATGATCCATGGTGATGGAAGGGTAAAGCGGATGACCGGTATCTAAAGATTCACAGGGTCGACTGGCTGCCAGTTCAGAACACTGGGCTACATAAATGGGTTTCAAGCCGTCACCTGTAACTTGTGCGTTTGATCGGCCCCATATAATTTGAAGTAATTCTCGGTCGTAACAGTCAACACTTCCTCAATAGATACACCCTTGGCTTCAGCCACCGATTCAGCGACGTGGCGCACGAAGGCGGGCTCGTTACGCTGGCCGCGGTTAGGTACTGGCGCAAGATAGGGGCTATCGGTTTCAATCAGCAGGCGGTCGAGTGGAACGAACGCGGCTACCTCACGCAACTCGTGTGCATTGGGAAACGTGATAATACCCGTAAAACCAATGTGCAAGTCCAAATCCAACAGCTTCTTGGCGAATGGCCTGGATCCCGTAAAGCAGTGAACGTGACCGCCTTTTGGGGGTGGCATACGGGATAGTAAGACCGTCGTATCGTTCTCGGCATCTCGAGTATGTATAACCACGGGCATACCCAGTTGCTGAGCCAACTGAAGTTGTTGGGTAAAGACATCTTGTTGCACCGGGCGAGGGCTGTTGTCGTAGTAATAATCAAGACCCATTTCACCCAATGCCAACACCTTAGGGTCGTTTGCCATACGTTCCAAGTTAGCAAGTCCGCGATCATCGAGCAGGTCGGCATGATGCGGATGCACACCCACCGCGCAATACACCCCTTCATGGGCCGAGGCAAATGTCAGGGCGCGACGGGAATCCGACACGTCACATCCCACAACCAGAATCTGCAAAACACCCGCTTCTTGCGCCCGACGCAAGACCTCGTCTCGGTCCTCGTCGTATTTGGGCCCATAGATATGGCAATGGGTATCAATCATGGCTGTGTGTCTGATGTGTACTTCTCAATGGCCGACCGCAGCATCGCTACGCCTTCCTCGTCACGACCGTTGGTCCGGAAGACCACACGCCCGTCTTTCACCAACAGGTAGGTAGGAAAACCAGAGACCTTTAAGCCATCGATCGCATCACCCATCGGGTCCAGGTAAAGGTTTTCTGGCTGCTCACGAGTGGCAAAATAGTTGTTCATCTTCTCTTTCATTTGACGCATGTTGATCCCATTCTCGAAATTGATGGAGATCCACTGCAAGCCAAGGTCGCCGTATAAGCGGATGATGTCTGTGACCTCAGCCCACGCTTCAGGTTCAGCGCCACAGCACTCCGACCACACCTGAACAAATGCCAGATCGCCCATAGCGACGGGTTTACTTTTCATCGACAAATCGAAAAGTGTGAAGTCTGCAGGCACGTCGAAAGATTCGTCAGAGTACGAAGTGTCTTTCTTATTAAACGACACCGTGAATTTATCTTGAGCATAGGTTGTGACTGAAACAGCCAACCAAATAAGAAGTGCAGTTCTCATGTTTCTTCCAATCTATGATCCATCTCGTCCGCAATGGGCCGTCGCCCTTGGTAACCCAGCTCGTAGCTGTGCCGGTAGTACAGGTCATCCTCAGGGTGTTCCCAACAAAAGAAATCCGTTCCGTTGTCAAAGTCAACGGTAAACGGCTGCTTAGGCAGGGCACCCAACTTGGCAACCGTTTCTGCCCAGTGCTGTATAATGGTGGCGGCTTCCTCGCTGGCAAGTTCGGGGTCCATCGGACTGCGTTGAAGATCAATTAATTTAAGTTCTGAAGCTTCACTAATCTCGCGCAACCAGGGAATCAATTGACGCGCTTCGTCTAAAGTGAACTTGGTGTTTTGAGGGTTTTCCATGGAGTCCGCTCCTGATGTTCGACATTTAAACACGTCCTCTGACGCCGACAAACTCGAAATCACTGTGTGTGTGGGTCCCCAGTGTTCCCAATTCGGCGCCGATGATCTTCGTTTGTGGTGTCGAACCATGGAACAAGCCCACCTGAGTCTCGAGTTACTTGAAGTTCACTGTACGGGTAATTGCGATGAAGCCCCAGTCGTATGTTGGAATCAGACCTACATGACTGAAGTGACCGCAATGCAATTGACAGAGCGCTTGATTGACGAAGGTTGGTTCGTTTAGACAAGCGTCTCGATCTTCAGGGCAAATTGTGTGCCAGATCCCCTTAACTGAGGTCTGCGGCGAATTTGTAACCCACTGTGGGCACTGTTTGAATTATTTCGCGATGGGTTTGGTCGCCTAACTTGCGCCGAATTCGCGCGATGTGCGTGTCAATTGTGCGCGTTGTTGCATCCGACTGGTAACCCCATACCGCGTCCAGAATCTCCTTCTTATCAATGGCGACACCCGGTCGCTCGGCTAAGTAGCGAATCAACAAGAACTCTTTCTGACTGAAATGGATTTCCTTCCCTGCTTTCACCACCGTCATCGCCTCAAAATCAATGACCACTTCGCCAAATTCCAATCGGGATGAGGCGCCATTTTCCTGTCGTGTCGATCGGCGTAACAGAGCGCGAACTCTCGCCAGCAACTCCGACAAACCAAAAGGCTTGGTGACATAGTCATCCGCTCCCATTTCCAAGCCCAACACTTTGTCCATTTCAGTTGACCTGGCGGTGAGCATCATTACAGGAACCTGACTGTCCTTGGTTCGCACGCGTTTCAATAATTGCAGTCCATCCATATGGGGCATCACCACATCCAGTACCAGCAGATCAAACGATTGGCTTAAGAAAGCCTCCCAACCCTGGACCCCGTCTCCCACGCCTACGACTTCGTAACCGTCAAACTGTAAATTGTGGCAAAGAGAGAAACGCAAATCCTCTTCATCTTCGGCCACAAGAATTCTTTTGGGTATTTCACGCATTCGGGTTTCCATCTTTAGGCAGAGACACGCGAACGGTGGTTCCGATGCCCGGTGCCGACTGAATGTCCAACTTAGCACGAGCCTGACTGAACACGTAGTGCGAGATAGCCAAGCCTAGACCGCTACCGCGTATGGCATGCACCTTGGGGTCATCGGCGCGGTAAAAACTTCGCCAGACCATATGTCGCTGCTCGTCGGTCATGCCGATACCTCGATCTTGCACGGAAAGATCCCATGTCTCGCCGCCATCTTCCAAGGTCAATTTGATTTCCTTGCTGTCACCGCGATATTTCAAGGCGTTGTCAACCAGGTTATCGATACCTAAACGCAAAGCGTCTATGTCGCCCTGGACCCAACAGGGTTCATCAGGGACTGTCACGAGTAGCGATACGTGCTCCGATTCGGCTTGTAGTTGAAACACATCGGCACTCTGACGGACCGCCTGTGCCAGATCTACCCTGCTCAATTCAATCGCGAATCGGCCCATCTCCATCTTGTTGAAGCTCAGGACCTTCTTCACCAGAAGATCCAAACGATTCACTTCACGAACCATCATTTGGTGGAATGTCTGGCGTTCCTGCTCGTTGCGGTAACGCTTACCGTCAATGGTTTCAGCAGCCAGGCGAATGATCGCAAGTGGCGTCTTAAATTCATGTGAGACCGTGGAGACAAAGAAGGTTTTCTGCTTGGCCAATGCTAGCTTCTGTCGCACTGCCCGAGTCATCAAAAAGACACTCAGCAAAGCCATAATCCCAAGCAGCAGCAATAGGCCAAAATTCAACCGATTCTTGGCCACGCTGTATAGCTGTTTGGAGCCGAAACTGGAGTAGATCACTTCCAACTTGCATCCGGTGAGCGAGCGGTCCATCACAAAGACCTCTCGAGCAACCCATCTGCTGGGCATTATGTGGCTGCGAAAGACTTCCTGCGTGTCGGGTCCCAGGATACGAAACCAGTAAACAGGCTCGTGGTTCGGTCTGGGTTGAACCAGGGCGGCCACCCCAGCGCGGGCATCGAGAAACTGGCCAATATTGCGACCCAATGAGTCCAGATCCAAGGCGAATTTTCCGTAAACATCATCAAACACTACCGGTTGCTTCGTCGCGAGTTCCACGCGTTCCAACCAATGTCCTTTGAGACATGCATCCGCACCGCGCTCCAACGTACAGGTCACTAGCTTGTCATGGTCCAGAGCCAATTCCATGGCCAAATAGTCCTGAATGAGATCGTTGGCAAAGCGCACGTGAAAGCTGGATGATTCGGTCATCAATCCCCGCAAGACGTTGGCGCTGTGCACGATGTAGGCCACGAATAGGATCGGTGGTAAGATCATCAATGCTTTCTTGGCGATGGATCGCCAAGAAATGCCTCCGGATCGATACTCATGAAATCCCATTCATTCTCTTCCTTGACCCCGTCCGCAGATGTGGAACCCATCCGGGTGGCCCTAAAAGAATCTGCGACACGGTTCGATAAGATTCACGCATGTGGCAACGACTTCATCCTAATACAGGATTCGTTCGACCACCAAAACGTAAGTCGATGGTGCCATCGTCAGTTGGGTATTGGTGCCGATGGCGTGATGGCCGTGTCACATTGTGCAGAATCAAATGTGGGGTTACTCCATTATGATGCCGATGGAAGCCGTACCTTTTGTCTCAACGGGACCCGCTCCGCGCTTTGGGCCTTGTACCAGCAGGGACTGATCGATAAATCGGGCACCGTATCTTCCGAAGGCGTCACGGCATCATTCCACGTTGATGAATGGGTGGTCTTGGTCATGTCTAACCCTCCCACAACACGGATGCAACTTTCACTTGATCACGTCACTTTTGATGGCTTTTTCGTCGAACCGGGAAATCCGCAGTTCGTGCTGATTGATCCACCCGAGAGCTGGTGCGCCCATGCGAAAGACCTGAGACATCACCGTGATTTTCACAAAGGCGCCAATGTGACCTATGTTTTTTCAACGCCTATGGGCTATCGAATTCGAACCTTTGAACGCGGCGTCGAGGGGTTCACGCTCGCTTGCGGAACAGGTGCACTGGCAGCAGCCGCCGCCATGAACGCCCGTTCTGCCCGGTTCGTTCCAGACGGCGGTGATTGGATCGAAGTCGCTCGCGACGGGGCCTATGCCAAGGTGACAGGCCCCACACATTGGGTGGCAACGGGATGGCTGTCGTGATTGCGCTCGCCCTGGGATGGCTGCTCCAAGGTGACTTGGCAGATCTCGAACCCATGCGGGCGACCATATTCACCACCGGTGGCGAACGCCTCGAACTCTACCATTTTCACGTCACCGGGCCGGATCCCCATGCCTTTGCTCTCGAATTGGGAGGAGGCGTCGAGTTCATCCCATTAATTAAAGTCCATCGCATCACGGCACGCTTAGGCGAGAAACTCTATGACGTGGTCTTAGAGACAGGCGAGCAATTGCGCGGTCACATTAGTGCTATTTCGTTTGGCGGTACCAACCCCGAACGACCAGGTGAACCTTTTTCAATCAGTATCAGACGCATTGAACGTATTCACATCATCGCTGGGAAACAGCTGCGTTCGTGCGCATCATGCGGCTACGAAGCAGCTACCGACCACCCCTACTGCCCTGTTTGCGGTGGCCTATTGGAACTGGGTCCGTTTCATGTGGAGCCTGAAGCGCCACCGCCACCTGCTCCCGTATACCGGTATCGACTGGATCAACGGGATTAAAACGCGTTGACACGATGTGTTCCATTCATTATACTGGCGGTTCGGCTTGCGAGCCTAGGTGCGTTTATGGGAGGACCAGCAGATCATGGAACGCTACGCAGTCATTCAAAATGGTGGCAAACAGTACCGCGTTAAAGAAGGCGATATCGTTCGCCTGGAACGTTTTGCAGAAAAGACAGAAGGCGACAAGGTTGAGATGCAGGTACTAGCTGCTCATAATGACGGCGCGATCAATCTGGAAGGCGGCACAGCCACAGGTACCATCGTTGCTGAAGGTCGCGACAAGAAGATTATCGTCTTCAAGAAACGCCGCACAACCACATATCGCCGCACCAACGGCCACCGTCAGAATTTTCACGACGTCCGCATCGACGGCATTCCCACAGTCTGAGAGGTTGATTCGAAATGGCACACAAGAAAGGCGTAGGCAGTTCCAGAAACGGACGCGATAGCAATTCTAAGCGACTTGGCGTAAAGCGCTTCGGCGGTCAACAAGTACTGGCTGGAAGCATTATCGTGCGTCAGCGCGGCACCAAATTCAAGCCCGGCAAACATGTTGGTCGTGGCAAAGATGACACATTATTTGCCCTGGTTGATGGCGCAGTTGAGTTTCGCGACCGCGGACGCATGGGTAAATTTGTCAACATCGTCCCAGCTTGACGATTACTTAAAGTATCCATAGAGGCCGCAGCCCGATTTGGTCTGCGGCCTTTTTTTGCGTGATTTCCCATGTTCATTGACGAGTTAGAAATTGAAGTTAAGTCTGGTGCCGGTGGCAACGGTTGTGTCAGTTTCAGACGTGAAAAATATGTAGCCCGCGGCGGACCCGACGGTGGCAACGGCGGCGATGGTGGCAACGTCATACTGAAGGTCGATCCTTCGTTCAACACCTTGTTGCCCCTTCGCAACATGCGCCATTACCGAGCGGGAAAAGGCACCAACGGTAAAGGCTCTGACATGACCGGTGCACGTGGCTCGGACCTCGTCTTGTTCGTACCCAAAGGGACATTGGTACGCGATCGTGAAAGCGGCACACTGATTGGCGACCTGACGAGCGATGCCGATAGCCTCGTTGTGGCGCAAGGTGGTCGCGGTGGTAAAGGCAACGCCCATTTCGCAACCGCAGCCCATCGAGCACCTCGTTTCGCACAGCCTGGAGAAGCCGCCATCGTGCGCTGGATACGCCTTGAGCTCAAGGTGATGGCAGACATTGGCCTCGTTGGTTTTCCCAATGCAGGAAAGTCGAGTCTCATTCGTGCGATTTCGGCAGCGCGGCCGAAGGTTGCCGACTATCCGTTCACCACGCTTGTCCCGCAATTGGGTGTTGTCGACGCCGGTAATTTGGAGAGTTTTGTGGTTGCCGACATTCCCGGAATCATCCAGGGCGCTCATGCAGGGCAGGGCCTAGGACATCGCTTCTTGCGTCATATCGAGCGTACCAAGTGGCTGTTGATATTGCTGGATCCGACCGACCCTGAACGCTCGGTTCACGATGCCTACCAAACGCTCCAGGACGAGCTGAAAGCTTTCAGTGACGTCTTGGCGCGAAAGGGCTTTTCTGTGGCATTTACCAAAGCCGACCTGCCCATGAGCGACGACCAGGAGGTGGCTCTCCAGAAACTCGCCGACACACTGACTGAACAGAAAATTGACCACCTCCACATAAGCTCACTAAAAGAACAAAACCTGAAAACCCTGGTACGACAGCTCAATGAACGGGTCAAATCCAATGAGCGCTGGTATCCTGAAATCGAGAAAGAACCCAAACGCACTACACAAATGTCCGATCCATTGGACGAGCTATAATCACGAGGATGATGATGACCACGACCACAGACACGCTTTTAAATCAAATCATTGACAAACTGCAGGGTTTCAAAGCGGTCGATGTGAAAGCCATTTCAGTATCTGATCTATGCGATTTTGCGGACTATTTTGTGTTCGTGACCGGGACATCCAATACCCACATCCAAGCGATGGCCGAACAGCTATTGTTGGACTTGAAACAACACGGGGTCAGACCTCTAAGCGTGGAAGGAATGCAACAGGCAGAATGGTGTCTCATCGATTTGGGCGACATTATCGTTCACCTGTTCAACGCGGAGAAACGAGAATATTACGGACTCGAAAAGCTGTGGCAGGACGGTCAGGTCGTCTTTCCAAACTGATGCGTTTCCGCTTGCTTTGGGTTGGTCGCCCGAAGAGTGAACCCCACGAAGCCGCCTTGTGCAAAAAATACGAATCGCGAATTGCTCGGATGGTCAAATTTGAGGAGACCGCCCTCAAACCGCTGGCTCAACAACCCAGCGACTGCGACCGAGAAGGTGAACGGATCCTACAAAAGGTATCCGATGGCGAGTACCTAGTTGTTCTCGATGAACGGGGCCGGGAAATGTCATCCCGTCAGTGGGCAGATTGGCTTGTCACAAAGCAGGAAGAAAGCCGCGATGTGACTTTCGTCATTGGAGGTGCCTATGGAGTCAGCCATGCTATCCGTGAGCGGGCCAACGATATGATATCCTTAACCCGTATGACACTGCCGCATGGACTCGCAAGACTGCTGCTCGTCGAACAGATCTACCGAGGGCTGTGTATCACTGTCAATCACCCTTATCATCACGAGTAAACCATGCGCGTCCGTTGGATCATGCTCACCATTCTGGCTTTCCTGATGGTGTTTGCGCTGTTTTTGTTCTACCAACAAAACCGCGGTGCTTTGGCTGCGCCCATTATTGTCATGGGCAAGAGCCTAACCGTTGCTGCGGCATGGACGCTCTCCCTGGCATTCACAGCCATAGCTGCAGGCTCAGCTTGGGGCATCAGTGCCTGGCGTTTTTCTCGGCGCAACCGAATACAAAGCCGCGAACAAGAAGCCAAGCAAGATCGGGCCAGTGTTTTGATGCAGGTGGAACGGTCACTCGCCAATGAATGCTATCCGCAAGCCCTAGCTGATCTCACAACATTAGGTCACTCGGTCAAAGTTGATGAACTTCGTATCCGTGCCTTGCAGGGACAAGGCGATCACGACCAAGCCACTGAAGAAGCGCGATCGGCATATGCCCGCCACAAGTCGCCGGTGTTTGGATACCTGCTGGCAACCGCTGATGCCAAAAACGGCCGACTGGACCAGGCTTTGGAACGCTACAACGAGATCTTGATGGCCGATCCGGGCGCCGTTCGTGCACGTCAAGGCAAATTCGAAGTACTCAAACGACAACACAAATGGGCAGAATGTCTGGAGCTCCTTCCTTTTTTCGAGACCCACAAACCTGAGTTCTATCGCGTTCAGTTCCCGGGCATCCGCTACGAACACCTTCGCCAGCGCTTGGACAACGAGGGTCCCAATAGACAGATCCATAGCGCCATTGACGACTTAACCCAGTCTTATCCCGAATTCGTCCCCGGCTATACCCTGGCCGCAGACAGCTACATCAAGCGAAGTGAAATCAAAAAGGCGTTCGATGTCTATGAACGGGCTTACCAGAAAACGGGTCACGCCGTCTTCTTATCCATGATTGCCGAATACTACATCGATAACGACCGACCCGAAGACGCCATACAGGTCCTGCGACAATTGATGGTCAAAGAAAAACATGCGCAGGTGAGCTATTTCCTCGGGCGACTGTATCAGCGTTTGGAAATGACGGAGGACGCCCACAAAGTCCTCGAACCGCTGCTGCGTCGCAACCCGGAGAACACCCATTTGGCGTTGCGTCTATCCGATACTTTGAGCCGCTTGGACCGCCCCAAAGAGGCATTCCAAATCATCCGTCAATGCATGGCCCATCTCGCGAACGTGGATCATGAATACGAGTGCCATGCTTGCGGGCACGGAGACAAGGTCTGGACGCCCCGTTGTCGCGCGTGCGAACGATGGAACACACTCGACCTAGCTTTCACCGCACAACGCAACAAGATCCAGGCACAATCACCCATATACTACTAAACTCGTCCATCTATCCAGCCGATTAGTGATTTGGGGGCCACTTATGCCCCTGCAACTGGTTGACTTAAGATTACAATCTGCTAGCTTTAGGTGTAGACTCGACCATACAGCTGGAGTAACTGCGGGGCGGAGGTACAGACCATGACCGGTTTTGAGAAGCTTGAGAAATACACCCTGCTACAGCAGGAAGAACAACACCCCCTGTTCACTTCTTATCGCGCAGGCGAAGTAGAAGGTGGGCGGCTGACCCAACACGTCAGATTGGACATCATCAACCCTGATATTTCTGCCAGCCCTGGTTTCATTGACCAGGTGACTAGTCAAAGCATGATCACGGCAAAGATGGAGCATACGAACGTCAGTAAAAAGTTGACGGTTGTGCAACAAGGTACCACCTTAGCCTCGGTCTACGAGTACCTTGAAGGTTTTAGCCTACATACGGTGCTCGACCGATCCCGCAGTGAAGGATTTCCTTTCTCTATCGATCATGCCCTGTTGGTTGCAAACAAACTGGCCAACGCGCTTGCCTATGCCAAGTCAAAGAACATCAATCACGGCTTGGTCCATCCAGCTTTTGTGTTCATCACCAACGAAGGCGAGATCAAGTTAAAGGGGTTTGCAGCCAGTAGTGGCATCAAATCAGTCCTTTCAAGCCACAATCAAGTTGAACAATTCCTTAGCGGCTACCTGCCCGATAGCCAATCGGCCATGGGCGGCGCTGCCGAAAGACTGGACATTTTTGCAACGGGCCTGATTCTCTTTGAAATGCTAACAGGCCAGCAGTTTTTTGCGTCAGGCCGAGGCGGCGACGCCCGACAGCGGATCCAGTCGGCCGAAACCGCAGCCGATATGGAGCCAATCCCAGAGTCCATCGCAAAGATTCTTATGGGTGCTATTGTGCCGGACGCGACCAGCGCTTACACCGATGTTCAGGTCATGGCTCGTGAAATCGAAAGCTTGATCTTTTCCGGCGAATACAGCCCTACGACCTTCAATTTGGCCTTCTTCATGCACTCCGCTTTTCGCACGGATATTGAGTCTATCAACGCGCAGATCAAACGTGAACGCGAAACTGTCTTTGAAGGTCAGGCCGCCATGCCCAAGCTACCTTCACCCAGCGGTAGTCCTGCCACTTCAGGAGTCATCATGCCATCGGCTTCCGGTCACACCGGGTCAGGCGTCGTTTCGGCTTCAATCCCAGAGAAAAAGTCGAACAAGGGGCTCTTGATTGGCGGAATTCTGGCCGCAGTGGTTGTGGTCGCCGTCGCAGCGGTTTTCTTGATGCCAAAGAAGGAAGCCGACACCACACAGGAAAAGTTCGAGGCGCAGAAGGAACAACTTCTGGCGGACCGTGAACGAGCCCAACTTGAGGCCGAAAAAGAAAAAGAAGAGATGTTACGGCTCGAAGTTGAAGCGTTGCGCGCTCAGATCGAAGAACAAAACAAAGCCGATAAAGAAGTAGAAGCCGAGCAGTACAAATCAGAGATTGATCAAATTAATGAGAAAATAGAAGCTGCCAAAGCCCGAGCCGCTCTTGAAGCTCAACTCAAAGAACAGCAACGGCAGCTTGAGGAACTTCAGCGGCAGTCCGAGTTAGAGCGCAAAAGATTAGAAGAAGAACGCGCCAAATTGAGTGAGGCTCAGGCCAAGAACCAACAGACCCAACAAGAAAAACCACCAGCCACAAAGCCAACTCCTGCCGAAACGCAACCAGCCAAAACGGAAGATAAACCTGCTGAAGTTGAAACGGCCAAGACCACCACCAATAAGCCAACTCCCGCCGAAACCAAACCCGAGCCAGAACCGGAAAGCACGATGGCCGCCAAGGATGTCGTACCCGCACAGCCAAACAAAGCCACCAAGGTAGCCACCCCTCCTGAGGAAGGTGAGCTGGTTGAAATCGACGATACGGTTACTCAGCCTGTCCTGCAAGATACCCTTAAGTATTTGTCCGTTCCATCAAAGGCCGTGAAGAACGGTGCTGTGCGTGAAGGTGAAGTAAAAACTTTCTTGGTAAAAGCTCTCGTTGATGAGCGCGGCCGTGTCACCGAAGTTGAAATGGTTCGCAATCCCATGGCCAACTACGAAGATGACTATGACATGCCTGACAAGGCACTAAAACACGCCAGCAAACTCAAGTTCTCGCCCGCCGAAAAGATGGGCGTCAAAGTGAAAGTTTGGACGCACGTAGGTATCCACTTCAAAGCCATGTGAGGCTGGTTTGACTATCTTCCAAAAAATCATAGACCGAGAAATACCTGCCGATATCGTCTACGAAGACGACGAAGTTCTCGCCTTCAAGGACATCAATCCGCAGGCGCCTGTTCATATTTTGGTGATTCCCAAGAAACCCATCGCCTCGATCTCGAAAATGGATTCGAGCGATATTCACCTTGCTGGAACGCTGATGTTTCGGGCTAAACAAATTGCTGCTGAACAGGGCCTTTCCGATTATCGGATCATCACCAACAACGGAGCCCAAGCTGGTCAATCCGTATTTCATTTGCATTTCCATATCATTGGCGGTCGACCCCTGAGGTGGCCGCCAGGATAACCACTATGTGTCGTGTCTTCTGTGTGATTGCTGTTTCGTTCCAGCTCGTGGCTCAGGTGCCGGAGCTCGCCTGGCAACAGTGGGCTAAAGAAGTGCGCCAACATGTGGCCAGCCAACGTTGGTATGAAGCCAAACGCGTCCTGGCCACCCTGGAAGCATCCGATAAGGCACGATTTGAACACGAACAGTTCACCACAACCCTGGCATGGATTCACTTACATCACAAATACTACGAGTCGGCTGCCTTTCACTATGCACGACTTGATACAAAACACCCAGAATTGGCCTTGGAGCACGCAAGGAGTCTGATCGGTTGTCAGGATTTTGATCTCGCTCACCAAGTACTAGCATCCATCCCGGATCGTCTTTGTGATCGGTTTCAGTTGCTGGAAAAAAAGCTCGCCATGGCGGACTGCGCCGTGCAAATCGGGAACAACCGGCTCGCACTTCAGCTCCTGCACCAGTTACGCGGCAATCGAACATCCCAATCAACCCGCGTCGCCGCACTGATTCGATTGGTTCACCTGCAATATCGACTTGGAAATGTGTCAGCAGCACGTCAGGCGGTTGATACTCTATCGCAACAGTGGCCGGCGAGCGATGAGGCATTGGAAGCCGTGAAACTCCAGGCGCAAGTTGAGACTGAGTCCTTTTTGCAGAAGCCAGATGAGCTCGCAGCTCAAGCCTGGGTCTATTACCGGAACCGTCAGTTTGAGGCGGCTGATGCCTGCTACACAGCACTGATCGAGAATCCAAAAACAACTACAAAAACACGGGAAAAAGCCTATTACTTCAGGTCCATCGCCAAACTGAAACAGGAAGATCCCGCCAAAGCGATAGAGGCGTTCTCTCACGTTCTACCCCTACTTGAGGGTTCTCCCTACCATGGCATGGCCCATTTCCAATATATTCGCGCCTTGTTCATGGTCGGTCGAGACTACGACGTAACCGTGCTTTCGCAACGAGCCCAGTCAACCATACCCAAGGAAAAATGGCGCTACGAAATCGCAAAACTCTGGATCTTGGCCCTGAGACGCATGGGCAACTACCAGGGATTTAATGACTTAAGTGAGCAAATTCACCAAGGACCGGCTTGGATCCAGCGTTTTTATCATCGTAACGGTGTGGTCTGGGCACTTCACCTCGGTGACACCACAAATGCGGCCGCCCACCTGTCAAAGTACCGCAACCTCGGTCCAGATCCCAAAGAGCAGCTTGAACTCAACCTATGGCAAGGACTTATTGAGTGGAACAATAACCGGCCAGCAGAAGCCGTTGCCGCCTGGTTGGAGGTCGCCAAACACGACCCCAATCACTACACGGGTCTTGTAGCCCGCTCCCTAATCGACAAAGGAAAACAGAGTGCCCATCTGGGCATCGGTACCCTTCCGGAGTTCAAAGAGCCTCTTGCGGATCTATTGAATGGTTTTCATCTTGCTGACAACGACGAAGTACGAAGAACCTATAGCGAGGCATTGGGCAAACACGCGCCCAAATGGCGTATTGCCGATGCTGAAGCCAAAGCCGTACTTTCTGAGTCCATCGCAACATGGGTCCATGTTGGGCGTTTCGATCTGGCTGCAGATGAAGTGAGACAAGAGAGTACGGGCCTGCCCAGACCCGTGCTACACCTGCTCAAATCTCATTGGTATCTGTCAGGGCAGCGAGTCAATGCTGCTATTTATCATGCTGAAATCTTAGGGAGAACGCTGCCGCAATGGCTGCCCCTTGAAACAGTTCCACGGGAGATTCGGCAGCTCCTTTACCCGCAAGGGTTTGCGCCCATTGTCCAAAGACGTGCAGAAAGCCAAGGGGTAGACCCCTATTTGTTGCTGGCCATTATCCGCGAGGAGAGTCGGTTTAAAGAGGACGCCAAATCCGTAGCCAGCGCACGCGGGCTGATGCAGTTTATACCATCTACAGCACAACGTGTGGCCCTGGATCTCGGTCGACAATCACTGGAACTCAATGATCTGTACGACCCTGAAATATCTGTGGCCTTGGGTGCAGCCTATGTAGATATTTTGCTCAAAAGCTTGGGCGACGTCCCCCTGTATTCTGTTGCGGCCTACAATGCAGGCGAAGACGCAGTACAGCGCTGGCGCTCCATGGCAGATCGTTATGACCCACTCCAATTTGTGTGGGATATCACCTATACCGAGACGCGGCAGTACTGCCATAAGGTCATGGGCGCATACCACCACTATCAACAGACCTACGAGCCCCAATCGCAGTACTCAGTGATTCAAGTTCCATCCATGGCACAGCTGGCACAGTAAGCATGTTGTCCTGTTCGCCGTGATTCGCTAACATGGGAGCGCCATGATCCGCTTCTACCATGTTTTCAAGAAATACACGGGTGACAGTTACACCCTGTCAGACGTGTCCTTACGCATTGAGCCCGGAGAATTCACGTTTCTCACAGGTCCCAGTGGTGCAGGTAAGACGACACTGCTCAAGTTGATCATCCGTGAAGAGATCTCTTCGAAGGGGCAAATATTAGTTCATGGCCAAAACGTCTCATCGTTGCCACTTCATCGAATTCCGCGATTACGCCGGTCTATTGGCGTGGTTTTTCAGGATTTCAAGCTCATCAAAACCAAGACCGTGTTTGAAAATGTCACTTTTGTTCTCAAAACACTGGGCGTTGATCTTAAAGAGCGCAGGCGTCGTGCGTTGAATGTGCTCAAACAGGTTGGACTGCAGCACAAGACCATGTTCTACCCGCTTCAACTGTCCGGTGGCGAACAACAACGAGTGGCAATTGCCCGCGCCATCGTCAATGACCCTGTTTTGTTGCTTGCAGACGAGCCCACAGGTAACTTGGACCCCGAAATGGCCGAAGAGATCATGAAGCTCTTTATCAAGATCAATATGCGCGGCACAACGGTATTGATCGCTACTCATGACCGCGAAATGATTCAACGCATCCAAGGGCGGGTGTTGACCATTAACAGTGGTCGACTGGTTGGTGACACAGCACCCAAAGACCATCTCGATATGGCTCAATGATCCGATATCTGCTGTTTTCGTTTTCCGAAGCTGTTACGAACATCTGGCGTTCTCGTGTTCTGAACGTACTCTCCATTGGCACCATTGCCTTGGCCATGTTTATTCTCGGTGCCCTGCTATTGCTTGGACATAACCTTCGCCAGCTTTCCATTGGCTGGGAACGCAATTTGCAATTTCATGTGTTTTTGGCTGATTCGTGTACCGACTCGGAACAACAAGCCATTCAGCAGTTCTTAAGTCAACACGGATCGATTGACAAAATCGAATTTCTTTCGCGAACCGATGCCCAGAAACAATTTGAACGCGACTTCAATCAGTACAGCGATGTGTCCCAGTCCATCAGTATCAACCCTTTCCCGGCATCTTTTCGCGTCCGTCTTAAGTCCGATCAACCTCACGAACAAATCGACGCATTAAAGGACCAACTGCAACAACAGCAGGGCGTTGAACAAGTTAGTTACGACAAGGACGTGATTGAACGCATCGCATTTCTCGGCCGATTAGTGCAAATGGCCGGATGGCTTTTCGGTGCTATCATGATTTTCGCTTCGGTTTTCACCATCTCCAATGTGCTGAAACTGACGTTTTTTGCACGTCGCGAAGAGGTGGACATCATGAAACTGGTAGGCGCATCCAGAGCCTACATTCGCGGTCCGTTTCTGCTGGAAGGATTTCTCCAAGGGCTTGTGGGTGCCATCCTGGGCGTGGTTGCGCTGCTTTTGGGCTACACACTACTTATACGTATGCTCGCCAATCATCCCGCCAACCTATTGGCGGACCTTACCCTGGTATTTCTTCCCACTACCTGGACGCTGGGTTTGCTGGCCGCGGGCTGTCTTTCAGGTTTTATTGGCGCCGCGTTTTCTTTGAACCAGTTCCTTGAAGAGCACATCAGTTACCTGTGATCTGGCTCACGGGGCCAGTCAACCTGTTCGATCCTCTGAACAGTTCATTCAGCTATGCGAACATCGATCAGGCTATTTTTTCGACACCGGATGTGTAAACGTCTGTCTTTAAACATCTTATGTTTTTGGCACGATCTTGGCTCTACTCAAGGATGTCTGCGACAAACACCAAAGGAGAGTTCACATGTCCGTTTCTTCATACTGCAAAGCTGATGGCATCCCAGGTCCTGCAAAGGGTAAAGACGTTGATAGTCAAATCGAATGCTACGAGTTTCGTTACAGCATCGACATGCCCACAGATATCCGCGATGGTTCCATCACTGGCCGCCGTCAACACGGCTTTTTCTCAATGGTTCACGAGCTCGATAAGAGTTCGCCTCTTTTTGCCAAGCATCTGTGCGAGAACCTTGAGATCCCCAGCGTAGTCGTCACGCACTTCAAACCAGACCCCAAAACTGGCGACATCATCAAGTACTTCGCTCATGAGATGAAAAAAGTAAAAGTTGTTGGCTTGACATCCTGGAAACTCAATACCTGCGACGAAGCTTCCAAGAAATTCCGCGACATGGAAGAAGTACGTTTCATGTTCGAAGAAATCAAGATCAAAGACGAAGAAGGCAACGAATACACAGACAAGTGGGAATTGGGCGCCTAACACGACCTAATCAACCACTTCACACCTCGCCTGCGGCATCCCAAGCCTACCCCCACTCAATGCCACAGGCGAGGTGTACCTGCTTCTACCTATCATAGTCTAATGAGGTGATCTTGTGTCTTCTATCAAACACAACGTAGCTGACATCCTTTGGGAGGGCCCAGGCGGCGAACTCGAAGTGGTCGAGATGAAGGTGCAGGAGACCATGTCTCGCATCTACGTCGTTAAGGCTCAAGTCAAAACCGATCAACCTGCCATCGATTTTGCTTCCATGCTGAACGCATCGGCAAAGTTGGTGCTCAAAGTGGGCGATGACCTCGCCGAAAAGCGTTTTTTCAGTGGCATCATCACGCGATTCGCCCAAGTGCGAACAGGTCATGGCAATCTACCCAATGCCACCAAGCAGATCTTTTACTACGACATAGAACTGCGACCCAAACTGTGGCTGCTCACCAAACAAGTTCGGTCCATGGTGTTCCAAAAGAAGAACGCCAAAGAAATCGTGACAGAAGTTTTGGATGGACTCGGCGTCACCCACAAATGGAAGATCACCGGTAGTCCACGACAGCGAGAATACTGCCTGCAATACGGTGAGAGTTCGTTTCAGTTCGTCAGTCGTCTGCTAGAAGACGAGGGGATGTTTTATTTTTATGACCACGAAAAAGAGGAAATGGTCATAGGTGACGACCCCAGCGCGTTTTCAGATTGCAAACCCTATAGCGACGCCACCTACTCAGAGGAACCCACACCCAAATTCATGGTGGCCAAACATGAGCACGTCAAAGAATTTGTCTATTCCGAACAAATGGGTTCTGGCCTATTCACGGTGAACGACTACAACTACAACACGTCAGCCACCGACATCAAGAAAGACGACAACGAAGGCTCCTCACCCGCATTCCCCAATTTGGAACAGTATACGCACGGCTTGAACTACGAAGATGGCGGCACCGGTAAGACCATGGCCACCATCCGCAAAGAAGCTGAATTGGCTGGATTGAAATCGGTTGAAGGACAGTCCTCTTGCCGCTCATTTGCAGTCGGCTTCAAATTCAATTTGAAAGAGCACTTCAATGACGCGTTCAACCGCGGCTGGGTCCTTTACGAAACCGTCATCGAGGTGATTCAAGGCCGTTTCCAAACCCGGTTCATTGCGTTTCCTAGCGATGTGGTCTTCCGGCCCGCTCGGCTCACACCCATCCCCAAGGTGTACGGCGTCCACACCGCAGTCGTAACCGGTCCCTCCGGCGAAAAGGTGTACTTGGACAACATGGGGCGCTGCAAGATCCAGTTCCATTGGGATCGCGAAGGCGAAAAAGACGAGAAGTCATCCATGTGGATTCGCGTATCCAACGGCTATGCCGGCAAGGACTACGGCATCCAGTGGATCCCTCGCATCGGTCACGAAGTGCTTGTGTCCTTCGTGAACGGCGATCCCGATCGACCGGTGGTCACGGGCCGCGTCTACAACGATGCCAACACCGCTCCACTCAAGCCTGCCGAAAAGTGGCAGAACATTATCAAGACCATCAAAGACAATCACATTCTGTTCGACGATAAGGACGGAGCCGAACGCATCGATATCCGAGCCCATCGAAACATGGATACTCTGGTCGAAAACGACAAAACATTGAATGTACGGCACGACTTCACTGAAACGGTGCACCGCCACAAATCAACCACCGTTGAAGAGGGCGACTACACCGTCCTCGTCGACAAGGGCGAGTGGGCGCGCACCGTCGAAAAGAACGTGACCCTCAAAGTGCGTTCGGGTGACGTCAAGGAATTCGTCGACAAAGGTTCCTACCAAACCAAAATTAAGAACCACAAAAACTGTGAAGTGGAAGATGGCGACTACACCATCAAGGTGAACACTGGCTCTCAGTCTATCGACGTCAAAAAGGACCACTTCACCAAGGCTGATCGGCACATTGGACTTGAAGCCAAAGACAAGTACGCCGTGAAATCAAAGAGTGCCGGCTTCGAAATTGGGGCCATGGGTTTCGGTGTCAAAACCGATGGTGACTGTGGCCTTCAATCCAAAACTGGGATGACCCTCAAAACAGATGCATCGGCTGGTTTGGAAGGCAAAACAGGTGTCACCATTAAGTCCACGGCCTCGGTGAATATCGAAGTGGGCGGCAACAAAATTTCCGTTTCACCCACCGGCATCTCCATCACGGGAACCGCGAACGTGGCCATCAAGGCCGGCGTCGTTCAACTGAACTAGAGAAGGGAAAAACCATGAGCGAAACTAAAGTGATCGCCAAAGATCAGCCCATCGTCATTCGGTTGGACGGGAGTGTCCAACCTGAGCATTCACGCCACTTACGCGACGTTGAGGAACATTCCGTTCCAGACGACGCGCCCGACGAGCTGGTGTTTGCGGCCAAGAAACGCATTGTGCTGGAATGTGGCAAGAGCCGCATCATCATCGATCGCTCTGGCAATATTTTTATTGAAGGCATCAATGTCAGCACCGAAGCTCGCGATCTGAACGTGGTCAAGGGCAATCCGATCATGTTGAATTGAGGCCGCAATGGGACTTGAAAGTTTAGTTGCAGCTAGTCCGCCGCGAATCGCGGCACCCACACCCGGCACCCTTATTTCCTTTTTCATACCCGGTTTTCCGGCAGCCAAGCAGTGGTCCGGTCATGCAGGGCTGGATGTGCATTACGTCATACCCTGGCCCGGCACCGCGCCACCCGTTCCTTGCCCATTTCCCTATCTCTACAGCCCCCATATAGGGTTGGGTTGCGCACCCACAGTTATGATCAATTTCGTGCCCAGCTCCAAGACGGGTACGAAAGGCTTGCTCTTCATGGGCGGCATTCCTCACATCGGCTTCCATTTGGTTTACGGACCCACATTGGTTCAAGGCTGCCCATCCCATCTTCAGGAAATCGTGATTGCAGCCATGACCGTCCTCAACACGGGCGGACTCCAGGCTCGCTTAACCAGCGTAGCGAATGCGTGCAATGAAACCGGTCCAGCCATCAGCTTTGATTTGCCCACTGCCATGGTCTGTCCCATTAACAACGCTTACAACGTGTTGGTTGGCGGTCCCGACGGCGTGGACATGATCACTCTTGCCTTCAACGTACTCGGCAGTTTTATCGGTATCGGATTGGGGAAGCTCAATCTGGCAGGCAGACTTGCCGGCCGGATTGGCGGGAGTTTGTTCCGCCAAGCTGTGGTCAAGGCTTTGGTCACCGGGGCTCAGGCGGCAGTCGTTGCCGGCGTCACCAAGGTAGCCAACAACGCAGTCGATTTCTTCGCGCGGCCCAACGACGGGAGTAAATCGTTCGGTGCGGCACTCATGGACGGAGTCGGATCCGATATGGCGGTTGCCTTCGGTTTGGGCGTTTTGGGTAGTGGCCTGGGCAGTATACCTTCACCGGGCCGACCTGGCGCTTCCGGATTCACCCTAGGCGGTGCTGGCGATGCGGGCGGACTTGGAAGCGGCGGAAGTGGTTCTGGCTCCGGTGGTGATGGTGGTAGCGCAGGGTCCACAGGTGGATCCGGTTCCGGCGGTGACGCAGGCGGCTCCTCGAGTGGAGGCGGTACTGCGCCCGGACCGGGCAGTAGTTCAGGCGGTGGCCCGGCTGGGCCGGGACCAGGCGCACCTGGACCGGGAGGACCCTAATGGGAGACAACATGTACGAATACGATTTCGACGGGCTCCGCATCATTCTGCCCAAGGGGTTCGGTCAACCGGTTGCCGTGGTCCACCAATTTGATCTTGCCCCCGAACAGGGCATGGTTTCCATACGCGAAACCCTGATGAGCGAGGAAGACTATCAAGCTGCACTGAAACAGGCTGAAGACCCCACCGATGTGGATTTAGTGGGCACACTGGCGTTGGCCCGCCTAGATGCGACCATCGGACCCGGGTTGGCCGGAAACTTTGTGACCCATCGCGAAGATGTCACCCAACGCGACGGGATCACTACCAGCTTCATGCATCTCTCGCAAGAACGCGACGGACGCACCCTGCACACCGTCACTGCGGCTGCCGTGCGCGGTAGGGTAAACGCCGTGATGCACGCGACAGCCCTAAGTGATCCCGTCAAATGGGTCGATCCCACGGCTCAGAATCTAGAGCTTTATGGACTCGAGGACTCGGGCTATCCAGACCGTCCCTTTCAAGCGTTTCCAAACGAAGATCCAAGACCTGCCCAAGGGTCGTTCGCCCACGAAGGCGGGCCGCCTCCCTTGGCACAACCGGTACCCAGACCGCCCACACGCCCCGAGCACCTGCCAGACCCCAGCATCAAATCCGAAGCAGATTTTGGCGGTTGTGATGGGTCTCCTATTTTGAGACGTGAAGTGATCAAGGGCTTGCGCCTGTTTCGCTATCACCGACACCAGTTTCCCTTGCTCCCCTACCTCAACGAGCACAGCTTCAATGCCATCTGGTCGGAAATGCAAAGCCGACTGGCTAGTCGCCAGGCCACGGACCGACCCCCGTTGGCACACTGGGGATTTCACATGGATGTGCCAGCTGGATTCGTGGCCACAAGCAGCACGTCTATTCACAACGGGCAACAAGGTTACGTATTCTCACTGCTGAAACTGAATGGGCCCGTGTTCCACCATGCTATTTGTGGTTGGGTCGCTGCCCTGGAACGCATGGGACTCACGGTGCAGGAGGACCACTGTCTGTCGGGAGACGCCAGTGCGCTTTACGCCGCAAGTTTCGAGTCGACCTCAGGTGCCAGCCAACTGGCACTGGCCATCTTCGACCAGGAAGTCGTGATTTGCTACACGGAGTCAGGTACTTTGCAACAGTCCCTTGACCTCCTACAGGGTGTACGCAAAACGGAGAACATCGAACCCTTCCCCGTACTGGAAGCCGGACTCTTCGACTACACACTTGCTGATCCCTGGATTGCCCCCCACGCAGGACAAGCCCATAACCTTGAAAACCATTGCACGTTGATTGCCGGCGTTTTTCCGGAGAAGATCCCTTACAAGCTCAGTCGTGTCACCGATGAGTACTGCGAGGCGTTGATGGGTCTGAATGACGAGGAAGGTCTGCAAGTGGTCCTCATCAGCCGCGAAAAAGGGCAGGATCTCAAGTTTGAAATGGAACGGCTGATCCACGAGATGACCATTGAAGATCACACCCGAATGCGAAAGTACACCTTCTTCATCAAACCCGATTTGGGCTTCTTCAAAGGCACATCCAAAATGTTCCATCTGGAGATGGCCATCCCCTTGGACGACAATGAACCCGAACATCTGGCGCTTTACGAGGCCCTGATTGCCAAGGCGGTCGCCGCCAAGGAGGCACTGCATGACTGACATGGCTCGACGTACTACTGCTCCCGCCGGCTGGCGCTTTCATCGAGGTTTGTGGACGCGGTTCCCGGTAGCCAAACACTGGCGTTCGCAAACCCATATCGCCGGGGACAACGCCATCATCACCCATGAACGAATCCCCGGTATTCGAACAGAAACCACCTGGCAACAGTTCAGGAACACGCCGCAGGAAATGGTGAACTGGGCCCAGTGGCGCGGTAACGACAAAACATTCACATTCGACTTCGCCACAGTCTTGGAGACCAGGCACATCACTCTGGCCGGGCAACCTGGTTTCCTGCTGGACCTGATCACTTGTAAAGACGATATCTACCTGTGGCACCGGGAACTGGGTTATTTCCAGGACCAGACGGATCTCTGCCTGGTGGGCATGACCGGTAACCCCAACGAGATTGAGGCTCGCCGCGCCGATTTCGATGCCATGCTAGAACGCAGCTCATTGAACGGCGTGAAGGGCCTGATCTGGCGGGAACGGTTCCAAGTGACCCTCAACAAGGAAGAGGCGCTTTCCTGGCAGCGCTAACAGACCTGCTGAACACCCCAAACGGGGCCGTTTTCTCTGAGGATCGCAAGTACCGCTACCTCCTATGGCGGCAGATTTCTGAAGGCAACCGAACCATGGTGGCCATTGGTTTGAACCCATCCCAGGCCGACGAAACCACCAACGACCCCACCATCCGACGCATCATAGGATTCGCGGACGATTGGGGATATGGTCGCCTGCTGGTGGTCAACCTGTTTGCCTATTGTGCCACCTATCCAAGCGACTTGAGGCAGGCAAGCGACCCCATCGGATCGGAAAACGACGCATGGATCAAAAAAGCAATCGAGGCCAGCGATCTCACCCTCATCGCCTGGGGCAACCAGGGCCTTCATCTGGGACGCGACCGCGTAGTCCTGGCCTTCCTCAACCAGCCCCAATGCATGGGTACCACCCAACTGGGAGCGCCCAAACACCCGCTCTACCTCCCCAAATCCACAAAACCTCGTCCATGCGCCCCCTAATGAATGATAGAAAACTTAAAAGCATGGAGAACAGGTGGGCTTTAAGCTCTGTATATTGTCCAACACTTAGTCTCACGAAAGGAGAGTCATCATGATTGATAGACTGCGAAAAGAGGCCGTTGAGTTCTATCTGGAAGCAACGAAAGACTTTGATATTCATTCAGAACTTTTTTGGGCATTTACATTTCGAGGAGCAACCGTTTCATCAGCAGAGACTTTAATTGAGCCACTGCAAAGTCTGGGTTTTCTGGATGTTGAGATCGTTCCATTGGACGACATGCCAGAGGATATAAGTCTTCATGACCTCAATGATTTAGAAATGGCTCTTTGGGCTCGAGAATACACTACACGCAGCGAACACGCTTTTGCCGAGAGGGTACTCGAATGCCAGTCTTTCGCGGATTCGTACGGCATAGATTTAGTCGACTTTTCGGTAGACACCGAATAGTGTCCTGTCCTTCAACGACCAACCATTCGAACTCCATGAAATGTGTATCTTCTCCTCTTAGCAGGCAAGACAGTTTTGCGAGATCGGGGTGAAAACAGTGACCTTCACACAATTCGTCAACGAAAACCCTTGGAAATCGCAAATTATCGGTGTCGGCAGATCCGAAGTCCAATCAAAGTTGGGCCAACCCACAGATCATGGCTGGCAAAATGATTTTTTGTTCAAATTTGGCGACATCGAGGTGGGCTTTGCCGAATCAGGAGGAGCTTTTTATGTCCAAATTGATTTTACAGATGGACTCAAGGCTATTGGCACAACTCAATTTCCATTAGGCTCGTGGCCGATTAAGGGTGGCATGGAGTTGTCTGAAATCGAGGACATCCTGAAAGGCTGCGGTTGCGAATTCACCCTTAGCCAGCCAGAAATCAATCCAGATATGGACGAGATACACACAGAATCGGGCCTGATTTTTTCATTTGCCAAACCAAATGCAGAGTTCAGTGGCAGAGGATTGATAAACCTTCGCACAAGCTAGCAAGACGCTTGTGTCTTCCTGTTCCTATGTTTAGGCCGTCTTAGCCGGATTGTCTTTTGATGCATGTGCCGACGATTGACATATTGACATACAGCTAGTATGTTTTGACATATGAGAACGACCGTGCGATTGAATGAAAGCCTAATGACTGAAGTGAAGCGGTATGCTGCCAAACGACAAATTACGATTACGGCAGTCATTGAAGAGGCGCTGCGGGACATTATGGCGCGAGAAAAGAAGCGACAACAAATCCCACCTACTAAGTTGACAACCGTAGGCGGTCGGGGCCTTTTGCCGGGCATAGACCTGGACGACACCTCGTCATTGATCGATGCGATGGAAGGCAATGCGGTTACTTGACGTCAATGTCTTGGTGTACGCCCATCGTGAAGATGTTCCGCAGCACCATGAGTTTCTGGATTGGCTCGAATTGCTGGCAAATGGCGATGAGCCTTTTGCCATTGCAGACTTGGTGCTGTCTGGCTTCCTCCGAATTGTGACACACCCAAAAGTCTTTGATCCGCCCAGCCCATTGGAAAAGGCGCTGGCGTTCGTGGAAGACTTGAGGGGCCGACCAAACTATGTCTCTTTATCACCTGGAGACCGTCACTGGGAAATTTTCACGAACTTGTGTCGCACAACATCCGCTAAAGGAAACTTGATCCCGGATGCATACTTGGCGGCACTCGCAATCGAAACAGGATGTGAATGGATTTCATCGGATGGTGACTATGGCCGTTTTCCCGGCCTGCGTTGGAGTAGACCCCTGAGGAATTGAACCTGGTGCATTTGGCCACCATCAGAATAAGGATCAATTTTCGCGCAAGGAGGCCATGTAGATGGAGAAGCGGTATTTGACGTCGGATTTGAGCAGTCGTTCGTAGGCTTCATTGATCTTTTGGATGGGGATCACTTCCACGTCAGCAGTGATATTGTGTTGGCCGCAGAAGTCCAACATCTCCTGGGTCTCTTTGATGCCGCCGATCAATGAGCCATTTACATTCTTGCGGCCAAACAGCAGACCAAACGACGAGACGGGCATGGGATTTTCCGGCGCACCTACCAGTGTCAAGGTGCCGTCCAATATGAGTAACTGAATATAGCTGTTCAGGTCGTGATCCGCTGAGATGGTGTCCAAAACGAAATCAAAACTGAATGCATGCTGTTTCATGGCATCAGCATCGCTTGAAAGCACCACATGATGAGCACCCAACCGTATTGCGTCTTCCAACTTACTCGATGAAGTCGTAAACACCGTGACATCCGCGCCAAAAGCGCGGGCAAATTTCACACCCATATGACCCAGGCCACCCAGGCCTACGACACCTACGCGTTTTCCTTGCAGATTGCCCCATCGTCGCATGGGTGAATACGTCGTAATCCCCGCACATAAAAGCGGGGCCGCACCAGCTAGATCCAGATGGTCAGGTACGCGCAACACAAAACGATGATCCACTACCATGTATTCGGAGTAGCCACCATAGGTCACACCGCCCAGATGTTTGTCCGGCGAGTTGTAGGTAAACACAGCATGGCCACAGAACTGTTCGACATGGGCATGGCACATGGGACATGCCTGGTCCGAATCCACGAGGCAACCGACACCGACCGTATCGCCCACCTTTACTGCCGTGACTTCCGACCCCACCCCAACAACCTTCCCCACAATCTCATGGCCAGGCACACAGGGGTAGGTGGTAGGCATGATGCTGCTCCATTCGTCGCGAACCGTGTGTAAGTCTGAATGGCAGACCCCACAAAAAAGCACGTCAATGGCTACATCCGAAGACGTAAGCGTCCGGCGTTGGATGTGGTTGAGTTTCAAAGGGGAACTGGCACTCGCTGCGGCATATGCTTTCGTTTGTTTCATGGGTCACTCCTCGTTAAGCTGTGCGACGCACTCCGAGATTGACACACAAAAAGCCAGCGGGTCAACAGGGCTCCCCAAGAAGGTTACTCGCACTGCAAGTCGTAGTACATGTCGCCGTTATTGCAATCCTCCACCCACTGTTGAAGTAGGCCAGGAGCCGGCCACCACGCCAGTTGATCGTACAAGTCATAGAGGTTGCCCTGGGGCTGGTAATGTACCTCAATGCCCGCCGTATCCAAGTCTTGGAGCGCCATACAGTGGCTCTCAGATAGGTAGTTGCGTTCCAGATAAATCGTTGACAGGTTCGTTGATGGTTGTGGGACATCCACCAGTAAGTTATTGCTCAGGTCCAGTACGCTAAGTAATGGATAGGTGGTCACATCGGGTGCAACGGTCAAGCGGTTATGGCTCAATGCGATCTCCTCTAACGCAGGTAAGTGCGATTGATCGCCAAATACACTAATGCGATTGTGGTTCAGGCCCAGGTAATACAGTTCTGAAAGCATCGGAAGCACTGGCACGCTTTCGATTAGGTTGTCATCCAAATACAGTCCTTCTATGGAAGGAAGAAGGTTCATATTGGGCATGGCTGTCAACAGGTTGCCACTTAGATCCAACGATTCCATAGCGGGCAGGTTCAAGCTGAACTGGGTCATCAGATTGTATGAAAGATCCAGTTGTCTTAATCCCGTCATGCCGGAAAGCACGTACCCGCCAGTGATTTGGTTGTGAGCACAACTGATGTCCCAGAGTTGGGAAAGACCACTCACGTTTGGGAGGTTAGTGAACTGATTGCGCGACATATTCAAGTACTGTAGTTGGGTCAGGTTCTGAATACCCGGAATCGATGAAAGTTGATTCCCGCGAATATCTAGTTGCGTGAGTTGGGTTAAGTTGGAGAGGTCGGGCAGAAAAGTCAATTGAGCGTTATGACAGTCCAAAGAAACCAGCGAATTTGGTAAAGCGCTAAGGCTCGTGAGCGGGGTTTGGTAGCAGTAGAGGCTCGTCAACTGCGTGTATCCAGCCAGAGAGGGGAGCGTTTGGATCTGACTGTTGGTACACCAAATCGATTGGATTGTAGGGGGCAATGCGGGCAGGGTAGCGAAAGGGTTATTCGACGCAGAGAGTAAAATCAAACTAGCGCAACCGGACAGGTTTGGCAGAGACGTAATTTGATTGCTGTAGCAATAAAGACGCTCCAACAAATCAAGATTGGACAAGTCAGGCAACTGCGTCAGTTGATTCTGGTTACAATAAAGCCGGGAAATTTGAGTGAAATGTTCGACCCCGGTCAAGTCAGAAATCCCTCGATTGGCCAGGCTCAAATTACCCGTCACACTTGCAGCTTCTGCGGTACTGATCTCGCCATCCATATTCGTGTCATATTGAGACACCAGATAGGCCTTCAGTTGCGGGTCTGGGATGGAGATATTTCCAGCCAGCACAAAACTCGTTATCCCAATCAGACACAAACCTATGAAATTCATTCGCAACCACCTCTGTATGCACTAAGCCCTTCTCGGCTCGATGGCATCCTAGCGGTCAGAGCAAAAAAACACCTGAGGTTGATCTGAGTTTTTTCTCCTATTTTTCTGAAATGGACACATATTTTTTATTATCAGCTATTTGAATGACTGTTCGTCCATTCAAATACACGTCGATAGCACCCATAAACCTGGGCGCCCGTCTATTTCAATTTGGTGAGTAGTGGATGATCGGGCAGGTTTCGCAAGCCAATCTCCCGATAGCGCTTGGCTTGGTCGGTTTGATCGAGTTCCACGAAAAGCGGCACCAGCATTGCGTAGGCGTCAGCCAGATCGGGATCCAGCGCAAGCGCTTGGATCAAGTCATCGCGACACGCTTCAAGTCGACCCAATGTCCGTTGCATCCGAGCGCGCATCAACCACATTCGCCCCTGGTTAGATCTTAGAACTATGGCCTCGCTCACGCTTTCAAGAGCAGGCCCTCGTGCGCCTTGTTGCCACAACACGAGACCCAGGTTGAACAAGGCGTCGGGGTTTGGACCCTGTGCAAGCGATTCTTCAAACACTTTTTTGGCATCGTCCATGCGACCCAATCCAAACAGAGCCACGCCGCGGGCATTGATCACGGCGGGACTTTCGATTGCCTTCAGGCGATCAAGCTGGTCTAAGGCCGAACTAAATTGGCGCGTGTTTAAGTAGCCTTTGGCCAACTCGAATAGAGGCACATCGTCTTTGGTTTCCGTGATTTGAAGTACATCTGCCAACGCAGACACAACGGCGCTAGATGATTGTGCGCGCGCCAAAGCGACAAAACGATACCGTTCCGCATTCAATCCTCTGGGCCCATCAGCAAATGGCCAAATGTTGGTGTCGTGTATCGTCACGGATCGCGGATTACGTGCGGCCAGTAGGGCTTGGGTATCAAAGGGTCCTTTTGCGATTCGGTGATCTGTCATCGTTGCCAGCACCACATCGGCCGTCCGGCGCGTAGGCATGTGGCACGTTACACAGTCACTTAGGGGGTGCTCAGGTGCCAGCGAATGGCAGCTCAGGCACTTCTCCGCAACCTGGGCTCTGAAACTGGGTCCTTTCTGTTTTTGATGCGGGTTATGGCATGAAATACAGGTCAGTGTGCCGCCACTTTGCTGGTAGCACTGGCTCTGCCACAAACGATAGCCATGGTGATTGATTTCAAAATCGTCATTGTCTACTTCCACGTGCACACGGTAGTCTGACAAAGACTCACCGGGCCGAAACGAATAGTCATTGCGATCAAACCTACGTGGGCCCACAACCGAGATGCTCGGTAACATGTGGCATTGGAAACATACGCTGTCCCTTTCTGTTGGCGGGAGCCGCGCCGGATTGACGATCTTACTGCGTATTTCTTCAGTGGGCCGCGCATTTAAGACGCTGCGAACGTGATCGGCGCCCGGTCCATGGCATCGTTGACAACCCGTACCGTGGGGCAGTTGGGACGGAAACCTATCCGGCGCCAATGGGTGGTCACTCCCCATCTCAACATCTGGATACGCGTTGTGGCAAAAGAGGCACGCTCGCGTCACACGACGGCTGATGCCCGGATGGGTATCGTGATCGAAACCGGGCGACATGGCCCACTGCTGCGTTTCGCTATACCAGCCCAGCGGCAGCTCGTATAGTTCTCCCCAATCAGTTTGATACAAATAGCTCCGCGCACGATTACCCGAACCCAGTACCCAATCGATTTCCATTTGGAATTGATTGATTGGCTTGCCCTCGAAGTCGTTCTGATGGCGCGTGAAAAGCAGCTTATCTTGCTGAGATTGAATGCGGTAGATCCGACCTTCATGCTCAAACGAAGGACCTAATGTCTCTATTCTCGGAGCATCTGACGCAGCATGAAAGGACTGCGACATACCTACCATTTGATAGGACTCAAAAAGGTCTCGATGGCATGTGCCACACAGGCTGTCAGGCAGGTACCCTGCGGTCGCACCTTCCGTGGCACGGGTGTTCATGCGCGCCAGGATGTCGGATTCTTGATTGCCGACCAGCAGGACAAGCAGCGAAAAAATCACAACACGCTGTTCCGAATAGAGCCAGCCTGAAATGCTTGAACGTTCGCCACCACTTCACGCACCAATGCCTCTCGTGCATCAACGCTTAGTCCTGCCACATGAGGCGTCATCACAAGTCGCTGATTGTTGACTCGCAACAGCGGTTCATCGGCTGGAGGTGGCTCTTCAGGCAGCACATCAATCCCAGCCCCGCCAATTCGCCCTTCGAGAAGAACATGGGCCAAATCCTGGGAGTTCACCAGGCCTCCTCGGGCCACATTGATCAGTAGTGCATTTGGCTTCATTCTGGCGAGCACTTTGCCATTGAACAATGATCTCGTCCGAGAATTGAGCGCAGCGTGGAGCGAAATGACATCCACACATTGAACCAGTGCGTCAAGTGACAACTGTTCGTAGGGCTGCTGTAGATTGGCGCCGCTGGTGGAGTGGTACACCACTTTTGCACCTAATCCAGACACCGCATCCGCCACCGCACGACCGATTGCGCCCATGCCTACCACGCCCCACGTAACTGTATGAATGCTTCGAAACGGCCGATCCAGATGCGTGAAGATGTTGCTGCGGGTCCAAGACCCGCTGCGGCAATAATCGTTCAAATAGTTCATGTGATGGGCCAATTGAAAATAAAGCGCCAAGGTATGGCTGACGGCACTTTTGGTAGCATAATCCGGGACGTTACACACACTGATCTTCGATCTTCGTGCGTGATCGAGATCGATATTGTTGGTACCTGTAGCTGCCACACAGATCATGCGGATCTGCGGACAAGCTCGCATGGTTTCTTCTTTGAAGGGCACCTTATTCGTTACAACAATCTCAGCGGATCCCACATGATCCAAGATACGCTCAGAGGGCGTATGTTGATATGTGCGACAATTCCCCAACTGATCCAATGCACTTATGTCGATATCACCAAATGTGGCCGCATCCAGCACAGCCAGTTCCATATTTTCCGCCCGAGGTTATGGTTGGGGACCATTATGCCAGCGATGAAACGCGAAAGGGGATGAATCTTGCCAAGGTCTAAAGCGTGGATTGCTGTCATACGGGGATTGATCCAACCCTATGACCGCCGTCGCCAAGATGCTGTGAATAAGGTCTGGAACCAATTGCCCGTCCACACACAAGCGCCCAGCCAAGTGCTTGGGACCTTCTCAGCGGGATGTGCCGCAACCCATGGCATCCATGAACGTTGCGACTTTGGATGCACGGCGTGCTATTTGCCAAAAACGGCAAATTTGATGAAGCCTATGCCCTTGGATGCGGTATTTGAACAGCTGCGTGTCATTCGCGAACATCTGGGGCCCGGCGGCAATGTGCAACTGACGTCAGGAGAAGTGACCCTTTTGCCTGCAAACGAACTAGCTCAGGTTGTGGCTAAGTCCCGCGAGCTGGATTTGAGCCCGATGTTGATGACGCACGGCCAAAACTTGCTGGACGATCCCAGTTACCTGAAGCATCTCACAGATGCTGGACTTACCAAGGTGTGCTTTCACGTGGATACGCACCAAAGGGGACGGCGCGGGATACCACGTCCCCAGAATGAGGGCCAGCTCCTATACGTCCGCAATGCAATAGCTGAGCTGTTGACCACCCATCACAAAGAAAATGGGAGGCGTATCAAGGCAGCTTCCTCATTGACCATCACTGCTGAAAATGCCCCAGAGCTTCCCGAGATCATCGACTGGTTTCTGGACAAGGCGCCCGCATTTCGCCTTTTGAGCCTTCAACCCGTGGCCGAAGTGGGACGTACCAAACACCGCGGTAGCTCGGCTGATGATGTCTGGACACAGGTAAACCGGTATTTTGGCCGCAACATCGATCCACACGCGTTTTGGTTTGGACACAAAGCCTGTTCAAAAATTGCCGTATTCATGGTGGTCAAGACAACAAGAGAGCGTTTTGAATGGGAAGCCGTACGCTCGGGGTTTCCCATGGACCGCGCCTTCTTCGACCGGGCCATTGAGACATTTCGTGGTGTCGTAATCAACGATCAGCCCTTCCCCATAGCAGCCTCGCGCATAGTCGGAGCGATGATTCGCCGCCCCCTTTTCCTGTTACACGCAGTGATTTATGGGATCCGACGACTATGGCAACAAAAGAAACTGGTCCGTAAAATCTTGGCTTCATCGTGGTCTAAGCCCTTCCAAACGCGCGCCTTTCCGTTCGCCATCGTGGTTCACGATTTCATGAGTGCCGATCAAATTGAAACACCCTTAGGTCAGGAGCGTGTAAGCGCTTGTGCTTTCAAAGTGCCCTACAAGGGTGAAATGGTCTCCATGTGTGCTTTCAATGCCATGGGTCACCGCCAAGCGTCTTACGATGAGAGCCGCTCAATAAGTGATCGTGCTTCCTGCAGTGAAGCCACCGTATAGTCTGGATCGGCTTCACCCGTTGGACCGATTTTGATGGTCGTCACGCCTTTCCGTTTCCCAGCCTCAATATCGCGATCACTGTCACCCACCAAGAAGCTGGATTGCCAATCAACCGGCTCTATTTGATCAGCTTGCTCTAGCAGCCCAGCTCTGGGTTTTCGACAGCTGCACCCTGAATCACGGTGGTGTGGGCAGACGAAAAATTCCAGCTCGTGCCCACCCGCACGCTTGACTCGGTCTGCCAGTTCGGCGTGCAGGTCTCGAACCAGTTGCGGATCTGTCAGGCCCAAAGCAATGCCCTGTTGATTGGTGACAATGACCACGCGAAAACGCTGGCTCATCCATGCCATGTCTTGGATAACGCCAGGCAGCAGGACAAAATCGTCCCGCACATTCACATATCCCGGACCCACACGTCTGTTGATGACGCCATCCCGATCGAGAAAAACAGTTGCTCGCAAAAGAACCCCGCAGCCTGAGTCGTTCAGCTATTGTATCCTTGAACATCAGGAGGGTCGTATGAAGCCAGCAACCCAGAAGCAAATTGATGAAGCACTTGTGCAGCTCCATGAATGGCAGGTAAACGACGACAGTAAGTTGGAACGCAGATTGGCGTTCCCGGATTTTGTCTCGGCCTTTGCATTTATGACACGGGTTGCGTTGGAAGCAGAACGCATGAACCACCATCCCGAATGGTTCAACGTGTATAACCGAGTACACATTCAGCTTTCAACCCACGATGCGGGTGGCATCACTGAAAAAGACTTTCAACTGGCAGCCATTATCGACCAACATGCTGCCGATGAACGCGCTCGCGCTTCCATGTGAACTTTTTGTGAACGACGTTCACATTGAATTCACTCAAAAAACTTCAATCTTTGGTGGTATTTAGCTGTCATATACCTTAAAGTGTATATACCGGACGAAACAGTCCGGTTTAGAAATCGAGCGGATGATTCATGAGAAACCTCGTCATCGGGATAAACTTTAAAACGGCGCCACTTCACAAGGTGGCACAGGTCCAATTTGCACAGCCTTCCGACCTGCTCCAGTTTCTCGCAGCACTGAAAAGTCAACAGCCTTTTACCGAAGCGTTTTTTCTGCAGACATGCAATCGCCGCGAGTTTTACATCATCGAAGGTGAGCAATCTCTGAATGTCGATCAGTTCCTCGACTTGCTTGCGAGCCACATAGGACAGAATCTTAACCGCGCTGATTTCTTTCAATTAGCCGACATGGAGGCCACGCGCCACTTGTTGTCGGTTTCTTCGTCGCTTGAATCCATGGTCTTGGGAGAAACTGAGATCACGAAGCAAGTGAAGATTCAGGCGAAACAGGCGCAGATCAAAGGTTTTGCCGGAAAATACATACAGGCCTGGGTGGATGCGGCATTAAGGGCTGCCAAGCGCGTTCGCAATGAAACAGAAATCACGCGCAACGTGATTTCCATGGCATCTCTGGCCAGCAGATTCGCACGTCAACACGCCAGTCAAGAAAGACGAAGCACCATCGCTTTTATCGGCGCCGGTCATTACATGGCGAGCATCATGCCGCACTTTGCCAAGTTAGACTGCGACTTTGTCTTTGTCAATCGCAGTGATCGCCGTGATCTTGCAGCCCAATACCACGGAACGTACATACCGTTGGATCAGTTCCTCAAGGCACCGCCCTCTTTTGACGTGATGGTGACGGCAACCGCAGCAAGCGAGCCGATATTCTCAAAACAATGGGTGCACCAGCAAACAGGCGAGCGACCTGTGTTGATCTTAGATATGGCGCTGCCAAAAGATGTGGCCAAAGGCGTGGAAACGCTCTCAAACATTACATTGATGGGTTTGGAAGAGATGGAGCGAACGCTCACCGAAAACAGAGAATCCCGCCTCCGCGAAGTTCCCAAAGCAAATCCCATCTTGCAAGAAAGTATTGATCAATTGCACAATCGGTGGCAGGAATTTGACATGGCCGCCATACATCAGGAAATTGCAGCGCATTATCGAGCAACAGGCGCAAAAGCGGTTGACCACTTATTGAAAGCACTGCCGACGCCCGTGTCACATGATCATGAACTGGCGTTACGAGCATGGGCCGAAGATTTGGTGAAACGCTTGGTACATGTACCCATCCTGGGACTCAAGGGTGTCGTCGACGAGTTTGGCATCAACGCAGTTGACGCCTACACGAAAAAACTGGCCACGGCTACCCCCCTTTTTCGGCACGCGGACCGTCGCAACCCGTGACCATACGGATAGGCACCCGCGGTAGCCAATTGGCCCGTTGGCAGACAGATTGGGTTGCGGGCGAACTGCGGCAACTTGGGCACGAGGTAGAGATCCGAGTCATCACCACCAAGGGGGACGTGGTGCAGGACCGATTTGACAAGATGGAAGGCAAAGGGTTCTTCACCAAAGAATTGGAAGATGCGCTGCTCAACGAAGAAATTGACGTAGCGGTCCACAGCCTCAAGGACTTGCCCACGGACTCGCCTGACGGTTTATCTGTGATTGCCATTCCCAGGCGAGCCAATCCGGCGGACCTGCTGATCAGTACTCAAGCCATGAAGCCAGAAAAACCTATCCTCACCAAGAAACGGATTGGAACCAGCTCCCTGCGACGCATTCGCGCGCTTGAACAGATCACAAAGCACTGCCGTTTTGAACCGATACGCGGCAACGTTCCCACGCGTTTGAGAAAACTTCAAGAAGGATCATGTGACGCGATCGTGTTAGCGGCCGCAGGCATTAGCCGCCTCAATATCGACCTGAGTGATTTACATGTGTGCGCCTTACCCTTCTCCCAGTGCACACCCGCTCCGGGCCAAGGTGCACTGGCCATCCAAACCCGCAGCCATTTTATGCTGGACCTAAGCGCCATTCACGACCCCATGACCGCCAGCTGTGTGACAGCTGAGCGATGGGTGCTCGCCCAATTAGATGGCGGCTGCCAGCTTCCCTTGGGCGTACATATTCACCCCGTAAACCAGGCCTTCGAGCTAGATTTGTTTTATGCTTCTGATTCAGTTCACACCTACAAAACGGTGGGACCGGATCCCATGGCCTGTGCGGAAGATGCCCTGGAATACGTCAAGCGATCATGTCGCTAGCCCTGTACTTTACCCAGATCGACCCACCCGCATCCGAAACCGTTCACAGATTAAGGACGGCGGGCGTCTCAAGTATTCACTTGCCCATGCGTCGGTGGACCCACTTGGATGCAGAAATTCCTCAAGATGCGGATTGTTTAGCTGTTACATCGAAGATTTCTGCTCGCTGGCTTGCGACCCGTCATCCACACGAAAACCGCCGAATTTATTGCGTTGGCGCATCCACGGCTGAGATTCTACGCACTGCAGGATTGCATGTTCAGGGCCGGCCTGCACGCAACGCCGAAACACTGCTACAGGAGATCGAACCCTACCCACACATCGCCGTTATCGGCTCGAAGTTGATGCTTCCCACCTTGAGCGAAGGTCTCGAAAAAAATGGCGTCCATGTCACCCAAGTGTGGGTCTACCAAACAGAACCCATCACGTGGCAAGCACCTACACAAACGCATTACATGGTCTATTTTCAATCACCCAGCTCGGTGAGTGATTACAGTGCCAAACAAAACCAACCTCCAGCAATAGCCGCTATTGGCCCATCCACAAAAAAGGCTTTGGACGCGCTAGAATGGAAAGTAGATTTCATGCCGTCGCGACCAGAAACCCCTGTTTTTGTCAGGGAGTTCACGGCGTGGTGGGCCCAAAAGGGAGAAACAGATGAAACAGTCTGAGGCGCTTTTCGATCGCGCCCAACAATTGATGCCCGGCGGCGTCAACTCACCGGTTCGTGCTTTTCGTTCGGTGGGCGGCACACCCCTGTACATGGATCGCGGTGAAGGTGCCTACGTCTACGATGTGGATCAAAAGCGATATCTCGACTTCTGTAACTCGTGGGGTCCACTGATACTCGGTCACAACCGTGCTGAAGTGAATCAAGCCATCAAACAGGTGATAGACCGCGGCTGGACCTTTGGTACGCCGGTTCGCGAAGAGATTGAGCTAGCCGAAATGGTCTTGTCTCGCCTGCCCCATGTGGATTTGATTCGTTTCGTCAACAGCGGAACCGAGGCCGTGATGTCGGCAGTTAGACTGGCACGTGGATACACGGGTCGCGAACGCATTCTCAAATTCAGCGGTTGTTACCATGGCCATGCGGATTATCTTCTTATTGAAGGCGGAAGCGGCTTGGCTACACTAGGCAAGCCAAGCTCAGCAGGTGTTCCAGAAGCGTTTGCCGCACTCACCTCCAACGTGCCGCTGAATGCTCCGGCCAAGTTACAGCGTTATTTCGAAGAACTGGGAGACCAAACCGCCGCCGTTCTCATGGAAGGTGTTCCCGCCAACAACGGCTTGTTGGTTCAAGAGACTGACCTTATTCACCTGCTACGCAAACTCTGTGATCAATATGGCGTGGTGCTGATCTTTGACGAAGTGCTTTCTGGATTCAGGGTCCCACGTCATACGGCGCATCAATATTATGGAATAACCCCTGACCTGGTGACCTTTGGCAAGGTGATCGGTGGCGGGATGCCCGTGGGTGCCTACGGCGGTCGCGACGAAATTATGCGTCAGGTGGCCCCGCTTGGGCCCGTGTATCAAGCGGGCACGTTATCAGGCAATCCGGTGGCCATGGCCGCCGGTAAAGCTACTCTTCAGATCTATTTCGAGGAGCATGTACAAGATCGGATCATGGCCTTGGGCCAGTATCTAGACTCATGCATTTCGCCCCTGTGTGGTCCAACCAGCTTTGGCTATACGCGAATTGGTTCGTTATTCTGGCTTTATTTTCACAGAGAGACACCCCCCTTGGCCGCAGAAGATATTGTGGAGGGATCGGCTGAGTCGTACGCTCGACTGCACCGATTTATGTTAAAGTGCGGCATCTATCTAGCCCCATCAGCATATGAAGTTGGATTTCTCAACGCAGCGATGACCGAAGCAGACATGGATTTCTTTGTGGATGCGCTGGGTCGCTACCTGGAATTGGAACACTCATGATTTTCATAGATGCCTGTTACCGAAGGAAAACACTGAGACCACCCATTTGGTTCATGAGACAAGCTGGTCGTTATCTTCCCGAGTTCCGCGAAATTCGCGCGAAACACGGGTTTATCGATGTATGCAACACACCTGAGGTTTGTCTGGAAGTCACCATGCAGCCCATCCGCCGTTTTGACATGGACGCAGCCATTATCTTCTCGGATATTCTGATGCCGCTGGTCCCCATGGGTTTTGAACTTACGTATGAGAAGGGTGAAGGCCCCGTCATACACAACCCCATCCGCACCATGGATGACGTGGCGCGATTGCGCATGCCCGAGTTTCCACAAGACATGACGCAACTGGGTCGCGCATTACAACTTGTCCGTGGGGAACTGGATTCTGAAAAAGCGCTTATTGGCTTCGCTGGCGCACCATTCACATTGGCCTGCTATGCCATCGCAGGTCAAGTCGGCAAGAGCATGGACGATATTCGCCACTTCATGTTCGCCAAACCGGATGTCTTTGAAGCTCTTATTGAAAAATTTACCGACATGATCATCCCCTATTTCGAACACCAGGTAAAAAACGGCGCCGACGCCCTCCAGCTATTTGATTCATGGGGTGGCGTGCTTTCTGCCTTTGATTATCAGCGACTCATGCTGCCCCTGATATCGCGCATTATGCGGGAAACACGTCATTTGAACGTCCCTCGCATTTTTTTTGTGAAGGGCGGCGCACACCTGCGTTGGTTCCTTGGTACCGTGGGCGCCGAAGTGATAGGCCTCGATTGGACCATGCCCATCGCCCATTCGCGTCGCCTGTTGGGCGATCAAATTGCCGTTCAGGGCAACTTGGACCCAGCGGTTCTGTATGCAGAACCGGGATACATCCGCCGAAGGACCCGTGCCATGCTCGAGGCTAACGGCGACCGTCCAGGTCATATCGCCAACCTGGGTCATGGTATTCATAAAGACACGCCTGTTTCGGGCGTCGAGGTCTTCGTCGAGTCCGTCCTCAACTATCGCTACTAGTCTCGAGCTGCAACAATTTCTGCTTCACGTCCAGGCCCCCGGCATATCCTGTGAGCGTACCATTGGCGCCTATCACACGATGGCAGGGAATGACGATCGGGATCGGGTTCCGGCCGTTGGCAGCGCCTACGGCACGAACCGCCTTCGGGGAACCAATTCTCGCCGCGACCTGACTGTAGGACCGGGTTTCACCAAAGTCGATTTCCGTGAGCGCCTGCCATACGCTCTTTTGGAACGAAGTGCCTTCGGGACTCAGCTCCAATTCGAACCGCTTCCTTTTTCCTTCAAAGTAATCGGCCAACTGATTCTTGACCTCAGTCATGCCTTGTTTTCGATAGGTCAAAAGGCAACCGCGTTTGCGCCAATACGATTGCACGTAGTCATCGGTTTCATCTTCAAAGTGAATGGCCTTGAGCGCCGTTCCATCACACACGAGTGTCAATTCGCCAATGGGCGACTTCCACTTTGTAGCTTCCAATTGCTTCATATCGTCTCCTTCAGACTTTGCCAGTACACCATGGTTGCCAAACCACCCAGTGGAAAGAACTGAGACATATGCTGTTCTGGGAATCCCTTTTCAAAATCACCATAAGCACGACGCAAGGCAGCCAACAATCCGGCATCTCCCTGGGGAATCATTTCCAGCCGACCTGCCCCGCGTAGCAACAAATAGCCCACCGACCAAGGGCCTAATCCCTTCAAGTCCAAGAGCATCCGTTGTAAACGTTTACTTGAAAGGCACTGCCACTGATCGAGTTGGGGTTGGTGTTCGTCAAACCATTGAGCAAGATCAATCAATGTCTGAGCTTTGCGCATACTGAACTGGTTTTCTCGAAGCCGAGCTGCGTCCAAATGCGCGACTTGGTTCGCATTCGGAAGCAGCAACACATCGCCAACTCGGTGATTGCAGATTTCACGCAAGCGACACATCAATCGGAAGGCAAAACTCAAATTGATCTGCTGGCCTACCACCACCCACATCAACGCTTCAAACAAGTTACGCGTCTGTGGCACCACCAATCCTGGCGTTTGAAACACCTGGCGGCGGATCGTTTCATCACCAGTCAATGCAGACCCGTCCTGTCCGAAACCGAACCAACGCGTCACTTCACGGCAAGCCGCATGGCGAGCTACTCTGTCTGGTTCCCCAACAAAAGACAAATACAAATGTTGATCCGTCACCTCAAGGTGCATGGGAACTTCGCCGTGTTTTGTGTCAGCTGAAGTCTCCCAAACCGTTATCTCTGGATCGAGACGTGTCAGATAGGTCCAAACGGGCTGGACCGTGTATGGCTTGGGCCATCTCAATAGAACGCGTTTTTCCATGTCTCGAAATGCGGCAGGGCTCAAACCAAATCTGCGACCAAAATGATCATAGGCTGTCGACAAGGACTGAAACCCTGAGTCAAAGGCGCATTGTGCAACATCACCACTTGAAGCGCTCAGAAGTTCTGCAAATCGATCCAGTCGGGAACGCTGAAGTATCTGACCGGGCGTATTCCCAAAGTGGGCCAAAAACATCTGGTTGGTCTTGGTGGCCCCCATCCCGCCTCGCGCAACGATTCCCGGTACATCATCAAAAGCTGAAGGATCCGCGTAAATCTCGCCAACCAACTGCTCCACGACCTCACCATCAAGATCGCGACCTGCGTAAAAATCGTCGGGTCTACAGCGCATACAGGGTCTTAACCCAGCTTCCTCTGCTTGTTCCGGCCGCTCAAAGAACTGAACGTTGTTCGCCTTCGGAGCTCTCGCTTTACATGACGGCAAACAGTAAATCCCTGTACTCAACACGCCGGTAATGAACTGGCCATCATAGCCAGCGTCATTCGCATAAAAACGGTTTAGCATTTGTTCGCGTGTCATCATCATGATGGTCATTATAGGCTTCGCCCTTACTCGGTGCTTCCGATTCAGGCCGCAGTAATCTGGTCCTCGTTTAGAATGTTCCTCATGGTTCGCTACAGTCTAATCATCCCCGCTCATAACGAGGCCGAATTCTTGCCACGCTTGTTTGAATCCATTGAGGCAGCACGTGCGCGTTTTGACCAAGACATTCAAGTCATCGTTGCGGACAATGCCTCAACCGATGGCACAGCCAGGCTGGCCAAGGACGCAGGTTATCAAGTGGTTTCCGTAGAGAAAAGGGCTATAGCTGCGGCACGAAATGGAGGTGCCCGGGAGGCCACAGGTGATTTCTTGTGTTTCGTGGATGCTGATTCACGTTTACACCCCGATACCTTTGCAGCAGTAGAGAAGGCCATGCGCCACGGGGCTTGGGTGGGTGGTGCAACCGGAGTGGTCTTTGACCGCTGGTCGATGGGCATTGCATCGACTTATGTGTTGTTCCTACCTTTTGTGTGGCTGACCCGATTCGACACTGGGGTGGTCGTTTACCGAGCTGATGCATTCTGGGCTGTGGGCGGGTACCCCGAACACCTGCTCTACGCCGAAGATGTGGCGGCCTGGGTACGCATTCGCGGCTATGGCAAAAAACACGGACAACGGATTCAGCGCATCAAGGGCGCGCGCACGATCACCTCGACACGCAAGTTTGATCGTTATGGCGATTGGCACTATTTTCCTTTGATTTTCAAACTGTTGTGGCGCCTGATTGCCAGGCGAGACACCCATCACATCGCTAAAGACTACTGGTATCGCCGTGACTAACGACCGAAAGATCATTCACATCGACATGGACGCGTTTTATGCCTCCGTCGAGCAGCGTGACCAGCCCCATTTAAAAGGAAAACCTGTGGTCGTTGGGGGTTCGCCCCAGGGTCGAGGTGTGGTCGCCGCAGCCAGCTACGAGGCACGCGCATTTGGGATTCGCTCTGCTATGTCGGCCTTTCAGGCAGTTCGACTGTGCCCACAAGCCGTATTCATCAGACCGCGGTTCCAGGCCTACAAGGAAGTGTCACAGCAGATTCGAGCGATCTTCCTCAATTACACCGATCTCATGGAGCCGCTATCCCTCGATGAAGCCTACCTGGACGTCACCCAGAACAAAGCGAATATTCCATCGGCTACCTGGGTCGCTGAAGCCATTCGTCGCGACATATTCCAGGCAACCCGACTCACCGCGTCGGCGGGAGTGGCTCCCAACAAGTTTCTTGCTAAGGTGGCATCAGACGTCAACAAGCCCAATGGTATCTGTGTGATCCGGCCAGAAGAGGCTGTTTCGTTTGTGGCCAGTTTGCCCATCGGTCGGTTTCATGGCATCGGAAAGGCCACCGAAGCGCGAATGCTGGGTTTGGGTATTGAACATGGCGCTCATCTGCGGGAACGCAGCCAGACCGAACTGATTCAACTGTTCGGCAAAATTGGGTCGTTCTACTACCAGATTGCGCGTGGTGAGGACCCACGCCCTGTCCGAACTGACTACATCCGCAAATCCGTTTCCTCAGAAGAGACGTATCAACGTGACCTGTACGGGCAAATAGCCATCGATAAAGAGCTGCTTCGCTTGAGCGAAGAGGTGAGTCGGCGTTTGGCACGCGCCAAGGCCTGGGGAAAAACAGTCCATATCAAAGTAAGATTTCCCGATTTCACGTCGGTTACGCGATCCGCAAGCGCCTCTGACCATCATCAAGAAGCACATTGGCTGGCCGAACATGCCATTGATATGGTTCGCGGAACGCCAGCCTATCAACGGGGCGTTCGTCTTTTGGGAGTAGGTGTTTCCAATCTACTTTTTGAAGGCGAGTCCGATCACGGTATCCAATTGTGGTTGCCTTTTCAATGATCAGTCTTGCATATAATGGCGGTGTGTAAGGGGCGCGTTTGAAGAACCAACAGGCTTTGTGGTCGGCACATATTGCCGTCTTCTTTATGGGAATCGCTGGTGTGCTCGGTGGTGCTTCGGGGTTTGAGCCATGGCGAAGTACATCGTATCGGGTGACCTTTGGTGGCGTGCTCTTGTTGCTCTGGGCAATCGCATTGAAAAAGAAGTTTCCGAACTGGCGATTGACCCTGAAGTGCCTGGCGTTGGGTGTTGCTTTGGGGATTCACTGGTTTGCGTTTTTCCAGTCCATCGACTATCTGGGTGTTCTCCTCGGTTCTGCTCTGATTGGATTGGAACCTCTCATCATCGCTCTGTTTGCGGCCGTGTTACTGAAGGAAAAACTACCACAGAGATATAAAGTGGGGCTGACCATCAGCCTGGCTGGATTCCTTGTATTTGGCATACAGGCCGGATTTGGGCAGAGCCGGTTATGGCAGGGGTGTGGTTGGGCTGTGTTTTCCTATGCGGTTTTTGCCCTGTTTGTGCTGGCCAATCGCGTGTGGGTTCAAAACCAATCGGCTATCACCATTTCCGCATTAGAGATGCTGGGCGCCATTCCATTGACTTGGATCATGACGCCTGGTCCTTGGCTGCCTGCTCACCCGCAAGCATGGCTCTACGCGGTTGGATTGGGGGTCTTTTGTACAGGAATTGCCTATGCGCTTTACAACAGCAGCATGAAAGTACTTACCGCTTCTATTGCCGGCGTTCTCCTTTCACTTGAAGTTGTTTACGGTGTGCTCGGTGGCCTGGTACTCGGCGATCGGATCTCGCCGAGCACCCTTTTCGCCGTCGTCCTCATTTCAAACCTCTTGTTTGTTGACCTGATTGCTAATCAGTACCTCAAACGTCGGCTACGCCAGCAAGGCACGTAACATCCAAGCAGTCTTCTCATGGATCTGAAGACGCTGGGTCAAAAGATCTGCGGTCGCTTCGTCGCCCGCTTCTTCCACCGAATCGAATAGGGAGCGTGCGGTACGAATGACTGCCTCGTGGCCCTTGACCAGGTTGGCAATCATTTCTTTAGCTTCCGGAACCTCCATCTCTTCTTGAATGCTCGTGAGTTGAGCAAAAGCAGCATAGGAACCCGGTGCAGGGTGTCCCAGAGCGCGAATGCGTTCGGCGATGGCGTCTACCGCCAAAGCCAATTCGTTGTAGTGCTGTTCAAACATCAAATGCAGTGTCTGAAACATGCTGCCGGTTACATTCCAATGATAGTTATGGGTTTTAAGATACAGGGTGTAGCTGTCTGCCAAAAGACGAGACAGCCCTCCTGCGATTTCTTTTCGATGCACATCATTAATACCAATATCCATACAATCACTCCTTTCTTACAGTCGGGAAAAGCCCTGCACGACAGCCGCTAACCTGGCAAGGTCGTGGATCTGACTTTCGCTGACATCTTCGGCACGCAGCGCACGATCGTGAGCGACCACACAGCTGGGACAGCCGTAAAACACGGCCAGCGCAAACGCCATCATCTCAAAACGTCTTTTGCCCATTACGGGTCTCGCCAACGAGGTCATGCGCAGTCCCGCATTGGCGAATCCTTCGGGTAACTGGCCCAGACCTTCCTGGACCATGTGACGGAAACGATAATAGGTGGTGAGCATGCCCATCATGGCAGCAGATTGCTTGGCTTCCACGATTTCTTCAGCAGGCACAAACTCTTTAAGCGCCCCTTCCAGGGACACCACGACGTCGCTCATTCCTGCCGCCTGCGCCAACGCCAAAAACGCCAACATCGCTTCGTCACGATTCAGATCGCTTTGAGTGGTCAATCGCTTCAGATTCACCTTCAAGTCCTTAGCGATGCTGGTGGTCAATCCAGCAAACCAGCGATCTATTAACTCTTCCAACGGAATTACTTCGGTCACCATTTTCAGCCTACCAACGTCGCTTCGCCACGTTGCCAATTGCAGGGACACAATTCATCAGTTTGCAAGGCATCTAAAACGCGAATTACTTCTTGAACGCTGCGCCCCACGTTAAGGTCGTAAATCGATACCCATCTAATCACACCCTCTGGGTCCACGATGTAGGTGGCTCGAAACGGAACTTTTTCCTGAGGATGCAGGATCCCTAGCGCCTCGGATAGTTCTTTCTTGTTGTCAGCGAGCATCGGATAGTTGATGTCCGCCAAATCCGGATGGGCGTTGCGCCACCCCAAATGCGCATATTGGCTATCGGTGCTCACGCCAAACACCTGAGCGTCGCGATCTTCGAAATCGGAAAGGCTCTTATTAAATGCGGCGATCTCTGTAGGACATACAAAGGTGAAATCCAACGGCCAGAAAAAGACCACACTCCACTTACCTTCGAGATCTTGGTCAGTAACGGTGGTGAATTCAGAGCCTGGCTCACGAGAAACAACCGCCTGAACATTGAATTTGGGGAACTTGTCTTGAATGCTTAACATGGATAACCTCCTTCTTTCTGTCGTCATTATCGGGATCTTTTAATCATAGGTCCAATTGATAATATTTATGTTTTCATAGATAATAACTATATGATCTCTTGGAGTCTCACTCAGCTTGAGTATTTGGTCGCGCTTGACGAACATCGCAACTTCACGCAAGCCGCATCAGCATGTCATGTCAGTCAGCCAACCCTTTCAACCCAAGTACAGAAACTGGAAGAACTCTTGGGTGCACCACTCTTCGACCGGCTGCAAAAGCCCCTGGAGCCTACACAAATCGGTCACCAGGTGGTGTTACAAGCGAGACACATACTCGCTGAAGCCAAAGTACTCGACGATCTGGTGTCGGGAGAGCTGACTCGACTGGCAGGCCCCTTAAAAATCGGTGTTATTCCCACACTCTCGCCCTACTTGATTCCCTGGTTTGTTGGTCCGTTCATGGCTGCCTACCCAGAAATCCAATTACAAATCGAAGAAATGCAAACGGCCGAGTTGATTGTGCATATCGCTGAAGAGCGCCTTGACGCGGGTCTCCTGGTCACGCCGTTGCCTCAATCCTCCCTTCGAGAGACACCGTTGTATTACGAACCATTTGTCGCGTATTTGAACGAGGGGCATCCACTGCTGCAAATGGACAAGATCCGGGAAGAACAGGTCCAAGGTGATGAATTGTGGTTGTTACAGGAAGGCCATTGTTTTCGTGATCAAGCAATCTCACTGTGTCGCGATCAGGGCCGTGCCGATTCCCGCCTGGTTTTTGAAAGCGGCAGTTTAGAAACATTGATTCGGTTGGTGGATCGGGGCATGGGTATGACGATTCTGCCTTATGCATCGGCCATGAGTCTAAATGCCCAACAAAAGCATCGCATTCGGCAGTTTCATGACCCTCAACCAGTACGTGAAGTTAGTATGGTCACCGCTCGGGCACCTATAACGGCCCGAGCCAAAGCTCTGATCCAGACTATCATTGCCCATGTACCAGCTTACCTCAAGGACCAGCAAGCCACCCATCGTCTGCCTCTCACGAGTTGAGGCGTTTTGACCTATCGATGAAACAACATCGGCATAAAGCTCACGCCATTGCGCGTCTCGATGTCACCAGTGCCCATAAAACCGAGTTTTTCATAGAAACCAATGGCGCTCGGTGCCGAATTTACAGTGACCCGATCGAATCCCAGGCATCCCTTTTCAACCAACATCTTCCCAAGGCCCAGAGATTGATGCCCACGATCAACAAAAAGATGAAACAGATGGCCTTCGGGTTTCATGCCAATAGCGCCCACCAATTGGCGATCCTCGAACGCCAGCCAGTAATTTACTTCATTGTCCGTGATCAGGCGCTCAATGACTTTTGTTTCAAAAGTTGCCAGGAACGCTTCTCGTCCACTTGCTGACACATCAACGGAATCCGCCAGGCTCAAGATAAGCTTGCTGATGGCCGTCGCATCATCAGAATCAGCCTTCCTGAGTTTCACGTCATCTCTAGGAACGTGAGGATGCGCGTACATGCCTCATCCGCACTGATCTGCGAGGTGTCAATCACCAATTCCGGATCAGATGGGGCTTCGTAGGGATCATCGATTCCAGTAAACTGGGTGATTTCACCTTTCCTAGCTTTGGCATAAAGACCCTTCACGTCTCGGCTCTCACAAACTTCAAGCGGTGTGGCCACGTGTACTTCCACAAAGTTGGCACACAGATCTCGCACCTTATTCCTGGTCACTGCATAAGGTGATATGTATGTGGCAATGACATCAATACCATTGCGCTCAAGAACCGACGCCAGAAATCCGGTTTTCAGCACGTTGGCATCCCTGTCCTCGCGTGAAAACCCGGTATTGGGAAACAAAGCCCTCGTCACATCGCCATCGAGGCGCTCAACCTTACGTCCCAAGCGACGCAATCGCTCGGCAAGTCGGTCGCCGATCGTCGTCTTTCCCGAACCAGAAAAGCCAGTCAACCAAATCACAGCAGCCTTTGGCTGTTTGTGCGGAACCTTGCTCCAGATACGTTCGTGAACGTAGTACAGACCCATTTTGGCAAACAATTCAATGCCGCCCACCCCTGCAGCCAAGTCCCATCGCCCTGTGATGGCGTAGACCAGGGCAATCGTGGCAAGGGTGGCAGAGCCCCGCCAGGAAAGTGCTTTAAAAATACTCCTACGTTGTGAATCGCGCATATGAGGATGGAGATTAGCACGATTGGCCCAATCAAGGGCGTGCTATAAAGGCCCATGCGCCATCAACTCAACCACATAGACGCACTGGAGTCCGAAGCGATTTTCATATTGCGTGAAGTCGTCGCCGAATGCCAAAGACCTGTGATGCTTTACTCCATTGGTAAGGACTCGTCCGTCTTACTGCGATTGGCCCAAAAGGCATTCGCGCCTGGAGCCATCCCGTTTCCGCTACTGCATGTGGATACCGGATTCAAGTTCCCTGAAATGATTGCCTTTCGCGACCAAATAGCCAAGGAATTGGGACTGGAACTCCTGGTGTGGCGTAATGAGGATGCCATACGCGAAGGTATGAATCCTTACGATTATGGACGTCAAGCCTGTTGCGGTGCATTGAAAACCACGGCACTACTCGATGCTCTGAAGCACTACGCCTTCGATGCCGCTTTTGGTGGGGCCCGCCGCGATGAAGAAAAGTCCCGAGCCAAGGAACGCGTGTTCTCATTTCGCGATCGAAGCGGTCAATGGGACCCCAAGAATCAGCGGCCTGAGCTTTGGCATGTGTTCAACACACTTGTTCGCGACGGCGAGAGCATGCGTGTGTTCCCACTATCCAATTGGACCGAACGCGATATATGGAACTACATCAGGCGTGAGTCGATACCTCTGGTGTCGTTATACCTCGCTCAGGAAAGGAAAGTCCTAGAGACAAGCAACGGATGGATTGGCCTTGATGACTTCCCTTTCACGGACCGGCATGCGGACGAGGCCACCTCACACATGTGCCGCTACCGTAGCCTGGGTTGCATGCCTTGCACCGCGGCCCTTCCTTCCGACGCAGAATCTCTGGATCAGGTGGTGCAAGAGATGATTGAAGTCACCACATCCGAACGAGCCTTACGCATGATCGACCACGATACCGACGACGCCATGGAACAGAAAAAGCGAGAAGGATACTTTTAGTCACCGCATTCGTACGTCATGGATGGGGACAAACAAGGTTAAACTAGGTGAGTCCGCATTGAAGGAGCTTGTGCATGCGATTTGTGGGTTGGATATTGATGGCCATGCCGCTTATGGCTGGCCAGAAAGTCCTTGTAATTCCAGTCTCCGACAACGGGAAATACATGGTGGACCAGGTTCAAGCCGATTGGATTGTAGAAGCGCTTGATCGAGCCGAAGAACAGGGCTATGACCAAATCATCCTGACTATCGACACCTTTGGCGGTGTGGTTTTTTCGGCCCGCGAAATCACCGAACGCCTGTTGCGCGTGGACATACCCACCATAGCCTATGTGGAAACTAAGGCTATTTCTGCAGGAACCTTTATTGCCTTCGCTTGCGATGAAATTGTGATGGAGGAAAAGACCACGTTGGGCGATGCACAGGTCATCATGCAAACAGCCGAAGGGATTGAGGAAGCGCCCGAAAAGATTGTGACTGTGTTTCGCAGCGATTGGAAAAAGGCGTGTGATGAGAATGGGCACTCTTTTGCCCTCGCCCAGGGTTTCTTTGACGCAGCGGCCGAGGTGTTGCGGGTCGCCGGAGCCGACGACACGTTCTCGTTCATGTTGCGTGACGAATGGGAACTTTTGGACGAGCCCGACCGACCCAAAATTCTTGAGATTGTGAGCAAATCCGGCCAATTACTGACGCTGCATTCCGGCGAGGCGGATGCCTTGGGCATAGCGACTGAGGTGGCAGACTTCAATGCATTTCTGGAAGATCGCGGATTGACTGAGGGCGATCTGCATCGCCTGGAAATGGAAACCAACGACAAGATTCTGCGTTTCCTCGGCGCCAATACGTGGATCTTCTTCCTGTTGACGATCATCGGACTCAACGGTCTTTATATGGAAATCAAGGCGCCTGGCTTCGGTATTCCCGGCCTTACAGCTCTCATTTGCTTTGCCATTGTGTTTGGGTCAAAGTTCATGCTGGGCACCGCTTCACCCATTGAGATCGCGCTTTTTGCCTTGGGTATTGCCATGGCGCTAGTGGAGATTTTTGTGCTCCCGGGCTTTGGCATTTTTGGCATCGCCAGCATACTCCTTGTCTTTGGATCACTGCTCATGGCCACACTTCCCGATATCGGCGAGATACCCATTGACAGCGACCTGCAATGGGCCTGGCTGAAGTCCTCAGCACTGGTCCTTTCGGCGGCCTTTGCCACTTCTATTGCCCTTTTTGCCATCCTGTTACCCAGTTTCCTGAAGTTGGGCTTTGTTCAAAGACGTTTGTTAGCCACGGAGCTGACTGCGACCGCAGGTTATGTGATGGACACCGTCGCCGACCGCACCACATTGAAGGGACAAACAGGCGTCGCTGAAGGTGATTTGAGGCCCGCAGGTAAGCTGAGATTGGACGACGACAGGCTGCTGGATGTGGTTTCGGACAGCGGTTATATCGACGACGGAACTCAGCTCAAAGTGGTGGCCATCGATGGCAACCGGGTCATCGTACGTCCGGTTCAGGGGGCTTAAGCATGTGGCAAGTGTTGCTATATACCGTGGGCGGATTCGCCCTCATCTTTATCGACCTGGTTTTGCTGCCCGGTGCTGTCCTGGCCGTGGCCGGCAGCGGCATGATTCTTTATTCAATCGTCCTCACCTATCAGACATTTGGTGTCTTTCCCGCCATCATCCACTTGTGCGTGGTTTTGGCTATGGTACCGAAATTGGTGACTTGGGGATTAGGTCGAGTGGCTCTCAAAGATGAAATGAAAAAAGAAGACGGCTACATGGGCGTACCCGACCAAGCCGCCTACATCGGTATGAAAGGAAAAAGTTTGTCCGACCTGAGACCGTCGGGTACGGTGGGCATCGTCATTGAGGACGAAGAGATCCGACTCGACTGTATCGCTGAAAGCGGTTATATCGAGGAAGGTCACCCCGTTGTCATTACCGAACAGCGGGGCCCCGCCTTAGTTGTTCGATTAGCTGACTGAGCCGCGACGGCGATGCATCACAATTGCAGCGCCGCACAACAGCGCCACGAACACGCCGGTCGCCCAGATACCCAGTGCAGGTACCGCGCGTCCCGAACGCATGGAAACCAACAACATTTCTTCATTCTGTCCGTTGTTCGCGCCCAAGGTGAAATACCAGACGCCTGAAGGCGTCGCAATACCGTCACCAGCTCCGATATTTGAATAGCGTGCACCTTCAATGGGAGCAGCAAACAGATTGAAGTCTCCGCCGTTCATGTCTGGCGTGCCCCATGGGCTGCCAGATGTTGCTTGGCCCACCAAATCAAACCCAAAATCCAACGTGCCGCCGTTGGTGTCAAAAACCACGCTGGAGAAATCCGCTAAGCCGAAGGTACCGTTTCCTGCGGTTGCACCGCTTACCGTGACGCTCAAATCGCTAATGGCTGGGTCAGGCAAAGTTATGATCACAAACCCTGGATTCGGAAGCAACGTATCTTCAAAAACGATATAACCAACCGCATTGGCAGCGGAAGTCGGATCTTGAAATGTGAAATCAAAACGAATGGGCGCAGCAAAAACGCTTAAGCCCAGCGCGAGCAATGGAAATGATCGATACATAAAGGAACCCCCCATTATAGATACGCCATCATAACATATCGGATTCTGTCAATTCCCCAGCCAGACTCTGGGTCATGTAGTAACTGATTCGGTCTGCATCCATGTTGCTGGCCTTTAATACCATCAACTTGGTCACCGCAGCTTCGCGTGTCATGTCACACACACCCACCGCACCCAACTGGGCCAGTCTCTGCCCCGGAGCATACATGTTCAGGTCGGTGCGGCCCATGGACACCTGAGAGCGCACATAAACCAGCCCCCCACGTTGCATAAACATGCCAAGCGTTTCGCTTACCCCATCATCAAGAGGTATGTTTCCAGAACCAAAAGCCTCCACAAGCAATGCCCAATGCCGCTCCAAGGCTGGTGCCAAGGCTGAGAAATCAAGTCCTGGTACCCAAGGAATTACCAGTGGCGCCATTGGCAGATGCTGTGGGATTTCAGGCCAAAGGGTTGGCCGTCGAGTACGCGGCCAAAACAGGTCGTCATTCCATTCCCAATTAATACCCGCTTTTCCCAACGCAGGGAAATTCGGGCTGGCGAACGCCATGAAATCAGAAATCGCTGACTTGGTAATGCGGTTGCCGCGATAAGCCCGTTCCCTAAAGAACACCAATACTTCTGCTGGTCCTTCAAGCGCTGTTTCAACGGCGCCTAACACGTTATTTCGGGCATCGGTACGCGTCACAGCAAGCGGGCGTTGACTACCTGTAATAACCACCGGCATGTTCAGACCCGGCAACAGAAACGACAGGGCCGACGACGTGAATGCCAAGGTATCAGTGCCGTGAATCACCACCACGCCTGAATGGGTTTTTTCTTCTTGTGCCTGTTCAATGCGTCGCGCAAGCATCAGCCAAATCTCAGGCGTCATCAGGGATGAATCGATATTAGCAAGGATTTCCACGTCAATTGTGGCGTACTCCTTGAGTTCCGGTACCCAGGTCAATAGATCTTTGTGAGCTTCTGCGGGTTGCAAGGGCGCGCCCGGTTTGGGTGACATACCCAAGGTTCCGCCGGTATACAAGATAAGAACATGTGGTTGCTTCACGGCTTCTCCCCAAATCAGCTACACGACATTATAGTGCCATCATGGCTTCGGAAAGAGCGAAGTGGGGTCCACAAAGAACATACGTTTCCAACCCTGCTTGTCGGACGTTATGGCCCAAGGCCGCGGTACCATCGAAAACACAGCGAAGTGAAGATGCGGCGCCTTTCCGGCAGCATTACCAGTATTACCTACTTCTCCCAAAACGTCGCCTTTGGAAAGCCAGGAACCTTTCGTGACATGAATCGCATGAAGGTGCGCGTAGTCATAAAACCGCCATTTCGGTCCCAACACCAAAACCGTCTTGCCAGCTTTGGGCGTATCCGCCACATTCATGATCCATCCACTGGATGCGGCCACAACTGGGGTTCCTTGCTGCGCGAAGATATCCACGCCCTTATGCACACCCGAAGTACCCCAGGGCTCATACCAAAATGAGTCGGGATTCCAGTCTGCTGACGTGGCCCCCTGAACGGGTATCTGCGCGCCACCCGGAACCAACAATCCTATCAACAGCAAGCCAAGAAGGAGCCATGCAAGTCGCTTCGTGATAACGCTCCACTCAATCGTCTTTCTTGCAGGTCGTGATTCGGTTGGTGGTTCTCGAGGTGTCGGATCGTCGGTCATTTGCGGCTTTGCCCGTTTTCAGTTAGTTTGTCACGAGACAGCCTCACAATACACCAAAGCCTGAGGACACCAGGAGCCACGATTGGCAGTGCGACATACATCGATACGTTGGATATTGCTTTTTCTAGGGTGGGTCGCCGCGGGTTTGGGGATAGCGGGCTTGTTCCTGCCCATTCTGCCAACCACTCCTTTTATTCTCTTGGCAGCTTTCTTGTTTGAGCGAAGTTCTGAACGACTGCACCGGCAGTTGGTCGAACACCCCAGGTTGGGGCCATTCATTCGCGACTGGAACGAACACCGCATCATCCGACCCAAAACCAAATTTGTTTCGATCGTCTTGTTATGGGCCCTCATTTCATACCCCGTCTTTTTTCGCGAATACCTGAGTACGTTTCCCAAAGTGGTCATGATCCTCATCGCCTGTAGTGTGACGGTATTCCTGTTGACCACCAAGAGTCGCTAGAACGGGAAGAACACAGGAATCATGACCACCAACACAAGCAACACAATGAGCGTGAGCGGTGTGCCAACGCGTACATAGTCAATGACGCGGTAACCCCCGGCACCCATCACCAAGAGGTTGGCCTTGTGCGAGAAAGGCGTCATAAAGGCGGCCGATGGTGCCAAGCTCACACCCATCATGATCGGGAACGGCGATAGGCCCATCTCATGTGCAATCCTTAATGCCACCGGCGTCATCAACACGACAGCAGGAGCGCCATCCAGACATTGACTCAGGAGACTGGAAAGACCGCAAAGACCGGCAAGAATGGCATAGGGCCCATAAGGCCCGAGATGGTCGGTGACTGTGACCGCGAGTAGATGCGCAGCGCCCGTACGTTCCATGGCGATGCCAACCGGCAAAATGGTCGCCACAAGGAACAACGCCTTCCATTCCACATTCCTGTAAGCCTCTTCCATGGTGATGGCACCGGATAGCACCGCAAATGTGGCCGCCGTAAAAGCAGCCACGTGTATAGGCTGTATCCCAAGGACCACCAAAGCCACCATCAAGAGCAACGATGCCAACGCAAATGGCGCCTTTGCTTTTCGCCGTGTCTCCTGGGCGACCGGTGACAACACTACGAACTCGCGTTCGCTGCCAAAAAGTCGAATCCGATTCCAACTTCCTTGCACGAGGAGCGCATCACCAAATTCAAGCTTTAATTGGCCTAGCTCCGTATGAATGGGATTACCCCCACGCCAAATGGCAATCACATTCAATCCATACCGGTCGCGGAAATCCAACTCGGTCAGTGTTTTTCCAGCCGCCTTTGATCGCGGGGCCAACGTCACTTCCACCATTCCCTGCTCTTCAGTTTCCAATTCCATCGTCTGTGGGAGAAACTCCACACTGGTCAGGGTTTTCAAACCTCGAACCACCTTCATGTGACCCGTTAAGAACAGTCGATCTTCTGCTTGAACTTGAATGTCGGGGCTTAACATGACCAGCGGTTTGCCTTCCCTTTCGATGGCCACCACAAACAGGCCCGCCAATTCGGTTTCACGAACATCACGCAGGCGCATACCATCTAGTTGAGAACCCTCTGGAATACGCAGCCAGGCGATGCGTTGTCGAATCGATTTGATTTCCTTGGCACCAAGTCGCGTGACTTTGAATGACTCAATCTTTGACATCTCTGTCAGTGTTTCCAAAGGAGCCATGGCAATCAGTTGGTCGCCCGCATGTAAGGTGTGGTTCTGAATGGGATGGCTCAAAAACTTGCCATCTCGGCGTATTGCCAAAATAACAGCGTGAAAGCGTGTGCGGAATTCAGATTGAGCAATGGAACTCCCAATCAGATCCGAAGTAGATAGCAATTCGACCGATCGCATTTTCACCATCTCCGCAACTCTTTCAAAATGGTGCTGTTCTGTTTTGCCACCCTCCATCTTGGCCAGGCCCATTAATTGTTCCAGGCTGTGTAATTCGCCTTTGACCACCAGAATATCGCCCACGTTTAGCAGGGTTTCTGCCTTTGGGTGAAAGCGTTTGCCTTTTCTTCTGATATTGATGATTTGCAAGCCCAATGCTTTGCCCACATTCGCCTGTTTGAGTGTCTTACCCGCCAAATTCGATCCGCTATGAATGCGAATAGAAAACACATTGTCGGATAACTGGTACACCTTAACCAGTTCACCCTTTTCGCGTATGGCCGTGGATATGGTCCGTACGGGATTCAGCTTGTTGCCGATGGTAATCATGTAAAGCGTACCAATAAACACGAGGATCACACCCAAAGGGGTGTAATCAAAAAGGGAAAAGGCACTCATGCCTTTTGCCACCAGCATTTCGCTGGCCAAGATGTTTGGCGGCGTCCCAACCAACGTGGTGGTCCCCCCCAAAATGGCACCAAACGAAAGGGGCATGAACAATTTTGACGGTGAGACGCCCGATTGACGCGCAATACTGGCTACAGCCGGTAATAGAACCGCCGTTGCTGCAATATTCGGCATGAATGCACTAAGAACGCCCGATGTCACCATGATCGCTACAATCAACATCTTCTCGCGTGACCCAATCCACTGGTTCACTTTCTGACCCACGTAATCTGCTATTCCCGTCTGCAGAAGAGCACCACTGACCATGAACACACTGAGTAATGTGATCACGGCGGGCGACGAAAAGCCGCTAAAAGCCTCTGAAGACTCGATATACCCAGTAAATACGAGCACGACCAAACCCATAAACGCAGTCAGGTCTACCGGGAGCTTCTCGGTAAAGAAAAGAAACGCCATCACTGCGAGGACCACAAATAGGATCCCAATTTCGAGGGTCATAGGTCTATTCTAAGGTACGACGAATGTTCTCGGAAATACGAAGCATGAGAGGTCTAATATGCATCAAAGCGCATTGGGTGGCATGATCATCGACTGTAAAACCACGCATCTTGCAGGAGACGCGGCATTTTGGTCTGCAGCGCTCGGTTACGACACGATCGCAGAAGAAGGAACTGGATATACGCCGTTGAAGGTGCCCAGTGGTCGACCCTACATAGAAGTGCAGCAAGTCGATCATGACAGTCGAGTCCATCTGGACATCAAGACCACGGACCTAGAAGCTGAGGTTCAACGACTGGAGCGGCTGGGCGCGAAACGCATCAAACGCATTCGGGATTGGTGGGTGATGGCAGCCCCCAGCGGACATCGATTCTGCGTGGTGTTGCTGAGAAAGCACCAAAACATCGGCCGTATGCACACATGGCAGCCATCAAGCGATCACGTACCTGTGCCTATCACCGAGTCGCTATTAAAGCGATTCGACACTCCTGATGAGGTACGTCTATTCGAAAAAGGCCGGTTTGAATGTATTCATCTAGGTACCATGACGCTGGGTCGAGCTACTTACGAGCCCGGGTGGAAATGGTCTCGGGACGTGGGGGCGGCACTGGGTCAAACCCACTGCTCGGTGGAACACACAGGCATGGTGCTACAAGGACACGCTGTGGCCGCATACGATGATGGCCGCATCGATCACCTGACGCAAGGTACGCTTTTCTATATTCCCCCCGTTGCTCACGATAGCTGGGTCGTGGGAGACGAACCCTACGTATCCATCCATTTCGGCGGGGCAGAACACTACGCGACCTAAGAACCAAGCTTCATGTATGATGCGCTTATGTCACATCTGTCCTTGGTACGCATCTCGACTGCTGGCAGCGTTGATGACGGAAAGTCCACCCTCATCGGCAGAATGCTGCACGACAGTCACGCGATTTACTCCGATCAGTTCGATGCTGCTCAAACAGCGGCCCAGAGATTGGGAGAAGGCATGGGTTTTGCCTTTCTCTTGGATGGCTTGAAGGCGGAACGGGAACAGGGCATTACCATTGATGTGGCATACCGCTACTTCAGAACGCAAAAAAGGGCGTACATCCTTGCCGACACGCCCGGACACGAACAGTACACCCGTAACATGGCCACGGGCGCTTCCACGGCAGATATAGCCATCATCCTACTCGACGCACGGAAAGGCGTGATGACTCAATCCAAACGACATGCCTTCATAGCCAGCCTGCTCGGGGTGCCGCATATGATTGTGGCCGTTAACAAGATGGACCTCGTGGACTGGTCTCAGAACGTGTTCGAGAAGCAAGTCGCTGCATTTACCGAATTTGCGTCCAGGCTGGATATTCCAGATCTTAGGTTCTTGCCCGTGAGCGCGTTGTTAGGCGATCAAGTCTCAAAGCCAAGCACTCACATGCCATGGTTTCAAGGTCCCACTTTGCTGGACATGCTGGATACCATCTATGTCGGTAGCGATCGGAACATGGTCGACCTGCGCTTGCCTGTCCAACTCGTTCTTAGGCCCCACGAAGCATACAGAGGTTACGCCGGACAGGTCGCATCTGGAATTCTTAGACGCGGAAGTTGCATCACGGTGCTTCCTTCCAGACAAAAGGGCACCATCAAAAGCATCGTATTCGCAGGCCGCGACGTCGAAGAAGCGGTCCCCTCCATGTCAATTACAGCAACGCTCAACGACGATCTGGATATCAGTCGTGGAGATGTGTTGGTTCACGAGCACAACATGCCCAAGTCAGGACGACTCTTTGAAGCAATGTTGGTATGGATGGACGAGCCGCTCAACGACAAAACGGTGTACCTACTAAAACATTTGGCCACCACTACCAAAGCACGCATCAAACTGCGATACCGCATCGACGTGAACACCTTGCATAGGGAAGAGTCCGACCTACTGAAACTGAACGATATCGGACGTGCCGTCATTTCGACACGGGACATCCTACACTATGACCCTTACGCCAAAAACCGCGCCACGGGTTCTTTCATATTGATCGACAAGACCACCAAACGAACGGTCGCAGGCGGTATGATTATCGACCGCGAACCCGAAGAGCAGCTACCGGTCATTGCGGAATCCTGGCACGAGCTACACGAATCCTCTACCGCTTGGAACTCTGCAATTAGCCCGCTAGAACGCCAGCAACGTTGTGGTGGCGAAGCCAAAACCTACTGGATCACCGGCTACGTAAACAGCGGGAAACGCGCGTTGGCTTACCACTTGGAGCGTCAGTTCTGGCAAAAGGGCACGATGGTCACGGTTCTAGATGGCGGCAAGCTACGCCATACTTTGAGCTCAGAGCTGGGGTTCTCCCACGAAGACACCACCGAACACTTGCGGCGAGCAGCAGAAATCGCACGAATCATGAACGATAGTGGCGTAACCGTAATTTGCGCCTTTGTTTCGCCCCTCAAGAATCAACGCGAGCTTGCCCGCACGATCATCGGCAACGGCCGATTCGTTGAGATTCATGCCAATCGCTCACTGAACTTGTGTGAATCTACAGACGAAAGCGGTCTCTACGAGAAAGCAAGGCGTGGGTCCATCCACAACCTGGCAGGTGTGAATGCGCTGTACGAACCACCCTGTTCCGTACCTACCGTAGATTGGGACGATCAAGCTTCATTGCAAAAACTTGAACAAGCGTTGGGACTCATCGATTCACCTCCATCGTAGCGGACGAGCGCCGACTGGCGTATGCTTGCGCCTGGGAGGCGTGCCATGTTTCAGAATATCTCTCAATCCATTGCGGACCGCTCGATCCACATTGGTTGGATAGGTCTGGGCGTGATGGGGAAACCGATGGCACAACATCTCCTTGACGCAGGTTATCACTTACGCGTCTATTCGCGAACGCCGAGCAAGGCGAAACCGCTGTTAGACCGGGGCGCATCATTCGGCATTACCGCCGCCGACGTGGCCAAACACTGCGATGTGGTCTTCACCATGGTGGGTTACCCTGCTGATGTCGATGAAGTCTATTTCGGCGCCAAGGGCATCTTCAAATCTACACGCCCTCAACAGATCCTGATTGACATGACCACCACCCAACCATTCTTGGCACAACGAATCGCGATGCAGGCACAACGATGCGGATGCGTCTCTCTGGATATTCCCGTTTCCGGAGGGGACGTGGGCGCAAGAGAAGGCAAACTGAGCATGATGGTGGGCGGCGACGAGGATGCTTTTCGTAACGTCGGTCCTCTGCTCAGCCATTTCGGAACCAACATGGTCTACCAAGGCGGGGCTGGCGCCGGTCAACACGCCAAAATGTGTAACCAAATCGTGATAGCAGGTACCATGATTGGGACGTGCGAGGCCATGATGTACGGCTACAAGGCTGGGCTGGACATGCATGTGGTGTTGCAGTCGATCGCTTCCGGTGCGGCCGGATGCTGGACCCTCAACAACTTGGTACCGCGCATGTTGGACCGTAACTTTGAACCCGGGTTCTTTGTAGATCACTTCATCAAAGACATGCAGATCGCCCTGGAAGAGTCGCGACGTATGGGGTTGAAGCTGGAAGGCTTGCAACTGGCGCATCAACTTTACGAAAAGACGTCGCAACTTGGCTATGGCAAGAAAGGCACGCACGCCTTGCTTCTGGCACTAGAACAATTGGCGCGCAACGACCGTTCACAAACCATATGATTGTTTGGTCTTTCGCTTACCTATTGATGAACCACCCCGCCGTTGTCGAGCCGGTCCGCGGCATCACGATCTCCTGCCAGACTTATGGTGTTGAATGGGGTCGCGACAGTTTTGGCGATGAGCTGGATCGCCTCAAGAAAATGGGCGTGAATTGGGTGTCGATTCACCCTTACGCGCGTATTCACGGCGACGGTGCTGTCACCTATCGCTATTCTGCCGACAACCCACCGTCCTACCTGACCCGTCCCATCCAAATGGCCCATCAACGCGGCATGAAGATATGCATCAAGCCTCATTTGGCCTATTGGGGATCCAAATTCTCGTGGCGAGGTGCGATCCAATTCGACAACGAAATAGACCAGAATCGATTCGAATCTACCTATCGCGCCTGGATTCTTACTCTGGCAACACTGGCACGCGAGGCTGACGCGTTTATCATTGGCACGGAACTAGACGCCACAGCCCATCAAAAAGGGTTTTGGGATGATCTCGCTGCACAAACGCGTACCATCACTCCAGCCATGCTGGGATACGCAGCCAATTGGGATCGCCTGGATAAGATCGAATTTTGGACATCGCTGGATTTCATAGGCGTTCAGGCCTATTTCCCACTAAGTACGGAGCATCATCCCACCCTTGATCAACTACAAGCCGGCTGGTCTCGAATCGCCGACCAATTACGCGTGACGTCTCAACGATGGGACCGACCTGTAATCCTCACAGAGTTGGGTTACAACGCGTCGCTCAGTGCCCACATGGAGCCTTGGTCCTATCAGGAGACCTGGGGCAATAGGCGCGACGAAGCCTTGAAGCTGCAAGCAACCTGTCTACAAGCAGCACTTCAGACCCTGGAACGAGAACGGGCCTGGCTGAAGGGATGCTTCTTATGGAAGTGGTTTGTTGGCGACAGCCACGGCGAGAATTTCAACCTTGACACGCCACTCGTCACTCAAGTCATCCAAGACAACTGGCAACCTATTCAGAAACCGTAACCACGGTACTTTCAGACCGACCAAACGTTTCAGGACTGTACATCTCTTCGGCATGGGCGGGAGGAACCTGGAAGGTGCCCGGTGTAGTTGCACGAGCAGTGTAGGTAAGCTCATATACCCCGCCATTCAGTCGTGTGCTGAAGGCTTCAACGCGCTCATCGCGTAGATTGTGATGCTCGTACCATTGCCACCAACCCATCGAGCGTCGGGTGGGCATCCCGTTGCCGTTGGCAACCATTCCCACCGGTTCCAATCCCGCAGGTAACCAGTCAACCAAAGCCACATGGTTGCGCGATTCGGGAACCACCATGGTAACCCGCACCAAGACTTCGGACCCGGCACGCATCCACCAACTGCCATCCTCACGTTGGACGACATCCCCTTTGTCTGACTCATAGGCACGTGTGACGGTAAAACCCTGACGCCGGGGCTCCAACTTCAAGGATGCCGGGGCATAATTCAAGCCCAGCCGGTAAAACAGGCGGCCCTCGCCTCGGGCATTCACTGCCAAAGTCATGGGTTCCCTTACGAATTCCATGGGTAGGTGACCCTGTGCTGTCGTCGCATTTCGGCCAGTGAATGGCTCTTCCAGATAGCCCTTTTCACCCAGCCACACCTGCGCCACCAGGTCGGGCGTCTGAGATTCAAACCGAGCCACATAAGCATTGAGTGCCAACAGCACAAATACGTTCTCCTGGGTATTGGACCAGCGACCCCTGACGCGATGACCCATCAGCCCGCGCACCAATTTCAACATCAACGCTTCGTCTTGATTCGCCTCAATGCCTGCCCACAATCCCAAGGCATCGGACCGGCGATCCGAGGCCAGGACCACCGGATCCTCCTGACGAACGCCGTGGGTAAATACTGCCGAGCCAGCCGTTTCGCGTACGCGAGCTATTAACTCAGCCATAAAAGACGGATCGGCCGCATGGGCCAAGCTAGCAAATGCCAGCGCGTCAGCCGGCCACTTGGTGAGGGGCGTGTCCTTCAAATTCTGCAGGTCCCCATACACATCATGGCCCAGTTGTGACCTCACAAACACGGCATAAGCCTTGGTGGTAATCGACTCCTTCGTCGGATTAGTGGCCATCCGCTGCAGGTAGATACCCGCCTTGTTCAGAACATCCTCGGAAACCTTCACGCCGCGTTGCTTGGCTAGCAGAAGGGCATAGACGGCGTGTGCCGTCATGAAAGGCGACGTGATGCTGTCAGGCCGCCATGTCCCAAAACTGCCGTCGGAAGTCTGGCGCTTTTCAATCAGCGCGACATCGTCGCGAATACGGCTGTCAATGATCGCTTTGTCTGGCAAACCCGATGCTTGGAAAATCGTCAGCAAATCGCCCATGGCGGTCACAGATAGGATTCGCGATGCCAACTGCTCAGTGCAGGCATAAGGGTACTCCCACAGATAAATCACAGCATCAGAAAGTGTTTGGAGCTGCGTGGTCGCCAGACTCACGTCCAAGCCGCCAAAATCTTCAAGCGCATCTTTGGGCGGTGACACCTGGTGAAACGAAGGCTTGCCTGCTTCCAAACTCCCATAGACTGCAAAGCCTTCGCGTGTGGCTGGCGTCCATACAGGGAGTTGCACCTGCACCGCATCCGAATAATCAGCCGCGCCTGCCACCACCTGGAAATGTGCCGTGCCTGCGCTCCGCACGCGAACGGGGAACAACACTTCTGCTTTGGCATCGGCTCCGAGGTCCAACTGATATCCCTTAGATTGGAGCTGGATGGCATCAGAACTGCGAAGCGCTATGGCTATGCGCTGAGGTTTGCTGGATCCATTGTGGATGACCACCGGGAGCTCGGCTTGATCGCCGTAGTTCAGAAAGCGTGGCAAAGATGGCCGAATCAACAGTGGCTGCCTAGCCGTCAAGTTGGCTTCACCATGACCCATGTGATCCGATTTGACCGCCACCGCCATCACGCGGTAGCGAGTGGCCGAGTCAGGCATGGTAACTGTGACACACACGCGCCCTGCGCCATCTGTCACCAGAAACGGTTCATAAAACCCCAAAGCATCGAATTTTTTGCGCACTGTATTGGGGGTAGCGGGAATGAATACTTGCGAGTCACCGGAATCGTAAAAACCTTCGCTTTGCGCAGCCGAGGCAGGCGCACGCATCATTTGCATGCTTTCCATCATCGGTTCTTCGGCGTCCATGGCGAATTCGGGATTGAGGATCAGCATTAGTTGACGCATCAGATAGAAACGGCCCATCGGCGCGCCGTTTGGGTAGAAACTAGCGATGGGATCGCCCAGTTGATAGCCCGTTAACCCCAACACCGCCTCATCTACGGCGAACAGACACACATCCGCACTCGATATTGGGTTTCCTTGAGCGTCCGTCACCTGAACACAGAATTCGGTTTCAGAACCGGGCACAATCACGTCATTTTGCGGATGAATCGCAACTGACAGCCTTTTACTCGCCCGGCTCACGGCTAGCGTGGTTTGAGCTGTCGCCATGCGGGGTTCTGGCTCACCCGTACCTCGGGGTGCGCGTCCGGCATAGACCACTTGCACCGATATGTCGCTCACCTCAGGGCCCAAATCAAAGGTGACGGTGGCTTCTTCGGAATCGCTGGCGAACGGAATTTCCTGCGGTTCGCCGTTTCCTCGAATCATCACGGCACCATAGCCGGACGAAAATGGGAGCCGCATGAACAGCGACACCGCATCTTCGGGCTCGTACATATCGCGGTCGGCCATGATCACGATTTCATCTGCTTGGGCGTCTTGAACAGGAGGAGCCTGGCCGCCGGAAACCCAAACCGACAAGACGGACTCATTAACCCGGTCCTGGTCGTCAACAACCCGGGCTTTGAAGCTGTAACTGCCTGGTTGTTCAAACGCCATGGGCATTTCATGCGGTTCATCTGTGCTCGAAAACTGGAAACTCCCCACCGATTCGTCTTGCTGCTTCCATTCACGACCCACGTACTTCCACTGGGATCGGACAACTTCAACCGACACGGGCAAGCCCGATTGCAATGCACCATCCAGGTCGGTCACGATGAAAGTAGCGGCTCCCATTTGACCGGATTGATAGAAGCTTCTGTCCAGCTTGATGCCGACATATCGGTTGGATGGGTGCACAAGAAACTGTTGTTGGGCAGACCACTGTTGCCGATTGACGTCCGTCACCCGAGCCTCGGCGCTCAAAGAAATGGGTAGAACGGGTGTACTGCCGTTCATGGTCAGCGCGACCTTATGGCTACCATCTCCCGATGTGACGCCATTGGATGTTTCGGTCAGCGTTGGCGAATACCCATACCAGCACCACCAGGGTGTGTGTTCCCCGAATTGGTACTCCGGCCAGTGGGGTGGTTGGTAGTGGCCGCGTTCCAGGGTGAAGGTCCAATCTACAGGGGCAGAAGCGAGACCCTCACCGGTGTAGTACTTGGCGGAAGCCTCAAGTACGATTTCTTCGTTAAACAACGGGGTATCACTGAGCTTCTGCAGGTTCACCTCAAACTCTGGCCGCCTGAAGGTGTCCACGGTCAGAGCATGATGCGAGGTCTGGCCTTGATACGTAAGGACCATGGACACGGCGCCGAGGTTCATGTCCTCTGGGAACTCCAGGGCAAAGTGAAATCCGCCGCTGGCGTTCAGATCGGTTTGACCCGAAACCAGGTTCTGGCCTCTGGGATCGCGGACCTGATACGTAACCACACCCGACGGAATCACCAGCTGGCCCTGATGGTCATCACGTCTTATCCAGCCACGAATTTCCGCGCGTTCCCCCGGCTTGTAAAGGCCGCGGTCATCGAAGATATGCCATAACAAACGGGATGTTTGCAGCTGCTTCACCCAATTGGAGCGGCGCGACCACCAACGCGGGTTTTCCGGCAGAAACGCGGAATCGTTGCCCAGTTCCGCCACCAACCAAGCCGCATCGTTGGACTGCAAAGGCAAGTTCATACGTGCGAGACCGTTTTTGTCGCTGATGGCTGTCGCAAGCACGCCCTTGCCCGTCGTGAGTGCCACGTGCACGCCTGAAAGTGGATGTCCATCGCGCAGACTTGACGTCCAGACCACCAACTCCTGGTTGTCGTGGAAGGCGTCGATGGCTATTTCCGTGGCTTGGAGCCAAACTACGGACGGTTCCGATCCCTGAGGAAGGGCACCGGCAAGTGCCCTGCGCGGCTCAAGCACAGCGATCGTATGTCGGGAAAGGGTGTTCAATGGCACCAATTTGTTTTGCCACTGATCGACCGTATTGTTGCCTTTGAATGTGGCCGCATTCTGCGCTTTCGTTTTGGCAAGGAATGCCATTAAGCCATTGGTTTGTCTCGATTCAATGTAGGCACCCCAGTCCGACGGTGACACGTCATACAATCGCAGGTTGAAATCAGCGATGTTAAGGGAAGCGAGTGGTAATTTGGGATCCTTTACTGGATCCATAACTTGCAACGCGTCAAACGCCGTACGGTACTGGGGTGGACTTGACTGAACCGCCACTTGAAGCGTCTTGGCTTCCAGGGACTGTCCATAGATATCTTTGATTTCTGATCCCAGACGAATATTGTATTTGGCATTTCCCTTGGTCTGTCCCTGAATGGAGAGGGTGGTCCCAGAGGTATGTACGGTTAACCCTGGTAGTTCGGGAGTTACTCGCACGTATTCCGCCTTAACCGTTTCTTCGTCCACAGGGTTGGAGAGGGTCACGTGCCAGGGCCAACCGGGCTCACACCGGTCCTGCCAACCACATCGAATACCTAGAATCTGGAAAGGACCATAGGTTTGAAAACTGTATTCGTGCCCTTTTTCCGAAGTCAGGGGGCCTTCAGCCGAAGCGAGTCCTGGCGAGACCTTTACGACATAAGAGCGATCTTTTTCGAGAGCCTTCGCCGGTTTGAAGGCCAAGGTACGAGTGGGATGCCAGCCTTTGAGCATGGGCGGCCATTCTTCAGGCGACAATACTTGGAGTGCCACGCCGTTGTCGCCATCCATTAACTGGAGGTGTCGCATCACCGAAGGCCAATCCATGTCCTGGTCAAATTCCAGAGCGATGATCGGGTTCAAAGGGAATCCACGACCCTGGGGCATGCTACGTATTACCGAAGGAGCCGGCGTTGAAAACGAAAAGATTACCGGTTCTTCGAGCGCCCGGCCATTTAAGTCAACAGTGCCACCGGAAATCTTCACCTGGTACCGAGTTGCTCGTGGGAATACCCGTTCACCATCGAAGACCAGCGTTCTTGGATCCAGCCAACGCCAGCGACCTGGAGGTTCAGGCGTGATGGTGACCGGCACATCGATCGCATCCAGATCATCCAAAGCTGTAATCGGTATGACATCATGACTAAAGGCGACTTGTACTTGCGTGACTTGGTCACGAGCTCCTTCTGGGGCGTAACGCAAGACGCGAAAAGGCGCACGGTCGTCGAGTTCGGGTGGTGGCGCCTCGCTTTGCAGCATCTCCAGCACCACCTGATCGCCAGGTTGAGGCGGTTTGAGGCTGGGCTTGGGCAATCGATTGCCTGACGGTCCGGTCTCGGGTAGCGGAGGCATGTGGGTGAATAAGCGCTGATACGTGGCGTCGTCCAGGGGTTCGGTTTGCACCCGCCCGGTTTGGGGATCGCTCAGCGAGGGATCGGGATTGATGGTTACATCCACTTTGAATTCTTGTCCCATGACCGCTCCCATCACCATCAGCCACGCGCTCAACCGGATGTACCACATAGTCACCTCCTGCCGTGGAGACGCCACATGGCGCCATTAGTTTCACTTCAGAGCATACACGAAGCGACCCCCAGGCCAACAGATGCTCGGCCACTCCTGCAACAGCGAACGCGACCGCTCACGGCAGACACACGTCAGGTTTCTCTGGCGTTCAGGAGCAATTGGATCAAGTGTCCCACTATTTTTCGATTGTTTTCGTCAGTGGCTCGGTTGGGTACTTCCGATGGCGGCAAGTGAGCATAGTTATCAGGCCATTCGACCATCTGCAAATGAACGATCACCAGCTTGTATTCTGGGATCACCACCAGAAACTTGCCCATGGCACCAAATGCAGCGTAGGAACCATCCGGCAGTTTCACATCTTCGAACAGAACACCCTTGTCCGCGATCCACCACATGAACCCATAGCCAGTATTATGATGCGTTGTCGAATAAGATGTGGTGATGGTGTCGACCCAGTCCGGTGTGATCACGGATGCGCCCTCCCAAGTGCCCCTGCGCAACATCAATAGCCCTACTTGAGCAAGATCACGAGCATTCATGCGGAAATGATATTGCCGGTGCCTGGATTCGCCACTGTCCACGTAATAGACATCACCCGGCATAAAGTCTTTAAGTCCAATGGGTTTCGCCACGACACGATCAAATCCATCACCAATGGAGAGGCCGGTCTGTTGCTCGAAAATGGTACCCAGTGCATTGAAATCCCAGTTGTTGTAGTACCAGAACGTGCCCGGCGCATGACTGTGACGTGCAGGTTGGCTTTCCTTCATGCGGGGTGATCCGCCCACGTAATCGTGGTAAATACCCGACCGCGACTGCATCAACATACGCACCGTGGCCATTTTTTCCTGGTCCGAAAGCGGAGGCATGTCGTCCATGCCAAGTTCCGCCAGTGTTGCATCGAGATCAATGGTTCCATGGGTCACATGCGGACCAAACATCATGCTCAGCAGGCTCTTCCTCACCGAACTGAGCTTGATCTTATGTTCGGTAGGTCCCCAACTGACGATCTGGTGGCCATCGTCCAACACAATCACCGCCGACTCGTGCATGCTTTCCCAATAGTGCTTCGCTTGTTCCAACTTGTCCGTGGACCACGTAACAGACGTTGGTACTTGTGCCCAAACAGGAAAAAACACGAAAACGGTAATCCATTTCCTTATCATGAGATTCACCCCAAAAATGCTGCCAAAACATGCGCGGTTGTCTGACTGTATCTCATCCATTCACTGTCCGGATCTGAAGGAATTTGTCAGCGTCTACTTTTGCCGGCTCGGATGTGGGCATTGAAGAGGCCGTTACCCAGTGAATACGGCCGGTTGAGGCCCGGACTCTGCAGTTTGTGTCGATCGATCATTTCACTGCAGTAGCTTTCGCTACCTAAGACCAGGCTTCTGTAGATCCAGTCCTGGCGTTTCGTGACCCATTCATGAAAGAGTTTGGGTTCTAGGTATGGAAAAGCGGTTTGCAAGTCGTCTAAATCGGTGGGGCCTGTTTGAAGGTGTTCGGCGAACTGCCGAAACCAGGTCAGTCTGTCCTCGGAAGATCCCGGTAGACCTCCAAGTGCTGGAATTGCAATGCCTGTCGATAATGCATGACGCATCCGGCCGACAAATGAACAGGGATAATCCACAACGCTTCTCTCAGCATCGTCATGCATCGGGCTCATCGCCACATGTGTCATGCACATGAGCAGTGCCACGCCTTGATCTAGCAAGGTGGACTTGAAGCGATCGCCCCAAATCCGACCCTTGACCTGGTCCCGTTTGTTGATGTAGCGCCCCACCGATAGGCTCACATCGCGCATAAATCCAGATAAATCGTTCAATCGCTTCCCCCATTCGTCCATAAACCAGTCTCCCCAGCGTTTTGGGTGTCGATAACGCTGCTGGGCTTGTTCGAACCGGCGTTTCACTTCATTCTTGGACAACGAGTCACAAGGCGCGGTAAGCACCATCAGGTAACGATTCTCCAGTATGGACAGGGCATGAAGCTCAATGCAGTAAATCGATGCAAACGCCAGTATCTCGTCATAGATCCATGATCTGGTCTTCTCATCTTGGAACAAGGGCAATTCACGCACGGTTGTGTTCATCGCAAAGTAGGTTTGTCGATCACCCGTGGGCTTAATACGTGCAATTCTGCTCATCGTGCTCTCCCGTCCCCATCATAAGGCACATATAGCCCACCTTCTGCCTAAGATGTCAGCCTGCTCAAATAAGGTCACAAGGTACAGATGCTCTCTACACTCCCATAAGTCATGATGCAAGCGAGAATCCTATTTAATATAAACCCCAGTGGTTCTTTATGAATTATCAGGTTGTGCTTGAATCCAGTGAAGAGGGTGGTTACACAGCGTATGTGCCCGCACTGCCCGCGTGTATCAGCGAAGGCAATTCAAAAGAAGAAGTACTCAACAATATTCGGGAAGCTATTGAATAGTATCTAGAGCCGGTCGATGACGACCCATCTCTGTATCCAAATTCAGAAATACTAAACATAGCGTTGTGACCAAAGTTCCCAGTGTCAATGATGATGCTGTCGTGAGAGCCCTGCAGAGGAAGGGTGGGTTGTGATACGTCAACGCGGTAGCCATATTCGGCTTCAAAAGGAGCTTATCGACGAGGCACTAAACCTAACGATTCCTGCACATAAGCCTATCAAACGCTCAACGCTTTCTCACATTCTTAAGCAAGCTAGATTATCCGTGGATGTATTTATCAGCCTCCTAAAATTACACGATAGTCCCTTTCAGCGGACAACGAAATACCACACTTCAGGATCCCTTTCGCGTTTCCTTTTCGCGGTCTTTTCGCCTATCGCTCATAAACGCCGCCGTGCATCCATGAAATACCTGCAAATTGCCTCATCGCCTTGATCGGCGCTGAAAAAAGCTTGACATGGGTCACAGACTTCACTAAAACAAAACGAACGTTTGGTTTTTTTATATGCGGAGGTATCACGTGACACGTTTATTCGTCATCGCTTGTCTGTGCCTGCCCTTGGCGGCGCAAGACGAGACAGAAGAAAAGAAACAGGAACAACCCACCTATGTCGAGGAATTGGTGGTCACCGCACAACGCCGTGAACAGTCCATTCAGGACGTACCGCTCGCCGTGAGTGCGTTCAAGGCCGAAACCCTCGAACAGATGGGCACACAGACCATCAACGAACTCCAGATGCACGTGCCCAACGTGACCCTGGTACCTAGCCGCGCCACCAACAACACGCTTACCGCCTACGTCCGCGGGATCGGCCAAGCCGATCCGCTCTGGGGTTTCGAGCCGGGTGTAGGCGTGTATGTGGATGACGTGTATATAGCCAGACCGCAAGGCGCCATGTTGGAAGTGTTTGATGTGGACCGCATTGAGATCTTGCGCGGACCCCAAGGCACCCTTTATGGACGCAACACCATTGGTGGTGCGCTCAAATATGTCACCAAAGCCTACGACCCTACTCCGGGCGGCAAGATCAAAGCGGCATTGGGCAACTACACGCAAACCGATCTCGTGGTGAGTGGTCACACTCCGCTCGGTTCCGATGCCCTGATCATCGGTGGATCTGTAGCCGTCCTGCAGCGCGATGGGTTCGGTAATTACCTACCAAGCGGTGAAGAGAACTACAACAAGGACATGCTTACCGGACGCCTATCCCTCGAATACAGACCCAGTGACAGCTTCTTTCTGCGTCTGGCCTTAGATGAACTGCGTGACGACTCCAACTCCAAACAGGGCTATCGCGTGACACCCGAAGATCCGAATGACCCCAGTAGTCAACAGGTGTGGGACGACATCTACGACTCCTACGCTGGCATTGGTCATGAGAACTCAGTCGAGACCAGCGGCCAATCGCTGATGATGCAATGGATCATCAACGACCAGTATTCATTCAAATCGATCACGGCCCATCGCGATGGACACACCGACACACCCATCGATTTCGATTCGCTCGAAGAACCCTATTTCGATGTGCCTGCCTTTTATGACGATGATCAATTGACCCAGGAGTTTCAGCTCCAGTTCGATGGCGATCACATCCACGGCATCGCCGGGCTGTACTATTTGGATGGAGACGCCAGTGGCGCGTTTGATGTGGTGCTCTCACAAGTGGCCGGCGGATTCACCATTCTTCAAGCCGGTGACGTGGAAACCAAGAGCTTTGCCGCTTTTGCCGATGTGACTTGGGAGTGGAACGATCAATGGAGCATGGTGGCGGGTGCTCGCTATACCAAGGACGACAAGGATGTCTACGTCCTGCGCGAGAACTTCCTCGGTTTGGGCAGCCCCACCTTTGGCAACGATGCGGCTTTTTCCCTAGGAGCAGTTACGGATTACACCAACGACCGCTCGTTTTCGGAAGTGACACCGCGGTTTGGCATCAATTATTCGCCCAACGACGATACGCTCACCTACTTTGCTTACAACCGCGGCTTCAAAAGTGGCGGCTTCGACATGCGCGGCAATGCACAAGCCGCACCTCTAACCAAGGAAGGGTACGACTCAGAAATAGTCGACGCTTTTGAATTTGGCATGAAAACGATGATCGGAAGTCGCACACGGCTGAATACGGCTGTCTTCTTTTCCGATTACCAGGATATCCAGGTCACCACCCAATTTGCCATTGACAGCGATGGCGATGGCGTGGATGACACCTTCCAATCACTCTTGAGGAACGCAGGCAATGCTGAGATGAAGGGGATTGAGATGGAACTGTTTTCGCAGGCTACCGACAAACTGGGGATCAACTTCAATGTGGGTTACACCGATGCTGAGTTCGTCGACTTCCCGGGCTTCGATCTGGAAGGCAACCCGATTGATCTCTCGGACTCTAAGGACATCCCACACACACCTGACTGGACCGGGAACCTGGGCTTCAACTACGCCATGCGCACCGGTGAGACGGGCCTCTTCACAGCACTCGTGAATGTCTCCTACCGAGGTGCTTACCAGATCTTCGAAGACGCTTTGCCGCTGTTGGATCCCGACAGCGCCACTCTGCTAAACGCTGGCTTGGTGTGGACCATCATGGATGGGCGCCTGACGCTTAGTTTACAGGGCAGGAACCTAACCGACGAAACCTACAAAGTGGGCGGATACAACTTCCCCACTCTGGGTCCCCCGGGCGGTTCCACGCTGTCGTTCTTCGGCGACCCCACCACCGTCACCTTCACGGCAGCCTACACCTTTTAACGCCTCAAAGCCTTCGGCCCACAAATCGAATTTGACGGCACGCTCAACCCTACCTATTTGAGGAACTGCAAAAGGCTATTTGCCACCGTTTCTGCGGCGTCGATGTGGCAGGCATGGCCTGCGGGGCTGATCACCTGAAGTTTGGCGTTAGCAAGGGCAGCCACTAGTTTACGTGCATTGGCTACCGGTACGATCCGGTCCTCTGCCCCGTGGATCAGCAACGTTTCCGCCTTAATCGCTGTTGGATTTGCCACGAAGGTGGCCCCGGCAAACGCTTGTTTGGATAGCACCTGAGGATTCACTGGATGTGCCAACGACCACGCGGCCATCGCCTCCATTTCGACCGGGTGTGATGCCACATAATCGGGATGAAGCGCCAATCTCAGACCCTGCTCCACCCTTTGTTCAGGTGTCAATTGGTTCATGTTCATAAAGTACGTCAACACATCGCCGTCCGGTGGCACATGATCCGAGCCGCCCAAAGTGGAAGCGATTAACACCAGTTTCTCCACCCGATCAGGTGCCTTCTCGGCCACGCGTTGCGCCACGAAACTGCCCAGCGACAGCCCTACCACCGCATAACTTGCATGTCCCAATTCGGCCATGACCGCAATAGCATCTTCAGCCAGGCCATCCAGCGTGTAAGGCGTATGACTGTCGGTGCTGCCACCGGTCCCTCTCAAATCCATCATCACCACCAAGAACTCATCGCCAAGCTGAGGGGTCACCTCGCGCCAGGTGTGATGGGTCACCCCTAAGCCCGGGATCAGGAGCAGGGGTTTGCCTTCTCCTTGAACCTCGATATGGATCTGGTGACCAGCAGGCATAGCGATGGGTTCACCCAAACAAAACAAGAACATCCACCACATAGAAACCCCTTCAGCTACGCGCTCGTAGTCCCATCAAAATTAAACTGGTCACTAGCACACACAGACCCAACGCATAGGTGGCCGAGACACTGGGATTGGCCACGCCACCCCAATGCATCAAACCGAAATGCGTGCACAGTCCGATAACGGCGCTGAGACCCATCAACCAGGCAGGCACTTTGTGTCGGTAAAAGACGCCGACACCAATGGGAACGGCCGTAGCTACGACCAACCCATACACACCTGTCTGGGCGAAGAGTCCCACCAACTTAGGTGGGTTCCAAGCAAGCGCGAAGGCCACCAATCCCACACCCACCAACACGTAGCGGGACAGTTTCAGTCCACGATCGGCTTGGGACGAACCTACCAGAGGTAGGTAAAGGTCGTTGACGATCATCGACGAAAGCGCCACCAGAATGCCGTCCAATGTGGACATGCCGGCCGCCAACAAGGCCACCGCAATCAAGGCCCTCATAAACGAACCCATCATCGCCGATTGAAACGTCATGTTCACGTACTGCGAAACCACTTTGTCTTGCGCCACCACCTCAAGGCCATCCAAGCGCGCCCAGAACCCCACAAACAGGACGCCGGTGAAAATGAGTCCCGCTACCAGCGCCGTGCTGAGAAAACGCCTAACGTCTCCATCGCCCTTCAGATAGAGCGTTTTGGTGAGGATGTGTGGCTGCACCATCAGGGCGGCAGTCACGATGGTACTGGATAGAAAAACCGACATAAAGTCGTAGTAAAGATTACTCGAGGGGTTGAATACGGCCGCGTAATCTTGGGACACCGCAACTAACCGATCTCCGAAGCCACCCACAAGATGCTCCCACCCCGAAAAGAACAACACACAGGATATCACCAGCATCATTACCGCCTGAAAGGCATTGGTGTAGGCATGGGCATAGGTGCCTCCCATCAACACGTACGAAAAGACGAACAGCAGAATCACGGTCAGACATGCGTGATAGGAGACATCGAAAAGCGTGTGAGCTAATAAGGCACAACCCACCAGGATGAGAACCACGAAAGTGAGGCTCAGGAGATTGACCACGGCATAAAAGGTGGCCAGTGCGCGACTTCCGTAGTGGGCAAAGATCCAGTGCGGAATCGTCAGGGCCCCATATTGTGCCCCCTGACGGCGAAACCCCGCGGTTAGGGAGATCAGTGCGACGGCAATGCCTAAGAATGCAGCCACACCGTAGTGGAGATAAGCAGAAAGTCCATGCACATAGACAAAACCCGGGTTGATCACAAAGGTGGCGGTTGAGGCGATTGAGGCCGCCATGGTCAGACCCACCAGGTAGGGGCTCATATCGCGGGCGCCCACGGAAAAGGTAGTCAAGTCCTTGGTCTTTTTCATCCCGATAAACGATAACCAGTAGGTGAGGGCTACATAACCGCCTACCAAGAGCCATGCAATGGTCACATCAACTCCTTTTGCAGTGCCGCCTTATCCACCTTTCCATTGGGCAGCAAAGGAAACGCGTCCATACAGATTAACCGGTGCGGATGCTTGTAGCGCGACAGCAAAGGGTTGAGAAAAGCCCGCAGTTCGTTCAACTCGATCTCTCGGTCGACTCGGACAAAGGCACAGCCCACTTCGCCCCAGCGCTCATCGGGCATCGCCAACACCACCGCATCCTTGATGTCTGGATGTTGGAGGATCTTGGCGACGACCTCCGCCGGATACACGTTTTCTCCTCCGGAGATGTACATTTCCTTGATGCGACCCACCACGGTGAAGTAGCCATCGTCGTCGCAGCGCATCAAATCGCCCGTTCTAAAGAATCCACCCTGCACCTGCGCCGCAAACAACTCGTCCTTTTGCCAGTACCCCTTGCACACGTGGGGTCCTTTGATACACAGTTCGCCCACTTCACTCAGGGCCACTTGATTCCCTTGATCGTCGCGCAATTCAACGCGACTGTGCATGATGGGCCTGCCCACAGATAGTGGCCGAAATGCTGCCTGGTCATCGGGCATGCTGAAGCAGTTGGGTCCCACTTCGGTCAATCCGAAGCCTTGCTTCAACAAGATCCCATTGCCGCGATATTTATCCAAGACCCGTTTTGGCAAAGGTGCCCCACCCGAGATGCAGAGCTTGAGGCGGCTCAGATCGGTGCGATCAAATGCATCGCATTCCGCCATGGCTTGGAACATGGTAGGCACGGCAAAAAACAAACTGACCTTTTCAGAAACCAGACATGTCAACATGTTGCGCGGTTCAAAGCGGTCCATCAGCACCAGCCGACCTCCGGCCCTCAGTAGCGGCAATGCGGTCACGTTGTATCCACCTGTGTGGAAAAACGGTGTATGAATCACGGTGACGTCATCCGATTCAAAACCCCATTCTGATTGGGTTTGGATGGCATTCCACAACAGCATGCCCGCATGCATCATGACGCCCTTGGGCTCGCCAGTTGAACCGGAAGTGAACAGCAACATCAGCACGTCGTCCATGGCCACATCCACAGCTGGAAACTTCTCATCGACACGAGGAGGGGTGTCCAATGTATGCCATGTCACTGCATCGGGTCGTCCATCCAGCCAATCGGTATATGACACACGGGGTTTGACACCAGACAGGGTCTGGTTTAACTCATGTTCCGACAGCCTGAAATTGAGCGGCACCAAAATCGCGCCCAAACGTGTGCAAGCGAAGAACAAGGTCAGGTGTTCGAGTCGGTTGCTAGCCAGGATGCATACCCGATCCCCACGTACGACGCCTTGGCGACTCAGTTCAAACGCCCAATCATCGATCTGTCGGTCCAGTTCGGCATAGGTAAATTGGCGCCGGTCCGGCATCAGGGTGACAGCGGTCCGATCACCCCGATACCGTCCATGATGGGCCATGAAATCACTCCACATGACGGGCCCTTAAGAACGGCACAATGGTTTCGCTGAAGATGACCGGGTACTCAAGCAGACTGGCATGGCCGCCGCGCACTTCAACCAGCCGACTGTTGTCGATCTCTTTGAGCAACTCGCGCATCTCCCAGGCGGGCGTTAGCACATCTTCCTCACCGCAGATGAGCAGCACGGGCGCTTGAATGCCTTGCACATCCACGTCACAGGCTAGGGTACCCTGCAGTAGACCCTCCACAGCCTCGTCTGAATGGCTGCCAGCACGTTGCCGGTAATGCGCGACTAGATCTGGTTGTGACCTCACCAATCCCGCGCTCCACACCCAGGGTGTGGCGATGTCAAAGCGATGCTCCGGACCACCCACTCGATGAGCCACTAACCACGTATTTATTTTCAGTTTCAAGAGAGGCGACAGCTTGGCGCAGCAGTCGGCGGCCACAAGACTGAGCACGCGTTCGGGTTTGTATGCGGCAAAAGCAAGTCCCACGGATCCGCCATGACTGATGCCCACGACATGAGTAGGCGGCCACTTGCTTTCAATCAGCACCTGCTCCAAATCCGCCAACCAATCATCCACGGTGTAAGGAATTGGGGGAGCAGGGCTCTTGCCCTGGCCGCGTGCATCGAAGCGCAACACACGGAATTCGTGTAGATGAGGCATAGCGGGTTCCCAGCTGTCCAACCCGGCAAAAAGCCCATTGAGCAGCAATAGGGGCATGCCATCTTCGGGACCGGCAACCTGCCAATGGATACTCATCCCAAAACCATGCCGCCATCCACATTCAGTGTGGCTCCTGTGATGTAGCGCGCGTCATCTGAGGCAAGAAAGGCGTAAGCTGAAGCGATGTCTTTCGGTAGGCCCAGGCATTTGAGTGCAGGTTTTTGGCGAATGCTGTCCAGTACCTTGGCGGGAATGGCCTGCACCATGCGTGTTTCGATGAATCCAGGAGCAACGGCATTCACACGGACGCCATGACGCCCTAACTCCTTGGCCATGGTCTGAGTCATGGCGATGATTCCAGCTTTTGTTGCCGCATAGTTCACCTGCCCAAAGTTGCCGTAATGCGCTACCACCGAGGATGCACTGAGGATGACCCCGAATTGCTGGGCCACCATGTGCTTCGCCGCCATCTGAGATAGCTCGAAAACCGCGGTCAGATTGACCGCCATCACACTATCCCATTCCGTGCGTGTCATCTTGAGCAACTGAGCGTCACGCGTGATACCTGCGTTATTGATCAAGACGTCAATGCCTTTTTGCTCCATGGCATCACGACACGCGCTCAAGCCCTCCGATGTGGCAAGATCCGCACGAATCCAGTGACCTTCAACCGTTAGGGTTTGAGGGACTTCCAGATCCACCAACATCAAGTCGGCCCCTTCCCGCGCGAATCGTTCGGCTGTCGCCAGCCCAATACCCTGAGCGGCGCCCGTAATCATGACGCGTTTTCCTCGCAATCCATTCATGGGGTTGCCTCCTGAATCAATGTAAATGTGGGTTGGCGCCACTCAAGAGAGATGGCTGACCAGGTGTAGCCGATGCCCGCGCTGGCAAGGACCACATGGTCACCTGCGGTCAGTTGACCTGTTTCTGCGAGACCCATGGACAACACCTGGTCCGGTGCGCCAAAGTGACCGTAGTGGTCTAAATAGATGCTCTGCTGCGCACCCAATCCAAGTGCTTCAAGAATGGCATCATGGGCCGAGCGTTTCAGGTGGACCAATGCCAGAAAATCAATCGCTTTACCAGCCGACGATTGGCGAATGACGCGCAAGAAATTCTCGATGGATCGATCGGCCAGTCGACCCCGCATGCCCACCACATCCGGTACCCGAAGATAAGTGTCGTTCGTATCCAGTGGGTTTCTGTTGGGGTTGCGTGTGCCCCCTGCTGGAATGATCACGTCCAAGCTGAAGGCACCGTCGGTGATCACCGATGATTCCAACAAGGGATTGCCCGCGTCGCGTTCCAGCAAGAGCGCACTTCCTCCGTCCGATAGGTTGAACAAGAAACGCGCATCGGGGTCCTGATAATTCACCAAATCTCCCGTTCGGTGGCCACCGCAAAGCAGGGTTCTCCTTATTTCTGGCCGGGCCAGCATCAAATCCTTGGCGACTCTGAGGCCCACGACATTCGACGAACAGCGAGCCGCTAAATCAAATGCCCATGCCTTGGTCAATCCCAATTGATGCTGTACGAAAATGCCTGCGGACCACACGGGGAAATCCTTGTATTCGGATCCCGTCCAAATAAGTAGATCGACACTTTCCGGGTCTGTGTCCTTAAGCACGGCCCGAGCGGCTTCAATGGCCATCATTGAAGGATGCACGTCGGGATGAGCGCGGCATTTCTCCACCAAACCCATCTTTTCGGCAACAACAGACTGGGGGATGCCGGTCTGCCGTGCCACGAATGCAGCATCCTCGCGTCCATGAGGCAGCCAAACAGCCGACGCCGTGATCCCGATCATAGTAGCGACTCCAGAAACTCCGATATTGCGGATACTGTCTTCTCGGGTTCTTCCAGGAAAAACAGGTGGTCCGTCCTCTCGATGACCACCAGACGGGCGTTTGGCAGCCGCTCGACTAGCATCGATGCGTTTCGCGGGTCCACATACCGATCATCGGCGCCGGTCATCACCAATACCGGGCAGGAAATGTGCTCAAGCGGAACCGCCCGATCCATGAATCTCTGAACGGCATCGTATTGAAAAGAGACTTGTGACCAACTGGATGCATGGTGCATTCGATTTTGAACCACCTGTTGAAATCGCTGAGGTTGAATTTGTGCAAATGAGGGGTGCGTGGTTGCACCGATGGCCTGAAGGGCGCGTTCCCTCGGCGGCAACTCGTAGAACTGCTTCATGGCTTCTCGGGACATATAGGGCAGTGGCACGAAGGGCTCGCCAGAACTCGATGTGCACATGAGCACGAGTGCTTGGACGGTTTGTGGGGCTTTCAGCGCCAACAATTGCGCAATGAAGCCCCCCATACTGACACCGAGTACGATTGCGGGTTCCTTTGCGTATTGCTTCAAGACACCCAATGCGTCCGCGGCCAGATCGTCCATCTCATAAGGCTCTTGAACAGGTGTCGATAAGCCCATGCCCCGATTGTCCGGCAAGATCAGCAAGTGGTCACGGCACAGGGGATCCGTCCAATGATCAAAGATCCAGTTCGAGCAACCAAAACCTGCAAGCCCCAAGACAGGGCGACCCTTACCCCTCAGGGCGATGTGCAGCCCAGACTTCATCTCAGGACTTCAACAAGCCATGAAGAATCAAGTCATTGGTTTTGGCAATCACGGTATCGCTGGAGAAACCAAAATGGTCGGCCACACCAAATGTGGACTCTACGAGAAAGTAATGAAAGAAGAACCGATACGTAAGCATGACTGCAAATAGCGGATCGGCTTGTGGACGCAGCACCTGGTCGCGCTCCAACTGGTCAAACCGTTCCTGATAGGCTGCTTTGAAATTAGCTGCCATATTGCGGTACACGCGATTGATGTGTTCGCCATGAAACTCAATCACATCCACATAGATCAACATGATGTGCTTCTTGTTTTGCGACACAATATCCTTGATGGCTTGAGCCAGTTGGGGAATATCGTCGGGAAAACGTGCATTTAGAATCAATTGATTGATGGGGTTGTTGGGATCCTCCAACACGCCCCAGTATTGGTCGAGCAACTCGGTGAACAACTCAGTCTTCGATTTGAAGTGATGGTATACCCTGCCCACCGATATTTCGGCGACCTGTGCGATGTCTTTCATCGAGGTGCCACGAAAGCCCTGTGACGAGAAACAGGTGAGTCCTGCCTCCAGGATCAATTCGCGCGACATCTGTGATTTGAGGTGTTGTTTCATAAAAACCGAACGCTCATTTTGTTTTTGTCATTAAAAGGGGGAATCTATTTATTGTCAAGCAAGGATTCGCCCAATTGGTGGACCATTGGCAGGGGTTTCGTTGAAAACCTGCCTTGCTTGACCTAATATTCATCTTGTTGTTTTGTGCAGAGATCAGCTAGCCAAGGTGCAGTACCATGGGTCGACACCCCACTACAATTGGGCGCTACACGGTTGAGAAGCTCCTTGGCGAAGGAGCCATGGGCAGCGTTTACAAAGCCCATGACCCCGCCATCCAACGCGTAGTGGCGATTAAGACGATTAAGACCGATGTCATAGAAGAGTCGGAAGAGCGCAAGGAATTCACGCGCAGGTTTTTCAACGAAGCACAAATCTGTGGAAGCCTCCACCACCCAAACATCGTCATTCTTTACGACCTGGGTGAAGAACAATCCATGCCTTTCATTGCCATGGAGTACCTGGAAGGCAAGACACTGCAACAGTGGATGAAGTCATCCAAGAAACTGGACATCGACACGAAGATCCACATCATCGCCCAGGTTGCTGATGCCCTGGATTACGCGCACGAACGCGGCATCATCCACCGCGACATCAAACCGCAGAACGTGATGGTCACACGAGACCATATTGCCAAGATCATGGACTTCGGTATTGCCAAAATCGGCGATGAGCATATGACCAAAACCGGCTTTTTTGTCGGCACACCTTCGTATTCGAGCCCCGAGCAGATTGCCGGCGAAAAAGTGGATTACCGTTCCGATATTTTCTCGTTGGGTGTTCTGACCCATGAGCTATTGACAGGCAAACTGCCATTTCCGGGAAAATCGATCAGTTCCATTCTCTATCAAGTCGTCAATGGACAGCCTTCCCTGGAGTATGTACCTCCTGAGATTGACGCCAACAAACTGCAGTTCAAACTCATCTTCCTTAAGGTCCTTAACAAGGACAGAGATAAGCGCTTTCAAAGTGCCACCGAATTCGCCGAAGAGATGAGACGGCTAGTGGGCGCAGCAGATAGGCCGCTGCCCAAAGCTACGGCAGAAACACCGGTCATCTCTACGCAGTCACTGTTCTACCAACCGCAGGAAGACCAGGAAACCATGGCTCACGGCCCGGGCGCCACATCCACTCAGGCAGCACATGGCCCTGACTTGGATAAGGTCCCCAGCCAAACTGAAACCCATGCACGCGTGCCAACGAAACCCGATCCTGTGGCCAGCGCGCCTGAACACCAATCAAAATCAAAGTTGGGTTTGATGGCCATGGTGACAGTCGCTGCTATTGCAGTGATTGCTCTAATGATGAAGGGTGACAAAAAACCTCCTCCCATTGAATGGCACACTATGCGACTGACTTCGGTGCCTCCTGGTGCGGAAGTGTTTGTGGATGGCAGTTCCGTGGGTCACACCCCCATGACCCAACGTTTGGAGAAGATCCCGGAAGCTGCCTATCGGTTAAGCTTTAAGCTTGAGGGTTATGAACCTGTCGATACCACGATGCGTGTGGCCACAACCATGCCCGCAAACTACGAGGCGGCACTGAAACCCATCGAGAAGAACGTGGAAACACCTGATCCCAGCGAGGATGATCCGGTTCCCGTCGTTGAGAATGAGAAGCCCAAGGGGCCTACGCCTGAGGAATTGGAGCAGAGGGCCAAACTCGATCGTGAGTTGAAGGATCAGGCCGCCTGGAATCGAGCCTCGCAACTGAACAACGAGAACGCCTATGCCGACTATCTGAATGAATATCCAAAAGGATCTTTTGCTTCGCTGGCCCGCCGAGAATTGGCCAACATCCGTGAGACGGAGGCTTATCAAAGAGCCAGCCGGTCATCCAACGTTGCCGATTTAGAGTCCTTCCTGAACAATTACCCCACCTCACAATGGGCGGCTTCCGTTGAGGATCGACTCAACCAATTGAAAACAGCATCAGCGTTCCAGAAAGCCATGGTCACGGACGATGTGGATCGAATCGCCGATTTCCTGGGCACCTACCGCACATGGGCCAACGCGGACCAAATCCAAAAGGCCGAGTCACGACTAGCCGAACTCAATTCGGCAGTGACCGAAGAGAGTGCCTACGAGAAGGTAGCCAACTCCAGCAATCTCCCTGAGCTCCAACGATACCTCAACAGTTACGGCACCATGAACACCGAACATGCAAACGCCATCCGGCAAAAAGTCACGCAAATCAATGCTCAGAACCTCGCCTTTCTGAGTAAGAACCTAAAGCATGATGGTGACAAAAAGTACAAGGTTACCAAGTCACAGGAAGCCTTCGAGCTCACGCTCAAGTTTTCAGAAAAGCCGCCTTTTGAAGTCAAAAAGATCGATTTGGTTTGGGCCTTAGAGGATGGAACCACCTCGCAGACGCCAATGTTCGGTAGTGGCACCATGTACACAGGTCAAATACCTCACGGCTCCTTGAAAGAAGGATTGCTCACGTATTTCTTCACGATCCAAGAAGCCTCCGGCCAGGTGTATCAACTGGTACAACGAACCTACACCACCAAAGTAAGCATTCCAGAAGCCCCCAAGAATCTGGTGATCACTTATTGAGCCATCATTTTTGATAAGCAACTCCTGATATAATTCATTAGCTTTTCCCCACTTGGAGGCCTCTTATGTTGCGAGTTGCCATATGTTTGGTGTTGTGTCCTGCTTTGTTTGCAGCCGACGACCTGCGTTTTTCCGTAGGCGTAAAGTACTGGCCCAGCGATTTCGAAACTGCTTTACAGAACGCGGATATCAGCCGCAAGGAGAGCGGCGATGGCGCGTTAGCTGGCGTAAGCTTTGCGGTCACCAAAGGTAAGTGGAACCTATCACTTAACTGGATGGACGGTGTCTCCGACTACGAAATCGTAGAAGATGCGCTCTTTTCGACCATTGCCGTGTATGACAAAGCCGATGTGGATTTAGGCGTTAACTACGCCATCAACCAGCTATTCGGCGTCAATGTGGGTTACAAGATGATTGAGACCTCTGCGCAAATCGAGTCTAGCGGCATCCATATTCAAGATTCGGACGTGGACTTGAAAGGTGTTTACTTGGGTGGATATGCAGCCCTGCCTCTTAACCGGCTCCGGTCCGCATTGGTCATTTCATTGGGATACGGTTTTCTGAGTACTTCCGACTTGAGTATCTCGGGTCCTAGCATTCCCACTGAAAAATATGCGACAGATGACGCAGACGGTCCAACGGGGGAACTTTCCTGGAATATTCAATTGGGCCAAAGTACGATTTCCTTGGGCTACAAGTACCAAGATTTCGACTACACCACCACCTACACCTACACCGACTTTGAAGGGAACCCCGTACAATTCGATGTGGATACCCAAGACGCCCTGGAGGGATTCACCCTGGGATATCGCTATACTTTCTAATCTTTGGCATGCCTTTTGATCAACAGGTAGGCTTCATTCGTTTGACAATTGGAGGACCACGTTGATAAGCATCCGCATTTTGGCGGCCGCGTGTGTCGTTTGCTCTGGTTTTAATAGCTTTGCAGCCAACTACCTCGCCCCAGAAGATCTCGACCGATCTGTTCCGGTTACCGGTGACAGTATTCTGAAAACCGAACAAGCACTCACATTGAGCGCACCCAGTTTCATCACTGAAGACAACATTTGGATGACACCGGAACATTACATAGAAGTGCTTTTACCCCATCCCAACTCGGACGGGTTGGATCCGACCGGCACGGTCAACTTCCGCTATGTCATTCGCATCATGAAAGGATGCGATGAGCTGTTCATGGCCATTGTCGATCAGGCCAATTACCCTTATCTCTATCGAACGCGATTCCCGCTATTCGAAACCGACTACCAAGTGCAGGTAGCGCGGCAGACAAAGACCTTTAAGCGCGACACATCCCAAGGCACCGTGCTTGTGGGTCCACCATCGGCCAACCCAGCAATTTCTGATAATTTCAGAGCCATCGATCGCTGGCTCCTGCACATACCAAGAAAAGCGGGCGGGTTTACGGGCCAAATTGCGTTCAACAACTTGTTTCCAACCCTTCCCAGTGTGGTTTGGGTGGCCGGATTCGATGCTGCCGGAAACCTGGTTCCAGGCAGTCGAGTTCCTGTGCAGGTGCTGGGCGTACGGCCCGTCGTTTCCATCTATGGCAGCGTCACATCGGGTGCCGCCATCTTCCCAACCAGTCTGGAAGATCAAATATCACACATCGGGCTCTATGAGGAAAACAGCCGTCGTTTCATCAAGGCTGCTGTCACCTATCAGAACGTGGCCGATGACAGCCTGACCGCGACTCTGGCCGAGCAGAGCTTTCAGACCGGTGATACGGTGGGATCTGCATTTGTCATGGAGGCGCGCAAAAGCACCGCCTATTGGGACGGTGTTGCCATCACCAACCTCACCTCCCCAGTGGATACGCAGGTAGATGTGGTGCTCAGGTCATTGACCGATGGCCAGGAGGTCGCGCGTTCCACTTTGGGGAGCATTGTGCCAGGCCAAAAACGGCTGTTCGTGCTGTCGGATCTGGTACCCTTCACAGATAACGCCTACTACACCTTGGAAAAACAGGGTCAAGGGGGCTCGTTTCAAGTATTAGGGCTTAGAGGGTCCACCGTTCAAGAACCCGCGCTGCTTGTGGGCAGCGAAGTCAGCAAGGTCAACTGAGGGGTATGGCATGAAAAACATATCTTCGACTGCTTTACTCGCGCTTTGTACTTTGCAAATCTGGGCACAATGCCCGCAGCCGACGGGGCACATAGAAGTCGCACTCACCCCGACGACCTACACGTTTGGTGTCGATTACGAAGACTGCGGGGGTCAGATTCGGTTTTATCAGTCTGGCTCCACCGTGCCCCTCGGCATGCTCAATGCCCCTCCGGGATATCAGGAACTAACCCTGGTTTCGTTGCAGCCTGTGACCTCCTACGATGTATTCGTTGAGAACATCTGTATCGCGCCCGGTGAAATGGACTGCACCATGCCAGAAATCAGTTTCTCATACGTCTTCACGTTCATGACGCCCGCTTTGGGCTGCAATCCTCCCACGGGCGTTAATGTGGTCAGCATCACGCCAGACTCGATCCGTTACCAAGTCAATATGGGTATGGAAGGCGGCAAGGTTGAACTGAAACGAGGGAGTACTCTGATTACAGAACGCAATCTGGGTCCCGGCACGGTGCAAACGACATTTGGTGGTCTCAACGCCGAAACCACGTACACTGCCTGTTTCTTCAATTCATGTGGGACCATGTTCAGTAGCCCCAACTGCCGGTCCGCTACCACGGCTTCGGTTTGCACCGATCCATCGGGATTTGTGGCATCTGAGTTGACGCCCATTTCATTTGTCGGCAGCTGGAACGCTGGCCAATTTGGCGGGCGGGCCTGGTTGTACCTGGATGATCAATCCTTTGTGGAGTTTCTGGTGGCTCCGGGCTTCGGCTCCTTCAATACGTCTGACCAGCTGACGTTGACGCCTGACAAGCAGTACATCATTTGCCTGTTCAATGCTTGCGATGAGTTTCGCACGGAGTATTCGGACGAACTTTGTGTGCTGGTGCGCACGCCCAGTGAGAATTGTCTGCCTCCAGACTCCTTAACCTTCTCTCAGATCACGTCCAACAGTTTCGTCATGCAAACCGAGCTAGGGCCGTTTGGGGGTACCGCAAGCATCCGTGCGCCTGGATACGAAAAGTTAATTCAATTCGAGGCCGATGACACAGAAAAGACCGTTGCTTTTGTGCCCAGCAACACCGAGTTTCAAGTGGAATTGCGCAACAATTGCTTTGATGGCTCCCAAACTGATCCCATCACGGGTACGGTTCGGACGTTGAGCGCCACTGAATCCAACGGCTTCTTGACGGCTCCTACGTTTATCAATGAGTCAGATGTCTGGGTCAGCGAAGACTTGCGGATCATGATCAATCTGCCCGATCCCAACTCGGATGGATGGGCAAAAGCCGTTGAACCCCCCATGTCTTACGTGGTTCAACTGGTTGAAGACTGCATGGTTACGTTTGAAGTAGAACTGATGCCCGAGTCTTATCCCTCCATGTACCGAATCCCGCGAGGCATTCCGTTAGACCCCTATGAGATCCACATCATGCGCAAAGCGGCCAGTACGGCGAAAGATGGTGAACAGATATCCACAGGCACCGTGATCGTGGGTCCACCCCGAGATGCAGGCCCCACAAGCATCTCAACTGACTATCGCGATATCAAACGTTGGGTCCTGCATGTACCCAAGAAAGCGGGCGGTTTTCAAGGGTGGATCACCTTCCTTAACAAGTTCCCCACGCTACCTTCCACACTTTGGGTGGCGGGATTTGACACATCAGGTGCCTATATCAACGGCACAGCGAGGCCGCTACAGATAATTGGCTTGCGGGCCGAACTACCGATCTATTCGGATTCACCCCAGTCACAATCTCTATTCACGCCAGAGTTTACCGACCAGATTTCCCACATCGGGTTGCTGGAACAGGGCAATAAGCAGAACTTACAAATTTCGGTGATCTACCAGCAGATCAACGATCCCAACGCGTTAACCGCGTCTTTGCCCGAGGCGAATTTCGACAAAGGTTCCGAACTCGGCACTCTGTTTACTATGGAAGCCCGGCAAAGCGCTAATTTTTGGGACGGAGCCGCCGTCTTGAATCTGGGTAGCGAACAGCCCGCACAGGTGCTGGTACGTCAACACAAAAACCAAGGCGACGCGATGACCAGTGAGGTGCCCCTGGGCGACATCATGCCCGGGCAAAAGAAATTGGTGGTCTTATCCGATCTATTCCCGTTCTGTGATGACTGCTATTACGTCATCAATGCCCAGGACAGCAAGGCCAAGATCTCCGTGTTGGGCCTCAGAGGCTCGCAACAATCCGGCACAGCCATCCTCGTAGGTGCTGAGGTCACCAAAAAGCAGTAACCCTTTTGCCAAGCGCGATCCCGTTGGTTTAGGATGACTCATCCTAACTGACGGGGGTCGCTTTTGGCCAAGGAACGGCTTTTCATTATTGACGCATTCGCACAGATCTTTAGGTCGTACTACGCCCTACGCAATGTTGACCGAGGCGCAGCCTTTGGATTCACCACCACACTCAAGAAAATGATCGAGTCAGAAAAGCCTGAGTATCTGGTCGTCGCCTTCGACACGCCCGGCCCTACGTTTCGCAAAGAAATTGATCCCAATTACAAAGCCAATCGCGATGCGCCCCCGGAAGATCTCAATGCCCAGATACCCATGATCAAGGAACTGATCCAAGCCTTTGGCGTGCCCATGATCTTGAAAGAAGGCTACGAAGCTGACGATATTATTGGCACTCTCGCCATAGAGGCCGCAGAGCGAGGATTACAGGCTGTCATCGTTTCCGGCGATAAAGACCTACTTCAATTGGTGCGCGGCGACGACATCGTGATGTTCGACCCAAACAAGGGCGTCCACTATATGGGCGAATCCGAGATTCCAGCCTATTTCGGCTGCAAACCTGACCAAATCATCGATCTCCTCACGATTTGGGGCGATAGTTCGGATAATGTACCGGGCGTACCTGGTGTGGGTGAGAAAGGTGCGAAGAACCTGCTCGAAAAGTACGGAACCCTGGAAAACATCTACGCGCATTTGGATGAAATCACACGTAAGTCGTATCGCGAAGGCTTCGAGGCCGTTCGAGATCGAATTAGTGATATTCGCACCCTGGTAACCATCAAGACCGATCTGGATTTGCCCTTTGATCTCAACGCTTTTCGCTTCACCCCGCCCGACAAAAACGCATTGGTCAATATCTTCACTAAGTTGAATTTCCACAGCCTTTTGGATGAAGACACACGCGACCTCGACAAAGCGAGTCATGAATACCAGACCCTCGATAAGCTGAAGTCTCTTGAAGCGTGGTGTGCCAAGGTCCGCAAGAAGGGATCGTTGGTGTTTGACATTGAAACCACCTCGTTGGACCCCAACACCGCGCAAGTGGTCGGCATGGCTATGGCCACGGAACCCCATGATGCTGTCTATGTGCCCTTGCGTCATCGCACCAACACACCCGAGTGGGCGCAACAAGCCGAAAACCAAATCAGGCGTCTTCTGTCCGAAAAAGAAGTTCGAAAGTATGCGCACAACCTCAAATTCGATCTGAGTGTCCTTAGGTGTCGCGGCTGGGAACTGGCCGGTGAGCTACACGACACCATGGCCATGTCTTACCTGATCAACCCAACTGGCACCAAGCACGGACTTGACGACGTGGCCGAGGTTCGGCTGGGTTACAAAACCATCGCCTTCGAAGAGGTATGCGGATCGGGTGCCGATCAACTGACTTTTGATCAGGTCGCCATTGATAAGGCGACCCAGTATGCGGCCGAAGACGCTGATATCTGCCTGCAAATACGAGATGTCTTGGAGCCCGAAATCAAGTCGCTAGACCTGGAACGGGTGTATCAGGAAATCGAGCAGCCATTAATACCCGTACTTGCGCGTATGGAGACTAGGGGCATCCGCATCGATACATCGTTTCTCAAGAGCATGTCGCAGCGATTGAGCAGGGACATCTTGACCTTGCAAAGCAGGATCTACGATCTGGCCGGTCAGAAATTCAACATCAAGAGCACCAAACAATTGGGCACGATCCTGTTCGAGAAGTTGGGACTGCCCGTGATGGGGAAAACGACCAAGACCAAGTCCTACAGCACGTCAGAGGCGACCTTGGAAAAGTTGGCGGCTTTGGGATACGAATTACCCAAGGAGCTCATCCACTTTCGCGAACTCACCAAGCTCGCCAGTACCTATGTGGACAAGTTGCCTGAAATGGTGCATCCACAAACAGGCAGAGTCCACAGCGACTTCAACCAATTCGTGACCGCGACGGGACGTCTTTCCTCGAACGATCCCAACCTACAAAACATCCCTATCCGCACTGAGTTGGGTCGCGAGATACGCGCAGCATTTGTGACCGAACCCGATTGGTCACTGATTGCAGCCGACTATTCGCAGATTGAATTGAGATTGTTGGCGCATTTTTCTGAGGACCCCACTTTGATCGATGGATTCATGAGTGGCGAAGATATCCATCGTCGAACCGCGTCGGAGGTGATGGGGGTAGCGCGCGATGCGGTAGACGACGATATGCGACGTGCCGCAAAAAGCATCAATTTTGGCCTAATCTACGGTATGGGTGACTTCAGATTGGCACAGGAACTGGGGATTTCGAGAAAAGAAGCCAAGCAATATATCGAAACTTACTTCGCCAAGATGCCTCGTGTCCCTGAGTTCATTCAGAAGGTGATTGATCAAGCTCGAGAAGAAGGCGAAGTGAGAACGCTATATGGAAGGCGCAGGTCACTGCCAGAAATCAATTCGCGCAACAAGAATCTTCAGCGACAAGGCGAGCGGCTTGCCGTAAATACGTTGATCCAAGGCAGTGCCGCTGAAGTGATTAAGAAAGCCATGATCCGTTTTGATCGATCAGCCCAAGAAAAAGGCCTAGAAGCGCGTTTATTGCTCCAGGTTCACGATGAACTGGTGGTGGAGTGCCCCAACAGTCAATTAGACGAAACGATTCAGTTGTTGCGTACTGCTATGGAAGGTGCGGGATCATTTCGGGTACCACTGACGGTTGATATGGGACATGCGCCCAACTGGAAAGAGGCTAAATCATGATTCTTGTTTATGCGACGGCGTTCTTGATGTTGCAAGAAGGCGAAGCGGTTCCAAGTCGCGCCCATCAAAATGGTCCGATCGTTCATGAAGTCTCAAGGCTTCCCGATCACAACGCATTCGACATCATCTCCAAGGCGTTTCAAGCCATTGGTAACCAACTGATTGGCGACGGATATGCGAACAAGTCGCTGCTGGAAGTACACGGTCTGATGGACTTTGACATGCCGGTTCAGGCCATTGACCAAAGCGCCAAATCCGACGCTCAGGTTCAGTTCGATGTTCGCCTAGAAGGTGAGATCACACCTAATGGGATGTATCGTTACCAGTTTCAGGGAGGGCTTGGCGATATCTTTATGATTCGAAACCAAACGATACAGGCCACCGTGAGCCACGAGTTCAAAACCTATGCAGACCAGCCTCTGCGCACGCGCAACGAGAACGCCAATCTCCAATCATTTCAGAGTTTGATCCTCAAGAAATTGGGTCAGGTGAAATCTCAGATTCTGGATAGTGGCCACTATCGGTTTGTGTACGGCGGTACCGGATACTATGCCGGTCGTATTGTGCACGTGGTTCGCATCTTCAAGCCCACCTACAATCAAGCCCCAAAAAAAGGCCCCATCCCGATACAGAAGTTGTGGACCTTCTGGTACGACGGAGGCTATGAAGTATGGATTTATGCCGACAACTACCTACCCGCCGCACTCTTCTACACCAACATCGATGACAACATCTACGCCAATATCAATATCGACTATGACCGAGAGCATCTGCCTCGTCGTATGGAAATCCACAATAATTCCGTAGGCTTTGATGGTGCCGGAGAGCTCGTGTTGGATTTCGATGCCCAACGAGTCCTCAAGAGCTTGCGCTTGCGTTTCGATTCGCAGAAGGGACACGATTTGATGATGGATTTTGATTTGACGTTTTCGCAAAACGCAGATCCTCAACGATTCAAGGTTTTGCCGCCATTTGGGTATCGCAAAGTGAATCGCGACCACCTGAAGCTGTTGTTGACGACCAAGATCGCTGGCGAGATACTGAACCTCAAGCAACACGGCGTTAATATCAAGAACTTCAAGTTCTAGGATTCGAATCAACAATGATCCAATCGTACTTAATGGTCGTGGTTCCAATAGACCAGGAGTGATGTCGTGCGTAATGGTTGGTTCATCGCATGTTTGATGCTGCTCACTTGCAGCAGTGATTCCGAACCCAATTCCACGACGCCTCCACCGCCTTCCGATCCGCGACCCCCACAAGGTACACAATTACCGGGCCCGCGACCTGAGTTTGGCCCCCAGTCAACCACCCTATTTGAAAGTGGGCCCGTTCGACCGGTTGCAATGGCTCGGGACGGGTCGATGTTAGTCGCAGCCAATTTGCCTGATGCACGGCTGGAATGGTTTGAAATCGATGAGGTTGGTCATCTGAGGCCTCAAGGGTCGATCATGGTGGGCATAGACCCCGTCGCTGTCGCCGAGGCACCCGACGGATTGATTTGGGTGGTGAACCACATCTCAGATTCCGTGAGTCTGGTGGATATCCAAAGTGCGCCACCCCGGATCACGCAGACCCTTTGGGTTGGCGATGAGCCTAGAGACATCGTCTTCGCGGGTCCCGATAAAAAAAGGGCGTTCATCACCTGTGCGCACCGCGGCCAAAACAGGGCCGAAGTCGATCTTGAAGCAGCTGGAAAGGGGCGTGCCGACGTCTGGGTTTTTGATGTGGACAATCTGGGTGAACAACCGGGCGGAGCACCTGCATTCATCTTGACCCTCTTCGGTGATACGCCGAGGGCACTTGCTGCCTCCGCCAGCGGCGACTTGGTCTACGCAGCGGTCTTTTTATCGGGTAACCAGACCACGGTCGTGGGTCCATCTGGTCTATCTAAGCCGCCTCCTCGCGATAGTGCTGATGGCGTACCAGCCCCAGATACGGGACTCATACTCAAGTACAACGACACAAACTGGGTCGACGAACAGGGAACGAACTTCAACAGCAGCATACCTTTTTCACTGCCTGACTACGATGTGTTTGTCATTGATGCCCAATCACTGACTGTGAAACGGCAGGTTTCAGGCGTGGGTACTGTGATCTTTAACATGGTCGTAGACCCCAAGGACGGTATGCTGTATGCCTCAAATACCGAAGCCCGCAATCAGGTGCGCTTTTCGGGCATGGCTGCGCGAGCCCAAACCACCGTTCGCGGTCATCTCGCCGATCACCGAATTACCCTGATCCGCGATGACCAAGCTCAACCCGTCGACATCAATCCCCACCTGGACTACAGCCAGACATTTGGCAGCGCAACCGATCGAGCGCTCAGCCTGTCCACCCCCACCAGTATGGCCATATATCGCGACTTCTTGTTAGTCTGTGCTTTGGGATCCACAAAACTAGGCGTGTGTTCCACTGCTTCACTTGCGCAAGGCAGCGCTGTCCACGAGGCGCTGATCCCACTTTCAGCAGGCGGTTCATGTGGTATTGCTGTACACGCGGAACTGCCCGTAGCCTACGTCTATACCCTCTACGACAATGGTATTTCAACCGTCGACCTGGAGCACTGGACCGAAATCGATCACTTGAACATGTTTTCCGCAGAACCAGAGGCGGTCGTTCGGGGACGCCGTTTTCTCTACGACGCCGAATACACCTCGTCACGGGGGAACGACAGCTGCGCCACATGTCATGTGTTTGGCAACACCGACGCGCTGGCATGGGATCTGGGTGATCCCGATGGAGAGACAAAGCCGATTCCCAACACATTCATGAATACCAGCGCACCTGTGGCGCCTTACCGTTTTCACCCTATGAAAGGGCCCATGACCACACAATCGATGCGCGGCACAAAGGGCCATGGCCCCATGCACTGGCGTGGCGACCGAACAGGCACAGATCGCGCGCCGGATGAGACACTTGAAGAGGCCGCGTTCAAAGAGTTCAACGAGGCATTTGAAGCTTTGATGGCTCGAGAGTCTCAACTAAGCGACGAGGAGATGGCAGATTTCACCGCATTTGCTATGGCTCTGACCTATCCACCCAACCCCATACGCGCTTTGGACAATCAGCTCACTGATGTTCAAGCACAGGGATCGGAGCTCTTCCACAAAGGCGTGGTTCGCGTTCAGACGGGTCAATTGGAAGTGTGCGTCCGTTGCCATCCCATCGACCCACAAAGAGGTCTTTTGGGTACGACAGGTTTGATGTCTGACAACGGTCAGGACGGTGAGCGCAACTTCAAAATCCCACATTTCCGCGACCAATACCAGAAAGTGGGCATGTTCGGCTGGGGCTTCAATCAGCCGCCCGTCCGTGGTCCCCAGATACGCGGGTTCGGTTACAACCACAACGGCGCCACTTCTGGCAACTATCTACTGGCCGATCTAGGGATTCCAACAGAACAAGTTCATGCGCTGCGCCAGTTCCTATTCGCCTTTCCAACCGAGAACGCCCCTATCGTAGGTCAACAGATCACCGTCTCCATCGATCCTCCAGCCGCTGCACTTGCGCGCATCGAACTCATGGTGCAACGAGCATTGGTTATGGATCCCATCCCAGAATGCGACCTAGTTGCTCACAGTGTCATCAGCGACCAGGAAACCGGATGGTTGATGAACGACTCGGGTCTTTTCGACAGTAATCGTTCTGACCAGAATGCATTGGATGCGCCATCGTTAATCGCTTTGCTTAAGGACGGCGCCGATCGAATCACGTTCACCTGCACACCTTGGGGCAATGGCCGGAGGCTTGGGTTGGATCGCAACTTGGACGGCATGCTCAATCAAGTAGTTCCTTGATCACCGACCAAAGGCCGACTCCAGCTGGAAGACTCTCGGTCCACCCGAAACAAACCCGGTTCTAGCTTGGGGAGTTGTTTGATTTGGCGGTCCAGTTCGTTCCACTCCTCAAACGCTATGCGAGCCAAGGAACGTTCCCGCACCTTTTTGCCGACGGCGGCCTGAGCGATATAGGGTTCCACATCACACCAAAACGGGCGATTGTCTCGAAGTTCAAAGTAGAATGCAGCTCCGACCACTCGCATACCCACCCTAACGGCTTTACCCATGATTCTCCTAGGTATTTGAACAACTTTGAGTACGGGAAATGCGCCATCACCCTTGGCCATATCTGTGGCAAACGCCACCAAGATGTTGGGTTCAACAGCGACAACAATGCCGGGGCACAAATAGCCCAAACGAAATTGCATCAACACATGGACCCAGAACTTGTAGTAACGCACCAGAATAAGGGCAGCGCCTGCCAAGAACCAGAAACTGGTCACGAAAGAGTAGTACAGAACCACCCCCAAGCCACCCACGACCAAGGGGTGGGCGCTCGGATAGGCAAATAACCAGCGCAGTGGATTAAGTCGCAGACGTGCCTGCCTAGTGGCATAGGTGTCTTCGTCCACGCGAGGATTGCGCAAGACACTCTGATAGGTCCGCGATGCCTTATGCCAGGTGAATTCATGTTCATTTTCAGCCTTCAATAAAGGCTCAATATCTGGAAAGCGTCGCCTCACAAGGAATAAGGACTCTTCTTGCCAATCGCAATCGGAGTCAGGAAACCAGAAGACCCACTCGCCTTCTTCACACAAAGCGTGGTTGATATGTTCAGCATTCGACCAATCCGTACGATCAACAAAGCATTTCATAAAAAACCCTGCACCTCGATTGGCCCAATCAAGCATATTTATGGCATGATGCCAATACCTCGGCGCAACACTTCCCAGCCATCTCGCCACAGAAGGATTGTCGATGGGCCAACCGCATCAAACGACTGTTCGATACAGGGGATGCCCCAAGATTCAGCCACTTGTTTCGCTTCCAAGAGGTCATGCGCGGGAGATTGTCCATGCGCATTCAGAGACGTCGTAACGAGCGGAACGCCCAAGGCGTCGACCGTTTGCAACAGGTCAGGGCAGTCAGGTCGTCGCACACCAATGGTTTCGCCCTGTGCGAGGTGCCTGTAGCGCTTGTCTTTCAAAGGCAAAATCAACGTGTAGGGACCCGGAAGAAAGCGATCAATATCATCGGGTACATCGGCGATTTCGTGCAATAGCATTATTGGAACGATCACCGAACAGTTGGCTTGGCGGTCCGGACCCTTAAGCGACAAACAACCCAATACGGCCCCTGGATCATCGGCTCGACATCCCAATCCCCACAAGGTGTCCGTTGGGTAAGCCAACGCACCGCCCGATTGGAGCCATGAAATAGACGCTTGCCACTGCACGACCATACCTCCAAAAAAATGGGCACCTCAATAAACCGTGCCGAAAGTCTGGTTCCATGGTACCTTTGGTGCGCCAAGGAGGCTAGCCATGACTGATGACTCGAATGAGTTCACGCTGGAAGTAGTGGAGCTGGAAAATGAGGACGGTGCCACCGAGGAGTATGTCATCCTGGATCGCATTGAAATTGGGGACCGCATCTACGCATTAATGGCGGCACTTAGTGATGTGGAACAACTCCAAGATGCGGACAACGATGCCTGGTCCGATCGCATTCAGGAAGGCGATATGATGTTTGTCCTGCGTGTGGAGGGCGAAGATTACTTCGAACCAGACGACGATGAGATACAGGCTATTCAAGACCACCTCACCGCGTTCTTTGAGGAAGAAGAGTAGTTCCTGGCTGGTGTTCTTCCTGGTTGCAGCCTGCGTTGTAACCCTGGACATCACCACCAAAGCAGCTGTTCATCAACTACACGGCGACATCATCACATTAGTACCCGGATGGTTCATGATCGGTTCGTACATGAACCGCGGCTTGCTATTCGGATTGGTACCATTGGCGCCAGCCGTCGTACAGAACAGCCTGGTCAGCGTGGGCTTGGTCTTGGTCTTAATTTACCGACTCCGTTGCCGCGAACTCAAGCGGTCTTTGGATATGGGTTTGGCGGCGATGCTAGGCGGCGGAATCGCCAATCTATGGGACCGAATGGCCGACGGATGGGTCACCGACTTCATACACGTTAAGCCCCTACCCGTGACAAACATCGCAGATTGGGCTATTGTCCTCGGGCTGGCGATTACGGTCTGGCAGAGTTCGAAGGAGCCTCACATTGCATCGCATTCTGATTGATTTTGGCTGGTTCCAGCTTCCCGCATACGGCGTGATGTTGGTGGCTGGGTTCTTATTGGCATCGTCATTACTGAAGCGCGAAGCCAACCGCATGGGTCGCGATGGTCAGAAGATGGTGGACCTCGCAGTGGTCACCCTATTGATAGGCCTGCTGGGCGCCAAGATTCTGTTGATTCTGGTGGATCTTGATGACTACCTGGCCAATCCACGAGAGATCTTGGGTACTATTCGAGCTGCCGGTGTCTTGTATGGCGGGATCATAGCCGGTTCTGCTGGAGCCATTTGGTACATCAAGAAGCATCAGTTACCAGTTTGGGACAGCATCGACATCATGGCGCCATTTGTGGCCCTAGCCATTGCTTTCGGTCGTGTCGGCTGTTTAATGGCAGGTTGCTGTTATGGGCAGCCCTACCACGGTCCTTTCCATTTGATCTTTCCCGAGAACTGCGACGCACCTCCGGGCATTCCACTTTTTCCCACGCAACCCCTTTCCAGCCTGAATGCCTTGCTTTTGTTTGGATTCCTTTGGTGGCTACTGCGACGCAGAAGATTCGAGGGTCAGGTGGCCCTTGCATTCTTCGCACTCTACTCACTGAGCCGAGGCATGATTGAATTCTTGCGCGGAGATGAGATTCGCGGAATCTGGTTTGGCGTGAGTACCTCTCAAATCATTGCTGCCTGCGTATTTGTCACTGCGGCTATTTTCTATTTCCATCGGCGAAAGGCATCATGAAAGAGCACATCAAACTCACCGTTCGCACCCGTTGGCCCGAGCGACTGGACGCCTATTTGGCTGACACGTTAGAGGATGTTTCCCGCACCAAGATCAAAGCGTTTTGTAAAAACGGCCTCGTGCGCGTAGACGGCGTACCGCGCAAAGGCTCTTTTAGCGTTCAGGACGGACAAGTCATCGAAACGCCCCTACCGGAACCCGAAGTCGAAATCGACATCATTCCCCAGAACATTCCACTCGACGTCGTTTACGAAGATCCGCACATGATCGTGATCAACAAACAAGCTGGACTCGTGGTACATCCCGGCGCCGGTGTGAAAGACACGACACTGGTCAACGCCCTGGTTTATCACTTCAATCAACTCAGCCAGAGCGGTGGAACCCGACCAGGCATCGTGCATCGACTGGATCGCGGAACCACCGGATTGATGGTCGTCGCCAAAACAGATGCTGCTCATGCGGCACTCACCAGTGCCTGGCAGTCGGGTGAAGTGACCAAGGTTTACCAAGCACTGGTTTGGGGCCGACCTGACCCGGAAAGTGGCGAAGTGGAGTCGCGCATAGGGCGGCATCCCACCGACCGAAAACGCATGACCGCCAACACCGATAACGGCCGATTTGCTCACAGTCGATACAAAGTTGTTGAGCTGTATCCAGAAGCAGCACGAGTAAATATTCACATCCTCACCGGGCGAACTCACCAGATCCGCGTGCACATGGCCCATCTGGATCATCCTGTGGTTGGCGACGCGCTTTATGGGGGGCGACGACACATGGCTCTAGTCAAGCAATTCGAAGCGATGCCCGAATACCCCATGCTACACGCGGGTCTACTGAAATTTCCTCACCCAAAGTCCGGGGAGGAGATGGGTTTCAAGCTGGTACCGGGCGAAGCCTTTGAAAAAATCGCGAACGCCCTTTCAGTTTGGCCTTATTGACGATTTGATCGATCTGGCGGGGCAAAAGGGCCCCGTGCCATGATCATGGCTAACGCCCGATCCAATATGACGTCAGGTCGGATACGCGCCGATTTCAATTGCAAATCACAAGCCGATAAAACCGAAAATGCTTGCCTTAACTCCACATTGGAGAAACGGGCCTGCTGGCTCATCAGGTCTCCTGCAATCTTGGGCGGTAATCCCACTGCCTGCGCAATGGCATTGCGATCCCTCATGCCTGAAGTGATCAGTGCTTTGACCTGCCACAGCTGTCTCATGTGATTGATTACGACTGCCATCAACGCGATTGCATCGTGGCCACTGGCAAGGATATCACCCACTTTGACCAATGCCTCACCCAACGATCGCGTACCCACTAATTGGTTCAATTCCCACTGTGTCACGTTGCGTGTTCGTCCCAACAAGGCCGCAACGTCTTCACCCGTGATTTTTGGATCATCACCTTTGTACAAGGCCAACACTTCAAGGTCACGAACGATTTTCTCCAATTCGTCACCCGCATATTCAGCCATCAACGTGACAGCATCGCGATCCAGCTTCAGGCCTAGTTCGCGGGCGAGCTGAGCCACGTAATCCGCAAGTTCCCATGGTTTAGGTCGAGCGATCTTAACGACACTTACATTCTTCGATGCGTTCATCCATGGCTTCAATCGCCCCGTACCCAGATCAATCACCACGCATGCCGTATCGGCAGGAGACTGCACGTATTGCTTCAAGGCTTCCCAGTCTGGTGACTTCCATTTGTCCGCGGCCTCTACGATGACCAGACGTCGATCGGCCATCATGGGCAACATGCCGGCGGCATCAACCACCGCAACACCGTGTACCTCGGTTCCACTCACCTGTTCCAGATTGAAGTCGGCCATGCTTTCATCCACCACCGTTGACTTCAACGTTTGCAGGAGCCTACGCTTGGACCAAGGTTCGTCTCCCGAAATCACATACACAGGGTGCAAATCGTTTTTCTGAATACGCGCCAAAACAGCCGAAATCGACATCACTGCTCCATCAAAGCCAAAACAATATTGGTCATGACGAGATCCGCCACATCGGTTAACGCCTCGTCCTGAACCGATTTGGATTCATCCCGATAAACCGCACTCGTACTAGACAACTGGTACTGCTCTGAAAACTGGTAAACAGGCAGCTGCCAAACCGTTTCGCCTTCAGCATTAACGAGTTGAAAACTAGCACTCACCGTAAACTGCATGCGGCTGGTACGTCCATCCACATCCGTGGCGACTACATGTTCTTGGTAAGTCACAACCTTGGTAATCAACATCAAGTCGGAGGGCTCTCGGTTTACGGGCACCAAATTGGTTTTGGTGAGGCATTGTTCTCGCAATGCGTCGCGAAACCTGACCGCTAAGGGCGCACTTTCGGATACCACCTCTACAGGCGCGATGTACAAAGTACGACCCTCCTGCTCATCCCATCGAATCACCCGATAGCCACAAGCCGAGCAGATGAATAGCATACAGATCGCCGTTTTCATGGCCGCAAGTCTAGCATGCGATTCCAGGGAATTGTGTGTCCACAAAACAGGTCAGTCGAGGGTCTTCATCTTCGATTGAGCTGGCATCTATGGCGGCTTTCCGCTAAGATGTGGCCTCGACTGTCGCCAGTCAAGCAGCTGCGAACACCCTTAACACCATGAACTTAGATGTGGAGGCTGCCCAAATAGGTGAGATTGGCATCGTTTGTGCCTCATCATTGGCGATACGACTTTTGGGACGGAAACCATGATGATTCAACTATTACTGCTGGGATTTGCTTGGGCAGATCAACGTATTGACCCAGGCCTTGAAGCCCTGGTGGCTCGCATTGATGAGGTCAACTCTCAAATCACTACCCTAAAGGCAGACTTCACGCAGCGTAAGGAAATCTCCTTGCTCACGGAACCCATGGAAAAGACTGGTGCGTTCTTCTTAGACAAACCCAACGCCATGAAGTTTGAGTTCGATCCTGAAAGCGAACTGGTTTTGTTAATTAATCAGGAAGAAATGGTGTCCATTTCCCACAAAGACAAAAGGGCCGAACGCATTGAGATGCCTAAGCGCAAGTCCGACCTCACCAAAATGTTGATCACAGAACAACTGCACAACCTGCTGAAAGTTTTTAGCATCGGTCGCGTAGACCAAACCAAAACAACGGGTGATCAACAGCTGGTGCTGTACCCCGAGCGTCGTAAATTGAAAAAGAAGATTGATGAGATTCGAATCTGGGTGAATGAAGACTATCTCATTTACCGCATCAAAGTAACATCCCCAGATGGCGATACGTTTGAATTGCACCTAGCCAATATCGTGGTGAACCCCGAACTCGATGCCAATTTGTTTGACACAGCGATCCCGGAAGACTACGAAATTGGCGACCGTTTGGAGTTCATACTTGGCCCCAATTCCGGTTTCTGAGCTTCGATTCGAGCAGCGCGGCGAAAGCTTTTCTTATCGACCGCGGCTCAAGATCACCGAGCGTTTCTTTTCCCTTCAAGGAGAAGGACTCCATGCGGGATTGCCATGTAGCTTTGTTCGACTAACCGGTTGTGCATTGCGTTGCGTCTACTGTGACACCGAATATGCATTTCACGGCGGGCATTGGCAATCCTTTGACGACCTGGAGGCTTGGCTGCATGATCAGCCAACCAAGCTGGTTCAAATCACTGGCGGCGAACCGCTTCACCAGAGGGCCGTTTGGCCTTGGGTCGACCATCTTATCGAGCTCGGCTTCAAGCCTTTGATAGAAACCAGTGGCGCTGTTTCTATTGCTGGACTTCACCCTCTTGCCCACATTGTCATGGACCTGAAAACGCCTGATTCTGGAGAATGTGACCGCAATCTGTGGTCCAATTTGGAGCAGCTAAAAGCTACGGACGAAATCAAGTTTGTCATTTGTTCACGCAGCGACTTACAGTGGGCGATTGACACCATTCGCTGTCATGAACTGGATACGCGTTTCAAGGTATTGATTTCTCCAGAATGGGGTGTCGTCGATAAGACCCAACTGGCCGAAGACTTGCTCGCATCCGGCTGCCAGGCGCGATTTCAACTTCAGCTACACAAAATGATATGGCAAGACGCGAGGGGTAAATGATGCGCAAAGCTGTGGTTTTGGTCAGCGGTGGTCTGGACAGTTGTGTCACGGCTGCTATGGCAAGGCAGACGCACGAGCTGGCTCTGTTGCACGTGCAATACGGCCAACGCACGCAAGACCGTGAACTTGCTGCATTTCACAGCGTGGCCGACGCCTTGGGTGCAAGCCATCGATTGGTGACCAACCTGGATCACCTTCACCTAATTGGCGGCTCCAGCTTGACCGATAAGAATATGGCGGTGAGCCGGGCCAACCTACAGGCTACTGAGGTACCCAGTTCCTACGTACCTTTCCGCAATGCTCATCTGCTGGCGATCGCTACATCTTGGGCTGAAGTCATCGGTGCGACTGATATCTTTATAGGCGCCGTCGAAGAGGACTCAAGTGGGTACCCAGATTGTCGTCGCAGTTTCTTTGATGCCTTCGAGCAGGTCATTGACGCGGGTACGCGACCAGAAACCAAGATCCATATTCGCACACCCTTGATCCACAAACTCAAATCCGAGATCGTGGCAACCGGGTTTCAACTGGATGCGCCCCTCCACGCCACCTGGTCTTGCTATCAAGCCACAGAACTTGCCTGCGGCACCTGTGACAGTTGCGCCCTGCGTTTGCGGGGATTCTACCGAGCTGGGGAAACCGATCCCATCCCCTATGCCGACGATCAATTCCGCGTCGCGTACAAATAGCATAAGCCCCTTGTTTTAAGAAACTTCTGAAACATGCAGATGCTCGGTTAAAGGCATGAGCTGCGTTCTTGCAGTTTGCGCGTGCGACACCCGGGCATTAATCGCCCGATGTGCTGCTGTCAACACGCTTGTTATCAGTAGTTTGCAACATGCGGGCTGCTTCCATCTTGGCATCGGCGTTGCCCTATGCATTTCCCAAGGCAACGGCCTAATACACGAAAGGAGAAGGCCTGCCTGATCCCAAATAATTCGAGGAGAAAGGAGTATTCATCATGATGAAACTCTTGAAAGCATGTGCCGTCGCGGCACTGATCGGCTCATCCCCATGGATCTGGGCCAACGATGCCGGAAGCACAAAACCGGCAAAAACCGAACAAGTTCAATCCCAGAAAATCAACATTAACACGGCTACAGCTGCAGAACTTGAGGCACTTCCACGCATCGGGCCAGCCATGGCCCAGCGTATCGTGGCATTTCGCGAAGCCAACAACGGCTTTAAGAAAGTGGAAGAACTCATGAACGTCAAAGGTATCGGCGCCAAAGTGTTCGACACCATTGCCCCACTTGTAACCATCTAACACCCACCGGAGCCAAAACAGCCATCCGGTAAATCATCTGAACGCGGATGGGGGCTCCGGCCCCCATTCACACCTGGAGGAAAAATGCGTGCACACACGCTCATCGAACTGATGATGGGCCTTATCATTTCGGCACTCATGCTATGCGTCGCCGTTCCACTTTTTCAGGGTCCCATCGCCGATGCTCGTTTTCACGCTTTTGGTGCCGAACTCACAGGAAACCTGGTCATGGCGCGGCGATATGCACAAATCAGTCACAGGCCTGTTTGGCTCGAATTTTCAGATGATCCACGTTGCTACTATCGCTGCTGGGTGGAACGTGAAACAGGAGACATGGAACTGATTTCTGAACACATACGCGACACGAAATCTCCGATTGATCTCCGTTTGTTCGAGGAACCATTGCCACATCCAACCCAAGGTTCGATGATTGGAAAACCACTCAGTTCCACACACGGTGAACGGATCCATTTCACCCATGTTGGGTCCAGTGCGGTCACACTGACGTATACGGACGGGTTGTCACGCGCCTACTGCGCGGTCATTTCTCCCAACTCGGGCCGGATCAGGGCCTTTTTGTGGGAACCATCACAAAAGAGCTGGCTGCCATTTTTCTAAGCCTGAAAGCGGGTCACATGACCTTGTTTTCAACACAACGCACCTTTATAATGCCGATAGTGAACAATCAGAATCATTCTTCGAAAGACCGCAAGGTAGACGTATTCGGCATGACCGATGTGGGATGTGTTCGCACATCCAATGAAGATTGCTATGTCATCCAGCCCCTTTACCAAGAACCCTCGGAACTCAACACCGAGCAAATCACCCACATTGAACTCAATGGTGATTTGTTTGTGGCCGTATCGGATGGTATGGGCGGCGCCGCTGCTGGTGAGGTTGCCAGTTCCACCGCGTTAAAGACTATTGCTGAAGTCCTGCTTGAGAACGAATCGGTGCTGAGGGAAAGCTCCATTGAATCCATGGTCCAGATTGTTGAGGATGCGATTCAAAAAGCGAATGCCTCCATATTTGAAGCCGCCCAAGTGAACAAAGCCCAAAAAGGTATGGGCGCGACCATGACCGCCCTATATCTAAGAGGCCAGCACGCTTTTTGTTTTCAAATTGGCGACTCCAGAGCCTATGTATTGCGTGGTGATCGGTTCACGAAGATCACACGGGATCAGAGTTTCGTAGGTCACTTGGTAGAGATGGGAACGATAACCGAGGAACAGGCTGCACGTCACCCACAACGCAACGTGATTCTTCAGGCCATGGGCAGTGCGGACAAATTGAAAGTGGATGTGAGTTACTTATCGGTATGTGAAAGCGACCTATTTCTGTTGTGTACCGATGGGCTCTATTCCGAATTGGACACCAAAGAGTTGGAAGAAAAGGTCAAGTACCTCGCGGAGAACGGATACAATCTAGCCCACAAGGTCAATGTATTGATTGATTCTGCGAAATCCGCCGGCGGTCACGACAATGTGACCGTGGTCGGTATGCAATTCAACGGCGCCTACCCTGCTCGTGAACCTGGTGAAGACCCCAAATTCCAGCCGTTCCCTTTCACCGAAGAAGATAATCCCTTCGGGAAGATGTTTCAGATCCAGAATTAGTCCGGTCCCACCTGGATTTTGCGCATAAAAGACAGCTGGCATAAGCCTCACCCCATGGAGCAACCCCTATGTTCGGTTTCAAGTTCATTAAAGTACAACCCACCGAGCACGTGATACTCACAAAGAACGGTAAGATCACCAAAGAGGGTAGCGGCCTTTCTTTCTTCTATTTCGCACCCACTCATTCATTGGTAAAAGTGCCCATCGGTAGGTAGTGTGGATGTACCGTTCATTTTCGAGGAGGTAACCGCAGACTTCCAAGAGGTCACGATTCAGGGACAACTCACCTATCGCGTCTCCGATCCCAAGCGATTGTCCAGCCTGATGAACTACTCGCTAACAGCGAATGGCCGGGCATTCGAATCCGAAGATCCCAAGAAACTCCCGCAACGATTGATCAATCACACGCAAGTTCTCACGCGTGCAGCCTTGAAAGCACACACACTGAAACAGGCCCTTTCCGTATCAAATGACTTCGTATCTGACCTACTTGCGGAGCTGAGAAAGTCCGACGTCATCAATTCACACGGTATTGAGGTATTGGATCTTTCGATTTTGGCTATCAAGCCTATGCCCGAAACGGCTCGCGCCTTGGAAGCGGAATCACGTGAGCAAATCATGCGGGAATCAGATGAAGCCATCTACGCTCGGCGCAATGCTTCCGTTGAGCAGGAACGCGCCATTCGCGAGAACGAACTCAATACTGAGATTGCAGTTGAGCACAAGAAACGGCAGATCGTGGAAGCACAGCTGGACGCAGAAAAGGCCGCACAAACCAAACGTCACGAACTGGACAGTGCCAAAATGCAAGCACGCATCCAACTGGAAGAACAGAACAAGTCGTTGGTCGCCCTGGCCACAGAAAATGCCCGGCACGAAGCCGACAGTAGAGCATACGGGATCTCGGCCACCATGAAAGCGCTTGCAGATACGGATCCCAGAACATTACAGGCGTTGGCAAGCACGGGCATGAATCCCAACCAGCTAGTGGCATTAGCCTTCAAGGAACTAGGCGAGAGAGCAGATAAGATCGGCCATCTCAACATTACACCTGAGTTGCTGCGGGAGTTGCTCACTGACCGCTCATGAAGGCTAATGTTGGACCGAAAATTGTCCTGATCCACAGAAAGACAAGGCTTCAGGAACTCAAGGCGCGTTTCAATACCATTGCCAACGCCAAGTTCTATGTGGAGCACCTGGGCATGAGCTTCGACGATTTTGTCCACGAAAACGATGGTTATCAGGAAGCCCTGCAAACAGCCGAATCTCATCTGAGCGACCATGGAAGGGTGCACCGATTAGATCGCACGTTTCTGCCAAACTTCGTATTTGGCCCCAAAGACTATGTGGTAGTGGTAGGTCAAGACGGCTTGGTAGCCAATGCCATGAAGTATCTCAGTGGGCAACCTATTGTGGGCGTCAATCCCGACCCAAAACGATGGGAAGGCGTGCTTCTGCCGTTCAAGGTCGATGACCTCGCAGATCTGATGCCAGAGGTGATGGAGCGTACTCGCCCGATCAAGCGTGTCTCGATGGCCAAAGTAACACTAAACACGCACCAGGAACTGGTGGGCGTGAATGACATCTTCGTCGGCCCACGTAGCCACACGTCGGCACGCTACCGGATTACGCTTGCTGATGTCTCGGAAAACCACTCTTCCAGCGGTATCATCGTGTCCACTGGCCTGGGTTCCACTGGATGGTTTCGCAGTGTGATTACGGGTGCATCTGGCATTGCCGCTTCATTTTCAGGTCAACCCGTAAAGCTCCCCGAACAGATCGCCTTCCCCTGGGATGCGCCTTATCTTTACTTTTCGGTTCGCGAGCCCTGGCCCAGCCAGACCTCGGCTGCCACGCTGACCTTCGGCCGTGTAGATAACCAATCGCCCCTGTACCTGCGATCCATGATGCCCCAGGACGGTGTGATCTTCAGCGACGGGATAGAAAGTGATTTCCTGGAATTCAACTCCGGCACCGAGGCTGTCATTACTCTAGCCGAAAAATCAGGTGCCCTGATCGTCTAAACAATAGCCATTTGTCGTCGCCGTTGGGTTCACGTATGCATCCGTTGATGCACAACTTAAGCCAGCTGAACTACATGGGCATTGCCACCTATTTGGCGGTTATGTTCGCAGCTGGCATACTGCTCACGCGAAAGACCAGCCAATCTCTTAACGCGTTCTTCTTGGGCAGTGGTTTTGCTAGGTGTATCGCAATCAGAAGGCGCGACTCAGGACCCCGCCAACTTGGATAGCGATTCGCCTTCCAATCGATAGGGTAGCCATTCTTCCTTATGATACGCGCCCAGAGCATGGTAAAAGTCACGTGCCAAATGATTCCAATCCAATACGGCCCATTCGAATCGTTGACATCCCTTTTCCAAGGCAGCTTGGGCACAGGCTTTCAGCAAGCCAAACCCAATACCTTGGCCGCGTTTATCGGGATACACAAACAGGTCTTCCAGGTACAGAGAGGGCGTGCCTGTCCACGTGGACCAGGTAAAGAAGTACAGAGCAAATCCCACCGCATCGCCGTCCAGCTCGGCGATCAAGCAATGGAAAAGTGGGTTGGGGCCAAAACCATCGCGCTCGATATCTGCGACGGTTGACTTCACCTCGTGAGCTGCCTTTTCATATTCGGCAAGACCACATATGAGCCGGTGAATGGCGGGTGCATCCGATTGCTGAGCTTGACGAATGATCACGATTGACTCCCAATACTGAAAGGGCCCGGCGGTGCCGGGCCCTTTAAATTAGTGTCGGTTTATACCCAGATCCAGCCGCGGATCCGAAATCACCATCAGTGGTCGTTTGAACAGATACGCCGTGTAGACCCACAAGAACAGGCCAAGAAAGCCAATGAACGTCAATACATCAGCAATCACCAGGTTACTCACGCCAGGCATGAAAGCCATCTTTTCGTGATCGAAATACCAAGCCGCAGGTGCGATCAGCACAAATCGCTCGATCCAGACGCCCATGATGCTGATCGTGGCGACCGGCGCATAAGTCGCGAAGGACATTTTGCGCTGTTTGGACAGGCCCAAAATGAACGGCAGCAGGAAGACCATAGCAAATGCGACATACGAGAAGTATTTCCAAGGCAAGCCTTCAAAACGCGTGAGCAGGTAACCCGCTTCAAAACTCAGGTTTCCGTACCAAATGACCAGGTACTGAGCGAAGAACAAATATCCCCAAACAACCGTAAAACCAAAGGCCAGTTTTCCGATGTCGTGATATAGAGGACGGCTCATATACAGATCCAAATCAAAGCGTTTGCTGATGAAATGCGTCAAGTAGTAGAGAAATCCGAAACCAAGAAGAATGTTCGTTGTGAAGTTCCAACCCCCGAACATGGTGGAAAACCAACGGTAATCCAGCGACATGATCAGATCATAGGCTAGCAAACTGCAGACCACCGCAAAGGCCAGGCAGTAGAATGGCGCGATTAAGCTTTGACGCCCTTGACTGCGTGCCCGCTCCTCTTCGATGCCGCGCCAATGGGCAGGCAAAGGCCAAGCCGAATTGTGCTCATGCGCGAGACCCAAATCAGGTCGCAACGAGTGGTTGGTGAAATACTTACCCAACCAGGTCAGCAACAGCAGGCCACCGATGACACGAACGAACATGAAGGGCTTGGTCAGCCAAAACTCCTTGTTTCCACCGTGTGGTGGATACTGGATCCATTCATAGATCGTGTCAGCGCCAATCCAGAACAGGATCAAACCACCGATGGCGAACGGCAGAAATGAGCCGGTAGCCTCAGCAAAGCGCTTAATGGGGCGCCCCCACATCGCGTTTGTCACCTGAAGGATGGCTGCGATAACCACACCTGCGGCCGACAAGCCGGTGAAGAAATACAAATTATGAAGGTACGAGATCCAACCAATACGCGGTTGATCTGAAACAAAGGCGAAGTAAGCAAAAGACCCGAATCCCACCAGGATCATTACCGCATAGATGGTGATGCTCTTGGAGCTGGGTTTGCCCGGTCCGATGGCGCTTACCTTTTCAATATAGTCGTGATGATGATGTGCGTGCACGAGTCCCAACCTATTGACCCATCTGTTGCAGATGGTGGATGTAATTGATGACATGCCAGCGTTCTTCTGGGCTCAGATGATATGAATAGCGTTTCATAATCGCTGAACCATGCGTGAGCGTGGCAAACAGGTAACCGTCGCTGCGAATGCGGGTGATTTCAATATTCACACCGGGCATGCCCTTGGCCTGTACCGGTGACTGGTAACCTGGGTCGTTGCGCATCTCTTTTCCGTGGCACGAGATGCAGTAGATATTGAAGAGTTTTTGCCCGGTCGCCACAGATTCTGGCGTGGCTTCGAAAGGGTTCACCATATCCGCTTCGCCAGTCATGAATAATGCGCGTTGCGGTACGGCGTCCCATTGATCCACTGCGATGGAACCAGGTGCCGGTTCGCGCAGGGAATTCTCGTGAAAAGGTTTGATATTGGGCTGTTCAGACATGTCGTTGATGGGCCACCACCGATAAGGTCGGCTGTTACCGGCCACCATCAACAGCGTGGCCAAGATCAGACCTGCAATCCAGAAAAAGCGCTTGTTAACCACAAGACACCTCCTCGGCACCGCGGTCCCGCATGGTCGACGACACGCTATCGTAGTCGCCTTCGCCACACGGAACAAAAATGCCGAATTTATCTTCCGTAAACCGATCGTCATATGGCAGGGTTCGTTTGCGGAACATTCTGGCGTGATTAATGATGCCCATGATTGTGAAGATAGAGCCGAACAGAATCGTCAACTCAAAGGCAATCACGGTGTATGCCTGAAGAGAGACCACAGCTTTACCAGAGGTGGGAAGAATCCAGTCTAAGGACACAAACGACGTAAACAAGTAGCCCGTCGTGCACCCGGTCAATCCACCGATAAGGGTCCATAACCGAACGGGGCTCACCTTTTCTTCCATGGCATGCGCGAGCTCGTGACGCGGTGTCGGGGTATAAACCGTGATATCGGTTCGACCCTCGCCGCGAAACTTCGTGATGGCTTCAATCAAAACGTCCATATGGCTGAAGATGCCGAGAACGCCGGATACTGTTGCTTTCATTTCAAGCCACCTCCATATGGCCGGCTGACGCATGTTTCATGGGGGGATCTGCAATCTCCTTCATTTCCGTGATGGCCATGGCCGGGAAGTACTTGATAAATAACAAGAACCACATGAAGAACCAGCAGAAGGAACCCAGCGTAATGCCCATTTCTACCCAGGACGGTACGTACCATCCCCAAGCGAATGGATCGTAATCTTGGGCTAGCGACGAAACGATGATGTTGAATCGCTCAAACCACATGCCCACGTTGATAAAGATAGACAGGACAAAAAAGGTAGGCAGGTGACGACGTACTTTCGGGAACCAGAGCGGGATGGGCACAATGCAGTTGCAAATCACCATCAACCAGAATGGCAGGGCGTAGTGACCAAAAGTCCGTTCCCAGAAGATGAACTGTTCAAAGGGATCATCACCATAATAAGCAATGAAGTATTCGGTGGCGTAGGCGTACGACACAATGGTCGACGTTAAGACGATCAACTTGCCCATATTGTCGAAATGCCAAGGCGTGAGGTATTTCTCAATTCCAAATATCTTGCGGAAAGGAATCAGGATGGTCACCACCATGGCCATACCGGAGAACACAGCGCCCGCCACAAAATAGGGTGCGAAGATCGTTGAGTGCCAACCAGGTACGATGGACACCGCAAAGTCCCAAGAAACAACGGAATGCACGGAAAGCACGAGCGGTGTGGCCAATGCAGCCAAGAACCCGTAACCGGCCATGTAATGTCGCCATTGTTCCGTAGTGCTCGCCCAGCCGAGCGCAATGTAGCGATAGATAGACCGTCGAAGGCCTTTGGCTTTGTCACGAATGACGGCAACGTCAGGCACAAGCCCCAGGCTGAAGAACAGAACGGATACCGAAAAGTAAGTACTGACCGCAAACACATCCCACAAAAGAGGTGAGCGGAAGTTGACCCACAATTCACGTTGGTTGGGATAGGGAATCAACCACCAGGCGACCCAGGCCCGCCCTACGTGAATCACGGGGAACAAACCTGCGGTCATCACCGCGAAAATCGTCATGGCCTCCGCGCTGCGGAAAATGGCGTTGCGCCAACGTGCACGGAACAAGAAGAGGATCGCCGAAATCAACGTACCAGCATGGCCAATACCGACCCAAAACACAAAGTCCGTAATGTAAACACCCCACCCTACGGGATGGTTCAGGCCAGCTACACCCATGCCTTTCACCAACTGGTAGCCCCAACAATAACCGCCGAAAATAACGCCGGCTACGACCATACTGACGATGGCTACATACAGGAGGCCTGGCTTTTCCAGCGATCGCAGAATGTCTCTGTTGATATCTTTGTATGGAAAATTAATTTCTTTCACAACAGCCCCTTAGGAATGCGCTTGGTCGCTCAGCGTCACTTTCTTTAAGTAAGAAATCGCCGGCTTTGTCATGATATGAGCATCCAATGATCTGTATGCATGAGGTTCATGCGCTTTCTTCGCAACCACGGAATCGTGATCTGAAGCGTTTCCGAACTCGATCGCTTTCGAAGGACATGCCTGCTGACAGGCTGTGACCATCTCACCATCGCGAACCTTGCGATTTTCGTCACGAGCCTTGTCCTTGGCTTCACGTATTCGGTGTACGCAAAAGGTGCACTTCTCCATCACCCCGCGGCGCCGAGTGGAAACCGCAGGATTCAGTTGCCAATTCAGGTCCCCTTCGAACTCGGGATCAAACCAGTTGAATCGACGAACCTTGTAGGTGCAGTTGTTGGCGCAATACCGTGTGCCCACACAGCGGTTGTAGACCATCGCATTCAAGCCTTCCCGTGTGTGATAGGTTGCCAGCGACGGACATACTGACTCGCAAGGGGCGTTTCCGCACTGTTGACACATCATGGGCATGAACGCCACTTCGGTGCGAATCTCGCCACCCTCCTCGTGGAAAGCCACGTAGCGATTGATGCGTACCCAACTCATTTCACGGCCCTTGGCGACCTGGTCACGTCCCATAACGGGGAGATTGTTCTCCGCGTAACAGGCAGTGACACAGGCGCCACAACCATTGCAGCGGTTCAGGTCAATGCTCATTTCCCATTTGTAGTCATCGTAGAAAGTCTCCTCGCGATCCTTGAACACTTTCGTGTCGGTGCGATCGGGATAAAAGTTCTGGTCTACGTGAACCGGGAACATGGACTCTGCTGGTGCTGCCGAATGGTGACCGTGCCCGTGGTCTCCTCCTCCGTGTTGGAAATCCGCCAAACTCATGGTCATGTAGACGTCTCGATCTCGGCTCACGGGCTGGCCGGCGATCGGGATTCCTTTGACGGTTCCCGTCAGAGGTTGTGAGATGCGGTCTCCCAATCCAGGTACGTGTGTCGTGACAATGGACTCCTTTCGTCCAGTGGCACTGATGCTAACCGCCATCGGACCGGAGGTGAATTGTCCGCCGTCCGTGATGGTTTGCGTCAAGAAGTGGAACGCGTTGATCCCGCGATTGTAAGCGGCACCAAACGACTCATGGCCCAACCCCGTTCCCATGGCCACGACGCCGTCGCGGATGGTCGCAGAAATCATGATAGGCACCTCAACCGACGTGTTACCCACGTTCAGTTTGACCAAGTCATTTTGTTTGACGTTGTATTCTGATGCCGTGTGTTCGGAAATCTCCAACCAAGAACCCCAAACGACACCGGTCATGGGGTCAGGTATTTCTTGCATCCAGCCGCGGTTGGCAGCACATCCATCACCGAAACGACTTGAAGGGTGAATTTTCAGCGTGAGTGCACTGACGCGATGTGGGCTGTAGTCACGGAACAAATCGCTACGCAAATTGGCCGACACGGCCAAGCTTTCGCCGGACTCGCCGAGCGTCAGCACGCCACCCTCTTTGAGGCTGGCTACCCAGAACGCTTCGCCTTCTCCGTTGGCATCGTGCTTAGCCAACCAACGCGTTTTCAAGTAGTCACGGAAATTCTCTTCGGCAAATGCACCTTCACTGAATTGGTTGGTGAGTGACATCAGGATGTCCTCAGCTTGTGGTGCTTCAAAGCGCGTGGTCATGACTGCTTGTTGCAATAGGTGCATGTCGCCGTAACTAGCCCTGTCACCCCAGGACTCCAAATCATGTGCGACGGGAATCACAAGATCAGCCAAGGCCGTTGTTTCGTTATCGTTCGTTGCCAATGCAACTGTAAAACCAACCTGAGTGAGCGCCTTCGAGAAGTCAGTGTCTGTAGGCAAGCTGTAAGCTGGATTCACGTCCTTGATCACCAGCACATCTACTTTCCGTGCGTTGATATCCGTCAGCAATCCGGCGATATCTTCGTGGGAAGGAATCAAACTGGCGGGTTTCCCGTGGGTGTAATCCACTCGTGGTCCAATTGCACCCAGCGCCTTGTTGAGCAGCAACACGGCAACGTGATGTTTCAACGCATCGTGGCCCAGCGAGAGATCTTCCCCAGGCATGGCGACTGCCATCTTTGCGTGACCCAAAGATTCCACTAAGTGATGGAGTTTGTTCACTGAGATGCCCGTTGCCTGTGAGGCACGGTCCAGATTCCAATCCTTGGTCAGCGCATCAACCATCGCTTTTTCAGATGCGGACAGGTGCTCGCTGTGAGCGGCCACTTCGTGGAGAATCGCTACGGCAAGCGCCGTTTCGCTACCGGGCGCAATCGCCAACCATTGATCGGCCTTGGCGCCAGTGGCTGTGAGCTTGGGCTCAGCCTGCACAAACATGGCTCGGTGACCGGACGGCGACATGGCATCGGCCAATCCTCGAGACTGAAATTCAACGGCACCCCAAGTTTCCATGAATTGGGCACCAAATCCCAAAACGAAATCTGCACCGCTCAGCCTGAACAGGGGGATCTTGGCTTGGCCAAAGACCATTTCACTGGCACGCGCTAAAGGCGCTTGGTTCAGAGCTTCGTATTGCGTGACCCGGCCGGCCCCCATGCTACCAATAAACGAGGACCAAACTTCGAGCTTTGCACCCGACATGGGTCCCGTCAGTGCGGACACATTCTTGCCCTTAGCTGCTTGAAGCTTGGACTCCAACAAAGTACGCGCTTCAAACCAACTGATTTCTTTGCCGTTCTTCAGGCGTGGTTTGCGGACTCGGTCAGCACCGTACAATGCTTGAATCACCGATTGGGTGCGAGCCGTCAAACCACCCAGATTTAAAGGGTGATTGGGGTTGCCTTCAATCTTCACTGCACGGCCATCAACCACCTTCACCCACAGGCCAGCATCGCCGGCTTCTGCACAGTGCGTGGCGTAATAGTGGGGCACGTAGGGGATCATGCCGTCAACCGGGTGAACCCAAGGCTTCCAAGTTTCTTCAAATTGTGACTGATCGCCGCAGCTCAAAGTAGCTGCTGCACCACTCATGCCCATGAGGGCCAGAAAGTTACGACGTTTCATTCCGTTTGTCACGAACCGTTCTCCTTACTTATGGCAGACCAGGCAGTCGAGTGACGCGCCTTGTTCGCGATGCTCGCGATGACAGTTAACACACCAGCCCATGGTCAGCGGTGCTTCTCTCGATACGACTTCCATGGTCTCAATGGGACCATGACATGTTTGGCACTCGAACCCCGCACTTACGTGTCGTTTATGCGAGAAATAGACGAAGTCGGGTAGGTCGTGTACCTTCACCCATTCGATCGCCTCGTTCTTTTCAAACATGGCAGCCATTTGCTGAATGGCAGGCCTGTCTGTGGCCAGGATCTGATGACAGGCCATACATTGTTCCATGGCAGGAATGCCTGCAGTCCGCGAACGGCGTGCGTAGGTATGACAATACTCACAGGGAATACCCAGATCCCCGGCATGTAGCTTATGGCTATAAGCAATGGGTTGTTCGGGCTGATAAGCGTCGAACTGAACATCGGCTCTCCGAGCGGGCGGAGAAGCGCTGTTTTGAAAGGCGGTCAGCGAAATCGCCAGCACACCGAGACCAATGAGCAGGGAAATAGCTCCAAACTGCTTCTTGCGATTCTTCATGGGACGTCCCTATTGTGTTCAATTTATAAGGGCCAAAACGCCAAAAACGCCCGCCATTGCTTGCAGGCAAACGCGCCTATCTTACCCAATTTGATGGCAAAAATGTAGGGACATTTTTTGGGTATCGCAGAACCGACCGCCCAACCGCGCGCAAAAATCCGGTCAGGCACTCCGTTTTGCCACAGTGCGTGAACACAAAGAGACCGAAGGAATTACGTAGAAACAGGGGGCCAAGTTGCGTTTTTTCCGTGACTTGGGTCACAGAGTATCGGCTTCAGCCCTGTTTTTCTATTCCACCGTCACACTTTTTGCCAGGTTTCGAGGCTTGTCTATTTCACAACCGCGATACAGGGCACAGTAGTAGGCAAACAACTGCAATGGGATGACTGAGAGGATCGGTTGCAGTAGATCATGCGTCTCGGGAATGTACATCACCATATCCGCGGATTCGCGAATGCCTATGTCACCTTCGGTGGCCACGGCGATGATTGGCCCACTTCGCGCCCTGATCTCCTGGATGTTGGAGATCATCTTTTCGTAGGTGGCGTCCTTGGTGGCAATGGCGATCGTCGGAAAATCCGCATCGATCAGCGAGATGGGTCCATGTTTCATCTCGCCTGCCGCATAACCTTCAGCGTGAATATACGAGATTTCCTTGAGCTTCAATGCCCCTTCCAAGGCCACCGGATAGTGGAGCTGACGCCCAATAAACAGAAACGATTGGACCTTGGTGAAACGACGAGCGAGGTCTTCAATTTGGGCCGCTCGACTGAGGATCTGTTGGATTTGGCTGGGCAGCTCCATCATGGCTTTGAGCAGATCGACGCCTTCACTCAATGAAACAGATTGGTAGCGGCCAATCAGCAACGCAATCAGGTTCAGGATCACCAGCTGAGATACAAAAATCTTGGTGGATGCAACCCCAATCTCTGGGCCCGCATGGCAATAGACGCCCACATCGGTTTCACGGGCAATGGTGGAACCCACCACATTCACCAAACCAATCGTCAATGCGCCCTTGCGTCGGGCCTCTCGGATAGCAGCCAGCGTGTCGGCTGTTTCGCCCGACTGAGAAATGGCAAGCACCCCGGTGGTTTCGTCCAGACGCAGTTTGCGGTAACGGAATTCAGAGGCCAGTTCCACTTCGACTGCGGTATCCGTGAGCTGTTCAAATATGTAGCGGCCCACCATGCCTGCATGATAGGACGTGCCGCAGGACACTATCACAATCTTCTTGAGCCGCTTGATCTGGTCGATCTTCGACTGGAGACCTCCTAACTTGGAGCATCCTTCGCCAAGCACCACGCGGCCACGCATCGCGTTATCCACCGTGGTTGGCTGTTCAAAGATCTCTTTCAACATGTAGTGAGGAAACGATCCCAAGTCCTCATCTTCCATGGTCCATTCAATCTGCAAAGTCTCCCTGGCGATCGGTTTATTGTCCAGGGTGCGTATCTGGTATTCGTCAGGGGTGACCACGGCCATTTCGTTATCTTCTAAATAGATCACCTGATCGGTGTACTGAATCAGAGCACTCACATCGCTGGCCACGAACATTTCGTTCATGCCCACACCGAGCACAATCGGGCTACCGCGACGACCGCATACAATCTTGCTGGGTTCATCAATGCAGGTCACCGCGATGCCAAAAGTCCCTTCCACATGGCGCAGCGCCTTCTCAACCGCCGTCTCAAGCGACTGGTCGTGGAACTTGGAAATCAAGTGCACCAGCGCTTCTGTATCCGTTTCCGATACGAACTCTACGCCTTCCGATTCCAGTTGGCTGCGCAACTTGGCATGGTTCTCAATGATGCCGTTGTGGACCAGGTAATACCGACCTTCGTTGTCGGTATGGGGGTGGGCGTTGGTTTCAGTGGGTTTGCCATGCGTGGCCCAACGGGTATGCGCGATGCCGCAGGTCATCTTCAAATCGATGTCGCTGATGGCATGGTCCAAATTCTGGACCCGACCCACCACGCGAAATCGGTTGGCGCCATTCTTGTCAATCGTCACCATGCCGGCGGAATCGTATCCGCGGTATTCCAGACGTTTCAGTCCATGAATCAGAATGGGTGCAGCCTTTTTGTGACCCACGTAACCTACGATTCCACACATAGTTCAAAACCCTCCGCGCTGCCTCTAGAGCAATCCATATGCCATGACCAAATATCGTGATTATACAACGATCCGCGCCGATTAGCTGACTCATGGGTGTGTCTTTTGCGCAACAGGTTCACGCGCTTGACAGTGTCCTGGGCGCTCCCTATGATCGGGCAAAAGAATCCAAGTGTCGTCATGGGGGTCCCAGTGCTCAAACGGTCGGGCAGTGCCATCGCAATTGTTTTTGTCATGGTTTGTTTTGCACTGGGGATCCAAAACCACGGGTTTCAAGCCGTTTATCTTCTCCACGCCCTTGTGTTTACAGCGTTATTTGCACCCATTATTTGGGGTTATTTCAAAGGCATGAAGCTACACTGGCACATCATTATGGCGATGGTCTGCGGTGCGTTGTTCTGGTGGGCGGGTCGCGCCTTTGCCGTGCCTACCACCTTCATGCACCCGATCGGCGAGATCTTCATTCGTCTCCTAAAGATGGTGATCGTACCGCTGGTGATGAGCTCCATTATCGTGGGCGTGGCGGGCGTCAGCGATCCCAAGAACTTGGGCCGGCTCGGGCTGAAAACCTTCGGCTACTACATGATGACCAGCCTATTCGCCATCATGATCGGACTCGCTCTGGCCAACATCATCAAGCCAGGCGAAGGCGTCGACATTCCGACTACCGAACGCTACGAAGTGGATGCCCTCAGTCAACCGGGCTCAGTATTTGAGATATTCATTCGTATGATCCCCACAAACCCGGTTTCAGCGGCTTCTGAAGGCGATATGTTGGGCATCATCTTCTTTTCGCTCTTTTTTGGCTTCGCCATGGCACGCGTATCCGCCAACTACCGCGACAAGGTGTTGCCCTTCATTGACTCGTTCTTCCATATCATGATGCGTGTGACCGAGGAAATCATCCGTCTTGCACCCATCGGCGTCTTGGGATTGATCGTAGCTGCCTTTAACCGCACGGTTGACCCAACCAAAGAAAACCCATTTGAGCTGTTTCAGTCGGTGGGTTATTACTTTGCCACCATTGCAATCGGCTTGACGATTCACCTGTGCATCGTTTTGCCCGCGCTCTACTATATATTCACCAAACGCAATCCGCTGCACCACTTCCGCAACATGGCCAGCGCCATGACCACTGCCTTTTCCACCAGCTCCAGCTCGGCCACCTTACCCGTTACCATGGAGTGCGTGGAAACCAACGCCGGTGTGTCCAACAAAATCAGCAGCTTCGTGTTGCCCATGGGTGCCACCATCAATATGGACGGCACGGCACTGTACGAATGCGCAGGGGTGTTGTTCATCGCGCAGGTATTGGGGATCGATCTGGCTTTTCAGCAGCAGATGATCGTGGTCATCACCGCCTTGCTGGCGTCCATTGGCGCGGCCGGTGTCCCGTCCGCAGGCCTGGTCATGATCTTTATCGTTCTAGACGCCGTTGGGATCCAAGGTGAAATGGTGGGCGTGATCGTCGGTACCATGCTGGCCATTGACCGTCCTCTGGACATGTACCGCACCGTCGTCAATATCTTCTCCGATTCGGTAGGCACAGTCTCGATTGCCCATTCAGAAGGCGAAATCACTTACCCCGACTAGAATTTCAGGTCCAGATGGTCTACTTGGCCGATGGCATCAAAGTCTGCCATCAGACGACGCGTTATGGGGCCAACGGGGTATCTTTGTTCACCCACCACGCTGACCGGCAAGACGTCCCGCGTGGTCGAAGTGATAAACACCTCGTCCGCCTGCACCAGTTCTTCTAAGGGAAACAGACCTTCCTCACAGACAATGCCTTGCTGTTCGGCCAGGTAGAAGACGATCTGCCGTGTGACACCTTTCAAGATGCCTGACCGTAAAGAGGGCGTATGCAACTTCCCACGTGTAACCCAAAAGATGTTGGATGTGGTGCATTCCGCCACCTGTTTCCGGTGATTGAGCAGCAGCGCCTCTTGGCAGTTATGCGCCAAGGCTTCACGAAAGGCCATGACGTGGTCCAGGTAATTGCCGGTTTTGATGTTGCCCTTCACCTTGGATAAGGGGTTCTTGCGAATACGACTCAAATGAATGTGAATACCATCCTTATAGACATGAGCTGCAGGGACCTCAAGTGGTTTGCCAAATAAGATGCGCATGGGATTCACACATCCGTCTGGGTTGATACTCAAGGGGCCGGGCCCTCTGGTAATCACCAACCGAACATAGGCCTCACCACCCACAGACTTGGCCATAGCCTCCATTTCGTCGTGCATCAATGTGTCAGCCCAAGGGAGTTCCAATCCGATTTGGTCGCCCGAATAACGTAACCTTTTCAAGTGCATGCCGGCGGCAAACAAGGCACCGTGACGCGTTCGAACGACTTCATAGATGCTGTCGCCAAACAAAAAGCCATGATCAAAAACGGAGATCTTCGCATCTTCAGGTGCGACCCATTCACCGTTCATCATCACGTTAACCAAGTGCCCACCTCCAAACCACTATTCCAACACCAATACAGCGCGCTCGCAATCAATTCCCTTTCATGTTTGAATGGGCCATGTTCGATCACGTCTTGGAAAACTTTTCCCAATTCTCGATTTTCGACTATGTGATATTGGTGTTGAACATCCTGGTGTTGGTGTTCTCAAGACGAATTGTGGCGACCATACCCAGCTACCGCGGTGGTCGTGAATTCGGCGCACGGCTGATGGCCTTACGTATTCTGACGATTCTCTTGTTTCTGCTTTACACCATCGGCTTGGTGGAAACAGAACTGCTGCAGCGAATCGGCAAGACCGCTATTACCATCTTGATGGCTTACCTCATGAGTCACTTGATCCACGTGTTGCTGCAATACAAGTTCGGACGTGATCGAGAGGTGGACGGAGAGATGGTGCGGGTTGAGAGCTATCAATCCGAGATCTTCAACCTACTCAGTCTGGTTCTTATTGGTACCACTAGCCTAGTAGCCATTATCAACATATGGGACATGACGTCATGGCTGCAGACCACGTCTGCGTTGGGCTTTCTGCTCATCATTACATTCTCAACAAAAGACGTATGGGCACCTGACAGCATCAACGGTTTGATCCTTCTTTACAACGAAGCTTTTCAACCGGGAACGGTGATTCGCTGCAGGGAATTGAACATTCTGGGTGTGATCTTGGAAATCAAGATCACGGAGACCGTGATACGCGACCTTAGGCAACGACACGAGCTACATGTTCCCAACGCAAAGTTACGCAGCTGCAACCTAGAAGTGCTCAGTAACAGTACGAAAAAGGGTCTGATTCAATTCCTCGACTTTAACCTGGCTTATGGCCTGAACAGCGAAGACGTCGTCGCCTTTTTCGAGGATGCATGGAAGCTGGCATGTTCTCGCGAAACGTCGATCAATGACAGCTCCAAATGCCGAGTCCGCCTGTTTAGCAATGGCGATCATGCGGTGACGTGGCGCGTGTTTTTTGCCGTACGCCAAGTCTACAAGACCCTTTCTGCTGAATATGCCTTCAATCAAGCGGCGTACGACTTGTCGCTGGAACGCGGCATAGGATTAAACACGCCGACCACCCATCTCGTTGAACAAACCGCCATCCCACCCGTATTTGATGACGCAGGCACTCCTTCTGGAAGTCTTGACACCTAGGTACCCGCCGCGTAAGGTGGAATTACAGCGTCAAAAAGAGGTGAAGCATGGGTTTGTGGGACAAGATCAAAGGCCAGTTGATCGATGTCATCGAGTGGCTGGATGACTCTCGAGACACACTGGTGTATCGGTTCGAACGCCAGGGTAACGAAATCAAAAACGGCGCGAAACTGATCGTTCGCGAAGGCCAAAATGCCGTGTTCGTGAACCAAGGTCAGATCGCGGACTGTTTCTATCCAGGCACCTATGAATTGGAGACCAAGAACCTCCCTATCCTCTCCACCTTACAGGCCTGGCCACACGGCTTCAACAGCCCATTTAAGGCCGAGGTCTACTTTGTCAGCACCAGGCAGTTCACCGATCTGAAATGGGGCACCAAGAACCCCATCATGGTCCGCGACCCCGAGTTTGGTCCGGTCCGGCTTCGCGCCTTTGGCACCTACGCCGTTCGCGTCGGTTATCCCGAAACGTTTATCCAGGAAATCGTAGGCACCAATGCACACTTCACCACCGACGATATCATCGGCCAGTTACGCAACATCATCGTGGCGCGTTTTTCTGATGCCGTCGCGGAGCAAAAAGTACCCTTGCTTGACCTGGCTTCGAACTACGACGAGCTCGGTACCCGTTTAACCGATTTGATGGCACCGGACATCCAGGCCTATGGCCTCGAACTCACGTCACTGTTGATCGAAAACATCTCGCTGCCGCCGGAAGTGGAAAAAGCGCTCGACAAGCGCTCGTCCATGGGCATTCTGGGCGATATGAACAAGTACACTCAGTTTCAAACAGCCGAAGCCATTGAAAAGGCAGCATCCCAGCCGGTCGGCTCTGCCGCAGCCCAGGGCATGGGCATGGGCATGGGATTTGCCATGGCCAACCAGATGGGACAAGCCATACAACAACCGGCCCCTGCGCCTGCGGCCGCAGCTCCTCCACCCCTGCCACAGGCCAAGAGCTACCACATCGGCGTCAACAACCAACAGCTCGGTCCCTTCGACATGAACGCTTTGGCGCAGCATGTCGCCAACGGCACACTCACCCGCGAAACGCTGGTTTGGACGTCGGGTATGGCCAACTGGACCAAGGCTTCAGAAGTTGCCGACCTGGCATCCTTGTTTGGATCTACCCCGCCACCCCTTCCTCCGTCCTAAATGACCGAAGCGCAAAAGCCCCATCAGTTTCCCTGTCAACAATGCGGCGCCGAACTCACATTTGCCCCGGGCAAAGAGGCGCTGGACTGTGTGTATTGCGGGTTTAGTAACCCCATCGAAGGGATCAAGGGCGAAGTCGTTGAACACGACTATCACCAGGTGCTGGCACAGCGGGCTAGAATCAGCGATCAAGTTCAGGACCGCGTAGTCAAATGCGGCATGTGCGCCGCTGAATTTGAGGTAACGGCCCATCAAACCTCCGATCGCTGTGCGTACTGCGATACGCCAATCGTGGTGGAAGCCACCAACAAGAACCTGATCCCCGCCTCTCACCTGGTGCCTTTCGTCATTGACGTGCGGCGTGCTCGGGAACAATTCCGCGCCTGGCTGAAGACGCGCTGGTTTGCGCCCAACTCCTTTAAGAAACAGGCCCGACAAGACGCCGCGCTCAAAGGGATGTATGCGCCCTATTGGACCTATGACTCCGATACCTATAGCGATTACAAGGGGATGCGCGGTGACGACTACTACGTGACCGAAACCTACACCACCACCGAGAACGGTCGATCGGTGACGCGTACGCGACAGGTACGCCGCACGCGCTGGACCTCGGTTTCGGGACGTGTGTACAACACCTTTGATGATGTATTGGTGCTGGGCAGTCATTCACTGCCAAAACGCTACGCGGATGCCTTGGAACCCTGGGACTTGGGTCAGCTCACCAAATATGAAGACTCCTATGTGTCGGGTTTTGGCTGCGAGGTCTACCAAGTGAACCTGGAGCAGGGGTTTGAGGAAGCCACCAAGATCATGGATGCCCATATCCGACAATCGGTATGTCGCGACATAGGCGGGGATCACCAGCGTATTACTTGGCTGCATACGGAATACAACGACATCACCTTCAAGCACATCCTCTTACCGATCTGGGTCAGCGCCTATCGTTACCGTCGCAAGGTGTGGACCTTCCTGGTGAATGGCCAAACCGGCGAAGTACAAGGCGAACGCCCCTACAGTTGGATCAAGATCACCGCCTTATCCGTGACTGTTGCCGCAATAGTCGGCACCCTCATCTGGTACTTCAACCAGTAGCCAGTAGCCAGTAGCCAAAAAGTACTGTTGAGGGAGGGTATTCCAAACAAAAGCTGGGTGAATGCATTTCCGAGGGGTTGGGGGAATCGTCCCGTTTTGAACCCAAGGACAAACCCATCGGGATTGCAGGTCGTAGCCAGTGGTTGTCCCGCAGGACGCGGGGCTACCACGGGACCGCAACCCAAACCACGCAGACTCCCCCGGAATTCCGCAAAAAGGCAACCTCGTTCATCTACCGATGTTGAACAAACATCCCGGCTCGAATGATCCCATGCCAAACGGTGGGGATGACGAAACGCTTATTTTAGATATAGGTGATTTTTTGTTTGAGTGTGGTTCGGACCTTTAGAAGATCGCCAAATTTGTCACTGCGAGTTAACGTCAGGTTGTACCCGCAATGAGTTATCTGGCGTCCTGGAGGAAGCAGTCCACTAAAACCATTTCCAGTCGTGATGCGTGAATAAGTAATAGATCACGTAGAACCAACTAAAGATACCGTGCAGAATTGCCCAACCAATGGCTTTGTTGGCCGACCAGGACATAATCATGGCCAACACGCTGCCAAACCCTATGGCTTCCTTGCCACCTTTCATGCGTTTCTTGTCTTTGCTGCTCATGTGTCACCTCCCCATTCATATCTCATTCATACGAATATTTTTGGGAAGCGTTGCCGTGACCACCATGCCACCCTCAACTCGGTTAGCTAGTTCCAGACGGCCGCCGTGGCGTTCCGCAATCTCACGGCACAGGGCTAGTCCCAGTCCGCTTCCAGTATCTTTCGTCGAGAAGAAGGGTAGGGTCGCGCGCTTCATCACCTCGTCGGACATGCCCGAACCCCGATCGGAAATCACCAAAGCGATCTCCACACCTCGGTCTTCCACGCTCACATGTATGTCTTCATCTTTGGATCCGGCTTCTCGCGCATTGGTGATCAGGTTAATGATCAGCTGTTCCAACTGTGCTTCGTCCACTGAGGTCAGGTGGCTAGGCACATTGCCCGCGATCTGAAATGCATAAAGGCCCTGCATCCGCTGCAGAAAATCGCGCCAGACGATCGGGTGAGGATCGGGATCCGGGAGACGGGCAAACCGGGCATAACCTTCCAGAAACTGGAGCAAGTGGTCCAAGCGCCCTTGAAGCGCACGAAAGATCCGTTCCAGCTGGGCCGCCGAATCGGGTCGATCCGCCACTTTCCGAGCCGAATGGATGAGCGACGAAATAGGTGCCAACGAATTATTGAGTTCATGGGCAATGATGCGGATGATTTTTTTCCAAGCTAGGACTTCTTCGCGGTGCAGTTCCTGGGTCATGGGTCGAAACAAGATCATTTGGTGGGGAATCGTGTTCAAGGTAAACGACCGATGGAGCAAATGAAAAGTCTCTTCCCTGCCGTGGCGTTCAAAGGACACCAACGCATCAGTACCCCTGCCCACTGCATCTCGAACGGCTTGGGGACACCGCTCAAGGATCTCAAGAAACGTGGAACCTGCGTCCTGAGGCGTCAGACCAAAGAGTTGATTAGCCGTCCGATTGCTCAGTCGAACCCTTCCATTGGGGCCCATCAGTACCAGAGCCAGGGGCGCATTCTCGACAATGGTATGCAGCATGAGTTCACGTTGATACAAATCATGGCGTTCTTCGTTGAGTGCACGAGCTGCATGGTTAAACGCATCGATTAATTCGGACAGATCTGCATCTTTATCGCGCGCCAACTGAATACTGAAGTCCCGATCTTGCAAGCTGTCCGCACCATCGCGTAAGGCCTGCAACTTGCGATAGTAAGGCGCCGTGGCCCAATGCACCCCAAGAGTACCTAGCGCCAATCCCGATACGCCCGACGCCACTAACGTAAACCCGTCTGGAAGGCCCAACCACCGACCCATTGCGACCAAAGCCAAAACGATCGCCAGAATGATTACCACTGTGGCCAGCAGCCGACCGGCCAGCGTCCAGCGCCTTAACCGGCCCTGTGCCCCTTGGTTAGCTGTCGTCACGAACGGTGCGCTCCACCGAGATACCGTATTTGTCCATCTTGCGATAAAGGGCCTGACGCGACACGCCGAGTTCACGGGCAGCCTGCGCTACCTGGCCACCGGCTTGCCGCAGAGCACGTTCGATGTGTGCCTGTTGTTGGCGATCCTCTTCACTCAACACAATCGTGCCGCTCAAGAACAGATCGGATTCATTGATCAATGAACCTTTGGCCAATACCGTTGCCCTGCGTATACAATTCTCAAGCTCACGCACGTTACCATCCCACGGATGATGGTTCAGAGCTTCAAGGGCATCAGCACTGAAATCCACGGCCTTACCGGACTGATACTTTCCCAAGAAATAGCGCGCCAACGGCTCAATATCTTCAACCCGGTCACGCAGCGGTGGTATGTATAGCTCAATGACATTCAGACGAAAATACAAGTCCTGTCGGAACCGTCCGTCCTGAACCAGCTGTCTGAGGTCCTCATTCGTGGCACTGATGATCCGGGTATCCACCTCAATGGTCTGGCTGGATCCCAATCGTTGAAACTCACCCGATTGCAGCACTCGCAGCAGTTTCATCTGACCAGAACTGGAAAGATTACCGATTTCGTCCAGGAACAATGTGCCGCGATGAGCGGTTTCGAAATGTCCGATCCTTCGTTTTTGTGCGCCAGTGAAAGCACCTGCCTCCGCACCAAAAAGCTCACTTTCCAACAGTTCGGCAGGAATGGCCCCGGCATTCACTTTGACATAAGGTTGGCGACCACGGTTTGAGTGACGCTGAATCACATCCGCTATCTTTTCCTTGCCGACGCCGTTGGGGCCAGAGATCAGAACCGGAACATCCGAAACAGCCACTTGATGAGCCAGATGCAAGACATCCGACATGGCGCGGCTGGCGTGCACGACATCTTTGTCTTCGGCTGCAACGGTGCGTCCACTGGAAAGCCGACCCCGCACGTCCAGCAAGTCTCGAATACAACGAACCATTTGCGCGTCATTCCATGGTTTGGCCAAGTAATCTTGAGCGCCTTCCTTCACCAATCGCACGGCCGTTTCAAGGGAGGTCCAAGCAGTCATCAGCAATACGGGCAGATGTGGATCATGGGCTCGGATGGACTTGAACAGGGCCACACCTTCTTCGCCGGAGGTGGCGTTGCGACTGAAATTCATATCTTGAACGACCACGCCAATAGGTTGGGAACGGATCACGCGCAAAGCGGCGGCGGGGGAATCCACAGCCAAGGCTGGGATTCCCTCGATCTCAAACAGAACGGTTAACGCTTCACGAACACCTTCGTGATCGTCAACAATTAACACCTTTTCCATATGGGTATTCTAACGGCATTAGGTAGCTCGCGTCGCTACTACTGGTGGAACAGAGGCTGCTCGCAAGGATGGTATCAATGCGGCCAACAACCCGATCAGCCATAGACACAGCACACCGGCAAGAAGTGGACCCATACTGAGCGGTGTTCCGTCGGTCTGTTTCACGATCACACTATTCAATGCCATGGCCATCACAGCACCCAAACTGACACCCATCAGGGTCATCAATCCATTCTCCACGAGGAAGTAGCGGACAATCGCAGCTTTGGTTGCACCCAATGCGCGACGTGTCCCTATCTGCCGGGTACGACCTGCTACAGAAAACGAAGTCAAGCCAAAGATCCCGATGGCAGTCACAGCCACCAATAGGAACATGGTCACCGACAGTGCCTTCACGACGAATAAATTCACAGCCAAGCCCGCTCTTTTGATTTCAGCCAGCGGCATGATGTCGATAACCCTGCGGTCGTCATTGCTGTTCAATACTTGGTCTATGTTGGGAAAAAGCGCTGCGGGAGTTTCTCCAGTCGTGCGTACCAAATAGGTTTTCGAACTGGCATCACCGCGGCGTTCCGGCATGAAGATGATCCGCGTTTCCATGCCGCTTTTGCCCATGTCGTATGGGGTGAACATGTACCGCACAATGCCAGTGATTTCATTGTGTCTGGAGTCATCGTCGTAGGTAATCAGTTGACCCAACGCATTGCCATCAGGAAATAGAGCATCGGCCAGGTCTTGCGTCACAATCACAGGCATGGGTGGCAAATCATCAGGCATGGGCTCGTCGGGATCACGCACTTCTGGCATATCTTCCTCTCTAAAATTGCGGCCAGCCACCAAATCAAGACCTAAAGTTTCGAGGAAATGCGGGTCCACAGAGTATCTGGGACAACGAACCAAACGGGTGGGATCGGCACCCACGGGTTTACGTTGTGTGGAGCTCCCGCCCCCTTGTAGTGGGGTGGGTGCAATCGCGCTGGCAGCTTTCACGCCGGGCAGCGCTCGAATCGCTTCCAAATCACGATCCACCAGCTGATTGAAGTAAAACACATCGCCGGCCTGTTCACTGTAAGAGGTGTAAGACACTTGGGCTATTTGCTGTTCCGCCAATCCGGTGGGAATTTCCAAGCGCGCCTTGTTGTCCATAATCAGCATGGCGGCATTCAACACGATGGCCATGGTGATAGCGATTTCAAAGACCAACAGACCAACGCCTGTCTTGTTGCGGGTCATACTTCGAAGAATGGGTCCCAATTCCATGTCTGCCTCCTTAGACTTTCAACTGCAGCGCGGGCGCCACTCGCCCGGCCCGCCATGAGGGATATAGTCCGGCCACCATGCCCGCAACTAATGCAAAAACAAAAGCAATCACAGCCGTAAAGCCGTCCACCGTAAATAGATCCGTGTTCAGTCGATCGGCGCCAATCGAGATGGCACGAGCCACCCAGCGAAGTCCGCCAAAGGCTAGTAGCAACCCAAGCGCGCCACCACTAAACCCTATCAACTCGCACTCAAGCAAGTGTTGTAGGAAGATAGCGCGGCGAGATGCACCCAATGCTCGGTGCACGCCGGTGATTGAGGAACGGGCTAAAAACTTACCCAGCAACAAACCCGAAAGATTGATGGCGCATACCGCCAGAAACAAGATCGAAATAATCATCATGGCTCGCGTCATACCCAGACCAAAATTGCGTTCCGATACCCAACCCAGCAAAGGCGTGACGCGATTATTGAGCGGTCGAGGGAATCGACCCAACGCCTTTTGCTCACGTGCATAGTCGTCGACAAACTGTTCATAGTCGGCCACGTTCGCGGGTGCCAATTCCACCCAATACTGAATCCAATAGAATTCAGCCTGGGTAAACAAGTTATCTCCTTGGAAGGTTTCACCGGGACCCCATCCATCTGTATCACCCCATATACTGAGTTCTAGATCTGGCTGTCGAATGAAATCGAAGGGCACAAAGAAATCGCGGATCTTGCCACCTAAGCTGTTCACCACGTCGTAATACAAGGGCATCGGTTGGAACTCGTCCAGCACACCGATCACGGTGAACTCGCGGGTTCCGATGCGTACCGACTCGCCTACGCTGTTGTCGCCGCCAAACAGCTTCTGGTTACCGTCTTGACTGAGCACCACCACCGCCTCAAGACTTTGATCCACATCCCTAGACCAGGGACCCCCGTATTTGAAGGGTACGTTGAACATACTGAAGAAGTCGGCATGACACAGGCGGATCAGACTCTGGTAGGGGCGGATCTGAGGGTACTTGGGGAACACAAAGCCCGTTGCATTGGCCACACCGGTCTGGCCAAGCGCAATATCGTTTTCCATCAAACCCTTCATGTCGCGATAGGTTTGCGCTTTCGGTGGCTCACCTGGCGGCACGGCAAAGAAATCGCGGTCAGGGTCCCAACTATCGGTTCGAACATTAAACAAGCGATCACTCTTCTCGGGTATTGGATCTTGCGTGAACAGATGATGTAACGAGGTCATGGAAGTCGAAACCGCCACGCCCAGTGCTATGGCACCAATCGAAATCACTGAGATCCATGGCGCACGAGATATGCCCAACCAAGCCATTTTCAGATGGAATCCAAACATCATTGCCTCACTCAAGAAGCAGCGGATTGGGGTTCACGGATGGAACCCGTAACAGCTGTGTCTAAGTCGACGATTTTGCCGTCGAGAATGTGAATTTGACGGTGGGCCCGCGCGGCAAGCTCCGGGTCGTGAGTCACCATGATCAAAGTGCCCCCGGCCTGGTTGATCTTTTCCAAGAGGTCCATGATCTGGCGAGCCATTCCCGAATCTAAGTTACCGGTAGGTTCATCTGCCAGCATGAGTTTAGGGGTTCCAGCAATGGCACGTGCGATTGCCACACGCTGTTGCTGACCACCAGAAAGTTGCGAAGGAAGATGTCGCTTTCGGCCTAATAGGCCCACGATTTCCAAGGCTTCCTCGATCATGCGTTTCCGTTCTGGGGCTGAGATCCCGCGATAGCGCAGGGGCACGTCCACATTGTCAAAGACGTTTAGATCGGGAATCAGATTGAAGCTCTGAAATATGAAGCCGATGTTTCGGTTGCGGATGTGCGAGCGCTGCGCATCGCTGAGCCGCGACACATCCTGGCCGTCCAAAAGATACTGACCTGACGAAAAGTCATCCAATAGACCTGCCACATTGAGAAAAGTAGACTTTCCCGACCCTGACGGGCCCATGAGGGCAAGGAACTCGCCTTTCTCTACATTAAGGTTAAATTCGTTCAGCGCATAAGTCTCCACATAATCGGTGCGATAGACCTTGCTGACATTGACCATGGACAACATGCTTGAGCCTCCTTCGTTAACGCAAATAAACCGTTTCCGATCCCTGAAAAACGCCAGGATCAGAAATAACCATCTCGTCCCCTTCATTGAGTCCTGACACAATCTCCACCTCTGTGAGACTGGCCGAACCCGTCTGAATGGGCATTTTATAAGCCAAGTTGCCGCGCACCACGTAGGTGGTATGCCCGCCTCCCGCTTCCAGAAATGGGCCGCGACGCACCTTAAGGACGTCTGTGCGGGTACTCAGCAAAATACGGGTGGACACTCTTTGATTCTGTCGCAGGCCACTGGGGCCCTCTCCATCAAAAACCACGCGTCCCACTACCACTGAGTTGTTGACTTCAGGCGAGACCAATGACACGCGTCCTGCAAACGTTTGCCCCTCATACGCAATCGCCGCTTCCAGTCCTATTTGTACATCGTCCGCATAAAATTCCGGGATTTGAATCTCAATCTCAAAAGCTGACAGATCGATGACTGTGAGAATCGCTTGGTTGGCCATCACAGTGTCTCGCGGATCCACCAACAGACTGCCCACCATTCCAGCTACCGGTGAACGCAACACCAGTTCATCCACTTTTCGCTGCGCCTCAGCTACAACCAACTTCTGACGGTCCCGTTGCTCTTGCCAATTTTGTGTTTCCAATTCTTGGGTGGACCGGTCGAGTTCCGCCTTTTCTGCAGCGTGTCGGTATTCCAACTCTGCAATCTTCACCTGGTCCTGGGCAGCATCGTACTCACTGCTATTGATCAATCCCTCGTCAAACAGCTGTTTGGAGCGAGTCAATTCACGCCGAGCTGTTTCCAATGTGAGCCCTTTCAAGTCCACGTCCTGCTTGTTCTCCAGTGTCTTGGTCCGTGAAGCAATCAATTTTCTTGTAAGCTCAGATTCCAACGATGCCAGCGCTGAAGTCTCCTGAAGTAATTGATTACGCAACTCGGGGCTATCAATTTCCGCAAGCACTGCGTCACGTTCAACCTGGTCGCCTGAACGTACATGTAGCTTGATGGTGCCGCCCGCAGTCGCATAAAGCGTTGGGTAGGACGACGCCACAATGCGACCTTCTACCGCTAATTCACGGGTCAGATCGCCCCGGGTAACCGTGGCCGTGCGAATGCGCGCCCGCTCAAAGGACCGCTCGGCAGCAAACCAGGACTTGAAATTCAGGCCGACCGTTGCAACCAGAGCGATGATAATCAGACCAGTGACCCACCAGCGCATAGGTTTCCGAGTGGGCTGGATGATGCGATCTTGTCCTGAAGTGTCCTGTATGGCCATTTGGCGAACTCCTTGACTCCCTTTTGGGCAAGTGCCATGCCAATTAATCGACTTTCCTCAAGTGTCTGATTTAAAACAGTTTATTGAGGCAAGCCGAAGAAGGCAAGGTCATCGCCAGGCACCCCGCTGAAACACATAACATGTTTATTTCCATGCGTTTAAGTGCTACCGGACAGGTGTCCGGCAAGATCGGACAGATGTCCGCTCAGTTGGCTCCTTATCAGAAAACGAATGCCTCATCTCATCATCACATCTTCATCTTCAGGTGCACAGAATGGGGCGTTTAGCTATTTGGAGTGGTATCATCACAAGTTTCTTGGCTCCGACAGCCTATGAGTCCCGAAATAACTTTCTACAGCCACTACCCATTGGTAGGTGTGACGCACTCGAGTCGACTCATTAGGTGTTCGGTGGCAATTAGGTGTGCATGCAAGTTCATGAAATCGTTTCCGAAGTGACAGATTATGGAGCCCAGAAGATACGCAGGCTCGATCCATGATATTCAAACATCGTGAAGTGTCGGGTGTCCGATTCCTGGCGCTGACTCACCTTGCGTTGCTGACTGTCTTTTCAGCGGGTCGGTTGGTTCTGTTCCTGTTTAATTGGAAACGTTTGGTAGCCCATGAAGACCACAGTGCCCTGGTGTTCCTGCATGGGCTGAGACATGACGTCATGACCGCATGCATTCTGCTCGTGATTCCAACGTTTTTGTTATTCCTGATACCCAAGCGGTGGCAGGGCCCTCAAAACGCAATACTGAAGACCTATCTGTTGCTGGTCGCCATGGCTGTAATCTTCATGGAAATCGCTTCTGTGCCGTTCTTAGCTGAATTTGATTCTCGACCCAATGACTTATTCATTAATTATTTGGCCTATCCTCACGAAGTGGGATCGATGATATTTGCACAATACAAACTGGCTTTGCTGTGTGTGGTTATCGTGCTTTCCGCAACGATCTTTGTCTTCACACGTTATGTCAAAGCCCGCACAATCGTCACGAATAAGAGCTTGTTCCTCCGATTATCGTTCCTTTGTGGTGTTCTAATTTTGCAGTTTATGGGTGTCCGGTCATCTTTAGGCCATCGTCCGGCCAATTTGTCGGATATCGCATTCAGCAACTCACACCTGGTCAACGAAGTGACCAAGAACGCTACATACACGTTGGGCTACACTATCTATTCGAGGCAAAGGCACAGTACTGACATTGGACTCTATGGCGAGTTACCCACAGACGAGGCCATCGACTTGGTTCGATCCAGACTGTCCATTGAAAACAGCGTGGGCGACATGCCCTTTCTACGACAAGAAGAGACCCACTTCCCACGCGATCGACCCCTGAATCTGGTGGTCATCCTTGAAGAGAGCCTGGGTAGCCAGTTTGTCGCTTCTTTTGGCGGTCAGCCTGGACTTACGCCTTATCTGGACGCACTGAGCCAGGAGGGTCACGCGTTTCAGAATCTGTACGCAACCGGGATCCGATCAGTACGTGGCATGGAGGCTGTGGTTGCTGGCTTTCTTCCTGTACCCGGCGAAAGCGTTGTGAAACGGACCAAAGCTCAAAGCGGTTTTTTTACGGTTGCTCAATTGCTGAAGCCACTTAAATATGAATCAAGTTTCATTTATGGAGGGGAACGACGCTTTGATAACATGGGTCACTGGTACCTGGGCAACGGCTTTGATCTGATCATCGACGAGAAAGACTTTGACGATCCTATTTTTCGGGGAATCTGGGGAGTTTGCGACGAAGACTTGTTCAACAAGGCCCACGAATATTTCCAAACATGCCACGCTAAGAGCCAGCCGTTCGTTTCGATCGTGTTTACCACGTCGTTCCATACGCCCTTTGAATTCCCTTCAGGGCGGATCGCAGATGACGATCTGCCGGCCAACTTACGTGCGGTCAAATACGCAGACTATGCCCTGGGAGCCTTTTTTGAAAAGGCCAAATCCGCTGACTATTTCGAAGATACGGTCTTCCTAGTGATTGCCGATCATGATGCAAGGGTCTTTGGCAGGGATTTGGTACCCATCGAGCACTTCAAAGTTCCAGGTCTGATCATTGGCCCCAACGTGACTCCCCACCAGGATCAACGACTTCTTTCGCAACCTGACGCGACCGCCACTGCCCTCGATTTCATCGGCATATCCCTGGAGCATCCCATCCTCGGTAGAAGTGTGTTCAGTGCACAAAACGATGTTGCCTTCATGCAATACCACGATGCCTATGCCCTTATGACCAGCGAACAGGTTGCCATTGTATTACCTGGCGATCAGCCCAAAACGTTTGATCGAACGGATCAAGGACTGCAACCGGGCCCACAAAACATAGGTTTGGAACGCGATCTCTTGGCATTTATTCACACGGCATCTTACCTCTATGAAAACCGGCTCCATCGACTGCGAGGAACACATTGATCAAACTAACCCGATTTCTGCCGATCACTAAGAAACGCGTAATTCGGTACGTCCTCATACCCACAGCGGTTCTGGTGATGGGGCTAACAGCTCTCTCCTTTTATGTGGATCATGAGCTTGCCAATCGCAGTCACAGAGCTTACGACGACTGCCGAAAAGTGTGGTCGGCGCGTGGCATATACGGAGGAACAGTCGCTCAAAATTCTATTGAAAGCGTGGCGGTCGCTTTTGATGAAGGGGCCATGGGCGTTGAGGTGGACATCTACTTCGATCGCGACATGCGTGACTTCGTGGTTTCCCACGATGAGCCGTATCAGCTGAAAAATGGTGAGCTTCTGATGTTGGGTGATCTGCTTGCTGCTTATCCCGAGCCGCGCTACTACTGGCTCGATTTCAAGAAACTCAGACGATTAACCAACAAACAAGCGCATGCTGCTGTGGCCCGATTGTTGGAAATCACCCAGCCTTATGGTCTCGAGTCCTATGTCTATGTCGAAGGAGAGAATCCCACGAACCTGAGTCTGTTTCATCGTGCGGGTTTCCATACGATCTTCGATACGCACCCCTTGGCAGATGACTCCGTCCTTACACCGGCGATCCTTGCCTGTTACAGAATGATCTATTATTTTGGCGACCACACCGTATTGGGCATGCCCTATGGAACGATGGATAAGCCTGTCTATGGCCCGCGCACGGAACGAAAGATGGCAGATGTACCCGTCTTTCTCTACCATGTCCCGTCCGACGAAGGTCTGGTGGACGAATTGATGCTCAAGGACAACGTCCGCGTCACACTAATAGGGCGTGATGAGTGCGTGAATTTTCACGACAAGAACCATTGCAATCCGTGACGAAAATCTCAGGTCTGGCTGGTTCGTTAAGGAGGGCTGGAAACGGCCGTTGCATTGCCCATGGCCGGTTCGCTGCCCCGATTAAAAACAAAAGAGACACCAGTCAGTGGATGAATAGCTGTCACTACCAAGGACAGATCTCCCCATTGGGTCCCCACAAGGTTTGGCACGACAGCCGCGAATGGTTGGTAAGGGTTCAATCCAGCCAAGGTGTCTTCCTTGATCAAATCACCCCCTAAGTTGTAAAAACGAAGCGTGACATCCATAGGAGCATCCGCCAAACTGACAATGGCGGGTGCAGACGTCATGCCCCCTTCCACAGGCAGGAAGCCGAACTCCATGGTACCGCCGTGGTAGCGATCTTCTTGGTTTGGATCAATGGCTACCGCCTGGCTGGGAGAACGACCCGAGGCAGATTCGAGATTGTTGGTCACCCACCGACCCCAAATCTGCCCCCCAATTGACGTGACTTGCACGGTGTATCCCGGTCCTGACCCTAATTGCGGGAATAGTTCTGAAGCCGATTGTTCAAGGAATCCCGAGGCTGCGATATGAAAAGGGCCGGCAATTTCCGACGATCCATCTGATCGCCTTGCCTGCAACATGATTTCGGCGGTGTCGGTTCCTTGGTTGTTCACCACAACAATACTTTCATATTGCGCGTTACTTGAAACCCAGCTGTATACCAATTGGTTACTGGAAATGGCTTGAAGGCTGGAAGCGTTGCCAATGGCCGTTTCACTAAATGAGTTGAACACAAAGACCAGGCCGGCAAGCGGTGCATTCGATGTCGCGACCATGGACAGGTTCTCGGTGTTACCAGGCACCAAATCAGACATGACTCGAGCAAACGGGTGCATGGGCGATAACTGGCTGAGTGTCATTTGATGGACCAATTCGCCGGCCGAGTCGAAGAATTCCAAGTTGATATCCGTAGGTTCGGCGCCAACATGAACCACAACCGGCGACGCAACCAAACCATTATTCTGGGGCAGGTATCCAAACAGAAGCGACGTGCCCAGATCGGCTACCTGACTACCTTGCAGTGGGATAGCCACTGCCTGAGAAGGTGAGGCACCGGTGGGTGTGTTTAGATTGTTGGTGACCCAGCGTCCTGCAAGTTGGGCAGCATCAGAAGCCAACACAACGGTCATGCCTGGTCCCGACTCAAGTCCTGGAAAGAGTTCACGAGGCGACAGCCGTAAAAAGCCATGAGCCGGAATGGTGAGCACCTCAGAGATAGCGGCGGGACCCGTTTCTCGCTGGGCCGTGAACTGTACCTGAGCGGTGGTATCGCCCAAGTTGTTGGCGACGATTAGGCTCTCGTATTGACTGTTGAAAGATATCCAAGGATAAAGCCACTGGTTCGACAGTTCGGCATTGTGAGAACAAACCACTTCCGGATCGTCATACGCTTCTCCTGCGATCACGTACACGGTTCCCCTGCCACTGAGCGCATTGGCCGCCGCAATCACAAAGTCAGGGTACCCATCGCCGTTTAAATCAGAGATGCCTTTGGCGTCGAAGCCGAACTGAGCTTGAGCAACCGTATGCGTCATCGAACGCAGCCGAGAGCCATCTTGACCTGAGTAGACAAAGACCTTGCCAGCTTGGGGTGCACCGCGGTTGCTGACCCAAGCGGCCAGAACCAAATCAGCATAGCCGTCGCGATTGATGTCATCGATGATTTCACCCAATCCAAATTGACCGTTGCCATCGCCGGAAAAGGTGTGGATGAGCCCACCATCTGCTCCTGAATAGACGTAGGCTCGATTACCTACGAAGTCGCCGATGTAGATGTCCGGGACGTCATCGCAAGTCATATCCAGCCCACCGTCAACAAAATAGAGACCGAAATCACGGGCATTGGCAGGCGGTTCAAGGGCAAACACTTCGTCCACGCTGTTCCCATTCCAGGTGTAGACATACGCGCGGCCCTCTGCGTTGGGTCCATCATTATCGGCACCCACCACGAACTCGTCGCGGCCATCGCCGTTCAGATCGCCCACTACTTCGATGGCTGTCCCAAACCGAACGCCTGCGGCCCGTCCATCCAAAGTGGCAATCAGACGACTCTCAAGCCCGGAATACAAATAGACACGACCGGAGTTCGCGCCGTTGGCGTTTACGAATATGGCACTGGCGGCGTAATCTGGCGTGGCGTCGCCATCCAAATCACCAATGGACGCTACGCGATAACCGAAGGCGCTTCCTTGTAATTCGCCGGTCAGCTCTTTAATGAAACCACCGTTTGCTCCAGAGAAGATCGAAGCATGTCCGGGCCCATTCCAAGGCGCACTTATCAACAGCTCGGTCACACCGTCACCATCCAAATCGCCAATAGGATCGCAATCCTCGCCAAACCGTTCGTTGGGGCGAGTACCGGTCATGCGGAACAGCTCTTGACCGGAAGCGCCGCTGTACACATAAGCCCTACCGGAGTCCGTTCCAGCCGCATCATTTTGATTGGCGGTTACATAGAAGTCCGCAATACCATCGCCGTTCACATCGCCCACCGACGCGGCTTGCCAACCAAATTGGTCCCCGGGCGTTTCGCCACTGATCTCGAAAATAACGTTGCAACCCTCATTACATTGACAATAGGCAAAGGAACAGAGTAATCCTGAGGCCAACAGATGTCGGATCATGTAGCGTCTCCTTCAAATGGCGAGACCCATTCCAACATGCTCGAAATGTGGGCACAATGAGCACGGCTGCTCAAGAACACCTGAGCACAAATACTTACAATCCGCTATTCAATAAGAGATCAAGATTGGATCAACCCTAAAGACGGCCAAGGTTAGGTTGAAGAGGTTCATGTCGATATGAGCTAGGTCTAGACCAACTGCACAGTTGTTTCTCTCCACCCTAGTATTTAGCCTTGGCGTAGGATTTTCTCCATGGACTTGCCTCTGGCCAGCTCATCAATCAGTTTGTCCATATAGCGAATCTCTCGCATTAGGGGTTCCTCTATCTCTTCAACACGGATACCACAGATCACGCCTTTGATGAGGCTACGGTTGGGGTTCAACTGCGGCGCAGCGGCAAAGAAGTCCTCAAAATTGGTTTTTTCGGAGATGTGTCTTTCCAACTCAACCTGGCTGTAGCCCGTCAGCCATCTAATGATGTTATCTACTTCCGCTTGTGTGCGGCCCTTCTTCTCCGCCTTAGCGATGTAGTGCGGATAGACGCTGGCAAAACTCATGGTGTAAATGCGATGTTTCTTCAAAATGCCTCCGCAATTCCAAACACAAAGAGAACGAAGCCCAGAATATCCATTTCCATTTCGGGTTGCAACGTTGCTTTTGCAGCACGTGCCCCGATTCGATGAACCCTCGCAATGGCGGTTCTGTTAGATTGGTGCATGTTCTACTTGATGATTTGCATCAACACTCCCGTCGGCTGGCAAACCCTCAATCTAATTGATTTTGAGATTTTCAACGTGTCTGCCGCGCAACTGAATCCGTCAGGCGTTCTGGCAGTCATGGATAACGACCGAAAGCAATTGGTTCTTTTTTCCCCACAAGGTGCGTTGATCGGTCGCTTTAGCGGCCCGGGCCAAGGACCTCGTGAATTGGCATATGTGCCTGAAATATTTTGGGATGTGGGTCGCAATGCATTCGGCCTGTTGGATGAAACCCAAAACCGCCTTTCGTTTTGGGATTCATCTGGAGGTTTTGTCCAGGTCGTCGCAATCCCTCATCTCCAATGGACAAGGAGTGTTCACGCCTTGGAGGGTGAGGTCATCTTGTTCGTTTCCGACATATTTGGTTACGCTCACAAGGTGCCGCGTATCCACCAACTAATTGGGGACAATCATAAGATCCTGCGCAGCTTCGAGATGGCACAACCACGTGAAGGAACGGCCAGCACGTCAATGGGTCCTTTCGGCATGGTGAATGACTTCCATCCGAGGATACTGATGGATGTGGGTACCACAATGATTGCCGTTTGCAACTCAGAGAGTGACCGTGTGGATTTGATCGCACATTCGGGTGAGTTGATGTCACACGTCACGGTCTCCATGACGACTTTTGAATTGACGGATGACCGCTTGCGGGATTGGCTATTGGAGCATGAGCCTTTTGTCCGTCAAATGGTGAAACTCGATCAAATCGATAGGCCCGACACGTACCCCATGATTCACGGTTTATTGTTGGACGATCAGGATCGGTTGTGGGTATTCGGTCAAGGACATCCCAAAACAGGAATTTATGAAACAAGCGTATTTCAAGACGCCCATCTTGTTTGGCAAGGTCACATGGCCGCACTTCCATTCCAAATTTGCGCCAACCAGTTGTTCTCATGTATCGAGAACGATGAGGGTGTCCGGATCACCTCACGACCTGTGGGTTTTTGAGCTCTATTCACCAAAACGACAGGAATGTCACACAAGCGCCAGGCGATCGGCCGATCGTGATTCGCTTTCGGCATGACCACGCAAGAAGGTTTCCGCGGTACTGAACCGTTTGCTCAGGTTCATGCCCTTTTTGAGTGCACTGAGGGTAAGCTTACCCGTGGCAAGAGCAAAGGCTAGTTCGGCATGTGTTCGCAAGTAACCGCGATCTCGGTACCGGATCTTGAGGGCGTGACGCCACAAACTCGCGTATTCACGGTAGAAATCTTCTCGACTCAATTTCGTGGGTAACACGGCATGCACGATATCAAAGAGCTCCCAGTCATCTGTATTGACCGATGACTTCACCTCGTCCCACAAGTCGGTGCCGGGCAAAGGCGTGAGCACCGAAAAGCCACTGTTATAGGCTCCAGTATGCGTGACCCAATCACGTAGCTTGGCAAAATCGCCTCGATCCCAGTCTGGATCCACAATGAAGTTCGGTGTGTAGCCGACACCCAGATCCTGCAGGATTTCGATTGCGCGATTGTTGTTTTCAGCCTTGTTATTTTTGTTGACGGATTTCAGCCCTTCATTGTCGATCTTCTCCAGACCCAAGAAAATCGACAAATTGCCACAATCTCGCCATAGTTTGATGAGATCGGGGTGTTTACAGATGATGTCGGTACGGGTTTGGATCTTAAAGTATTTCTTGATGCCGGCAGCCTTGATGCGCTCAGCAATCTCACGGCCACGATGTACATTCAACCAAAAGATATCGTCAGTAATGAATACGTGGGGAGCCTTAATCGCGGCCAACTCGGCTACGACTCGTTCAGGCGATTTCTCGCGAAACGTTTTCTCATGGAACTTCCATACTGAACAGAAGCTGCATCGGTAGGGACACCCTCGTGCAGTCTCCATCAATGCGAGTGGCTTATGAAAATTGAAATAGTACTTGTCTGCATATTCATCGATCAGGTGACGCGCTGGCATGGGCGTTTCGTCTAAGTGACCCCGGTCGGCGGAAGGGGGCGTCCGTAGCTGTTTACCATTTCGATTTATCACCAATCCGGGCGCATCCAAAAGGTCCTTACCGTTGGCCAATCGATCCACAAGCCCAGCCATGATTTCTTCGCCATCGCCTATGGAAATGGCATCGATCGCAGCGTGGTTGAACCAATTCGGGTCACGAGAGGCATCGTGCCCACCCAGTACAATGAAAGCGTCCGGAAATCGCCTTCGCACAGTCTTTGCCAGGCGAATGGCACGGTAACGCTCCGTGGTGAAATTACATTGAATGCCAATCATTTGCGGCGCAAAGGCCTGACATTTCTTGAGGCCTAAGTCGTTTCCGTCGATTCGCAGGTCCAAGATCTGGCATTGATGACCATCGCGCAACAAGGCACCAGCCACACATTCCAGCCCAAGCGGTTCCACAAATGTGATCATCTCCAAACCCAAGACACCACCTGTATCCGGCTTCAACAAGCTGATGCGCATAAGTCACCTCGATGGGATGGAATACCCTCAACATAGGGCCAACCTGGGGAGAAACCAACCACACTCGAGATGATTACAAATTGTTAATTGAGCCCCATGCGGTCTAGGTTAGGTCAACCTTTTGATTAGGTGGAAGGGGCAGACGAGCGCCGTCCGGCAAGGAACCCGCCAAGGTAACCCATGGGCAGATAGGCGCATATTAGGTCCACCACATTGAACCAAATTGGGCCGCCAATCATTTTGACCGCAGCGATTCCGCCTACCAAAAAGAAAGCGCCAATAATCATGGCGGACCGCAATTGATGCGTTGCTGCCAGCTTCGCAGCGACAAACGCACCCACCAACGTTCCTAACGCGTGCCCCAGAAATGGGAAAAGGAAATTCGACGGCGTAAACAAATGCATGCTTTCGCGAAGTTTTTCCATCGATGTTACGTCGGTGCCTTCTGGAAGCGGAATCACCAGAGGTCCAATGTTTACCAAGCCCATGTTCACAATGCTACCCGCTACGATGCCACCTACAACGGCCAGAATATTCTTCAACATAGGGTTCATGTGGCGCCTCTCGGTGGCTGGTTGACATTGCGGTTGTTGAACCGCCGTTAATGAGCCATGTACTAGGTTTGCGAATGATAATCGCATGCCAGGCCCCATGCAGCAAGCATCACTTACTCGATTATTGGGGGGAAGTAATAGGGGAACCTGATCGTCGTGCCTGCGGGTATGTTCACATGGTCCACATGACCTGCCGACAGTGGGTCTTCCAACACGCAGTGAATATGCGTCCTGGATCCCATATGTGTGAAAACGCCCTGATCACTGGTTGAATAGAACCCCACCAGCGTCGCACGCGCGTGGTCCCGACTCAATTGCACTGACGCTGACAAATGGTCGCGATGATTTGACCCCTCTTTCTTCAAACGACGACCATCGATGACATGCCACCGAAGATCATCAAACGAGCCTTCTATAAGGTAGGGGAACCGAGTCTCAGTGGGCACTTCCGCCTTGAGTGCCAACTTCCAAATCTCATCATCGATATTCTCAAACCGAACATCGTGGTCGAGCACGACGTTTACCCAGTCCGGTACACGTGCCAAAACAAGCAATGCTGCCGCCTCTTTTGTCTGGAGCAACATTTCCGTGCGAACGGACTGACCATCGTCTGGATAGGATAGATAGGCTTTTCCGTCGATTATGGTCACTTCGCCAGCTAATTCTGCCAGTGCACCCACCGCAACCATATTCGGGTCGGGTAGCAAGTCCCCAATATTTACCGCTGCACCGGTCTTACCCTCATGCATCATTGGACGCAATGCTCCGAACACCTGAATCTGGCGGTCCCATTCGGATGGCAAAGGATCTGCCTGCTTGGGCATAAGCGCAACGGACGTCACCAGACTCAAGATTGACACCCAGCAAAGGACTGAAGGACTAGGTTTCGTAGGATTATTCTGCATTCTGATCGCATCCCAAAAGTGGTAGGTCTTTTAGCTTCTTGTATTTCAGCGCGAGTTCGATGCAATGTCCAAGGATTACTTCAGGAAAGGGCTCGCCGATCTTCAAAATCAGTTCTCGGGAGCCATTCAATTGCAACACTTCACCATACAAGGCTTTAAACGTTTCGACCAACTTGGACTGGCATGGAACATAGAGCTGGACTGTTTCGGGTGATTTTGAGTTCCAGTCCACTCTTATGGGGCTACCACAGTTACTGGCATAGCTCGGCTGGCCCCATTTCACGGATTCGGTCAGTCGGGTAACGGCGTCACATTGTTCCGCCACCCACACGATTAGCCCTCTTAATGCCATCAGTTTTTCTGCCACCGGTTTTGGATGGGCTTGAATCAAAAACAGTGCTTGATTGCTGCTGACGAACTCCAATTCATCCTCGCATCCTAATCGTTCATTCGCTTCTTAACCCATTGGCGGTACCCATTCTGGACGATAACCGTTTCCTCACACAATGAATTCGATACCTGCTACACTGTACCGGTTACTTTAACGATTCATCGTGGGTCCGAGTGTTATCGTGTACGACGGGGAGTATGTCAGTTGGGAGCGCGAGCAGGCCATCCTCGAAGCACTGCTTGACGCACCCGAAGATCAGCGATCGCAGCTGCTGGCTGACCTGTGTGGCCACGATCAAGATCTAAAGGACTCCGTTCAAATGCTGTTGTCGGCATGGTCCAGCTCCGAACGCTTCCTTGAGTCGCCTGCGGTGCAACGTTCGTCAAACGCGCCGGCACTTCCTCAACCCCTCGGGGTAGGCCAAAGACTGGGCGCCTACGAAGTTGTCGCGCCATTAGGACACGGCGGCATGGGAAGCGTGTATTTGGGACGACGGATTGATGGGAGTTTCGATCGGTTCGTTGCTGTCAAGGTGCTTCATTCGGGTTTGCAGCACCACACGATCTTGAGAAGGTTCCACGAAGAGGGCCGCATATTGGCTGCCTTGGACCACCCCAATATCGCGCGTTTGTTTGATGGCGGAACCACCGAGGCAGATCAACCCTATTTCGTCATGGAATGTATCGATGGCATGCCCATTGATCACTACGTAAAGGTTCACCGTCTCAACATCAAGCAACGCATCGCGCTCTTTGAAAAAGTGTGCCATGCCGTGGATTATGCCCACCGCAACCTCATCGTACACAGCGATATCAAACCCTCCAACATCCTCGTAACAGAGGACGGCGAACCCAAGCTGCTTGATTTTGGCATTGCCACCTTGTTGGACCCCGATCCCAACACCGCAAAAGAAGCTGTCCGCGGCCATCAACCGATGACGCCACGCTATGCTAGTCCCGAGCAGCTACGAGGCGAAAGTGTCACCACATCAACAGACGTATATTCTTTGGGCGTCTTGCTGTTCAAACTCCTCACAACCGTGACACCGGTTCCGAGTTCAGTGGGGCAAAGTCATTCAGGAGCGAGATTTGGCAAACCCAGCGACGTCGTGCGTCAAGTCCTAAAGAAGCGACCTGAGGAACTGCGCTTTGATTTAGGAGCCGACCCCATTTCCTGGAGCAAATCGTTGGCTCCTGATCTCGACAACATCGTGCTCACTGCCTTGCGAGAGGACCCTGCACACCGATACGGCTCTGTGAACGCGCTCCAGGAAGATCTCGAACGCTATCAACGAGGTTTGCCGGTAAAGGCTCTTCGACAAACTGCACCCTATGTGATGCGCAAATTCATGAAGCGCAACCGGTGGCCCGTTGGCTTTGCCAGCGCATTTGGGCTTGTGTTAATCGCGTTCTTCATCACGACAGTCATTCAAAGCGAGGCGGTACGTGAACAACGCGATCGAGCCGAACTCGAGCGCGACAAGGCACACACCACCGCTGAATTCATGATCCATCTGTTTGAAAACGCAGATCCCGATGCGGCAAACGGTGGCGAGCTCACTGTAAAGGATGTCTTAGAACAAGGAGCTGCGCGGCTGGACAGCGAAATGGCCGAAGAACCGGAGATTCAAGCGGCGTTACAACACACCATAGGAAAAGTCTTCTTCCTGCTCGGCCGTTACAACGAGGCCGTGGAGACCTTGGAAAAGGCGCATGCCACAAGGTTAACCGTTGGAGAGAAGCTCGATTTAGCAAACACCCAGGAGATGTTGGCCGTGGCCCACCAGTTCCTCGGTCAGTATTCCGAAGCCGAATCCTATTACCGCTTGTGTCTGGCAATTAGAGAAGAACGCCTTCCAACCTATCATCGCGACCGCGCGTCGATAAACATGAACCTAGGAACGCTCTACCACTTCCAGGGTCGACTGGACGAAGCACAAACCTATCTCACCAAAGCACTTCAGCTGGTCACCGAGTCATTAGGTCCACAACATATTCATGTCGCCGATTGCATGGATGCGCTTGCCAGTAACCTGCGCCTGATGAACGATTTTGACCAAGCCCTTGAATATTATGAAAAGGCATTAGCAATCCGCCGAGCTAACTTGGGAGAGCTCAACACAAGTGTCGCCTTCAGCCTCAACAATATTGGTTTGGTACTGGCTCACAGGGACCCTGATAGGGCTGCGCTCAATTTTCAAAAAGCTTTGGCGATTTATCGAGATACTATTGGCCTCAATCATCCACATACAGCGACTACACTCACTAATCTGGCCGACGTACGGCGGACCATGGGAGACCACACGGGTGCGGCCGCCCTGCGCAATGAAGCACTAGCCATACGCACTCGAGTGTTTGGTAAGGACCATGAATTTACTGCTGATACCATGCATGCTCTAGGTGTAGAAGAACGCGATGCAGGTCGACTAGATTGCGCTCTGGATTGGCTGGAAAATGCACGCACCATTAGGTCTGAACTCACAAACCCGCACAAGGTTCACGAGAGTATTTTAGAAATCGCACAGACACAACGTTTCTTAGGTGACTTCACATCCGCCAAAATCACCCACAATGACTTGAGGGCTCAATGCATTTGTACGGGCACCAGCGCCCAGCACCTGCACAACCGCGCAGCGCTCGAACGGGCAGCACTTGCTCTGACTCTGTCCGATTGGCCTCAAGCCCAAGACGAATTGACCCAGGTCGAAAGCTATTTCAAAAACAACGAGGCAGGTGCCTTGCCAGCCGAATGGCACTTACTGATGGGTCGTCTGTTGCATCTGCAAGATCGATTGACTGAAGCACACGATCACTTCGAAAGTGCTCAACAACTCATCCACGAACGTAAAGGACCACTTTCTGTGTGGGACTCAGCGCTGCTGCTGAAAACATCTCACTATCTGGGAGATCATGCCTCCGAACATGTGTATCGCCCCCGGGTAAGCGATTTGTTTGATCCAGAACTCAAATTCATTCTCGCGTCGCATGAAACACAGATGCCAGTGTCGGTAGGCCCTCAACCATGAACGCCAACGAACCAAGAGAAATCACCCAACTACTGATGGAATGGCAAAACGGCGACACCAACGCGTCGGCCCACCTAGTCGGCTTGGTATACGACACGCTGCGCCAAATGGCCCGACAAGCGTTGCAACTGGAACGACCCGACCATACCCTAGAACCCACAGCACTCGTTCATGAAGCTTATTTCCGATTAGTTGGCCACCGCGACATTTCATGGAAAAACCGCTCTCATTTTTTTGCCATTGCAGCCCAAACCATGCGCCGCATTTTGACCGACCATGCACGCGCGGGTCTTGCCGAAAAGCGTGGTGGTGCGTCAGCCACCGTGTCCCTTGAGGACCTGAGCGATATATCAATTCAAGATCCCGAATATATACTCGCAGTTCATCATGCACTAGACGCCTTGGCCCAGATTGACGAGGAGAAAGCCCGACTTGTGGAGCTTCGTTATTTCGGCGGGCTCTCGATCGACGAGACGGCTGAACTGATGGGTCGTTCCAGAGCCACCATTATTAGGCAGTGGCGATTGGCCAAGGCTTGGCTTTATCGAGAGTTGGCGAAATCACATCCCTAGCGCAAACGATCATGTAAAACATGGCTTTTTGCAACATGCTGATCCTCTTCGCGGTCTTTTCTCGCGTTAATAAGAGAAGCCTAGCTGAACAAACACATATCACCATGACCCTGCACTGAGGGCCTTGGCGAAGCGACTCTTGGGCTTCATGTGACCCTTCGGAGGAGATGAGATGCGACGAGGATCCGGGCCCGTTCATAGTATTGGTGTCGCTGCTTTTGGAGCCATGCTGGCGGACATCAATCCGCTCAAAAGTGTGAAACAGGTCATTCTGGCCGCTTGTTGGGTACTGTTGTTGCCGGTTTTGCGGGCAAATGACAGTTGGCAACTGATCGGTCTGGAACTCACCGCTGAACCCGCTTATGTCGTGGCGGTAAAAGACATCCCTTTTAAGGTGGGGTTTCGTTTTAACCAGTCCGATTTCACCGAAGGTAGTCAGGCAATTCCAGTAGGTTGGCAACTCGGTATGACGTACCAACCTCCGGGCGGAAGTCCTGTGGCGAAATCTGTACCCCTGACATGGGCCGGTTCGGTCATCTTCCCAGCAGGATCGCAGGAAGGTACAGGATCCATCGGCAATTGGCACATTGTCAACGGCCAAGGCGAAGTGGTGCGAGTTTTCGCGCAAACCTTGACCGTCGAAGTGCTAGGCGAAATATTGATCCCCGAAGTGGAAATCAACCGTTTGTCCCGAGAAGAAATGGAGGAGCTTGGAGTATCCATCAACGATGACTCATACGTAGGCATCCAGGTGGATCTAGAGCTGGAGATCCAACCGGGCGAGACGCTTGATACCGAGATCGTGCTGATCAAGAACGAGATTACTGGTGAATACGAATCCATCAAAACACAACAACATTCGCTCAAGTTCTTTCCGGTCCATTTGGTGTGGGACCCACCTCCTAAGGTCAAGGTGAAGTCCTCACCCGACGTCTTTCAAGTGTCGGGACAATCGGTGCCTCGTCCTCGACGAACGCTTCCCAAACTGGACGCTCTGATTGTGCTTCCAGCCAACATCGGCTACCTGAACAGCTTTTTCAAACCCACTTTGATCTTGTTGAACGTGGCGCCAGAAGGTACGCCATATACCGTGAAAAATCTGATTGCCGAAATGAGCTTCGATGGCGACGCCTTGCGTCTACCCGACCTGGGCGGCACGACTCAATACCCCGATATTGAAGTGATTGGGCCCGGTCCAGACGGCGTTACAGGCACAGCTGACGATGCCAGTGAAATCGCGCCTCAGCAACGGGGGTTCGCATCATGGGTCATCGAAGCACTCAAACCCGGCGAGCAAACCCTTGACTTCCATTTTCGGGGCACGATCCTGGCCGAAGACGGCGCTTCCTACCCCGTCACGGGTGATGCCCGCGGATACCTATACATCCGGCGACCGGAAATGAGTCTTCACTTCGATATCCCGTCGGTGGTTCGCGAAAACGAGCAATTCGAAATTGACGCCATCTTTACAAACCGCAATGGCGTGCCTGTCTATGATTTGCGCTTTGAGATTGAGTCCAACGCCATCCAAGGCGCAATTCTCAACGACATCACACCCATCGTCAACGGCACACCTGTATCGGTCGTGGACCTTGAGAACGAAAGCGACGAAGCTGTGTTCCGCATGAATCTCACCAGTCTAAGCACCGGGAAAGTGGCGGTATCGCAATTGAGCGGCGGTGAGGATTTGGGCGGTCCCCTAACCTACTCCATACATATTGCGGTTGGTGAGCACGGGTTACCTCTTTCAGCCATGACACTGATCATGCCAAGGGCGCTCAGTCAACTCAGTCAGGCACCCTATTTCTTTCCCAACAGTGTGGTTGCCGACCTGAAAGTGATCGGCGGCAGAGCGCTCAGCTTGGCGCAGATCCCACCCGGCACCGAAGAAAATGGCCTCCGTTACATTCCCGAAGAAACCATCAAAGATTGGATCCAAGCGCTGACATTTGCGTTCCTGAAGCCACGTTCAGGCAGCATTGAAGAACAAAAACGCGACCTCGTTCTTGATTTCTTTTTCGCCACATTGTCCCAACCCAAGTCGCTGGTCGATTTCCTTCAGCAGGACAGCAAGTATCAAACCTGGTCACAAACACTCGCAGCTGATGTAGCCAATATCGACGCCTTAATGACCTCAGAAGTCATGGCGCCCTGTCGAGCCCTCTTGGTAGAAAACGACGACCTACAAGGCGCAAGTGGTGCCCTTACTTTTGGGCCCTTTGCCAACGGGCAAAACATCACAGGCACCTTTTTCCGTGAAGATTTTGAAACCCTAAGATGGCAACCCAGTACCACGCAGGTCACCGGCTGGTTTTTTGATGGGCGGCGCTGGGGCCGCTTCGAAGCGATCACCCAGGGCGGCGAGATGACCCTCGTTTGGAATGGCTTCAACATCGAGTTTATTGAAGCCGGAACACGAATCCACCCCTCCTGGATATGGAGTCAACCCCAATCTCCAACCCTCTTGGCGGCGAGACAAGTAGGTCTTGAGTTCTTGACCATCGATCCAGACCTGTACGGGCGGCAAGTACTGCTGTACTTCAACACCCCCGTCCAACTCGATGAAGCATTTGCCAGCCGGTTCGACATCGAGAATAACCAAGTCCTTCGAGCCGATCGCCTAACCGATCACGTGATTCAGATTTGGGCGCGCAATCCCCTAGGTCTCATCGAACGCGATATTTTCATGGATAGCGGCGTTCAATCCGTCAGCGGCACACCCTTCGAACCAACCATTCGCGCCATTCACATGTCCGAGTACTTGCGCGGCACAACCGTGCATGGGATTGTGCTGGGCCCGAACGGAGAACCCATACCGGCAGCGGAAGTCCGTCTCATCCAGTCCGCAACGCGCTTGAACAACGCGCCCCCCATTGAGTTCGACGGTTATGACGAGTTGGCGGCTAGCGGCAATCTAGAGTTGGCCGAGCAGATTAGAGTGTCGCTTGAGCTACTCGCTGAACAACAGTCTCGAACCCGGGAACACGGCTTCAGTTACATCCAGGAGTTTGGCGTCCTAACGGGTCTCGACGGGTCTTACGAATTGGACTATTGGCCCTTTTACCGGGGTCACGATGACCCCCGATATCCTTGTTGCGAATACTGTGAGCACAATCCGCCCTATCCTTGCTCTCACCTGAATCCCGACCTCATTTGGACCGTTCGCTGGAATGGCCGCCAAGTCGACCGGCTGATCTATGGTCGCTACGCCGGTCAAGATGTGCGTTACGACTTTGTGTTTACGCCGCGGGGGAGTTTTCGCGTACAAATACCGCCACTTCCCAACGGGGCAATACCCGAGCCAGACGATATCGTCCATTTACAGGCCCTGGACCAAGATGAGTTTCTGGTCAGTCACGCTCTACTTCCGGGCGAATCCATAGAGTTTTCGAACATGCGGCTGGGGCCCATTAGCATCCTCGCACAAGGTATTGGTGGGTTTGACGCCCATTCATTCACCCTTAGCCCAGACAATCTAGGCGCAGTTATTACGTTGGATCCGGCCACAGTCCCTGCCGTCCTCACCGCTCAGATGCGGACCATCGACGAACACGGTGAGACCGTTCCCTTGACCGAGGGCGCCCTGTTGATAAGACACTACGGGACCGTTTTTGGCGGTGTCCCACCGAGCACCACTTCCAACGTCTTTGCCGGTGTGTTTCTGAAAGGGTTCGATGATGGAAACCCCATCATGGAGGTCCCGGAAGGGACCATGGACATCATGTACCGCCGCGACTGGCGCAGCAGTTCGCAGGTCGAGTGGCGCACGGTAGAAGCCCATGCAGGTGAAACCGTAGATTTGGGCACATTCCTTTACACACCATCGGAAACGGGAACCGTAACCGTGCACGTTACCGACAGCACGGGTGCACCCTTGGCTGGCGTGCCGGTTCAAATACTCGACGGACTTTCAGTGACGGTCCAGGAATCTGACGAGACAGGCACTGTCGTATTTGAAGGCGTGATGGTGGGACTAGGCTATGCCTCAATAAGGCGATTCGGCGTGGCCTATGGCCAGAGTTTCACCCTTTCCGCGCCCAACCAACTGAACACACAGCTCAACTTCATATTGGATGCCCCCTACTCACTGGATGTTCTGGTACTGGACGAGGACGGCTCTCCACTTCCCAATGCCTGGGTATCGGTGAGCGATTTCATTCAGACAATCGCACCGCATTTCCCCGGTCAGTCGGCACTGACTGATAGCGATGGTCACATCGTATTTGAGTGGATCGGTTTTGTTCCCGAATTTGAATACCCCATACGCATTGATACGCAGCATCCGGTCAACTTTCGCACGACCAGTGCTATCCACACGCGAGGACTCAACGAGTTTCAAGAATCCGCCACCGTCTCCTTTCCGGAAAGCGGGTCCGCGCAACTCACAATCTACTCCGAAGACACCCTTGAACGCCTTGAAAACGTTTGGGTGGAGGTGAAAGACAGCGCCGGGTCCACCTTTGCCAACGTAACAGATAGCCAAGGTGAGGTTACGCTCGCCGGTCTAAACCCAGGCACCGCCCAGGTCACCATGTTGCCCTCTCAAGGGCTGCGCGTGAATTATGTCAAAACGGACGCAACCATCGTCGTGACCTCAGGAGAAACCTTCGTCGGTGATCTCCTACTACGCAAAAAACGCGTCATCGTGCCCCGCACCATAAGCCTTGCCGGCCAAGTGTTTGACGCGATGAACATGCCGGTTGAAAACCAAATCAAGTATCGGTTGTCTGTGGAACCTCACGGTAATGAGATCTATGGCGAAATATTTATTGGTGACTACTTCACCACTGAAACCGGGGGCATCGACCTCCACAACATCGAAATCCCCGACGGTGCATTCGCCTATACATTTCACGCCCAGGCATTTGACGATGACACCGGTCAGTATGCGGAGGGGAAGTGGTTGTGGGACCAGCGATTAGCTGTTCCTTTCCTGCCTATTCGAATGAATGGCAACGTGAACGTGCCTGTTCGTATTTGGGATACGTTAGGACGCCGCGTGAGCGTAGGCTCCGTTCATTTCACGCAAGCACAGGTCATCGACAACTCCATGCAGCAAGTGACACTTGAACAAATCGTCACATTGGACGAACAAAATTTCCAGCCGAGTTTTCAGGTACGCACTTCGGTCCCGTTCTGCGTGATCTACGAAGGACCTTCGGCACCCTACTCAGGTTTCTGCGAACGCACGGTCGTTGAGCTGGCGGACGATGGAAAACCCATCGATATTGTCATTCGCCCTCTAAGCGAACTTCAAATATCCGTCAGCGACCAAACCGGCACGCCTTTGAGCCAAGGCATCCTCCTTCAAATCTTCAAAGACGGGAGGTTGTGGCAGGAACAACAATACGAGCCTGATTCACAGACTAACGTTATGACCCTTGCCGATCTGCCTTTGGGCCGCTGGTCGGTAATAGCCATGCAAGTATCTACAGGTATTACGGATGCCTGGTACGGTACGGTGGGTGAAGACAATGAAAGCATCCACCTAACCATCCAACCCGGTCAAGACTTCATTGGATCCATAGTCAACGATACCGGTACACCTGTGCCCGATGCACAGCTAAGTTTGGCTCGCGAAGCTGGAACACTCGCCTTTTCAGGTAGCAATGTATCCGGATTGAGTAATCAAACGCTCTTGGGTACTAGTGATGTCGACGGACTGTTTAGTTTCCCGTCGCTGACCCGAGGCAATTACTCCCTGTCGGTCTACGACCCTTTCACCAATCGGCACAGCACCGTTCGTTTTTCCGTCCCAGAAACAGAAGACTTACGCGTGGTCATGCAACCCGTGGGGAAACTCCATTTGACGGGTTTTCTACCGACAGGTGATTTGGCGGTGGGTGCCAAGCTCACCGCATTCAGAGGCACGAACCGTTTGTTTGGCGGTTATCTTGACGGTGCCAACGGCGACTACCTCACCCCTTTTCTACAAGCAGGACCGATCAGTTTCATGGTAGAAAATGCGGAAAACACCCTGGTCACCCTGGTGCACACCGAAGTCGTTAGTGATGCCACAAACGACGTTCAAGCTTATCTCGACGTTCCTGAATATCGGCCTTTAATTGGCTTTCAATGGGACACCAACGAAAATATTGACGAACGCATTCATGTGAAGTGGACATGGACCGCACTGGGCGGCCTTGCACAGCGCCAAGGCGATGTGATTTACCCAGACGGCACGCCGATCCAGTTTGATTTTTCGGAAGGCCACGTGCATTTGCGGGTCGCCATTGCAGGGAACCTGGATCACAGTTATTTGGTACGCGAATACGATATCCAACTCAACGATCCTGAAGCGGACTATTTGTTCACGGTTGAGCTACCCCGAATTCTTGAAGTCACCGTCGTGGATCAAGTGACCATGGCACCTATCCCAGGTGCCATCGTCAGCGGAAGGTCGCGTGCCTATACCGATGGGGCCGGACTGGCTCGCATTAAGAACATCACCAAAGGTGAGAATATTGAGCTGCATGTGGTGACGTTGGATCAACAGTATTACGGTGCCGCTAATGTCGTTATCGAAGAAGATGTGGTTACCCGTGTCACAGTACCCGTTAATGCCAACGTAGGCGACCTCGCGTTCAATTTCACGCAGCGTGGCTTCGCGCACCGATTTGGCCTGATTGAATTAACTGGCAAAGGCGTCAATTTCGTTCGTGTCCTTGATGGCAACGATCAAGTAGGTTTCCGCTTCGTCATTCAAGGTCTCTACACCTACCGCTATGTGGACCCCTTGTCGGGTGTATTGGTCACTGGCCAGATCACCGTAGTACCGGGAAATACCGTTTCGCAAACAGTTGAAGTGCCGGGCAGTTCGCCGCTGGTGTTTGTTGGCGAGTTCGACGGTGGAACGCCACTCATTGACGGCCAGATCATTGAAATTGCCACCACCCTCAAAACCTTCACAGCTGAAGTTGCCGAAAACACTTCGGGACAAATGGAAGCCTACTTCCCGCTTTTACCCGAAGGTCAGTGGCGGCTCTCCACTCCCACCATTCCCAAAGCGAACTGGAATCCCAACGTCAATATCCTGTTTGGCACCGTCAATCGGTACGAGGCGCTTGGCGCTGCCGCGCTGCCATTCTGGGTTCGAGCCAACGTGTTCTTTGCCGATTACTGGGACACACCCATACCCAAATTCACGGTACGGCGCTACGCAGCCACGGGCAGCACCTACTACGAAACCCGTTATTTTACAGGCGGACTAGGTGTCATGAGCTTGCCACCCGGAACCTGGCGGCTGCAGTTCAACCCGGAAAACTCGCCGATTTTCCACATGGCCAGCCCGATCACAGTGTCAACACCCGATCAAGTATTTGAACTTCGCGAGAACATCTCCCAGGAAACAGCGTCTGTGCGGCTCTCTGCTCGTGATACAACCGGCGCTTTTCTCAATTCGTATGTGCGGGTATCCGCACTGGGCTGGACTTCGCCCAAATACCGCACCGCCAATCCATTCTTGACCTGGGATTATCTTCCCACTACATCCATCTCCAGTCTGACGGTTGCACAAAATTACAACGGTTCAGGCGCGCGGGTCGTGCGCGATTTGACACTCCAGCCCGGATACCAAGAATTGGAGGACATCGTTCTTGACGTAGTTCCGCCTTCTGCCAATCTTGTGATGACGCTACCAGGCGATGGTTCGGCCGATTTGATCGTGACCACCGACAAGCCCGCCTCAAATGTACGGGGATACCTGCCCGGTGGAAGTTGGATGAACTTCACCTACAACGAAACCATGGACCACTGGGCCTTCCATTTGCCGTATTTCGTACGACCGTGGAAGGTAGGGTCCAATGAGGTTCGCCTAGAACTCACAAACCTGTCCAGTGCGCGATCCGTTGTCTCTCACTACGTCGATTGGCCATCAACCACAAGCATCAGTTTCAGCGACGTGGGTCCCTTCGAATCGCTGCCGCAACATCTCGAATTCACAGTGGATGACCCGTCATTTGTGCTAGACCCCAATCGTACAGTGTTTCAGCACGGGCAACCCGAGCCACATCACGTATGGGTGAACAACCGTGTGGCACCGTACACCTTGCTGCCAGCCGGTAACGGAGCCGCTGCAGACATTGCAGTCCTGGTTTACCCCTGGCAGTTGGGTACCAATAGTCTGGATATCTTGTTCTTTGATACCCAAGGAAATCCCGCCGGCGTTCAGGGTGAAATCATTTTCCAGAACCTACCTGAAGATGGCATCGCCCATTTTGCTGACTTGCGCTACGGAGACGACCCCGATGTGGATGTAACGATTCATGCCATCGCCCCTGATGGCTCGGAATATACCTACACAACTCAGGGTCAACAAACCTATACGATCTCCGGTTTACCTTATGGAGACTGGAAATTCTATGCCGTGAATAATCACCCGTCCGGCCACGGTGCCATGCACTATTTTGGGCTGCTCAATAACCCGACCGGCGTGCAGTTCGGCATCGCACCCCAAGAAGCCAGAACACTCACCTATACCGTGCTCAATCGTTTTGGACAACCCTTCCCAGGCGTTGAAGTGAATGTCATTACCAATGGCAGTGAGCCGAAAGTATGGGACCACGGAACAAAGACCACAGACAGCGCCGGCCAAGTGTCCTGGGTTGATCTGCCCATCAGATACAACGAATACGCCCAGCAATACTACAAGGTCACGGTGAACTACGGCCACTACGAAGTCACCTCAACCCACACCCTGTTTGACCGAACGGTTCAGGACCCAGGCGGTGGGGATATCTTGGTTCGAGCGCTCGACACCTTTACCAACCTGGAGCCCATCCCCGGACTCGAGGTGTACCTGGAAGATGAATTGGTCGGGATCACCGATTTGCAAGGTGAGTGGGTTTCCGATGAACACTACATCTTAGGTACCCAACTCGATCTGCGCGTGCAAGGCACCACAGAAACTGGCGGCGTGGTGCTTTATGAAGACACCATCACTGCTATTCAAGATCGTTTGGACGTCAACCTACTCCTCGAACCCTACTACGAGGGGCTGATCGAAGTCTCACTGGGCAGTGGATTTTCCGGACTCTTGGGCACACTGGAGTTTGAGCGATACAGCCTGGAATTTCCATTTACCGGCTCCCAATCTCTGCCCGTTCAAGAAGGCCACTATGACCTAGAAGTCACCTCCCGATGGGGTGATGTCTGGTTCACGGTGCCTGTAGACATCACTCGAAATCAAACAACCACACTCACCATCGATGGTCCACCCACGTCACAAACCGCGACGGCATCGATCCATGTGCAAGATATTAACGGTATTGCCGTTGCCAACGCGTTGGTAGTTGCAGATGGGATTCGCTTGGGCAACAGCGACGCCAACGGTGATCTCAGTCTCACCATGTTCCCCACCAGTTACCGGTTTGTGGCCGCAGCCAGCGCAGGGAGCGTGGCTCAAAACGAGACACTTACGGCCGGACAAGTGCAATCCATCACACTAACCGCAAGCGATTTTTCCGCACAATCAATCAGCAACAATCTGTTGTGGCTGAAGGCCGACAGTGGCACCTTGTATGTCGACGAAGGTTTGGTCTCCCAATGGATTGACCTATCCGGACAAGGTAACGATGGTGTGCAAGGCAATGAGGCGAATCGCCCCATGCCCAGCTACAGCGCATACGGCCCACATCCAGTGGTGGCTTTCGACGGAAAGAACGATTTCCTGGACCTGCCAACAGGTTTCGACAATTTTAATTTCGGGTTCACTGCAATCTTTGTGGCCAATGTGGGTCAACCGGACAATACGTCCACGGCAACCTGGCTTGAATTGGGCCAGCAAAGTGGCGCCTATCAAATGGAGGTCATCAAGCAGAGCGGCAGTCGAAACTTGTACTATCGCGTTGAAGCACCTTCGTCCCAAACCCTTACTGGGCCCGAGGCCATTGATTATTACCGAACGGCCGCTTACACCGTTCATCAACAGGGAACGGCGGTCAACATACGCACAGACAATGTGCAGGAAGGCGTTGGCACGGTCCATGTGCCCACCAGTATTATCCGCGACCGAAACCGCCTTGGTGCCGCTCCCAACGGGAACAGCACCTTTTTTGGCGAATTGGTTGAAGTCATGGTCTTCAATCGGGCCCTTACACCGGTAGAACTCGAAAGTATTCACGCGTACCTGTCCGAAACCTACGGAACCTATTCACCCACCGCGAACTGGATCGCAGCTTTGCCCCAGGAAACTCAAGACGAAACCCATCGCTTGCATTTATCCCGAGACGAGGCGCAACGTTATGCCAGCTTTGTAGCGACTCACCCGGAGCTTCCCACTCGTGGCATGGCATTTTGGGCTGAGGCCGATCAAGGGTCTATTGTGGTGGACGGTGAAACCGTGGGTTGGCAGGACCTGTCGTACCACCAACATCCTGCCCGTCCCGGTCAGACCTGGAACGGGTCCACCTATGTACCCAGTTTTCCCGACGCGCTGCCAGACCTTATCAATGGCCGTGATGCATGGCACTTTGATGGCTCCCATTACTTCCAGGTTCACGAAATCGCACCAGCATTCAATGAACAGGCGACTATCTTCATGGTGGCCTACCCCACCAGGATCGGATATTCCAGTCGTATGGTCATGTTGGGTATTGCCGACGAATCGAAGTATGTGCAACATCGGCTGTCTACATATGCCACTGGTTACCTGGAACTCAACTACGAACTGGTCCACCAAGGCCCACTCCTAGATCGTTGGTCCATAGTCTCAATGGCCCAAGAAACCAGTGGACGTGTATCCACTCGGGTGAACGGGACCTCTGGCTACGATGGCTTGTCAGTCATCGCTGATCCGGACACGGCGCAGCTCAACATTGGCGGAGATGGGTCGTCCAATTTTACGGGTGATATTGCTGAAGTCATCATCTATGACCGCACACTCACACACGATGAAACACAACAAGTGGAGTTCTACCTAGCTGAGCGTTACAACCTGGATGTGGCTGTCCCCGAACCGCGTTTTTCACCGCCGGGCGGCATCTTCCCCACATCACAGGTAGTCACCGTAAATGCATTGGTCTCTGTAGGCGCGATTCACTACACCCTTGACGGACGTGAACCGACGCAGTCGGACCCTTCCCTTACCCCCGGTGGCACCATCACCATTAACAGTGACACCGAGTTGCGAGCCCGGCTCTTCGTACCCAACAAGCCTCCGAGCAAGACCACCAGTGCCACCTACTTAATACGAGATCTGGGTCCCAATGCCTATCTCGCTCAGCCCAATGACACAATTTGGGCGGTGGGCACCACGGGCCAGAACGTGGAAGGCATGGATATTTACGTTTCAGGTACCGAACTCACGTGCATTGGTCCCCACGATTTCGCCAGCCTCACAGTCATCAATGGGGCGGTCGTCACCCACCGCGTTCAGGAGATACCGGGCATTGACCTCACGATCGGTGGCGATGTGCTGGTGGACTTCACATCGCGAATAGACGCATCGGAGCGAGGTTATGTAAAAGGCTCTGGACCGGGCCGAAGCACCAGCGGTTATGCAGCTGGCTACGGCGGACGAGGCTCGGGGGGCAGTACGGGTTCCAGCGGTGGACCTACCTATGGCGATCCCTACGACCCGCGCGACCTTGGATCCGGCGGCGACACTGCTTCGTCATCAGGCGGCGGCACTGGCGGCGGAGCGGTGATCCTCGACATCACGGGCACTTTGACCTTGAACGGTTCCATCAAAGCCAACGGCCAGCATGGCCGTAACAACGATGCCTCCGGTTCAGGCGGCAGCGTAAACGTGCAGGCGGAACGAATCCTGGGTGCAGGTTATGTTTCGGCGGATGGCGGCGACGGTAATATCGGGGACTGGGATACCACGTCCGGTAACTTCGGTGGTGGCGGTGGACGCGTCGCTCTCACTTATGACGAGGCGTTGTCCACATTCGACATAGACCACATCTCCACGCGCAATGGGGTCGATGGCGCCGCTCAATCGGGAACGATCGTCGTCAATGGCGGCTTCCACACGGCTCCAACCACGTTCATCTACAAGCTCCTCACGGGAGAGCCAAACACGGTCGGTCGTTACATACGACTCACACACACGGACGGGCGCGAAATGGTCGAGATCACCGACCAGGACGGTAACGTCTCGTTTGATGGCATCCGAGTGGGCGATGTCTGGACGGTTCATTTCAGCATGGATGGAACCCGTTGGTATTTGGTCGGCAACGTGTCCATCGGCAAACGCGAGTTCATGCGAACCTACCTACGCATTTGCATGAACGACATCATCTACATCCATGCCCGCTACGATTTGAGGGGCAAAGATCTTGAGTGGTTCATCGACGGCCAGCCGACCTATCTGTATTCGGTCGACCGAGACTACTCCAGTTACGATCGGTATGTATTGCTTGCACCGATTGCTGGATTAAACGCCCTAGTAGAGGCTTACCTGCCCGGGTTTTCCAGTCCCATCTACAGCCAGACTGTGTTCATTGACTGCGACGACCCCAACACTGTGGGCCCGAGCAGTTGGCCATTGACCTACCTGCGGACGCGCGCGGCAGACGGTATCTCCTACATCCCAAATGTCAACGGCGTAGCCACCTATCTGCATGAACTGGTGTATGTCGATCAAATCACAGGTGCCGAGTACCCTGCGGCTCTACCAACCTATGCCACCTACATTGCCGCCAGCAGCGGAACCATGACATTTAACTTACGTGCCCCAACAGATGGGTCCATGGCGCTTCGTTATCGCTTGGCCGCCCCCACAGCCGAGGCGATTATTGCCGAAGGCACCGCCCAAGTGGTGGATGGATACTTCCCCGTCACGCTGCCCTTTGCGGTAGCCAATCTGACAGTGCTGGACGAGAACGGTGACCCGCTGCCGGATTTCAAATACCCAAGCAGCTATTTCTCAGACACCGTGGGCGTCGAACGCGATTATGAGGTTCCCCACCTGTTCCGGTTGGTTAACGGATACCCCTACGAAATGAACTTCGATTACGCCATCCGCTATGACGACATATGGGTGGAACCCACATCGCTTGTCACCACATCATTGGTGGATAGCGCCACAGCCAATCTGGGTCCACATTTCAAATTGATTGCGCCCCAACAGGCATCGCCCACATCCATTGATCTGGCCGTTGGAAATTCTGAGGCTCTTTCTTGGGTAGGCGTGAATTTGTCTTCCGATTACTACGGTGGCGAGAAACGAGACACCTCTCAAAAGGACCATGATGGCGAATTGCTCATAGACACCTATCGTCTGTGGGACGACTATGCCATCGTCGACAACAACATCCCCTTCTACCTGAGTCCGGGAAGAATTTACGCCGCTTACGCAAGCGATTTCCCCACCCGGTATGGGATTTCAGGAAACATCGGCGAGCAAGCCATGCTGGATTGGATGCCTGGCGACGAACTTCTGACTGCTGATATCGAGGTGCGCCTGGACACCAATTGGATCATGGAACTCCCAGACACCTATGTCAGTTATCAGCTTTGGGAATATTTCTGGGACGTCCAATACATTTCTGAAGCCACAGGACCACCGCCTTACGATCCCTACTACAAAGGGGTTGCACCCAAACGCCGGGATATTGATATTGCGTATTTGGATCGGGTACCCATCGGGCATAAGGCATGGATCTACATTACTTACCATGCCAATATCGGCAACGCTTACAAAACGTCTCAGAAAGACCTGGGAACAAGCCAAGCCATTTCTTGGGTCTATGAAGTGGTGATCACGCAAGATCATGTCGATAACGGTATCGACTTGCCGATCAATCCTTACGAACCCTATGTATGGGACCCCGACAATAGCGTCGGCCTAGGGCCCGGTTTTATCACCGATCGTCAGGACTACGGCGGCGGCTACGAAGAGAACTTCCTCAGGTTCTGCTTTGGAAGCCCTTACTACTACCTGCCAAACAGGGTATTCACCAATCCCCTCGGTTGGATCGGGTTCGTGGATACGCATAGTTCCAGCACCGACGACATGCTGGCATTTCGCACTCGTTTGATTGATTTCAGCGGCCAGTTAGCCGGAACAGAACTGGAGCTTCCCCTGTCTTTTAGCGGACAAACGGGAACGACTTTTGACGTCGGTCAAGCGATGTCGACGACTGACTTCCGTTTTGGCATGTTGACAGGACTGAGTGGCGCCCGGATTGAGCCATTCCTCACGGACCCCGTTGAGGAAAGTTACATCGAAGGCAGCTACGCCATGAACCTCAGCTTCACGTTACCCAGCGTGACGCAAGCCGAATACGAGATGTTGTTTCCTGTGATGTTGGGTCCTATCACGGTGAGTGAATCCCAGTTCAATCAGGACTTCCAAAACTGGAAGACCGCATTCTCTTCGCTCTCAGACCCCTTCTGGTTGGAACTGCCGCAAGCCTGGCGCGATGCGGCAGAAAATTGGTTGACACCATGATTAAGGAGCCCCGCATGTCACTGATTGGCAAGACGTCCATGACCTTATTGGCCACTTGGCTTTCTGTATGGAGTTGGGGCCAACCTCCCAGTTCCCACTGGCCTTTTGATGAAGGCTCTGGAACCACCGTCGTCGATGTGTACGGTAACTTCAACGGAACTGTCGACGGCGCCCAATGGTCCGACGGTGTCATGGGCTCTGCTTTGTCTTTCGACGGCACCAATGACCGTGTCAGCATGACAGGACCCGGACTTATGGGGTCATCATTTACAGTGACATGCTGGTTCAAAGCCGATGACTTTGACGTGACCGACGCGCGTCTCATCAGCCGTGCTCAGGGCACGAGTCAAGGCGACCATGACTGGATGCTTTCCACGGTTTCTTCGGGGGGTTCTTCTGTGCTTCGGGCCAGACTGCGTACCAATGGATCCACCAAGACGCTCATCGCCAGTGGTGGCGCTTTGTCCACGGGCACTTGGACCCATGCCGCCTTCGTTTACAACGGGTCAACCATGCAGTTGTACAAGGATGGCGTGCTGGTAGGCAGCGCCAATAAGTCCGGGGCCGTAGACGAACGTACTGGTCTCAGTGTCGCAGTAGGCAATCAACCAAATGGAGCAGGATCACGGGCTTTTGATGGTCTTATTGACGATATGCGCATCTACGGACGCGCGTTGAGTGTGAGCGAAATCGAAGCCCTCGCCAATCCATGTGACGGCACACCTGTTGCCTCCTTCAGTGCCGACCTGGACCAACCCATTGCGCCCGCAACGGCCAGTTTTGATGCCTCAGCATCTTCTGATTGTGACGGATCGTTGACAGCTTTTGAATGGGATTTCGGCGACGGTAGCACAGGCTCAGGTATGTTGATCGATCACACATACCAGGAACCGGGCATGTACGCCATCACCCTAAACGTGACGGATGACTCCGGATTGACTGCTTCGACAAGCCGACAGGTGGCAGTATCCGACGGAATCCCCTTGGATCATTGGACTTTTGACGAGGGCTCAGGCGCCACTGCTCATGATATTGCCGGCTCGTTTCATGGCACTTTGGAGGGTGCAACGTGGTCCGAAGGGCTGTTTGGCGATGCACTCGATTTCGACGGAAGTGACGACCGTGTTGCCATGGCCGGACCCGGCATATCGGGTGATGCCATGTCCATTGCAATTTGGTTTTATGCCGACGATTTTGGGACCCAAGACGCCCGCCTCATTAGCAGGGCCTCAGGCACCAACTCCGGCGATCACGATTGGATGCTTTCCACTATTTCCGATGGGGGCACCATGCGTCTGCGGGCGAGGTTGCGCACCAATGGGAGCACAAAAACATTGATTGCTAGTTCAGGGGTGGTGTTGCCCGCCCGATGGGTACACGCCGCACTGGTTTACGATGGTTCTGAACTTCGTTTGTTTCAGGATGGACAACAGGTCGGTGCAATCACTCAGACAGGATCGATTGACGAACGAGCCAGCCTCTCGGTAGCAATTGGGAACCAACCCGCCAATGCGGGTTCGCGGCCATTCGATGGCCGCATCGACGATGTACGCATCTACGACCGACCCCTAAGTACCCAAGAAGTTGAGGCCCTTTCCAACCCCTGCGACGGAACGCCTGTAGCATCTTTCACGGTCAGTCTTGACCAGTCTTTGGCGCCTGCGACTGCCAGTTTTGATGCTTCGGGATCGAGTGACTGCGACGGGACCATCACCGGCTTTGATTGGGATTTTGGAGACGGTTCAACCGGCCAGTCAACGACGCCTATCCACACCTATATGAGTCCCGGCAACTACACAGTCACACTCACGGTCACAGACAACCTTGGATTCACCGGTGAAATCAGCCAAACCGTTTCGGTGTTCGATGATTCACCCTCCCATCATTGGCCACTCGATGAGGGGTCAGGCGCCAATGCGGTGGATGTGGCCAGTAATCTCATCGGCACCCTGGAAGGGGCTTCTTGGACGTCCGGTTTGTTCGGAACGGCAGTCGCCTTTGACGGCTCGGACGATCGAATAGCCGTGAATGGGTTGAGCTTGTCCGGTAACGCCACGACCATCGCACTTTGGTTTTATGCCGACGATTTCGGCACCAACGACGCCCGTCTCATAAGTCGCGCATTAGGGACGAATTCAGCCGATCACGATTGGATGCTTTCCACCGTATCCGATGGCGGAACGATGCGCCTACGTGTTCGGCTTAGAACCGGCGGCAACACCACCACATTAATCGCCAGCTCGGGCGTTGTTTTGCCCGGACGATGGGTTCACGCCGCACTGGTTTATGACGGAAGTCAATTACGCATTTATCAAGACGGCCAACTCGTGGGAACCACCAACAAGTCAGGCGCAATCGATGAACGTGTGGGACTATCGGTCGCGATAGGAAACCAGCCAGCCAACGCGGGATCCCGCCCTTTTGATGGGATCATCGACGAAATTCGCATTTACCCCCGAGCCCTCAACCAGAACGAACTCGAAACACTGGCAAATCCTTGTAACGGCATACCGGTAGCCGTCTTTACGGCAACGCTCGACCCACCACTTGCACCGGCAAATGCCAGCTTTGACGCCTCTGGCTCCAGCGACTGTGATGGCACGGTTACGACATATGCCTGGGACTTCGGCGATGGCTCCAACGGTAATGGCGTCACTGCTTCTCACCTGTACCCACAGGCCGGTAACTATACAGTCACCTTATCGGTTACCGACAACAGCGGTAACACAGCATCTACCAGTCAGAGTTTGATCGTGGCCGACAGTTCGCCGCTAGCTCATTGGACTTTTGACGAGGGATCCGGTCAAACCGCCATGGATGTTGCGGGTCTCTATCACGGCAGCATCTCCGGTGCTACCTGGACCACTGGCTTGTTTGGCAACGCGCTCAATTTCGACGGTAGCGATGATCTCGTCTCCATGAGTGGACCGGGCATGACCAGTCAAGCGATGACCCTATCGCTCTGGTTTTATGCGGACGATTTTGGCACTAGTGATGCCAGACTCATAAGCCGCGCTCAGGGCACCAGTGCAAGTGATCACGATTGGATGCTCTCCACATTTGCGGACGGCGGGACTACCCGCCTGCGGGCAAGGCTCAGAACCAATGGCAACACCACAACCTTGATTGCCAGTTCCGGGACCGTCCTGCCTGGGCGTTGGGTTCATGCGGCATTGGTCTATGACGGTTCCTCGCTCAAGCTGTACCAAAACGCACAATTGGTGGGTTCCGCTGCCAAGTCAGGTGCTATCGATGAACGCAATGGTCTGTCGGTTGCCATCGGAAACCAGCCGCCCGGTGCGGGTTCACGACCCTTTGACGGGTCCATAGACGATGTGCGCATTTATCCGCGCGCCCTCGAAATAGAAGAAATCGAAACGCTTGCCAACCCTTGCAACGGCATCCCGGTCGCCCAGTTCTCATGGCACATCAATCAGCCGACAGCCCCGGCAAACGTTGATTTCGACGGTAGTTCGTCCAGTGATTGCGACGGTACACTAACGTCTTTTGCTTGGGATTTCGGCGACGGCTCGTCTGGGCTGGGCGCAGTTGTGTCCCATATCTACGCCAATCCCGGCACCTACTCAGTCAGCTTAACGGTCACAGACGATTTGGGACTGCAGGCGACTCGCACGCAGACGCTCACTGTATTTGAGGAAGGTGCCCGCATCTTCCAGGGCTTGCTTGCGGAGTATCACTTTGACGCCGAATCAGGAGACCTGGTTGCAGACGTATCGGGCGTTGCACCCAGTCTGGACCTTACCATTGCCAATCCCTCTAGCACGGCTTGGCTTGAATGCGGGGGCCTTACCATTGACAGCGATACCATCGTGCAAAGCAATGGCCCTGCCGACAAGCTGTTCACCGCCATCACAACCAGCCAGGCGTTAACCGTTGAGGCTTGGCTCGAACCAGAAAATCTTACTCAGTCAGGACCAGCCCGTATCGTGACGCTGTCCAATGGCGCGTCCAACCGCAACGTCACCCTCGCTCAAGACGGTGGGTCTTTCGTGGCACGTTTGAGAACATCAAGTAACGGCAGCAATGGTACGAATGTGGTGACACAGACCTCGTCAGGCGTGGTCACCACCGAACTCTCGCATTTGGTCTATACACGGTCCGCAGACGGGACAGCGACCCTCACAATCAACGGTGTACCGATCATTCAAAATACCGTGGGTGGAGATCTCTCCAATTGGGATCCAAGCTATAAACTGGCTCTGGCCAACGAGTTTACCGACCCACGCCCTTGGCATGGCCGTCTTTATCTCGTCGCCGTGTACGATCGTGCACTCACGCTGCCGGAGATCCAGCAGAACTTGCAAGCGGGTCTCCCCGCATCCACCACGAACCCCAGCTGTAATCGGAGCCCCGTGGCACGCGCCAGCTCCGACCTGATGTTTGGCGAAGCACCGCTCAACGTCCAGTTCGATGGTTCGCCGTCCTACGACCTGGATGGCAACATCAATGAATTCGCATGGAGCTTCGCTGACGGCGAGTCAGACTCCGGCGAGCTGGTGAGCCATGAGTTCACACAGGCGGGAAGTTATGACGTCACGTTGACCGTAACCGATGATGGCGGTGCCGTTGCGACACGTCACCTCTTGATCGTGGTCGTGCCCCCGGGCCAACCGCACCGCGTCAACGAGGACATCCTGACGCTCTATGCCTTTCGCGAGGGTAGCGGTGATGATGTGTTCGATTTGGTTGGTGGGAATCTGCCCCTCGATTTGCGCATCCAGGATCCGGACCATGTGGCTTGGATAAGCTGTGGCGGTCTCGCGATCCATGACGACACCATCCTAGGACCCATTCCCGGACGTAAGATTCACGATGCACTGCAAGCCAGTCAAGCGGTCACCTTGGAAGCTTGGGTTCAGCCGGAAAACACAACCCAAGGCCCTTCAAGCCCAGCACGCGTGATGACCCTCTCGGATACGCCCACCACTCGTAATTTCACTTTGGGCCAAAAGGCCAATGAATGGGATGTGCGGTTCAGAACCACACAGTCGGGCGTCAATGGAAGCGCTCCTTCGACCACATCATCGGGATCAGCAGCCACCACCGATCTCACCCATGTCGCCTATACCTGGGATGCCGGCGGCACCGCGAAACTGTACGTGAACGGCAACCTCGTCACCACCAAATCGGTCGGCGGCAACATCTCAAATTGGGACCCTACCTATGGTTTTGCCCTGGCCAATGAACTGAATCCTCAGGAACGATCATTTATTGGTGACTATCACATGGTTGCCATTTACGATCGCGCCCTCAGCCCGTCCGAAATCGACCAGAACTATCAGTCGGGTACCTACGGTGTATCCGTCGTCGATCCCGAGGTTCAGGTATTTGCAAGCCCGCTCCTGGTTCAACTCAATGAACCCATCACATTTACGTCCCAAGTCACACTAGCCTGTGACGCCACATTAGAAACTTTGACATGGGATTTAGGCGATGGCACCCAAACGAATGAATCCAACCCAAGCCACAGCTACGCTGCCCCCGGACTCTTTACAGCGGTTTGCCATGTCCAGGATAGCCAGGGCCGCACGGGCAGTGCGTCCTTAGTCATTGAAGTTATAGGAAATCGGCCACCGATAGCTGAAGACATTCACGTCCAGACCGATGAAGACACATCCATTGCCATCCACCTAATGGCGACGGATCCCGATGGCGATGCACTCACATACCAATTTCAATCGTCGCCCATTATGGGTAGCTTTGCTGGCACACCACCCGACATGACCTACACGCCCGACCAAAATGCGTTTGGACAAGAAGTGGTCACCTACTTGGCCAATGACGGTGAGTTTGATTCCAATCTGGCCACATTGACCATTGACGTGCAGCCCGTTAACGACCCGCCCGTTGCGGACGCCCAACAACTCACAACAAGCCAGGACACTCCTTTGGCCATCACGCTGACCGGATCTGATCCAGAATCCGATCCGCTGTCATTTTCCATCGCCTCACAACCATCTGAAGGCACGCTCTCTGGAACGCCACCCACAATCACCTACACACCTGTACCTGGGTTTGTTGGCAGCGATAGCTTCACCTTCACCGCTTTTGACGGTACGGATACCTCTCTTCCCGCCATCGTCGAAATTGATGTCCAGGCTGACAGTTTCTATCTCAACCTAACGGCCCTGAATGGGGCGCCACTCGATGGGACCTGGGTGAACACCCCGGTTCAAGAATATCTGATTACGGTAGGTGCAGCCGTCACTTCTGTCACGGTACAAGTGCCCGGATATCCCGATGAGGTTTTGGACATTAGTAGTGGTCAGGCACCCTGGACAGCGAGCCTGGCGGAAGGCGCATATGCTGTGACATTTGCCTATTCCGATGGCACGCGCAACGAAGCCGTCCAGCTGCAATTGAACATCGACCGTACAGCACCCTTCGTGGATTGGACCAGTATCCCCAGTCAAGTTGATGCCGGCAGCCTTCAGCCACTGGAAGCCTCGATTGAAGATACACTAAGTGGGCTCGCTCAGGCCAGTTTTTCAGACAATCAAGGATCTACGGAGCCCTTCCAAGGTAGTCCCCTTCACCAATGGACTTGGACTGCCCCGCTTGAGGGCACGCAGTGGGTAATCACGGCACAAGCAGAGGATGAGGCCGGCAACAGCGCTCAAGACAGCATCACCATTGACCTGATCTACGACTACGCCTTTTCGGTGGTCGGACTCAACGGTTCACCTACCGATGGGGCCTGGTCCAATCAAGCAATCTTGAGTTATTTGATCTCCACGGGCGCTCACGTGACCCAACTCGTAGTAGAAGTGCCCGGCCTCATCAACACCACATTGGTCATCAATCAGGGAGAATCTTTGTGGGAGCCCAATCTGGGAGAAGGTGATCACCAGGTTTTGTTCCATCTAACGGGTGCGAATCAATATGTTGATACCGTGACCATGCCGCTACGACTTGACCGCAGCGCGCCAGTCATCGCTTGGACCGGCGTTCCCGATTTCGCCGGGTACAACACGCAAGTGAACATGTCGGCCGATCTTTCGGATGCGCTGAGTGGCATCGAACAGGGTTCCGTCACTGATACCTTTGCCCAAGCCGTCAGTTACAACGGCGATCCACACCTGATGTGGAGCTGGCAATCGCCCGCAAGCGGCTCGGAGTGGATCCTCACAGCAGAATGCACCGATGTGGCTGGCAACGTGTTGCTCGAGTCCCGCACCATCACACTCACGCAAGATTTCTATCTAGAGCTCGTACCTTTGAACAACGCACCTGTTGGTGGTGAGTGGGTGAACACTGCCATCCAGGAATATCAGATCCATGTGGGCGCCGATGTGGTCTCAGTGACAGTCAAAGTACCTGGTTTCCCCGATGAACCGCTAACCGTCGACAATCAAACTGCCTTCTGGACGGCCGAACTACCCGAGAACGCCTATGCAGTGATTTTTGAGTATGCGGATTCAGGCACGCAAATCGGCCAATACCCCTTACCTCTGAACATTGACCGAAGCGCGCCTACCTTTGATTGGGCACCTATGCCCTTAAGTGTTGGCTTTGGGTTACCTACCGATCTCAGCGTGTTGGTCAACGATTCACTGAGTGGCGTTCTCGCCAGCGATTTCAATGACGACTTCAGTCAATCCGTTTCGTTCACCTTGGAGACCAGTCCAATATGGAATTGGACCGCTCCCACCGCCGGGTCTGAATGGACAATTCACGGTTTTGCAACAGATGTGGCAGGCAATACAGCCAACGAAGATTTCAATATCCCATTGGCAGAAGATTTCTTTCTCACGCTGTCAGGCGTCGATGGCGCACCCGTTGACGGAACTTGGGTCAATACGACATCGCAGACTTATGCCTTGGCGTTGGGACAGGATGTCACCGCTGTTGTGGTCCAAATTGACGGATTTCCCGATGAGCCCCTTGATCTCAATCTGTCTCCGCTCCATTGGACGGCCACGCTCCCTGAGGGTAGTTATGGGGTTGTGTTCGCCTATTCGGGCGATTTTGGGCAGTCGGGCAGCGAGTCACTGACCCTTAACCTGGACCGAACGCCACCCACCATGAACTTAGACAACATTCCCGAATTCGCCCGTTTCGGTGTGGATGTCGGGTTCAACGTCAGCGTCGAGGATCTTATGAGTGGCGTGCTCAGCGCTAATTTCTCAGACGAATTCGGCAATACGGCTTCTTATTCCGGCGTCTCTCCAGTGACATGGACGTGGACATCACCGATCATTGGCAATGAATGGCTCGTGAACGCTGATGCGGCTGACGTCGCCGGCAATACGATTCAGCTACAAAGGTCCATTCAATTATCGTCCGAGTTCTTCTTGGAACTCAGTGCGATAGATGGTGCGCCCTTAATGGGCGAATGGGTCAATACGGCCGTTCAAAGTTATGCCGTCACCGTTGGTATCGACGTCACAGAAGTTGAAGTGACGGTCGACGGCGCTTTGCCTGTACTTCTAGAACTCAATGGCCAGAACGCCACGTGGGATGCCGTGCTTGACGAGGGTGAGCACGTGGTGGACTTCGTCTATCGCGACATCACCAGTATGGAAGGTCATTATCTCTTGAACCTGCGAATCGATCGAACCCCACCACTGTTTTCATGGACTCCGCCAACACAAGTCAATCCTGGCGAGATCATCTCGTTTCAAGCTACATTGACGGATCCCATCAGTGGCATTCTCGATCTAGCTATTAGCGATGGACAGAACATCACTATTGGTTACGATGGCGATTCCCAATTGCAATGGAGTTGGACGGCACCGGTCGCAGCTTCAATGTGGGTGATCGATGTAGTGGCCCATGACCTGGCGGGCAATGAGACCACGGATACAGCAACCGTTTTGGTGGAAAGCGGGACTCCGTCCAACCTGAACGTACAATGGCAAACACCGGAATCAGGTCACGTCACCAATGACACGAGCATTACCTGCCAAGGATCCGTGTTAAGTGGACTGCTCCATTCTTTGACCATCAACGGTCAGGTAGCTTCGTTCACCGGAACCGCCTTCACGGTTAATCTCGACATACCTGATGAAGGATTGACCTGGCTGGAACTGGTTGCCACCGACACACAGGGCGGCGTCGTTCGCGAACGGAGACAGATCATCGTAGACCGAACGCCTCCAACTATCGTGGTGGAGGGCGGGCTCATCCAACGGGGGACTGGGGACCTACTTCGAGTGCGCGGCAACCTCTCAGATCAGTGGGACCCTTCCCCCATCATTCAACTTCCCGCACATCCACAAATCGACCCTCAAACCGTGGCCTTTTCGTTTGGCCCTTACGACATCACCTCATTTCCTTTGACTCTAGAAGCCACTGACCATGTCGGAAACCAAAGCGAGGTGACTGTCCAATGGCAACCCGAACCGACGTCCGGGGTACAAGTCTCGCTGTCGGCCAGTCCGCCGACCGCTGCAACCGGTGAAACGATTTGGTTACAGGCAGTTGCAACTCCTCTCGGTGCAAGCCCTATTCGGAAAATTGACCTGTACCGCGATGATGCTTCCCAATTGAAGTTGGTAGCCACCGGAAACGGTGCGGTACTCAACAGCGCCCTGGCCATCCCGTTCCAACCAGAGGCCAGCGTCCTTCATTTCCAAGCATTGGCTGAAACCCAAGATGGAAGCACGGCCTTTGCAAATCTGGATGTACCCGTTAATGGGAACTTGCTCCTGGAAGGTTACGTATTCGACGCCTCCAGCGGGCATCCAGTTCCCAACGCACAAGTTGTACTCATGCCGTCCAATCAAGTTCTAGCTGTAGACAGCCGTGGATACTACCGGTCTTGGCGGCTAGAGGCTGTAGATCATGTGCTGGTCACGGCACCAGGTACCAATCAAGTAAGGCTTCAGGGTCCATTCAATCCCGGCACCGTTTCACAACTTCCCGACGCGCGGCTTTCAAGCCGAAACACATTGTCGGGAAGTTACACGACTCAGGGCGCTGAGCTGCTGGCTGTAACTGCAAGTGAGCCTTGGCGTCAGGATGGTGATCACACGGCACCCAACACTTCTCTTTCTTGGAGCGGCTCCGTCAATTTTGCCGAATTATCGAACCAGGCCTTGCCGCTACTGCTGCCTTTGGGTTGGAGGCCAATCACTGTCTTGGACGTCGGTACCGGCAGTGGTAGTGGGACCTGGTCGGGTCCCGCTCAGACCGCTTCCTGGCTGGTAAGTACTTCACCAACGGAGTCGACATGGCGCGTGGAAGCGGAAGCAAATGCGCCTTGGAACTTGAGTTTGTCACCTAACCGAAGCTACGCCTGGGTCGTAGCCGATGGAAATGGCTCCGAAATCTTAGCTCCTTCTCAAGATTTGCCTGCCCTCGCGAATGGTCTTCTTTCGGGCGAGCTGCAGGTGGACACCAATCCACCGGTCTCAGTTGCTCGGGGCGGCGCCACATCTGCGGTTCGCGTGGTCCAAGGCGCTTTGAATGTGCCCAGTGGTTCTCGCGCCGTCATTCTTCGAGAAGAAATTTATGTAGGCTGGAACCCAACTACCGGTCATCAGGTTGAGACGCCTATCCCTCAACAAGTGGTGCTCTATCGCAGTCCTGCAGGCGGTGTTCGTGGTTATCTGCCATTGGTCCCGCGCTACGACAACTTGCTCCCTAATGTCCGATTCGCGCGCATTGGAGGACCTGCCCGGGCCATCCAGCAAGATCCGGGACAATGGTCCGCTCAGGAGCCCATCGTGTTGGATGTGTTACCTGGATGGCGACTGACGGCGAGTTCATCGGACCGCTTTTGGGTTCGGACCAACCCATTTGAAGCAGCTCAGCTGAACCTCTTCGACTGGCAACTTTTGGGCGCGTTCCATCTCGCTTTTGCAGCGCCCATCGGCACACTCAACTTCGAACTGAACAGGGTTGTGAATGATCCGAGCCTCGCAGGCAAGGTGTTACTCCTTCAAGAACGGGCCAACCCGCTGGGTGCCCGTTTGAGGGTGATAGGGGCACTAGACGCCACCGGCCAAATTGGCCTGTTTCCTAACCGCTTTATGGACGAAGGCACTTATTACCTGGTTCAGACCCCCGTAGCTCCAGTCATCGGCAGTGTGACACTGAGTCCCCCAGCCAGTGGATTTGCTCGCGTGGAACAGAACCCACTCGGCGATGAAACACCGGGATGGTTGGCCCTGAACGCGGGTACCTATGCCCTGCGAGGTCGATCCTCAAACCGGGGGGACGGATCCACAAGCATCGTCGTTAGAGGTCAGGAAGTCTCACCCAACTGGGTGATTCCCACCCAACCCTCTTCACTACAGTTGGTGACCCGTATCCCCGAACCCGGATCGGACATCACATTGACACCTGAGTTCTATATGGAGTTCAACTATCCGGTGGATCAATCCTCGGTGACGCCCGCCACACTCACCTTTCAAGTTGACGGATCCGGTCGCCAAATGGATTGGCAATGGGAAGATGGAGGACAGCGCGTCATAGGTCGATTGAAACAGCTCATTGACCAGCCGGAAAACCATGTCCTTCAACCAGGTAACCAAGTCCTAATTCAGGGTACAAGTGCGATCAAAGCGCAAAACGGTCTGACTCTGACGCCATTCACACTCAACTACCAGGTCCCCACCAATCCCGTTTCCTTACCGCTTGCACCCAAGAACCTGATGCTGGTTTATGACGAGCAAAGTCATCAAGCAACCGTACACACCACGGGGCCCATCGGTCCTCGAGGTACACTACTCGAACTGTTCAACGCACAAAACAGCGCGTACCGCAACTTGATCCAGGTCGTGCCCGGCCAAGCCTACAGCCTGGCCATTCGGGCTCAATTGCTGGATCCGATCGACGCAACGCTCACGGCACCCAACGGACAAAAGATCCGCACCGTACTCGAAGTCTATTACCGCGTCACGCCAACAGATAATCACGTACATGTTGTATTGGGGCCTAATGGCGGAACGTTTACCGTACCGTCCATCGGGAATTTCACGCTGGCGCCGGACGCCGTGGATGACATTCGCGAAATCGTGTTCGACCGCTGGAGCGGCACGGAACCCGACTTCGGGACCTCGCCCGACGTAACTACCAAGTTTTGGACCATTTCAGGACTACAAAATGAATTCGGAATACCAGAGCTAACCTGGAATCCCGAAATCACGTTGGATGAAAACGGTTTACCCGACAAGATGCAGCAACTGTGTCAGGCATTGCCCTACACACCGGAATGGCTAAGGGTTCAACTGGAAGCAGCCGAGATCGACGTGCCTGAACGACCTTTGATGGAAATATCGTCTCCCATTATCAACCAGGCCTATGTCGATTTGAATGTACAGTTTGTACCCGACTACCTGCTTGGTGAGCCTCCAACAGGCAAACGCATTGCCTGGGCACTGCCGTTCGCAGAAACCATGGTGACCCTTGCTGTGAACGACATTCTAGCTGGCGGTGGCTGGGAAGGACGCGGCGGTATCAAGTATGGTCGCGTCGGAGCTTTCGACTACAAGCAAACCGTGCTCGATGGGGTGGGAACCCTTAAGGGAACGGATGGCGATCCAGTGGGCGGCGCTTGGATCATGGGACCCGTGCAGCTGTCTGGTGCTGGCCGGCAGTTCCCTTCCCAGATCGCACGCACCGACAACGACGGGGCGTATTGGGGATCCTCCCAATGGTGGCTGCCAAGTGGCGTGCAGTCTTTTGGACTGCCAACCTATGCAACCCATCCCGCATTCGTTGGGTTGGCTGAGTTGATCTTTGTCAATACTGTTTACGAAAGTGCGCCCCCCACCTTGTTACTGGGTACTCTGGCTCCCAGTTCGTATACCCGTCGCGACTTCGGATTTTGGTACGTGGACCCAGACGGTGGGATTGGACAAGCACGTCCGCCGGGCATTGGGCTGGATTTGTTGGAAACCAAAGTCTTCAATAGCAACGGTCAGGTGAATGCTCAACTTAGTGTGAACTTCAAAAATACAGCTCGTGTGGCATTGGGACATGATCTTGAGTTCAGCTGGAAGATCACCGACAATGCTGAGCTCACCCACAGCGCGATGGCTTTTCTAGACGGCACCACCGTACCCAACCAAGTCAAGAGTACCGAACAAAGCGGCAAGTCGGTGGTCGTTCATTTGCCTCCTCCTTCTGTAGGCGCGCATCAAGTAAAAATTACCGTCCGCAACCAGCACGGGGTTGAAATGTACGCGAGCTTTGGGTTTGTCGTGCTGCCATCAGGCGGCGGGGACGGCATTGAGCCAGCCGCAGGCGCACCCTTTGTCCTTCACCAAGCAGTGTCGCCAGAGCCTTTGGATCGTAAAGGCGCCAATGATGACAAACAAGGAGAGCTCACCGACAATCAACTGATTTTCCTGCCATTCAGTGAACCGATCATGACGGGAGAGCCTGAAGATCTGCGACAGCAAATCGTTGCGGAAGTGCGTCAAGTAGGCGCAGCCGGAGGTCAATGGAAGCCCTGGCCCATTGAGTTCCTCGACGAAACAGAGCTCGAGCCGATTGCGGCTTCCACTCAAGCCAAGTCGTTCTACATCCATCCACTGGGGACATTGCCACCCAACTTTGTCTTCCGCATCACAGTCAATGCCGCGGGATCCATCCAGGACATCGGCACTGCCGCATCGCCTTTGGGACTCGAAGTCGACCGTGATTTCGGTGAAGGCATCCACTATCAGGCTGAATTCCTCACATCTCGTGAATCTGGCTCCTACCGACCTTTCACCGAAGATGAAGTGGTGGACTATGCAGTCTTCGGCAAGTACCTATTCGAGCTTCACTACGAGGGGTTCTATCCCAAGGTCACCACGTACAAAGTCAATGCGGCTTACAGTTTAGAAAAGGTGCGGGACACCTATGTTTGGGACACGCGTGCCGCCATTTTCGGTTTTCTCAATGCCGGGGCCCGCAGCATCGTCTTCTGGCCCAACCCAAAAGCTGGTGAGATCCCTGGCTACCTCATTGTGGGATTCGGATCGGCCACACAAACCTACGACGGCGGATTAACCGTAGGACGAGCGGCCCGCTTCAAAATCTACAACCCCAACATCGATCAGGACACCGAAGTCCTAAACGTCACCAAGGTGGATGCCGCCATCGTAGGCGGCATGGCCATTAGTACAGAAACCGCCGATCGAGTGGGGCACCTGTCTGTTTCCGATGGCATCTTGTGGGTCAACACGCTTTGGAGCGGTATTTTTGCCGTGGATCTGAAAACCGTCCTCGATTACTACAAAGACAGTTCAGACTACCGCAGTTGGCTGGAACAAAACCGGGGAACACCACCCCACGCCACCCTCCATGGCCTGTTCGTTCCCAACCACGCGATCCTGGAACGCTATATGCCTTACCATCTGGATGAGAACTTCGTCGTTCCCGGAGGATTCCTGTCACCGTTCCAAACCGAGATCGGACGAGTACCTGCAGACTCTGAAGAGCGCCAAGGACTCGAATCGGTCCTTTGGGGTACAGGCGGAATCGCTCTGGACGCATTGGGCGACGGACCGGAGTTCCTGATGATGGGACTCGATGCCTCCTACAGCCCGTTCGATCCCTATGGTGTGGAACGCTACGACGCCAATGCCGAACGCGTGGCCTTATGGGATACCGACAACGACAAGTTCGATGATCGCCGCGTCTATTGGTCGGAAGACGATAGTGGCTTAACAGGCGCTGAACCCATTCTGGGTCGCGGCGCGATTGGTGAAAAGTTCAGGCCCATCTTCATTAAGGTGGTGCCGCAGGTACAAAGCGCCGAAATGGAGGCACCTAGAGACATTGCCGTGATGCGCGCCAACCCGCGGGAGTCCAAGCACGGTGGATTGATGTTTGCCGGCCTTGAGGGCCGCGACCAAGTGACCTACTACGCCTACCTGCGGTTTGAGCGACCGATCCGCAACATCCAGGTGGATAAGTCCCAACAAAGGGTCGCCGCGATCTGCGAGGACGGCCGTTTGATGGTGATTGACATCCCCACCTGGCTGGATCTGGGTCTGAAATTCAAGGCCAACCCCATGGACCCGGCATTGATGGAACTCAATGAACGGCTTTCCAACACCAGCGAACCCATAAGACCTGGCGATTTCCTGCCCGGCCTTTTGATTGATCTGGATGTGGAAGATGCCAACTTCCCACTGGCATTTATGGATGACCGACTGATCGTGGGTTATCAGAACAGTGGTGGCAAGGACCGTCAATTCGAAGTGCTTCTTCGAAGCGAACTGTTCATTAATCCAGGCTTCTATCCCGACGACAATGCGGGTACACGTTCCCGCGTGGCCGTGGTTGACGTCATCCCTCAAGCCGCCCATCAGGGTGGCGACGAAGGTCTGATGCTGAATCTTGAGTTCAGCCTGCGTGAAGACGCTGCTGTCAAACTCGTCAAAGTGGGTGAAAACGACCAGGAAACGGTGATCTGGACCAGCCCGGAACCACTCAAATCAGCCAAAGGCGCCAACATCCATCGCCTCAATTTTCCCTTGTCCAAAGTGGACATGTACGAAGCCAGCGCTGCCGAGGCCAACATTCCCCTGGCGATCCGGCGCAAGATTCGCCTGAAGGGCCAACCCGTCCGCGACCCGTCAGACGATGAAGACGCCAATTTGTGGGTGGACCTTCAAGTGGACCCGTGGGGCGTGGGTGAATCTCACCTAAACTCATACGGCGAGGTGGAACCCTGGTCGGGTCGCGCCACGTTGATTCAATCGGAGTTTGAACCACTCCCGTTTCCGGGCGCGCAGTTGGATTTCGATCGGCGTTATACAAGTCAAGGCTTCTGGGACGGATCTCTCGGACGAGGATGGTTTCTACCTTGGGACGCAAAACTCAATTGGTCCGTCTTGGCCAACGAGACCGACCAATGGATTCAGATTCGCCTACCCAACGGCGAAGTGGTCGCCGCCCAATACGCCGATGGTGAATGGACCATCGACAACGATCGCTACCGCGACAACGAGAACTTCAGCATCGACGCACAACTGGACGGACAAGGCGATACAGAACCCTTCCCGCAACTCATTACCATTCAGTGGGGCGTGGATGAGTTTATCTATCAGTACGTGCGTCAGTTCACCAGTGGCGATTTCGGGTCCGTACCGGACGACATCAAGTACAGCCTGAACGAGGACGGTAAGGTGGATACCAGCGACCGATTACGTCAAGCCAAATACCGCATCCAAACCTGGCGACGCAATACCGGTGGAACACCAGTGGGTTGGGTCTTTGGTCACGAGGACGACAAGGGTGAACGCATATCTCAAATCACCTCGGACTTCGACAGCTACACCCTGAAGCTGGAATACAAACGGCATGCTTATACGCGGCAACAGGGGTTACGTGTCCTGGAAATTACCAGTGCCGATCTTCCCGGCCGCGCACGCGCGGAATACACCCAAGACGACGACGAAGAGGACTTCCTCATGCTGAAAAAGGCAAGCAGCGAGCAACGCGGATTTGGTGACTGGGAATATACCTACAGCGCGCGGACCCTAGCCGAAATCGCAGGCGTTCGTGTAAAGACCCGCCTACCTGAATCCGTGACTTCGCCATTCAAAGGCACGACCAACTACACCTTTGGATTGCAAAACGAACAGGACGGGCTGCCCCCGGGCATGAGTTGGCCCTATGTCTCAGCGATCAGCCATCAGGGTCACAGTCAGCAATCCTGGTCCTTTAGTTGGCAACAGGAACTCACAGGACGGTCACTAGCGTGTACCTTTGATGAATCACTTAACGGGTCGTCTGAGTCTTATGTTTGGAGCTACAACGAGGATGGCTTTCAAACCGATGTGTTGCACAACGGTTATTTCACCTTCACGGACTTCGCCGAGTGGCCTCAACGCTACGAAATGGATTTTCCAACAGGCATCAGCGAGACCTTGGACTTTGATGAATTACTGAGGCTGACGGGTCGTACCGTGACAAGCCAAGACGGTAGCCCCACAGACAGCCCTCAATATGAATACAAGGGCAACAGCGCCTTGATCACAAAAATCACGCACAGTGATAACCGCGTTGAAAGTACCAGCTACGACCCATTAGGTCGGACGATCAAGATCGATGATGGACTTGGGGGCATTATCACCATAGGCTCGTATGTTGGGAACACAGCCCTTCCTGCAGAACAGTCGGACGAAACCAATAACACGACCACCTTTGAATACGACGTGTTGGGTCGGTCGACAAAATCCATCACGCGTGATTATCAAGTGTCCACCAGTTTCAATGCGCGCGGTTACACCGCTCGTCACCAGGGCGATGGAGGATTGAATTTCACCGAAAAGTTCTCTTTCGTGGTCACAGGCGCTGGCTTCAACCAAACCATCGAGCTGACGTCTGGCGACGGGATCTCCCCTGCCATGACCACAGTTCAGGAGTTCAATCCTTGGGGTCAGATCACGAAGTCGACCCGTAACGGAAACACATTATACGAAGCGAGTAACTACCAATTAGGTGGTCCAGCCTCGGAAACGCTTCATTGGGAACTCAACGGATCCGTGCGTCAAACCAGTTACCTGACGACTTGGATTGGAGACGTGGCAGATTCCATAACCATCGGGGGTCAGATCGTTTGGACAGGTACGCCCGACAATTACGGGCGCTATTTAGAAACTAAAGACTTTGATCAAGGCTTGCTGCAAGAGATGACATACAACAATTTGGGCCAAACCACTTCGGTCAAGAAATACGACCTCGATCACAGCTCATTGTTGGAAGACGTAGTCATTAACTACGACGGGTTGACTTCTCAGACCATCACCCGCAACTCATCCACCTACAATCTTACCTTTACCCCAGGTTCCACCTGGCGTCGCAGCATTTCAGGTCCAGGTGTCTCCCTGTTTGAAGTGGGTTCCGGTGGCAGCCTCCACGCCATCAACGGGACGGTTCAAGGCCGCAATGTGTCTCGTCAAGTGAATTTGAGCGGGGGCACAGAGACAGTATTCCAGACCTCCGTGCCCATGAACGTGATCAAGGAGATCAGTGGCGATGGGCGCGCGTTAACCATCACCTCCAACGGCAAATCGATCGAACAGACATTCACCGGTTACGGTCTGGTGCGGGAAACCAAGTCCGGAGACACGCTGATTTACCAACTCAACGGGCTCACCAACCACAACCAGCGCCGGACCTTCCTATCCGGTACGGAGCAAGTGACAGAATCCTATCAAGGTGCCCTGCTTTCATCGCAACAAGTGGGCGATCACACCAATCTGCAAGTACAAGGCTGGGATGCGCTAGGCCGACCTTCTTCGTACACGCTACAAGGAGAGGTCTTTAACGTAGAGCGATTGACCGGCTACGAGAACGTGATTCGCACCGCCAAGAAGATTCATTCCACCAAGTACATGGACGGATTGGGTCGACTCGTCGAACACACCATTCGCGATCTTCGTACCCCAGAAGAGTTAGGTGACGACGATCGACAAACCTCGTTCACGCGCCGAGTTCAGTTTGGATATGGTGTCGAAGGGTTTAATTGGTCGGGTCCTGGGGATCACAAAATCTTCGAGGAAGTGGTCGGAAGTGGCAGCACGAATTTTTATTACGACGTCACCGGCGAACTCATTCGCTCGGACGAGAACCCCGACAGCAGTGGCAAGCGTGCCAAAGCCGAACCTAGGTCCTGGTCCATTGAGCACGGAACCCAGGCGCACGGCGAAGAGACCTGGACCACCCTCACCCATACCGGTCCCGAAGGCTTCAGTTTTGTACAGACTTTTGATGCCGAGGGTCGATTAAGGACTGTTGAGCAGAACGATGTGGTGATCATCGATCAGGAATTCGACAATCAAGGGCGATTGACCCGCGAGATTGATATCCTAGGCCGCGAACGTACACTCGGCTACAACAGCGATCTTCAGCTACCTTGGCTTGAGATTATCCGTGCCGGTGATGAAGAGCACATTTCGCTGTTCACCTATGATGCCAGTCAACGTTTGATTCAGCGCCGCAATCGCGTCCAACGCGACGTGGATGGCAATTTCATAGGCGGCGTCACCTGGACTTACGCATACGATGCTTTAGGTCGCCGCACCCACACCTATCGTCTGGACGAGATGGGGGATCCCGTGTTGTGGGAACAACTCGCCTTTGCCAGCAATTCGAGCCAAGTCGTGCAGCGCATCGATGATCGCGGCGTAGTGTGGCTCATGAGTTACGACCCTACGACCGGCGAACTGTCAGAGCGCAGCAATGATCAGGGCCAACTGGAGACCTGGAGTTACAGTGAAGGCGGTCGCAACGTGCTCTATCAACGCGGTGACCTGAGCGTGCGCATCCGGCGCGATGATCAAGGAAATGTATTGGAGCACACCGTAAACGACAGCCAAACCTGGAGTTATGGATACGTCGAAGGTGGCAAAGTTCCCGCCACCGAGTTGCATCCGGACGGCCGCACGGTTACTCGCACGTTCGACGGGTTTGGTAATCCGGTGACCGTTAACTACAGCGATGGCACCAACAACGTGGACGTAATGCAGTTCTTTGATGGTCAGGATCGTTTGACGGGATACCAAACGACCGATGGCCAATCCGCGCAATTCCAGTATGACCCATTGGGTCAGCTGGCATCAGAAACCTGGCAATTGGCCCATCACGAAAGCCCGCTCACCACCAGTTACCAGTACGATCGCGCAGGTAACAATATTGGCGTGACTTTCCCATCGGGTCGTCGCGTGCAACGGTCATTTAATGCTGCCGGCAGGTTGACTGCTATTTCAGAGGGCGGCTATCAACAGGCGGCCTTCGAGTACAACCCATTCGGCGATCTGAGTCGCGTGGTCCAGGCCGGATCCGAAGCCAATTACAGCTACGATGACTATGGTCGAATCATCAACCACACCGTTTCGATTGCTCCGGGCACAAGCTACAGCTCAACGCGGCAAGAGACCTTTGGGTACGGCATCGGTTCGCCACACCCGGACGACATGACGGAACACACGCTGCAATGGGGCGAAGTGAACCTAAGCGAGACATTCGGCTATCACCCATTGGGCATGATGACGCAACACCAAATCACCGCGGTGGCCGG
>JAGQSC010000028.1 GCA_020439745.1 Acidobacteriota bacterium | reverse complement strand
GCTCCGGTGCACGGACTCGAATCCCGCCGCAGCGGGATTAACAGCCGTCTCGGAAGGGGTTGAAAAAAAGGGGTTGAAGCCTAAACTCCAACCCCTTGATAAGTGGCTCCGGTGCACGGACTCGAACCGCGGACAAGACGGTTAACAGCCGTCTGCTCTACCAACTGAGCTACACCGGAATAATGTGCCCCATACAGGGGCAACAGTGCAGCATTCTAAGAAATGCGCGCATCTGTGTCAACAATATTTACATGGCTAAGTGGTTAGGCTCCTTTGGGATTGGGCCCGTACTGATTCGAACCGGGCGTACCGTCGATCACCATGAAATAGAGAAGGATCAAACCGCCGACGATGGGGACCAGACCGATTAGTAACCACCAGCCACTGCGATCGGTGTCGTGCAGTCGACGGATACCGACTGCGATGCCTGGAATCAGTACAGCCAAAGAATAGAGCATGGCCAGGGCTCCTGGGCCGCCAACCAGACCTTCTACAAAGCCCAATACAAATGCAATGATGATGTTGAATAAGACAAACATCCAATATTCTTTGCGCCTTGCTCGTCCTGTGAACACTGCATACTTCTTGATTACGTCCAAATACCAGTTCATATGTTCTCCTCATTGTGTTGTTTGGCTGCACGCAGGAGTTGAATACTTGGAATTTGTTCCATGCGCGCACTTTTCCACTCATTCCATGCCTGTAACATGGTTAGGATTCCGTCTTTGTGTGGATTGTTTCTGCCACCAGTAAAACCCGGGCGGGGGACGAAACGCAAGGGAAAAACACTTGCCTTAGTTAGCAGGGACAAAGTGCCCCCTTGTCAGGTACCCCTCAATGAAAAATGGCCACGCTCGGCGTGGCCATTAATCGGTTTGGTGGTTGGTCGTTGGTTAGAATTCGTATTTCAAACGAGCGTAATAGTAGCCGCCGTTGAAACCGAATGGCGTGAACTGGCTGTAGAGGTTACCCACACCAGAACGTGCGCCCGGGTTCTCTTCAGGGAAGGTGTCGAACAGGTTCTGGGCACCCAGAATGACTGAGAATTTGTGGTTGAACGTGTAACCCAGTTCGGTATCGAAGATGTAGTCGCCATCGTAGGTTTCGCCATCTTCGGAATCAAACCAGCCATCGAAATAGCTCAGGCGACCCAATACCCGGAATGCTTCGCCAAAGGTGTGGTTCACACTCAGGTTCCAACGATTTTCCGGCAGACCTTCCTCGAGCTCCATGATGCGCGTGCTATCCAGCGTATCTGGATTGAAGCTCTTTACTTCAGTACTGGTGTGGTTGAAGACCAATGAGTAGTCGGTTTTGCCAGAACCAGGAGAATAGGTGGCCACCACGTCGACACCCGAGGTTTCCGTTTCGAAGTCATTGGTGAAGAAGCGGAAGTTCTGCAGGTTCGCAGCACTGGTCACACCTTCAGCCAACAAGCTGTCCACTTCTTCCTGGGTCAACGCAAATAGTTGCGTCACAGCCAGGCGGTCGTCCAGGTTGATGTTGAAGTAGTCTGTGGTGAGTGTGAAATTGCTGTTTTGGTAGACAATACCTGCCGTGTAGTTCACTGACTCTTCGGCGATGAGCGGCTTGCCGCCTCTCAGACGCGCGACAGCGGAACCCGAAGGGATCGTTCCGTTATTTACCAGTTCCATCTGCACCAAGTCGAACTCGGTGGAGACGTTAAAGGCGTTGGATTGACCAGGCGTCGGTGCGCGGAAACCGGTGCTCACGCTACCGCGAGCGGAGAAGTTATCGTTAAATCGGTACGCACCTGCGATCTTGCCGTTGAGCGTCGTTCCGAAATCTTCGAAGTCCTCAAAGCGCAATGCCAGACCGGCTGTCCACTGGTCATAGTTGAATTCCGCGTCTACGTATGCAGCGTAGTTGTTACGACTCCACTTTCCTGCGGCAATAGGACTGAATCCCGGGAATCCGTTGGATGCGGCACTGAAACCCTGCTCGGCCAGAGGGCCGATCTCGTAGGATGCCTGATCGCCCAGGCCAATCTCGAATTCCTCCTCGCGGTATTCCACGCCACCGGCTATGTTCACGTTGGCATTGACGGCATAAGACACGTCGAAGTTTACGTTGAACTCTTGCTGGGCGTAGAGACCGGGGTCAAAGGATGTAGGAGTGTTAGGACCCAGAGACGCGTTGACGGTATTAGAAATGAAGAAATCCACTTCATTGAAACCGGTGCTCAGGCTGAAGTCCCAAGCCAACCCTGCATCGGTAACCCCTTTCAGGCCGGCAAGTATGGAATAGTCCAGTACGTCGCCGCCGAATTGCGGTGTGAACCCGCCAGGAAACAGCTCCTGAAACGAGAAACACTCGTCCCGAGCAAAGACTTCTGCCAAGGCAACCGGGTCAGGCACGTCGTTGATGATGTTGACGGTGGGGCAGTTGGCTGAGCCGTCCAATACGCCATCTTGTGCGTCGATCATGTCGCCGATCAAAAGGGTTTGGCCTCCGTCACCGCTGAACACAGCACTGCGGGTGTTGGGGTTACGGAAGTAGAATCCGCCAGTGACGGTCTTACTGACGTAGTTGGCTTGAGCATAGAGCTTGTTGCCACCACTTAATTCAATACCAAAGTTACCCCATAACTTCATATCGTCTTCAATTTCAGGGGAGCCCCAAATTTGGGCTGGATCGCGTACCTGGGTGTTACCCGCTGCGATCAATGCTGCAGCGTCGTCGCGTTGTACACTGCGATTGGTGGGATCTGACTGGCCCCACTCGAAGCTCAGGTTCGCATAACCGTTATCGGTCAAAGGCAACCCGAAGTTCCCGCTGACGGTGGTCGAGTCCCCATCACCTTCAAAATAGGAGCCTGATTTGATTTCGATCGATGAGCCCTTGTTGGCATCCTTGAGAATGAAATTCATCACGCCTGCAATGGCGTCAGACCCGTACTGGGCCGAGGCTCCATCGCGAAGCACTTCCACTTGGCGCAATGCAATGGATGGGATGGCAGAAATATCGGGACCCTGTGCGCCATCCGCAACACCGTTGCCAAGCCAGTAAATGACGGCCGCGCGATGTCGGCGTTTACCGTTGATCAGGACCAAACTATGGTCTGGGGCAAGGCCGCGCAAGTTGGCAGGTCTGACAACGGTGGCTGCGTCGCTGATGGGCTGAGTATTGACGTTGTATGAGGGAACCAGTGTTCGCAATTGATTGCTCAGGTCCGTATCGCCCATTTTGACGAAATCCTCAACACCGATCACGTCAATGGGAACCATGGACTCGGTAGCCGAACGCGGGCGGGCACGTGTTCCTGTGACGACAAATGTTTCATAAATTTTGGTTTCTTCACCTTCATCGGCTTCTTGGCTCTCCTCAGCGGCCTCGCTTTCCTGTGCGAAAACGGGTATGGCGCAAAGAAATGGCACCAGAAGACCTAGGATCAGAAACAAGCGTTTTAAACGACTCATGGATGATCTCCTTTTCCTTAATCTGCCTTCCTGAAAATAAATGGATACATGTCAGGTCGTCCATATGGCCATGGAACCGTTTGTCAGATCGGCGGAACGGCTACCAGTGACATCAATCGGACTCCCTGATTTTGTGCTTGAACGCAATGCCGAATTGTAGCCCATTTCATAACGAACACAATCGATTACATGAAGAATCGATGAAAATATGCCTGGGGCTGTCGCCCCAGGCTAGGAGCGATTTATTGAAACGTGTAGCGAATGCCCAGTTGCGCTTGCCAGCGAGATACGACACTCACATCGTCCACAAAGGTACGGTCGGTGGTGCCAGGATAGATGAAAACAGGTTCACCCGCATCGTTATAGCGGGTAAAGACAAGGGGTGTTGTGGCACTGGTGTTGGCCACCTCGCGCACGCCCCAGTCAGAATTGATCAGATTGCCCAGATTCAATATGTCCAAGCTGAGTTGGAATGTGTGTTTGTGGTTGCCCAACCCGAGGTCCTGAAGGATACGTACGTCGATGCTATTGAACCAGGGATTCGACGCACCAAAGCGGTCCGCAATCTGTCCGCGATGGCTCCTCAAATAGGAATCCTGCTCAATAAACGCATTGAATTGAGCCCATTGCTCATCGGCAGTCACCACCACATTACCCATGTCATCCAGGATGGGGTCGAAGTTAATTTCGTCTGGGCCGTTGGGGATATAAATCAGGTCGTTACCGCCCTGACCATCGCCATTCACGTCGCCGGCATAGACATAAGAGTATCGAGACCTGCGTCCTGCGGTGGAGAAGCTGCCCTCGGCGGCCTCAAAAAACACACCCACGCTGGTGGCCAAAGCATTGTTCCACTGATGGCGATAGTTGAGTGTACCCACAATTCGGTGCCGGTTACCAAACTCCGAATAACTCACCTCGGGTTTGTTGGGATTACCCTTTACCGCGTTGAATTGCCAAAGAAATGAGGCAATCTCCGTGGAACTCAATTGGTTCTTCGCTTCAAGGAAGGCATATGCCAGAGATGCTTGGAGTCCCGACTTGAAACGCTTATGCACTTGCGTCGTGATGTTGAAGTTGGATCCATCAGACGTGTTGTCCAGCACGTAGACGCCACCGCCGCCTAGGTCGTTCAGTTGGTTGTTGTTGGGATCATAGGCGGTTCTGCCATCGGGACCCGGTAACCTTCCAATAGGCGCAGCCAAGTTGGCATTGCGGACATAAATGGCGTTGATGTCTTTGCCATAAATACCTTCCACAGTTAGGTCGAAGTCCATGGGGAGTTGATGGTCCAGTGCCAGGTTGGTGGTCCAGATTTGTGGCCATTCGAAGTCCGGGTCCGTGGCATTGATATCGAAGCTGGGGAACTCAGCAGTGGGCCCCTGATTGGATATGGTGTTACCGATCCATACGAAGGGTAATCGACCCGTGAAGATACCCGTTCCGCCGCGCAGACGGCTTGTTGCATCGCCTTTGATATCCCAATTGAATCCAATGCGTGGTGAGAATAGGGGGCCTGTGTCCGGGAGTTGCCCAGCATCAATGGTCTCAGGGTTGCCATTCTCGTCCAACAGCGTCAGAGATTGGGTAAAGGCATTGGACTCCAGATCTGTGAAGTAAATGGGGAAATCCACCCGCAAACCATAGGTCAGATTTAAGGTACCGCTGACGCGCCAATCGTCTTGTGCGTAGATCGCAAATTGGCCCAGCTCAATATCATCGCCCTTGAATGGGTTCTGAAGTTGCGCGTCTACCTCAGCATTGAAATCGCGGAAATTGGGACTGTTGGGGTCGGTGTAGTCCAAGAATTCCGCCACGGAGAAGAAGGTGGTACCGCCCACCTCGGGTCCCACAAACGCGGGTGCTGGAAACAACCCATGAAAAAAGAGGTTGAATGAATTGAAGAACTCAAAGGTCTCGAAGTTTGTCCCCACCGTAATGACATGATTGTCCGCAAAATAGGAGAAATTGTCGGTAAGTTGAATCACATCTTGATCCAGAATATTGTGGATCGAGAAGGGTTCATGACCCAGTGTTGTGTAGGTCACACCGTCGACGCCTATTTCAATGGTTGGAAAGGGCCTACTAAACGGCGTACGGAAGTCGCGGAAGCGGTTATAGCTCAAAAAGAACCGGTTTGCTGAGCTGTCGAATTGACTGTTCCACTCCAGAGCGTACGAGTCCAACTTGTTATTGATGGCGTAACCGGCATTTTGAAAAGGCAGACTGTTTTCGTTAGGACCGCGACCCGTGTTGTTGATGCTGATCGCAAAAGGGTGCGGAGGTAAGTCTCTTGTGGCGTCAAGTCGACTATAGCGAAAGCTCACCGTGTTATCCGCATTCACGTTCCAATCAAACTTGAGAATGAACTTATCGTTGTCCGTGGCATGCACATAGTTTTCATAGGCACCTGGATCGTAGTTGTATACGTCGATCATGCGTTGACGGATGGTGTCCAGATCTTCAGCACTGACACGAGAGACTGTCGACCCACTGAGCCCGGGACGCGCAGCCAGGAAATTGGAGCCCGGATCGTCACGCCGCACCAGTTCACCATTGGCAAAAAAGAACAACTTGTCTTTAATGATGGGGCCTCCAATACGAACACCCGTTTGTTGAAAATCGAGGTTTGGATTGAGAACTTTGACGCCGTTGACCTCATCACCAATCGTGTCTTCACTGCGTTGGAAGGTATAAATGGAACCCGACCATTGGTTGGTGCCACTGCGGGTGACCGAATTGATACCAGCCCCGGTGAATCCACCCTCGCGCACATCAAAGGGGGCCACGGACACATGCACTTGTTCGATGGCATCGAAAGGTACGGGTTCAGCGTTGGTTTGTCCACCCGGTGCCGGGTCGTCTAATCCAAATGGATTGTTGAAGTACGAGCCATCCAGGGACATGTTGTTGTAGAGCCAGTTGCGCCCGCCGAAGCTCATGTTGCCGTCACTTCGTGGGTCCACTCGAGTCAGATCCCGCGTACTCCGCTTGATCGAAGGAAGTTGAATCACCTGGTCCTCATTAATCGAGGTCGCTGCACCCGTTTTCTCGGCATCAAACAGCTCATCTTGACTGATGACGACGACCATTTCCTCGGCGATGGCTTCGGTACTCATTTCAAAATCCAACGCCAGATTTTCACCCAATCGCACCGTGATCTCTGAACGTTTCTGCGTTTGGAATCCGGGCATCGTGACAGTGACTGTGTAGGGGCCACCCACGCGCATGTTGAGCATGAAGAAGTGGCCGCTATCTTGTGAAACGGCCGAATAACGCGTGCCGCTTGCCTCAAGTTCAGCGGTGACTACGGCACCCGGTAGGGGACCGCCAGACGCATCGGTAATGGTGCCACTCAGGGATCCAACGGTAACGCCCTGTCCCAAAACAGTGAGGGTTGAAAAGAACACAGACAGACAGACCATCTTCCGCAACATACAGTTCTCCTTTTGAAACGGTGTCTTGACATCCACTCTAACAGGGGTCCAAAGGAAAACTAAAGACTAAAAAAACCGAGGCTCCAAAAAGAACCTGCTGCGATGATGCCTGCCAGCGGAAGCGTCACCAGCCATGCAGTTAGGATGGACGTGATGGTCCTCCAGTGAGCGCCGCCAGAGACCGCTCCGATACCAAACAAGCTGCCACAGGACACGTGAGTCGTAGACACCGGTAAACCCAACTTCGAGGCAGCGATCACCAGTCCAGAAGTAATGATGTTGGCCGTAAACCCCTGGCCCGAGTTCATGTCTGTAACTCGATGTGACATGGTGTCGGCAACCCGACGGGAAAAGACCAGTCCACCCACAGCAATCATCACACCCACCCCAATGAGTGCTGTTGCGGAGGTACCGCCACCCAACAATAAGATGGCTGCTATTTTTGGTGTGTCGTTAAGTCCGCGGGCTAAACTCACCGCACCTGCACTCAAGAAATGGGCCGCATCCAGTAGCTGTCGTGCTTGGATACCGAGTACCTGCCCACTGTACCGGGTTCTGCAAGATGGGTTTACGTTGAGCTTGGGCATGGATATGGACCTAAGTGCTTCTGCACAATCATGTCTACCGGGCATCACTGCGACGATCGCGTTCTCGACGCAGATGCATGTTTCTTCGCCAACCCCCATCCTTAAACGTAACCGGCGAAGGAACGGATAAAGAGTCATTGCCGCGACGACAGCAAGGAGAGGGCTACTCAGCAAGGGCCACAGAAATCCTTTACCTAGTTTGTCGAGGTTCAGTTGACCAGAAGCCGCCAGCAAACCCGTGCCCACCAGTGCACCGATCAATGCGTGGGTGGTTGAAACAGGGAACCCTAATCGCGATGCCAGTAGGACAGTTGCGCTAGATCCCAAGGCAACTGCTACGGCAAATCTGGGGTCGGCCACCACTTCAGTTGGAACCAGGCCCTTGCCGGAGAACGAGGCCAACAGACCCTTAGCCAGGATAAGTGCCAGAATGGACCCAACGGCTGTGGTGATGGTTGCCAACCAAATTGCGGTGTTGAAGCCGGTCGTTTTGCTGCCATACAGGGTGGCGACACCCTTGAAATTGTCATTGGCACCGTTGGCAAAAGCCAAGACCAGGCTGAGGCAAATAATCGACGCGAAAATCAAGGAGCACTCCTTGCGGTTTGTCCCTTTAACGCGTGTCTCGAGTGCGCTATTCCCGCCAAAGTAGGAGGGGGCAAGCCCCCTCCTTGGTGTGGTTAGGGATCCATGCGGTGCATGGGAAGGTCACTGCCATGGATTTTTGCGAGGGATTGCTTGTTCTTGGGCGAACCATGTTCGTCCACAACGAGATCCGGCGTGCCCTCGGGCAGGATCTGCAGCGATTTCAGGAATTCGACGATTTCATCGCGCCCATTTTGGTCAAGCGCAAAGAATGCATCTCGTGAAGCACGTGCCTCTCCACCGTGGAAGTGTATGGCTTCCGTGATGGTTGTCAGGTCGCCCTTGTGGCCATAAGGAGCCGTGTTGCCCACGTCCCACAGTTTCCTGGTGAGAAACTCCTCGGTAGAGACACCGGCCTGAACCAACTGCTCATTGCAGTAGTGCTGATAGTCGTCGTCACACAGATTGTGGCGCTTCAGATCGGTGAATGCCCGAACGATCGCGCGCCCGTCGCCGGTGCTTTCCAAACGAGGCAAGAAGCCCTCTTGAGTCATGTCAAACTCAAAGGTGTGCGTCACTTCGCTTACTTGCAGGTTACCTGCGGGGTTGTAGGGATTCGGCTCACTGAATGAGGGATTCTCCAATACCAGAAACGGTACATGGCAATCGGCACATCCGGTTGCGGCAAAGCGGTGTTCACCACGAATGATGGCTCGTGCCTTTGCCGTGTTGTTGGGGATGACTTGGCCCGGCGTATTCAACGCTGCCTGCCATAAGGAAGTTGCCGTTACATCGCCAACTGTCAGTTCATCGGTGACGCCATCCTGGTCAAAATCGTTGGTGCCTGTTCTGGCCACACCAAAACGTTCGACCGTTTGCATCCCGTGATGATGGTTCATGGCATTGTTCGTGAATTCGCGCAGAGAGATCACAGCTCCTTTTTGGTGAAAGGGCTTGATGATCAGATCGGGATCCACACCACTCACTTGAGACGTGTCCACACTTCCATCAGGGTGAGCTGTGATGCGCCCAAAGTGAACACCTTTTGCGATCAAGTCACGCGACACATCAGCCCCGGATGATTGTGCTTCCGAACGCGCATCGCTGCGAATTCCCTGCAGATCGGCGGTCATTTCACGCGCCAACATCTCGATTGGACCGGCACCGTTCATACCAAGCGTATTGCGCTCGTTGGAAAAGTCCGCACCCACAGATTCCGTGACTGGGTCCAAAGTTTGAGCCAACACGAACACGTTGGCCACGATGTCACCCGCACCACCAGGGGCGGGATCGTTGTGGCAACCTGCACAAGAATTGGAGTCAGGTGCGGAGGTGCGAATGAAACGCGGGGCCGAGCCCACTTCACGTGCCACGCCACCTCCGGTCGTGCCGGGTCTGCTCTGCCCGTCGTAAGTGTTGAATTTCGCGGTGAAAAGCAATTCACCGTGTTCCATGATGTCATCAAAAGAAATCGCGCCCGATTCGATTTCTGCTTGATCCATGTGCTGTGGGACGACAGGTCCGTCCCCAATTTGTGCCCAGGCCAGCGCCGGGCAAAACAAACATAGCCAAATTTTCATGCTCAGATCCTCCATTTTCAAGGCATTGCCTTGCTACTGCTCTTCGTCTTCAATTAATCGTTGCATTAATGACTGAATTGGAATTCAGGCGGATCTAACCACAAGAAAAATGTAACTTGCAAACGCAATATTCTGTTTCCGGGAGAATGTGATGTTGCTCATACGTTAACAGATGAAGAGACAACGCGATTGCGGCCTTGTTCTTTGGCCATGTAAAGACCTTGGTCCGCCGAAGAAATCAGCGCGTGTGATTGTTGATCCGGGTTGGGGTACGCCGTGGCGACTCCGACACTTACCGTAATCTTACCGTATGGCGAGTCTGGATGGCGGATGTCCAATTCCTGGACGCTCTGGGCAATGGACTCCGCAAACTGGTGTGCGCCCTCTGCGTTTGTTTCGGGAAGAACGACGGCAAATTCTTCGCCGCCGTATCGCGCCGCCAAATCTGCAGGCCTGCGCACCAACGAACCAATGGTTTGAGCCACCTGTTGTAAACACCAATCACCCGCTTGATGACCCTGCTTGTCATTCATCTTCTTGAAATAGTCTATGTCGACCATGAGTAATGACAGCGGATTGGATGTTCGAGCGAGGCGCTTCCATTCCCTTTCAATGACTTCATTGAACTTGCGGCGATTGGCGAGACCTGTGAGTCCATCGATCTGGGAAAGATGTTCCAACTTCTGCTGGACATTCTTTTGTTCAGTGATGTCTGTGCTCAAACCCACAATTCGGATCGGGGCGCCATCGCTGTCGTGAATGATGGATGTTTGCAAATGAACCCATAGTTCCGAACCGTCGATATGTCTCAGTCGATGCTCCAAGTTCAATGATTCTCCGGCCCGGCCACGTCGCATGTATTCCTTTGCGCTTTCTAGATCTTCCGGAAAGAAGAGTGAAAAGAAGACGCGGTTGTCTTGAGTCAACGATTCGGGCGTCCTACCACTGAGTTGCTTGAAGGTGGGATTGACATAGACGAATCGATCTTCCTTCAGATCAAAGAGCCAGAAAGTCTGGACCACGTTCTCAGCAAGCTGTCTAAACAGTTGTTCTTGTTCAGTCAATTTTCGGCGAATGGCAATCTCGTCGCTAATGTCACTGCAAATACCGAAAACTTCTGGCTCGTCGCCCTCCACAAGTGATAGATCAACTCGAATCCAAATGGTCTTGCGATCGCGATGATCGAGGGGACATTGAAGGGTGGCATGTCTTTTTTCTTTCAAAGTCGCCCACAACTGAGAGACGGGTAGGGGTAGAGATCCTTTGGCCATGATGCCCAGCGGATCTGGAAATCGCATCACTTGGTCGGCACTGTACCCAATCAATTCCGAGACGGAGTCACTCACAAATTTCAGTTTTGCCTGGGACACATCCACGATGAAGAAGACGTCTTTCATCAGGTTCGTCAACTCTCTGAACCTGGTCTCCAAAATACGCTCGTTGGACATGTCAATGAGTACGCCACAAACCCGGTGATCATTGCCATCACTACGTATCGGAAATATGACGGAGAAGAAATGGTATTCGCGGCCATTTTCCTGGACGCGGAACTCGCGTCTCAGTGATTCGCCTTGCTTCAAGGTGCGTGAATCGGTTCGAGTGAGTTTGTGAATCTCCTGATTGCCGAACACATCCAAACTCGTCTTACCCAAGAAATGATCAGGTTTGAGCCTGAAAAATTCACAGAATGCTCGGTTGACTACGACGAATTTCCCTTCGTGGTCTTTTTCAAATACCGGACTTGGGAAACACTGGACCAAATCGGAAAGCTGCTGCCGATGTTGTTCTAGTGCAATTGCCATGAACTCGTAGCGGATGAGACTGCTGCGCAATTGGATGTGTATGATCCAAAACAAACACGCACCCAATAACGCGACGCTGAGTATGATCAGCGGTTTTTGAGTCGACCAGGTTGCCACAGTCCACCAAGCAATCGATGTGACAAGTAGCAATCCAAAATAAATTCGGCTGCGTTTGATAACCATCGCTGCGCAAATAAGAACGAAGGCTGTATTAGATGAGAACCCCAAATGGCCTGAGAATGAAATAAGCGTAATGTTTTTGATCAAAGAAACGGCCACAATCATCAACAGAGCCCATGGTGCCGTTGTTGACTTGATAGCCTTTGTCCACGACATGGCCGCAATCAGTAACAACAAAAACACCGAAGCGAGACTGGCCGCGAGAATCCAATTTCGCGCACCTCCCTGAAACAAATGAATATCCCTCCATATGAGTACGGCGAGAATCAACGCTGCCAAGGGACTGAACCAGATGAGTGTGCGTTGACACCACTGGTCCAATCGAAGAGCCAGAGCGGGAGTGACCTTTTGGGGCACAAAAAAATTCGTGAATGAGCGCATAGTGAGTAAAACGGAGCAACCTTCCAAGTCCGCTCTCACATGTCTATCGGCTGAAGTGACTTGAAACCTGAATGTCACTCGGATTCGTGGGTCCAGCAACCCTCCAGATGATCGTTCACCAGGCCCATGGCCTGCATGAAGGCATAGACCGTGGTTGGCCCGACAAATTTCCAACCGCGCCGTTTTAGATCCTTGGATAGAGCGATGGACTCAGGAGAAGTCGCCATGTTAGCCAAATCACTTCGTGTGAGGTGCCGCTCCCTTTTGGCAGGCTGGTAGCGCCAGAAAAAGTCGCTTAAGGAGCCGTACTCCGTAACCATTTCCAAGGCGCGTTTTGCGTTGTTTATGGTTGCTTCGATTTTGCCGCGATGGCGCACGATTCCCTGATTTACAAGCATTTGGTTCACTTCATGCTCGCCAAACTGTGAGACTTTGTAAATGTCGAAGTCACAAAAGGCGGCGCGAAAGGCCTCCCGTTTGTTGAGAATCGTCAACCAGCTCAAACCAGATTGGAACCCCTCCAGACAGATTTTCTCAAATAGACGTCGATCGTCGTGGACGGGATATCCCCATTCGTGGTCGTGATAATCCTGATAGGTTGGCGTAGCCGAGCACCACCAACACCTAAGCTTGCCATCGTCGCCACGAAATAGCCCGTTGCTCATCGTTCTGGCCTGCGAAATTTGATGAAAGCGTTTTCTTGCCTCTTGTGGTCACCCTGCCTCGAAAACGGCTTGACCAGTATCAATCCCATGACAAATCCACCGACGTGTGCCCAGAAAGCGATGCCGCCATGATTCGAGGCCAGGGAAGGAATACCACCCACAACTTGAATGACAAACCAGTAACCCAGCATGATGACGGCCGGAATGGAGGCTCGCGTGATCAAGAAACCCAGGAAAATCAAGGTGTGAACCCGTGCGTGTGGGTATAAGCGGGCGTATGCGCCCATCACACCACCAATGGCGCCAGATGCGCCCACCATGGGAATAGGACTCGTAGGGTTGGAGGCTACTTGAGCGGCGGCAGCCGCCAGACCGCAAATCAAATAGAAGATCACAAACCGTTTCCAGCCCATGGCGTCCTCCACATTGTCGCCAAAGACATGCAGAAACCAAAGGTTACCTATGATGTGAAACCAGCCGCCATGCATGAACATTGAGGTGATGGGTGTGAGGTACGTCCACAAATCGCCAGTGGTGCACAGGACTTGGCCCAGTTGAATGGTGGACCCTGCAGGGATCGTTCCCAGTAACTCACCGGGAATCAGGCCCCACCGACATAGCGAATGGGTGAGCATGGGCTCAAAACTGAGACCTTGCAGTAATGCAAATGCCCCAGCATTGAGCCCAATCAACCAATACGTGGCATAGGCTACATGCCTGGTTTGGTTATCATCATAAAGTGGAATCATTCAGGTTGTTGTTGGTACACCTTTTCAATGGGCATGATCTCAATGCTTGCGAACTTGAGCGGGTATTGGGCGATTACTGCGTCTTCTTCGGCCAATTCGGCAGGTGGTTCGCCGCCATAGGTGAGCATTGAAGCTGCGCCTGATTCAATCTTCGCCTTAAGCCCGGCCGCGTCTTTGGTGATGATGACGATTTGCATGTTCTTTGACTGCAAGTGTCGCTTAATCGCAGCGTTTACTTGTTCGGGTGTGACACTGTCTATTCCCTGCTGCAGGCTTTCTAGGAAGCCGGGAGACATGCCGTAAAACGCATCATCTACTCGATAGGCCAGTTGTCGTTGAAGGGTTTCGGCGTAGCCGACGGTGTAGTTCTTCAGGAAGGACTTGGTCTTTTCCACATCCACAGGCGACATGCCCGAATCAATCAGTTTGTCGAACTCACGTAAGGCTGCTCGCAAAGCGAACAACGTCTGATCGTGTAACGTGCCTGCCTTCTTTTCAGAAACGGGACGTAGCCATATCTCAAAAATTTGGTGGTTACGCGCCACATTGATCGGGGGAATTTGGGTGGTGTAGCCGCGGGGAAAAGCTTCGATGTAGCTGTAATCACCATAGTTCATGCCCCTCGCTTCTCGAATGACATTGTACAAGTGACTAAAAGAATTGCGATGCTCGCCGAACCAGGAGTTGGTAACGAAGAGCGGGAAGAAATCTTCGTGCTTACGGGTCAACTCTGTAGGGAACCCGATGGATATCGGTGCCGCATTGGTTTCCTTTTCAACAAGTAAAAGGTGCAACCCCTCAACTTGATGTGCCTTGAAGCTTGGGCTCTCTAGCGGTTCGCCAGAAGGGAGTTGGTCAAAGTCATGGCGTACTTTTGCTGCGAAACTCTGCGGGTAATTGCCTGCAATGGCAACGACTGTATTCTCACGGGTGTAATTGGATTTGTGAAACGCTTTGACATCGTCCAAGGTCAGCGACTTAACCGACTCTACGTATCCTGGTGAGGGGTGTTCATAGGGGGTACCCGCAAAAATGCGCGACATGAGCAGTTCTTTGCTCAACTCCTCATCGCGCGAATAGGGTCGCAGTCGTTCCACATAGTTGACGAGCTGAGCCTTGATGCGCTCAAAATCGTCCGGGTCGAAGGCGGGCTCCAGCAAACGGTCCCGGAACAACTGATAGTATTGATTCAAGTGATCCCTGTGAACGGATCCCGAAAAGACAGTCATTTCGCGGTCTACGTTTGAACCAAAACCGGCAGACATGGGATAGAGTGCTGAGACAATCTCCTGATAGCTAAGGTTGTGGGTGGAACCTGAATTCAGTAGGCTTGCGGTTAACTCAGCCAAACCTGACTTACCCGGGGGATCGGCAATCGAACCTGACTTCACCCAGACGGTGAATGCTACAAATGGCGAATTGTCTACCGGGTGTGCGATGATCCCTTCGCTGCCGCTAGGAAGTGACGTGCCAGCTTGGATCATGGCCGCATAGGTACTGCGATCCGACGTGAGATAGGTTTGTGCGGCTTTTTGAATGAGCTCGGGAGTGACTGCGTCCAGGGACTTATAGTAATCCTCAATGGCTTCGGCATTTCCGGTATTAATGACATACCTCATAAGCGAGAAGGCAACGGAACGAGGCGTCTCCAAGCTCATCAAGAATCCATACTTCATGTTGCTTTTGACTTCGTCCAGTTTCTCTTGACTCACCTTTTCTGATTGGAACTTCGCAATGGTGGACTCAATCTCCGAGCGGACTAGGGCCACGTCATTGAGGTCTTTGACCGTGGCATAGACCTGCAACAATCCCGGATCACGGGGAAGTCTGAAGTCGCTGCCCAGATTTTGTACACGTTGTTCCGTGATGACCAGTTGTCTGTACAAATCGGAGTTACTACCGAAAGCGATCTCTCCAAGTACTTCGGTGGCGACACCCAGTGGGCTCTTGGCGTCGAAGGCAGGTCCCTTATAGTTCAGAGCGATGATGGGAAGCGTTCGGGATGGGTATTCAATAATCGTCTCTCGGGCACCCTTCTGAGGAGGTTCTTGGGGGATCGGAGGCGTTTTGTAGCCAGTTTTCCAATCGCTGTAGTACTTTTTGACAAAGGCTTCAGCGTTCTTGAGGTCGAAATCCCCGGCAAGAACCAACACACAATTCTCGGGTCGATAGTAGCGGTTGTGAAAAGAGATGGAATATTCATAACCCTCCGGCATAGCTCGCACGTCTTCTTCGTAACCAATGGTTGTATGCCGGTAGGTATGTTTGTCGTAGGCAGCAAGTCGAATGTTCTCTTCCAAAAACTGATACGGTGAGAACTTGCTTTGTTGTTGTTCGCCTAACACGGCGCCAGCTTCTGTTTTGAATCCATCTTCTGAGTATTTCAGATTCATAAATCGATCGGATTCCAAATCAAAAACCTGTTCCAAGTAATTCTCGGCTGCACTGATGTAGTAGACCGTCATGTCGTCGCTGGTAAAGGCATTGCTTGCAGCGCCCATTTCGGCAATGACATCGTCGAAGTGGGGGTATTTGTCGGTGCCGCGGAACATCATGTGTTCAAAAAAATGGGCAAAACCGCTCTTTCCAGGTTCGTATTCATCGCGGCTTCCGGTTCGGACCATGGTCACGTACGTGAATGAACCCGCCTCACTGGACTGAATCAAGTAGGCTCTGAATCCGTTCTTCAGGTCTACCCGCTTGTAGGGATAGGGAAAAACGTTTTGGGAAAAACCCGTGGCACATAAAGTCATGGCCAAGACTCCTGGAATGATCTTCTGCATCATGAACACATCTCCTTTGTGGCAAACAAACCCAGCTATCCTAAACGCAGGGGCCGCACTTGACAACCTCCGGTTGTGGTTGACGCTGCGAATTGATACGGATGTTTAGGCTTTGGGTTTGATGGTGAGCACGGGGCAGTCCGCATGGCGAACGACATACTCGGCCACGCTACCCAAGACCAGGCGGTCCAGTCCCGTGTAACCGTGCGTGCCCATGACAATCATGTCTGCCTGATGGTCGTGCGCATAGGTGACGATTTCCGGGCCCGGCTTTCCCTCGATCATGGCCCAATTGCAACTGACTTCGTTTTTGATACGTGTCCCGAGCTGTTCAAGCTCCTGCTGAACGCGCTGCATGACTTCGGTCATCCTGTGCTGTACCCAATGTTCGGCACTAGGCAACATGAAATAGGGTGCGGGTATCTCGAGTGCAGAATGGTCAAACACATGGAGCAGCAAGATCTCCGCATCAGATTGTTGTGCCAACCAGATGGCATATCTTTCGGCTTCCTGAGATTCCGATGTAAAACAAGTAGGGTAGACCAGACGTTTGATCTTGGGCACAGCCACGCCTCTCATCCTTAAGTGTGCTTCAATTATACCTTTTTAGAAGATAGGTACGCGAGGCCCCTGTTGGGTGAAACGCAAGAATTCGGCACGTGTTGCTGGTTCCAGAAAAACCCCTCTCAAGGCCGAAGTTGTGGTGTCCGACATGTGCTTCTTAATGCCTCGTTGAACCATACACAAATGAGTCGCCTCAATCACACAGGCTGCGCCCTTTGGTTTGAGATACTTCACCAATGCATCGGCAATTTGGTTGGTCATGCGTTCTTGGACCTGCAGACGACGTGCAAACACATCGACCAGACGCGCCAATTTGGACAGCCCGATGATTTCGTCCTCAGGTACATAGGCCACGTGGGCGACACCGAAAAACGGAAGCATGTGATGTTCGCAGTTCGAGAAGAAGGGGATGTTGCGCTGGATGACCATTTCATCCACTTTTTCACCGCCATCGCGAAAGGTCTTGAATACGCTTTCGGGATTCGTCGCATATCCGCCAAACAGTTCTTGGAAACTGCGTACCACGCGCAACGGTGTTTCCCGTAATCCTTCCCGGGATGGGTCTTCGCCAATGAACCTCAGCAAGGTGGTCACAGCTTCCTGGGCTTCCCTTTCTGAAACCGGTTTCATGATCAATCTCCTTCAAAAAAGTGACATTTCAAATCGTTTACGCCATTTCATGAGCTCTGGTTGGCACGGACCGTAAAGCTGAAACAAGGCAATACACAGTTTGCGCGCCAGATCATCTGCAAAATGTTTGTCCCCATGAATAGATGATATGAGCGATTCAACAGCATCCGTCAATGCGCCCCGAAACAGCGCCTCATGGGCTCGGTTCAATAGTGCTTCAATGGCGCTGGGCTCATCTCCAACGGAGAAAGGGTAAAAACTCGTCACCTGACGGATATGCGTTACGCGATCAAAGAGCGGCGACCTTGAATCCAGGTGCTGTAACAGTTGGTCTGCCCGTATGGGGTCGCGCCACGCCAGAAGGACTGCCAGTTCAACGACAGCGTCATCCCAATCTGGACGGCGGGCTACCAAGGCTTCCAATATTTGGGTCGCCGTAGAATCATCGCCCTTTTGGCAATTAGCCTTTGCGGCCTGAAGCTCTTCTTTGTCAGGGTCGGGCAAATGCTGCGCGAGCCATTTTCGCAGATCGGCTTTGGGCAGCGACCCCATGAATTCAGCGATCGGTGTTCCGTCTACAAAGAGCATGACCGTGGGAATGCTGGCGATGCGGAACTGCCTCGCTATCTCAGGCTCCTGATCTACATTAATTTTCACCAACCGCCATGCACCGCCAGACTCGCCTTCTAAATCCTCAAGGACTGGGGTTAACGTACGGCACGGCCCACACCATTCGGCCCAAAAATCCACAAGAATGGGGCTTTCTCTACTTGCTTCTATCACATCGTCGGCGAATCTCAAGCTAGCTCCTTGTGCTAATGACCCCAAAGGATACAGGAAACGAGCCGATCCCAAAACCTAACACCTTGGGTCTTTTGAGACGATCGATATAGAATCAAGTACATTTTCGAGGAAACATGGTTTTTCGCGCGATCAAATGTCTTGGCCTGTTTGCCGGATCTGCCTTTCTGTGGGGCTTGGATCCGCAGAAAGGGATACAAGAGTACCTGGTGACGAGCTATGGAACGGATGATGGATTGCCCCACTATTCCGTGACGGCCGTCATTCAGACCAGCGATCTCTATTTGTGGATCGGGACCCAAGCAGGACTTGCACAATTTGATGGCGTCGAGTTCAGGAAACCATCGGGCGGGGACAGTCACACCGAATCCTATTACATCACTGCGTTTTGCCAACAGGACGACACGTTATGGCTGGGGACACGGGGACATGGTCTCTATTCGCTGAACCTGGAAACCCATCAACTGATTCGTGAAGAAATTGGGGCCAAGGCCGTCTATGCGTTGGAGCTACGCTCAGACGGCATGCTGTGGCTTGGTACGGAAAATGGAATACGAGTCGGAACGGCTGGATCTTGGGACCAAGTGTTTTCAGATGTCGATGAGCCCGTGCGCTGCCTGGACTGGCATGACCAGTTCCTGTATGTGGGTGCGAAGTCCGGATTGATGCGATTTGATTTCACAACGGGCTGGCCAGAGCGTGCAACGGTGTTATTGGATGAGCCCATTAACGCCGTGTGCGTTACAGACCATCAAACCTATGCAGGCGGCGACCATGGCCTTTTTCGCTTGAGTGATGGCGCAGCCATTCAAATCCTTGAACCTGCGATCAATGATCTGTTACTGGATCAAGATGGCAATTTGTGGGCAGGTTCTGATGCTCATGGCCTGTTTCGACTTACCGAAAACGTGTGGTCCGTGCTCAATAACAGAACCGACAAGTTTCGCGACCGAATCCTCGCTCTTTGGGAGGACCATGAAGGGAACCTCTGGGTGGCGAGCCATTTTGGCTTGATTCAACTACAGGACTCATTTGTGGCGACTCGATCCAGTAGAAATGGTCTTTCAAGCGACATCATCTGGTCCATTCATGCGAGTCAGGGCCGTGTTGCCATTGGCACAGAGGGTGGGGCGCTGAACATCATCGATAGTGAGGGTACCCAGTATTGGGGGCCTGAACAGGGACTTGAATCAGAAACGGTAATCAGCGTTTATATTGACCGATCTAATCGAGTATGGGCTGGAACGCGCGATGGGTTGTATTGCCTTGAAGGCAAACAAGTCACGAAATTTGGTGTGGTGGATGGGCTCATTCATCCCTACATACGATGTTTGATTGAAGATCGAAAAGGCGATGTGTGGATTGGGACCAAGGAAGGCATCAGCGTTTTCAGCAACCGGTCATTTGTCAATTTCGCGGTAGGGTCAGGCATTGCGGGTCCCGTCATACGTGCATTTTGCGAAGATCGGTTGGGACGTATGTGGGTGGGTACCGACACAGGCCTTTGTGTGTATGATGGATCGTCCTGGCGTTCGTGGACGGACTCTCGCCAAGGACTGAGTTCAGCCTTTATTCGGTCCATCTTTGAGGATCGCGATGGGAATATCTGGCTGGGAACCTATGGTGGTGGCATTTGCCGTTACAAAGACGGCAAGTTCGAGTCTATTGGTTCAGCCCACGGACTTCCTCACGACGTGGTGTTTTTTATGATGGATGACCCGTTGGATCGGATCTGGATGGCCAGTCACCAGTCGATATTTCGAGCAGATCGGCGCCAGCTTATGGACGTATTGAGTGGACGATCCAGCCGGGTAGAGTGCGAAATATTTGGTGACCAAAATGATATCCTGCCTGTTGATTTTACGGGTGGTGTGTATCCTTCCGCAGCCGTGGACGGCCAAGGAAAATTCTGGTTCCCCACTTTTCGTGGCGCTTTTTTTCTAGACCCTTTGGCGCAAAAGCCCGTGTCCAGACCACCGCCAACGAGCATTAGAAGCCAACGTGAAGCACATTGGCCGTTCCTGATGGTTGCGGGACAACGCACGGTTCCGCAGAATGAGCCAGCCAGGTTCGAATTCACGGCGCTCACCTTCAAAGCGCCTAAGAAGGTGCGGTTCTTCACCAAGTTAGAAGGACTGGACCATCGTTGGCATGACAATGGGAACCTGCGATCCGTAACCTATTCCAAGTTGGCTCCTGGCACCTACAAACTCCATGTGAAGGCTGTAAATCATGCCGGAATAGAGAGCCTAGATGCTGCCGAAATGATGTTCGTCGTGCCCCCCTTTTATTATCAGACCTGGTGGTTCCGAACGTTGCTGGTCGCGATCGTGTGTCTGATGTCTTTGGCACTGTACCGGCGCAAAGTCAATCGCGCTCACGCTCAGCGACTCGCGCTGGAGGCCGAAGTGAGAGATCGAACCGCCGACTTGAAACTTGCCAATGACGAATTGAGCGAAATCGCACAGGAGTTGGCCCGTAGTCAGGAACAATTACTTGTAGCGGCACATCACGCTGGCAAAGCAGAGGTGGCAGCCGATGTGCTCCACAACATAGGTAACTATTTAAACCGCCTCAATGTCTCCAACTATGTACTCCGCGAGAAGGCGCAGCAAATAGATGGGACATTTGCGAGTCGACTGAGCGAGTGGTTGAACCAATTGGAATCTGAGGGCGGCCTGACAATCGTGAACCCGAAGAAACGGTCCCAAACCATGCAACTGCTCGCACACTATGGACAGAACCAAGACCGTCTGAAGTCCGCAATGACCGAAGAATTGGACGCATTGGACCAACACGTGAAATTGTTGGGCCGGGTCATCCAAAACCAACATGCGGTTGCTGATGGGCGTAGTTACTCTCGTGCTCTCGATCTTTCCACGACCATCAAAGATCTTGTGGATTTGCAGCGAGACGAATTGGAGAAACGGGATATCAGCTGTGAACTTAACCTGGAAACGAAGTTGTATGCCTTGGTTCCGGTTCACAAAATTGCACAAGTCATACAAAATGCGATTCGAAACGCAGTAGAAGCCCTGGAAGCCAGTCATTCATCTGACTGCAAACTGATTATTTCGCTAAAACGCGTGGGCTCGGTTGCCGAGATTCGCTTTGAAGACAACGGGGTTGGTGCCAGTCCCGACATTCAAAAAGATGTCTTCCGCCATGGTTTTTCGACGAAAACCGATGGCCTGGGATTCGGACTTCATTACAGCGCGAACGTGATGGCCGAAATAAATGGCAGCATCAAATTTACCAGCCCCGGGCCTGGTAAGGGTGCGTGTCTAGTGATTTGTGTCCCCTTAAAAGCCTCAAAAAATCGCGATGAATCCAATCCATAAGATCATAAGATCGATCACTGCATGACTCAGCCACGACGCCCACAATCTACCAGTGCGTTCGAATAACAAGCTCCACAAGATGCCTCCCAGTGCCACCATGGCTCCGAATGTGAGGGCCATCATGGCATTGGAAAAGAACCAAAGAACAACCACATGATGGGAGGCAAATGCAATTCCGGCAAAGATATGGGCCCACTTCGCAGGCATCAACTTTTTGCATAGACCGTACGCACACCAACGCCAATAAACCTCCTCAATGCCTGAATGGACCAAAGACAAAAACAAGCCAAACGTCCAGTAATGATCGGCTAAATCCAATTGAACAACCTTGTCTCTGATCTGGTGCGAAAATGCAGCAAGTTGATCGCCCAGAGCCAGCGAGAGAAACCACATGAACCCCGCAACACAGATTCCCGTTAACAACCCCCAATACACGTCTATCTTGCGAATCCCTCGAGAAGGAAGGTGCAGCACCTTCTTAGCCCACCAAAAGTAGAGCATCCAGGGCCAAACAACCGTAAACCATTTGATGGATCCGTAAATGATTTTGGATAAAGTCGGTGGTGCAAGTCCTGTGAAGTAACACAGGGTACCAAGAGTAGGAAACAACGACATGACCCACAATAAGACCCAAAGGCGTGTGCGCTTGGGTTGATGTTCGGTTTTTTCATTTATTATCTTGGTCATGGATACGTTACATCGAGAAGATTTATATCTGAGCGTCAAATCTTATCAGACCGAACGCTTGCGTACGACTTATGCGGATTTCGCCGCCCAAGAAGAGTGGAAGGACGTATGTTGGTTCTTCTTTGAACGCGTTTACAACACCGAAGACACCCGTACACGGGATGCTGGGATGCAGCGTTTGCATCATCACCTCGATCGCTTCTTGGGTGGCGATGTGGTGCGGTGCCTGGGTGCCATCATCAAATTACAACAGCTCACGATTCAACTGGACCTCAAGTTGGTTGCCGACCTCCGAATTCTGCAGGCTCCCGTGACATTCGATCTCATCCAATACGAGCAGGCCTATCGCATGGGAAACAATTACCAAGCGAGAATCGACCAGATTGAAGTGCTCGTCGATGCGCTGCAACAGGGTTTTCGCCTGTTTCAACGATTTGGGATAGGTGCCGCTTTGAAGGCCCTTCATCGATTCCAGAAGTTACGTGGAGATGCCTTGGTGACGGGATTCTTGGTGGAAGCACACGATATTCTTACAGAACTGAATGAAATCACGCCACTCGTCCAGGCGATCGAAACCCGAGAAAGGGAACGATTGGACCGTATCTATCAATTCGGTTAACTAATCGAACCACGTGCCGTATGTTATGCTCGGCCCATTTGATTTCGGAGGAACCCCATGTTTAGGATGCTTTTGGTGGCGCTGTTCGTAGTCGCCGCGCAGGCTCAGTCGCCATTTGAGGTTTATGATCAGGCACTTTCAGTGAAGCGTTTGGAAAACGGATTGACCTTGTATGTGCGTGCCAATCACAAACCAGAAAAAAGGGCTGAGCTCAGGCTTGTGGTGAATGCTGGCTCCATCTTGGAAGACGAGGATCAGCGCGGTTTCGCGCATTTTGTAGAACACATGGCGTTCAATGGGACCGCCAATTTTGAAAAATTGGCACTGGTGGATTACCTCGAATCAATCGGCATGCGATTTGGAGCCGATCTCAACGCGTTTACATCCTTTGATATGACCGCCTATATGCTACAGGTGCCCACCGATCAATCTGAACAATTGGATAAGGCGCTGCTTATTCTCAGTGATTGGGCGAGCAAAGTATCCTTTGAGGACGATGAAATAGACAAAGAGCGCGGGGTTGTCCTGGAGGAGTGGCGCCGTGGGAAAGGTGCCGAAGAGCGGGTGCGCGACAAACAGTTTTCGGTGATCATGCACCAGTCCCGCTATGCAGAGCGTATTCCCATCGGGTTACCTGAGATATTGGAGAAAGGGAGTCATGAAGCGCTTAAGCGTTTCTATCGCGATTGGTACCGACCCGACCTGATGGCCGTGGTGGCCGTGGGCGATTTTGACGCGACAGACATGATGTCAAAACTGGAAGCCATGTTCTCTAAAATACCCGCACCTGATCAGCCTAGAGAACGCACTCAATATGAAGTACCGCTCCATAAAGAGACGCTCACATCAGTGGTCACCGATGCAGAACTTTCTCGATCAACCGTGATGGTATTGTTCAAAGACAAGCCGCAAAAGAGGACCAAACTGGAAGATATGCGTCGAGAACTCGTTGAAGGCATGTTTTATGGGATCTTCAACATGCGTTTATACGAACGCAGTCAGACTGCCGATTCGCCCTATCTGGGTGCCTTTGCTTTTGACTCTTCATTCACACAGAACATGGGCGGTTTTGCGCTTGCCGCGATTGCTGCACCGGAGAAAATGGAATCGGCGCTCAGCGCGCTGCTCGAAGAAGCGAAACGTGTTCAGAAACACGGATTCAGCCAAGGTGAATTGGACCGAGAAAAATTGCAGCAGTTGAGATCCCTGGAACAGGCCTATGAGGAACGGGAAAAAACAGAGTCCAGTTCTTATGCCAATGCTTACATGGGCCACTTCATGGATGGAGGACCTGTAGTAGGCATAGAGAAACGACGCGAATTATTTACTGCTTGGATGGGTGAGATTACCCTCGACGACCTTAATGAATTGGCCAGTAAATGGGTGACAGACGAGAACAGGGTGATTACAGTGGGTATGAATGCAAAAGAAGGTGTAACCGTACCCACGGACGAGTCCTTGAATGCAGTTTTTGCTCGTGTCGCGGCCATGGAAGTGTCCGGTTACAAAGATGATGTCTCCGACAAGCCCCTTCTGGAAAAGATGCCGCAGAAAGGCGTGCTCAAGTCAGAGGCTCATGTGGATGTCTTTGATGCGACCCACTGGGTTTTTGAAAATGGGGTGGAAGTATACGTCAAGGCCACGGATTTTCAGAATGATGAGGTTCTGTTTACTGGGTTCAGAGATGGTGGTGTCAGTTTGGCAGAGGATGATATCTACCTATCTGCCTCATCGGCCGATGAAATTGTGTCGTTGTCGGGGACAGGCGAGTTTTCGGCCATACAGTTAGAGAAACTGTTGGCAGGTCGGATCGTTTCGGTGAATCCATCCATTCGTGAACTCACCGAAGGATTCACTGGGTCCGCCTCGCCCAAGGATCTGGAAACCGCGTTGCAGTTGATTTATTTGAATGCACAGCCTCCACGAAAAGACACGGAAGCGTTCACTTCGTGGCAATCCAAAATGCGGACCAGCGTCGAAACCCGGCTGGCTCGACCGGAAACACGGTTCCGGGACCGCCTGGTGGAAATCATGTCGCAAGGCCATTTTCGTTCGAAGCCCTTGACGATGGAATCCATCGATACGATCGACCATGAAAAGGCATTGGCCTTCTTTGAGTCCAGGTTCAGTAATGCCTACGGAATGACGTTTATCTTTGTGGGTAATATCGACGTGCCTGCCTTCAAGGAATTGGCCCTGCAGTATCTGGCTAGCCTTCCCAGTGAGCCGTTTGAGCCCCAATTCGTGGATCGCGGCGAGCGACCGCCTAAGGGCAAGATCAACGAGGTCGTAACCGCGGGAACCGAACCCAAGAGTCAGGTAGCGATTGCCATGTCCGGCCAAGCTGAGTGGTCCGACGAAAACGATCGTGAATTACGCGCAGCTATCAACGTTTTGAACATCATGCTACGCGAAAAACTGCGTGAGGAAATGGGCGGTGTGTATGGCGCCTCTGCGTTTGGGCGTCTGGAGCGAGATCCTGCGCCCCTCTTCAATGTGTCCATCGTATTCACCTGCGATCCCCATCGCGCTGACGAGTTGATCGCGGCCGCGCAAGGCGAGGTGGACAAATTGCGGACGGAAGGCGTCTCACAAAAGAACCTGGATAAGGTAAAGGAAGTGCTCAAGCGTTCTCTGGAAACGGATCTCAAAGAAAACAGATTCTGGATGTCTGAGATCCGAAATTGCGTGCGTCATCAGCTGCCGTGGAGCAGCTTTCAGGAACGCCTTGAATTTGCGAATCGTCTGAACGCAGATACCATCAAGAAGGCTGCTGAACGTTATTTCACGCGAGAAAACGAGGTTATTGTGGTGATGCGACCGGAAGCAGAGGAAGCCAATCAATGAAGAAGGTAGCGGTCCTGTTGGCCGACGGTTTTGAAGAGATTGAAGCAATCACGTCGATCGATCTGTTGCGGCGCGCGGGTGCCCAAGTCACAACGGTTTCGATTACTCATCGAACCGTGCTCGGAGCACATGGCGTTCACGTTATTGCTGACGGTTTGCTGGATGATGTGACGGCTTCAGACTGGGATATGCTTGTGTTGCCGGGCGGCATGCCCGGTGCCAAGCATCTTCGTGAAAACGGCAGGGTCATTGAACTTGTCCGCCAGGTGCATGAATCGGGAAAGTGGGTCGCTGCGATTTGCGCGGCACCCATGGTTCTTGCCGAGGCTGGGATTTTGGCTGGGCGCATGGCGACGTGCTATACCGGGTTCCTGGATGAATTTCCATCCGTGAAGCGCGTCGATAAGCCCATCGTCACGGATCAGAACCTGATCACAGCTCGCGGACCGGGCGTAGCGTTGGATTTCGCCTTGATGTTGATCGAAAAGCTTCTGGGTGAGTCCACTCGCAAGAAGGTTGAAGAACCCTTACTGCGACCCGTAGCCTAAAGCTTGGTGCGGTGCATGATATAGGTCGGCATCGCACGAATGACCCACATGATCCAACGCCAAAAACCGGGTAGGTAAACCACGCTTTTACCGCGATCCATGGCCTGCACCAGGCGAGGTGCCACTTTGGCGGGTTTAGCAAACAAGAGACCCTGTTTCAGATGCTGTGTCATAGGTGTCGCGATAAAACCTGGACGGATATCACAGATGTGTAGCTTCGTGCCGTGCAAGCGGTGTCTCATCCCTTGTAGGAACGTCATCAGTCCGGCTTTGGCTGATCCGTACACATAGTTGCTGCGACGCCCACGTTCCCCGGCCACCGAGGTAATCACACCGATACATCCGCCATGGGACGCCATGCGCCTGCTCAGTTCGCCAACCAGAATGACGGGTGATACGAAATTGGTTGTCAAATGAGGCCAAGCGTCCGCCGGTATGATCTCACACGCCTCTTGATCGGGTAGCGTGCCATAAGCGATCAAAACACGATCGACTTGGCTCATGGACTCAAAGACCGAATGGACTAGGTCTGGCACACCAGCGACATCAGCCAAATCGGCTTGGTGGGTGGCAATATCGACATCATATCTCGCTCTAAGATCATTGGCGACGGCATTGAGGTTATCGGCGTTCCGCGCCACCAAAAGGAGGCGGTCGCCCCGTGCAGCCCAAAAATGGGATGCGGCCTGTGCAATGGCCGATGTGGCGCCGAACACAACCACGTTCATGGTTTCTCTCCCGATACCCGCTGCCAAAATGCAGATGAGATTCTTGGGTCCATAAATGGCTGCATGTCGCGCCACTGCGGGAAACATCTTTTGAAGGTGTCTCGAGACATGCGTGCATCCTTGGCTGGATAGATTCGACCGCCCGCATCCAAAACCCACTGATCGAGCTGATCGAGCACGCGCAATGTGTTTGGGTCGGCAGGTAGATCAAGTGTGAGTGTATAACCGGGCATGGGAAAAGAAAGGGTACCTGCAGCCGGTTGATTGCCAAACTTCTTCAACACCGAAAGAAAAGAGTAACGTTTGTGTTTGGCGCAGTAAGCCAGAATTCGGCCCACCAGATCCAAATCATCAATCGCGCACTGGTACTGAACAAAACCGCGCCGGCCGTATAAACGGTTCCAGTGGCCTAGCACATCCAAAGGGTAGAAGAAGGGATCGAAGTGTTGAAGTCCCGACTTAAGCGGTCGATGATAATAGAGATTATTGAAACAGCGGATGGACCAGGGATTCAAGAGCCATTCGGGCCCCTGAACGGGGATATTAATCCGAGGCCCCGGTATGTCTGGTTTGCCCTGTTTCGATGCATGATTTCCACGAATGAAGATCCCTCGCCCGAGACCTCTACTCCTGCGGGCTGCGTCCACCCACGCAACCGTGTACTCCCAGTCGCGGTCCGATGACTCTGTGAGTTTCGAAAAATCGTCCAAACTTCTGAAGCGGATTAGTTCCTGAGACACGAAGGGACCTTGAACCCGTTTCAATCTTAGCGAGACTTCAACAATCAATCCGGTTAATCCGAGTCCGCCAATGGTTGCCCGAAACCAGGGTTCATCGTTTGTGGCCGAAGCGACGATGCGTCGGCCATCGGATCGCTCTAGAACCAATTCTGTGACATGACGGCCGAAAGTCCCAGCCGTGTGATGGTTTTTTCCATGAACGTCGTTGGCCACCGCTCCACCCAATGTCACGTATTTGGTACCAGGCGTCACAGGCAGGAACCATCCGTGAGGCAGGGTCACCTTTAGAAGATCACTTAACGCAATGCCCGCTTCGGCACGGATGTGTCCGGAGCGATGGTCAAAAGCAATCACACGGTTCATAAACTTGGTGGTCATGACCGTACCACTGTCGCTAAGACAGACATCGCCGTAGCTTCGGCCCAGGCCCACTGGTAGGTAGGTTCCCTCGGCCAACAAGTGGGGAGCTTCGGATTGCCAGTACAGCGCTTTGGCCGTTTGGCTCAGTCTGGGATAGCGACCCCAACTCTCCCAGTTCATAACGCGAGCCACATAACTGCCAAAACGAAAATTCCGACGGCGTAAGAAACCGGATCCGAAAAAGCGAATACCAAAGGATCATCATGCATTTGACTTCGGTGGGCCCGCATCCACAGTCGACTCAACCAATAAATCAGTGCCGGGCAGATAAGCCAGATCCCCATGGGATTTGCGTAGAGCAAGGCTACCTCTGGACTATTCACGTAAAGTGCAAGCACAAGCACCGAAACCGATCCATTGGCAACGCCGAGGGCAGCCACCATAGGTGCGTCACCCACCAAATAGCCGCGACCGGCTGCAGCTTTGGCGTCTTGTTCTTTCAAGGTGATCAATTCGATGTACCTTTTCAACATGGCCAGCGACAAAAAGACGAACATGGAGAATGCCAACAGCCAGGGTGATATGGGTGTGCCAGACGCAGCACCTCCTGCTAAGACACGCATGGTGAATAACGCTGCCAATGTGATGGTGTCAATGACCACAATCTGTTTGACGGCTAAGCTGTAAAGAGTGGTCATGACTGCGTACAGCGCCAACAACTGACCAAACCCCAACGGCAGGAAATATGCCAATCCCGCAGACGTCAAAAAGACGGCCAAAGTCAGGACCAACGCGATTGGTATGGAAAGTGAACCCTGCGCGAGTGGGCGGTTTTTCTTACGAGGATGTTGGCGATCGGCTTCCAGATCCATCAGATCATTGACCAAATAGACAGCAGAGCTCATGAAACTAAAAGACAGAAATGCCACGGCACAGGCCAGCCAAGGTCGCCAATCCACAAATTGATGAGCAGTGATCAAAGGCACGAAAAGCAGGGCGTTTTTCGCCCAGTGGTGCGGGCGAAGTGCACGAACTGCATGACGCAAACTGTGCTGTTCAAATAGCCAGTTATGGCGGTTTTCGGTGTTGGCTCGATTGAGGTCTTTTGCATTGTTGATCGCAATGGCCACTGTCGCTTCACGCCAGACCGGAATATCTGCAGAACTATCGCCAACATAGACAAAGGGTTCGCCGTTGGCGTGACGTTTCACGGCGTCCGCTTTGGCCGCACCCTTCAAATTCTTGTCCTGATCGGTAGCGAGGTAACCGTCGAGTCCTAAATGTTTGACAACCGCATGTGCGGTCAGGTCATGAGATGCCGTCGCCAAAATCACCCTTCGCCCAGCGGTCTGTTGGCTCTGCAGCCAGCTGACCAATGCGGTTCGGAAAGGTAAGGTCGCAACATTTACCTGGGTCCATTGGATCAAGGATGACTTGAATCTTGCGCGCCCCCTCAACAGGACGAAGGGAAGCAGCAGTAGGTAAAAGGGCTTTCTGCGGATGAGTCTGGCTACTTGTTCCCACAGTGTGTCACATGGTGTCAGCGTGCCGTCCAAATCTACATATATATGCTTGGGTAATTGGCTTTCTGCATTGCGCAGTTCCTCTGGTACCATGTGGCAAATACTTGCACGGAAGCGCACGAATCACAACACATCAAAGCCATTAGAAAGGCGATGCCATGAACACCAACGATCACACCCCAAACGGATTCTCAACGCGTGCGGTTCATGCGGGTGAGCCCAGGCCCCGAATCGGTGGCGCGGTGTCCATGCCTATTTTCCAATCATCCACTTTTGAGACAAGGGAAGGCGAATCTTATGACGACATACGCTATATCCGATTAAACAATACGCCCAGCCACGATGTGTTGCACCAGAAGTTGGCGGCATTGGAAGGTGCTGAATCAGCTTTGTCCATGTCCAGCGGCATGGCTGCCATAACCACCAGCCTGATGGCTCTTTTGCAGCCGGGTGCCCATATTCTGGCCCAGCGCGGCCTTTATGGAGGTACGGGTAGCTGGCTGGTTCATGAGTTGCCTAAACTGGGGTACACCTGCTCATTCTTCGATGGCCAACATCCCGAACAATGGGAAGGACTGGTAAGACCCAATACGGCATTAGTGCTGTGTGAGACCATTTCCAATCCTTTGTTGGAGGTGGTGGACTTTGACCAAGTAGTTCAGTTTTGTCGTCGGCACGGTTTCATATCGATCATCGATAACACCTTCGCGTCGCCGGTGTGGTTCAATCCACTGTCGCTCGGCTTCGACCTCGTCGCCCATAGCGCCACAAAATATCTGAATGGGCACACGGACTTGGTAGCTGGCTGTGTCATGGGTAGCTCGGTGCTGGTTTCCAGGATCCGAAAATGTCTCAACCTGTTTGGTGGCACCTTGGATCCCCACGCCTGTTATTTGTTGCAACGAGGGATAAAGACTTTGGAGTTAAGGGTTGGCGCACAAAGTGAGAATGCCCTGCAACTCGCCCAATGGCTGTCCCTAAGGCCTGAGGTGAGACGAGTTTTTTATCCGGGCTTGTCCCAACATGCCAGTCACCCGAATGCACGCAAGTACCTACGAGGGTACGGAGGAATGCTGGCCTTTGAACTCAGTGGCACATCTGATCAAGCCGTGACGTTTTGTCAGAACCTGCAACTTGGTGTGTACGCGCCCAGTCTTGGTGGTGTTGAGACCTTGGTCACCATACCTGCTCGTACGTCTCACGTGGCGTTGACACCAGAGGAAAGAAGGAAGATCGGGATTAGTGATGGGACCATACGCGTGTCTGTGGGCATTGAGAATATCAGCGATCTGAAAGATGACTTCATTCGAGGTTTGGCAGGAGCAATGTCATGATTTGGCTGATTTTGTTGTGTTTTGGAGAAGGTCCCTATGGACTGGTCATCCATGGAGGGGCCGGTACGATCAAGAAAGAACAGCTCGGTGATGGATTGGAGGCCCAATATCGCCAAGTCCTTCAGCAGGCATTGGATGCCGGTTATGCAAAGCTCCAAGCCGGTGAATCTTCAGAGTCTGCCAGCATTGCCACCATCATGGTTTTGGAGGATTCGTCGCTATTCAACGCCGGACGAGGCGCTGTATTTACCCATGAAGGCAAAAACGAGTTTGATGCGTCGATAATGCTTGGGTCCGGGCGCGCAGGCGCATGTGCCGCCATCAGAAATGTTCGCAATCCCATCCTGCTGGCGCAAGCCATCATGAACAAGACACCCCATGTCATGTTAGTCGGGGAGGGTGCCCAAGCTTTTGCCGTAGAGTTGGGTCTGAAACTGGAGCCAGATCCATATTTCTTCACGGAGCGACGGTGGAACCAGCTACAAAAGGCCCAGGAAGCGCCACCCGACGAGCGATGGCAGAAGTTTGGGACTGTGGGCGTGGTAGCTCTGGACCAACAAGGCCAATTGGCTGCCGCCACGTCAACCGGCGGGCTTACCAATAAACGGTTCGGCCGAGTAGGTGATTCTCCGATTATTGGCGCAGGTACTTATTGCGACAATCAGACCTGTGGCGTGTCGGGCACGGGCCAGGGCGAATTTTTTATGCGCGGTGTGACTGCCTATGACGTGTCGGCCATGATGACTTACTTGAACGATCGTGTTGAAGTGGCCGCCCAAAAAACCATCGATAAATTGACCGAACGCGGCGGCAGTGGCGGCCTGATTGCCATGGATGCTGGTGGAAATGTGGCGATGGTGATGAATACAGCAGGCATGTATCGAGGCATCCAGATGTCGGATGGACGAAAAGGGGTCTGGATCTTCAAGGACGAGAATCCCTGAACCCTAAGAGGCATTTGCCGTATGTTTTGCAGAGGTCTTGATCCAATCGGGTGGGGCGGCGTAGGCTAGAGCAAACAATGGACGAGGTGACTGGTATGGTTGATTTATCGCGCGTGCAGCAGGCTCGTGAACGCCTGGATGCACATGTGAGGGACCTGGTAGCCTGGCACTTCTCACCCGAAACGGGCTGTCCCTTTTGGCTGGATTTCGCTTCACGATTGGACTTTGATCCTCGCGACAAGATTGGCGGCTATGCTGACCTCAAGAAACTCGGGCACTTCCAGGACGAATGGTTAAGAGGTGGTCCAGTGCGTCGATGGATACCCAAGGGACTGGCCGGAAAAGGGGTTTCAGTATTTGAAACCGGCGGATCCACAGGCATTCCCAAGTACCGCGTAAGCATGGACGACTTCCGCATTGACTACGAGATGTTTTCAGACACCTTGTCCGATGAGACGTTCCCCAAAGGATGTGATTGGTTGATGTTGGGTCCAACGGGGCCACGCCGACTGCGGCTGGCAATTGAACACTTGGCCCAGTATCGCGGTGGTATCGCCTTTCACGTAGATTTGGATCCCCGCTGGGTCAATAAACTGATCAAACGATCGGCCTTCCATGAGTTGGAACTGTATAAAGAACATGTGGTCGATCAGGCACTCACCATCTTGAAAGCCAACGACAAGGTGCGTTGCGTGTTTACAACGCCTAAGCTTTTGGAGGCACTTTGCGCAAAGATCGATCTCGCTAGATACGGGATCACCGGGATCTTTTGCGGTGGCACTGAGATGAATGCCCAGTTCCATCGATTTGCGCGAGAGGAATTGGTACCTGGCATTGATTTCAGGCCAACCTATGGCAATACGCTGATGGGACTTGCCTGCCACAAACCGTTTGTACCCGAAGATGAATACCGCATTACCTATTATCCACCTCACCCGCGTGCAGTCATCGATGTGGTGGATCCCGACGACCCCAATCGTGTCGTGGACTACGGCGAAACGGGTCGGGTCATGTTGACGACGCTCACCCGAGAGTTCTTTGTGCCGTGTTTCCTCGAACGCGATGAGGGTGAGCGCATGGGCCCTATTGATCTCTATCCTTGGGATGGCGTGCAAAATTTGCGCTTGTTCTCCAGGCTCCAATCTTCGGTGGTGGTTGGGGTTTATTGATGCGTCAATTTCCTGTACTTCGCGCAGGCAAACCCTATCAATCTGTGGACCGGGTGCCCGTGCAACACTTTTTGACCGGGGAAGTCATGGGCGAGCTGAGCATGGCCAACTCCGGCATGATCCCTTGGGATATTCGCCACAAGAGGGAATGGTCACAGCGGCTTTCAAGCATTGGGATTGCGCAATGGGAATCCATATTTACTCGTGCGGCCAACGCCTTTGAATGCGATGTACTGGGTGCATTCGATCAATCCTTTGAGGACTATTTAGATCAACTGAGCGCAACGACGGGCATGCCGTTGACGCTTTGCCGCAAAAACGCCGCCAAGATTAGCGCGGCATTGCGCGAAATCAGGCCCACGTTACAGGGCCTCATGCGCGGAATGGACCCCTCACAGTTAGAAGATTCGCGTGGCGGGGTCATGTTCAGGCGCGAAGCAGCGTGCATGGGCGCCGTGTTGCCTAGCAATTCGCCCGGCGTTCATTCACTATGGTTACCCGCCATCGCATTGAAGGTGCCTGTGGTATTAAAGCCTGGTCGACAAGAGCCATGGTCACCTTATCGCATTGCTGCGGCGTTGATTGAGAGTGGCTGCCCGCCGGAAGCCGTTAGCATCTATCCAACCGACCATGCCGGTGCCCGAGAAATCCTCATGAACACGGATCGATCCATGCTGTTTGGTGACGAACGCACCGTGTCGCCATGGCGGGGCGACGCGCGCGTCCAAATCCATGGACCCGGGTGGAGCAAGGTCCTGGTAGGTGAAGATATGGGCGAAGAGGTCCTGGCCTTTGTCGACCTCATCGAACGCTCGGTTTGTGAGAATAGCGGTCGATCGTGCCTCAATACCTCCAGCGTCTGGACGGCGACCCACGGATACGAATTGGCGGATGGTTTGGCGAAGCGATTGGGTGCCATTAATGCTTTGCCCTTGAATCATCCCCAAGCGACTTTGTCGGCCTTTGCGCAGCCGGAAGTGGCCAAGCTCTTCTCAAAGATGGTGGATGAGCTATTGCAAACACCCGGAGCGGAAGATATGACTGCCAAGTACCGCGAAGGAGGGCGCGTAGCGGTCGTCGACGGCGCTCATTTTCTTTTGCCGACAGTGGTTTGGTGCTCTGATCCCGATCATCCACTCATGCAAATGGAATTCTTGTTCCCCTTTGTCGCCGTAACCCAAGTGCCTCAAGGGGACCTCTTGAATCATCTGCAGGAGACATTGGTCGCCACGGCTTTGACCAGAGATGAGCAATGGATCAACCAATTAAAGGTGGCCCATCAGATCGACCGACTGAACATAGGGCCTATCCCTACGTTCCATATTCGTCGGGACCAACCTCATGAAGGTAATTTGTTCGAGTTCCTATATCAACAACGCGCCTACCAAGAGGAACGCCAGTTTTGACCGAACCCTTTGACGTTCAACAGACCATACGGCTTGTGTTTGGGGCAGGCAGCCTCGATCGCGTGGGCCAACTTGCATTGGACCTATGCGGGACGCGTGTGGCCTTGATCTCGGACCCGGGCATTGAAGAAATAGGATATGTGGACCAGGCGCGCCGAGCATTGATCAACGCAGGTCTCGACGTGCTGGTGTTTACCGATGTGCATGAGAACCCAACCACGGACGATGTGGCACGCGGTGTACAGGCCGTAAGTCGGTTTCAACCCGATTTGTTGGTGGCGTTGGGTGGCGGGTCTGCCATGGACTGCGCCAAAGGGATCAACTTCTTATTGAGCAACGGTGGTGCCATGGAGGATTATTGGGGTTTCGGCAAGGCAACCAAACCCATGATTCCGAGTATTGGTATCCCCACGACAGCTGGCACGGGCAGTGATGGCCAGTCCTACGCGCTGATTTCGCGTGCCGCCGACCATAAAAAAATGGCGTGTGGCGACATTCAGGCGCGGTTCAGAACCGTAATTCTTGATGCCGACCTGCCTGCCTCAGCGCCTCGTGCCGTGATCGCCGCCTCCAGTCTGGACGCCATGGCTCATGCCCTTGAAAGTTATGTTTCCACCAGGGCGAACCCACTCTCGCGTATGTATGCCAGTCACGCTTGGCGCCTCTTGCATTCGGGTGTGGATGAGATTGCTGATGGGAAAGCAGACAACAGCGCCTGGGGCGATATGTTGCTCGGCGCCCACTTTGCTGGATGTGCCATCGAAGCCTCCATGCTGGGTGCCGCGCACGCGTGTGCCAATCCACTCACGGCCCGATATGGGATCACCCATGGGGTAGCTGTTTCGCTGATGTTGCCGGCCGTGCTGCGTGGGAATAATGAGTTGATGGCTCATCGCTACGCACGATTGGCTCAAGATGCCTGCCTGAGTGGTCCGAAACCGGGCCATGCACTGGCAGCTTATGTGCAATCCATCAAGGCACGACTGGGTTTGCCTGAACGAATCGCTCAGGTGGCTCAAGTTGGTGACTGGTCAGAGTTGGTGGACGACGCGATGACGCAATGGACGGGTACGTTCAATCCCAGGCCACTGGATAGGGAATGGGTGAAGTTACTCTACGAGGAAGTGGCATGATTCTTCTCACAATTTTTGCATTCGACTGGCCCATGTTTCGTGGAAACGGGCAACTCACCGGATACACGAACGAATCAGTGCCCGTGCCTACCGAACTGCTGTGGAGCGCCAAGGTCACTGAGGGCTGTGAGAGCTCGGCCGCCATTGTGGCGGGGACTGTGTATGTGGGTGATTTGAATGGTGATCTATCAGCGTTTCGGCTATCGGACGGCGCACTTGTGTGGAACTTCGAAAGTGGTGCCGAGATCAAATCGTCGCCCACAGTGACCGATGGTCTGGTGGTGTTTGGAAACGAAGATGGCTTTCTCCATGCCGTCAATGTTGACACGGGCACCCTGGCCTGGAAATACGAAAGTGAAGGCGGTATTGTCTCGTCAGTCAATGCGATGGATGGTCGATTGATCTTTGGTTCCTACGATAACCGTTGCTATGCTGTTTCCAAAGAGGGCCACGCGCTCTGGCAGTTGGAAACGGATGGGTATGTGCATGCGACGCCCGCCTTGTTTGGCGAATTGGCTGTTTTTGGCGGCTGCGATGGTCTGGTCCACGTCGTAGCAACCCAAAATGGCGCATCCGAGTTCAGTCAGCCTGTAGGTGGTTATGTGGCCGCGAGTACCTGTATAAGCGGATCAATTGCGGTCATACCGCATTTCGAGAATGGCGTATTGGCGCTTGATTTGAACACCCGAAAGACCCTTTGGTCGATCGATGATGGCCAGTTCCCTTTCTATGCATCGTCTGCGACCAATGGGGAGCAGGTGATCATTGCAGGTCGTGACAAACAGGTAAGGGCCCTTAATTTGATCGACGGAAAGCCGTTATGGACCTACGATGCGCGGGCAAAGGTCGATGCCTCGCCGGTCATCGCCGGTGATGTGGTTTGGATTGCTACCACCAGAGGCGAGATCGTCGCGTTGCAATTAGGAAATGGGTCACTCGTCTGGTCCTTCCAGGGCGGAGACGGATTCGTAGCCTCTCCCGCTGTTTCTGAACAACGGCTGGTGATCGGCACCCATAGCGGTGATATTCTTTGTTTTGGAGCGAAACCATGAGTCCATTAGATCCAGCCACATCTGGCCAGACCTCTCAAGAAACCGAAATTGGTTCGGTCTTCGTATCCAATTACCCTCCCTATTCCGCCTGGTCCAAGGATCATCTGAGGCAATTGCAAAGCTCTTTGTCTCGTGCACCTAAACTGGATCGAGGGTTGGGTCTGTACGTGCATATCCCTTTTTGTCGGAAGCGATGTAAGTTCTGTTATTTCAAGGTTTACACAGGCAAGAACAGTCAGGAGGTGCGCACCTATCTGGATGCCTTGTTGCGCGAGGTTGAGCTCTATCAAGAACAACCCGCATTCCGAGATCGACCGTTGAAATTCGTCTATTTCGGCGGTGGCACGCCTTCCTATTTGAGTGCCTCTCAATTGAATGATCTGATTGATGGCCTGCGTTCCATGACTGATTGGCGGAAATTGGAAGAATTCAGTTTTGAATGCGAACCGGGCACACTGACAGAAGCCAAGGTAAAGACCCTCAAAGAAGTGGGTGTCACCCGATTGAGTTTGGGTGTTGAGAATTTCGATGACGAGATTCTAAGTCACAACGGCCGTGCCCACGTCAGCCAGGAGATCTATCGGGTTCTGCCATGGATCAAGGCGGCGGAATTTGAATTGTTCAATTTGGATCTGATTGCCGGCATGGCGGGTGAAACCGAAGAAAAATGGCAACGAACAATTCACGAAACTCTGGCCGCAGATCCCGATAGTGTCACCATTTACCAGATGGAGCTGCCTTTCAACACGATCTATTCGAGCTCCATTCGTGAGGCCGGCGAGCACGAGCAATTTGCCAACTGGCAAACCAAGCGACGTTGGCATCAATGGGCCATCGAGCAGTTGGGCAAAGCCGGATACGTGCGCTCCAGTGCCTACACCATGGTCAAAGCACATAAAGCACGGCCGTTTGTCTACCGTGATGCGTTATGGGATGGTGCCGACATGATGGGGACCGGTGTGGCCTCGTTTTCACACGTACAAGGCGTGCACTATCAGAACATCTCCAACTGGGGCGAGTATCTGGATCATTTGGACCAAGGATTGTTGCCGTTGCAGCGGGCGTTTGTGACCGACGAAGACGATCAATTCCGCCGACAGTTCATTCTCAAGCTGAAGTTGGGCGAGGTGGACATGCAACCCTTTGTCGATCGGTTCGGTCAGAATCCGGCTGAGCAGTTCAGCGAGGAACTTGCTCAATACGAGGAACAGGGGTTGTTAGTCGTTAAAAAGGACCGGATCAAGCTCACGATGGACGGTCTGCTTCGCGTGGATAGTCTCTTACCCGCTTTTTATGACGAGGCCTATCGTGGCAAAAGGTATACCTAAGCCATGAGCACCAAAGCCAAGAGCTGGACGACAGGTCTGGTTTTGATGGTGGTTTACCTCCTTCATGTGGATTTTGGGGCAGGCCAAAATGGGTCGCTTGTCTGGGGTATGCCCGTGTCTCTTTGGTACCACGTGGGATACTGCTTCTTGGTGGTCTTTGTGATGGTTGGCGTGGTGCGATGGGCTTGGCCTTTGGATGAGGGAGACGACCGTTGATCCTCGGAGCAATCATTGGGTATTTGATTTTGGTGGCCAGTATAGGCCTTGTAGCCAACCGCTTGTTACGGGGTACCGGCGAGGACTACTTTGTGGCCAGCCGTTCCATCGGCGCATTCGTATTGCTGATGTCGCTGTTTGGCACGCATATGACTGCCTTTGCCATTTTGGGCGCTTCCGGAGAAGCCTACCATTCCGGGGTGGGTGTTTTTGCCCTGATGGCCTCTAGTTCAGCCTTTGTGGTGCCGGTCGTGTTTTTTGTGGTGGGCACGCGTATCTGGCGGATCGGCAAGGAACAGGGCTTTCTCACTCAGGTTCAATTTTTCCGGCATCGCTACGGTGATGATCGATTTGGTCTGGCATTGTTTCTGGTGTTAGTGGCACTCATGATTCCCTATCTGTTGATTGGTGTGATGGGTGCTGGAATTACGCTGTCCGAAATTACGGAGCAGCAGGTGCCCCAATGGATGGGTGGATTACTTGTTTGCGTGGTCATCGCTATCTATGTGTGTTCTGGCGGGCTGAGGGGAACCGCGTGGGTGAATACCTTCCAGACCCTTGTGTTCGGATTGATTGGGGTTGCTACGTTTTGGGTGGTCAGTCAAAGAATGGGTGGGCTTGAATCTGCCATGCAGAAGGTAGCCGGAGTATCGCCTGATCTGTTGATACGTGGGGAAAAGCTCAGTTGGGTGAAAGTGATCAGTTACACCTTTGTGCCGCTGTCGGTCGGCATGTTTCCCCACATGTTTATGCATTGGCTTACGGCAAAGTCCGGAAAGGCTTTCAAGTCGACGGTCATTTTTTATCCCGTTTGTATCGCGGTGGTTTGGATACCGAGCGTGTTGTTGGGCGTATTGGGCGTGGTTGATTTTCCCGGCCTACAAGGTCCTGCCGCCAATTCGGTATTGGTGCGCATGGTGAGTCTCCACGCGCCCGGCTTGTTGGGAGGCCTTCTTGCGGCTGGCGTGTTTGCGGCGATTATGTCGTCATTGGACTCTCAATCACTGTCACTTGGCACCATGTTCACCCATGACGTGGTGCGCCATTATGGACTGCACGACAAGATGTCTGAAAAACAGCAAGTAATGGTGGGTCGGGCCTTTGTATTGTTGGTACTAACGGTCACCTATCTTTTATCGCTGGTGGTTCAACGCAGCATTTTCAAGTTGGGTATTTGGTCGTTCACCGGTTTTGCAGCGTTGATTCCGTTGGTCATTGCGGCCTTGTATTGGAAGCGCAGTAGCAGAGTAGGGGCTTGGCTATGTCTTCTGACGGTAGTCGTAGGCTGGGTTTACTTCTACATTCAAGCGGGCAAGATTCCGGGATATACCGTTTTTGGTCTGATGCCCGTAGTGGTCTTAACCGTCACTTCGAGTTTGTCCATGGTCTTAGGCAGCTTCTTTTTTCCCAACGCTCAAAGTGATCACTGATGAAGGTTGCTTACATTACGGCGGGCGCTGCCGGCATGTACTGCGGCAGCTGTATCAACGACAATGCGCTTGCAGGCGCATTGACGAAATTGGGGCACGATGTCGTGTTGTTGCCCACTTACACGCCTACACGGACGGATGTGAAGAATTTCAGCAACCAGCGGGTGTTCCTTGGTGGGATTAACGCCTTCCTCGATCAGAAGAGCCCGCGCTGGCGCAAAGCACCTGGGTTCATGCGGTGGATGTTGGATCGTCCGATGCTGCTACGCGCGGTATCCAAATTCAGTGATCGAACCAAGGCGGAAGATTTGGGTTCGCTCACCGAATCCATGTTGCTGGGCCTTGAGGGGCCACACAGTCATGACCTGAATCAGTTGGCCAGTTGGTTGCAAGATCATTTCAGACCTGACTTGGTCCACATCACCAATTCCATGTTCTTGGGTGTGGGGGTGGCGTTGAAACGGTCGTTGAACTGTAGGGTCGTTTGCTCGCTTCAGGGCGAAGACCTGTTCCTGGACGACCTGATTGAACCTTATAAGAGTCGCGTGTTCGAGTTGCTACGCACAAAAGCCAAAGGCATAGACCGACTGATCGCCACGGCCACCTTTTATGCCGATTTCATGGCTGAACATGTGGGATTTGATCGCGCTGACATTGATGTGGTGTCTTTGGGTGTGGATTCGCATGCAAAGGTGATGCGCCATGATCAACCGATCCTGGGCTTTTTTGCGCGCCAGTCACCCGAAAAAGGACTGGACCTGTTGGTGGACGCTTTCATAGAGGCCAAACAGCATGTGCAAGAGTTGACACTGCGGGTGGGTGGCTACGTGGCACAGAAAGACAGGCAGTATGTGGACGAGCAACGCCAGAAGATCGCGGCGATGGGACTGCAATCATCGACGCAATTTCATGGGGAGCTGGACTTGGCTCAAAAAAGATCGTTCCTGGGCGAGTTGACCATGATGGCATTGCCCACACGCTACCGCGAACCTAAAGGGCTGAGCGTGATGGAATCCATGGCCAGTGGTCTCCCTGTCATACTCCCGCGGCATGGTGTGTTCCCTGAACTGCTACAAAAAGGCGGTGGCCTTTTGGTGGAACCCTTGAACCACGATGCGTTGGTGACTGCCATTGTGGAGCTGGCCCGTGATCCGGCCATACGGGCTTCCATGGGTGCTGCCGCAGCGGCATCTGCTGCAGAGTCTTACTCGCTTGAGGCCATGGCTCGAGGCATGTCGGCGGTGTATGAGGATGTGATGGGAGGTAGGGAATGAAACTGGAAATCAACGATCTGCGCAAGCAGTTCACGGGACCCACAGGTCCGATTCAAGTGCTACGCGATGTGGATTTGATCATGGAGGCAGGTGATTCGGTGGCGGTGATGGGTCCATCTGGATCGGGTAAGAGCAGCTTCCTGCACATTGTGGGTGTGTTGGATACACCTACTTCTGGCTCTGTCCAATTTGATGGCGTCGATCCGTTCAGCCTGAACGAGCAGGGTCGCGCCCTGTTCAGAAACCAAAACATTGGCTTTGTGTTTCAAGACCATCATTTGCTGCCCCAGTTCACGGTACTCGAAAACACTCTGCTCCCTACCTTGGCTCAAAAGAGCAATCGTGCTACGCCTGACGATGCGCGGAAACTGCTTGAAAGGGTGGGGTTAGGCGACCGGCTGGGCCATTTCCCAACACAACTCTCTGGAGGCGAACGCCAACGCACCGCCATTGCGCGAGCCTTGATTAACCGACCCTCCGTGTTGTTGTGCGATGAACCGACCGGTAACCTGGACCAGGAAACGGCGACGCTTGTAGCCGATCTCTTGTTGGAAGTGCAGGGCGAGGCTGTGATGATTATGGTCACGCATAGTCCAGAAATGGCACAGCGTTGCCAACGGCAAGTGCGTTTGAGTGGCGGTAGCTTCGTACCCATGTGATCTCCGACACAATAGGGCGCCTGACCTGTCACGTTTGTCTGTCTCGTGACGCGATGCTTGGTGAACGTAAACATTCGGAGGTTCACCATGAAAAAACACGTTTCATTCTTATTTCTCTTCTTTGCACTGTTTTGTGCAGCTCAACGTCCCAACCCATCACACAAACGCCTTGTGTTCAGCCCATCGCTTCCGGGCAGCGCTGTACACGAACACCTCATCACCTGCATCACTTCGGAAGGCAATACCGCCACCTTTGTGGCCATTCGCGAAGGCAGCATCTTCCGCATTGAAAATCTGAATGTGGTGACCTGGGAAGGCATCCATATTCAATCAGACCAGTGGCTTTGGCCAAATATGACCTACGCGGTTGATTTGGATTCAGCCACGGTTACCGATCAAGGTTCCGATATGTTCCTGCGCGCGATCGACAATGAGCGCTGGGAAATTGAGGGCGAAAACGGTGCCAAGTTCAGCTCTCAACCGTTGGAAAGCTATTCTTTCAACGCGTTTGAAATTGAACACCGTGACAATATGGTGCAGTGGGACCAACAATATGGTTTCACCATCGGACTCACCAACTATGCCTTAATCAACCCCCACCTTCCCGTGGGTGCTCGTGTCCTGTTTGCCGAGTTCTCCTATGTGGGTGATGGCGTTTCGGGTATTCAAATGTTCGCCCAATTCGAGTATCTGTTTGAGGCGAAATCCGCAGATGACCTGTTCTTCACCTATCAGGATGTCACGCCCAATGGCCTGACGCGTCTCTTCCACGCCATGGATTACACCGTTCGCAGTGATCAAGCATTGCTGTTCGGCGCCAGTGGGGGCGCCCAAACCTCGCTCAAGGGTGGGAGAATCTACTACTTGAATTAAGCGCAGCCACCCCATCGAAAGGGGAGGCCACTGCCTCCCTTTTTCTTGTCTAACAGCATGGAACCCCTAAACGATGATGATAGGTTGCAGGCAACCCTGCCGGGAATATAGGATCAACCTTTGGCATTGCGCCCCTGATCAAGTAATCTGCTAGTTGCGTTGCAGCGGGAGCCATACCGAGTTGAGTGCCCAACAAGTTCGATCATCAGAGAAAAGCGAGACGGCTCAAGTCCCATCGGTGTTGATAGGGTTGAGCCAAGCTTTGTCTTGGCTCTTTGTCCTGGATGCGGCACCCGCCATGCTGCGTGCGTTGGCTCCTGTGCGTCCAAGCCAAGTCGTAGCCGTTTGGCTATTGTCGGGATTAGCGGTGATCACAGTGGCTATTGTGGGGAACCGACGCAACTTACGGCCCAGCCATCGACCCCTCACCACATTCTTGATACTTGCCGAAACCTGCCTGTATCTGTCGTTCCAGCTACATAAACCACTGATCTGCATGTTCACGTTAACAGCTGTTTCACTGTACCTCTGTTCGTTGTGGGGCTGGTTCAACGTGCGTCATCTCAATGAGGCCAATCCCACACCGCCACCGCATGTGACGGCCAGCGCTTGGGGTCTTGTCGCACTTTGGGTGCTGTGTCTCGTTGAAGATGCTTCTGGCTGGCCGGCTCGATATGCCTTGACAGGTGCCGCGCTCAGTGTGGCTTGGTCGCTCTGGCGACAGGACATCAAGAGGCACCTTTTTCTCAAGGCCATGCTTTGGCTGCTGTGCCTTTTGCCTCTGATCAGTAGGGCACAACCAACTTTGCTGATCGTTCCTGCAATGCTCGTGATTTTGTGGTGGTCGCGGCACATTCGCTATGGTCTACCCGTCCATGAACAGATGGAAGATGACAATTGGATGCTCGTCATCTTTGAGGATCCCGCCAAGGCACTGGTGGTAACCTTCTTGTTGGGAGGTGTGGTGGGCGGCGTCGTCTTGTCCTTGCCCATCGCCTCAGACACGGGATCGGCCCACCATTTGTTGGATGGCCTTTTCACATCAATTAGCGCCATTTGCGTGACCGGTCTAGCCGTTTTGGATACGCCAGTGGCGTTCACGTCATTTGGGGAAGCCGTAATCTTGCTGCTCATCCAACTGGGTGGCTTGGGGATCATGACGTTTTCAACGGCTGCGCTCTTGATTCTGGGACGGCGGTTGAGCATGCGCTATGAGTTAACTGCGGCCTCGTTGTTGAACACATCCAGTCACAGCGCCATACGCAGCATTATTCGCAACGTGTTTACGGTTACCATAGTCTGTGAGAGTTCCGGAGCCTTGCTGTTGACGTTCTTGTTTCGCGCTCATGGTGATGCCTGGGGCCAAGCCATTTGGCGTGCCACCTTTACGTCGATTTCAGCGTTCTGCAACGCCGGTTTTGCCCTTCAGAGCGATAGCTTGGTTCCCTACAACGGCGATCCTGTTTTGTTAAGTACGGTAGCTTGTTTGATCATCCTTGGCGGGCTGGGCCCCTTGGTCATTTTGAATCTGATACGGCTTCCCCTGGGTGAGCGACTAGCCGCACAATCCAAACTCATTCTCGTGACCGCAGGTATCTTGCTGGCCATAGGGTTCGTAGGTTTTTCGGTGTTCGAAACACGTAACTCCTTGGCGGGGATGGGATTTGGCGATCGTGTGGCCAATGCCTTCTTTCAGTCGGCGACCCTGCGGACGGCGGGATTCAACTCAGTGGATTTAACGACTGTAGCGCCAGCAACCTACGTCTTGATGCTGCCACTCATGTTCATTGGGGGTAGTCCTGCTTCTACGGCTGGGGGCATCAAGACCACGACCATTGCGGTTCTGATTTTACTGATTCGTGCTGCTTTCCAGGGTCGGGACCACATCAGTTTTTACGGGTACCAAATCCGATCCGCGACCGTGTTTCGCGCGGCCACCGTTACCGTGCTTGGTCTGGTTGCCGTCGCGTTCTTCTTTGTGGGTATCTTGCTCACACAAGATATGTCCATGGAGGTAGGCTTCTTTGAAACGGTTTCAGCATTGGGTACCGTGGGACTGTCATTGGGTGGAACTGCTCGCTTGGATGAAATCGGCAAGATCATTATCATGACAGCCATGTTTGCAGGGCGGGTCGGGCCTTTGACACTTTTATTGGTGCTGCCAAGTAAATCTAGGGGGCATGCGCCTATGGTCCTGCCCGAAACAGATCTGGACGTGGGTTAATAGGGAGTCTGCAATGAAAAAACAAGCCATTGTGATTGGGTTGGGACAGTTCGGTTCGGCGGTCGCACGTTCTTTGACCTCAGAAGGCGTGGAAGTGATCGTGGTAGACCGACGTCAGGAACTTGTTCAGGAAGCCAGTTCCTATGCCGTCCGAGCCATCTGTGCCGATGCGACCGATGAGCAAACGTTGGCAGCCCTGAACCCCGGCGCCCGTGACATGGCCATAAGTGCCATTGGCAATGAGTCGCGGGAGGGGTCCATAATCGTCACGGCGCTGTTACGTCAGCTCGGCTGCCCCTTCATTGTCGCCAGAGCTACCGACCGCCTGCTGGAACGTATTCTTCAACTGGTGGGTGCCCACGAGGTCGTGAACCCTGAGCAGGAGTTTGGAGAGCGTTATGCCAAGAGACTGGCACACCAAGGCCTGCTGGAAGAAATTCCCCTCAGCGAGAACCTGGTGATCACCGAGATGAAGGTGCTGCCATTCATGGCCAATCGCACCCTGGCCGAACTGAAACTGCCCAAGCAGTACGGAATCATGGTGCTGGGTATCAAGACCGTGGAGGAAGGTGTGGAGCATATCGCCCTTCCTGGTCCCGAACGGCCCCTGAATGAGCAGGAATCGCTTCTGGTGGTGGGTCGTCCTGGATCCACACGTGCGTTACTCAAGGAGCAATAGACATGCAAATCCGGACGGAAATTCGGCTCGTCATCTTCGTGTTGCTCGGTCTTCAATTTGTCACCGCGACCAGTGCCATCTGGTTGGTCGAACGCACCGCGCCGGCGATCGAGATGATCCTTGCCGAGAACGACTACTCCCTGGTTGCAGCCGAAGACATGGTTCACATCCTTGCGGGGCACCATACCGATGCCTGGCCTGCGGAAGTGTACACGGCTTTTGGCGAGGCCTTGGATCGTGCGGAACGAAACATTACGGAACCCGAAGAGCAGGCGATCATCGAATTCTTGCGCGAGTTCCACATGAAAGGCGTTCAGAGCCCGGCTCAGATCGATTTGGCGTTGAATGCGCTGCGAGAGTTGGTGGATATCAATCGCAAAACCATGCACGAAGCCGATTCACACGCCAAGCGATTGGCCTTCGCCGGTGCTTGGGCCATGGTGGGTCTGGCGATGCTAGCGGTGGTCTTCAGTTTGCTCATGGTACGACGGACGGGTTATCGGCTCCTGCGACCCATACACCGACTGGTCGATTTGGCTCGGGCCCATCAGTCTGGCGACAAGTTCCAACGATTCGAAGCCCATCGGGTGCCCTATGAGTTTGCCGTGATCGGCGGAACCCTCAACCAACTCATGGATCAGCGCATTCGAAAAACTAGCGCTATGGACCATCAACTTGTGCGCGAAGAAAGGGCAGCACTCAATGCACTTTTGGATCGGGAAATGCAACCGGTCTGGTTGATGGACTCAAAGGACCGGGTCTTGGCATCCAACAAGCAGGGTGCAGGCCTGGTTCACGACATGGTGGAGATGATCAAGTCAGACGAGGGCAAGCTCGACATCACCGAGCTGACGAACGAGATTCGCATGATTCGCCTGCGCCCGTGATTCCACATAATATCTCCCCAACGTTCGCTCCTGCCTATTTTCAAAACATCAGGTTAGAACGTATCTCAGTTGGCCAAGGCGTTTAACCTGTTCCGCCGGCTCCAACATGTAATTCTGCGATGCCAATGGCCCTGACAGGGCCGTACATGGCAGCCAGGCACTCGCCCTGGGTTAGGGACTGCAACTCACCCGCGTCATTTCTTGTTGAGGCACCACTTCACACCACCCTTCGTGCATATCAACAAGAAGACGAAACAATAGAGTACCGCTAGTTCTCCTTGGTTGATGGTTGGGAAGAAGGCAGCACCCATTTGAAATTTCCAGTGGAATTGGAAATAGGCGACCGCCATGGTGCCACTGCAGACAAAGGCCGCCCAACGGGAATAGAAGCCGAGCATGATCAGCACGCCGCCCACCAACTCGATGATGCCGCCAAACCAACCCTGTGAGAAGAGCGCGGGTTGACTGTCCGTCATGATCCCTAATATCTTTTGTGCGCCGTGGAATGAGAACATGAAGCCGGCAATAATTCGCATGAAGGCATAGGCATGATCCGAATACTTGGCCATCAATTTCAACGGTTAACTCCTAATTCCAATCATTTTTCGAGAGCAATGTAACATGGACTGCTGCCAGCGGACGCACCATTCCTTGAAATTAACGTTGGATATCCAATGTCGTCGCGGGTGAGGCGACCCAGATCGTCGTAGGCGGTGTGCATCACGCAACCGCTGTGATCGGTCGCGCCGGTTCCCCGCGGGCCCAAAAGTGTAGGTAAACCATGGCCATGACAGGGCCATACATGGCAGCCCAGGGCGCAGCCCTGGGTTAGGAAATCAAAGGGAAACAAGCCCTGTAAGGGCGTGACAATCAGGGATCATTCTGTGGGAAATGGGGTGGGGAGCCGGAAAAAACTCAAACCACGAGGAACACCATCGGGAAGTGGGGTTTCAAGAGGAATTTCTCTTGTTTCTGAAACGGTATAACGTGCCGTTCGACCAACGATACGTGTTTGATTGATGTGGTGCCCTTACAGGGCACTGATTTCTTTTTTCCGTTTCCCCAGGGCGATGCCCTGGGCTGCCATGTCTGGCCCTTCCAGGGCCTTGACCTGTTCGCGATGCGACAACGGGGGTCAATCTGTCCCTGGCAGAACGGTCGGATAGAGCGCCTTTTCAGAACCTTGAAGGAACGACTGTATCCCTGGTGGCAAAGTGTCGGCGTGCCTGATGATGTTCAAGTGGATCTCGATGTGTTCAAGACCTGGTACAACCACGCCCGGCCGCACCAGAGCTTGGCGAGTCTTACTCCTGCCATGGCTTGGGCAGCAAGAACCGGCCATCGCAAATGTCCGCGTTTCTTCCAAGCCTGGGATGGCTTACTGACAGGCTGGACCCCACCTCCGTGACACGAGTCGCCTTCAAGCAATAATCAAAATTCATCAGAATCGACCTGTCCGCATGGGAGTCGCCCAAAGTGTGCCTTCCATCGTTTCAAAAACCTGAAAAACGCGCCAAAAGGAGGATACGACGCCCATTTTTTAATAAAAACAACGCCCGAATCGCGTCCTGTTAGCTCATGACGCACTTAATAGGTATCAAACAACGCGCAAAGAGAGGTAAAAACAGGTCCCGGACACGCGGACGGTACACCTCGACAACCTCGTCCCCCAAATTCCTCGGGCAATCAAACTGCTTAGTGTTAATCAAGACCAAGCCGATGTCGAATACCTGGCATCATGATCAAGTAAGGTTCTGCAATGTTTTCAAGAACGTCATCTACGTTCTTTATGGAATCGAGCCAAGGAATTGCTTGCGTAACCAACACCGTTTCGATTTGCATCATTTGGTCTTTTATCGCGAAATCCTGCGCCAGCCAGGGTTTTCCCGTTTGAGAAACGCCTTCTTGAGACAGCCGACCGCCACAAATCGTGAGAAGGTCATCATGAATGGAGGTCTCCTGATCGTGCATACCTGGAATCCAGCTAAAAACATCAGTCAGGAAATGTGATCCGTCGTTGATTAGCCTCAATTGTATGACATGGAATACATCACCTCTTATCCTCACATATCGAATGTACGGTGAATCAATTTCTTGAAATGAATATTGGCGCAAGCAAGTGCCTATCGATTTGCATGCGGACCTCAGCCACGATTGACCCTTGAACGAGTACTCCCTATCTAGCGAGTCTATCGGTTCGAGATCTGGCAGGTTTTGTGAGATGTGCTCATAGTCATCGTGGGTTTGGACGCAGCGAAACCAAGGCAAAGCTGTTTCTTCGATACATTGTTGTATTGACACCTTCGATGTCTTCCATTCATCTGAGGTGTCGATAACCCAAGCGAAGTGATGTCCAAGTCCCTCCGGCGACAGGGTGCCACCATTCGTAATCTGGAGAGATGAATCATCGATTGTGAAACAACTGTCGACGACGAAAACGATTATCTTTATGCGTTTGCCAAATACACTCTGCGGTAACATGCAGAATCTTTTGCACCCTTCTTCAATACAAACAGCTCCTTGATATCTTGCAGGGCTTTTCGTTGAATGATGAATTAGTACAGATTCAATAAGTTTTAGTACTTTTTTCGTTTTTTCACTCGTCATCGTGATGCCTCGGTTTTTACGAAAATCTGAATGATATCTGAACCGAACCTCTTTTTTCTCACTAAGATACCGTTCTTCGACCACCCTTTACCTGTTTTCAGATCGAGTGAAAGTACCACTTTACCTCGATGTATGATTTGAACATCGATTCCTAGCGATCCTTTCGCTCTCCTCGTGGTAGGTTTGTTATTCTTGTCATAATAGACCTCAGCAGCAATCTCAAAACCTGGAAGCGGTTTAAATGATGCTATTTTCAATTCTAAATCATGATGTGCTGCTGTTCCGAAGTTAGATTTCGAGTCAAATCCGTTTGGATTGTTAATGATGGTGTCAAAAACTCCTTGCAACGCAAGATCCAGCACTCCTTCTCCAACTAATCCCAGGTCTTTGGGAGGCCTTCCGAACAAAACTTGCCGCAGAGCAACCCTGGCACCTTGAGCAGAGGTACCTCGATAAAAGGAAGCGTTGTTGAGCGACAGTAGTAGTTCGCTGAAGCCAGCAACAAAAATCATACCGCTGGGGTCTACGAATAGTGTTGGACTCGCGCCAGCATATAAGTATTTATGTAGTGTCAGCGGCTCGTATTCTATTCCGGGGTGGGTGTCCATGGTGTGGAAACGGCCGAGTGAGGGGTTGTAGTAGCGGGCGCGGAGGTAGTAGAAGCCCACGTTGGGGTCGTACTGTTCGCCCGTGTAGAGGTAGTTGTTGGGGGTGGATCCTGTGGAAGCCAACAGTTCGCCCCAGGCGTCGTAGGTGTAGGTATCGGTGACCGTTTCCAGGTGATCGGTCAACGCAATCGTGGAGCCGTGCCCGTCGTAGTGGTAGCTGTACCGCGTACCGTCGCGGAACTGGCTCAGCAGATCATCGCCATGCACGTAGGTGACGCTGGGCACGAAGCCCGCATCCAGCTCTTCCAGCACCTGGGCGTAGTCGCGGTTCTGGTCCACCAGGTAATGGGTACGCAGCCCATCCACCTCGCTCCAGGCGCGTATGCCATCGGCGTTATAGCCGTAAGCCACCAGCTTGCTGCCGTCGTCGGCACCCATCATGCGGTTCTCATAGTCGTAGGCGTAGTGGGTGGTAACCCCCGCCACCAGGGCGGTCAAGGTGTTGCCGTTCAGGTCGTAACTGTAGCTGTCGCCACCCCGCGTGAGGATGCGATCGTTATCGTCGTAGGTGGAGGTGACCACCCCGTACACGTCTTGCTTGGTGAGCCGGTTGGCCACCGCGTCGTAGGTATAGGCGAAGAAGCTGGAACCTGTGGTTGGATCCGAAATATCCTCGCGGGTGAGGCGGTACAGTTCGTCGTAGGTGTAGTCCACCACACGACCGGTGTGATCGGTCACGCTGAGTCGGTTCCCCGCCGGACCCAGGGTGTAGGTGAATGATGGCCTGGCCCTAGCAGGGCCAAACATGGCAGCCCAGGGCGGAGCCCTGGGTTAGGTAACCAAAGGGAACCAAGCCCTGTAAGGGCGTGACATTCTATGTTTAGTTTTTTTGAATGGTATTGTGAATCGGAATATGGGGAGTAGAATGGTGTCATGAGCAAAATAGAAGCACTCGTTCGAGAAGCCGAGTCACTTTCACCTAGTGAGCGTTTAGAACTGGCACACCTTCTTTTGAAATCCGGGGAGTCCTCGGACTCATTGGTAGAAAGTGCCTGGGATCAGGAGATACGCCAACGCATTCTCGCGCTTGACAATGGACTTACAAGTTCACGTCCCGCTTCAGAAGTATTTCAAGCGTGGGAGGCTCGGCTCGACCAGAATAGTTGAATTCATCCAAGAGGCGGAAGCCGAAATGGAGGCGGCCGTGGAATGGTATGAAGCACAGGAGCCCGGTCTCGGTAGGCGTTTGCTTTTTGAGATCAAGCAAACGTCGGAATTAATCGCGGAGAATCCTAAGATCTGCCGTCTGCGTGAGGGCGGATATCGACGTGCAAATTGCCCAGTGTTTCCGTTCTTTCTTCCCTACGTGATTCGAAAGAACCTAATCTTCATCCTTGCAGTGGCTCACGTCCATCGAGAACCTAACTACTGGAAGAATAGGATATGAAAGCAAGACCCCGTTCCCTTGGGTGCGCTTGAACTGGCTTGGGAGGCTGATTGATCGTTCAGTGACTTGACCCATCCCGTCATGGCCCGGTGCGTAGGCCCTGTCATATGAACATAGGCATTTAAAAGAATCGAGTATTCCATCTTCAAGGCCCTGCTTTGACAATCCCGGTCAGCCATCCAGGTCGAATAGATGTCGAGGTGGTTGTCTGTGCTAGAGTCCCACTCTTTGATTTGGGGGAGCGGGTTGCTGATATTGATGCTTGCGTTCGTGCTGGGGGTGATCGCATGGTTTTCGTGGTCTGGATTTGGGCCGCGCTTGCGACGTCGCGCCATCCATTCAAAATCCGATAAACGCCGTGCATCGCGAAAGAAGCCACCCTGGGTTCAAGAGGAAGTGATCAAGCTCAAGGCGCTGATGCCACATGAAGGCTGTCGCACGATTGCGTCAGCGTTTAATGCACGCAACACGCGCAAAGGGGAGACAGTGGGCAAGACGTATGTGGCCGAAGTACTCAAACGGCACGCGTCACGCGTGCTCAAGCTGCAACGTGACATCAAGAATCGCAGGCGCGTCCAGGGGCAAAGAAACCTGGTGTGGGGAATGGACCTTACGTTTCTCACGCATCACTGCGAGACACCCGTGCTCGGCATCATGGATCATGGGACCCGCGCCTTGTTGTGCCTCCGGCCCCTGGTCGACCGGTCCACCACCGGTCTGTTGCGGGTGCTACTCGATGTGATGGAGCACTGCGGTCGGCCACGATTCCTGCGTACGGACAACGAGACACTCTTCACATCAAGACGCATGCGACTCGCGCTCCTTTTCCTGGGTATTCGCAAACAGACCATAGACCCGTTCTGTCCCTGGCAGAATGGTCGGATAAAGCGCCTTTTCAGAACCTTGAAGGAACGACTGTATCCCTGGTGGCAAAGTGTCGGCGTGCCTGATGATGTTCAAGTGGATCTCGATGTGTTCAAAACCTGGTACAACCACGCCCGGCCGCACCAGAGTTTGGCTGGCCTTACACCAGCTATGGCTTGGGCAGCAAGAACCGGCCATCGCAAATGTCCGCGTTTCTTCCAAGCCTGGGATGGTTTGTTGACTGGCTGGATCCCACCTCCGTGAAACGAGTCGCCTTCAAGCAACCATCAAAATGGATCAGGATAGACCTGTCCGCAAAGCAGCCGCTCGTGGTGTGCCTTTCATCGTTCCAAAAACCTGAAAAACACGCCAAAAGGAGGACACGACGCCCATTTTTCAATAAAACTAATGTCCCAATCGCGTCTTATTAGCTCATTACGCGCTTAATCTGTATCAAACAGCACGCAAAGATAGGCAAAAACACGTCCCGGACACGCGGACGGTACAACGTCCGAATCGCGTCCTGTTAGCTCATGAAGCGCTCAATCTATACCAAACAACGCGCAAAGAAAGGCAACAACACGTCCCGGACGCGCGGACGGTACACCCTGAAAAACGCGCCAAACGGAGGATACGACGCCCATTTTTTAATAAAAACAACGTCCGAATCGGGTCCTTTTAGCTCACTACGCGCATAATCTGTGTCAAACAGCACGCAAAGAGAGGTGAACACACGTCCCGGATACGCGGACGGTACAACGGTACAACCAGGAGTTCAAAAGTTAGTTATATCAACAAGTTTACGCTCAGTGTCCCAGTTTTAACCTCAGTGTCCCAGTTTTAACCTCCTCTCAGTGTCCCAGTTTTAACCTCCTAATCTCCCGTCGATTTTAACTGGTCCCAAGTTGTTTGACTATACCTCTTATAACATCAATGTCGATCCCCGTTGGATCATGGGAAATGGAGGTTTGTTGTAGGGATGAAAGACCAGTAAGTGCTTCGATTTCATTAAGATCAAACACCGGACCGCGATACGACCCTTGCCAATAATCGTTAAATAAGTACTTGATTGGATGGTTATAGCCGATTTCGTGGCACAAGCTAGAAAACACTTCTAGGTCATCAAGTATCATTGTCGCGGACTCTCGGCTAATCGGCAGTAAATAAATTACTGCATTCGTGTCGGATAACACGATTTTGTAGGAATTTTTTTTGTGAAACAAAGATTGCACAGCGCCCTTGAAATGCAATGATCGGTTATCTAAGTTAATTGTGGTCTCAATCATGTAATCTATTGGTCCAATTGGGGTTGTTTTAGAAGGCGACTGAAAGAATTTTGCTACTCCTTCAACGAATGATCTAGGATCCGAGTACGTGGTCCCACAAACAGCTATTCTCATTTCTTAACCTCAATCAGCTTATCTTGTTGCCCGGACAGGTGGGTCGGTGCGAACCGCATTGCTCACTTCGTCGAGTATATCCAGAAGTTTCTCATATACATCAGGCGAGAAAGTATCGTAGTTAGCCAAATCGTTTAATCCAGATGGGATATGACCTTTGTTTTTTTGATGGATGTTCCACAGGATGGTATCGTCGTAAATATCACCGTTTGGAAGTCTAACAGCCATGTGTGGCCCCCCCGGTTTCGTTCCTGGTATTGGAGCGATTAATCCAGGTTTGCCATCAGGGGCCAAATTGTTTGGGTCTAATCCAAATTCCTTGGCCGCTTCTGGCGCACACTTCACACAATCTCCTCCAAGTCGTTGACCTCGACGGGACCGTTGTTTTCGAAACGACTTCAATTTGGCAATCTTACCGATGATTCGACCACTGATTTTCAGCGCGACACCCACACCAATCGATGTGGCAACAGCAATCCCCACCTTCTTCAATACTCGATAACCATCGCCATTTGATTCCTGGAAAATGGCCCAGCCTTGAAGGAGCGCGTTTTGAAGCTCAGAAATTATGTTGCGTATGGTGTTCGCTGCCATGATATCGGCCATCGAGAATCGCCCACTTGGGTCGATCATCATTACAGGATTCGCGTTGGCGTAGAGGTACTTGTGTAGGGTGACGGGTTCGAACTGCATGCCCGGCCAGGTGTCCATGGTGTGGAAGCGGCCGAGTGAGGGGTTGTAGTAGCGGGCTCGGAGGTAGTAGAAGCCCACATTGGGGTCGTACTGTTCGCCCGTGTAGAGGTAGTTGTTGGGGGTGGCGCCCGTGGAAGCCAACAGTTCGCCCCAGGCGTCGTAGGTGTAGGTATCGGTGACCGTTTCCAGGTGATCGGTCAACGCAATCGTGGAGCCGTGCCCGTCGTAGTGGTAGCTGTATCGCGTACCGTCGCGGAACTGGCTCAGCAGGTCATCCCCATGCACATAGGTGACACTGGGCACGAAGCCCGAATCCAGCTCTTCCAGCACCTGGGCATAATCCCGGTTCTGGTCCACCAGGTAATGGGTACGCAGCCCGTCCACCTCGCTCCAACTGCGGATGCCATCGGCGTTGTAGCCGTAAGCCACCAGCTTGCTGCCATCATCGGCGCCCACCATGCGGTTCTCATAGTCGTAGGCGTAGTGGGTGGTAACCCCTGCCACCAACGCGGTCAAGGTGTTGCCGTTCAGGTCGTAACTGTAACTGTCGCCACCTCGTGTGAGGATGCGATCGTTATCGTCGTAAGTGGACGTGACCACCCCGTTCACGTCTTGCTTGGTGAGCCGGTTGGCCACCGCGTCGTAGGTATAGGCGAAGAAGCTGGAACCTGTGGTTGGATCCGAAATATCCTCGCGGGTAAGTCGGTACAGTTCGTCGTAGGTGTAGTCCACCACGCGACCGGTATGATCGGTCACGCTGAGCCGGTTCCCCGCCGGACCCAGGGTGTAGGTGAACGAGGCCAGCACCGTACCGGCGCCGTCCTTGTGTTCCATGTAGGTGAGCCGGTTCAGGTCGTCATACACGTAGAAGGTCTCGGTGCCGTTACCCATCTGCACCCGTTGCCGGTTACCCACCGCATCGTAGGTGTAGGTGGTGGCGGTGCCGTCGGGTGCGGTCACCACTTCCAGCCGATTGAGCGGGTCGTAGCTGTAGGTGGTCAGGCCGTTGGGCGTTTCCACCGCCGTGCGGTTGCCCGCCTCGTCGTATTCATAGACTAGCCAGGTGCCATCGGGGTTCTCCTGATGGATGAGGCGGTCGGATAGATCGTAGAAATAGAAGGTGGTGCCATCGGCGGTCTGGGCATGGGTACGCAGACCCAAGGCGTTGTAACCCATCTTCTGCTGACTGGCATCGGCATAGGTTTTGACGATGGGCCGTGACAGGACGTCATAACCGTATTGGGTGGTGTTGCCATTGAAATCGGTCATGGCGGTCAGGTTCCCCACACCGTCGTAACTAAGCGTTTCGAACATGCCCAGCGGCAGGGTGCGTTTCACCGCGCGACCTAAATGGTCGTAGGACCAGGAGGTGGTGCGACCCAGCGCG
>JAGQSC010000027.1 GCA_020439745.1 Acidobacteriota bacterium | reverse complement strand
TCGTCTTGCGTGACGCTTGGATTAGCGCTGCAACATGTGTCCCCTCGGGGATCGCTCCTGAACCTGGTGTAAATAGCCACCATTTCTGTCCATGGTCTTCCTCCTTGTCAAAGGTTAGGTGTGGATGGCTTCCTAGCTGGCAAGTTCTTTGGCTAGTTCGCTTTTTTCGGCCTGTGTAGCAAGTGCCCAAATAAAGCCGGCCAGTTCCCGGGCAACAGCCACCGTCGCTATGTTGGGGTGTTTTCCGGCATCGAGATGTTTCCAGTATTGTTTGAAAAGGCGTCGTTGTGCTTTCCAAGCGTGATCACGCATAGGAACAGGAACCCTTGCCCACCTTTCGAGAAGTTTGTTGTTCTTCCGGGGCATTCTTCTGTAGCTCTTCGCAGCCTCCACCAGCATTTTTCTCATTCTTGCGTTGCCCGTTTTGGTGATTGAACCTCGACTGACTTTTTTGCCACTGGAATACTCGCTGGGCGCCAAACCCAAGTACCCCATGAATTCACTGGCCGTACGGAATCTCGAAAATTCACGGATCTCTGCCACGATGCTCGTGGCGCTAAAAGTATCCAGTCCTTTGCAAGCCGCTATGGCATCAACGACATCTTTCTTCACCCATCTTTCCTTGATGTTTCTTATTTCGAGATCTAATTCCTTCAGCCTAATGAGCAGAGCTTCAACTTGCTGGACATAGTCTAGGAAAACCATCTGCAGCCCGCGGTGTGAAAACTGAATTTTACCCAACCATGTCCAGTAGGTTTTCGTCCAGTTGCTCTTACCCTCTGAATAACGGAGCCCATGCCGTCGCAAGAATCCCATGACCTGTTGTTTGGCAGCTAGTAATCTCTTTTGACAAACATGTCTTAGTCGGGTCTTCTCTCGCATAAACTCGTCTTCGTCACTAGGGATATAGATAGCGGTAAGCATGGCTTCACGCAGATAGGTCGCCAATTCAATGGCGTCGATCCGATCGCTTTTGACCTTCTTTCTGCCCACTCTTGGAATATGAGAAGGAGCAATGACTTGGTTGTGGATACCGAGCTCTCCCAACAATCGGTGCAAATGGTATCCGCAGCCACCGGCCTCTTAGCATGATTGGATAAGTGGATAGGACTTCAGGAGACCCTCAAAGTAGGTCCGAATCAATCCCTCGTCATAAGGAATCGCCGTCTGAAAATCAACATCCCCTTGGGGAAGCGCCATGACAACCGAAATAGAATCCTGGTGAACATCAAGTCCTAAGAACGCGTTAAACTCAATCATGGGTCTGCCTCCTACATGTGATATGGCTCTCGGCCTAACTCACGATTTTGTCGGATGGCAGACTCTTTCTTCAAGGTTTTCAAGCACGCCTATCCATTCGATAAACCGTCAGTTTGAACTATCAATTGGTCTAATCATTCTCGTTAGGGCGTTCATCATGACTGTGCGTAAAATTTGAAAGTCCCGAATATTGGATCTGGCGCGAAGTTAAATCGATAGGAGTTAGGAATGATACCTGATGCCGTCAAGTCATACTTGAGCGACCCACTTTTTTTGAGGGTCCATAATAAAGGCGTGGATGACGCTCTTGGCTACTTGGAAGCACACCCTGATTCTGATTTTGCTCGGTTTTATAAGTGTTTCTCTGGGCCCTTTGCGAGTGGAAAACTTGGGTATGAATTACTTGACCTAGTTGAACAGTCAACAAACATTGTTTCTCAAACCAATAGTTGCAGGGAACTCTTTGATTTTCCAAAGAATTTCTTTGTCTTGACGGACCTAGTTGGAAATTCAGTTCTTGTTTATGAAGCTATCGATAACAAGGTTTATGATGTGGATTTCGAAGGAGGAGACGAGCTGCTTATGTCAGGGAACCTAAAACCAGTATGGGAGTCATTTTCTGATTTCCTTTCATTTTTCTTCTCGGGATAATGCTAGGCCATTGAAATCATAATCAAATGGAAAGAAGCTGGGGGACGGGTCACGTAGGGGAAAGAAGCTGGGGGACGGGTCACGTAGAAGGGTTGATATGACTCGCTTTCTGGGTGTGCCTTTCTAAGGGTGGTTCAAATAGAACGCTGACAAAATACATAACCGTTAAAATGCGGTCATGAGAAGCTTATCGCTGATCGTGGTCGCATGGCTCGGGGTGTTTGTGTTTGCGGACCGGGCTGTACCTGCCTTGGAGCGCCAGCTTGAAGCATCGCGGCTCGACGACATCGCTGACCTTGAACGGCCTCTACTGCCTGAGGGCACTGCCGTGGTGGTGGTCGGCATCGATCTGCCACCGCCCTGGGATCTCACCCTCATCACCGTCCAAACGGGTGTGCTCAAAACCTGGCATCCACCACTGCTGCTTCCTGGCGGGGACACATGCCCGAGCGAGATTGTGTCAGGCCTCAAAACCGCTTACCCGGGCATTTTTTTTGAAAACGAGGGCTATGCCCGGGATTTTTCGCTTGTAAGTGACTGGAACACATCGGCTTGGATCCATGTGCTACGTACGACCATGATGGGCTTGATAGAACACCGCTTTTACTCGCCTCGCCTGGGACACTTCCTCACCCCCGACTTCCGCCTGCCCGACATCTATGATCCCAGCTCCTTCACCGAACCCTACGCATACGCCACCGCCAACCCCCTCATGTTCTGGGACCCCGATGGGTTGGAAGTCATCTATTTGGGTGACGGACGAGTGGCCGTTGAAGCTCGAGATGTTTACGGTGTTATCCAGACCCTCTATTTGCCACAGGAGCATTGGGTAAAGCTGATTACCGGTGAAGCTGCAGGCTTTGGAAACTATTCGGGTGAAACGTTCCAGCTCATCAAAGGCGTACCTGATTTAACTACTTCCAACGGCCAAGCTGAGTACAAAGCCCGAGCCAACTTTATCTTGGAACACATGTTTGGCGCTGGGACAGAAATCACGCTCAGCGCAGGCGAAGTCCTCAAGAAAATCGGAGACACAGAAGCTGTGGTCGCAACTGCCATTGTAGGCGGTGGCTTGGTCAGTCACCTTGCAACCAGTGAGATCACGGCCGTGCGAGTGATCACACAGACGGGCATATTGGGGACATCTTCTTATGCCGCATACAACGGGACAGTTTCGGCAGCACACCATTACGAACGGGCCGAATACGGAAAAGCAACACTGAGCGGACTCGAAGCAGTTGCAGGATTTTTGGTGTTGCCTATTCAGGTGCATCGCTATACGGCGAAGTTTCCGCAATACGATCGGCGTCCATAAACCAACCAGCATTGGATAAATACGTTGCAGAACAAGCCGCAGCGACCAGTGAGCGAAACACAATTCGTGTTGTGCAACGAGAGCAGCTCGCTGGTCCTGGTCCAGGGTTTAGACGCTACGTCGAAGCATCAAGTGAGGCCGAAGCAGCGGCCGCATCAAGGTCTGCCTCAAATCAGGGAGCTGAGCTCAGCCCTATACTTGCGCGTCAAAAAGAACTGTCTCAACTGGTAAACCGGCAAGGCGGAGTGGTTGATCGGTGGCTCAGAAGTAGCGATAATCGCTGGGCCCAACTTTATCGATCAGTTGAAAATAGCAATCCAAATTTTGCAAAAGGCATTCGGGGACGAATTCTGGACATACGGACACGAAATATCTTCCGTCAGAGGTTCGGTGACGTTCCCGGAATTCGTATCGATCAGACAATCCCTGGCTCAGGAAATAGTCTTAGACCTGATCTCTATTTCCCAGTTTTGGGTGGGCGAAAGGTTATTTTTGATGTCGGCGGGTGGTCTAAGATTAACGATATTCATAAGTACAGCAACATGGCAGATGTATCAATACCTCTGGTTCCCGTACAGTGGTTCTAACAGTTGAGGGAGCGCTATGAAAGAGCTAGACATTATTAACCGGTGGCACAATGCAATTTTTGTCGAAGAGAAACAACCCGTTCTTCAGGCCATGCTTCGCAAAAAGTACATTGAGGGACCTGCAGATATGGGTGGCTTAATAATTGGATTAGAAGGCCAGTTGGATGAGTTTTCGATGGCTGATTTCCAAGATGCGTTTGTCATAAATACGGACTTACGACAAAGTCGGTTTTCATGCGCCTTTTCAAGATGCACCTTTACCTCGACTTGCTTTGCCGACGCCACGTTTGACACATGTCGTTTCCCAAAAGCTAAGTTCTTGCATTGCGATTTCACGAAAGCCAAACTCGGTTCCCCCTGGCTTGATGATGCAATTTTTCGAAGCTGTACATTCAAAGAGGCCAAACTCAATGGGCGCGGTTCGCGCGAGTATGGCGGAAAACGTTGTCTGTTTGAGGAATGCCAATTTGAGAACTCTGACTTCCGCAATCTCCAGTTCAGAGCATCTCAGTTCCTTAACTGCCGTTTTGAGAATGTTGTATTCACGAAATGCACCTTGATCGGTGTAAAGTTTGTTGGGAGCGCTCCATCAGAGACTTCGTTTGTGAATTGCGACCTGCGGATAACGAAGGAGTAGCAAGGAGAAAACGGGGGCACAGAGCGTGAAAGGCTTGGTATTACTGTCTTTTCTGAAAATATTCCTATTGTCGGCTGCTCGCCGTTACCCCCTAGTCCCTAGCCTCTAGTCCCTTCTGCGCAATACAATGCGGTCATGAAACGCCTTTCGCTGATCGTGGCTGCATGGCTCGGGGTGTTTGTCTTTGCGGACCGGGCTGTGCCTGCTTTGGAGCGCCAGCTCGAAGCATCGCGGCTCGACGACTTCGCTGACCTTGAAGAAATTTGGGGGACGGGTCACGTGGAAGGGTTGATATGACTCGATTTATGGGTGTGCCTTTCTAAGGGTGGTTCAAATAGAACGCTGACAAAATACATAACCGTTAAAATGCGGTGATGAGAAGCTTATCGGTGATCGTGGCCGCATGGCTCGGGGTGTTTGTCTTTGCGCACCGGGCTGTGCCTGTCTTGGAGCGCCAGCTTGAAGCTTCGCGGCTCGAAGACATCGCCTAGGTTGAACAACCCTTGCTGCCTGAGGGCGCTGCCGTGGTGGTGGCCGGCATCGATCTGCCGCCGCCCTGTTCGTTTGGTGGACCCGTTTTATGTCGTCCCTGCCGGGACTCGGATGGATTCGTGGCCCAGACCCGGGGCTTACGCCCCGCGCTATATTGCGTGATCCCTTTCCGGATCCTTTTGGGGTGTTTGATCTAGGACTGACTAGACCGATCGGACATCAGTTTGACCGGAATGATTGGACGAGGCACGAATGGGACCGTTTTAATCGAGGACAGATCGGATCGATCAGACGAGGGTTTTGGGTGGTGGATTTTTGGGTCGCCCTGACGGGCTGATGGTTGAGATGGCGTTTCCCAGGGTTCCTCGCGTTGCTCGTCACCCTGGGCTTTGCACGATTGCCCTCCGGGCAGGACCCTGCTTGATGTTGTGTTCCACGGAACAATTCAAAATCCGCGCCTGTTTACGCGATTCAATATGGGTCAGATTGGTGTGTAGCTGCAGGATCGTCATCTTGAAGGATCGGCGAAATAGGGGGAGATCGGCGAAATAGGGGGACAGATCACGTGGAAGGGTTGATATGAATCGCTTTGTGGGTATGCCTTTCTAAGGGTTGTTCAAATAGAAAGCTGACAAAATACATAGCCGTTAAAATACGGTTATGAAAAGCCTTTCGCTAATCGTGACCGCATGGCTCGGGGTGTTTGTGTTTGCGGACCGGGCTGTACCTGCCTTGGAGCGCCAGCTCGAAGCTTCGCGGCTTGAAGACTTTGCCCAGCTTGAACAACCACTGCTGCCTGAAGGTGCTGCCGCGGTGGTGGCGGGCATCGATCTGCCACCGCCCTGCTCGTCTGGTGGACCCGTTTTATGTCGTCCCTGGCGGGACTCGGATGGATTCGTGGCCCAGACCCGGGGCTTACGCCCAGTGCTACGTTATGTGATCCCTTATGTGGTCTCGAACCGATGAGGCCGATCGGGCATCGGAAGGATCGAAGAGATCGGACGAGGCTGAGATGGGACCGTTGTCGCCCAGTCCAGCTGCTCGCTCTTCATACCAGTCATATGCAGCCATGAGATCCCCTTTGACCTCAGGCGCAAAACAAATCTTAATCGCCACGCTTTACTTGTACTGCGTTTTCTATCTCGTCCCAAGACAAGAGCGAGTTTGGATTTGACTTGAGATTGGCTTTTCTCCGATCCAGTTCGTTTTTTTGTCACTCGTGGACTGGAATTTTTTCGGGGTTAGCAGCCAAATGATCCCACAGGTCTTCCACTAACTGGAGCTTTTCGGCGGCACTCAAATCAAAGATTGACGGTGGGTTCAACTGGAAACCTCCTAGTCTCTTTACACCACATTTGAAATATACAGTATGCCTTGCGATTCCCCAACTGCGTCTGGACTTTTGGGCGTTACGCGACGTAGGGGATAGATCAATTCACCTGAAATTATCGCCTTTTTTATGTCGTCCCTGCCAGGACTGGGATGGATTCGTGGCCCAGACCCGGGGCTTACGCCCCGCGCTATATGATGTGATCCCTTTCAGGATCCTTTTGGGGTTGTAGCGCGCGGTTTTGGACCGATCGGATCGAAGGGATCGGACAGCGGTTCGCGTCGCTCTGGGGACATTTTGGGTGGGGGGTGGTTGAGAATGCCGATTGCTAATCGGCAATCCCACGAGGGCCAGTTTGCTTGAATACCTTGCATTCTCTGAGTGGATCAAAGTAGTTGGGCGAGATTTGTGTGCGGCCCCAAGTGGAGTAGAATCGCGCCATGTCGCATTTGCTGAATGGACGTGAACTTACCAAGTCTTACGGCACGGAACCGCTATTCAGCGGCCTGAGTCTAGGGATTGCAGCCGGTGAACGACTCGCGATTATGGGCGCCAATGGCGCAGGCAAATCCACACTGCTCAAGATTCTGGCCGGCGTCGAAACACCCGACCAGGGCGAGGTCGTCACGCGCAAAGGGATTCGCGTGGTCTACGTGCCTCAAACGCGGGTTTTTGCGCCTCAAGAATCGGTTCTGAGTGTCGTCCGCCAAGGCGCTGAAAGCCTGCCGAATTTTGAATCGACCCTTTACCCGCTGCTTGGCATGGCAGGATTCGAGGATCCAGAAATCCCCGCGCTGGACTTGTCGGGTGGTTGGCAGAAGCGGTTGATGTTGGTTTGGGGGCTTGCCCAACAGCCAGACATCCTGTTGCTGGACGAACCCACCAACCATCTGGATATTCAGGGAACGTTGTGGCTTGAAGATCTGTTAGGCGCAGCCACGTTTACCTGGGTGGTGATCAGCCACGATCGCATGTTCATCGAGCGAACGGCCACCAAGACTGCTGAACTAGGCAATGCTTATGAAGGTGGGATGGTCACCGTAGATGGCGGCTATCGCACGTTCCTGGAACACAAGAAGCAATACATTCAGTCGCGGACCCAATATCGAGAGGCCTTGAAAAACAAAGTGGCCCGCGAGACGGCATGGCTACAAAAAAGCCCCAAAGCGCGGACCACCAAGTCGCGTGCGCGGGTAGACGGTGCCTTGCGTCTGGCTGAAGAACTGGACGAGGTGAAACAGAGTCTTCGAACCACCGAGATTCAAGTGGACTTTACCGCTTCGGGCCGCAAGACGAAGCGATTGGTGACCTTAAAGTCGGTTTCCTTCTCTTTTGACGACCAACCCATTGTTCGCGATTTGGATCTGCTGCTGACACCCAAATTGAGGCTCGGTCTTCTGGGCGACAATGGATCGGGGAAATCGACGGTCTTGTCGCTGTTGTCTGGAGCTCGAACACCTCAAGCTGGGGACGTTCGCTTCGCCCCTGACCTTCAATGCGTGGTGTGCGATCAACATCGCGAACAACTGGACATGAACTGGACCCTGAAACAGGCCTTGAGTGAAACAGGCGATTCGGTGATTTATCGCGATCGTTCGACTCACGTCGCCAGTTGGGCCAAGCGGTTTGGATTCCACACCGAGCAATTACCGGTGCCATTACACATGCTGTCAGGCGGTGAACAGGCGCGACTGTTGATTGCACGGTTGATGTTGCGACCAGCCGACGTTTTGCTGCTGGACGAGCCCACCAACGATTTAGATCTGCCAACCCTTGAGGTGCTTGAAGAGAGCCTGCTTGATTTTCAAGGGGCTTTGGTGGTCGTAAGCCATGATCGCTATTTGTTGGAGCGCGTGTGCCACCGGTTCGTTGCTCTGGATGGATCGGGAGGGTGGGCACCCTACGCAAGCTATGGGCAATGGGAGCGCCAACTTTCAAGTTCCAGGGAAACCAAAGAGAAGCCCCAGACCACCCCGACACGCGAAAAAACGCAGCAAAGAACCAAGCTCTCCTACAACGATCAACGGGAATGGGAGACGATTGAGGCGCGGATCCTGGAGGCGGAACAACAACTGGCATTGCATCGAACAGTAGCAAACGATCCGGCAATTGCCTCCAATGGCCCTCAATTGGAAATCGCGTTCGCGAACCTCAAGGATGCCGAATCACGGGTGGAACGCCTGTATGAGCGCTGGAGTGAGTTGGATTCCATGCAAAATCCCTAGCAGGCGTCCCGCTCGCTATGTCTGCCGACCCAAGCCCGGTGCCCACCTTCCTCGCGGTCGCGCTTGCCACTTTCAACAAATCGCATGCCCCGCAAATTGATGACTGCACTCAACCTGAAAGTGCTACTTGAAGGTGAGGCCCGCCAGATCTTCGAATCGGCACATGACCCCCCAACCGCCAAACCGTTCGGTAACGGCAAAAATCAGTTCGTTCTCTCCCTTTTTCAGATTCAATGGCAGGGCATCAAACAGGCCCACCGTTCCCAGATAGCGGTAGTCCCTACTCTGGTACCCATTGTCCCCTTCATACAACTGCTGGCCGTTGAGGTAGACGCGCACATGATCGCTATAACCGAACTGCATCATCTTGTGGGTTTTGCCATCGGCCTGCAACACCACCTTGGCCAGAATAGTATCGGCTTCACGAGTGGGACGCCCAATTTGCGCCAGGTTTACGATTCCTGAGGGCTCGCTTCGAAGCGTCTGCCAGGTGAGATTGGGGACGTCCTTCCACTCAAACGCACCAAGTGAACTTTGTGGCATCACCGAAGACACGGACCAATGGCCGACAAATCCTTCTGGCACCGTCGCCGCGTTGGGTGCCGCAGGCACAGCCGTAGTACGTGTCAAGGTGAGGTTGGCGAAATAGGCCGGTGCCAACGCACTGGCGGTAAAGGCGATGCCCCCAGCAACCACCTCGCGTTTCAGCGCTTCGTTTACAAACAACGGGTGTTCCATATCGTTGATGTAGAAGGCGGCGCGGCGGCCCTCCGTCACGATTTTCACGTGCATCCAGGCATCAAAATCATAGTCGATGGCGCCACCATACTCAGGACCATGGTACAGCTGCCACCCAGCAACCCCATGAAATGACGGCGTATATTGGTTGGCATCCACCTGGCCAGTTTGATGGGGCCTCAGATAGAAATGTTCGTAGTTGAATGCGTCCACCACTCGAAAACCAATGCCTGAAAACGATCGGGCCGGCGCAAAGGCGATGTCGAACTCTATGGTGCCGTCACGGAAGGCTGCCGTGGGTGCGAGTGCATAGCCCCCTTGCAATCGGATGGCCTCTTGACCCAGGTATTTCACCAGGTGACATTCCTGAGCTTGAACCGTCCAGCCATCTAGATCCAGGGGTACCGTTTCTGGTTGGCCAAACACCCAGACCGAAAGAAAGATGAGAAAGCCTCGCATGAATACCTCCAAACAACATCTACCGCCAAGATAAGTCCTTACAGATACGGCGTATTGTAAGAATGGGACAATCGCGAACTAAAAAATGAAGACAAAGGCGTGGCCCGAGCGCGAATGCGACCATGGTTGGGCGTGATACCAGTGATACGCCGAAACTCGTGAATCAAATGCGCCTGATCAAAATACCCGCATTCGGAAATGGCATCCAGTGAAGATTGGCAATTGCGCAAGACATGCAGTGCATTTTGAAATCGCATCGTAGTGGCGTACTGTTTGGGACTCAACCCCACATCACGATCAAATAAGCGGTGAATACTCCTGCGGCTGATGCCAAGTTCGTCGGCAAGCTGGGTCACTGATTTTTGACCTCGAGATGCAACGACTCGCGAAACGGCCGCTTGAGTGTGGCCCCTATTCACGCCAGGCATTAGGTCTGTTAGGAAACGCAGCACGGTCTGCGTTTTGTGGTACGCATCCGCGGCATTAGAAACTTCGTTGGTCAGTCGATCCCTAAATGCAGACCCAAACAATAGCGCCACGTCACAAGTCACATCGCGAAGGTCCGCCAGTGTGTTTCCCAGCAAGGTGCCTGCTGCCCAAGGAAAGAACCGCACGATCACAAAGCCGGTCTTCCCGCTGGCCCTAACTTCGGAAGCTTTGGTGCGAGGTCCCACAAGACTCAGTTGCGGATCGGGCGTCCACCTCCCGTTTCGATGAACAAGAAATGGGTCGCCAAAGTTGACTACCAGTTCGGCGCAACCGTTGGGCATCACCATGGTGGGTGGAGTGTTGGGGTCAGCCAAATCGGATTCCTGCACCCACACCTCGTCAACCCAGGTGGCCAGGGCCCCGGCCGGGGACCATTTGTAATAATTGCACGCTACGTTCATCTGACAGATTCCTACGCAGGCATGGCCACCAAGTTCATCCGATCGCTTCTCCACCGCCCTCAAAACCCCCGCCGTCATACCCAGCGACAATTCACATGCTGGCTGACCCCACTCAACTCTGCAACCCCTATGATGATTTACCGTACGTGCATACGGTTTCAAACACGAGGAGGCAAATGTGTTTCTATGGTTGCTTTTCATGTTTATGGGCGACGAACCCAAGGAGGCCCAAATCCAGAGCGTGGCCGATGCCTATCTCAAGGCCGTGGAACAGATGGACTGGGCTAGGATGCAGGCGCTATTAGCCGACGACGCTATTTTTGAAGACCCCACGTCGGAGGTATTCGGGGAACCCTGGCGCTACGTGGGCCCCGAAGCGATTGTTGATTTTTACCGCGATGCAGCCGTTGACACGCTGGCTACCAGCTATCGAATTGTCCGGCAGTTTGCCACAGGGACGCACGTAGTCTACGAGATTGAGGGCTCCGTCCATGTCAAAGCGTCCTTGATTGGACACCCGGACAAAGAGCTAAAAGACACCGTAAATTTGGTCACGGTGATTACCGTTCAGGATGGGAAAGTCATTCGCCATCGGGACTATGTAGACTATGCCGATATGATGCAGAAGCTTGCGCAGCACAAAAAGAATTTCGATGCAGAGGTTCAGTCGTCACAATAGGTCCATAGAAAGCGATCATTGGCAGTCTTGTCTCTAAGCCGTCCGTTCCAAATGGTGTTTGATCGCAAGCAGACGTTTCTTCATTTCGCGCGAGAACATGTGCACAACCACAGGTAGAAGTAGGGCGGACCAAGGGCTGCCCTTCAATACAAAATGATAGGTGAACACCAGCAAACAGCTCTGGTCATTCATGGCTTTTACATTCCACGCGCCGCAAAATCGTTTCAGCAAGAAGGGCCCATTGACCATTTCGATGGCAGCAACACGAGGCCGGTCAAAAGTGATGTAACGCGTAATCATAGCGGTGCCCCAGCGATTCCTGCAGAAAGCGTCCACCCCTACATCTGCACGGGTTTTGCCGTTCAACAGATAGGCTTCAGCGAGATATGGATCCCAATCAAGTCTCCGTGAATAGTCTTGGGTGGCATCAAAAACCACCTGCTGGCTTTGCATAATCTCAATTTGGTGCCGAATAGTTTTCATGATCGCAGGATCATCTTAATCGAATCATGCGCGTGAGATGAAGCGATGTCTATCGCTTCGACTTGCAATATCACCCAGCCAACGCCCGGTTCAATGCCGCGTCTGTTTCACGGCAATAATGTCGCGCCACGCGATCAGCTGGATTGCGGTCTAGCACCTGACGAAAAAGATCGTGAGCGCCCTTCAAGTCATGTTCACGAAAACACTCAATGCCATGACTGAATAGCGTTTTCGTCCCCATTCTCAACTCATGTTCGTCTTGGGTGTGACCATTCAATACTTCGTAGATCGTCACCATTTGCTGCTTGCCCTTCACTTGTACCTCCCCGAGTGGGCGCAAATCGAACCGATCAGGATCGTTCAGTTTGCGTCTCGTGTGCTCGCTAATCAACAAAGGGACCCCATAGGTTTTGGTAAGACCTTCCAGACGCGATGCAAGATTTACTGCGTCACTGATAACCGTACTTTCCATACGATCGGACTCGCCAACTGTCCCTAACATCAATGTACCGGTATTGATACCTATGCCGATATGGATGGGAAAGGTCCCCTGTTGGATACGTTTTAGGTTTTCCCGTTCCAGGCAATGAAGCATGGCTATGGCAGAGTCCAACGCGTCGTCGGGTTTTTGATCAAACAGCGCCATGATGGCGTCCCCGATGAATTTGTCGATAAACCCTCCATGCTGACGCACCAGCGGTCCCATGTGCTGAAAGTACTGATTGACAAAGCGGAAATTCTCTTCAGGAGTCATTTGCTCGGACAATGCAGTGAACGATCGTATGTCCGAGAAAAGGACTGTCATCTCTTTTTGGATATGGTCTCCCAATTGAATATCCAACAAGCTGTCTTTGCTCAGGTTCTCCAGGAACTGACGTGGCACGAACCGGCTTGATGCGCGATTCATTTTTGTGAGTCCAATATGGGTACGAACCCGCGCTAACAACTCCTGTTTGGAAAAAGGTTTCGTCAAATAATCATTGGCGCCTTGTTGGAAGCCTTCAACCAAATCACTGACCCGGTTTTTGGCCGTGAGGAAAATAATTGGGAGTTGATAACTGGCAAACCGATTTCGTATTTTTCGGCATACCTCGAATCCGGTCATACCGGGCATCATCACGTCCAACAGCACAAGGTCAGGTTCGAAACTCTCCATTGCTTGCAAAGCTGCTGCACCATGAGTCACCAATTCAACGTGAAAACCGGCCAGATTCAACTGGTTGCCCAGCACCTGAAGATTCGAAGGCTCGTCGTCTACAACCAGGATTCGAGTTGCGTTTGCGTCTTCATGTTCGGGTACATCCCAGTCGGATACGGACCTGATTTTTTGCCTCCTGGCGGATGCCGGAGATTGCGTGTTTATCGTATCTGAAACACCTTGCGCCACATCGAATCGGAAACACGATCCCCGGCCCACTTGTGACGCCACCTGGATTGAACCGCCATGCAGCTGCACCAACTGCTGTGAGATATGTAGGCCGAGTCCTGTCCCTCCATAATTGCGGCTCGATGACGAGTCCACCTGCTCGAAAGATTGGAAAATGCGGTCGAACTGATCACTGGGAATACCAATTCCAGTATCGCTCACGGCGATCGCAACTCGATCAGACGAACGAGTGGCAGACACCCTAACCTCACCCTGATGCGTGAATTTCACAGCATTACCAATCAGGTTCTGAAGGACCTGGATCAGCCGGTTTTCATCCGCATGAACGACAAGACCTTGTGGGACATCGTTCAAAAGGGCGAGTGATTTGAGTTGCACGTAGGACTGATTGAGTGCCAAGACAGCGTCGACCGTCGCTCTCAGATCCACGTCTTTCATAAGTAATTGGAGTTGTTTGTTCTTGAGTGTGGAAAAATCCAAGATGTCATTGACCAGACCCGCCAATCGCTGGCCACACTGAACGATCATTTCCAAGTTCTTACGCATCGGTCCATTGAGCTCGCCAGCCGCTCCGTCTATCAACGAATCGGCAATGCCGATCATACCGGTCAATGGCGTACGCAACTCGTGTGATGTATTGGCCAGGAAGTGATCCTTCAACCGGTCCACCTGGCGTAGTCGTTCGGTTACCTGGCGCTCTTGTTCTAGTTCATGCCTTTGCCTTTCGATTTCGCGCCTGTGCACCCGTGTTCTTAACCGAATCACCGCAGACAGCACAAACATACCCATCAGTCCGTAGAACAGGTAGGCAGGCCAGGTTTTCCAGATCGGTGGATGTATGTTCAGTTTGATTTGGGTGTCCGGTCCCATGGGCCTTTGGTCTGCAGTCACAGCTCTTACCTTGAATGTGTAGGCACCCGGTGGAACATTGTTGAAATCGACCGTTCGATGGTCGCCAATGTAGTGCCATTGGGCATCAAATCCCTCGAGTTTGTAGGCGAATTGAACCGCGCGGGCGGGCGAAAGATCCAAGTTAGCAAATTTGAAACTGAACAAATCATCTCGATAACTAAGATCCAGGTGCTGTGCGCGGTGTATGGCCTTCTCAAGTGTGGAATCAGGTCCTACCGGCACACTTTTGTTGAAGATTTGAAAATCTGTCAGTATGAGTCGTGTCTGGTCTCCGCCGAGATGGGTGTGGGAAGGGTCAAAGAGGGTCACACCCTGTGCGCCTCCTAACATCAATTCGCCTTGAGCCGTGATGCCAAAAGCACCACGGTTCAACAGACCACCGCGATTGACATGAACTTCCAACTGTTCCAATTCGGGATTCAGTTCGGCAAGTCCGTCACTGGTGGCTACCCAAAGATTATTGTCTTTATCTTCATGGAGTCCGTACACCAGTTCGTTGGGTAGTCCATCCGACTCTAAATAGAAACGAGTGACCTGCCTTTCTTGATTCAGTTGACAAAGTCCTACATTGGTCCCCACCCATAGACGACCCGAAGAGTCTTCCAACAGGGCAAACACATCGTCGCCACTCAATCTCCGCTGGGCAGGTTGGTTACTATCAAAATGCGTGAACCAGCGCCGGTCGTCACCGCGATTCAAGCCACCGCCTTCTGTTCCCACCCACAAAAACCCTTGCTTGTCTTCCATCACTGACATTACTTTGTTATGGCTGAGGCTTTTTGAATCGGAAGGATCATGGCGCATGACGATCCAATTATTCGTTTCGGGGCCGAACAGTGCCAGTCCGCCTCCGTCGAAACCCACCCAAATGCGGCCATCATCGCGGGCCACTATGACCGTAACCTCGTTGGAGCCCACGTCTGCAAGTGGTTTGGGCAAGGTATGCACGTCAAATCGACCTGTGGCTGAGTCATACCGATGTAAGCCACCGCCATCTGTACCTATCCAGAAATCACCATCTGGTGATTGAATCATGGTAGAGACGTCATTGTGCTGGATGCCTGTGTCGGACTCTTTGCTGTAAATCCGCCACGCAGCGTCTGTCTGATGGAATACACCCTCATCTTTGGTCCCTACCCACAGTTCCCCCTTCTGGTCTTCAAATACGCTCAATATGAAGTGCGGCGCATGGTCCAAGGGCAATGGGCGGAAGGGGCTCGGCGAAAGGAACATCTGATTCAGCCCGCCCCCTTCCGTTCCCACCCACAAATTGGCCTTATCGTAATAGGCAGCGGTCACTACGTCGTTGCTCAAGCTGCCTGAGTCCTTTCCATCATGTCGAAATACTCGAATTTGTGCCGTTTCTCGATGCCAACAGTTGAGGCCACCGCCCTCCGTCGCCAGCCACACATTACCGTGCCAGTCTTCTGCCAGACTGACCACCTCGTTGTGGCTCAGCGCACTGTTCCGGTCGAAGAAGTGATGAAAGGATTGGGACGCAACATGGTACTTGGCCACACCCGCATCTTCAAATGCCACCCACATGTCACCGTCTCGATCGCACATCAAGGCTTGAACTTTGTTACTGGGTAACGAGTCAGGAGTGTCCGGGTCATGAACCCATCTTGAGATTTCACGTGAATCAGTGTGGATGCGATTCAAGCCATCTTCCGTTCCAATCCACAGAGACCCTTCCCGGTCTACGGCTAATGACGTGATTTCATCGCTGGTTAGACGATCGGACGAAATGGGCATCTCGAACTGATTTGTGGCGATGTCCAGTCGACGCAATCCTTCAGCTTCGGTGCCCACCCAAAGGGAACCATCCAGATCTTCGCAAATTGCCGAAACAACGTTGTGTGGCAAACTTTTTGGATTGTCGGGTAGGTACACAAACCGCTCGAAGATCTGTCGGTCCCTGTCCATCAGGTTCAGGCCTCCCCCGTCCGTACCAATCCAGAAGCGACCCTTGCTGTCTTCAAAAATGACCGTGATTTCGTTGTTGCTAAGACTCGTCGCATCGTTTGGGTCGTGCCTGTAGACGACAAACTCATTGCCATCGAATCGATTTAAGCCACCCTCGGTGCCCACCCACAAGAATCCAGTTCGATCTCGATAAATGAACGTCACCACGTCTTGGGACAAGCCATCACCCGTAGTGAAATGAATAAATGGCGTTTGAGGGTTCGCGAACCATAGGATCAATGCGACAAGGCCAATAGCGTTCATGTTGGGTCCTCCCACCATGAACGCTATGCCTGGAACATGAAGATTTTGTGAAGGCGTTTTCGTCTAAGAGTGTGGCTTGTCGCGCTGAAGACCCACGGTCTTAGTGTAAGCGAATGGCGCGAAGTGAACTTGTGGCAGCGCCTTGCGTGGCACTGATCACGTACAAGGTTCGGTCCGGCCCCACGGCGATGCCATTGGGTTTCGTGAAGGTGGCTTGGTCCACGGGTCCGTCCTGCGAGCCTGGACTGGAACCGCCCGAGAAAACAAACACATTACCGCCAAGGTCCATCCGATAGATGGCATTTCCGCCTGTCGCGTAAAACGAATCCTCAAAAAAGACCATGTGCCCGAGATTGGTCGGCAATTGACCGACCAAATGAACTTCACCTGTTGACGTGGCAGTCATGATGCGAGCCGTGACCTGATTGGCAACATAGAAGATACCATTCCCCGCTGAGATGACATCGATCGGCGTGTACAACAAGGCGTCATCAATAAATGGAAGCACGTCACCTGAAGGCGTAATTCTTACAAGGGTGTGACCGGGTGCTGAATAGCCATAAATACACACAATCAAGTCACCATTTTCGTCAAAGTCCATGCCTACCGGTGCGTCGAGTCCTTGGGCAAACACCGCTATTTCGCCTGTGGGTGATAGTGTCTTAATGGTGCCGTCATTGAAACTGGAAATGTAATAGGTACCATCCTCGGCTTGGGTCACATGAACGGGTCCGCTAAATCCAGTCCCCAGCGTCGTGATGCTGCCATTGGGGTCGATTGCCTGGACATGGTCCGTTCGCCACCCGCCAGCCGTGATGATCAGTCCCTGATCATTCACCATAAAGCCATCGGCTGCAATGCCTGTGGGGATCAGAGTTTCGACCATGGCAGTTTGAAGGTCATCGCCGGGTAGGTAGGACAATGCGGTGGCGTTCGCCAAAGCGGGCTCACGCCACTCGTTAAACAGAAACGCCACCCCAATCAAGGGTCGCTGAGCCGTTGCGACCATGAATAGCGGGCCATCCAGTTGATTAAGAAACAAATCGGTGGTGGTCATGGCATACGGTCGCCATGCTTCGATCATTCTGGTGGTCGACGCCACCAGATGACCGCCCTGATAGGCTTCGAAGGTCACTTCGAACGTCTCCTCATTGGGGTTGATGATCACGGGTGCAGAGGGGAGATAGTCATCACCCGATGTTAGGTAATTGAATTGCAAGGTGTTGCTTGCTTGACTCAACGGCACCACGTCTGATTGAGCTGGTGAATTACCCGAGGGACTTCCTGTTCCCTCGATGATCACTTGCCCTGCGATTCGGTCTGAATTGGAAGACAAGTAGACGCAAAATCCGCGACCCAACCCAAGCTCAGGGAATAGCGTTTCCGGATCCACAATACGCTGCTCTAGAGGCCCCAACATCAGCGATGCGGAAGCACGATTAGGTTGTTCCTCGGGCGCCCTAAACGCTTCCAGCGTTACATCCGCGGGCTGGGCCGATAAGTTGTTGATGACTAAACGGGAACGGAACAGCTCGGTGTGGGTGACCCAGGGAAAGACCAGGCTGCGCTCAGCTTTGGCAGACATTAAGGCAAAGCCTAAAAAGACCATTGAGACAAATAACTTCATAAGAGGCTCCTTTTTCGGAAATGACTCCGACTTAATGGGAAAGAGCCTACGCGGTGGACCACCCTTAGTCTTCAAAACACCGCGTCGAATTTATGTCGAATAGCTAACGATCGGAATTCGATGATCGGTCAAACCGTACCCAATTCAAGTCGCCTTGGGCCTCGATGACCTGCGTTGCCAGTAGTAGGTTCTTGCTGGCGATGTAACAAATCGGGCGGGCGCCCAAGGCGGCTTGCGGCAAGGTTGCCAATACCTTGGTTTCACCGTCGACCCACTTAACCACTTCCGTTCCTGCTGGCGAAGCTGTGGTGAACAATATGCCATCAGCCGTGGGTACCCAAGTCAATCCATCGACACCACCCCAATCAATTAGCTTCTCCATTTCTGCGCCGCGAAGAGACCGCCTCCAAAGTCCAGGTGTCTTGTCCCGAGTAAAGTAGATCCATTTGCGGTCCAAGGATTCCTGTCCAAAAAAGCCGTCGTCTTCGGTGACGGCAGATCCCCCACCGCCGTCCAAGGGAATGTTCCACAAGTTGAGTTGCGTACCTTGATTGCGCACACAATAGATGGAACGACCGTCTAAGGCCCAGGACGGGCACACTAGAAAAGCAGTCGGTTCACCCAGTTGGCGGATTTGACGTTGGGCTACATCCAGTAAAAACAGGGTGCGTTGCTTCTGCTGTGGATTCTGAGCCACAAATACGATTGATTGTCCATCGGGGGACCACCTTGGGAAAGCTGCCCCTGACTGCAAGTCTGTCATGCGCTGCAAATCGGAGCCATCCAACTGTGATGTCCATATCTCCTGGTGACCCGTGCGGGTGGACGCAAAAACCAGCCGATCTAGCTCTGCCGAGTAGTGTGGGTCGGTATCATCATGAGAAGACGTGATCCAGGTGCGCATGACATTGGAGCCATCCAATTGAATGCCCACCAGTTGCTGTGCGGGGCGAGCGTTGTACACCAATACATCGCCAGTGGCTGGGTTGCATTCAGGGAACATCAATCCCGTACTACTGGCGGCAAACAGTTGTGGTTCTAGGCCTTCATCAATGCGCCAGAGGGCCGGAGCCTGATTGGCCAGACGCGACCTGGACGATGCAAAGAGGATAGATCCATTGGGCTCCCAATCGGCACCTAGAATGGGTACGTGATCGCTGGTTAACTGACGAGCATTGCCACTCATGTCGGTCACGAACAAATCGGAGGACGCCTGATCACGGCGAATAAATAGCAGCTGCGACCCGTCTGGACTCCAATGCGGGTCCATATCGCAGAAATGAGGTGATACCGATCGCGATACCAAAAACGGATGCGACCTGCTTGACAGATCTAATACGGCAATGCCACATCGATCTTCATGGGCGTCATATCGCGAAAAGGCGATTCGCCCACCTGAAGGATGCCATTCAAGGCGCAAGGGCAATGCTCCCACAGAGGAAAACCGCGTTTGCACACCCGCGACCCGATCCCATACCACCAACTCAGGCGGTTGATCTCCTTGCAAATGCATCCAGGCCAATTGGTTACCGTCCGGAGACCAAGAGGGAAAGCGTTGACCACTACCTTCGGGATCTACAAAAGACGGGCCCACATCAGGCTGACCCAACGGCATGATCGCAATGCGTGACCTGCCCCCAGGAGCTAATTGCGCATAAGCCAACATTCGGCCATCACCCGATATCGACGCGTCGTGTTCGACCCCATTTTCATAGGTGACGGGATGAAGTGAGGCCAACGGCACGGGAGCGTCAGGACTTGGCCTCAACATCAACCACAGCAATAAGGCCGCACCCGTCATCCACGCGAACCACCACGCCTTTTTGCCGTTCTGCGGCGCCTCACCCACATCAAGTTGTGTGACGTCCGGTAGCAGGCGATACCCTTTCTTGGCGATCGTCTCAATGTAAGTGGGCAGGTCGCTGGTGTCTCGAAAGGCCTTGCGCAGACGCCAAACCGCATCGGTTACCGCTTTGGGTCCCGTGTAAATGTTGCCTTCCCAAACCCGGTCAATCAGGGTGCTGCGGTCTACGGGATTTCCCGCCTCTTGAACCAATATAAAGAGAAGTGCCATAGGTCGAACAGGCAGCCGCTCCTCAAGCGTTCCGTGTGCGATACTTCGTCGGTCAAAGTCCACACAATAGTCACCAATTTGGTAGCGACCCGCTGGGCGCAACGCTATGTGATCCGTCAATCCTGTCCCCCGCTTCATCTTAACCACATATGTTCGCCAGACCGGTCAAAAAGTTTGAGGCATGGACCTGACCGTGAATCGCAAGTCGGTAACCGTACCGCGCTGATTCTAGGGGACGCGCCAGATACCGTCAAATCTTGTGTTCATCTAGCAAACAGAGCCAAATTCGAAATCTGTCGAACCAAAGGCAGGTACTCAATGAAAAGGTTGTGTAAAAAATATGTATTAAAAAATCCTTACATTGCACTTTAAGACTAAAGCACCACATTTCAGCTCTTGGTTTGCCCGCAGGGGAGATTTGGCAAAGTGCGGCGTGGTGAACAAGCATTGAGGAGACATAAAGCGATGTGACTTAAAGTTGCAACTGTTCTGTGCGCCATGGTAGGCGCAGCCCATTTGATGGCAGGAAACACGGCAGGACCTGAATTACAGGTTAGCCCCTTAGAGAACACCCAATACATACACGCCAAACAAGGCGAACACTGGTGCGCCACCCAAGAGCAATGGGATTTGAAAAAAGAGTCATTGGTTGACCTGAGCGATCGATACAAAGCAGGCTGCCCCACAGAAGGTATGTGTGACTTCCCGGCCAACCGAGATGCCACGCAAATGGAAAGCTTAACGATTAACGTCGTCGTACACGTCATGCGTGACGGTAGCGGCAATGGAGGCGTTAGCGAGTCAACAGTATGGGATTCCATCAATGAAATGAACTTTGACTATGCCAACAATGGCACCGGACTCCAGTTTCAAGTTTCAGAAATACAGTTTCACAACGACGACGCTTACGACGAGATATCGGCCTATTCCTACAGTGGCAAGTACGCCCAAGACATTGCCGGCATGAAGGCCAAATACGCCGTGAACCCTACCCAGTATCTCAACATTTATGTCTCTGCCCAGAAGCAAGGACGATTGGGTGTGTTGTTGGGCATCGGCACCTTCCCCTGGGACGCAGATGCACTGACGGCCCAAGGTGGATTGTGGATGAACAACATTGCCATGGGTGCCGGCGGAAAAACCATGAGCCACGAAATGGGCCATTGTCTGGGCTTGTGGCATACGCACCACGGCGTCAGCGAAGTGACTTCATGCGCAGACTGTTATGAATTCGCCAGTGGTCAAGAAGGCGACATCCGCGGTGACTTTGCCGACGACACGCCACCCACACCGACTAACTACAACTGTTCGGCGCCCGGTGGTACGGACTGTCAAGGCACTTCTTGGGGCGCGACCCAACCCGAAAACATCATGGGCTACGGTCCTGACACCTGCCTCTCATACCTTTCACCCAAACAGGCGCGACGTGTTCAGTGTTGGACCAAAGATGCCCTGGCCGGACTGGTCGGTGGCGGTGGCACAGGCAATTTGCCTCCAAGCGCATCGTTCACCGTATCCACAAATCTCTTGAATGCATCATTCAACGCCAGTGGCAGCAACGATCCTGACGGCAACATCGTGTCTTATGCATGGAACTTCGGCGACAACTCCAGCGGCAGCGGCGTGACAACCAACCATGCCTATGCAAGCGCTGGCACCTACAACGTCACGCTGACCGTGACCGACAATGATGGCGCCACGAACACGACCAGCCAATCAGTATCCGTAAATGACGGCACAGGTGATGTAACACCACCGGTGATCAGCAACGTATCGTCCGCCTCTACGGGCGGCCGCAACTTCCGCATCTCCTGGACGACGGATGAACCCGCGGATTCCGTAGTCATTTTCACCGGCTCAGCGCCCTTCTCTGATTCGAACCTGGTTACGGAACATTCCATGTCGTTCCGCGGTTCGCGCAACGTGTCCTATGAGTATTCTGTCCAATCCACCGATGCGTCGGGCAACACCAGCACGGCTGGTCCCTTCGTCCATAACAACTAATACTTGAGGTCGAGGATCTTGGGGGGCCGAATTCATCGGCCCCTCTTTTTTTGCAATTTGGACCTCTGGAAATGTCTCAAAGTTCCTGATTATTTTCTTTCCCAGCCTGCTGATCGTTCCGTATTCTCATAAGCTCAGCATCCAATCGCTCTGCTTCTTCAAGGCGGTTCATGCCCTTTAAGCGTGCTGCCAATTCCTCAATACACATCAAAGTAAACCCGTTGTCTGTGCCCAAGGACTGACGACATCGTTCCATCAATTCAAATCCCTTACGCGCGGATTCGTCCCATCGTTTCATTCCAAAAAGATTGATCGTATGGGCACGAAGCACCTTGAGGCAAGCCAGGTGCCCAGTACTCAATAACTCAGAACAGCGGCCATCCAGGAATTGATAGTGATGATCGGCTTCATCAAATCTGCCTGCAGATGTCAATGTAAATGCCAAGTTGTAATAACTGGCGATGAGATCCGGATGGTCATCACCCAGCACTTCACGATCCCTTGAAATAACATCCTCCATAATTGGAATGGCTTCATCAAATCGTTGCTGTTGTACCAAAACGACGGCAAGGGAGTTACTAATGCTTATGGTTTCGCGATGGGTTCGCCCGTATTTTCTTGACGCAATCTGAAGCGATTGCCGCAACAGTAGCTCTGCTTCCTGATGTTGGCCATCGACGCTTAGCGCACCCGCCAACATATTCGTCGAGGCGATGGTTTCCGCGTGTTCTTCACCTAAAACTCGGACATTAGCAGCCACCAAGTCACGACTTATCTCAATGGCCTCTTTCGTCCTTCCCAGATCGATCAAACAGCGCGCAAATCCAAATAACGCAACCAGATGATCTGGATTTTCGGTTCTTCCAGCTGCACGGTCCTTTTCGATGATGTCGCGCAATAACTGTTCACATTCTTCGTATTTTCCCAATGAGTGCAATGTATCCGCTAAATTATTCTGAATATCAAGGGTCTCCAGATGATCATCGCCTAGAATACGTTTGGCTCGTTTCAACAAATCGCGTTGCTGTGTTTCAGCGACATCATAATTTCCAAGGAAACAGTGAGCAGTAGCCAGTTTGTTTGCAGCCATCAATGTCTCTTCTCGGTCAGTTCCGTATGTTTGAAGACAGTCGGTATGGATCTCATCGGCCAGGGTCAGCGCGTCGTCATTGCGTCCGAGGGCGAGCAACACAAGCACCATCTCACTTCCCGATTCGAGGGTCGCTTTGTCGCTGGCACCATTTCGAGCGAGGCGTGTGTCTCGAGCCACTTTCAGATGCTGATAACTATTCTCATAATCTCCCAATGCATGATAGATACTGCCGAAGGAATGGTGCAAATCGCTGCGAATATCTGGATAGGCTGCAAATTTGACATCGATTTCAGGGGCCGTGTCGTCCAGCAAGTCAATCACTTTAAGATCAATACCTGCATTTCGCGGATCCACTTCCACCAGCATGTTCTGTAAGAACAGATTAATTTCTTGAGATGCACGAACCGCCCTTTTGGCCCGATAAAACCCTATCGACGAAAAAAGCGTGCCCAAGATCAACACCATCACAAAGGAAGCCAAGGCCAAGCGTCGAAGTTTTCGTTTGGGTTGGTCACTTATCCATTGCAACCGAATGGCGCAGTCCGAAGCGGTCAAGCGATGGGAGGGGGAGACACTCTTTTGCCGTTGAATAAGTTGCGTTAAATCGTCATCCAAACCCTTTAGTTCTCTGGTTTCCGCATTCATGGCGCGCCACAAGAGGGCCTCTTCGGTCAGACCTGTAGGATAGGGATTTTCGTGCATGAACAATTCTTGTAGGAGCAGCCCAAACGAATACATGTCGCTTGCTGCCGTTGCCGTCTCGCCTCGTGCCTGTTCTGGGCTCATATAGCGGATCGTTCCCTTGATGGTTCCCAACTGTGTTTGCAGGACGGCCGACATGCTTTCAGTCACTTGGGTTTGTCCGTATGGGAGCTGCTCCAGGGTGGACGCTTGCTGATCGACATCCGACCGTGCCAATCCAAAATCAAGAATCTTGACGGTGTCATCTGAAGTCACCATGATGTTCTCTGGCTTCAGATCACGATGAATAATGTTGCGAGCATGGGCTGCAGCCAACGCCTCACAGACCTGCATGGCAATGCGTAGTTTTTCGGTATGCTTCAAATCGCTCTTCATGTGTTGACGCAAGCTCACACCGTCAAGCAATTCCATGACAAGGAACTCACCGTCCCCATGCTGGATCAGGTCATACAGCCGGCAAATGTGGGGATGTTCGAGTTTTGACAGTATACGAGCTTCTTGGACCAATCGCGCTTGAGCATGTTCATGAATGCGACGGTCTCGATGGACGGCCTTGACGGCTACGCGTCGCTCCAGGTTTTCGTCATATCCCACATACACTTCGCCCATCCCGCCAGCACCCAACTGGCTGATGATTCGGATATGCCCGACTTTTGTGCCCAGTAATGAATCCATGTTCGATCTCTGCAGGAAACGTAAGTGTCATCATAACCTCAGGTGCACCAAAACCAATGATTGAACACGTTGTTTGAACTGGGTTTGGGAAGTAAGTTCGCTCGCTTCCCACCTGTTCTTTATGGGGTTGGTTGGTCTATGCGGGCGCTTAAGTATAGGTACTCAAACCCGGCATCTTTTGCGTGACTCGTGCGTTTTCTTGCCTAAGATCAACAAGAGACGCAAAGGGGGGCACACATGTTCATTCTCGTCATTGTCGGTTTAATGGTTTCTGAGAAAACGCCCTATGTCGCGGAGATCGGCCGGTACCTTGAGCCCCACGAAATGGTGGATGTGTCCCATGTCATAAAAACGCCAGGCCACTATTCGGCCCATGATTGGGCTTCGGCGATTGATGCCACTTGGGTGACAGGCTTATCGACGGCAGACAAACTCGCATTCTTTGACTATGTTTGGCAGGATATTCACGATCACTACGGCGCGTTTCACAACACGAACATCACCATTGATGAGATCCGCGCCCGGTACCGTGATGAGATAGCTGCCGGGGTCAGTCGAGGCCGTTTCGCCGGGATCATGACGCATTTCATGCAGCAACTGGAGGAGTTGCACACCAACATCGCCGATTTATCGGTGGTATGGGGCACCCCCCTGCAACCGGGTGTGCCTGTAATGGTGGTTGGTGCGTGGGGCGACACATCCCATTTCGGAGCCAGTTTGACCCCGCTTGCAGATGGCACCGCGTTGGTCTATCGCGTGGCACAACCCCACGTGTTGGACTTAAAGCCTGGGGACATTGTACTGGGGTACGATGGCATTCCCTGGCCTGACCTCATCGATGAGTTACTTGCCGCAGAGCTCCCAATCCGCCGCAACGGCGGCGCTGGCAGCACGCCCAAAGCAATGAAAGAGTGTCTGGTGATGGCAGCAGGAGAGAATTGGCATCTGTTTGACACGATCGATATCCGAAGGCACGACACCGGAGAAGTGGTCTCGTTGCCCACTTCATTACTGGTGAATCAAACAGGCTACACCTATGGCAATGAGCAATTACCCGTTGCGGGCGTGGCCATGCCGGACTGGCGAACCAATGACCATCTAACCTGGGGCCGTATGGACGGCACCCACATCGGCTACATCTACGTCGGTTCCTGGAGCACGAGTACGGCCGTGGATATCGAAAACAAGTTTTACAGCGCCATTCAGGAGCTTCATGACACGGACGCTCTGATTATTGATTTTCGCCGTAATCTGGGCGGTTATATGTTGATGGCGCATCGTGGTTACGCGTTGTTGTTTAACAAGATCATGCGTTTATGCGCCTTTGATGTCCGCGGCAACGATCCCGATGATTTCTGGTCCGTGAAACCCCACCCCCAATTCTCTGAACGGCGCTTTACCTTCAGCTCCAGCACCGAAGCCTACCAGAAACCCATAGCCGTGCTCACCGGCCCGGGCGCACAGAGCAATGGTGACTGGGAGTCGATCCGCATCCGTGCCCATGAGCGTGTTAGGAGTTTTGGCAGAGCCACCAATGGCGGCTTTACGTCATCCGATAATCCCGTGTTGCCGGTTTCCAATTGGTGGTATCAAAAAGCAACCGGAAGCGGTTATCTGACCGTAGATCACGATTACTTGACCCATCGCGGCTCACCAGTCGATGAAGAGATATGGCTCACACCCGATGACGTGGCTGTGGGAACCGATACGGTGGTAGCACGAGCGGTGGCGTGGATCCACGAGAAAATGGCGGCACCCGCCGATCGAGTATACGTAATCCCTGAGTTGGAACAACATGAACAGGGCCACACGCTGATCAGCATGGTTAATCCCAGCCCCAAAGCTGCTCAGCTCCATGTGGAAGGGATCAGCAATATTGGTATTTCTTACGGCCCCACCCCATTGGCACGCGCCTTGCCTCCGTACTCGAGTCTTCGAGCGACCAGCGATGAATGGTTCCCCGATCTAAGAGAACGGTTGGCGTGGATCAAAGTCACCAGCTCTGAGAAACTAGCGATTCACGTGGATATGGTCGGCCCGGGCACTCAGTCTGCCTATCGTCCCACCGACCATGTTTCAGCCAACTGGGTGGTACCTCATGTCGCTGCAGATACATCACTATTCGAAACCCATGTGGCGGCCGTCAACGTGGGACCTGTCGGTCAATCAGTTCAGTTAGTCGGGCCAGACCAAGCGACAAATTGGTCGGGATTTGGAAATGGATGGACCCAAAACAGCGAATCGACCGAATCATTTTGGCCTGCCCAACCACCACCATGGATCACAGGACAAGGGGATTTGGATCAATTGTCCATGATGGAGTGGTTTGCTTATCAGGACGGTTCGGCCAAGGCAGCTTTGCCGGTTTGGTCCAGCGGTGCCACCCAGTTACGATTTCTACATGTGGCGCAAGATACTGACCTGTTTTGGACGGGCATGGTGTATTTGAACCCCAACGAACAAGCCACTCAAGTCACTGAGCGGTACGTGGACCCATCGGGCACCGTTGTCGAGGTCGTGGACCGTTCGGTGGCCGCAGGTGAAAAGATCGTCCTCTTATCCGACAACCAAACCAGCCTGCCTGATGGAACAGCTTGGATGGATGTGACCTCGGATCTCCCCTTGGTGGGGTATGAACTTTTCGGATCAGCCAACCACTTGCCCGATCGCTTCATAGTCGGCCTGAATGCGGCGACTCAGTCCCAAGCCAGCTGGATTTTCGATCGCGTACCCCGAAACGAGGATGAATGGGTGGGCCTGGTGGCCGTAAATACCAGCGACGTCACGGGCAACATCACGTTAAATCTGTACAGCGACTCGGGCGAGCAACTGGCTAAAGTCGCCTTGAACAATATCCCGGCTAACGGTAAGGTCACACACACGGTTCGAAGCTTGTTCCCAAATACTTGGTCTGAGGGAGCCTGGATCATGGCCCATTCCGATGACATGAATTGGGCTGGATTCCTGTTGTGGGGCGATCAGGCAAGAACCGTGCTTTCCGGTACAAGTGCATTCCCACTAACAGAATAGGTTTCGCGACAGAACTGGTCTGTGATCCAAATGCACACCTATTCCTGGGGGGTTAACCGTTCCGTTAACCATTCGGTGGGCAACGTGATGTCGAAATAGAGCGAGATTGTTTCTCCGCTTTCAGGGTCTAGCACGGTGAGTTCGTCGCACGCTCTGTTCGCACAGGTTGTCAACGATTGCGATTTGAAGGTGAGACCAAGTGCACTCAATACAAAGTACTCTTCATAGGTGGCAATTACCAAACAAGGCTGATTCGGATCGGTACAGAAAGCATCGTCGACGATGGCGTCAAACATACTTTGAAGCACGGATTGATAGTTCTTTGCCATATCCTGATGACCAAGCGATTCATGGCAAATTCGGGCAAGCAAGTAAAAATCGGGATAAAGAGGATGTGTTTCAAGCGCTTCGACCACATGGTTCAAGGCACCTTCAAAATCCTCCTTTTCAATGGCTTGCTTAATTTGATCTTCGAAGTCACCGTGATCCAACCCGTAGGGTTCATAAGCTTCGGATCGTGCGTAGGCCAACCGCAATTGATACACATCCACTTGCGCATCGCCTCTTCGAAGGCGAGCCAAGTCCCGAGTTAGATCTATGCGAGCGTCTTGGCCGAGGACCGCCATTGACCACACTACCAGCAATGCCCATTTCCCAGTCATGTTAGACCTCCTCATACATTATCCTCGACGCCCAGATTTTTCTGTCCGGGAACGTATTAAGTTTGACCTTGTGTTTACACGGACCTGGCCACCCACAACCTTTCAGACTCGGCTGAACCGAAAGAAGAGGGTGAACGAGTAATTCCCAAATCACGGAAAGGGATTCGGCTCGTTGACAAGATCATTTGCAACTTCCTGTTGAGTCCATTGCGCGGGGAGACTAGGATGAGGTAAATCCAAACGGACCAGATCGTGGAAGTCAAATCAACACAAGAAGATACCCCTAGGTGCCTGCTGGCGCTGGAAGGGCCCATGTTTCAATCGTTGCTGGTGGCGATCACCGAGGGTCTGCCACAGATCATCGACCCGGATCTGCCCATAAGACGTCTGTCACGTGCGGTCATTGAATTAGGGCAAAACATGCTGCACCACTCAGATCTTCGAGCGCCGCTCAACAACGGAGAATCCCTTGGCATTGGCAAACTGCAACTGTTCGATAGCGAGACAACTTGGACGGTTACAGCATCAAACCTGGTCACAAAGGGCCGAGTAGCCGCCTTGCAAATTAGACTCAACCAACTAGACGCCGCTGGCGATCGACTCAAAAAAAACGTGCAGGCGACGTTGAAACAACCTTCTTCAGGACCAGGCGGCGGCATCGGTCTGATGCAATTGGCCCGCTGGAGTGATGGCAAGTTGAAGGCTATGTTTTTTCCCCATGATGAGGGACACGATCGTTTCGAAGTTCATGTGACCATTGGCAAACTACCCACAAAACAGCAAAACACGGAGGGCACGACATGACAGATGTACTGAGCGATGCATTTTTAGACCGCATGCGATTAACGACCGATCCCCTTGCGGACACTGCGGTCGCTGGTGTCTTGAATCGCGGAACCGCATACGAATGGACCATCGACAAGCTGCTTGACCAACTGGTTTCCAACAGTTCACCCTTGCCCCCAGGGTTGCCGCAAGAAATACAGGACTACTTCCACACGACAGCCCAACTTCCAAACTGGGTTGACATGGGGAAAGTACAAACAGGTGAACAGTTCTTTGAAGCCTGTGGAGCCGAATGTGTTTTGGTTCTGTTCTGTAAGTCACTACCGGAATGTTATGCAGCGCATCGGGGTGCCGAGGTGCTATTCAGTACGGGCAGATTGATGGGCAAGGGCAAGAACCTTAAGCCTCTGACACGACGAATCATGGAAACAGCCCAGTTTTTGCTCAACGTCATGGCGCCAGGTGGATTAGGACCCCAAGGGGCAGGTTTGGTCACGACGCAAAAGATCCGACTGATTCACGCCTCGATTCGAACCTTCCTCAAACAGCAGAATTGGGATGTAGCCAACTACGGAGAACCCATCAATCAGGAAGATATGGCAGGCACGCTGCTGGCGTTCTCGCTAGAAACACTGGAAGGGTTGAAGATTCTCAAAATAGACGTTAGTGAGGCGCAGGAGCTTGCCTATTTGCATGCCTGGAATGCGGTGGGCGCCATACTCGGTATTGACGAGCGTCTACTAATGCCCGATTTGGCCTCCGCCAGGGCCCTTTGGGCAAGAATCAGAGAACGTCAGTTCGGAACATCAGAAGCTGGCCGCGAATTGACTGCCTCGTTGCTGGCATTTCTGGAACAGATCGTTTTGGGCAACACGCTCAAGGAAATGCCCATTCTGCTGATGCATCAACTGATGGACCCTCAAATGATCCAATGGTTAGGCGTGCCTGACAAACATTCCTGGTTGGATGAGGTGCTCACCAAGGCATTGGAAGTGATCTTCCGTATCGAAACAAGCTTGGAAATCGAAGACCCTCGGTTTCGCAAGGTGGTCTCGTTGTTCAGCGAAAAGCTGCTACAGGGACTGGTGATTTCATGGAATGGCGAGAAGCAGGTTGCCTTTGAGATACCTCCTTCATTACGCGGCAACTGGCCTGACTTATCACCTGGATCATAGAAGGAGAACCCAAATGAGCCATTGGTTGAATACAGACGTCTATTCCCCTCTGATGCTTGCTCTGTTCATCACAGGATGCGCCTTGTGGGTGGTTGTCTATGTGGTGGTGATCTACAACATCCGCGTGAACAAAGTAGTAGAAATACCGATCATCGGTGTGACTGCGAACATTGGTTGGGAATTCATCTGGAGCTTCATTTATCAACCCAACATGGGCAAGATCGTAACCATAGGCTATGCGGCTTGGTTCTTTTTGGACTGCTTCATTTTCTACTCCCTGCTCCGTTATGGGTGGAAACAGCTGAAAACACCGGTTTTGCGCGACCATTCAAAGAAACTCATCTTGTTTCTGACTGTTGCATGGTTTGCACTGATCGTGGGTTTGGCCGAAAGTCACTATGAGACCCCGATCGGGACGATCTCCGCTTATTGGGACAACCTCGTTTTCTCAGCAGCCTATTGCTTGATGATCGTCAACGCCACCAATCCCAAGCATTATTCCAAAGCTGCTGGATGGAGCAAGGGCTTGGGAACCGGTCTGATCAGTGTGGCGGTATTACTTCAATGGCCGGAGAATACCTTCCTGTGGGCAATTTGCACGACGACAGCCTTACTGGATGCCTATTACTTGGTGCAGCTACACAAGATGCACGCGCAACCACCCACCACCTGAACGTCGCCTCCTGAGAGGTTCTGTCATTGATTCGTCTTCAAACTCCCGAAACGTGGGAAATCTGGCATCAAGACTCAGATTTTCAGTACTTCAAAACGGCTTCCGAAGAACAACCGGTACTGATCAAAGTGATGCGACAAACCCACCCCACCTGGGAAGAAAGCGCCGTATTGCGGGACGAATTCGATCGAGCAAAGTCACTTGGAGATGGCCAAGCTCTGCAGCCCATTGGTTTCACGCAGTATGCCAACCGCGCTGTCTTAATTTGGCCATTTGTTAACCAAACGCCGCTTGTATCTTTTCTGAGTCAACCTGTCGCAGACATGGCGTTGTTCCTGAAACGAGCGATAGCCATTGTCCAGTCAGTGGCCAGCCTGCACCAGGCGGGATGCGCCCATTACCAGCTCAACCCAAATGCAATCTGGTTCGTTGACCATTCGGTGTATTTGAGTGACTTGAATCGCGTTCAAGCCCTCAAGGCTCAAGTGACACATCCCTGGACGAATCGCTACCTTCCCTATCAAGCACCAGAACAATCGGGTCGCACCGCTCAAACGCCGGACTACCGTGCTGATTTCTACGCGCTGGGTTGCCTGTTCTACCAGTTGTTGACGGGTCAAATTCCGTTCAATGGCGAAGATCCTGCGGCGATGGTGCACGCGCATTTAACACAAGCGGCAGTTCCCTGCCATCAATGGGCTCCCAACGTGCCCAGCCCGTTGAGCGAATTGGTGCATGTATTGTTATCCAAATCGCCGGACCAACGGTATCAAAGCAGCTACGGCCTACTTCAAGATCTCAATGCCGCACTATCCCATGTGAGCCAACATGGGAACCTGACTGCGTTTTTTGTCAAGCACCAAGCTCATTCACATCAGTTCCGGCTTTCCCCCCGCTTATATGGGCGTGATCGCCAATTGAGACTGATGGATCAAGCACTAGCTCGAGTGCGATCTGGAAGCTGTGAACTGATTTGGATCAGCGGACCCCCCGGTGTCGGCAAAACCGTTCTCGCCATGGCGCTCCAAGATAAACAGGCGCGCGATCACGTCTTGGTGGGTCAAGGCGACAAATTAGGTCAGATCAGACCTTACCAACCGCTCCTTCAAGCGGCCACCCAATTTGTGCAAGGGGTTATGAGTTTGAGCGACGACGTGCGGGACTTCTGGCGAAAGACCATCCAACAGGCGCTGGGGGCCAATGCAGCCGTGCTTGTTGAAGCAGTGCCCATCCTTGGGGAGTTATTGGGCGAAGTAGCAAAAGTACCCCAGTTGCAAGCACACCAATCCAAGAACCGCTTCTTTACTGTGTTTCAGCAATTCTTGAATTGCCTCGCTCGAAAGGAACAAGCACTCATTTTGGTGATGGACGATTTCGACCAGTCCGACTCGGCCAGTCTGGAACTACTCGAATGGATTCTTCGCCAGTCGCAGAACACGCACTTGATGGTCGTAGCCACAAGCCAAGACGATCGAGAAACACCCAATATCCCCTTCAACCAATTCTTGCTGGGTGTTGAGGAAGCGGGTGTTCCCCTGCTGACGGTTCCTTTGAGTAGTCTGGATGTGGTGGATCTTGCGAAACTTATTGCAGACAGCTTGGCTATTCCTTCCGGCCGTGTTGAGGGACTGGCTCAAGTCATCGTAGACAAAACGCACGGTAATCCCTTTTTTGTGCATCAGCTACTCATGGAGATGCATCGACAATCTCTGATCTGGCTCGATATCGAAGACGGATGGCAATGGCATGAGGAACAACTCATGCAAGTCGAGGTGACACAGAACGTTGTCGATTTCGTTTTGCAAAAACTCAAGCGTCTCGATGAAGCAGACCAGTATGTGCTGAGTATGGCGGCCGCTCTTGGAAACCGGTTCGACGCATCGATCCTGGCCGAGTTACCTGATCTGGCACCCACACTGGAAGACAAGCTGGCTTTGTTTTCTCAATTGGAACTGATCCATTCAGAACCCGACACAGCTTCTACCTACGCTTTCTCACACGTACGTATTCGGGCCGCCGCACTATCACTTCAGCCACACAACACCATTAGCCGCATGCATTTCGAGTTGTCTCAGGTGTTCCAGGTAAGGTGGATGAGCGACACCGAAGTGCTCAACGATTTGTTGTTTCACTTGAAGGCTGGCATGGCCTGGCGCCCAGATGACATTGATCAGGCCGAAGCGTGTCGATGGAATCTTCGGGCCGGTCGCAAGGCTCAGGCATCGGGCGCCAACCAAGCCGCTTCAGACTTCCTGGAAGACGCACTCACCATGTTCTTACAGAACTGGTGGCAAAGCGATTATCCATTCGCGTTTGAACTCTTCTTGACGGCAGCGGAGTGCGCCTATCTTTCCGGCCGGTTTGATCGCGCCGAGTCGCACTTTAATGTTTTGTTTGAGAAAGTTCACTCGACCTATGATCACGCACGGGTTTTGAATCTGAAGGTGGTCCTAAATACTCATCGCGATCGCTCTGATCAAGCCGTGGCTTTTGGTCTTGAAGCGCTGGCCCTTTTGGGTGTGAAGATTCCTAGAATCCCCAAAAAATGGCAGCTGGGTCTCTCCCTGATTCGTATCCGTTTATTGCTTTTGCGACACCGATTCAAGCTTACCGACATGAACAAAATGGCCGACGACCAGATGGCGTTGGCCATGGAAATCTGTGGCAACCTTCAGGCACCTGCCTACCTTCTCAACTCCGATCTTTACGGGTTGGTCACATTCACGATGGTCGAAATTACCCTTCGCAATGGTATCCGCTCCATTAGTTCTGTAGCCTTCATCAACTTTGCGGTCGTCACTGGCAGCGCTTTGGGGAATTATCAATTGGGACGGCGATACGCGCGGTTTGCCTTGAAGTGGAGCACGGAGTTTCAAGACAGTTGGAGCCGCGGCCGATGCCAATTGATTTATGGCGCTGTGGTCAACCATTGGATGAGTCCTGCGGCCGAGAACCTCGATTACCTGAACGCAGCCCGAGTCTTGAATCAGGAGTCCGGTGACCTTTTGGGGGCAAGTTATGCCAGCCATTTCGAGATGATGACGCGATGGGTCATCGGACAGCCCCTTGACAGCATTCTCGAACGGGTTTCGCCCTTGATCCAATGGACGAAATCTCAGCGGTACACCTACTATGGCCTTGACGCCATCGCCCAAATGACACGAAATTACAAGGGCCTTACCGAACGTTTTGGATCCTATACCGACGATTCTTTCGACGAGGCTAGTTGGAGTCAAGAACTCTCTGAAGCCCTAAACGCCTCGGAAATGGTGCTTTACCGCGTCACCAAAATGCAGGCCGCATACCTTGCGGGCGATCTCGATGAGGCCCAGAGGCAAGCAGACCTCACAAAACCCCATATTTACAGCGCATTAGGACAACTGGCTCTACCGCAATACCATCTCTATGGTCTACTCACTTTGTGTGCTCGGGTTGAGGGTCCGCTTCAGGGCAATGCACGCAAAGCGGCGTCAAAACATCTGGCCACAATGAAAAAGTGGGCCCGGTACGGACCTATGAACTTCAGCCATCTTTTCCACCTGATGCAGGCCGAATGGAATAAGAGCATGGGTACCGGAAACGTGGTGTTTCATTACGACCAAGCGATTCAGGAGGCTCGAACACACGGGTTTGTTCAAGATGAAGCCCTGGCCCATGAACGCTATGGCGTGTACTTGTGGGAAAGTGGGAAGTCGTTAGCCGCCAGAGCCTACCTGGAAGAAGCGATTCGCCTTTACCGATCGTGGGGGGCCGAAGCGAAATGCACCCAGATGAAACAGGTCCACAAAGCACTGAAGTCTGCCAGTGCAGCGCGGTCAGCGCCCACATCCATACACACCTTAAACGCAGAAGGCATTGACCTTAAAACCGTCCTGAACGGCGCACAAACCTTGAGTGGCGAAATGCGTGAAGATCATCTTGTTGAAACCGTTTTGGTGATGGCCATGGAGTCGGCCGGTGCCCAAATGGGCGCACTCGTTTTTGCACGGGACGACCAACTGCAACTTGCGTGTTTGATCAGAGGTGGCAAGCATGAAACCGACCAAGAGCAGTTTCATCGGGGAGAGGCACTGGCTATGGGTCCTTTGCACTATGCTATGCGGGTACGTGAATCCCTTGTATTAGACGATGCACACAAAGACCCGCGTTTTGCCAATGACCCGTATCTGAATGCCCATCAAACCCATTCACTAGTTTGCGTGCCCCTTCACCTGAAGGGTCAGTTAATGGGGTTTTTGTACTTGGAGAACAATGCATTCACCCATGCTTTTACGCCAGCTCGACTGGGCATCCTAGAGTGGCTGGGCACCCAGGCAGCCATTTCATTGGAGCACGCGCGACTGTATGCAGAAATGGAAAGCTATTCACAACGACTGGAACAGCGGGTGGCCGAGCGTACCTTGGTGATTGAAGAAAAAAACCAACAGATCCTTTCCAGTATCCGTTACGCGCAGCGCATTCAATCGTCAATATTGCCTGCAGAGTCCGTGTTGGACAAACATTTCACAGACAGATTTGTCATTTTTCGACCACGCGACCTCGTGTCGGGTGACTTCTTTTGGTTGCGCGAAGCGGAAGGGCTGTTGGTTGGTGTCGTTGATTGCACGGGGCATGGCGTACCTGGAGCATTTCTTTCCCTCGTAGGACTATCCATGCTCGACCAAATCGCCAGTCAAACACCTTCACCCAATCCAGCTAGCATCTTGACGCGATTGGACGCGCTTATTCGAAACCGACTGAAGGGTGGATCGGATTCCGATCAACCGTCCGAAGGTATGGATGTGGCTTTATGCCAATGGTTCCCCAACAAGAAGACCCTCATCTATGCAGGCGCCAAACGCCCCCTGTACCTCGTACGGTGTCAGTCAGATCCGCCCACCTTGGAGGAAGTGAAGGGCGACAACCGAGCCATCGGTGGCTTTACCCGCAGCAACAGCACGATTTATGAGAACAAGACATGTCAGGTGAGCAGTGGCGACATGATTTACCTGACCACTGATGGTTTTGCGGACCAAAATGATCGAAACAACAAGAAGTACGGCAGCAAAGCCCTAAAGTCCTTACTGGTGCAAATCGCCACTTGGGACATCGCTTCACAGAGGGACGCCTTGGTACACGAACTGAATCGTCATATGGGCAGGGAATCGCAGCGCGACGACATCACCCTAATAGGGATCCGCCTCTAGCGATCGACAACATCTTCAATGGCACAGAAGCGGATGGGGACGCGAACATCCTCGGCAATTTCTTTTCCGGATTCCAACATGTCTTCATCATCAGGCTCGTAATACCACTTCACGATCACCTCGCCCTGGTTTTCAACATGCGACTCTAGAATCTTGAAGAGGTCGATGATGCATTTCAATGAGCTGGTGTTGAGGTAATCGAACTTCAACGTGAGTTCTATCCGCTGTTTGGTCTGTTCGATGTAAGTCCGAATCCACTGAAATACGGGGCCAAAGAACTCAAATGCGTTTTCAGGATAGGACGAACCCTCCATCTCCAATTGACCTGAAGCGGCGGAGAATGTGACCGCAACCGTGTATTTGGTTTTGCCGATGATCAGGTCTTCCATGAATTGCCCTCAGTGGCCATCAATATATCAGTCGCATTGCTTCGCGGCCAGTGCATCAAGGGGCCAACTCGTCCATAACGATTTGGTTTCGCCCTCTACTTTTGGCCATGTACATGGCGTTATCCGCTCGAGACAAGAAAATGTCCTGGTTTGTGTCGTAGGCGGGTGTGTATTGGGCAAGACCCATACTCACAGTCACCGTGATGTCAAGCTCGCCAACCTCGACCGTTTCGGAATCTACAATCTTGCGAATTTTTTCCGCCACAAGCGATGCGTCGTCCCGATCAATGCCAGGGAGGATCAATAGAAACTCCTCGCCGCCATAACGACCGAACGTGTCCTGTTGTCGCACATGATCTCTCACACGGGCGGAAACCGTTCGGAGCACTTCATCTCCTACTTGATGGCCGAATGCATCATTGATTTGCTTGAAGTGATCCAGGTCCATCAAGACCAACGCCAAGGGCGATTTGTACCGCTGAGCTTTAGCGTATTCCTTGCCAAACTGATCCAAAAGATAATGCCGATTGTGCACACCCGTAAGGGCATCGAATATCGCGAGATTGTAGTTGTCTCGATTAAGGCGCTCGATTTCTTCTTTGGCTTTAATCAAACGGTGGTAGCTCAGATCCCCCGCCGAAGTGATCTTCATCGCATCGCGCAACAACAAAGAGAAGTGATCACACAGCGCTGCATAGGCGTCCCGCCAATCGATTTCCTGATCCTCTGAAGTCAAACGCCGCTGTGCCTCGGCCAAAATAGCTTGCTCGGCCTTGAACATATCCTTTTTGCCGTTTTTATACGTCATCTGAAGCATTCTTCCTACATCAATGATAGGTGATCGTGACCCAAGCATAGACCAGTTGCGCAACCCGCCCAACTCTTTGCATGTAAGTCACTCCTATTTCTTAACTAAGGTTATCGTCTCAAATACTCTACGCTCGCGAACCGGTGCCATACGCATACTTGACGGACGGGTCCGCATAACCGAAACTAGAACTATCCCGCGATTCTATGAGGCTCCGGATGCAGTTCTTCATTTGGTGTGCCTATTGTTTCCTGCAAATCGAAGCCGGCGCACTGGAGATTGAAGTGGTCGGTGGGCCGCGTACTGTGTTGATCGAAGTACGTGATAAAGAGCACAACCTCGTGTTCTCTAAAGAAATTGAAAACACCACGACTGTTCACGTAAATAACTTAAAAATTGGTGTTTACACGATTCGAGTGGCAGATGAATCCGGTGTTCTTCAAGAACATAACGTGGAAGTTAATTCCACCGGAATCACACCATACCGCCTTGATTTGGACACCGCAATCGCCTTTAATGATGCCATCGTCGTGACGGCCGCTTCGCGTAGGCGCCAGAGTATCTACAAGGCACCTGCCGCTGTTTCAGTTCTACGGGGATTCGATTTGGAAGCGGGCGGACAGCCAGGCCAGTTACCGTTCGCTTTGAACCATCTGCCTGGGGTTCAGATCAGTCAAACCGGCACATTCGACTTCAATCTCAACACGCGTGGATTGAACTCGTTTCTCAATCGGCGTGTGGTTGTCTTGATTGACGGACGAAATACAGCGGTCACGCAATTGGGTAACCAGGAATGGTACACGGTGGGTCTGAGTCCCAACGAGATTGAATCCATTGAGCTGGTGCATGGACCCGGTTCGGCGCTCTATGGCGCCAATGCGTTTAATGGCGTGTTAGATATCAGAACCAAGAGTCCGGGCGCCAATCCTGGCGGCAGTCTTCAACTCAATTTCGGCGAGCAAAACAGCTGGGGCGCACAGCTACATCACAATTGGCAAATGGGAGATCGATGGTCCGTGGGCCTTAAGATGGGCACTTTTGCCGCTAATCAGTGGGAGCAATCGAGGACCATGGAAGATCCGATTGAATATGAGGGTGTACCTTTTGAAGTCATCCCCTTGGATCGCCCCGGCACTCGACCGGACGGCACACCGGTCTTCTTAGATACCCGATTGGAGAGCAGGACTGCTTCACTGCGTGCCGATTTCAAACCCAATCCAGACTGGGTAGTGACCGCCGAGTTAGGGACCGGTATCGCGGAGAACTTCGTGGGTGTGGCCGACATCGGTAGAGGACATATCCGCAAGGTGGAAAGACCTTGGGCAAGGTTAGCTGCATCGTGCAACACCGTTCATTTCAGTTTTTGGCGCAGCGAACGTGAAACGCCGGAAGATGAACATTTTCTGGCTTCGGGCGGTGTGTTGTGGGAAGACAGTTATGATCAACAGGCAGAGCTTACTTGGGAACCCGTGTTCGATCGTCCCCAATTCAGTTTGGTCGTGGGTGCTAGCTATCATTGGCAAGATCTGGACACTTCAAAACCTGGCGACCCAAGTAACCAGCAATCATCTGTTCTGGAACCCGTCAAAGCCGATCAGCAATCGCTGTTTTTCCAAGGTTCGTGGCAACTCAATGACGATTGGGAGCTTGTTGTAGCTGATCGCTATGACCGTTCAAGCTTGCATGAGAGCCGACATTCTCCCAAAGCGGCCCTTATCTGGACGCCACAAGCGCAACACAGTATGCGGTTGACCTACAACAAGGCGTTTCAGCCACCCAGTTTTCCCGATTACTTCTTATATGCTCGAGCAGGTACCTTGGATTTATCACCCCTGGAAGCTGCTCTGGAGGCGGCTCTCGGTCCTCTGCCTACTGATTTCGGTTTGACACCCCTGTTGGCATTGGGCAATGAGTCTTTGATGGTTGAGCGTATTGAGTCGTATGAGTTGGGGTACCGAGGTAATATCCACAATACCTGGTTTGTCACCGCCAATTTGTACCGCAGCGATGCAGATGATTTCGTCACTGAGTTGACTCCGGGCGTTAATCCCAACATTGCCCCATACCAGTTGCCGGCGGGACTGCCAGACGCGTTGCAGCAGGTGATACTGGGTGCCCTGCAAAACGCGCTTGGTCCGTTCTACGCAGGTCTTTCAAATGCTGAAAATGGTTCGCCCATCCTCACGCTCAGCTACACCAATGCGGGACAAGTTGACCTTACGGGCGCAGAAATCACCGTTAATTGGGTCCCGTCGAGCGCGTGGCAGTTTGATGTCACCTACCACTGGTTGGATTTCGAAACCGAAGACGCTAACCTGGTCTCCAATGCGCCAAGCCAATCGATCGGTGGCGGACTGGTGTTTCGAAGATCCCAATGGAACGTTTCCACGCGGATCACCCACCGTGATGGATACGAATCTGCGGGCGGGATTTTCCGCGGCGATGTCCCTAGCTATGCGGCATGGGATGCGCAGGTGTCCTACCGATTCTCAGATCACTGGCAAGGTGTATTCAACGGCACGAATCTGTTAGACGACGCCCACTTTGATCAGTTCGGTGGTGCGCTTATTGGACGAATGACAAGTTTATCGTGTAGATATAGCTGGTAAATGTCGTTTCGAATTTTGAGGTTCCCATCAGCTGTGAGACGCGATCCGACCATTGACAGGTGGATGGCTGCACAAGCTCCCGACTTGTCGTCGATCGCCATGCATTGGTTCAGCATCATGCGCGACTGCGGCGAAGACGTTTGCGAGCTCTTGCACGATGGCCATCCCACGGCTTGTGTGGGTGATGCTGCATTTGCCTATGTGAATGCCTTCACAAATCATGTGAACGTGGGGTTTTTCCCGGGCGCCGTAATCGATGATCCATACGAACTGCTCCAGGGTACCGGCAAGTACATGCGCCATGTGAAATTGGCGCCAAACCGAATCGAAGATTCAGCCTCCCTCCATCAGTTGATCATGCACACATACCGGTTCATCAAATTACAGGCCAATAAATGAGCGAATGTTTGGCGGGTGATTGGGGGAAACGTGCCCGGAAGCCGCACAGACTTCCGGGACACACAGTTCCATCTTTCTGCTAGCCGCCCATCATCGATTGCCAGATGGGTTCAAACTCGGCACGTACCTTCTGATAACTGGGACGATTTTGGGCCTGGGCCCAATACCTGCTCAGGTTCTGATAACCGTCGATTGGATGAACGACTTGGGTGTAGAAAAGCGTTGGAATGGCCGCACAATCCGCCATGGAAAAGCCTTCAGAACCCAACCACTCTTGCTCGCCCAGAACGCTGTCCAGATGATCACAAGCGATGCCTAAGTGTTTGCGGGCTGTTTCCAAGTCCTGTTCAAGGAATGGCCTGAACTTGATCATGTCGAACAAAAGGGTTGTGGTTGCATTGTTCAAGTACAAGTCGCATGCTCGATCTAAGAAACGCACCTTGCGCGCCGCGTCCTTGTCGCTAGGAATGAGCTTGGTACCTCCACTTATGTGGCCTTCCAGATACTCGATAATGATGCTGGATTCAGGGATCTTGTACCCGTCGTCGAGGACCAAGAGGGGTACCTTCCCGACGCGGTAGAGTTCCGAGAATGCAGCGCGACTATCCGGATCGGTGAGTTTGACCACTTCGCGATCAAACGCGGCATTCTTTTCATACAAACCCATCAGGGCTTTTTGTGAATAGGTAGATATGGGACTGTAATAAAGCTTCATGAGCGGCATCCTTCTGTTTGAACGAGATCGGTGAGTTTGGCCAAGCATCCGTTCCAGCCATCCTCGTGCTTATCACGCAACTCGACATCCGGAAACTGACGATGGGTCAAATCCAACTTGCACCCATTCGAATCAGAAGTAAAGAGTAACGTCACCTCTGTGACTACGGGGCTCCCTTCCCACTGCCAGGAAAAGCGAAGTTGCTCGCCTTCGACGATCTGAAGATAAGTTCCGGAAACAATGAACTGCTCGTGATCAGGGGACTGCATCACGATGCGGTACTTGCCCCCTTCACGAAAGTCCACATCGGCTTCAGGAACCGTCAATGCACCTGGCGCAAACCACCGGCGTATCCATTCTGGATCACGCCAAACAGCAAAAAGCTCCGAGGGCGATATTGGAAAGTGTTTCTGCAATTGCAGTTCATACATGATCTTCGTTCTCCTTGTCGATTATTTCTGAAAGTAAATCTATGCGCTGGGTCCAGAAGTTGCGGTAAATGGCGATCCAATCCAATGCCTGTGTAAGTGATTCCGGATTCAAGCTACAGGTATGCGTTCTGCCGTCAATTCGGCGTCTTATCAACCCTGCCCGTTCCAACACTTTAAGGTGTTTCGACACCGCAGCCAGCGACATATCAAAAGGCTCAGCAAGCTGGGAAACGGTCCGATCTCCTTGGGCCAGTGCATGCACCAACTGACGACGCGTGCCATCAGCTAGTGCCGCAAACACGCGATCCAGCAACTTGTGGTCAAAAGCCATAATATTCAACCTCGTGGTTGAATATAGACGCGCCTACTATCAATTGTCAACCATTTGGTTAAATATTTTGCCGGTTATTGTCTGGACTTGAGAAATAAGTCTCGGTCTCTGGCCGTTGCAATGTGGGTTTCCAAGGTGGTTCGAACTCGGTGCTCCACCCTTTGGATGGCATCAACGGCATCAATCAACTGCTGGTAGGATGCGTCGGGTTCCGTCATGACAATGATCGGCGCGCGATGTCCCTGCGCCCATAATTCCTGTATCCCATCAGCCAGCTGATGATTGTTGTCCATGGGAAGGTCATTAAGAGTGAATCCATGTGCATAAACCCTGATGGTCAAAGCAGCAAGTGGCGCACCTTCGGAATCGGATGCAAGTGCATGGCGTATGCCACGATCGGCAGACATGGCTGAAGTCAACATGAAAAAGACAATCAACAGAAAAGCGATGTCCGCCATGGAAGCCATAGGCCATGAAATATCTAACTTGCGCGCCTTCATGATCACCTCCATGATTCTGATTCCAATATGGATGGCGCAGTAAATGAGCTTCAAGCGTCTCACAAGAGATTGAGTCAAGTTTTACAGCCGCCAAGGCATCCGGCACCAAAAAGCATGCAACTTGAATCTGTGATCTCCGTTTTCACGTTACAATGAGCAACAGACGTTGCATGGGGAGTTTGAATGACCGATCGTGAGCCTGCTAAGGGGTTTTGGCTACGTTTACTTGAACGACGTGTGCCCCAGATTCTCAGTATTTACTGTGGCGTAGGATGGGGCCTGATTCAGTTCACAGAGTGGCTGGTTGCTCGGTTTGATATTTCGAAAAATGCCCCTCAAGTGGTGTTTTTGGTCCTCCTGAGCCTGATCCCTTCCGTAGCGACCATAGCCTACGTTCGCGGCGCCAATTTCTGGAACAAGAAGTGGACCTGGGTCGAGGGTATTGGCGTTCCGGCAAACCTGGGCTTAACCCTGTTGCTGTTGCTGAATATCATCCCCAACCGGTCACCGCTCGAGCCAGCGCCTCCAAAAGAGGACCCCGTTGCTTCCATGCCCAAGTCCACGAAAAAGGTGGTTCTGGTGACGCCCATTGCATTTGAGGGTGAGCCTGAACACCAATGGATGGGGACCGCTTTGCCGGTCATGATTTGCTACGACCTAGCTCAGGACCTGAGAATAGATGCAACCGCCTATGACCAATCACCCTTGATCTATCGTGCCCTGCAAAAACAGCCTGATTCTGATCCCACCAATGCGACCCTGGGATTCTGGCGGGAACAGGCGAGGCAAATGAGCTGCGAAAGGATTATTGCTGGCACCATAAGGTACGCTCAGAACCAGTGGCAAATGACGAGCCAACTACTCGATGTTGAGACTTTATCGGTGTTGGCCGAGCGAGAAGATCATGACGAGGACTGGATGAACCTCGTCGATCAATTCGCAGAACTCGTCAGAACGGACTTCCCTAACGAAGAACCGCCCGTGGATTTGCCCTTCACTGAAATTTTCACGCCTTCTCACGAAGCTGCTCGCGCATGTGCGGCCGCATTTCATGCACTTTGGCAAACAAACTACCAAGAGTGTATTGAACATGCCCGCACAGCCCTTGAACACGATCCCAATTTTACTTTGGCGCAAATGGTCATGGGCATTCAACTGGCCAATAACAATCAATCACAGGAATCACTCCGATATCTTGAACTGGCCATGCAGAATGCCGACCGACTGCCTGAGCGATACCAATTTGATCTGCGCGGAATCTATTTCTTGTTGAACGGTGATGTGGACAAGTCCATGGATCTATACGCCCAGCAGGTCAATCTGTACCCTGATGACCATAATGTTCGCCTGCGTTACGCCCGCCTATTGATCACTCATAATCGACCGCATGAGGCTCTTGAGCAATACGAGATCGCCGAATCCCAATTTGACGATGCTTCGTTCCTTTGGCGAGAAATTGCCAGTACCCACGAAAAGTTGGGAAACAAAGACAAAGCACTCGAACTACTCCAGAAGCTGGTTGAACATAAACCCAAAGACCCGGATAGCCATACCTTTCTGGGAACCTATTACATGAATGAGGGTCAGTTTGACTTGGCTCGCAAGAGTTTTGAAACAGGTATCCTGTTGAAGCCAAATGACTTGGGCATCATGGAAGCTCTGGCCGATGTCAAGATGAAGACAGGTGATTGGGAAGGTTCCGTTTCAGATCGGCAGAAAATTGTTGAGAAGGCCCAATCGCCCATAGAACGTGCTGCTGCCTTACGTCGGCTGTTGATGCAAAAGGTGAACATGGGTCAGGATGTATTGGCTCTTATCGATCAGACACGAGCAGAGACGGCAAAGTTCAGTCCACCAGTGGGTGTCGCCATCAATGATCTCCTTTGGATACGCACTTATGTCAGTTCAGGTGACCTGGAAAAAGCAGAAGCATTGCTCGAAGGCGCCCGAACCTTGCAGCCACCCTTCGATTCCATTGTCGCTCTAGGAGAAATCGCAATCCTCCTCGATAAAGGCGAATTTGAGACCGCCCAAATGAAGCTGGACGACAACCAAGCCAAACTGGAAGCACTAGGTGCGATTGTTCCATTTCTCAAGACGTTTCCCAGTTTTGTGCAGGGCGAAGTTCATATGAAAAGTGGCCACTATGAAGACGCCATTCAAGCATTTGAGTCATACAACGCTTCACTAGGAAAGTACTTTGGCGCCGAGTCGAATCTGTGCGAAGCCTATTACGAATCAGGTCAGATGGATAAGGCACTCAAGACAGCCCAAGACGGTTTTCGAACCTTTCCGGCCGACCCTCGGCTCAATCTCTGGGCGGCAAAAATCTACGCGAACCAAGGCGAACAGACCCTCGCTAAGGAGCATCTGCAAAAAGCGCTCAAAGCATGGGCCCATGCCGACGAAACCTATAATTTCGTCAAAGAAGCTCGTGAATTAGCGATTGAGCTGGGCCTATCCTCAAGCTAGCGATTCGCGACTGCAACGCTATTGTCGGAGCGGTCGGCCTCCAGTTTCATCAGTCGTGGATCCAATTCGGCGATGTCGGGTCGGCTATGGGACTGCACGTTGAGCGTATGTGATCCGGGTCCCCACTCAGCTTGTGATTCAGCCATGATTCGGCCATCCCCATCGACCAGACGTAACTCATAAAGTTCCGCTTCGTTTTGAAGAGGACCGATCACTTGAATATCCACATTCATCTCAGTCGTCCATCCAGATTCCGTTCGTTCCGTCACGGCAGACTTGAGATTCAGTTGGTAGGTAGTGACGGTCGTAAAAAGCGCTTCGAATCGGTGCTCATCGACCGTGGCAACTTCCTGTCGAAATAGGTCCAGCAAATCATCGGCACGTGGATAACTTGGGTGTGCAAAACGCATCGCGTAATCGCGTAGAACCCCGTTAATTCGCGATTCGCCCAACATGTCACGTAGTTGGTACATCGCATGGCTGCCTTTAAAATAGGCAACATAGGCCTGCCGCTCAACACGGTTCAGTGGGGGCTCTGGTTCTTCGTCATATCCCCGCCAGGAGAAATACAACGGATCCATGAGCTGTTGATACTGGGTCGTCACTTCAGGTCCATACCGCTTTTCGGCAATCACCATCTGCGTATACTCGGCTAATGTCTCGGTGAGCATGCTGGCGCCTTTACAGGGGGCAGGTTCAACCATTTTCCCCCACCATTGGTGGCTTACCTCATGCGCCATCATGCGGTAGTTGAGGCGTCCATCGTTATCTTTTAATTGCAGCGCTTTATCCGACACCAAAAAAATCAGCCCTGGATAAGCGGTTGCAGCAAAAGAACTAGAAAAGGCGGGGATTTGAGCGATCACCAAACGTGGCTGAGGATAGGGCCCAAATTCAGATTCACAATAGGTCAGCGCATCCACGGCTCCCCGCAAAATGTCATCGACATGTTCATGGTCATGGGTGTACAGAACAACTTCTTTATCTCCGAACCATGACCTGTGCTCCTGGTACTTGGCCACTGCAACTGCAAATGAAAATGGAATAGGCGCGTTGCTCTGATACACAAAGGTCACCTGATTTCCTGAAACAAATCTCTCGACGCAGGTACCTGGAGCAATTGCCTGGAAATGATGGTTCGCGGTGATTCTGGCACTCAGTTGAAACCTGTCTTCGGCACCTCGTTCGTCGCAATCATCGTCAATGACAGGTAGCCCTCTCTTCTGCCGTTCCTTAGCATTTTTGATCGACCAACTGCTGCGATATCCAAATACCGGTAGTACCTTGTCCATCTCCAGGTATGCTGTTCCGCCGACCACATAGCGCTCTGGATTCCCTGGTCTTAACCCGGACATGGATTCAGCCACTTCAAACTTGATTGTAGCCTCCGCGTTTGGATTTAAAGGTGGGTCCCATGTGATTCGTCTATAAGGACCCATGACGGTGGTGTCAGCTTGGGCAGAAGTGAGTGTCACCAGCCGTAGCCCCAACGGTACGGAAACAAGGGCCTCGGAAATCGGTTCATTGGTGTTGTTCCATACTTTGTATTCACCTTGACATAAGTAACGATGCGCTTGAATTTTGAGATCCAGCGATACGGCACGAATTGACGGAACGGGTCGATCCTTTTCAGCAGACCAGGTTCGCTCGTGGCGTTCCAGCCAATCCAGTCGACCGGATTTGGTGTCCATCTCGGGATTCCACGGACCCAAAACGCACACTGCTCCGATAATGATCATGATTGCGGAAACCCCAGAAAGACCCCAGGCAAGCACAGGCTTACCCAACTTGAATGAGCCATGTTGCCAACACACACCGGCCACGACTAAGGCAGTTAGCACCAGGCCACCGGTGTATATCGCATGCATCAGAAAGTCCCAACCCACATAGGTAGACTGCGTCATGGAATCGTAGTGAAAGTCACCCACCCACACCATTCGCCACCACGGATGATCCATACCCGGCAAACGGCTCACGATGACACCGGTAAACAGGACCACAAAGGTTAAGGACAAGAACATACCGGCATATTTGTTAGGTACCAGGTTCTGCAGGCTCAGCGTCATCAACCCGACCGCGACCAAGGGAATCAACGATTGAAACAAAAACATCCAACCGGCCAACCAGTGCCAAGCTCGGTCTCCAAAAGCAACATGGAAGGCCCATCCAATGAAGAACGTACCAACAACCCACCCAAGGCATACCATAACGACGGTGACTATATGAGCGATCACATGACTCCAGGCCCGTAATCCGCTTGAGAAGATCCATGCGTGCATGCCGTGCTGTCGGTCCAGCCAAAAGCACTCCGCCGAAAAGAAGATCACGACCAACGCGCCCAGCTTCACCATGGGCTCAAACAATACGTTGAGGATTTGAGGGGTATCCAAAAACACCGATTGATTGAAGACACCGCCCCGCATCTGGTCACTCAACGTTACAGCACAAAAAAACAGCCACAAAAGGGCCATGAGGTAAAAAGCAGGCCCACGTGACAGGCATCTGAGCGACATGCGCACGCACGTCAAAATCTGCCAAAAATCGCGCCGTAAGCCCATAGCCTGCCTGGCAACCGCCTGCCATGCCAGGCTTCCTGGACGGTCCCAAGTGTCGTCTTGCTGCTGTCTACGGCGTTTTGTTCCTTCCACATCACGGAAGCCGAACCCTCGATAGGTGAATGCAAATAGGCTCAACGACAAACCCATCCATAGCAAGCGATTAAGTAACAGGGGGGTTGTCATTGGAATCAGCCATTGATCTTTTTGTTCCACAGTCCAAAAACGAACCGCGTCAAGAATGCCAATGATTCCAAAAGGCTCAAACAGAATAGCTGGATGTGTGTCACTGGGTGCATAGGGCGACGATTGCGCCATGAGCGGTGAGTCAGCCATCATCGATGCAGCCCAATAGGCGATATAGAGAGCAACACCGATGATGTACGTCGTCAACGCGTTTCGCGTAGCAATGGCCGAAGCAAACAGCACGCTACAGCACATAAAAATATTGGGGATCATCAACACCCACACAGCCCACAAGTAGGGGGACACGATTACCGGACCCATAAGCGAGCGATCGCTGAGCCAGAGGTGACCCACCACTAGACCGACGGCTGCAGGCAAGATGGCCAATAGTGAACAGGCCACCAATCCGACGAAACGACTCACCAAATAATCGAATCGGCTAACGGGTGTCGCAAAAATCAAGGGTTCCATCCTTGTGTCTCGATCTCGTAAGGCCCCTTGAGCCGCAAGTAAAGTGACTGAGAACAAACCGTTTAGGCTGAGTAACGCTAGACCCATAGCAATCCCAATGGGGGCGTTGATGTGGCCACCGGCCCCAAACGGTGCCACACTCAAAACCACCCCTAACAAAAGGAACACCACCAAACTGATGCGAAACACCCACTGTTTGGCGCACCAACGAATCTCGAATCCGATCAGGTGCATCAACATGCCTGATCCTGCCGGACCACATGGAAATACAGGTCTTCAAGGTTTGGCTCGATACGCGAAAAGCCGTGACCAGGACAATCATCGTGCAACACGTGTACCTGCATGCGCCCTGCTCGCAGTCGTGTCGACAGGACCCGGAACTGACTGCGGATCGCTTGCACATCGTCTGCGTGAACGACCTTTGTCCACACCCTGCCGCTCAGCTTGCTCAATAGCCCTTCTGGCGCGCCCTCAATGAGCAGGGAACCATCACAAAGAATTGCCATTTGCGTGCACAGTTCGCGAATATCTTCGACGATGTGCGTGGATAGGAGCACAACCCGATCACGACCCAGACCGCTAATTAGGTTAAGAAAGCGGTAGCGCTCTTGAGGGTCTAGTCCAGCAGTGGGTTCATCGACGATTAAGAGTTTCGGATCGCCCAACAATGCCTGCGCAATCCCAAAACGTTGGCGCATGCCTCCGGAATAGGTACTCACGGCCTTGTGCCTCACGGTGTCAAGTCCCACTTGATGCAACAAAGACCTCACTTGTTCATGTCTGGATTTTCTGGCGGTCAATCCTTTCAAGATCGCGAGATGATTGAGCAAGTCTTCAGCAGACACGCCGGGATAGACACCAAATTCCTGGGGCAAGTAACCCAATTGTTCCCGCACCACCTGCGGAAAAGCGACTACATCCACGCCATCCAACAAGATTCGTCCCTCATCGGGTCGCTGTAACGCCGCAATGGTCCGCATAAGCGTCGTCTTACCGGCACCATTTGGGCCCAACAGCCCAAAGAGACCAGGACCGACTTCCAAGTCAATACCCCTCAGGGCATGGGTTCCGTTGCGATACGTTTTTGAGAGTCTGGTTATGGAAAGCAAGCTACAACCTCCTATCTGGGTCTGGTTAAGTGAACCACTGGAAGCAGCATTTGGTTTCGACTGTTTGATCAACGACCGCGTTCGTCATATGAACAACGGAAAAGCAGGGCTTAAGCCATGTTCTTAGCCGCTTGCTGCTCACGATCTTGAATTAAGGCGATCGGGAAACCGTCTAGAATATGACCATGAATGCCAGGCACCTTTGGATCATGATTGGGTTTTCTACGTTGTTTCTGGGCACTGCCTGGGTGCTGTTTGCTTTTGGTCAAAATGATCTACTGCTATTCGTGCTTTGCCTGAGTGTTTGCCTACCTGTCGGATATCTTTTGCTTGACCGGTTGGCGCAGCGAAATGAACTCCTGCGCATGCGACAAGAAGCACTGCGATCTGAGTTGTCTCTCCTGAAACACCAAATCAACCCTCATTTCTTTTTCAACACACTCAACTCGCTGTACGCCTTAACGCTCTCTGGTTCAGAACGTGCTCCGCAAATGATCCTAGCGTTGTCTGACCTGATGCGATTTACGATCTACGAGGGCAAACGCGACCACGTACCGCTCAAAGACGAAGTCACCTACCTGATGAATTACGTGAACCTATATCAATTGCGCTTCGACGCGAGTTTGAACGTGAATTTTCACGTCGAAATAGAGCACGAAGACCAATCCATTGCCCCTCTCTTGCTCATCATGCTCTTGGAAAACGCCTTCAAACATGGTTCATTTGCGCAAGCCGAAGACGCTTGGCTTCAGGTGTCTTTGGTCGAGAGCGACCGCACCCTGAAGTTTGAAGTCGCCAACAGTTATCACCAAAAACCGTCAAAACCAGGCATGGGATTGACGAATCTGAAACGTCGCCTGGGTCTTTTGTATCCAGGTAGATACGATCTTGATTTTCAAGACCGCGAACAGGTGTTCAAAGCATCGCTGAGGATTGATCTATGATTCGCTTTCTAGTGGTCGACGATGAGCCCTTATCCCGCCAGTTGGTCATGAACTATGCCAGACAGGTGCCCGAATTGCGGGGCGTCGCAGCCTGTGACCACGCGACGGATGCGATTGAAATTCTGAACAATCAAGTCGTCGATCTGATGTTTCTGGACATCGAACTGCCGCAGTTAGGGGGGTTTGAGATGTTGCGGTCGCTCGCGGCGCCCCCAGAGGTGATTGTCACCACGGCACATCGCGATTACGCCTGGGAAGGCTATGAACTGAATGTCTTGGATTATCTGTTGAAGCCATTCAGCTTTGAGCGCTTCCTAAAAGCGGTTCAGAAATCGAGGCGATGGGCCATCGAATCACCTACCAGTCTGTTTGTAAAGGATGGCCGCCGCCTACATCAGGTTCATCACGACGAATTGCTGCGTGTGGAATCAGCCGGTAACTACTGCATCATGTATTTGAAGAACTGCAAACTCATGTGCCACGAGACGCTCAGCCATCTAGAACAGGTGCTGCCTGATTCGTTCATTCGCATCCACAAATCTCATCTGGTGGCGTTGGATGCCATATCTTGGGTGGAAAGCGGCTGCGTGGGCGTCTCTGGCCATTCCATTCCCATTGGCCGAACCTATCGGAAAAAACTAGACCAACGTCTCCAGTTACCACCAAACGAAACTAGTTAGTTTCGTTTTTTTGGATCCAAAGAGTTGGATCTGGAACCGCCATTCAAACCGCCACGCGCAGGTATCGGGCCCAGCTCGTATTTCTCTCGTTGGCGCGATTCTTGTTAACAAGTAGGCATCAACCCATTCAAAGGAGAAGATGATGTTTGCACTCTTATTGTGGATGATGTTCACCGAACCACAGGACCCTATGGCGGTCTTCAAGCGCATGGAGGGAAACTGGTCAGTTCAGTTCTTGCAAATTGATGAGGCAGGAAATTACCTGCCCATTGGGTCCAGTGATTCAGAATTTAAGGTCTTGCTAGACGGCAAACTGGTCCAGGAAACGACCACGGTAAAAACGGCACAAAACGTATTCCCAATCATTAATCAGTTCAGTTATGACTCGGTACGTGGGGTCTATCGAAAATCATCGACCGATGCAGTGAGTGGAAATATGGATATTCAGGAGGGTGAGCTGAACAATGGTCTGATCCATTTCACCAACACCAAGTATCAAACATGGTTTGTGACGCCGAGTGGCACAGAACTGGGTTTCTACCTGATCTTTGAGTTCATGGATGCCGACCGCATGGTGATGACCGCGCGATTGAGCACGGACCACGGTGAGACCTGGGACGATTTCCAAATCCTTCACTATAACCGCGTCAAATAATCGGCACCTCCCGCGCCGAAACCCGGCGGGGTTGGTTACCTCGCCGGGACCCGAACAACGGATCGTGAAAAACACGCCGCAAGCCCAGTGACCGCAGACATGCTGTTTTTTTCCGTAAGGTCACCTTGCTAGAACGACACCTATCCGGTCGATGCTTGGCAACAAGATTGAAACAGGGACAATTCGAGAAAACGCAATGTTTTCGTTATGACGAGTTCATTGTTTGGGTCTGACAAAGATCCGATAAAGCACGGGTACCGCAAACAGGGTGAGCAGACTCGAGAAGGCCAAACCAAAGACGATCGCAATGGCCACTGGTCCCCAGATTAATGACTTTCCACCTAACCCTGTAGCCAATGAGAAGAGGCCTGCCATGGTCGTCAAGGTGGTAATCGTGATGGGTACCACGCGGCGCTTGGCGGCGAACAGAACCGCATAAGTCAGATTCATACCTTCCTGAAGTCGGTTGTTGGCTGCCGAAATCAAGACGATCGACGCATTCACAGCGATGCCAGTCAAAGCCACAACACCGTATAGAGTGAACAAACTGAGGGGGTTACCGGTAATTATTAGCCCAAAAACGACCCCTGTAAATGCCATGGGAATCGTGCTCAGAATCAGTAGTGGTTGGAAGTAACTGCGGAATTGGGTGCCGATAATTAGGTAGATCAACAGTACGCCAAAAATGAAGAGGACACGCATGGCATCCAGGCTTTCTTCGATATCATCCAACTCACCCGAAAAATCCAAATCTATATTCGGGTAGTGCAATGACAATTCATCCTGCCAGGCAGAGACCACTTGTTGATTGGCAGCCACGGTGTCGATGATTTCTTGATCCAAATCGGCTTCCACGCTGATACTGCGGCGATAGTTATAGTGCCGAATGTTCCCCATACCCTGTCGACGCTCCACTTTGACCAGCTCACTTAGTGGAACCAATCGACCATCTTGTGCTGGGATCTTGGCCTGTAACACTTCATCAAGATCAGCGAGATCACGCGGCATGGCCCGCACGCGTACTTCCAACTCTTCGCCGCGATCTTGCATTGAGGTCACCACTTCGCCATCGACAAGTAGACGTAGGTCCCGCGTCAGTTGGGTTGGATCCACGCCGCTTGACTTGATTGATTGCAGATCATAACTCAGGGCAAGCTCCGAACGGCCAGGCACAGAATCATCGCTAATATCTTTAACCCCAGGCATTTGCGAAAGCCGATGCTTCAGCGCAGCAACCGCTGAGCGGATCTCACCAAAGTCATCTCCGCGGACCTTAATATTGATAGGCTTTGTCGTCGGTGGACCACCTTCTATGCGCAGAAATGAGATGTTGGCCGTACCGGTTACCGCCATGATGTCGTTGCGCATGGACTCGATGATCTCGTGTACCCCGCGCATGCCGTTCTTTTTTGGATTGAGACTTACCAGTACCTGACCGTATTGATCACCGTAAAGCGGTTCAATCTCTGTAAACAGCTGTCCTGAATAGCTGACCACTGCGCGTGCTTCCCCTGGTAGCAGGTGCGCACGGGCAACGCCTTCCAGTTCTTCGGCCTTATGGAGCGTGTCGCGAATATCAGTCCCTTTTGGCATTTCAAGGCTGACATAGAAAATGCGCAGTGGGTCGCTGGCAAAAAAATCAACTCTAATGGCGCCACTCAAAAGGGCGACGATCGCGGACAGAAACATGACGGCGATGATGCTGAGTGTGACGACGCGATGTCGCATGGCTTTCACGAGCATGCGTGTATATGTGATGCGCAGACGGTGATTGAAATTGCGACGCCATACATGCAGGCGGGAATGAGAATTCACTTGTTTGAGGCCCAACACGTGGGCAGGTAACATCCAGTATGACTCGATGAGACTGAGCACCAAAGCCACCGACACAACCACAGGTACAACCCCCATAAATTTGCCCACGATCCCAGGCATCAGCAGCAGCGGCAAAAAAGCTGCCATGGTGGTCAGAACGGACGTGGTCACGGGCGGAACAACCTCGTGCAAGGCATTGCGGATGGCTTGCATACGCTCTTCCCCACGATTAATGCGGTGATAGATATTCTCAACCACCACGACGGCATCATCCACCAACATGCCCAGTGCGATCACTACGCCCAGCAGCACCATGACATTCAGGGTGTGCCCCAACATGGCGAGTGCCCAAAACGTTCCGCACAGAATAAACGGGATCCCGATACTAACGAGGCCCGCGATGCGCAATCCCAAGAAAGCCCAGGAAACCAATAGCACCAATATCAGTCCCACAATGGCATTGTTCTGCATGATGCGGATGGCACTGCGCGTGGTTTCGGTCTGATCGTCGGCAAGCATGAGACTGACACCGGTTTGGTCGGACCGCATATTTGCGGACGATACAAAGGCCTTGATGCGTTCCACAAGTTCAATCGTGTTGGTGCCTTCCTTCTTGGTGACAGCCAACATAATGCTCGGTTTGCCGTTAAAGCTCACCAGCCGATTGGCCTTTTCGCGGCCGCGTTGAACTTGGGCTACATCTCCCAGCCTCACCCTTCCCTGTGCGGTTGTGATGGGTAGTTGCGCAAGATATTCCGGATCGGCATTCGTTCCAACCAGACGAATCAACCATTCTTCGGCACCCACCTTTTGAGTGCCCGCGGGTGTGTCTCGAAAATAGGCACGCACTGTGTCAGCCAGATGCGAGGGCGCCACGCCAAGTCCGCTCAGTTTTGAAGCATCGAACAGCACTTGCAGTTCCGGGTCCAAAAGTCCCGTGGGCATGGCCTTGTCCACGCCTTTGAGGCGTTCGAGGTCTTTGCGCGTTCGCTCAGCAACGCGCCTTAGATTCTCATCGTCCGCAGGGCTAGTGACAATGACGGTGGCCGTCGGAAATCCATTGGCAGTGGTGATTTCCATGATGTCGGGGTCTTCAATGTCGGCTGGTAACTCATCCTGTTTGTTTTGTATCTCGCGGCGCAAATCTGTCACGCGTTTATCAAAGACACGTTGCGACAAATCGTTAAAACGCACAAGAATACTGGAGACGGATTCCCGTGAGGTCGAAGAGACAAAACGGATGTCAGACACGTTGCGCAAAACATCTTCGATCGGGTCTGTAATGCGTTTTTCCACATCTTCGGCGGATGCGCCCGGGAGTAACGTTGTGATCTGAATCCAGTTGAAATTGATCGTTGGATCTTGTTCCCGCGGAAGCATGCCATAGTAGATGGCACCTACCACCAGCACCAGGACAAAGGTCATGTTGGCAAGTACATGGTTTTCGATGAAACGCTGAAAAAAACTCATTTCAACCTAATCGGGTCCCCATCGCGCAATCCAAGACGACCTTCATCAATGATCAATGTGTTTAGAGCCAATTCAACAGCCGCGGGACGGCCTTCCACGGCGCCTTTCAAAGGTACAAACCGAGCCTTATCTCCATCAACCACCATGAGCCCGAGATGGTCGCCACGACTTACAAGCAGTGCCGCCGGAACCATCAACTCAGAAGACTGCCAAGTGACCGTGCCGGTTTGCCCGGGTTGCGCAGGTTTCTGAACAAACTTGAGACGTGCTTCCGCGGTGCGGGTTTCAGCATTGAAGACCGGCAACACTTTATCCACGCTTAAGGAGAACGCCGACCCATTGCATGAGAATTGATGATGAGTTCCCGTTATGAAAGACGTGCGTTGGGATTCAGAAAGACGCACTGAAACCTGTGCCGCATGCGGGTCCACGATTTGAAACAGAGGTTGACCAATCTGCACCCACTGCCCCTTTTGAGCCCATCGCTGCGTAATGAAGCCATCGAAGGGGGCTTTGATTTCACATTTATCCAATTGTAGTTGCGCGTTTTGTAACTGTGCGCGTCTCATGTCAACCACGGCCTGCGTTGAGGCGAGTTCTGCGCGGCGCTGAGCATAGTCATCATCGCTGATAATGGCATCGGCGATGAGTTTTTCAGCGCGGTCCAGTTGTAATTGAGCCAAGGTTCGCTTTGCTTCCGCTTCTTGAAGCGCTGCCCTAGCTTGCAACACACCCAACTCAAACACCCGAGCATCCATGCGCAACAAAGGTGTTCCAGCTTTCACTTGGTCCGCGACATCCACAAGAACAGATTCGATAACCGCTGAGACTTCTGCGCCCAAAGCACTGTCCCAATGCGCGATGACCTCGCCGGCAACTTCCGACTGTGGATGAAAGGCAACTTCTTCCACAGCCACCGCGCGAACGCTCGTCGGCTCCTGCATCAACAAATAGATCAAGGCAATCATGAACATCCCCCAAGACGCCGAAGTTAATCTACGCGAGGTATTTGGTCAAGTTGCAGCTTTTCGATGGGCCATTCTTGTGAGTGGTATCACAGAAAGGGAATCGCATGTCCCCGGCTTCGCATGGGTGGCGCGATTTGGTGTGAAAGCGAAAACACATCTGGAGGAAACCATGAAACGCTTCAAGCTCACCATCTTAACCCTCATATGCACTCTTCAAGCCTTGGCTGGGATTGACATCACCGGTACATTTAGACCGGTTGAATCAGGACGCAATTTGGAAGTTGCCGGACAACTTGTCATGGTCGTCAGGGGCAATGACTTCGTCGGAGCAAGCCCCACCAAACCCATCTACTTGGCGCTACAGCTGGAACATGGACTGACTTTAGCTCAGACACGGGTCAGCGATGAAGCGAGCGTCATCCACTTGGCCTCGATCCTGGACACCGATGATCCAGACGCAAGCATCAACATGCCTGCCAACGCAATCTCCATCGTGCGTTGGATGAGCGGAGAGAACGCCATCTGGTTGCGCGTAACCAGTGATTCTTCCACCTGGGTAAGGCAAAATGGCATGCCTTCAGCCCCAAACGAATCCGCCGTGATCTCCACGCATCTTGGCATTTCCGCCGAGCAAGGAGCAAAGGCTGAACTGGCCTGGGAACGGGGCCTGGCCAACGCGCGCAATCATGAGAACCTTTGGGGTCCGGTTTCAACGCTCTTAGGGGTAAACACCATGCAGGCACAACCCGATACGGAGGGTTTCTATCGCTTTAACTGCTCTGCTTACGATGAGAACACCGTAGTCACCGGCAGTTTCTTTGCCGTAGGGAATGCACTGGCCTTAGATATCTCGACCGATGGCGCCATTGCCCAATACACGCATCAGGCAGATGGCCAGTGGCTCTATCACATCACACCCGGCAACGCGTTATTTACCACCACATTGACCATGGTCAACATGGATTATCTTGAGCACGCAACCGTCGCTGAACTCTATTCGTCGTCAGGACATCTTCTGGAGGAAGTGGTCCTCACAGCCCCTACAGGAAGCAACTTGACGGCAACTATTCAGGACTGGTTCCAAAGAGGCGACATCTCGCACATCCATTTTCGTGGAGGTCCTAACTGCTTGATTAAGGTTGGATACCGAATCGCTACTGGTCAAGGCGCGACAGCCCACGTCAATGCATCAACGACCGACGCAACGCGTTTTGTGATCTCGCCAGGGGAAGGCCAATATGTATTTGACGGCCTGGCGGCGGTCAACAAGGGCCAAGAAGCGGCTGAAGTTCACGCAAGGTTCTTGGGAAGCGGCGGTCTACTGCTGGGCGAAAGCCAATTGGCTGCGCCCCAAACGTTCTTTTCCAACAGCAAGAAATTGTGGGTACTCGACGAGATGACGCCGGTAGGCACCGAACTCATCGTTATAGAATCTACTCAGCCTTTGGGCTGTGTTTTCCTAAGAGGTTCACGTCCAGGCGTGGCACCTGGATACCTGTTCGAGGTAGCACCCCAACAGCCCCGCATCAGTAAGCTGGAACTGGGCGACATCATTGTCGTCAACTAAACATCCTACAAACACACAGAGCTCCCCGATATTGGGGAGCTCTGTCTTTAGGGGTCAACCCGCAACAACGAGCGCAGTTGATCCAATAACGCGCCTTGGCCCATATGAAATGTGGTCTGGGCGTTTTTCATGATGTCCTGAATGGCCTCCAACTCGCGCATGCGCAAGAGGGCCGGGTTGTCTTGGTATAAACGTGCGGTGTTGGCTTGGCTACGGGCTGCTGCCGTTTCCTCACGTCGACGAATGATGTTGGCTTCCGATGCTTTTTGGGCTTCGGTAACCTGGTTCAAGAGTTCTTTCATATCGCCCGGAAGGATGATGTCACGCACACCTACGGTGTTCAGCGCCAAACCAAGACGTGCCGCAGACACTTGCAGACCATCACGTACTTCTCCCGCAATGGACTCTTTATCCGCCAGCAATTCATCTAGAGTTCGGGTTCCCACCGCGGCGCGCAAAACCAGTTGTGCTTCGCGATACAGCGCACGCGCAGGATCTTCAGCCTCAGCATGTGCCATGACTGGGTCCGCCACACGATACGCCACCGACATGTTCACCCGCAGGCTCACTTTGTCGGACGACATAATCTCCTGACCCTGGATATCCAGATATTGCTCCCGAAGTTCCACGACCACTTGACGCAGATCCGCTCCAGTTTTCCAGAACACGTGTCGTCCCGCCTCCAGACGTTCCATCAAGGAGCCGTCCCGGAACATCAGTACGTTTTGATGTGCCTGAACATGGATGTCTTCCAAGTGGTATCGCGCGTCGTGAAGCAATAGGATGGTATCCATTTCTCGGTGTTCGAATCTCAAGTCCTGGATCTCCAGAACTTCGAACCGAATCACACAAGGCGAGCGCCAAAACGCATGGATTCCAGGCCCAAGCAGGGCATGCAATCGGCCTTCACGCCAAACCAGAGCCCTTTGGTGGTCGTGAAGGTCCACCACGTGCAGGTGTGCCGCAAGCGGTGCAAAACGCACTTGACGTTCCAAGTCCTCAGGTGACCACTGGGATTCCAAACAGTTCACTACGTCCAGCCGATGAAAACCCAGAATGGTATGCCGGCCAGGCTCTAGCACGCGCACCAATTCACCGTTGCGCGTTACCAGTCCCAGATGGCAGGATTGGATGGTTACTATTTTGATCAATGTCTTTCTCCTTTCTCGAGGTCCAGAGCATGTCTGAGCTTTAGAAGGTGCGTGGCGCGGAGCCTTACTTGAGCTCATATGGGGCGGCGTGCAAAACGCTCACCTAGATGCGCGTATTCGCACTCGCCGCAGACGAGCGGTATCCGTAAGGCTGCAGGGCCCACTGGCCATTTTCCAACCGAACCGCCCCCTCACCAGTCCGGTGTCGTCATCCCTTCAAACATGCTCCTTTCCCCAGTGTCGTTACCTACGTAAGGGCGGGAATCGAACCCGCTTCTCGATGTTAAAAGCATCGTGCTGTACCATTCAGCGCGTTGACGTTGGATGAGACCGTACATGGAACACCGCAACCCAAACCGTAAGGGCAGGTTCGGTGCCACCGGAACCGTGGTCAACAAGACACAGAAAGGCAATCAGCGTGCCATTGTCACATGCAACTGATATAACCTGTTTTTTTTCAGTCGTTTATGAAATTAACTGAGCTGCTACGCGATTTTTTCACTTGTACGCGATCGAGCCATTTTTTATCCTGTCCTATCAATACTTAGAGGGATTGAGATGGAGACACACGTCATCGGACTTTACGGACCCACCCTGGATGCGGGACAAGGACGTAAACGCTGGGAGCGCTGGCGACCCACCGTTTCACTGTTGCAGCAGCCGGATCTGCAGGTCACACGCTTGGACCTTCTCGTGACCTCCGCCTACACCAGTCATGCACAGAGACTGACCGAGGACATGCAACAAGTTTCACCAGGAACCGCTATCCACGTACATGAGCTGGAAATGGAAGACCCTTGGGATTTTGAAGGCGTGTTTGCGGCATTGCACAGTTTTGCCACTGACTATGACTATCGCGACGAGATTCATTACTTGGTCCACATCACCACTGGCACCCACGTGGCCCAGATCTGCTTGTTCCTGCTAACCGAGGCACGATACTTTCCAGCACAGCTCATCCAGACTTCTCCCACGCGAAACGGCAGGCGCGACCCATGTGGCAGTTACCAAATCATCGACTTGGATCTTTCTCGGTACGATGCTATTGCCACACGGTTTGGCAAGGAAACTGAAGCCCACCGTTCTCACCTGAAATCGGGGATCGCCACAAGAAACGCCCACTTTAACCACATGATCGATGAAATCGAGTTGGTGGCTATGCGTTCGCAGGCGCCCATCCTGCTCATGGGACCCACGGGCGCAGGCAAATCGCAGTTGGCCAAGCGCTTGTACGAGCTCAAACGCAGCAAGCACCAACTCAAAGGCGAGTTCGTCGAAGTCAATTGCAGCACGCTACGCGGTGAAGGCGCCATGTCGGCTCTGTTTGGTCACACCCGAGGCGCCTTTACGGGGGCACTCAGCGACAGGCCAGGCCTGCTGCGTTTGGCGGACCGGGGCCTGCTGTTTTTGGACGAGATAGGCGAACTGGGCTTGGACGAACAAGCCATGCTCCTTCGCGCCCTTGAAGATGGCCGCTTCTTGCCGCTGGGTTCCGACCGCGAGACAGAGAGTCGGTTCCAGCTCATTGCTGGGACCAATCGCGACCTGTGGCACTGTGTCGCACAGGGAGCATTCCGCGAGGACCTTCTGGCCCGCATCAACACCTGGAGCTTTGAGCTACCCGCATTGCGGGACCGCCTTGAAGACCTGGAACCCAACCTACAGTATGAATTGGCCAAACACGCGCAAAGTCATGGTGTAAACGTGCGTTTCAATAGCGAGGCCTATCGCGATTTCCTCAAATTCGCGCTTAGCGCCGAAGCCAGCTGGACCGGCAACTTTCGCGACCTCAACGCGGCTGTGCAGCGCATGGCCACCCTGGCCCCTTCAGGACGTATCACCCAGGATGTGGTAGCTGGCGAAATCCTGCGCCTCAAACGCAACTGGCGCGCACCGGAACCGGACCCACCTCTGCTGCTGAACTATCTGTCCGAAGAAGAGATCGAAGCCATCGATCGCTTTGACCGCATTCAACTGACAGAAGTCATCCAAGTCTGTCAAAAATCGCGCACACTGTCGGAGGCCGGCCGACACTTGTTCCAGGCTTCGCGGCTAAAAAAGAAGAACCCCAACGATGCCGATCGTTTGCGCAAATACCTACAACGATTCGGGCTCTCGCCCAGCCAATTCGATCTCGGCCACGCGGTCAATGATTTATAGGACATTATAAAATACACGATCCTGCGCGATGTTTTTGTCGGGATCAATTTGGTCAAGTAATCAGAAACAAACATTAACTCGTTTTTTTTCATACATTTATGCGATACACCAGTGATTGGCATCGAGATTGCCCTTTTGGAGCAGTGGAGGTTAGACCATGAGCTATCAAACGTTACATGTACATGGCGGCGTGCCCGTAAAGGCATGGGTGAACGGTGTACCGTTCGATCCGAAAGCTGAATTGCAACTGCGACAAACAGCGCAAATGCCGTTTATTCACAAGTGGGTTGCCGCTATGCCCGATGTGCACGTGGGGATCGGGGCCACCATTGGAAGCGTCATCCCCACCAAGGCAGCGATCATCCCGGCCGCGGTCGGAGTGGACTTGGGTTGCGGCATGATGGCCGTGCAAACGTCATTGGCGGCATCGGACTTACCGGACCACTTGGCGGGCGTGCGCGACGTCATTGAACGTGCCATCCCCCATGGACGGTCGGGCGGTGGACGCCGCAACGATAAGGGCGCCTGGTCCAAAGTCCCCAAATCTGTGGATAAGGTCTGGAAACCGCTCGCTAAGCGACTGGACCTGATCGTCGAAAAGCACCCCCGTATCAAAGACGCCAACGACCGAGTGCACTTGGGTACACTTGGCACAGGCAACCACTTTGTCGAAGTGTGCTTGGACGAGCAGAATCGAGTCTGGTTCATGCTGCACAGTGGGTCACGAGGTATCGGGAACCGAATTGGCACCATGTTCATCAATCTTGCCAAGAAAGACATGGAGCGCCAACTCGGCCGGTTGCCTCACCGAGATCTTGCGTACTTTTCCGAAGGTAGCGCTCATTTCGACGACTATGTAGAAGCGGTACTTTGGGCTCAGGACTTCGCACGCAATAACCGAGAGATCATGATGGTTCACATGATCGAGGCACTCAGAGACTCAAATCTGTTGCCACCGTTCGAGACCCATGTGCAGGCCGTCAACTGTCACCACAACTACGCGGCGAAGGAGTCCCATTACGGAGAAGAAGTATGGGTCACCCGAAAAGGCGCGGTTCGTGCTGGGCTCGGCGAAATGGGTATCATTCCAGGCTCCATGGGCGCGTGTTCGTTCATCGTCCGTGGCAAAGGCAATCCTGAAAGCTTTCATACTTGCAGCCACGGCGCTGGCCGTGTGATGTCGCGGACGGAAGCGAAACGCAGCTTCTCCATTGCGGACCATGCCAAAGCAACGGCAGGAGTCGAGTGCCGCAAGGATGAAGGGGTGATTGACGAAACGCCTATGGCATACAAGCCCATCCACAAGGTCATGGAAGCTCAAGCCGACTTGGTCGAGATCGTACACACTTTGAAACAAGTTGTGTGTGTCAAAGGATAAACCATGATCACCATTGACGGTTCAAAAGGCGAAGGCGGCGGCCAGATCTTGCGCTCGTCGCTCAGCCTTTCTATGGCAACAGGCCAGCCGGTTCGTTTCGTGAACCTACGCGCCAATCGTGCAAATCCGGGCCTCATGCGCCAGCACCTCACATCGGTGCTGGCGGCCGCCCGTGTGTGCAGCGCGTATGTGTCGGGGGCTGATTTGGGTGCTCAGTCGCTCATATTCGAGCCCGGTCCCTTTTGCCATGGCACGTATCACATCGCCATTGGCACCGCTGGAAGTACAGCCTTGGTGCTGCAAACCTTGATCCCAGCCATGATCATGCATGAAGGTACGAGCTCGGTACAAATCGACGGTGGCACCCACAACACCATGGCTCCGACTTATGACTTCTTGGCTAACAGCTATCTTCCCGCACTTGCTCCAACTCAGTCGTCCATGCAGGTAAACCTTGTCAAGCACGGCTTCTACCCAGCTGGCGGTGGGCGTCTGACAGCCGAAATTCGCGGCACCCAAAAACGCGAATCGATCCACCTCGACCAACCGGGCAGGGTCACCGAGATCCATGCAGAAGCGATCCTTTCAACGCTTCCTCAGCATATTGGATTGCGTGAAATCAACGTCTGTCGCGAAGGCCTCCATGTGACTTCCGCGAAGGTGCGCCGGGTCGATGCGCAAGGGCCAGGTAATGTGCTGACGATTACCGTTCGGCGCGAGCACGTGGTGGCCGTTTTCGCGAGCTGCGGTAAACGGGGCTTGCGAGCCGAAATGCTCGCCCTGCAATTGATTGATCGAGTGAAAAGGTACCTAGATTCGGGCGCTGCCGTTGAGGAACACCTTGCCGATCAGTTGATGGTGCCCTTGGCCTTGATGGGTGGCGGATCATTTACAACCGACCATCTGTCTTCCCACTTCACGACGAACGTCGTGACCATCGAACAATTCCTGCCCGTGCGAATCAGGACGAAAGACCTGAGGGGCATGTACCAGGTGGAGGTCCTTCAATAGACAGAGCCCCGCGACGAAACCAACGTACCCCCATCAGCGTCTAACCAATACGCAAGTCCCCCAGATCCACTGAAATTGCTCAGGTCAAACCACTGGCTGAAATCATCGCGAATACGGTAAACCCAAACATCGTCGATGGTTAGGGGTTGACCCGGCGTGCATACGGAAGGTGGACTTGTGGTCTCCAAAAAGTAGACATATCCATCGCCTAGCACATAACCATAGCCATTCTCGTCCATGACAAAGGCCGTACCTTCATCTACAGCCAGCACGCGTCCGTAATCGGACCAGCCATCCTCAACCAGCCGAGCGGCAAACGCCATCGCGCGACCCATTCGATCGCGTTCGTAGAAATGTGTCTCGGTCGTCAGGCCGTCCACATGCGGCACATTCAGAAACCCGGGGGTGAACGTCATTCGAAAGTTATAAGGGTCTTCAAGGGCCTCATAGCCATAACTGGAATTATTGCGGCCATCGTAGACGCGTGCACACATCAAATGCATACCCGCACTTGTACCGCCAATCGGCACACCCCGAGCGACACAATCGTTCAATGCGGCAGCGAGCTGTGTTCCAGCCCAATCCTCCAAATAGGTGTTTTGGTTGCCACCCGCAATGAAAATGGCCTCTGCACGCATCACGAGGTCGCGAACTTCGTTTGCATTCGCGCCTGCGCGATTCTTGATATGGATGGTCTCTGCAGAGTCCACACCGCCCAGTTCCGAATAGATCCAATCGTAGTAGTTAAAACGGCGGTCCGGTCGATCGGCTCGTAGTATGACGAAGTCACCTCCTCCTGAGCGATCGATAAGCCAATCGAAAGCTTCTTGTACGTCGCCTCCACCACCCATAAACACGAAACCAGCCTCTACCTCGGTTACCACGTCGCGGCTGTTCCCCGCTCGATATACTCGATAATCACGACCCGCCAGAATCCACACGCTACAGAGCATCCATACCCATGCACGACAGAACATCGCACCCTCCCGTCACGAATTTGAAACTATAATTTCAATTTTGTTAATTATTGAATAGATCTTTTCATGCTGATTTGTCAAGGAATTTCTACAACCTTTTGCCCACACGCACGTCTACAACTGCATGCGTTTCAAAGGCTCAGTTTCAGGTTTCGCATTGATTATGGCCATGGGCTCGTTGGTTACGCTTCTGCCTCTACCTGAAGTTGAAATGCTGGCCCATTTCCGCTTGCATTGGTGCTTGGTTTGCTTGCTTTCATCAATCTGGTTGTTGGTATTCAAACGTAAATGGGCATGGACTGCAGTCCTGGCGGCGGGCATACATGCCTTCCCTTTCGTAGCTTTTTCAATGGGCCAAGGCAAACCTGTAAGCCCATTTACCCTTTTCAGTGCCAATGTCCACCGACCAAACAGGTCGGTAGACAAGGTCATGGCCGCAATAAAGGAGGCCAATCCTGACGTGATTATTCTGATCGAAACGGATCATTGGTGGGTCGAGCAGGCACATCAAGCTCTGACCCAACACTATCCATTCGAGTGTGCCATTCCGCGATCGGATAACTTCGGTATGATGGTTCTTTCAAGACTGGCAGGCGACATAAACCATCTTGAGTTAGGATCTGCAGACATTCCCTCCATCATCATGCGCTTAGAACATGATCAAAAACCCTTGACTCTGATTGCCACGCACCCACTTCCACCCATCAGCCACCACACCACACGGCTTCGGAATCAACAACTGGATGATCTGGCGCAGTACGTCGCAGGAATCGACACACCCGTCATCGTGGCGGGCGATCTCAACACGACGATCTTTGCCCATTCATACGCTCGACTTGTCTCGAACGCGAAACTCCGGCACGCAGGTCTAGGTTCTGGAACCTACGCCACCTGGCCTTCGTACCTGGGAATTATGGGCATACCCATCGACCATGTACTGGTGAGCGAACCTTTGCGTGGCAGTCATTTTCGCGTGCACCGCAATATAGACTCGGATCACTTGCCAATCAGTGTATCGATTGGTCTTACAAACCAACCCTGAAAGGAGCCTTATGAAGGCTATTTCACTTGCAGAGAAGTTAGATCTGTTCCATGAACATTGGTCCCCCAAGATCGTGGCCCAACTCAACGACTATCACGTAAAGCTGGTCAAAGTGAAGGGCGAGTTTGTCTGGCACGAGCACATCGAAACCGACGAACTTTTCCTGGTCATCAAGGGGAAACTGCGTATTCTGTTACCAAACGGCACCATCGTGTTGCATACAGGTGAACTGTTCGTGGTTCCCAAGGGCGTACCACATAAACCCGAAGCTGATGAAGAATGCCACGTGTTACTGCTTGAACCGAAGGATACCGTAAATACAGGAGAGGTCGGCGGAGCCTTGACGGCGCCTGCAGATAGTTGGATCTAGAGTTGATTCACTTGAAAGACCAGTTGCGTCACTGAAATCGGGTCGGGCCATTGTGCAATCATGCTACTAAGCGATTGGCCACAGGCACTAGAAGCGGCCGTAATCTGGACATCATCAAAAACCCACCCATCGTTGGTCACTGAAGTATCGGACGTGAGCCGGAATCGAAGTTCCAGCGTGCTACCTGTCGCGGGTATCGCCACCTGCCGTTGCTGAAACACCGTCTGAACCCCGTTTACCAGGTCGATTTCGTTCCAGGCACCTCCATCGACGCGGTATTCGACATGGCCATAGTCGAAGTTGGTTTCTAGTTCGTAACGTGTCCAGTACCTCAGTTCTATGCCATTGGCGCCCGTAATATCGATGCTACCTGACGTTGCGGCGATATTCAGGTTGTTTGCGTGGCTCACGCCGGGCGAATCATTCATCGCCATGGTCGGACTGTTGGCAAACTCGTTCGATAACTGCCACGGCGCCTGGGTTGCCCAACCATTGAGACCCGATTCAAAGTCTTCTTCATGGATGACACAGATCGGATCGAGGAAAATATCTTGGTTAATCGTTTGGCCGGCCCCAAAAGTGACGGAACTCAGTATCTGAGGCACAAACCCATCGGCCTGAACCAAAATATCGTAGGTGCCAGGTGTAACCAACAACTGATAGGCGCCCGTTCCGGGATCGCTGGAGGTACCATAAATGCCTGCAGTTAGCATTGCTTCCACCGGTGCCGATGTATTGGCGTTGCGCACAAGACCCTGTAACTTAGGCGACGTGACCGGATCCAATACGATGGCAAAGATCGCATTTACAGCGCCCCAATTGCCTGCACTGTCGCGAGCCCGGACAAACAGAGAATGCACACCCTCAGAAAGCGGACCTACAGTGGCTGTGGCCGCTTCTTGTGTTTCATCAAACGTACCATCATCGGCAGTCATGGCTATTGGCGTGGCGCCGCCCTGCCAAGGCGGAATATCCACGTAAACTTCGGCCTCTGCTACGGTTTGGGCAGGTTCCACGCCGTTTTGTGTGCCAAAGCGAGCATCGTCCAGCATGGCGGTTAAGGTAATCATCTGAGCGGGCGTCGCAGTAGGTGGATTTACCTCAAGTTGAATGGGATCAGGTCCACGAGTCAGCAAGTAGGGAGCCCGGGCATAACGAGCTATGTTCAATAAGGCTTCGAGGTTTTGCGGGTAAATGGTGTTCTCAAAGGTCGCACAGTCCTGAAAAAACGACGTTCCCAACTCTAAGGTGTACCCAGAAACACCAAGCTCCCCATAGGAATAATCCTTGGTTGTCCCGTCCACCGTGCTCAAGGAACCTAGCTGTGGGTGGTAACCGTTGAAAAAGGTGATCTTGCGAGCAATCCGCAAGATGTCCGCTGCGTTGGGGGGCGGTGTCGGCGTAAATCCCCAAGTAGACAACACGTAACCGCCATATGAATGCACGTCAATGTAAAGACCCATGGTGTCATCGGGAGCCGGTGTGGTGAGGTCTGGGGGGCGAAGATCCGGATAGGTGGTGGAAAGGTGATTGATCAGCGCTTGGGCTTCTGGCTCGGACCCGGCACTTGGACCATGAAACGTCTCGCTACATGCTGAAGAACTGGATCCACCACAACAGGCCCATTCAAACGTGCAATTGCGATTGAGGTCAATCCCTCTAGTATTGGTGTTGGTGCAGAAATTGTTGTTGGCATTCTTGCGCCATGAAAGACCCGTTTCCGCCTGTTTACGTCCATCAGGGTTCAACACCAGAATGAGGTAAAACACATGATGGTCCAACAGCCAAGTCACATTTGGGTCCGTTCCGTAGTTAGCCAACAGATGCTCTGCCATGCGGGTCACTAACTCGGGGCTAGTATATTCTCGGGCGTGAATAGAGCCGGATATCGTGAAGGCTGGTTTAGGCCCCGGAATGGACTGATTGGTGAGGGTAAGCATATTGATGTCGTAACCACCCACCCCTTGTGTTTTTACCCAGGAATCACCGATATCGGTCCATGTGGCCATCCCAGGATAGTTGGCGACCATTTGAACAGCGGCGTCGAACGTTTCTTCAACGGTGCGGTAACACGGAAATCCGGGAATACCGGCTCCTGATTCCATGCCTGATGGCTCGTTAAGAGCACGGGTTTCCCGATCGTCCACCTTATAGGCCAAGCCAGCCAGATCGATCGCTGCGAGTTCCGTCGCATCGACAGTCACCTGCACGTATCGCTCTCTGGCATTGACCCCACAATCATCAATAGCCACGGGGAAATCGCGTAAGTCCGACTCATCCTCGAAATAGACGCGAACCACTTGGCGATCTTGTCCCATTGCCCAGCCGCCAAGCAGGCACACAACCACACATAAACACTTCATAGCCACACTCCCTTTCCCCATGTGTACCTTTGAAGCCGGTACCTGTGCAAGGAATAAATTGAAATTCGTCTCAATTTGGCTTGGTTGGTTTAACGTCACGCATTAAGCTGGGCACATTCACTCAGGGAGATTGACATGGTTCTTTTGATCCTTCTAACGATCCAAAGCGAAAACCCACTCGAGAAAATGTCCTTCTTGATCGGTCATTGGCACACTGAAAGCCGATACGAGGACGGTACCTTGGCGACGGGGGACTTGAAATACGAATGGGTTCTGGGCGGAAGTTGGATCAAATTCACGTTTGTGGGTCAGCATCCCAAGCGGCCGATGTGGGAAGCACACGGCATGATTCGCGCCACCGATGAGGGCACTTTCGAGTCTTATGCTTTCTTCAGTTCGGATGACCCATTGGTGATGCACGGGCATCTCCTGGACGATGGCAGAATTCGCTTCACCTATTTAGAGGACCAAGCGGGTATTGACTATATTCCCAGCGCAACAGGAGCTAAACAGGAAAACTGGCGGTTAGAAGACGGCGAGCATATGGTGGTCATGACCACCACGTACCAATCGGCTCAGCCATGAAAAAGCAATCACGCTGGTGGGACCTGTTGGGCTGGGTCGCATTGATTTTGTTCGTTGCCATCTATGCAGTCGAGTTGCTACCTCACCATGGTAGGCCTGTGACCTTGGCTTGGATCGAAGACCATTTTGGCAAAGCAGGGCTCATCGCTCTCAATATCTTGATGTGCGGTGCCTTCCTGCTTTTGTTGCCCTACCGGAAACCCACCAAACATGTTTGGAAAACACGCGGTGCGTTTTTGGCATTTCTGATTGCCTTGATGACTGAAATGTTTGGCTTTCCGCTGCTGATTTTTATGCTCGCACCGTTTTTTGAAGTTTCCTCCATAGCAAGAAACTACATCCATGCGGTCGGTCACTGGGTGGCCAGCGTAGGCACAGCGGTCAGTATCCTTGGTCTTATTCTGGTCGCCATTGGGTGGCGAAGCATCCACCAATCAGACGGCCTGGTTACGGATGGGATTTACAGATTTGTGAGACACCCCCAATACACAGGTCTCATGCTTTTCACGCTGGGATGGCTGGTCCACTGGCCCTCGTGGTTCACGCTGGGGCTGTGGCCGGTGCTCATCATTGCCTACGTGTGGTTGGCCCGATTTGAAGAAAAAATGGCCATTGAAGAGTTTGGCGACGCCTACCTGACCTATGCAGCCAAAACCAAGCGATTCGTACCCGGTCTGTTTTAACGGGGACGACTTCCCAGTAGACGTACCGGCAAGGTCACGACCGCGTAGATCGTCTGCAGGAGTCCATCCACGGCAATCCCAACCAGCCTAAAGGGAATCAGCAATATCCACACCAGCGGATACACGATCAAAGCAAGCAACGCACAAGGCCAACACACCACAAACAAGACACACCAAACCAGGAATCCCGTCATAATCCCTCCGAAGTTTCTGAGGCAAGTTAAATGCCAATTCGGTCCAGCGATGATTGAAGCGGTTTTTCAAGCCATCCGATCTATTTGTCAATGTCATTGATTAGCGGATTCCGATCAAAATTGGCGGCAATCCCCACAAAAACCGACCTGAAAAGATGCGACCATTCAGCCAATAGGTGACAATCGTAATGTGCTATAAAGATACATGGAACATTGATGCTATTTCAGGCCACCGCTAGTATCACCGCAGGTCATGGATCACATGAGCGCTTTGCTTGACCGGGACAAAGATGGGGCTCCAGACGCGCGTTCGCGTAGCGAGGCCATCTTACGCGCTGTCAACTATTTTGCCCATGAATTGATTAACGCCAAACATTGGGAAAGTGTCATTGAGGAGGCGCTTTCGAGAATTGGTGCTGCGGCAGCTGCCTCGCGTGCATACGTCTTTCAGAACAGCTCAAGCGATAACGACAGAGTCAGCCAGCGTTACGAATGGGTGGCGCCGGGTGTCCACCCTCAGATTCCGGCAAAGATGCTGGATAAGCTCAGCTACAGCCAACTGGGTTTTACGAGATGGTACCGGCTGCTGAGCTCCGGTGATCCCGTGTTTGGACCGGTGCGGTCTTTCCCCGAATCGGAACAAGCCTTCTTGGTGCCTCGAAGGGTCCAATCCATGGCGATCGTACCTGTTTTTGCCGACGATATTTGGTGGGGATTCATTGGACTCAATGATTACTGGCAAGACCGCGAATGGTTTTCCACCGAACTAGGCGCACTACAAACGGCTGCCGATTGTCTCGGCGCCGCGATTGCACGATCCAAGACGGAAGCTACCTTGCACGAACTCTTGGAACGATACCGAGATTTCGTGGAAGACACCGACAGTATGGTGGTCCAAGTAGATGGTCTGGGTCGATTGAGGTTCGCCAATAAGACACTGAGAAAATTATTGGGTAACGACGTGATCGGACAATTTATTTACAATTTCGTGCTGGAGGAAGATCGCAACTTACTTGTGCAAACCATGGAGCGCGCTATTGAACGAGCCCAGTCAGCTGTTTCGTGTGAAATCCGACTGACTACCCATGAGCAAGAAGTGCGTTGTATCCAATGGACGCTTAAGGTTCATTATCGTGACGGGCGTGTGGCTTCTGTCAACGCGATTGGCCGTGACATCACGGAGCAAAAGAGGGCCGATCAGGCACGTCTACAAATGGAAGATCAGATGCGTCAAATGCACAAACTGGAGAGTCTCGGCATTTTGGCTGGAGGCATTGCCCATGACTTCAATAATTTGCTGACCACCATTATGGGAAATGCGGCATTAGCACGCATTGAACAACAGGCGGGTCGGTCCCCAATAGCCATGATCAACCAAATCGAAGTGACTGCCTTACGAGCCTCAGAATTGACGCAGCAAATGCTCGACTTTGCCGGAAGGGGATCGTTCGCAGCCAAACCCGTGAATCTGTCTTACATCGCCGGAGATATGACGTTCTTGCTGGAGAGCACTATCTCGAAGAAAGCCGAGTTGATTTTGGAGATCCCACCAGACCTGCCAGCTGTTATGGGCGATGCGGGCCAGATCAATCAGGTCGTTATGAATCTCGTGATCAATGCATCTGAAGCACTTGTAGATGGAAAGGGCATCATCAAGGTGAACACCCGCCACGAGTTCTTCGAAGACATACAACGTCCAAATGTTGCATTTGCCGACGCCCCTATTTTTGGTAACTATACGGTTCTCACCGTCTCAGATACGGGCTGTGGCATTAAGCCGGGCGATCTTCAGCGAATCTTTGACCCTTTCTTCACCACCAAATTTACGGGGAGGGGTCTGGGTTTGCCCGTGGTATTAGGGGTGGTCAGGGGTCACGCCGGGGCCATTCTGGTGGACAGTGAATGGGGTAAGGGCACCGTCATCCAAGTACTCTTTCCAGCTTGCGACCAACTTGTGGTGACACCAAGAGAAACCAGCTCGACTACTCCCAACCAGGGCTCAGGTACCATCTTGGTCGTGGACGACGAACCATCGATTCTCGAAATGGCCACAAAAATCTTGTCTTCGGCCGGTTTTCACGTAATTTGTGCCAGTAATGGTCTCCAAGCAGTCGATCTGTTCCGCACCCACATCGGCAAGATCGACGGGGTCCTCTTGGACTTCACCATGCCAGAAATGGACGGTGAAGAAGCATTGACTGCCATGCGGGCATTGCAGCCGGATCTCTTTGTGGTGCTTTCGAGCGGGTACACTGAAAAACATGCCAGCCAGCGATTTCAGAAGGTGAAGCCCGATCGGTTTCTGCAGAAGCCTTATCGAGCGCAGGAATTGGTCGCTTCGCTGGTGCGTTAACGCATCTTGTCCGTTCAGGAGACCATAAATCACTCACGAATGACTAAAGCGGTGGCAATTCGTCAGCGTGCAATGGCCAGTCCCGAGACATAGGGTAATTGGCGAGCTGTTGCAGGAAGCGCCCACCATAGGATTTCTCAAGCAAGCGACGATCCATCACCATCAAGATGCCGCGATCACGCCTACTGCGAATGAGCCGACCAACGCCTTGTTTGAACTTGAGTACAGCCAAAGGTAACGCGTAGGTTGAAAAGGCGCGTTGACCTTGTTTCTGGAGAGCCTCGCTGCGCGCTGCAAAAATGGGGTCGTTCACCTGTGGAAACGGTAACTTGGTAATGACCAGCTTACTCAGGGCAAGACCTGGTAAATCGACACCTTCCCAAAAGGAATCCGTTCCCAACAGAACGCCCCTATGGTCCTTTAACCGCTGAATCAATGCCGTTCGATGATCTTGACCCTGGACCAAAAGGGGGATACCCAAACGATGTAACGCCCCGTCCACCAAGCCCGACACACGATGTAGTAACGCATATGATGTAAACAACACAAGCGTACCGCCAGTGCCCATCTGCGCCAACTCGATCACGTGATCTGCAACCCGATTTGGGAAGGCGTGTTGATCGGGACCCACATCCAGCTTAGGTACCACGAAAACCGCTTGGCTCGCATAGTCAAACGGAGACGGCACGGCCAAGAATCTGGTCTTTCGCTCTTCGAAGTCCATCAGCCCCAAACGCTGCGAAATAAATTCGAAATTGTCATTCAAGTTCAGAGTCGCTGATGTCATGACGACACTGTGATAAGGCTTCAACAGTGCTTCCCGAAGTGCGCCGGACACATCCAACGGGGAAACCTTGTACTCAAACTCCAGCCGATTAGAGCGGAAGCGTTTTAATTGGACCCAAGGAATCACATTGGGATCATAGCGATCGGCAAAATCTCGCACGGCGTGGATGGCTGATTCGATGCGAGTTATGCGTGCATCCAGCTCGACTTTCAACCCCTCAATCGTCTTTTCTACGCGTTCGTCATCGATTTGGCTGACCTTGGCACGAATCCGCCTCGCCACGGTCAAAAGTTGATTCGTCGCCACCATCAGGTCTTGAGCCAACGCCCGAGCCTCATGCAGGGATTCTGAGGCCAGAATCTGCTCATTGATCCATACTTCCAAGCGGGCATGACGATCTGGATTGAGGGCCATGTGGATTTCAGCGCTGAGCGCTTCAATGGCCTGAAGCATGTGCTCTTGATGTTCCCTCAGTTGTGGCACCACAGACACCATAAACTCAAGCATGTCGCGGTCTCCCACGCGCATCATCAGTTCGTGCAGGCGTACCACAACCCCTGAGCTGCCTCGTGCTGATATCAGTTTCCCCAAGGACATGCGCAAACCAAAGGAAGATACTTTTTGTGCGAAATGGTCGGTAGCAATGTCCTCGACGCTGTGCGCTTCGTCCAGGACCACGGCATCGTACGGCGGAATAACAGCCGCAGCTTTATGGTTTCCAGTGGCCTGACGCACCGCCAAATCCGCAAAAAGCAGTGCCTGATTCACGATGAGTATGCGCGCTTTTGCCGCCTGGCGACGCGAGACATAAAACGGAGACTGCTGAAAATGGGGGCATTTGGCACCCAAACACATATCCGCATCTGACTGAATGGTCTCCCACGCTCGATGGGAAGGCAAAAACGGCAAATCAGATCGATCACCGACGCCATGAGAAGAAACCCATTCAGCCAACTCTGTAATTTCCCTCTTGTCGTCTTTTTCGTGGTCGTTGAACAACTGAATTTGATGCTGCATCACATCATGCAACTTGCGCAAACACACGTAGTTCGACCTACCTTTGATCAGTGCAGCATGGGGCGGATCAGACATCAAGCTTCGAGCAAGTGGAATGTCCTTGAATAGCAATTGCTCCTGAAGCGCAATGGTCTTTGTTGCGATCACCACACGTTTACGATTGGTTTGAGCCCACAGCATAGAAGGCACTAAGTAGGCCAGGCTCTTTCCAGTCCCCGTTCCTGCCTCCACCGTGAGTAACTCACCTTGATTGAGTGCCTTGGCCACTGCAGCGGCCATTTCCACCTGTCCATCACGTGCTTCAAAGCCATCCAGGTTTCGTGAAAGCGCACCTTCAGGGGTGAACACATGGGTCACCTGCTCGGTAGCAATGGCAACCGGCTCAGTTTCAAGGCTGGGTTCAACGATCACATAACCATGAGTGACATCATTGTCGACAATCATCGACCCAATGCCCTCTTCACCAAATACCGACGCCACTTGCATATCGGCCTGTGACGGTCTCAAAACGCCGTTAGGGTGATTGTGTACCGTCATCTCACCCCAAGCAGCCCTGCTCATGATCGCAGGCACCTCGACTCCGGTGCCCCTCGCCACCACCTTTAACTGGTCGAACAGCTTCGATTCTGGGTCCCGGGACAGAACAGCGAAGATCTCAGCACCCCCAGCCGCCGCAATTTCGGACCTCAACTGCTCAGTGGCGGCTTGGGATAGTACCCGTTCAACGGGGACCATAAGGGCTCAAAGTACCTTTGCGCCTATGCCCCCGATTTGATACACGGTCTCACCTTTGGTTATGGATTCTGGATTAAAGACCTCACCCTTCTCTTCGGCCAAATGAGCGTAGTAGGCACGGGCATCTTCCAGCGTCATTTCAAATGAATAGACGGTGCCCTCAGCCAGCACCTTTTTGCCGATCAACTCTTTGCCAAACACCATCTCCCCGTCTTTCACTTTCACTTTTACTTGATGATCCCCATCAGCAAGCACCATCCAACAACCTTTGGCAGGGCATACATCTATGACCTTACCCGTCACTTGAATCACTTTGCCGAGCAGCTCCGGGGACGATGACTCAAACGCCGAAATGGTGACTTGCGTCCCATCAGCTGCCGGTTCTCGTCCAATCACGTCTCCGGCCAAAAACAGGCACATAACTAATAACATGCATACCTCCTGCAGCGCATTCTAACGCGAACCCAAAAAGGGAGACTAGGCCTCTTCCATCCTTTTGAGTTTCTCGATTAATGTGGTGCGTTTGATACCCAGTAACTTTGCAGCCTTCGTTTTGACGCTACCACAACGATCCATGGCTCGCTCGATGAGTTCGCGCTCAAACTGCGCAACGGCGGCAGCCAAATCGATAGGGCCCTCGGTCCATTCCGGCGGGATGTGACGAGATGATCTACCTTGCACCACCTCGTCGGGCAATTCGTTGACGTCGATCGGTTCACCGCCGATAGACAACGAAAGACAAGATTCGACCACATTTTCCAGTTGTCGCACATTGCCTGGCCAATGAAACAGCTGCAAGGTATGAATGGCCTCTCGAGAAAAAGGCTTGGGTTCCACACCCATACGTCCCGCATGTTTTCGAATAAAGTGATTGACCAATCGTGGTACATCGTCTAATCGGTCGCGCAAGGGTGGGAGCTTGATACTGATCACCTTAAGCCGGTAATACAGATCATCTCGAAAATCACCGCGCGCTATCATCTCAGAAAGTTCGGCATTTGTGGCAGCAACGATTCGCACATCTACCTGAATGGGTTTGTCGGCGCCCAAAGGCGTGACTTCTCGCTCCTGGATGACACGCAGCAGTTTCACTTGCAGCCTAAGTGGCATCACGCCGATCTCATCCAAGAAAATGGTTCCTCGATCCGCCTGTACAAATCGCCCTGTTCGGTCAGAATCAGCGTCGGTGAATGCACCTTTACGGTGGCCGAAGAGCTCGCTCTCCAACAAGTTATCGGGTATGGCGCCGCAATTGACTGAGACAAACGGCGCCTCAGAACGTTGAGACAACTTGTGGATGGCTCGTGCCACCAGCTCCTTGCCGGTTCCGCTTTCTCCCGTGACCAAAACCGTGGATTGTGCGGGCGCTGCACGCTGGATCAAGGAATAGACATGTTCCATGGATGGACTCTTTCCCACAATTTCCCATTTTCCCTCGTGAAGCGCCAGCTGGGACTTTAGGTTACGGTTTTCCTCCAGCAAGGTGCGTCGCTCCAACGCACGTTGCACGGCATGTCTCACCTCGTCCAGCTTAAACGGCTTGAGAATGTAGTCGTACACGCCGATTCGTAAAGCCGAAATTCCTGTTTCTAGCGAGCGATGACCCGTAACCACGATGACTAGGGTGTCGGGGTAGGCGGCCAAGGCGGTCTTTGCGATATCCAATCCACTCACACGTGGCATCACCAAATCGGTGATGATCAACTCAAACGGCTGTTTCTTTACCATTTCCAAGGCTTCGGAACTGTTGAAACACGTGCGACATTCGTGCCCCATACCTTTGGTAATCAGCCTAGCAAGCACCTCCGCTACATGGGGATCGTCGTCGATAATGAGAATCACGTTGCCCTGCCAAATATTTGACACCGAGCATCCCAAAAAAACACAACGACGTCAATACTGATATGATTCGTATGATGGAAACCGAAGCGCTTTGTGCAGGAGATGGGCCCTATCGCCCCAATGTGGCCGCGTTGATCTTGCGCCGTAATGGCCCTGAAACCCTAATCTTGATGGGTGAGCGCCTCAATATGCCGGGCGCGTGGCAATGGCCACAAGGAGGCATCGACGAAGGCGAAGACGCGTTGGCCGCACTTCATCGCGAGGTGCTGGAAGAGACGGGCATTGACCGGCTCACGGTCCTAGGACAACTCGAAGGGCGTTACCGCTATCGATTTCCGGTCTCGATCGCCGCTCGTTTTGTGCCGTATATCGGTCAAACACAGACCTATTTTATTGCAACCACAAGCCAGGACTACAATCCATCTGCAGTCCGTGAACCCGAATTTATGCGAATGAAGTGGTTACCACTAGATAGGGCCGGAGAAAGCGGGGTGTGGTTCAAAGCTGACGTATACAATCGGGTGCTCAAAGAGCTCAAACGAATATTGCCGTCAATCAACGCCAAGTTCTGATGAAGTTTTCGGCATTCAACGCCACCTGAAACAGCTTGGATTCGTCAAACGGAGCTGCCATCAGTTGCAACCCAATGGGAAGGCCTTGGCTGTCCAAACCGGCAGGAAATGAAATGGCTGGAATCCCAGCCAAATTAGCGGTGACTGTATAAATATCATCGAGGTACATGGTCCATGGGTCGGCGGTCTTCTCACCGAACCGAAAAGCAGTGGTCGGCGTGGTGGGTGCCAAGATGGCATCAACCTTGCCGAAGGCTTGCCGGTAGTCATCGGAAATCCGTGTGCGAACTCGTTGAGCATTCAAGTAATAGCCTTCGTAATAGCCACTGGAAAGACAATAGGTTCCCAACAGAATACGACGTTTGACTTCGGGCCCGAAACCCTCACTGCGTGTTTTCACAAACATCTCTTTGAGGTTCTGAGCACCGGTGGCGCGATACCCGTATCGAACACCATCAAAACGGGCCAGGTTGGAACTGGCTTCAGCGGTCGCAACCAAGTAATAAGCGGGAATGGCGTATTCGCTGTGGGGTAATGCCACCTCCACGATCTCGGCTCCGGCAGCCGCAAATGACTCGGTCAATCTCGACATAGCTTGCTGGATTTCGGGTTGAAGTCCATCGCCCAGCCAGTCTTTGGGAATCCCAATGCGCAAACCTTTGGGATCGGCTACTCTCAAGGACAGATCATCGCGGCCCATTTGGGCTGAGGTACTGTCTTTTGGATCGTGACCGGCAATCACATGCAGTAGTTCAAAAGCAGCGGTCACATCAGCCGCAATTGGACCAATTTGATCCAAACTGGAACCGTACGCAACCAGCCCATATCTTGACACACGACCGTACGTGGGCTTCATACCGACCACGCCACAAAACGCTGCAGGCTGACGAATAGACCCACCCGTGGAGGAACCCAGTGCAAGAGGGACAAGACCCGCAGCCACAGCAGCTGCGCTACCCCCGCTACTCCCACCAGGTACTCGTTCCGGATGATGTGGGTTGCGCGTGACTTGGAGTGCCGAGTATTCCGTGGACGAACCCATCGCGAATTCATCCATGTTGGTTTTGCCAATGAGGATTGCGCCCGCTTCCTTCAATTTTGTGACTACATGTGCGTCAAAGGGCGCCACAAAATCCGCCAAAATGCGAGATGCGCAGGTTGTGCGGCGACCGCGGACATGGATATTGTCCTTCAACGCCACGGGAACACCCGCAATTGGGCTCAAGGTCTCGCCCCCACTGCGGCGTCGATCGATTTCCGCCGCTTGCGCCAAGGCGCCTTCTTCGTCGATTTCTAAAAAGGCGCCCAGTTCAGGTTGATCGGCGATCCTCTGCAAACAGGTCTTAACTAGGGAATCGCTGGTCACTTCTCCTTGCGCTAATTGTGCCAAAACCTGGCTTTCGAACAACGGTGTCACTTGAGTTCTCGTGTATGAATCATTTTGGGTACCAGAAAATGCTGTGACTCTTTGTCCGGCGCATTTCGCAATGCTTCTTCAGCTCCTAATCCCTCTTCCGTTCGATCCTCTCTCGTATGACAGCCTTGTCCAAACGTGGAAAACGTCGGTTCGGTATCAGACAGGTCGAGCTCGGAAATCTTGTTGACGTATTCGAGAATGGAAGCCAGCTCATGGGCCATCACATCAGCCTGTTCTGGACTAAAGGCCAGATTTGCCAGTTTGGCGTAATGGTGGACCGTGGATCTGTCAAGCGCGCTCATAACCAATCACCCTAAAAAGAGTTCATCACTTTAGCAACGCGCCTATCGAGGGTCAACTGTTAGCCCAGTGGCATCGGCTTTCTGGTAACAACTCGGTGGGTAGCTGATGCTTCAGGATTTGACGCTCCATGCCTTCCATGCCACCACAAAAGAAGAAAATGCGCCAGCTATCCACAAAGCCCCGGTATTTGTTGTCATCCATTTGGTGGTAAATCGTTCGCACGGGGACGTTCGCATAGCTTATTTGGTGTTTGAAACAACGAATGAGCATCTCGGTTTCAATGGTGAACCCCTTGGATATGAGCGGAAATCGACGCAACAGCGACGTCGCGATCATGCGGTACCCCACCATGGTGTCCGGAATTCGAGCACCGACGATATGAGATAATGCCCAACTCCCCATCCTGTTGGTGAAAAAGCGTTTATAAGGCATGTCGCCAACGTTTTCCATTCGGTTTCCGCAAATAAAGTCCGTTCCCTTTTCAGCTTCGGCCAAAAAGGCGGGCAGATCGTCTGGATCGTGTTGTCCATCCCCATCCATGAACACCACATAATCGTAGTCCCTAGCCAAAAGAGCCGTGAGACCCGTTCGAATGGCTGCGCCCTTCCCGCCGTTTTGCGCATGAAACAGTGCTGGGGCACCCGTTTTCACAATGATCTCTCGGGAACCGTCGTGGGACCCATCATCGACGACCAGCAAGTGGCGGTTGTGTCGCTGGACACGAGCGATCACATCGGCGATTCGGTCTCGCTCATTAAAACAAGTGATAAGCACCGCATACTTAACCATCTGGCGCATCCTTACAGATGCGGCGAAGCGGGTCAAGCCTGATAGAATACGGACATGGTTCACATGAATCTCATCGTTACCGGCAGAGTGCAGGGCGTCGGTTTCCGATATTTCACACGTCTTGCTGCGAAACGGCTGGGCGTGGTTGGATGGGTCCGAAACAAACCGGATGGCAGCGTAGAGATTCAAGCATGGGCCGACGAGGAAACATTTGCATCCTTCCTTGCTGAAATCAAACGTGGCCCTCGCTTCGGCAGGGTGGACCAAATCGCGCTAACAAAGCTCGACTTGCCTGCCAACTATGAAGAATTCGATGTGACGTACTGATCGACAGTTTGTGATTTTGGACGGTCATGCGAAGATGGCGGCCACTAAAGATGGAGGACCCCATGAATCCGGACTATGCCAGCCTGATACGAGATATTCCCGATTTCCCAAAGAAAGGCATCATCTTCAAGGACATCACGCCTTTGCTGTTGAATCCCACAGCTCTCAAAGAAGTTATTCAAGATTTGTCACGCCCATTTATGGGCCAAAAGATCGATGTGGTTGTGGGTATGGAGTCACGCGGATTCATGTTCGGGCCTGCCGTTGCCATGGAACTACACGCAGGTTTCTGTCCGGTCCGAAAATTAGGGAAACTGCCCTTTGTCACTGAACAAGTCTCCTACGAACTCGAATACGGAACCGATCACCTCGAAATACACATTGATGCCGTGACGGACGGTACAAGAGTTTTGATTGTGGACGACTTAATCGCAACGGGCGGAACCGCACAAGCCACCGTGTCCTTATTGGAACGCCTGGGTGCCGAGGTCGTGGGTCTCAGTTTCCTGATTGAACTGGATTTCTTGCGGGGTCGGGACAAGTTCCCCGGCAAGCAAATCCATACCTCTATTGTTTACTAAGGTTGAAAAAACACCTGCCTTGTATTAGTTTTCACGGGATTATGCTCGGTGCCAAGTGCCGGAAAGGTGGTTAAGGTGGGAATGTTGGATGGAAAGAGAATTCTGGTTACGGGTGTGGCCAATCACCGATCGATTGCCTGGGTTGTCGCCAAGGTTTGTGCTGAGGCCGGCGCCCAAATTGCCATCACTTACCAAAACGAACGCCTAAAATCGAATGCAGAAAAGGTCACGAAGGAATTGGAAGACGTCTTGTTGCTGCCTTGTGATGTGACCCAGGAAAGCGAGACCGAGGCTCTTTTTGCCACTTTGCAGGAAAAATGGGGTCAGTTGGACGGTCTGGTTCATTCCATTGCCTTTGCCGATCGAGAAGATCTGAAAGGCGCTTTTCATGAGACTTCACGCGCCGGCTATTCACTGGCCAACGACATCTCCGCCTATTCGCTGGTGACCCTTGCCCACCATGCCAAGCCGCTCATGGAAACGAACGGTGGCAGCATTATTTGCATGAGCTACCTGGGCGGGGAACGCGTGGTGCCGAACTACAACATGATGGGTGTGGCAAAGTCGGCTCTAGAGATGTCGGCCAAATACCTCGCCGCGGATCTGGGTCCAGACCAAATTCGCGTGAACATTGTGTCGCCCGGACCCATTAAGACCCTTGCGGCTGCGGGCGTAGCCGGATTTGGTGGCATGTTGGACGTGGTCGCCCAGCGCTCACCTTTACGGCGCAACATCAGTCAAGAAGAAGTAGGCAAGGCCAGCGCTTTCTTGTTAAGTGATTGGTCTACAGGTATCACGGGTGAAACCATCCACGTGGATGCCGGATACCACGTTATGGGAATGTAGAAAGGGACCTCATGCACATCAACCTCAAGGGGCGTAGCCTCTTAACACTGGCTGACTTCACCGCAGCCGAAATACGTTACTTGCTGGACTTGTCAGCCCGGCTGAAAGCCGACAAGAAGGCCGGTCGGTTTAACAAACGCCTACAAAACAAGAACATCGCACTGATCTTCGAGAAGCCATCCACCCGCACACGCTGTGCCTTTGTGGTTGCCTGTTACGACGAAGGCGCACACCCCGAATATTTGGGTAAGTCAGATATTCAGATTGGCAAGAAGGAAACCGTAGCCGATACGGCACGGGTCTTGGGCCGAATGTTTGATGGTATACAGTTCCGGGGTTTCGAACACCGAACCGTTGAAGGATTAGCAGCACATGCGGGCGTCCCAGTATGGAACGGATTAACCGATACGTTCCATCCCACACAGGTCCTGGCCGACTACCTGACGGTAATAGAGGCTTTTGGCAGCCTGGATGGGATCACCATCGCCTACGTGGGTGATGGGCGCAATAACATGGCCAATTCGTTGATGGTGATCGCATCCAAGCTCGGCGTTGACTTTCGCATCGTGACGCCCAAAAGCCTGCAGCCGAATCCCACGATCCATCAGCGTTGCATGGGCTTCGCTGCCGAATCCGGTGCGAAGCTCACGGTCACCGATCATGTCGACGAAGGTGTCAAAGGCGCGCACGTGCTGTACACGGACGTCTGGGCAAGCATGGGTGAGGAGGATCAAATCCCGGAGCGCATAGCCTTACTCAAGCCCTATCAGATCAATGAACAAATGTTCCAGAAGACGGGCGTGGCTGATGCGATCTTCCTCCACTGTTTGCCTGCGTTCCACAACCACGAAACCGTATTGGCGCAGCAGTTTCCCGAAATCTGTGAGGTGACCGACGAGGTGTTCGAAGGTCCGCGTTCACGCGTATTCGACGAAGCTGAGAACCGAATGCACACCATCAAGGCGGTGATGGTCGCAACCCTCAATCCGCCAAGTCACTAAGCCCCACGACGTGGGCCACAATATCGGCTGCGTCGCTGTCGCTCAAGGGTGACCCCTGAAGTGAGCGATGCAGCCACATACTCTTGACTTTGGCGGCAGTGACGGCGCTGCGTCGGATTTGTGGTCCGTAGTAGTAGCCATTATCCGCAGGAACACCTTCTCCGTCGTCACCGTGACAGTAGCCACAGTTCAAGTCATATAGCGACTCTCCGTGATCCGCATTGCCAGCGAGGGGAGGTGGTTCGTCGCCCTTAGGACTTCCTAAATCGCTCCATTGATGGAGTGACGCGATTTCTCGCTGCGTAAGCGGTGTCCCATAATCCAGTGGCATTTTTCGAGGATCCACCGAGTCCACAAAAATAGCCACGTCATGCTCCAAAATACCCTCTTCAATCCACCGTCCTATGGCGTCGGCACCACGCACAACCAAATCACCATCTAGCCGGGTTTCATAGCTATTGAGATCAAGATTATTCACAATATTGTCGGGTGAAAGGTCCGTCAAAGGATGCGCGTGACAGTAACCGCATTTCACCTTCAATAACTCCCCGACTCCATTCAAATAAGTGGGGGACCCGCTGACGGCGATTTCAACAGGCGGTTCATCGCCCAAGGAGTCAGCATTGGAACAATTCAGGGCCAGCAAACATACACCGAACAAAATCAGTAAACGAGTCATGACGCCCTCCTAAAAGCTGTACGACAGCGAAGCGATTACATTGTTCAGGTAACTCGCTGTGAAGTTTTGTTCCAGAACGGCGCGCCACTTTTTGTTGCGCCATTGCACGCCCGCCCCACCATAGAAAGCGTCGTCGTCGTTGTCCAGATGCACGCCATCCAATGCCACATCCAAGGACGTTTCTGTGGTGACAAATCCGGCAAATCCATAAACCGTCCAGGTTGGTGTCCACGACCACGCCAAGCTCACATCCCCCGCATAGTTCTCGAATACGAACAGATCGTCCAACTCCGGTTCAGTAACCGGTCCAAGAATTTCGCCATCGATCCAAGATCCACGAACACCTATGGTGAAATCGTTCATCTGTTTGCGCCAGCCCAGCTCGGCTGCCACGAAATCTGCTTCATAGCCCTGGAATTCAATGCCGGGGGCAAAAGCCCCACCAATCATAAACCCCTGCTGAAAGTGAAGGCGCCCCCTCAACTTGGGTACCACACCTGGGGGATCGATGTCTTCATCCTTGTTGCCCACGCGGGTGTCAACCGACGGCTGGACCGCCAAATCCAGAACGAATTCAAGGGATATCTTTTCTCTAACCTCAGGTGCCGCGGCTGGCCTGAAATCAAGGAGATAGGCATTTATGTTCTGTAATCGGGCCGCCTGTTCCTGAAAAGTAGTCTGGGCGACGCACCACCAGGACGCCACGACGCAAAGCGTAAAAGCGGTAATTCGAACCATTTAAACCTCCGAACTTCAGGCGATCATGCCATGTCTGTTTGAATATGCCAATCGCCTCACAACGGATCGTGACGTAAATCATCTGGCGTATCGGGTTGACGCGATGGGTGTGCCTCTTGAAAGGCCTGCATCGCGCGAAGCCTTTGGTCGATGGCGGTGAGTATGGGATACCGATCCATATTCATGTCAAATCGTCGGGCATTGTACAGTTGTGGTACGAGAAAACAATCGGCTGCGGAGATTGAATCACCCACCAAATAGGTACCCGAGAACAGGCCCGCCATCGCTTCAAGTGCTTCTAGCCCGCGCCCAATCCAAAGCCGGGCCCAATCGGACCTGTCGCCCTTCAACGATTCAGAGACATGTTGGAGCACTTTCAAGTTTTGCAAAGGTTGAATGCCACTGTTCACGATTTCCACGAGTTGTCGTGCCTTCGCGGCTGCAAAAGGATCCTCCGGGATCAACCTTGGTTGCGGGAAGAGGGCGTCCAAATACTCGATGATCGCCACCGACTCGCCAATGACGCGTTCCCCATCGATTAATGCTGGTACCTGGTTCATGGGGTTGATGCTTGCATATTCGGGCCCGTGTTGCTGCCTATCTACCAAATGAACAGGCCGCTGGGTGTAGCTGCAACCCTTGATGTTTAAGGCGATTCGCACACGATAAGAGCACGAACTGCGAAAGTAGCTGTAAAGCACGAGAGCCATATTTGAACTCCAAATGAGCGTGGTGTGGCTCTACCTTACTAGACTTCGCCATCCGCCAAAAGGGTAGCCTGAAGCGTTCTCCCTTGTTATGATCCCCGCGATCACGAATGACGGAGAGAAACAGACATGAAACTCGGAACGCTGAAACACCCAAGTCTTCGCGATGGTGAATTGGTTGTGGTATCCCGCGATAACCGCCAAGCAGTACGCGCAACCCATATCGCGCCCAATCTCCGCTCGGTCATGGACAACTGGTCCGAGTTGGCACCCCAATTAGAAGCTCTTTATGATTCGCTTAACTCCGACCAATGCGAGGAGGCATTTCAAGTCAATCAAAAGGACTTTCATGCCCCACTCCCCCGTGCCTATGGTTGGATGGACGGGTCCGCCTTTATTCAGCATGTCAAGCTGGTTCGCCAGGCACGTAAGGCACCCCTCCCGGAAAAACTTTTGACGTTGCCGCTCATGTATCAAGGAGGCAGCGACGTGTTTTTGGCACCCGACGAGGACATACCCCAGGTGGACTTCAGTCACGGAACCGACTTTGAAGGTGAAGTCGGTGTGATTGTCGATGATGTCCCGCTGGGTGTCTCTGCCGAACAAGCTTTGGATTATGTACGCTTAATCGTGATTATCAACGACGTGTCGTTACGGGGATTGATACCCGAAGAATTGGCTCAAGGCTTTGGTTTTTTGCAGTCGAAGCCCTCGTCGGCATTTGCGCCCTTCGCAGTTACGCCCGATGAACTGGGTGACGCCTGGCGAGATGGACGTATCCATTTGCCCCTTCTGGTCGATTACAATCAGGCATTCTTCGGAAATGCTGATGCGGGGCACATGCATTTTTCGTTTGCTGAACTCATTGCCCATGCGGCCAAGACACGGCGCTTGTGTGCTGGCACGATTATTGGCTCAGGAACCGTTTCCAACGAAGACACGTCGCGAGGTAGCAGTTGCCTTGCCGAGAAGCGCATGCTCGAGATCATACACGAAGGTTCGGCTTCGACCCCCTTCATGAAGGTAGGCGACCGCATTCGGATGGAAATGAAGGATGTGAATGGCCAATCGATTTTCGGTGTCATTGACCAAGAAGTGGTTCAATACTGACCTAGAACAGTGGGTCTAGGGTCACACTTCCCGACGTCTTGAGATTGTCGGTCAGAATATCTCGTCCTCTTTCTTCTGGATCGTGATCGAATGGGTTATCAAAGACCACGCGGACGCTGATGGCTGCTTGAACCGGCTCTTTTTTATGCGTTAGGTTTGCACTGAATTTGATGGGTACGACCAAAGTTCGATTGAGCTTGGCATCCTCGAAAAGGCGTGCGTATTCGTCTGAAGGAGGGTGACGCTCAGACTCACGTTGATACTCGCCTGTTCCGGCATAACGCAAGGTAATGTCGCCTTCTAACTGCATTTTGCCCTTTTTCTTCATATTGCCAGTCGGCGTGATCCGTATCAACCCAAGTGAGAATTGATGATGGTCGTGTTCGCTTTCGCCCTCGTAATCAATATGACTGGTTCCCGTTTCCAGGTATTGCACCTGTAGGGGTGCCTTGATTCCGCCTTCTAAGGTTTGCTCTTCAATCTCGATGTACTTGTGTTCAAGGCGTCGGTCTTCAACCAGCTTCCCTTGCTCTTTCAACACAAAAGTCATTTCACCTAGTGCGTTGACCTGGAATTCGAGTTCGATCTTAACGTCCACCAACAGCGAAGCCTTTTCCTTTTTGAAGCCCACTGGCGATCCTGCCGCATTCACTGAGTTGGCCAGAAACTGGTTTTGAATGTCGCCGGCAACGGTAATCGTGGCGGTACCTTTCCAAAGGGCATCATCGAGTGGCTCAACCTGGGCAAAAACAGGTATTGCCAACAAAATAGTGATGTTCCACCTCTTCATAGTCACCTCTCAGTTACTCTTAATCGGACGCACACGACCGTAGATTTTATCTAATATCAAAGTGGCAGTTTCCTCAATACTTCGATCAGAAACGTCAATCACAGGCCAAATAGGATTCTTTTTGAACATGCGTTCGGCCATTTCGATTTCTTGAAAAACATGTGATTCATCAGCATAGCTGGAGTTGCCTCGCGCGTCCAATTTGCCAAGCCTTGACCGCCTGATTTCGACGAGTCGACCTGGTTGAATGGTCAAACCAACCACTTTGTTGGGCGAGACTCTGGTGAGTTCAGCCGGGGGATCTAAGCCCACAGCCAACGCGATATTCGCGACTTTTAGACCATGTTGAATCGCAAGGTACATACTCACGGGTGTCTTCGAGGTGCGCGACACCCCAACCAAAACCACATCGGCGTGATCCAAGGTGGGTACACTTTGATTGTCATCGTGTCCCAGCGTAAATTCGATGGCTTCAATTCGCCGAAAATAGGCGTCGTTAACCGCATGAAATGCGCCTACGCGCTCATCGCGTTCCCCGAAATGTTTCGAGAATAACTCAAACAGCGGTGCCAACAAATCCACACAAGTGATATCCAAATCGCGGCAGAGCTTGGATAGGTAACTGCCAATTTGAGCGTTGGCCATGGTGAAAATCACTAGTCCCGGTTCACGAGCGACGTGGCGCAAAACCATGTCCACCTGGGGATTGGTGCGAATGTTGTAATGACGCCGAATGTAGATTTGGTCGCGTTTGAACTGCACACCTACGGCATTCACCATAGTCATCGCGGTGTCGCCCGTCGAGTCGGAAACGATATGAACAATCAGATCATCAGCCATGGCCTCTCCGTGTCCAAGTATCTCTACTAAACGGTGATGCGGGATAAATGTCAACCGTCTTGGGTGGTCGTCAGATTGACACCAATGGACTCCATATCTATGATTGGTTCCTCAGTTTGGCCGCCGACCGGTCAAATCCACCGGGGAGGGTCACCTCATGCAGAGCAAAGCAGGTCGAATTCTGTGTACCTGCATCACTATTTTCAGCTTGGCAAGTTGTTATAGATCGACAAACGTACCCACGAGCGCCGTTAGCAGTTACAGGGTGACCAAGGAAAATGCGTCAGTCTTACCTTCGGGCGTCGAAGCTAACGGTCGAATTGGCGACATTGTCATCCAAACCAACTATCTCCTTGCTGTGATCAACGGTGACCTGAGTTCCGCCCATCGAGATCATTTTCGGCGCTACTCAGGCGGTGCGATTTTGGATTTCACCACTCGATTCGTTGATCTTTTTGCGAATTACCAGACTCGTGATGACGACGGGCTCCACATGCTGGCGCAAGGTGTAAACCTAAACCCCGATAATCCGATCCGATACGATGCGATTGACATTTCCAACCCAGATTTCGTCACCAGCGCTTTGACGTTAACGGGTCGCGTGATTGACGTGGACGGATCGTTACAGGCAGCTGGTGCTTCCGTTGATCCCGCCAGTCGCGCTCTCACAAATTGTATCGTTACGACAAGAATCGACGCTCAGGATACATCGACCACCGAGAATGACGTTCAAGTACCGGTTCTTTCTCTGAAGTTGACGACAATTATTCGCAACGAGTCCACGTCGGACCTGCCCATTTTCACGGCAAACGACCATGCCATTACCCCGGCACCAGGGACATCGATTTTTGTACCCTACCCTCGTTGGGGCTTCGAACGACCTGACCAATCGTCAGCGTTTAAGATCGCCTACGTTCCTTTTGTCCTTTTTCAGCCTTTCCAAACCAACGCCGCACACTATGCCGCCATCTCAGAAACAGACGCCATGGTTGCAGTCGCCTCGTTTGATGATCCTTCGAAGAATACGCAACACACGCTCATCGGAAAAGTAGGTCGCCCTGGTCAGTATTTACCCGCAGGCGGGGAGTTAACTTTTATTCGTGAATACTACGTCCTTGACGCCAGTCAAACCGATGAAACCATGTATGAGACCGGCGTTTCCAAATTGATTGAGAAATCACGAAACGATTATCCTTACAGCTCGTTTGCCGAAATTGGTGCGTTCAGAGGCACGTTCAACTACATCAACGCGCCGGATGCCTCACTCGTTCTGGAATACCACTCCCAGAGTGTGGACTACTACAACGGCAGCAACTGGGTGCCCCTCCCTCCAGGTGAAACATTGCCCTGGTTCGGAACACGCAAGAACAACGATCCCAGCTTGTCTTTGCCCTGCGCACCCGGAAAGATTCAGGTCAACGCAACTCCCATCAATGCCGAATCTGAAACCATCACGGAACGAACCCAATCCATCACTAACGATGAAGGTGAGCGCGAAGAACAGTCTTTGCCCATTGAGGTCGTCGCAGGTGAAACCTTCGACCTAAGGATTATTCCTATTGGCCAAGCCCATTTTTCGTTTCGGTACTCGGCCAAAGCGCTTGGCGGGAAAAGAATGCTCTTGAGCAAAATACAAGTGGAGCCCCTCAATGGACTTGAATTCTCGGCAGGCGACTTTCCAGGGCTTGAACAGGGGCATACCCTTTACCTGTCAGGTGAGTTGAACTCGCACAGGCTGGTGAGAGGCCAATATCGCCTCTACATGAGCAGGGGTCCGCTCTTTAATGTCAATAGTCTGGACCTCAATATTCAAGACACGGTGTCTGACGATGCCGTAACCACCACGACTGTGACGCCATCTTCCTTTGACGCAGAGCTGGGTCAGGTCATTCAGCTTCCCGGCTATCTATCAGCCGACTTTGAAATGTACTCCAACTACGACCGTGAAGGTCTGCTGGACATCAATCGTTCCATGATCGTCCCCTTTGCCGAGGACTTGGACCTCGTCTTCTTTATGGACCGAGACATTCAACCCGAAATCGTCGATCGCTTTATTTCGCTCGCTCTCGTTCAGGGTGCCTTCGACGACACAGACGAAGAGAATAACGTTGACAGTTTGTTTGATGAATTGGCGCCCAGCCGTTGTACGGCTGTATCCGGGCCTGCCAACGAAGCCGCTCCGCACGGTCGCGGTGTCTTTGGTGTGCTCAACTTGCCCGATCGCGAGCTGGTCGAATTCATTGATATTCCCCTTGTGGCCAACGATGTGGCTGGTTTTTACGACCGAGTGCGGGCAATCAGCGACGATGTGCTGATCACTGTGGTCCGTCCACGAGCACCATTAACCACGGGCAAAGGCCTGTTCTCAGCCATAGCCGCTGACTCGGGATTGGATCAATCCACACCTCTCACTGCCGATAATGCCCTACTTAACCGGGAATCAGTCACAGGGTCAGGCACGACTTGGCTCGATTTCGACATGATTCAGGTCTTGTCTGGCAATCGGTATGCTGAGTACCTACTCTCGCGTGCTGATTGGTTCAACTTGCTGAATGCAGGTGTATTCAAGCCGGCCATCGGCGGAACGGGCAACACGCAAACCCGTGACCTCTTGGGCGTGGTTCGAACATTCGTTGAAGTGGCCAACACCCAGCTGCGCGACAACGACCTAAATGAGTTTTGGCGCCAGGCTGCAGCCGGTGCTTCATTTATCACCAACGGACCCCTGATCGAGATTTCGATAGGGAACGCTGGTCCTGGTGAACGAATCACCACAAACACGCCTAACCTTAACGTTGTCATTCAATCTGCACCCTGGATCCCTGTGGATGAGATGCGGATCATTGTGGACGGTGACACATACCTAGCGCAAACGCTCACCCGAGAAGGGGATGAGTTGACGTGGCTTAATCAGTCGTTTGGGCTGGCACTTGAGCCTGGATCCCATTGGATATCGGTGGAGGCAGGAGCCTCATTGGACGTGCTTGCAGGGACAGCCTCGACAGACGTAGGTACTTTTGGCAAGGTTTACCCGGGTCACGTGCCTGTGGCGTTCACAAACCCCATTTTCGTTGAGGTTTCAGGAAACTGAGGTAAGCGTTGGATACGCTGTCAATCGAATCTTTGATCTCAAATGGGGCACGTCGCTATGAGCGTCTCGCCGGTAACCTAAAAAGACGTATTGATCGACTGGCCGTCCTTAGGGTTTGCGTTTTCTTCACCCTTCTAGCCTCATTCTCGTTCGCGGTAAGTGGCCATTACCAGATCGCGGGTAGCTCGTTGACCCTATTGATGCTCGCGATCTTCTTGGCTCTTATTTTCAGGCATGACCGCGTTTATCGAGCACTCAATACTTGTCGCGCGCGCATCGGCTTTTTGAATGACGACCGACATCGGATCTACCTTGAACTGGACAAAGTGCCACAGGCACACGAGTGGCATTGTGATCCCAACCATTCATTTGCTCACGATCTGGACCTAACCGGCTCAAGAGGTCTATTCAAGCTATTGAATTGCGCCCATCTATCCACGTCGGTCGACCTGTTGGCAAGATGGATCGAGGGTGCCCCCGACAATGAGTCGCTCAGACAGCGTCAATTTGCAGCCCGTGAACTTGCCCCCCAGACCGGCCTGCGCATGAAGTTAAGAACAGCTACCTATCAGCACCGCAATGTGGCCTTTAACGAAACGCCATGGCTGAATGTGCCAGCGCCCTCCACGATTAATCCTGTCCTGCTTTGGCCCGCGACGATACTGGGAACAACGGCCACTGTCCTCATCGGTATGCGTTTTCTATTTGGGGTTGAAGGACTGCCTTGGCCCCTTGTCTCGCTCGTTGCCCTGGTGGCTTATGCTTGGTTCGGTTTCCGACAGCGAAGCTGGTGTGAGTCTTTTCTGGCTCATCAAGCGCCCTTACGCGCAGCCAAAGATTTGGCCGCAGTCCTAAAAGCAGCACCGTTCCACAGTAAACCTCTGGAGGACATCCAAGAGTCCTTACGCCAAACAAACGCATTGCAGCAATTGGCTGAAATCGAGAAGGTGGCAGATGGACTCTCCTACAGAGCCAATGCCCTGGCACATTTTCTGATTAATTTTTCCGTTCAATGGGATGCATGGCATCTAAAGCGGCTCGATGCGTGGCGTGAGCGAAGCGGCGGGGACCTGGGCAAATGGTTTGACGCACTCACATCTTTCGAAGCCCACGCCAGTCTTTCTCACTTTCAATGGCTTCATCCAGATTACGTTCGACCAGACGTTACAGACGACCCAGAGATCACGTTCAGTGCGACTGGGCTGGGACATCCACTCATACCTCCGAGCAAACGTGTCGTGAACGACTATGAGATCTCTGGTGCGGGCAAGATCCATTTGTTGACAGGCTCTAATATGTCGGGGAAAAGTACATTTTTGCGCACGGTCGGTACGAATTGGGTATTGGCCCGCATGGGAGCCCCAGTTTGTGCGCAATCTCTCACTTGCAGCACCACGCGGATATGGACAAGCATCCGCATCCAAGATTCCTTGGATCAAGGCGTTTCCTTTTTTTACGCGGAAGTCTTGCGATTGAAGGCCATCCTTGAAGCAACGAAAATCGATCATCCACCCGTCTTCTTTTTGCTGGACGAGATTCTTCGCGGTACGAATAGCAGAGAGCGCTTGATTGCCTGCAAAGCGGCCGTTCGTTACCTCACCGAACGAAACACTTCGGGAATCATCACCACCCATGACCTGGAACTGCTTGATCTAGCCGACCAGTTTCCAGATCAGATTGCCATGTTTCACTTTCAAGAGACGATTCAGGGTGAATCGATGTTTTTTGACTACCAGTTACACCCCGACGAACTCACTTCTACCAACGCCCTTCGAGTCATGCAAGCAGCGGGACTGCCTTTAGTCTTTGATTAGTCAATAACTGTCGAACAATTTGATTTTCCGCTCAAGTAAATTTGCGCTTCACCGATAACATTCGTCAGGAGGTTGCACATGAGCAGATCAACTCGCCTATCCACGGCGGCACACATTTTGATTTACCTGGAGCAGGTGGGCCAGGCGCGCGTGCGAATTGACGATATCGCTGAAAACGCGGGTGTTCACCCGTCAAGACTGCGTCAAATATGCAGTTTGTTAGTTCAGGGGGGTATTCTCAAATCGTATAAAGGAGCACGCGGAGGCATTAGAGCTACACGACCGCCAGAAAAAGTGAGTCTCTACGATCTCAGCAGCTGCTTGGGAGACCTACACTTCTTCGCGCTTTCACCCCATGATCCCAATCCACATTCATTCATCGGAACGGCCGTCAACCAAACCGTGCAGGAAGTCTACGGTCGCTTTAACGAACAAATAGCGGAGTCACTAAAAACAACGACCATCGCCGAACTCATGGAGCTTGCCGGTTTGAGAACACCGGTCGAAGTGCCCTAGTCGTGCTTGACAAGAGAAATAAAGCCTTTATGATGCAGGCGGTTCACGTTTGCATCATAGGGGTTTCTTCTTGCATACATTCGAAGATTTCATTAGTCGACGGGTTCCAGTTGCCGTCGTAGGACTGGGTTATGTGGGTTTGCCGCTCGCAATACACTTAGGTCGGCACTTTAAGACCATCGGCTTTGACATTAACAGCCAAAGGGTTCGGCAGCTTCAGGCAGGATATGACGATACGCGGGAAATGGAAGGAGACGAGCTTTCGAGCCCGAATCTGGAGTATACAGACGACCCCACAACCCTGGCATTGTGCGGACTTATTATTGTGGCCGTCCCCACGCCGGTGGACGACCACAAGAACCCTGATCTGACGCCTCTGATTGCTGCAAGCCACACTGTAGGCACGCACATGTCGCCGGGCACCATCGTGGTTTTTGAGTCGACCGTTTACCCAGGCACCAGTGAGCATGTCTGTGCACCAGTTCTGGAAAAGGCTTCCACGCTCACATGTGGTCGCGATTTCTGGATTGGATATAGTCCCGAACGAATCAACCCCGGCGACAAGCAGCACACGATCGAGCATATCGTAAAAGTCGTGTCCGGTCAGAACAGTGATGTGCTTGATTTACTCGCCGATGTGTATGGGACCATCGTCACCGCGGGTATTCACAAAGCACGCGACATCAAAACAGCAGAAGCGGCCAAGGTGATCGAAAACACCCAACGCGACCTGAATATTGCGCTTATGAACGAACTGGCGATTATTTTTGGGCGCATGGGCATCGATACGCTGGATGTGTTGGATGCAGCAGCCACCAAGTGGAACTTCTTGCGCTTTACGCCCGGGCTGGTGGGCGGTCATTGTATTGGTGTCGATCCCTATTATTTGACGTATGCAGCCGAGAAGTCCGGTTACATTCCGCACGTGATTTTGGCGGGACGAAGAATCAACGATGGTATGGGCAAGTATGTCGCAGAACAAACCGTCAAGCGCCTTATTAAGAATGGAAAAGACCTTTCCACGAGTCGGGTGGTGGTGCTTGGATTGACCTTTAAGGAAAACGTTTCCGATCTACGAAACACGCGTGTTGTCGACATCATTCAGGAATTTCAGTCTTACGGTATCGAGACCATTGTGCATGATCCGTTAGCCAGGCCGGACGAGGCACAAAAGTACTGTCAAGTAGAACTCGTCGACGATCCAACAGGTCGAAATGCTGCGGCGGTGGTATTGGCGGTGCCCCATAAACTAACCTGCGATCGAGGCATGGCCTGGATTGCATCTTGCGCGTCGCAAGACGGCCTTTTTGTGGACGTTAAGGGCGCATTCAGTCCAGCGGCTGCTGCTGCGCAAAACCTCTCATATTGGCGCCTATGAACACATCGTATTTCTTGATATGATGCTTGCTACATTCCCGCGATATTGCTGACAATCGTTCCCCGTCACAATGTCAGGAGGTTACTCGTGAATGAGCCCCTACCTCAGCTCAACGAGCGGGCATGGAGTCTGATCAAATCCGGTAGACATGACCAGGCATTACACCTGTTGACCGGACCTGTCTCAGACATCCAGAACCAAGAACCGAAACCCCGTGGATACGCCGACATGCTTTCCATGTTTGGGTTCACGATGTGTATGGTGCAAAGGAAACGAAAAGATGCCGTGGATTTGTGTCGCCAGGCAGTTGACCTGGACCGGCTCAACCCCCGCCTCTACTTCCTTCTGGGCCGCGTATATTTGGAAGCTTCAAGCCGAAAACTGGCGTACGAAACCTTTCAAAGCGGTCTAAGAGTAGATCCTTCATATCGGCCATTGGTACAAGCACTGGTTGGCATGGGTGTGCGAAAACGACCTGTGGTCGGATTTTTGCACCGAGACAACATGATCAATGTCGGCTTAGGCAAGATCATGCATGCGATCAAGCCCCGTAAAAAGTGAGCGTATGTGCGGGCCAATGCGCCCGCGCATTCACGGACAAATCATTGTCACACTAGGATCCTCAATAAGTACCGCAACATTAATATTGGGCCAGAATGACCAGTCCCATCTTTGAGGCGTCAGGTCCAGGAATGCACCTGATGTTGAACATCGCAAGGACAGTTCGTCCAGTGCGTCACATTGGGTCAGAAGCCGGTTATCCGAAACCTTGAGTGCGTCTATTTGGCGCGTACCCACGAATGTGTTGCCTATCAAACCTGCCAATTCAGTCAGGTCACAACTTCTGAGGTCAAGCAAATTCAATTGGCTGAGCTCGGTCAGGTCAGGGCTGCCTGTAAACGGATTTCCCGAAGCCAAAAGCACCTGGGTTGGAACAGGCAACATCATTCCATTTAGACCGGCATCAGCCACTTCTATGTAACGCAACTGTTCAGATCCTGAGAGATCCAGCCACGAAGGTCCGCCCCCTAAGGTTAGGGCCCGAAGATTGTCCAGCACTGGAAGCTGATTCAATGAACCATGCCATTCAAGGTTCTCAACGATTACCTGATCCCATTGTGCTTGAACATTCGGATTGACACCGTCTGCATAAATCCTCCGTGCTTGAATAGGCCCAGTCAAAACAATATCCACACAAGAAGGAAGCGTTAGCAGTTCAACGTCGTTGAGCGCAGAGGCAGCTGTCATCGAAAGCGTCGCCAAGCTATCCAGATCACGCAACGACAAGGTTTCCAATTCAGGTACATTAGCGAGGCTCAGCGACACCAAGGCGGGGCAGTTGCTCACACTCAAATCCACAAGGTTCGGCTGGCTTTTCAGAGAGAGATCCACCAGGTTCAGCGATGATATATCTAGTTGTTCCAATAAGCTCTTGTTGGTCAGATCGAGCGTGGTAAGCGATGGTAGATCATGGAGACGGATCACACGAACGTCACTTGGCAGATTCAGCATGTCCAGCATGGGTGCCCCATACACTGTCAACGACTCGATTGCATGAGGCAGAATGATTGATGTCAAGTTGGGCGCCTCGTACAGTCGTAGCGCCTTGAGTAGCGTCAACGAGGAAAGATCAAAGCTCGACCCACGGAAGCCATTTACAACCAGGGTTTCCAGCTGTGAATAGCAGGAAACACCGTCCTGTTCTTCCGGATTTGAGACCTCCATCCATCCAGTTACTTGATCCGCCTCGGTGATTTCGATGACCCCATTGCCATTGGAATCAACGGGCACGCTGTTTCCTGACCATGGGTCCCACCAAGAAACCGCGGTCATACACGGACCACCTAAAACGACGGGATTTGCATCTAAAGACTGCTTGTAGAGATAGTTCACGGCGCGATATTCCATCGACAAATTGCCGGTGGGGCCCGCCTCTAAGGTCACATCCAGCGAATCAGAGAAAGCGACTGCATCGGAGAGCATTAATCGGATCATGCCGATTCGAGCTTCCGGAAATGGGTCCACGTAACCGACTCCGTGCAATGCCCGTGCAAAAACCTGGGGCAATCCTGGAACGGTTCTAAAGTAAAACCCACCGTTAAAGATATCCTCCACACCGGTTCCCGAAAAGGCAGGCAGTGTTTGGCCATCCACCCAGACGGTTTCATCGCCTTCCAAGATCTCCCAACTGGTCCCTGCACGGTGAAGCTCGAGAAACAGGCCTGCCCATAGTCCACGACCTTCGTATTGCAAGATATTGCAGGAGCCCATCGCGATTCCCTCCAGAAGATCTGCCGAAAAATATCCGGCTTCAGGATGTGGTGGACTTCCGGTCAGACGGATTCCCAGATGGAAGTTGTGTGGCTGTTGCAATTGATGGTCTCGGTCGTCAACGTTCAAAACGAAGAGTCGTCTGAAAGGCATGGGCCAATAGCTGTAAAGCTGTTCGTTTCCATCCAATCCAACCATCAGTGATTGGACGCCTCTCTTTGAAAGCGAATCCTGTCCGAAAAAGTCGGCAACCCGCATCTCGAATGCCTTGCCAGATTCAGTTGAACCTATGATCCAACATCGCCGTATCTCTGGCGAATCGGTCAAACGCAGACCCGACAAAACGTCTGATTGATCGATTTGCACTGCGATCGAGCCGCCAGGTGCGAGGTTCAACAAATGGTCTTGCCAATTGGGCCCCTGAAATGGATCAGAGGGAGGGTCGGCCATGCTCGTTTGCCATTGTGAGAATGTGGATCCTGGCTGAAAGTTAGGCATCGCATGCGCGCCATGTTTGGCATTGACCTGATACCAGATCTTGCGGTCCAAGGCATGCACCAGACCTATTCGGCAACTTCTTTGGTAGGCCAAGGGGACATAGGAAAAATAGCCGCCTGCCGAGTTGAGGCGATGACCCACCATGGGTGACAGAAACGGCGTGACCGACCCACTAAAAAGGTCTGCCAATGGCAGCTCCATGACTACAAAACCATCGATGGTGATACGCATCAGTAAGTCGGCATCCAGAGGCGCCGAAACGCCGCTGCCCTGCGTCAACCAAATACGCGTGATGATACCGGGTCGATGGGACTCATAGATCACAGATTCGTCATCAATCACACGCACGAATCGAATATCGCCCTTTGATGTCCGGTCGTATCGACATCCTGATTCACAAGCGCTACTTGTCAGACTACTTCGTGTTTGGTCCAAGCGAGCCACATCAAGCAGATTTGACCACACGTCCTGCCAGCAAAAAAACACAAGAAACATACCCATCAATTAAGCCCACATACACCTGATCGGCAAGTGTTCAAGGCAACGCCAGTTTCAGCCAATTCATCAGGCCCAGGTCAGAAAGACCATGTTCACCGTCATACTGTGACAGCATTTTGTCGAACATGGACGGATTTTTTCCAAGTTGTCGCACCAATAATTTGCTGCGCCATCCTCCCCCGGAAAAGGCCAACAATGTTTGGGTGTAGGAGCCGAAACTCGACATAGCGCGGGTCAGTTGCTTTTTCTGGTACGAGCCCCATTTTGAAGCCACAAGCTTGGCGGACATGAGGGCGAAACTCATGCCTGCACCGGAGATAGGGTCAAATGCACACAGCGCATCACCAACAGCATTCGTACTGGCTGGCCAACCATAGCCGGCAATCGGGGCCCGAACCGCATATTCCCGGGCGTCACGGTACCCGGGAAACCGCTGTCGAAAATGGTCGGTGAGCCATGATCGCCAGGCGGTAGGCGCCGGCATTTTACTCGGATTTACCAGAAACGCCACCGAAGAGGTGTCATTGCCAGTTGGTGTTACGTATATCTCGCCAAAAGACATAAACGCCACTTGGACGACGTCCTTAATGGGACCCGAGACACGCATGCGGATACCGACCCTAGATGACCTTAGACTCCGATCATGTCCACCTCTTGGTCGCAATCCTCGAGCATCGATCCAAGCCGACGAATCATCCAACCGCCATGGCGTCCCTTCAATGACTTCAACTCCTGTCAAAAGACATGCTTCGCGCAACACATGGTGCAACCGGTGCCTGGAGATCCCGATGCCTTGTCCGAAATCAAATCTGCCTTCAGCATGGTATTTTCCGCATAGATAGCGGATCCCGGAAAACGGCCTACCCGCTTCAATGACCTTGCCTTTGAGACCCAGCTCGTCAAGAATCGATACGCCCACAGGCAGAATGCCCTCCCCGCATACCCGGTCCAAAGGACCCGCCACGGCTTCGTGAATCACGGATGCCAAGCCCTGTTTTTTCAGGAACAGGGCAGCCGCCATGCCCGCGATGCCACCTCCAACTACCGGAATCTCAGTCATGTGGCCAACGTGGAATCAAGCGCGGCTTGTGGCTCATTGATTTGACCCACTCCGGGTTCTGGCTCAGAGCCTGCTCCTCATTCTTCATTCGTCGCGAAAGTACCCACGCATTGCCCAGCGACAGAACCACCGCAGACACGTACAAATGATGTATTAGCGGAATCGAAAGCATCTCCAAGATGACCACCAGGTAATTGGGATGCTTGATGAAACGATAGGGCCCGTGACTGACGATGGGCCCACCGATCACAACCCGAACATGCCAGGATGCCCCCAACGTCTTCAGTGTCCAAAATCGCAGGCACAGTGCAAGTAACAGCATGATTAGCGAAATGAGAGACACAGCGCCACCTATGGAGGCACCGCCCACCCAAAGTTCTAAGGGGATGACCACAAAAAAGGAAACGTGAAGCACGACCATTGCCGTGAATAGGGGTTCCTCCACAACTTTTGCTTGGTCACCCAGGCTCAATAGGTGGCTTCGGGCCAGCCACAGCTCGCCCAGCCTTAGCAACGCTACTGCAACGATTCCAGCCAAATAGACTGTGGTCCATGGGATCACGTGGTTATCTCTGCCAAGATGAGTTCAGCGTTGAAGCCGGGCCCAAATGCACCCAGCACGGCCGGACCTGATTCCGGGCTTCCAGCCAAGACATCGTTCAGCACCCACAAAATGGAGGCCGAAGAGAGATTGCCGACCCGTCTCAACACGTGACGTGAATGAGACAGAGCACTGTCGTCAATCCCGAGGACCTCGCCCAGCGTATCCATGATTTTGCGTCCACCGGGGTGGAATACCCAGTGACGGATGGCAGGAATATCCAAATCAGCCGAGGCCAGAAACTGAGAAACAACCTCATGAAATCCAGACCGAATCAAATCGGGTATTCCTTTATCCAGGATGATCTTGAAACCTTGGGCATTGAGATCAAAACCCATCAGGTGCTCCGTATCGTAGAAAAAGTGCGTCGCTCTTTTTTTGAGCCGGCAGCACCCTGGTTTCCCGGAAAGCAAAGCCGCTGCACCTCCATCGCCAAACAATGCAGCAGATACCAGGTTAGCGACGCGATAGTCATCCTTTTGGTAGGTCAATGAAGGCAACTCAATCGCCATGACGACTACATTGGCATTCGGATAGGCCGTCAAATAGTCCATGGCGCGTGACACAGCCATCGCACCGGCTGCACATCCTAACTCAGTGAAAGGCATCCGTACCACGTCACGTCGCAAGTGAAATGTATTGATGAGATGTGCATCCACAGCAGGAATCATGAATCCGGTACAGGAAGTTGTGATGAGCACGTCCACATCTTCTGGTGCCAAACCGGTCTGACTCATGAGTTGGTCGAACAGTTTCTCAGCCATCTGTTCACAGTAGGTAATGTACGTAGCATTACGCCAAGCCAGGTCGGGGTGCTCGAAAATCTCGTCCAATTCGCGACATAGATAGCGGTCTTCCACGCCCGCGTTCCGAAACAGTTCCAAGGCTTGTTCGACAAAGGGCACTTTGCCTCTTAGTCGCTTTCGCGCTTCTTCAACGACTTTCGACTGCGGTAGCGGCACATCTGGTGTGGTCAATGAAATACCTTGTACGAACATCAAGCAGCCTCCCAATTCAAGGTCAAACATCGGCCAACATCATCAGCAAAGGTGCAACTCGCATGACTGATCCCACTCGTGACGAACTCGATCAATGCTTCGCCTGCCGCCAAAACCGGTTCCCGAAACGGTCTGGGACTCAGAACAGGGTGATGACCTGTTGAAAGCCAGCCTAACCCGGGTTCGGGGCTAAGATGTATGGCAACCGCGCCTTCGAGGCCCTCTTCCGACGCACGCATGCGCGCAACCTTGGTGCGTTCCTCGTCGCGGTCCCCAGCGGCGCATAACACCAAAAGAACCGTGCGACCCGAACCAAACTGAGACTGAATCCAAGGGTAGGTGTGGGCGAGGCCCGTGCTCGACTCAAATAGATTCAGGCAGGGACCTTTAAGCGCAAAATCAATCGAAAGTGCTGCAGGTACCTGGTTTTGTAGCGCCCACAACAAAGTAAAAGGATGGATTCGTCGCGCTCTTTCTGAAAACCCTTGCTCGAACAACCCGCCACCGGGCCCACACGCGGCATCAAAACGTTTCAAAAACGCGCCGCTTGCCCCAGAAAGGCAAAGCAAAGCGACGTCTTTCGAGGGTAGCGTCAGTCGACTCACAGCCAAATGGGCGTATTGGGCAGCCAATGACCGGTCACGGGACTCTGATTCCAAGGGCCGGTGTGTCCAATATTCGGTTGCGCAGGATAATTCGCGATTGAATACACCGTGAACCGCCCTAACGGCTAATCTCATGGAGACACCATAACTGCAACGTTATGTCCGCCGAAAGCAAACGATTGGCTGAGAGCAAACCCTGGGTTCAAGGGGATAGCATGCCGTGCTACATAGTTCAGATCACATGCCGGATCGGGCACATCCAGGTTGATCGTGGGGGGCGCCATTTGTCGTTTGACCGATTCGCCAGCCACGACGATTTCAATCAGCGAAGAAGCACCCAAACAGTGTCCTGTCATGGACTTTATTGCCGAAATCGGCACATGGATGGCGCGTTTGCCAAAAACAAGTCGATGGAGCATTGTTTCTGCTCGATCGTTGCTGGGCGTGCCCGTTCCATGCGCCGAGACATAAGTCACTTGATCCAAACCCATACCCATCGCCTGGCGGACAGCATCTGACATCGCCGAAAGGTCTTCAGGCATATCGGTAAATTTGTATCCATTCATCGACTGTCCCCAGCCTTGCACTGAAAAACAAGCGCCTTGACCTCGTTCGAGCAAGACGGCTGCCGCGCCTTCGCCCATCACAAAACCCTTGCGCCTCCGATCAAAGGGTCGACTGGCTCCCAGGTCATCATCCGTGGAAAGTGCTTTTAGATTCTTGAATACCGCCAAGCCAATAGGATTCAACATAGCGGCCGAAGCCACAACCAAGCACCGATCCACGTAATCATGGCGTATCCACTCGCAAGCAACGATCAACGCGTCCGCGCCACTGGCGCAGGCAGAATCTACACGCAGCCTGGGCCCGGTGATTCGCCAAGTGTCTGCAAGCTCGTGCAGTACATGATCGCCTCCAAACCCAAGCACCTCACTCATGCGCTGACAGTCGTTACGGTGAACCATGGCATGTGCCAAGTATTCGGGCTCGCTAAACAACGACGACATACCCAAAACCAGTCCGCAGTCCGCGGGAACATCGCCTAGTCGTTCAACCGCACTCAGTGCCAACTGCGCTGCCCTGGGCTGAATACCGAAGCATTTATCAAGTGTTGGCAATGATTCTGTGACCGGAGCACCAATCACAACGGGGTAGTCATCAGGCAGCCGCACCAGCGCCGATTGGCCCATAAACAGGTCGTCTATGGATAATCCACCGGGTAGGCACAAACCATAAGCTTGAACGCCAATCACGCCAGTTCTTGAACCATAGACTCGGCCCAACGCGTTACCAACTCATCGCCGCTGGGTGGCTTCACTGGTGTGCGCGTGGTTGCAGTAATGGGCTTCAAATCGTCTAAGACGATCGGTTCACCCGTTGTTGCTTCAAGTTCGGGCAGGGCCTGATAGAACTCGCTCATCATACGGGCATAGGTTTCAACCGTGTAAAGCTGTTGCAGACCGGCAACCGAGGTTTTCGTCCATTCAAATGCCGCTAATTCCGGCATTCTCTTCAAAGCAACCGACTTGCCTAAGTCGGTCAGCACCCCGTCTTGAATCAGACGATCATCACCTAAATGCTGTTGAAGCACCTCCAAAGGATGGTGTTCGGCAAATTGAAAGCCAAAATGTTCCTCCATGGAAAATGCGGCCTCAATCATGTCCAACGAGTCAAAACCGAGTTCGCGCATCAATGGCTGATCAAACCGAGTTACGGAACGACCGGTGGCTTCAGACAGTATCTGCGCAATGCGCAGCGACAGTTCATCGAGAGTAGGTGGTTGTTTCATTCATGACTATCGGACATGTATTTTTCACCCGCCTCAATGGCGACGTCCAGCCAATTGTCCGCCGGTGGCAAGGGACAAGTCGCAAAATCAGTAAATGCACAGGGGGGGTTATATGCCCGGTTGAAATTGAGGATCACCGGTGCCCCTTCCTCAGGCATTGCTGCCTTAAGGTAACGACCGGAGGGATATGTTTCATGGCCGGAAGTTAGATCCTTGAACATGATGAAAAGTCGCTTGCCCTCTTCATCCTCTTCGATGAAAGGCGTGAGTTCCAGTGTTTGTTCATCCAGTTCAAAGGTGAGTTTACCAGGAACTTGCATCAGCTCATGAGTACCAATTACCGTGGACACCCAGGTTTCTTCTACGCGCTCAAAAGGTGTAAATTCGGCCTCCACAATCATGGACTTCTTTGCTTTGTAATATTCAATACCCTTGAACTCAGTCACCGCCTTGGCACGCAAATCCCTCACGCGGAGCGCCAGTTTGTCATCTCGAACGATCAAAAACATACGTAGGTGGTTGTGGGCCAATACATCAGGTGGCGGACCCAATCCGATTACACCCGCTTGCGTTTCTTGCCCATTCACTTTGGCCAATTGAGCGCGTTCCATGGTGAACGACGCGGTATTGCCATTCACGGTCAATGTCCCCGCATGGGGCACCGTCGAAAATTTCGGCAATGTGATAGGTAAATCCTGGTCTGTTCCAAACTTGTTCTCACCTTCGGTCAGCCAATAGAGACCAATCACGTTTAGCCAACCCGTTTCCGAGGTCAGTGCCTTCAACCGCTCGTCTCGCCATTGTTGTTCCTGATCGGACTCACCGCCCATCACCAGTAACGCACACAGCAAAATCATGTCATGCTCCTTAGTTCCATTGTTTCAGTATCAACGCACAATTGTCCATCCCACCTTCGCGACTCAAAACGCGGTCCATCACATCGCCCAGTCGTTCACGAACCGATTTGTCCCGCTGTTCAATCAGCTCCTTTAGTTTCTCGAACGGGACACCGCTAACCGACGGATCGATCCCGTCTGTCGCCATCAAGAGTGTATCGCCTGGCTGGGGCGCAAATCGACCAAACTCAGGGATAAACTGGGCCAGACATATGTTCAAGGGGCTCCAAGGAGTCATGATGTCTTTAGGTGCAACCGATAGTTCTGTGCCTAACATATTCTCAAGCGCATGAATCATATCTTTGGCTCGGCCCTCGTTGTCCTTGAACAAATCTCGGTTCATGGATGTTTGGACAAGCCCCAGGAGGGCTTGATCCCGTTTATGACTGTCGGCAAGGACCACCTCAGGTAAATAGGCTTGGAGCTGCTCATTGCATCGGTGTGGCGCATTGTAGGCATCACCCAAATACATGGCGTGGTGGGTTTGGTTGATCTGCTGCATCTTACCTTCACGGAAAAGAACGAGAATGGAGTCACCGCTGCTAGCCCATGTCAAAAAAGATCCATCAAACCAAACGCTGAGTAAGGTGGTTGAACACCCCTCACTGACACTTGAATGCTTTGATTTCATCTCAGCCAACTGTCTGTCGAGCTCGAGATGGGTAAAGAACAGACGGGATTCGGGACTACCTTGAAAACGCGAAAACAAGGTGGGGAATTCCCTAATGGCTTGTACGCTGGTCGCAGCGCCAAAATGGGCATCGGCCACCAGCATCAACTCGCCCGCTGTTCCAAAGCGAATCAGGGCAAGACAGTCCTCATTCCCATCGGACTTGGTCTTGATCGTGCGTTTGTGACCTGGAGTCAGTGCCCCGACGAGATCATCGTTCAACGAGACATATTGCACCTCATCAGGCCGAACGACTTGAGGTCCGAGAAGGACTTGAGCATCCATGTTATTGGTCCGCCAAACGCTCCTGAATGAGGCGGATCTTTTTACGCAAGTTCAAAAGGACGGTATTTGATGGATAGATCTTCTCACCGACAGCCAGATGGTCTGAAGCTTTGCTGTATTTGCCGTCTGCAATGTCCTTTTCCACTTGCTGGGCAAAAACCGCCACGTGATTAGTGGTCAGCCCTTCCCTTTCTTCATCCGTCATCACGAGTTGATGATCCGCAAACAGACGCGCATAAACGACAAGCTGCTTTTCCGAGGCTGCGTCTTTGAGTTTCGTCAGCATGGCTATGTAACAGTTGTAACGAAGGTCTTTGACCACCTGATGGTCTTTGGCAGAAGGGTGCACCTGGTCCAGCGCCTTCAATGCCTCATCAAAACGGCCATTCTCGATCAGTGAGCTGGCGTACCGATTGACGGTTGCAAGGTAGTTTTGCGGTCCATTCTCATCGTCTATACGCTTTAGAGCAATCGCCAACGCATCTTCGTAATTGCCCGAATTGTAAAGGGACTCCAGAGCTTGTTGGTCCATGCGAGTCTTGATTTGATCAGCATAGGACGGATAGGTTTTCGAAAGATCCTGCAACACCTGGTTTGCCATGACTTGGTCGCCCTCTTTGAGCAGCTGATCGATCCAATTTGATTTTGCCTTGGGAATCAGTTCATTAATGGCGTCGACCGATTTGTTAAAATCATCGGCTTTGGCAGCCCCGTCGGCGAGTTTTTGGTACTTGGCGACCAGCTCCTGATATCCCGTCAAAGCCAACTCACCGTGATGGGCGGAATCCTTGAATGATTTTAGATTGAACAAACTTACGGCATAATTGTGATGGAGCGTGGGAAAGACCTCGCGAAACTGCCCTTTGGTCTCCGCCGACAAAAGACCCTGAACACGATTTGCCAAATCAAAAGCAGCTGAGTAATCCTTCGCTTTGTCCAGCTGCTCAATGCGCAGTACTGCGAAATTGAACAGGAACGGCTCGTAATCTCGATAATCTGGAAACCTGCGCGCTGCACACGCGGAAACATTCAAGCCGGATTCAATATTTTTGGCCTGATACAGCTGATTGATGGCCATATGGAGTTCGCGGTCGTAGTTGCCCCAACCAAACCAGCTGGCAGCTGCCAATTCACTGGCCAAATTCACATCGGCTACGCCTGAATAGTCGCCATTGGTAATGCGCTTCACACCTGCCTTTGCCGCCATGATTGCGACCAGATCGCGCGCTGCAATGCCTCGCCGCTTACTTCTGATTTCCTCGAATTTGTCTTGAATCAGAATGTTGGCCAGAGCCTGTTCGTCCGTGACACCAGCATTGAGCAGGTCTCGGGCAAAAGCTTGATATTCGGTGTATCGTTTGTCATACCCGGTCTTGTCGAAGAACTCGATGAAGATATCCTTTTTATCGACTTTCACGATTCCGAAGACATGGATCGGAGTTTCGACTAATTGAACTTCCATCCCCAGTCTCTGCGCGACCTCATAAAAGAGAAATGCTGCCGTGATGGTACTGTAAGTCTTCGAACCCAGTAACTCAGTGAGCTTATAGCTGTTCTCGTCATGAGACTTCAACTGTTTGAAAAGCTCCGCATGTAACTGTTTCGCCATTTTCTTGATCGGCTTGGAACTATCCACGCTGTCAACCAATGCCTGAATCAAGTTTTCAAAGTCGGCCATCTTGGCGGGAAGTTCAGACTCGTCAACTCCAGCCAAGATCATGGCCATTTCAGCGGGTTGATAGCGCGAAACCCCCGCGGTTTCGAGTTGGTCAAGTATCGTTGCACTGGATGATTGACCCAAGACGATTAGAAAAAGAAGCGACATGGTTGGTTCTCCGTGTTTCAATTCAAGAACAGGTATTGTAGCAAGAGCCGATTCAGCATCTCCCAAAATCGTCTTCAAAACGCTCGATGTCGTCTTCTCCCAAATAACTTCCCACCTGAACTTCAACGATACACAAGGGTTGTGGTCCGGGGTTCTCGATCCGATGAAGGGTACCCTGCGGAATCGTCACCTGTTCATGGCAATTCAATTCAATGGTCTGATCACCCACGACAACACGGGCCTTTCCACACACAACGGTCCAAAACTCGGTGCGGAACTTGTGACGCTGTAACGACAAACGACAACCAGGCAATACATCCAATCGCTTCACTTTGAAATTCGAGTCATTTTCGAGCACGGTAAAACTGCCCCATGGCCGCACGTCCGTCGTGTGGTGGTCCACCTCGTCACGATCCTTCAACATGTCCACAGCCGCGCGTATTTGTTGGCTCGCTTCCATCGATGCGACCATCAAAGCGTCTTTCGTTTCCGCGACAACCATCCCCTTCAGCCCCACCCCCAAGACCAATCGACTTCGCGCGAACACCAAGCTGTCTTCACAGTCTGCCAGTACCGCATCTCCCGCGATTGCATTATTAGACGGATCACGATCACTGACCTGATGCACACCTTGCCAGCTCCCAAGGTCACTCCACTGGAATTTAGATTCGACCATCTGAGTGTCATGGTGCTTCTCCATGACCGCATAATCGAATGAGATCGACGAACACCGCTCATAATCAGCCCCAAGATTGGTGTGAACGTAGCGGGCCACGCGCTGGTAGTTGTCCCGATCATGTTTGGCCATCAGCGAAATAACCTGCTCGGCCCGAACGAAGAACATTCCTGAATTCCAGAAATGGCAACCGCTGATCAAATAGTCACGGGCCTTTTCAAGGGTCGGCTTTTCCACAAACCTTAGGACTTTTCGGTAACCGTTTTTTGATGGCTCTGTTTCCAAGTAACCGTAGCCCGTTTCGGCATGTGCAGGGGTGATACCTATCGTGACCACGGATGTATTTAACGCGAACGACAAAGCCTGATTGGCACAGTCCAAAAATGCATCAAGCGGTCTGACGAGATGATCGGCCGGAAGGATCGCCAGCATGGCGTCAGGATCCTCAGAAGCAATTCGAAAAGCTGCCAACAAAATGGCCGGCGCCGTGTTTCGGGATGCTGGCTCCACTTCTATTCGGACCTGATCGATATGATATTGATCCACAATGCGTCGGGCATGGTGTCGTTGAGCCTCGCCCAACACGACCCAGGTTTCCCGCGCTCCTGCCAATCGTGAGGCCCGTCTCAGAGTTTGCGTGAACAAGCTTTCAGGGCCTGAGAAGTTCAGAAATTGCTTGGGCAAATGGGTACGGGACCAGGGCCAAAGACGTACGCCAGATCCACCAGCCATGATCACTGGGTAAGTTCGCATGACCCAGAGAATAAGCGCGAATCTCAATCAGGTAAAGGTGCGACTCTCCCAAACACACATCCAAAAACCGAAAGCGCCAAGCTGTCTGTCACTTAAGCGTGTTGGTCCGCGAGCCGATAATGTTCGTGAGTGATTCATTCAACAGCCATTTTCAACAGGGGAGTCGCCAGATTCTCTTTACCAGACATACTCTAAGGTGCTATCTTGCTGTTAGGCATTCAACATCCTGGTTTAATTTCATTTGTCAGAATTAGAGCGAACTGATTCAGCTCTGAGGAGGGCCGTTATGAAGGCGTGGATCGTCAACGTATTTTTGAGCATTATTTTGTTGCCTGGGTTTACCCAAAACACAGGGACATTGAAAGGTAACGTCACCACCAATAACGGGGCCGCACCCGGTGTGCTGGTAACCATCAACGACGCTGCAGGTAGCGGATCCTACATGGAGTTTGTGGTGACCGATGATAATGGTGACTACTTCATAAGTAGGGTGCCCGCAGGTACATACAGCGTGGAGTTTTCCGCAACAGGTCTCGAAACCTTTGTCGAATCTGACGTGACGATTAACGCGGGTTCCGCAACTGTGCTAGACGCCGTGATGGTCGCGCCTCTCAACGTGATGGAAGTGCTCACAGTCACCTCTGCTTCTCGACGGGTTGAACGCATCGTTGAAGCGCCTGCCGCGGTTTCTGTCATTACAGGCGCCGAACTGGAACGCGCCACATCTCACGGGCAATTACCACGTTTGCTTGAAAACCAGCCGGGGGTGGAAATTACGCAATCCGGTGCCTACGATTTCAACCTGAATGCCCGTGGATTTAACAGCTCTTTGAACCGCCGTATCCTGGTCCTCATTGACGGTCGCGATCCCGCAGTTGCTTTCCTGGGTAATCAGGAATGGAGCACTCTCTCCGTGCCTTTGGAGGAATTCTCCAATATGGAATTGGTTCGGGGACCTGGTTCCGCCTTGTACGGGGCCAACGCATTTAACGGCGTGCTGAATATCCGCACCAAACGACCCGTTGACACCCCGGGAGGCTATGTGACGCTTTCAGGTGGTGAGCTGAGTTCATACCGCATTGACGCCCGCTACGCCGGTACTTTTGGCAGCGGTTGGTCCTATCGCGTCAATGGCGGTACTTATTCCACGGGCTCTTGGTCCGAATCTCGTACGGCTGCGGATGCGCCTTTGGAATACGACGGCCTGGCTTTTGAGAACTTCGCACTGGGCGATGAGGATATTGAATCCGTTTACTTTGGTGGCCGAATTGACAAAGAGTTCGAAAATGGTCACGTGCTTACATTTGAAGCAGGAACATCCACGGTTGAAAACGCACTGGCCGTTACCGGAATTGGTCGTGTTCAGATTACCGAATCCGAACGACCCTGGTTCCGCATCAACTACAACACCGATCACATTAACGCCATGGTTTGGCGTTCAGAACGCAATACGCCTCAGGGACAACGATCCCTGAATACAGGTGCCAAGTTGTACGAGGATTCCTATCAACAACACGCTGAAGTTCAAGTGAACTTCGACTTATTTGACGGTAAGGTGAATCTGGTAGGCGGCGTCTCATACCATGAGCAGGAACTGGACACCACCAACCCGGCCGGATTCCATACCTTGATGATTGGTGAAAAGAAGGAAGACCAACAGGCCGCCTTTGGACAGGCAACCATCCACCTGGGCGATAAGCTGGATGTAATTGTTGCCGGTCGCTACGACGAGTCCTCTCTGCATGACTCTCAGGAATCCCCCAAGGGAGCCCTCGTCTGGAAAATCAATGAGAACCACAGCTTACGCGCCACCTATAACCAGGCGTTCCAAACACCCAACTTCTCAGAATTCTTCCTCCGCGCAGCAGCAGGCGTCGTGCCTTTCGGCGCCATTGAAGCCGCGCTCGAGAATGCCTTTGGCGTCAACCTACCGTTAAACTGGCAAACCTCGCAGGTTATGGCATTGGGTAACCCTGACCTCTCGGTGGAACAGATTGAAACCTACGAATTAGGCTACAAGGGCATTGTGGGCACCAGCTTCTTCGTAACCGCGGACTACTACACGTCAACTGCAACAAACTTTGTGACGGACCTTCTGCCCGGTGTCAATCCCAACATTCCGAATTACACCTTGCCGGAAGGCATTCCGGCAGCACTACAAGCCATCATCTTGAGTACCTTGCAATCACAGTTAGGTGGCCTGTATAACGGTTTGGCCATTAATGACGGCATCATGGACCCTTCCAGTCCAGCGGGTAATCCCATCGTCACGCTTTCCTACACCAATGCCGGTGAAGTGGATATGGACGGCTTCGAATTCACCTTCAACTGGTACGTCAACGAGAACTGGACTGTGGATGGTAACTATAGTTGGTTTGATTTCGACGTCATCGACCCGGGCATCGAAGGTGACATCGTGCCTAACTCTCCCGAGACCAAATACAACTTGGGACTCACCTATAACTCCAGCAAATTCACAGGTAGCATGAAGTACAAGGTAACCGATGATTTTCCTTGGGCCGCAGGTATCTTCGTAGGGCACATACCTTCCTACGAAACGTTGAACCTCAACTTTGACTACCGCTTCACAGATCACATTCGCGCTACCGTAAACGTGATTAACGCATTGGACGATGAGCACTACGAGTTGTTTGGTGGATCGGTGAACGGCCGTCAAGCTTCGGGCTCTCTCCACTTTTCTTTCTAAAACGGTAAAAACGGGTTCGGACTCATAAAGTCCGGACCCCGTTTCTGGGACTCAATTGATACCTCAATCATGGCGGGCAGGAATCTTTTGGAGCATCCTGCTCCTCGACACGGTGTACCAGTTTGCCAGGTATGGTGGTTTGGCCGTGGTCGATTTTGCGGTTCACGGGTGTTTCCTCCTGGCCGCAACCTGCGTGGTTTTTACGAGAAAAACATCATACGATCCGCCGAGACTACTCGTCTGGATATGGGCGCCCGTATTCACTTTGGGTTTGCTGCAACTGATGCCCCTTCCACCAGCTTTGTTTGAACTACTCGCGCCCATCAAAACGGCCCAGTCGGATGCCATTCGCCAGATCGTTCCAGAAGTTACAACGCAAACACAGTTGGCCATCCTTCCAAGCTATCACTTAATGCTTCTGAGTAAGTTAGCACTGGATGCCTACCTAACTCTGTTGGTTTTGGTAGGGCCCCGTCCAACCCGAGAGGTGTTTCGTTTTTGGATTCGTCTGATTGCAGGTTTTTTGAGCATACTCATGATCATCACGGGTCGAGGGCTGTTGCGCCATGTAAACTGGCTGGAATCATATCGAGACACCTACGGTGGACTTGTCAATACAAATCACTTTGCTTTGGTTGCCGTCATTCTCGTGTTGCTTTGCCTACAATCATTCACCTATGGGGCACAACAGACCTACCGTGAGTGGCGCAGCGCTGCAGGTCACAAATCGCGTGTGTTGACAACGGCGATGCAACCCTTGATCGACTTAGTGCTTTTGAACTTGTGTTTCCTGGCCTTCCGTTACGCACATTCCCGCAGCGGCGTGGCTTTAATGGTGCTTGGCATCGCTGCTTTCTTTGGACAGACAGCAATCAAAGCGATCCTCCGCAAAAAGGCAGGAATTGCACCCAAATTCGCATTGGCCGGATTGGTCTTTTCGCTTATTTTCTTGTCCACAATCCCATTGGGGAGACATTTCACCAAGTTCCAACGGGACGGATTAGCCTTCGGCCAAAGAGTGGAGGCCATGAAAGTGGGACTCCATTTCTTAGAGCAATGGCCGATCCTGGGGACGGGACTTGGCGCCACTTATCAAATACTCCCAGCCCAAATGTCGGTCGGCCCCGCTGGGGGCGCTGACTGGACTGAATTCCATAATGATTACATTCAAATAGGCGTGGAAATGGGCGTGATTGGCCTTGCCAGTTGCGGTTTGATGATTTGGTTGTTGATCTATCTTCTTACTGCCAACAAGGAAACCAAAGATCAGAACTATTTCGTCCTGGCAGCGCGATCCATCGCGTTGGTTGTCGCGTTACACTGCATGGTTTCGTTCCCGCTTCGCGTTCCTGCGATTCGTATCTTTGTCATCTTGATCATGGCTGTGGCTGCTCGGCACGCAGGCAACAACAAGCCACGGCATGTCTTTTCGAGACATTTGCTGGCTGCCTTGCCATTGTTTCTGCTGGCCCTCGCATACACAATTTCACAGGCTTCAGTCCCAATAGAACAGCAATACCCCGAATCGCACTATGCCAGCAAGTACGGACGAAGTTTTGAACTACCGCTTTTGGAAGCCAACCAACTCATCGACTCGATATGGACGGTTGACGTGGATGAGGAAACAGCTCATGCAAGGCTCGCAGAAGCAAGGGCATTGGCAATTCAATACTTAGACCACTGCACATTTTCTTTGGCCGCCTGCAACACAATTTTCACCATCGACGTAATTGAAGCGCGAATGAACGCTGCTCCCTGGCGCCACCTCAAAGAAAAAGCAATGAAAATCCAGCAACTTGGTCACAAAGACAACGCTCAAAACAAGACATCAACCATGTTTTTGCTGTCGTCCTTCGAGGACGAACTGGATGAATCCGAAAGATCGGAGTTGGGGAAGCTCCGTGAGACATTTGCCGCTCGCATAGGGCAAACGCAGCGCAATCTAGGACTTTGATCGACCGAATCGGTGTTCCTCGCCGCGTAAAATGCGACCTATGTTGCTTCGATGCGTAAAGACCACAAACGGGACAATTCCGATGGCCAGAACCCACAGTTCGGTTTGAATGCGATACCCAAAAAATTGCTGCAACACCCATAAACTCGCAGGGAGCGTCGCCACCGCACACATGGACGCCAAGGACACCATGCCGGAGCGCCAAACCACACACGCAAAAACTGCCAAACATATAGGCACAGCAACTGGGTACAGAGCCAAAAGGACACCCGCTGCCGTTCCAACACCCTTGCCACCTCTAAAGCCCGCAAAAATGGTCCAAACATGTCCAGAAATGGCAGCCATCCCCACACCGATCTGAAGTAGCGGTGGATTGGGCATGAACCACTGGGACACAGCCCAAGTAGGTAGGAACCCTTTCAAAACATCCACAAAAACGACGATAAGCGCCAGCTTCCAACCCAATACACGATAAGCATTGGTAGCCCCAGCATTACCGCTCCCATGTTCGCGGATGTCGATACCGCGAGCTATTCGGCCGACCCAAATGGCCGTGGGAATAGAGCCGCACAAGTAGGCTACGATTAAGGAGCCTATCACCACGGTCGTGTCCCCACCGGAAAGGCCATCACACAAACAGCGACGGTACCTGGGCCGACGTGTGCGCCCAAGGTAGGCGATACGGGGAGTACCGGTACCTCCGTAACGCCATACCTATGTTCAAGTTCTTTTCGCACAGCCTCAGCGCGTGTCCAGGCGTCGGCATGACACACCACAAATCGAAGGTCCTCTCGCCCGTCGACGAAATCAGCCACCAATCGAAGCAACGTCTGGCCATTATCCGTTTTTGGGCGGCAGACGGCTACTTTCGCAATTCGTCCGTCGGGTTTGATACTCAATACCGGAACCAGACCCAACAGCTTGGCCACAAAACCTTGAATGCGACCCACTCTCCCGCCTCGAATTGCGAACTTAAGGGTTTCAAGCGACGCAAATAACTTCACGTGTGGACGAGCATATTCGAGTCGACCGAGTACATCTTCACGCGAACAACCCGCTTCAATGGCCTCCGCAGCCAACATTAACAATAACCCATGGGCTCCCGCAGCGTTTTTCGTGTCAAACACTTCCACATCAAATTGATCCATCAGTTTCCGCGCAAGGTTCGCAGCCTGATAGGTCCCGCTCAAAGCCGCAGAAATCATCAGCGCCAATCCCTGTTCGGCATGTTCTCCTGCAAGCCGATATGCCTTGGCGAAGTCCTCGGGCGACGGCTGCGAGGTCTTTGGGTGATAGGGACTCGAGCCCATCAAGCGGTACACCTCGTTCCCGGTAATATTGATTCGATCCAAATAATCACGAGGGCCAAAAGAAACACGTACAGGTACCACATGTATCTGGTGGCGGATCAGATAATCAGTAGGCACATCACAGGATGAATCGGTGATCAAAGCCAAGCCATGTTTTGCGCCAGTGAATTGGGTTTGATGTTGGGCAAACATATCTTCGTATTTTTCTCGTGAAACATCGCCAAACGCAGAAAGGACATCAAACACGGCTGCTGGTTCATCTACATGAATGTGCACGCGCACCAAGTTATCACCGCCCGCGACAATCAACGAGTCGCCCATGGGTGCTACGGCCTCTCGAATGGACGGCAAATCCAGAGACGCCCCCTCGATCAGACATTCGGTGCAATAGCGGTATTGCTCGTTCGCGTCTGGTTTAACCACATCTTCTGCCGACTTCACGGCATCTTCAGGTCCTGACCCCCATTCGTCGGGCCCGTGTTCGACCAATCTCACCACACCTTCGAGCATGTTCACGAACCCTTGTGCACCTGCATCCACAACCTTGGCTTGCGCAAGCACCGGAAGCTTTTCCGGCGTCTGCTTTAGAGATCTCACGGCAGCTTTCAAACCGCTAGTCAGCCAACCCTGAAGGTCACTTTTCTGGGTTGACAACAAATGGTTGGCCCAATCTCGCATCACGGTCAGAATGGTCCCTTCCACCGGATTCACAACCGCCTGTTCGGCGTGTTCCACAGCCTTTTGAAACGAATTCGAGATTCCGGTCAATCCCACGCGTTTGACACCCTGGAAACTTTGCGCAAGCCCGTGAAAAAACTGGGCAAGAATTGCGCCGGAATTTCCGCGTGCACCCATCAACGCACTACGGGCCAATTGACGACTCATTCCGCCCAATGACAAATTCCCGGCATTGATGGCACCTTCGGCAATGGCTTTCATGGTCATTGCCATATTGGTACCTGTGTCCCCGTCTGGAACCGGAAACACGTTAATCCGGTTCAATCGTTCTTGGCATTCCAGTACATGTTGCGCGGCCGCAACGACGGCACGCTGCAAACGCTTCCCGTTCAGGTACTGCATGGACTTGATCCTCGACCAGAGATGTTCCGTCATCATAACGTGGATGGGCATGTCACTCCAGCCCTTCCGAAACCAGTGTTCGGGGCATATAATGAATAGTCGTTCATTTTTGTGGGAGGGTTTATGAAACGCGTGATATTTAATCAGAAAGGCGGGGTCGGGAAATCCAGCATCGCTGTGAATCTTGCGGCCATACGCGCAGCCCAAGGGCGCCGTGTCCTTGTGGTCGACCTGGACCCCCAAGCCAATGCCAGCCACTACTTGTTGGGCGACCTGCAGGCGGACCATCACTTGGGCGAGTTCTTCGAACAATTCCTTGGATTCAATCTGCTGCCTTGGCCGGCCAAAAGATTTGTGGTTTCAACCCACTTTCCACACCTCAACTTGATGGCTTCACATCCCGTTCTGGCGGACCAACACCACCGCCTAGAAGTCAAACACAAGATCTACAAGCTTCGCGACGCGCTCAAGGAACTCGATGAATATGAGGATGTGTTCATAGACACCCCACCTGCCTTCAATTTCTTTACTCTTTCAGCATTGATCGCGGCGGACACGTGTTTGGTACCCTTTGATTGCGATCGGTTTTCGCGACAGGCACTTTACAATTTGATCCAAGCGATCCAAGAAATCAATGCAGACCATAACCCCAAACTTCGGCTTGAAGGTGTTGCCGTCAATCAGTATCGAGCTCGTGCCAATCTACCCAAACAGATGATCCGCGAACTGAAGGAAGAAGGTGTCCCCATATTTAAGACTTGCCTTTCTAGTTCGGTCGTCATGCAGGAATCACATGAACGCTGCCAGCCGCTGATTCACTGTGCGCCCAACCACAAGCTGACATCATTATTTCAACAGCTGGCCGATGAATTATCCGACTAAACAGCCGGATCGCCTGCGATCACGAGATTCAAGCTAAGATAGTGTACGTGACTCAGGGGGGTCCCTCGTGCTCTGGTTGGTTCTTGCCTTAACGGTTCCTATCTCAACATCGAAACATGCGCCCCAAGGTGTGGTGTTGCACACGGCACATTCCATGACGATCGCCGGCCATGAACTCGCAAGGAAAGAGGTTTGGGTTTCAGGCAAACGCGTCTTGTTTTGTCATGTCATCTCTTGGGACGGTATGAACTTGACAGAAGCCTATCCCATCAAACTCGACCCCATCTCGGTACACCCCAAGACGAGGTCATTGGAAGATTGGCTAGAGCAATCATATGGCATCACGGGTCCTGTAAGACCGGTCGGTAACCAGCCCTCCGTTAGGGCCTTCTGGCCCCACACCGATGGTCTGCTGGACGTCGTAGGCGGTGTTGTTCAGACCGACGAACATACACGGTGGATGGTCTGGTCTGCAGCAGGTGCAGTGGTGCATGTGGCTCCACTTCAACTGCGGAACGCGGTTGTGGGTCGCGTTTTCATGCCCAACCCCATCGTCACATCTAGCGGTCAGGATTTGCGCGATAACGAAGACTCGGACAGCGGTATCGCTGCCAATTTCTATACAGATGTTGTGCTTGAAGGCTTGGATTCAGTCTCGCCGCTCACCATCAGTGGTCGGTACGCCATTCAGCAAGAAATATCGCCCCCGGAAACAGAAATGGCTACTTCAGAAACTGATTTTCGCTATACGCGATCAGATGATCGATTTGAAGCAGTACAGGTGTACGCCCACATCGAACGTGCTCAAGCCTACCTTGCGAGTCTTTCAATCGAAGGACTACAACAGAGACCTATTCCATTCGATCCCCATGCGTTGAATGGCGCAGATGCGTCACAGTTCTCAATATGGAATGGGGACCCAATGGGGACGCTCGAGTTCGGCGACGGATCTGTCGACGATGCGGAAGACGCGGATCTCATCTATCATGAATACTTTCATGCGCTTCACTTTGCGATGGTCGGCGAACGCATTTTCGATCCGGCGATCAACCCGGACCTACCACCCAGCCAACGAACTGACGAGTCAGGCGCGCTTGTCGAAGGTTGCGCCGACTATTTTGCACACACGATGACTTTTGATCTTAAGTCGAATCACGGCACAGATGTGCATGCGCTCATGCAGTGGAATGCCGCTGGCATTCAGCCCGAAAACGGCCCGCCATTTTATCAACGACGTACCGATTTCGCGGGTGCATACCCTCAGGCACTTACCGGTTCACGTCACTTGGATGGTCAGATCATTGCCTCACTGATGGCTGATCTAAGAGCCCAACTAGGTGCACAGGTCATAGATAGTCTTTTGTTTGCGTCGTTGGCTATTCTCCCGCCGCAAGCATTGTTCCGTGATTTTGCCCGCGCCTTGTTGGAAGCAGATTATTTCCTCTTCCAAGGCAGCCATCAAGCACCCATAGAAAATGCGATTGTTGCGCACGGACTGGCACAGCCCAGCGTGGCCTACAGCATTAGTCGCAATCTCGGCGATTCGGTTGCGGTTACCCTCGTCAACCCCAACGAAACGGACATCACCGTTGCGATCCACGGTCTCGACGAATCGGGAACCGTGCGCGGGATGGTTCATGCCTCTCTCGAGGCCAAATCAGCCACTGAGCTTGACCCTGCTTCGCTGTTCCCTCAGGCAGTGTCCAGCCTCAGATTCAGCGCCGATCAATTATTTATCGGCCATACGGTTTATCAGTCTTCCGATGGGCTCAATATGGCTGCGGTCCCGTTACTCGAGCGGCAAACATCGGCGTATATCCCCCACGTTGCGCAAAACACTCAATCGTGGTCGACCCACACCAGCATGCTCAATCTCTCACAAGCCAGAGCGGTGGTCATTGGCAACGAAACATTTCAATTCGATGGTTATGGGCATTGGGAAGATCTGAACCTCGACTCGGTTGCATCATTGGGTGTCACACACACGTCCATTGAAGACGCGCCGCACTGTGCATTCGAGTGGTTTCAACGCGTAGATGGCGCGGATCAAATGGCAGCTTTACCTCTTACGCCTTATGCCGCGGCCGACATTCAAATTGCTCATGTCGCCTCCGATACGGCCAACTTCTGGACAGGCATCGCATTCGTGAACGCAAATGATGTAAGCAACTCGGTTGAGGCCACTCTGTTCGATCAGTCGGGCAGGTCTCTGGCCAGCAAAACCGTGGAGCTAGCGCCAAATTCGAAGTGGCTTGGACTTGCGGAGCAACTGTTCGACAACAACCTACCGCAAGGTGGCAGTCATATCGCACTGTCCGGAACAGCCCCCATTACCGCCTACGAGTTGTTCGGTACACAGAACGGCCGATCACTCGCCGGGCTGCAAGTGGTCCCACCCAGTTCTCACATTGCTTTGACAGGTGTTTTGGTCAATGACCAGTCGTGGACCGGAATTGCCATTGTCAACCCGCACCAAGCCCGCATCCGATTGGCGTTTTCGGCCTACAGCATCAGCGGACAGCTGGTGGGAGAAGCAAGTGTCGAGCTTCCAGAAAAAGGGAAACTGGTCTCCCTTGTGGAACAACTGTTTCAAGGAGGAAATGCGCCTCTAATCTCGTGGATTGACGTCATGTCGCCTTTACCGGTCAATGGGTTTGTCCTTCGCGGTGACTTGCCCCTGCGTCAGACCATGATGGGACTCGAAGCGCATGATCTCACACGTTGACCAATCGCATCACCTCGATTGACTGTTTCAGGGGTGCCACCGTTGCGCTGATGATCTTGGTCAACACGCCAGGAAGTTGGGAGGCAGTCTATGCACCTTTGGCGCACGCAACTTGGCATGGTTTTACGCCCACGGATCTCGTGTTCCCATTCTTTCTTTTCGTCATGGGGACAACCATGGCGCAAGTGCTGCCCCGAAAAATTACGCAGCCAAAATGGCAATGGCAGATTTTCAAGCGTTCCATGGCACTGTTCCTGGTCGGTATAGGGCTGAACATTTTCCCTTTCGTGGTTCAAGATTGGAATTGGAGCTCAATCCGCATCATGGGTGTGCTTCAAAGAATTGCACTGTGTTATCTGCTTTGTACCCCATTCTGCCTGGTGCGGAGAACGTGGCGTTTGGGATTTTGCACGGCCACCTTGCTGCTTTATTGGACATGCCTGATTGTTTTTGGTGGCGAACAACCCTATGACCAGGCGCACAACGCGGTACGACAGCTTGACTTGCTGGTTTTGGGTTCAGACCATCTATGGATGGGTCGAGGCATTCCCTTCGACCCAGAGGGTCTGTTATCCACATGGCCCGCCATGGTTACCGTTCTTCTGGGTTACGAATCAGACAGTCTGCGAAAAACGCCCCAAAAATTGGCGTTGGCAGGGTGTTTTCTGGCTATCTTAGGCTTGCTCTGGCATCCATGGTTCCCCATCAATAAGCAACTTTGGACGTCGTCGTATGTGCTTTTGTCCGCGGGATTGGGATGTCTCGTTTTGGCTTTTCTGGAGTGGACAGAGTCGCGGGGATTACGGGCGGTTTTTACGCCATTTGGTCAGAACCCTCTGTTTTTATATGTCGTATCCATCATGTGGATTAAGATACTTCTGAAAACCAGTTATGTCCTAGAGGGGCAACCCATCAACGGATATGCCTATCTTTTCGAAACCGTGTTTGAACCGTTATGTGCGCCGCAACTAGCCTCGCTGGTGTTCGCTCTGACCCACGTGGCGGTGTTTTGGTTGATGGCGAGGTACATGAGCCGTAACGCCCTGTTTGTTCGATTGTGAAATGAGGAGGTCCTGATGGTATTACTGGTGTCTTTGTGGTTGGGCGACTTATCATCGCTCGAAGGATGTTGGCAATGGCGGAATGGAACGCTTACTGGAACTGAGTGCTGGGTGGCTATGAACGACTATTCCATGATGGGGTTCAGCTACACCACAAAGGACGGACAAAGGCGCGAACACGAATTCCTTATGATTGAACGGCAAGAAGGGCCACCGATTTACGTGGCTATGCCATCCAATCAGGAACGAACGGAATTCAGGCTAACATCCCAAGATCATGACACCTTCGTGTTCGAGAATCCCGACCACGATTTTCCAAAACGCATCGTTTACAGGTTTCTATCGAATGACGAATTGGAAGTTCGCGTGGAAGGCGATCCAGGAAGCAGAGTTTTGACCTTCAGTATGAACAGAATCAGCTGTATCCGTTCGTGCCATTAGTTACCTTTTTGACATCCATGAACGTCCTACCCTGAATCCCGTACTAGAATAACGGATCGCTAATGACGCATCGTAACCAATTGGCTACAATGGTTTTCACATTCGACTGAAGGAAAAAAATGGCGCGCATTCTAATCGTAGACGACGACATAACCATCATCACGCTGATTCGAGCGTTGCTTGAGCAGTCCGGTCATGAAGTCTTCGGAATCACGAATCCCAGTGATATCGAACACTTCCTTGAGCGCCATGAGGTCGACGCGGTTTTGTGCGATCTCATTATGCCCGATATGTCCGGGTGGGAGGTGTATGAGTTCCTGCGCAGACGACCCGACACCATGGAATTGCCCGTTTTGTTTGTTTCAGGGACCACCGACATCTCTCAAAAGGTGAGGGGCATTCGCTCCCGGTTTTGTGACTTCATCAACAAACCTTTCCAACCACCAGAACTCTTGGCACGACTCGATAAGCTGCTCAACGCAACCGGGATTGATCAAGACCTCCATGGTGATTTTTCGACGTTTTCTTTTGAAGAGCTTACCCAAAGCCTCGAACAAAACCTAAAAACCGGCGTTTTGGATGTCATCAGCGGCACGGGCAAGGGTCACGTGTCCTTTCATAAAGGCTGCGTCATTGAGGCCGATTACGATGGGTACTCTGGGCGTGATGCTTTTATGGCCCTATTGTCTATCGAAAGGGGTTATTTCTGGTTTCGGCTGGTGGATGTTCCGGCCTCAAACGAAAGCATGAATGTTCAGAACCTCATCATGGAGTCTGTTTATTGGCGCGATGAGCTGGAACGCAATCCATTCACTCTGGGCCCCAACGCTGAAATCACTGCCACAGTAACCAGCATTCCCAAAGAAATCTGCGGACAAAGAACCGAAATCCTGATTAAGTCCTTGAAGCAGCCCAAGTCAGTGGCCCAGTTGTTCGATCAGCGAATCATGGCACCGTTAGAACTAAAATTCGTCCTGGGTCACTTGCAGAGTATGCATCTCATTCAAACACATAACTGAAAATGTGTTGTAAATACCTATATATATGAGTCATCAAGCAATTTTTCCTTTGAAAAAACTCAAAAATTCCTGAAGAATGAGGGTGGGACACTCTTTATTTGTTGTTACTTAGCATTCCGGGGGGATTGATATGAGACGTCGCCTTTGCCTTGCATGGGTCTTAGCTGTGGTTTCGATGGCTTCCGCAGATTCATTAGTCGACCAAAACCAAGCACTTATGAAAGCAGCAGGTGCAGGAGACAGGGTCGCTCTTGAACATATTGTGGCCAACGGCGCAGATGTCAACACACGCGATCATTTGAGCTCCACGCCACTTCATGCTGCGGTCCGATCGGGTTCATTGGAAGCTGTTCGGTTGTTGGTGGACGAAGGTGCCAACATCTACGCAGCCGATGGATTCGGTTGGACGGCCCTAATGGTGGCTGCAGCCGATGGTCAATTGGAGATACTCAAGTATTTACAGGAACTGGGTTGTGACGTGATGGTACGAGACAAAGAAGGCATATCGGCGTTCATGTGGGCATGCGCCAACAATCACTATGAAACCGCCGCATACCTTCTCGAACAGGGCGCTGAACTCAACCAAGAAGACCTTCGGGGAAGAACCGCTTTGGATTTCGCCACGCGGACAGGCTCACAGGAGCTCCGTCACTTGCTCGCCTCGAAGGGTGCCAAGCACGGCAGTAGTTCCGGCGACACAGAATATGCAGTCCGGCCCATTCCCGTGTCACCTCAGGCCGCGCAACCCATTGTGTCACTGGACGGTGATCTATTGGAGCTTGAGCAGTTTCGGGGACGGGCCACCTTGCTTGTGTTTTACGCCAGTTGGTGCCAGCCTTGCGTGGATGCGGAAACCTTCTTAACGTCACTTGCAGGCGAGTTGGGCCATGAGCATTTTGCCATGGTGGCCATCAACGGGGATGACCGAGTTGAGAAGGCCCGTGACCTCACAGGGTCCCCTTGGCCCACAAACATCTACTATGACGCGCACGGCATCAGCTCTGAGCGGCTCTTTGGCGTGGACCGTTATCCTACGTTCGTCTTGTTGGACCATACAGGAAAAACAATAACGGTCAACAAGGGCTGGTCCGAGGCAGTGTCAACGATTCTGCAGCGTGAGACCCGCAAAGCTGCGCGAAAGGCCAGAAAAAACACCAACGCGCGACGTTGAAACTTTCCCCGATTCAAACGTATATTTAAAACAATCGTTTGAATACGGGGTGATCTTGGATACCTCCGAACGTATCCTCAATGCAGCAGAGGTTCTGTTTGCTGAACGAGGTTTTGACGCTGTTTCTGTCCGAGAAATAACAGGACAGGCACAAACCAATCTCGCGTCCGTCAACTACCATTTCGGCTCCAAGAACGAGCTGTTGGATGCCGTGTTGCACCGCCGATTAGGACCCATTAACCAACGTCGCATGCAACAGCTTGATCTGTTGCTTGCGACACAAGCCAAGCCTGAATTAAGCGAGGTCCTGCGCGCGTTCCTCGATCCTCCCTTTCAAACTATCCAGGAGATGGGCACCGAGGATGCGACCTTTTTGCGGCTGCTTGCTCGGATACATCTGGAGTCCAATACAACCTTCACGGCTCGCTTAAAAGCACAATTCAACGCCGTTTTGAGTGCGTTCTTGCCCGTACTACAGAGTCTGCTTCCAGATCTGACTCCTGAGGTTTTGCAGCAACGACTGTTTTTTGCCATCGGGTCCATGAGTCATGCAGTCGCATTTGCCTTGAACCGCCAAACATTAGGTGTCGCCGCGAATCCGACGGCCATTCTCGATCAACTGATCGCCTTTACGACAGCTGGCCTGTCCGCAGGAGTCAAGTCGTGAGAGCACTTGCGCTTTTAGTCCTCTTGGTAGGATGTGCGCCCAAGCACTTGGACATCGACGCGGAGATGCCTGCCAATTACGACCAAAATCAAACTCCATCAATCCACATCAACGATTCATGGTGGCAGGACTTTAACGCACCTGAGTTAAACCAAATCATGGAACTCGCGCTAGCGGATAACCCCGGCTATGCCGCGTCCGCTGCGCGACTACGCGCGGCCGCGGCGCAGGCCCAAATGTTTGGAGCCGAAAGGTATCCAGAAGTGGCCCTTGGATTGAGCGGAACACGACGTAAACAAAACTTCATTGGTTTTCCGATCCCAGGCACAGAAGATCGAATCCTATCAAGCACTTCCGAGATATTCACCACCAATCTCAGCGTCAGCTGGGAACTGGATTTATGGGGTCGAGTCAAAAACACCACCCTCGCAGCAACCCAAGACGCAGAGTCCGCCTACTACGATCACGAATCGTTTCGATTGGCACTGATCGGACAGGTTATTCGTACCTATCTAGCCTGGGTCGAAACCGAACAACGCATCGACCTGACCCAAACCACTGTCGACGGCTATCGACACACCCGCGATCAGGTTTTCCGTCGCTATGAACGTGGCATGGCCACATCCTTAGATGCGCGGCTTGCTCAAACCAACGTTGCTCAATCCGAGGCCCGAGTGACCGAACTCAAACAGGTTGCCGCCATTCAAAAGAACACTCTTTCAACGCTTTCTGGACGTTTTGCGCCCAATGATTTCTTATCTCATCCAAACGCTTTGCCTTCCATGCTTGGACCAGTTCCCGCCGGTCTGCCCGCTGAACTGATTCAACGTAGACCCGATATCGCCGCCGCAGAAGCAAGGCTTAGAGCGGCTTTTGCACGTCACCAAGCTGCAATCAAACTCAAATACCCTCGCTTCAGTCTGACGGGGTCTCTTGGTACGTCAAGCAATCAACTCCATGATCTGGTCAACATGGACGCCGGTGTTTGGCAACTCATTGGCAATTTGGTTCAACCCATTTTCCAAGGTGGGCGCATCAAGGCAAATATCGCAATTCGCGCGGCCGAGCTTGAAGGTGCCGAGGCTAAATTCCGCGAGTCACTCATTCAAGCGTACAACGAGGTTCACCTATTAATCACCTCAGAAAAATACCTCGAATCTCAAGTGACTCATCTAGCTGAAGCATCGGACCAGGCCACAAAAGCGCAGGTTTTGGCAGAAGCCAGATATCGAAATGGAATCGCACCTTATGTCACCGTTCTGGAAGCGCAACGTCGCGCATTACAAAGCCAGTCAGATCTGATTGCGTCACGTCGAAGCTTGCTAGAGCATCGCGTCAATCTGTACCTGGCCCTCGGGGGCGGCTTCAAAGATCACGTCGAAAGGACCCCTCAGCCATGAATCGAATCGTGAAGTTCGTCGTGCCGGTGACCATTCTCGGTGTCGGAGTCATCATATCACTCATATTGATCAAGACTCGCCCAGAAGCGACCAAGGCGGTTCCTGACGTGCGCCCGCCACTCGTAAGGATCTGGGAGGTAAAGACACAATCCATTCAATTGGAAGTACTTAGCCAAGGTTTCGTGACTCCTGCGACCGAGTCACAGTTGATATCTGAAGTGAATGGGAAAGTTGTCGAAGTGGCCCCTTCATTTGAAGACGGCGCCTTTTTCGACGAGCAGGAGCTTCTCCTGCGCATTGACGATTTCAGTTACCGACTTGCCGTCACAACAGCTGAAGCTGAGGTGGCCCGTGCCGAATTACGCCTGGCCCAAGAGCAAGCAGAGGCAACACTCGCCCGCGAAGAATGGCATGAACTCGGAATGGGTGAAGCTGATCCACTTTCCATGCGTGAACCACAAATGCACGACGCGAAGGCCAGTCTTGAAGCTGCCCGGGCCCGGCTTGAGCGGGCCGAACGGGACTTGAGTTTATGTGAGATCCGAGCACCCTACGCGGGCCGAATCCAAAAAGGAACCGTGGACTTGGGACAATACGTGTCGGTTGGCATGCCACTGGCCAAAATCTACGCTATTGATGCTATGGAAATTTCGGTGAACATACCGGATCGGGAACTGGCTTTTCTCGATCTTTCCTTGGCGGGAGGCCGCACCACATGTCCCGTTGAGTTTTCAACAGATTTCGCCGGTCAGGATCATCGCTGGCTGGGTGAAATCGTACGAACTGCGAGCTCAATTGATCCGCAAACGCGCATGATCACGCTGTTCGGGCGCGTGGCGCAGCCATTTCGACACGGCCAAGCGCCACTGGCTCCAGGTCTGTTTGTGAAGGCGCGCATCAAAGGCCGCACCCATCATGAAATAGCCATCATTCCTCGAGAAGCTGTTCGAAACGACTCGTACGTTTTGGTTGTAGACAACCAAAACAAGATCTATCGAAGACCGGTCCAGGTGCTTCAGTACACCATCCACGATGCACTCATCAGTGAGGGATTACAAAACGATGACCGAGTGGCTATCAGCAGAATTGAAGTGGTTACAGAAGGCATGCTCATTGAACCGCTGGCTGACGAAAGCTAGGAGATCACATGGGACAGCTCATTACTTGGTTTACGAAAAACGGGGTAGCCGCCAATCTGTTGATGGTGATGATTCTGGTCAGCGGCGGGCTTGCGATCATCCATATCCACCAAGAAGTCTTTCCTGAGTTTTCCCTAGACAGAATCACAATTACCACCAAGTACTTGGGTGCCGCTCCTGCCGAAGTGGAAGAAGCAGTCACGGTACGTATTGAAGAGGCGATTCACGGCATCGACGGCATCAAACGGTTGACGTCCACTTCAGCGGAAGGAATCAGCGCCGTCGTTGCCGAACTCACCATAGGAACCGATGCAAGCAGAGTACTAGATGACATCAAGTCGAAAGTCGACGCCATTGATACCTTTCCCGCCGAGATTGAAAAACCCGTTATGGCAGAGCTCACCAATCGCCGCCAAGTCATTGATGTGGCGATTTACGGCGATGCCGACGAAGTGTCCTTGAAGAAAGTCGCAGAGCGCGTTCGCGACGATCTCACATCTCTTCCTGGAATCACAGCCGTCAGCTTAACCACGGCGAGACCCTATGAGGTTTCGATTGAAGTTTCGGAACTTCAATTGCAACGGTTCGGTCTCACGTTTGACCAAGTCGCCCAGGCAATTCGGAAAAGCTCGCTAGATATGCCCGGCGGTACCGTAAAAACGGAAGCGGGCGAAATCTTACTGCGAAGTATTGGGCAATCCTACCGAAAGGACGACTTTGAACAAATTGTGGTCCGTCAAACCGACCAAGGTGCCGAAGTACGTTTGGGTGATGTGGCCCATATCGTTGATGGGTTCGCAGAAACCGAGCAAGCGGGTCGATTTGACGGGAAACGCAGTATGTTGGTCGAAGTCTTTCGCATCGGAAAGCAAAGTGCGCTCGACATCGCCGATCAGGTAAAGACTTACATTCGAGATACGGAACCGTCGTTGCCCGAAGGAATTCACCTGTCCATCTGGCAGGATCAATCAAAGGTATTGAGAGACCGATTAAGCTTACTGGTCCGCAACGGATTGAGCGGGTTGGTATTGGTGTTTGTGTCGTTGAGCTTGTTTCTCCGTTTCCGCTTAGCCATTTGGGTCAGTGTGGGAATACCTATTTCGTTTATGGGTGCATTTTGGTTGATGCCTTTTTTCGGCGTGTCCATCAACCTGATCTCGCTTTTTGCCTTTATCGTGGTGCTAGGTATCGTCGTCGACGATGCCATAGTCGTAGGCGAGAACATCTTCACCCATCAACAACGCCACGGACAAGGTCTCCGAGGTGCCATAGAGGGTGCACGTGAAGTAGCGGTACCGGTTACATTTGGTGTCTTGACGACCGTCGCAGCCTTTATTCCCATGCTGAATGTGGCGGGCACCATGGGCAAGGTCATGGGTGTAATCCCAATCATTGTGATCTCATGTCTTGTTTTTTCGTTCATCGAGTCGAAACTTATTCTTCCTAACCATTTGTCCCATATCCCCAAACGAAGATCGGCGTCGAGAAACCCATGGCACCGCGTTCAAGACGGGTTTGCCAATGGCCTGACGAGATTGATCCAAAAAGTCTATGCGCCCGTGCTCGAGGTTTGTCTTAGTTGGCGATACGCGACGATTGCCGGTTTGGTCGCCATCTTCATAGTGACTGCCGTCATGGTCAAAACTGGTTGGATTCGCTATGAGTTTATGCCATCAGTGGAAGCCGACTTTATCTCGGCTTCGTTGAGCATGCCACAAGGCACACCTATTGACGTGACCAACGAATCCATTGCGCGCTTAGAACGAAGTGCCGCATTGCTTGCAGACGAGCTCAAAGACCGACCGGGCGGCGAAAAGCTGTTTCGACATGTCTACGCTGCGGTTGGTGAACAGCCTTACCGTCTGGCTCAAACACGCAATTCCGGTGGGGCCGGGTCGGGTGATTCGGGCTCGCATTTGGGAGAGGTCACCATAGAGTTGGCACCCGCCGAAGAACGCACTAATGTGAGCAGCGAGCAACTTGCGCAGCGCTGGAGGGAACTGACTGGTCTCATTGCTGACGCCAATGAACTCAGCTTTTCAGCATCATTGTTCTCGGCCGGCAAGGACATAGACGTACAGCTTACCGGTCGCAATGTGGAGCGATTGCGCGAAGCATCTCAAATTCTCAAGTCCGAATTGGTTGGTTTCGCAGGAGTCTTCGAAGTCGCCGACTCCTTTCAAGAAGGCAAGCAGGAGTTAAAGATAAGCGTGAAAGATGAAGCAGAGGCATGGGGTATCAGTCAGGCTGATGTTGCTCGGCAAGTGAGGCAGGCCTTTTATGGGGAAGAAGCACAACGCATTCAAAGGGGTCGTGACGATGTGCGCGTCATGGTTCGGCTGCCCGAAAACGAACGGGCATCGGTAGGCCATTTGGAACAACTACGCATCCGCACACCGCAAGGGCTTCAGATACCATTTCACCTGGTCGCTGATGTGGAGATCGGTCGGGGATACGCTGCGATCCAGAGGGTTGACCGGCAGCGTTCCATTCATGTAACTGCAGACGTGGATATCGAGAAATCCAGTCCCGACCTCGTGATCGCCCAGATGAAATCCCAAATCCTGCCTCAGTTGAAGGAAAGATTCCCAGAGATCACGGCGAGTTTCGAAGGATCCAAGGCAGAACAACGCGATACGATGTCAGGGCTCATGAGAGGATACTTATTGGCACTGGTATTGATTTTCGCGCTTTTGGCTGTTCCATTGAACTCATACGTTCATCCCCTGGTCATCATGAGCGCCATCCCGTTTGGCTTGGTAGGCGCCATTTGGGGCCACGTCATTATGGGGATGAACCTCACTATGCTGAGTATGTTCGGCATCGTGGCACTCTCAGGAGTGGTCGTCAACGACAGCCTGGTTTTGGTCGATTTCATCAACAAGCACCGCAATCAAGATATGAGCCTTTTCCAAGCCATCCGCCAAGCTGGCATCAAGAGGTTCAGGCCCATTCTCTTGACGTCCATTACCACCTTCGTGGGACTGCTCCCCTTGCTGCTGGAACGAAGCATGCAAGCCAGGTTCCTGGTACCCATGGCTATCTCTCTGGCATTTGGCGTGTTGTTCGCCACCGTCATTTCGCTGATCGTCGTACCATGCGGTTATTTGGTGATCGAGGATGTAACAAACCAACTGTCGAAGCTTTGGAAACCACTTCCTCAACCAGCTGAAGAACGCTAGAATAGCCCCTACGACCCGATAGACAGGAGGGACATATGTTTCGCATCTTACTTGCGTGTACCTTGGTATTGCCCTGCATGGCAGGCGGTTTGAGCAAGAGCGACAAGAAGGAAATCAAGAAAATGTTGGATGGTACTTTGTATGCCCGAGTTGACATGCCGTGTGCCACTGGGAGGCATGCATACGGTACCTACAAACGGCCACTTGTTGAGGTATCTCCCACAGGCATTAATACCGAAGCAGATACCGTTGTATCTGCCAGTTGGTACCACGCCGACAGCACTTATTGGGGCGTTTCGGTGAATCAACCCCTGAAGATGGACGACCTGGACATAGACGACGACGGTATTGAGATTGAGCTTGAAGGTACCGACGACGAGGATATACAAACCGTCATTATGTTCGTCGATGTGGATAATATGGAACAATTCAAGGCATGCCTTGATAAAGCTTTTTCTAGGGTGCCCTTGCAGGATGAGCACTCAGATTGGCCCGCAGACATCAAGGCCGCCATCGCCAATCGCAAACTGGTCAATGGCATGACCAAGAAACAAGCCTTTTGTGTAACGGGACGCCCGGTTTCGTTTACGAAAAGAACCGAAGGCGGTAAGGATGTCGAGGTTTGGGACCTACGCACCAATAAAGGTGTGAAGATGGGTTATTTCACAACCTCTGTTCACGAGTCCACAGGCCTTCCCAGCCAAATCAAGTTTGTAAACGGCACGTTGACCAACGTCGCAGAAACGGGATCGGGTTCTGATTTCAGTCTTGACGACTAATCAGTAGTTGCCACTGCGGTGTCGAGTTCATTGACTATGAAGTGCTCCAACACTTTTTGGCTATCCTTTTCCGACTCGATGAATTCGATACCCAGTTCGGCAACGCCTCCGTCACTAATTTCCTTCACATGAACCACCTTGCCAATGGCCTCAAAAGAGTCTGGGCCCAGCTTTATTTCGAATGGCAGAACGATGGACACTTCAGGCCTGTATTCAGTTTCAATCAGCATGCCTGAGGAGGACAGTTTCTTGACAATGAAGGGAAACGACGAGTCGAGTCGAACGGTTTGTTCACCTCCATTCACGCGAAAACGCCCAAAAATCCGACGGTCCAACAATATCTCGACACTATTTTCGAGGAATCCCAGCAGATCATCGCCTGAATCAGAGAGCATCCCATTAAACTCAATACCGGCACGATAGATCGCAGCCGATTCATCGGGAGCCACTCGTTCGGTTCGGTTCAGTTTGCACCAAGCCACTCGCCCCATGAGGTTGACTTGCTTTCCGGGATTATTGAGATGAAAGCTATAAGACCTTCCCACGGTTAATGGAGAACGCGTCTCCACAGATACGCCCCTCAAACTGATATCGATAACCTGTGCGCGTATCGTGCACTGGATTTGCCCATGAACATCGTGAACCGACCATCGCTTGTGGCGCCGTAATCTCGGCCGCAACTGGGTTTTGCTTTGAGGTACAGCCAGATCACTGTAGGACTCGTCAATGTCCTCTTGCTGCAGTGCTGCATCCAAAATCCACAGATCGCGAAACCCCGCAATGCGCGACATGCGTGTTTCCGCATCCACGTATGCACTTGCCAAGAATATCAGCGCTTCTCGCTCGCCTTTTTGCCGGTCTAGTTTCTTTAGATGGTGCTTGAAGCCCTTTTCTGGATTGAGAAGAAATCGCGTGGTGGCCACCTCACGAGACAAGCTGGCAGGCAGGTCTAGGTGGTTGATGGTCAAGTCTTCGTTGAGGCTCTCCAGTAGATTCGCGGCAACGATCGGGTTTTCATCGCGGATATCGGACGCCACTCGTTCAATACCAATACGGGCCTGTTGCCATGGAAGTGAAAATGCTTCTTTCAGGGCGGCCCTTACTTCCTGGGCCTTTTCCTTATTCAAAGGTTCGGCGGTTTCGCGCAAGCAATGAGTGCGACACCGTTGAATTAAAGCGGCATCACCAAACATACCCAGAACTGAATTGCGTAAGATCATGGACCCTGCCACCACATAAAGGCGTCGACGATTGACGCTCAGTTTACGACGGACCAGATCGTCAAGCAGCGCTTGCACTGTTCGAACGGACCGCTGGTTGCCATACGCCAACCCCACAATCCGCCGATGGCCCATTTGATCCACGCCCAGAGCTACCAGGCAGCTATGGTGTTCTGTGGTTATCCAGTCCATATAGATGACGAGATAGTCAACATCACCCAAGGCCCTTTCGCTCAAGGTGATCAGATGGTCTTCGCGCACATCGATCTTCAAGTTTCCTCCACCTAAAATCTATCGGCTAATTTGCGGTTTCCTGTACTACTTTTTTAGCGGTGGGCGGAAACGGGAAGCCGTTGCAGACGCAGATCTTCGTCTTGATCCAAAGGCAACTTTCCCGATAGATAATCGAGCGCCATATCGGTAGCATCAAAGCCCCAAAAGAGTTGGCCATCCACCAGTAAGGTAGGTACGCCAAAGACCCCGGACTGAATGGCTCTAGAGCCGTTTTCCATAAGCCGTTCCTTGATGGTTGCATCCTGAGTGCGTTCCATATCTACACCGAGCCCTCCTGCCAACTCCCGGCAACGATCCAGATCCACAAAACTGTGTCCTTCTTCCCAGACAAACCGAAAGATGTGCATGATTGCGGCCCAGGAACTGCCGGCTGCCAGGGCCAGACGCAAACCAAAAAGCGGATTGAAAGGATGGCTTTCCGGGAAACGCATAGAGATCCCATGCTTGCGCGCCAACCACAGGCAGTGACGGTAAGTGAAAAGACGTTTGGTAGGGATTTCGGCTGGCCCTTTGTGGCCCCAATGCTTCAGTAGGCCCGCCAGCAATACAGGTCGCGGCACTACTTCGATTCCCAGTTTGTCAATTTCAACTGCTTGCAAATAGGCAAACGGAGAAATGAAATCAAAATACCAAGTAATCCTCGACATAGCGATTCTCCCTTCACGGTCTTCTTTCAGTATAATGTCTGAAGTTGTGAGGTGAAGGTTGCGTTTGTTCTTTATAGCGGCTATCGCGTGCTTTGCCGCCGCCCAGGAAAGAACCAAAGTATACAAACGGTGCCCGAGACCCACTGAGGCCTGTCTCCAAGCGCAAGCCGAGGCCTATCTGAATACGGCATGGGATGGGCTGCGTGTTGAGGGCGTCGGCTCGTCGGACCCGGTGCGTGTGGTAGAAATAGAGGCAGAAAGCCCAGCTGAGCACAGTAATTTCAAAGTGGGCGACATTCTGGTTTCCCTCGATGGGCAGGCCATGCAAGATTGGACCAATGAAGATCTCATCAAGGTCATGAAGAACCTGAAAGTGGGCCAGAACATTACATACCTCGTGGACCGAGATGGCAAGCGGTTTGACGTTTCCATTACTTTGGCAGCACCTCCTGTGGATATGGTAGCCGGATGGATTGGTCGACATTTCATCCTCCACCACTATGTGGAATCCGACGAAAAGGGCTCCGAGTAACGTTTTTTACAATTGTTAACAACATTTTTCCCTTTTTTTCTCAGGCTTCATGACCTTTGCATTCGCCTCCCGTAAATTGGTGTCAGTACCCCCAAAGTACATCAAATGACGCGATAGGAGGTTGTCATGAAAAGACTCGGATTGGTATTAATTGCGCTATTGGGAACCATGGTTTGGGCAGGCGAAGGCCATGCATGCACGGCGAGCGCACAGGATTGTCTGAACAAGTACGTCTCTTACCTGAAGAACACCGCATGGGACGGCATTCACGTTGAAGGACTCGGTGATGAGTCAAAGATCGTGAAGGTGTCTGAAGTGCTTGCCGATAGCCCCGGTGAGAAGGCCGGCATCAAGGCGGGCGATGTTCTGGTATCGATGCATGGCAAGACACTTGCCGGAATGACCGGACAGGATCTTGAGGGTTTGATGAAAACCATCAAGATCGGCGACAAAGTTGCCTTTGTGGTTGAGCGCAATGGCCAACAATCCACCTACAACGTGGTCATGGCTTCCGTGCCCGACCAGACCATCGCCACTTGGGTTGGCAAGCATATGGTGAAGCATCACGTTCAGGAATCTCAGATTTAAGCTTCTCCAGCCGAAGCTAGAAAACGCCGGCTCCCAAGTGGGTAGCCGGCGTTTTCTTTTTGCTTACGTCTGTAAAAAATACGGTAGGGATGCAAACTGCGCGTCTATTTCACGTAGTTAGGAAGAGACGATCGCGATTCAAAACGGGAGCAGGCATTCCAAATGGGGCGGATTAAGGCAATCTGGGAACGTTCGCGGCTGACTACAGTAGCAACAGCCGCTTTGGTGCTGGTCCCCACAGGATTCCTGGTACAGCGTCAGTGGCGTTCACTGACACAATGGCACGAAGCCACCGACTTGGCCCAGAACCTGACCACCGATCGCCTATTACTCACACTGGACGAACGGCTCCGACAAGCCATCGTGAAAGCGGCTGATGCCTATCTGACCGCGCCTTCCAGCGCGCTTCACGATGAGTCAAAACTGAAAGAGTTCGTGCGATCAAGAACCAAGCGTCTCAAGGACGATGAACGCAATACCATTGCCTACGTGATGGCTCAGAGCTTCGCGCAAGGTCAGAGCGATGCACCCATTTTTGTCAATCGCGATGGTGACAGTGTTTCCGAAATCAGCGCCGAATTGTCCGATTCGGCATTTGTGGCCACACTGTATTGGAAACTGCTCGCAGAGAAGCTAAACACATTAGGACCTTCAGGTTATTCAGTAGAAGAGTCAAATCAACAGTACCCCATCGTCATTGCACCAGTCAGCGACGAGGAACGAAGATTGATCGGCGTCATCGGTGTGGTTTTGGATCCCCAACACATCAGAGCGCGTCTCATCCCCCAGTTAGTTGAACATGCCATGGCTGAAGTCCCCCACACCTTCCCCTTGGCCATTTGTGTTCACGATGAGTCGAACGACCTCGTACTTGCACAGGGCGAACACGACGACCATTCAGTGGCCATCACCAAATCTGCCAGCCCCACCTTTATTCTTAGCGATTGGCAATTTCACGTGATCTCACGTCAGATCGATGTGCCGCTGCAGCACAACCTGCAACTCAATATCGGCCTTTCTATCTTACTTGCCCTCATGGTGATAGCGGGAATAGCCATCGCCATTTCTAATGCGGCTCACCAAAAACACCTTTCGGAACTCAAAACCGACTTCGTGTCCAACGTATCCCACGAGTTGCGTACGCCCGTTTCATCCATTCGCGCCTTTTCAGAGATGATCGCCAGTGGACGAATCAAACAACCCGAAAAAATCCAGGAATTTGCGCAACACATAGAAGATGAAAGCAAGCGACTTTCTCAATTGATCGAGAACGTACTCGATTTTTCAAAACTGGAAAAAGATCACAAGCAATACACAAAAACAACGCTTTCAATCAACCATTTGCTCACGGATTGCGTTCACTCTTTTATGCATCGTGTTGAAGAAGGCCGCATTGTGTTTGCAGACAGCTGTGGAAAACCCGTATTTGTGCATGCCGATGCAGAAAGCATTCGCATGGTTGTGAACAACCTGCTGGACAATGCCATCAAGTATAGCGGCAGCGAGAAGCCGGTGGAGGTGCGACTCGAGGTGCAGTCATCAGACGTCGCCATTACGGTGTCGGATCACGGTATTGGCATTGCAAAATCAGATCAATCAAAAATCTTCGAACGGTTTCATCGCATCAGCGAGGGACTGATTCAACCGATCCGCGGAACCGGACTGGGCCTAGCGATTGCGAAGCACATCGCTGAGGACCACGATGGTTCCATTCAACTGGAAAGCGTGTTGGGCATGGGAAGCACGTTCACCTTCACACTACCAATTGCCGAGGAGCAAAACCAGGTGACTAGCGCACCTCAATGTGCGCCGTCATCCTAAGACCTAAGGGGGTTCCATTGCCACATCTTGCTCAAACAGACACCCTGACGGATGTCAGAAAGGTATTAATTGTCGAAGACGACATGTCCTTAGCCATTGCCCTAAGGGAAGGATTCGTAACTGAGGGGTATGATGTTTCCTCAGCCGCCGATGGGGTCCGAGCCCTTGAAAGAGCGCGACAGGTTCAACCTGACCTCATGATTCTAGACGTCATGTTACCCAAGATTAGCGGGTTAGACGTCTGCCGCATGCTGCGTAGCGAAGGTTGTGACGTGCCCATCATCATGCTCACGGCCCGAGGGCTTGAAATAGACAAAGTGCTTGGCCTGAAGCTGGGCGCGGATGACTATGTGACCAAGCCATTTAGTTTGCTGGAGCTCTTAGCACGAGCCGAAAGTGTCATGCGGCGCAGGTCCCCCCGATTTGAAGCGGCGCCACCCAAGCAAAGTGCCTTTATGTTTGGACCCATTAAGGTCGACCTGGCTAGGCACGAAGTTAAGCGCAATGGCATGGCCATCAAAATGACATCGCGGGAATTCATGTTACTACGCTACTTCATTGAGAATCGGGGTCGGGTGGTCACAAGAGACGAATTGTTGAATGACGTATGGGGATACCAAGCACTTCCGTTTACGCGTACGGTCGACACGCACGTTGCAAAGCTGCGGAAAAAGATCGAAGACGACCCCCACGATCCCCGTTATCTGATCACCGTCCATCGGCTGGGCTACAAATTCACTGCTTGACAAATACGGCTCAACGGTCGAAAAGAGATACAAACACCGTTGAGCTGTCTTATGTTCCTGATCCCTGCTTCACTTTGTCTTTTATCGTTTGACCTAGACCCCGGTCATCCAAGGGTCAAGCATTTTGTGGCCTATTTGCGCAATGATCGGGCAGTCCACGTCGATCAATCCATGATTCGCGCACAGGTATATATCCCGATGATTCGTGAACAGTTCCAGGAGCGCTCCATCCCAGACTCACTGATTTGGATCCCGCTCATTGAGAGTGGGTTCACCAATCATGCCGTGAGTCCCAAAGACGCGGTAGGGATGTTTCAGTTTACTGCTGACACGGCTCGACATATGGGATTGGTCGTCAATCGCGAGAAGGACGAACGAACGGACCCCAGGCGGGCCGCTCGTGCCTGCGCAGACTATCTTGCCTACCTGCGCGGCGTATTTGGCTCCTGGGAACTCGCCCTGGCAGCCTACGTCAGCGGCGAAACCAAAGTGCGGCGTATCTGCACGTCGCAATCGACTTATGAATGGTCACTCGTGGAGCAGGCTCTACCCGCAGAGATCCGCGACTATGTTTACAAGATCAAAGCAGCAGCACTGGTGGCGCGCGCTTGGACCCTATTGGAACGCGACATGGTCATTCATGGCTACACCATCCATCGAGTGGCTGCGGGTGACACCTTAATCAGTTTGGCCGAACATTACGGGGTGGGCATCGATGCGATCATGGCCATCAACAACCTAAGCGGATCTCTCATCAACGCCGGTGATCGCATCATGATCCCCAACCCTTAGTTCATTACATGTCGCTTGCAGTCGGATTCATCAACTGTTCGGCTAGATAGCTGTAAATAAGTGCTTCAGCCATAGCGCGCTGTTCATTATTGGCTGCGCCCGCATGGCCACCTTCCGTGTTTTCGTAGTAGTAGACGGAATGACCGAGTTGTTTCATCTTCGCCACCATCTTGCGCGCATGGGCCGGATGAACCCGGTCGTCGCGCGTGGACGTCGTGAAGAACACTTTGGGGTAAGACACTTCGCTCTTGAGGTTATGGTACGGTGAATAAGTCCTGATGTACGACCACATATCGGGATCGTCAGGGTCGCCATACTCACCCATCCAACTGGCGCCTGCCAATAATTTCGAGTATCGCTGCATATCCAGCAGCGGCACCTGACACACGACGGCTTTAAAGAGGTCTGGCCGCATCGTAAAACAAGTACCCACCAGAAGTCCGCCGTTACTGCCACCGCGAATACCCAGTTTGTCTGCGGATGTCACTTTTCGTTTGATCAGATCTTCAGCCACCGAAATAAAGTCGTTGAAGGCAATATGGCGGTTCTTTTTCAATGCAGCCTGATGCCACTGAGGGCCAAACTCACCACCACCGCGAATATTGGCAACGACATAAACGCCGCCCCGCTCCAACCAAGCTTGACCCAAAGTCCCGCTGTAACGCGGGAGCAGAGAGACCTCAAAACCACCATAACCATAAAGCAATGTGGGATTATTGCCATCCAAGCTCACGCCCTTACGCATGATCGCGAAATAGGGAATAGAAACGCCATCAGGCGCCGTTGCATTCCACTGTTTCACCACATAGGGTTCGCTGTCAAAAAATGCCGGTTCTGATTTGATGGTCTGCATTTGCTTGCTTTCACCGTCAATCATCACCAGCGAATTGGGTGTGAGGTATCCTGTAAACAGCACAAAATATTGGTCCGTACCTTCTATGTGATCCACCATATTGATGGTGCCCGGTTGTGGCCAATCCAGTTTCTCCTTTTGCCAGGTACCCGCCTCGAATCGTACCTGAAAGACTTCGCTGGCCACATTGTTTGAAGCCACCACAACCAGCATGTTTTTAGTGCGGCTAATACTGCCAATTGACCCCTTGGGATTTGGCTCGAAAAGTGTTTGGAACGATCGATCACCCGCCAAGAATTTCTTGAAATCCACAGCGATTACAGCGCCTTGTTTATAGCTCAACCAGTCCGACTTCAGCTCCACCACTAACTGCCCTTTGAACACGCTATGAAGTTGAATGTCTTCCGGCAAGTCGAGTTTCACCAACTTTCCATCCTGAATCAGGAAATGCTCCGAGGTGTAGAAAGTCATGGCGCGGGTCAACAGGTCCCACTTGTTCTCGTACTCGCGATCAGTGGTAATCCACACACCGACATCGGTCTTCTGACCTTCAAAGATGGTCTTGGCATCGGCCAGAGAAGTACCTCTTTGCCACAGTTTGATCACCCTGGGATACCCGGAATCCGTCAGGCTACCATCGCCATAGTCCGTACCCACCAATAGGTGGTCACGATCCATCCAATCCGTCCGCGACTTGGCTTCCGGTAACGCGAAGCCATCTTTCACAAACGCTTTTGTTTTCAAATCAAATTCGCGGACCACGGTCGCATCGGCCCCACCCCGGGAGAGACGCATGAGCACACGATCACAGTCGGGTTTAAGCACGGTATAGCCCTTGAACACCCAATTCTCGTTTTCGGCCTTTGCCAAAGCATCCAGATCAAGGACAATTTCCCAATCTGGATGATCTGTTTTGTAGGACTCAAGTGACGTCCGTCGCACCAAACCGCGTTGATGGTTGCCATCACGCCAGAAGTTGTACACCTGTCCACCGAAATAGGATGGCATCGCCAGTCTCTGATCCGAATTGAGAATCTCCAGAATATGTTGTTTCGATCCTTCAAATTCAGGTCGGGCCTGCAATGCGGCCAGAGACTCCTCGTTTTGAGCCTCTACCCAGGCCAAAGCCTTTTCGCCCGTTACATCTTCCAGCCAAATAAACGGATCTGTTGTCTCGTCTGCTACAACACATAGCGCACACAGACCCAAAGCGAACAAACTCATCAAACGCACCCATCACCTCCGAAGCTCAGCTTCTACTTTTCCAGACATAGTTACGCAAGAAAATCTCATCAGTTACGCAAAACAACTGGTCATGCGTTTATGTCTGACGTGATTCTACAGTGAAAGCTGTAACTTTTGACGTTCAAAACCGCGAATCGCCTCGATTTCTAGGACGGGTGACGTCGCTTCCCAAATCAGCGAGGGCCGTAAGGGAATCTCACGCTTACCTTCTGAGATCTGCAACACTTGCCAACGAACGCCATCTGGCGAGAAACGCGCCACAATGTGTTGATCCTCCGGTTGGTCACCCAACTGGACACGCGCCTGCGCATCCACGAAGGCCTCAATCCGAGGAGATCCGCCAGCTTCGATGCGTTCCAGCACGACAGACCCTTGCCGAATCTCTGCGGCAACCACATTGGCATCGTAGTTGGCAACACCCACAAACCCGATGCTTTCCTCATCGCTATCAGCGATCTCCGTGAATTGCAAAGGCACACGTGATACTTCACGACCGCCTTGATCAAAAAGAACCCATTCGGTATCACTTGGCGACGAGGCGGCGACACCTTGTCCTCTCATGACGGGTCCCAAGTGTAGCCCCGTTGCGTCCATCCAGCCTGCAAGGACCCAGGCGTCATTCAACATCTGATTTTCTTTATAGTTCACACCTTGCCGGTAGGTGTAAATATTGCGGTAGGTGTAGTCGGACGTCCAGATCGGGTTGCAGTAGGACATATAGTCCTTCAGCGTGGGTGACTTCAAGGAAAGCGTGGCTACATCAAGCCCCCAGGTTCCGATTCCTGCCGTGGCATAGGGATAACCTGGGTCGGATGGCGATACACCGCAGGGCGCATGCTGGCGATTGTAGTTATGCCCCAGTTCATGGGTAAAGGTTTCACTGGCTTCATTGGTACCGGGCCCCCAGCCAGAAAAGCCCACAGCGGCTCGTCCCGGCCGAAACCCCAGTCCAGCCTGGCAGCTCCCAGGGCAGCCATCAATGGTAAAGAAATCAACCAAGCCGTAATAGGCCATCGTGCCACTTGGGTTCTCGGCAATGCGAATATTATTGACTTGAGTCAATAAGGCATTCCAACCGTTTGAATTACGCAAGTCGCCCGTGAAGTTGACCGGTGCATGGACGCTGTAGTTGATTTCGTGGGTGGGATAGACCTTAATCGGCAGCCACGTGAGGTAGTTGAGGTTCGCCGTGTTTGGCTCTGAGGTTGGGCCAGACCCATTGCGTTGGTAGCGAATGGGCACCACCATCACGTTCATGGCCCCAACAGCCTGGAAATCGAAGCTCTGCGTGCCCACAGCCGGATATCGATTATTGGATTCGTTCATTTCTGGGATGGCATTGAGTGGATCCAGTTCCAGCACATACTCCGTACCCACACTCAACCAACTGGCTGGCAATTGAAAATACAAAGTGTCATTCAACACGCCTTCATTGGGTGTGGATGAGAGCGTGCGAGGACCGTTATCAGCGAATAGGCTGTCTTGAGCGACTCCGCCGACATATCGTGTCATGCGTGCCTGTACATTCGCTTGAGAGGCCGTGCCGATGAGCGTCGTAAACACTCTGACAACGCCAGGCCTGTCCGCGATATGCACACGATAGGGCGCAGACATGGTGGTCCCTTGAATCACCTCAACGCGGCCAACCGATAGGTCAATCGTGGATAAGGGCATGAAATTCGCCGTGATATTCAAGTCCTGTTGAATATTTGTGAGAAGCAAGGGGTTGGCGGTTCCTGTGGCGTCGCCACTCCAACCCGAAAAGAAAAATCCACCGTTAGGGGTGGCTGTGATCGACAAATCGTCCCCGCAATTAACGGGATTGGATCCATCGCGATTGGTGGTGCCACCAGCTGTCGAATTGACGGTAACGTCCTGAACACGCAATTCGGCGGTTACGTTCAAAGCGCGATTGTCATCCATCAATACCTGTCCACTGGCTGCAACAGGTATCGCATCCAACGTAACCGTCAGATTCTCGTAGCAGGTATCTGCCATGTAGCTGTAGTCCACCAAGCTATTGACCGGGTAATCCGCTGTGGTACTGGGAAACCCAGAAACACCTGCAGACAGGGACACTGTCAGCGTGCGCGTGGGCAACGCAATCACATTGAACTGCAGAATGCCCTGAGCCAGGACTGATGGGTCCTCCAACTGAATCGTCACTTGTGAGGTTCCTGGCAGCGTTGCCGTGAAAGACCAGATCGTTTCAATTGTGGTCGCGTCGAGGGCATTGCTGGACACCAACATCAGCGTGCCGTCCGATGTTTGGGCGGTAACACTAGACACATTGCACGTGTGGCGCACGGTAAAGGTACTTGGTGTCAGTTGGTCGATATCGCCCATCAACGTGACCGCAGGCGCATCATTGATGGGCTGAGGGCTGCCGTCCCAAAGCACCCAACTGGGCATGTTCATTTCAATGAACACCAGATCAACGACCGATATCTGTGGCCAATCTGGATAAGCATCAGCCAAGTTTGTGGGACACTGTGCACCGATATAGACGGAACCGACAAAAAAGAGAGAGACCAAACGCAATGCAACCTCCTGTATCAAGGTTAGGGTGCGCGCGACGTGATTTCCATGACTTCTGTCACGTTCGATTTGATGGGCAATACATCAAATGAGACATGTACCTCAAAAACGCCGTTTGAACAGGTCGCATCCAAACGTCCATTCATCAATTCAGCTCTGCGTTTCAAGACACCTAGCGCGTGCCCATCTTCGATCACGGGCTCCATATCGGTCTCAACATCATTGGTCATGGCTAGCGACCAATGACCATCGACAAACTGACCAAAGATTCGCAACGTTCCCCCATCCGGTCTTTGACTAATACCGTGGTGAACCGCGTTCTCAACAAGTGGTTGCAAAAAGAATGCAGGGAACGGGTCATGGCTCGATGCATTGACTTCAACTTGCCAATTGAGCCGACTTCCAAACCTGGTTTTCTCCAGCATGAGATAGGCTTCGGTAATCGCCAGTTCATCCTCCCAAGGCCCCATATGGTCTTTTTCTCCATGGGCAAAACTCATGCGAAACAGATCACCAAGATCGTTGAGAAAAAACTGCGCTCGATCTGGGTCGGAGCTCACAAGGGAGGCCAGGGTGTTCAACGAATTGAAAAAGAAGTGGGGGCGAATGCGCATATTCATGGTCATCAGTTCATTCAGTCGGTATTGCCGCTCCAGTTCCGCCTCGTTGTGTTGCGCCTTCTTGATTTCCATATCGTTTTCATGAAAGGCGTAAAACATGTTTGCGAATACCACACCCAGTAACCCGGCAATGCCTGCTTGTGTCCACTCTGAGCCGGAACGGGACACCTGAAACCCTAGCACGCCTTGACACAAACCCATGATCACCCACATGCATGCTGCACCCACCACCACACCGGCCATGCTGCAGGCCCAGCCGATTCTGAATCCACCCCACTGCTGAGGTATCAGTGGAATGACATAGTGACGGAGCAATTGGGCACCGAAATTGATGGTCGTGGACCAAATCACACCGATCAGCGGCAAAGCCCACCACAGTATTCCCAGCTGATGGCTCCAACTCTCCAAAACCCTCCCAGGCCGCTCGAGCCCCCCAGACAACAAAAAGGAAACCAATGGCGAGGCCAGGGCCCCCCAAATTGCCGCCTCGGTGGTGGCATGTCTAAGAGTCTTAGACCTCAAAAAGGCGCTGAACTGATTCACGATCACCTACTGCGAGCCGATACAATCATCTCGTCATGTTCGTCAATCCCAGCAGCGTAAACCACATCACCGTCAATGGCTAGCGCTGTCGTGGGACCCACATAATCAACCCTCGACTGCTCATTGCCACGGACATCAAAAAACACTAGATCTGGAAAAACGCCGCTTTGTTGGTCGACGACGAGCAATGCGAACCCAGCATCCATGGGCACCATAGCGTCTACGGGGGCCCTCACTTCAGGCAGGTCGCTTTGTTCGATTGCCTTCTGAATAACCAGATCGGTAATTAACGACCCAAACGGAGCATTGGCGGCGATTCGATCAGCAATGGCACGGCACTGTTCGTTCTTGTCCCCGTCGGACCAAGGTCTGGGCTGGCAAGACCACTTGAGCGGCGTTTCCAAGCCGTTTGCGTCTATCCGGTATCCGAAAGGATGATCCGGCGACACAACCACCATGTCTTGTGCCAAGGCAAGACCCATGGGGATACCAGCTGCCAAGGTTTCAAACTGCCCAACCAGGTATTCAATGATTACGTGTGTGTCGTTCATACGTGACCAGTCCGTGGGTGGAGCCGTTCGTTCGACCATGGTCTTGGTCTCAGAAAAGTCGGGCGCACAGAATTCCAGCGCATAGGATTGCAGGAACTGCGCATTCAGGCGAACCGACGTGACCAACAGCGACCCATCAGAAAATACACTTGGTTGAAACACAGACACCGTGCCTGCAGGTAGCCTCTGATCCTCCAAGTAGGTACCTGCTTTCGAAAACCATGCGACGTTTCCTCGAATGCTATCAAACACGGCAACCCTGTCTCCATGTACTGCGATGGCGGCTGGTGCCTGAAACTCTCCAGGTCCAAGTCCCTTACGGCCAAACTCAACCAGGTTTTCACCGCTGCGGCCAATGACAATGACACGGTGGTTGTCCGCGTCAAGAAGGCAAATCCCTTCGCCCTTCAACGTTGCCAACGATACTTGAGACCCCAAGATCGCCCAATCTTGGCGTGCAGGATCGGTCTGCCACAGCTCTGATCCAGCAACCAACAAGAGACACATCAGTGCGTTCATTGCGATACCCCAAGTTTCTTGAGTGACGACTTGGCTTCTTTGTCTTCGGGATCCAGTTTCAAGGCTGACTGGTAGGCCTCGCGGGCCAGCGCCTTTTGATCCAACATTTCGTAGGCCTGACCCAAACGTTTGTAAGCGCCAATGGTGTATTCGGTTTGGGTTTGTTCGAGCTTCAGATACGCGTCAAACCATGCCACCGCCTTTTCAACCTCGAATTCACCCAAGACACGACTGCGGCCTGCTTGGTAGATAGATGGCGCATGCCCAGCCTGTGCCCCTTTATCGAAAGCTTTTGCGGCTCCATGGTAATCATCCACAGATTGCAGTGCCATCCCATAGGTAAAGCCCACTCTAGGGTCGTTTGAAGATTCCATCATCGGGGCAAGTATTTCACGCCATTTTTTTTCGTCTTTTTGGCCGACATAGACATTGGCTCTCTGCAACATTCCAGCGGTTATATCCACATGTTCCAATGCGTCGCACCATTTTAGAGCTTCCTCCACACTGCCACCTACCATACTGGGCGCATTGGCATAGAAGCCAATGAGGCCCAAGTAGGCGGCTTGATTGTCGGCATCCAACTCAATGGCACGCGTGAGCAGATCGATATACCTGGATCGCCCAGTCATCCAGCCCATAGGGTTCTCGGTGAACTTAGCTCGGTACAGCGACGCGACTTCAACATGCAAAAAACTATCTTCTGGAAACGCCTCAAGCGCTTGATCGCTTTTAGCCAGTCCAGTCTCAAAGTCACCGCACCTATCAGATGCCGTGATGAGCAATCTTAAAGCGTTCGGTTCTGAGTCAGCCAAATCGGTCAGCATGGCTACAGCTTCGGCCGGTTTGCCGGAATCGAGTAACGTTTTTGCCTGGTCCAACGAACCCATCCAAACCATCATGAACAACCACATAAAAACCTCCGTGTTCTATGAGATGTGAATATGGTACGAAAGCAAATGGCGACTATTTCAACCCAAACGTGTCAGTGGCTGGAACACCTCTGCGAACGGTCGGAAAGCGGACTTGAACGGTTTTCTTGAGCTCTGAGGGTCTGTTCAAAAACGCGACTTGATGAGCCGAGTCGCGGTTCGTGATGTAGCGATCCGATCACCGTTTTGCAGTTTCAAAAGACCCGTACCGGACTCATTAATCGCCAAACTGTGGGCATAGCTCAGATTGACCAGTGTTTGCCGGTTCGCTTTCACGAACGCATGTCTATGTCCCATCTTCTCCTCAAGTTGAGACAACGTCCAGGGTACGTAATAGACCCGATCACCGGTATGAATGTCCAAACTACCAGATTGCACCACGGCGTACATCACGTCTTTCAACTCCAGAAAAACCCATTGATCAAGAACAGGAATGGCCAAAGTCCTAACGGGCTCGCTGTCTACTTGTAAACGTTCGCGCACTCTACCCAGCGCTCGCTCCAGCCGACTCGGTCGGATGGGCTTGGTGATGTAATCGTCCACATCCAGGTCAAAAGCATCGACCGCATGTTGATCATAAGCGGTGACAAAAATGACGCCAAGGTGTTGTCTCTGCTTTGCAAACAGATCTGCCAGATCGAGTCCAGAAAGCCCGGGCATGCGAATATCTAACAAAACGACCTGAGGCTTTAACGTTGCCACCAGTTCAGCGACCTGATTACCGTTTTGCGCTTCTCCGACCACTTCATATCCTGGAATACCTGCGATGATCTGCTTCAGGCGCTCTCGCGCCGGTGCCTCATCATCAACGACCAGGATACGAAGCGTCACTGACAGACCGTAGTTTGCCGCGCCAACACGAGGTCAAGCATGTTGATGCGCTGATCGTCAATCAAGTCAAACGACTCAGAAAATTCGGGTTCCCCTGCAGCACTGGCCCAACTTTCCAATTGCTGGCCACGAAAGATTGCCACATCGCCTACGGATATGTTGACCGTGTCTTCTATCGTGGCGTTGTGATCTTCAACGCGCAACTGCAACACGTAGGATCCTGCCGCTGTCGGAGTGAAATTGGGCTGCAACACCATGGTGTCTGAAAACTGTGTTGGCGAAAGATCGGGTCCACTAACCACCGACCAAAGATAGGTTACTGGGGGTACAGCATTGCTTACCTGAGCATCAAGGGCCATAAACTCGCCGACACAAGCCTCCCCATCAGTACCCGCCGATGCTTGAAGAATGCTCAACGCCATGCGCAATGCACCGCGGCCATAAGTCCCCGCAGTCAGGAAATAGGGCATGTCATCAATCTCAAGGTCAGTTGATCTCCCCTTAACGTCAATCTGCGCAGCCTAGCATAACTTTTACATGCCGGTTGGGACTTCGATAAAGACACACGATAGATCGAATTGGCGCTCGAGGTGCGCGGCTAGCGCCTTCAACCCAAACGTCTCGGTGCGGTAATGCCCACCCAGTCCCAAGTTGACTCCCTGCTCTTTGCAGAAGTGATAGATAGGGTGGGCCGCTTCACCGGAAATGTAGTAGTGAATGTTATTGATCTTGGCCTCTCGGACCAAGGAGAAATCGGCACCTTGGCCCGTCACACAGGCCACGCGACGTACTTCGTCCGGGCCAAATGGCAAAACCTGAATGTCGCCTCCAAGCACCTTTCCCAACAAGTCCGAAAAGTCATCGCGTTTTGTGGGTCTAATTTCACCACTAAACCCAATGGTCTGGCCTCGGTGGTTCCCAAACGGGTTTAGGCTGTCCTCGTCCGCGCCTGCCGCCCGTAAGAGATTCACGGCATGACCCACTTCGGGATGGGCGTCCAAGGGCAGGTGGGCGGCATACAAGGCAAGCTCCGCATCCATGAGTACCTTGACCCGTTTGTAGTCAGCGCCGCGCAACGCCCATTGGTGACCCCAATAGATCCCATGGTGGACAATAAGTAGGTCCGCCCCTTCGGCAACCGCCTTTTCGAATGTTTCCAGGACCCCATCAACGGCCAGCGCGACGCGACGAACCCGCTTCTTCCCGGATACCTGCAACCCGTTAATGGCCGATTCCTGAAATAGCCCTACCTGGAGGTATTCGTTCAAATGGGCTACAAGTCTGCCCAGATCTACCGTCATACTTCTGTAGAACCGGGGAAAGGGATGGCGTAGTCACCACTGAAACACGCGTGACAATAGTCCTCGGGTTTGGATTTCTTCAGGCATGACATCATGCCTTCCTGGGTAATGTAAGCCAAGGAGTCCGCCTCAATGTATTTTCGGATTTCTTCCACAGAGTGAGATGAGGCAATCAGCTCTCGCCGGGTGGGTGTATCGATCCCGTAGTAACAAGGGTGTGTGGTTGGGGGTGCACTTATCCGCAAGTGCACTTCAGCCGCGCCTGCGGCTCTCACCATTTTGACAATTTTGCGGGAAGTGGTGCCCCGGACAAGTGAGTCGTCAATCAAGACCACGCGTTTCCCATAGATCAGCTCACGGACAGGGTTCAGTTTGATCTTCACGCCGAAATGGCGGATCGACTGTTTTGGCTCAATAAAGGTACGCCCCACATAGTGATTTCGAATCAAGCCAAAGGCGAAAGGAATCCCCGAGGCACGTGCATAACCCAAAGCGGCACAAACCCCTGAGTCCGGGACAGGAATCACTAGGTCCGCATGGACCGCAGACTCGAGCGCCAATTTTTCGCCCAGTCGTTCGCGAAACTCGTGAGTGGATTCACCAAACATCGTGCCGTCAGGGCGACCAAAATAGATATGTTCAAAGATGCACTGACGTGCGACCTTTTTGGGGAAGGGATGAACCGACCGTGACATACCCAACTTATTCACGATCACCATCTCGCCCGGATCTACTTCACGCTGAATCTGCGCATCGATCAAGTCAAAGGCGCATGACTCGGATGCAAACAGCTTTGCCTCACCCAGGCTACCCATCAACAAAGGCCTGAATCCATGGGGGTCGCGAACGCCTATCAATTTGTCTTTGGTCAGAAACACACAGGAAAACGCACCCTCAACTTGTTGCAAAGCCTCCACAATAGCGTCTTCAATCTTCGTCTTCTGGCTGCGCGCAATCAGGTGCAGGATCACTTCACTATCGCTATTGGACGCAAAGATGGAACCCTTAGACTCCAGCTCCTGTCGTATGCGTTGGGCGTTGACCAGATTTCCGTTGTGGGCGAGCGTAATTTGTCCGTGGTGGCAGGTAATCAGAATCGGTTGCGCGTTTTCCAGCATACTGCCACCGGACGTTGAATAGCGAACATGTCCTATGGCTGCCGAGCCGGAAATCTGCTGTAGCGATTCTTCGCTAAAGGCATCTGCCACCAAGCCCATACGCCTTACGACACGAATGCGGTCAGGACCCAAGCAGGCGATTCCTGCGCTTTCCTGACCGCGGTGCTGCAAAGCATAAAGGCCAAGATAAGCGAGGTTAGCCGCTTCCGGATGAGGCTTGATACCAAAAACGCCACACATAGGATTACTCCATCACATTTGGAATGGCGTCCTGCCAAAGCGACGCCAGCGCATCAATGGGTTCATCCACCATGCCCTTACCATTGATCTTAATCACGCATCGTTGGCCACCGCTACGACCCAATTTCATCCATGGCACATTGCCACATGATGCTTGAAAGCGTTCCTCATCTTCGGCGGCCACTGCAACTACCACTCGGCTCGGCCCTTCACCGAACAACGTCTCCGCCACGCTGCCATCCGCTTGGAGGTCCACGTCCAAGCCGATACGATGGGGACCGAAACACATCTCGGCTAAAGTGACCGCCAAGCCCCCTTCCGAGCAGTCACGGGCATGGCGGACTAAACCGTTGCTGACTAAAGACTGCAGGACATCTAGCAAACGACGCTCTAGATCCAAGTCGATGGGGGTCAACGCACCCGTCGTGAGTCCGTGTTCGGTGTCAAGAAACTCACTGCCGCCCAGTCCTGCCGTTGGCGCCCCCAACAAAAACAACGATAGACCGCTTTCTGCCAATACATTGGTGGCATAAACGGACCGATCGGCCAACAAGCCCACCATGCCGACTGCAGGCGTGGGCAACACAGCACTGCCGTTGGTTTCGTTATAAAACGAGACATTACCCGAGATGACCGGTGTATCCAATGCGCGACAGGCATCGCTCATGCCACGAATGGATTCTTTGAACTGCCACATCACCTCGGGGTTCTCCGGGCTGCCAAAATTCAAGCAATCCGTGATCGCCAATGGTTTAGCGCCCGTACAGGCAATATTGCGCGCGGCCTCGGCTACTGCCATGGCGCCACCTTGATAGGGATCGAGTTTGACCAGGCGCGGGTTACAGTCGGTGGTGATGGCAATCGCCTTGTCCGTTCCTTTAATCCTTACAAGTGCCGCCTCGCTTCCAGGTCCCGCGACGGTGTCGGTACGTACTGTGTGGTCGTATTGCCGATAGAACCAGCGTTTACTAGCTATGTTGGGCGACTGTAACAGTCGCTTCAACGATTCCGTGACCGACGATTTAAATCCATAACCTCGTACGTCGGTGGCGCGATCTATTGCAAATTGAGCGGGTTCAGACCAAGGACGTTCGTACATGGGTGCTTGATCGGCCAATGGCGCTGCGGGCATATCCGCCACCAGTTCACCTTCGGGCGATGTGATGCGCACACGTCCCGTGTCAGTCACCACACCCACGACCTCAGCTTCCAAATCCCATTTTTCGAAGACTGCTCGAATGGCAGCTACATCATCAGGGAGACACACCAGCAACATACGCTCTTGACTCTCGCTTAACATGATCTCGTATGAGCTCATGTGGGCTTCACGAGTGGGCACTTTGCCCAAATCCAGATCCAGGCCGGAACCTGCTCTTCCTGCCATCTCAAACGACGACGACGTTAATCCTGCGGCACCCATGTCCTGGATGCCAATGATCTTGCCTGTTGGGAACAACTCCATCAGCGCTTCGAGCAACAACTTCTCGGTGAATGGGTCACCTACTTGAACAGTGGGCCTCTTTTCTTCGCTCTCCTCGCTGAATTCTTCGGATGCCATGGTGGCCCCATGAATGCCGTCGCGACCCGTTTTGGATCCCACATACATGACCGCATTGCCAGGTCCTGAAGCCTGACCAAGGAAGATCTGGTCTGCCTTGGCCAAACCCACTGTCATTGCGTTGACCAGAATGTTACCTTGGTAGGCGCTATCGAAAAAGACTTCACCACCCACGGTGGGAATCCCGACGCAGTTGCCATAGTCGCCAATACCTTGCGTCACACGGCGAATCAAGTACTTCATGTGGGCGGTGTTCGGGGTACCAAATCGCAAGGCATTCAAGTTGGCAATGGGCCTCGCACCCATGGTGAATACGTCGCGAAGAATACCGCCCACGCCAGTCGCTGCACCTTGATACGGCTCAATAAATGAAGGGTGATTGTGGCTTTCCATCTTGAAGATCACGGCTAACCCGTCGCCCACATCGACCGCACCGGCGTTTTCGCCAGGACCAATCAGTACCTGTTCACCCGTGGTTGGAAACTGACGGAGATAGAACTTTGATGACTTATAGGAACAATGCTCGGACCACATAGCCGAAAAAATACCCAGCTCTGTGTAACTGGGTGTCCGATCCAGAATCTCGCAGGCCAACTTGAATTCGTCCTCACTGAGCCCATGGTCAAGGCCCAGGTCCAAATCTACAACTGGTTCCACAACACCATCCCTGTCTACAAATCTAGGACTGGCCGAAAAAATACTCAATCCGAGCTGATGCTGGCCAATTCCCAACTCATTGCGGTTCCCCATCCAACAGACCCGCGCCGCCCCTATTTATACCCCAATTCGGGGTCTCAGCACGAGCCTACATTCATCCAAGCCGCACATCACCTTGGCAACCTGAATTGAGGCAGGTAAACTTGTATAGCCTCACCACAACCCGTATTCACCCGAGTGCACCATGATGGATTTGCGCAATAACACCCCATTCCCCGCACAGCTCAATGTGTGCAGCGATCGTGAGGGTGAACACCTTCTGGTCGTTAACCTGAAGGCCACCATTGGGCTCAGTCAAGACGCACAACACGTGCAGACTGAGCAGGTGGCGTTGCTACCCGGCCCCATTTTTCGTGACATGGATGAACCAAGCAGCTTGATCCACGAGGGCGATTTGGGGCTGCCTTGTCCCGGTATGGATTTGGGAATCGTCGGCGAAGCGTATAGTCCCAACCAAGCGGCACAGGTTGATGTGGGCATCCGGGTGGGTGACCGGGTTCATGTTGCTCGCGTGTTTGGTGAACGGCGCTGGCAACGCGGATTGATGGGCCTATCGATTTCTCAGCCGCAACCCTTTTCGAAACAACCTTTGGTCTTTGAAAACGCGTATGGTGGATGGGACACAAGCCCAGATGATCCCAAACACGCCGCGTACGAGCCACGAAATCCCGTGGGAAGGGGATTTCACGCCAAGAAGGGAAAAGGTCCCAAAGACGGCGATTTGCTACCCAGTATTCAACAGGTGAACCAGGTCATTCGCGATTGGCACCAGAGCATAGATCCAGTGGGGTTCGGGTTCACACCCACCCATTGGCATCCTCGAGCCAACTACGCAGGTACTTATGATGAAACTTGGCGGAGCGAACGCTGCCCCCTGTTACCCGAAGATTTTGATGACCGTTTTTACCATGCCGCAGTGCCGCAACTCACCTTTGATGAACCTATTGATGGTTCGACCATCGAGCTTTGGAATCTCTTTCCCTTCGAGTACCTGCAGGTACCGGTTCCAAAATACTGCATCCGAGTAGAGGCTCAAATCGGCAACCAGTTGACATCAGCGAGCGCGAAGCTGGATAGACTCACGCTCCTACCCGGGGACGGCCTGTTGACCCTGCTGTTTAAGGCCACATTCGCTTGTACACGCAAGATGCATCAAGTCAAATTTGTTCGTACGGAGCTTGACCCGTGAGTGAATGGGCCATGACCTACTGCGGCGGGCGCAGCCCACTTGGCGTTGACATGGACCAGAGCTGTCTTTCTGCGTTGGCGGGCATTTCACGCTTCCAAGACCATCCGAGCGCGATGGAGATTCCCCCTGATGATCGGGTGTATTCGGCGGAACCAATCGTGGTATCACCCTTACCTTGGCTCCATGCCGAACTTCCAGGCCCAGACCGGCTGAAGATGATGATCCTCGAGGTGCTGACGGAATGGGCCGAGCGTCAACAGCCAAATCAGCTCATAAACATGGGCGTGTTCTGGGCCTTTCCTGAACTAGATGAGGTCACAGCATCTTGGGGCCTTAATGACATGTGGTTGCGCTCGATTTGGCAAACTGCTGGCCTCCCCACGCCTTTAACCCTACAAACGGTTTCTGAAGGGCGAACGGGCATGTTCACCCTCCTTGAATCGGCGCTTCAATGGGGGACCGACCACAAAGCCAGGCTGATGATTGGTGGGTGTGATAGCTATGTTGACTTGGCACGATTGGACATGTTGGACATGAAATCGCGCCTCAAGTCATCTCGAACCCAGGATGGATTCATTCCTGGCGAGGGTGTCAGTCTATGCATTTTCGAAAGGAACGGCGTTGGTTTGTGTGTGACATCAGTGGGATCTAGTGATGAACCCCAACCTTTCCGAGGACCTAAGCCAAGCACGGGCACGGGACTCACCGAGGCAATCCGCAAAGTGAGCCAACAGGAGCCACCATTGGCTGTCTGGTCGGATTTGAATGGTGAATCGTACTTTTTCCATGAATGGGCACTGGCCATGTTGCGCGCGCTGGGCAGCCATGATCTTCGATTGGAACACCCAGCAGATTGTTGGGGCGAGTTGGGGGCTGCAACAGGCGGTTTTCTGCTGGCTTTGGCCAGAATATGCCTGAAAGAGCAGGGTGGTTGGAATCTGGTTTGGTCCACCCACGAGGGCAGCCAAAGAGTCGCCCTAGCTGTCCAGCTGATTGAAGAGGAGGGTTGAAATGCCTGCGACAATCAACGTGAATATGCTGACGGTTGTTCACAAGACCAGCAATGGCACCACGATCTGCTTCCCGGATGTATGTAAAACACCATCGCCAGGTGGGCCAATCCCCATCCCCTACCCCAACATTTCCATGTCCACCAACACCTCGAACGGAAGCAAGAAAGTGAAAATGGACAAGCAGTCGATCATGGTAAAGGGGTCCAAGTTCCAGATGAGTTCAGGCGACGAACCGGGTTCCGCCGGAGGTGTCGTGAGTGGCGTGATCAAGAACTACGCTGAATTTGTCATGTATTCGTTTGATGTCAAAGTGGAAGGCAAGAATGTGTGTCGTCTCCTGGATATCATGATCAGTAACAAAAAGAACACACCCCCATTTCCTTGTCTGCAACCCCCACTAATCACGATCCCACCCATCCCGGAACCAAACCCAACAGAGGAATCCCAATGGTCAGTCACCAAAATGAAAAAGGGCAGTGAATGATCAAGCAGTATGTGAATCTGCCACAAGATCCGGCGGAACATCACGGTGCGGATCTGCCGTTGGAGGTTGAGGCCAGTAATGTGAGTGCTGACAACGTGCGTTACGCCGAATGGTGGATTGAGCCCAATGGTGACAATACGCCGGAAAGGTACCTGAGTCGCCGGCAGCGAGCCCACCTGCAACAACGAATTACACGTAACCGAAGAGACCATTTCGCCAATACGCTATCGCTACCACACGTCGGCGGCGACCGTTACGACATCAAATGCAGTAAGCGCAATGATCGCAACAGTGCGGTCACTATCGACACGGTTGAAACTTGGCGCAAACTGTTTTTTTCCATTTACGCCATGGATGATCGTTGCGCGACCCACATCAACCGTGTCAAAGCTCCGGTCCTCAGCGCCATGCGTGACGTATTCGTCGAGTTGGTGGAACATCAATCCGTAAGGACTCAAGTCCAGGAGAACTACACCGAGTTCCGCAATGGCTTGCGCCATTACTATCAAGACCCGAATGCCGCCGATCCCAGTGCGTTGCCAAATCGACCTTTTCATCTGCGTGTCTTGGTATTGCTGAGGTTGTTCCAGCCCATGCCGACCCGATACAACCCCACCACCAGTCACATCGTCCACTACCAAAACACGGTCAATGAGTTGATGGAACACAATTGGCTTGTTTCAGCTCGGGCGAGACTGGCACCCAATGGACCTTGGCGCGACGTCACTGCCCAGTGCCGGCGCATGGGTGCTCGCCAGTTCTCGGCAGATCTAACGGATCAACGAGAGTTCTGGGACGGTCTGCACAATGACAGCCGCAACATTGAACTGGACATAACGGTCCGCGAGAAATTCAATGCCGCAGGAGGATCTATCGGGAATTTGGTCATCCTCGCCATCATGGATGGCGATCAAGAGACCGCGACCCAGTTTTCCATAGCAACCATGGTCCACGAGTTGGGTCACGCCTGCAATCAGGTGATTGATCGAGAGCGGACCTACAATGGCCGTGGATCTCCCAATGGATGGGACGTGAATAGCCAATGGTATAACAACGTCAATGGCGGCGTCGGCGACCATTGCAACCTAAACGCCAGCCTGCAAGCCGTCGCCGTGTCAGTGGCTTCGTCTGGACAGATCTATAGACCCAATCCGGGCCAGAACACATGCGTGATGTACCATCAAATGCACCCTCGTATTGGCCAGGACTACTGCAATCAATGCAAGCCTCGCGTCAAGCGCGCTGACCTGGGTCAAAGTGCCCTGGTTAGCAGAAACTGGAACAGGTTCTAAATGACGCTTTCCATCAAAATCACAGAACCCAACGAATGGGTCACCGGGGAACAGCACCCCACCGTTGATCATGGTTTGGCGATCGCGATTGGCGAAATCAGACTTGAAGACGGGTTTCTCGACCTAAAACTAGCAGTAACTGTATCTATGGCGTTGGCAGTACGGCGCTGTATCGACGACCTTGCTCAAGCGCTGACACTGGTGGTTGATCACGCAGGTGAAGGCCAACTGGCTGCAACCAGCCTGGTCGATCCCTATATCTGGTTCAAATCTGATCGTGTCACTAATTTCACCGTTCCCGAATCGTTGGAAGAACAAGACACCGCTACGTCTTGGCTGACTTGCTGCCTGCAGATCTCCGGACTCCAACCTCAGACCGACGAGCGTTACTTTTTCACCGTCTTTGCTCTGGACCAGGTATCGAACACACTCGAACTGAACCTTGGCACAGGCCAAATACGTACGGTGAGCCCACCATGACCGAGGTTGCTTTTACACCGACACGCGACACGACCGCACCAAGTTCACCGGGTATCATCATCGAACACATCCACGTAAGCGATCGCAGCATCTTCGTGTCCGGCACCCTGTGCGTTGACTCGGCGGGTGATACGAGCGCATCAGCATGGGTCCGATCGCTAACCGTGATCGCGATTACTCGAGCTAATCAGGTACCTATCGCTGCTCACTTGGCGCCACAACGAATCATCGGGGACCACCAATGGACGCATACCGCGATGGCTGATGGACGACCTATCCGTTGGATTCCGTTCCGTTTTGATGTCATGAAACTTCTCCCCCACTTGCCCAAAGAGGTCATTTATTTGTTTGTCCGTTCCCGAATGTACACGAGCAAGGGTCACCTCATTTTTGGAGACAAAACTTGATTCAGTCCAAAACACAGTTCCAGAGCGATCTCTTCGATGAGCATTTCGAAGAATGCGGCTTTTTGATGGAGCAAATCCAATTCATTCGGTCAGAACCATGGGACACCTACGCTGATGGTTTGGAGCTGGAAGTACGGTTTCATCGACATATGAATGCCCTTCTTAAGGGCGGTTCATTGGCTCGTGATCGGTGTTTGTTAGGCCTGGAAAGCGAGAGCTGGGGCGAAGTTGCGACCGCCATCATCGTGGCAGAAACAGCACCCGATTTTCGCGATCGGCTAGAGCAACTGACTCCAGACGAACATGTGTTGACAGGTCTTTTTCATGGATGGCTTCATCGACCACCCTGCGAGGGTTGGAGCCAACGCTGGCAATTCCTCGAGCGCGAGAATCCCAGCTTGCTGCCCGCCTTGGCCAAGGCGGGCGCTTGGCTGAGGCTTCCTGAAATAGCGCAATTAGTGCGCCATTTACCACCGCAAGGGTTGTTCGGTATTCAGGCACTCAGTCGATACAAGTCCATGGGGAGCGCTCCATCAGACTGGACGGCCGAAACCCTGGCTTGCGCTTTGCGTTCTGGAAACGCCGATCTGGAAGTCGTCCGAGCACATCACGCCCAAGAGCCCAGTTTGCTGCTGGCATGCGCAGGTACAGATCGGGACGTGACGGCCTATGTGGACCTATTGAATCACCCAGAAATGGTCGAGTTAGGCGTATGGGGTCTGGCTCTGCTGGGTATTCCCAGTACTTTTGAAGCCCTCACACCTCACTTGATCGCGAATGGCGACTGTGTCGCAGAAGCCATGAAATTCCTTACGGGCATTGATTCACCGGATGATTCAAAAACCTGGGAAGGGGTTTGGCGTGCGCACCTCGACCACAACGTGACCCATTGGAGCGACATGGCCCGGGTCCGTCACGGTCAAGCTTGGTCCGCAAGCGACCTGGCCAATGATTTGTTCTGCGTGACAAGGCCGAACGCCCTTCAATATTGGCTGTTGTTGGAATATGTATTGAGAACGGGCAACGACGTTCCGCTTGAGTGGGAGTTCTGGTCCCATCAAAGAGATAGCCTCAATTGGACGCCTTCAGAACAGGCCATCCAAGTACCGTTTCCATTTCGTGGACGCTAGAGGAGGATTCCGTGTCTTCAATCAAACACAATGTCGCAGACGTGGTTTGGAAAAGTCCAGGCGGGCTGATGGAAGTCGTGTCCATGCGATACGAACACCGCATGTCCGAGCTTCCGTTACTGAGAGTGGAACTGAAAACTGAAGACCACAGCTTGAAGCCCGATGCGATCGTCAACCAATCGGCTCATGTGGATCTGATGTGCGGCGACGAGCTTTCACAACCTCGGTCATTTAAAGGGATCGTCACAAGGTTCGCCCAAAAAAGAACGGCCTACGGCAACATTGGAGCCGCCATGCCCAAACGCGTGTTTTACGAGGCCGACGTGCGGCCAAAGTTCTGGCTGGCCACCAAACATGTGGATACTCGGGTGTTTCGGCAGATGACCATCAAAGACATTGCCGACCAGATACTCGGTGAGTTGGGTATCCCCTGCGAGTGGAAATTGGAGGGTGAACACATTACCCGCGATCACACCGTTCAATACCAAGAGTCTGACTACCACTTCATTTCGCGTTTGATGGAAGACGAAGGGGTCTATTTCTACTTTGATTACACGCTGGAGACCGTGATTTTCGGCGATGCCAAGGGGGTGCATACACCTTGCGAACCCACGGCGCAGTTGGACTACTCCGAAGAACAAACCCGCCACGTGGCGTTTGGTACTTTTGAACGCATATTGGACGTGGCTTATGAGGAGACGATCGGAAGTGGCTTGTTCACTGTGGACCACTACAACTACGAGACGTCCCAAGTCTCCATTAAGAAAGACGACACCGAAGGCAGTTCACCCAATTTCCCCGCCTTAGAACAGTACACACACACCATGAACTATTTGGATGCGGGCCGAGGAACGTTCTACGCCCGAACGCGTAAAGAAGCCGAAACCGCCTCCATCAAAATCATCAAGGGCAAGTCCACAGGGCGCTCTCTCCATGTAGGCTTTTTGCTGACGATGGCCAAACACTTCCACGATGCGCTCAACAAGACGTGGCTGCTCACTGCCGTAAGAATGGAAGTGATCGAGGGCAAAGCCGTCAGTTGGTTTGAGGGGTTTGAGTCTGATAAGCCTTACCGAGCCCCATGCAAGACACCGCGACCGCAGGTGTTTGGCGTGCAAACAGCCGTGGTCACAGGACCCTCGGGATCCAAGGTCTATTTGGACAGTCTCGGACGGTGCAAACTCCAGTTTCACTGGGATCGAGTAGGCCAGAAAGACGATCAATCGTCTATGTGGGTGCGGGTTTCTAATAATTACGCGGGCAAGGACTACGGCATTCAATGGATACCCAGAGTAGGTCATGAAGTGTTGGTGAGCTTCATAGACGGCAATCCGGATTTGCCCATCGTTACCGGCCGTGTCTACAACGATCTCAATAAACCACCCCTGGGTCCAGGTCAGAAGTTTCAAAACATCATTAAGACCATCAAAGACAACCATATGTTGTTCGATGACTCAGACGGAGCTGAACTCATTGAGATTCGAGCCGAAAAGGATATGTCGACGATTGTGGTCAACGACGAGCGTTACCAAATTGGCCATGACAAGTCCATCAATGTGGGCAATGACCATGTGGAGCAGATCGGAAGGAACATGACACTTACGGTTGGGAAAAACCTCACGGAGACCGTGGCCGAACACCACAACGAAACCATTGGAAAGAACAGAAGCACCAGTATCGGCGAAATACACAACTACATGGTGGGAGAGGATGTGGTGTCTGCCATTGGACGAGACGTGCGAACGGATGTGGGTGGAAACCATTCCACGGCTGTATCGGGTGCTCATGACCTGGTGGTCTCAAAAGCGAGCACGCAAGACATTGGCAAGGATATGAGCCTCACGGTGGGCAAGAACTACAGTGTGGATGTCAGCAAGAAGACTAATCTTCAGTCGGGTGACCAAATCATTCTCAAAACAGGCTCAGCCACGATTACCCTGAAAAAGAACGGCGATATCACAGTTCAGGGCAAGAAGATCACGGTCAAAGGCAGCGGCCAAGTCACCATCAAAGGTTCGAAGGTGGCCGTCAATTGATGTTGACGCGACCACCTTTAATGCGCTGCCCACCCGATGAGCGACTGAGGATATCGGTCCCGCGGATGCGCACCTTGCCATCGCGAGTGAGTTGAATCGAGGCTTTACCACACTTGATCAGCACTTCCCGGTCGGCCTCAAAGGCCAAAACGGAACCATCCAGCTTGACCTCACGCTGATCAGGCGGCACGTCCAAATGCGCCAGCGTCCCCACAATCACGGGGAAGGCACTATTGTTGGGATAGGCCATCAGAACACCGCATCCCGGTGAAAGATCAACGCCATCCATCACATAGGCGCGTTCCGGTTGCGATTCTCCAGATGGGCACACCAGCACCATGGCGCCAACCAGATCTCCCTGCCAACGCCCCAACACCAAGCCTGAGGGTGAACCCACCGATTCAATCAGATCCGAAAGCGGCATGGCCTCTTGCTTTATCATCTTGTCTGTCGGCACTGGCTGTTTCATGATTCTAGTATATCTTAGAAGGAATCTGATTCCCTTCGCGCTTACAGGTCCAGGCGGGGTGGCCATCCCTCTTTCCAAGTCACATAACGATTCCGAGGCAAATCCTCGACGTGACCAACAACACCCGACGGCCAGATAACTTCTATGCCACTGATAGAGCTCATGGGCGATAAGTACATTTGGATCCTTGAATCTCCTGACGAAGCATAACCTGACGAGGCGTGGACATAGCGCATCACCATTCCATCTCTTCCTAAGAAATGCACTACCGCCCCATAAGCCACGTTGTCTGAAGCCGTCCTCAAATCCAAGCCGATCCAGTCCCCATGAACCATAAGTTCATTCACCAACAAAACACTAGGTCCATTATTGTTGGAATAAATGACGTCCAAGTCACCATCGTTGTCTAGGTCGCCCACTGCAGCGCCGCGGCTGTTGTCCCAACCCGCCTTGTCGTGCTGCCCATAGAATGTTAGATCTAACTCAAAAACACCATGTCCGCGATTCAGGAAGAGTTGATTGGGCTCTCTGAGATCGGACGGCCGGTCCCGACCTTGCCATCCATTGTAGATCTCCATTCCGCCGTTGGTCACATATATATCCAACCAGCCATTGCCATCAAAATCGGCCACGATGGGTGACCAAGCTGTGTGTCGCAATGAGGGGCCACCCAGTCCAGACGATGCCGACGCATCAATGAACTGGCCATTACCTGTATTTGAATACAGTGTGTTGGTCTCACCGTCCATATGGGCGACAAGGATATCCAGCCAACCATTGTGGTCAAAATCCGCCACGGCGACACCCATACTGGCTTCAGCTGTGCCTGACCAATTTAATGCACAACCGCGTATCATCGCTTCGTTTATGAAAGATCCGTCACCCTTGTTCATCCACAGAACGTTGGGCGCATTGTCATTAGCCACATAAATATCAGGCCAGCCATCATTGTCAAAATCGGCACTGGCAGCACTCAGCGCTGGCAATGCGATCTGGTTACCAAGGCGTTGCGTTGCGTCCTCAAACACGCCTGCACCTTGATTCTTTAGCAGAAGATCCTTGACTGGCTCAAAACTTCTTGGTCCGCAGTAGTCTCGCCGCGAATTCTCATTGAGACAAACTTTGCTGTGCTCCAAATCAATCGCTACATAACCACACACGTAAAGATCTAACCATCCATCGCGATCGAAATCCAAGACCGTAACACCCACCGTCCAATCATCAAACCCAACTAGCGATCTTTCTTGTACAAAACGACCGTTTTGGTTCAGCCAAAGCTCATTGACGCCCAGATTGCTGAGATAAAGATCACACCATCCATTGCCATCGAAGTCCGCTGCAATAGATGCTTGCCCCAAACCAATCGAGAGAAGACCCGATTCCTGTGTTACATCCACAAACTCAAGTGATTCGTTGCGCAGCAATCCTCCTTGGGCAGGATGCATCGGATTACCCGCCTGGACAAAATACACGTCCAGATCGCCATCGCCATCAAAGTCGAGTAAGGACAACCCTGACCCCATAATCTCAAACATCCAAAAATCCGAAGTAGGTGGGCTCACATGATTAAATGCGAGATTCCGAGAGGTAAAGGCGTGGCTCTCTTCAGGTCCCCGAGGAACGGTATCCCGGCAGGACCAAATAAAGAACGTCGCGACTAACAAACTTGGGCGTAACACGATGCAGAACGCCTTATCTAGTGATTTTCGGTCAGAAACACAAAATATACCTCGAACAAACTTGATAAGCGCTCCAATATCTGGCATCATCATTAGCACTTTTTACAAGTGTATTAGCTTACAAGGCATTTTGTTCAAAAAGGGTCGGGGACATTCATGAAAAAAATAATTATTACGATGTTGGTTTGTTGCGTATCTGTGGCGTGGGCACAAGTCTCACACAACAGCAGCCCAGGCACAGCAATTAATTCAAGTACCTGCGTTGATAACACTTCGGGTGCTGGCGGTATTACTGACACCATAGTGTTTGCCGAAACGGGCACGATTTCTGATGTTGACGTTCGGGTTGAGATTGACCACACCTGGCGCGGCGATCTTCAGTTTGATGTTAGCTATTCCGGCGGTGGCGGAAACGTTTATCTAGCAGGGGACCATGATGGGTCTGGTGATAACTACTATGCCACCTTCGACGATGAAGCCGGTACTACATGTGCAACAACATGCGGCGTTACGACGAATTGCGTGGGCACAGCCACCGCGGCAATCTGCCAACCAAACTCGCCGCTGACCGCGTTTGACGGACTGACCAGTCCAGGTACGTGGACTTTGTCAGTTTGTGATGATGCCGGTGGCGACGAAGGCACCTTCCAGTTCTGGGAAATGACGGTTTCCGGTTCTGGTGGGCTTCCAGTCGAATTACAGGGTTTTTCCGTAGAGTAATTGACAACCAGAAAGATAAAGGGCAGGCTTAGCCTGCCTTTTTTTTTGGGAACTCATCGATGTACCTTGTCATTTTTTATCTACTCGCACTGAACGAAACAATTGCAACTTGGGACGGCGGTGTCCTGACACAGGACGCCTTTGATCTATTCCTTAACGGGCAAAAGCATATTCCTGGCAGCGAAGAATATTATGAGGACTTGGCCAAGGTACTTTACTTGTCCATTTACGAGCCACTTGCCTACAGAGATAACTTGCACCTAAGTACCTCTGTCCAAGAAGAAATAGAGGTCTGGGAAAAGCAACGTTTGGCTAATCTCTACCGTTCCACGCACGCACCCCAGCTCAAATATGTTGACGATCATGCTATTCGGTCCTTTTATGAAAAAAACCGCGATTCCTTTTACACATCGCCCAAAGTAAGTTTTCACGCCCTCTTCTTAAGCAGAACGCGTTATGGAGATTGGGAGCTAAGAGATCGGCTCTCGGACTACAAACACCGCTGGCAGGAAGGAGCGAATCTCATATCCCTGATCGAAGAAGAACGCAAACAAAGCGGCGAAGCCAATGGAACGTTTTCCGAAATTGCTATGGGCAAATTGGCAGCATCTATTCAATCAGCGTTAATGCAATCTCAAGATGATAAACCCATCGAAATCAGCACCGCCTTGGGTCTCTTTTGGATTCACGTTTTTGAACGAAAGGACCCAGTGCTGCTTCCATTTGAGCAGGTTCAGGGGATCATTCGACACCGATTGCACGAACAGCAAATCCAGGTGTGGGAATCCCAGTTTCCATCGAAGGACCTGGATGAAGCACTCGCACAAGCTGCTCGGTCCGAACATTTGTCGGAAGACAGCCTGTTTCAAAAGGCCAAATCAGACCATATTCGTTGGCAACTGGCTGATGCCGCGTTTTACCGAGATTGTCCCAATTTGATCGACGACTACGAGCTTCAGGGCAAATACGCAGAACACCCTCACAGGTTCACACAATCACTAATTAAGCTAATTACAGTTCGCTCAGAACGTCTGGACCATGAATCCTTGGATTTGATTCGCAAGATACAGGACAAATTGAGCGCCAGCACGGATCTACGAAGGACCCTGGAGTCCATAGCCCAAGAGCCCCAGATTTCGGTAATTGAGTGCGAGCCACTAATGCCACGTGACTTGTATATGGTTCATCCTGACCTTCCCGAAATTGTCAAGAACCTGCACATAGGAGACGTAAGCGAACCGAAGCGGCTCAAAGGCGTGGTGCCAGAAAAGGGTGTTCGCATTGATGCCGATTTGATAGTTTTCTTGGATGACCGCCGTGAACCTCCGCTAGAGGATATCAAACCCCTCCTCTACGAGCTTTATCGTTCGCATATTTCTTCCGGGTTCGATGTGTTCTTCGCCGAAATTGGACCGCGATGGAATATTCAACTTGTACAACAACCTTAGATCCACATTCTGTTTTTGCCTCGCATTAATCGCTTTCGCTTGCAACAAAAATGCTGACTCGGATATCGTTGCCACTTCCAAACTTGGTCTTGTGACACAAAATGATCTGCACAAATTGCTCTTAAGAGCAACCGCGACAAAAGCTCCGTCATCGGCACGCGAAGCTAAGGCTGTGATCATTCGGGAACACTTCACGCGCCTCGCCATGCTCAACGAAGCAAAGGCACGTGGGTTGGAAAACGATCCGGATTTCATAGCAGAAGTCCAAGAAAATTGGATACGAACAAACGTTCAATCATACCTTAAGAATTACCTAGAACAACGAACCCAGGTGTCTCAAGAGGAGATTAAGAGCTATGTTGATCGGCTGCCCGAAAAACATTGGGACCGGGTCAAAGTTCGTCACATATTTAAGTCGTTTTCCGACGAGACGACGGAAGTTATAGCTAGAGAGGAGATTCAACGTTTACACGACCGCATCACCACAGGAGCCAGGCTGGACGAACTTGCTCGGACGCATTCAGATTCGCAGACCGCAAGAGTCGGTGGCGATATGGGCTGGATCGCTTTGGACGAGGTCGATCCATCGCTAAGAACCCTGCTCGATTCGCTAGAAGTAGGTCAAGTCAGCAAGGTTACTCGGACTCCTGTTGGGTATCATGTCTTTATGGTGGAAGGTAGAAGTACTTCAGAGTCACGACAAATCGAATTACAGCCAAACGAGATCACATCCGTCATCAAGCGAAAAAAAACCAAAGATGCCTTAGTCCAATTGATTGATGCTCTCGTCTTGGAATCTCAAGCCCAATGCAACCTAGACGCGTTGGACCACCTTTGGGACATAGGCACCGGAACGCTCTTGGCTATCCCCTCGGATCCGAAATTGAATATCAGCATCCCTCAATTCCGAGAAATGTGGTGGGCATCACCCCTCACCGATCAATGGATCGTGAGCTTAAAGCAGTATGCACAAAATGTAATCCTCGAAAAATTGATTACCTGGAAATTAGACTCATCATCACCATTGAAAGAGATTCCCAATGAGTTCCTGGATGGACAAAAACTCGAGCGAACTTTTGAGCAACTCAAAGGCGACTGGTTTGACACTCAGGGCCTCGAAGCACTAGCCAGTCACACCAGCGATGTGGTCGACCCACCGATGTTTAACCTTAATGCCTATTATCTTGATGCGAATCCCAATCAACCCTACCTAACGTTGGCTCATCTCAATGCAACGATCAAGAGGCTGTCCGGAACACGCCTCAACGAACTTGATCAACTTTCGAATCACCCTAGTCGAATCAATCACGGAAACCTGGGTTGGCACGCAATAGACGACATCAAACATTGGCTTGGTCCACTATTTATCGAGTTTGCAGAATCGACAAACCTCGAAGCTGGTGCCATCTGTGCACCACTCGACACACAAAGAGCGTCCGGAACAGCGGGCTACGATGGTTTTCTTGTGCTGCAAATAAATGAAACATCGACCTTAGGTGCCATCCACCCCCACGAATTACAAAGCTACTACCGCAGACTGTATTATGAGGAGCACAAGGACCGAATTAGAGCCGATATCAGTAAGAACCTGCTCGATGCAATCGAGTTCGAGATTTTCGAGGATCGACTGTGAGATGCGTGTGGATCTTGCTCGTGTTGGTGCAATGCGGTCGTCCCACCAACATGCCCGACGTGCTCATTGTGACTCTAGACACCACCCGAGCGGATCATATGGGTTATGCAGGTTATTCAGGAGCCCACACACCGTTCCTTGATCACTTTGCAAAATCGGCGGTTGTTTTTGACCAGGCCGTCACAGTCGCACCCATCACATTACCTTCCCATACAACGATCATGACAGGTACCTACCCCATTTTTCACGGCGTACATGACAATGACGGCTATCGTGTCGACGATCAGTTGACCACCCTTGCCGAAGTATTCCTCCAACACGGTTATCAGACTTCAGCCGTCGTCGGGTCTTTCCCATTGGTCAGTCAGTTCAATTTGAGTCAAGGATTCGATCACTATGATGATGCGTTTGAAACGCAAGCACATGATGTGGGAGACCCCCCGGAATTTGGATTTGTTGAACGAAATGCCGACAAGGTAGTCGAGCGGTTCAATGCTTGGTTTTCAAACCGCAAAGACAAACCCTATTTTGCATGGGTTCATTTCTTCGACCCTCACCAAGATTATCGGCCGCTTCCACCATTCGACACGCAGTTCGCCGCTTCACCTTATGACGGCGAAATTGCCACCATGGATCGGGCTTTTGGGGAGCTACTGCGAATCGTAGACCAAGGGACAGACAGTCCACCTATTATCATCGTCGTGGGTGACCACGGGGAAGGACTAGCTGAACACGAGGAGTACACGCACGCTCCGTTAGTCTACGATTCGACGATGTTGGTGCCTTTGATGATTCGAACCACAAAGGTAACTCCTTGTCGTGTCTCGTCCCAAGTGAGTACCGTAGATTTGGCGCCTACTCTGTTGGAATTGGTGAATCTGCCAGCCCTATCGGATGCGCAAGGAACGTCTCTTGTCCCGGCAGCAAGAACCGGTTCGCTGTTATCAGACAAGCCGACGATTATTGAAAGTGAATATGCCTATTTGAACCACGGCTGGGCTCCGCTGATTGGCGTACGCGTAAATGGATGGAAATTGATTCACGGGCCCTATGACGAACTATTTGACTTGAAACAGGATCCGGGCGAAACGCACAATCTCATAGCTAGTCATCCTGCAAAGGCTGCGGAACTTTCTACGCTTCTTGCGGATATGTACCAAGCAAATATTCATATGCATCGTGACCGCTCATCTGTCTCAGAATTGGATTCAGCGTCCATCGAAAAGCTCCAATCACTCGGTTATGTCGCATCCTCATCGATAACGACCAGATCCTCTTATCCCGATCCTATGGCGCTAACGAACATGAAGCACCCTCGGGACGCTATTCATTTGATGAACAAAAAGAGCATTATCTCAGAGTCGTTACGACTGCGGCACTTTGAAAAGGCTGTCAGGACAAGTATGGACTGGCTGGCACTGGACCCAGACAACCCAAGTGCCTTAACGATGCTCGGTCACGCCTATATGGGCTTGGGTCAGTGGAGCGATGCTTACAACGCCTATGAGTTGGCGTTGACATTTAGGCCAGATGATTCAGATCTTCATGCTCGCCTGGGGCGGATTCACTTTTTGACCGGGCAATTTCGAAAAGCTATTTCCAGATTTGAAGTTTCGATTGAACTCAATCCCTACGATCTGGAGGTACAACTCATGCTCGGTGCTACGCAGGCCGAAATAGGCGAACATCAACGGGCAATCGATACGCTGACTAGGCTCAAAGCGAAGGATCCAAAGAATTGGCGCGTTCTGTATGATTTGGCACAAGTACAAGAGAAAGGTGGGTTTCTCAATCAGGCCCTCGAAAATTATCAACAGGCAAGCAGGGTTAATCCTGGTTCTGATCTGGCCATGTTTAAATGCGGCACGATGGCGCGTTTGATTGGGGACCACAAACTTGCTCGCAGGTACCTGGAAAACGCCCTCTTCTTGAATCCAAACCTTGTAGATGCCCATCTACAGATTTCTGAATTGTTGATTCAAGGCGATTTGGAATTGGAATTAGCGCAAGAACATCTGATCCGTGTGCTCAACTTGAATCCCGACGACCTGCAAAGGAAAAAAGCCCGACAGCTCTTAGAGTCCATATGATGAAAATCACTCGGCTCTGGCTCTTGCTTGCCTTCGCTGCCTGCACATCCTCTCCTGGAGTCCCTGAGCTTCCGTCTCTAATTGGACTCGAGCCCTTAGTGGTCCAGCATATTGAAAGAACCCAACAAATCGCCATCGCCGCAGCAAATAGCAACAAGGCCCAGAAAATTTGCGATCTTGGCGATGTGTTGTTTGCTTATCAGTTCTACGATCATGCCACGGCCTGTTACGAGACCGCTTTAGCGCAAGAACCCGATCACCCAAAATGGCTGTATCGATTGGGACGCGCCCATTACGAAGCCGGCCATATAGAACTGGCGAAACCACCACTTAATGATTGTTACACCTACAGCCATTACACACCTGCGGCATTGTGGTTGGCTGTTGCCTACATAGAAACAGGCCACGAAAACCAAGCCATCGATACTCTAACCAAAATCATCGACGCCGAGCCCACGAATGCCGCAGCTTTCGCAAAGCGAGGGCAGGTACACCTCAAACTGAACTCACCAGGTGATGCTGTTTCCGATCTCATGCAGGCAGCAGACCTTCAACCTGGGGCTACAACAGTATTTGCTTCGTTGGCACAGGCACATGCATTGCTCGGAGATATTGAAACGAGCCGCTCGTATCAAGAAAGAGCAGGGTCCGAGCCTCCTGTTGTAGATGATCCGATCATGGCCGACATCCTCGCCCTTAACAATAGTTCTCGTTACCTCTCAGATAAAGGTATGGCCGCCTACAATGCCGGCAGAATCAATGAGGCCATTTCATATTTTGAAGCAGCGTTAAGGAGCGCAACAAATAAGAGCACACTGCGACTTAATCTCGCGGCCGCTTTTCAATCAAAGGGGGCATACGAACACGCCAAAGATCAGTATCTGTCTGTCTTGATCGATGATCCTGACAATGCTGCTGCCAAATTCGGAATGGGCGTCGCAATGACCAAACAAGGTCGGCAATCGGAGGCCATAGCTTGGTTTCAAGAGGCATCTCGGCAAGGTCACGTAGAAGCTGAGCTCAATCTAGCAAACGCATTATTGAGAGAAGGTCAGTTCGAAGCAGCCATCGACAGCTACAAAAAGCTCATTTCTAAAAACACGACGCTATCAGACCGCTGCGTCATTGGCCTGGTACACGGCCTGGTTGCCATGAATGAAGGCCGATCTGCATTGACTTTTGTTGAGCAATACCCTTCACGCAACGAGGAGATTAATGAGACTCACATACGACTGCTTGCGCTGTATGCGCGGAGTAATTCCGATTTGGCACTTGCTGAACGGATGGTAAACAGGAACAGCCGTTCCACAACGACGGCAACTTTGGAAACGCAAGCGATTGTCCTTAATGCTCTAGGAAAACACAAAGAAGCCATGAGCATCGTGAGTCAATTGATTAAGCTTGCTACCTCTACTAACAACAAAGAGGCGGAATTGAGATGGAAAGAACAACTTGGCGCTTACAAGACTCATAAGACCTGGAACCCATTCAAACTGTGATCTTGCTGCTACGATTTGCGTTTGAGCCATCGGGTTAGCCAAAGGGCGGCAGTTGCAGCGACAAAGCAGAGGGCCAGGGTGAAGAGGCGGTCTTTCCATGAGGTTACGTGGTAGATGCCAATGAATCCGAACAAAACGGTGGCTGCCCAGGCGACCACTGCACCCGCGCAACCGAATCCCAATAACGTCAAGTCAAGGAGTAGGGGTCGCTTTTTTGGCTTGCGCAGCGCGAAGCGAAAATGTTGCTGGGCGCCACATTCCAGGCAGGAAGTTGTGAGGCAATCTATTTTCACAAAATCGTCCATGTGTTCCAGCTGTTGCATGGTCACCGCGATACGCCCTCCGCAATGACATCTCTGCTTGCGGATATGGCCGTATTCATCGGCAACACATCCAACTTCAACAAGACCTTCACTCATATCACGCAGTTTCACCTCTTCGAGCAGACCAGTGAATGGCGGCCAAAATAGCGGCAATTGCGACCAAGGCAAGCACTGCGTCGGTTACGGGACCCCAAGTAATCCCCAAACCTGTGATCTTGTCGCCTTTATTGACAAAGATCACCCAGCCGGCAAAAAATACGCCCATCAACCCTTCACCACCGACCAAGCCCGAGCCAAAAAGAATGCCGCGTTCTCGGCGATTATCTGCGCGCGTTTCATCTTGCTTGCGGGTCACAGCATAACGCAATAGACCGCCCAAAAACACGGCCGCCATCGTCTTCAAAGGCAGGTAGACGCCTACCGCAAATGCCAGTACCGGAATGCGACAGGCTGCCGCTACCAAGCCGATGCCCACACCCACTAGAATCAGGCCCCACGGCAAGTTTTGGTCCAGTACGCCGCTTATCACAAGATTCATCAAGACACCTTGGGGCGCGGGTAATTCTTCAGAACCCAAACCATGACTTTCGTCCAGCCAAATCAGGGTGAGGCAGACAAACGCCGCTGACGTAATAACTCCCGCCAGTTCACCGATCTGTTGATACCGAGGCGTGGCGCCCAAAATGAAACCCGTTTTCAAGTCTTGCGACGTATCACCGGCAATGGATGCAGCAATACAAACAACGGTTCCTACCATCAGGGCCGTGGCCTTGCCTGCCATATCGGTCCAGCCCATGGCGTAAAAAACTAAACTGGTGCCCAGAAGCGTGGCGATTGTCATACCCGATGTCGGATTGGAGGTCACACCTACCAAACCCACAATCCGAGCCGAAACCGTGACAAAAAAGAAAGCGAAGATGCCAACCAGCAAGGCAGCCAATCCACGAGCAACTACCGTGTTCAATTCACCCAAGATACCGGGCACAAATGTGAGCACCAAAAGCACGACGCCCACAAATCCCATTACAACCTTCATGGAAAGATCGCGGTCCGTCCGTACGTCTTCGCCATCACCGCTATTGAGCAGTTGATTGAAACCCACCTTGAAGGATTCGATCATGGTGGGTATGGATTTGATTAGCGTCAGAAAACCACCGGTCGCCACGGCACCGGCACCGATGTAGCGGATGTATCGGTTCCAAATGTCCTTCGCGCCCATGTCGCGTATCAAATCCACGGTCTCAGGATAAAAGGGCTCCGTAAATCCATGACCCCACCAAGCGATTAACGGGATCAACACAAAAGCCGACAAGGCCGAACCAGCCACCATGATCGTTGCCACACGCACGCCCAAGATATATCCCACACCCATGAGCGCGGGAGACACCGAAACTTCGGCCATGATTTTGCCCGGTAACTTGATCGAAAACGCATCGCTGACTACTTTCAGTCCGCCGGTAATGAACTTGAACAATGCGCCTATGCCTAGACCGTAGAACACGTTTGCCGCCTGCTTGCCGCCCCCTTCCGATGCCACCAGCACTTCTGCGCAAGCCATGCCTTCTGGATAGACCAGGTTGCCATGTTCGCGTTTGATCAGGAACCTTCTAAGGGGAATCATGAACAATACGCCGATCAGACCACCCGACATCGCCAGTAAGGTCAGGCGGGCCAATTCGGGTTTCAGACCCCACAGGAAAAGCGCCGGGATCGTGAAGATAACGCCCGACGCCACCGAGGAGCTGGCGGAGCCAATGGTTTGCGACATGTTGGCTTCCAAAATGGAATGTTTCACGCCAAACGTGGTCAACATACGGAACACCACAACCGTGAGAACTGCCACGGGGATGGAGGTACTAATGGTCAAACCCGCCTTCAATCCGAGATAGGTGTTGGCGGCACCAAACATGATGCCCAAAAGGATTCCCGTGATCACGGATTTGATCGTGAATTCGGTCAGGCGTTCCCCGTGGGTGTAGGGTACATACACCTCGCCCTCTTTCGTTCCATACGCACTCGCAGGTAGACCCTTCTTCTCCAAAACACACGCTCCTCGGCCCCAGGCCTCTATGACTTAAAAGGCCAAGTCTAGCATGCGTTTACATGGCGAAACCATGCTCCAGCAAGTCGACCACATCGATCACGCCGTTACCGTTTGTGTCGCCTGGTGCCTGTGCCGACATGCCCCAACCGGTCATCAGTTCAAACACATCAACACAGGTGACAGCATCGCTCCAGTCGGCGATCGCAACCAGATTCATGCGCATGATTTCACGTCCCATATTCAAATCAATGGAAGCAGGCAAATCGTTGGTGCGGTGGTAATTGGGATAAATGTTCCAATCATTTTCAATGGTCAAAAGAGACGGCATGCCGCGGTCCAGGTAGGGGACATGATCCGAGCCGAAGGGAAACAGGCTGGAGACAATGCGTAACGACGTATAATTCGCAGCATATGTGGACAATTCGTCAATAATCCACTGATTCGCTGAATTGGTTTCCAGGAGACAGTCGAGATCTGCATCTGCCGTGTAGCCAATCATATCCATAATCAACACCGCTTTGATGTGGGCCGCTTCCCCCGAGTTCACTAGGTCGGTTGCATGATCGATACTGCCACGCAAACCCTGTTCTTCACCAGAATACGCAATGAACAGAATGGTGGCTTGAGGTGACTTATTGGCGAGTGCACGTGCCATTTCGAGTAAAGCTGCCGTTCCGCTGGCGTTGTCCTCTGCACCTGGTGCGGCTTGTTGTGGGTTCTCAGAAATAGAATCATAGTGCGCGCCAACAATGTAGATTTCGTCCGCGCGGATGGAACCATTCAGGCGAGCAAAAACATTGAAGGTCTCTGTGCTGTTCACGTTAAAAGACTCTGTCCAAACATCGAGATTGGGGATCTGCTGAAATTGCGAGACCAACCAATCACGAGCAGGTACATTGCCATCGTTGTGCGTATATCGATTGAATGATGCCAAACTTTGGATGTCACTTAGCCAACGGTTGGCGTCTACCTCGTCCGCCAGTTGGCTTAACGTATTACAGGGTGACAGGGGTAACGCCACAGGGGTTGCCACCTCGAGTACAAGATTCGTCATAATGCGAATAGGTCCATGGAAACAATGTGCACCTTTGAACGAGGGCGACCCTGCCACAATGGCAAATCGACCGCCTTCCAACAAAACCTCGAGGTCCGCCGTTTGATTGCACGGAATCACTGAAAGCAGGTCTAGGTTGGCGTCATAGGGCAATCGCTCCAACAGACCTATGGATGCCAGCCCATCCAACGCGGATTCCCGAACGATCATCAATAATTGACCCCGTGATTCAGCCCACCACGAAACACCGACCACTGTTTTTGCCACGTCGGTCAATAAGGAGGTCTCCGCCCTGGGTGTCCAACGTACAAGCACCGATTGTTCAGGCGCATGAAGCATGAACAGACAAGCCATGAGCCACATCAGTGAGCCTCCTCGCAGGGTAATACGTCCATGAACGCACTCACAGAGAAAACAGCATTTCCGGCTCCGGGTGAACCGTATCCGGGCGGTATGCGCAGGCCATAGTGCATGAATCGTTCTCGCCAAGAACGCAACAACAACCCGTAGTAAGACAAAGGGGGCGCAGGATGGGGACCCAGGGCAGCAAGAGGTTCAGGGCACCAAGTCGTGAATCGAGGCATGATGCCACGGGACATAAACCAATCCAGGCCTTCGGTGGTGTGAGCAACTGCTCGTTCCGGATCGGAGAAACCACACACGCGATTCATTTCCACGCCACCCACAAAGTTGGGAATGACATTTTCCGGCCCAAAAACAGACGCTGATTCAGCCACACGTTGAATCCAAGATTGAAAACCAATCACTCGCGCCTTTCCGGGACAGATGGCACGAAACAATTCATCACCCCACACTTCGTAGTTGGGATGGTAGATTTGGAGGCCTGCTTGTTTCAACCGCTGGCAGTCCCCAACTTCAAATGCTTGCACCACCGCCTTGGCGATCCAGCGACCGGGGAAGGTAGCCTCAATGGCCTCGATGTACTGACAATAAAAATCAACCTCTGCAACGCCCTGAAGGCCGGTAATGATCGAGCCTCCTGTCAAGGTGTAGGCTTTGGCTTCTTGATCCATGCGGTCAATATGCCCTAAAGCTTCGAGGATTTCATCGGCCGATTTGATCCCGGTGTAGGGCTTACCTGCCTTGCGCTGCTGGATGAAATTCCGATTGATGTCGCAAAATTGACACTGCTCTTCGCGATTAAAGTACTGGCACATGCGGTACACGGTTAGGTAGATCAAGTAACCCCATTCCAGTACGGGTGCGAGTTCACCCATCTTTTTCCCGGTTGACAGTGACTCGTGATAGAAAGGTGGGATTGGGTGAAAGGTAACCTCGCCCAGGTTTACATCGTCATTCAACAAGCATAACTGCCCGTCCTGGACATCCACCAAGTAGGGCGAATGTGGGTTGATGCGCACAGAGATCACGGTGGGTTTTAGAGAAAAAGGGCCGCCCGAGACTTTGATCTCCTCCGGAACCCGCAGATGTTCGTCGGCCTGCATATCTTTGATCTCGATCAAATCGAACGAGAAAATGAAATAGTCTTTGGGTTTGAAGCCGGCTGCTATGGTCATGGCGGCGTCTGAAAAACGCAGGCCCAAGCGCAACACGTCCTGTTTAACGATGGCTTCCGCAGGGAGGTCGCAAAACAGCTGCACATGATCTTGCAGCTCTTGGAAGGCCTTAATGGGCTGAGCGCGTGGCATGTTGTGCTATGTGCCTGTAATGCGGCTGAAACCCTTCACGCCGACAAGCCGCCAGGATCTCTTCGATGTTGCGATTAATGGTGGCGCCTGCCAATTGCGTGACTTCGTCTTCCAGCGGCACATCAAAATCGTCTGCTCCAAAGTGCAAACCGTGAAGCGCATGTTCGTTTTGCGTCAACACGGACGTGCGAATGTGCTTGACCTTGTCCAAGTACAAACGCGAGACGGCTAAATGGCGCCAATACGCTTCATGTGAGAGCTCGTGACCACCCAATTGCGTGTTATCCGGCTTATAGGTCCAACTCAACAGACTAAATATGCCGTTGGTTTCGTCATGAAGAGCTCGCACACGCCTCAAATGTTCAATTCGTTCTTCGATGCTTTCGTCAAAACCAATCACCATGGTGGCGGTTGTATTCAGCCCAGAATGAATGACTGCGCGTTGGGCTTCGATGTATTCATCGGCGGTATATTTCTGTGGGCTGTGACGACTGCGAAATTCGTTGGTCAAAATTTCGGAACCACCTCCTGTGATCCACCGCACGCCCGCTTTCTTGAGTCGATCGCATGCTTGCAAATAACTGATGCGGCTTATCTTGGCCACATACATGAGCTCAGCCACAGTCAATGCGTAGAATTCGATCTGATCACCGTACCGGGCCCGCACGTTCCGATATAGATCTTCATACCAGTCAATGTGAAGCTTCGGATTGAAACCCCCATTGAAACCCACAAAATCGCCACCCAGTGCGATTAATTCATCGATCTTGGCGCAGATTTCATCAAAGCCGAGTACGTAACCTTCAGGTGACTTCGGCAGTCGGTAAAAAGCGCAGTAGTCACACAACGCCACGCATACATTGGTGTAGTTAATAATGCGCATCACTAAGTAGGTTGCGGCGCCGGGATCATGGAACCTGCTCCGGACAGCGCTTGCCCAGCGGGAAAGATCGTCCAATGAGGCTTCCTCATAGAGGTATCGCGCGTCTGCATCAGTCATCCGACCACCAGACGCCACCTTTTCTTCGATTTGATTCCTCACCGATTCCTCCAATGCGCGCTCCAGTATAGCGAATGCGCCCTCAGCTTGCACGATTGTAGCTATTCCGTTTGCCGATCAGTTGCGTTTATAGTTGCGCCATGCAATCGAGACGCGCTCTTTGGATCTTTATCGGCTTGATAGGTGGCCTCACCAGTAGTTTGGTGGGCATCGGCGGGGGAATCATATTCGTCCCTGCACTGCATCTTTGGGGTCATCTGGCGCTCAAAAGCGCCATTGCCACGTCGGTGGCTTGTATCGTTCCCATTGCTGCGGTGGGCGCACTTAGTCACGGCTTGGTGGCCGAGGGCCCTTTCCCATGGATACCCGCTATTTGCCTATCGGCAACCGCTGTTTTTACCGCTCAGTTGGGGGTGGCCAGTCTCAAACGCATTTCCTCCAACACCATGTCTTATATGTTTGCGGGGCTCTTGATTTTCACAGCGGTTCGCATGCTCCTGAGTGGCGAGACAGGTCAAGGAACCACAACACCCCCGCTTTGGGTGTTCCCCATGATCGGCGTGGTTTCTGGATTCGCGTCCAGTCTACTGGGTATTGGAGGTGGCGTGGTGATGGTTGGCGCCATGGTAGGACTTTGTGATGCCCCCATGATTTGGTCCGTCACGGTGAGTTTGACCGCCATGGTTCCCACAACCTTGTCGGGGCTTTGGGCCCATCATCGCGCTCAGCTGATCCATTGGCCTGCTGTCCTGCCGCTATCTGTCCCCGCCATTGCTGCCGCTTTCCTTGGCGCGCGTTTGGCGCATATCCTTCCAACCGTGGTGCTTGAGGGTTTGTTTGGCTTCTTTTTAGTTTATGCCACCGTGCGCATCCTTAAACGCGCCCGAGTCAATCCAGAGGTGAACCTTGCGCGATGAACTGTTTCAAAAACCACTGAAAGCATTAACCGAATTCGAGTTTAACGACGAAGTAGCAGCGGTTTTTGACGATATGATTCACCGCTCCATTCCCTTTTATGATGAAGTGCAGAAAATGGTGGCGGACTTTGTCGATTATTTTTATCGTACGCCTAGTGACGTTGTGGATTTGGGCTGCTCTACTGGGACAACCATTGCTTATCTGGCCAAACACTGCCAAGCACCGGTCACACGCTTCCTTGGTATTGACGACGCGCCGGCGATGCTCAGCAAAGCACGATCGAGTTTCAAGGATTCAAGGATTGAATTCGTGTCCGGCGATATCCGACACGTGGATTTGGGCCAGCCTTCGGTCGTATTAATGAACTACACCCTACAATTCGTGCGGCCTCTTTACCGCCAACACGTGCTCAACCGCATCCACCAAGCCTTATCTCCAGGCGGTATTCTGATTCTCTCAGAGAAGGTGCTGGAGGACGCTACACCCTTGAGTCGCCTCTTTATGGAAATGTACTGGAAATTCAAACGCCGACAAGGTTATTCGGACATGGAAATAAGCCGTAAGCGAGACCAACTGGAGAATGTGTTGATCCCCTACACTGCAACCGAGAATCGAGAGATGCTACAACGCGCCGGCTTTGCTCAGTCCGAAATATTCTTCAAGTGGCACAATTTCGCTTCCTTTATCGCGATCAAGGACAACCCTTGACGCCCTTCGATTTCTTGCCAGAACAGTCAGGTCCTTTGACTGAAGCCAATAGGGTTGGCGACGAGCGATGTGGAGACAACCGCTGGAGCACACAACGGGAAGCACTTGATGGCTTACCTGAAAGCGAATCTCAGTGGCACATGGATCAAGGTGTCGTGTCGGTGGGCCCCACTGACCCATCCGCCAACCATGGCACATTAATCGATACCGTACATGCTCTGGGCAATTGGAAAAAGGGCCCTTTTCGAGTGTGTGGCGTGGATATTGACGCGGAATGGCGGAGCGACCTGAAGTGGGATCGCCTCAAGCATGCACTGCCCTCACTTGCAGGAAAGCGTGTGTTAGATGTGGGTTGCAACAATGGCTATACGCTGTTTCGCTGTCTTGAGGCGGGAGCAGAAAGCGTTTTGGGCGTGGACCCCATTCCCAAATTCCTTTTTCAGTTTCGGTTTTTGCAGCATTTTGCGGGAGAGCCACGAGCTGGTTTTCGTCTTTGGGGATGGCAAGAATGCCATCAACTTAGGCATGTGTTTGACTGCGTGTTTTGCATGGGCATTCTCTATCATCATCGCGACCCCATCGATGTGCTTAAGGCGATGAAAACAAGTTTGCGAGCGAAAGGTTTGTTGGTATTGGAGACCATTGTCATACCCGGAGGGCCAACCACCATGTTGATGCCTGAAACGAAATATGCAGGCATGCGCAATGTGTGGTTCATACCCTCCTTGGACAACACCGTGGTGATGCTAAAACGCGCAGGCTTCAAGAATATCGATGTGATTGCCCATGCGGCCCACACGACAAACGAACAGCGCTCAACGGCTTTTCACCCAGAGCCGAGCTTTCTGTCGCAGCTAAACCCCGCCAACTCCCAGCTGACCATTGAGGGCTATCCGGCACCCTGGCGTGCCATTCTGTTTGCCATGACTTAAAGCACTTGCGGCGCCATACGCCAACTACCAAAAACCGTTAACACGACGAATCCTAGATAGATAAGGGAACATAGTAGGCTGGCTGGGATCTCACAGTCCAGTAACTGAATCATCAGTAACGACACCACAAAGTAGTTCAAGACCAGTGCAATAATCATCACATACCAAAAACTGACAGGCAAAAGACCTACGAGACCATAGAGGGCTCCCGACGTAATCAACAAAATGAGATTAGTTTTCAGAACGCGCCATATAGTTGAAGGTTCGCCAACCAAATTTAATGAAATAAACAGAACTACTGCATAAAGCACGTAGTAGATGAGGCTTCCACCCACGATCACCAGCCAACCACCCAGTCGAAGTTTGGTAATCGATCTCCAATTGGGTTGCAGATTTCTGAGCTGCGAGATTTCGCCTTTCAGCGAGTCCCACTGCCAGAATTTTGAGGATCCGCCAGAACTCTTCTTCTTTTTGAGAGGCTTCGCCCATGGAGGTGGCGCCTCGCCGTTGGCTTGCGCGGTTGCGTGCCAATCGATGCTGTCTTTGGTCATCGAAACAGTAGGTCCATCCGCAAGAACAAAGGTGACCATCTCGTTTTCTATGATGTATTTGCTTTTGGCCATCATGACCTGACCCGTCGCCGTAACCACCGTATAACCCGCAATAGCAGGTAAGGCAGCGATCAGAAATACAAGTAGGCGCACCAAATCCTCACATCAAAGCTGTTGCAATTGTGCCTCCGCCCAAAACGCGACCTTTGGTCCATAGGCATCAAATAGCGTGCCCTCTGGGTACTGGGTGGCTTTCTGAAAAGACGCACGAGCTTCTGCCGACAAATTCAGTCTGCGGAAACACAAACCCTGATAAAAGAACAACGTGCCCTGATTGATGCCGTAGTCATAGGAAAGCTTAAACGAGTTGTCTGAAAACGTATCAAAGGCCTGTTGGTAGTCACCAAGAAAGAACTGGTACCGGGCGCGATTGAACTTAGCGCTCTGTTGTACCAAAGGGTCGGGCGCATATTTGCTGAGTTTGTCCAATCGGGCAACAACCGCCTGAGGGCAGAAAACCGAGGGATTGAATGGGAACTCAGCAATGCAGGTCACGGGCGTCACCGTGACATTAGTCCCATTGATTTCCAAATTCACGGTCTTGTTGCTACTTATCTGCACTAACTGGGAAGGCTGATTGAGAAACTTGCCATCTAGTGACGTGATTTGGTCGCCGGCCACTGCCAGACCTGCCAAAGGACTGCCGGGCGTCACCTCGAGAATTTTGCATCCGTTCTGTCCTTCCACTTTCGCCAGCCGAGCACCTACCCATGAATGGGTCAGCTTAATAGGCATATCGAGGTTTTGTAATAGTTCCTTGAACTTTTCGATCTCCCTGAAGTCGATCGAATAGACTTTGACCTTCTTGCTTAGTGGGGTCCAGAACGCGACCTCCAGGAACCGAATGACCACCTTTTTTCGCACCACACGGGCAACCACATACAAATCAGCGCCCAATGGCCGTGCCATGGACATGGCAGATTCACTCACAGACCGGCTTTCGTTAAAGAAAAGATCATAGGGATCGTGCTGGACAAGCCGGGTATTGTTGGGATCCACAAACGAGACGTTCCATGTCTTAAGGTCCTTCATCCACATATCGATATTGGGGTCAGGTGCCTGATTGGCCTCCTCTCGCACGCCAAACCAAACGATGGAAGGCAGGGGCTCAGCAACTACTGATGTCGTCTTTCCCTCTTCCAAAATGATGTGCTTGATGAACTGGCCATCGGTGAACTGGACCTTTAAGGTGAATTCGCCAGGACATGCTTGATAGGCACGGATGGGAAGTGAGCCAATACGCTCGTCGTTCAAATACACAATGCCTGCAGTATTTCCGGCAGTCGTCACGTCCACGTAGCTGTAAACGGGTTCCATCGTCACGGGTTGATACACGCGGCGCTCGTTTTGTGCGACTTCCACTTCCACTTTCTTTGTCTTGTAACAAGGCTTTTCAAAACGCAGGACGTATTTTCCGGGACCCACTCCATTCACGGAAAAGAGGTCCGAGGCTTGGGACGGGGTAAACCCTGCACGTAGCAGTGTTTCAGCATAAGTGATGGGCGCGGTCCCCTCTGTGGTTCCCTGCTGCACCCCTTCCAGAAAAACCTTCACACCTGTTGGTACCGTCATAAACACGAGTTCTGAAGAATTGCGGTACATAACCCCGTTGACCGTGGTCACTTTACCCGCTTGAACCACGATGTCCTTTTGAAACACATCGAAATTGGGTTTCTCGATCTCAATATGTCTCGTGCCAGCCAACACGTAGAGCATCGTCTCACCTTGGGTCAAGCCCACAATCTTCCCGTCCACAGCTACCGTGGCGTCGGACAACAAGGCGCTACCTCGATCAGAGGCGTCTGACAAACCAATCCTTATTTGACCCACCTTGGTGGCCTTGAGATCGTCAAATATTTTAACGATCTTTGGCGAAAGTTTCTGCGAACTCATGTCATAACCGGGATCCACTTTTACCAATCGTTCAAAAAAGCCCGCTGTCCCTCCCGGGTAGGTAATGACCCCCAAAAATTTCAGACTTTCCCGCAGGATAAACTGCTCCTCATCGCTCAGTTCAGTTTTTTGCTCCAGGCTGTCGGCAATTTGCTCGAACATGGGTTTTGCGTCATCGCGATCAATGGAGTTGTACTTGGCAACCGCTCTTTCAAAATCCAAGGAAACCGTGTCAGTAGACAGGTCCGTCGTCACGATATCCTGTTGGGCGAACAGCAGCAAAAAAAGCCAAGTCATTCCATCACTCCTGCATCAATGAAAACGAAACACCGATCCACCGCGCCTGTCCACTAGGTAGATCGCACCGGTTTGGTCCACGGCGATAGCATCGGCTTGTTTCAGTGGATAGCTTCCGGCCTTCAAATTGAGTTGAGCACGCACGTTTTTCTGATGATCAAAAACGGCCACTTTGTAGCCTTTATCAAAAAGAGCATAGATATTTCCGTAGGGATCGAGTGTAAAGTCTTCGGCATTGACGAGGCCCGAAGATACCGCCCCAATTCGCTCCAATTGAGGCCCAAACTCAATAATCGAAGCCCCATCACCGGAAAGCACCCAGGCACTGTCTTCAAACACGCGAACCGCAGTCGCCTTGGGTACCTGCAACAATTTGAGGAACGAGCCGTTACGGTCAAAAACAGCCACGTCCTTCAGGTCCGAATCGAGCACGTAGACACGGTTGTAGTGGTCAATAGCAGCATGCGAGATATCGCGAAGTCCCTCTCCAGATACCCTCAAAGAACTGAATACAGGTCGACCATCGAGACGTGAAATTCGGTCTTCTGCAACGATCAACAACTCACCTTGAGGACTGACACAAAATCCGGTCACCGAGTCAGGATCGTTTAACCTCAGGGTTGGCGGAGTACCCGTGGTGGCAAAATGAACACCCGATCCATCCAGAATGCCCACCAATCCATCAGCGGCAATGCCGACTCTTACCGGGTTTTTGTATTTCTTGGGTACCGAACCGGGAAAATTCCGATCTAATTGATAGCTGAGTTCAGGTCCTGAAAAGCGGTTGAGAATAGCCATGTAGGAGGCCGCCGTTTCGGCTTCCGGCGAGTCGCTATATCGGGTCTGTAGCCGGCCCAATGTCAAGGATGCTTCTTGGTCCCGACCTGACAGATAAGCCACACGCGAGCTCAACAACAGTGCTGCAGGTACGAATCGCGAGCCGGGGAAACCGAATTCCAGGCGCTGTGCGTGATTCAAACATTGGGGGTACTCGCGAAGTCGAGCACCAAGCCGACTGAGCAAAAACAAAGCGCCATCTTCCCAATCATGATCACTATACAAATTCAGCATTCGGATCAGGTCCGCTGTAGCATTTTCCAAATCACTACGACCCGACGCCGAAGCATCCAATATGAAGGCTTTCCAATAATAAGCCGCAGGAGCGGACTCGCTGGCTGGGTAATTGTCCTGGATCTTTGTGAAGTATTGAAGCGCGGTTAAGGGCTCATTCTTCACATTGAGGTAATAACCGCCTATCTCGAGCAGCGCCTTATCAGCCCAATTCGTTGTGTGATAGCTATCGACAATTTTCTGCAGGTCGGCTAGCGCCTCGCTGTACTTGCCCGCAGCCATAAACGTACCTGCGTTGGTGTAGAGGCGTTCGGCTTGTTCGTTCAGGTCCTGGGCAAGTGGTAACCCCAGAACGAAGCTAATTGTCCAAAACAATGTCGTCACCACCTACTACATCACGCTTGATTTGGTTGATCATCTTACCATCGTCATCCACAAATTCAAACGTGTGCATCCCGGCCACAATTTCCAGGTTGCGAATAGGTGTGAAGTCTACTTCTCGGCCGTCTATCTTGACTTGCGCATAACCGCGAAGCACATCGATTCGCCCAATAGTAACCACTGGTGGGACGTCTAGTCGGTGTGTTTCCCCGGCCCTGACGGTCACCCGAGTGCGACTATCAAAAAAGTATTTCCGAGACTGCAAGCGCACTTCGTAGGTACCTGCTGGAAGCACGGCGCTGTTATTGTAAGTCTTGCCATTAACGGTCAATTTCAGATCCTGCAAGGAGGAATCCACTTTAACCGTTCCAGGCGGTTGGGTTTTTGACAGTCTGATATCGAGATCAGCTACTGGGGACTTACCTTCCTCGTAGGTCATCTCATAACCGTCATAACCCTCGAGACTGGCCTCAATGCGGTACTGCTCTTGAGGTGTGAAGGAAAACTCGGCTGGGCTCGGTCCCAATTTCGCCCCATTCACGCTGAGTTCCGCGCCTGCGGGTGACGTCGTAATGCTGCGAATGAGCGGCTTAATCACCAAGTCCAAATTGATCGCGCTAGGCATCTCTTCACCTAGAACCAGCGACTGCGAGATCGGCTCGTAGGCATCTAGTTCCAGTCGAATGGTGACCGTCGTACCCACGTCACCCACGACGAGGTGGCCGTGTGGTGTCGTGAATTCAATCGCTTGATCGTCAACAAATATCGTGGCGCCTTGAGGCGTCGAGTTGATGGCAACCATCTTTTCGAAATGTTTGCTGGGAAGAATGTCGGGGATATTGACTATGGAAGAAAGGCGTTCCCCGTCGCCAATCACGCCCGTCTTGAATAGCACCAATGCCGTTGCGGAAACTAACAGCAACACGACGAGTAGACCCATTAGTGAAGATCGTTTTTTAGGCTGCTTCGCGATGATGGGTCTCGGTGGCGCTTGAGATTTCTCAAAATCCGAACGCTGGATGTCTTTTTGAATACCAAATGCATCGCGAACCGTGGCATTGACCTGACCGACAAAAGTACCCAGTGCAACTTCTTGTTGATTGGTAAAGGTCATGGAACTCAATAAATCTCGGCCGAAATCGCCCGCATTTTGGTAGCGTTTACCGGGCTCTTTTTGAAAGACCTTGTCAAAAACCATGCGCCACTTGGGCGCCTCAACTGGCAGGTCCTTCAAATTGGGTGCCGGCGTAGGCGGCTCGTTGGCAATCTTGTAGAGGATGGCCGAAATGCTTTGGCCTGGGAACGGCGTATGTCCGGTCAGTGTTTCGTGAGCCAGAATACCGAGCGAAAAGATATCCGAGCGGTGATCCACCTGACCTTCTTTGATCTGCTCCGGGCTGGCAAAACTGGGCGTCCCCAAGAAAACACCGGTCTGTGTGAGATGGGACCCACTCATCTTGGCAATCCCAAAATCCATGATCTTGGCGATGCCATTGGGCATGACCATAATGTTTCCCGGTTTCAAGTCCCGGTGTACCACACCCTTGCCGTGGGCAAACTCAAGCGCATTCGAGACCTGAACAATGATTTGAGCCAGATAAACCAGGTCCGGTCGCTCTTGATCGTTGATCACCTGATTGAGATTGCGACCTTCCACATACTCCATGGCAATGTAGGGCATCCCATCCTGCTCGCCGATGTCGTAAATGCTGACGATATTCGGATGATTGAGAATGCCGCTAATTTGCGCTTCCTGAAAGAAACGCTGCACGAATTCCTTCTGATCAATTTCATTGCGCGATTGGTCCAGCTTGATCGTCTTGATCGCAACAACGCGCTTGATAACCGGATCGAATGCTTTGTACACCGACCCCATTGCGCCTTCCCCCAATAGGCTTTGCACCACATATCTGCCGATGGTCTTGGCGGTCTGGTCGTGATTGCTCATGTGTTCCCGGAGCCTGTATGCATAGATGACAAGGAATTAGTCCAAAATCTCTCCTATTAAAACACACTCCCGTGGGCGATCGCGTCTCTTTATGCAATAAGCAGCCGGCCTAGCTGTATTCCAGAGCGAAACTCAGCTACAATGAAGCCAACTATCAAAGTGAAATGATACATCATGGTTGCAGCCGTCAGTGTTCTTAGTGCATTTTGTCTCGGTCTTATTCTTTACTGCCTTCGCCTGCGCGCTACCGTGAAGGAACTCGGCCTCAACCGCAAGTTGAAGCGCAACGAAACCACGTTTACCGATTCCCAAATGATGAATGTGGCCCACCAGGCAGGCGTCGCTGAACTCAATGAAGGTATCCTGAAGAATATCTATCACATCCTGAATACCATCAATGTGTCATCAAGTGTGGTGTCTGAAAAAGTGGACCGCATGGAAACCAAATCGCTTGGCAAACTGATGCGCCTGGTGAAAGAACACGAGAACGACCTTGCCAACTTCTTTGAAAAGGACGAACGGGGCAAAAAGGTGCCTGGCGCCTTGTTGCAATATGCCGAGTACTTTGGCAACGCCTACGAATCGCTGGTCAACGAGATCCAGGAACTCACCAGCATGATCCAGAAGCTCAACCAGATCGTGAAGGCACAGCAAGCCTATGCCAACGTGGAAAGTCGATTGGATAAGGTAGAGTTGGCCTCGCTCGTACGTGATGCAGTGGCCATGGAATCGCGGCTTCTTGATGAACATCGCATCGATGTTCAGTTTGAGTTGGATAACGAAGCGCGCATCAAAGCACCAAAAATCAAGTTGCTTCAAGTGATTGTTACGCTCATTCGCAACGGCTGCGAGACCATGGTGATGCACAATCCTGCCGGTCCATGGGTCATGTCTGCCAAGGTAAGTATGAGCAGTGACAAAGTGACGCTTCAGGTGGGCGATGCGCGGGCACTGGAACACGCAGAGGTCGTCAATCCATTGGCCTCGCCGTCTGACAGCACGACCCTTACAAGGCGTCATTTTTCTCTTTATTACTGCGCCAACGCAATCCAAGAAATGCATGGCGCCTTTCTGATTTTCTGCGAAGCACCGGGACACGGGGCACTGATGCGACTCGAGTTTCCAAACGCACACGCCGAGTGATATTTAGCGTCATTGAAATGCTCCGGGGGTGGCTGATGCCATACCCATTCTGGATTAAGGACTTGGGTACACGCGGCGAGTATCTGGCGCGACGTTGGTATCACAGGCTCGGCTATCACTTGGTAGGCCGTAACATACGCATTCGTCAGGGAGAAATTGATCTGATCATGGCTCGCAGAAACAGAGTCTTGTTTGTGGAAGTGAAGACCAGATCGGGATTCACACATAAAATCGCAGATGTTCTCAGCAAAGACCAGGAACGGCGACTGATTCGACTTGCAGAGGCCTACATGAGCGTACATCCCGATATCCATTGGGCGTTTTTTCTGACACTGGTCCAGGTAAAAGGTCGCCAATACACCATGGTCCACGCGCGTCTTTGATGGATCGACGTCAGAAACAGACTGTTGCAGGTAGTCGCCCCGCGATATGCTCTTAACATGAAGACCTTACGCGATCCGGTCCATGGCGACATTCAACTAAGCGATCTTGAGATTGAAGTGATGGATACGCCCGAATTCCAACGCCTGCGAGGAATCCGACAGTTGGGCACGTCGTACTTGGTGTTTCCCGGAGCACAGCACACACGCTTTGAGCATTCCGTGGGCACCTGTTGGCTTCTAAAGCAACTGGTCAAAGAAATCAATCAACGAGCTGGCACGCTCTCAAAACCACCTATTGATGCCGAAATGCGTGACTTCCTGTCTCTGGCTGCCCTGCTCCATGACATTACACACATCCCTTTTGGACACACCCTGGAAGACGAGCGCAGGATTCTTCCAGCACACGACAAAAACAAAGCCCGCCTGAACTATTTCCTGGAAACGCCTGGTTTGGGTCGCGTGCTCGCCGAAAGTGGTTACCGCGATCAGCTGGTCACATTTTTCAGCGAAGGGAAACAATGGCGGCCAGAGTACGGATTCGATTTGGTAGCAGGCCCCATATGTGCAGACTTGCTCGACTACATGAAAAGAGACGCTTTCTTTTGCGGTTTAAAGCTGGACTACGATTCGAGGTTGTTCCGTTACTTATCCATTGAAGGTGATCGGCTTTGTTTCAATCTCTATAGCGGACGCGGATTCAGGCAAGATGCCTGGACCGAACTGATCAATCTCCTAAGGATGCGCTTCCACCTCACTGAGCGCGTGTATTTTCATCATGCCAAGGTTGCGGCCGGGGCCATGATTTCTCGGTTGCTAGAGGAGTTGCTGCTTCACGATGCATTTGAACTGCAAGAACTCTACGAGTTACAGGACGACAGTTTCATGTACCTACTAGGAAAACGCGTATCCAAAGTTCGACCATTTAAGCCGCTTTGGGATGCCATCCGAGCGAGACGCCTTTATCAACGTGTCTATATGGTTGGACGCGATCCCCTGGTACCAGACTTTCCCCCTCAAGAATTCATGGATCGCGTTCAGGACCAGTTTCACCTGAACAAACATTCAGCACGTAGCGAACTCGAAAAACATATCGCCAAGGCGTTGAGGGTGCCACAATGTGCTGTGATCCTCTACGCACCCGACACCGCCATGAACCTCAAAGAGGCATCTGTGACGGTGCGCGTAGATTCTGGACCGTTGGTGCAGTTATCCGAATTTCACCACCCAGAATTGGATGCCCTGCGAAACGGTCATCGGGCCATTTGGCGATTTTATCTATTTCTGGATCGCGCCTACGAGCACAAGGCCTTAAAGGCCGCTCAGCTCTTGGAAGATGAGTTGGGCTTGCCCAATCAATTGGAGCTGATGCATCGCGGTCAACTGACGTTCAGGTTTTGACTATGAACGTCGTCATCTTCTGTAGCAACTCCTCGGGAACCCATGAGGAAGCTCGACTGATGGAATCTTTGGGCGAGGCTCTCGCGACTCGTGGCCATCATGTAATCAACGGTGGTGGGCCAGGACTCATGGATGCCGTGCTTCGCGGCGCTAAACGGGCGGGTGGATTAACCACAGGAATCCGACTCGACGTTCCGGGTCGCCAACACAGCCCAAATGCCGACGAAATCTTAACAGTGAATGATCTCCACGCCAGGCAACGTATTCTAATCAACTTGGGCGAGATCTACATCGCCGGTCCTGGAGGCATAGGCACTCTGTTTGAAGTCATGGACGTGTTTGCCAGCATGAACAAGGGTATCATTCCAGCAAGAGACATGCTGTTACTGGGGAGTCAGTGGGAGTTTCTCTACCAATGGTTGATGTTCCAAAAGCAGCAAGGCCACGTTACCTGGGATCTATCGAGTGTGCATCTGTTCCACGATATCCATCAATGCCTGGCGTGGCTCGACAAAAAAACATCGATAGACGGGAAGGTTGAAAACCGCGTAGAATATGGCCCTTTTGGAGTGTCGTCCTTGAGCCACCTCGAAGCACGTCTAGGTTACCAATTCAAGCGGCCAGAACTATTGGAGCAAGCGCTTTCCCACGCATCATATGGACACGAAAACAGCTTGCCTCACAACGAGAGACTCGAGTTTCTGGGTGATTCCATCCTGGGTTACCTGGTGGCTCGCAAGTTGTTCGTCGCCCATCCACACACCCGTGAGGGGGATCTCTCCAAACAGAAATCAGCCATCGTCTCAACCCGCATGCTTGCTGACAAAGCCAAACAACTGGAATTGGGCAAACACTTGAAGTTGAGCGTCGGCGAACGAAAAACCAAAGGAACCAGCAAGGACTCAATCTTGGCAGACACCATGGAAGCCGTGATGGCGGCGATGACCTTAGACGGCGGCATGGAAGCAACATCTGATTTCATTGATCGGCTGTTTCACGCTGAGATACATGCGCAAAAATTGGTTCTAAAACGCAAACAAGACTTCAAGACTGAATTACAAGAACGACTACAAGGGATGGGGTATCAGGTACCGCAATACAGGCTCATAGACGAATCTGGCCCAGCCCATGAACGAAGATATTTGATGGGTGTCGAGATTCTCGATGAAGTGCGAGCCGAAGCATGGGGTACCTCCAAGAAAAACGCGCAACAGGCCGCAGCCCAGTTGCTGCTGGCGGATTCCGAATTCTGGACGTCACTTGGACAACAAATAAAAGAAGGTTAAGCCGTGGAAGATAGATTACAAAAGATACTGGCCAAAGCAGGCGTGGCATCCCGCCGTGCGGCTGAACAATTAATCGAGGAAGGTCGCGTCACCGTGAACGGCACAGTCGTGACCGAACTCGGCACCAAAGCTGACGTCGAAAATGACCACATCAAGGTCGATGGCAAACGCATCACATTACCCAGCCACAATGTATATTTGTTGTTGTACAAACCAAAAGGGGTCGTATCCAGTGTTTCAGACCCCGAAGCCAGACCGGTAGTTACCGACCTTATCAAAGGGGTCAAAGGTCGTATTTACCCCGTGGGCCGGCTGGACTTCCAATCAGAAGGTGCCTTATTACTCACCAATGATGGCGATTTGATGAACAAACTCATTTCACCCCGATCACGCTGTCACAAGACCTACCTGGTCAAGGTTTCGGGCATCCCCACAGCCACCCATATCGCGCGACTCTCCAGAGGTATCACCATCGACGGCGTACGTTATTCGGGATGTCAGATTCAGCTCTTCGATACCCCAAAAAACGCATGGCTTCGCGTGGTCCTGTACGAAGGCAAGAAACACCATTTGCGCAAGATCTTTGAACATATCGGGCATCCGGTTTCGAAAATCAAACGCATTGAATTTGCCGGCATTGAGCTAGGCGAGTTGGAACCCGGACACTTCAGGCACTTGTCGGAAGACGAAGTAGCAGCGTTGAAAAAGGGCGAGTATGGATCGCCAGCCGATGGCCTAGCCGAACTCAAAAAGGCGGGAGTCCCGATTCGCTTCCCCAAGCCTGCCCGGAGCTATGATCGAACGCGACGGCGAGACGATCGACCCAGTTCCAGAGGAACCAGGGAAGCACGTGATGATCGACCTAGATCCTGGGATGATCGACCCCGTCGTGATGACCGACCCAGATCACGCGATGATCGGCCTCGCCGCGATGACCGACCCAGGTCACGCGATGATCAACCTCGCCGCGATGACCGACCCAGGTCACGGGACGATCAACCTCGCCGCGATGACCGAACCCGGTCACGCGATGATCGGCCTCGGCGCGATGACCGAACCCGGTCACGCGATGATCAACCTCGCCGTGATGACCGACCCAGGTCACGCGATGATCGACCTCGCCGTGATGACCGACCCAGGTCACGCGATGATCAAACTCGCCGTGATGACAGGCCCAGGTCACGCGATGATCGGCCTCGCCGTGATGACCGACCCAGGTCGCGTGATGATCGACCTCGGCGTGATGACCGGCCCAGGTCTCGAGATGATCGGCCTCGCCGTGATGACCGGCCCAAGTCACGGGACGATCGACCAAAAACCAGAAGCTCACAGGAAAGCCGGTCCCGATCACCTAGAAGAACCGATGGTCCTTCTAAAAAGTCGGGCGGTAAGGGTGGGCGATGATCAAGGTCATCGCCATCGACGGGCCCAGTGGTGTCGGAAAATCCACACTAGCCCGATCACTAGCGGCTGCACTGCGCTGGCAATACCTTGATACTGGAGGGTTGTACCGATGCATTACATGGGCTTGGTTGAAAGATGGCGATACGCCTGAGCTTTTGAGCGATCAGGCTTGGTTGGACGGCATCTTTATCGACGTCGAAGGTGCGAATTTCCGCCTCAACGGGGACGACATCAGCCGAGAAATTCGCAGTCAAGAAGTCACGCAAAACGTGAGCACGGTTTCGTCTGTTGCCACGATCCGTAACCATTTGACGGCCATGATGCGGCGTTTCGCGATAAAGAAACCTTGTGTGCTTGACGGACGCGACATCGGTACGGTGGTGTTCCCCAACGCGTTCTTGAAGATCTACCTGACCGCTTCGCCAGAGGCCCGTGCCAGGAGACGATGGCTGGAACTGGGCGGAGAACAGTCGCCTGTTCCATACCAACAAGTCCTCGTGGAACAGCAAGCTAGAGACTCGAAAGACATGACCCGAGAAGTGGCACCCCTAATACCCGCCGACGATGCTTGGAAACTGGACACAGACGAGCTTGACGCGAAAGGCGTACTTGAAGAGGCATTGCACGAGGCCCACAGACGATTAGCATCTTTGGAGCATTTATGATGAAGACGATGATCATTGGCGCGAATGGCGCGCTGGGCACGGACCTAATGCAACAGATCGAAAACCCAATCGCCTGCACCCACGCTGACCTGGATATCACCTCTTTTGACGAGGTCGACAAGTTACTAGCGGCAGTCAAGCCCACACATGTCGTCAACACCGCTGCTTATCACAACGTGCCTGCCTGCGAGGATCACTATCAACAGGCTTTTGAAGTGAACGCCATCGGTGCCCGAAACCTGGCGATCGCTTGCAAGAATCGGCGTATCCATCTCTGTCATCTCAGCACGGATTATGTTTTCGATGGTCGCACAAAGAAACCCTACACCGAATCCGACCTTCCTGCGCCGCTGAGTACCTACGCAATCACTAAACTCGCTGGAGAACACATGGTTCAGGCCTATGGGTCTAAGGATGCCAGCATCGTTCGAAGCTGTGGGCTTTACGGCGCGGTTCCAACCCGAGCCAAGGGCGGGAATTTTGTTACGACCATGGTGCATTTGGGCCGTACTCGTGATCGGGTGACGGTGGTCAATGACGAATGGGTGGCACCGACCTACACCCTGGATTTGGCTCGCGCCATCGGCCTGTTACTGTCCAGCAAAGGCAAGGGCATTTTCCATATCACGCAATCTGGGCGTGCCAGTTGGTTCGAATTCGCCCGAGTCATCTTTGATGAACTGCGGCTACCAGCCAAACTGGAACCCATCGCCGCATACGACTTCCAATCTAAGGTTCAACGACCCGCGTTTTCTGTATTGGATAACAGTCGATTTAATCAATTGACTGGCGAACCCATGCGGCACTGGGAAGAAGCGCTGCGCGACCATCTCCGCGATATGGTGGCCAGGGGCATCTTTTCACGCTGATCGACCACTTCAGGTGGACTATCTGATAGGATAGGCGCCGAACGCCTGCAGCACGGAGGAATACATCATGGTCGATCGCCAACGCACACAGTCTTTTGTCAACGATTTCTGGGAGCAGCACATCGTTCCTCCCATCATCGAATACATCCGAATCCCCAACAAATCACCGTCATTTGACAGTAAATGGGAAACTGCAGGACACATGGACGCTGCATTGAAGTTGGCTAAAGAATGGATTGATCAACATCCCCTGCCCGGTGCAAAAGTCACCATCGACAAGGTGCCAGGACGCACACCCATTATTATGATTGATGTTCCAGGTCAGATTGACAAAACCGTGTTGCTTTATGGTCACTTGGACAAGCAGCCAGAAATGACCGGTTGGAGAGAAGGACTTGGCCCGTGGATTCCAGTCCGAGAAGGCGACAAGCTCTACGGTCGGGGTGGTGCTGACGACGGTTACGCTCTTTTTGCATCGGTGTGTGCGCTAAAGGCCATGCACGACCAAGGCATCCCGCATGCCCGCGCGGTGATCTTGATTGAGTTTTCTGAAGAGAGTGGCTCTCCTGACTTGCCTTTCTACGTGGATCGACACCAAAACGCCATCGGCGAAGTGGATCTGGTTGTCTGTTTGGATTCAGGTGCAGGTAACTACGATCAACTGTGGAGTACTACTTCCCTGCGTGGCTTAGTGGGCGTTACATTGCGCGTGGACGTATTAACCGAGGGTGTCCATTCTGGCGACGCCAGCGGCATTGTTCCTTCCTCTTTTCGTGTATTACGTCAATTGGTGAGCCGGCTGGAAGACCCTGAAACGGGGACAGTCCTTCCCGCCAAGCTCAAAGTAGAGATCCCTCAACAGCGCGTGGACCAGGCACAGCTGGCCGCAAAGTCATTGGGCGACGATGTATTTGCCAAGTTCCCCTTCCTTCAAGGCATGAGCCCCATGCACAAAGACCGAGTTCAGCTGGTACTCAATCGAACTTGGCGGGCTGCCCTCTCATACACAGGCCAGGAAGGCATGCCGCCACTAGAGAGTTCGGGTAACGTGTTGCGCCCGTACACGGCGGTCCAATTGTCGCTACGTTTACCGCCCACACTCAACGGCATGCAAGCACAAAACGAAGTGGCCCGCATTCTGACCGAAGATCCTCCATATGGCGCCAAGGTGAGTTTGGACTTCGACGAGCCAGCCACAGGTTGGAACGCCCCGGAACTGGCACCCTGGTTGGATGAGTCGCTCACAGCGGCATCTGAGATGTTCTACGAAAAACCTGCGGTCCATATGGGCGAAGGTGGAACCATTCCGTTCATGGGTATGCTGGGCGAGAAGTTCCCTAACGCACAATTCGTGATAACCGGGGTACTCGGACCCAACAGTAACGCGCATGGGCCCAACGAGTTTCTGCATATCGGGTACGCCAAGAAATTGACAGCCTGTGTGGTCAAGATACTTGAGGACCACGCAACTGTGTAAATGCTCCCCTCTCTAACGGTCGACACAGTCGTACTGGCAGGCACAGGTGCCGAGACCAGTGTTCTGCTCATTCAAAGAGCAAGAGATCCCTTTCGCCACCATTTTGCGCTGCCGGGCGGATTTGTCGATCCGCATGAAGTACCCATCCAGGCGGCCTTACGTGAATTGCGCGAGGAGACCGGACTGACCTTGCATGAGTCGCATCTAGTCCCACTCACACTCCGAGGCGCAAAAGGCCGGGATCCCCGAGGCTGGACGGTCAGTCAACCTTACCTCGCGGTATTGAAGGACGTGCTGCCCATTTATGCTGGCGATGATGCTGCAAGTGCTGAGTGGCGCACACTTTCCGAAATCGAAGAACTGGCTTTTGACCACGGGTCCATTCTTTGCGATGCAGTTGGCAGATTCTGGCCCATCTTCCAGAAGTCACCGATCCAGACCATTCGGCCCTGGTCCGTACCGCGCAAACTCACTCGAATGGCCATTTATGGAGGCACGTTTAACCCGTGGCATGCCGGTCACAGTGCTTGCATTGAGTTGGCGGCAACGACACATAACGGTGATTTGGTGGTGGTGCCCGATCGCAGCCCCTTCAAGGCCAACGATGACGACACGTGTGCTTGGAAACACTATCGCCAATGCCAGCAGCACGCTCATGAACTAGGGGCCTGGACCTTTCCCGGTTTTCTCGGTCTGGAACAACCAAACCCCACCTGTGGTTGGTTCCCTAAACTCCCACCACGTCATCGTTCCTTGGTGATCGGAGCCGACAGCCTGGCCAGCCTTCCCCGCTGGTGGCACGCCGCTAAACTCATAAAGAGCATCCGCCATCTGTACGTCGTACCGAGAGAAGCCGATATGGATGCGACCAGCAATGCGCAGCTCTGGGTACACGCAACAAGCAGACGAACCCAATTGCATTGGCTACCTCACCATCCTTACGAGGGTCTATCTTCAACCGCCCTGCGACAGGCCTAAGTCCTTGAAGACCTTCAAAATACAAGCCGAAGATCGGCTGGATGTTCATGGTCTTCGGTCTTCTGCACTGGCGTTGTACATCGCCGAGCAACAGCGGCAAACGGTAGTGGTCACCACGAGGCATGCTGATCTCCAAGCCGTGGCTGACAACATCAAAACCTTTCGCCCACAGGCCAGAGTATTTACTTATCCACCTCGGAACGGGAGCCCGTTCCTATACACGCATTTGCACGAGTCAGTCAGTCAGGCTCGACTCGCATTCTTGATGGCGCTGGCCCATGGAGCCTGGGATGTGGTGATCACGCAACCTGCAGCCCTGGTGGAAGCCCTACCACCGACGGACCGAATTGCCCGACCGCTGATCAAATTACAGGTAGGTGCCATAATTGACCCCACGAAACTGGCGTTGAAACTGGCGGAAATGGGTTACGCACGGGTTGAGATGGTCAGCCAAACCGGCGAGTTCGCCAAACGAGGCGGTATCCTCGACGTGTTTCCCATGACAGCTGAGAAGCCGTTTAGGATCGAGTTTTTTGATGACGAAATTGAAGACATCCGATCCTTTGATCCCGAAAACCAACTCACGGTCAAACAACTCAAACGCACGTTGATCCCACCACATGGTGCATGGCTACCCAAAGACATAGACCGCGACATGTTTGCACAGGTAGCGGGCAAGACTTGGAACAAGACTTCCGCTAGACCCCACCTATTAGAACTTGTGCAGACGCTCAAAACCCATCGTACGTTTCCTGGTTTCGAGCATTGGACTCGTTTCTTTTTTGACAAGACCACTCACGTGCTCGATCAGTTACCGGAGCAGGGGATGGTCTTTTTCGATGATCCCGATGCCATTCAGGCAGAACTAGGCGAGTTGTATCAAGACTTGGTGCTCCAGTCCGAGCAAGCTCAGAGTGGTAAGCAAATATTCGCGGATCCCCTGACCCTGTGGGGATTGGATCGCGCGGAGATTCGCACACCAAGAACTTGTGTCTTCAGTCATCACCTATCTTTGGGTCGAGGAGAAACAGAAATCGGAACCCGGCCACTGGTGCGATATGAGGCAGAGCCACTACGCGCACTCAATGAGTGGCTCCAGCACGTGGAACGCTACGTGGTGGTCATCGTGTGTACCTCCAAAGGCAGCTACGACCGTTTGTTTGAGATGATTGAAGAGCGCGGCATTCAGGCACGTCATCTGGACTTCCCGCTTCAAGATACGCGTCGTCCCGGTCTATATATTGCCCGCGGTCACTTGGACAAAGGGTTCGAGTGGATGGACCGCAAACTTGCCGTCTTGAGCGATCGAGACCTGTTCCCGGCCCAGCGCAAACGCGCACCCCAACGCAAATCCAGCAAAAAATCATTTGTGACCGATCTTCGCGACCTGAAAGTTGGCGACTTTGTGGTGCATGCTGATCACGGCATTGGTCGATTCCTCGGTTTGGTTGATGTGGAAGCCGGTGGTCAACGCAGCGAGATGATGGCGCTTGAATATCGCGGTAATGATCGGCTCTATGTCGCACTCCACCAACTTCACAAAATCCAACGGCATGGCGGATCTCAAAGCGGTTCATCGCTCGACAAACTTGGTGGTACGGCTTGGGTCAACACCCGCACAAGGGCCCGCAAAGCCGTTCAAAAGTTGGCCATCGATCTGGTGAAGCTCTATGCACAACGAGCCGTTGTACACGGCCTCAAATGTAGCCCGGACAGCACTTGGCAGAAGGAGTTCGAGGACAGTTTCGAATTTGAACCCACAGCCGACCAGTTGAGATCGGTTGATGAAATCAAGACCGACCTGGAATCTGGCGAAAAACCCATGGATCGCTTGCTTGTGGGCGATGTGGGATTCGGCAAAACAGAAGTCGCCATGCGAATGGCCTTCAAACTGGCCATTGACGGATTCCAGGTGGCCGTCTTATGTCCGACGACCGTCTTGGCATTTCAGCACTACATGACCTTTAAGAGCCGCTTCGCCGCGTTTCCGCTGAGAATCGCCTGGATAAGCCGGTTCACCCCCGCCAAAGAGATCAAGAAGATCCTTGCCGAGGCCAAACTGGCACAAGTCGATATCCTGATCGGCACGCACCGCATGTTGAGTAAGGATGTGGGCTTCAAGAACCTGGGTGGCGTGATCATTGACGAAGAACAGCGATTCGGTGTAGGACACAAAGAGGCCCTTAAGAACCTCCGCAAACGTGCCCATATCCTTAGCATGTCCGCCACACCCATTCCCCGCACACTCAACATGGCGATGACGGGTATCCGCGACATTTCAATCATCGAAACGCCACCCATTAACCGCCTGGCCATTAGTACCTCGGTCATGGTGTTTCGCGATGGTGTGGTTGAGAATGCCATCCGCTTTGAGCTGGACCGACAAGGCCAGGTGTACTTCATTCACAACCGGGTGGAGAACATGCTGGAAGTCGCGCGCTCGGTGGCCGAGCTGGTACCCCAGGCACGAGTGGGTATGGCTCATGGTCAAATGGACAGCCGCGAACTGGAACGCGTGATGATTGCCTTTATGAAACACGAGATCGACGTCTTGGTATGTTCGACCATCATCGAGAACGGCGTGGACATCCCGAATGCCAACACCATGATTATCAATAGGGCGGATCATTTCGGTCTCAGCCAACTCTACCAACTCAGGGGACGCATTGGCCGGTCTGACCGATCGGCATTTGCCTATCTGATGGTGCCCCCCAAAGCCCAGATGACGCCTGAAGCGCGCACACGACTTGCCGCGCTGGAAGAGTTCTCGGACTTGGGTTCTGGATTCAGAATTGCCGCCATGGACATGGAAGTAAGGGGCGCAGGCAACATGTTGGGACCAGAGCAGGCCGGTCACATTCAGGCAATTGGGTATGAGCTATTCATCAAGTTACTAGAGGAGGCCATCGCCGACGTTCGCGGAACACCCATCGAAGACACCAACGACTGTGAACTGAGCCTCAAGCTGGGGTCAGGGATTCCCCGATCGCTGGTGGAAAGTACCAATCAGAGACTTCATTACTTTAAGCTGATCTACAGTGCGAGGTCGGAAGCTGAAAGGGAACAGGTCCGCGCTGAAATCGAAGACTGCTACGGCAGTATCCCCGAAGAAGTGGATCTGGCTTTCCAGGAGTCTCGGTTGAAAGGTGAGCTGGCAGCTATGCGCATTCGTTCGGTGGACCGAGAGGGATCCATGCTAAAGATCCAATTCGATCCCATTGCCGAAGTCCGCAGTCAGGTCTTAATCGAGTGGATGAAGGAGGACCGCTCCATTCAGCTCTCCCCAGAGGGTCTGTTGACCATGTCATTTCCAGACCTCAGTCAACTCATCCCCTGGCTATCCGCAAGGATGCGAGCCCTGATGCCCGGCAATGAGCACTGAGCCACGTCGAAACCGCATCTGTTTCCAAGGCGATCAAGTCAGCTTGGTGTCTCGATTTGACCTTGAACAACCTTATGAAACGACCGCATAAATGCTGCCAAGTCAGGCTGCGTCGATTCCAACCCGCCGAAGATTCCGGACAGGTCCTGTTGCGTGCGGTTTTGGCTCATTTTCCATTTGGCCTGGACGTCGATCACTTCCAATTCCAATCCGCAGATCGCTTTCAAAAGGCGCGAGAAATAGCCTTCCGAAATACCTTCCAAATACCAGCTGGGTGTGAGGCTCGATTCAAACCGAGACACGGTACGCTGCAACAATTCACGCAACCAAGCTTGATCATCCACGACGCGCAGTTTTGCCCTCATGTGCACGGCGGCATAATTCCACGTAGGCACCTCCTGATCCTTGGGTTTGGACACATACCATGCCGGCGAAATATATCCATTTGGCCCCTGAAAGATCACCAGGGCCTCGCAGGGAGGGGTGCGTGACAGGTCGTTGGCCTTGGCGATATGGCTGCGCAACACACCAGCCCCTGAGGCACCCCGATCCCATTCAAAAGGCAAGTGGTGCGCCTCAAACCCAGCGTCTGTGGGCACGACCAGCGTTCCCATAGGGTAGGCATCCACCAATTCCTGGATCATCAGATGGTCAACTTGCTGGAAACGATCTGGAACATACATAGGCGTAATCTATCAGAAATGACAGGCCTATGACGAGCAGCGCATAGCCAATTTCCGTGGTATACTTCATGTCTACGCGCATTTTTTTGAGCGCTGTTCAGGCAAACACACATCCATGGCCACGCGGGACTGTTCAGATCATTATCCGCCGCCAGACAGGAAGCACTCTTGATTTCAGCAACTAACGTCAGTTTGAGATATGGCGGCCGGACCCTTTTCGAGGACGTCAACATCAGCTTTTCACCCGGCAACTGCTACGGCATCATCGGTGCCAATGGTGCGGGCAAGTCCACTTTTCTCAAGATCCTTTCGGGCGAGATTGAACCGCAAACCGGTAGCGTGCAGGTAACCCCCGGCGAACGTGTGGCCGTACTGAAACAAGACCATTTTGCCTATGACGAATATGCAGTTTTGGAAACCGTCATCATGGGTCATGAGCGTCTCTACGCCATTATGAAGGAGAAGGACGCGCTCTATGCAAAACCCGACTTCAATGACGAAGACGGCATTCGCGTATCTGAATTGGAAGGTGAGTTTGCCGATTTGAACGGATGGGAAGCGGAGTCTGAGGCAGGTTCCCTATTGCAGGGTCTGGGCATTGGCACCGATCTGCACGAAAAATTGATGAGAGATATGGAAGACACCCTCAAAGTGCGTGTCTTGTTGGCGCAGGCGCTGTTCGGTAATCCTGGGGTACTCCTGCTGGATGAGCCCACCAACCATTTGGACATGGATTCCATTGACTGGTTGGAAGAGTTTCTCTACCAATTTGAAAACACGGTTTTGGTGGTTTCACACGACCGTCACTTCCTCAATCGTGTCTGCACGTACACCGCCGATATTGACCACCGCCAGATCAAGCTCTACGTGGGTAACTATGACTTCTGGTATCAGTCCAGCCAGCTGGCTTTGAGCCAAGTGAGGGATGCCAACAAGAAAAAGGAAGACAAGATCGCAGACCTCAAAGCGTTTATTCAGCGATTCAGTTCCAATGCGTCCAAGGCGCGTCAGGCCACGGCGCGCAAAAAGATGCTCGACAAACTCGTGCTCGAAGACATCGTTCCCAGCTCGCGCAAGTATCCTTACATCCATTTCAAGCCGGACCGTGAGATCGGCAAAGACGTCCTGTACGTGGAGGACCTGTCCATTGCTGGCGAAGATGGCGGACTAGTGCATTCGGCCACCTTCCGCATAATGAAGAACGAGAAGGTCGTATTCACCGGCAACCCGCTAGCCCTGACGGCCCTGTTTGACGCATTAACGGGCGACGAGCTGGAAGGTCACATCAAATGGGGCCAAACGACATCGGTATCCTACTTTCCCAAGGAGCACGACCATTTCTTTGAAAACGATCTGTCACTGGTGGATTGGATGCGTCAGTGGGCCAAGGAAGGTTTCGATGACGATAACTACTTACGTGGTTTCCTGGGTCGCATGTTGTTCTCCGGTGATGAAGCCTCCAAGAAGGCCAATGTTCTGAGCGGCGGCGAGAAAGTCCGCTGCATGTTTGCCCGAATGATGATGTCGGGCGCCAACGTGTTGATATTTGACGAACCCACCAACCACTTGGATTTGGAGTCGATCACCGCTCTCAATACGGGCTTGGCCCAATTCCCTGGTTGTATCTTGTTTACGACTCACGATCACGAGTTGGCACAAACGGTCTGCTCTCGGGTCATCGAAATCGGTGCTGATGGACAAGCACACGATTACCTGAAATCATTTGACGAGTATCTGGAGATCAGGCACGCCGCAGTGAGTTAAGAACTCTCAGTATTCGGGGTTTCGGCTATGATGCGCGTAACCCAAGGGTCGGGAGCAAGCATGACAGAACCCAAAACAGCAATTGCCATTCAAGGACTCGAGAAGGTCTATCCGGGTGGCTTTCGGGCACTTCAGCCCATTGACTTGGAGATCTATCAAGGTGAGATATTTGCCCTCTTGGGACCTAACGGTGCCGGAAAGACCACATTGATCAATGCGGTCTGCGGCATTGTGAACCTGAGTGCCGGGCAGATCACCGTTAACGGATTCGACCATTGCACCCAGTACCGTCAAGCACGGTCATGCATAGGTCTGGTGCCTCAGGAACTCACCACAGATGCCTTCGAGACGGTGTGGAACACGGTCAGTTTCAGCCGCGGCCTGTTTGGGAAATCAGCCAATCCCGCCTTGATTGAGTCCATCCTCAAAAGACTTAGTTTATGGGACAAAAAGGACAACCAAATTCGCATGCTGTCAGGCGGGATGAAGCGTCGGGTGATGATTGCCAAGGCGCTGTCCCATGAACCTCAAGTCCTGTTTCTCGATGAACCCACAGCAGGCGTAGACGTGGAACTGCGCAAGTCCATGTGGGACCAGGTCCATGAATTGCGAGAAACCGGTGTGACGATTATCCTCACCACCCACTACATTGAGGAGGCGGAAGAAATGGCCGACCGCGTGGGGGTGATTCACAAGGGCAAATTGCTCCTGGTCGAAGAAAAGAATAAGCTCATGAAGCAGCTGGGCAAGAAAGAGATGGTGTTTGAGCTTCAACACCCATTGGAAACTGTCCCGCCCGAATTGTGCGGCAAGAACATCAGCCTCGCCGCTGGGGGAAGTCAACTGGTATTCACCTATGACACACTGCAAGAAGATAACGGCGTAACCGACGTGTTGGACTGCCTGAAAGCTCATCACATCCTCTATCGCGACATCAGTACCCGTCAAAGCTCGCTTGAGGAGATCTTCGTCGATTTGGTGCGTGCATCATGAATTTCCAAGGCATTAAGGCTATTTACCGATTTGAAATGTCGCGTACATTCCGGACCTTGGGTCAAAGCATCGCCTCACCCGTCCTTTCAACCGTGCTCTACTTCGTGGTCTTCGGTTCCGCGATTGGCTCACGCATCAACGACATCAACGGGGTTAGTTATGGGGCCTTCATTGTGCCTGGCCTGATTATGATGACGGTCCTCAGCCAGTCCGTAGCCAACGCCTCGTTTGGTATCTACTTCCCGCGATTCGCAGGCACTATTTACGAGCTCCTTTCGGCCCCGCTCTCGTTCGTGGAAGTGTTGATGGGTTACGTAGGTGCAGCCGCCACCAAATCGTTTGTTATTGGGATCATCATTTTGTTCACGGCCGGTTTCTTCGTACCACTGGAAGTAAAGCATCCGATCTGGATGGTCGCGTTCCTGGCACTGACCTGCGTCACCTTCAGTTTGTTGGGCTTCATCATTGGCATTTGGGCCGATGGTTTTGAGAAGCTGCAACTGATTCCTTTGCTGGTGATCACGCCTTTGGCATTTCTGGGTGGGAGTTTCTACAGCATCGACATGTTGCCTGAGTTATGGCGCAAGATCTCTTTGGCCAATCCCGTAGTTTATTTGATCAGTGGCTTCCGTTGGAGTTTCTATGAGCACTCGGATGTGCATTTGAGTGTGAGCATCGCGATGATCGCGTTGTTCCTCACGGTGGGCTTCGCCATCATCGCCTGGATCTTCAAAACCGGCTACCGACTCAAGAATTAGCCGGCTTTTTTCGACGTTGCACCGTCTTCTGCAACGAGAGCTCGCCTCGATCTTCAGCGACGGAGATCATACCCGCTTCGCCCGCAACCGAAATCAACCCAACTTCAGCTGCAGGCATGTTGCGCATCTCATCACGGGCATTCATAAGGATGCGTTTCATGGTCTCGTTCTTTTCCCCGTCAAGCGCCTTGAGCACAAACTCCAGGCCATCTCGACCGCGCAGTCGCGTATATCTCTCGGCCGCCCATGCACGACCTCTAAAAGATCGATCATTCTTAATCACGTTTTCCAAGAGTGGCACCATCGACTCATATTTGAGTTTGCTCAAAAGCCTGAGCCAGGCCTTTCGGTCTGTCACACGCCTTGAACGCGATAACTGTTTTAAACACAGGTCTATATCAACGGGTAAACCCGCTCTTACGAGCAATCCCATCGCGTAACAGGCCAATGCCTGCTCCGCTTTCTGCCCAGCCTGATTTCTTACAAATTCCAGACTGGTCGACGTCCCAAAAGCCAGCAATTGCCGCAAAATAGCACGCCGAGAGTTCAAATCAGACGACTCAAAGGCAAGGATCAAAGGCCGCTCGGCGGCAGGTCCTAGAACTTTGGCCACCCGCAACACAACCCGAATGTCACTGTCGTTGATGCAATGATCAAACACCTCGGGATGTTTATCGGGTTTGCCACACAATCTGTTTACTGCGGCCAATCGAATCGCCGGTGCATCGTCGCCTGTTGCCAAAGCAACAAGATCGGTATCACTCATCGTTGCCGCTAATTGTCCTCTCAACTCGTTCATCCACTTGTCGAATGATGGACCCTTGATGGGCGAAAGCACCAAAACATGACTGCAATCCAGACGATTGATTTCGCCCCAGTTCGTGCACAACAACTGATCTCGAACGCGCTGACTCAGGTAAACAAGATCATCAGGCGCACTTGTTTGTATGTTGAAGACCCTATCAAAAATCCCATCACCCGTGTCAATGCTGTGGGGTGATATCGGTTCCCTCACGATTTCCAAGTCCCAAAAAAAAGGCGGCTCAAATGTGATCCTGCAACTTTCTTCATCAAATGTCTTTCCATTCTGAGCTACAGTTTGGTCTTTGGTCTTGCGGGCTCGGCGGATGAAGCCTCTCAAAGCGGCGGCACCGCCCACAAGTATGCCAATTCCCACAGCAGTCACGAGGTCCATAACTGAGTCTAACTCATCGGTGAACTGCACGATAGAAACCCAGAACGCCTATTTTTTAGATTGGCCTTGTTTTCCCTTCATCTGGACTTCGCGTCTATCGCGTGAGTAATTGTTCCATCGTAAAAACCGACAACATTCACCTCGCGCTCGCGTACAATTCAATCAGGATTCCCAGACAATCGAGGTGTGCCATGAAAGCGGTCTTTGTGCTTCTGCTGACGATTTCTTTTGGTTGGTGCTCGGACTGGCCGGATTACCGCGGACCCAACCGAGACGGGGTGGTAACTGCGGGGAAATTGCAAGGGACATTCGGTTTTGAAGTCGCCTGGAAGCGAGAGTTGGGTTCGGGATACTCAGCCATCAGCTTGGTCGACGGTAAAGGTGTCACCATGTTTTCAGACGAAACTTCAGATATTCTGACCGCGTTCGATGCCAAAACTGGCAAAGAGATGTGGCGCACCTTATTCGGCCCTGTCTACAAAGGACATAGCGGCTCACAAGACGGACCCACCAGTACCCCTGTGATTGACGACAATCACGTGTTTGCTCTGGATCCCCACGGCGTTCTGGTGTGTGTCAATCTGAACGATGGCCAAGAAGTCTGGAAACACAAACTCGGTGACGACCTCCCGGCGAGGGTCCCCCACTACGGCTTTGCCACCGTACCCCTGGTACTCAAGGACCGGGTTATCGTGATGACAGGCGACGGCGAAGGACGCACATTTACTGCGCTCCATCGGACTAATGGCGAGTTGCTGTGGACTTCGGGCAGCGACACCGGAACCTACCAAACCCCCATTCTCTGGCAAGACAAAGTTCTGGCTGTCACAGATAACAACTTAATGGCTCTGGATCCCGAGTCAGGCAAGGTACTCTGGCAATCCGAACACAAAGTCCTCGACAACGAGAGCTATACAGTGCCCGTGTTTCACGGTACCGATGGTGTGGTCATTTCCACCACCCGGGAAGGGGCCTACTTCAAATTATCGTTCAATGATCAAGGCGAAGGTGCTCTGACCGAAGTCTGGCGCGGTGACGTGTTTGGGCGCACCTATGCCATACCCATGCCCCATGGAGACGCAATTTACGGCTTTAAGGCGCGCTTCCTCAGCGCCATCAATCCTGCAGACGGATCGGTGAACTGGCGGTCCAGACCGCCCAGTGGTAAAGCCCTTACCCTCATGGATGGGCATCTGCTCACGATCAGTGACGATGGCGACTTGGTGGCCGTAGCTTGTAACCCAAATGAATACCGAGAGATAGCTCGGATCAAGGTGTTCGATCAGGATTCTTATACGCCCGTCTCCTATGCCAACGGCATGCTCTATGCCCGGAATCTGAAAGAGCTGGCAGCCATTCGCATTACCGACAAAGCGATGCCCGTCGTCAAGGCCGCACCCGAAACACCAGAATTCATGGGCGTGTTCGGGCAGTGGGTTCAGTCATTGGCAGAAGCCCAGAACGCGGCCGAGCAGGCGGAAAAGAAATGGAACGAAATCAAAACCACACCCCTCATCGAAGGGGACCTAGTTCACTACCTGGCCTATGGTGACTTCGCAGACTTGGGACTGGCACGCGGATTCGAAGAGGAAAAACCCCTGTACCAAGTTCCAGGCACCAAACTATTCGTGTTAACAGAAAAGCTGGATCCAGCCAGTCATTGGGAATACCACTTCAGTGTGTTTGGAGACCCTCAATTGGACGCCAAGAACCCCTTCGTAGTCGGAGAAGGAAGGCGTGCACGAAACGAACTGCGCATGCCACAGTGGACCGTACCCTCACATCTCGAACCACCGACAGGTCCTGTAGGCCGTGTTGAAGAACAATCTCTCAAAAGTGATCTGCTGCAGGCAGACATGACCTTCAAAGTCTATTTGCCCGCAGGATACGACGAATCGGACGGGTCATATCCGCTCATCGTGAACACCAACGATCAGGCCCTTTCCATAGGGTTGATGGACCGGTCCTTAGACAATCTATTCAAGAACAAAAAAGCGGTTGTCGCGTTCCTGCCCACACTCAGTGGTGACCACGCAGGAGACCAACGCGCGAGCTATGCACAGTTTCTGGCTGAAGAGTTAGTACCCTACTTGAACAAAACCTATCGCCTGAAAGATCAAGCCAAGGACAGAAGCATCATGGGTGTCGGGCGTGGCGCAGTCATGTCCACATATGCTGCACTGAAACAACCAAACAGTTTCGGTACGGTGATCAATCAATCATTTGTCTTCTTTGGCGACATGGGGACTGACCTCCGCGCCATTCTCGGCGAAACGCAAAGCACCAATTTGCGATTTTTCGTTGAGGTGTCGTCCAACGACTACAACTTCCCTGGTATCCAGGCCGAAGCCGACAGTCGCGCATTGATCGAGATGCTATCTCAAAAAGATGCCAAGATGAAAGTAATCGAAACGGCAGGTGCACCGAGCTGGAGTCACTGGCGCAGTTCCTTGGAAGCCATCCTCGACTGGGCACTTGCCTCTCCAGAATCATCCAGTATGTAACCTGAAGCGGACGCGACGAACCCTTGCAGTCGTCGCATCCATTCATCCACACACTGGAACGCCATCAGCCAGAAACCCAGACAAAAAAACAAGCTCACGGTCAGACTGTGGCGCGCTACTTCGATAGCATCTCCGTGATAGACCAAAAATGCGCCTGGGAAAAATATTGCAAATGTACCAATGGCCACATATCTATCCGGCCGCCTTGACAAGACAAACAGTACCCCAGCCAGCCACATGCCCAGCAACAACACCGCATGGGGAAATCGCCGGAGGGTTAGCCAGTTGTTCCAGGACTCTCCCAGTGGCGGATCAAAACCTACAGGGAAGTAGGTTTGGATACCGGGACGAACCAGCTGGTTGAGCGTGGTGGGCTCAAACAGGGCTTCTGTGGCCCATTCTGCCTCAGAGATCAGAAATCCTGCATAGGCCCCCTTACCCCTTTCCAAGAGCCAGTTGGCCATGGGAACCATATACGGCTGATGGACATACTCACCGGCCGACTCACCGGCATGTTTTTGTACCTGAGCATTCCACGGCATGCCCTCCTGTTGGAAGTAAGCCACACGGTCGGGATCAACCCATATGCGCATGCTCATCACGTTCTGAACGGGAAACAAAAACCGCTGGCCAAGGGTCGCGAAATGCAGTTGGATCAATGCCCAAGCCAATAAGGTGGCGGACAGCGCGAATTCATGTCCAAGCCTTTTTCGCCACACGCAATGGACCAGCAAAACAAAGGCAATCAAGCTACCCAGATAGGCATGAATATCGCGCGTCATGATCCAAATTAAAGTCACCAAACAAACCATCCAACGGTTCTTCACATTAGGGGACTTCGACCACAGAATCCAAGCGCTTATCGCGGCCACCGAACACGTGACTGCCAAGCTCTCAGAGAGTACGACTGAATCCCAGCCACAGAATTGTGTGCCAAGACCCAACATCAGCGCGACCACCCAACCTAAGAAACGCAAGAAAGAGCGCTGCGACACATACATCGCATGGGCAAAACAGATCCATGCAACACAACTCAAGACCCACTGGAGCCACACCACAACGTGGACATTTCCTCCAGATACCTTGACTAGTAAGGGCAGGCCTGCGGGCTTGTGGGCCCAAAATCCAAGACTGAATATGCTGCGTTCCGCTACATTCAAATAGGCATCCGTATCCGGGAACACTCCAAGTGAATCCGCTGAGAGCAAAGCGTGGAGTCGGAACCCCACGAAACATGTTGCAGTCAAAGTCAAGAACAGGGATTTGGGTGTAAGAGCATTCCGCCACATAGGACCGTGTAAGGGCACGGTTCATGCCAAGACGCTATCATTCGAGAAGGCGTCTATTGTACAGAAAACAAAGGAGTTATACTCATAAACGCAGAAGCGTCACCGTATTTGGCGACAGCGACATGGACGCCGCTTGGCCCTTAAACCCGAACCATTTGGAAGGACGAATCTGAGCACGCCCTTATCGCAAAAAGGATCTTTGAAAGGAAATCGAAGTCGCTCTCAAATGGGTCGCTTACTCGGGAACCACCTCCAAGACCACCGAAGCCGCATTGACCGTCACCTGGAATTGGGTGCCATTGCCAAGAGATGCATGGGTGATTGAAGCGAAGCTACCAGTGATGGAGCTGGCCGTCATCAACGTAAACGTGTCCCCAAGGTTGGGTACGTATCCGCCCTCCAGTTGAATAGCAAGCGTTCCGTCCAAAGTGACGGCTGAATTAGTGACATGTCCCGTAAATCGACCATAACTCGAAAGTGAGGCGATGGATGTTTGAAGCGTGGAGCTGGAGTTACAGGTCAGGTTCTTGTCCAGCACCAAGTTTTGACCTGCCAAGATATCTATCAACCCTGAATTAGAGATCGGTTCCTTGGCTCGCATGGGCCCCAAGGTTTGTCTGATGGTTCCTTCATTGGTGAATCCGTACTCACCGCGCAGCACCAATTCTCCGCTACCGCCGTTTTTCTCTATCAGGCCTTGGTTAATCAGGTGTGTGTAGCTGCCCACGTTTCCGCCATTTACCACCACGGTGATGCCGGGCCCAATCCGGATCTGGTTGGAGCTACTACCGTAGAACACGTCATTTCCACCGGAAGTGGTCACCTGAATCAGACCCACTCCGTCGACAGTTTGTAGTCCTGCGGCACCGCAGGCAAATCGAGCACCTTGAAGGTACGCGACATTACCCGCCACGGTAATCGTGGCATTGTTCAGCGTCAGGCCACTATCAAACTTGAGCATGGTTTTGAAGCCAAGCGTGATATCGGTTCTCAATTCGATGTTGCGCAAGGTGGCTGGATCATTGTCGGGCATCTGTAACAAGATGAGTTGCGCCCCATCTTGGGTTTCAATGAACCCGTTCGACACCACTGCGTCCACTGACCCTGAGAGTTCCCAACTCCCTGTATTCGCATCCAGCAAAAGGCCTGGATTTACGTCCATGTGGCCGAGTATCTCGATACGTGTGGTGCCACTGCGCGTGTAGTTACCCAGTTGACTGGGTTGATAAGGTCCGCTCATGCCCATTCGCACATGCGTGTTGACAAAGTCCATGTCGCCCAGGTTCTCAAACGTTCCAGCCAGGGTGAGCGCGGCATCTTGGGCCTGAACATTGGCGTGATTCTGACCGCCACTCAAGGTGCAAGCCGTGTTCTGTACCGTCAACTGATTGTGGTTTTGCAGGTTGTAGATGGTGCATTGGGTGCCGCCATTCATAGTGATCGTGCCGTAATTGACCGGTGTCCCTTGCATGTTCGCCTGCTGGCCTACGACACTGATCCCCGCACCGATGGTGTACGTCCCGATATTGGTTGTGATGTAGGTGGATGATAGATGGATGGTACCCGTCCCATCAATCAAGGGGCCGTTCATCACCATGCCGGTCCCGGACAGCCACATATCACCATTCAAGAAAAATGAACCCGTAATACTGGTTTGGCGACCGGAATTGTTCAGCGCCCCGTTTAATGTGACGTTGTTCAATACGGCAGAATAGCTGCCAACACCCGTGGTCCCAACAATCAACGATCCACCGAACGTGTTGTTGAGCTCGGCTTGGCTTATGCGGCCGTTCTGAATGTCCACTGATCCATAGATGTCCAAAACCGAAGTCGTTAGGTCACCGCCCTGCAGTACCAGTGCATCGTGTACTTCCATGGAACCTACGGTTCGTGCCGGTGCGGTGGCCAAAGTGATGGTAGGTGTTCCTGGCGCGTCGATGATCACGTGGTCACTGGGGCCCGGAACCATGCCGTCACTCCAATTGAGTCCCGCCTGAAAGTCACCGCTGCCCGCGATCCAAAACACGGCATCGGCCACACGGAAGACCCAACGATGATCCGCCGGCAAGGGATTGCCCACTTGATCGGTGATGGCTGTGGTCAGCGTGGCTCGGTATGAGCCATCACTCAAAGGGCCCGAGGTCACAAAATCCACTCGGTTGACACCGGAATCGAATTGGACTTTGAAAGGGTTAACCACCACATCGTCGCCGGTATCAAACAGTCCATCGGGACCAGCTTCCACCACCAGGAAAGAGGCAGGATTCACAGTTGCAGCACTGAGTGACTCACTCATGAATGCTGAAATCAGGTTCACGGTTCGCTGTCCAATGACCGGAAGATTACTCATGACTTGAGGGGCTGTTACGTCCGCAGTCAGGTCGATCAACTGCGTGGCCGACCATCCCGAGTTGCCGCCAGTATCAATGGCCTTGGCCTGAATCTCCATGGACGCCTGTTGGCTCAGCAGCGGCGCCTGAAAGGAATAGGTGAAGGGATACGACGCATCGGTGTGGACAAGCTCCCCGTCACGATAAAACTTCACGTGACGCACCTGAACGTCATCCATTACATCAGCAGATATGTAGGAAGCGCTCCCCTCCTCCAACATCCATGCGCCTTTGGCGAGCGGACCGTCGAGAGCGATGACGGGTGCCACGCCCATGGCGTCGTAGGCCAGGTAATTCACCACCAGCAAGCCGCTGTCACTGGCACAGTACGCGAGACCGTTAGTGATTTCCACGGCTCTCACTCTGGCTGCAAACACAAAGGACTCTTGCGCTGGTGTGATGGTTTGGGCAGGATTACTCACATCGTAGACTTCAATACCCCCGCCGCCCAGCGAGTTCACGCCAGCCACACCCAAGCCACTTCCGTTCAATGCCATGTCACGCCAGAACTGGCCACTGTGCGCATTAGACACCAAGGTAGGCATAATCGGGTCGGTCAGGTCCAACGTGGCATAGCCGCTACCGTGCATGGCAAACAGAGTCCCTTTACCAAGCGCGAGATGGGTGATCGAAGGTGTCCCTAGGGCAGGCGTGGTGAACAAAAGACTGGCACCCAACTTATCCACGACCGAAATTCGGTCCACATGAGCCACATAGACAGCTTCCGTTCCTGCAACCACATCCACCACCGGGTAGGGCATATTCAATCGACCTATCACGGAACCGGAGCGCACATCGACCACGGCCAACATGTTCACATCCAAGCCCACATAGGCTAGGTCCAGCATTGCATCTATGGCTTGAGCGGACCCACCTAAAGGGATGGACTGGATAATCGCCGCCGCAGCTGGATCGCTTATGTCGATCAATGTGACGCCCGAGGAACCATCCGCCACTGCAATCAGGTCGCCGGCAAGCGCCGCATCCAACGCCTGACCGGGGGTGTTGACCTGAGCCATGATGCGTGGATCCATACCATTAAAAGCGTTGAACAAAGTGATGCCATAGGTTCCGTGCGACAGTACTATGTGCTGGTCATCCACATCCACATCTTGTGCATCAACCGTGTTGACCTGAAAAACGACACCCAGGTTCAGGAGCAACCCGTCCAATGGGTTCAAACCAAAATCCACTTCAACGCCATCTTCGATGCCGTCACCATCGGTATCCGGGTTCATGGGGTCTGTTCCTACCACTGACTCGGCCAGATTGTGTAACAGGTCTCCATCCAAATCCTCGGCACTCACACTGCCATCCAGTTCTGGGAGTGCATACAAACTGGTGACGGGCATCGGTGTTTCCACGCCATTCGCATTCGAATAGATAAAACGATGGTTGTAGGATTGGCGGACCGGATCGTAGTAGGCCATGTCAAAAGGTGTCTTGGGCCTCAAGGTCACGATTCCAGATGCCCCTCCGCTCTGTAACTGACCAAAGTTGGGAGGCGGCGTCAACACATCCTCTAAGGGGCGCGCGCTTAGTCGGTAAAACACGCCCTTGGGATCCAGTTCTTCAGGATCATCCAATTCCTCATTGGCGAAGGCCGCATATTGTTCGCCTGGCTCGGTCAAGTCGAATTCGTCAATGCTCATCGCTTGCAAGTCTTGAATCATGGTTTCGATCTGATCGAGGTCAGCCATCAACGCGTCGCGGTCGATAAACGCTATGGTACCCGCTTGCGCATGGGTAAAGATGCCCTGACCCCAAAGGTCTAGCGTCAAATTGAATCGGTCGATCAATGCCTGAACATCTACTGCGGTAATATCGCTTGGCCGAGGAAGGGCCAAGATCGCCGCCGCTTCACTGGTATCGATGCCATTGGTTGCGGCACTGAAAATGGTCTCCAGGATTTCAGTGGTTTGGGCCCGCGACACAAAATGGTCGGTATCGTTGGGGTCCAGAGAGGTCCATACGGGGTCCCCCAATACCTCCAATGCATAGTCGTGGTAAGCACTGAAAAAGGCCAACTCTGCATCAATTCGAGGCTGCCAAGGTTCGCCACCCTTGTCGACGAGACAGGAACACGCGGCAATTGCACCCGCTGCACCCCCGCCACAGGCGAGTATCTGTCCCAACGCAGGTATATTGTGTGCCATGGCCCCCAAACATTCCGCAGATAGGATCGACAGAAAATTGGCGATGGCTGAAATCACGCAGCCAGCAGAGGCCGGATCGTTCAGGCAGTCGCGGGCTATCTGGACCGCTGAGAGCACAATGCCCAGGGCACAACGAAGGATGCCGCTTCCCGGAATAAAACTCAAAGCGCAGTCAATGATGCCCCACACAATCGACAAGGCGCAGTCTTTCCGGCACTGGTACTTGGGGTTGTGCAGTTTGGTTGGACTACAAGGTACCGAGAGGTGCCATCCTGGCGCCGTGATGCCCACACCTTCGTCTGAGCACACCATGGTTCCGTCCTGATTGACGGTGGCTGTACCCACATGGTCCCACCGGCCCGAGTCATGGTTGAAACTCAGCAGTGCCATGGCTGTACCCGGACCCGCAAGCATGCCTGATTGAGGGTCGGGAAGGTTGGGAAAGCAAACAGGTGCGGGTGTGCTGAAGTTACTAGGCCCGTTGGTTTGAACCGTGATCACAATGGCGGGGTTCAGATCCGGAGGCAATTGTCCAGGCAATCTTTGGGGATCTACCGGAGCAATCCCCACCATGCCACCTGTGGTTCCATCATTGGCAAACAGCGAGTTGGCCGGAACCGTTATGGATACATCCGCCCACTCGGGATGAAGATCCACAACGGCTTGCGGGAAGTGAATGGTTGTTGGCTGCGTCTCACTCACAGACTGCAATGTTCCTGGCAAAACCAACGGAAGGTGCACATCTCCCACATTCGTATCCAAACCCGCATGCCCCGTCCAAGCCTTCCCTACAAAGGGATAATAGGGACCCCCCGGAAAGGTTGTGGGCGTGGGTACACCACCTATTTCGGCGGTCATCACGGTATGCCCGTCAATATGGACAAAGAATCGACCCGCAGGAACGGGCTCAAGTGTGAAGTTGCCCGAGGCATCTGTGTAGGTGAAATGGGTCGATTCCAACCCGTCAATCGTGATCTTGACGCCTTCCAGAGGCACATCAAGCGGTGGTCCCCCTGACTCACCAAGCGCAGGCTCTGAGGCAAAAACACGACCTGTTACCGAAGTGCCAGTCAACGGCGTCAAGGAGAGCGTCTCAAAATCGATCTCGTAAAGGCCACCCGGTATGCCATCTCCATCCAGATCCGGTGCGATCCCCTCACTGTCGAGCAACGTGTCCCCATCCACTGAAACGCGGATTAATGCGCTGGCAGGCAGTGGATCGGTATAGAAAAGTGTGACCACCCGTCTATCGTCAGATATGTGGCGCCAGCTAGGTAGCGACGTAGCGGCAAACGTGGCTTGGACATTGGAAGCAGTCACACTTGCAGGATCGATGGGGTAATCAAACTGAATGCGGGTCTCACGTGTCACAGCGACCGATTCTTCCTGGTGAAAAGGAGAGGTAGAGACCAGCTTCGTCAGGCCCTTCACGGTGATTTGTACCTGTTCATGGACCCGATAAAAGCCGTCATCCACCCAGAAGTCTAATAAGTACTCGCCAAGGTCTTGCTCAAGTGGCGCGAAATCAAACAGCTGAGTTGACGGATTGAAACTGGCACCCGTGGGCAGACCTTCCACCCCATAGGTCAATAGATCGCCGTTGGGATCCATAGCCTGAACCGTAAACTGGAGGTTGTAGTCAAATGTCACCAATCGATCGCCAATGGGCTGCAACACAGGCGGACTCAATCCGGGTACCTGATCCATCAAACACACTAGGTCCCGCATGTCACTGGAGGTGTCGCCATTGCAGTCAAGGTGAGTTGGCCAATCCGAAAGCACGCCTCTTAGGCCAGCCGCTGTGACCGCATCACATCCATTAAAACCACATTGGCCTACAGCGTGACAGGCAGTCCATAACAGCATCACGAATGCCATGAATCGGTACATGGGTCCTCCAGTTTGGTTCGGGTTTGTACCCTGGACGGTAAGGCTCCATGCGGACTTAAGTCATAAGAAAAACATCAGAAAAATCTTAAATGTCTCTAGAACAGACGGTTAGTTGTAGGTCACGACACTCACTGTCGGCAGGGCTTCGTCCCTTTCAATGGCATTTCGTATCTGGCCGAAGACATCCTTCCAACCAGTACGCGCCGCCTCGATTGTCTGGTCCATGAAATCCAGAGCACGCACTTTGTCGCCTTCTTCAAGAGACATGAGTGCCTTGGTGTAAAGAGCAACAAAGTGATTCTCACGAAAAGAAGGACTCGCCTGCTCCAAATATGACTTGGCACGCGTGAGATCGCCCGCACGCATCGAGCCGTAGGCTCGCGCAGCAAGGAACCGATCGGTCACTTCGTCATATTTCATGGCAGCAATAAGCGGGGCGACCTCAGAGCCTAACGATTGACATTCATCGAGTCGTTTCGCATCCGCCAAAAGTCGGATGAGGGTAAATGCAAACTGACCTTCCATGTAGTCCACTTCGATTTCGCGGGCTAAGAGCATACCCTCCTGGCCAAAGGAGATCGCGCTTACCAAGTCCTGATCTGTCGCTTTCAGAATCGTCATGTTCAAGAGCAGCCGGCAGAGGCCATGTTGGTCCCCCAAACTGCGGTACAGGTCAAGTCCTTCATTTAGATAGGCGCGTGCCTTCTCAATGTACCCGGAATCGAGCGAAATCGCGCCCATATTACCTGTCATCAAAGCAGTTCCCGGTTTGCTCCCCACTTTCTTGAAAATGACCAATGCTGCATCGAAATAGCTAACCGCCGATTGTTCGTCGTCTGCCGATGAGTGCACCATGCCAAGATTGTTGAGCACATTCGCTTCCGTCAATGGATCGCCCACTTCGCGCACAAGGTCGAGGCATTTCTTGAGCCGTTCAATTGCGGAGGGATACTGACCCTCGGCGTAATCCAAGTAACCCAATTGCCCCACCGTCTTGGCGTAATCCACCATCGCCTGATTTTTCTGAAAAAGTGGTTGGCACTCCAGTATCAGTTGCCGCGAGCCCGCAATATCAAAGGCGTCAAATCGCAACACCGATTGAAGACCCAGAGCATGCGCCCTCATCAGCGATTCTGAGCCTTCGGTCTGGTCCAAGAGTACCTGTAACTCCGTCTCCGCACGTGCCCGTTCCCCGGTTAAGCGTAAGCACTTGGCCAGGTAATAGCGAGCCCAACCGAAATCAGGTCGCTCTTTGACACAGGTTTCAAAGTAAGGCGTTCCGACTGCCGGACCTTCCAATGCACTGCGGTGCAACCCTGTCGCAAATGTCAGATTGAGGTAGGGATCATCGGTGTATTGATCGATGAACTCCCGTATCGGTTGGGTGGGCGCAAAGCGGGCATGGAGCATTTCTGCAAGTCGTTCACCACCTTGCAAAAGTGTGTCTGCCTGCACCACTCTTTTTGATTGTGAGCCGGATGCCACATAGATCTGGCAATCAAACCGGAACTCACCTGAAACACGCGTTACCTGAGTACGGACTAGATATTGACTGCGAAAATACTGGCACCAAGTGGTGTATTCGATGTTTGTAGCATTGAGGTCAGGCAGGTTCTCGAGTTGCTGCGCCGATTGCACGTCGGTCAAGGGCACGGTGTGAAGTACCGGCGATGTTTCAAGCGTACCTCGAACCATATCCGATAAGCCGTAACTGAGCCAATCCAAATCGGTTTCCCCGGTCTTGTTTTCAAACGGAAGCAATACCACCCGCCCTTCCACCGTGGCAAAAGTGGGCTTGGGCGTCTCAGGTTTGTGCTTGTCTCGTGGCAGAAAGGACCCAATCACGATGAACAATAGACCAAGCGCGACGATCGCTGGCCAAGGAACAGCTCGAGACCGCTTGGGTCGAGGCACAATGATCTGGATCTGGCCATCGGTTTGTGAACGTTCATCAAGGGGGAAAATCCATTGGTATCCGCGTTTAGGTACCGTTCGAATAAACCGTGGGTTACGGGTATCGTCGCCCAACGCCTTGCGCAACTCGCTCACACACAGGGCAATGCTCTGGTCGCTAACAAAAGTGTCGGACCAGACCGATTCGGTCAACTGATCCTTGGTAAGCGTTTTTGGATAGGTGTTAAGGAGCTCATGGAGTACTTGTGCCACTTGGGGACGCAGATTCACGTCCTCGCCATTGACCGTGAGTCGGCTCTCTTCTGAGTCAAATTCGAAGTCGTCAAATCGGAAGCGCATACTGGATCATAAAAGACGCACACTCATCTGAAAACAATCTTCTACTTCTTATCGACGTTTAGGGAAACCTAAACGGAATCAATTCAGTAGTCAACGGCAGTCGCCAATGGTCGGGATCGTGATAGTGATAGGCGTGATCCACCATGTTGAGAAGTGCTGCTGGCGAACTGCAGATATTCTTGACGGCATGCCAAACCCCAGGCGGCACCACCAGTAGTCCCGGTCTCAAAGTTCCCATGCAGAACTCATTAGTGACCTGGTGGGATGGACTCTCCTCGCGACCATCAAACAACACCACATGCATCGTGCCGAGATACACGAAAAGGCGATCTGTAGTGTGTGCATGCATATGCCAGCCGCTGATCTGGCCCGGTTCCAATAGATTTTGAAATACCTGATCAATCTCGTGAGGATCATCGAACCAATCACGCCGAAACAGTTCGGTCAACACGCCTCCAGATGGTCGGCACACATGTTTTACCTCACGCCATAACACACCATCGATGAGTGACTGGAGGGGCATCCAATCTTGGGTGACACTCTGTTTGTCCTTCACAGGCTCAACATGCTTATCGTTCACGGTGTTCCTTTGGCGACAATCCACGGATATGTCTCAGTGTGTCAATGAATTGTCCAGGCTTTTCGCGCTTTAGCCTAGCGATCCATGGCTTAGGGTCAATCCTGGTCGCATAACTCCAACCGCTCTTCGCCTTCATGACCAGGTATCGAAACAGCCTTATTGCTGTCTGCTTCCACTTACGAGGATGAAGACCGACTTCTGTTTGATACGCTTGAAACAACTGGTCGCGCAGGTCTGGCTCCGTCTGGATTCGTTGCCACCAATGGCGCTGTTCATGTTCATGGCGATCGGCATAACAACCCGGTCGAGTACCCGACACAAAGGAGATCAATCCTGGAACGCGAGATCCCATCAGTTTGCAGCCGCTCCTCCAAGCTCGGAACAGCCAGTCCTGAGAGGGAATATTGCGCAATTCGCGGTAAAAACGCCACGGACCCACCCGCTCAAATAAGTCAGCACGAAAAAGCCAGCTAGATGCCGGAACGCCCGTTCCCGGTTGATAACGTCCTTTGGGGACGGAACCGTAATATCGGCGAGGCTCGCCCGGAGATTCACGTTGCGTGGGTGCAAACACCAAATCGGCACCCTGGTTTTCGATTAGGTTCACAAGTCGCTCAAGATGGTCGGGATACCAAAGATCATCGTGGTTCAAAAAAGCGATATAGGACCCGCGGGCTCGTCGCATGCCCTCGTTGTTGGGCCCCGACTGCTCGCCAATGTTCTGAGGTAGATTGACGAAATGGATACGCGGATCATTGAAAAGCTTCACAACTGTTTCTGTGTCGTCTGTGCAGCAATCACCAATCACCCACAGTTCCCAATCGGGAAATGTCTGCGCCAACACCGACCGAATGGTGTAGGCAAGGACATTTGAGCGGTTGTAGGTTGCGGTCACCACCGTGACGATGGGTTGTTGCGCCAAGATTTCTGCCCCCTAAGCGCCATTTAACGACACATATCCAATCTTAGCTTCACTGACCCTCAATCAATTGAAAAATTTCCTCTAACGGAACGTTGAATACTCTGCCTATTTTGAGCGCTGACTCTAATGAGGGGCAAAACCGCCCTTGTTCCATGGCAATAACAGTTTGACGGCTCACACCGATGGCATTAGCCAACTGCTCTTGAGTCATTGCCCCATGCGAGAATCGCAACTCGCGGACCCGGTTTTCCACGCGGCTCTTGGACCTCGCCATCAGGTCACCCCGTAGCGATAATGGTACATGCGGCCCGCATAGTTGACGATTTCACCGATGACCATAAACCCAAACGCTACGTTGGCAATGGACCACTGAGATACTTGAAAGACAGCCAATCCCAGAATGATCCAGATTCCGACAGCCAGTACGTAATAGGCATGGCGCAATCCCCTGCGACGCGCGCCCAAATCACGTTCATCAGGTCCATCGTTGAGTTCATCCATGGGTGCATGCATCACCGCCAAGGCGATATGCCCCACAATGTTGATCACAACCAACACCACCACGGCACCCACAAGAATAGGGACCATGGCGGGTGCCGATAAGTTCCACGAAAGTGCATAGTACCCAAGGAATACACAGCACAAACTCAACAACACCAAAAGGTCGCTTTTCTCGCGAAAACTGCTTTGCGACATCTTTTCCGGCGATTTCCTCACACTCCGCTGGCGCAGACCCGCTAGCATCAAGAGTACGGCAGCCACAATCTGAACCACGCCACCCATCCAAGTGGGTGAATCAGAAGTACTGTTGGCATAGACTACCAGTGAGATGCATGGCGCCATGGCCAGCATCAACAGAGCACCACCCCAGAGTACATATTCCATTTGCCGCGTCTTCAGCCACATCCATATGAGGCGAACTACACCTGCCAAGCACGCCAAGACCCAGCTAGCCACGCCCACGTATGCCACGATTGATATTGAGTTCACGGCCGACCTCCCATGTAAAATAAACTTAACAATGGCATCATGCCTCGATGACACCCTTTATGTCAAGTTTATACGACATGATGTCAAAAAATGTTTACAGTGCCATGGAGGATCCTATTAGGGCTGGCAACAACGCGTCTGCAAACCAGGATAGGACGGGATTTCAGATCGTAAATCACTTTTTCACGCTCGATCACATGAGTGTTCGACAACCGTTTAATCAGACTGCTGCTAAGGGAAGGAAAAGCTTCGCGACCCGAAACGAAAGAAATGAGTATGAAAGATTGGTCTCGCAGTGACTCAGGAAGCTGTTGACCCCGCCAAAGGTCGTCATCGGGCAAGGCAATTTGGTCGTTTTCCAAGAAAAGGTGCATCCCCGTTTGGATCCCCCAATCACCCGCCACCATCGGGAGATCCTGTTCCCGGACATACTGGATCGCCTCAAGAAGTGCGGGGTCCCAAGTCTGGCGGATGTCGCCCTGTCGCATGTGTCCATAAAAACAAGTAAGTATGGAAAGGTTCATAGCCACGCAAAGTAGGGTCATGCGTTTGCCCCAAACATGTGCAGCGATGAGCAGGGGAAACGGATAAGCCATGAACACGTGATGAGGTCCTTTCCCACGCTCAGTAGCCAGAAAAAGAACCAGTACCACGGCGCCCCATAGGAGGTGCGGATCGCGGACAGGCCGCTTGACAGCCGCGACCATTGCCGCTACCAGTATCAAGCCCTTCATTCCCAGGAGAGGGAGTTGGCAATCCAGAAGTTGGTGCGCCAATGCGCTGCCGGTGAACGTCTCGCCGATCACCACAAACCGGCGACCCACATCCACATCGCCACCCTGAAGTAACAACGTGGGGTCAAGCGATGGCCAAAGAAGGTACACACTCATGCAGGTAAAAGTCAAAGCGGTCAAAAGAATCACCCATGGCGATGTATGACCAACCAGTACAATCATGCGTCTACGCCACGGTTGATGAACCATCACAGCAAACGCCATGGCGAGAAGAAACCACACGAAGTTGGACTTGTCATACAAGCCCAGAATCGCAATGACAGCAAGTAACGGACCCCGTGCGTTCGCCGAAGACTTGAGAAACATCCAAAGAAAAACCGTCTTAAGTAGCGTCATTAGTGTGGTAGGTCCCCAATCAAAGACGGCCAGGAGAATGACCGTTGGGTCGGTGGCATAAAGCCAGGAAAACCGAGCGCGACAAGCTGGGTGTGTGACGGTTGAAAAGAGCCAGACCACTACGATGGCAAGGATCAGGCTGGGCATGCGAAGGAGCCAAATGCTTGGCTCAAAGAAACGCAATAGGGGAGCGAATAGATATGCCTTCATGGCGCCCATGTAGGGCATAACGCGAAAGGTCCAGTCCCCGATGTTCTGCCACCTAAACAACTGAGCGTCGTGCCCTCGGGCCACGACGGAAATCAGGCACTCGTCGTAATGTGGTCCTAAGAGCGGAACAAAAAGACACCCAACCAGTAACATCACCAAGCTGGGTGCCCAGATGAAGTTGTTTGTAGCTGGATTATGTAGGTAACGTACATATGTGTAGTTGCTTGGTTCACAGCCCATGAAATCACCGCCTCGTTTGGTGATCACATGAGCAATGGCGCTACCAGGTTTGGGTAAACAACAACCTGAAACACACGCAAAACATTACATTGTTTATTTCAAGGAGGTTACAAGAAAGTGCCGAAACCGGATCAGGGCTGCGAAATCATATTTTTACCTTGCTCAGGGTCGTACCTTCAAATCGTTGCTGTCAGCCAAGACGGCAACAAGAGTGGCGGTCGTATAAAGCTGGGGTATCGACGATCTACCTAACATGACGCAACCAATCGTTAGGCAACAGCTATTTCGTCGTCCATATCTCGAACGTTTCGGCATCAGTTGCATCAAGCGGTTTGGCGAGCAGATCCTCGCGCATATGTTGCGGCGAACTGGTGCCGGTCAACGCGACCATCCCCACGCTGAACGCATAGCCAAACACCAATTGGGGCAAAGACAGTCGAAGTCTTTCAGCCAGCTCGATCACTTGAGGACGTTGGATCTCCCTCAGATTGGCCGTAAGCAACGAAAAGCCCTGGTACTTAATGTCATGGTTCGCACACAGCGCACGTACGTCGCGGTCCCAACCCAAAGCTGCGAAACAGCGATTCTGGACGTAGCTGGGCGGTACATCTGCATTCGCCACCAGTTCCTGAAGTTGCCCGGCGGAAACGTTCGAGAGCCCAATTTGCCTAACCACTCCCGATTGCTTCAACTGAGTCATAGCATCCCATGCCTCCCAATCGGCATCATGCAGCCCGTGTCGATACATCGGACCGTGCAACACAAACGAGTCCAGATAATCGGTGTGCAGGTGTAACAGAGAACGTTTCAACGATTGCTGCACCTGCTGAGTTATAGGTGCATGCCGATCGTAAGGTAGCCGATGGTCCTGACCCGCCAAAAAGGTGAACTTGGTTTGAAGAAACAGATCCTCTCGACCGATGCCGTGATCTCGGGCCCGCATCAGTGCTTCACCCACACCAGCTTCGTGGTAGTGCCTTCGCTGATTGGCGGTATCAATCCCGCGAAACCCAGCTTGCAGTGCCTGGAAAGTCAGGTCGGCGGTACGTTCCTCTTTCCAAGCAGTACCATACAAAAAGTCAGGAATCGGTTTTAACATGCGCCTATTGTACGCCACCTTTCGCCCTCCGCTCGGCGACCTTTATCCTCGAAAATTAATAGGCCGACGTTAAATTTTCAAGGAAGACGGATGTCTCCATCATTCACCTTTCGGTGTTAGGATTCGGGGATTGAATCATGAGGTGAATGGGATGTCGGAACAGAAGCCAAGTCGCAGGATGCCACTGATCGGCGCCATGGTTGGGATCTCGCTCGGGTCATGGCTGTTCATGGAAGCCAACGGCGTGGATGTACCCTCTATGGTGAAGTTCTGGCCCGGATTCATCGCGTTGGGCGCGCTGGCATCGCTACTGGATTTCATCCTCACCAAAACGCCTTCATCCTTAGGTAAAGCCGTGTTTGGCTCGGTGATGTGTGTAACCGCTTTTCTGCTCACCTTTCACGTGCTCTCATGGCGGGACGTCTTTTCCTGGCTACCCGCACTTCCGTTAGGGGCGGGACTGGGCATGGTGACCACCCATGCTGCCTCTCAATCCAGTTCACACCGCCTGTTGATTCGCGGAGCTGTTTTCGCGGCACTGGGAATTGCGGGGTGGTTACCGCAATTTCCGCAGTTGCGCGAGATGCTACCCAGCATGCAAACCGTTTGGGCGGTGCTGCTGATTGCCATCGGTGGCATCATTCTTTATCAACAACTGAAAGATTAAGGCGGCGCTGCCATAGCAGTTGACCTACAACAGCAAGGCCAGCGAGTATGACGCCCGCAATCAAAATGGGTGCCCCTGACACGCCCGTCATCAGCCACACGACCAGCGCCATCAACCCGCCCACCGCCACGGTCCAACGCAGGTGTGGTTTGTCGCGGTGGCGCATCCATGCATAACCGCCCGCCATCAGTACCGCAAGGGCGAGTACATGTAATCCAAGTCCCGTCTTGCGAGTGGTCGCCGACACATAACTCAAGGACACGTAGGGCGGCTCCTCTGATCGGTTGGGATAGAGTTTGCTCAACTCGAATTGCACTCCGGATTGAGGTAACTGAATACTCAACGGGCTCGCCACTTTTCTCATAGCCTCGTCCATTCCCACCTCAGTATGGGCTTGACCGGGATCGAGATTGCTCTTCATGCTTTGGTAGGTCAACCCATCTGGGAGGAACAATCGCCAATCCAACTGCGTGGTGGTGGTTTCCGGCAAGGGCAGCTTCGTCCTTAGGCTGCCAAACGAGCCCAAATGGCGGCCAGGAGTTGCCAGCACCAATTCGATTTCGAAGGGTTCCGAGGCATGGATGATGTTGATCAGTGCGGCGCGCTCGTTGTCCTCATCAACGACTGCGGGTTTCACGGGCTTGCCCGCCACAAAGGCAGACCATAACTCGACATCTCGGTGGATAGGCAGACGCAGGAATTGTTGACTGTTGTTGCGCATCCGGAACACGTAACGATGCACCACGAGCCCTTCCCGGGTGATCAACGTGGTGACGTCTGCCCGATCGATGACCGCCGACTGCACTTCCAACTGCGCATGGCGTTTGATGGCCACATCCAATTGCACGGGCGGCGCCACGCGAACGTACTTAAACGCAGCCAGTATCGGGTTGGACGTCTTCAACATCAAAGATTGCGGCAGTTCCTGCCAATCCATTTCTGTGACGTTCTCCAGGTTGGCAGGCTGTACTTCAACCGCCGTAAGCGCTTCCAGCGCTACACGACCCTGCTGTACTTCTGCACCCTCGCAAACGGCGAGGGGTATGTTCACCTGTGCCTGGTTGAAGTCAATGATGCGTTCGTAATCCATCTCCACGCGGATTTGGCCTTCCAATTCCTGAGTAAAGAAGATCTGCACGCGCTGACCAACATCGGACGGCACCACCACATGATTCCTCATGGAGGGAGCAGACACATGGAGCAGGTTCACATCGCTTGGCAAGATGATTTCCAACTGGCCTAGCAGGCCCGATTTCACGAGGCAATCGAAACTGGCTGCCGCCTTCATGGACACATCGTTCAGAGAAATCAGCGTATCGACCATCACATCGAACCGGCCAGCCATCCGTTCTGGCTCTGCCAACTGCACCGTGAGCTGCGGCAAGTCCTGGCCGAACTTAAAGGTGTGCGCGATCACCATCTCCAAGTCTTGCCGCAATTCGACCGGTATCTGGTTCTCGCCCACCCTGGTGAGATTGGTCTCGGTTTCAGGGTTCAGCATGGTGCTCCGCGAAGATAGCAGCGCGACTAACCCACCTTGGCGATTGATGTTGGCGACACTGAGGATGGGTACGTTTTGTGACTGGTCTGGATCTAAGGGTTGTTCGCACCAAACAGTTAATTGAAGATGACTGTCCACCTGACGATTGAGGAACACCCGAAGTAACTGGGGCGCGCCCTCACTGCGTTGTGTGGTCCATTCGGATACTTCGTCAGCGGACCCGCGCACATCGACAATCTGTGTCTTTTCAGGGACCACTAGCTCCAAAACGGAGGCTGATCCTCGAGACACATCTAGATCCATGCGTGTTTGAATCAACATCACCCCCTCGTCGGCGTGCACCAGCGACACCATTTGTGCATTGGCTCGAAACTCCTGGGTCAAATCATCGGGCACCGCTTCCGTCCACGAAAAGCGGACCTGGTGGGACATGGGAACGAACAGGGACACTGATGTCTTGTCGTCTGTGTGTGCCGTTTGCAGGCCCGTTCCGGGCTGAACCGTGACTTCCTTGCGACCCATGAACGAAAGCTCCATGCGACTGATGGGCACTTGCATCATGGGTACATCTACAAATGGCAAGCCCTCTTGGACGCGAATGGGTACCTCGTAGGTTAGGCTCAATTCGTAGCTGCCAGCATCTCGAACCGCGAGCCAGAAGCGGTGATCACGAGCTCGAATCACACCGGGCTTTCCATTCAACCGCACATCGTGCAGGGTGACCGTATCGGGTAAAAGTGCTAACTCCTGGGCACCCTCACGTTGAACGTGTACCTGAAAGGTGCCCTTGAACTGCACATGATCGATGGCCTGCGTGGCAGTGTAGTGAGCCTGACTGACCGTGATCTGCGAGCTGGTGGGACTGGTGAAACCCACATGAAACACAGATGTGGCAGGCAAACTGGCTGTGATCTCAGTAGTGCCTCCAATCGTTCGTTCGGTTTGGATCACCGCAGGCACCACCGTGATTTGACGATCACTCCCCTGCACCTTGAGTTGTAATGCCGTTGAGGGCACTGCGGGAATCGGTATGCTCAAAGTCCCCTGTTCCGGCGTCACACTGGACACCACTCGATACGTCAATTGGATCGTGTAGGATCCCTTTTGGTCTGTGCTCCAACACCAACCTTCGGGTGCCTGATGGAGCGTGGCGGGTTTTCCCTGAACCAACACCTGGTCAATCGCCGGCCCGTACACCAAAAGCGGAACTTTCACCCAGCCCTCATCTAAGATCGTCGCTGTAAACGAGAAGGTGATTTGCGTCTGGGCACCCTGCGGCGTGAATCGCACGTCCGCATTGGCCGTCCCATGTCCAAAGGCAAATGGTGCAGGGGCAGGCTGTAGTTGCTGCTGTTGATTAGTCCACAGCGTGTGGTACACATCCAACGGTAATTCCACATTTCCGGATGATTGAAATAAGAGAGCTAAAGCGACGGTCAACATGGGCTCACTCCTGACAGTCCACGGTCAAGCCATGGTTCGTTACTCAATGTTGTTGAGGGAATTAAAGTGTTTGAGGGCGCTGGGTAAGTGCCAGCGCAGCGTATTGAAGCGCGTTTGACGCCACTTGCGGATCCGAGATCCAATTGGCCAATGTGCTTAAGGTCAAACTTAGCTGTTCGATGCCTGGATCCGGCACCTGAAGGTGATCTTGGTAATCGGAAAGCAACCGGCAATGAGCCTGCAACAGTTGGATGGCGCGTTCATGATTCCCGGTATTCATCCATTGATAGGCCCGACGCAGGGTATCTTGCGTTTGTGTAACCAACCATTGACGCATCACCAGCAGTTGCTCAGGTGTCTCAGACCGTTGCAATCCAGGTAAGGTCAGCTGATGCCTGAGAGTGGTATTTCGAGTCCATATCAAGTCTTTGTAACGCAGGGTGGCTTCCACTACGGGACCTTGCCCGGGTACGACCACATCGAGCAGAACCGTGTGGGTATCGCCTGCCAAGAAGGCGGGAATCACGATTACCACGCCCTGATCGTCTTGATCGCGATCTGATGGAATGCCCAGTTCAGCCGAAAGACGTCGGTCCAGTGTGTGTTCGGCCGCAGCAACCACTTCAGATTCCCGTTCATCCAGTGACCTGGAACCGATGACATCCACGAGCCTCACGCCCGGGGCCAGTTTCAGCACAAGACGCAATGCCCGGGCAACCGTCCGACTGGCCGCATCCAATTCGTCTTGAACCGCATCCCGAGCCTGGGCGGGTTCTGAAATGTCGTGAAGCAATCCATGCCCCGCCAGTGCCAGACCCTGATGCGCACCATAGGCAGCTCCAACATTGATGACGCTTACCTGTACCCCGTTGAGGACCGCAAACTCACTGACACGACACAGATCATCGAGGTCTGAAAGACCTTGGTTCGTCAGGAACAGCACCGTATTTTGCGTTGATTCGGATGCTTCACCGCACAGCCCATTCACAGCTGCAATCAAGGCTTCGGTGGCTTGTCCAGATTGTGGTTGGAACAAGAGTTCCTTCTTGGCCACTTGTAGCGGACCGTGGCGAAAGGCCTCTACCTGATCGCGGCCTGGATCACGGGTTGTCTGCAGCCGAATAACATCTTCGGGTGCTTTCACCGCTGCCAGGTGATCGATGACATCGGCAATCAGTTGTCGATCCGCGGTAGAGAGGTACGAATTCACATGCAGCAATAGCGTGATATTCATGGGGGGTCTGCGTCCCGTGCCAAAAGCTGCTGCTTTGATGGCCACTTGCACCAGCGCTCGCTTTGGACCATCGGCTGAAGACCGATTGGATGAAAGACTCAATGCCAGTGCCTGCCTAGTCGGCACATCCAGCCGGGGCACTACCGGTTCCATCGATAACTGCGACCACAAGGGAGATTGTTGCCAAAGCCAATCCAGATATCGAAATCTGGGGTTACCCGGTAGATAGGTATTGGCCCAGCGTCCGTGGGACGGATGAAACTCCAAACCTTGGATTTGGTCCAGTTGATGGAACCAGGCACCTTTGGGCCCATTAGGTTCCGATTGTGAGAAGGTGATGGTGATGTCTGTTTCCATATCGGTAGGCTGACCCAACGACGTGGCTGGTTTAAATTCCCACTGCTGCACCGCCTCTTCAGCGGCTTCAATGAATCCGTGATCGTAATCGAATGAATCCACGACGTTGAGCACTTGCACCATTCCATCGCGGCGCACCACGACACGCAACACCACGTCACCTTCCAAGGGCGGTGCCTGTTTGGGATAGTTGGGTGATACGCGCTTAACCACTTTCGGAGGTATGAGTTCGATTTCAGACACACGACCGATGGTCTCGGCAATCTCGCGTTTCTTTTCGTCTCTGAATGCGGGTCCATCGTCCGATCTCAGACCCACTTCGGCTGGCGTTGAAACCGGCTTCGTTTCTTCCACTCTATCCAGCAGTCCATCCTTACCTACTTTTTGTTTTGCGGGCGCATTCTTCCGCCGAGGATCTTCTTTGGCGCCCATGCCGCGTTGTTCTTCGTCTCCGTCAAAACCGCCTGCGGGTTTGGGCATCTCGTTGCGAACCTGTTCCTTGAGCACATCGCCCACTTGCCGGTCCATTTCGTAACCGACCACATTTTCGGTGGTAGCGGGAAGTTCTTCAGGATCTGCTTCCAGTTTGTCCACCATGGGCGCCTCTGCAGCCGGTAGTTCCCGCTCAAAGTACTCAAGCTGGGCGTCCCTCTTGGCGGCAACCATATCGGCTTGACCAACCTCGTGAGCGAACTTGGGTGCAAACGACACGGCCAAAGCAATCATGGCGGCAGCGGATGTAAGCCAGAACCAAGGCGTGAAGGTCCGCTCCTTCTTTCGTTTGTCTTGTGCGACGCGAATTAGGGTTTCAACCACCAACTGATCCGAAGGCGAAAGTCCTGCATCTTCGGCCAACAGTTGACTCAGTTCCGAAATTGAGGCCAGGAACTGTTGGCAATGCTCACATTGATCCAAATGCGCCTTTTGCGGGCCATCCAATTGGGTCACAGACCCGTTCTCGTCGCACATGAGTGCTTGAAGCTCTTGGCAATTCATGATTGGCCTCCCAAGGTTGCGCGTTGCCATATCTGGACCAGAGCCAGGCGTCCTCGCCGTAAATGGGTCTTGACCGTGCCTAGTGGCATATTGAGCGTCTCGGCGACGTCGGGTAGGGTGATATCTTCGCAACAATGAAGCAGCAGCACCCATCGCTGCGGGTCCGGAAGTTTTTTCAATAATAGGTTGAGTCGATGTTTCTGATCGCGTGTCTCCGCCACTTGCTCACTGCTGGGCCGCCCATCCTCAAGGCTTTCGGGAATGGGTTCGGCAGTTTTGCGTCGGGCCAGATAGGTGCGGGCGGTATTGGCGACAATGGTGAAGATCCAAGGTTTCAAAGGTCGTTGCGGGTCGTACTGATGCGCCGATCGGTGGATCTTGAGGAAGATCTCCTGAAACAGGTCGTCCCGTTCAGCGGCTGAGATGGGACATCGAGCCAAAAAACCGTAGATCGGCTTCTTGTAAGCGTGGACCAAGCTCTCGAAAGCTGTCGGATCGCCAGCTAAGTGGCGTGACAGCCATTGGCTTTCATCTGCATCTGAATGAACGACGGCTTTAGGTGCTGTGGATTCCATGGGTGTGAACTGAAATAATGCCATAGCTGGGGGACGCATGCTCCCTTCAAAAGTTGCACTACCCCCTTTACTCCGTCAGAGCGCCTCCGGATTCAAAAAAACGACCACGCCGTAGCGCAATGTTGGCAAAACCATTATAGAAATTTGCTCATTCGTGTAAATGTCGCCAATAAAGGAATAGTCATGGTATAAAACAGGGATATTTTATATGCAGGTGCGAATTGTCTATCTTGTTGACTTTGTGTTGCTTATTGACTGAACCAGAGGCCGACCACTACGAGCGAGTAGTGATCATCGCCGACAGCCAGATCCACCAACCAAGGGGTTCGCCTCGTTGGACAGAAACCTTCTTCATCGACGCGTTCATCGAAGTGACCATTCGCCCCTCGCAGCAAGTTCTTTTTGGACCGACGATGCTGGGTGCTATTGTCGAGCAAAACATAAGGACTCCAATCGTTCATTTAGGCGACGGCCTAGACATATCTTGCACGTCGGAAATGGAAGTTTTCTTGGAAATCATGGATCAACATCCCAATTGGGTGATGGCACCTGGAAACCATGATGGCTACTTCATAGGGAATTTTTTTCCAACAGAAAATCCAGACTGGCATTTAAGCCAGGAATCATGGAAGTTGGCATGTCAAGATCGTGCCTTCTGGGGAACAAATGAGGGTGGCCAGCCTCTTAACAAAGCACAATTTGTCGAGCAATACATCGCCCATTTGCTGAAACTGGAACAAGTTGAAAGCGAAAACCATTGGGAAACAGGTGACGACTCAACATTTCTGGGAGATGTTTATTGGTCCATCAAACCCAATCCCTGGGAAAGTTTCGTCATTCAACGAGTTAGGTTGAATAGTGATCGCGACGATTTTATGATTTTGTTTGACACCGGAGTTTATCAAACGAGACCTGCCATGCGGATACGCAATCGCTTCCCAAAAGCAGGCGTAACTGGAAGTATTTCTGGCATCCAGTTTGATCTGGCCCGTACATGGATTGCTGAACATCCAGGCAACTATGTCCTTGCCGGACATCATCCCTTTAGCGATTTGGATGAGACAAGCAAGGCTTCCTTGGGCAAGTTACTCACTCAAAATTCGACTGTATACATTTCAGCACACACACATAAAGGTGGCTGGTACACGCATAATGTGGGCGATGATATGGTTTATGAACTAAACATTGGCTCAGTTTTGGATAGCCCGATTCATTTCAGGGACATCTCATTAAGCCCTATGGGAGAAAAGCTCGATCTAGTATCTCATTTCATAGATCCTGAATTTGAGTTCAATTGTGGGACCTCACCGGCTCCACCAAAACAGCACAGTTGCACGGCACGCATCTGGAAAACCACACACATCCAATTGAACAATCAGATCAAGTCACTACTCGATTATTGGGCTCACATGCCCAACGACTTAACAACGACGCTTACATACGCAGTCGAATCAACTGACGATGGAGACGTTTTCCTTTCCATTGTGGGGAGTCACAAGATTTCAGTTGAGGGACACCAACTCATTAATTCGCGAACCAATGCGAGACGAAAGTCCCGATACGCATTAGCATTGACAAAACTCATAGAGGACAGGAAATCAAGAATGAATCAGGATGAGGTCCAAGCGCTCCAAGAATATTGCATCTGTCGAATGATCCAGGCCGCTAAGGCAGATCGCCCCAAAAGAACAGCTGCAGACAACGTCAAATTGGAGTCACTGGCGGCTTTCAAGCATAGTCTTTCGGCAAAAACAAAGGATACGTATTGACTCATCTCGTTATCTAACATGACCTACATGTAATTTGCTTGAAGAACTCTGCTAAACCGCGAGGTTGAATTCGATGTATTCTGGCGGGACGTGTTCGGTAAGCCACACGCCATTGGTGGACAGGAAGAAGCTGTGGCCATCCGCATCCATCTCAGCCGCCCGAACGCGAAGCACCACATGTTTGCCGCGTCTATCGCCCACCGATTGCGCCGTGTCCATATCTGCGGATAGGTGAACATGATGTCGCTTCATTTTCATGAGACCACTGTTTCGAATTGCGTCCAGGAACCGGTCAACGGTGCCGTGAAACAGAATCTCTGGTGGCGTCCTCGCTTCATAGGATAAGTCGATATTCACGGAATGGCCCTGACTGGCGCGTATCTTCAGACCGTCCGGCGAGTACTCAAATCGCTTCTTGTCGTTATTCGCCACGACGCGATCCAAGGCCGCACGCGTCAAACCCGACGATACACTGCGAGCCAGTAGTTCTGTAACGTCGGCCCATCCATGGGCATCCAGATCAAGTCCAATCGATTCGGGCTGGTGACGCAGCACATAGCTCAGATATTTACTGGTCTTCACGTCGCTCATCGCTTCTCCCAAGGAGTATGTTCCTGCGGTGGCGGAGTACTTCGTTCCACCAAAATGGGTTCTTCAGACCACTCATCAAAACCTCGTAAGAGGCATACCTCACCCTCATCAAATCTTCATACAGGGTTCCCAAATTGTCTAGTAACAAGACGAGGGAGGGCCAAATGGCCGCAAAGAATCAGCCCATCAACGACATTGAGCTTCATTGTCTGAAGGTGTATTACGATCCCTACGACCTTGATGCGCTGCAAGACACACATCCATACACATTCAATGTGCGTGGCCGCGAGATCGCGGTCATCAAACGTCTCATCGCCACGTTGGACTCACTAGACCGCGATCGCCGACGGCTACAGCGTCGCTGCCATAAACTTCAGAGCTGGATGGATCAAAAGTTGGCCCAAGAGTCTTCAGAAGCTTTCGACCATCACTGTGTGTTTGCCATCCCAACACCAAGCGAAAATAACCGTCAGAGGCAAGACAAGGCCAGCTAATCAGGCGCTGTGAAATTCTGGATGGGCTTTGAACCATTCGACAAACAGTGGGATGCCCTGCTCAATGGGCGTTGTGGGCACAAATCCCAATTTCTCTCGAGCGGCCTCAATGTCTGCGTAGGTAGAGCGAACATCTCCCTCCTGCATGGGTAACATCAGTTTCTCAGCCGTTTGACCAAGATGTGACTCCAGAATGTCTATCATGTGCATCAAGTGCTCGCTACGGTGATTACCTAAGTTAAACAACTCGTATGATTCCAGACTGTTCGACTCTAACGATGCCACGACGCCTGACACAATATCGTCGATATAGGTGAAATCGCGATACATGTCGCCATGGTTAAAAACCTTGATCGGCCTGCCCGTGAGAATGGCATCGGCGAACAACCACATCGCCATATCGGGTCGACCCCATGGCCCGTAGACCGTGAAGAAACGCAGCCCCACTGTGTGTAGTCCGTACAGGTGCGTATAGGTATGGGCCATGAGCTCATTGGCCTTCTTGGTGGCCGCGTACAAGGAAATGGGATGATCCACGCGATCGGCCACCGAAAACGGTAATTTTTGATTGCCGCCATAGACGCTACTAGACGATGCATACACCAGCCTTGGTAGGCCATGGTGGCGGCAGCATTCAAGAATGTTCATGGTGCCCACAAGATTGGCCTGCACATAGGCGTGGGGATGTGTCAGTGAATAACGAACCCCAGCCTGCGCGGCCAGGTGTAGCACGGCATCCGGTTTGAAGGATTTGAACGCTTTTTCCATGGCGTCAAGATCTTCAAGATCGTGACGAGAAAAGCCGTGTACGCCCTCCTCCATGAGCCGAGCGAGTCGGGCTTCTTTCAAGGAAGGTAGGTAATAATCGTTGAGATTGTCAAAGCCATGTACCTGATGGCCCCGCCTCATAAGGGCTCGGCTACAATGAAATCCGATAAATCCTGCCGCACCGGTCACCAAAACACGCATAAGCATCCTTTCTGCCCGGGCACAGCATACAGAAAACACCCCATACATGCCAGTGTCGCGTGGACAGTGACGACGCTGGTAGATAGAATAGGCCGGCACGAGAGGCAGAGATTATGAAAAACATTCTGTGTATTGGCGCCGGATATGTGGGTGGACCCACCATGGCGGTCATTGCTGATCAGTGTCCGGACCACACGATAACCGTCGTCGACATTAACGCCGACCGCATAAACGCCTGGAATTCCGATCAACTACCCATCTACGAGCCAGGACTACTGGAAGTGGTGACGCGCGCACGCGGGCGAAATCTGTTCTTTTCAACAGACATCGATGGTGCCATCAAAGCCGCGGACATCATTTTTGTGTCGGTGAACACGCCCACCAAGACCTTCGGACATGGTGCAGGCATGGCATCCGACCTTCAATATTGGGAACGAACGGCCCGGCAGATTCTCGCGAACTCCGATCGACCCAAGATTATCGTTGAGAAGTCAACCTTACCCGTGCGTACCGCCGCTGCGATGGAGCGGATCCTCAATTCCGGCGACAACGGGCTCCGGTTTCAGGTTCTTTCGAATCCGGAATTCCTTGCTGAAGGGTCTGCCATCCGTGACCTGATGGATCCAGACCGCGTCTTGATTGGTGGCCAAGAGACCGAGGCAGGTCGCGCCGCAGTTAATGAACTTGTTGAGATCTACGCGAGTTGGGTGCCTAGGGAACGTATTTTGTGCACCAATGTCTGGAGCTCGGAACTCTCCAAATTGGCCGCCAACGCCTTTCTGGCTCAACGCATTTCTTCTATCAACGCCATTTCTGCCTTATGCGAGCAGACCGAGGCAAATGTCGATGAGGTGGCACGTGCCATTGGACTGGATAGCCGGATTGGCCCCAAGTTTCTTAGAGCCTCGGTTGGATTTGGCGGGAGTTGTTTCAAAAAGGATATTCTGAACCTGGTGTACCTTTGTAGGAGTTACGGATTACACGAAGTCGCTGATTACTGGCAACAGGTGGTCACATTCAACGACCATCAAACCCAGCGTTTTGCTGCCAATATTACGGCTCAAATGTTCAACACAGTGGCTGGAAAGAAGATTGCTCTGTTTGGTTTTGCGTTCAAAGCGGATACCGGCGACACTCGAGAATCACCCGCCATCTATGTGGCCAAATCTCTCATTGCCGAAAAGGCTGACGTCTGGATCAACGATCCCAAGGCACTCAAGAATGCCAGATCAGCCTTAGGCGATGCACCTGTACAATTAGAACCAGACCCTTACGTGGCAGCAGATGGCGCCCACGCTTTGGCGATCCTTACCGAGTGGCAAAGCTACCAAAAGTTGGACTACCAACGAATTTACGACAGCATGCAGAAACCTGCATTCGTGTTTGACGGGCGCAATTTGCTAGACCATCAAGCCCTATTTGATATCGGTTTTAACGTTTTCCCCATTGGGAGACCACCCCTGACACACCTTACTTGAAGAGGACCTATGCGTATTTTGATTTTCGGACCCAACGGCAGTGGTAAAGGCACTCAGTCAGCTATTCTGGTCAAAAAGACCGGCCTGACTCACATCGAATCAGGCGGTATTTTTCGCGAGCACGCCAAAAAGGGCACCGAACTGGGAAAGAAAGCCAAGACCTACACCGATCAGGGTCAGCTGGTACCCGACGAGATTACAATCCCCATGATTGTTGATCGACTCAGCCGAAGTGACTGCGCCAATGGCTGGATTCTGGACGGGTTCCCCCGCAACCCCAGCCAGGCGATGGCCTTAATCCAGGCACTTGAACAGGGCCAAACGCCCCTCGACGTAGTCATTGAAATCAGGCTGGCCCGCGAGGTTGCCAAAGCGCGATTGATGGGTCGCGCCACCTGTCCCAATGGTCACCCCAACAACACAGCCATCCCCGCGATTGCCCCCATCAAAAGCGGAAATCAACTGATTTGTGCCAAGTGCCAGCAACCCGTAACGGTTCGCCAGGACGATATCGACGAACAGGCCATCGACGTGAGGTTGAACATCTATTTTGACGAGCAAAACGGCACAGTCTCAGCCATACGTGCGGTGGAATCTTGGGCGGCCAATAGACCTGACGTCAACGTGATTCACGTGGATGGCGAAGGCGATATTCAAGCAATCAGTGAAACGATAGCCGCTGCTTTAGGTCGTTAATGGTCATTGATCTGGTAGGCGCGTCGATATTCCAACTCGCAATGACTGCAATCGGCGATGTTTATCTGAACATGGCGCCATTGACTGAGGTCTTCGGGATTAGGCGGCAGGTAAATGATCTCTGTGCGCGTGGCGTAATCGCGAATCTCTCGAGCTAGCCCACGAGCTGCAGAAAAGTCCGCAAAACGTACAGTACCCCCGCTCTCATGAACGATTTCTTTGAACCGTTCCAATCCTTGAATCAGCGTCTCACCCTTAAGCTCGCCTTTGGAGAACTGGACCAGGAATATCGGGACGCCGTAACTCTTGACGACGGCACCCAATTCGCTTTCACGGCGCTGGCTGACAATGTCTACACCATCGCTCAATACCACTAATACACGCGGGCCGGTTTCCGTTCTCAGCTCTTCCAGTGAAGCGAGAATCCCTTCGTAAAGAGCGGTCGTACCACGTGTTTGCAGACTCTTGATTGCTTCAAGGTGACGCACATGATCCGCTGAATACTCGGTTACAGACCGATAAATTCCTGAAAAAGTACTGATTTTGATCCTGTCTTCAGGGTTGACGGCGCGGATCAGATCGCGAGACAGCCGTTGTGCATGGCGCAAGTGGTCCTCTTGGCTGGCACTCAGATCAAAGAGGATGTGAATCGTATTGGCGAGTTCAACACTTTCCACCGCCAGCACTTTCGATTCCATGCCATTCTCAAAAACGCGTACGCGTTCCAGAGACACGTCCTTGACACGCTTCCCTTCTCGTTGAACCAAGACGGGAATACGAGTCACCCTTACAACTTCCGTGTAATCAACTTTGGGTTCATCTTGAAAGAACAGCAGAGACACAAGCCACAAGGATAAATACACCGAATCACGATCCCCCGGTTCTCGTCTCGGCAAGAGTATAGCAATCGCCTACAAAGAAAGACTACCTTGGAGAGGGTTTCGTACACATGCTATCTTGGGTGGTTTGTACGGTGGGTCATGGGTCATTCTAAACGGAACACAGAACGGGTCTGGAACATAAAGCCCTGGATCTTTTACGGCCTGCCACTGGTTCTTTTGGCGATGTTTGCCGGCAAACCGTATCACATCGACGATGCGTTATTTCTCAGGATGGGCGATCTGCTTCCATGGACACTTGTGGGCGAATCGTCCGGTAAGGTTGAGTTCTTAGGCATGACCTACGAAGCCCTTAGTCCTTACGAGAGTACGCACCCTCCGCTGATCCCCTACTTCCTGAAACTCCTAAAACCCCTGGCCCAAATTGGCCCGGTCGATTTCTACGGATATCATTTTGGGTTCCTCATCTTCCCTGCACTATCGCTCTTTTTCGCCCGACGATATCTAAGGGCAAAACGTGTGGGACCCCACTGGTCGCTTTTCCTGGTGAGTTCTCCCATCTTCTTTGTCAATGCCACCAACCTGATGACTGACATAGCGATGACCGGTATGTGGCTGGGTGCGGTTGTTTTTGCCTCTCGTTACGCGGAGAACTCGGACAATCGGAACGCCTACGTGGCCGGATTGTTGGTGTTCCTTGCGTTACTGACCAGCTACCAATCCATTGCATTGTTCCCTTTGATTGGGGCCTATTTCTTAATTCACAAGGTTCCCATGAAGGGTGCCATACCCGTCCTTCTATACCCCTTACTCGGTTTTCTGCTCTTCCTACTTGCCGTGTACCTTGCATCTGGTTACATGCCGTTCCTGGCCAGCAGCATTGACTACAATATTGCGTCTGAAGTGAAAAGTGGCATGGCACTGAGCCATTACCTACATAAATTCATCGGGGTACTGATCAATCTGGGCTTGGGACTTGCGCTACCCACCATTATCCTGCTGATGAGTGTCAATCAACGAAGGCTGATCGAGCATATCGTTTTTTCGTCGGTACTCACCTTTACCCTCTTCCACTTAGGCAAGCGCAATGGCCTGTTCGACACCTACACCGCAGTGGAAACCCTTTGGCTTCGGGTGCTGCTGATCATTGGGCTCATCTGGTCGTTCCAGGTCGTGGCAAAAACCGTGGACGGCATGCGAATACTGATACGGGACCGCCGACGCGCCGCGAGGATGCTACTCCCTTGCTTTTGGTTTCTGGGTGTGCTGGCATACAACGTTATATTTATGCCCTACGCTACAGCACGGTATATCCTCCCCGCGGTACCACCTGCTCTTATGCTTTTGTTCGGTCATCAGCTTTATCGACTTGCAAAAGCACGCGAAGGCGTATTAATTGGACTGAATTTTGTCCTGGCCCTATTCTTTGCACGCGTTGACTACCAACAAGCCACCGCCGACTACGAACTATCTCAATACTTGAGGAACCGCGTTCCGGATATGAGCCGTCTTTGGTTTTCAGACGATTCCGGACTGAACAGATATCTGAACCAAGCAGGAGCCCATTATCTAGATCAGGCCCAACAAGATGTGCCAATAGGCGACTACATTCTGATCACACGGGGGATGATTCACCCAAATGTTCAAGCCTCTTTGAGTTTCGTTGAGACATGGGCGTACCCGAGTTTTGCCGGTATGACGCTTTTTGACACACAAAAGCAAGCTGGCTTTTATCGAAGCCTCGACGGACTTCTGCCCATTGCGCCCGCAGAAACTGTGAGAAGGGCAGACCTATACCAAGTGAATTACTTCCTCAAGAAGCTCCCTGAGGCCGAGAAATGGGAACTGTCCAATCCCAACTATGTAGGGCAAACCACCTTTCGCACCCCTGATGGCAACGCGCACAGTGTGCTCTACATGCATCCCGACGCGTCGATCGCGTTCCCAGTCGCCCTGGACAAACCCACACGAGTCTCGGGACGGGCTATGACAGATCCCAGTTCCTGGTCCAAGGAGGGCGATGGTGTTTCCTTCAGCATGGGATATCGCGATAAAAGTGACGTCGTGATTTTGTGGTCAAGTGACTTGGATGGAAAGAAAAACGTAGAAGACCGGGCGGGCCTGAGGTTTTCGGTTCAGGTACCCGCGAACGCTGATGCCATCTGGTTCGCGGTTGGGCCCGGTCCAGCAGGTGATTACCGTTATGACACCGCAGGATGGGCGGATCTCGTCTTCATGAGCACGGAACCCTAGTTGTTTAGGCAGACAGTGCTCTATTCCGCCGCTCAGGTGGTTGGCCGTATCATGGCGTTTGCAGCGCTTATCGTAGCCGGTAATGTGCTTGGTCCAGCGCGGTTTGGCGTATTTGGCAACGCCACGACCTACTTGGTTGTAATCGCCATTGTCTCCACATTTGGTCTCGATCTTTGGATATCACGTCATGTTGCCAACAGCCAACTGAACCGCTCCTCCTTCATTCGCATCGTCGCTTGGCGTTTCTCTTTGAGTTGCATGGTGGTGATACTGATGGTTGTCGCCATTTGGGGCGGACTCCTGGGATCTCTGATCCGCACGGAACCGCTACCCTGCGCCTTGATTGTCTCAAGCATCTTCTTCGACCACATCAGTACCACCGCGATCGCGATATTGGAAGGAAGACGCCGGTTGACTGCATGCAGTTGGCTGACATTGGTTCGTTGGATTTCATTCTCACTATTGACGCTCTTGCTACTGTGGGCCAATCCTGAATTCATGTCACTGGCTGCAGCATGGTTAGTTTCCAGTGGCTTGCGCGCACTGGTTTCCTGGTTCCTCGTTCGCGGTGAGCTCAATACCGCGCCTGCAGATTTCTCCATCCGCAATACGCTGATCCAGGCTGCACCTTTGGCAGTACTCAACTTCATGATTGTGCTCTACTTTCACATCGACATGGTGATGTTGCCTGAAATGGCACCCGCGGAACATTCGGGTTGGTACAAAATGGCCTACACCCTGATCGAATCACTCCTGTTCCTTTCTGCGGCGGTTGCGGCTGCGTTGTACCCGCTTTTTTCAAACCGACAAACCAGTTTGGACATCAAGGCACAGCGCCTCAGTCAAGCGCTTCGTTTGCTGGCCGTCATCGCCATGCCCATCGCCTGGGGCACCTCGCTGGTGTCAGAACCTCTGATCGCCATGCTGTTTCAATCTGCTGAAGGCGATTTTGGTCCCAGTTCCAACGCACTTAACATTCTCGTTTGGGCCTTGCCCTTCATGTTCGCTAATTCCAGTTTGGTTCGTTTGTTCTTGGGTTTGGAAAGGCAGAAACTGGCCTTAAGCATGGTGAGCGTCACCGCGTTGATCAACCTGGTTCTGAATGCATGGTCCATTCCACATTGGGGATACGTAGGGGCGGCCAGTGCAACGGTGTTTTCTGAGGCTTTCCTTACCGTCGCGATGAGTATCGCAGTGCGCCGCTGGAGTCATCACTATCAGCCACTTAAAGCTACAGCGCCTGTTTTCGTATGCGCAGCATCGGTTCAGGTGGCCGGAATGATACCAATGCACCCGGTTGTGGTTGTCGTTTTGGCTGCCTGCGTCTACGGTTCACTGGTTTTGCTTTTCAAATTGGTCAGTCGATCCGACCTCACCCAGTTCGCTAGGGAAGATATACATGACTGATACCATCGTGACATTCGCCATCGTCAACTGGAATACGTGCGAGCGTCTGCGCGCCTGCTTGAACTCCATTGCAGTGCACGTTTCTTTGCCGCACCAAATTCTCGTAGCCGACAACGCATCGACTGACGAGTCCGTACCCATGTTGGAGCGGGAATTCCCTAAAGTTGATCTGATCAAATGCAACCGAAATCTGGGTTTTGCAGGCGCGCACAACCTACTAATACCGTTGAGCAAGGGCAAGTATCACTTCCTCGTTAATTCTGACGTTATCATCAAGCCCCGGGCCATCGAAACCATCGTGCGTCGAATGGAGGCGGAGCCAGACATAGCCGTTGCCGGATGCAGAATTGTCGGGCCAGACGGTCTGCTACAGCCCAGTTGCCGTCGATTCCCATCGCTGTGGCAGCAGTTGCTCTTAGCAACAGGACTCAATCGACTGGCACCGCGGAGTCGACTATGGAATGGCTATTTGATGGGCGACTTCGACCATGCCACCTCGCGTGATGTGGATCAGGTGATGGGTTCCATATTTGCGATGAGACGAACAGACTGCGATGAATTGGGTTTCCTAGACACAGACTACTTCATGTATTTCGAGGAAGTGGATTTCTGCAAACGCGTCAAACAGGCGGGAAAACGGGTCTTTTTTGAGGCGGACGCGGAAGTGTGGCACGAAGGCGGGGGCTCATCCAGGCAGGTCCGTGTCTTGACCATTCGTCGCACCATGCGTTCCATGAGGCATTACTTTCACAAACACTATGGTGCATGGACTTGGCTACCATTGCTGGCCATTGTGTCTCTAGACGGGGTGACACATACGCTCCATGCCTGTGTCACAAGTCGAAACGCCTGGTTAACGGCCAAGGCCTATGCACTTGGTTTCTTGGATGTGATGACGTTTAGAAAGGCCAGCTTTTGAGATTGCTCTTACTCACCAAATACGGTGCCGCAGGTCCCAGCTCCAGATACCGATTCCTGCAGTACGTCTCCGAGTTTCATCGAGCGGGTCACAGCCTAAGAATCGCACCTCTCTTTGATGATGCCTATATCCGACGACTCTTCAACGGGCAAAAGTCAGGAAAGGCATACCTCGTTTGGCGCGCTTTGATGCGGGTATGGGTGTGTCTGCAGGGGTTCCGCTATGACAAGGTCTGGATTGAAGGTGAGTTGGTACCCTATGCACCAGCCTGGTTTGAGCGGATCTTGCACGCGGCATTGCCCAAACGCCGCTACTACGATTACGACGATGCAATTTGGCTGAGGTATCCCGCCCATAGGCAGAACAAATTCGCAAATATCTGGAAAGGCGCAAGTTGTGTTGTTGTCGGAAACCAGTATTTGGCAAGCTACGTGCGCGAAAACGGGGCGCATGTGGTGACCGTTCCCACGGTGCTTGAATGGGCCCGCTATCAAAATGCCAAGCCAAGCCACAACACCCGAGTGGTCGGATGGATCGGAACGCCTCAAACCGTCTTCTATCTACAGGAACTGGCCCCCGCGCTGGTGGCCCTGCGCAAACAGACTGACTATGAGTTGCGCGTAATTGGCGCAGAGTGGTCACACCCCGAATTAAAGATCAATTGCCGACCTTGGTCGCTGGACAAAGAAATCGACGAACTGTGTCAATTAGATGTGGGCATCATGCCGTTGAAGGATGATCCATGGTCCAGAGGAAAATGCGGCCTGAAGCTCATTCAGTACCTGTCTTGTGGCATACCCGCTGTCGCCAGTCCCGTCGGCGTGAATGCTGATTTCATTGAAGAATCTGGCGGTGGCCGCACAGCCTCATCAGCGGAAGAATGGATAAGCTGTTTGAGTGAGCTTCTAACCAACGTCGAACTTCGCAGAGACATGGGCCAACGAGCCCGAAAATGGGCCGAATCTCGAGTTACGGTTCATGCTCAGGCTGCCCGATTGTTCGAGGCATTAGAGTTGGACTTCTAATTGATTGGCGTCAATCTTGCTCCCTACAGCGCGAGCCGTACCTAATCCCATGATGGAGCGATACATGCCGGTTCTTTGTCCCTTTTCGACACGAGTTCTGTATAATACGGGACCGGTCTATATTTGGGCGAAAAGCCAATTGCTGAGACCACGATTACCGCAGGGGTCTACTTCGGTCGCTCGTTTCGACCTGGAGGAGTTGTGGACTATTTTCTGATATTTACTACAGCGCTTGTGACGACGCTGCTCCTTGTACCTCCTGTCAAACAACTCGCTCAGGTAGCGGGTGTCCTCGACGAACCCAACGAACGAAAAGTCCACCAAAATGTGGTGCCTCGCCTTGGCGGTCTGGCGATCTTCTTTGGCGTGCTCGTCACCTTCGCCATCTATTTTTCAGACCTGCAGAAGTTCAAGGGCATTTTCACCGGCATGGTGATCATTGTGATCGTAGGGTTAATTGATGACACCCTGGGTCTTCAACCCCGCCTCAAATTGCTGGGTCAAATCGTCGCAGCACTCGCCGCAATTGTCGTCAGCGACATCAACATCGATTTTCTGGGTGGTGTTTTAGGATCTCATCTGGACTTGGGCCTGTTGTCGGTACCCCTGACACTGTTCTGGATTGTAGGTATTACCAACGCAATCAATTTAAGTGACGGTTTGGACGGATTGGCCAGTGGCATCTCGCTGATCGCCTTTGCTTGTTTTGGGTTTCTGGCTTATCAGCGTGATGATATGGTGCTGTTTGCGGTTTGTTTGGCCCTGATTGGCAGTATTCTCGGTTTTCTCAAATACAACACGCACCCCGCCGAGATTTTCATGGGTGACACGGGATCACTGTTTCTGGGATACAGCCTAGGCACACTTTCCCTTGTCGGTAACTTCAAATCTCTAACCACCGTCACGTTGATTACACCAGTCCTGGTGTTGCTCGTGCCCATCACCGATACGCTTTGGGCCATCATTCGGCGCCTGAAGGAAGGACGCAGCCCCTTCAGCGCCGACAAAATGCATTTTCACCACCGACTCATGAGTTATGGCATGAACCATACCGAGTCGGTATCGGTCATTTATTTCATCTCAGCCGTCTTGAGCATCTGCACGGTCGCCTTGGCCAATTCCAGCAGTCTTAAGTATTTCCTGATCCCCACATTGGTGCTCTCCATTGTTTTGACACTCGGACAAATCGGGGGTTTTGTGGACTTGACGGGTCCAGCCAAAAAAGCCACTCAAACGCTGGATCGCATGTTGTCGCTGAAATTGCAAAATTTGATGGCCAATGCATCGTTGATGCTGATCCAAATCGGAGCCGTTCTCTACATCACAGCCTTCGCGTTGGGGCTACCTTGGGTGCCTCCGAACATGCTACTCATCTCCACCTTCACCATCATGCTGGTTTTGTACCTACTGATTACGCGGAGTGAGAATGGTGAGAGTTTCTTGATCTTCACCCTGTTCTTTCTGGCAGCCATGGTGGTGGTCGTCACCGAACACTTGCTCCGGCGCCACCACGACTTCTTCGGACTCCCGTTTCAATCCATTGACACTTTAGTGTTCTGGATCTTAGTGGTCGGCGTTTTTGGCAAGATCGTGTTTCGCAAAAGCAAGGAGCTCGTGCTTACGACGCCACTGGAATTCTTCATATTCCTGATGCTCGTAGCCATGGCTTTTGTTCCCAAAGAAATTCAGCTGGAATTCGGGCTGGTCCGAATCATATTGAGGTCTTTGATTCTCTTCCTGGCATTTAAGATTATCCTGCTAGCCAAGCTTCGGTCTCGCAGGCCAGCCATGGTACTTGCCACGACGGGCGTTCTGTTCGTGATTTTTGGGATCGTGATCTGAGTGATATGACCCGTAATGAATGGAATGAATCTGTTTGGGCCATGGTACGCATGGTGCCTTTCGGGCATGTAGCCTCGTATGGTCAGATTGCAGCACTTTTGGGTCAGCCTAGAAAGGCGCGACACGTGGCAAAAGCACTTGGCGAAACACCCGCAGGACTGGAAGTCCCTTGGTATCGCATCGTGAATCACAAAGGCTTCATTGCTTTAGCAGACCGTTCTGAGGCAGCCTTGGTTCAGAAGGCCAGACTTGAGGCGGAGGGCGTTGTCGTGAGCGGTGAGGGTCGCATCAATCTTCGTCAGTTTGGTTGGCGTCCATGAACTACGAACAGAAATTGACCACTTCGCGTTTGCTCCATGGTCTGGTTGGCTGTGTCTTTGTGATTTCTGGCCTCGTTAAGGGCTGGCACATTCAGGGGTTTGCCGGTCACCTAAACACGCTGGGCAACCCATTCCCTGATTTCGCTATCCCCGTAACCACGCTGTTGTTTTGGCTTGAAATCAGTGTTGGGTGCATGCTGGTTTCAGGTTATCGGTTACGTGTATCGCGCCGGATTGCACAAGCAATGTTGGTGTGTTTTATAGGCTACTTGGGCGCATTGACGGTCTATGGCCACGGTAAGCCCTGCGGTTGTTTTGGCGCGCTCATCAATACCAGCCCGATTGTGATGGCGGTCATCGATGCCATGCTCTTCCTGATTCTGGCATTCGTGGATCGCTATCCCGTGCCAGGCACCACTCGAAGTCTGAAACTTGGATTCATGGTTTCCTGGTTTTTTCTAATGGCGGTTGCGTGGGTGGGTGCGCAAACAAGCGTTTTTGATGCACTGGTCTTGCGACTGCGGCCTGGATTCACCATGACTTCCCTACCCTCACTGGACCCCAATTCCAAGACGGCCAGCAAAAAACTGGTCGTCGCCTTGATCAACACCATGCCTGACGCAACTCAGATCAGCGCCATGAAAAAAGCAGCCTCTGATGCCGAACTGGTACTGATCGATACCTCAGGGGGTTTGGCTGGCGAAGCCGCAGGCGTTCCAATCATGCGAGGCAAACCGGATATCATGCACTATTACGTACATCACCACCCAACCGTATTCATGATTGACAACGGACTGGTGACCCAGGTCTGGTACGGTCGATTGCCTTAATGGCCCGGAGTCCGTAGAATACCCAGCTCATGGTGGAGACAATGGCCAACGAACCTACATTTGCGCCCGAGGACTATCAGGTCTTGGAAACCCTGCACCAGGGGGACCGCACCATTTACGTCCTAGGTACCGCTCACGTGTCCCGCAAAAGTGTGGAGGACGTGGAACGGCTGATCCAAGCCGTCAAGCCAGATACCGTATGTGTCGAGTTGTGTCCTACCCGTTATGAGGCGTTAGTCGATGAATCTCGTTGGCGGAAACTCGACGTGTTTCAGGTCATCAAACAAGGCAAGACACTGATGCTCATGGCTAACCTTGCCCTGGCCTCTTTTCAACGTAGTCTGGGCGATCAATTGGGCGTTTTACCCGGTTCTGAATTGAAATCGGCCGTAGCCACTGCCAAAGAGGTGGGCGCCGAGGTTGCCCTAGTCGATCGAGATGTGCAAATTACGCTAAAACGCGCTTGGGCCAACGTCCCTTTTCTGAAACGGGTCACGGTCTTAATGGGCCTATTGGAAAGCGTTTGGGTGGACTCTGAGATTACCGAGGAAGACTTGGAAAAACTGAAACAGCGCGACCAACTGTCCGTGATGATGGAAGAGTTTTCCAACCAACTCCCCGAAATAAAGACTCCTCTCATTGATGAACGGGATGCCTATCTGATGTCGAAGATCGAAGAGGCGCCCGGAAAAACAGTGGTCGCTGTGGTAGGTGCGGGTCACGTTGATGGCATGCTTTCATATTTTGGGAAGCCGGTGGACCGAACGTCTATTGAGGTCATCCCGCCTCCCAAGCAATGGACCAAACTATTGAAGTGGATCATCCCGGCCATTGTCATGGCGGCGTTTTACTATGGATGGCAGCAACACCAGGGCGAATCGTTTCAAAATATGTTGACGGCCTGGATTCTGCCGAATTCGGTGATGGCCGCCTTCTTAACAGCCGTGGCGGGAGGTCGACTGCTGTCCATTCTAACCGCTTTCATCGCCTCGCCTATCACGTCACTGAACCCCACTTTGGGCGCGGGGATGGTGGTCGGCCTGGTAGAAGCTTGGTTGAGAAAACCAACGGTTGCAGATATGGAGCGCGTGCACGATGATATTCGCAGTGTGAAAGGCGTTTATCGCAACTCCTTCACCAGGGTCCTGCTGGTGACGGTGCTTTCCACAATCGGTTCTGCGCTAGGTGCACTTGTCGGGTTGTCTTGGCTGATTAATATTCTGGCACGCACCAGCTAAGGAGGTATCACGTGAAGATTGCCATTGGATCGGACCATGCAGCCATCGAGGCCAAACAGGTCATCTCCGAACTACTAACCGAAGGCGGACACCAGGTTGAAGATTGTGGTACGCAAGGTTCGGACTCGGTTGACTATCCCGATTTCGCAGATGCCGTCTGTCAACGCATCGATCTGGATTCTGCGGACCTGGGCATTCTCATTTGTGGAACAGGTATCGGCATGAGCATCGCCGCTAACAAAGTGGACGGTATTCGAGCTGCCCTGTGTCGCACAGAGTTTGAAGCCCAAATGGCACGAGCACACAACAATGCCAATGTCCTATGCCTTGGGGCGAGGGTCACAGGAAAGGACCTGATGCTGGCCATTGTGAACCGCTTTATGTCGACACCCTTCGACGGTGGCAGGCATGAACGTAGAATCGAAAAAATACATGCACTTGAACGGCGACAAGGAGATTGATGTGTACGAGACCATAGCAGCTATTGATGCCCAGGTAGGCGAAGCGCTACGCGATGAGCTGGACCGCCAGGAAACACACATTGAACTGATCGCTTCAGAAAACTTCGTGGTGCCCGAGGTGCTCGCAGCGGCGGGTTCCGTGCTCACCAACAAGTACGCAGAGGGCTATCCCGGAAAGCGGTATTACGGCGGTTGCCAGTTTGTAGATGTGGCGGAAGAAATCGCCAGGGACCGCATCAAGACCATCTTTGGTGCTGAACACGCCAACGTGCAACCCCATTCGGGTTCCCAAGCCAACATGGCTGTGTACCTCGGCCTGCTCAATCATGGCGATACGATCATGGGCATGGACCTCTCCCATGGCGGTCATTTAACCCACGGGCACCCGCTCAACTTCTCGGGACTGTCTTTCAACGTGGTCACCTACGAAGTAGACCGAGAGAGCGAGACCATTGACTACGAACAGTTGGCAGAAAAGGCACGCGCCCATAAACCACGGATGATTGTCGCTGGCGCTTCTGCCTACTCTCGCGTGCTCGATTTTGAGAAATTTGCGGCCATCGCTAAAGATGTGGGTGCCTTGCTCATGGTGGACATGGCGCACATTGCCGGACTGATTGCCGCGGGCTTGCATCCAAACCCAGTCCCACACGCAGATGTGGTCACCAGTACCACCCACAAAACATTGCGCGGCCCAAGAGGCGGGTTTATTCTCTGCCGCGAGCAATACGCAGCAGCCATAGACCGAGCCCTTTTCCCTGGCGTCCAGGGTGGGCCACTGATGCATGTGATTGCAGCCAAGGCGGTCGCATTTGGACTGGCCCAACGCCCCGAATTCAAGGTGTATCAACAGGCCGTCATCGACAATGCAAAACGGTTGGCTCGGTCGCTTGAGGACCGCGGGTTCCGCATCGTGTCCGGTGGTACCGACAATCACTTGATGCTGGTGGACACCTTCATCAAAGGAAAAACCGGAAGGGCTGTGGAAAAGCGCCTGGACAATGTAGGTATTACCGTCAATAAGAACACCATTCCGTTCGACCAAAACAAACCGATGGTGGCTTCAGGCATTCGGGTAGGCACGCCCGCTGTTACGACTCGAGGAATGGGATTTGCCGAGATGGATCAGATCGCGGCTTGGATCGATGAAGCCATTCAGTTGGATAAAGAAGATGCCCGACTTGAGGGAATCTTGAGTGAGGTCAAGGAACTCACAGCGCGTTATCCGATCTATCGGCGGACATCGTAAGTCGACGATTTCTTCGGCGCATCCACCACCAAGTAAACAACCCAATACAGCTCAAGAAGAGCAGTGCGGCAATGACTGGCATCAACAGACTAACCAGCGATAAGCCTATGGAGCCACCAGCCTCGGCGGTTGCCACCAGCGGGTTGCCAAGCCCCCCCGTAGTGGCACTGGATGTGGCCCGCAACAGGGACGTACCCGTTTGAACCACGGCTGCTGAACCGCCCCCCAAAATCGAAGCCAAAGTCCATCGCATGACGGGGTCAAGATCGACGACACACGACGCCGTAACCACAATACCCGCAACTACCGCCGCAGGGGTAGCCACCGTATCCAACAAGTTATCCAGCCAAGGGATGTAATAGGCACCAATCTCAAGTGCGGTCGCCACACTACACCCAATCAAGGCAGGCGTCGAACCGATCCACACAAAGGAATCGGCCAATTGGAGATGACCGCTTCGTGCAGCCATACCCATGATCAGAACAGGTACGAAGATCCGAAACCCACAAGCGGCGCTCAGGCCCACGCCCAAACAGACACTCAGCAGAAGCTCCATAAAACCCTCCCGCCGAAGCAGGAGCAAGTTCGATGCCATGGGTTTTTGTCTAGAATCGGCCTCATTTCGGGATAAAAGTGACGATTTTCGCTATTTGATCGTGGATTTTAACTACATTTTGATTCGTCGCAGTAGGACTGATCCCACAGGTGAGCGTACTTGGGCGTTTGCCCCGGATACCACCTTTCAGCGGTTGGGTCGTTGGTTTGATATGGCCGGAGTTGAAGACGGTCCGGTGTTTCGCGGGATCAATAACAGTGCGCAGACCTCGGCGTCGAGGCTTGTCAATGATGCCACTGCACCAGTTGTAGGAAGCCCTGACGCATCCACGTGATTGATTCTGATCTCATGGAAATCATCGAGCAACCCATTGTGGTTTATATCCCTAAACACGACTATTGTGTGTGGTGGGAGTTCTAGTTTGTTGATCACCAGATCGTTGTCGTAGCCAACATCTGCCGGATCAACACTTGTTTCAGTTACAACATATTCCTCGGTGGAGTCATGATATTTCCGGGGATCAGGTATGACCAAGTAATCAAGACGATCCCCAATCTCAAAGTTAGTACCCGTTGGACCTGTTTTTACTTGGTGGAAGGTCCAACCCTAGCGCTCCCCATAAAGACTAGACAGGAGAATTCTTATTTGTCCTAGTCGTAGCCGTCGAGCTTGTGGGAATGTGGGAAACGCGATAGCGTCTTTCCATATTTCCACATGCCACCGCGCGGCT
>JAGQSC010000026.1 GCA_020439745.1 Acidobacteriota bacterium | reverse complement strand
GCGCGCTAGGCCTGGCTACCCCCATGTCGATTATGGTAGGAACCGGACGAGGAGCCACGGCCGGCGTCCTGATGAAACATGCGGAAGCGCTGGAACAGTTGGAGAAAGTGGATACGTTAGTCGTGGATAAAACTGGAACCCTCACGGAAGGCAAACCCAAGCTGATGTCAGTGATTTCTCTTTCCGATTTGAGCAAAGACGATCTGCTGCGATTGGTGGCCAGTCTTGAACGAAACAGCGAACATCCTCTGGCCTCGGCCATTGTACACGGAGCGAAAGACAAAGGGCTGGACCTATGGGAGGCTCAGGACTTTCAGTCGAAAACGGGCAAAGGCGTCATCGGAACCATTCAGGGCAACAACATGGCACTCGGAACACGGAAATTTTTAGAGGAGGAATATCAAGTTGATCCCGTCGCATTCGAGCAGTTAGCGGACAAGGCCGAGGACCTGCGCCGGGCCGGCCAAACCGTCATGTTTGTGGCCATCGATCATCGGGCTGTCGGAATTGTGGGCGTGGCCGATCCTGTCAAAGCGTCGACACCGGAAGCCATTCGCCTGTTACATGAAGAAGGCATTCAAGTGGTCATGGTGTCCGGTGACCATCAGCAAACAGCACACGCCGTCGCGGAGAAGCTTGGGATCGATGATGTGAAAGCGGAGGTGTTGCCCGAACAAAAAGGCCAGATCATTCAACAACTTCAAGCACAGGGACGAATTGTGGCCATGGCGGGAGATGGCATCAATGATGCACCGGCCCTGGCGCAAGCCCATGTCGGCATTGCCATGGGAACAGGCACGGATGTGGCCATGGAAAGCGCCGGCGTCACCCTGGTCAAAGGTGATCTTCGAGGCATTGCCCGTGCCCGCCGCCTCAGCCAGGCAACCATGCGCAACATTCGTCAAAATCTCTTCTTTGCCTTTTTCTATAATGCCATTGGAGTGCCCATTGCCGCAGGCATTCTCTATCCGGCATTTGGCATTCTTTTGAGTCCGATGATTGCAGCCGCCGCCATGACCTTTAGTTCGGTGTCGGTCATTACCAACGCACTCCGATTGCGAACGGCAAGACTCTAATTTCTCCACAAATATCCAAGGCTTTGCTTGTGCGGTTCAAGCACTCAAAGAAACGGTCAACAATTCGCACGGCGAAGTGTTTCACCAACCGAATTGAGCGGGATCATCGAGGAATCAAACAACGAATCCGAGTCATGCAGACGTTTCAGGTGTTTCGGAATGCCCAAAGCATGATTGGCGGGATCGAACTGGCTCATCAGTTCCGGAAAGGAAAACGAAGACGGCGACTCAACAAGCAGGGTCGAGTTGTGTCTGTAAATCCCTGGATGGTCTTACCGGCCGGGTAGACAAAATTCTTATGTCGGGAGAGTCGTCTTCTCACTCTCCACAATTTATACTATTGCCTCGTTAAGAGCGCATTCACTTGTTGACGTCCGGTCACGCGCATACTAAAGACTTTTCTGACTTGTGAGATTTCCACACAAGTTGGTGAAAGATTCGTGAAGAGTCTCTTTATCATTCGGCCTCTTAACGACCAATACCCAAAACGATTTGAAGTAATTCATCTGCCACGGTAAGCAATCGGGCGGAAGCCTCAAACGACCGTTGAAAACTCAACAGATTCGTGAGTTCTTCATCTAAAGACACCCCTGATACGCTTTCCCGTAAACTTTGAAGTTGGTCGAGGTTGAGCGTCGTATTGGCCAAAGCCAAATTCGATTCCCGCGCTGCGCTGCCCACATTCCCTAACGTAATGGTCTGATAATCGTTTAACGTTAAACTTCCGAGCGTGGCTTGGCGAGTCGTATGGATATCTACCAGTGCCAACGCATTGGTATTATCTCCTGGAACGCCAAGAGCCGTAGAGGCAGCCGCAATTTTATCCGTATTCGTCACGGCCAGGCCCACGCGTTGTGCAGCGCCCTTATGCGCACTCACCTGGAAAAAATCTCCGGCTGAGGGTGTACCGGTCAACACCACATCCAGTCCATCAAAATTGATGGCTACACCGGAAGTGTAAGTTCCCGACGTGACCGTCCCTCCCGTCTCCGTATTCACAATGGAATAGGCCGAAGCACTTGAAAATTGCACCTCGTAATTCTGGAAGGTCTGAAGAGTTGCATCCGTAATCGCCACGGTACTGCCCAAGGCATTTCCACCATTAGTATAATTTGCCACGGGAGCTTGAGGGGTTAAAGCCGCGAAAAACGGGTTATTGGTTGTTCCATCTAACGCAAAACCGGCCTGATGCTGTTGGTTAAATTCATTCACGAGGACCGCTGCTAACCGATCGACTCGATCCTGGAAGGCCACAATATCGGTATCCCGGACTGTCAGTAGTCCCCCAATCTTCCCCCCTTGAATTTTTTGAGAAATGGCAAAGGTCGTACCGTCACTTCGTACAAAAGCCACATCCTGAAATGGGGGATTGTCGGCATCCGGAATCGTGGTCAGCCCATTAGCATGATTTCCGCCAACCAACAATTGTCCTCCAACATTAATGCCAATCCCATCGCGCAATTGCACTTG
>JAGQSC010000025.1 GCA_020439745.1 Acidobacteriota bacterium | reverse complement strand
ACCCCTTTTTTTCAACCCCTTCCGAGACGGCTGTTAATCCCGCTGCGGCGGGATTCGAGTCCGTGCACCGGAGCCACTTATCAAGGGGTTGGAGTTTAGGCTTCAACCCCTTTTTTTCAACCCCTTTTTTTCGTTATGGCAGTATTCTGGGTATATATTCTTCAAAGTCAGACCTCCGGACGCTTCTACTGCGGCCAAACTGACGACCTAGTTCGTCGATTACGTGAACATAACGATCCCCACTATCAGGGATCAAAAACAACCAAACGTTTCAAAGGGCCATGGATCGTCGTTTGGAACAGAACTTGTTCGACCAGAGCGAAAGCGATGGAATTAGAGACACATATCAAGAAGCGAGGCATCAAACGATTCCTGTCAGGAGTTGGCGACGGCTGTTAATCCCGCTGCGGCGGGATTCGCGTCCGTGCACCGGAGCCACTTATCAAGGGGTTGGCGTTTAGGCTTCAACCCTTTTTTTTCGATTGGGTCCTCTTTTCACTTTCATCCCCTAAGCGCTGATGGTGGTTCAGGTTCTGGACTTTGTTAACCGTATCTTCATCTGGGTAACCCATTCCTTAAGAGGAGAGGTGACCTATGATGACAACGCACCGTGTTTGCACGGTTTCAACCCTCCTCTTGGTTCTTGTCTTGCCTGTACCGGCACAGGATGGGAAATGGGAGATAACCTTTTCACCCTTGTATGTCGATGTCGTTGGCAACGACCCGCATGTGCTGAGCATCCACAACGTCCAGCAAACAGACAGTTTCGCCACCGACGCGAGAACTGCCGTCAGCATTGATACCGAAAGTGGCAATGGATGGTTGGGTGAAGCCCGCTATGACAAAGGTAAATGGGCTTTCGGTATAGATTTCTTCTGGTTTGTGAATTCGCAAATCACCGATCCGCTACGCATGACGGGCACGGATGCTACCCACTACGTGGCCTTTGAAATCGCCGACAGAAGCTATGTATCCGAGAGCCCAGATCAGGTGCTGTACTTCCAAGGCCTGGAGGATAACGAGTTGAAGGCTTGGACATTCGACCTGTTCGCACTGCTTGAACTAGCACGGACCGAACACGGAACCATCTCTGCCCAGCTCGGGTTGCGCAACGCAGACTACGATAACGATTATCATGCGGTGGTTGGTATCGAAGGCATTGGCGGCACACGCCAAGATGCCTCCTCCAACTATCCGCGCATGACTGGACCGCTGGTTGGATTTACGGGCCAGTTTCATTGGGGTCGAAACCATTTGCAAGGCGTGCTCAACCAATCCGTGGTCTTTGGGAGTGTGGAACTATCAGGGCAACTGCGCGACTTCAACGGACCTTTCAACGAGGCCCCCGATTTCGTCTCGGATCAAACGTTGCATTACATGAAGAGCACAGGCATTCCCATCACTGATTTCAGGCTGAAATATAGTCGCGAAATCGGTCAGAGATGGTCACTGGGCATCGGCATGCACCATACGGCATGGTGGGACTTACCGATTCCGCCTGGGGTCGACCCCATGCCTGGCGGCAGCGGTCAGTTTCGTGAAAACAGCATGATATTGAGCGGAATTATCCTGTCCCTTGGATTTCATTTCTAATCTCGTTCGTCGTTCCCATAATTAAATCCGCATGTAAGCTGGACATCCTTACTGGTTCCCTGGTAGCAAATCGCTAATCCTGTTATTCTCAAGACCATGGAACCCGTCATCATCGCGGCTCTAGACTTGGGGTCAAACAGTTTTCACCTCGTGATAGCTCGTGTCGAAGGCGACTCCATGATCTACGTAGACCGAATTCGCGATCACGTCTGCCTGGCTGACGGTTTGCGTAAAGACGGAACCCTTTCCAAAGAAGCTCAGGAACGGGCCCTGCACGCGTTAGGCAAGTTTGAGCAGAGGTTACGTCACCTTCCGCCCGAAGCGGTACGCGTGGTCGGGACCAACACCTTACGTGCCGCCAAAAACGCCAAGTCATTTATCAAGCAGGCATCCGAAACGCTTCGACATCCGATCAACGTGATTGCCGGCATGGAAGAAGCCCGTTTGATCTACTTGGGCGTGGCTCGTCACCTCCCATACTCCAACGAGATCCGAATGGTCGTCGACATCGGTGGCGGGTCTACGGAAATGATTGTGGGTACAGGAGAAAAGCCTAAGCGCATGGAAAGTCTGCACATGGGCTGTGTGACCTTCTCGAACAGGTTCTTTCCCGATGGCAGCATTACCCAGGCAAGACTCGATGACGCGGTCCATGCGGCCCAACGCGAGCTCCAGCCCTTTCGCGAACACTTCAACCATCAGCATTGGGATCAAGTGTTTGGAGCCTCCGGCACCATCAAGGCCATCCAAGCGGCGGCCCAAGCATCAGGACAGAAACGCGAGGGCATTACCTGGCAGGGCATGAACCAACTTCAGCGAAAACTGGTGCGCCTGGGGCATACGAATAAGTTGGCCGCCATCGGAATCCGCCAGGAACGCATGCCCGTTTTTCCAGGAGGGTTTGCCATTCTATATGGTCTCTTCCAGGAGCTAGGGATCCAGCAGATGGGCGTATCTCAATACGCGCTGCGCGAAGGTCTTTTGATCGACATGCTGGGAAGGTACCAGCGCCACGATACGCGATCCGAAACCGTGCGTTCCATGATGAAGCAGTACAAGGTCAGCCTGCGCCAAGCTGCAAGAGTGAAAAAACTTGCTCTGGAGTTACTGCCACAAGTAGCCAAGGACCTGAGCATGGATCAAACGACTGCTGGACACCTGCTGCAATGGTCTGCCTACCTTCACGAGATTGGTCTGTCTGTCTCCCACAGCGGCTATCACAAGCATGGTGCCTATCTGGTGCAGCATTCCGATATGCCGGGATTTTCAAAACGTGAACAGGAAATGATCAGTCACATTATTCTTCGACACCGGCGCAAGATCCGAGCGCCGATCGATCCATTTGTAAAGGTGGACTGGGCTCTGGTACTGGTCCTGAGATTGGCTTGTCTGCTCAACCGCCCACGACTGACTCAGGAGTTCCCACCTATTCAGATTCGGCTGGAAAAAAAACGCATTACGTTGAGACTTTCAAAACGTTGGCTGAGCAGGCACCCGTTGACGGCCGAAGATCTGGAGCAGGAACGTTTGGCCTGGCGGGAAGCGGGCTACAAACTTCTTTTGAATCCCAAACAAAAAAGGGCCGGCGAACCGGCCCCTTGGTAGTCTTAATCGAAACGTTTCATGCGTTCGCGCTCCTGACGGAGCTTCTTAAGCAGTTTCTTCCGCGCTTCCAACTTTTGCTTGCGCTTGTGCTCTGAAGGCTTCACGAAGTGCTTTCGTTTCTTAATCTCGTAAAAAAGGCCTTCACGCTCACATTTTCTTTTGAAATGCTTTAGCGCGCGATCGATGGAATCGTTTTGCTCAACATAAACTTTTGGCATGCGGAAAAAATCACCCCTTCCTTGTTCGTATCTAGGCGCCCAAAGAGGCGCAAACCAACGGACAATAACACAAGCTCAGTCTGAAGTAAACTGCTCATGAAAAACCGCGCTCGATTCGTATCGAGCTTGAAACCAGGGATAGGTCGTGTGTTCGGGTACCAAGTCTGATGCTTTTACAACGACCGTCATCTCATCCACATGGGGTGGGCCTGAGGTCACTGGCAACATCTCAGCCATGATAGCCAATCGTTGATTGCCGTATCCCGGACCATAGCAATCATAGCCATCCCAAATTGTCCAGTCGTCATCGTCACCCAACTGGCCTGCAACCCATGCGATGGCATATTCCAATTGGGGACATGGATCTGGCACAAACAGACGATCCATCAATGGCAACGTTTTCTGTGTATCACGTCGAATGACTAGCTGCTGCCTGGAGGCCGATTTCTTCCAATGTACATAGCGAACATCTTCTCCCTGCCGGTACTGGTCCAAGTATTGAAAATCGCCTGTAACGGCCGGAACGGATCCTGATTCTTGCCAAGCCTCGCGCACTGTGTCCTCATCGCGTACCAATCTCATGGGCAGCACCAGCACGTCCTGAGGACCCACAACCGCCTTTTTGCCAAGAACCAATCCAAAGGGATAGGCAGAATAGACGCCAACTTCATCCACCTGCACGCGTCCACGCCAGTGGCCTGTGGCCGTGAGTTGAACACCGCGTTTTGACTTCGGATCGAACCGAGCTAAGACAAACTCAGTAAACCTGGCCCCCTTCGATTTAGCATAGACATGCAGATCAAATGCGTTTGCACGTCGGCCACGCAAGTCAACCGAAAGCAGCGCAGGTTCCCCTGCTGTCCAATCTCCCTCCGAAGTTGCCTGTATCTCAATTCTCCGCAGGTTCCACCACGAGAAGAGTAGGTCATACAGCAAAATGGCCATAAAGAATGCCGTTAGCAAGAACAGCAAACTATGACTCATAAAGTAAGAAGGGAGGGTCACTAAAACAACGGCCGTCAGAAACCATCGGCCGCGCTTGGTCAGAGACAGGATTAGTCTTCCTGTTCGTAATCGTAAAAGGTATCGCGGTAGAATTCCCTTTTCAAATAAGTCAATCCGAAGGCAGCTACTCCAATGACGATCGGACTGATAATCAATAGCCATGTCAACAACATGTATTTGTCTCCCTAGCGCTTGCAGCGACCCCTAAAATTAGCGGTCCGCAACCTTCATGTCAAGTGGCACCACCACGCACACCCTGTACGGTGGTCAACGACAAACCATCCCGTGTGCAGGCTTTCACGATTACACCACCCCCTAAACATCGCTCACCCTCATAAACGACGATGGATTGACCCGGGCTGATGGCGCGCTGGGGCTCGTCAAAAACAGCGAGGTACATCCCCTCGCCCAATCCCTTGATTGCCACGCCCTGATCGGACTGCCTATATCGTATTTTGGCAGTTCCCCTAAATGGCCAGTCTGGTTCACCGTTCACCCAACAAGTTTCCGAAAACAACAGTGCAGGAGCAAATAGCAAAGGATGGTCCGCACCCTGAGCCGCAATGACTTCCTTACGCGCCACGTCTTTTCCCACCACAAACCAGGGTTCACCAGGTCCACCAACACCAAGACCCTTGCGTTGGCCGATGGTGTGATACATCACGCCATCGTGACGACCCAAAACACGACCCTCCGGATCCACAATATCGCCAGCCGCATCGCCCAGGTACTGCTTCAAAAAAGACTTGAATCGCTCTTGACCGACAAAACAGATGCCCACAGAATCCTTACGCGCGAAATTGGGGAGCCCCTTGGATCGGGCAATATCGCGAACTTCGGACTTGTGCAGATCTCCCAAAGGGAACACGGCGCGGGATAGTGCCTGACCTGGCACGGCATAGAGAAAATAGCTCTGGTCTTTACTTGCATCGACACCTTTCCACAGCTCGCTACGATTCACAATCCGTGCGTAGTGTCCGGTTGCAATTAAGTCAGCATCTAACGCGACGCAACGATCTAGAAATGCCTGAAACTTGATTTCCTTGTTACAGAGTATATCCGGATTAGGTGTCAATCCTGCCTTGTACTCGGCCAGGAATCGTTCAAATACGCGGTCCCAATAACGATCTGAGAAATTGAAACTGTAAAACGGGATACCGATTTCTGCAGCCACCAATCGAGCCTCATGATGATCGTCCTCCACCGTACATGCTTCACCTTGGCCTTCCCAATTGCGCATAAATACGCCCGTTACTTGGTAGCCGCGTTCTTTCAGTAAAAGAGCTGCAACAGCCGAGTCAACGCCTCCAGATAGCCCAACGATGACATTGCCCTTCATGTTCAATGGTACCGAAAATTACCGCGGCAGTCCGTGGAACAAAACTCCAATATGTGCCCTTCAATGACCTTCATGAACTTGCGTTGATCGGGCACGAAGCAGCCACAGTTATGACATCGAGACATACGTCCTCTATCGATAGGCGTGACGGTAGCCTGGCCCACACCAAACCATTTCTTTGACTTTCTGCCAATTCCACGGGGTTGGCTATTGACATACCCATAACTCAACACCAACAAAAAGAGCAGCAACATCACCGTCGTCATAAGCACTCCTAATAGGAGCATACGAAACTGTTTTGAAATGTGTCAAATAGTGAAAGTCATCTCTATGCGACGAGAATTCCCGCAATAGTGGCAGTTGTCCAAGAGGCAAAGGCCCCGCCGAACATGGCTTTCAGGCCAAGTTTGGCAAGATCTGAGCGCCGTTCGGGCGCCAATGCCGCAATACCGCCAATCTGAATCCCAATCGACGAGAAGTTCGCAAATCCACACAATGCGTAAGTTGAGATGATCTGCGCACGGCCGCTTATCACTTCATCCTGAATATAGCTGCCTAGAAGGCCGAAGGCCACAAACTCGTTCAATGAAAGTTTGATACCCAACAGGTTCCCCACGGCGGCCGCATCGGCTGAGGGCACGCCCATTGCCATGGCCAAATACTTCAACACATTGCCAAAGAATGTTTGGAGCGAGCCAGGAAAATAACCGGCAAATTCACCCTTTGCAGGGGAAAGGCCCGACTCCCGGTAGGTGTAATAGGAACCACCCAACCATTGCCCATCAATGATGCTGTCAGCAAAGTTAAGGACCACGTCTATGACCGCAATCAAGGCAATGAATCCGATCAACATGGCCCCCACATTCACGGCCAGCTTGAGCCCATCCGTGATTCCGTTGGATGCCGCTTCCAAGGGATTGCTGCCCACGTTTATTTCGGGCATCTCCACGTCCCCGGCAGTAACTGAGTGTTCGGTTTCTGGAAACAGAATCTTGCCAAGAACCAAGGCAGCCGGTGCAGACATCACACTGGCCGCCACCAGATGGCCAGCATTCACACCCATGGAGATATAACCAGCCAGCACACCGCCGGCAATGGTGGCAAATCCGCCAACCATCACGGTCAGTAGTTCCGAATTGGTCATCTTGGCCAGGAACGGTCTAATGAGAAGTGGCGCTTCGGTTTGACCCACGAAAATGTTTGCACTGCAAGAAAGCGTTTCGGCACCCGAGGTGCCGATGGTCCAGCGCATGAAGCGACTTACTGCTTGGATGATGACTTGCATCACGCCAAAGTAATAAAGCACACCCATAAACCCACCAAAGAAAATGATGGTGGGCAACACCTTGAAGGCAAACAGGAATCCAAAACCAGGCCAGGTACTTTGATCCGTGAAATAGTAAGACGAATCGGCGAGATTGGCGAAAAGGAATTGAGCGCCATAGTCCGACAAACTGAGAAACGCGGCGATCTTGTCGCTGAACGCCTTGAACAACACCTGGCCGTGAAGCTCATGCTGCATCAAGTACCCTACAGTCAGAGCGAACAAAGCGCCCAATAAGTAAGGTTGTCGCGAGGTGTTCTTCAAATAAGCATTGAGCCCGGCACCTAGGACAAGGACCATCAATACCCAGCCAAAGGCCATCATCTGACTGGACCAGTAGCCCATGAGTGTTGCCAGTCCTGCTGCGCCGATTACGATGGCGAAACCCACGGCTTTGCCGCCCCAAGACCCCACCTGGTCGCGGAACACATAGCAAACCAATAGACCCGTGAGTATCCCCAAACCTACAAAACTCCAAGCATCATCACGAAGGATGATGAGCGCAAACACAAACTGCAGACCCAGCCCCCAGGCCACGGTCTTGATTTTGACCTTGGAGCGATGATAGGACCATGCCCATGCCATAAACAGAATCAACGCGAGTCCGAACAGACTGAGGAGCCGCTCCAACATTTAACTACCTCAATTAAGTGGATTAAAAGATCGAGTTTAGCCGACCCAACAAACGGCTGCAAGAAATTGATCACACAGACGCAAAATGGATGACCAGGTCACCAATTGGGTGATATGGTTGATGGATCAATCAGGGGATTCACGAGTTGCACACGCCATTCGATCCAGAACAAGCCTGCCTGGAATCATGCGAATCGATTCGAGCGATCATCGGTGATTTTCGACCGGAACTTGCCATCGTTTTGGGATCCGGATTAGGTGGCTTCGGTGATCGGATACACGTGGACCATTGCATAAGCTACAGCGATATTCCCCATTTCATGCCTTGCCACGTTGCGGGCCACAGCGGTAACCTCCTTTTTGGCACCATTCGGAAAAAAAAGGTTGTGTGCCAGCAAGGTCGTTATCACTACTATGAAGGACATGACCCTCAGCACATCGTGCATCCAATCCGCGTCATGTCACAACTGGGCGCCGGTAATTTATTGGTCACTAATGCGGCCGGAGGCATATGTGAAGGTTTTGTACCAGGCGACATCATGTTGATACGTGATCATATTAACTTCATGGGCATGAACCCTCTTCGAGGCACCAATCCAGACGGCATGGGTACGCGGTTTCCAGACATGAGTTATGCCTACAACTCGCATTTATCTGCCTTCATGTTGGAGGCAGCACTAGAGACCCACGTCTTTCTTCGAGAAGGCGTCTATTTGGCCGTGCCAGGTCCCTCATACGAGACGCCGGCGGAAATACGCATGTTCAGAACCCTGGGTGCGGATGCCGTTGGCATGTCCACGGTTCCCGAAGTGATTGCCGCCGTTCACGCTGGCATGCAGGTGGTTGGACTTTCTTGTATCTCCAATGTGGCTGCAGGACTCACCGAGCAGGTGCTTGCACACGATCATGTTGCAGAAGTGGTGGGATCGGCTGGTCGACAGTTTGAAGATCTCGTCGCCTGCTGGATAGGGAAGATCACGTGAACGCGGAACAACTGGTCAAGCAGGCATGGCAAGCGCGAAAGAGTGCCTATGCACCCTATTCCGGATTCCGTGTAGGTGCCAGTGTACTCACCCAAAACGGACAGGTATTTCTTGGGTGTAACGTGGAAGTGGCGTCTTATGGCGGCACGATCTGCGCCGAACGCGTGGCCATAAACTCGGCCGTAGCGGCGGGGGCCCTCAACCCAGGTGAATTAATGGCCGTGGCAGTCGCTGCGGATACGGATGAACCCACGGCCCCCTGTGGCATTTGTCGGCAGACCATTGAGGAGTTCGCCAACGAGTCGACGCTGATCTATATGACACGCGATGGCGAGCATGTGAGCCTACAAGTCAAGCACCGAGAACTGCTCCCCTTCTCTTTCAATCGGCGTCAATTTAGACCTTGAACTCGACTTTGAGAGGGTGCGACCTGAACTGGCGTTGATCTAGTGTTGCCGATCTCGCAAAACGGTCTCGGTGGTCGCCACATGGCAGAATTCACCTTGTAGGCTGGCCAGTTGGACTTGATGAACCCATTCAGCATCCAATTTGGCGCCTGCCAAGTCTACGCATTCAAAGGCGGCCGTCGCATCGCTGACCAAGGTCACCCGAAACCCCAGGTCAGCCGCCATTCGCACCGTGGTTGATACGCAGTGGTCTGTAGTCAAACCCGCGATCACCAGCGAATGGATCGCGTTTTGACGTAGCAAGGATTCCAGTGGCGTGCCTATGAATGCACTGTGCACCGTTTTATGGAACAGCGATTCACCCGGGAGCGGTGTGACGGCAGGATGAAGGGCATGGCCTGGTAACCCGGGCCGCAACAGCGATTCCTTTTCCTCAGAGTCGTGCTGAATGTGTATCACAGGCCATGATTGCGCACGCCAAAAATTCAACAAGCGACCCATGTTGGATTCAGCCTGGGGATTGTTACGCCTGCCTCGCGCCGGGTCGCTCAGCCCCAACTGCACATCAACGAGCAACAGTGCTTCCATCCGTTCACCTCAGGATTCGACTGCGGATCTTACCATTATTGGGGTGTTATCTCTGGTAACATCTCACCTTAGAATAGGAGCGCCATTTGAAGCCTGCCATACACTTCGCAACCACTGTGACTCTTTTTCTAGGTGGCCCATTTCTGGGATTTGGTATGAGCCCACTCATCGGACTAGACGCCGATCTGCCTCAATTCCTATTCGTGCTTGTATTCCCAGCGATCCTTATTGCGGGTATGTTCGCATGGCTTGGACTGGCCATCCTCGCCTTGCCTTTCACCTGGTGGCGCAAGTCAAAGGGCGAAACAGGTCCATTCACGCCCCCGACGGGTTCGTTCGGATTCGTGATTGTCGCAATCGTCCTGGGCGTCCTGGTTAGCAGCATTGCGGCCACATGGCCAGGCCCACACAGCTTCATGACCACCTTATTGGTAGGGACCACGATCTGTTGTGCATATGGTGTGTTGTGCTGGCAACTGGCCAAGCGCGGGTATCTCCCCTTTCCAGAAGAGGCTTAACTCACTGCATCTCGTCGTATTTCTGCGTGACGGTTGACGTGATGTTAATCTTATCGCTGATAAAAACGATGTTGGTCTCGGGACCGTAATTCAACACCAAGTCCAATCCCTGTTCCTGGGCAACCTGACGAATGAGTGGTGCGAGTTCCCGACGGAACTGCTCGAGTTGACCATCCAGCTTTATTTGCATTTCACGCTGATAATCCTCTTGCTTGCGCTTGATGTCGGTTTGTAAACGCTGCAATTCAGCTCTTAGATCGCTCAATGCTTCTTGGCTCATCGATGCCGCTTTTGCCTGAGCGTCTTTTTCCTTTGCCCGATAGGTCTCGATCATTGTGTCGATATCGCCCTGTTTGGCTTTCACTTCTTTTTGATAGGCCTCAAAGAACGCCTTTCCCTTTGCGCATTTTTGAATCACAACTTCCGCGTCCACGATCCCTATTTTCACCTGGGCCTGCGCAATCCCAGCCGTCGCTAACATACATAAAGCCAATCGAAGCATTACTTTCGTCCTCCACTCATCAATAAACCGCTAGTCTCTCACAGAAGGTCTTACGGTTCACGTGAAAACATGTAAACAGGCATGATCCGGCTTGCAATAGCACCTGTGGTTGCTATCAAGCGGGAATAACAAGGCCATGGTATGTGAAAAAAAAAAGGCAGTCCGTTGGAACTGCCTTTTCCTGTAACTCTGACTTCACTTTGAAATCAATTTGTCTTGACCGGTTCGTTGTTAAGTAAATGGCGGGAGCGACGGGACTTGAACCCGCGACCTCCGGCGTGACAGGCCGGCATTGTAACCAACTCAACTACGCCCCCGCGAACCGGGTGGTGGGCGATAACGGACTCGAACCGCTGACATCTTGCTTGTAAGGCAAGCGCTCTACCAGCTGAGCTAATCGCCCGATATTGCCTCGCGACAACGAAGGCTTATTATCCAGATGGTGGCTGAGTGTGTCAAGGAGTTTTTCAGAATGGAGCGTGGGGGCAAGTTCGCATCTAGTTCCGGGGCTCTGCACGCGCCCAATCGACCATATCTGCATGCGTTTCAAACACATGAGCCACCAAGCCCAGTCGCCATGCATCGGTTGCATTCAAAGGTTTTCCACTCACAAACATCCAATTGGCCGCTGAAGCACCTACCTTCTCAGGTAAACGCACCGTGCCGCCAAATCCGGTCACGATTCCCAGTTTGACGCCTGGATGACAAAACAGTGTCTCCCTAGTAGCGAGAATACGATGGCAAGCAAGCACGAGGTCCAGGGCTCCTCCGTAACAGGAACCAGAGACCAACGCAGTCACTTGACCGCGATAGCCTTCGATTCGGTCCATCAAGCGTTGTCCACAGGCGCTGTAGGCCGCCGCTTGTTCCTCATTGAAGCTGGCGAGTTCACGAATGTCAGCGCCAGCGGCAAAAATCGACGCGCGATCGCTGTAGACATAGACCCGTTGGGGCGATGCGCGTTCCAGTTCGTCCCACAATCGGTGCCAGGCATGCAACCGATCCCAACTCAGCTTATTGAGGTCGTCGCTCGCGGTCATGGACACCCAGGCAACATTAGAAGCCCAAGTCAATTCAAGGGGCATGGCGTGGCTAAGGGAAAGCTTTGTTGAGTTCGTCTCGAATGATGATGTCCTTGCCGGAAATTCGCAGGTACCCATCGCGGCTAAGTTCTCCGATCATGCGAGATACAGTTTCACGAGAAGTACCAACCATGCTGGCAATCTCTTGATGGGTGGGCCTGCGGAATACGACGGAACCATCCAGGAGTTTGCGCCCTTCCTTCTCGGCGATTTCCAACAGTAACTTGGCAATTCGTCCGAGTACATCGAGTAATGCGAGACTGCGTATCTGCGAATTTGCGTGACGCAACCGCTGGGAAAGCGTTGCCAACAAGTTGGAAAGCATTTCCCGATTTTGTTCCAACAAGTTCATGAACTCTTTACGCCGCAGTAACAGAGCTTCGGTCTGATCCAAGGTCACGACGGTTGCCGACCTCGGCTCTTCGTCCAACAATGCCATCTCGCCGAAAAAGTCACCAGGCCCTAGAACCGAGAGAATGACTTCCTTGCCGTCAGTGCCAACATTCGTAACCTTTACCTTGCCGGACAAAATCATGTACATGGTTTCGCCCATTTCGTTTTCCTGAACCAGAATCGTCTCTTTGGAGAAGCTTTTTCTGACAGTCAGGCGCAGGATCTCATCCAATGCTGTTTGACCCATGCCGTCAAACAAAGGCACTGTCCTGAGAATTTTGTTATCCATCGTACCCTTCCGTCGGTCAGTCCAGCGGGAAATGTTGGCGTTGTTTCAGGTATTTGGCAGGTGTCAAAGACGATACGGCATGTTTGAACACCAGTTGCTCCTGGCGATTGGCCAGTTCCAGCAAAAGTGTGAAACGATCAAAGTTCTTGAGTTTGCCCACGATCTTCTTTCCGTTGGTAAAGAAGACAGCAAGAATTGTTTTGTCCTTGCGCGCGGCGTTGAGGAACTCGTCCTGCACGTTCATGAGATCTTTGTCTGACATCGCGGGCTCCTTCGAATGGATTCAATCAATGTTATTGCTTCATGCTGAGATGACGCACCGATGTATGCTTGAGACAATCAGATCTTTATTGTAGCCCGAGCGAGTACAGTAAGGGAACCATTGGATGTATGGGACTTTGCGGAACCAGGTCATCTGACGTTTCGCGTAGCGCCTGGTTGCAATGTACATCTGCTGTTTTGCGTCATCCAACGATAGTTCGTTCGCTAAATGCGCAAACAAGGCGCGATAACCAATAGGCCCAATTCTGGCCACCTGATGCGCTAATCCTAGCTTGGTAATCATGCGTGCCTCTTCGACCAGTCCCGACGCAAACATGGTATGGGTGCGCTGTTCCAGTCGTTGCCACAAGATGTCTCGTGGCACCTCCAATCCTATGGCACAGGGTATTGCAGAGGAGGCAGATGCTTGCTCATCCCACAGATCGAGCATGGAACGCCCGGTAAGTAGTCGTACCTCCAAGAATCGCTGAACCCTCTGTCGATCGCCTGCATGAAGGTGATTTGCAGACCTCTTGTCCAAACGCTTTAGGAGTCTATAGAGGTGATCCATACCTTTTTTCTCAACCAGATAGGCCAGGCGTAACCTCAGACGGTCAGGTGTTTGAGGTAGATTGGTTCGCGGATGAAACAAAAACTGCATGTACATCCCAGTCCCGCCGACTAGAAGTGGCAAGCGTCCCCTTCGCTGTATTTCACCAATTTTGGCGCCTGCCAATTCGGCATACCGAACGGATGTCATCGGTTCGTTCACCGAAAAGCTAGCAAAGAGATGGGAGGGTGCGGCATGCAACTCCTCAGGGCTTGGCATTGCAGTCCCAATGACCATTTCACGGTAAAGCTGCATGGAATCCATGCACACAATTTCCAAATCAAAATGGGACGCCAGAAAGGTGGTCAGCTCTGTCTTGCCAGAACCCGTGGGTCCCAGGAGCACCACTACACGTTTTGGGTCAAAATCCATACCAGAGCTATCAGCCCCATCAACACCAGCCAACGCCACAAAAAGTCCAAGTCCCTCTGGCGGTTAGACACCGGCCTCAAGGCGCTCGACGACAGCCGTCTCATGTTCGGTGCCCAACGCTTTCTTGACACCCAAAATACAGGCATACAGAAATTCGCTCAAGCTTTCCTCCAACGCCATGATCGCGTGTTCCTGAGCCACTTCCAATGCATCAGCATTGGCTAGGATTTGAGACGCGCCTAGACTGCCATCTTTGCTCATCTTCACATTGCTGAGCGTGGACTCATGTGTCTGCTGGACTTCTTCGAGGTATTTACGCATCAAAGAGCCACCCACAGGCCCCATTTGGGTGACCAGATACTGGTTCACTTCTCGATACATTCGATTGTACTTGGTGATGGTCGGCGATAAGAAATGCTCGCTGTCTGTATCTTTAAAGGACAAAGGTTCAGTAGCCCCAATCACTTTTAATAGAAACAATACCCGCAGTGTTTCTTCGGTTCCCAAATCACTGGTTTCACATAATTCGCCAATACTGATGTTTCCATCCAGGCGATCCGCAACATACTGCTCATAGGGTTCCAATTCCACGCTGACGAGGTCGTTTGGTACCCTGCCCACGACAATATTCATGTCCGGAAATTTTGCGCGAAATATGCTGCGGTCATCATAGTGGCGAATCACATCAACCAACAGGTTCATGACCGGCAGCTCAAGCGTAATCTGCTCTTTTTGTTTGATTTCCTGCTTCACGAATTCGAAATTGCCATCAGGTAGCGGAATCACAGAGTACGCGATTTGTTTGATTTGTTCTTGAACGGCACGCCACAGTTGCTTTGGCGTGATGGCCCCAATCTCGACTAATGACCGCCCGTGCCGATAGCCCTTTTCACGCAGTAACTGTGTTGCGTTGTCATACTGTTCTTGGGTGATGACCCCCTGATTGAGCAGCATGTCCCCCATCCGATCTTCGACCTGATTGCTTTTGGCAAACACGATATTACCGGCATGGATTACGATTGATTTTTCTGTCTCATTGCGTTGCACCGACAGAATGCCAGATTCACGAGCTCTGGCCACGTATGAAAGAACCTCAATAAGACCCAACGCTTCCAGTTTGCCCCGCAATAATTGCGTCTTCATGGGAGCTCCATAACCACATCTAAAGAAATCACACTTTATGGTACATGAAACCGCGCCAATAACAAAGCCCACAGGGGCTTAGCAATGATTCAATTGCCTTGAATCAAAGTATCAAAAGGCACTAAAGAAACGTCGCGATAGTAATGTTTGAGGATCTTTTCGAAGTTCCAACCTGCTTTCGCCAAACCGAAGGCACCCACTTGCGACATGCCAACGCCATGTCCCCATCCACGCCCCACAGCGGTCAGGTGTACCAATCTCGAATTGCGATATGCAGGAATCAAGTCAAATAGGGTGTCACGAACGCCAAGCGCCCATCTTACCCGTAGTCCCGTGACTTGGTGTTTACCAGAGTCCGCTATGAACTCAAGGCGAGTCACGCGACCGGTTTCTGACCTCGAAACGACTCTTACAGACCGAATACCCCTCAATTCGGGGATGTAACGCCTTGCGCGTTCCTCAAGCTGTTCAACCGATTTCTTGTCGATCCAATAGTTAAACGCGCTTTCGCGATCAGCGCTGGCGACCAGTCCATTGGATACGATATGCAACATTGAACGCGACAACACGCCGTCCAGTATGTAGATTATGTCCCCTTCACGCACCTGAGGTTGGTTCAAGAACTGATAGGCACCACCGGATTTTGTCAAGCACGCAGCAACACGACTCAAATCCACCGTTCGTTCCCTTTCCTTCCGAACGAGCACCAACGTATTGCCTTTAACGCTGTCCACGTAGTACTTGGACCATTCGGGTTCCGGACCAAACCCTTCACAAAGTCGGAGGATTAGCGTCATCGCGTCGACTCGGGTCAAGACTGCGCTACTAAACATATCGTCTTCCATGGCGGGGGTGAGTATTTCGTAACGCATCAATAGGTTGACCAAGTGGTGAAGTTTACCGTTTCGCTCCTTTTCAGTCAGCCTCATCGATACGTCAGCCGCTTTCACCTGATGGGCCACGGCGTCTCGAATTGCCGGCAGCTGACTCACAACCTCCCAAAAGCTGGCAAACGACATGGTTTTCGCTGATAGCTGGGGTGCCTCATCCAAAGCGAGTATCCAGCCGCAATACTTAAGCCATAGCGACAAGTCGGAGCCTTTGAGTTCGCCATTCAGGTCCGGTGGACTGGGAAACCCAATGATCATGGCGCGTACCTGTAGATCTTGAACCGATACGACTTCAGATGTGCCTTTCGGGCTCAAACAGGGCAATGGGTACACTTCGCGATCGATGACATAGCTTGAAACGCCTCGGAGATAGGGCTCAGCCTTGCCATTAAACACATGTTCCGAATCCTCTGTCTCTCCACCACAGGTGGAGGTGTACAAGGCATCGATCAATTCATGGTTATAGGTGAGCACCAACCCCTTTGTTTCGGCCACAGCTTGATCACTTAGCGGATGTTCAACGCCGGCACCGAAATAGGCCTGACACTCTGGTCCGTCGCAGATGTCGTATCCAGATTCCTCAAATTTACCCATGTTTTTGATGGCATAGGTTCTGGCGGCCACGGCTTGTGCCTTCAGCGCTTCGAGTTCCGGATACACCTTGGGACCCAATTCAGAAGGTACGACACCGCGCAAGTAGGTCTCCATAGGTAACTCATTGATCACGCGAAACTGGTTGCCCTTACGCCTGAACCAAAGGATGCCGCGGTAACTGCGGTCACCATAACCAATAGGCGTTTCTGGATCAGCCGACACCAAACCCAACTTATTGCTTTCAAAGGGAAATTTATCGTATTGACTGTCCACCCATGCAAAGGGCGAATTGGTGGATTGCCTCACGAGAAACGCATCGGTAAATCCGGCCTTGGCACCCTTGGACTGCAACAGTCCTGCTTCTGTTCGGCTGTCGCAAGGTCCCACGCGCAAAGTCATCATGGACCCGTTTTCAGAGCGAAACAATTCCAGTCGATGATCGGGGAACTGATTGGCAATGCGACTTCGCGTCGCCTCCAAAACTGAGCGGTCCCGACTTGCTTGAACTTGGACCCAATACGAAGCCGCTGACGCGGCTCGGGACTGTAAGATGACGATAAAACTGCCATTGGGCCTTATCTCACCCACCACATGATCGCCATCCAACACCAACAGTCTGGACTTACTGTGGAAATTCGCTTTGGATACAGTTTCCTGAACACCGGCTTTGATCCAGACATCGCTTTGATCGCGCCATTGCTGGTACACCCGGCTATCGATGGAAAAATTGGTCCATGCCCAACTGAGCAGGCAAATGGCAATCATTGGCCGGCATCACCTCTTTTCGGCTTGGCGGCAAACGTCAATCCGGAGGCACCGGCATTCTTTGCGGCATCCATCAATGTGACAACCCGTCCATGTTCAACCGACTCATCCACTTTGAGTACCAACATCTTGTCTTCCCGTCCTGTCAAGGATGCCGCCAGTCTCTCGCCAAGCGCGTCTTCAGTTACTGTTTCGCCCTGGAACTCCAACGAACCGTCCGACCGTACAACCAAGGTCAGCGCCTCCTGGCCAGCTTTAGATTCACTTTCGGCCGACGGGAGATTGAGATCCATGCCATGGGCATCCTTAAATGTGGTCGACACCATGAAAAAAATAAGCAACAAGAAAACCACATCGATCAATGGCGACAACTCTACTGAGACTTCAGATCGGCGCTTAGGACGATACAGCATGATGTCTCCGTATCACCAACATGAATTCAATCATTCTCTTTTCCATGCGCAGCATTATTTTTGAGGCACGTCGTTCCAAGGCGTTATGAATCACAATAGTTGGGATTGCCACCATCATGCCGGCAGCCGTGGTGATTAAGGCTTCCGAGATTCCGCCCGACAAGTGGGCTGCCTCCGAAAGGCCTTGAGCTGATAGTGTGTGGAAAACTTTGATCATCCCAGCGACCGTGCCCAAGAGACCGAGCAGCGGGGCGATGGTAGCAATCGTTCGCAAGGATGTGAGAAACCGTTCAAGATAACTGGCTTCCTGCCGCGATTGGTCCTCAATGAGTTGGCGAAGTTCGACCTGGTCGAGCGACCGAAAGTTGATGGCAGTCTCCAGAAGACGATGAAACATGTTGTTTACAGAACGGCAAACCTGTAGAGCGGCTTCGTAGTTGCCATCCATCAAGTCGCTGCGTATGCGATTCACCAACTCCTCGTCCATGAATGCCGACATGCGCAAATTCACCAGACGTTCAATGAAAATGGCCACCGTACCCAAAAGGCAAATGCCAATGGGTACCATGAACCAACCCCCATTTTGTACCGTCTCCCACATAAAACAACCTCTGTACCCCTTCGATAAGGCACCATTCTAGCGTTGCGTTAGGTACGCTTCAATGTGCAAAAGGTTATGGAGATGGCACCGCGAGACGGGACAACACATACCGGTTCGGCGCGTTGCGAACGCGCCTTGGCGCTTTCAGGCGTACCATCAGAGCGACCAAATCGTCCTGAACGTGATTGATGACCGTGGTAGATGCGCCATAGTTGTTGACCATGATCGAAAAGACCAAAGGTTCGCCATCAAACGTCTCAACGTATCCTGAAAGTGTCCTACTACGATAGATGTAACCCGTCTTTGCCCACACTCTTCCGACTGTCCTGTCGTCTCCTCGACGTTCCAACGTACCGTCCACGCCCATCACGGGAAATGTAGTCAGCCAACGAGCCGCGTCAACATGTTCTAATTGTGAATTCAACACGCCTAGCAGTATCTCTGGCCTCACGTAATTCTGCGCGCTCAAACCAGATCCGTCTCGAACACTCAAACCCGCCGTGGAAATGCCATCGGCCGCCAATTGCATCTGCAGCACGTCCGCAAACTCATCAAAGGACCCTACTCCCCGCTGATGAAATGCAACTGTCTTTGCGAAGCAGTCTGCGTACCTATTCTGAGATTCCTTCATCAGCACTTCCGCCAAGTCGGACAATGTAAGCGAAGGTATGGATATCAGCGGATAGGTTCCAGCAGGCCATTGATCCGTCAATTGAATGGACCCGCCCACACGTATGCCGATGGTTTCTAGGTACCTTGCCAGTGATTCCGCAAAGGTCAGATCAGGTCGGGCAACTGACATTCGGACACGTGCCTGGCTGCAAACAGTCATCTCACCATTTATGGTGAAGGTACCATCTGGCGTTCGAGACGTGGATAGCTGCTCCTGCTCACCAACGCCTACTTGTAGGCGCACGATGGTCTGAACGGTGGGTGGCTCAAACTCATAGGACACATTGCCAGCACTTCCCATCCTCAAAACAACCGTCGACCAACTATCATTGGTGGAAAGATCTGTCACTGTACTGCCATAGTAAGTACCCAGATCACCCACCTCCCACGTACCATCCACATATTCCTTGTCAAAGACAGGCTGATAGATCTGGATGCCTCGTTCAATGTGCTTTATTCCCTGTGTTCTTAACGCGTTTGCGACCTGCTGGAAAATGGCGTGGGATGACAGTTGGCCGTTGCGTTCTCCCCCCAAACTGGGGTCACCATAGGCACCCACGACCAACCACCCGCGAAGCACCTCGTCTTGGATCGCACCACACCAACCAAAATCCGTTGTATACACGTAATCACAGCCCAATGCTCTAAAGGCCGAATAAGTCGTTAATATTTTCATGTTGGACGCGGGTCTGAAATTCGTTTCTGGATGAATCGAAATCAATCTTTGACCACGTAGAGGCGCATCAACCACCAAACCCCAAACGCCATCAGCGAGCTGAGGATCATCCAGCGTATCTCGCACCATACGACGAAACTGTCGCGCAGAAATCTGATCGCCCTGGACAAGCAAACAACAAACGATGAGGCAAAACATCAGATGTACCTCTTTGGCAATCTCGAGCCCAACTGGCAGCAACGTTCGTAGGCAATCGTTCCAAGATCACGGGCCTCCTGAACGATACCCGGACCATCAATGAGCATTACATCTTCGCCAACAGTTGGACGTGGCACCTCACTCAAATCAATCGTCATCTGGTCCATGCTAATCGTACCAAGTACTTCGCATTTAAGGTCACGCAGAAAAACAAAGCGTTGATGTCCGCGCAAAAAACCATCGGCATAGCCGACGCAAACCACACCCACAATCATCGCTCGATCCGCGACAAAGTTGGCGCCATAGCCCACACTCTGCCCAGGTTTCAACTCCTTGATCAACGAGAGCCGTGCCCAAGCCGACATAACGGGTTTTTGCGCCACGTCGCCCGCTCCATCATAAAGACCGTAGAGCCAAATCCCAGGCCTCACCATATCGTAATGTGTTTCGGGAAAATTGTGGATAGCTCCACTGTTCGCGGCATGGATCACGAGTCTTTTGCGTGTCTCTGAGTCCAGCAGTTGAAGCGCAGATTCAAAGCGTGCAATCTGTGTTTGTGTGTGTGAACGGTCCTGCATATCAGCACAGGCGAAATGTGTGCCCAGGCCCACCCAATTCCGTTGTTTGAGTGCGCCGATGACCGTTTCAAATTGGTCGATGGTCAAGCCTTCTCGACCCATGCCACTGTCCAGTAACAAATGGACCGGAGTCTGTGCGTCCAGACAAGTCAGTTGGCTTGCATCGGATACCACTGCCGCAAGTTCGTATTGCTGATATAGACCCGCATTCACCTGAAAGTCTGGTTGAAATACGGCGATATCACCCTGCACACCACCTTTGCGCAATGCGACACCTTCAGCGGCAAAGGCAACACCAAAATCAGACACTCCAAAATTTGATAGGTGCCGCGCCAATTGAACAGCACCGTGTCCATAACCGTCTGCCTTGATCATCGCCATGATGCGAGTCGACCCAGACACCCGCTGGCGAATAGCCTGTAAGTTGTAGGTTAATGCGCTCAGGTTTAGCCTAAGTTCAGCCAGTTGCGCCACGGTCGAATTACCTCCAAGGCCCATTATAGCCAGGAAGTTACCGATCACATTCGATTCGAGCTAGAATGACGCGAGGTCTCTATGAACACCCAATCGATGGCTCTGTTGGTCGCCGAAAGTGGCGGAACGAAAACCGAATGGCGCTACGGCACGCAAGATACCTATGAGACCAGCGTTCGCACCGCGGGTTTGAACCCGAACATGATGACTGACCGCCAGGTCCAAGGATGTCTCAATGCCGTGAGGTCCTGGATGCGTGGTCGGCCAATCGACCGACTGTGCTTCTTCGGCGCAGGTTGCGGCACTGAGGACTCTCGACTCAAAATGAGGCGACACTTGACAGTGATTGGCCCCGAACTGCGACACATCATGGTGAACACAGACCTTGCTGCCGCTGCGCGTGTGGCTTTGGGTCATAAACCGGGAACTTGTGCGTTGATAGGCACGGGATCGGTCGCATTTTCCTTCGATGGTTCAGAAATCACCCATCGAAAGGGCGGTCACGGCTTTTTGTTGGGTGATACTTCTGGCGGGATTACCCTGGGAAAGGCACTGATTAATGCCTACCTTAAAGGTGAAATGCCTTGTGAGGTACAGTCACCATTTGAGCGGTCCTATGGCGGCCTCACGTCGAGTCAACTGATGGCCATGGTCTACCAGAAAACACCCAAACAATCCCTAGCGTTTCTCGGCAAGCAAACGAGGTTCATCGAACAGTACCTACAGCATCCGTGGATTAAGAATCTGGTGCGAGATTCACTTAATGGGTTCATAGAAATCGACGTCAAACCCTGCTTTGAATTGAGTGGTGAGCCCCTTGTGTTTGGTGGAGGACTCACCCATCTATTCCATGAACTGGTTTTCGAGCAATGCCGGTGGCACAAACTCCCGAACCCGGTACTCATCAAGGACCCGCTTGCTGACGCACTTTACAGCCAAATTTGGAAGGAAATGACATGTGGCAATGGCACGTCATTCGATTAGATCTTAAGCATCGGTTCACCATCGCCAATCGAAGTAGTGACTTTCGCGAAAACATCGTGGTGCGTTATGTGAACGGATCGGAAACCTACTATGGATTGGCTGCGCCCAATCCCCGCTATGACGAATCCGTTGAAACGGCGATTTCAGCGATTGAGATTCTGACCCAATCGGCTCAGCTCAATCAAGAACCAGTCACTATCTGGCCGCTTCTCAATCAAGCCATACGTGGGCAATATGCAGCCAAGGCCTCCATCGATATGGCCCTTTATGATGCCTGGGGGAAACGTACCAACCAACCGGTTTGGAAGTTACTCCGAGTGCCTGAACCTCACGGAATGCCCTTGTGTATGACCATTGGTATCGATTCTGCTGAGCGCGTCAAGCAGAAAGTGCTGGATGCCCATGAGTTCCCAATCCTGAAGGTTAAGTTGGGTGGTTCAAACGACCGTGAAATGATCGAGTCCATACGCTCCGTCACCTCAAAACCGCTCCGAGTGGACGCCAACGAAGGTTGGCGCAATCGAGAGGATGCCATCCGTGAAATCGAATGGCTCGCATCACGAAACACGGTCTTTGTGGAACAACCCATGCCAAGTGATCAACTGGATGACGTCATTTGGCTCAAGCAGCGTTCGCCGCTCCCTTTAGTGGCCGATGAGTCCTTAGATCACCGTGCTTCGTTACCGGATCTGGCGCAAGCGTATGACGGGATCAACATCAAACTGATGAAGTGTGGCGGCATCACGCCTGCGCTTTCGTTAATGGGTCAAGCCCGGACCCTGGGTCTGCGGATCATGCTTGGATGCATGGTGGAATCATCCATCGGGATCGCCGCTGCTGCTCAGATAGCGCCACTCGTCGATGATTTAGATCTGGATGGCAATTTGTTGATTGTCAATGACCCATTTAGGGGATGTGACGTCGTAGACGGTCATATTTACCTCAACCACCGACCCGGATTGGGTGTCCTTTCAAAAACGTGATTGCACTAGATCGGAAAGGCGAGCCACACACACGAATGTGAATGTGCCCAAGGGCGTTAACCACGGCCAGCCGACAGACCATCCGCCAAACTTGAATAGAGCTACTGCGGCTACCGAGCAGATCAGTGCGGCTACCACACTGTTGGTTTTGGGTTCACCGACCCAAAGTGCGTACAAAAACATGCCGAGCAACGGTGAGTAGGTTAGGGTGGCAATGCCCATGGCCAAGCCTACCAAATCCACAGGCGCGTCGTTGAGCGCCACGAAAGAGAAAGTGGCGGCCGCAAACACGACCGTTGTGGCCAAAACGGCGGCTCTTGCATGTCGCATTTCAGATTTTCCACCCATCAATGAGGTGAAGTCCGCCATGAAACTGGCCCCGACCGAAGTGATGGATGAACTAATGGTAGATACGGCAGCGGCAAATACGGCTGCCACCATCAAACCACGCAAACCCTGAGGCAACTCAGAAATAATGAATCTGGGATAGGCATTTGCCGCTGCGATTTCAGGTGATGTTTGGAAAAAACCCCACAACAAGGTTCCCAATATCAAGAACAGACTCATCTGAATCAGTATCGCCCAACCACTCGTAATCATGGCTCGTTTGGCGCCCGCCAGGGAGCCACAAGCTAAAGTGCGTTGCACGATCAGTTGATCGGCACCATGAGAGGCCAGTGTGAATACTGCGCCACCAAGTAAACCCGCCCACAGCGTGTAGTCAGCCGAAAAATCGAGGTCCCATCTGAGCCATTCCAATTTCCCTTGTGTGAGTGCCATATTCCAAGTGGTCGTTCCACGCTCAAGAAGGATGGTAATGGAAATGACCGCTCCCGCCCCATAAATGAGTAATTGAATGAAATCGGTCCACAAGACCGCGCGCAATCCCCCAATAAGCGCCAACACCAAACAAATCGCCAAGATCGAAATAATCGACGGACCGAGAGGGATACCGAAAGCCTCCTGCACGACCACCGCACCCGCATAAACGCGAACGCCATCCGCGGCGACCCGAGTCAAGATAAAGATTCCAGATGCTGTTTTCGACACCGCTGCGCCCAGTCGCTCCTTCAACCACTGGTAAACCGAAATCCGTGTCTCGCCCAGGTAGTGGGGAATAAACCAAATCGCCACGATGTAGCGCCCCAGAACATACCCAAACACGACCTGAATAAAATGGAAGTTCTGGGCATAAGAAAGGGCCGGTACACCCACAATGGTGAGGACACTCGTTTCGGTAGCCACGATGGAAGCGCTCACAAGCCACCAACGCGCCTTGGCGCCAGCCGCAAAGTAGTCCACAGCGCTTTTCTGCGATCCGGCGAGCCCCAAGCCACTGACCACCACGACAATGATGTAGGCTATGAGTATGATGGTGTCAATCCAAGTCACCGCGTCACCTTATCAGAAAGTAACTGAGCAATGCCATCACTGCATCAACAACTATTAAACTGGATGAAACAACAAGAGGCACGCTGGCTCGGTCACTTGCGCGAGTTGGTGAACATGGAGTCACCCACGGGCGACGGTGAAGGCAACTTGACCGTCCTCAAGTATTTGAACACCCATCTACAACAGCTAGGAGAATCGTCCATCACGGGTCCCCCGCATTCGCCCGTTTTGATGATTGGAGGCAGTGATTCTTCATACCAGCTGGTGGTAGGCCATGCCGACACGGTCTGGCCTCGCGGAACGCTAAACAGGCGGCCTTTTCAAATCCAGGATCAAAAAGTCTATGGACCTGGCGTGTTTGACATGAAGGCCAGTTTCTCGAATCTCATCTTGGCCATTGAAGCGCTGGCTCATTTTGACCTCAAGCCTTCACTCCCCATTGGTGTCGTGGTCAATTCGGATGAAGAAACAGGAAGTCTTGATTCGAGGGACGCAATTCGCCGCCGGGCTGAACACGCGAGACGAGTTTGGGTACTTGAACCGTCGCTAGGTGCTCATGGCGCCTTGAAAATTACGCGTCGGGGTGTGATGAGATTTCAACTGCACGGGCAAGGCAAGGCCGCTCATTCCGGTATGGACCCCGAAAAGGGAATCAATGCCATCCTTGCACTCAGTCGCTTACTGGTTGAGATTCACGCACTGGAGGAACCCGGCCTAAACATCAATTTGGGTCTCATTTCTGGGGGTGTGGCTGCCAACGTGGTGGCACCGACGGCCCATGCGACGGTGGAGGCACGAACCACGACTCTTGCCCAGATGGATAAGGTGGCGCGATGGTTGTCTGACATGTGCCAAGGGCCAGGCTTACCCTCTTTTCGGTACACCATGGACGTTCAGATTCCCCCCATGGAAACGAGGGCGGATCAGTTACAACTCCTTGAGCAGGTGGTGCATTTGGGACAACAGCTGGGGCTCAGTTTGGAAGCGGGACATTCTGGAGGAGCATCCGATGCAAACACCACCTGTCAAGTGGCGCCGACGATTGACGGACTGGGTGCAGTGGGCGATGGCGCCCACGCTTCACATGAACATGTGTGTATTAAGGCCTCTCTTTCACGCGCGGCCCTACTGAGTCTCGCGTTTTGCCTCCCATCTCTTTGATCCGCGCTACGCGGTCCTCGCCCTCACAGTTGCAGTCTTTGATTTCCATCACGCCCTCTTCTTTCAGCCGAGCAATCACTTCGGCCGAATTGGATGTGGCTTTGGCTATTCGGAACGCTGTTTCACCCTTTGCATTCTCGGCATTGACGTTGGCACCAGATTTGAGCAGAAGATCGACCAGATTGACATCGTTCACACGTACCGCGACCATTAATGCGGTTTCACCCGCCTTATCAGCGTGATTGATATCCATCTTTCGGTCTAGTAACCAGCGGACAGTTTCTTCTTGCTTGTATTGCACTGCGACCATCACCAGATTGCGACCTACCCCGTCGACTTGATTCAACCGCTTCTTTTCTTGCTTCAGAATCTGAATGTTTCCCTTCGCGGCGGCATAGGACATACCGCCAAAGCCAGACGGATCCTTCACGCCAGGTACAGCGCCTTTAGATAACAACAGCTCGCCGAGGCTTTGGATGCCATCCACGTCGGCGTGCATCCAAAGTGACCAGCCCATGTCATCCAGCTGATTGACATTTGCCCCTTGATAGATCAGCCATTCAACGAGCGCGATATTGCCCTTTTTGTAGGCAGATGACAGGACGCTGGGCCCGCCTTCCGATTGGGCTGATACGACGCATCCGTGGCGAACGAGCAGACTTGCGATCCGATTCTCATAGACGTGCATGAGCGCGTTCCGTCCATAGGCATCAAAAAGCTCGGTGTTGGCACCGGAGGCAAGCAAAAACTGCAAGGGCTGCGTCTTTACACCTTCTGCGGCAGCCATCAATGCTGTCATCGCTTCAGCACCTCGCTGATCCACGTCAACCCCTGCTTCCAACAGCATAGCCAACATGGGCTGTGAGCCCACTTGGGCAGCTACGATGAGGGGTGGATCCCCTTGAGCATTGCCAGATGACACGGATGCGCCACCGGCAATGAGCGCTTTGGCAAGCGCAACATGGCCAAGCCGAATGGCCATATGCAACCCACGGTCACCGTTTCGGTTCATCTGTTCTGGATCGACACCCTTGTTTAACAAAAAAGTAACAGCGTCTTCAGAACCCGAAGCGATCGCGTGGTGCAGGGCCGCGTATCCCAATCGCTCATCTACGGCGGATAAGTCCGCGCCCGATTGAAGTGCCGCAGCCATGCCATTGACGCGACCCAACTTTGCGGCCTGCCAAAGATCCGCGTTGGGTTCGCCCCAAAGTATCAAACAAAAAAGCAACATGTCATCTACCTCACTATGCCTACATCGCGCAGGCAACCTACCAAAACGTCATAGGTTTCTTCAATATTTTGGTCCAGACCCACGGACATGCGAACCAATCCACCGCTCAAACCCATTTCCGCCTGCTCGTCTTTCGGAATTTCAGAAGACGTGCTGCTTCCAGGCGCACTAAACAGGGTTCTAAAATATCCCAGACTTACGGCAAGGAAACCCACTTTTCTTTGTTGCATCAACAACATCAGTCGATTGGCAGAGATGTGGTCACCGGCATCCAACGTGAGAATACCGCCAAACCCAAAGTCCTCATTCATCTGGGCCTTCATCAACTCGTGCTGGGGATGTTCCTTCAAGCCCGGATAATGTGTGGGAAGACCCAAAGCGTTTAACTTGTCGGCCAGAAAGGCGGCATTGGCACTGTGTTTTTGCATACGGATATGTAGCGTATGCAAATTCTTAAGTATGCTGGCCGAACGAAAACTATCTAAAACGGGTCCGAGCAGCATGCCTGCTCCCATGTTGATGTCGGTGAGCTGGTGCACAAATTCATCGGTGCCACAAACAGCACCAGCAACGCAATCAGAATGACCGTTGATGAATTTGGTCAGGCTGTGAATGACGACATGTGCCCCAAGGTGGACGGGTGTGATCACCAGCGGACTGAATGTGTTGTCGACAACCAGTTTTGCGCCGACACGGTCGGCCAATTCTCGCAACGTCTTAATGTCAGCGACATGGAGCAATGGATTGGCGATCGACTCACAAAAAATGACTTTCACGTTGTCGTTGAGGGCGCGAGCCACTACATCCACATCAGTGATGTCCACAAACCGGGTCGTGATGCCAAACCTAGGTAAAAAATTCTTTAGCAAGGCGTAGGTGCCGCCGTAGATGGTTCGACTGGCTAGTATCTGATCGCCCTGTTGACATAACTGCAGCAAAGCGCAGCTAATGGCACCCATCCCAGAGGCTGTCACTTGTGCGGACTCAGTATCCTCAAGGGCCGCCAGGCCGGTCGCGAGATGTTTGTTGGTGGGATTCCAATGCCTTGAGTACAGAAAACAACCTTCAATCTCGTGATCAAACAGTTCTTCCATGGTTTCGGGTGACCGAAAAGCGAAAGTAGAAGAATCTGTGATTGAAGGATTCACCCCATCGAACTGGTCGTGTGACTCGTGGTCCAATATTCTCTTGCTGGGATCAAACTGAAACAAACAACACCTCCCGCATGAAGTTGATTAAATGACCCAAGACTCTTGCAATAACATTATAGATGGTTTCTCCCGTAATCATCGGACCGCTGTTGTCACCTTTCGCGCTTGCCTGCATAATTTACCTTCAAGGAGACTTCACGACCTTTGATCCACTGTTTCTTATTGCTCGCATGCCAGTTGGCTGAAACCGACAGCGAAAAACTGGCGCCATTCCGCATCGCCTTCTGGGATTATGCCCTCCACATGAGCAGCTACCAGGCCGATGAGCACTACCGTGCCGTGCGCGGCGGCGAACAGATCGTCGAACACCGGGCATTATACGTCTATTTCGAGCATGGCAACCCGCAACTGTCACAAACTGAGTTTCGTTTGCCCCCAGATGATCGGTTCATCTTCTTCAAGCGCCTGCGTTCCGCTCGTCGGGAAGACCGGGAGTTACTTGAACTGAGGAACATTGATGATGAGTGGACTGCCCATGCGCCCGATGCCACGAACCTTAGTTTTCTGATCCCAAATTTCCCTTTTCTGAATAGGCTTAAGGTAGACAGTTTTCAATTTGCATTTGAAGAGAACCCTTTGGAGGATCCGAACGGAAAACTCATGCGCTTCAGCGGCGCAGGCGATTCCTCAGGTCTGCTCGTTATCAACGCTGCGGGAAAGCTCCACCTTTTCAAGCAATGGGTTCCCTTGGAAGAACCGGCAGGTGCCACAATGGTCGTCGAACTGCAATACGACCAGTCAGAATCGGGAATCGTCTATTTGGCTTCAGCCCAACGATACGCCACCTTGGCATCTGAAGAACTGTGGCGCGAGTCTTGGCATTGGCAGGATCCAAGAACCATTCGACCCTCCATGAGTCTGGGAAAGACACTGGACCCACAACAAACCATAGACATTGAGCTGCTCTTAGCGCTGTCACACCAGGTGGCAGAATATGATCGAAACCTAGCCGATGTAACGGCACTGGAAACTCGAACCATGAGGGTCGTTGAGAAGGGACGACCTCGTCATCGGACCGTGATTTCTGAATTTAGCGTGATTCCACTGGATCGATCACCAAACGAGCGGGTGGAACTGCGCATCCCCAGTTCGGTGGACGGGAAATCGGTCAAATCGCAGGACGACCTCATCGACTTGATGAGCCAGGATTTTGCTGACAGACGAGACGAGATAGCGCGCATCAACGCCTATTCGGATCAATTCGATCTGGGGGGAAGTCCCCACGGTTTTGTGCTGAACCAGGCGCCCTGTTTCAACGATGAGTTATTGGGTCTGTTCGACCATCACATGGAAGAGCAGGTGCTCGACGAGCGAAACTTTGTCGTTATCACGTCCGTACAAGTTCGTGGACGTGGCCTGATCGGGGGCGGTCTGCTCGCTTTCAGACCTCGAATGGTGACCTATGTGGATGACACAGGAACCATTACGCGCGTGGAGACAACATTTGATATGATGGCGCCCTATCGAACAAGGGTCGTGATTGACTATGCACGTAATCACGAAGGGTTGGTGTTTCCCACCAAGATTGATTACGCTTTGTACCGAGGCAGCCAAATCGATGAATCGAAGACTTATGAGTACGGTCCGTTTCGTCGCATCCAGGCCATCGTAGAGACGGAAGTACACACCAAAAACCAGGGGAAAGATTGAGGGAGTGACATGTTGACAACATCCATGATCATCGCGGCATCGTTTGTGATGCAGCAAGTGCAGGAAACCATGGAGGTCCGGCTCGTTGAACTGGATGTTCGCGTGATCAATCTCCTGCATGAACCGGTTAATGGCCTGGACCGATCCCTGTTCAACGTCAAAGAAGATGGCGAAGCACGCAAGATTGAACATTTCGAAGAGATCTCATATTTGGATTTGCAGCCCGGGGAGGCCATCGACGCTCCGCGCTTGTTAATCCTGTTCAATTTCATGGATGATCCCGTCTATGTGAACCGCTACATCGACAGCGTTGAGGAATACCTGCTTTATAAGGAGACCGGTGCCTGGCAGGTTGCCATCGGGTACATCGGTCGCGAAGGCGCGCGCATCCTTTCACCCTTCACCCACGAACAGACCCATTGGATTGAGGGCATTCTTGCGGCACGTGGTGCTTATGCGGAATGGAAGGACAAGGGCCTTTACACCACCGCCAATGTCCGCGAAGTGGAAGACGTAACCAAACGGGAATCGGGAGAATACGGTTTCGAAACCAACCCCGAAGCGAACCGGGAAACTGACTCAGAAATAATGGAAGTGGGAGCCGCAATATCACCATTCGGTAATAAAGAAGAAGAGTTCGCTGAATCACCAGAAGTAACGCTGGATCCACGAGCACTCTCGCGATTTATTCGTTTGATGACCGCTTATGATGGCATCAAGGAAGTGCTGGTGGTGGGCCCCGAGCTGTGGTCCTTCGAAGACGAGCCCGATGAACACTGGATTCGAACCCCGATTCCTGAATTTGTGCGACCAAGCACCGTATCGGCCTATTCGAGCAGTAACCGGTCCGGGGACCTGCGCGGCGGCGACAATACCGGCTTTGATTTTCAAGAAATGATGACCAATTGCATCAAGAGTAAGATTCGGTTAAACCGTCTCCAGGCTAAAACTTCCATGAAAGATAACCTGGTAAGCGCCACTGGTGGCTCCACGTTCCCCTGCAACACCAACGGCATACACGAAGCCATTGATCGTTTTCTGGAACGAGCAGGTCATTTGTATCGCTTGCGTTACTCGACCGAAGTTGCCCACACAGATTTCAAATATCGACGAGTGAGTGTAGGCGTGAAAGGCCTGAACTTGATTACCGAGCATGCCAATAGGTTTTACCCCGCCATGCTCAGCAACAGTGACGACCTGCCCACATCTTTGAATGTGGTGAAAGACAAGATGCTTTTCCAATTCGCCCTTCCCTGGGATGAGCTGCATTTCGAGAAATCTGGCGATCTGTTTCGCGCACAGCTTGCCATCGCGCAGCGCATTTACTTAGACCATCGATTGGTTTTTGAAAACGTCCGCGTGTTCCAACCTGAACGACCTGTAAAGCCCCACAAAGGCACAAGCAACATCACGGACGACAATCTGAGCATTGAATTTGATCTGCCTGTTTATGAAGAAGGCATTTACCGTGTCGAATTTACATCGGTGGATTTGGTGAACGGCAATAAGGGCAACAAGTCGTTGACCATCGAATTGTGATGCACTTGCATCATGGTCCAAAAACACCGATATTGGTCTTCAACAATGAGGAAACACAAACCGGCCAATTGTCGTAAGGAATAAATAATTCGCCCCATATGTTGGCGAGCCAGGAGGATGCACTGTATGAAAGCGCTTTGGATCTTTTCACTGGTGGTTCCTGTCCTGGCACAAGTGCCCACCGAGGATCCACTGGCTATCAGTGAAGACATGCGTGCGTTTGTACACGATCGCGTGGGTCACATCAAGAACCCGTATCTCAAAGTTCATCGCCTAGTGGAAGCCATCTTCAGCGAAAACGATCTGAATCTAACCTACGAGCTTTATGCGACACAAACCGCTGAGGATACGTTTCTGAAACGCGCCGGGAACTGTCTCTCTTTTACCAACATGTTCGTCGCTATGGCCCGTGAAGCCGGATTCAAAACGTATTTCAAGGAAGTCAACGATATCGCCACTTGGGACCGCAGACAAAACGTGATTTTCCATCATAAACATATGGTGGCTTCTGTTTATATAGATGGTCGTCTGGTTGATATTGATTTTTATCCTTTCAAGGAAAAGGAATACCGATTAACCCGGGTGATCAATGACAAGCGTGCCATGGCACATTACTACAACAATCTGGGTGCTGAACATTATGCTAACGGTGACATAGATACGGCAGAGATGTTCTTCAACCAAGCGATTGCATTAGACGATCGACTTACGCAGGTCGTGCTCAATATGGGTGTCATGTGCAATCGTCGAGGCGACCAGCAGCGTGCGGTGCAACTCTACGAACAAGTGCTGGAGGAACAGCCTCGCAATATCCCGGCACTGACCAATCTTGCCAGTCTGTACAAGAGCCATGGCCGAGATGACCTTGCCAACCGAATGATCAAGGCGCTGGATATCTACAGCAATCGGAACCCGTACTTCTATAACATGATGGGTGAGCAGGCATTCGCCGACGGTAACTTCAAGGAAGCGCTTGACTACTTCCGCAAGGCTGTAAAATTGCATCCCGGAGAGCCCCTCTTCTATGTGGGTTTGGGCAAGACTTATCACCGCATGGAGAATCGGCTTGCAGCCGAGGATGCATTTGCAGATGCACTATCCAAGGCTCATGAACGCAACGAAGACTTCGAGGCGCGCATTGCCGCCGTGCGGGACACGCTTCAATAGGCTATTCGGCCCGCAAGGCGGACATGGTTTGACCCGCCAAATCGCCAAATAGCAAGAAGCCTGCGATCAAGCCATCAGACTCGGCCAATAACCAGCCAGCTTCAACAGGCGGGTTCTCGAAGAGATCGCTGAGCAGCGCTACGGTCTTTTCTCTTGCTGCCAGTGACCGGGTACTTTCGGCAAACATTTGCCCTGCATCGCCATAAAGCTTGAATTGCACATTGATGGGCTGATCCGTCACGTTGACTACGGCCACGCCGTGCCATTGGTCGCCGCCTGTCTGAATATGGGGAAAACATATTTGATTGGCCAATTGGGGTCCTGCTTCGAAACCGGCCAAACGTTTGTTGTCATGAGTGCCAAAGAGTTCATAGCCGACGACATCCTCTGCTCCGCGAATTTCCACCCAATCGATGGACTGGGGTCCTCCTAAATCGGCCAACAAACCTTCAGCTGTGTCCACAATCTTGCCTTTTGGCCCCAAAGCGAGGTTTTTCTGCCCTACTAATGCACCTCCAGGCCCGTAGGCTGAGAGGTTCAGATTCCTCGATTCGGAGGAAAAGTTGACCATCGCGAGCCCAGTCCAGAATTGTTGCGTGTCGCGTGCAATATGCGTGAAATACAGTGACTTGTCGAGATTGAAGAAATTGGGGTTGTCAATTCTGCCATCATTCAGCGATAACCCGGCGATCTGACGGTTTCCATCTACCTTACCGAACACCTCACTGCCTGCCAATGCAATCAAGTCAGTGGACTCGGCAAACGCGCCCCAGTCTGCCTCTGTTCCCACTGTCCCACCCAGCTTGTCGAGAAAATCAAACTGGTCTATTGAGAAACCTGATTCATTGGAGAGCAGTTCCGTCTGTTCTCCCGCAAAAAGCACGGCAGAGACTAGGTCGGGTGATCCATTCACCACATGAGCTTGGGTGTACCACTGCTCCGTTTTGGTGGCGATATGCGGCACCAACACCTCTGAACTTAGCTTACCGACCCCGCTCACAGCAAAGGCTTCCTGAGAATCGTGGCTCGTAATCAGGGAATACCCTTGAAGGGGCGAGGTCGCATCAATGCGCACCCAAGCCAGGTTAAGGGCATTGGGAAACAGATCAACCACAGGTGCTGAAAAGCGGCTCATGGGCGACAACTCTAATGGGACCTTACCAAGCACAGATCCATCGTCACGATAGCCAATACATTCTGCAAACACTGTTTCTTGCAGCGGATTCACAATCCCTACCAAGGCGCCGTAGGATTCGTTGGCACGTACGTCAGTAAGGTACAGAGCCGGGTTTAACGTGCGAACACCGAATCCAAAATCCAGATCTCGTTTGCCACCTAGTGGGATAAAGCCCATCACCAATTCGCCTACTGGCATCCGTCTGAGTTGGGTGGAAAACGAACCCGCCCGAGTAACCCCTTCACGAAGTATCTGCCCGTTTATTCGCTGGATTCGATAGCCAATAGGTTCAGCCGCTGAGACAGTAAGGTGTACGTCCTGGTTTTTCGAAGGTATTGGCAAGCGAAAGAATCGGCCGCCTTGCAAGGCTATGCCATCGTATTGACCTTCAGCCACAACAGCAGCACGGTCAAAGCGATCATTGCCCAAAAACTCATCACGCCCCACAGACTTGACCACAATTCGCCGAGGCTCTGAAGCCAGCACGACATCGTCGCGAAAGGGATGGACGGCAAATAAATTCACTTGGTAGATACCTTCTGAAAAGCGAACCCACCCAGGAGTATCTTGTCGAATGCGACGAAAGGTTCCCCGAACCATGTCCTGAATCACCCACACAAAATACTTGGCCGCAAAACTCGCATCTTTGACAACACCTTCGAAGAACACAGCTTGACCAGGAAGCACGCGCACATCTGCGCGCGGTCTGACAATCACCACATCCGGCCGAACGTCTGGATCCATGACGACTATTTGAACCGAGTCACGCGCATGACCACCGTTCCCATCCGTTGCAAATAATTGAAGTTGATAACGTCCCGGCCTACCAATGGCCAAGTTTTGTGGGTTCGGTCCGGTCCCCACAAAACCAGAGGTGGTCCACCATCTCATTGATAGTGGATCTCCATCTGGATCACTGGCTAATGCCTGAAGGTTTATTTCCTCTCGAACCTGAAAAACCTGACCTGAAGTGGGAGACTGGATTGCAACCATGGGGGGTCGGTTTTCTTGAGCGCCAAAGACGCGAATAATCCTGAAATCTGCGGCTCTACCCCCGTCAGAATCGACAGCCGAAAACACCACGACTTCGGTGCCTCGTTGGTCAAACCTAAACGTGGATTCGTTCCCCACGATGGTGGTCTGAGGATCAGATGCCAATCGCCAAATGGGCGTCACTTCCTCCGAATCCAAATCGCCAACCGAACCCGAGAAGTGGACGGATTCTCCGGTTCGCACGGACAATTGTCTTTGCTCAGGGGAATGGATGATGGCGACCGGCGGAATGTTCCCCTCAAACACTTCTATCCGCACCCTGTCAGGTGATGGATCTTCCGCTCCTGCCTCATCCACGGCATAGCAAATCACGTTGTAGATGGCTGCCGTGTCAAACGTATACGAAATACGCTCTCCCGTCAAAATGCAAGACGACTCACCGCAAAACTCCCAGAAAATGGTCACTGCATCTCCCTCAGGATCGGTAGCGACTGCTTCAAACTCCAGGGTGGTGCCCAGCCGGACCTTGGTGGGCCCATTGGGTGCGATAATTTGCGTGTCGGGCGCCCCTTCTTTATGCATGGCGGGAGCGCCAGGCGCACCCCAAGACTGGAGGGGTACCGCACCTTGTGTCGCCAAAAAGAGAAACGCAATGATCATGGCATCCATTCTAGCCCAGGGCGAAACATAGCAACCTCTTTATTCAGACAAGCTTCACCGATGTTTTGTTTAATCTCCATTCAAGGAAGACGAAAATCGCCGAATCGGCTCTGGGCCCAAAAGCACGCCCCCACCGCTGCAGTCTCCATCCTAAGGATGCGTGGTCCTAAGGAGCAGACCAGAAATCCAGCAGAGACCGCGACGTTCAGTTCTTCTCGACTAAAGCCACCTTCAGGCCCAATGACCAAGGTCAACTCGTTAAGTATCTCCGCCATGTCGGTTGGACCGCCCGATGGGTCCAATACGATTTTCAGACCATCAGCCTGATCTAAGGCCAAAGCCATATTTCGCTCAAAGTAAATCGACATCTCGTGGATCCGCCCAGACTGTTTTCGGGCTTGCTGCTCAATCGATGAAAGACGACTCAGCCATTTTTCTAGGTCTGTTTTCAAGGAGCCTCCGAAGGCTGACTGCACGACCGTCACCTGGTTCACGCCCAACTGGACGAGTGCTGGCACCAAACCATCGAGCGTTTGTCGGTGCACGGGACAGGCCAAAACCACATGCAGATCAAGTGGCGACTCACGAGATGCAGCATCGATTAGGCTTTCACAGGTGAGAGCCGCGCATTTTCCACTCATTTCCAGACGTGCCAAACAAGCAGATCCTTTGCCTAGGACTTCCACCGCTTCGCCTTGTTTGGCTCGTAACACGCGCAATAAATGATGAGATTCAGCATCGCTAACAGGTACTTGAGCGCCCACGACAAAGCCACTCTCCTCGCTCAAGACCCGTTTCATGGCCATGTAGACCGCAACACCAACCACTCACCTTTACGCGCCAACTCGACAGTATGAGCGCCAAGATCAGAAAGGGCACGCAGGGCATCGCCCTTCTGGCTGATCAAAAGACCCGAACTCAACACATAGCCACCCGGTCGAAGATGAGCCTTGACCCATGGCCAAATTTCCAGCAAAACGTTCAAGGTGATGTTGGCCAGAATCACATCAAAGGAATCCGCAACCTGGTCAATAGTTCCAATCAAAAGTGTCACATGCATGGTGTCGTTAATCTGAAGGTGGCGCTGCATGTTCTCGTTGCAGTCTGGATCAATCTCTATGCCCAAAACGCTGCGGGCGCCTAACTTGCTGGCAGCAATCGAGAGAATCCCCGTTCCACATCCAATATCCAAGACGTCCTTTTTGTCTAGTGGACAGGTAGCCAGGTGTTCGAGCATCAGCGCTGTGGTCTCGTGTTGACCCGTACCAAACGCCTGACCGGGATAGACCCGTAAACAGGGTTCCGGATACCTGTTTTCGTCCCACTCGCCCACCACCCAAAATGGGCCGACCTTGAGCGGTTGAAACTCCTCGCGCCAGCGTTCTTGCCAGCCATCATCGACGATGTGACTTCTTGCCAAATTCAAGGTGCGCCCCAAGTAATCAGCCATACACTGGCTCAGGTACATTGGATCCGGGCAAGACTCGTCTACAAAAAAGGCACTTAATTGAATGGGATTCGCATCAGGAGGCGTGGTCGACACTACGGTTGCGCCCCACTCCCACATCAACGCTTCCAGCAAGTCCACTTCTGAAACGTCCACGTCACAGACATAACGAATCATGGCTACCTCTTCAACTTGGCCCGCAGTACAAGGCGAATGGGTATGCCGTGCAAGTTAAACGCATCACGTATGCGATTCAACAGAAATCGCTCTTGAGAGAAATGGAGACTACGTACGTTGGCAGTGGCAATAAATGTGGGCGGATTCACATCCACCTGGGTCATATAGTAAATCTTCACGCGTTTCCCCTTGTACGGAGGGATAGACTTCTGCGTGTCCAACTCGCCAACAAACCGATTCAAGACACCCGTGGTCACGCGAGTCCGCGAGCGTTCACTAATAGCGTGAGCAAGTTCCAACAACTTAGTGACCCTTTGGCCTGTTTGTGCAGAAATGAACACGAAAGGGGTGCGTTCCAGAAACTTCAATTTCCTCCGGATTCGGTCCTCAAAATCCTTGGCCGTATTGGTTTCCTTGTTTGGAACTAGGTCCCATTTATTGACGGCAATAATCACGGGTCGGTATGCGCCATTGGCGATGCCTGCAATGGCAGCATCTTGAGAAGCAACGGGTTCTGAGGCATCAATGACAACTACAATCACGTCAGCCTGCTCCACTTGACGGGAAGCCATCATCACCGAAAGTTGCTCTGGTGAACCTTCAATTTTGCCACGTCGGCGAATGCCCGCCGTATCCACAAGACAGTAGGAACGGTTCTGATAGGTAAGAAACGAATCAATAGGGTCACGCGTGGTACCTGCTACATCACTGACCAGTACTCGCTCCTCACCAAGCAGGCGGTTGACAATAGAACTCTTACCCGCGTTGGGTCTGCCAATGATGGCCAAGCGAAGTACTTCGGTCCCCGACTCTGCCTTGGTCCCCAGTTGGCCCTGAAGTTGATCGGCTATCCATTCTTCAAGAGTGCTGATATTCAGATTGTGTTCCGCTGAGCCAAAAACAACGGTCTCAAATCCAAGGCCATAGACATCGGTATCGGTCATTTGGCCTTCGTCTCGGTCGATCTTATTCACAAAGACAACAACCGGTTTTCCCAAGCTTCGCAGTGCATCGGCAATAGATCGGTCACTTGGAAGCAGACCTTCGCGTCCATCGGTCATAAAGACCACTACTGCCGCTTCGACAATGGCAGACTCGGTCTGGCCACGAATCATCTGTGCAATGCGGTCTGGGTCAATCTCGATGCCGCCTGTGTCCACCAACCTGAATCGTCCAGAGTCTAATTCGACGCTGCCATACAGCCGATCTCGAGTCATGCCGGGCTTGGCATCGACAATGGCTCGGCGAGAACGGGTCATTCGATTGAACATCGTACTTTTGCCCACGTTGGGCCGACCCACAAGGGCAACCACTGGCAAATGGCGGTCCTCAAACTCGCTTAAGACTGTTTTTTGGGATTCACTTCGTGCCATGACCACCGCCTAAACCTTGCGCATTATAGACGAAAGCTGGTGATCAGTACGAAACGGTTATGTTTTGCCTTAGTGTCTCGTCCATATTCAGGAAACTCATATCCAATCGCGTCCTGTACGTCTCTTGTTGGATGACACATTGGATGTTCAGGTTTTCGCGCTGTTCCAGGTTTTCCTTGATGGATTGAACCAATTGGAGCAGTCGGTCCGGGTCCGAACTAGGCAAAGGATAAAAATCCAGCGTCGCTTGTAAGGTCGTTTGGTCAGGTACCCGAGCGAAAAACGCTATCCGCTGCAGAAAATCAGGCGCCATCAACATGGTCAATTCGGGATCTTCGATATCGATAATGGCCAACAATTGTGGCGAAATAGATTGCCCAGTCGCGTATCCGTAGATCGGCGCATCCAAATCAACGCCAGCCAACGCATCAAAGGTCAAATGGTGGTCCATGTCTAGTTCGTTGGTCAGGCAAGCCTGAATCCCAGGCTCTGTATTTGTCAGGTAGAAAACACTATCGCGCAACGCCAGATAGACAAAGCGGTCACCGGAATCTTCCTCCAACGCCACGTAGGTTTCGCCTTCGTATTCCCGAACTTGTTCCTTCTTAGCGGCCGAGCGCTTGAGAAACCAAAAAGCTAGATCCGCCAGGTTGTTATATAGGGAGAATCCCACTGAACTTCGAAAGTCCTCTTCAGCCACCGATCCCGCTACTTCAATCTTTAGCGGCAGCAGTTTTTGCAGGTCTTTTCTGGTGCCCCGCTCGTTCCATTCGGCCAGGAATGGATAACGGGCCATCATCGGGTTCTGCTGATTCATGACATTAGAGAGTTGGGTCAGGAACTCCACCAGAATCTGATCCTCTTTGGTGACATATGCCTCAATGAAGAATTCCGACTGGGCATTCAGGAGCGTGGTTTCGGCTTCGAACTCGCCTTTCTTGGTGAGCCAGAATATGGATCCAAAAAAGAACACAACCACCAAGACCAACAGAATGCCGCAGCCGATCGCACAGGTCATGCAACCCGATCGTTTTTTGCGTACGGGTGCCGGTGTCGGTTTTGGGGCAAGCGCTTCGTTCATAAACGTTGGGGTGCCGGAGCACCCCTTCCTTCAACTAGATCTTGAGTCGAACCACGAGAACGACGCGACGATTCTGGGAACGTCCTTCCCTGGTGTCATTGTCTGCAATGGGTCGATCGGAACCAAAGCTGATTACGCTCATCAGATGGAGCGGGATATCGAATTGCGTGTACAGATAGTCGCGTACTGAAAGAGCTCGTTGTTCCCCGAGTTTCTTGTTGTAAACCTCGGATCCGCGGCTATCCGTGTGCCCTTGAATTTCAATCTGTACCAGGCGATTTTGGGCCAGCAAAAGCTTGGCAAACTTGTCGAGTTCGACAGTTGCGTCTTCGGTGAGTTCCGCGCTGTCCGTCTTGAAAAATGCGCCCGTGTCAGAAAGGGTGGTTTGGAAGCGCAGTTCTCCCATACGCTTGATGACTAACGCGTTTTCGTTGGTGGCTTCTTCCAGGGGGTCCAGCTTCACCTGGAATTCCTCTGCCATATTCTTGATTTCTGATTGCGTCTCTTCAATGAGTGCCTTCAATTCCTGAATCTGTTCTTGAGTGCGTACTTCGGATTGCTCCAGCTCGGAACGCACGTACTTCTTGGAAGCACAGCCGAACATCAACAGGCCAGCAAGCAAAGAACCAATAATCAGTCGCATCAAACTCCTCCATTTATGGGTTGATGCAACACTATAGCTAAACGGTGAGCTTCAGTGAAACCATTTTCATTTCACAAGCCATTCAGGTTGAAGGCCCACATAGCCTTTGCGGTGTCGAATGGCCGACTTTTTCTTCTTTCTCAAACGCACTTCAATGCCATGCCTACGCTCGCCTGATCCTCGTTCCACCGTGAACGAAAGCAGGTAATGGGCGCGAAGGTGGCGTCTGAGATCCGCCACAAAACGAGGAAACTCATCGGCATTGTGAGCAATAAGGGTAATCCCGCCACTAATCTCAGATATCGCCCGCAAACTAGCCTGATTCATGGGCTCCTCTGTGTTTGGCTCTTCTGGTATGAACCCATCGGCGATGCCCAAGACAAACACGGGTACGTCCAGAACTGAAAGAACAGCCAACATTTCTTCTTCGGTCATATCACTGCTGGTATCGTTGCCATCGGTAAATAGCACTACCGCTCGGTTGCCCAGATTCTTACCCTCGAAAAACGTGTTCGCCTTGCTTAGCACGTCATAGAGTGCCGTTTTTCCATAAGGCTCAATTCGGTTTAGCTGTTCCAGATCGCCAGGCCGGTCGGAATCGGCGATTTCGCCCAAAGCCTGTTCGCCGAACACGATGCATCGCCATGCGTCGCCGGTCATCAAATTCCGAACCACGTAATTGAGACCATCCACCGAGGCGCCGTATTTTTGGCCCAGCGCCATACTGCCGGAGACGTCCATCAGAAACACCAACTCAAGGGGCTCGGAAAAACTGCGCAACCACTTTTCCACCTTGACGCGCTTGTGGTCCACCCACAGCTCAAAGTCCTTCTGTTTGAGGTCCTCCACGCGCAGGCCACGATCGTCCGTCACCCATACAGGCACTTGCACAAGCGCGAATTGGAAGCTCTGCGCGCCCGAATATTCTTCTTGATTTTGGGCTATGGCACCAGCAGCAACGAACAACAGACAAGTGAATCGCTTCATGCCCTCAATATATATCGAATCGGAGCAGCGGATAAGACCTAAGCCGTGACTTGGGACGGATCGTGAATATAGGACGTCTCGATTCGTCGTTCAGAGGCCCCAATTTTTCTCAAGAACCAGTACCAGAATCGGTAGCCGGTGAGAATCACGCGCGGTAAGCCAACTACGGTCAATACCGTTGACGACACCAATCCTCCGATAACGCATCTGGCAAGCGGGAAATAGTAGGCATCGCCAATACCACTTTGTCCAATGGCCATGGGAATCAGACCAATCACGGTCGTGGATGCCGTCATCAGGATGGGTCGTATGCGCTCTTTCGCGCCTTGGCGGACCGCATCTTCTAAGCTCAGACCTCTGTGCCACAGGTGGTTCATGTGGTCCATCAAGACGATGCCATTGTTCACCACCACGCCGAGCAAAATCATGATCCCAATAGCTGCCATCACATGAAATTCGGTCTGTGTCATAAGCAGGAACCAGAAGACGCCGATCAAACTAAAGGGAATGGTGCACAAGATCATCAACGGTTGAATCAATGACTCGAACAGACAGGCCATAACAATGTAGACCAACAGCAGCGCCAGCAGGATGTTACTGAACATGTCGCCCATTTCGTCTTGTTCGCGTACAATTCGGTCGCTCCACGACCAGGACACGCCTGCCGGGAAATCGAATTCGTTGAGCCGTGCTTCGACGTCCTTCATCATGGCCTTGAAGTTTTCGCCTTCGTAGGTACCGCGAACGGAGTGATAGGACTTGCGATCCACCCGCCGTATGGTTGTGGGTCGGTCTTTGAATTCAAACTGGGCGACAGACCCCAGAAGCACGCCATTCCCCAAAGGGATGCGAGACACATCGTCAATGGTCGCACGATCTTCGATGCGTAGGCCTAAGGTGACATCCCGTTCACGGTCGCCGTAACGGAAGCGCGGCAAATAGGTACCGCCCAGGGTAAAGCCAAATACCTCAGAAATCTGTTCTGGACTGACACCATACTCGTTGGCTTTGGTCCGATCGACAGATACCTGAAGCTCTTTCTTGCCACTGCTTTCGCCAGACCTGACGTCGTATAACCCTTCTACGTCCTTGATCACATTGGCAACCTTTTCGCCCACTTCCTTTAATGTGGGTGTGTCCGATCCAAACAGTTGCAACCGAATCGCCTGGTCACTGTTGCTGTCGTCATCGTCAAACATGTACGAGACCCCACCAATTGCTGGCAAGCCGTCTCTAACTTCTTGGCGGATGTTCTTAAATTGTTCAAAACTCATGTTTTCATCTTCGAACATCATTAAGGTGACACATTCGTTCTCCGTAATCCAAGAATAGATGGACTTGACGCCCCACTTCTCGCGATTGGGTTCCAAAAAGGCTTCCACTTGGTCCGCCACATCCTCAACATCAGACACAAAGAAAAAATCGTGGAAATCATAGGCGATCACAAGGCGGCCCGTTTTGATCGAAGTTCCCTGAAACTTGGAAAGGAAATTGAAAGGAATAGCCATACTCAACAGCAATAAGATGAGTATCGCTCCGGTCGTCTTGGGTCTGGACAAGGTCCAATCCAGCAAACGTTCATAGCGATCCAAGATCCATTGACCGCCAACTTTGCGTTCGGAAAGGGGCACGCGGTGTAGGAACTTGGAAGCAAATAGTGGGATGATGGTCACGGACACAAGCAGTGACATCGCAAGCGTGAAACAAATAGTAAGGCCAATTGATCCCAGCCAAACTGCCAATTCGTTCTTGTCAGAAACAAGCAGTGACAAGAAGACAATCATTGTGGTCGACGTAGCTGCAATCAGTGCCACAACCACTTCCTTGGTGCCTTCTCGTGTCGCCGTGATGGCATCACGCCCTTCCAGACTCTTTTGAAAGATGGACTCCAATACGACCACCGCATTGTCCACCAACATACCCACAGCCAACATCAATCCCATCAGTGTAAGGATGTTCAGAGTGTATCCGAACGCGTACAAAAGGATGAAGGCGCCGATCACCGAGATGGGTATGGCAGCTGCGACGATCAGCGTGGCGCTCAAACGCCGCAAAAAGAAGAACAACACCAATACGGCAAAAATGGCACCATAGAGACCGGATTCGCTTAACGATCGCAATCCATTGGTGATTTCTTTGGCCTGATCGCCCCAGATCATCAAGGAAATGCCTTGTAACAGCGGGTCGTTGGCAATTTGGGTTTCGATAACGTGATTCACTTCGGTGGCCACATCAACCGTGTTGGCAGAGCTCTCCTTGAACACCTCGAGCGCCAAGGCTGCATTGCCATCTAAATGACGACGATAGCCAATAGGCGGTTCTTCGTAATAGATATCGGCCACATCCACCAAACGCAGTCCTGTCTCGTGAACGACTAGATTCTGGAACTCCTCCAAACTGGCGATCTTGCCCATGGTCCGTACGTTGTACACGAGTCCGTTGGTCACCACCTTACCCGCGGATAGGGTCATATTGTCCTTGGACAGGCGATTAATGACCGTACCCACATCAATGCCATGTTCCTTAATCTTGTCCAGGCGCAACTCGATGGAGACTTCCTTGGGCAGCACGCCACCCAACTCCACCTTGGCCACACCCGCCACCCGCTCAATGCGCTGCTTGATGCGCTCTTCCAGCAGGTCGTAGTTCTCAGACAAATCGATTCCGGGCGCAGAAATTCGCCCCTGCACCACCGGTATGTCGTCTGTGTTAAAGCTGAACACCTGAATGGTACGGATATCTTTAGGCAGTTGCGGCTTGATTTCCTCTAACTTCAAGCCCAATTCCAATCGGATCAGGTCCAGGGTCATGCCCCATTCAAAGTCCAATCGTATCTGCACGTCGTCCGCACTCGTGTCCGAGCTCACTTTCTTAACACCTTTGATGGTGGAGAGACCTTCTTCCAACGGACGGGTTACCTCTCGTTCCAGGATTTCTGGGTTCTGGTTGGGATAGCTGACGTACACCCACATCGCTGGAAAGTCGACTTTGGGCAGAAACGCCAGTTTCAACTGACGCAATGAAATCAGGCCTAATACCATGATACACACCAGTCCCATGAATATGGTGACTGGTCTGGAAATAGAGAGGTTGTATATTTTCACGTGAGCACCCCGTCAGGAACGGTTTCAGCCGTTTCGCTCGGCACCTCGAAACCCTTGGTCACCAACCCATAAAGAACCGGTATGAGAATCAACGTCAGTGCGGTCGAGAGCGTCAAACCACCGATCACGGTGATGGCAAGCGGGGTGCGCATCTCGGCACCTTCACCCAAACCCAGCGCCATAGGCACCAAGCCCAATACCGTAGTCGTAGTCGTCATCATGATCGGCCTTAAGCGACGCTGTCCTGCCAAAAGCAGCGCGTCATAAAGCACCATCCCCTTGGATCGCAGGTGGTTGATGTAATCAATCAAGACAATGGCGTTGTTCACCACAATGCCTGCCAACATGATCATACCGATCAGTGCGATCACGCTGATTTCAAGACCCGTTACATACAACCCCACCAGTCCGCCCACCAGGCCCAACGGCACAATGAACAGGATCAGGAAGGGATAGAGTAATGATTCAAATTGGGAAGCCATCACCAGATACACGAGGAAGATTGCCAGGCCAATCACAAACAGCATGGAACCGAACGAATCGTCCTTTTCTCCTGCCTGGCCGGTAATTTTGGGTAGCGCGATCCCGAGAGTCGTCGAAAGATCGTCGATCATGGGGTTCAGTGCTGCCACAGCAGCATCCAGGTCAGAACCCGTCAGGTCGGCTGAAATCACGGCACAGCGTTCTTTCTGGACGCGTCTGATCTGGGACGGTCCAATGTCGGTTCGGATTTCTGCGACCGATGACAGGAAGATGGGTCGACCGTCGCGATTTCCTACAGTCAATCCATCCAGTTCCTTCAGTGAGCTGCGGTCACCTTTTTCCAACCGCACCTGGATATCGATATCCCGGCCGCTTCGCGTGAGTCGGGTGGGCAAGGTGCCCTGAATCTTGTCGCGCAACAACTGAGACACATCGCCAATAGACAGACCCAATTTGGACATCGTCTCGCGTTTAAACTTGATTTGGACTTCTGGATTACCATCAGCAACGGTGGTTCGAATGTCTTTGAACAGACCTGATGCCAACATCTCTGAAACCAAACGGCCGGAGGCATCTTTCAAAGTGGACTGATTATCGCTATAGATCTCAACCTCAATGGGCGTACGGAAATTGAAGTACGAAGGTGTCCCAATCTGATATTGGATCTCAGGACGCTCGTTCAATACGGCGCGCACTCGATCCACCACCTCGCCTGGCTGGTCTACATTGTCTTTCAGGGAAAAATTCACCTGTACGAGGTTTTCGCCCTTGCGTTCATCCGTACCCTGGTTGAATTCACCTACGGTCGTAAAGACCACGTCAATCTCATCAAAGCCGGCGATCTTCTGTTCGACCCATTCCGCCACCGAATCGGAGGACTCGATGGGTGTGCCCTCATCAAGTTCAATCAGCGCGAAATATTCGCCTTGCGTCATCTCGGGGATAAGATTCACACCCAGTCGATTCATGGTGACGTATCCGGCACCAATCAACATGATCGAGGCAGCGACTACCATAAAACGATGGCGCAGGCACCAACCCAAGATCCCTGCATAGAGACCTTTGGGCTTCTCCTCAGTCTCATCCGTGGCCATGCGAATACCTTGAGTTTTCATACCGAACTTGGAAAACAACACATAAAGTGTGGGAATGAGGGTCAACGATACGACCAATGACCCGATGAGCGCATAAGTTACCGTGAGTCCCAGGTCGCGAAACAGCTGGCCCGCGATGCCCTTGATGAAAACGATAGGGAGAAACACCACGATTGTCGTCAACGTCGACGAGGAAACAGCGCCTGCTACCAGCGAGGTTCCTTGATCTGCGGCTTCCAGATCGCTGTCCCCAAAACCGCGACGTACGAAGATGGACTCCAGTACCACAATCGAATTGTCCACCAACATGCCCACGCCCAATGCCAGTCCGCCCAAGGACATAATATTCAAAGAAACGTCGGTCAAAAGCATCAAGAAAAAGGTCAAAAACACCGAGACAGGAATCGTAATGCTTACGATCAAAGTACTCTTGATGTCACGCAAAAAAAGCAACAAGATAATGACCGCGATCAGACCGCCAATCGCCGCATTGCTAATCACTTCATCAATGGAGTTTTGAATAAAGGCTGCACCCTCAAACGTGGTGGCCAACGCAATCTTGTTTTCAAATTTCTTTTCCAGATCTGCAACTGCCACTTTCAGATCGCGACTCACCTGGACCGTATTGGCATCGCCTTCTTTATAGAAGCTGAGTTCAACGCCTTCTTTGGCATTGATTCGTGAAATCAAATCACGATCCTTGAATCCATAAGTAACTTCAGCGACATCGCCCAGAACTACCTTGCGGTCGTCCTCGCGGGTGATGATCGTGCCACGAATATCATTGATATCCACAAACTCGTTGAGCGTTCGCACGAGGTAACGCGCTTCGTTCTCATACAGCGATCCACCGGCGCGATTGACATTTTCTTCAACGAGCCGGCGTGTGACCGTATCAATTCCCAAGCCATATCGCTTGAGCGCTTCTTCATCCACTCGGATCTCGATGATCTCTTCCTTGCCGCCATTCACCTTAACTGCAGCTAAGCCAGGTACACCATCTAGCCGCTTCTTGAGCTCCTCTTCGCAGAAGAACCTCAATTCGGTCAGCGGCATTTCATCGCTGGTGACGGAGACCTTAAGGATGGGATCCTGGTTGGGGTCGTAACGCAAGATACGCGGCTTTTCCACCCCATCAGGCAAGCGCAACAGGTCGATCTTTTTGGATACATCGAGGATCGCAAAATCCATGTCGCGACCCCATTCGAATTCCACCGTCACCTGCGACAATTCGGGTTTGGAAGAGGAATAGGTGCGTTTGATCCTGGGGATCACGGCAACCGCTTCTTCTATCTGACGTGTGACCAGGTATTCTACTTCCTCAGGTGCAGCACCTGCGTATTTGGTCTCTAAGGTCAACGTAGGGTACGAAAGATCTGGTAGCAGATTGATCGGTAACTTCTTTAAACCGATCACACCGAATGCCAATAGGCCTACTGTGATCATGGAAATGGTCACCGGGCGTCTAATGGCCGTGGACACGATACTCATGGAATTCTCCTCTTCCCGTCTCAGGCGCACGCCAGCCCATCACACGCGATCCGTGCGAGGAGCTGGCGTAGTGGCACACCAATAAGTTTTAGGTTTCGTTTACAAGCGCGCCGTCTTTGAGCGCTTCCTTGCCTGTCACGACTACGGCCTGACCATGTTCAAGGCCCTGGCTGATCTGTACAAATCCACCGTCTTCGGCACCCAGTGAAATATCAACTCGGCGCACCGTGCGCTTGCCTTCCTCAGCTCCGTCTTCGATCACAAAGACGGATGCATTTTGCCGACTGTCAAACACAACAGCCTTCTTGGGAAGTGAAAGCACTTCTTGAAGTTCTTGAGTGACCACTCGTACATGCACATAGGTACCAGGCCGGACTGTGTTCGGCACTTTGTGCACGCCAACCGTTACTTTGACGGTTCCGGTTTCACGATCGACCACGGGCGACACGCGCATCACCGATCCTTGAAACGCATCCTCAAAACCATCTTGGCGACTAAGCAACACCACCTGACCTTCTTTAACCACCGAAGCTTTGGCTTCAGGTATATAAAGGTCTGCCTCAAGCGGTGTCAATTTCGCGAGATTGAATAACTTCTCCGTGGGTTGAATGGTCTGACCAAGTTCCACATAGCGACCGGTTATGGTGCCATCAAATGGTGCGACCACCTGGGTCAGACTCACTTTGTATTCCGCTAAGTTGTATGCGGACAAGGCACTATCACGCTCGAATCTGCGGCGATCGTGTTCTTCGGCCGCCACGAGGTTCTTTTGGAAACTCTCTTCGATACGTTTGAACTCCATATCTGCTTTGCTCAGATTGACGCGTGCCTGCTCCAACTCCAATTCGGCGTTCTGCCGGTCCAGCTGCAAGAGCACATCGCCCTTCTTCACATGGGCACCTTCTTCTGCAGCCACATCCACCACTTGGCCAGCGGCTTTGGCGAATATGTCGATTTGGCTATCTGCTCGGAGGGTGGCTGTACTATTGAGGTAGAGCTTCATGTCGCGAGCATCAACTGCGGCGGCGGTTACGTTATAAACCACTGCCTTTTCTTCTTTTTTGTCGTCCGAATTCTGATTTGAACTTTGTTTTTGAGACGCCTGTACAGGTTGTTGGGAGATGACGGCAAAGCCGATCACGCCCAACAACACAGCAACTACTCCCATTATTATCTTTTTCACGAGTCCCCTCCTCGTCATTGTCATCCTCTTGCTGGCTTTAACGCACTGACTCAACAAAAGGTTCAGTCGGTTTTCAAAAAAAAGTACAAGAAGTGACATCTTTTTACCTGAAATATTTGTTCATAGATTGGAGCGGGTTTCATGAGAGTATTAGAGCCCATCCCGAAACATCAAAGGAGCAATTATGATTAAGAAAACCCTCGCAATGATCCTTATCGCCGGATCCATGTTCGCGTTTGCTGGAGACGGAGAAACCATGGACGTCAAAGGCGAGATCGTTGATATGTCCTGTTACGTCAGTCACGGAGCGCGTGGAGAAAAGCACGCCAAGTGTGCCATGGGCTGCGCCAAGAAAGGATTGCCCATTGGCGTTCTCACTGAAAGTGGCGATTTGTACTTGATCATCGAGAATCACGACAACGCAGACGCCTATGCCGCCGCAAAAGAGAAAGCCGCTTCTACCGTAACCGTACAAGGCACGGTGTTTGAGAAGAACGGCATGAAAGCGATTCAAGTAGCCGCTATTATCGAATGAAGCGCTGGGTTTTCATACCCATCGTGATCCTGGTGGCCCTGGCTGGTTTCTTCACTGCGCCAGTCAGGGCGTTTTTCCTGGCCGAACCCGTCACCATGGAAACCAAGGGATTCCGTCTGGCAAACCAACTCGGATGCTTCAACTGCCATGGCAGTGAAGGTCATGGTGGGGTGGCGAATCCGGGGTCTGAGTCAGGCGAGATCCCTTCATGGCAAGGATTTTCGTTCATGATGTCCATGAAGAATCGTACCGAACTAGAGGAATGGATTCTTGATGGCGCACCGGAACGTCTGCGATTGTCGCCCCGTTACGATGCTAAACGCGCAGAAATGGCAGCCCCCATGCCTGCATATCGAACCCGTATCTCCCGAGGACAGCTTGATGCCTTGGTTGCTTATTATGAGTCCGTGTCGGGCATCGTTTGGCCGGCTACAGAAGACGTAGAACGGGGCTACAAAGCGGCGGCCCTCGCCGGCTGTTTTTCGTGCCACGGGTTAGGCGGTCGACTGGATACACCCAATCCAGATTCCATGGCTGGTTTTATTCCTGCCTGGAACGGCAAGAATTTTGAGCACTTGGTACACAGCGATAAGGAACTGGAGCTGTGGATTCGAAACGGTGGTCTAAAACGCCTGGAAAATCATCCCATCGCTGGCTTCTTTACCAAGCGCCAGTTATTTCAAATGCCCGCCTACGAAGGAAAGATAAGTGAGGACGACATCCAGGCCATCCTCACCTACATTCGTTGGCTGCGCGATACCGATGCTCCAGACCACCAACCTCAGTACGATTACTAGAGTGTAAAACGGAACCCAAACAGGAAACCGTCCGCATCTAGGTCCGGAATGAGCAGGTTACCATCTTGACTGGCATCGTATTTTTGAGATTTATAGGCCAATGAAACACCAAACCAGTCTGTTACCGCATACGCACCGGTCACCGTGAATGAAATCCCATCTGCTGAACTGCTGCCTGAATCCAACAGAGATTGCTGTCCTGTTTGTTGCTGCGTAATGGGATCTACGGTGATTTGCGTGGCTTTGAATTCGTAATCACCGTCTAAATCGGCGTAAGCGATGTTGCCGCTGAACGTGAATCGGTCAAAACCCTTGGCATAGGCCACCCCCAAAAAGGGGCCCTTGTAATCGTAGGTTTCATCAAATTGGCGGTTGGGATCGTGTAGATCGTTAAAAGTCACATTAACGGGATCCCCCTCTGAACCCTGTAGCGTGACATCCAACCTGTATGACCTTTCCGCCGTGTGTTCGTTAAATTCAATGGTTTTGTAACCACCAATCACGATGAAGCCACTACCCACTACCCAGCCAACCGTCAGGTCCAGATCCTCGCGATCGAGCACGGCGTCATAGGTGACAAAGTGTCTGTCGGTCTGGGTGGAGGTGGCAGTCGTGAAGGTACGCTGAGCAAAAAGCGCATGATCGCCATCGTATTCCGTCTCAAATGACTTGCTCAATGCGGCAAAAACGCGCCCAAATGTCAGGTTCACCGCGAGCGTTGGAAGAATTTCGTCATCGGGAAAATCGGTGGTGTGCAGCGTCGAATCGCCACCTGAGTTACCACCAGCGTCCCATTGAAGGCCTGAATTCGTGTTCCATCCCTGCACCTCAACCGTCACCGACCATCCATCCCCAGCCATCAAACTCAGGGACATCATCAATATCAAACAGATTTTCATGGTTCTACCTCAACTCATCGTTTCTTGGATATTTTGCTGTCCTTCAGCACGGCATTGTCGAAGGAGCCATTCAAGCCAAGGACCTGGATGTACACGCCATTGCGCGACTCAATGGTGAACTTGGCATAGGGAACAAACGGAAATTGACTGGAAATCACGCTCAAAAGCTTTCCGTCTGGGGCAATGTTACCCAGGAACCGCTCGCCCAAGAGGTTACCTCCGCTGTCGCTTTGCTTGATCCAAACGTTGGCCGTAGCGTCGTCCAAATTGAGCACCGCAATGCCATCCCAATAGGCATCGCTGGGATTGCCACTTTGCAACGTAAACTCCAACCCCACCGAAGATCCGTCGGCAGCTTTGGAAGCCGGTACGTCTGCTCCGACTCCTGATGATAAAGAGTAATAAGACATGAACACTTCCGTAAGGTCAGACTTGATCTCACGAGCCTCCACGAAAGCCAATTGATCGCGATATGCTGTGAAGTACACCGCATCCACGGTGACACCTGCCGGTGACTCATACACACCGTATGTGCGTGTACCCAATGTAGGAATGCTGATGGCCGCCGACGATACTTCCTGACCCGAGTTGTTGTAAGCAATCAACAACATGGCTGCATCTTGTATGGGGTTTGGGTTGAAGATACGCACTACACCTTTAAAACCTCCACCAATCTTGGGCACGTGTAGCAAGTAGCGAGGATTTATTTCATTGGAGGGGTTTGCCGCGTTGGGGCCCGGTTGCACATAGGGGGGCGACGTGTCGTCGCGTTTGCCGTTCACAACGATGCGTCTGACTTCAATAAAGTAAAGTCCCGAACTTGGGTGAGGCACCGAAACCGCAAATGGGTAGCTGGGTTGATCGATTAGAGCGCTGCCCAACAACTCACAGTTTTCCGTGAATCTGACTTCCCAAGCCAGCCGGCCACTGCCTGTGTATGCATTATCACCATTGGGATCGGGGAACTGACAAAACAGATTGTCATCGCGATCATTGTAGAAGTTGGCCGTGGAAAGAAACGACGGCGACGGAAGCGTCGGAGGTTCAATCACTGGCTCATCCATGCCATAGATCTGGAACACCATGGATGTCAATCCAATCCCTTGGCCCTGGTTCTGAGCAGAAGCCCAGGTTTCCCGATTCAACGTAAAGGCCGCGGGTTCGCCAAACAGAATGTCTTGCGTGAAGTACCAAAACCACTTGGGAAACGACGATGCCGATTGATCGGAGTATTCATACACCGATAGCCAATACCGACCGGCACCCAGTGTGAGGTTTGTGGGCGCCAATTCGAACATGCCCGAGAACGCATTGTCAGGCATGGAGAACATTTGAGAAAACAGCAAGCTGCCCGGCAACCCCTGCGCATCGCTATAAATATCGAGCACCGCGTATTCGGGGGTAATCGATCGCCCCTGTTGGTAGTTGCCGTAAACCAACACACGTGTGATGTCGGTCTCGCTCTGCAATTGGAAATCATCGGCAATCAGTTGTAATTGATCTGCCGCTTCGAAGCCCAACCAACCATCGTCGGGCAGCGGATTCACCGTTTGGTCAAATACCACTTCGTCGCGTTTGAGCGACATCACCGGAACGTCGTAGGTAAGGTCAGGGTGGACACTAGCCGCCACGGGACCTTCGCCCATGAACAAGCTCGAACATAAAGCAGCACACAACCAACCAAACATAGAACACCTCCAAAGGGACTCTGAAACTCACACACGTTCTTAAGGCGGCAGAAAATTTCCTAGTGTTGAAGCTATCACGTAGCGACCCTGGTGTAAAGCTGGCCAGCGCCTGCTGGCTAAACAATGATGCATCCGATTGTCTCTTGTGCGAAGACACCCGGGATGTCATCACACGTCGGGATGTCGTTTGGCGCAATAGGTGTCGCGGGCCCTCGCAGGTTCACGACCGAACATCAATGATATGAAATAGATACGACTAGTCACGTTCTGTCCATTTGTTCATCTACCCATCAGATGGGGCATTTGTCTCCAAGCATTCACAACCACGCCAGATTATTGGCAAGCATTTTGCTCATGATTCAGTGAGATCGTTGAATGACCTCCAAATCCATCATTCTTCAAATATTGAAGAAGGCAGAAACGCCTTGATGAGGAAAACATGATCTTCAAGGAACTTTTATTAAAAGTGGAACCAGGTGGCAATGCGCGGATTCATCCGACACATCAAGAAAGGGGATACGTCAAGTATCCCTTTTCCTGTACTGTTCTTGCCGACAAAGGCAGTGACCCCGAATCGGAACAACCTGAAGATTCACAAGACAACTGATTTCATTCGTCCCTGGGGTGCCTCTGATCCTATCCCCCGCTGATAAAAGGGTCATCCTTGATATGGGGGCGTTTGCCTAGCCGGGGCCTTTTGGGGTCCCGGTCTTTTTTTTTGGCTCAATTTGCACTGGCACACCCCTTTCAAATCGCAACATTACGCCACAATGAACCGTTACCTTAGATGATAAGCTTATGCACATAACTTCTTCGGAGTAACCACAGTGGCAGATCTAAAAACCAAAGTGAATACCAGCAATGTGGCCGATTTCTTGGCAAATGTAACGCCGGACCAAAAGAAGCAGGACAGCCTTCAAATCTGCACCATGATGCAAGAGATTACGGGATGCGATGCAGAGATGTGGGGGTCCAGTATTGTGGGTTTTGGCAGGTACAAATACGTTTATGAGAGCGGGCGCAAAGGTGAGTGGATGCTGGTTGGTTTTTCCCCTCGCAAGCAGAACATCACGCTATACATCATGCCGGGATTCTCGCGTTACGAAGACCTGCTCGCTCGACTGGGCAAACACAGCACCGGCAAGTCGTGTTTGTACATCAAGCGCCTTTCGGACATTGACCTGGATATCTTGAAGACCCTGATCACTGATTCTGTCACAGCCATGAAGAAAAAATACAATACTTAATCGACAAATCGGAGTACCTGATGACATTGATTCCCATCTTATGCGCCCTATCTGTCCTTGCTGCGGACAGTCCGCAATTCCGCGGCCCAAACCGAGACGGTGTGTTTCCGGCCAAGCAACTCATGTCCTCCTGGCCGGATTCGGGGCCAAACGAGATCTGGGCAACCGAAGGTCTAGGCGAAGGCTTCGCATCCGTTGCCATCGTGGGTGATCGTATCTACACCACAGGTTCCCCACAACAAACCGCGTACGTGTACGCGCTAGACACTGACGGCACCTATGTATGGAAGACACGTCTGGGCGCAGAACATCCGGGTGGCGGATATCCAGGCTCACGATCAACTCCAACGGTTGATGGCGATTTTCTATACGTCTTGACGGGCAGCGGAATTCTTGCCTGCCTCAAAACATCAGACGGATCCGTGGTATGGCAGCACGATGCCCCAAAAGACATGAACGCGGCCCAGGAAAATAGCTATTTTGGCATGGCTGAAAACGTGTTGATCGATGGCGATCACGTCATATTCACGCCTGGTAGCTCTGAAGGTACCGTCATGGCACTCAACAAGTTGAACGGAGAAGTGATCTGGAAGAGCAAGGGTACCGATCAAAAAGCTTCTTTCTGTAGTATTCGCGTCTTTGAATCGCAGCACACCCGGCAACTGATCACTATGACCGCCAGTGCTATGTTGGGTGTGGACCCAAACAATGGCCAGGTGAAGTGGCAATACGATTATCCCGCCCAATACGCCATTCACGCTGTATCACCCGTTTTTCATGGGAACCAGATCTATGTTTCAGATGGATACGGCCAAGGAGGTACAGGCTTTCAATTATCAGAGGACGGCAGTTCCATCAAGAAGATGTGGAAAGAAGACAGCCTGGATATTCATCATGGCGGAGCCGTAACCTTGGATGGCTATGTCTATGGCACGTCGAATAAGGGACACTTGATCTGCCTCGACATGATGACCGGATCGGTGGTTGCGGAAGTCAAAGACGTCGGCAAAGGATCCACCGTCTACGCGGACGGGCGTCTTTACTGTTATGGGGAGAAGGGTCAGTTCTCGCTGGTGGACCCCAATCCCAAGAACATGAAAGTCGTGAGTTCCTTCAAGGTGGAAAAAGGCAGTTCCCACCATTGGGCCCATCCAGTGATCACAGATGGCCGTTTGTACGTGCGTCACGGCGATGTGCTGTTGGCCTACAACATCGCTCGATAGACCACCCCGTCTGGCTTCGCCATCCACCCCTCCACTGGAGGGGAATAAAACACCCGTGTTGCTTCGCCATCCACCCCTCCACTGGAGGGGAATAAAACACCCGTGTTGCTTCGCTTGTTCCTCGCGTCAACTCTTGTTACAGGTCCAAGTGCTGCCAGAGAACTTGAAGTGTAACGTGAAATGCGGCACCCCTCTCTATTCCCCTCCACCGGAGGGGTGGCTCGAAGAGCCGGGGTGGTAGTCTGATGTCTCTATACGCCCTTCAATACGGGAGGGGAACAATGGCGGAGAGATAGGGATTCGAACCCTAGGATCCGCAAGCGGATCAACAGATTTCGAGTCTGCCCCATTCGACCACTCTGGCATCTCTCCGCACGAAAGGCTAATCTAGCAGAGGGCAAAACGCCCGTCAACGCGACATAGGACTCGCCATTGCTTCGTTTTCTAATCCTTTCACTGACCATCCAGGCCTGCTCATTGCAACCATGTGACTGGATCAGTTGGCCCGAATTGAAGGCCATGATCCGTGATCGATTTCCAGATGTCGTTTTTGTCACCATTGAAAACTTCCAGAAGGAGAAGCCGAATCGGCTGGTACTGGATGTACGCAGTGCGGATGAATACGCCCTGAGCCACATGGAAGGTGCCGTTCGCTTCGCAACATGGGATGCAGACCAATCACCCAAGGACACACCCATTACGCTCTACTGCTCCGTGGGTTATCGATCAGCCGAAGCCGCGCAACAACTAGCCCAACTCGGTTTTACCAACGTACAGAACTTGGAGGGTTCTTTGTTTGAATGGGCGAACTTGAACCTCCCCATGGTGAACGACCAGGGCTCCACCTCGCTCGTGCATCCTTATGATGCGAAGTGGGGATGCTTACTGCTGGAAAGCCACCGAGCTCCGTTACCGTGAAGCAACATATCCATTTGTTTTCCGTTTCATGGATCATGAGGATGGTTCCTGCATTGGCATTGGCATTGATCACTTGCGGGCCACAACCTGTCTTTCCCATCCATGTCGTCGGAGAAGACCATCGCTGGATTGTGACCTATCCCGGACCTGATTTGTTATTAGGTACAGAGGACGACATAGAAGGCATCCGAGACATCTATGTTCCAGCGGGACGTCGTATTCACGTGGATCTCGACAGTAAGGACTACATCTACACTTGGTCGGTGCCTCAACTTGGGCTCAATCAAATGGCCGTACCTGAAGTACCATTCTCGGTAGATTTCGAGACCTCAACTCCAGGCCGATTCACCATGGACGGCGGCCAAATGTGTGGACTCCCGCGTTTTGAAGAATTAGATGGCCAGTTGATCGTGCTCGATCCTGGCAAATTCCATGTGGCCATGTCAGAATTGATGGGACCACCCGAGACTTGATGCGGGATAGAGGAATTTTGCGAGCAACGCACAGTGAGGGTCAATGACGCTAGTTTGGTTCCTGCTATGGGTGGTAGGCGACAACGACCCATGGATTGAATCCGCTAACCACGTGGGTCTGAAGTTCGTCCACCAAAACGGGATGACAGGCCAGTTCTACATCCTCGAGGAAATGGGTCCCGGATGTGCACTCATCGATATCGACAACGATGGTGATCTTGACGTCTATTTCGTGCAGGGTCATAGGTTACCAGGCAACCTCACCCATCCTTCATCCGAGACCCATCAAGGTGACCAACTCTACAAAAACCTGCTGGTGGAAACTGGACAACTGCAGTTTACAAACATCACGGACGCATCTGGCATTAAGGCTTTTGGGTACGGTATCGGTGTCGCTCAAGCCGATGTGGATCGGGATGGCTGGACCGATATTTACACGATCAACTACGGTCCAAACCAGCTGTGGCGCAACAAGGGAAACGGTCAATTCGAAGATATTACGGCACTCAGCCAAACAGGCGATCCGGGGTTTGGGGTCTCGGCATCCTTCTTTGATGCGGACGGTGACGGATTCTTGGATCTCTATGTGGCTAACTACGTCCAGTTTACGTTTGAAAATCACAAGATTTGCCTGTCCCCTTTTGGCGTACAAGACTATTGCGGTCCCAACTCCTACGAGGATGCGCCCGATGTCTTCTTCCTGAACAAGGGTCAAGGGAAGTTTGACAATGCCACGAAGACCTGGAAGTTGGACGGGCAACGGGGCTCAGGACTAGGTGTGATCGCCGCTGATTTCAATGATGACCACAAGACCGATATCTATGTCGCCAACGACGCCGATCCCAATTTTCTATGGATCAATCGCGGAGACAGATTTGAGGAGGATGGAATCATGGCAGGTTGCGCGTTGAACATCAACGGCGCGACTGAGGCCAGCATGGGTGTTCAAGCGGCGGACATCGATGGCGACGGAGATCAAGATATCTTCATGACGCATTTGAACGGCGAGACCAACACGCTCTATCGCAATGATGGCAACGGTCTTTTCTCTGATGTTACGTTGGCTGCGGCTTTGGGTGCATCCAGCCTTGACAAGACAGGGTTTGGAACCGGCTGGCTGGACTACGACAACGATGGACTACTCGATCTTTTTGTAGCCAACGGCGCCGTACATATCCTGGAACATCTCAAACACGAGCCCTTTCCACTTCATCAAACCAACCAACTGTATCGCGCTATTACTCCATGGCGTTTTGAAGAGGTCACGGCTTCAGCTGGAGCCGCATTCAAGCAGTCCGAAGTCAGCCGCGGTGCAGCCTTTGGTGACATCGACAACGACGGCGATACAGACATCCTGCTTGTCAACAACAACGGCCCAGCACGGCTTCTCATCAATCGCGTAGGTCACAACGCCAACTGGCTAGGCATCCAATTGAAGGCTGGGCCATCTCATTGCGAAGGGGCGCTGATCACCGTCTCACAAAAAGATTCAACAATGAAGCGACGGCGTTCCAGTACCGATGGTTCCTTCGCCTCTTCAAACGATGCTCGGATCCTTGTTGGGCTTGGCCAAAACCACGCACCCTGTCAGGTGGAGGTAAAGTGGCCCAACGGTGAGGTTGACACATGGTCGAACCTAGTAACCGGAACCTATCACACACTGGTGTTCGGCAAAGGGAAACGACCATGATCGCCTTTGCTTTGCTAGCATTCCAAGTGCCTAAACCCGACTTGTCTCCCTTGAAACCCGTGTTACAGGCTCACATCATCGAAGCACAGCATGCGGTCATAGCCGCATTGGACCAGGCCACCCCGGAAATTCAAGCGGAAGCCATTGGGGGACTGGGCCTCATCTATCATGCCCACAGTTTCCGCATTGAAGCAGAACAGGCATATCAAATAGCTAGCCAAACGACACCTCACCCCTGGTCTTATTATCTGGGCATGATAGCGGTTGAAACGGGACACTTAGACGAAGCGGTTGGTTACTTTAAGACAGCCATCGAATCCGAACTTTCTCATTCTTTTGCGTCCGTGCGGTTGGGTTATGTTTTTCTGGATCTCAATAGGCCAGAAGATGCAGCTCGAGCATTTCGTCAGGCTGAGAAGATCAACGACGCGTTCACACTGTTCGGGTTGGGTCGAGCAGAAGCAGACATGGGTCACTTCGACGAGGCAATCGACTTGATGAGCAAAGCGCTCGCACTGCAGCCCGATGCGACGACCATTCACTACCCGCTTGGTTTGGCCTATCGGCGCGCCGGAAATATCGAAAAGGCACGTGAGCACCTGTCTCAACGTGGCGACATTCCCATTAGTTTTCCAGATCCCTTCCTGGCCAGAATTTCGGCAATCACCACCACCTCATCGCTCATGGTGGTCGTAGCCATGGCACAAGAAGAACCGCGTTTGAATGTACGTGACTTCGAGGGGTACATACATGCACATCTCGCCGGCAAGCAAGGTACCGTCAAGTATCTGAGCGATGCATACGACTTTCACGAAAAGAAGGGCACCCTCACCGACAATGCGCGTGCGTACCTCCACTTTGCGATGGGTATTCTGAGCGAGGGGCACCGCCAACTTGACGATGCCATTGAACACTACCGGCAAGCGTTCAGATTTGACAACGAACTGATGGCTTCTCTGTACAGCCAGGCAAGAATCTTCGCCAAAACAGGTGAAAAGAAACGGGAAAAAGAAGTTTATGACGTCATTCTGAATACTTGGCCAAGAGAAACCGATGCGCGTCTGGACCGCGCTCAAGTTTCGGCGGAACTCGGCCTGATGGAATCCGCCATTGAGGATTTGGAAACCTTACTTGAATACGCCCCAGAGACCCACATGGCTCGACTCAGGCTCGCTCAACTTCAAGAATCCAGCCATTCTGAAGACGCCCTTCGTGCATACGAGCAATTGCTCTCTGTTGAAATCCCCAAAGACCAGCAACTGGCCTGCCTCGCTGGCGCAGCCCGCTTGGAATTGAGGCGCAATCAACCTGATCAAGCGATCGGCTACTTGAAGCGAGCTTGGCTTATGGCGCCAAACGACCCTGCAATCGGCCTTCAACTAGCAGCAATCATGGCAACAGCCGATCGCTACGCCGATGCCATCAAAATCTATAATTCTGTGATTGAGCTCGATGACCAGCTTGAGTTGGCCCATTTTGGCCGCTACGCTGCGGCCATACTTCTTGATGACTCAGCCCAAGCGCTGAGTTTTTTGGAACAAAGTCGAAAAGCCTTACCCAGTCAAAGGCGCTTAGCTCAGCTCATGCTGCGTTTTGGATTGCGCCATCCGGGCTCCTTGAATATTGGGGAGCTCCTTGCGTTGTCTCGCGCACAAGTGGACACAGAACACGGGATTGCCGAAGAAGAGCTTCACGCTATGACACTCGCTTTGAGTGGCGCATACGAGCAGGCAGCCTCCCGGCAGGCGGCGCTCATTGATGCCGTTCGGTCTACCGATGACCGCATATTAGTGAGTCGTTTGTATGGGAACCTTGTTCGTTATCAACAATCTCAACCGCCGGTTGTCCCTGATGACTTGGCGTTCCTGCTACCGCCATGATGAAACACGTGCTCGTTGCATGGATGTCCGTTTTGGCGCTTGCCCAAGAGCCCTGGCTTATCGATCAAGCATCACAAATGGGGTTAACATTTACACACACCAATGGCATGACCGGCGAATGGACCATTCTCGAAACCATGGGAAGCGGCTGTGCGTTTATTGACTACGACCGCGACGGTGACCTGGATGTCTATCTGGTACAGGGTGCGAAGATAGGTTCTGGAACCATGCTTTTCCCCCCAAAAAGCCCATTGAGTGACAGACTCTTCCGCAATGACTTAGATGGGGCAACCGGTAAAGTATCATTTGTCGACGTCACGCAAAAGTCTGGCATATCAGCCGCTGGTTACGGGATGGGTGCTGTTGTGGATGACTTTGACAGGGATGGATGGCCAGACTTGTATGTAACGAACTACGGCCCAAACCAACTCTGGCGAAACCTCGGCAATGGAACATTTGAGGATGTCACAGAAAGGACAAAATCAGGAGATGACCGTTGGAGTGTGGCAGCCCTATTTGTCGACATCAACAACGACACATTACCTGACCTGCTGATTACCAACTATGTTGAATTCACCCTAGAGAACCATCGAATTTGCCCGACAAAATCTGGCAGTAAAGGCTATTGTGGCCCATCACTTTACCCCGATGCACGCGACCGACTATTGATCAACAAAGGCGGTACATTTGAAGATGTCAGTCAGAAACTTACCGAGTTTGGATCGGCGCTGGGCGCAATTGCGCTTGATGCTGACCGAGACAACAGGCTAGACCTCTACATCGCCAACGATGGCGACCCCAACATCTTGTGGCTCAACCCAAACAACGGGGTCTTGGTCAACCGGGCACTGGAATGGGGTTGTGCTGTTAACAGCCGGGGCGCTCCTGAAGCATCCATGGGCGTGGCTTGCGAAGACAGCGACGGTGATGGTGATTTAGACATCATCGTTACACATCTGAGCAGTGAAACCCACACACTTTATTCACAGCAAAAAGGCTATTTTGAAGATCAAACACTATCGACCGGCATCGCTGCTTCGTCTCGTCGTGCTACGGGTTTCGGCGTCAACTGGATAGACGTGGATCGCGATGGCTGGCTTGATCTATTTATTGCAAATGGGAATGTTTATGCTATTGAGGAATTGCAGCGCGTCAACGACCCCTACCCCCTTCACCAGCCCAATCATTTTTTTCAGAACAAAGGTAGCGGCAAATATGTGGACGCTAGTCAGGTAGCTATTGAGCCTTTCTCCGAGGTGAGTCGGGGTTCCGCTGCAGGCGACTTTGATAACGACGGAGACATCGATCTACTGGTCACCAATAACAACGGTCCAGTACGCTTGTTGGTCAACCGTCACCCAAATCAATACGCGTGGATAGGCATCGCTCTATGCGAAGAAAGTGCTTGGTATGTGATGCATGCAGAGTTGATCGTCACCACGGCTTCCGGAAGAAAACTATTGCGTCGCGCCCATTCCGTCTCCAGTTACGCGTCGAGTGAAGACCCACGGGTGTTGTTTGGCCTTGGCGAAGAGCACGGTCCCGTACAATTGGAGGTGCGATATAGCGACGGCGTCGTGGAGCAGTTTGGTCCTTTGACACCCAATCGTTACCACTCGCTGGTTCGTGGGAAAGGAACGACCGAGTGATTATCTGTTGGTGGTTCCTTTGTCAACAAACGCTGAAGACACCCTTAGTCGAGCCGAGCCTGTCGCAACTGCATCCCGCCATTCAGTCTGGGCTCGCGGAGATGGCGGAACGCGTAAAATCTTCCCTGGACCACAACGATCCCGCAGCTGCCGAGCAGTTAGGGTTCCTGGGCATGGCCTATCACGCCATGGAATTAGAGGAAGCCGCCCTCGCAGCCTATGAAAACGCACACGATCTGGATCCAACCGATATGAGATGGCCTTATTATGCATGCCTGCTCTATCGCATTCGTGGTGAGTTGAATCGAGCCGTTGGGCTTTACCATTCCTTGTTGGAGAAGTACCCAGAGGACGCATGGATTTGGATGCGCCTCGGTCAAATCCACTTAGATGGCGGCGATGCGAATTTGGCGCTTGAATGTTTCGAAAAAGCGACTTCCCTACTGCCCAACCAGGCAGCGGCCTGGTTTGGCCTGGCGCAGGCACATGGGGTTTTGGAACACCCCGAGTTAGCTGTTCAATCCTATTTGGCAGCGCTTGAACTGCAGCCCCAAGCGAGCACGGTCCACTATCCATTGGCTCAGGCTTACCGAAAACTGGGCAAAACAGACGAAGCGAATGCCCACCTGCTGAAACGCGGAGATGGCAAGATCCAAATCCCGGACCCACATCTCAGTGATTTGAACGATACCGTGACGACCATGGCTGTGCAGGTGACGTTGGCTATGGCCATGGCTGACGTGTTTGTGCCCAAAGATTTCGAAGCCTTTGTTGTTGCAGGCCTAACTGAGCGCTCAGGGATTGTTGAATACCTAATTGCAACCGCGAACCAGTGGCACGCCCAAGGTGCATCGAAACAAGCCGCACGTTTGCATTACGCCGCGGCGCTGATTTATCAAAGCCGTCAAGAACCACAGCTCTCGAGTGAGCAGGATCGCCAAGCCTGTAACTACGATCCTGATTTGGTGCCCGCATGTCTGCGCCATGCGCAGTGGCTCGCACAATCAGGTGAGTCCGATGAGGCCTTGCGTCTTGCAAACAGGCTTATCGATGCTCATCCCACTGACATCACGCTGCTCAACGCCCGGGCAAAGATGTACCAGTATCTCGATCAGGTACAAGCTGAGATTCAGGATCTCGACCGAATTCTGAAGCTGGATTCTGAACACGTTTGGGCACATGAACAAATGGGATCCGCACTGCTAAAACAAGGGAACAAGCAATCGGCCAACATTTACCTAGAACAGGCATTAGACCTTTACACGGATCCGAATGACCGAATTCGCGTGTTGGAATTGTTGATTGAGAATCTTGTTTCTTTACAACGTTTTGATGAAGCGCTGCGATTTCAACAGCAAGCATTAACACTGCAACCTGAATCAAGTGCACAGCACTATCGAATGGGATCGCTGTTAGGAACCCTGCGTAGATATGATGAAGCTGCCGCTGCCATGCGCGCCGCTCAAGCGTTGTCACCTGACCAACCCGACGCCTTCCTCGGCGAGTCCGTTGCATTGATTTTGGACGAGCAGTGGTTGGAAGCCACACGGGTCCTGGATCGATCCTTGGAGAAATGGCCGGCTCACACGCGGTTGCAGCTCATCCGGGCCAGGATCCAAATTGCGTGCCCCGATTCGACTTTGCGTAACATCCCCAATGCGTTTCTAACGGTGTCTCACATGCTGCAGAAAAACGCATCGCCGACGGTCCGTGAAACCTACGCTTTTGCGCTTGCGGGTCAAGGGCTGTTTGCACAAGCCGCAGAAGAAATGACGAACCTTATCAATTCCACTGAAAATCAGACTCAGAAAACAGTATGGCAACAGATCTACCAGTCTTTCGCCACCCAATCTCCCTATGAAGAGTTACCGACAAAATGGTTTGTTCAACCTTAGTTTTTCTCATCGCCCTCGTCGGTGATCCCCCTTTTGTGCCTGTTTCACGGGGCATCGACTTCATTCACAAAGACTTTCGATCCGGTAAAAACTACTATATCGAAACCACAGGCGCTGGCGCCTGCTGGTTTGACTACGATCATGACGGGGACATGGACCTCTATTTGGTCAATGGATGCCCAACGCCTGGAAGTCCAGAAACGGAGCCAAGTCCCAACAGACTGTATCGCAATGACCATGGTCAATTCGTCGACGTAACGTCAATAGCGGGTGTGGGTGACACGGGTTGCGGTATGGGCGTCTGCAGCGGAGACGTGGACGGGGACGGTTGGCCTGACCTGTTTGTTACGAATTTTGGTCGCGATGTGCTTTTCCGCAACCGCGGTGATGGCTCGTTTGAGAACATCACCAACCAAGCGGGAATACGCGGTGAGGCTTGGGGTACCGGATGCAGTTTCGGCGATCTTGATGGTGATGGTGACCTGGATCTATACGTGGCCAATTACGTGGATTTCAGCTACACCAACAATCCTCAGTGTGGAAGCGCGGTATCGCAAATCGTGAGCTATTGTCGACCCACTGCATTTAAAGGGCTTCCAGATCAACTTTATATCAACCAGGGATCCGGTCGATTTGTGGAGGAAGGTGCCCAACGCGGGATTGTTTCCGGTCCCGACGAGAAAGGCTTTGGCGTCATGCTTTCTGATCTGGATAATGACGCAGATCTCGACATAGTCGTTGCCAACGACGGCACCATGAACCGCCTTTACATCAATGATGGCGAAGGCCGATTCGAGGACCAGGCGATGCTCTCAGGTCTCGGATTCAATCATAAGGGCGAAGCTGAAGCAGGGATGGGTATCGCTCTGGGAGATGTAAATAACGATGGCTGGATGGACGTGATCATGACGCATTACGCCATGGAAACCAACACCCTGTACCTAAACCGCCAAGGTTATGTATTTGAAGATGCGACCCAGGCTTATGGCCTGGGTGACGCATCCCGTAAACCAGTTGGGTGGGGTACTCAATACTTCGATTTTGATCGAGATGGCGATTTGGATCTCATGGTTGCCAACGGTCATGTGATGGATGTCATCGAAAAGTTGGACTCCAATCAGACCTATGCCCAAGCCAACCAACTCTTCGAATGCCGTGCAGATGGCACTTTGGTGGACCTGGGTGACTTCACAAAACCAAAGGTCAGTCGCGGGCTGGCAACTGCCGACTACAATAACGATGGCCGCGTGGATGTGTTGATCACCAATATCAATGATCGGGTGGATTTGCTTGAGAATCGTTCACCTATGAACCATTGGCTGGGCATCCAACTTCTTGGCTCTAAGATGAATCGAGAGGCCTACGGAGCCAGGGTCAGCTTCATGGCCAACCAAAAGTTGATCGCTATGAGGGATGTGACAAGTGGTGGAAGCTTTATGTGCCACTCGGATCAGCGGATCGTGTTCGGGTTGGTCGACCCCGCTGTTGAATTGGAAGTACGGGTGCGGTGGCCTGACGGGTCCCAATCTCATCATCCAATATCCGAACGAAACAAGTATGTGGTCATCAAAAAGACTTTGAACCCGGATTGAGCATCATTGCTTAAGAACTTTTGCCCGTCACTGATATCCACAGTGAACCGATAGAGTAACAAAAAAGACGAGGCACTACTCTTGGAGGTCACCATATGACAGGTCAGAAAATCGTTCCATGTATTGAACAGCCAAGGCGATCGAAACCGTTTAGGACCCTTATTGAAGCCGCTAAATTAGCGATGGTGGATGGCGCTGAGGGCGGGTTTTAGCGACCTGCACGGCAGATTGCCCGCCCCCAACGATCCGCCGAGAGGTTATTTTTCTTTGAAAACTGTGTCTATGGCCAAGCCGGCGGCAAGCAACACGGTAGCTAAGCCAGGCGATGGCTCACCGTGTAATTGAATAATGTAGTTATCTGCGGTCGTGAACAATTCCTTGCCTAGACCTGCCCATTTCTTGGTTACCGTACCCAACTCATTTTCATTCATGTCGAGGAATCGGAAGGTCCATCCTTTCCAATTTCCTTTAACTTTTGCAACCTGATTGCCACTGGCATCGAACACGTTGAAAGCACCGCCAATAGAAAAGGCTTTGCTTCGCATGAAGCCCACAGGCTCGCCGTTGCCTTTGATGATCTCCACTTTGGTCCTAAAGAAACCTACGCCCCTTCGAATCGTGAACAGTAGATTGGCAGGGTTGTCGAACGATTTGCCCTGGTGCACTTCAATCCTGGTCGGCATGAGGTTCTTGTGGATCAACAACCGCAAAAACTTCACGAAACCACTGACCTTCTCCTTGGCGATCCCTATTTGTTCCTGGGTCTCGGGATCCAGGATGTCGTAGGTATCCGTCAATTTCAAAACGCCTGCATGTTCGCGCACAAAAAAGGTGTTTCTGTCTAGCATGGTATTACCCTTCTTCTCGGAATTGTCATTTCAAACTGAAGGACACTCTAGCAGAAAACCCCAAGCCAATCGATCGGTACATTGATTTCGTCGCTGTCGCATTGATCAGACACAAAAAAAGGCCCGCCGAAGCGGGCCTTTTTGAAGGTTGCGGGTAAGGCTTAGAAGCGGATACCCAGGTCGAGTGTGTAGGTGAAAGGCTGTTGATAAGCGCTGTTACCCGTCACACCGTTTCCTTCCAACGGCTGGCCGAAGGTCGGACCGAAGTTGTAGTGGACACCTTCTTGAGGTGTTTCCGTGAACAGGTTGAACGGAACGCCAGTTGCGGTAACGGTTGTATCGATCCAACCGTTGTTGGCGTACACGGCTGCGTCTTCATCGAAGATGTTGAACAGGTTGAGTTCTGCGAACAGCTCAATCTTCCACAGCTTGATGGAGTAGTTCACACCCAGATCGGTCTGAGTCATGTCATCTCCATTGAAGTTGCCGCGTTTGCCGTCGACATAGTATGTCGTGGTGTTCTGGTTACTGGCGTAGCCCAGTGAGCCACGAGCCGGCAGACCGTACTCTTCTTCACGGTTACGGAAGTTCACAGTGAAGGCTGCGCTGTAAGCCGTTCCCGACTCAAAACGCTGCGTGGCACTGAAGTTGAAGTCACCGAATTGGGTCTTCAGATCGTAAATCGCGAATATGCGACCGATATGACGTTGGTCTCCATCCAGGTAACCGCGCGGGTTGCGAGCAGCAAATGCATGGTACTCGGGATAGAACGTCGTTGAAGAACCGGATACGGCAGCTTGGCCTTCAGTCTCACCAATGAAGTTACCAATGGCTTGTGACCAAGTGTAGTTGCCGAACAGGTTGAAGTTATCGCTTACGCGATAGCTGGCCTGCATTTGAACGGCATTGTAAGTACGTTCATAGTTTTCGTCATCGTTGGTCAACAGACGGCGATCAGCGCCAGCAGGCGTGATGCCGAAGATCGACGGATCGGCTTCTTCGCGGTACAGGTGTGTTGCGTAGAAGTCTTTGTAGTCACGGATGATGACATCAGCCTTGAAGAAGCCCGCATCGAAACGCGTGCTATAGCCCACACGGAATTCCTCCGCGTTGGGAGACTCCAGGTCCGGATCAACAGTTGTAATAATGTTGGCGGGATCTGGAGAAAGGTTGATGTTGGTGAACGGAGCCGTTTGCCAGAAATCGTTGACAAAGGGATCACGAGTTGAATCCGCATTACCGCCGTTGTTGATGCCAATCCACTCGAACACTTCTTGAATGCTCGTGGTGGTTGGTCCGTAGTAGTACCAAACGGCATAACTGGGGCTACCAGCAGTAGAAGCCTGTTGACCTGCGTCATTCAAGCGAGCTACATACTCAGCATAACTCAAGGAGAAACGGTGCTTGCCATCACCGGCCAGATCATACTCAACCGCGAGGCGCGGGCTGATGTGATCTGACTTGGAAACGGGCTTGCCGTCTTCAGCAGAAGCATCGTTCTTGTCGTAACGAACGCCCAAGTTAAAGGACAAATGGTTGTTCAACGACCAACGGTCATTGACGAAAATAGATTGCGTGTTGAAGTCGGAACCGATGGACTCATTCACAATCGGCCACCAAATCAACTGCGTGGGCAAGGTGTTAGGGCCGCCACCACTGAACACAGGGGTGGGTTCCAATTGGTCAGGGCTATCCCAGATGGGATAAACATCCCACCATTCCCAACCAGAAGCTGATTGGTGGTTGTTACCCATGCGCATATCGGTTTGATCTTGAGCACCAAAAACGATGTCGTGGGAACCACCGCTGTTGGTGGTCAGGAAGTAAGAAGCCTTCACCATGAAGGATTCGTTGTCGCGATGTTCGTCCGTAGGTGAAGCCAAAACTTCGGCACCGAAACGGCCACCAAAGTTGCGATCACGCAGAACCGTATCCGTGAAACGGAGGTCCGCACTGATGTCGGCACCTGAGCCTTCAAAGGTTGCTTTCTTTTCAGTGTACAACGCTTCAATCGTGAAGGCAGGCGTGATGATACCGCGGTAGTTCGCTGACAGATGTTCTTCAGGAACATTGTTCGTCAACGCAGCGCGAATGCCCAAAGGACCGCGAGACGTATCGTTCAGCGAATCGTCTTTTTCTTCTGAATAAGAAAGAACGATTTCGTGGTTCTCAACAATCTTGCCGGTCAACTTCAGGTTGATCTTGTCGTTTTCACGCGAGCTGTCCACGGCGCGTACGCCGGGAGCGGTTTGCCCACCGGGAAGACCGAGATCAGCGGCTTCTGCGTCCGTCAACGGGATCGCTGCGATCAACTGACCGGGCTGCGAACTGCGCAGTCTGGAACCACTGATGTGGAACCAAATACGATCTTTCATGATCGGGCCACCGATTGAAATGGAATCGGTGCGTACGATGTCAGAAATGCGCTCAACATTGTTGTCGTCTTCAAGCGGTGTGGTGCCTACCCAGTCATCATTGCGCAGCGCGGTGCGCAAAGTACCCGAGAAGTTGTTACCACCGGACTTGGTGATGCTGTTCACCAGACCACCCGTGAACTGACCAAATTCAGCAGAAACTGAGGCCGTCGAAACGGTGGTTTCCTGAATGGCGTCGGGAATCACGATGAAACTGGCGTTGCCGCGCACGTTATCGAAAGAGATGTTACCGCCATCCAGCAGGTAAGAGTTCTCAAACGTCTGTGCACCTGAGATCGATACCGCTCCGTTGGGACCACCTTGAGTGGTGCCTGGCGCGAGCAGTGCACGATCGCGGATATTGCGGCCAGATGCGATCTGGTCGACAAATTCAGCGTCGAAGTTAGCGACCACATCGGTGGTGTCAAGGACAGGATCCACACTTGCGGTAACGACCAACTCTTCTGAAGTTGCCTCAGGTTGAAGGACCATACGCGGCTTTGAGGTTTGACCCAAGCCCAATGCAATGGTCGTTTTACTGGTTTGCATGCCCGGCATGGTGGCTGTGGCGGTGTAATCGCCAGGAACCAACAAACGGAACAAAAAGTCACCATTGGCCATTGTGGTTACCGATCTGCTTCCCTGCATGTTCGGGGACTCAATCGTTACCACAACACCAGGAAGAGGATCGCCATTTGAATCGACAACATTCCCGTGAATACTTGAGGTTTGTTGTGCAAATGCCGACCCGGAAAAGAGCAGCAGAAAAGTGGCTATTCCTGCCCATTTCGTTCGATTTGGTCTCATTTACCAATCTCCTAATTGCGTATGCGAGTATCAACAGGCCTCTCCTCGCTAAGCAGCCTGACCGGCGCCAGTTCGATGGAGTTGCATGTTACGGCTGGATGTTATCAACTTTTATGCCAACAAGCAACCATCACTAAGTCTATGAAAACAAACTACATACACTTGCTCGAATAGGAAACTCGTAATTCAAAGCGTCTCATCCAAAACTTTGAATTCAATCGCTTGATTTTTTTACAATTGTGTCCAATACCTGTCTCAAGAATCCGATTTTTTAGGGATCAAATGCTGAAGGCATACGTGATCGGGTCTCATTCGCCAGGTCTTCCAAACCTACGAGTTCGAATAGCTGGGCAACACGGCGATACGTATTGGCAGTAGGATGGGCTTCCAACCATTGAATCATGTTGGCTACGGCTTCATCTGGTCTGTTTTGACTGAATAGGTATAAAGAAAATCCGCATCGTGCACCATCATGGTTGCCGTCCAGTTCAATCGCTTGCTGAAAAAGGCGGTCTGCTTGTTGGCCTTGGCGCGCAGCGGCATCAGCACGGCAATAAGCGATCGTGGCCAGCAGGTGGGAATCGCCCATCGCTCTGTCTGCTGCTTGCATCAAGTAAGGTTCGACCTTTTCAAATTCACCGGAACTTACCGCTCCTCTCGCTAGCACGACATAAGCAAAAGCAAAATCGGGGTCTGTTTCGATGGCTTTGGCACTCATGAGTTCCGCCAAAGGGAAAACATCGTATTGATTGAGAATGGGGATCACTTGCCGGGGACCGAGGTTGGGCGCAGTTTGAACGGCCTTCTCTGCCAGTTTTTCAGCCTCCCCTCGCTTTTTCAGAGCAAGTTTCACCTCAATCACAGCCACCATGGCAGTGAGATGTTGTGGCGACAAAGCCAGCGTTTCCAGGTGCAGGCTCTCTGCTTCGCTCAACAGACCCAGATTGAAGTACGCGGAACCCAGTGCCAGCCGAGCATCAATCATGGATGGGTATCGTGCAACCACTGGTTCTAGCAGTTTCACGACCTTTTTGGTTTCTCCGCGATTCAGCATGATGTTGCATTCGCCCACCAGATTAAACAGCTTCAAAAACGACGATTCGTCGAGATCAGTGGTCATGGCAGTTTCTCCAAATCCACCCACATAACCCAAAGACCTCAACATGGCCTCGTCCTCACCTGATATTTCAACCGTCTGTGACTCGCCGGTGCCGATCGACTCCAACAGGTCCTCAAAAGGAACAGGCACACGTGTGCCTGGCAAGAGATTGTCCTTCTCGGCTTGGTCCGAAACCAGATCGAAGAGTTGTTCATCCGCGCCGCGAATGAAATGTAGATTCCCCGAAATCACTGATTTCTGTGGAAACCAACCAAAGTTGATCTTGGCATTGAGTGACTCGGAAAAAACCATACGTTCTTTGGGAATGGGCGCCAACAGGTCTAGGCCATCGCCCAGGGGTGCCAGACCGCTTAGCGTGCACAGCGTCGGTGCAACATCGGTCACGCCTACGGTTCCCGAAATGCGTTCACCACCACGAATTCCACGAGGTAGCTTCAGGATCAGGGGCACCTGTAACGACTCGCGGTACAAGAGCATGCCGTGTTGCTGTTCGCCATGGTCACCTAGCCCCTCTCCGTGATCAGACGTCAAAATGATTACGGCCTCATCGTACAAGCCCATGCTTTTCAGTTCAGAGAACAATCGGCCGAGTAGGTGGTCTACGTAGGCTATTTCGTCGTCGTATGGGTTTGGATGTCCTCGAAACTGCTCTGGTGGCTCATAAGGTGCATGCGGGTCATAAAGATGAATCCAGTAAAAAAACTGATTGTCCTCTTGTTGGTGCAGCCAATCCAGGGCCAGGGCAAGCGTCTCTTCCCCCACTCGTTCTGCGTAATTGACAATCCCGGTTCGCATGCCTCGACGGATTTGATCATTATAGTCATCAAATCCCTGAGCCACTCCAGTCGACTGACGCAGCACCATCGATGAAATTACAGCGCCCGTTCGATAACCAGCTGCCTGGTATCTTTCAGCTAAGGTCTCGCGCTCGTCGGCCAATTGATAACCAAAGTTGTCCCGCACCCCATGGTAGTTGGGCCACATGCCCGTCATCATGGATGCATGAGAAGGCAAAGTGAGTGGCGTATGTGCATACACGCTTTCAAAGACCAGGCTTTCACTTGCCAACGAATCGATTGCAGGGGTGACCACACCGTTATAGCCATATGTTGGTAGATGGTCCGAGCGCAGCGTATCTACCGTGACCAATAGGATGGGACCCTTAGCGCGAATGACTCTTTCGTTGCCACAACCCAGCATCATCATCAGCGCAACGAAGGCCCAACATAGCTTTCTCAATTTCTCAACCACCTTTATTCACAGCCGTCAAACGTCTACAATGCACGACGCATCGCTCGCAACTTAGAACGTGCAACCACAGTATGTACGTAACGGGTGATATCTTAGGTTAAAAAATTGGGGGCAGCGATGATGATTAGAGGCATGAGGCTCATATTTTTTCTGGCAATCGGCACAATCTGCTGGGCACAAGAAAGCACTGAAATCGTCCAACAGGCTTTGAAACTACACGAACAGGGGAAGAGAAGCGAAGCGCTTGAGCTTTATACTCAGGCAATTGCCGCCCACCCAGCAAACCCAAGGCTGTACGTGTTGCGCGGCATGCTTCGTCGTGAACTCAATCTCGCAGAAGATGCGATGGCAGACTTCGACACGGCCATACAACTCAATCCAGCTGCGGTTATGGCCTTGTTCCAGCGCGGAACACTGCGCCTGGATCTGGGAGATCCCACACATGCGGTGGCCGATTTTGACAAAGTCATCGCCCAACGCCCCCAAGATCAACCGAGTCGCTTTATGAAAGCGATCGCCTATTTTCAAGCGGAACAGGGAGCAGATGCGTTGCAGTCGCTGGAGGATTTGTTCCAATTGACGCTGCACCATGCCGAGGGTTACGCATTGCGTGGTTGGATCCATTTCCAAAACAAACGGTTCTCGCAAGCACGTGCCGATTTTCGACGTGCGCTGTGGCTCAAAAACGATTACCCGTTTGCCTATTACGGCCAGTCTATGGCCATGAAGGCGTTGGGCGACCACTATGGCGCAGAAGAGATGTTGGGCATCGCATGTGGTCTCGACCCCAATTTCTGCGACCCATCGAGACCCTTGCCCATTGCTCTTCTCATCGTCAACGCCTCGCCTCGAGAGCCCTATGCCTATTGCGTATGTTGTCTGATTCACGATTCGGAAGGTCGTCATGTTGAAGATCAAGTGCAGGCTCTTTTGACGGAGCGCAAACAGGCACAGCTCAAGCAGCTGAACCAGCTTAAATACACGGTCGATTTTGCCTTTGAAGACCGACTCTTGGAAAGCGGCATCACGTTCCAGCATCGATGCACGGAGGACTCCGCACGCCATTGGCGTCCGGTTCACTACGATCATGGCAACAGCATTTCTATAGCGGATGTGGACGGTGACGGTTATTCAGATGTGTTTTTCACGACTCAGGTTGGAGAGAACGAACTATGGCGTAACCTGGGTTCTGGTCGCTTTGAGTTGATGGAAGACACGGCAGGCTATGCATTGAAAGACGTGATCAGCGTCGCCTCGGCATTTGGAGACGTCGATCGCGATGGTGATCCAGACCTGGTGATCACCACCGTACGCGACGGCAGTCATCTTTACGAAAACATCGGTAAAGGACAGTTCAAAGACATCACCGCCACGTCAGGTCTTGAAGGTGGCTACCATGGTTCTGGCGCGGTGTTCTTCGACTATGACAACGATGGGAATCTGGACCTGTATATCACACATGTCGGTTCCTACACGCTTGATGAAAAACTTAGGTCCGGTAATTACCAAGGTCGGAAGGACGCCTTTGCAGGCCACCTTCATCCTGAACGCACGGAAGTTAGCACCCTCTATCGCAACCAAGGTAACAAAACGTTTGTCAATGCAAATCGCGATGCGGGTCTAGCCGATACCAGTTGGACCGGTGACGCCATCATCACAGACCTCAATGGCGACCGCTTCCCCGATTTATATGTGTTGAACATGCAGGGTGATGATCATTTCTACTTGAACGAAAAAGGCAAATTTAAGGAAGTAACTTCCCAATACTTCCCCAAAACACCGTGGGGCACTATGGGCGCCAAATTTTTTGATTTCGACAATGACGGTGCTTTGGAACTCTACCTGACCGATATGCACTCAGATATGAGTGTTAAAGTAGGCCCAGAATCCGAGACACTGAAATCCGACATGCAATGGTCGGACGAGTTCCTGCAAGGCGGGTCGAATAACGTTTTTGGTAACGCCTTTTATCAAAACGAGGGGAAGCTTCCCTTAACCGAGCGATCAGACGCCTTGGGTGTTGAGAATTACTGGCCATGGGGTTTAAGTGTAGGTGACCTCAACGCGGACGGCTTTGCTGACATCTTCGTCGCGGCAAGCATGAATTTCCCGTGGCGGTATGGCATAAACAAGGTTTACCTGAACACGGGTAAGTCGGGTTTTGTCGATGCTGAATTCGCCACCGAAGTCGAGCCGAGGCCCAAGACCATCAAGCCCTGGTTTGCCGTGAACTGCAGTAACGCTGCAGAATCCGGCCACTCCATCTGCAAGCAGACCGACCGGCCACAAGGCACCAATGTTGTTTGGGGCACATTAGGGTCAAGAACGTCAGTTTTGTTTGACCTTGACCGCGACGGTGACCTGGATATCATCACGGGCGAATTCAATGCGGAACCGCGTGTCCTGATCAACAACTTGGCACAAAAGAAACCTATCAAGTACTTGGAAGTGACCCTTCAAGGAACGAAGTCAAATCGCGACGGTCTGGGTGCCTGGGTGGAAGTTGCCACCGATACGGGTCGCATGACCCAATTCTACGACGGCAAGTCTGGCTACTTGAGCCAGTCGCTCGCGCCACTCTATTTTGGACTCGGCAATGCCACTAAGGTCCATCAGATCACCGTGAAATGGCCATCTGGCACTACCCAAACGGTCCGAGATGACATCTCGATCAACTCGAATATCAAAATTGAGGAAAAACAGTCCACACAAGGGAACAAATCCGACTAAACCTCAAACCGAACGCTGGCGTTATGCGTATATGTGAACACGGGGGTTCGGAATGGAACTGAAGGATTATCAAGACGGAATAGAAAAGCTGAATAGTGCACTGCGCGGATTGGCATTAGGGGCTGGAGACATCGTTTCCCGCATGGTAGCTATCCGCAAGCACGAACTGACTCAAATCTGGCAACACAATATGCCCGGAGACATGTGGTTCGACGTGAAACGCATGATGCAGCGAATTGACGCTCCGGACTTTACGGTGGAAGAAGCCGTGACGTTGGCAGATTCGCTCTTCAAGATGAAAGCAAGGCTCAAAGATGAATGCGCCGTAACACCCCAACACATTTGGGTGTAATTACAGCTGTACTTTCAGACGCCGTTGCAGGCTTTCAACATTCAAATCAGATAGGAGTTCCATAAGGCTGATGGGCTCGGCTCGATCCACCAAGCCACAACTCCAAGCCAACTCGCCAACCACTCTCTCTGGTTGGCGATCCTCTTTTTGAGCCAATGAACACGAGCCATCACGCTTGGACATGCGCTGCCCCAACCCATCCATCATAAGCGGCACGTGCACGTACTGCGGTACAGGAAGATTCAACAAAGTAATCAGCGCCGCTTGGCGGGAGGCTGAAGACATCAAGTCGGCACCGCGCACCACATGGTTCACGCCCATCAGGGCGTCATCCACGGCCACCGCGAACTGATACGAAAAGACACCGTCGGAGCGATAGATGATGAAGTCGCCACACTGTTCCTCGATATCCGTATTGAGTTCACCCATGAGCGGATCCATTATTGGCGCTAAATCGATGCCATCCACTTTCAAGCGCAAGGCGTGCGCAGAGCCAGGTTTGACCCTGGTGGGATCCTTTCGGCAGGTGCCCGGATAGATCGGTGTGACACCGTGCGGGGCACTTGCAGACTCGGCGACTTCACGCCTGGAACAGACACAGGCAAACACTAGGTCCCGTTCAATCAGGTACGTCAATACGGCATGGTAAAGCTCGACCCGTTCACTCTGAGTATAGGGTTCACAAGGCCCGCCCACATCAGGACCCTCGTCCCAGTCAAGACCTAGCCACTTTAAGTCGGACAAGATTGAGGCTGCTGATCCGGGTTTTTCCCTGGGCTTGTCCAAATCTTCCATGCGAAGAATGAACTTGCCCTCCAGCAACCTACTGAAAAGCCAAGCGAGTAGCGCCGTCCGCAGGTTCCCCATATGCAGCTGACCTGTGGGACTGGGCGCATATCGTCCACGGGGCCCAGCTTGGCTTAACATTTGGGCGAAGTGGCGGTAACGGCTAAGCTCCATGGTTGCTCATCTTGCGTGGTACAGGATGGCTTGTCAACGTTTGGCACCAACCTTGCTCCCGTGGGAATCGACCGGCGTGTCCGGGACATATCGGGAGGTATTGCATTGTATCTATTATTGATTCTCATGTTTTCGGCCGGCGCCGACGAAAAAATTTGGACGACCGAGGCTAGCGGCATACCGTCTCCGCTTACCGCACAACAGGTTGCCATTCATCCCGATGGCGACATTTTCCTATTGGATATCGCGGGAGAACGAAGAATCCTTCACTATCATGAGGACCTGGGTTTTGTTCAAGCCATGGCTGGATTGGCATCTGGATCTGGAAAGTTCCCTCTCGCCTACCGCATCGCATTTCACAAAGATCAACTCGTCGTTCACGAATTCAATGGTATCCACCTTTTCACCATGGACGGGAAGCATCTAAAAACCATCAATCCTCCGAGCAAGGGCGGAAATCTGGATAGACTCGTGAACGGCTGGCTGGTGGTGGACAAGAAATTCGGATCGCCTTATCGAACCTACACCGTGTCAATAGCCTCAGAAAGCATGTTGAACAAAACAAAACTCGACGAATGGCGTCAAGACCTGTACACCAAGCGCGATGTAAAGCCAGGCGAGCGTTTCATCGGCACGCCTCACAACCCTGCTCCGGATAAAGGCTATGTGTTTACTAACGCTGAAGGTTCGCGTGTCTATGTGTGCGGATCCGGTTCCAACATCATCAAAATCTATGACGCAGCCACAAAAAAAGTGCTTAGCACCATCGAACTTGAAAAGAGAGTCATCCCTTTTGACAAGGCATGGGGCGAGGCCGCCTATGCAAAATACGAAAAGGAATTTCGTAAAGACGCGAGATTGGCTCAGGCCAATCTGTACCCCTTCTATCCCGAACATTTCCCCTTGGTGAAGGACATGTTTCTAGGACCCGATGAGAAGCATCTGGTCGTGGCCCTTTGGACAGGAGGCGATCAACGATACGAATATCGTGTCTTTGACGAGCAAGGCAAAGCCGTCGACTTAGGGTGGAGCAAGTCCATGATTGAACGTGTCGTGAAACTGACGGATACCCACGCATACACCCTCTATTGGGATGACAAGGTCGGGGAGGCAGGTGTCGCACGTGTTCCACTGAACGATCTTTCCCAATTTCTGGCCACCACCACCAACGAATCCTCACTTTAAGCGTTCGTCTCTCCCACCACCAAGCCCCGAGCGTGTTGCTCGGGGCCTTTTTTTTGCTTGCTTGACAGCTGCACTGCAATCTGACCATGATGAAAGACACATGGAAGTCAAACAACCTGGTTCCCATTTCGATCACCTGCTACGTCAAACGCGCATGCACCACATGCAGCTCAGTTCCATGGCCGACGTCAAAGCAAACATCTTGCTGACCATGGCGAGCGTGGTGATCACGCTATCCCTGCGTTACATCTCGGATCCGGTACTCAGATGGACCGCCATCGTACTGATGACGTTTTGCCTTGCGACCATTGTATTGGCGACCTACGCAGTCATGCCCCATTTGCCATTTACCATTCGAAAACGCAAATCACAGGATGTAGATTTGCCGCGTTTTAACATTTTGTTCTTCGGCGATTTCGCCGGCATGGCTTACGAAGACTACGAACGAGCGTTTGAGAAATTGCTCAATGACCCCAGCGAAGCTTATCGCGCCCAGGTGAAAGAGGTCTATCAACTTGGCGTCTTTCTCGCCCGCAAAAAATACCGCTTCGTACGGCTTGCCTACTTGAGCTTCATTATCGGGTTTCTTTCGTCTGGCGGGGTGTTGTTGACCAACGAGCTACTCAGAACTCAGTAATTCCCTGAAGTGGGCACTGTGGAATACGGTGTCTACCGCCTTCATCATCTCTTGCGCACCCGCTAATTCAGAAAACACTTGATGGGCTGCCATCGCACTCTCTTCATCATCCCAAACCACATGATCGGCTCGGACGTCGGGATCCTTCGTCTCTGTCCAAAGCGTGAGACTCACGAACCCCGGCAATCCTGCCAGCGCCTCGACAACCTGGTTGTGGTGAACGTGAAACGCCGAACGGCAGGACGGTTTGATCCGGTAAACGACTTGTTCCAGAATCATTGGGACCGCCACCTGGCTAGTGCCTCATCGGTTGCCACCAAGAAGTAGACAAACGCATGCGGGTCCATCATCAGCCCGGCATTTTCCTCTGGCTCGTCCCCTGCGCCCATAAACAAGTCAATGTGCGCGCCTTCAATGGCACCGCCTGTGTCCTGGTCCAACACAAATCCGCTGATTGGCTTGCAGTCACCCTCCGCCGTACGCTGACAGCCACTGATCCACGCCAATGCACCACCTGGGAACAGACGTTTGTCTGTAGCAATCGATCGCCGGGGCGTAACCGGAAAACCCAACACACCATGGGGATAGTGATCCAATTCGATGTTTTCATGTATCAACCCGTCCCATTGATAAAAGACATAACTTTGATTTACGAAACACACCCGCATTTCCTCCTCCGGGTGCGCTTGAAAATATTGCTTGATGGCCGGTACGGAAATCTCTTCCTGAGGCACCTTGCCTTCTTCTACCAGCACGCGACCTATGGACCGATAGGGCCAACCGTTTTTCCCAGCGTAGTTCAGTTTGATGAACCTTCCATCAGGGAGTGCCACAAACCCACCCCCCTGTACATGAAACAAGAAGGCATCGACATAGGCACCCAGGTAGACCAACTCCAGGTTTCGCCCTTCTAGAGCACCATCCCGGTCGATGTCCGTGCGCGAAAAATAGGGCAGTACCCGATTTCCTTCGAGTCGGCTGTAAACCACGCCCCTCACGAGTCGATCACCTTTGCGCAAAATCTCCGGCGCAAATGCCTCTGTTTCTATGGTCAATACGTCGTCGGGCATGCGGTACAGCGGGAAACGGAAATGGTCATCTGGCACAAGGCTTCCCGAGTAGACGGGTGCATGGTACCCCGTCATCAACACATCACCTGTAGCACCAACCGTCATTTGAAATAGATGAAAATCTCGTTGCAGGAATTGACGCACATTTTGACCGCCGACCTTGTCGAAATGTGCTTGAAAAATGAGCAGACTGTCCCGCATATCTTCCGCCCCATAGGCACGGCCCTCGAAATTCCATACACGATCGTCATCGATCGTCTCAAACCAATCCAGTTGGCGATCAATAGCCAGTTTCAAATGACCGAGATCGCCGTTATCCGTCAAAGCCGGCCAAGATCCCAAAGGTACCAAGGTTGTACTTTGGTGTTGCAGGTCCGGTGCCTTTTTGGTGACGCAGCCCACGATCATAAGCAAGATAACCCAGGCATATCTCATTGATGTCTCCAACAAAAAAGGGCAGGATGAACCTGCCCTTTTCGATTTTCGTTCGCCAGTATTTAACTGTTCGGTTTCGTCTCGTCGGTTGCTTCCGGCTTGGATTCAGTGTTTGCCAGCTTGCTGGCACAGCAGGATTTCTTGGTTGCAGACGCATCTGCGGAAGCTTTGACGTCGGACCCAGCAGACTTGCTGCATGTGGATGCGGCCGCCGCATGAGATTTTTCACAGCTCGCAGCTGCAGCGGCAGCCTTTGATGAGCAAGACGCTTTCGCGGCTTCACCTGAGCAGCTAGCTTTGGTCGCTTTTTCAGAAGCGCAACACGCCTTTGTTTCGGCCGAAGATGCCGTCACGTCAGCTGTTACGGCTTTGGCATGATCACAACCTTTTTCAGCCGCAGCCTTCATTGCAGCCATGCAGGCCGCTTTGTCGGTGTGTGTGCACTTGCCGTTCTCGTCACACGCCATTGAAAAGGCTGTGACTGCCAAGCTCAACACCAAAAAACCAATAAACTTACGCATCAAAGTACTCCTTCAAACAAAAATACGCTAACGTCAGTATTATAACTTACGATAACGGGATTTCATCAAATAGCTTGCGCTAGAGTTGATTCCCTAGTAGATTGACCGCTTGGCTTGCGGCCGACGCGGATCTCAATCGCATTTTTTTACTAACCATGGATCCGCCCGACGAAAAGCCCTGAATAAGGATGGAACATGTCGCTTGCTTCGGACTCTTTTTTTGATAATCTCGCCTTGCCCAAATACCTGGTAAAGGCACTTGCAGAGGTCGGTTACGAATCACCAACACCCATTCAAGCATCGGCCATACCTCCCCTCCTCGAAGGCAAGGATTTAATCGGGCAAGCTCAAACGGGTACCGGTAAGACTGCGGCCTTTGCTTTACCCATCCTCTCTCGAATTAACGTCAAGAGCGCTCAAACCCAAGCGCTGGTTTTGGCGCCCACTCGTGAACTGGCCATCCAAGTCTCGGAGGCATTCCAGCGTTATGCCGCTCACCTAGCAGGGTTTCACGTGGCACCGATTTATGGCGGCCAAAGCTACACCTTGCAACTCAGGAGCCTGAGGCGCGGTGCTCATGTGGTCGTCGGAACACCGGGCCGTATTATGGATCATTTGCGGCGTGGGACTTTGGATCTAAAGCACCTGAACACGTTGATCCTGGACGAAGCAGATGAAATGTTGCGTATGGGGTTCATCGACGATGTCACCTGGATCCTCGAACAAACACCGGAGCACCGTCAATTGGCGCTGTTTTCGGCCACCATGCCCAAGCCCATTCGAAGAATTGCGGACAAACACCTACAAGAACCCGTTGAAGTGACCATGAAGAGTCAGACGGCTGCGGCGGACCGTATACGTCAACGTTACTGGGTGATTGCCGGCGTCCACAAGCTGGACGCCTTAACTCGAGTCTTGGAAGTTGAGGACTACGACGGGATGATTGTGTTCGTGCGTACCAAAACGGCCACTGTGCAACTGACAGAGCGCCTTCAGGCGCGCGGAATTGCGTGTGCTGCACTCAATGGCGACATGGCGCAAGCACTGCGAGAGCGAACGATCGACCGACTAAAGTCCGGTGACCTGGACGTGATCGTTGCCACCGACGTAGCCGCTCGCGGATTGGACGTAGAACGCGTGAGTCATGTCATCAACTATGACATTCCCTATGACACCGAGTCTTATATTCACCGCATCGGTCGCACGGGACGCGCCGGACGTTCTGGTGACGCAATTCTGTTCGTGGCGCCAAGGGAACGCCGTATGTTACGCGATATCGAAAGGGCCACACGAAGCACGATCGATCGCATGCAAATGCCCAATTCAGATGCCGTCAACAACCAACGCATCGAACGATTCAAGCAACGGATCACGGATGCCATGGGAGATGAACAGCTGCATCTGTTTAAACGGTTGCTCGCCCAATACCAGGCGGAGACCACCGTCGAACCATTGGACATTGCAGCGGCACTGGCATGTCTCTCCCACGGGTCCGAGCCCTTTCTGCTACCCAAGGACATCGAGATGACCATACCCCATGAAACCGAGCGGAGACGCAGTTCGACGAACGTTCGTTACAAGGGAGACTGGGTGTCGTACCGCATTGATGTGGGCAAAGAACACGGCGCCATGCCCAAGAACATCGTTGGCGCCATTGCCAACGAAGCGGGCATCTCAAGTAGTAACATCGGCAACATCCGAATTGAAAAGAAGACGAGTACGGTCGATCTTCCCTCCGACTTGCCTGAGGGTATCTTGAAGAGCATGACCAAGATTCGCGTAGCGGGACGTCCCCTGAACATCGAGATCGATGTACCTAATCAATTCGTCTCAAAACGAAAGATGAAAACGGACAAGCCGCCCAAAAAAGAATTCAGGTCGAAAGACAAACCCAGAGACAAACCAAAGAAGGCGAAGAAGGCAAAAAAGTCCTAGGACTTGGAAATCTCTTTCGACTTGGCCGTGGCTGCGTCCACCGCCTTAATCAGCGCGACCCTTAAACTTCCCTCTTCCAAGGCCATGATACCGTCCACGGTCGTGCCAGCCGGCGTCGTGACCATATCCTTAAGTTTCGCAGGGTGTTCTCCGGTCTCCAAGACCATGGAAGCGGCACCTTTCATGGCCTGCGCTGCCAGAATGGTGGCCAAAGAACGGGGAAGTCCTGTCTTGACGCCGCCTTCAGCCAGCGATTCGATGATGATGTATCCATAAGCCGGACCGCTTCCGGCTAAGGCGGTCACCGCGTCCATGTGATCTTCGTTGTCGATGACCTCTACCAGGCCAAACGCCCCAAATATGGCCGAAGCCTGTGCGATGTGCATCTCTTGAACATGACTGCCAGGACATAAGACCGTCATGCCCTGTTTCACTAGGGCCGGTAGATTCGGCATTGCCCTGATGACGGGTGTACCCTCTTTGAGCAGATTTTCTATCTTGGAGATGGCCGTAGCCGCTGCCAGGCTAATCACCAACTGATCGGAACGCATATGGGGTGCCAGCAGTTGCAGGAGCTTAAACATGGTTTGTGGTTTGACGGCCAAGATGACGATGTCGGCGTTGGCAACCGCTGTTTCATTTGAGGTGGTAACACGTACATTTGTTTCCGTGTGGGCCCGTTGTGCCGACTTGTCGTGTGCCGTGGTGCCCACCACTCGCTCAGGGGGTACCAGTTGGTTCTGTACCAGTGCCTTGGCGATGGTCACACCCATTTTTCCCATGCCAATCACAGCGACGCGAACATTTTGTAACACAGCAAACCCCTCCGAATAAGTTGGCCATTATGGACCAGGCACACGCCGACAGGCAACCGACAATCCGAGAATGTGCGCCTAAGTGTCTGTCATCATGAGGTGTGAGGTCTTACATCGGATACGTGCAGATGGACTCCACTCAAAGCAATTGCACACCCATGATATAGGCTAACTCGCGTCGCGTTTCATCAAACACCTTATGGTTTCGAAAGTTCGCGAGCAGACCTTGAATCAACACTTCACTTTCGGGATGCTCCATTAACGCATCACGGAGTAGATCCACAGCTTGCTTCAGGTTTTTTGAAACCAGTGGGTCGTCGATTCGCTTCACATCGCGTTCCATCAACGCGAGCTGATCCAGCGCTCTCGCCACCCGTTGACTCATCAACTGTTTTTGCAATTCGTTGGCGGGCGTTAACGCGTCCCTGTCCAGGAATGGCTGGCGATTGGGTATGAACGTCCGCACAAGATGCTCGGTAAGATCAAAGAGGTACTGAGCAATTGAAACCGGTTCGATCGACAATTTGTCCAAGAACATGACCGTGAAAAACTCGTTGATCACACCCGTGATCACCAGTGCCAACTCGTTAAGATGATCGACCACCTGATCGCCATAAAGATCCAGGGTAAAACCTTCCAATGCAGCTTGAAAATCCGCTCGTAGTTTTCGCGCCAGCAGCATCGTGTCCTCACCCAGTTCCAATCCGGCCTCATTCAAAAGCGCTTCCGTCAGCGCTTGTTGGCTGCGCATCTCTTCCAGTTGAATGACCAGGTGGTCAACAAATCGTTGCTCTGCCGTTCGATCGGTCTTCTGACGTACCGACTCAATGCGCGCATACATATGGCGACTCAGATGTTCAAAAATCGCCAAAACCAAGTCTTTCTTGGACCTGAAGTGCAGATATATTGCGCCCTTAGAGATGCCACACGCATCGGCCACTTGTTGCATGGTGGTCTGCCGATAGCCCTGCTGTTCGAACAGATGTTGCGCCGCTTTGATCAATTCATCCCGCATCGGAATCCCCACTTGACTTACATGACCTTATATCACATATTCAGAATGACCTTTTGGTCATAAAAAATATGAGGGTTTAGTCACATGATCAACAAACGCCTGTTCAAGGACTTGGAACTGCCCAAATGGACTTGGATTCATGGTGCCATTTTGATTTTGTTCGAAACGGCGGCTGCCTTAAGCGTGCCACTGATTACGCGTGCCTTGATTGAACAGGTTGGATCTGGACGTACTACGCCCATTCTTGTGATGTTGTGCGGGGTGATGATCGGCCAAGCGGTCTTAGGTACCCTGGTCTTTTTTCATTTAGGGAAGGCGGGCGACACGCTCATTGCGGCGTTGCGGACGGTGTTAACGAAACATGCCCTGTCGCTACCCATGAAGGATTTAAGAAAAAGGTCATCTGGTGAATGGGTAAGCCGGCTGATTTCAGACACGCAAGCCATCCGTGACCTGATCTCCGATCACAGTGCCAGCTTGCTTTCAGGTATTGTCCAGATCGTCGGATCCATCGCCATTTTGTGGTGGTTGGATTGGCGTTTGACCGCGGTCTTGTTTTCCTCGATGGCAGGGGCCACCCTATTGATTGTCCCGTTGGCTGTTAAGATTCGTGGCCTCGCGACAACCATTCAGGACGAAACAGCAAAGGTCAGCAGCCGCATCGCCGCAGCGTTTCAGGAAATGGGTACGGTGAAGTCATTGGCTGCAGAAGCGTCTGAAAGTCGAGCTCTAGCCCATCGGATCGACCAGCTGCTTGGCCAGGAGATCGAGGAGCTTCGCATTACAGCCTGGATTGCACCCATCATGTCACTGGCCTTTTCTGGTGCCTTGGTGGCCATTTTGGGATACGGCGGTCAGCGACTGGCAATTGGGGCCCTTTCAACAGGCACGTTGATAGCCTTTGTTTTGTACTTATTTCACGTGGCGATTCCCATTGCTCAGGTTGCCATGTTTGTGACTCAGTTCCAGCGCGCCATGGGTTCCAGCAAAAGGATCATGGAGATCATTGAAACCCCTAGCGAACATAGACCTGCGGCGCACGCTATTCCTTCCCATCAGCCACTGGTAATCAAACAGCTCCAATTCGCATACCCGGAAAGTGACCGTCTCGTCTTTTCTGGTCTGAATGCGAGTTTCGAACCTGGCACTACCACGGCGCTGGTGGGACGAAGTGGGTCTGGGAAAAGCACATTGATGAACCTACTGGAACGGTTTTACGAGCCGACCGAAGGATCCATTTACTGGGGATCGCAATCAATCGACCATTGGGACATCAAAGCATGGCGTCGCAAACTCGGGTATGTAGCCCAGGATGCACCCTTGCTTCCGGGAACTGTGCGAGAAAACCTAGGTCTTGGGATGAACAAAGAGCCAACGGATCAGATGATCTGGGAGGCACTGGAGCAAGCAAGTGCGGTTGAATTCGTTCGTTCGTTGGAGGTGGGATTAGACACCGCGCTGGGCGAACGGGCCCACAACATTTCTGGTGGCCAACGCCAGCGATTGGCGATTGCGCGGGTCGTGTTGAGACAACCTGAAATTCTTTTGATGGACGAAGCGACGGCCCATCTCGATAGTCAAACCGAAGCCGATATCCAGGCGTCCCTTGAGAAACTGCAAATCAACCGCACCATCATCATCGCGGCCCATCGACTGGCCACGATCAAATCTGCGGACCGGATATTAGTGCTGGAAAACGGAACGGTATCCGCTCAAGGTTCACATGACGTGCTGGTTCGCACGTCGGCGTCCTATGCACAGTGGATCCAACAGCAAGGCATCGCATGCTAGACTCGCCCATGACTTTTCACATCGACCCTCAGCTCGAACGCGACAGCATTTGGGTATGCGACCTCAGCCTTTGTCAAGTTAGGCTGCGCAATGATAGCCGCTGGCCTTGGTTGATCTTGGTGCCCAAGCGTCCTGAAGTCGTCGATATTACAGACCTATCAGAAGCCGACGGCGCACAATTAATGGCTGAAATCCGTTCGAGCCATCATGCGGTCATGGCTTGGCGTCATCCGTTAAAAACAAACATTGCCTGGCTTGGGAACGTGGTACGCCAGCTTCACATTCATGTGATCGGCCGCCGCGAGGGCGACACCGGATGGCCCGGGCCGGTGTGGGGAATCGCCAACCCTGTGCCCTACACGAATACGGCAATAGACACCCACGTGACATGCCTGCGTGACTGGCTGATCGGGTGACCTTAAAACGTCGATGAGGCAACAGCTGGGTCTGGTGAAAAATAGAGCCATAGCAATGATGGAGCGCCGGGCTTGTCACGGGTGGCGGTTGATTCCTCCCAAGTTCTAACCCGATCAACATAGGTTTTGATGACCGCATTCATGTTGGGTGGGAACTTTGTTTGTTCAAGGAGCTTCATTCTTCGAGCTCGCGAATTGGTAGAACCTAACCTACAATCAACCTTTAACGCACAAAACTGACCCAACGCAAAAGCGAGGCCCACGTCATGGTCTATGCCGTCCCAAGCATCGATTGCTTCGTCATAGGACCCTTGAGCTTCAAGAACACAGCCCCTAACAAGCTTTATGTAGGCAGTACTTAAAGAATCTCCCAGTGCCTTTCCTAACTTCTCGACCCGATCCAAAGTTACCTGAGCACGAGCTGTCTGGGCTGTTTCCAGATCAATCAGGGTCATCATCAGCAGGCAATCGAACATGCCAGCCATTGCGCCTTGTCCCTCAAATTGGTCCAAAACGTCTGAAAATAGCCGCCACGTGGACTCATTGGCACCACTCAAACCCTGGGCGTATTGTCGGCTCACCTGGTTAATAGCCTTGAAAAACTCGATCTTCGCCAGGGTGGACATGGCCCCAATGCTGGCACAGAGATCAGCTGCCTGTGACAGTTCCGTGGATGCATCGTCGTGATGCCCTGCCAACGCGTGAAAATAACCTAACATGCTCAAAGCTGCCGCAAGGTCGGGACGATGATTGAGTTCCCTAAGCACTTCGACAGCCTCATTCAGGCTTTCTTGCCGAACGTCCAAAGGTAGCCCATCGTGAGCACCCAGTTGCACCAATGCGCGCGCTAGTTTGGTTCTCAATCCAAGTCGACGAAACATGTCGGCCGCTAGTTTGAGAGCCTCGAGACGATGCGCTCGGCTGAGCAACGCTAATTGGCGAGTTCCAAGCAGGTATAGCGAATCGCCTTGTAATTCCAGAGTGGAAAAGGAATCACCCATCTGGTTCCAGCGTAATGTTGCCTCATCTGATTGTCGTAAATCACCCCGACGTAAACTAATGTCGATCTCCTGACTCAAGACAGCTAATTTCAGTGCCGCATTGGATGTACCTTCCACTTGGTGCCACATATGATCGACGTCCTTTTTGGCCTCCACAAATAAGCCGCGTCGCGCGTTTATGGAAGCCGAGATACAGGCCAGTTCAACCTGAGCTGCTAGATTCAACGGTCGATCTTGCAAGGCCGCAATCGACTGTTCAGCGCGTCTCCAATCACCCAATTGATAGGCAGCACGCACCATCTGCACGCGCGCCCAAACAAAGTCAGGATCACGAACTAAGGCCGCTTCAAGGTACGGTTCAGCCAACGCTGCACCCGAAAGCTCAAACGCCTGAATCGCACGAGCATAATCTTTGTTAGCCTCGGGATCCTTAGACCAACTCAATTCCTTGGGCGCGTTATCGTGCCCATAGTTTTGCCCGATCAACTCGGCAATCAAGTCGGCAAAATCCGTTGCATTTCGCGACAAAAACGACCCACGCAGGGCGTCGCCTGTGGAAGCGACAATCTCATAGTCAAGACGAAATTGATTGGCTTGTGACAGCAGCACACCAAATACCGATAAAGTGGCTCCTGAACTAGGCGGCCCCTTATCGTCCATAGGCGCGAAAACAACGGGCCATGGAAATCGAGACTGACAACTACGCCTGACCATGTCACTTAGGCCCAATTCTACCCAGTCCAGCTTGCTGTCTTCACTGGAATTGCGAAAGGGATAAACCACAACCCGATACGGCTGTTGCAAGGTCGCTATGTCATTCGCCTTCCTACGTTCCACATAATAGAAGGTCAGCCAGGAGAGAAGTAAAAGTGCGACTAGCGCACCCCAAAAGATCTTAGAAGCCTGTGTGTGTTTGCGGATCTGCGGACTGGCAGGCACACTTTCGAACACCCACTGATACCCACGACCCGAATGGGTCTTGATATAGACAGAATTGGCTACTGAGTCATGCAGAGCTTTGCGAAGATCTTTGACACTTTGCGTGAGCGCTGATTCCGTGACCGTCGTGTCAGGCCAAATTTCTTTTATGAGTTGTTCTTTGGTGAGAATCTCCTTGGGGTGGCTGAGCAGCAATGACAGCAACCTGGCCGATGGCGATCGCAAGCTCACCGGCTTCTTTTCTCGGACCAATGTATGGGTGACCCTGTTGAACTCAAACGAGCCGAAAAGGATGATGTCATTCGATTCTGGGGTCATGAAACAGTTCTCACAATTCCATTTTCTCTAATCAACGCACACATAGTCATAGCGTTTCAGATTTTGTCACAAATATTCATCGAACACCTTGAGAGCAAGTCCGTAGCGATCCTTGTGAACGTCTTCGTTCCAACCAAACACAAAGGGAATACACATGAAAAATTGTTTACTAGTCAGTTCCATCTTGATGGGCGCCTTCTCATGGGCCCAAGATCCCTATGCGGAAGACATCGCGGAAAAAGCTCGCTCCTACATCGCGGCCTATGAAAAGGTGGACGTAGATACTATGGCGACCTTTTACCGAGACGACACGATATTTGAAGACCCTACCTATCGAACCACTTCTGGTCTAATGGGAGAGCCCATGGGTGCCATCGTCGGAAAAGCCAAAATATCCCAGATGCTGACAGCGCTGAAGTCATCTATGTTGGGGATGCAGTTTGAAATCAGGGAGCAATTCATTACTGGCCGACATGCAGTTTTTGTCATGCAAGTGACAGCTCAAATGAATATTGATGACAACTTGCCCCCACTCACAGCTCAAGTTCCCCTGATTACAGTCCTAGAGTTTGAAAAAGGGTTTGTTGTGCACCATCAGGACTTTGCTGACTATCGTACCTTTTTTCAACGTCGCGATGAACACCGCCAAAGTGGTCGGAAAACGAACTGAAACAACGGGTTTTTGATCCATTGCGCTTTCGGAAGTCACGTGACCTTTCGATCGTCCAGTAATGCTTGGGGGCGACAGGCCGACTTGGAGCGTCTACAATCGAGGCCATCAAACGGTCTTCTTCCCCATGCACCCAAACCACGAACTTCCTCCTGACATAGGCCCATTCCACTTTGTTCGAAAACTAGGGCAAGGCGGCATGGGCGCTGTCTATTTATGCCACCAAGTCGAACCGATTAAGCGGGAGGTAGCACTCAAGCTCATCCATATTTCGCTCCGGTCCTCAGAGTCGTTGTTGAGATTTGAACATGAACGGCAGGCACTGGCGCGACTCAATCATCCGAGTATCGCCCAACTGTACGAAGGTGGTACCACAAACGACGGCTTCCCCTACTTTGTCATGGAACCGATCGACGGGGAGCGGATCACCAATTTTTGCGATCACCAGCGACTGGATCTCAAGTCCCGGCTCACCCTCATCCTAAAGGTCTGCGACGGGCTCACTCACGCGCATCAGAAAGGCATCTTGCACCGGGACATCAAACCTTCGAACATATTGGTCACAACCCACAACGGTCAGCCATGGCCAAAAATCATTGATTTCGGAGTCGCCAAGGCAATTGACCAGCCATTAATCGATCAAACCCTTGAGACGGGCGACCGACTGATGGGCACGCCCGCCTACATGAGCCCAGAAGTGATTGCAGGACATGACCTAGACACACGTGCTGATGTGTACTCGCTTGGAATCATCATGTACGAACTGTTAACCGGAACACGACCCTTTGGAGAGGACCAAAGTGGCTTGATCCCGTTGATGCAAGAAATCAGTAGAAGTGAAGCAAATCGACCCAGTGACTCCTTCAAGACGTTAGACGATGTAAAACGAAGCCACATCGCTTTAGCGCGACGCACTGATGAGCCTAACTTGATTAGAACACTGCGCGGGGATCTGGACTGGATTGTGCTCAAGGCCATCGCGAAAGATCGGGCCGAACGTTACGGATCTCCAGCAGACCTCGCCGCCGACATCCAAAGGTACCTCCATCACGAACCCATCGTCGCTCACCCACCTTCCACGATCTACCTAGCCCGAAAATTCGTTAGACGCCACAGTGGTCTGGTTATGGCTTCTCTTCTCATTGTAGGCGCTTTGGCTGCTGGGATTGTGGCTCGAACGTTGGAAGCGCAACGTGCCAATCGCGAAGCCGACCTAGCCCGGCAGGCGCTCGCTGAGGCAAGTGAGCTTTCAGACTTCATGGTGGGACTGTTCGAATGGGCGGATCCCACCCACAACCTCGGGGAAAAGGTGACCGCACGCGTATTGCTTGATCGCGGCGCCGAAACGGTTGGCCAGCGATTCAAACAACAACCACTTGCGGAAGCGCAATTTCGCAAAGCGATTGGACGAAGCTACAGCCATTTAGGACTGCTCGACGAAGCTGATCTCCAATTTCAAATGGCCCTGTCGCTGCTTGAGGTCGGCGCCGATCAACATCGGGAAACATGGCTCATGGCCTTGCTCGATTTGGTAAGTATTCGCCACAAAAGGGGTATTTATGAAGAAGCTCATCATTATCACGACCAGGCTGCGCCTTTCCTTGCTACATCTTCACTGAAATGCCAAGCCCTGTACAACGATGTCCTTGCCCATCTGGCTTCATCGGAGGGAGACTACGATCTAGCCAGAGATTTGGCACAAAAGGCGTTGCACTACTACGAATCTGAAGAGCCCGATAATCTGGGAGAGATTGGCAAGGTGTTGAACAAATGGGCCTTAATCGAAAAACTCGCTGGACAGTATGATGAATCCGAACGCCTCCACCGCCGTAATCTCGCCTTGCGCGAAAGCTATTGGGGCGACCATCACCCCGATGTGGCAGAAACCCTGCAAAACCTGGGCACCACATTGCAACTACAGGCCGAATACGATGAAGCCCTGGACTGTCTTGACCGCGCACTGGTCATCAGGAAAAACGTATTTGGCCCAAGGCACGACTGGGTCGCATCTACATTGTCCAGCAAGGCCGGCATCCTACTTGATCTTGGACGCATCGAAGATGCGATTCCTGTTCTGGAGGAAGCTATTGATATCCGCAAGGAAGCACTGGGAGACAAACACCCGAGATTAGCGACCACCTATACACAACTGGCTAAGGCCCACTTCGATCGAGCGGAGTACGATCAAGCTGAACAGGTAATCCGTGAAGTACTTGCCATCCGAGAAGCCACACTTCCTCCAACCCACATTAGTATTGTTAAGGTGAGAATCAATCTTTGCGTTATCCAGATGACTCGAGGAAAGTACAAAGAAGCAGCCACCAACATCCAACAAATCATCAATGATTTTGTTGAAACACACGGAGCCGACCGTGTTGAATTGGTGAATATGTACAACACGCTCGGCGCCTGTTGCATGTACCTGAATGAGTTTCCCAAGGCTATCGATGCATATGAACACGCCTTGTCGACAGCCAAACTGAAACTCAAACCGGACCATCCCGCAATCGCGGATGCCATGGACAATCTGGGAAGCGCCCATGCCCGCCTGAACGACTATGAAAAAGCCGAACCCCTTATGCGCGAAGCTTATAGCATCCGGAAGGCCGCACTTCCGGCTGATCACCCAAACCTAGCCACCAGCATGCATAACTTGGCCGTGATGCTCAAAGAGCGTGGTCAATATCAAGAAGCTGAAGAACTGTTGCAAGAAGCGCTCAAATCCAAAGAATCATCATTGGGGCCCAATCACCCCAAACTCGTGACCACACTCAATTCCGTGGCTGATTTGGCAACCCTGCAATCTCGCTGGGACCAAGCGGAAACAACCTATCGTCGCGCCCTGGAAATCATCCAACAGCAATCGGTTCCCATACGGGAAGAAAAGCTCGTACTGGAAGGTTTAATCAAGGTTTTGAAGTCAACAGGTCGCGACGTGGAAGCGCAGGAATTAGAGGTAAGACTCAAACGTTTTGGCACCTAACCTTCTGAGATCCATTCAAAGATCATACGCACAAAAAGAAACATCAAGGTCATGTACACTTAACCACATACCGTGAGCTGAAATCGATTTGGAGGTTAGCCATGAATCGTTTATTTCTGTTATGTACTTGGATGACAATTCAGGTGATGGCACAGCCGGTTCGTGTCACCGACGACGGAACCGGGATGCCTGACATACCCAAGGCACCATGCACATACCGTTCATGCGCTACACCCTGGTACATCATAGACGGCCTTCCTCCCGGATCCACGATTGAAATTGACGTAGTTTGGAGTGCGTTCGATTGCGGGAGTAGTGGACACTGCGGAATGCCGGGCGGAAGCTTGGGAGGAGAAACCAACGATTGGACCGCAATCCTCAATCTCAACATGAATGGCACAGGTGATCTCGCTGGATTCTCACGACAAATCAACCTACCCGTAAATGGTCAGAACGACACGGCACCCAGGGCTGCCACTCCTGTCCAAATGTTCGACAATGACCTGTTCCAAATGGACGGAGCGCTATTTGGAGACCCTGATTTTGCAACGTTGCAGATCTCGGCCGGCGCTCTTTTTGGATTGCCCTCACCGGGAGAGACCACCCTCCAACAATTCCCAGATGGTCGCTTTCAAGTAGACAGCTTCTTTGACGTGGCTTACGCCATCAATTTTGTAGGCGCTCCAGGTGGATCGCTAGAAGGCCTTTCAGGCACGACATCAAGTAGTTGTGAGATGAATGCCGGAGAACCAGCAGATGTGGCGCAAGCGCCTGACAATGGTACAGGTACCGCCGATGTCCCTCCACCTTCCAGCATATATCGCGGTTTGAACATGATCATCGAAGACGGCCTTCCTGCAGGTTCAACCATTGAAATTACTCCCAGATTCCACGCCTTCACGTGCCCCTCCCCCAGCCCCTGCGCGATGCCAGGAGGGTCACTAAACGGTCAAATCGAGCCATTTGCCGCCTTAGTTGATTTGACAATGCAGGGTACTGGCTCATTGGCTGGATTTGTGCGAACCATAGTTCTGATTTCGCAAGGCGAGGTGCATTCCGCCCCTCGCGTATTCCCAGACACCGTTCAGACGTTTGCAACTGGTTTGCCCTTCAAGGCCAGCTGTTCGGCGACCCTGATTTCGACACCATTGAGCTGCAGATCGGAGCACAATATGGCTTGCCATCACCGGGCTTGACGCGCTTTACCGAATGGCCCGACGGCTCATTCAATGCCGACAGCTTTTTTGATATTGCCTATCGGATCGACTATGTGGGTGCACCAGGGAGTGCATTGGATGGATACTCCGGAACTCAATTGGGTCAAACCAGTATCCATACTGGCATGTTTGTGCCACCGCGAAGACTACACATTGCACCAGATGATGGATTCGGGACCGTGAGCGTGCCACCCGCAGCCACAGCATTCGACGTTTACGAAGTAATCTCATTGGACAAGGGCGATTTTCAGCTTAAGGAGATCGCTGGCCATTTCGACCTGAGAGATTTCAGTTGCGTTCCCCCGGCAGCCCACTGCGGTAGCCCGGGCGGCAGCCTCGGTGGCGAAACCTCCAATTTCGCCGCCGAACTCCAGATTCACGGGAAGCAACGATGCATTCGGGCTGAGTTCGAGCGGTTGATGGTCTTAGGTGGTACAGGCACAATTGAAACGGGACCGGTTAGCCCTACCGCAGACACCCAGATAGTTGCCACTCAGATTCTTTCATTTCAAGGTAGTCTGCTGGGCGACCCCACCTTCAGCACCTTCGACGTGCGCGCGGGGAACGCATTTGGTCTTCCCAGCCCGGGCCAGATCGTATTGAACCGTTTGCCTAATGGAGACTTTGTTTTTGACAGCACTTATGATGTGACATTTCAAATCGAATACCAGACAACAAGTACAAAAAACTCCGGCGTCACCGAAATAACCACATCGGTGCATCGCCTGGTGACGGGCGACGGACAACCTGAACGCCAATTCTATGCGTATTGGCCCGATCAGGTGGCGGTAACCCGGTTGGTCGAGGTATCTAGTTCGATTAATTGATGCAATTCATTCGAAGCCAAAGGAGCTTGGTTATGAATGGCATTGTGCCGCCGTCGCAGTCATTCTAAGGCGTATTTTCTGCCTCACGGCACTGCTTTTGTCGTCTGACACGTATTAGGCGTATCTTTTTCCGAGTCCGAACCCACCAAAGCGCGGTCATCAACAAGACCAGCACGCCCAATCCGGCCCACCGACTACGATTTCCATATAGAGTCACTAGCGTGGACACCCTTCCATGTTCATCCACGCTTTGTATGCGCAGATACGGCCCAACCTTCAGCGCCGCAAACAGACTTTGCCAACCATGCCCACTGTGCTGCAAGACATACACATGACCTTCATCACAAGTGACACCGACTGGCGACCACCACCAACCGGTTCGCAAGGCCACTTTTACCTCTTGTTCCGGACCAATCTGAATTAGCCGGTGAAAATCGTAGTCAGCAGCCCAGAGATTACCCTGCGCATCTTGAGTAAGGCCCAGGAGAAAGCGACGGTTACCTGCGCCCTCCAAAGGCTCACGCGTCATCGATCGCCATTCGTTTTGCTGTAACTGATAGACGCCATCACCCGTTGAGACGAACAGATCGCCAGAGGCATTGAGATACACGCCCTGTAGCCCGGGTAGGGCCTTTGCCACTTGGCCAGTCTGATTTTCAAGATAGTACATACCTGATTCGTCATCCAGACGAAACCAGATACGTCCCAATTCTGGATGAACCCAACTCAAGCCCCACTGTTGGGGTGCTAATTCCCAAGCCGCGGGTGCGCGTTCGCCCGTGGCGTCGACGCACCACACGTCTTGTGCAAATCGATCGCCTCGATAATAGCTGTGCACGCCCAAAAAAAATCCGCGCTCATCGCAGACGATCTCATGGGTATGTACATCTTCAATCAAATCCTCAAGCTGATCATCACGCAAAACCCACACCTTCTGTGCTGCCAGATCACAGAAGAGGAATGCACCGTCATCGCCGCGCAGGATACCCCAGGCAGGATGCGCCCCGCACTGCAAAGCAGCCATCCAAAAAAGCATGCACATTACTCGAGTCACACGGCAAGCGGTCATCTTAATCCTCTTTTGCACCCACCAATAACACCATGAAAAGGGTTCCAATTTACCCTATCTCGCAAAAAAAGGCTCCAAAAGGAGCCTTTTGTCGGGCGATTGATTAGCGTGTTATTCAATCCAGATCCGGATTCGTTCGTTATCGGTATCGATATTCACTAGGTCTTCACCTGCCATGTCTTCAAGCACATCCACGAGGTGCTGATAGTCAAATGATTCGGCATCGCGAAACATGGCGTCGCACAACTCAAAGGGGATCGACATGTGAATCTGGTCCTGCATGGTTCCATCTGTGCGCACCACAACGTGAGTCGCCGTGGTCGACACGGTGATGGTTCGATCGGTCTGTAGAACTTCCACGTAGTCCATGGGTCCTGTGTCTTTTACGGTTTGCCAGATTTCGGCCAGATTGAAGTCGTGTCCATCCACGGTCATTTCCGAAAGCGTTTCGCGAACCATAGGTTCAAAGGCACGCAAAGTCGTTAAAGGAAGGGCCAGCTTGACATGGGTCCCATCGTCACCGAACTCTTGAACATCCACACGAATGACGTGGTTATTCTTGTTTTGAGCCATTGCAGCCAAGCCTAGTGTCACCAAGCTGGTGATGATCATGATCCTTTTCATGAGTGTCCTCCTCAATGATTTCGCGTTCACTGGAGCAAACGATCCGCTCAGCATTTCGGTTTATTCCACCTCCGCATACGCAACTCAGTATTGAATTAACGATGGCTTGATGGACTGGGGACACCGCGCGCTTGACGACCATGCTCCATGACTACGACGCACCGACAAACAATTCGTCATGATAGGAGGAGGAGATCAGAAGCAGACAACCCGTTTCAGTGGATTGAGTGACGTGTGCGGATCCACTCGGAGCGTGTTGGTAATCGCCAGTTTTCAGGGTGAGCTCGCCTATTTTGAGTTCACCCGAGAGTACAAAGCACTCCTCCATGCCGCCGTGGATATGAGGTGGATAGGCGCTTCCAGGCGCCATGCGAACCAACATCGTGATCCGGTCACGTAAGCGATCGGCAAACAGCCGACGCACCTGGATACCGATGTAGGACGTATCCATCCAATCGTCAGGATTGGCGCGCACCACCTGAAGCTGCTCTTCCGCAGATTTCCAGTTTTTCCAAATCTGGCCTCCATCGCCAGATTGTTGAGACGCAATCGCCATAATCCGAGCTTTGAGTCTGGAGGGCGGTGTGAGCCTTGGCACGATCGAGCCCAACGCATCAAAGGATCCGAGCATTTGCGACCACCACTGGGAACACGGCTCACAGGATTGCAAATGACTGGCCCATTCATGATCAAGATCTCGGGACTCAAGGATTGCTGCAGTCAATGCGTCCATGAATCGAGAACGGCTCATTTCGTTACATGTCATGACCATGACCGCTCCAGCTGGGTAAGCTCGCGTTTGAGGCTTTGGAGGCCCAGACGTATGCGTGATTTTACAGTGCCTAACGGTAAGTCGAAGTGTTCAGCCAACTCGACATGGGTCATACCCACAAAATATCCTGCCAGCAAAAGTTCACGTTGTTCCTGAGGCAAGGCACGCATCGATTTCCGTACCGCCTGGGCCTGGTCACGTTCCATGTGCAATTCCTCAGGGTCCTCATCGATGGGCTGGCAAAGCATGTGCGCATGTTCTAAGAGCGTCTCTCGACCTTGAAATCGCTGGCGGGCACGAATAAGGTCAAGCGAACGACAGCGCGTAATCATCAATAGCCAATTCATCACCGTTCCTCTGGACGGTTGAAACCGATCCGCTTGCAGCCACACCTGGCTGTACACCTCAACCACCACGTCCTCTGCGAGATCGGTATCACGCGTCATGAAAACAGCCAGGCTGTATACCCGATCACGAGTCAAGTCGTACAAGCGACTCAGCTGGTATTCATCGTGACGCGCGACGCCATCCAAGGCCCGAGCTAATTCCCCTTCAATCTTCTGATCACAGCAAATGGAATCCCCAACTCGGGCCAACCTTTTCGAAGTCGCCTTCATAATCTACTTGGACACCTTGATGTTCAAGGGTTGTTCCATGAATAATCGGGCCTGTTTCAGCTCTGGTTTGTGCCCTCTAATTTCACGGGACAAGGCTTGAGCTAATACATGACGAGCCGGCACAATTCGGCCTGCACCCGCCAAAATCAATCCGGCACGAAGCATAAACTGAGCGCCTCGCTGGCTGGCCAACAGGGGTGTAATCAACTTACAGGCCTCCATGTCTTGCCCGTTTAAGTGGTGCGCCCATGCGAGCAGAGCCGTTCCCTCCGCATCACTGCGGATGTCGCTATGTTCATACTCCAGCCATTTGATCGCCCGATCGACATGTTCACCCTGTTCGATCCAGTGATTGGCCAGTACCCGACAATGACCCCATTCCCCATGCGCCACGTCGTGCTCAATGTTTCGAACCACAGAATCTTCCAGTGCTTGCGCTTCTTGGTCCAATCCCATGGATCGCCAGGCACGCACGAGCATCAACTGAGGCTCGGGACGCGGGTGAATGGCCACTAGGCCATTGAGAATCACGACGGCCTCCTGGGCCCGACCCAATTCGATCAGCAGTTTGCTCCGTTCCAGCTGTGCCCAGGTAGCGTGGTCTGTGTCGGTGATGTGGCTCAACAACTCAATCGCTTTGTTTGGATCCACTTCGGAGTAGGTCAGGGCAATCGCCGTCTCGCACCAGACCCGTCGAGGATTATGGTCATCGAGTTCTGTAAGCACTTTTTCAAAAATTGTCCGCGCGTTTTCGACGTGGCCCGACTCCAAAGCATACTGGCCCCGCCTTAACAACGCATCGGCAAGATCGCCTAGACTCAAAAAAAGGGCTTGGGCTTCCACCCAATCACCCAATGCGTAATGTAGGTCGCCCAATAACAGCACATCCTCCATATCAGGGACGTTAGAAATTGCTAATTGACGTGCTACAACAAGTGCCTCTTTGAATGCATGCCTACCTGCCAGACTGCGGGCAAGGCCACGTCGCGCCGGAGCGTATACATCATGGGCGGCCAATGCGGATTCAAACGCTCGTTGTGCCTGTCGAAAGGCACGATGGTCCCCGCTCAACTGTGCCCGCTCAAGTAGAGCTGTGCCCAAGCGGGTCCAAGCTCGAAAATCATCGGGTTGTTCATTCGTTCGTTGCACGAAGAACGGTGCGATTTCTCCGGCTTGACTAGGTATCGCGCCGTGATCGTGAAGACAAAACCACAAGGAAATGATCAACATCTATGTGCTCCTTTAAAGAGTCGGCGCACCGAAGTGCGCCGTTGGAGGGATCAGGGTTGCCACGGCGCCGCTAAGAATGGAAACTCACCCATAAAAGCAGCGTCATTAGACGCAACCCCGTCAGTCACGCCCGATTGGTTGAAGATGAAGTGAAAAAGAACGTCAATGACATCGTCATCGAGTGTTCGGCCATTGGGAAAACCAGAGGGTGCCGAAACGTCGATGGTCAAAAGGTCAGGTACCGCAACCGACGCAAGAACACCAATGTTATCGGCAGTCGTACCCAGAGCTGTGAGGCTTGCCACTATGGATGGCGCAAAGAGCTCTGCGTCGCGGTTGGGTGGTGAGGCGTTGTAGAAATCCTTGAGACCCGGCGGGATGAGCGCCGTAGCCACTCCGGGATTACCCATTCGATCCAATGTCTTCCACCTTGGAAGGGCCTCTTTAAACAATTGACCACCTGGCTGTTCCAATTCGGTGACAGCCCAAATGTTGAGCACCGAAGAGCCATCGCTAATAACGCTGATGGGTAGTTCGACGACAATTGCCGACACATTGTAGCCAGCAAAGGAATCAGAACCAGAGAATGAACCGGTTCCCGCCAAGACCCGTGAGAACCCCACAAAATCGAAGAAGAAGGGGTCGTCTCGTGGACCGGCAAAGATGCGGGCGTCATTGCTACCTTCAAAAATCAGCTCATGACTAGGCTCAGGTTCTTCAGAAGGGGGCGTGGCTTGCCCATCGATGCGCGTGCCATCCGAAAACACGGCGAAGAAGCTCTGATCGGGGAGAAACTGAATAGTAATGAAGTGGTCTGCCCTCGCATCGCCGTCGTTGTCGATCAGAAATCGATAACGGACACGTGAAGAGAAGTTGAAGCCTACCGCTTCTTCTGGGACAGAAAACGGATTTACAGTCATCGCTAGCACCAGGCGCGAGACATCTTGGGGGTGAGTAAATGCATATAGGTCAGCGATGTCGGCTGCAGGCGCTTCCTGAGCCAAAGGCGCTTCTTTGTGATCGGCAGCAAGACACAAAACCGTGCTCACAGCGATCACACACAAACACTTGAGTGACATACAAAAATCCTTTTGAAGTATTCATCGAAATGGCCATTCGATCGTATGGGGAACCGGTCACCCCTCCATTACGCGAATGGCCATCGGTTTGGATCACCCTGTCCCCAAATCCGCACGTGAATAGCACATACGCATCATAGAATTTCGAATGTGGCTGGGCGGTCCGCTTACCCTGTTCTGTGTCACCAAGTACCTGCGAAACCGCTGGCCCTGTGACCCACATCGAGTGGCCTAATGTCCTTGCGAAAAGAAACGGAGCATACGGTCATGCCAGAGCAAGAAACGTCAAGAACATGACCCGTCCGACTCCTATAATGTGCCCATGCAAACAAATACCAACCTCACACATTTGTTGCCAATACTGGTCTATATCCAGAATCACCTACACAGTGATTTGTCGCTTGGTACCCTGGCCGAACGCGCGTGTTTCTCAGAGTTTCATTTCCACCGCATGTTTAAGACACTGGTCGGTGAAACATTGAAGGACTACACGAATCGATTGCGTTTGGAGCGGGCTGCCATCCTGTTGCGCCTGCAGCATCACACCTCCATCTTAGAAATCGCCCTGGAAGTCGGGTTTGGGTGTCATGAAACCTTTTCTCGCGCCTTCAAGCGTTGGTGCGGCCGAGCTCCGTCCAAGTTCCGTGCGCATCCCGTGCAAATGTCAACGAACGACTCGGGCGTCTCGATGAATCAACATGCTGCAGATTGGTCGCTATCGCCCACCCGCATCAAAACCCTTAACCTATTGAGGGTGGCCTTTATTCGCCATGTGGGGTCCTATTTCGACGTGGATCCCCTCAATTTTGAGCGCATCGTATCCTGGAGCCAACAACGCGGCACCTACCATCGAGACATGCAGCTGGTGGGCATTGCACAGGACGCACCCGGCATTACACCCGAACACAAATTGCGATTCGATTGTTGTCTCCAAGTACCAGAACCGTTTGTCGCAGAGGGTTCCATTGGATACCAAGAATTGCCGCAGCAACAATACGCGATCACAACCTACATCGGGCCATTGGGCCCTACGTTAGAACCTGCCTATCGCGAGATCGCAACCAGGCTATCCGAGATGCACCAGCTAGAAATAATTGGCATCCCTGCGCTGGAGTTCTATCGCTGCACGCACATCAACCCAGCTTTTGCACTCAATCACACCGACATTTGTTTGCCCGTTCGATCCCATTAGTTTTCGCTCATCATCACAAGGAGTCCCATATGTACGCGACCATGTTCGCGATGGGAGGCATTTTGTGCCTGACCATCGTTGCCTTAATCATCAGCAGCTTGTTCTACCGCCGATGCAGGTACCAGTTACAGCTCACTTTGCCTGGTCCACCGGACCAGTTGTTTCGCTGTATCACAGAGCCGCACCGATTGCTTCAATGGATAGGTGGGCTCGTATCCTGTGACTATGATTCTGGCGATTCTACCAAGCCAGGAGCAGTCTCAACCCTCACACTTCGCGCAGGCGAGCATCTAAACAAAATGCGCTCCGAAGTGATTGAAGTAACGCCCGACACATGGCTCAAAGTAAAACTCACGGCTCTAGACGGACCCAAGTGGGAAGGCATTTCCGAATACCGGCTCCAATCGCAGGGTCAAGATACGCTGCTTTCAGTACACCATGTCTTTGATCTTCAGTCATGGTTCCTTCGGGCCATGGCCCCTGTCTTCATGCTTGTTGGCAAAAAGAAGATGGTCCAGGATTTTGAACGTCTACGCCGACTGCTCGAAGTGGAATCCTGAGATAAGGAGACCTTCATCATGAGATTCCCTGACCTCAAATCCGTACAGGGCGCGTCAATGCTTCAGGCTCGGCCTGAAGCCTGATCTGACAGGCGTGATCGTCTACCATGCCAAATGGCCAAACCACCCATCAAACAGCCCAACACGGTGTGCAACCAACTGCTTAACGATCGAACGGTCGGATGCCCGGCGTAATACAGCAGCCCACCCGTAATGGCCATCAAGACCATGCACGTCAGCATGCTGATGCCGCTTCGCCGTTTCTTACGTTGTTTGTAACGCCTGGAAACATGACTGTTAAAGACCACGCCAAACAAGAACAACGCGGCCATCGCAAAAAAGCCATGGATTTCCATCATGGTCAGACGCCCGGGACCCCAGTCGACCGTCAGGGCCCACGTATTTTCGAACCAGTCGGGAAGGACCGCCCACAAACCGGTCATTGTTAGTATTAACATGACTGAACCGTAGCTTCGCTTCGTCCATTTATTCATGGAGCAGGGCTAACTCGTTAAGGATCAATAACTTTTTCACACCGTCGCAGACGTTTCTGACCGAGAGCGTGGCTCCCGATATCGCTTCAATATCGACGCCCATCTTGAACGGCTGCTCAGCGGTCTTTCCACGAAACTGGGCCAGCCATGTCGGCCGCATAATCTCGCCGCCGTGGGTTTCCCTGTATGAAAGAATGACCACATCCACGACGCGGCCATTCATGTCCACACCCACAGCATAAGTAATAAACTCATGCTTGCCGATTACCTGATCTTCGTAGACCCAACCCAACTGTCGGCCCTCTTCGATGGCTTGCCAGATACGAATTCGGTCCGGTCTCAATGTAACGCCAGCCTGTTTCTTGACAGCTTTCACCAGGCGCTTATCCGCCGGAGTTTTTGTGAAGATGTAGTCGGCCTTGTCCCCGAACAGCCTGCGTTGGGCAGATTCAATGGAAAGGTAGTCGGTTGCCATCAGAGTGAAAACCGACATCGACAAAAGAAATGCAGTCTGCATGTCCGCCACCCCTACAAATTGATACCGATCTTCGCGATCAGTTCGTGTTTTGTTTTTTCGATCAAATGATATCCATCGGGCTGGCCGTCATAGGTTTCGCCACGGCCTGAGACCTGGCCTAGATAAGAAAACGTAAACCACATATTCTTGCCACCATAGTGAACGGAAGGGCCCACAAAGATTGACTCCCTTTCCAGGTTGACTTCGGTCTCATACTCCTGCTGAAACTCGCCTTCAATGCTCAAAAACCACTTAGGCACAAAGCGGTAGGACATGCCGGTCCTGGCTGTGAATTCCAATTCGACTTCAGCGAAAGTGGGCCACTCAAAATCATCGGGCAGGCCTTCCAATTCACGGCGCGTCGCTTTTGTGGCCTCCAAAGCCAGGTTACCAGCCCAAATCAATTGGCCTTCAAACACGTATTTCTGCAGGTTCACGCCAGTGGTGAGCGATAGGCTATCTTTGTCGAATCCCGAATGAGGATCTAGCCACAGTTTCTCCAGACGAATCACATAACTCAAGCCCATGGCATCACGTGCAGGTGCAAGAATATTGTAGGCCAGATTGAGCTCAACGCCCGAACTCTTGAAGCCATACTCATTGTCTCCAGGCAGGTACCCGTCCACTCGAAGTCCAGATGTTTCGATACCTTGTCCAGCCAGTCCAAACGAAAGCGTCAGTCGATCCGTTGTCCCGTACTCAAACTCAGAAATCGTATTGATTGCCGTGTATTGACCGGTCCCCTTGTCACGGCGTTGAGTTGCCACCTGATAAACCTCCCAAGCCCCTTGGGGCAGGGGTTCCGCCAATTTCAAATGCCCAAACAGATCTTCGCCGGCCAGGGCATTCATGGCCAAAATCACCAAACAGATACACACCATCTCCCGCATCACGCAACCTCCAACAGACATTGGGATGGCATGATAATGAGACTGCGTCTCAATGTCAATTCAATATTTTGCGACGTGATAATCAAGCGTATCTGCTGCTGGGACGTAAGCCACGAAAACACACCTTTGTGACTGACAGTTGCCGACGCATCCAAAGTTACTGATCTTGCATTTGCCTTATGACCTTTGAATTAGGTCGCTTGTAGCGCTTTGATTCATCTATAATGCGGCTGTTTCGCTCCCTAGACTTAACGCCCCAATAAGGATACCCACCATGCACTTCTTGATGATCGCCTTCACATGCTTTCAAAGTTCCAACCTGGCCACGAAACATGCACCCATTAATTTCAGTGCGTTCATGAGTGAGCAGGTATCGACCCCGCTACGCACACCCCAAGATCTGCCTGGACATATCAACCGATTGGCATTTGAACCCAGATTGGGCATCCCAACCATAGCCTGGATAACTAAAGCTGCGGATGCGGCCGCGAAATCACGCAGCCACGAGACACAGGCAAAAAACTACTTGAGCATGTACCGCCTGTTATATGGCTACACGACCGACACCCTTAATACTGCTCAAGTGAAGTACATACATGACCTTGGTAAGGGACCGATTGTAGTGAAATTCGAACAATCGTTAGACGGCATCGGTGTCTACGGAGCTCAAACCAGCGTTTTGATGGACCGGCACATGAATTTGCAGGGCATTACGGGATACCTTTTCCCGCATGAGATCCACAAGGCTTACATTTGGAACTTAAACGAAATGCAGGCCATTGCAACAGCCTTTACTGATTTGACTCACGATATAGTTTCTGCCGATGATTTTGTCTTCATCACTCAGAAAGACGAATACCTCCTCTTTGATTTTCGCGAAGGAACACGAGCCCCACAGGATCATTTTTTTATCACGCCTTCCCGAATCAAACCTGTTTTCTATGGCACGAGCACCCGCCTCATTCCCGCCTATTACTTAGAGGTGGATGCGGGCACCGCTAATGCGACATCTTCCGAGATGTTTGCCTATGTCATTTCGGCCGAAGACGGGCAACTGTTGGAACGCACTAATCTCACCGTTTCAGACTCATACACCTATCGCGTGATGGCCAATGGGGCACCGGGGTTTGAACCATGGGACGGCCCTCAAGGAAACGGTGGCACACCACATCCCACGGGTATGCCCGACGGTTTTCAAGAGCCGTTTCAATCTCCAGCACTCGTCACCTTGCAGAACCTGCCTTTCAGCATGAACGACCCATGGCTCCCGCCCGCAGCTACCGAGACGGTAGGTAACAATGTGGATGCCTATATCGATCGGTTCGGCGGCGACGGATATTCACCCGGTAGCGGCGATTTCAGGGCAGCTGTTTCGTCTCCTGGCACATTTGACTACACCTACGACTTCGGTCTCGCACCCACGGCAAACACTACCCAGCAAAACGCGGCCATCACCCAACTATTCTATGTGTGCAATTACCTTCATGACGACTATTACGACGCAGGTTTCAACGAAGCTGCTGGTAATGCTCAGGCTGACAACTTTGGACGTGGCGGTAACGACAGCGATAGTATGCGTTCAGAATGTCAAGATGGTACCGGCACCAATAATGCCAACATGTCCACACCTTCAGACGGCGCACGCCCGCGTATGCAAATGTTTGTATTTACGGGACCTACACCCGACAGGGATGGGACCATTGATAATGGCATCTCTGGTCACGAGTGGGGCCATTACTGGCACCACCGATTGGTCCCCGTGGCAGGTAACCGTCAGTCGGGTGCCATGAGCGAAGGCTGGGGTGACGTGATAGCGCTGATCATGGCCGTGGAAGAAGGTGACAATCTTGCCGGTGCCTACGCTTCAGGCGCTTACGCGACCCGCGACCTGTTCGCTCCACCCGCATTCGTGGACAATTTCTATTTCGGCATTCGGCGCTTTCCCTACTCGGTCGATATGACCAAGAATCCCCTTACGTTTGGCCACATTGATCCTACATTCGGGATACCAGGTGGCGCACCTATCTCACCACTGGGATGGGAGAACAACGGTAACGCAGAAGTGCACAATGCTGGCGAGGTGTGGTGTCAAATGATTTGGGAGTGTTACCACGACCTATTGGTGGCCCACTCGATGGAACCCTTTCAAGACGTGAAGAACCTCATGCAAACCTATTTGGTGACTTCGCTGAAACTCAGCCCATCCAACCCAACCTACACGGAAGCGCGCGACGCCCTACTAATGGCAGCTTATGCCAACGATCCCGCCGATTTCAGCGTCTTTTCGAATGCCTTTGCCAGGAGAGGAATGGGCGAAACAGCCGTATCGCCACCTCGGGATTCCACGACCCTGGTCGGAGTTGTGGAAGACTACAATCCTGTGCCGGTTAGCTATGTGGTGGAATTTGTATCGGCTGAGTTGGATGACAGCATCAATTCCTGTGACAACGACGGCATCTTAGACGCCGGTGAGACAGGTCTCCTACAAATCACCTTGAAAAACTCAGGCATTGGCAATTTGGACAATCTACAAGCGACTATGAGTTCTTTGAACGACGTGAGCTTTTCCAATGGCGGGGTAATGATGTTTGGCAGTACAGCCGCGGGCGATTCAGTGACAGGCTCCATTGAAGTAACCTTGAATAGTGCGGCGGGACAAGAACTGCTGAATCTGGATATCAGCTATGAAGACACGATGCAGATCGCACCCCAAATGACCTCGGAGTCGTGGGTCGTCCACTTTGACCGCGTGTTCACCCGACAAACAGACGACGCTGAAGGATTGGTAGCTTGGGACGTATCCGTGGATACAGGCACACAACTGTGGTCGGTGGTTGAGGATGGGTTTTCAACCAGTGGCACGCATGCCTACTTTGTGCCGGATATCACCACCGCTTTGGACTCCTTTCTCACAAGTCCTGCAATCGACGTCAACCCAGTTGGAGACTTCACATTCAGCTTCAACCACAGGCACTCTTTTGAGTCTGGTTCCTGGGACGGTGGGGTTCTGGAGTTGAGTACCGATGGTATTAATTGGATTGACATCGGAGCCTCCGCATCACCGGGTTATAACGGAACCATCACCACGAACCCTGCCAGCCCGATTACCGACCGTCCGGCATTTGTCAACAACAGTCCCGACTGGCCCGCCTTCACCACAGTGAACGTGAATCTGGCCAACACCTATGCAGGACAAACGGTTTGGATCCGATTCCGTGAAGGTTGTGACGGCGCGGTTGGGGGGCAAGGCTGGTGGCTGGACGACATATCGTTCCCCACCGTTGATCCATTGTTTCCAGAACCCATCGACGAATCGGGAGGCATTGGCAGCGTGCTACCCAGCCTCCCGGATTGGGCCATCACCCTGGACATCAGGAACCTGATAAGTATCCTAGGGGGCGTGTGTATCTAACCAAAACAGCTCAGCGACTGAGGTGTGATGCCTCAGTCGCCTGGCACGATGATCAATCACCCAAACGGACCATAGGTCGCGTGTTGCGAAATCTCGGTCACTCTTCTACCTTCGTGTTTATAACGTTCCGTCGGGGCCAAAAGCGTGCTGCGCAATCTTAATGATCAATGACCAATTCCGCGTGAAAAGTTCGAGTTGGATTCATAACCTTTGTGCCAAGTGCCATGCACCCAGGCCGGCGGATGAAGAACGACGTCCATTTTGCTAATGGCAAGCTAGCCATCCCCAAGATCACAATGACAAAAAACACTTGGTCCCCCATTTCCGTTGAAAACCGATGACTAGTCCAAATAGGTATCCACATCGATGTAGGCTCCAATGTCAGCTAGAAAACACAGAACTTTATTGGAGAAACCAAGGGCAGGAGTGGACAGATTGGGATCGTCGACAAACCAAATTACAACTTGCAGCCGCACGTTCAAATCGAGTTCCTGGCAAAACTCACGTATCGCATCTTTTGATGGCCCCAAGAGGGTGACTATTTCATCTGCCAATTCGTAGACGTCCATGTACTCATCGGATCGACGATTTCTTTCGATCATCCATGATGATTCCTTGGCCAACAACCGAGCGTGGATCGTGCCTTTTCGAATCACACGGGTTGGTTCAATTCCAATCAGACGCGTCCATTCATCTACGTTGAAATCGCCATCGATTGCAAAATACACCCGATTTTCCGCTAACACGGCCAACCTCCGATCGACAAAAGTCACCAGAAACTGAGCAATGGATATCTAAAAGGCGCGGCCCAAAGTTCCCAGTAGCGGTTTCAGGTCATCGTCTTTCCAGCGGATGCCCAAACCCATGTAGAGCGAAGATAGATCGCTTTCCAACAGGTCGTCCCAACCCAATCGAAAACGCAGACCTTTGCCCAACTCGTAGGACGCGCCGGCCTTCAGATGGGGGCTGGTATCTTGCGGCCGATTGAACTGCCAGGCGTCTACAGTGAGCATGGCACGATCCTGTAAAAACAGATAGTCCAAGCCACCACCCGCGGATCCTTCAATCAGACCCCCTCTCACATAGACATCGCCAAAGCGATAAGCAATTTGACCGCCCAGACCAAATCGATCTTCCTCGTCCGGTTCTTCTATGACCGTGGTGGATATCAAGTTGTCGTCGGCGTCATACGTGGTTTCGGTGGTCGTGATGGTACGAAACGGTAGATGGTCCGTCTCGCGCGAGTAGGCTTCCACCATGTAGTACTTGTTGTCCGAAGGTGAAATGCGCAGCTGGAAAGCCCCGGAAAACGCTTCGTGCTTTTCCAAGTAATCCGAATAAAAACCCAAGTCCAACTCGATGCGATTCACCTGACCCAGGTAGTTCTTGACTTCCTTCAACGACGCATTGGCTTCATCCAACAGCGTATCCAGTTTGGCGGCCGTATTGTCATCGTTGATGAGCTTGCCGATCATCCCCTGCCCGTTGTCCACCTTTGTAGCCACCGACTTCACCGAGGACATGGTTTCATCCAATTGATTCGTCAATGAACGGATATGTTCGATGCTGGCGTCGGCGTTTTCACGATTGTCATGTGCAAAGGCCCTCATGTCTTTTACCAAGGCCGTCATTTCCTCGACCATCGGCGGTATCGATACGCGAAGATCTTGAGACAGTGCGGCAAACTCGCTCATGGTGGTATTCACGTGTCCCTTGTTCTGTTCCATCATCTCGACCAGCACGGTGGAAAGACGCTCAAGATTGGCGGCAATCACGTCCAGGCGATTACCACCATCAGCCGTTTTGGCGCTTTCTTTCAGACTGCGCGTGACCACCAACAACTCTTGCCCAATCTGATGGATGATGTCGGTGACCTGATCCAGCGATGCGCCGCTGGGTTGCGCTTTGATCGTGCGACCCGCCAAAAGAGATCCTTCCCCCAAATCCAACGCCACAAATCGCTCACCCAAAACCCCCTGGCTTTGCAAATGCGCCGTCGCACCGTCCTTCAATTCCAGATCCGCAGCGATTTTCAGTACCGCGATCGCCAATCCGTCTTTTAATTTCAGGTCTTCTACTTCACCAACGCGCACACCGGAGACTCGAACGGCCGTGCCCACGCGTAAGCCAGACGCGTCTTCCATCTGCATTTCCACTCTTTGAACGGCCTGTCTTTTCCAAAACTGTCCGCCGGTACCGTCATCTTCGGTGCGCATGATGAAATAGCCAATCACCACCGCAGCGAGACACACAAAAAGACCTATTTTCGATTCGCGTTTCATGGAAACTCCTATTTCATCAGCGCTTCGGTTAGGGGGCCCGTAGCATTGCCTTCCACGAACTGACGCACAATGGCGTGATCCGTTTCAAAAAACGCGTCGCGGTCCGCTTCAAAGACCAATTGTCCTTGAAACAACATGGCGAGACGCGTTGCAATGGCGCGTGCCGAACTCATGTCGTGTGTGATTGTGATGGATGTCGCATTGAGTTGTGTTCGCAGGGAAATAATCACATCGTTCAGCACGGAAGTCATCACTGGGTCCAAGCCTGTAGTGGGTTCATCAAACAGAAGGATGTCCGGTTCGAGCGCGATGCTGCGCGCAAATCCGACGCGACGGCGCATGCCTCCCGACAATTCACTGGGCATGAGTTTCGCCACGTTGGGCATGCCGACCATCTCCAGACACTCCTGCACACGTGCCGTAATTTTGGCCAGGGACCAATGACGGCGATGGCGGCGAATGGGAAACGCAATGTTCTCGAACACATTGAGCGAGTCGAATAAGGCCCCTTCTTGAAACGACATCCCAAAATGTCGACGAGTTTCATATACCTCGCTGCTGGTCATGTCCGCCATGTTCGCGCCTTTAAATAAGACATACCCCTCATCGGGCTGCATCAAACCAATCAGATGGCGCATCAAGACGCTCTTACCCGCACCGGACCCACCTAGGATTACCAGCGAGTCGCCCTGGTACACGTCTAGGTCGATCCCTTGAAGCACGGGTTTTCCGGAAAATGATTTCCTGATTCCTTTCAGAGTGAGCAATGGCACGGTCAAAACAGCACCTTCGTCAAGAAAAAGTCAGCCACCAAGATTCCCAAGGAACCTTGAACCACGGCCGCTGTGGTGGCTTTGCCGACACCTTCAGCGCCACCGCGTGTCGCAAGACCCTGATAGCACCCAACTGAGGCCACAATGGCGCCGAACGTGAAGGCCTTGATCATGCCCGACCAGAAATCTTTGGCATCGACAAACTCAAACACGCGATCCATGAAACCAGGTTGGGGTTCGCCCAAGACAGAAGTGATGAGAAACTGTCCTCCCCATATGCCAATCAGATCGCCAATGGCAATCAACAGCGGAAGCATGATCGCCGTGGCCCAAACACGAGGAACCACCAAGAACTGGACCGGATCTGCGGCCATCACTTGTAGCGCATCAATCTGGCTCGTCACCTTCATCGTACCTACTTCGGCGGCCATGGCGGAACCTACCCGTCCAGCGACCATCATGCCGCCGAGTACAGGAACCAACTCTCGTACTAAGGCCAAACCCAATAGGGCGGGCACGTAGCCTTCGGCTTGGAAGCGGCGAAAACCATCGTAGGTTTGGAGGGCCAAAACCATACCTGTAAACAGGGCCGTCACCGCCACTACAGGCAAGCTGTTCACACCTACTTGCTCCAATTGCTTGACCATTTCACGCAACTCAAACGGACGTCGTAAGGACTGGCGCATGGTCTGCCCTATCAAAACCGAATAGGCACCCACGCCATCGGCAAGGTGTAGTGTCGTTTTTCCAACCCAGTTAAACAACCGATGGTCCTCCAAATTGGAGAGATATCATAACCCAACCACAGCTTTGTCACACGATCTCGCTGGAATGATTCTTGCCACGAGTGGGCACCTGCCTGTCTATTTCGTCTCATGAATGCGTGGTGGCCGCAGGTGGACCCGTCTCAAGAAAAGGGAACTGGTCGTCGTTTTTTACGTATGGGTTACAGAAGTGGACATGGGAGGAGTTGAAATGCGTGTGTGTTGCCTTTTGATGACAAGTCTATTCGGTTTGTCACAGTTAGATATTGAGATGCTGGGACAAGTACCCTTGAATCAGATGTCTTTGAGTCCTTCAGCAGGAAGTGATATCTGGGGGTTCACTGATGGATCTGGCCGTGAATATGCCATTATGGGCACCCAAAACGGAACCGTATTTTTTGACCTTTCTAATCCAACTCAGCCCCGTGAAATTGGCTCAGTAGCGGGCGCCTCCAGTATTTGGCGCGACATCAAAACTTTTGTATATGACGATTCCGCCGATTCCTTCTCTGCCTATGCATTTATCACCACAGAGTCGGCACAAGGTATTCAAATTGTTGATCTGAGTAACGTTCCGGAATCTATTCGCGAGATACCGGACTACGAAGGTATTCTTACCGCCCACAACATTTTCATACACCCCTTCTCCAAAGATCCCTTTGCTTATGTGTTGGGAAGTAACTTGGAGAGTGGCGGCGTCGACATATTGGATATTTCCAATCCTGAGGGTCCCATACGCGTTGGTGGCTGGCACGACCTCTACACCCATGATTTCTTTCTTCACGACAAATGGGCGGATCCCGAATTCGATGGTAAAGACATCGGTATTGCTTTTTGTGGCCAAGTCAATATTTCTATCATTGACTTCAGCGACAAGACATCGCCACGTACACTCAAAACCATCACCTACCCGAATATCACCTATTCACATTCGGGTTGGGTCAGTGAAGACGGTCGATATCTATTTGCTTTCGACGAAATCGACGAGCTGGCGGGGGAACCCAATACCCGTTCTATCGTGTTCGATTTGATCGACTTGGACCAACCGGTGAAGGTAGCCGAATGGCACGGTAACACAAGAGCCACAGACCATAACGGCTTTGTGCGCGGTTCCTATGTACACCTCTCCAATTACAATCGCGGCTATACCGTTATCGACATCTCGGACCCCACGAATCCCTTTGAAGCTGGCAACTACGACACTTTCCCGCCCAACGATAGTCCCGGTTTCAATGGTGCCTGGGGATGTTATCCCTTCTATGAGAGCGGCATCGTCGTCATCAGTGACATTCAATCAGGTCTGCTCGTATTCAATCCCGGGACGGAATTCAGCTTCAGTGTGAGTACGTCTGAGGAAATGGGCGCTGTGTGCGCCGGCGGAAGTGGCACACCAGTTTCGGTCTCAGTCCAAGTCTCAGGTGCCTACAATGGCACATTCCACCTGGAAGCCTCGGAACTACCACAAGGAATCAAGGCGGTCATCACGAATAACGATTTTGCATCTTCGGGAACAGCTACGATTCAGTTCGAGGCCGAATCCACGCTTGCGGCGGGTATCTATCCGATCGTTCTTGAAGTGACGGCCGCAGGAACCGATCCACAGACTCGGGTCTTCGATATTGAAGTATTGGACGGTGCCGATGGACCGGTTGCCCTACTGTCTCCGGCCAATGGAACGACGTCCCTAGCTAGCAAGGCCTTCCTACAGTGGACCGACATGGGACCTGCGCGGACCTACTTCGTTGAGGTATCTACGTCGCTGGATTTTTCAACACTTCTCTTCAGTGCAAACACCGACCAAGCATCAGTCACGGTATCGGGTCTTCCCGAGAACGCGCCCATTTATTGGCGCGTAACAGCTACGAATCCCTGCGGTTTGAGCAGTACCACTCCAACATCGGTTATATTCTCCAATGGCGTAAAACTGCTGCTGGTAGATGACGATGACAATCTTCCCGACGTGCAGGGTATTTACACACAAGCGCTGAATGATCTGGGAATTCCCTACGAGTTGTTTGACATTATGGGTGGCGGTGCTAACGGGCCCAGCCTGGATCGGTTGCGCAAACACAAACTGGTGGTTTGGTTTTCCGGCGATCAGTTTCAAACCTCCGATGGGCCGCCTGAAGCTGGTCCCAACGAAGCCGACGAGTTGGCTCTTATCGATTACATGGCCGGAGGCGGCGGCCTAGTCCTCTCCTCTCAAGATTATGTTCGGGACCGAGGCATTCAAACGGAGTTTCTTGAAGCGCTGGGTGTAAGCGATGTGACGGCAGATTTCGACACCTTCTCATCGTTGACCGGCACGGGTAGGTTGAGCTTCCTGGGTGACATGACTTTTGCGCTCAGTGAAGGGCAAGATTTTCCCGACGCATTGACCGTGGGCAGCGGTTCGTCAGCATTGGAGACACCCGATGGCGATGTGGTTGCCGTTTCCAAGGGACGCTCGTTTTTTCTCGCGTTCAGAATGGAAGGCCTACTGAATCCAGGGCAACAAGCGGGAAGTGATCTGTTGTTCAGTGCCCACAAGGCGACCGCAAATCTGGACATCGATGACCGAAGAAACAACCTCTACTTCCCACTAAACGGAATGCAATTGCTGGACAACACCACACTAATGTTGATCAACCTCAATGACCATGCGGTACTGGCAGACTTGACGGCTGTGACAGTCGATGGCATTGCTGTGGCATTGAGTCGTCCATTGATCGTGGCCAATGGCCGCATTGACTGGTCCCTGGAGGGATTTGACATTAATCCGGAACGGGTTCTATGGATACACGTAGCCAGTGATCTGCCGCTACTGGGTGCCATGGACTCACGTAGTTCCGACCGTGGATTTGCAATTCCCGCGGTTGACCAACTGGCACCCAGCCTAATTGTGCCGCATGTGGCACAGGATACCGAACAGTTCTTCACCAAACTGGGCATGGTAAATGGCACCAGCGCCGCTATCAACACACAATCTGAGAATCTGGCCGGTGTCATCAATCAGTTTGAGCTAGGAGACCCCTACTCCGGCGTTTTCCTAGATTACGAAACCTATTTGGGAACCGTTGATTCATCAAACTCGGCATTTACGTACCGTACCGTGGCCGGTGAAACGGCGCTGGCCGGTGCTGCACTCATCGGTTACCAAGACAACACGCGCATAGCAGGATTGACCCTGAAACAAGAAACCAGTCAAACCCTGTATTTTGCGCACCTTGCGGTGGTTGACAACGGTTGGTGGACCGGTGTGGCCATCACCTATCCGGGAACTGAATCCGCCGTATTGACAACCACTGCGTATGACGCCTTCGGAACTGAAGTGGCGACGGGCACAGTTAACTTGAGCCCGGGTGCCAAGATCTTAGGATTACGCGACGGCAGCCATGCCATGGAAAGCTTAATTGCTGCCGGTGTACCTTCATCTGCCGTTTGGCTCAAACTCACCTGTGATCAGCCCATCACTGGCTATGAAATATTTGGTGACCACAGCGGACGCCAGTTCGCGGGATTTCAAGCCACAGCTGAATCGCGAGCGTCGATGGTGTTCCCAGTTTCAGGAGATGAAGATCATTGGTCCGGATTGGCGATCATTAATCCAACCGATACGCCTCAGGAGGTCACGCTCACGTTGTTCTCAGAGCACGGCATCGAGCTATCGAGCTCGGTTCAAACCGTCCAAGCATTTGGCAAGGTGTTGGCCCTCGGTGAGCAGCTATTCGAAGCCCCACCGGAACGAGGATACATTCGCGTTCAGGCCGATGGTTCGGGCGTGGTTGGCTTTCAGTTGTATGGTCCACGCGACTTTGCCTGGCTGAACGGGCTCAATGGTCTCTAATATCGATCTTTGTTATTGACGGGCGGTGTAACAACCCGCCCCTCAGAACCCATATTTTTTGACGCGATACATGATCTGATTTCGGGTTATCCCCAACAACCGAGCGGCCGCTGATTTGTTGCCATTTGTTTGTTTCAAGGCACGGCGCACACATTCACGATCCAAATCGGCAAGCGACATCCCATTCAGAACGTCAACATCCAGCAATGCAACTGATGGGTTTGGTAACGCTGCTGGACCCTCCAGACTGAAATCGCGAGCGTCCAAAACGTTACCTTGACAAAAAACGACGGCCCGCTCCACGGCATTGCGCAGTTGCCTCACATTACCGGGCCAGGGGTACTGTGTCAGCAGTTCAATGGCCGAATCAGTCAGGGAATTGATGCTCTTCTTTTGTTTTTGAGCAAATGCCTTCAGAAAGTGCATGGCTAACAAAGGGATATCCTGTCTGCGCTGCCTCAAAGCTGGAATATGTATTTCAATGACGTTAAGTCGGTACAGCAGATCCTCGCGAAAATGTTGTTCGGCGACTCTTTGCTGTAGGCTGCGATTGGATGCCGCAATGACCCGAACATCAATCTCGCGTTCCTTGGTAGACCCCACGCGACGTAGTCGTCGGCTTTCCAGGAATCCCAGCAACTTAGACTGGAGCGGCAAAGACATATCCCCAATTTCATCGAGAAACGCCGTACCGCCATCAGCTGTTTCCAGGAGACCGGTTTTTGGCTGGCGCGCGTCGGTAAAGGCGCCTCGTTCATGCCCAAACAATTCACTTTCAAGCAAATGATCGGGAAGGGCCGTACAGGTGATCTCTACAAAAGCCCGTTTATGACGCTCACTGCCCTTGTGTATCGCGAGCGCCACCAGGTTTTTTCCGACACCGCTTTCTCCGGTAATCAACACGCTGTCCACTTCGGAACGCGCCACAATGCGAACAGTCCGCAAAACGCTACGCATGGCATCAGAACGGCCAATGATGCCAAAGTCGATATCACGTCTTTCCAGTTCATCTTGAGCCTGTCGAAGGTTGCGCCTTAGATGCGTCAAATCAAGCGCGTTCTTCACCTTAATCAAGACTTCGTCCATGTTGAGCGGTTTGGCGAGGTACTCGAAGGCACCTGCCTGCATGGCTGCAACGGCTGTATCGATGGAACCATGGCCTGTCATGAAGATTATGGGCAATTCTCGGTCATGTTGCTTGACCTGTCGGATTAAGTTGATCCCGTTGCCGTCGGGGAGTTGATAGTCGCAAAGAGCGGCATCAAATTCCTGCTGGTGCAGCAGTCTGAGTGCCTGAGCGACACTATTTGCACGTACGGCTCTCCATTGTTGGTCTTCGAGATAGACAGAAAGCAGCTCTGCTACAAAGTCATCGTCTTCTACAATCAACAAGTTCACTGAGCTCAAGAATGAGACTCCAACAATCGGTCCACTTCATTGACCAGATGAAGCATGTGCACCGGCTTCTTGAGGAACAAACTACAGCCAGCCTCACGAGCACGACGCCTATCCTCAGATTTAGAGGAGGCCGAAAGCACCACGATCGGGAATATGTGTCCCAATTGACGTAAGGCCATGATGAGTTCAATGCCTGCCATTCGCGGCAGATTCAAGTCGGTAATGACCATATCCGGCTTTGCGTTGCTGGCCCATTCGCATAATTCAAGGCCATCGCCAAATGCTTCAACACAATAACCAAGATCTGCGAGCACCACGGCGATCAGGTCTCTGATATCGGGATCGTCCTCGGCAATGCCGATGAGACCTTGCCGCGTCGTTTCTGTCGTTTTGGACGTAACCTGGAGTAGCGGAAGGCGCAACATGAACGTGCTGCCCTCACCCTCCACCGATCGCACACTCAGTTCACCTGACATGGTTTCCACCAGTTGCTTCACAATGGCCAGGCCCAGCCCTGCGCCCGGTGATTGGGGGTTCAGGCGTTGATAGGGTTGGAAGATCCGTTGCTGTTCTCGCATGGGTATACCGGGTCCGGTATCTATCACGTCCACCTGGAACAGGTTGTCTCCATAATTCGCTTCGACGCGCACAGAGCCTTGCTTCGTGAATTTGAGCGCATTGCCGACTAGGTTCACTAAGATCTGCCTAAGTCTGACATCGTCAGCTGTCACCACAGGAAGATCGCCGTGCCGCACATGAAACGCCAATTGGCCCCGTGACGCAATAGGCATAAAGATGGTCTTGATGTCTTCCATCACGTTGGTCAGGGCGGTGGGTACATCATGCAATTCGACGGTTGCGATATTGAGCAGATTCTGGTCTAACAGATTTTCCAACAGTGTCATTAGTTGACGGGCGGATCGTTCAATCTTGGAGGCGTGTTCTCGGTCGGGTTCAGACGAGGCCCCCATCATTTCAGCGTAGCCAAGGATTGCAGTTAACGGCGTCTTCAGCTCATGTGCCAAATTCGCCATGAACTGGCTTTTCAATCGATTGGTTTCCGAAAGGTGCCGTTCCGTTTCTGCCAGTCGTTCATGACTGGCCTGCAGGTGCGACATCAATCGAGACTGGGCGCGAAACATCAGAGCCAAGTCATGGGCCATCTGTTGTTTCTGTTGCAGTTCTGCGACGTGATCAGTTTGATTGCGCACCAAAAGTACGCCCCCACCGTGAACTGATTTGTAATCCAGTGAATAAAAGTACCCTTCACGGCCACTCACCACAGGTAGTCTTAAGGGTTCCCTCAAGTCGTGTGTCGTGAATTCAGGCAGACTCAAGGAAACCGAAGCGCCTGCCCTCAATGGTTCACTCAAGAAGTCCTGGGCTCCCCAAACTTGCTGCACCACGCCTTGGTCGTCACAGATAGCCGTCACCTGTTCGTGATGCTCATGAAAAACTGCCTGCAACAGGTTATGCACGAACTCGGGCAAACTCATGGTGCCACCCGTTCTGCCAGGGCATCAAATGCGTCGTCGACCCCCTCGCCTGTCTTGGCGCTTGTTTTGAATACGCATTGGGCGAATGAGGTGGTTTTTGAATCATTGGCTTCCCATTGGTCTTCGAGGTCTGATTTATTGATCAGGAAGCAGAATGGCAGGTCTCCCCACTGTCCGGCTATTTCCTCAGCAAGGGATTGCGCCGTAGCAATAGTCTCGGATCGCGTTCCATCGGCTACCAGTAAGTACCCAGCCGCCCCCTTGAGAAAAGAATGGTCCAATTTGGAGAACGATGATTTTCCGGCAAGGTCCCATATCACCAGACGCAGGTTTTGACCGTGAATACTCATGTCTTTGGTGTCGATCTTCACCCCTATCGTGGTCAGATACCGATCGGAGAATTGTTTATGGACAAACTGCTCGATCAGGCTGGTTTTCCCTACGCCAAAATCACCCACCATGCAGATTTTGCGAGCGATACTCATGGCTGCTCCAAATCTAACGCCAGTTCGTCCACTTTTACGGTGAGATCCACGCGCCGCAGGTCCTCATTGCGCTCGTTAATAGACGTAATCTGCGTAGGTACAATTTCGAATACGGTATTGGGGATGCCATGGCTTGTGAGTTTTTCAATGGCTAGTTGGGCCCGGCGTTGCTGCAGGCCAAGGTTGAACCGCTCCGATCCCAGTCCATCGGTGAATGGCGAGACCTCGACGGTCACAGAAAGGTTAAGTGTTTGGGCCAGATGCATGACTTTCTGAATGGCGTTTGCCTTGACTTCGACGTCCTCACTTGGTCTCGTATCGCTCTCAAAGGACATAAATACACCATCTATTTGTTGGCGCAAGTCCTCAATCTGCTGCCATTCGTCAACCATTAATGCATGGAACGTTTCAGGGGGTGGATTCAATTCGGCAAGATGGGGTTTGAGATCCAACCATTCCTGCCAACTGATCTGGCCACTCAAATGGCCCTCGTCTAAGAGTTGAACTCGTTCCGGCAATTCAAGGGCACGCAGCGAGGCTAACCATTCGTCCTGTAAATATACCTGATCCGCATTCAAGCTGTACCCCAGCCTGTCCGATGCCCTGCTCTGGTGGAGAGACGCCAACCATTCAGCGGGTGCGGCCCCGCGAAAGGTAATGAGCTTTGGTGTGAGCTCCATGTCAACGGTATCAGGCACTTCAAGCCACTGCCTGAGTCTCTCAGTCACCATGGCGCTGTCCAGCGACATGAAGGGCTTAAAGTCGCCGGATACATCATCATGACCCAACACCTCATTTAAGGGTCGGGCCAGTGGATCTTTTAAACCTCGCACCATCATAGATCCATCTGAAATTTCGACGGACTGTACCAAATAGCCCGGTTCCTTGCGTAACACCTGAGTCACATGGGCTACATGACTGCTGCGATCGGTAAACATACGGTAGGTTCTCAAACCGACCCAGCCCAACAGGACCATTGCCAAAACAGCGAGCAGGTAGGGTGTGAGGCTTCCGGGCTGCGATTCCGCTCCCATGGAATCTAGAGCTTCCTCCATGAGTAATTCCACGCCATCCAAGTCCTTGGTATCACCGGAAAAGGACCGAATTTGTGAGCCGAATGCGTTGAGGACGTTATCGAGCAAGTCGCGCATGGCACTGCGTAGGGATTCAGGTGGTACGCCTCGAATGGCACACGCTAAGTAGGCAAACTCGTCATGTTCGACCCATAAAGTCAGGGCACCCACATCCACGGAAGCCAGTTCGGTCTCACCCGAAGCATCAAAACTGTCATGCATGAAATCTTGGATCGCAGTGAGCATAGCGGACACGGCATTACTGTCTCGGGTCACCACGTCAGGGTGAAACTGATGGGCTAGGAGCAAGCCCAACTCACGATGGATGAGAAAGACCTGTTCCACGCGATAAATCAGCGTATGTTTGAGTACGATCTCTGAAAAGGGAACGCCCGTTCGAAGCGCTTGCCAACGCCAACTCATGCCCCGTATTGAGAAACTGTGATCGATGACCTGGTTAACGGTCTTAACCCAGGCGCGCAAGGTCTCCAAGACAGCGCGCCGAATGGCTGGCATCATGACGGGAAACATGACTTCGGCCAGCATCTTGCGCTCACGACGAGCTACTCGTCTCAGACTTGCGGCAATCGGACCCGTTAGCGCCGAGGAGAGACCTGAAGGCGCCGCGCGATTCAATGCCTGTGGGAGCACTTCGGCTACATCAGTCGTTCGTGACTCCAAATCGGCGATGCGGTTGCGCAACAACCGCAAAGCCTCCTCCTGTTCTGATAACAGAATATTCTGCAGTTCACGCAGCGCCTGGTCTTGGTCCGTTTGTGTCATTTTCAGGATTCTGGAAGTTCGAATTCCCCTTGCAGGCGCAGCGCCATTTCGGACAGGAACCCGGCAAGGTCTTGTTTGGAGACCTTGTCCTGCTCCAATCTCTGTCCGAGTTGCGTCGTGTCGTGCTTCAATGACTCGCGCCAGTCTGCCAAAGACGCCTCAAAGGACTGTGCCTGAGAACGCATTTGGGCTCTAAGTTCGCGTTGTTCAGAGGTCATACGCTCGTCCAGAATTTGCACGGTCTTATGCGCTTGATCCGAGGATTCTCGCAAACTGTCTTCAAGCTTCTTTACGGCTTCGTATCGTTCCTTCTTTTCGTCCTGGTTACGAGCGTCTAGTCGATCCACTTCACGCCGGGCCCACTCGTCCAAGCTGGAAACCTGCTTGTTAATAAGGGCCCTTAATTCATCCAGTTCTGATTTGATCCGTGCTTCCATTTCCTCAAACCGGCGTTCATATTGACGCATTTGTCCGCCGAAGAGAATCTCGCGAATCTTATCGACGTTACCACCTTCTTCAAGAACTTTCGTGTCTTTAGCTTTGGTTGCCATAACAACTACCAATCCCCCGAAAACGTTGATTTTTCAACAAGAAGTCTACTCAACTTTTCGGACAATCACAGCACAACATTAATTATTTGTCGCTGGAAACGCCAGGTAGGTTGCTCATGTCTGTGTTCAGTGCCTGCTCCAAAACGCCAATCGCCTTCAAGGTATCGTGCTCACTAGCACAGGCGCGTATCCGTCGTTCCAGTTCCATTCCTGCTGTCGAAACGGCTTTGAGTCCAAACGTACCTGCGGAACCCACGAGCCGGTGCGCGGTACCCTGCAAACGCTCGATGGATTCGGCATCGCCTTTTTGCGCATCACTTTTGAGCTGCTGGATCAGCTCAGGAAGATTTTCGATAAATCGCCGTCGGATATCGGCAACCCTTAATTGCGCCTGTTCTGAAAGCTGGTTCATGGGTTTAGCCTAGACAGGCCAGGCCGCCTACGCGACCTGGCCTGGATGTATTAGTGGGTAATAACAGGAGGCAAAGAAGCGGCCTCGTGGATCCAACCATCAACCACACTTTGGCTGGGAAGCTGGCGTACCAGTTTGCGTGCGTCGTTGACTTCTTTCATCTTGGCGCACAGGTTGCCACAATTGCGCATCTTCAGTTCTTTGACGGTGTCCACGCCCACAGCTTTCAACAGTTCAGCATATTGACTCGCGATGCCTTTAATGCGAAATAGGTCCGCCATGTTGACCAAATCCAATAGCTTCTTTTCGTCAATGCCACTGGCTTCGGCCAGTTTTTTTCGGTCTGAACGACCAGCACCCGCCTTGAGCAGTTTAGCCACCGAAGTGACGCCTGCACTTCTTAACTTCTGCCCATATACAGGTCCAATTCCTTCAATCGCTTCGATTTTCATGATGTCTCCTTCTTTCCTTCATTCAACGGACACACATGTGGTCAGGTGATTCACACATGTGATCGGCAATCAGATTCATGACACGCATCAAGGCACGCGATGTGACTTGAGGCAGAGCGGTAAGTTGAGCTGCTATCGCTTGATTATCGATGGATGCATACAAAATACAAAACATTTCGGCAGGTGTCGGCAATGCAGCTTGAAATGTGCATAGTTGGATGTCTGATAAATACACGCGCAAAAAAGAAACCAGTTCGGCTGCATCACTTGCAGACAGCCCCGCAGCTTGGGCCTCCCTGACGAAGAGCGCGTTGTTTTGCGCGATTAACTGGAACAGCATTCGTTGCACATGAACCTCCATCATTCGATCCACCTAACAGGAGATCAAGAGCCGTGCCAATGCCCCAAAAGACATCTAACCAACTTTATTACAAGCACTTACCCACACATTATTGTGAGGCACGAAAAAAGGGTGCCTGATTATTTTTCACCATATGATTAATATTCATCATGTCGCATGTTGAATTTTAATCAATCGTCGGGCGTGACTTGCCAGGTATCGTGGCCCAGTGACCATGTGAGTTTCAAGTGTGCGGCCCAAGTTAGCATGTCGGGATGTTGGTCCAAGTGCCGGCGAATGGGTTTTGAGACTTCCAAAAGGAACGAACCCGCTGAGCTCGTCTTGGACTGCTGCCATAAGGTACGAGCCATGGCTCGGGCCTGTTCGTCCACAGCTATTAGCGACCCGGAGCCCTTGCATTTGGGACAACGAACCGCTGCCGGACCACCAGTTTTTTCGCGGCTCATGACGCCGACACCTAAGCCATTTAAGGGTTCCATACGCCATTTGCTGGAGTCGTCGGCCATGCCCGCACGAAAGCATCGCTCCACTTGTGCCCGGTCGCCATCGGAAGAGAGGTCCAGGAAATCCATCACGATCAATCCGCCAATGTCACGGAGCTGAATTTGACGAGCTGATTCTGCTGCCGCTTCTAGATTCAAAGTCAGCCTGTTCTTGAGACGCTGGCTGGATTTTCCACTATTGACATCGATGGTGGTAATACCATTGGCATCATGGAACAATAGGAAACCACCAGACTTAAGCCAGACTTTAGGCTTTTGAAAGGCATCGATCTGGGATGTGATCTTCAACGCATCAAAAGCCATGGTTGGGCCCCTATGAAAACTGCATTGGCTTGCGATCTGGGGCGCACAAGCCACCAGATAATCTCTCAATTTGTGGGCCAAATGACTGTCATCACACACCACCCGTGCCGGCTCCGAGCGCGACGCACGTGCTATGACATCCAAGACATATGCAACCAAACCATCAGACAATATCCTAGGCTCGCCGGAACGCGCCATTTCCAAGCTCCATGAATCGACCTGTTGCTTCAGGAAGGCACATTCTTTAGCCACCTGTTGTAAGCTACTCCAGCTTGATGATGTGCGAAGCAAGACTTCCATGCCTTGTTGTTCACACAGGTCTGACCATTCCCTTACAGAACCATCCACTCGAAGACCTTTACTGTGTCGGACTCCATTTCCTGGTAATACAATCGCCTGAATACCACGCAGTGTCACACCAAGCCGGGCCATGGGTTCTTTTCCGGCTTCGGCCTTGCGGTACACTGACACCAACACGGTTTGACCCGCCTTCAAGGAATCACTTCCCCTATCAAATGGCACAAATACCTGTTGTTCTGATCCTATTTTCACGAAGGCGCTCTTAAGACCTGGCAACACTTTAGTAACCAGACCTACCGCGATGACCCCGGGATTAAGGTCGCCTTTGTTCAGGGCATAGTAACGTCTCAGTGCTCCGTCAACCGTGACTGCTATGCGCAAGTCCACCGGAGATTCGCTAATCACCACGTTCATTCTTCGGCCAGGGCACAAACTGTTTCGTAGTGAGACTGCGCCACAGGTTGAATGGACAACCGCATGCCACGTTTGATGACCAACATCCCTTCCAGACCGGGTTCTGCCTTCATTTCTGCAAGCGTAACGACGCGCGGAAAATGACGTAAGTACTTAATATCCACCAACATCCAGCGCGGATTGTCAGGCGTGGCGCCAGGGTCAAAATACTTGCTCTTGGCGTCGAATTGACTGGCATCAGGATAAGCTGCCGACGCGACTTCTGCTTCACCTACCACGCCCATGGGTTTGCTGCGGCTGTGGTAAATGAGCACCCTATCACCTACTTCCATCTGATCGCGCATATAGTTTCGGGCCTGATAATTGCGGATGCCGTCCCAAGGTTCCACACCCCCTTTTTTCAAGTCATCGATAGAAAAAACGTCCGGCTCCGTTTTCATCAACCAATATTGCACGCATTCATCTCCGTTTTTTTAAGCTGGCGTAATGGTAGTCCAGTCCTTCCAATTTCGCGAGTCCCATGCCAATCTCGGCGAGCTTGTCGTAACCACTTGATTCGATGCGCTGCCAGGTAAGCGGCCGCAAAAAATCGAGTACCGACAGGCCTGCCTTCATGCGGGCGTTACCCAGAGTCGGTAAGGTGTGATTAGGTCCACTGCAATAGTCTCCCAAAGCCACTGGGCTTCCTAGGCCGATGAACAAGGAACCATAATGTCGCAGAATCTCTATGTCGCTTTCGGGATCTTGCCAAGCTAGCGAGAGGTGCTCGGCAGCGACCTGATTCGCAAAGTGCAAGGCGTCATCACGTGATTCGCAAAAGACAAATTGGAATGAACCCCGACCTTTTGGATCCGGTCCAAGCTCCCGTTGAATCACCGACATGACCTGTTCCAATTGATTGCGGCAGGTGCTGGCGCACATCGCCAGCGCCAAGGGATCGTGTTCTCCCTGCGCCAACAAGTCGTAGGCAACCCATTCGGCTCGGCTACTTTGATCACACAGAACCAACAACTCGCTGGGTCCTGCAAGGCTGTCTATTTTCACATGGGATTGAACGACCCGTTTCGCCATATTCACGTAAGCGTTTCCCGGTCCCACGATCATGTCTACTCGGGGCACACACTCGGTGCCAAAGGCTAGAGCTGCAATGGCTTGGGCCCCACCTACCTGTACAAAATGCGTTGCACCAGCCCAACTGGCAGCTGCCAGAACGCCCGCGTCATCGCTGGGAGATACAGCCACTCGTTGCACCACCCCTGCTACTCGAGCGGGAACCAACGTCATCAAAGCGGTCGAAACCAAGGGGTAACGACCGCCCGGAATGTATGCACCCATACGGTCGAGCGGTAGCCACCGATGTCCATAGGATCCGCAATGGTCCGAAAAGGTAAGATCTTTTAGGCAGGCTCGCTGTTTCTTGGCAAATCGTTCGATCCGTTTTCCGGCGTTTTGGATCCAATCCAGTTCCTTGCGAGCCAAAGGATATTGAGTCCAGGGCAATAACTCGATGACGCGAGGCATGAATCCATCAATCTCTTGGCTGAGTATTCGAAGCGCCTGTTCGCCATGGACCTGGATTCTGTCAACAATTTGCTGCACGCGCTGCTCGAGTTCTTTGGAATCGACGTTCTGGGGACGTCGCCAAGCGTCCGGGTGATCAATGATCCGCATGACGACTCCTTAATTCACTGATGATGTCGATTAATCGGACGTCGTGTGCTGCAGCCTCAACAAGTGTGAAATAGAGCAGATCAGCCGCCTCCCAGCGCTTCTCAGAAAAGGAAGTCGCTTCAATAAGCTCGGCTACTTCCTCATTGAGCTTCGACTCTCTTAGTGTCTGAGACTCAAAAAGCGTCGCCGTGTAAGAACCTTCAGGCGCGTGGCAGCGGCGCGCTTGAATAACGCGATCAAGCGACGTTAGGTCGAATCCGGGCTGAACGGTTGAAAAACAGCTAGGTCGGTTCAGATGACAGGCGGGGCCTGTTTGCTCCACTTGAAACAAAAGGCTGTCACCATCACAGTCCACATCCACTCGAACCAGTTTTTGTCGATGGCCGGAAGTTTCGCCTTTGGTCCAAAGTGCTTGCCTACTTCGACTGTAATAGACTCCTGCTTTGCTTGCCAATGCTCGGGACAGGGATTCCTGTGAAGAATAGGCCACCATAAGCACTTCCCTTGAGTGAACGTCTTGAACCACCGTGGGGACCAGTGGCGCCTTGTCAAAATCGAGGCAGGCCAAGAGACAATCGGTCAAGCTGAGCGCACCGGTGTAAATGGCCATACCGATTTGTGCCTTTGCACCCAAACGATGCAGGTATGAAATATCATCTGCCGTGGTCACGCCTCCTGCAACCGTGACTGGCACAGGTGATGTCGTAACCACCCTTTCCACCCGTTCGCGATCCAGGCCCGACATCATGCCTTCCTTTTCGACCTGGGTATATAGGAACTCGCTACACACACTTCCCAAGGCAGCCATGGCGTCCTGAGTGGTCAAGGGGCTGGACTCTGTCCATCCGTGGGTCACCCAAGTGTCAGCTTTTGAGTCCAATGCCACGACCACAGCTTCACGAGGCAGCTCTCGCACAAATGGTTCCCGGGCAGCTGTTCCCAGGACCACCTTGCTTGCGCCCGCCTTGATGTAGTCCATGGCCGATTGCTTATCGCGGATACCGCCCCCAACGCGGCAAGGATGCCTTCGTAAGAGCTGGTGAATCAAGTCGCGATTGTCTGCTTTGCCAAGGGCCGCATTGAGGTCGACAATCGCCACTTCCCCAAAAAGTGAAAACGCGTCGAGCAACTCGAACACATCATCCCTTTCAAGTACTGCCTGTTGACCTTGACGCCATTGGACAGCCTTTCCGTCAAATAGATCGATGCTCGGAATAAACATATGGGACTCTCCCTAATAATCCAATCGTACGGGGATGCCCGCACGGTTCAATGCGCGTTTCAGATCGCCGATGATCACGTCGCCCGAGTGGAACATGGTTGCTGCAAGCGCCGCATCGGCGCCACGCCGGAACGCGGTGATGAAATGATCGTCGTTCACTGCGCCGCCAGACGCAATCACGGGAATGGGTAGGGTACGCGCGATGGGTTCAATGATGTCCATATCGAATCCGCACCCTGTTCCATCACGGTCAATGCTGGTAAGCAACAGCTCGCCAGCGCCACGGTTCACCATTTCCCGAGCCCATGATTTGGCTGTCCAACGGGTTTGTTTCCGTCCGCCGTGGGAATAGACACCGTGGTATCCGGCCGGTTCTAACTTGACATCCATCGCTACCACCATGCACTGCGAGCCGAACTGACGGGCCCCCAGTTCCACCAGTCCCGGGTCATGGAGGGCGGCTGAGTTCAGCGCCACTTTATCTGCCCCAGCATCAAGGAACGCATACATGTCATCCACGCTTCGAAGGCCTCCTCCCAAGGTAAACGGAATCGAAAGAGACTCAGCGACTCTGCGCACCATATCCAGAGCCGTTGGTCGATGTTCAGCAGAGGCATTGATATCGAGAAATACGACTTCATCTGCGCCTTGTGTCTCGTATCGGACTGCCAGTTCCACCGGGTCACCCATATCCCTGAGATTGACAAAATGAGTACCTTTGACGACGCGTCCTCCGTCTACGTCAAGACACGGAATGATGCGTTTCAGGAGTTGATCCATTGGCGTAGAACCTCCTGTCCCCATTTTCCGGACTTTTCTGGGTGAAACTGTGTGGCAAACATGTGCCCACGCTGTACGGCGCAGCAAAACGGCTCACCATATTCAGTGGTGGCACAACACACATCGGACTTGGCCACGGCATACCCATTGACGAAGAACGCGGACCCGTCCGAAAAAATCGAATCGCGCCAACAGACCCTTGCCCAACCCATCATCGGGTTTTTGGGAGCCCGAAGCCGCTTGACTGTTCCTGTTAACATCCCCAGTCCCGAAACGCCTGGATCTTCTTCAGACCCTTCAAACAGAACCTGCATGCCCACACAGATACCCAGAAACTTGCGATCTGCTTCGATCCAACCCTTCAAAACATCATCCCATCCTCGTTCGGTCAAAGCGTTCATCACCGTCCCGAACCGACCTTGTCCTGGCAAGACCAAGGCCTGCAAATCAGATACGTCCGGCAGGGTGCGGATATCGGTAGGAACACCCAATCGATCGAAAGCTAAACGAACCGATGCAATGTTTCCGGAGCCACAATCCACAATACCAATCACAGAGCCCCCTTGGTACTGAAGGTGATCATGTCTTGGCTCAAGGCTTGGCGCAATGCACGTGCAGTCGCCTTAAATGCGGCTTCGATCACGTGGTGATGATTGGTTCCAGACAATGTTTTTAAATGCAGGTTGATCATGGATGCTGAACTGAAACTGCGAAAGAAATGTGGGACCATTTCTGTATCCAAACCACCCACGGTTTCCCGTGTGAGCTTCAGATCAACCTCACAATAGGCGCGTCCACATAGGTCGGTTGCGCACATCACCAGCGCATCATCCATGGGCAAAATGGTATGTCCAAAACGATTGAGGCCGTTTTGATTGCGCCACCCTTCCTGAAATGCGTCACCCAAACAAATGGCCACGTCTTCAACCAGGTGGTGATCCCCTGTCTGATCGCCAATCGCTTTCAAGTTCAAGTCCATCCCTGCGTGATAAGCCAACTGATGCAGCATATGGTCAAAAAAGCCATGTCCCGTTGTCACATCCACACGACCCGCGCCTTTCAGGCGGAGCTTTAATGAGATGTCCGTTTCGTGTGTCGTCCGCTTCCGCTCAATCATAAGATGCTCCTTATCTTGTTGATATCGTCCAAAACGTAAATGGCACCGGCAGCCATGAGTGCGTCTCCAAGATCCGAGCCGACACCAATGGGTATGGCACCCGCGGCGACCGCAGCGGCTATGTCGTCCACATTATCGCCAACCATCCAGGCCCGTTGGCAGTTGGTTTTCTGCATCATCATCAAGATGCCTTCCGGGTCAGGTTTTCCGTTCGAAACAGAATCTATTGTTGCGGCCGGTATCAGGGGCTCTAATCCCAGTAACTCAATGGCTGGGCCTAATTCCCGCCGTGAGCGCCCAGTGACAAGTGACAAGGTGGCTCGACTGCAGAGATATTCACGCGTTTCTTGTTCCAGCAAGGGTGTTTCGTTGGCTGCAGTTCCCAAACAATCGCCAGTGCCCCAGTAGATCGCATCGCATGTTTTGCGGACGAGTGCCATCGGAACCGAGCAGCCTCGATCAATCAACAGCGCATGAGTAAGCACCCAATCGTCGTTGTAGCCTCCCAATCGACGTTTGGCGACGATCTCTTCCCGCGTCACCTCTCCGCCCCCGAGTCGGCGAACCGCTTCGACGATGGCCTGTTCAAAGCTGGTGCGAACATCAACCAGACAGCCATCCACATCCAAACACACCAGTTGAGGGCTCAGCGCCATCTTCACCGCATGCAGCAATCGTTCAATATTCAAGGGAATGGAAACGCGCACCCAGCCTACAAGTTCAGGCCGATCAAACATGCGCACAGCCACGTTTTGATGGGCCATGGCACTGCGAAAGAACTGTGCCCTTTCCAATCCGAGTTGGATCATCACAAAGTTCGCCTCGCTGGGTACATAAGGAATCTTGAGGTCATCCAATAAACGACATAAAGCCATGCGATTGGCGCGCACGGATTTTGTGTAGTTGGCTACGTCTCGTTGCGCATCGGCCTCCAACCCTCGCTCGGCCAGCATTAACGCGGGTGTGGATACATTGTAGGGCATGCAGCGGCCACGCAGTTGGTTTAGCCAGAGTGCATCGGCAGCGGCGTAACCCACGCGCATTCCAGCCAGGCCGTATGCCTTCGAAAAGGTGCGCAACACCATAAGCGGTGATCCCTTTGTAACGCGGTCTATCCAGCTGGTTCCGCAGAAATCCGTATATGCTTCGTCAAGCAGCAATCGCGCCCCTCGCTCATGACAAACGCGCCAAAGACGGTTCATTTGGTTGTCGCCGACCATTTCCCCAGTTGGGTTGTTGGGTCGCACGATAATCACAAGATCACGCTGCTTAATGGAATCAATGGTCGCATCCATATTAAGTCTGAGACCAGCAAGTGGCGGAATCACCACCGCATCTACAGGCCAACGTCTTATTTGGTCCTGATAGATGCCAAAAGTGGGGAGCGGAAGAATGATGCGTTGATTGACTGCCAGTGACTGGAAAAGGTATTGAATGGCTTCATCGCTGCCATTGGTCACCAGCACCTGGTCTGCTTCAAGCCCATTTGTTTGGGCTAGCAGAGACTCGAGACGCTGGCGGCGTGGGTATCTGTTCAGGACAAAAGGGGTCAGTTCGCGTAACGTGGACTCGGCCCAAGCAGGCGGTGCTTCACTGCGCTCGTTTTGGTCCACTTTCAAAATATCAGCCTGATTGATCCAGGTTCCAAACATCACATCACCTCAGGCTATGACCTTGCGAATATCGAGTTCCAGAATGTCGGTAGCGCCCGCCGATCTGAGCAGAGGTACCAAGTCCTTAACTTCACGGCGTGGTACCGCGGCCTTCACAGCAAACCCTTGATCGCCGAATAGTTTGGCCACACTGGGCGCCTTCATAGCCGGCAGAAGCTGCACCAATTCAGATAGACAGCTTTCCGCACAATTCATCTCCAAGAGGACCCGGGACCGGCCATCCAGAATACTGCGAAAAATGAGTGCGATATTTTCGATGCGATCTCGCTGACGGGGGTCTTCCATAGCTGCGCGATTGGCAATGAACTGCGTCGAGCTCTTCATCAACGTCGCCACGACTTTCAACCTGTTCTCAACCAACGTCGTTCCTGTGGCTGTATTGTCGACCACCAAATCAGCATCTTCCGGAGGAAACACTTCCGTTGCGCCGAATGAGCGCACAAATGTGTATTCAACACCTTCGCGATCCAAAAACTGGCAACACAAACGCTCGTACTCGGAAACGGCGATCAATTTCCGCTTCTTCATCTGTTCCCAATTCGAGTCTTCGGGAATAGCCGCAACAATTGAGACCGGATCTAACTCCAAATCAAGCACGTTGATGACATCGGCTGCTTGTTCTTCGACCCAATCGCTTCCTGCAAAGCCACAGTGGTGTTGACCCAAGCTGACTAATTGGGGAATGTTCTGAGATTTCAACAATTTGAGTTCCAGATTGGCATCACTGCAATTGGGGCGATAGTTACGTCCGTTTCCGGCTACAGAGATGCCGCACTCGTCGAGAAGCTCGATGACTTTATCCAACATGCGGCCTTTAGGTAAGACCATTTTGGTTTTCATGGAAACACTCCAAAAAAAAAGCCCCGCCGGCGATGTTGCCGACGGGGCTTTCGTTAATTTTCTGAACGAACGTCACCTAAGCAGCATCAGGTCCTGCAACTTGTTTCCATGATGGTGGTGGTGACGAATGACAGTCATAATGTGCACAACTTATGTCACAGAGAATTTCGTTGTCAAGGTTTTTCTGACTTCACAGGCAGTTCTAGAATGAACTGAGCACCCTTGTTCACACCTTCACTTTGCGCATAAATGCGGCCATCCATTTCTCGCGCATGATTGGCACAACCGTGAAGACCGAAGCCATGTCCTTCCTCACGGGTCGTGAAACCAAAGGTAAACAATCGCGACATATGCTCGCTCGGTATGCCCATCCCGTTGTCCGCGACCGAAATACGCAGCACATCTCGATTGTCCAATGCCACGGCAATGCGGATCTCAGGATGATCAGGTGCGCAATCCATCAGTGAATGTTTCGCATTGGATATTAGGTTGAGCAGTATTTGGATCAGCTTCCGACGATCGACGCTGACCTCTGGAACCGGCTCAAAATCACAGCAAACCACAATGTGTTGTCGTTGCAGCTCAGCCTGGGTGATGGCTATGGCATCTTGAATAAGATCACACACATTCAGTGTTTCGCGAAACTCGACCAGCTTCGAATATTCTTGCTGGTAACTTACGATTTGATTGATGTGATCCACACTCTTCCGCATAACCTCGATCTCAGACTCGATATCTTTTTGTTCCGTCTGCAACAGATCACTCAACCGCAATAAGTATTCCGGCACCTTTTTTCCGCGCTCGTCTTGAGTCAAAAACCAGACCAATTGGTCGTGATTCTGTGCCAACAGCCCTGCCAACTGGGGTATGGAACTGATTTTGGAAGCGATAATTTGTTGTTCTACCCTGGACAGAGCCACATTGACCGAATTGAGCGTATTGCTCACGTTATGCAAGATGTTGGTGGTCAGCTCTTCCAAACCCACACGCCTGGCAATTTCGACGAGTTCAGCCTGTAATGCGTCCCTTTCCTGTAATGCCTCTTGTTTGGCTTCTGCCTCTGAGCGCAATTGGGCATTGGCCGCCAAAAGCGCATCATTTTTTGATTTCAATTCGTCACTCATGGCATGGGCTTCGGCAATAACCCGATGAAGTAACAGATCGTTACGTTCCTTTAACTCTTCGGTACGACGCCGATTGATCATGCATCTTTCCAACTTCCTGGTGAGATACCGGTTGTGAGCTTCGACTTCGTTCTGGTTCACGCTGCTACTCTTGGCCCATGATGAGTGTGACAAAGGTCTCATTGTGAAATCGGGACGGTTCCGCCTTCGAAAGAGGTGACATCTCACCGTAAGCATAGAAGCCGATGATGGGTATGGACTCACCGAGAATGGCTCGGGCGAGACGGAACTCCTCCACCGTACGGGTACCTAAGAGCTGCTTTCGAGCCGCACAAGATATTAGAATTGAAGCAGCGGGCCTCGAACCCGGGTAGGTGCGTTTTGCCTGTTCCACGGAAGCTCTGGCGGCTTCGAGGATAGAATCTCGGGTCGCATGGGTAATTTGTACTGCAGCGCCTTCAGGGACATCTCCAGCAAATGCGACACACTCGCTCTCCATATCCACTTGAAGTGGCGCCCGCAAATAGAATTCATGGCCATCCTCAAACACAGCCAATGGGTATTCACCCAAAGGCTCACCGCCACCACCCAAATAGTAACCGTAAAAGTCCGTCGCTGTTTGATCGCCAATTCTTAATACGACATGGCTGTCAGACTGAGTGACTTGCCTCTTCTCGCCCATGGGTTTCCAGCCACTTGCGACGCCAAATCCCAGCTTTAGATTGCCGTAGAAGATCAATACGGGAAGGGCATCGGTCAACGTTTCGCGTTCAAAGAATTGGACCGTTTGCTTGAAGCGCCACTGGTCGGCGGCCAACCCACCAAATATGGGAAATGACCGGCCAAATTCATGTTGTAAAGCCGTCATGATGCCCACAGAACTGGTGGTAAGTGCCTCCGGTGTGGCAATCATCATGCAAGGAGTTAAGTTGGCATCGCACTGCTTGCGAATTTCGGAAGCTGCCGAAACGTGGTCAGCACTGATATTACGACCGAGGGCTGCCGTTACCTTCATGTCGTCTCCTGCAAAGATGCCCACACAACAACTATCCTCTTGGAACTCACCCGAAGAGGTCATTTCGCCGTCGGTTGTGCAGCCGATGAACGGAATGCGGTATCTGTCCGTAAGTTCACGCAGCAATAGCTGATGCTCCAAGTCTATGGCTGCGAATAAAAGACCAGCCTGGGGCGTTTCGCCACCCAACTGGTGATCCAATTGTTGAATCAACGACTGGGCGGCTTCATTCGCCTCAAACGAAACACTATGAGCTATGGCTAAGCGCATGTTCCTTTGTTCACGCCAAAAAGATTCATAGCAGTATAGCCAAACACGGACCATCAGATCAATCGCCCTACCCTTCGTCACATCCAGGCCCCTGGTTTGGCCTCCCATCCACCAATTTGTCGCGTATCTGAGCATGCTGTTCGTGGGAGGTTGCCATGGCCATATGGTTGTTCGTGAGTTTCTTGTTAGGGTCGGTACCGAACTCCGCGCCCCGGTTCTTTGTCGCCAACGCCCAGCAACGAATCGTCCATGACCCATCCGTCGTGGCTTTAGCCTACACCCAATCTGGGTCGGCCCATTTTACGGGCGAAGGAGCCTTGCTACTCACCAGCGGCGCAATGCCCTACAAGCTGCGCATAGGTTTTGAGACCGACCGACAAGTCACGCCCAAACTGACACAGCCAAAGTCCGGGGTGGTCAACTATTTGATTGGAAAACCTGATGATTGGCTCACCCATCAATCGACGTGGATGACGCTCGTTTACCCTAATGTCTGGCCCGGAATTGATGTGACCTATCAAATAGATGATGGTGATTTGACTTTCCGCATCGATATCGCTCCTGGATCAGATGCCTCGCAAATTATCATGTGCACCGGAGCCAGGTCTTTGGAATTAGCACCTGATGGTCACCTAACGGTGAATGTAGGGGCACAGAAACTGCGCATATCAGCCCCTCGTGCGTTCCAAATAATCAACGGTGTGCATCACGACGTCCCCGTCGTATTCTTGCCCATGGCTCACGGGCGATACCAATTCAAACTCGGCAAGTTCGACCCTCACATTGCGCTGGTGATCGATCCCACCGTGACCTGGGGAACCTATGTGAACGGTCGAAATCATTCGTCGAACGCCTATGCGATTGACATCGACAGCACAGGCGCCAGCTACGTGGCAGGCAGTACCGCCTCAGGCTCATTTCCAACCACTCCAGGCGCATTCGACCCCAACCATACCAACAATTCATTCAACGATGTGTTTGTGAGCAAACTGAATCCATTGGGTACGGATCTGGTTTACAGTACTTTTCTGGGCGGTTCAGCCGAAGACAGTCCCGCCCGCATCAAGGTAGACAGCGCGGGCAACGTCACCGTCGTAGGAACCACCAGCTCGGTCGACTTTCCTACAAGTATGGGCGCATTAGATACCACCTTGGGAGGTGACTTAGATGGTTTTGTGGCCAAGCTGAACCCTACGGGTTCAGCCCTCCTCTTTGGCACCTTTGTCGGTGGTGCTAACGAAGACTACATCACAGGCCTAGATATCGACAGTGCTGGCACTGCATATGTGGTCGGTTGGACCGAGTCATTTGATTTTCCTACAACCACAGGGGCTTACGACACGACACGTACAGGACCTTCCGATGCCTTTTGCGCAGCCATTAATTCATCAGGCACGGCGCTAAACTATGGAACATACCTTGGGGGTAGCAGCAGTGACAATGCTTGGTCGGTCGCAGTTGACAGTTCAGGAAACGCCGTGTGTGCGGGTGATACCGACTCCAGTGACTTCCCAACCACCATGGGGGCCTACGATACGACCTACTCTTTTAACAGGGATGTGTTTGTCACCAAAGTCAACGCAACCGGTACAGGACTGATCTTCAGCACGCTGGTGGGCGACAATGCCTTTGACCGCGCACGCGACGTGGTCCTGGATAGCAGCGGAAACCCGGTCATTACTGGCGAGACAGCCTCGTATTTTTTCCCAACAACCATGGGCGCGTATGATACGTCGTGGAATGGGGCCGTCAACAGCCTCAACCCCTTTGTCACAAAACTAAACAACGCAGGTACCGCCTTGATATTCAGCACCTTTCTAGGCGGTACTTCTGACGACAGCGCGTATGGATTGGATGTGGATACGAGTGATCGGGTCTATGTTTTTGGCCTCACGGATTCCAGTGATTACCCAACGACGACCGGTGCCTTAGATACCAGTTATGGAACGGTTCGAGACGCATTCATCAGCGTCCTCAACGCCGCAGGAACCAGTATGGTCTTCAGTACCTACCTCGGTGGATCAGGCTACGAGTACACAGGAAGCATCGCTGTGGACGCGTCTGGTCATGCGTTTGTTGCGGGGTCCACTGCGTCAGTCGATTTTCCCGCAACGCCGGGTTCGTTTCAGGAAATCAGACCAGACTCTTTAGTGGCGTTTGTGTGCAAAATCCATCCAAGCGGATCATCTCTGGTGTACGGCACTTTTCTCGGCGCAACCACGCACGAATATGGTCGCGACGTGACCTTGGACTCATTGGGGAATGTGTATATGACCGGTACCTCGGAGTCGGTATTGAGTTTTGGATTCGGCACGCCCTTTTCCGTATTCAACAGCGGCGGATACGACGCTTTTGTTGCCAAATTTGACCAAGCAGGAAACCCCGCCTATATCACGTTTATCGGGGGATCCGGTGACGACAGCGGTCACGGAATTGCCGTCGACAGTCTGGGTCAGGCGTTTGTCGTGGGCTCTACAGCTTCCCCCAACTTTCCCACCACCAGCGGGGTGTTTGACGTAACGTGCAACGGGAACAATGATGCCTTTTTGTGTGTGTTGAACGCCGCAGGGACAAGCCTCGTGTACAGTACCTTCTTAGGCGGCGCGGGTGACGATAGCGCAACTGCGGTGGCACTAGGAACAAGCGACGTACCCACGGTATCGGGCTACACCAACTCGCCCATGTTTCCTACAACCATGGGTGCGTTTTCACAAACCATAGGGGGTAACTACGATGGGTTCATCACCCAATTGGATGCTGCGGGTACATCCTTGAATTTCAGCACGTTCCTAGGGGGGTCGGACTACGATGCGGCCGTCGATGTTGTGGTCGACCCATCGGGAAATGTGATCACCGTGGGATCCACACTTTCCTACGATTACCCCTCCACTCCAGGTGCCTACGCGGAAATTCACCAGGGCGGATCCGATGTGTTTCTGACTGCGCTCAACAGTGACGGCTCAGCACTAAATTTCAGCACTTTTCTGGGAGGGACTGGCGTCGATTTTGGCTATGCGCTCGCGTTGACGCCTACCGGTAGCGTGTATGTTGCCGGAGAAACAGATTCCAACGACTTCCCTGTCAACGGTTTCGATACCACACGCAACGGTCCGTCCGATGCCTTCATAGCACTTGTCGATGCGTCTGGATCGGCGCTCCCGGCTAGCACGCTATTGGGCGGGTCCGGTTCCGATGCAGCATTTGGGATCGCTCTGGATATGTCGCTCAATGCCTACGTGACCGGCCAAACCGATTCGGTCGATTTTCCTACAGCAGGTTCACCGCCTGACGCGAGTCACAATGGACAGATCGACGCATTTGTCAGCACATTCGATGTAACCCTTTCCAACCTGCACTCCAGCACCTACATGGGCGGTTCCCGCGACGATTCCGCCACCGCTCTGACACTCAACAACACGGGAAATGCTTACATCGCGGGCTACACGGACTCATCCGATTTTCCGACCAATGGTTACATCACGACCCAACTCGGCTCGACAGACGCTTTTCTCTTCAGTCTATGTTGGACGCCAGAAATGCCTGGCATGATCGCAGGGGCGACATCCATCTGCTCCGGTACGTCAGGTCACGTATTCAGCATCCCACCGGTCACGGGGGCCAGTTCATATGCGTGGACGGTGCCCATAGGGGCTACGATCACGTCCGGTCAGGGTACCAACGCCATTACGGTAACCTTTGACACGACGGGTGGCGATATCACAGTCACGGCGACCAATCCTTGCGGCGCAAGTGCTGTTCAATCCCTAGGCGTTAGCATCAGAAGCGCACCCAGCCAACCATCATCCATCTCCGGGCCCATATCCGTTTGTGCGGGCGATTCCGGCGTTGTTTATAGTATTGCGCCCATTGCTGGAGCAACTGCCTACAACTGGTCTGTACCGACCGGTACCAATATCACTAGCGGTCAAGGCACCCCATCCATCGAAGTGTCCTTTGGTGCGACACTGGGTTCCGTAACGGTGACGGCCCAAAACTCCTGTGGAACCAGCTTGCCACAGCAATTGCCCATCGACGTGTTAAGCCTGCCGAATCAGCCCGGCGCTGTTTCTGGACCCAATCTGGTCTGTGCTGGAAACACAAGCGTCCCTTACAGCATTACCCCAGTCAGTGGCGCAAACGACTACACCTGGACCGTCCCAACCGGGTCAACCATCTCATCGGGTCAGGGAACCGCATCAATCACTGTGACTTTTGGATCGACTCCCGGACCAGTGATGGTGACTGCAAACAACAGCTGTGGCAGCAGTTCACCGGCCATGCTCAACGTGTCCCTTACCCTGTCTCCGCCCAGCGCACCCGGCCCAATCAACGGACCGACCAGTACCTGCGTGGGCGCATCGCAAACCTACACTGTACCAGCGGTCTCAGGAGCCATGTTCTACAGTTGGACGGTACCTGCTGACGCGTTTGTGGCTGCTGGCCAGGGAACCACGTCCGTGACGGTGATGTTTGGCGCATTGTCGGGCCAAGTCCAAGTCACGGCCGACAATTTATGCGGCCCAAGTGTCGCACAAGCCTTGCCGGTAACGATCACCCCACTAGAAACCACACTCACGCCTCCTGCAGCGGCTCAAGGCGTGCACGAACTGCAGCTCTTAGGGCAAAGCGTCTGTGCGGTTCCACCCTATGACGTTCAGTGGCGCAACCTCACGAGTGGATTCACGTACCCCGTCAATCAAAACCCCATCGACATCCGTCCGGTACTTACCGAAACCAGCTTTTTTGAGTTTCGCATCACCGATGGACTTGGTAGCACCGCGACACGAATTGTGCCCGTTCTGGTGCACCATTTCAACATTCTGGACTGGAACGCCAGTGGATGTAGCGAAATGCAGGATTTGTGGGACGCCATACAGTTTTGGCGCCAGGTGTATGCGGGTGATCCCAACGACGACGGGTTCATGGACATCCGGGATTTTCTGTATATCAATGTCGACGGATGCCAACCTTAATGGACCTCGATCTCATTGCCTGAGTGATGTCCCTTTGCCCCAATTGGCAACGCACCTGGATCAAGTGGCCATCAAGTCCTGTGATGGCTGTATCAAATCCCACAAGTTGCCGTAAAGGTCTTTAAACACGGCTACGATGCCATAGGGTGCGTCCTGAGGTTCGCGCACAAATACCACGCCTCGTTTTCGATACGCATGGTAGTCACGCCAAAAATCGTCCGTGCGAAGAAACAAGAAGACGCGACCACCCGTCTGGTTACCGATTCTACTCGATTGGTGGTCATTGGCCGCGCGGGCCAGTAAGATCTGACAACTGCCTGGGGAGGGACTGACCAACACCCAGCGCTTGTCCTGCTCCGGAATGTAGCTGTCTTCAACCAATTCAAAGCCCAGGGTACCCACATAAAAATCAAGGGCCCGATCGTAATCATCGACAACCAGCGACACATGCATCAATCTGCGCGTCATCCGTCTTTCCTATCCATCGCCTGGACATACGTCATCCAGAATTTCGCAAAACAAATCGTAGAGTTTTCGTTCAATCACATAAAAGGAAACTTCCAACGCCGAAAACGCTTTTGAACCGCAGGTGCTGAGCGCTATCTCAGCGGCTTCCCGGTGTGGGTAACCGTAGGCACCACAGGAAATGGCGGGAAACGCAATTGATCGGCACTGGTGCGTCAGCGCAAGATGGCATGCTTGTTCGTAGGCTGATCGCAACACACGGCCGGGTTCGCGTTCACGACGGTAGATGGGACCTACTGCATGAATCACGTAACGAGCATTCAAGTTGCCTGCTTCGGTGATACGCGCCTCGCCAAATGGACAACGCACCCCCCCGTGGGCTGGCACCCTGCGACATGCCTCGACCAAGCTGGGACCCGCTGCGCGATGAATGGCACCATCCACACCGCCACCGCCCAGCATCACGGGGTTTGCCGCATTGACGATTGCGTCTACGTCGGCTGCGGTAATGTCTCCCAAGATAATGCGTATTCGATCCATTTTGTCCTTACTGTCGGCGATTCGGTCCATATCCATCCCAGTTGTTGCGGCCCCACTAAGATACCTCTTTTCGTCATGTTATGGTGGTCAAAGACAAACACAACGATCTCATTGCGTTGCCTATGGGAAACACATATATTTCAGCTCATTCCCAGGGACGCCCTACGGGATCAAGGAGCGCTCATGTCGCAAAACGATTTTCTCAAACGCAGGGAGCAGGCGATACCCCGCGGCCCTTTCCACGTGTCGCCTCTTGTGGTGCAGCGCGCCGAGGGCGCTTATGTTTGGGACCCCAACGGCAAGCGCTATCTCGATTTTTGTGGCGGCATCGGCACCTTGAACGTGGGCCACAATCACCCCAAGGTGGTCGCGGCCATTCGCCAACAGGCCGATTCACTCCTACATGCTTGCTGGCACGTGGCCATGTACGAGCCGTACTTAGAATTGGCGGAACGTCTCAACGCTTTGGCGCCTATTCCAGGACCTAACAAGACCGTTCTGTTCAATAGCGGCGCGGAAGCCGTCGAAAACGCAGTGAAAATCGCGCGCAGCGCCACCAAACGCCCGGCCGTCATCGCTTTTGAGCGGGGATTCCACGGCCGCACGCTACTTTCCATGACGCTCACAGGCAAAGTGCAGCCATACACCTCTGGTTTTGGCCCTTTCGCGCCAGAAATCTACCGTCTGCCCTATGCACCCTTTTACACCCATCAACTGCAATGGATGGCTGATGACCTCGCCCCAGTGAAAAAGGCCATCGATCGGTTATTCAGTTACCATATCGAACCCCATGAAATTGCAGCCATCGTATTTGAGCCCGTCTTAGGCGAGGGCGGTTTCTTGCCCATGAAGCCCCATGCCATGCGTTACCTGCGGGATGTGTGCAACCAACACGGTATCGTTTTGATTGCCGACGAAATCCAAAGCGGTTTTGGTCGCTGCGGATCCATGTTTGCCGTGGAACGCTACGGTGTGCAGCCAGATCTGATTACCATGGCGAAATCACTGGCGGGCGGTTTGCCACTGTCAGCGGTTACGGGGAAATCGGCCATTATGGACGCGCCACAAATAGGGGGTATCGGAGGAACCTATGGCGGTAACCCAGTTTCCTGTGCAGCGGCGCTTGCGGTACTCGATGTCTTTGAAACCGAGAATCTTTGTGCCCGTGCCGAATGGATTGGTGAAAAAACCGAGCATATGCTGCAGGAACTCAGCGACAGGTATACCTTCATTGCCAACCCGCGGCGGTTAGGTGCCATGTGCGCCATGGACGTGGTCACGCCAAGTGGCGAGCCCGACAAAAAGATGGCGAGCAGGATTGTTAAGGCTGCTTTAGCTCGCGGTTTGATGATTATGACCGCTTCGGGTTATGTTATCCGTCTCCTCATGCCGCTGACCATCCAAGACCAAACCCTCGTTGAGGGATTGGAAGCGCTGTCCCTAGCAGTGAGCGACGTTCATGACTAGTACCTATCGAAGCTTGAATCCAACCACTGAAAAGTTGGTCAAAGAATTCCCATGTCACAGCGACCCACAACTTGAAGCAACACTTGCTCGAGCACATCAGGCGTTTTTGACATGGCGTCATGAGCGCCTTGGCACTCGAACTCAGGCCCTGTTGGCCATCGCTCAAGATCTTGAATCACACGCTGAAGATTTAGCAGCACTCATGGCGTCGGAAATGGGCAAACCACTGAGTGAAGGCATAGCTGAAGCCAAGAAATGTGCCTGGGTATGTCGTTTTTACGCCGAACAGGCGGCCGATTTCCTGGCCACAGAGCCCTTGGAATCCGACGGGTCTGCAGCTTATGCGCGAAAGGACCCCCTGGGTACGATTCTGGCCATCATGCCTTGGAATTTTCCATTCTGGCAGGTGTTTCGTTGCGCTGCCCCTGCTCTGGCTGCGGGTAATACCGTGATCTTGAAGCACGCGCCGAATACCCCCCAATGTGCCCTTGCAATCGAAAACCTAGGCAAGCGTCACTTGCCCAAAGGTGTGTTCCAGAATCTGTTTCTGTCCAACCAACAGGCATCCTTGTTGATTGCAGACCCTCGGATTCGGGGCGTCAGTCTTACTGGCAGCACACGCGCTGGACAAGAAATAGGCGCACAAGCAGGACGTGCCTTGAAGCCCATGGTGCTAGAACTGGGAGGTAGTGATCCTTTTATCGTGTTTGATGATGCCGACATGGAACAGGCAGTCAAAATCGGCACCTTTTCTCGCTGCCTGAACAGTGGTCAGAGTTGTATTGCCGCAAAACGATTTCTGGTAGCGGCAAGTGCTTATGCGGAATTCACAGAACGATTGACCCAAGCAATGACCGAGTTGACCATTGGTGATCCCTTGGAAGGGTGCAACATGGGTCCACTCGCCAGAGCCGATTTGCGGGATCAACTCGTTCATCAGGTGGATGAAGCCCAAAAACACGGCGCATTGATTCAAGGTCAGACCCAGCATGTACCTGAAGTGGGGTACTTCCATCCCGCCATAGTCCTGTCAGGACACAGTCATCTATCGGTGCCCGCGCAACAAGAATTTTTTGGTCCGGTAGCCCAGGTTTTCTCGTTTACCGATGAACAAAACGCCGTGGAATTGGCCAATTGCACCTCGTTTGGATTGGGTGCATCCGTTTGGACCCGGGACCTCTCACGGATAGAATGGCTCGCCCCCAGGCTGGATTCAGGTTCAATTTTCGTGAATGGACTCGTCAAGTCTGACCCGAGACTTCCCTTTGGAGGCACCAAGCAATCGGGGTTTGGTCGGGAACTGGCCGCCGAAGGGTTGTTCGAGTTCATCAACCTCAAAACCGTATGGATCGCCTAGTGAGTATTTCATGAGACATTTTGCCATCGCCGGGATTCAACTGGAAATCAAGAACAACGCCGACAACATGATCAAGATACGAGCACACCTGGACAACCTGCTGGACCAGTTTCCCTGGGTCCAGATGGTTGTGTTGTCCGAACTGGCAGCTTGCGGTCATGACGTTCAGAACGCACAGCCCGAGGACGGTCCACTTGAACAGGCGTTTTGCCAAATGGCCAAAAAACATGGAATCTGGCTGATCCCAGGTTCCATGTACCAAGTCAAGGATCATCAACTTTTCAATGTGGCACCCGTGATTAATCCAGAAGGCGAGGTGGTGGGTCGGCACAAAAAGATGTTTCCCTTTGCCCCTTACGAACAAGGCATCACTCCAGGTACAGAGCCGTTTGTTTTTGACGTCCCAGATGTGGGTCGATTTGGCGTATCCATTTGCTACGACATGTGGTTTCCTGAAACCACACGCTGGCTGGTTTGCCAGGGTGCTGAAGTCATCATTCATCCCACATTTACGGATACTATTGACCGCGATGTGGAGCTGGCAATTGTTCGTGCGACGGCTGCCCAGAACCAGTGCTTCGTGATCGACGTCAATGGTTTGGACGATGGCGGAAACGGCCGTTCGATTTTTGTCGGTCCGTCGGGAGATGTCCTCCACCAGTGCGGCACTCATTCTGAAGACGTTCCCATCGAAATAGATTTGGACCGCGTCTCGCGCGGGCGTGAACTCGGATTGCGTGGATTGGGACAACCGCTCAAGAGTTTCAGGGACCGGGCATTTGATTTCCCTTGTTACCAAAAAGGCTACCGATCTCAGTACCTCAACGCCTTGGGTCGGCTCGAAAAACCCAAACGTGGCACCCCTTGCGGTATCAACAAGAGACCCAAATGACCAAGACCGTCACCAAACCATCACTGGCTTCCTATTTCACTGCCACTCGATTGCGTACGGACAAATGGCAAGACGTAAAAACACTGGCAGCGGAGTGGGTGGAATCAGAAAAGCCGACCAAAACGCTCATTAAGACCCTTACTGAGACGCTTCACGAATTAGCGCTCATCGAATCCTATTTTTGCTATCCCGGTGTACGCATCGTTCAGCGTCTGATGGCCTATTTCGAGGCGAACGAACGCCACGAAATGTCCATGCTGGCAAGTTTTGTCGTGCGCATGTTGGTCTCTCACGCCTATCGCGTGTATCTGGACGAAAACGAGCCCTGGCCAGACCCGCAAAACCCCGATCGTCTCCCTCAGCCAACCTTGATGTTAGACGAACGTCCTTACTTCGAAGTATTGGTTGTCGACGACCTGCCCGAGGACGAGGTGGACAAACTGCGCAGCATGTTGCGCGATTTTCAAACCGACGACGATGAGTTTGTCTATGACCTGGTGGTGGTACCGTCATTTGAAGACGCCCTCATTGCCACTTCGCTTAACTTCCACATCCAATCGGTTGTGATCCGTTATGGTTTCCCAATCGAATCCAAAAACACCTTCCCCTTTTTTGACCCGACCCAATCTTTGCACCATATGTCTCGCAAGGAAGATGCGGAGATTGGAATCGAGTTGGGTCTTGCACTTAATCGCTTGCGACCCAATCTAGACCTGTTCCTGGTGACCGACGCTCCCATAGAGAAATTCGCAGGGAAAACAGGCCAAAAGTTTCGAAGAGTCTTTTTTAGACAGGAAGATTATCGCGAGCTCCATCTTTCCATTCTGAAGGGAATTAGAGCCCGTTATGCGACGCCGTTCTTCACGGCACTAAAGACCTACAGCGCCCGTCCTACAGGTGTCTTCCATGCCCTGCCCATTGCTCGAGGTAAGTCGGTCTCTAAATCTCACTGGATTCGGGAGATGGAAGATTTCTTCGGCCCACGGGTATTCATGGCCGAGACCTCAGCCACCACCGCCGGACTCGACTCGTTGTTGCAGCCGGTGGGAAGCCTCAAGGATGCTCAAACTGCTGCTGCCCGCGCATTCGGTGCCAAACGAAGTTTTTTTGTTACCAACGGTACATCAACCGCGAATAAGATCGTCCTGCAAGCCATTTCGGGGCCGGGTGACATCGTGATGGCGACGAGAGATTGCCATCAGTCCCATCACTACGGGATGGTGCTGACCGGTGCTACACCGCTCTACATGAACCCCTACCCCATTGCCGACTATTCGTTCTACGGTGGTGTTCCGCTCCGCGAGATGAAGCGTCACCTCCTAAATCTGCGCGATCAAGGCCAGCTTCACAGGGTCAAAGTGCTACTTCTCACTAACTGCACGTTCGATGGCATTGTCTACAATCCCGAACAGGTCATGGAAGAAATGCTGGCAATCCATCCTGACCTCATCTTCATTTGGGATGAGGCTTGGTTTGCTTTTGCGTATTTCACCCCTATTTACCGGCAGCGAACAGGCATGGCGGCAGCCAAGTCACTGCAGGAAAAGTTCGCATCGGAAGACTATCGCCACAAATACAAGAAGTGGAAGCATGCTTTTGATGCCAATCCAGACCCAGACAAGTGGATGGGCCGTCTCAAGGCTGATCCCGATCGCGCTAAGATCAGGGTTTATGTCACGCAATCCACACATAAGACATTAACGAGTTTCCGCCAAGGTTCGATGATTCACATCTACGACGAGGAATTTGAGCGTTCTGTGGAGGAGTCGTTTCATCAAGCATACCTTACCCACACTTCTACCTCTGCCAATTACCCCATTCTGGCGTCGCTGGATCTGGGCCGGCGGCAAGTGGAATTCGAGGGATATGAATTGGTACAGAATGCCATTCAATTGGCACTGACGCTTCGAGAACGACTACGTAACCACAAGTCCATCTCTAAGTATTTCGACCTCTTGACGACCGGCGACTTGATACCGGCCGAATTCAGACAATCTGGTTTTGCCAGCTATCGCGAGGCCCGCACCAATTGGTCTCTGATGGACAAATCATGGCTTCAGGACGAGTTTTGCCTGGACCCCACACGACTCACACTGTATGTCGGTAGATCGGGTATTGAGGGAACCACCTACAAAAAGAAGCTCATTGAGGAACACGATATTCAAGTCAACAAGACTACGAGAAATACCATCCTGTTCATGACGCACATTGGCACGACCCGTGGAGCGGTGGCGCATTTGATGGAAGTTCTTGCTCAAATGGCACAAGAAACTGACGAACGCAATGACCAACTGAACCCACATAAAGCCGCCGTGGTTCAAAAAAGTATACTAAGACTCACATCCAACCCACCCCTACTGCCCAATTTCTCAGATTTCCACCCGGCCTTCAAAGATGCAGATGATGCGCACCTGAATGTAGGGAACATGCGTCGAGCGTTTTTCCTCTCGGCCAACGAAAACCGCATTACCTATCTGCCGCTTTCCGAAATCAAATTGGCGATGGCTACAGGCAGCACTTTGGTTTCCGCCAATTTTGTAACGCCCTATCCGCCGGGCTTTCCCGTACTTGTACCAGGCCAAATCATTTCGGAGGAAATATTGGAGTTCTTAATGGCAGTGGATGTGAACGAGATACACGGTTATAACCCGGAAATGGGACTCAGGCTGATGCAAGACGATCTTTTGGAGACACGATGATCATCAAAGACTTATCCTCACTGAGACGTTTTTTCTACCGCGACACCACACCGATCTGGCATGTGTGCGCCACGCCCTATACGCTTTTGGGCATGGACGAGTGGGTTCGGGGTTTTCGCTGGGTCAATTATTCCGATTGTTTTGACAGTCTCCATCCAAGAATTCTGGTGCCGCCACAACCCGTGGCCAATACGTTTCCCTTCGACACGCTGGAAGCGATGAACAATCACCTATTGAAACTGCCACAAGTCCGCAATCATATTCGGTCATTTGGGCCCGGCCTTTTAACGCTGCTCTTTTTTGATGAGGAAACCGAATCATTGGCCCGTGAGTTGGACCTGCAGTTGATCTTTCCGCCCGCTGACTTGCGCCGACGCATTGACGATAAACTGGAAACCACGCGCATCGCGGACAGCGCGGGCGTCTCATCGGTGCCTAACGTGCTCGGCAGCGTCCAAACCTATGATGACCTACGCTCACTGTCCAAGCATTTGGGCCCCGATCTGGTGGTTCAGACTCCTTACGGCGATAGCGGCGAGACGACGTTCTTTATTTCGTCCAGGGACGATTTTGATCTCGTCCAATCGCACATAGCCGCCGAGCGTGAAGTCAAGATCATGAAACGCATTCGCCCGCGTCAAGCGGCCGTGGAAGGTTGTGTGACCAGCAGTGGTACGGTTGTGGGCCCACTTTCCACAGAAATCGTTGGATTCGGCGAGCTCACACCGTACAAAGGAGGTTGGGCTGGCAACGAAATCGCTGCCGGCGCCTTCAGTGATGCCCAACGCAAGCAAGCAAGCCATCAAACCATGCTGATCGGAAATGCGATTCAGGCTTTGGGTTACCGCGGCTATTTTGAAGTGGACTGGCTGATTGACCAAGATACAGACACCTTGTACTTAGGTGAACTCAATCCCCGGCTGACGGGTTTGAGTCCACTGACCAATCTCGCGGCGTTTGCCCACGCCGACGCGCCCCTATTTCTGTTCCATCTCGCCGAATACCGCAATCTGAAACTCGATTTCAACTTACAAGAGTTGAATCAAAGATGGTCGGATCTTGATGAAAACGATAATTGGGGACAACTGATCATCAAGCACACGGAGCAAACCGACGTGGTACTAAAGTCTGCACCCGCCAGTGGCGTTTGGCGCTTGAACGCTGATGGCTCCGCATCGTTTCGCTATCCGCAAACGCATCGACGTACTGTGGATGGACACAACGAAGCTTTCTTTTTGCGTATTCCTGAGGCCAGTGACCAAATCACCTTCGGCGACGATTTGGGTATTTTGGTGGTTCCGGGGAGATTACTCACTGAAAATGGGCAACTTACCGATCGAACACAAGCCTGGATCCGCGCGATCCGAGCCCACTTTGTCTAGACCTTAGCAGTCTTTTTTATGTAGGAGCGGAAGGTCACCATTGTTGGTCATGCTGCCCGGTGCACCCCCAGATTCCCATCGGACATTGGCGTCCAAGGTGTAAACGCCTTCGCCAACATCCAACGGCTGTGGCAATATAGCGCCATGTCTCGGCTCAAAGAAGAACTCCATCAAATAATTTTTGAGGCGGATACGCCAGCTGGAAAATGGTTTGACACCATTCTCATTGGCACGATCCTGGCCAGCGTTTTGGTCGTGATGTTAGACAGCGTTCAGCCTTTTACATCACAGTATGGCCCCTTATTGGACCAACTCGAGTGGGCGTTTACCATCTTATTCACGATTGAGTATGTATTTAGGCTTTATTGCGTGCGGAAACCACTGCGCTATGCAGCCAGTTTTTTTGGTGTCGTCGACCTATTGGCCATTCTTCCCACCTACTTGAGCTTATTCATACCGGGCACCAAATACTTGACCGTAATTCGCGTTCTACGCGTGCTGCGTGTGTTTCGTGTGTTCAAACTCGTCACCTATTTACAAGAAGCCCATCAATTGAGGGCCGCTCTACATGCCAGTCGGCGCAAGATCACGGTGTTTTTGTTTTCGGTAGCCGTTTTGGTCGTCGTGCTGGGGTCATTGATGTATGTGGTTGAAGGGGAACGCAATGGCTTTTCTTCCATACCCCTAAGTATTTATTGGGCTGTCGTGACACTCACGACTGTGGGCTACGGCGATATCGCGCCAAACACCCCTTTGGGACAGGCGTTGGCAGCCATAGTCATGGTCCTGGGCTACGGCATTATTGCGGTACCGACCGGAATCGTCACTGCGGAACTGACGCGGTTGCCTCCGGTTGATGAAACCACACAGGCCTGTCCCTCGTGCGCGTGCGAGATCCACGCTAGAGATGCCCTGTTTTGCAGGCGTTGCGGTGCACGTTTATGAAACAAATCACGAAGGATGAGCGTTCCTCCATATAGCTCAAGTGCGCGACACTTGGCTCCGATAAGGACGGTAAGGGGTGGAAGAACTATAGGTGTACCACCATGAACGCAAGCATTACAAAACTGACTAAAAACCTTCGCTATGCTTCATTTCGACCATTAATTGGTCTTACCACCACGATTGAATCCCTGCGATCGATGCCCCACGATGTAACGCCCCATCTGGAAAAGCGTATCCGATCTTCTTTGACGTTTGACGGACCCACACTTCCGGAATGTGAAATGACGCTGATCAAATACGGCATCCTGGACCTGCGCTTCAAAATCGATCAAGAGACATTAGATCGCACGGACGAAGTCACCATCGATACGCTTTCTTCACTTGGATTCAGTCGTGAAGACCTCGACGATGAGCTGCGTTCGCTTCGCAGCGAGATCAAAAAGGGCAAGGCATATCTTCGCCTCTTTCTGCGGGACGCATCAGGCTCTCTACCGCAGACCTCATTCGAGATTCCCGAAACCTATTTTCCCCATGAATTCGTGATTGAAGACGCCTGTCTTACGAACGCGCCAAGCGTTTGGGTTTTCAAACACTTTTACCTTTAGGGCGACAAGCGACTCAATTGCCATCCGTCGTCTCGCCATAGAAACTGGACACGATCGTGTAAACGTGACGGGACATGTATCCAAAACTCAAACGCCTCTGGACGAAGTAGGAATCCACCCCAATGTGGTGGACATTGCGGTTCCGTCCCTGAAAGAGACTCAAATCGTTTCAGTAGCGAATCACGGGATTGCAAGGGTTTGGACTGATGGGAGGCCATCGCCGCCCAACGACTGGCACGGGGCCGTTCATCAAAAATGGATTCGCTTACCGATCGATCGGTTTTCTCAACCCGACCCTCAATGCGTACTTGTCTGCCTAGCCCAGACCACCAAAACAAGAGGGCCCCGAAGGGGTTGGCACCGAGCTCCCTGCCTTTGCGACTTTCGTAATTGGTCGCAAATACGAAGCCCTGCTGCGTGTAACGCTTCAGCAGAACCATGCGGTTGCTGGGCCGGCCCTGCTGGTCGGCGGTCGCTAACGAAACAGCATTGAAACAGTCTGGATCTTCGCGTTCGGCTGCTTCATACCATTGCGAAAACAATGCGTAAGGGTCTTGGGGGATCGCTTTCAAATCAGAAGGGAAACTATCCATGAATCAACTCCCTAATGTGCAACCACGCGTGGTGATTGTGGGTGGTGGTTTTGCTGGACTGCAGGCCGCCCGTAGCCTCAAGAACAAAAACGTTCAAATCACTTTGATCGACAAACACAATTATCATCTATTTCAGCCGTTACTCTACCAGGTTGCTACGGGAGGTCTGTCACCTGGCGATATTGCATCTCCTATTCGAGCGGTTCTTAGCCGACAAAAGAACATCACCATCTACCAAGACGAAATGGTCTCGGTGGATGGCGAAAATCGTGAAGTCATCGGACATCAAAGGCATTATCCCTACGATTACTTGATCATTGCGATCGGTGCAAAATACGCCTATTTCGGGCATGACGGATGGCGCAACCACGCCCCGTCTCTGAAGACACTCCAAGATGCGCTTGATATGAGGTCACGTATCCTAGATGCCTTTGAACGCGCCGAATTGGAAACGGACGCCGCTGCGCGCAAGGCTTTGATGACGTTTGCTATCATTGGTGGCGGTCCCACGGGTGTGGAGCTTGCCGGTGCCATTGGGGAATTGGCGCACGCGACACTCAAGAACAATTTCCGCAACATCAATCCCGCCCAAGTAGAAATCCTATTACTGGAAGCCGGCCCCTCAATTCTCTCTGGTTTTCCCCGAAAATTATCAGACAAGGGCAAGGCTTCACTGTCCCGATTGGGTGTGACGGTACGCACCCATACGCGGGTCACCAACATCACGGCCGAGGGCATTTCCATACAGAACGATCAGGGCACCCAATGGGTGCCATGCCAGACAGCGCTTTGGGCAGCAGGCGTTCAGGGCCTTAAGATCTCCGAACATCTCGCGTCTGCCTTTGGCTGTGAACGCGATCGGTCTGGACGTCTGTTCACCACGCCCCAATTAACGGCACCCGGCGATGATCGGGTTCTGTTTCTGGGCGATATGATCCATGTCAAAGACGCTAAAGGAAAAGTACTGCCTGGGATCGCACCCGTGGCCATGCAACAGGGTCGCTATGCGGGCCAATACATCACCAACCACATGACTCAACGCGACAACGAGCCGTTTAGGTACTGGAATAAGGGCATACTTGCAGTGATTGGACGCAACGCTGCTGTCGCGGACCTAGGCACCGTCCGTGCGTCGGGATTCATGGCTTGGGTAATCTGGGCCATCATTCATATCGCTTACCTGATCGAGTTCGACAACAAGATCCTGGTCATGACGCAATGGGCGTGGAATTACTTCACCCGTAAGCGCGGTGCCCGAATAATTTCAGAATCTGTTGGCTCAACGTCGACTGACATAGGCCAAACAACATAGTTTGTGCAACAAACGGGCGCCCACGTTTAGATCCCACTCGTCAGTCGGGCACGAGAGGTTCGGCACCACCTCAACCAAATCGAAGCCAATAATCCTCTTGCCGGAATGAACCACCGATTCCAGCAAGTGAATGGCCTCCCCGTAAGAAAGACCACCGGGCACTGGCGTCCCTGTATGGGGACAATACTGTTGATTGAGTCCATCCACATCAAACGAAACGTAAACGTCAGTGGGCAGCTGGTCGCAAATTTCCCTGCAGACATCATCCCAGGTTCGCCCACGATAAGACTGACGCTTGAGGTCGCGATCATAATACGTCCGAATGGAAGGGTGATTCTCCGCGATCCTGAATTCGTCTTCGGAATAATCACGGATCCCAACCGACACCAAACGCGACAACTCCGGTATTTCATGAATGAGGTTGTACATGATGGAGGCGTGAGAATGTAAAAAGCCTTCGTAGGCAACTCGTAAATCTGCATGTGCATCAATATGCAACACGCCCATGCGCGGATATCGATCGAAATGCGCCAAAATGGAACCATAAGGACTGGAGTGATCGCCGCCAAGAATGCCGACCACCTTCCCTGTGTCCAACAATGCAGTGACTTCAGCTTTCAGCTCGCGATTCAACTGCTCGGAACAAGCATTGATAAACGCCAGATCCGACTGAAGATCGTCCGAGATCACGCCTCCGGCTGCGACAATCGGTGCCGCTTTCCCACAACACTGGTCGTTTAGCTCAAGCCAATTGGGGTTGAGCGGTAGCATGCCCACGCACGCCCCGAAACTTCCATTCACCAGCGGGTCAAACAGATCCAGTTGGTGAGAGGCCGGCACCAAAGCTCTTGGCGTTTGCGACGTTCCGCGGCCATAGGAAACCGTCGGCTCCCAGGGCACACCGATCACCACGACCAAACTATGATCAGGGTCGTATTCATAGCCAAATAGCCCGGCGTCTGGAGCCGGCGGTACATCAAAAAAGGAGCTTTGTTTCATCGTCTTCTCTGCGAAACCCCATACCGTCACTATGTTATCGCAACTTGAGATCTTCCGCACAGATTCACTGGAACCGGTTATTGAAAAACAAGACGTTCAAAACCCTTGAAAAGTTTAGGCACCGTAGATATTCTCTGATTGTTTTGCTGGCCCTATTTGCCCTACTCCTCGTCGTCGACGATGCCGAACCCTCGCTTGTGCAACGGGTGACTCAGCATGTCTATTTCCTGGCCGATGATGCGCTGTTGGGTCGAGCCACGCCTTCAGGTGGATTGGACCGCGCCGCTAGTTATATCATGGACCAGTTCAAAAGCGAGGGACTCAAGCCCATCAACGATGAATATGCACATCACGTACAAGCAGATGCTTACGTGCCCATGCCCATCACGTTGTCCACTGACCTCCGTGACGCACAGGGATTGTTGATCAGTGCGCTAAAAGATACGGTCGCAAGCCAACTCATTTGGCGTCATCTCGATGACTATAAAGCGCTTAACACCCTATTGAGACACGAGGCAGCCACACTACCACGGGGTCCACGAACCCAGGCGGAATTTGCAGCCATCCATCAGACACAATGTGGGTTGATGGTGATTCGCGTTCAAGCCCCTGAACAAGGATCCCCACATCTTTCTCCACTGGCCACTGAAACACCTTTGGTGGCTGTCAACTCAGACACCTGGAACATGTTGCGTTCCTCGGGAACTGTGACTTTTCAATTTGGCGCAAGCAAGACCACGCCCATAGATTTACTTAACCCCGTCGGTATCTTACGTGGAAGCGACCCTTCCCTTGCTGAGACCTACGTCGTCGTTGGGGCGCACTACGATCATGTCGGCCATGCCCTGGCAGACGACATACCTCGCGGTCCCATGAACGGAGACGGAGATTTGATTTGGAACGGCGCCAACGATAATGCCAGCAGCATAGCCGCTCTTATTGAATGCGCACGTCTCTTGCGGAGGAACCCACCCAAACGCAGTGTGTTGTTTGTGGCCTTTTTCGGCGAAGAACTGGGTTTGCTGGGTTCGAGCTCTTTTGTCCAAAACCCTCCCGTTCCCCTCAAATCGATGATGGCCATGATCAATCTAGAACAATTGGGGAGGACAGACGACATGGCAAGGCCCGATGGGATCAAGCCAGGCGCATTGGCAATGACCGGTTTCTACCGAAGCACCTTGCCCGCACAGATACAGCGCCTCGCGGAGTCGGGCACCGTCTCCGTCTATGCGCACCCAGAGTACTCAGAAGCCTATTTCAGGCGCAGCGACAATGCTCCATTTGTGGATGCTGGGATTCCAGCCCACACGATCAGCGCTAGTTTTTCCTTTCCTGATTATCACCAACCCACTGACCATCGCGAGCAAATAGATTATGATTACTTGGCACGCGTGACGGAATTCCTTTCGAAAGCCGTCACAGACCTCGGCAACTCGCCAGACGTGCCTACGTGGCTGCCCTAGCCCGCATTGCTTCCGGAGGACATGAAATGACGCTCTTACTCGCGCTCGCCCTGTGCGCACATCCAGGCATCGGCGCAGAAAATGACGCTGACACCTTTATTGCAGCCTACAACAAACAATACATGGCACTCTATTACGCTTCTTCACAAGCGGAGTGGGAAGCCAACACCCGCATTGTTGAAGGCGACACTCAGACTCAGGCCAAGGTCGAGGCTGCCAACCAGGCATTAGCGGCGTTTACTGGCTCCACGAAACATATCGAGCAAGCTCGGGCTTTGCTGAAAACGGAATTGGATCCGTTACAGCGTAAACAGATTGAGCAGATTCTTTATCTGGCAGCTAACAACCCTCAAACCGTTCCTGAATTGGTAGCCAAACGCATTGCCGCTGAAGCCAAACAGAATGCCGCGCTTTTCGGTTTCGATTTCAAATTGAAAGACAAGTCTGTTTCCGCCAATGATCTGGACGATTTACTCGCCACATCCAAAGACATTGACGAGCGGCTGGTGGCTTGGGAATCGTCCAAAGAGGTCGGTAGAAGTCTCAAGTCTGGACTGGCCGACTTGGTTCAGTTGCGAAACGAGACGGTCAAGGCCCTTGGCTTCGCCAACTATTTTGACTATCAGGTTTCTGCATACGGCATGTCCACCGACGAAATGATGAAACTCAATCGTCAGTTCATTGAAGAAGTCTGGCCCCTTTATCGAGAATTACACACCTGGGCTCGTTATGAGCTAGCTCGCAAGTACAAGGTGGATCAAGTGCCCGAACTCTTGCCTGCGCACTGGCTTCCCAATCGCTGGGGACAGGACTGGACGGCCATGGTGGACGTGGAAGGGTTTGATCTGGACGGGATCCTTGCCCAGAAAACACCCGAATGGGTTGTCAAGCAGGCTGAGAATTTCTATGTCAGCCTCGGCTTTGAGCCCCTACCCGCCGTGTTCTATGAAAAGTCTTCCCTTTACCCGTTGCCGTCCGATGCCCCATACAAGAAGAATAATCACGCCAGCGCATGGCACATGGATCTGGATCGCGATGTCCGCTCATTGATGAGCGTGCAACCCAACTCCCGTTGGTACCAAACCACACATCACGAACTGGGCCATATCTATTACTACCTCAGTTACACCAGGCCCGAAGTACCCCCATTGCTGCGAGAAGGCGCCAACCGCGGATTTCACGAAGCCATTGGCTCACTACTTGGGCTGGCGTCGATGCAAAAGGCTTTTTTACAAGGACGTGAGCTTTTGCCTGCCGACGCCCAGACGGACGAAATCCAGGTCTTATTGAAAGAAGCCTTAGACTATGTGGTCTTTCTACCTTGGTCTGCAGGCGTGATGACTCATTTTGAACACGATTTGTATGCGGACGACCTACCTGTGGACCAATACAACCAGCGGTGGTGGCAATACGTGCGTGACTTTCAAGGCATTCAACCTCCATCCGAGCGCGGGGAAGCCTATTGTGATGCGGCCACCAAAACGCACATTAATAACGACGCTGCACAATATTACGACTACGCTATTTCTTACGTGCTGCTTCACCAGTTTCATGCGCACATTGCCACCAAACTGTTGAAACAAGATGTGCGCAACACCAATTACTTTGGCAGCAAGGAAACCGGTCAATTCCTAGATGGCGTGTTGCGCTTAGGTGCCACTCAAGACTGGCGGGCCGTGATGAAGGAACATCTGGGCTCTGACGTGTCAGCCAAGCCATTACTCGATTACTTTGCGCCACTCACCGATTATTTGAAGAAGCAGAACGAAGGCCGCACATACAGCCTTCGCGAACATTTTTGAGCAGCGCCCCATCCAAACAACCCATCAATGAAAGAGGAAATGCATGACTAAGATCCAAGTGAAGAACCCCGTTGTCGAGCTCGACGGCGACGAAATGACCCGCATCATATGGGCATTCATCAAGAACCGATTGATTACGCCCTACCTGGAGCTGCCCATTGAGTATTTTGATTTGGGCATTGAATCGCGGGACCAAACCAACGACCAAATTACCGTGGATGCAGCCCATGCCATCATCAAACACAAGGTGGGCATCAAGTGTGCCACCATCACGCCTGACGAAGCGCGGGTGGAAGAGTTCAAACTCAAAAAGATGTGGAAGAGCCCAAACGGAACCATTCGCAATATCATCGGAGGAACCGTTTTCCGAGAACCGATCATCTGCCGCAACGTACCGCGCTATGTGCCAGGTTGGGAATACCCCATTGTCATTGGACGCCATGCCTTCGGCGACCAATATCGAGCAACCGATTTCAAAGTCCCCGGTGCCGGCACACTCACCATGACCTTTACACCCGATGACGGCAGCGCACCTCAGGAATTTGAAGTGTTCAAGTTCCCCCACGCTGGGGTTGCCATGGGTATGTACAACCTGGACGAGTCCATTCGCGGATTCGCAAGATCGTGTATGCACTATGCACTGGCTCGTAAATGGCCGCTATACATGTCCACAAAAAACACCATCCTCAAGGCCTACGACGGTCGATTCAAAGACCTCTTCCAAGAAGTCTACGACGCAGAGTTCGCCAGCCGCTTTGAATCGGCGGGTATCAGCTACGAGCACCGCCTCATCGACGACATGGTGGCATTTGCACTCAAAACGAACGGTCAGTTTGTCTGGGCATGCAAAAACTACGACGGCGACGTGCAATCGGATACCGTGGCACAGGGATTCGGTTCGTTGGGTTTGATGACGTCGGTTCTACTGACACCCGACGGCGAGATCTGCGAAGCAGAAGCAGCCCATGGCACCGTCACACGCCATTACCGTCAGCACCAGCAAGGCAAGGAGACTTCCACCAACCCCATCGCATCCATCTTCGCATGGACTCGGGGCCTTCAACATCGTGCCAAACTCGACAATCACAAAGAGCTGGGTGACTTCGCCAACGCATTGGAGCAGGTATGTGTGGAAACCGTGGAATCCGGCCACATGACCAAAGACCTCGCCTTATTGGTGGGCAAGGACCAGCCCTGGCTGAACACCAATGCATTCCTGGACCAAATCGACAAGGGCCTGCGTGCCAAACTGGGCGCTTAACTGAAATTCGTCATTGCCTTTAACCCTGTGTCCGGGAAACGAGGCGCCACCAAAACGGTATCCCGTCTTCGTCGATTCCTGATGGAGGCGGGACACCAGGTGGACGAACGCCCCACCAAACCGACTGAACCGGCTCTGGAATGCAGAGACGGAGACTGCGATGCCATCCTCACCGTAGTCGGCGGGGATGGCACCATGCGGCTGCTTGCACCCCTGGCTTCAAACTTCAAAGCTGTCACTTTTTTGGGTCGAGGAACCGCGAATGTGCTTTCTTTCGAGTTTGGGCTAAGGCGAAATCCGGTTTACCTAGCGAAGCATTGGGACAGTTTTGTGACCCATCAACATCGCGCAGGCTTGGCCGGACAACAGCCTTTTCTGATGATGTGGAGTGCGGGCATAGATGCAGCGACCTTGAAGAACACGACGCAGCGCCTGAAGAACCGATTAGGCAAAGCCGCATTCGCCTGGTCAGGTCTCAAAACCTGGTTCACCTACACGTTTCCCACGATTGAAATCATCACCGACCACGGTTCCTTTCAAGGTACATGGGCCGTGGTTTCGCGCATCCGCCGTTATGGGGGGAACTTTGCCATTCACCCTCACCCTCCCAAAGGCCTTGAGGTATTGGTTTATCAACGATCTGGGAAGTGGGCTTCGTTGGCCATGTTTTGGGCATTGATTCGTGGGCGCACCGGTCACAAGAATGGCTTTGTTCGCATCTCGTGTTCCCATGTTAGACTGGCCTACCCCCATGGCTCAGTTCCCAACCAGCTTGATGGCGATGCCATCAATGAATGCGTCGAACACATTGAGCTTGCACCCTATTCAGTTCTATTCTTGGCACCCCCATGATTCAATCGGAACATTTGGAACATATTCTCTTTATTGATATCGAGACTGTTTCTTGTTTTCCCGATTGGGCCTCGGTCCCGCAACGAAACCAAACACTATGGGCGCGAAAGGCTGAGACCCTGCAACGAGGATTGGACACGCCTGTAGCTATCGATCAACTCTACACCGATCGGGCCGCCATCTTCGCAGAGTTCGGGCGTGTGGTGTGCATATCTGCAGGTTTTCTCAGAGCTTTCGGCAAGAAATACCAACTGCGCTTGAAATCATTTGCCAGCCATGACGAGGCCCAACTGCTTCAGGAATTTGGTCAGATTGCCGACCAGTTTATGACGCGTCCTATTCGGAACCTATGCGCCCACAACGGCAAAGAATTCGATTTCCCTTACTTAGGACGGAGGTTCTTGGTGCATGGATTGCCACTTCCTCGAGCGCTGAGGGTTCAAGGCAAGAAACCTTGGGAGATCCCTTTCTTGGACACCATGGATCTTTGGCGATTCGGAGACCATCGCACGTATGTCTCGCTCGACCTACTCGCTGACACCCTGAACATTCCCTCACCAAAGTCCGACATGACCGGGGCTGATGTGGGTACCGTCTATTGGCAAGACAAAGACCTCAATCGCATCAAGCGCTATTGTGAATTGGATGTGGTTGCCACTGCACAGATCATGCTTCATTTTTGTGGTGAGTCCATTGATTTAGAATTGGACCATGCTGATCAATTGGCCTAGGAGGCTCGCATGTTGTTGGCTCTATTGTTTTGTGCTCAAAGTGACGTGATCCGTCCCGTCCACACCTATTCCATCGTTGCAGTCGATACGGAGCGGGGCGAAATGGGGGTTGCCGTTCAATCTCATTGGTTCTCGGTGGGCAGTGTCGTAACCTGGGCCGAACCCGGTGTGGGTGTTGTGGCCACACAATCACTGGTAGATCCGTCCTATGGCCCGCTGGGATTGGCCCTCATGGGAGCCGGTAAAACCCCGGCTCAGGCGCTTGAGGGCCTTTTAGCTGCCGATGAAAACGCTGATGTACGGCAGGTAGCCTTTGCCAATGCCATGGGCGACGTCGCAGCTCATACCGGTGCCAAATGCATCGCTGAGGCCGGTCACCAGACAGGCACACATTTTTCCGTGCAAGCCAATATCATGGATCGCAACACCGTGTGGCCGGAAATGGCCAAAGCATTTCAGCAAACACAAGGCGACTTGGCGACCCGCATGCTGGCCGCACTTCAAGCCGCTGAAGCGCAAGGCGGCGACTTACGCGGGAAACAATCCGCCGCAATGCTGGTCGTGAAGACCGACGCGTCAGGTATGCCTTGGCGTGACAAGATTTTGGATCTTCGGGTTGAGGATCACCCGGACCCTTTGGCTGAACTGGATCGTCTGATCAATGTGAGCCGCGCATACCATCACATGGACGAGGGCGATGGCTTCATCGCTGCTGGCGATCTGGATAGCGCCATGAACGCTTACCGAGCAGCCATGGCGCTTATGCCCCAAAACGCAGAGATCGCCTTCTGGTCCGCCGCTACCATGGCATCCAATGGTCATGTGGATGCGGCATTGCCCTTGTTCAGAATTGCCTTCGAGGGCGAACCACGTCTGCGCCGTCTGGTCCCACGTCTTGTGAAACCGGGATTCATAACAGACGACGCTGAAATTCTCAAAAAGATAGACGCGGTCAAATAGTTGTTCGACCCCAATCTACCTGTTTGGTTCATACCATTGAGTGCCGGCGGTCGAGTGCTCGGAGATGTCTATGAAGAACTGAAAAGCATTGGTGTGAATCAGAAAGACATCCCGCTCTTGATTCAATGGGTCGAGAACCCGAAGTATGATCTTCCGGGGCTGGACATCTTCCACGGTGCCACTGATTTAAGAACCCATGACTTGATTCATATCCTCTTGGGCCGAGGATTGTTGGCCAAGGACGAGGCATTTGTCATTGGCTTTACGATGGGCTCCAGTAACCGGGTGTCATCTACCGAAGAATGGTTGTACACCCTGTTCTCTAAGCACCTGTATCCAGACCCATATCGCTTCAGTGATTCGGATATTCAGGTGTTTAAGGATGCCGTTCGGTTGGGCTATGTTTCAGATTGCCAACCCTTGGCAGGTGTGGACTACGAAAGCCTGATGTCCCTGACCATTGCCGATGCACGAGAGCGAATTGGCATAGAAGAGCCTTTACTTCGCGCTTACTATGCCATCGAAAAGAAACGCTACCCAGACATCGTGGAGAGCATGCGCTTACTAGATTGATCCGTTTTGTCCCAATCCACTTGCCCGCGCTGCAACAATAATGGATCGGTCAGCCACCGCCTGTGTGAAACCCTACTTGACAAAAAAAAAGGGAGGCCGAAGCCTCCCTTTTCCCTATGTGTGCGTGTCGTGCTTATACGTACTTGGAGTAGTATTCCACGATCAGTTGTTCGTCGATTTTCACAGGGATGTCTTCGCGGTTCGGCAACGAAACCAGCTTCCCAGAAAACGACTCGCGATTGGATTCCAAATATCCAGGTACCAGGCCAGCCGGGCAATAGTTGAGCGCTTCAAGAATGTGCGCATTGGTGCGCATCTTCTCGTGGAGCACAATCTCATCACCCACCGAACATTCAAAGGACGGAATGTCGACGCGTTTTCCATTGACTTGAACATGACCATGGTTCACCAACTGGCGGGCGCCCCATATGGTGGACGCATAACCCAACCGGTAGACCAGATTATCCAATCGCGTTTCCAGCATCTGTAACAAAATCGTGCCGGAAACACCTTTACTGCGGAAGGCACGTTCCACATAACGGCGCATTTGCTTTTCCAAAATATTGTATTGAAAACGCAATTTTTGTTTTTCCTCAAGGCGCTTGCCAAATTCACTTTTCTTGCCACGGCGTGCCTTGGGACCATGTTGGCCCGGAGGATTGGGTCGTCTTTCCAAAATGCCGTGGTATTTGGGCGAGCGGAACATCGCTTCGCCAAAACGCCTCATAATGCGGGCTTTAGGCCCTCGATTGGTTGCCATTAACTGCTCCTAAACGTTCGTCACTCTACTGAATCGCTTCAGGTGCGTCCGCACACAGGACGCCCCAAAGCCCGCAATTCTAACAGATGGCCAAAAGAATGACCAGTATTTTTCGACATCCAGGACACATTATTAAGAAACACGTCCCAAATACTCACCCGTACTGGGGTCCACTTTGATTTCGCTGCCTTCTTTGATGAATGCAGGCACCTGAAGATTCACGCCATTGGTCAGGCGGGCTTTGGATAATACCTTGCCGGAAGCCGTGTCCCCTTTAGCAGCTGGCTCAACATAGTCGACCGTCACCACCACGCTTTGGGGAGGCTCTACCTGGATAAAAACGCCGTTGTAGCTCATCAACTTTACTTCAAAGCCGTCCTGTAACCAAGGCTCCAGATCACCGATTACGGTACCGGGCACCACATACTGCTCATAGGTCTCGCCATCCATAAAGATAAAGTCCGACCCTTCCGCATACAGGTAACTCGCCTGCCGAACCGAAAGATCCGGCTCTTCGAACAGCTCTCCCGACTTGTAGGTTTTTTGTAACACCTGACCGGTGATCAAGTTACGTACCTTCGCTTTCACCAAAGTAGCTGCTCCCCGCGCCGAAGGATTATGAACCGTAAATTCCATCACTTGGAACGGGGCACCCTCATCTTCGTAGCGGAATCCCTTTTTAAAATCGCTGGTTGAAATCATACCTATCTCCTCACCAGCGCGGAGCATAGACGAAAACCCCGATCGATGCCAAGCCAAAAGACTGGACTATTTAAACTTGAGTGCTTATTGCTCATATTATTGTACAAAAACTTGACAACTTGAAACTAAGATCATATATTGTGAATGGATACGGGCGAAGCGTGCCCGAACAGAATAAAAGGAGACCATCATGTTGTTTGACTGGTTACACCCACTCACCGCCTACAGGCTCATGGATGAATTGACGCCCAAACGGCAAACCATGGGACCCCTCATGAATATGTATCGAAACGAAGAGACAGCGCGCATCGATGTCCGTGTTCCCGGTTTCGATCCGTCCGATATTGAAATCAGCGTGGAAGACGATGTTTTGCGCGTGACCGGTTCCGCACCCGAGATTGAGCGCCAAGGTCAGGTGCTGCGCAGAGAACGCGGTCCTGTTCGCTTTGATCGACGTATTCGCATTCCCTTTCGAATCGATGATTCGAATGTGGAGGCACACTACAAGAACGGCATGCTGCATGTGATGTTGCACATGCATGAGAGCGAAAAACCTCGCGTGATCCCTGTAAAGACAGCCTAAGGAGAGGACGACATGACCACAACGACACTGGAAAGAAAAACAAACACGGAACCTGCCGTACGCCCACGGGTTGACATTTGGCATGCAACCGATGCCTATGTCCTTGAAATTGAAATACCCGGCGTGGAAGAGGGTGGGATCGACCTGAAAGCCCAGGGATCCATGCTCACCCTGAACGCCGTTCAAGCCTCAACCGATGAGCCACCAGGCCGTTTGGTTCATTGCGAGTACCAACCACAGAATTACAGCTGCAGTTTTAATCTGCCTGAAGATGTGGACAGCGACCAAATTGAGGCCCATCTGAATAACGGCCTATTGACGCTCAAACTGTGCAAGAAAGAAAAAGCCCTGCCACGCAAGATCGATGTGCGGGTGCAATAAGGAGGGAAAGATGACGTTTTTAACCCATTTACCCTGGACCAAGAAGCCGGTACGCAGCGAAACACCAGACCAACACCCGGTCGTATCGCTGCACCGGGAAATCAACCGAATGTTTGACTCGTTCTTTAACGATTTCCGCGACCCATCTGCCGAAGACTTCCGTAGCTGGTCAGGATTCACACCTGCGATTGATGTGTCGGAAACCGAAAATCGATTCGAAGTAAGTGCAGAACTGCCAGGCATGACAGCAGAAGACATCAGCCTCAAAGTCCACAACGGCATGCTCACCCTGAGTGGTGAGCACAAACGCGAGGAAGAAAAAGAGGACAAAAACTACTACCGAATGGAGCGCAGCTACGGTTCGTTCCAGCGCGCTATCCCGCTGCCCGACAATATCGATGAAGACAGTGTGGATGCCCAATTCAAAAATGGTGTTTTGACCGTCTCATTCAACCGCATCGCCTTACCTGAGTATCAGGCACGCCGGATTGAAGTCAAATCCAGCTAAAACAAGAAAAGGCCCGGATCACTCCGGGCCTTTTTCATTCAGGGTTTAGGATCGACGTTAACGGGTCTTCGACGGTTTTCCTTGACGGGCCTTGAACTTGGGGTTGGATTTGCAAATCACAAAGGTCACACCGCGACGGCGCACTATTTTGCAGTCCTTATGGCGACTACGCGCCGTTTTCAATGAATTCAAAACTTTCATGATAACCCTCTTACCAGCTGGACTTGGTTACGCCCGGCAGCAACCCGCGCAATGCGTATTCGCGGAAGGTCAAGCGGCTCAGGCGGTATTTGCGGTAGTTACCGCGAGATCGACCCGTCACATCGCAGCGCACACGCACGCGTGTGGGGCTGGCATCACGGGGGATGTTGTTAAATTGACGGCGCGCGGCTTCGCGCTCCTCATAAGACAAGTTGGGATCGTTCATGGTCTTAACCAATTCAGCGCGACGAGCGCGAAAACGCTCAACCGTCTGCATGCGCTTCAGATTCTTGGCGACCATCGACTTCTTTGCCATGAAAACTCCTAAACCCTTGTTGATCCATACAGTCGCGCGTGCGAAAACAAGTCATACGTCTGCGCGCAACGCGACCACAAGGACGGGATTGTAGCAAAAGGGATGAGCCCTGTCATCACTTTTTTCGGGAATAACCTCACCCCCAACCTGCTTATATAATAGAGCAAGGAGCAGAATCGTGAGCCAACGGGCACCAGACACCCAAGTAGTCGTCAAAGAAAAGACCGAAACCAAGAAACCCAAACTCTATCGCGTGTTGTTACTCAACGATGACTACACGACGATGGAGTTCGTGGTCTTTGTCTTGGAAACGGTGTTCCACAAGAGTATTGAAGAAGCAACGGCACTCATGTGGCGCATTCATCAGACAGGTTCGGGTGTTTGCGGTGTCTTTGCCTACGAAATCGCAGAAATGAAGGTAGCCACGGTTGAAGCCATGGCGCGCCACCATGAATTTCCCTTGAAATGTTTGATGGAGGAAGAATAGTTGATTAGTCCTGAACTCGAAAAGCAGCTTGCATATGCCTATCAAGAGGCGAAAACGCGCCAGAATGAGTACTTGACGTTGGAACACCTGCTGTTCGCGCTGTTACATGACACCGAGTGCATGGATATCGTGGTTCATTGTGGCGGCGACCCCGCATCGTTGATTGAAGAGCTCGATTTGTTTCTCAACACACGCGTTCCCAAAGTCACATCAGACGAAGATTTTGAACCCATTCAAACGCTAGCCGTTCAGCGCGTCTTGCAACGCGCCGCGCTACACGTCCAGTCATCGGGCAAGGAACAAATGAGCTGCGGCAACGTGTTGGTGAGCATGATGCGCGAAAAAGAGTCTTACGCGGTGTATCTGCTCAACAAACAGGGGATCTCGCGATTTGATGTCGTGAATTACATTTCACACGGACTCAGCAAAACCAATGAATCCAACTATGAGCACGTGGAAGAAGGCGAAGGCGTCACGGCTCGTCCGTCCAACGATCCGTTGGGCGAATTCACGGTGGACTTAGTGGCCAAGGCCAAAGCTGGCGGAATCGACCCACTCATCGGGCGCGATCGCGAAATCCGCCGTACCATTCAAATCCTATGTCGACGCAAAAAGAACAACCCGGTTTTTGTCGGCGACCCCGGAGTTGGAAAAACCGCCATCGCAGAAGGGCTCGCCCGACGCATCGCTGAAGGCGACGTACCCGAAGTACTCGAAAATGCGAACGTATATGCCTTGGACATGGGCGCACTCCTAGCCAACACAAAGTTTCGCGGCGAGTTTGAGGCTCGATTAAAGGACGTGATCAAAGCGATTGGAAAGCAAGAAAACTCGATTCTATTCATTGACGAAATCCACACCATCATTGGCGCAGGTGCCACCAGCGGTGGCAGCATGGATGCATCCAACATCCTCAAACCGGCACTCGCGGCTGGCGAGCTACGCTGCATTGGCTCCACGACTTTTGAAGACTATAAATCTATCTTTGAGCGCGATCACGCCTTGGCGCGTAGGTTTCAGAAAATCGATGTGGTAGAGCCGTCCGCGCAAGAAACCTTTGAAATACTCAAAGGATTGCGACGCTATTACGAACAACATCACGGTGTCAAATACTCAACGGCAGCATTAAAGGCGGCGGCATTTCTCGCGGCCAAACACATCAACCACCGATACCTACCCGACAAAGCCATCGACGTTATTGATGAGGTGGGCGCGGCCCAACACCTACGCCCCGAATCCAGGCGCAAGAAAAACATCACCGTTAAGGATGTGGAACACGTTGTGGCAGAAATCGCACAAATCCCAGAGAAATCTTTAACGGGTGACGACAAGGAACGTTTGCGTCATTTGGAACGCAACCTCAAGTTGGTGGTCTTTGATCAGGACGAGGCGGTAGCCGCGCTCGTACAGGCAATCAAGCTCAGCCGATCTGGACTTCGCGCTGCAGACAAACCCGTGGGGTCGTTTCTGTTTACTGGACCCACAGGTGTGGGAAAGACCGAAGTGGCACGACAGTTGGCACGTTCACTTGCCATCAACTTCGTGCGTTTCGACATGAGCGAGTATATGGAAAAACATACGGTCTCTAGATTGATTGGCGCACCTCCCGGATACGTAGGCTTCGATCAAGGCGGCCTGCTCACGGATGCAGTCAACAAAACGCCCTATTGCCTCATCCTGCTTGATGAAATCGAGAAGGCGCATCCGGACGTGTTCAATATCCTGCTCCAGGTCATGGATCACGCCTCGCTTACAGACAATGTTGGCAAACGCGCAGACTTCCGCAATGCCTTGATTGTGATGACCAGTAATGCCGGAGCCCACGAAATGGCCAAAGGCTCCATTGGTTTCCAAGACGAACGTGGCACACTGCAAAAGGGCAAGGAAGCTTTGGAAAAAGTGTTTTCGCCCGAGTTTCGCAATCGCATTGATGCGATTGTCCATTTCTCATCACTCAAGATGGAGACCGTTCACAAGATTGTTGTGAAGTTTTTAGACGAACTGGATCATCAATTGATCGAACGTGGTGTCTCGCTTTCCTATGACCAGGACGTGGTGACCTACCTGGCCGAAAAGGGATATTCGGACAAATACGGCGCCCGCCCTTTGTCACGATTAATTGACCGCGAGATCAAGGAGCTTCTGGCCGACCACATCTTGTTCGGTGAGTTGGCATCTGGTGGCGTCGCACATATTCAATGCGAGGGGTCGGGTTTGACCGTCCATTGCAAGGAAAAGGAAACGGTTAAATCGTGAATTCAGGCGGATCGTGATCCGCCACCAGCAAATGGGCCCTAATCAACGAGGGAAAGTTATTCTTGCTGAATTCATCAATTGACGCGCCGATCTTCACTTCATCGGAACCGGACACAGCCCAACAAATCGATGCCGCAAACATGCATTTTTGATCCTGAACGGAGACCTTCCCCTTGATCTGCGCCTCTGATTGGAGCCCAGCCCATAGATCCACGGGCAGAACCAAGCCAATCCCATCTTCACTCAGATCCAATAAACGGCACTCGATCCAACGACCGTCATGCCTTATCCACGCCTGGCCATCGACCGGGACGCGTTCCGTATTGCGGCGCTCAATCACTTTTCTTCTTTGGGTTTTGCTGTCTTACGCCCCGTCGTCCTCTTCTTGGCGGCTGTCGACTTTTTGGCGACAGTGGGCTTCTTGGGTGTCGTTTCGAGTTCAGGTTTTTCCTCACTGGCGGCACTTTCAGCGGGCGCTTCGGTTACAGCGGTGGCTGCCACTTCTGAACCCTCGGGTTCGCCTTGTGATTCGTCGGCTTCATCTGGCCCAAACTCTTCCTCAAGCGACTCAATCCTGCGCTCGCGGTCCTTGATCTCGCCTTCGATATCACTGATCTCTTGGTACAGTCCCTGGACCGAAGCTTTGTAATCAGCTTCGTCCACGGTTTGGTACTTAATCGATTCGTACACGAAACGACCAAGCTCGCGGTGTTTCACCGTGATTCGATGGCGAAGCGAGGCGATTTCTACGCGTAGTGTATTGATCTTCCAATGTTTTTCGGCTTTACGGGAGACCTTGACTGAGATGTCCTTGGTAGCTTCCCAGATCTTGTCGAATAAATGACGATCTTCCATGTGAACCCCCTTTAGGCCGTGGACTGATTACCCCACCCTCCGGCGCAATTGGCGCCAAAGTGCATGAAGTGACTTGATACGCAAAACATAACCGACTCCAACAAAAACCGCAATAGAGCCCGCCAGTCGAAGACCCAATTCCACAAGACCGAGCTTTTGTAATTCCAGGGGGAGCCACACAGGGACAAATGCGATGGTTGCAAGTGTTATCTTCATCAGTTCCCACAAAAATGTACGGTCCGGTGCCAACGCGTAGCGCTTGGCAACCAATCGAATCGCAATGATAACGAGAATCCAGGAATAGCAAACCGTAGCCAGCGCAATGCCGATGTGCGCATAGCTTCGGTCAAAAAGGCCTGGAAACAAGAGACAGAACACGATGTTCAATGTGGCCGCCAAAATCGTGAGTACCAGGCTAGTTCTCACATGTTTAAAGGCAAAGAATGTCTGGCTGATCACACGATACCAGGAAACAGGCAGCAGTGACATGGCATGCACCAACAGTGCTCCATAGACCAGGTTCAAACTATGACTGTCAAATCGTCCGCGCTGAAACAACCAGCTAATCAAAGAGTAGCCACATAGTACAAGCCCGGCGGATGCCGGTAACGTGATTAAGGATAGTGCCTCCAGACCCCGCCACAGGTTGTGGCGCATTGCCGATCTGTCGGGAAGCAGTTTTTGCACGGAAAGCATAGGCAAAATGGAGGTGCTGACCGCGGTGGCAAACACGCCTAGCACCAATTCAATCAGGCGGTTAGCGTAGTTAAGTGCAGCCATGGCGCCATCAAAAAGACCAAAAGCAATGGATTGGCTCACCAAAACATTGATCTGATAGACACCCGCTGCCAAAGTCATGGGTAGCCACAAACCCACGGCCTCTGCGGTCTTTCGGGTCCAAACCTTCATCGAAGGCCACAACCAAATTTGCATTCTCGCCAAATACGCCCACTGCAGCGCAAATTGAAGGAACCCACCCACCAGGACCCCGATGCACAAACCCCAGACAGGGTTGCCAAACTGATGACGCAATCCATAACCCAAAGCGATTACACAGATGTTCAAGAACACAGGTGTGGCCGCGGGTAGCCCGAACCGATCATAGACATTCAAGATGCCCTGGCAAACGGCTGCAACACTCACAAACACCAAATATGGGAACATCACTTGCGTCGGCAGAACCGCATCTTTGATTGCAAGGTTGGCTTTGCCAGGCGTCATCAATTCGACCAACGCTGGCAGCGCCACGGGCATCATGACGATCATTAGGATGGTGATCACAGCCGAACTCACCAAAATCAGTGTGAAAAAGGCGCGGGTAAATGCTTGTTCTTGGTTCTTGTCACCCTGAGCATGGATCTCAGAAAAGGTAGGCACCAGCGCGCTGGACATGGCACCTTCGGCCAAAAAACGCCTAAACAAGTTGGGTACCATGAACGCCATATTCCAGATATCCGCAAATCGAGTGGTACCCAAAAGAAGTGCAATGAGCATTTCACGTGCCAGCCCAAACACACGAGAAATAGCCGTCATAATGGCCATGGTCCGCGAATTGCGCAGTACCTTTTGCGTGTCGCTCATCGATTGCCCTCGCCCTTCTGAACAGATTCTAAACGTCTAGAATCATTCAACCAAGCACATGTCGCCGGGCAACAGTTCTGAAACCATTCGTCGATGTATTGCGCAGCGTGGTAAAATTGGACCCCGTTTTTGGGAAAGGGACCCTTCATGAACAAAACTAGTACGGTCAAGTCATTCGTTGGTGAGCGCAGTCGCACACTGGAGCCACATGAGATCTTTGTCTCGGCGGTCACCAGTTTGAAACGCTCAGAAAAGGTAGCCATCTTTACTCAGGACAATCCTGATCCAGATGCTATCGGCTCCGCCGTGGGCCTTTCCTATCTGGTTCGAAAAATCAATCCATCCATCAATACCTGTATCTTCCACGGCGCTGAAATATCGCACCCCCAGAACCGAACCTTGGTTAACTTGCTCAATGTGGTTATGAAGAAGGTGGACCCAAAACACAGTTATTCCGAATACGCGTTGAAGATCTTCGTCGATGTGGCCAGCTCAGGTAAAAAGAACCTTCAAAGTACATCGGTATTTCCAGACATCATCATCGACCACCACGAAGATGACCCGGAAGGCGATTACATTCTCAAAGACATTCGCCAAGTGGGCGCTACGGCAACCATCGTGGCGGATTACATCTTGAAAGCAGGTTACGAACTCAAAGAGGAAGTTGAAGAGGATATTCAGGTTGCTACAGCCCTTTTCTTCGGCATCGAAAACGACACCTGGAACTTGGTTTCAGAAAACACTCGACAATTAGATATCGACTGTTTTCTCTACCTGCTCAAACGAGTCGACATCAATATCCTCACCAACATTCGCAATTACCCCATACCCCGTTACTTCTTTGAGCTGGAAGAGCTTGCCAACAAGAACAAGCAAATTGAAGGCTCTGTACTGGTTACAGGACTCGAGTTCTTGAAACCGGAGCGACGCGATGGCCTACCTTATATTGGCGACAAGTTTCTGCGCATGGAAGGCATTGAGACCGTCGTGGTCTTCGGCATTATTGAGGATTTTCTGGTCGCCAGCCTTAGAACCACCAACAAATCCATCAGTTTGAACAGTATCTGTCATTCCATCTTTGGCGAGAACTACTCAGGTGCCAAGTCTGGAGCTGGCGGTGCACGGGTACCCTTGGGTTTGATGGCACCCAAGAATTCAGGCGACAATGTGCGCATGCTTGTATGGAATGCATTGAGCACAAAGTTAACTGCCGAAATATTCGATCGAATTTCAGGCCAGTAAACCGCCGCACAGCGATCAAGCATGAGGCGGGATTACTTTAAGGAGGCCTACGAAGCCGATCAAGGCATTCGTCTGATGACGGTGGCAGTACGCGTCAGCAGGGTTCTGGACCTGGGTACCCTGCGCCATGAACTCAACGAGCGTCTCGCCAGACTCGAGGATCGGAAACCCATCAACCCTGAAGCCGTGGCTCAAATCGCGAAGAACTACTTAAAAGCGAAAATCGCCAAACGCATTCGGTCTTGGCGGATCAAGCCCTACACACCCAAAGTGAACAAGGAATCGCCTACCAATCGCTTCAGGGAAACCCTGATTGACCAAGGACAGCAGTTTGCCTACACACTCAGTTCGATTTACAGGGAACGTGCCATGGGACGGTCGCCCTCCATATTGATTCCCGGCTTCATACCTGATGGCAATGAAGCCTTCTTCTTGCTGCGCAAAAGCTTCTTGAACTACGGTCCCGTGTTCTATTTCAACTACCCAAACCAGCATTTCAACAAGGAAACGCTGTTTCATCAGATTTACGATCTGGTACGCGACCAAAACAGTCGAACGATCAAATCTGTGGGCCAGAAAACAGCACCACTATTGATCGGTACCAGTTTCGGATGCCGTATTATCATTAGTTTTCTTGCGTGGCTGCAGGACCTCAACCTCGCAGCCACGGTGGACATACGCGGTCTCGTCTTGTTGAGCCCAGTCCTGTGCCTGGATGATGTCCTGGAATTAGGTGCAGACAAGCAAAAGACATTGGTTGGAAGAGCGGTTGCACCGTTGTATGACGTGGACCCGAACGATAGTGATGCCGTGGAAGCAGCCATGAAGAAGGCGCGCAATATCTTCACGAAAATGTTTCAGTCCGGTGCCAAACACCTGAGTTACGAGGAAAAGGAGAACATCCCCATTCTCGCCATTGAAGAAGATGTGTTGCGGATATTCGATGAGAACTTTTCCCCAGATTCAGGATTTTTTCAGCGTTACTTGGGCCTTCAGGATGAAAAACCGCTGGAAATCCGTTACCTCACAAACCTACCCACACTTGTACTTTTTGCGGAAGGGGAACAGGATGTACTGGCACCTAACTCACCTACCTTCAACACCTTGTCTGACATGGAACAATTACAAACCATTTTCCCCAATGCACGCGTGGAAGTCGTGTACAGCCTCGATGACAAGCGAAAAGTCACGCACTCCGATCTGATCTTTCAGGCCAGTCGATACCAGGCCCATTTGGATCCATGGCTCGAACAAGTACTGGGTTAAGCGATCGGCTGGGACGATTCTGGGCCCGTCGCCGGATCCGCATACCTGCAAGCGATCCTAGAGACACGTTATTTCGCTTGGTGGCGAGGGCGCAGGAAACCCGTTTTGGACAAGAGCACCAATTTAAGTCACTCTTGAAGGCACCGGACTTGTATCCGGTGTTCCGAGAACAGATCAACCCTACGGACTACGCGGACTGGACCGCGTGGCTGGGTCAACGCGCCCCACGGGATGAGGCGACCGCCGCACCTCTGGTGAACGAAGGCTGGCCCGGCGTCATCGATACCTACTGCCTAAGTTCAGGAACATCTACAGGCAGAACCAAGTTCATTCCATACTCGCAGGACATGATCCGCGTGAATCGTCGGGCGGCATTAGACTTAACAGCTCACTTGATCGAGGCTGGATTCCAACCCCTGGCATCCAAGTCGCTATACATGAGTGGTAGTACGAAACTACATCGAAATGTGAATGGTGTGCTAGCCGGTGACATGAGTGCACTCACCAAATATCTAGCGCCCAGGTGGCTAGACCTTTTCGCCATGCCACCTCAACGCATTTCATCATTGCCCGATTGGAACCAGCGTCTTGAGGCCACGATTGGACTGTTCGAATCACGATCCGACATCGCACTACTTTCCGGGATTCCCATCTGGCAGCTCACCCTCCTGGAGCATTTGAGTGAAAAGGCACGTACGCAAATACGGTTTCTGGTTCACGGTGGCATGTCGATCGCCCCCTATCGCGCACGCATGCAATCGCTCCTACCGGCCGAAGTGCAATTTGTCGAGGTCTATGCGGCCTCTGAATTGGGCATCGGAGCGTTTCAGTGGCCCGGCGAACAGGGCATGCGTTTCACCCCGCATTACGACGTGTTCTACGAGTTTGAATGCGAGAATGGGCAAATCATTCCCCTCTGGGAAGTGAAACCAGGGCATGCCTATCAAGTATTGGTCACGTGTTGTTCAGGCTTATGGCGCTACCGTATTGGTGATCAACTGGTCTTTTCACAAACAGATCCACTCATTCTATCCCATGTCGCGCGGGACAAAACCATGAGCGCCTTCGACGAAAAGGTGACCGAAGGCGAGTGTGCCGAAGCCATGGCCAAAATCCAACCCACTTTTGCCGATTATTCGGTGGGTCCGGACCTGGAGGGTCGCTGTCATGTTTGGTTTGTGGTTACAAGCGAACCCCTTCCCCAAGGCTGGGTACAGCAGTTGGACCGCCATCTGCGCGACTGCAACCAGGACTATGACGACTACCGCAGCGATGGCCGAATCAAAGAACCCCAAGCTGTACGAATTTCAGATAGAGGCGCTTACCTCAGAAGACTGGGCCGCGATGAAGGCGGTCAACGGAAATTTCCGCGGTTATTGTCCGCAACCGAAGTCCAATTGCTTCTTGACTCCAACGGACCTTAATCCGCAATGCCTCGGTTGACAGTGCACCGTTGTACCTAACCATTTGGCGGGTGGCCTGCCTATCCAGGAAGTCTGTTGGTCGGTCTCAGAAGTTGGTCAACACCCAATTGCCGACCCATCGCATTCCGGTCGGGAAAACCAAACGGCCAGGCGGGATGCGGGCGCCATTGGCACCCGCTCGCATAAGGCATCTCTCAGACCATTAGGGACTAAACCGTTCGTTCCGCTAGTTTTCTTTGTAACCGCAGTGACTTTTCTTCCACCGCAGCAGCCATTTTCTGACGGTACTCATCGAGCAACTTCGCCAGTTCGGGGTCTTTGCTGGCAAACATGGCGACCACAAATAAGCCTGCATTCTTTGCGCCTGCCTTTCCAATGGCCATACAAGCTACAGGGATACCCCCCGGCATCATGACTGTGGCATATAGTGCATCCACACCGCGCAATGACGTGGCATCTATAGGCACCGCTACGACAGGAAGGGTGGTTTCTGCTGCAACCACGCCGCCAAGATGAGCGGCTGCACCCGCACCCACAATAATCACTTCCAAACCGCGTTCACGTGCCGATCTGGCATATTCTGAGGTTCGGGCTGGGCAACGATGCGCGGAGGTCACCACCACTTCGGCCGTAATCCCAAAGGACTCCAATACATTCAGTGCTTCTTCCATGACAGGAAAGTCCGAATCGCTTCCCATTAATATCCCAACACGTGCTTGACTCATTTCAACCCTATGTCCTTTCGCATGTATTTACCTTCAAATTGGACCTGATTGGCCACTTTGTATGCCCTTTTCCGAGCGGTTTCCAGATTGCCCGCCCATGCAGTTGCGCCCATCACGCGTCCCCCAGACGTGATGACTTCATGGTCCCTACCATGTGCCGTGCCAGCATGGAACACCACCTGATCAGGGCCCGATTCCGGGATGCCAGTGATCACATCACCCTTGCGCGGTGAATCGGGATAACCCGCGGCCGACAAAACCACACAAACCGCGTGTTGTGGATCAATCTCCAGGTCCTGAACTTCAAGCCTTCCCCTGGCAGACTGAAAAAGAACCGGCAACAGGTCCGTCTTGATCCGCGGCATCATGACCTGGGTCTCGGGATCCCCAAACCGCACATTAAACTCAAGTACCTTGGGTCCGTGCCAAGTGAGCATCAGCCCGATGAACAAAACCCCGCGGAATGGCATGCCCTGATCGCGCATGTAATCGATAATGGGACCTGCAACGGACTCCATCACCTCATCACTCATGCGCTCCGTCCAGACTGGATTGGGCGAGCAAGTGCCCATGCCCCCGGTATTGGGACCTGTGTTCCCCTCTCCCAACGCCTTATGATCCTGTGCTGTAGGCAAACGTAACAGTCGCTCACCATCGGTGATCACGTGGAATGACGCCTCGGTTCCGGTGAGGAACTCTTCGATCACGACCATGTTACCCGCTGAACCAAAGCGTTGGTCCAGCATCGCTTCTTTAAGAGCCGCTTTACCCTGATCTCGGGTTTGGCAAATCGTCACGCCTTTACCGCTCGCCAACCCATCGGCCTTAATGACCACGGGAAGACCCATCTTTTCCAGGAACTTACATGCCTGATCGTAATCCGTAAAGGCACCATACTTCGCTGTTGGCACACCCACTCGATCCATCACTTCCTTGGAGAAGGCCTTGCTGCCTTCCAACTGTGCAGCCGCTTTCGATGGACCAAAACAGGGAATTCCCTTCAACGCCAAGGCATCAGCAATCCCATCAACCAGTTCCTTTTCCGGACCCACCACAACCAGATCGATGGACTCATCGGCCGCAAACTGAACCATTGCAGCCTGATCCATCAGCTGGACATTCGAGCCCAAACCCTCAGTTCCCGGGTTTCCTGGCGAAAAGTAGAGTTTTGAGAGGAGGGGGCTCTGGGCGATTTTCCAGCCAAGGGCATGTTCGCGGCCCCCGCCCCCTACGATCAAGACACGCACGTAGCCTCCTAGATCGACTCAATCGCCATGGCGAGGCCGTTGCCGCCACCCATGCACAGGGAAGCCACACCCCGGCTCAGTCCACGCTGCTTCAAAGCATGGATTAACGTGATCAGAATGCGCGTGCCGGAGGCCCCAATGGGATGACCCAAGGCCACAGCGCCCCCGTTCACATTTACCTTGGCTAAATCAACCTGAAGCTCTTTGGTCACGGCACAAGACTGTACCGAAAACGCCTCATTAAACTCAAACAAGTCAACGTTGTCGGGATTCCAACCCGTTTTTTCGAAAAGTCGCCGCGTGGCAGGCACAGGTGTCATCATCACCCACTCAGGTGCCAGACCGCCCTGGGCATAGTCCACAATGCGAGCTAATGGTGTTAGTCCAAGAGCTTCACACTTTTCGGCACTCATGACGACTACTGCAGCACCCGCATCATTCACGCTGGGTGCGTTGCCCGCAGTCACGGTGCCGTCCTTCTTGAATGCAGGACGCAAACGCGCTAGCGACGCATCGGACGTATCTCGGCGTGGCCCCTCGTCCTGGCTTACCACCAGAGGGTCGCCCTTTCGCTGGGGGACACTTACTGGGACGATTTCTTGATTGAACAGACCAGCATCCATCGCATGGATTGCTTTTTGGTGAGACGAAACCGCATAAGCGTCCTGTTGTTCCCGGTTCACATGGTACTTTTCCGCAACCATTTCGGCCGTGCTTCCCATGTGGAAGTCGTTATAGATATCCCACAAACCGTCACAGATCATTGAATCCAGCAATTGGCCGTGACCCATACGATAACCATCACGCGCCTTGGGCAGAAGATACGGTGCATTGGTCATGCTTTCCATGCCGCCTGCAAGCACCACATCAGCGTCCCCTGCCTTAATCGCTTGGGCTGCCAACATGACTGTCTTAAGGCCCGAACCACATACCTTGTTGAGGGTAAAGGCCCCTACCGAATCGGGAATACCAGCGTGGATCAATACCTGACGGGCGGGGTTTTGACCCTGGCCTGCAGGCAACACGCAGCCCATGATCACTTCTTCGATCTGGTCTGGCGCGACGCCCGCACGCTCCATAGCAGCTTTCGCTGCCACAGTGCCTAACTGGACTGCTGTCAGAGGGGAGAAAGCTCCTTGAAATTTACCTATGGGCGTTCGTGCCGCCCCAACAATCACCACTTCTCGGCTCATGTGTACTCCTATCTTGCTTGTTTTTCAATTCGTGTCTGGCCGTTCATGTAGGGAACCAAAACGTCAGGAATGACCACCGTACCGTCGGCCTGTTGATAGTTTTCCAAAATGGCAATCAATGTCCTGCCCACAGCCAAGCCACTTCCATTCAGTGTGTGCACCAACTGATTCTTGCCCGATTCGCGATCTTTGTAGCGTATCTTTGCTCGGCGCGCCTGGAAATCGCCGAAATTACTGCAACTCGATATTTCTCGATAAGTGTTTTGGCCCGGCAACCAGACTTCGATGTCGTAGCATTTCTGAGCAGAAAAACTCAGATCAGCTGCACACAAGGACACGACGCGATAGGAAAGGCCCAACCGGCGCAAGATCTCTTCAGCGTGGTCGCGCAGCGACTCCAGATGTGCCTCTGAAGTGTCCGGATGAACAAACTTGACCATCTCCACTTTGTTGAACTGATGTTGCCGAATCAAGCCCCGAGTATCGCGGCCATAGGCCCCCGCCTCAGAGCGGAAACAAGGCGTAAATGCCTGATACAGAAGAGGTAAATCCTCTTCCTTGAGCACCTCATCACGGTGAATATTGGTCACCGGTACTTCGGCAGTGGGAATCAGGTAATAGTCCAAGCCTTCAAGCTTGAACACGTCTTCTTTCATTTTTGGGAACTGGCCGGTGCCGTACATGCTGGCTCCGTTCACGATAAAGGGCGGCAACACTTCGAAGTAGCCCTGTTCACTATGCACATCCATCATAAATTGGATTAATGCGCGCTCCATTTTGGCACCGTCTCCTCGAAGCACCGCGAATCGCGCTCCCGTTACCTTCACGGCGGTTTCTTGATCGAGAATTCTCAATCCGTTCCCAATATCTACGTGGTCTAAGGGCTCAAAATCAAACTGAGGGGGCTGGCCATGACGTGACACCTCGACATTATCGGCTTCACCCTTTCCCATAGGTACTGACGCATGAAGCATGTTGGGGATGCGATCCACCAAAGCGAACAACGATGTCTCAATATCCTTCAGCTCAGCGTCCAGTTCCTTGATCCGACCCGCCATCTTTCCAACTTGTTGTTTTAATGGCTCTGGGTCCTCCCCTTTTTGAATGATCTGGCCGATTTGTTTTGACAGCTCATTACGCGACTGCTTCAGCCCATCGCTTTCAACGATGTTTTCACGTCGGCGGCTTTCCAGGCTGCGAAAGTCGTCCAGATTCATGGCGCCACCGCGAGCTTTTAACATCGCCTCAACCTGATCGAGGTGATCCCTGATAAACTTCAAATCCAACATGAAGAATCCACCTAAGAAGCCTCCCCCAAGGCCCTTAAGCATAGCAATTGAGGCGGCTAGGAGCTAGTCTCCAGTTCAGATTCAGACCTCAGCCCGCAGACAATTCAACCGTTTTCGAGCATGTAGCTGCACCATTGACTCCAACTACCCGGGTACATGCGCATGGGTTGGTCCAATTCGAAGAGCGCAAGCTGCACCACACAAGCAGTGACACCCGAACCGCAATAGACAACCCGGTTGCCCTCTGGGACCTCCTTGAAAAGCGATGCCAATACCTCCCTTGGTTTCAGGAATCCCCTTTCGTCGGTCACGTGTTGCCATGGTACGTTGAACGCACCCTCGATGTGCCCGGCAATGGGGTCAATGGGCTCGTGGATCCCCTGATACCGAGGTGCTTCACGGGCATCAATCAGTACCAAATCTTCGGGTCGGGAGAGGATGGCCTCACGGTTCATGACCTGCAGGTCGCGCGGTTGTGCCACGAAATTCCCTTCCGCAAACTCCGGCACATCCGTGTCCAACGGGTTCCCCTGTTGCATCCATGCGTCCAATCCACCATCCAGAACCCATACGCGGTCATGGCCAAAGTAACGACACAGCCACCAGAACCGGGCAGCAAACGCGAAGCGGCTACTGTCGTAAACCACCAGATTCGAAGCGGCATTCACGCCCCACTTGCGCATTGTGGTTTGGAACTGAGCTGCAGTTGGGAGCGGATGTCGGCCACTGTGTGGACTCAAAGGTTGTGACAGGTCTCGATCCAGATGGGCGTACTGTGCCGATGGGATGTGGCCCGATTGGTAGGCTTCCTGCCCAGCATCGGGCTTCTGCAAAGAGAATCGGGCATCAAATACGAACCAGTCAGGGTCGCTCAGGTAATTTCTCAGGGTTTCTACGTCAATCACGGCGCGCATGTCATCTCTCCTCGTCTAATTCACATAGCAACCGTCTGGCGGCTCGGTCACTGGGGTCCAGAAGCAACAAATGGCGCAGCAATGCCGTTGCGGCTTCGCGATTGCCAACCTCAGCAAGCGCTTTTGCCAAACCATACCGAGCCTCCCTGGTGTCTCGCAGCTCAAGGGATTTGCGGTAGAAATCGATTGCAGTTGAAGATCTATTTTCCATGCTCAGCCAGACTGCGTAGTTGAAGTGAGCATCGTATGAGGCTGGGTCAAGTTCGACCGCCTTTTGAAAGGTCCGTTCTGCTTCGTCGTTACGACCAAGGTGAGCCTGGCAGATGGCAAGTTTCACGCGTAGATCCGTCTGGCCAGGCGCTTCGGCAAGTAGTGATTCTAGGATGGGGCATGCATCCTCAAAGCGGTCCGATGCCATGTATGCATCCACCAGGTACTGGCTTCCGTGTTCTACAAGAGCGTTGCGCCTGACCGCAGACTCCATCTCTTCGATGCCAGTCGCATCGCCTAAGCCGAATTTACACCACCCCAAATGTAGTTCCGCGCGAGCAGATTCAGGTGCCCATTGCCGCGCATCTTCAAGCAAGGGCAGAGCATCCCTGAAACGACCTTCATTCATTCGTGTTTGAGCCAGATTCATAGCCACAACAAAATTCCGCTGCGTATGTTTCAACGTGTACGTGAATAGGGTTTCCGAATTTCGCCATCGTTTGGCTTGTCGATGGGCCTGGGTTCCCAACACCGCCACATAGATGCAGGTAACTACCGTGATCCACTTGGCCTGGGGCCAACGTCGGTTCACAAAAGCCATGAGCCCAAACCAGAATCCAATCATAGGCAGGTAGGCATAGCGGTCGGTCACCAAGTGATACCCCAATGGCACGATGCCGCTGACAGGCACCAGCATGCCCAAGTACCACAGCCAACCGGTTGCGGGCTGGAGCAATCGACGATGCCACAAAAACAAACTGACGAGTCCTATCACAAAAAACCCGATCAGCGCATAGGCAAGCATATGCTCGGTCGTGTAGGGATAAAGCACCGTCAAATGGCCCGGGGCCAACAGCTGCTTGAGGTTGATGGCGTAACTCGCCCACACGTGCTGCATCCGCTCGACCACCGGACGAGACACATGTTGGGTAGGTTGAATCAAGGCGGTCAAAAGTGCCATGCCACCAACCATGACAAACATGCCGGACTTTTCTATGACGGGCATTTTCCATAGGTGCCGCTGCAAACGATCAAGGCGACCGTACACACCCGCATCCAAAACCAAAAGGACAAAGGGCAGCGTGACCAGCATTGATTTGCACAAGAGACCGGCTGCCAAAGCCAAATGCGCCAAGACGAGACCCGACCGGACCTTGCGCGTAGCCCACGAGTGATAGGCCAGTAAACACAACAGCATCATTAATCCGCAAAGCAGACTTTTTCGTTCAGCAATCCACGCTACGTTTTCTACATTCAAAGGGTGCACCCCAAAAAGAAGCGCCACAAAAAAAGAGATTCGATCGTCAGAAATGATCCTCCGCACAAAGGCAAACAGCAAAACCACAAGACACAGGTGAAGACACAGCGACACCGCATGGTGGAGCTTTGGATTCATTCCGAACAAGGTCACATCGATCATGTGCGACATCATGGTCAATGGGTGGTAGTTGTCGATCATCGGTTCACGCCACACCTGAATCACACCGTGCCAAGTGAGCCCTTGCGCCACGACCGGATTTGCAAAGACATAGTCACCATCGTCAAAATGCACGAACCCATTTTGCAACACAGGTAGGTACACGGCGGTCACCAATACCAGCAAAACGAGGCGGTACCGGGATGCGGTCAAACGTCACTCAAGCCGAGTTTTCCGCGGAGTGGGGCGGGAAAACGTTTGCTGCGAATGAGGCCCAAACGTGCCAGGCGGTACTCCAGCGCGGTCCGTACGCAACCTAGCCCATAGGTGACGCTGCGACGGAAGTTGATCGACGAAGCCTCGGCAAAATATTTGGTGGGGCAGCTGACTTCGGCAATAAACGTGCCCGTCCAGTGCACCTGAACCAACATCTGGTTATCAAAAACAAAATCATCCGAGTTCTCAGCCAGGGGCAACGTCTCAAGAAGCTTGCGTGAAAAGGCACGGTACCCAGTGTGATATTCCGATAGCTTCGCGCCAATCATCAGATTCTCAAACGCTGTCAACCCGCGATTGGCCAGATACTTCCACCAAGGCATGCCCTGTGCACGAGCGTTACCTCCGAGAATCCTGGAGCCCAAGACACATTCGTACAGGCCGTTCCCGATCAGTCCTGCCAATGAAGGGATCAGTTTGGGTGTGTACTGGTAATCGGGATGCACCATGATCACGATATCGGCGTCTGCCTCAAGAGCAGCTCGATAACAGGTTTTCTGATTACCGCCATACCCGAGATTGCGTTCATGAACGATCACCGTAACGTCGCCCAGACTTCGCGCCAAATCCACCGTATGATCTTTGCTGAGGTCATCCACCAAGATAACGTGATCCACAATCCCCTGGCTCATGACTTCATCATAGGTACGTCGCAATGTCTTCTCGGCATTGTATGCCGGCATTACCACCACCACGCGTTTGTCTTGGAACATGAGCCACCTTTTGGCGCCATTATGCCATAGGGTAAGGTTTCATGCCGATGGCAGGTGGCGGATCTAGTATGATCTTCGATTGAAAGGGGTTGCGTGATGAATTGCATGTTCTGCGAAGCCTCTAATGCCTCGTTTGCTTACACAGCATCTACCCGACTCCATACGCAGCACAAGGTCCATCGCTGTGCCGAATGCGCTTGCTTGTTCCTATGCCCTCCACCCACGGACGACGAGTTGGCCCAAGCCTATGCAGACGACTATTACGGCGAAGGGACCAGCAAATTTGCCGCACCGATCGAGCGAGCCGTTCAGTGGTTTCGGGAGGCGCGATCCAGGCGGGTTTCTCGATACCTCAAGCCGGGTGATTTGATCCTTGATATCGGCTGTGGCAATGGTCAGTTTCTCACCCAAATGGCATTGCGAGGGTACTCAGCGCACGGCGTAGAACGACCGGGCAAGGCCGCCGAAAGAACCGCACAACTCCCCAATGTGCATTTACACTTGGGCGGTTTTCCTCATGTGTCATTGAACGAGCACAGATTTCAAGCCATCACCCTATGGCATGTGTTTGAACACCTTGACGACCCAAAAGCAGCATGGGATAGGATTGACCAGTTGTTGGAAGCGGGAGGCCATTTGTTCCTCTCCCTACCCAACGCGGCCAGTTGGCAATGCAGGTGGTTTGGCGCGCATTGGTTCCACCTGGACCCTCCAAGGCACCTTTTTCTGCCTACTGCACAGGGTTTGGTCCGCGAACTCAAGCGCCGGGGTTATCGTCTCAGACAAGTCCGCCATTTTTCTTTGGAACAGAACCCATTTGGTTTCGTTCAAAGCCTTTTGAATCGTTGGATACAACCCAGGGATGACCTCTATGAGCAATTGAAGACGTCGGGATCGCCCTTAAGCCTGCAAAAGGTGGCCTTTGCCCTGCTAGCCATTCCTGCTGTGTTTCTTTCTTTGGCGGAAGCGGCATTCAGGCGCGGTGGTACCATCGAGTTGATCGCACAGAAGACTTGATTTCCAAGCCCACGCACGCAATTAAGATCAAAACATCTCACGCGAAGGCGCGAAGATACGTTTGTGAAAACTTACCCGCATGTGCGATTGTCAGCTGTGTTGAACCGCCCGGACATTTTTTTTCATGACTAGCTTTTGCCGATCGAAAATCAACCAGGGTCAAATATCGGGGATTAGAGTTACTTGTACACTATTGGGAGACAATGTCGGCTCGATGGCAACACCTGACTCATCAATTCCACCCATTTCTTGTTGTCACGACGCGCATACGAGAGCTTGAAACCCTAATCGCGCGCATCGTGGATCATGCCTTCGCGTCTTCGCGCCTTCGCGTGAGACATTTTTTTGACGCGTCTCAAAGTTGATACTCAATTCTTCGTGTGTGGCTCGTCATCGGTAGAAATAGAGTTTGAGCGAGACCCATTGACTGGGCAGCAGGTCCACAGGATTGGTGTTCTCGTACACATCGCCATTCAGTAGACGAACGTCAAAATCCAGTCGGTTCTGGGCACCAAATTGGATCGCCTTGCTGATATCTACGATCTGACCAGGGACGATGGCACCGGGACACCAGCCATTTCGATCAAATCGCCAGGTCCCAGACTGGGGACTGACGGGGTTGAGTTCGCAATCACTGCGCCAATTGAGTACCGAGTAGGTGTTGTCATTGATCAACAGGTTCTGGCGCATTTCGCAGAATTCAGCACAGTTCAAGCTGTTCCCGAACGAGTGACCGGTCGCAATCAGATGCGCTTCCACACGAGTCACGTCTGCAGGTACATCAAACAGGAACGGAGTGGTTTGTTCCTCAATGGTCTCTCCTTCCCCGCGCTGACCTACGATTAGATTGTGTCGGCCCCACACCTGCACCACATCGGGTTGGTCAGGTTCGGGTCCGGTCAGGAACACCGCTCTCAGCGTGAGGTTCCACCCATCACCATCGACATGACCAGGTCCCACCCAGGTATCAATCCAACTGCGTAGGATGATTTCACCACGCAGTAGCGAGGCGAGCGGAGTGATGTCGATGTATTGGCACATACCGCGACGGTAAGGCGTGATGAACCGCGTAATCTCTAAATAATCCCATTCGCTCACGTCCTGCTCGGGGTTCAACACCATCTCCACGCTCCCGGTTCGGTCCCAATGATCACATAGACCCGAGTCCGGACAATCCAACGACAGCCACAATCCGATTTGACGATAAGTTCCCACCGGCATTTCTGCGACGTGGATCAGGTCACGACGATTCTCTTCGCCAAAGAAATGAAACGCGTTTTCAGAAAGCGTGACAAACGTGGCTCCTACCAAATCGGTCGGCTCGGGGCAGCCATACCAGGGTGGCACAACCACAGAACCTTGTTCTTGGGCCGTCTCCACAGGCACGGCCACGTTCTCCCACAGTGTGTCACTGGCAGCCACCGATCCGCGCAACGCGACTATCGCCAAGGGTTGACTGCATGAAATCTGAAAGCGACTCTCAAAGATTTCGGGGAACACATCGCCAAACACCAGCAGTCGCTTCTCGAAGGGCTTCATTTGCGCCAATACGTGATGATCAAACACATCACCTGTTTTGTAGACTAGGTCAATCGCCACATCTGCGGTTTCATCGCCCGTATTCACGACCGCAATTCCGTCCCAACTCAGATCCCAATTGCCCGGAAGCACCATCCACACCTTAGCTACAGACCCCGTGGCTTGAACTTGGGCGGGACTGCCACCTGAGTCAGCTTGATACGAAGCACTTACGACCAATTTCGAATCACCTGTCACGCGGACATGTGACACGTCCTGGCTGCCAAACAGCCTGGCCGCATCGTCGAATCGAGCCTGCTGCGCGCCCAACGAAAGCGTCACCGAACTAATCAAATTACCCTGAAGGGAATAACCTTCAAGTGTGGCAGTAGCCCCAACCGTTGTGGGGTTTGTCAGGATTATTTGGGTTTGAAATCCGCCATCTGGGCGAGTGATATGACCCAATATGCGAATACTTTCACCGCTCAACCACAAGGCGACAAATACAGTGATCAATGTGACCCCCAAGCTCTTTTGGATCTAAGCTAAACGCGAGCTTAGGGTCTTGCGCATCAAGAATAAGAAAAACGGGTGTCCCAAAGCCAAAAAAAGGCGCCCCGAAAGGCGCCGTTCTTTGAAAGTTGTAAGTCTTACGCCAAGCGATTGCGGCGCATGACGAAGAATCCCGCTCCCGCCATGATGGTCAGGAACGCGATCAGGCCCCACTGGCCCAATGTGGGGATCTGGGCGCCCGCAAAGGCGATCTCCATATCGTCCGCACCAAAACCTTCACCGGTTCCACCGGCAATTAGCGTTTGTGCACGGATCAAAACCGATGTTACAGGTGTCGTGGATGTAAATCCGAGGAAGGTATCTTGTGCTACGGGCGTCACCGTGCCAATGCCTTCCATAACATCGAACACCGTGAGTTCAGCACCAGCAACGCCATAAAGCTGGACACCAAACGCGCGAATCGGTTGATCAAAGGTAATCAGCACTTGTGTGCCTGGTGACGCACCTTCCGGGAAGTTCACAAAGCAAGAGGCATGACTCGTGCCGCCATTGTCTGTGAATACCAAAGGTGGCGTATCCACTTCATTACGAAACGCAAGGTCTTCACCTGTTTGTTGAATGGTGCCGATCGTCAGAGCAACAGGCCCTGTCCTAAATTCGGTATCAACGCCAAAACCTTCGAAATCTTCAAGTACGTCTACGCTTCCCACAGCCGTCAGCCAACTGGGCCGATCGTTGTATTGCGTCAACTGTGCATAAACTACACTAAAGGAACAAACAATTAATCCTGCTACGAATCTCCGCATCAAATCCTCCAAGAATATCCGTGGTCATAATTCCGACAAACTATACCAACAAATCACCGAACAACCCCAAAAAAAATGTCACATAAACTCGGGATTGATCCACGTCAGCAATTATACGATGATGATTCGTTCTTCACCACAACGCAAATGAGGTTTTTACTATGAGGAGTCTAATAATTGCTTTTCTGTTCGTGCCATTGACGCTCATGGCGCAAGAGCGCTTTACTCACGGTCCTTCGGGATTCAGCTTTGAATTGCCGGCAGGTTGGACCTACGTAGGTGAGGGCGATCATTTCGAGGCCTCATCTCCAGATGAGACCATCCACCTGATGTTCATGGTGGGTAAGCCCGGCGAAGTAGAAGAAGCCATGATGGATGCGGTTCATGGTCTGGATTCTGTGATGACCGATTCGGCCATTTCCACGGAACCCACATCGGTGGAAATCAACGGCGTCACCCAATACTATGTAGAGGGTTACGGCAATGTGGACGATGTCCGAATTGATTGGGATCTCACACTGTGTGTCGGCTCAAAAAAGAATATGGTAATCATCGCACTGGGCGATATCGATTCGAATCAAGAGATGATCAACAAGATCTACGAAAGTATTCAGGAATAGCGATCAGTCTTTGTCCTTGTTGAGAATGGCACTGCGCTTTTCCTTGGTTGTCTTCATGATTTTCTCGGTCTGCATGCCAATGCGATCCAGATCAAAAAGGTGCCAGTCAATGGAAAGCGCTGCCAGATCCTTGTCCAATATGCTGACAAACGCCCGTTCGTCTTCGCCCCGCCGCATGATGAACCTGCGATAGCCGTTGATCGTGTTGAAATCATTCAGTAAAGCCGTTGCCTGATCTGGGATCTGAGGATGATTATCTGTCTCCGAGTTGTGGCACTGTTCACACACACGGGCCACCGTGTTCACATTCAATTTGCGTGAATTCAGGGAGCCATGACAGGTGACACAGTTGGGCCCTCTTCCCTCGTCTTCTTCCTTCTTCAAGTGCTGAAAGTGCTCACTTTGGACGTAGGCGTTTAACTGGTCGTCGTGACAGTGGCCACAGGTTTTCGGGATATTCTCGAAGTTGACAGCACTGGCTTTGGTGCCCGTTTCCATGTCTTTGCCATGTGCCTGGTCTTTGTCCATGGTCTTGTTGTCTCCGCCATGGCAGTCCATACAGCCAATATCTTCTTGACCATGAACGGACGCGCGCCAGTCTTGAAAATAGGTATAGAGTTTCTTGTTAGTGACGAGGAAATCATTGGACTGGTGGCAGGCGATGCACGAGTCTTTCACGGCTTCTTCGCCTCCACCAAATGCAAACACTGCAACAACTAAGACCCACATAAACCACCTCACTCAAGCACTTGGGACTCGCCCAAAGTACCCAACTTCAACCGGCCCGTTTCAATCATAATGGTGACTCGAGCCAGAACCGTAAACACCATGAAACCAATCGCCCAAATACCAAAAGACACCAGCGTCTCTGTCCAAGTCGGAAAATAACCAAAAACCTCACCTAAAGGGGTAGGCGTAAAGCCAGGAATAATCAGGCCCATTCCTTTTTCAATCCATATCCCAACAATGGCAAAGATACATGCAATGGCCAAGAGATTCTCATTCTGCCTCAGTTTGTGCACCATCAGAATCACGACCGCGATGCACTCTATGAGCAGTGCGCCCCAGATCCAAGGAACCAGTGCGTTTTCGCCCCCAATTCCAAAGAATAAGAATTGGGCCGAGGCGGAATGCGCGGTCGGTGCATAAAACTCTTTGAACAGTTCCACACCGACCATGAACAAATTGATCTGTAAGGATATAGCCGTGATCAAAGCCAGTAAACGCATGACCTTTGGGTCCACCTTGAAACTGGTTTCGCGATCAATCAACCGGAAAGCCAGAACCATAAATGCAGGGCCAGCCGTAAACGCTGATGCGATGAAACGGGGACCTAACAAGGCCGTATTCCAAAACGGCCGTGCAGGGTTCGCAATGAAGAGGAACGCGGTCACCGTGTGAATGGAAATTGCCCAGAAGATGGAAATCAACACAGCGGGGAAATAGACTCGAATGTCTGCCTTGCGACCGCGATATCTCTGATAGGTGATGTACCAGGGAATGGAAATATTCAACGCAAGGTAACCCGAAAGCACAATGACATCCCAAGCCAACATCGACTGGGGCCAATTCAACCGGCCCAGACCAGGAATCATGTGCCAGAATCGCAATGGCTGTCCTAAATCCACAGTGACAAACAACATGCACATGATACACGCCGCTACAGCCACCCCTTCAGCCAAAAGAACCACCGAACGAGCCGCCTGATTGTGAAAAATATAGGCAGGAATCACCAACATGACTGCCGCGGCGGCCATCCCCACAAGGAAGGTAAAATTGGCAATGTAAATACCCCATGAGACCTGGTCACTCATCCCGGTTACAATCAATCCGTGGTTCAACTGATAGCTATATGCCCAAACGCCCGCCAAGGAAACCGCAAATAGAGACCCCACCCAGGCCACAAACCGAGGACTACCTCCGGTAAACGCAGCACGTGTGCAATCTTTGATGAATCGAAAAGCTGTCATTTGATTAGTCCGTGAAATACCAAAATTTGGGTTCCGTATTCAGGTCTTCTTTGAGCCGGAACACATTTTTGTGTGCAAGCACCTGACGAATCTCGCTCTGTGGATCCAGAAGATTGCCAAAGATCCGTGCTCCGGTGGGGCAAGCCTCCTGGCAAGCCGGCATTCGCTGTTGCCGCACACGATGAAGACAGAACGTACACTTTTCCATGACCCCTTTGGGCCGTGGCCGATTACTGAGGTAATGGGTTTCGGGGTTGATCTCCTCAACGGGAATTTGAGGTTCATTCCAATTAAATTTGCGCGCCCAATAAGGACATGCCGCCTGGCAATAACGACATCCGATGCACCAATCGTAGTCAATGACCACGATGCCATCGGGTTCTTGCCAGGTGGCTTCTACAGGACAAGCCTGTACGCAAGGCGGGTTGTCGCATTGCTGGCATTGGATGGGAAAATACGTGTGATCGGGTTTGGGTACTTCTCCCTCGTAGTAATGGTTGCCATGTTCCAAGTTGTAGGTTCCATGGGGCAGCTCAACTACACGAATGTATTGAATCTCGGAGTCACGACTCTGGTTATTTTCGGCCACACAAGCCTGGACGCATGCCCGGTATCCCTTGCACTTTGACAAGTTCAAGGCATAACCATAGCGTGTGTTGGGCAGAGCGCCGTTTGCACTTACTTTGATGTCTTTTTGGTACTGAGCCGCGTATTTGCGTTCCATTCGAGCCAAGGTTTCTTGAACTTCGTTCTTGTCCATTCGTTTGAAGTGGTTTTGGAACATATCTCCCAACGCGTCCAACATGGTCATGCGCAGGTCCTCATTGCCCAGCTTGCTGCTGGCAGCAGTCAATGTGGCAGCAGCTCCACTACCAATTCCAAGCACTTGCAGTAACCTTCGGCGGGTCATGTTCTTCGACTCAGTCATGGTGCGCCACACCTTTCTCACTCATATGTAATCCCGTTCGTACCTTGGGCGGTTGCCAAGCCATTTTGGGCTTGATGCTTGGATCGTGTACGTTGTGGCACGCTGCACACGCTGTTAACTTGCGGTCGCCAGCATATTGGTGCAGCCGCTTGCCATGGATGCCCAGCTTGAAATCGCGGAACTGCTGAAAATGACAATCGCCACATAGCTCATGAGACGCATTGAAATCAATGAGCTCACCAGCGCGATTGACGAGTTTGTCGCGGTTCTCACTATCATGACACGCGAGGCACCAGAACCGTCCATCCCCATGGTTCAGTTTCCAATCGTCATGTTCGTCATCCAGTTTGCGAACTCGCGGATTCGATTTCTGGCTGTCGTTGTCATGGCAGTCCGTACAAGGGAAATACCCATTGTCCTCTAACACCGGCTTACGAGGATCCACGGTAAACGGTAAAGGTCCCTCCTGAGCTTGAGGGTCACCTGGGGGCGTCCCCCACATGAAGCATGCCAGTAAAACCAAAAGCCCAAATAAATGCATGGCGCAACCTCAACTTACCCCTAAATTTATGCATGTCGAACAGCGTTTTCAAGGAATTTCTGCTTATCGGATCAATTATTCCATTTTTTGGTTGACTTATGTCATTTGCAGCCTCAAGTTAACGGTAAAGACACGCTCCAACTGGAGGTATCGATGGTCGAATCCATGGATTCATGGGACGTTCGGTTGGCTCGCATCGAACAGCGCCTTGCCCGTATCGAACGCCGATTGGACATGGCAACAGATGTTCAAGTCCCGCCAACTCAGGCGTCCATTGCCGCTGATACCGTGACCATTACCACCGAGACTGGCATGCGTTTTACGTCACTCTTGGGTCGAACGTCGTTGGTATTGGCCGGAGCATTTCTGCTTCGCTTCATTACACAATCAGGATCGGTGGTACCCGTTGTGGGACTCAGTTTGGGTGCCGTATATGCCCTGAGTTGGTTGTGGCTAGCCAATCGCTCAGGTCAAGAACGCCTGAGCGCCACGTTTCACGGTGCCACTTCCGCCCTGTTGAGTATTCCTCTTATCATCGAAGCCTTGTTTACCTTTCACATCTTGACACCCGTATTAGCAGCATGCGCCATCACGGCGACGACGACCGCCTATTTGACTGTGGCTTACCGCCGGGCGTTGCGAACCGTAGCCTGGTTGACGGTCATTGGTACGATGGCAGCACTCATGGTGATGGCGTTTCGCACCCATCAGATCGCCTTGTTCGTGCTGCCTCTGTCCCTGCTTGCGCTTGGCACGACATGGATGGGCTACTCGAAATCCTGGCGCTGGCTGCGATGGCCTTGCGCTCTTTCGCTGGATTTCCTGATGCTGGTTGGCTATCGATTGCCAAAGAGTGAGTCGAGTGGACTATTTGAACCCTTTTCAATTCCTATCGCGCAGGCCATTGCACTGGCCATCCCTGCGCTTTTCCTGATTCTATTCAGGATCATTCAGGCCAGTGGCAGACCCACCAGACTATTTGCCTACATCCAGGGCATCGCCATCTGCGCCATTGGTATTACAGGCGCATCTGTGCTCACACCCATAGGTATCAGCAGTACCTGGGTGGCATTGATGGCATTGCTTATTTCGGCGTTCTCGTTCCACTGGAGTTTCTCGGTACCTGAGGACCCTCAGGCTGGACGCCTGGCTGGCATCTTAGGGCTGATGACCTTGCTGTTTAGCGCCTTATCCGCTCAGAACGTAGCAGCCTGGGGGCTCGTCATTTGCAGCCTCCTGTTGTTGGCCCTAGCACGCAGCTACCAAAGGGCCGACCTTCACCTGCATATCGCTGTGTCTCTGACGGCGGCTGCTTTCTTCGCAAACTTGATTGTATGGACCGCCAAGATCCTTAGCCAGGGGCCCATGGGTCCCAGCCCAGAGTGGATGGCGTTTCTACCTGCCATGGCCGCAGGCGTATGCTACGGGGTCTTTATCGCCAACCCTCCTGACGTGATGCATTGGACCGAACGCGCCGCTCGCTCACTCACGCTGCTCCTTCTGGTTTCTGGTATCTGTGTGGCGCTGGTTTTTGGGCTGTTTCAGGTGATCGCATCACTCATGACGGCAAGCGTGGCACACGGACACCTTGTGGTCATCACCGTGGGTGCGGCAGCCTCCATCGCTCTCGTCTTGCTTGGCCGACGGGACACCCTAAGAGAATGTGTATGGTTGTCTCCGCTCGTGTTACTGGTCCTTGGCGCCAAACTGATTCTCATTGATTTGCGCAGCGGAACCGAACTGACCCTATTCTGCGAATTCGCTTTGTTGGGTCTTGCTCTGATGGTCACAGCTAAGCTTCGAAAAAAGACGGTTCCCCCTGGTCAGCCCCTTGAGGGTACCTAAGCTAAAGGTTGGAATTACTGTTAATGGCTTATTGTGAAAAGAGGCCCGCAAAACCCATAAACGCCAGCGATAACATACCCGCTATGATGAAGTTCAACGCGGCCCCGCGTATCAACTTGGGTACGTCCTGCATGCTTACTTCGACTCTGATTCCCGCCATAATCACCAGTGCCAATGTCAAACCCACGCCAGCGCCCCAGGCAAAAACCAGCCCTTCCATGAGCGAATAATCGCGATTCGTTTGAAACAGAGCCAACCCAAGAATGGCGCAGTTGGTGGTAATCAACGGCAGAAAGATGCCCAAGGCACGAAACAGCGCTGGGCTGGTCTTCTTGATAATCATTTCCACCAATTGCACTGAGCTTGCTATCACGAATATGAAACTGATCAAACGCAAATAGGGCGCATGAACTAAGACAAACACGTTCAGGAACCAGGCACAAAACGAAGTAATCGTGAGCACGAATAGGTTGGCAAATCCCATCCTCAGTGCCGTATCAAGTCGACCACTCACGCCAAAAAACGGACACAAGCCCAGGAAATAGCTCAACGTGAAATTGTTAATTACAGCCGCACTAACGAAAATCCAGAGGAAGTGACTCATGTTTTTCGCCTCCGGTTTTCAGTCACAAAGGCCATGATCAAAAGCAGCAGACCCATTGTGAAAAAGCCACCTGGTGGCATCACCATCACGACCCAAGGCACGAAGTCGTCACTAAACAGTGGAAATCCCAGTATTGAGCCCGACCCCAGAACCTCTCGAACACCGCCTATCATGACCAGTGCCAGTGTGAAGCCGCCGCCCATCCCTGCGGCATCCGCTATGGACAGCCACATGGGATTTTTGGATGCAAACGATTCCTGCCGACCAAGAATTAAACAGTTGACCACAATTAGGGAAATAAATGCGCCCAACTCTTTGTGGATGTCGGGCAGCGTGGCAGCCAGAACGTAATCTACAGCCGTCACAAAAGTAGCAATGATCAAAATAAATACGGAAATACGAACCGGCTTGGGAATGAAATGGCGCAAACCAGAAACGAGACAGCTAGATCCCACCAATACTGCCAGAGTAGCCAAGCCCATGGCGAGTCCATTAGCAAGCGAGTTGGTCACAGCTAAGGCGGGACAGAGTCCAAGAACAGCCACAAACACTGGATTCTCCCGCCAAAGGCCTTTTATCAATTCTGTTTGAAAGCTCTTCTGCTGTGTCATGGATGAGGTTCCTCAAATCGATCACGCACCCATTGAAGGTCTTGATTGACAATGGACACCACCGCTTCAGACGAAATAGTGGCACCACTGATGGCGTCCACCTCGTTGGCTGAGCTCGGTTTTGCAGCGGCAATGATTCGTGGATCAATAGACAACTTCTTGAAGCTTTGCAGGAAGGCGTGGTCCTTGGCAATTTTGTCGCCGAGTCCCGGTGTCTCGCGACTATCCAGCACTTCCATCCCCGTTACCGTTCGCGACGACGGGTTGAACCCATAAATCAGTTTGATGGTATCCATGAATCCCGGTCCCTGGGCCGCAAACGCATAGCCGACTACCGTTTGAGTCGAGTCCAGACCTCGGTAACACAAGCGGGTACCTCCGTTGTAATCCAAGGGAACCACCTCCCAAGCGCCTTCCACCCAAACCACGGCCTCAAACGTTTCGGCTTGGTCAACCACATTGAGAACAGCTCGGCGCATGGCTTCCTGACGGTGAGCCTCAATGGCAGGTGCCGTCCAATTGAATACCAAAGCCAGTAAAAAGCCACTACCCACGGCGGTTACCACCAATGCACCAATGAGTTTCCAGGGATGATCAGCGGCACTCATGCTAGGCCGCCAAAAACTCTGGGTTGCGTGAACCGGTTGATCCAAGGTGTGACGGCATTCATCAGCAAGACGGCATACATGACCCCTTCTGGCAGCCCCCCAAAGCTCCTTATGAGCACCACCAAAACACCGGTGCCAAAGCCAAAGAGCCACATTCCTTTGGCAGTCACCGGAGTGGTTACCGGATCCGTCACCATGAACACGGCGGCGAACATAAGGCCGCCAGAACCCAGCATGGTCATCGGGTCGGCACAACGTTCAGGGACCGTTGCATGGAGTACCCAAGATAGCAAGGCCACTGAAAATAACGTGGATACGGGAAGCCTCCAGTCGAATGCCTTCCTCAACGCCAACCACAGCCCACACAGTACCAAAAGCCACGTGGCGGTCTCACCCAAGCTGCCTGCTGTGGTTCCAACCACCATCTCTGATAGGTCGGTTGTCAGTCCTTGGAATTTAAAGCCTCCCAAGGGTGTTGCTGCGGAAATGCCATCCACATGCGACCCCATCAACGGCCAGGCAAGGCTACGTTCAGGTAATTGCCAAAACCCCATCTGAGGGGCAACCCATGTGGTCATAGCTTCGGGAAATGCAGCTTGAAGAAAGGCACGGCCTAATAAGGCAGGATTAAAGATATTGGCGCCCAACCCGCCGAAAGCGGCCTTTCCCAAACCCACGGCGAATGCCGAGCCCAGAGCACCCATCCATAGGGGTAGGCCGGGCGGCAACACAAATCCCAGCAATAATCCGGTTAGGAGTGCACTGCCATCATGAAGCGACCGTTTCGACGTTACGAGTCGCTCGGTCACGACCGCGGTCGCACCGGTAACGGCAACCATGAGTAAAGCAATCACACCAAAAACCCACATGCTCATGATCAGAATGGGCACCAACGACCCAATCACATCTCGCATCAACTGCGGGGTGTTCCGTTCGTCCCTGACAAAAGGGGACGATACCAGGAGTAGCTTGCTCAAACCTGAGCCTCCCGAACCAGTTTTTTCCCCATTCGAATGGCATGAACCAAAGGAATATGCGAGGGGCAGACATAGGAGCATGAGCCGCATTCAAAGCAAGCCTGCACGTGATGCTGGTTCAGCGCCTCGATGTCGCGATTGCGAGTTAACAGCCACAAGCGCGTAGGATTCAGAAACATGGGACAGGCATCCAAGCATCGACCACAGCGAATGCAGGGATACTCCTTTGTTGCCTGATGCGCAGCCGGGAAGACCAAAATACCCGACATCCCCTTCACAACGGGTGCCTGGAGATTTTTCTGAGCTTGCCCCATCATGGGTCCGCCTGAGATCACGATGTATTGATCGAGTTGGTCCAGTCCAACAAAGGCCAGTAGATCGCAGATAGGCGTGCCTATGGGGACCCAGAGATTCCTCGGCTGAGAGACCGCAGGGCCGCTGACCGTGACGACCCGCTCGATCAGTGGTTTGCCCAAACGTACAGCCTCGTGAACGGCAAACGCCGTACCCACGTTATGGACCACTACACCCACGTCTAATGGCAGTTTGCCAACGGGAACTTCTCGGCCCAAAACCGCTTTGATCAACATCTTCTCGGCACCCTGTGGATACTTGACCGCCACTTGCGCCACGGAAACTGACCCCTTGGACGCGGCGCGCAGCACGTCGGCCGCATCTGACTTGTTTTGCTCGACCCCAATCACAGATGCCTTTGCACCCAATGCTGTCTGAATCATTGCCGTACCTTCCAATACGGCAGTTGGGTGTTCTAACATGATGCGGTGATCGCAGGTGAGGTAGGGCTCGCACTCACACCCGTTCATCAGCAGCGTATCCACTGTTCGACCTTCCGGAACACTCAATTTGACATGGGCTGGAAATGCGGCGCCGCCCATACCGACAATACCCGCATCAGATACCGAATCAGCTAGGGCTTGGTCCGATCTTGGACCTGAAGCGCCCATTTGCTGACTTGAGAAGGGGTCGGACTCAATGACGATGGCGCGAACTGAGACACCGGAAGGGTGCGGTCGCGTTTCGATGGCTTTCACGCGACCCGTCACCGGAGCATGCTGGTTGGTGGACACAAAAGAGGCGCGTTTGGCAATCAATTGCCCGCGTTGCACGATATCACCTACAGCCACAATCGGTTCGGATGCCGCACCAATATGTTGACGCAACGGAACGGAGTATTCGCGAACAAAAGGCATGCGCCCTATGGGTTCAGTCGCCGATCGTGCCTTTTGATCGGCAGGATGAACGCCATGTGAAAATGTAGGTGCGCTCGCAATCAAAACCATTTCAGTCATCCACCCTGCGTGAAAGCGCATAAAGACGATTCGCCAAGTGCTGGACTCTGGCTTCATCAGACATCACCGATAACGCTGGATTGGGCGTTACGATGGCATCTGAAGTCTGGCGGTCATCAGCGACAGGCGTTTCTGCGAAGTCAGCATGTAATCCCTGTTCACGCGCTTGAGCTGCCAAGATCAAGGTCTGGTCGGTTGCCACACCAAGGCGATGGGGTTCAGGTACAAAGATGTGAATCACGGTCGGTCCATCACGGTGATAGGCACGAGTCACTGCGTCGCCGATCACACCAGGTTGATCAAGTGACGCTCGAACAAAGGGAAACGGCATCGCGCTCATATCCACACGCTCATCGCGACTGGCGCTTTCGGCTAGGGACCCGACAACAAAGGGTACGCCGTGGAAGTCGCCTCGCCCTAGATCGGAAACGAATTGGTTCATACCGTTTTCACCGAGCAGCAACAAAAGACGCGGGACGCTGCTTTTTTCATGGTCGGCCAGATCGCCCACCTCAAGGCTGTCCTCCATCACGCTTGCCGCTTTTGGCCCCTCCTCCAAGGCCAACTTGCAGCGGCGAACCAAATTCACTTCCGATAAATAGCGGTGCGCCAGTCCACGCCAGATACCCCGACACACCGCGGCCATATCTTCTGCTTCCGACACCCAGACAGATGCATTTATGGGCATGAACTCACTCAGATCCAAGTCGCGATCTGCGACCATGAACCATGTCGGTCCGCTATTTTCCCTGTTTTGGATCAGCCTATTAAGCTTTTCCTCGTAGTCAAGCCACGTATTCAGCGCATCCATATCGAAGCTACCCTTAGGCGAACTCAACTCCAACCGAGCAACCAGTTGTGAAAGCGGTTCTCTTTGATCTCTTCCGCTGCGCAAGCTAAGAAGAAGTTCACGATGATCACAGGAACTGACTGCTTCCTTTAGTGTTCGGTCAATACGCGCCTGTACCTGATCCCGTACATGCCCTATTTCCTCTAACCACCTGAGATTGCTGACCTGCTCACAGTACTCAATACTTGTCGCCAGCAGACGCAAAGCAAGCCGTGTCCCTGAACCAGAACGGGTGATGCCACCTGATCCAGACACCAGGCCAATTGAATGGGCTAACATTCGGCAAGCTAACGAAGGCCAGTCTTGTTTCTCCTCTAGGGCCGCGATATTTGCGCCCGACGTTTCCGGCATGTCCCGCACAAAGGAAGTTAAAGTACGCGTTTCCAAGCTTATCGCGCGGTCGGCACAAACCTGCACACATAGGCCACACGCGGTGCATGCCGTTCCTTCGATGTCTATGAAAAGTTGAAGACCGTCGTGCATTGAAACGCGTGGCAGGGCAGTCACCTGGTCTAGCACCTTGGCCCAAAACGCATGAATCAATGGACGCTTGTCCTCGTCCAGCTTTGCGCTGCCCATAATGCGATCGCAAACCCCCGCTGGATCTGCCCAATTGCTTTGATCCAGAATTTGACCGATTTTGGGCATGAGTCTTTTGGCCGGAGTGATCATTGAACTGTCCAGGCTCCACCTTTCAAACGCCCACGCCAAAACCTGAGGTGTTTCAAGCACTGTCGCGTGAATAGCGCCTTCGGGGCAACTGGTCCAACATCGGGAACAGCCGGAGCAGGACTTAGGATCAATGACCGCCTGCTGGCAATTCCAGCGTTGTAGGAAACCGTGCATACCGGCGGGTTTGATGCCGATATCGGAACAAGGATCGCGCCAAAGCTGATGGACCTCACCGCCCAGCCTGGGTTGAAGTTGCGCCCCCCAATAGGAGACTTGAAGATCAGTGGCAGCTACGGGTGGACTCACAAGGTTTGAGCGATCGAACTCGGTAACGGATTCCCAATCTAGCGTCCGCTTACTGCCCGATGTTCGATCTTGGCGTATAAGCATAATCTGGCGCGCGCGTCCCATTTCGACCCAATCGGCAGGTAACTGAAGTGGGTCGTCCAATCCGTTGACGAGCAAAATCACTTCGGCACCTGTCCCACATATCCGAAAAGGACAATCAATGAGTGTTTCAAGTGCCGTGTCCAACACAAGCCGTTTCATCAGACCCTGCTCGTCATCGCCCCAAACCTGCAAGAAGTGAGACCCAAAGCACGCAACCTGTTGAGGAGTGGTCTCTTCAATTTGTGAGGATGTGTTGAGGTTGTCGGACAGAACGGCTACGTTCTCGCTATTTTTGTTGCGTTCATGTAGGGGAACACCATTCCTTGGAAAATCGCGCTTCAGCTCATTGAGCCAAACCTGTCGTTTCGGAAAATTGCTGCTTGGATCCGAGACACTTGGACGTTCAAACGAATCAATCAAACGGTTACCCAGCCTAGCCGCAAGCCACCCTTTGATCGAAGGCAAGTGTTTGCTTGTCTCAATCAGCCGCCAGTTTTTCCCGGTAGGCAGATTTACTGTCGAAGCATCATCAACCACAAAAGCTGTAATCACAGCGGCTTGACAATTTTTCCCCGCCATTTGGCCTGCAACTGTGGCAGCGCGGGGGCCTATCACTACCAGCCCTTCACGTGCCCCTTCCCGACCGAGGAAATCAATGGGACAAGGGTTGCTAATCGTCCATGGCCGTTCCACTGAGGGGGTGTGATAGTGACGATTGACTTCAAACCAATTGGGAATCAGGGGGCGATGTTCACCGAACAGGTATCGCTGATCTGACGTGTCGCTCCCCACGTTCAATTCCGGCTTCTCGGCTTTCACTGTGATGGCCTCAAAAGCGCCAAGCAAAAGGGATGGGTCGACCCAAATCACGACAGGATGTAATGTCTGTTCGGCCCAACGTCGAAGTTGCGTGATCATCAATTGCAATTGCTTGGCACTTTGGGGCACTGCATTGAGAACATGAGAAGGGTATTTAAGCCCAGCGTCTGCAATCACATAGGTCACAAACGGTGCGTAGCTCACGACGCCTGGTTTCAATACCGGCTGTCGCGTGGTAATGGCGCTGGTCCTTACGCCGCCAAGCGCCGTTAGGCCCGCCTCCATGACCGGGTCATGGCATCGATGGACGTGCTTTTGTAGATCGTTAAGCCTCCAATCCACAAAGATACTACAGCCCCTCTGCTTTTCCGTTTCGATCAGATCACGAAGTCCGCGCAGTTGGGTGATCATCTAAACCTCCATTGCCTCGAAGGCAAACTGGCTGCCTTCCACCCAGGCAATCGCGCCAGAGGGACATCTGAAAGTGGCAGACCTCGACGTTAATAAGGGTTGGACAATCACCGGAAGTCCTTGCTCCATCACCATCACACCTTCGCCCGCGTCCGCGACACATCGACCACAACCGTCGCACGCAACGGTACAGACAGCTCGAGCTGCTTCACCTGTGGTAGGCGCTTTGCATTGCACCAACAGCGGTTGACTGATGGGTTCCAGGGTGAACAGGTCCTTGGGGCAGGCCACCACACAATCACCACAAGCCGTACAAAGATCCGGGTGCACCACGGGCAGCAAGCGTTCATTCATTTGAATCGCATCGAAGGTGCAGGCAACCTGGCAGTCGGCAAGGCCCAGACAACCCCATTCACATGCTTTGTTCCCCCCATTGACCAGGGCCGCTGCGCCGCAAGTAGACATTCCAGAGTATTCGGCCGCGTTCAAAGCCAATCCCCGGCCCCCACCACAGTGAAGGCGGGCAACAAGTTTCACCCGCTCTCCAGCATCAACCCCTAGAAATGCTGCGATTTCGTCGACCTGCTCCGTTGCGCTAACACTGCATCCCGCCGGTTGAGCCGCAGCCGAAACCAGCTTTTCAGCGAACGCGCGGCATCCTGGCTCACCACAGGCACCGCAATTGGATCCGGGCAACATGTCCGCAACCGTATCAATTCGAGGGTCTTCGTCCACGTGAAGGAAGCGATGAGCCACAGAAAGGATGGTGCCAAACACCAATGCCAACCCCAGCATCAAGAATATGGACATACCCATGAATCGCCTCACCTAAACGGCGCGGCGCGCGCCACCACAGCTTCTGTTGCGGTTTTGTCTCCCGGCCTAGGTGCGCCCGGGTGAATGCATTTGGCAGGACATTTTTCGGCAGCTTTGACGAGGTCCGCATATGTGCCTGCAGCTGCATCTGCCAAATAGGCTTGTTTGTTATCGTCGTATTGAAACATTAAGGCATTAACCCCAATACACTCGTGGCAGCTTGTACAAAGGGGCGTATCAATGAATGCATCGTCATCGAGTTCAAGCTCAGCGGGCAAGGGTGCCTTCTCTTCTTGTTCAGCGGTGGCATCCATGACGTTTTGTTGCGGTTCCTGCAGCGTGACCAGCGGTTTGGCTTTTTCGAACATAACCGGCTCGTTCAAGTCCACATCCAGAAGCACACGAGCTAGGCGAGTCATAGCTTTGCGCGCACCGATTTCTTCTGCGGCATCTATCTGTGCTTGTAATTCAAGCGCCTGCGCCGCAAACTCGATGCGAGCTTCCGTACGCGCCCTTTCTGCAGCAGCTTGTGCATGTCGATTGCGATATCCTGTAAGTTCCTGGAGTTGGTGCCAGTGGTGTAGGCGATCAGTTCCAATTTGTATCACGTCGGATGTGACCACAGATCGGAGTCGTTGACGATCCGGGCCGACCATCCAGGTGTAAGGAATCTGTCGCGCCTTTTCTTCAAAATGGACCACTGGCACCAACAAATCTTCATTCCAATCGGGATCCAACATTTGAGATCCAGATCTAAAACTCTGCAACACGTCAGCGGCCGTTAAAGGGGCCGATTCGCCGGCGGGGTTCGGAATCAGAGGCCATTCCAGTTCAGGGACAGGGTTTCTGCTGATGTCCAGGCGACTCGCCCAATCTGAGCCACAACTTGGGTCATAGGTATAAAGCGGCGTGAGGCGCCCCCAAATTGCTGCTTCTGTCATGGAAAATGCTATGTCGCTGTGCTCGTGCTCTGCGTGAGCTACGATCCATATCACCGGCTCGAGATTAAGAGCGACTTGGGTGGTTGTCTGCGCAATCATTTCCGGTCTGCCTAAACTCGTGCGACAGACATATGGCGTGCGATGTGAGGCCGCCAAAATGCCAAGATCCTGACCTTCAACCACAGACTTGTCGTCCATCGATTGACGCACTAACCATCTCAGTGGCAAGCCTGCCGCAACACACTCCAGGAACATTCCCAATTGTTCGCGCCGCAATTCTGCTTCACTCGCGACCACCAACACCGCAGGAATCAAGAACCGCTCCCCTGCTCGACACGACGACCACGTCATTGAAGCCAGGCGAGCGTCATGTTCAGACTTATACCCATCACTCATTTCCAGTTCGGCACATCGAATAGCCTTTAGACAACGGACGGTATAGGCAACCGCTTCATCGAAGACATGTTTAGCCTGACGAACAGGTTCAGGATGAATGCTGATCACAGCAGAATCTGTTGCCTGATCCTTAACCTGTGATGTCAGAACGTGGATCTTTTCGGCCTGACCCAAGCCAGCGTCCAACAAGTCTCGAAGATCGGACAGCGCGTTTTCAATGCGGACACGTCGCGAGTCCTGAATGGGTAGTGAACTTGAAACATGCGAGGTAGCGGAAGACAACTTTTGGGCATCGATCAAATTCGATCCCAATTGGCCTAGGTTCTTTTCGATGGAAACGGTGTTCCGCGACTCGGGACTGGCAAGGTGATGAGCCGCCACAATGTTTTCAAGGGCTGAAATTAGAGCTGCAATTCGTGGTCTAAACGACGAATAGGCATCGACGCGAGCCGCCCGAATCAGCATGAGGATCATTTTTTCGGATGCAGCGGGATGAGCACCATACAAGGTTGCCCCGGCCGGGGTCGCGTCATGCAGATGTTGGAATTCCTCTTCCAGTCTCTTTTGTCCGGGTTCGCTGAGCTCTAACTGCATGCGCAGCGCTTCCGCTACATGTTCCAGTACCTGATTCATGGGAAGGGAACCGTTGTGTTGATGCACCACGTTCATGGCTACTCGTTGGACCGTGTCACAACGAGTGGTGAGTATTTGGAAACCCGGCTGCTGCACCATATGAGCTAGCCATTTGGCAAAGACACCGTATCTCGGCTCTTGGTCGAGCTTGAGCCAGACAAGCGAGTCGAACGTTCGGCTGCGCAGCAAATCAAATACAGGAGCGGCCATGTGCGGTTCCGATTGATTGGGATCGGCCTTAGAAACAAATGCCTGCCACGCTGATTCGTAATCGCTGATGAGTTCTAAATGTGGTCGCTCAGTCAAGGGACAACCCCCGTTATTTAGATTGCGAATCGATCCAATTCACGGTTCAAGGCGCTCAATTTTTCGCCGTTGGACATGTTCACGCCACGTTTGGTGTATTCGTCATAACGCTCGCTTTGGTCATTACGTAGAAAAAGACCAATGGGTAGCACATCATCGCGTCGCGCCAATTTGTGGGCTTGATCGATATCCGCGGGATCGTGTTGCATACTGTTGGTGAATACGCGTTTGACGGTGTCATTCACGGGAATACCGCGTTCATGCGTCATCAGCAGTACCTTTTCCGGCTCGTCCTTGAATTCCTTGAAGGCGTGGTCGGTGAAGTGGGGACAGCGCTGGAAGATGCGAATGAAGGCGAGTCCTTGGTGCTCGAATCCCGCCCGAATGGTTTCGTACAGGTGGACCGGATTCCAATCGACCGTCTGAGCTACAAAGGAGGCATTGGTAATGCTCAGGCAGACACTGATCGGGTTGAGTGGGCTCAAGAAAGCACCTTGAGGATGGGTGTTCGAACTCTCACCCTTGGGCGAAGTGGGCGAGGTCTGATTCTTGGTGAGGCCATACACTCGGTTGTCAAACATCATGACGACCATGTTCATGTTGTAGCGCAATGCGTGAATCCAATGGGCGGTGCCAATAGAACAGCAATCACCATCCCCCGTTGAGACAAATATGTTCAGCTCTGGCCGACGCGATCGCACCCCGCAGGCAACCGGCAAGGCACGTCCGTGCAGTCCATGAAACCCGTAGGTTTTCATGTAATGGGGAAACCTGCTTGAACAACCAATGCCCGACACCATCACCGTTTGTTCAGGAGGGAGCTGTTCGTCTCGACACAACTTCTGCACCGCGTTCAACACCGCATGGTCGCCACATCCAGGGCACCATCGGGCCAGAGCAGCCTCGTAATCCTCCAACACGAAATGACGCGAATCGGGTTCAAACATCCAATCGGTTTTCATCATGACACCGCTCCTTCTGAATAAGCTCCCAGTTTTTCGCGCAGGGCCTCTACCAACGCGCTCGGTGGAAGCGGATAACCTTGAACTCGCGACCAACAATCCACATCTATCAAGGTCTCGTTGCGCAGCAACCAAGCCAGTTGTGCAAAACGACGGTCAGAGACATGGCCATCATCACTGTAATTGATCTCAATCGTCATCACATGTTTGAAGCGGGAGAAGATCTCGTTCAACCCAGGTTCAAGCGGTGACAGGAAGCGAAGGTGAAGCGCCGATACCGAATGTCCTTCGCCTTGCAGCTTGGTCACGGCTTCCTCAATGGCACCCCGAGTTGATCCCCATCCCACGACGAGAAGATCACCTGATTCGTCGCCAAATACCTGTGGTGGTTTCAAGGTGGCACGCAAGGTCTTCAATTTGGAACTGCGACGTTCGGTTGCACGTTGATTGATCGACGAATCATAGGCCACACGGCTGCGTTCATCGTGGGCAAGTCCTGTCAGTGTATACATACCGTCGCGCTGACCCGGTACAGGGCGTGGGGACAATCCGGTCGCTTGGTCCCACTCGTACGGTTTGATCTCAGGATTCCAACGATTCTGATCAATGGGCGGTGAAAGCGTATCTTCAGACAGCTCCGGCCGCAGAAACGGTTGCACGCCAGTTGCTAGGTTGGCATCCGTCAGCACAAAAACAGGACCCCGAAACAGTTCAGCCAGTTTTCGGGCCAGTGGTACAAAGTGGTAACACTCCTCAATCGTGGACGGAGCCATGATGATCTTTGGCGCATCGCCGGGCGACGCGAAATAGGCAGCCAACAAATCGCTTTGCTCGACTTTAGTGGGTAACCCTGTGGAAGGCCCTCCTCGTTGTACATCTATGATGACCAGAGGAACCTCAGCCATGACTGCCAATCCAATGAACTCAGTCTTTAGGGCCAGTCCTGGACCCGAAGTTACGGTTAGTGCGGTTTTCCCAGCATATGATGCACCAACCGCGAATCCGATGGCCGCAATCTCGTCTTCTGCTTGGTGGACAAAACCACCTACCTTATGGAACATGCTCGCCAGCGCGTGGGAAACAGAGGTCGCCGGAGTGATGGGGTACATGGAGCACACTTCGATACCGGCCGCCATGCAGCCGAGCGCTATCGCTTGGTTCCCATTCATGACCAGTTTCGGTCTGTCGTCCGACCTAGTTGGCAGATCGAATACCACATCCATTTCCGATTCCGCCCAGTCATATCCGGCCTGAAGCAGCTCCAGGTTGCGATCGATGGCTTCCTGTCCTTTTCGCTTGAACTTCTTGGCAAGTTCCTTCTTTACAAGGTCCAGGTCGCGCTGATAGATGGAACAAAGTAGTCCCAACACCCAGATGTTCTTGCCCTTCTTGGGATCGGCGACGACTTTGAAACATTCCGACTCAATAGGCACTTCGTAAATGGAATAACCCATGCTCGCAAAATCTTCACGGGCTTCCTGATAGGCCTCACGAATGGACTCCACGGGGTCCCATGACCATTTGTTATCCAACAGAATTCGGGTGCCCGGTCCCAGCGCACCTTGTTCAATGCGGCTGTATAGTACCTGCTCATTAAACGCGATCACTAGATCGGCGCAGTCGCCCGCGTTGGTAATGGGATCCGTCCCAATGCGGATCCTGTTTCCGCTGGCACCGGCTCGTGACCTAGCAGGCGGCTGTATTTCGGCGGGAATAATTTCCACCGTCCAGACGCCGTTCCCCATCTTGGCGCAGATGGTGCCAAACAGCTGACCTGCGGTTTGCGCCCCTTCCCCGGAATCACTGACGATCTCCACGATATGTTCAGAAATAGTCACTTGGGTTCTCTTTTGTTGGTGTGCAGCCTGAGTATCCACAAAACCTCCATCGGGTTATCCCGATTAAACGACTCACTACTCCGGTAATCTAAGTCAAATCCCAAAAGAAAGCAAGGGACCAATCGCTGCTTGAAACGATCGTTCCGCTTGCCTTGGTTCCCCCGGGAAGAGGTGCGTACTTAATCAGGAGAACAGGCACCAGTAAATGCGACAGACTTGGGTATTCCGCTCATCCGTCAAGGTAAGTTGAGCGTATGATTGTTTTTCATGAAATGCGGTCTGTATGGAGCGCAAAATGCCTTTGTTACAGGTTGTGGTAGGACTTGTTGCCATGGTGCTTGGTGCCGATATGCTGGTACGAAGTGGCAGTCACATCGCCAGGCGCTTGGGTATGCCATCGGTGGTCATTGGATTAACTGTCGTAGCGTTCGGCACCAGCTTGCCCGAGTTGGCGGTGAGTCTAAAATCCGCCTACTTTGGAAATACGGAACTGGCCATTGGCAATGCTGTTGGAAGCAACATCTTCAATGTGCTCTTCATTCTGGGTGTTTCATCTCTAATCGTGCCACTCACCGTTTCCAGCCAACTAGTGCGCTTGGATGTACCCGTGATGATTGCCGGTTCACTGGGAATCTGGGTGATGTCTCGTGACGGCCAAATAAGCCGTTGGGAAGGCTTGGTCCTTCTTGTCTGCTTGGCGGTTTATACACTTTTTTTGATCAAGAGTTCCGCAACCGAATCAAAAACAGGAGTTGAACCACCCGAAGTCAACACACCCGCGAGCCAAACCACTCTCAAGAACATAATAATTTGCGCAGTGGGCCTCGGTACGCTTGTTTTCGGTGCCCGATACCTTGTTGAAGGAGCAGTGGCTTTGGCAAAGGGACTGGGCATAAGTGACTTGGTGATAGGACTCACCATCGTCGCGGCTGGAACGTCTTTTCCCGAACTAGCAACCTCAATCATGGCCGCGATGCGGGGAGAACGCGACATTGCAGTTGGAAACGTGATCGGAAGCAATATTTTCAATGTATTTGGCGTATTGGGTGCATCCGCACTGGTCGCTGGAGACCTCGTTGTAGCGCCTCCAGCCCTTCATTTTGACATCCCCATGATGTTTGCGGTTGCTATCATATGTCTTCCCATATTTTTCACTGGAGGTAGGATTTCACGATGGGAAGGATTGGTTTTCCTCGGCTATTACCTTGTATACCTGCTGTATGTGGTGTTCGAAAACTCTGGGCACAAAGAGCTGACCATTCTCAGGGAGGCCGTAGTTTGGTTCGTATTGCCAGGCACCGCACTCGGCATTGCCATTTCCCTCTTCCGAGAAAAGCCACGCCGACAATAAGCAGTGGTTTTGTCTCATGAATCCGTGTGTATTCAGGGTCAATCGCCGACCGGAGGTGGCGTGAAGATTTGGGTAGACGCCGATGCGTGCCCACGCGGGGCCAAGGATCTGGTATATCGCGCGGCTCAACGGGAACGCATTGAGGTGACTCTGGTAGCCAATCAGGCGATGAGAATTCCAGATGACACGTTGATTCAATTAGTGATAGTCGAAAAAGGCTTCGACATTGCCGACGAAACCATCATCAATCAGGTCCAAGCGGGTGATTTGGTGATCACTGCAGATATCCCCTTGGCCGCGCAAGTTGTGGATCGAGGTGGATTGGCGCTTGATCCAAGGGGCATCGTTTATGATGACGAGAACGTGAAAACAAAATTGGCTGCCCGAAACCTGATGGCATCACTGCGCGATGAAGGGCTGATAAGCGGCGGGCCAGCCCCTTATCAAGGAGCCGACCGTCACCGTTTTGCGTCGGCCTTGAATCGCATCATCCAACAACGCAAGTAAAAGGAGAGCCGTTGGGCCCTCCTTGCAGAGTTGTTTATCGTGCCACGAGCTTGCGAAATGCTTCCGTATCGCGAATGGCATCCAAGTCGTCGTCGCGTTGCATGTGGTTGAAGTCATCAAAACCGTTATCCATAGCCGTTTTCAACCATTGAAGCGCCATCTCGGTTTCGCCCGCCATGGCCCAACAGCAACAGGCATTATAGGCAGCAGTACCGCTATCCGTCTGCTCATACAATGCGCCAAAAGCCTCCGCACCCAAAGGCCAATTCTGAGTCTTGTAGAGTGCCCAAGCTACCTTGCTGAGGCGGCCTTCGTCCCACGTTTTCAAGTTCTGTTTGAAGTCTTGTCTGAACGAAACCAAATCCACGGCGCCGAGTAATTCCAGGAGTTCGATTTCGCCTGCCCTTTTGACACATTCATCAAAGCGCGGGTCGCCATGCAATGCATCGAGATCGCTGTCCTCGCTGATGTGCGAGGCGTCGTCAAATCCAGCCTCTATGGCCACAGTTAGATAGGCAAACGCCTGTTCCATTTCTCCGTTCAAGGATTTGACGCAAGCAATGTTGTACAACGTGCTGGCATCGACTTCGTTGGCTTCTGTCATCGATGCAATGAACTGTTCAGCGGCTGCCGAGTAGTCTTTGAGGTGATATGCGACCATGGCCGATTTGCTGTGTATCCAGGCGCGGTCGTGGTCGTCCAATGTTTCCAACGACCATGCTTCCTCAATGAGCTGTGCTGCCTGTTGATACTGTTTTTGACTCATGGCCCGATTGATGTCCTTGCCTAACTGATTTTCGCGTTCCAGCAGATTCACCAAAGATTCAAATCGAGCCATACTGCGGATGCCGTCCAAATCCGTATCCTTGCGCATGTGTTCCGAGTCATCCCAACCCAACTCAAATGCGCGCTCAAGGAACTTGATGGCCCGTTCGTGGTGACCCGCCAATGAGTGGGTACAAGCCAAGTTATAGGCAGCCGTCGATGAATGGGGATTTAATTCAATCTGCTTGGAAAAAGCTGCTTCAGCCCGTTCCAAGTCGCCTTTACCGATGGCCTGATAGCCCAATTTGCCCCATAGTTCCGCTGACTTGGGGGCTAACTCGAGCATCTCAGATAGGGCGTCAAGGTCTAACTTCTGGTGATGCAACCTTTCGATCTTGAGCGCAGTCTGAGTTAACCGGTTGAACTCGGGCCTTTCGGTCATGGGCTCAAATACGTTGTCTGCGAATACATGAGCCTGGATGGCTCCATGTTCTACGGCTTGCCGCAAATAGTGTTCGGCCTGGTCCCATTTACTTTGAGCTGCCGCCGCTTGAGCCAAAGCGACATAAACACCGCGATGTTCATCGTCTTTCTTGAGGATTTCCTTCAGCGCTTCTTCCGCCCTGCCAGGTTCACCTGCTTTTAGTGCTGCCTCGCTAATGCACCATAAAATGGATTCACGATTAGGATGCACTTGCAACGCCGTTTCATAGGCTTCCAGTGCCTCGGGCCATTTCTCAGCTTTGGTCAGTCGATTCCCAACCTTCTCTAGAACCCCACCTCGAGCCGCCAGCTCGATCCGTGCATCCAGATCTTGGATTTCGGGAGGTGTGTCCAGCTCCCGGTTCTTCCAGCCGGACAACAACATTGCAAATAGGCAGATCGCTGCCCAGGTGGCCCATCGTGGGTTCCGATGTTCAGAATTGGTCTTCATGATCATGCTCAGTCTCCTTTTCATGCGTATCTTTCCTAATCCATATGCGGGAATGGCAATTAAAGGACGCTGTTGGTTCAATTCGCGTTCCAATGCCGACAAAACGGCATGTGCCAGTTCCCTTTTACCGTTTGGGTTTATGTGTAACGCCCATGCGTCGCAGGCCAGCTCCGCATATTCACGCATCTTCAAACGAGCCAGCCAAAAAAGTGGATGCCACCAAAAAACGCCCATCAGTACCCATTCCAGCCAACAGATCCAATGGTCTTTTCGTTTGAGATGGCTTAACTCATGGGCAAGGATCATTCTGCTTTCAACGCTATCTACTGCCTGCCAGCTGGGCCAGATCAACCTGGGTTTGCCCCACGTCCAAACCATGGGTGAACCCACATGATGGCTAAACAACGCCATCGGAGGCCTCATTGACATGGACTGGGCGGTATGATGCAAACGGTTCAGGAAGACTCGAGAGGGCGACTGGGCCAGCCGAAGAAGCTTTCCAAACCTGAATACGCTGCCTATTTGTCGCCATAAGAGCACCAACGAACCACCCAACCAAAGCAACACCAGAGGAACATTCCCGTTCATCCGCCACTTGGCTTCTGACTGCATGGTTGTCGGTTCAACCATTGCCGAAGTGATCATGGGTGCCTCATCCGGCGACTTTTCAATCGCCTCCATGGCTTCAGGCACATTTGCTACATCACGGATCAACGTGACCGAGGGAGCGACATTCCGCGTGGGCTCAAGCAGTTTAGACAGCGGTGTTTGCACCGGAATAGGTGGCAGTGCCAGGCGAATCATCACCAATAACCAAAGCAAGTGGCATAAGGCTGGATGTTTCCGCAACCCACGACAAGCGGTTGCGACGACCATGGCCAGGACCCCAGCCACTAATGTGTTTTCAATGATCCAACCCGACATATGCCCCCCAGACGCCTTAATCCAAACCCTTTTCCAGTTCCACCAACATGGCTTTCAGTTCTTGAATGTCATCCCTACTCAACCCGCTGCGGGCGACAAAAGCCATCACCATGGGCACATGTTCCGCGCCCGCATCCTGAGCCAGACGTTGCATTTGTTGATTCAGAAACTCATGCTGAGTCACGCTGGCGGCATACTTGTGTGCGCGTCCCTTGGTCGAAACACACACAGCCCCTTTGGCGACCAGCCTCGTCAACAGCGTCTGGACGGTGTTGTACGCCCAGGCTTTTCCACCTTCATTCACATGTGACTGAATCTGAGCGACACGTAATGAACCGTGCGTCCATAGCACGCGAAGTATTGTCATTTCACTTTCAGATACGTGAATGGCGTCCATGCCCACTCCATCCACCTACAAATTGTAGGAGTTCTAGGTGAGACTACGCCAATTGCGCGCAAAAGGTTTGACACACTCGCGTTTTTTTTACATTTGGGTCAATGAAGGGACCAAACAAGGGCTGTAATGGTTGCGGCGCCATAGCACAAGCTCACCACCCCGTTCATGGTGAAGAACGCCATGTTGATCCGGCTCAGATCACCGTTCCAGACCAGCGCGTGCTCCACGACCAAACACAAAGCCACAAGAACCATGCCCAGCCAATAGATAGGGTGGATCTGCCAATGAACGCCCAACCATGTCAAACCAAACAGCATGAACAAGTGCAGGACGCGAGCAAATCGCAGTGCGCCTTGAACTCCGACTCGGGCGGGAATCGATTGCAGTCCCTCCTTGCGATCAAACTCCATGTCCTGACAGGCATAAATCATGTCAAAACCGGCCGTCCAGCCAACGACAGCCAGGCCCAGCCAAATGGGGTCCCAAGCCAGTTCGCCCCGAACCGCCACATAGGCGCCTATGGGCGCTAACCCGAGCGCTGCACCCAAGACAAAATGTGATTGAGAGGTAAATCGCTTCGTTGCGCTGTAACCCAACAACACCAACACAACCACGGGTGACAGCATGAGTGCCAACGGATTCAACGCCGCACACACAGCGATAAACAAGGCAATGCAGACAACCGTGAATCCCAAGGCAAATGGTTTACTCAAGCGACCTGCCGGAATGCTGCGACTGGCTGTTCGGGGATTGCGTGCATCGATTTCGGCATCCAAAAACCGGTTAAACGCCATCGCTGCAGATCGGGCGGTAACCATGGCAGCCACAATCAGTGCCAAAACAGACAGGTGCGGCACGCCTTCAGCGGCAAGAAAAGCGCTGACCAGCGCAAAAGGTAGGGCAAACACACTGTGCTCTACCTTGATCATGACCAGTGTTTCGCGTAACGCTCTCACGATTGCCACCGTTTGATGGCAGGATCCTCAATTCCTAGATGATCCAAAACGCGGTCCACCACCGTGTCCACAAGATCCATCACGTTTGCGGGTTTCATGTAGAAAGACGGGCAAGCGGGCAAAATGAAGGCGCCGGCTTCACAGCACGCCGTCATGGCACGCAGATGCACCAGTGAAAACGGTAATTCACGCGGCACCAAGATCAAAGGACGGCGCTCTTTGAGTTGCACCGAAGCCACGCGATGGATCAGATGTTCTGTGAATCCGTAAGCCACGGCGCTGAGGGTGCTCATGCTACAGGGCGCCACGACAAGGGCATCCAACTTGACGGAACCTGAGGCCAAGCTGGCGCCCACATCCTTCTCATTGTGAATCATGGCCTTAGGATAACTGAGTGTCTTCCAGTTCTGATCCGTCTCTTCATGCAGTACGCGTCGGCCCGACTCAGACGCGAGAAGGTGCAGCTGGACACCATCCACGGCCGACAATCTCTGGCACAGCCTAAGAAAATAGGGTGCTCCACTAGCGCCTGTGAGCGCGACCGCTATCTGCTTCATGAATTCAAGACGTGAATGGCTTGACCCTTCACTTTCTTGGCTGCCTCCATCAAGGCTTCTGTCAGGGTAGGATGCGGGTGAATCGATAAACCAAAATCGTCGACAAACGCACCCATTTCAATGCCTAACAAAGCCTCACCTATCAGGTCGCCGGCATTGTGGCCCACGATGATCACGCCTAGGACTTCCTCCGTCTCTTTGTCGGCAATCATCTTCACGAAACCTTCCGTGTCGTTTTGCGCCTTGGCCTTCCCCAAAGCCGCAAATGGGAACTGTGCCACAACAACGTCAATCCCCTTGGCGCGTGCTTCGCTCTCAGACATCCCAACGGTAGCAATCTCCGGATCGGTGAACACCACCGCGGCACATGTCTTGGCATGGTCTTCAGCATGATGACCCGCAATGACTTCTGCGGCTATCTCACCCTGATAAGAGGCGTGATGGGCCAACATGGGCTGGCCAGCCAGATCTCCGATGGCATAAATATGTGACACATTCGTGCGCATCTTGCTGTCGACAGACACAAAGCCGTGATCATTCACTGTCACACCCGTGGTCTCCAGTCCAAATCCGCGGGAATTGGGTCGGCGCCCTACGCTGACAATCAAGTACTCACACGATACGGTTTGGTCTTTTCCCTTTACTTCCACCGTCAATTCCAAACCCGATTTCTTTTCAATAAATGACTTGGCCTTGGCCGACGTGAGCACAGTCACCTTGTCCTTCTTCAACTTGCGTGACATGGCTTTCACGACATCGGCATCGAAACCGGGCAGCACGGTATCCATCATTTCAATAACCGTCACTTCTGAGCCCAACTTTCTGTAGACCGATCCCAACTCAAGCCCAATATAGCCCCCGCCAATAATGGCCAGGCGAGAAGGCACTTCAGGCAGATTCAAGGCGCCGGTGGAGTCCAGGATCCGGCTTCCCACTGGAAAAGTAGGGATATGAATGGGAGACGATCCTGTGGCGAGCACACAGTTTTCAAACCGCACGGTTGTTTCGGAACCATCCGCAGCTTTGGCCTTGAGCGTGTGAGGACCGGTAAAAGTGGCCGTGGCTTCCATGACCTTGGCGCCGTTCTTAGTCACAAGAATTTTGATACCACCGGTCAGTTGCTTCACGACTGCTTGTTTCCACGCTTGAGTTTTGGCGAAATCGATGGTCGGTTTGTTGACGCTGATGCCCAGTGCATCGGCGTGTTGGACCGATTCAAAGGTCCGAGCCACATGAATGAGGGCTTTAGAGGGGATGCAGCCGACATTGAGACACACGCCGCCGTAGTATTCTTTTTCAATCAGCAGCGTTTCAATTCCCAGTTGCGCCAATCGGATGGCGGCCACGTACCCACCGGGCCCTGCTCCAACCACTACCGTATGTACCTTCATCTCTGACATCTGAATCCTCCAACACCCATACCAAAACTCAACAAACGGCCTGCATTCTATCTCATCACCTACGCTTTGGCGAAACCTGCGCAAAGCGAACCTTGGTTTGAAGGCGTGCTTTAAGTAGAATGATCCCACAAACACGCGAGAACTCTTCCATATATGCAACATCAACAAATTGGCCGATACGAACTGGAAAAAGTGCTTGGGGAAGGTGCGATGGGCAAGGTTTATCGCGCCAACGACCCTGTGTTGAAGCGAAAAGTGGCCATCAAAACCATTCGCATGGAAGTGTTGGACAAAAAGGAAGAACAGCTCAAGTTCAAGGCCCGATTCTTTCGCGAGGCGCAGATAGGTGGCAAGCTGCATCACCCCAACATTGTGGTGATTTACGACATGGGCGAACACGAGGAATCGCCCTTCATTGTGCTTGAACTGGTCGAGGGCCAATCGTTGGCCGATATGATGAACGCCAAAACGGTGAACGCGGAAAACTTGGTCGACATTATCCGCCAGGTATGTTCAGCATTGGAAACGGCCCACGCTGAAGGCATTGTCCACCGAGACATCAAACCGCAGAACATTATGGTCACAGCACGGGGGCGCGTAAAAATTCTAGATTTTGGGGTCGCCAAGTTAGTCGAGGACAAGATGACCAAGACTGGTCAGTTTCTCGGTACGGTTAAATACGCCAGCCCTGAACAAATGCTCAACGAGAAAGTGGATTATCGTGCGGATCTTTTTGCGTTGGCCATCCTGACCCACGAAATCGTGTCGGGAAACAGTCCATTCCCGGGGCAATCGCTAAGCCAAATCATCTATCGCATCGTCAGCGGCGAACCCATTATTCTCGAGCCTCAGGCTCAATTTGGGATTGACCCGCGCGGTTTTGAAGTGTTCATGCGAAAAGCCATTCACCTGAACCGGGAGCAACGTTTTCAAAGCGCCACCGAATACGCTGAAGGATTCGCCGCCCTACTCAAAATGCCCGTCAAGAAGAAATCATCTCGTTTTGATTTTGATGTGGATGCCAGTGGTACGTTTTCGGGACCGAGCACCGACAAGATAGGCGAAATTCGGGCACAATTTCGTACCAACCTGGATTTAGGTCAGTATGATCAGGCGCTGGAGCAAATGAACGCACTCAAGCAATTGGGTGCCACCGTTTCCACGGAACGCAGCCTATTAGACGAGAGCCGCGACGAAGAACGCAAGATGTTCCGCGAAGCGTTATCCGCCGCTGTGCTCGAAAAGGCCCAGTTGCATTATGAGCGGCTATGCCAGCTGGGTGCAGCCAACGAAACAGACCATGACAAACTGGCTAGCCTTTACCAAAGTAGGTTGGACGAACACCGCCGGGCTGATGAAGAGATACGCTTAGCGCGGCAAAAGTTCCGCAAAGCCGTTCAAGACGGTAACGTCACCATCGCTGAAACCAGCTTGAAAATTCTTCAACAAGCCAATGCGGCACTTGATGAAGAAGTTCAGCTATTTCACGAGATGATGCACATGCTCAAGACCAAACGAGCCAGTGATGCACCCTTGGCTGAAAGCACACAGAACACGGGTTCGATCAATTTGCCCACGAATTTCGGTCCCTTGCCACAAAAGAGCCGTAGCGGATATTACCTGGATGTGTACGGTAAGGATGGCCAGGCCGTCCGGTTCCCTTTACAACCGGGCGAAAACGTGGTGGGTCGAACCCACGATGCCCATGTCCGCGTGCCCAGTGCTTCGGTGTCCCGACGCCATGCCGTGATCACCGTTCAAAACAAACGGGTCACCCTGCGTGACGAGGGCAGCTTGAACATGACGTTTCACAATAAGAACCAGGTCAAGCAGGAAGTGGAAATTCAAACCAATGACCATCTGTGGTTCGGTCAAATAAGCGCGTCATTGGTATACGATCCTTCCTAGACGAGCTCCAACAGCGTGTGCATCAGCTCGCGTTTTCTATGGGTCAGCCATATCCAAGCATGTATTTTGGGCTTGTGAATGCCCTGACTACGGTAGTCATCGACCAGGTCGCATAGCGCCAATTCACCCAAAGGCGAATTTCCTTGCCACCACGTCGTCAATACACGCAGGCTTTCGTGAAACAGACGTTCTTCAGATAACTTTCGTCCCGGACTAGCATGGACCCAGGATGATTGTTTTTGGGCAAAATGAACGGCTCTGATTTCCATGATGGCGTGACGGCAATGGGCCGGCAGACTCATTAAGGACATCTGCAGTCTCATGTTCAGAAAATCCAATGCATGCTTCAGTTCGTGATTCAACACGTTGATTTGATCGATTCGATCGAGGTGGGCAAACTCTGGAGCAATCCTGAGTTCCATAGAACTGGTGAGATCTGCCAGGTCTACCCGTCCTTCGAGCTCCGCCAGGCGCCCTCGTTCTCGCGGGAGTTCCGACCGCAGATGCCTCAGCAGCGGTGAATAGTCACCAAACTCCCACATGAGCATCATGGCATCCGCCACGGCCCGCGCATGGAGGTCACTGATCCCAGATGGATGGAACTCGGGCCGAACCACACTTGGCAATGTGACCCAGAATGATGGAAAGCAGACCGTGACAATCAGCCCAGCGTACATAGGATCCCTCCCTATTGACGTCCAGGCTTCGCGAAACCGGATTGATGTTGTCGTCTCTTATGTAGACGAACAAATGGCCCAATTCGTTGTCACATTTTACATTTCTTCATCGCCCACAATCGCAAGACCTGTCCAAGCGTTGCTAGGCATGAACGCTCGGGTTATGATGGAGGGACGTATCTGTCAACTTACAGAACCACGAAAGCACCTCGTTCTTCTAGCTTTAGCGCAATCAATCGGTTACGGAAATTGGGAGGAGTTACCATGGCGAAGAGGATATGGATCTCACTGATACTGAGCTGTGCAGCATTTGGGTTGCTAGCCCAAAAACCGACCTACTTGGATGGAAAACCGCTAAGTGACGTGGTGACTGCAACCAAGAAGCCCGTCAAGGCAGGAGACTTCAATGTGCCGTTGATCACCTGGGGTGGCGATGTGGCAACAATTTATGCCGATTCGGCGGGCATCTTCAAGGAGTCGGGTCTCAACGTCAAGTTGCGCGTCGAAAATGACTTCACCAATCAGGTGGCCCAGTGCCTTCAAGGCGAGACGCCTTTGATACGAGGCACCTTGGGTATGATCAATGCGGCTGCTGAAACGTTCAAAAAACAGGGCCTAGACCTGGTGGTTATTTACCAACTCACCTGGTCCAACGGCGGCGATGCGATCGTGGTTCGCAATGTCAGTAAGCCCGAGCGACTGAAGAACAAATCCATTGGCCTTCAACTTTATGGTCCCCACATGGACTACGCGGCCAACATCTTAACGGCAGCCAAGGTACCTGTATCGTCGGTCACATTCAGGTGGCTCTCGGATCTAACGCTCCCTACCGAAGATACGGGCGGGAAGATCATCGATCCGGTCACAGCATTTCTAGAAGACGATTCACTGGATGCGGTCATGTGCATCATTCCCGATGCTTTGAACCTCACTTCCGGCGGTACATCAGGCACGGGCGCTTCGGGTTCGGTGAAGGGCGCCAAGATCCTGTTGAGTACCAAGACCGCGAACCGTGTGATTGCCGATGTTTATGCAGTCAGATCGGACTATTTTCAGTCCAACAAAGCCCAAATTGAAAAGTTCACGCATGCTCTTTTACGGGCCCAAGAGTCACTGGATCAACTGATGTCCAACAAAAAAAGTCGTCAGTCGGAATACCAGCAACTCATGAGCCGTTCAGCGGATCTGCTGTTGGGTGCACCTCAAGCGATTCCCGATGTGGAAGCGCTGCTTGCCGATTGCGAATTCGTGGGATTTGATGGCAACGTATCGTTTTTTACGGGCGAAGGGACCACCCGATCACTGGACCGACTCACCAAGGAGATTCAATCTAGTTTCAAGGATATGAAGCTGATGAAATCGTCGGTGGCCCTCACCAACCCCAATTGGGACTACAACAGCCTCGCCAAGGGCCTCACCCATGCCAAGCCCGTGGCGGCAAAGCCAAAGTTCGACACACAGAAGGTAGCCTCCAAAGTGGAGCAACGCATTTCTGTGGAACCCACGGCATGGGCCGAGGAAGGAACGCTCTTTCAAATCGAGATCAATTTCGATCCCAACCAAAGTGAATTTAGCGACGCACGTTACGCCAATGACTTTCAGAAGGCCCTGGAAATTGCGGATACCTATGGCGGTTCATTGATTATTATTGAGGGCCATTCCGATCCTTTGGGCATCCTGAAAGCCAAACAAAGTGGTACGTCATCCGTTGAAATAGCTCAGATGGAGCAGCAAGCTAAGAATCTTTCTCTGGAGCGATCTCAATCGGTACGCAGTAGTTTCTTGAAATATGCATCGAGTAAGGGCATCAAGGTGGATCAGTCTCAGTTCGTGTCTGTGGGCATGGGCACATCGAGCCCAAAATTCAGTCCGCCGCGCACCAAAGACGAATGGGCTGCCAATCGACGCGTCGTGTTCCGCATCAAACAAATCGAGGCCGAGCTAGATGAATTTGTGCCGCTGGACTAAAACACAGGGCTTGACCCTGCTCACGCTGATGGTGATGGGGTGTGGTTCTCCATCCGCTGAACAGGCCGTGGATGTGGAAAAAATCATAGCCAACATCACACGCAAGGAAATCGAACTGGACGATTCGGATCCAAATGCCCGGGTTGCATTGACACGAAATTTCTATTTTGTGTTTGATGGTAGCGGCAGCATGGCCGATGCACCGGACGCGGACTGCCATGGCGATCAATCGTTCAGTTCCAAACTGCAGGGTGCTCAGTGGGCAGTCAAGGAATTCGTCAAGAAGATTCCAGAAGACATCAACCTTGGCCTTTACGTTTTTGATAACAACGGTCAAGGCGAACGGGTACCCTTGGGTCAGAACAACCGCGCTCAGTTCAACCGAGCATTAGATGAGGTCTATGCCGGTTCCGACACGCCTCTGGCCAACGCAATTGTTTTTGCTGCCAATCAGTTAGCAGCTCAGTATAAACAGCAACTGGGTTATGGCGAGTACCGCATCGTAGTGGTCACCGATGGGATCGCTGAACGCATCCCACAAGCCTCCATATATGCCATGGAATTGGGCTTCCCCATCTATGCCATTGGCCTTTGTGTTGAAGCCAATCACCCTCTTCGCTCGTATGCTACTTCATACCGCGCTGCAGATAGCTTTGAAGATCTGGCGCGTGGGTTGGAGGAGACGCTGGCCGAATTGCCTGATTACGACGAATCAGCCTTTGAAGGAACACCCTAAGATGCGCAAAAGCACAGCGGGTGCTCTGCTGTTGATTGTGATCGGGTTGCTGGGGATTCTGGCATGGAAACTTGCCATGCCGCTTTTGTTTAAGCAGGGCTTAATAGACACCTCCGATGCCAGTTCCACCAAAGGTACGGTGCGCATTGGTGGTGATAATTACTTGGGGTATTGGTTCATCACCTCGCCCGTGATGAAGAAGTCCGCATCCAAAGACGGAATTGGCATTCAGTTCACCGATGATGGCGGCACCTATGCAGCGCGATTGCAAAAATTTGCCGCGGGCGAATACGACTGCATTGTCCTGCCCGTCAATTCCTATTTAACCCATGGACTTCCCCACCAGTTTCCGGGCGTCATCGTCGCCGCGATTTGCGAGTCCAAAGGTGCGGATGGCATTGTTGGTTTTGCCGAAAAGTTACCTAGCAAGAAAGTCCAAGATCTGGATGATGGACAGCTGGCCATTGTGTACACAGCCGATTCACCCAGCGCGTTCTTACTGGACCTCACGATCGCTGATTTCGACCTGGCCCAACTCAAGTCGGGCGACCAATGGCGCGTCGAAGTAAATGGTTCTCGAGACGTGTATCAACGCGCCGAAAAGGGCCAAGGCGATATGTTTGTCCTATGGGAACCAGACCTGTCGCGGGCCATGCGATTGCCTGGAATGACGTATGTTTGGGGTTCCGACAAGTTCTCGGGGTACATCCTTGATGTGTTTGTGTTTCACCGGGACTTCATCAAGAAGAAACCCGATCTCGCCATGGACTTCCTCAAACATTACTTTCGCACATTGTCGGTCTATGCCAATAACCGCGATCAGATGCTTGAGGAAATGGCCCGAGCCACCGACCTCAAGCAGCACGAACTGTCGGCAATTGTCGACAAAATAGACTGGTTCGATCTCCACGAGAATTGTACGGAGCTGTTTGGTATCAGCTCCCGAGCCGACCAACCCGCCAAGGACGGCATGATCTCAACCATTATTGCCAATACCGACGTATTGCTACGAACCAAGCGCTTGGACCGAGACCCCTTGGAAGGAAATCCATATCTAATTACCAACAGCGTGTTTCTTGAGGATCTCAAGTCTGCGACGGGTGCGGCGCCTGTGGCCCAGTCATCCGGTCCGGTCACGTTTAGGCCACTGGACCCCGAACAATGGAACCAGCTGCGGGAGGTTGGTGTATTTCGTGTGGAACCGATTACTTTCCAATCGTGGAATAATCTGCTCACCCAGGATGGTAAGGATACCGTGGACCGAATTGCGGCGCTGCTCGCCCATAATTACCCCAACTACCGAGTGATTATTCGCGGACATACCGCACCGGGCGGTGACGAATCAGAAAACGAGAAACTTTCGCTTGAACGGGCGCAGAGCGTTGTGCAATATCTAAAGGCGGTTCACAGCCTAGATGCAAACCGACTAATGGCCAAGGGGGTCGGCTCAAGCATACCGCCCGAAAAAAAGCCTGGTGAATCTATGCGCGCCTACCAATACCGCCAGTCACGTGTGGAGTTCATTGCCTTGGAAGGGAATGCCCTTTGACCGAATTGCACACAAAACCGACTCAGGGGCAATTGCAGCGACACGTGTTGAAAGAGGCCATCCTGCATCCAACCACCACGTTCCCCGCAGCGGCGTCGCTGGTCGCAGGTCTTTATATGTTCATCATCAGTTTCGACAGGCCCTCATTTGCTACCTTTCTTGCAGCTGCCATCGTCACCGCAAGCTCGTTCGTCTATCACTATTTCTTTCGCTATGACGATCTTGCTGGCAAGCTGATGGAAAAAATGAAACGTGCGCGATTCAAGGATTACAGTCAATTGGCGGAGGATCTACACCGAGAATGTGCCCGAGTGGGATTTCGCGAGGGCGCTAAAGAATCTCGTGAGTTGGGCCAGGCGTTTGCTAAGTTGCGTGAGTTCCTTATCGAAAAAGCCAATGCCGCCGAACGTGCCAATGCCTACAAATTCTTGATTCTGGCGGAGGACTCCTTCAAAGAGGGACTCTCGTGCTTGCGTTCAGCTTTGGATACCCATCAGCTATTAAAGAAAATGGACGTGCGCGATCTCAAAAAAGAGATCGTTGCGTGGTCCGCCGATATTCGTCGGCTGCAAAGCAGACCTGGCTATAACGAAGGCCAAATTGATGCCATCAGAACACGGATCAAGAGTCACCATCAACGGTTGGAATTGCACAAGCAGAAAACGGAACTCATGCATCGTCAACTGGCGCAGAGTGAAGTCATCGAGGCCGCCTTGGAAACCACTTTGTTGGAGGTGTCACAGCTTCTCGATGGCGGTGAACTGCACATGCGGACGGACACGGCCAGCAAGCTTGAAGAAGCCGTTGCGGCCGCACGCAGGGTTGAACAGAAACTCCGGGAAGTGGAGCGCGGAGAAGGGCCTGACCAGGATCAAATATACGCCGATGCCGGCAAGAAGATTTCGAGCAGCGAGTAGCTGCAGATACCAATTCATATGAACAACATTCAGATTTTTGGAGGGAGAACATGAGCGAACAAAGGGTGGGAATTATCAGAGCATTCTTTCGCTATCTGCGCTACTGGAACTGGCGTAAGGCGCGATACATTTTGGATGCGGCAGATCAGCAGTTCACAGGATCAGTAGACGGCATCTCCGCAGCTTTCGATATGCACCAGGACGAAGTGGTTGCGCAGTATCAAAAACTCCGTGACGCCATTGCGCAGGTGGAGACGGTTTTGGAAGAAAAGCGATCGCGTCTTGAGGACCTCAATCACGAAGAAGATGATCTGATTTCCAAACGCGAAGGCGCGCTCAACCTCGCCGAACAAGCGCAAAGCGCCGGCGATCAAACGGCCTATGACAAACATGCGCAAGCCTTTGAACGATTTCAGGTGCGCATTGAGGAGATCGAGGCATTACAAGAGCGGCTGAACGGCGAAATCACCGAAACCGGGGCCACCATGGACCGTTACATGTTGCAGTTACAAGAAATGCAACGCGAGATCGAGAAGCTCCCGCAACAAAAGGCGGAAGCCATTGCCGACTACGTCTCCGCCAAACAGATCGTGGAGCTCAATGACCGCCTACAAGGACTTGAAACCAGCATCGATCGAGGTCCGATTTCTGCCGTATTGAAAGCCAATCGCGAGCTCACGGCCAAGGCACGGATCAGTGAGAAGCTGGCAGGTGCAGATGTCAGGGCCCAGGACAAGGCCTATGAAAAAGCAGGTCGTGAGTCCACCGCCCGCACCAAATTGGACCAAATGTTGGCCGCGCGAAAGGCAGAGAAAGAAGCAAGCGCTGCACCCAAAGAAAAAGACGCAACGCCCAAAGAAGACGATCGGCCAAATATTTAGGAGGACCCATGCGAAGAATGAAACAACTCATCGTGCTGTGCGCCTTGGCGCTGGCGCTCACACCTGCATTTGCAGGTGACAAATATAAGGTAGCCTGGTCCATCTACGTGGGCTGGATGCCCTGGGATTATGCTGGCCATTCAAAGATCCTCGATAAGTGGGCCGACAAGTATGGCATTGAAATAGAACTGATACGCATGGACTACATTCCATCAGTTGAGGCTTATGTGGCCAAACAGGTAGATGCCTGTGTGATGACCAATATGGAGTGCCTTGATATGCCTGCGGCGTCTGGCATCGACAGTACCGTCATCATCACTGGCGACTACTCCAACGGCAACGACGCCATCCTTACCCGTAACGGCATCGGTATTAAAGACTTAAAGGGAAAACAGATAAGTCTGGTTGAATTGTCGGTATCCCATTACCTACTGGCCCGTTGCTTAGAACTCAACGGCATGAGCGAACGCGACGTGTCGATCATCAACACCTCAGACAGCGATATCGGCCCCATATTCATCGCTGATAAGAGCCAGGAGGTGGTGGTCACTTGGAACCCCATCGTCATGGAAATTGAACAGACTCCCGGCGTGGACAAGATCTTTACTTCAGCCGACATCCCGGGCGAAGTGGTCGATATGATGGTGGTTCGCACGGATGTCCTGAATAAGAGCGACAAATTGGGTAAAGCCCTTGCGGGCGCTTGGTATGAAGTGATGGCTCTGATGTCGAAGCGGGGTCCCGATGCCGAAGCGGCATTGACCTTCATGGCCAAATCAGCGGAATGTTCGCTGATCGAATATAAGAATCAGCTCAAAACCACCGCCATGTTTTACGATGCCCAAGCCGCAGCAGACTACACGGCCAGTGAAGAGCTGAAGCAAAAAATGGATTTTGTACGTCAGTTCTGTTTCAAGCATGGATTGTTGGGTGAAAATGCCCGATCCGCCGACGTTGTAGGGATCTCTTATCCAGACGGATCCGTACAAGGCAATGCCGACAAGGTAGCCATGCGGTTTGATACCAGCTTCATGAAGATGGCGGCCGAAGGGAAACTTTAGACAGCCTATGGGACTGTTCAATCTAAACGCGCGCCCGGGCCGGAAAACGGCCTGGGCGCTTTCCTCGATGCTGTTTCTCCTTTGCATCATCGGCTACGGAGTCACAGCCCATATTCGCCATCAGGAGAATCCTGATGATAACGTGGTCCCCACTTTCAGTGAAATGTGGGATGGCATACAACGTACGGCGTTCGAGCCTGACCGCAACGACGAGTTACGCTTGTGGGTGGACAGCTTAGCCAGTGCGAAGCGTTTGGGTTACAGTCTCGCGTTGTTGTCATTGGCGATATTACTTGGCCTCTACATGGGGGTCTTTCCTTACTTGGAACATATCTTTCTTCGCTTTGTGCTGTTCTTCGACAAAATACCTGCACTCGCCTTATTGCCCATCCTTTTTATTGTCTTTGGGTTGGGCGAGATTTCAAAAATCGCATTGATCTTGCTCGGTGTATTCCCCACCATTGCCTTGGACACCTATCTGCGTGCTAAGGCCATCCCCCGTGAACAGATTATGAAGGGTCTTACCCTCGGCGCATCCGATTTCGAAATCACCTACCGGATCGTACTGCCACAGATTATGCCGGGCGTTTTGGACACCATAAGATTAAACTTCAAAGCCATGATTTTATTCCTGATTGCCGGCGAGTCGCTGGCTGCATCCGTAGGGCTCGGCTACCGCATATTCGTCGTGCGGCGCTATGTGGCCATGGATATCATCATCCCGTACGTGATCTGGATGAGTCTGTTGGCCTTTGCAGCAGACGTCCTGCTGAGAATATGGATCAAGAAGCGTTATCGCTGGGTGGGTGGTGAATCATGAACGAGGCCCGCCCAGTGATCCTCCATCTGGAAGACGCCCATCAAGCCTACCCCGATCAGGGCCGTATGCGCACCGTCCTAAATGACATTGACCTGAAAGTGCGGAAAGGCGAGTTTGTCACCTTGCTGGGACCCAGCGGATGCGGTAAGTCCACCCTCTTGCGATTGATTTTGGGGTCAGAGCGTCCCACTCAGGGTCGCGTGCTCCTTGATGGCAAAGAAATCCAGGGCCCTGATAGAGACCGCGGCATCGTCTACCAGAAATACTCGTTGTTCCCCCACATGACGGTCCTGCAAAACGTCATTTTCGGTCTGGAAATGGAAAATTATTCCATGGCCAGCCGATGGCTCAAACGCCACAAGTTCTTGCGTCATCGCAAAGCGAGTACAGACCGGGCTCGAGAGATTCTCGAACGTATGAGTTTGGGTAAGGATCTCAACAAGTACCCGCACCAGTTAAGTGGTGGCATGAAACAACGCGTGGCGATTGCCCAAGCCATGATCATGGAACCCAAGATTCTGTTGATGGATGAACCATTCGGGGCACTGGATGACAGTACCCGTACGGACATGCAACTGTTCATTCTCGAGTTGTGGGAACGTACTCAGATGACGGTCTTTTTTGTGACCCACGATCTGGTGGAAGCCCTGTTCCTGGGAACACGACTGCTGGTGCTCTCTCAATATTACACAACCGCCCGCGACCATAACGAAGGCTCTAAGATCGTCACCGACCGTGGCATTCCCGGTGATCACCCCAAACCCACCAGTTTTAAGAGCTCACCCGAAATCAGTCAGCTCATTGAGCAGGTGCGTCAACAAGGGCTCGACCCATCCATTGCCCGTCACATCCATGATTTCGACCTGAGCCATGCAGATGCCTATCGAACCGTAGATCCAGAGGAATGGGGACCCACGCCATGAGCAAGAGACAATCACGACCCGATTTTCTAGCCGCCCTGGGGCGGGCCTACCAACTGAGGCGGAAGAACATCGTCATGCTCACAGGCGATATTCACGGATTGTTTTGGAACCAGCAACGCGATGCGTTTTCGGCCTTCGAATCCACGCTGGTCGATAGTCTGAAAGAGAAATTCAATATCATTCGGATGGACATTGCCACGGGCATTTCCTTTCCGGACAAGCCCACTGAAATGGAAGTGATGCGCATCTGTGAATCCAAGGACGGAGTAGTCATTCCCAAAGACCGTCGCGACCAGATGACACGTCTTATCGATTCAAGCCGACACAGTCCCCTGCCCGCATTGGTGCTCATCCGCGGCATCCAGGAGGCCTTTGTCCGTGTGCGCAAAGAAGAGCCCGACATCAAGCCACTCTGTGTGTTGTTTCAATATGCAGGTGCCTTGTTTCCTACCGGTGACTTCGGACGACTGGGTGATCTTGACCGTCAGCGATTGGTCGTCTTCCTGTCTTGGGTCAACGACCCTAGATTCACGATGAGCCCGGATCTTCTGATTCTGGCCAACGATGTGAAATCGGAAATCAACCACAAAATCAATGCCCTGCCCCACTGCACGCACATCGAGATCCCTCTACCCGCGCAAGACGACCGAGAATCGTTCGTCAATTGGTTTAACCGCGAAGGAGACCGCATCCGCTTCAAGGATGGCAAGGGACGGTTTGTTGAGAACACGGCAGGTCTGAAACTCACCCATTTGAAGGATATGCTGGAGGAGGCCCGCCGCAGCAAAACTCCGATCACCAAAGAGCAGGTGGTGGATCAGGTGAACGAGATCCTTCAAGCCGAACTGGGCGATATCATCCGTGTCAAGTACCCCTCTCACACGTCTAAAGACATCATTGGCTACAAGGAAGCCGGCGGCATATTCAAAAGCATTTTTGAGCGCTGCGAAGATCGGGAAACCGCCGTTTCGGCCATTCTGGTGTCTGGTCCCAACGGCGCGGGCAAAACCTTTCAACTGGAAGCCTATGCAGCAGAATCGGGTCGCGTTGTGATCGAGCTGGCTGGCATTCGTGGTTCGTATTTCGGTGAAACCGATCGCTTCTTCGAACTCCTGCGCTGGCATATCAGTACCTTCGGCAAGATCTTAATCCTCGTGGACGAGGCCCACACCGCATTTGGTAGCGTTCATTCCGGTGATACCCACCAGACTGAGATGCGTCTATCGGGGAACATCATCAAGATGATGGGTAACCCTGACTACCTCAGCAAGGTCCTGTGGGGCATGATGACTTCCAGACCCGACGAACTGGACCCGGACATCAAGAGTCGGGCACCCATTCAGGTGCCGATTTTTGACTTGGAAGGCGAACCCCGCGAACGGTTCGTGAAAGAGATGTTCAAGCGAAAGGGCATCAAATTGGGTTCAGAGATTGAAGAGATCCTCAAAGCAACCGATTATTACTCGGCTCGCGACTACCGAAACCTGGTAGCTGAGGTCCTAGCCCAACAGAAAAAGAATCCAGAGGTAACCGCTCAGGAAGTATTGAGCGGTTGGTATGCCAGCAAATCCATCAAGACCCAACGCGAGTTTCAATCCCTGATCGCTGCGTTACATTGTTCCTACCCCAATCTGTTACCCGAAGGATTGAGGTCCATGACCGATGTGGCCATCAACAAACAAATCGAAACACTCAAGTTCTACTTGAGTCGGTAAGGGAGCAACCTTGTTCGAAGCCGTCAAAAGTCCCTATCTCGTCCCATTCGACGGGTCCTTCCGCATGCAAAAAGCAGCCAATCAACCTCCCAACAAGGCGCCCAAGAAGAAGCAACGGGAACAAAGACTGAGTGCCTTAATCGACGAGATGTCCGAGTTGCAAAACGCACTCTATGCCCAAGACAAGTACGCCATTCTACTCGTCTTTCAAGCCATGGACGCCGCCGGCAAAGACGGTACCATTCGAGCGGTGATGTCCGGCGTCAACCCTGCCGGCTGCCAGGTATTCTCCTTCAAAGCACCGTCGGCAGAAGAGCTGGACCACGATTTCTTGTGGCGAACCGCCAAACGCCTGCCCGAGCGCGGTCGCATCGGCATTTTCAACCGCAGCTACTATGAAGAAGTGTTAGTCGTTCGGGTGCATCCAGGCTATCTGCAAGGCCAACGCCTACCCTACCTACCCGAAGACATTTGGTCTCAAAGGTTTGAATCCATACGAGATCACGAGAAACACTTGGCCAGAAATGGGACCATCATTCTGAAGTTCTTTCTCAATGTGTCCCGGAAGGAGCAGAAAGAGCGGTTCCTCGCCCGTATTGATACCCCAGAGAAGAACTGGAAATTTGCAGCGGGCGATGTCCGCGAACGCCAACATTGGGACGACTACATGAACGCCTACCAAGACGCCCTCAACGAGACGTCGCGGCCTTGGGCTCCATGGTATGCGGTACCGGCCGACTCCAAATCCTTTATGCGGCTTTCCGTGTGCCAGATCATTGTCGATACCTTGAAGTCGTTGAAACTGGCCTATCCAAAGTTGTCGGCAGAGCAACTGGACGAAATGGCCACACTCGGCAAGTCACTGAGATCCGAACAGTGACGGACACCGCGAGGCTCCTTGCCGCAATTGATTTCGCAGCCAAGAAACACAAGGACCAACGTCGCAAAGACATCGGCGCGTCGCCTTACATCAATCATCCCGTCTACGTGGCACGCGTACTGGCAGATATTGGAAAGGTAGACAATACCGAGATCCTGATGGCTGCCATCCTTCACGACACCTTGGAGGATACAGCCACCACAACGGACGAGTTGGATCAGTATTTTGGCACGGCCGTACGCACCATGGTTGAGGAAGTCACGGATGACAAACAACTCCCGAAGGAAGCGCGTAAACAGGCACAAATCGAGCACGCGGCAACGTTAAGCGAGGGGGCCGCCATGGTGAAAATGGCTGACAAGATTGCCAATGTTCAAGATGTGATGGAAGCGCCCCCTTCAGGATGGAGCCAAACGCGGCGACGCCATTACGTGGAATGGGCAGCCACAGTTGTTTCACGATGCCCGGATGTAAATCCGCGCCTGAAAAGCCACTTCAACCAGCTGGCCGAGCAGGCATTGCGCCAAATTAACCAAGACTAGTTGTGGTATTCAGAAGGGCCGCGTTCCGCCTTGGATCCGGCGTGATTACGGACAAACAAACGGAGCAACGAGGTCCAAGATCGTAAGATTGACCGCCCATGAATCCATCAACTGGAACAAGGTCAGTGACGTGTTGTCCAGTCGAACCAAAGTCAGTTCGAAATGAGTGGTGCGATCCGCAAATGTGGCCAGGACCACTCGGCCGTCATTTTGAAGGGTCACCGCAACGGTCATGCTGTAAAAGTTGGGCGAATCCAGCATCAAGCCGCCCGATGCAAACGTCGAATCAACGGCACCATTGGCCAAGAACCGCAACACACTTGCATGGTAAACCGTGGCAGTGGTGGCCATCCCGGTCACGATGAGTTTCCCATCGGCTTGGATCTGCAAGTCATCACCAAACATACCCGTTCCCAGGGTCGTGTGGGCCCGTCCGGCCGTCCCAAAGCCCATTTCGAGCGCACCGTCGGCATCGTAGCGAGAAAGCGCCACGTGGTAACCACCATAATAAGAATATCCTGCAGAGACAATGCGGCCCTGTTCATCAATCGCCATGCTTTTTGTGCGATCATCAATGGTCCAATTGTGTTGCGTGGCACCTGCCGTTCCATAGGTCGGATCCAACGGTCCCGAAGAAAGAAATCGACTGCTGGTGACATAGTGGGTACCGCTAATGGATGCAAATCCACACACAACAATGGACCCGTCGTCTTGTAATCGCCCACCCGCAGGATAGTCCACGTCTCCCCATTGATGGGAATTGAAGCCGGAACCCGAGTTGAAGCTGGTGTCGAGGCTGCCATCGGGCATGAAACGCGCCACGAAGTGGGTGCTACTGAAGAAACCGGTTACGTAAAACCGGCCATCAAGCAGTTCACCCGCCTCGTAACCCGAATTAGAAAGACCGCTCAATAAGTGAGTCACCACACCATTGGTACCAAACGTGGGATCGGGCTGGCCAGATGCATCGACACGCATGAGCAATATCCTTCGAGCGGCCGGCACGATGTCGCTTCCGACCAAAAGCAACTTGTTTCCACTAACTTGAGTACAACCAAAAAAGTAATCGTCACCCTCTCCACCATCAAAAAGCACAATCCCAGATTGTCCAAAACTCATGTCACGCGTGCCATCCGCGAAGAAACGCACCGCAAATCCATCATGGTCACTGCCATTGGAAAGTGAACCCACTACGACCAACCCGCCGGCAGCATCCTGAATGACATCGTTTGCAAATCCTAAACCTCCGAGGTTTGCGACAGCCGTACCTGCTGTTCCGAAACACATATCTGGGACGCCGTCATCCAGCCATACAAAGAAACAAAAAACGACCAGCATCGTCGCTCCAATCATCCAAGGGTCTATGCCTTATTGATCGGATGAAAATGAAAACAATTGAGCGGATGGCTGCAACTTTCCGGAAATACTCGAACTGATCTTGGCCCTGTTCGTCTCCAGGCAGATGAACCTCACATGGCCGATCGATTCAGTGGGTGGCGGGGGCCTCGAATTTCGAGACCACATCTGCCAAGCGCCTTTTCAAATAGCGATTCCTCGGTGCCAATGCCAAGGCTTTGCGGTAATAGGTCTCTGCCAGCTTCAACTCACCCTGCTCATCATAGAAATCTGCGAGATTGGAATAGGCCCCATAGGATTGTGGAAAGTACTCGATAGCCAGTTCAAGCGTTGCAATGGCCCGATCTTGTAATCCTTCATGATTAAATTTGTAAGCGACACGGGCCACATCATTGGGCGTCATGAGCTGCTGGTTCCCTTCACGAAGACGTGTTTCCACGAGAAACAGTGCCGTTTCACCACCCGCATCAAGGGCTTGCCCCAGCTCAATGTCAGCACCCGATTCTCGCAAAATCACATCTATTTGCCTGGTAATCTCCGCAGCTTCATCGACCCGATTGCGAGATCGAAGGGCCCTGCGCAAGTCGTACAGCGCGTAGCGCGTATAGGGGTGCAAGGGTCCCAGCACCCGGCGCCTGCCTTCGATCACGTCCCACGATAGGGTCTCGGCCTCCTGATCCTGCTTCAGATCCCACAATACCTTGGACAGGTTGCTCATGGACATCAGTGTATCAGGGTGATCAGGTCCCAAAACTTCACGGCGCTTGACCAGGCAATTGCGTTCCATGTCCTCTGCCTCTTCCAACCGGCCCAAATGGCGAATACAGGCAGAAAGACGGCTCATGGCCGTCAATGTGTCTGGATTGGATTGACCCAACACTTGGATTCGTCGCTCGAGAGTCTCTTGAAAAATCGGTTCCGCCTCCTCAGACCGACCGAGGAAATCCAGGGTGGCCGCCAGGTAGAACTGGCTGTGCAAGGTGTCGGGATGATCTTCGCCAAGGAGATCGCGGCGCAGTGACAGCACTTCGCGAAACAACAACTCAGCATCAGCCATGAACCCTACGTGAAATAATGCGACACCGAGAAGGTGCTGTGAGTCTAATGTTTCCGGGTGTTTGGGTCCGAAAACAGCCATCCGTAACTCGACTGCCTCTTCAAGCATGTTCATGGCCTCTTCGTTGTCTCCAAGTGCGTCAAGCGTCTTCCCAAAGGTGTGCAGTATGGTGGCTTTCACTTCTGGATGTTCACTGAGCCCGTTCATCGTGGGTTGAAACGCCTCAATCAACTCCGTAACTTTCAAATCAATACCGCGATTAGCCGGATCAGGCGATGTGAGGAATTCTTGAAAAACCGAAATGATTTCCTTGGATTTTGCAGCTTCGGTTTCCGCAATGCTCAATGCAGCAAAGGTTTCAGCCTGAGCGCGTCGCGCTTGAATTAACCCGACCGAAGTCCCCAGAAGTCCCATGACGAGCAACGCGACAAAAGCAATCGCCACGAAACGCCTTTTTCGACGTCTGGGTGCCTCAATAACGTCCAACAAATCACGACGGGCTTCACTGGCAGTGGGCCTTACGCCGGGGTCTGCGGATTTGAGCCGATTGATCAATCGAGTCAAATCGGAATCCAGACCCTCAACCGGCACCGTGTTGGCCTTTCCTGCCCGCACAATCAACTCAAACGAACTGATACCAGGCTCATAAGGAAGCGACTCCGTGAACAGCCATTGCAGGAGCAACCCAAATGAATACATGTCACTAGCGGTGGTGATGTTCTTACCGTGTGCCTGTTCCGGGCTCATGAACATGGGCGTACCCATAATCTGGCCGACGGTCGTGACAAATGCATCACTTCCGTGGTCTGCTGGTGGAAGGCTTTTCATGTCTGCCGGGTCACCCACAGGTCGTGCCAATCCAAAGTCCAGGATCTTCAGTTCATCTCTGTCGGTGATCATCACATTGCCTGGCTTTAAGTCGCGGTGCACGATCTGTTTGGCATGAGCAGCTTGAAGCCCTGCTGCAATCAGGCAAGCAATTTCCAGCTTACGGGGGTAGCTTAAACCTTTGTCCAGTGCATCGTTCAAAGTGGATCCGTGAATCCACTCCAACACGAGGAAATCGGCATCGTCCGCTGAGAAATAATCATAGACCCGGCAAATATTCGGGTGCTCGAGTTGTGACAGAATCTTGGCTTCGCGAGCAAACCGGCCACGGATCTCCGCATCCAAGCGGAAATTCGATCGAATCGCCTTAACCGCTACACGACGCTCCAATCGTTCGTCGAAGGCCACATAGACTTCGCCCATACCGCCCGCGCCCAGCACCTGTTCGAAAATCAAATAGGCGACCTGATTGCCAATGAGGTGTTGACCGGATCGTTGTGCAGGCATGTCTTTCAGTCGAGCCAGCACCGCCAACTTCAGGTTCTGATCGCCTGCACATTGGTCAGATAGGTAGACGTCTCGCGCTTCCTTCTCAAGTTGCGCGGCTCGGTCCGCGATCTCCTGGATCCGTTGATTGTGGTCAGACAGGACGCACCTCTTCCCCGTGACGCTGGACCATTATCCCATTCCGTATGTCTTTAACGAAAGCAAACAGCCTCAAGCCCAGGACCGGTGGACTATTGGTCACTCAAACCGAATCACGAACCAAACGAGTGAATGACTTGGATGATGCCAACGATGTGATCGTTAAGTTCTTCAAGCTTTTCGGCAGGAACCCACCATTCCTGATGCTCCGAACCGCCTACCGTGTGGATGGGAAATTGCGACATGAACACTTCGTCCACTTCGAATTTCGTCACATACCCTTTTCCACTGGCAGGAACATTCCAATCCCGCGCGATTTGGATGGCATAGGCTTCGTTGGTCACTGGGTAAAAGATAGGCTGGTCAGGAAGTCGCGGAGGCCACCTGCGAAACCCGCTGGCTTCGACCAAAGCCAGTTCCTGAGGCCCCGTGGGTCTATATAGTGTAAGTGTCATACCTGCCACCTATTGACTGTTTTTATCTGCTGACGCTTACGGCCCAGCCCGATTAAGTTTATCCGGTCCGTGTTTACGACAACAACATGAATTGACGCAGCCCAAGTCCCGATTTAGGATGAATGGTCACCATAACTGGAGCACATCGTGATTGAGAAGACCCACCACGGGGTCATTGCGTTTACTAAAGCGTGTTTTGACTACAGTCAGATCTACCCGGCGGAGAATCCATCGGTCATCCGACAATTTCAGTTCCTTTTGAGCGGCTGCCAATCGCTCATTGAACGAGACGGTGGTCTCACGCTTGAAGTGAATGCCCATTTCCTGATGGTGAATGGACAATACGTGGAGCCCAAGCACCTGAACAAAGCGGTCATTGATTGGTTTGTGGGTCATTGTATGGAGCGCAAAATCGCCGAAGTCTCCATGACCGCCGGTCTGAACAAACGAGAATTGGAAGCATTCGTTCAACTGTTCAAGACCGACCCCCTCTTGTTTAACGACGAATCGGTCGCCAGTCGCATTTTGGTTCCAGCAGGCGTGGAACACATTCAAATCAACGCCAGCCGCTTGGACAACAGTTTCAACGCGGCCCGACCACTTGCCGAGCAAAAAACGCCTGAACTGCCGGTGGTAGAACCCCAACACACGTCAAACATGTTTGAGCCGGACCTGTTCATTTCACAGGATTCTGGTTCAACGCTCAGGGCGCGCGTAAACGAACAACTGCAACAAAAGGAAGTCTGGAAAGTGGTCGACTTCATGGCAAACATGCGCAAACACTTCCACTCAAAGAGTCCCGATGTGCAGCGCTTGGCACTGTCGCGATACCGCATCGTTTTGGAAGCTGTGGTCGAACGAGATTTGGATGAAGTGGTCCATTCGGTATTCAAAACCATTCCACAAGACATGGAAGTACTCCTTGACGATGCATCGTTCAACCTGCACTTGAATTCCCTTTGTCTGTTGTTAGATCGCTATCTGACCCAGCGCTTCTATCCGGGAATTGTGTTTGGCTTCTACACGCTTGCAAGCTTCGCGGCCCAGCGCCCAAACACAGAATCGGAAGATCGGCTCCGCGAAAGACTGACGCCAGAGCTCATGGCTGAACTGTTTAAGGCCAAGAACACCGACACCAGGCTAGATCGCAATATCAAAGTGCTTTTTACAGAACGGCCCACCATCATCTGTCGTACGCTGATTCATCACCTGGGTGAATCGGAAGACAAACAAGAAAGGCGAACGGTGCTCAACGTGCTTTCAGCCATGGGCAGTAGCATTCACGATGAACTGGTATCCAGCTTGCGTTCAGCAATGAACAATCAGGCGCCCTGGTACTTGCAGCGCAATCTCCTGTTTGTGTTGGCTGCGTCGCCGCCGGAATCCATGACCACCACACTCAAGCAATTGTTGGAACAACCCATGCACGAGAAAGTTGCAGACCAGGCACATCGCTGCCTGTTTGCGCTAAGCGACCCCGAATTGGTGGACCAAGGCGTCAAACTCATCGACCAGGCATCCAACGCCACCTTGAGTACCTTCCTGCACATCATTGGCAACGCACAAAACAGTGCCTACGCCGAATCCCTCATTGATCTGGCTGAACGCCAGAGTGACGACCGCATGGCTTTGCAAGTAATGACCGCACTGGCCAAGACCGGATCAGGTCACGCGCTCACCTATCTGACAGGTATTTTGCAAGAGACGTCCCTGCTGGCGAAATTCAAATCGGGTTCTCGAAGGTTGTCGGCGGCTCAAGCCCTGTCCACCTCCGGACACCGCACACTCATGGCCGCCCTCACTCGGTTCAAGAATGATAAGGACGCGCGCGTTGCGGCGTTGGCCCAACAAATGCAAACATGACCATCGATATCGGTACTGTCCTGGGTCCCTACAAAGTGACCCACATGATTGGGTCCGGTGGAATGGGACGCGTCTACAAGGCACGAGATACCCGACTGGAACGTGACGTGGCCATCAAGGTCCTCAAAGAGGTACCCTACCGAGCCAACGACAAACACGATCAATTCCAGCGCGAAGCAAAGGCCATCGCAGCTCTGTCCCATCCCAACATCTTGTCCGTGTTTGATATCGGTGACTATTTTGGCTGTCATTATGTGGTTACAGAATTACTGGAAGGTGAAACACTTCGGTCCAGGCTTGAGACGGTGGCGCGCATCCCTTGGCACGAAGCGACAAAGCTCTGTGCCTTGATTGCCGACGGGCTCGCATCCGCACATGCAAAAGGAATCGTTCATTGTGACCTAAAACCAGAAAACATTTTCTTGCTCGCAGACGGTCGATTGAAGATCCTTGATTTCGGTTTGGCCCGCAGTTCCCACGAAACCGTCGGTCATCCTCATTCGCAGGGTACTCTGGACTACATGTCACCCGAACAAGTTCAGGGCGAGCCCGTTGGGCCCGAAAGTGATCTGTTCACCTTGGGAATTGTGCTTTACGAAATGATCACCGGCACCAGACCCTTTCAACGGGCAAACCCGATCAAAACCATTTACGCGATTCTTCATCAGGCACCGGAGGCGCTGACCAACCTCCTAGAGGGTATCCCCACGGAATTGCAGGAAGTGGTTTTTCACCAATTGGAAAAGGACCCTCAACACCGGTTCCATTCTGCCAGTGATTGTGCTGAAGCCTTACGCAACCTAGTTCCACGCCTCCATCGACCCTGGAATGAGAGTCAGCACCCCAGGGTTGCCTACCGCAAACCAGAATTTGAGTTGGATCTGAGTTTTCTGGAAATGCCTGAGGTGCGCTACGCCCAGAGTGGTGATGTGAACATCGCCTACCAGGTCGTCGGCGATGGACCCATCGATCTGGTGTTTGTCATGGGTTGGGTCTCGCATTTGGAGTACTTCTGGCGCGATCGGCACTTTGCCCGCTTCCTATATCGATTGGCTGGTTTCTCCCGCCTCATTGTATTTGACAAACGAGGAACTGGATTGTCAGACCGCGTTCCGTTGGACCGGTTGCCAACCATGGAGCAACGCATGGACGACGTACGCGCCGTGATGGAAGCCGCGGGTTCACAGCGAGCCGCGTTATGCGGCGTGTCGGAAGGTGGACCACTTTGTGCCCTGTTCGCAGCCACCTACCCTGAAAAGACCTTGGGTATTGTCATGGTTGGCACCTATGCCAAACGAATTTGGGCACCCGACTACCCTTGGGCGCCTACCGCGGAGCAGCGGGCCCGATTCTTTGAGTTCATGCGCAAAGAGTGGGGAGGACCGGTTGGCATTGAAGACAGGGCGCCATCCATGGCACACGACGCCGAATTCCGGCGTTGGTGGGCGACTTACTTGCGTATGGGCGCAAGCCCGAATGCCGCAGTCGCACTGACGCAAATGAATGCCGAGATCGACGTGAGGCATGTACTCCCCAACATCAGCGCGCCAACACTTGTCATCCATCGAACGGGCGACATGTGCCTGAAAGTGGAAGAAGGACGATACGTCGCGGAACGCATCCCCCAAGCCACCTTGCTCGAATTACCTGGCGTGGACCATCTCCCTTTTGTCGGCAATCAAGATGAAATCCTGGATCCCATTGAATCGTTTGTAGGATCGCTTCAGTTTGATACGGAACCCGATCTACGCATTGCTACTTGTCTTGCTATTCGCGGCAATCTCCCACAGGCTTTGTTCGCTTCCAACGTGATGCGTTTTGGCGGCATGTCCATGGATCCCAATCTGGCACTGTTCCCTGGGCCTGGTCGCGCAATCCAATGTGCTCAGGAACTCATCGCCACACAGTCAGACATTGCGTGCGCCGTACATTGTGGGGCGCTCAATCCGCAGACCGGAAAAGGAGAGGTGCGCGATCAAACAAATCGACTGGTGCAACTCACACCTGATGGTGTTATCTGGGCCAGTCAATCTGCCTGCGACCTAGTTGCCGGATTCGGCTTTGAATTATCTCAAGTAGCTAGTCCATTCGAGATCCCGGTCAAGCTGGTGAAACCGCAATTTAGACCTATTTAAACACCTGATCACACCTACCCATTGATTCCTCGCTCCAGAACAAAAGGGAGGAACCGAACGGTCCCTCCCTGCTCCTTTTACATGGTCTGGGTGGACGCGCCCCTGTCGGCAACTTTGCTTGAACGGAAAGCCAATGCAGCCTCGCGGGGATAACGCATGGCATAACCTTGGCGGTTGGGATTGTTGGTACCCTGCAGCGGCAGTCCAAGAATTCGGCGCCATTGGTTGACCGAATCCATCGTTACTTCGCCATCTGCCACATCGGACCGACTGGCAAACAGCTCAATCCAGCTGCGGTCATAATCAAATCCCGGATCGGCAATGGCGTTACCGTTCCCTGAACTCTCGTCAATGGACGCTTCCCACAAGTCGTCGGGTTGCGTGGTGCGTCGCGTACCTGACTGTCCTGTCTCCACCCAACCGTAGAGACCTCTCTTCCACATAAAGAACAAGTTGTTGTCTATTTTGACCGTGGTATTGACCCCCTTGGTCTTGTTACCTCGGTTGTCCATTAACTCCTCGTAGCGGTCATTGACAATGGCCGTCGATTCCCCAAAAGCAAAGATGTTGTTGTGAAAATCGATTTCGGTGAACGGGTATACCACGACCCCTTCGCCATTGGCACTGACATGCCAGGCAAACAGAAAGCTGTTGTGATGAATGGAAGCTTTCATACGCGCATCGTTCTTAGCACCCAGGCGACCCACAATCATGTGGTGGTACACGCCATTCACAAACACATTATTGGCGCATTCAAAGTTGCTACCGCCCTCTCCCTGCACCATCAGCGCGGCCGATTTTCCAGGATTCATAAAGGTGCAGTTCCTCACGACAGCCTTGCTCCCCTTGGCGACTTTGATGTGCAATAAAAAGTCACCGGGACTTGAGTCTAACTTCATGGATGGGTTTGTGGGGTCTTCGCGGTACTTATTGCGGTTACCGCCGTCTATCCACAATCCGTCAATCACGATCCCCGCCAATGGCTTGCGGCCCGCGTTTTCAATGGCCTTGAATTCAGGTCCAGCCGGTCTTGTGGTCTTGTTGTCGGAACCATTATTGAATTCCAAAACAGCGGCATACTTGAATGGATCACGCACTGTGAACTGATCATCGTAACCCCCCAGAATGGTGAGGTTGTCCGTGTTGATCACCCAGTGACCGCTGTTGCCCTTCCCATTGTAGGTGCCGCCCGCAAGGTGAATCACATCTCCAGGAACGGCCTTAGCCAGTGCATCGGCCAGATACTTAAAGGGTTGTTCCTTTGTGCCGCCTTTCCGCCCACGTTCGGGATGGACATAAATATCAGCCGCCATTACCGGCATGATGGCCGTAGCCGCAATGAGAAGAAACTTAAGTCGTTTCATATCAAACCTCCTTGGTTTTCTGCGTATCATCTTGGCTTGTAGACCAGACTCGGAACCAACCAAAGCACTTCAAAAAAATATCAAATCATTTAAAACAAGCGTCTTGCATTCAAAAAGACAGAAGTTAGGCTATCGAGATAGAATAAAGGCACCATGGCCAATTACCAATTTGAGAGTCTCGAATTCGACGCCAACAAACGCGAACTCACCGGTCCACAAGGTTCATCAGTTCTTCGTCAGAAAGTGGCCGATACCCTCACGTTGTTGCTTGACCGGGCTACCCGTGTGGTTTCACAGGAGGAATTCCTTGAAAAGGTGTGGCCCGGCACACATGTGGACGATCGAGCTTTGCCCCAGGTGATGGCAGAACTGAGATCTGCACTGGAAACAGCGGGTGGACAACGGGACTGGGTACGCACCATCCCTAAGGCGGGTTATGTGTTGGACTTGCAGGTCGTGAGCGTCACGGCACCCTTGCCACTAATGGTCCAATCCAAAGCCAACACACGAACCAGGTTTCCCAAATGGACTTATCCCTTGGCCGCATTCATACTCCTGCTCGTTACATGGAAGCTGATCCCGGGTCGGGAAAAAGACGATTCTTTAAACCGCCACGCTATTGCCCTACTGCCATTCAAGAACCTGAGTGGCGATCCCGCGTTGGATTGGATGGGTCTAGGTTTCCTGGACATCCTCAGATCCCACCTACAGCCTGCTATCGATGTCACAGACCCCGTGGTGGTGGTTGCCGAGGCACGTCGACTCAACCTGGTTGATTTACCGTTGGACCCATCCAGTCACCAAGAGATTCAACGGTCTCTTGGAGAACCGCTCTTGGTATCGGGCACTATTCTCAAACGCGGGGGGCAAATGGCCCTCCAGCTCCACTTTCTGGACGGTGCCCAACTGGACACGATTGAAGTAGAACCATTCGATCCACCTTACCATGCGGGCGCGATTGCGGATGTTATCGCCCGAAAAATGCAATTGCATACCAAACCATTCAACGAATATGCCTTCAGTGAGCCCTACGTGCGCAAAGTCTTTGCTGAGGGTTTGGAGCAATATTTATGGGGTTCCATTGAGCCGTCTATTTCGTTTTTCGAAGTGGTACACACACAAGATCCCGATTTTTGGTGGGGCGGTTACTATCTTGCCTGTGGTCAAATCAATCTGTCGCGATTCGAGGCATCGTTTGCGATTTTGAATGACCTGATTCTCAAAGCACCCAGTCACCATCAACAGCATCTGGCCCGTCTGGCTTTAGGCGAATTGTTTTACGAAAAACGCGACTTCGATTCCGCCCATGCCACATTCTCGAACCTACTCAAGGAGCCTGATCTCAACGAGCTTGGACGCGCCAAGTCACTGCAAGTATTGGGCATTATGTCCTACGCCGGAGGGTCCTACGATGAAGCGGCCGATCAATTGGGCCAGGCCTTGCAGCTGTATCGCGAACGCCGTGATCCACGAGGGGAGGTTTCAACGCTCAGGCACCTTTCAACGGTCGCCCAACTCAGGCATCTTCCCTCCGAGTCGCTTGGATACCTGGAGGACGCGCTGCCCATCGCTCGGGCACTTGCCAACGAGGCCATTGAATCCAGTATCTACCTCTCTTTGGGAGACCACTATTACCTGGTTCAGGACTACAAAAAAGCGGAAACACACTACCAAGCTGCGCTCGAAATTCGCAGGCGATTGGGCGACAAACGCGGCGAAGCCATGGCTAGTGGCCTATTGGGCGGTACATTGATCATGCTCAAGCGATTCGATGAGTCTGAGCAACTTATTCAACGGTCCATCGAGGGCTACACCCAGACCCAAGACAGCTACAACCTCGTCAATCAGCAACTCAATGCGGGGTACCTATCTCTGGTACAGAGGCATTGGGAACAAGCGAACCAAAGATACCAACAGGCAGTTCAAGGATGCTTGGCCGTCCATGACGAACAAGGCCTGGTTTATGCCCTCATTGGCCTGTGCGAAGTGAGCTTGCAAGCCGGCGATCTGGTACGAGCCTCCGAACATCTGCGTCGCGCGCTCAACACAAACGCAGCAGAACAGGCTGTTCTGCAAACCCGGTTATTGCACTATGAAGCCGCATTGGATTACCTGCAAGGCAGGCCCGACATGGCATTGGACAAGATCATTCGTGCCCGTGATTTAAGCACTTCAGAATCTTGGACCAACACCAAACAGCAATATCTAGATATCTATCGTAGAGCCGCCACGGGGGGACACCCCGACCCGCTACCCTTTGTTCACGACCCATTCCTGGGACCCGACCCATGACCAGCGATCCACGAGCCAAAAAGGGTCGAGGGGCCATTTACAATCCCCACAACCGATTTCAACAGGTACACAGCGAGGTATTTGACGACGGGTGGTACCGCGACGAGGATGCCCCAACGCTGCAAACGACCGTCACCGAGGATCGTGCCAAGTCGATCGTGGCCCACAACCAATCTCCCGACGTGCCCTTTGAATCATCCATCAATCCCTACAAAGGGTGTGAACACGGATGTGTTTATTGCTACGCAAGACCTAGCCATGCCTATTGGGGTCTCTCCCCAGGACAGGACTTCGAGACCAAGCTGTTCGCCAAAAGGAAGGGGCCCGAATTATTACGCGCCTATTTCAATCGAGCATCTTATAAGCCCCAGGTCATAGCGCTAGGCGCCAATACAGATCCGTATCAACCTATTGAGCGACAGGAAAGGATCACACGTGAGTTGCTGGGCGTGATGCTGACCTATCAACATCCAGTAATGATCACGACAAAATCAGCAAACGTGGTTAGGGACCTCGATCTACTCGTCGAATTGGCCAAATTGAATCTGGTCTCGGTGGGCATTTCGGTGACCACCCTAGATGGCCAAACCGCGCGGAGTATGGAACCGCGGGCGTCCGCGCCGTTCCGTCGATTGGACGCCATCCAGAGATTGGCTCAAGTTGGGGTTCCTGTGGGTGTGATGGTGGCGCCCATTATTCCAGGGTTAACCGACTGGGAGTTAGAACGCATTGTCACTCAAGCCGCTCAGCGCGGCGCCCAGTTTGCCGCGCCCATCATGATCAGGTTACCACTCGAAGTGAAGCCACTTTTCGAAGCTTGGCTCGAACACTGGGTGCCCGATCGCAAAAAACACGTTTTGAGTCTCATTTCTCAAGTTCGAAGCGGTCCATTGAACACAAGCGAGTTTCATGAACGTATGAAAGGAACGGGTAGCTATGCGGACTTGATTCATCAGCGCATGAACCTGATTTGCCAAAAACTGGGCCTGAACAAGAAGCGCATGGAATTGTCCTGCGACCATTTCCGCCGCCCGGATCAAAACACCTCTCAATTGGAGCTATTTACATGACAGAACCCTATGTGATGAATTTCAAAGTGCGATGGTCCGACCTCGACGCCAATGGCCACATGCGCAACACTGCCTATATGGATCTTGCCATGCAAACCCGCATCGCCTATATGGCCAGCCAAGGTGCCACGCCTGCCAAATTCAGGGAGTGGAAGATGGGTCCCATCGTATTCAAAGATGAGACTCGATATGTTCGCGAGGTGAACCTGCTCGATGAGATTGCCGTGTCGTTGTACGTAGGCGGACTCAGCGTCGATGGATCCAAATTCACCCTGGTCAATCGGCTTCATCGGGACGAAGTATTGGTAGCCGACATCATTTCATGGGGTGCCTGGTTCCATCTGGAACAACGAAAGGTGGTCGCTCCTCCGCCCAAACTACGGGAAGTGTGGGAAGCGTGTACCACGATTAATCTTGAGACGTTGGGATAGTCAGTCTTTCCAGGGATCCCCCGACGAAATAATTCAAGTCGACGGGCTTGGGAACACCCTTCATTGGGGTATCCTCCGTATGTTGCCAAAAGGTCCACTGCTCAAACCCTTGAGGGATCAGTGGCTGTTCCACACCATATTCAGCTACCCACAAGAGCAGATCTCCAAATTCATCACTACCATGCGTGTTCCAGAATCGGGGGCTGGTGTAGATAATTGGCTTTACGCCGTAGTGGGATTCTAGAATCGACACAAATGTTCGCAAATCGTCAAGCCAATCCTTATGCGGCTCATGCGACATCGTCTCCACGTCGACAACAGGAGCCAAATCGCCAGGCAATAAAGGGCTATTGGCAATGAAGTTATTGGCCTGTACATCGGGTTCGTCGTTGTTGCGATAGAAATGATAGGCGCCGACCTTCAAACCCTTATCCCGTGCCTGCTTCATATTCTCAGCCGCCATGGGATCCACAAAATCATCACCCTCTGTGCTTTTCACGAAACAAAACGAATGCCCACCGATATCTACATTGACCCAATCCACCTCGCCTTCGAGATGGGATATATCGAACCCCATCTGCCATTCCGGTGATGCTTGCATCATCACATAACACACGAGCCACATGCCTCACCTCCCACACGCCCTATTCTACTCAAAAACACAGCAATATTCTTTAATGGCAAACCTCATTGGGTGTAGGATGAGCTTATGGAAAGGCGCAGATTTTTAAGATACCAACAGGCTGTTAAGGTGCTATGTCAGATCCAGGGAGAACTGTTCGAAGCCCAGACGCACGACATCAGTCCTGAGGGCATCACCATTATCACCACCAGAGATATTCCGTTGGGCACCGTCTTTCATCTGAAATGCCGACTGGACAGTGGCACCGAGGCTTTGTTTGAAGTGGAAGAACGCCAAAGGCGCTACGTGCATCGCGGCTCGTTGCGCTACTTAAGGCTCGGTTTACATATCAACCTTGCCGCGCCCAATGCACCTGTCTTCTTCAAAGAGTTAGCCCAGATCGTGCAAGCCAAACAAACCAAAACGGACGGTATGGGTAACCACCCCCTGCGCTCCCGAATATTTAATCGCATCCAGTTCCAACTGCCTGTTCGCGCCACAGTGGATGGATGCGTCTACAAATGTCAAACATTCGATATTGGTTCCCGAGGCGTAAGCATCCTTGCCCCACCTGATTTTCCCGATTGTGAAGTAATCGACTTGACCATCGAAGATCCAGCCGGAGGCCTAATCCCTTTGCGAGTGAAGTCTGTCTATCGCGAGTTGGTCGTCTCTCCGCGAACTGGATTCCGCATCGGGGCAAAAGCCATCTCAGGGACCAGCGCATTTCATCAGTTTCTCCAACAACACAACCTCATTCATCGATAACACATCAATCTGATAGTATGACTACGGACAAACTTTTTTAGAATATTACTATCATTTTGCTTGACATATAATTATTTCCAACCTAAATTGAGGTTGAAATCAATGGATTGATTTATATATTAGATCGTCTTAACGTATCCTCTACGAAGGGTTAGCCCCGGCAACGGGGCTAATTTTTTTATGTCACTAGAGCTTGTTCCCCCGCCCAAGGTTCGCATTCACGGCGTTTGGTTTCATTGGGACACAGCACCCAAAGACACGACATATCTCGTGGAAGAGGACACGTTCACCGTCTTATCGGCACCCCCAGAGGTGCATCAGCCCTCAGAACACCCCATCCGATTTTGGACCGAGTTGAACGAAGCCCAACCGTTGCCAATCGGCGATGTCGTATCACGTGGGAATCAACTGCTAGCCATCGTCCACGACTTGTCGAAATCGCCCAGCATACAACCCCATGCGCTTAAGCGGGCATGGCAACACGCATTCATGTACTGTGGTTCGCAATTGAGGGCTCAGTTACTCGGGTCGATTCATGGGGCACTGCCGCTTCATGTCTGCATGAGTGAACTATTTGACGGCCTCACTTCCGCACCGACTAATCTGAAGGACCTGTGGTTGGAATCCCCACGTTACGATGGTGAAATACCAAACATCATCCGTCAGTTTCCACAAGTCTGAGCGAGTCGGGGTCCACCAACAAGCCACATTCATCGGCATAGCGATAGAATCGGTCCAGGCTGGCCAATTCTTCTTCGCCCATGTCATAGCGGATCGTTTCACCCAGATAGGTTTCTATTTCTTGAGTGGGTAGGCACCACCGAACCGACGCCTGTTCCAATCTTTCCCATACATGCTGCATGCCATAGGCCTTTGCATCCTGAAGGCGACGTGCCAGCCACTGCTGGTGCTCAAAGGAACGCAGCGCCCAAAAGGCGAAAACGAAGGGTAATCCCGTCCCGCGAAACCACCATTCGGCCAAATCATGGACCTGTGTGTCCTCAATCGTCGTCAGCCGAAGTGCGGCATCGCCAATAATCAGTGCGGCATCCGCCACTTGCAACATGTGTTCGGCGTGAGGCGTCATGGGCACAATGGTGGGACGAAGACCGAAATCACGCCAAAACAACACTTCAAGTAAGGTCACCGATGATCTCGAAAAACGGTCGACAGCGACGACCTTCACATCGCGCAACTGTTTCTTAGCAAGAATCACCACCGACTTCACATGTTCACGTGCAGCAATGCATATCCCAGGCACCACGCTCAAACCGGGGATGCGTTGATACTCAATCGATGAAATCAGACCCCCATCCACACGGTTTGCAGCCAAATTGTCAGCACACTGCGAGGGAAAATCGAAATGTAAACCGATTTCGCCCTCATAGGCGCCTTCCTTAAACGCCAGATTCAAGGGAAGCGCATTCAGATAGTCAATGATGGAGAGTGAGGCGCGCAAGGATCAGGAGAAGTCCTCACCCATGATCACCCTTACAATGATCCAACCGATGCCTAAAGGCGCCACGAAGCGTACAAAGAACAACCACGTTCTGAAGATCCAATGCGTAGACCCATCGGGACCCACCATGTCTAACTCCTCAGCACTGGTCTTTCGAGATAAGACCCAACCGGCAAACAACGTAATGAACAATCCACCTACGGGCAGCATCCAGTTCGCCGAGAAATGGTCAAACAGCGCAAGAAATCCCTGTTTGTCCGCAAAAAAGCGATTATTCAAGGCAGCGCCCAGTCCCGTGTCACTCGTACCAAAAAATTCGAAGGTCGAGGCCCAAGAAGATGCGCCCAGCGACAGCGCGCAGAAAATACTGAAGAAGAAAATAAACCCGCTGGCCACAGCGGTTGACTTAACGCGCGTCCAATTCAACTTATCCACCAAAAGCGCGACCACAACTTCCAGCAACGATATGGTGGAAGACAACGCCGCGAAAGCAACCAGGATATAAAAGACAGGGCCCAAAAGGACGCCCAACCCCATTTTGGTGTAGAACATCTGCGGGAGGGTCACAAACAGCATGCCCACCGATGAACGACCAATCTGCGACTTCATTTCCGGAAACGAGAAGATAACCGTGTACATAATGACGCAGGCCGCAAGGGCAATCACGGTGTCCAACGCCACAATAGCTGCAGAAGCTTTGGTAATCGATTCCGATTTCTTCATATAGGAACCGTATGTGATCATGGCACCCATACCCAATGACAAGGTGAAAAACGCGTGGCCTAAGGCCTCCAAGACGCCGTGACGTTCAAACTCCGAGAAATCGGGATTGAACAGGAATCTCAAGGCTTCACCAAATCCCGACAACGAAACAGAATTCAGTACCAAGAGAATCATGATCCCCAACAATACGGGCATTAGGATTTTGGTTGCTTTTTCGATCCCACCCGAGATCCCACGAGACACAATCCAGGCGGTGATAGCCATGAATGTTGCCGTCAAAAACAACTGCAGCGGGCCTTTGGCCAGAAAAATACCAAAAGCGTCATTTGCAGGCGCATCGTATCCACTCACCGACCATTTGATGCATTGTACGAAGGATGAAATGGACCAACCGGCAATCACGCAGTAAAACGACAGAATCATGATTCCAGATGCCACACCAAGCCAGCCTACAAACGCCCAACGCGGATGACCAAGTTCGCCAAATGCCGGTACCGGGCTGGTTTGCGCGCGACGCCCAATGATGATTTCCGACATCATGACGGGCATGCCGACGACCATAATGCAGGCGAGGTACACCAGCACAAATGCACCGCCATGGTTGTCCCAGGCTATATAGGGGAATTTCCATAGATTTCCTAGTCCAACGGCAGAACCCGATGCCGCCAATACAAATCCCAGTCTGCTGCCCCATTGATCACGCGCTTGCGCCACAACTCCTCCTCAATCCCGACTCATCTAAATTACATGGATGTATTATAACTTTTGTTCTCCTCAGTTCACGGTGCCAGAGGCAACGTAATCCGCACCAATAAGCCACTCTGGTCCTTGGTCCCGGGCGGCGGTTCCAACAGGTCGATGGCCCCACCGTGGCGTTCGATAATGGTTTTCGCTATGGGCAATCCCAAACCCAGTCCTTCTTCCATATACGCTTCGCCCTGAACAATCTGGTATTTGTTAAATACCTGGCCTCGTCGCTCTTCGGGGATACCAGGTCCCTGGTCGCGGATATAAAGCAACACTTTTCCAGGTCGCGTATCCATCCAAATTTTCAAAGCACTTGAGTCCGGTGAGTAGCGAACGGCGTTTTGCGTCAAGTGCCGAAACGCTTCCTGCAACAGAGACGCATCCGCTTCGATGGTCTGGTTGTCGTCCAATCGAGTGAGAATGCGGATCCCTTTGGCCTTGATCGACGCGCGATCGGCCTTGAGCGCCGATGTCATCAGATCGGCCACTTTTACAGGCCGCCTGCTGAGTTGCGTCTTGCCTTGCTCCAAATTAAATAGGCGGATCACTTTGGAAACCGTCAGATTCACCGTCTCTGCGTTGCGATACACATCCACAAGCGAGGATTTTTGCTCGGAGGGCCATTCTGCTTTAGCCAAATCTTTCAATTGATTACAGATCGCACCCATGGGATTGCGCAGTTCCTGGGTCAACAGAGACATGAATTGGTCTTTTGTCTTATCCAGAAGCTTCAGCTCTTCGTTGGCCCTCTGCAAGGCGCGATTGGCAAACTGCAATTCCTGGGTGCGGTCTTGAATGTTTTCTTCCAATTTGCTGTTGAGGACATTGATTTCGCTCACACGGCGTTCCAAACTGCGATTGAGGCCAGAAACCATGCCATAAAGACGAGCGTTCTCAATGGCGGATGCCATGAACTTGGAAGTCGCGGAATAAAAGGCCAGATCGTGTTCTTCAAAGCCGCGCTTTGATTCTGTCGTGATCACGTTCACCAACCCAAGCAAACGGCGGTGACTCATCAGCGGAATCGAAATCACCCCTTCAATGGTGGAGAACTTTTGCCGAACCAAATCGAACCATTCCGGATTGGTTTCGGCATTGACAATAGAAATCTTGCGCTGATGCGCCAGCAAATGGGCCAGACTTTTACCCTTTTCCGACCGGACCAAGAAGATGGGGTCGGTTTTTAGCCGGTAAGCCGTACGAGGCTTCAGTTCAGGCGGTTTGCCTTCCACCAACGCAATGCATATGCAATCACCTGCATGGTCACCGAGAATCTTGCACAAAGTGTTCAAAAGACGATCGATGTCCAACATCGACGTAACCGTCTCCCCGATCCTATTGACGGCCTCAAGCTGTTTGATACGCTCGTCCCGTTCACGTTTGGTTTCATCCAACTTCACGTACAGGTTGGCCAATTCCATGTTGGCCGCCACAGCCCGTTCAATCAGGTCGGCATTGGTCATGGCACCGTGCTGGGCAATTTTCTCATCTTGCGGATCGCCCAAATCGGGAACCTTGGAACCCGTCGGATGCCCAAACTTCAATTGAAGTCTGCTGAGATCAACAGGATTGGTGTCCTCAGAATCCCTTTGCCGGAACTCTTCCAAGGCGCGTGCCAGCCGATCACCGAAGTCCACCTTACCTTTGTTGCCCCGGTCCAATCGATAGCGAGCCACCACGTTATTGATCATGCGTTTGGCAATCGCCACAAACGTATCCAATACGCCCTTGCCGTTAATGGCGACCGCTTCGAAACTGGGCGCCTTGACCGAGTTCAGCGCTTTCTCCATCTCCACATAAGAATAGACATCCGAGAGGTCCCGTTTGTTGTACTGAACCACAAGGGGAATGGTCTCCATGTCCAGGCCGTTGTAGGGCAGATTTGTGGCAAGGTCCTGAAAAGACTGCATGTTGTCTTCCATCTTGCCGCGTTCAGAATCGGCGATAAACACAACCCCATCCGCCCCCGCCAATACGGCTCGTCGCGTACTGGCGTAGTGTACCTGGCCGGGAACGGTATAAATCTGAAGCTTGATGCGATAGCCGTAAATGCGCCCCAAACTCAGAGGTAAGAGATCAAAGAACAGCGTCCTATCTTGATCCGTGTTGATGGAAAACAGTTTGGTCTTACGATCGGGATCCGTCATCTTGTGCAAGACCTGCAGGTTGGTGGTCTTCCCACACAAGGCGGGACCGTAGTAGACGATCTTGGTGAGGATTTCCTTGCCGGTGAAATTAATCTGCACCATAGTCCGGCCCCACTGCCTCCTGACTCAAGCTGTTCGCGTCACCTAAAACTGCGCTTATCATAATCATTTACAAGGAGAAAGGCAAAGAGAGACCGCTAAATGTCATAAGCTGCTGGGACTTGCCAAAGAGCGTGCAGCCACCCGGCTTTTGCTCGGTCAATTTGGGCTTGACACCGCGCGAGCCGCTCCATATACTCTAGGGCTTGTGACGCAAGGACTGAGCGGGTGTAACTCAGTGGCTAGAGTGCAACCTTGCCAAGGTTGAAGTCGTGGGTTCGACTCCCATCACCCGCTCCATTTTCTGGTTGGTTTTGTTGAACTTGCGTTGTTTCGTTTTTTGCGATAGAACGGGGTTCTGAATTGGCGGCGTCGCCAAGTGGTAAGGCAGAAGTCTGCAAAACTTCCATCACCGGTTCGACTCCGGTCGCCGCCTCCATCCAGCCCGAGTGGTGAAATGGTAGACACACGGGACTTAAAATCCCGCGGAGGTAACCCCTCCGTGCCGGTTCGAGTCCGGCCTCGGGCACCATACAGCTGTCAGTAGTCAGAAATCAGTGTTTAGACGGGACAAGCCCCTATTTGGGCGACTCTGCCGTGGTTCGCAATCTCAACCCAGTTTTTTATATGGCAAGTTGAATGTTGCTTTGGGCTGCGGGTTCCAAATGTTTGAACCGCTTAGAGTGAAAGATCTGAGTGGTGCGTAGCCGCTCAAGAAACCGCTTCCTCAGACGCCGGAACAAAATGTTTGGTTGGTTGACCAACTTACAAACAAATGTAGGCACTCGCTTGTGGATTGTCAATTCAGGCGACTTTGCCGGGATAGAATGCACTGAGGTGAATCATGGTGCTCTGGTTGATGTCTTGTTTGCTGCAAAGTCCTCAGGTTGATGTCTACACGGATGTCACCATCGTCGATTGCCAGGTCGGTCGCCTCATATCCCACCAGTGCATGGAGGTTACAAATGGTCTGATCTCGGCGATACACGACACAAGCGTCTGTGATCACCCGAGTCAGGTTCCAAACCATCAATTGACGGGCACCTACCTCATACCTGGGTTCATGGATCTGCACGTGCATTTCCCGGCAGATGGCCGATATCACCAAGCGATTCTGGACCGACTCCTTGAGTTTGGCATCACCACTATTCTTAATCCCGGTGCCAGACCAGAAGCCGGCGTGAGACTCCGCACGGAGTTGGAACAAGGTGTACGACGCGGGCCACGCATGTTCACTGCGGGCCGCATCATCGATTCACCTCCCTCTTCCGAAGACCTGAAACCATGGGCAGCCATCATCTCGAATCGCGAAGAGATGGAGGCAGAGATTGAGCAGCAAGCCATGTCGGGTGTGGACTTCATCAAACTGTACAAACACGTACCACCCGACCTATTTGAAGCAGGAATTAATCGGGCCCACCAACTCGGCTTGAAGGTGATTGGCCATATGGGCGCTACCACCTGGACCCAAGCCACCGAAATGGGTGTGGATATGTTGGTCCATTCGGGTTACGGCACACCGATGGACGAGTGGATTGATCTTCCCAATGCAGAAGAGGTATCGGATCAGGTGTGGTACGAAGCCTATGCGGCAGCCCCAACACGACCATTTTTCAGTCAAAGAACCCTTAAGATGCGCAAAATGGGCGTCTCAGTGGTTCCCACCCTCGCCATCACCGAAGCTGCCGCCATAGGAAAGGATGCATCGATGTTGGCCAGGTATCGAACCGATCTTGCGCCAGCTGCTGATCTGCCTGGTTGGTGGGGCGAGGGTTGGCGAAACCGCCACTCTCAATACGGTGACGATTTGAGTCCAGGAGAGGACATCTTACTGGAAACCATATACTTGCAAGGTGTTTTCAAGTTCTTGCTTGGGTTTCACAATGCCGACATCAAAATCGGAGTTGGAACCGATGTCGGTAACGCATGGATGACACCTGGCCACATCTATCATTACGAGCTCGAGTTGTATCAAAAGGCAGGCATCCCACCTGCACACATCCTGAATATGGCAACTGCGCAAGGCGCTGAAATCTTAGGCATCGCGGAACAAGTGGGCGACCTCGTTGTGGGCAAGCAAGCCGATTTCATCGTTCTTGACCGAAACCCGCTCGAAGATATTCGACATTCCCGATCGATTCGTGCGGTGTATAAGCGAGGGACGCGCGTGTCTGGTTCGGTGTTGCAGCCATTTTCACCAAAACCCTGATGTCACTGTGTCTGTTGTCTATGTTTGTCGACCGCAGCTTGTGCCACAATCACGGCATCTTTCGCGTTGGAGTACGGACATGCATCTGATTGGTGGAAACCTCAATTATTCGTCTTGGACACTGCGCCCGTGGTATCTGTTGACCGAAGCAGGGATTCCTTTTGAATGGACACGTATTCTGCTGGACACACCCAACTTCAAATCGGAAGTGGCCCAATTCGCACCCAATGGACGAGTCCCCATTCTGATCGATGGCGCAATCACCCTTTGGGAGTCACTGGCGATTTGTGAATATGTCAATGAACGCCACAACGGCAAGTTGCTGCCCGAAAATAGCGAAGCGCGCGCACTCGCACGAGCCATATCGTCAGAAATGCACGCAGGATTCTCTGCACTGCGTGCGGGTTTACCGGTCAACATTCGCGCCCGTCGTACCGTCTCCATTGACGCGCCCATCCAACGCGATATTCAACGCGTGACCGAACTCTGGTCGGACGCCAAGACACGTTTCGGTTCCAGTGGGCCATGGCTGTTCGGGGCGTTTTCGATCGCCGATGCCATGTACATGCCGGTGGTTTCCAGATTCCATACCTACGGAGTCCCACTGTCCGGCCCCGCCCACGACTACGCCCAACACGTCCTGACCACAGATAGCTACCAAAAACTGGAACGCCTGGCCGCCGCCGAAACCGAAATCGTCGAACAAGACGAAGTCGGAACCCCTCGGTAACACCGATTCTGCTTGCTCAGCGGCCGAAGGCCTGTGGCGTGCGCTTCCGACATGAGCAACGCGAATGAGGCAGCGCTTTTAAGCACAGTTCCCACAAACTCGGTTGCCCATCGAGTGACGCGACACCAAGTGAGCTTCGCGAATGCCGTATTCCAACTCAGAATGCGGCCTAGGTTATTAAGCTATGAAATCCCCAAAGCAGGCTCAACGCGATGGCTGCCGGCAAGGCTTGAACGTATAGGATCTTACGACTGGCAGTAAGTGCCCCATAAATGCCTGCCACCAACACGCATGCCAGGAAAAACACTTTGATCTCGAACCCGGCTGGCCCTTTGGTCAGACCCCAGATCAGACCTGCGGCCAGGAAGCCATTGTACAAACCCTGGTTGGCGGCCAACACTTTGGAAACTTCTGCCTTTTCTTTGGTAAGCCCAAAAGCTCGCATACCCAAAGGCTTATCCCAGAAAAACATTTCCAACACTAAGAAGTACAGGTGCAATGCCGCCACCACACCAATCACCATATTAGTTGCAAGGACCATGGGTTATTCCTTTTCGAACGAAGGTCAATACGAGATTGGCTACAAAGTATGGCACCAAGATGCGAAGCCACCAAGTTCAAATCACCGTTTGCACTTGCAAAATCCAGAATTTGCAGATGCGTGTTTACAGATCCGACCTAAAGATCATGGCTCAGAGGCCGCAGGCCGATTGACAAGCAGCCCACCCCGACCGCAGGGAGGGGTGGGTAACCGAAATGAAAGATCAGAGCCCAAAGCGAAGCGGCGGGCGACTGAATAACGCTGCTTGAACGAAGCCAAAAAAGTTGAGGAGATCGGCCTAAACACAATCATTCCAGCCTCAATCAAGTCCAACTTCGATTGCGCAAATCGGTATCCTCAAAGATCTGATTCAGTCAAAAACGCTGAAGGCAAATCCAGAACTCGCTTTGGAGACCGATTGTTGAGGCATGGAACGCAACGGACGAACCTTTTGCATGGACTGCCGTCGAGCTTCGGTCACAGGTGGCGTTAAGGTCTTGTTGCTGATGGTCGATGTCACATCCCGCCGGTTGTGTTTGTTGGGCATCGTTTCTCGTGCGATCTGTTGCTTGGTGAGCCGCTCAATGTCACGCAATTTTGACTGCTCATCAACACTTACCAAGGAGATTGCCAACCCTCGCTGCCCTGCTCTTCCCGTTCTGCCCACGCGATGCACATAGGCTTCGGGCTCGTCTGGCAGCTCGAAGTTCACCACGTAAGGCAGCTCCTTGATGTCCAGACCGCGCGCAGCAATATCGGTAGCAACCAGCACGCGTGTTTTGCCGCCTTTAAAACTGGAGAGCGCCGAAGTCCTGGCCGATTGACTTTTGTTGCCATGGATGGCCAAAGACTGAATGCCACCGGCATTGAGAAACTTCGCCAATTGGTTGGCCATGCGCTTCGTGCGCGTAAACACCAACACTTGCTGCCAATCCTTGGTGGTAATCATCTGTTGCAAAAACTCACGTTTGTGCGCTTTTTCCACCAGACAAACACTTTGTTGCACGCCCTCAGCCGACTTGTTTTGAGTGGCCACCTGAACCGTTTCAGGGTTGCGCAATAGTCCTTGGGCCAATTTCTTGATGCCATCAGAAAAGGTGGCGGAGAAAAGCAGGGTCTGGCGTTCTTTGGGCAGTACGGCCATGATGCGTTTGATGTCATGGATGAAGCCCATATCCAACATGCGATCCGCCTCGTCCAACACCAAGACTTCGAGATGCTTCAGGTCTATATTGCCACGACCCATATGGTCCAAAAGGCGCCCAGGTGTCGCGACCAAAATATCCACGCCAGATTTGATGATTTGAGTTTGGCGGTTAATATTCACGCCCCCAAACACAACGGCCGACCGAAACGGCAGGTATTTGCCGTAGCTAGACATGCTGGCACCAATCTGTGCCGCCAGTTCCCGCGTGGGTGCAAGAACAAGACATCGGATGGACCTTTTCTCGCCCGACCGGCGACTGGACAGGCTTTGTAGGATAGGCAGTGTAAATCCCGCCGTTTTTCCGGTACCCGTTTGAGCACCCGCCATCAGATCGCGGCCGCTGAGAACAACAGGGATCGCTTGTGCCTGGATCGGTGTGGGTTGTGTGTATTTTTGCTCGGCAACAGCGCGGAGGATCTCCGCTGACAGACCGAGCCTATCGAAAGAATTAATAATAAAAATGCTCCTCTTTTTTGGGCCTACATTGAGTGTGTGTACTCGCTTGGTCTCGGCTTAAAAAAAAATAAAATCACGAGTTGAGTCTCGTGTGTGGCGCAGACCGATGTACACCAAGTCGCGATTGTCTCACGTATCGCGGAAAAACACCCGTCAATTCTTTCGGATTGCCTGTTTCGCGAGATTAAATGACTAACGCATCGAAGCAATATTTCCATAGCGCTTCCTGCAAAATCCGAGCGTGTAGTCCAGATCACAAAAGGTCAAATTAGATTGACAGACTCACGACTCCGAAATTAGGTTAGGTGCGGGAGTCAATGAGGTTGAATGTGACATCCAAACGCCTGTTTTCTCGGATCCTAATCTTCTTATATGTGCTGTCGGTAGCCATCATCGTTGCGGCATTCATTCGGGGATTCGATTATTATTTGACGCCACTGGCATCGCGCCCTCACCATCCCGACTACCGTCTTTTGAGGCCAGCCGGGGCATGGGGTTTATGGTACGGCATTTTGGGTGCCGCCATGATGATCGCCATGCTGTCATACACCCTGCGTAAACGCACGCGTCTCATGGGTAAGGCGGGCCGTCTAAAGACCTGGCTGGATCTTCACATCTTCTTCGGGATTGTGGGTCCGCTTCTCGTGGTTATGCATACCTCCTTCAAGTTGGATGGGCTTGTGGCGGTGAGTTTCTGGTCCATGGTAGCGGTTGCGTTGAGCGGCGTGTTTGGCCGTTACCTGTACGTACAAATCCCACGAAACATTATGGGCGATGCCTATACCGCCGAAGAGCTGACCAAAAACCTTCGAGCAGAGAGTACCACGCTCGAGCAACAGTTGAACGCTGAGCAGATTGATTGGTTGGTCAGCCTCATGCTGGGTCCACATCCTCCTAGCCACCAAATACCATTCATCTTTTGGATGATCCGAGAACGAATCACACGATCCGGGCGCACCAAAAGGGCACGCCTGTTGCTCAAACAACAGGGCTATTCTGAATTAGACCAACGCGACATCATGGTTAAGGCCCATACTTACGCTACGCTCAAACGCAGGGCTGCCAGTTTGCGTACCGTGTTATCGCTCTTTCACCACTGGCACGTGTTCCACAGGCCGTTTGCTACCGTTATGTACACCATCATGCTGATACACATCGGCATCGCGCTGGCCTTTGGAATTGCATGGAAAGCGTAATGCGACCGTTCCTGGTTTTCCTGTGGTTCGGCGCCGCGTTTGGGCAGTTATCACCGGGCAAACTGCACCAAAAACACGAACATCTTGAAGGCGTCGCCAACTGTGTTCAGTGTCACGAATTCGGCACCAAATCCTTTCGAGAAAAGTGTCTGACATGTCACGAACTACTGGCAGACCGCGTTCAAGCACAAAAAGGACTTCACGCGAAACCAAGCTACCAACGTTGCGAAACCTGTCACAGTGATCATCATGGGCGCGACTTCGACATGGTGCATTGGCCCCAAGGCACTACAGCGTTCGATCACAAGGACACCGGTTTTTCGCTCATAGGCGCACACAAAAAACCAGACTGCCGTACCTGCCACGACCCAAAGCACGTTCAATACCCCGAAATCCTAATACAGAAGGGCAAAGACCTGACGCGAACCTTCCTGGGTCTTACTACGGCTTGCAGTTCGTGTCATACAGACCCTCATCAGGGCCAGCTGGGCGACGATTGTTCCTCCTGCCATGAAGAGATTAACTGGAAACCGGCCACGCTGTTTGATCACCAACGGGCCGCATTCGTGTTGGAAGGCGCCCATCGCGACTTGACCTGTTCCCAGTGCCATGAGGGCGATGAGCAACCCATCCGCTACAAGCCCATGGATCATGCGACCTGCAATGCTTGCCATGAGGACGCCCATCAAGGCCAACTTAAAGGAGACTGTTCGGGGTGCCATGACGTCGAAGCCTTTAGGCCTGCATCCTATTTTGATCACCAAAAAGCAGCCTTCGCACTTACGGGCAAACACATCTCGGTGAAATGTGATACATGCCACAAACAGATTGTGCCTTCGGACCGAAATAGACCCTACGTGAAGTACAAAGGTATCCCCCATCAAGCGTGTTCGGACTGCCACAGCGATATCCATGGTGCTCGGTTAGGCCCCCATTGTGAAGACTGCCACCAGACTTCAGGTTGGCATCGAACCCCGGCATTTGATCACAACCAAACGCGATACCCCCTCCTTGGCAAACATCGCGACGTAGTTTGCCGGTCCTGTCACCCTGATGGGCGCGCAATCACCAACATCTCTTTCGAGAACTGTACCAACTGCCATAAAGACACCCATGTCGGCCAATTCAAGCATCGTCCCCAACAAGGGGCTTGTGAAGAATGCCATCAAGTGACCGGATTCGTGCCCGCCCATTTCGGCACCCAAGACCATGCTCAAACCCTATTCCCTTTGGAAGGCGGACACCTGGCCACACCCTGCAGCGAATGCCACACGCCCATCCTCATGCACGGCCAAAAGACCCAGAAATTTCGTTTCGAGCAGGCACTTTGCCAGGATTGTCATCGCGATCCCCATGAAGGATCAATCCGGGGCGCGACCTGTGAAAGTTGTCATTCAGTTACATCCTGGCCGCAATCCCATTTCGATCACGCAGTCACCCGATTTCCGTTGGTGGGTGCCCATAATGACGTCGATTGTAAAGCATGCCATTTGCCCACTGTGGCAGGTGCCATGGTGTTCCAAACCATCGACGACACATGTGACAGTTGCCATGACGATCCGCACCGAAATCAGTTCGCTCGGTCATGTAATGCCTGCCACGAGTCCACACAGTGGCAAACATTAAGATTTTTTCATGATCGCGATAGTCGCTTTCCTTTAGAGGGAGCGCACGCCAATATTGACTGTGACCAATGCCATGTCCGCGTCCAAGATACCGAGGGCGTGTTTGTTCGCTACAGGCCGTTGGCTGCTGAATGCGAGTTCTGTCACGGACCTAACAGGAGGAACTAGTGAAAGCAATTGTCACATTGTTGATCGTTGCCGGACCATCGTGTTGGAGCCAACAGTCACCGCACAAAGAGCTTTCGCTGGCCTGTGAATCGTGCCACACCACCCAAGATTGGGTCACCATGCGATCGTCCATGGATTTTGACCACCAAAAAACAGCCTTCCCCCTTTCCATTGCCCACCAACAAACGACTTGCAAAGCCTGTCACACCTCATTGGACTTCAGTGAGGCCAAGACAGATTGCGCCAGTTGCCACACCGACATCCATCGCAGTCAGTTCGGCATTGATTGTGAGGCCTGCCATGTAGACACCAGTTGGGAAAGTCGCATGAACATGATTCAGCGACACCAACAAACCTTGTTTCCATTGTTAGGTGAACATGCACGCCTGGACTGCGAAGCCTGCCATAGCCAACAAACTAGATTGGAGTTTGGCTTCACGTCCGACGCCTGCGAGGGATGCCACGCACCCGATTTCGCCAACACACGCAGCCCCAGCCATGTCTTGGCAGGGTTTGATCGCACCTGCGAAGTTTGCCATGCGGTCACCGCAAACGACTGGCAACAAACAAACTATCAGCACCCACCAGGCTTTGACCTCAATCAGGGTCATTCGGGTCTGGATTGCATTGCCTGTCATGAGTCCACTTTTCAAGGGACACCCACGGACTGCTTTGCATGTCATGACACCGACTACAATGCGGTTGTTGAACCCAATCACTTGGTGAACCAGTTCAGCACTGACTGTCTCATTTGCCACAACACATCGGCATGGTCTCCTGCCGTGTTCGATCACAACCAAACACAATTCCCGCTTACGGGTGCGCACACACCGCTGGAATGCATTGAGTGTCACGCGGACGGCTATTCACAGACACCCACTGACTGCTATTCCTGCCACACAGCTGACTACAACACCGTGACCGACCCCAACCATGTGGCCAACCAATTCAGCACCGACTGCCTCGTCTGCCACAACACCTCGGCTTGGTCACCCGCCAACTTCGATCACAACCAGACCCAGTTCCCGCTTACCGGCGCACATATGCCGCTCGACTGCCAGGAATGCCACGCAGATGGCTACAACAATACCCCCGCTGATTGCTATTCCTGTCACAGCCAGGACTACGAAAACGTACCTGACCCCAACCATGTGGCCAGCCAGTTCAGTACAGACTGTCTCATCTGTCACAACACCTCGGCCTGGTCACCCGCCAACCTCGATCACAACCAGACCCAGTTCCCGCTTACCGGCGCACATATGCCGCTCGACTGCCAGGAATGCCACGCAGATGGCTACAACAACACACCCATTGACTGTTACGCCTGTCACGCCACGGACTACGAAAGCGTGCCCGATCCCAATCACGTGGCGAATCAGTTCAGCACCGATTGTCTCATCTGCCACAACACGGATGCATGGTCACCTGCCACGTTCGACCACAACCAAACTCAGTTCCCGCTCACGGGAGCCCACGTACCGCTCGATTGCCTGGAATGTCACGCATCGGGCTACAACAACACGCCTACCGATTGCTATGCATGCCACACCTCTGATTACGAAAGCGTGCCCGATCCCAATCACGTGGCGAATCAGTTCAGCACCGACTGCCTCATCTGTCACAACACGGATGCATGGTCACCTGCCACATTTGATCACAACCAAACACAGTTCCCACTTACGGGTGCCCACGTGCCACTGGATTGTCTCGAATGCCACGTATCGGGCTACAACAACACGCCTACCGATTGCTATGCATGCCACATCTCTGACTATGAAAGCGTGCCCGATCCCAATCACGTGACCAACCAATTCAGCACCGATTGTCTCATCTGCCACAACACCACAGCCTGGTCACCTGCCACGTTTGATCACAACCAAACTCAGTTCCCACTTACGGGTGCCCACGTGCCACTGGATTGTCTCGAATGCCACGCATCGGGCTACAACAACACGCCCAGTGACTGCGTCGCCTGCCACCGTTCGGATTACGATAATGCCACAGACCCCAACCATGTGGCTGCTCAGTTCCCCACAACGTGCGAAGACTGCCACAATACTCAGGACTGGGAGCAGGCAAATTTCGTGCACATGTTCCCCCTATACACAGGACCACATCGCAACGAGTGGGACACCTGTGTGGACTGTCACATCAACCCATCCAATTACCAGATATTCAGTTGCATTGACTGCCATGCTCACCCTCGCGGTGAAATGGATGACGAGCACGATGAAGTCAACGGTTACGTGTACGACTCCATGGCTTGCTACACCTGCCACCCCACGGGAGAAGAAGATGATCGGTAAACTGCACATGCGCGTTTTGTGGGTTCTTCTCTCTGGCCTCTGCATCTACGCCCAAGACGTGACCGCAAAGATCACTTACATCAGCGCAGACCTCGTCTACGTGGACGCAGGATCCAATTCCGGTGTAGCCGTGGGAGACCGGTTTGCCTTCTATCGCGACGGACAGTGGTTGGCAAACTCGGAAGTGATATCCGTCTCTGAAAAACGTTCGTCCTGTCGAATCGACGCACGCCAGAACACACTTCAGTTAGGTGATCAGGCGCACTTGCGCAAACAAGTTGTTCGTGAAGAACCGCAGACACAGGAGACTGTGCCTGTGACCAAATCAGTGAAGCAATCCCCAAGCCGCGAACGCAATACCAACCGAGCCATTCGTGGCTCTATTTCGGTTCAGTATTACGAATTTATGGACGATACCGATAACCAGCGTGACTTCACGCAACCGGGCTTGCGTGTGAGTTTTAGGGGTGAAGAACTTTGGGGCGGCAACTATGCGTTAAGGGTCCGCACGCGTACACGCTACACGCAACGCGATCAACCATTTAGAACTGGATCGGACGATACGGTTTGGTACAACCGCGTCTACGAGGCATCGATACAGCGAGAAGCGGAATCGTCGCGCATCAGCTTTGGTTTGGGGCGTATCATTCCACGCGGAATCTCAGGTGTGGGACCTCTAGATGGTGGCCAGTTCAACCTGCACTTCGGCAAAAGCCAACTGAGCATACTGGGTGGCACGCAACCTACTTGGCAGTACTCCGATGTGACCACCAGCATACAAAAAGTGGGTGTGGCATTCCAATATTCGGGATGGTCCGCCAAGCACGCATCACCATGGCAAGCTGCTATTGCCGCGGTGGGCGAATACACCGATGGCGAAATCAATCGCGAGTATCTGCACTTCAATCTGGGCTATCGCGGTAACAAGCTCACCGTGTACCAATCGGCCGAAGTGGATATCAATCGAGATTGGCGCGAAGAAGCAACAGGAAAGACCACCCAGTGGACTAATCTATACGTGAGTGCACAATACCGCCCTACTGATCGTCTAAATCTAGGGTTGAGTTACGATACGCGCCGCAACTACCGCACCTACGAGTTGATCACAGAAGACGAGCGGTTCTTCGACGACCTATTTCGACGTGGATTGAGGGCTAACGTTCAAATGAAGCTCACGGCAACCGCCCGAATCATGGCGAGCTATGGTGTGCGCAGTAAGGAAGGCGATGACACCGATGCCACGTCCTACTACTTGAACACTTATTTTGGTCGATTTTTTGTCGACGGCCTCACCTTAAATATCAGGGCATCTGGCTTTGACAACGGATTGACTCAGGGCTTCAACCCATCCGTAAGACTGGGGAAACGTTTCCACAGCGGCCACAGCTTGGCTGCCACCTATAGCTATTCGTCATACGAGATCCAGAGCACTCTGGAAGACCGCACTAATACTTGGATTGGTCTCGAGGGAAGCGCTTATTTTGGGAAACACTTTTTTGGCAATCTCCAAGTGGAACAAAACCAAGGTGACGAATCCAAAGGACTTAAGTTGTTTGCTGAATTCGGTTACAGGTTTTAGGAGCACCAACCCATGAGCGAGTCCGTTGTGATTTGGATGGGCACAGCCCTATTCGTCACGCTGGTTGTGTTGCCTTATGCCCTACAGAGTATCCGCAAACAGCGCACCAACCTCGTCAACAAAAGGGAAGCCGTATCGCTGGGAATTGATAAACCAAAGGCCCAATACCCGCTGATTGACGATGTGGCCTGTATAGGCTGTGGCTCTTGTATCCGAGCATGTCCGGAAGGGGGCGTGTTGGGTCTTGTCGGCGGAAAGGCCACCATTATCAATGGGTATCGGTGTGTGGGGCACGGACTATGTGCCGAGGCCTGCCCGGTGGAGGCGCTGAAAGTGGGGCTAGGCGACCTCAAATCGCGCCCGGACATCCCAATCCTGACACCCACTTTCGAGAGCAGTGTCCCAGGCCTTTTCGTGGTGGGTGAGCTCGGTGGTCTGGCATTGATCAAGAACGCCATTCAACAAGGTACGACTTGCGTTCAATCTTTACCCGAAGCACCAGAAAACGATTGTGAATTCGACCTAGTGGTGATCGGTGCGGGACCCGCTGGCATGAGTGCCGGTCTCACAGCCTCGCAACGCGGACTGAACTACGTAGTTTTGGACCAACAGGAACCCGGCGGCACGATTTTGCAGTATCCCCGCAAGAAACTCGTCCTCACCCAACCCGTCGAAATTCCTGGCTACGGTATGTTGCGCAAATCAGAGTATGAAAAAGAGGAGCTGCTTAGCATCTGGCAATCTGCAATAACGAAGAACCAACTAAACCTGAGAACGGGCCAACAGTTGATCGGCATCACCACAAAGGGCAGCGGCGGATTCGTGATCCAAACAGCTACGGACGTTCTCACGTCCACCTATGTCGTCTTAGCGTTGGGCCGCAGAGGCACGCCACGAAAACTGGGTGTGCCTGGCGAGGATCAATCCAAGGTGATGTACCAGTTGATGGATGCGGTGCACTACAAGAGCAACCACCTCCTCGTGGTCGGCGGTGGCGACAGCGCAGTGGAAGCCGCCATGGGTTTGGCCAAACAACCGGGCAACACGGTCACGATTTCCTACCGGAAATCCAAGTTTTTCCGCATCAAAAAACGCAACGAAGAGCGTCTGTTCGACATGTTGGAGAAAGGCGAAATAGAGACGCTGTTCGATTCAGACATACGGGAGATTGGTCCCGATTTTGTCGACGTGGTGCAAGGCGAAACCGTGCATCACCTACCCAATGATTATGTGTTTGTCTTTGCAGGCGGAGTGCCCCCATTCAAGTTGTTACACGACATAGGTATCGCCTTTGGTGGGAAAAGCCGGGAAATGGTGGCAACAACTTGAGCGGCACTTGCCGCAAATGCGGCGCACGCACCCAAGGGTTCACTTATTGCGCCAACTGCGGCGTTCCGGCCAGGCGCTCGGTACACGTCTTTTGGTTGCTTGGGGGAATCGTGGGCTGTGTGGTGTTGCTCGTCGCGTTTCTGATGGTCCATAAACAGCAGAAGCATGCACTTGTAACCCACGGCGTCGCGAGCGCCAACCCAAGTTGGGAGGAAATTGATCGGGCTTTGAGCCAGAACAAACTGAACGACGCGATGGCCCAGATCAAGCAACTGGTGGCACAAAGAGAACAATACCCCTACGCAGAACGCTTACTGGCAAACCTTTATTCACAGGCAAAGAAACATGACGAAGCAGTTCGCTGGTTTGAAATCTATTTAGGTCATAGCCCGGATGACGATCGCTCGCGGCTCAGTTTGGCCAAGTCCTTGGCGGCACTAGGTCAAACTGAGGACGCCTACGCAGTTACCCAGCAGATCCTATCGCGACATGCCAACTATCGGGAAGCCCTGGAACGACACGTCGTCTGGGGCGATGCATTAGGTCATGACGTGCAGAACTTCAAGGAGCAAATCAATCAGCTACACCAACCCAGTCAACCACCATTAGTAGTTCACAAGCGATAGGCCAAGACCTGTGTCGGGTTCCCATATCCGATCCAATCATAGTTGGTGCGCAAAAATCGTCTTTTCTGGTTTATTTCACTTGAGACAGGATGATTTTGTCGTATGCCCTATCACCCAAAAGATTGCGAATATAGACCAAAGGCTTGGCCATAGCGCCCACCAGGTACCGGGTTCTGGGTCTTTTAGCTCGAATGATCTTGCGAACGGCTTTCGAAATAACGGACGGATCCGATCCCTTCATGGCACCGCTTTCGGCTGTCTTGAGCAGTGCCTGCACCATCCGTTGGTACGGTCCACTCACTGCTTCATCCGCGAAGTGATGCTTCACGCCAGCAGCGAAACCCGTTTCAATCAGGCCTGGTTCAAGAATAACCACCTTAATACCAAACTCTTTGAGCTCCAGTCGAAGGCAGTCACTCCACCCTTCCAGAGCATGCTTCGTGGCGTGATACCACGCCCCTAACGGCGTGTAGATTTTCCCACCCATCGAAGAGGTGTTGATGATCAATCCAGAGCGTTTCGCCCGCATGGTGGGCAGCGCAGCTTTTGTCACGGCCGCCAAACCAAACAGGTTCACTTCGAATTGGTACCGGGCTTGGTCCAACTCAACCTGTTCCACGGGTCCATACAAACCAAATCCAGCATTGTTCCATAAAACATCAATTCGACCCTGTTCTTCGATTACGCGTGCAACCACTTGCGCTGCCTCTCCCTCTTTGGCGATATCCAATGACAAGGCGTGCCCTCCTGCTTCCGACAAGTCCTGCATGTTGGCCAAGTTCCTAGCTGCTGCATACACCGTGTGGCCTGCGCGGATAAGGTCACGAGCCGTTTCTTTACCCATACCCGAACTGGCCCCTGTAATGAGTATGACTTTCTTTTGGCTCATGATGAACTCCCTAGATTCAATGTTTGGACATGCAGTCAATCCGCTGTCTTCAATTCAACTTAGCCTGATTTGCACGACAGTTCACTAGCAAGAGGTGCCAAAATTACAGCCAAACGCGCCAACTCCAAGAGGGCGCCATTTTCAGCGGCCTTGGCGTGAATTGCGAGTGCGTTTTGTGCCACGTTGCGTTAGATTCATGCCAGATTTCGTTGCAGGAGGAGCCATGCGTACGAATACCTACGCTGTGAATCCCGGCTGGCGGGTGCTGTTGTCCGACGTGGGCATCAGTCCTGTGTCGGTACTTAAACGAGCTCAATTGCCCGAAGATCTGTTCGTTCGGGATAAAGCGAGCCTTACTACGGCTCAGTACTTTAAATTGTGGGAAGCATTAGTTTCAGAATCAGGTGACCCACTATTTCCCCTGAAGGTTGGAGAAGCCATCTCCACCGAATCGTTTGATGCGCCCATATTCGCGGCAATGTGCAGTCCAAACTTGAATGTAGCGCTTTCCCGCATTGCCAAGTTCAAGCCACTCATTGCACCTATGCACCTGGACATCAATCAATCGGCCTGTGACACCCACATGACATTGGAATGGCTGGACAAAACGGCAGAGCCACCTGCATCGCTTTTGGCCATGGAGCTAGTTTTCTTTGTACAGCTGGCCAGGATGGGTACCCGGACTAGAATCTGTCCTTCTGCAGTTACAGCACCCGTGCGACTTTCGCCGGAAGATACCTATACTGACTGGTTCGGGATAACCATCAGCCTGGGAAAAAGCGCCAGCATTTCTTTCAAAAGAGACGATGCGGCGAGACCTTTCTTGACTGCAAACGAGCCCATTTGGGCCACATTCGAACCAGAACTAAATCGAACGCTAGTTAAGCTTACACAAAGCCCATCCATGACTGATCGGGTCAAGGCATCCTTGCTGGAGCTTATCCCTTCTGGACTGGTGTCAATGGGTGCGGTCGCCAAGAAACTGGGTACCAGCATCCGCTCTATGCAAAGACATCTCCAACAGGAGGAAACCCGCTTTCAAATCGTGTTGGCCAGTACCCGAGAACAGTTAGCCCGGCACTATCTGGAACGATCAACACTCAGTGGTGCCGAAATAGCGTTCCTCCTGGGATTTGACGACCCCAACAGTTTCTTTCGCGCGTTTCGCAACTGGACCGGTGTAACGCCCGACCAGGTACGATCGGCCCGGAACTAGCTGCTTCCTGAAAACAGCAGGGTTTACCCATTAGAATGGTCAGACTCAAAGACATTTAACGCATGCATCACAAACAAACATCAACGCTTCACAAGACCAGGACAGCCCATCTGCTGCAACGGATCAGCTGTGTCGTTATTCTGGCACTGATTGCTGTTTTCACAAGTCTTCGGCCCGTCAACAACTGGGACTCTGTCGCCTATACCGCATGTTTGCTACGTCTTTCAGGAACACCAGAAACTGAACTGAGGGGCGCCACATATGAACGCATCAAGGAAAGCGTCGACGGGCAGACCTTCTATCAATTGATTGCCGGTCCCATCCGATCCACGACTTATCAAGACGACCAGGCATTCAGGGAAGCCATCCAACTTCATCAAAACCGATTTGCGTACATTGGTTTTGCCTCCCTGCTCCATCAGATCGGACTTCACCCCGTGCGTTCGCTGTACCTCGCCTCCTGGCTCATGGGCGTGGCCGGGATGATGTTACTTGGGGTGACGTTCGCAAGCAAAGTCGACGCCCATATGCAGTTCGCCTTTGTCCTCGGACTGCTCTTTTCGGGGGTAATCCCGGTATTGCACCTGGCCACGCCCGACGCGGCTGCCTTTCTGGGTTGGGCCTTGATCGCCTGGTTCTATTCGAGACGAAAATCTGGACTTTTTTTGCTGGCACCTCTGCTACCACTTTTGCGACCAGACATGATACTTGCCTCAATGTTGATTCTTGTTTCAGTCGGCTATCGCCCAGGCTGTCGTTTGAATGCTGGCCTTTCGATGCTGTCCAGCTTGGGTGTGTTCTGGGTACTACAAACGCTTAGCGGGTCACCTGGTTGGTCTGTCTATTTTCACCACGCATTCATTCACATGACACCCTATCCCGTGAGTCATGGCGATTCGTTTGGATGGACGGAGTACCTACGAGCTGTGGCTCACGGCGTGTTGGCTCTGGAGATCAAGCTTTCGATTGCCCTCGTGATCTTTCTCGGGGTGATGCGTGTTTCGTGGGTGCCCTTGAAAAACCATGCAGCTGGTCTGGTATACGCTTGCGTGTTCTATACGTGTCTCCATTTTCTGTTCTTTCCTACCGGAGAAGCCAGGTTTTACGCAGGGCCACTCACCCTGATCATCGGATGTCTGGTGAACCATCACGTGACGAACGGAACGTTTGGTGATTCGAGACTTTCAGACTAGGCTTAATCATTCTCAACAAGGCAGGAACATTCTCATGAAGGCATGGGTCATTCGTGAAGCAGGTGGACCAGAACAATTCCATTTGGAAGACCTCCCCATTCCTGAGCCCAAGAAGGGTTGGGCGCTAATCCGCGTGCGTGCCTTTGGGTTGAACCGGTCCGAATGGTTCACCCGTCGTGGCGACTCCCCTACCGTGAAATTTCCGAGGGTATTGGGCATCGAATGCGTGGGTGAGACTATTGACGCGGGTGGTTTAGACCTGACTAAAGGTACCAAAGTGGCGGCGATCATGGGAGGCATGGGCCGTCAGTTTGATGGTTCCTATGCGGCATACACGTCGGTGCCTCATGGATGTGTATTTCCCATCCAAACGCAGCTTTCGTGGGACAGGTTGGCGGCGCTACCGGAGATGCTGCAAACCACGCTTGGCTCGCTACAGGTGGGGCTTGAAATCGATCGGGCCGAGTCGCTGTTGATTCGAGGGGGCACATCGTCCATTGGCATGGCTGCCTTGGCCATTGCCCAAAAAAGTGGGTTGCGGGTGGGCACCACGACACGATCGCCGAAAAGGAACGCCGAGCTCAAATCCGCGGGTGCTGACGACGTCTGGATCGACGATGGACAGATCCACGTGCAGATGCAAAAACAGAAGTTCAAGCCTTATGACCGTGTGCTGGAGTTGATCGGCACGAAAACCCTACTGGATTCCATGCGCTGCGTGGGTCGCGGCGGCATTGTGTGCATGACCGGTATCCTGGGCGGCGAGTGGGTGTTGCCTGATTTTCACCCCATGGGCGACATTCCCACAGGCGTGAAGTTGACGTCCTACAGTGGCGAAGCTGCGGATCTGAAGCCTGCGGACCTGCAGCGCTACGTGAACCTGTTCGAGCAAGGCGCTTTTGACATCAAGGTGGGCCCAGTCTTCGAATTTGAGGATCTGCGAAAGGCGCACGAATTGATGGATGCCAACAAAGCCGGTGGAAAAATCGTCGTCCGTGGCGTTTCAGAATAAGCCACATACACACCTCTTGACGACGGCCGAGGACTCTTGCCCCAAGGTGCGTTCATTCCAGGCGAGACAAGGAACTGCCTTCTTCCAAAGCTGCATGAAGATTGCGCGCAATGAAATCGATGAACACGCGGGTGATGCGCGATAAGTTCCTGTTACTGGGGTAAAGCAGACTCAGCCGCTGTTCTGGTAACGGGTTCTCAGGCAGCACCTCAACCAATTCATCGCTGCACAAAAACGGCGGCAACTCGGTCACCCAGCCACCTGTCACGACCATCGATCGGAGATGAAGGTAGTCGTTGACTCTTAACTTGGGTGTGACGGCAATCGCTTGTGTTCCCAAGAGCCAAACTATGTCTCGGTCCTGTTGGCCCCAGGCAATACATGGGACCTTTTTCAAGTCTTCTGGTTGACGCACTTGATACCGTTCCAAAAGGGCGGGCGCTGCCACTAACTTGTGTCGATAGGCGCCTAGATTCCTCGCAATCGCGCTGGCGCTTTTTCGATCACCAATCCTAAGTGCCACATCGATCCCATCTTCGATGAAATCGACTCTTCGCTCGGTGGCAAATACACTCATTTCAACATTGGGGAATTCCGCCTGAAACTCACGCAGTAATGTCCACATTGGCAAAAATCCCAATGGGATTGACACACGAATGAGTCCCGCCATTTGGTGCTGCTGTTCTTGTAGAGCCAGAAGGCCCGCTTCGAACTCATCAACACCCCGTTTGACATACTCGTGAAGGATCTTACCCGCTGTCGTCAGTCGTAACCGACGTGTTGAACGCTCCAACAACCGGACGTTCAACTGAATCTCAAGCATCGCGACACGCCGACTCACGGTTGCGACGGGAATGTCTAAAACCCGTGCTGCACGCGTGAAACTTCCTTTCGTAGCCACAACTGAAAACATACGAATAGCATTAAGATCCATCGCTTCACCCACGTATTTTCTCAAATTTGAGAATATGATTCTACATATTACATCTACTCATGACCAAAATGAGAAACTATCTTGTGGGTTGCATACAACTGGTCATCCAATTGGCCATTGATAGGAGACCCTTATGAACTTCTTAGCTTTAGTCATGATACTTACCCTTAACGATAGACCCCTCGACCAATACGCGCCTGTGCTGCAGACGACATTGGATCGCTCGATTCCGATTGACCCTGAAAAGGGGTATGCCATCAAGAAAGTCAAGTCGGACATCTACGTGTTGACCGACGGCATTTGGCAATCGGCCGCGGTCGTCACGCAGTCAGGCGTCGTGCTCATTGATGCCCCAGAGAGTTATGGCCAACACATCGTCAGAGCCGTTCAAGAAGTGACCGATCAACCCATAGTGATTCTCATTTACAGTCATGCCCATTCCGATCATATAGGCGGATCACAGCACCTGTCTGGAATCAAAAATCTAGAAATTGTTGCGCTTGAGGGCGTTGCCGCATTTCTTCGGGAACAAAAGGACCCACGCCGCCTGATTCCAACCAAGACCTTCCAAGCCGCTTATGTGCTGCAGATCGGTGGGAAACGCATTCACCTAACCTCACCCTTGAGCTATCACGCCCATGAAGGTGACCTCTTCATATCAATTCCTGACGACAAATTCTTAATGGTGATTGACGTCTTGGCCCCTGGCTATGTGCCGTTCAAGAACCTTGATCTAAGTACTAATGTTCACCAATATCTCCAGGTCTTTGACCAGATTCTCGCCTATGATTTCGATGTATTCGTAGGAGGCCATCTCACATCTATCGGCGACAGACAGGATGTACTGACCACCAAAGCGTATGTGCAAGATCTCTACGAGACCGTTGCACGGGTGCATGCAAACACCAACATGATGGCGGTGATGGCGGAGGCTGCCAAAGAAGTAGGCTGGGACAACAAATACCTGCTATTCAAAGTTTTCCTGGACAAAGTCATCGAAGACAGCGCCCAAGAGATTAATGCCCGGTGGGTGAATCGCCTCGCAGGCGTGGACGTTTGGTCTCACAGTCACGCAGCAAAAATGCTCGAATACGTCCGTTGGGACGATTGACACTTGAGCCTTGACCGAGACAAGCGAACCGGCCACGAGTTCGCTTGTCTCCTTGACAGGGGCCTACCTGCGTTCCCGTTAAGATTCACCTTTTTGATAGGGGCACAGCAAACCAGCCAGAGAGTGCAGGAGATCATTATTGTGGTGCAACCGGTTCCAGCGCCGTTCTTGCGATGGCAGACGCCGCCTCTGGCGAAGACAGGAAAAGAATCAGGTCTCTGGCTGCCTTAGGTGCCCTAGCGCCCGTGGCGATGCCGGCGGCGTAGATGGTGACTTTCTGAACTTCTTCGGGCAATGGGCCCACGAATTCAAGTCCGGATATCGGCAGCAACTCGCTGATTTGCTGCATGGCGATGTCGGCTTCACCCCGTGCCACAGCCCCACCCGTGACCCCGATGATGAGGGTCTTTTCCCGCATCTGGTCGGCGATTCCCAGCCTCGGGAACAGTTCAGTGGTGAAGTATCGGCCGCTGGCACTGGTGGAGACAGCCACCGACTTCGCTTCAAGCAGGGTTTGCTTGAATTCGTCAACAGTCGCGATGTTCGGTTTGGTCGCACCCTCCCGTACAGCCATGCCAAGCCGCGAACGAGCCAGATCAACGCGACTTCCCGACACCACATGACCCTGCTTTTCTAGGTCGTCCAACGCATCACCGACCATGATGAAGACGTCTACGGGTTCACCTCGCCGCACCCTACTTGGAATGGACGTAGGCGCGTCACCCATGGATGCACCCCGAGACACAACCACCTGGTGCTTGGTGGTTCGTTCGAATTCACCCACAAGACTTTGAAAAGCCGGTGAAAATCCACCTGAGATCATCACCTTAATTTCTGCCGCTTCCGCTACAGAAAACAGCAGGCAAGTGACACAGATTGCCTTCAAACCCATAAACATGTGATCACCATGCCTTCCGGTCACCGCGCTTACGAGACCCACCTTCGCAGGTCGATTACCTAACGGCTAGACGAACATCGGGATTCAGGTTGCAGGGCCACATTGTCTCAGTAATCGATATCCATTGCATCATCTATCGTTTATGCTTCATCCGTCACGTCACCCACCGAACACAGCCTTCAGCTATCGAGGAGGCCCATATGAAGATCACCATTGAAGCGGAAGTCCATGCGCCACTTGCTGTGGTTTGGGATGCATGGGTCACACCCGATGACATCACTCAATGGAATTTCGCGTTGGATTCTTGGTGCTGCCCCAATGCGACCATAGATTTGAGGGTCGGCGGTCGCTTCAACTACCGAATGGAAGCAAAAGACGGGTCCATGGGATTCGACTTCGAAGGCACCTTTACCAAAATCAACCCGCGGCAACTCATAGAGTACGTCATGGATGACCGTCGCACGGTCACCATTGACTTCAAAGAAACGAACCGCGGCGTCCGCGTGATTGAGACCTTTGATCCTGAAGATATCCATGCAGCAGAGCAACAACGACAAGGCTGGCAAAACATCCTCGATCAGTTCAAAAGACACGTAGAAAGCAAGCTCAGCTAACCATTTGCATAGATGGCAACCTGACCACCACGATACTGGGATGCTGGTGGGGTTGGCCATTTCCGCCACCGAACTCTTGCTCACGAGTAACATCAATGACGCCTCCCTGATTGATTAGCTAGCGCCTATTCTGGAGCGTGAGTTGGTCCAAGTGGGTCCGGCTTCTCGCCTTTATACACCTCCTCTGGAAGCGCAACTCACGTAAGGCCCAACCGAAGATGTCGCAGATGATGTGACCTTGAAACGCTATAATTGAACTTTTCCGCTAAAGTTTACCCGGAGGTTCAAATGGCTGTTTATGTCATCGCCAGCTACGACATCACAGATGCGGAAGCATACGCCGGTTACGTGCCAGCGGTGATGCCACTCATCAGCAAATACAATGCTGAAGTCATTGTGGCTGACTACGATGCGCAGCCTCTTGAAGGCCAGAAGCGCGGCGTGTACGTGGTTTTGAAGTTTGCATCAGAAGAAGATGCGTTGGCTTGGTATCGCGATCCCGAGTACGAAAAACCCAAGCATCTGCGCATGAGTGCCAGCGCCAACACCAACCTGGTCATAGCGAAAGAATTTGTGCTGCCCTAGGAGGCTCAGTCATCCATCAGGGACCTGAGCGACTTGTTAGGGTTCAGGCACAGACTTCGTTCAGTTTCTCGATGACGCCGTCCGATCAATGCCGTTCCAGGAACACAAGCATAGCCTGCCCCATACAGGGCACTTCGGCTTAACCCCACGCGGTCGGCGAGTTCGTCGGCAGCCTCAGAAACGGAATCTGGAATAGAAATAGCAGTCTTCATGTCCAGAGTACAACCAACATAATATCCCACCGCAAACATTCAAGACCTTCTCGTAAGTTACGGCCGAAGGCCTTTGGAGTGCGCTTGCGACATGAGCAAAGCGAGTGAGCCAGCGCTTTTACACACAGTCTCGATAAACTCGGTTGCCAATAGAGCGACGCGACACGCAGTGAGCTTCGCGAATCTAGCTCCCTTCTTCAACCCCGAAAGGGGTTAGGCGACCCTAGCCTGGGGTTTCAACCCCAGGTAAACCAATAAAGACACCCGAACCCCGGACGGGGTGACATGAAATGTTGGTAGTCGCCGGAAAGATAGATCGAGTTTTAGGGTCGGAGGTTTTGGAGCGCGGTGCCTGACCTCCGCATGCGGAGGGCTGGTACCGCTTTGAGCGAAGAATTGGCTATACCCGCAGCTGCTGGATGATCGAGGGCTGGAATCACGACTTCCACTTTCAAACATGGAAGAACCCCTTGAGCCCGCCGATTGACTCCCCACTCACCGAAATAAGGTGTACCACGCTTCGTGAGGCGCTACCTGCCTACTCCCTTGTAATTCAACCGTAACTACAACGCTAGTACTAGCCGTAGACCATCTGTGACTAAGTTCATGCTGGACACTGGTATCCGACCCACCCGCTCGGTAAGCAAGGATCGATCTATCGCGAGCAACTGAGTCACGTTGACCACCGACGGTCTTTTAAGCCCACTTGCCGTTTTGGAAAGCTGTACATTGCCCGGCGCATTGCCAAGTCGAAGATTACTCGTGATGGCAGCCACGATGGTCGTCTTCAATTCGCTCGCGTTAAATGAGTTGCTCTGGATGACCAGCACTGGCCTGCGATATCCCGGCTCAGAACCAACGGGATCCGACAGGTCAGCCCACCAAATCTCGCCGCGTTGAGGAACTACCATTCTTCGCTCGGAAGCGACGCGAGTTGCATTCTGTGAAGTACCGGATCCATACCCGACGGGTTTTCACCATAAATTTCGTTCAGTTTCTCGGTGACGCTGTCCGATCGATGCCGTTCTAGGAACTCGAGCACAGCCTGCGCATACAACGCACTTCGGCTCAACCCTAGGCGGTCAGCAAGTTCGTCGGCAGCCTCAAATACACTGTCTGGAATAGAGATTGCGGTCTTCACACCCAGAGTATAACCAAAGTAATACTCAACCGCAACCAGCTGTCATATATGGCCCCGCCAGGGCCATATTCGGCCCTCTTATTCGTGATGATTGGTGTGCATTCGTGGTTTTTCAGTCCTGGCCGACGCATTGAGCGCACTCGCTCTTCATCGTCGTCGTAATCTGGTGGTTTGTATTTTCATGGGTTTGTTGGGCGCTGTTGCCGACTACAAGTCGGCGATCCCAGGGGCAGGCGGCTGGGTGCGGGAAGCTGGCTATTGGATTCGCGAAGCTCACTTCGTGTCGCGTCGCTCTACTAACGCTCCTGATGTGTTGGATACACCCTCACAGCGCTGTCTCACTCGCCTCGCTCATGTCGCAAGCGCATAGCCTTCGACCCTTGAATGACTCGTGATCGCGGTCATACACCTCATTGTCTACTGAGACACACGCCACAAGCTCTGTGATAACATGCCCGCGAATCTGTGTTACTGGGGACGATACCAATGGGGTGCAATGTGTTACGGAAAGCTGGGCCACCGCTCGCCCTTCGCCACCTGATTCTAGGATGCTTGGCATTTCCGCTGCTGGCCCAAGTAGTTCCCGAAGGGTCTCCCCTACCGCGCTATGCTACCCGGGCTGAGCAGCAACTGATGCCCATCCGGGTTTCCCTGGAAAAGTTGTTCAGAGCACCTCCTACCGGAGCCATTCATACACCCGCGGAGTATGACCCCATGGACGGCATCCTGATGGCCTACGAGGGGTCGACCTCCTGGAAATCCATTCTTGATGAGCTAGCCGCCAACATCACCACCATTGGCGATGCGGACGTGTACGTGATGGCCGATGACAGCTCCGAGGCCTCCACGATCATGACGCGGATGGGCACCGCGGGTGCCGACCTAAACCGCGTCCACACACTGATTGTCACTACCGATTCGATCTGGATGCGCGACTACGGGCCCCGCTACGTCTACGAGGGCGGCGTGCGCGTCATCGTGGACCACACCTACAACCGGCCTCGTCCCAACGACGATATGCTGCCCAGCTTCTTCGCATCGGTGAAGAACCACGCGCGCTACGAGATACCGTTGGTCCACGGCGGTGGCAACTACCACCTGCACGCCACCGGCATTGCGCACACCACGCGGCTCATCAACAACGAGAATCCGGGTCTGACTGAAGGAGAAATCCATCAGCTCTGGATGGACTATCAGAACCTGGATACCCAGTTCTATGATCCTTTCCCCACCTTTGTGGACTCCACCCAGCACATCGATATGTGGATGCAGGCCATCGGCGACTTCGAAATCATCATCAGCGATTGGCCATTTGACGTCGGTTCCACCCAGGACCTTATTTGCGATGCGGCCGCCACCGATCTGGCCATGGCGGGTTATACGGTGCACCGCACACCCGCACGCTCCGTGGGTGGCACCCACTACACCTATACCAACGTGGTGATGTGCAACGACCTCATTCTGCTGCCGTCCTACACGCAGAGTCAGGTGATGGCGCATAACAGCGAGGCCCTCGCCGTGTGGCAGGCTGCCATGCCCGGAAAAACAATTGTCCAAGTGAATGCTCAGGATATTGTCACCGCGGCTGGCGTGTTTCACTGCATCGTGATGCATCTCCCCGTGCCATTAGGCGGCGAGAATCCCACCGTCTACTTGAAGACACGGCCCAACGGCGACGTCTTCATGGTTGATGAGTCAGTGGAGCTACGCTGGATTTCTGATGACAATATCGCCGTCACAGAAGTAGACCTTTGGCTGTCGCTCGATGGTGGCACCAATTTCGACACGGTCATTGCCACGGGGATACCCGACAACGGCAGTTACCTGTGGACGGTGCCCGACATCAACACCACCATGGCCCGTCTCAGAATCGTGGCCCATGACGGCGACCTCCACACCGGCAGCGACCAGACCGAATTCGATTTCACCATCTTGGGTACCGACCCCTGCCCGGGCGACGTTTTTCCCGACAACGGCAACGGCACTTACGGCGATGGCTTTGTGGACAACGACGATCTGCTGACCACCGCATCCCACTGGAGACAAGGACCTGGTATCTTCGATCTGTGGCCAGACCACGGCGATGGCACGTTTGGCGACGGTATGGTGGACGTGCGCGATGTGCTGTTCATTTTGGACTTCTTTGGCCCCTGTCCCTGATTCGGTTTAAGATGGCCCCAAACTCAATGGCTACTTAACACACGAAGAGGGTTCATCATGACCAACTCGAATCCCTCCCCATCGCCCGACATTGATCGCGATGGGGACGGGCCCGATCTCAATACACCTGCCGCTCAAGCCCTGTTGCGTCGCTACTGGCGCCGTAACCTTATCCTCATGGCATGCCTTTTATTTGTCTGGGCAGCGGCTGGCCTGGGATGTGGTGTGCTCTTTGCCGATTCGTTGAATGCCTATCAGTTTTACGGCTATCCGCTGGGTTTCTGGTTTGCCCAACAAGGCAGCATCATCGTCTTTGTGCTACTCATCCTCGTCTACTGCCTGGTGATGAACGTGATGGATGCCCGTCACCACCGCGAACTCGATCAACTGAAACGCGAGGACTGAGATGGGCGTGCAAAGCTGGACCTATCTATTTGTCGGCGTCACCTTTGCCCTGTACCTCGGCATCGCCTGGCTGAGCCGGGTACGCGATACCAAGGGTTTCTATGTGGCAGGCCAGGGTGTACCCGCCCCCGCCAATGGCATGGCCACGGCTTCGGATTGGATGAGTGCCGCATCCTTCATCTCCATGGCCGGACTCATCTCCACCATGGGCTACGCCGGTGGCGTCTATCTGATGGGTTGGACGGGCGGCTTCGTGCTTTTAGCCCTGCTTTTGGCACCCTACCTGCGCAAGTTCGGCCATTACACCGTGCCCGACTTCGTCGGTGACCGTTACGACTCCAACTTAGCCCGTATCGTGGCCGTGTTCTGCGCCATCTTCATCAGCTTCACCTATGTGGCCGGTCAGATGCGCGGTGTCGGCATTGTCTTCAGCCGCTTCTTGGAAGTGGACATCAATGTGGGCGTGATCATCGGCATGGCCATCGTCTTCATCTACGCCACGCTGGGCGGCATGAAAGGTATCACCTGGACCCAGGTTGCCCAGTATTGGGTTTTAATCACCGCATTCCTGATTCCAGCCATCGCCATCAGCATCAAATTAACCGGACATCCCCTGCCCCAAGTGGGACTGGGTGCCACGCTGAATGACGGCGGACGGTTACATCTGCTCGAGAAGCTCAATCAGATCCACGCGGATCTGGGTTTTGCCTCCTACACCGAAGCCTTCGTGGGGTCATGGGACAAGGTGAATGTGTTCTGTGTGGCCCTGGCCTTGATGATCGGTACGGCGGGGCTGCCCCACGTGATCGTCCGTTTCTACACGGTGAAATCCGTCAAAGCCGCACGTTGGAGCGCTTTTTGGGCGCTGTTCTTCATCGCCATGCTCTATTTGACGGCACCGGCGACAGCGGCCTTTGCCCGCTACTACATGATCCAAAGCCTCAACGGAACAACCGCCGCCACCCTGCCACAGTGGTTCTCCAACTGGGAGAAAACCGGACTGGTGTTGTGGTTGGATGATGGTGATGGCATCGTCCGTTACAGCGCGGGCGACGATAATGAGATCTTCCGCGCAGGTACCTTGCCTGTTACCGAACTCACACATCTGCGCGAACAACATCAAGTCTGGCTTGCGACCGGCGGCTCTTCCGGAGGAGATGGACGCACAACCCTACGCGCCAAGGGCCTTTCCGGGCCCGACCGCGACATCATTGTGCTGGCCACCCCAGAAATGGCGGAACTGGCCAGTTGGATCATCGCCCTGATTGCGGCTGGTGGATTGGCGGCGGCGCTTTCCACTGCCAGCGGGCTCTTGCTGGTGATTTCATCCAGTGTGGCCCACGACCTCTACTACCGCGTCCTGAATCCTGAGGCCGACGAACGAAAACGATTGCTGGTGGGTCGGGCTGTGATCGGTGTAGCGGTGGTGATCGCTGGACTGTTCGGTGTCTACCCGCCCGGATTCGTGAGCCAGGTGGTGGCCTTTGCCTTTGGCCTGGCGGCAGCCAGTTTTTTCCCAGCCATTGTGCTGGGCATTTTCGCCAAACGGGTGGGCACCGTCCCAGCCGTGTGCGGCATGGTTGCCGGGATTGCCTTCACCGCCTTCTACATCCTGGCAACTGTTTATGGCGGCATGGCCACCTGGACCTTTGGTGTCTTTGAAAGGGGTATTAGTCCCCAAGGCATCGGCGTCTTCGGCATGCTGCTCAACCTGTTCGTGACCCTGTCGCTCACACCCTTGTGCGCCAAACCCAGTGATCGCGTGGCAGCCCTCATCGATCGCATGCGCGAACCCGAAGGCGCAGGCCCCGCCATCCACATCGAAATGGATCATTAGTCAAGCTTATGCACTTGGCCATCAGCCTAGGCATTTGTCTTTTTGTCATAACCAAAACTGCAAAAAATGGCTGACCATTCCCCCTCTTGCCAGTCGCCTGGCTGGACGTATTGAGCCCTGCAGCGCGCCAAATACAAGAATTTGTGATCATTTACACCGTTTACATGTCTGAACAGGTAGAATAGGGGCACCCCAATCGAAGGAGGCACCTTTGATGAGACGATTTGCCATGTTACTCATAGCCGGAGTGGCGCTAGCGCAAACCACGCCAAAGAGCATGGTGGAAGCCTACGATGCCATTGCCGACACCATACTCGCCACCAAACAGGCGGAATACAGCATTGTGGCGGCCATTCTCGATGGCCATTTCCACGGTGCACAGGCCTATCACAACAGCGGACAGTTCGATAAGGCGGCAGCCGAAATGGCGCTATTTGGCACCGAAGGCGATAACGCCATCGGCGGTATTCGCAAGAAGCTCCTCGACGGCGGTCATCACCATCATTCCGATGGCGAAGCCAAGGGTACCTACGAACCGGGCTTTGTGATCATTAAACGCGAAACCAAAACCGCCGTGCTCAACACGGTCGCTGCCTACAAGCAGGCAAAATCGGCTGAGGATCGGGAAAAAGCATGGAAACAATTCACCGAATTGGCCCATGCAGCCTTGTCTCCCTGAGCCTCGCGCTGTTACTGGGGTGCCGCGAACCTAAAACCGCGGCACCTCCCCTCCATTTCGTCGATATCGCGGCTGAATCGGGACTGGTTCACCCCACATGGTGTGGTCGAGAGGACAAGCCCCATCTATTGGAGTCGGGCGGTTCGGGTTTGGCCCTACTGGATTACGACGGTGACGGCGACATGGACCTTTACCTGGTCAATGGATGGCGACTGGAAGGCAGCGAGGTGATCGAGAAAGGCGCCAACCGCCTGTACCGCAACCGAGGTGACGGCAGCTTTGAGGACGTGACCGATGAAGCCGCCGTCGGCGATGAGGGTTGGGGCTGTGGCGTAGCTGTGGGCGATCCTGACGGCGATGGTGACCCAGACCTGTTCATCACCAACTTCGGCCAGGACGTGTTGTTTCTGAATCAGGGGAACGGGCAGTTCACGCGTGCGGAAAACCCACCGGGCATCGACGGCTGGTCCACAGGCGCAGTGTTCTTTGATGCTGATAACGATGGCGATCAGGACCTATTTGTGGCCGCCTACGTGGACTGCAACCTGGACGATGTGCGCCATGCACAGCGCGGACTGTCTTGGAAGGGCGACAAAGTGATGGTGGGCCCGTTTGGCTTGGAGGGCAAGGCCAATCGCTATTTCGAAAACATTGGCAAGGGCCAGTTCGCAGACGCAACCGAAGAGGCGGGCCTCAGCGATGTGGGTCTGTATTACAGCTTCGCGGTGCTGGCCTTGGACCTGGACCACGACTTGGACCTGGACCTCTACGTGGCCAACGACTCAAACCCGAACTACCTCTACATCAACGACGGCCAGGGTCAGTTCGAGGAAACAGGCCTGTGGAGCGGCGCATCGTTGGACAAGAATGGGATGGCCCAGGCCGGGATGGGACTGGCCTCCGGCGACGTGGATCGGGACGGCTGGACCGACCTGTTCGTCACCAATTTTGGCGACGACCACTCGGCGCTCTACCGTAACCTGGGCGGCGGCTCGTTTGCAGACATCACCGTGGAAGCCGGCGTCTGGGAACCCAGCTACAAACCCCTCTCCTGGGGTACGGTACTGGCAGATTTCGACCTGGATGGGTATCTGGATATGTTCATCGCCAATGGTCACATCTACCCGCAGGCCGACCATGCCCCTGAATCGAAAACCAGCTTTAACCAGCTCAACCTAGTCCTGTTGGGTGGGCCGAAGGGATTTGTGGACAAAAGCAGCGAGGCCGGACCTGGTCTGGCGGTGCGACTCTCCAGTCGCGGCTTGGTGAGTGGTGATTTGGATGGCGACGGTGACCTGGACCTGATCATCTCCAATATGGATGCGGCACCCACCTATCTGCGCAATGATTCGGTTCATGCGGGACATTGGCTGATGATCGATGCACCAAACGCAATCTGCATCGAACTGAGCGCCGAAGATTGGCACCGACGCATCGACCTGACCCGTGGCAGTTCCTACGTCTCGGCCAGCGATCCGCGCTGCCACGTGGGATTGGGCCCCATTGATCAAGTGAACGTCAAAGCCACTTGGTCAAACGGACGCGTGGTGCGCCGCGACAACGTCAAAGCCGACCAACTCATCCACCTAAACCCAGAAAACTAAACCATAACCCCATTCACCCTATTAAGTTCAGGTTCATTGGTGTTCTTTCGTGGTTTCTACGTCCGAGTCGACGCACGGAGCGCCCACGCCCTAGCACGTAGTAATCTGCGCACTCTGAGTAATCGGTGGTTTGGTTTTTTCGTACCTCAAGATTTCATCTTCTGGTTGGATGAAATAACACAGGAGGCAACCGCGAAAGGCGCGAAAACCCACGCGAAATAGCGCGAAACCGCTCTGGGTCGAAGCGTCGATGAGTTTCTGAGCCACGAATGCGCACGAATAGACACGAATTTCCCTGATTAAGAAATAGAATATGTCCAACGGAAGTGACGGTGAAGAACGAGTTACTTCATAGGGGACAAGCCTTGACTTCGATTACACTTCGCGACATCAACGAACCGGGCGATCGCCGGCTGCTAACAGCGGAGCTGAAGGGCGACGGTACCCTCGAGATCCACGGTTTGGATCGCGGCGACGCGGTCGAGAAGTATTTCGGTTACCGCGAATACGAGTGGTACTGGACGCTGTCCGCAGAAGAAGTAACCAAACTGCAGGGTGTTCTAGGTACCGATCGCGAACTGATGACCGCTCTGGCGGAACGCTTCAGTGGAGACCAAGCAGCTGATTTGAAAGCGTTCCTCGACGCCAATCAGATCCAATGCGCGGTCTGGTCGCGAAACGGCGATTGACGGCCTGTACTTGAGCCCCTGAAAGGGAGGCCCCCCACAGGTTCCAGTTTTTTTCCGGGATGTAATCGCTGGGTCCAAGATCCCTAACCCCGAAGCTCTTTTCAGGCCTGGACAGGCCTGAACATGGCAGCCCAGGGCAGCGCCCTGGGTTACGGTTCCTGTCGACTCCGGGTGCCCTGTTGGGGCACCACATCGGCAATTTACGGATCGGTCACTGTACTTCCTATCACGCCCCTTCAGGGCTTGGGATATCTTTGGACTCTTGACCCAGGGCGATGCCCTGGGCTGTCATCTATGGCCCCGCCAGGGCCATTTTCGCCCCCAATCTTCGTGTCCATTGGTGTTCATTCGTAGTTCTTTCGTATGCCCGTCCCTACTCCCCTTTTCTCTTCCGCTTACCGCGGGCCACTTCCGTGGCCAGAGCCTCCAGTCGCGTGTCCCAGAAATGTTGGATTTGGTTCAACCAGGATTCGACATCGCGAAATCCCTTTAGGTCCAGGGAGTAACACCGTTTGGCACCGTCTTTTCGGACCACTGCAAAACCGGACTCACGCAACACGCGCAGATGTTGCGACACGGCAGACTGGGTAATGCCAAACTCCGCCTGAATCACGGTCACAATGTCGCCCGATGCCTGCTCGTGCTGCGCAATCAATTCCAGAGCGCGTCGACGCACGGGGTCAGCCAGCACGTCAAAGGCATGCATCAACTTCCACCGGTGTAGAACGCGACGATTCGCTGCGTCGTTTGGTGGGCAGCTTCCGCGGGCGCGCCCGACTTGATATGGGCCTCACCCCAGGCATTTGCCCACTGGATCATCACGGCTTTGGCTTCTTCACCGCCGGCCCAAGCCATTCCGGCCTCGCAAATCTCCTCGTCCGGATACAAGAAGTGCATCTCCAACCCCATCAGCGCCAGTTCCCAACCGAGCCCAGTCGCTCCTGGCCCGTACTTAACCCAATGGGCTTCGCTGGCTTCGTCGGTGGGGTTCTCGTGTTCCAGGGTGAGCAGCGTGCCCTGATTGTCGGCCTTCAAGTGAACGGCCACCCAACTGGTGCTACCACCGTATTCCCAGGTGACGCGGAGTGCATGTGGCGGATCGCAAACGGTAATGGATCCCTCGGCGTTGCCCTCAATTGAGAACCTGCCACCCAGCTTAAAGTCGCCGTTCACTACGGCAAACCAACGCTTTATGCGGTCCTTCTCCGTGAGCGCGCTCCAAAGATCCGATGGGTTGGTGGGATAGGTGCGGCTCATACGCACAATATGGGTGGGCATTCCTTCCCGTTCACCATCCACCACTTCACGAAAACTCGCGCCAAACGCCTTACTAAAATCCATACCGTCCTCCTGTCACCACACATTTAAGTTTTCACTAATATAATTCCTGGCTAAAACAGGCGCAACCCATTTTTGATCATGTTTCCGACGCGAGGAAGATGAAGTAACCACCGATGACGCAGATTCCACAGATTAGGAGACAGAAAACGATTGAGTCTAGTTCGCGCTATTTGGGGACGGCCAAAAGCCTGTGGCGGGCGCCTGCGACATGAGCGAAGCGCGTGAGCCAGCGCTGTGAAGCAATACCCGCTAAACATTTAGGCTCGCAGAGCGACGCGACACGCAGTGAGCTTCGCGAACCCAGTTCCCACCCCAAAGGGGTGATTTCTACTTAGCCTGGGGTTTCAACCCCAGGTAACCCAAAAATGAAACACCCGAACCCCGGCAGGGGTGATGTCTGACTCTTAAACCAAACGTCCATCCATTACAAACCGGCCCTCGACACAAGGACTCATTGAGAAATCGAATCCAAGGGTGTGATCTCAACCTCCAATGAACCTGCTTCTGATCGATTCGCCCAAGTCGAGCGAAAGCGGAAATGGTTATTCTTGTCTTTTCCTGACCAATTATCGATCGCCTGGAAGGAATCGTGATCGCAACCTTCAACCACCCATCCACACCAGTACACATTGTTCCTGTCTTTTGCCATCACGCTGCGAGCATCGGGTAGAGACTCAAACGATTCACGGTCCACGGTCACTTTTACATTTTCGTAGTAACAATCAATGTCATCACATGCCCATCCGGAGTCCGGATACACAAAGAAACTTCGGATGTCCGTCGGCTCTAATCGATGGCCGGCAAAATAAACATATTTTTCATCCACTATCCAGAAATCATCAATAATCCTCATCGTCTGCGGTGAACAGCCAATCAGCTCATGAAAATCATTCCACTGCTTGAGAAACACGCGCTTTGAATCAACGAAATAATTACGTTTATGCGGACGAAATGAGCTCGGGTCCGCGCCCAATATCACTTCGCCCCGATAGTAGACATGGCCTTTGTCACGCGCAAAGTTATAAACACTTTCAGAAACTTCCCATGTTAGGACTTCAAACGAACTTGGATCGGCGGCTTCAATATTTATGATTTCAGTCCCACTTCGAGTGCTCCAAATCTCCCAGGTTACGCCCCTTTTTGTGACGACGTAACCTTTGTTACACCCAAGTAGAGCCAAGATCACACCCAGAAAAAGATAGACTTTCGTTCGATGCTGGCAAGTTTCCAACTTAACCTGCAAAGCTCCCTCCTTTTCATCGTTATGCACCACTACCAACTATAACTTCTAAAAACTCCTCGGAACCCTCACGCAAATAGTAATTCGTGAATTTTTTTCCATCGTCCTCGGACATCTATTTCTAGACCCCGAAGGGGTGACGTGTATTTAGCCTGGGGTTTCAACCCCAGGTGACCCATAAAAAACATATCCCGAACCCCGGCAGGGGTGATCCTACCGGTGTGAGTCAGCCATCCTGGCTGAGGTGTTTCAGGAACCAAACATCTCCGGCTGGAAGCCGGACTCACATTGGCTGCGTGTCATCACTCGTGCATTCAATCTTCTCCTCAACCCACCAGTGCAGCAAGCACCTCGTCTAACTGTTCAAACTGTGCAGGTGCACCGCTTGAGCTACCGGACGCAATGGCTTCATCCAAAGCTTCCTTGGAGGGATAGCGTTCGTGCAGGCCAAGCAATGTCTGGTTGTCCTTTTCCTCTAGGGTCAGGGTGCTGATTGCGCCCTCATCGCTCTCCTCATTGGTCCACACAATGCGCGAGTAAGGCGTCACTTCCAGGTACTTGCCGAAGAACGCCATCGGCTGATCAAAGGATGGGTGACTGAACACAAAGCGGTACGAACCCCCCGTACGCACATCGGCCTCGCAGGAAACAAAGGTGATGCCAAACGATTTCGGCGTCCACCAGCGTTGGATCAACTCGGGCTTGGTCCAGGCCTCGAACACGGTCCGCGCTGGACCGTTAAAGGTGCGCGTTATGACTAGTTCAAGTTCAGACGTTCGTTCGATGGTCGTGGGGTTCTTCATAAAGGGTCTCACTTTCTTTATTCCCGGGATGAGTCTTGATTCAGTTCCGCAACAATCTGGTCTAGTTCGTCGAATCGCGCCTGCCAAAGTTGCCGGTAATCCTCAATCCAAGCAGCCGCCTCTTCCAGCCGGCGCGGACCCAGCGTGCAGGTCCGCACGCGGCCCACCTTCTCCGTGGACACCAGCCCCGAGCGCTCCAGGATCCCGATATGCTTCTTCATCCCAGTAAGGGTCATTTGGAACTTGGCGGCCAATTCGGTGATCGAAGCATCGGCCCGCCCTAGCCAAGCGAGAATGCCCCGGCGTGTCGCATCGGACAGCGCCGTGAACGCGCCATCCAGTTGAATCGACTGATACTGAACCATGTGGTTCAGTATAGACTCAAATCCAAGTTTGTCAAGTGACAAAGGTTAACCTGTGGGTCCTAGATGATTGAGGTTCTCTCGCAACAAAACCCAGCAAACAAAAGGAAGAACCATGAAAATTTTTCAGTGTCTTGAACGAACCTAGTCGCCACTATTTCGATCGATTTGATCCACTACGATGACGGCAACATCGTCCGGGAAGGTGTCACTTGGCAGTCGCGGCAATTCCACCACAGTCGACGCAGCTTCCGACACATCGCCCACCCAACAGGCTGCGGCAATCTCCTTAGAAGCTGAGTAGTTCACAAGCCCATCCGTCGCCAACATTAACCGACCATTTAAGTGTGACCTATGAAACTCAACAGGACGAGAGCCATCCCCAACGAGCGGCTTCCGCTTCTGATTCTGTGTCAGATCGTCGACTAAATCGCCGCGTATCACCCAGGCAACGGAGTCCCCAACGCTGGCACCGGAGATACTTCGGCCTTCCAGTTTGACAATGATCGCCGTGGTTAGCGAACCCATTTGAAACGCTGCATCTTCCATCGCTGAAAACGCTTCCAACACGGAAGTGTACTTTCCGTCAGCCAAGTCTCGTGCGGCAGAAACAACAAGGTCGGCACAACGACCACCTTCCCCTGTTCCGCCAGCACCATCAGCCACAACTGCTACCCATCCCCGTTGGGTAGGGAACCACGCGGCCCGATCCTGGCGTAATTCACCATCTCGAATTTCCAACGCCACACTCGAATTCACGCCACTCAACGTCCAAGCTCCAACCAAATTTTCACACACAACTTTCTCACAAATCCGTGTTGCGTACGTAAATCAATAACAGGACGCCTGTCGATTTTGAGTGCGCCGCTATGCGCATAAGCTATGTGGAACCATGTTGAAAGGGACAGATGTGTCAGACAAAATCCCATCAGTGACTAGGCGAAAATTCTACAAAGCCAAAGTCATGTATTGGTTTTTCTCGTTGATTTGGATCCTCCTGATTTTGTACATGCTCCAAGAAAACAGGTTACCCATATACATCAACGTAATTGCTTTGGCTTTACTAACCGTAGGACACCCACCGCTAAGGCTATTCTTCGAGGGATATGAAATCTGGAAGTTACGACAGCTCAAGATACAACAAGAACAGCGCTCGCAAGAACGGCCTCCTTGACTCCGGCGAGAAAAATCAACAATGTCCTCAAATTCAGGCATCCCACCCACAAGTGCCAAAATGAGTCAATGTCAACGCGCTCACGCGCATTGGAGGACCATCCAGCATTTGTCGAAACGACCTGACGCGAGGTCTTGTTTGCGGATCCAGAAGTAGAGCATGCCGGCGTCGCCCCACATCATCTCCACATCGTCATCGGTATCCCACTGCAGCAGCAAGATCCAATCGGAACGGCCCGCTTCAAGGGCCTTGGCCTGCGGGCTCTCATAGCCTTCGGGACCACCCAAATACAATCCGTTCGACGCCAGTTGGCATTGCAAGTCCATATAATTTCCCTGCACGGGGGACGGGTACCCGAATAGATGATGGGCCGGGCTCTCGGCAAAAACACCACTACACATGTCCATATACAGATCCATCTGGTGGTCGCTGAGATTCAACGCGTCCACCCGGTCATCCTGCCAATCGGGATAGGTCTGTACGGCACCGAAACTGACCACTTTTTCGGGATAAGTCACCTTCAGCCCACGTGGTGCCGCACGCGGCGTGGCTGATGGCGTGGCGCTGTAGATCACCTGCCAACTGCCCTCGTCTTTTGGGTCAAATCCCCAGGTCTCTTGTTCCTGGCAATAAAAGAAGTAAAGCATGCCTGACGCGGGAAGACCCTGTCGGTTGCAGTCCTGCGGAATCTCAGCAAGGTTCAACTGGCACAAAAACGCCAACGGCTCACCTTTCCAATGCGGCCACGTCACATCGTCCGGGAGTGAAGGCAACCCACCGATGCGGCTCGAACCACGTTCAGACGTGGGCGTCAGCGCAATCGCAGGAAGACGCCACGCATTCAACTTGTCCAGATGTTCATCAATGGTGCCAACCGGGTTGTTGATGTCAGTGGTTTCAGAAACTCCTAATTGCCCGGCGTGCTCTCCTGGCTCAGCCCTGTTCCTGTATCTGGAAATGAAAAGCCTGATGATAAACACACTAAACACAAGGATCCATATATCGACTATGTTTTCTACTACCTGCCGGAATGGCATACTTGAATATGACTCGTAGATCATTCGTTGGCTCCGTACCCGGATGGTGACGTGGAAACCATCTTAATCCATCTGATGCAAACTGAGATGCACGCCAACTGCGGTCTCAGACGAACGAGATCACGCGGCGATCGTCATACTTGGTGGTACGCCTTTTCAAGGGCTGCCACGTCCAGCTTGACCATCGTCATCATCGCGTCCATGACGGCCTGCACCTTCTTGGAATTGTCGTCGTTGATCAATTCCATGAACCGTCGCGGCACGATCTGCCAGGTGACGCCAAAGGGATCCGTGATCCAGCCGCACTGGGATGGGACGGCACCGGCCTGGATGAGCTTGTCCCAGTATGCGTCCACTTCCGCCTGGTCCTCGCAGTCGACAAACAGCGAAAACCCTTGCGAAAAACTGAAGTACGGCCCGCCGTTAAAACCCATAAACGTCTGACCACCCACCACGAATTCAGCGGAGGTGATGGGGCCGCCCTTATCGCTGCGTGCGTGTTTGATGATCATGGAGTCGGGAAACGTGGCGGTGTAGAAGGCAATCGCATCCTCCAGTTGATCGTTGAACATCAAAAAATGGCGTCACTTTAGACATGGGTCATGTTCCTTGTGTGTCGTCGTCGTTCTACAGTTGCCTTACCATGTCGTAATCTGGGGTTTGATTCTATCTTGCTTTGATGGTGATGGTGTCTGGCGCTCTGGCTGCCGGCAACTGGTAGCTGAAAGCTGGGTTCGCGAAGCTCACTTCGTGTCGCGTCGCTCGACAATCGTATCCGGTGAAGTGGGCATTTCCTCACAGCGCTGGCTCACTCGCTACGCTCATGTCGCAAGCGCACGCCAAAGCCTTCGGCCCACACAATCCGTCAATTAACATTTGATTATTGACGCACGACCCCTGACAATGCCCCTTGGAATCTCCTTACAGGCTGTCACTTGAAACACCTCATCAAAAACGTATTCGCCCTGTTGCGCCCCAATTGGCCTGCGGTGCTGTTCGTGTTCTTCGCGATCGCCGTGCAGATGAGTTTCCGGCTGGCGCTTCCCATGTCGTTCCAATTAGTCTTCGACCGCGCCATCCCCAATCAGGACGCCCGCTTCTTCCTAAACCTCGTCACCGTATTGGTGATTTGGTGGCTGGTTCAAGCGCTGTTTTCCGTGGCGCAGGACATCCAGGCTTCCAAGGTAGGCATGAAAGCTGTCAACCGGCTCCGCATCGACATGTACCGGACCCTGCATTTCCTGCCGACCGAGAACCGCATCCAGTCTGGGGAACTACTGTCACGATTCTCAGGCGACCTCGCCGCGGTTGAAAAAGTGGTCATCCACGCCTTCTACATCTTCATCTTCAGCGCGTTCAACGTGATCGCCAGCCTCATCCTCCTCTTTGTCATTGATTGGCGTCTGGCCCTACTTACCCTGTCGGGCATGGTTCTGAGCGCCATCGCGCCGAAACGGGTCGCGCGCAAAGCGGAGAAAGCCAGTTACGAACGCAAGGGCCAGGACGGCACGGTGAGCGCATTTGTCCAGGAGACGCTGGGCACGCTGAACGTGATCCATTCCTTCAACCTCTGGCGCTTCCGACAAAAGGAATTCGCAGCCGAGATCGATGCCTTGGATGCCAAAGCCCAACGAGCCAACAAGCTGGCCGCACTGGTCAACCGGCTGGGCAGCCAGAGCGCCACCCTGTTGCAGGTGGCGATTGTGGCACTTGGCGGGTACCTGGTCATCCGTGGTGAACTCACAGTAGGTACGCTGGTCGCGTTTCTGGCCTTGTTACAGAACATGGTGGGCGGCATCAGCCACCTATCGGCCGTACTCCCGGACATGTTCCAGGGTGTCGGCGCCATGAAGCGCGTCCAGGAATTCCTGGCCACCGACCATTTGGATCTCGATGACACCGAGAAACCTGCGTTGCCGCGCCTGAAACAGTCACTCACATTCGATCACGTCACGTTCCGCTACCGGGACGGCAAGACTGCCGTAGACGACTTGTCGTTTCAGATCAAGCCAGGTCAATCGGTGGCCATCGTGGGACCCAGTGGATCGGGCAAAAGCACGTTGCTCAAACTTTTGCTGCGGTTCCATGATCCCCATCACGGCGCCATTTTGTGGGACGGTGTGGACCTTCGCGACACAGCCAAGGCATCGTTGCGCGACCAGGTGAGCGTGGTGCCGCAGGAGTCGGTGCTGTTTAGTACGTCGTTGCGCGACAACATCCGCATGGGTCGACTGGAAGCCAGCGACGACGAGATCGTGGCTGCGGCCAGGAAAGCGGAGATCCATCAATCGATCATGGCCATGCCGGAAGGCATTGAGACTAGGGTCGGCGAACGCGGCGGACAGTTATCGGGCGGCCAACGGCAACGGGTGGCCATCGCCCGGGCATTGTTACGGGATCCCGCAGTCCTCATTCTCGATGAGGCTACGTCAGCCTTGGATCCGGGCAAGGAAAAGGCGGTCATGGACACCATCCGCAAGATCGCCGAGGATCGAACGCTGATCTCGATTACGCACCGGCTGCATACCGTCACACAGGCCGATTTGATTTTGGTGCTGAGCCGGGGACGGTTGGTGCAGCGCGGCACCCACGAAGAGTTGGTGGACCAGGACGGGCTGTATGCCGAGTTGTGGCGTAAGCAGACGGGCTTCACTTTGAGTCACGACGGCTTCCGCGCCGAGTGCGAACCCCACCGCCTGAAACAGATCCCGCTGTTTGCCGAACTGGACCTGGAACCGTTGCGGCAGATCGCTGAGCTGTTGGTATCGGAGTACTACCCCAAGGACCGAACCCTGTTCGAGAAGGGCGATTACGGCGACAAGTTCTACATCATCGTCAATGGTCAGGTGGAAGTGAGCACCGACGACGCTGAGGTGGTCTTGGATAGCGGCGCGTTTTTTGGGGAGCTGGCGCTGATGGACGACGCGGTGCGTTCCGCCTCGATTAGGACCCGTCTGCCGACGTTGTTCCTTACGCTCAGCAAACGCCACTTCGAAGGGTTGCTGGACGCCCATCCACAGGTAAGAACCCTCATCGAACGCACCGCCAAAACCCGCCGAGTAACTGAAACCTAACGACCCACCTCAAGGGCCGAAGGCTATGCAGTGCGCTCCCGACACGAGCGAAGCAAGTGAGGCTGCGCTTTGAGGCTTTTCCCCCTACGCCGAGATAGGAATTCGAGCGACGCGACACGAAGTGAGCTTCGCGAACCGAATCGCTGCCGCTGCCTGGGATAGCCGGTGATTAACCGGCACAAGCTGAGAATGAGTCTCGTCTTTTGACGTGGTCAGCCATCTTGGCCGCGGTGTCCTTTTTGATCACAAAACACCTCCAGCTGTAAGCCGGACTCACCTTGGTTGCGATTCCCTATTCGTGTGCATTCGTGTTCATTCGTGGTTCTCATGGTCATGGCTGGCGCATTGAGCGCGCTATGCCCTAACAGGATGAAACCTCTATTTCTAAAACCGTATCAGCACCGTCCGACAGCGTTCGGTAATCAGTTCCGCCAACTTTTCTGCCACCGGATTCTTGATCTCTAACTCCTCCAGGGAGGCCATGACCAATTTGGCCAGATCCCCTACACGGTTCCTGACCAGGGCCTTACCGAGACCGGCATCCTCGGCGAGTGTCTCAAAATGACGGGGAAAAATGTTCTCAGCTTGATACTCACCGCCAATCTTCATCGCCATTTTCCGTGATAGCTCAGGGTAAAAGGCGGTACTGAGCACATCGTAGAGCGGTGCCAGCCGGATCGCTTCGCCATCATACAGAAGCGAGAAGTTCTTGCCGTGCGCGTCGTTGTTGCCGATCAGGAAATTGAAAATCACCGCGTCCAGCAGTCGCTGCAAGTCGATGACGGGTATGGACGATACCGCCCTCAGCAGCTTCATACAATCCTTGAGGCCAGGACCACCTTCGGCTTGATATTTGGTCTCAGAGACAAACCCAAGTGCCTGGCAAAAATCTTCCTGATGCAGGCGATGCACCGTGCCTGTCTCGTCATGGGTGCGGTCGTAACGCGCCACCAGCAGGTAGTCGATGCCTTGCACCTGGTGAACACTGACACGGGCGGAAGGAATCTTTACGGCAGCGGCAAGCTGCATGCAAAAGGACTCGTTAAACACCAGTCCTTCAAAACGCTCGATGGCGGGTTTCAGGATATGCGTGCTGGGTGCGCCTCCAAGCGGTATGGAGATTCTCTCGTCCGACACATGCACGGCGATTTTGTCCTGCGCTCCGGCAAGGGAAAGGCGTACGCCTTGCTCGCCGGCCATGAGTGGTCTGTGCGGCAGTTCCTGAAGGATGCGCGCAAGTTCCTGTTCGGTAAGTTCGCGGTAGTGGTCGTCGCGTGCGGGGAGCGGTTCTCCTTCCGGCATGAACGTCACCGCACCGGCACATTCGCCGCCGATCTGTTCCAGCATGGCAAAATCATTGCGGGCACTGATGCCGAGATTGCGGGCAACCATTTCGCGCTTGCCCGCTTCGGGCAGGATCCCGCTAAAGAAGCCCCGGCATTCATTGCGCGTGTAACGTTCCGGCCTCAATGGCAGGGAGTGAGAAAGCGCCACCGCCTGGGGATTCGTCAACCAGCTTTCGGCATAGTCGAACACCATCTGACCATGATCGTCCTGGATCAACTGGCCCACTCGCTCCTGATGCAGGTAAACCTCGAGCGTGCGAGCCATATCATGCGCCTCCGCTTGGAGGGATGAGGTCCAGCTTGATGCCGAGCGTTTGCAGTACGGTCAGCACCTTCCCGATCTGACAGGTGGGTTTCCCCTTTTCCAAATCGATGATGAAGCGCAGGCCGCTACCGGACGTCATCGCCAGAACTTGTTGTGTCACGCCGAGTCTTTTACGCGTCTCGCGGACGATGTGACCGATTTGCTTTGAGTCCATACTGCGCCTCTCAATATTCCCGATCAGTAATATTAACGCTAGTTGCCGCAAAACATCAACCAAATATTCCCGATCAGGAACAAACACGCGGCTTTGGGAGGTATCGACCCCGAACATTACCGATCGGGAATGAAGCAAGGCTAGCCAGGCAGGCTCCCACGTGATTCGTGAAGAAACAAAGGAAAGAACCACCGATTAAACAGATTAAGAAGAACAATGGCGCAGTCCATAAACGTGCGTCAGCCATTCCTAAATGGGCTGGAAATGGCGCACCAAGGCCTAAGACTCGACCTAGATTGCCCGGCAGGGCAAACGTCCACAGCCCAAGGTGACGAGCCATGCGAGGAACCTTGGGTCACGTCAACCTAGAAACTTAGCCCGTCAGGGCGACCCTTTCTTCAGAACAATATCTCCTCAAACCAACTGGACAGCGAATCGGCTCATAGCAACCGTGCTAGGCACACCGCCACCTTAACTTAAAGCTATCTTCAACGGCCTAAACCCCGAAAGGGGTTGCGCGAACTTAGCCTGGGGTTTCAACCCCAGGTGACCCCAAAAAAACAACCCAAACCCCGGCAGGGGTGACGTTTCTATCCATTTGACTGCAAAACGAACATGGGATGGTTTCACACGCTGTCCCCGAGTCTTCCACAGAGGCAACAGGCCGAATGACCGGGCAGCCCACCCCGACCAACGGGAGGGGTGGGTAACCAAGAAAAATGACAAGAGCCCATAGCAAAGCGTCGGGCGACTGAATAAAGTCACCGCTAACCAACCCTCCCTGGGATCGCCAGTGATGAACCGGCACAAACCCAGAAAATCAAACCACCGATTACGCATATGACACAGATCAAAAAGTGCAACAAACGGCGGGGTCCTCTCAGCGTATCTGTATGCTTCAACCCCACAAGGGGTTGTGTGGACCAAGCCATTCGTGGGTCGTTAGTCCTTGTCGACACACTGAGTGCTCACGCTCCCAATCCCTTGTTATTTGTTGAGAACAAAAGACCTCATGCAAGAAGTCCTATTTGGATTGATAAATAGGTAATTGGCACATAGAATAGGGTAATTTGCATCTTTATTACCCATTTAACAGGTCACTAATCATTTGCCGTAGAAAGATATGAAATCCTTTTCGTTGAAGTTTCTCAGCTCCATCAAACTATCCGTCGAAGATACCCAATCTTTGACTTCGATTGCCCGTTCGTCAGGAATCCAAACGCTGTTCGCACGGCAGTCTCCGGAAACGCTCAGAACGTTGAAGAGTCGGTCCATTGTCGAGTCAACGGAATCATCCAATCGACTTGAAGGTATCGAGGCCCCGCGCAAGCGACTTCGGGATCTCGTGCTCAAAGATGCAGCACCCAACAACCGGACCGAACAGGAAATAGCGGGTTATCGCGATGCGCTGGCTATGATCCATGAATCAGCAGCTGATATGCAGGCAACGGTCAACGTCATTCTTCAGCTTCATAGCATGCTCTATCGATACCTACCTTCGCCAGGTGGGCAATGGAAAATGACGGATAACCAAATTGTGGAACGCGACAAGCAGGGTGAAATCATGAGGGTGCGATTCACACCGGTGAGTGCTTACATGACGCCTCAACACATGAACGATCTCTTCAAGGGTTATCAAGACGCCAAAGGACGTATCGACCCACTGATATCTGTTCCATTGATGATCCTGGATTTTCTGTGTATCCACCCATTTTCAGATGGCAACGGACGCGTTTCGCGCTTGCTTACGCTACTCTTGCTTTATCATGCAAACTACAACGTGGGCAGGTACATTAGCTTAGAGCGCATCTTTGAAGAGACCAAGCAAGGCTATTATGATTCATTGGAGATCAGCTCTTTAGGATGGCACGATGGCAAGCATGATGTTTATCCGTGGCTTAGATATTTCTGGGGCGTTCTCATCAGGGCCTATGGTGAATTTGAAGAACGCGTCGACACCATCCAACGCGGCAAAGGGTCGAAGACCAGCCGGGTAGAAGACGCAATCAACGCTAAGATAAGGCCCTTCTCCGTCTCAGATCTAGAGAGGGACTGTCCGACCGTAAGCCGAGATATGATCCGAGTCGTGCTCAAGAAGTTACGTGACCAGGGCAAGATCAGGTGCATTGGCAAGGGGCGAGGTGCAAAATGGATACATACTCCCAACTAAACGGTATACCCAGCAAGCCCCCGTTTCGTCGGTTCATTGAAGCGCCAGAAGTTACACGATGGTTTGAGAAAATGACAGTGAACAGCGGTGTTTTTATGCTGGCCTTTATCGCCATGCGGACCAACATGACGATTGAGACCTTTCAAGACATCACATGGCAAGACGTTTCGCTTCAGGGCTGGATTGGACTCATTTTATTCCTTGTTTTGTACCAAGGATTAAAAGGGCTTCACGCCCCTAAACTCTTAGCTCATTATCATCATTTAGCCAGAACCGACCATGAGTTAAGGCGAGAAGTCGAAGCGGCCATTCGATCAGTCATTACGCTACGGGTATCGCTTCGGGAATGTTTTCCTTTCACTTTCGGCGTCCTCATACTCACCTCCATGGCATTGGCACCTTTCGCCTGGCGCTTGGCTCCATGGCACGGGTGACCGAGCGCCGTCTTGTAAATCGCAAAATACTCCTTCAAAGGAAATAATTGACTGCAGAAAACTTGGAACAATAGTTATCACGTCAATCGACGCCGATCCCAGCCATCCATTCCTCGTTTTGCGTTGTTACCTCTTCCCATGGTTGGCCCCCCACAGAGGCCGCAGGCCGACTGACCCGGCAGCCCACCCCGACCAACGGGAGGGGTGGGTAGCCAAGAAGACCGACAAGAGCCCAAAGCAAAGCGTCGGGCGACTGAAAAAAGCCACCGCTAACCAACCCTCCCTGGGATCGCCAGTGATGCACCGGCGCAAACCCAGAAAAACAAACCACAGATTACGCAGATGACACAGATCAAAAAGCAACAAATGTAAGGGTTATCTCAGAGTCGCCTTCAAAGCCCTGAAAGGGCCATACATGGCAGCCCAGGGCATCGCCCTGGGGAACGCCCCCCGGCATTGCGTGCCCTGAAAGGGCACTACAGGTATTTATCGCTGTCCTTATCCGTCACCGATTGAAACATCAAGGAAACTCAATGGTCAAAAAAACGAATGCGCTTCATGAGAAATTCAGCAAAATTCTTTGCATAGTGTTCGGTTTGTTGGCTCCTGTGGTCGCCTATAAATACTGGAAACTCATTCACGTCTGTTCTAGATTTGGTTTCAAAGAAAAAGTACTCGTCGACACCCGTCCTACAAATGTATAACCGGTCAAAACCGCAACCATTACTTCGCATATTGGCAATCGCGTTAAAAACAATATCTCCGCCAACCGCCTGATCAAAATCCATTTCGTAGATGCTGTAAATCTCCTCTCCACCAACCTCGCCCCCTCCATAATTGCGAAGCCACCATGTGTAGCTAGGAGGTAACGAGAATCCCAGAAACGCTTCTGCTTTTCTAATCCAAGTTACGGAGACACCGTTCTCAATATTGCCGAAGCTGGCAGATGGCGATTGTCGAATCATTTCTTGCAGGTCATCATACATATTATTAACCTTCAAAATGTCGCCCGATCAATTATGAACCATCGAAGCCAAAATGGTAGACTTCACTGCCAAAACCAACCATAAGACCCCTAGTTATCGAGGAAGTATCGTGCAAGTTCGTTCCGCTTCTCCTATGCCGACCCGCCCCTGCAAGTACTGTTTCTCATTACAGGAAGCTAGCGTGTTTGCAGATTTTGAAATGGATGAAGCTAACCAACTGTATCTTGTTCGAATCTCATTTGATGGCTACGGGTGCTGTCATCCAGCTTGGAAAACAGAGCCCATAATGATGTCGCTAAGCGAATCCACCAAGCTGAGTCATTATGTCGAGGCAGATGATCTTGCTCACCCGGAAGTAGCCCAAATCTTGAGGTCATACTTCACTGAATGCGGTGAGGCGATATGGATAGACGCTTTAAGGGATCACGAACTGCTTTGATCGACCAAATCTTGAGCGAATACCTCCTCCCAGATGGGGTGATCAAGTCGTTTGCGATCCATTACGAAGAGTATTCGGAACAGGTAAACAGACCTACCACCGCCGAACTGTGTCTCCAGGTTCGAAAGAAAAGCAATAAGGAAACCTGCACTATCAGGTTACGGTTCGAAGGTGTGCGCGAGGTCAGTCTCTTCGAGGATTTCGGGTGTAAATCCTATTCGGATTTCGTCTTGGTAGCCCAAAACGGCGGTGTGTATAGTGCTGTGGACCCCCAACGGCAACTCAGGCAAACCCCACCGCAACGACAACTTTGTGATTCGCGCTCAAGTGGTGACCTGTGAATTGCTAGAGGCAAATTAGGCTATCCATTCAAACCTTGCAGCAAACCGACCAATCAAAAGACGGGCTTGTACCAACGGTTCTGCGTTCAGCGTGCTTCTAAATCGTACCATTAGGCCAATTACAACCCGAGTTCGGTTTAAGTGACTTTTGCCAGCAACATACGCGATTCAACCCATTCTTCAACTAACATTAGACATCAAGAAAATCCTTGGGACAGGCCCTTACTGATGTTTAATTTCATTTTGATTTCAATATTCTTTGTCTTTTTGTTCGTAGGCAGAATGGGTATGAGCAGTGGGATGAAAGACAAAACATTAAAACAACTCTTTATCATGTCTATTTATGGTCTTGTCGCCTTCTGGATTATTTGGGCAATTGCACATTACTTCCTTTGACGGATGGGGGGTGTAACATCGTTTCTGTAAATTCCACTTAATGTGGTTCAGCATGAACTGGTGGAGGAGGGCGTAGCCCGACGGAAGCAGTTCATGCTTGAAGTGGCGGGTCAAAACTGCTCTTTTTGAGTTT
>JAGQSC010000024.1 GCA_020439745.1 Acidobacteriota bacterium | reverse complement strand
TACTGGATAACCACACGCTGGGAGACTGGGTCAAAAAGCTAGAATTGATCTGTTTCGTTTACTCGCCAGAAGATTTCCTAAATCACATTGAATATATCTAGAACAGTCGGTTTGGCCCCTAACTATGCGCGGTACGGATCCTTGCGCTTGATTTCGATTTCCGCATTTGGCGCGAGGCCCGCACACACTTACCGCTAGCCAGACCTGGAATCTCTGCCATTGGTGACAAAATATGGGTGAACTAATCATTGAGACGTTCTCTTATGACGGCGGTCGGCAGGTGACCGTTTATGTGCCGACACGACCGGTGCAAGCCGTTATTTTTTGCGGTGATGGCCAGCTAATCCCGCATTGGGGCAACGATCTTGAGACCCAGCCTTTACCTGCAACGATGATTGTTGGAGTACATCGACTTGCCGATGAAACGCTTAGATTACATGAGTATTCACCCAATTTTGACCCGTCAAGATTCAAAGCACATGAAGAGTTCCTGATGAACGATGTGCGCTCCTGGATTAGTTCAAGGTTTAAGTTAAAACTAGCTCGCGAACATACAGCTGTATGCGGTGTGTCGGCAGGTGGTGAGCTGGCTCTCGCGCTCGGGGCCCGTCACCCTGATGTTTTCGGGGCGATCCTCTCTGCTTCTCCCGGCGCAGGATTTAGGCCGACGGACGAGATAACCAACGTGATGCCTCCAACCTATCTAGTAGCTGGAACCCAGGAGCCATTCTTTCTCGAGAATGCACTGCGCTGGGCCATTGCGCTACGTAAGAAAGGCAAGAAGGTCGTCTTGAAAGAACGTGATGCTGGACATGATCAAGAGATGTGGCGTGCCGAACTTCCACAGATGATCGCCTGGGCCTTCGCGCGTTAGAGAATGGAGGGTGAAGCCATTATTTAGGCACATTGAACCAAAGTGTCCGAATGGCGCCGCCAAACAAAGTGTGGTGTGGGCAACAGGATTGCGACTAACTGAGGTCATTCACGTCGCAGAAACCAGCGTTCGTTTGCAGCCATCGATAATATGGGCAACGTGTGGCCCTTCACGAGCGTTTTAGCCTCAACCGGATAGTATTGCACCATGAAATTTTTGCTCACCTCTTCAGGCATCCAAAACGACAGTATTCAGAGCGCCCTGGTCGAGCTGCTGGGCAAACCGATTGCTGAGGCCAACGCTCTCTGCATTCCCACGGCGCTGCACCCATTCCCCGGCGGGCCGGCCATGGTTTATCGCCTACTCAGCGGGGCCACTGCCAACCGCCTGGTTGGTTTGGGTTGGCAGTCGTTGGGCGTACTGGAGCTCACGGCGTTGCCCAGCGTCCCGACTGAGTATTGGACCGCAGCCGTAGAGACGTGCGATGCCGTGCTGGTATATGGCGGCGACGTGTTGTATTTGACGCGCTGGCTGCGGGAGTCCGGCCTGGCGACTTTGCTGCCGACCCTCACGGAAACCGTGTATGTGGGCGTAAGCGCCGGCAGCATGGTGACCGCTCCCGTATTTGGTGAGACGTACAACGACCCGGACAATCCCTTTGTTATTGAAACGGGGCTGGGATTGGTCGACTTTGCGCTGTTGCCACACCTGAATCACGTGGATCACCCCGAAAGCAGCGCGGTCAAAGTAGCCGGGATGGCCGCAGAACTGCCTGTACCGACCTATGGGATTGACGACGCCACCGCATTGAAAGTGGTCGACGGCGCCGTCGAGGTCGTTTCCGAAGGTCATTGGGAATTGTTTCAGGGCCAAAGATAAGGAGATAAGACATTGTTTGAGTACCTGGTGATTGGCAAAGGTATGATGGGCGCGGCGGCGGCGCGTTACTTGAGTAGCTGGTCAGATAATGTGGCGCTGGTCGGGCCATCTGAACCGGAACAGTGGCAGACGCATGACGGCGTGTTTTCCAGCCACTAT
>JAGQSC010000023.1 GCA_020439745.1 Acidobacteriota bacterium | reverse complement strand
TCTATAGATGTTCAGAAAAAGAATCGTGAATCACGCTTCGGCGCCCATCGTTTCGCAGTAGTGGCCCATGAGGGCCAGGATCTCGTCAGGTAGCTCGGCGAATTCGCACAAAGTGCGGTCAACGGCGGTGGTCAAGGCGTCAAAGGACGCAAAGTACTTGAGGTGCGTTGCCGCCTTTTTGACCTTCTTCCACAGATATTCGATGGGGTTGAAGTCCGGAGAGTAGGATGGCAACTGGAACTTGGTGAGGCGTTGGGCATGCAGGGCAAAGAACTCATTCATCACTCGACTGGTGTGATACCTGGCGCCATCCTGGATCAGGATGATGTGCTGTTGGGTCTGGGCCAGGACCTTGGTCAGAAAGTCAGCATAGGTGCCGCTGGTGAAGCGCTCAGTCTGACCTTGCCAGAAGAAGCGACCGGAACGGTAATCGATCAAGCCCATGACCTTATAAGCCTTGCGTTTACCACAGGTTTTGACGAGTGGTTGCTCACCCTTTGGTGCCCAGGTGTAACTCAGGGAGCCCCACTGGGCGAAACCCGCTTCATCGCCAAAGAGAATCATGGCGTCTTTCGCCTGCGCCAGCCGGACAATTCCCGGCCAGGTCTGCTGTTCCCACACCTCTCGCGCTGCTGCATTCAAGTGGTCCGAAATAAAACGCGCCTTCTGAAACGAAAACCCCATTTGGTCCAGCAGCGTACAGAGGTAGTGGGGATGATATTCAACTCCAAAGATGCGCAGCACCAAGTCCTGGATCAGCACCGCACTCCAACACGCTGTCGTGTAACCCGCCGCCTCTGGCCCAGCTTTGATCAGCGCCGCCAACTCCTTTCGTTGCGTCTTGGTCAGCTTCGGCGGTCGCCCCGCTGGTTTCTGATACGCCAAACTCGCGACACCGCGCCACAGAAAGGCGTTCACGTAATCTCGCACCGTCTGTGCCCCAAGGTTCAGCATGGTCGCTACTTCGTCAATCGCCTTACCTTCAATCACGAACAACAGGGCATGAATCCGCCGCACCAGCCGCACCTGCCCGCTTTGGTAGGCTTGCTGCAACCGCTCAATCACAGCTTGACGCAGATCACGACGAAGACGTATCCTGATGTCCATGAGAGATGCTTCCTTTCGAATGGGTTTTGTCACCCGTTAGGATCGCATCTCTCTGTTCTTTTTTCAACCCTCACTTCCACGGAACCAACCTCAATCACGAATCTTTTTCTGATTGTCTATAGCCACCAGTAGCCCAATTACGGGGTTTGTGCAGGATGCCAAGGGAGTGATTTAAGATGTGTCAACAATGTAGAGGGTGGACACGATTTGTTTCGATAATTCTTGCGACAAGCATGTTGGTTACGCCGGGGGCTGTGTCGTCAAATGGAATAGTCCGCGGAGCGAGCCTCGATGGGTCACATCGCCAAGAATCCGCTTTCGATAAATTGTCGATAAGTTTTCCTAACGGGCTTGCTGATCCTGCACTGCGAGGCGAGATCGAACGTGTACTTAGGAACCGTCCTGCTCAACTATTGGTCGGCAATAGCTTGGCTATCGTCTCTGATTTCCAACCCGCCGAATGGATTTTCTTGTCAGTGGCATCACTTGATGGACCTGGATCGTCTCTCGAAACTGTTGGGTCCGGAGACAGCGGTGGTCTGATAATCGCAACCAGAACTGCATTTGGTTGGCAAGCGGGACTGGCAGGTACCCCCGAATTTTCAGAGTTGCTTGCCATTGCACCTGAATGGTTTGTTGATCTTGAGGCACGGCCGAATCTTGATCCACTTGCTG
>JAGQSC010000022.1 GCA_020439745.1 Acidobacteriota bacterium | reverse complement strand
CGGAAAGCTGGTATCGCCGGGCGAGTTGAAGGGTATCAGACAAGGCAAGCGCAGGATACCCCTCAGCTCGCTGAGGGGAGGAATGCGCAAATATGATTAATCAATACCTTTAAAAGATGCCTCCCAGTTTGCTGGGGGGAGCTTCACTCTTCATCACGGTCTCCTTCCGTTCGAATTTCCATATAAACCAGTATGTAGACCAGGCTACTTAAGGTCAATTGAATTCTTACGATGGTTTTTACCACCTTCCTCGTGGGGTCAATCTGAATGCCAAACCATCCCGTCAGTACCTTGCCTGCCAAATTTTGCCCGCTTATGAAGGGTCACACGGTGGCCGTCATCATGCTCGTCCCTGAGCTGGCCTAGATCTTCAATGTCCGGCCAAGTATCGGAACCGGTCTGACTCCCTGCCAGAGAGAGTCGATTGTACCCCACTCCACTTCTCAAACGTTGTCCAACGAATCACCGAACCTGTCTTGACTTCATTTATCGATTATTCAAGAATCTCCTACATTGATGGTAATCTGCGGGTGCCAATTTTTGAAATTCACAGGAATCCAGAGAGGGCCGAAGATACTCCTGACAGGTTGGCCAAACGAGCCACCTGCCACACGTTTCGCCATTCGTTTGCGACACATCTGTTGGAAGTGGGCTACGATATACGAACGGTTCAGGAACTGCTCGGGCATGAAGACGTCAAAACGACCATGGTCTACACCCATGTTCTGAACCGCGGAGGCAGGGGTGTGAAGAGCCCCGTGGACGACCTGTAAAGGAGCCAGGCATGTTAGACAGAAACCATCGATCATCCCTGCCGATGGCGGGAGATGCCAGAAGCCCTTGCCTCAGCAAGACTTTTGACGATTCATCATCGGGGTGTTAGGCCGCTTCCCCTGGGGTGAGGGATCTTATGAAGAAACCATATAATCATTGTTATGCCGCAGAGTTAAATCGCATCTAGCACGAACCTCGGTATCCGCACTTTGGTCATAAGCAGGTATGATCACCGAGTACGAATTATATTCCGACGAGCGCGAACACAAGAACGCAGGTGGAAAACATCTTGTGCTGGGTGGCGTAGTTTGCACGGATAAAGGCTGCGAACGTATCTGTGATGCGCTGAGTAAAGTCCGCGCCGATTTCTCGCTTTCCCACGAAATGCGTTGGGCCAAGGTATCGAATGCCTATCTGGATGCTTACAAAGTATGGATGGACGTTTTCTTCAACGACCCATATGCCCGATTCTCTCTGCACAACACAAATCTGTCCGGACCCAAATGGAAAGCTTTTCGTCCAAACCAACGAAGCCGACCATCACGTGATGACAAGCTGTCTTCTGCGTTCTATCAGTTTCTTCTCGTGACTTTCGGCCCACTGCGCGACACCAAGCGCTGGTGGGTCTATCCAGATGCTGGATTCTTTAGTCGAGACGATGTCTTGCAACGAGTCGAGTTCTTATTCAATCGCACCTATAAGAAGGCGTTCGGACCCAAGACGAGCAGAATAATTAGGTTCGCTCGG
>JAGQSC010000021.1 GCA_020439745.1 Acidobacteriota bacterium | reverse complement strand
GCAAACACGCGCTCAGCAGGAAATATCACCAATTGGTCGAAGCAGGAAAAAAACCCAAACAAGCCCTCTGTGCCATCTCACGCAAACTCTTGGTGATCGCTCGGGCCATCGTCGTCAACCAACAACCTTATCGAGACAATTATCGACTCAATTCAATCGAAGAGCTGACACAAAAAGGCTCTCAACCCACTTGTGGAGAAATCTTGGAGGCCTGTTGAAAAAACACTCAAAAACCCCTTGTCTTTAACCACACTATCTCCGAAGGAGGGGAATTTTGGGTTTGGGCGCTTTGCGTGATTGCTGCGTTTTATCGGGCCTGCACTCGTCGACAAATAGCACGGTACCTCTGAATGGGCGCGATATTTAGATTCCCCTCCTGCGGAGGGGTGGCGCGCAGCGCCGGGGTGGTCTTGTGATTTGCACGAATCAACCAATACACCGTAGTCGTACCGAGTCGCTCCACTAATCATTGCGGTACTTGCTGATGCGATTAGTTGGAGGAGACGTTGATGTGCAGGACCAGGTCCATGGCTTCGATGGTGCCGTTCTGATTGAGATCGTAGCTCTGATCATAGGCGGGCGGGTTGCGCCACAAGTCCAAAGGGAAACTCTGCAGCGCGTGCTCATAAATGGAGAACGACACCTCGCATTCGATCAGGTTACCGGCTACATCGGCCACCGAAACCTGTAGAGTCCCTGAAGGCAGAAACCCAATCGGCGCCGCCAAAGTAAGCGTCCAGATATGGTCCCCACTCATCACAAATGAACCGGCCAACTCCCCGCCTGCAGCGATGCCGTTGACATCAAAATCAGCCGTCACCGAAAGGGATGCGGGATCCAGGCCCGAATAGTAATCGAAGGCGCCAAGCACCAACTCGGTCAGCGGCTGGAACTGTGGGCCCGCTCTCGGTGAACTGACGGTCAAAGTGGGTCGCAAATCGTCCAGGAACCAGCCAAACTCCGTACGCTGTTCACCGGCAGCCGCCGTCACATTCACCGGGCAGCCTAAATCCACCCAAGTGGCAATCATCAACTTCTCGTCGGCGGTCAGCCCCGGAATGGGGTCGCCAGTCACGGGATGCAGAGAACCGGGCGGTGGCATGGGGTCGCCCACATAATCCAGATCCGCATCGTTGGGATTGGCCCCCATGGGCAATGTCGCGGCCACACCAGGCACGGCTTCCGTGGGATGATCCGCGTTGGTCCAGCCGTCCAAGCGTTCACCAAAAATCTTCCAGATCAACATACTGCGGCGGGCCTGGAACGGGCGAATGTAGCGCGAGGCGTTGGTTTGCCGCCAGGTGCCGTTGGTGATCACAGGGGGATATCCGTATTGGGCATCCTCATCGCGGGCCAAACGGTTAAAGGTGTTCTCGTGGCGATCGACGATGGACTCATCGTCCAGTACCAGTTCGGCAGTGGGCATACCGGCGTTGTGACACGGCACGCAGGACCGTTCCAGGATGGGTTTCACATCGCGGTGGTACTCCACATCGATGGCACGTTCGGGTAAGTTCACCTGAATGGGATCGCCCATGGCGTCATGACTGATGATGGGCGTTTGGTAGGCCATATCCGTAGCCACATAGGCTGGACTGGAAGCGGCTGTTTGAAAGAAATCCGTGGGCATTTCCGCGTGGGCGTGGCAGCCGCCACAGTCATAACGAAACTCACCCGGACGCAGTTGATGCCAGGTCTGCGACATGTTCAATACCATGCGGTTACGGTCCAGGGTCTGGAAGGTGAACGGCACATCGGCGGGGATTTTCACCAGGAAACTGGTGTCCGGGTTACCGTCACCATCGATCAGCGAATTCCCCATCATGTCGGTGTTGCGCACGGGCATCTCACCCAGAATCCGCAACCGTTCATTGGCATGATTGAAGAAGTTGTATTCTGCACCGCAGCATCCGCCGTTGGGACCGTAACTGCGGTGACTGGTGGGTTCCATGGCCAGGACTCGAATGGCGTATATGTCATCTTCCGTGTAAAGACCGGCATCGGCTCCTTGGGATTCCCAGTTGGTGCTGGCTTCGTTTTCACTGGTATTGAAGGGATCCAACCCTGCGAAGTTACTGTCGCCACGGCCCGGTTTGGTGTTGCGGTTGATCAGGCTGGCCGTGCCCACCACACCGAACGGCGTACCTGCAGGCAATTCCGGACGGACGCTGCCATCGTTGGGCAAGAATGGCAATTTGGCAGGCGCATCGATGCCGTAAATGTCCCGGTACGGTACAAGCGCTTTGGGCCACTGTTCGTTGTAGTTGGGGTCGTTCTTGAGCAAGACCAGATCGTCGGGTGCCAAGGCGGGCAGGTTATTGGGCATCAAGTAGAGCCCAGAATCATAATAAGGGATAGGTGTGGGTCGGTTCAGGTCGTTGGCTGGTCCTACGGTCCAAGCAATGAGCAAGGCATCCATCGGTGCGGCCGATGGATGGGTGACTTTGCCGACGCGCGGGCTGTTGGGGTCGGTGAAATCGGACAGCGGGGCTGCCTCATCGTCACCAGTTGTGAAAGGCGTGAGGGTGTAAAGCCCTGCGGGCGAAAAGGGGTAACGCCTGTAACGCGGGTTCCCATTGCTGTAAATCCCGGCCTGTATGGGCGGATTGGAAGGATCACTGGCTGTTGGCGAGCCGAATCCGGGTTGCACGCCCGAGTTGGCGGGAAAGGCAATCAATGAGCCAAAGCCGTTGTTGTTGAGATTGTAATAGTCCACCACCGCGATATCGCCATTACTCAGTTGGGTCTGGAAATGGAAGGCTTGAGGAGCGGAAAGTCCGCTCATTAGAGGTCCCCAGTTCCGACCATCGGGCCACATGGACCATAGTCCCCACAGACGCCGATCGCGAAGCCCCTGTGCTTCGTAGGACGAGAACATCACGCGCCCATCCATCAACATCACGGGGTGTAAGGCCGATCCCAGATTCAAGTGGCCCACCTGCCTCACATTGCGTCCGTCTTCGTCCATCACGAACAGCTGCATGCAGGTTTGGGTAAAACTCTTGTTGGGTAGAAACCCGTTGCGGTTGGACGTGAACATGATTCGTCCACCGGGGAGTGGACAGGGACCCAGATTCAACATGCCGTAACCCAGATAATTCTGATCGGGATTCGCGCCGGTTCCCACGGGATCAGCGGTCCAATTGCCTGCTGCCGTATTGGGTGTGTATTCCTGAAACGTCAGTCGTGTCTCCACCCTGGTCGCCAGATCCATTTTGTAGATATCGGCACCTAGAACGGGCAAATCGTTGCGCTGTCCGTTCAACGCACTTGGGCGCATGTCAGGAAACTTCACATAAAACAACGTTTGACCATCGAACGAAACGGCGATGTCTGTGACTGCCCCAAATCCCCCAGCCATCAGAAGTTCTTCGCTGCCGTCGGGATGTAGCAACATCATATCCGTGCCCGGCTCAATGCTGCCTGGATGAAAGACTTCAGGCCAAATGGTGTTCTGAAAATCGCCATACCGAGGGGCTCGGATATAGGCTATGTCGTAATCCACCTGACCAAGACAGAAAAGCGATATCAAAAAAAAGGAAGTGTGCCGGAACATTACATGCACCGTACACCCTTCTGATACAACACGCCTGTGATCTCAGTCACAGGAAGCTTGTTGCTTCGCTGTTTCTGAATTGCCCATCCATCCAATCGCAAAATTGGAGGATATTGCCTAGTCACGAACATCCTGAGGTGTCCATGTTTGAGTCTATCGCTCAATTGACCGATGAGTGTCGTGAGGTTGCAACGGCTCCATGGTTACCAATACAGTTATGTTTTGGGTAGGCTTCTTGTGTTGGTCTTCAAATCCAGAGATCCAACCATCGGTCTACTTCGCACGATTCTCCAGGGATGATGGACTGGCCCACTATACGGTTCGCGACGTGATGCAGGACCGCCAGGGATTTATCTGGGTCACCACCCACTCAGGTCTTAACCGATTCGATGGATCGCGGTTTAAGCTATTTGACGACCCCAATCAGGAATTCTCAAAACAGCGCATGACCTGTCTCTTCGAGGACGATCAAAGCAATCTTTGGGTTGGCACCGAAGGAGACGGGTTTTGGCAGATATCGCCAAATCGCGACGCGTTTTTTCCCGTGATCCCTGTACCTGGGCAATCAGGCCATCGAGAAAACAGAATCCAACGATTCTGCGCCAGCGATACACCAGGTCGGATTTGGGTGGGCACACTAAGCGGCGTGTTGCAGTGCGACCGGTCAACGCGTTCGATCGTACCTTCTTTGGCTGATTCGTTAGGCGACTTAAAAGGCGTTTTTGCGATGCTGGAAGACCGTGGCTACCTGTGGATTGGACACGGCGTCGGTTTGACTCGATTACGACTCGCAGACGGACAAGCAAAGCTCTGGGAGATTGGCACGGTTCGATCCATTTTGCTTGATGGAAACGCGCTTTGGGTAGCCTGCGAAAAATTCGGTGTGCTGCGCCTCACCGATCACTGGGATGAACAACTGAACGACCCTAAGGCACAAGTTCAAATCCCCACCCTGAGAATCAATGACATGGCTCTGGATGACCGCGGATTCTTGTGGCTAGGCGGTTCCGACGGTTTGATGAGGCTCTCAGAAAAGGGGGTCGATCACTTCAAAAATGATCCCTTGGATCCCAATAGCCTGAGTTACAACAATATCAATGAAATCTGTATCGACAAGACAGGAGGCGTATGGGCGGCTACCTGGGGAGGAGGACTCAGTTTGATGGACGCCCGCAGCGATCGATTCTCCCGTCTTGCTTCCCTACCGCACCAGACAGAGGTCATGTCCATTAAGCAGGACTCGAGAGGCGATATTTGGTTAGGCACTTGGGGGCGCGGGCTCTTCATTGTTTCCGGTGATCGATACCAGATTAAGGCCAGGCATCCTGAGTTCAATACGGTCCTCGCATTTGCTGAAGACGATGAGGGCGCCATGTGGCTGGGGACCAGGGGTGCTGGTCTAGTCCGCTATGAGCATGGGCAATACACCTCTCAGTGGTTTCACCAAGACCACTTTGCTCGTGCCAACCTTATTCATGCCGTCTGCTATCGGGACTCAAAATTGTTCCTGGGAACCAGCGCCGGCGGTTTCATTGTTTTCGATCCCCACACAAAGACATGGAAAACCTATGCACATCATGGCGATGAGTCAGGTATCAGTGACTCGGACGTGTGGGCTATCGAACCGGGCCCCAACGAAACACTCTGGCTAGCGACCTCGTCGGGTCTCAATCAGTTCGACCCTCAGACAGAAACGTTCGTTGTGTACACCCATGACGCGAACGACCCATACTCGTTGCCCGACAATAGAATCAACTGCTTGTACCGATCGTTGGACGGGCGGCTTTGGTTGGGTACTGAAGGTGGCGGGCTGGCGTGCATGGTCCATGAATCTGGGACGCCTAGTTTCAAGCGTTACGATAAGAGTGCAGGCATGAACAGTTCCGTGGTCGAGTCGATCATCGGCTCTAATGACGCTCTGTGGATTGGTTCAGACAGGGGCCTGAGTCGCTTGGACTTGAATACAGAATCCATCCAACATTTTCACAAGGAAGACGGTGTTCAATCACAAGGTTACCTTTCTCATGTGGCCGCAGAGATTAAGGGTGATATATGGATGGGTGGATTCTCTGGTGTAACCATCATCCACCCAAAAGATGCAGATGTTGACAATCCACAACCACAGGTAGCCCTCTTTGACCTACCAAAGGGATTCCTGGCATCCGAAAAAACGTCCCTGCCCCATCAAAGACTAAGCTACACATTCCATTTTGCCTTGCAAGAGTACGTACATACCCGTCACCACAAACTTGCCTATCGTTTGCAGGGCTTGGACGATCAGTGGACCAGAGCCGGGCAGACCCAGCGTAGCGTCACATTCTCGCAATTGGCACCGGGGAACTATCGCCTCACCGTGCAGGCAGTCGTGGGCGATCGCGAAGACATGACTTCAATCGAATTTGCCATCCGGTCCCCCTGGTGGATGACCTGGTGGTTTCGCGTATTGGCCGTAGCTTTTGTGATCGGTCTCGTATGGGCCGCATACATGTTCAGGACCACTCGGTTGCGACGCCAGCACATGTTGCTTGAAAAAATGGTAGAAGAACGAACGTCGGACCTGGCCATAGCTAACGATCAGTTGCTCAAGGCATCGCGCACAGACTTCCTCACAGATCTCCTGAATCGCCGTGGATTCACCGAATACGCTAAACAGGCCTTTGCAAGCGCAAAACGAGGCCTGCAAGATCTTTCAGTGGCCATTGTCGATCTGGACCACTTTAAGAATGTCAACGACTCATACGGGCATGATGCAGGGGATCAAGTCCTAGTGCAGGTCGGAAAACTCCTCAGTCACAGCCTGCGCGAAGGAGACATGGTGGCCCGTTGGGGCGGCGAGGAGTTTGTCATCCTTATGCCCAACACCAAATTAGAGGGTGCGACTACTGTTTCCGACAAGATTAGAGAGCGTCTGGCCAGCCACATCTTCGAAATAGACCGTTATCAGATCAGCATCACAGCTACGATTGGCGTATCTGAAGTAGATCTAGACGAGGGTATTGAAAAGGCGCTAATTGCTGCAGACCTTGCCCTTTACGACGGCAAACAATCGGGTCGAAACCGCGTGGTTCACGGCGCGGCATGAGGCATCAAAGACTCCACGCGCGTCGTCTCTAGGCCATTTGTTCATCAGACAAACACATTAATTTGGGCCTTTCAATATACCACGCCAACAGCCTGGCAAACATTAAGAATTCTTCATCTTAATTCCCTTGACCGAAGGCTGTCTGGGCCATTAGGTTTGCCTTCAGACGGAGGGTCTATACACGCCCATGATGTGCATTTCAATACTCAGCATTCTGTTTCAATCACCCACCTACGTGGTCTCCGATGCAGGTCATGATACCCACAAAGTGATTGCCTCCAAGATGGGTTCTGTGTTCGAAGTGACTGCCGTTCACCCGAACCCCGAAACGGCGCGCGAAGCCATTGATGCCGCCTATGCTGAAATCGACCGCATCGAACAACTCATCAGCAGTTGGCGCAGTGATTCCGAAACCTCTCAGATCAATCAACAGGCAGGGGTCGCGCCCGTCACTGTCTCTACCGAGCTTTTTCAACTCATCCAACGCAGCAAGAAGGTATCAGCCCTTACCGACGGTGCCTTTGATATCACCATAGGCGGTGTGCTGCCACTGTGGCACTTCAAAACCACTGAACCCCAGATTCCCGATCAAAAAATGATCATAAAAGCCCTAGAATTGGTGAGTTATGAGTTGATTGAATGTGACTCCGAAAACACCTCGGTATTTCTGCCCAAGCAGGGCATGTCCATTGGGTTCGGAGCCATCGGGAAAGGTTACGCAGCTAACCGGGCAGCCAAGGTCCTCAAGGAACATGGGATCACAGGCGGCATTGTCAATGCTGGTGGCGACATGCTGGTTTTTGGACGCGATGGCTCGCAACAGCCGTGGCGGGTTTCCATTGCCCATCCACGCGATCAGCATGCGCGAATCGCAGAGTTACATCTGCTCGATCAAGCCATTGTCACATCTGGCGACTATGAACGTTTTTTCATGTACGGCGGAGTGCGTTACAGCCATATTATTGACCCACGCAGCGGCTGGCCAGTACAAGGGACGCGAAGTGTGACGGTGATTTGCCCAGACGCCGAAGTGGCAGACGCCATGGCGACCGCGCTTTCCGTGATGGGCGTAGACGGATTGAAATTGATTGATCAACTCAAGGGATTCATGGCCATTGTGGTGGATGCCTCCGGAGAGATTCACATGAGCCAATCACTGACCGAACGAATGAACGAGGTAAAACTGTGAAGAAGATGACTTATTTGGCAGGTCTATGTCTGTTGTTGATGGCGACGGCTTGCGTCAAAGTGAAGCCCTGGCAACGCGAAACACTAACCCTGGATCCTATGCAGCTGGACAACACCGCCATTGGTATTTTCGATCGCAACGCGGAGGTCTACCGCGAAGGTGCTGTGGGCGGTGCGGGCGGTAAATCAGGAGGCGGCTGTGGCTGTTCGTAATCTATGGATTTGTCTCTTCGCAAGTGTAGTCATTGCCCAGGAACAGCCTAGATGGCAATTCGATTTCCTGGCGGGTTATTACGATCAATCGGGCGATCATTCTGCCGTGACGGGTGGCGAAGGCACCGAAGATCTCACCTCGGTATCTCCCGTGATTGATATCGTCTTTAACCCGGAATCGAATTGGTCGTACACAGCACACATTGGTGTCGACAACGTTTCATCTGCATCGATCGACGCCATGGACAACGTGAGTGGCGCTTCCAAGGTAGATACCCGGGCGTTTGGCACCTTTGGCGCACAACTGGACCGCGGCAACCAAAGGTATGGTGGATTTATTGGGTTCTCTAAGGAATATGACTACACATCCATTAATGGTGGTGTGAGTGGTTCTTTCGATTTCAACCAAAAGAATTCCACGCTGGGTATTTCACTGGCCACCTATGCCGATACGGTCGACCTGTATGACATCGATGGTGTTCATTACGGCCAGGATGATCGCTCAACCACAGACCTAACCCTTTCGTTCAGTCAGGTGCTGGGCAAAAAAACGGTCCTCTCGGCAGAAGTGTTTATCAGCGACCAAAGTGGCTTCTTATCTTCACCTTTCCAAGAGGTCATCCTCACTGACGGAATTCACGTCGCAGAGCGACTACCAGATTCGCGCAGCCGTAACGCGTTAAGCCTACGATTGAATCATGCATTTACCGATCGATTCGTTTTGCGCACGTTTTACAGGTACTACGACGACGATTTCGACATTGGAGCTCATACGTTTGAACTGGAGCCCTTCTTCAAACTGGGGTCGCGCGGCTCGTGGATCAGTTTCTCGGCGCGGGCACATCAACAGGATGGGAGTCCCTATTTCGTTCTGCCTGCCACGGCCACTGAATCGGATGCCTATTTCACATCTGACCGGGATTTGTCGACCTTCGACAGTACCCGCTTTTCGTTGGGATACCACGGAAAAACCGATCTGCGCTGGATGGACCGGTTCCAAATCCGAGCCACCGCTTACGAACGCGACGAAGGCCTGAGTAGCTTCACACTCTCCTTCGGGTTCGGGTGGTCCCAATGATGATTTGGATGCTCCTATGGCTCATCCAGCCATCGGCGATTACCGATCAGTTCAACAACCCATACGAAATCCATACGCTGAACGGCCATTGGGTGGTGGTGGATTTCGCGGCATCATGGTGTGGTCCATGCCACAAGGCCTTACCGCAACTCCAGCGCCTTGCCGACAGCAACACCGCGGTCAAGGTGATTGTGGTTTGTGTGGACAATACCAAGAAGGGCTATTCGGGATTGATCGAACGTCACAAACTCTCGATGCCCGTCCTATGGGATCAGCAACAGTCGTGGGTGGCCCATTTCAATCCGCCCGGTATGCCCACCACCCTGGTTTTGGATCCCAATGGAAAAGTGGTCTACCAGCACACGGGCTATTCACCTGAAGACTGGTCCAAACTCCTCCAATTCCTGAACCATACCGTGTCAGTTGGCTCCAGTTCCACCGCAAGCGAGTAAACGGCTCCATCCAGCCCTTCGATATTCTGTTATGATGTTGACCTCTAAATAGACAATAAAATGTTTTATTGAGAAGTCGGCACATCTGAATATCGGAGGGCACAATGGAATTCAGGTCAAAGGGATTGCCCATGACCCGGCAGGGACTGGCCGATGCACTGGATCGCCTGGGTCTGGCTGCGGGACAGGCGGCAGCCCTATGGGCGGTGTTTGAAGTGGAGACAGCGGGCTTGACACAAGGGTTTGGTTTTCGGCCTGATCGACGTCCCCATATCCTGTTTGAACGGCACAAATTTAAAAAATTCACCGATGGCAGATTCAATCAATCGCACCCCGCTCTTTCCGGTAGGCCCGGTGGTTACGGCTCCCTCAATGACCAGTATCCCAAGCTTGAGGCCGCACTAGACTTATGCGTCGACCATGGATTGGGTTTGGAGCCTGCCTTGAAATCAGCGTCGTGGGGCATTGGCCAGGTGATGGGATTTAACCATGAGGCTGCCGGCTATGCTTCAGCGGAAACCATGGTGACCGACATGGTGCAAAGTGAGGATGCCCAGCTCATGGCGATGGTGGGCTTCATGCTCGATGCAAGGCTGGATGCACCCCTTAGAAATCATCAATGGCGTCCGTTCGCACGCGGCTACAACGGTTCGGGTTATGAAAGGAATCGCTACCACCTGAAGCTGGAAGCTCAGTATGCCCGCTTCTCATCGGGAAGCATGCCCAACCTGGAAGTTCGCACCGCCCAGGCTGCGCTTCTCTTGCTGGGATTTGCGCCCGGAAAGATCGACGGCGTGTTAGGGCCGCGCACCGGTCAAGCGTTAACGGGTTTCCAGATTGCGCATCAAATCAATCCCGACGGTCAGTTAACCGATCAGACCTATCTGCGGCTGACGCAAATTGCTTTCACGTAGGTCCTACGCGGCCAAGAGTGGAATAGCAATAGCCAAGACGATACCTACAATATAGAGGCTCATAATCGTAATTGAAATGATGCCCCAAGTCTTCCACATGCGCCGGTTTTGATCGCAGAATTCAATCAGAGACGCAGCGCCAGGTTGATCTCTGACGGTACCGGCAGCCCGGGCCACACGGTAAATGATCCAGCCAAAAAGACCATAAACCACGGCAACCAACAGATAGACCACCGCCATGCCAGCCCCGAATAAAGAATTGTCACCCGCACCTACAACGAGCATGCCCACTGCAGCAACAAGCATGAGCAAAATCATCAAGCCAAACATCACGACAAAAAAGAGCAACCAACCTCTGGTACGGGTGACATGGTCGGCCATAGTGTTCAACGCCTGCTGGCTGAATTCTTGGGGATTAACTGGTTTGCTGGCAGGTGGGCTGTAGTAATTCTCAGACATGAGCACCTCCATTGCATATGCGGTTGATTGCATCATAACCAAAAACATCCGAGAATGCGCCAAAACAGTTGGAGGCGAACGTTGTCACATCACACAGCAACCATCGATTGGCACCTACAAGGTGATTTCGCCAGTGGCAAGTATCAAAGAACCCATGAGTGGCAATTTGACGGTGGTGCTCGTGTCGAAGCCTCAGCTTCGCCTTCCATTGTACCCACGCCCCTTTCTAACCCTGCGTGTGTGGATCCAGAAGAGGCGTTCATTGCATCGCTGGCCAGTTGTCACATGTTGTGGTTCCTACATTTGGCTTCCGACGATGGTTGGATAGTAGCGTCTTATCGGGACCAGGCAAGCGGTACTCTGCGCCGCAATGATGCGGGCGATCTGGCGTTCACGGATGTCACTTTGAATCCACATGTCACCTTCACAGGCGAGCAACCAACCGGCCAGGCATTGGGGGATCTCCACCACAAAGCACACCAAAAGTGCTTCATCGCTAATTCCGTCAAGACCCAAATCCATATCCAACCGCAAGGGTAAATCGATTGGTACAATGGCAGCCGCACGGAGGGTGACTTATGGTTCTTTGGCTGTGCTTGTGGGCGGCATCTGACTTTGTACTAGACGAAAGTTCGAAGAAGTTGGGCATCGACTTCACGTATCAGAACGGCGCATACGGCGAGTTCTTCTTCCCCGAAATTACGGGTGGCGGTGTAGCGCTCTTTGATTACGACCAGGATGGCGACCTGGACCTTTTTCTGGTGCAAGGCGGATGGCTAGGCCCAAGTGACCACCCCAAAGCTTCGGAGTTCAATTCGCTGAGTGGGCGTTTGTATCGCAATACTCTGGAAGATGGCGTTCTCGGATTTGTGGACCACACCCAGAAGGCAGGCTTCAAATCCTTCACCTATGGTCAGGGCGTAGCCGTAGGAGATATCGACGGCGATGGCGACCTGGACCTGTACATCACGGCATTCGGCGCGAATCAAATGTGGCGCAATCTCGGCAATGGGCGATTTGAAGACATAAGTGCCGCATCAGGTACCGCCGATACAGGTTGGGGCACAAGCGCGACTTTTGTGGACTATGACGGCGATGGCTGGCAGGATTTGTATGTCTGTAATTACATCCAATTCAACCTGGCCCACAACCCAAAGTGCTTTGCGCCCAACAGCGCTCGCGACTACTGTGGGCCTGACTGTTGTCCAGCCGCAGCCGACAAGCTGTTCCGCAACAAGGGTGATGGCACCTTTGAGGATGTGTCGGGACTCTTGAACGTGCCTGTGCGCGGTGCTGGGTTGGGCGTGCTTGCATTTGATTATGACTTGAATGGTACGTTGGATCTTATGGTTGCCAACGATGGCGATGCCAATGAGTTGTGGCACAACCACGGCACTCATCTGGAGGAGATGGGTTTGATTCTGGGGGTGTCGCTGAGTGGGTCTGGATTACCCGAAGCGAGTATGGGTGTTGCTGCGGCTGATTTTGATCGGAACGGATTTCCCGACCTGTTCCTCACCCATCTGGACACCGAAAGCAACACCTATTACGAAAACACAGGTAAAGGCTATTTCAGGGACCGAACCGCAGCTTTGGGCCTGGCAGCGCCCAGCCTCCCTTATACCGGGTTCGGAACCGTTGCAGTGGACTTGAACATGGATGGATGGATGGATTTGGTGTGTGTCAATGGTGCCGTGCACAGCCAATCAGGCCTGGACGCCCACGGCGAGTCATCGGTTTTTCGTCAGACCAATCAGATCTACATCAATGATCATGGCTCCCGATTTGACCTGGTGGCAACGGGTGGCGCCTTCGATGCTGCTCTGATCAGTCGGGGCTTGGCTGCCGGCGACTTAGACAACGATGGCGATGCCGATTTAGTGGTGGTCAACCTAAACGAGCCCGTCCAGGTATTCATCAATCAGTTGAGCCTATGGAATTGGATAGGAATCGACGTACGCAATAAGGCCGGTGGGCCTGCCATCGGGGCGACTGTATCGTGCCAACTGGCAGGCGAGAAGGCACAAACCGCTTGGGTCCACACGGATGGCAGCTACGCCAGCGCCAGTGACCCGCGCGTGCTTTTTGGACTTGGCGACCAAACAGCCATTCAGGAGATCAAAGTCCAGTATCTGGGTGAAGTCAAGACACTCGCCACACCCAACCCCAATCAGTATCACAGTGTAACCTTCGATCGTTAAGGACACACCGTCTGGTCGGTGTTGATGTAGAGATAATCGCGTATGTCCATCCAGCCATCCCCATTGGGATCGTTCATATAGTTCTGTCGCCAAAACACGGCCGCGTTCTGGATATCCGCCACACTATTACAGCCGTCGCCGTTCCAATCGTAGATGAGACTATCATGTACCAGTATGGGCACCATCACCGAACTACTCGCCATGGTGACAGGATCGGTGACAGTCATTCGGAAGGTACTGGTTTGCGTGAGTATGGGATCCACGGTGATGGGGTTTTGGTTGAGTGGGTACATAAATCCACTGGTCAAGTTTTCCCACTGAAGGGTGTCGCCCATACTGCTGCAATTGGCCGATCCGCCCAGAATCAAGGGTGTTAGCCCTTGAGCATTACCACGTTGGGGTGTCATGGCAGTCAGCGAGCAGTAACGAGCCATGGCAAAATCGGAGTTACCCGCCAGGTAGATATGGCCTGCGGCTAAAATCTTGCCATCGGGCTGAACTCGAACAGCCGATGCCACATCGTGAGTCGACAGAAAATCCTGTACGACAATGCCGTCCATGTCGAAAGATGTATCCAGCGATCCATTGGTGTTCAAACGCACGAGCGCCATGTCATAGAAGCTTCCGGCAAAAGTACTTCCGGCCAAAAGGATTTTTCCATCCCTTTGAAGGGCGATAGCCCGCGCGTCGTCTGTAGTCTGGATGGGAACAGCAGCTATTCCCGCCACGCCAAACGTTGTATCAAGTGCACCATTGGCCAAATATCGAATTGCCGAAAAATACTGGGTGGCTCCATAGGCGGTAGCAGCCACGACCAGACGGCCATCGTGCTGGATAGCTATTGCCTTGCCAATGGAGATGGCAGCTACAGCGGTGGTCGCATAACCATCCATGTCGAACGCAAGATCGAGTTGTCCGTTGCTTGTGTAACGCGCAATCAAGACGTCCGATCCCCTTTGACCGACGGCCAAGATTTTGCCGTTCCACAGGTGTATCGCCTGGGCAAGGCTGTTGGCCCCCAACGAGGCAGTCACGACACCGTCCGTGTCAAAACACTCATCCAAGCTGCCATCGAGGTTCAACCGCATGAGGACCATATTCCAATTGATCCCATTGCTTGTGTAACCGCCCACTACTATCTTGCCATCAATTTGTCCCGCAACACCTTGAGCCAGTTCACTCTGTCCCAAGTCCTGCAGTGTAAATGCATCGGTATCGAAGCTCATGTCTGGAGTGCCATCGCTGTCGAAACGGGCAATGGCCATGTCTATATCGCCACCCGCATTGCTTTCGCCCACCAATACGATCTTCCCATCGCCCTGAATGAATCCAGCATAGGCTTTGTCCGTTCCGCCCATGTCGAGGACGACCTTTCCCCCAGTTCCAAAACTCATATCTAGCGATCCATTGCTTAAATAGCCCACCATCGCAAAATCAAAGTCGGTCCCATTGTGGGCATAACCGCCCAACACGATGGACCCGTTCTGTCGCAACAGGCATACGGTGGCTTCATCGACGGTCGCACCAATGGGCGTACTCACCTTTCCATCACCATCGAAACTCAAATCAAGCGCACCATCCCCAAACGCTAAACACCACAAGAGAAAAAGCATAAGATACCTTTCAAGCGCAGCGCCATCAGTGGCCTGTTATTTCGATTCAGTTGTTTTCTGAAAGATAGTCTTCGGTTTCTCACAAGTCAATGACATCTGAGCGTAGGTGGACGGTGATCCAGTCTGCGTATCAAAGTCCGTGGAGGTATGCATGTGGATCGCATTGCTTTTATTGGCCCAAAACACACGACCCTTTCAAATGGGCTTCACACCATGGCCTTATGAAGCAACCCTGGAAGCCGTGGACTGGGTCTACACAGAGATCCAGCGGCAAGGCGACCTCGTGGATCAGCACATTATGGGTGGGATCCCTTGGCAGGAAGCATTGGAAGGTGCGTCTTATGCTGATGCCGTCGAGAACGAACTTGCCTTCAGGCTGGCGCGATCCAATAAACCGATATATCTCGCGATTGATTCATTGAGCAATCTCCGCGATGGCTTGGCACCCTATTGGAGCACCAGCGACAATCAGCCACTTCCACCTCCCTGGGATGGCCGCGACTTTGATCATCCAGAAGTAGCCCAGGCCTATATCTCATTCGCCACAGACTTGATCGAGCGATTTGACCCGATCGCCTTCAACTACGGGACTGAAGCCAGTGAACTCGTCTTGCACAGTCCTGAACGCTGGGCGAAATACGTGGTATTTGCGGAACGCGTTTACAACGCCTTGAAAACCCGCTTTCCTGACTTACCGCTTATGATTTCGGTGGCCCTCAAGTCGCCGTCGACGGCACAGTCACTTCAGTTGCAGCAATACCTTCCGGCCATCGCGCCCTACATTGACTGGATTGGTGTGTCTGTTTACCCGTATGCCTTTTATGACCCGCAACATCGGTCCCCAGATCAGCTACCAGAGAATTGGTTGCGCCAGATCACCGATCTCGTTCCGGGAAAACCGGTGGCGATCACGGAAACGGGCTGGATTGCCGAGGACCTGAATATCGATGCGTTTGGCCTGCACGTTTCCAGCTCGTCTGTTGATCAGGACGCCTACCTCGCTGCACTGTTGCACGAAGCCACCACTCTTCAAGCGCGATTTCTGATTTGGTTCACCGTTCGAGATTTCGACCCGATCTGGAATGACACTTTGGGTCAGGACCCACTGAGTGCTATCTGGCGCGACACAGGATTGTTCGATCACCAGGGCGTTGCCAGGTTGGCCTTGCAGCGCTGGTCCAACTGGTTGCAATTGCCGCGACAATTGAAACGCATACCCATTACCCATATCGCCACGGAATGGTCCAGTTGGCTACTGATTGATGCCTTAAATGGACCTGTTGCAGTTGAAATCGAGTTATTTGATGAAATGGGACAATCACTTGGCATCTGGTACGAGGACGTCACTTATTCCATGCAGATCGATGTTAGGTCTTATGCAGTAACTGCCCATTCCGGGGTCATCACCACCAGTGGGTCCATAGCGGCACGAATCATCTACATCCATCCCGAACAAGGTGGCACTGCAGAACTGAGATGTTCCCCTGAACTCGGATCAGAGTTGCTCTTTCAATTTGCGGATCTCGACGAAATCCCGTTGACCTGGAAGGGGTTAGCGTTCATGAACGCGGGGCCGGAGACCGCTCAGATTGAGTTGGTTGCACGTAACATCCAAGGCGAATTAATTGATACCCAAGAAATCACGCTACAAACCCACCAACGATTTCGAGGCACGCTGGATGGTCTTTTTGAGAACCTGATGAACCCGCTGGAGATAACCAGGGTTGAGGCCCATTCCAACCGTTCGTCATTAACCGGTATCAATATATCGGGGCGCGACGGAGCGCAGCTTCTGTTCACGCCCGCACTGATTATCTCGCCTTGATGTTCGTGTTAGGATTGCTCTCATGGAGTGCATCTGAATGCCTGCGCCAACATTGCTCGATATTCAACGCATCGCCCCCGGAACACGCGACCTCTTTGAACTTCAAATCGCCAGGTTACCCACCCACACTGCCATCGAACTGCCTATCTTTGTCTACAAGGGGCTAGAAGCTGGGCCGGGGCTACTGGTCACGGCCGGACTCCATGGCGACGAAATCAATGGCATCGAGATCATCAGACGGATGATCAGAAATCAGCAACTGATGCCGGACCGCGGCTTGGTGATTGCCATCCCGGTCGTGAACATTTTTGGGTTTATCCACAGTTCTCGTCGACTTCCTGAAGGCAAAGATTTGAACCGAAGTTTTCCAGGTACATCCAAGGGATCGCTTTCCAGTCAGGTAGCCAACGTATTGATGACGCGGGTCGTGCCTCTTTGCCAGGCTGTGGTTGATTTACATACAGGCGGCGGTTCGAAGTTCAACTGCCCGCAAGTTCGTTGTGATTTCTCGGTACCAGACGCCCGTTCGCTTGCGCGATCGTTTGGTGCGCGCTGCATTGTGCACTCCAAGCCACCTGATCAGTCTTTTCGGAAGGAAGTGTCCAAGCGCAACATTGCCTGTGTCACCTATGAAGGTGGCGAGTCCATGAGATTGGACGAAGATGCGATCCAAGTGGGACTGAGTGGTGTGCGTCGCGTGCTCAAGCATCTCAACATGCAAAATAACGATCAGGATGAGGCAGGTCCCCGGCCTGAGTATCCAAAGACATCCTGGATACGGGCGCCACACACAGGCATTTTCAATGCACGTGTGACACCGGGACAACTGGTATCTCGATCTCACATAGTAGGCGTGGTGGCAGATCCATTTGGGGAGCGAGAAATTGTAGTCAAGGCCAAAACCAAAGGTTTGGTGATTGGCGTCAATCATCGCTGCGTGATCCACAGGGGCGAGGCGTTGGTGCATCTCGGCGTGACGAGCTAAAGGAGTAACCATGGATCGGTTTCACTATGCATTTGGTGTCAGCAACCTGGACCAGACCAGGAACTTCTACCAGGACATCCTGGGTTGCGCCATTGGTCGTTCATCAGAAAAATGGATTGATTTTGATTTCAGGGGTCATCAAATTACCGCCCATCTCGCACAGAAACAGACGGTCAACCACAACCCAGTCGACGGAGATCAGGTACCTATCCCCCATTTTGGTGTGATTCTACCCTGGCCGGATTGGCAAGCGCTGGCCGATCGATTGAAAGCTTTGAATGTGTCCTTTGTAATTGAGCCGCGCATCCGTTTTCAGGGCCAAGCCGGTGAACAGGGTACCTTCTTCATTCGCGATCCGTCCGGCAATCATCTAGAATTCAAGACATTCCAAAGTGAAACAACGATATTTGAACGAGGAGCATAAACATGGTCATCCTGGAAACCAACAAGGGAAACATTGAGATCGAACTTTTTGAAGCTGAGGCACCCACATCAGTGGCCAATTTTCTGCAGTACGTGGATGATGGTTTTTATGCTGGTACGGTCTTTCATCGAGTGATTTCCGGATTCATGATCCAAGGAGGAGGCATGACCGCCGACATGGGACGCAAAAACACGCGAGCTCCAATCAAGAACGAAGCCAAGAATGGACTTAAGAATCAAAGGGGTACGCTGGCCATGGCCCGCACCACCGATATTGACAGCGCCACCTCACAGTTCTTTATTAACTTGGTGGATAACGATTTTCTGGACCACGGAACTCGTGACTACGGCTACGCCGTTTTTGGCAAGGTCAAGAGTGGCATGGACGTGGTGGACGCGATCGGTGCCGCAAAAACAGGTGCCCGCGATGTGCCCGTCGAAACGATTGAAATAACAAAAGCCTATCGATCCTGAAAAAAAAGGGGCCAAATGGCCCCTTTTCCCTGGCTTGGTATCAAGATTATTTACCGTAGCGATATGCCGTAAACATGGAATCCATGCGTGCGTCTTGGCCCGGTGTGAACTCGTACATGCAGGAATCATCGGTGTAGTCCATAAAGTTGTGAATGGGATCAACACCTGTCTGCCTGCAGGTATCGCGACCTGTTGGACAGCCATAAGCAGCTGATCTTTCACGAGCCGTATCCGCAACGTAATCGTTGTTCTTGGTGCAAGCACCTTGGAAGGTGTGATACAGGCCCATCCAGTGCCCTACTTCATGGGTACCGGTATCTCCTTCGTTATAAGGAGCGGCCGTTCCACCGGGAAGCGACGAGTAAAGTAGGACCACGCCATCGTTTTTGGGGTTTGAAGCGTAAGAATTTGGGAAAGTGGCCCAACCCAGTAAGCCGCCACCGGGGTTGGCCGTGTAAATATTCAGATCGTCCGCAGACCCTTGCCGCAAGGCGTTCTTGGCCTGTGCTTCGGCCGACGTGCCGTGTCCCATGGTGTACCAGGTTGAATTCGTCGTGCGGTCGATGCTGACCAAATTGAAACTCCAACCGGTGCCGGCATAGGCTGCGTTCAATACATCGATTTGGTCGTAAATCATGGTGTTGGATATGTCGCCATTGCTGTAACCCGAGCCTTTTCTAATCACGTGAAAATAGACATTGATCGTGCCACCGGCCACTTCATAGGCGTCCGACATCGCAAGATCTTCCAGATCAGCTTCAATGGTTTCCATCAACTCTTCGTCTAGATCATGGGTGTTGCAGCGACGCCCTGAATCCACAAAATCCTTCTGAGAAACCCAAGATTCCCCTTCAAAAACAAACGGTCCATCGTTGTCTTGGCCCTGTTTGTCCTGACCAAACACAAATACCCCACATGCGAACAAAACGATACTGATAACGGCAACTCGACTCATCGGAAGGTCCCCTTTTTAACAAGCCGCTGGCGGTCGTGATTGATCCTTTTCAATCCGCTGGGCGGCCACACTTTTGAGATGTTGAGTGATAACTCGCGGCGAGTGTACGGCCGAAGTAAATCAGCTGTCAACAGTTTTTTTACACAAGCTTTACAAAAATTTTGTGACGCCACAAGTTGTTTCAAACAAACAGTTTAGCGTCTAGCTTTTAAAGAGAACGGTAAGAGATTCTGAGCTTCTCGATGATAGCTCGTCACGTTTCTTCGTTCCATTTCTACAAAATTTGCGATGGCTGATTTGAAGGTGGGGTGATAGATCTCGTGGCTTGACCAGGTAGCCACGGGTTCAAAGCCCCTTAAGATCTTGAATTCTCCTTGGGCGCCGGGCTCAAAACGGTCTATTTTCTGTTCGATGGCGTACTCGATTCCCTGGTAGTAACACACTTCAAAATGCAGACAATCGATGTGCTCTTGGGCCCCCCAATACCGGCCATACAAACAGTTCGCGCCGACAACCAACAAGGCGCCACCCATCAAGCATCCAGCTTTTTCGGCAAACACACCCAAAATTCGGTCCGCCATTTGTGTGCGCAAAGCTTCGAAGGTCGCCTCCTCGAAAGGCACGTACCCGCTCTTGTGTTCGAACGTCAGCCGATAAAATCGATAGAGACAGCGCCATTCGTCATCGGTCATTTCAGCGCCAAGGATACGACGCACATGGACCTTTTGGTCTCGAACCTTTGCCCTTTCCTTGAGCACGGCGCGTCGCCGCTTGGAGGTAAACTGGTCGAGGTAGTCTGCAAAATCGCGATAGCCGCGATTGTGCCAGTGAAATTGGCACCCATGTCGCACCATGAACCCAGTACCACGCCAACATCCTTCATCCCTGTGGAACAAGCTGTGGAACGATGAGATTTGGTGCCTATCGGCGAGGTCCGCCAAAGCATCGGCTACCAAGGGACAAATGAGTGACCAGCTCGATTGATCGGCCAACAAATAGCGGGGACCCGTTGTCGGCGTAAAGGGTATGGCATTGACGAGCTTAGGGTAATAAGCGCACCCATACTGTCCAAACAAGTTGGCCCAGCTGAAGTCAAACACAAATTCGCCCCACGAGTCGTGTTTGAGGTAAAGCGGAAGCAACGCCACAATGTCCTCACCTTCGCTAACGGAAAGATGCAAGGGGCGCCATCCTGTGCCCGGCCCTACGGCCCCAGAATCCTCCAAAGCGGACAGGAATGCATAAGAAATAAAGGGATACGCATGGTCAGACAGTCCATCCCAGCGTTCGCGTCCAATTTCCGCGATGCTCGGATGAAACGCGACCTTCATGGACTGGCGTCGGACCCGTGCAAAGCCTGCCAGGCGGCTTCGAACTCATTGCCAGGATTCCAATGAGGCATTTGGGCCTGGTTGGCAATGCGTAAGGCCAAAAGAAATGCAACGCGCATGTCGCGTTCACACCCGCTCAGCTCCCAGTGCTCGTCAATTTCGTCATCTGCCTGGTGGTACTTATCGGCTTCGTAATCAACCAACGCCACTGCAGGGGGCGTCACATAATCGGTGCCTGGATTGAGGAACAAGGCAGGAATGCCTGCCTTGGCAAAATTAACTTGGTCGGAACGATAGAAGCTGCCGGCGTTGGGGTCCACATCGCCGCGGATAACCACCGCACCTGAAGGAAACGACTTGGCCGTGTCCACGAGGGCTTGTCCCAGCGAATTGGTCTCGTAGCCAATGGCGGCCATATCTCTCGTGAGCCCCAGAACTTGCGGCATGTCAATATTGATGTTGGCCACCAGATCCGAGCGTGGAATCGGGGGGCGCGCCACAAACCAATGGCTTCCCAGGGAACCTGATTCCTCAGCTGCGCAGGCGAGAAACAAGATGGACCTTTTGGGCGTGACCTTACCTTTTGAGAACGCTTTCGCGATAGCGATGATTGAAGAGGTCCCGAGCGCATTGTCCCAGGCGCCGTTAAAGATGTGGTCACCTTCACCGTCACCAATCACCCCAATATGGTCGTAGTGAGCGGAAAAGACCACGTGCTGGTTCTTGAGCTGAGGATCAGAACCGGGCCAAACCGCCATGACATTCTGAGTTTTCGTCTTTCGCATTTGGATGGTCATCTCGCAACTGGCCTTCACCGGCAAAGGCTGGGGCTTGAATGTTCGTGATTTCGCCTGATCGAACCAGGACTCTAATGTCTCACCCACGCTTGCGGCCAGCACTTGAGCCAAGTCCTGATGCACCCATGCAAGTAAATCCAACTTGAAACCCGTTCCTGGCAGCGGCAAGCTGAATCCTTCCTCGACGCCGGAATGACCGATGACGGACCAGTCATAACCAGCAGAAGGTGTGGTGTGAATAACCATGGCTCCCAATGCGCCGTGACGCATGGCTTGTTCAAATTTGTAGGTCCAGCGGCCATAGTAGGTACGCGCCTCACCGCCAAATAGGGATTTTCCATGTTCTGTGACGGGTGGATCGTTGTTTAAGAACACGAGGATTTTTCCAGTTGCGTCGAATCCCTTGAAGTCGTCCCAACCGTACTCGGGCGCTTCCACGCCGTAGCCGACAAACACCAGTGGTGCATTTGCCATGGCTACCTGTTCCTTTTGCGAGCTTGACCAATAGGTGAGTGTCTCATCGTCCACAAATGGTATGTCACCGGAGGCCCCCGTCAAGGAGAGCGATCCCTTCACTTTGCGAAATCCAACCATCTCAATTTCTTGAAAATAGGAACCAGAAACCGGTTGAAGGCCCGCATTTTTGAACTGTTCAGCTATCCACTCTGCGGCTTTTCGCTCTCCGGCAGTTCCTGCACCTCTCCCTTCCATATCATCGGCAGACAGGACCTGAACGCCTGCGAGAATATCCTTGGCCTTGATCAGTTCCATAGCCTTGAAGGCATCCTGCGCGAACAGGCAATGAGTCACCGTTGTGACCAAAAGAAGTTTCCGAGATAAGTGCATAGCTGGTACGTCCTCCTCAATCTATGGCGCATTGTACAATACGGGCTATTCGACGATTGGATTCAGGTTAGGTACAGTAAGCCAAAGAAAATGGCTACAAAGATGGCCGCCAAGCCTACAGGGTAGATGCCCAGGGAAGCGCGGCGATACATCAGTCGCTGGCGATAGGCAATCTCCTGCCAATCCAGACCTTGAATCTGCCAAAACGGTGTCAACACAAACACCACCAGGCGTGATGGCCCATGGTTAAAGAAATGAAACAAAACGTGCGGCAGTTTTTGCGCAAACAAGGCATAGGCCCTGGCGTTGGTTCCGTTCAAAACCCGCGCTAATGACACCATGCTCCGGTACACCACTTTGCGATATATCCAGTCAGTATCCAACGAAATGGTGGCCGTCCTTTTCAATAGGGGCAGAAACATAAAGAAGACTAAGCCCGAAAACAAAAGCATTTGGAATTGGGTTACAAGTTTTTCTGCATGAAAAACGCTGAACCCATCGAGAAACATCTGCTGGTAAGGCAGCAGATCATAAAGCGGTTTAGGATAGACACCCAGGAACAAGCACAGGAACGCCAATAACCCCATGCCCAGAGTCATAGAAGGCAGCGCCCTTTTGGGTCTCAAGCCACGATCCTTGTCGAAAAACACGAAGTAGGGGAATTTAATACCTGCATGCAGGAATACACCCGCAGACGCAATTTCCAGAATCATCCACGGCCAGAAGAGATGCTGGTCGGCAGCAGCTACCAAGATCATGGTTTTGCTGGTAAATCCACTGGTTCCCGGTACCGACGAAATGGCAAGTGCGCCAATGGTACCCAACACCATGGTGGTTGGCATGCTCTTGTAGAGCCCCCCCAATTCGGTACATTTTTCAGTGCCCGTTCGATAAAGAACGGCACCTGCCGACATCCACAACAACGCTTTGTAGATGATGTGGCAGAATGCGTGCGCGACTGCACCGTTAATGGCCATCTCGGTACCAATGCCCGCGGCACAGACCATGAACCCAACCTGGTTGATGATGGAGTAGGCCAAAATTCGCCGCATATCGTTTTCCAGTAATGCGTAGATAATCCCGTAAATGGCCATGACACAGCCGACCACGATTAGGATTTCCCAACCAGGGAAGCCGCGTAGAAGCGTGTAGACGGCAGTCTTGGTGGTATAGGCACTCAGGATAATGCCCCCAAATACGGTCGCCTCTGGATAGGAATCCGAAAGCCATGCTGACAAAGGAGGCGCGGCTGCGTTGATCAAGATACCGACCAAAATCAACCAACTGGCTGGCGTTCTGGGATCCATGATGGCTGCATCAAATGCGGTGGTACCTGTCGTGACGCAGGTCATGAGTACACCTGCCAGCAAAATGAGGCCACCCATCAGGTGGATCAGGACGTATCTTGAAGCACTGCGAGCACTCCCTTTACGCCGTCGAATCAAAATCAAAAATGTCGACGAAACGGCCATGATCTCCCAAAACATGTACAGGCTGATCAAGTCGCCGGCGAAGACTGCTCCCAAAGCACTACCCACATAAATAGACGACGCGATGTAAGGCACTGCTTCGTCCAGGTACATCGCATAGATGTAGGCAGCAACCAAGCTCAGTGTGAAGATAATGGCGAAGGTTCGGCTCAGCGCGTCCACTCGCAACAGATCCAACTCGAATCCCATCCAACTGGCGCTAAGCGAGTCTCCAAATGGGAGCGACACGGTCACTCCGAAGGTGACCAGAGCCACAGCCAACATGACCCAATTCCGAGCCTTACCCTTGAAGACGAGTGGAAGAAAGGCGCCCACAAACAGGATGAAGGCTGGGTGCAGATTACTCATCATCATAATAATCCTCTGGAGCCTTCAGGAAAATCCCGAGAAACTTAGCAATCAAAATGAACGCTGCACAAGAGACGAACCCAATCAAGGCAAATGACCCATGAAAGGAGTCAATTTGAAAGTGAGGGTGGCGGTCTACAAAAAACTCAAGAACTACAGAGATCCCACATGCAGACCACAATAGGATCCTAAGAAGGTGCCTGTTCTTGGGTTTATCGAACCAATCCCATTCTCGTTTGCGATGTTCCTTCTTGGCGTTCATTTGGGTACAACCTCCAAAAACTGACTCATGAGCGCCACAAAAAAGTCCGAGGCAAAAAACAAAATCACGGATACCAAGGCCGTGATCCACAAGGGTACCAGACACCACATCGGCGCCTCCTGAATGGGCACCTTCTCCAGTTGGTCATGGGCAAAAAAACCCTTCAACACAATGGGAAGGAAATACGCCGCATTGAGTAGTGAGCTCAATAGGTAAACAGCTATGACCACGTACTGCCGACTGTCCACGGTTCCAAGTAACAGCATCCATTTCGAGGCAAACCCTCCCATAGGTGGTACACCAATCACGCTGAGCGATCCCAGCAGGAAGGCTGTCATCGTCCAAGGCATCACCTTACCGAGCCCACGCATTTCGGAGATGTACTTTTTTCCACTGGCCACATAAATCGCGCCGGCACAGAAGAACAACGTGATTTTGCCAAATGCATGCATCAAGATATGCAACCCAGCTCCGGTCACAGCCCTATCCGTCACCAACGAGGCTCCCAGAACGATGTACGATAGTTGCCCGATGGTGGAATAAGCAAGCCGCCGTTTGAGATTGTCTTGACTCAAGGCAATGAGAGAACTGAGGATGACCGTCGTCGAACTAATCCAAATAATCAGGTCTTGCCATGGGAGCGTTGACAGCAGGTCCATTCCAAAAACGCCGGTTATCACCCTCAAAATTGAAAAAACACCCACCTTCACAACCGCTACCGCATGCAGTAATGCGCTCACTGGGGTAGGCGCCACCATGGCTCCGGGCAACCATGCATGGAAAGGCATCACTGCGGCTTTGGCAAAACCAAACAGGAAAGCCAGAAACAACAGCAACAAGGCGCCCTGACTGAGTGTTGATTCGTGCAAGAGCCCATTGAGGCTGAACTCCAGTGTTCCAGCCTGTGCATACACAGTTATCATGGCGGGTAATGCCAAGCCAATCGAAGTGCTTAATAGAAAGTAAAGATAACGCCGGCCGCCGCTTCGCGCGTCTCGATCACCATTGTGGGTCACCAAGGGAAAAGTAGCCAATGACAACGCTTCATAGAACAGGTAAAGCGTAAACAGGTTGGCCGCAAAAGCAACACCCATCGTCGCTGCCAACGAAACAGCAAAAAACGAATAGAAACGAGTCAGGTTGGTCGAATTTGTACGTCGCATATAGCCAATCGAATAGGCTGTGGTAACCATCCAAAGTGATGCCGCAACGAACCCAAACAAAAGACCCAGCCCATCTGCCTTAAAGGCCAAGGAAACACCGGGTGCGAACTCAAGAACCTTGTAGTAAAGAACCTCACCCGAGATGTAGGCACGCATGAGTAGAATCACACATGTGAGTTTCACGGCGCCGGCTAAGAAACTCATCGACTCTCTGACGTTCGGATGCTTGCGGGTGAACAAGATGGTAGGCACGGCCAGCAAGGAAACCAAGACTGCCAATGGCATCAGCCAACTCATGGCCACCCACCCACCTGCCGCACGATACGTTCGATCCAACCTCCGAACGGTTGCGCGGCTAGACCGATGCCCAACACGAAGAGGCTACTTACCCAAAGGGGTAAGCGCAGACCGATAGCAGCTTCACCGTTCTTACCCATGTCCATCACTTCGTCCGCAGGGTGTGCCACATCGCTAAACAAGGCCATCTCCACCAGACGAAAGAAGATCAAGGCGTTCATTAATGAAGAAAACAGTAGCGCAGCCACGTACCACCAGGCGCCCTCAGCCACGGCCCCAGAAATGAGGAACCATTTGGAAAAGAAGCCACAGGTTGGAGGAACTCCGATCATCGACAAGAAACCCAGAACAAAGGCAGCAAAAGTCCAGGGCATCGTCTTCGCGGCATGGCGCAACGCATGGACATGACGATGACCCGTAGCCTGAATCACCGATGCGGCCCCTAAGAACAGGCAACTGGTCATAGCGGCATCTGAAACGATGTGATAGATCACGCCCTTAAATGCCACGGGATTCACCAGCCACATGCCACCCACCATATAGCCCACCTCTGCCACCAACAGGTAGCACAGGAGTTTCTTAAGGTCTGTTTGAGAATAGGCAATCAAGGATCCGGCCCCAATAGCGACACAGGCGATGATCTGCCCAATATCCGACCAGTTCTCATGGGCCAGCATAAAGTCAGGCGTGAACACCATAAGCATGTATCGAACAGCCACATAAACCGACACCTTGGTCATCAACGGTGCGATCAAATTGGTCACCGCATGGGGCGCAAACGCATAGGCATTGGGTAGCCAACCATGCAATGGAAACAACCCCATCTTGATCCACAGACCTACGGTGATCAGGATGAAGCCTGTAATCGAGGTTTGGGATTGGATCAAGTGGCCTTCCAACATGACACGCTTGATATCGAGCATGTTAAGACTGCCGGTTTTCAGGTACAGGTAACCCACGCCCAGCAGATAGAATGAGGCTCCGATGGTGCCCATAACAATGTAGGTGAAACAGCTCACTGCAGCTCGGCCCTTGCCTATGGCAACCAAGGCATACGATGACAGGGATGTGATCTCCAGCATGACATAAAGATTGAAGGCATCTCCGGTGACGGTCATACCCAAAAGACCGGTGACCAACAGCAACATCAATGGGTATACGAAGCGTTCTTGACCGGGTAGCTCATCTTGCAACGCCGTGGGCGCTGCCCATAGCGCCAAACCAGCAAACACCGTGATCACAATTAACACCAATGCGTTGAGCGGATCCACATGGAACTGAATACCAATTGGCGCAGGCCACCCCCCTAGTTGATAATGCACCGCACCAACCTCATTGACCTGTAAAAACAACCCTACAGTAACAATCGCCGTGCCAACAATCGCCGTTTGGGCGATTCTCTGGCACCAATGGGCGCGCCACAATCCCGCCAAACTTGCGAAGATCGCCCCAAAAAGGGGAATGCCCACCGTAAAAAAGGCTAACTGATCGTTCACGTTTGATCCACATCGGCGAGCAACTCCGGTTCCTCAATGGTTCCATGTTGCCGGTAAATCTTCTCGATGACTGCGAGGCCCACCCCTAGGGTAGCGACCCCCACCACAATCGCTGTGAGCATCAATACGTGCGGTAGCGGATTGGCATAGTGATCTACGAGTATCTCCGAGTGGACCACGTCGTGATGATCAACGATGGGAATGGTCGCGTTGCTCTTAACGCCGATCGATACGTAGAACAGAATGATCGATGTCTGAAAAATGGTCATGCCAATCAACTTTTTGACGTAGTTTCGTTTGGAAATCATGGCGTACAGTCCGATCATCATGAGCACCACATATATCCAATAATTGAACCGAGATACGACGAACTCCATCAAATCGGTCATAGCCCATCCTCCAGGGACCCAAGTGACACCAATTGGGTATAGATAGAAAACAGCATACTCATGACGGTAAAACCCACACCAATCTCAACGCCGAGCATCGCGTGTGATCGCGCCATCACTGAGTCTGTGGCGGGAAGAATGGCATGGAGAGCACTGTACTCGAGAAAATGGGCGCCCAACGCGACGCAGATCAAGCCAATTCCGGCATAAATCAATAACCCGCCATTTCCCCAAAGCAACGCCAGTCGGTCGGATAATCGGCTCAATGCCATGTTGAGGTCGTAGGCTAGCGAAAGCAGAATAAAACTGGCGGCAAGGATCACTCCCCCCTGAAATCCTCCTCCGGGACTGTGGTGTCCGTGGGCAATCACGTACAAAGCGAACAACTGCGTCACAGGGATCAGCAATCGCGTCGTTGTTTGGATGATCAAATCACCTTCAGCTGAGGGAGGCAGGCCCAGCCGTTTCCGGCGTTTTGGATTTCGCGGCCCAAAAGAAAGAATGGCAGCAATGCCAAGTCCTGCGCAAAAGATCACACTGGTTTCGAACATCGTATCGAATCCGCGGTAGTCGGCCAAAACAGCCGTTACGATATTGGGGACGGCGGTATCGCGATAGGTATGCTGGATGTAATAGGTTGAAAGGTACTGATTGGGCGCTGAATGCGCGTCGCCCCAAGCGGGAAAATCCTGTGCCGTCATGACCAACATCACACCCGTCACAAACACGAGACAAAACGCGAAAACTTTCAATCTGTCGTCCTCCGGGTTGTCCGTAGGATGGTTGCAATCATGAACACAGTCGACAACCCAGCACCGACCGCGGCTTCGGTGAAGGCAACGTCCACGGCTCCCATTTCCGCCCACAAAAGACACATCAACAAGCTGTACACACCCGATACCATGGCTGCACTCAGTAGATCGCGAACGCGAAGCGAGACGATGGCTGTCACCACCAGTAGCACGAGAATATACAAATCAAATTGCCAAATCATTCGTGCTCCCCGCGGTCCCAGGGCTTCACGCCGGCCGCGTAGCCCGCATCGGTCAAGGCGTGGGTTGTGGTTGGGCTGGTTAAGAACACGAAGACACAGATCATCATGATCTTGATAAACACAAGAATGTCTGCGGCGTGCCCATCCTCCAGAACCAGCACGCCCAAACCAAACAACATCAGCATGGATGACAAAGTGTCACCCTTTCCCGCCGCGTGTACTCGGCTGTAGAAATCGGGAAAACGAAGTAGGCCCACCGTAGCCCCAAAGAAAAAGACAATACCCAAAGCGATGCAACCCATTGCAATTCCGTGAATCATAGGACCTCCTCATCGTGTTCAGGGCTTAAGCGGCGATGTTGAAAGAACTTGGCTGCAGCAATGGAGCCAATGAAGTTTAACAATGCATACGTCAACGCGAAGTCGACATACATTTCTACCCGTGAAAAAAGCGACCCGATAATCACAAGTAAGACTGTGGTTTTGGTGCCAATCATATTGGCAGAGACAATGCGATCGATGACGGTAGGACCGCGTGCCACGCGATATAGAATCGCAGTCATTAAGATGAACATGATGAGGCCTGATGCGTTTAGGAACAGTCTCATGGCACCTCTCCAAACAGCTTCGCCACCCTAAGTTCCATTTCTGACTGGAGTCCCTCTGCTGCGACCGAGTCAATGGCATGCACCACAAACTCATTGTCTTCAATGCGAATGGTAACGGTACCGGGTGTCAAGGTAATGGAATTTGCCAAAATGAATTTTGCAAAATCGGATTTCAGATTGGTTTTGAATTTGATGATGGAAGGCTCAATGCGGTGTTTGACATCGGGTGCTAATGCCAAACGAAACACGTGTAAATTCGCCAAAATAATCTTGTACAACAACCATGCTAGATAGGGAACAAATCCTAAAGAAAATGCAACGCTTGGCGGTTTGGACTGGTCGTCGGGGAACAGGATGTCGGTTCCGGCCCATGTCACAATCAGCGATGAGATCACACCCAGGCTTAGGTGGAACGGGTCAAACAAGCCAGAAAACACGACCCAAGTCAGCATGCATACACAAAACATCCAGATCTTTGGATAGATCCGCTGCTTTGCTACGTCCCTGTGTTCACTACCCATTGGGTCAATCATTGACATCCTTTATGGCTGGGTTATTGATACATGATCTTAAAGAACCCTACCTGACCTAGCAAGCTGATTCCGCGTTTATTGTTTCAGGTTGACCCTCGTTATGAGTTGTGGTTTCTTGGGTATCGGAGGTAGGTGTCCCATGATGTTTCTCACTTTCGCTGCATTGTGGTTGCAGTCTGATTGGGTCCCTTTGAAAACTGGGGGAGAAGTCTTTTTACCAAGAGATGGTTTTGCGGTTGAAATAGGCGTTCCAGCCATTGACCGACTGGAGTGGTCCGGAAAAACAAAAAACAATCACCCTGAGGGCAAAGGCACCCTCAAAGGCTTTTCGGGCAAGAAGGAGGTGCTTCGTTACAAAGGCATCATGAAGGACGGGGCCTTTCAGGATACCCACGCCAAATTGAGTTATACAGGCGAAGCCTTGAAACTGAGGTACGACGGGCCTTTTGAACATGGCTTTCGTTCGGGTGAGGGATTGATGGAATGGGCACCGATTGGCGAGCCCTTTCGACCAGAGACCTCGATCAGCTATCAGGGCGGTTGGCAAAAAGGGACCTTCGAAGGTTTCGGTACGTTCAATCGCATAACCGAAAAATATGTAGGTTCATTCGTTCAGGGCCGTTTTCATGGTGAAGGTACCATGTACAAACCCAAACCTCGTGCGCAAACAGGTTCAGCCACTGGTGGTGCAGGCTTCAACCCTTTCGATGAAAAACTCGAATATGAAGTGTTCCAAACGGGCATATGGGAAAACGGACACTACAAGGGACCGGTGGAACAATAAACTGGTGCCGCCAGGCAGAGTCGAACTGCCGACCTACGGGTTACGAATCCGTCGCTCTACCAACTGAGCTATAGCGGCACGGCTGGCTATTATAGTCTTATCCCACATAAGTTCAAGTGAAAGCCGTCATCGCAACAGAACGACGGCCATGAGAAAACAGAGGGCAGCCAAACAAGCCACAGCAGCTATGGCCCCGAAACCTTGTTTCGTCGCTTCAGGTCGGGCCAATTTCGCAAGTAGCAAAATCATCGGCGTCACAGCCAACAGCGATAACCAAGGAATCGCCAAGAAAAACCCATTACCCTGTCTTGACTCGAGCTTCATCGCGGAGATTGACTCGTAACTGGACCCCAACAACAACACATTGATCAGCGCCCAAATCAACATCAAAAAGGGCCAATTCAACGACAAACACAATTCGAGCACATCTTTGATTGAGGGATGTGCCCGCTTCCACAGCACAGCCAGGAGTGCACCTAATGTCAATACGCTTGCCAGTAAGATAAACGGCTTTAGCCGACGAATCATGTAGTACCACATCTGAAAGGGCAAACTGCCCGGCTCTAGCCCGGCCACAAATCGCCAAATGAGCCCCACCACAAGAAACCACACACATCCGAAGATCACCCAAACAATCCGACTGCTGGATGGCATGAACCACGCTCCCGGTTGACTTAGTGTGCAAGCCTATCACAGGGTCCATGAGGTCGACAAAGTAGCTTTAAGACATTAGATTGACTAAAGATTCATGATCAATGTCCCGAAAAGTCTCGTATATGAACGTGGAGACTTCCATGATCGCTTCAAATCAAATCAAGGTCGTCTGCTCACTGATGTTTTGGTGTATGGTGAGCTACGCTCAGGATGTCAATCACGAGCTGTTGAAAGCGGTGATTATCGGCAACGAAGCCAAAGCAAAAGAAATGCTGGACCAGGGCGCAGACGTCAACTACATCAAGTCAGGCGATTTCACGCCCATCATGTTTGCTGCCTGGAAGGGACACGAGTCTGTGCTGGACCTGCTCATTGAACGCGGTGCTGCCGTTCACGCCGCCAATCACGTAGGACACACGCCACTGATCATGGCCGCCCGCGAAGGTCACGTGAGTATCGTCAAAAAACTCATCGCTCACCACGCCGTCATCGATTTCAAAGACTACGAACATGGATGGACTGCTTTGATGTATGCGGCATCAAATGGGAAAACCGAAGTGGTAGACATCCTCCTGAAATCAGGTGCCGACGTAAACATGACCAATCACTACGGGGGGAACGCGTTGATTCACGCGGTCATGAACAACCAGATGGAGTCCGTCAACAACCTGCTCAAGAATGGTGCGGATGTCAATCAGCAGACCGCATTGGGCGAAACCGCGTTGATGTGGGCGGTCAAAAAGGGATATGTGCACTTGGTCGATATCTTGTTCCGTGCGGGCGCCGACCCAAATCTTAGGTCGTCCGAGGGCCTCAACGTTCTGGAAATCGCCGAGTCCACAAACCAGCCTGAGGTTGCAGATCAGATCCGAGCCAGGATGCAGTGACCACAATCATTCCTATTGCTTGCCTGAAGGACAATTATGCTTACCTGATTGTGGCGCCCAACCGCAAAGCCGCCATTGTCGATCCTTCCGAAACAGGCCCGGTGATGGCAGCAATCTCACGATATCAAGTTGAACTGACATGCATCCTCAACACCCATCACCATTGGGACCATGTCGGAGGAAACTCAGATTTGGCACAGCGTTTCCCAGGCATTGAAATTCACGGTCACATTTCGGATCGGACGCGCATACCAGGCCAAAACGTCTACCATGAACACGGAGATTATTGGGACTGGCAAGGCATTCACATCGAAGTCTTATACAATCCTGGCCACACGATGGGCGCCATTTCGTATCGAATTGAGGGGTCCCTCTTCACCGGAGACACCCTTTTTGGCGCTGGTTGCGGACGTCTTTTCGAAGGAAAGCCCAATGACCTGTATACATCCCTGAACCTCGTCATTGGTGCCTTACCCGATGATACAAAGCTCTATTTTGGCCATGAATACACGGCCAACAACCTTCGGTTTGCTCAGATGGTCGAGCCCAACAACCGAGCCATTACAACACGGCTGAATCATTTAAACTCGGTCAGCACACCATCTACACTATTCGAGGAGCGCGAGACCAATCCGTTTATGCGCTGTCAAATCCCCGAAGTCATTGCATTTGCCAAGAATCACGGTTCGGAATCAGACGAACCAGTGGAAGTTTTTCGAGTTTTGCGTCAAGCTAAGGATCACTTTTGAGACGGGGAGCAACCATTGGTCCTTTTGATTCTGGCCATTTCATGTCAAACAGATCCTGATTGGAAGAATCATGCCTTGCCCGATCAACGACATCGAGATCTTATGGTTTTGTCGGGTGATTGGGATGTGACGCTTAGTATTTGGTCGGACCCAACGGCGGCACCTATCGAATCGCCCGGACATGCCAGCCTAACGTCCATCCTTGACGGTCGTGTGCTTGCCATCGATATGCATGCGCAACTGTCTCAACAAGCCTTCCATGGCCTTGGTCAAATGGGTTATGACAAGTTACGCGATGCGTATTACTTTTGGTGGGTGAACTCCACCAGTACAACGCCCTTATTTCTCACAGGCGAATACGACGGGGAGGGCAGGATCTTGATCTTACGGGGTGAGACCTTTGACCCAACCACGAAAACGCCGATCCAGGTTCGTATGGAGGTTTATATCTTCGACGCAACCAAGTTTACGAGTACCACGTATCTTGAGTTAAGAGATGGGAGGCAGCTGAAAGCCATTGAATTCAACTACACCAGACCCGCGAACTTGGATGAATAGCCAATGATCCTGTTACGTTTCGTCTATTTCCTATTGATCGGCTGGTGGTTCGGCGGTCTCGTCGCGATTGCGGGCTATCTTTTGTGTGCCTCTGTGATCGGTCTTCCCTTTGGGGTGCTCTTTTTGAATAGGCTCCCCACCGCCTTGTTTTTGCACGAAACCGCCGAGATATGCGATGTTTGTCCAGCAGGCACTCACCCTGAACCTTTCCCATTCATATTACGTGTGATTTGGTTCTTCATACTCGGATGGGAATTGGGATTCCTGGCTTTGGCGATTGGTTATGCACTTTGTCTTACGGTGGTAGGTATTCCATTGGGCATCTACGTACTCAATCGTGTGCCCCTTATATTAACTTTGAGCCGGCACTATAAAGCATGAGCAAAACAAGTGAACGGTTCTTACTGGCCATTGAATCATCGTGTGATGATACGGGCGCCGCGGTAATAGGCGAGTACGGAACGATCCTTTCCAATGTAGTCGCTAGCCAGGACAAGGATCATAAACCGTTCCATGGCGTTGTGCCTGAAATTGCAAGCCGCGCGCATGTTCGTGACATTGCTGATGTGTGCCAAAAGGCCCTTGATCAGGCCAACATGACCTTGAAGCATATGGCCGGAATAGCGGTCACATCAGGACCTGGCCTGATCGGTTCCTTGTTGGTGGGGGTTAACTTTGCCAAAGGTTTAGCGATTAGTAGCGGGCTCCCCCTGATTTCTGTGAACCACATTCGTGGACATGTACGCGCTATTTTTCTTGAACATGGTACACCTCCCCTACCTGCACTTGCTTTGATTACGTCAGGTGGACACAGCCACTTATTTTCCGTTGACGAACAAGAAGAACTCGATCTGCTCGTCAAAACGAGGGACGACGCGGCTGGCGAGGCCTTTGATAAGTTGAGCAAAATGCTGGGATTGGGATTTCCCGGCGGTCCACAGATCGATCGCATGGCTCAATCTGGAGACTACCGGAGATTCCATTTCCGCCAACCCAAGATCAGCGATGGATCGCTTGATTTCAGTTTCAGCGGTTATAAGACGGCGGCCTTAAGACACATAGAATCGGACCCTTCGGCATTCAAAACCCAACAGAACCAGAGCGATTTGTGTGCCTCGTTTCAGCACGCCCTGGTCCGTCACCTGTTGGATCGAGTGGGGATCGCCTTAAACCATGGTCATTGGCGTTCCTTGTTATTGGGCGGTGGTGTCGCCTGCAATTCGGCTTTGCGCGCACAAGCGGCCCATCTGGCCGACAGCCATCAGGTCCCATTTTTTGTGTCACAGCCAAAATTGTGCACCGACAATGCGGCTATGATCGGAGCCGAAGGTTGGGCCCAATTCAAACGCGACAAGAAAGCCGCGCTGTCGCTGGCACCAGAAGTAAAGGCAAAAGCCTATCGGCAATACACGCCACTCCGTTGAGACTATTCCAAGCAGTCAACGGCCGCCACTTCGTCTGCGATGTCGATCACGCCATTGGTATCAAAATCGTAGTCGGCATTAAAAAGTCCCGTATTTTGCCAGAGCGGGTAAATCACATTGAGCGGACCTCGCACAAACAAGTCAAGAGTGATGTCGTGGGTCAGTGAACCAGAAGTACCTTCCACGACGATGTCGTAATCACCAACGGCTGGGCTGTTGGGCGTCAACGTCACTGTGGCACTCCCGGGAACGACGACCGACATGGGACTAATCGAGCCCATCACGCCTGCGGGTAACGATTGAAAATCGAGATCCACGGTTCCGGTGAATCCGTCAATAGGGGCAAGGTCTAAAGTGATCGAAGAAGTCGTCTCACCAGGGCATACCGCTTTGCGGGTATTGTTGGCTGAAGACAAGCTGAAGTCTCCCTGCACGATCATCTGCTCCATGAGTGCGGTGTACCCTTCGACGGTTGATCGATTGTCCGTCCAGCTAGGCCTGATCCGGGAAGACACCACTGACAATCCAGCATAGTCGCCCCATTGAAAACTGTCGTTAATGTAGTTGGAACTGACGGCCGTCACACGGAACGGGGTCGTCCAAGTACTACCGCCATCTTCGGACGCCGCATGATAGATATCGGGTTTGCGCCGTTGCGCATCGTTGCGGGTGTCATAAAAGATCACGTGAACAACCCCCTGTTCGTCGACCTCCAGCCAGGGGTTAAATCGATCCACGGTGAGCACATCAGCTAGGGAGTGTGGATTGGTGATGGTCCAACTGGCGCCACCGTTGTCCGAGACCGCCACTTCGATCAAGCTGTGATTGTTGGCGGCCGTCCCTGATTCAGGTGCGTTGGTATCATTCCAAACTGCGTAAATACGATCGTGAAAAGGGCCACCACTCAGGTCCACATCCGCAGCGACATAAACAAATGCACGACGGTTATCAAACGAAGGAATAGGGTAGTCAAATGACGCAAATGTGTCATGCACTTGCGTAGGCGTGCCAAACGATGTTCCGCCATTAGTGGACTTGGCCACTTGGATGCTGCCATTGGAGGTGCTAGGCCAGAAATGATAAATATTTCCCGCGGAATCTGAGGTGATATCCGAGCCGATGCCTTGACTTCCCGCAAACTGGATCTGCGGATCAAAAGAAGTACCACCGTTTGTGGATCGTGCAAATTTGAGGACATTGTTATCGTGCCAAGTGACATAGATATTGCCAAGATGGGGCGACGTGGGATGTGTATCTACATGGATATATTCCTTGTCACTTGTTTGCCCGCTCGTAATGGCCACAGGTCCTATCCATGTTTGTCCATTGTTGGTGGAGCGATAGAAATGAACCGCACATGCGGAAAAAACGCCGCAATTGGAAAGGGTGACGGTGTAGGCCACCGTGCCATCCGGTGACCAAGCGACAGCTGGATCGCAACAAGATCCGCTCAACACCGTTGAGAAATTCCAAGAGGCGCCCCCATCGCTGGAATAGAGCATGCCTTGACCGCCTGCCCCCCAATTAATGCCGGCTACCACGCGATTGGTGTTCATGGGATTGATGGAAATCGCCGATTCCGCGCTACCCGGTTGGCTAGTAAAGTCCACTTCGCCGTTGTTGACGATGGGTACACCCGCTCGATGTTCGTGTTTCACAAAGACGCCATCAATGAGAGGTCCACCATGATTGAGTTGATAAACCTCCGGTGCCGATCGAGGGTATTGACCTTCGCCAAAAGTACGCATGTCGGGATTCGCCTTGCGGAACCCTACCCTGAAGAACAAGGGAATCTTTTGGGTGTCCTCGAATTCGCCATCAGGCAGCACACTCAAATCCTCAAGGGTCAAATCTAGGTTGCGATCATCCCAGGGAATGCCATAGTTCGCGGAGTCCAAGAACATCTGGTTGTAATCCACGCGAGGATCGAATCCCCGCTCGTTGTAGTCCTGAGGCTGTGCCCACAACAGGCTACTCAAAAACGCCAGCAAACCCATCGATCTCATATTCATCCCTTCGGTTTCCTTTTCCAGTGGCCAGTCTTGCCACCTACCTTTTCAATTAAGCGTACATTGCTGATCACGGACTCGCGCGCAACGGCTTTGGTCATGTCGTAAATCGTTAACAAGGCCACAGAAACTGCGGTCATGGCCTCCATTTCCACGCCAGTCTGGCCACTACAAGTGACCGAAGCGCGAACCCAAACCACCTGATGCTCCGCATCGGGTTGAAACTCAACGTCAATCCCACTTAATGCCAGCGGATGGCAAAGAGGGATCAGGTCCCAAGTCTTCTTAGCGGCACTTATGCCCGCCAAACGCGCCACTTCAAAGGCATTGCCCTTTTTGAGACGCTCCAATTGGCCGATCACTTGAGCCGACAGGCTGATACTTCCTTCAGCTACGGCCTTACGCACGGTGACCGGCTTCTGAGTCACATCCACCATGCGGGCAGATCCATCACGGTCTAGGTGCGTCAATTCGTGAGTCAAGGCATCAAATCTCGGGGAAGGCAGAGTTTTCGTGTCGTTTGCGGAAAATGGTCCATACATGACCCACGCGCTGAATCAGCACGGCATGGGCCAAAACAATTGCATGCTCTATGTCTTCACGACTGGCAAGGCAGTTATTGAGCACGCGGAATTTCATGAGCTCATGGGTATTGAGTTGCACATCAAGTTCACGAACAAACCCTTGACTGGGCCCTTCTTTACCCATTTGAACCACCGCTTTCAAGTGGTGCGCCGCCGATTTCAAACTACGTTTTTGGGCAGCAGTCAGACTGATTTGGTTCACTGATCCACCTTTAACATGGCGAGAAACGCTTCCTGCGGAATAGACACTTTACCCACCGACTTCATCCGCTTCTTGCCTTCTTTCTGCTTCTCGAGCAGCTTGCGTTTACGTGTAATATCACCGCCGTAACATTTGGCCAAGACATTTTTCCGCAAGGCCTTCACATTAGTCCGCGCAATGATGCGGTTGCCAACCGCAGCCTGAATCGCAATATCGAACATTTGACGCGGGATCAGCTCCTTCATTTTGACGGTTAAGGCCTGGGCTTTGTGATTTGCCTTGTCGCGATGGACAATCAGCGATAGGGCATCCACCAGATCGCCGTTCACCAAAATATCCAACTTCACCAGGTTAGACGTCCAGTACCCTTCCACGTGGTAATCAAACGATGAATAGCCCTTGGAAACGGATTTCAGCTTGTCGTAAAAATCCAAGACCACTTCATTAAGGGGTAAATCGTACTCGATCAGAACCCGGTCTTCAGAAACGTACTCCAATTTGCGTTGCAAACCCCTTCGCTCTTCACATAGTTTGAGGATCGCACCGACAAAGTCTTTTTGCGTGAGGATCGTGCCACGAATAAACGGTTCATCAAACAACTGAATCTCGGCGGTGGGAGGCAGCTTGCTGGGTGCATCCACATATACCACCTCGCCCGTTACGGTCGTCACGCGGTACTCCACACCCGGTGCGGTGGTGATGAGGTCCAGGTTGAACTCACGTTCCAAACGCTCTTGAATAATCTCCATATGGAGGAGACCGAGAAAACCACAACGAAATCCAAAGCCCAAGGCAATGGATGTTTCGGGTTCAAATACAAATGACGTGTCGTTGATTTGCAGTTTCTCCATGGCATCACGCAAATCAGAATAGTCTTTGGCTTCCACAGGATAAAGTCCTGAAAAAACCATGGGCTTCGATTCCTTGAAACCGGGTAAGGCCTTATTGGCCCCGTGCCGCGCCGTGGTAATCGTATCGCCCACACGAGCCTCGTCCAATGTTTTGATGGTAGCTATCACGTAGCCCACTTGACCAAAACCCAACGCGTCGGTTTTGGACATTTTCGGTGCAAAAATGCCCACCTCGTCCACTTGGTGCTCGCTACCGGTTGCCATGAACTTGATCTTATCACCGCGTTTTATGGCTCCATCCACAATCCGCACAAGGATAATCAAACCGCGATACGAATCGAACCAGGCATCGAAAATCAAGGCGCGGAGGGGCCCACCGAGCTCACCAGCTGGAGGTGGAAACTCCCGGACAACGGCTTCGAACACGCCCTCAACGCCCTCTCCTGTCTTTGCCGATATCAACTGTGCAGCATGTGTATCCAACCCAATGACGTTCTCGATTTGTTCGAGAATGTTTTCGGGTTGTGCCGAAGGAAGATCAATTTTATTGAGCACCGGTAATATGTGTAGATCGTTTTCCAGCGCGAGGTAGACATTGGCCAGCGTTTGAGCTTCCACGCCCTGCGCCGCATCCACCACCAAAATGGCGCCTTCACATGCGGCAAGGCTACGCGACACTTCGTAGGAGAAGTCTACGTGGCCGGGAGTGTCGATCAGGTTGAATTGATAGGTTTGGCCGTCTTTTGCCTTGTAATTCATGGTCACGGACCGAGCTTTGATCGTGATGCCGCGTTCCCGCTCCAGATCCATGTCATCCAGCATTTGTTCACGCAATTCGCGATCGGCCACCGATCCCGTGTTCTGCAAAAACCGATCGGCTAATGTCGATTTCCCATGGTCGATATGGGCGATGATGGAGAAATTTCTGATGAGCTTCGGATCAATCGGCAAAGTGAGCCTCCTTCGGGCGCAACCGCTGATCCTAACACAGGCTCCCGCATAAAGACGAGAATCAAACCAATGGGTTCACGCACTTCATGGTGCTTGCGATTTACCCTCACCCACCTGCCACAACACTTGAACAATTTTCCAGGAACCATTGATCTTGGCAAGGTTGATCAAATCATAAAAGCCATCGGATTGTGCAAAGACCACGGCAATATCGCTATTGTAGAACAGGATCTCCGGTTCACCATGGCCCTTGTCTTTGACCCACTGTTGATTGACGCCTGAAATACCTATTAACTCATCGGCTGTCATCACATCGAGAAACTGATGGCTGGAATTCTTGACTGTGCTCACGCGGAACTTGTGCAGGTAGGGATGCAGCGCAGACTCCATCTTCTTGGCATCGGATTGAAACCAACCATCCAAATACCCCAAAGCGGCTTCCTTGATGGCATCAACTTCACCGGTCTGACCTAAAACACACATCATCAGTATCCACATAACGCCTCCAACTCTTGAGTGACTTAGGAAACATACGTGCTGGCTGAGTCGGGGTTGCGTTACGCCCCTTCAAGCATGTTGTAGGCCTGTAACGCATCATTGCGCACCATGACAAGAAACTGCTGCATCATTTCCAGCGTCTCTTCGTGATTTTCAAACGACGTGTGATTGGCACTTAGGAGAACTCCTTGGATGTCGATCCAATCGAAGGGGACCGCCATACAGTTGCGCACGCGCGGATGTCCACCCGGCAATTCGAACCTTCGCTGGACGGTTCCTGTCCAAACAAACGTCGTACCCGAAAATAGGGTGTCGTGATAAATACCGCTATCCAGTTCGGAAAAGGTGACCGTCGTAAGCGGACGCTCCTTTATCAGATACATCAAGCGCATGCCAGAAATTTCACTGAAACATAGCGTCGCGGTCTGAGCTTTTGTGAACGTGCGCACGAAATCAAGCATCTTACTGAAATAATGGCGATCGCGCTCAACAAGTTGCAGGGTCTTCAACATGGCAAACAGTTGTTGGTAGCGATCGTGCACTGCATTCAAGCTATTCAACTTTTGGTCCTGACTTCGCAGGTCGGCTTGAAGCGCGGCATTGGTTTCCTGCAAACGTTTCATTTCGGTCGATGCCGACATGAAACGAGCCTCCCGTTTGTCTTCCAAACGTGATTTTTGAAAAAGCGAGGCTAGTTCGGCGCTCAGTCTGTGCGCCATGTCTGGGCGGTAGCGACTGGCGTCGCTTGCAGCAAGGGCAAAATAACCCAACTCGCGAGGTCCATCCTCGACGAATTCAAGGTGCACGACCGGAGCAAAGTTACGTTCGGTCTGTACCGAGAGACCGCGTTCGCGCATGGCGCGCATCTTGGTGATGAGTCCCTTCACCTGTGCGTCTTCCAACCATTCGCGAATTGATGATTCATCGTCACTCACCAGCACTTCCACCGCTTCGTCTTCATCGATTTGCAGGTACAGAAACACGGCTTCCAGTTGGAGTGCATCCTTCACGAATCGCGCAAACAAATTAAGAAGCCCGGGTGTGTTCTTGGATATTAGTAAGGTACCGGTCATCAAAGACAAACCCAGTAAGGGATCAAGCGCCTTGTCCGTCCCCGATGCATTGACCACCAAATCTGTCCACGCTGCCATTTCCTGAAGAACGATGGGTATCAAATATTTGGGACGAAGTTTGCAATCCGTCGCATCGACCACATACAACCACTCATGAACCTCAACGGCATATCGTTGTCCTTGAAGACGGGACGCAGTCTCAAAGTCACCTGAAGGAAAATCGCCGCCCTTGCCCAAGAGACACAATGGTTGATTGCCTACCTGCCAAATCTCCAGTTCTAAACCCAACTGTTGGCACTGAGCCAGTACTTGTTGATGGACGCGTTCCTGTAGTGATTGTCCAGCCATTATGTTCCCATTGCTTGTCTTAGAACTATGTTAAGTCCATCGCACTTTGAAGTGAAGAAAATCATCCCAGTATCTTTTTGATTGCAGCAATGGCGCCCTCAACATCGGAGCGTGTCGTCAGTTTAGAAAGCGAAAACCGAACCGTTTGCGACGCAGCATCTTCTCCCAGACCCATGGCTAGAAGGACAGGGCTCACTGAAAGAGCGCCAGAGTGGCAGGCCGCACCGGTGGACGCACAAACCTCATGTCGGTCCAACTTGATCAACATAATGTTGGCGTTCTGTCCCACAAATCTCACAGACGAAGTGTTGGGTACGCGTTCCAGATGGCTGAATTGAATCTCAACCCGATCACCCATCTCATCACAGAGCATGTTCTCGAACGTGTCGCGCAATGTCTTGACGCGCGACATCTCGGCGAGATTGATCGCCGCCACCGCCGCGCCCATGCCCACAATTCCCATGACATTCTCTGTTCCAGCTCGCCTTTGGTTTTCCTGAGATCCGCCATGAATCAAGGGCTCCAATCTGACGCCTTTGCGGGTGTACAAGCAGGCTACGCCCTTAGGGCCATGGAACTTGTGAGCCGATATCGTTAAGGTATCACAGCCTAACAAGCCGGGATCCACATCAATCTTTCCAAATGATTGAACCGCGTCACAGTGACTGATGGCACCCACCTCTGCCGCCCGTGCAAACACAGGCCTCACAGGCAGGACCACACCTGTCTCGTTGTTGGTGTGCATGAGAGACACCAAGGCCGTTCTTTTGTCGATCAGGTCAAGTATTGGTTGGGGGTCAATGGCTCCATTTGTGTCGTAGTGTATTGGGGCCCTTGCCACTTCAAATCCAAAACGAGCTAGAAAGCCAGCAGGTTTCACAACAGCACTATGTTCAATAGCAGAAACCACCACCTTCTTGCGTTCAGGTGGTGCCATTAACGCGGCTCCGACCAGTGCATGGTTGTCCGCCTCAGTTCCTGATCCGGCAAACGTGATCTCAGATGGCATTGCACCCAAAGCTTTCGCAACGATTGAACGCGCTTTTTCAACTGCAACTTTCGCTCTGTTGCCGATATCGTAAATGCCGCCTGGGTTGCCAAATTCGCGATCCAGATAGGGGCGCATAGCCTCTGCAACTTCAACCAGCAGGGGCGTGGTTGCATTGTTGTCTAAATAGATCACTCGTCCTCCAAGTCCCGACCCCAGAAAATCGTCCCAATCATATCAGAAGTTGCCGACTTCACAGTCCTAACAAACATCCCACAGTTGACAAGTTGGCATAGGGTCGAACACACTCTAGCCCTTGAAATTGTCATTGGGAGTGTTTGATGGTTAAACCAGTTCTCTTTGCCTTTATTTGCATTGCAACATTTGCCAGTGATGCGAAAAAAGTGGTCGTAATCGGTTTCGATGGCGCCGACTATCACATCGTGCACGACATGATGGAACAGGGAGAACTACCCCACCTCAAACAGCTCGCTGAGACGGGTTCGTTTGCGGCACTTACGCCCACGAACCCGCCACAAACGCCGGTAAGCTGGTCCACTTTTGCCACAGGCCTGAATCCAGGTAAGACTGAAATCCTGGATTTCATCAAACGTAAGGAGGGCACCTATCTGCCTTCCTATGCACTGCAAGGCGAAACCACAGAGAAAGTCTTTTTTGGACAGGCTAATCGATGGGCACTACCACTGTGTGCTTTTGGATTGATGGCCTTACTGCTTTTCTTTGTCTTGCGGATCATGAAAACCACGATCCGCATTGTGCTGGCCCTGGTTCTGGCATCGGGTACTGCCTACGGTGTCTATCGCGCTGTGGTGGCCTGGATTCCTCCTGAAATGCCAGCGGCAACCACGGTGCGCAAAGGCAAACCCATGTGGACTCGATTGGATGAAGCGGGAAAAAAGGCCACCATCATTAGGTTGCCGGTCACCTTTCCGGCAGAACCTCTCAATGGCCAAATGGTGGCAGGGCTTCCGGTACCCGATATTCGGGCCACTGTGGGTAAGCCATCTATTTACACGAATGACCCACTGTTCGAAGCGGGCAGTAACCAGTTCTCGGTGCAGGTGAACTTGCTCACGGGCAGTTCGCCGTACCCGACTGAGATTCTTGGACCGCCCAACAAACTTTTTTATGACGCTCAAGCCAAACGCGAAGCACTGCGCAAAGGGTTGCCTTACAACGTCCCAAAGGACTTGCACCTACCCGCGGAGATCACCGTAAAGGAAAAAGGTGTCGACGTCTTTTTCAACGACAAACACGTATTTGTGGCGGAAGGCCAATGGTCAGATTTCATCGAAACGACTTACCGATTCAACCCACTGATCAAGGTGAAAGGATTCGTCCGTTTCTATCTTGAGTCGTTACAGCCCCACTTTAAGCTGTACATGACACCCGTCAATCTGCACCCAGACAACCCGTTACCCCTGACCTATCCTCAATCTCTGGCAAAGACCATTTGGAAGAAAGCACCCTACAAAACCATCGGATGGGCCTGTGATACCTGGACCATTAGTTCGGGATTGATGGGTGAAGATCACTTCCTGCAGGACATGAACATGACCGTGGACCGGTTTGAGCAACTGATGGTGGATTTCTTGAAAGACGATCAATCAGATTTGTTTGTTCAGGTCTTCAGCTATACCGATCGCATCGCCCACGTGATGTGGCGGCATTGGGACGAACAACACCCATTATACGATGCGTCACGCGCGGCACCCTTTCAGGAAGCGCTTCGTCAGGCTTACCGACGGATGGATGAAATTGTCGGCAAGGCAATGGCATTGATCGATCCCCACAAGACTGTGTTCATAGTCTGCTCGGACCATGGATTCGCGTCTTTCCGTCACAACTTCAACTACAACACCTGGCTGGTGGAAAATGGCTATTTGAAATTAAAAAAGAACGTGTTGGGCGTCCCTATGAAATTAGATGATTTGGCGAACCAATCCACCCCCTTCTCGGCCGTTGACTGGGAAAACACCCAAGCCTATGCCATGGGTTTGGGCATGGTGTTCATCAATTTGAAAGGTCGCGAGCCACACGGGTCCGTGGACCCCGATTCATATGATGCGTTGTGTGCCGAACTGCGTGAGAAATTTGAGGCTTTTGTGGACGAGAAGACAGGACTCAAGCCGGTTAGCAAGGTGTTTACTCGAGATGAAATGTATCGTGGCTTCAATCGCGGATTCACCCCAGACCTGCGAGTGGCTACGGCGCACCCATATCGTGTGTCATGGGATACGACTTTGGGCGGCATGCCCGCAGAAATGACCACAGACAACCTGCAGAACTGGTCTGGCGATCATTGCTCCATGAACCCCGAAGAGGTGAAAGGCATCCTGTTCACGTCGGTCCCTCTCAAAAAGGAGAACCCCCAGATGGTGGACATGTGCCCCTCCATCCTCAGTCATTTGGGAATTGACTATGGAGATGAGTTGGACGGTGAAACGGCTTTCTAGTTGGCACGTACCGTAAATCGATAGGCGGCACGTGTCTGTTTATCGTCAAATGACCGGTAATACCGCACTTCATACTCGCCAGCGGGCAATCCATGAAAATCGAGCGTGCCCGATTTTTTCTGGTTGGTGTAGAACCACTGTTTATATGCCCCCGCGGCTGCATCGTAGGGAACCACGGTGATCCATTCGTCATCGGTATCGGCAGGAAGACCCTGGAACGTGACTGCTATTTGTTCGTTGACTGTGTAAACTTGTTTTTCGGTCCGCACGACAATCCCAGAATCCAGAACCCGTGGGGTCTCTGGTGTTACCGCTGCGCTGCCACCCACCGCAAAAGCGTGGCGCAACCGCACCTCACGATCGCCACTCTTACTGTGAAGGCGCACTTCATAAGTTCCAACATCCAGCCCGCGAAATTCAAACTGACCGCGAGTTTTGCCTTCGGTTTGAAACCACTGTTGGTAGTCACCGGGCCGGGCCGATGCGGGCACAACGGTAATCCAGGCATGACCCCCAAATTCAGGTATTTCTTCAAAATAGACCAAAATGCGTTCAAAAGGTTGATATCGAGATCGATCGGTCCACAACTTCTGACCCACCGGTCTTCCGGTCGAATCACTTGCTTGTGTATCTAGAAGATCGCTCAGGTAATTCAATGTGCGTTTTGCCTCTTCCAAATGAGCATGCGACGCGGTTAACGCCAAATCAAACATCACACCATGAGTGCCCTCGTGACAGAAAATGACGGCATCGAGATTGCCGGTATTGGCCGTCACACGACCTTGATCCGTGGTGACGATATTGGAAAACGCAGCCCGTGTGAAGGCATGCTCTGCTCGTTTTCCGGCCTCAGACATCGTCATCCTTTGCGGATATCGACTCTGCCATGTCAATAATTCCGGTCGGCTCTGTGCCAGTCCGACAACACACAGGAACAATCCCATCCAACGCATCACTAACCTCCGCGAATAGATATAGCATTCGCCTCGCCTAATTCAAGGTGTTTCACGACGAAACGGCCTGGGCGCGTGATAGTAGACGCACTTGGCTTCAATGGAAGAAAACGTCAATTCCGGGTATTGAACCGCCGTAAGCAAACCACCAAACACGCATCCGGTATCAACATTGGCGGTTTTGTGGATCCAACAGGGCGCATGCACCGGTGTGTGCCCGTAGATTATGTGCGTATCGCCTCTGTATTCCTCCTGCCAGGGGTACCGTTCGGGGAACCCAAATTCGTCCAACTCCCCGGTGGGGTCGCCATAGAGACAGAAATGCTTGATCCGCGTAGACCTTCGGCCGATAAATTCTTCCTTCAGGCCGGCGTGCGACACGGCAAGTCGGCCACCGTCGAGCAGTAATTGGGGCTCCAAATGATCGATAAATTGAATGATTTTCTCGCGCAGGTTTGGGGATGCACCGGTCAACTGATCGAGACTCACTTGGAGACCGGGCGAGACGGTTACATCGTGACCCTGCATCCTTCGTTTCAGTTTGTCGTCATGATTGCCCAAAACACAAAGGGCTTGGCCTCGATAACAGAGGTCCATCACCAGGTTCAAAACACCCATCACATCAGGTCCTCGGTCGACAAGATCCCCTACAAATACCGGAATTCTATTTTGTGGATGAGTTTGGAGCCAACTGCCCTCATCACGACGCAATACGTATCCACATAACTGCAACAAATCCAGCAATTCGTCAAAACATCCGTGCACGTCTCCAACGACATCAAACGGTCCGTGCATGTGACGCAAATCCAAAGGTAAACGGGTGTGATTAACCACGACGTCGGCATGCTTGGGGACCACGAACACGTCGGCAAATCCCTCCAGTTTGCGAAGACTCTTCAGCGAGACCTGGTAATGATCGGCCACGACCAGGGCAAAGGCGTCGAGATGATATTTTCGCGCCCATTGGATCCAGAAACTCCTTTGTTGAATTGTATGGTTGCGGGCACAAATAACCACCTGCTGGCCTGCCACCAATCGACGGGCGACATAGGGCGGCGCGGTGTGATCTTCGTCCCCCCAGACAAAAGTCGCCTCCCTCCCGAACCATTTGGTAGCCAACGATTGCTGTTGGGTGGGCGTTCCACCCACGAGCACGACGATGGATTGACGCGGGATTTCAATCAGCAAGTCAAGCGACAGCGGATAACAGTTGGCCAGCCGCCTGGAGTTCTTGCCTTGCTCTTGAGAGGCTTTCGTGCACCTCGTCAATGTAACCGTCCGTCGATGCCGACCAAGCGCGATTTAAGGCCCTTTCTCCAGATGCGAAATGGCTCATGAGATCCGCATAGGCTTGTAGACCATGAGCATGGGCAATACTCTCACGTGCTTCCACAAACGATTCGATAGCTTCGACCGTGCGATCATCAATCAGGTGATGAATCTCATACACACTGAGGTCCGTTTTCTGCTCGTCCAAGTCGTCGACGGCTTGGATCAATGCATTCAGGGATGACTTAACGATGTCCAGGTTGGCGCTCATGCGCGCTTCAGAACGATGGAGGCGTCGTGTTCCTAACCGCGCCATGATGACACCGACCATGCCCATGGCTCCCCCCACAGCATACAAATTCACCAAGATGCCTTCCACTTGCCACACAGAAGCTAGGGCCCCTACGAGAAAACCAACACCGATCAATACATAACCAATCACATGCATGGCCTACATCCCTTCCAATACCTTGATAATAGCCGCACCTACCGCCACGAGCGCTTCCCCGACAATCAATCCTGCGGCAATGGGTATACCGACGTTATGACTGAATTTGGCACCTTTGAATTTGTCCACGAGAATGCGTGAGATGGTGCCAATGGTGTACGTCAACACAATATGGAAGGGCAAATAAAAGCCCAAACCGACCAAAACGCCCAGGCCACCAATGCCGCTGGCACTGAGCAAGGCACCCAAGAATGCGCCCGATGCATATTTATCGACTGGCACATCACCACCCAAAATCCCACTGATCACACTGGCCAACGCCTGCCCTTGCGGTGCCGGCAGTTTATCGCTGCCCAGCCCTGATGATTTATGCAGAATGATGATCACTGTCATGACGACAATTGGCCCTAACCAGGTGCCCAACAACTGGGCGATCTGTTGTTTACGCGGCTGGGACCCCACCATGTATCCCGTTTTCATATCCAACATCAGGTCGGTGGCCTGAGACATGGCCACGCACATGGCGGCACCCACCATGACCGAGGCGATGACTGCTTCTCGGTCTGGTAGCCCGCTGGCGACAAAAATCAAGATGGTGATACCAATCAGGGTCATCCCACTCAAGGGAGACCAATTGGTTCTGCCGATGCACTCAGACAAAACCACCCCAGCAACCCAAACCCAAAGCGTGCCAAGCAGGGCCATGGCACCTGCGCGCCACAGGGTCATGTGTTCGGTTGAGAAAATCGACATCAGGAACAGGAGCATGAACGCGCCTGCAATTGCGAAGTACATCAACTTAATAGGCATCTCGTCTTCTGCGTGTTGGGTTCCCGCCTTGGCGGCAGACTGCATGCTGCGCACGGCACTCACAATAAGCGGAAAGGCTAACGCGATGCCGGTAAGTGCACCGCCAATCAACATACCAATGCCCAACGGGCGATACAGCGAAAGTCTCAGAAAGCCCGTAATCGAGGAACCTTCCAATTCGGCGGGGGATGGCAGAATGCCCGCTGCGTTCATGATGGGAGCCAAAATCCAATAACACACATAGCCACCGATGATGAAGTAGATGCCGCCTTTGCCGGAGAGAAAACCAACGCCCACGGTCAACAGCGACAAATACCAGATCCCGTTCATGAATTCAGGTAAACCCAGTTGGAGACCCAAATTGAAAGTCTCCACTTCGTAGAATTGGACGAAGAACTGAGCGACCGCACTTACGAGTGCAGCGCCCAACAATAAATAGGCTTTTTGAATGCCGGCACCCGGTGACTTTAAGATGGTCGCCACGGCGATACCGCCCGGGAAGGCCAAGCGGTTGAAGTCAATCATTTGCTTGCGTAACGGAATCACGAAACAAATGCCCATGACGGCACCTGCAACACAACCCAACACCATAAACGCCCGGTTAAAGTCGTCGTAGCCCAAAATAAACAGTGCAGGCACGGAAAACATCATGCCGGAAGAGGCTCCGTTTACGGCACTAGCGATGGTTTGGTTGATGTTGTTTTCAATGATACTGGCCCGCCCCATCACGCCACGTAAGATGGCAAATCCAAGGATTGCGGCCAGTTCCGATCCTTCAATGGAAAAACCCAGAATCAGAGCAGCGTAACCAATGGCAACCGCCAACAGGATGCCAAGGATATAACCCACCAAAACGGCGGGCACCGTTAATTCTGGATATGCCCCGCGCCGAATGGGTTTTTGGGTTAAAGGATCGAGTGCCATCCTGCCTCCACCATAGAAAATTGATTGAAGTCCCGTCCTTATAACATTAGTTGTTGAGCTGAAACAACTTAATCCAGGAACCGGTCTCGTTCGTCCGCGCTTGGCAGGCGGCAGGTCTCGCGTTTCCCAAAGAAGCGATAGCGGGATCGGGCAAGTGCATCATAAGCCATATCTCGAATTGTGCGGGGCACCAGCAGCAGCCCATAAAGGAACACAAAGGGCCCACCCAATGAGGCCGTTGCGCGCAAGGCTGCGTCGCTGCGCAGATAGGTTTGCCCTTGCTGTTGAAAAATCACCGTGTCCAAATTGTCAATCAGAGATGACTCCAAATGTTCTCGGGCTGATTCAGACTGTATGGCTGCAAACCTCAAGTTGGCTGCATCGTCCTCAGACATGAGGTAGTCGACGAAACCGTTACACAGACCACATACCCCATCAAAGTAGAGCACGCCTTGTTTTCCGCGATACCACCGTCGATCAAATGCCAAGACCGCACATAACAGGTAGGGAACCACGGGTACGGGCGTTCCTACAGTCCAGTCCATCACACATATACCCATGACCAATATCCACCAACCCACGTGACGGTAACGAGGTAGCGTCGTCAATAGGCCCAGGCTAGACAGGCCGAACAACACGACAAACACCACATCCATTCCGGTTTGGCTCACACGATGAATGGCCGTCAGAACCACCGTAATCACGCATAAATACCAAGAAGCATGGCAAATCAAAGCCATCGGCCGCCAGAAGCGATGCTGACGATTGCCACCAAACATTGCGGGCTCGCCACTGGGCGTGACGACGCAAACCAATAACAGCCATTCACCGAAATAAGCACTTACGTCCCGGGTAGACTCGCTTACTAAGAGTGTTCCGATCCATGCGTACCACAAAAGAAACGACACGGGCCTTCGCGCCCAGCCCAGCGCAACCAAGCAGCCGAGCGATCCAAAAAAGCCCAAAAACACCCTCATTAACACATCGGTCTGTATCCATTTCGTGAAATGGAACATGCCTGGAAAGGCGTCGAACACGGCAAACGAACCATAGGGCACACGCAGTTCTTCAGCCAGAGCCATGGACACAAAAACCACCATCATCCATACGCTGGTCAGGATTCTGAAAAACACAAATTGAGATGGCGAGGTAACGCGCAAAGGCCATCCTTAAGGACACGAAGGACAGCGTGGCGCGCTTCGTGTAGAATATGCGGGCGGTCAAGAACCGCGCATCTATTTAGAATCTTAAGTCTAGACCCACCCATTCAGCCTTTCAAGCAACGAAATGCGATGTTATGTGAACTGTTCCACGAAAGGAACGTAATCTGTTCTGGGGTCATCATCTGTCAGGAGAAAACGTGTCTGTTCGGTTCCTAGCTATCGCATTCATGTGCACCGCCTTGAGTGCACAACCCAAAATCAAAATCGATGAATCTGCCAAAACTACTCTACGTGATTATGCGGCAGCTGTTTCTCAACGTGACTTCGCGTCATGTTCGTTCAATTTACACATCAACGTCCTCCAGGGCGCTCAGAAAATAGATGAAAAAGCCCGTTATCGATTTGCGCTTTCTGCTCCCAACAAACTCCACTTGGAGCGACTGAGCGGACGAGGCGTGACCCTCATCAGCGACGGCAATCAGGTGCATGCCTATGTACCTGATTTGGCGCAGGTGAGGACCTCCCCGGCTCCCGCATCGATCCAGGAACTCATGCTGGCAGATCCCATCGTCTCAAGTTTCAGTGGCGGGGCTACAGCGTTCCTGTGGATGTTAACCGACATTGAGGATGCAACCAGCTTCCTTAGCGATGTGACATGGATGGTCGACATGGGTTCGGAGACCATCGATGATCAACCTTATCAACGCATCTATTTCCAAAAACGCAATGTAGATATGAACGTCTGGATTGACACAGCAACCATGACACTCCGAAGAATCGCACCCGACTTGTCCAAGCTCATCCCCACTAATGGTGCTGAAATCAACATGGCGCTTGATTTCTCAGACTGGCAAACGACGCCTTTTGACGGCGTCTTCCAATTCAAAGCGCCGGAACATGCCGAATCAGTTTCACAATTCAATCTGCAGCGCTCAGCTGAACAAAAACCCGTGCTTGTGGGCAAAGCCGCACCATTGTTTGAATTAGACAAACTTGACGGGTCATCAGCCAAATTGGCTGATCACAAGAAAAAAGACATCGTGGTCTTGGATTTCTGGGCGACTTGGTGTGGACCCTGCCGAATGACCATGCCGCAGATTTCTCAGTTGGCCCAGCAATACAAAGACAAGAACGTCCACGTCTACGCCCTGAACCTCAAGGAGCCCAAGAATAAGGTGGCAGCTTTTGTTGAAAAATTGGCCCTGGACCTGGACGTCATTCTGGACACCGACGGTACAGTAGGTCAAGCCTATGGCGCGCAACAGATCCCTCAGACCATCATCATTGACCGGGAAGGTATCGTGCAAGCCGTGCACGTCGGATTCTCTCAAAACCTGAAAGAACAAGTTTCAGCCGACCTGGATACCCTTTTAGCGGGCGAAACGCTGGTTGATTAAGGAGCACAGCATGAGGATTTTTTGGACATCTTTCCTGGGCGCTACCCTATTTGCCGGAAACCTGGCCGTAGATACGTCCTTTCGATTCAATCCCTTACCCGATGATCTGGATTTCTTCCTGCAGACGCCTTCGTGGTGCGACTTCGACGCAAAAGGCAATTGCTACGTGCTGGATTTCAGCGCGAATGTTGTATTTGTGTGGCATGCTGACGGCACGTTCGACAAAACAATCGGCAAGCCGGGCGAGGGGCCAGGCGAACTGTCCTTTAACGGTCGCATGGGTGGTCCGCAAGGGTACTTGGGTATCAATGGAGACAAGCTTTACGTATTCAATGGCGGCAAGCGCAACATCGTCGTGTTTGGATTGGATGGCTCCTACAAAGACACCATTACGTTTGAGTTGAGAGCAGGCAGAACCGGAAGTCTGTTCGTCACACCAAATGATGAGTTCCTCCTTTACCAACAGAGCTTCATTCGCGATACACCTTCAAGAGACATTCTCCTCGTGAGCAAGGACGGCACGAAATCCGAAACGCTTGTCTCCATCGACGACAAGAGCTTTCGGCGCGAAGGTGAGCCGGGGAGCCGTCCCACGGCCATTTATATCCAAGCCTATTCACCCACATTGATCATGTCGTACAACGCAGCCGACAACCGCATCATCACCGCTGACACGGGCAAGCCCCAGTTTGAAACCGGTGTATTGGGCGGAAAGATGGAGACGATTCAAGTGGCCATCCCGCAGAGGGACGTTGAAAAGGACGATATCTTCGAATTCAACGAACAGCCATTCATCAAGAACTCCACTTTCTTCAAGACGGAGTTTGGTGAAAAGATGCCTTTCTTTTCGGCTATCCTGCAACTGGGACCCCATTACCTGCTTTATCATGAGTCTCCCTTCAACAAAAAAGTAGATGGCTATTTGGCCACGAACAAAGGCAAGCTACTTGGTAGGGTGCAGGTTACTTTAGGTCAGGGCGGAGGACTCATGGGCGCTCGTGGACGTATTCTGGGCGTGATTGTGGACGACGAAGGAGAGATGTCGATCGCAGAATTGACAATCGCAGCAGAATCCTGATCGCTTGCGCCTACCGATCGCAATCTTGGGGGGCGGCCCGGCGGGAATGGCTGCCGCCCACTACGCTTCTGAACACAACCTTGAATTTCAGTTGTTTGAGGGCAATAGCCAGTTGGGTGGGTTATGTCGGACTCTGGAAGCGCATGGATTCCGTTTTGATACAGGCGCTCACCGCATTCACGACACCGACGGGCGAGTGCTGGATATTCTGGGCAAATATGCGCCCCTGAATCGTGTGAACGCGTCAAGCCGCATCGTGGACGGGAACCGGTTTATCGAGTTCCCACTCAGTCTCGGTGGCATCATGCGCAGTTTGGGATGGACGTGGATGGCGCGTGCCGGAATTGACTTGATCAGTCAACGCTTGCGCCCTCAGATCGCTGAAAACTTTGAAGCCATAGCCAGACACCGATACGGAGGTTTCCTCGCCGATCGATTTCTGTTGAATTATTCAAGAAAGCTGTGGGGGATACCCTGTAACCAGCTCTCACACGCAGTAGCTGGCCCCCGCTTACGCGGCCTCGACGCAAAGAGCCTCATCCAATCCATCGTGGGTCGCAGAACCGCGTCAGCCGAAGGTGCCTTCTACTATCCGGAAAACGGCATCGGGAGTCTTTGGCCATCCATGGCTTGCTCTTTGGGCGCTCATCAATTCAATACAAATCACCGAGTGACCAAGTTACTCGTGGAAGACAGCCAGATCCACTCGGTACAGATCAACGGCACCCTTGAGTATCCGGTGGATCAGGTCATTTCCAGCTTGCCCATGACTTCCCTCGTACACCTATTGGATCCCCCGCCACCCGAAGATATCATCCACGCAAGTCGTCAACTTCGGTTTCGCGATTTAGTCCTGGTCGCGTTATTCATTGAACAGCCACAAGTGACGCCCTTCGCCACGCTCTATTTCCCTGACCCGTTCATCCCATTCACCCGAGTTTTTGAGCCCAACAACCGTTGCGCACGGATGTCACCGCCAGGCCATACTTCCTTAGTCATTGAAAACCCGTGTATGTTTGGCGACCCAACTTGGCTTTGCGAGGACGGCACGATCGTGGAACAAACGGTGCAACATCTGAACGATCTAAACATGCTTAATCCTCGATCGGTCACTGGGTTCCATGTGGTCAGGTTAAGAAAAGCCTATCCCGTTATCGATGTGTATGGCACAAAACACACAGCCCGTTGTTTGCAATATCTCAAATCGCTCAAGAACATGCACGTTGTGGGACGGAATGCCAATTTCAACTACACATCTATTCACCACCAGTTCCAGGGCGCCCAGAGAGCTGTACTGGATCTGGCCCATGATCGACCCAAAATCAATCGCATCGCATGAACACGGAAAAAGGACTTGCGCCCAGATTAGGTGAGTTGTTCGTTCATCAATTGCCACAGTTGGTGCACATGTTCGGCCGTCTGATGGGTTTGACCGAGCGATATGCGGATCAGGTAGGTACCTTGCACGATAGTGTGGGTTAGAAAGACTTTTCCGGTGTCATTCAAGCGCAGCATGAAAGCTTCGGTCTCTGCACGGTTCCCCAGGTGCAAACACACCGTGTTTAGCGTAGGCTCGCGCCATAAATGCAATCTTGGATGCGCGGCTATTTGAGCGGAAAGCCACTTTGCCAACTTCAGGTGGCTACGGACCTTTTCCTGAAGTCCATGAACACCAAACATGCGCATCACAAACCACAACTTAAGGGCCCTGAACCGACGCCCCAATTGGGGTGACCAGTCGCGGAAGTTCTCCACCGATGCATCGTGCTGGGTCTTCAAGTATTCAGGTTGAATGGCCAAGGCGTGTTTCAGTTTCATCGGGTCCTTACAGAAATAGGCGCAACAATCGAAATTGGTGAACATCCATTTGTGGGGGTTAAACAAGAAGGAGTCTGCTTCGGTTACGCCATTCATGATCCAGCGCATTTCAGGCAGAATGGCAGCAGTCCCGGCCAAAGCAGCATCTACGTGCAAGTACAGATCTTCACGTCGACACAACCCCGCTATTTCTGGAACCGGATCAATGGCTGTTGTCGATGTCGTGCCCACGGTAGCCATCACGAAAAAAGGAACACGACCTGCCAACCGATCTTCCTTGATCAGCCTCGCCAACTCCTGGACATTCATGGCCTGCTGCGCGTCGCTTGGGACTGCACGCAGGTAGGCATCACCAATCCCTGCCATCCTTGCAGCTTTGATACCGGAGCTATGGGCCTGGTCCGAGACATAGGCGACTAGTGGGGGACGACCGTAATAACCTTCTCTATTAATGGGAGCGACCTGTTCTCGAGCTGCCAACATGGCGCAAAACGTACCTGTAGAAGCGGTGTCCTGAATGGTACCTGGCCAAGCCAAGCCAATCATCTCACCCAGCCATCGCATCATGGCAATTTCCAGCTCAGTAGCCGCAGGGCTCGTGGCCCAACTCATGGCATTCACATTCAATCCGGCACTCAGCAATTCGCCCAAGATCCCGGGGCCTGAGTGGTTACAGGGGAAGTAACCCATGTAACGAGGATCATTCCAATGAGCCAGGTTGGGTACGATCAATGTTTTGAAGTCTTCAATCACTTGGTCCGGTGGTTCGGCCTCTTGTGGCGCGTGCGCGGCGATCCTGCGCAATACGTCTCCCGGTAGCGCATCCGGTACAACCGGCCCGTCGTGACCGTTCTCCATATAGTCCGCCACCCAATCAATCAGCTGATGTCCTATTTGCCTGAAACGCTCATGGTCCATAACACCCTCTATCATGTTTCGAAGAAGGCATTCTAGCAGCCGAACAGGCCCCTGGGCTGCTATACTCATCCCATTTTCAATTTGAGGATCACTTTATGAAACCCAACAGCCACAGCGCGCCCAGTCTCCTTGATGCGCTTACGCCGGTTATCGTGCTTATCACACTGCTGGCCAGTTCCGTTTTTTTCTTCAAGGATGATTCATCATACGGCCCCAACCAAATCGCACTGATTCTGAGCGCGGCTGTGGCGGCATTGCTGGGACTGAAGCATGGCTTTACCTGGAAGGAACTGGAAAAAGGCATCGTCCATGGCATCTCTTTGTCCACCAGTGCTTTGTTGATTCTTCTGGTGGTGGGATCTCTCATCGGTACCTGGATTCTGTCCGGTGTCGTGCCCACCATGATCTACTACGGATTGATGATTTTGCACCCTTCCGTGTTTTATGCTGCAGCCTGTGCCATTTGTGCCGTGGTGGCGATCGCTACAGGAAGTTCGTGGACCACCGCAAGCACCGTGGGCATTGCCTTGATCGGTATTGCCACGGCATTGGGTCTGGACGTCGGCATCGCGGCCGGAGCCATCATTTCCGGTTCCTATTTCGGTGACAAACTGTCACCGCTCTCCGATACAACCAACCTCGCGCCAGCCATGGCCGGTACCGACCTGTTCACACATATTCGCCATATGTTATGGACAACGATTCCAAGCATGACGCTGGCGCTGATCTTATTTGCCATTATTGGCGTCTTTTCCTCCGCCCACGGTCGAGCCGATCTCACCACTTTTAACCAGGCATTGGCCGACAGTTTCTCGCTGGGTCCTCATTTGTTAATTCCGCCAGCCATTGTCTTGTTTCTGGTTATCAAGAAGATGCCCGCCTTTCCTGCGCTTTTGATAGGAGCCCTGGTGGGAGGCTTGTTCGCCGTCATGTTTCAACAAGATGCCGTACTCAAGTATGTCAACGATCCCGAACTGGCTCGTGTGCCCGCCTTGCTCAAGGGATTCTGGATGGCGCTATTTTCCAATTACGAAGCCTCCACCGCAAGTGCCGATCTCAACAAGTTACTCACCCGTGGGGGCATGGGCGATATGTTGAATACGGTGTGGCTGATTATGTCCGCCATGACCTTTGGTGGTGTGATGGAAACCACGGGTATGCTGGAACGAATTGCTCGTTCAATTCTGAAACTTGCCAAGTCGACCGGGAGCCTGGTGGCATCCACGCTGGCTACCAGTATCGGCATGAATATTGTCGCTTCCGATCAATACATTGCCATCGTCATTCCAGGCCGCATGTTCCGCGCGGAATTCGAAAACCGTGGGTTGCATGCTAAGAACTTGTCGCGCTGCCTGGAAGACGCAGGCACCCTCACGTCACCCATGATTCCTTGGAACACATGTGGTGCGTTCATGGCCGCCAACTTAGGCGTACCCACATTAGTCTATCTTCCATTCTGTTTTTTCAATATGGCAAACCCCATCATCTCAGCGATCTATGGGTTCACCGGGTTCACCATCGAGAAAATAGATGCCGAAAATGAGGACGTGGTGGCGTAATTTCAGAACGATAGGCCGACTTCGTTGTCGGCCCAGTCAGGTGCCTGGCAGGGCCGTAATTTCGAAGACGTCTGGTTTCTTGGGTTCCGTGTCTAAACGGCGGCGCTCGTTGCGGCACACCATGCACGTATCATAGCGACACGCATGACAGCGAACATGATTGCAAACGTCACATCGCAACCAAGTTTCATCGTATGCATTGGTATCGACGGTTTGGTAGCAATTGCCGCAGTGTTCAAATGAGATTTCGTGGAAGTGAGCCATGAACACATCCTTTCTGCCAATCAAATCGTGTGCAGAAAAGATGCCATGATCCGAAAATCGAGACAGCCAGCCACAATCCCTAACCTGTCTTTTGTACGTGTACAGCTAACGTATGATTCCTAAGTTAGGTTAAACCGTACGCGAAAAACGAGCCTTGTTTTTACGCTTCATTTCTTCCAGATATGCATCGAAAACCATGGCCACATTTCGGATCAATAATCGACCCAAGTCCGTCACCAAATAGCCTCCTGGATCGTTCGACAACAACCCATCTGCAACCATTTCATCCAGTTGGGCGCGGGCGTCTGGAAACAGGTCATCAAATGCGGATCCGCCTGCAGCTTCAATCTCACTCAAATTGATTTCGAATCGACACATCAGGTGTTGAATCAAATTGCGTCGAAACACATCGTCATCAGTCAGTTTGACGCCCCTCCAGGTTGCCCAATCACCTTTTTGTATGGCCGTCTCGTAGTCAGAGACAGTGTGTTGATTCTGCACATAGAGCCGATCAAGCATTGAAATGGCAGAGCTTCCAAACGCCAACATCTCCAGACCTGATTTAGTGGTGTAGCCCTGGAAATTTCGATGAAGAGAATGGTTAAAGAATGCCTGGACCATGGAGTCATCTTCCTTGGCAAAATGGTCCATGCCAATGAATACATACCCTGCCTCACCAAGCCGATCTACAGACAGTCTGAGAATCTCCAGCTTTTCTTCCGGTTGTGGTAGGTCTTCAGCCTTAATCAGCTTCTGGTGCGCTTTTAGCCAGGGCACATGCGCAAAATTAAACAACGCGATGCGGTCTGGCGACAATTCAATCACTTGATCAAGCGTACGTCCAAAAGTAGCCAGCGTTTGATGGGGTAACCCGTAAATCAAATCCATATTGATGGAATCAAACGGGAATTTGCGCAATTGTGTCACCCGGTCCCGCACTAGCTCAAAGGGTTGATCACGGTTAATGGCACGTTGCACATCGGCATTAAAGTCTTGGACGCCCATGCTCACTCGATTGAAACCCAATTGATCAATCAAGCGAACATGATCATCAGACAATTGACGGGGATCTACCTCAATCGATACTTCCGCATCCTCTGAAAAGCGAAATTTGCGCCGTAGTGTCTCAACCACGTCTTCTAATTGATTTGGCGTCAGATACGTCGGTGTGCCACCACCCAAATGAACCTGTTCGGCAAGACGTTTGGGATTGACCGCATCAGCAACTCGATGAATCTCCTGTTTGAGAATACCCACATGATCCAAGCGATCCTGCTCAACCCTTGAAACCACCATGTTGCATCCGCAAAACCAACAGAGCTTATGACAAAAGGGCACATGCAAATACAACGACCACCCGTTGGATTGCTCATAGGAGGCTTTCAATTCATCTCGAAACGCATCGGCTGCCACAGCCTCTTCAAACAGTGGAGCCGTTGGGTATGACGTATAGCGCGGTCCTGGCTTATCGTACTTGCGGATCAGGTCGAGATCGAAGGTGGTCATGACAGTACCTCAGCCAAATTCTACCACCTGCCGCTCGACCCGAACCGCAAATGAACTTGCATTATATCGGATATTCATGCATAATCCCGCAAATCGCGATCGGGGATCGCCAGGAGCGTTGACGTTGCAAGCGACTATGACCTGTCCACATCGAACAGCGTTGCACCAAGCCAAACGGCTTGTCGTAAAGATGGGTTCGGCTATCGTCGTAGATGATCACGGGTTTGCACGGCGCCGCGTGGCCGATATTCTCGACGCCATCCTCCAGGAAACCAGCGACACCTGCCACTTGGTGATCGTCAGTTCAGGTGCAGTTGCGGCTGGTATGCTGGCTCTGGGCGTTAACCACGTTAAGGCCAAGGGTGAAACACGATGGGCCTGCGCTGCTGCCGGTCAGGGGGCCAACTGGCGACATTGGAACGACCTGTTACAAGAACGTCACCGAGTCCCTGCGCAGGTGCTACTCACCGAAAGTGACTTCAGCGAACGCGACCGGTACGTGCAGACCGCCGATGTACTTGTGAAACTCATGCGACTGGGAGCCGTGCCAGTCATCAACGAGAACGACACGGCCAGCGGCAAAACAGCTCGAAGACCCAGTACGGTTTTCGACGACAATGACCGCTTGGCTGCATTAGTCGCTTCTAGTATCGATGCTTGCGGTCTATTACTGCTTACAAACGTGGACGGTGTCTTTGATCGGCCGCCCCACCAAGACGGTGCCGTTTTGCTGAATGAATGGCACGATGCCTCACTTGTTCAATTGGGCTCAGCCTCCAGCTTAGGCAGAGGCGGTATGGGAGCCAAGATTCGAGCAGCACAGCGTGCGGCCCGGTCCGGCGTGCCCGCATATATTGCCAATGGGTGCCGACCTGATTCGCTGCGAAGCATATTGCGCGGGTTCCCAGGTGGTACGCTTTTCCCACCTGCCCCACGCATGAACAAACGCAAACGCTGGATCGCTCAGGCAACCTCACCCCGAGGTTCACTCGTGATCAATCACGGAGCCATTGTAGCGCTGCATCATCACACATCTAGCCTTCTTTCCGCAGGCCTCATGGCCGTAGAAGGCGAATTCGATGCGGCAAATGTGGTGGCCATTAAGGACGAAAATCGATTGGTAATTGGCCGCGGCATTTGTACCAAATCCAGCACCGAAGTGCGCGAAGCGGTCGCACAAAGACAAAAGTCCGCCACACTCATCAGGCGGGACGATCTCGTCATCTTTGAGGAGGGAGACCAGTGACTCAACTAAACCAGGCCGCCAAGGACGCCAAGCAGGCAAGCCGCCAGGCTGCCCACCTATCCCACGAACAACGATGCCGTGCATTGCGTAGCATGGCACGTGCCCTCATTGCCCATAAGGACATCATTCTGTCTGCCAATGAGGTTGATTTAGCAATCGCCAAAGAAGCAGTCGCTGCGGGCGAAATGAGTGAGCCATTGGCTGCCCGTCTCAAGTTGACGGAACAGCGACTGATTGAACTTGCAGATGGCATCAAGCAGATTGCGGCGATGGACGACCCACTGGGCAAGGTGCTCATGTCCAGTGAGCCGCAACCGGGCATCCATTTAAGCAAAGTAACGGTACCTATTGGTGTTCTAGCCGTCATTTTCGAGTCGAGGCCGGATGCGCTGCCACAAATCACGGCATTGGCCGTTAAGACAGGCAACGCTTTGTTGCTCAAAGGAGGACGGGAAGCTGCCAAGAGCAACAGGATCCTTTTCGACGTAACCCAAAAGGCCATTGAAGATGTCATGCCTGCCCATCTGATTCATTTGATCGAGTCTCGTGAAGCCATGGGTGAACTCCTCAAAATGGACGATGAGATCGACCTTGTGATTCCTAGGGGGTCCTCTGAATTAGTGCGCGCGATTCAGCAGCAAACCAAGATCCCGGTTATGGGCCACGCTGAGGGCATATGCCATGTGTATGTTGATGAACACGCTGACCCTCAAATGGCCCTGAACATCTGCTTGGACGCCAAAACCAATTACCCGGCGGCATGCAACGCCGTCGAAACGATTCTTGTCCATGATCATCACCATGGACCGTGGTTGGATCAACTTTGTGATGAGTTGACAACGTCAAATGTTTCGATTTATGCCGGTCCCAATATGGCCCTGAAGAAAGGGTTCCCGCCCGCCCCATCGCTACATTGGGAATACTCAGATCTCGCCGTTACTTTGGAACTGGTGCCCAATCTGGACCATGCCATTGAACATATCAATACATATGGTTCCGGACACACCGACACCATTGTCACTGAATCCGAAGATCGTGCTCATGAATTCCTTCAAAAGGTAGATAGTGCTTCGGTGTTCCACAATATCTCGACTCGATTTGCGGACGGGTTTCGCTACGGGTTTGGTGCCGAAGTGGGCATTAGCACTGGTCGTCTTCACGCGCGTGGCCCCGTGGGACTGGACGGACTGGTGACCTATGCCTACCGCGCGAAGGGTCATGGCTATTTGGTCGGCAAAAAGCACAAAAAGATATGGCCGGTGCGTGCAGCATCGTTGATGCAGTTATTTTGAGCGCACCAAACGTGTTAATGCTTCAAAACCTCGCTTCAATTCGTCCATGCTGGGTCCAAAGCTGATTCGAACATAGTGACGCAAGCGCGATGTGGCGCGCCTCCGTTTGCCGGGATTCACATCAAAGAATTCACCTGGCACCGTTATCACCTGATGCTCCAGACCACGCCTAAAGAAATCCAAACCATCACGCAGGTGTTCGGGTAATCCGCTCAAATCTGCGAACACATAAAAACTACCCTGCGGAAGCACTAATCGCATGCCCAGCTCTGTAAGACGTTGGACCGCATAGTCGCGTTTCTTTTTGAACGCTGCCTGGATGCTGTGTGCCTCTTGGTCCGCACGCGATCGTTCAATCAGCGGAATAGCCGCCAGCTGGACCGGATGAGGCGCTCCACCATCCAAAAACGAACCTGCAGACGCAATGCGCTGAATCACTTGCTTGGGCGCCAGCGTCCAAGAGATACGCAACCCTGGGTAGCGCCAGTTCTTCGTCAGTCCGTCAAGTATGACCACCTGATCCGCGTCCACGTCCTCGATATACCTCGCAGCACTGTCGAATTTCAAGTCTCCGTAGCGGTAATGAGCATAAAACTCATCCCAAATGGTGGCACATTGTGTCTGTCGACACATGTCCAACCAGGCTCGCAATTCATCGCCATCAATAACCTGACCGGTTGGATTACAAGGGTTAGAAATTAGCAAGGCGCTCAGCCCGCGGCCGTTGATTTCACGCTCCAATTCATTCACTTCGATGCGAAATCCGGCATCACGTCGCAAAGCAATCGGTATGGGAACGAACCGGCGAAACAGGTCCAACAACTCTTCGTAAGCTGTGTAGTCCGGCAAAAAATGGCCCAAATTTACCCGCCCAAGTGCCGCAGCCACCCGAGTAAGGGCCGACCTGCCTCCAGGCGAAATCGCCACGTTTTCGGCCGTGAACAGCGACGCGGATCCTGCCCGATATCTCTGGTTGTACAAATCGGCCACTGCTTGACGAAGAGCATATGCACCTACAACCGGACTGTATTCAGATGTTGCCAAATCGCAGGTGATTTCTGTGAGCCTTTGCGGACTGTTAGGAAGGGGACCTGTTTCTGGTGCGCCCTGGCCTAAGTTCGCCCAAGCTCGGTTCTCAGGTGTATAGCCAAAGCGAGCAGCCTCACCCATCACAAAAATAACGCCTGTCTTGGGAACCGTTCGAAAAGGTCCCTCGTCCATGGTGACCATAGCGCCTCCAGTCGCGCATTCTCGCCGGGTTCCGGAGGCAGGTCAAGCTTGCAAACATCTTCGCACCAACCGATAATACATGAGTAATAGGTCGTTTAGTCGGAGATGTCCATGGACTTCAGGAATCCAGCTCTGTTGAAACTCGCACTCTATTGCGAAGGGATGCGCATTGATCCAGAAGCGCGTAATGAACTGGAGTCTGGGCGCGAGATCATGCGTACGCGAGCTGGGCTGGGAAGTGGGCTGGAATTGATCATTCCCCCCAACCTTTGGACCAATGTGCCTGTGGAAGAGCCGTTTTGCCAACAATCACCCTTTGTCTTTCACATCAAAAATGGAAATTGTCAGATCGTCCATGAGCCTTCAGGTCAAGCTATAGAAGTTGCACTTGCTCCTCGGCCGGAGTGGTATGACGCGTCATGTTCGACCGGGAAAGCCATGACATCGGTGGGCACGCTGCAGGGCACCTATCTGGGCATCTACCCCACAAAAGTCTGCGAGTTCTGGCAAGGCTCGACCAAGGAAAACTGCAAGTTTTGCTCGGTTGGCTTGAACCTGGGAAATTGGGACGCACCGGAGAAACGCCTAGACGAAGTGATTGAGGTCGTAGAAAGAGCCCGCAATAGCTCCAAAATCACGTATGTAGACTTCAATACAGGTCACTATGAAGACGAATCCTATCTGGATGTGTTGGAGCCGATCCTGATCGAAGTGAAGAAACGGACCGGCTTGTTAATAGGGGTACAAACGCCTCCTCACTCCAATCTGGACCGATATAGACGACTACGGGACTTGGGCGTCAATCGCGTGTCTTTTTGTTTTGAAATTTATAACCCAGAACGTTTTTCTGAGATCTGCCCGGGAAAGGAACGTTTCTACGGACTCGATCGCTACCTGGAAACTATGGACTTTTGCGCCTCGCTATCGAGTAGGCAATCATTGAGTGAGCCATGGGTCACCAACGGTGAGATCATCGCAGGACTGGAACCTGCCGAATGGAGCATCAAAGCAATTGATCGCATTTGCTCGGTGGGTGCCATTCCCACCGTATGCGTCTTCAGACCCCTCATTGGAACGGCCTACGAACATCTCGATCCACCCAAGACCAACGAGATGATCCCTGTTTTCAGACACCTTTACGAGCAATGCATGTCGGCGGGACTGCCCATTGGTTTGGCGCCGAATATTCATGTGAGCCTCGTAATGCTTCCGGAGGAATGCGCCCACCTTTCACCACAGTCCAACGCGTGGTCCATGGTGCCCAAGAAATTGGGTTTGGGTGTCAAGCGCTGGGTTTTCAGTTCTAGGTTTCAAAAGAAACTGGCTGTTTACGACCACCGTAGACAATTGGCCACTGCCGCTGTCAGTTAATGGTTTTTGGACGATACAAATCCACTAATTCACCACTCCCAGCTCCAGGGCGACCTCGGGTTGACGCCAACCGAATATGGGCTACGGCACAGGTGGGCATGAGCTTCTTGTAGGGCATTTCCTCGATGCCTGAGGGACACAGGAATCTCACCAGTTCTTCCAAATCCGGGTTGTGGCCCACCAATAATGCGCAGTTCACACGTGCCTCTCTGAGGTTGGCGATAGCCAAGCGATGCGCTTCCAAACCACCCATGTAAAGGGTGTTATCCAATTCAATAGACACGTCCAAGCCCATGATGTGCAAAACGCGTCGAGCCGTGTCTCGTGCTCGCTTGGCCGGTGAACAGACCGCTACTTCGGGTTTCTGTTCCAATCGGCCAAGAAAACGTCCCATATGGTCAATATTTCGTTTGCCGCGTTTCGCTAACGGCCTATCTGCGTCGTCCAAATCAAGATGGTCCCACGATGACTTTGCATGGCGCATGATCAGTAGGTGAAGCGTCATGCGCGTTCCTTTGCCAGTGCGGAATAGGCCGCCCAAAATGCCCTACGCGATTTGCCCTTGGTTTTGAGACGTTTGGGTTTAGAGATCGCCTGGGCACGCTTACGAGCAACTTCAATCATGGTGGACTGACTGTGAAGTTCTGTTGCGCTTTTGGGCGTCAATTGGACATAGGATCCATCGGACTGCATTTCCCAAACCCCACGGGTATCTTGCAGTTGCCAATTCAAAATACATCGCAATTCACGTTTCAGTCGGTCCTCCAAAACCGGAGCAAACACCTCAACTCGGCTTTCCAGGTTCCGCTTCATACAATCTGCCGAACCGATATAGAACAACTCCTCACCATTGCTGTGGAAATGAAAAACCCGTGCGTGCTCCAGAAACCTGCCGACAACACTAATCACGCGAATCGACTGCGACAGCCCTTCGATGCCCGGTCTCAGCCGACAGGTATCACGGACGATCAGATCTACCTTCACACCGGCTTGACCCGCCCGATACAACTGACGGGTGATATCCGGATCTTCCAATGCATTCATCTTCATCAAGATGTATCCGTTTTTGTGCTGCAGATGATACTTGATCTCACGGTCGATCAACCCCAGCAAGCGATTCTTCATGTCGCTGGGAGCCACAATGATGCGCTTATAGGTGCGGTTGGGTGTGTAACCGGTGGTTAGATAGTTGAAAAGTTCAGTGAGATCTTCTCCTAACTCATCATCACAGGTTAGCAAACCAAAATCCGTATAGATTCGTGCGGTAAACGAGTTGTAGTTGCCGGTTCCAAAATGGGCGTAGCGACGAATTCGGTCATAGTCACGTCGAACGACTAAGATCACCTTGGTATGGGTCTTGAGTCCTACCACACCATAGGTCACATGAATGCCCGCCTGTTCCAATTGGTTGGCCCAGCGAATGTTGGCGGCCTCATCAAATCTCGCTTTCAGCTCCACCACCACCGCAACCTGTTTCCCATTGCGGGCCGCATTAATCAGGCTCTGAATCACTTGTGAGTTCTTGGCGGTGCGGTATAGCGTCATCTTGATGGCACGCACCTTTGGATCTTCAGAGGCTTGAGCCAGGAATCGTTCCACCGAGGTGGAAAACGATTCATAGGGATGTGCCAGCAGGATGTCACCATTGCGTCTGATGTTGTGGAAGATGTTGGTGGTGTACATGGTCCGTGGGTGATCGATTGGGTAATGAGGTGGATCCTTGAGCTCGGGCAAATCCAGATTCCAGATCTCCATCAACCCTGATTTACCAATCATGCCTTCCACTTCAAACACGTCATTCATTTCATCTAAGCCCAACTCCGCCGCCAACATACCGCGATGGGTGGGGTGCATGCCCGGTTCCACCTGTAACCGCACCACTGAGGCGAACTTTCGATAACGCAGCTCCGTTTCGATCATGGCCAGGAGGTCATCTGCCTGATCTTCATCCAGTTCCGTAACTGCGTTTCTAGTGACGCGAAAAACTTCGCAACTGAGCACATTCATTTTTGGGAACAACAAATCGAGGTTGTGGGCGATGACATCTTCAATAGTTACAAAACGCCTGCTGTCACCCACGGCGAGAAATCGAGGCACGTCATGCCCAACTGGAACTTTTACCCGAGACAGTGAAATATCCTGGCTTCGGCTGTGGCGCAACGCGACAAGCAGATTCAGTGAGAGGTTGGATATGAATGGAAATGGGTGGGCAGGATCAATGCCCTGAGGTGTCATTAACGGGAATATGTTGTCGAAGTAGTATGACCGCATCTCCGCTTTTTCATCTTTTGTCAGGTCGTCATAGCGCAACAGCTCAATCCCTTGCTTTTTGAGTTCCGAAATGAGCACGTGATAGACACGGCTTTTCACCGTGTCAATCTCGCGTATCACTGCATGACATTCCTTTAACTGGTCCACCGGTGTGCGGCCATCAATCGTAGTTTCCGTAACGCCCGCAAAAATCTGCTGTTTCAGACCGCCAATGCGCTTCATGAAGAACTCATCCAAGTTGGAACAGACAATGGCCACAAACTTCAATCGTTCAAGCAATGGTGTGCGGGAATCCTCAGCCTCGTGCAGTACCCGGCGATTAAATGCAAGCCAGGTCAATTCGCGGTTCATATACCATTCTGGAGAAGAAAGATCGAACTGTTCTTTGGCTGGTTTCACCACGTGTAATGGCTTTTTGGCGACACTTTGTCTCGGCATCGATTCCCCTCGCTTCGTTCGTTACTCGTGTATGATTGTACATCAACCCTTTCAGGCCTATCAGGTACATGCATGACCGCACGTCACAAGCGTAAACGCAAAAAGCCGGGTACCCCACCAGGTACCGTCGTATACACAGGTATCGATCGATTTGATTCAGTGCAGATGGAACTGATTGAATACGATGCAACGTCGATTCAGCGCAAGCACGGCTCGCTCAGTGAACTGGTTGCCAGCATCCACAACGACAAAATGAGTTGGATCAACGTCATTGGCGTGCACGATGTGGATGCCCTTCATGAGATCGGCTCGGCATTAGGGCTCCATGCCCTAATTCTGGAGGACGTGGCCAATACCGAACAACGGCCAAAGTTGGACGTGCTGCCGGATCATATCTTTCTTGCGATCCGCATGCTGCGGCCAGCCAGTAGTGACCTTCAAAGTGAACAAGTGTGTTTGATCATAGGTTCAAACTACTTACTTTCTTTTCAGGAACATGAAGGCGACGTATTCGACCCTATTCGGGAACGCCTCAACAACATCAACGGTCGCATGCGTAAAAATGGCCCAGATTATTTGGCTTATGCCATCTTGGATACCATTGTGGATCATTATCAGCACACCGCTCATTACTTGGGTGAGACGATTGAGGAATTAGATGAGCGGCTCGCCGAGCAACCCAACGAATCGATCATGCGCGACATTCAATCGGTCAAAAAGAAGGTACTCAAGGTCCGACGAATGGCGTTACCGTTGCGAGACATCATCCAAAAACTGGTCAATTGCGATGCACCCCATATCACGCCATTCACCCACCCTTTTTTGCGTGACCTGGACGACCACGCCCATCAGCTTGCCGATGCCATCGACTCCTATCGCGACATGCTGAACGACATGACAGACCTCTATTTGTCACTCATGAGCCATAAGATGAACGAGATCATGAAGTTCCTGACAATCGTGGGCACGATTTTCATACCACTCACCTTTGTCGTCGGTGTGTACGGTATGAATTTCGAGCACATGCCCGAACTGCATTCCAAGCTGGGCTACCCCATTACCATGATCGGCATGGCATTGGCCGCCGTGGCCTTATTGATCTATTTTCGGTCGCGGGACTGGCTGTAACTCACTGTTTCAAGTAGTGATCAAACCAGTTGAAAATCGACTGCCACCACATACGGGCGTTCTTTGGTTTCGACACAAAGTGATCTTCATCCGGAAAGTACAACCACTGAGATGGCACACCCTGTCGTTGCAATGCTGTGAAGAGCTCCATACCCTGGTTTAGCGGCACGCGGTAATCCAACTCACTGTGAACGACGAGTGTGGGTGCCTTCAATCCCGCAGCATAGCGATGCGGCGACCACTTCTCATAGAGTTCTGGATTCTCATAATAGGTCCCACCAAACTCCCATTCAGGGAACCAAAGCTCTTCTGTGGCCCCATACATAGAAGGCAGGTTGTAAACACCGTTGTGCGAAACCAAGGCCTTGAAATGATGCTCGTGAACAGCAATCCAATCCACCATATAACCACCGTAAGAAGCCCCCGCGGCGCCCATACGATCTTTGTCGATAAAGGGATATTGTTCGCAAGCCACGTCCACGCCCTTCATTAGGTCCTCATATGGGAGACCGCCCCAATCCTTGGACACAGCATCACAAAACGGCTGACCATAACCTTTGGAACCATGGGGATTCACCAACACCGCTACATATCCAGGTGCTGCAAACATCTGCGCGTTCCATCGGTAATGGAACTGGTTGCCCCACATGCCTTGCGGACCCCCGTGAATTAAATAAATCATGGGGTATTTTCGAGAGGCATCAAATCCGGGCGGTTTCACGACAAAACCCTGCACCTTGTCGCCATTGGTCGCGGTAAACCAAAACGATTCCCATGGTTGCATATCCAATTCAGCCAATCGTTGATCATTGAACGCGCTGACTTTTTTGACCTTCTTGGTTTTCACATCCAGCAGGTGAACTTCGGCTGGGTAATGGGTTTCCTCGCGTAAAAAGACAATCTGCTGTTGGATGTTTTGTACAGGCAAACGATCAAATGCGCCTTCGGTCAATCGTGTCACTGTTCCTTTCAAATCTACCGAAAAGATCGACCGAGCACCCTGCACCTCTGATGTGAAATAGACCTGTTTGCTATCTTTCGACCAGTTGAGCTCATGGGCCGAATCGGCAAATGATTGGCTTAAGGCGGTATGGGTGCTCTGTTTGCGGTCGTACAACCAGATGACGGTCTGATCTGCTTCAAATCCAGCGCGTGCCATGGACTCGTAGGCAATATATCGACCATCAGGAGAATAGCTGGGGCCTGCATCCACGCCCCCATTCTCCGTGACCTTCGTCGTCATGCCCGAATCCACCTGATAGGTAAACAGATCATTATTGGTCGATATGGCGACCACTGGATCGACATTGGTCACATAAACAACTTCACGGGAGTCGGGCGAAAACTGATAGTCGCTTGCGGTTCCCAATGAGATAGGCGGCACCCAATTAGCCTCAGGGGTGATGTCTTTGGCCTCGCCATTCGCGCTTGCGGCCACCAGGAAGAGGTGGGTCTTGGTTTGGTCGGTCCATTCATTCCAATGACGATACATCAAGGACTCTAGACGTTTACCGCTGTGATCGCCATACCCTTTACCTTCCACAGGTCCGCTAAACAATAGCCATTTCCCATCAGGGGAAAAGACGGGGCCCCCGCCTGACTGGGTGCAGACTTGATAAGGCGCGCTTCCATCCAGAGGATTGATGAAAATCTGCCCACCGGACACGTAGGCATAGGCCTTTCCATCAGGACGCCAAACGGGTGAACTGTGGGACTGGCCGTCCGGTGTCATGTTCCGCGTTTTGCCTGTGGCTAGGTCCATCCAAATGATCCGATTAACGTAGCTGTTCTTCTCTATGTCGGCTTGTTGCAGCCGAAACAAGACATGTTGCGAGGTTGGCGATACCGCAACCTGGCTGACACGGTGCATCGTGAACATATCCTCAAACGTCATGGGACGGGTCCCGGAAAAGACTAGCGTTAGGGCCAAAACCTGAATCAACACAAAAAGCCTCCAAGGTAAAACGGTTCCAGGGATTATACACAAGGCAGCCACGGATAGAGGCATGTATGACACCTGTCATAAAGACCATCAGACGATTCGCAGAAAATAATCCCGTAGACGGAACTTAGGAGAGCAGTATGAACTTAATCATCATCTTTTTGTTGATTCCGATTGAGCCGCCGGCCACTCAGCCAACACCCATGGCGGAGACCATGATTGTTACGGGACAATCCGAGCCTGTCAGCCAAAAGGAATCCATTCATCGTGTCGAAGTCTTTAACGCGGAACGCATTGCTGAACAAGGGGCCACAACCCTGCGAGACCTTCTGGTTCATGAGTTGCTTATCGATTTGGGCCAGCATTCTGTGTTCGGCGGCAGCCTCACCGTACAGGGTCTTTCCAGCGAACATGTTCGCATTCTTATCGATGGCGTACCCCTTGTGGGCCGACTCAATGGCGTCATTGACCTGGACCAAATCAACCTGGACCTGTTTGAACGCGTGGAGTTAATCCGCGGCCCCACCAGCGTCTATTACGGTACGGATAGCTTTGCGGGCGTGGTTAATCTCATCCCCAAGCGAATCGATTCCAAAAGGATCCAAGCTCAGGTACAAGGGCTATGGGACTCAGTCGATGAACGTACACTCGCAACGCACACGGGATTTAACTTCGGTCGCCAATCGGTACAGTTGGCTGCAGGAACCAGGATGTTCGCTGGCATTGAAACAGAAACCAGGAAACGCGAATGGAATGAACGAGACCAGAATTGGGCCTCTTTGGGATATCGCGTTTTGTTCGGCACCATGGAATTGGGTGTGAGCACGCAGGTTTTTGACGAGTCTTTGATTGATCTCGGTGCAGTCAGTAACCAATCCGCTACCGACACCGAGTATGTCACGGATCGTTCGGTCAATCAGGTGTACACCAAGGGATTCATTAATGACCACTATTTGGACGTATCACTTTCCTATGCCGATTATGAGCGGTACCGCGATACCACCCATATCGATTTAGGCACAGGGACCCGGGAGCCTACAGGCGCCGATCCAGATTTGAATCGTTTCGATCAATGGCGTTTGCGTGGTATGTGGTCGCACACCTACACTTGGGGCCATGTGTTTACGGGACTGGACCTGAATCGCGAGTCCGGCGACGGTCCTCGCATTCTGAATCAGACGCAAGACCTGACCGACAACGCCCTTTTCTCAGGCGTCAAACTGGAGCTGGGCACCCGTTTTCAGATCCAACCATCGCTGCGAATTGCCGACCATTCGGAATTCGACGCACCCATCACCCCTGCGCTTCACGTACTTTATGCAGGCGAAACACAAGAGGTGCGTTTTAACTATAGCCGCGGATTCAGAGCGCCATCCATCAAAGAGTTGTATCTCGATTTCCATATGCAAGCAGGACCCAATCGCTACGACATTTTGGGGAACCCAAACTTAGCTCCGGAAGAAGGAGATCACTGGAGTCTGGATACGCAAAGAGTCTGGCTGGCAGCTAGTCATTCCCTCGAACTGAGTGGTCAGCTCTATTACAACACGCTCAACGATCTCATCGCGCTCTCACAGTTGATCCCGGTTGTAGGCGATCCGGGTCGTTTTGAACGCAGTTACATCAACGTGGACCACCACCGCACAAAGGGTGCCGATCTCCATTTCGGTTGGGCTTATGAATGGATGAAACTCAATTTGGGTGTGGCGCACCAGGTGCAATACAACAGATTCTCTGAATCCTTTGAGATTGATAACGAAACAGATGCCACTGACTGGTCGGCACGGTTTCATCTGGGCCGTCAAAAGAGCCTCTGGCAGGGATCCATTTTCTACACCTACCGCGGCTCAAGACCGGGCTTCTATACAGCCACCAATCGGACCACGGGTGAGACGACACTTACCATCACCGAATCGGAGGCCATTCACATGGCCGACGCCAGCATCACCCGATGGCTTGGGAACCGCCAACTTCAACTAATAGCCGGCGTACGTAACCTGTTCGACGTGGAAAGCGTGGCGCACATCAACGCCATGGGTCAGGCCCATGCACAAGATTCAGTGGGTTGGGGTCGAAGCTTCTTCATCGAAGCGAAGTACCAATGGAGCTCGCGCAACTAATCGATTCTCGCCCTGCTGATCGAAAGGCCGCGACCATGCGGCCTTTCTCATTTTTCAGACGATTGCCGCGCATATTCCCACCAAACCAAGAACACGCAAAACAAAGAAAATCCTACAAGACGAGGTATCGTCGCTAGATCGGTTGATTGGCCCCACCAACCCAACGCTCCGATGACCAAAACGCCAGACGCCCACAAACCCAGGGTCATGCTCCGGTAAAAGACCGCATTTGCCAAACCCGAAACGCCGCAGCAGATACCGGCAACGCCAGCACTGAACCCAACGGCAAATGAGGGTGTGGCCAACAACACAGCGAACATCGTCAGCCAGATGACCAGCTTGCGGTCTGCACTCAATTTTCCGCCCAATGTGCCCACTAGCCAAAACGCCAACATCGTCACCATCGCTGGTACAAACGCCCAGGCCAGGCCCAGTTCAATTTGCTTGAATTGGATAGCAACGCCCACCGGCATCCAGACCATGACCATGGCAAGCGGTAACGTGAGTCCGCCCAGTGCATGTTGAAATGCCTTCAATGTCACAGTCCTCCACGCCAGAATTGGTAAGCATCATTACAGTCTCACGCAAGAAATGCGTCAACCCCTAACCCATCATTCGGCTTCTAGAGATTGCCCCACGCAAAACGACTTGAGCCATCGTGGACAGTCGACTTTAGTCGGCGTAGCTTACGGCGGCTCGGCGGTCGCGTGCCGCCAAGTGAGCGCGATTTCTACCCAGACGTTTGGCCTCATACAGTGCTTCGTCCGCGCGTCGTATGAGTTCTTGCACCGACTCGCCTTCGCGGTACTCGCTTACCCCACAACTCATGGTGATCTTGCGTTCACGCAGTATCTCGGACCGAGAAACAATCTCCACCAGATCTTTGGCCACGTCCAACGCTCGATCCGAATGGGTGTGGCGCAATATGATGACAAACTCTTCACCACCATAGCGAAACACAAGATCGGACTTACGCATACGAGCCATCACAACATGACACAACTTCTGCAAAACGATGTCGCCAGTTTCATGCCCCAATTCGTCGTTGACCCGTTTAAAGTGATCCAAATCGTAAACAATGATTGAGAAGGGGACCTTGTATCGCGAGAACTCATGAACTGCTTCGTTCAACATGTCGTCCAGATGCCGTCGATTGTAGGTTTGGGTCAGTGGATCCACAATTGCCAGTGATGCAAGGGCATTCTGATGGGATAAGACTTTGGCAGAAAAAATGGCAATCACCCAACCCATCAGCCCATGAGACAAGACGATACGCAGGGTCTCCGCGCCACCAAACACGTCAAAACACAAGTAGCCAAGCACAATTACGAACCCACAGTTATAGGCAATAGCCGCGATTCGTTTGAGACTGAAGTGAATACACGGTACGAGCACAAAGCTCCAGTACACGCCAATATGTCCTTGCCTCAGCACAGAAACAAAGATCACTAACGAGACCAACAAAAGGATTTCGACGCCATGCCAGGGAAGCCGCTTACCCGTTCTCATGACCATTCCGGCGGTGACCAAACCTGCAATACAGATGAAGTTCACCCAACCTATGAGCGGGTCTTGAGTGATATTGAAGGCAGCTATAGGAATCAAAACGGCCGCGACCACAAAGCAAAGGTTCTTCATGATCGCCAATTGGCGAACATGATCCCCAACAACTACCCCTTTGTTCGGTCCCGTTTTCATATTAAGAATCCAATTGGATTTCTTGAAAAAATACCACGCCACTAGCGTGATTCAGAAGCATTAATTCACGTTCAACTTATTTTTTCGTCAAGACTCGATTTTTCCACAACCGAGTACGATCAAAACGCATCCTAACTGCGCACGACGCCAAGCCTCATGTTGGCTACTTCATCTGAAGCGCCTCCTGTTGTTCTGATGCCGATTCATTGATCTTCTGTTTAATGCCGTAGACGTGATTCAAGGTGCGTATGACCAGCATTCCGGAAGACGCTGCAGGTGTGGTCATGCAGATTTCACCCATCTCGTTGCGCGCCAGTTCTCGCATGTTCGGACCCGTAGTTGTGACAATCACATCGCCGGAGTCCGCGGTAAAGAACAGACGCCCATCAGCCGCAATCGGAGAGGCACAAATGGAAACGCCAGCGCCTAGTCGGTAACGACCCGTCTCATCGCCGGTCTCTGCATCATAAAAACTCACCCGTCCGTCGTTGGCCACCGTGTAAAGCGTATCTCGATAGGCGACGGGCGTAGGCATATATGTGCCTCCTTTTGATTTGGACCAAACCAACCATTCGGACTTCTTATCGTCGATTTGACTCAAATCACCGGTTCCACCGGGCCGAACCGCATACACCGGTCGCGCCGGCGGATAGCCACCCGTAAAGTAAATCAGTCCATGAGCATAGATGGGCGTGGCCACGGTCACTTCGGAATTAGGACCCAATTGCCACAACAGTTCACCCGTTTTTGCGTCGTAACTTCTGATCTTGGGACCGTTGGTCACCAGTTCGTCGCGGGGCCCTCTGACTACATTGGGCGTACCCCAAGTTGGGATCTCATCGCGGTCGGTGCGCCAAGCTTGAGTCCCATCGGATAGTCGATAGGCTGCCACATACGACTGTCCTTGAATATCCACCTGTATTATCACCAGATCGCGATAGATGATGGGGGAACTTGCGTGACCCCACTGATAGGACTTGTCATAAAACCAGCCGGAATCCATCACGCCCACATCGGTGTGCCACTTTTTGTGGCCTTCCAAGTCATAACAAGCCAAAAGACCAATTGAACCGAAAAGTGCAACTACGTGCGTGCCATCGGTGGCAGGTGTTGAATTTGCCTGGGTACTTTTCAAGTGTCGCTTCACTGCAGGTGCTCTATTCGCTAACTCCACGTCCCATGCCACGGTACCCGATTGCAGGTTCAACGACATGAGTCGAAAACTGTGTTCCGAGACATCTTCTACAGAATCCACGTCACCATAAAGACCGGGTCTGAAGGTCTGGTCATTGGCGCTGCTGACAGCAGTTACCAGAAACACCTGATCACCCCAAATGATGGGGCTCGCATTGGCGAGACCCGCGACTGGTGTTGACCAAGCAATGTTCTCACCCGTCTTTACGTTCCACCGAGTCGGCACACCCTGTCCATCAGCAATTCCATCTGCATCCACCCCACGGAACATGGGCCATGGTCGTTTGGCCCCCAACACAGGCTGCGGTTCCGCTTCAGGCTCAGCCGTCACTGCAGGCGATTCGGCTTCGGGCATCTCACCGGTCTTAAACGCGTAAGTTCGCGGGCCTGAGGTCACCACCAAACCGGTGACCTTTTCATTATCCACTTGAAACTCAAAAACCTGGCCCGTTTGTTCAACCACATCGAATGCCGTATTACTCTTTGGCCGCAAAGTGAAGGGTTGATCGGGATCTATGGCACCATTGAGTAAGTTATCGCCGGCTGTAAAACGGACGGTCATCCCCAAATCAACACTGTGATAGGCCCCTGCGTACAGCTGAAGCGTTGCGTCAGGTACCTCGTGTACCTCGCCCATGCCTTCCGTTGGAACCGCATCCAGTAACGCGCGAATCTCTGTAGGCGTCTCATTATTTATTTGTGATTTCGCTGCCACCAGTTGCGCCGGTGTCAGTTTCTCGGCATCAAGTGCCGCCTTAACCAAGACTAGACTACCGCGTCGCATTCCAAAGCTAAGCACCTGATCGGCCCCATCCGCCCCACGAGCCAGAAGCAGCGCTACGATCTCATCATGTTCTGCAAAAAGCGCCCAGCTAAGAGCGGTTGCCTCGTAGAAACTATCTTTGTGATTGATGTCCGCACCCCGGTCTAACAAGTAGGTCACGACATCCAAATGGCCCTTGTCACAGGCATAAATCAATGCAGTTGCCCCATATTTGGTAGGGGCATCTACCGGCGTTCCCGCATCCACCAGCTGTTTGATCACGGCAAGATCGCCTGTTCTTGCTGCCTCCCAAAACGCCTCATGATTTTCGGACACAAGAAACAACAACACAAACCACATCACCATGACTCCTTAACTGGTGCAGCCATTCTAGCGCGTTGTATGGCTAGAGACATTCGTTGAGGTTTAGTAGCTCAACGTAATCGAGTATGTTGACCACACCATTGAGGTCGATGTCATAGCCCGTATCCATGGTGGTCCACGAGGGCAGACCCAAGTTAAGAGGCGGCACGGGTCCACCCTGCCACATGGGCACGTTAATCGGCACCGACCACACGCGTTGCGTCATATCCGAAGCGCGTTGTACACGCACAAACAAGAAGGGGTCCATGACCGCAGGGACGGGAGGCATGCCCCAACTCACGCTGCCCACGCCTGTAACCGAAAAAACACTCATACTACTCACCAAATCGGGTTCGGTGGCATAACCCCACACATCATAACTACCTGCTTCCAGTCCGATATTGATCGAATCCGAGACACAGGGATTCGGAAGCGGGCCGGTCCTTAATTGTTGATCTTCGACTAGGACACCTTCCACCACATCGTCAGCATTGACAGTAATCGGTAGTGCGATGGGTACATCGAACTGTGTGCCATCGAACATGAAACTGGACTGCAAATATGCGTTGAGCACCGTGCAGCAACCACTCCTCAGCAGTTCATGGGTGGTGGTAGCACCCACCTGAGCACCCATGGAAATCGTTCCAGGTGGCGCAAACAAAACACCACTGGATGCGACCCAATCAGGAGACTCTTCCGCGGTTACAGAAAGGGCAGTCACATCGCCTGCACCCGTGTTCATGAGGTTCCAAGTAAACGTGCCGATCTCGCCTGGGTCCAAATAGTCATCAGCCGGCACTTCGGCGAACTGCCATGAAGTCGATTGCAATTGAGCCGTAATCGGCTGAAAGGGCGACCGGACCGAGACTTGACTGCCACTGGCGATGTGTTCGATTCGGCACTCAATGCGGCTGGAGGCATCCCATCCGGCCAACACACCAGAGAATGAAAGCGATTGTGGGTTGCCCACCGATAGCTGCGCGATCGATCCATTCTGTACGTGGTGCCAAGAGGCTTGGTAGGCTGAGGCTAAGGTCAATCCGGACTTCCAGGCACTTGGTACCTCAACTTCTGCCGTACAGGTACCGTCTACAGCCAAGCTAAAATCAGTGATTTGAAAGGGCGAGGGAGACGTGCCGAAGACAAAGGACGGGGGTACGCAGTCTGACCGTACGCCTATGAAGATCGCCATTTCACGTACGATAATCGGGACCTGAAACACCGACATCGTCACGCTGTAGGGCGGGTTGCTGTAATTCAATTGGTTGCGAACTGTCCCGCATGGGCTGGCAAAGTCTCCAATATCGAAGAAGTTCCATCCGGAACCAGGCAACCCTCCGGCACCTCCTGCTCCCCCTCTCGGCACCACCTGCACGACACCGTTCGCCGATCCCGCCACCAGCCCAAATGGATCAAGCAAGGTATCCGACGCTTCTGGGATGGAGGGCATGTGCAGGTGGTTAATACCGCAAACGGTTCGGATGGGATACACATAAAAGTTCCAGATAAAATCTGGATTGAACCCAAAAGTATCCCAATCAAAGGCCAAATAAATTTCAGTATCTGGATCCAAAAGATTCGTTTGGATGGGGTTGACAGTGGCCAAAGGCCATTGAAACTCGACACTATGCCCAATAAACCCCAATGGTTGGGCAAATTCGGAAACTTGCTCAACGATTTGAACACCTTGCTGACCCATGCCTATCTGAATTGTTCCTGCAGCTTGAGTGGGTGCGCCATTCGCGTTTCTGATCCATGCGCTGAGATCGACATTACTGCCACATAGGCCGCAACTCGCCTGCTCAAAATGATGCACGACAAAACTGCTCGTCCTTTCAGTTCCGGGTAACCAATCCGTCCATGCCGGGTTTAAATTGGTCACGTTAAAAGCAGATCCATCACAACCATTCACGCGTAACTCGGCTTCAGCCCAAGCAATCGAAGAGGCGCTGTCATTGCGCACGGTGACATCCAAAATCACCGATTCGTCTGATCCCGTAAATGCCACGGAATCGGCACCAGTGACCGAGAACTGCCCCAATACACCGATCAACGCAAAAACAACCATGTGAACCTCCATGCCGTGGGTCTCTTCTTAACAACCAAAGGGCAAGCGTTATGCCAAAAAGAAAGGGCCGCCCCAGTTCGGGCGGCCCCTTGGAGGCTGATTACATGGACGATCACTTGTAAACAAAGTCAGGGTGGTTCACCAAAGCCCAAGCGAGGTTGGTGACAAACTGATGGGCATTCCCAGAATGGTAACTCGCATGTGCCACATCCAACTCTGCAGGTGTGGGTGGGCGGATCAAGGCCTTGTTGAACATGTCATTGATCACGAATTCTCGATCTGCGTGACCGCCACTCTCTGCGCGATTGATCATGCTCTGGAGGTATGGAGAATTGCGGGCGTCTTCGAGGAAGAACGTGGTGATGGGACTATTCATCAGCAACAGCGAAAGTTGGATGCTGCTCTCGTTCAGCCGAGGAATGCTGTTCAATCGGTCGTCCCGACCCAGGTCACGCATCATACGCAACGTGATTTCTTGTTGGAAGAAGAACTCTTCCACGGAGGCAAATCCCAATTCCGTTGGATCGACCACAAAGTAATACTCTCCGCGATCGGTTTCTCGGATCAGGCCATAGGGGTTGGGTTCAATCGTTCCTGGCATCTGCCAAGTGGAATGGAATGTCTTATCGTAAATACCTGAAATGATGTATTTGAAGTCTACATCCAGGAACCTAAGATATGACTCATAAATGGCTTCCGCCTCCAGGCGTCGCACGCGGTGGTCATCGCGCCAGTAGCTGTAGGCATCCTCACAGGGCTGCTTCTGCATGTAATCCCACTGGTAGATGGGTGACTGGGCAATGGTTCGGATAAGTTCCTTGATGTCGTAGTTGGCTTCAATGAAAAAGTCCGTCAGCGACTCCATCAGTTCAGGTGTACGCGACTGAACGGTGGTCTCAAAAGCTTCAGCAGTTTCGGCATCAATGCGTCCAAGGTCCCAGGCATCGACTGGATCGACGAATCCCTCGCCAATCATGTGTGCCCAAACCCGGTTGACCATGTTGCGCGCGAACTGACGGTCTGCAGTGATCATGCGCGCCAGAGCCTGTCGTCGTGTTTCGCCCGCTTTAGGCGTTTCCCCAGTCCTGAAGTAACGAGGCGCTACCACTCCCCCATTGCGGGGTTTGCGCATACCGTCACCCGCCTCGGAGAAGGCGTAGTATTCACCTGTATGATAGGGTTCTTCGGCGACCAAATAACCTGCTAATTCGAATTCGGGATCGTCCACTTCCACAAGGGACAGCTGCGAGAAGAACGCTTCATCATTGCCTCGGTCGCCCAAGGCTTCATAAGGCAGGTACAGATATGATGACGCCAGAAAAGCTGACAACTCCCAAAACTGCTGACGTGTCATAACCGACAGACCCTTATTAATCTCTTCAAGGTGATAGGCGCCGTCGTGGCACGATATGCAATCTGTCTTCAGGCCCAACATGGTCTCGGTAATCAGCGTCGTTTGGTCATCAAGAAAGTCTAGGTGGAAATCCGCATCGATAAAGGTGGTCAGGTAAAATGTCATCGATGATTGTTCACCAATGCCCAGTCCTGAATAGCCAATGATGTCCTTTGCCATCTCATCCCAGGGCGTATTGGCAGCGACCATTTCGCGAATATGCGCATGGAAAGCGTTGCGGAACATCGGGTTGAAAAAGAAGATGTAGCGGCTACGGAACATCTCCTCAAAGAAGTTGGTCCAGCGGTCTGTGAAAGCACTGGAGTTCAGTGCAAGGTTAATCATTTTATGGCGTTTGTCAGGATCGTTGGAGTTGACGAAACTCTGAATCACGGACTCTTCGGGAATCACACCGGTAATATCTAGCCAAACCCGACGCATAAACGCTCGGTCATCAATCAAGTTCGCAGGATCTGAGGCGCAATCAGACACCCGTTCAAGCCCCGTCACACCACTGTTGGGATTTTCAGCCCAAGCGAAGGTACTTGTAACCAGAATTAAGGTAAGTAAAAGTCGGTACATCACAGGGCCTCCTTACGCGAACAAGCTGTCTATTTCGTTGACGGAGCCAGCAGTTTCGGCCGGTGTCAACTCAAATAGTCGCCCAGAAGGCGTGTCTTGAAATGTGGTCGTGTAGTCAACGCCCAATGCGCTGTAAATGGTTGCAAATAAGTCGCTGATGGTCATGTAACGGTTGAATGACCAGCCCGGATCCACGATCGAACTGCCATCTGCGTTGGTGCCACCGATGGCGACATTCGTGCGGACGCCGCCACCGCCAATCAAGGCGGGCACCACGTAAGGATAGTGATCTCGACCGGACGCATTGTTCAATCGGCCCGTCGTCCGCCCGAATTCACCTACCGCAACCACAAGCGTTTCATCCAGCAGACTGCCCTGCTGATATCGGGCGGGTCGACTATCGAGCTCACGTAAGAGGTAGGCCATGCCGCGGTCAAAATCGCGGGCCAAGTTTGGAAGCACTTGGTAGATCTGGTTGTGATGGTCCCAACCACCACTTTGCAACTGAATCACCCGTGTACCCCGGTCCGCCTCCAAAACGCGTACGGCCATTTCTGCCTGACCGAGAAAACCCTGGTTTCGGCGGTCGCCGCCGTAGTTGTCATCTTCGCCATCAATGAGTGCATTTAAGGTGGGATCGGCCATCATGTCACGTGCCTGATCCTGAAACCGATAGTGGTCCTGGCGAACATCTGAACCACCATTTCCTGCGACGCGAAGTTGATCGACCAGACTGAGTCGTTCATCCAACCCGTCCTGACGGTGTGTCAGGTTCCGAACCTGACCATTCTGACTGAGTTGTAACCCCAGATGATCCGTTGAGAACAATCCGTTCTTGGCGGGATTGGGACCAATCCAGATCGACGAAGGCAGGCTGTCGGTCGGTTTTCTCGAAGACTCAAAAAAATAGGACAGGACCGACGAAAAGTGAGGGACATCGACCATGGCCGCAGCGTTCTGACGATGAGATGTCAGCATGTGGTAGGTGGCTCGTTCGTGGACAGCTTCAATGGCCGTGACCGAACGCAAAATGGCAAATTTGTCCGAAAGTTGAGCCAACTCAGGCATGATCCCAGATGGCCATTTCAGGCCATTGGCCAAGGTAGTCGCACCCAGCGAACTCGGCGTGTAACTGGCTGTTTTCAGATCGAAGGTATCCACATGGCTGGGGCCTCCGTCCAAAAACACAAAAATCAGGTTTCGTGCCGTGTTTCTCGTTTCAATGCCTTTAAACGAAAGTGGCTTCCAGCGCGGAGCTGCATGGAGACTGGCGCTAAAGGCTGCGAGCCCCATTCCCTTCACAAAAGATCGACGATGCATTCCGAGAACCCCCTTGGTTCAGTTTGTGTCATTGGTTGTTACGCTTTAGGACAGGGAATCCCCCTACACATGATTCCTAGAAATTGAGACGCATTTGCAAATGCCAAGTCGCGCCCAAACCCTTCACATCCACAGGCACTGCCTCATGGCGATCTAGCACGTAGTAACGGTAAATCGCATTGTCTTGATCGTAGATGTTCGTAACAGCTATACCAATCTCACCTTGAACGGTCTTCATGGAGAAACGATATCTCAAGCTCAAGTCGAGTTGGTGATTATCGTCCAGACGCTGTCCATTGGGGTCGCGCGACTGTGTGAGATAGTAATGGCGCGCACCATGTTCATCAAACCGCAGACCCACACCAGGAACACTGTAGGGCAGACCCGAGGCATACGTCCACGATCCCACTGTCAGCCAGGAACCCAAATGGGCCTGGCCCAGGAGTTTCAGCGTATGTGGACGATCTGTATCGGTCACATAGTCCAGTGGGATCTCGTAGCTGATGTTTTCGGTTACTCTGGTATTTAAGTAAGCGTACGCCAATTGCAATCGGTGTGGGCCAAAGGCCTTTTCCAAGTGTAGATCAATTCCTTCGTTCCAACCTGCCGTCTGGTAGGCACCGCCGTCCGGTCTGGTTGGATCGAACAATTTTGAGATGTTACCACTGAAGTCGCGACGATAAGCCTCGATGTCCAGAAGCAGCGTGTCCCATTCAATCCGCGAGCCTAAGACCCAATGTTCCGCGCGTCCCGGCTGGATGTTTTCTTGGGCTAGGAACCATGTCTTGATGCCCCAAAAATAGTTCAGCGTGTCAGGTGAACGCAAGACATGTTGGCTGTACTTTCCCCAAGCCGCCCTCAAACTGACGTTGGCCCCTAAGCGAGCCGATGCGGCCAGCCGAGGCTCCACATCATCTGTATCTGTGAGTTCGTTACGAATGGTGCGCGCACCCAAGTCAAATGTCAATGCAGCGGCGGCCTGCCAAGTCATTTGTAGATAGGCACTGCGTTGCCTGGTTTCGGCCGGCCAGTCATAGGTATCCTCGTTTTCCTCTTCGTAATACAGCGTGTCGATGTTGGCATTGTCGATCCCCACTTCTACGCGCAACCGCTCATGGGCATGCCAATCGGAGCCGATCCGGACCAACCATTCATCCATGCGGTTCTGAAAAAAGCCATTGAATTCGTCGTAGCCTTCCTCGTCGCGCTCCCGAAATCTGACCTCATGGGCGGTGAAATCAGAAAAATACTCTGACCAGGAACCCGAAACAAACAGTTCCACTTGGTCAGACACAGCGAGGTTTAGGTTCATACTTGCTCCGCGGTTCCCCCAGTTCCCGGCTTTCTCGTAAATCGTGAATGGCGTTGGGTCCAAATCGAATCCGATTTCCTCTCTGCTTTCGTCTTTGCCCTCGAATAGCGTGAATCCCAGCCGCATGCGATTGTTGGGAGTCACATTGAATTTCACAATGGCGTCCTGAAAATCGTAATCCTGATGATCAAACACGCCTTCATACATCTCGAAATCTGTAGGCTCCTCGTTAAAAGTCTGCTCGAAGACGCGGCCATACACGACATCGGTGGTCCGAGAGTCAATAGTCTTGCGCACACTGAACCAGGCATCTGCATAGGCACCCATAGGAAAAGCAAATGTCAATTTGGCCATATCACGATCCACGCCCAGCGAGCCCTCGGCTACGTCCGGCCGCCTTGTGGATGTGAGAATATCCAGCACGCCGGAGGTACGTTCTCCGTAGGTGGCTGGGTAGCCGGATTTATGGATGCGTACCTCATCGACCACGTCGGCATTAATGGCGCTGTAATACCCCAATGCGTGGTCCATTTGATACAACCTGATCCCATCGAGAAACACTAGGTTTTCAGCGGGTTCGCTACCGCGAAATCCGATGCCCGACTCGCCGAGTTTGTTGGGACTCACGCCCGGTAACGTCCGTAACAAATCAAACAAATCGTCCCCGCCATTTGCCACAACCATTCGGTTTGGACGAATGACAAACGCGTGCTGCGAGTCGGGAGATACCCCAGTTTGGTCATGCTCGAGTACGCGCAGACGCTCAACCACTTGGGGTACGGCCGTCAATCCAATCTGTTTGCGCTCACCCAGTTCCGCAGCTTTGATCATCTGCTCGCGATACCCGGGTGCAATGATGCGAAACACACAACCATCACCCAAATGGACAAAGGAGAACGCGCCATGTTCATCGGTGGTCGTTTGCCTGAAACTACCTTCCAACAGGACTCGTGCATAAGCGATGGGTGCTCCCGAATTCATATCCACGATTCGACCGTGGCAGTCCCAATCCAGAGGGGCCTCCAATAGCACCAATTGGTTGTCTTCGCGCCAATTGGCCACGACCGCTGAACCAAGCAGCAGCTGCTCTATGGCTGTGCGAACACTCAAGGCCTCGCCGGAACAGGTGACATAGACGCCTTCGACCAGATCATCGGCAAATACGATGCGCACAGCGCCCTGTTGGGACACCGCCAACAATGCGTCGCGCAGCAATACATCGCCATCGGGAAGACGAACCTCGCTACCTATGATTAGAATCAAGCCAACAAATATCATTGAGGACGGTGTTATTCCTTTAGGATCAATTGATAGCCTTGCTCCGTATGAAGGACGTTCAACCCTAACGTAAGTCCGATGTCCCCCAGAATGCCACTTAAATCCCCACAGGGAAACCGACCGGTTACCGACCGTCCCGGGTCAACACCCGGACCCAACACAACTTCCAATTGAAATTGAGCACTTAGTTCGGCTGCTATACGCGCCAATGGTTGTCGATCAAAGATCCACTCTTTGCCATTCCAGCCAAGTTCGATCCGGGCATCCCTTCGTACCTCCCCAACGAACCCGTCGGCATCGCAGCTCAACGCCTCTAAGGGTTTCAGGTGCCGCATCTCTCCATTCAGAGTCCTCACGGTAACTGCACCTTCGGACAAGACCACATCGGTTCGGTTGGAACGGGTCCAAACATCAAACACCGTCCCTGTAACTTCGACAACCGCCTCGGGCGTCTTCACCAGGAAAGGCTTGCCTGTATGAGTTACCTCAAAAACTGCTCGACCTTCAAGCAACACGATTCGCTTTTTGTCCATCCGGAAATCAAGTCTCGACCCAGGCTCCAAAGTAACGCGTGACCCATCTGGAAGGCGCAAGAGTGCCTTTTGCGTCGTGGTTTGCTCGCTGATCTGCCAAGACTCACCCTCGGGGATTCCGACAAAAACAAACAGTACAACCAACATTGCGAGAGATGCCGCGACGGTGAAAAAGCGGAACCGGAACCGTTTGCGTCCAAGTCCCAAACGACTGCTTAGCTCAAGCCATCCACGATCCACGTCAAAGCGAGGCTCCGTTGGTTCCACCGATCGCCAACGATCGAGCATCTCGGCCCAGTCCTCCATGGCGCCGGGTTCCTTAAGCCATGCTTCAAAAACCTGGTGATCAGTTTCACTAGCTTGGTCGCTAAGTACGCGCAGTAAGAGTTCATCTTGGGGTCGACTCATAATACCCCTCCCAACAGATCAATACGCATCATCACCACGGCCACCCCCACACAAATAGCAAAAAAAATAGGGTGTGGTTCTTCAGGTGCTCACGTAATTTAACAAAAGCACGGCTCATATGAGTTTCCACAGTTTTCACCGACATCGAAAGGCAATCCGCAATTTCTGGATAGGTGAGTCCCTCCACGCGGCTCAGCCAAAAGACAGTGCGCTGCTGATTGGAAAGACCGGCCAAGGCATCGCGAACCTGTTGTTGGTGGATCACATTCAATTCCTGGTTCCCGACATCGAAGCCAACCTCAATTTCGTCCACACCCACTTCCTTGCGGACACTGTGACGGCGAAGGTGATCAATGGCTAAACGAGTAGCGGCTGTATACAAATAGGCCTTCAGCGATTGATTGGGATCCAACCGTTTTCGTTGTTTCCATATGCGCACGAACAGATCCTGAACCAGGTCCTCTGCAGTACTCTCACTACCTGTTTTCCGAACCAAGAACCGATACATGGGCTCTGCCATATTCAAATACAGCTCATGAAAAGCGTCTTCATTTCCCGCCTTGATCATGTGACAAAGACGATTGGGATCTCCTAGTTCGAACATGGACATAGCATAACCAATTATTCGGACCTAAATCGAGCGCAGATGCCCATATCTATTGACGCGCCCAAGGTCCGCGGCTATGCTGCCCTCCATGCTTTTGCCGATGTTCGCCATGGTGGCCCTGACTTTTCTGGTGATGATCTTCTCACTGGGTGTCAGATTTCACGCGGTCAAAACCCACCAGATGAAGGTCGGTCATTTCAAGGTGCTCGAACTTTCAAAAGCACCCCCTTTGGTTGCTAAGACCACCCGACACTTGGCAAATTTGTTTGAGTTCCCCGTGCTTTTCTATGTCGCTTGTCTGACATGCAGAATCATGCAATTGGAAAAGCAAATGCTGATCGGGCTGGCCTGGGCATACGTCCTCTTCCGCTTGATCCATGCATCAATCCACATAACGACAAACGCCGTCATGTATCGTATGACGGCGTTTCTCTTGAGCAATGCCACCCTAATCGTGATCTGGGCCATGATTGCAATGCAAGCGGTTTAACGCGACGGCGGACGGACCTGATCCTTGTTGCCCGCATATAGAGGATCTATAGGGACAGAGCCCGCCAACGGGCTATCGTTTTCAAAGACCAGACCCATGGCTGAAACAAGTCGGCCTTGGCAATCCACATCGATATAGCCGAAACCGCGCTGCAGTTGCGTATCGATCTCCGGAAAAAGCTCAATAATGTAGCCCACCCACTTTTGTTGCGCGCCCAGTTGAATGGTGACGGCGTCGATGTATCCGTTGAGATTGGCACCGTTCAATCCATCATCGTATAGATAGGCCGTGCAATCACAGTTACCGTCTTCGGTATTGGTCAAGGCAAGACCGCGAAACTTCTGCTGGCCGGAAAACAAATCAAATCGTTCGTCCATGTTGAAGAGGAAACGCGGAAAAGAAGGCAAGTAGGCTGCACCCACAGAGGCCACTTTCACCCCGCCTTCGTAGCGGTGGTACATGGCTTCCAATCCATAGAACCGCTCCGCGCTATCGGTATATGCAAATACTTGGAAACTCTGAAAACCCTCTGAAACCACATCGAAGTCCATTCCGAATATCTCGAATCCGCTAAGTACCGGTGCAAATCCGTTGGACGTGAACTCGGTACCGTCGGAATCGACAAAGGTAACGTCCACGGGCAGCCCATCTGGTGCGATGAATTCCAGGAATACTTGGATGTCGTAAGTCGCATCGTTTCTAATTAGGAGCGATGATTTCCACAAGTTGTTGGCCGATAAATGGGGCACCACCTTAAGCACGTCTGCTTTTGCATCCTTACTTCGCGTTGCTTTGCCCGCGCGGCCTGGAACTGCCGACCAGTCTATAGGTGCGGATTCGCGATTGATGGGGACAGGTCCTTGGTTTCCTGCAACCAAGAACGATGAAATCATGAGTAACAACAGCCATCGATTCATACCATGCTCCTTTGCGTAATGCGCTCGGTTTGGAAAGGGCAAAATCAATGCCATCATAACCTGACCAACACCAAAAGTCGCGCAGGTAGCCAATTACACGGCATCATCGGAGAGGTGCTGTTCTGGTTTCAGAGAACCCACTCAAAGACACAAGTGTCCACTTAAGGCGACTCTATTGTTGCTGCGGGCCCTTGAGCTATACTCTGACCATGTCCAGCCAGCAACGATTCTCTTCACGATGGGCCATGATCCTCACCTGCATGGGAATGGCGGTAGGTACGGGTAACATCTGGCGATTTCCACGTGAAGTGGCCGCTCACGGTGGGGGCACTTTTCTCATTCCCTGGTTCATTTTTCTTTTCTTGTGGTCCATTCCACTACTGATGGTGGAGTTCTCGATTGGCAAGGGAACTCGACACGGACCATTTGGCGCCTTTCAACATGCGTTGGGTAGCAAAGCCTCATGGATGGGCGGTTTCATCAGCATCTGCGCCATGATGATCATGTGTTACTACGCGGTGATTACCGGATGGACGTTTCGGTACGTGGGTTATGCCGTTTCGGGAAGTCTGGCTGGGCTGAATGGCGAGCAAACGCTCGGCGTATTCGATGCCCTACGCGGCTCGTCAACGGCTATTGTCTGCCATATAGCAGCGGTGGCCGTGGCCATCTTGTTGGTGGCCAAGGGAGCCCGAAGTATTGAGCGGGTGAACAAAATACTCATTCCCACCTTGATCGCCATTCTGATTCTAGGTGCCATTCGCTCGCTCACGCTTGACGGCGCCAGTTCCGGCTTGGCCTATTTGTTTCATGTGGAATGGCATCGGCTCGCCGAACCCGGTCACTGGATCGCCGGACTTTCTCAATCGGCATGGTCCACCGGCGCAGGATGGGGACTGATGCTGTCTTATTCGGTGTACGCACGCGATCAAGATGACCCGGTTACCACACCCATTGCGACAGGGTTGGGCAACAACTTTATTGAAATCATGGTAGGACTGATGATGTTTCCTGCTATCTTCGCATTGGTTGGACCTGATTTTCTGGCAGATATGATGGCATCCAGGTCTCAGGGTGGTATCGCATTTCAGGTGGCGCCCATCCTGTTCAGCGAGATGGCCGGCGGCCAGATTATCGGCCTTTTGTTTTTTCTGGGTCTGGCTTCGGCAGCCTTGACATCACTCATCGCCATGATGGAACTCAGTGCCCGGTTCTTTCAGGATTTCAGGTTAAGCCGCGGGACGGCATTGTCATTAACCGCAGGTTTGTGCCTGGTCCTCGGCATACCTTCGGCTCTGAGCGACAACATGTTTGACAACCAAGATTTCGTTTGGGGTGTTGGTTTGATTGTTTCAGGCCTCTTTCTAGCGCTGTTTGTCATTCATAAGGGCGTCAATCGCTTTGCCTTGGAATTCTTATTTCGCAATCGTCAATCCGTGCCCGCATGGTTTCCCATCGCAATTGGGCTGATCGTGGTCGAAGCTTTGATCTTAATGGGTTGGTGGCTCATTGCTTACCCCACATACGCCATTCAATGCATCTGGCAATGGGGACTGGTCGTGTTGACCTTCTTCATCTTAAGGAGCAGACTTGTCAAAATTAGCGAAGACGGTGCGTGATGCGGCCTTCATTTGAAGACTCCCCCCTTACTCGCTCGGAGTACATATCTGCGCTGGTGCATTTCTATCGTGGCGAATTGTCACGCTCCAACGATTGGCGTGCTCGATTGGATACCACGACGAATTGGTCGATTATTAGTGTGATGGGATTGCTATCGTTTTCATTCTCTGGAGATAACCGGTCCCATGGATCCATCGTTCTGGGCATTTTCATTACCCTGCAATTTCTGATTATTGAGGCGCGTCGCTACCGATTCTTCGATGTGTGGCGGAACCGCGTGCGTATGATCGAAGAAAACTTCTATGGACCCATCCTCACACGTGATCTCAGCAGCCCTACCAGTCACTGGGGCAATCTCGTTGCTGGCGACCTGCTCCGTCCACGCTTCAAAATTACGTTTCTGCAGGCATTTCGGGCTCGATTGAAACGCAATTATTGGTTCCTCTTCGCCGTACTTCTGGTGGCATGGCTCGTTAAGACGCACCCATTGGGTGCCACAGAAATAGCTCCTTGGATTGAATCCATGGGTATCACACCCATTCCTGGATGGCTCATCATGAGCGTTGTATTCGGCACCAATCTGGTGCTGTTGGCCATCTTGGTTCTAGCCCCACGGGTCGAGCCGCCCGAACTTGCCTATTGGACGACCGGCAGCCCCTTTTCGCACAACGCAGACCTGTAATCGATTCGTCAGGCAGCACTTGCACAATTGAAGTCGCTCATCTATGCTGCCAACGGCACAAACCCTGTTCCTCGCCCTTTTGAACCATTTTTGACCCGGGCGAATAGCCTGAACAGGTTCAAAAGACGATCCACAAGGAGATAACCATGAAAACGATCATTTGCATCCTATTTGTCAGCACCGCGGTATGGGCCGGTAGTGACATGAAAAAAGTCAGCTATGCCATCGGATCCCAAATGGGCGAGAGCCTTACTAGTCAAGGTGTTGAACTGGACATTGACTCGTTCATCCAAGGAATTCGCGATGGCATTGCGGGTACATCAACCATGAAAGCCGAAGAGATTAGCCAAATCATGATGGCATTTCAAACCGAAATGCGTGAGAAACAGAACCAGATGCGCATTGAAAAAGCAGCGAAAAACAAAGCCGAAGGCACGGCATTCCTGGAAAAGAACAAAACAGCCGAGGGTGTTAAGGTCACGGAATCAGGACTGCAATACAAAATCAACAGCGAAGGAACAGGCAAGAAACCCAAGGAAACCGACCGAGTCAAGGTGCACTACACCGGGAAACTCATAGACGGTACCGTGTTCGACAGCAGTGTCGAACGAGGCACGCCTGCTGAATTCGCTGTAAACGGCGTGATCAAGGGCTGGGTTGAAGGCCTTCAACTGATGAACGAAGGCGCCAAGTACACCTTCTACATTCCGTCAGACTTGGCCTACGGAGAACGTGGCGCAGGCGCAAAAATTGGACCTGACGCGATGCTGATCTTCGACGTTGAACTGATTGAAATTAAGTAGCATCAATTTGCTAAGATAGAACGCCTCGGAGGTCCATATTCATATGTCGCAACACAACCCGTTCGGTAGCCGCAAAACCATTCAGACCCGCCAGGGCTCGCAAGATATTTTTCAACTGGACAAACTTTCGAACTACGGTGCCATCGATCGGCTGCCGTACTCGATTCGCGTCCTGTTGGAAAGCTGTCTACGCAATGTGGATGGCTTTGCTGTTCAAGAAAAGGACGTCATTTCGCTGGCCCAATGGCAAGCAAAAGACGAATCTCGCGGAGAGATACCATTCAAACCGGCAAGGGTTGTGTTGCAGGACTTCACGGGTGTCCCAGCCGTGGTTGATTTGGCAGCATTGCGTTCTGCCTTGGCCCGCCTGGGCGGAGATCCCAAGAAAATCAATCCCCAAGTTCCCGTTGATTTGGTGATTGACCATTCCGTTCAAGTGGATGTATTCGGCTCAAGCCAAGCATTGGCAAAAAACGAGGAAATCGAGTTTCAACGCAATAAGGAGCGCTATCAGTTTCTGAGCTGGGGACAGAAGGCGTTCGACAACTTCAAAGCAATCCCTCCTGGAACAGGCATCGTGCATCAGGTCAACCTGGAACACCTTGCACCTGTGGTCATGTCACAAAATGGTGTGGTATTTCCCGACAGTGTCGTTGGCACCGACAGCCACACCACGATGATCAACGGGATTGGTGTCGTTGGCTGGGGTGTTGGCGGTATTGAAGCAGAGGCCGTCATGCTGGGCCAGCCCATCTACATGCTGACACCCGACGTCGTCGGATTCAAACTGACGGGCGATCTTGCCTCCGGTGCCACCGCTACCGATTTAGTCCTTACGGTGACGCAGATCCTGCGGAAACACGGCGTTGTGGGCAAATTCGTTGAATTCTACGGCGATGGCATGAAACGGCTTTCACTTGCCGACCGGGCAACGATTGCGAACATGGCACCAGAGTACGGGGCTACCATGGGCTTCTTCCCCATTGACGAACAGACGCTAATCTACATGCGCACAACAGGGCGAAGCAAAGATCAAGTTGACCTGGTGGAACGCTATGCCAAAGAGAATATGTTGTTCCACCGCACCGATGCACCTGAACCCATTTTCACGTCGCAATTGGAACTGGACATCAGCACTGTGGAACCATGTCTCGCGGGTCCCAAACGACCCCAAGACCGCATTAGCCTTTCACAAATGAGCCCACAATTCACAGCGAGTTTGCAAAAGCCCATATCTGAACGTGGATTCGCCATTCCTGAAGCCGAACAAACCAAGTCCATTGCCGTCAACGGATCCCACGAATCGCTCGATCATGGGTCCGTGGTCATCGCAGCCATCACCAGTTGCACCAACACATCGAATCCTTCAGTGATGATTGGTGCGGGTCTACTAGCGCGAAAAGCTGCTTCCCGTGGCCTAAAAACTCCTGGCTACGTCAAGACTTCATTGGCACCCGGATCCCGTGTCGTGACTTCTTATTTGGAGCGGCTAGGACTCGATAAAGACCTAGAGGCCATGGGTTTCTTTACCGTGGGTTACGGATGCACCACTTGCATTGGCAACTCGGGCCCACTGCCCGATCCTGTTCGGGACGCCATTCAATCGGGCAACCTTGTGGCCGCCTCGGTCCTGAGCGGTAACCGGAATTTTGAAGGACGGGTGAATCCACACGTAAAGGCCAATTACCTTGCTAGCCCGCCACTTGTGGTCGCCTACGCCATCGCAGGGACTGTCAAAAAAGACCTGAATGTCGACCCCATTGGTCATGACCCTTCAGGGGCACCGGTATTCCTTCGCGAGATTTGGCCCACGAACGAAGAAATCCAAGATGCGCTAAGCCAAGCCTTGACTCCAGAAATGTTTCGGGAAAAATACGACAATGCCTACCAAGCCAATGAACTCTGGAACGCCATTGACAGCCAACCCAGCGATCTCTACGACTGGGACCCCAACAGTACCTATATTCAGGAACCACCATTTTTTGATGACATAACTCTGGACACACCTAGCATCCAACCCATTGGAAAGGCCCGAGTTTTGGCCAAATTAGGTGATTCGGTGACTACGGATCACATCTCGCCCGCCGGATCCATCGCAAAAAACTCGCCGGCTGCGGCCTACCTGCGCGACCATCATGTTCCAGATTCCGAGTTCAACAGCTACGGGTCCCGTCGCGGAAACGACCGTGTCATGACACGCGGTACCTTCGCAAATATTCGCCTGAGAAATCAGTTGGCACCCGGGACAGAGGGTGGCTATACCACGAATCTACTTACAGGCGACGTCACGGACATTTTCACGGCCGCGGAAGCGTACAAACAAAACAACATCCCACTGGTGGTTCTTGCCGGAAAAGAGTATGGCACCGGCTCATCTCGGGACTGGGCTGCCAAAGGTACCCTTCTCTTAGGTGTCAAGGCTGTGATTGCTGAGAGTTACGAACGAATTCATCGCTCCAACCTGGTGGGAATGGGTGTGCTACCTCTCCAATTCAGCGATGGGGAAAACGCCGACTCGCTGGGCCTCACTGGCCACGAGGAAATCGAAATTGAGGGTCTGTCGGACCAACTCAAGGCCGGCCAGAAACTATGGGTTTCGGCTACCGCAAAGGGTGAAACCAAGAGGTTCCAGGTGGATGTACGCATCGACACACCCGTAGAGGTGGACTATTACCGACACGGCGGCATACTGAATGCGGTATTACGTCAGTTGGCCAAGTCCTAGGACGCAATGGCACGACACTCGAGAAGGAGCTTCCTGGCACGTGCCGCAGCGGTTCCGCTCTCTTGTTGCACCCCAAACCAGTTAGAGGTCACGGCTTCGCCATTCGGCCAGTTACAGCCCGATCCAGCGGGTATTCTCAATCTGCCCGCAGGTTTCCAATACCACATCTTGTCTCGCACCGGGGATCTGATGAATGATGGGTACCTGGTGCCGAGTGCTTGCGATGGCATGGCCGCATTTGACTTGGGCAATGGCAAAGTGGCTTTGATCCGCAACCATGAATTGAACCCCAACGACGACCGACCTACCGCGTTCGGCTCCTCAAAACCTCGTGAGTTCACCAGATCCACCATCACCTATGACACGGGAAAACGAAACATATACCCAGACGGCGGAACCAGCACACTGATTTACGATATGAATACCAGACAGGTCATCGATCAGCGAATGAGCCTCATGGGTACCGTGCGCAATTGTGCAGGTGGCCCAACGCCATGGGGGACTTGGATTACTTGTGAGGAGGAAGTCATCCCCGCAGGTGGACCCTTGGCAAAACACGGATACTGCTTTGAGGTCCATCCAACCCAAGGCGGAAACCCGAATCCCATCAAACGTCTAGGATTCTTCAGGCACGAAGCCATCGCTTTTCTTCCTCAAGGTCACATAGCCTATTTGACCGAAGATCGCTGGGACAGCGTCTTTTACCGCTATCTGTTAGACAAGCCCCATGAAATACACGGCGGAGGAAAGCTTCAGGCTCTGGCATTGCTAGGTTACGAGGACACCACCAACCACTTGAAACAAAGCTTTCCAATCCGTCAACAAGTTACCGCCCGTTGGATCGATATCGACGACCCTGATCCAGAAGGCGATACACTGCGCAGTTTTGCACGCACCCGTGGTGCAGCCGTTTTTTGTCGCGGCGAGGGTGTCACCTGCGATGGGTCAGCCATATTTTTCGCCTGCACAGAGGGCGGGCACAAAAAACTGGGACAGATCTTTCGCTATGTTCCCAGTCCCGCTGAAGGCACACCGGCAGAAGCCGATAGCCCAGGGCACCTTGAATTATTCGTCGAATCAGATGACCCACGTATGATGGCCATGTGCGATAACTTGTGTATGGCGCCAACCGGTGATTTGGTGGTGGCAGAGGACAGCAAGAACAATAGCCAAAGGCTCTTGGGTGTGAACGTTCATGGCAAGGTTTATCCGATTGCTGAGCATATTGCCAATCGCAGCGAATTAGCAGGCTGCACCTGGTCTCCCGATGGTTCAACACTCTTCTTCAACGTTTTTCATCCCGGTGTGACCATGGCCATCACGGGTCCCTGGCCAGCCGTTTGAGCTGTTTTTTTTCTGGCGATCTTTAGCCATCCAACTCATACTGGAACAAAACATAGGGAGGACATGGTGGATCGGTTACTGCGTCTGCGTGCAGCTACGGTGGAAGGGATATCAAAAACACACATCGCGCAAGCGGCACGAGCAGGTACCTTGTCCAAACGCATGTACGGAAGGTACCTGCTTAACGTTTGGCACTATGCGCAACACTCGTCGGTAGTCATTGGTCTCGCGGGAAGCAGAGCCGTTCAATGTTTACCGCCTCTAGCCGATTATCTTTTCCATCATGCCCAGGAAGAGATGGGCCACGACGCATGGGTTTTTGAAGATCTGATCAATTTGGGTATGTCTGAGGATGAGATCCGGGCCTCCAAACCCACCACTCACTGTGCAGCCATGGTCGGCTATGAATACTTCATGGCTCTAGTTGCCAATCCCATCTCCATTTTCGGTTGGCTCTATGTTCTTGAGGCCATGGGCGACGATTTGGGCCAGGAGATCGCACAACACCTGGCGCGAAATCCAGTGACGGCTCAATCCATCAAGTTTGTAGCGGGACACGGAGAGGCCGATGTCGCTCACACCGCGGATCTTACCAATATGATCCAATCCCACATCACTGGCAGTGACTTGGAGGATGTGGTGCATGCCGCCGAAGTAATTAAGGACCTATATATCGGGTTGTTTCGCGATTGCGGGACATGAAGTTCGACATCCGAGTCGTCGAAACCGAAGCGGAACGCGATAAGCTGTATCGGTTTCGCTACCGAATCTACGTGGACGAAGAGAAATTCACTAGAAATGCCGATCATGCACAAAACTGGTTGAAAGATGACTACGACGATGTAGCCACTTCATTTGCAATTTTTGATGGTGACGAGGTTGTGGGGTCGCTGCGTTTGCTGTTCATGGACAGTGTTGCCGATCTACAGCCCTTTATCGAAAAATTTCGCATGGCGCAGGCACTTGATGCATTTGGCGCATCCGCCATTTGCACGACAAGTCGCTTTATGGTGGATCCCATACTTCGCAACGGGAAGTTGATTTTCAAACTCATGCGAAACGCGTATGTCCACTGTCTGCAGAGAGGTGCCCGACTCAACTTCGGTGATTGCAGCCCACACCTGATTCCCTTTTATGAGCATATGGGGTATCGCCGCTACACTACTGGATTCAACGATTCGAGTTTCGGCTACAAGATACCGATCCTTATGCTGTTTCGCGACCACCAATTCCTTAGCTCCGTGCGATCACTCCTGCTGCGAATGGCGGAACAGGAAGCCGATGACCAAGAGGCCCGCTCGTGGTTTGAACAAACGTATCCAGATTACAAGGATGTGCGCAGCGCTGTTTTCATGGAAGACGCGGCCTTCCTCGATTTGCTCAACGAGCGGCTTGCTATGGACCCTGTCCATCACCTGTCTTTGCTTCATGACCTCGAGCCACAAGAAGCTGAAAGATTTCTTTCGGAAGCGACCATATTTCCAGTCAAACCTGGCGATTCGATTATTCGCAGGGGAGATGTGGACGCTAGCGTCTTCGTGCAGCTCAAGGGCCTTGCACACGTACTTGGAGAAGGATCCGCGCCGTTGGCCATCGTCGGCGCAGGCGATACTTTTGGTGAGATAGGATTCTTGACGGCATCACCTCGAACGGCCCATGTGATGGCTCAAACACCGGGCGAAGTGCTCGTATTAAGAGCAGAATTCCTCAATAGGTTCATCAAACGCGAACCCACCATTGCCGCCAAAATCCTTTTGAATCTAGCGCGAGAAATGGCCGCCCGTTTGGCACTTACCACTCAAGAACTTATGCCAAATCACCGACCTTAGTGAAGAGGGCCCGGCCCCAACAAACCCACGTGGAACACACATGAGTGATCAAACCAAGACCAAGTCCCAACTCATCGATGAACTGGAATTGGCGCGGCTGCGCATTCAGGAATTGGAATCCAAGCTCAAACAGGATCCGAAGAATTTCGAAACCGAATACCGATTCCGAGTCATATCCGAACTAACATCAGACTGCTGCTGGGTCCGATGGATTGACGCTGAAGGTCGTCGGAAACGCATGTGGGTAACGGAATCGTTCCAACGCATTACAGGATACACCCCAGAAGAGTTTGAGCAGATTGGTCGCGAAAAACTTATCCACCCCGACGACTTGAAACATGCCCTCAACCATGTCGATGGTCCTTTTGGTGTGACTGAGCTTGATTTCCGCATTATGCACAAGGATGGCCACATTGCCTGGCTCCGAGAACGCATGCGGGTGGTTCCGGAGGGCGACGGAGTTTGTATTTATGGGGCGACCTGGGACATTACCGCAGAAATGGATGCCAAAAGAGATGCTGAACGAGCGCGTGAGGATCTGGAACGCAAGGTAAGCGAACGAACTCGTGGACTAGATCGCGCCAACAAATTCCTACGATTAAACGCGGATCGAATTCGCGAGAGTGAACGATTTCAAAAAACGCTGTCCCAAGCACTGGAGTCATTGGCGGCGGACAATCCCGTTCAGGACGTCCTGGCCATCTTGCGTCGGGGTTGTGAGCGAACCGATCCCAAAAACTATCTCCTCTTTTATCGATCCAACCAGGTTGGAGAATTGAATCTATTTTCCCCTAAACGGCTACCCCGCCCCTTGAGAAAACACATACCGGAAGTAGCACCTACCTCGCATGATATAGGTTCCACCGCTTCGTATCTTGTCAGCCAGCGCCCGGTCCTTATTGCGGGTCAACATGAGGGCATGGTGGTCTGCTGCATGCCCAAGGAGGCAGGCGACAATCCGGACCACGAACAACGCATGGACAGCCTGGCCCAGGTGTTTCAACTGGCGATTCAACACGCACAAAGAAAAGAAACGCTATTGCAAAGCCAAAGGCGATTGAGGCAGGTCATTGACTTGGTACCCCACCCCATAATTGCCTATGACGTATCGGGCACGTTGGTCCTCGCTAATCGAGCTGGCGCCGCCTTATTCGGGGGCAAGCCCACTAAGGTAGAAGGCAAACGTCTGGATCAACTGCACCAATCTCCACTGACCCTCACACTCACCCAAATGCCCGAAGGCTCGGGAACCATGCACCAATCGCTTAGTCCCATTCCCAATCAACATTTTGAAGTATTTACGCTCCCACACAGCGATATCTCTGGGGTCGCCACTTGGGTAACCGTGGCCATAGATACGACACGACAGATGGAGGTCCAAAGTCAACTGAGTGAGGCGTTGAAACAGGCTGAGCTTGCAAACCAGGCGAAGACCCAATTCTTTGCCAACGTGAGTCATGAATTGAAAACCCCGCTCAGCACCATACTTGGTATTTGCCATTTGTTGAATATCCATACGCAGCCGGACCCAGAGATGATCCGCAGCCTGATGTCATCGGCACACGTGCTGGACACATTGGTGGAAGACGTGCTCGATCTATCTCGTCTGGAACGAGGTATTTCAGGTGTACAACCAACTGTGTTTGATACTCATGGGCTGTTCCACGAAATCAAAGACATGTTCTTCTTTGAGGCTCAGCGCAAAAACCTGGCTCTTGAGCTTAAGGTCGACGCCGGAGTGCCTTTGCTCTTTTGTACCGATCGCCGCATGTTGGTTCACATTCTGATCAACATCCTGGGCAACGCCATCAAGTTCACCCAGACAGGCCGCGTACGTTTTCGCATCAGTGCGCCCAACAATCAAAGTCTCCTTTTCAGAGTAACTGACACCGGACCGGGCATCCCTCAGGCGGAAGCCCGTCACGTTTTTGAGCCGTTCTACCAACTCCACCATCGTTCCGAAAACCCAACTGGCGCGGGAATCGGCTTATCCATAGCCCAGAAAATGGCCCATCAACTAAACAGTGACATCACATTACGAAGCCGACGTGGCACCACCACTTTTGCCTGCACCCTAGCGGCATTGGAACCCAAGCAAACCACGGTAGACCAGGAACTTACAACCATCGACCGAGACCAATATACGGTCCTTGTGGCTGAAGACAATGTGGTCAATCAGTTGGTTGCCCAAAAGACGCTCGAATCTCTCGGGTATCACGTGGTCTGTGCATCGCAAGGCATGCAGGTGCTGGATTGCCTACAAAACGAGCATATTGCGGTTATCATGATGGACTGCCGCATGCCAGTGCTTGATGGTTACGCAACCACCCAGAGAATTCGAGCATCAAAGATGCCCTGGGCAAACGTGCCCATCGTTGCTGTAACAGCTCATGCTTCCCACACAGACCGCCAAAAGTGTCTTTCTGTGGGTATGAACGCCTATGTGTCAAAGCCCTACGACCCACACTTGCTAGCCGATGAATTGGACCGACTCATTATTGAAGCCGAGGTAGCACGGGAACATCCGCAAGACCCAGTCGATATGAAACGTGTTCATGAAATCACAGACGGTGATCCTGATTTTAGAGACAAGATCATTGATTTGTATTTGGAAAACCTACAACAGAAACTGGAAGAGCTAAAGCAGGCAAGTACCCTGGGAGACAGGGCGGCCCTTAATGAGCTTTCCCACTCGATAAAGGGGTCGGCTGGAAATATGGGTGCCGCGCATTTGGAACGAAGTGCCTTGTTGCTGGAAGTCCAATCCTCAGATCCGCAAATAAACACATCGGAGTTGGTAAACATCATCGAAGATGACTCTCGTCGGGTGATGACATTCCTCAACCAATACCGAAGGAAACATCAATCATCAGGGCATGATTGAGCCATCAAGAAATGTCCAATTTGAAGCCGTTTAGTGGTTGACTAAGTGACTCATAATCTGTACGGTTTATACTGAGAAAATTTATGTGATCAGTTTTCTTCACTTATAACTGCTATGGGGATTGGAGTAAAAACCATGAAAAAATTAACATTTGCAATGATTATTGCAATCGGGGCACTTGCATTTGGCCAAGTCGAACGATCTGACGTTGGTGATGGAACCAATGGTCATCCGATTGTCCGCGGACCTGGAATTGTCATAAACGGCACCTTGGGTAGCGGCGGCAATTGGCCGATGTCTACCAGTACCACTCAAACCGGTCGCTTGAACCGTAACCTCGTCGTGTCAGCATGTGGCGCCCCAAAAGCTTGCCTTATTTTTGATACAACTCCTGGGCGAGCTGCCGACGTCTACACCCTCACCAACACCAGCGGTGTTTCCGAATGTATCAACGTGACGCTTGATACGTTGACCATGACGGCCTGCAACTTGCAAGTAAACGCCTACATTAACTCATATGACCCTGCGAACATCTGTACCAACTATCTTGCGGATCCGGGCATGAGCAGTGGCACACCGCCTAGCCCAGTACCTTTTAGCTTCGATCTCGCAGCCGGAGACGACTTGATTCTTGTCGTGCACACCACGAACCCAGGTGAAATCGGTTGCGATTATGACTTGACCATCACAGGTGGTAGTTTTGCTGGCGGCGGTGCCTCTCCGGTTCCCGCGCTTAACCCAGCCATGATCATCGCGTTCATCGCAGGTTTGTCCCTGTTGGGTATGTGGTTCATTAAGCGTCGTCAAACGGCCTAAAACCCTACGACCCCAAAATCAAAAAGAGCAGGCTGCCAAGGCGGTCTGCTCTTTTTTTGTTTTTGGGGTCGGTAGGATCCAACTAGTTATGTGTCAATGTGAAATGGGTGTGCACCTCATCTCGTTCCGAAACAGTGACTGTTTGCTGGGTGGTGCCCAAGGTCTCATGCCAAACGGTCAATTCATAAGTCCCCGGCGGCAAACTCGTTAATTCAAAAGCACCTGTTTCATCGGTCACTGCAAAATAGGGATGATCAAACACGCCGATATATGCGCCCATCCATGGATGTAGATTACACTTGACGTGCACCGCCACTTCGGCCTTGCCAAATGACTTTGTCATGCGGGAATCTTTGTTGGGCATGGAAATATTGAAGGATTGATTCAATTCTGCATCTGCGCGCACATTATGCAGGACATCATCACTGTTGAGAAAAGCTACTTCCTGATGGGTACGTACACCCATTACATGCGGATGATACATACAGCCCTCTTGATCCACTTCTACCACCTCACTCGGCATCGCGAATTGCTTGCCTTCCAGTCCATGGCTTACATAGACCAAAGCGTTCGCCACTTTTCCATCGACGACAATCGTGGATTGGGCCGGTATCTTGCGCGCATGGGACCCGCATTCTTGGGGCAGAGAAATACTACCTCGCTTGATGGGCTCACCTTCATACAATACACTGCCGCTAATCGTCGCTGCGGTTTCTGGATTCACTACAAACAGCTCCGCGGCTTCGACCGCCGGTTTTTCTGTGTCTACGTTTCGTTCTGCGGTCATCCAAAATACCACCAAGAAACAAGCGGCCGCTGGTAGCCATGTCGCCCCAATGGATGCATGCTGGTGTCGCACGTTGAAGTAGTGACGAATAGCAGCACCCGAAATGCCAATCAAAATCAAAATGACCCAATTCAGTTTGTGACCATAGGTTGAGGGGAAATGGTTGCTCATCATGATGAAGATCAAGGGCAGGGTGAAGTAGTTATTGTGGACAGATCTATTCTTGGCGTTGCCGGACCAGTGAGGATTGACAGATTCACCCTTCTCCATCGCGGCGACCATCTTCACTTGGCGTGGAATGATACGCATCCAAACATTGGCTGCCATCCACGTTCCAATCACTGCACCCATATGAATATAGGCGGCCCGACCACTAAAATATTGGCAAAGTCCATAGGCTACAACGCATGCCAATAACACAGTCGCTACATGCCCCCACTTTGCTTTATGCGCTAGCGGCGATTCCCAAATGGCATCGTAAGCCAACCAACTGCCAAACAACGCGAACAATCCAACAAACACCGCACCACCCAAGCTCGTATCGGAACCAGGATCCACCAAAAAGGTCACGCCGCTGGCATAGAACACAAGAATCAACAGCAGAAACCCACTGAGCCAAGTTATGCCCGCCTCCCACTTAAACCAATGCAGCATCTCGCCTGAAGGGACACTGACAGGTCCCATCTTCAATTTGTTCACTTGGTAAAAGCCACCGCCGTGAACCATCCACAATTCGCCTAAATAACCTTCGTCTGTGCGTTCCTCACGTCGGTTGAAACGCCGGTCCATCCAGTTGAATAAAAAGGAGTTACCTATCCACGTAATCGCCGTAATCAAGTGCAGCCAACGCAATACAATCACAGCCCAATCATGTATACTTGCCCACACGGTACCCCACCTCTAATGAAGCGTTCATGATGATTCGCCCTATGTTATCAGCCCTTAGAAATAGTGCAATTGCGGAGCCTTGAATGCGAGCACTCTTCAGTCACCAAGTCGTGACTCCAAGTGGCGTGGAACCTGCCACCATTTGTATCGAATCTGGCACGATCACGCACGTCCTACCAAACCGCATACCCGAGGCAGTTGACCTGGGGCATTGGACGATTTCGCCGGGTATCGTCGATACCCATGTGCACATCAATGAGCCGGGCCGCACCGATTGGGAAGGCTACACCACAGCCACTCAGGCTGCTGCTGCCGGTGGCATCACCACACTGGTGGACATGCCCCTCAATTGTCTACCGGTCACAACCACTGCTGAAGCACTACGCCTTAAAATGGAAGCCATTCGCGAAAAAATGTGGGTCGACTGCGGTTTTTGGGGCGGGGTGGTACCTGAGTCATTGCCCCACTTGCCCGCGCTGCTGCAAGCTGGTGTGTTGGGTGTGAAGTCGTTCCTGATCGATTCCGGAATCCCCGAGTTTCCGCCCATGGATGCGACACATTTGCGACCTGCTCTTGCGACCCTACGCCATGCAAAAAAGCCTTACCTGATCCATGCAGAACTTGATCTAGGCGCGCAGGTACCGCCTGGAGACGCCCGTAGTTACCGTCGATTCCTTGCCTCCAGGCCACCTGACTGGGAACAACAGGCGATCGAAACGATGATTGCGTTGTGCCGCGAGACAGGCGGGAGTGTTCACATCGTGCATCTTTCCCATGCAGGGGCTCTTACGGCCATTCGCACGGCACGGTCCCAGGGACTTCCCTTTTCTGTCGAGACCTGTCCCCATTACCTCGTGCTAGAAGCGGACACCATTCCCGATGGAACGCCCATCCATAAATGCTGCCCACCCATTCGAGAGCACGCCAACCGCGAATCATTGTGGCAAGGTTTGGCAGAAGGTGTCATTGACATGGTCGTTTCCGATCACTCGCCGTGCTTACCTGCACTCAAAGAACTGGAACGGGGAGATCTGGAACAAGCCTGGGGTGGCATTGCATCCCTCCAATTCAGCCTCCCCTTGGTTTGGACCGAATGTCGCAATCGCGGTTACAGCTTAAACCAACTGGCTCAATGGATGAGTGCCGCGCCAGCAGTCCTGTGTGGATTGGGCGACATCAAAGGACGCATTGCGCCTGGCTATCGAGCCGATCTTGTGGTCTGGGATCCTGAGCAACAAGTGCGGATCACAATTGATTCCATTCGGCACCGCCACAAAGAGACACCCTACCTGGATCGCCTCGTTTTCGGGCAAGTGAAACAAACATGGTTGGGTGGCACCTGCATTTTCGACGAGGGAACGATTATCGACCAGCCCATTGGCCAGAAGATTATGAGGTAAACCATGCAACACGAACCGGAAAACACTCGCCTATCCGACCGTTGGATCAATCTCGCTGCCGAACGTCTGGGCACGCGAGTACTTTACGCCAATGATGAATTCTTCGCAGCAAAGGAGAACCTCATCAAGCCTGGTCGGGCCATTTTCATCCCGGGCAAGTACGTCGACACCGGCAAGTGGATGGATGGCTGGGAGACGAGGAGAAGGCGTGAGCCGGGCCACGATTTTGCCTGGATCCGACTTGGCCTTTCTGGTCGCATTCGCGGATTCGATATTGATACCCATCACTTCAATGGTAACCAGCCCACCAAAGCTTCAGTGGATGCCGCCTGCCTTCCACATGACCCAGACGAGAACACGACATGGACATGCATCCTAGAGCCTCAGCCGCTCGGCCCTAGTAGCCAACATTTGTTTGAGATCGACAACACTGATCGCTTCACACATGTACGACTGAACATATACCCCGACGGGGGCGTTGCGCGATTCCGCGTGTTTGGCGAGGTACGCGCCGATTGGGACACCATACCGCAAGATGCTGTAATTGACCTCGCATCGGTCACCCACGAGGGTAAGGTAATTCTGTGCAGCGACATGCATTTTGGCCATAAAGACAACATGAATGCGCCCGGTCGCGGTTCCGATATGGGTGATGGCTGGGAAACGCGCCGTCGTCGAGGACCGGGCCACGATTGGGCGATCATTGCCCTGGGAAAACGCGGGGAGCTGGATCATCTGGTGGTAGATACCGCCCACTTCAAAGGGAATTACCCCGACCGCTGTAGTGTAGATGGGGCAAATCTCAGTCCAGGTGTGCATAAAGCGCTCGACCGGCCCGATATTTGGTCTCCCGTACTGGGAGAATCGAAGCTAAGGGCTGACCATGAGCACATCTTTTCCGAACTCCTACATCGTGGACCTTTCACACACCTTCGACTGAATATTTTTCCCGATGGCGGCATTAGTCGGTTCAGAGTCATGGGTCGCCGTTGTGATTAAGTTGAACCGGTCCTCTGATCCAGTTGCAGATCTTTTGATCTGTTGCGGTTCAAGAAACTGGGCCCACAAGGTAGCCCAACATTTGCCAGTGACCGACGTGGCAAAGTTCCGTCAACAGGTTGCTGATACTTGGATGCAATGTTCAGAAACTGATTGGCTTGAAGCATTCTCCCACCATCCGCGAATAGGAGAAGCGGTGTTACGAGAAAAGTTCGGTGCCAGTGCCGATTTGTCCCAAAAGGAACAATCGGGTATAGCCCAGGCCAGTTCGGATACCATTCGTCAATTGGCCCAGTTGAACCAAACCTACTTCGAGACATTCGGATTTATTTTCATCATCTGCGCCACCGGCCTGGACCCAGAGACCATGCTGGCCGCTCTGAAAGAGCGTCTGAACCACACGCGATCTGAAGAATTGTTGCTGGCCGCCCAAGAGCAACTTAAGATTACCCTTATTCGCTTGGAGCCACTCCTATGATAACCACCCATGTCCTGGATACCGCACTGGGTAAACCAGCCGCACATATGTCTGCCAAACTCGAGTACCATCAAGGCGAGGCATGGCGTGCGGTGGGACAAGGCACCACTGATGCCGATGGCCGGATACGGGACTGGATGACTGAGCCACTGCTGCAGGGTACCTACCGTATCACGTTCCAAACAGGTTCCTATTTTGAAAGCCAAAAACGGCCGACCTTCTATCCCATGGCCGTAATCGTGTTTCACGTCGTCGACCCCCAACAGCATTACCACGTGCCACTCCTCCTCAGTGGCTATGGCTATTCAACCTATCGCGGGAGCTAATTGTGAAAACCACACTGAATCCTGATTTTGTAAAACACATCCATCATCGGTTGGCAAGCGACAATGCTCAAGCGGCCAAACCAGGACCTTCCGACCGGCGCCAGCCCGTTCACACAGTCTATGGCGGTGCTCACCTCTTCTCGGAACGCACCATCCGCCGATTGGGCGAAATGGCAAGACAAGCCTTTACGTCCTACGCGCCAGACGCCATCACTCTTTGCCGGGCTTTGGGACTTGACTACAGCCAGGAACAGGCGCAACGACTGCACGACAAGGTGGGACAGAAATTGGCGTCCGAAGCCGTCGAAGATTTCCGCATCGACTTTGAGGACGGATTCGGCAACCGACCCGACGAAGAAGAGGACGCAACCGCCATAAAAGCCGCACAAGCCCTGGCCCATGCCATGCAATCAAACGATCTATCACCCTTTATTGGGATCCGGATCAAACCGTTTAATGACGAATTGAAAGCGCGTTCCATCCGAACACTCGACCTGTTTCTCTCCACCTTGATCGGAAAAACCAAACAACTACCCGATGGATTCACCGTCACCCTCCCCAAGATTACCCATCCCGGACAAGTAACCGCATTGGCCGAAATCATGGACACCATGGAGCCCATGCTGGGACTCCAAAACGGAGCACTTTGCATGGAGTTGATGGTTGAAACCCCTGAATCCATATTCGATCAGCAAGGTGCCTGCGCTTTGCCAACGCTGGTCACCAATGCTCGTGGACGATGTCGTGGCGCCCATTTCGGAACCTATGATTACACCGCGTCCATGGATATAACGGCTGCTTGGCAGTCGATGGACCACCCCGCCTGCGATTTTGCGCGCCATGTCATGAAGGTGACTCTAGCTGGAACGGGTGTATTGATCTCCGATGGCGCAACCAATGTCATGCCCGTGGGTCCTCATCGCAGTGAACAACTGACCAACACCCAGCTTCAAGAAAATCAAGACGTCGTGCATGCAGCTTGGAAATTGGCCTTTGACCACACGCGCCACTCGCTTCGGCACGGCATATATCAGGGTTGGGACCTCCATCCTGCCCAGTTCGTGGCGAGGTATGCCGCCGTGTTCAGTTTCTTTCTGGAGTCCAAGGACGCAGCCACCACGAGGTTGCGGAACTTTATGGACACTGCCGCCAAAGCCACCCTTTCTGGCGACGTCTTCGACGACGCAGCGACAGGACAAGGCCTGTTGAATTTCTTCCTAAGAGCCTTCGGTTGTGGCGCCATCGATGCGGACGAATTACTGGCAACGGGGCTCTCGGAAGAGGAGTTTCGTACCCGAAGCTTCCTCAAGATCCTCCAGATGCGACGAACGCTGTAATATGGCTGCCGACCGGCGACCCCTCACCACTCGAGAAAAAGGGTGGGCCAAATGGCTGGCCCAAGAGCTGATTGACGCCCACATTTCTCCCAACACCATATCCGTTTTCTCAATGGTATTTGCGGTCATCGGTGCGGGTTTTTTGCTATTTATTGCAGATGCCGAGCCCTTGACAAAGCGTTTGCTGTGGTTGGGTACCGCAGCAGCCATTCAATTTCGACTGCTTGCCAACATGTTGGACGGGATGGTGGCTGTAGGTGGCGGCACTCAATCCAAGTTGGGTGATCTGTACAATGAGATCCCTGATCGTGTTTCTGACAGCCTATTTTTCATTGCGTTTGGATGGGTGAGTGATCTAACTCTGGGATTCACGGCCACCGCAATGGCATTATTCGTCTCTTATATCCGCGCGGTGGGAGCTGCCGCTGGAGCAGGCCAGTGTTTCAAGGGTTGGATGTCGAAACCGCAGCGCATGTTTCTCCTCACATTGTGTAGCCTTTTCTATGCCTTTGCACCGATAACTTGGCAGGGGACCTTCTGGCGTTGGGGTCCCAGTGGTTGGACGCTGTTGATCATTTGTATCGGTTGTGTGTTCACCGCCTGGACGCGTCTGTCCCACATCACTCGAGCACTCAAGTCATGATGCAGTCCCTTTGGCAATCGGCCGACCCCATCCTGCGCGCCTATACTCTGGGCGCGGTTATTCTGCTGGTGAGCGCGGCCCTTTTGATATGGGCTGTCGCGTTGCTCACAAAAAAGGACCTCTCAGGAGTTTGGCGCACTTATCGCGGTTGGTTAATTATGGTACCCATTGCCTTTGCCGCGCTTTGGCTCGGGCGAACTGCCACCATTGTGGGTCTCGCTTTGATTGCCATCGTGGGCTTCAAGGAATTTGCCCGAGCTACCGGTGTGTATAAGGACTGGGTGGTCACCGGAACGGTTTATTTGGGTATCACTGCCCTGGCGATACTGACCGCTATCAAAGACCCGCGCACGGGCGATTTAGGTTGGTACGGTTTGTTCATGGCTACACCTGTCTATGTCATCGCCGCGTTGCTGGCCATTCCCGTTTTTCGGGACGCCTACAAAGGCCAACTCCAAAGGGTCTCATTGGCGATTGTTGGCTTTGTCTATTTTGGTTGGATGTTCTTGCATCTGGGATTCCTGACCAATTCCCACCACATGTATGGGTACTTACTCTTTCTGCTGGTAGCTGTCGAATTGAACGACGTTTCTGCATTCATTTTTGGCAAAACTGTTGGCGGCCCGAAGCTCCGTCCTCATGTGAGTCCCAACAAAACCTGGGGTGGCTCGTTGGGAGCACTCTGTGTCTCACTCACGTTGCCCTGGCTGTTGCACGCTTCGTTCCCCCACTTCAACTGGCATGAGTTAGTGCTAACGGGCTTGATCGTCGGGATTGGTGGCCAGTTGGGCGATCTGACGATTAGCTTTATCAAACGCGATTTGGGCATCAAAGACATGGGCGCCGTGATCCCGGGACACGGCGGTATTTTGGATCGGGTGGACAGTCTCATCTATGTGGCTCCCCTATTTTTTCACATGGTTCGTTGGTTCCAAGGAATCCACTAATGGAGGATTGGACCTACGAACCAGCCCAAGATCTGAACCACGATTTCGCTACCCGATTGAAGGGGTTCCCACGGGAACCGCATATGTGGGTCTATGCTCTAAGGTCAGCGGCAGCAATGCTGATTCGCGGCTGGTTGCGTACCTATCATCGTTTTCGCATCACCAGATTAGGTAAATTGCCTGAATCCTCGTTTGTGATGGTGGCCAACCACCAGAGTCATCTTGACGCACCCTGTCTGCTTGCAGCCATGCCACTGCGGCGCCTGCACAGAACCTTCCCTGCGGCAGCGGAAGACTACTTCTTCTCCAACTTGCCCCGCGGTATATTCACGTCGATTGTCATTAACGGTCTTCCCTTCAATCGCGAAGCAAAAGGAGCACAAAGCCTGGCTGTCTGTCGCGAATTACTAAGTACACCGGGCAACGTGCTGATTCTGTTCCCCGAGGGGACGCGTTCTCCGGATGGCACCTTGGGGAGGTTTCGTAGCGGTATTGGCCGCCTGATTGAAGGAACAGATGTGCCCGTGGTTCCTTGTCGACTGATAGGGGCTCACGACGCCTATCCCAAGGGTGCTTGGATTCCAAGGCCCAAACCTGTGCATCTAATCATCGGTGAACCCCTCAGGTTTGGCCATCTCCCAAAAGGTCGCACCACAGTACAAACCATCGGTGACACCCTTCATCGAGCTGTCTCTGATCTCAAACCCGAATCAAACGTGGACCCACCGATTTGAGTCAGACTGCCAGTTTGAATCGCAATGCCATCCACCAGGATCAACGGATCAAGAATCCGGCATGAAAGGCCAGATGCTCTTCAATGAATGTCTGTACAAAGTAATACGAATGACCATAGCCTTCGTGATAACGGAGGTCTAGGTTCTTGCCTGCCCTTTCTGCCGCGCTGACCAATTGCTCGGGCATCAATTGCTCATGCAAGAACGTATCGTTCAGGCCTTGATCCACAAGGATCGGGCGATCCCAATCGCTTTCCCCAATCAAACAATGAGCGTCGTATGCACGCCAATTGCTACGGTCATCGCCCAAATAAGCACCAAATGCCTTTTCGCCCCACGGGCATTTGGAGGGCGCTGATATGGGAGAAAACGCCGATAGGCTGCGATACAAGTTTGGATTACGTAACCCGATGACCAATGCGCCATGTCCACCCATGGAATGGCCACTTATGCCACGCACGCCCTTTACCACGTCGAAGTTTGACTCAACCACTTTCGGTAACTCATCCACGACATAGCTGTACATCTGATAAAAAGGAGCCCAAGGTTGCTGTGTGGCGTCCACGTAAAAACCCGCCCCACTACCCAGGTCCCATTCTCGATCTTCGCCTTGGATACCTGTATCTCGAGGACTGGTATCACAGGCGACAAGGGCCAGCCCCAACTCGGCAGCTTTTCGGAATGGGGCGGCCTTCACCATGAAATTCTCGTCGGTACAGGTAAGACCGGACAACCAATACAACACCGGCCCTCTGGCTGGGGGCATAAATACCGAAAAGTTCATCGGTAACCCGCAAGTTTCTGATTCATGAGACCAGAAACTCAATTCTCCATTGCATACGCGGTATGTGGAACGCCTTTTCATGCTCAACTCATATCAATCACAGATCGGATGCTTTCGCCTGCATGCATCACGTGAAAGGCTTGGTTGATGTCTTCCAGCTTGTAGCGGTGGGTGATGTACTCATCCACTTTGATCCGGCCCGCCATATAGTCGTCCACCATGCCCGGCAGCTCGGACCGACCTTTCACGCCACCGAAGGCCGTGCCTTTCCATACTCGTCCGGTAACCAATTGGAACGGACGCGTGCTTATCTCTTCACCAGCGCCAGCCACCCCGATGATTACCGACTGACCCCAACCCTTGTGGGCGCACTCAAGCGCAGCGCGCATGGTTTTCACATTGCCGATACACTCGAACGAATAGTCCACACCACCGTTGGTAAGCTCCACAATCACTTCTTGAATGGGCGCGGCATGGTCCTTCGGATTTACGAACTCGGTGGCTCCAAAAGCGCGTGCCACGTCAAACTTGGCGGGATTTAGGTCGACGCCTATGATACGCGACGCCTTGGCCATCACCGCACCTTGCACCACACTCAAACCTATGCCACCCAATCCAAACACGGCCACCGTGCTTCCTGGCTCAACTTTGGCGGTGTTTAATACCGCGCCTATACCGGTTGTGATCCCACAACCCAAGAGACAAACTCGGTCCAAGGGGGCCTGAGGATTGATTTTCGCCACTGAAATCTCGGGGAGTACCGTGTGCTGGGAAAAAGTGGACGTACCCATGTAATGGTGAATGGTTTTTCCGCGACAGGAGAAACGCGATGTGCCATCGGGCATCAATCCCTTTCCCTGAGTGAGTCGAATCGACTGGCACAGATTGGTTTTACCGCTGGTGCAAAACGAACAGGTGCCACATTCTGGAATATAAAGCGGGATCACATGATCGCCGGGTCTTAGCGAAGTCACGCCCGGACCCACATCCTCAACGATGCCACCGCCCTCGTGACCCATAATGGCCGGAAACAGGCCTTCTGGATCTGCACCCGATAGGGTGTATGCATCGGTATGGCAAACACCGGTCGCCAAGACGCGAATCAATACCTCACCCTGCTTGGGCCCTTCCAGTTCAACATCTTCAATTTCCAGAGGTTTACCCGCCTCCCATGCCACTGCCGCCTTTGTCTTCATCGCTGCCTCACATGTTTTTTTCATTCTCGCATAGGCAAGGCCGCCGTCCAAACCCAACCGTTTCTGCGGACCGACCCAATGAGCGCTTGCGAATTTTCAAGCCATCGTGCGCATAGCAACAACCACACATATGGTGACGTTTCCGGCCGCATGCACCATCCAGGGTCCCCAAATGGACTGGGCCTTAATGCGCACCCACCCTTTGAACAGTCCGACAACCAGCACCAATACGAGCAAGCCCCAGGCCTCCGGCGCAAAGAATAGGATCAACAAATGCGGTAAAAGAAAGATGACTGCTTGCCAAACATTCGCCCACAGCACCGAGAGCTTTCGTCCCAAACTGCCGGCGATCATGCCGCGAAAGAAAAACTCCTCGCAGAATCCGGTTTGAACCATGCCATAAAGCATCGCTCGGAACAGCGTTTGGCCACTAAACCCGAGTCCCGCAAATTGAGCCATGGCAGACCCTTTGCGGGTCAGTGGTTCAAGCGGAATGGGTGCAAGCACCAGAACCAGGACGATCAGTATGGATAATCCGGCACAGCCCAATAAGTACCGCCGATCGCCCAGCTCCAAACCCAAACGCTGGCACATGTCCGCAAGAGACCTTTTATGACGGAACCACTGGACCCATGCATAGATACCGCCCGGTATGGCAACCAGAATGACCAAATTCACGATCGATGACAGAACTGCCTGGACCATATCACCCCCTCAAACTCATGACTCACCCATGAATGCGGCTTTCAGTATACATGCCAGGTGGCTCCGGAACACGCAAGGCTCTCAAAAAGCAAAAGTTTTGGGAATCATCAACAAATGTTGTTAACGATCAGACCCTACGTCATGAGGAACCAACCGCGAGCTGGGGAAGAGACTATTCTTGCCGATAAGCCCGTCCCAGCGAGTGTCTTCGGGTGGCAACACATTCAGCCTGCCCCGCTCATCCACTGTGTAGCGTTGACCATTGAAGGGGTTAGTTAACCCGTCTTGCTGCACAAGCTGCGAGACAGATTCACGATTCCAAGGTTGTTCAGCTTCTGCTAGCGAAATCCAAATCCGCATCGCATCGCGTAGGATGCAAGCCAAGCCATGCTTATGCATCAAGGGCTCATAAACCGGACTCGTCAATCGCAAAATGGAATTGCCTAGATAATTGGTCTCGTAGAGGGATAGCTTACGTGTGGACACCGATTGATAGGCATCCAGAGGCTTCTCTATCGCTGCTGCCATATGCTCAAAACGATCAAAAGCCTCGCGTTTCGTAAGGTGCCGGTTATAAACGCCAAACACTCGATTCACCCATCGCGTCACGTATCCGTCTGGCTGGTCATAGAGCTTGTCGTACATATCAAAAGCTAACGGTATTTCGGAATAAGCCGCTTGACCAAACGCCCGTTCCAGAGGTCGCTCGCTCAAATGTCGGGCGGCCCGAATCCAGTAGGTATTGGGTGGTTGCTCCAGAATTACAGAAGCCATATCCACATCGGCTCTGGTCCCCATGATGTAATTCAACGACGTTGCGTTTTCCCAAAAGAGACCACTGACTTGAACCGACCGCTCTAAGCATAGCGCGGTCCGTGGACTGGGACCTTCGATCCAAGCCTCCACCAGACCCACATAAAACACATCAAAAAGTGGACGGGCCGAGGGCAGTTGGTCTTCCATGGTTGTGATGATAGGTATTCGCGACGCACCCGTGTTGGGCATTTGAGGTGTCAGCAGTTCCCAATCTACGGCATCAAAGATCGGCCCATTAACGGCTCGGTACTCGGCCAGCGATTCAGCCGGCCATTCGGACCAAGGCCCTCTGTGCTTCTGCATGACCTTCTGTCCGACGTCCATCAAATGGCGATAGGCCAAATCGTCTTCACGCATTTGTTTGACTTTGAATGCGGCAGGTACTTCCGGCACGTCTTTATGACCAATGACCTCGGTACGCACATACACACAGGTCTGTTGGACCACCAAGAAACCCACCAGATACAGGAGCAAACGTCTTTTCTTCATCGATCCATATTAACGCTTTCCGAGGATCCTGGCGCCACTCAAATAGGCATGCCATACTGATGGCTAGGAGGTGTTCCATGTTTCTAGGTCTCGCATTGATGTGTCTACCCTGGTGGGACGGAGGTGCTCGGATTCAGTTCCCAAATGCAGGCTACACCATAGAGTCGTTGGACGTGGCGGCAGAAGAGAGCTTCCAAAGTTTGATGATGTTCCTGCCAGCCACGGATGGATTTGCGCCCAACGTGAACGTGCAAGTGCAGGTATTTGAAGATTCAATAGAGGCCTATATGGAAGTGAGCCGCAATCAGGTGGCCCAAATGGGTCTTGCGGTGATACGCGAAGAAGTACGTGGAAACCGCGCCACCTTTGAATACAGCGGCTCGCTCAATAGCGGGAAACCCATGCACTTCTATGCAGTCGCAGTGAAACGACGCAACAAGGTGTACCTAGCCACCGCGACCGCCTTGCAACACCAATGGCCCAACTCGGCGTCCCACTTGATTCGCTGCGTGGATAGCCTCCAACTCGCACACTGACCCAGCCGACCCGCAACAGGCATTCGGAGGAGGTTCATGTACAAACCGCGAGTATGCCTTAATCCGGCGATGTAAAAAAACTCTGTTCGCTTTGGACACCTAAGACCCTTTTACCTTTATGAATCGAAAAATCCTCCGGGGGTCCCGTCATGTTCAGCTTTTCCTATGTGTGTTCGGCTATGTTTTTTGCTCAGGTGTGTGCGCCACTGGATTGGCGCAACCCCACACCCGAAGGCCTTGTTTTTCACAGCTTGGTCAAATTTCAGGGCACGTACTATGCAGGAAGTGGCGACGGCACCTATTTTTCAAGCCCTGATTTTCAAAACTGGACACGTCACGAAGTAGGATTCTCCAATTGGCACAAACTGGCTGTCATCCAGAATCAACTGGTCATGGTAGGTGAATCCAGTCGAATTGTGATTTCCAACGATGGCCTGTCGTGGGATATGTATCAAGTAACAGGGCCGGCGGTGACCTTCAACGACATTATTTTTGGGGGCGGTCAATATGTGGCTGTAGGCACCGGCGGACATGTGGCCACCTCGCCTGACTCGGTTAATTGGACCCTGCACACCACCCCTACTACGTTTTGGTTGAACGACGTTGGATTTTACGAAGGAGCGTATTTCGCCTGCGGCGGCAACGGTGCCTTGATGTCCAGTCCCGACGCCATGACCTGGACCATGATCCCCACTGGAGTCACACAAACGCTCAACACCATCTGTGGTGACAACAACGGCACGATTGTTGTCGCCGGATATGGCGGCAAGGTTTTTGTCAATGAGGGTATGGGATGGAACGCTATCCCGGGTTTGTCCACCAACCTCGGCATCTTGGAGCTGGTGTGGGACGGCACCCAGTACGTAGGTCCCACACAAACCCAAGGCGTGGTGCGCAGCAGCAACCTTACCGACTGGCCTGGCGTACCCTTGGCATACAACCGCAACCACGAAGACATTACTTTTGATGGTGTCGAGTATCTGGTTGCCGGGTACGGCGGCCAACGTTATCGCAGCACCGATGCCATCAATTGGGAGGACGGGACATCAGGTTGGAAAGGCCACATCTATTCTATGGCCACCGACGGTAGTCGGTTCCTGATTGGCACCAACACAGGCAAGGTTTTGAACACAACCAATTCGTTCGATTACGAAGTTCAGGAAATCATCGCCGCTAATTGGGTATTCAACGGGAACCACTATGCCGACGGCACCTGGATGCTGGGTACCAATGGCGGTCACCTATTTACTTCGGAAGACGGTACGACCTGGATGCAGCATGCCACTAACTTTGGCAACGCGATCCAAGACATCGAAAAAGGCGTAAATTGGATCATGGGCGGCGCCAATGGCATGGTTCAAACCAGCAGCGACGGGACCATTTGGACGCCCGCCAATGCATTCACGGCCAATAGCGTGAACGCCGTCGCGGGATATGGCACTTCATACGTGGTGGGCACACAGGTAGGCGAGCTCTTCTGGAGCGATGACGGCGTCAATTTTGTCCCGGGGACATCGCCCACTTCAAGCGCTATCTTCGACATAGCTGTGATCGAAGGTGATGTCTTTGTATGTGGCCAGGGCGGTTCATGGCGGTCATCCGATGGCGTGATGTGGGATCCCACCGGTCTGCCAAACCGAATCCACGATATCGTGAAAGATGCATACACCTATTTTGCGGTTTCAGATCAGTTTTGGGCCACCAGTCACAATGGTTGGGACTGGATTCAGCACCCCCAAGAGCCTGACATCACGACAAATGAGCTGATGGTGTTTGGTGCAGAGGGGCTGTTTATGGGTGGCACCTACGGCAGTGTCATCCACGCAGCCACACTCAGTTCACTTACCCCAAATTGGCCCGATGCCGGAAGCACCATGCTCGAAATCACCGAGATGGTCAACTGTTTCCACCCCTACATCGTCGATTGAATTGCCTCAAGACGCTCTTAAACCACAAGTGTCCTTACGTGGACGAGAGGCATTACCGGCCATTGATTGATTCTATTCATGAGTCTATCGCCGAGGCCACATCATCAAACTCAGGACAGGCCCACCTTGGCATTAGATGTATCTGCTAATGACCCGGTGGGTCCAAGGGTGAAAACGAGGAAAATAGCTGCTGGGCTTCCGGCAAAACCGATACGGGGACATAATCACAGACTTGAGCATAATTCTCCCACATGGCACCCACTACGGGATTACCGTGCGCTGCTTCTATGGCAGCAAGGGACTTCCACTCAAAAACCTCAACGACCGTTCCATCTGAGGCGGTCATCATGATCGATGCACGGTCTGTAACCAAATCCTGATCACGTAGAACCAGCCAATGGTCGGCCATCAGGGCGTGCAGCTTATCCTCACAGTCTGGTTTTGGCCGATAACAAGCAATGACAATGCGACCCATGAATGCACCTCACAAGGTAATCATAATGCCATCCGCTATGGCAATGACACATAAGGATCTGCAAGTGCATCAGAGTGCGTCAAACCGATGAGGTGGTAACCAGGAAAATCAAACTGCCAAACAAGCAGACTTCTGCCAACCTTTGAACCAATCCGCGTGGGGACGCAGCAGGCAAAACGGTGAGTCCCATCGCTGCACCTAGCACCAAGAATCCCAACCATTTGAAATGGGATCCGATCGACTCTGCCGCCCAAATCAGACACAATCCGCCACCGACATATTCGATGCCCCCACCCACGTTGTGGATAGCCTGTCTTGTGGAGCCCGAAACAGGTGAACCGGGATCGCAAGGGCACACGGCAGCAACCAAGTAACCAATTGCAACGCATCCCGCGAGCGCAGCAATGGGGGGAGATGGGGTGTGATATTGAAAGCTGATCGGCAGCAGCAATAACCCAATGGGAAAAAAGACAAACCACGACACCAACTTTTCATCGGGAGCGCCCACTTCTCCTAATTCGCTAATTGTGTGGACCCAATGACTGTATTTGGGCTTCCGGCGACCCAAAACGATCAGACTTAATACCAGCAACACCGACGCAGCGGTGGGAAAAACAAGGCTTGTCATGAAGTACTCCATACTCAATCGTCGTACAAATGTTGCAAACCTATCGAGAATGCATCGAGCCCGGTTAGGTGGGCGGCGACCATGTTAGAACAAGATGATTGAGTTGGACCCATCTGCCCCCTCGGGTGGAAATGGTCTCGTAATATGGGCTTTTGCCCAAGACGACGCTGTAACCCGATCGAGAGAATGGGGTCATGAACATGGATGTTGTCCCGTTGCGCTATATGCTCTGGGGTTAAAATACAGCGATGATGTTTTTTATGAGCGTTTTTGTATTTCTGTGTCCGTTGCAAGAGGATGCTCCGGACATGGCGTGGCAATCGTTTCAGTCCGGCACCATGCGCCTGGAACACCCCATGGACTGGGAAGTCACCGAAAGGGCCGGACCTGCCGGTAACCAGATCCTGGTTGCGTTTCCAGAAGGGAAAGGATGGCTGATGGTAACCCTGGTCAACGACCGTCAGAAGTCCGATGCCGATGCAGTCAGTAAGGAGTTGGTCCATACGCTTATCGATAAGCTGGGCATGTCCAACAAGTCCCTACAACGTATGGATAGCGGTCAGTTTTACGGCTACCCCGGGGCCTCGTATTTGGCACAACAGGTGATCAAGGATCGGACTGTCGAGATTCGCGCGCAGGGCCGCAGCTACAAAAAGGATCTGGTGATCATCACCTCATTAGACACGACAGAAGGCGTTCATTTAGCCACCATTCAACGGATACTGCGATCAATACATATCGAAAAAGACCGACTATTCCCTACCATCTAAGCGGTGTCGATTGGACCTAATCCTAATCATGCTTCCTTGTTCTTGGGATCCCAATTCATGGGCTGCCACAGCTCAACCTTATTGCCATCGGGGTCTATGATCCAAGCGAATTTGCCGTTCTCGTGGGATTCAGGACCTTTGAATATCTCCACACCAGCGCCGCGCAACTGATCGAGCATTTCCGCCATATTGTCCACGCGGTAGTTAATCATGAATGGCGAATCACTGGGACTGAACCACAGGCTGTCCTTGGCAGCCAAGTGCCAAACAGTGAGCCCTTGATCTTCGGCTTTGTCATCCGGCCAGCGAAGGATGGCGCCACCCCAGTCCTCTAGCGGAAGACCCAAGTGCTTTTTGTACCAGGCCGCCAACGCGGCGCTGTCGCCTTTACTCTTGAAAAAAACGCCACCAATCCCCGTAATTTTCGCCATCTCTTTCCTCCGGTTCTTCGTTCGCACGTGTGCGCGGTGTGAATGTGCTGAGCATTATACCGATTTAGCCGAGCAATGTTGGCCCAGCGGTGGCAAAAAATGGGTCCCAAAAAATGACCAGTGTTGGCTGTGCTCATGCACATTAGCGATAATGGCAGTATGGACGAACAGAAGTTGAATTTCGGCTATCACGAAAAATGGGTTCGCTATGGTTTGTTAGATCGCGAGATCTACCAAGCTCAGTTGAAGGCAGCTGAAGCCGATGAGGATGGCATCCCGGACGAGCATTATCGCTATGCGACTTTTCGAAGGTGGTTCATGAATCGTCAATCCGCCAGCTTAGACGAGTTGGATCGCTACATGGAGCTTGCCATAGAGGATGTGGATTCCCCCATGGGTGGAAGCGCACTGGCCAGCCTTTTGGAAAGACACTGGCTCACCGATGACCAGTTTGATCACGTGGCCAAGCGCGTTCTGGCCCATGGCGATTGGACCGAGAAGATCATCATGCGCCACAAACTCCTGCGCGCCTTGAAAGCGGATGCATTGAGCGACGAACTGTTTCAGGAATGTCTGGAACAGGGAGATGGTCATGTTCATGAACCCTTACTCGACAGAAAAGACCTTACCAGATCGATGGCGCAGGCACTTACCGAACATGGTGCGAACCGCCAGATTCGGCAAGAAGCATCAAATCTCTTGCAGCATCGTCGCAACTGGCCAGACCACGAGTAGGAGCGACGACTGAACCGTTGAACGAAAAACAGAAGTGAGGGTATTCCCTTGGCCCACATGATCGATGAAAAACTAGTTACGCAAGTCTTTTTGAACGCAGTAGATCCAAACGCACCCGTTTCCTTTCGGATCGAATCCATCGGCAATCTCATCATAACGTCAGGCCAAATAGCCGCTTCAGATCCGCTCGTTTGTCCAGACCCACAACCATTTACGCGACGTGTCCCAAATGGCGAGTATCCTGTCACGCTCGCCATAGCGATCCTCGAAGGGGGCGACGAGCGGGTAGCTTTTGCACGTGTCGATTTCACTCAAGGTCCGATCAATCATTGGGAGATGGCAGTCATCAATGGTCAGCTCGTCGAAGATCTACAAGATGATGAGATGTTTGGATATGGTGTCGATGCAGGAACTGGATGTTTCATGGATATCGACACATCGCACGCACTCACAAAACGCATGGGAGAAAACGATCGCTATTTCTTAGACATTATTGAGTTCCTCGACGAGACCTACCGGCATACCTGGTCTTGGGCTAATTTCAAGCCAGATCCCGAATCGGCCGGCAACATCGTTGCATTTTCGTCAGGTTATGGCGATGGCTTCTACGCCTCATATTTCGCCATTGGGGGTGACCACAAACCCATCGCATTGATCACGGATTTTGCGATTATTGGCAACGTGTGAGTAGGGTGACCTACACGTCAAATCAGCATGGCATCGGTGATGACTTCCACCAGTGCCGGGCCATGGTGGTCTAGTGCACGACGCAATGCGGATTTAAGCTCGCTGCGGTTTTGGACACGGATACCCAGCGCACCGCAGTTCTCTGCATAGCTGGCGAAGTTGGGGTTGTGCAACTGCGTCTGCCAAACATCCAGTTGGTCCGCGCGTTGCTCTTTCGAGATTTTGCCCAGTTCACCGTTATTCAAAAGCACATGGGTGATGTTCATGCCGTATTTCACAGCCGTGGTTAGTTCAGCCATGTACTGGCCGAACCCACCATCACCCGAAATAGAGACTATTTGCCGATTTGGTGACGCACACCAAGCACCCATGGCGGCAGGTAGACCAAAACCAATGGAACCCAGGTAACCTGACATCAATACCGACTGGGCATCACACTCAAAGTACCGGCCAAATGAATAGGTGTTGTTGCCCACATCTACGGCAATCACGGCGTCTGCATTCACTGCCTCGGTCAACTGAGCGAATAGAAACGCCGAATTGAGACCTTTTCCGCGATCGTCCCCTGCACGTCGCAATTTCTCGCGCCGCCAAATGGACCACCGATCCGCAACTTCCCCTCGCTGATCCACCGTTTCCTTGTTTGTGAGCCGATCGGCAAAAAGCTTGGCTGTTTCACCGATTTCGCCCCAAATGGGATAGGCAACCTTGTGGAACTTACCCAAAGCCATGGGATCGTAGTCCACTTGGATGATGGGTTTCTTGGGCGTAATCCCAGTGTGGTTTGAAAAGGAAGCCCCAAATACCATTAACAGATCGGCTTCGTTCATGAACCATGAGGCGATCGGTGTCCCGCTTCGACCGAGCACCCCACAACCCAATGGATGGTGATCCGAAACCAAGCCCTTGCCTTTGAATGTGGTAATGACCGGCGCATTCAGACGTTCTGCGAGCGTCATGACGCCGTCCATATCGAATCGAGTGCCGTGCCCGACAATGGTGACGGGTCGTTTGGCATGCGCTAAGGCTTGCAGTGCATCCTCGAATGCTGGCTCCGGTGGGCGAATGGTGAGCGGTGTTATCCGTCCTTTGGGATCGGATGCAGACACGTCCTCGGCCGCAATCTGCTGCACCTCGTTGGGAAAAATCAGATGGGCTACATCCCTCTTCAGGATGGCGTTCTTCAAAGCGAGATTCATTAGCTCCGCATGTCTGGAGGTGGCCAGCACCGTCTGGCTCCATACGGCCACCCCCTGAAAGGCTTGGCTCAAATCCACTTCCTGGAAGGCACCGGGCCCCAAAACTTGGGTATCTACTTGGCCTGTCAAGGCGAGGATAGGCGCGCGATCCACTTTTGCGTCCCACAATCCAGTTAACAGATTTGTGGCTCCGGGCCCTGCAATGGCAAAACAGGCCGCCGGTTTTCCGGTGAGCTTGGCATAGGCAGAGGCTGCAAAAGAGGCCGCTCCCTCATGCCGAATGCCAATAAAGGTCAACCTTCCCTGCTCTTGCTGCCGACGCATGGCATCGGCGACCCCCAAATTGGAGTGGCCCACCATGCCAAACACGTGGGTCACGCCCCAATTCACCATCGTCTCAATCATGACGTCCGAAACCGTGCGCGCAGGTTTGGGTGTGGGGCGCAGGCCCAAATACACACCATCGGTCCGTTCCTCGATGGGAAACGTGCACACCCCGTCGTCATAACCTCCGGGCGGCTTTCCCGTAGTGGGGTGAAAATCCCACCCATGCCAAGGGCACCGCAGCCACCCCTGTTCAATGGAACCTTCACCCAAGGGTCCGCCCTGATGCGGACAACGATTGTCCAAGGCAGCGTACACACCTTCAAATTTGGTGATGGCAAAACTTCGATTTTCCACCGTGACCACCGTGACGCGACCATCAGATAGCTCATCCAAATCCAAGATTCGGTGCCAAACAACCATGGTTCACCTCTCAACTGTGTTGGAAAAGGCCATCATAGCAGGGTAACTCCGAGTGATGTGATCTAGCTTTCTCGAGGGCTTTTTCTTGGGAAAGTTTGCGCTTGTGCTTACTTTTTGGGCTGAGATGCGTCTGTATAGGTGCAAACAGTTGAGAGGATGAACTGGTGTTGGACGCCCAACTGATCGAGAAAACCCTGACTGGTGACATGAGTGCCTTTGATGAACTGATGCGCAAATACCAAAAACTCGTTTATTCCGTGGCGCTTAACTACACACGCCAAGCCGAAGATGCCATGGACATCACGCAGAACGTGTTTCTGGCAGCCTTCGAGAAACTCCACAGTGTGCAGCAACCTGACCAATTCAAATCCTGGTTGATGCGCGTCACCTACAACTCGAGTGTCAGCTTCTCGCGTAGCCAACGTGCCGAACCTCATGTAGCGCTAGCCGAAGAACAGTTACCGTCCGAAGACCACCCACTGGACCGCCATATGCTCGGCCAGTACCTGGACAAACTCCACCCCAAACACCGGCTGGCCGTGGTTTTGAAATACATAGAAGGTTATGCCGTGAAAGAGATCGCCGAGGTATTGGAATGCCATGAAACGGTGGTCAAGAACATTCTTTATCGCAGCATGCGCAAGATGGCGGAGGTACCATGAAAGACTGCTTATCCATTCAAGACCAATTGGAACAGATTATCGCCGATGGCACGGGTATGACTGCAGAATTGCAAGAACATGTCGCTCAGTGTGCGACGTGTCATGCAGTCCTTGAATTGCACCACCGTTTCGACACCATCGACATGGGCCACGTACCCGACGAGACCTCCTTTCAAGCGATGCGCAGTCGCGTGCTTCGCCAACTGAACACGGCCCCTCCTTCCCGAATTCATCCACTTTGGTTACCAGCCGCTTTGGCGGCCGGAATCGTGCTTGGTTTTATGAGCGGACGCAGTGGGGGAGAAACGTCGGTTCTCGGCGAATCGCTGGCTAGTTATGCCAACGTCGCCGTGAACACGTTGGCTGACGGACGTGTGACTTTGAGTTACGACATTACTCACCGCGAGTCTCTGGTGGCCGAACCGTCGGACCCACGCGTGGGTCACATCCTGGCTCAGTCCATGGTGCAACCGGCTTCGCTTTATCAACGGTTGGAAGCATTGGATGCCGCGCACGAGGTCTTTGATCCAGAAGTGCGCGATGCACTGATTTACGCCATGAATAACGACCCCGAAATCTCGGTTCGCCTCAAGGCATCAGAAATCCTGGCTGGCCAGGAGATGGACCAGGCCATCAGCGAAGCATTTGTGGCTTTGTTGACCAGTGATGCCAACACCAGTTTGAAGCTGAATGCCATGACGTACCTGGGCCGCGATTATTCAGAGCAGATGTTGGACAAGGGTCCCGACTCCGCCGACCTGCCCGCCCTCTATCGGGTATCCCAAAAAACAACCTACTAAGGAGCAACCATGATTTTCGTACTTATCCTCGCTTCGCTCAGTTTTGCGGAGCAATCACAAAGCTATGCATTCAGCGCAGGTCAAACCCTGTATGTGGAACTGGAGCAAGGGGGAAACCTGACCATTATCGGTGAGTCACGCAATGACCTGTCGTTGGAGCACCACGGTGCGGAAGACGTGGTCATGGATGTCAACCAAACCAAAGACGGTTTGAGTGTGGTCGCCACACTGCCACGCAATAAGCGTCACAAACTGGCTGTGACCATCAGGCTACCCAACCAGGCCAACATTGACGTCAAGACAACCGGCGGCAATCTGCAGATCGAACAAATCGAAGGTCGCATTGAGGCCGCCACCATGGGCGGAAATGTGCAACTCACCCAGCTTCGTGGTGAGCTGGCCGTGAAGACCATGGGCGGCAACATCGGTATCGATCATTCCCAAGTCAGTGGGCATGTCAAGACCATGGGCGGAAATATCAGCCTGTCTAATACGCCGGGTCTAGTGGACTGCGAAACCATGGGCGGTAACATCAACGTAGACAACCCAAATTCACCCATCGATGGTCGCGTGGAACCCGTTAAGGTGAAGACGTATGGTGGCAACATCAAGGTGGTGGAAGCACCCACAGGTCTGATCGGTGAAACCATGGGTGGCAATATCAACATCGGGTCGGCCAAATTCGTGGATGTGGAGACCAAGGGCGGCAACATTCGCGTCGATGCCGTAGACGGCTATGCAACCGCACACACCATGGGCGGTAACATCACCATTATCATGGTCGGTGATCCCGACGACGGTGAGCGGGATGTTGATCTGGATTCCAAGGGCGGCGACATCAATGTGCACCTACCGGCAGGGTTCTCAGGTGAGTTTGACATTGAGATCAAACAAACCAACGACCGAAAGCCCTGCAAGATCACATCAGAATTCGCACTGAAGCAAAGCACTGAAGGTACCCGGCACAAAGTGATTCGTGCCTCGGGTCAGACAGTAACAGGCCGTCACCGCGTCGTGATTCGCACCGTGAACGGTGACGTAAATATCGTCAAAACACAGCAATGATGGTGACAGGGGTGCCACGGCACCCCTTTTACACGGCTTCGTCGCCCAGGGATTCAATGCGGTCGTAACACTTGCCTGCCACCCAAACTATGGGCCCGAGCTCAATCAGCAGGACCGTAGCGAAGAGGGCGCCAGAGAGTAAGAGTCCTGCGTCACCCGACACAAAAATCAAAGCGCCCGCTGCAACCGCCGCTGGGACCAATGACAAGCCCAATAAACCGAACAGTCGCACGATCAAATTGAAGACACGTCGGCCCATGACATCGAAGCCGCGCACCTGACGTTCACCTTTCTCGGGCAAGAACCATGCGGGTAGCCACAAGAACAGCAAGTTCTCCAGTAGCAGGAACATCAAAGAGATTACCGGTGCCACCAGCATCAAGGTGATTGCGATCGCCAAAGGGGAATATGGGATTTGAAAATTCGTCGGGGCGCCCACAAATGAAATCGCAAACATAATCGCGAATAATGCATGGATGCAAATCAGCACCAATCCGTTGATCCCCAAGACCGCCAACACCATGTGCACGCCTCGAACGGGGAAACTCTTCAACAGCTCCACATGATCCAACTCGGTGCGGAAATCGAGCAACAACATTTTCCCGCCGGCCAGCATCAAGATGCCAGACCCCATCAGCGCCATGACCGCGAGGCTGGTTTTCATCTCGGCTGGGCCCAAAATCATAAACACCAGCCAACTGAGACAAACCACCGGCACAATGATGATGATCGGCATTTTTGTGGCATAACGCAGCAGCCCAATTTTGGATTTGCTCATCATCACCCGCCAAACCATGTTGGTCACAGGCATCCAAGTTGGACGGGATTTTCGCGGTTTCTCCGCATCAATTGTGCGGCGTTCGGAGCGGCGACGTGCCCGCCTTCGGTTCCGTTTTTTCGATTTGAGCAAGGAACTGTCTTCAAACGACACATCCTGAGCAATGGTGATCAGGTAGTACAGACTCATGATTGCGAGCAAAGTAAACACCGCCGTAATTGCACTTTGCAGCGTTCCTCCAACAAAACCGCGGGCAATCCACTGAAGCGGTGTCGTTACCCACTGAGCCACAATCAGCCATAAAGGTGCGGCTTGATCCTTGTAAATAAGGGTGCCAAACCCGTTGGCGGCTGCGGCCATTATGAATATCAATCCCAACAATAACTGCACACTTCGCATGGCCCAAGAACGCACCAGTCCCAAGGAGAGAAAATCGAGGGCAGTCTGTTGGAAAAGCAGCGCATTAAACAACAACCAAACCAGTGCCACACCCAGCCAGTAGCCCGACATGCCCAGTACGGGCCGCATGAACAGCACCATGACCATGGACGCGATGAGCAGTCCAAACTGAGCTTTCAGGTAGTGATAGTGCAATAAGGCGCGTTTGCTGAGAGGGGCCGGAAATAGCAGGTCCATTTCGTTTTCGGTGAGGTTGAGTCCACCATCTCGCAACACCAGCAACCATTGAATTGAGAACAAAGCCAACAAGATGCTGCCGCCCACTGGGGCGATCATCACCACGAACTGCTCAGGAAGCTGAATGGCACCTGACGAGAGGCGGCGTCCAAAGAAGATCCAGATGTAGGCCGCACCAAAAATCGCGCCCACCAGGTAGCGTGGATTTTTCATACGACTGAGTCGAGATTTGAGCCTGCCTCGATAGGAACGAAAAACCAGATAGAGCAGTGCCTTATTCAAGGTGCGACACGCTCTATTTGAGGCGCTTCAGATGTGAGTTGAATGAATATTTCTTCGAGATCGGCATGCTGGTGTTCGGCAGACAGATTCTTGCGCAGTTCGTCCATATTGCCTTCTACCACTTTGCGACCGCGATTGATGATCAGTGCACTGGTGATCATGTCTTCCACCATGCCTAACAGATGGCTCGAGATCATGACGCAGGCACCTTTGCCGATGTGGTTCTGAATGATTTGTCGCACTTTGCGGATGGCGTGCGGATCCAACCCAGTAAAAGGCTCATCGAAAATCAGAACCTGGGGTTCGTGCACCAAGGCACAAGCAATCATCAATTTCTGCTTCATACCCCGAGATAGCGCACCGGGCAGGAAGTCCAGCCGCTGAGCTAGGTCCAGCTCGGCCAATAATGCGGCACCTGCAGCTTCCCGCTCGGCAATCCATTCACGGCTGGCTTGCCCGTCTGCAGCCGCATAGAGGCGTGCAAAGAAACCAATGTGTTCCTGCACGGTCAGATAATCAAACAGGCGCGGCTCCGAGGGAACGAACGCCAGTTTACTCTTTGCGCGAACCGGGTCATCATCCAGGTCCACCCCCTGAATGAGCACTCGACCTTCCTGTGCGGGCGTGATACCGCACATACAACGCATGGCTGTGGTCTTGCCGGCACCATTGGGACCTAGCAGACCCACGATCTCGCCAGGCTGCACCTGAAAACTCAATCCATCGACCGCGGTCACCTTGCCAAACCGCTTGGTTAACCCCTCAACAACAATCATCCAAACCCCCCAAGCCAATCACTCACATGTACGGGCAACTAAAGTCCTGGTTGCATGGTACTCGAAAACCGTTGGCAAACACGAATACAACCAAAATGGATGATTCGATCTTCACTAAACGATCATTCGCCCGTGACCTTGATAGCGATCGGAACCCCAGTTCAAAAACAAAAAGAGAACCACGAATGAACACGAATACACACGAATTGCTCGGATCCGGTCAATTGTGTACTCCGAACAGCCCATTCGAATCATTGGCGGATCATGGCTATTCTCGGTTTTCCCCAATTAGGGCTACGATGGTTCGTTCAAACTCTTCTTTGCCAAATACATAGAGACCCAGGCTGTTGTACCAGACAACTTCCAAGCCGACCACAGAAGGTCCCTGGTGAGGCGACGTATCAGTCCCTAACCGATGCCAAATAACAGCCTCATCGGTAACTTCCATATCAAGCCACGACAACCGTGCACGTCAGATCGCAATCATCGGGACAAACAAGAACCGGCGATCGCAGCAATCGTGTTCATCATTTAATCTCCACATGCATTTTCTGAAGCGATCAACGATTCAATGGAACTACCGATACTCGCGAAGTGTAATAAATCCGCAGGAGACGTTGGAAACGTGAGTCCTCTTCGTTTCTGATTCGTGTTCATTCGTGTTCTTTCATGGTTCTTGTTTTTTGATGCGCGCGTAAAGGTATTGGTCGATGAGTTGACCGTCTTTCAATGCAGAGTCACGCATGATCCCTTCAAGCTTGAAGCCGGCCTTTTCCAACACTTTCATCGAGGCGGGGTTCCAGGCGAAGACTTCCGCGTAGATACGGACCAGCCCCAATTCATGGAAACCATACTGAACCATCGCGTTCACGGCTTCGGACACGATCCCTCGTCCCCAAAAGGGCTCGCCCAACCAATAGCCGATCTCTGCGGACAACCGATTGACATCACTGCCCAACTTTAGACTGATACTCCCGCCCGCTTGGCCATCCACTTCTATGGCGAAACAGCTTTGAGGTTTCTGTTGGGTGACAACCGTCAGGTACTGATGGGCATGGTCCAGCGTGTAAGGATGTGGAAATAGATCGCGCACATTGCGCCACACAGCGCGGTTATTGGCAAAACGTGCCAAGTCTTGGACGTCATCCATCCGCCAATGACGTAGCGTCGCATTCTTCAAAGCTATTTCAGGCATGGGTCTCTTCCCCGTGTTCCAATGGCTCCTATGAACCACGCAAGATCATTAACACGATTCGACTGTTTCTGCATGTCGGCATTGAATTTGCCTCTGCGAAACTCATGATTCAATGGGGGGCATCCATGGCTCTTGTATGGTTTTGTTTTCAACTTAATGTCATTTACGAGCAACTGGCCCAGCCTGGAACAGGTGCGGCGCCGTCTTATGTAAATCCTGTGTTCAGCGATGCAGTTGCGGCTGATGATTTCACGGTACCCGTTGGCGACCATTGGTCCGTTCGGTCCATTGTGATTCGTGGGCGACACGCCAATGATTGCCGGCCCAAGGCGTTTCTAACACCAGCCCGTGTGCGGCTTTATGCCGACAAACATGGTCTGCCTGGCGTGCTATTAAAGGACGCTCAAGACCTCCAGCCAGGCGAGTTTGGATCGGACGTGGCCATCACTTTACCGCAATCTTGGTCGCTAAATGCGGGCACATATTGGCTGGAAGTCTCATTGCAGTCTGCGGGAGGCTGTGTCTGGTTCTGGCACACACAATCCAGTCAATTGGGTGCACCTTTTGCTTTGCTAAACCACGGACCCTGGACACCCTGCGGCGGTCAAAATTGCAGCAATTTGAACCCCGACCTGAACTGGGACCTGTCTTTCGCGCTGCACGATGCCCCACTCATCATTTCGGTGCCTACCCTACCGGGCAAAATGGGATTACTTCTGTTTGTTTCCCTCTTAGGCATATCCGCTGTTGTTACCCAAATGAGAGACAAGTCATAGACACGTGCCACATTGGCGGACTCTGATGCATCCGGTCCTCGGTCTGGGTGTAGCGGGTATCAAAGCTAGTAGGGCAAGACCGGCACCACGAGAAACCTGGGTCGGCGTTGTAGCAGACGGCGGTCCAGCTCCTCGTCAATCAGATCAGATGCAGCGCGAAGGTACAGCATGGCGGCTATGGGCATGCTCCTGTTTTCTAACCCTCATCCCCTCGGCAATGGCACTCATGACTAGTGATTTACGGTTGAAAACGCCCAACGGCCCCAAAGCGGTCGTTTGGGTCCATTCAAGGTGATGTGTGTTGGACGTCACATTCACGCAATCCCCTGCCGCGAGAACACTTTATGTTTCTCGTGGTGATTGACCGCCCATAAGTGTGCGCCTATATTTGGAACACCCAAACTTTTTCAAATCTTTCCAGCGATGTTCGAGGTTCATGGAGGAACACATGTTAATTTCTGTACTGACCTTTGTGTCTTGGGGTGGCTCATTAGGCCACGCCACCTATGAAGGCGTGCGATTTGAGTTTTCGGAACAGGCGGCCGCCATGCGCCCCAACGAGTTTGACCCGAACGAGACAGAGCTGGCGGTGATTGTCTCCGATTGGCCATTAACCGATGAAGACGTAGCAGATGGATTGATCGAACATGATCTGAGTCGTCTGGACTTTGTTTTTCGCAATGGCAAGATCTGGCGCGTCTCATTTATGCGTGGAATCAGCGAAACGTCATTTGGCGACGGCCTGAAATTCGAAGGTACGGTGGGTAAGCGCATCAAGGGTCGCATTTTCACCGAAGGTGAAGTCGACATCATGGGCAGCATGGTGGGGATTGACGTTCAAGTGGACGTGGCCGTGAGTTCAGCCAAGGACCTTGACGCTCGAGTTGTGGCCCGTGGAAAAGATGCTGAAAAATCCGAATGGGCACAAAGCCTTAAAGCGCTAGCAGGGGCCATTCAAGCCGAGCAAGCGGACGTCGTGAAAGCCAACCTGTCACAAGACTGGGTGCGCGCCATTGATGAAGAAATGTACGGTCAGGTCTCCATGCTGGCCTACTCGCTGGACATTCCCGAGCAGTACCAAGTGGAGAAGGTATCTGTGAACGGGGAAAATGCGCGCTTGTACCTGAAAACAGAGGATCGGCTTGGCGTGGCCCGTTTCATCAAACAGGGCGGTGCTTGGAAATGCGACGGCGTCAGTTGGAAATACACCTGGTAACGCCCTATTTGTGTTAGGCTCGACCACACAAATCTACAACCGGAGACCCTTATGAAGTGCTTTGTGCTCTTGTGCTGTGCGCCACTGTTGGCTCAGACCATTGAGATTCCCGACGTGTTCCTCAAATCATGCCTGGTTGCTGATTACGACCAAAACGGCGATAGCCAGATCAGCATGGCTGAAGCACAGGCTGCCACGGCCATTCGCTGCAGTGGACGAGATATCCAAGATCTCACCGGGGTTGAAGCATTTACAAACATCACGATATTGGATGTAGACCAGAACCGCATTTCTGCGCTACCGGACTTGTCAGCTCTAAGTCTGTTAGAAGAACTTGAAATTGGTGAAAACCAGATTGAGGTGTTGCCGGATTTGAGTTCGTTCAGTCATCTCAGAGTGCTGTACGTGATCGCCAACGGCATGCGCCAGATGGGACCTCTGCCCCCACAGCTCGAAGCGCTTTATGCAGGCGGAAACATTCTGACCCAACTACCCGATCTGCCGCAAAATCTGCAAGTGTTGAGCGTGGCCTGGAACAATCTCAACCCTGCACCTGACCTGTCGCAAGTGAACCAATTGCGCAGTCTGCAGATAGGCCACAATGCGTTCACCACACTGCCTGACATAAGCCACCTCTCCCAGCTGTCATTCCTAGAGTTGGAAGGACTCAATCTATCCGAGATACCTGACCTCTCTGGATTTCCAAACCTCGAAGGACTGGCGATTGGTGACAATCCGCTTACCAGCATCCCCGATCTATCGCCCTACCGCTTACAGTATTTGAGCCTGACTGGCCTTGGGCTCACCGATTTGCCTGATTTGAACAATCAGTTGGAACTGTCCACCTTGTATGCACAGCGCAATCAATTTATAGATGTGCAACAGCTCGCAGACTTGCCATCGCTCTCTTTTGTCAACCTCAACGAGAACCAGCTTCGGGATTTTCCAGATGTGGCCGGTTGGCAGGATATGTGTTGTTTGTTCGTACGCGACAACCAGCTCACCGATTTGCCCAACGGCCTCGACCAGTTGGATCGCATTTCGCTCTTCTTTATCCAGAACAATCTGCTGGATTTGAACGACTGTGCGGACATTCTTGCCCTGAACCAGAAAGAAGGCCTCACGTTCGCCTACACACCTCAGCTCACGGGCGAACTGGACTGTCAATCGCTGGGTGCTGCCCAAGCCGTCATTCCTTGGATCGTCAATAATAGCCAATGGACATCGCGCGTCAGTCTTTTCAACGCAACTCAGGATGCAGTTTCCGTGCAGTTGGTAGCCACAACGAGATCGGGTGACCGAGGTGAGAAAGTGATTGAGATGGCACCAAACTCCGTGTTTGTGTCGTCCAGTGACGACCTATTCGGCGCACTGACCGGTTATGCCCTTACCATCCACAGTCCCAGCGATCAAATCTACCCCTCATTCATCACGTTCAATCGCGATGCCGCCTCAAAAGCATCTCCAGCACAAACCGTGGGCCAATTCGCAGATCAATGGCACGAACGACTGCTGTTCGCCTATCTACCTGGCGACATGATTCCTGCGATTGTCTTGGTGGCGCCAATGGCTTCTGGTGCCACCGAAATAAGTTGCCAACTGTTCGACGGTATGGGCCCCTCAGGTGAACCTGTAGCATTGACCCTTACCGATAATCGCCCCCTGGCGTTGCTGGTCAAAGACATCTTCCAACTGGAGCAACTTCCGATCGGGGCAGCGGTGCAGGTCTCCAGTGATCAGCGACTCGCAGGTACCTCATTCGTCTTTAACAGTTTCCTGGAACCAAGCATGACGATCCCCTTCCCTCTACCTTAGGGATCGTCGTAAAAACCTTCTGTATTGAGGGCAACCCGTTCAAAGGTCAGTTGCTCGCCCAGATGCACTCGGAACAGAGCATCCTGTTCATCGGCCATCCCGAAATAAGCTGCCAACTCGGCGTGAGGCTTCGTGACAAACACGTAATCCGGTGCGACAGATCTGAGACGAGCTGGAAAATCTTCCAGGTGCTCGCGATAGGTTCCACCTGTCACATGGTCGCTCAAGTAGTAATTGATGCAATAGCCATCGTATTGCTCATTGGATATTTTGCCGGTCTCCAGCACAGAAACCAACATGAGGCTACCCTCACCAATGGCTTCCCTTACAGCCTGTGCGCGGACAACAAAGGGTTTTTGCCATCGTGCCGAGAGATACGAACCATTATGGGACGGCATTTCCGGCGGAAACCAAAAAAACACCAGACCCACACCAATGATTGTCGCAATAGATGGAAAAAGGTGTGTCAGCCAGGCCCGAAAACCGTGCGTTGGGATGCGGATCTGGGAAAACCCAAGCAACATGGGAAAGGCATAAAACACCGTGGTTACATAACGTAACAAGCTACCAGTCTGTAGCGTGTTCAACAGCAAAATCCAATGAAGCACATTCAGGAAGGGCAAAACCAGCAAGCCAAGAACCATGAACCCCGACCGGGCCGGCATGCGGCGTCGTGTGAGTACCAGAACCAGAACCACACCAATGACTAGGATGGGCACCAACAGATGGTGGCCCAAATACATCGTCATTTCTTCGAGGTAGCCCACATATTGCTTCCATTCGACCTCTTTGGCAGTTACCAATACTTCTTTGGCTTCGACGGTACTGAAATGTCTCGCCCGATAGAATGCGTGCGTTCCCCAAACGACGCCTGCCCAAGTGATTGATGCCATTGCGGGCCACCACTTTGCCTTCAAAGCGCTCCGCCAATGAGGGTTCCGGTATGACCACCAGAGAGCACATAACACCAAGGCATAATAGCGATTGGTGGGCTTTAGCAAACACATGGCCACAAGGTCCAAAACCGCGAATGCCATGCGCGCCGATTCGGTCTGTGGATCGAATTCCTGCCACAACAAGTACACGAAAAACGCCACCATTGCAGCAAATATGATTTCGGCATACATCGTAAACAGCAGGTAGTGGTTAGCCACGAGACATACATTCATGATGATCAATAAGGCAGCACCCAGTGAACGAGTAACCGAGCTGCACTGTCTTAAGGCCGAGAACGCAATCACGGTCCCACAAAACCCATAGGCAAGCGTGAACAGCGAGGCATATTGTTCGGCCAGACGACCCATGAACCAATAACAGAGGACGGCGTGCAAAGGATAAAACGACGTGTAGTGATACTTGGTGATCACATTCAAATCGTGACGAAGCTCGCCACCCTCATAAATCAACTTGGCATCTGTCAGCCAAAACGAGAAATGGTCCCAGTTCGTGAAAAAATATTTCTGATTAATCAAGACACAAGCGGCAAAAAACAGGCTGAAACAGATCCAGACATAAAGTGCATGACCACGCCAACTGCACCATTCGCTGGCCAACGTTTTGACAGCGGTCCACGTCTTTACCTGGAATACCAACCATGCAAAAGACAGCGCCGCTAACAAAAACAGGATGATCACGGCGGGTCGAGGCCCAAACGCAAACGACACATGGCCCAACGTAAGCAACAACATGACGCTAAAAATGGATCCCAAGAAAAATGACAGCACAAGAAAAAGCCCAACAGAATCCACACCCAACATGCGACGATTGGCGTAAATGGGTCCCATCCCAATGACTGTTAGCAGTAAAAACAAAACAAACATGAATCAGCCCTTTAATGGTTGAGCATAATCGATAATCCCGGTTCCATGAATGCCCCTGGCGCGTATTTGCTTTGGAAGTTGAGATTACGTTGGTGCGCATTGCGGTATGCGCTATCGAGACCCACCTGACGGGAAGCTTTTAGGTGCGGGTCAAACGGTACCCGATACAACGATGTAATGCGATCAACAAACCTAAAATCGGCAACCCAACCATATCTGGCCCACAGATTCCAGTCTTCAAGTTGATCCAATTCCTCATCAAATCCACCCAGTCTTTCATACAGTTCCCGTCGAAAAAGAACTGTCTGGATGGGTAAGAAATTTTCGATTTGAAGTTTCCGACGGTCAAACGCTTTGCGGTACCTCACCATCCACTGACATTCGCGATATTCATGACCACTGATCCACAGGGTCCCCACTTCCAATCCAACAGAATAGGCGGCAAATTCCCCTTTCTCGAGGACCGCCACCAGGCTGGCAATATGATCGGAATAAAGTAAGTCATCGTCGTCGAGAAATCCGAGATAGGCACCTTTCGCAACGGCAAGCCCATAATTCCCGCAACGGCTACGGCCCTGTTTTGGCACAGGATAGTAGGCGACCTGCGCTGGACCACTACAGGCAATTACGGTGTTTTCGGCAAGCCGCGACCCATCTTCCACGACCACAATCTCCAAGTTGCGATAGGTTTGGCGTTGTAACGTCGTCAAGGCTTCTGCCAAGAGCATTTGTCGTTCGCCATGGGTCCGCACAACGATGCTAACCATTGGCCCGTCTTCAATAGCTGGTGCGTCGGCTTTGAGCCTCACCAGTCCAGCCGATGTCAAATCAATTTTCTTTCCGACCAATTTGGAACGTCGACCACGGGGCGCCACCTGGCATGCCGCCCGAATTCGGCTGTACCAAGACCCCGACTCTGGTAAGCGACCTAGCAGAAATCGAAGGAGATCCAGTTTGTGACCATAGCGTAACCGCAAAACCAACTGATCCGCAGGCTTTGGGACAGATTGGGCAGGCTCGGTCGCGTTTACAGTGATCTCTTCATAGTAACGCAGTGTCCATCCGCACGCCCTTAAACGAAACGATAGATCCATATCTCGGCAGGGCCTGTCGAGCCGGGCATCGAGACCTCCGACCTTGCGCAAAGCATGGGTACGAAACAGCACGCAGGACAATGCACTCCAGGGCGTCTCTCCATTTAGAGGATGGAAGATCTTCTCTCGTGCCATCTCTGACTGCGCGCATTCAAAGGCCACCACGTCCTGAGATGCATGATCGGCTTCACTCACAAGTTGCGTTATCGTGTCGACCCCTAAGTCTACGGAATCATCCAAGATCAAAAATAGAGGGACCTGAGTTTGTGCCAAATGTGCGTTGTGTGCCTCAGCTTCGTTTTCAACGGTCCGTAGGTGTATCCCCGATTCAGCCTCTGATGCTCTTTCGTAGCCCGTGTCCAAATCACTCCCAAAAATTGCAAGCCATAACTCAAACTCGCTGGAGGGTAGGCTCCATCGCTGTGTGTGTTGCACAAAGGACTCAAGTTTGGCCGCATCTCGCAAAACGACCGACACAGCAACTCGTTTCATCAGTTCAAATACTTCAGCAATTCATCTGCAGATTTTTTGATGACCATTTTGCCCAGTTTAGCGATGACCTCGTCATAGTAACGGTCCAGGTGCTCCTGACGCTCAGAGGCCACATCGGGATCAGCAGGGGTACGATAAATGGAGGTGGTCTTGGGCACGTAGACAAAGTCTGCATCGAGGGAATATTTGATCCACAAGTGCCAATCCTCCAACGCGTCCAATTCCAAGTCGAAGCCGCCATGGGCCCGAAAAAGCGATTGTCGGAACAAAATGGTTTGGATCGGGATATAGTTTTGCCGCCAAAGCAAACGCCGCGAAAAGGGTTGACGATAGCGGCCCGAATGCATGACCTCGGTGTAGCTTAAAGGATCGGTGCTGTGCACGCGTGTGGCAACTTCCCAAGCATTACCATACACAGCCCCGCACTGGGGATTTGCTTGAAGCTGAATGACAAGCGTTTCTAAATGGTCTGCAAAAAACAGATCGTCATCGTCCAGGAAGTTGACGAATTCGCCTTGAGCTGCCTCAAGCCCGCGATTACCTGCCACACAGCGACCGCCCTTCTCCACGGGCAAATGCCGTATGTTGATGCCTTCAGGTACCTTGAGCGTTTTTAGCCAAAGAGCGGCATAATCGGTACCATCCTCCACAACCAGTATCTCTATGGGTCGGTAGGTCTGGTTGAAGACACTTTGTATGGCTTCTTGCAGGAATCCTTGTCGTCCCTGATAGGTCCGAATAATCACGCTGACCAATGGCGTTTCGGCAGGATAAGGCTCAAGAACCTCAAAGGCCCCATCTCGGGCCAACAAATAGTCGTATCCGCGGATGGGAAATCGCGCTTTTGATGTGCGACGACTGAGCAAAAAGAAAGGCGCTTTGGCTACCAATTCCATTCCGGCCAGCAATAGCCTTGCATATTTCCAAGGAAACGGCGATTTGCAACGCCACAAATTAGCGTACATCAACGGGACATACGCAATATGACCCAAGGTCCCGTAGCGTAGACGAATGAAGAAATTGGCGAGGGAGCTGCCCAAAAACTGTCGCCACTTGAAGGCGTAGGCCTCGTCGTACGTATAGTGCCACACGACCGCTTGAGGGCAGTATTTTAACACATAGCCACGATCGCGAAGTCGGTAGGAAAGTTCAACATCTTCACCGTAAAGAAACAACCATCGTTCATACCCACCCACTTGCCGCAGTGCCTGGGTACGCAGCAACACACAGGCATGGGATGACCACAGAGTTTCCATGGTGACTTGGTTGTAATTCTTCGGGTGCTCGTAGGGCTTCTGTCGCGGTTCCCAAGAAGCCACGTTATCGCCCGACTGAGCGGCACAAGACAACAACCGCGACAGCGTGGTCGGTTCAAACTCCAAATCAATATTGGTAACCAGGAAATAAGGTGCCTTGGCGTGCTTCAGATTCGCGTTGTGTCCCCCGCCGAATCCGCGGTTGCGCTGTCGCCGAATTTCAAAACCGGAAAAGGCCGATCCGTGTCGCCTGCGCAAATCCTCTAATTCATCGACGCATTTGCGATCACTGCTATGGTCCATGAACAGAAGGCGCACGCGGTTCAAGTCGAGATCGCTTGCCAGAATACTCCGGACGAACCCCTCCAACCAACGGCCAGAATGGTAGGTGACCACACTGATGTCAAGATCGCATGACTGCAATGAACCCCTCTCCCTAACTGTCATTCTAGCTTGAACTTGATGAAATAAGACAATGCCCGAAATGACTTGGATTGCATGACCTTGTCCAAATTGGTCTGGATCCGTTCCAATTCGCGCTGCAAAGCATCGCGTTCCCTTGTGAGGTCAGCCAATGCCTCTTCATGGTGCTTATTCTGGCGCATCAGTTGATCGTATTCGTTGCGGCTTTCATCCAACTGACTCGAGAGTCTTCCCAACTCCATGTTGACTCGTCCAAGATTGATACTTTCGGATTGGCGCAACAATTCCGCCTCGCTCAGTTGTTCTCGCAGTTGATTGCCCATAGCCTCGAGATCAACGACCTGTTGGCTGAGGACACGAGATCTTTCGCTAACGTCTGTCAGGTCCTTGTCTAGATTTGCAACCATGTCCGTGAGTCGCCTGATCTCCTTTCTGAGTTCACTTTCCTGTAGCTTGAATTGATGAATTTCACGATCTTTTCGGATGGCAAACTCATCTAGGGTTTCTTTGTCCTTTACTAGGCGGTCAATGAACTGATTCAGCGATTGGTTCTGGGCCCTGAGTGCACGGTTTGCAGTATCCGCGGAAACAGGAAACTGATCAATCAGCGTTAGCGTCGAGATGTGGGGTTGCCACGATGAAGGATCCATAGTGCCAGTGGCCAACAAATCAAACAGCTGAATGGCCCATCGCTCGAAGGGATCCTCACTGTGACCCTTCGCGGATTGATGATGCCTCAAGCTTGGATCAACGGCCCCGATCAACTTCTGTTTGAGATCCTGACCTTCATGAGGCCAGTGGATCTTTAACGTACTCGCAATGCGTTTCGCCGTGCGAAATGGATTGAGAATCACCTCGTCGTAAGTGACCACTGTCGTAGCCCTGGCTCTGGTAGCCTGCATACATTCAATCTGGCTGCGAATCCACAAAGCATAAGCGGTCTGCAAATCCATGTTGTTTCGTTTGATCAACGACTGCGCCACTTCGTCAGGATGCCTAACGACCCAGACGATTCCGGGCTCCATATTCATGTGTTGAAAAAAGGCAAACCACCAGGGCAAGAGTCGCATCATGCGTGGGTCTTTGACGCACCAATGGTCGGATCCCGCAAATACGCGCGACCAAATGTCTGCCGCAGTACTGAAGAACCATTCAGGTGCAGGCTGCTCCGGTACGAGACAAGGCGAATCCCATCGGATCCCTAAATGTTCGAGTACTCGATCATTCAAAGCCACCACTTCTTTATGCTCAAAGAATCCGGCCGGATTGTCATGGGACGGTGGAATCAGGTCTGAACCCAACGTAAGACCTGCTTCCATCATCATACGTGCAACAAGCGATGTGCCACTGCGATGCATGCCCAGCACCAGTAATCCGTGCCTTGTCAACTTCGCACTCCATGGATACGTGTGATGCTGACGGGCATACCGTTCACTGAAAAATCAATGACACCTTCAACCCGTTTATCTGAGGGACTCTCGGTACGCACTCGGAACATGACCGCATCCACGATCCGATGCAGAAACGTTTCTTCTCCATTCACTTGACCCACAATACCCGCATTGGCGAAATAGACGCCTTCCTGCATCACGCACCGAAAGGGATAGGCAAACACTAACTCTGTACCCGCCTCGACCTCTGAAAGTCCGCCACCTCTTGGATGAGAGATCAAAGCGCCCAACTCAACGCCACTCAAAGTCTTGAAGAGATTACCTGCTCGCACACAGTAGGCTGCACTTCGAAAGGCCACCCGATAAGTGTATACGTAGGTATCACCTCGATTGAGAATATTGACTCTGTTACCTTCGGTGTCCGTAATGTGTGGGTCCATCACCTCTGCGGCTCCCGACCCGTAAACAATCGTACTTGTCGGCTTTAGATTGGGGTCAAATTCAGGCGCGGGGGCGGTGCCCAAGTCCCGTTCAACCGCCAATTGCTCAGCGGTTCCGTTCAAGATGGCTTGACGCAGGGCTTCGCGTTGTTCAGGGACGGTGAACAGCAGCTTGTGATAATGAGCCACCACGTCCTTGGGTGTTCCGTCCATCAATAGCTCACCATGATCCAAGAGAATGGCGCGATCACACAGTGCAAGTACGGTTGCGGCCGAGTGTGAGACAAAGACCAGAGTGCCACCCCGTTCTTGGAATGATTCAATTTGAGCAATACATTTTCTTTGAAATGCTTCATCGCCCACTGCCAACGATTCATCAATCACAAGCACTTCGGGATCCGTGTGGATGGCAACTGAGAAAGCCAATCGTACAAACATGCCACTGGAATAAGTCTTAACAGGACGATCCATGAACAAGCCCAACTCCGCAAAGGCCACGATCTCATCAAAACGCGCATCAATGTCGCTTCGTGATAAGCCCAATACCTGCCCATTCATATAGACGTTTTCACGGCCAGTAAACTCCGGATCAAATCCCGAGCCCAATTCAAGCAAAGCCGCAATTCGTCCATGCACGGTCACTTTTCCACGACTGGGACGATGCGTACCCACCAACAAATGCAGTAACGTAGATTTTCCTGACCCGTTCTGGCCCACCACACCTATCGTCTCGCCCTTGTACACATTGAACGATACGTTTTTCAACGCTTGAAAGGCTACCTGATTGGCGCTTCGCGAACCCGTCAACAGATGTTTGAGTCGATCCAAGGGCGACTCGTAAAATTCGTAAGACTTAGAAAGCCCCTTAACTTCAATCGCCAGTTCACTCATAGTACGTCCGCAAAACCGTCCCGTGTCGTTTGGAACCAGGCAAACCCGGCCCAGGCCCATAGTGCCCCCATTCCAGTCAACCTCAGCACCGAAGACAAACTGGGCCAATGGCCAAACAGAAACACGTCACGGAATTGAGCCATCATGGGTGTCAGCGGATTGAGTTCCAAGATGAACGCCAGACGCATGGGCACCTGTTCTAACGAATAAAAAATCGGACTCAAAAACATCAGCAGTAAGATCACGATCTGCACGAACTGTCCGACATCCTTTAAGTAGACGCCCAGGGACGATACAAGCCATACAACCCCAATGCCCATGAGCACCAAAGGCACCAACATGAGGGGCAACATGGTCAGTTGTATCGGTATACGGTGGGTCATGAAGACCACAGCAGCAAGTAAGACAGCCAGACTCGCAAAAAAATGAAACAAAGACTTTCCAATTGCGGACCAGGCCAGTATCTCTAGCGGAAATACCACCTTCTTGACGTAATTCAAATGGCTGGAAATGAGGTGGGGTGCATTCGCCAAGCAATCTGCAAAAAAATTGAAGACAATCAGGCCGGAGAAGAGTGCAATGGCGTAATCCACCACCCCGCCCTCCCCTGCCCAACGAGCCGAAAAAACTTCAGTGAATACGACCGTATAGACCCCGAGCAAAAGTAAGGGATGAAACACAGCCCATACCAAGCCGAATATCGATCCGCGATACTGAGCTTGGACGGACCGTTTTGTCATCAAGAGGATGAGCTGCCGATGGGTCCAGGCGCTGCTAAACATGAGAGCGAAACTTCGGCGATGGTGTGACTTCATCGATAGCCTTGAACGGGTTACTTCGTGCGTGGCGCAACAAGGGCCGATTATAACCGGCCCAGGTGAGATTCCGTGCGCAACGTTTGGGGTAACACCGACTACAGACAGTTCAACAAATCGATCAAGTCGGTCACATCCAAGCTAATCGACCATTCGGGAAGCGCTAGTTGATAGGCAGATACACTGCAGTTTAGGTGTGAAATGGTGACCAGGAATCCATCAGCTGTAGCACTGTCCACGCGAACGGTGATGTTATTGGCCGCATCCTCAAAGGTCTCGCCCACTCGCCACATGACGCCTTCGGTATTGGAATAAGTCGCAGGTATTGGATCACCATCAATCACCCAAGCTGGCTCTGTCCTGCCGACCATAACTTCGTGGATGATCACTGCATTGCCAGGCAAATTCCCATCATAGTTACCCACCTGGTCACGCACCTCCACAGTATAGTAGTGCGTCGCACTTCCTTGAATAGGGATGCGAACCATGCGCAGGTTGGGGGTACTGGCCAGGGCAAGTTGATCGATTGTGACCTGATATATGCCAGGTGCTGTTGCAAGTATTTTCTCTGTAGGTGCAATCCATTCCAGTCTGTCTTTGTGATACGAGATGGTGTGTTTACCCAGCCGGCCGAAGGTAGGGTCGGTCACCGCATGGCCGGTGGCGGCACTCATGACGTCCCATGGACTGTCATAGGGTGAACTGTCCATATCCGAGTTATTTGAATGGGGTAACCCGAATCCATGCCCCATCTCATGAGCAATCACGCCTTCGTCGGCATATCCCCAAGGCGGTTCCCACGTCACACGCCAACTCTTAGAGACACCGTCAATTGTTGCAAATCGTCCACCGCCCCAGGCACAGCAATCAAGGTTGCCGTTAAACATGATGTTGATGCCTTGGAACCCACCCGTACCGCCATTGGAAAAGTCGACGAAAGGATCGTGAGTTGCAATGGCATCATCAAACAATGCATTTAGATTCGCGTTGGAACCGGAGCCTGGTGTTGGCACGTAAAACGTCTGATTTTGGGGTAGCGTGCGCCAGCCTTCGGCTTGGCTGCCCACCACGTTGATGATGTCGTACGACTGCTCGCGCCAGTAGTGGTCCAATTGGCCCGGGCTCCCACCGTACATATTCGAAAAGAAAGACTGACTCTGGGGTTCCGTGGCAATGTCCGCGAATTTGACAGGAATGCTGATCCATGGTTGTGGACCACTCACCGCGCCACCACGTTCCGCAGGATCAAGTTCATAGAGAATCCCCTCCGCCACCAGCACGTCGTTAGAAAGCACACCAGACACCGTGATAAATCTGCTGTTTATGACTTCAATCCCGCCTGAAGCAGCAATTAGATCATCTGAAAGATCCAGTTTCATCTGGCGGCCATCTTCCATGGTCAGCGAATACAGCACAAAAGTCTCAAACTCAATTCCGGGTTGGCTGTCACCCCAAACCACATTCAACCACCCGGAAGCCACATCTTGACCATAAAGCGGACCTAAAAAGCCAAGCATCATTATAGAAAAAAGCCGCATGAGCCACCTCCAAGCGGATTTCCCATGATATGACAGATTGGCCCAGCCATGTGTATGCTTCAGGAAGAACTTGATGACTCCCAAAAAAAGACTGGGTGAGGCCAGGGAATGATGTAACCTAAAGCGCGAATTTATTCAGGGGAATCCGTATGTTCCTTTTCTTTGCCTTTTTGGTGCATGAACCCAGCATTACCATGCCGTCCAAGGCATCGACACCCGATCAAATCGTCACCCGATTGGCCTTTGGTTCCTGTTTTAACCCCATGTTGGATCGCGATGAGATCTTTGAGACCATCGCCAACTATGGTCCGGACCTATTTTTGATGTGTGGTGATAACGTTTACCAAGAAAGGGAAGAAGACGATCCCGAATTAGTGCAGTTGCGCAACGCTTATCATGCGCTGGCGAACAATCGGCGTTTTGCTCATTTGCGGGAAACAGTCTCATTGGCAGTCATGTGGGATGACCACGATTACGGATTCAACGATGCGGATGGCAGCTGGCCATACAAAGCACAATCTGAGGCACTGTTTGAACATGTTTGGGCGATTCCAGAACAAGATCCAAGGCTTGGCCGGCCAGGTATCTACACCAGCATGTTTTTGGGGGAAGCAAAGAAGATGCTTCAGATTATCATGCTGGATACGCGCTATTTCAGATCGAGCCTCAAGGCGACCGATGAGCCCTTACCTGGCAAGGAGCGGTATCTGCCAGACGACGACCCGAACAAGACCATGCTAGGCGCTGATCAATGGGCATGGTTACATGAGCAACTTCGCCAACCTGCAGACCTGCGCATCATTGTGTCGTCGGTCCAGGTTCTGCCGGTCGGCCACGGATTCGAGTGTTGGCAAATGCTGCCTATTGAAAGGGCAAAACTACTTGGAATGCTCGCCGAGTCGGGCGATAAGCTCATCGTTTTGTTGACCGGTGATCGGCATTTTGCCGGATATTACCGCGAAAAAAGGAGTCAAACCACGTTTGTTGAGTTGACATCATCAGCTTTGAACTACCCCATCACCGATGACCGACTAGCATCTGCAAAGGCGCAACATGAACCCATGGAGATTAACCAGCGGTTCTTCGGTGCCAACTTTGGTTCGCTTGAGATGGATTGGCAAAACCGACTGCTGAAGCTCCAATTGCGCGACACCCAAGGAACGGTCGTACGCGAAGAACAGGTCCATTATTAGTGCGTAGTAGCACCTGTCTGGTACATGAGCTCCTGCTCCAACTCGATTAAGACCTCGCGCAGCGAGCGTTCATCGGCAAAGCTGAGAATGAGTGCATCCAAGCGTTTCGAGCGACCAACTAAGGCGTGTAACAAAGCGGTACAAGCCTGATGTGCTTCCAGGTGATTCAAACATGACCGAACTGTGACTAGGTCATGTTCTTGTAACTCTTGACGACTGTTGATGGAGAGCAACAGTTCCGTTGAAAAACGGATATCGTCCAAAAGGCCTGTTCCCTGCCCATGATTGCGCTCGGACTCAAACCAGTTTCGCAACCTGCTCTTGAGATTGGCCACCAACTGGCGGTCACTAAATCGAACATATTCATAGGCATCCAGCTTTCGCAACCTACCTAGCGCTAACCCGACCAAGCGCAACTTTTCGTCAATGGGAAGGTCTTGGTGGGTGGCCTCGTTGATTTCAAAACACAGCTCGCCATAGCACCTACGCACCTCGACACCTTTCTGAACCTCCGAAAAGAAATCCAATCGAGGTGCCTGCTCGCCCAAGAGAGCGAGACAGTTTTCCAAAGCAATGACTGTTTTGATCATGCATCGCCTGCAACTGGCCAAGGTTTCAAGCTTTTGAAGCCAGTCTCCGCATAAAGTCAAGGCCGAGGCTGCGGCCCGTTTTGCACGCAGAATCCCCAACGACATGCTAATCACGAATTCCAGCCGCGATTCGGGACTGTCCTCTCGCATGGCCGTATCGATGCGGATACGAAATTGTGTGGAGTCGTCATGGGAGTGGTGGGACTCTTCCTTCGACGTTGCCACCCTATTGAGAAGATGGAACAGGCGCTCAAAAAGCTGATTGATACGCTTAACTAGGTCGCATAAAACAGCTTGTTCCTGTCTAGTCTCGTATTGATGGAGGTCCAACGACCTCAAGTCGACACATAAATCCACACACATCTGCTGCTCTGAGTGATAGGGACGAGACAATCAAACACCACCCTTACATTCGTCGAAACCACGCTCTCTGATTATCGGCATTGGGTTGACAAAGCATAAGCCCAAGAACAAGATAGGTAAGAACCCATCACAGGGAGATGATATGCCTTTGCGAATGGCTTTTGTGCTGGCTGGCGCTTGTCTGGTCTTGGGCCAAGAGAAACGGCTAGAGACGCCCATTTTTGGAGACGATTTCGAGCTCGGAAATACAGACGCCTGGGATGAAGTCGTTCCTAACATTGAGGCTCCCAACTGCGATTGTTATTTCTCGGGCGATTGTTTGGGCGGGAATTTTTGCAATTGGGGTCCAGGTGGACCGTCGACCGAAGACATATGTAACTGGCGAGAGCCAAAACCAAACGGAAACCCCGGAACCGGGTGTACGGCTGATGTGGTAGCGTGGGGACCTATTTGTGACGGTTTGTGCTCACCACCAGAGCGAGGTTCGTTCTTTGGCCTTGAAGACCCTGTCCTGGTCATCGATGGCATTCGTCTTTGGGCGGCCGCCATGATGGAACCAGCTTTGCAAGGTGGCGGCCCGCTGGATGCCCAGTTGGCAGCCGAAGCGCGTGCGGTCCCGTTCTTTGCGCCTGGTGCACCTGACATTCTTGGTCGCCACGTAGCCGACCTCTTGGCCTTTGGTGTCGATGCCATCTTTCAAGAACATTTTTGTCATTTTGAGCACCATCCCCTGGAACCAGGACCTGTTGTTGATCTCAGCAGTAATTATTGCGGACAGGTTGTGGCCCAATGCGTGGTGGATGCCCTCGTTGCCGAGATCACCGAACCGGGCACTGGCGCCGCATTGATGAACGACATCACCGATGCTTGCGCCGATGGTCAAGCACTATTCACATCACGCTGTCGGCCCGATATTGAGGTGTTAGCCTGCGCGCACCGACGGATCAGCGCGTTGGCCCGCATGCTCACCACCGTTCCAATTGCGAGGTCAAGCCGATGAAATACTTGATGCTCATGCTCTCGATGCCTTTATGGGCAGGTAACATGGATGTAACTTCCGCAGCCGCGTACGGTGATAGTTATGGACTCCGCGTCATCGTCAACGACGCGGAGCCCGTTTATGTCCGCGACAACCTCGCGATTTCTGAATCGTCTTATAGGGCGCGAGTCTACTTCAATCCAACTTCATTGATCCTCCCCATCGGTGCGGCCCTGGATGTGATTGTGGGCAGAAATGCCACTGAAATACCCGTATTCACCCTGGCCCTGCGCCGTGACAATGCAGGTAAGTACCTGGATATCCACGTGCGAGAACAATCAGACCCCAAGCGTGCCGTGACGCATTCCGTCCCGGTGACGGATCAATGGCATGCCTTGGAGTGGCTTTGGCAAGCTGACACTGCAGGTACCTTTGAGCTGTGGCTGAACGGAGAATTGGTCTGGTCGCAACGAGACATCAATAACTTCGGTGAGGGTGTGGCGTCACTCTCTATGGGTGCCGTCGACGGCATTGATGGCGGCACAGCAGGTTTTCTCGATTGGGACAACTTCATGTCACAACGCACCTGTTTCATTGGCAGTGATGGATGCGACGCCCATTGCATGTTGATGAACGTGACTGCTACTTGGCCAGATACCGCAGTGGACACACTTGTGCGTCAAGTGGATCGTGTGTGCCCCTGATCAAACGTCGTTCGGGTGGCTGAGAAACGCATCCAGCTTCTTGGTAACCTCTTCCGAGGAGTAGCCTCCCCGTGCGCGAAGCAACTGATTACGAACCGTAACTTCAATAAGGTTTGCGATGTTGCGGCCCGGTGCGACCGGTAGTCGAATGATGGGTACTTTCACGCCAAGCAGTGCCAGATGTTCAAAATCCACATCCAGACATTGGTAGTTGCGATGGGGGTCCCATGCTTCCAGCAAAATGCCGAAATCGATCTGATGCTCATCCATCACAGCTCGGACACTGAACAGATCCTTGATATTGACGATGCCCAACCCACGGATCTCCATATGATCACGTAGCATTTCATTGCCACGGCCCCACAGGCGACCGGAACTGTTTCGCCACACATACACCACATCGTCCGCCACCAATTGGTGGCCTTTGAATACAAGGTCCAACGCGCATTCGCTTTTGCCGACCGCCGACTCGCCCAGGATCAAGACGCCCAAACCATATACGGCAATGAAATTCCCGTGGAAACTGAACTGTGGCGCCAATTGACGCTCGAGCACAGAGACCACACCCTCGACCAGGTCGCCGCCATCCAGGCTGGAGACGATGAGTGGTACGTCGTACCTGTCGGCAAGCTGGCACAAAAGTTCAGGAGGTTCCTGATCCCGAGTCACAAGCACACAGCTGATACCGCGTTTATAGATATCCTCGAGGGATTTCCTCAGTTTGGGGGACTCAGACTCGGACAAGAACTGAATCTCGGCACGACCCAAAACCTGAAAGCGGCCATGTTCGATATAGTCCAGGTACCCGGCTAGGGCTAGCCCTGGTTTTTGAATCTTTGTGGAATTGATCTGGTTGCCGAGTCCACTGTGGCCGGCAACCAGACGCAACTGAAGCGAATCAGCACAACTGATAAACGCTTCGACCGTAACCTTTCGGGGCGAGACCGAGTCCGTCCGGGCAAATGCCTTACTCAGCCGATCGAGGTAGGACTCCTCTTGTTCAGGTACTCGCTCCATGGTCCCTAGAATACCGGCTCAATATAGCCAAAATGGCCATCTCGTCGCCTGTAGACCACACTCACACCGTCATGTTCGGCGTTTTGGAACAGAAAAAAATCATTTTCGTGCTTCTTCAGTTCCTCAACAGCCTCTTCAAGACTCATGGGCTTAACCACCACGTGATCCGTGCGAATAACTTTCAAATCGGATTCGCTGGAGTCGTCACTGATCACATTAATGCGAATGGACTCACCAGTCTTGCGCTTGGTTTTGATCTTCTTTTGCTTAAATCGTCGCGCCTGCTTTTCAAGCTTCTCCACCACACGATCAATGGATGCCAGCATGTCTGCGGTTTCTTCGTGCCCATGAAAAGTGTGTTTGTTTGAGAGAAACTTGATTTCAGCCTTGTGACGATACTTCTCGGTGGACAGAACCACTGAAATGTCCTGGATGTCACCAAGGTGTTTGGTCAATCGATCCAGTTTTTGTTCCGTGTGTTCTTTGACATCACGCGTAATATCTACACCGCGTCCGGTGAAATCAATCTTCATGGTTTCCTCCACACGTCATAATTTCCGCTTGCGTTTTGACGAAGACGGAATGCCAAGTTCTTCGCGGTACTTGGCAACCGTACGACGCGCGATCTCAATGCCCTCGCGGGTGAGGATCTTGACAATCGTCGCATCGCTGTAAGGTTTGTTGGGTGACTCTTCGGCGGTCAGCTTGCGAATTTTCTCTTTGACCGCCAGAGATGAAACATCGTCGCCATAGGCCGAACTGATACCCGACCTGAAAAAATATTTGAGCTCGAACACGCCGCGAGGGGTGTGCACAAATTTGTTGTTCACCACACGAGACACCGTAGATTCGTGCATACCAATATCATCGGCAATTTCCCGCAACACTAGAGGCTTCATATATTCCACACCGTAGTCAAAAAAGTCTCTTTGGTGGCGTACCAACGATTCCGCCACTTTATAGATGGTCCGGTTGCGTTGATCCAAACTCTTGATGAGCCACATGGCGGATTTGAATTTGTCTTTGATGTAGGCTGCAGCCTCTTTGTCGTTTTTGCGGGCCATGCCAATCAATTTTGAGTAGCGCGGCGACACCCGAAGCCTGGGCGTGCCCTCGTCATTGATCTGAATCACGTATTCATCGTCTACTTTCACGATGTATACATCCGGCTCAATGTATTGCGTGGGAATGGGTGAATACGCACGACCTGGCTTGGGTTCGAAACACTTGATGATTTCCAGGTACTCCAGTAGCTGCTCGCGCTCTATGCCCAATTTGGACATGATCTCGCGATACTTCTCACGCGCCAATAGATCGAAATGATCAAGCAGCAGGGTCTCCACATCAGTACCCGCCCATTCCGAATAGGCGATCTGTATTTCCAGGCATTCGCGAAGATTACGGGCTGCCACCCCGCGGGGATCAAATTCACGAACCGATCGCCAAACCGCTTCCACTTCGTCTAGGGTAGATTTGGTTTCTTCGGCAATTTCTTCCAAAGTCACCACGAGGTAGCCATCGTCGTCCACATTTCCGATGATTTCCATGCCGATCTCAAAACCAGCCTCGTTCAAGGGCAAAAGGCCCAGCTGTTTCTCCAGGTGTTCGCGGAGTGATTCCGGCTTGGTGACCATATTCTCAAAAGGAGGTTGATCGGAAATATCAAAGGTGCCCTTTTGGTATTGTGGTTGATAGTCACCCAAATAATCCTGGAAATAAGCATCCACATCGATCTGATCCATGGCTTTCTCAAACGCGTCCGCCTCAGATTCTTTGCGTTCCAGTTCGTTTTTGCTCACGTCATCGTCGTATTCGGCAGCTTCTTCGAGAACAGGGTTCTCCAACAATTCCTGCTGTACCGATTCCACCAACTCCAGTCGCGACATCTGTAACAGCTTGATGGCTTGCTGCAGACTCTGGGTCATGACCAGCTTCTGCGATAATTTAAGATTCAGACGTTGTTCTAGTGCCATAAAAACCGATCAATCGAGTTTGAATTGATCGCCCAGGTAAATGTCACGAACCATTTCGTCGCTTGCCAGTTCACCAGGAGATCCCTCACGCAGTATCTCGCCTTTATTCAGAATGTATGCGCGTTCAGTGATTTTCAATGTCTCGCGAACGCTGTGATCCGTAATCAAAACCCCGATATTCTTGGCCTTTAATTTCTCGATAATCAATTGTATGTCACCCACTGCTTTGGGGTCAATTCCGGCAAACGGTTCATCCAGCAGGATGAAATGAGGGTTGGAAGTCAGGGCACGCGCAATTTCTACTCGGCGTCGTTCCCCACCACTGAGTGCGTAACCTTTTCCGCGACGAATGTGCTCCAGATTGAACTCCACCAACAATTCTTCCATTCGGTCCACGCGTTGTTCACGCGTCAGGTCCATGATCTCCAGCACAGATAGGAGATTTTCTTCCACGGTCATCCGCTTGAAGATGCTCGGCTCCTGTGGAAGATAGGCAATACCAAGTCTTGCTCGTTTGTACATGGGCAGATGGCTGATCTCTTGGTTGCCCAATAGAATCGACCCAAGATCTGGCTTGATCAGACCCACCACCATATAGAAGGAAGTCGTTTTTCCTGCGCCATTGGGACCTAACAGGCCCACAACCTCACCCGACTGGATGTGCATGTTAACGCCGCGCACCACTTTCCGACCCTTATAGCTCTTGGTCAGCGAATGCGCTCGTAAGGTCAAGCCACCGTTCATTCGCCTTCTTTCTTGTCCTTAATATTGATGATGGTTTTGGTGTACTCGTGGGTATTTGAACCGGCCAGCATACTACCATCGCGAAAATTGAACGTCAATTGGCGGCTGCGGTGCGATTGACCCTCGTCCAGGTGCAACACAACCTCACGTTCCTTACCTATGAGTACCGCCACTTCGGTGGTCGCATCATAGCGAAAGGCATCGGCCTGGGCCGAAAAATTGTGTGTGGCCGCGTCCCGTTCGAATGACCCCTCGATCGTGACCAATCCAGATCCTTCGACTAGGTTCATGGCCCGAGTCTCCTTATCCAACTGAACGTTCATTTCTCGAGCCGTGATCGTGCCAAAACCAGGTAGTTCTGCCCGCTTGACATCTGTGAAACGAGCGACGGATAAGGACTCGTCAAATAACAGGACTTCAGCCTCGGTAGACGCTATTTGCCCACCCACGTCGACCTCAAACGTCAAATGACCTTCGGCCCGCAGCAGCCTTTCTCCTTCGTCGTCATAGGCCACTTCAACCCGCTCAGCCTTCAATATGTCGCTACCCTGACGGAACGAGGCGGGCGTTCCCAGCAACGTCAGTTGGCGACTGGGAAGTTGCATGGAAACTTGCTCGCCTTCCCCGATCAGGTCGCGACCATCTTCATCGAGGGCAGCGAAACGCACGAAGGTCCGCGCAAAAATCTCCTTTTGATCAAGGTTCCAGTTCGCAATCAAGATTTCTTCACCGGTCACCTGTAATTCGTCGTTTTGACTGAGTGCCGCGCCGGCTCCTAATAGGATCCGTGCTTCTTGGTGCAACAGTCGAATGTGGCCTGCATGACCCGATAAGTCTTTAAAGGCAAATACGGGTTCGCCCAAGATCAAAGAATCGCGAACACGGCCCAGGTGGAAAATCGCCTCCAGCCCCCCTTTACTGTCGATTTTGAATTCCGAGCCCTGAGCATCGATACCCGATGCACTCACTGGATCGTTGCCAGTCATCTTTTGAGGCTCGTTGAGTTCAAATGCAACCACCAAATCTCTGGTCGTACCATCCAAGCGGTAACGGTCCTCGGTCTGCAATGAGAACCTCGTTTCTCCAACCGACTCAGCCCATTCCACCCATCGGCCTTCAGGGCCCATGCACACGGTGAAACGCGAAGCCATCAGTCGCCCATTGGACCACTCCAAACGCGTGTCTTTGCCGAGACCATGAAATTCGCGGAGATTCTGTGGCACACCGCGCTCGTTTCCCTCGTACAGGAACTGCATGCTGGACGCGACCAAACTGACATGGGTTCCCAGATCTGCTTGAACATTGATGCTGGCTTGATCCATCTGACCAATTCCATGGACTACGTCTAGGGTGAGCTCGCGCGCCAACATGCGTGCTTCGCCTTGAGGCAAAAGCACTTGAAACCCCACATCGCCAATCAACTTTAGATGGACACCCGGTTGAAACAGGATCTCGTTGGCATGTCCAATGGATAGCCCCCACTGAAAATCGATACGAGCCACCGCATGAAATTGATCGCCAGACACGACCACAGGACCCCTTGTCTGAAAAATGAGCCCATCTTCTTCCACCACCCGAATAGGTCGGTCACTGGTGGATTCGATGAGACGCGTGCCATCTGCTCGTTCCTGAAAGGTGTCTGAATAAAGGGTGACCACCCTGCCATTTGAAGAAACCCATTGAGCTTTCGAACCCTCCAGTTGCCAACCGGCATCTCCCAACTGACGACCTTTCGCGGCATCAACCAGGATTTTCTGATTCCCAGCCAGATCGTATTCGCGATAAACCACACCTTCCCCTGACATGGTCTCGTCTTCGCGTTCATCCGCTGAGCGATCGCGTTCGTGAATCTCGAGTTGCGGTGACGAGGTGAACACGGTCGCCAACCACAGCACGCCCACAACAACCGCGGCGAAGAACAGCCGTAAAGGCCAGCGTGATTGCACGATGACCTACTGACTGGGACGCAGCTCGACGACTTGAATCTGAAAATCGTCTTTGAACGGCGTCACGGAGAACAGCAGATCCACCGAGTCAAAGCGTTCCAGTGTTTCGTCCATCTCCAGTGGTTGGTAGAAAGAGCAGCGCCGAGAAATCATCCCGTCAGAGACTTCAAAATGGTACCAAGGCCCGCGCCTTTGCAAATTGCTTTCCAGAATCAAATTGCGACATAAGAAGACTGGAATCGGATTTCCTGTGCCAAAAGGCGCCAACTTATAGATCCCCTCAAAAAAGCGACGATTCACGTCGCGCCACTCAACTTCAGCATCCACGAATTGGCGCATTTGTGGGAGTAAATCTTCGACTTGGGGTTGCAATAATTCGTTCATACGATCTTTGAACAATGGGATATTGGTGATCGGCAGACATACACCTGCCGCCTCTGCGTGGCCCCCAAAACTGCGCAAGAGCGATGCCACTTCACCCAGCGGCGTCATGACATCCATGCCCGAGAGCGCCCTGATCGAGCCATGGGCCTCTTCTTCCCCGTACGACAGAATGCACACAGGTCGCGATAGCCGACGCAACATCTTGCAAGCCATGATACCCAGAATGCCTCGATGCCAATTGCGTCCTGCCAAGAGGACAAACGCGGGCAATTCCTTGGCCAGAATCGACCGTATCTGGTTTTCCAGACGGTCCGTCATGTCCTTTTCAATTGCCTGACGCACCTGGTTCATGCCGTCCATCACGTCGATATTGCGTTGAATGTCGCGTGGTGCTCGGTCTTCAAAGAACTGGATCGAGATGTCCGGGTCGCCCAGTCGTCCGGGCGCATTGATGCGAGGCGCCACGCGAAAGCTGATGTCCAGAGAATGAACCCGTCCACGCACGCCCACTCGGCGCAACAGGGTTCGCAGAGGGCCACGTTCTTCGGCATCGATCTCGCGAAGTCCGCGATAGACGATCCAGCGGTTCTCACCGTGCAACAGCACCATATCGGCTACCGTACCGATCGCTGCGATCTTAATCAACGCTCCCAAATCTATCTTGCCAGGAAATCGTTGAGACAAACCTTCAGCCAACTTGTAAGCCACGCCTGCACCGGAAAGCGAAGGCCCGGGATAGACAGAACAGCTCAATTTGGGATTGATGACAGCCAGTGCATTGGGCCTTCGTTGATCGGGTGTATGGTGGTCGGTAACAATAATGTCCAGACCCAATTGGCGTGCATAATCCATTTCTTCGAACGCGCGGCTACCGGTGTCCACGGTGATCACCAGGGCCACACCTTCCTCTTGCTGGAGTAAACGAAGGCGTTGGCAATTCAGACCCACACCCTCAAAGAACCTATCTGGAATGTAGTAGAAGACATCACCACCCAGCGCCCGCAATGCTTGCGAGAGAATGGCGATGGACGAAACGCCATCCGCATCGTAGTCGCCATAGATACAGATGCGTTCCCGTTTTGCCAGAGCCCGAGCAATTCGCTCAACCGCTACGTCCATGTCTGGCATCAGAAAAGGGTCGGGCGGCTGATAATCGTCAAGCTCCAAGAAGTCGTCCAGCTCGCCGTTCAGGTGAAGTTCGCGGTTGACCACACACCGCGCCACCAAGTCGGACATGCGATACCTCTGAGCAATCTGTTTTACGATATCTTGTTGATCTGCAGAGACAAGCCAAGGCTTTCCCATGATTATCCCACTTCGGAGTAGATCCCCATCGCTCGGAACTTTTGGTAGCGCAATGCAACGCGTTCCGAGTCCGAAACCCCAAAGCTATCCTGAAGCCATGCCGCTATGTGGTCACCTACACGTTTCGCCATTTCTACGGGATCCTGATGGGCCCCACCAAGAGGCTCTTCGATAATTGAATCGATCAGTCCCAACTTCAACAGCTTACGTGATGTCAAATGAAGGGCCTCGGCGGCTTGTTCCATTTGACTGGCATCTTTCCACAAAATAGAGGCACACCCCTCAGGCGAAATCACAGAATAAACCGAATTCTCAAGCATGGCGATATGGTCGCCCACGCCAAGTGCCAGCGCGCCTCCGGAACCACCTTCCCCAATCACAATGACGGCAATAGGTACCTTCAACCGGGCCATGGCCCACAGGTTATAGGCAATGGCCTCCGCCTGACCGCGCTCTTCAGCGTCAATGCCCGGATAAGCTCCAGGCGTATCGATCATGCAAATAATGGGGCGGCGGAATTTTTCCGCCAGCTGCATGATGCGCATGGCCTTGCGGTAGCCCTCTGGGCGAGGCATGCCAAAATTGCGATAGAGTTTGGCCTTCATGTCTCGGCCTTTTTGGTGGCCAATAATGGCAACTGTCTGACCGCGAAAGCGAGCAAAACCCGCCATGATCGCGGGGTCGTCCGCAAACCTCCGATCCCCGTGCAGTTCCTCAAAGTCAACGAACAACTGCTCCACGTAATCACGTGTGTATGGGCGATTGGGGTGACGGGCAACCAAACAGCGCTGCCAATCCGTGAGATTGGCGTAGATATCCCGTTGAAGCTTGGCCAGCTTCTGCTCGAGTTTCTGAATTTCTTTAGTGGTTCTAGGGTTTTCCGGTTGTGCTTTTAGGCCTTCCAGAGCTGCCTGAACTTCTAATATCGGTTCTTCAAATGCTTGGGCATTTCGACTCATTTCGGTGCGTCACACTTACCTTAATGCTGCAAGTCTACAGGGGCATGGGTCACCCGTCAAGCAGACCCATCTGGGCCGCTGGAGCGGGTTCTGATCACTTGATGCGCTTCATGGAAAGATCCCAACGGGTGTGGGTGAAAAAGCGAAAAGGCACCCGTGCATAACTCCAAATGAGTTGTGTTCCCTTCAACGTATGGCTGCCTTCGTCTTCGCCGTAAGACCACCAAACGACGTAGGCTCGGCCCTCGACATAGGACTCCGGAACCAAACCCCAAAACCGAGAATCCAGCGAGTTGTTTCGGTTGTCTCCCATCATCAGGTAGAACCCTTCAGGGATAACAGCCTCTCCCGATTCAACCAAATGGTCCCAAAAATTTTGATCCGCCAGATGATCACTGTTGGACGCGAACCCAAATGTACGCTTCGTCCGCTGTACCAGTTGTTCCGTGGTGACCTCTACAAAATTGACCGTTCGCTCACTGGGCGGTTTGCCTGCTTTCTTTTGTTGCGCAATCACTTGATCCAAGAACTCGCTATCCATGTGAACCCCGTGTTCGAGTCCCGGTTTCAGTTCGTCATAACCATACGGCCTGTTCTTGTTGTCGGGATCACGATAGCTTTTCTCGGGATCTTGGGGTTCTTTGTAGTAGGTGTATCTCTCGTCTAATGGGACCCCATCCACAAAAACGATATCCGATTTGAGCGCCACATTCTCGCCAGGCAGACCTATACAGCGCTTGATGTAGTCCTGACGAATGTCACCGGGGTACTTGAACACCAACACGTCACCGCGGCGAATGGGCCGAAAGGGAAACAACTTCCGTTCCCAATCCCACTGAGCATGACCAAAGACGAACTTGTTGGCCATCAGGTGGTCGCCGATCAACAAACTGTTTTCCATGGACGACGTAGGGATCTGGAAATTCTGAAAGACAAAACTCTTGACGAACATCAATAACGCCAGTCCGTACATGATGACTTCGAACCAATCACGTACATCGCTCTTACGAAATGGCAACGTTTTGTTGTCCACGTCTTTGTCGACCTTATCCTGTTTGTTGTCTTTCTTAGCCAAGTGACCACCCCACAAAGGCTGGGATTATATCATTCAGTACTGAGAATGTACCGCCCAGGTTTCGTAACGCTTGCGGTATGATTCAGAAGAATATGGCACGACAGGTGTTGAGATGAATTGCCCTCAATGCGATACGTTTAACCCCTCCACGGCTCAGGTCTGCGATTGTGGTTACCGATTTACCGATTACGAGAAACAGCCCAAGCGTAAATCGCCGCCCCAGGGTTTTCGACCCATCAACCGATGGTTGGGTGCCATCTTTGCCGTCTCGTCGCTGACATTTCTCGTCCTGTTCTTTTTCAAGCCTTCCCTGCCAGCAAGGGGAGAGATGCTACAGAGCATGTTTATGGAACCGTTGCAGACCGAAGATGCCATACCCGAATCCTTTGAAGTGACACAGAAGGGACTCACGTACCTGATTCATCCCAAATTCAACTACCAGTTAAATGGTCTTGTGGTCAGCACCCACGCAGCAGACGCCCTCTCTGATGTGCTTCATGAACAGTGGCAGGACTACCTGAACATCATGGACATGTGCGTCATCTGGGGACCTAATCTTGAAAACGACGCCTACCAACGCATCGAATTCACATCGGGAAATTTCACCTGCTATTGTCGCTGGTTTGACGAATTAACGGGCCGCCAATTCAAATGGGACGCGATTTCCAACAATCACCTGTTGACTGACGATCGACGGATCGCCAAACGCATTCGCAGTGTTCGACCCGGCGATCAGGTCACCATGTCGGGATTTCTGGCTAGTTATGAGAACCCGGCCTATGGGTTCAAGCGTGGCACCAGTACCACGCGCACAGATACCGGGAACGGCGCCTGCGAAACGGTGTACGTGACCGATTTTGAAATCGTCAAGAAGGGTGCGCCCATCCGTCGATTCGTCAAATCCACGGCCCTGCTGACCATGGCAATCTCTGCCATTGCGTTCGTGGCGTTGCCTTTTCTTTTCCGTCACTGATGTATCGATTTCTCATCTGGCTGATCGGTTGGTTCATTTATCTGCGGTTTCGGGTTACCGGTGATTCGCGAGGCGCCTGGTGGCGTCAGCGCATGGACCCTTCGCCGCTCAAATGGGCACCCGACTTGTGGATCCACGCAGTAAGTGTCGGTGAGTCGCAATTGGCGTTGGCTCTTCTCAAAACCTGGCCGTCCGAGCGCGTGATGAAAGTACTGATCACCACAACCACGCCATCTGGGTTCGAGCTGCTTTCACAACACCTTACTTCTGCTCAGATCAGGCCGTTGCCGCTCGATCACAGGTCCAAGTACAGCCAACTTCTGAACGCACATCCAACCCCCAACCTGATCGTGGTTGAGACCGAGATCTGGCCTGAACTGTACCGATTCATCCAGCATCGAGGCGCAAAAATCGCCATCATCAATGCACGACTCAGTGAGAAAACCACTCGCTGGCGGCGCCTGCCCCTTTTGCGCAACGCGATGGGACGGGTGTCTTTGATCTGCGCGCGCAGTGAACTCGATGCCGAGCGCTTCAAATCCATGGGCGCCAACCAACCTGTGGTCACGGGAAACATCAAGTACGATTACCCCCGCGGCCACTCGCCTCCTGACGAGTTGGTGACCTGGCTAAATGAAGACAAACTGGTCATCTTTGCTTCCATATCAGCTGACGAAGTTGCAAAACTGGTGACATCGGCCCAAGCCGCACTAACCCACGGATTCAAGGTACTTTGGGTCCCCAGACACCTGGACAAACTGCCAGACCATCTGCGGTTATTAACGCCGCTGAACCCGCAACTGAGATCGAAAATGGCCAACCAGAATAGCCCTTCAAGGACGTTGGTGCTCGACAGCTACGGGGAGCTAAATGGTTGTTATGCCTATGCATCGCTCGCCGTTGTGGGCGGATCCTTTATCCCACGTGGTGGCCAAAACTTCATTGAATCCATCAAGGTAGGTACACCTGTGATCACGGGACCATTCACCCACAACTTTCGCGTTGACGTGGCTGAAGCACTGGCGGCTGACGCACTGGTCCAGGTTCAAAATGAGACGGAGCTTCGGGACAGAATCGTAGATCTGTTGGCGTCACCTGATGAGCTGTGTCGGCTGGGTGAACGCGCCGCTTCATTTGCGCACGCGCAACAAGGTGCGCTTGCCCGTACAAACGAGCACTTGCTAAACTTGGAGATCATCACTCCCAAGGAGTCATCATGAAACGCGTTTTTCCTCTATTAATTGCTGCATGCGTTTTCTCGGCACCCGTTTTCGCGGGTCTAAAGTTTGGCCTACAAGCCGGTGTTTACTCGCCGACCAAAGGCATCGACGACGGCGACAACGGCATCGTGTTAGGCGGTGATTTGTGGTTCAAGTTCACCGTGGTTGGGTTCAAGATTGAAGCATTTTACGTCGACAGCTCCGGCCGCCTGGAAGACGAATTGGGTTCCGGATTTGGCGAAGCAGAAATATCGGTCAAGAACATGTTCAATGCGGACTTCATGTGGTTTCCGCTTGGGACCACATTTTTTGCTCAGGCCGGCGTGAACCTGGTCAATTATGACGTGGACGAGATCAATCAGGACGTGATCGACAACGAATTGGGAATTGAGTTTGGACTGGGTGCATCCGTGTTCGACAAACTACTGGTTCAGGGAAAGATTCTGTACACACCGAACGCCATAGAAGACGATGCCGTGGATACGATCACCGGTCTGGATTCAAGTGATGTGCGCGGGTACATGGTGACGATTGGCTGGCATTTCTAGCGTCCGATCCAAACGGAACGCTGTGATAAGATGGCTTGCGACTTGACCGAGTCAGATGTTCGGCTAGTCCTACCCTTCTGAGGATCATCACCACTGCCGCCATGACTTTTAAGACGGACAAGATCAGCACCCCCAGCCTTTACGCGGCAATCGAAGATGATCTCGCGTCCCTGAGCGAAGCCCTGCAGGCATCACTGAGCACTGACAACCCATTCTTTAGCGAGCTGAACCGACATGTCTTAGCAAATCCAGGCAAGCGCCTGAGACCCGCCTTGTTGTTTCTGGCCGGCAAAATGCTCTCATGCGTCAGAGAACCCCTTGTCACCTATGCCGTCATTTATGAGCTGATTCACACGGCTACATTGATTCATGACGATGTCATCGACGAAGCCGAGAAACGACGGGGTCTGGCCTCGCTGAACCATGTCCAAGGCAACACGATCAGCGTACTCTATGGAGATCTTCTATACACGAAAGCCAATTCCTTGGCTGTCGCCAGCAAGAATCTGGAAGTGCTCGACCTTATATGCCGAGTCACTCAGGGCATGATCGAAGGCGAAATCCTTCAAGAGCGCTGGAACTTTGACCTGACCATAAGCGAGCAGGACTACTTCGAGATCCTCATTGCAAAAACCGCTTTGCTATTTGCAGCTACCATGGAAACCGCAGGGCATGTAGCCGGTCTAAACGAAGAGCAGCGCGATGCGTTGCATCAATACGGGTACAACCTGGGAATTTCCTTTCAATTAATTGACGATTATTTAGACTACGCGGGCAATGAACAAGCGCTGGGCAAGCCAGTCCTCAGTGATTTGCGTGAAGGAAAGGTGACACTCCCCGTCATTCGTTTACTCGCACGAGAACCCAAGACAGAATCGCTCATTCGCCGTTGTTGGTCGGATCACGAGGACGATGCCGTGTTGGAATTGCGTCGGGCGGTCATCGAGCACGAGTCACTCCAGGAGACATGGGAGCTGGGGCGTCGGTATGCAGAGCAAGCCTGTTCCTTCCTCGTGCATTTTCCAGACAATACGTTCCGCCAAATGCTGGCACAAGTGCCCGAGTTGATGTTGTCCAGAATGACCTGAACGCCTCATGGAAGAGGATGTTTTTCTCAATCGCGCATGGCGTTGGCTGCAATCCCAGCCCATGGCATGCCTCTTGGATTCCGCTGGTACGATCGGAGAGCGCTCCGAGACCAGTTACCTTTCCGGGCCTATCACTCGAACGATAGTCGATTGGGGCGATCGGCTTGAGTCGGTGGAACGACAAAGGTCGTCAACGATCACGGCCATCGACTTGGAAGCCGCGTTACGTGACGTGGAGCAAAACACGCACGGAGCTGTGTTTTCACTGGTCTGTTATGAGGGTCTCAATCCGTGGGTTAAGCCATCCATCCCTCATCCCGTATGGCAAGGACCAAGGGTCATCTGGGCATTCACACCCGAATACTGGACCTACAACCGACGCCGAAAAACGTTAACCGGCCCAAAGATGCCCGATGAATCCGCGCAAACATCCCCAGTCGGCACGGAACCCGACGCTATCGGCTGGCGAGATACGCAAACCGAATATGAAGAAAAGATTCGTCATATCCAACTTGACATTCGCGAAGGAGAGTATTATCAAGCCAATCTGAGTCAACGTTTTGTGGGTCTTTTCGCGGAAACGCCGCAAAACATCTACATGCGTTTGCGCCAATTGAACCCCAGTCCTTATATGGGTGTTTTTCGCTGGCATGGCAACTGGGTCCTATCGGGCTCACCTGAGCTCTTGGTAAGTCGCAGGGGATCCACCCTGGCGTCCAGGCCAATTGCGGGCACACGCCCACGAGGCCAAAATCCGCAAGACGATCAAGCGTTACGTCTGGAACTTAACAGCGATAGCAAAGAACAAGCTGAGCACTTGATGCTGGTAGATTTGATTCGAAATGACCTGGGCAGAATCGCAACGCCAGGCGGTGTGAATGTGCCGGAATACGCGGTCATCGAGAGTTACTCCCATGTACACCACCTGGTTTCTCAGGTCACCGCCATGCTTGCTGCCGACAAGACGAACATGGATGTACTTCGGTCCATGTTCCCGGGCGGCACCATCACCGGAACCCCTAAAATCGCCTGCATGCAAGCACTCGCCAAACTCGAAGGAGAAGCACGGGGCCCCTACACCGGTTCCATGGGCATCATTCGCCCTGGCGGGGCCATGGACTTCAACATCCTCATACGCACGCTTATTCAAAGAGGCTCGTATGTGTGCTTCCACGGCGGCGGAGGCATCGTAGCTGATTCACAACCAACCGCGGAATACGCTGAAACCCTCCACAAAATGAAGGCTCTGATGTTGGCCCTGGGGATGGATTAGCTATTCAGCTGTCTTCAAATGAGATGGAAACACAAAGGTGGTCGGAGAAAATTTCGGATTCACTTGGTAATTGGTAAACCGAAAGATCGTGCCATCACCGCCTTCGCCCATGACGTGGATCATGGATGGCCGCCAATGCTCATCAAAGGTCATTTCCACCGTGTATGTGGTGGGGTTTCTGGGTCTGAGCCGGAATACATCGACACCGTCTGGATCTCGATAGCGATCCAATAAGAAATGTTCTTCGATGGCATCTCCATACAGAAAAATGCGTACGAGCGGCTCGTCCTGAATGTCAGCTTGGCTGGTCGTTGAAAGAGTTTCGGCATCAAAATCGTACTCGTGAAACGTATCTCCATCGGTGATCGCCAACCTGTGTTCGCCCTTTGTATACTCCATTCGCATTTTTCCTGGGCGCTGGACCGATAAAGAACCCAAAGCATGTGTGGGGTCAAAATAGTCGCTGTAGGTCTCTTGTTCAAATTCGACTTGAAACGCTTGTAGATCGCTTACTGAACTCAGAATTCGGGCCTGGATTTCGGGATCCAACTGCCACAGCAACACCATGAACAGCACCGCGGTCAGGCCTCTTCAATCTCCAGTGTCACCCTGATCTCGCGGCCGTTTTCGCTGTCAACAGGCGTCACTTTGTACAGTTTGGAGTGAACCACGTTGCCTGCTTCGTCCAAGAAAATGCAGTTCACCTGTGCTTGCGAAAAATGGGGCACCTTCACCTGGAACCGATCCCCTTTTTTCTTTTTCTTGCTACTCACACCAGAAACCAAATCACCCAGTAAGGCGTCCACCGACTGTGTCTTGACCACACCCGTCCCGCTGCTCGATGTTAGGGTCTTGGAAGCAATTGAATCCAGCGACTTCAGGGGATCATTCGACGTCGGTATCTCTTTGGCGGGTTCTTCCTCGTCAAAATCGATTTCATCCAATGTCTCAGCATCATCTAGCTCAACCGATGCGGGCTGGTCTAACTTGTCGATCTCATCTTCAAATTCATCCAGTTCGATCATATCGAAGTTGATTGATGAAAGAGACTGGTCAAGGTCTGGTTCGTCTTCGGTAATCGGCGCTTCGTAGTCCTCGAAACTCACGTTCTCCGGAACCGGTGCATTGAGGCCGGGCAAGCTTTCTTCCACGGGAATTGGCGCAGGTCTTTCTCCTTCACCAACAACCGTTTTTTCCAGAGCCCGGTCCGAATCGTTGACGTCGCCGCCAGCTTCTTCAATTTGCTTCTTGATCTTACTCCCTTGAACCTTGAACTCCACAGATGCCTTGCTTTGCTTCAACTCATCGCCAATGACTTTTGTTTTCAACTTGATCAGCGTTTGACGTGAGATCTCTTTGAGCGTCTCAAATACGCCGTCACCGTTAAGGGCCGAAGCTTCGACATACGACTTATTGATGGTGTTGAGTACTGTATTCATCTTCTGGACAGGCACAATGTTGGGCAAGTCCCGTTTATTGAACTGAAACACCATGGGGATTGAATCGAAATCCAGACCCAAATCCTCCAGGTTGTCCTTCAAGTTCTCGAAACTCTCGATGTTGGCATCCAACATGGGCGTCTGTGAATCAGCGACAAATACGATGCCGTCCACACCCTTAAGCACCAATTTCCGCGTCATGTTGTAGAAAACCTGACCGGGCACCGTGTACAGCTGAAACTTGGTTTTGAAGCCACCCACCAAGCCCACGTCCAAAGGTAAAAGGTCAAAAAACAACGTGCGGTCCGTTTCAGTGGCGAGACTAACCATCTCACCTCGAGATTTGGGTGATGTCTTTTCGTAGATGTGGTTGAGGTTGGTGGTCTTACCGCACAGACCGGGACCATAATAGACAATTTTGGCCACCATCTGCATGGTCGAGTAATTGAAAAAGACCATTTAATGCTCCCGTGAGGACAGGTAGGCTAAAGAATAACACAGGCCAAACGGACGGACCAACGCCTCAATGCAGTGGATGCAAAGGCTTTTCAGAGCCTGACAAATCCTAAAATCGCTTACGTGACTCGTCGGGTCGATCTAACACATTCACGGACACCGGACGCGACACAAATTCGTCCTTGTTCACAAATAACTGGACGGTATATCGTCCCGCAATGTTGAATTCGTATTCCATGTAAAAGAAGCCGTCTTTGTTGTCTTCTTCATCTTGGAAGTTAGAAGAACCTTGAACAATCTCACGTTCATAACCGCGAGGGCCTTTGACGACCCACTTCACTTCGGAGACTTCGCGTTCCACACTCGTTTCTTTGGTTTCCAGATAGGCGCTGAAATCTACCAGTAGCGGTCGGTAGCCAAACTTGGGATTTGCCGAAATGTCTATTCGCACGTCACCGTCAGAAAACAGCTCCACATCTGATTTAGGCGCGCATTGCAACAAGCCCAAAACCAAAACTGCAGTTAACCAGCGCATAGAACCTCCAAAACTCTTTGCATGAACGCAAAACAGACGTCAGATGTTTCCACAAAACCTGCCGAGACCACAAGCGATAAGTAGACCTTGCACCCTTCGGGAGATGGCGCTGAGTGATCACGAGGGCGGTTGTCAGTTGCAACCCAGGTCGGCTATTCATTACAATGGGCGCCCTAACCAGATGGGAGGCACCATGCAACACCGAGAATTGATCATTATTGGAAGCGGGCCCGCAGGCCTAACGGCAGCTATTTACGCTGCACGAGCAGATCTTAACCCACTGGTTTTTGAGGGCATACAACCTGGTGGCCAATTAACCATAACCACCGACGTAGAGAATTACCCCGGCTTCCCGGATGGCATAATGGGGCCCGATCTGATGGATCTATTCCGCAAACAAGCCACCCGATTCGGTGCCGAATGTGAATATGCACATGTTGACGCGGTGGATATCAGTCAGTACCCCTTCTATGTCAGGGTGGAAGAGCGTGAATTCACCGCCAATGCTTTGATCATTGCAACCGGCGCATCAGCCAAACTATTGGGTCTGGACAGCGAAAAACAGTTGATGGGCTACGGTGTTTCGGCTTGTGCGACTTGCGATGGCTTCTTTTTTCGCAACAAGCAGGTAGCCGTCGTTGGCGGTGGTGACACGGCTCTTGAAGAAGCCTTGTTCTTGACCAAATTTGCCAGCAAGGTTTCGGTCATTCATCGTCGAGGCGAATTGCGTGCCTCTCAGATCATGCAGCAGCGCGCACTGAAACACCCCAAGATCGAATTCATTTGGAACACGGTTGTGGCGAACATCCAAGGATCGGCCGACACAGGCATCACGGGTCTCACGCTGGAGGACACACAGACCCAGGAGCGACGCGAAATGCCCATTGAAGGCTTGTTTGTGGCCATTGGCCATCGTCCCAACAGCGAGCTCTTTGTGAATCAACTCACACTCAATGCTCAGGGTTACATCCAAACAGCGGCCGACTCCACTGCAACGGGTGTTAAAGGCGTGTTTGCATGCGGTGATGTTCAGGATGCCGTGTACCGCCAAGCCGTAACGGCAGCTGGGACTGGCTGTATGGCCGCCTTGGAAGCAGAGCGATTTCTGGCCGAACACGCACCATGATCCCGCATCCATCGTTCAATCAACTTGATTTCTGTTCGCGTGCGACCGATATTGTGAACGGCTCTAAACCTTGAAAATGCAATTTGTTACATGACGTTAGCTGGTGCATTCTGCACGCAGCGCATTCGTGGTGCATCTCAAGTGAACGAGTCCAATTCAGTCATCGGAGGAGTCAAATGTTGAAAGTATTTCTAACCATAGTGTGGTGCAGCATGGGTCTGGTGGTGTGGGGTCAAACCACGGAACAAGAAATCATCAAAACGATTATGGACAGCAACGCATACACCCTGGAACACTTGAAGGGCATGGGCGACGAAATTTCCAAGCACGGATCTCTGGAGTTTTGGTCCAGTGGAGGCTTGATCCATCAAGTTGAGAACGATCCGGAAGGCGCGAGTTGGGACCAATTCAGTTTGGTACCCAAACACATTCAGGTGATTACCTTGGTGGAAGGACAGGCCGCCGTTGCCATGTACTACTCAGAAGGCAGCATGACACCAAAGGGTGGCACCCACGTGTCTCACTATCTAACCCGAGTGACGGAAGTGTTTGTGAAAGAAGACGGGAAGTGGAAAACACGAGCAGCCCATTATTCACCGGTTATGGGAGGTTCCGGAACATCGCAAACGTCTACGAATTGAACGCAATGCCCGGTTCAATCCGCAGGGTTGAACCGGGTCACAGCCACAAGGACGGTTCCGCTGAAGTACGACCAAAAGCCTGCAATCTGAATCGTGATGAGACGTTCCATGCGCATGCTACTTCACCGCATGGACGTAGAGCGTTGAGGCCATGCGGTGGGCTTCTGGAAATCTTGTGACCAAAACATCCAGGAACTTCAATGGAAACAGTACACAGGTTGCCAACCCCTTGATCGCCGTATAACCGCGCGGGAACCGGCAGCCGCTCATCACATAGACCTGTTCCGTCAGCAGGTTCACCATGGCTGAACAGGGGCCTGCATGAATGCCACAGCTCAGCGACGAGAATTTATCAAAATCCTGACGAATCCCATCCGGACTCCAGCGGCGGTAGTCCCGCGGATGACCGTGATAAGGAAATAGAAAAGGCACGGTAAAAAAGCACGAACCGCCAGGTTTTAGGACGCGATAGACCTCGGCTATCACTTGGTCGGGTCGTGCGACGTGCTCCAGTACCACTTCGGCCATGACCGCATCCAAACCATCCGTGATCAGCGGCAGTCGATGGGCGTCAGCCACGAGGTCCACGCCAGGATAATCATCGAGATCTAAGTGAATGGCGCGGGGATATTGGGTGGTCCCACTGCCGATCACCAGCAATCGTTGTGCGGCCAAAACCGATGCACGGGCTTCGCGCCAGGCACGACCTGGAAAATACTCAGAGGTGATGACTTTACGAATCCGTGATTTCCATGGACTCGGCGTACGGTAGCCTTGATCCATAGCCTGTGCGTCGGCCGAATCCAGCAGTGTTGCTACCGCTTCAGTGTCTGCCAATTGAACGATGGCTGATCCACGAGTTGGCATGGGATGGCCACATGCACCGCATGAAGAACCTAACCAGGTTCGCTGCAGCGGTGCAGCACATGCCACACACATAAGCAAATCGCCCCACTGTTGCCATAGCCTCTCAATAGGCTCATTTCCCATAGTCTTTTAGCTCCCGAGGCGCGCGATGTTCGCAGCCTGACATGTTTTTACCATTTGTGATAGCATGAATCGGAATTCGCGAGAGGTCATTATTAATGCCATATATCCTCCAATACCAGGAAAATGGCATCGACAAACGAGTCGAAGTTACCGATGCTGAGCTGGTGTTTGGTCGAGCACCTGACTGTGACCTTGTGCTTACACAAGCCGGTATTTCAAGACACCACTGTAAGCTGACGGCCAATGGGCACACCTTTTCACTGGAAGATCTGAGTTCCAAGAACGGTACTCGAGTCAACGGAATCTATATCAAGACGGTGAACTTGGAAGCCGGTGACCTGATTCAACTAGGCGACTACGACATCAAGTTTGCCCCTGTTGCGGATGGCACTGGCGAACAGCGGGTCGTACTTTCAGAAGACAAAGGCCTTTACGAAGAAGCGGGCACCATCATCAGAAGAGTCAACGAACTCAAGGACATCATTGCCCAATACGAAAACCAACAAGTGATGCCCACGGCCACATCGGATGACCGTTCACGCAAGATCATGACCGTCCTGATTGAAGTGGCCAAAGCGTTAATCGCTGTAAAGTCGCTCACAGAGATCATCCAGAGGGTGATGGATCTTATTTTTGAGCACCTACCTGCCGACCGCGGATTCTTGATGTTGGCCAACGAGCTCAACCAACTGGAACCGCGCGTGATTAAGCATCGCGACCCCAAGAAGGCCGACAACATCGAGATTTCCAAAACCATCGCGGAAAAAGTCTTCTTGGAAGACGTGGCGATTCTCACCACAGATGCTCAGGTGGATCCGCGTTTTTCGGCGGGGGAATCGATCCGATTTCTGGGCATAAAATCGGCCATGTGCGTACCTTTATTCCACAAAGAAAAGGCGATTGGCATTATTTACCTGGATTCACCCACATCTGCCGCTGTATTCGGGGCCTCGGACCTGGATCTGTTGGCCGCTATGGCCAATTTCGCTGCCGTGGGCATCGAACAGGCTCAATTGGGCGAGAAGGTCCAACGCGAGAGCCGTATCCGACACCGCCTGGAACGCTACCATTCTCCTGCCATCGTGAACCGCATCATTAATACCACCGACGCGGCCGCGTCGAACGAATTCACGCTCACAGTTCAGGAACGTGATGTGACTGTTTTGTTCACCGATATTGTGGGATTCACGTCTATGTCAGAACGGATGTCGGCTAGCCGGGTCGCATTATTACTCAACGACTATTTTTCCGAAATGACCGACATCATCTTCAACTTTGAAGGCACGCTGGATAAATATATTGGCGATGCCATCATGGCCATTTTCGGCGCGCCCACGCGTATGAAAGACCATCCGGCCCGCGCTGTGAAAACCGCTTTAGAGATGATCGAACGCCTAGAATTGATCAACCAACGACGGTCTAACGATGAGAAGTTCTCCATTCGTATTGGCATCAATTCAGGCCGGGCAGTAGCCGGCGATATCGGCTCACTAAAACGGATGGAGTACACCGTACTCGGCAATACGGTGAACGTGGCCTCACGCATTGAATCGATGGCATGCAAGCCCAATCAGGTCTGCGTCGGTGCCGAGACATACAACCGCCTTCAAGGTCAATTCATCTTCGAGGATCTGGGTCCCATGCGCCTCAAGGGCATGATCGAAGAGACACACGTCTATCGCGTTCTTTCAAAAAAGTAGCAGCTTTTGGAACGCGCACTTGACCTGTTAAGCTGGCCCTTTCGCCACCTGCCTATTGCCATTAGCCTGTTTGCTTTGCTCACGGTCCTGCTCGGGATCGCTTATACCGCGGCTTATCTCAACATCCAACAGAGTTACCAGGGCTTGCGTACATCTGAAGAGCAAACGCAACAACTGATGGTAGACCGTATTTCATTAAGCGTTGACGAGACCTTTGAAAACTACTTGACCAAGGTAGCCAACTTTTCTCAAGCGACGGGTAACGCGATGCAATTGACGGGGCTGGAAGGCGCTTATCGATTCTTCCTGAGCCACGGTTCTTTGAATCGGTACATGACTGATAATCGTGAAATTGTGGCCATTTCCATCATTGATGGGTTGGGCAGACAGATGACCGACCATCAACACCCAAGCATCACCGCTGAAGACTTCGGCGATTACATCAGACAGGGCAGCATGACTGCGTTTCAAGGTCAGACCGCACTTTCACCCATTATCCACATGGCCGGGGAGCCTGCGCCGTTTGTCGTGGTCACCGACCCTGTTACGGATGCCGGAGGCACCCATGTAGCTGCCATTAGTGCCGTCATTTCCCTGGGCGCCCTGCTGCAGAATGTGCTTGATCAGACTTCCGCCAGGCACCATGTGTTCTTATGTGATGATCGAGGCTACCTAATCGCTCATTCACAAGCGACTGAACTGAAGTTGACTCCTGGCCTCGATTTCACCTTCCACCCATTGGTGCGCAATTACCTGGAAACCAAGGGCCGCGTTCACGAAGTCATTGCTTACCAGAAAAAGGGTAATATTGATTTTCTGGGCACCTATGCCGTGTGTCAGCGATTACCCTGGCTTGTGAGTGCAGAAATTCCCCAAGATGTAGCTTTTGCTTCCGTGGCCAAAATGCAAAGCCAATTGACGGCCTGGATTGCTGGTACATTCGCCATTTCCCTACTCTTGGGTATGTTGATGGTGGTTGCCATGCGGCGGCCATTAACGCAACTACTGAGCGCAAGTCGTCAAATCTCCGAAAAAGAATTCAACAAAATCATTCACGTTGACGCCTCCAACGAGTTCGGCCAGCTGTCGATGACGTTCGAAGAGATGCGGCAATCGATTCTCTCCTACCTGACGCAGATCCAAAATGCAGCACAGAAGAACAAAGAGACCTTCATGCGCGCATTGCAGGCTTTGGTCAACGCCATTGATGCCAAAGATCCCTACACGAAAGGTCATTCACAACGGGTGAGCCGCTACGCGGGCGTCATCGCCAAAGAGATGGGTCAAGGTGACGAGGATCTAGAGAAAACAACCCTTTCGGCACTGCTCCACGATGTCGGGAAAATTGGCATCGACGACAAGATCCTCAAGAAGCCTGCGCCCCTCACCGCCGCCGAATACAACATCATGAAAAAACACCCCGACAAGGGCATGGCGATACTCGGAACCATCGATGAGCTTCGCGAGATCACAGATGGCATGCAGTTCCATCACGAGAATTGGGATGGCAAAGGTTACCCCAAAGGACTGAAGGGCTTGGCCATCCCACTGCAAGCGCGAATTGTGGCCGTGGCCGATGCTTTCGATGCCATGACTACCAACCGTCCCTATCAGATTGCCATGAGCCACGATCAGGCAGTTAATCGCCTGCAAGAGTTGGCAGGCAAACGTTTTGACCCCGATGTGGTACGGGCTTTGGCTGAAGCTTTTTATGCCGGTAGAATGGACACAACCTGATCGTTACGCTGCTTTGAGTGGCACCTCATAAAATGGTAAACTCACGTCGACGATTCCACATTTTGAGGTGAACCATGCGTCTTTGGATAGTTGTTGTGATGATACTGGCAATGCTTGGTTGTCAATCGCAGAACAAGAAATCAAAGACGCAAACGGATGCGGAAGCCTCCTATGAAATTGCCCTGAACAATTTCAAGGTAGGCTGCGCCTACATTAACGATCACAATTACATCGAGGCTATCGATTACATTAAGCGGGCCATCGAGATTGACGACCATAATTTCCGATACCACCATTGGTTGGGCTTGGCCTACATGTTAAATGGTCAAGCATCTGAAGCCCTCACCGAATTTCAGAATGCGTTGACCATTAATCCCGAATCCACCGACAGCCTGAACAACATGGCGATCATCGAAATTGAACAAGGAAACTATGATCAGGCGTATCAGTACCTTAAGAAAGTGATTCAGGATAGTAGTTATGGCCAGCCCCAACTGGCGTATTTCAACCTGGGCCTCTGTCTGTTAAACCAGGAGAAATATGATCAGGCGGTCGCCGCTTTTGAGCAGGCTGTGAGAGTGGAACCTCAGTTTTTTCGGGCCTATCTACAGATCGCAGAAATCCACGCGGTGAACGGAGAATTCAACAAAGCGCTGGAGTACTACTTAAAGGCCGAACCCGGCTTCAATAACGATGCACAGGTTTTGTTCAAGATTGGTCATGCTTACTTCAAGAACCGAGATTTCGAGCACGCCAAGAAGTATCTCACCCAAGTATCAATTTTGTTTCCCCCACCAGAACTGGACCGACCTACCCAGGAAATGCTATCGATTATTGAACGCGAGTACCGCTGATGGATTTTCACAAGGCACTTGAAGATAGCGTTTCAAAATTCAAGAGCCTTGAAGGGATCATTTTTGTGGATCCCGACGGGGAAATGATCATTTACGAAGCGCCTAACTTGGGTACTTTCGAAGTCAGGTTGTCTGGTGCTAAGATGCCAATCCTGCTGCGGGGGTTTGAGGAATTAGATGGTGCCGCCCTTCCCCACTACATGGAGTTGGATTGTGAAAATCGATACTTCATTCATGTGAGGCTGGATCAACAGTACTCGCTGACCGCTATGGGTCGTGACAGGCGCGAAAAACTCCTGATCCGCAATCATCTCAAAGAATTGGCTCGCCAGTTCAACAAGGAAATTGTCTGACACATGTTTGAAAAAGCCAAATCGTTGTTTCGCCGTAAGGAAGGCGAACGCGAATCAGAAACCACGCAACAGCCCAAAACATTTTTCACCCAGCTGAAACAGGGATTGAGAAAAACGCGTGACCAACTATCTCAACGCTTGCAATCCGTAATGGGTGGTCGAGCTATAGACGATGAGGTACTTGAAGAGCTCGAAGAACTCTTGATTGGCGCGGATCTTGGTGTCGCCACCACCATGCAATTGATGGAACAAATCCGAGTTCAAGCCAAAAAGGCAAAGATTCAGGATGGCGGTTCTTTGCGCGAGATCCTTCATGATCAGATTTCTGCGATCCTGAAACAGAACCCGCAGATGCCTTGGGAAGTCGACCAGCATCCTGCGGTAATCCTGATCGCAGGTGTGAATGGCGTCGGAAAAACCACAACCATTGGCAAATTGGCTCATCGATTTACCAGTTCCGGAAAGAAAGTGGTTCTGTGTGCCGCCGACACATTCCGAGCAGCGGCCACAGAGCAGTTGGAAATATGGGCCGAGCGGGCGGGTGTCATCGTGGTGACCAAAGACGATTCTAAAGACCCAGCCAGTGTGGTATTCGATGCGATGCAACGGGCGAAATCGGAACAGGCAGATGTTGTCTTGGTGGATACTGCTGGTCGGCTTCACAACAACCCGAACCTCATGAATGAACTCGCCAAAATCAGGAGAGTTACTGAACGCGAGGTAGCTGGAGCGCCTCACCATGTGGTTTTGATCATCGATGCGGTCACGGGCCAAAACGGCCTGCATCAAGCCAAGCAGTTTGTGGATAAGATCGGAGTCTCCGACCTGATCATTACAAAACTGGACGGGACCGCCAAAGGCGGCGTGGCTGTGGCTATCTCGAATGAACTTCAGTTACCCATTCAATTCATTGGCGTAGGCGAGAAGATTGACGATTTGATTCCCTTCAACGCCGACGAATTTGTCGACGCTCTACTCGATTGACCGTTGATCGAGTATCTCCAATAGGAGTTCTGCCTGTCCGAACGGGGGCATCAAATAGACACCCGCGGCCATTTCCTGGAATTCGCGGATCAATTGACGCGCAAGTTGCACACTCAATGACCGTTGTTGTTTTTCAGCGGCATTGCCAAACGCCTTCATATCCTTATCGCGAATGCGAATGCCAGGATACTCGTTGACCAAATAGCGAGCGTGGCGATAGTCACGAATGGGCATGACGCCCAAAAGCACGGAGATCTGAAGACGTTCGCAAGCACGTATGAATGTGCGGATTGAGTCAGGATCAAAGATAGGTTGTGTTTGCACAAAGGTCGCGCCTCGAGCTACCTTGGCCTCCAAGCGTTTCAGTTCGGCGTCCAGATTATCGGCGAGCGGATTAGCAGCTACCCCGATATTGAAACAGGTCATGGCGCCTAAATCGTTCATGCCGAAGTCTTTGCCCATGTTCATGCGGGTAAGCATTTCGACCAGACCTAAGCTATCGAGGTCGAAAATCGACGTAGCTGCAGGATAGTCACCTACGCCGCTTGGGTCTCCAGTGAGTGCAAGGATGTTGTGTACACCCAGAACGTGCGCACCCAAGAGTTCTGCCTGAAGGCTGATGAGATTGCGATCGCGGCAGGTGACATGCGCTATGGAATCAAGCCCTGTCTTTTCACGAATCAAACGCGCAAGTGCGATGGATGAGATACGTGCTCGAGCCAAAGGGTTTTCGGGAATGTTGATGGCTTCCACGCCCAATGGTTTCAATTTTTGAATCAAATCAATCAGTTCTGACGTTTCCAGGCCCATGGGTGGTTCTAGTTCCACACTGAGTACGGGTTTTCGACCGAGCAGCGTACCTAACGTAGGGGCGCCCTCTATTTGAGGCGTATCTTCTCTGCTGGATTCAATTTCGGTCCCTCGTTGCGGTGTTACCGGTTTCCGACCCCTCATGCGCATCGCTACGGCACCAATATGTTCCGGTGTGAAACCGGCTGCGCCACCCAGTACCACAGCTCCCTTTTGCCAAAATTGCTCCGCAAACTCGGCCACATATTCGGGCGAAGACAGGTATGTCATCACGCCACCCACTCGCACCGGGTAACCCGCATTCGGACGCACGCACAGTCGGAAACCCTGTGCCAATTGGGTCAAGAATGTGTCTATTTCTAACGGTCCCAAGGTACCCTGGATCCCCACGACATCGGCTCCCTTATCTCGTAGAGCCGTAAAACAGTCATTCATCGTGTCACCAAACTTGGTACACGCATCTTCAAGGAACGTCATGGTGGCGATCACGGGCACTGAACTCAGCTTTCGAACTGCCAGTAAACATTGTTCTGCTTCGATCAAGCTGCTAAAGGCTTCGAGAAAAAAACCATCCACACCAGCATCCAACAGGATCTCGACCTGTTCCGCATAAACCTCGCGATAGTCAGACTCCACGAAGGGACCATAGGGCTTAAGTAATGCCCCGGTAGATCCCAATCCCGCAAAGATAATATGATGGGCATCGACCGCGGCTCGACACAGTGCTACAGCGTTTTGATTGACGGCTTCAAAATGAGTGGCAAGCTTGGAACGCCTAAGCGCCAACCGATTTGCTTCGCTGGTTGCTGCGATATGTAAGGTGGCTCCCACTTCACCGAAATCGCGATGCAGATTCGCGATGATATCCGGAGACTCCAACACCACACGAGGCAGCAAAACATCACTGCTGCCGCGTCTACGGGCCAGTTCCGAGCCCAAACTTCCTTCAACGACGTGGACCTTCTGCTTAAGGAGAAGCTCCAAATCGGATCTTTGCATCAAAGATCTTGGTCGGTGTTGGAATAGGTGGTCATTTCCAAGATCTCAAAATTCTTGATGCCACTGGGAATAGGTATCGATACTTCGTCACCCGGAGTGCGGCCCACCAAAGCTCGCCCAATGGGCGAACTAATGGATATTCGGCCACGTGCTGCGTCTGCATCTTCGGGCATCACCAACTGATAAGTCACTTCATGATCATCTTCAAGGTCCATCACCGTGACCACAGAACCATATCCAATCTTATCGACTGGAAGGCGATTGACATCGATGACAGATATATCGGAAATGCGCGATTTGAGTGCCCGAATTTTGGATTGTAGCAACCTTTGTCGGTCAAGAGCAGCCTCATATTCGGCATTTTCAGACAAATCACCAAGTGCAGCAGCTTTACTGATCTCATCGGGCAGGACTGCTTTGAGCTCGTGCTCCATCGCCTTGCACTCCCCGTTAAGTCGTTCCAACAATTTCTTGGTCATGGGCCATAATCCCTTATTTCATAGATATTTCAACAAAAACTGGCGGAGTCTTTCTTCGTCTTCCCAATGCGTCTCAAGCTCTTGGAAGCCTATAACTATATCAGATTCTGTGGGGTGTTCAAGTTTCACGGCATCCTTGTACGTGGTGATAACCGCGGGAAGCTGCCGCGTTCTTGCTGTTTCACAGAGCGATCTGAACTGGGCAAGGGTTAATGGCTTGTGATCACCCAGCCCAAGCGGATCGATCAATTCAAATCCCTGACGGCGGAGTTGCTCAAAGAACCGATCGGGAAAGGCGATACCCGCAAATGCGCCAACAGGCGTCCCCGGCCTAAGGTCCAGTGGGTCTCCCAAGGTCGTCCGAAAAACGCCGGGTCTAAAACCCACGCTCACACATGTGGCGCTAGGATTGACCTGCTTCACTATCTCAGCCAATCGGACAGGAACTCCATCAGAGCGCGTGAATACCACCAAATCCGCTCTGCGAAGGCCCGAAAGACCTTCACGAAACTTGCCCCAGGGAAAGATCGTGGGTTTCTTCTGCGTCACATCCCACAGCAGAATGTCCAAATCCCTTGCCAGTTGACGGTGTTGAAAGCCATCGTCCACAACAAACACGTCTACGGGATGGTCGCTAAGGGTCATGGCAGCATCCCAACGTGTGGGACCAACGGCTACAAAAGCCTGAGGTACAGACCTCGCGATCATCAAGGGCTCATCACCCACGTCGAGCCAATGGGATTCTTGCGTCACCCGCAAAGCACGTTTCGGAAGTCGCCGACCATAGCCCCGTGAAAGCAGCGCCGGCTGGTACCCCATCTGCACCAAGATACGCAACAGGCTGACGCATACTGGTGTCTTTCCCGTGCCACCCATAGCCAGGTTCCCCACAGAAATAACCGGCTTGTCGAGTCGCTTCACCCGGCGCCAACCATGGTCAAACATCCAATTGCGCAACCACACGGCCACCGCAAACAACAAGGCAAAAGGACCGGTGACGACATACCAGATCCACATCAAGCGCGGCGCTCCAACCATTCATCAATACCCAGACTGGACCAAATGCGATTCACCGTATCTACCGTCTCTTCGTCAGGCACCAAGATATCGGGGTAGCTCGGTTTCATGCGGCAATCAATCACCAGAGGTGCAGAAAAAGAAAGGTGATTGCGCACGACTCTTGGGTTGCCGTAAATATCTGCTGCGGGTTCGAATCTGGTGAATATGTGCCACAAGAAGGCGGCATCACTCGCAGTCGCAGCCTTCGGGTCATCATGCAAGCAAACCCAGCGAAAATCCTTAATTTCAGGCATTTGCAATAACATCTCAGGTATTCCGTCACCCGGGTGATAGGCGGGCCCTCTGACCACAAGACAACCCGGCACATAAAGCGATGCCGAGCCAAACCTTCCGTCACCAATGGCATTCGGGACGTCTTTTTGCAACTGATACTTCGGTGCCCCGGTCCCAAGTAAAAGCGCTTTGGAGCCCTTATTCACCTCTGGGCCGGTATAGTCCAAGGTATCAAGCGAGATATTGCTAAAGACAAAGAGATCTGTTTCAAAGGTACAACGCGCCAAAATAGTCTGTAGTAGCTGGCCGAAGTTACGCACATCGACTTCCTGGTCGGTTGCCAGGAGGACTTTGGTTAACGACAGCTGACCCTCGCCCAAGATGCGCAGGGCTGCCGTAAATGATTCACGTCCGTAGCGTTCATTGACCAGAGCCCCTGCCACGGAATGTACCCCCGACTCCTCAAAGGCAAACACATCGCGGACGCCTTTCATGACCAACGGGAACAGTGGTTTGAAGAGGTCTTGCAGGTAGACAGCCATAAAGTGATCTTCCTGAGGTGGTCTCCCCACTACGGTGGCCGGGTAGATCGCATCTTTGCGATGGGTGATGTGCTTGACCTCAAGGACCGGGTAGGGATGGCATAGCGAGTAGTATCCGTAGTGGTCACCAAAGGGGCCTTCGTCTTCTCGTCTATGCGGTGGTATTTGGCCCCAGATACAGAAGTCCGCCTCCGCGACAAGCGGCAGAGGCCGGTCCACCACCCGCTCGATCATGCTCAGCTTCTGACCTTGTAAAAGCGAGGCGAATACCAATTCAGGCACGTCCTCCGGCAAGGGCGCCACTGCGGCAATAATCAATGCTGGCGGGCCACCCACAAACACAGCCGCATCCAAGGGTTTGGACATGGCCTCGGCTTTAGCGTAATGGTTACCGCCTCCCCGATGGATCTGGATGTGCATACCTGTTTGTTTGGGGCCCTGTATTTGAATGCGGTACATGCCCAGATTGCCCTTACGCGTTTGGGGATCCTCGGTGTAAACCAGCGGCAAGGTGATAAATGGACCGCCATCTTCAGGCCAGCAGGTTAACGCAGGGATTAAGGACAAGTCATCCAAGCTACAGTCGAGAACAGGTCCCGAGGATTTGTGTTTGAGGCCCGTCTTGAGTAGCTGAAAGGCGCTACGACGCTTGTGCCATAGCTCTGAAATCTTGGGTGGTAGGTGGTCCACAATGGATACCAGGTCCTTGATCAGTTGTTCTGGCTTGCGTCCGAAGGCCAGCTCCATCCGCTTGTGGCTCCCGAACAGATTGGTAGCTACCTGAAAGGGGGATCCGTGCACATTGCGAAAAAGTAGAGCCGGTCCACCGAGCGCCACGGTGCGCCGCTGGATCTCAGGGATCACCAAATGGGGACTAAGCGGCACATCAATGGCCAACAACTCGCCTTCAGCGCTTAAGACATCGACGAATTGGCGCAGGTTCTTAATGGATGAGCCTACCGTTCGCGATAGATAAACTGATTGGTGCCAATCAACAAGATATCCCCGTCCATCAGGAAGTGTTCGCGGATGCGATTGCCATTGACGTAAGTCCCGTTTTCGGAATTCAGGTCATAAATTGCATACCCACCTGGTCCAAACGCAATCTGAGCATGTTTGCGTGAAACCCGTTCTTCGGGAATATGGATGTCATTGTCAGGAGAACGCCCGATTGATGTGGTACCCATGCCGAGCGCATAAACTTGGGCTTCGCGACCATCCACCACCGAAATAATCTTGGGATTAGTGATGATCATGGTGCCATCCACCTCGTCGGTGGGTGGGGTGCTCCAGTCAAATTGAGACTTGTCCAGTTTCATAGTTGCGGGTTCGCCCAGAGTTGGAACGGGGGGCGGCAATGGCGGTGTAGACTCCATGGTGGCACCACCCACATCGTCGGAACCCACCAAGTTTGAAGCCGGTACGCCCGCTAAAGTCTGGTCATCAGGACCCGCTTCGTCGCCATCGTCGGAATCCTCCATGAGGTCGGCTTCATCCAACTCATCGCTCTCGGCCTCAAGTTCTGCCATCACCTCGTCTGTAAACTCACGTTCCGGTTCCATCCCGCCAAAAGGCGGCGGTGTAGCCTCTGATTCAGGTTCCGGCTCTGGTTCGGGCTCTGGTTCAGGTTCTGGTTCAGGTTCCGGCTCTGGCTCCGGCTCAGGTTCTGGTTCTGGCTCCGGTTCCGGCTCTGGTTCTGGCTCCGGCTCCGGTTCTGGTTCAGGCTCCGGAATTTCTTCCATGCCAGACTCAAGGTCTTCTTCGGATTCGAAAACTTCAAGGAATTTGGCTTTTAATTGATCAGCTTCGTCCAGATCAGCTTGACGTTCTGTCAGTCGTTTGTCGCAATCTGCATGGGCCGAATCGAAATCATCACCTTCATACTCGCCTAATTCATGGCGGAATTCCAATTCTTCCTTTTCAAACCGAACTTTTTCGAGTGCTTGTGTGAGATCGGCCATCAGTTGACGTAACTTCGCATATTCCTGACGAACACTATTCTTGAGTGGAGCCGCTTCGCGCGAAAGTTCGTCCAATCGGGACTGATAATCGCTCAGTACTTTCGTAAAGACTGCATCCGAAACCTTTCCGCGCTTCTTTTCCATCATCTCGATGCGACCGTCCAGGGTTACCTGTTCTTCGCGAATCTCGCGCAGCGAATCGATACCGGAAAGGTCGATGTTGGGCATGTCCTCGATCATAGAATCCCTCGCAACTCAATCATTTTCAGTCTAGTCAATCAGTCAGGCGTACTCTTGGCTCCCATCATACGAAATGAACGCGCAAAACTAAAGGGCAAATCTGGTCCGTTAGGTACCTCACATATTGCGACGGTACTGTCCTCCTACTTCATACAACACCCGCGTCAATTGGCCTAAGGACGCCACTCGTGTTGCATTCATCAGGACATCAAATACATTGCTATTTTGGTTCGCAGCCTCGACCAGCTGTTTTCGAGAAGCTTCCACATGATCTCCATAAAAGCTCTGGTAATGGTGCAAGTTTGCAATCTGTTGGTTTTTCTCGTCATCGGTTGATCGAATCAGTTCCTGCTCCAACTGCGTGCGATCGACAGGGTTGGGATTGAGAAAGGTATTCACACCAATGATGGGAATTTTGCCATCGTGCTTCAAGCGCTCGTACAACATGGATTCTTCTTGAATCTTGCCCCGTTGGTACATCGACTCCATAGCCGAAAGCACGCCGCCACGCTCAGATATGCGTCGGAACTCGCTGAGGATGGCTGCCTCAAGCAGGTCCGTCAGTTCTCGAACGATAAAGGCACCCTGTAGCGGGTTTTCATTTTTTGACTGTCCAAACTCACGGTTGACGATCAACTGGATAGCTAGGGCACGGCGAACGCTTTCTTCCGTTGGCGTGGTGATCGCCTCGTCGTATGCATTGGTGTGCAGCGAATTGCAGTTGTCATTGATTGCATAAAGGGCTTGCAACGTGGTGCGTATGTCGTTGAAGTCGATTTCCTGTGCATGCAACGAGCGTCCCGAAGTTTGAATGTGGTATTTGAGTTTTTGGCTTCGGCTATTGGCGCCGTATTTATTTTTCAAGGTAATGGCCCAAATACGACGGGCCACGCGTCCAATCACGGCATATTCTGGATCGAGACCATTGCTGAAGAAGAACGAAAGGTTGGGCGCAAAGTCGTCGATGTTCAATCCACGCGACAAGTAGTACTCCACATAAGTAAAGCCATTGGCTAACGTGAAGGCCGCCTGCGTGATGGGGTTCGCCCCCGCTTCGGCAATATGATAGCCACTGATGGAGACGCTGTAGTAATTGCGCACGTCGTTTTTCGTGAAGAACGACTGCACGTCCCCCATCATTTTCAACGCAAACTCAGTCGAGAAAATACAGGTGTTCTGGGCTTGGTCTTCTTTCAAAATATCAGCCTGAACGGTACCTCGCACCTGCTTCAATGTGTTGGCACGGATGCGCTCGTAGCAATCGGGATCCACGACATCGCTGCCATTAATGCCCAACAGTCCCAAGCCGAAACAGCGATCATTGGCCTCGTCAAACGCCAGACCTTCATAGCTAGGCAATTCAAGTCCTTTGGATTGGTACTGTTTGGCCCATGTTGTCCGAACGGCATCCAGTGTGCCCTGCTCCCTTAGAAATCGTTCCACCTGTTGGTCAATGGCGGCATTAAGGAAAAAGCCCAACATACACGGTGCGGGTCCATTAATGGTCATCGACACAGACGTCGTGGGGTTAACCAGATCAAAACCGCTGTAGAGCTTTTTCATGTCGTCCAAGGTGCAAATGGAGACACCCGAATTGCCGATTTTGCCGTAAATGTCGGGACGCCGGTCAGGGTCTTCTCCGTACAGGGTTACGGAATCAAAGGCCGTGGACAAACGTGCAGCTGGCTGGCCTTTAGAAATGTAATGGAAACGGCGATTGGTGCGTTCCGGCGTTCCTTCCCCAGCGAACATGCGCGTCGGGTCTTCACCCGTCCGTTTGAAGGGGAAAACACCGGCTGTATAGGGAAATCCGCCCGGAACGTTCTCAAGCAACAGCCATTGCAACATATCGCCCCAATCCTGCATGTCGGGCAACGCAACGCGGGGCACACGGGTCCCGGAAAGTGACACAGAAAACAGATCGTTGCGTATTTCCCGATCCCTGATTCGGGTCACCAGTTCGTCCTGGCCATAGGCTTCGCGGGCCGCAGGCCAGGCTTTCAGCAGCGCCCGACATTCAGGGTGCAGGGTGTTTTCCACAAATTTTTGTTCGCGTTTGAGCTCTTGGATGATGTGCGCGGTATCGCGAGGTGTCAGGTCCAGCTCCGCTTGGCCTTCATCACTGCGGAAGCGAATCTGGCCTTCATCCGATCGAGCCTCCAATGCTTTGATAGACCCATCTAACTGGTACAAAGTACGTGCGATATGGGCCTGCTGCTTGGCAAATGCCCGATACTCATCCACAGAATCCGCGATTTCGGCCAGGTAACGCTGTCGCTCGCCAGGAATAATCGGTGCTTTTTCAGGAATTCCCGCAAGTGCAAATTGAGGGATTTCCCAGCTCAGTCCCAATTTGGTATTCAGGCCTTTGACCATTTGGGTAAAAAAGCGATTGGTTCCGCGATCGTTGAATTGAGATGCGATGGTGGGATAAATCGGCAAATTATCATCAGCCACATCAAACCAACCACGGTTGCGCTTGACCTGTTTTCGCACATCGCGCAGCGCATCTTCAGCGCCGCGTTTCTCAAACTTGTTCAACACCACCATATCAGCAAGGTCCAGCATGTCGATCTTTTCGAGTTGCGTCGCCGCACCGTACTCAGATGTCATCACATAAATCGAGAAATCGACCAGATCCACAATCTCTGAGTCGCTTTGACCAATCCCGGCTGTTTCCACAACGACAAGATCAAAACCCGCGTCCTTCAGCGCTGAGACCGAACCGGCCACCGCTTCGCTGGTCGCACGATTGCTGGAGCGAGTGGCCAGCGAGCGCATAAAGACCCTCGGATGCCCTTCGGATTCCGGACAGGAAATTGCGTTCATCCGAATGCGATCACCTAAGAGTGCACCACCCGTGCGGCGTTTGGAGGGGTCCACCGAAATAATCGCGAGCTTCTTGTCCGGAAAGGAACTGAGGAAACGGCGCACAATTTCGTCGGTCAAGGAAGACTTGCCGGCACCGCCGGTTCCCGTAATACCCAATACAGGAACGGGTTGTGTGCTGGGCTCCGTGTGCAGCATGCCGGTTTCGATCTCGGTAATGCGACGAGCGATTCGGTTGGGTTCTTGTTTGAGGCTATCCGATGTGCCGGCCACTTCTACCGGTGAGAAATCGCATTGCTCCAACATGGAGCGAATCATCCCCTCCAGCCCAAGGCGGGAGCCGTCTTCGGGTGAAAAGATTTTTGCCACACCCAAGGCTTCAAGTGCTTGAATCTCGTCGGGTGAGATGACGCCACCTCCACCACCAAACACCTTGATATGACCACAACCGCGTTGCTGTAGTAACTCGACCATATAGCTGAAGTACTCGACGTGGCCCCCTTGGTAAGAGCTTATGGCAATCCCCTGAACGTCTTCTTGGATGGCGGCATCTACCACCTCACCCACCGATCGGTTGTGTCCCAAATGGATCACTTCGGCACCTTGGCTCTGCAGGATTCGTCGCATGATGTTGATTGACGCATCATGTCCGTCAAACAGTGACGCCGCAGTTACGAATCTGATTTTATTGCGATAACTGGGTTCCGTTGCTACCTGCTTCGCCCCTTGTGTCTGTGTCACCTGCGTCATGAGTACCTACCTCTCCATCGTTGGGCCTCTATTTTAACCGGGCTTGGCGCTAAAAAAGTTGTTCAGATTGACGTTTTTGCCATCTTACTGGGCTCAATACCTGCACGGCCGATGGCGTGGTGGGACAATGATACTGACACAATCCGCAACCGACGCAGCCGCTCAGGACTTCAGGATGAAAACTTTTATGGATCGTAATCGCCTGTTCGGGAAAAGGACATGCGTCATAACACAACGTACACACTTTATCGCGGTAGGTGAGGCACTTTTCTTCGTCAATGACGGCCGTCCCCATGTGAATCGCTTGGCCTGTTGCGAGTACCAACGCTTTCGGTTCGCAGGCCGTCACGCATGGCGTGTCGGCACACAAAAAACAAGGCTGGTGGTCCGGTTGAATAAACGGTGTATTGGCCGCCATACCCGCCGACTGCGGCAGGCGTTGAATCGCCAAATGAGGGCACGCCTTGATACAAGCTTCACAACGGGTACACGTGGCCAAGAACTCGAGTTCTTCCAATGCACCGGGCGGACGCAAGGGGCCATCAAGACGCTTCATGACACTGCGTTTGACTTGCGTTGATAGACCCTTTTTCAACAATCGCAACGATTCACGAAAAAAAGCCTTGCGGTCGGGATTGTCGACTTTGTCGTTCATCCCTCCTCCGAGGTCAGATGAATTTGGCGATACGTTCCGCCAGTCCATGAATCTGATGGGTAGGCAACGCACAGAAGGCGATGCGCACACCGTTTTTCATGGGCACCAGGAAGATGCGTTCTTGAGCCAAGCGATCCGCCACCTGCTGCGGATTGGCGGTGGGAAGTATGGTGAAAAAACCCTTCTTATAAGGTGTATGCGGCAGGCCGATGCGATCCGATTCAGCAACGAAGGTGGCACCACGTTGGTTACACAGCGTTGCAAATGCCGTTTGTTCCGCCTGAAGTTGGGCACGCAATTCAGTGTTCCTGTAGATCTTGGAGAATACCGCTTGGCCAATGCGCGTGGTATTAGACCAAGTTGCGCGGATGGACGACACAAACGTGCCAACCAGTTCGTCGATCACCTCGGTGCGACTGTGACAAAAAGCTAGCGCACCCGTGCGGAATCCATAGCGAGTCAAGCTCTTGGAAATCGAATAAGCCAGTGTGAACAAGAGGTTGTCTGGCAGGTTTGTAAACGTGTTCAGCAGGGCACTGTTGGCAGTTGCGTCGCCAAACTCCCAATAGGCCCCGTCAATGAGCAGCGTAATCGGTTTTTGAGGATTGTTGCGGGCCAATGCGACCAGACCATCTTTTAGGGATCGTGCCTCTTCCATGGTCATATCCATCCCTGTGGGGTTGTGACAAGGCACGTTGATGACCAGCAACGCTCGGCCTTGAATATCCAAGCAGCGACGAACCTCCTCCAATGCCCCGGCGACATTAAACCCGCCTGTTTCCGTAAACGTCTGAAAGGTAACCAACTTACGAACGTAATTGCGCGCAATCGCCCGATAGGGCGACCAAAAATAGTCGTGGGTGATGAACATGTCGCCCATGGACAGCATGTTCCAAACCATCTGCGACACCGCACCTGTTGCACCCGCAGTGGCAATTGCCTTGACTGGACCCTTGGGTTGGCCAAACAGGTAAGACACTACGTCTTCATTGAAGCTAGCAAGACCACCGATCGGGGCATAAGGTGCCAGTTCCTCACCTTTGAGAAGCGCAGTCGCCTGATCGACAGATTTCATCAGTGCCAACTGGCCCTGATCATCCAGCAAAATGCCGATGCTGCCGTCAACGACTTGAGCTGCACCAAACTGTTCTTTGGCTGCCTTCGCCTTGGCACCTACCTTGAAGATGTTGTCTTCTTCGATTTTGAATCGCGCATGTGGCGCCAGGTGGTTCATGTTTTCCATTGGGGTAACTCCAGACCTTTTGAATCCGCAACGCCGCAAGCATAGCAAAGGGACCTCCGTGGGCCAACAATGATCTAGCTTGGACTTGGCGTTTTCGGCTATTGTTGCCTGAATGGATTTCGTTCACAGGGAGCACGCCTTGAAAGTATTGATACCTCTTTTCTCATTTGTTAGCCTCTTCGCTCAAATTCGCTTCATCGACCATGTCACACCCACCACTCAACCCTTTGAAACCTATCTTTTCGTGACGAACTTCAGAGATATTCCCTGTGACATTCAATTCCTGCCCTATGACATCGAGGGCAATCGCCTTCCCGACGTCAGTTTCTCGCTCCAAGGCCACCAGTCCATCAAGTACAAGTCGGACGACGTATTTGGGACCAACCCCGTCAGCCACTTTCAAATACTTGGCGACACGCACTGTGGCGTGACCATCGGCTATCAACTCTACGACGGACAGGGCGCGACCGCTCACCTCATCGAGAGTCCACAACGATACACGGATTTCCTTATCTATCCTGGAGAGCCGGAATACATCTTTGATGGCATGGCCGCAGTTAACTTCGGAGTCGACCCCGCGATAATTACCGCATATGTGCGCGCATCAGATGGCTCGGACATCAATGTGGTCGAGCTCACCGACGGTCTTCCCCGACTCCACAAAGGTCTGTGGTTGTTAGACGAGTTGGTGACACCCGATACCGCCACCATCGTGATCCACTCGACGGAGCCCTTAGACGTCACCCTGCTTCGCGGAACCAGACCCCATGTTGTCCCTGGCTACCTGTTTGAAGTCGTCCCCATCAGTGAGCCTTCCGAGGATTTCAAGGCGCCCTAGAGCGTCGGGCAGACACAGGTCTGGTTAATCAAACCCACCAGTTCACGCACGGTCAATACACTGGCGCCGCATACCGATACCGCGCTACGCCATTGGGCAAAGACGTTCGGCATACAGGTCGCAAATATCTCATCCATGCCGCGATCCAACACGCCTATGAATCGGGGATTGTTATCGAAATCAACGGTACCCGAAACAGCTGGTGAGGCAGCCGGATCTCCACTGTCCTGGGCTGGAGAGCCAACCATCAGGTGCCCATCGCCATTGTTGGGGTCTACCAGCAAAGGGTCGGCAAAGAGGCCGTTTGCGTCTTGACCTGTCCCAGCCATAAAGGCAGCGTAACTGGCATAATGCACACTCCGCCACTCCCAAGCTGGCTGGCCGCCCGTTGCATACCAAAGGTTGAAATCCAAGGTATTTGCCGTGTTTCCAGACTCCGAATAGTGAATGGTTTCTCCGGATCGCCCCACAAAAATATTATTGCGAACGACATTATTACTGGCCCACTGAATCCACAATTCGCCCAGCCCTTCACCGAGCGTGTCATTCAGGTAACAGGTGTTGTTGACAAAGAAGCAGTCCTCGACCCGGCCCACCGACATGTCAAACCCACCAAAAACCAGGCCTGCCTTATCGTTTTGGTGGACCCAATTGTTGCGCACGATGATGTTACGTGTGGTGGTGCCGGCATTTTCCGCGCCTATCTCGATGCCCAAATCACTTTGTGAGACATCGTTGGCTTCGATTACGATATCCGAACCACCGTCCACGTAGATCCCCGCTCCGTAGCCTCCGCCGTAATTTGACCGGGACCGTCTGACCACATTGTTGCGGCAGACGCCGTTACGAGCCACAAGCGTTGGGTTCGGGTTAATGCTGGTCTCACCACCAATGAAATCGATGGCGATGTTATTAACGTCCGTGACTGTATTTCCTGAGACGGTGAAACCGTCCACATTGCCGTTGAGTGTAATGGCTTCGCTTTGCGAAGGCTCGCAGTCATGGATCCAATTGTCCTCAATAGTGATCTGACTGAGTGCAGTGGCGGATGTTCCATAGACGGTAATAGCCATGGCATGCATCCCTAGCATGTGGTGGATATGACAATTCCGCACGGTAATATGCGTACCCGACCCCAGGATACGCACCGCAGATCCATCATTGATCTGGCTGAGATTGCGGATCTCGAATCCGTCGATTTCAAGGTGCGACCGATTCTCGATGAGCATCATGTTGCCGCCGACGAAGCCCGTCCCGTCAAGTATGGGTGCGTGCCCACTGTCGGCCATTATTTGGATCGGTGAACCGGGTGATCCTGAGGCGGGGAACACCAGTTGTTCGTGGTACACGCCGTCGCGCACCAGGATCCGGTCACCTGGACCCGCTGCGTTCAGGGCGTTCTGTACCTGGGTGAACTGGCCGCCACTTGGTGCGACTATCCAGTCGGCAAACGCTAAGATAACCAGAAACCACATGGTCACACCTCTCCATTCATTATTGAACGTCCTTGCAGCGCTCACAACAGTTGACAGCATACGCATCCAGGCATTAAATTTGGATTAGACGACCAGAAACTCCTGTTTTTGGGTGTGTTTGTACACAGGAGTGTCGTAAGGAGTCACACATGAAAGTTCAGCCTGTCCTGTTCGAGGACTATTGCAAGGGTTGCGGTCGCTGCGTAGAGGCCTGCCCCAAGCACTGTTTTGCGCTTGGATCTGAGATCAATGCTCGATCCGGCCTCACACCCATTACCTTTGACCCCACCGAATGCAATCGATGCGGTCTTTGTTTCGTGGCCTGCCCAGAACCCTACGGGCTGCAACCGTCTGAAGATACAGACCCACACGAAATGTTCGGTCCGCGACGGAGCGATGCGCCGACACCCTACGATATTCCGGGACGCGATGTGGCACTGCCCAACGTCAATGATTTGATGATCAAGGGTACCTATGCTTCAGCGATCGGGGCCTTGCTGGCCGGATGTCGCCATTTCTTTGGTTATCCCATCACGCCTTCCACCGAAGGTGCTGAACTGATGGCCAAGATTCTGCCCGAAATGAACGGTGTCTTTCTACAGGCATGCAGTGAGGTGGCCGCGGTAAACCTGATGTACGGCTGCGGAGGTGCAGGGCTTCCCACCATGACTTTCACATCGTCCCCAGGATTCAGCTTGATGTTAGAAGGCATTTCGTACATGGTGGGGTCCGAAGTGCCCGGTGTATTTGTCAACATCATGCGCGGCGGACCAGGGTTGGGCAACATTGCACCGGAACAAGCTGACATCAAACTCGCCTGTCACGGCTTGGGTCACGGAAACACACAAGCGATCGTACTTGCACCCACAACACCCCAAGAGATGCTCGATCTCACCATGCTGGCATTCGAATTGACTTTTAAGTATCGAAATCCTGTGGTGGTGTTGGGAGACGGGTATCTTGGCCAAATTACGGGCAAAGTAAAGTTACCCGCAGAGATGCACCAGCCAGGAATACCAGCTTGGGCCGTTCACGGTGACGCGCTACACCGCGGCAATCTTATTTGCTCCATTTACCTCGGGGAATCGGATCTCGAAGCCCACAATTTACATCTGAACGCCAAGTATGAGGCCATGACCCATGCAGAACAGCGTGCTGAATTGTTCCATTGCGACGATGCAGAGATTCTGATTGTGGCCTGCAACACGCCAGCCCGAATGGCACATGGCGCGGTAGATAGGCTTCGTCGCGAAGGCCACAAAGTGGGACTGTTCCGACCGATCACGCTCTGGCCATTCCCAATTGACAAGGCAACACCTGTATTCGAAAAAGTGCGTCACATTCTGGTCGTGGAAGCCAGCAACGGGCAGCTGGAAGACGAGCTGAGATTGGCAGCAAGCCACAAAAACCTAACTTTACCGACCCTCACGCATCTGCGCAGGTTCGGCGGCATCCTGCCCCAGTCTCACGACATTGTGGCGATGGTGCACCAAATTCAGGAGGTGGGTGTATGACCGCATTCTATCCACATTTCGAACGTCACGCACACGGCGAAGGCCTCAAGGGACAGGCCACACATTATTGCCCGGGATGCGGCCATGGACTGGTGCACAAGTACCTTGCTGACTGCATTGATGAACTGAACATCAAAGACCGAACTGTGGCAGTTTCACCTGTAGGTTGCGCGGTGTTTCTTTATTACTACCTGGATGTGGGCAACACACAAGCTGCCCATGGGCGCGCACCTGCTGTAGCTTTGGGCCACAAGCTGGCAAACCCAGAGTCCATCGTCATCAGTTACCAAGGTGACGGTGACCTAGCTTCCATTGGGCTGGCTGAAATTATTCATGCAGCCCAGTTGGGCATCCCCATCACCGTGGTCTTTATCAACAACGCCATCTATGGCATGACAGGCGGTCAATTGGCACCAACCACACTTATGGAGCAGACCACAACGACGACCCCCATGGGAAGGGACATGATGGCGGGTCAGCCGATTCGGATGGCAGAGCTTATTGCGCAGTTGGATGGGCCCGTTTATGTAGAGCGCGTGGCGCTTTACGACAACAAACAACGGATGCGCGCCAAGAAGGCGATCATGAAGGGCCTGAAGCTGCAAGTGGAAAACATTGGGTTCTCGTTCATCGAAGTCTTGGCCGAATGCCCTACCCATCTTAAAAAGTCGCCACAAGACGCCGAAACCTGGGTCAAAGAACAAATGGTGCCCGTGTATCCATTGGGCGTAAAAAAGGACATGGTGCGTGAGCCCTGGTTCCCAAGGAGGGTTCCCGAATTTGATCCCGTGAAGTTGTTACAGGCATTGCACGCAGATCAAGATGATGTGCCCAGATTCAACGGGTTCCCCAGCCATATTCACCCCGATGATGTGGCGATCAAACTCGCCGGTGCGGGCGGTGACGGCGCCCAAACGGCCGCCATGTTGTTGGCTCAATGCGGCGTAAACGAGGGCTTTGATGCCACTTATATCCCCAGCTATGGACCAGAATCTCGCGGGGGCACTTCATTTGCCGACGTGCACATCGCCCGTGAGCAGGTTCTCACACCTTCGGCGACTCAGCCCCATATTCTCGTCGCCTTCAACGCGCCGAGTCTGGCCAAATTCGGACCCACGGTGCAGCCGGGTGGTTGCATTGTTTACGACAGTACGGTGATCCACGACCTACCCGATCTGCCTGAAGGCGTAACGGTCTACGCTGCGCCTTTGACCGATATTGGGGTTAGTGTGGGGTTCCCGCTGATCAAGAACATTGCGGCCTTGGGTGCACTGGCCGAAGTCACGCATATCTTCCCGACCGATGCGCTGATTCACACCATTCGTCACGCCATGAAGCACAAATGTTCGATGATTCCATTTAATGAATCGGCATTTGATGCAGGTAAGCGTCAAGTGCAGTGCATTCAAGGAGAAAAACCATGTTAATTCAAGGAACAAGGGTATTGGTTTTGGGTGGTCATGGGCTTGTGGGTCGCGCGATCATCAACGCCCTGCTGCCTAAAGAGCCTGCCGAAATCGTGATTCACAGTCTCCATCAAGTGGAAGCTGACCAAGCGGTGGAAGAACATGCGCCCCATGCAGGCGTCACAAAGCTGACCGCATGTTCCGGTGACATTTTGGGTCGAGCAGGCGCAACGGGTCTGGATGCCATTGCCACGCACATCATGCCCATTACCAACGAGAACCTAAAGGAGTTCACGCTCTACACCATCATCCAAAGGCACAAACCGCAAATTCTGATTGATTGTGTCAACACCGCTACGGCCATTGCCTATCGCAACGTGTTCAAGAGTGCTGAATCGCTATTCAGCGAACTGCAGGAAAAACAGCTAACCGAGGAAACCGCTGCTCAACTCCTGGATGCGTTGTACATACCTAGACTGATCCGTCACATTCAGGTCCTCTACCGTGGCATGATCGATTTCGGAACCAAATTCTACGGCAAGATAGGCACCACAGGCACAGGCGGGATGGGTCTAAACATCCCCTACACCCATTCGGAAGAAAAGCCCAGCCGGGTATTGCTTTCCAAGAGCGCCATGGCAGGTGCCCATTCGATGATGCTCTTCCTCATGGGCCGCACGCCAGGTGCCCCAATTACCAAGGAACTGAAACCGGCGGCTGCGATCGCATGGAAGAAGATTGGCTATGGACCCATTTCCAGAAAAGGTGTGCCCATCAAGATGGTGGACGCCCGCCCCATCCCCTTGGGCTCCCATATGTCTACTCACAATCCCGATGCGGCCCAGGTGCGCGATGACACCCTGCAGAACGTCTTCATTGATACCGGCGAAAATGGCATTTTCAGCCTGGAAGAGTTCTCGGCACTAACTACCTGCGAACAGATGGAATTCGTGACGCCCGAAGAGATCGCGCAACATCTGGTTTTTGAAGTCGAAGGCGGTAATACGGGCTTTGATATCATCGGTGCATTGGATACAACCATCATCGGCCCGTCTTATCGAGCTGGTCTCATGCGGCACTGGGCCCTTGAACGCATGGTGGAACTTGAACAGAAACATCAGGTAGATAGTGTGGCATTCGAAATGCTCGGTCCACCTCGGCTGAGCAAGCTTTTGTTTGAAGCTCATTTGTTGCGATTGGTCTGCGGCGAAATGCAGAAAGTGCGTGCCTTGACGGCACAACAGCTGTGCGACAAGCTCAATCGCTTGATGGTTGAAGAGCCAGAACACGCCAACCGCATTGCCGCCATTGGCGTGCCGATCTTGCTGGAAGACGGAAATTTGATTCGCGGACCCAAACTGATCGTACCTCCAAACGCTGAGCAGGAACCCGTTACCGCGGAAAAGCTTGAGAAATGGGTGCATGACGGTTGGGTGGATCTTCGCTTGCGAAATTGCCAGAGATGGATTGATCGCTTTGACATCATCCACCAGGAGATTGAGCAAGTCCCGGATGACGATACCTCTAGCCGATACCTTCGAACGGAGCGCTTCTGGCACGACGAGAACATCATCCTTCCGGGTAAGATTGCTGGTTGGATTTTCGCCGTGGAAGAACAAGGCGCACGCATGAAATAGCCATGGGCATCTGGCTCGACGACCAACATGCGTGGCAGGTACCCTCTCAGCTCGGACTGGCAACACCCAAGATGATCTGGGTCGATCGCGATGAGGCGGACTTATCGCCGCTTCAATCGGATTGCGTTGTGGTCAAAGCCATGGCACCAGGCTTACTCCACAAGGTGAAGGCCGGAGCTTTGGAGATTGTCAAGCCAAGCGAAGTCAAAAAGACGATGGCGCGCATGCGTGGCCGGCTTTCCAATGTCAAAGGTTTTGGCATTTTCGAATACGTGACCCACGACTTCCACTGGGGAAGCGAACTCTTGCTCAGCTTCAAATGGACACGGGAGTACGGGCTCGTTGGCATACTGGCCATGGGCGGCAGTCACGCCGAATCCATCACGGCCAGTTTCAATCCTGCAAATGCATTAGGGGTGTTTAGAAGTCCAAAAGACATTGATTTTCTGGAATCACTGGCCGCGCTCAAGGCAACACCGCCCGAGACGATTCACAGTCTTGCGTCCTGTTTACGCCAACTCTGGCCGAACGTTGCTGATCTTATCCCCAACAGCTTGTTCGAAATCGAAATCAACCCATTGATTCACTCGAAACATGGCTGGATGGCTTTGGATATCCTTGCCCAAACGTCGGAGCCAGTTACGACGCCACCTGATCGACCCAAACAAAAGATTCACAGGCTGTTGAGACCCCAAAAAATGGCCATCATCGGCGTCTCGTCTCAGCCACAATCTCCGGGCCGAATCATCCTCAACCAGCTCCTACAACACCACAAACCTCATCAGATAACCATCGTAAAACCGGGCGCGCGTGAACTTGACGGGTGCAAGTGTGTGGCCGAGGTGTCTGCCTTGCCAGAAGACCTGGACACTGTGGTCGTTGCCATTCCTGCCGTCAAGGCACAAGAATCGCTACCTTCGCTTATGGATAAGACGGCTTCGGTCATCCTGATTCCAGGCGGTTCCGATTCAGATGGTTTCTTGCGGGATATCATTCAGAAGTCCAGGTCCAAAGACAACGGGGGGCCTGTTGTCAATGGACCCAACAGCCTTGGAATCCGATCCGTACCGGGCCGACTGGACACCCTTTTTTTACCGTCCCATAAACTCCCATCGCTCACACGGCGAGACGACGGTTTTGCCATCTTGTCCCAAAGTGGCGCGTACATGGCTGCCCTTCTGGACCAACTTTCTCCTTTGGCGCCTAGATATGCCATTTCGTTAGGCAATCAAGTTGATCTTACGTTTTCAGATTTCCTTGACGTTTGCGGCGCCGATCCTTTGTGCGAGGCATTTGCGTTATATGTGGAAGGCTTTCAACAAGATGGTGGACGCAAAGTCTTGGATGCCGCGCGTTCCCTTCGAGATGGGGGCAAAATGATCGCTGTCTATCGAGCCAGTAGGACGCCAGCGGGCCAACAAGCGAGTGCCAGCCACACCACGTCCATGGCAGGTGATTACCGGCTTTTTGAGCAGTTGGCGCGACAGGCCGGAATCGTCGTCATGGAAAACCTGGACGACATGGCAGATTGGCTCACCGTGGTGAGTTGTTTGGATCCATTGCCAAGAGACCCGCGCATTGCCGTCATCAGCAACGCCGGTTTTGAATGCGTGGCTGCGGCCGACCAGGGCTTGGCGCTTGCGCCCATCGAAGCACACCTGGAAGAAAAGTTAAGACGACTACTCACAAATTGTCGCTTGCAAGGGCTGGTAAAGATCGACAATCCATTTGACGTCACCCCCATGATGAATGACGCCTGTTTCGCGGAGGCAGTTGCGGTGCTGCTCGAACAATACGACTTCGTGGTGGTGGGCTGCGTGCCTTTGACACCAGCACTCGCCACGCTGCCTGAAGAATGGCGGGACACCGACATCGTTCAGTCACTTCAGCAACTGGGAACTCATCGTCGCATGATCACCGTGATAGAAGGTGGCCCGCGTTATCAACCCATGCGTGACGCTCTGAAATCAACCAACATTCCCGTATTCAACCGCATGGATCGGGCTGTCCGCGCACTGCAAAGCTTTTTTCATCCTTTGAATTAGATTCTTGCGCGCAGTCAATGATTAGGTGTGTATGAATATTGGGGACTACCGTCACCTTGTTTTATTCATAACTGCTGCAGCAGCTGATTAACAGCCAATCACTGATGGTGAATGAGTTGATCAAGAGCCGACCTGCCAAGCTTGCGATTGCCTACAAAGTCATCAATTCAAGCAAGCGTTTGGTCACCTTCCAATGGTTCTCGAGTAATCGTGGAGGTACACCTCAAATTGAATTGGTGGCTTAATGACTGCTGACTTTGATGGATTTGAGGCGGTCTGTGCCCAGCCATTCGTTGCCCTGATGGGTGTACCACGCACGCTCGGCTGGCAGTCGCAGACCGTCGCCTAGCACTTCGCCCGAAAGGACAATTACTTCTCCATCCCCCTTGGTCTCATCGTGGTAGAAGCGATAGCCCACCAACGCACAATTGCTTGTTCGGAAATAAAAATACCAAATATCTCCACCCACATCCGGTGCGTAGGTGACGCGCATGGCATAGACCTGCTGGCCCTCGAAATCATCGAGGAACGGCGCTTCCAGAATTGTGCCCGGGTCGCGCAGCTTCATGGGTAGGCCCCATAGGTACGTAATGTAGTTGCGAACCATCATGGCGCGTTCACAGCTCAACCGATATCTGTCACGCATCTCCTGCGTCACTTGCTGGGTACCGTTAAGTGTCATGTAGCATGCGTCTGGATTGACGACGACACCGATTTCCACATCGGTTTGACGCGTCATACGAAAGGACTGCGCTTTCACATCGATGTTGGCGTGCGCCCGGCGTTGACTGCCATCGGTCATTTCGTCGTGAAACGTCAACTCAACCGGTCGCGTCGTGAACAGTCCCCGCGGATCGTGGTACTCAATGGACCGCTGCAACAGGGTTTCAGCACTGGGCACTTCCTGACATAACACAAACAAACACAGCCACATATGTTACTCCTATGCACATCATATCACTCACAAGGCACGTAGCGATAACCCACACCGTGTACTGTAAGGATGACTGTTGGCATCCCAGGCTCGGGTTCTACTTTCTTGCGCAATTGGGCAATATGCTGGTCAAGGGTGCGCGTGGTGCCCAAATACTCGACGCCCCAGCACACATCAAGCAAGTGCTGCCGCGAAAGAACTTGCTGGGGTCGCTCAACAAATGCACGCATCAACTTCAATTCACGTTGAGTCAATGAGACGGAATGCCCATCGCGCAGACCCGTCATGGTCAGCGGCGTTACATCTAATGCGCCAAAGCGATAGTTTGACTCATCGTCAGCTAATTGAACCACTCCCTTGGAACGCCTGATTAGCGCCTCAATTCGCGCCAACAGTTCATGGATGCCAAATGGTTTGGCCACATAATCATCACCGCCCATTTTTAGGCCAACCACCTTGTCGATCTCCTCAGTCTTGGCGGTAAGAAACAGGATTGGCGTATGACCGTCTGTTTTCCTGATCTCTCGACAGGTATCGTAGCCATTCAAGTATGGCATCATCACATCCAGCACGATCAGGTCGAATTTCTCTTGTTTCCAAAAAGCGATGGCGGACTTCCCATCCATTGCCGCAGTCACGACATAACCCTCAGACTCTAGAGTTTGAACCAAACCATCGCGAATCCGCCGATCGTCTTCAGCAATCAGTATTCGGGTCATGACAACTCCTCCGGGAGGATACACACAAATTCGGCGCCTTCACCTGCACGGTAAGTCAAATGCCCACCGAGGCGCTGTGCCAATCCCCGAGCAATCGTCAATCCAATTCCCGATCCTGCCACTCGGCTGTCGAGTCGATCATCTACGCGGTAAAAAGGATCAAATACCTTGGCGACCTTGTCCGGTGCCAGACCTATGCCACGGTCTTTGACTGAAATCTCCACACAGGTGCCTTGCTTGCGCACACTCAATACAACCTTATGATCGCCGTCAGCCGGTTTACCGTACTTGATGGCATTGTCAATGAGATTCCACACGATTTGTTCCAAGGCGTCGGCATCGGTGACAAATTGCGCGTTCTCATCCTCCAAGAGTTCAAGCTTCAATTCACAAGACCATTCGTCCAACAGTGGACTTGCCAATTGGTGGACCTTCCTCAGGAAAGGATTCAGGGACACTGGTTCACAACGTGTGCGCACGTCGCCGCGTTCCAAACGGCCTAGACTCAGAACGTTGTGAACCAACCGGGACAAACGTTGAGCCTCCTCGCCAATAATAGTCGCGTAGCCGCGCATTTGCTCGGTATTTTTGGCACGCCCCTCAGCCATGAGTTCCGCATACATGCGAATGGACGTCAGCGGTGTCTTCAGCTCATGGGATACATTCGACACAAAGTTACTTTTTCGCGCTGCATCAAGTTGCGCCCGTCGGACCCGCTGGCTTAACAACCAGGCACTGGTCAGAATGGAACCCAAAGTGAGAATGAGCAGTGAACCAACCGCAACCTGAAGCCACACCGATAAGCCCGTGAATTTGTTTGGCTCCGCTATTTCCACGGACCAATGAGGTAGGGTTGAGCCAATCATGGTTGATACCTTGTTATGTTCGCCGCGCTCGGCGCCATACACGGCCACAAGACGTAATTGATCATCCAGAATGCGCACCTGCACTGCGTTCGTAGGCGGTTTGATTTGAGGAAGTACCATGGATAACAACATGGACATTTCAACCTCAACCCCAATCACTTGTGGACCTCGCCGCTGCCAAGCAACCATATGCAGTTGGTCACCCCAAAACCATGTTGTCCAGTTCACTTCATCGCCAATCCCGTCTTCCCCTTTGGGGACCACGAACCTACCGAAAAGCGATTCGAAACGGGATATAAAGGCACTTTCTTCTCCAGACAACACGCTATTCGGGTTCGGCAATACCAGACCACGATCGTCATGCCATGCAAATACATTTCGCACCAAGGGAAGTAGCGCGAGATCGTTTTGACTGAATTGGTTCAATTCGAGAGAGAGCTGATTGCGGATGGATTGAAGTTGTCCCTCGATTTGACGAGAAAGGGCCTCCGCCTGAAGGCGGAGACCCATTTGGTGATCAGAGAGGCTCCTTTGACGCATCCGAACCAATCCATACCCAGATACGACTGCCAACAACATCGTGGCAATCGCAGAGACGGTAAAGATCAGTCTCGCGCTCACAGACCCAACTCAGTCTTGGTCGTCATCTGAGCTGGTGACTTGTTGCTTCTTGGTTTGATAGCTGTCGGTGCGCATCGTTTTTCGCGATTTCTTGGTCATGCCTTCTTTTTGAATCTTATCAGCTAGCGCATCCATCTCCGTGGCTTTCCGAATGAGTTCGGCATCATTGTTTTCGCGTCCCTTCTGTCGAAGCGACTGACTGGAATCCTTAAGTTGCCGAACAGCCTCATCAACCTGGCCTTGGTCGGCCAGGTCCACCGCCCGATCCATGGCCATCGCGTTAGCGTTCATGAGGTAGTTGTTTTGGACCACCAAGTTACTGGAAGCCTGTACTACGGCTTGGTCTTCAGACACATCCACTTCGATTGCGGGCTTCTCAATCAAATTTTCCTGCGACTGAACATCGAGATAGGCGACTTCCGCACTGGCAATCTTCAGGCGACTATTGGCCACAGCACGAGCCACCTCAACTTCCACAAGCACCAGCTTTTCCTGGCTTCCGCAGAGTTCATTGAAATCCACCTCAACCAGGCGCCCAGCGATCTTGCCTTCCCGACCAATGAGGGCCAACGGCTTGATACCTTCAGGGAACGCGATTTTGGCCTTGACGTTGCGGGCAACTACATTAAACACATCACCCATTTCTGCTTTGAATACTTGAGGAAGTTGGTCAGAAGAACGTACATAGTAGGTATTGCCGTCGCTACTTTGGGACAACCGAGTCATCAAGTCTTCATTGTAATCATCGCCCAGTCCAATGGTGGTAATGGTGATGCCTTCTTTGGCTAGGGCCACACCCAACCGCCCCAATTCTTCGGGTGAGGAGGGTCCCACATTGGCCAAGCCATCACTCAGAAGGATCAATCGCTTCAAGTGCGGCAGATGATTGAACTTCCGCAACTCCGAAGCAGCTTGACTCACGCCGCCGAACAGCGCCGTATAATTTCCAGCCGTAATCCCCAAAACCGTTTCCACTTTCTTGCGGATTTGTCGCACGGGCTGCGCTTCAATGAGGGTCTGAACTTGGTCATCATAAATCACCAACGAGAACAAATCGTCTGGAGCCAGACTCTCAAAGGCGACCAAAGCCGCTTCCTTGGCTTTCTGCAGCTTGTCGCCCTCCATCGAACCTGAGCGGTCCAGGGCAATGGCCAGGGCCACCGGTGGACGCAATGTGTTTAACCCCGACGCTTCGCTTAATAAGCTTAGACGCAGCACGGCACGCTGCTGACTTCCGGCCGGCAAAACGCCGCGGTCCAATTCCAAACGACAGTTCACAGATCCACCAGCCAAGGACCAGATGGAACTCAAAATTAACAAATAGGCAGGTTTTATCATTGAAGCCTCCGTACGCGTAAATCGATCTCCGCGAGATCACGGTCAATCTAAGTCACGTGGCGTGGGCAAGGGTCACAAGCATCTTCCCAAATTGTAAAAGACTTGTCATGGGAGTTGATGGTCAGGTTCTCTCTCGTCCTATTATCGGAGCAAGACCTTTTAGCGTTCTCAGGTCTTTTTTGCGCGACAAGACGGAGGTGCATTCCACTCAGGTCACCTAAACCCAACCACAAAAATCACGTATACCTATGCCTAGATGACGCTTTGCGGCATCAGCCATGTTTAGATAGAATGGCACCATTCGTTGTTATGGGGGACCTCATGTACGGTCAAGACACATACGGCAATCGCAACGCTGTTGCCTGGGCCAGCGAAAACACGCGGGCCACATTCATCAAGAAAACCTATTTACACCTGCTTGGTGCCACGTTGGCTTTCACCATGCTGGAAGTGTTCTACTTTCAGAGCGGCATGGCTCAAAACATGGCGCGAGCCATGCTCTCTGGCTCATGGCTGCTGGTTTTGGGTGGTTTTATGGTGATTAGCTGGATCGCCAGCCATTTTGCTCAGTCTGCCAAGTCTCAAGCTTCGCAGTATTTTGGGTTGGGTCTTTTTGTGGTAGCGGAGTCCATCATCTTCGTACCGCTCCTGTTCATCGCCATGATGAAAGGCGGCGCTGAGATGATCAACAGTGCGGCTCAAGTGACTGTGGTTGGATTCGCAGCTCTGACGGCTGTCGCCTGGTTCTCTCGCAAGGATTTCTCGTTTCTGGGCGTATTCCTGAAGTGGGGATTCGTGGTTGCCTTGATCCTGATCGGCGCTTCATTGCTATTTGGATTCAATTTGGGAACCCTGTTCTCCGTAGCCATGATTGCTCTAGCTGGAGCTGCCATCCTGTACGACACATCGAACGTGTTGCGGCATTTTCCAGAAGATGCCTACGTGGGTGCGGCACTGCAGCTATTCGCTTCGGTCGCCCTGATGTTCTGGTACGTCTTGCGGCTCTTCATGTCGCGCGATTGATGCTGACCATTTTGACCGCTCCAGCGTGAGCAGGTCGCCCGTAAATCAAAAACCCGGGGTTCACGCCCCGGTTTTTTTGTCTCTATTCGCCCGACCAATAGTCGACCGGTTGATTGTCTTCGTCCAGTACCAATCTCAACATGGACGACTGTCCTGACGCATCGGTACCATAGTCCGCATAGATTCCGGTCTTTCTTGAATCTGGATACTCGGCGATTTCCGGTGATAACTTCGTACTGACGGCTAGATATTTCAGGTCACTTTGCGACGTATTCACAATCTGATGGGCGGTTTCGGCCGAGCCTGGGGGGCAGGCAATCACATCTCCTTTCTTAATCGCATGTCGTTCAGAACCGATCCGTATTTCGCCGGAACCTTCCACCACAAAGAACATCTCTTCATTGACGCGGTGGCTATGAATGGGAAATGCAGCTTTGCCTGGCGGTAGTACTGTGAGGTTATAGCCCAGTTTCTGCGCGCCAATCTTGGCACTGATGGAGCCCAGCCGAGCCTGAAATCGATCGCCATGGCCCCACTCGCGAAACTCAAGATTATCCAAATTGATGATGGGTGTGCTCATTGGTTCCTCCTGAATGGTTATGTGAAGCCTAGCAGAGCTCACAGGTGCTCGCCACTGTCAGCCAACTGCCAATTTTCAACATGCTAGGATAACCAGAAAACAACGCCCAAATGACGTCACCTCAATGAGCTACAAATTCTTTGAACAGAAACACATTTGGTTCTTGTGACGCCATCCGCTTGTGATTATGATGTGCGCTCGGGTCCGTCGGAGGTCTTGATGGAAAAGGTTCAAAAGTTCGGTACCGCACCGGTGTTTTTCACAGCCATTTCCACGATTCTAGGCGCCATCATGTTCCTGCGATTTGGATACGCCGTGGGGCATACCGGGTTTGCTGGTACGTTGCTCATCATCTTGTTGGGACACTTGGTCACGGTACCCACGGCCATGGCAATCGCAGAGATCGCCACCAATCAACGCGTGGAGGGCGGCGGCGAATACTTCATTATTTCGAGATCGTTCGGTTTGATCATTGGTGGCGCAATCGGTATTTCGTTGTTCATGTCTCAAGCCATCAGTGTCGCCTTTTACATCATAGCGTTCGCGCAGGCCTTTGATCCCGTGTTCGAATGGGTGAATACCACATGGGGCCTCGGCCTTCACGATAAGCGCATCATCACCATACCTGCCACAATTGGCCTGGGTGTCTTGATTGTGACCAAAGGCGCCGAACTGGGCTTAAAGGCCCTCTACGGAATTGTGGCCATCCTGTTTGTCTCTATTATCATGTTCTTTTTCGGCCATGCGATTCCAGGTGCCGAAGGTGACGTTTCCAATTTGCTAGCCACGGTTGAAGAACCTCATTCACTGATTGTTGTGTTCGCCATTTGTTTTCCCGCCTTTACGGGGATGACCGCCGGCGTGGGCCTTTCAGGGGATTTGCGCGACCCCAGGAAGTCCATACCTTTCGGGACTCTGGCTGCCACACTTTCCGGCATGCTGATTTACGTCCTCATCGCTTACAAATTGGCGACATCAGCCAGTCCCGAGGCACTGGCAGGAGATCAGTTGATCATGTCGCGCATCGCCCTTTGGGGTCCCATTATTCCCTTGGGTTTGGCGGCAGCTACCCTGTCATCAGCCGTTGGCTCCAATCTAGTTGCACCGAGAACACTTCAAGCCTTGGCGCAAGATGACTTACTGCCATGGGGCGGTATCTCAAAATGGCTGGGCAAAGGCGTGGGGCCCCGCCATGAACCCGTGAATGCTGCGATCGTCACTGCAGTTATTGCCTTAGTCTTTGCTGCGTTAGGCGATGTGGATTTTGTCGCGCAGGTGATTTCCATGTTCTTCATGGTGACTTATGGATCCATCTGCATGATCTCGTTTCTTGAGCATTTCGCCGCAGATCCTTCCTATCGACCCACGTTTAGGTCTCGCTGGTACATCTCGTTGTTTGGCGCACTGATCTGCGTTTGGCTAATGTTCCAGATGAGCGTGTTATATGCCAGCCTGGCGATCCTGTTCATGCTCGGTCTCTACCTCGTGATCAGCAGTCATAATCCCGATAAACGAGGCTTATCGTCCATCGCCCAAGGCGTCATTTTCCAGCTAAGTCGAAGGCTACAAGTCTTCTTGCAAAAGTCCGCCAAACAAGAAGAAGCCGGATGGCGTCCCGCCATCGTGAGTCTCTCCGATGCGACGTTTTCCCGTCTGGGACTTTTCGACATGCTTCGGTGGATGTCCCATCGCTACGGTTTTGGCACCTACATCCATTTCGAACAGGGATACCTTTCTCGACAAACCAATGACGAAGCGGGGTCCATCCAAACACGAATGGTTGATATCGCTAACATCAGCGATAGTAATGTCTATGTGGACACCATCGTGAGTCCTTCGTTCACCACCGCCATTTCACAGATTGTGCAGTTGCCTGGCATATCTGGGCACGACAACAACATGGTATTACTCGAGTTTGACAAGCGTACCTTGGATGGCGCCCACCAGATTGTCGATAATTTCCAACTCATATCCTCCACGGGATTTGATGTGGTGGTCTTGGGTTCCTCGGATCGTGGCTTCGGTTATAAGCACCACATTCACGTATGGCTGACGCCCGCTGATTTTGAAAACGCATCCTTGATGATTCTGATCGCCTACATCCTCATCGGCCATCCTGAATGGCGTCACGGAGAGATTCGAATCTTTTCCACCCTACCCGCTCAAAAGATAGACGCTGAAAAAGAGAGATTGGTGAATCTGATTCGAGCGGGCCGCTTACCCATTGCTGAAAACAACGTGATCCTGATACCCCAACAACCAGGAGTCACGCGACGGGCACTTGTATCTGAGCATTCCAGGGATGCCGACCTGATCATTCTTGGATTTCGCGGCAAAGCCATAAAACGCGAACGGGAAGAGCTATTTAAGGGTTACGAAGAAGTTGGCAATGTCTTATTTGTCAATACATCGACGGAATTGGAACTGGTCGAAAGCGAAGCTGAGCATTTGGATGAGTCAATTCCAACGCCAAAGTGAAAATGCTTTGGGCCCAAACAAGATACTGACTTGACCACCATCTTCAGCATTCCATCCATAGGCTACGGTGAGGTTACGGAAATTGCCAAACGTTCGCAAGGCCACACCACCACCGTAATGGTTCTCGTCATTCAGCAAGTCAGAGAAGCGCTGCGCATGAACCCCATAATCGGCAACCAGGTCGAGGTAGAGCTCGTAACCCAAAATAGACGTCAGCCGCGTTCGGTGCGTCAATCGCACATTGGCGAAATTGGCCAGGAACAAGCTCAACGACGTGCTCCCCATGAAGAAATCAGCGCCACCGGCCGCAAACAATGACTCGGGCCTTCTTGAATCGTCGTTGGCGCCTATCAATCCCCGCAGTTCAACGTTCTGTCGACCTGTAAGTGGCCAGAACCGCCTCAGTTCACCCAGGCATCTGACGTGAGACGCTCCGTCGCTGGACCACTGTTGACGAAACCGAACCAGGCGCCCCCGCGTGGGTATCACGAAATTGTCCAAATCATCCCAAACACATTCGAAGTTGATGCTGTGCACATGGTCGCTGGTGAGCGAATCATCCACCAACAGATTATCGACCTGCTTGAACCCATAAGTAAGCTGGCCCATACCCGTTCCCGCAAACCGTTTGAATACGCCAATCTGCGTATTCACACCCTCACTTTTGGACAGTTCCGTCGAAATCCTAGGTAGGTCTATTTCCCGAAAGTCCTGTCGGAACCAGTTTCCGAATCCCACAACTCCATAACGGCCGCTCAAGCTCTGTTCACTGAGGAGTTGAAACTCTACGTCTCGCAACACACGGTTCGCATGGAGCTTGAATCTGATGTGGGCGCCAAACGGGGGTTTCAACCTGGTGGCATAGGCCACAGACACATCGTGCTCCACATGGGTCTCGAATCCGTAGCTAAATTCAGCCGCGTGTTCACGCTCGCTGCGCAAAGTGACATCCAAAAGCACGTTGCCATCTTCTCGTAGCCTAGGGAAAAGCGCCACTTCACGCAACGCATAAACCCGTTCCGCGCGACTGGCAAACGTGTGCAGTTCCTGAACGGTGATGGATTGACCAAAAAAGCGATTGCGGATTTCCTCAGCAATAACGACTTCAGCCCGATTGTCACCCCCTACAATACGCATCTGTTCCACGGTGGGCGTATTGAACTCGATTTTGAGGATACCCGTAGATCGATCAAAGCCGCTGCCACGAAGGTCTGTAAACACACGGCCATCTTCCAAATCGCGCGGAAGACGCTGCAACAAGAGTTCTTCCAGTTGCACGGCGTTGAAGCGTTGACCGAGGAAGAGCTTTCTAATCGCTTCGCCGTCATCTTCAAACAAACCCGTGGCATGTTCCAGATGAGTTTGCTGGACCACTCCGTAAGGCACCAAGACCACACGAAATTCATGGCCATAACGCTCGACGGTGCCATCGTCGTACCAGCCAGAAGACAAGACGCGCAGCAAACCACTCTCCAAGTCCGTGAGCCTCACCTTCCCGTCGCGCACATCGAATTGCGTCTGAACCCATGCCTTCAATGTGGGATCGTTTTCACCGACCACCTCAAATGACAGGCATGGATAAGTCTGCTCGCGATATCGGATGATTTTGAGCATGTCTTTTTCAATAGCAGGCCAGGCGGCTGTGAATGCTGATTTGCCCCGTTGAATCAGGTCGTCTGGGTCCTGAGAGAAGTCGGTGAATGACAGTCCCGACACGTCAGGACTGATCACATGATCGGCCACAGCCAACAGATCATGCTTTTGCTTCTCGAAATACACCAGTTGTAGGCGATTCACCAAAGACAGAAGAGAGTAACCCGTACTGCCAGTACCCAGGCGATCGGATATATCCACCGCAATCAATAGATCGTGGTCGCGGTCCAAGAGTGCAAGCGTCGGTATGTTCTCCAAGATACCGCCATCCACAAGCACCATGTCATCGAGTTCCACGGGATCGAATCCGGTCGGTACCGCCATGGACCCGCGAATGGCCGTCGCCAAGTTGTGATGGCGCAGATAAACCGTGTTTCCAGATTGTAGGTCCACGGCTACGGGCGCAAATGGGATGGGTAACGCATTGGAGTCACCTTGACTAAAGTAGTTGGCCCGGGCAAACCAAGTATCGAGCGCCTCTTTCAGGAGGTGGGAACGCAATAATCCCGCATTGGGCACAATCTCGCGATTGCGCACCCGCAATCGCCACAGTGCCTCCGCATCAATCAGCTGCTCCGGAAAACTGAGCACTGGATCGCGGGCTCGAAAGTTATAAAACAGGCGTTCAATATCGCTGTTCTTGAGATGGCGTTCGATGTAATCGGGGTCCAATCCAATGGCATAGAGACCGCCCACAAGCGCGCCGATACTGGTGCCGGCCAACTCGTCGATCCGCAACCCATGTTCTTGGATCGCCTGCAAAACGCCCACATGAATAAAACCCTTGGCCCCACCACCACTCAAGGCGAGGGCGATCCGAGGCCGATGGGGTACGGCCCACCTGGGTCCGTGAAGGAACAGATAATCCGGTTCCTTTTTGATCAGCTTCACCACAGAGTCAGGGTTCTGACTGGGTAAAGCTGCACACCACAGCAATGCAAATAGCATGGCACCCATTATCAGCGAAGCCCATGGTCGGGGCAATCAATCTAGTCCGGCTTACCCGTGAAATCTACTCCTGCCCGACGATAATGAATGTCACCTGATATTCATCCCCTAGCGTAGGTACAATCGCTAAGAATCCTTGCCATGATTTATGAAGATGCTCGAAAGGAGACACGGTCGCATGTTTGGGTGCCCCAACCGTCGCCCAATTTTGCGCTTCCAACTCCTTTTTGTAGTGCGCCAAAATCTCCGTCAACTCCAAAGGCGAATTGAGAAAGGTCGATATCTCATGCCGATTACCACCGCTGGAAAATGACCCACGTCCCGACGTGGAGTCATGAGGAGGTCTGATGTCTGGAATTACGTCACTGTTCTTAATGTCGACCCCTTCGTAGCCGCAAATCCCTCGTGACTCAATCAGGTAGATCACCACGCCCTCTTTGGCAGCGCGCTCGATGACTGTCATTTGTCGTTCTCCATCTGGCGCACAAAATCTCAAGTAGTCATCACCCGCCTCAATCGCCTTTTTGAAGCCCATGTCTTGAGATTCGCGCTGAACGGTCCAACCATCCGTCAATGCCGCATCCGTCCACAGTTCCAAGGCGCCCTGGGGTGCCCGGAACAAATTGACATGCGCATTCGTTCCCAACGAAACCGTGGCCAAAAACATAAACGACGTCGGGATCGGCACATTCTGAGGCATTTCTTGCGTGACTCTGTAGTCCGGATAAGTCATGCGCAGCACCAACGATTCTGGCGACATATCGTCTCCGACCATACACAAACTAAACCACATCACTAAAATCATCACTTACCCCCTCTCATTATTGAGTTATACGAAATTCCTATTGCCTTTTCTTATATCACTCGGTCCGGACCGAACATACCGAGGAGATCCGGTGACCATGATCACGTTTGGTTTCGGGGGCTGTCACCTTGTGGGCGTGATTGGCGCGATGCCGATTGACTGAGCAAAAAACAAGGAGACTCACCATGAAACTCAAAGCAATGTTCCTAATAACCCTGACCCCATTCATCCTCGCCAACCTACCGGCATACTTCACTATGAATCCCGCAGACAGCGCACCCCGTTCTCTGGCCGAGGTAGATGGTCAATACGTGATCATCAATACCAGCGAAGACAACTGGGCCAGCTTCGTTGTGATTCAAGACAACGATGGCCTGTACCTGGAGAACTTCGACCTTTACGATTCGAACGGCACGCCCCTCTACCGGATGGAGTCCATCCGCATTCGTGACACGTGGATGGCCGACCTGGACAACGCGACCGAAACCGGCGACGCGTCAAAAGCCGAATTCTGGTACCGCTTTGAAGACGAGGAACGCCAATACATGGTTCCCATGCAGGGTCTAATGGCGGTGATCCCCACATACACTCGCAATGTATCGGCATCCGCTTTTCGCCATGAGAACCTGGACAAGTTCGCTCAAGGCGATCTCTACATATTTGGTAGCGACGAAGATCCATTTGTCCGTCTCTACACCGATATTGAGATTCCGGAAGGATCCACGGTCTTGTTGGTGGAAGCGTCCGCCTTTGCCGATGGTAGAGAGACGGTGACCGTAAGCCTAAAAACGGACCCCCTGTTTCGCGGTCGCACCGAGCGGACCTTCGGCACTGCACGCAATACACGTCAATTGACCGGCACCCAAATGCGTTTTGCCGGCGCCGTGCCGCTTGCCAAGGTCATGCGTAACGAGGCGCTGTATCTGGAAGCCATTTGCTCCAGTTCCGATGCGGCTTTAGGCGGTGCACGCATCACCTACGTGCCCCTCGCTTTGGAACCATAACCCGATCCCCCCTCGCCCCCTGAAGAACCCGGGATGCATCCGCATCTCGGGTTCTTCATTTTGTCGGGCCGTTTTCATTTGGATGATGTGGGTAACCGAACACGGAGTCTTGAATGGCAATGCCGAGCGCGCTCGAAATGTTCATGATTGAGATGTGGCATTCAAGCGCGATCGTATCGGGGCTTCTGCCAAAACCCAGCCGACCGTTTTTACCCGGATTCATCAAGTGCTTGTCCTTGGCAATGCTGGAGTCATCGTAAGTCTCACTTTACGTGTGATCGTCCCTAATCCCAGCAAGTAAGTATCGTAGTCGACAATAGGTATCGGCCTGATTTCTGAATTATGGTATGTTTGCGCGCCGGCATGTTCAGGGGAGCCGTCAGTTATCGTGTATTCATCCAACAAAACTCGCATGGCGATTGCCGTGATGGTCTGTCTCGTTCACTGCAAGCCTTCTACAGAAAAACACATTGAACACCAACCTGACCAGGGGATTCCCGTCCAGGGGCGTTTTGACAATTTGTTCGATACCGACGAACGCGGTACCAAACGCATCGACATCGACTTGTCACAGCCTTCAGATGTCCAATTGGATATTCCACACACCGCCACACCACAATTGGTGGCCTACCGCGTCATGGGACCCGTGACGGGACTGCAACTCAAAGACGAATTGCTCCCACCAATCGGCGATGTCCGTGCATGGGTTCAGCACCTCACGCGAAACGCCTCAACAGACCGCCAAAAAGCGGAGGCATTGTTTCAGTTTGTGGTCCACGACATACGCGACTGGTATTACCCCGCACAGGGATTGGATTTGACGGTTGAGGATCTTGGCGTGTTGATCTGGAACTTCGGCTACGGCTTTTGCTACGACATGGGCCGACTCCAAGCTGGGCTTTGGCACGAAGCGGGTTTGAGATCTCGGATTGTTGCCTGGCCGCAACACACGCTTGCTGAAGTCTATTACGACGACGCCTGGCACCTGTACGATCTGCAACATCGCAGTTTCTACGAAAAGCCCGATGGCTCGGTGGCCAGCTTTGCAGAGATCAAACAGGATCCTACCTTGTTCCAAGGGGCGCTCAATCAATTGGGACTTGATCCCATTGGCTATCCGCCCCATCACATGGCTCATTGGTATCAGATTGCCAATCCACGTTTTGAAGACAGCGCTGATCGAGCTTACTGGAAAATCGAACGCAGTTTTGCATTTGACTTGAGATTGGGTGAGTATGTGGATGTGATCTATACCGAACCAGCGGTCACATATCACCCCGACTCCTGGGCTCAATACTACGGCGAAATGACTTTGCGCAAGGACCCTCCCTGGCCCGTTCAAGGCCGCTTGGTTTATGCGCCCAGCCACATCAATCAATCGGCGCAATGGGCACCCACGACCACTCCAGAAGGCAAACCCGGATACGTCTTGAATATGAAGTCACCGTTTCTGTTCACGGAAGCCTGGGTGAAAGTACCTGGTATTTCCGCCTTTCCACGGGTTTGGGTGCATGTGTGGGGAAACACTCAGTTTGCAGGTCGACTGGTAGGCGGCAACGCACTTATCTCTAAATTGGTGCAGGGTAGCAATGATTTCTCGGTGATCGTGGAAGATATGGACGAGGACCTTTCCGCTGCGCTTGCAAAAGCCGAGATCCACACACGTCTGCAATTGAGTCACATCGGTTTGCCCAAGCTGCGTCCTGGACGAAACCTACTACCCCTGTTATTCGAGCACGGGACACCTCACTTAAGTGCCTGGTATCTGGAATACGCACCCGACTTGCGTATTGCAAACATCAAGACATCGCCCAGGTACCCTAGAGTTGGCGAACCTGTTGACATCATCGTGACCGTGGAGAACGTCGGCTCAGGTCCTAGCCAGCCTACTCAGCTCAATGTAAACAACAATACGACCGTGCTCATGAGCGAGACCATTCGCTCTGTGGGCATCACTACGATTCCTTCCCTTAAGCCTGGACGCAAAACCAGCGTGCAGGTCCCGTGGGTGGCGAATACGGAAATGACCTGGTACGGCCAAAATCCAAATGTGCAATTGATAGACGCTTGGCTTGATATCGAAAAGATGACCGCGGATGCCAATCGCGATAATAATCGCCTCCAGCATTACGTGGTACTCAAGCACTCAGATGGCCGGTTCCCGGAATTGCCGGGATACCAGCCTCTTCACTAACCCTTCTGCTGATGGGTGTGGGTCAATTCATGGGCCACGGTTTGCAGATCTGAAGGCGATGAATAAAAAACGCGGTTTCCCGTCGCATACGCCGTCGCTTCCAAAGCCTGATTGACTACCTCGACGCCTTGTCGTGTTCGGGTAATCTCACGCAATCTACGCTCGGCCTCAGCCGCGCTCACTTGGCTTAATTGCCGTCTTAATTCTGCCTGGTGGTTCGGGTTGTTGGGGTTAAGCTGCATGTCGTGCCCTCCGCCGCGTCAAATTTGTGGTTTCTATACATCCTAGGTCCACAGCCTGCAAGATGCAATGCGCACTCCATAACTTGTGCAAATGTTGGATAATACCGTCCGTGCACTTCCTTAAAAATCCAACTCGCTCGGAGAAGCCATGATCATTCCCGTTTTGCGTATCTTCGACGAATCGGTAGCCAAAGCTTTTTATGTTGATTTTCTCGGGTTCAAGGTCAATTTCGAGCATCGATTCGACGAAAACTTCCCACTCTATATAGAGATTCTCAAAGATAACCTGGTGATCCATCTCTCGGAACATCATGGAGATGCGTGTCCAGGCGCTGCCATCATGCTCTTGATTGCGGATGTCCGCGGCTTTCAGGAGCAGCTATTGAGTCAACAATACAAATACAGTCGGCCAGGGGTTGAAGAAACAGAATGGGGTACATTGGAAATGGCGATGACAGACCCGTTTGGCAACCGGCTCACCTTTTTCGAACACGTGACCGAATCAGATTAGTCTTCTCTTCTCGGTCTGCGCACCAGTTCACCCCGACAATTGGGGCAGCGCTGGTCTAATTGTTCGTTGCACGAACTGCAGTAGGTACACTCATAAGAACAGATAAATGCCAATCCGGCAGGGCTCAATTTGGTCTGGCAGCGTTCACAACTGTTCTTCATCTCCAAAGCCATGCTGCCCTCCCTCAATTGTTGTGTGGTTCGTGATTCCATCATACACCATAACGCAAAAAAACCTCTTGACAGCGCCATTGATATGAGATTGAATCTCAATATCATATTGGAGGGTGACATGGCCAGTCTGAGATTTGGGTTTATCAGTCAGGCCGATACCTCCGCCTTTTGGGACATGGTGCGCAGGGAATGGACAACCTTTGATGGATTTCTGCACCTAACACCTTGGACCGAGTTGTTGGCGGCTGCCTCACCCGAAGAAATGTCTTCTTCCTTCTCAATAGAAAAGGCGGGCACAAGGCCCGCCTTTCACACAGAGCCCTCTTAGGCTCGGACGCACGATCAGAAGCGATAGGAGGCGCTGACACGCACGCGACGAGGGTCCTGGTAGTTGGTGGGTAGACCATAGTTGGGGTTTGAGCCGCCAGATTCCAGATCAAAGCCTTCTTCCACTTCCGTCACCGAATCGAAGTCAAAGACGTTGAAAGCATCCACGCGCAAAATCAGATCGGCACGACCCAACCGCAGAGGATACTGGGCGGATAGATCAATAATGGTGACGTCCTCCGTAGTACCGCGAGAACCGCGCGGAGATGGCACGCCATCAGCAAAGAACGATTCCACGCCATAATCGGCCGCAAACTCGTCGGTTGGATGCACCCCAAAGGCATTGATGGGACGGCCCGAACGGAAGCGCAGGCTGGTGCCAAGTTGCAGTTTGTTGGCGAGTTGATAGGCGCCAAAAATCTTCAAATTGTGTCGACGGTCGTTGGGCAGGTTTCCGTAACCATTGTCCAATAGTCCCGGTTGATCGAACAACGTCGTAATACCGGCATCATCTTGCTCATTGTCACTGCGCACCCATCCTTCGTAGTTGCCGTAACTATGAGACCAGGTGTATGAGCCCTGAACCATCCAGTTGTCCACCCAGCGACGCTCGAAGGTCAATTCCAGCGCGTAGTAGTTGCGTTCGGCTTCCGGGTAACCCAGTTCATCAGCTGTCAGCGTGACTTCGTCCAGGACACCATCTTCATCCACGTCGACAAAGAAGTTCAGGTCGGAACCCGGATTGGTGAGCACATAGAAGTCAAATCCATGGGCTTCAAAACCGGAGTTGGGATAGTTGGCTTGAACATAACGGTTGAGTGCAGCATCCACGGCCACGTCTTCAATAGCGCGACCCAGATTGCGATGGACACCCCGAGCTCCAACCGACCAGTTGGCTGTGACTTGGGTTTGGTATCCCAACACGTATTCGTCCTGGAACATGGGCTTGATGCTTGTGTCCAGAATCTCACGTGCATCGGGCACTTCGCCATCACCAAACACCGTGAATTCAAGGCGGTCACCACCGCCTATGGGGCTCCAGTCACCGCCATTTTCGTTATCAATCCCTTGGGCCACGTACCACTCTTCGGTGAAGAATTCGGCACCGGACATACGAATGTTGGTGTTGGAAGCGATGGGCAGATAGTAACGCCCAAAATTGCCATAGACCTTGGATGTGCCGTCTCCTTTGGGGTCCCAAATGAAGCCCAAACGCGGTGCCAATTGGTTATCGATCTTGATGAAGCTCTCACCTAAAGCGTTCTTATTGTTGAACGACTCGTTTCGCAGTCCCAAGTTGATCGTAAAGCGGTCATTGATGGACCAACTGTCTTGCAAATAGATCGCCGTGGTTTCCACTTCAAAGTCGCCACCACCGTTGAAGTGACGTTCGCGAACCAACAAATCGCCAGCATTGGGATTGCCGTTTTCAAACGTCTCGCTGCCATCAGCGATGAAATAACGATAATAAGCACCACCCGAGTATGCAATCTGCTCGTGGGAAGTGTTTTGTTCAAAATCGATGCCTGCACGGAAATTGTGATCGCCCAGATAATAATCCACATCAAAACGAGCCGCTTCACGTTCGTCTACAGAGACCGCGGGTTGATCATTGACATATAGTCCCACCGGACTGAAAGAACCGTCGCGGCTGTCGATCACATAAGGATAGATGTCGGCACTGGATTGATTGGTGCGGTCGAAATCATTGGTCCCAGCCTGTGCCGAAATAATGAGATCAGGCGAGATAATGCCTGTATATTTCAAGATGAAATTCTCACCGCCACGATAATGGATGCCATCACCAGATGCATCGCCACGACCCAAACCGCGGTCAAAGCTATACACCACTTCCTGGCTTTCTTGTTCGTCTGTGAATGCGGTGAACTCAAGATGTTGATTCTCTGTGATGTACCAATCTAACTTGGCACCCCAGAAGGAGTCATCCGATGAAAAGACACTGTCCCGAGTTACGCGGGTATCGCTCACTTCGCGGTCACGAGGATTGTAAAGCACATAAAAGAACAGCTTATCTTTGACGACCGGACCACTGGCATAGAAGTTAGCATCCATGACTTCGCGATCCTCAGCACTATTGGTGCGCTCGAATGTGTCTTTCTCTTGCGAAGAGAGACTTTCCGGTTCCCAGTACAAATTCAATCCATAATGGAATTGATTGGACCCGCTTTTGGTCACCGAATTGATTACCCCACCTGTGGAGCGACCGAATTCGGCTTGATAACCACCCGTCTTAACTTGCATTTCCTGAAGGAATTCGAAGGGTACTTGGCTACCGCCCAGACCATTGCGGAAATTGGTGGTATTCAAACCGTTCACCAAATAGGCGTTTTCAGCCACGGACGTGCCGCCGATAGAGGCCAGTTTCAATCCCTGTTCGCCATCCTCATTGAACCCATCGTCGCCTTCCAAGGAACCCGGTGCTAATAATGCGACCGATGTTTGGTCACGGGACAGAGGGATGCGGCTTACGAGATCGTCGAGGTTCACATTCAAGCCGGAAGTGGTACTGGATGTGTCTACCAACACAGCACTGTTCGTCACAGTTAGTGTTTCACTCACGGTTCCTGGCTGCAACGAGAACGATACATTGGTCTTATCGCCAATTCCTACATTCACGGTTTGCTTGGTCGTTTGAAACCCTGGCATAGACACCATCACGGTGTAATCACCGACAGGCAGACTCGGAAAACGATAGGAACCGTCTTCGTCACTTACCGCACTGCGAACCAGCCCTGTGGAAACGTGCTCCACGGAAATAACCGCCCCAGGTAACGGCTCTTGATTGTTATCTGCGATTGATCCAACCAGGTGCCCGGTTGTGTCATCACTCGCAACACTAGCTAAGGTCAACAGAAAAAGCGGGACCCAACGGATCCCGCGCATGGCACTTAAACTCATAATCTCTCCTATTACATTGCGTTACTGTGAACCCGTCGGTGGCATGCGACGATATGGGTTCCAAGATGTCTTCACTTTGAAAAAACATCCGCACAACAATCAGCAAGGAGCGGTCCAAATCTGGTGTTTTCATGTGTAAAAACTCTGAGCCTCGACGTCGGATGAATGCCTGACCACCATTGTTTCGTGGACAGGCTCATCGCTTTTTACGTTGTGGCGATTTGTAACTTGAGACATTCGTTTTCATGAATGCCACAATCCAAAAAATTGTTTTACGAAGCGTTGAAAATAGAACGTAGCGCCGCCTGTCGGTACGCAAACAAACGCTTCATTTGCCAAACCACAATCGGGTGAAACAACCGCAACAACCAAGGGAGTTGGAAACGAATCGTATCTTTGATCTCCGTAACCCCATCCACTTCATGGAACTGATGTTGATGCTTCCAATACGAAAAAAGACCGCCGGATTGAACGTCGGTAAACCCGTGCGGCGGATGCCAAGCTTCTATTTCTACGACCCAGGAGCTTGGGATCCCGAATACGCGAACCCCAACTGTCATCACGACACCCCTTTCCATCATGTGCGGTGGTTCAGACACCAAATGAACGTTCATCGACGGCGGCATCAGCCGTTTGAGATTGTTGGGGTCTGCAAAAAAGGACCATACCTCCTTTAACGGCACCGCAAGGTGTTGAACCGTCTCGAACAAAACAGGCATATGGGCACTCCTTTCAGGTCACAAAAATACCATCGGCCCTTCCAAAATAGGGTTCGTGGAAATTTTTGTCCATATTTTTTCCAACTTTTTTTGAAACTTTATCTAGACATTATCGAATAACCACACAGACACGGATATCTAATCCGGAACTTTTCACAAATAGGAGTCTCTTCATGATTAACATTCTCGCCCTCATCGCACTCGGCCCACTCGTGGGCGGCACCAAAGCACCGCTCACCAAGGATCTTGTGGATACCGCAATATCAGCTGGTCAATTCGAAACCCTAGTAACCGCCATCAAGGCTGCCGGATTGGTCGACACCCTGAAAGGTGATGGGCCCTTCACAGTGTTCGCGCCCACCGATGAAGCGTTCGCACAAATCCCTCAAGAACAACTGAATGCCCTGCTGGCGGATCGGGACGCATTGACAAAAGTGCTTACCTACCACGTGGTGGCAGGCAAAGTGACCGCTGAACAGGTTGTCACATTAAGCCAAGCAACGACCGTGCAAGGCCAAAACATAACCATCTCGAGTGACAACGGCGTCAAGGTGAATGACGCCAGCGTGATCAAGACCGACATCATGTGCCGCAACGGTGTCATTCACGTCATCGACAAAGTCATCCTCCCCCGGTGAGCCCACCAAGCAGCGGCGCACACGCGCCGCTGCACTTTCTAGCGAACAAGAAAATAGGAGAACAAAAATGAAAAAGTTGCTTGTCATCACGCTATTAGCAATTCCCACGTACGCCCAAGACATTGTGGATACCGCCGTTGACGCGGGTTCATTCAACACACTCGTAGCCGCTGTCCAAGCTGCAGGACTCGAAGATGCGCTGAGGTCGGATGGACCGTTCACGGTCTTTGCACCCACTGACGCAGCGTTCGACAAACTCCCGCCGGGGACCATATCTGCCCTGCTCAATGATCCAGAAGCACTCAGAAACATCCTCTTGTTTCACGTGACAGATGAAGCGCTGACTGCCACAGATGTGATTGCGCGCCCATACCTCAACGTGCTCAACGAGCAGGTCGCACTCATTGAGGTCAATGGCGGCCAAGTCACCATTGCTGGCGCCTCGATTGTGGCAACAGACATCGTGACAACCAACGGCATCATTCACGTGATCGACACGGTTATGCTACCGCCATCGTTAAACCTGGTAGAGACTGCCATTCAGGCTCAGACTTTTCAAACACTCGTTGCTGCCGTCCAAGCGGCCGACCTCGTTGACACCCTTGCTGAAGGCGGACCCTTCACCGTCTTCGCACCTTCGGACCAAGCATTTGCGCAATTACCGGACGGAACCCTTGAGGCACTGATCAATGACCCCGCAGCCCTCACTCAGATACTTCTTTACCATGTGGTGCCAGGGCGCCAACTGGCCGCTGACGTAGTCTCTTCCAACAGAATTTCCACGCTTGAAGGCAACACGTTGGCTGTAACCCTGAGCGGCGGTGTGTTTGTGAACGATGCGCAGGTAACCGCCACGGACATACTCGCCACGAATGGTGTCATTCACGTCATTGATAAAGTCCTATTACCGCCTCAAAAAGAGGGGCGCGCTTACGAAGTGTCCGTGACCAACCTCACTCGCGGCCAAGTTTTCTCTCCACCCGCCATTGTTTCTCACAGCAAAAGTATTGCTTTGTTTACACTTGGACAACCCGCATCACCGGGTCTAGCCGCTCTTGCTGAAGATGGCGATGTGTCTGTGCTAGCCGAGAGCATTCAAGGCTCGGACAAAGTCTTTGATGTCATGCAATTTGCCAATCCGATACGCCCGGGCACCACGGAAACTGCGACGATATATACTCGCAACGGGTTTTCGCAGATCTCAGTCGCAGGCATGCTCACATCCACCAACGACACTTTCTTTGCGGTACAGCTTGTTGCTACGGACAATTTCCTCGGCAAACTAAGCAGCTCCGTTCAAGATTTTGCCTGGGCCTACGACGCAGGTAGTGAAGCCAACGACGAATCTTGCCTGAGCGTTCCGGGAGCGCCTTGCGGTAGCGTGGGCCAGCGCAACCAAACTGGTGCGGAAGGCTATGTGTTCTTCGCCAATGGTGTTCAAGGAATCGGGGATCTAGCGGCCAGTGAATTCGACTGGCGCGGTCCAGTTGCCCTCGTGACGATCCGTTCTTTGTGATATCCCACCTAGCAGGGGTCTGTCCAGACCCCTGCTAGACAAATTCTTGACAAAGTTACCGAGCATTGATTAACGTGCATGCCATGACACACCCTATTACCTACCCCATGAAAGCTGCCTGCATGTTGTCTGGTTTACCGCCGGACACGTTACGGGCATGGGAACGCCGCTACAAAGCAGTGGTGCCCAGTCGCATCAATGGAAGGCGACTCTACTCCCAAGAACAAGTGGAACGGCTGAAGCTCCTAAAGTGGGCCGTGGACCACGGCCACAAAATCAGTCGCGTCACCAAGCTCAGCAATGCGCAGATCCACAATCTACAACATCAAAACCAACCCGCAGAACCAGCATATGAGGGTCAGGTACGCCGTATCATCGACCTCATCAAGAATTATCGACCTGAGGCCGACGTCGAACTTGCGCGAATGGCTTCATTAATGGAACCGAGAGCCTTTGTTTTCGAGTTGGTCCTTCCCATCATGCGACTCATAGGCAAAGAATGGGAGGCTGGCAAGCTAAGCATCGCCCAAGAGCACCTTACCTCCGCTGCTATACGAAACGTCTTGGGGAGCTTGGTTCGAATCTACGGCGTCCATACAGATGCGCCCGCGATCGTCTGCGCCACCCCACCCAGTGAATCCCATGAATTTGGCGCGTTGATTGCCGCCATGATCGCATCCATCCATGGGTTAAGAGCCGTATATTTGGGTGCAGACCTGCCATTAGAGGAAACGTCTCGCGCGGCACACGCCGTCCACGCACTGGCTGTGGTCTTGAGCATCAATCGACTCGATGCGCAAACAGCTCTCGAACAAACCGCGACTCTACGCGACCTGTTGCCGGCCCACACTCATTTGATTGTCGGCGGTCATGCCACCACACATATTCCACCGCAGAACGCACCGGCCATCCATGTTTCGCCCACATTCGAAGTACTTAGCCAGCTGCTTGTTCATCTCAAGTCCCAAACCACGCAGCGCGAGTAAAACCATCCACCCGTGATAACATGGGGCCAACGCAAAATGACCGAACAACAGTCTCCCCCTAAGCCCGACGCATCGGCGCGCTACGAAATCATCGAGACAGTCGGACGTGGTGCCATGGGCCAAGTTTTCAAGGCCTATGATCGGAGCCTGCAACGCCATGTGGCTTTGAAATTTCTCAAGGATGACGACCCCAAAGAAGTGACTCGGGTTCTGCGTGAAGCGCGCGCCATGGCCCGCATCAACCACGAGCATGTGGTTCAGGTTTATGAGGCAGGCACGCAAGACGGGAAACCGTTTTTGTCGATGCAGTTTATTGACGGCTTCACCCTCGACAAAGCGGCGGATCACCTGAGTCTGGAGCAAAAACTGATGGTGATCCGCGAGATTGCCATGGCTGTACAAGAGGCCCACCGCAACGGCATCATTCACCGCGACTTAAAACCATCCAACATCATGGTGGAAATCAAAGAGGATGGATCGATCAAACCATGGGTCATGGATTTTGGGGTCGCACGGATCCTTTCCGCGGATCAGACTCGCGATACCAACGTGTTCTCCGGAACGCCCCTATACATGGCCCCAGAACAACTGCGTGGTCGTCAGGAGCTGGACCGCCGCGCAGATGTCTATAGCCTGGGTGCCACGCTTTATGAGTGTATTAGTGGGCGTCCGCCATTCGTCGGTACCTCCTCCGTTCACATCATTCTCAAAGTGATCAAGGAGGAGCCGCCGCTTCTCCGCAAACACGCACCCCAGGTCTCTCGTGATCTGGAAACAATCGTCATGAAATGCCTCGCAAAAGAGGCCAGTCAGCGCTACGACTCCGCCAAAGCACTCGCTGAAGATCTGCATCGCTTTTTGAGCGGTGATCCGATCCTTGCACATCCGCCCAGCCTGCTTTATCGCGGCTCAAAAGCAATAGCCAAGAATAAGGCGCTCAGCGCCGTGATCGCGGCGGGGATCCTCACTGCATGCGTCCTGGGTCTTTGGGCCATTCGGGAGCGACAGCAAGCAGCCTATCGTGTGGTATTGGCCCAAGAATTCAGTCGGGAAGCTCAGACGATTGAGAATCGAATGGCACTGGTGTTTGCCATGCCAGCTCACGATATCTCACCTGAAATCGACCAAGCAAATAGCGCGATTGCTACCATTGAACAAGAAATCAAGGACATCGGGCATATGGCACAAGGTCCAGGCTATTATGCGATCGGCAAGACCTACCTCGCTTTGTCCCAGTATGACAAAGCACTCGCGTACCTTCGTCAAGCAGAAGATGCCGGATATCGGAGCAATGAGTTTCTAGCTGCCATGAGTCACGCCCTCACCGAGGTTTACCGTATTGAAGCAAACCAGGCTCGCCACCTTTCGGACAATCTGTCTTTCCGTGAACAACACATGGAACAATTGCAGAAAACCTATTTGGATCCTGCAAGAACTTATTTGGCAGCCATGGACTCAGCACACTACGACCCCTATGCAATGGCCTTAATCGCCTACTTGGACCATGATTTGAACCAAGCGAAATCACTGATTCAAAGTGCGTTGATCGCCACACCCTGGCGGGCAGAGTGCCACGTTCTAGAAGCTAACATTCTGTCTGATGAGGCGTTGGCCACCGAAGACGGTGGATCTTATTCGCAAGCCGACGAGCTCTACGATCAAGCTATCGCACGAATCGATGAAGCCATGAGATACCTGCCCAGCCATCCACAGATTCATGAGATGCGTATCCGCTTAAAACAACGGAAATTCGAAATGCTCGTGGAACACGTAGCGGGTGACGATGACCAGATGTTCAACGAGTTGATGGTCACGTTGGATGAGGCATCAGCCATTCAACCCAAACATGCACCCCTAGCTATTGCCCGCTGTTGGACGCTTCAAGAATGGGCGCATCACGAGTTGGATCGCGGTCGAGACGCCCTTGAGATTTCCAATCGGTCTGTGGCTTCCGGAGAGGAAGCAGTGGCATTGGCCAACATGAACACAGACGCATACAAAGCACTGTCACTGGCTCAAAAATTCAGAGCATTTGTACTTGAACAGCAAGGATTAGACCCCACGAACGATTTCAAGGAATCGATCAAGAACATGCAAACAGCCCTGGACTTGGCCCCTCGAGATTGGAGCGCGCTTAATGGTATGGGCACGATTCTCGATCAATTTGCCGTGTACCAGGTTCGCAATGGTCAGGATTCCCTGGAAACGCTCCAATCGGCGATTGACTATCTCGAACGCGCGATTGCCATCAACCCGGGATTTGCATTTGCCCACAACAACATATCGATGCCGTACACCGATTTGGCCTACTACGACATCAACCGAGGCCTATCTCCACACGATTCGCTCGAGCGTGCGCGGGACCATCTGGGCAAAGCCATTGAGCTCAACCCCAACTACTACAATGCTTTCTACAATTTGTCTTGGGCCCATTTCATGGAGGGCTACTACCTTCATTCCAAAGGGCAAGACCCAACGCCCTACATCCAGAAAGGAATTGAAGCATCCCTTAGATGTGTGGCTATTAATCCTGACAATGTACGGGCCTATCATGTGCGGGCCACATCATGGGCACTGCTCGGCGAGTACGCCATTGACCGCGGTCAAGATCCCACCGAACACCTGAACAACGCGCGCGAAAATTACCTGCTCCTGAGCGACAAAACGCCCAACCGTCACGGTTTTTTCAATGATTTGGCCAACACCTATTTGCTTGAGGGGCGATACCGTCTGGATCGAGGATTGAGTCCAAAAGAGGCCCTCGAAACCGCCATTGACCTTTTGAAAAAGTCCCTGGACGTCAACCCGAACGCTTCCATGCCCTATGTAAACACGGGATACGCCTTTCGAGATCTTGCCTTTTACGAGTTCCTCTTGGGCAGGGAAGCCGACGCGATGATCCACGAAGCGGAAAACTACTTTGCCCGTGGGCTTGAAATAAATCCGCAATATGTGAATGGATTGGTGGGAAGAGCATGGTTACGAAATGGCGTCAACATGCTCAAGCTCGACGTATGCGACATAGGCAAAGACGGGATCGAGGGCGCTGATGCCGACATTCAGAAGTCCCTCAACATGAACCCCGAAAATGCAGCGGCACACGTTCAGGCATCTGCTGTCGCCTTGATTAAGGCCTATGCGGCCTATTGCGCAGGAAAACCTGATCCGAGCCTAATCAATCTTGCCCACCATCACGCACAAGAAGCCAATCGCATCAGACCCAATTTCGCCGAATACCTGAGACGAGAAGCGGAAACCATTCGTTGGATTGTGAAAATCCAGAAACCGCTCAACCGTGATCTCATCGATCGGGCATTGGATTGCCTCGAAATGGCCAGACAGAATTCGGAATACACCGTCCACATCGATTTAGAACAGGCTGAACTAATGTACTTGGTAGCCACCGATCGCAAGCAAATGGAAATCGCTAAGGAGTTTGCTGCTGCGGCAAGCGAAGACCGAGGTGCCTTTGGCAAGCGGGCTCAAACTCTCATACAAGACATCGACCTGAGGTTGAATCGACCAGATGGATCTTAGATGCGCTGCAAAATAACCAGTGAAATGTCGTCACTCAAGGCGGCATTACCTATGTATCTGGCTAATCTCTCAGTAATGTGTATTCCCCGAGAAGGTGCATCTTTATGCCCCTCAATGCGCAACCATTCGCGAAACCGAGCATCGCCTAGAAAAGCACCAGACTCGTCCACACTCTCGGTCACTCCGTCTGAATAAAGTACCAGCCAGTCCCCTTGATTGAGATGGGCGGTATGTTTTTCATACTTCATATCACTACGAAGGCCCAGCGCCGCGTCACCTTTACCCAATGATTCCAATCGGTTTCCGCGCACAAGCATGGGTGCCAGATGGCCAGCATTGAACCAGGCCACATCCCCCTCGTGTTCATGTAGCTCAAGGTAAATCAGCGACGCAAATCGATTGGACTGAGCATCACGACAAAAAATTTCATTGACCTTCTTTGCCAAGGCGCCTAGCTCAAAAGTATCGGACACAAATGCGCGCAAGGTCGATTGAAGTTTCGCCATATACAACGCCGCGCTGAGACCTTTCCCTGAAACATCGCCTATGGCCACTCCGTGTTTTCCCTGGCCAAGCGCAATATGATCCACCAGATCACCACCTACGTCGTTGGCAGGTGCGGTGTATAGCCAAACCGACCATCCCGGGATTGTGGGTGTTCTGGACGGCATCAATGCTGATTGAACGGCATGGCCTTCCGCCAGCTCCTCTTTAGCAAATAGCTTGTCCTTCAGTTCCACCAACAAAAGCCACACCAAAATGAATCCACCCACTAGCGTCAAGGCGCCGGAATAGTGAGAGCGCCCAAGAAACACAAAACCAGCCCCAAATACGAAGAGCGTTCGGCGGACCAATGACAGCCGCAGAAATAGAATCTTGAACAGCCACCAAGTTAACAGGCAACTCTTCTTGAAGCCTCCGGACTGAGCCAATTTCTTTCTTTGCATGGGACTCAAATAGTACGCAATGGACTCACGGAAATCGCGCTTTAGCTCGCGCGAAAATGTAGAGTGCCTGAGATGCGTTGATACTTCCCGAAGCATTTTGTTTCCAGACCAATCGCTTGAACTCATAGCTCCCCCATGCATCCCCACCCATCTGTACGCGATAAAAGTACGGAGGTTACAAACAGATGCTTTGTATCTTTGGCTGATGTAGACTAGACCCAAACAAAGTCGAGCCAAGAAATGATCCTACTTGCTGTCATTTTCAGCGTCAACCAACCAAATGCCAATGAGCTTGCACATCAATTGATGGCTATTTGGCAATCCGGCCACGTCGACCAATTAACCGCCATCTTGTCAGCCGATGTGGTTTACGTGGATCCTGTGAACAACACACAGTACACAGGCGTGGAACAGGTGGCCGGATACATCAAACATGTGCACCGCTGGGCTTCGGATGTGATCATGCACATTGAACGCTTGGAAAGTTGTGGCAATAGCGCATTCATTGAGTGGCGCATGACCGCCATTCAAAGCGGACCCATCGGAGATCGTATGTCCGTAGCCACCATGCGCCCTATTGAGATTCGAGGTGCCACATTCATCACGGTTGAAAAAGGTCTCATCGCCCGAGCGGTGGACTACTTGGACGCACTCAGTTTTGTGTTGCAATTGGGATCCAAGGTCGAACTGCCGGGTGGAACCATCATGCAACTAAGTCCAGTCACAGATTAAGGCTACACGATGTGTCGATTCATCGCCTATTTGGGACAGCCCATAACCCTGCAGCACTTCGTCTTTGAACCTGAAAATTCCTTGGTCACACAGAGCTACGACGCCAAAGAACGCAAAGAGCCATTGAACGGCGACGGGTTTGGGATAGGATTCTACGTGCGTGAACTGGAAGCCTCACCAGCTAAGTTTGTTTCCACAACACCCGCCTGGAACAACAGGAATCTGAGATACCTCGCGCCAAAAATCAAGTCCTCTTGTATTTTCGCCCATGTGCGGGCCGCGTCCATTGGCGACGTTCAGGAAGCCAACTGCCATCCGTTCCACTTCGGCAACCTGTTACTGATGCACAATGGTCATATTTCCGGGTTTCGCGCCATCAAACGCCGGCTAAGAGAGCAGCTTGACGATGAAATCTACAATTGGATTGAAGGCAGCACGGACTCGGAACATTTCTTTGCGCTTTTGTTGCACCACTTAGGATCAAGCCGGGTCCAACCCACGCTTGTGCAAATGAAGCAAGCGCTTTTGCAAACCATCAATCACATCATTGATCTTTGCGCCTCCACCTCATCACAAACCACACAACTGAACTTGGCACTCACAGATGGTGTTTGCACCCTCGCTACGCGATTCGCGTGGCCTGAGCACGAAGTGCCCAATACCCTGTACACCACTCATGGCACCGCACTTCGACACAGCAAGCTGGGTGAGTTCGTCCCCAGCGATGCATTTCTCGTCGTTTCAGAACGGCTCAACCGCGACCCTTCGGCTTGGAACATGGTCCCGCCCAATCATTTGGTTACGATGGAAAACGGCAGTTGCACCGTTGAACCGATTGTGATCGATTAGACCCAAATGAAGTAGAGCGTGATAAAGATAGGTGCATTGGCCAACCACATCAGTGTTGCCCTTTTAAGACTCACCTGTCCTTTTGTCAACAAGATTAGCGTGAACGCAGATGCCACTACGGCAAGTACTATGGACACCAGGATGCCCACAAAAAAGAAACCGATTTCATCCCAACGATCCGCCTGAAGAATAACAACCCAGGAAATGACTGCCGCCATCCATGCACATCCTGTGACCGCCCTGACGAAACTAAGCAACTAATCCATCCAATGGTTCTTCAACCATAGTGCGACGCGTGTAAGTTCAGACTTCCGTGGGGTAGCATACATATGTGGCAGTTTCTCAACAGCATTCAACGGTATGATTTCATTCCTGTCAAACAGAATCAATTCCCGTGGCAAGCGTTCACCCTAAGCGTAACTGGATCCGCGTATTGCAGTCGGTTGGAGGTGGCCAAAGCCACTATGCTTTTAGCAAATACGCCACCGTTAACATAGCTTTTTGGGGACGGAAAGTAGGTTGGGGCGGTACTTGCGCATGAAGCGAAATCAGTCACCCATCATGCAAGCCATTCGCGGAAGTGACTATGGCTATGCGCTTTGTGCCGTCCGCCTCACTGAGTTATAGGACATTCTCACAGTTTCTAAACATCAGTACAACTTTAAGCGAGTACTTGACGGCTTCCACCATTGCTAAGATACTGACGCAGACATCCATGGGGGAAGACGGTGTGAATCCGTCGCGGTACCCGCCACTGTAACCGCAATGTCGCGGAAGCCAGAGCACCCGTAAACGCGCCAAATGTTCGGGTCCAAAACATGAGCGCATCCAAACCGGATCCGTCCGGATGGCCCATTGAGGAAACGCGTGTGAATCGCGTGCCGCCCCGCGACTGTATGCACAGACAAAGCACCACACATGGCCACTGCAAAACATGTGGGAAGGCCGGTGCCGCGGAAGACGTGCAAAGCCAGGACATTCGATGCGCCATAACATCTTTCGAGGGAAAGCAATGATTGAAATCTTTTTCGGGTTCTTGACCCTTTTTGTGCACGAAGATCCAGATATTGACTTACAGCTCACCGTTTATTCAAGCAAAGCCGACCGAGCTCTAGAGGCCATACCGGGCCAGGTACAGGTGATTACTGCAGAAGACATTGAGAAGAACCAGTGGAACACCGTGGCAGAAGCACTAGCTACACAGCCTGGTCTAACGCTGGTCAATCAGGGTGGCGATGGCTCCTTAACTCGCCTCTTCTTGCGAGGCGCCAATTCGGAACACGTCCTCGTGTTGGTAGATGGCGCCGAACGTAATCACGCGGGCGGCGTGGCGCGAGCCTATGATTTTGCCCATGTGTCGACCGTGGGTGTGGAGCGAATCGAAATCATGTATGGCCCCCAGTCTGTCCTGTACGGATCGGACGCTGTTGCAGGTGTCATCAACATTGTCACCAAGACTGCCAAAGAGAAGATGACTGGAGCAGCTACGGCGACGTGGGGTGAGGATCAATGGAGCACCCGTGCCGAATTTCAAACCCGGACGGGTGAAACAGGGATATATGTTTCGGCGGAACAACGACAAAGCGGTGGCTTGTCGGCATCCGATGATCGTCAAATCGAAAGTCCCGAAAAGGACGACGCTGCGCACACCCACGCCCGCGTTGGTCTGGATCACAAGTTCCAGCGCCTCCAGACGGGTATCAAGCTCGACTGGTTGGAAGGCCGTTTGGATTTAGATGCCTTTGGCGGTGATTTCGGCGACGACTCAAACTACCGCGGCAATATTCGCGAATCCAGTGCGGTGGCCTTTGCCGGCTTTCAATGGTTCGAGGGTGCCGAGTCCAGGGTTCAAATCAACTTCAGCGAGACACGTCGTCGTGACCGCAACCCCGACGACTATCAGCCCGACCTCGTGGCCAGAAGCGAATACACGGGGCACAATATGGAACTGGATTGGCGTAACACGTTTGCGATTGCCTCGTCCAGTCGACTGCTTGCGGGCGTTGAATGGGAACAAGAACGTGCTGAAGGGAGTGACCGCTACTATTTTGGCGACACACCCTTTGACAGTGCGTTGGATGCAGACGCGGATACCCGTGCTGTCTATGCGCAGCTAGGAGGAACATGGCCCAAAGGATCTTACCTCGCGGGGGCGCGATACGACGATCATGACCGATTCGGCGGTGAGTTGACGTACCAGTTGGGAGGTACCTGGTCGTTGAGCGATGCCACGCATCTTTCCGCCCAATACGGCACAGCCTTTCGAGCGCCTTCGCTTTACCAATTATACTCGCAGTATGGAAATCGCGAATTGGAAGCGGAACGCGGCAAACTTTGGGAGGTCGGAATCCATCATCGTTGGTCGAACCTTGAATGGGATGTGCGCCACCATCGAGCTGATTACGAAGAACTGATGTCGTTCTTTTTTGATCCAGAAACCTTTGCCAGCTATTACATCAACGAAGCGAGTGCAGAGATCAAAGGGACTGAAAGCTCGATTACGGCTCGATTCAAACAGGTCTCATTTAGAGTGTACGGCGAACTTCTCGACACCAAAGATGCATCGGGAAATGAGCTGTTACGTCGCCCCAAGAACCGCTATGGTCTAAGCGTCAATGGTCAATACGGAGAACGATGGCACTGGTCTTTGAATTGGCTACACGAAGGTGAACGCAAGGATATTACGTTTGATCCGTTGGACTTCTCCCAAGTAAGGATCAACCTGAAGGCCATCGATTTAGTGGACTTGGGCGCACAAGCCAAGGTCACGCAACGTATGTCCATCCAGGCACATATCTCCAATGCGCTGGATGATGAGGCAGTTCGCGTATTTGGCTATCTTAGCCACGGCAGGCGCTACACGTTAGGCATCACGGCCCATCTGTAAACATTCGCCCCGGTAACCATGCCGGGGCGTTTTTTTTAATCACGGTCCAATGCAGTCGTTATTGACGAGGCTGGCATAGTCTGCGACGTCCACCACCCCGTTGGTGTTGTAGTCGTAATCGATATCGGCGCTATGCCATTTCGGGTAGAGGTTGCCTGGATCGGGGCCACACATGTTCCAATCGCCGATGGGTTCCAAGATGGGTCCACCCGCCTTGCATTTGAAGATATTGCTACCGACCACATCATGGACCCCAGCTCGATACCACAACACTACATCGGTGTTGGTGATCGATTCTCCATTGGCGATGGTGCCTTCATTGATGGCGCAACCACCTCCAGAATCAGATAACTCACCAGCCTTGTACAAAGAAGCCATGAAGTCCAATTTGGAGAAGGCATCGGCAGGCAAGTCCAAATCGCCTGAACCAGGGGTGATCCTGTAACCGCGTCCACTTGAAGCGTCGTACACCTCCCAGGCTGTGGACGCTCCTGTCCAGGTACGTGTCACTTCATTGGCGAACACATTGGGCACGCCGCCTTCAACTTCTTGGACAAAATCGTTGCCGGCATCGTCGATATCAAAATCGAATCGCCAATAGTTGTGATGCCTATGACTGGCACTGGAACACGACGTATTGTAAACGCCAAACCCAAAAGTGGGTCGGATGGTCCCATCCACGTAGAACTCCCAGCGCATGGTGTAGCGATACCAGCCAGCTTGCATTTGCGACGTAATCAGAATTCGTTCCGCCGATTTTTCGATGGCGACACCTGTGTGACACTCCTGCCCTACCTTCCAAGGGCAGTCACCGGGCGGCGTGGTGAGGCTATTGGCGTTGTCACACACGGTTTCCGCGTTGGAGGTCGGTTCATAAAAACCGGGCGTAGCTAACGGGTTGTCCATGGCAAACGACCGTTCGGAGTTGGACCAGTCTCGAAAGCAGCCACATCCACCTGGATCGTAATCGACATTCAAAATAGGCGCATGGGCCCGCTTGAATACGAGAATACCGCGATAATATGCATCGCGAATCTCTACACCTGATCCGCTTGGGCCGCTGGAATCTGATGGTCGCAACACGCAAAACTCCCACACCGGGTCCACATCTGGAAACGTGACATGAAGAGCTCCCGCGGGACACTGAGCCCACGAAATCCAGGAAAAACACGCGATTGGTATGAAGGTCTTCATGGCTGGATCCTCCGGGTTCTTGTGTAGTTTCGATAAATCACGTCTCCGCTCACTAGATCTACCACGGCGTGGAACACGGGATGCGTGGCATCCACATCAAATGCCACGATATGAATACACCGGGAACCGGTGCCACAAGGCGCCGGATCGGATTCACGTAAGATGAACCCGCCATCAAGCACGCGGCCTTCGGTGGCCAAGAACCGGGCAAGTTCAGGGTCTTGCCTCACCATCTCCTGAGCCATCTCGATCTCTGCGTCCGAGGCACCAATTTCCAAATTGGGGCGATCGATCTGACGCACCAATTCACCATCTGCTCCAAAATGGCGTTCCACTGCGACGCCATTGACATAGTCGAAGACATAGGCAATGCGTCCCAGTTCCATCTGGCCGTCGACTTCGATCATCTCTGGCCACGACCGAATGACCGCTTCGCTGGCCTTGGGCGTCTGAGCCCAACAGGTCCAACCCAAGAAGAGCAACACCAAAGAACGCATAGCTCACCCCTTTGTCATGGAAATCTAGTTGGCTATCATACACGACTGTTATTTAGCCGATGCCTTATTTTTGAGTTGGTGCAGACTGTATCTTCCCGGTTCGTGATTGTAGAAGTAGAAGCAACCTCCCAACAAACATAGGTTCTTAAAAAAATTGCTTCTTTGATAGACATCCCACAACCAACCCCACTCGTGGGGAAGGTCACTGGGCCGAACTATGAGATTGGGTCCGTGGATGACTGCCGTGACCAGCAACAAAAACCCGCCTAGCAGGAGTGCACCCAACCGCATTCGATACCCCAACAAGATTAGTGATCCACCCGTGAGCAGAATGGCGCCAGACGCCAGGGACACCCATCTTTGCCCGATGATCCAATCGGGCATCATGGCTCGAATCACAGCATCGGAGAACAGATGCTCCATACCTAGACCCAAGAAAATCAAGCTGAACAAAACACGAAAAGCCAACTCGCTTTGATCGTACTTCATGGTTTCACCCAATGTTTCACGCGTGGCAATCCACGGTAAAGCACCCAGTGATATACCCTTTGCGGTAGACCGCGCCTGAGCAAATTGAACAACCGCGCGTCCCAAGTAGCATGCACGCGTAACCTGCCCGGGCGCCTTAACTCACGAACGACAATACGAGCAATGTCCTCAGGCCGACTGGGCGACCGTATCATCAGGCGTTCGATGAAATGCAGCATTTCAGTGTAATAAATATGATAGTCATCATTCTCATCATTCAGACTTTGGGCTGCCTTTTCCGTAAACATGGCGTTGCGAAATGATTGTGAATGGACGAAACCCGGCTGAATCAATGTCACATGAATGCCCCAGGGTTTCATTTCATACCACAGAGCCTCAGAGGCGCCTTCGAAGGCAAATTTCGAAGCGCTGTAGCATCCCATTGTCGGCATGGCCACCATACCTGCGGTGGACGAGATGTTGACGATATGTCCGGACCGTCGCTGCCTCATCTGAGGCAGAACCAGGCGAGTTAACGCCATGGCACCAAAATAATTTACATCGAATTGACGGTGCTCATCATCAAACGATAGGTGCTCTAACACGCTGCGGGTGCATATGCCAGCGTTGTTCACCAAGACATCAATTCGGCCGAACGCCTGTAGGACGTCGTGCACCGAGCCAGCTCGCTGCTGTGCGTGCGTCACATCCAGCGCGAAAAATTTGAGCTGCGGATGAGACAGTTCCCCAAACCGGGCTAGGGATTCCCGGCGTGCTGTGGCAGCTACCCTGTAGCCACTGTCAAGCAATTGCTTCACGATGGCCAGGCCGATTCCCGTGCTGGCTCCTGTAACCATAGCCACTGGGGAATCCGACACCTGGCTCACCTCTTGATTTGATGCGCAGAGCGCGTGTCTTATCTTATCGTCAATTCATAAGGCAGTCGCGCATAGATGCCTTGTGACGATTGCAAACGCTGCAGTTCTCGCCATATTTGGAGAAATTCTTCCGAGCCAGTCGGCTTAACCGTAGACTCAAAACCCAGCATCTCCATGATTTCTTCCTGCATGCCCTTGGCTACCTGGTACTCAGTGACTTGATAGTCCGTCAAGTTGGCGCGGGCTGCCGCCGAGGCGATGGCGTCATTGACACCACCCAGCTTGTCGATCAACCCCAGCTCAAGCGCTTGAGTACCGGACCACACGCGTCCTTCGGCGATTTCCGCAACGTGATCACGCTCCAATCCACGACCTTCTGAGACTTTATCCAGGAACTGGGTATAGATATCATCCACAAATCGCTGCATCACGGCCAACTCGGCGTCGGTTTTGGGACGATAGGTGCTGGTGACGTCGGCCATGGGGGAAGTTTTGGCCACGTCCACATTGATACCGTGTTCGTTCATCAAGCGTTGTACGTTGGGGAACATGCCAAACACACCGATGGAACCCGTGATCGTATTGGGCAATGCGAAAATCTCGTCGGCGTAGGTGGAAATCCAGTATCCACCAGACGCAGCCACGGTGCCCATGCTCACCACAATTGGCTTCTGACCCTTGATAAGACGGGTTTCACGTTGTATCACGTCGGAAGCCAATGCACTGCCGCCGGGACTGTTTACCCGCAGTACAATCGCCTTCACGTGTTCATCTTCACGAGCCTTGCGCAGCAAACGGGCCAAATGATCACCACCCACCTCTTGCTCGTCGTTCCCATCTTGAATGCCACCTTCGGCGTAAATCAAGGCAATTTGATCACCGTCAGTAGAGTCCGGCTTAATCGCGTCGTAGTAGGAACGAATAGACATCTGGTTTTCTATGGGCTCGCCCGCTTCAGTGCCGGTCAGTTCTCGCAGTTTACCTAACACATCGTCGTAGAAAAGAGTCTGATTAACAATGCCACGTGCCACCGCATCGGCAGCCGTCAACACGCCATCCGTGTTTGCAAGCGCCCGCAAGTTCGCGGGATCCAGGTCACGAGCTTCGGCCACGCTGTTGATGGTCTCGTCGAAAATATCGTTCAAAAGCAATTCCAATTGCTCTCGATTAGCTTCACTCATACCGTCCAAAAGATAAGGTTCCACAGCTGATTTGTACTTGCCGACTCGAGTTACCTGCACATCTACGCCATATTTCTCAAATGCGCCCTTGAAGAACATAATCTGTGCTGCAAAGCCATTGAACTCAAGATACCCCATCGGATTCATATACAAATCGTCGGCAGCGGTCATCATGTACAGGCCGGCTTCGTCCAGAGCCATTTCGTAGGCTATTACCGGTTTACCGCTTGCCTTGAATCGCATGATGGCATCGCGCACCTCTTTCAGAGCCGCCCAACCGGAATAGTACCCAGCCCGGTTGACGTTGCCGTGAAGATACAACCCTGCCACACGTTCATCTCGACTGGCCTCGTCCAAGGCCTGTAACAGTGAGCGAAGTGTCACGGTTTCGCCCACGCCTTCACCCATGGCTCCGCGCACAGCGTCTTGCAAGCTCTGACTGAGCGGTTTGTCAGATATGGGTACCCCTAAGTTCAGAGTCAAAAGTGTCTTTTCCGACACTTCAGGTTTGTCACTGCCACCAAATGAAATGGCGACGACCATCAAGACCAACAACCCAAAAACCAACAGGGCGGTACCCGAGGCCAAAAACATCTTCAAAAATTGTTTCATCTAATCCCCCAAAAGCTTCAAAAAACGATCACGAGTCTCTCATACGCGGCCTTCCTATTCAAGTTTAGTGGAGGGGGGCGGTGCCCCCCTCATCCTCCCCCAATTACACCTACCCAAAGTTAGGTGTCGCCATTGATTGAAATTGCCACCATCGTGATCGAGGCCACAACAAGCCCAAAGGGCCACTGCCACGACGGTTCATGGGTCATCACGGTATGCCGAACACTCAATTTTTCTTTGGCTTTCGCGGCCACCTCGCGATTCAAACCACTTACAATGATCTGCACAGGCGTGCGCTCCCAATGAAGCACAACCGCTTGCGGTCCTGACGATATCAAAGCGGCATTAGCAGCCGGATAGATCACGTCTTCGCACGCCCCCTTTTCGCGCATGTCAGCAAGGATCGCCCTCATATCTACGTCGGCTGGCATGGCTATTTCTTGTTGAACCAATCGACCACCTCGCGCAACCAGCCAGTCTTGAATACTGGCCGGCAAGTCCACGGGTTGTGCCAAAATCAACAACGCCAACCACATCTCTTCTCACTCCCCTGCGGCCAGCGGGCCGCTCTTGTGATCCCCATCACCATGGGTTTCCCTCTATAGGGCAGTTTCTGTGCCAATTATCACCGTGTTTAAAACCAGGTACTTACGTAATTGTACTTGGAAATTTGTTAGTGAGAATTATCAGCACCTGAGAATTTTCACTAACTGCTTTGGCGTCTCTTCAAACTCAGTGTGAAACTGACAGTCAACGTCACACGTGTATAAATTCAAAAAGATTGAACACTCGGAATTCTATTGCGTACGTCCAAGCAACCTATGTACTGGAGTCGTTTATGAAATGGATGGTGATCTTCGTGTCGTGTATGTGTTGGGCGCAGCAGGGTCCCGACTTGCCACCGGAGGCCGCCCAACTGGACTGGTTCATCGGCGAATGGGATTTGACCTCAAAGAGCTTGCGCCGCGATGGTTCCTATACCTCGCATAAAGCGACATCCACGGTGTATCGCGCACTGGATGGATATGCCTTGCTCGATGAGTTTCGCGCTTACAACGATCAAAACCAGGTGGTTTTTAGAGGCGTCAGTTTTCGCACCTATATTCCAGAGACCGGTAAATGGGCGATCAAGTGGGTCATGGCCAATGAAGCTGGCATGACCGACCTCACCGCCGAGTACAAGAACGGAGAGCTGGTGATGGAAGGTAAAGGCAGTGATGGCATGGGTGCATTTCTGGAACGCGCGGTTTACTACAATATTTCGGCCGATCACTATTCATTCAAATTGGATCGCTCTTATGATGGCGGCAAAACCTGGATCAAAGGCATGAATTTGATCGAAGCGACACGAATCAATTAGTCGCTAATCGCTTTTTTGGCCAAGTTGTTCCAACACTTTGGTGCCATACCAGCCATGGAGGGTCCAGGGGGAATCGGTGCCCACGATCTGTCGCGCCTGTTCTTCGGTCGTGGCATCCAATGCCATGAACCAGACAGGTTCGCCATTGGGCCCAAAAGCATCCAGTTTCGCTTGGAATAGCAACGCATCGCCCGCAATGGGTGAAGCGGGAATTTCAGGAGTGGATGCCAAAAAATAGGCTCTACCCTGCCATTCATCGGGCACTTCTGGATCGGCCTCACGTTGCATCTGCGCCTCCTTCTCCAGTCGAGGTAATTCAGTCAATCGGTCCCGCGTGGTCATGGGGTGAAGTGTGAACACAAACACGCCTGCCTTCACGCCTGGGTCCGTGGCGGCGCGGGTCTCAGCAAAATCAAGATCATGGGTATTAAAGATAAACAAACCGCGGTGCGAAGGGTCGGAGCGGGGCGGACCCAACGGGCCCGCCATCAACAAAACACCTTCTTCTGCGAGCCGTTTCATGTTGGAGAAATGACCTTTCATGGCTTCCGACATTTCGGACTCGGAAAGATCCGTAGCAGGACCCGTTTTCAGTAAAACCAACGTCAGATCCGATTCCTGGGCCGAGACGAGACAACCCATCACCAACCACACCCATACGCGCATCTTTACACCTCTTCGTGGCTTCATCTTAATAGAGTTTTGCCGGGTTCCCAAGGCCCATGACTTGGCCTTATCGTGCCCAACTCGGTCTGGATATATCGTTGTCCCTACAAGTAGACAGGGACTCTAGCGATAGGTGAGGGCTTCCTGGTAAATGGCATTGTAGATGGCACCGCCCGGATAGACGGCATCGGCGCCACCAATATTTGACAGGATGATGATGGTCAGGTCGTCCTCCACCTGGATGGATAGAGCTGAGGAAACACCGGTATATCCGCCAGTATGGCCCCGCCAGGTTTGGTGGACCTGCCACCAAAACATGCAGACCCCTTCCCCATCCACCTGCAACCTCAGCGTTTCCTGAAGCGTTTCTGGTTTCAAGAGCTGAAATCCATCCAACGTGCCGTCATGCATGTAAGCTTGGGCGAAGCGACCCAATTCGTAGATCGAACTATGCACGGTGGTGGCTGGATAAAAGGCCACGCTGTATGGCGGCGTCACGCGATTGGACGCGGTATACAGCGCGGCTACGTTCGTGCTAGTGACGCCCGCATTGGTGAAATGCGTGTCGGTCATGCCGAGCGGTTCGAAAATGTTCTGTTCACAGTAGTCGGCAAAGTCCATGCCGCTAATTCGTTCACACAAGTAACCCACCACCGACGCCCCAATGTTTGAATAGCTGACCAAGCTGCCCGGTTCCACCTGTTTCCACACGGCTGCATGGTAGTTCGTGCCGTCTGGTACCAGATACTCGCGCAGCCAATTTCCCAGGGGCGGAGCCGTGTCATCTGGATAATTGGTGTAAAAGTCTGGATCCTCACCATTGGGCCACGCCAGGCCGGAACGATGTGTCATTAGAATTCGGGCAGTAATCGGCACATCCGGGAAATGAGGATTGCGCAAGGGGAAGTCCAAATACTGATTGATATCAGCGTCCAAATCCAACAGTCCCTGCTCCCACAACTGCATGGCTGCGGTTGCGGTAATTACCTTTGAGATGGACGCTAATACGTAGATGGTGTTGCCATCGGGAAGGGTACCAGTCGGGTCCTTCTGACCAAAATAGCCTTCCCAAACCACCTGATCGTTCTTAATGATGGCTGCCGCAACAGACGGGATCCCGTCCTGTTTGCGCACCGACTCTACACGCTCCTCCAATGACGCATTCGGGGATGGACTGCTACCAGAATCACTGCAATTCCAGCACAGCAAGACGGTACATGCGACGAACCCAAACTTCCACATGTGCCTAACATAGTTTTTTCTGCGCCCTTTTTCCATGTACGACTCGGTTAGAATGATTGAAAACCCACACGAGGCCTCACATGAATTGGCAGGAGTTGTACCAGACCATGAATCCCAACCTACAAGCATTGGTGTGGTTTGCCGGATTCCTGGCGATTGCTTTGATTGCGCGTCTTATCGCCTCCATCACGGTTTTGAGACTGGTGCGTCACACCAAAACAGACTTGGACGACAAGTTGGTCCACGTCATTCGCGGGCCCGTGGTGATCACCATCATCCTGATCGGCATGATGGTGGCTTTCGCTCGAACCACCTTGGGTGAGGATTTTTCCTTCTTGTTCAACCGGATTGCCAAAACAGTCCTGATCGTTATTTGGAGCGTGTCGTCCATACGCATCGGGGAAACACTGATTGTTCGATTGGGTGAGCGCGACGATCCTGAGGGATTCTTCAAACCTCGCGTTCAACCGCTGATGCAGATGTTGCTGAAAATGCTCGTCCTGGGCATATCGACCTATTTCGTATTCAAAGCATGGAACGCAGACATTTCAGGTTGGTTGGCTTCAGCGGGGATCATCGGCATTGCAGTTGGGTTTGCCGCCAAAGACACCTTGGCCAACCTCTTTTCAGGCGTGTTCATCATCGCGGATGCTCCTTACCAAATTGGCGATTATATCGTCCTAGACGGTCAGGAACGCGGACGCGTGACACATATCGGCCTTAGGAGCACTCGTATTCTCACTCGCGACGATGTGGCTGTGATCGTGCCCAATGCCGTTATTAGCAACACCAAGATCATCAACGAAAGTGGCGGACCCTACGAGATGTTTCGGGTACGGGTGGACACATCGGTGGCCTACGGCAGTGATATTGATGCCGTAAAGGCATGTCTGCAAAGAATCGCCGACGAACACCCTCAAGTGGTCAAGGACCCGTTCCCAAGGGTTCGCTTTCGTAGCTTCGGCGATTCTGGTCTGAACATTCAGTTGCTGGTTTGGGTTGAGAAGCCTGAGTTACGCGGTGCCGTTGTGGATAGCCTGTTAACCATTATCTACAAGGAATTCGCCAAACAGGGATTCGAGATCCCCTACCCCAAGCGCGATATCTACCTACACAAAACAGATTCGTAACCACTGCAACGCTAGCCGTTTCTTCGCGTATAGGAACCTATAAGCCTATCAGCGGGGTTGGCCATGTGGTGGTGTCTGGTTCTTATCCTTGGAACACCAGAGGATCGTAGCAAAGAAACCTATCGGATCGGACACTCCGACCAATCCATCCAAGTGGACGGTGTCATCGATCCAAACGAATGGAAGAACGCACTCGTGCTTTACCTCGACTACGAAGTTCAGCCCGGCGAGAATGTGACACCACCCGTCAAAACCGAAATGCACTTGTTGTTGACCCCCGACGGATTTGCTGTTGCGTTTCGTTGCTTCGATGATCATCCCGAGCAGATTCGGGCCCGATACAACAATCACGATGATCTGTTCAGCGACGATTGGGTCGGTATCATGCTGGACACCTACAACGATCAACGAAGGGCATTCGAGTTTGTGGTCAACCCCTTCGGCACCCAAATGGACGCCATTAACGACGAGGTGGGCGGCAACTACGACACGTCATGGAACGCCATCTGGGATTCAAAAGGCCACATTACTGACCAGGGATGGGAAGTGGAGTTACTGGTTCCCTACCACCAATTGCGGTTTCCACCCCATATCGAGACCTGGGGATTTGACGCATTTCGCAGCTATCCACGCGCCTATCGGCACCACATTGGCCTTTGGCCCAGGCAGCGCGGAGCCAACTCGTACCTAGGTCAAGCCGACAAGATAACAGGCCTGGCCAACCTAGAGCCGGGCGCCAATATGGAGCTCATCCCCACGGTCACATCATTCCGTAGCGAGCAAAAGAGCCAGCCCAACGGCTCCTTTGACCGCGACAGTACCGAAACAGATTTGGGCGCTTCCTTTCGCTGGGGTATCACACCCAATCTGTCGTTGAATGCCACTGTGAATCCCGACTTTTCGCAGGTTGAAGCGGATGCCATTCAATTGGATGTCAACGAGCAGTTCGCCTTGTTTTTCCCGGAAACCCGCCCTTTCTTTTTGGAAGGCGCGGACACCTACAGCACACCCATTCGTCTGCTACACACTCGATCCGTTGCCGACCCCAAAGCAGCCATCAAGTTGAGCGGCAAAAAGAACGCGCACACCTTCGGTACGTTCATCGGCAAGGACCGCATCACCAATCTAATCTTGCCGGGCCCACAAGGATCGCGCAGCGCATCCTTGGATTTTGAAACGACCGCCTTCGTAGGTCGGTACCGTTACGATTTCGGTTCCAATTCCACAGCCGGAGCCATGGTCACTGACCGCCAAGGTGACGGCTACCACAACACGGTGATCAGTGCAGACCTGTTTTATCGTTTCACCGATGCGGACCAAGTGACCGTGAACCTCGCTCGATCCGATTCCGAATACAACCAAGAGGCGGGTGCGGCGCTGGGTATTGCTCCAGGCGTTTCCCTGAGCGACGAAGCCTATCATGTGTCTTATCGTCACTCTGTCCGTGATTGGTGGGCACGCGCCAGCTACGAACACTACGGTGAACGTTTCCACGCCGATCTGGGTTTTCAGCCTCAAACCGGAATCAAGCGAGCCATTGCAGGTATCGGCCGCAATTGGTATTTCGAGACCTGGAACCGCGTCGAAGTGGGTGGAGACTGGGACCTCACCACCCAAGAGAATGGTGATCTGATTGAACGTGAATATGAGGTGTGGCTTTACATGGCCGGCCCCCTTCAATCGGAAATCAACGGTGGTATAGGGGTCCGCGATCGCGTCTTTGACGGGGTTCAGTATGACCAAGATTTTCAGTGGCTGAGTCTCTCGGCAACACCATGGAGCCAGTTGAAAGTGAGTGTTTCCGCCAACCGAAGTGATTGGATTGACTTCGCCCAGAATCGTGAAGTGGACCAACTGAACGGGTCCATCAACTCGACGCTTCGTTTGGGACGCCATTTGAATCTGACCGCAGCCTACAGCAAGTCCCAATTGGACCTGCCTCAAGGGGTCCTTCTGCGCACTGAGGTTCCGGAACTACGTATGATTTACAACTTCAATGAACATTTCTTTGTGCGTTGGGTGGGCCAATACTTCCAGATCGAACGGCCGCAACTGCAATTGAACCAAGAGGATTGGCTCAATCAGGTTTTGTTGGCTTATAAGCTAAATCCGCAAACCGTGGCTTATCTCGGTTACACCGACCACGCCATCGGTGATGACGACTTGCCCCTGACCCAAGTGGATCGTTCCTTATTCCTCAAATTAGGGTATGCCTGGATCAGGTGATGACGTCCAGCGGTTCGACCTGAACCTGCTGCATTAGTTGGTGGACATCTTCTGAACGGCACAAGGCCGTACCAGGGGTCATGGCCGTTGCCGTGCCACACGCCGCGCCTTGCCTTACCGCATCCACAAGCGAGCCTCCCCGCGCGAGTTCACACACCATGCCGCCAATGACGGAGTCGCCTGAACCGATGGTCGATAGGACTTCCACCTTTGGCACGCGCGCGCGCAGAGTTATTTCCGCTGTCCGAACCAGCAAGCCACGACTACCCATGGAAACCACCACCATCTCAACCCCGAGCTCCAAGAAGTGATGGCACCTGACCGCAATCTCCTGCACGTCCGCACTACGTAAATCCGTTTCAAAGTAGCGCGACAACTCGTGTAAATTGGGTTTGATCAGATAGGGTCGCATCCGAACGGCTTCTCTAAATGGTTCACCGTCAGAATCCAATGCCACTCGGACCTTTTGCTCGTGCATCCAACTGGTCATCTGTTGGTAGATCTTGGCATTGACACCCTTGGGAACACTTCCACTCAACACCAGATAATCGGGCTCCGGATCGAGATGTCGCAACTGGTGACACAAAGCGCCCAGCTCGGCATCCTTAATCGTGGGTCCAGACGCATTCAAAGAGGTTTGATGCCCGGTAGCGCGATTGAAAATGTGAATATTGGTGCGCGTTTCGCCCGAAATCCGCGTGAACTCGCAGTGCACGCCTCGATTGATGAGCATACCCTCCAGTTCAAGACCCGCGTAGCCACCGACAAATCCGAGCGCTGTGGAATGCCCGCCAAGTTCGGCAATAACGACCGACACATCAATACCTTTACCTGCAGGATAACGGGTTTCCTGTTTGATGCGATTGGCATCATCGAGCACGAGATCGTCTACTTCCAAGTGCCGATCCAGACAGGGGTTCAGGGTCATGGTGTAGATCATAGAGGCAAGCATACACGAAACCTTTGCTTTCCACACACCTGCGGACGACCCACCTTTCCCTCAGACAAATCACAATTGTAAAAGGATTGTGTCCTTGCCCAAAAAAGGTTTCAAAAATTCACAATTCAATTACAATGATTGCGTGGCATACCATGTCTCTACAGACATTGCGTATTGAAAAAGGGGCGTTACGGCGCCCCTTTTTTACGTTTGCGACACATATTGGACGCCCTTAGTGTTCCGCACGCCACGGGTTGTAACTGCCAATGTTCCAAAAATGGCCTTCCAGATCACGGCATGAATACAGACGTCCCCCATAGGGTTGGTCCGTGGGCTTTGACACGATCACCGCACCTTTTTCCAAGGCGCGCCGATAGTGCCCGTCGACATCATCGACGATCAAGTAAATGCTCTGAGTGACCGGTGAGTCCGGAGACGGCATGGCCACCATGATCTTTGAATATTCATCGTCGCGTACACTGCCCAACATGATCATGCCATCACCCAAGACCAGTTGCGCATGGGCAATCCCGCCCTTGTCGTCGGGAACAACCAGATGACGTTGGAATCCAAGCGCATCGCATAGCCAGTCAATGGCCGCAGGCGCATCGTGATAACGAAGAGAAGGTATAACAAGTGATCCCATAGAATCCTCCATCGTATCTGGACGCCCATTTCGTCCTACTCAAAAAACGGACCACGCAGACGGTCGCTTTCAAGGAATAACCATCCAAGAATAGCAGATGTATCCTGTGAATCAACCGCTCTGGACAATCATCATCGGCTTGTGCGAAGTACCCTTAGATCCGGTGGTCCTTCATGGAACCTGGACCAACGCATCCGATGAAGGGCGTGGTCTCGCCTCGCCTAACTGAGGGCTTGTGGTCACTAAGGAGCGGTGCTTATGCTCGCCCTCAATGTTGACTTCGAACGAACCAGGCATCGCGTGACGTAAGCGCGTTCCTGCGGGGTGCGTCCACCGTCAAAGGATGGGACGCCGCGTAGGCAAGTGAAACTGCTGGCCATTCACCATGATGTGCACCTTCAAATTTAGCGCAGACCACCGCAAACCCTGTCGCTCAGCCAGTGCATCGCTTGCGTCGTACACCACAACCCATCCTTCGCCAATCACCTCCAAAGTCAGGTCCTCCTTTAACCACACCGCCGTTCCCTCATCAATGCCAATACCTAATAACTCAGGACGTTCCAGGACGGCTGCAATGAGGCGGTTCTGCCGCTGACGCGCCACAAAGTGCTGGTCCAGAATGGCATGAGGAAACAGCCCCAGACCCTCGGTCACCACCACGTTCTCCGCGGTGATGCGATCGAAATCGCCATCGCCTGTGATCATCCAGCGCGACATACAGGCCGTACCGGCAGATGTACCACCAATCGCGCAGCCCCTTTCAAATGCGCGTCTCAGTTCCTCCAGCAAGGGTGTATTTAGCAAGGCTGCCGTAATCCGGCGTTGATCGCCTCCCGCAAAGAAGATACCGCCGCATCGGGCTACCAAAGCCAAATTCTCTTCGTCGCTTGCATCCGAAACTTCGGCAAGATCTAAGGCAACGACCTGCTTACAGCCCAGTTCCTTAAATAGGTTGCAGTAAAATTCGCCCGTATCGGCTAGCTCTGATGCGGTTGGCACAATCAGGATCAGTGCCTCAGCACCACCTGCAGCCTGGACAAAACGAGTCATGGCCGCTTCGGGTTTGGGCCCGCCGCCAATCAATACCATCTGCCCACGTCCGCCATACAAGGCGACCCCTAACCCAAGCAGCAGGATCCATCGCATGAGCTACCTTACCATCTGAACGTCGACAGGAATCGTACCGATCTTGGTTCTTGGCGCGCACGAACGGCACCAAACAACGTTGATGGATCGCTTGCGTCTTGGTTGTTGACTTCAGTTCGAACAAATGTGGCCGCATCTTGGTTGAATAAGTTGAATGCATCTACACCCACAATCCACTCGGCACGACCCAATGAAAAGGATTTGTCCAAATGGACATCCATGCGACTAAAGGCATCATGTTCGCGACTGCCACGTTCTTCCAAGTAAATAGATTCGCCGTTCACCCCAACAAAGTGGCGCGGGCTAAAGGTCTCTCCATTTTCAGCCACGAAGTCATGGTTACGCCGGTCGATGGCGTAATACGGCGTATAAAAATCGCCGCTATCCCACTGACCAAACAGGCCCAATCTAAATTCTCCGGGCAAGCGATACGTGAAACGCAACTTTGTTGACCATTCGGCGTTGTTGCGCAGGCGGCCATAGGCGTTGATTCTCTCGTTGGGATTCACGTAGGGACCAGCGCCAATGCCATTGGGATCATCATAACCGCTGACACTGTAGAAATTACCCTCGAGATCGGTGTATGTGGCCGAAAATGACGCTTGAATCCGATGACCCCGATAATCGAGCTTGGTTTGAATCTGGTCCATCTCGCGACTGGCATCATCCGCATTGGTCAACGCGAATTGCTGATCGAATGTGAGGGCCTCCACCTGTTCGTCTGTAAGGCCGGGGGCCCAGCCACGGTCCAGAATATCGGCATTGCTGATGTACACGGTGGGCAAGGTTAGCGGATTGCCGAACTGGTCCAGGACGGGCGCCCCAGATCTGAAGTCGATCACCTCTACATTGTGGAAGGCGGTGTAATTGGTGTCTTGATTCAAGTCGACCAAGGAAACAATGTCATGATTTTCGCGCCGCACGTACGTGACGCCGGCCATCCAATCCGGTCCGAACTCTTTCTCCAAACTGATCACCAATTGTTCGACATAGGGCTGACTGTAATTCAATGCCGGCCCCACCTCATCCGATGCGGGATTGCTGTCAAAGAAGACGAATTGATCATCACGTTCCGTCGTAGAGTAGCTGCGATTTATGTCTGGTAACCCCTCTCCGTCCCAGTCCCAAAACTCAGTGTCTTGAAATACATGACCGCCTGCAACGCGGTCATACAAAAGCGCAAACATGTTCTGGAAGTATTGACCCCAGTGAATTTTGGCAATCCACTCGCCGTTGTTGGCAAGATCGACGGTAGCCCCGATTCGAGGCGCAATGGCGGAATCATCGACCGCTTCGAATGACCGGCCATTTTTTGGCGTGATTTCACCCGTCCATTGTCCGAAACGCGCGCCCAGTCCTATAGACAACCATTGGTTTAACGCCAAATAGTCCTGAACATAAAGCGACGACTGTGTGGACTCGGCATCCAAGTAGATATCACCCCCCCAGTCACTGGATATGAAACCCCAAGTGCCGGGGTCGTCAAAGTCAAACGGGTCGTCACCTTCTTCAGGCCGCCAGGTGAGGTTCCCGTTCCGGGTACGCGTTTCCAACCAATTTCCAACCTGCATTTCGCCGCCGAATTTGAGGTGGTGTGAAACGGATCCCGTTGCGAAAAAGCTATCGAAATTTAAGCTAAAGGCGTTGTTGTCCAAATCACGCGTCCGGGTATATGGCGCATTGCGCCCTAAGTCGCGGTTCCCTCCAAGGATCTGAACGCCAGGAAGATCTCCACCCTGACGGGGGTTGAAGTCGTTGGAGCCGTCATAACCGGTGTATTTGGCCTCCATAAACAGCACGTCGCCAAATGGCCGCTCCCAACCTAGATTCCAAAAAACAGCCGGCGAGTCTTGGGTGGTTGTGGCCTCAGGGCGAGTAAAACTGTCTAATCCACGGTATTCAGTTTCCACATCGTCCCAGCCCAATACAAAATTCAACGTGTCAGCGCTGTTTAGCTGCCAGGTAATTTTGCTGAACAACTTGGTTTCTGTGCGCTCTTCTTGAGTATCCAGAAAAACGATTTCCTGATCTGATTGATCGATATCCACCACATTCACATCACTGCTGATCTGTTCAGCAGATATAAAGTAATAGAGCTTGTCTTTGATGAATGCACCGGAAATATCAGCATTCACCTCGAAAAAGCGGTCCAGCTCAGCGCCCTCTTCACCGGGGATCAAATTTGAACTGTTGGATGCTGCACCCTCATAGAGCACTTGGAAATTGCCCTTCTGGGTATTGGATCCAGACTTGGTCACAATATTCACCAGACCACCCTGAAAATTGCCGTGCTCAGCACCAGCGCCAAGGCCCTTCACCTGAAATTCTTCAATCCAGTTGACATTGGGTAAAAGAAAACTGCCACCAAATCCGGGTGAGTTCACCGAAACACCATCAAACTGGAAGTTATTGGCTTGGTCCGTGGATCCACCCCAAACTTGCCCGGGTCGAGCACCGGCTGTGAACTCAAGGAGATCGGTGGCCGTGCGCGAAACAGGCAGCAACTCCCGCTCCCCCTCAGACAGATAAGAATTGATGTTTTGGGTGGATTTATCAATGGCATGACTATCCGCTGTCACCACCATGGCCTCAGAAACTGCTTCGGGCTTAAGCATCACACTCACGGGCGTAATCTCGCCAGCATGCACAACCACGCCTTCAATATCGTGCGTGGAAAATCCAGAAAATGAAACCCGTACCTGGTACCGGCCAGGCCGCAGGAAACCAATCTGATATTGGCCTTCATCACCCGCAAATACCGTTTTTGCATGGGAACCATCAGGCAAATTGACCCGAATCGAGGCACCAATTAATGGGCCGCCCTGCGCATCCGTCACACTTCCTCGAATAATCCCGGTCAACGAAGTCTGTGCCCATAGAAACGCCGGCAACAAAAACAGAATAGTGATTCGCGTGAAGCGGCTCATGTTTGCCTCCTGAGATGAAATTGAAATTTCATAATTCAAAAATGACGAAATCTACTTTTCACCCCACCATAAATCGCCTGCCAGCGGCTTGTCAAGCACAAAAAATTGGCTGTTGCTCATCCTTCATGTCTCACCTATAGTACCAACCATGAAAATTGAATTTCACAGGAGGATCCGTGACACTGGTCAAGAGTGAGGCGTTATTCCGCGAACGCGTCCAAGCGCACATGAACGAGCTGCCACCCCAACAACAACTGGTGGGTGAATTCATGCTGGATCACTTGTCTGAAATCGCATTCACATCGGTTCCTGAGCTGGCTGAACGCACGGGCGTGTCGGAGGCGACGATTGTGCGTTTTGCACAGCGCATCGGTTATGACGGGTTTTCCGGGTTGAAAATGGATCTCATGTCTGTGATTCGCAAGCGCATGAAACCGACTGAGGTTGGCATTCAAGCGTTCGGGATCCAAAGTGACACGTTGACCGCCGCAGCACACCAGGAAATCAACAACATCCATGCATCCATCAAGACAATTGATAAGGAGTCCTTCCAAAAAGCTGCCAACGCATTATTTAGGGCCGATCATGTTTATACCTTTGGCATGGGTGTCTCCGCGCATCTTGCCGATCTTTTCCGATATTTGCTGGTCCAGATAGGATTGCGCGCATCCACCTTGTCTCCCAGTTTCTCGTCACCAAGGGAACAACTAGTTCCGCTCCGTGTGACTGATCTGCTGGTTATCTTTTCGCTTCCCCCGTATTCCAAATCGTCCATTGAGTTATTAGACGACACGGGGAAAAGGGGTATTCCAAGCCTAGCGATCACCGACCGACTCTCCTCTCCAGCCGCGCGACAAGCAAACACCAGTTTGGCAATGAGGTCAGACAACCTGATGATGACGAATGCATTAGGAGGGCTGTGTGTGCTTATGAATGCGTTGATCACGGAAATAGCCGTACGCCATGGCGACGCGGCAGATGCCGTGAACCGCATCAATGAAATCATCAGCCACGACGAGGGTCTATTGTCCGAATGACAAGCTTAGGGAACACATGCGCGAGGTGATCCATGGCTATCGTTGATCAAATCGCCTACCAAGACGTACATGGCATTCGTGTGGGTCGGTTTCGCCGCAAAATCAACACCACGTGTTATGTCTACGCTTGGCGAGGCAATCTGATTGATGCCGGGCCTCCGAATCAATGGAAATTTGTGCGAGATTTTGCCGCTTGCCAACACATCAAGCGCGTGTTGATCACCCATCACCATGAAGATCATTCAGGCAACGCATCGCGTCTATTGAACGCGGGAACGCCTGTACACGCACCGGAGATGTCTGTATCGCCTTTGCGTGACGGATTTCCAATCGAAATCTACCGCCGCATCGTATGGGGTATTCCACCCCGCGTGACACCCCTCCCCTTTGCGGGGATACCTGAAGAAAATGGACTGCATCCTTTGCTGTTGCCAGGTCACTCCAACGACATGACCTGTTTTCTCGACCGGCAGAACGGACGACTATTTGCAGGAGATCTCTACATCTCAAGTCGCGCCAGTCACATGCGTTTTGATGAAAACGCACCTCAATTGTTGTGCAGTCTTGACCAGATTCTGCAATCAGATTTCGAAACGGTTTTCTGCGCTCACCGGGGATTGGTGCCCGGCGGTAAATCGGCCGTGCAGCAGAAACGGGATCGTTTGCGCTCTCTTCAGGCAAAAGCACGTGAGCGACAGCGTCAGGGCGATACGGAAGCCGAAATTACCAAGAGGCTACTAGGCCGAGAAGACCTCATGAGTTTGATGACCTTTTTTCACTTCTCAAAGCGCAATCTCATCCGCGGACTCTTGCTCCCTGATCTAAAGACTTGAGGTTCATCCCTTGAACCGCGTATAGTTGGGTCACACGGTGGGCAAGGTTACTTGAAGGAGTTACCTTGTCATTACAACTCAATTCTGGAATCGTTCCAAGATCCGCATTGCAAGGCAACGGCCTGTGGTTGGTACACGGCGGTGCCGGACCACAAGACCCGCGCGGCGACAGAGCCATAAGGGCCTTTGATGCCTTGGATCAATTACTGGAGCATCTGTTAGACACGAACCATCTTGACCACCATCCTTCTGCCCTGACCCAAGCGACGGCCACGGTGGTGCATGCGGTTCATCTACTTGAAGACGACCCTCATTTCAATGCAGGTTATGGCTCCGCCCTTCAAGGAGACGGTGCCATTCGCGTGAGCGCTTCGTTCATGGAAAGCACAAAAGAGAAATTCAGCGCCGTGGTCAATGCCGCCTCCTTGAGGCATCCGGTTTTTCTAGCGCACCACCTACAAGAGGCGCGTTTTTGCGTTTTGGATGGGCTGGCCGCAGACAAATTGGCGGGTGAACTGGGCATGAAACGCGAGGATTTAGTGATTCCCGAACGCTACGAGCGATGGCGTGAGCTGATCAAGATGACCCAAGAAAGACAAAGCCTCACTGCCGACGGCACAGGTACCGTGGGTTGCGTGGCCCTTGACACATCTGGACATTTGGCCGCAGCAACCTCAACGGGTGGTGTGGGCAACGAGACCCCAGGACGCATTGGTGATTCACCCACGGTAGCCGGCAACTACTGCACCAAGAACGTCGCCATCAGTTGTACCGGTTACGGTGAACAAATCATCAACGACGCGTTTGCGGCCCGAGTAGCCGTTCGCGTAACCGACGGCATGTCTCTGGAAATGGCCTTGCAGCGATCACTGGAGGAGTCGAAGAGCAAATCCCACGGATTGGCAGCCATCGCGATTGCTCAAACGGCCGACCAAATTCACTGGGCTGCCGGTACCACAGAGACCTACTTCATTTGGGGAGCATGCCTGCCGGACGGAAAGCGACTGGGCCGAATAACGGCATGAGACTTATCACGCCGAAGCGAACGTACAGTTCTGCTGGAGCTTACATGTGTTGCACATGGGTTTCTTGTTTCTACAAACCGTCTCACCGTGTCTTTTTAACCGCAAGTGGAGCGCAACAAGTTCTTGAGTTCGATGAGGCAAACTGTCGCGGACTGCCTGTTGAACGCTTGAATAGGTTTTGTCGTACTTCCCCTTATCTTCACCAAACCCCAATCTCAACAGTACGCGAAGCCCATTGCTCTCAAGGCCCAGAAGGGGCTGTGCACCCATGACCATAAGCAGCGTCTCCGCACCCGGTCGCCCGATCATGGGTATCTTCATCAAGGTCCTCACAGCCTGCTCAACAGGCAATGCAAACACCCGAGTCAGGTCGCCCTGCCACGTGTTCACAACCCATTCAGCCGACGCCTTCATGCGACTTGCGCGGAGTTCCGCGCCAATAGACCCGCCCAACCTGGTGATTCGGCAAAGCCTGTCAAGATCAGCCCCCAAAATGTCCCCAACACGCAGACCCACATCGGCTTTCAGTCGTTCAAAAGCGGCCATGCGTTTTTCGTGACTCACCAGATAGCCGACTTGCGTCCAAAGCACAAACTCAAATGGATCGTTAAATTGAGGAAACGACTGCCCTTCCCCCAGCAAGAGTGCGAGTTCCTGAAGATTCAATGATTGCCATCCTTTGTCTGAGTTTATTGAATCATATTCCCACGAGCGGCTCGTTGAAAGAGCCATGCTGCACCAAGCCACAACACCGTAAAAATCAGCGTCATCACCAGTGTGTCCCATGGCCAGCCCGGCGCTGCTGAGCCCCAGGCCGCAACAAACGCCAACACGGCAACCAAGGTCTGGAAAATCGCCAATAACAGGGTTGTCCAGGCGAGTCCTGAGGCTCTAAGGCGCGAAGCGAATGCGCCCACAACACCTACACCCAACACACCAAAATACAGTAAGTTAGCGGGATGTTGTTCCGAACCTATGATGCCAACTGCGCCATTCACCCAAACCAAAAGAAATGCAGTCACAAGCGTTATCACGCCAGCCAATCTGTAGGCTCTGTTCGAAGATCGTCTCAGAAATAGCTCGACACCTAAACCCGTACCCAACAACATACCGGCAAATATCAAGAAGTCATTGCGGCTCCAGGCCACCTCGTCCGAAAACTGCATTCCAAGAGCAGGAACAAGCAACAGACTACCCGCACCAGCCCAAGCCAACCATCGGACATTCATGTTCATTGAAGATTGCGACATTGATTTCCTCCTTTTTGGATCGAATCAAACCTAAACCAAATGGCGTGAAGTCTCGTGAGCAAAGGTTGAGCAATTCCTGAGCAAACTCGGAACAGACTGGTGACATCACAAAGACATAGATGTAACCAATTTGTCAAATGATGATTGGCGATCCGTTCCGCCACAGACATTGACCCATGAAAGTCGTAGAATCAAGGCAGACACTAGCCAGAGCACTGTTACGCGGGAGGTCGCTATGCAAGCAGGACGTTTCTTTTTGCTTTTTACAATGGGGGTATGGAGCGTCGCTTCCGATGGCGACTGGTCCCGCTGGCGCGGTAACGCGCAAAACGGCGCCACCACCAGCCAAGGCGCATGGAAGCTGAATGACGGTTACGGTCTGAAAGAAGTATGGAAGCGAGAGCTGGGATCGGCCTACTCCTCCGTTTCGGTACAAGGAAATCAGGCGGTAACCATGTATTCGGACGGGACAGAAGATTGGGTCGTTTCGTTCTCACCTGAAACAGGCGAAGAACAATGGCGCCGTAAAATCGGTGAGACCTACAAGGGACACAACGGATCTCATGACGGTCCCAACTCCACACCGATCATTGAAGGTGACCGTGTGTTTGCACTGGGGCCCTTTGGCGATTTACTGGCCCTTAAGTTAAGCAATGGAGATCCACTGTGGCGAACCCATTTAGTGAACGACTTACAAGCCGTCATCCCGCCTCACGGATTCACGACGGTCCCTGTACTTTTCAATAACAAGCTCATCGTTGAAACCGGCGGCGAGCAAAAAGCAGTGACGGCTATTGATGCTGCTACTGGCAAGCTGCTGTGGTCAGCCATTGATGACCAGGTGAATTACGAGTCGCCCATCACGGCCATGCTGGCCAATAAGACCCAACTGGTATTTGCTGGTCGTCAGAATGTGATGGGCCTCAATCCGGATACGGGTGCGGTCTATTGGACCTTCGAGCACAAAGTAGGTGGCGGCGCAATCAATCCACTAGACATGGGTGACAACAAACTGTTCATTACCGGAAACGGCCGCGAATCGGTGATGATCCAAATCACGAACGATATGCAAGTCAAAGAGCTGTGGCGCTCCAGCAACCTCACTCGATCCTTTAACATCCCAGTGGCGCATAAGGGCTTTATCTACGGATTCACGGGGCGATTCCTTACGTGCCTGAACGCAGAGACCGGTGAATTGGCTTGGAAGTCACGTCCACCAGGAGATGGCTTTTTAATACTGGTGGACGATCACCTGGTAATTCTAACCAAGGCAGGAACCCTTCATATCGCTAAAGCGTCCCCAGACGACTTTCACGAACTAGCGAACACACAACTGTTTGATAGTGTGGTCTGGACACCTCCAAGTGTGGCTTCCGGCAAGATATTCAGCCGTAGCCTTAAGGATGTCGCTGTGGTGGAAATCGCCAAGGTGGCGCAGCCCATCGCACAGCCAGAAGCCACACCAGTTGCCGAAATCAAAGGCAGCAAGTTCCAGGCTTTTGTGGCCAGCTTGGCCGACACGGACGATAAAAAGACGGCCATTAATGACTACCTCAAGCAGTTTGACCAATTTCCCATTATTGAAGGGGATAGGTATGCCCACATCATCTATCACGGAGAGGCCAAAGATATTGCCCTGGTCGGTGACATGATTGAGACCAACACAGAACTGCCCCTGACAAGGGTGGAAGGTACCAACCTGTTCTATGCCTCCTTTGAGTTGGAGCCGGATGCGCGGCTCAATTACCGATTCAACAAGGATTTCGGCCAATCGGTTACGGACCCCAAAAATCCACACACCGTACCAAGCTTCTTCGGCGACATGTCGCAGTTAGCCATGCCCCAATGGCAAGCTCCGGCCTACCTTCAAGAAAAGGCAGGCGAGCTGAAGGGCAAGCTAGATACGTTCTCATTCAAAAGCACCGTCCTCAACAACGAACGCAACATTTCGGTCTACTTGCCACCGGGCTACAACGAAAACACCGACAAATACCCGGTTCTGTACGTTAACTACGGACCCATGTCCATCTCGGCAGCGCAACTGCCCAACACCATGGAGTACCTGGTTGCACACAACAAAATGAAGCCGGTGATTGGGGTCTTTATTGACGCGCCAAATAGTGGCCAAGAGTATGCGCGCAATCAACGCGACCAATTTGCACAGATGATCGCGGAAGAAATCGTCCCCCACATCGACCAGACCTACCGCACGCTCGCTGCAGCCGAATCACGCGCCTTCGTGGGTTGCGATGAAGGTGGCTACGCCGCAATTTACACTGCGTTCAAACATCCAGGTACGTTCAGTATGCTGGGCGGCCAGTCCACACACTTGATGAGGAACGGAAATGGCGGGGAAGAAATCAATGCCCTAATCGATGCGTCACCCAAGTTGCCGGTTCGGTTTTATCTGGACTGGGGCTCTTACGAGTACCGCAATGAGCAAGGCGGCTACAACTGGGCAGACCTGAACCGAGAATTCTTTGCCAAACTGAAAGAGAAGGGCTACCCGGTTGAGGGTGGTGAACACCACGGTGGCTGGGGCTGGGCCAGTTGGCGGACCCAATCCGATCGAATACTCACTTACTTCTTTGGTAAATGAACCACAGAGAACCCCTTGTAGCGGGAATTGGCCCTGTGCTGATGGACCAGGTCGTGAAGTGTTAGGATCCCTTTCCATGAAGGAACGAGATTCACCTTGGATTGATAGGGGAATTTCGTACCCAACATGAGTGGAGGACAATCGGGAAATGAAGGTATGGCTTCAGATTCGCAATTGGATCGTGCAGCGCATCTCGCTCGGTTTGTTGATCACGATCGGATCCTATGTGCTGATCGACACGATTTCGGGCGGTATCTTCGGGGGCGTGGAGCATGTCACTTCGCTTCAAACCACGGCTTTTGTACGGATGACCGACACCAAGCAACGCCATCTGTGTCGTGTGGCGGTTCACTTGAGGGATACCCACCACATCCGCATGGAAGTCGACCTTTTTGATGATGTGCTGGACCGAGAAAAACGGTTAGCTTTAATAGACCGTGTAGCGTCCGTGACTCTGCGCTTCAATTTCAAACCCACATCCGTGGTGGTTCCCGGTTCGAAAGTCGAGTTGGTTTCCCGCCTTGAGCCCTGCCATGAGGGCGACTTTTGCCTGAACCTGGACGCAAACGAATTCCGAGAAACCTATGGGCACCTAGAAATTCACTCAGGCCTGGGTCTCTCGACCCGTTCGCTTTCATCCCGAGCCGTGAAAATTGGGTTACGGGCAGGCGACCCCAATACCGACGTAGAAGTCTTCGTCCACTTACCCGATGAATGGGACGTAAAGCGCGCTACGCCACCAGCCAGCCATGTCACCAGCTTCGCCACCACGCGCATGATCTGGGAGGGTGACGATCGATACGGCAAATCTGTACCAACCGATGAAGGCGACAGAGCCATCGCCGAGAACCTGGGCATCGAGTTAATGCTGGAAAACGCGCGCCTCGAGAATCTGGAAACTACGTTGATGTTCTTCTTGTCGGCCCTCTTCGGCGTGGGATTCACCATGGTTTGCGAACCCATCATCACCAGAATCCAGTCCAAAAAAGACTGAGCTCATCAATTCCAGCTAAAGCAGATTGGCGAGAGTCACCAGGTCAATCATATCCGTTTGCGCGCTGTGGTTCAGATCACCCTGGCAGGGTTCTGGACAGCTCCACCAACCGGCCACACCCAGCATCAAATCAGTCATATCCACGATGAAATCGCCGTTCAAGTCGCCAAACGGCGGAGCCAGGTCCAACTGCCAGACAAACAGACCGCGTTCCAGATCGCTACCGATGACGGTACCACTCTCGAAGTAGGGGTAGTTGCTCCACAGCCCGTTGTAGTTTGCGGAATCCGATCCTGGGTAGGTGTCAAAGTAGGCTACCTCTGTCAGGCCGCCTGATCCGTCACTGCGATACACCCTCAAACCACTGCGGTAATTAGAAAGAAACAGCAGATCGTCCTTGGTGTAAAGATTGTGATCGATGGCGGTGTTACCGTTTGTATAGCTACCCACCACAACCGGCTGTTGTAGATCGGTCACCTGAATAATCCGTGTGGTGGTGGTCATCCCATAAGACGATTCGTCGGTCTCGTCGTTCAGGTAAAAAAAGTTGCGGTCTGGAGATAACCAGCCCTGATGGCTGTAGCCGGGAGACGGGTACTGCAAATGGGCCAACTGTTGGGGTGCACTTTTGTGGGTGACATCCAATATGGTGAGCCCGGTGAGGGCCCATCCGTTGTTCAGGCCTGCATTGCAAAAGGCGATCTGGCGTCCTGCATAGGGGCCTTCAAGGTAGGTGACCACCTGAGCGTCGTGCACGTAGCGCAGATTCCAATTGCCCACAAGTACAGGGTTGGCTGGGTTAGCTAGTGAGTAGATGCGCAAACCCCAGCCACCTCCTCCACAGCGGTAGAGAAACCCACTTTGAATATCGATCGCCACGTTATGCGTATTGGGGGATGCCCAATCATCCACATTGCCCACATAGGTGACCGTTCCCTGGTCTATGGCACTCATGTCAAAAATCTGGATACCCATGCCGCCTTCGCTGACGGCGTAGGCATAGTGTTGATAGACCTTGATATCCCGCCACAAACTTGTCGGGCCGATGTGAGATCGCACAATCTGCGCGTTGCCTGGGTCCGTGACTTCGACGAACGACGTACCTTGCTCGAGTCCGATGATGGCGTACTCGCGACCTGAGGGTGACGTGTAACCCCAACAGTCGTTGCCACTGGCATGGGAACCGAACTCACCCAAGGGCAGCCAACTCATCAGCGTCACGCGAAGCGCCTCAAAGGGGACACCTTCATAGGGACCGTCAATACTGGCACGGTACGGCGGTGCAACCACGGGTGGTTGCCGGTCATGGATTTTGGGGTCATCCTCGTGCAGGAATGCCCACATCAAAGCGAGGATATACATCACTTACAACATAAGCTCACCAGATCGAGAATGGTCCCTTTTTCTGGTTAAATGTGTCGCAAGTCACAAAGCAAATAACCTTTACTGAAGGTCCTGAGCCTCGGGTGAAATGGTAATGTCACCCGGCTTTCGCAACATCTTGTCCACCTCGCCAATGTGCATGGACTCCTGCACGATCGCTTCGCGCGCATACTCTTCGAGCAGCACGGAGTGGTCTTGAACCTCTTTCAGCAGATCCTGGTACAAGGCAAGGGTCTTGTGTTCCATTTCCAAGGCTTCTAGCAAGATCTGTCGCATGTCGTGTTGGTGGGTCTCCAGCAGTGAGCCAATACCCAGTGACGGGTGGGCACCAAGATGGGTAATCAATTCGCCAGCTTTGTTGGCGTGCGCCATGCCTTCGGCGGCCTGACTGCGCATCCAGGAGACGATGGGAATGCGGTTATAGCCAAACACCATGAACGAATAGTGGGTGTAACGTACCGCGCCAGCCAACTCAGCCTCTAGGATCCGATTAAGTAGATCAATGACTTTCTTCTGGTCCATAACAACCTCTCTCAAAGTGATTGCCCCATTCTAGCAGTGGCTGGAGAAAAGGGACTAGGGGAACACGGACCAACACGGACTGGCACGGACCGTGAAAAAGTGTCGTGAATGGCCTGCTACATGAGTGCTTATGCCACGTAGGTGTATGTCCTTGTTTGTCCGTGTCGGTCCGTGTCAAGCTGCACTGCTAGCTACAGGTCACCGCCATTCCGCAATAGGGCGCGTACTTCCATCAACACAAAGCCCAAGAGGTTGTCTCCCCGCCACAGATGAGGTGACAGCGAAGCGGGATCGCTGGCAGCCATGCCAATACCCCAAATCCGGTCATGGGGACTGGCCTCAACCAAGGCCTTGGCGTGACCGGGTTCTTCCGTCTCCATGATTTGTTGCCAGATGGGTTCATCGCCAAACAACGCGGCTTTTTGGGCCATGATGAAGTGCTCAGCGGTGGGATATGTGTATCCACTTTCTTCAAAAGGCGACGACCACCATTGGCTGAAACACCAGGGACCTGTGCGTAGTCTTCCGCGCTGCCGATGACCCCAAAAAAAGACGAACTTGGGGATCAGGCCTGCGTCCATGGCGGCCATCAATTGGGTCCGATCGAGTCCAACTTCCACCAAGTCTCCTCACATCAACATGCCAAACGCAGGTATGGGTGCCCGGTCCGGTGCAACCACCTCCAAACGTGCAGCGGAAGAGCCCAACTGTTCGGTCGAATAGTGTGTGTTCATAATACGCGTATCTATGAGCTCTGGACAGGCCTCAATAAACGCATCAAAAGTGCGGAAGGGGCCCCGCTGGTTCATGAAATGGAACACAGCCATCACCCAGGCAGCCGTCAGTGTTTCGTGATACTTGACTTGCGGCACACCGTGATGGCTCAAGAATCGTTGCAACCCCTGCCGCACCAAACCATGGGTTTGAATCGGTGGGTTGGAACATAAGAGCACGTACGCCAACTGTAGATGCTGGCGATGGCCAAACGCTTCCAGGGGCAACTCACATGAATTAAAGGCGTTCAAGAATTGCACATCATCTTGAGCAGGTTGATTCATGTCATAACTCCATGTCATCGGTTTCGGACAGCAAGTGACTGTCTGCAGCCGTCAGATCCAAGTCAAAGATCTCTTTCATTTTGGCGATCATGTGTAGCGACGCGTCATCAAACGGACACCGCCCTTCAAACGCATGGAGCACAATCCCCTCCAGCAAATCGCCCAACGAGATCTCGTGATGTTCCGCAATCATCTTGAGCACTTTGAGGATTCGCTTCTCCATGCGTACTCCAGTCTGCACACGCGTCACACGCTTCAAAAGTCACCTCGTGACACATGTTACATTGGTAACAATGTAGCAGTCAACTGGGCTCATGGCGTAGCAATGTTTAGGGGGGTGGTAGTGGTTGCGTCGGTCACCCGTGCTTCGAACGTCAGTTCTCCCTGACATAGGGGACGGTAAGCTTGCTAGAATGGGCCGCTCATGAACATCAAGGCCTATTTCGAACTGACCAAGCCCAGAGCTCTGGTGGTCATTATCTTCACGACTTGTACCGGTTACCTGATCGCTGAACTGGGACCCCTGCGATGGGTGTTATTGGGTCATTTGGCCTTTGGGACTGCGGTGGCAGCCGCGGGTTCACTGGCATTGAACCAACATCTCGAGCGCCGACGGGATGCCGTGATGACGCGCACCAGCAGTCGACCCATCCCATCCGGACGCGTTTCCGCCACCCAAGCCCTGATCTTCGGGTGGGTCCTGATGGTGGTTGGTTATGTATGGCTCTGGTTATTCGTGAATCGGGCAAGCAGCATGGCCACCATGATGTGTGGCCTATCATACCTATACCTATACACGCCCCTCAAATACACCACCAGCTTATCCAGTTTCGTGGGTGCCATTCCGGGCGCGCTACTCCCTGTCATGGGTTGGTTGGCGGCTCGAAATGCCATGGATTTGGGTGGCTGGTTCTTATTTATGATTCTGTTTTTGTGGCAGATTCCCCATGCTCTGATCATTGCCATTAGGCATCGGGACGATTACTTGAAAGCGGGCATGCGTCAGCTACCTGTGGTGGCATCCAATGTGACAGCCACGCGACAGATCCTGCTTCACATCGTCATTCTTATCCCGGCAAGCCTCATGCCCAACGTCTTCTATCTGGCTGACTGGTTTTATGCCATGAGCGCCTCGGTATTGGGCGGCTGGTTATTTTATCGCGCCGTTGCCTATGCGATCACCAAGAACGAGCGGCAGGCTAAGCTATTCTTTGTTTCATTGTCTGCCTATCTACCGCTTCTGCTGATAGCCATGCTGGCCGACAAGTGGATCTGGAACGCCATGCACTGAATTCTTGGTCCGTCTGAACCCCCAGATGATGTGAGATACAAAGTCACGCGGAAAGCTTTCATCGCCAGGAAAACCGAGTTCGATGTCGCGACCATTGGATGGGATGCAGGCGGTGCCAAACAGGTAATCCCATAAGGACAAACTGATGCCGAAGTTGATGCCATAGGGATGGTCTTCGGGCAGTTGTTTCACGTGATGCCAAATATGCATTTGAGGCGAGTTGAACAGGAAGCGAAGTGGCCCCAAAGGCAGCACGAGGTTGGCATGGTTCAAGTGGCCGATACTTAAGGCCGCTAGATGCACGATGATGAACTCCTGTATGCCGAACCCAATCATGGCAAGGGGTATGTATTCAAGGCTGCGGTAGACCACGTTTTCCATCCAGTGGTAACGAAGATGACCGGCAAATCCCATTTCAACAATGGAATGATGCACCTGGTGGAATCGCCAGAGGAATGGCACCCGATGCAACAGCCGATGGACATTGAAGTGAATAAAATCACGGACTACAAATAAGGCTAGGAGCTGCGACCAAACGGGCCATTGATTCAATCGAATCGCTATCGTATGTTCCACGCCTATCATAGTCAACATGTCGCGAAACGCATGGACCGCCACTTCACTGGCCGCGTGGTATCCCACCAGTGAAAAGATAAAAAAATTGAAGAACATATAGAAAGCATCCAGCCAAAAATCACGGCGCAAGCGGGCCTGATACACCCGCCATGGCTGAATCAACTCCCAGCCATAAACTGCCAATGAGATGGCTATCAACCAATAAAAATAATTATGCCAATGAGGGTGCGTGATTTCCCGCCACATGTAGCTCGCATATTGCTGAAATGCCGTCACAAAGAGATCCAGCCATTCACTCATTTTCGCCTCGCAGGAACCAATCCTCAAATTGAATTGATTCGCCAAGCAGGCAGGATTTCGCACCTTCAGCCCATGCACCTTCAGCCGGACTCACAAATAATGAGCGGCGCGTATGACGCAGTTCCTTTTCCACGTCGTCATCCGGAGTTGGGTCGCATGCTGCGAGTCTCGTTTGACTTGGCCACCTCTTGCCAGCAAGCACACACATGTTGGCCAAATCCCCGGAGGCTGCCACCAAGCGCACAGGCCCAATGTGATTGGATAGATAGCTGTAAGCAGCTTGTATATCAGCAACAGACAGGTCTTTCTCATTCAGATGCACAACCGTCAACAGGTGTTCGCTAACCTGTTTCATCCAACTTTCTAAACCTCCGCCCAGAAATAACGCAACGGCATGGCCTTCTGCACCCCATTGATGAGCCCGCAACAAATTGCCCTTTGATCCAAAAAAGTACGCGCGCCTGCTCTCCATGGATTCGAGCATAACATGTGTTTAAATGCACCCTGACGAGGTGTTCAATGAACGTTCCCAAATGGTTTGAGACCAGCCTTTCCATGGCATACACAGATGCGTACGCGGACCTTGAAGGGCGAAGGATCCATTACCGGTGTTGGGGCGATTCCCATCTGCCAGGGATTGTTCTGGTTCATGGTGGGGTGGCTCATTTGGGTTGGTGGCAATTTCTGGCCCCCCTGCTGACGCACCATTATTACGTCGTCGCCATAGACCTTTCGGGACACGGAGAATCGGATTGGCGCGACCATTATTCCGTATCGCGATTTGCTGAAGATATCCATGCCGTGTGCCACACCGTTCCCTTCGCTGCACGGCCCATCTTAGTTGGTCACAGCATGGGCGGACTGGTGAGCCTAGCTGCAGCCGCACGCTGGCAAGACATGTTTGGGGGTGCCGTGATCGTAGATTCACCGGTCCGCCAGCAGGACCCAGAGTCACGTGAGGGTCAATATGGAAAGAGTTTTCGAAGTGCGAAGGTCTATGCTACCCCCGAAGAAGCCATGTCCCGCTTCCGTTTGGTTCCTGAACAGCCATGTGACAACAAGTACATCATGCAACACATTGCAAGAACATCTATCAAGCAAACCGACGCTGGCTGGACCTGGAAGTTCGATCCTAATCTATTCGTCAACTATACGCGTGAGCCCCTCGCGGAATGCCTGCCCAAGGTGAAATGCCGGATTGCCATGATGCGTGGCGAGTTCTCTACCGTGGTACCGCCAGAAACAAGTAAGTTCATGTACCAGGCACTCAATCGAGTGGCGCCCCTCATTGAGATACCCCAAGCGCACCACCATCTGATCCTTGATCAGCCATTAGCATTCATTGCGGCACTGAGAGCGATTCTCGCGGACTGGGAACACTCAGATCCCCGACAAGCCACAGTTCCTCGCCATCAGAAAGGCTAAGAAGGGATGTCAAAAACCGCCATCGCGCGATTATCCTGGCTGGGTTTGCTCACAAAACCATCGGGAAATCTGCCAAGGCTATGTCTGGCACGATGGAATATGGCGTTGTAAAGCCAGTGGTATTGACTGCTGTGATCGCGGATCTTGAGCATCGCGGCATCCAACGTCTTATCTTCGGCGATGTTCTCTTGGTTCATCAGGAAACTTCGTACCAGATCGTCGATGATTCTCGAGCCAAAGGCCATACGCCTACCTGTCACCTCGGATATTACCTCGATGCTCTCTTTTGGCGTCTTTTCGCGGATAAGATCCCGCACTTCTCGGGCCGTCAAGTTATCGGCAATCCCGTCTGAGACCATACAAATGCGGTCTCCTGGAAACAACTCAAGAGGCGTATCCAGACTTCTGCGAACCCCGTTCAATATGAGTTTTGGATTGAGACTGACGTTGTTCTTGAAGGCTAGCCGCAAGGAATTAGTGATTCTGTTTCGCAGTTCGTGATAGGTCGATTGGTCCGGCGATATCAATTCTTTGGAGACCAGATCGTTGACATACGACTCATCCTCAGACTCGATCAAATCGCCATTGGCACGAAACACCATGAGTCGGCAATCACCTGTCTGGGCGATACGCAGCCACCGCTTACCCTCCTCCACAAAGATACGCGCCGAGATGAAACATGCGCTGCTGCCGTATAGTTTCAGGCTTTCCTCAAACTTCATCGCTTTTAACTGACTTTGTGCGTAGTGGATGGCTTGATCGCAATCGTCCGGGAAACGTCGCATGCCCTCGCCAAAAAACGATGCGGCGTGCTGTCCACCCCAATAACCGCCCACTCCATCGATCACCGATACAAACGATGACCGAGGCACAATGACGACGGCATCTTCGTTCGGTACTTTGCCCATGCCTACATCGGTGGCGGCGGCGCCCACTGAACCATCGGCACACTGAAATTCAAAGATCTTCGCGTGGAGCGACGAGCATCCATCTCCGTTGAGCACAACGCCCTCTGCCGCGACAACAAAAGTCTCGGAAGGCGCAATGATCTGATCGGTCTCATCTTCGGACGACCGAGACATCATGGCTTTGAGGTTGCGAATGAACTTCATGGAGGAACCAACATTCAATGGCATTTTAACCCTATCCAGTTTCGTATTCCATGTGAACCATGAACTACCACGTAAATTCGATCTGGTCATCATGATCAGATCACACATCGTGATAAGATGCCCTGCAACGCAATTCGTTCGGGGTCTGCCTTTACAAAGGCTTGAGGCGCAGTAGTATGCACAAAAGGATTATCCCGGTATCTTCGGGTAAGGGCGGCGTGGGCAAGACCACGTTTGCGGTTAACCTTGCACTTTCGCTCGCCCAATACGGACGAACCGTATTGATTGATTTGGACACCGGAACCTCGTCTGTCCGCAGCGTCATCAACACACCTGTCGCCAACGATCTCTACCATTTCTTTCGCAAAGAGACACCACTCACTCAATGTATCACGCCTTTGAGCCCTGCCCTTGATCCACGAGGCGAATACAAGCAATTTGGGTTCATCGCAGCACCCCTGCATCTGGTTGATGAAATCGCCAACATGAACCAGCGTGCACGTGATCGACTGATCGATGCGATCAACCAGTTAGACGCCGCATACGTGGTTTTGGACTTGAAAGCTGGAATCGACCCAGCCGTGCTGGACTTCTTACCCACCACCAATAGTGGCGTCTTGGTGTTTACGCCGTCGCACCCAGCAGCCACGTTGGCTGCCTCTAACATCGTCAAGACCTTGATATTCCGCCGACTGCGCTCACTGTTCTATCCCGGTTCGCCTCTTTTTCAGCAGTTCCCTCAAGGCAAACTCGACTATGCTCAAGTGAAAAATCTAATTGACGAGACCGAAGATTCCTACAGTGACCACATTGAAAATCTGGATGCTTTCTACCGGCGGGTCCACCAAGAATTTCCGGGCCACCCGGTTTCCCTATTGCTCCAATCCATGATCGACAACTTCGACGTCTTTTATGTCCTCAACCGTTTTGATGGACTGGAGAATTCATATACGCAAGTCATTGAACCGTTTGTGGCGCAGCTAACTCAGATGTTGTCACCCCGTCTACGCATTCAAAACTTGGGTTGGATCATTGAATCTGAGTCGTATCATCAAGCCAACAGCAGCCGGATCCCCTATTTATTGAGTCCCGAACCGGAACCCAAGGCCACACCCGAACACAAGGAAGACTTCCAGGACGAATTGAACGAGCTATACATTCTCAGCGGCCTGAAAGAGAAGCGCACCCAAAAAGAAGCCACCCCACAGCCGAAGAAAAAGAAGGTTGCAGTGAATACGCAGGACGCCCTGCTGGCGCAACTTCAATCCATTGAGCGCCTTTTTGCCGACGTACAGCCCTCAAACGTGCGGCAGAACTTTGATTACATCGTTTCCCGGATTCGCTACCAGCTTCAGTCCGGCATGATTTCCAATTTGGGTGATCGCAAGATTTACCGACGCGGCGATATGGTGCCACTCTTCCCCACCCTGGGTGATTAGGTCAAGCGACCTACCCAAAAGTGATGATGCGTTCGCGGAAGCTGAACGTTGAAGGCTAGAGTGCCGCTATAATGTCCTGCCACTTTGCATAGATGAGGGACCATGAAATACCTTTGCTTCATTCTGATGATTTCGCCCTGTTTGGCCGCCGGTAGCTCCGTCACCATGGGCACGTTTAATGCCGAATTTCTCAACGAAAACAAAATACATATCAAGTATGGTTATCGCTTTGAACTGGAAGAGCCTGCCGATATTGAGGCCTGGTCCAAGCCAGGATTCAGACACGCCAAACTCATGGAAGCTACGGATGCGGTTGCGAAAGCTCTGGTGCCTTTGGACGTGGATATCTGGTGTTTCACGGAAGTTGGTACGGCCGAAGAAGTGAAGCTGCTGCAAGATGCATTTGCAAAACATGGGCGGACCTTTGCCTACATGTCCGCGGCCAAATCGGCTGATACACACACCGGTCAAAACGTCGCCGTTCTTTCACGATTCCCATTGGACGTGATATCGGAGCGCATTGACGGGGTCGCATTCTACGATGCAGAAATGGATGAGCCCTATACCGAGGATGAGGCAACCGTCGACAAGGGTTTACATGTAGTCGTCCGACTGGGCAGCCACAAAGTCCACCTCTTCGTAACCCATCTCACCAGCGAGTTGGGCGGTCATGAAAAAGACGAAAAACGCGTTGCCCAGGCCACGATTATTCGACGTTCCTATTTGCCTTACCTCATGAACGGTGAGCACGTGATCGTAGCTGGAGACCTCAACGATCACATTGGTCAACCTGCGATTCGCCGTATCCGCGGGCGCGACGATCTTTTTGAGGCACTCATCCAAACAGCCGATCGCAAGTACGTGCTACCCCAACATTGGAGTGACCGTTGGACGTATAATTTCCGGGGTGAATACAACCTCATTGATCACATCTTGGTTTCGAGATCCCTGATCCGCCCACCCCAAGACAACAATGAGAGCATCCACACGCATGTGGAACCACTTTGGGACACGCAACACTTCAAAAAGCGAGACTTGTTCACCGTGTCCGATCACAGACCACTCATCGTGACATTGGATCTGAGTTTCAACCTGAAATGAAGACCATCGGTGTGTTCTGCGGTGCGCGCACTGGCGAACGTGCTGCATTTGGCGAAGGTGCGCGCGCACTGGGTGAAGCCCTGGGACATCGCGGTTTCAACCTCGTCTACGGCGGTGGCAAAGTGGGACTGATGGGTATCCTTGCCGATGCCGCCCTACGCGCGGGTGCCCACGTGGTGGGCGTGATTCCGGATTTCCTAGTGGCTCGCGAGGTGGGTCATACAGGTTTGTCGGAGATGATTACCGTCACTTCGATGCACGATCGTAAAGCTACCATGGCCGAACGATCCGATGCCTTCATCGCTATGCCCGGAGGTATCGGTACATTGGAAGAACTGTTCGAGGTTTGGACCTGGTCGCAGCTGGAACTACACCGTAAGCCACTGGGTTTGCTCAATATCGATAATTACTTCGACAGTCTAATAGACTTCGTTCACCAGGCTGGTGCTCAGGGATTCATCCCGCAACAGTCGCTGGACCAACTGTCGGTGGCCAATGACCCCAAGACACTGCTTGATGATCTGGCGCAGGCACCGGAGACTCGATCCCATCTACACTGGGAAAGGCGTATTTGATGCGTGGATTCCTGCGCAAGATGCGCATTGAGGATGCCAGCCCAGCAAGGTACCTATTCCGACTGGACGAGCAACAGCTGGACCTAAGCGGCGTGATCGGTTGCCAGTTCCAACTCAGGTTCACTGGCCATATTGCCTGTATCCACTGTAGCCGCAACATTAAGAAAACATTCAATCAGGGCTATTGCTTCCCTTGCATGAGGCGCCTGGCCCAGTGTGATACCTGCATCGTGCGACCCGATCTGTGTCACTTCGCCGCTGGCACCTGTCGCGATCCTGAATGGGCGCAGACCCATTGCATGCAGCCACATGTGGTCTATCTCGCCATCACTTCAGGCATCAAGGTGGGAATTACACGCATGACGCAAATCCCCACGCGCTGGTTGGACCAAGGTGCCACCCAAGCTTTGCCCATCGCGCAGGTAACCACCAGGCGGGATTCAGGATTGTTAGAGCATGCGTGTCGCGAACTGGTGGCCGACCAAACCGATTGGCGGGCCATGTTAAAGGGTTCCAAAACCGACCACGATCCGCAAAGTGTTGTCGCTACCGTCGTCAACCACCTCAAAGACAAAATCCCTACCCTGCCTCTGGACGGCCCAGTCACTTGGATGAATGAATCGTGGCGGATGTTTGAATACCCTTTACCCCATCCACCGCCCAAACTGAAAACCTGGGACCTCCACAAGAACCCTATTCTTTCTTCTCGCTTGCTGGGGATAAAGGGTCAGTACTGGGTTTTTGAACAGGGCGTCATGAACATACGTAAGTACCAAGGATACGAAGTGGAGATTGAGTATGGGTAAGATCCCTTTGCTGTTCAGCTTATTAACTGCATTTTCGAGCGGTCAAACAACCAATACGCGGTCGGTTCCAGGTGACAAGGATTACTGGTATCAGGGACTGGCTGAAATCTCACGCTTCGAATTGCAACAATCGCGCTACGGCGACATTCATACCGGTGAAGCGGTTCTTGTATTCGTCACTGAAGATTTTCTGAGCGATCTTCAGGTGAAGCACGAACATGGCCCCAAGACACACGCCGTACCCATCCTCAAGCTGAACATGATGCGTCGATTCAATACCGGTATTTACCCGTACAGCACCATGACCTCTATCTTCACACCCGTTGGCACACCCGAGCAAACGCTCAAAATATCCACGTCCGTGCAAGAATGGTGTGGTCATACATATTTGCAATTCAATCATCGCGATGCAGGATGGCAAGTGCTAAGCCATTCCTATTTTCAAGATGAAGCCGATCAGCAACTTATGCTGCCTCAGGCCATGGCAGAGGACGGTATTTGGACGCTCATCCGCTTAAACCCCAAAATGTTACCCACCGGCAATTTCGATCTCATTCCGGGCAGTGTCCATACGCGTTTCAAGCACCTTGATTTGGCGGTTGTCCAAGCAAACGGCGCGTTGCGTACCACTGACGAATTGACCACCTATACCCTGACTTATGCCGATGGAAGCAGAACCCTGTCAATCTCGTTCGAGCCACAATTCCCCTATGTGATCCAGTCCTGGTCCGAACGATTGGTCTCGACAAAGGGGATGACCGAAACGAAGGCTTCAAGAACGCACACCATTAGAGAAGCCTATTGGAATAAGAACCATCAAGGCGATCGTCAACTGAGAAAAGAGTTAGGATTACATCCGGACTACAACTGAGGCCAAGGCTCTACCGACACCCGCGTGTCATTGAAACATGCATTGCCGCCCACATGACCCACTTCATCAGAACAAAAAGCTACCGACGTATAAGTATTCTCGCTGGATCGCCGCCAAGCCCCTTTGGGCATGGACAGAACACCCGATCGAATAGAAGACGTGACTTTGCAAGGACACACGACTTCACCCAGGTGATTCCATACCCTCACTTTTTCGCCATTTTCGATGCCCATTGATTGTGCATCGCGATCATTGATCTGCACGATCAGTTGGGGTAATTGAAATTCACCCAAGCTGCTGTTCACCAATTTGGATGTGGCGGGCGAAATTAATTGAAACCGGTGTTCGGATTCGTCGGGTTTGAGCCAGGAATAGCCGTGTGGCGCAAGGCAGGATGGGTTTAATTGGATCTTGCCGTCTGGCGTCATCGGGGTGACATTCTTGAATTGGATCGGATGCGCACTTTGAAACGTCACCTTTTGGGCGCGACCCTGAATCAGTAGGTCTGCGTCGAGTGAACCATCAAGGAGGGTCACCGCATCCAAGGCAGCTTGCATGCATTCTTCCTCGGACCAAGTAAATGCTTCGTCTTTGAGGCCCATCGCTTGCGCTAGTGCTGAGAATACCTCACGATTGGAACGCGATTCACCCACAGGGCCCGTCACAGGTCTGATTCCGGCCACCACGTACGATCCATAACTGCGTCTGATCTCGCTGTGTTCCAAAAAGGTAGTGGCCGGCAATACGTAGTCCGCCAGTTTCGCCGTGTCCGTCATCACTTGATCATGGACAATGGTCACCAGATCTTGACGCATCAAACCTTGGATCACTTTATGTTGGTTTGGGGTACTTGCCACCGGATTAGCGTTGTATACAAATAATGCCTTGACTGGCGGATCCATTGAGCCATTCAACCAGGACGCCATCTGAGTCATGTTCAATTGGCGGGAGCTCGACGAAAACTGACCTAAGACGCGTTCGGCTTCAAACTTGGCCATCCCGCTATTGCTAAGCGTATAACCGCCGCCCCGCACACCAAAAAGACCCAAAGCGGCAGGGATCGCCAATATGGCTGCAGCCGATAGTCCTCCATTTCTATTGCGCTCAAGACCCCAACCACACCGAATCAGCCCCGGTCGGTTCGTCGCCAGGCGATCCGCCAACACCTCGATATCGCGCATGGATAGGCCGGTTACGTCGGAAACAGCAGTCAGGTCCCAGGCCCTTGCAGCTTCAAATAGCGCCTCCTGTCCATGGGTCGCTTGGTCCAGAAAGTCTTGATCCAATTGGTCTTTTCGACGCCAATGATTCAAAAGTCCCAGCGCCAAAGGGCCGTCCGCTCCAGGGCGAATGGGCAGATTTAAATCGATTTCTCGGTCTGAGAAGTTGTTGATCGGGTCAATCACACAAATAAACGCGCCCTGTTTTCTTGCTTCCTTCAGTTTGGGGACCAAATGCGTGTTGGATACTTTGGGGTTAGCGCCCCAAATCACAATCGTCTTTGCGAAGGGAAAATCGTCAAAAGCGACGCCGGGCATCTTGCCGTACATCTCACTGGCAGCCAAAGTGGTTGGCACCGCACACAACGTCTTGGACAAACGAGATGCCCCAATCCGATCAAAAAAGAGACGATCCAAGAATTCTTCGGTCAAATATCCGTTGGACCCTCCGTAATGGTAGGGAACGATGCTTTCCGGTCCATATTGCGTCGATAATTCCTTAAAGAGGTGTGCGATTTCATGAATGGCCTGTTCCCATGAGATGGACTCGAATTGACCGGTCCCTTTGGGACCGCGGCGTTTGAGCGGCCGCAACACACGCGATTCATGGTAGACACGTTTATGGAAATTGGCGATCTTGGAGCATATGAAACCGCTCGAATTGTGCGCCTCGCTCGGTGCCACAGACACCACGCGACCATTTTCCACAGTAATATCCAGAGCACAGGTATCGGGACAATCCATGGGGCAATGGCTTGGTCGAATCATCATACCCTCCCGTTTCGATACGTACCCACTATCCTATCCAAGCAAATTAAGGAGGGACAGATGTTTGTTGACCTCAGTCACACCATAACCCATGACATGATCACCTATCCCGGGCTGCCCAGCCCGTCTATTCGCGCCTTGATTGATCATGATGACTCAGTCCAGCACTACGGGCCGGGCACCACTTTTCACATAGGCCAAATTGAAATGGTCGCCAACACGGGAACCTATCTGGATGCGCCCTTCCACCGGTTTATCGAGGGATCTGACATTTCCAGATTGGATCTGAGCACCATTGCCAACTTGGCGGGTATCCTTGTTTCGGTCCAAGCCGCCTCCCGGTCCATTGGACCGGAGAGTCTGGCGGGTCTTGACGTTTCCGGCAAAGCGGTCTTGTTTCATACCGGTTGGAGCATCCACTTCGGGACACCCCAATACGCCGTGGATTACCCGTTCCTGGCAGCAGAAACCGCACTGGAATTGGTGAACCAGGGGGCGGCACTCGTCGGTATTGACGCGCTCAACATCGATGACAATCGGGACCCGATAAGACCCGTGCACACAACACTGCTCCAGGCGGGCATACCCATCGTCGAGCATCTGACGGGACTCTCACCGCTTTCTAACAAGGCCTTCCGATTCTTTGCCGTACCACCCAAAGTCGAGGGCTTGGGTTCCTTCCCGGTGCGGGCTTTTGCCCTACTGTGATCCCACAGCGCAAGAGAATTCTTTGATTAGTTGGAACGTTTCTTATCGTTTTCCGCTTTGATATTCTCGCGGTACTCCCATGGAGGTGTCAGGTCCGGTGTTTTGAACATGCCCGTCTTTGAGTCCCGAGCATTCTGCTCCATGTTCTTGTAGGAGTTGACCTTACCTGTTTCCGGCGACCAAAAAGCCATGCCAGCCTTAAGTAACTGAAATGAGAGATTCTGACTGTTGATATATTGGACTTCACCCACAATCTTATCTTCGTTTGCGGACTCAATCGTGACAATGACAAACTGCCCATCTACCAGCGATTCAGTCAAGGCTAGCGCATCTTTGAAATAAGGTTGGCCCGGCTCCGGGCAGTCCGCCTCGCGCAGGCTTACCAAAAATCGCTTGCCTTTGGCGTTGACGACAATCTTTGATCCGGTGAGCACCTCCACGACCTTGCCAGAAAGCTGGCGTCCTGAAGCTTGAGGGCCCATACACAATATGGCAATCATCAACAACATCGTTCTCCCCTTCTACGTGACGGAACATTCACAGATACCGGTGCTATACTAGCCGCTCATCAACCACAATTTCAACCTCAGGAGCATACTTATGTTCAGACCCCTACTCGCAATCGTTGTCCTGTCATTGATGGTGGGATGCCTGCCGGAGAAATCAAACAGCGCGTCTTTGCCAAGTGGCACGGTTATCGCCTTTGCAGGTCCATCGATCCCTGCCGGGTATACCTTGTGCGATGGCAGCACGACTTCCACCGGATTGGTGACGCCTGACTTACGCGGACGCTTCATCATGGGCGGCTCCATGGAAGAATTATTGACCGAAGGTGGCTCATCCACCCATGCGCATACAGGTACCACGGGCGATGCCGAGGGGACACGTGTTGGCGTCGATAAGGACAACGATTATCAATTACCGATCAGGGCCCATCAACACAGCCTGCAAGTAGAAGAAGCCGAACACCTTCCGCCGTATGTGTCCCTTGTCTACATCATGAAGGACTGATTATTTCGCACCGTGCCCACGCCAAAAACTCATGCTGGCGGTAACCCCAAATTTGGCCTGAATCCAATCCACCGCTCGACGAGGTAGCAAACCCTGCAACAAAGGCACGGTCTTCACCATAAAGGGCGTTCTGAGGAAAATCCTGTTTTTCGAGACCGCCCGCACAATCTGCTGAGCCAGTTTTTTCGGATCTAGGATTGGGGTCAACAAGGGTGCTTTCACCCCTTCGAATAGACCGGTATTAATGTAGCTGGGACAGACTGTGGTCACATGCACATGCTTGTGGCCCAACTGCTCCAATTCAAGCCGGATACTTTCGCTGAAACCAATGACGGACCATTTACTGGAGGCGTAGGTGGTGCCGTAGGGCAGTCCCAAAAAGCCGGATGCCGAGGCAAGATTCACGAGGTGGGCCTCAGGTTTGGCGATCAAATCTGGCAGAAAAGCATGAGTCACCCCCATGACCCCAAGCGTATTAATGCCATAAGTTAATCTATGTTTTTCCAGCGGGACATCTAGAAAAGCACCGCCAAACACGATACCCGCATTATTCACGAGCACGTCAATGGGTCCCAAATCTTTGTGGACGGCGTCACGCGTAGCAAGTACCGCATTTTGATCGGTGACGTCCATCACATAGGCATGAGCGTTCTTGCCTTCGCCCGTCAAAGTGGCGCGGGCACGATCCAACACCTCACTTTGCACATCGGTGAGCACAATCTCGGCCCCCTTCTCGGCGAAGGCGCGTGCGATGGCAAAGCCAATCCCCTGCGCTGCGCCCGTAATCAACACCCGTTTTCCAGAAAGTTGAGTCATCATTCACCTCACGCCCCACTCTAGCAAAGATGCGCAGATCAGGTAACTCCAAACCGGAGACCCAAATACCTTAGCGTTGTTTTGTCAAATTTTTTGCGCGCAAGAAGATCATATTGTGTAAAATAGGGTGGATGGAGGTGCGTTATGCTGCGATTTGAACAACTTACACTCAAGGCTCGAGAAGCTTTTGCGCAGGCGGTCCAGCTTGCTCAGTCCTTTCAGCACAGTCACGTAGACATAGATCATCTGGCACTGGCACTTATTTCACAAAAGGACGGATCCACCAGACCCCTGCTGCAGAAGATCGGCGTGGATCCTCAAGCTTTGCAGCAGGTTCTTGAATCGCGTCTCCAAAGCCAGGCCAAAGTAAGTGGCGGAGATTTGGAACCGCAGGTAGGCCGTGAACTAGTCCAGATTGCGAACCAAGCCCACAGTCTCGCTCAGAAGATGGGTGATCGGTACACCTCAACCGAGCATTTCGTGTTGGCCATGCATCAACAGCAGAAGAACGAACTGGCGCGCTGGCTCAAGCAACAAGGCGTCAGCGAAGAAAGCATCATGCTGGCCCTCAAAGAGGTGCGTGGCGGGAAGTCTATAGACGACCAGAGCCCGGAAGACACCTTCCAGGCACTGGAAAAATACACCATTGACCTGACACACCGGGCGCGTACCAACAAACTGGACCCTATCATTGGGCGCGATGAAGAGATCAGGCGCGTGGTCCAAGTACTTTCGCGAAAAACCAAAAACAACCCGGTTCTGATTGGTGAGCCAGGAGTCGGCAAGACCGCCATCGCTGAGGGTTTGGCACTGCGCATTGTGGCTGGAGATGTACCAGAAAGCCTTAAACGAAAGCGGGTTGTGTCACTGGACCTGGCAGCATTGATTGCAGGTGCTAAGTTCCGCGGTGAATTTGAAAACCGCCTCAAGGCGCTTCTTGATGAAGTCATAGGATCCATGGGCGAGATTATTCTATTCATCGATGAATTGCACACCATTGTGGGTGCTGGCGCGGCTGAAGGATCGATGGATGCGTCCAACATGTTAAAGCCTGCCCTTGCTCGGGGTGAACTGCACTGCATCGGCGCAACCACGCTCAACGAGTACAAGAAACACATCGAAAAAGACGCAGCATTTGAGCGGCGTTTTCAACCAGTTCTGGTACAGGAACCGGATGAAGCTTCAGCTTTGGCCATTTTGCGTGGCTTGCGAGAACGGTTCGAAGTATTTCACGGCATTTCCATCCGCGACCGGGCACTCGTGGCAGCCGTTCAGCTATCGCAAAGGTACATTTCCGACCGATTCCTACCCGACAAAGCGATTGATTTGATTGACGAGGCGGCCTCCACATTGAGAACGCAGATCGACTCCATGCCATTTGAGATTGATACCGCGATGCGCCAACGCACCAAAATGGAAATCGAGCTTCAAGCCCTGAACATGGATGCAAACACGCAAAACGAAGGTCGAATAAACGAGCTGAGTCACGCCATCGCCAATCTAGACGAAGAACTCGCTGCCCTAAAGCATCGCTGGCAACACGAGAAACAGTTGATTCAAAAACTACGTGAAGCCAAAGAAGATGCTGAATCCGCCAAGCTGGAAGCGGCACAGGCTGAACGCGAAGGTGACCTAACCAAAGCAGCAGAGCTCCGTTACGGCAAGCTTGTGGAATTGGAGAAGACGGCGCGAGCCGTGGAACAACAACTGCAAGACGTGCAACGCGAGGGCAGTCTGCTGCGCGAAGAAGTCACCGACGCAGATGTGGCGCGTGTGGTGGGACTGTGGACCGGTATTCCCGTGAACAAAATGTTGGAATCGGAAACCGAGAAAATCCTCAAACTGGAGGAACGGCTCCATGAACACCTCGTTGGCCAAGACCAAGCGGTTTCATCTGTAGCGAATGCCATCCGCCGATCACGGAGTGGCTTGGGCGACCCCAATCGACCGCTGGGTAGCTTCATGTTCCTGGGACCCACGGGTGTGGGTAAGACTGAGTTGGCCAAACGTCTCACCGAGCTCCTATTCGATGACGTGCACAAGATGATACGGCTAGACATGTCGGAGTACATGGAACGGCACGCAGTGTCGCGATTGATTGGCGCTCCTCCAGGTTACGTAGGTTACGACGAGGGCGGACAACTCACTGAAAAGGTACGTCGATCTCCCTACGCCGTCATCCTTTTGGATGAGATCGAAAAAGCACATCCCGATGTATTCAACATCCTCCTGCAGATCCTGGATGATGGTCGTTTGACGGATGGAAAAGGAAGAACGGTTAACTTCCGCAACACCGTGATCATCATGACGAGCAATCTTGCATCCGACATTGCAGCGAATACGGAGCTGCCAATCAACGAGAAACAACAACAAATCCTGGCCCGGCTCAAACAGCAGTTCAGGCCTGAGTTTATCAACCGCGTGGATGACATTGTGACGTTTGAAATGCTCACACACCACATGATCATGCAAATCGTCGAACTGCAAATCAAGGAAGTGAACGACCGACTCAAAGCGCGTAATCTCACAATTGAACTGGATCCTTCTGCCTTGGATTTCCTTGCTGAAGCGGGGTATGACCCAGCATTTGGCGCGCGTCCAGTGAAGCGAGCGATTCAGAACCTGTTACTCAACCCTCTTTCCATTGCGCTGATGGATGGCAGTCTGAACGAAACAGATCGTATTCACGTATCACTGAAAGGTGATCAATTGAAATTCACCACACAGGCTTCAGTTGTAAACGATTAGAAGCAAAGCCTTTATGCAACACGAACGGTGCCCGTTATGATTGATTCGGCGGGCACCTTCCGTTACAATTTGCTAAAGAATTTGGGTGGAGGAACGCATGACGGATAACGTTTGGTATGTCGCTATAGCTGGCCAACAAGTGGGCCCCATGAGTAAGGACGACCTGCTCAATAAACTTCGCACGGGCGAATTGAACAACGAGACGCCAGCGTTCACATCGGGCATGGCCAACTGGACCCCCATCGGCCAAATATCCGCATTGCACATGGAGGTACCGCCACCCCCACCGGATCCCACACCCGGATTTCAGGTGTCCCATGAGATCGACTACGAGATATTTGGCGAGGAAATGCAGTTCGTTGAAATCGAGTTGGATCCGCAGGAAACAGTAATCGCAGAGGCCGGCGCCATGATGTACATGGAGGCGGGCATCGAGATGGAAACGCGTTTTGGCGATGGTTCCAAGCCCGACCAGGGATTCGGCGGCAAGCTTTGGGAGGGCGTCAAACGCAAGTTCACGGGTGAATCACTGTTTATGACCTGGTTTACGAACAAAGCGCACAACAAGGAGCGCGTCGCTTTTGGCGCACCCTATCCCGGAAAAATCATTCCCATTGATTTGAAAGAAATCGGTGGCGAGATCATCTGCCAGAAAGACGCGTTTCTTTGCGCTGCCATGGGCACCCAAATTGGGATTGCGTTGAACAAGCGCATTGGTGCTGGATTCTTTGGCGGGGAAGGCTTCATCATGCAACGCCTGAATGGCGATGGACGAGCATTTATTCAAGCGGGCGGCACCATTGTCGGACGCGAGCTCAAAGCAGGAGAAACACTGCGCATTGACACGGGTTGCATCGTGGCGTTCACCAAGCAAGTTGTCTTCGATGTGCAAATGGTCAAGGGTCTGAAGTCCATGTTTTTCGGTGGTGAGGGATTGTTCCTGGCCACGCTGACTGGTCCCGGCAAAGTTTGGCTGCAGTCGCTTCCCTTTTCGCGTCTTGCCGATCGCATTTATGCTGCGGCGCCTCAAACCGGCGGTCGCAGACAAGGTGAAGGCAGCGTCCTAGGTGCGCTTGGCAACCTGCTGGACGGTGACTAAATGGAGAAACAGCCATTTGAGAAGTTCCGCGAACACCGCGCTCATGCCAACCAGCGCGTACTCGATACGGACCATTTGGGTATCAAACGATTCTTCTCACTGGACAGCCAATGCTACCGCGACGGGGCCCTGCCAGGACGTATTAAGGAACTCTTAGGGCTGGTGGCATCTGCGGTATTGAGATGCAATGACTGCATTGACTACCACTTGGAACAGTGTGTCCAAGCAGGGTTCACCGAGGCAGAATTGGAAGATGCTCTAAATGTGGCCCTGGTGGTGGGTGGCTCCATTGTGATCCCGCACCTGAGACATGCCCGGCTCAGTATGGACTTTCTCTTACAGGAGCGAGACCAGCAGTCCTGAAGCAGTAATTATGCTCCGGCGGCCATAGACGACGGGCTGTTGTCGTCCCATTGCACGTGTGAAGGTGGCAGGCGCACGTGGAAAGCACAGCCAAAGCCCAAATTGCTTTCCACCCAGATATGCCCATCATGGGCTGTGATGAACTTGCGACAGAGGTAAAGGCCAATCCCTTGTTCGGTGATCGTGGCATGTTGGGCTGGCTCTGGCCGCTCAAAAATGGTCTCTTCTTGACCTGCCATCAGCCCGGGGCCCTGGTCGGCAACCGTAATCCGAATCCAGTCATCGTCGTCAGACGCAATGCTGATCGTGATACTTGCGTCCTCTGGAGAATATCTGACCGCATTGGTCAAAAGATTCGTAAACACACGCGCCAGCTTTTCAGGGTCACCAACGACCATCGCTTCATCGTCATTTTCAATCGCCAACACCACACGCAGATTCTTTTCCGAGAACATCAAGCTGAGTTGGTCCACGAGTCGCTTAAGAAACGACTTCATCGATAGTTTCTCGGGATGGATCACCAGCATGCCATCATCGATTCGCCCCAACTCGATGATATCTTCCAGCATGGTGGTCGCCATTCTTGCATTGTGTGCAATTCGAGATGTCATGTTCTTAATCGTCTCGTCGGTATCGACCATCATAAGTAGATCGCTGGTCCCTTGTAGGGTTGCCATGGGTTGACGAATCCGCTCGGAAAGAATGGACATGTATTCCATTTTCGAACGCTTGGCTCGTTGGAGGGCTTCCCGACAACGTACATGCTCCAACATGGCTCTAACGCCATCGGCAATGGTGGTGTACTGTCCCGCAACAACCGGGTCCATGTTGGTACGACCTGTTTCCGGTGCAAAGAACACCAAAAGTCCTTCCCACCCACGCGTCGTAGATATTGGAAAAAGGTAGCGTGGGGATTCTGATGGCTCGAAAACCATGCGGTTGGATTTGAGTATGGGTTCCAAGCGTTCAAACGCCTGTTCGCAGAGGTCATCCAACCAAATTTGATCATATATTTCCAGATGCTTACCCAACTGCATGATGGGATCGTTGATCACTGCCGTATAACTGACAAAAGCTACCGCACGTACCGTGACTCGGTCCTGAATGTGATCCAGGGCTTCGTTGACGGAAGCCAAAGGGTCGTTCATGGACGCAGGTTTTGTCAAAATATCGGCCTTCACACGGTAGGTGGACCCCAAGGCCACGGTCTGTTGCAATAAATCCAGCCTGTTTTTGGCCAGCTGTATCGGGGTATCTTCGGGAATGCAATCCAGAAGACCCAACGCTCTCAAGTCTTGGTCCGTGAGCGTTTGCGGCATCGAAATCAACACCAAAGGCAGAAAGGGATCCTGGTTGCGCCAATACTTAATCAGTTCACGGGTATCTGATTTGTTTTGCGAGTGGTGCAACACAATTAATTCGTAAGGTGAACTCACCGCCAAACCCGTTAGGATCAAGTCATTGGCTTCAATGCCATTTTGTGCGCGATCCACATGATGCCCTTCGCTTGTCAGTAGATCGGCAAACGGCTCAAGCGCATCTAGCGGCTCAGAAATCAAAAGCATTTTCAAGGTGTTCGCACCCGGAATCGTGGGAGTACGTGGGTATTCACATTAAACCATGTTTCACCTTATCGGCCAATTTCGCGGAAAATCTTATCGGCGTTATGCTATGGGTGAAACTTGTCGCATGCATACGCGTCTCCTTTCTGGATGGCTGGAGCCTGATTCATGAACAATCCCCCTATATCCTTGGTGCAGCAAGCAGTCGCGGGTGACCGCGCTTCAATGGATGCATTAATTGACTCGGTGCACAAGGACCTGTGGGGATTCTTGGTTGGGCGATTGCGATCGATCACGGAGGCAGAGGACGTGTACCAGGAAACATGGATGAAGGTGACCCAATCACTGCACACCTTGCAAGATGCAGAACGGTTCAGATCATGGTTGTTTGCCATCGCATTCAACACGCTTCGCAGCCATAAGCGCAAAGATCAGCTGATGAGTGATGTCGCCGATTTGGAGATCGAGTCCAAAGGACCAGCACCGATTGATCAGGTGATTGCAAAAGCGCGATGGCGGACCCTCCGCCATGCATTACATCAACTAAGCGAACGACAGCGGGAAACGCTCTTGCTGGAGGCAGTGGGTGACCTGCCACAAAAGGAAATCGCAGAGATGCTGGGTGACAACCTCAACACTGTGAAGACCCATATCCGGCGTGCACGCATTAGGCTGGCGCGACAACTTGCGGAGGTGGGCCTTGACTGAACCTTTGACGCTTGACCAGCTTGAACTTTTGCTGGAAGACATGGAACCGGAAGCCATCCGTCAGCAATATGCAGACGCGTTGACTGACGACGCCGAACGCATGCTGTCGATCTATGAAGGCCTAGACCATCAGCTCAAGCTACTGACTGAAGTGGTTCCGCCGCCCACAACAGCCAAGGCCAAACCAACCATTCGGTGGCAATATTGGATATTACCTCTGGCAGCTGTAGCGATCATCGGAATCAGCCTGTGGTCACCCGTCCAGAGGCAAACACCCAATACTACTTTTGAAGAACACGCACAGGTGGCTGAGAAAACAGACGCAACCCAACCTGAACCTATCGCCGCTGACGACCTTCCTGCGCCTGTAACCATCGCCCAAGAAATACCCTCCGAAGCATCGGCAGGGGCAAAACGCACAACTGCGCAAAAGCAACAGCAACATGATTCCTTCGATCTTGATCGGACTCTGAACAAAGACACCTTAGAAGATGAAACCCATTTCGCGTCTGGCGAAGCCGTTACCGAGGACAAGGAAGAAGTCATGATGACTGAGACACCCATAACTGGATCTGCTCGCGAAGAAACCGACCTCATGGACTCCGTCCAAGCCGCTCCAGAACCAGAAGCTCCTGGAAACTTTGCCGCACCGACAACTGCACCTATCAAATCCGAGGCCCGATTAGCCGACACCACTGACCAGGCGCCAGCTCGATCCCAAACGCCAGCTTACGAGCGGACTAGATCGATGCTTGCCGCTGAGGCCGAACCAGAACGCGCTTGGAGTGAACAACAGTGGGTGGAAACACTGATGTCACTTTGGACCCGTCAAAACGCGGATGAAGCGCTCCAACTCTTCACCTCTGACGCCCTTGTAGATTGGGACGAAAAGCAAATTTCTGCTCAAGACTGGGTTGCTAAATGGTCACAACTCAAGCTTGAGAAATGGCATTGGAACCCGCAACTAGGCGTGATCGTTTCAGTCAACGGTGAGACCACCCATCACGTGTTGGAACTGACTTTCACCGGCCACCAGGTGTACCATCTCCGTGCCCGAACCGCCCCTGCCGAGCTCCAATGAGATGCCAAAGCGTAAAAGTAACGCCTGATAACAACAACAACCATCCCAGCATGCCCGGTAACCGCTGAAGCGGAAAGCCTGAATCGTTGATGGCGCCCACAGTCCAGGTGGATATGGAAATCAAAAGCGTGGCAAGTCCCAACTCGGTTGCAAACACGCGTCCACGATAGCGGTCTTCGACCCTCCATTGCAGCAAGACAGTGGAAAAGACCCAAATGATACTGCCGCCCATGTGCGCAATAAAGACGCAGGCGTATGCCTGCCATACTGTTTGCGCCAATCCAAACAGGCCATAGAAACCCGCCGAGACAAAAAAGGAAAGGATGACCAGTCTCAACATCGACCGCGGTTCTTCACGAGTCAGACGGCGGCCAATAATCGGTCCGATTGCGGTACCGAGAGCCCGACAGACAAAAAGCATAGCAACCCCGAAGTCAGGCTTCCCTCCGTAGTTGAAGACGTGGGTCCCATACAAGGTCAAAACCAACTGGATCGCTCCGGCAATGCACCAGCCAGACTTCAACAAAACGGTGAACAAGACCTTAGGTTCACGTCTCATGTATTCAATCGCTTCTGCCATTTTGCCGGTGGATTCAGTATCCGGTTGCGGTTTTCGTTGCGACACCACAATGCGTCCAACCATGTAGGCCGAGAACAAAAAACTCGAGGCATCAATCATCAGAGTCATTTGCCAACCGGCAAATTCATTGACAACCCCTCCTATTGCCGCGCCCAATGCATAAATCCCACTCCATGTCATAGCGCCCAATGCATTCGCTCGCACGATCATATGGGTGGGTAACAGATTGGGCAGAGTCGCGGTTCGTGCAGGCTCAAAGAAGGCAGATGCGCCCGCATGCAACCCTGTTAACAGGTAAATTGCTATGAGATGGCCACCTGACAAGAGCGGGACCGTGAAGTAAAGCGCTGTCAGGAAGAAGCGGGCGAGGTCGCTCCACATCATTACCTTCACGCGGGAATATCGATCGGCTACCACACCGGCTATTGGACCCAACAAAAAGGTAGGCAACAGCTTCATGATGAATAGGCCGCCGACCACACTGCCTGTGTTATCCGTGGTCAAACGAAGCAACGTCAGTAAAGCCAATAAATTAAACCAATCTCCAAGCAGCGACACGGTTCGTGCGATGTAGAGACGTCGGTACTGCGAATGATCCCTCAACAGGGCCCAATAGGAGTGGTCGCTCTTCTTAGCCAACAGTTCCTCTTGTAGAAATCTGGATCCTAGCATGATTCATTTCCCCACAAAGTGATGCAAGTTACTTGACATACCTTGTGCTACAATGCCATTAACCCAAGTTGCTTAGTTCTGATTCAACTGGGTTCGGGTTTTGTGCTGGAGGTGACTGCAATGGTGCGCACATTGATGATGTTGGGCTTGCTACAAGCGACTCTGTGGGCACAAAACCAACTGAAACAACAGATCGAAGTGATCCAAGGCCTAATGCCTGGGGCCACTTCATGCGTGGTGCTCTGGAATCCAAAGTCAAGCCCCGAATTAGAGGGTCAATTTGGTACCGCGTCATCCGAAACGGGTTTGCGCATCATTCAGTCCGCCGTAACCAGCCCCCGCGAACTTTCAGGTGTATTGAAAGCCTTAAGCCCATACAATCCCGACTTCATCCTCATGGTCAGTGACAAGGTTGTAACGGGCAGAAACGCCATCAAGTTTGTCGTCAAAGCGTATCGCCGAGATGGCGTCCCCATTTTTGGCGAGGGCGACGAGGCCATCGAAGGGGGAGCCTACGGCGCCATGGTCTTTGCGGGCGGTAAATGGAAAATCCGAATTAATGGCGATGTTCGATCGTCCTATCAAATTCGACTACCTGAAGATGACGACAGGTATCTGGTCAGTAATTAATCGCTGAGCTCATCGATTCGCGTACACGTTGCATTAGTTGATCGCGCGGCACGGACGCTACGTTCTCGACCTGGATACGTGGGTGTATGACCACTCGGAGTACGCCGGAACGCGCCAAAAACGAGTTACGTGAGCACAACTTGTGCGAGGCAACCAGCGTAATGGGTACCACATCCAGACCCGCATTCAGTGCGAGTACAAACCCGCCCTTCTTGAAGGGCAATAGACCGGTTCCATGAGCGCGCGTCCCTTCGGGAAAGATCAAGACAGGCAGACCTGACTTAACCTGCTTACCCGCCTTTTTCAGGCTCACCATCGCCTTGGACCGGTTAGAACGATCAATTGGAACCATACCCATGGCCCAGATGGCCCAACCCACAAAGGGAACATAACCCAAGGATTGCTTGTACACGAACCTCAAGTGAACGGGCAATGCCGCAATCAATGCGGGGATATCGATGGTACTTTCATGATTGGACATGTAAATGCACGGCCTATTTGCATCCACGTGTTCAAGACCTTCAACTTGGAGCTTGATACCAGCGCCCCAAAGCACGGTCCTACCCCACCACTGCATGATGCGGGTGGGCATTGTTCTGCGCGAAAAAGGAAGCACCAGAATGACAGCCGTAGCGCCCATGAGAATCGAGAGTGCAAATAGAAATGCTGCAAAGAAACGACGCAATCGGCGGCCTCAGTCCCAGCGTTTGCTGATAACACAGGCGTTCACGCCACCCACGCCCATGTTGATCTTGCCTGCGATCGTGCCGTCCACAAGGCGCTCATCCGTCACAATGACATCTTCAAATGCCTTTATTTGTTCGTGAAGTTCGTCTGTAGAGACATGTATGGGATGAACTTTGCCTTGGCTAAGCCCCAGATGCTGGGCCGTTAACTCCCAGCCACCACACACTGACATGCCGTGGCCAAAAGTGCCCTTGCGTGCGGTGAGTGCCGTGCTTTTAGGCAAGATTGACATGGCGTTTTGTAGCTCTGTCCAATCGCCCGGAGTGGCGGTGGCGTGCATATCCCAGGTAGCCACATCTTTTGCCTGAATACCGGCGTCATCCATGGCTCGTCGCATAGCGGCCCGTTGACCATCATCCGAGGGCGTAATAATGTGGTCCGCATCGGAAGTCAGCGCCACGCTCAGGATCTCAAGACCAACCGGTTTCATACCTAGACTGGTGCAGTAATCGTAATCACCCACGATCCAAATACAAGAGCCGCCAGCCACATGGGTACCCCGCATGCCGGTAAATGGCTTGCTCACTTCCCCATCATGAGACACCACCCGTGCGCCGAAAAAAGCAGCCACGGTCAGTGGGTGTGGTGCGGGATCTGCCATGCCCACAACAGCCATCTTCGCCAAACCTAGCTGAATAGCGTTGTCAGCCAATTTCAATGAAGTCCCAAACCCGCTACATGCCGCGATGGGTGCCACCACAGGGCCCGTGATCTTGCCCAGCATCGAAATCTGTGCACCCGGAATATTAGCGATGTTCCATAGCAACTTCGGATCCACAGAGGTCCAGGGTTCGTCGGGGCAACCGTATTTCATATTCAAGCGTTTGCGCGACATCGCCTTCTTTCGGATCAAATGGCCTTTATTGGCATCCACGTCGCCTTCCAATGAGAGACCTTCCACTTCGCGCAACTCGTCCAGGTACTTTTGTAACTGATCCGAATGGGTCAACCAGAACGCGTTCCAGGCCTCGCGCGCAAAATCACGCGCATCACTGTCAGGCGGGAACTGGTCGGGATCGTCGGGAGCGCCATACTCCTGTCTGATCTGTTCTTTTCGATCAGCGTCACCTTGATGGTACCGGGCCAAGATCTTGTGCTGTGCGTCCTGACACCAGAAACGGTTCCACTTGCGTTGGGCACGGTCATAATTGATTGATATCTCGTGTTGCACTGCATAGTCACCCAAACCTGTGCCCACATAGATATGTGCTTCCTGTCCCAAATCTTGAAGGGCCTTTTCGATGCCTGGGTTCTGGCCCAGTGATTGAACAAATGCACCGATCGCGTATTTGATCATGTTGCCCATCTTGGCATCCAATTGGGCGAACTTTCGCGGCTCGAATCGTTCGTCGATCCACGGTTTGTAGTCGCTGAACTCAAAATCTGGCTGACCAGTCAGAAAATAGTTGGGCCCAAATCCATCGAATCGGGTCAACCATGTGCCCATACTGCTCAAGTTTTTCTCAAAGGCTTCGATGTTGCGCGATTTCGGCGCTACCACACCCCACCCAAAAATACCAATACGCTTGCGTGCACAGGTCATGTGTCCCCATCCTCTTCCCGCGTTTGAGCCTTACATTGTATGAAACTCCACCGAGCGAAGCAATTTCGTGAGACATAGGTAGGTGCTTCGCGCCCAAAAATCGCGCCTATGCATCGGCTGTCAACTTGACGAATGAGCCGGCCAATCAGTAGAATCTGGTGTTTTGAGATCGGGGGCAGGTGTGTTCGTTTCCATCAACGAGCTTGATCGTCATGTCGAGAAAGCCGTCACGGTGCGAGGTTGGGTTCGCCATCACCGCAAAAGTGGAAAAATTCAGTTTATTGTCATGCGTGATGGTACCGGTGTCGCACAGATTGTGATGGCCCGCAATGATGTGGACGAGGCTGTGTTCGAAGCTGCCAAGACCCTTACTCAGGAAAGCAGCATTTCGGTGACCGGTACCGTTCAGCAAAATCCGCGCAACAACAAATGCGAAATAGTGGCCAGTACCCTTGAAATCATCCACATATCGGAGCCTTTTCCCATTACGCCCAAGGAACACGGTACCGAGTTTCTGATGGACAACCGTCACCTTTGGTTCCGCAGTCAACGGCAGTGGGCCATTCTACGAATCCGCCATCGGCTAGCTAAAGCGATTCGTGATTTCTTTGATGATCGCGGCTACACCAATATCGACAGCCCCATCCTGACCCCTACTGCGGCCGAAGGCACCAGCACTTTGTTTGCGGTGGACTACTTTGGCGAGCAAGCTTTCCTATCGCAAAGCGGTCAACTTTATCTGGAACCCGCCGTAGCGGCATTTGGCAAGGTCTACTGTTTCGGTCCCACATTTCGGGCTGAAAAATCAAAGACTCGACGCCATCTGACCGAGTTTTGGATGGTTGAACCGGAAATTGCTTTTGCGCACCTTTCCGACATCATGGATCTGGCACAAGAGTTTATTCATTACCTCATCTCTCAAGTCATTGAACATAACACGCCCGAGCTTGAAATCCTCGAGCGCGACATCGATACGCTAAAGCAGTCGCTCCAGCCTTTCATCCGCATGACCTACAGCGAAGCGGTCGCTCAGCTGCATGCCTTGGGAAGCGACATCGAATGGGGTAGTGATTTTGGCGGTGACGACGAGACATTGCTGACGCAGCAATATGATCAGCCCATCATCGTCCACCGCTTTCCCAAGGAATTCAAGGCGTTTTACATGGAACCTGATCCAGAGGATCCACGCCTCGTCTTGGGTATGGACGTGTTGGCTCCAGAGGGATATGGCGAAGTGATCGGTGGTGGCGAACGCGCCTCATCGATTGACTTTTTGCTCGATCAAATCAAGAAGCATGAATTGTCGGAGGAACCCTACTCCTGGTATCTGGATGTCAGGCGTTACGGATCATTTCCGCACGCGGGTTTCGGATTGGGGTTGGAGCGGGCTGTTGCCTGGATCTGCAAACTGCCCCACGTCCGCGAGACGATCCCCTACCCGCGCATGCTCTATCGACTGAAGCCTTGATGAACAAGCCCATGAAACGCGTTGGACTTTTGAGTCTGGGCTGTGCCAAGAACCTGGTTGATTCTGAGGTGATCTTGGGCGAATTGCAGGGCCAAGGTTATGAAGTGACCCCGGATGCTGATGACGCCGATGTGGTGATCGTCAATACCTGTGGATTCATCGATCAGGCCAAGGAAGAATCCATTGACGCCATCCTGGAAATGGCCGAATTGAAGAAGAAGGGCCGATTGCAGAAACTGATCGTGGCAGGCTGTTTGTCTCAGCGCTACCACGACGAAATGGCTCAGGAAATGCCTGAAGTGGACGTTTTCTTGGGCACCAATGCAGCTCGGGACATCGCAACCCACCTCCGCGAAGGGGCGACCGCACCTGTTTGGTCGCCGGATTTTCTCTACTCAGCCGCGTCCAAGCGCGTGCTGACCACGCCCAAACATTCGGCCTACGTTAAGATATCCGAGGGTTGTGACCACACCTGCAGTTTTTGTATCATCCCGCATTTGCGCGGTGGCCATCGAAGTCGTTCCATTGATGATATTTGTGCCGAAGTCACGGAACTGGGTAGAAATGGCGTGCGAGAAATCAATTTGGTGGCTCAAGACAGCACCTATTACGGCCGTGATTTGGGCCTGAAGGACGGGTTGGCACAACTCTTGACTAGTCTCAATGACGTGCAGACCGTTGCTTGGATCAGAGTGCACTATATGTACCCCTACCAAATCACACCCCGACTCTTGAAAGTCATGTCGGAATCTCCGCGAATATGCCCCTACATCGACATGCCGCTGCAACACGCAGACGCGCGCGTGCTTGCCGATATGCGCCGAGGCAGTGGACGCAAACAACTGAGCGCGTTTCTGGACCGCATCCGCAAGGCCATGCCCAAGGCGTTCCTTCGTTCATCTTTCATTGTGGGCTACCCCACCGAAGACCAAGCTGCATTTACAGAGTTGGTCGGGTTCATTGAAGATCAAGCGTTCGACTATTTGGGTGTGTTTACCTACAGCCACGAAGAAGGCACCCACGCGCATCGGCACCAGGACGGCCATTCGACAGAAGTCAAAGAGGCGCGAAAAGAAACATTACTGGCCATTCAAAAGGACATCTCGGCCCGCAAGTTGAATCAATTAGTGGGCCACACCCTAGATGTTCTAGTAGAAGGGCCACACCCCGAAACTGACCTATTGTTGAAAGGACGTCACATGGGACAAGCACCCGATGTGGATGGTGAAGTCCTGATCACAGAAGGTCGCTACAGTGCTGGAGATATCATTCCGGTGACGGTTGAGGAGGCGTTCGACTACGACCTCGCCGGCCGCGTGATTGGAGGTATGGAAGTATGAAGAAATTAGCGTTACTGGCAGGTTTGGTTTTGGCCGCGAATGCCTACGCCCAAATGGTTGGCATCGTACAAGGCTCAGTCTTGGACACCCAAGGTGTGGGTCTCGCCAATGTCCACTTGAAGTTTACGGGAATCGATGCGGACCCCCCCTTCGAACGCGAAATTACCACCGACGAACATGGCAAATTCACGCTGGCTGGTCTCAAGCCCATTGAGTTCGAGGTGTACGCCAAGAAAGAGGGCTACAACGATCAGATCCATCGCTACAAGCAGAACATGGGCAAGCAAGAATTGTTCATGACCATGATGACCATGGAAGAAGCCTATGCAGACGCCCTTGAGAAAGGTCTGATTGAAGCCCCCAAAGAGGACCCGAAGGCCGATGCCATCGACTTCTACAACGAGGCAGTCCCGCTCTATAAGAATGAAGACTATGACGGCGCCATGGAGCTATTGAGCCAAGCGATCGAAAAGGATCCCGAACTGGCACACGCCCTGAAATTGGCGGCCTACTGCGCCGTAAAAAAGGAGTCCTGGAAGGATGGCCTGAACTACGCGGAACGTTTTCTGGCCCTGGAACCGGAAGACCTCAACATGAGCAAACTGGCCTTGGAAGCGGCGCGCATGTTGAACGACACTGATACGGAGTCCAAATACCGCGATCAGGTGAAAGAGATAGAAGGCGTCACGCCCGAAACGCTCTACAACGAGGCAGTCGTCGCCATGAACGCCGACAACGATGATCTGGCTGCTGCCAAACTGAATGAATTGCTGAAACTGGACGCCACCTACGCCATAGCCCACTATTACTTGGGTCATATCAATGTTCGTGCCGGTGAATTCGAGGAAGCCGTGAAGCACCTCAAACAATTCATCAAGATCGATCCCAAGCATGAACTGGCGGAAGAGGCGAAAGACCTCATCGTCACACTTTCTGAGTAGCATCACAGGGCCGCTTCATGCGGCCCATTTTTTTGGGAGAAATCAACGCATTGACTGCATCTATTTGTCTTCGCAGAGAAACCAAGAATCAATGGGAACGACGTGTGGCGTTGATACCCGATGCGGTAAGCAGACTGATCGCCAAGGGTGTGGAGATCGATGTGGCCACAAGCCCCAATCGAATTTTCTCGGATCAAGCCTACCGCGAGGCAGGTGCCCGGGTGGTGGCCGACGAACAGAACTACCCCATCATCATCGGTATCAAAGAGCCCATAGCTGACCAGCTGGAGCATGGCCAGACCCATCTGGCCTTCTCACATACCATCAAAGGCCAGCCCGCTAACATGCCCCTGTTGCGGCGTTTCCTGGAGCAAAAGGCAACCCTCATCGATTACGAGACCATCAAAGACGACAGTGACAAACGCATGATCGCCTTTGGCAGATATGCCGGAATTGCCGGAGCCGCTGACACCTTGTGGGTGACCGGTAAGAAGATGGAGTTGATGGGCAGATCCACGGCTCTGACCGAACTCAAGCAGACGTTGAGCTATGGCTCCATTGCCGCGCTGAAACACCAATTGAATAGCATGGCTCCCTTATCTGGAGAGCCCGTCAGGTTCCTGATCGTCGGGGGCGGAAATTCCGGCAAAGGTGCGGCGGAAGTAATGCAGTGGCTAGGCATTCCCAAGATTCCCGCTTCAGACGTGCGCAACAACCCACCGGGAAGCTGGTATGCCCTATTACACACGAAAGACGTGATACGCTGTAAGGATGGTGGACCTTTCGATGCGCCCGCTTACAAACAACACGGCGCAGAACACTTTGAGAGCGATTTCGAAAAATATCTGGGTCATTTTGATGTGCTCATCCAAACCGCATTCTGGGACCACGCCTACCCGAAACACCTGGACCAGGCATTGATGAAACGACGAGCCGACGAACTGCCAATCGTCATCGGAGACATCAGCTGCGATGTCATGGGTTCACTGGAGTGCACGACGCGTATTACCACCATTGACGAACCCTGCATGACCTACAACCCGCGTACAAGCGATGTGAGTGAAGGCATCGGTCTCGATGGGCCTACTGTGATCGCCGTAGACAATCTCCCCTGCGAGTTGTCTATGGATGCATCATCCCATTTCTCAACCGCATTGGAACCCATGATGCCCGACCTCGCGCGGGTTTGCGAACTGAGTGGCTACAACCAACTGCCCCAAGCTTTGGCCAGGGCCGTCATCGTGTTTCGTGGCGACTTAACAGCTGACTACCGCTACCTGGAGCAGTACTTGTGAGTCGCTGGGCGGGATGGGCATGCCTGATCACGTGTAGTTGCATCATGCCCAAGGCTACTATCCCCATGCAGTACGACACCCTTGCCAGATCGCGTTCCAATCATGTATTGGTCATGCTGCCGGGAAGGCACAGCCGCGGATCTGACTTCAAACGTTATGGGTTTGGCGACCACGCAGTGTGTAACCTGATCGCCGCAGACGCACATTTTGGCTACTATCGCAACCAGTCGGTCTTGGAGCGCTTACACGATGACGTGATCAGCAACCTGAACAAGCCCATCATGGTGGGTGGCATATCGATGGGCGGCCTGGGCGCGGCCATGTATGCCTTGACGTATCCCGACGACGTTTCCGGTTTGTTGTTGATGGCACCCTTTTTAGCTGACGAAAAGTTGGTCAACCGTATTGAAGCGCAAGGCCTTGATGTTCGAAACGATGATTCATCCCTGATTAAGCGCCAATTGCAAGTTTGGCAATACCTCTTGGAGACTGAGAAACCACTGGTGGTTGGATGCGGTGAAAGCGATGAATTTGCACCCGCTATCCGCCTTCTCCAGAACATGAAACCCGATGCCACCTATATCTGGGTGCCCGGTGGTCACGACTGGCCCACCTGGCAAGAAATCTGGGCCCAATACCTGGCCCAACCGTAACCTGCCTTCATTTCTGAGTCCCTATACTCAACCTAAGAGAATGTAGCCGTCTTATGACCATAGGCGATTCCAATGGCATCTATTTGTTCAGAGACCCACGTAGGGTAGCGGATCAAACCCCATTCCCATTACCTGATCAACAGCTTGCAACCCTCCCTAAAGACCCGTCGCGCCAAGTCGGTCTGCATATAGCCTGCCCCTCCTCCGTCCCGTATGGTGGCGTTCAGAGGTAATCAAGCCCTTGTGTTCCAGGCGCTGCATGCACCGGCACTGCCACTCCAAAACTCAGACGGCGATTTCCGAAACAATTCTTTGATGGCATAGGACGTCACGGGCCCATCACGCAGGACGACACCCAGCGCCGCGCCCTCCCGTTCCGTCAATTGCATGTTGTGCGGTTCGCTCATAAGCTATATATTACTAATCGTAATATAGGAGGTCTCGTCATGATTCGAATGTTCCTGCTTGCCATACTTATCGTGGCGGGTTCCCTACATGCACAAACAATCGTGCCGTTCCGCACAGATACCGGTCGACCCATGATCCAATTGCACATCAATGGCAAGGGACCATTCCCCTTCGTTTTTGACACCGGCATGCCAGGGGTGATGGTCATGCGGTCGCTGGTCGACGAGTTGGATCTTGAAGTGATTGGACAAGAACAAATTCAGAGTCCGGCTCAGGGCACACCGGTCACTGCCGACATCGTTCGCATTGGATCGGTTGAGGTGAACGGTCTCAAAAGAGCGTCACTCGATGCGTCCGTTCTCGACATGAGCGGTCCGGGCTTGGGCCAGGGCGTCATAGGCCCGATCGTTTTTGAAACATTTGGACCCATGACCATCGACTTCGCTCAGAACACCATCACTGTTGGAGCCGGCCACCCTCCGCCAGGAATCACGTCTTGGATGGCCTTCGGCCCAAGTGCGCCATTGCTTGATGTCGAAGTGAAACTGGCTGGTTACGCAATCAACGGTCATATCGACACGGGCAACCCGGGCTTGCTTGCCCTACCCGACGCGTTTGCATCTCAAATACCGCTCACGGGCCCCCTGAAAACCATAGGTAAAGCCAAAACCATTGATAAAGAATTTGAAATCCGCAGTGCACCCACCCAGGTCACTGCCACAATCGGTGATGCGACTATTCGACTTCAAGAAGTGACGTTTCAAGATGTACCGGTGGCTAATCTCGGTACTGCCGGTTGCAGCGGTCTGATACTTCATATCGACTGGAAGAAGAGGCGTTTTGGGCTCGTCAAAAGTTACCCGGGTGTACCGGGCGCAATCTCACAGGCTAGACCCGCGGGGAATGGTCCGCGATTCGGTATGATGGCCCACCCTCAATCAGACGGTACTTTGGCGATTGCTGGAACCGAACCCGGTTCAGTCGCCGAAAAAATGGGCCTCCTGGCCGGGGATATGCTGGTCGCCATCAACGGAACACCCATAACGGACCTCGGTGGCGCGCAAATCAGAGCCGCGCTGGCCGACTCCAACCTATCACTTACCATCGTTAGGAATGGACAAACCCTTACATTAAGGTGACCGTAGGTGAGGACCGTCTGGATGCCGATTGTCATGTTAGTCAGCCACGTGTTTCTACAGGACCTTCCGCTGCCCAAGCCGACAGGCTCCTATGAAGTGGGCGCTTGGTCCCTCCAATGGACAGATATCGAAAGGGACGAACGAGCCACCGAAGACCCATACGACAAGCGGCAGGTACTTTTGAAACTCTATTACCCTACAGCCGACACAAAAGGTACTAGGGCAAGTTATTACAACGATCCAGATGCCTACGCACCAATCTGGGACCAGTCGGACATCGACTTGATCAAAAGGGTCAAAACAAACGCCATTGCGAACGCAAAACCATACCCGCAAAGAAGCGGGTTTCCTCTGATTCTTTTGTCACATGGCTGGCAAGGCTCCCATGCCTCTCTCACCATCATTTCGGAGGAGTTGGCGAGTCATGGATATGTGATAGCGGCGCTGGATCACCCCTATATGGGTCACATCGCACTTTCCTCTGATGTTGTGACAGAAGCGACAGAAAAGCAGTTCCATTCCTATGATGAAGTCATGCAGTTTTATGCAGCTGATCTTGATTTCGTGATTGCCCAATTGATCAAGTGGACTGAACAGCCAGACTCAGCGTTCGTCCATCACATTGATTTCACCAGAGTGATTGCGGTGGGCCACTCGTCAGGATTCTTGGCGGCACGGGGTTTGGCACTTCGAAATCGTTCGGTATCTTGCATGGTCAACATTGATGCCCCTGGCGTTGAAAACAGTGAATTGGCAACTTATCAGACAAAAATCATCAATATCCGAACCGAGCGACTCAAGCCAATTGACGCTTCTTTTCTCGATCAACATCGCAACATCAAACAGATCAACATTCCAAATGCATCACATGGCAGTGTGACTGACTGGGATTACTTGACCGCCAAATCTGAAGCGCAGCGAGAACACGCATTGATGCTTGTGCGCCAAATCGCTCAAGCGATCCTTGATTACTAACGATATCGGGCTGCAATCCACAAACGTCTGTAATGGTCGCCACTTGCCTTGAGTTTACCCCATCAACAACTGAGACTTTACTCGTCCGAAGACCATTGTGGCGGTTGCGAACACGAGGTTCAGGTACGTCTCTCACGAACGATGCTATCCCTCAACAAGTCGATTGTCCCATCTCCTGAACCAAAAAAACGCAAAAGTCCGTGGTAAACTCGGCCGAAAATAGATACAGCGGCAATTTATGGCGAATGAGGTTCACAGTTGAGAAGCCTACTCTTGTTGGGGTGCATCGCTGCCTGGGCTCAGGTCCCCGATTTCTCGGACAGCCAAATTGTGTTCAGTCATCTCGGCATCAAAGATGGCTTGTCTCAAAGCTCCGTGTTTGAGATTGTCCAAGACAATTACGGGTTCTTGTGGTTTGCCACTGAAGACGGCCTCAACAAGTTCGACGGCTACAAATTCACGGTTTACCAGAACGACGGCGATCAGCCCGATTCGCTGTTGGACAATTGGGTCAAGGCGATTTGTGTGGATGCCAATGGTGACCTTTGGGTGGGCACCCGTACGGGTCTCAATCAGTATCAACATCAGACCGATGGGTTTCGTCATTTTCTTCACTCTGATGCAGATCTGCTCGGCCCGATCCGCGAAGGCATCTCTGAGATCGTTCAAGACCACGACGGATTCCTTTGGATCGGATCCTTCGCAGGAGGCCTGACACGTTTCAACCCAAAGGACTACTCTTATCAAGCCTATGGCGATGTCGCAGCCAAACCACTAAACGACCAAAGAGTGCGAGCGATTCTCGTAGCACGAGATCACACCATGTGGGTTGGCACCAAGAACGGCTTGCACGAGATCAATCCGGTAGACCTCACCTACAAGCTTCACCTTCAAGGGTCAGAGCCTGACCAGTTAACCCATTCCGAGGTCCGTGCCTTGTGCGAAGACGACCAAGGTGCGATCTGGGCGGGCACCACCAAAGGTTTGAATCGCCTGGACCGCGAGACCGGAACCTACACGAAATGGATCGTTCAGGCCTCGAAACCAGACGCTTTACCCGACGACTGGATCAACACGATTTTTCAAGATCCAATCCACAAACTAGTCTGGGCAGGCACGCGCAATGGCGGTCTTTTGAGCATCGACCCCATTTCCCTCGACATTCGCGTTTATCGCGGCAACACAGGCCTGAGCACAGAGCTCAGTAGTGACAATATTCTCTGTTTGTTCTTGGACCGATCTGGCGTGTTTTGGGCCGGATGTTATTTGGCAGGACTTAACAAGTTCTCGATGTACCGAAAGAAATTCAACCTGGTGCGCGGCAACACGTCCAGCGATTTCAGTCTCTCCAACAACAATGTTCGATCTCTTTATCGCGACCTTCAGAAACGAACCTGGGTAGGCACGATAGATGGGCTCAACCAACTAGACGAACATTGGAAGGTCCAGAAATACTATCGCCATGATCCCAACGACAATACAGGGCTATCCGAGTACCAAGTGCTTTGCATTAACGAAGATGCAGAAGGTCAAATCTGGGTGGGTACCTACGGCGCAGGTCTCAATATCCTTAATCAGCAGACTGGCCAGTTCGAATACTATGCCAGTACGCGGTCTGACCATAGGGTCATCAGCAATGACTACGTTCACACCATGCTGCGATCGGCTGACGACACCATGTGGATTGGCACTAGAGATGGCATGCAGAAGTTCATACCCGAAGAACGCCGTTTCGAAACGGCCGCCTTGCCGGAAGAGCATGACTCCATCCTGCATATCTACGAAGATCGCCACCGCCATTTATGGGTGGGTACCTACGGTAGCGGCTTGCTGGTATATGACCCGGTAAGCCGAAAAGTGCGGCGGTACACGCACGATAATGGGCGCAGTGACAGCCTGAGTAGCGACTACGTCACTGCTGTCTGTGAAGACAACGCCGGTGATTATTGGGTCGGCACTTTTTCAGGTTTGAACCGGCTCAGACTGCCGGGGAACACGTTCGAGATTTTTAACACCAAAGCCGGACTCCCTAATGCTGTCATTCACGCGTTGTTACGTGACGATCAAGGAGACCTTTGGGCCAGTACCAACCGAGGGATTGTCCGATTGCGCATGGACGGCGCCGACATCCATTTCCGCAGTTACGATGTATCGGATGGGCTTCAAGCCAATGAATTTTTGTCTGGATCGGCTCATCAATCAGCCGATGGCATGATGATGTTTGGAGGCACCAATGGATTTAATGCCTTCTACCCCAGTGAAATCACTGAAAGTCCTTATGTGCCGCCCTTGGTCATCACGTCATTTAAGGTGTTTGACCAGGAGCGCCTGATCAACCGAATCGACGGCACGTTTGAACCGGTTGTCCTCCATCACGATGAAAAATTTATCTCGTTTGAGTTTGCGGCATTGGACTATACCTATCCGGACAAGAACCAGTATCGTCACAAGCTGGAGGGCTTTGATTCGGACTGGTCCACCAATGATAGGCGCTACATAAGCTACTCGAACCTAAGCGGCGGTAACTACACGTTCCGCGTACAAGGTAGCAACCACGATGGGGTGTGGAACGAGAAAGGTCTGGCGCTACCCATTAAAGTAATCCCCCCATTTTGGCAACGCCTGTGGTTCATAGCCTTGTGCCTATTGAGCGCAGCAGGATTGATTTTCTGGCGTATGCAGGATCTTTCCAGTCGCAATACCATGCTGGAAACACATGTGGCCGAACGAACTGCCGACTTGAAGGCGGCACACGATGACCTGCTTTCCGCACAACAGCAACTGGTCGACTCGGCACACAAGGCGGGCATGGCGGAAATGGCCATAGATATTCTTCACAATATTGGGAACGCACTAAATAGCGTGTATATATCCGCCGAAATGATTCAGGATCAGCTATCGCTCGACCGCCTGGGAGACCTGTGTCGGCGTTTGGCAAAGCGGTCACACAATGATCGCGAAGAAACGGCCAGGGCCTTGACGCGGATAGCAGATGCGTCGACCAATGAGCGTTCCAAGCTGCATGAAGAGTCCCGCCAGATCCAAGTGCGTGTGAATCACATCAAAGAGATCATCAGCGCCCAACAAGACTATGCCCTGGTAGGACCCTTATCCGAGGAATTGAACCTGCGCACGCTGATTGACGACTCCCTGACCATCATGAGTCAATCAATTGCCAATTGGCACATACACACCGAGGTCCATGTATCCGCGCACATCGTCATCTACGCTCAAAAGTCACGTATGCTCCAAGTCATGATCAACATTGTCAAAAACGCTTGCGAGGCCATGAACGATCTTCCGCCCGAGATGCCCAGAAACCTATCGATCACCGCGGAAACCGACGAGTCCAAGGCGCGGGTTCGATTTTTGGACACGGGGCATGGAATCGAGCCTGACGAGATGGATCGGTTATTCAGCCACGGTTTCACGAAAAAGGAGCACGGACACGGGTTTGGCCTTCATTTCTGTGCCAACGCGATGACTGAGATGGGCGGGAAAGTACTCGTGGCAAGTGAGGGTCCCGGACTGGGCGCAAGCTTCTATTTGGAAATTCCTCTAAAAGCACGGTCCGAGGTGACTTCAACAGTCTAGCTACTCATGGTAACAGACAAAAGACGAGGAGACACCGACGCCGCGTTGGTATTGGCATTTGAACATGGCCCGCACGTCACCATGCCGCTCAATACGTCCGATGAATGATGTTGGCAAAGGTTCATGCGTGGGGAATATCCTGCCGTTGACTAAGTCCTGGTAACTGTCAGCGGGCAGTTCAATCTCTGGGTATTGACTCAAAACGGCACCGATCGGCAGCCTATGCTGATGGATACCTTCTTCAGACAGTTGCGCCAAATCCACACAATGGTTCAATTGGACAGGACCCACAGAGGTTCGTACCAGAGAGGCCAGGAGTCCACAGGTCCCAAGACTTTCGGCGATGTCTCGAGCCAACGAACGGACATAGGTGCCCGTGGAACAGGTCACAGTTAGTCGCAATAATCGCGGTTCAATCAGCTGAATCGTGAGTGCCTCTATTTGAACCCGCTTCGCTTCTAAGACCACTGCCTTGTCCTTGCGCGCTAGGCGGTAACTGCGAACGCCGTCCACTTTCTTAGCAGAAAACGCTGGAGGAACCTGGTCTATTTCGCCACGGAATTGAGCGGCCACAGGCTCAATGATTGAGGCGTCCAAATAGGGGACGTCCATTTCGCTCGTCACTTCACCTGTCGGATCCAAAGTATTGGTTTGTCGCCCCAGTTCAATCGTGCCTTCATAGGTTTTGCTTAAGCCATGAACATCGTCCGAAAAACGGGTGGCTTTACCAATGGCAAGAATCAGAATCCCTTCGGCGAACGGGTCCAACGTGCCTGTATGGCCCACTTTGGTCTTTCGAGGCAGACAACGCCGCACCGCAGCCACCACATCGTGTGATGTGGGTCCGGCAGGCTTGTTTACGGGCAGGAACGCAAAGGGAATGTCTTTACGCTTCAACGTTGGGGCTGTCCTCTTTCAGTCCTTCGAGAATATCGCTGATGCGACGTTCAGCCACCACATCCTCATCATAGTGAAATCTGAGTTGCGGCGTTTTTCGCATGTTGATCTGTTTGGCAACGGCTGAGCGCAGGGCCCCTCTGGCCCGTTGAAAACCAGCTTCTGCCAATTCACGATCTTCATCGTCGTAGGTGGTGTAACGTACATCAGCAAACTGATAGTCGGGGCTCACACGAACCCGTGTGATCGTGACGCCTTCGAAGGCGGGGTCACGCATCTCGAAAGCAATCGCTCTGCTAATAATTTCACGTACCTGCTCGCAGATAGGTTCAAGTCGCGCATTCATGTTTCACCTTATAGCTGTGTCGGTTGAACAGCTTCCATGATGAAGACTTCAAGGATGTCGCCTTCCTCAATGGTTTCAAAGTCACTGACCTTAATGCCACATTCGTAGCCGCTTTTCACTTCGTTGACGTCGTCTTTGAAGCGCTTCAGAGCCACCACGACGCCTTGATGGATTTGGTCTCCGCCACGCATCACGCGCACTTTGGCGTCGCGTTTCACCAGACCATCGTCCACATATGAACCCGCAATGCGACCCATCTTGGGAACTTGGAAGATCTGACGAACCACCACGCGTCCAATCACTTTTTCGCGATATTCAGGCGCCAACATGCCGATCATGGCTTCTTCGATCTGTTTGGAAATCTCGTAGATGACTTCGTATAAGCGGACATCTATGTCCTCGCGATCGGCAAGGTCTTGAGCCTTTGGCTCCACTTTCACATGGAACCCGATGACGATGGCATCTGATGCCATGGCCAAAAGAATGTCGTTTTCGGTAATGTTACCTACGCCTTGGTGAATGACGCGCAGATGCACTTTCTCGCTGACAATTTGATCCAGCGCATGACTGATGCCTTCCACACTGCCCTGGGCATCGGCTTTCACGATCAGCGGCAGTTCTTTCACTTCGCCTTGGTTTACCTTACTGAACAACTGATCCAGCGACATATGTTTTCGCTGACGCAGATGTTCTTCGCGCATTTTTTCCTGGCGGAAACTAGAGATCTGACGAGCCGTGGCCTCGTTTTCCACGACTTGGAACGTGTCGCCTGCTTGTGGAACGTCTTGTAGACCAATGATCTCAACGGGAGTTGCTGGGCCCACGTTCTTGATGGACTGACCCAAATCATCGTTCATGGCGCGGATCTTCCCGTAGGTGGCACCAGTAATGAAGTATTCACCAACCGATACGTTTCCGTCTTGAACCAGAATGGTGGCCACAGGACCGCGTCTGCGATCCAACTGTGCCTCAATCACTGTGCCCTTGCCTTTGCGTTCTGGGTACGCCGTCAGGTTCTGCATATCAGCCACAAGGAGAATCATCTCCAACAGATCCTGAATGCCCGTGCCCGTTTTGGCAGATACTTCCACACAAGGACTATCACCACCGAACTCTTCCACAATCAGCGAATGTTCCGTGAGCATGGTTTTGACTCGGTCGGGGTTGGCTTCCGGTTTGTCGATTTTGTTGATTGCGATGATGATCGGGGCCTTCGCAGCCTGTGCATGGTGAATGGCTTCGATGGTTTGCGGCTTGACGCCATCATCGGCCGCCACAACCAGAATCACCAAGTCGGTAACTGACGTACCGCGCGCGCGCATCTTGGTAAATGCTTCGTGACCCGGTGTGTCGAGAAAGACAATAGGACGGTTGTTACATTCGACTGCATAGGCGCCGATGTGCTGGGTGATCCCACCCGCTTCGCCCGAAGCCACTCGAGTCGATCGGATGCGATCCAGCAACGAAGTCTTACCGTGATCCACATGGCCCATGATGGTGACAATCGGTGCGCGAGGTACCGCTTCTTCATCGCCTTCTTGCTGCGTGACTTGTTCTTCTTCTCGAATCTGCATTTCCTCCTCGAAACTCACGACATCGGCCAGGTAACCGAAATCCTTTGCGAGTTCGACAGCTAGCTCCTTGTCCAAGACATCGTTGATGGTAGCCATGATGCCCTTTTCAAACAGGCGTTTGATGATGTCTTTGGACAGCCGATTCACTTTCTCCGCCAGTTCCTTGATCGTCACCCCTTCGGACAACATGATGACACCAATTTCGTGTTCAGGCAGGTTCACCTTACTGGCTGATGGCAGGATGGGTCCAGTCTTGTCGACGTTCTCTGAACGACGGCGCTTCTTTTTCTTTTTCTTGCCGTGTACTGGCGCAGCCGTACCGCGCATGCGCCCCGGTTGCGCCGTGCGGGCACTTTGCCCCATTTCGCCGGGCATATCGCCTTGAAACGCTCGGTTCAGGTCATCTGCCGTAAATACGGCACCCTTATCGGGTACCGGCCTACGATCCGTGGGTCGTGCTGGACGGTTTCGGTCTTGGCCCGGTCTTGTACGGTCGCCGGGGCCCGGACGGCGGTTATCCTGACCCGGACGGGGCGGACCACTTCGCGCAGGTCGATCTCCGCGGGGCGGCCGATCGCCACGGGGCGGTCGATCACCTGGGCGGGCAGGCCTTTCAAACCGGCGATCGTCGCGTTGAGCGGGACGAGCCTGCTCGACTTCAGCGGGAGCACCGGGTTCCGAACGCTGTTCGGCAATGCGATGGATCTCCTGCAACCTGGCACGTACGCTCACACTGCGCATACGCTCAGCGGGCGCTTTCAATTTAGGTCGGGGCGGTTGCTTAGGGGCCTTGGGTTGTGGTGCTTCCACTTCCATTTCAGGCTCGTCAACCGCTTCTTCCTCATCGTGTTTGGTCTTGATGACTCGGACTTTCATGGAAGGCTTATTGGCAATGGCAGATTCATCGTCGGTACGTTTTTTCTTTGCCTTTTTCGATAAGACATCCGGCAAAGGTGCATGCTCGCTGGCAGGCACGGTGACTTCCTCACCGTCGATCACCGTAAGTTTGAACTTACCCAACTTCGCACGGACGGTGAGCACAGCATGCTGGTCCAATTCCGCCGTATGCGACGATACGGGACAACCCGCCTCTTCGAGAAGCTGCAGCACCACGTCAGATGATGTCGCATACTCCTTCGCGATTTGGTAAACACGTATCGCCATATAAAGTCCTCCTCAGTCCTTGAACTACTCGCTCTTTCGCGTCCCGTTATTCCCCAAATTGGCTGGCGTACTTCTTAGCCAACTCAATGATGCGATCAATGTGATCCGCCAGCTCTGGGATCTCAGCGAGCACCTCACGAGGCGTATATAGTATATCCTCGATATACAGAATGTTATAGATCTCCAACAATCGCCGATCTTCATCGGTCAGGCCGTCGAGAAACTCCAGGGATACCCCTTCGTCTACGACCTCTTCTTCTTCGGTCTCAACGAATTCTTCTTCGGTAACAGGAGTCTCGTCCTCTACGACATCGGCTCCAATTTCGGCTTCGGATACCACATCCGCGGCCACTTCCTCAATTTCGGGCTCCACATATTCGCCAGCTTCTTTGAGTGCCTCGATTTCTTTAGCCCGTTCAGCCATACGCTGCATTTCTTCGTCCGCTTCAATCCGTTTTTGCTCTTCAGATTTCACTTCAAGAGACCAGCCCACCAGCTTTGAGGCCAAGCGGACATTCTGGCCCTTCTTACCAATGGCAAGGGACAATTGGTCCTCGTCCACAATCACTTCAAGGCGACGATTCTCTGGGTCGCTGATAATGACGCGGTTGATTTTGGCGGGTGAAAGGGCGTTACAGGCAAACATGGCGATATCGTCGGAATAACGCACGATATCCAAGCGTTCGCCTTTCAATTCGCGAATGACACTCTTCACGCGTGAGCCGCCCATGCCTACGCAGGCACCGATTGGATCCACATCGGGATCCGTGGAGTAGACGGCAATTTTGGAGCGATCGCCTGCTTCGCGGGCCGCAACTTTCAGAACGACGGTGCCGTCGTAGATCTCGGGTACTTCCATTTCAAACAGTTTCATCAACAGCCGTTCATCAGCTCGGGAGACTTTGACTTGGGGTTCACGCGAACTCTTGTCGGCACCCACAATCACCACACGGACGCGATCATTTTGGTTGTAACGCTCGGCACGTGATTGCTCTTCGCGATACATGATCGCTTCCACGTTGTTGCCCAAATCGAAGATCACGTTGCCCCGCTCGAAGCGGCGAACGATGGCCGTCACAACTTCGCCTTCACGGCCTTTAAAGTCCTGGAATATGTTGTCCTTTTCCGCGTCGCGAACCTTCTGCATGATCACTTGTTTGGCAGTATGTGCCGCAATTCTACCCAACTTGCTTGTGTCTTTGGTGAACTCGATCGTATCGCCCACTTCAGGGTTCTCGTAATACAGGGCGGCTTCTTCAAGCGTAATCTGACGACGCGGATTACTGACTTCCTCAGCCACTTCCTTAATCGCCCACACTTCAATATCGCCACTTGAGCGATTGAATCGCGCGCCGAAGTTCTCGTCGGACTTGAAGATCTTCTTGGAGGCTGCCACGATGGCTTCCTCCAATGCGGTGATAATGACATCGGCTTCGATGTTCTTTTCCCGACTCACTTGTTCAATGGCACTGAGCAGTTGATAGGTCATGGTTCAACCTCTGACTAAAATTCCAAAATAGGCTTTAAGGTTGCCTTGGCAACCAGCTCCAGGGGGAGCTTGTGAAGCTGTCCGTCGTTTTCCGACTCCACTTCTATTTCCTCGCCATGTACATGACGCAAGATTCCGGTAACCTGTTTGATGCCTTCCGTTTTGCGCGACAATTTCACAAAAACGCGTTCGCCGACAAAACGCTGAAAATGAGCCAACTCCACCAGCGGGCGATCCACGCCGGGAGAAGAAACCTCAATGGTGTAGGCATCAGCCATCATATCTGCCTCGTCCAGCGCCCCGGAAACCAAATGGGAAACCTCCGCACAATGGTCCAGATTCACGCCTTCTGTATGATCGATATACAGGCGCAATACCCAGGCCGAACCCTCTTTTCGGTACTCCAATAAAACGAGTTCAAATGGAGTGCCTGCAAGGGTTTGATCTACAATGAGTTTGATTTGTTCGGTTTTGCTCGATTTGGACATGGGCATAAAAAAAAGTGGGTCAAACCCACTTCTCATCACGACAAGTTTGGTAGTGCCGCGCTTGGCGACCGTTTGAACTATATAGATCCACTTTGGCAAAGTCAAGCAAACCCCACAGAACTTGCCAATTTGATGGGTTCAGAGTTAAATGGTGTGCGGATTTGCCCCCGTAGCTCAGTGGATAGAGCACTGGCCTCCGGAGCCAGGTGCGATGGTTCGATTCCATCCGGGGGTACCATCAACAAATAGAGGGTATTTCGCGTTATCGAGTCGTTTCCTGACAGTTTTCGTATGAGGTGTTAAGACCCCTGCATGGAGCGAAGCATGGCCATACGCGTTCTGTTCATAGCCCTCTTATTGTTCTTGAGTGCTTGCAATTCTTCCGATGACAGCCCGAACGGAGCTACTGAGGCTTCCACGTGGGTTCCAGCTTTTACGAGCGAGTGGGCGATCGCTTCACCTGAAGCAGCGGGATTCGATCGTGCAGCGTTTGAGTCTGCCTACCAACAAGCCGGGCGGACCTTCGGACTCACATCGATGTGTGTGATTCGCAACAATGCCTTGATCGGAGAATCCTATTATTCAGACAATGAACGTGCCAGTCTGCACCACGTCCGTTCGGTCACTAAAACCGTCATGGCTATCTTGATAGGGATCGCCATTGACCGAGGTATTCTTGACGATGTGGACCAACCGATTGGACCCTTTTTTGCCGCGACGGTACCCGATCTTGCACCCGAAAAGGCCGCGATCACAATTCGCCATTTATTGACAATGACCAGTGGATTTAGCTGGGACGAAAGTTCGGCATCGGGTTACAACAACTGGGCCAATTCATCGAATCCGATCCGTTATGTTCTGGACAGACCCCTTTCCCACGAACCGGGCAGTACATTCAACTACAATTCTGGTGCGGTCCACCTGTTATCAGTCATCCTGACGGAAGCAACCGGGCAAAGCACGCGCAGCTTTGCGGAATCAAACCTCTTCGAACCCCTTGGTTTTAGGCCCGTGCGCTGGGAGACCTTGGCAGATGGGCACCACAACGGCGGAGCCGGGCTGGAACTTAGAACGTTAGATATGGCCAAAATTGGGCGATTGCTTATGCAGTCGGGGACCTGGGGTGAAATTGAAATAGTGCCCGAGTCATGGGTACGCCAAATGAAGACCAAAACCAGGGACAGTCATGGTTCTTATGGCGCATTCAAGGACATTGACTATGGGTTCCTTTGGTGGCTGGGTACAGGCTCGGGAGATGATCTGCAATTGGCTTGGGGTTGGGGCGGCCAATTCATCGCCACTTTCCCCGACCAAGACTTGATTGTGGTAACGACAGCAAAATGGAATGTGGGTGGCGACACAGCCGGCAGCCAGGAGCAAGCCAACATCAACTTAATCATTGATTATGTAAGGCAGGCCTTGCACTAGCCATGGGCCCAAGCGACTTGGTCTTCAGAGAATACTAACTCGACGTCAGCGAAACGCGTTGGGGCGATCACCTTTTGCGGTTATACTTTCACAGCGACCGTTCATGCTTGGTGTTTCGGCCATGACAAACGCAAGATCGCAATTTTTTTGGTGGCACTTTTTTTTGGCAGCCACAGGCATTTAATGCTTTATGGAGCAACAATGGCATTTTCATCTTTTGGATTGAAGGAATTCATCACGGCCAACCTCAAGGTCATGGGCTATGAACAGCCCACCGAGATACAAGGCAAGGCTATCCCCGAGATCATCAATAAACGGGACGCAGTTATCGAGTCCAAGACAGGCAGCGGAAAGACGGCGGCATTTGGGATCCCAGTGGTTCAATCTGTCTCCCCGGATGTCCCTGCGGTGCAGTATTTGATCTTAGTTCCCGCTCGAGAATTGGCCCTACAAGTGTACCGCGAGTTGTCGCGTTTGGCTGAAGGCAGTTCAGTGAACGTCACGGCTGTGTACGGCGGATCGTCTTTCAGCAAGCAAGTAGACGCCCTCAAAAAAGGGGCCCACGTGGTAGTGGGTACTCCGGGTCGGGTTCTTGATCACTTGAAGCGACGCACCATGTCGGTTTCCGTCGTACGTGGTTTGGTGCTGGACGAGGCAGACAAGATGCTTTCCATGGGGTTTCTCCCTGAAATGCGCCTGATCTTTCAGCATCTACCCAAACGGCATCAGACCATCATGTCTTCGGCTACCTTTCCTCCTGCCATCGAGCACTTAATTCACTCGCTGATGCACGAACCTGTTCGCCTTTCCCAAGAGGACAGTTCCCGCGCACCGGCAGAGATTGAACACCTGTACTGTATGACAACGATGCAGGAGAAAGACCAGGTGTTACTGCGCTTCATCGAGAAGGAAGAACCGGAATTGAGTATTGTGTTCTGTAACACCAAGGTTGACGTGCGCGCTGTAGCGCAATTCCTCAGCGGCGCTGGGATCAAGGCGGTCTATCTCTCATCAGATCTTTCTCAGGCACACCGCGAAAGGAACCTCAGCCGTTTCAGGCTTGGTTTGGTGCAGGTCCTCGTATGCACAGACCTCGCAGCCCGCGGCATCGATGTGCCCAACGTATCTCACGTGTTCATTTACGCCACGTCTGAAGATCTAGAGACTTACGTACACAGAAGTGGCCGCACAGGTCGTGCGGGCAAGTCGGGTCGGGCCATTTCGTTGGTAAGCGGCACCGACATCGCCAACTTCAACCTCGCGCTGAAAGCACACAGCATCAAAGCAACAGAGGTTCCCATACCCACTGATGAGGAGATCATCGAAGCTCGAGTCGCTTCCGAACATCGCGTCCTTGAAGATATCGGTTATGCAAAAGACGCAGATGTCCATGACGACTACTTACGCCTGGCCGAACGTTTGACGGCCGACCAAGCCCACACCCTATTGCCATTCCTGCTGGAGAAGTTCCTGCGCCAAGGCATTGGTGAACCACTTGACATAACATCTGGCGGTGGGGCTGTTACGGAAGCTGAACAATCTGCTGCCGAATCTTCGAGCTTCAGGGAACCGCGAGAGAAAAAGCGACGAGATAGAGATCGACCCAGCCGTACCAAGACATTGTGCGTCGCACTAGGCAGACGAGATGGACTGTCGCCCAACGACCTTCGTAGCACCATCAAGAAGGCTGCCCGTTTGCGGAAAGACGACCTGATGGACATTCAGATGGGCGAATACGAAAGTACGTTCCAGATCAACGCCAACGCAGTGAAGTACGTCATGAAGGCCAACGGCAAGTTTTACCGCCAAACTGAGATTCTGATTTCTGAGGCCTAAAACAGAAAAAGGAGTGTCGCAAGACACTCCTCAATCAATCGATCGCGAAAGCTATTTACTTTACAGCGTCCATGAACGTTTTGCCGGGTTTGAACTTCGGCACTTTTTTGGCTTCAATCTCGAGCACGGCATTGGTGCGCGGGTTACGACCCGTGCGTGCCTTGCGCTCTGCTACTGAAAATGTCCCGAAATTAACCAACGTTACTTTTTCGCCCTTTTTCAGCGCTGTAACGATCGCATCTAGTGCGGTATCCAAGGCCTTTGCTGCTTGCGCCTTAGAAATTGAAGCACCGTTCGCGATAATGCTCACCAAATCAGCTTTATTCATGCGATATCCTCCTGGGGAAACATTGAAAGGTGGAAAACCCTTACGGAATACTGGAGTTTAGGCACCTCAAAGTCCCTTGTCAAGCGGATTCAGCGCGATTAATGGGCATTTTGCGATTCATCTCACACATCCACGCATTTCGGCCGGACGTCATCGTCTATAATCGCCCCGGGAGGAATTGTCCTTGTCTCAAAAACACTTACATGCCCTGATCGAGTTTCTCGGCGAGCCCACACCACATGCTTGGTTAGAAGCCGCACTCGAGCACATGGACATCTTATTGATCGATCACGCGCATTGCGAAAAGAAGGCTGCATTCACAGCGTTGCATATGATGTTCCGCTATGTCCAATACCCACTCCTTTTGCAGAAAATGTCGCGATTGGCACGAGAAGAACTCCGTCACTTCGAACAGGTTCTGGCGATGATGCAGAAACGCAACATACCCTATCAACACCTGACGGCAGCCCGTTATGCAGAACAATTGAGGTCGCATTGCGCTAAAACGGATCCACAGCGACTCGTCGATATCTTAATCGTAGGCGCGTTTATCGAGGCGCGCTCATGCGAACGCTTTATGGTACTTGCCCCACACTTAGACGAAGAGCTGGCAGGTTTTTATCGGGGACTGTTGCAGTCCGAAGCTCGCCACTACAAGACCTATATTGATTTCGCCCGATCGTTCAGCCCTACCCAAATTGACGACAGAATTGAGTTTTTCCGCGCGCTGGAATCCTCCCTCATTTCCAGTCCCGACAACCAGTTCCGTTTTCACAGTGGTGTGCCAGCTGGGGTGGTTTCATCCAGCGCGCAGAATTGAGACTTACAAGTCGAACTTGATCCCTTGAGCCAAGGGCAGTTCTTTGGAATAGTTAATGGTGTTCGTTTGCCGACGCATGTAGACTTTCCAGGAATCAGACCCTGACTCTCGGCCGCCTCCGGTCTCCTTCTCACCGCCGAATGCGCCACCAATTTCAGCACCCGAGGTACCGATATTTACGTTGGCAATACCGCAATCCGAACCTTCATGACTGAGAAACTTCTCGCTCTCCAACATATTGCGGGTGAAGATCGACGAAGATAGGCCCTGGCGGACACCGTTTTGGTAACCGATGGCCTCATCGAGTTCTCGATAGGGTATTAGGTACAAAATGGGTGCAAAGGTTTCGTCTTGTACAATCTGGTAGTCGTTGGATGCTTTGGCAATGCAGGGCGTCACGTAGAATCCCGGCCGATCAAGAGATTCGCCTCCATAAAGCACTTCCCCTCCCGCTTCACGCAGTTTGGCAACCGCACGCATCATTTGATCGACTGCATCTTGGTCGATTAAGGGGCCCATCAAGGTGTTTTCATCTAATGGGTCACCAATTCGAACTTGCCGATAGGCTTTAACCAATCGTTCCGACACTTCTTCCATCAGATCTTCATGAACAATGAGCCGCCGGGTTGAGGTGCAACGCTGACCCGCCGTGCCGACAGCGCCAAACACAATGGCGGGAATGGCCATATCTATGTCGGCTTCGGGCGTCAGGATAATGGCGTTGTTGCCGCCTAGTTCCAACAAACTGCGTCCCAATCGGGCAGCCACCTTTGCGCCCACGATCTTGCCCATGCGAACCGATCCAGTCGCCGAGATCAAGGGAATACGCTCGTCGGCGACCATCGTCTCACCAATTTCTTGGTCTGTCCCTATGACTAAGTTGAAAAGACCGGGGAAACCACGGCGAGCGGCAACTTGTTCGAATATATGATTCACTGCAACGGCACATAGTGGCGTTTTCCAGGACGGTTTCCAAACGACGGTATCGCCACACACCGCGGCGATGATGGCGTTCCAAGCGTATACAGCGACCGGAAAGTTGAAGGCACTGATCACACCAACGACACCCAGTGGATGGTACTGCTCGTACATACGATGACCGGGACGTTCCGAATGCATGGTTAAACCGTACAGCTGACGCGACAAGCCCACAGCAAAGTCAGCGATGTCAATCATTTCCTGTACTTCACCCAAACCTTCCTGGTAAATCTTGCCCATCTCTAGGCTTACCAGGCGACCCAGATCCTCTTTGTTGGCTTTCAGCGCATCGGCAATCTCACGCACCAGTAATCCGCGTTCCGGCGCGGGTACCGTGCGCCATTTTTCAAAAGTCTCAAGGCTGGACCGCATCACTTGTTCATACTCAGCCTTGGTCGCCATTTGGACCTTACCGATTAGGGAGCCATCCGCCGGCGAAAAACTCTCCAACTGACCGCCTGCACAAGGCAGCCATTCACCCGCAAATGCGCCGGAATTCAACTCTTTGAGACCTAGCCGTTGCATAAATCCCTGCATTTCTTCCTCCTTACATCGGCACGCCATGCCGACGACGATTTCCGTCAAACCTGGGGATTATAGAACTTCCATGCCTTATTACAAGCCCGGAAACCCAGTTGGCGCCTTGTCTGAGAGACAAATCAGACCGTGTCAGGATCATTTTGACAACCCTATCAACTGTGATTAGAATGCCTTTGGTCAGGCGACTAGTTGTGCGAGGCGGATGGGATCATGAGTGACGTTTTGAAGACAACACCTTTGTGCGCGGAGCACATCAGTTTAGGTGCGCGCATGGTGGGGTTTTCAGGCTGGAACATGCCCGTCCAGTATTCGGGTTTGATGGACGAACACCATGCCGTACGTCAGTCGGTAGGCCTATTCGATGTCAGCCATATGGGTGAATTTCGAGTCAAAGGACCCGACGCCCTTCGTTTTCTGGAGTCAATCACCACCAATCACGTGGCCAAATTAACGGATGGCCGCATCCATTACACCTTACTGACCTATCCGGAAGGTACCATTGTAGATGATCTGCTTATCTACCGCTTTGACGAGAACAATTACTGGATGGTGGTCAACGCAGGCAACATTGACAAGGACTGGTCTTGGGTCACACAACATGCTACAGGATTCGACATCGAACTGACCAATGAAAGTGATAGAACTGCGCAGATCGCCATTCAGGGTCCGTTGGCTGAAACCGTCCTGCAACAGTTGGTCGATCGCGATCTCAGCGAAGTCCCTTACTATCATTTCTATGAGGGCCCGGTAAACGCTGTAGCGGCGGTTGTTTCACGAACGGGATATACCGGAGAGGACGGCTTTGAAGTCTATTGTGCTTCCGAACATGCCGTCTCGTTGTGGCGAGCCATGTTAGACAAAGGGGCGGAACACGGCATCAAGCCTGCAGGTTTGGGTGCCCGCGACACACTTCGACTGGAATCCCGCATGGCACTTTATGGCAACGATATCGACCAGACCACCAACGCCCTCGAAGCGGGATTGGGTTGGGTTGTGAAATTCAAAAAGGATGATCCGTTTGTGGGGCGAGATGCACTTCTGCGTATCAAAGAAGAGGGTCTCGTCCGAAAACTCGTGTGTTTTGAAGTGACCGGCCGAGGTATTGCACGGCACGGATACCCCATCGCTAACGCATCTGGAGAGACGATCGGTGTGGTGACCAGCGGTAGCCACTCACCAACACTGGACAAGGCGATTGGCATGGGTTACGTGGATGTGGCATATAGCGAGCCCAACACAGAGATAGCCATTCAAGTCCGACAGAAGGCGGTTGCAGCCTGCGTCGTTAAAGGTCCGTTTTACCAAAGGCAGAAATAGAAACAGGAGGCGTTGCATGTATCCAAGTGAGTACCGTTACACCAAAGACCACGAATGGGTAAAAGTTGAAGGTGATTTCGCCATGATTGGCATCACAGACCATGCCCAGCATCAACTTGGCGATATTGTGTTCGTTGAACTGCCAGAAGACGGATCGACCTTTTCGGCCGGCGATGAGTTCGGCACAGTGGAATCCGTCAAAGCGGTTGCCGAAGTGTACATGCCGATTACCGGCGAAGTCACAGAGATCAACGAAGACTTGGAAGAGCGTCCTGAGCTGGTAAACGAACGCCCTCACGACGACGGCTGGCTGATTCGTGTGCGCATTACCGATCCGTCCGAATTGGACGAATTGATGGATGCTGAAGCCTACGAGTCTTTTGTGGAAGAGGAATCAAAGTAAGTGAAATACCTGCCCCTCAGCCCTAAGGACAAAAGTGAGATGCTGGAGTTCATAGGCGTCTCAAACATCGATGATTTGTTCACGAGTATTCCCAAGTCGTTGCGATTCGACGATGCACTCCATGTGCCCAAGGCCAAATCCGAAATGGAGATTCGGGCCCATTTCGAAGAACTCGCGCAACAGAACACATCGTTTAGGGCCCGTTTCATGGGGGGGGGTGCCTATGCCCATTTCTGGCCCGTGGTCGTGGACACACTGTCACAGCGCCAGGAGTTCTTGACCTCTTACACACCCTATCAACCTGAGATATCGCAAGGGACCCTTCAGTATCTGTTCGAGTTTCAAACCATGATGTGCGTCTTAACGGGGCTTGATGTGAGCAACGCCTCGATGTACGACGGTGCCACGGCAACAGCAGAAGCCGTCTTGATGGCCTCTCGACTAAAGCGCAAGCGCTCCCGTGTCTTAGTTTCCGAAGGCGTGCACCCCTACTATCGTCAGGTGGTTGCCACCTATTTGTCGAACCTGGACTTGACCCTTGAAACGATTCCTTGCCTCGGACACCTCACCGATCTCAATGCACTTGAGACCAGCCTGGGCAACGACGTTTGCGCTGTGGTGGTGGGCTATCCCAATTTTTTTGGCGCGGTAGAACCGCTTCAAAAGATCGCAGAAATGACCCGGGCGCAGGGTGCGATGACTGCGGCCGTTACCATGGAGGCGCTGAGTCTTGCTCTCTTGAAATCGCCTGGATCCCAAGGTGCTGATTTATCAGTTGGCGAAGCACAAAGCTTTGGCAACCCCACCAATTTTGGCGGCCCTCACTTGGGTTTCTTTACCTGCAGGGACGACGACAAACGTCAGATGCCCGGTCGCATATGCGGTCAAACGGTCGATCGCAACGGTGTTCGAGCCTATGTGTTGACCTTGAACGCCCGTGAACAACACATACGGCGCGCCAAAGCTACGTCAAACATATGCTCCAATGAAGGTTTATGTGCGCTTCGTGCCACGATCTATTTGACTGCCATGGGCAAATACGGACTAAGGGAGTTAGCGGTCCAAAATCACGCTAAAGCCATGTTTCTCAAGCGTCAGTTAGGCAACATCAACGGTATATTCGTAACAGAAGACCCCATATTCAACGAGTTCACGATCAAACTGGACCGACCGGCCTCGGCGGTACTTGACGCATTGGAAAAGCGAGGCATTCAAGGCGGTGTGGATTTGGGCCGTTTCGACAGTACCCGCGACAATGAAATGCTTATTGCCGTCACGGAACTCAATACCCGCGCACAACTAGATGCCTATTGCCAGGCAATGGAGGCCGTTCTTTGAAGCCATTTCGCGAGTTCTTAATATTTGAGCGCTCAAGGCCCGGCAAGATTGGCTGCCCATTGCCGGAACTCGATGTCCCAGAAATAGATCTGACCGAAAGTTTACCGGAAATGGTTCGCGATGAGCTCGACGTGTTCCCTGAGGTTTCCGAAGTGGAGGTGGTTCGTCACTTCACGCGACTCAGTCAATGGAATTTCGGCATTGATCAAGGCATGTACCCCTTGGGTTCTTGCACGATGAAACACAATCCTCGCATCAACGAAGCCATGGCTGCACTACCTGGTCTAGCTGGCGCCCATCCTCTAGCCCGCCCTCGTCATATTCAAGGGTGTCTGGCATTGATCCACGAATTGCAGACTTACTTGAGCGATATCACGGGACTACCGCACTGCTCGACACAACCTGCTGCGGGTGCTCATGGTGAATTTACTGGGATCTTGTTGATCAAAGCCCTGTTGGACCACAAGGGCGAGAAGCGAACGACTGTCATCGTCCCCGACTCTGCACACGGAACCAATCCTGCCACGGCGTCGCTTTGCGGCTTTGATGTGAAAGAAGTGCCTTCGGACGAACGGGGCTGCGTGGACGTGGCTAAGTTAGCCCAGATGATCGACGACCAAACCGCTGGAATGATGATCACCAACCCCAATACGTTGGGAATCTTCGAAACGCATATTCGCGAGATCGCGGACATGTTACACGCCAAAGGCGCCTACCTATATATGGACGGCGCCAACATGAACGCGTTGGTTGGCAAAACCAAACCAGGCGATATGGGTGTCGATGTGCTTCACCTGAATCTCCACAAGACCTTTTCCACCCCTCATGGAGGTGGTGGACCTGGAGCTGGTCCAATTTGTTGCACGGCCGAACTGGCCCCATTCCTGCCCAAGCCTTGGGTGACCCAATTGGAAGACGGTAGTTACACCTGGCAGCATGACTGCCCTGACTCAATGGGTAAGGTCCATGGGTGGTATGGTCAATTCGGGGTACTCGTGCGCGCTCTTACTTGGATCCTGACATTGGGTCGCGAAGGACTGGTCCGCCACACAGAACATGCGGTCCTGAACAACAATTACCTGCGTAAGATGTTGGAGCCTCATTACGAAATCCCCTTTAAGGCCCCTACGCTTCACGAGACCGTTTTCAACGACAAGCGTCAGCAGATACACGGCGTCAGCACCATGGATATTGCCAAGAGCCTTTTGGACTACGGGTTTCATCCACCTACCGTCTATTTTCCGCTTGTCGTGCACGGCGCTTTGATGGTCGAACCCACCGAAACCGAAAGTCGCGGTGAACTCAACCGATTCGCACGCGCCCTTATCGACATCGCCGAAAGGTCAGCATCTGATCCGGAGTCGGTCCGCAACGGTCCGCTCACCACCCAAATCCAGCGTGCAGACGAAACTACGGCTGCCCGCTATCCGGTTCTCCGTTGGCTCCCCGAGCAGAAGGAATCCTGATCCCACCCATGAATGCACGCGCCCACAGACCGAACTCCGGTCTGACCGATGAGGAATTGATCGAGCAGATCAAGCAAGGTCAGGTGGAGATGTTCGAGCTCATCGTGGCTCGATACAACAAGAAACTGGTCAACTACATCTTTCGTATGATCAACAATTACGAAGAAGCGATGGAGCTCTGTCAGGACGTGTTCTTGAAGGTCTACACGTCATTGGAAAAATACAATCCGGAATACAAATTCACCACTTGGGTTCATCGTATTGCATCCAATGCCACCATCGATTTTCTAAGGAAGAAGCGAATAGATGCCTTTTCACTGGAATCCTCTGCCAGCGATGACGCGCCCACAATCGGCCAACAAATCGCTGCGGATGATTTGAGCCCCTTGCGGTCGCTTGAGACCAGTCAGCTGGGCGAACGCATTGAAGATGCCATCAATCAATTGCCTTATATTTACCGACAACTCATTATCCTAAGACACCTAAACGAACTCAGTTATGAAGAAATTGCCACCGCGGTGGATTTGCCCTTGGGCACGGTGAAAAACCGTATTTTCCGTGGACGAGAGATGTTGAAAGTAGCCCTGGCCGACGATGTACGTAAGGAGGTAAGCCGTGGTTGAAGAAAAGAACCTGCCCGAGCCTCCTGAGCATTGGGACAAGGACGATGATTTCTTCGCGGATGCCTTCAAACGCATGCCTGCCGTACAGGTCTCCTCCGAATTCCTGCCGTCTGTAATGGCTAAAGTGCACGTTCATCACGCCCGAGCAAATATCAAACTGCGCCTGGCCATAAGCTACGCGATCGGACTGTTGGTATTGAGCATCGGCTTTTTCGTATGGGACGTTTTGGAAACACGAGATGCCATGGGCCTCACTGATGCCAGCGAAGCCTTTCATCAAAAACTTCAAATCTTGATGGCAGACACCAATTCATCGTTCAGCCAAATCACAGGTATTCTGGCGGCCAGTTGGCAATTGGTGACGGGTCTGGTCTCAGTGGCCGTTGAACCTGGAAACCTACCCTACCTAATCGGTATCCTCTTGGGTACATTTATCCTTGCATATGGGATCAAACGCTGGATCTCATCCTTGCACATTATGGACCGATGACTATGCGATTTACGTGGATTTTGCTCTGGGCGTGCAGCTTCACAATGGCCCAAACCGGTGAACTTCCCATCGTCGTGGAAGCCGACAAATCCTTTACGAGCCAAATCTTTAGTTTTGGTCGAAATGTGGATATCGCCGGTTCGGTAGATTCCGATGTAGGGGCCGCCTTTGCAGATGTCCGGATTTCGGGGCTGGTAAATGGAAACGTAAGCGTCTTGCGGGGCACCATTACGCTCACCTCATCTGCATCGGTGACCGGTAACCTGGTCTGTGTGGGCGGACGCGTGATCCAGGAAGATGGCGCGCAAATCCAAGGTGAGTCCATTCGCTTGTTGAGTGCGTCAAGCTCACAGATGGCCTTGCCCAAATTGGCAGGCAAGGCGCTAACCGCCTTATTCTTTGCACGTACATTGCTGGTCTTTATTCTGGTCATTGCCCTGTTTTACTTGTTTCCGACACAGGTGAGACAAGCTAGTTTCGATTTGGAACACGATGTGACACGCACGACACTGATGGGCGTGATTGCATTGGGCATGTTTACTGCCACTTTGTTCATTAGCTTCTTATTAATGGTGGTCGCTATTGGCGTACCGCTGTTTATCTTGATCGGGTGTGTCTTAACCATTTGCGCCATCTTCGGACAAGTGGTGGTGTACGTGTGGGCGGGTCGTGTGATCGAAAAGCGGACCGGAGGCCATCTATCGACAGTTTCGGCTGTGTTTGTGGCAGTTTTGGTGGTTGCTCTGATCAGTTTGATTCCCTGGATAGGAACCGCACTCCAGGCTGCGATCCTAGTCTTGGGCACCGGAATTGTGATCCTGACTCGATTTGGTACCAACAAAACTTGGTTCACGCGAAAAGTGCGCTACTGGTCAGCTCAGTAGCTTTTGATGCACGTGATTGGAATCGGTTAGACTAGGTCACCTATTTCATCATAAGTGGGGACTCCATGAAAAAAGGCCAGCCAGGATGCCTTATGTTATTCGGTATGCCCTTCGCCGCGGTCGGCACATTCATGCTGTGGTTGACCATTGTCACCCTCGCAGACTGGCGTTCAGCCCATTCTTGGCCCGAGAGACAGGCCACTTTGGAGGCTGTCAATTTGGAGGTTCATTCTGGATCCGATTCCACTACCTATTCCGTGACAGCCTCATATGTGTACCAGTATGAGGGGACATCGTACACGTCCGACCAAGTAGGACTGTCCAGTGGTTCCGACAACATCGGTGATTACCATCAACGGGTATATGACCGACTGAAATCGGCCTATGACCGGGGCGAGCAGGTACCTTGTTACGTCAATCCCAAGAATCCCTCAGAAGCGTACCTGGATCTTGAGTTGCGCTGGGGTATGATCCTCTTTTTTCTCGTCTTTGTGATCACCTTTGGCGGTGTTGGTTATGGATTGATTGGTTTTTTTGGCTTCCAACTGGTTAAACAAATCAAAGCAAGCAGCATTTTTGCGGCCGCTTCGTCACTGGCTGGCGCCAAAAGGGACCCGAATCCAGCCAAGGCTGAACAGGTGGCGAGGCGAGACCCGACGCGAAAACCGGTCAAATTCATCAACGCCTTCAGTCCCAATCCCAAACACCACCCACAGGTTTACACCACGCATGGCTCAAAGAAAGTCATTCTGCGCGTGGTTATGGCGGTGTTTTGGAACCTGATCAGCCTGCCGGTAACCTTGATCATCTGGCCACGGCTGGGTGAGATGGATTTGGTTTCCTCACTGTTGCTATTACTGCCTGTGATCGGCGCATTGATGGCTGTGGGAGCTGTGTTGGACATCGTGCACTGGCGCCGATTTGGCATTTCCACACTCTCACTCAAAGAACCCCCAGCTTCAGGCACGACCTGGGAATGTACCCTAACCAACAACGCGGCTCTCAAATTCGACAATGGCTTTGACATCACGTTGAAGCCCCACAAATCTGGCGGGAATGCGGATAGCCAAATCGAGATACACGTGCACCCTCAAAGGGGCGACTCAGTATACCTACTGTTTCAGTTACCTGTCCCCCAATCAGACCACAATCGCTGGACATTATTGGCGACCGCCGATATCCCGGGTCTCGATTTCCGGGCTGAGTTCGACATCAAAGCATAGTCTCCAATTCGCTGATCAGAAGATTCGAAATCAGCCAACCTTGTCGGGTGAGTCGCCAATGCTCACCCACCTGGGCGGCATGTCCCGTATCAACCCACTGTTGAAACAGGCCCACTTGCGCGGGCGTTAAACTCGCCTGACTCACCCCTTCTGCCAAACGGAGCGCCATGGCTGTGGCCTCTTGTCGCGCCTGAACAGGCGTCCAAACAGTATGTTCAGCGGTGCCAAACCCAGAGGCATTGACGGCGTCTCGCCAGGGGGTTAACTGTGCATGATTGGCCCGATAATCAAGCCCCACTCTTCCATGGGCGGCGGGTCCCAATCCCAAATAGTTCTCGCCTCGCCAATAGGTCAGATTATGACGCGACATGAAACCAGGACGGGCGAAATTAGAGATCTCATAGTGGACAAACCCCATGTGTTCTAATCGGTCTGCAACGAGCAGGTACCACTCAGCCAAGTCGTCGTCCGTGAAACGATGGTAGGCACATTTGTCCAGTGGCGTGGGCAGATCGCGCTCCAACATATAGACCGACACGTGTTCCAGCCCAAATTCCGCCACCCTCTTCAGGTCACGCTCCACGCCGTCGCGGGTCTGGTGCGGCAACCCCAACATCAGATCAATGGACCTTCCACGGAGGAATTCAGGTAATGCTTTCAACGCTAGTAGCGCACGATGACTGTCGTGCGGTCTGCGAATCGCTGTGAGAGACCTGTCATCAAAGGTTTGAATGCCCAGTGACACACGACTAATACCCATGGTCAAAAGGGCTCGTGCCCAGTCCTCAGTGACATCCTCGGGATTGGCCTCCAGTGTCACTTCCACATCCGATGCGAGTGTGAATTGCGTATGAATTCTCGAAAGAATGCGTTCCAGGTCTTTCAGGGACAAACGAGAAGGTGTACCACCGCCAAAAAAAACCGAGTGTACGGTTTGGGATGTGACTGCCGCATTGCTGTCAAGCTCGTGTTCCAAGGCATTTACATACCGCTCCGTCCAGTCCGAACGTGGGGAGCTTGGATGGAGTACCTTGATGTCGAAGTGACAGTAATGACATCGCTGCCCGCAAAAAGGTACATGGATGTAGATGGCAATCGAGTCTTGGGCTTTCACCATGCTATACTACCGCGAAACCAACTGAGCGATTGGGACGGGACGCATTTGCCCCTTTTGTCAAATAACCAGTTCAATCATTTGCCCAAACATCACGTCCCCATCCGGTCATCCATCCATATCATCTATTGGAGCGATTCATGAAAAAGAATTTTGTGCTCGATACCAATGTGCTCCTGCATGACCCCTATGCCATGTACAAGTTCCAGGACAACAACGTGCTCATCCCCTTGGTGGTGGTTGAGGAGATCGACAAATTCAAACGAGATCAATCGGAAGTAGGGCGCAACGCACGCACTTGCTCTCGTTTCTTGGACAACGAACGACAAAAAGGATCGCTGAACAAGGGCGTTGAACTAGATGGTGGGGGTACACTCAAAGTACTGATCCACGCCGATCCCATTGAGATCGGAAACGTTCCCTCGAAAACAGCGGACAATTACATCCTGGGCTGTGCCGTGAAATGCGTAAACGGCACCAAAAACCAATGTATTTTGGTCACCAAGGACTGCAACTTGCGCATCAAGGCAGATGCCTTAGGTATTCCGGCTCAAGACTACCGCAACGACAAAGTTGAATTTGACGAGCTCTATACAGGCCGAGACGAATTGCTGGTCACTAGCCAGAAAATCGATGAGCTCCATGAACGCGGTTACATTGATTTACCCGAGCCAAATCTGTTTGCCAACGAGTTTCTGGTTCTGAAAAGCAATGACAACCCGGCCCACACATCTGTGGCTCGCGTGTCACCCAACGGCGATTCGATTCAACCCATTTCAGCCATGCACGACGTGTGGGGCATCAAACCGCTCAACCTGGAACAACGCCTGGCCATGGAGTTGTTGCTGGATCCGGTGATCAAGCTGATCACGTTAATCGGGAAGGCTGGAACTGGCAAAACCTTGATGGCGCTGGCCGCCGGATTACACCAAGTCATTGACGAAAGTGATTATCATCGCCTGTTGGTTTCCCGACCCGTGCTCCCCCTGGGTAAAGACATCGGTTACCTTCCTGGAGACGTGGATGAAAAGCTCAAACCTTGGATGCAGCCGATATTCGACAATCTCGAGTACATCCTGAGTTGCAACGCCTCGGATGGTAAGGGCCAACCTTCCTTCCAATACCTGTTTGATAAGGGTTGGATGTCGGTCGAGCCCCTCACCTACATGCGCGGTCGCAGTATACCCAACCAGTACCTGATCATCGATGAGGCACAAAACCTCACGCCTCATGAGATCAAGAGTGTGATTACTCGTGCCGGACACGGCACTAAGATCGTGCTTACCGGTGATCCGCACCAGATTGACAATCCGTTCTTGGACGCATCGACTAATGGCATCAGCTACTTGGTCAATCGATTCAGGGGACAACGCATCTATGGCCATATGACACTGACCAAAGGTGAACGTTCTGAACTGGCTGAGCTTGCAAGTAACCTGTTGTAATGGCAGATGCGCGTCAACCAGGTGCACCCCTTAACATCGTCTTTGCGACGGGCGAGCGCCACTACGGGTTGATCGCAAATCTACTGACGCGTCATCATCGACTCCCCCTCATTCTGGTGCCTGACGGAGATGTCCTTCGTCAGGTGCCTTCCCACTGGCGCTTGAAATCGGAGCGATTGCGGAACCGGGATTTGCAAGGCATTTGTCAAAAGCGCGGTCTTATCTTGCGAACTGAGTCGCGGCTGGAAGATGGGTCACTGACCCAGCATTTGGCTCGTCTTCAAGCAGATCTCCTGTTGGTAGCGGGTTGGCCGAAACGCATCGCCGCTGAAACACTGGACCTCTTTCGTTTTGGAGGCCTGAACATCCATCCTTCATTGTTGCCGGACATGCGCGGGGCAGATCCGCTTTTCCACGCCATTGACAGGGGCATGACGCGCCTGGGTGTGACTTACCACCTGATGTCCGACGAACTGGACGGAGGTGACATCGTCCTACAGCGACCCGTCACCATCATGCCTTCCGATACCTATGACCAGCTATACATGCGCATCCGCCGGCTGGTTCGTGACACCGTGTTGACTGCCGTGGAACTGGCGACATTGGCCACCAATGCGACGCCCCAGAAGGGAGAACCCACCTATTGCACCCCGTTTCGCCACCGCTACCGTGTGTTGGACATCACAGCCAATGCCAAAGCCATGGCACGTCGTAGTCGAGCCTGTTTCTCCCACCACCCCATGCTGGCATCATCTGACCGGGCCATGGTCAGTTTCGAGCAGTTACAACTAAAAGGGCGTGTGCAAACCAGTGAACATGAAACCGGACACGTGCAAGCCGTAGGGCGTAATTGGGCCACCATCCAAATGGCCGACCATTGGGTGTCCCTACAGGGTTTGTTGGCCTACCCCAGCGGGAAACGCCACGAACTGCAAGAAGGCATGTACCTCGACCTCATGTCCACAACCATCACCAAACTGCGCCGCCTTGCGAATTCTTGAACATCCATTGATTTATCAGGGATTACTTACTCCGAAGCACGCCCACGCCGAATTCCGTATAGGGTCCTACCCGGCATTTGAGCCATATAGATCATGGCTGGTTTACCAGTCAGAAGATCGCGCCTATCTGAGGCGGATTTTGTGGCATCGAGACAGTGATAACCCGTTGCCAAAACCGGATACCTATGGCCCAGAGGTGAGAATCAGTGGAGACTTAAGCCAAAGCATAAGATCAAAGCTGGCGCTGATTTCGTTACCTCCTTTTTTGCCTAGAGAAGGAATAGGATTGGACGGTGTTACTTTTGGAATTCATGTGAAAAACCCTTATCTCTCCGCCTCGCTAACCTGGTGGTGTGACCCTCCTGATGCCTGGGCACCCCTTGCACAATGGTTCCATGAAACGGTTCAGACGTTCCAAAACCAATTGCCCCAGGAGACCGCGAGCTAGTCTACGTCTTCGCGTGAGGAATTACCTCTTCGGGCGAATATATCACCCCCGGCATTCAATAGAATCCATATCGGGTTTTTCTTTGCGCCTTCGCGCCTTCGCGTGAGGACTCTCAAACTGCACCCAATCTGAGGTCATGGCTGGAAAGTGATCGTGTCTGAGATTGGAACTTCGGAACCTGCGAAATGGACGCCGGGTGTTGTATGCTTGTCTTATCCCATGTCAAAGAGGTCACCATGAGAATCGTCGCAATCTGTTTCCTTTCCCTAACCGTATGGGCGCAAGAAGGAACCTGGAAAGGTGCCATCTCCATTCCAGGCAATCCGCTCGAGATTTGGGTGACGCTCAAAGATGGAGATACCTGGTCGGGTACAATCGCGATTCCCGCCCAAGGTATCCACGACTACGCGCTGGCTGACATATCCATCGATGGTGGCAATGTGGGTTTTCTCATGCCCGGAGTGCCCGGAGAACCGCGTTTTGCCGGTGTCATGAAGGAGGGTCGTATCGTCGGCACCTTTCATCAAGGCCCCCAGGTATTGGATTTTCACCTGGACTCCAGCGACACACCACCACCCCAGCGACCGTCCATGAACCTACCAGACACACCCGTCACGGGCACAGGGGCAGTAGGCCACTGGATTGGACAGTTGGAGGCAGGCCCCATCAAACTTAGGCTTGCACTTGAAATAAGTCAGGGCGAATCAGATCTGACGGGCGTCATGGACAGCATGGACCAGAACGCCAAGCTCAAAATGAACGACATCAAACTGGACGGCGACCACTTCTCTTTCGCCATTGGCCAAGTGAATGGGAGCTATACCGGCGTGATGAAGTCCGATGGTAGTGCCATTGAAGGGACTTGGACCCAAATGGGTAATTCATCGCCCTTGGTGTTCCACCGCCTGAACGAAGCACCCAAATAGCGACTTATTGGGGCGTCACATACACGCCGCGAACGAGTTCTACTCCATCGAGGTTCTCAAACTTGATAGGCAATGGATTGGCTCGGAAAAAATCGGGGCCATCCTGCAACTGGTAGTGCAAATGTACGCCAAAGGCGTCACCTGAACTCCCCATCTTACCGATCACCTGACCTCGCTCCACCCGTGCGCCTTCTGCTATGGACACCGAGCCCTTCTGAAGATGCATCAGCGCACTGTACTCGCCATTCTCATGGTTGATGACCACACAGTTTCCAGCTCTGGCTCTGATCGGATCGCTCAAAGCGCCATATATTTCCATTGGATTCGATTCGGGTGGACAGTCCGGGACATCCTTGCGCACATAGACCACGATGCCCGAACCGGGCGCGACGATCTCTTGACCCCACCCGGCAAAATAGGAAAGTCCTTCTTGGCCGTCGTTCACCGGTCCATAGCTGGCGTTTAACCCCATAAAATCTATGGAGAACTGGTTGGCGTGCCCGGAATGGCCCCCATTATTGATGGGGCCCTGGGTAATGATCCCTGGCTTCTTCAGCGGGAGGATCAGCTGGGTCTTCTGTTCAAAGACCTTGAGGGGTACCCGCATTTGATGAGTGATAGGCTCGCGATTGCCAGAAGCGCATACCAGTTTGATGACGAGTTGATCCGCATTCCAGGTTCGTGGTTTGTTGGGAAAAGAAAGCCTCATATCGAAGCATTCCTCATGCTTCATGAGGTGTTTAGGGGAAAGCTCGTCCGTTTCGGCTGTCGGCCGATAACTAACTCGCCGCATCTCTTCAAGTACCGCGGCAGGCCAGGTTGTCGTTTCACGAAGGCCACTCGCGCCCCAGATTTCGACCACCAATTCCCGGGCCTCCAATTCACTACACCCTTCCTTATCTACAATCACCAGATTGAAAAACCAGCTCTCGCTTTGGCCCTTGGCATCCCTTATCTTGTACACATTCTGAGGAACCGCATGAACCTGCAACCCCTCTGACACCCACGTCATCAAGACCAAAATCAGCAAAACTAACACCCCGCTATGCAAAACGACTTAAATCATTACAGTTGCAACGACACTTATGCGATCCAAGTTTAGCGCAGATGATCAGATCCGGTGTAGTTCGGCCGTAAGCGTTTGGTTTTGTTGGATCAAGGCTCGCTTGCCTTCTCGGTCCAACGGGTCCAAAGCGCGCAGCTCCTTCGTGTTTTGGTCAATTGCTGACCGAATCAAACTGCGCATGAGATCGGGCAGCAGCGCATCCATTCGCTCCGGGCTCGGCTGAAATTCCGAGCTGAACAAGGTCGCCTGGACCGCATTTTGGGCTGGCACGGGAAGTGCCTGGATCAGCACATCCAACGGTGCCTCACCTAAGCCAGATATCAAATCGATCAACGATGGCGATGAAGCGAAAATGTGAGCAATGAGGTCAGTCACCTCGGGGTGACGGACGCAGAACTCACGATAAGCATCGGCTTGATGCATCACTTGGAACAAGAACTCCCCTTGGGTCTTCGTAAGTTTCAATGCTTTAATGCGAGGCGCAGGTGTCTGGGGCGGCACACGCTTTTGCGGCTGCTCCATGGATTCGAGTAAATCCATGGTTACACCCAATTCATTGCAGAGCCTTTGTTGATAGTGCAATTTTACGACCGGATCCGCGCATGCACTTAATGTGTGAGCCAATTCGTGGACCACGGTCGACCGTTGCTGCGCGGTATCACCGCCCTTCAATTGGGCCACCAGAAAGGCAAAGAAGTCAGGTGCGGATGCGACCACATCCAGGTAAGCAGCCAATCCATGTTCGCGTACGAAGCTATCTGGGTCCTGGCCATCTGGCAAGGTGATGACTCGTACCGACATGCCAACCGCCAGCAATCGTTCGATGCTGGTCTTGGCCGCCTTGAATCCGGCTTCATCCCCATCAAAGTTCAAAACCGCATGTTGGGTATAACGGCTCAACAACTTGGCTTGGGCCTCGGTGAACGCCGTGCCCAGCGCAGCCACGACACGATTCATCCCCGCCTGACACAATTGGATCGCATCCATGTAGCCTTCAACCACGATCAGTTCAGGTTCCTTTTTGAGGAACACCTTCGCGTGGTTCAGGTTGTACACATGATGCCCTTTGGTGAACAGCGGGGTTTCAGGTGAATTGACATATTTGGGGCCATCACCCGCAAAGAGACGCCCCCCAAAGGCGATCAGATGCCCGTAGGTATCGCGCACGGGAAACATGAGCCGGTCACGAAAGAGGTCGTAGGTGTTCTGGCCTTCTTTGAAGAGTCCGGACTGACGCAAAAGTGAATGATCGTATTGGTCGCGCAGGAAACGATATAGATTGTCCCACTGAGGCGCGGCATAACCCAGTCCAAACTGACGTATGGTCATGTCGGTTAGGCCCCTTTCAGAAGCGTATGCGCGCGCTTGATCCGACTGCTTGAATTGTTTGGCATACAATGCTTGGGCTGACTCGTTGAGGGCGCGAAGTTGTTCCAACAATTCTCGTCCGGGCCCTCTTGTCTTGGACTTTGGCAACTCCACACCGGCGATCTCGGCCAAAAAGTCCAAGGCCTCCACAAAGGCGATGTTTTCGATATCACAGGCGAACTGAATTAGGTCGCCGCCCTTCTTACAACCAAAACAATAAAAGAGACCCTTGGTGTCATCCACATAAAACGAGGGTGTCTTTTCGTTGTGAAAGGGACAGCGGCCCGTAAGTTTTCCGCCCCTTTGCTTGAGATCGGTGTATCGGCCCGCTAACGCAGACAGGCTCAGGTTTTGCTTGAGGAGCGCGACCGAATCGCTCATCGGTGAACGATGATGGGCTGCCAGGTTTTGACGCGTACCCCATTTTGCGTGGCAGGCGTGAATTTGTAGCGGAGCGCGGTCTCCAATATGATTCGAGCCTCGCCACTGGGCGGTTGTTGGCCGGCGACAAAAAACGCTCGTTCAACCGCACCAAACTCATTGATCAGCACTTGTAAGGTATAAGGTCCGAATCTGCGAGGCAAGACGTCTTCAGGAAAGGGTTCCACGTAGGTCAATTCCGCGGGAGAAAGCTCCGCAGAAAAAGGGACCAGGTCACCTTCTTGAGTGGTCTCCAGGGACTTGATCTTGTCCTTAAGCGTCTGTTCCTGTTTCTGCCACGCCACTCGCGCTGATTTGAGTTCTCGGTTCTCACGTTGCAAGTCTGCACGTTCCTGGATGAGGTTCAAACTTGCCTTGGCCTCGTCATTGAATTGTTTGCGCATCTCGTCCAGTTGATCGTTTGCCGCCTTGGCATCTGCCTTCGCAGTCTTAAGAGCTTGATTTAACCGGGCTTCGGCTTCTGCCTGGTCGGTTAATTGTTGTCTGGTTTCAGCCAGATGTTTCTCACCTTCTTGAAGGTCCTTTTTCGTTTTGGCTAATTCTGCCTGTAGTGCGGCGTGTTTTTTGGTCCAGTCGGCCACTTGGGCATGAAGCACATCGCGTTCCTTGGTGATTTCTTCCAAATCCGCACTCAGTTGATTGACTCTTTTTTCGTTGCTGGTCAAATCACTCTTCAGATCCTGTTGGCTGGACTTGCGCGAGTCGATTTCACGACGCAACTCTTTGTTTTCAGTGGTCAACTTGGTGATTTGATCTTCCATCTCCCCAATTTGCTGATGCGTCTTTTCCAGGTCCTGGGCCAAGTTAATTGCGTGCTGTGACTGATGACCTGACTCTTGGATCAGCTGGTGATTGCGATAGAAAAAATAACCAGCGCCTCCTGCCAACACCATGTTGAGTATGACCGAGACGGTCACCCAACGGAATCTTCCGCTGGGGCGAATGGGAGGTTCTACGGGGGGATGGATGGCTGCATCCGACTTTAACTCCATGTGATCGAGGTCAAAGTCGTGGTGGCCTGGTGCATTCATATTCATTTAAAGCGGACAACCCCATCATCGAGGAATTTCTTAAAAATCTTCAACGACACGGTTTCGTCGAAGGGTGCAATCTTAATAATGGATTGCACGTCCCAAATGCCATTCACACGAGAAACAACAAATCCCTCTTCGGGACTCAACGGAAGACGCGTAATGGCATCGACTGACATCGAAAGTTCTGGCACTGCCTCTAATCGAATCATCGCTTTAGCGGTCGTTTCAAATTGTTTTTCACGGAGTGCGTCTTCCAAGTTTTTGGTCTGAGGGTTTTGCGGTGCCATTTTGGTGAGGCGGCTCAACATCTCTTCAGCCTGTTCGGTTTGGCCTCGATCAATGAGGTTCTTGGTGGTGGTGAGCATGGCAGCGATGGGATCCTGTTTGGCACCATTTCCTGTGTGGAACGTGAGTTCCTCATAAGAGCCCACTTCGATCAGTTCCGCCTCAAACAGATCCAACAACCCCTTGAACACATCAAAACGCGTAAGCCTTACGTCCATGGCGATGGATTCAATCATGCGTTCGCCATCAACCAAGCGCAGTAACCTCTCATCATTACGACTCAGAGGTAATTTGTCCACGATGTTGTCGACACATGGCCTGACAATAGTTGCGCCGTCTGGAAATACTTCTCTGATACGACCCCACTCGTCCGCACGTCGAACGCCTTCCAGAATAATGTGCGTGACGTCCAGATTGAAGTTGACGATTTCACGGTCCGGCATTTTGCCATCGTGAAACTCAAAATCGCCCTCGGTCCACACGAATAGATCGTAAATCACTTCTTCAGATGCGGTGCGCAAGATATCAAGTAACTCATCTTTAGTGAGGATGTTTTGCTTGAGCAAAATATCGCCCAACATAGTCTGGTCTCGAGATTGCATTTCCAATGCCACACGCAACTGCCGATCGGTCAATTTATTGGAGCTGATGAGAAATTGACCCATCAGCTCCTTGGGATCACTCGAGTTGGCAGATGCAATAGCTCCCGACTCGAAGAAGACCCGTTTCGTGATTCCGGTGCCTTCCACGAGTAACGTCCCTGTTTTACTTCCAATGGCCAACCATTGAAAGATCTCCGCCAAGGACATGGTTGAGAGATTGCCTGCGAGACCCATTGTTGGTTCTCCGCCCTCGCTTAGCTTTCACGCATATGAGGATAATCGTACCGCTTAGGAGGGTTAAATGTCTCCTTAATACTGCGGCTATTCACCCATTTCAGAAGGTTGATCTTGCTACCAGCTTTATCATTGGTGCCACTGGCGCGGCCTCCTCCAAAGGGCTGCTGGCCCACAACAGCTCCTGTGGGTTTGTCGTTAATGTAGAAATTACCTGCTGCGTGGCGCAACGATCGCGTTGCTTGAGCAATAGCGCCGCGATCCTGGGCAAAAATCGCGCCTGTCAACGCATAAGGGGACGTGCGGTCACACAAATCTAAGGCTTCCTCGTAAGACATATCATAGGGATAAATGGTGACCACAGGACCAAAAATTTCTTCACACATCGTCTTGAACGATGGATTGCTGGTTTCGATCACCGTGGGCTCGATGTAAAAACCTTTACGGTCATCGCATGTTCCACCAAAAATCACGGTTGCATCGGCCGCCTGCTTCGCGTGTTGGACGTAATCAGAGATGCTGTTGAAAGCGCCTCGATCGATGACCGCGCTCATGAAGTTACTGAAATCGCGGACGTCACCCTGAGTCACCGTTTCCATCTCTGCAAGTAATCGAGGCTTCAGCTTGGACCACAGTTTTTTGGGCACATAGACCCGGGAAGCGGCAGAGCATTTCTGGCCTTGATACTCAAAGGCACCGCGAAGAATAGCAATGGCCAATGCGTCTATGTCCGCTGATTCATGGGCAAATATGAAGTCTTTGCCTCCAGTCTCCCCCACAATTCGCGGGTAACTGCGGTAACGAGCAATGTTCTCACCTATCGATCGCCACATACCCTGAAACACTCCCGTACTACCTGTAAAATGCACACCTGCCAGGTCCTGATGTGCAATCACCGCATTGCCAACCGAAGCACCAGATCCGGGCACATAATTGATCACACCGGGCGGCAATCCTGCCTCTTCGAGTAGTTTCATGATGAAGTATCCGGAATAGACAGAGCTGGAGGCCGGCTTCCAGATCGACACGTTGCCCATCATGGCGGGCGCAGTAGGCAGATTGCCTGCGATTGATGTGAAATTGAAAGGCGTTACGGAAAACACAAACCCTTCCAAAGCGCGATACTCGCTGCGATTCCAAACGCCAAGCGGTGATTCGGGCTGCTCGGAATAAAGTGACGCCATGAAATGAGGATTAAAGCGATAGAAATCAATCAGTTCGCAGGCGGAATCGATTTCTGCCTGCAGAACGGTTTTCGACTGACCTAGCATGGTTGCGGCATTGAGCACATCCCGGTATGGGCCCGCTAACAACTCAGCAGCCTTCAAGAACACAGCCGCTCGATCTTCCCAGGCCATCTCTGACCATGTATGCCATGCCTGGTTACAGGAAGCGATCGCAGCTTCGATCTCCTTTGGACCGGCCTGGTGGTAGTGGCCCAACACATGCTGATGATCATGGGGCATCACACATGGCTTCGTGTTGCCAGTTCGTACTTCCTCCCCACCGATAATGATGGGTATATCCACCACGTCATTGGCCATTGCATGGAGTTGCATCTCCAATGAAGTGCGTTCGGCAGAGCCGGGCGCATAATTGCGTACTGGCTCATTTTGCGGGGGCGGTACTTTAAAAAAGGCGTTGGACATGCAGTGGACTCCTGAATTTGGGAATAGCATATAAGACACAAGCCACCACATAGATAGCTCGTGCGCGCCATGCGCTGTTTATTTAGGGGAAGGGGGAACAGAGACTGCGATGGTTACCGCATGCAGGCGGAAGTGAACACATTCCGCCGCCCTAATTATATCAATCCCGAGCAGGATAGGAACCCGCCTCCGCTTAACTGCGCTCCAAAGGCTCATCAAAGTCCAGTTCGGCCGTGTGCGTCTCCATTTCATGAGGCATGGGTGTGACGTGGCTCTGCAAATACCCTTGGCTGGAGTAAAAGTTGAAATTACTGACCGAAGACGTGTAGATACATGCGTAATCCCGAATCTGTTCTGCAAACGCACTGAGCTGACCACCGGTCTGAAAAAGTCGTCCCCAATAGGGATTGAACGAACTGCTGATGGAACTTCGCAATTGGTGAGAACGGTACAAAAGGCGTGACAACTCCCGGTTGTTCTTCTCCAGTTTGCGATTGATCTCCGCGATTTTTTGATCAATGCGATTCAACTCATCGGGATCCAGGTCGTCACTTTCCACTTCTTTGAACTGATAGAGCAGCTTCACCTGATTGCCGCGCATGTGAAACTCCATGGCCAATTCCTTGCGTTTGGATTCACAACCCATGAGATCCAAGATAAGCGGCCTCACCTCGTGATCCACACGTATTTGTTCCTTGAGTTCGGGGACCACCATACACGTTCGCCAACTAGAGCTGTGTTTGCTGCGTAGGATGTCACCGTAGATGTGATCGCCCACATACATGATCTCATCCCCTGCGATGCCGAGTTTGGCCTCTAACTGCCTCAAACTGCCCCCACGTACGAAGAAGCAGGGTCCTTCGGCCAAGACTTCCCAGGGACGACCGGCCTCAAAAAACGAAGGTTTGCGCGATTCAGTGCAAACCAACTCGAAACATTGGCGCCATGACGGGAAATAGGCATCTGAACTGCGGAACAGGTAATCCAATACGAATTCGGTATAGTCTGCTTCGGAATTCGTGACCACAAAAAGTCGTTTGCCACTTCGTGCAAATCGGTAAAGAGCGGGCAGCAACAAGGGATCACGCTCAATGTATACGCCGGGCTGTCTCATAATCTCATTCTTCAGCGAGTGATCTCTATGTTTGAGATCAACGGTTTCACGGATATCCGAAAACAGCTGGCCATAATTGACGGTTTCACCGCGCCCTTCCAAATGATCAATCAACGCGCTATACAAATAGGTTTCCACCAGTTCAAACAGGGTATCAACCACTCGAAACCGCTTGGAACTGAACGTCACGCGCTCTTGGTTGTACATTTCTCGTCGAGACCGACCGCTAATCACTTGTAACCCGTGAAAGGCCAGGCTTACATAGCGGAACTTGTCCATCTTCAACACATTACCCAACTCCATATCAATGACCAATCCGCGAATTGCAAACTGGTGATCGTATTTCAGAGTTTGAATCGACTCCGGATATCCCTTTTCAGCCACTAAATAGGCCACTGTTTGCTGAAAGACCAACGAGTCCAGCTGTTCTTGGCGGTATTGGGCCAATGTGTAATCGAGATCAAACCCAACCGCAAGTATTCGACTGAGCTTCAGGTTACGATTGGTGAAAATGCGATTTTCTGGAGCAGGTCTCTGGATACCCACGGCGTTGGTTGCACCCGGATCATTGATGATCTCATTGAGCCGATGTTTCAAATCTGACTTGTTCAATGGCTGCCTTTCCGCAAATGGGTATGCGATGATTGTTTTGAGTAGCCCATCATCATAACTTATCGTGAAATGGATCAAAAATGTTTGACCCCCAAAGCTGGAATGGCCCACCTTTTGATGAGCTGAGAGAGATGGCTCAGAAGTCAGGTTTCGCGGAAATAGGAGCTGCGCCAGCTGGACCTGTGACCCACCCAAACCGCATTCGCGACTGGGTCGCACGCGGTTATCATGCAGGTATGGGATGGTTTGCCCGAAGCCTGGAAAAACGGCTGGATCCGCGTCTGGTCGTGCCAAATGCCCAGAGTGTTCTGGTCCTCTTAACGCCGTATACACCCCAGCCTGTCAAACTTGGTCCTTACAATTTGGCGAGATATGCCGCGGGTGATGATTACCACGATGTGTTGTTGAAGCCACTCATTCAACTATGCCAACACATGGAGCGCCTTTTCCCAGGTAGTAGGCAGCGCGCCTATGTTGATACAGGTCCCGTTCTGGAACGTTATTGGGCAGAGCGATCCGGGCTGGGATGGATTGGCAAAAACGGGTGTCTGATCTCGAAGGCATACGGTTCCACGGTTTTTCTATCCACAGTCGTTACCACCATTAGACTGCCCTGGTCACAACCTCATCCCTTCCATTGTGGCCAGTGCAGAGCCTGTTTGGATGCTTGCCCAACCGATGCATTCCCCGAACCATTTGTCGTAGACTCCAATCGCTGCATTAGTTACCTGACCATTGAACATCGCGGTGACCTACCACGTCATTTGGACTTCGCCAACTGGGTCTTTGGCTGCGATATCTGTCAGGAGGTCTGCCCTTGGACCCACAAATTTGCTCAACCGCCACGGTTGGAACAGTTCCGTCCACGGCCCGCATACCAGGATTTGACAAGTCGTGAATTGAACGAAATCAGCGAAGACGCCTTTCGCCACTTATTTCGCAAGTCTCCGGTCAAACGCGCCAAACAGATTGGCCTGGCTCGAAATATCAGGTATCTGACAGATCGGGATCCTGATGGTCGTCCGGTTCTGTGATTTCCTGTTGTTTTTGTTGGTCAATCAGCAGAAAAGCGCGTAAGCGTTCAATCCGGGTCATACGATCTGGCATCAGTTCCCGTTGGTCCTGATCCACCCAGAATTGAATGATCTCGTCGTAAAGCTTGTGTTTCATTGTTGATAGTACTGTTTCAGAGATTGTTGCGCTTCTACCTGCCCTTCGTCGATCGTCAAAACCCTACGCCATAACTCCACGGCGCGGTCGGGCTGATCCAAAGCGGCATAGGCCTGAGCGAGATTCAGCAAGACTTTGATGTTGTGTTGTTCGTGGCGCTGTGCCTCTTCTAACACTTCCAACGCGTTTTCGGGATGTTCATCCAGCAAAGCCAGAACACCCTGATTATTCATGGATTGCACAGCTTGTGGATTACATTCCAGTGCTTTGCGCAACGCTGCCTGGGCCAGGTCGTCTTTCCCCATGGCGGTGTACACGGCACCCAGGTTATTCCACACCACGCATTCATCCGTGTATTTGTGGCTCAGGTCGCCTAACAATTGAGCGGCCTGGTCCAGTTCGTTCATGTAAAAAAGCTGGACCGCGTAATCGTTGGTTTGACGCAACTCTCGCTCGGATGGGCCAACCGCTGAATCCTGTTCATCCTGGAGACGGGTCTCCAGGTTCTCAAGGCGCTGTTCCAAACGGTTAATGGACTGGATCACGTGATGCAAGGGTAGATCCTTGCCAAACTCTTCTTTCAGGACCTTTACCGCTTGTTCCAACTGAATCATGCGATTGGTTAGTGCTTCTGTCATGATGCGGACTCCTGACCGCGCATTTGGCTGCGTTCCGAATATTCAGTTCTCGCCGATTGAGCGTGGGTGACTTGCATGTTGATCCACTTGGGTTGGCCGTAGTTATTGAGAAATTCACGTTTTAGCCACAAGGGCGTGATGTGATTGTCATCGCGAATCAACAACGCAGCTTCGTGCATGCCACAGCTCGCTAGAAGGCTGCGTTTCAGAACCACATCATGTGCACCTTGTGCCAAGCGCATCGCCCCAAAGTAGGGTTTTCCTTGGGCGGCCAAATACAGTGCTTGTAACCGTTCACCTAAGTGACGGTCCACAAAAGAGCGCATTTTCTCGAATAATTGGTGGAAACGCTTCAGCTGACCAACAGATAACAACCATTCAAGTGATTCAGCAGGTATGGGTCCGCCTTGTCGCTCCCAACGCAGCAGGTCCATTTCGCGGATACGGCCATACACCACCCGCAACTGGCGCAAAGCTTCAATATGATGAATGCCCGTGCGTTCCAACAAATCCGAAAAACTCACAGGCACCTCACGTTCGGCCAATGCGGCGTAAGCCTCCACGGCGGCAATTGGATCGCCCAAATCAAAGAGCAACGTAAAGTGACGAACGGCCTCATCATAGCGACCATTGAGCCAAGAAGCCCAGGCAGCTTCGCGCACCAGTGATGCATCTTTGGGGAAGCGTTCGACCAGTTTGTTGTAGAGTTCCAGGGCTTGACTTCTCACATCATCGTCCTGGATCAGACTCAATGCGGAACGACAGGCATCAAACTGTTGAATTGAGAAATGCAACGTCGCAAGTGCCAATTGGGCCCGTTCACCATGGTGACTGTCGTCCAAAGCCTTTTCCAGAATAGCCACACGACGTTCCACATCCGTTCGACCGAATTGACCGTTCATGGCCAAGTCGACGACGCGATCGTGGGCACCCCAATTGGAGAACAATTCCATAAGTGCGACCAGTGCCGCTGGCGAAGATCCCGGTTTCAACATGACCCGCGTGATGCCATCGGCCAACGTTAAGGCACCTAGCCGATCCTCAGAACCCAGTGCATTTAGGGCCGCCACGCATTCGTCCATGTAATTCAGATCAAGACCAACCCGAATCAGAAGCCCAAACAATCGAACGTTTCCTTGGTGTTCACGATGCACGTCAAGGAACTTCTTGAGGTATTCGAACAATCGCGGCGCTGCTTCCGGTGCACGAGAAACTAATTCGCGAAAAGCAGTAACCGATTTGGGAATTTCTTCATGAACCAGGAAATACCTTCCGAGTACGAATCCGGCCTGTATGTCTTGGGGATTTTTTGACTTGACCGAATTCACCAGGTCTTGAAGCGCTGACTCTAATCCGTTGGTTTTCAAATTCAGTTGGGAAAGTGCGGTGGAACCGTCTTTGACGCGCCCTTCAGCCAGTGCCCACTTTGCCACCTCTATGAGGGCTTCTGGATCACGTGCGTGTTGCGCGAACCGCATTTGCCATCGGCGCCGCTCCTCTTTGTCCTTGGGCTCGTTGCGTTCCCAAGACGACAAGACCCGCTGCCACGACGCGGTGTCTTTGTGCAGCATGATTACCTGAAGAACCTCGTTCACCATCTCCTTATGGTGAGGAAACAACAATCGAATGAGATGGGTCTTATTGGCACTGTAGAATCGGGGGTTCTTGGAACTCAGGCAAAAGAACTTGAGCGCTTCACCATGTTGCCCCCGCCCCTCATGGGCAAAAGCAACCAGCTGTTGGATCGATGCCAGTTGATCCTGAGGCACAGGCCCCATGAGGATTTCCTGCCCTGCTTGAGCGGCTTCGTCGTAGGCTTCAGCGCGGATAAGGATATTGAGCCGACACTTGTCCCAAAGGATCCGATTCGAATCATCTTCGCGGAACCGTTCGAGACAGGACAACACGATACGAAATCGGTCAGGATATCGCTCTGCCAGCCGTTCGGCCATTTGGGCGGCTGCCTGCATTTCACCCTCGGAAACGAATGACGTGATTTCATTCAATCCTTTGCTAAATGGAGATTTGTCGTCTTTTTGACCTTGGTCAGTAATCGTGGTGTCGCGGTCTTCACTTTTGACGACAGGCTGAGTCGCAATGGCGGGGAACGCCTTCTCACATTGACGTTTGACGATCAGCCAGAGATCACGTGGCTCCATTTGGTCCAGGTTCTCGGCAATCGCTTTTGCCAGTGGCTGAAAATGACCCGGGATTTCTGTGAGATATTCTGCGATTCTCAAGGCTTCAGGGCTCAACTCAGGAAAACGTTGCAAGAGTTCGGCGACATGGGCCACAGACTCATCGCGTTTCCCACTTAGACGGCACACTTCTGCCAACGCCATTAACCAGAATGGCGGTCTATCCAATTGGGGTGCTTTGATGAGCACGCGTTCGTAGAAGGACTCTTCCACCGAATCTGCGTCTGCGGTCATCCGCAATGCCAATAATGCTGCCAACGAGGAGTCCTGTGGCAGGATGTCGAACAGGAAGTCGGCATAGTCGCTGTCGAATGACTCCGCCAGAGAAGGTTCAAGGAGTTCGCGTATCTGGTTCGTGAATTCGCCCACCTCTTTAATGAGGGTGAGGTGGCGTAAAGCATTTTCCTTGTAGTTGTTGCGTACCTGGAATTGCGCGACGGTCAAATGCAAGTGTGGCAGGATGGGGTAGTTATCCAGCACATGCTCCATCAGAGCCACGACTTCCGGGTGTTCGTCTTCTTGATGCAGACTCTCCAACAACAACGCAGCGGGTTCCCACAGCCCTTTGCGAATGTACAACTCTCCTATTTGCAGGAGCACATAGCGTTTGAATTGCCTGTCTTCTAAATTAACCAGAGCTTGTTTCTGAAAAGCGAACAGATCCGCCTCATCCAGTTGGAGCATGTCGGCAATGACATTACCCATCAATTCACGGTCCGCCAGTTGGCATGCGAGGTTGAATCGCAGTTGGCAAACATCTCGTTCAACCACATCCTCACCCATGATTTCGGGTATCTCTATGAGAATTTGCAAGGCATTCTCGGGTTTCTCAGCGCCAAGTGCCTGCAGCAAACTCAATGACTCATCGCGCTTTCCAGCGGCCACGATGAGCCGAATAATACGTAGCCTGTTGTGCAAGCTGCTCAGGTCGAAGTCGGGTAATCGGTTGCACAGTGCCATGATTTTTTTCAGGAAACGAGGGTCCCGCCTCAATGCGCCTTGCCACATCTCCCAAGCACGATCGTGATGGCCAGTTACCATCCAACCCAGTCCGGCAGCCACTCGCCAGGACGTGGCTACTGCTTCATCCTGGATTTCGTCGGCCAGAGCAGACCAACTCTCCACCATCCGGATGCGTTCCGCTTCTTCCAGATCCCGAATTAAGTAGGTAATCTGGTCGAAAGCCTGAATATTCATCAAGTAGTCAAGCAGTGCACCGCGGAAAGGCGCGTTGTCCACAAAAAGGTGGCGCAACATATCTCGAGAGTCCGCCAACAGCAAATCGACGAGTTCAAATCGCGCCGCCGCTTGCTTGAGTTGCTGTAATACATCGGACCAAGGCCGGCAATGCATCAAGGCACGCAAACGTTCCGAAATGAGCTCTTTCGAACCGGGATATTGAGACATCACCTCGTCAGCCAACGACAATGCCTTATCGAAACCGCCCTTGTCAGCAGCCTTGCGTATGCGATCAAGTTGTTTGGCAAGTGCCTTTTCCATCCGGGCCGGCTCCAAGGATGTGGAGGTCAATATCGTTGTGGTATTTCCGTCATCTTACCTGATTTGACAATCCTTTCCAAGCTAACCAACCCCAAACACAACCAGAACCAGTGTTTTGGTGAAAATTGACACTTATGAGTTCGCGATTTGATATTTTCAGGGTTGACAACCGATCGAGTAATCCCTATTATTTTTAGTTTTCCTGAATTCAGGGTCGAACACGAATCGCGACGTGCTCGATCACCGAGATGAAAAGCCTGATTAGGCGTTCCGGTAGGTCGCACGTTACCTGCAGTGGCTGGTTGTCGCACCAGACACTGAACGGAATCCTTTTGTCTCAAGCCAGATGATCAACCCAAAGGAGACTCAGATGCCCAGTTTGACCAAGATCTTCGGCAGCCATGTTTTCGATTTGCGAACCATGAAAGCCTGCCTTTCGAAGCCCACGTTTAATGCCCTCAAGCGGGCCATTGACGGTTCAGCTCGACTGTCCCTTGAAGAAGCAAACGAAATCGCGCACGCCATGATGGAGTGGGCCGTCGGATTGAATGCTACACACTACACGCATTGGTTCCAACCTTTGACCGGAAGAACCGCTCAAAAACACGATGCCTTTTTGACTTTGGACGAAGATTTCACTGCGATTGAACGGTTTTCTGGCTCCCAGCTCATCCAAAGCGAGCCTGACGCGTCCAGTTTCCCCTCCGGCGGTATGCGTAGCACCTTCGAAGCACGGGGCTACACCGCATGGGATCCATCCAGTCCCGTATTCGTGATGCAGCGCAGTAACGTTGCCGTATTGTGCATCCCTAGTGTGTTCCTTTCCTATACGGGTCATGCCCTGGACAAAAAGACGCCCCTCCTTCGCTCAGAGCGCGTCCTGAACCAGTCAGCATCTGAGTCACTTGAACTACTCACCGGCCGCAAACCCCGAGTCTTTTCGACGGTGGGCGCCGAACAGGAGTATTTCCTTGTCGATCAGGAGTTTTTTAATCAGCGTCCCGACCTGATCATGGCTGGGCGCACATTAATTGGATGCCAACCGCCCAAAGGTCAGCAAATGGAGGATCACTACTTCGGTACCATCAAGGACCGTGTATTGATGTACATGGAAGCAGTCGAGCGTGAACTATACCGTTTGGGTGTTCCTTGCAAAACCCGTCACAACGAAGTGGCACCCCATCAATTCGAGATGGCACCTATCTTCCAAAAAGCGAACCTCGCCGCAGATCACAACCAGTTGACGATGGATGTGATGCAGAAGGTAGCGAAAGAACACGGTCTCGAAGTGCTACTGAACGAGAAGCCTTTTGCTGGTGTCAACGGCTCAGGTAAACACCTCAACTGGTCCATGCAGACCGATGAAGGGACCAACCTACTCGAACCGGGTTCCACGCCACACAAGAACCTGCGTTTCCTCTATTTCTTGGTCGCTGCTGTGCACGCGATTCACAAACGCGGTGATGTACTGCGTTCCACCATCGCATCCAGCGGTAACGACCACCGTTTGGGGGCCAATGAAGCGCCACCTGCCATCATGTCGGTATTCCTGGGTTCGCACCTATCTGGTCTGCTCGATCTTGTAGAAAGCTCCATGGACCTGACGTCTGCTGTGATCTCGGAGATCGATCTGGGTCTCGCCGAATTACCGCAAGTCGTACGCGACACCACCGACCGCAACCGCACGTCCCCATTTGCTTTCACTGGCAACAAGTTTGAGTTTCGCGCTGTGGGCTCGAGTCAGTCGGTATCACTTCCCACTGTGATCCTTAACATGGCAGTCGCCGAGAGTCTCGACGAAATGAACGCCATGTTGGAAACGCAGAAGGATCGTTCAGAAAAGTCGATCCTCAGCGTATTGCGCCACTTCATCAAACGGTCCAAACCCATCCGCTTTGAGGGCAACAACTACGCCGATGCTTGGGTTGCCGAAGCCGAAAAACGCGGCCTGCCGAACCTCAGGACCACACCTGAAGCGTTGATCGTTTGGGAACGCGATGACGTGCGTGAGTTTCTCACCCGCTCCGGCGTGTTGGCGGAACCCGAGATCGAGGCCCGCATGCACGTAAAATTGGAAGGCTATGCCAAGGAAATCGATATCGAATCCTCAACCCTGTTGCGCATGGTCGACAATCATGTGCTTCCGTCCAGCTTCAGGCATCAAACCCATGTCGCACAGTCCATTCAAGCACTGGCACAAGCCACAGCCTCCGCCGGCATGGATGCTGCCGGAGTGCTTGGCTCCCAAGCGGCTTATCTGGACAAAATCTCATCACATATCGCTCGCCTTTTGGCCTCACGTGACGAGCTGGAAGCGAAAGTGGAAGCAGCGCCCAGTTTTGAACATGCCAAGGAGTCGGCCTTCTACTACCGCAACCAAATCGTACCGGTCATGGACCGCGTGCGTTCGGACTGCGATTCGCTGGAATCGTTGGTGGATGCCAACGATTGGGCACTACCCACTTATCACGAACTACTGTTCATGTTGTGAAAATAGGATAGACTTACGGGCCGGGTTAACCCGGCCCGATTCGTTTATGGAGGCCATCCGTGGCTGATCTTGAGTACACAACACATGACAACGTAGCTCGCTTAACACTCAATCGCCCGGAAAAAATGAATGCGTTGGGGAACCAACTCATCCTTCTGTTAGAAAAGGCCCTAGATGAGATTGAACGAGACACTGACATCCGGGCAGTCTTACTCACCGGCCGGGGGCGAGCATTCTGTGCTGGAGCCGATCTCAAGGAGAGACAGGCCATGGAGCCACAGGAAGTGGCAGTTTTTGTCGCCCGTTTGAGACGAACATTCCTCCGGCTGTATCACCTCAACAAAATTACGCTTGCCATGATCAACGGCCATGCCTTGGGCGGCGGGCTAGAGCTGGCCTTATCCTGCGATTTGAGATTGGCGGCGGACAGTGCCAGGTTGGGTCTTACCGAAACCAGGCTCGCGATCATTCCAGGCGCAGGAGGGACGCAACTACTGCCTCGCATCATAGGACAGGCCCGAGCCAAAGAACTCATATTCACAGCCGAACCCATCAGCGCACAGCGGGCGGAACAGATAGGATTAGTGCACGGGCTCGAATCGATTGACCAATTAGAGGAACGCGCTTTGGCCATGCTTACGCAAATCACCGCCAATGGACCGATCGCTTTGCAAATGGCCAAAAAAGCCATTCAATTGGGCTTTCAGGGCAGCCTGGAACAAGGACTCGAAATTGAGCGCCTGTGCTACGCGCAAACCATACCCACCGAAGATCGGTTGGAAGGACTGCGTGCTTTTCGTGAGAAAAGACAGCCTCGGTACAACGGCACATGATCACGTGTCTCTTGTGTCTTGCCTGGCAGGATGTCATCAGTCCCAGCCAGGTCACCTGGCAGGCTATACCCCAGATACCCGGTTTGGAGGTGTGTTGGGCCGTGGGTGAGGAATCAGAGCCCGGCCTTTATTTGATACTCGTGAGAATGGCACCTGGCACCTCCATACCGCCACACACCCATCCCGACGCCCGTATCACAACGGTGATTGAAGGTTCCATCGAAGTCCGCTTTGACCAACCTGTGACACGGACTATGGTGCTCCAAGCAGGTGAGAGCTATGTGGCACCCGCCCATAGGTTCCATGCAGTCGTGTCACCCAAGGGCGGGATTTATAAGGAAACCGGCATGGGACCTACGGCGACAGCCATCCCCAAACCACAGCCGTGAGACCCACCACCAAGCAATAAACACCAAACAAAAAGAAACGGCGCCCGGTTAGCAACCACATCAACAACCTCAGCGCCAACAGTCCAGACACAAATGCTGCGGCAAATCCCAGCCCATAGGCACCCCACAATTGCTGCCATTGGTCGGAGGGCATTTCCAACAGATCTTTGATGGCCAACAGACCCGCGCCGGCTATGACCGGCACCGCCAACATAAACGAAAAACGAGCTGAATCGCGTCTGTTCAATCCCAGATAAATACCCATCATAATCGTCGCGCCTGAACGCGAGATCCCAGGCAATACGGCCACGGCTTGAGCAAGACCGATGATCAGTGCAGTCGTCCAACCCAAATCAACATAGGACTTGGTTCCGTCTTGTCGCCAGAGCCCCCCCAACAGCCAAAGACCCGTGACACATAGTAGTGCGCCCACCATATAAGGGCGATCATGAACCCATAGAACACGATCTTTGAACCCCAGTCCCACCACCACTGCAGGCAACGTAGCCAAGATTAGATAGAGCGGCAATTGGCGGGGTAAGTCACCGTGCTCACGCATCAACACCGACCGCGCCAACTGAATCCAGTCGTGTCGAAACACCACCAAGATAGCCGCCAACGTCGCCAGGTGCACCAATATGTCAAAAGTCAGATCTCCCTCTGTCTGACCGCCAAGCCAAGCAGCCAACGCAAGATGACCCGAAGACGAAACAGGGAAAAACTCCGTCAAACCCTGAACGATTCCCAAAACAAATGAAAGCCATAAACTCATGCGCCTACTCCCCGATCATCAAAGACGGCCTTTTTACCATGGATCGACCTATCGAGAATGGTTACAATGCCTGTTCATGAGCGATTTTTCTTTTTCCAAGCACTTTGCCAAGGCCTGGGTGCGAAGTTTGATTTATGTCTTGGCAGTTCTGGTCACCCTCATCCTATTAATTTCTGTAAGGGAAGTCATTGCCCCTGTACTGATTGCCCTGATTACGGCTTATGTGTTCGACCCCGTAATCGATCGATTTGAGGCATGGAAGATTCCCCGGACTTGGGGCATCATCTTACTCCTGTTCATCCTTTCGCTCATTCTCACTGGCTTCGCACTGTACGTGATTCCAAGGCTCATCGAGCAAATCAACGATCTTGCCGACCGACTTCCTGTGTATTTGGAACGTCTACGTGTCGAATTCATGCCCGAATTTCAGCAATTCAAAGTAAGACACCAAGACGAATTCAACGAGGCTATGGTTTGGTTGCAAGAACAAGCCAAATCTCATGGTGGCACGCTGGTTCGTGGGCTCAGCTCGAGTATTGCCGCGTCTTTCAAATCTTTGGGATCATTCCTGGCAGGGATTCTTGGTTTCATTGTGGTTCCCGTGCTCACTTTTTATCTCTTACGCGACTTCGACATCATGAAAGTTAAAGCCTCGGAGTTGATCCCTCTGGGACGACGAGAGGCAGTGGTGTCCCTGTTCAGTGAGATAGATCGCGCCCTGGGCAGTTTCCTGAAGGGTCAGTTGACGGTGGCTGTGATTCTCGCTCTCATATACGCGGTGGGTTTGTTTTTCGCGAAGTGCCCTGCCTTCCTTTTGATTGCTGTAATCGCGGGATTCGCCAATCTGGTTCCCTACCTGGGTATCGCATTGGGTATGTTGCCCGCCATCGGTCTAACTTATTTGTCCACACATAGCTGGGTCTACACCCTGGTGGCCGCAATCACGTTCGTGGTGGGTCAAATGCTCGAAGGTATGGTAATCACGCCCAAGATTGTCGGTGAGTCCGTGGGACTTCACCCCGTGCTCGTTATGATCGCCCTTATGGTCGGCGGTTCTTATTTCGGTATTTCCGGCATGATCCTGGCCTTACCTACATCAGCAGTTCTGATGGTGATTGTGAAGCGGGCTTATCGGGGCTACCTGTCTTCAGAGCTGTATCATGAAGGAATCTTAATGAGGGATTCGAATCCTGAGGATGTAGAATCCGTAGACACGGCCAAGGAAGAACAGGCCTAGGAACTCCAAACCATTTGAAACGTAAGGATGTTCCGACTGCGACACTAGGAGTATTCGTGAAGGGTATCTGGTTCATTGCGTTCAGCGCTTTGGTTTGTTTTGGCGCATCTCACGTGGATGTGCGTTTGGTCTCCGACCATCAAGTCATCAAAAAGGGTGAGCCGTTTCAAATCGCCTTAAGAATGGATATGCGCGATCACTGGCACACCTATTGGGAAAACCCAGGATCATCCGGCCTGCCCACCACCGTTGAGTGGCAAGCACTAGACGGACTCAGCACGGGGAAGCTTCAATATCCGGTACCTTTGCGGTTTGTAGACGCTGCAGGATTCGTAACCTACGGGTACGACAGCACGACATACCTTTTTACGGAAGCGGTCTATTCGGGTGATGCCCCAACGATCACCATCGAAGCGGAAGTGCAATGGCTGGAATGCAAGGAAATCTGTATTCCAGGCAAAGCTGAAGTCTCCATCACTTTGGATGTCGGTGAGCCTAAGCAATCATCGCAATTTGAGACATTGAGTAAGGCGGCCAGGCAAATACCGGCCCAACATGACTCCGATGTACCATTCACCTATGCCAGCAAGACCCAATTCAAGGGCACCCATTGGAGTGGCACCATTCAGGTGACGCCCAAAACCCAGGCCTTTAATCCCGAGGGTGCCACCTATTTTCCAGGCACCAACCCATACGGGGAACTCAAATCCGTATCGGTACAGCAAGATGGTGATTTGTTGGTGTTCGACTTAGCGTATGAGGCCTGGGAAGACACCGTTCCTGAAGATTTGAACATGTGGGGCGTGCTGGTGTTTGGCGATCAGGCCTATCGCATTAATGTCCATCCCGACGTGGGTTCCGTCAAAGCTGTAACCAACCATTCGGGCACCAAGCAGGGCATTGGTTTCATATTACTTTTGGCACTTGTGGGCGGCATCATACTCAATCTGATGCCTTGTGTGCTTCCGGTCCTCTCGCTTAAGGTGATGAGTTTTATCGGTGAAGCTGGCGAATCACACAGCCGGCGCGTGATGCTTGGTTTTGTCTACACCTTGGGCATCATGTGCAGTTTCCTCATAATTTCAGGGGTTATCGTGGGCCTCAAGATGACTGGTGAACAAGTGGGCATTGGTTTTCAGTTTCAGAATGCGCCGTTTGTGGTCTTCATGATCGGCCTCCTTTTCGTCATGAGCCTGAGCTTCTTTGGGGTCTTTACCATTAATCCGCCGCAATCGTCAGGCATGACGGAGTGGACCATGAAGTCTGGGCCCGCAGGCGCCTTCTTCAACGGGATCCTCATGACCTTGCTCTCCACGCCATGTACCGCGCCGCTGTTGGGTTCTGCTTATGGATGGGCCATGACCGCACCTAACTGGCAACTGATTGTGGTTTTTCAGTTTGTGGCTGTCGGATTGGCACTCCCCTACCTCGCCTTGTGTGCCGCACCAGTACTGCTGCGCTACCTACCAAAACCCGGTGCTTGGATGGAGCAATTCAAGATTTTTCTCGGTTTTCCCCTGCTGTTAACCGTCGTCTGGTTACTCTGGGTATTGGGCAATTTGAAAGGGCACCCTGCGGTCATTGGGACTCTGGTGTTTTTGACCTTTTTAGGCCTCGCACTGTGGATAGCAGGAACAGCACAATACTCAAGTAAACGCTGGTTAGGCATCTTCACGGCCCTGGGTATCACGCTCTTGGGAGCAACCATGGGTATGCGTATCCAGGCACCGTCACGCATAGACTGGGTGCCCTACAGTGAGACCCAACTTGCACAGGCCCGAAAAAGCAATCAACTTGTCTTTATGGATTTCACAGCGGAATGGTGCGCAACCTGCAAATTCAATGAGAAGTTGGTCATCGATTCGAAATCTGTGAGAGATGCATTCACATCAAATGATGTGGTCACCATGAAGGTTGACTACACCCAATACGATCCCCAAATCACACAAATGCTCGCATCATTCGATCGCGCAGGTGTCCCACTCTATGTCATCTATCCAGGCCAGAACGAACCCATTGTTTTACCTGAAGTGATCACGAAAAATATGGTGATTGATGCCATTGAAACTGCGGCTACCACACGCAACCAAAGGAGTGCTCTTTGATCCTTGCATTGCTCGTCCTCGTTTGGCAGTCCACAAAGACGTTGATTCTAACCAACGGAAAAGCCATGAAATGCGAGCGGTTTGATGTGGTGGACGAACAAGTACACATTCGGATGGATGGCCAGACATTCACCCTCCCCAAATCAGTCGTGGATTGGTCCAAGACAGATGCAATGAACCAAGCCCCTCCGACTCAAACGCAGGACGCCCTGACACCTAAGCAGATCAACCAAGTTGCGCTACCGCGCAAAACCATTGTGCTGACCAACGACAATTTCAAGTCTGACAACAGCACTCAGGCCTCGGTTACCTTTCCCTACGACAACATAGGAAACGCTGTTGTTGTGGATGTATCCATCAATGGGCAAGGACCCCACCGCATCATTCTGGATACTGGGGCATCAATCACAGTCATCAATGAAGACTTAGCCAGCCGTTATGGCAGTCGTAACGGATCCCAGGTGGCGCTTCAGGGCGTGGGTGGTCGTTCCCATGCACAACTTGTGGTATTGGACGAGATTTCCGTGGGCGGCGCCATTCAACGAGATTTTTCGGCTGCCGCTCACACCATTTCGGGTATTCAACATATGGGCGTCGTGGGACTCCTTGGCCAAGACTTCCTCAATCGATACGTCGTCAATTTGGATACATCCACCAAAACAGTGACCTTAACCCCACATGACACAAATCCGAACACCAGCCCGCCTAATTTCGAGGCTTTATTGAAGGAACATCCACAAATGCGCGCCAGAATGGAGCAGGCATTTACCCAACTGGAACAGCTTTATAGGAGTTATATGAGAGGAGACCGGCCCAGCGATGCCTCAAGCACCTTGGCAGGAATCACTAATGACTTCAATTCATTTCGCTCATATGCAAGTAAGCTTCAGACGATGCTTAGCGGTATGGATGTACAGGCATTCGATGTGGCGATGCAGCAAGACGTGCGAAGCTTTACGACTTGCTACACACATTTGGAACAGTTCATTCGTTCGAGCATTCAAATGACACAGACCATGCGTCGGGCATTCAGTTCACAAACAGATATGTCCAGTCAAATCAATACCGCAGCGCTGAGTGCCAACGAGGATCACACAAAACTGGCCAACTGTATCTGATCAGTCCAGAGGCAGAACCTGTTGTGCGGCGCCAGGTCGATCATCCCAGCGTGTCCGCAACTCCCATTCCACACGTTTGCCCCGGCAAAAGGTGGATACCGGGGCGTAGCCGCTTTGGGCAAATCCGTAATCTGTGACCAGACCACCTCTGCAGTTGGGGCAGGGATCCTGACAACTCCGATCTACAAACAAGTGGTAACAGTTCAGACATAGACGATAATCGGGAGCTACCCTCATCCGCTGAGCACCGCTGGTCACAAACATGTGGTGTAGTTGGGGTAACTCTGGCTGTTCCAAGTCGCGGTCTTGCGTGAAAAAGGTAATCTCACAGTTGCCTTCAATATCGCTGTGCATTTTGCCTTCCAACTGCAAACGCAAACGCCAATCCATTTCATCACAGGCAAACAAAGCCGTTCCGGCACTGTAAAAGGGCTCTGCCTGTCGCGCAGAACGCAGCAAGAAGGGACTGTACTTTTGGCCATAGCGTTTCATGTCCATTTTGGCCATCCGGTACGTGACTTCATCGTCGCCCAACTCGGCCAGAATCATATTCAACTTGTGTAACTGGTTAAGTTCCCGTATGGCACACTGGACGTCGTGCACAATTTGCGAGGCGGCCCGAACCACCGCATCAGGAGCAGCGTGGTGGGCACCAATCATCAGGCGTGCTGCTTCAAGTAGTCCCACCAAATGAACGGCCTGGGTTGAATCATCTAACTTAAGAAACGGCAAATCATCAAAACGATGTCGTAGAAAACGCAAAGGTCCACGCGCCCCGTAAGCCATCAAGCGGGATATGAACATGCGTTTCTGTCGATGAGCTGAAAGCGTCAACTCAAGCGCGCTCGTCAGGTTCTCTTGGAATTTGGTACCGTCATCGCGAAGCCAGAGCGATGCCAGATTAATGGCAACCGCAGAAATCGAGAATCCTCGCATCTTAATAGGATTCACCATCATCTCCATCACATCGCTTTGGTTAAGAGGTAAGCGTCCCATGGCGCCAAAACTCCTCATGCGGTCACTGACCGCAATGGATGGGTTGCCGTTGCGCAAGGCTGTTCGATAGAGCAAGTGATGTAGTTCTGTCCAACCTGTATCTGTGCGATTGAGGTGAAAGACGATATGAGGGCGCAGAAACGGCGATCCGCGGCGGTCTCCACGGGATAGCACCTGCAGAAACACGCGGTTAAAACGCTGCAGGTCATTCTCGTAGGCTGAAAGCGGCGAACTATCTCTCCCGCCCCCAACGCCCACGGCGTGGACTTCCGCGAGTCCCCGTGGCAAATCGAAGTCGAAATCCAGCGTTACACGGGGACCTGATCCCCCTCGACCCGCATTCAACTGAGCAAACTCGAAGATAAGTTGCTGACAAAACTGCTCCATTTCGTCATCGTCTAACGGAGCAAGAAATGGCATGAGTAAGGTGTTAAAAAAGCCCCAGTGAATTTCGCCTGCAAACTGGTTCTGGAGTTCTCTGGTAAATCGGACCAGATGGGCCAACAAAACATCGGGGCGTCTGGCGGGGCCTGCATTGGGCGACCAACTGGAAGCTGGAAGCCCGTATGCCTTCACATAATCTGGCGTAATGAACATGTCATGGGGTCGATCTACGGAACCCAGGTCCATCAATTCGATCAGACCTTGTTCGTGGGCCGCCACGACATCACTCTGATAAACGCGTTGAACGGCAAACTGAGATTTGATGCGTTCAGCCAAACGCCGTGACGTCGCTTCTGGATTCTGGTCAGCACCTGCAAAGGCACCTGTAGGGTGGAAAATATTCAATTCCACATGTTCCAACGGTACTTCAACCGCATTTGCAGGAAGATCGGCAATATCATACCCGCGCTGTCGCAAAAGGCCGGAAACCCAAGCCAACACCAAACTTGCCGGCGGTTTGCTGAAGCCCAGGTCCGAAACGTGCCCTCGAACATAACGCAACACGTCGTGTACTTCGTGGTAGGGCACATCAAATTCTTCGCTCAAGAGAATGGCCATACGCTCAAAGTCAATATTGGCCTCAGGTGAACGAGCCGTTTCGAATAGGGACGCGTGGCGATGAAACTCGTTCAGTCGGTCGATATGCTCGGCTGACTTGGGACGATTCCGCTGCTTGTCCTTGTTTTGATCCACCAGGGCCCCCGAAAGTCGTGTGCCATTCTAGCGCCAATTGGCAAGGCGCGGCAAACGCGTTTAGGGATGCCAAACGGGAGTCACAATGAGATTGGAATCCACATGAATGGACCCCAAAACCGCACTGTTCAAGACTTGAGAACCCGTGGACTCAAGACTGGTCAACACCTCCAAATGAGGATGCCCAAAGCGATTTTCGCGCCCACATGAAATTAAGGAAAGTTCTGGATTCAAACGACGAATCCAGTCATCTGAACTGGCTGAGCGGCTTCCGTGATGACCGACCACGAGTACGTCTGCGCATGTTCCTTCCAGCCTTTGCTCCACGTAGTGACCCGCATCGCCCATGATCCAGACCGTGATCTTCGTATCTTGAGCACACAACACGAGACCCGTTTCGTTACTATTGGGGCCGTCTTCTCCTGCGTCAGGCCAGGCCACGGTCACCTCCCACGACCCGATCGGCAGCATGTCGCCAGTCCGAAGTGGGTAAAGTAAATGGCTGCCGAACCACGGATTCGTGGCAAAAAGGTAGGCTTGTGTTTGGGGGACCAGCAAAGGAACGTCCGCTGCCACACCATCAAGTAGATTGTAGTGATCCGCATTGTGATGACTGATCGCAGCCGCGACTAACCGACCGCTTCCCGACAGTTTAAGCGCGGTGTCAAGGGTGATGCCCCAGGGTAGTTTGCCTCCTCCATCGATCAATAACGTGTCGCCCGTCTCACTTACCAGCGCACAAGCCTGTCCTTGCCCCACATCCAACATCAAGAGTCCCGGTTTCAGTTGCGGTCTACCCAGAAACAACCAGACGGTGGCCATGGCTAGCAATAAGTACCAACGCACCTCACGCTTGCCCAAAAAGAGACAAACACTAAAAACAAGCAAACAGACCACGACCAAACAGGGAACCTGGGGGCGGCGTACCAAGCCGAACGCCAAGTCCATGGATGATAGCCATTCACAGGTGCTGCCTACGGCATCCACAAGGGTATTCACACCTCCCGCCATAGCAGGAACCACATGCGCGATAGCAGCCAGAACAGCCAGACCCACCAACGCGATCAAAAGCACCATGCCCGCAAGATTCCAAATGGCCGAAATCAGATTCACATGACCGGTAAACATCAAGCCAATCGGCATGACAAAGACCTGAGCTGCCAAGACGGGAAGGAACCACCGCAATGTCCCATCCAAGGGGTGATCAAAGGCCGACTTGGGTGTACGCCTGAGTCCCAAGACGATACCCAAGCTTGCTGCAAAGGTGTACCAGAACCCTCGTTGCAAGGTGACAGTTGGGTTCAGGACCAACAGCGCAATCATCAACGCCGACCATCCCCGCAGCCATGACCGAGGCCGATTGGTGATGGGCATGATCTGCCAGATAATCAACATAATCGTAGCGCGGACCACAGACGCGGACCATCCCATCCATCCGGCAAAACTTATGAGTACAGTGACCACTGCCACTGTTCTCAAGTACGGTTGCCGTACCCAAAACAAGCACACGCGCACCATCAAATACACAAACAGACAATGCATGCCCGAGATCGCCAATAGATGCCCGACCCCAAGTGGCTGTAACAGGTCACGCCAGTTTCTCGCCGGTTGGCCTTTAAAGAAGAGTTCATAAAGCTCATTGGCCAACGGAGAGAGCCGTTGATTATCGCGAGCTGTTAGATCCCCATGAGACATCAGTCTCCAGTCCTTGACGCTTCCATAGACTCTAGGCTTTAACCGGTCATTCAATTCATGGAATGGCAAGCGAAGCGTTCTGACTGAATGTTGCCGGTGCAGACGCACCCAACCCCGAATGCGTTCTCCACGTTGCAACACACCGTCAGCGGGCGGAAAATACACCACCAGCTCATGGCTGGGAAATCCATCAGAGGCTGGGTTCGTGGGTTTGACATCTCGCAGCGTTATTCGAGTCCCAAACTTTGTCGGCTGTTGGGTCACTACTTCCCCATCCAATTCAACCGGGAACGCAAACCAGGAGTCATCCCATTGCGAAACGAGTGCAGCAGCGCAACCGTTTCCAATCGAGAGCGCTACCCATAAGGTGAACACACCCGTCAGGCAAGCAGCTGATACAGGCTTGCGCCACCAGACGAGTCCCGAGGCCAACGACCAAAGTAATGATCCCAGCCATGGACTTAGCAAAATATTGGGGCAATCTGATGCCATCCCCCACAAGATGCCAAGTGGCATAAGCGCGACCAAAATAAACGCAACGGCCTGCGAATCAAAGACTTTTTCTGAACGTTTCATGGCGATAAATTGGCCCCATTATACGCCCCCAAAGGGACCTAAAATGACAAAAACCTATCGTTGCCAAGGGTTTCCGAGTATTTTTCAGTTAGCACAACATATAGTATATTTAACTGTTGACACCCACAAAATATAGGCATAATATCCTAGAAAACCTTACATTGATGTGATGGTTTCTCCGCCTCGGGGGCCCGCCGCTGCTGTCTGCGAAGAAACCTGACTTGAAGGTTTTTAATTCATTCATAAATAAAGATGCTCGGGGGAGTAAGTATGAAGTTTGCTCGTCGTTTTACTGTGGCCGGTCAGTCGCCCTACCATGACATCCAATTCGTCAAGAAGACATCCGAAATCAGAAATCCCGATGGGACGTTGGTTTTCTCAGCAGAGAACATCACGGTTCCTGCAGATTGGTCTCAGGTGGCCGTGGATGTATTGGCACAGAAATACTTCCGCAAGGCTGGTGTACCCGCATGTGTGAAACGTGTATCAGAGAAGAACGTGCCCAGCTGGTTGCAACGCAGTCAGCCGGATGAAAAATCGCTGGAGCAGATTCCCGAAGATGCCCGTTACACCATGGAAACCGATGCCCGCCAGGTATTCAATCGCCTTGCTGGGTGTTGGACATACTGGGGTTGGAAACACGATTATTTTTCTTCGGAAGAGGATGCCCAGGTCTTTTACGACGAGCTGAGTCACATGTTGGCGCGCCAAATGGTTGCACCCAACTCCCCGCAGTGGTTCAACACGGGTCTGGAATGGGCTTACGGTATCAATGGACCCGCTCAGGGTCACTATTATGTGGATCCACAGACAGGCAAAGTACAGCGTTCCAAGGACGCCTATTCTCACCCTCAGCCCCATGCTTGTTTCATTCAAAGTGTCGCCGATGATTTGGTCAACGAAGGCGGCATTATGGATTTGTGGACCCGTGAAGCGCGCTTATTCAAATACGGATCTGGAACGGGCTCCAATTTCAGTCGTATTCGCGCTGCCGGTGAACCGCTGTCCGGAGGTGGACGATCCTCGGGTCTGATGAGTTTTTTGAAGATTGGGGACCGGGCCGCGGGTGCCATCAAATCAGGCGGTACGACGCGTCGAGCAGCCAAGATGGTGACCTTGGACATCGATCACCCTGACATTGAGTCCTTTATTGAATGGAAAATGGTGGAGGAGCAAAAGGTCGCGGCATTGGTCGCGGGTAGCCGCGCCACGAAATCGGCACTACGCGACATTATTCGCGCATGCTGGGACGAGCAAGGGGAACTCCACGATAACCCTGCAGATAACGCCACATTGCGAACATGTATCCGTAAGGCAGTTGACAGTCATGTTCCGCAATCCTATATCCATCGCGTGTTGCAGCTTGCCAGACAGGGCTACAAGGACTTTGAAGTCCCCGAATACGATGTCAACTGGGAATCTGACGCCTACGCCACTGTAAGCGGACAGAACTCAAACAACAGCGTTCGCGTGACGAATGACTTCATGCGCGCGGTTCAAAATGGCGACCAGTGGCAGTTAACAGCACGATCAAGCGGTAAGGTCACTAAGGAAATTCTGGCCGAAGATTTATGGCAGAAAGTCGGATTTGCGGCCTGGAGTAGCGCGGACCCAGGTCTGCAATTCGATACCACCATTAATGAATGGCACACCTGTCCAGAGGATGGCCGCATTAATGCATCTAATCCCTGCAGCGAGTACATGTTCCTGGACGATACGGCGTGTAACCTTGCTTCGGTCAACCTACTGCGCTTTTACGACAGTGCCACCAATACATTTGATGTCACTTCGTTTACCGATGTCTGTCGTACCTGGACGGTGGTTCTTGAGCTTTCGGTATTGATGGCACAGTTCCCCAGTCGCGAGATTGCCGAACGTTCCTACGAGTTCAGAACGCTTGGACTGGGCTACGCCAACCTGGGCGCGCTGTTAATGGTTTGTGGCATCCCCTATCATTCACATCGAGCCAACGCGATCACGGGTGCCATCACGGCCATCCTCACGGGTACTTGCTACAAAACGTCCGCCGAAATGAGTTCTGAGTTGGGCGCGTTTCCGGGTTACAAGCGCAACAAGGACCATATGTTACGCGTCATTCGCAATCACCGCCGGGCCGCCTACAACGCCGACGAACGCGAATACGAGCAGTTGGAAGTGAAGCCCATGGGCATAGACTCATCGCATTGCCCCGGATACCTGTTGGATGCGGCCAAACGCGCCTGGGACGACGCTTTGGCCATGGGTGAACAACATGGATATCGCAATGCCCAAACCACGGTCCTGGCACCCACGGGCACCATTGGACTGGTGATGGACTGCGATACTACTGGTATTGAGCCTGATTTCGCACTGGTCAAGTTCAAAAAACTCGCCGGAGGCGGTTACTTCAAGATCATCAATTCATCGGTGCCTCTTGCCTTGCGCAACTTGGGCTACAACCAGGACGAGATCCAGCGCATTACGGAGTACTGTCGCGGAACGGGCACGCTCAAAGGTGCGCCCCACATCAACCACGAATCGTTACGATCCAAGGGATTCACCACCAGCGTACTGGACAAGTTGGAATCCACTTTGGGCTCTGTCTTTGACATCAAGTTCTCGTTCAATCGCTACACACTGGGTGAAGACTTCCTGGTACAGACGTTGGGCATAGGACGCGAACACATTGACGATTACCAATTCGACTTGTTGACCCATTTAGGATTCAGCAAAGAAGAAATACAAGCAGCCAACGATTACTGCTGTGGAACCATGACCATCGAAGGCGCGCCCTTCCTCAAGGAAGAACACTATGCGGTGTTTGATTGTGCCAACAAGTGCGGCACACGAGGTAAACGGTTTATTGCCTACGAAGGTCATCTGAATATCATGGCTTCTGCACAACCCTTCTTGGCCGGTGCCATATCCAAGACCATTAATATGCCCAACGAAGCGACCGTAGAGCAAATCAACAAGGTGTACTACAAAGCATGGGAGCTGGCACTCAAGGCCATCGCCCTTTATCGTGATGGTTCCAAGCTGAGCCAACCGCTGTCAGTCATTACCGATGAGTTGCTCATTGATGAAGCGCAATCATCCACCCACGACAAAGTGGTCCAAACGGCCAAAGCCATGACTCAGATGGTTCAGGCGCGTAGGGCCCTGTTACCCAATCGCCGCACAGGCTACACCCAAAAGGTAGTGATCGGTGGCCACAAACTGTATTTGCGGACCGGTGAATACCCAGACGGGCGCTTGGGAGAGATCTTCCTCGACATGCATCGTGAAGGTGCTGCGTTCCGCAGCCTCATGAACTGTTTCGCAATTGCGGTTTCATTGGGCCTTCAGTACGGCGTGCCCTTGGAAGAGTACATGGATGCATTTGTTTTCACCAAGTTCGAACCAAGCGGATCCGTTGTAGGTCACGACAATATTAAGTTCAGTGATTCTGTGATCGACTTTGTGTTCCGAGAACTGGGATTCAACTATCTTTCACGTCACGAGTACGCCCATGTACCGCCCTCACCTGCCGTTGAAGAAGACGATGACCTGGACGAAACGGATGTGGAATTCTCCGAAATCATGAAAATGACGAAAGTAGAAATTCAAACCAAGGGAGAAGCGCAAGCGACGACCCATCAACGCATTGCGCGACTCAAAGGCTATGAAGGCGATCCCTGCCCGGACTGCGGAAATCTGACGCTTGTACGCAATGGGACATGCCTCAAATGCGATACCTGCGGTGCCACCACAGGCTGTAGTTAGTTCGCCACTCCTAGTCGAACTGGTACGACCCGGGCCCTAGGTCCGGGTCTTTTTTTGTGTCAATTGGTGCTTGGCGAATGAAACCCTGCGGCTATAATAGGCGAATTTTATTGTGGGAGGGACCCATGGCCCCAAACTGGAACCTCTACTCATGGCGAGATAAGGAAGCGGCACAGCAGCCGCCTTGGCCGGATGAATCTGTCCACCAGGAAGTCCTTGACGAACTCAAACAACAGCCACCCCTGGTTTTCGCAGGAGAAGTGCGACAACTCAAAGATCACCTAGCCGCAGTTGCGCGCGGCGATGCATTTCTACTTCAAGCCGGTGATTGTGCTGAAGAGTTTCGCCAGTCCCACGCCAAAATCATCAAAGAGAAATTGAAGATCATCCTACAAATGGCAGTCGTCCTCACTTACGGCGGTCTGAAACCCGTGGTCAAGCTGGGTCGCATTGCGGGTCAGTATGCCAAGCCGCGCTCCAAACCATCCGAGGTGGTGAATGGCGAGGAATTACTGACTTTCCGTGGCGATTGTGTCAACAGTCTGGAACCCACGCCGGCAGCGCGTACTCCCGACCCCCAGCGTCTCTTACGGGCTTATCATCAGTCAGCCTCCACGTTAAACCTGCTCCGAGCATTTACTCATGGTGGATTTGCCGACTTGTCACGTGTTCACAACTGGAATCTGGATTACGTCAAGAACAGTCCCCTGGTGCATAAGTTTGACTCCATGGCCGAAGCTATCTATCAGTCGCTGGAGTTCATGCGAGCTTGCGGCCTGGATTCCAGCCGATTTCCACAACTCCACCAGGTGGACTTGTACACATCCCATGAAGGTTTGTTGCTCGACTATGAGTCAGCTTTGACACGAGTGGATTCACTCACGCAGCAGTGGTACAACTGCTCTGCACATATGTTGTGGATCGGCGATCGAACGCGACAAATCGATGGCGCCCACGTGGAGTACTTTCGCGGCGTGCGAAACCCGATTGGTGTCAAAGTGGGCCCTACTTGCGATCCCGATTCGTTACGCTCGTTGATTACCGCTTTGAATCCTGAAAATGAACCGGGTCGAATCGTGCTGATCACCCGATTCGGTGCCGAAAAAATCGCAGGATTCCTGCCTGGTTTGGTTCGTCGAACCAAGGAAATGGGGGCAGATGTGGTCTGGAGCTGTGATCCCATGCACGGTAATACGTTCCTTTCGACCAGTGGCTTCAAGACTCGCCATTTCGATAAGATTCTGTCAGAGGTCAATCAATTCTTTCAGATCCACCGTGCCGAGGGCACCGTGCCAGGGGGCATTCATCTGGAACTGACGGGCGATCATGTCACAGAATGCGTGGGCGGAACCGATGAGGTTCGAGATGAAGAACTACCGTATCGCTACAGTACGGCTTGCGACCCACGCTTGAATGCCAAACAGAGCCTGGAAATAGCCTTCCATGTAAGTGAATTGCTGCGTTCGCATCGGAACGGACTTTGACGGCATTCAAAGCAGAACTCATTGAGCGGGCCAAACAATTGGACCGCCGGATTGCCTTGCCCGAAGGGGAAGATCCCCGCGTGATCCGGGCCGCCTATCAGCTTGCCGACACGCGAATCGCACGTCCCGTGCTTATTTGTGACGGCGCAGCTTTTGAGTCAGAACGTCGGTCGATGGGATTGCCTGAACCCAATTTTGAAATTGCGGAGCCTTCCTCCTTGCAACGCAAGTATGGGGACACCGTATTCGAGATTCGAAAACACAAAGGCATCACCCGCCAGGAAGCTTTGGATCGCGCTGCCGACCGTATGGTTCAAGCCGCGGTTATGTTGCGGCTTGATGATGTAGATGGCGTGGTGGCGGGCGCGGTCCACACCACCGCAGAAACAGTCCGTACGGGCATTCAATTCGTGGGATTGGCTCCGGGCATTCAATGGGTGTCGAGTTTCTTTGCCATGATCTTGGGAGAGGGGCGTGGAGAAACGGCATTGATTTATGCCGACTGCGGCGTAATTCCAGAACCCAGCGAAGATCAACTGGTTGCCATTGGAAATGCCTCAATTCGCAGTTGGCGTCAGTTGGCGCAGACCGACCCGCGGGTCGCGTTCTTGGCATTTTCCTCCTATGGAAGTGCAGAACACGAGAGCCTGGTCCCCATCCGTTCCGCGATGCAACGGGTGCGTGCCGAACACCCCACCCTGAAAGTTGACGGAGAACTACAAGCCGATTCGGCATTAGTACCCCACGTAGCCAAACGCAAGGCCCCCGGCTCACCCGTGGAGGGTCAGGCCAATGTGCTCATTTTCCCCAATCTTCATGCCGGCAACATCGCCTACAAGCTCACCGAACGACTGGCGGGCGCCATGGCCTTGGGACCAGTCATCCAAGGCCTGGCAAAACCCATGAACGACTTATCCCGTGGATGCCACACGGAGGACATCGTATTGGTTAGCGCGATTACCGCAATTCAAAGTGAATTTGCTTAATTAACCGCAAAACTCGACAAAGCCCAAACCCCTGCATTAAAATGGCCCTACGTCTCTATCAAGTAATGTTTGGCCCGAATGCCAACATGGGAATTGTGCATGGTTCAATTCAACACCAAGGACAATGAGATTCTGGTCAAACTCGTGTTTTACGGGCCGGGCCTTTCCGGGAAAACGACCAATCTGCAAAAACTCCATGAAATGACCGATCCGACCCAAAAGACGGATCTCTTCAGCGTGAACACCATGGAGGATCGCACCCTCTTTTTCGATCTACTTCCCGTAGATTTGGGTTATGTCTACGGCAACTCCATAAAGCTCCAAATTTATACGGTGCCCGGTCAGGTTCACTACGACTCAACCAGGCGCATTGTGTTGAGTGGTGCCGATGGCGTGATTTTTGTCGCAGATTCCGAAAAGAACAAACTGCACGAAAACGTGCAGAGCATAAACAATCTTTATCACAATTTGCAGGCCAACCGATTGAACATCAAAGAGGTACCCCTGGTCATGCAATACAACAAGCGTGACCTTTCTTCTGCCTTGCCTCTGGACGTATTGAACCAAAAACTCAATTTTCGCAATGTCCCCTTCTTCGAGGCAGTCGCTATCAAAGGCGATGGGGTACTTGAGACTTTTATCGAAGCCGTGAAGCAGACCGTTCGCTACATATTCAACAAGTACCAACTTTCCAAGAATGTAAAGAACGTAGAAGGCGTGATTGAAAAACTGGAGCAATCGATCCTGGCCACTTCGGCTGAGGCCAAGAAATCGGCAGAGGCGGCAGAAACACAAGCCCAATCACCCGATGAAACCTTCAGTCCGCGTGTGGCACGAGGCGGTCGTACGGTTCTGAAATACACCCATTCGGTGCAAGAAGACGATCGCTCATCTGGCGACAAGCTGCTTCAGAAAGCGCTGACTTCCAACATGGAAACAGCGCGTTTGTATACCGACTTGAAAAACAGCCAGGCAGCACTGCTGAAGAAAAACGAAGAGCTGTCGATCCTTTACAAACAGTTGGAGAAATCGAACTCAGATAACTTGAAGATACGGCGGTTTTTAGAAAGTCTCGTCAATTTTGCTGGCGAAGCCATCATCACATTCAACGACCTGTGGGTGGTCCAAAACTGGAACCAGGCAGCCGAAGAGATGTTTGGCTACACACGCGAGGAGATTCTCAACCAGAACATCAATATTTTGTTTGGCCAGGATCAGTTGACAGACCTCAACAAGGTGCTCGCTTTTGTGGTGAGCGGCAAGGTGGTAAAAGGCTTTGAGACCAAACTTCAGGCTAAGGACCATCGGCAAGTCCCCGTGAATATCACTTTTTCGCCGATCAAGAATCAAAACGATACGATCATTGCATTCACCGCCATTATCCGCGACCTGTCATTCATGAGCGCCATTCAGAAACAACTTGCGAACTTGCAACGATACGAACCCCTTGGCTACCTGATGCCTTCACTGTTGCATCAGGTCCGCGAGGTAAGCGGTTCCAATGGTAAGTTGGAGGGTGTTCTTGCTGCTATCGAGACCCTTACCACCGATGGCAATCTGGATATGGTGGATCTCAACCATATGGTCAACACCATCCAGTCCGTAAACGATGTGTTACTTGAAGAAAAAGGTATCAAGTGGATCGCGCAACTCAATCAGGAATTGACGCCGATCAAAGCCAAGCCTCGAGTGATGGCACATGCCTTGTTCAACTTGTTTCTCAATGCAGTGGACAGCACGGATGGCATGGATGATCGACGCATCACTGTAGGCACGCACCAAACAGACCACGATATTCTGCTGCAATTAATCGACAACGGAGCAGGCACGTCTCAGGCCGATTTGGGAAAGAATACAGAAAATGATTCTCAAATTGGGTTGCGCATCGCCGCAGCGCGCGAAGCGATTCAATCCTGTGGGGGTGCCATTCGTGTGGATACATCGCCCGGCAAGGGCACAAAAGTGACTCTGAAGTTTAAGCGCAACTAGACCGCACTGAAATCGAATCCATGACAATCGTCTCAAATCTTTGTCTCTAAGGTTAAGTGGTTCAAGGGCAGCGGGGCGTGTGTTTTCCGGGAGCGGATGGCAAAGTTACTTCGAACTTCTTTGATCGATGGAAACTTCAATAGTCGTTCCATCAAGAAGTGCTCGTAGGCTCGCAGATCCGGCACAACCACCTCCAAGAGAAAGTCAGCCTCGCCAGAGACAATATGGAAGGAAACCACTTCGATCAGCTCGGATAGGGCAGCCTGTAAGGCACTGCTGATCCCCTCCTCGCCATGACTTGCCACCTTTATCTCAACAAAAACCGTTAGCCCAAGTCCTACTCGGTCACGGTTCAACACGGCTCGATAACCTTGTATGTAGCCGGACTTTTCCAACATACGAACCCGCCTTAGGCAAGGGGACGGTGTCAGGTTCACCCGGTGTGCAAGGTCCTGATTGGACAGCCTACCGTCTGCCTGTAACTCGGCCAGTATTCGCCGATCAATTTCGTCAAGGTTCATTTCTCAAAATTTTAGCATAGAATTCCAAAAAGAGACCCATAATCGGCATGAATTTGCAATAACTCACGCATTGACGCGTCGTATTATTCACAACATGGGAGGTAAGTATGGCGCCAATTCACCTCGAAGATGTTGCTTTCGAGCAAGCCCTGAACAGCACAGCTAAACAACTTTTAGCCTACAAGAAGCGGAGCGAGAACGACCAGGAGGCAGCGGCCATCCAACCCATGGCCGAAATTGCGGCGGACCTAGAGTTGGATCATTGGCTCTCTGAAGGTGGCATGACACCGGACAGGTATGCAGAATGGCTGGATCATTACCTCAAACCTACAACCAGGTTCCACAACCCCCGCTACCTCTCTCACCAGGTGGCAGTGCCTGATGCACCCACCGCGCTTGCCGAATTGATTCACGGCGTGATTAACAATCCCTTAGCGATTTTTGAGATGGGACCAAGTGCAGCTACCGTCGAATTTGCGGTCATCAACTGGATGTTGAGACATGTGGGTTGGCAGCCCGAACCCTACGAAGGAGCTGACGGCATGCATGGTGGTGGCGTGTTCACGCACGGCGGGTCGTTGGCAAATTTGACGGCATTGCTGGCCGCTCGCGCAGCAGCGGCACCAGAAGCTTGGGAGCAAGGCACACCAGACGACCTATTTGTTATGGCAGCACCAGCGGCTCACTATTCAGTGGCTCGAGCGATCAGTATCCTGGGCATCGGGCATCGCCGTCTGATCCCTCTTCCTGTGGATGATCGCGACGTGATCGACGCCTCAAAACTGGGATCCACGATTCGCCAAGCCAAGCAAAGAGGCCGGGTTATGTGCGTGGTGGCCAGCGCATGTGCAACGGGCAGCGGACTGCACGATCCACTGCGAGCTATAGGAGAAATCTGTCGCGAATCGAATGTTTGGTTGCATGTGGATGCCGCTCACGGCGCGTCGGCATTGCTGTCTCCCAAGTATCGCGGATTGCTCGACGGTCTGGAACTAGCAGACTCCACCATTTGGGACGCCCACAAAATGTTGCGGACATCGGGGTTGAGCACAGCTGTCTTGTTTCGCTGCGCCAGGAAGATGATGTCTGCCATGCAGCAGGAAGCGAATTACATTATGTACGGTAACTCAATGGGCGGTGTCGACCTGATCCACCGTACCGTGGAATGCACCAAGGCACCGATGGCCACCAAAGTGCTCCTGAACCTCGCATTTCGCGGAGAGTCCGGTGTTGCCTCCTATGTGCAAGACCGATACGATTTTGCTCGTGAAGCCTACCAATTGCTCCACAGCCGAGCGGGATTTGAGTGTCCCTTTCCGCCAGAATCCAACATCCTGTGTTTTCGATTTGGAACCGATGACGCACAGCAGATTTCCATCCGTGAGGGATTATTGAAGAAAGGGCTATTTCATTTGAGTTCCGCTGTCGTAGCGGGCAAACGTTACCTGCGCATGTCGATCATGAACCCACACACCCATGCCGACACCATCCAGCAACTGATCCTCGCCATAGAAGAGGGTCATTGGCGCGACTAATCAATCAATCCACGGCGAACGGCATGTGCCACCGCTTGCGATTGCGTGTGAACCTGCAATTTGAGGTAGATATTGCGGATGTGAAAGCGCACCGTGTCGACGCTGATATGTAAGTCGTGACCAATCGCTTTATAGCCGTTACCGTCTGCCAAGGCTTTCAAGATCTGGCATTCTCGGTCAGTCAATGGATTGGTGTCGGGCGTTGATCGCTCGTGTCTCAGTAGGTGAACGACTTTCCGGGCAATTTGCGAACTCATCGGAGACCCCCCCCGGGCAGCTTCGAGTATGGCCTCCAGGATTTGCGCCGGTGGTGTCTTCTTCACCAAATAACCACTCGCACCCGCACACAATGCGTCAAAGACCTTTTCGTTTTCCTCGTAAATAGTCAGCATAAGCACTTCACAATCGGGCATCGCGGCTTTCACGGCTTTGACCCCCTCAATACCATTCATGCCAGGGAGTTCGATGTCCATCAATACCACGTCTGGCGGCTGCTGTTGGATGACCGACAGCATCGATTCGGCGGAAGCATGTTGATGAATACACTCTAGTCCCGGCGTGCCGTCCACCAGGATGGCAAGCCCCTCCCGTATCAGATCCTGGTCTTCTACGATACTTACGCGAACCATTTATTACACCGCCGCACTGACACAGATCGTCGTACCCACACCGACCACGCTTTCGATTCTCAACGCGCCGTGAAACGATTCTACCCGAGTCCGCATGTTATCCAGTCCATTACCCTTGGCATTTTGTTGGGGATCGAATCCGCAACCGTCATCACGAAGACATATCTGCAACCAACGGCCCTGCCATTGGCAGGTTAGATCCAACGCTGAACAACCGGAATGCTTGATGCTATTGACGATCGCTTCCTTGAACACCAGATAAAGTTGTTGTCGGGTGTCCATAGGAAGCCTCAAATCCTTCACCTGGTTGACCACCGTGAAGCGAATATCAGATAGAGAAGCGATGGACTCGTAGCAGGTCCGCAGTCGGCCCACCAGATCATAAACACGGTCACGTTTGGGGTTCACCAGCCACACAATATCCGACATGGAATCGACCAGCTCACGGGCCGTATCACGAATAGAAATGAGGCCTGTTCGCCCTTCCGCGTGTTTTTCACGCATCAACAGTACCTCACTCAATATGGCTATCTGACTTAATCCAGCGCCCAAATTATCGTGTAAGTCTGCAGCAATCCCGGCTCGAATCCGCTCAAGTGCCAGCACCTGCTGAAAGCGCCAGCGAATGACCCAGATCCCCAGGCCCAAGAGGACAAGCGTGATGGAGCCCACGAACCACCAGGAGGTCCACCAATAGGGCAATACCTTGAAGGCGTATCTAAAGGAATCACTCCACAAGGACATGCCGCTACGAGCACGCAATTCAAAGACATAGGAACCATTATCCAGATTGGCCAATGCAAGTTCGCGCTGGTCCAAGTCGCGCCATTCATGAGTTTTACCTAGTCGATACTGATAAGAAACAGCTTGAGGCTGCTCCAAGTCGATGCCTACAAACTGAAATTCTAGGCTGGCATCCCTTGCCGCAACCGATTTAGGCGCATCAAAAGGGGTATAGACCGAGTCTCCCACTTGGATCTGTTTGATATCCAGTTTGGGAGGAGAGACATGGGTCTGCCCCAATTGGTTCAAATCCACGACCGAGACGCCTCGATTGGTACCCACCCATATTCGTGACTTACGATCCATGAACAGTGCACCCGACTGACATTCATCCCCTGCCAGCCCTTGGCGGTGGTTCCACTGGTCCACCACCCACCCTGATCCTTCGGGTCGAACAACTGCCAATCCAGAAAGGGTGCCAGCTGCGATGGCTTCCGGCGTCGCAAGTAAAGAAACGACAAAAAGACTGGCTAATCCATCATCACGACCCACGTGTTGCCAGCCTCCGTCCTTTTCAATCCAGATGCCGCGACCCGGATGTCCGATGACGAGCTTGCCCTGCCAAAGGGCAATTGCGCTTACGTGCTCCACAGGAAGGTCTGTGTCCTTGCGAAGATGTTCCCAATCATCGGGCTTGCCTCGAAAGACACCCCACCCGTCGGTGGCGACTAGAACTTCGTGATCATCGACCTTCACGATTTGGGTCACCGCACACGCAGGTACTGGTAAGGCTATTCGCTTCACCTGGCCGGCTTGCCATTGGTAAACCCCGTCATAGGTACCGAACAGAACACGGTCGGTCATGGGGCAGATGGTCGTCACATTGGCGCTTCTCAAGCCCTGGTCATGGCTATATCGGACTGTCCGTTTGGCACCATAAAGGTAAAAACCGCCACCGTCCATGCCGCCGAAGACATCCTGGTCGCTGCCAACCGCCACTGTGAGCATGGTGGCTTTCTCATGGGCCAACGAAAAGTCCGAATCCAAAACCAAGGACTCACTAACCGCATGCAGCCCTCCACCATAAGTGGAGATCAACACGGTGCCGTCCTTACGTTGTGCGATGCCATTGACTGTGGGATGGCGCAAACCACCTGTCACATTGGTAATCCTTTCAAGTGGATCGTAAAAACAGACACCCGCAAAAGTGCCAAATAGCAGGGACCCACCCTCAAGCTGGGTCATGGCATGCACCATTTGATGAGGCAGACCGTTTTCGGTTTTCAAGTGGCGCAACGTACCATGCCTATCCACGTTGACACCCAAATGCGTCCCAAAGTAGATGTCACCTGCCTGTGATTCGTACATACATGCAATTCGGCTATCTAGAAGCTTGCCGTTTTGTTGGTAGGCAACCAAATGATCCTCTTCCAGTTTGAAGAGACCCTTACCAAAAGTGCCCACCCAAAGTTCGCCCGCACGTGTTTCTAGCAACGAAACCACCATCGGGTGGTCACTGTAGGTGTTGACGCTATGCCACTCGCCACCAGGCGCCACCAAAACAAGGCCATCCAATGTGCCTACAGCAAGCGTCCCGTTGTTGCGCAACAATACGCAACGACAGGCATTTCGCCTTGGTGTATCGAAGACCAGGTGCGTGTTTTCCAGGAAAACACCATCGTCTGTGGCACATGCAACGAGTTGACCTTGTTTGGTCGCCATGTCCCACACATTGGCATCGAGGGGCAAGGTGCCCCAGGCAACCTGTTGTGCGCCATGTGCCGTGACATGAGCGACACCGCCTCCCCAACAGCCCGCCCAGACACCCTGATCCACGTGTCTCTTCACCACAGCAACCGCAATGGATGGAAGACCTTCAGTTTCCAAGAATCGATCGAATGCGAATCCGTCCCACCGACTCAAGCCGCCCAGTGTGGCAATCCACAGATAGCCATGATTGTCGAGACAGACACTGTTCACTTGGGATTGGGTCAACCCGTCCTCAACAGAAAGCGTGCGATGAATGGTTACCTGACCCCAAACCGTGGAAGAAAGGGCGAGTATGGTAATTCGAAGCATGATCAAGCTCTGTATTTGATGGTCTATTCTATCGATAGGCTCCTCAAAGTAAATGGGCGGGCCGAGGCCCGCCCTTGGCCTGTTAGGGAATGAGATCCGTCCATTCGGCCGTGAGTTTCCAGTCCGTGGACCAGCCGTCTCCCCGACCCACGGCAAGCCAGTACTTTTGACCTGAATTCAGGCCAGATATGGTGAACGTCTTCCACTTCCAGGTCGTACCGTCGTTGTAGTTCAGCACTTCAGTCGAACCTGCTATGGTGCCGTTGGTGGCAATGGCATACACACGAAGGTATCTCCGACCCTGTGGCAATGAGCCGTAGAAGGTATCGTATTGCCGAAACCGGCCAGAACCCACAATACGCCCAAACAGTGCGGTGTGAAGGGTTGGCTCATAGCCATAAAACGTATATCCATATTGGCCGGAACCAGAAGTATCCACATGATAGCCGTAGCCGTATGGGGTCGAAATGTACTGCCCATTAACATACCTACCCACAGGACTGGTCCCAGTGCGTAGCTCATCAAGTCCGGGACAATAGGTGCTGAGTTGCGGGATGCAGGACAGGATATCCAAGGCATAGCCGCACACATCGAAGCCGAACGCCAGATTCACATTGAAGGACGGGAGCGTGGGCAAATCCAAATCAAACAAGTCGGATAGATCAGGAAGCGTGGGCATTTCGATGTCCAGTGCGTCCCAAAGGTTCTCTAACAAAGGGTCAATGAATTGAGAGATGTAGTCGACAATCCACCCAATCGTGGAATCCAGGAAGTCCATCAGGTAAATGCACCAGCCCCACCCGAAGGGATCACAAATATGCACGTTGATGCCGTCATAAAGGTCCAGAAGTGGGCCTAGCAGGTTTTCTAGTTGTATGGATACTTGGCCAATTTGCCATTCAAAATTGGCCGTCAGGAAGTCGAATTGTGGTGTCACTGATTGAATCCACTGCTCTGCCAGCGTTAAGAACTGATTGATGTTCGTCAACATGCTGTTAATGTTGGCGATATGTTGCGCCACTTTGGATGCAAGCGCGTCCAATTGCGTACCCGTCGCACAGTTGTCGCCATAACAAAGGATGGCATCCACGCGAACCGATTCGGTGATCAACTTCCCTAGAACCGTGGACGTGGAGCCCAGGCCCGTAATGATGGGACCCAATGCATTCTTGGCGGTGGTCATCTTAGGTTTCAACGTTTTGGCGGGATTGTATGCTGCATTCAAAGGCGTGCGTACAATATTCAAAGCAACCCCAGCCGCGGTCGCTACCTGACCCACATAGGGCAACGGTTTGAGAATCGTGATCACCGTGTTGGCACGGTCGGCATTTTCCTTGGCCGTAATTAATGTGGCACAAAGACTCTCAATTTTTTCAACCTTTTGCTTAAGGTCTTCCAAATTGGTTTTTGCCGTATCCACACGCGATTTCAAGTCCGTTGCTTCCGTATAGATATCGCGCAGGTCATGCTGAACCGCATTGATGCTCGATCGGTTGGAATAGCCACAACTGGGGATAGGATTGTTCTTTTGCCACAGCTCATCCCTCACGCGTTCAAATTCCAGCGGTACTACAGCGATCATGGCCAACTGCCGAAGACTCAAAATCTCACCACCGTCGCCGAAATCCTGTGCGATGTGACGCATCAAGAGTTGCCTCATGCGTATTCGGAATGCGCGTCGATAGACTTCCTTGATCAATTCCATCGACTGGCTGATTTGGTCATAATCAAGGTCGGGAAATTCGCGAGCGAGTCGGAAAGGCAGGTCGGGATACAGCAACGCCCCCAAATACGGCTCTGCAGCCTCTTGAATCAGGCCAGAGATCTGCTTGGCCGACCACGATTGCGCCGCCAACAACTCAAACAGCTCAAGCATGCTCACGCGACTGGTTAGTTCTTGAGGGTAGGTACCTTCAAGTTCATCCATTTCCTGTGCAATCAGCAGCAATAGCCCAGGATCGTGGGATTCCGACCTGACCAGTTCGACAAATGCTGCCCTGCCCAGCTCGCTATCCGTAACACGCTGACTGGTTTCTCCAGCAGCCTCCATAAGGCTCAAAATCTCATCGAATATGGCTTGCGCGGTCGGTGAAACAGCCGCCTTTTGGACCCTGTTCAGGTCGACCACATAGGCTTCTCCTTCGGCAACGTAAACAGTAGCCGCATCCAGCTGTGCAAGTTCGTCGCGCAATTCGCCGGACAACACCGGTCCGCTACACAGCAGGGCCCATGCACTCAGACCAACAAACTTGCGCAGGTACAACATCAGATTCATCTTTTCCTCCCAGAAAACGCCAGCTGATTTGTCTACTCACTGGGTTTTCTGCATGATGTCACCCTGTCCCACGCGAAACAGCTACATGTCTGGACGGTTTTTCAATGGCTAATGTGCCTATATCCTACCGATATCGGCAGGACGATTCAGCCAACACCGAAGGAAATTCAGGAAACCAGTGTAGCCAGCGGCCAAGCCAATTGAACATCCTGACTGCGGTTTTGCAGCAGGTCCTCACTGGGTGGCCGTCCAAATAGGCGCTTGAATTCGCGACTGAATTGAGAGGCACTCGCATAGCCCACACGAAACGCGGCCTCCGATGCCGTGTTTCCCTCGTGGAGCATGTAAGACCTGGCGCAATGCAAACGCAGCGACTTGATATAGCTTAGCGGTGCCATACCGGTGACCGCCTTGAAATGACGAAAAAACGACGAAGCACTCATATGTGCTTTGGATGCCATGGCATTGACGTCCCAAGGCTCCTCCAACGAGCCATGGATCTGTGTGAGCACACGAGCGATATGTCGCCCATGAGGATGGCCTTGAACCAGCGCACGCAATGCCGATCCTTGTGGACCACACAAGACACGGTAATGGATCTCGCGAATGAGGGGTGGACCCAGGATCCGAGCATCTTGTGGGCGCTTGCTGGCCAGCAACAGTTTGGTGACTGCATCGATTAACGCGTCGTCAATGGGAGTCACCAGCAGACCCGGACTGGAACTGCCTTTGGCGGGCTCCATTTGTTGCGTCAATTCGTGCACGAGTTGCGGCTGAATTGAGATTTTTACGGCAAGGTATGGATCCTCTTTCGATGCAACGGGAATCTCACCCTCCAAGGGTAACGGAATGGAGAGGACCATCATGTGACGAGGATCGTAGCGAAAACACTGATCGCCCACGTACAGGTTTTTGGACCCCTGTGCAGCAAATAGCATTTGTGGTTCATACAGCACGGCACCACGAGGTCTGGGCGCTGAAGCACGGAACAAAAGCACCCCATCGTCGTGGATCTTATTCACGCCGTCCTTGACGGCCAACTGACGGGCGGCTGCTAGAAATTCATCCTGTTTCATAGACCCCGATTCAAGCAAATCCTTTCATTAATTGCCAGGGTGATGAGAGGATCAGGCAAGGATCTGACGGAAACAGGTATTCAGTGCACGGCCAATGGCAGTTAAGATTTCACCAGACAAGGAGGTAGCACATGAAAACATTAACCATTGGCAACCAGCAAGTGACTCGAGTCGGGTTGGGTTGCATGGGCATGTCCGATTTCTACGGACCTGCAGATGACCAACAATCCATAGATGTCATACGGCATGCACTGGATGTGGGAGTGAATATGCTGGACACAGCCGACATGTACGGTCCTTGGCGCAACGAGCAATTGTTGGGAAAAGCGATCAAAGGTAAACGCGATCAGGCATTTGTCGCCACCAAGTTTGGGGTTATGCGTGACGAATCCGGTGCCTTTCTCGGCATCAACGGTAGCCCCGAATATGTCCGTAAGGCCTGTGACGACAGTCTGAAGCGATTGGGTGTGGAACATATCGATCTCTATTACCAGCATCGGGTGGATCCAAACACACCCATCGAAGACACCGTAGGTGCTATGAAGGATTTGGTCAAGGCGGGAAAAGTGAAATACATCGGCCTTTCCGAGGCTCATCCTGACACTATCCGTCGTGCTCAAAGCGTGCACCCGATCAGCGCGTTGCAAACGGAATACTCGCTTTGGACACGCGATCCGGAACAGGCACATATACCGCTGTGCAAAGAGTTGGGTATCGCGTTTGTCGCCTATAGTCCATTGGGCCGAGGATTTCTTTCTGGTGGCATTCAGAGCACCGAAAACTTGGACCCGAACGACTACCGTCGATCGGCACCGCGTTTCTCCGGCGACAATTTCGCGCAAAACAAACAACTTGTAGACGCCATGGCCGAACGAGCCTCCGCCTACGGTTGTACCACTGCGCAACTTGCGCTCGCCTGGCTGTTCGCCCAAGCCGGACACGTGATGGCCATTCCAGGGACCACCAAACGCCATCGCATTGACGAGAATCTCGCAGCGCTGTCCGTCAACTTGAGCCATTCTGATGTAGTCGCCCTCAACGAGTTGGCGCCGTTGGGCGCAGCCGCAGGTACCCGTTACGACGAGCGCGGGATGACCACGGTCAACCGTTAAACCATGCCCCGTCATGTCGATCCATGGCGGGGCCAGTTTTGGTTCTGTCGTTTCAGAGAAGTTATGACATATAGGCGTTTGAACGAGACCTTTCGTAAGTGCTTTGTCATCCATTATTATTCGACAGCCACCCCAGCCCTGCACATTTGCCACATATTATTTCCTTTTTGGTTACACCAACTAATACGACACCCTCACCCTCACATAAATCGCAGATCTTGGCATCACGATCACGCAACGGCAAAAGGTTCGCGAGCTGTGGATATCTTCTCGAACCTATTGCTAACGAAGTGAGTATTTCCTCCCTTGACTCCAGTTTTCTAGTTGAGCCCGAGTACTCAGCAAATTCGAATAACTCACCTTTTGGCGACAAGAATACGGATCCGCCATAGCTTTCGTACAATTTCAAACCGATGCCCAGCTTCGCCTCTGGAATATGTTTGATAGTCGCCAGAATATTTTGGTGCAGTCCTTTGTCCATCTTGTCGCCCAGTTGAAGAAAGAGTCTTTTGATCCAACAGGATTCTTTCTCCTCTCGTGACAAGGATAGATTCTTTGTCAAAAAGATTCAGCAAAGATGGAGTCCACGATCGGAAGCTTGATAATCTGACTCGCCAAAAAACAAAGCGTAGTCCATGATTTATGGACAATTTCTCAACGGCTTGGTTTGTCTTTCAGATTTGGAGGACGCCGCGGAAACCTCTCGCTGCGTAATAGGATTGGGCTCCGTTGTGATAGACGAACACCGTGTCGTAGCGGCGGTCGCAAAAAAGTGCGCCGCCAAGTGACCGAATCTCTGGGGGCGTCACCACCCAACTGGAGGTTTTCAAGTCGAAGGGTTCAAACGTTTGCAGCGCCCGATACTCAGCTTCGGTCAAGAGCTTCACGCCCATGGTTGCCGCCATTTCCTGCGCACTGCCTTTGGGCGAGTGGTCCTTCCTGCTTTCGCGGGCTTCCTGGTCGTAGCACAGGCTCCGCCGGCCTTTGGGGCTTTCCGTCGCACAGTCCACAAAACAAATCGAATCGGGTGAAAAACCCACCACATCCGGTTCGCCGCCAGATTGTTCCATCTCCTGCAATATGTCCAGATGGCTTTCCTTCAATCGATCAGCGACTTCGGACCAATCCAACTGAGGGTGGCGATGCATATGTTGATGGAACCTTTTCTCCAACAAACCGAGCAGTTGAATGTGTTGGGCCATGCAGTTCACTCCTTCGTACTACTGGACATGAAACGCAAGCCAGATCTCGATCTCACGGCGATGGCTCTCGTCGTGGGCCGCCATCATGGCTGGAAGGTCACATAGGGAAACGGGACCTACACCTTGCTGTTCGCCCTGATGCGACCACTCCTCAGCAGTTAACCCCGCCATCCGATCCAGGTTCTGGGCTCTGGCTCGGCGAAACGCCTCAAGACCATCAGCTAAGGACAGCGACTTGTAGTTCCGTTGTCGAGCCACCTCGTCGCCGGCAAAATCTGGCAGCACAGGGTGTTTCTCAAGTTGCAAGCGAGAAATGCGCTCTCCAAAACCCATTACTTCCAGATCGGCGAGATGCCATACCTGCTCGACGGGCGCAAACGAACCGTGCGGACCCGATTCAATGCGCATCGAAGCTGATAGATCCGCAAATCGCTCCGCCACGTATTCGGGCATGGCCGCTAACGACTCCATCATTTCCTGCCGTGATTGTCTCGATAAGACGCCATACTGCATGCTCGGACTCCCCAATAAGTATGCAAAGACTAACCCACTTCCCAAACACTTGCATCGAATGTTTTTTGGGCGCACTTAGACCCAAGCGCCTTGATCCTCAAAGCGATGCGTTTTACATTGCTCACAAGATGATATTGACACCCGAATTGATCGATCGTTTATTGGCTCAAGAGCCAATCACAGACCTCTGGCCATGGGCCTCTGGAAACGAGCAGGCGATTGAGGATCATTGGAAAGATATCGTGCACAAAATCTGTCGAAGATTGACTCTTAGATTCAAGGCCGTGTTCAATCACTACGGTTCGGGTTATGCCAGCTATGTTGACACTTGGTTCTACCGTGAAGATCCGGCTTTCAAAATTGGCCCGGACGATTGCTACTCGGGTTTGGTTGTGCTGTATTCGCGGTTGTCACCCTACTACGTGCTGGGCGAGGGTGCCAAATGCTGGCACTCTCGCGGCGGCTCGTCCTACTTGCCTCATTTTCACTTTCTCGATCAGTTCAGTCATCCAGCTGTTAAAGAGCTTATCCCTGAAGTGGATGCGATAATGGCACAAAGTGGCCTTCAAAGACTATTTAAGACGGACCTGGCCGAAGCCATGCCCACTAGCACTGCGATTCCCACGATTCTCGCCGATGCTCCCTGGGTCCATTTCGATGCCCTCTTCTATTGGGAAGATTGACAACGCGTCAGGGACTTGGATCAACAATCTCAGCGTCGGGTTTCAAGGACTATGTGTCTCAGAAGCGCACGTCATCACGCTTAACCCTGCGCAGCCTTCCTTTCGCAAGTTACACCAATAGAGTAGATGCTTCCTGTACAGGTCTGGGAACATTAACTTTTTGTCACATGTACCTTCATCCAATGTTCACATAGGCCAGCTATTTTCACGCCAACATTTGGAGGATCTTTGTGAACATTATTTGGATTTTGTTGATGCAATCTGGATGGATGGATGATGCAAATGGAGTAAATCCTGACTTCTGGAATAGAGCTTCTGATAAGGGTCTTCAATTCAGAATATCAGGCCCTATTGACCTCAACCTGAACCAATTGGAGTCGGAACCCTACACCCCATCCTTTGGACGACTCCTATGGCACGATACAAAGGAAGTCTTCACGACGCCTTTTCACTGGAGCAGTGACAATTGGCGTGAGATGGGATATCTCATTGCCAGCTTTGCCGTGGTCAATCAGTTCGATGACGAAGTAGCACACTACGCACGAGATCACAACAATTCGGCTCTCAATACGACGGCCAGGGAGCTCGGAAAATTTGGTGAGGAGTATTCGTTTGCAACTCTTGCCGGTTTCTACCTTGTGGGAAAAGTCTTCGGCGAAGAAAAGCCTGTAAACGTTGCCAAAGATGGCCTAATAGCCAGTTTGCTTTCCGCAGGGATTGTGACACCACTTATCAAAGAGGCGACAGGCCGTACGCGACCTCGTGACACCATAAACGAGATAGATTCTGGTACCAATTTTGAGCCTTTCAGTGGCAACCATTCCTTTCCTTCCGGCCACACAACGCAGGCTTTTGCGGTAGCAAGTGTCATTTCTGAACACTATCCAAACGTATGGGCTCGAAGCGTCAGCTATGGTCTTGCTTCTTTGGTGGGACTTTCAAGAGTGCAAGGCGACGCGCACTACGCTTCGGACGTTGCCGCTGGCGCCGCCATTGGACTGCTAATGGGAAGAAGAGTCGTTCGCATCAACCAAGGCAAACGAGATCGGGTCGCCATTGACCCTGTCGTTGATAATGAATTCTTGGGCATCAGGATCCGAGTGCCACAGGGTCGAAAAGGCATTCGTGCCATTCTTGGCAGGGATTCATGAATAGGAATGACAAGCAAGACCCGCATCCAAGTGGAAACAAAATGAGGCTTATTTCACGCAGCCTTCATCATCACCTGAGCAAAATCTCTTGGTCTCATAGAGGGTACACGTTGAGCGGACCCTTTGTGGGTCGGTTTCTAACAAAAAAATTTCAATTCAAAAAAGGGAGTTCAACATGAATCACGGGTCAAAATGGCTGATTCTAGCCACGTTCTTTTTTATTCCATTTGCCACAACTGCGGACGACGACATATCGCAAGCTGACCTTGAAAAGGTTGTGGTGAGTGTTTGTCAAGCCGTCGAATTTGCGCTTCTCGCACAGCCAGGCACCGTCACGTCCATAGAGTTGGAACACGATCAAGGCGCGTTGATCTATGAAGTTGAGGTCATGGTTGAAGGTAAAGAAATCGAAGTTACTGTGAATGCACAGACGGGCGAGACCCGAACGGCTGTCGATGACTGAGAAGTTCTCAGCACACAGACACAGTTATGCGCTTGTTACTTGTTGAAGATTCAAAACGCCTGTCCAGGATTGTAAGCGATGGCCTTCGAGCAGAAGGCTATGGTGTTGATGCTGCCTATGATGGATTGGAGGCAATGGAACTTTTTGAGCGCTATGACTACGATGTCGCTATTGTTGATCTGATTCTTCCGAAACTGGACGGATACGGCGTTCTGAAGCAAATCAGGAGCAAACAAAAGTCTGCGTTCGTTCTAGTCATCTCAGCTCGAAACAACGTCGAAGAACGCATTAGGGGACTTGAAGCAGGTGCCGACGACTATCTAGCCAAACCCTTCCAACTCGTGGAATTACTTGCACGCGTGCAGGCACTGGTCCGTCGTCGTTACCAATCTCAATCGCCGGTACTCAACTTTGGTCCCGTCGAAGTCAACATCAGTCTAAAAAACGTGAAGATTGCCAATCAACGTTTGGAGCTCACAAAAATGGAATTCAGCATCTTGGAACTGCTCGCCATGAACAAGGATAAGGTGATCAGTCGTGATTTCATGTTTGAGCACCTCTATGGCATGGACACTGAAATGAGCAGCAATACCATTGATGTTCACGTGTGTTCACTTAGGCGCAAATTTCATAATCGAGGCGTTCGCAATCTCATCCGGACCAAGCGTGGGTACGGTTACTACGTGTCAAGCAGGCACTAGAACCATCATGTGTGCCTTGGAGAAAAAATGATACCGAGCCAAACGACTCTCATTGATAAAGCCTATTCTTCTTCATTCAGCCTTCATTCAGTTCACCCTACGATTTCGCAATTGGGCCCTACGGACCCCCGAAGTTTCACCTAAGAATGTTCCGCGTCTCCACGCCATGGCCAAGACAGCCTCTGCAGGTCTCCGAGTCCGCAACCAATCCATTCCCTCCATGAGGTAACTATGAGAACTACATTTCTGCCGTTTTCAAAACCCAACATTGTCGAGCGCGACATCCAAGCGGTCACCGAGGTACTTCGATCCGGTTGGATTACAACCGGTCCAGTTACGGCCCAATTTGAACAAGCCGTCCAAGAGTATTGCGGCGCTCAAAATGCACTTGCAGTTTGTTCCGCAACAGGCGCCATGCACCTCATGTTGCGTGCGCTGGGTATCGGGCCGGGCGATGAAGTCATCACTCCTTCACTGACTTGGGTATCAACTGTGAACTTAATCGTACTTGCAGGAGCCAAACCCGTTTTTGCGGATATAGACCGACACACGCTCATGATCGACCGAAACACAGTAGAGCCCCTGATTACAAGGCGGACAAAACTCATCATACCTGTGCATTATGCAGGTGCGGCACTTGACATGGATCCACTCACAGAGCTGGCAATCCAGCATGACATTGCATTAGTAGAAGATGCGGCTCACGCTATTGGAACCCAGTACAAACAGCGCTTAGTAGGTTCCACGGGGACGACGATCTTTTCGTTTCACCCCATCAAAAATATCACCACGGGTGAGGGTGGGCTCGTCACTACGGAAGACGGACATCTTTTGGAACGACTCAGGCGACTAAAATTTCACGGCCTTGGCGTGGACGCGTTTGACCGCAGCATCCAAGGACGCTCGCCTCAGGCCGAGGTGCTAGAACCTGGATTCAAATACAACCTGACCGATCTGGCGGCTGCCCTTGGGCTGAGCCAACTTGGCCGCATCGAGACGCTGATTGAGAAAAGGACTGAATTAGCCGAACATTACCTGAAACTACTCTCAGACGTCCCCCAAGTAACACCTCTGGGACTACCAGACTATCCCATGCGACATGCATGGCACCTGTTCATTGTCCGACTGAACCTCGAAAACACGGGTCTGGACCGCTTGTCATTTATGGAAGCGCTCAAACGGCGCAACATAGGAACTGGTATTCATTTTAAGGCAGTACACCAACAGAAGTACTACCGAGATTCAATGGCTAATCTGTCCTCTAGATTGCCCAACACAGAGTGGAATTCCGAACGCATCGTCTCCCTTCCGTTATTTCCAGACATGAGGTTGGAAGATGTGGAAACGGTGGTGCAATCCATCAAGGAGGTGTTGAGATGATGGGACCCTACCTTTCTTTGGTGATACCCGTCTTCAATGAACAAGAAAATCTCACCGAGCTCATCGTGCGCTGCAAAGCTGCATGCCAAGCAACGCAACACTCGTTCGAGATCATTCTGGTTGATGATGGAAGTCAGGACCAGTCGCGGCAGATCATCTCGACAGCATCTCGCATTCATCCTGAACTGGTGGGGATATTTCTCAATCGAAATTATGGGCAACATGCGGCCATTTTCGCTGGCCTGGAGTACAGTTCGGGTGAAGTCATCGTCACGTTGGATGCCGACCTGCAAAATCCACCCGAAGAGATCCCCAACCTACTACTTGAATTGGACCGGGGATTTGATGTGGTCGGAACCGTGCGCCAGAACAGACAGGACTCTGTGTTCAGACGGTTTGCGTCCGGCTTGGTCAATCGCATGGTCCAAAAGACGACCGGCGTCATGATGAGCGACTATGGTTGTATGCTACGCGCCTATCGACGCGAGATAGTGGACCGCATGTTGAGGTGCGCCGAAAGGTCCACATTTATTCCGATACTGGCCAACAGTTTGGCCGGCAAAGCTACCGAAATCCCGGTGTCTCACTCCGCTCGCTCTGGAGGTGTCTCCAAGTACGGTCTTCTCAAATTGATCGCACTGCAGTTCGACTTGATGACGTCCATGTCCACTTTTCCCCTCCGTATACTCAGCTATTTGGGTGCCATCATCGCGGCTGGCGGAATCGGGTTCGGCGTGTTGTTGCTGGTGTTGAGATTACGATTGGGAGCCACTTGGGCAGCCGAAGGAGTCTTCTCATTGTTCGCAGTGCTGTTCGTCTTTGTGGGCTGCCAGTTTCTGGGACTGGGATTGCTGGGCGAGTACATCGGCCGTATTTACCACGACGTGCGTGGTAGGCCGCGCTATTTTGTGCAAGAGGTTTGCAGCCAATCTCAGTTTCTAATCAAAGAAGAATCGCTCATGACTTCGTCGATGACCGGCCAAGACATGGAGGAATACTCATGAAAACGATTGTTCTTGCATACCACAATGTCGGATGCATCGGCATCAAGGCTCTCATGGACAACGGCTTCGACATCCAAGCCGTGTTCACTCACAAGGACAAACCAGATGAGAACATATGGTTCGATTCAGTGGCGGTACAAGCTGCTTCTTATCAAATACCTGTGTTTGCACCTGACGACATCAATCATCCTTTATGGGTAGAACGCATTCGCCAATTGAAGCCTGACATCATGTTTTCTTTCTATTACCGGCAACTAGTCGGTCAGGAAATCCTGGATGTCCCCCCTAAGGGTTGTCTCAATCTTCACGGTTCATTGTTGCCGAAATACCGGGGACGTTGCCCAGTGAATTGGGTGCTTGTGAATGGCGAGCAAGAAACTGGCGTTTCGCTCCATTACATGACCCAAAAACCTGACGATGGTGATGTTGTGGCCCAAAAAAGGGTAGCGATCCAGGAGTCAGACACGGCTCACACCTTGTTCGAAAAACTGGCTCATGCATCATCCAAACTTCTGCAGGAAGTATTACCCAGAATCCTCACCAATCAAGTGACTCGCGTTCCTCAAGATCCCCGTCAGGCTACTTATTTTGGCGGGAGGAAGCCCCAAGACGGCGCCATATTTTGGCAACAAGATGCTCGGTCCATATTTAACCTGGTGAGAGCCGTCACTCGGCCATATCCCGGTGCTTTCAGTTTCTTAGGAACCCGCAAATGCCTGTTCTGGCAAGTAACGCCGGAGCCACAAAGAAACCACGTCACACCGGGAACCGTCCTTAGCCTGGACCCATTGCGCATTGCATGTGGGACAGGTTCGATCGCAGTTCAATCAGGCCAACTCGATGATGGTATTTACCGCTCGGGCCACCAACTGGCGAGCGAACTCAACCTGAAAGTAGGCATGAGATTTAGTACCGAGCAAAAACAGGAGAATGAGTCGGTTAAACGCAAGAAGGTTCTGATCTTAGGCGTCAATGGATTCATTGGAAGTCACTTGAGCGAACGATTGCTCAGTTCAGGCCGCTACGAAGTCTTTGGTATGGATTTACACGCGAGCAAAATCGCGGACTTACTCAATCACCCCTTCTTCCATTTTGAGGAAGGCGACATCTCCATCATGCGCGAGTGGATCGAATATCATGTCAGCAAATGTGACATTGTCCTGCCACTCGTGGCCATTGCGACGCCCAAGGAATATGTGCGTAACCCCATTCGTGTCTTCGAACTCGATTTTGAGGAGAATCTTCGAGTGGTCCGTTACTGCGTGAAATACGGGAAAAGGCTTATTTTCCCCTCGACATCTGAAGTGTACGGTATGTGTCAGGACACCGAGTTCGACGAATTGCATTCGAATTTTGTGCTCGGTCCGATCGAAAAACAGCGGTGGATTTATTCCTGTTCGAAACAGCTTCTGGATCGGGTCATTTGGGCCTACGGCAAGCAGTCTCATCTTTCGTTCACCCTTTTTCGTCCGTTCAATTGGATTGGGCCGCGCCTGGATTCCCTGGAATCAGCTCGAATCGGCAGTTCACGCGTGATCACCCAGTTTATTCTGAACTTGGTAACCGGAACACCGATACAGCTCGTAGATGGGGGCCAGCAGAAACGGTGTTTTACAGACGTAGACGATGGGATTGAATGTCTATTTCGAATCATTGAGAACCCGGATGACAGGTGCAACGGGAAGATCTTCAATATTGGCAATCCGCACAATGAACTGAGTATGGCGGAATTGGCAGAGCTTCTGGTTGGTGAATTTGAACGCCATGATTCAAGAGCTGCATTCCCACCTTTTGCAGGTTATCACCCCATCGAGGCGGCAACATATTACGGCCCAGGCTACCAAGATGTAGAACATCGAATTCCTTCGATCAAAACAGCCCGAAGAATATTGGGTTGGCAACCAGAGATTCAGATCAATCAATCCATTGAAAAAACGCTTCACTATTTCGTAATGGAATATTTGCAACAAACGGTTCAGCTCGCGTGACTCGCGTTGGATTAAGAGTCGATGTGGACACGCTACGGGGAACCCGATTAGGTGTACCTGCGCTGCTGGATGTGTTTTCTCAACATGGCATTCGTGCCAGCTTCTTTTTTTCCGTGGGTCCAGATAATATGGGCCGCCACATTTGGCGTCTGCTTAATCCTAAGTTCCTGTTCAAAATGTTGCGAACCCGTGCTGCGTCCCTTTACGGATGGGACGTGTTACTGAAAGGTACTGCCTGGCCTGGACCGTTAATAGGTAAGCGCTGCGCACATATCCTTCGAGAAGCAGATCATGCCGGACATGAGATCGGCCTCCATGCCTGGGACCATCACCTTTGGCAAGCCAGAGTTGAACGGATGCATGGAGATCGAATTGCCTGTGAAATCAAGAAGGGTTTCGACACGATTGCTGAAATCTTGGGAAAGCCACCAGGTGCAGCCGCAGCCCCGGCATGGATGACTACCGGCGAAGCGTTGGCTGCAATGGAACGTTTTTCATTTGATTATCTTTCTGACTGCCGCGGTCACTCAATTTTTCAACCTCGAATAGAGGGGAAAACCCGAAATATACCCCAAATCCCCACCACGTTACCAACCTACGATGAGGTGGTAGGTACCGAAACGAAGTTTGAGAATTACAACAGTTTTCTACTGCAAAAGATCAGGCCCAATCAACTGAATGTCCTCACAATCCACGCAGAAGTGGAAGGCGTATTCTGCAAGGACATGTTTTCCAAGTTCCTCCAGGCCGCGGCCCAGAAACACCTTTCTTTTTGCCCACTCCAACAACTTTTGCAGGGCGAGGACGCACTGCCTGTGCACACCATTTACAAACAGCGATTCTCAGGGCGAGCCGGATGGGTAAGTTACCAGTCCGTTCAACCGCACTCGGAAACCCAACATGGATAAGGCGAATACCACCCAGATCAACCAAGAATCATCGCAGCTAGGTTCTCGTTATTGGCTTGCGGCTTTGTTTCTCATCATATTTATCTTGCCCATCAATGCCGGCTACTTGATGGTCCCCGATGAAACGCGCTACGCCGAGATTCCTCGCGAAATGCTGGCAACAGGCGATTGGATGGTACCGCGGTTAGTCGGGCTTCCTTATTTTGAGAAACCCGTGCTGGGCTACTGGGTGCACGCCATTGCTCTTGCTGTTTTTGACCAGGCCGAATGGGCCATTAGACTCCCCTCCGTCCTTTGCGTAGGCATTTCTACGCTGATCATGTGGTGGCTCTTACACCAGTCACATCATGGACCTAAAAGAAGACATTGGGCTGATCTGTTCGCTTTAGTTTTTCTGACGTTGCTGCTGGTGGTGGTCATCGCCAAAGTCGTAGTCTTGGACAGCCTCTTCGCAATGCTCCTCACAGCAACGTTTGCCAGTTTTTACCTAGCCACGGAAAGCCGCAAACACTCCAAATACGAGACGTTTATGTTGATTTCTTGTGGCTTTTTTTGCGGGCTCGCGTTCCTTACAAAGGGGTTCTTGGCGTTTGCATTGACTGGCATGGTATTCGGACCCTATCTGGCATGGATGCGCAGGTGGAAAGACTGCTTGCGAATGGCTTGGCTTCCCATTCTGACTTCACTTCTCATCGTTCTACCGTGGGCCATCGCCATCCATATGAAAGCACCTGATTTTTGGCGCTATTTTTTTTGGGAAGAACATGTGCACCGATTCATGGCCGAGACCGCCCAACATCGCGAACCCATGGTCTTTTACCTAGTGCTGCTTCCCTTCATGTGCCTTCCGTGGACATTCTTGATTCCCGGTGCACTCATGAACCTCAAGGGCACCTTCCGTGCTGCCTCCCGTGAAGGCCGTTTGATGATCTTCGCAATGATCTGGTTTGGTCTGCCATTCATATTCTTCTCGATCTCAAAAGGAAAATTGGCCACCTATATTTTGCCTTGTTTCCCGGCCTTAGCCTTGTTGGTGTCTCACGGATTGAGTCTCGTCTCCAAACAGCCTTCACGCATGTTTAGAACAGGGGGTTGGCTTGGGACGATGTTCTTTCTTCTGCTAGCAGTTTTGCTGATCGTTTCTCAGACATTGGGACCCCAGACCATACACGTGTATGAGCAACCTGGTAAATGGATCATACTTAGCGGAGGACTCCTTGCCGTTTCAGCAGGATTCTGGAAGGTAACCAGACTTCCCTTTTCGGCATCGCAAATGTTCGCACTTGGATTCGGAACGATGTGCTTGTTTGCAGTCCTCAATCAGGTATTGCCCGACCCTACGATTCGATCAAAAGCACCGGCACGACTCTTTCAGGAGATTCATGTCGAACCTGGCGCGACGCTTATTTGTGATATTGACACGGCATCATCCATTGCCTGGCACTACAAACGAAGCGACATCTACCTTCTCGAACATAAGGGCGAACTGGATTATGGGCTCCAGTTCCAACCAGACAGATATCTGAATATCGACGACGTGTCAGCGTTGATCCGAGAACGACCTGGAACCGTAATCATTGTCGGACGGACAAAACACACACTGGTTTGGGAAGAAAGCCTACCAGCTGCCTTGAACAAAGCTGATTCTGGAGAACGTGGATATTCAGTGCTCTATTTCTGAATCTGTCCACCCATGACCTTGCAGAAATAGGGGCAAACTCAAAAACGGATGCGGTCGGCATCGCGTTGGATTTCGTGGGTCAGCCAGGTTCGGAATAGCCGAACCGGGTCGCGATCAACCCGTAGCGGGTCGCACACAAAGTAGAATCCCGCCTCGCACAAGGCGTTTGGAATCAGTTGCACCAGGCTGCCCGTCTCCAGTTCTCGTGTTACAAACTGGCGATTGGCCAGGGCCACACCATGGCCTTGCAAGACGGCTTCCAGCACGACATTGAAGTCATCGAACACGATGCCTGTGTAGGGATCCACTGTTTTGGTGCCCACCATCTGAGTCCAGCGTACCCACTGCTCGTGCGAATCATCGTGAATCAAGCGCATTTGGGCCAATTGTTCAGGATCATGGATGGGTGCGTCGATGAGCGAAGGCGCACACACGGGCACGTATTCAGGTGCGAGTAGCGGCTGCACGAACAGGCCGGGCCACTTACCTCGACCGTAACGAATGGCCACGTCCACTTTGCCATCAGAAAAGTCGGCAAGGGCCATGGTGGCGTTGATGAACAGCTCTAGTTCCGGGTGGCGTTCCTGAAATCGCACCAGCCGAGGTACCAACCAGCGTGCCGCAAAGGAAGGCACTACCGATACCACCAGACGCGTCTGATTGGCCCGTCGCTTCACCCATTCCACGCCCTTACGCAATTCCGCAAAAGCCCGCTGCGTTTGTTCAGCAAACCTGCGACCTTCATCGGTTAAGACCAACTGACGACCCTCTCGCATAAACAAACGCACCCCCAAATGATCCTCAAGTAGGTGGATCTGCTTACTCACAGCGCCATGGGTCACGAACAGCGATTTGGCTGCAGCCGCCACGCCACCAGTACGGGCGACCGCTTCAAAAGCGCGCACAGCGTTGAGCGGAGGAAGTGTTTCCATATGTTACTTATTCTCACATATGATGGTCGCACAATTCCATACCGGAATCCCCCGGAACGATGCATATTGTGTGAAGGAGGTCGGGATGGCGCTTTCACTTGTACGGCAAAACCAGGTTGAGGTTAGGGACGAGCGTTATGCGGCAAAGGCCATGCACGCGCTCTACGAAATCGGAACATACCTCACATCCATTCAAAACTGGTCGGTATTGGGTCCAGCGATCGGGCACCAAATGGCGAACCTGATTCATTTTGACCGCTTCGACCTGTTTCTCTACGATGCGCCGGCCAACCGCTTACGATCTAGTTCGACGGCGGTAGAGAGCTTGCAACTGGGAGAAGGCGTAACCGGAACGGCCGCCAAATTGCGGCGCTCGATCCGGGTACCCGACACGCGTACCGACCCTCGATTTGTCGCATGTGACCCTGAAATCGCTTCGGAATTGGCCGTCCCTCTGATCAATCAGGATCAACTGGTGGGCGTCATCAACCTGGAAGCACACCAGGCCGACGCCTTTACCGAAGAGGATGAGTGGTTCGTCAATACCGCCGCGCCCATCATCGCCAACGCCGTGGTGAACGTACGCTTACTCTCCGAGCTCAAGCGCCGCGAACGCAGCATGGTGGCGGATCTGGAGGCCGCGCGGGTGGCACAGCACGGCCTTTTGCCCCAATTCGAAGAGCATCCCTACGTCAAGTCCACCTGGTCTTGGAGACCGGCTCGCGAACTGGGCGGCGACTTTATCGACGCACTTCCTCATCCCAAAGGCGGCGTGGTCCATGCCATCGGCGACGTGTCTGGCAAGGGATCCGCCGCTGCCCTTTATGGTGCCCTGGCTCAAGGATTGTTGCGCAGCGAGTTTCTCAAGCAGCCATCCTGCCCGGGCGACGTCATGGAAGACCTGAACACGGCACTTTATCGCTGCCTTCCTGCCAACCGCTTTGTAGCCATGACCCTCACCTGCTTTGATCCCGGCACTATGACCTTGCGATACGTAAATGCCGGCATGCCCCATCCCCTCGTGATCCGGCAGCAGAGCGTCTCCTGGTTGACCGCAACGGCGCTACCCCTGGGCATGTTGCCTGAGACCCGGTACCCCGTGGCATCGCAAGTCTTGAGTCCGGGCGACATCGTCTTGTTTGCCAGCGACGGGTTGACCGAAAACCACGATCTGGCCGCCATCTTCACCCACATGGCCCGACGCGGCACCCGATTAACCCTGGAAACCTGCCAAGAACGCCTACGTCAGTTGGAACGCTGTGAAACCGAGATCAGCGACGATCAAACCTTTGTCCTATGGGAGGTCACCGGCTGACAGCTTCCAGCATCCAGCCGCCAGCACCCAGATTCCAGCAGGCAGCCAAATAAGGGTGCCAAAGGCCCAATCAATAAGGGCCCAGGGTAAGCGAGGCCAGGCCGAGTACAGCCCTGGGTCGTGCCCGACAAAAGACCAGAGCGCTGTCAGCGCGATCAACTTCAGGCGAGGTAGTCCCAAACAGTAGATTTGCAGCCCCTTGACATGTTGGTGACAACTCCGTTCAAGAAAACAGGCAGATTGAATGGCACTGAGCAGTTGGGAGGTTGCCATGAAAGCGACACGGAGTTTTCACGCGTATTTGGGCTGTTTTCTGGTGCCGATGATTCTCCTCTACTGCGTCACAGGCATCTTTCAGCTTTGGGATATCGCACCACTGGATTTCACGGTCACCCTCTCCACCTGGCACACCCAACGCGCGCTGAAGCAAGGGCTCTCGTTTGTGGGTCCTATGGTTAAGATCACCGCAACCCTGTTCACGGTCTTGCTGATGATGCTGTCGACGACCGGCGTGTTCGTGGCTCTAAAAACAAAAACACATCGGCGCTACGCCTTGATGGCCCTAGCTCTGGGACTGGCCACACCCATTACTGTCATATTGCCTTTTGTGCAGTAGTTCTCACTTAGTCGAGCGCAGCTCTGGGTCGGATTTGAGGGGAAGCCAGAGCGCTGTGCCCGACGATGGATTCGCGAAGCTGGCATCGCGTCGCGTCGTTCTGGGTTCGAAAACCAGTGGCCAACCTCACCTCAAAGCGGCACCTCATTCGCTGCGCTCATGTCGGAGCATCACTTCAATACCTTCGGCCCTCGATTCAAAAAAATGACTGCCTGTCCCGTGTAACGAAATCTTTGTTTGAATTAATGCAGGTTCTCATATATAGTATTATTGGATTGTTATAATACAATATATAGGATTTATGGTTAGATCGATGGGGGAGCCCATGCGAACGGTTCTTGTGGCAGATTCAGCTTCTATTGTGCAGTTCATCCTGGAACGGATTCTGGGGAAAGAGGGGTATCGTGTGCTTTACACCAAACACCCCCGCGACCTGGTCCATCAAGTGCAAGTGGTGAACCCCGACGTCATTGTGTTGCAAGCCGAAATTGGTGGGGGCAAGGGTTATCGCATCTGCGAGTACCTGAATCGAAGACCCGAGACGCGCCACATACCCATCATCCTTACCACTCGGATCACCAAGACTTTGGATTTTGAGTCATGGCCCGGGGTGGTGGCCGTCTTACGTAAACCACTTTCAGCAGCTCGCGTATGGCAGGCATTGGGAAAGGTTCCCGAAGCGCCCACGGAGACGGAGTCGCAAGCCGACGCCATCTAATTACCTGTGCTATGTTGAAGCGTTTTCTGGGAGATTGTCGTGCTTCAACTGATGGACATTTTGGCTGCGAAGTCGCGTATTGCTAATCACATACACAAAACACCCATCCTCTCTTCGCGCCGCCTTAACCAACACCTGGGGTGCTCGCTCAGTTTCAAATGCGAAGCGCTGCAAAAGACAGGGTCATTCAAGGCCAGGGGCGCATTGAATGCCCTGCTCAGTCAACCTGAGTTGCCCTATGCCATCACCACTTATTCATCGGGTAACCACGGTCAGGCTCTGGCGTGGCTCGCCCAGAGCAGAGATATCAAGGCTTTTGTGTTTGTACCGGAACACGCGCCCGACGCCAAACTGGATGCCATGCGTGCCTATGGCGCCCAAATCACATTTGCGGGCACTACGGTGGACGCACGTAAACAGGCATGCCTGAATTTTGCCGAAGAAAGCCGTGCCTTGGTCATCCCGCCGTTTGACGATCCCGCCATCATGGCCGGTCAGGGGACCACCATGATCGAGATCCTGGAAGATTTGCCCCATTTGGACGCCATGCTGGTACCTACGGGTGGTGGTGGTCTGCTATCAGGTGTGGCCACGGTGTTACGCACTTTGCGCCCACATGCTCAGGTCTTTGCCTGTGAACCTGTTTCTGGAAACGACGCACAACTCAGCTTGCAGGCCGGTGAGCCGGTCACAATTCCCGGCCCCAAGACCATGGCAGACGGAGTACTGCATGTGCGGCTAGGCGATCTCACTTGGCCCGTTATTTCGCAGTTGGTTACGGGCGGACTCACCTGCTCGGAGGATTCGATTGTTGAGGCCATGCGTTTGTGTCACCGCTACCTGAAGTTAGTGGCGGAACCCACCGGCGTACTGGGCTTGGCGTGCTTGCTGGAACACCGTGATCAGTTCGCCGGCAAGCAACTGGCAACGGTGGTCACAGGCGGTAACATCTCTCCCCAAACCTACGGGAAGCTCATTTCGGCCACATGAACTATCTGGAAGGTCTTAACGAGCAGCAGCGCGCGGCCGTGTTGCACCAAGGTACACCGCTGTTGATTCTGGCAGGCGCCGGTTCGGGAAAGACGCGTGTGATCACCACCCGCATCATCCATCAGATCGAACAGTACATCGCGACGCCAAGACAGTTGTTGGCCATGACGTTTACCAACAAGGCCGCACGGGAAATGAAGAGTCGCATCGAAGCCTACTTCGGCGACCACATGGACCTCACCATCACCACGTTTCACTCGTTCTGCGCGCGATTCCTGCGACGTGAAATCGGGTATCTGGAGCGGGAAACCAACTTTGCTATCTTCGACAGCCAGGACCAGTTGGGGGCCATCAAACAGATTTTGAAAGAGAGCCGGATCAACGATAAGAAGGAACCGCCGGTTAAGTTACGGGCCATTTTTTCCAGAGTCAAGAACAGTGGCGACATGGAAGCAGAACCTGAGGACAGCTTTTACGCCAGCCTATTTCGCGATTACAACCGCCTTTTAGCCCGTCAAAATGCCTTGGATTTCGACGACCTAATACTGTTCACCGGTCACATCTTGAACACCTTCGAAGACTGCCGCGAACGGACGCAACACCGATACCAGCACTTGCTCATCGATGAATTCCAAGACACCAACAAGGCACAGTTCGCCTTGTTGCGGTTGTTGACGCCCGAGAATCCCGACTTATGTGTGGTGGGTGACGAGGATCAGAGCATTTACGGCTGGCGCGGCGCTGATATCCACAACATCTTGGATTTCAAAGAGACCTACCCCAACACCGAAACGTTCAAGCTGGAACAGAATTACCGATCCACCCAGGCCATTCTGGACTTCTCCAACCGAGTAATCTCCAAGAACACCAGTCGTTATTCCAAGCAGTTATGGACCGAGGTGAAGGATGGCGAACAGGTACGCGTCGTACCCACGGCCAGCGAGCGTGAAGAGGCCCTGTTCGCGGCGCAGTACATCAGCAGCAAGGTGAGTCCCGACGCCTATGGTGAGTGTGCCATCTTGTTTCGTGCCAACTATCTCACGCGCAGTTTCGAGGAAGTCTTTCGCAGTCGCGGTATTCCCTATCAGCTCGTGGGTGGTGTGCGCTTTTATGACCGCAAAGAGATCAAGGACCTTTTGGCCTACGCGCGATTGGTGGTTAATCCCAAGGATTGGACCAGTTGTTGCCGCGCCATGGGTGTCCCTTCCCGGTCACTGGGCGCCAAGACCCTTGAAAAACTGACACCTTACTTCGTGACACATGGGACCTGTCTCGAAGGCCTGGAGGCTGCGCTCAAAGACAACGTCCTGCGTGCCACCCAGGCCAACGGACTCACAGCCTTTGTGGCGCTGATGCGCCAACTGGAGGATGCGGCCAAGGAGTTAGGTCCGGCCTCCTGGTTGACAGAGCTCATTCGCATCCTGGATTACCGTACTCACTTGGAACAAGAGGACGAGGTGACGGCCGAATTCCGTGCACAAAACATCGATGAACTGCTGAGCGCCATGGCCGAACTAGAGCGGCAAGGCATGGCTTCCATCGCCCAGTTCCTAGACCACACCGCCCTGATTTCCGATCAAGATCAATGGGATGACCAGGTTGAAAAAATCAATCTGATGACGGTGCACGCGGCAAAGGGACTTGAGTTCAACACAGTCATTGTGGCGGGTTTGGAAGACGGTGTGTTTCCCAATCAAAGATCCCTAGATGAGAGTGCCATGGCGATTGAAGAAGAGCGACGACTCTTTTATGTGGCCGCCACTCGTGCCCGCCGAGCACTCATCCTCACCCATGCTCAGTATCGCCAGATCTATGGCAGCCGCACACGGGCCATGCCTTCTCGATTCTTGAGAGAGGCGCGGCAGAGCCAGCCTGTTACGGACCAACGCACCCGAATCGGTGACCTGGGCGTACAGTTGGAACTAATTGAGCAGAAGCTGGCCCAACAATCGGTGGACATCCAGTTTCGGCCCGAGCTCAAGAAGCCGCGCTATCGCATCGGCGACATCGTGGAACATGCCACATTCGGCGCAGGCCGCATCGTCAGTTTTAGCGGCAAAGGTGCTGCTGCCAAGGTGAGTATCTACTTTCAGGGAAAAGGTACCAAGCTCTTCTATTTGGACCGCGTCCCCCTAAAAAAGCGGGATTAAACGCAACGAGCTGAGTCAAGTTCACGTAAATTTTACATCCCGATGTGGAAGGGCGTTTGCGATCCCCAAGCCATTCCACTATATTGGACATTGCAGAAATGGGAGGGAACGTGTGAAGTGGTTGCTGCTCGCGTTGGCGAGCAACCTGGCATGGAGCGCCACCCTACGAGGCACCGTCGAAGGTGACAACAACCGCGTGTTGAGCGGTGCCAAGGTGGTCATAGTCCATGAACTTTCCATGGTGATGGTGCAGCGCATCACCAGCGACCGCAACGGATCCTATCAAGCCATGCTCCCACCGGGCCCTTACCGGGTGATGGTGCTCAAGAAGGGCTATTTCCCGCTCGTCGAGAACTTGATATTGCCAGCCGACCAAAGTGTCGTGGAACTGCATCACCAATTGCAGAACGAGCTGGCGGCCCCCAACGAGCGCAACCTCACCAATATCAAGCACATTCTGCGTAACTCCAATCGCGAGCCACACAAAGAACTGTCCCAACCCACCATTGATCTTGAGACACTGGTTGAACCGGACACGAGCTTGCTCGGTTCTGTGTCCACGCGCGCTACTCAGAATCTGAATGGAGAATTGGCTTACGTATCTGCCTTCGAGATGACAACCGAGATCAACGGGATTCGAATCGAAACGGCCGTCAAACAACACAGCGGGTCGCAGTCTGCCGATGCTTTGAACTTCGATACGGAGGTCTACGTGCCCGTGCACCAGTGGCAAATCGCGGTTGCCGCCCATTCGATTGAGTCTCAAGAAAATGATGGTCGAACGAAGTCGGTGGGCATCACGACTAGTCGCAGCGGCGATGTGAACCTGAAGTCAAGCGTCATTTACCGCGAGAGCAGGCCTGATCTGGTCGAGGAACAACATTTCGAGATTAACCAGGCGGTGGGCCACAACTTGGCAAGAAACCGTTTAGAACACGCCCTGGACGCCCAGGCATGGATCCAGGACGACACCACAGCCAGCCTTGCCCAGATCACGTCTCATATGGAATTACCCACAGAAATGCCCATCGCTGTCGACGCCCATTATGCGGTGGCCCAGGAGGGAGACTCGCGGCTGGATCGCGGTTCCGTTGCATTCAGGGTTGCCAAACAATTTGGAAGAAATGTGAATACCAAGGCGGGTTTTGGCATCACCACCGAAGGACAGGCCCTTCATGACCATCAAATCACCGCCCAATTGGGGTCACTCTCGCTGATTTGTCAGTACAGCGACCATCGGGCGGTGTCGGGCGTCACTGAATCCGACATTTACGGATCGATCAATGGGTCGACGCTCACGCCTTACCAATTCTCTGGTCTTATCGATATGGAAGAGGAGTTATTAACGGCGGGCTTGATCTGGAAACCTCGCTTTTCCTTTAACGCACAATTGCATTGGCAGGGGCAAGCCCACGAAGCCACGCCCATCTATGGCGTCGATAGCCGCCTCAGTGGCCAGTCCGAAATGACAGGTGACCGATGGTCACTGGCATTCTCGTCTGCTCGGAGTAACCGCCAACTGAGGGTGGATATGGCGCGTTGGCAGGCAAACAACGGACTTGTGAGACAAAAGGAAGTGACCTATTCCCAGGCCCTGTCGCCGTTTGGTCAACAAGGGCTTCAATTTGCCCTTGAACTCAGTGTCGCTGATCAACCGGAAGTCCCCATGTGGTGGCTGTTGAGTCAATTGCCCTGGAACCCAGAAGCCTCAGCCACGTACTACGAAGGCTACGTACGGATGTTGTTTTAGAGGTCTGTGAAGCCTACGCGTATCAGTGACTCCAGGTTATTCGTGACCTGAAACTTGCGGCCAGACTCGTCCCGTGTCACACATCCTGACGCAACATGGGGATCGTGGGTAAAGAAGAGTCTGCCATGTGTCGCTGCCAAGCGGGTCAGCAACTCGTGTTTTTCATCGATCAACTGTTCAGGAAAACGATCGTAACCCATGGTAATGGGTACGTGTACCCAGGGCTGACCCGGTATCAGGTCCGCGGCAAACACCAAGGTTCCTGTTTCACCCACCAATTCCGAACACATCATACCGGGCGTATGCCCGTTACTTTCAAAGAAACGCAACGTAACCCCACCCAGATCGAATTGCTCATCCCCTGCCAATAACTGGGTTCGGTTGCCCCGCTCAAGCAGTGTCATCAGTTCTGGAATAAAAGAGGCGCGATCTCGGGGATGCGGCTCACATGCCCTCTGCCAAGCTTTACGACCCACCAAGATCCGCGCGTTGGGGAAAAGCAGAGCGGGGGGCTCCTGGTTTTGCCATGGCGTCAAAAGACCACCTGCATGGTCAAAATGGAGGTGTGATAGTACGATGACGTCGATGTCCTCGGGCTCCAAGTCCAACTGCTTAAGCGACGCCAACAACACGTGGTGGGATTCCTGGACACCATATCGGTCACGGAGATGGGGCGGCATATAGGCACCGATCCCGGTTTCGAACAACCACTTCTCGTGGCTTGTTTCGACCAACATGGCACGACAGGCTAGATCGATACGGTTCGCTTGATCGGCTGAGACCCATCGGCTCCACAGCGCCTTGGGCGCATTCCCAAACATGGCCCCGCCATCCAGTTTCTGGCTATTGCCCATCACAGAGCTAATACGCGCTGTCATAGAATGTACTTTCGGAAATCATTGCGCATGGTTTGGTCGCCAAGCGCTTGGGTCACATAGTTCTCATCCACCACGACGGTTTGACCACCCATACGGTCGGCCTCAAACGACAAATCTTCCATCACCGATTCCATCACCGTATGTAATCTTCGCGCCCCTATGTTCTCGGTGGCCTCATTGGCTTGGTAGGCCACTTGCGCGATGGCATCGATACCCCCTTCGGTAAAGTTCAGGGTGACATCTTCCGTTTTCATCAGCGCCTGGTATTGTCGCGTCAAGGAATTCTTTGGCTCCACCAGGATGCGGCGGAAGTCTTCCTGAGTCAGTGTTTCCAAGTCCACCTGAATCGGGAATCGGCCCTGCAGTTCAGGAAGCAGATCGGAAGGTTTGGCCACATGGAACGCGCCCGCTGCGATAAACAAAATATGGTCGGTTTTGACCATGCCATATTTGGTGTTGACCGTGGATCCTTCCACGATCGGCAATAGGTCGCGCTGTACACCCTCGCGACTCACGTCCGGTCCTCCTCGGCTACCTGCCGAAGCGACCTTGTCGAGTTCATCCAAGAAGACAATCCCAGAGCTTTGTACACGTTCCAGTGCTACTTTGGTGACGGTTTCCATATCGATGAGTTTCTGTTCTTCTTCAGCCAGAATTCGCTCGAATGCCTCTTTGACGTTCATATTCTTTCGTTTCTTTTTGCCACCACCGAAGAGGTTCGGCAACATATCGTTGATCTGGAACCCAATTTCCTCCATGCCCGTGGCGTTAAAGACCGACACCTTAGGGACGTTACTGTCCGTCACGTCCAACTCCACTTTCATGTCGTCCAGGTTACCGGCCTTGAATTCTTCGCGAAGCCGTTCGCGTTGCCGTTCATGGCGCGCATCAATTTCGGCTTGGTCGGCTTCACTCAAGTTATTAGCTTTCTTAAGGGGTGGGTGGTAAAGATCCAACACACGTTCGATGGCCAAGCGGTGTGCATGCTCCCCCACCAGAGCCGCCTGCTCTTCCTTGACCATATTCACGGAAATCTCTACGAGATCCCGGATCATGGACTCCACATCACGCCCAACATAGCCCACCTCGGTGAACTTACTGGCCTCTACTTTTACAAACGGGGCGTGAGCAAGTCGCGCTAATCGCCGAGCAATTTCTGTTTTTCCCACACCAGTCGCACCAATCATCAAAATGTTCTTGGGCATGATCTCTTCGCGCAAATCCCCTTCTACCAGCTGCCGCCGGCGGCGGTTTCTCAAGGCAATCGACACAGCCCGTTTGGCTGCATGCTGACCGATGATGTAACGATCTAACTGGGCAACGATTTCACGGGGGGAGAGGTTGGGAAGCGAAGCAGTCAGGTCAACCAGTTCATGCGTCACGTTCAAGCACCTCCACGGTGATGTGATTGTTGGTGTAAATGCATATATCTGCTGCGGTTAACATAGCTTCACGGGCGATTGTGGCCGCATCAAGTTGCGTGTGTTTCAGGAGTGCCCGGGCCGCGGCATAGGCATAGTTGCCCCCCGATCCAATTGCCACCACACCATCGTCTGGCTCAATCAGATCACCGTTCCCACTGACTACAAACATATGTTCGCTGTCGGCCACAATCAACATGGCTTCCAATTGGCGTAGAAACTTGTCGGACCGCCAGTCTTTGGCCAGTTCCACCACGCTGCGCACCAATTTCCCCTTATGGGATTCCAGTTTCGCTTCAAACCTACTAAACAGGGTGAACGCATCGGCAGCCGAACCGGCAAAGCCAGCCAGCACGGTGCCGCCATATAGGGTCCGTACCTTTTGTGCCGTTTGTTTCATGACCACTTGCCCCAGGCTCACTTGCCCGTCTCCGGCCAAAGCCGTGTTTGAGCCGCGACGCACGGCAAGAATGGTCGTCGCTTTGATGGACTCCATAAAAACGCTCCTCCGGAATTCAGGTCAGGAGTTGACCAACATCAAAATTTCTCGCACCAGCAATTTCACATGGCGCGGTGCCGCATTGCCAACCAACTCTTCGGTGTTGAACCACATCAGACCCGACGTGGATTTGCAAAATTGGCGCGCTCGAGCCACATACACGTGATCCACAAATTCTGCATCAGCACCCACTCGAGTGACTTGTACGAGCAAAGGGGCGTTGAGTTTAACCGTATACGCATCCAGCACCACCGGACTGGATGTGCCATAGGAGACAAAGTCGATTTCCAGGCCTATTTCCATGCGCACAAAGTGCTTCAGCGTTTCATGGGGCGTTTGGTCAGGAACCAGATTGGTAGCCAGGGCGGTGTACTTGTCCTTAAAGGGTCCAGACGACGGTTTGTGCAAAAGCAACCGGCGACGGTCTGGATCCAGGATATAGACAGATACCCTGTGCTGTCGCTTCTTCATCAACGCCAAACCAAATTGTGTTTCATTCCCAACCAAGCTCCCGCAGGGCGTCGACGGCTGCATCCACGCATTCTGCCAAGGCAATGCTGCGCTTCTCGTTCGTTCTCCTCATTTTAAGGTCAACGAGCCCCTGATTCAACGAACGCTTGCCCAAAACCACTTGAATCGGGAAGCCCAACAAGTCTGCATCTTTGAATTTGAAGCCCGGACGTTCCGTCGAATCGTCGTGCAGTACTTCGACACCACGTTTGCCGAGCGCACTGTATATCGAATCGGCTGCGGCACTTACCTGCTCGTCTTCAGGATCCAAATTGAGTAGGGCCACATGGAACGGAGCAATTTGGGCCGGCCAAATGATTCCGTTTTCGTCGTGGTTCTGCTCAATGGCGGCAGCCACGGTTCGCGTGATGCCAATACCGTAACATCCCATCACCATGGGCTGGCTCTTGCCCTGATCGTCGAGATAGGTGGCGCCAAGCGATGTGGAATACTTGAGACCCAACTTGAATACTTGACCCACTTCTATGCCCCGCCAGGATTCAAGAATCCCTTCCCGGCAACGGGGACAGGTCTCACCGGCTTCCGCTTCGCGCAGCGTCATCACCTGGTGTGCGTCGAAATGAACCGCAGGACACACACCCTTGACGTGCCTATCTTCTTCGTTAGCACCGACAACAGCTTCGGTCATGGCCAAGACTTCAGGGTCGACAACGACCTTCAAACTTGGGTCAAGGCCCATGGGTGCCAGATAACCGGGCACCAGACCCAATGCGCGAGCCTCGTCTTCGCCCACCATCTCCAAAACAGGCAGGTTGAACGCCGCCTTAACCGCAGCCTCATTTAGGGTTCTGTCCCCGCGAAGCGCCAGAACCAACATATCGGAATCGCGTTTCACCAAGAGCGTTTTCACGCAGTCCTTCGCAGTCACCCCCAGGAACTCCGCCACTTGTTCAATGGTCTTTTGTCCCGGGGTAGCAACCTTAATCGGTTCATTAGCTGTTTCCGGCGAACTAGGCGATGGCTCTACCACCTCGCAGCGTTCCACATTGGCCGCGTAGTCGCAGTGGTTGCAACTGAGAATTTGATCCTCGCCGCTGGATGCCAGCACGTGAAACTCGTGCGTGAAACTGCCGCCGATTGCGCCCGAATCTGCTTCAACGGGTCTGAATTCCAAGCCACAGCGTTCAAAGATGCGTTTGTAGGCGTCAAACATCAGCCAATAACTGGCATCGCATGCCGTGTCGTCCACATCAAAGCTGTAAGCGTCTTTCATGATGAATTCACGACCACGCATCAAACCAAAACGCGGTCTCATCTCGTCGCGAAACTTGGTTTGAATTTGATATAGATTTAGTGGAAGTTCCTTATAAGAGCGCACTTCCCGGCGTACCACGTCGGTCACCACTTCTTCGTGGGTCGGTCCGTAACAGAACGCATTATCCTTGCGGTCGTAAATTCGCAGCAATTCCTTGCCATAATCTTTCCATCGACCACTTTCTTCCCATAACTCAGCCGGCTGAACGGATGGCATCAACAATTCAATGCATCCGGCCCGGTCCAACTCCTCGCGAACAATGCGCTCCACTTTGCGAATTGCACGTAAGCCAAAAGGCATATAGGTATAGATACCGGAAGCGAGCTGTTTGATCATTCCCGTGCGCAACATCAATTGATGGGAGACAACCACAGCCTCTTTTGGGGTTTCTTTGAGTGTGTTCAAAAGATAACGCGATCGTCTCATCCTTGCTCCTGATGCTTAACGCATGACGCTTTGCGCCAAATGGCCGGAATTTTAGCATAGGCCGAGCGGTTTGATGCGCGGGTTGTAGGTCTTTCCAGGCGGACCTCGCAGCGGTTATGATGAAAACATCGTTCCTGACCGAGGTTGTTTATGTGCAGAATGCTATGGCTCGCCCTGCTTGTTGACTCTTACTGTTGGGCTCAAAACGACATGATCGCCAACATCAACCTCCAATTCCAATTGTCGAATCCAGGTGCGCGAGCCCTCGCGATGGGTGGCGCATTTGTGGGCTTGGCCGACGATGCGACGGCCGTGTTCTCAAACCCAGCTGGGATGGCTCGACTCAAAAGTGATTTGATCACCCTGGAATTGGGACGCACCGAACGCGACAACGAGATCCCATTCTATGGTGGCACGATTCGCCAGACAGGTTTACAGGACTTCGAATACAACCTCGACGCGCGTGATTTTCCCGAGAACGGCCAGTCTGTGCCATTTGCGGCGTACTTGAGCGCCAACCACCGATTGAAATGGGGTGTTGTCTACGCAGAGCGCGCTCAGTTTGAACGGTCTTTTCAGACCCAGGACATTTATTTGCCGCACGAGCCGGATGATGACCGGCCCGTCAATGACTTCACCGATTTCTACTTTTTCCCCAGCAACAACCATATTGACCTGAACTTACGTATGCTGGGCATGAGTGGCGGCATCTCGCTCAACGACAACTGGTCTGTAGGTGTAACGCTTGCCTATTCCGACTTCACCTATGAAGGTAGAACAGGCCTGGTCCTACCGGACATTTTTCCAGCTGGACATCCACTCACAGCCTTCGTCGGTCAAGAATGGGCCACCATAGAAGTAGAGGGCGATGATGGCACCATCTCTGGAAGTGCGGGGTTCATGTACCGTCCTAATGAGAGTTTCAGCATCGGTGCCGCGTATCGGTACCAACCGGATTTCGACTATGACTACCAAGTGCATGTGCTTGATTTTGCAAGCGAAACACTGGAACTGGATGATTCGGGTAGGCAAGTCTTTGCCACGCCCGACAGCTATGGCTTGGGTGTGGCGATCAAGCCGAATGACACCGTCGTCGTGAGCCTGGAAGTGAACCGCGTTCAGTATTCGGAGCTCAGCGACACGTATCATCAATTCTTCGATTCGGGTGGCGAGACCCAGACAGTCGATGACGCCACCGAGTACCGAGTGGGGTTGGAATGGTTTGTCACGCGTTTCGCCAAACCGCTTGCGTTGCGTTGCGGTTACTGGTTTGAGCCTTATCATGCCCTGAAAAACACATACCTGGACAACCAAATCCTTTATGCCGACGATCAGGGCTTCCAACACATACGCAACGCCGTGTTCTTACAACAGTTTGAAGAAGATACCGACCACCTGAGTTTGGGTTTTGGCCTAACCTTGACCCAGCATTTTGCACTTGATGCAGCAGCAGACACCTCCTCGGTTAGCACCCTGTTTAGCCTCTCTGGAATCTATAGGTTTTGAGGACAACTATGAAGACGATCATCCTTAGCCTGTTCATCTTGAGTCCACTGGTGATGGCACAGCACAACAACCGCTCTGCCCGCGATCTTCAGTTCCGTTTTGGTAATCCTGGCGCTCGTTCATTGGGGTTTGGCGGAGCCTTTTTGGGCCTTGCCGACGATGCCACGGCACCCGTTGCCAATCCCGCTGGCATGGCGCGCACGGCCAAGATCTCCCTCTCTTTGGAGGTTCAGTACGAAAGCCGTTCCGAAACGATCCCTTTCGGAGGCGGATCCATCACGCAAACCAATCTGTTTGAATTCGATTTTGATTTCAATCCTCAGACAGCCAGCCATAATCAGTTCCGCGTGCCCTATGCGGCCGTGGTGATCCCCAAAGGCCGATGGCGCTGGTCGGTTTTCGTCCACCAGCAAGCAGACCTTAAGCGCGCCTACACGACGGACCGGATTGAGGTGGACCTTTTGTCGCCCACATCTTCCATAGACTCTTATGCCCCATCTAGCGATCTCTTGCAGCTGGACATGACGAATTACGGCGTTTCCATAGGCTCGGAGATTGGCTCGCATCTGGCCTGGGGTTGCTCCCTTTTTTACAGTGACATGAGCTACCGCAGTAATTCCACCATTCACCTCACCGACCAGATTGGTACCCAGATACCCGTCGCTCAGTTGGCCCATGGAGATGATCAAGACGTCGGTGGGTTTCTGGGTTTGCTGTGGACGGTCAATGAGGCTTTCTCCGTGGGCGCTACCTATAAGCGTCAAGGTGAGTTTGACTATCAGGCATCGCTTGAGGCGACGCGTCCTAACGAAGACAACCCCAACTTCAGCCGATCGGCCCGTTTTCGGGTGCCCGATTCATTTGGTCTGGGCCTAAGTGTCCGGCCGTCGGACCGAACTACATTCAATGCAGATTTCAACCGAGTGTACTACTCACAGATCACCGACAATCTGGTGGATTTCGCCAATGTCCCCGAAGTGCGCCAGTCCATGACCGACGTGACCGAAATCCATATTGGCTTTGAGTTAGCCTTTATCAATGCACAAAATCCATGGTTTCTTCGATTGGGTTACTGGTTGGACCCCTATCACGCCGCCGTAAACGATATTGAAGACAGTCAGATCTTGCGCGGCAGTTCGGTTGACCCCGGCATTCGCGATATCTTTTTCCTGCATCAGTTTGCTGAAGACACCGACCACTATTCACTGGGTTGGGGTATGACCATGGGCCAGCATATTCAGATAGATCTGGCCATTGAAACCAGCGACGTTGGTGAGATCGGGACTCTCAGCGGAATCTATCGTTTCTAAAAACCGACGTTGGCAAGGCTCATCATAATGTTGAATTTTTCGTTGGTCATTCGCAGGCGCTTCGCCAAGGTCTGGCAGAAGGCCCACAGAAACTTGTATCCAATACTGCGATTGTTCTCGAAGACGGAGAACAAATCGGATGACCGAATCGCAAACACGGAACTGTCCTCATGGGCGATGGCCCATGCAGAGCGAGGTTCCTGATCAAACAGCGTCATTTCACCAAAAAAGGATCGGGCCTCAAGAATCGTCAACGCTTCTTCACAATTGTTGCTCATTTTAGAGATTCGCACTGACCCTTCTACGATGAGATACAAGGTGTCACCGGGCTCGCCTTCCCTGAAGATGACTTGGTCCTTCTTAAAACCGATCACCTGCCCGATCAAAATAATCTCAACCAATTCCTCTTCAGTGAGGTCCTGGAACAGCAGCGTTTGCTTCAAGAAGTCTTGATTCATAGGGTCCTCGAAGTCTGTAATGACCGTGATAAGCGTCTATAGCTTACCACAGCGAATCAGCACCAAAGTACAGAAACCATGGTGCCCGCATCAGCCGATGAAGCCGGTTCTAATCGCATCAGAGAATTCGCCTGAGCAAAAGCAATTAGATCACCGGAACCCTGTGTATGGATGGCATTTACGCCCTGCCCACTGACATGTGCCGGCAGAAATGTGACACGGTCACCGCGATTGGATAGGGGGGCCAGAAGTGGCAGCTGAATCCAAGGCGGATCGCACCATGCCCCACCCGTCCAGGCTTCGATCAATGGGATCACAAACAGTCGCGTAGCGACCCAGGTGGAAACTGGATTCCCCGGCAGCCCCACCAACACACGCCCTTCGGGATGGACACCGAGCCAAATGGGTTTCCCGGGTTTCATGGCCACTTTGTGGAAGATCTGCCGATAACCCGAGAGACGCGCGGCTTCTGGTACAAAGTCAAAATCACCTGCTGAAACGCCGCCTGAAAGCACATTCAAGGATGCTTTTGACGCGGACAGATAGGCGCTCAGCCCTTCAAGGGTATCTGCGACAATGCCACCCTCAACCACCGACGCCAAACCTCTGAGCATGCCAGCGATCATGGGGCTATTGGAGTTGATGATCTGGCCAGGACCCAGTGGGTCGCCCAATGCCACCACTTCGCTACCGGTCGCTGCGACCTGAACTGTCAGCTTTTGTCTGACATGCACCTGAGTCATGCCTTGAGTGGCCAGCGCACCCAAGATGGCCGGCGTAATTCTTGTGCCCGCTGCGAAAATGGTTTGACCACAGGTCACGTTCGAGCCTCTTTTCCGGATATGTTGACCCCGTCTGGTTCCAACTGGCATGCGTATGGTCTCGGCGACAGTGGCATGTTCAACCATGACAACGGTATCGCAGCTCTGAGGCACGGGCGCACCTGTCATGATTCGCACGCATTGATCTGCTTGAGGAAGCCATTGATTGGGCGTATCTCCAGCGGCTATGGTCCCAATTAACGCAAATTCGAATTTCCCCTCCTGCCATTGGAAGGCAAACCCGTCCATAGCTGACTGATCGAAGGATGGGTGATCTGCCAATGCATGAATGTCCTGGGCAAGCACTCGGCCTAGCGACTCGTATGTAGAAACCATCTCGCCCCCCAAAACGGGCAATTGTGTGACGAGACTTTTCATGGCCTGATAAGCCTTTTCAACCGATAACATCACCTCGCCTCCTTCAATTTCCCAATCAGATCAATGAACGCCATTTCATGGTATAACAGGATAAACCGCGGTTTTGGAGTTTCGATGATTATCACGTGCCCCGAATGTTCGGCTAAATACAAGGTTCGCGACGAGTTAATCCCCGAATCAGGGAAGAAAGTTCGATGCAAAAAATGCAATAACGTATTCCGCGCTTATTTGGACGGCCGCATGCTTGGGAGCGACCCAGTGACACCTCAGCCCGCTCCAAAGCCAGCTCCTCAGCCTACCGAGGGCGCAAGCGCAACAGTGATGATTGACGCAGACCATATTCAACGAATTGTGGCCGAACAAAGATCCGGCAGCGGTGCTCAAACGCAGCCCATGTCCACGGTTCCTACTCCCCAACCTGCACCCCAGCAGCCTCCCCCCCCAGCCCAATCATTTTCCGCGGACCTGGGGGCCGATGACGATTTTGGCTTTGGTGACGATGATCCCTTCGAAGCACCCAAACAGGATGAGCGTTTTGGCACGGTGCAAATGCGTGTGCCCGAGGAATTGAAACAACCCAATATGCCTTCTGCACTGGATGCGCCCCTCGATTCCGATTTTGACCGTCTCTCGTTCGAAACATCCGACGATCAATACAAAGAGGAAGTCTCCCAGTATTCTGAACAGAGTAGCCAGCCTGATTTTTCGTTCTCAGATGAGTTGGACCGGGAACCCGAGCAAGAGTCCTTAGCCACTCAGGCGATGCCAGCGATCACCGACGAAATGAAGGGATTTCCGGATATCGGTACATCTCACTCGTCAGAGCCGGAACAAATGCCGAAATCATCCCTGTCGATGGGTCTTCCCAAACGAAGGACCTATGTCGCGATGATTGAAGGGACACCTTACTCGGATCTAACCCTGGACAAACTGGAACGCTGGATCAAAGAATGCCGGCTGTTGGAGAGTGATCAAATCGCAACAGCTGGATCTTCCGACTATCAGCGAGCCGATGCCTATCCCGAGATCGCCGCCCTCTTTGGTAAATACTTCGGCGACGCGTCAAATACCGGTGGCAAGAAGAAGGGTTTTTTTGCCCGATTGTTTGGCAAGTGAGGTGTTATGTCCCGCGCAACGGCGCTGATCCAACAACTCGAAGCCGATCTGCATCGCCTGAAGAAGGATTACATCCTATTCTTAAACGGGACCACGCTTGTCGAACCCATGGATGCCCGAGATCGGCTTGTGAGCAAGTTGCGTGAATTGACCAATCTGACCAAACTCAAAGCATCTGAAATCTTTCGAGCCGATAACATATCGTCCAAAATCAATGCCCATCTGGCCCTTTGGGAGCGCCAACTGCAAGCTAAAATGGGTACGCACCGCAAGAAGCGCCCTGCCGCCGAAACACCGGATCCGGTTCCAGCGGCAACGCAACAGCGTCGCGTGGTGATCTCCGACGCACAAGGTCAACGCGATGCCGTGGTTGCTCTATACGACGAATACACGCGCACTAATTTATCGCTGGGCGTGGTCAACCAAGTCAGTTTCACCAAGTTTCAGGCCTTTATTCAACAGCAGACTCAGTCGATCCAGACCCGTAAGCAGGCCAAGAGTGTGGAATACGAAATCGTCGTCAAAGATGACAAGGCAGCCATCAAATCCAAAGCGGGAGATTAAGGCCGTATAAATGGGACAAATCTGACCGGCATCAGGTTTTCACGATGCCATTGATCCCCGTCTCGCCGTACGAGAACTAGTTCCTGCCAGAAACTGCCCACCGGAATGATCATTCTGCCGCCGTCCTTCAGTTGATACGGTAGGGCGCGCGGGATTTCCGCAGGTGCGGCCGCAGCAATAATCCCATCGAAAGGCTGCTGCTCCGGCCAACCTTCGGCACCATCGCCGGCACGAAACTGAACCCTATCACCATAACCCAGCTGGCCCAGAATCTGACGACTTCGGGTGAGGAGTTCCGGTACCACCTCCACGGTGAATACGCTCGCTGCGATCTCAGCCAAGACAGCAGTCTGATAACCGGACCCAGTTCCAATCTCCAGAACCCTGTGATTGGATTCCAACCGCAATTGCTCTGTCATGTAGGCCACGATGTAAGGCTGCGAAATCGTTTGACCCAAGCCTATGGGAAGCGGCCCATCGTCATAGGCGTGATCGCGTTGGTCGAGGGGTACGAACCGGTGTCGCGGAACTTTGCGCATGGCATTGAGCACAGAAGTTGACTGGATGCCCCTGCGCTCAATTTGTTGGGCCACCATGTCCGCACGTAGACGGTCCCACCTGGCTTCGGGGTCATTCAAGACAACAATTCCTGAATATGCGCCTGAACGGAACGCCCTAAAGCATCCAGTTCGTATCCGCCTTCCAATACCGACAGGTAACGTGATTTGGAACAACGACGAGCAATATCCAGGGTCATGGCGGTCAAGGTTTTGAAATCCTCTTCATCGAGCATTTGTCCACCCAAAGGATCAGCCCGATGGGCGTCAAATCCCGCAGATACCAGCACGAGATCAGGCTTAAAATCGGTCTCAATATGCTTAAGATCTTTTTCCACAAAGCCCATGAACTGACTTGCCGGGGTTCCAGGTGGCACGGGCCGATTCAGCGTTGCGCCCAGTCCTTCCCCCTTCCCGCGATCGGTAGATGCCCCTGTGCCAGGATAGTAGGGGAACTGGTGAATGCTGTAATAGAAGACGGAGGGGTCCTCTTCAAAAATATGTTGCGTTCCGTTGCCGTGGTGGACATCCCAATCCACGATTAATACTCGTTCCGCCAACCCTGACTTTTGAGCATAGCGCGCGGCAACGGCCACGTTGTTGAATATACAAAAACCCATGGCCCGGGCCTTCTCGGCATGATGGCCCGGTGGGCGTACCAACAAAAACGCGTGATTGTGATCTCCTCGGGCAATGGCATCTAAGGCTGTTCTGGCGGCACCGGCAGCAAGCCTCGCAGCCGTATGTGAGTTGGGGCAGACCGACGTATCTCCGGCATCCAGGATTACGGCTCCGCTTTCGATTCGATCTGCCACGCGATCGACATACACCTCCGAGTGCACCTCCAACAAGGTCGCATCGTCCACCTCCTCAGCTTCAGTCCATTCGCAATCATCGGCGACACCTGAGGCCTTGAGTTGTTGATAAATGGCCTTGATACGATTCGCATTTTCCGGATGGCCTGGGCCCGTATCATGTTCCAGGCATTCTGGATGGTGCACGATCAATGTCATGTCTATCTCCTCAGCCATTCACTGGTGTCTAGCACCAATGTCACTGGTCCGTCATTTGTCAACGACACCTGCATGGCCGCACCAAAGCGACCTGATGCGACGTGCACTACCTGTAGATCCTTTAGAGCCAGCACCATGGCATCCACAAGCGGTGCGGCATGATCGGGATGACCCGCGCCTGAAAAGGAGGGACGTCTTCCCTTTCGGGTATCAGCAAACAGCGTGAACTGTGACACCACTAAAGCAGACCCACCTATTTCAAGCAAACTGTGATTGAACCGCCCGTCGTCATCGGGAAAAATGCGCAAGTGCACCAATTTTTCCGCCATAAGGTTTACGGTTTGTGGATCATCGTCGTCAGCCACACCCAGCAATATCAGTAATCCCTTATCTATGGACCCTACCACGGAACCATCCACGGTCACTTTAGCTTCAATGACACGCTGAACAACCGCTCTCAAAGATCGGAACCAGTAAACATGGCAATCACCTGCGCACCCGTCATCTTCTTGGTGTCATTGGCAAAGTCATACCATTGGGGTTTCTCATCGATAAAGATCTCGTGGTCGAAAAGAACCTGATCCACTGCAAACAAGCCAACAGGTAGATAGGTGTCACCCGTCGCCTTGAAGCGATAGAAAAGGTGACTGCCACAGGACCCGCAAAAGCCGCGTTCTGCCCAATCCGACGAATCGAACACCTTGACCGGATCGCCACTAATGGACACCGACGATCCAGCCTCAATCGTCATCATGGGCCCGCCACCCCAGTTGCGACACATGTTGCAATGGCAAACGCCTACCCTGGTGGGTGGGTCCTTCAACTCGAGCGTTACAGACTTACATAAACACTGAGCTTTGATCGTCATCCGTACCTCCGCGAGCAGATCGTTGCGGTCCACCCTAGCAGAAAATCGAGTGGTTGTTTAAGGCAAATGCAACGCATTTCGAACCTCTTGCGGCACCCGCTGGCCATCCTGGATGGCGTATGACAAATCCCGTGTGGCGCTGCCGAGATCACCCAGATAGTAATATGCCAAACCACGATGTAAAAAGCCGGCTCCGCTGGCATGCAACGAAAGGTAGTGATCCAGATCAAGGATCGCATCCTTGAACCGTTTTACTTTCGTCAACACGATGCCGCGATTCAGATAAGCAGAAGCTCGTTTTGGTTCCAACGCAATGGCGCGATTGAGATGGTCCAGCGCAAGTTCGGGTTTTTGCTCATCGCTATACATGACTGCCAAAGTCTCCAAGATCTTGGCTTGCTCAGGTTCTATTGCAATCGACGCCTCAAAGTGTCGCTTGGCCAGGTCGCGTTTACCTTGGCGGTAATAAACGGCCCCCAGGTTCGTATGAGGCTCGTGGGCTTTCGGATCTAGCTTTATCGCGACTTGAAAAGACGCGATGGCCGCGTCTGTCATCTGAAGCATGGACTGTACGACCCCTTGATTTTGCCATGCAGATGGCAGATTCGGATTCAGGTCGATGGCTCGTTTCACGTCTGCCAAGGCCCGAGACCACTGTTTCATTTGAATAAACAGCCCGGCCCGATGATTGAACACATGCGCTTGATTGCCGTCCAAGGCCAGGCTCTTATCAAACCAATACAGGGCTTCGAAGTTCTCACCCAAGCCCAACAACACCAAGCCCAGTTTACTGGCGTAGTCTGGATGAGCGGGTTCCAAGGCACAGGCAGAGCGGAGTAATTCTTCAGCACGTTTTGAATCGCCTGACTCGAACAGAGCCGTCGCATAATTGGCCATGACACGCGGTTTTTGCGGTGCAAAGCGAAACGACTCAGCCCACAGGTCTACCCGAGATTGCCAAACCAAATTGCGCTGATGGGTCAACCAAGCAAAGGCACACACGATCACGGCAAACACAGGCATCCACTTTTGCGGTGTTTTAGAGGCAAGCAAGGCCACCAATGCCGTTGCGCCTGCCATGGGCAAATATAGGCGATGTTCAAAAAAGAGATCGGGAAGAAGGTACGTGCCCATCTCCACGGCCAACCCACCACAAACAAGCAATCCAAGAAATGAAATCAGTGGTTGGCGACGCCAAAACCATGCGATCAATCCCATCCAAGCAACAGCTATCACACCGCCCAAAAACCAAGCAGGATCTAGTAAACCTGCAATGGGCGTTACGTCATAGTCAAGATGTTGACCTGTCGGGAACGCGCCTAGCCTTAGCCATGACGGCAATTGACTCAGTTGCGTCAGCCAATAAGTCAATGGCGTATAGAGGGAAACCCCCTGTTCCATGTGTAAACTCACCAGGTGGGCATCCCAATCCATGAGAAAAAGAACAGGGATGATGGGGACCAGGCACCCATAGGCAATCCAATAACGCCATGCTGTACGCCAAGACTGGTCGAACAACAAGACGTCCATGGCCAACAACACAAAGGGCAACGTAAACGAAATCTCCTTGCAAAACATGGCCAAAAACGCACACGACCACGCCCCAATCAGACATAGTCGCCGCCCTGAAAAACGAAAACACGCATGACAAAAGAGGGCCGCCACAAAGAACAAGGTTGCCAGACCCACGCTGCGTTGCCAGATGTAGGTGACTGCCTGAGTTTGAACAGGGTGAATCCAAAATAGAGCTCCAGCAATGACGCCAACCCACTGGCTGTTGGGAATCTGCCTCTTCTTGCACAGGTACCACACAAAGAAACCCAACAAAACCGATGTCAACGCATGGATCAAAAGGTTGGTTGCATGAAAGCCCACTACATCCGAGCCATGAACAGAAAAATCTAGGGCCAATGTGAGCTGACTCAAAAAACGTTTCGCATTCAAGCGCCAGATATCGCCGGGGCGGCTGAGATCCTGTATTTCGGGGTTGCGCAAGACGAGGGCTTCGCTGTCGAACTGGAACGGCGCTGTGAGACCAGGCCAATAGGCCCATACCCCCAAGGCAAAGACAGCCAGGATGCAAAGAACCACCCATGTGTCGCGTTTGAGTCGATGCATGCCTACACCAATACCGGCAACATCATGGCGGCCATGCTCAAGACCAAGAAGAAGCCAAACATGTCGGTGACGGTAGTCAGGATGGGACCGGACGCGAGCGCTGGATCCATATTCAATCGCCTCATGATCAGGGGTAACGTACCTCCTAAGGACACAGCGATCATGGTGTTAATCGCCATGGCTAAGCCCACCACCAGACCGAGGTAGGGATTGCCCTTCCATCCATAGGCCACAAGCGCAATCATCAGGCCCAGGGCAGCCCCATTGAGCACTCCTACTGCGATCTCCTTGAACCAAACTCGTGCGACTTCTGAAGGGCGAACCACGCCCAATGCTAATTCGCGCATACTGACAGCCACAGCCTGGTTACCGCTGCAACCACTCATGTCGGAAATAATCGGTAAGAACACGGTGAGGGCGATCACTTGAGCCAACGTATCCTGGTACATGGCAATCACACTGGCTGCAACAACATTCAATAAGATGTTCACGCTCAGCCAGGCGAGACGCCGCCTTGAACGCGTGATCACCGGCATGGTTCGCAGTTCCTCTTGGATAATGCCTTGAGCTTTGCGATAGTCATCTGCGTTTTGATCAGCCAAAGCCTCTTCAACAGAGCTTCGCCGCACAATGCCCAGCAATACGTTCGTGTGGTCGGTAACTGGCACGCCAAAAAACGCCGTGCGGTCAAAAAAATCTCTCAATTCATAAAGTGTGGCGTGATCGCTGACCGTCTGTGGCCCTTCCACCATGTATTTGGTGATTCGATGGACCGGTTTGGCGAGCAACAAATCGCGCAGCTTAAGCACACCTGCCAAAACGCCTTCTTCAGTTACCACGTAGGCGTACTGCACTTCATAATCACGGTACTTGTCCACGTTTGATTGCAGATCGGAGACCGCGTCTTTCACCGTGTAACTATCTGGAAAAGCAACATACTCGCGAACCATAAGTCCGCCAGCCTCGTCATCCTCATATTCCGCCAATGCCCGAAGTGACTGTGCAGTTTGCACGTCCAACCGCTGGAGAATCTCCTCAGCCTGCTCGGGTTCCAGCTCACCCACATAATCGGCCTGCTCGTCGCTAGGGAGTGCTTCCACAATGGCAGCTGCAGCTTCGGTGGATAACTCTTCCATCAACTCATAGGCTTGCACTTCGGGCAAATGCCTCAACAGAACAGCAGCGTGATCCGGTTGAATCTGCGAGAACAGAACAGCTTGCAGATCTTCATCGAGCCGAGACAGCGCTAATGCGGTCTGGTCATCAGGAAGCTCATCGAGAAAGGCTCGAATCGAATCAAAATCGGATGCCTCAATCAGTTCTTCTAAATGCATCCATGGCTTGTCGTATTCAATGTCGCGCATCGCTGAATCCTTGCCGTAGGTTGTCTTTCTTGTTTCTTGGGCAGATTGGAGTTTTAGGGGGATCCATGGGCCTCAAAAGATACTTCGTAAACAATGGTCTCGGGGACCACGCGACATTGGATCACGCGCCATTCTTGAGCCATCCGCTGAAAGTCGACATCAATTTCCAGATAGCTCAACTGCTCCCTAGGTACCTCGTTTTCACCGCCTATCTCGATGGTGTAATACTCGGGCCACGGTTTTTTGGGCACATACACCAACGATCCAGGCTCGAGATCCGAAAACCGAATATTGGCATCGTAGGCGAAATGGATGCCTATTCTCATGGTCGCCTGGTCGGTCCCATTCGGCGTCACGGAAACCACACCATATCGATGATGCCCTACGCCCAGAAATCGTATCAACAGAACACCTTGCTGATCGAACCCAAATTTTCCATTTTGCAGCGCCAACAAGTAGTCCACTAGCAGCTCTTTGACGTGGTTGCGATAGGCCGCAGGTTCCATATCGGGGAAATAGACACTACTGGCGAGCAACGCGCCATCCAGTTTCTCAATGGCTTGAGTGTAGGTGTTGAAGCAGCGCTTCAAATCGTCAGTCAGCTGGGCATTGGGATTCTGACATCCCAGTAGCAACGAAAGAGCCAGCAGACTAGTCCCCGCGTTCAAAAACAAGGACCCCATTGTTCCCTCCAAAGGCGAATGAGTTACTGATCGCGTATTCCAGCTTCGCGTGAAAATGCGGTTGCGTGACTAACCTGAGTGGCTCTTGCAGCTCACTTTGATGGCACCGGAGCGTGGGCGGAACACATTGATCATGCAACGACATGACCGTCAAAACGGCTTCAATGGCGCCAGCGGCGCCCAGGCAATGCCCCGTCATGCATTTCGTACCGGTCACCCAAAGCGGCGCTTGGCGTGTCTCGAAGACGGTATTTAGTGCCCGGGTTTCTGCGATGTCATTGAGAGGCGTCGCCGTGGCATGAGCATTCACCAATTGGACACGACCGGGCGCAATGCAAGCGTCCTTCAGGGCCGCCCGGATGGCTCGAACCGCACCATTACCATCGTCGGGAGGCGCCGTCATATGATGGGCATCGCAGGACAGTCCATACCCACGGATCCAAGCCAGAATTCGAGCGCCTCGTTCCTGCGCATGTTCGGCCGATTCCAGGATCATAAATGCGGCACATTCACCTAGGTTCATACCCGCTCGATTCACTTCAAAGGGCCGACACGGTTTGGCATCCACAGCCTGCAAACTATTGAAGCCGGAATGTGTCAATCGAGTAATCGAGTCAGCACCCCCAGCGATCGCAATCTCAAGCTCACCCAGTCGGATCTGATCGATCGCTTCGCCGATGGCCAAAACGGAAGAGGAGCATGCCGTCATGACCGAGCGCGCAGGGCCCCGAAGCCTGAAATGATGCGCGATCCACTGAGCCGACACGTCGCCGTTATGAATCAGATAATCGTGCCCATTGAGACGCCCAACTTGGGTTCTGTCGCGTTCGAACAGGCGTTCTGTCACGTGCAGCCCCCCTGTACCTGCGCCCATGAAGACGCCCGCCGCTGCAATGCGGTCATGTAAGCCGCTCTGCGACACGGCTTCTTCAGCAGCGACGAGACTCATTAAGTCGGTTCGAGAATGAGGTTCATCGCCGTAGGGCCAGTGCAATTGATGGATTGGTGCCTGAGCGGCTATGTCGCTGCGCTCAACTGAGGCATCAAAATAACCAATTGTCGCAATCGTCTCAGCTCCCGCCATCGCTTTTGGCCAACCAACGGCCAAATTCTCGCCGAGGGCAGAGACACAGCCCAATCCTGTAATTGCCACTGAAGTCACGTATCCTCCTGCGGCAATTCTAGCAGAGAATCATGAACGCCCAGCGGGATTGCGCGGTAGAGAAACCGTGAAGCTACCCTTTGCCATCACGGCACCATCACAGCTCACAGTCCCTTTGAATTTGGCCAGTTTTCCGAATTTGCCATCCAATGACACATCGATGATCAACTGATCGCCAGGTGAGGCGGTCTTGAGGAATTTCACCTTGTCCACATGTGCTAGAACACCGTGCTGCGCATCCAGGTAATTGTGCTCCGAAGCGAAGATCATGATTGATGCTTGAGCCATCATTTCAATGAACAGCACACCCGGCATCAAGGGTCGATCTGGGAAATGCCCCACAAACACCTTTTCATTCATCGACACATTTTTAAGTGCACGACACGACTGACCGGGAACCACCTCAATCAGCCGATCAATGAACAGAAAGGGATAACGGTGTTTGAAATGGTCCAGGTATTTCTGGAGTTCCAAGCCCTATCCCCTTTTCTTAGCGATGAACTCTGCCAGACTCGCTACCGACGACAGAACCTGCCGACCCAACTCCTCGTCCTGGATCTTCACGCCATATTTCTTTTCGATACCCAGAACCAGTTCAAGTGAATCGATTGAATCCAATCCCAGTCCTTCCCCGAACAAAGGTGCATCACTCTCGATCTCATCAGCGCTCATGCCTTCCAGGTTGAGTCGCTCAATAATCAGCTCTTTGATTTCTTGTTCTAACTGTTGCAACGTTTCCTCCGAGTTAGGCCATGATCATGCCGCCGTCTAGGCGAAGGACCTGGCCAGTCATATATTGACATTCAGGTGATAAGAGAAATGCGACAACATGAGCCACTTCTTCAGCACGACCCATGCGTCCCATTGGAATGTTTGCCAAGAACTTGTCGATGCGCGCAGGAGGTAACTCTTGCGTCATCGCCGTTTCGATCAATCCGGGCGCCACAGCATTGACCATAATGCCATACCGCGCCAATTCTAACGCCAGCGCCTTTGAAAAACTGAGTAAGGCTCCCTTGGAAGCTGCATAAGCAGTCTGCCCCGGTAGCCCGGTAATCGCTGAACTCGAAATCATGTTTACAATGCGGCCCTGACGTCGATGCATCATATCTCGAACCAGTTGGCGTGTGACGATGACCGTACCCTTTAGATTGACGTCCATCACTTCGTCAAACGAGGATTGTGCTTGCAACACGAAATGAGCGTCCTTGGCAATTCCAGCATTGTTGACTAAGTGATGAATCTCGCCCCGGTGACTGACGATTTTCGACAACTCAGGCTCAATCAAAGCAAAATCACTTTGATCCAATTCAAAACCTTTTACCGAATCCCCCAGCTGTTCCTCTAACTCACGGGCCGATGCATCGTCCATTTTGTAGGTAAAACTGACCTTATACCCGAGGCCTGCCAGCTTGCGCACAATGGCTTCGCCGATTCCGCGCGTACCCCCGGTAACCAACACATGTTCTGTCATTAATCTTCACCCACAAAGCACCATCAAAAGCGCCGGATTATATCACGTCATTCTTGTCTGGAGCCGCTCAATGCATTTTTCCAATCCACATCCAGTCATCGTGCAGAACGTACCGTCGCGCATGGTTCCAACGGACCCAGGGAACATTATCGCGAGACATCAAGGTGGTGAAGTTGTTTTCCAATAACTCGAGTAAGCCGCTGAAATGGTGAGGCGCCGCAACGTCCCAAGGCGTGGACAATGATAACCGCCCCCCGGGTTTCAGAATGCGCATGACACGGTGAATCACATCCTCCGGATCATCCACCAGATCCAACGCATGTCCGCAATGGACCCAATCAAATAATGGCTCGTGAAAGGGCAAATGCAGCATGTTGGCACAAACAACCTGAGCATTGTCTGCGACCGGCTTTTTGACCTGCACCGTTTTCCATCCATGGACGGGGTCAAACACGCGCGTTTCTATGGATTCAGCTTTGAGTAGTTGATTGGCTAGACTGGCCAGATAGAAGTTATTTTCCAAACCGATCACTTGAACACAAGTCGCCGCCATTTTCTGCATCATGCCACCTTGCCCACACCCCAGGTCCAAGGCGAGCTTTTGATGGCGATCGGAAAATACGTCATTGATCATGTCGTCCGTTGTTTCTCGATAGAATTCCAAGTAATTAGGTTTTGGCAATGCATCCCAAACTCCAGGAAAGCCTTCGCCTTCCAATTCCGAGTCGATGGGCATGGGAACCGGGGCATCTAACGTTCCAAAATTGGCTTGAAACCAGCTTCGCACGTCGGCTCGCTCGCCCCAGCGCGCCATGGCACGAGCCACCGATGCCTGCTCGTCGTGAAGGTATCGATGTAAATCCACTTGCAGCACCGGCGTTCCGCAAATGATGGGATAGGTAAGCTCACCATCAAAGGATTGGGCAGACCAGTCATCAGCAATCAGAGACTGGCCCGTTGCAGGACAGGAAACCACGTCCCACAGCGGCATCGCGTTATCTGGCATGGTTCACCTCGATTCCGGTAGGGATGCCCTCACTACATCACAATGAGGATGGGTCGTCAACATCACGATATGTGCCTGATGCATGTGCACCAAGCCGCTTTTAGAAGGTCCTACCGATCCAGAAACTGAATCGACTGTTCGACGGAAACTCTTCAAAGTTCGTACGGCGAGCCCATGTCCAGTGAAGTTCAAGCCCAAAGAAATACATACTCAAGTCGAGGCCATAGGTCCCCAACAGGAAATTAGGATTGGGGTCATCACCGTTAAACGTGTCGCCTTCAAACTCAAATTCAAAATCTGAATCTTCGAACCAGGTGCCACCCACGTCGACGAAAACACTGCCGCGAATTTGTTGCAATGCGAAGCCGGGAAAAACCAGTGCATCAATCAGAGGGAATCGCCATTCCATTTGCGACAAGAGACGGCGTGTGCCTACAAATTCATTGTAGAAGTAGTCGCCTCTCAAGTTGTTATTACCGCCGAGGTAAAACAACTGTGGCGTATCGCCTTCACTGGCATCTCCTCTTAAGCGGAACGCGAAAAGGGAACGGCGAGATAGTTCCTTGTAGGCCCTGAACTCAAGATTGGCCGCGCGAAACTCACCAAACGCTTCGGTGTAAGTGGCGTCGAAGCCCATACCCTGGATGGGACCAAAGCTCTGATAACGAAGCGTGTCTCGTGAAAAACCAATAAAGGCAATAGGCACCGTGAAATCGGCTTGTTCGTAGTTGAAGAAAAGGTCATCGCCCACGCGAAATGGAACAGGGCGATAGGTGTCTTGGTCTGTGACGCCCCCGCCAATGTCCACACGGCTAAATAAACTGAACGGATAGCGAAGGTACCCAATCAAGGTGTTGTATTTATAGAGTCTGTCGATGCGTTCACCGGGCTGGAAATATCGATCGACCAAGAAATACTGGAAAGAATCCAGCTGGGCGCCCCACTGCAACCGGTTTTTGCGGTTGATATAGGCGGCATTGTAGCTCTCGTAGCTTGAGACCGAGTAGGCGCTTACCGACAGATTGTGATTGCCCAGAACATCACCAAATGCGACGGCCGTATTGGATACAAACCTGCCATCATCGGTCACACCTGCCGTAACATCCACGCCACTGACGGTGAAGTTAGACTTCAGTCGGTAGGCTGAGAAGTTTTCCATGTCCAGCGTATGTCCCACCGACATCTTGTGATCCTTGACGTTGGAATACGAGTCGCTTCCCACATCGTAGGGACGTTCGCGGGTGGCAAAATCATCCATGCGATAGATTCTGAAACGGCCTTCGTAGTAGGCCGTAAACACGAGTTGTTTGGTTTCCTCACCTTCACGATGGTCAAAAACAATCCGTTCCTGGGGCGAGAATGCTCCGGTCAGCACATCGGTGTAGTTGAAGAGTTTGCCCGTCTCCAATTCCACACCGAAAATGTTGTAGATATCTTCGTAACGGTCCGAACTGAAGTAGATCTTGCTCATGTCCTGGCTAAATGATGCCTGGATATCGTTCCCAAGGCCGGATGTAATCTGTGTCTTTTCACCCGTCTCAAGGTCCAGCACCATGATCTTGAGAAACCCGTCTCGATCCGAAGAGTAAACCAGCTCTTTGCCATCAGGCGAGATGCGCGGGTTCTTATCGGACTCAGTGTCTCTGGTCAAGTTCTCCGCCTGTCCCGTAGCGCGATTCAAACGAAATACGTCTGTCTGTCCATTTTCATCTCCGACGAAATACAGATCGTTGCTGTCCTTACCAAAACAAGGAGACTCAAGGCTCTTAATGTTGGGGAATTTGATGTTTTCAACGATCTCGGCCGTGAGCACATTCACGACCAAGAGAATGTTGGTGCCTTCGCGTCGGGCCATGAAGGCAATCTCATTGCCATCCGTGCTCCAGGCCAAATCATTGGTTCCATTAAAGGGATTCACGGACAATTCGGTATAGACGTTGGTGTATCCAGGCGTCAGGTTCTTAAACAGACGGCCGTCTTTCGTCGAAATCAAAACCAAATCCAGTGAGTTCTTGAGGGGCACAAAAGCCGCAAACAAATCACCGCTGGGCGATAGGTCGGGTGAAAGCGTGGTGAACACTTTTCGCGTACGGATCTCCCGAGCATAGTCATCGGGTTCTTCCTTAACGGGAAGGAGATCGATGTAGCGCTTGCGCAGATACTTCTTGAACTTGCGATCAAACTCTTCAGGTTCAATATCCAGCGCTTTGCGAATAGCAGACTCTACCGATCCGCCAATGTTCTTGCGGTACTCCCATAGCAAGTTTCGCACACCTTCAATACCGTACTCTTTCTCGATGAACTCAAAGGCCGAATGACCCACTCGGTAGGCGAGAAACGAAAGCGAGGATAACTGCGACAAGCTGGCAAAATTGGAATTGATCGCCGAATCGCGAAGTACCATTCGATCGAGATTACTTTCGTCATCCGCCACATACGATGCCATGCCTTCAATAAACCAGGTAGGCGCATTGGCGCGGATGATGGTCGAAATTTTGTTGTTGAACAACATGTCGTATTGGAAGATGTGCGTGAGTTCGTGGGCGATCAATTGATAGAGTTCTTCTTCCGGTAGGTCAATTGGGAGCACCATACGTGACTGAAACGGCTCGGCAAACGCGCCCACGTATCGCGGGATAAAGCCTGAAAAAATGTTCGTCTGTTCGAACTCTTCATGGGTTTTATAAATGACCAGGGGAACCTTGAAGTTGATTTGGTGCTGCAACAATTCGGAGTTGTTGGCATAGGCTGCCTCAGCCATGTCGACAACCTGTGGCAACAGATGTCGTTCAGCCTCATAAAAGAAGACCTTGAAGTGTTCCGATTGGTAGATCTGCCATTCAAAATCATCGTATGGGATCTTGTTCTTACCACCCGCCCACACGGGTGCCGAAAGGCCCATCCATGTGATCAGTGCCATCCAAATTCGTAGATTCTTCACAAGATTCCTCCAAATGCTCTTATAGCAGCGTTCGTTCGGCTCGTACTTTTGTGTTCGCAAACAACCCAATCACTCGATCAGACATACGTTCCAAAAGGGTGTAAAAGGCCAATCGTGTATCGCCAGGGGGACCTTCGACGTCGATTTCATCCTGCATGAGTTCCTTAAAGAGCAGCTTGCCTTCGCCTAGTTCGTAGACATACACGCGCATGCGCAGGACGTATCCCGTCATCTCCACAAACTGTGTTCGGTAATAGGACTGTCCTGAGATATCGGTTGCCTGGACTTGGCGGAATCCAGAACGGTCAAGGACCTCGAAGTTGACGACCCCAGTTACCGTCAGAACCCGGTCCCCATCTTCAACATCCAAATTACCAAAAAACGGCTGATCGCCCTCAAAGAATTCGCGGGGATCGTATTCAGATAGATCCACGGGATCACGATCCAGTGTGTCGATGTTGTCCCGCTGGGCAAATTCATTCTTAAAGAAGTTTATGGCTTCAGTGACCGTATCAAATTCACGGTTCTGTTCCGTGGAAATGAATCCGGAAAAGTAGACTGCGTCATACTCAGAAAGATCCAGCTTGGGAGGAAGCGGCAAATCTATGCGCACCGCTTTCTTGTCGCCTGCACAGGCAAGGGTCAATAAAGCCAGTGGAAGGGCCAACCATCTCATGATTCGTCCTCCCCTTCTTCGTCGTCTGCGTCGGCAGATGTGTCTTCGTCGGCTTCATCATTGGCCTCTCGGTTCTTTCGAGCTTCTTCGCGCTTGATTTGGCGTTGATGTTTCTTATAGAAGTTCAGAAACCGTTTGTAGTTCTGCCGAATGGACTTGTTGTCTTCATCCATTTCCAAGGCATGTTGGTAGAGATCACGAGCCCGTTCGTAGTTACCCACCGATTCATAGGCAACGGCTAGATTATTGATGGCATCTTGATTGTCAGGATCTGACTGAACCACCTTCTCCCAACGAAAAATTGCTTCGTTCCACAGATCGAACGCCGCGGCCTTGCGTCCAAACTCCAGTTCAGCGCCCAGGATGTGTCGATCCAGTTTTTTGGATTTCGGAGTTGCGGTGGCACAGCCCAACAATGCCCATAAACTCAAGCTCAACGCGAACCAACGAACCAAGCCAGTCATCTTTTCTCCTCTCAGGGTGAACACCTTACTTGAAAAGTTTATGCCAAAACCCAAAGGCCATCGGCCGGCACCCACAATCGTGAGCAACGCCCATAAACCATTTGTTATCAGGAACAGAATCACCCGTCAGATTATCACGATTGGCCCTTTTGTAGACATGCGGCATTGGCAGTTGTCCTCGACATAGGACACCGCCGATTCTTGACGACATCGTCCAATTCCCATATGTTGCTTCCATATGACCAGACAAATCTGTGATCTGACCTATGGCGTCTTGGCGGAAATCATCACCGGCGAAGACCCTCAATCGCTGTGTCGACGATTGTGTAAAGAACGTCTTTCAGACTTGACCAAGGACGCGGTGCAACACCTTGCCAATACGGTCACAGCGAATCCCGACAAGGGAAAGCGCATCGCAGAAGATCTCGAAGCCACGGGTATTCACTTCGTGTCGCTGGCAGATGCGAGCTATCCAGCCCTTTTGCGGGAGATCCCAGACCCTCCGGTTGGTCTATTTTATTGTGGACCCCTGAGTAACCTGCATAGGCCTGCCATCGCTATCGTCGGCGCACGGTCTTGTACCATTTACGGACGGCAGACCGCACGGACGCTAGCCGCAGAGCTCGGCCGGGCACAATTTGTGGTGGTTTCTGGATTGGCGTTGGGCATTGACGCGGCAGCCCACGAAGCCTGCCTTCAAACCGGCTCTCGTACGGTGGCAGTTTTGGGTAGCGGAATCGATACGGTCTACCCCAAGCAACATGTGCCCTTAGCACGTTCGATCGTTAAACAAAATGGAACCGTTGTCACCGAGTTCCCGCCCGGCACACCGCCCAAAAGCCATCACTTCCCCATTCGAAATCGCATCATCAGCGGATTGAGTCGAGCGACCATTGTCGTAGAAGCAAAATCGAGAAGTGGCTCCCTGTCCACTGCGCATCATTGCCTGGACCAAGGACGCGAATTGTTCGCTGTCCCAGGCCCCATCCACCACGCTACGTCCATGGGCACCCACGAACTGATACGTTCCGGCGAAGCGCAACTCTTACACGCTGTCGCCGATGTTTTTGGCGAATTACAGCCATTCATCAACCAAGCTATGCAACACGAATTGAATCTGGCGATCGAGATTAGTGATCCCCTTGCTCGTAAGATTTATGATAGGCTTGACGCCTTTGAGCCCGTTTCGTTTGACGAATTGGTCTCAGAGCTCGATACCAATCCGGGTATCGCGACCAGCGCCCTGATCCAACTTGAGCAGCAACTGCTCGTGGAACAATTACCAGGCCAACGCTGGTTACGCAACCCAATCACCCCCACCTCAGGAGCACATGCGCATGGGTAAATCCCTGGTCATCGTTGAATCCCCAGCGAAAGCCAAGACCATCAACAAGTACCTCGGCAAAGATTTTCAAGTAATGGCTTCCATGGGCCACATACGCGATTTACCTACCAAACGCCTGGGTGTGGAAATCGATACGACCTTTCATCCCAATTACGTCACGCTTCCCTCTAAGAAGAAAGTGGTGGCCGATCTCAAAAGCGCAGCCAAAAAGGCCGACGCTGTCTACCTGGCGTCTGACCCTGACCGCGAAGGAGAAGCCATCTGTTGGCACATCCAGGAAGCCGTGGTCCCCGAGAACAAACCCGTGTTCCGCGTTCTTTTTAACGAAATCACCAAGCGCGCCATCCAGGAAGCCATCAAAAAGCCCGGTTCGGTGAACATGAACTTGGTGGACGCGCAACAGGCAAGGCGCATCCTCGACCGCTTGGTGGGCTATAAGATCAGCCCCATCCTGTGGTCCAAAATCAAGGCGGGCATTTCCGCTGGCCGCGTGCAATCTGTAGCCTTGCGTATGATCGTGGATCGGGAATACGAGATCCTTGCCTTCAACTCAGAAGAGTACTGGTCGTTTGAGGCCGAACTGGAAGGGCCGCCCCCGTTCAAGACGAAGTTGGTCAAATGGAAGGGAGATGCGGTTCGCAGCGGCGTGAAACCCACCAAGTGCACGATTGAGAACGAAACACAAGCTGCTGCCATTGAAAAGGCGTTGAAGCAAGCTTCCTTTGTCGTCAGTGACGTGAAACGCAAGGCGAAAAAGCAGAATCCGGTACCACCATTTACCACCTCAAAACTTCAGCAAGATGCCTCGCGTTCTCTTTCATTTACGGTGAAGCGGACCATGACCGTGGCACAACGTCTTTATGAAGGTAAGGAAATAGATGGCGAGACAAGTGGTCTCATCACTTACATGCGTACCGATTCGACCCGCGTAAGCGATGATGCCATCCGCGATGTGCGGCAGTACATCGACACGACCTATGGCGACAGGTATCTGCCCGAAAAGCCGCGTTACTTCAAACAAAGCAAGAACGCGCAGGACAGTCACGAGGCCATTCGGCCCACACGGGTGGCTCTGACACCCGAACTGGCATCACCCTTTCTGGACCGTGATGAATTGAGACTGTACACCCTCATTTGGAAACGCTTTGTGGCGTCGCAAATGGCACCCAAGGAAATGGACGAGACAGTCTTGCAAGTGCAAGCCAGTGACGGTCTATTTGAGACCAAGGGCGTGGTGGTTACCTTCCCAGGTTTCTCGGCGGTTTTCGGCGAAGCAACTCAAGACGAGGCCCAACTGCCCGATGTCAAAACCGGTGCTGTGCTTGACCTGCTAGCACTGACGAAAACACAGAACTTCACCAAGCCCCCTGCACGCTATAACGAGGCTTCCCTAGTCAAAGCACTGGAAGAAAACGGTATTGGTCGTCCTTCCACGTACGCCACCATCATCGCCACCATCCAAAACCGCACCTATGTGGAAAAGGACCAGGGTCGCTTTGTGGCCACAGAACTCGGCTTCTTGGTGACCGATCTGCTCACCAACTCCTTTCCCGACCTGATGGATATCCACTACACAGCCAAGATGGAAGGACTTCTTGACGAGGTGGAGCGAGGGACGCGTACTTGGCAGTCGCTGCTGGGCGACTTCTACGACACGTTCAACGATTTCCTCAAGCAGGCTGAAGACAAGATGCCCGATCTTAAGCATCTGGGCCTGAAAACGGACCTGAAATGCGAGTCCTGCGGTTCGGCCACGGTGATCAAGAATGGCAAATACGGTACGTTCCTTTCCTGTTCCAATTATCCCGAATGCACCTACGCCAAGCGGCTACGCGACTTGGACCCTGCCTCCACCGCCGTACCTATTCTCAAAGCGCTGATCAACCTCGTTAAGACCGATCAGGTCGTAGTCGACCAGAAATGCCCGCGTTGTGAGGGTCAATTGGTTCGCAAGAAGGGTCGGTTCGGTGAATTCACTGCGTGTTCCAATTATCCGGACTGCACCTATATCCACCAGGAAACCACGGAGGTACCCTGCCCCAAAGACTCGTGCGACGGTGAAATACTGATTAAGAAATCGAAAAAGGGAAAGGTGTTCTACGGATGTTCCGCCTACCCGAAATGTGATTTCGTCTCCTGGGACCGACCGACCGGGAACCCATGCCCGGCTTGCGACGAAAAGACCACCTTTCTAAAGGAACGCAAACGCGGGGGTAACCTGGTGGTGTGTGCCAATAAGGAATGTGCCTACCAGGAGCAGGAATCGGCCCTAGAGCCTACCCACGTAGAATAGGCAGCAGTCATTCATGAGCTTGACGCATATTCACGTCAAAGGTGCCAAAGAGCATAACCTCAAGAACATCAGCATATCCATTCCACGAGACAAGTTGGTGGTCATCACGGGCCTATCAGGTTCGGGCAAGTCGTCTTTGGCATTCGACACCATCTACGCCGAGGGGCAACGGCGTTATGTAGAATCGCTTTCGTCCTATGCGCGCCAGTTCCTCGATCAGATGGACAAGCCAGATGTCGAATCCATAGACGGCCTCAGTCCCGCCATCTCCATCGAACAAAAAACGACCAGTAAGAACCCGCGCTCAACCGTTGCAACAGTCACCGAGATCTATGATTATCTGCGTTTGTTGTTTGCCCGTATCGGCAAACCTCATTGCCCTGAGTGCGGCAAACCTATTTACGGTCAATCGGCTACTCAGATCATCGATGAAATCCTCAATATGGAACCCGGAACGGCCATCTCGGTGCTGGCACCCGTCGTGCGCGACCGCAAAGGTGAATACCGCAAACTGTTTGTGGAACTAAAAGGCAAGGGCTACAGCCGAGCGGTGGTGGATGGCGAGATGATTCGTCTCGATCAACCACCCTCACTGGACAAAAAGCTGAAGCATTCCATAGATGTCGTGATCGATCGCATTAAGGTAGATCCCGAGAAACGGGACCGAGTAGCAGACGCCGTTGAAAACGCCTTGCAATTGGCCGAAGGCATTCTGAAAATCGAGTTCCCCAAGAGCGAAGAACCCACGCGCCTCATGAGCGAACACCTGGTGTGTCTCGACTGTCAGGTGTCATTTCCCGAACTGCAACCGCGTAATTTCTCGTTCAACTCGCCCCACGGAGCCTGTGCGCAATGCGATGGGCTGGGTGAAACACGCACCTTCGACGAGAGCATGGTGATCACCGATGACAAGAAGGCGCTTGCCGAAGGGGCCATTGGCCCTTTGGGCGACCGCGATGGTGGCTGGTTGTTCACGCAGATCAAGAAGGTGGCTGCTCACGGCGGTTTCAATATCGACAAGCCCTTTCGTGACCTGGACCCGGAGATCCAGAAAATCATCCTCTACGGCTACGATAAAGAACTTCTGTTTGTCTATGAAAAGGGCGACAGCAAATTCCAATTCAAATCCACTTACGAGGGTGTGATCCCCAACCTCAAACGGCGCTACAAGGAAACCGCCTCAGCCAAGGTCCGAGAACAGTTGCAGGAATACATGTCCATGAACCCCTGCGAAGCCTGTAATGGCAACCGATTGAAGCCGTTGCCCCTTGCCGTGCGCATTCAGGAATTGAACATTGCTGAGACCACCCGCCGTTCTGTGGTGGAAGCGCACCAACACTTTGCGTCCCTTGAACTCAAAGGCAACGAAGCGCTAATTGCCGAGAAGATTCTCAAAGAGGTGGTGGAACGACTGCGGTTCCTGGTCGATGTGGGATTGGGTTACTTAACCCTGAACCGCAATGCTGGCACCCTTTCAGGAGGCGAAAGTCAACGGATCCGACTAGCCACCCAATTGGGTTCCAAGCTGATGGGTGTCTTATACGTCTTAGATGAGCCATCGATTGGCTTGCACCAACGAGATAACCGAAAACTGCTCGACACGCTGAAAGGCATGCGCGACCTGGGCAACACCGTCCTGGTCGTGGAACACGATGAAGAAACGATCCGTGAAGCTGACTACCTGATTGACTTGGGTCCGGGCGCCGGAGAACACGGCGGGGAACTGGTATTTGCCGGTGACCCTAACGACATCTTGGATTGCTCATCATCCGTGACCGGGCAATTCCTCAGTGGCAACGAACGCATACACACGCCTGAGAAAAGGCGCGCCATCAAATCCAAGAAGATGATTGAAATTAAGGGTGCCCGAGAGAACAACTTGAAATCTGTAGATGTAGCGTTTCCCACAGGTGTGTTCACCTGCGTCACCGGTGTATCCGGTTCCGGCAAGTCCACACTGGTCCATCAGATCCTCTACAAAGCGGCACACAATTACGTCTATGGTACGCGCCAACGGACGGGGGTGCATGACTCGGTTTTGGGTTTGAACCACATCGACAAGATCATTGAAATCGACCAGTCACCCATCGGCCGCACACCGCGCTCCAATCCCGCTACCTATGTCGGTCTGTTCGGACCGCTGCGGGACGTGTTTGCCATGCTGCCCGAGTCCCGTGCACGGGGTTACAAAGCGGGCCGCTTCAGCTTTAATGTGAAAGGCGGACGTTGCGAAACCTGCGAAGGCGGCGGCCTGATCAAAATCGAGATGCACTTCCTGCCCGATGTCTACGTGGTGTGTGAACAGTGCAAAGGCAAACGCTACAACAAGGAAACTCTGGACGTTCACTTCAAGGGCAAGTCCATCAACGATGTGTTGAACATGACCGTAGAAGAAGCGCACATCTTCTTCCAGCACATTCCGGCGATTCACCGCAAACTGCAGACGCTGATGGATGTGGGTCTCTCCTATATTCGCCTGGGACAGTCGGCCACTACCTTATCCGGCGGCGAGGCACAACGCGTGAAGCTGTCCAAAGAGCTTTCCAAGCGGGGGACGGGTAAGACCCTGTACATTTTGGATGAACCCACCACCGGTCTCCACTTTGCCGATGTCAAGAAACTGCTGGACGTAATTCAACGGCTAGTTGGCCAAAAGAACACAGCCGTGGTCATCGAGCACAACCTGGACGTCATCCGCTGCGCCGATTACCTCATCGACATGGGCCCCGAAGGCGGCGACAAAGGGGGCCAAGTCATCGCAACTGGAACTCCTGAACAGGTCGCCGAAGTGGACGCCTCGTATACCGGCCAGTACCTGCGCCAATCACTTACCGCCAACGTCTAACTCAAAGAACCTAGTCAAGAGTCTCTCACGCCTCCCAGCGATTTCAAGCAGGCGAGGCGTTCTCTCTCAACCAGAGAGCCAAAGCCTCTTCGCTCATAGATCCTGCCGCCAATGCCTCAAATACTAGAGCAGACTCTGCTTCGCTGGCATGAAAGGAGAATCCATTTATCTCCAAGAACAGGACAGCTATCGTAAAAGCTATTCGTTTGTTTCCATCCACAAAAGGGTGGTTCTTTACGAGACCTAAGCCATATGACGCACCTAAATCAAACATAGATATGTTCGGTTCATAACTTAATTTGTGCTTCGGCTCAGCTAATGCAGATTCAAGTAAGCCCTTGTCTCGAATGCCACCTCCTCCTCCATACTCGGCCAGGAGCACGGAGTGTGTAGCCAAAACAGTTTCCTCAAGAATCCATTCGATCATTTGGCGAGTTCGCGCAGTGTGTTCCTATATCGCTTCATGATTTCATTGGCTTTGGTCATTTGGCGGTCGAAATCCTGCTCAAAGGGCGTCAACAAATAACCTTGCGGGCTCTCGACAAGGAAAAGCGTATCGCCTTTGGCCGCATTCAGCTTACCAAGTGCCTCTTTTGGTAGTCGAATGCCCATTGAATTACCGATTGCCGTTACCTTAACTTTCAGCATTTGATACAACCTCCATAGTTATTACGCAAGTAATAACAACATATTGTACAACGCTCTGAAGCTCGCTCCTAAGGCTCTGTAGTCAGAACTACAAACCACCTTATCCGCGGGATTGGATGCGGGCGCGGAAGTCTTGGGCGGCCTTGTCGAAGTTACCCAACTGGTGGGTGGCGAAGGTGTCGAACCATAACGCCGTATTGGGGTTAAACACGCGTCTCACCTGGAAGGCCATGGCTTCCTGCCAGGCCTCGCGCCACTGCCCCTGTGTCGCCTGCTCGGCCAATTGGGTGATGGGCTCCAAGAAGGCATCAAAAGGAGGTTCCAGTTCTCGGCCGAGACGCACATGACAACAGGCCCGCAAGAGGTTTACAAAGACGTCCAGAAAATCGTCCAGGCTGGCCTTGTCCCGCGCCGTTGCGGTCATGGCACCGGGCACACCGCCCTCGGCCAAACAAAGCTTCAAGTAATCAAGCGCCAACTGAACGTGTTTTTCGAAGGTCTGCCAGGCTTCCAAATCCGTCTGCAGGCGTCGCCAAGAGATGCCGGCCAGTTGGTGAGCTGCCACCTCTTCCAGACCGCGTTCCATCAGAATCTTCACTTTGTCCCCGTGTCTCAGCGGCTGAAAAGCCAAGCGTTGGCAGCGCGACCTGATGGTGGCCAGGAGCGCGTTCCAATCAGAGGTGACCAATACAAAATGCACGTACTCAGGTGGCTCTTCCAGTGATTTCAAAAAGGCGTTGGCTGCCTCGTCACGAAGCGTTTCCGCGCGATCGATGACGATGAATCGGGCTCTCCCTTCAAAGGGCTTGTAGTGGAGATTCTCGGCAATCTGACGAACCTGGTCCACTTTGATCTGCGTGGTCTCGGGCGCGATCACTTGTACATCAGGGTGGAGACCCTTTTGGCACTTCTGGCAGGCCAGGCAGGTACCACAACCCGTTTGGGTCTCGCACAAGACGGCCCGAGCCAGCTCCATCGCCAGCATTCTCTTGCCTACCCCGTCCGGTCCAACAAATGCAAGCGATCTAGATACTTTGCCGGTTTTGACCATGTGCCCCAGTTGTTTTTTGACCCGACCGTGGCCATAAACGACGTCAAACATGAACGACAGCCTCGCAAGCGTCGCGCACTAATTGGAAGACGTGTTCCGCATCTTCGGTCGCATCGACCAGTCGAACTCGATGGGGTTCACGAGCCGCCAACTGAATGAACCCTTCCCGAACGGCGCGATGAAAAGAGAGATCTTCCTCTTCAAATCGACCCTCAGCTTGACTCAACTGCAATTCGACGTTGCGGCTACGGGCACGGGCCACGCCGGTTGTCACATCCAGGTCCAATATGATGGTCAAATCGGGTTTCAATCCCAGGGCGGCTTGTTGATAGATCGCATCGATTAACCCGGAATCCACCTGGCGGGCCACGCCTTGATAAACCACTGTTGAGTCCTGATAGCGGTCGCACAGCACCCACACGCCGCGGCTCAAATGGGGCTCGATGACTTGGCGGACATGTTGCGCGCGGTCAGCAAGGTAGAGTAGTGCTTCACACCAGGGTTCCATGTGCGCGTGATCCACATGCAGCAATGTCTGTCGGATCTGGCTTCCGATGGCGGTGCCACCGGGCTGTTTGGTGACCAGCACTTCGCGGCCCTGTTCTCGGAACCAGTCTGCAAGTCGCTGAATCTGAGTGGACTTGCCTCCGCCCTCCACGCCTTCGAATGTGATAAACTTCCCGCGTTTCAACGTCATAGCCGCTCATCTTAGCACGCGCGCAAGGTGGTTTTTCCTTTGTCACATGGCGAATATTCGCCCCACACCATGACCGAAGCCCAAACGCTGATTTGGATGAACGGCCCCCTGGCCAGTATGACCAAGCGCCTGGTTTCTAATTGTGGTGTTTCCCGCATGCGCTTTCGACGCAGGACTTGGGTTCAAACCAATCGCAGTACCGATCTGCCAGACCAACATCGGCAAGCCGTTGATGATCTTCTGACTGAAATACCGGAACGTTTGAAACCATTTCGCGATTTCGAAACTCATGTCGTCAGTCTAAGAGCCATGGTCCGTCACCGTTGGATCGACGACGCAGAAGAACCCCTGTCCTACACGGCCTTTTGGGGACAATTCAGTCACCCGGAACATCTGGACGCAGCCTTTGGCAGCTTAAACCCTTCGAAAATTGTTTTCCGTCGCGGCGTCTGGGAGGAGTGGTCTACAGACCACCCTGAATTTGAGCCCAACAACCAGGAACACCTCATCTTTTCACCCTACTGCGGCACCCTTCTACACGAGGCGGTTGGCCACGCCATGGAAGACGAATATTTGTCCTCCAGCCCACTCAACCTTGTCCAAGGCTCTCGCGTGAGTCACGAAGAGCTCACGGTGGCGGACTGTCCCGATCTGGACAAGCTGCCGGGTAGCATGCTTGTTGATGATTGTGGTGTGGCTGCCAGCAGAACCACCCTCATTCACCGCGGTATTCTGGTGGGTGACTTGGCCCAAGGCCGAGGTATCTGGAGACGTGGCGATTACCGCGATTGTCCCATGGTGCGAGCTAGTAACTTTGTCGTTCGCGAAGGTACATCCAACCCTCAAGATTGGCTTGATCTGCCAAGCACCTACATCACATCCATCACGCGGGGACAGTGGATTCCGGGAAGTCAAAGCATCAAGTTGCTTTGTGGGCCAAGCTTTCAATTGAAAGAAGGCAGGCCAGTTGGGTACCGCCCTTGGCTAGTGTTGGAATTGGAATCCCTCGACGTCCTACAGCGGGTGGTGGGCATTGGTACCGATTGCACCGTGGACCCGCATGTGCACTGGTGTGTCAAGAAAAAGCAAGCGGTGCCCATCAGCCTCACCAGTCCTTCGATCATGGTGGGTCCAACATGATGACGCGCTTTTCCGACCGATTCCAGGTCCGCTACCTACAAGGCCAATGGACCCATAACGCCTCTCGTGAAGTGACGCAGTGGCACCCGAACGCAAAAAATGAGTGGAGCGGTCAAAGCCTCAATCCCCCTCAAAGATCGTTGGTGGTGCCGGTGGTGTTTGAACGCGAATGTAAGAAATGGTTTCGATGGACACAGCATGCCGGGGTGAGTGATCTCGATCTGACCTACCAGAAGCATTCTTTTCGACTGTTTGAGGATTCGCGGGTCATTGCTTGGCTAGAGCCCTGCTGGACGCTCTCTTTCACCTTTGACAATCCATCACTCGGCCACGTGAGCAGCTCCCGTACGTTCAGAAGCTACGCGTTTCCCGGTCTCCACATGCGCCAGTGGCTGAGCGCCCTGTTGGCAATCGGAGAGATTGACCGCGTCCAATCCATGCCATCACCCTTAGTGCTCTGTGCTCAGGACTGGGTCGAAGCAGCTGAAGGGACCATGGAAATCATTCACAGACGAGGTTTCAGCCATGCCACTTGGCGCGGCAACACCTTTAAGGCAGAAACAGGGCCAGACGGAGAGGGCGACGACCATCGAAGAGAACCTACCATTTTCCGTCAGGCCGGACCAAAGATTCTTGAACCCAAAGGTATCCAACCGAGCACCCCCAATTGGCAGACTTTGGCGTTTCTGAGTGCAACGAGCAGCTTTGTATGTGCTCATAGGCAAAGCAGAAAGGCGGTTTTGTGGCAACCACAAAAACCGCTTTACCAACTGATTGGTGATGCCACTTTTGCGAACAACTCGCATTGGGTAAGCCTACAAAAAGACGACTATGTGGTTCCTGACATGGTGCTGTCTTGATGGACCGCCAATCGTTTTTGAGATTGCCAAAGGCGGAACGACACGTGCATTTAGAGGGGTCATTCCAAGTCGATACGGCTTTGGCTTTGGCGGCACAACAGAACGACCATCCCTGGTGTGGCTTGAATGTTCAACAACTGAAATCCCATGTCGCTGGGGCTCGTACTTTTACGGCATTTCTTGAGGTCTTCATTCAGGGGTACCGTCTTTTGCGCACGGCTCGAGACTATCAAGTGGTCATGGAAGACCTGTTGACGCGGTTTGAAACAGAGGGCGTCATTGCGGCAGAGGTACTCTACTCGCCGGGCGTGGCTTGCCAGAATTTGGGCGTATCGATTCGCGACATCCACGACGGCATTCAACACGCACTTCGACACAGCCAGATTCCCGTCTCCATGGTGCTCGATACGGTGCTTAATCTGGGCCCTGAATTCATGGGCCGCACCTTGGCACTTACCCTTGCGGATCGACGCGACTTCCTACGAGGATTCAGTGTGGGAGGAGGCGATGCCTCTTTGAGCATGGTGCCTTTCTTACCCCTCTTCGAAAAGGCGCAACAATCCGGTCTCTACTGCGTGGCCCATGCCGGCGAGGTGGACGGAACCGCCAATATTTGGACCTTATTGCAGCATACCGACCTCCTTCACATTGCCCATGGATGCGCCGCCGCGGAAGACCCGGCCCTGCTTCGGGCCCTGGCCTTGAGAGGAATCAGTATCGATGTTTGCTTGACAAGCAACCTCTGTACAGGCGTGGTTGATACGCTGACTTCACACCCAGTTCATGCATTCATTGCCTACGACGTCCCATTCAGTCTCAGCACAGACGATCCGTTCTACTTCAATACCGACCTGTACCATGAATACCAACTTTTTTCGCAACTCACTGAGCCTGCTCAAGTTGAACGTATTGCATTGAATTCATTGGAGTTAAGCCCAAAAATAGGGCCGCAGATCGGCGGTCAATGATTTTTTTTGGCATCCATCATCAAGGGTTTCAGATGGTTGCGTTCTTTGTGCCGCAAGGCGTCTTGACTCTTCAAAATCGGGAACACATATTAAGGTCAAACAAGCGCCAAGGAGGACCCATCAGCCCACCGGACAAGGTGCTGACAACTGAGTTCCCCGAAGCGGTAAAAGCCGCAAAATAGAGTGTTCGTACACTTTATCTATCAAGCACGAAACTTGAGCCCTCTTCCCCGTCAAAGCGGATGTGAGGGCTCTTTTCGGTTCTGGCCTAGTCCGCGTGTCCTCGCGGCCTAGAAATAGGTTGGCTTTTCCACATCGCCAATGGCTCGCGCCACACGCAGTACTTGAACGGAATAACCGAATTCGTTGTCGTACCAGACATACAACACAGCACGACGACCTTCCACAATGGTAGCCAATGAATCGACGATCGCGGGATGCCGGTTTCCGACAAGGTCTGTACTGACCAATTCCTCATCGCGGGTATAGTCTATCTGCGACACCATTTCACCAAACAATGATGCCTGGCGTAGTGATTCATTGATGGCGTTGCGATCTGTATCTCGATCAAGTTCCAGATTCATGATCGCCAAAGAGACGTTAGCGGTGGGAACGCGTACGGCGTTGCCCGTGATCCGTCCTGTCAATTCGGGCAGTGCCTTGGCCACGGCGCTGGCTGCGCCTGTGGATGTGATCACCATATTGATGGGGGCGGAACGACCTCTGCGAGGCTTGCTGTGATAGTTGTCCAACAGGTTCTGATCGTTGGTATATGAATGCACGGTTTCGATATGGCCATGCGCAATACCGAATTTTTCGTGTATCACCTTCAATACCGGCACAATCGCATTGGTGGTACATGAAGCGGCGCTGAACACTTTCTCGTCTGGTTCGAATGCGCGAGTGTTCACGCCGTACACGATGTTGGGAATATCGCCTTTGCCAGGCGCGGTGAGCAACACTTTGGCGACGCCTTTGGCGCCAAGGTGCTTGCTCAGGCCGTCCCTGTCCCGCCAGACACCCGTGTTGTCAATGACCAAAGCATTTTCGATGTCATACTGTGTGTAATCCACGTCGCTGGGTGAATTGGCTTCGATAAACTTGACATAACAGCCGTTGGCAAGAATGGCGCTTTCAGCTTCAAGAACGGTCATATTGCCCTTGAACGAGCCATGAACGGAGTCCCGTCTGAGTAGTTGGGCCCGTTTCACCAGGTTCATGGGTCCACGGCACACCACAGCCCGCAACCTTAAGCCATTTCCGCGGCCTTGGGTCTCAATCAGAAAGCGGGCCAAAAGGCGACCGATTCGGCCGAACCCGTACAAAACCACATCGCGTTTGGGCATGGTTACGGGCCCATCGGTGAGAAACGGCTTGAGTGTTTTTTCAAGATACGCCGGCAATTGCTCGTCGGGAAGACCCGCGTCCAGCCATTCCAATGTCAATCGACCCAGATCTATGCGCGATGGACGGAGTGGCAAATCCACCAAGGCTTCCATAATCTTGATCGAGTCAAAAATCTCTAAATCGCGTTGTGAAATGTCACGCGCGTACCGATGATGCTTGAGAATTTCCACAGGCCCTTCGTTGAACAGACTGCGGCGAAACAACAGCAATTCGACGGAACGGTTCAGCCATAATTGATTGACGATCGTCACAGCTTTAAAGGCTAATTTCTCCCGCTCATTCCAGTCGTCAATATGGGCTTGGTAGTTCTTTCCCATGCATCATCCCCCCTGATCGAAATACGCCCGTTCAGGGCAAAAAAGCAACGAAGTATACCACACGAAAGCAGCATATTGGTGGCCTCGTCACCGAAGAAAAAACAGGCCAAAATCCATCACCGTAAGCGCCTCAAATTCGCCCTTCAAATCACCACCCGCTACCTGGTCCCGGTTGTCAAAGCCATTGTGTCTTTGAGCTTGGCCGCCTAAAATGGGGGTCGATTTCGTTAAGGAGATGCCCGTGACTGATGGCCCCCCTAAGTACCAACGTGTTTTGTTGAAGCTTTCAGGCGAAGCGCTGATGGGGCCCGGTCAATTCGGCATCGACCTCGATACCATCAACAAGATCGCGGGCGAAATCAAAGACGTGCACGAATTGGGCGTCGAAATTGCCATTGTGGTCGGTGGTGGCAACATCTTCAGGGGATTATCGCAAGCCGCATCGGGCATGAACCGAGCCACCGCTGATTATATGGGCATGCTGGCTACGGTCATGAACTGCTTGGCACTACAAGATGCTGTGGAGCGGACCGGCCTGGATTCCAGAGTGCTTTCGGCTATTGAAATGCGTCAAATCGCAGAACCCTTCATACCCCGTCGCGCACTCAGGCACCTGGACCGCAGTCGGGTGGTCATCTTCGCCGCTGGCACGGGCAATCCTTATTTCACCACGGATACTGCAGCCGCGTTGCGTGCCATTGAAATGCAAGCGGATATCATTATGAAGGCTACTAAAGTCGATGGGATCTACACCGCTGATCCAGTCAAGCACCACGATGCGGAAATGATTCACCAAACAAATTACATGGATGTCCTACGTCGCGGATTGAAGGTAATGGACGCCACTGCCATTTCACTGTGCATGGAAAACAAGATGCCCATCCTCGTATTCAATCTCAATCATCGCGGAAATATCCACAAAGCAGTTATGGGTGAAAAAATTGGCACCCTAGTCAAGGAGCAGTAAGTCTATGGAATCTCTATTTAAAGATATCAAGTCGAAAATGGATGGGGCGGTCAAGAAACTTCAGAGTGAGTTGGCCACCGTTCGCACGGGCCGTGCGTCGCTGTCTATTTTCGATGGCATTAAGGTGGATTACTACGGCTCGCCCATGCCCATCAACCAAGTAGCCGGACTGGCAAACCCGGAACCGTCACTTATCACCATTCAGCCATGGGAAGCCAGTATGATCAGCGCAATCGAAAAGGCCATTCTTGCCGCGAACATTGGACTCACACCGTCCAGCGACGGCACGGTAATTCGAATCCACGTACCGCCCCTCACGGAAGAGCGTCGTAAAGAATACGTCAAGCTGTGTCACAAATACGGGGAACAGTACAAAAATTCAGTGAGGGGTTATCGCCGAGAAGCCAACGACGAGTTGAAAAAGCTGGAGAAGCAAAAGGACATCTCTCAGGATCAAATGCACTCAGGCTTGGATGAAATCCAAAAACTCACCGATACACGAATAGGCAAAATCGACGAGCTGGTCGGCGCCAAAGAAAAGGAAATCATGACCATCTGACAGGTTCAAAAAGATTCGGACTGAAAACATAACATGCCTGATCAGAAATACTTACGGGAATATCAGGCAAATATCAGCAAAATATCAGTGGTATTTCAGGACAAGTAAAGACGCACCTCCTAAGGTTCAAGTATTGCATCTGCAAAACTGATCGCCTTGTAGGAGGGGCACCATGAAATATTTGATCACACTGGCTGCGGCTTTTTGCCTGTCGCCTGCGTTTGGGCAGGCCTGGGTCAAAGACGCGCGCCAAAAGAGCAACAAACAACAACCCAATTTTTACGACTTACAAGCTTCGTTCGATGCCTATTGGAGTCACCACGACTACACGCGCAAAGGCGTGGGCTGGAAACCCTTCAAGCGTTGGGAGCAGTTGGCCAGTGCGCGCCTCGACGAAAACGGCCAGGTCAACATGTATGGACTTTGGTACGCCTGGCAAGAATACAAACAACTGTACGGCGACCGCGCAGAAGAGCTAGCCAAAGCCGGCAGCTGGACACCTTTGGGCCCCGGTCCCCAGATCGCCTCTCCGGGCAACGGTCATGGTTATAAAGTCAATGGCGGAGCGGGTCGCGTCAACTGCATCGCGTTCCACCCCAGTGACCCAAACACGTTTTGGGTAGGCACGCCTTCGGGCGGTGTTTGGAAGACCACCAATGGCGGCAACAGCTGGACCACCATCAGTGATTTCCTGCCCAACCTTGGTGTGTCCTCGATCGTGGTCAACCCAGCCAACCCTAATATCTTGTACATGGCCACCGGCGATGCGGATTCCAACGGCCAACAGGGTACCTATTCCATCGGTGTGCTGAAATCGACAGATGGTGGGAACACCTGGAATACGACGGGCCTCAGCCTCACCGAAAACCAACAATTGTGGGTGTGGAAACTGGTTATTCATCCTACAAATCCCAATGTGCTGATGGCCGCAACCAACTTCGGCCTGTACCGCACACTGGATGGCGGAGCTTCGTGGCAAGTGATCGTCGATCAGGTCGTGGTCAGCGACTTGGAAGTGGATCCCACATTCCCGGACTACTGGTATGCAAGCATCTATGGCCAAGGCATTATCTGGTCGGGCGATGTAGGCGACAGTTGGACGCTAGCACAGGGTCTCCCTGCGGCCGGGTCAGGATTCGGTCGCATTGAACTTACCATCTGCGAAAGTAACACCTATTACCTGTACGCAGTCGCAGCTATCGAAGAAGACTCTGGTTACAATGGCGGCCTTTATGGCGTCTATCGCTCCACCGATGGCGGTTTCGTTTGGGAACAGGTCCATGCTCAAAATCTGGATAACGGCTGGCCCAATCTGCTGGGATGGTACAACGGACTGGTGTTTGACGGCGAACCGGATGTGGCTGGCCAAGGCAGCTACGACCTAACGATTGCGGTTCACCCCGACAACCCGAACAAGATCTGGGTGGGTGGCGTCAACATTTGGACATCCGATGACGGTGGTGGCAATTGGGACCTGGCCTCGTACTGGCTGGACCAGGACCAGACCTTTCAACGACCCTACGCACACGCAGATCAACACGCTATGGTTTATTCGCCCAATAAGACCTTATTCATCGGCAATGACGGCGGCATTTACAAGTGGCAAAACAACGTGTGGCAGGACCTGTCGCAGGGACTTAGTATCCACCAAGTTGACCGCGCAGCGGTGGCTCAGACTCGAGCTGACATGACCACCACGGGCGCTCAAGACAATGGCAGTGCTCGTCTTTTGGCCGGACAATGGCGACAAATGATTGGTGGCGATGGCTTGGAGACCATCATCGACTACAGCAACGAGAACGTGGTGTACGCATCCACCTTCAATGGCGCCCACAATCGCTCAGACGATGGCGGATTGACATTCAAACGACTGGGTCTACCAGCCGATGGCGCCTGGTCTACGCCCTTAGTTCAAGACCCCAATGATCCCAACGGCCTATTTCGCGCGTCGAAATTCGTGGCCTATTCGCCAGATCGAGGCGAGACCTGGTATCAGGCCAGCCCCGAATTGTCATCCGTTCCCTTGGGGTCCATGGCAGTCGCACCCTCCAATTCCAATGTGGTCTATGTCGCTGACCTTTGGTACGTACAGGGACAACAGATCATGGCCAAAACCATAGATGGCCAGAACTGGACGCAAATCAACACACCGGGCGGTGTGAGTGCCATTGCGGTGCATCCGCTGAATCCCGATGTGGTTTTCGTGACCCGGCGCGGGTTTGATGCCGGGCAGAAAGTCTTTCAATCCACGAACGGCGGTCAATCGTGGGTCAACATCTCCGGATCCATCCCGAACATGCCTGTCAATTGCATCGCGATTGACCCCGATCGGCCTGACGACATCTATATCGGCTCGGATCTGGGCGTGTTTGTCTCCAGCTCTGGTTCGGATTGGTCACCTTACGGTGATGGCATGCCTTTAGTCATCGTTCGCGACCTGGAAATCCAACGGTCCGCACGGATCCTTCGCGCCGCCACCTATGGCCGAGGCATGTGGGAAATTCCCCTACAGGCCGGCGGCGGTGGCACGGTTACACCCGATCCCAACACCCGCTGGATTCCTCACGTCACCAAATTGGGCGGTCTGTTTCAAACCACCCTTACCTTGACCAATAACTCGGAGACCCCAGGCAGTATTACCCTGCAGCCCTACGACAGCAATGGTGGTCGATTGGCAGAAAAGACGTTCAATCTAGGACCATGGGCGTTTCAAACATTCACGACTACTAGCCAATTTCCCGGGATCGACGTCAGTCACTTGTCAATCAGCGGATCCAAGTCCATTGTGGTGACTGCAGGTTACCGAATTGCCTCCGGGCCCGGTGCCACCGCACACGTGAACGAGACTTCATCCATCGGCAACCGGTTTCTAATCTATCCGGGCGAGTGGGAAACGATTTTCGATGGTATGGCGTTGGTCAACTTGAGTACGTCCCCCGCAGACATCAATGCCACTCAATACGCCAAAGACGGCAAAGTGCTCAGTGAATACCGCATGAAGGACTCGCTGGCACCCTATGCGAAATCCTTAGCTGTGTTTGGTAGCCAGTTCCCCAACGTAGCCGGTTCCATCATTGAGATTACGTCCAGCCAGCCAGCCGCTGTGACCTTTCTCAGGGGTTCCTATCCCGGTGCGCCAAAAGCCTACCTGTACCAGACGGTGCCGGTGTTGGACAAAGCTACCAGCAGTGAACGTTGGTTGACGCACATCACGCCTCCAACAGCTGCCTTCACATCAACCCTCTTCTTCACCAATAGCGCGTCTTCAAACGCCACATTGACGCTTCGACCCTATGACAGTAGCGGCAACGCAGGCGCCGCTAAAACGGTAACCGTCGGTGGCAATAGCTACCAGGTGATGGGGGCCAACCAGTTGTTTGGCGGTGTGAATGTCAGTCACTGCAAAATTGAAGGTCCCAACACATGCGTGGTGACCATTGGCTATAAAATCGCCCAGGGCGCCGGGGCCACGGCTCACGTCAACGAGACTCAAGCCACGTCAGGCCCTGATGTTCAAAACTTCATCCTGTACCAAGGAGAATGGGACACCATCTTCGACGGCATGGCCATCGTCAACCTGGGCTCCGGTTCGGCAGAGATCGCAGGGTACCAGTTCGACGCGGCAGGAAACCAGACGTTTGGCCAGGTGATCCACCCCAGCCTCGCACCTAAGGCCAAGCACTTGCTGGTGTTCGACAGTACCTTCCCCAACCGACCGACGCAGCAGATCTACCTGACTTCAACCCAACCCGCCATGGTGATCTTCCTGCGCGGTACACCGCCTGGCGTGAGCCCGGGCTACTTATATCAAACGGTGCCCGTCCCACTGGCCGCACCCTGACCATCATCGGAGACTAGCCTTTTGAGGTTCGCCTTCTGAGGTCGGTTCTCTAGGTGACCCCTCCAACCCGGGCTCCATATGGGGTCCGGGTTTCTTTTTGGATTGGTCAAGCGAGCAGTGATCTGCCCACCTCTCGAATAACGCCAACCAGGTGTTCAATATCTTGTTTCTGTGTTCGGTGGTTGATGATACAGGCGCGAATCACTTGGCGTCCCGCCCACTGGGTGCCGGTGATGAAGACGCGACCATCAGCTTCCAGTGCGGCCAGTAGCTTGCGGTTGAGATCATCCACCTGCAGTGAATCACCTGTTCCGTTGCCAAGGTAACGAAAGCAGACGATCCCCAAGGGTCCGGAAGCCACGTACTCGAAATCGGAAGCATCGTTGATCAGGGTTTCCAGGTAGATTCGCAACGCAATGTCTTTGCGGATCATGTCGCGCAAACGCTCAGCGCCAAACGCTTTGAAGGTCATCCACACCTTCAATGCCTTGGCATTGCGAGACAACTGAAAATGATGTTCCGTAATGTCCAGCCGGTTTTCCGCGCCGGGTACACGAGAGAGGTAATCGGCAGTCACATGGTAGGTTCGGTTGAGGTCCTTCCAATCTCGGACCAGGGTGCACCCCACTTCAAACGGCTGATAAAGCCACTTATGGAAGTCGCAAGCCACCGAGTCGGCGCGTTCAAGTCCTTTGAACAAGGGTCTCAACTCGGGTAATGCAGCCGCAAGCCCACCGTATGCACCATCCACATGGAACCAAAGCCCATAGCGTTCGGCGATGTCAGCCTGGGTGTCCAAGGGATCCAAGTGACCGGCATTGACCGTGCCGGCATTGCCCACAATGCAAAATGGCATCAGCCCAGACTCCAGATCATCCTCAATGGCACGGACAAGCTTGTCGCAGTCAATGGCACCTTTCCCGTCACTGGCAATCTTGCGATAATTGTCTTGTCCAATGCCCAACATTTGGATGCTCTTATCCACGCTGTTATGGGTCTGGTCTGACCCATACACGATGATCGGTTTAAGCTGGAACAGCCCTCGTCGCCGCACCTGCTGTTTCTCCAGAAAAAGGTTGCGGGCCACCGTAAGACCAGACAGATTGGCGGCGGACCCTCCGCTGACCAGCATCCCTCCTGCCCTGGACGAATAGCCGATGTACTCACCCGCCCAGGCAATCACGCGTTGCTCTAGTTCGGTGATCGTGGGGGCCAGGTGCCATTTGGCCACATTCTGGTCAATAGCCGATGCAAGGAAATCTCCGACCATCGAGACCTGATTACCACCGGACACCACATAGGCGTACATGTTGGGGCCAATATTCAGCGTGGCACGGTCGAACACCTTTTGTTCCACCTGCTCCAGTAAATCGGTCCAGGCCATGCCTTCATTGGGCAGCGCCTCATCAAACCATTCGCGCACCTGACTTTGTTTGAGATTCGAATACACGTTTTGGTCCAAATGGTCATAGCGCCGTTGAACCAGCTCCAGTGCGCTTTGAACAAATGCTTGAAACTCGGACGGAGAGAAATCGAGATGGTTCATGCCTGGACCTCAAAAACAGCATCGGCAAACGTTTTCATGGATGGGAACCTCCATTTCAGGTCGGCATCCGATAAGGTGGATTCGGGTGTGGCGCCGGGTCCAGCCAGGTGATGACGCCGGTCAATCCACACCGAGTTCAGTCCCAACTTTTGGGCGGGTTCGTGATCGTGAAATCGCGACTGCGCCACATGCAGGATCTTATCTCGAGCGATACCCATCTTCCCTGCGCACCTGAAAAGGGCTTCGAAATTACGCAGATCGGGTTTGTAACTGCCAACATCCTGAGCCGTGATGACGGCATCGAAGTTAATGCCCAAACGTGTCTCACTCAAGAAAAAAGAGCCACGATCGACATTGGAGAGGATGATCAGCTTATAGCGCTGCTGCAACTTGGCAAGTGCCTCAGAGGAATCCGGGAAGGCGGGCCAACGACCTACCGATGCACCAAAGATGGCAGCCTGTTCGGCGCTAACGGGTACATCGAGCATCTCGCCCAAGGCGACACATACACGGACGAGGATCTCCGGGTAAGGGGCGCTGGGGTATTTCTGCTCTTTTTCCGTTTCAATCGATCCAAAAAGTTCTAGCGCTCGTTCCACATCGATCGCATCCGACCATTCACGAAACGCCTGTGTGAGCCCGGTCTCCCAGTCGATCAAGGTGCCATAGCAATCAAAACTCAACGCCTCAAAGTCAGAAAAACAGGCCATCATCTCCTCCATCTGGAATCGCATTCAGGGCCACAAGTGCAGAATGGAAGTGCTCGTTCCACGCGGCGCGGCAGCTCTTCAAGTTTCCGCGCTTCAATTGCTCCAGCAGCTCACGGTGTTCCTCAATCAAGTCGTCCACGTGGTCGTAGTGCGTTTGCAGCATGGCCATCATGAGCTGCGTTTCGCCGCTGATCTGGTCAAAGAACTGAAGCAGTCTCGTGCTTCCGGAAGACACCACCAGGGCCCGATGAAACGCCAAATCGGCAGACACCAATTGAGCTCGGTCTTGGCTTCTGGCCTTTTCCATCTCTTCGAATGCTGTTTGTACCAAATCAAGATCCAAATTTCGGCGCACCACTGATTCAACGGCAGCCCACTCAATGGGCAACCGAACCCGATACAGATCGACAATATCCAGCGCCTCGAATTCAGGAACCCGCGCACTGTGCCCGGGCAGTCGAACCAGCAAACCCTCCGCTTCCAGTTGTTGGATGGCCGCCCGCACGGTGCCACGGGCCACACCAAACTGTTCCGCAAGTGCCGTATCCTTCAGCACCTCTCCCGGCTCAAAGGACCCTTGAAACAGATGGATCCGCATCTGATGCGCCACCGCAGTGGCAATGGAAGTAGGGCCAATCACGTTCATAACTGTTCAACAGTTTAACTGATTTACATGAATTGCACAGTAAAAGGTTCCATTGAATCGGCCAGCGAAAAAGACCATTCAAGGGGCAAAGGCCCTATTCAGCGGTTTCTTTGGCGAGATTGAAACGAAGTATCTTAAGAATTACGATGACTGTCGCGAGTCGGTGGGCTGGACGCTTTTCAACGGGATGCACCTCCTCCTCTCAAGAGAGTCGGGCCAGCCAGGCCAAGATCTCCTCTCGATCACCAAAAGGCGGGGTTAAGATTAAGATAAACATGTGCCAGAAATGCTTGGTGAAGAGACATTTTGACTCTAGAACAGACACGAAGCAGACAAAAAGGTAGGCATCGAAATTGGACAGCATTCAAGACAAGATATTAGAACTACTTCCAAACAGAGAAAAAGTACTACATTTGATTTGGGATAATTTGGAAGGGCCGTTGGACCCCGCATTGACCGAATTCATACACTCAAAAATAGGTGACTTTGGGTCTTGGAGGCAAAGGAGTAGAGGAAATGGACTGCTGGCATATAAGGGGTGGATCTACAATAAGAGGAAGCAAGGCCACTGGATCTATATGTTCAAAAATGGAGCGTTGCACAAAGACTGCTACTTTAGAAACAACAAGTACCATGGCAGGTGCAAATTGTGCGAACCAAATGGCAGCTTCGAGGTTAACGAATACTATAAAGGCAGGCTGAACGGCGTAAGCTTAAGGTATGACAAAGACGGGGTGCTTTTTCAGAAATGGATTTACGTAATGGGTAAGTACACTGAAATTTATGGTCGTACCGAATTAGGACTTATCAATGACACTAAGAATCTGTGAGGGGGTGTAACATCGTTTCTGTAAATTCCACTTAATGTGGTTCAGCATGAACTGGTGGAGGAGGGCGTAGCCCGACGGAAGCAGTTCATGCTTGAAGTGGCGGGTCAAAACTGCTCTTTTTGAGTTT
>JAGQSC010000020.1 GCA_020439745.1 Acidobacteriota bacterium | reverse complement strand
CGCGCCAAAGCCACCAAGTGATTCCTGCCTTTGTACTCTCTCCCATTGTCGAATGTCAGCATCATATTTCCCACTAAATTACCAAACATACTAGAAATGGTCCGGATAGGTCGACGAGGGGACCAAGATCTCAATCCCCAACGCCGAAACGCATGATCTTGAACCGCGTAACGCGACCATAAGACGTCAAAGTGAGTCGATAACAGTGTTTCCAATTGAGATTTGGTGTAATGGCGTTTGTGATCAGGATTTACATTTCGGACCCATTCCCCGTTAGGTGTGGTGAGCAAAAAGAACCCGCCCGGCTTCAACGTCCGAGCCGCGTGTTTTACAAAATCCCCGTCTGCCTCCACATGCTCAATGACTTCAACAGAAACCAATCCATCAAACTGGTCATCTGCCAACTTGGAAACTGCCATGTCATCAAACACCACATCCACCACATTACTTCGGTTCTTCTTGATGAACTCTATCAGTTGCTGATTGAGTCCCAGGTTAAGGGCTTTTTGAACCTCGTCCTCGCGAGGGAGATCAGAGACCGTGACTTTAGCGGCAAGACCGATTGTATATGGCGATTTGCGTCCGCCCACATCTAACAAAGACTGGTCGATTTTGGTGATGCGGCGCAAGTTTCTGTAAACACATCGGTACAACGGCAGTTCTAGCCACCGCAACGACCTTCTCAATCGCTCATACTTTTTCATAACACCTCAAGAAAGCGCCTCATAGATCCGGCGCAGTGAACCCGCGAATTGAGGCCACGTCAGTGAATCCAGAGCAAACTGATGACACCGTTGGGCATAGGTTGCCCTGTGATCACGCACATCGTATACAAACGCCTTCAGATGGTCGGTTTCATGGTAGTCATCCACAATACAACCCAACCCTTGCTCACACACCCAAGTGCTGTAGTCACCCACAAATGAGCTGGTGATCACGGGCACACCCGCCAAAAGGTATTCAGCAAATTTTGTGGGTGAGGCAACGCGGTTGACAACCGTATCGTTTCTCAGCATGAAGCCCAGATCAGCGGCCTGCAGCGTGTCTAACACGCGATCATGGGGCAATGAGATGACCGTACTCTTGGCTTTGAGACCTGCATCGCTGAGCAGGGTCTCAAAGGCATCTTTTTGGCTACTCATGATCAGCAAGTGAAGGCTGTCATCGTTCTGAGCGATGCTTCCAAAGATCTTCAGCATCTCTGGGATGCATTGATAGGATCGCATAGAGCCAGAGTAGACAAACACCGTCTTATCCATCAAACCCAAGTCCTGACGAATCTCCGCTCTTCGTGCCAGTGAAGGTGACCAACGACCAGCTGCAGCACAGGGGATCACCGCGTTTTGGCTTATCGCAACGCCATACTTGTTGCGGTAATGCACCAACATGCGCTGCGAAACCAACACGCACGCGTCGGCATTGGTCAGCACATCTTTTTCCATTTCTTCCAATGCGAGAACAACGTCGTTCTTGTCCGATGCGCCTGATGCCAGCAAATACTCTTCAGGTACCGCTCCATGGATATCTGCCACCACCCACCCACGTGAGGCTGGGTTGAGTGACAGGGCTATTTCAGCTGCTTTGGCCCCGTGGGCGTGGATGCCATCCACTTGGTGTTTAGCCAACAAACGTTCAAGCCGGACCTTGCACAACCACAAGCCAAACCGGTTTAACCATTCCAGGTCTCGGTAGGCGATCCAATGCAAGTAGACGACAGGACATCGCGCATCGCGGGCCAATTGGGCCTGGGCTCGTTTCATTGTTGGACGCTTGAACCAATGCCTCATTTTCACAAGGCAGATCAGGAGGCATTCATCCTGGTCCATGAGCCGTGCCACAGATACCACCCTGGTACGTCCTCCCGCACCCTGGTAATGTTGCGGTGAGGTGGTCAGAAAAGCGATCCGCACTAAGACATCCCATTCAAAAAACGACAGCACACCTCGGCAATGCGATTTGCTGCCTGACCATCGCCATAGGGATTGGCACACTGTGCCAACTGCCGGTAAGCGCTTGGCCGATCCAGCAGGTTGGAAACGACAGATACGATGCGCGCTGTGGCGGTGCCAGTTAAAACGGATGTTCCCGCTTCAATTCCTTCAGGTCGTTCCGTTTCGTCTCTCATCACCAGTACAGGAATTCCCAAGCTGGGTGCCTCCTCTTGGATGCCACCAGAATCTGTAAGAATGAGGTGACTGCTGCGCATGAGTGACACAAATTCGAAATAGTTGAGCGGCTCCATGAGTTTGATGTTTTGCACGCCTTGTAGCGTCTCAAACACAGGCTTTCTAACGACTGGATTCAGATGGACAGGGTAAACGAACTCGACTTCCGGGTACTTTCGCGCCAGTAACACGATGGCTTCACAAATAGAGGCAAAACCTTCGCCCCAGCTCTCTCGTCGATGTCCAGTGATCAGAACCTTTCGTTTGTCTTCAACTGGGACAGGACCCAATTTTTTCATGGCAAGAAACAACGCATCGACAGCAGTATTGCCCGTCACATGAATGGTTTGAGGGGCCACGCCTTCGCGCAATAAGTTGTCTCGACTCCAGTTGGTGGGCGCAAAATTGAGGTTTGCAAGGCGCGCGATCATGCACCGATTCCCTTCCTCTGGCCAAGGTGCAAGGAGATCAGAAGTGCGCAGACCGGCCTCGACATGAGCGACGGGAATCTGATGGTAGTAGGCCGTAAGTGCCGCTATGAACGCCGTGGTCGTATCGCCCTGCACCATCACTAGTTGGGGTTTTCGTAGCGAAAGATGGTGAGATAAACCCATGAGGCAGCGCGCCGAAAGATCAGCCAGCGTCTGATTTGGTGCCATCACGTCCAAGTCAACGTCGGGGCTGATCTCAAAGTCATTCATGATTTGATCCAACATCTGCCTGTGTTGGCCTGTCACCCAAACCTCGGTCTCCAATGTGGCTCTTTGTATGAGCGACCGCACCACAGGTGCTAGTTTTATGGCCTCAGGCCGCGTACCAAATATGACCGCAATGCGATTCAAGAATCCTCCCAAAGGCCCATTCTAGCGATAAATCTCCTCGTTCACACCCTACGCAACTGTGACGGCGTCAAAGATCAGATAGTTCACAAAGAGACCCTTTGGGCCTAACGCATCCATTGGACTTAGATGGACTGTGCTAGATTTCTCTTCGTGTGCAAGGCCCTGCAAAGGATTCAGTTGTGCGAATGCTATTTATTTTTGGTTATCCGCGATCTGGAACGACACTGTTGCGTTCGGTACTATCGCAGCACACACAAATCACATTGAGAAATGAACCGGAACTTTTTTTTGGTTTTCACAACGCAGGTGTCCTTAACGCAGACAAGATACAGCTAAGCAAACCCTTGCTAGACCGAATGCGACAGATAGGGATGTGCCAAAAGTATCTCAATCAACGGACCGCGTATGTTGAGGAACTGGTTGGTGGCACCTTCAAACAATCTGACCTCTATTTAAAGTTACTCAACTGTGAATCCAACGCGGTGATAGGTGAAAAAAGCCTGAACAACCTATTCTTCACTAGACGTATCCGCGAGTTGTACCCCGACTCGTGTTTTCTTTGGTTGATCAGGGACCCCAGGTCAGCCGTTTGGTCGAGAATTATCAAACAGCTCAATGCTAAAGGTGACTCATTTAGTTCCGAAAGGTGGGTCGAGTATATTGGTCAAACGCTGAGGCACGCCAAACTATGGAAGGCTTGGCACGCTTGGGGCTTCAAAAACCTGAGAAACTTAACTCATGTGCAACAGTTAAGATTCGAAGACTTCTTGACCGACCCAAAAGCAAATCTGTTAGAAACCCTTAGGCTGCTTGATCTTGAATTCGAAGAAGAAATGATGCGACCAGAAAAGAGAAGCAACGACCCCGTTTTCCAATCAGACGGTGCCTATGCCCACAAAAACATACCCCGCGCTTTGGATCCTTCAAGGATCAAAGCGTATTCAGATATGCCCAAACAACTCATATACATGGTTGAGCAAGTCTGCCGTCGAGAAATGATGCTGTTTGGATATGCCTTAGAAAAACCGAAAGTGACGATTAGCGACCGGCTAAAAATTCGATTCGCCAAAATCCGTTCTTACCTAGATGTCAGCCGAAGTGTTCGTAAGCACCTCCATTCAAGGGGCGCCATGTGAAGGAACACCCATCGTGCATTCACCTTATGTGACTCAGTCCATTTGATATAATAGGACTATCCGTTGGTGCCATTTGAAAGGGCACCCACTTAAGTCGGACTGTCCCAAGTTGCAGGAGAACTATGTGCGGCATCCTAGGATTTGCGGGATTGTCCTTAGAATCCATTCACACCACAAACGCCATAGCGTGCCAAAAACATCGAGGACCGGATGCAACAGGCGAGAAGCGCATTGACCGAGCATATCTGGGCCACAACCGTCTGAGTATCATTGATTTGAGTTCAGATGCCAATCAGCCCATGAGCGATGACAGCGGGCGCTTTTGGTTGGTGTTCAATGGAGAGATCTACAATTATCGCGAGTTAAAGAGGGCATTGTCGGACTACCCCTTCCGAACTCAAAGTGATTCTGAGGTGTTGTTGGCGTCGTACATCAAATGGGGCGATGATTGCCTGAGCCACCTGATCGGCATGTTTGCATTCTCTATCTGGGATGACCGAGAGAAGCGCCTATTCCTGGCCAGAGATAGATTTGGCGTAAAACCGCTTCACTATGTCTCAACTGAAGGCGGTCTCATGTTTGCCAGTGAAATCCGCACGCTCCACGAAATGGGCACGGAGAAAAAGCCAGACTGGTCGACTTGGGCGACTTATCTCAACGCAGGTCTCACCGGCCATTTGGCGCATACCTTTTGGTCTGGCATTCAAAGTTTACCCGCCGGCCATCACCTCACCTGGCAGGACGGAACGTACCACATCACGAGGTGGTACGATTTTGAACATGCGGTTGGCACAGAAACCGACGCGAGAAGCGACGCTGAAGTTGAAGAAGAATACTTGAGTCTGCTTGAACAATCGGTAGCGTTCCGCTTCCGTGCCGATGTGCCACTGGGTGTCAACTTGAGTGGCGGTCTAGACTCGTCCATTCTCATGGCCCTCATCCAGCGCGTTCGAGGTATCAACGACGATACGCGCGCCTACACTTTTGTTTGCGGCCATCCCGACTATGATGAGTTGCCGTGGGTTGAAGCCATGTTGGCAGGCAGTCATCACAACCTAACACCTTGTCTTTTACGTGCGGAGGACGTACCCACACTCCATCAAATGGTGAGTTTACACCAGTCGGAACCCTATGGCGGATTACCTACCCTTGCCTATCAACAGATCTTCAAAACTGCATCTGACTCCGGCTGTAAGGTTTTGCTCGATGGTCAGGGCATGGACGAACAATGGGCGGGTTATGACTACTACAGACATACCGATCTAGTCCAAGCCCCGCTGATTCAAGGTACACGAAGCAAGATTGTCAACGAGGGGTGTTATCAGCCAGATTTCCTGTTGCAGGCCCGAACTCCAAACATAGCCAAACCGTTTTCTGACCCCTTGAGAAACCTCCAGTTTCGCGATCTGTTTTACACCAAGTTGCCGCGCGCCCTGCGATTCAACGATCGCATTTCGATGATGCATTCCGTCGAGTTGCGCGAGCCTTTTCTGGATCATCGCCTCGTGGAACTCGCCTTTCGTCAGCCTGCACATCGCAAGATCAATGAGCTCGAAGGAAAACTCTTTCTGCGTCGAATCGCTCAACACTTGATTCCCGAAGGTGTACGAACAGCCCCAAAGAGGCCCCTACAAACGCCACAGCGGGAATGGTTTCGTGGAGCCTTGCGTGACTGGATCATTGCAGAAACCGATCGCGCAGCTCGGCGTTTTCCTGAGGTGGTGCACCCCAGCTTTAGACAACACGTGGACCAATACTTGATGGGACACGGGGACAACAGCTTCTTTGTTTGGCAACTGCTTTCGTTGGCGGCAATCGCATGACGGGCGAACAACGATCCATACGTCATTACCTGTCCATTATTTGGGGTATCCTGGGCTGGCGATACCTGACATTGCTTGCGCTGACTCTGGTTGCGACCCTGTTGGACGGTGTGGGCTTGGCTCTGTTCTTGCCGTTGTTGCAGGTAAGCGAGGGTTCCATCACGCCAGAGTCACTCGGACGCCTGGCCGTGTTGATGGATATGCTCGAGACGTTGCATATTCCAAAAACCACCATCGGTGTATTCATCGTGATGACATCGGTTTTTGGCGTGAAAGGGCTGGTGAAATTCACCGAAGGGGCACTTGGCAGTAAGTTGAAAGCGGACACAATTATGGGTCTGCGGCACCGATTTGTGGATAGTGTAGGACGCGTAAAGTTCGTACATCTACTCAAACAGGATTCCGGCTACCTGAGTCACGTATTTGGTGGAGAACTCAACAAAGCGGTTACAGCTATTTTCTTGTTCGTGGTTGCCACAGCAACATTATGTATGGTTATTGCCTACGTCCTGATGGCGGGCTTGGTCAATTTTTGGTTTACGGCTCTGACACTTGTATTCATGACGCCCGCAGGCCTGATCGTTCGTTTCTTGAACCAAAGAACCAAGATGGGATCCACACTCTTGGCCACGGGTAACAGCGAGTTTCAAAGCCGTATCACGCAGATGCTTCAAAACGCCAAATACCTGTTAGCAACGGGAACGCTACCTCATATGAGGCATTTATTGGACGACGATATTGCAGCGCTCCGTATCCAACAATACCGCTTGGGTCTACATGCAGCCGCCATCAAAGGGCTACGCGAGCCCATTATCTTGGCAGCGCTGTTGGGGTTAATTTTCGTTCACATCAATATGAGCGAAGCCCCTTTGCTCAATGTGTTGTTTGTGCTGCTGTTGGTATACCGAGCACTGTCTTCTTTGATGAACTTCCATGCTTCCTGGCAGTCCTTTTTAGCTATGTCGTCCTCCATAGACCTGGTTTTAAGCCACTTAAGCAGTTTGGAGGGCGAAGCAAAATCAGAAGGACCGGTGCGTGTGGATGGTTTACCTTACCCCATCAAATTTGACAACGTGTGTTTCTCCTTTGGTGACAAGAATGTGCTGGAAAACGTGACTCTATCGATACCCCAACACACCATGTTAGCCGTGGTCGGTCCGTCAGGAGCTGGGAAATCTACCTTTGTCAATTTGCTTACGGGTCTCCTACAACCAACAAAAGGAGTCATTTCTTACGGACCGACAGACCTGAGTAAACTTAAACACACCAGCTTGCATCCGCATATTGGTTACATCACACAAGAACCGGTTGTTTTCAAAGAGTCCATTCACAAGAACATCATGCTGTGGTCCGAATCTGAAGTGCCTTCCGAGCTTAGGGAAGCAGCAGCACTTGAGTTTGTGGACGATTTACCCCTTGGCCTAGACACACAAGTAGGGGACCGAGGGCTACGATTGTCGGGAGGGCAACGACAAAGAATCTGTCTGGCGCGTGAGCTGGCCAAAGACCTGAATCTACTCATTTTGGACGAAGCGACCAGTTCACTCGATCCAGTCACCGAACAAGTCATACGAGATACGATCACAGCCATGAAACGCAAATGTACGATTGTCATGATTACGCACCGAATCGATCACGCCCTAGATGCTGACTTGGTAGCCTATTTCGAAGAGGGTGCTCTAATTGAGTTCGGTGCACCCGATCAACTGTTGCGACGCCCAGAATCAAAATTGGCGCTCTTGGCGCAACGGGTAGGCCAAGCTTGAGAATGCGATCCCTGAAGAAATGGTTGAGACACCGGCACATTATTTGGCGCTATGTCTCCAACCGAGGACACCTGAAACATGACAGCAAAGCGAATGCACTTTCTCGGCAATTGTCTGCAGATGGTTTTTGTCAATTCGATGGACCGTCTGTTTTTGACTGGCCCGGGCTAATGGATGAATTGAACCACGAAGTCAATCATTCGGCTCATCATGACCCAGCAAGCGAAAAAAAATTCATCGTACCTCGATTTGGGGATCACCCTACCCTTGACTTGACCAGCATTCGATTCAAACTGGCTACGCACCCAGTCATGGTCCAAACGGCTCAAGCCTACTACGATATGAAGGTGCGATTGCGTTACATTAACGTCTGGGACTGCTATCCCACCGACAATTCGCCCCGACAGTCTCAGCTATGGCACAGGGACCGTGAAGACCTGAGAATCTTCAAATTTTTTATGTATCTCAATGAAGTGGGGGCAGATCAAGGCCCATTTTGTTACGCGAAAGGCTCCCATCGACGACCGTTTTATGCGACAGACCCTACCGGTTTCCTCGAAGCAGATGGGACGAAACGATTTACCGATGAAAGCCTGGCAAAATCACCATTCGGACATCGAATCGTTCAGGCCAAAGGGCCCCAAGGTACTTCATTCATCGCTGACACTAGTGGGTACCACAAGGGTGGCTATGTACTCAAGGGATTGCGTCGCTTGCTGGTGATCATGTACACGTCACACGCGAGCCAATCTCACGAGTTTATGACGCGTCCCAATGAACTAAAAGGGCACATTGATTCAAACCTCGTACCTCTGATCGAGGATCTTCCGCTCGCATGAAAAAACGCATTTTGGTTATGACATCCTCCCTGTTAACCGACCGTATGCTGCGGCATTCCTCTTTCATTTCTGCGATTTCGTCCGACATCGATTGGCATATTTGGTCAACCTCATGTGTCGACGAAGACTATTGGGGAGAATTGCCTCCCTACATTACGGTCAGCCCTTTTCCCTCCATCAGGCGTCCCCGAGATTTTCCTGTAACCTATGTACGGCGCATCTTTGAATACGCGTGGAATCAAACCCATCCATCGGCACCAAGGCGATACATGCTAAAGCATTTTCAATTGGCCTCGCCCAATTTTCGCAACAAGGTATTCCATTGGACTGCTAAGGCAGTCAATGCCTGCCGTGTTCAATTCCTGTTGAAGCAGCTCGCATTCCGGCTGTACCGAAACGCGTTTTTTGGCAAAGAAGCGGAAGACGCCCTTATGCATCTCAAGCCTGACTTGGTTGTGGTAATGAACCCATTCCTATTTCACGAACCTGCCATAGCCGCGATTGCACAGCGGTCAAACATTCCCTCAATTGCCATGATCCCTTCTTGGGACAACATCAGCACGAAGACATCTATGGTTTTGCGATATCATCACTACCTTGTGTGGTCAGAGCAGCAGCGCAAAGAGTTGGCAAAAACTTACGAGGATATTCCTTCATCTTCGTCCACTGCCGTGGGCACGCCTCAATACGATTCTTTTTTTAATGTTGAACACTACATAACGCGTGAGGCGTTTTTTAGGCAGCAGGGGCTGGACCCTACCAGAAAGTTGGTTGTGTATGCGCTTGGTTCACCCAATTTCATTCGCGAACCAGAAGGCCTTGTGAGGTTTGTCCAACACTTGACCGACGACGATCATTGCAAATTTCAGCTACTGGTGCGTGCGCACCCGATCCACCACAATGCAGACCTCCGAGTCGAGCTGGGCAGTGTTTTGGAGAGGATTCGCATCCAAGACCACCCGTTTGGAGCATCTGCCAAGCATACGCGCGCACTTGATGCCCAAGAATTGAAGACCTGGATCAACACATTTCGCCATGCCGATGTTATTGTGAATCTCGCCTCCACAGTTACCCTCGACGGTTTCTTTTTTCAAAAACCGGTTGTGAACATAGGCTATGACCCTGAAGAAAAGGGTAGTCAGACAGAGTTGATTCGCGATATCTGCACCCAATGGCCCCACTATGCACAAGTGACCCAATCAGGTTCCGTTTGGAATGCTCACAGTATTGACGAGGCGATTCACGCCGTGCGGGAATATCTTACAAACCAATCGCTCCATCACGATCAACGGACCCAACTCCTCGAACAAGCTTGCCAGTTCTGTGACGGAAATTCAGGTAGGCGACTGGCACACACGATTGCACAATTTGCAGAGGTCCGCAATTGAGGTCTATTGTCGCCATACTCCCACGCGGTGAGGCTATTCGAAATTTCGCCTATAACGGGGTCTTAAGACGCATCAACCAGCGATTGAGCGTGCGTGTATTGTCAGTGATCCCATGTGAGGTTGTCCATAAGGCTTTGCGATTATCCGGCTCGGAAATAGAACAACTAACAGACCTGGGTATGCCCTGGATAATGAGATACGTCTACAAGATTATGGACATGGCCCATGGCCGTATGATTTGGTCACGAGCGGCCGAGGAACGCTGGAAAAACCGCGACCGAGAATCGCGTGTTCGCCAGAAGCAGATAAGGCGTTGGGTGAACAAAGTGGTTGCAATTTTGTTCGCTCATCGGGTGGGCCTATCACTACTTGAACGCATATTGCTGATCCTTTATCGATTCAATCGCAAGCCACAGGTAATTGCATATTACGACCGCGTCCAACCCGTCTTGGTATTCAACGGATCACATGTTCATTGCATGATCGCGGTCCCCTACCTCCTTGAAGCACGATTGAGACGGATTCCCATTGCCTCATTCCTTTTTAGTTGGGACAACCTCACATCACAAGGCCGTATCATTCCCCAGTCGCGGTACTACCTGGCTTGGAATAGACACATTCAACAGCAACTTTTGAACATGTACCCAAACTGCCGCCAGGAGCACACTGTTGCTGTTGGCACACCTCAATTCGACATTCACCAAGTTGAACCTTCGATCTCCAAAACAGACTTCATGACCTTACATGGTTTGTTACCGTCAAGACCCGTGGTTTTGTATACCAGCGGGATGCCCAATCACATGCCAGGAGAGCCTGAAATCGTAAGGAACATCGCGGACCTTTTTTCATTCATCTCGCCAAAACCACAAATGGCCCTAAGGGTGTATGGAAAGGACCGAACGGGACGATTTGATTCACTCAAAAAACACCCAGATATTGTTTTTATGCCTGACTACTGGGAGCCCAGTTACCATACCCCCTTACCCGAAGACGATTCCCACTATGCGCATCTGCTTCGCTACTGTGACGTGGGTATCAACATCGCCTCAACGGTCTCGTTGGAACTCATGATGTATGACAAACCCGTCATTAACGTAGCCTATCAGGCAACAGGTGAGATGCCACCGGTTCCTTTTCGGAGCTTTTACGATTTTGACCACTACAAACCACTGGTTGAAAGTGGTGCTGTGTCATTGGTTGAACACGAAGAGGACATGAAAGATGCACTTAAGCGCGCGCTCGATGAGCCAAACCAGCTAGCCTACCAACGTGCGCATTTACTCCAGTCATTTTTCGATCCTCAACTGGACGGGCATGCAGGTGATCGAATTGCCCATCAAATCGCAACCTGGGCTGAAGCGTTATGAATCTGTTAGTCATGTCGCACAAGCAATTCTGGTTGCATGCCGATGTACTCACAACGGACGGTGGATTTGTTTTGCAAATTCAAGCCATCGCTGGTCTTTTTGAACACACGGATGTAATTATTCCGCTTGTTGGCAGACGCGACCAGGAAGGCATGTCGTTCAGCCACCCAAACATTAAAGTCCACGTCGTCACGAAACCCATGGGTCGCGGTAT